>NZ_JBVFTZ010000001.1:0-4311687 GCF_055693495.1 Falsiruegeria sp. JB4-1
GGGTATATTTGACCGTTTTGAGAGAATTGGATTTTACTAGGTTTGGCGGTGAGCTACTCTCCCACGCCTTGAGACGCAGTACCATTGCCGCAGCAGTGCTTAACTTCCGGGTTCGGGATGGGACCGGGTGTTTCACTTGCGCTATGACCACCAAACCGAGAAAAATCCATTTAACTTCGATGAATGGATTTGGCGGCAGGCAGGGTATTTGCGTAGCAAATGCCCGTTGCCGCACCTGAGTTATGTCAGGCTGGCTGTTCCAGTTCATCGAAGAAGATCAATCAACACCGTGGACTTTGTTTTCAAAGTCTCACGTGCTGTCCATGATTTTGTGTTTTGTAGGGTTCGTATGCTTATTGGAACCAGTTTTTCTTTTACTGGATCAAATCAAGCCTATCGGGCAATTAGTACCGGTCAACTGAACATGTTACCATGCTTACATCTCCGGCCTATCGACGTGGTGGTCTACCACGGCCCTCAGGGATACCTTGTTTTGAGGGGGCTTCCCGCTTAGATGCCTTCAGCGGTTATCCTGTCCGAACATAGCTACCCTGCACTGCTGCTGGCGCAACAACAGGTCCACCAGTGGTTCGTTCACCCCGGTCCTCTCGTACTAGGGGCAACTCCTCTCAAGTATCCTACACCCACGGCAGATAGGGACCGAACTGTCTCACGACGTTCTAAACCCAGCTCACGTACCTCTTTAAACGGCGAACAGCCGTACCCTTGGGACCTGCTCCAGCCCCAGGATGAGATGAGCCGACATCGAGGTGCCAAACACTGCCGTCGATATGGACTCTTGGGCAGTATCAGCCTGTTATCCCCGGCGTACCTTTTATCCGTTGAGCGATGGCCCTTCCACTCGGGACCACCGGATCACTATGGCCGTCTTTCGACTCTGCTCGACTTGTCAGTCTTGCAGTCAGGCTGGCTTCTGCCATTGCACTCAACGAGCGATTTCCGACCGCTCTGAGCCAACCTTCGCGCGCCTCCGTTACGCTTTAGGAGGCGACCGCCCCAGTCAAACTACCCGCCACACAGGGTCCCGGATCCGGATAACGGACCGCGGTTAGACATCAAGCAGAACAAGGGTGGTATCTCAAAGGAGGCTCCACAGGAACTGGCGTCCCTGTTTCAAAGCCTACCACCTATTCTGCACATGTTCGGCCTAATGCCAGTGTGAAGCTGTAGTAAAGGTGCACGGGGTCTTTCCGTCTAACCGCGGGAAGCCTGCATCTTGACAGGCAATTCAATTTCGCTGAGTCGATGTTGGAGACAGCGGGGAAGTCGTTACGCCATTCGTGCAGGTCGGAACTTACCCGACAAGGAATTTCGCTACCTTAGGACCGTTATAGTTACGGCCGCCGTTTACCTGGGCTTCAATTCAGAGCTCTCACCCCTCCTTTTAACCTTCAGGCACCGGGCAGGCGTCAGACCCTATACGTCGTCTTGCGACTTCGCAGAGCCCTGTGTTTTTAATAAACAGTCGCCACCCCCTGGTTTGTGCCCCCAGCCCCTAGTTGCCTAGGAACCGGGCCTCCTTCTCGCGAACTTACGGAGGTATTTTGCCGAGTTCCTTCAACATCGTTCTCTCAAGCGCCTTGGTATTCTCTACCAGTCCACCTGTGTCGGTTTAGGGTACGATCTCATGGAAGGGCTATTTCCAGGGACCTCTCAGCAGCCCATTCAATCCGATAAGGATGAACTACCTCCGAGATCCGTCACCTCTTCCTGGCCCAGGAATATTAACCTGGTTCCCATCGACTACGCCTTTCGGCCTCGCCTTAGGGGTCGGCTTACCCTGCTCAGATTAGCTTTAAGCAGGAACCCTTGGACTTTCGGCGAGAGTGTCTCTCACACTCTTTGTCGCTACTCATGTCATCATTCTCACTAGTGATCTCTCCACCGGATCCCTCACAGGTCGGCTTCATCGAAAGCTCCTTGCGTCCAACACCTTCCGAAGAAGGTTAAAGACGCATGGAACTATGTCACACTACGCTCTGCTACCATGCCTTACGGCATCCTAAGCTTCGGCTCATGGCTTGAGCCCCGTTACATCTTCGCCGCAGGACGTCTTAATTAGACCAGTGAGCTGTTACGCTATCTTTAAAGGATGGCTGCTTCTAAGCCAACCTCCTGGTTGTTTTGGACATCCCACCTGCTTTCCCACTTAGCCATGAATTGGGGGCCTTAGCTGTAGGTCAGGGTTGTTTCCCTCTCCACTACGGACGTTAGCATCCGCAGTGTGTCTGCCATCTAGTACTCCCGGGTATTCGGAGTTTGGTTAGGATCAGTAAGCCTGTGGGGCCCCATTACCCATCCAGTGCTCTACCCCCGGGGTATTCGGATGACGCTCTACCTAAATAGATTTCGCAGAGAACCAGCTATCTCCGAGTTTGATTGGCCTTTCACCCCTAGGCACAACTCATCCCGACCTTTTTCAACAGGTGTGGGTTCGGCCCTCCAGTAAGTGTTACCTTACCTTCAGCCTGGTCATGCCTAGATCACTCGGTTTCGGGTCTGATCCCACGAACTCGACGCCCTATTAAGACTCGCTTTCGCTGCGCCTACACCTAACGGCTTAAGCTTGCACGTGAGACCAAGTCGATGACCCATTATACAAAAGGTACGCTGTCAGCCCTCAAGGGGCCTCCAACTGATTGTAGGCGTTCGGTTTCAGGTACTGTTTCACTCCCCTCGTCGGGGTGCTTTTCACCTTTCCCTCACGGTACTGGTTCACTATCGGTCAGTAAGGAGTACTTAGCCTTCGAAGGTGGTCCTCCGATCTTCAGACAGAATTTCACGTGTTCCGCCCTACTTAATACGTCCATCAGAGCTTCCTATACGGGGCTGTCACCCGCTATGGCCATGCTTCCCAACATGTTCTAGTCACTCATCCGGCTCGGCTGGTCCCCGTTCGCTCGCCGCTACTAGGGGAGTATCAATTGATTTCCTTTCCTCCGGGTACTTAGATGTTTCAGTTCCCCGGGTTTGCTCTTAAAACCCTATGTATTCAGGTCTTAAGTACCTGGTTAAGAACATTATAAACAGCCGAAGCTATTATAATGAACTTTCAGGTGGGTTCCCCCATTCAGAGATCCATGGATCAAAGCTTATTCTCAGCTCCCCATGGCTTATCGCAGAGTATCACGTCTTTCATCGCCTCTTACTGCCAAGGCATTCACCAAACGCCCTTCTCGCGCTTGATTTGATCCAGAAAGAGAAAAACTGACGTCTTTCGACCGCAGTAGCTGGTAAGTAACTGCAGCTTATCTTCCTGAACCAAAAGCATACTTTCCCGCCCGCTTCATGTCGGTGAAGCGGACATTGAGTGTTCCGTGCGGAACACTCGGGTTAGTGTACTTGACTTGGACAACTCTGTTCGTTTCAGACGGGATACATAAGACGGAGCGAGGAAACACTCGTGTCAAATGCCTTCCACCGAAGTGGAACCGAACTGAGATCCACGCCACACTCGGCGCGATCAAACAGTGTTGATTGATTTCTCTCTAAACGATGTCAATGCTTCCGAAGAAGCGACGTCCGATTGGACGGTTAAAAACCAAAAACGGTGCTTAACGATCAAATCGAAGGGATATGGTGGGTCGAGGAGGACTTGAACCTCCGACCTCACGCTTATCAGGCGTGCGCTCTAACCACCTGAGCTACCGACCCAGCTGATTTTGCGTTGCAAAATCGGCGTTCAGCCCCTCGTGGTTATCCAGGGCCGTATATCTGGTGGAGCCTAGGAGGATCGAACTCCTGACCTCCTGAATGCAAATCAGGCGCTCTCCCAGCTGAGCTAAGGCCCCTTGAAGAACCCTGCATTCAGGGCTCGGTGACTGAAGAGATATGAGGACGGCCTGGTCCTGATGTTTGGTCAGTTTTGTATACTGACCGTTGCTAAGTGTTTCACGATCAAGAGCGAACTCTATGATGACTAGAAACATCCTTAGAAAGGAGGTGATCCAGCCGCAGGTTCCCCTACGGCTACCTTGTTACGACTTCACCCCAGTCGCTGAGCTCACCGTGGTCCGCTGCCCCCTCGAAAGGTTGGCGCACGGCCTTCGGGTAAACCCAACTCCCATGGTGTGACGGGCGGTGTGTACAAGGCCCGGGAACGTATTCACCGCGTCATGCTGTTACGCGATTACTAGCGATTCCGACTTCATGGGGTCGAGTTGCAGACCCCAATCCGAACTGAGACAACTTTTGGGGATTAACCCACTGTAGTTGCCATTGTAGCACGTGTGTAGCCCAACCCGTAAGGGCCATGAGGACTTGACGTCATCCACACCTTCCTCCCGCTTATCACGGGCAGTTTCCCTAGAGTGCCCAGCCGAACTGCTGGCAACTAAGGATGTGGGTTGCGCTCGTTGCCGGACTTAACCGAACATCTCACGACACGAGCTGACGACAGCCATGCAGCACCTGTCACTAGGTCCCGAAGGAAGGCTCCATCTCTGGAGTTGTCCTAGGATGTCAAGGGTTGGTAAGGTTCTGCGCGTTGCTTCGAATTAAACCACATGCTCCACCGCTTGTGCGGGCCCCCGTCAATTCCTTTGAGTTTTAATCTTGCGACCGTACTCCCCAGGCGGAATGCTTAATCCGTTAGGTGTGTCACCAACAAGCATGCTTGCTGACGACTGGCATTCATCGTTTACGGTGTGGACTACCAGGGTATCTAATCCTGTTTGCTCCCCACACTTTCGCACCTCAGCGTCAGTATCGAGCCAGTGAGCCGCCTTCGCCACTGGTGTTCCTCCGAATATCTACGAATTTCACCTCTACACTCGGAATTCCACTCACCTCTCTCGAACTCAAGACCAGGAGTTTAAGAGGCAGTTCCAGGGTTGAGCCCTGGGATTTCACCCCTTACTTTCTGATCCGCCTACGCGCGCTTTACGCCCAGTAATTCCGAACAACGCTAACCCCCTCCGTATTACCGCGGCTGCTGGCACGGAGTTAGCCGGGGTTTCTTTACCAGGTACTGTCATTATCATCCCTGGCGAAAGAGCTTTACGACCCTAAGGCCTTCATCACTCACGCGGCATGGCTGGATCAGGCTTGCGCCCATTGTCCAAGATTCCCCACTGCTGCCTCCCGTAGGAGTCTGGGCCGTGTCTCAGTCCCAGTGTTGCTGATCATCCTCTAAAACCAGCTATAGATCGTAGACTTGGTAGGCCATTACCCCACCAACTATCTAATCTAACGCGGGCTAATCCAAAGGCGATAAATCTTTCCCCCGAAGGGCACATAGGGTATTACTCTCCGTTTCCAGAGGCTATTCCCTACCTTTGGGTATATTCCCACGCGTTACTAACCCGTCCGCCGCTCACCCCGAAGGGCGCGCTCGACTTGCATGTGTTAGGCCTGCCGCCAGCGTTCGTTCTGAGCCAGGATCAAACTCTCAAGTTGAAAAGCACTTGCATGCTTATCCTTGACGTTCGAACCTCTGCACATCACTCATATTGGCATTACTGAAACCAATATAAGTTTTCTCTGTTTGTGTGCTTCAGCTACAAAGTAGCGAAAGCCGTACAAACAGTGAAGCTGACACTCAATCATCGGGCCGAAACCCTAAGAGCGTTGATATACAGACGTTGATCCATCGAAATGAACCAAACCGCCCACATATCTCTTCAGTGTATTCTATTGTCAAACAGCGTCGGAGCCTAAACCCCAGAGACAAAAACCAACACGAAGCGCCAATCTTACCTGGCGCAAACCGCGTCAATCCTACCTCGAATTCTCTCCGAACTTCCCATCCCGAACTCTCCGTCCAGTCCGTTCCGTCCGCACCGTAGCGCCTCAGCGCCGCCGGTGAAGGGGGTTCTAGTCCTAACACCAAACACCCGCAACCCAAAAAATCACAAAAATCACAAAAATCAAAAGAAAGTTGAAAAAGTCAATAATTCCAATTGGTTACCTTGAAGTCCTTCGCTCCAGAATGATCCAATCCACCTAAAGCATGAGAGACACAGGCCGATATCAATGCGACTCGCAGCACACCGCATTCAACATCTTGTGGCCCACAAATAGTCTCACACCAATTACCTCGTGAATCAGTCGAACCAACAACCCTTTGAAGTCACCCGGCCGCTCAGGACTAGACGCATGTCCTTCGTACTTTGAAGAATACTGGCGCGCTGATAATGAGAAGCAGCGGAACGCCCCGGTCCGCCGCTTCCTTAACCACCAATCAGCCGAACATCCGTTTCTTGCGTGCACGAGTTTCAGCCGTGGCCTCGGGTGAGCCATCATGGAAGGTCCCGAACCACCTGTCCCATGGCATTTCCTGATTGCCATAATTGCATTCGTAATACCGGTGGTGCAGTTGGTGATAGAATGTGCCCAAAGTCAGCTTGCGTTTGTCCTTGATCAACAGATCTTCGTATCCAGCGTGGCTCATGGCGGCACCCGGACCCTGAAACACGATGTGAAAACACAGGTGGATCGGGTGCGACGCCACAACCCAATGGATGCAGAGCGTGGTCAGGTAGATAAAATGCTCGAGCGGGTGCATCGAAAAACCGGACCATGGGCCGATGTTCACATTGCGGTGGTGCAGTGAATGCACGCGTTTGTACAGGAACGGTTGATGCAACAGGCGATGCACCCAATAGAAGTGAAACGCTGACCACATCGGGATGATCACCAGCCAAGCCAGGAACCACACCGGGTTTTCGGCAAAAGTGATCACGGGCGCATAGCCATTGGCCATCAACCACATGGTGACCACCTGAAAGCCGGTCAGTTGAAATACGCCCGACCCAAGCGACCAGAACATGTTGTCCTTCACCTGATCGCTAAAGTCCCAGAGCTTGTTGTTCTTACCCTGATCCCTCCGCTCAAACTTGAGCTTTTTGCCCTGCCCTTTGCGAATGTAAAAATACCAGTGCAGGCCACCGGCCACCGCAAAGATCATCACGAAGTTGATGACATAGACCTGCGCAATCCAGCCGAAAGCAAAGCTCTGCGCCACCTCCAGCGACGGGTAGAAGAGAAACCACAGCGCCACGGCCACAATGGTCATCAGCACACGTTCACTCAAGGTCAGCCAATTGCGGGCAAGCCATCCCACCAAATAGGCCGGGTTGGGTGGCCATTGGAAAATCGACGGATCCTTGAGCGGCAGATCCGGGTGATAGTTCCACTCGCGGCTCATATCCTGCATCTGCTCACCCGAGGATGGGGTGGACATCTGGTCCAGGCTCGGTGTCGTATCGGTCATTTTGGCATCTCCTCTTTGGCCAAAACATCAGATTTCGCGCGACAAAAGCGCGTCTTCGAACGGGTAGCGCGATAAACAGACCGCACCGGTGTCAGTGATCAGATATTGGTCTTCCAGCTTGACGCCTTCGTGCCCACCTAGCTTGCCGACATAGCTTTCGACGCAGATAACCATGCCGGGCTCAAGCTCGCCGTCATAGTGGAACTGCTCATCCGCGGGGTAGTAGATCACCGGGTATTCGTCGGCCATGCCAAGCCCATGCATCATGCAGGGATAGGTCTGGTCGTTGTATCCATCGGGCTGACGATAGCGCTGCTCGATCAGTTCGCTGAACGAGATACCGGGACGCAGCATCGCGCCGTTATGCATCACCTCGTTGTGGGCATATTGATACAGACGGCACTGCTCGTCTGTCGGACGCCCCGGCCCGCAATGATAGGCGCGGCTGATATCGGCGCCATAGCTCCACGGGCCAACCATGCCGCAATCGAACACAACCAGATCGCCCGCCCGGATGGTGCGGCTGCTAGCCTCTTGCTGCCAGGGGTTTGTCCGTTCGCCAGAGGCCAGCAGGCGATAGTCGATCCATTCACCACCGCCTTCGATATTGGCGGCCCACATGTACGCCCATAACTCCTGCTCGGTGATGCCGTTGACCAGATTATTGCGCATCCGGGTCATGCCATCCTCGGCCACCGCAATCGTTTGGTTCATGCACAGGATTTCTTCTGGGCTTTTGATCTTGCGGGCGTGGGCCAGTGCCTCCCCGGCATCAACCAGAATCAATCCGGCATGCTCCAACGCCATATGCGGCAAGGGCGCGGTGCGTTCGACGCCTACGCGGGTCTCACCCCCACAGTGCTTATCCACCAACGCCTTCATCTGCGCGGCCCACTTTGTGCACCATTCCTGATGGCGATAGCCCGCAAACATGTAGGACAGCGGCAACAGGTCATCACGGATCTCGTCGATGGTCTCCAGCTGCGCGCCAGTTTCCCGCCCCGGCTCGCTGTCAAAGTAAATCACCGGCCCTTCGGTGGGCAGAAACAGATAGCCCGCGTGAATATGCATCTGAAACAGCGTGCAGTTGCGCACGCCCGTGGCATAGCGGATCGACAGCGGCTCAGTTAGGATCACCGCCGCCATCCCGTGCGCCTTCATCTGTTCGCGCAACCGGTTCTGGCGATAGCGCCGCATCCGGGGCACGTCGATCATGCCCTCGGTATCAGTCAGCTGCATGGGCGGCGTTTTCCACGCAGCCTGTTCCAGAGTCAGTGGCTGCGGCTTGGCGGCAAATGCGCGAGTGTAATCGGTGGCGTCGTTCATTGGTGCAGGGTCGTCCATTTATCCAGCGCTTCGCGCAGCTTATCTTCTTCGCCCGGCAACATTCCGACTGTGTGAGCCGCATCCGGGAAGGCCCCCGATTGCACATCCGTCCGAAACCCAGTCAGCGCTTTGTCCCGTTCTGCCACCAATTGGTTGCGGATCGACAGAACATCGCCCCAGGCCTTGGCATGGCGTGGCGGGTTTTCGACGTCCCCGCAGATGTCCTCCATAAACGAAAAGATGATGTCGCCGCCCGAACCTGCGCCGATCGAATGGGTCAATAGCGAGGTTTTGTGGTTGATCGCCTGCAGCGCCTCGACCGCGACGCATTCGACCTCAACCGCCGCGGCGCCTGCATCTTCATATCGGCGCATCCAATCGAGAAGTTTCATCGCCTCTTCGGCTGTCTTGCCAAATGTCTTCAATCCCCCAGTCAGGGTCGATTTTCGTGGCACCAGACCTACATGGCCCTGAACCGCCAGTCCCTCATTCGCGATGAGTTCCACGATGCCCATCCCGCGAGGGGTAAATATCGCATCAGCGCCTTTTTCTGCTGCCTTCAACGCTGCCGTCAGGCATTCCTGCGATTCAAGATACTGACACATGGTCTGGCTTGAGGTGATGAATGTATGCGGTGCCCCCGCGCGGACTGCGTCATAGTCCAGATCGGAAATGGTGATCATGTCGATCCCCATCTCTTCGCAGGCGCGCGCCTCATCCTCGCAGATAGCCGAGACCTGGGTCATCTTGACGCCAGCGGCCTTGTTGCGGCGCAGACAGTCGACGGTCAGATTGCGGCGTGCGGGTTTGCCGCCGTAGGTATAGATGTTCTTCATGGGTCTTCGCTCATGGCTGCCAGATAGATATCGTGGAAATAGCGCATCGCGTGTTCCGAGATGTCGTGCGCATCCGGATCAGTGACGTACCAGCCCTGCTTGAACCCGCGTTGATGCATGCCGCGCTGAACGTTTTCACACAGCTCGCGATCCTCGACAGACACTATGTTTGTGGACCATTCGGCCCGCTCGGCAGACCGTGCAGCCATGTCCGGATCTGTGGGCTCCGATGTCGTCAACGAGATCGAGCGCCGTTCGGTCAAGTCTGGCGTTACCGGATCAAATCGCGAGGCATAGAAGCCGCGTGCACCAGGGAATTGGCCAAAGATCGTGTTGGGGAACAGGAACCAGAACTGACCGTCCAGGACGTCATGTTCCAGATCCAGCCGGAACGCCTCATTCTCGGCTTTGCGCGCGGTTGGGGCGTGTTGATAGGTATAGTTCTGAAACAGCTCGAACCGGTTTTCCGCGATGTTCATCATATCATCAAACGAATGATGCGCCGGGCCGCAGTGGTGACATTCAAGATAGTTATCCAGCATCACCTTCCAGTTGGAATTGCAGGTGTAAGTGTGGCCATATGCGCTGTCACCTTCGATCACGAGGTCGGGCAGTTCCGGTATGCGATCCAGCATCTGCGCCTCTAACCCCGGCGCAAACTCGGCCAGGCTGGGCGCATCATCGTCCAGGTTCACAAACAGAAAGCCCGCCAAAGATCTCGACCCTAACTTGGGATAAACAGACCTCGGACCGTCCCGGGGCGTCAGTTCCATCGCGCTTGGGCATCCCGCGCAGATTGCCATCCAACCCAAAAGTCCAGGCATGATATGGACAAGTCAGAACCGCTTTCTTACCGCTCCCGTCAACCAGTTGATGTCCCCGGTGCGGACAGACGTTGTAGAACGCCCGCACCTCACCCTCGCGATCCCGCACAAGGAAGATGTTCTGATCGAATAATGACAGGGTGATGAATTGGCCCGGCTCGACCAGCTGCGTTTCGTGCCCGGCCAACTGCCAGCTGCGCAGCAACAACTCGCGCTCGGCCCTTAGCGATTGAGCAGACGTATAGTGTCGGGCGGCGAGGGTGCGCGCCCGGGGATTGGCGGTATCCAACATGGGATGTCCTTTCTGGCTTGGCGGCTAGTGCCGCTTAGCTCGCGTAGTCTGACCCTTCTGCGTCCAGGATCGCTTTCATCTCTCTCATGTGCGCCTCGGCCTGGCTTGGGTAATCCTCAAGCTCTTGCGCGGTCTTCTCTGCGATCTCATCGCTCAACACGCGCAGCTTTTGGCCGGTTTGCAGGGCACGAATGTAAGTCTCGGCTGCCCGCTCGAAATAGTAGAGCCGGTTGAATGCATCTGCTGCGTCGCTGCCGATAACCAGCACGCCATGGTTGCCCATGATCATGACTTTCTTCTTGGGGTCGTTCAGCATCGAGGCGCAGCGCTCACCTTCGCTCTCAAAAGCCAGCCCGCCGAACTCGTCATCAATCACGTAGCGATTGTAGAAGGTGGCGGTGTTTTGGTCGATCGGAGGGATATTGCTGTCCGCCAACGAGGCCAGAACCGTGGCGTGGATCGAATGCACATGCATCACACAGCGCGCATGCGGGCAGTGACGGTGGATCGAGCCATGCAATCCCCAAGCGGTCGGGTCTGGTGCGCCGGGCAAGTCCATCGTGTTTGGATCATTTGCATCCAGCAGCAACAGGTTCGATGCCTTCACACGACTGAAATGCATCTGGTTCGGGTTCATCAGGAACTGCGTGCCGTCGTCATTCACGGCCAGGCTGAAGTGGTTTGCCACAGCTTCGTGCATGTTCAGCTTGACGGTCCAGCGAAAGGCCGCCGCCATATCAACCCGCTCGGACCAGTGATCCATGTTAGGTCGTAGATTTGTCACGCTCATCGCCGAGTCTCCCTGATGCCGAAGCGGTGTTCCTAGGTGAGAAAGAACCTGCATCCAGGACTTGCATTTGACCAACGAAAAAAACGAAGCTATCCCATTAGTGTTGCTAATGGCAGAGTTATGCGTATGCAGAAACCCCTCCCCCTTTGGGCTGGCTCCGCACTTTTGAGGCCGCGGCCCGTCACCTGTCGTTTACCGGCGCTGCGCGCGATTTGAACATGACGCAAAGCGCGGTGAGCCAGCAGATCAAATCGCTCGAAGGGCATCTGGGGCGGCCGCTGTTTCATCGCCGTCCTCGGGCGCTGGAGCTGACGGAGACCGGGATCACCTATCTGCCGGTTGTGCGTGAGGCGTTTCGAACCCTTGTGCGGGGAACCCAAGCCGTGGTGGGGGATCAGGCAAACGCAGTGCAGGTACAATCAAACATCACCTTTGCGGTGAATTGGTTGGCGCCAAAGCTGCCTCGGTTTCGCGCGCTGCATCCGGATATTCAGCTGAACATCTTCACCGAGCTCTGGGAGCCCCGCGAAATGGCCGAAGGCGCCGCGGTCGAGATCCGCTATTCCCTACGCCCTGCGGACACGGTTCGGACGGAACTGTTACGGACCGACCATTACTATCCCGTGTGTGCACCAGGGTATTCCGTGACGTTGGACAATCTGCAGAACCAGCCACTCTATGATTGCTCGAACCTGCTGTCGAATTGGTCGAATTGGGCCGAAGATCAGGGTCTAATATGGACAAATCCTCCGATCACCTATGCGACAACCTACATGGTCAGCCTGTCGGTTGCGATGGCCGGAGGAGGGTTGTGTCTGGCCCATGACACGATCGTGCGCAGATTGATCGACGAGGGGCGATTGATTGCGCCCTTTACGCACCGCGCAGTGATGCCCGAAGCCTATTATCTGCTGCTCTCGCCGCAAGCTGAAGAGAACCCCGGTGCCATCGTTTTCACCGATTGGCTACGGTCCGAGATATCTGCTGAAGTATCGTCCTGATCCACAAGTAGTCCCGCCCGTCGTCAATGTTCCTGGCCGAACATCTCCTCCCGTGTGAGCCTCGCCGTCCGCAGGACGCAAGGCCAAAAGGCTGCGCAGTTTGGCAAACAGGTCAATTAACCCTTGGGTCTGCTTGGCACCCAAGCGTAACCATCGGCGCAAAGAATATATGCTTCGCGCAACCCATGCGGTTTGTCCATCGCGACTTGTAAAACCGTGGCGCCTGATGCCTCGGCCCTCTGCACGGCCTCGTCAGGGTCGCTGTCATAGAGGCGGATCTCCATCCCAGCCCCGCGTGGTGGGTTTTCGGGCAATAGGTTCAGCAAAGGATTGGCGTGATAGGTGCCGTCGCTGTGCAATTGAAACACTTGCTCACCATATGTCACGATCGCAAAATCCGCTGTAACTTGATAGCTGCGCATTCCGAACACATCGGCGAGAAAGGCGCATTCGGCTTGCACGTCACGAACGAGCAAGTTCAGGCCGATCCCCTTTAGTGATCGGCCAAATGCGTCAGCGTTCACCGTTTGATAATCCATTGATGACCTCCCTCGTCAAAACCAATGAGACCGAAAAAACTGTATTGCACAAGGGGATATCCAATCCAAACAAGGCCTGAACAGCGCTACGAGAAACAGTAGCATACGTGGGATATCGCCATTATTGGCGCATCAATTCACAGCTCCCGCAAGCCCACTTTCCAGCCCAGGTATGATCCTTTCATGATACCGCGACGCGGGGGTTGCACAGGCGCTAACATTCGGGAAAGTTGAGCCATGGAACAGACACCTTTCCCAAGCTGGCCGGAAGCGGCCCCCCGATTGATCGCCGTTGCTGCTGGCCGTGAAGCTGCTGATACCGTCATCACAGGCGGGATTTGGGTCAATGTGCACACCCGTGAAGCTTTGCCCGATCATTCAGTCGCCATCGCCGCCGGGCGCATCGCCTTTATCGGCCCCGACGCCAACCATTGCACCGGCCCCGACACTCAGATCATCGAGGCCAAGGGGCGTTACATGATCCCCGGCCTGTGCGACGGGCACATGCACATCGAAAGCGGCATGCTGACACCTGCCGAGTTCGCCCGCGCCGTGATTCCTCATGGCACCACGTCGATGTTCACCGACCCACACGAGATCGCCAATGTGTTGGGTTTGGACGGTGTCCGCATGATGCATGACGAGGCACTGATGCAGCCAGTCAACATCTTTACCCAGATGCCGTCCTGCGCACCCTCGGCCCCGGGGTTGGAAACCACCGGCTATGAGATCAGCCCCGAGGATGTCGCCGAGGCGATGACCTGGCCCGGTATCATCGGGTTGGGCGAGATGATGAATTTTCCCGGTGTGTCCAACGCCGACCCAAAGATGCTGGCCGAGATTGCGGCAACACAGAACGCGGGCAAAACCGTGGGTGGGCACTATGCCTCGCCCGATTTGGGTCCAGCCTTTGCGGCTTATGTTGCGGGTGGTCCGGCGGATGATCATGAAGGGACGTGCGAGGCGGATGCCATCGCTCGTGTCCGTCAAGGTATGCGCTCTATGATGCGGCTGGGGTCTGCCTGGTACGACGTCGAAAGCCAGATCACTGCGGTGACGGAAAAGGGTCTGGATCCGCGCAACTTCATCCTGTGCACCGATGACTGTCATTCAGGTACGTTGGTCAATGACGGCCACATGAACCGAGTTGTGCGGCACGCAATTGCCTGCGGCTGTGATCCGTTGATCGCGCTGCAAATGGCGACGATCAACACGGCCACCCACTTTGGCTTGGAACGCGAGATCGGTTCGATCACCCCAGGTCGGCGGGCGGATGTCATCTTAACCTCTGACCTAACCGAACTGCCGGTAGAAACCGTTATCGCGCGCGGTCAGATCGTGGCAGAAAACGGCTCTATTACGGTAGATTGCCCGCATTTCGACTGGCCCGACACGGCGCGCGGCACTGTGCATCTGGGTCATGAATTGGGTGCCACGGACTTTGAGATAAAGGCCCCCGAGGGTGCCAATTCCGTCCGAGCCAATGTAATCGGCGTAGTGGAGAATCAAGCCCCGACCAAAGCACTCAAGGCTGATTTGCCAGTCCGCGAGGGATTGGTCGAAGGTGATGGAGAGACCTGCCAGATCGCGCTGGTGGAACGGCACCGGGCCACGGGCAGCGTGACCAACGCCTTTGTCTCGGGCTTTGGGTACCAGGGGCGCATGGCCATGGCGTCGACAGTGGCACATGACAGCCACCATATGATTGTCGTCGGCACCGACCGGGCGCAGATGGCACTGGCCGCGAACCGGCTGGCCGAGGTGGGCGGTGGCATCACCATCTGGCGCGACGGCGATGAGCTAGCGCTGGTGGAACTGCCCATTGCTGGCCTGATGTCAGACAGCCCCGCCACGGATGTCGCCGCGAAAGCAGAGCAGATGGTCGCCGCGATGCAATCCTGCGGCTGTGACCTGAACAACGCTTACATGCAGCACTCTCTTCTGGCCCTTGTGGTGATCCCGGAACTAAGAATCTCGGACCTTGGGCTGATCGACGTAAGAACCTTTGAAAAGATCGACCTATTGGACCCGCTTGAATGACTGAATACGCCACCCCAGAAACTCTCGAATCAGAACACTTTACCGACCCGACCCAAGCCGTCGATCGTCTGATCGAGTTGTATGATCAGGCGACTGCTTTCCTCTGTCAGCGGTTTTCCGAGGCGATGGTCAAGGGAGCTCCAGAGCGCCATGTGCGCGCATTCTACCCCGAGGTGCGGATCAAGACGACCAGCTATGCGCAGGTCGACAGCCGATTGAGCTATGGACATGTGACCAACCCCGGCACCCATGCCACGACGATCACGCAACCCCGGTTGTTTCGGTCCTACCTGACCCAGCAGATCGCACTGCTGATCAAAAACCACGGACAGCCTATCACTATTGGTCCATCAGACACGCCCATCCCCGTACATTTCGCCGTTGCGGCCAACCCAGGTTTGACGGTGCCGCAAGAGGGCGCTGCTGGCTTCACCCTGCGAGACGTGTTCGATGTGCCGGACCTGAGCACCACAAACGACGACATCGTCAATGGGACTTATGTGCCCAGCAACGGCACCGGCCCGCTTGCTCTGTTTACGGCACAGCGCATCGACTATTCGCTGGCGCGGCTGTCGCACTATACCGCGACCGACCCAGGCCACTTCCAGAACCACGTCCTGTTTACCAACTACCAGTTCTACGTCTCTGAATTCGAGGCTTATGCCCGTGCTCAGCTAGCCGATCCAAACAGCGGTTACACCAGCTTTGTCAGCACCGGAAATGTCGAGATCACGGATGCCGATACCCCCATCGAAACGCCTGCCAAGCTGCCACAAATGCCGACCTATCACTTGAAACGGGCAGACGGATCGGGGATCACACTGGTGAATATCGGCGTAGGGCCGTCAAATGCCAAAACTGCCACGGATCACATCGCCGTTTTACGCCCGCACGCCTGGTTGATGGTGGGTCACTGCGCCGGTCTTCGGAACACTCAGGCGCTTGGGGACTTCGTTCTTGCACACGCCTATCTGCGTGACGATCACGTGCTGGATGACGATCTGCCCGTCTGGGTACCGATCCCGGCGCTGGCCGAGATACAGATCGCGCTGGAACAGGCCGTGGCCGAGGTAACGGAATTGGCGGGGTATGACCTGAAGAGAGTGATGCGCACCGGCACTGTGGCCACCATCGACAACCGAAACTGGGAACTGCGCGACCAGTCCGGCCCGGTGCAGCGTCTCAGCCAGTCACGCGCCATCGCGCTGGACATGGAAAGCGCCACGATTGCCGCCAACGGTTATAGGTTCCGGGTTCCTTATGGCACGTTGCTGTGCGTTTCAGACAAGCCGCTTCATGGTGAATTGAAGTTGCCAGGTATGGCCACCGAGTTCTATACGACTCAGGTCAGCCGCCATCTGGCCATCGGAATCCGCGCGATGGAAGCCTTGCGTGGGATGCCTCTTGAGCGCCTACACAGCCGGAAATTGCGCTCGTTTGACGAAACCGCCTTCCTCTGAGCGCAAAAAATCGCCGAAAACCCCATATTTTCTTGGTTTTCGGTGCTACTATTCGTTGTGTTACCCCACAATATCCAGTTACAGTTACGCGGCGAGGCCCAATGGATCGGGCACAGTAAGGAGACCAAGAAATGGCAAAGCCTATGACCAAAACTCAGCTCGTGGCAGCATTGGCCGAGGAAATGGGTACCGATAAGAAAGCAGCTGGCGCAGCACTTGACGCTATCACCGGCCTGATCACACGCGAAGTTTCTGGCGGTGGTGCCGTGACCCTGCCGGGCGTTGGCAAGATTTATTGCCGTGAGCGTCCCGAACGTATGGTGCGCAACCCTGCCACCGGTGAACAGTTCAAGAAAGAAGCCGACAAGGTTGTGAAAATGACCATCGCCAAAGCGCTGAAAGACAGCGTGAACGGTTGATCGGAATTTACGATCTGAACGGATAAGGGCTGCCATTTGGCGGCCCTTTTTCTTTGCCTCAAGTCCGAATTGAGCAACGTTGAAGCAACGAACCATCGGATATCCGGCTTAGATCTTGCCAACATTTGCGTTTACTTTGGTTGGCCGAACTCCCCGTCCAAAACGACTTATTGGGGTAGCTGACGTTTTTTCTCGGGCCAGAATTCATCCACGACGACATACGCGACAATCACAAAAAATGCGGCGCTGGCGACTTGCAGAACACGAGTTATACTTTTGACATCAGCCTCGTCCGAAAATGGCGCAATCGAACCACCATATACAACCAAGACTGTCGTCAACGCCGATCCCGCCGCGGCCGCTATTGCGTTTTGTGTTTTACCAAGTGCCCCCAGTGCAAGACAAAAGAATAAGCACAGCAAAATGGGTGTCAGGATAACAGGCGCGATTACATTCACTTCGTAGCAGATGATCGACACGCCTGCCCCAAGCAAGTTGGCCGTCAACATGGCTTTGGCGACAGCCGTGCCAGCAGCAGGCATTGCCGCAAGTTGTTGACTAAGGAGCGCCACAAAAAAGAGCACCAGCAATGCCGACGCACCAGACACAAAAAACACCATCGCAAAAGGGACCGTAACAAGTGACATTCGAAACAATCGGCGATGAGGGTCGAATTCATGTTCTGATGCAGCTTTGCTTTGCGGCCCAGCCTGCGGTTCGGCGGGAAGCAGTACGAACATCAACGTCGACACAAACCCGGCAAATAGGAGGTTCAGAGGTATCCAGAAGACCAAAACCAACGCCAGATCCTGAGACTGCAGCACCAGATTCGGAATCATCAACGCACCCATAAGGGCTATGACACCCGGCAGAACGCCGGCCCCTGAAATCGTCCACGTGAAAGAAAGAATAATTCCGATCGCAACCAAGATTAGGAAAACCAGCTGATACGGTGCAAAAACAGACGACAGCACGAATGAAATGAACATCAACCCGATTGAGAACACAAAAAGCTTAGCAAAAACCTTTAACGGTAGCGCCGCCGGGGCTTGCAAGAACAGAGCCGTAAAAACCGCCCCGATCACAGCCAACGGCCAGCCCAAAAACAGACCCAAGGAAAAGACAGCCGTAACGCCCAGTGCCAGCCGGACAACAGACTGACGCTCCTCAGTACGCATAGGAAAATATTGAAACCAAGCGAATGTATGTGCGGCCAACAAAATTCAGCATGGAACTTTCACTAAGGTACATGATTACGTCGGCCTGCCCGTTCAATTGAAACCGCAAATCGTCTTCAGTGCTCCCAGCCTCGTATCCAGGCAATACAATGCGCACAGGGAAGCGTTCTGGCTCACGCAGGAACCCCTTTGTTGTCGGCGGGCTTGCCAGTTGGCCAGGTTCATCTCCACCACTCAATGACACGGCTGAGCTAAAACTTTCGATGACGCCAGGGATAATCTGACCGGGATGCATATCAAGAACAACGTCTACTTTGGATCCAACCTTCGCTCGACCCAAGTTGTTTTCTGTAAAGTAAGCCTCGATCCAAACGTCCGTAGCATCCAGGAACGTCAACAGATCCTGACCGGAACGCGCATATGTGCCCGGAGCAATAAGCAGGTTGGAAATTACACCCGTCGCCGGTGCCTTGAGTTCAGTCCACTCAAGATTCAACTCTGCATCCGCCAAAGCGGCCAACGCGCGCTGAATTTTTGGGTTCTCTACACCTTCATCACCAAGCCTTTGCTTAGCTTTTTCCAGATCTGCCTTGGCGTTTTCATAATTTGCTTCGGATTCGGCCAATTGCCCACGCGCATCGTCGGCACTGGAAATAGCAACCAGCCCCTTCTTCTCAAGGGCAAATATACGTTCTGTTTGAATGCGCATCGTATCCAGATCGCTCTGAGCACGCGCCAACTTGGCTTGTGCACCGCTGACTTCTGCCGAGGAAGCGCCAACCTCCTGAGTTGCAGCTTCAAGATCTGCCTCAGCTTTGTCTCGCTGAATTTCGTAAGGGCGAGCATCGATCCTGACCAGTACATCCCCTGCTGAAACGATCTGACCGTTTTCCACAAGAACCTCAGTGACCGTTCCAGTTACTTGAGGAACAATCTGAGTTGCTACGGCCTTTACCCGGGCATTGCCGGTAAATGGCGTCTTCCGATCAGCAACGAGATACCACAACAGGAATACGAGAATGACGGCCAGCGTAGTCCATATGGTCTTTCTCATTTGACCGTTTCCTCGGCCGAAACTTCGCCATCAGACGAGGCATCAATCCAGACCTTGAACAGCTCATAGAATACCGCGAACAGAACCGGCCCCATAAAAACACCGATCAGACCATAGGCCATCATACCGCCCAGTACCCCAATCAAGATTACGAGCATCGGCGTTTCCAGGCCTTTGGAAATGAACACTGGCCGCAGAAAACTGTCCATGATGGTTGTTGGAATGGCAAGAACTGTGAAAATCAGAGCTGCCCCACCTGACATTGAACTCCAAGCGTAGATGACCAGCGGCAACAGAACCAAACCCGGTCCGATCTGGATTATCGAAAGGATCATGCAAATAAACGCCAAAGTTGCGGCCGAAGAGATCCCAAAGACCTTTAACAGGGCCCAAACAACAACTGCTTGAATTGCTGCGACACCGATAACACCCTTGGTCACATTGCGGATCGTCGCCCCCGCCAAGGTAACGAACTCTCCTCCTCGAGGAGCGAATACACGGTTGGCAAATCGCTGAAGGCCTTGAACCAAATTGGGACCAGGGCTGAACAACGCCCCCATTATCAGTACCGACAATGCCAAGCCCAAAAGCCCTATGCCTATGCCCAAGACTTTACCGAAAAGCGACTTCGTAATCTCAAGGATTTGGGCGCCATACTGCGCCAAGGCGGCATCCAGATTCCTCTCGAACAAGGACCAAGCGTCCGCGATTTTATTTCCGACAACAGGCAAGTCCTTGATACCTTCTGGCGCCGGAGGGATCTTTAACTCACCATTGTTTGCTTGTTCCGCAAAGTCCGCACCAAGTTCCGCCGCACCTGACACCGCGGTTGCGACTGGCCCAAGGGTCAATACGAGGCCGAGGAGAACCAGTATGGTGGCAGCAAGTGACTTGCGCCCCCCAGTTTTAATTGCAGCCAGTCGAACACAGGGTAAAGCGCAACACATAAGATAGTCGCCCATATGACGGCACTGGCCAAAGGTGCGACCATCACTAAGGCACTGTACAGAAACAGCCCAAGGAAGAGTAAGCGTATCGCGAGATCAACGATTTTCGCGTCTTGGGTCTTTTCCATACCGTATCTCCAAAGTTTCGTTTTTTGGATATTACACTCAAAAAACGCAATGTGTGTGTTTATTTACCCCTAGAACCGATTATCAACTTGATAGAGAAGCGAAAAACCAAATTTTCTTTGGACCGCTGCTGTTACTGGTCAACTTACATGAACGTTGCCAATCCGACCTCGGGTTTGACTATTTTTTGGGCTCGTCGTTGCCTTGAGACATAATGGTATTCGCAATAGTCGTCGCCGCCGCCACAAAAATACCCAACCCAACAACAATATAGAACATAGTGAAAATCTTCCCCGCCGCAGTTTCAGGGGAAAAGTCACCAAAGCCCACTGTGGAAATCGTCACAACTGAAAAGTAGATCGAGTCAAGCCAACTCCACCCTTCGACATAGTGATAAAACACAGACGCCCAAAGCACCATTCCGACGGTGAGCGCAAGTATACCTTTCACTGCGCCGTCCTTGAGCGCGACACCAATTCCTCTTGTTATCTTGGTAATTGCATTCATGGTGACCTCATTGATGAACGGCTCTTCCCAACAGAAATACCATAAACATTATATGTCAATGTTCGCATTTGATTTTTGGCTTGATAATCCAAGCTTAATGCACAGAGGCGGCCAAGAAGACTGAGATGCTGCCGCCTCCAACATAAACCTGTCCCGAGATATCCGGTCTGAGCCAAACAAATTCATGATCAGCCCGGTTCTCCTCCATATCAGGAAGCAACCAACCCTTTCATAACCAGCCTTTTTCGGACCTTACTGGCGAAAGAGAAGGCGACAAGGTTCGAATGTCGACTCCATTTGCGGTCCTGCTTTTCCGCGTTTCCGCGCCAAGACGCACAAGCAATCGAGATTTTGAACCAGAGGATGTTTGCCTTCCCAAGCGGCTGCGCTGAGTAAAGGCCGTTGATCGAGGTGCCGCCACCCCGGCAAAAGGGGTTCTGAAGGCGCAGAGATCTAATTTCGTTGTATCCGGCCACCGGCTCGCTAATGATCCGGGCAAACAAAATCACCAATTTTGGCAAAGGAGACATCCTCATGAAACTCTACCACAGCCCGACTTCACCGTATGTGCGCAAAGTCATGGTGCTATTGCATGAGACTGACCAATTGGATGATGTCGAACTGATTGGTGCCAGCGGAACCCCTTTGGACCCGGCTGATCCGTTGCTTGGGAAGAACCCTTTGACGAAAGTGCCCGCTTTGGAGCGTCCAAATGGTCCGACCCTTTTCGACAGCCGAGTGATCTGCGCGTTTTTGGATGCACGGGGACAAGGTGGCCTTTATCCAGAGGACAATGCCCGGTGGGACACGTTGACGCTGGAGGCCCTGGCGGACGGGATTTTGGATGCAGCACTGCTAATTACATATGAAAGTCGCCTTCGACCCGAAGGAATGCAATGGGATAGCTGGGCAGATGCGCAGTGGTCAAAAATCGAAAGGGCCTGTGCCGCGTTGAACCAACGCTGGATGGCACATCTGGCTAAGCCCCATAGATATGGGCCAAATCGCGGTGGCCTGTGCCCTTGCGTACGTGGACTTCCGCCACGACGCGCGCGGATGGCGCAAGGGCAATGATGCTCTGGCGGCGTGGTATGCTGAATTCGAATCGCGGCCCAGCATGGACGCGACTCGCCCGCCTGAAGGGTGAGAATCGGATGGAAATTGACGTTCCGCGGGCGGTGCAGCTTGAAATTGTGTGTCCGCATCGCGACATGAAATGCGAATAACTCACTCCTGCGCGCCTATGACCGCTGGACGAACCAATTTCCTGCCGCTAGACACCCGCGATAAGTCACCGCATTCGTGTGGTGCTGATGCATGTTTGCCCGTTCGCCGGGCGCTGGAATCGGAGAAAACCTCGTGTCCCACGCAGAAGACCACGAAGGCACCCGCAGAGATTTCCTCTACTACGCCACGGCTGGCGCAGGTGCCGTAACCGCAGGGGCTGCCGTTTGGCCTCTGGTGAACCAAATGAACCCGTCGGCAGACGTTCAGGCGTTGTCCTCGATTCGCGTGGACGTGAGCGGTGTCGAAGTTGGCACCCAGATCAGCGTCAAGTTCCTGGGCAAACCGGTGTTCATCCGCCGCCGCACCCAAGAAGAGATCGACGAGGCACGTGCCGTTGACCTGGCCGACTTGATCGACAAGGACGACCGCAACGCCAACAAGCCCGGTCTGGACGCTTCGGACGAAAACCGTGCGATGGACGAAGCCGGCGAATGGCTGGTGATGATGGGCGTGTGTACGCACCTGGGCTGTGTGCCTTTGGGTGATGGCGCAGGCGAGTTCCACGGTTGGTTCTGCCCCTGCCATGGTTCGCACTATGACACATCGGGTCGTATCCGTAAGGGTCCCGCACCTGAAAACCTGCCCGTTCCCGTCGCCGAATTCGTCGACGAAACAACACTCAAGCTCGGTTAAGGAGGCTCTTACATGTCCGGAATTCCGCACGATCATTACGAGCCGAAGAGCAATGGCGAAAAGTGGCTGCACAGCCGCCTGCCCATTGTCGGCCTAGTTTACGACACTATCATGATCCCCACCCCCAAGAACCTGAATTGGTGGTGGATCTGGGGCATTGTCCTGGCGTTCTGCCTGGCGATGCAGATTGTCACCGGTATCGTTCTGGTGATGCACTACACCCCGCACGTTGACATGGCATTTGCCAGTGTCGAACACATCATGCGCAACGTGAACGGCGGCTACATGCTCCGTTATCTGCACATGAACGGCGCGTCGCTGTTCTTTGTTGCGGTTTATATCCACATGTTCCGCGGCCTGTTCTACGGTTCGTACAAGGCACCGCGTGAAATTACGTGGATCATCGGCATGCTGATCTTTGTCCTGATGATGGGCACCGGTTTCATGGGCTACGTTCTGCCCTGGGGTCAGATGTCGTTCTGGGGCGCAACCGTGATCACCGGCCTGTTTGGCGCGATCCCGTTCATCGGCGAGCCGATCCAGACCCTGCTTTTGGGTGGTCCGGCCGTGGACAACGCGACCCTGAACCGCTTCTTCTCGCTGCACTATCTGCTGCCGTTCGTGATTGCGGCGCTGGTGATCGTGCACATCTGGGCATTCCACACCACGGGCAACAACAACCCCACCGGTGTTGAAGTGCGCCGCACATCGAAAGAAGACGTCAAGAAAGACACCCTGCCATTCTGGCCGTACTTCGTGATCAAGGACTTCCTGGGTCTGGCCGTTGTTCTGGTGATCTTCTGGGCCATCGTCGGCTTTATGCCGAACTACCTGGGTCACCCTGACAACTACATCGAAGCCAACCCGCTGGTAACGCCCGCTCACATCGTTCCCGAATGGTACTTCCTGCCGTTCTACGCGATCCTGCGCGCCTTTACCGCCGACGTGTGGTTGGTGCAGCTGGTCAGCTTTGTGACCGGTGGTATCATCGACGCCAAGTTCTTTGGTGTGATCGCGATGTTTGGTGCGATTGCCGTGATGGCGCTGGCACCTTGGCTGGACACCTCGAACGTGCGTTCGGGTCAGTATCGCCCGATGTTCAAGTGGTGGTTCTACCTGCTGATCGTGGACTTCTTTGTCCTGATGTGGCTGGGTGCCATGCCTGCCGAAGAACCCTATGCGTCCTTCTCGCTGATCGGTTCGGCCTACTGGTTCGCTTACTTCCTGGTCATCCTGCCCCTGTTGGGCGTGATCGAGAAGCCGCTGCCGCAGCCGGAAACCATCGAAGAAGACTTCAACGCGCATTATGGCAAGGCTGACGCCGACGCCACGCCAGCCGAATAAGAGGGACCGAAACCCATGTTCAAGAAACTTGTACTAGGTGCCGCTCTGGCCTTTGCCCCTGTCGCAGCAATTGCGGCAGGTGGCGGTGACCAGCACATCGAGGACTTCGCGTTCTCGTTCGAAGGTCCCTTTGGCACATTCGACCAGAACCAGCTGCAGCGCGGTCTGCAAATCTACACCGAGGTTTGCGCCGCCTGCCACGGCCTGCAGTATATCCCTTTGCGGACGCTGTCGGACGAAGACGGCCCCGGCATCCCCGAGGATCAGGTACGTGCTTATGCAGCTGACAACTTCTCGGTCTACGACGAAGAGCTGGACGATGACCGCCCTGCGATCCCGTCGGATCACTTCCCGGCGAACAACAACGCTGGCGCACCTGACCTGAGCCTGATGGCCAAGGCACGTGCCGGTTTCCACGGCCCCTATGGCACTGGGTATCAACCAGCTGGTCAAAGGTATGGGCGGCGCGGAATACATCGCCTCGTTGCTGACCGGCTACACCGGTAAGGAAAAAGAAGAAGCAGGCACCATCCTGTATGAGAACACCGCCTTCCCGGGTGGCTGGATCTCGATGGCGCCACCGCTGTCGGACGAGCAGGTGGAATACATCGACGGCCACGCCAACGACGTGCGCGCCATGTCCGAGGATGTTTCCGCCTTCCTGATGTGGACGGCTGAACCCAAGATGATGGCCCGCAAGCAAGCCGGTTTTGTTGGTGTGCTGTTCCTGACCTTGCTGTCGGTCCTGCTGTACCTGACCAACAAGCGTCTGTGGGCTCCGATCAAAGGCAAGAAGAAAGCCTGATCCGGTTCAAAGCTCTGGTAATTGAAACCCCCGGCCCCCAAGGTGCCGGGGGTTTTTTGTTTTGGGGTTCGAAATGCCTCTTGTGATCCGTGGTTTGTTGAACGTTGTTCTACAACTGATGGTGCTATACGTCGCTTTGATTGGTCCTGCGGGTTTGGTCAGCGGGTCATGGGCGTGGCCACGAGGGATCGAGTTGATCGTGACCTATGGCGCGCTTGTAAGCTCTGCGACGGTGATGTTGGCATGGTTGTCGCCCAAAAGCCTTGAGGCGCGCCTGACACCCCCGTTTAGCGCGGCGCAACCGATAGAGGATTTCCGGGCAACGGTGATTATTTTGATTGCCCTACTGGCGTCAGTTGTCATGGTGCCCATCGATGTGTTCGTCTGGCACCTGTTGCCACCACCCGCACCGTGGGTCGCGTCAATCGGCGGCTGGATCGCTGTGGCGGGCTTTGCCCTGATCATTTGGGTGATCTTCGTGAACCAATTTGCGATCCTGAATGTCGAGGACCAATCAATCGCCGGGCAAATTGTGATAAAGACCGGCCCCTATGCCATCATTCGGCATCCGATGTACTTATCCGCGTTGATCATGCAGGCAGGTGCGGGCATCTGGCTTGGTTCAACGGCCAGCCTGATCATGCTTGGTCCGGTGCTTATTGCCTTGTCGTTGCGTGTCGTCATTGAAGAACGTGTGTTGCTCGACACCTTGCCAGGCTATGCGGCGTATTGCGAAACGTGTCGATTTCGCATCCTGCCGGGGTTTTGGTAGGTATCAGGCAACCAGCTGTGCGCCATCCATGCCAATCACAGACGCCTGCACGATTTGCCCTTCGATCTGGGGGGCATCAAAGCGGACTTCGGTGAACTGCTCGGTCCGACCCATGTGGGGGTTTTCCATCAATATCTGATGGGTTTTCCCGATTTGCGCCCGCAAGTGCAGAGTTACTTGTACATCTCCGGCGGCGCGCAGGCGGGCAGCACGGTCCTTGATGATCTTGCCGTTAACCTGGCTGGGAATCTTAGCCGCTGGCGTGCCTTCGCGCTTGGAATAGGGAAAGACGTGCAACCAGGTCAGATCGCAGTCGCTTACCAGCTTCAGCGAGTTCTCGAAATGCGCCTCGGTTTCGGTTGGGAAACCGGCGATGATGTCGGCACCAAAGGTCATCTCTGGGCGCAGCTTGCGCGCCTCTTCGGTGAAGCGGATGGCGTCATCGCGCAAATGGCGACGCTTCATCCGCTTTAGAATCAGATCGTCGCCATGTTGCAATGATAGGTGCAGATGAGGCATCAGGCGCGGCTCGGTGGCGATGGCCTGCATCAGGTTCTCATCCACCTCGATCGAGTCGATCGAGCTGATCCGAAGGCGCGGTAGATCCGGAACCAGTTTGAGGATACGCATCACCAGATCGCCCAGCTTGGGTTGCGCAGGCAGGTCTGCCCCCCATGAGGTCAGATCAACGCCCGTCAACACAACTTCGTTGTACCCGCGATCCACCAGCCGTTTTATCTGATCCACCACAACACCCGCGGGCACGCTGCGCGAGTTACCACGACCGTAAGGAATGATGCAGAACGTGCAACGGTGATCACAGCCGTTCTGGACCTGCACATAAGCGCGCGAGCGGGTGCCGAAGCCATCGATCAGGTGACCAGCCGTTTCGGTCACAGACATGATGTCATCGACCTGGACTGTCTCGGTTTCACCGATGAAATCAGCGGCCATGCCCTTCCACGTGTCGGGCTGCATCTTTTCTGTGTTGCCGATGACGGCGTCGACCTCTTCCATCGCCGAAAAGGTTTGTGGCTCGGTCTGGGCCGCGCAACCGGTCACGATCAACCGAGCATCGGGGTTTTCCCTCCGCAGCTTGCGAGATCTCTTGGCGGGCTTTGCGCACCGCCTCTGCCGTGACAGCGCAGGTGTTCACAATCACCGCGTCCTTAAGCCCCGCTTGCTGCGACAGCTCTTTCATCGCCTCGGTTTCATAGGCATTCAGGCGACAGCCAAGCGTGGTGAACTTGGGCGCGCTCATTCGAGGCTCTCCAGGAACTCACGAGTGAAGGTACCGGTAAAGACATGCATCGTTGGTCCGGTCATCCAGACCCCATCGTCGCGCCAGTCGATGTGCAGTGTGCCTCCATCCAGATCAATGCGCACAGAGCGCCCGGTCAGCCCACGCCGCGCGGCCGCAACAGCCGTGGCACAGGATGAAGAGCCCGAGGCCAGCGTGATTCCCACACCCCGTTCCCACACACGCATTCGGATGTGATCGGGGCCGACGATCTGCGCCACCTGCACGTTGGTACGCTCGGGGTAGAGCGGGTGATGTTCACGAGCTGCACCAAAGGCGAGCAGATCAACCGCCTCGGCGTCGTCGACAAAAAACGTACAATGCGGGTTTCCCATGCCGGTCGCCGTTGGTTCGCCATCAATCGGCAATCGCAGGGTGTCCACCTCGTGCGCCAACGGCACCTCATGCCATTCCAACTGCGGATGTCCCATATTCACCGAGGTCAACCCATTGCCCGCATCCTGTGCCCGCAGATCCCCGCGGTCGGTGGTCAGGTGCAACTCAGCCTTACCGCTCTCATCCATCAAGTGGCGAGCAATACAGCGCGTGGCATTACCGCAGGCTGCCGAAGTTGACCCATCGGCATTGTAGAACACCAGATGCGCATCACCTTTGCCATTTTCGATCACCGCAAGCTGATCAAAGCCTACGCCGAACTGTCGATGTGCGATTCCCTGCGCCATCGCAGGGGTAATGGCAATATCGCCTGCGCGCGCGTCGACAACGACAAAGTCGTTGCCCAGACCGTGCATCTTCATAAAGGGCAAATTGCTGTCGTTGTTCTGTTGCATGGCGGGCATATAACTGTGGTCTCGGGATGAATCCAGAGTTGAGACGAGATTCTCGAAAAAAGGGGTTGACCCCCCGCGCCCTCTCCCTAATTAGGCCGCCTATCGGGTCGCCGGAAACACCGGACACACAAGCGACACGAAGTGCGAAATAAGGCCTTGAACCTACCCGGGAAAATGTCTTAGAGAGCGCCACGGATCGAAGAGATCCAACCAAAAAGAGTGGGCCGTTAGCTCAGTTGGTAGAGCAACTGACTTTTAATCAGTGGGTCGCAGGTTCGAATCCTGCACGGCTCACCACTTTTACCGATTGATCGGAAACAAAAAGCGAGCGACATGACGCCTGTCGTATCGAACGGTGATCTTTCGTTGCGTCCCGCATGGGATGCAGGCGCGTATCCCTTTAGATGTGAAACCACTTATCGAAACTTCGTTGCAAGCGACGTCCGGCAAGTCTTGATGTACTGGCTCTTGAAATATGCGAGCGCCATCGAAAGTGACGAGGAAGTTTGGACGGATTGTTTGCTTCTAAATCCCCAGCGTAACTGCGGCATTGCTGTCTATTTCAACAAATTACTTCAATCCGCTTCCGCAAATTCCAGTAAAGTGGAACCTTGCGAGGCGCTGCGTTAGATTGTGGAGCACGACAAAGTTTTGAAACAGGATCTGCCTCATGCATGTCCGACAGAGGGATCGCAGCGTTCGTAACGCAGATGGCGCCCTTAGTACCGCATATTTAGTTCGCAGGTTTTTGAATAGGTGAGTAGCGAGTCGTGCGGCCCGCTAAGGAAAATTTCTTATTAGTATCAGTGGAATTTTTGTGTCTTGGAGGCGAGTACCGGAATCGAACCGGTGTACACGGATTTGCAATCCGCTGCGTCACCACTCCGCCAACTCGCCTCAAGTGGTATCGAGCAAGCATCTAACCGAGTCTTTGGGGATGTGCAATAGGTTCTACCAAGCATGTACTTACGACACTCTTACGCAGTTGAAACAAGCGACTTCGCGTCGATCTGCAATGCTTTGAGAAGACAAAATCTTCAAAAAACACCCCGCACTGTACGCATGTTTCTTTCGTCCGGAACGTAGTGAAAGCTCACGCTATCAGCACTCCAATCAGTATTGAAAGCGTCACAAAACTTGCGGATGTCGCTATGAGCATCGCGATCGAAGCCATGCCTTCGTGACCATTCTCCTGAGCGAGAACGCCATAAATTCCGAACATTGGCATTGCGGCCGACAAGATGACGGCAGCCCTAAAGTCATCTGCGATTGGACTACCGATCGCCCCTACGAATACTACGGCGAGTGCAACAGCGCAGGGATGCACCAAGAGCTTCCCAAATGCTATTTGCCCGGCTTTCCAATAATCCCCGTTCAGCGATAAAGAGGCCAACGTTCCTCCGATCACAACCAACGACAGGGCCGAAGCAGATGCAGCCAGCATTTGGAACAGTCCCGTCATTTCATCCGGCAACGGGAATGAGGAAACCGACACCAACAAACCCAACAATAGACCGATTATCATCGGGCGCTTAAGGACACCGAGTAAAATATCAATAATTTGCCGGGATATCGGCAGACGCTCCTGTCGTCGGGACAGTTGCATCAGGATTAAGCATATTGGGATCAGCAGTATGTTTTCGACCAGCATATTCAAAGCCAAAACCACGCTGACTATGTCTGGAAAGGTCAACAACATGATCGGGAACCCGATGAAACCTGAATTCGGACATGCCGTTCCCATAACAGCAACTGCACGCTTTTGAGGCTCGGTTTTTGTGAAAGAAAACCAGGTGTAGTTGACCAAGATCGTGACCAACCCACCGACCCCGAAAATCAACATGTATCCAATGTTGAAAATCTCTGCAAAATCTCGAGTTGCAATAGCGTTGAAGAGCAGCGCGGGCAGGGCGATGTCCAAAACATAATTGCCCAAAGTACGCATGTCCGACCGGCCGAACCACCCCAGTTTCACAACCACAAAGCCGATAGCGATAGCCGCGTAAATCGGAAAGGTGATGGCAATTATGTCAGTGCTCACGTGGTCCAGGCCTCGGGCACGGCTGCACCGATTTCAGTAGCGAAATCATCCAGAAACTGGATCATCAGCGCGACGCGGACTTGCGCCAGTTCCCGACCACTTTCGGTGATCATGCCCTTTGGTAGGGACAACAGTTTGACCCGCCAGTGATCGACCGAAAAGCGGATGTCGTTAAGCTCGCGGGTTTCGGCAAAGGGATCGGTCGGATGATAAAGCTCCTGCCCCAACGCGCCCGCCACAGCAAAGGTGCGGGCGACCCCGATGGCACCAAGCGCGTCCAGCCTGTCGGCATCGCGCAACACCTGCGCCTCGATTGTTTCAGGTGGAATACCAGCTGAAAAGCTGTGTGCCTCGATGGCGTGTTGCGTTGCTTTGACTTCACTCTCGGTGAACTCAAGGTTGGCCAATATCGGCCCAGCCTCAGTTGCGGCCATACGAGAAGCATTGGAACGGTTGGGAGAATCTTTGGGGAGATTCACCAAATCATGCAAGTAAGCCGCGCCCAGAAGAACGGTTTGGTTCGCCTCAGCCGGTGCGATCTTTTGCACGTTCAGCCAGACCCGGTCGAGGTGGGCTAGATCATGGGCGCTGTCGCGACTCATCCGCTCGGCGACGATGGCGCGCAGTTGCTCGCGCATCTCAGCCGATGGAACCACGGTTCTCTCCGATTTGGCCGCGGTGCAGCAGCAGGTGGTCTAGGATCACACAGGCCATCATCGCCTCGCCAACAGGGACGGCACGGATACCGACACAGGGGTCATGGCGGCCTTTGGTGATGATCTCGGTTTCTTCGCCAGACTTGGTAATGGTTTTGCGGGTGGTCAGAATGGACGAGGTTGGTTTGACTGCAAACCGCACCACAATGTCCTGCCCGGTCGAGATGCCGCCCAGAATTCCGCCCGCATGGTTCGAGCTGTATTGCGGACCGTTTTGGCCCATGAATATCTCGTCGGCGTTGGCCTCACCTGTCAGTTCGGCAGCGGCCATGCCTTCGCCAATCTCGACGCCTTTGACTGCATTGATCGACATCATCGAAGCGGCCAAATCAGTGTCCAGCTTGCCATAAATCGGCGCGCCGAGGCCTGCAGGCACGCCTCGGGCGACAATTTCGACCACGGCACCAACCGAGTTGCCCGATTTGCGCAGCCCGTCAAGATACTCAGCCCAGTCATCGGCGGCCTGTACGTCGGGCGTCCAGAACGGGTTCTGTTCGATTTGAGACCAGTCAAAGTTGGCGCGGTCGATCTTGTGTGGACCGATCTGGGTCATGTAGCCGGTGATCTGCACATTCGGCGCGATCTGTTTGATCGCTTCGCGCGCCAACCCACCTGCGGCCACCCGCGATGCGGTTTCCCGAGCTGAGCTGCGGCCGCCGCCGCGATAATCGCGGATCCCGTATTTCTGCCAATATGTGATGTCCGCATGTCCAGGGCGGAACTTGTCCATGATGTCCCCATAGTCCTTGCTACGCTGATCTGTATTCTCGATCATCAACTGAACCGGTGTGCCGGTGGTTTGGCCTTCAAAAACGCCGGACAGAATCTTGACCTGGTCCGGTTCGCGTCTCTGTGTAGTGAACTTGTTCTGACCCGGCTTACGCTTGTCCAACCAATGCTGGATCATCGCCTCGTCGATTTCGACTCCCGGTGGGCAGCCATCAACCGTGGCCCCCAAAGCGGGCCCGTGGCTTTCACCCCAGGTGGTGACTCGGAAAAGGTGTCCAAAGCTGTTCATCGACATGGGGTGCTCCTTTGCGACCTGTGCTTAGCGGTGCGGGCGATATGCCTCAAGGGGGTTTGACATTGATGTTGGTCAGCCGTGGACGAAAATGGGCGCATGCAATGAAACCAGATTACAATCTGGTGCTGAACGGTAACGCGCATCTTACCCTCAAGTTGCTTGAACTCTGGAACAATTCTTAGGCATGGTGTTGCCTGTCATGCCTGAACTTCTGATCGTATACCACTCAAGGACCGGAGGCAGCCAACAGATGGCTCAAGCCGCGGCAGCAGCAGCGGCAACCGAAGTCAACGCAAAGCTAATAGAAGCTTGCGACGCAGAGCCCACTGATCTGATTTCGGCGTCCGGATACATTTTTTGTGCCCCAGAGAATTTAGCCACTGTTTCAGGGATCATGAAGGATTTCTTTGACCGGTGTTACTATCCCGTTTTGGGGAAACTTGAAGGCCGACCGTATGCGCAAATGATCTGTGCTGGTTCAGACGGGCAAGGCGCCGTACGGCAGATTTCTCGGATTGCTACGGGTTGGCGTCTATCCGAAGTTCAACCTCCGCTGATCATCTGTACACACGCACAAACTCCGGAAAAGATCCTTGCACCCAAGCACCTTTCGGATGAACAGCTCAAACCGTGTCGTGAACTTGGTCAGGCGTTTGGAGCTGGATTGGGAATGGGGATTTTTTAGGGGGCCCAATAGTTGCCTCACTCCAGTGTTTTGGTGAACACATCTGACAGGTAGAAGCGATACCCTAGAAAACGACCCGAGCCCTCAAGCCAAATATCGCGAAACTGTTTTGATTGGATGTCAGCGGGTTGTTGATGAATTGAACAGATGGTGTGATCTGGAAACCGGGAGAAATGGAAAATCGATAGAATAGTTCTGTTGTGAATTGCGTACCAGGCACGCCACGTGCTTCTGCCCAGTTCAAGCCAAGCCCAGCCAAGTCGGTGTTACGCCCATAGTAGCCAAGCCCGGTAGAAAACGACCGTTCGTAAAGAGCGGCAGTCCCTTTGGCCCATCCGGCGCGCACAAAGGGCATCCATTGATTACCGATGAGCCAAGCCCCGGAAAACGAAGCACCATAATCCTCGGCGCGGCTTCCATCCTCGGCAGCATCTGCGTGCCACAACGTAATGTGAATGTTGTCAAAATAGATCCGGTCAAGGCCAGAAGTATAGCCGATTTCGAGGCTTTTGAAGAGGTCCCCGTCACTAAACACTTCTAGATTAGGACTGGTCGGGTCCGCGTTTGCGTCTGCCATGCTGGCCACCGCATAGAAATTGGAACCCAACTTAATGCCACCGGCAATTCCCAGTCCCGGGTTGGGTGCATTGATCGTGGGGTTGGTATTGAACGCCAGGTTCTGAAAGCTGGTGTAAGGGCTGACCAAGCCGTAAACATCCACAAAATCGGTGACATCGATCTGCCCGGCTTGCAGCGTCCAGTTCCCACTAGGGGCCCTGTGTGTCCAAAACAAGTTCGTCAGCATGGTTCCATTATCATTGAAAGCCGTGCCCGTGATCGACAATGCACCACCATCCAGGCCCAAGAATTGCGGCGCAACTGACCCGTAGGCATGCCGATGCTCAATCTTGAACGTCAGCGAGCCGTTGTCAGTCGCCTGCCACGCCCCATAGAACCGAGCAATCCCACCGCCTGCTCGACCATTGCCAATATTGGAATCCGAGGACTGACCAAGTGTCAGGTAGTCGATGTTGAAGCGAAATCCGTTTTCAGCCAGCCTGTCTTTCCAGGCGAACCAACCCGGCGCCACGTTTTGGGGAAAGGTCGAACGATACTGAGGATCCGTCAGGCCATCGCCGTCAAGCTCTGCCCCCACCGATGACGGGCCATTCAATCCGCCGCTTTGAGCAGAAGCCGGTATGGCAGACCACACCAGCAGAGCTGCGATCGCGAAAATCCTAGTCTTCATTCGTCGCTTGCCCTTTTCCCTCGCGCAGTTTTGCCGCCATGTTTTCGACCCAAGCATTCCCTTCTGCGGGCGCTGCACTCGTGAATGCCAGCGGTTCAACCTCGGTCGCATCCATCGTGAAAGTGGCCTGCATACGCACGGGTCCGTCCACGACAACAACTTCTCGCTCAGAAGGCGCGACAGAGAGACGGCCCGTCAGGCGGACCGGTTCATAGATCGTCTGTGGTTGCCAATCACCAGTCAATCGCACCTGCACCATCTGGTTTGGGGGCGGCGGTGGCATGTGACTGCACATGCCCCGTTCGGGAACAAGGTAAACTGTGGGGACGCCGTTTTCGTCTGCTGGAGCGGGAATAGCAAACCCGCCCAACGTAACTGTCTGCCCTTCCAGATCCGGCTCACCTGCCCAGGCGGCATTCTTGCGGCGCTCGGCCACAAGCCAACGTTGGGAGATCAGCCATTTTGCATCGATCCCTTCGTCGGAAAAGGCAGCCTCTGCTTCTGACAGACGCAGTTCCAGCTTTTCCCGTTCTTCTGCTTGGGTTGTCTCTTTCAACGCCGCTTGCAAACGCACGAAGTCCACCAAAGCTTCCAGTTGCTCTGGAGTCAGGTCGCGATAAGGGTCTTCGTACTGTTGAGCTGCTTCATTAATCAAATCCGACCAATCCAGCATCCCGCGTTCCGCATTAACAGCTGTCACACCCAGCAGCAAAACACCGAGGCAAATCAGAATTCGCATATCTCACATCCTGTTTGTGGCGCGGCGCGGACATCGAAACGCCCGCACCGCACCGAGGGATCAGTTCAGCGTGTTCTTGTAGATCACGCCGTCTTTCATGATGATACGAAGAGTTTCGGGGCTTTCGGGGCGCGGGTCAGCACCAAACCACTTGTCTCCTGTGCCCATAACGGAAAAGTCATCAAGCGGATTGCCGTCAACCAACAAAATGTCTGCATAAGCTCCCTCTTCGATAACGCCGAGTTTACCAGCAAGATACGGGTTCATAAAATCGCCAGACAATGCCACTATCTCTCCGCCCGTAGACGTCAATGTCACCAGCGAAGCGTGGGCTCCAAAAAACTCGTTGTTCAGGTGCTTTTCATAAGCGATCTGAATATTGCAGGCCGGAACAGAGCCGACACAATCGGTTTGGAAACCACGTTTGACCGGGCATTCTTTCATGTTGGGAATGTAGTTGGAAAATGTGGCCGAAGCTGATTTCGCTTTAGCAAGGCTTGCTGGCACGTTTGCCACCGCAGGAATGTCCAGAAGACCCGGATCAAAGGCTGTAAGGTTTGTCGTGATAAAGGCTCCTTTTTCGTTCATGACCTCTGCGATCTCGCAGTCGAACGAAAACCCGTGTTCAATCGACATTACTCCAGCACTCAAGGCGTTCAGTATCGCTTCTTTCCGATACGAATGGGCCATTACATAGCTGCCGTATTCGTTGGCAACCTGAACGGCAGCCTCAATCTCGGCGGGCGAGCCCGCTACTAGCTGCCAAGGGTCAAAGGCCGACACAACCCCACCAGATTGCATGTATTTCAACTGGGTTGCACCCATACGGAAATTGTTGCGGCCATATTTTTGAACATCCGCAACACTGTCAACTTCGCGCGCCATATTCAAACGGCTCATGTTTGTTTCTGAACCCGGTGGAGCGGTGAAATTAGCAAAGTCTGCATGTCCACCTCGAGTGCCCAGAAAAGCCGCAGACGGAAAATAGCGAGGACCAACAACTTGCCCGGAATCAATTGCTCGCCGCAACCCTCCGTTGCCACCGCCCGCATCGCGTACGGTCGTGAACCCTTGCATCAGGTACATTTCAGCCATTTTCACACCGTGAATGGCAAAGTCTTCCCACGTCGTATTGGCCTCCATCGAAGGGAGACTCGGCCCCATCAACATCAAATGCGCGTGCATTTCCATTAAACCGGGCATCAACGTGCGCCCCCCGCCATCGATCACGGTCGCATTCGGCGCATCGATCGCGTCAGTTGAAACGGCCTTGATCAAGTTTCCCTCGACCAGAACGCTGGCATTCTCGATCCGCTCTTCGCTTATGCCGTCAAATACATGGACGTTTGTGAACAGAGTTTGGGCTGGGTTTTCATCCTGTGCATGCACTGCCTGTGCAACGAAAAAGACTGCAACGGAACTCACGGTTAAGGCAGAATCTTCGAATCATTCTTCCCTCCATCTTACGATCCCAATTAATATTAGAGCTTTGGAATACGAAGGTCGGTCAGTTTTCACATTTCTTATCAAAAAACCTGCCAAAAGTGGCCGATAGCAGGCTAGGATTTGTGCAATAGTATCCCAAAGCCTTGCCCGGAGCGGAATTTCGATGTCACCCACAGGGGACGGATTCATCAGACTGGCTCTTGTCCTGCCATTTATTCGACACGTTGAGCAATTGGGAACGGATCCAAACCCTGCTTTATCGAGCATGGGCCTGACAATGAGCATGTTGCGGGATCAGAGCGCGACTGCACACGCCGAAATCATTTATGGATTGTGCAATGCTCTTGCAGACACCTCGGGCAAGGATTTCCTTGGGTGCGAAGTCGGGCAACATTTCGATCTTCATAATTGGCACCCTTTTTCAGCCGCCGCGCAGGGGGCAGACTCCGTCGTCGAATTTCTTTGCAACCTCATTCAGCAGGTCCCACAGGAATCCAGTTCAGTCCGTCACAGTCTAAGTATCGACGTTGAGAGGGCGAGTTACGTGGTCCACCGGTTGGTTTCGACCCTGAACCCACCGCGACAAGTCGACGGTTTCGGGGTTGCATTGCACCTAAGGATTCTAGAGGCCGCAGTCGGCCACGATTGGAACCCCAACAAAGTCTTGGTCGAAACGGCCTATCCCGATGCAATTCCACCAAGGTTCAGGGGCGTACGCATACGAAAAACTAAACAGCCCCTGCTTTCGATTGCTTTTCCATCCAAATGGTTGGGCGCCAAGTTAGCGGTGCATTCCCCCAGCAAGAAAGTGAACAATCGAGCCATCAAGCCCGACATGTCTATCATCTCTGCTTTGCGCAGCGCGGCCCGCCCGCATCTCTGGAACAACAGATTGAATCCGAATGACCTGGCAAAAGAATTGGGATTGGACGTGCGGAGGTTTGAGAAAGCACTGCGCCTACACCAAACAACTGCTACTCGTGAACTGAAACGTTTGAAAATTGATGTCGCAAAGGAAGCGCTGAAAGAAGGTAAAGAGTCTGTAGCCAGCATTGGGCGAAACCTTGGTTACGCTGACCAATCGCATTTTTCCCGGTTCTTTCGCTCGCAAACCGGACTTTCACCGCAAGAATACAGAACTGGGCTTGATGGCGAACAAGTCCAAAGCGCACCCGACCGCACTGAAGGATGAAAACTGGTCTTTTTTCGGTATCCCCAAAACTTGTCGTAATTATCTGGCGCTGAGTCACCAAGGAAGGATCAAGTGCTAGACATGTTATAACGTTACTGTACAGTTGGCATGAATCTCAACACTGGTTTAGCAAAAGGTCCTCCAATGAGAACGCCCCGCTTCGCTTATCTGCTTTTTCCCTTGATTCCTGCTTGGTCCGCTGCTGAACAGTCGCGCGAGTTGAAGGCCCATGAACATGGTTCGGGCATACTCAACATCGCTGTCGAAGATGACCAAATTGCAATGGAACTCATTGTGCCGGGAGCAGACGTTGTCGGGTTTGAGCATGCGGCCACTAGCAATGAAGATCGCGAAACAGTGCAAGCGGCTGCATCGGACTTAGAAAAACCCTTGAACCTGTTCGTTTTACCCGCCGGTTCCGGCTGTTCGGTTGTCTCGGCTAATGTTGAACTGCACTCGGAAGACGATGAAGACACGCACGGAGACGATCACGAAGATGAACATGAAGATGATCACGCGGATGAGCACCACGATGACCACGGCGAACACAAAGACGAAGGTGCGGAACACTCGGAGTTTCACGCCGAGTACGCGTTGAAATGCACGGACATGTCGGCCTTGGACAAGATCGATTTTGCCTATTTTGAACGCTTTGAAAATGCTCTGGAGCTGGATGTTCAGATTGTTTCAGCCAAAGGAGCACACACGCATGAAGTCGAGCGCGATGCCCCAATTCTTGACCTGCGTGGAAAGTTCTGAAACCACAAGCACTGATGGAGTCAAATGAAACACAAAGTGCTGCAATAAACATGCACGATATTCGGTTCGACTGGCCTGGCGGACAGTTTGGGTTGGATGTCGACCAATTTGTGCTGGAAAAAGGCGAAACCCTGCTATTGCTGGGGGAAAGTGGGTCAGGAAAATCGACCTTTCTAAGCCTGATTTGCGGTATTCTGACCCCGCATCAAGGGCACATTCAGATTGCCGGAACAAACATTGGCGCACTTGGACGAGCGCAGCGCGACAGATTCAGGGCGGACAACATCGGGATCATCTTTCAGATGTTCAACCTGCTGCCCTACGCAACACCCATCGACAATATCCTGGCGCCCCTGCGATTTTCCCCCAACCGTCGGGCACATGTAAATTCCCCCGAGAGGATGCTTTGAATCTGACAGCTGCACTCGGCTTGCCCCAGGCCTTGATGACCGGAGGTCCGGCCTCGAACCTGTCTGTCGGACAGCAACAACGCGTGGCCGTTGCACGGGCGATAATTGGTAGCCCCAAACTTGTAGTGGCAGACGAGCCAACGTCGGCGTTGGACAGCACTGCTCAAACAGAGTTTCTAGACCTCGTTTTTGATCAGGTAAGAAAGGCAAGCGCGTCTCTTTTGATGGTTAGCCACGACAGACGGCTAGGCGATCGGTTCGACCGGGTTGTTCATTTGCAAGACGTGGCGCGTCAAAGACGCGCGAATACGGTATGATCATGACCCGCCTTGCACTGGCATCGCTCAAAAGCCGATGGGTTACCGTGGGCCTTACGGTGTTTGCAATTGCACTGTCAGTTGCCTTGTTTTTGGGTGTCGAGAAACTGCGCAACGGTGCCCGAAGCAGCTTTGCCAACACAATTTCCGGTACGGACCTGATCGTTGGTGCACGATCAGGCAGCGTTCAGCTTTTGTTGTATTCGGTGTTTCGGATCGGTAACGCCACAAACAACATCACCTGGGAAAGCTATCAGGACATTGCGAGCCGACCAGAGGTCGAGTGGGCGGTCCCGATTTCACTGGGAGATAGCCATCGTCAATTTCGAGTTATGGGTACGACCGACACCTATTTCGATAGGTACCGGTATAGAGGTGATCGCGCGCTCGAATTTTCCAGTGGTCTACGTGTTTCGGACTTGTTCGACGCTGTGATTGGGTCAGATGTCGCGTCTCAGCTGGGATACTCGGTCGGCGATCCAATTGTCGTGGCACATGGTTTGGCATCCTTTTCTGAACACGAAGAGACACCATTCCGTATTTCCGGGATCCTGGCAAAAACGGGAACCCCTGTGGATCGCACTGTTATTGTCAGCCTTGAAGCCATCGAAGCCATTCACATCGACTGGAAGAGCGGTGGACCGTCATCCAGTGAACCGACGCCAATTGAAGAAATACGAGCGATGGATTTGGAACCCAAGGCCATTACGGCTGTTTTGCTGGGTACAAACTCAGCCCTACAGATTTTTTCGCTGCAGCGCGCCATAAATGAATACCCCGAAGAACCCTTGCTTGCAGTTCTGCCCGGCATCGCCTTGCAAGAACTTTGGGACATTATTGGAATTGCTGAGACCGCCCTGATCGGGGTTTCTGCAATGGTAGTTGTCACGGCCTTGTTGGGAATGGCAGCCATGCTGCTGTCCAGTCTAAGTGCCCGGCGTCGCGAACTAGCCATTCTCAGGGCCATTGGAGCTGGGTCTCTGACAATTGTAGGCCTGCTTCTAACCGAAGCTGTTTTTATGGCTGTTGCGGGGTCGATCCTTGGCGTGTCACTTCTGTATCTGGGCCTATTTGTCCTCCAACCCATCTTGGACGCTGAATACGGGCTGTTCATTCCACTTTCGGGTCTAAGCTACCGCGAAATTACAACTCTGGTCATTGTTGTTGCTGCAGCCACCTTGGTCAGCCTCGTTCCAGCCATTCGCGCCTATAGGATTTCATTGGCAGACGGCATGATGGTGAAGATGTGACTTCAAATTGTTGCCTGAGTTTGGCATTTTGTTAGCATGTTCATTCGCCCGATCGTCCTGGCCACTGCGGCCATGCTCACTGCATCTCCGGCAATTCCTTGTGCTTTTCATGGGTATAGCCCAAAAGCGACGATGGTCGAGACGTTTGCTCAGCAGCGACCACATTGTGCTGGCTCGCCCAACCGTGGCACAACCATTCCGCTATACTGACATAGATGTTCTGGAAGGCGACGCCAATTTCGTCGAGATCCCCCATCTTGTCGACAGCTTTACCCGGCGCAGACTGACTGCGAACCCTGACGATCGTGTCCTGTTTGCCCGAGATGGAAGTTATGGCCCGTGGGAACGGGTTGCTTACGTAAATGATGAAATGGATCAGGTTCTGCAAGTTGTCATAAAAGAGCTGCAGGCTTGGCAAGTGGGAGGTGACCCTGAGCGATTTGCGTATTTTGCGTCGTTGCTTGATCATCAAAACTATGATGTTCACATACTGGCTCTGCGCGAGTTGGATTTAGCAGATTATGGCGAACTTCGAAAAATCAAGCCAAACGTTTCCTCTGAACGGATCCTGTCTCGGCTAAATTCAAGGTCTGAAACAGAACTGAAACCCATCCGCATCCTGTTGATGGGGTTGTTGCAAGAAGGTGTCGACCTTAGCTTCTTCGCCAATGGCCTTAGAAACGCATCCGAATATTCCGGCGGCCTTATAGGTGCGTATTCTACGGCAATGATCGAGTACGGCGGGCCAGATGCCGTAGAGCGCGTCATCCAGCATCATCTGATGCACCCCGATGCCACACCAATGGTGCGCGAAATGTTAATAGAAGCTTTGGCAATCCACAGCACGACCGGTAACAAGGAAACGCGCACTGCCGTTCAGTCAGAACTTGCCGCTGCCTTGAAGAAGACACCCGAGTTGGCCCCGATGGTGGCGCGCCAGTTTGGCGCCCGTTGGAATTGGTCGCAAAGCGAACAGATTTCAGAATTGATGCGAAGTGGGCAGATCACCTCGCCTCTCGAAATGCTCGTTTTGTCCCAATATATTGCAATGGCCAAAGAAAGTGCCGAGCTGAGTCAGGATTGATCAGTGGCGCAACCAGAGGAAGTCAACATGATACAGTCACGGCGCTCATTCATGGTTCAAGTGGCGGCTGCCATTTTTGGTGCAGCATCAGCGCCGTCCGCGGGACGAGCTGAAAGCACACCAATTGAATTGAACTGGAAAGATCTGGTTCCCAACTCCGGCGGACAGCAATTTGAATCGCTTCGAGATCTTGGTGTCGTTCAGCATGGTCAGTTGAGCACCCCTTTCGATCAGGAGACAAGCAGTGTCGTCACCCATGAATATGATGGCAAACTGGTGCGGCTTCCCGGCTACCTGGTCCCGCTGGAATTTGATGGCACGGCAATGACAACCGCTTTGCTGGTGCCTTATGTCGGCGCTTGCATTCATGTCCCACCACCGCCGCCTAACCAGTTGGTGTTGGTTTCGACCAACACGCCCTACGAAAGCAAGGGCTTGTTCGAGCCGGTCAACGTCACCGGTGTTTTTGGCACATCGGCGGCTGAAACGCAGCTGGCACAAGTTGGCTATGCGCTTTCAGCCGACCTGATCGAGCCCTACGGATAAGTGAACTTTATCTTGGATTGCGAACGCCTGAGCGTGACAGGTTAGACTTCTATTCCCAGACTGGAAGCGCCGAACGCAAGTCAACGGCAGGTGTCTCCCATTTCATCGGCACGTTTTGAATCTGAATGGCAGATTTAAGGCGCCGCGCGGGACCCCAGGTTGTACTTTCTACCCATACATCCAGATCCGAAGGATGTGACTCTTTGATCTCCAACTGGTTGTCAGGCTCCAGCGAAAACAAAAGCTCTGCCGTCCGAGCCAAAGACAAACGTGCGCGATGCACTTCGTCATCCTCAATCGACTTTGTCAGAGCCGAAATCACGGCTGCGGCGACGAAGTAACCTGTCGCATGATCCAGTGCCTGAACAGGCAACGGGTGCGGCTTCAAAGTGTTTGCCAACGCCGCCCCCTCGGCCGCGATCCCAGAACTCATTTGAACCAGAGAATCAAAACCACGCCGTCCTGCCCAAGGGCCAGTCCAGCCATAGGCGTCGAGACAAACTTCAGTGATATGGTTCGGCCTGTCAGAACCTATCATCGCATCCAGAGCTCCGGGGCGGTAACCATGAACCAATACGTGCGCGTTTTCCAATAGCTCTCTGAAAACTGTCTTGTCCTGCTCTGATTTCAAATCCAAATGGCCGCATCGTTTTCCAAGTGTAACATCCGGCACTACACCTGGTTCATGCCAATTCGATGGATCGATACGCAAAACTTCTGCGCCATATCCCGCTAGGGTTCGTGTCCCGACCGGCCCCGCTAGTACGCGCGTTAAGTCAAGCACGCGTAGCCCTTTCAAAGGGCGCTCTGTCGTTGGATGCCACTGGCGCAATCTTCCAGAGCGGTTGTGCCAGTGCACCAATGGTTCAGACGCCACAGCGCTCCCTTGAGGATGTGCAGACCATGCTGTCCGGTTTCGCATGGCCGCCGCAGCCCCACCAGCATCGACGATTGCAGTCTCCAAAGCATCCGAATCCCAACCGGCAACGGCCAGAGCAACTGATTCACGATCTGCTTTACAACCCAAAACTGACAGAGCAGCCGCTCGATGGTGAGGGGCATTTGTGTGCAACTTGATCCAACCGTTGCTCGCCTCATAGTCCCCGGCAATCGCGTCCCACGAAGGAGGTAGGTCCCAACCCTGTGGATGAATGGACCAAGTGAACCAAAGTGACGCCAGCCTACGGTCGATCTGTACCTCTGGCTTTGCATCCAAATTCAATGCAGAAATCAAATTGGCTACTGCACTACCAACAGCACCCATCGACAAGCACGCCAATTCCGTCACCGCAAAACGCGACCTCCATGAACCTACTCCAAAAACCTGAGCCGGTTCTGTACCAAACGCCTCTGATACTTCATCCATCGGCGAAAATTCCGGCATAGGTTTCACGCAGCGATTTCTTTTGCACCTTGCCCATGGTGTTGCGAGGTAAGACGTCCACGAGAATGACTCGCTTTGGCTGCTTAAATTTGGCTAGCTGACCCTGTAATGCTGCATTCACACTATCAACGGTGGTTCCTTTTCCATCGGGTACGACCACGGCTACTACGCCTTCGCCAAAGTCGGGATGAGGTACGCCAATAACCGCGCTTTCTAACACACCAGGCAGATCGTCGATCAGGCTTTCGACCTCTTTGGGATAGACATTGAACCCCCCGGTAATAATCAGATCTTTCTCACGTCCAACGATGGTGACGTATCCGTCGGCGTCGATTTTGGCCATGTCACCTGTGGTGAACCAACCGTCCGGTTTCAGTTCCTCGGCCGTCTTTTCAGGCATTTGCCAATAACCTTGAAACACGTTGGCGCCACGTACTTCCAAAACGCCAATTTCGCCCGTGGCAACTTCTGTACCCTCATTCAACACTCGCGCTTCAACGCCAGGCAGCGGACATCCGACGGTTCCGGCACGGCGCTCCCCATCATAGGGGTTGGACGTGCTCATGTTGGTTTCCGTCATGCCATAGCGCTCCAGAATTCGGTGACCGGTGCGTTCCTCCCATTGCTCATGTGTGTCGACCAGCAAAGGGGCGGATCCAGAGATAAAGAGCCGCATATTGCCCGCCCGCTCGCGCGTCAGACGGTCGTCGGCCAGCAGACGGGTGTAGAAGGTTGGCACGCCCATCAGAGCGGTCGCAGTTGGCATTGCCTCTAGGATTGCATCCGCATCGAAGCCCGCCAGAAACACTACCTGAGACCCCGCCAGCAACGCCACATTGGTCGCCACAAAAAGCCCGTGCGTATGAAAAATCGGCAACGCATGGATTAGAACATCGTCGGCCGTAAACCGCCAGAAATCACGCAACACGGTCGAATTCGAGACGAGGTTGTCATGGCTCAGCATCGCGCCCTTGGATCGACCCGTGGTGCCAGAAGTATAGAGGATCGCGGCCAGATCACCGGGACCCCGCGCAACCACGTCGAAGCCATCTTGCGCGTCCGCTAGATCACGCAGGCTCCCCTGCCCGCCTGCGTCCAGCGTCAGAACCTTGGCCTCTCCCGAGATCGCCGAAATCTCTTCTAGCCGATCAGGATCGCAGACAACCACGCGCGGGCTGGCATCGCCAACGAAATACGCGACCTCCGGGCCAGTATAAGCTGTATTGAGTGGCAAGAAAATTCCGCCTGCCATGACCGCGCCCAAATAGAGCTCAATCGCTTGAATGGTCTTGGATACCTGAACCGCTACCCGGTCCCCCGGCTCGACACCGTAGGATGCCAAAGCTGCAGCCATCCGTTCGGCCCCTTTGAACAATGCATCGAAACTAACCGTTTCGCCGCCTTCCAGGTTGGCAAACACATCATCCCCACGTCCTATCGATGCGGCTTTGAGTTGGGAAATCAGGTGGTTCCGGTCGTACATGGCCATTTCCTCTTTCTGCGGGTGCACAATGAGTGAACCGAGAGGCCAAAATCAAGCGATTGATCTTTCCCGAACAAAGGCGCAGGTTCGCGCCATGGCGAAAAACTTAACATCGCATCGGCCTTTGTTGGCCATTGGCCTTAAGACCACCGCGATCTTTCTGTTCACTGCGATGGCCGCACTGGTTAAATACCTGTCCGAGGACATCCCGGCTGGTGAAGCGGTGTTTTTTCGCTCATTCTTTGCCATTCCGGTCATCGTTGTCTGGCTGATTGCGCGCGGCGAGCTGCGCAACGGTCTGATTGCCAAAAAACCCATGAACCACTTCTGGCGCGGAGTTCTGGGGACGTCCGCTATGGGGCTGACCTTTACCGGTCTGGGCCTATTGCCCTTGCCCGAGGTGACCGCGATCGGCTTTGCCACACCGATTTTCACTCTGGTCCTTGCCGCCATCTTCCTCGGCGAACGCATCCGCATGATTCTGCATCGGTGCTGTTCTGGTTGGCCTGCTGGGTGTCGTCATCATGCTCTGGCCCCGGCTGGGCGGTGACGCCAAAGCGGAAGATTTGGCGATGATTGGTGCGCTTTGCGTGCTGGGGGCAACGTTTGCACGAGCCTTTGTACAAATCCACATCCGTCAGATGGTTCAAACCGAACATACCGCTGCCATCGTGTTCTATTTCTCGGCCACCGCGTCGGTTCTGTCTCTGTTGACGCTGCCCTTTGGTTGGGTCATGCCCGACTCTGAACAGCTGTCGTTACTGGTGCTGGCCGGCGTGGTTGGCGGTTGTGCGCAAATTCTGGTGACATCGTCGTATCGTTTTGGCCCTGCCTCAATGCTTGCGCCCTATGACTATACCTCGATGCTCTTTGCGGTATTGATCGGCTATTTCTGGTTCAGCGAACTGCCCACATCAATGATGATCGCCGGAGCCACACTGGTCATCGCCGCCAACGCTCTGGTCGTGTGGCGCGAACACAAGCTGGGCCTGGAGCGAGGCAAGGCGCGATCCGTAACAGACCCGAAAAGTTGACTTTACCTTTGCGCCATAGCCCCTAGGGTATGCGGCGCAATACATAAGGGTTTCCCATGAGCGACGCAGAGAACCACAAAGAAAAAATGAAAGAGGTGCAGGCCAAGCACCGTGAGCGGGTCTCGCAGCTGCAGGATCCCGAACAGGGTTTGGTGCTGATCCACACCGGCAAAGGCAAGGGCAAATCCTCGTCCGCGTTTGGCGTCGTCGTCCGCGCCCTGGGGTGGGGCCAGAAAGTGGCCGTGGTTCAGTTCATCAAGGGCAAGTGGAAAACGGGCGAGCGCCGGTTCTTTGAAGAGCACGGCCAAGTGACCTGGCACACCATGGGCGAAGGGTTCACTTGGGATACCCAAGACAAAGAGCGCGACATCGCTGCCGCGCAGGCGGCGTTTGGCAAAGCCGCCGATCTGATCGCCAGCGAAGAGTATGATCTGGTTGTGCTCGACGAGATCAACATCGCCTTGCGCTATGAATATCTGAGCGTCGGGCAAGTGATCGAAGCGTTGGACAAGCGGACCGAGAAAACCGGTGTGATCCTGACGGGGCGTGATGCACCACAGGAACTGTGCGACTATGCCGATCTGGTCACCGAGATGACCGAGGTTAAACATCCCTTCAAGTCCGGCATTAAGGCGCAGCGTGGTGTAGATTTCTAATCTACTCTGCGCCACTTGTTGCTAGTTAGCGTCTAAAACTGCCCTTGAACGACTCGAGTTACCACTTGTGGTTGTAGGTGAAGGCAGTTTAGCATCGCGCTAACCCATCTGTTTGAGTACAATATGAAACAGATCATCGCCTCTTTTGCCCTGCTGTTTGGTGTGGGTTTCGCCTCCGCCGGGTCGGACCTGCAGGAATCGATCGACCTGTGGCTCGGTGGTAATGACGCACAAAGCCTGCCGATTTTGTCCAAGTTGGCCAAGTCCGGGGATACCGATGCCCGACTTTTGTTGGCTCAGATCGAAGTGACAGACAAAGGGCCATCGCCCTTCCGGTTATCGCTAGACAAACAACAAGCCCGCGAACTGTTTAGGCAAGTGGACAAAACCTCGCCTTTTGCAGCCAGTTGGCTAACGGTCGAAGCCCGCGAAGGGGATTCATTGGCGCAGGCGCTATTGCAGGCGCGCAGTGCACAGCCCGACCTTGACGTGATCGATCTCTTGGCCATGCAAGGGGAGCATCAGGCGACAGACCACCCGAGCCGTATCATTTCGCTATACGGAACAAAGGAAGATAGAAGGAAGCTGTCACAAAACCCATATCTGCTGGTGGAGCTAGAGCCTTACGTTGCATATCTGACTGACGAACCTGAGCCGCGTGGCGATGGGTTAGCTGCTTTGCGCCATGTTGTTGGCAGCAATCAGGGCATTGGTCCCGACGATCCAGAAACCTTGGGTATGGCCGGGCTATTGGCTCTCGGGTTTGGGTTCGGAGACGCTTCTCCCAGGAATAGATGGTATAGGCCCGTCCAGAACTGGGTGATGACAGCACCAGAAACCCGTCCTATAGCCAACCTCTGCAACGCTCAATGCGGATCACAAGCGCTAGCTTGCGGCATGGCAATGATGGCTTTGGCAGGCGGATATTATGAGGTGATCCGAATCGACAGCCCGCTTGAGAAGCTGATCCCACAGGACACTTTCCTAAACAGCCAACGCGCTCAGATTATGACTCTTAGGCGTGCAGCACTTGCCCGATCTGAGACCAACAACCCACCTGAACTTGCAAAGATTGCCGCCTATTCCCAATGCGCTGCCGATCTGATCGAGCAAGAACGTCGGGCCTACCGTTGAACCCTAAAAGAAAAACCCGGGCCATTTCGACCCGGGTTTGACAATGTCCATGTGGTTTCAACCGCTTTAGCTGCGTACCAACTTTTCATAGTCTTCCGCGATTTCACGGGTCAAAGCGCCAACTTCGAATTTGTAGTCGCCGATCTGGCCTACAGGCGTGACTTCGGCCGCGGTGCCCGTGAGCCAGCACTGCTCGAATTCAGCCATTTCCTCGGGCTTAATGCGACGCTCGTGGACGGTGATACCTTTGTCTTTGAGCATCCCGATCACGGTCTGGCGGGTGATGCCATTCAGGAAGCAATCGGCCAGCGGCGTGTGAACTTCGCCGTCTTTCACAAAAAAGACATTGGCACCTGTGGCTTCGGCCACGTAGCCGCGCCAGTCCATGAACAGCGCATCGGAGCAACCTTTTGCCTCGGCCTTGTGTTTGGAAATGGTGCAGATCATGTAAAGACCAGCAGCTTTGGCGTGCACCGGGATGGTTTCGGGCGACGGGCGTTTCCATTCCGCGATATCGAGCTTGGCGCCCTGCATCTTGGCGTCGCCATAGTAGGCCCCCCAACCCCAGACGGCGATGGCCATGCGCACTGGATTCTTGGCGGAGGCGACACCCATGTCATCGCCCGAGCCACGCCAGACAACCGCACGCACATAGGCGTCCGTCAAGCCCGAGGCCTTCAAGGTCTCTTCCTTGGCGGCCTCGATCTGATCGACCGTGTAGGGCATCGGCATGTCCAATGCCTCGGCCGACGCGATCAAGCGCTCGGAATGCTCGCGGCTTTTGAATATCTTGCCGTTGTATGCGCGCTCGCCTTCAAAAACCGAGCTGGCATAGTGCATTGCGTGGGTCAGAACGTGGACCTTGGCCTCACGCCAATCCACCAGTTCCCCATCCATCCAGATCACTCCATCGCGATCATCATAACCCGACATGCTGCATCCTCCTGAGCGAGCCGTTTTGCACTTGTTGCGCAGATTACGGCCGAACCGGACATAATATTGCGCCAAAACTGCGAATCGATAGCTGTTCACTATTGGAATGTCAACAAGACTGACTTAAAGTGAACCAAAGCAAGAATGAGGTTCAGAATGTCCGATGGACGCTCGACCCCGGTCTATGGCAGCGAAAGCCTGCTGTTTCTGACCGACGAACAGCTCAGGCAAGGGATCGAGGCAATGTTCTTTGCCTATCGCGGGTTTACCGCTGATCCCGACCGCATTCTGGCCGAAATGGCCTATGGCCGCGCGCATCATCGCGCGATCCACTTCATCAACCGCGCACCGGGGACGACAGTGAACAATCTTCTGGCTATTCTGGGGGTCACGAAACAATCCCTAAACCGGGTTCTGCGCACGTTGATTGCGGATGGTTTGGTAGAAAGCCGCGTTGGCAAGATCGACAAACGCGAGCGTCACCTGTACCTGACCGAAGATGGCCGTTCGCTTGAGGCGACGCTGTCAGACGCCCAGCGCAAACGAATGCGTGCGGCGTACAAGGATGCAGGACCAGAGGCCGTGGCCGGGTTTAAATTGGTGCTCGAGGCGATGATGGATGCAGATATGCGCAGAGCCTATTCAAAGTTGCGGGATGCTACCTCATGAGTGAACTTGACGCACACCTTTTGATCGTGGACGACGACGAGCGGATCCGCGATCTGCTCAAGAAATTCCTGATGCGTAACGGGTTCCTGGTAACCGCAGCTCGCGACGCGGCGCATGCCCGGCGGGTTTTGTCGGGGTTGGATTTCGACCTGATCGTGCTGGACGTGATGATGCCGGGGGAAGATGGCGTAAGCCTGACCAAATCCCTGCGTGAAACACATAGCACTCCGATCATGTTGCTGACCGCACGGGGTGAAACCGAGCATCGCATTGCGGGGCTCGAGGCTGGAGCGGATGATTATCTTGCAAAACCGTTCGAGCCCAAGGAACTTCTCCTTCGGATTAACGCGATCTTGCGTCGGATGCCGGAAACGACTGCACAGGATGCAGCGCCCAAAGTTCTACACTTGGGTCCGATTCGGTATGACATTGAACGCGGCGAGATGTGGCAGGGCGAGGAATTGGTGCGTTTAACTGCCACTGAAAGTCAGTTGATGAAAATCTTCTCAGCGCAGCCAGGGGAGCCCGTCAGTCGCGCCAAATTGGTAGAGGACTTGGGCCGTGATCGTGGGCAGGCGCAGGAACGTGCTGTCGATGTTCAAATCACACGCCTGCGCCGCAAGATTGAACCAAATCCGAAACAGCCCCAATACCTACAGACCGTCCGCGGTGCGGGTTACATGCTGGCAACGGATTGATAGAACTTAACCATCTGTTTGATGCGCTTCACCCTTGTTCGTAGGCAAAACTGAGAACGGATCTGAATTGTGCTAGAGTGATTTCAATTAATTTGTTCTTGGAGTCAAAAATATGCGCAAGATTGCATTTCTAACCGCCTTCTTAATACCCGCTACGGCTCAGGCCCAGATGTGTACAGGCTTCGGCCCACAGACACCACGCGACATTGCGGTTGCGGCAGGGTCAAACAGTGTCACGTTCCCGCGTGCGCCAGAAGCAAGCCAGATGAATTTGTGTGATATTCACACCCACACCAACGCCGAACATAAGGGGCCTGGGTTTTCCCTATCAGGTGGCACCGGTGAACACGGCGGATGGAAATGCAACGAAACCGACAGCTTGACCGAGGCCGAACTGGCGATGCCTGATGGGGCAGAAACATTTCATGGTGTAAAACCCGGTGACACGATCGAGGTGCACTGGGTCTATACGACTTGCACAGTCACTCCTGCGCCAACTCTGAACTCTTGCTTTTCGGATGCCTGCGCCAATCCAGCATTGCGGGTCGAAAGCCAGGTTTTCTTGGTTGTGAACGACGACAGTGCCCCGGATTTCGGCGACTTTGCCTATGATGGCAACATTGCCAACGGGCTACATCAACCCAAAGCTCTTCCTCAGGGCACGGGTGACCCGGTTGTGTTTATGGGGTCGACTACCGGACCCAGCTACACGCAGGAGATCTGCTCTCCGATGCAGGTCACCTGGAGCGTTCGCCCATCATGCATGAAGGTCTCGTACAGTTCGGTTCAGCATTGGGGAGCCAAGAAAAACGTATTTGAAGAAGACCACAGCCACGGGGTGCGCCAACTGGTGACCGCGCCGGAATTGCTTGCGCCGATCAACTGACCCCCAATCGAGTGTTTGCCTGTAGACGCGCAGGTTGATAGCTTGCGCGCCATGAAAACTGCATTGATCACACATGCCGATTGCCTCGGCCATGTCACCCCCGATGGACACCCCGAACGGGTTGCACGCTTGCAGCATATTCTGCACGCACTGGAACCTCTGGATCTGAACCGGGTGACGGCCCCTATGGCCGCCGAAGATGACATTCTGCGCATCCACCCTGCCGACTATCTTCGCGACATCCGCGCCGAGCGCCCGACAGACGGATTCAGACAGATCGACGGTGACACCTTCATGTCCCCCGGTTCGGTCGACGCGGCCTTTCGCGCCGCTGGTGCCGTTGTGCGCGCGGTCGATATGGTATTGGGGGGCGAAGCTCCGAATGCGTTCTGCGCGATCCGCCCGCCGGGGCATCACGCCGAAACCAGCACCGCAATGGGGTTCTGTCTGTTCGGCAATGCGGCCCTGGCCGCCAAACATGCGCTGGACCACCACGGGCTAAGCCGCGTGGCTGTTGTAGATTTCGATGTCCACCACGGCAACGGCACGCAGGACCTGCTGTGGGACGAGGCGCGCGCATTGGTCATCACAAGCCAACAGATGCCGCTCTGGCCCGGTTCGGGTCGCCCGGATGAGGATGGCGTGCACGGTCAGATCCTGAACATCCCGCTTGCGCCAGGTTCAGGCAGTGCCGAGATGCGTGCGGCTTACGAGGGGCAGGCCTTCACCCGCCTGCGCGCCTTCAAGCCGGAACTGATCATCATCTCCGCAGGATTTGACGCCCATCAGGACGACCCGCTCGCCAACCTCAACTGGTCCACGGGCGATTTTGCCTGGGTCACAGCCGAACTTTGCTCGCTGGCTCGTGAGCTTTGTGATGGCCATATCGTCTCGACTCTGGAAGGCGGTTATGATCTGAACGCGCTGAGTGCCGCAACTAAGGCGCATGTTGAAGAATTGATGAAGGCAACGACATGAGTGAGACCCCCGTCGACCAGATGACATTCGAACAGGCGATGAAAGAGCTTGAAACCGTCGTTGGCAAGCTGGAGCGCGGCGATGTTGCGCTGGACGAGTCGATTTCGCTCTATGAACGCGGCGCAGCGCTCAAGAAACGCTGCGAGGATGAGCTGAAGCGCGCTGAAGAAAAAGTCGCCGCAATCACCTTGGATGCCAACGGTCAAGCGACCGGGACAAAGCCTGTCGAAGGTCTGTAAATGTTTCGCGAACAGTTGGCGCGGGATGCCGCGCGCATTCAGAACCAGTTTGATCTGGTTCTGGGCAGTCTCGATGACCTCGATGTGACACGGGCAATGGCCTACACCACGCAAGGCGGCAAGCGACTGCGTGGGTTTTTGGTTCTTGAAAGCGCACGATTGCATGATGTGGCCGAGGATCAGGCTATTTGGCCCGCCACCGGAATCGAAGCGCTACATGCCTACTCACTGGTGCACGACGATCTGCCAAGCATGGACAACGACGACCTGCGGCGCGGCAAACCCACCATTCACGTCAAATGGAACGAGGGTATAGCAGTTCTTGCAGGCGACGCCCTCCAAACGTTGTCGTTTGAATTGTGTACTCGACCCGAAGTGGGCGGGGCAGAGGTACGCGCCGAGCTTGCCCTGACACTGGCACAGGCAAGCGGTGCCCAAGGCATGGTTCTGGGTCAGGCTTTGGATATTGCCGCTGAATCCGCAGCCGAGCCGCTGAACCTGGACGAAATCACCCGTCTGCAAGCGGGCAAAACTGGTGCACTGATCGAATGGTCCGCTTGTGCGGGCGCACGTCTGGCGCAGGCCGACACAACCCCCTTGCGCCAATATGCCCAAGCCTTGGGGCTTGCTTTCCAGATCGCAGACGACATCTTGGATATCGAGGGTGACGCCCAGAAGGCCGGGAAACGGCTGCAGAAAGATGCCGACGCAGGAAAGGCGACATTCGTCTCCTTGCTTGGACTGGACGCCGCCAAATTGCGCGCTGTAGAACTGATCGAACAGGGCTGCGCCGCGCTTGAAACATACGGGTCGCGGGCCGATACCTTGAAGGAGGCCGCCCGCTTCGTTATTGCCCGCGACAGCTAGCCGTTAGAGGACGCCATGTCTGATCGCCCGAATACACCGCTTCTGGACCTTGTGACCCGCCCTGCGGATCTCAAGCAGTTTTCCGATGCGCAGCTGACCCAATTGGCGGGAGAGCTGCGGTCCGAGACTGTGTCTGCCGTGTCCGAAACCGGCGGCCATCTGGGTGCGGGCCTGGGCGTGGTTGAACTGACCTTGGCGCTACACGCTGTCTTTGACACGCCGCGCGACAAGGTTATCTGGGACGTGGGTCATCAGTGCTATCCCCACAAGATCCTGACTGAACGCCGCGATCGCATCCGTACCCTGCGGCAGGAGGGCGGTCTGAGCGGGTTCACCAAACGCTCTGAATCGCCCTATGACCCGTTTGGCGCCGCTCACAGTTCGACCTCGATCAGTGCGGCGCTCGGCTTTGCCGTGGCCCGCGATCTGGGCGGTGTGACACCCGAAGGACTGGGTGATGCGATTGCCGTGATTGGTGATGGCTCGATGTCTGCGGGCATGGCGTTTGAGGCCATGAACAACGCGGGCCATTTGAAAAAACGCCTGATCGTGATCCTGAACGACAACGAGATGAGCATCGCGCCGCCCGTCGGCGCGCTGTCATCTTATCTGTCCCGTCTTTACGCGGAAGAGCCGTTTCAGGAATTCAAGGCCGCTGCCAAAGGTGCTGTGTCCCTGCTGCCCGAGCCTTTCCGCGAAGGGGCCAAACGCGCCAAGGAAATGCTCAAGGGCATGGCCGTTGGTGGCACATTGTTCGAAGAGTTGGGCTTTTCATATCTCGGCCCCATCGACGGGCACGACATGGATCAGTTGTTGCCGGTGCTACGCACCGTCAAAGCGCGTGCAACCGGCCCGATCCTTATCCATGTGCTAACCAAAAAAGGTAAAGGATACGCCCCGGCCGAAGCAGCCCGCGACAAGGGCCACGCGACATCAAAATTCGATGTCCTGACCGGCAAACAAAAAAGGCGCCATCGAACGCGCCCTCTTATACTTCGGTCTTTGGCAACGCACTGGTGAACCAAGCGGCCAAGGACGACAAGGTTGTGGCCGTTACGGCGGCGATGCCCGACGGAACGGGTCTGAACCTCTTTGCCGAACGCTATCCTTCGCGCTGTTTTGACGTGGGCATCGCGGAACAACACGGCGTAACCTTTGCCGCAGCCTTGGCTGCGGGTGGGATGAAGCCGTTTTGCACGATGTATTCGACATTCCTGCAGCGTGGGTATGATCAGGTGGTGCACGACGTGGCCATCCAGCGCTTGCCCGTGCGCTTTGCCATCGACCGTGCGGGCCTTGTGGGTGCTGACGGTGCGACCCACGCGGGATCCTTCGACATCGCCTATATGGCCAACCTGCCCGGCATGGTCGTGATGGCCGCCGCAGACGAGGCTGAATTGGTACACATGGTGGCCACGGCTGTTGCGTATGACGAGGGCCCTATCGCCTTCCGATATCCGCGCGGTGAGGGGGTCGGCGTTGATCTGCCCGAACAGGGTGATGTGCTGGAAATCGGCAGGGGTCGCATGATCCAGATCGGTGCGCGCGTGGCTCTGCTGTCATTTGGCACCCGCCTGGCCGAGGTTCAGAAAGCGGCAGAGGCGCTGTCAGCAAAGGGCATCACGCCCACAATTGCTGACGCACGTTTTGCCAAGCCGCTGGATCGCGACATGATCCTGCAATTGGCCGCTGATCACGAGGCGCTGATCACCATCGAAGAAGGTGCCGTGGGTGGCTTTGGCAGCCATGTGGCGCAGCTGTTGGCGGACGAGGGTGCGTTCGACGCAGGGCTCAAATACCGCTCGATGGTTCTGCCCGACACGTTCATTGATCAGGCAAGCCCTGACGCGATGTACAAGGTCGCTGGCATGAGTGCCGAACAGATCGAGACCAAAGTGCTCGACGTGTTGGGTGTTGCTTCGATCGGCGAAAAACGCGCTTAGAACCAAGCGTCGGACTTACGTTCCAGCGCCTCGGTTTCGACCCGAAGCAAGGCACTCAGCCCTTCGCGGTAAGATGGGTAAAGCAGTTTCACACCAAGCTCTGACTTGATCAGATCATTGCGAACGCGTTTGTTTTCGCCGTAGAAACTGCGCGCCATTGCGCTCATCCCCGCCTCGTCAAACGGCACCTCGGCGGGCAAGGGCAGCCCCAACAGTTCCGCTGCCAAGCCAATAACGTCCTGCGGTGGGGCGGGGTCATCATCGCACAAGTTATAGATCGCACCGGGCAGGGGCTGCCCGATAGACGCGCGTAGCACCTGCGCGATGTCATCCACATGGATGCGCGAAAACACTTGTCCCGGCTTCACAATGCGCCGCGCCGTGCCCGCTCGTACTTTGGTGAACGGACCGCGCCCGGGACCATAGATCCCTGCTAAACGAAAGATGTGCAGGGGCAAACCGGGGATGGACTGCCAATCATGCTCTGCCGAGACCCGCAAATCCCCCGCTCGGATGAAGGTGCGACCGGGGTGGTTTCATCCACCCAACCGCCGTTCCGATCCCCATAGACCGCCGTTGTGGACAGGTAACCGACCCAATCAAACTGACTCGCCCGCGCAGCAATCTCGTGGCGAAACTCAGCCAGAACCGGATCACCCGCGTCACTGGGACCAGCCGAAATCAAAAGGTGAGTCACGTTATCCAAGCTGGGGCGTGAACCTGGCCATTGATGCATCTCGACCCCGGACAGTGACTTGGCGCGGTCACCACTACGGCTGGTGCCAATGCAGCGCCAACTGTCATCCAGACTGCGAACCAAAGCGCGGGCGGTGTATCCAAGGCCAAAGGAGAAGAGCGTCTTAGTCATGCCTCCTAGATGGTCTGAGCTGGTCGGGGATGCAAGCATTCCGGACGTCTCACTTGATTCGAATCCCCACATCGGCGTTTCATTGTCTTATGAGTAAGAAAACACCCGATCTGCACAGCGCATATGCGCTGGAAACACCCGATGACCACAAACGGCTCTATGCCGAGTGGGCTTAGCGACTATGATGACAGCTTTGCTGCACGCGAGGATTACCAGCTGCACATCCACACTGCGCGGGCGTTTGTCGGCGCAGGGGGACAAGGACCGGTCCTGGATGTAGGCGCTGGCACGGGCCTGTGCGGTGCCGTCCTAGCAGGGCTTGGCGTCGGGCCAATTGATGCCACCGACATAAGCGCCGAAATGCTGGATCAGGCGATGCGCAAGGACATCTATCGTGACGCGATCGAGGCCGATCTGAACGACGGCATCCCGGTGCCGCGCGAAAGCTATTCCGGCATCGTCTCCTCGGGTACCTTCACCCATGGGCATGTCGGCCCCGAGGTGATCCCGGCTCTGTTGCGCGTGGCCCGTCACGGCGCTCAGTTTGCGCTGTCGATCAACGCCAAACATTTTGAGGCTCAGGGGTTTTCGGACGCGTTAAAGTCTCTTGATGGGAACAAGATCCACAACCTGACCCTGCCTCAGGTACGTATCTACGGCGACTTAGCTGCGGGAGAGAACAAGGACGACACGGCATTTGTCGCCCTGTTCGAAAAATCCTGAGGCCTACTTGCCTTTCCACACCGGGTCGCGCTTTTCGGCAAAGGCGCGGGCGCCTTCCAAATTGTCCTCGGACCCATAAAGCGTGTCGATAGTGGCCAGCTGTCGGCGTTGGATCTGGTTCATAATATCGCGGAACTTGGAATCCTCGGCTTCGCGTACGACCTCTTTGATCGCCGCATAAACCAGCGGCGGGCCGCTCGCCAGCAGGCGCGCCACTTCCCATGCGCGGTCCATCAGTTGGTCGCCCGGCACGATCTCGTTCACCAGACCCCAATGCTTGGCCTCATCAGCATCGAACCACCGCCCGGTCAGCAGCAGCTCCATCGCCACGTGATAAGGGATGCGTTTGGGCAGTTTGACACTGGCCGCATCCGCGATTGTCCCTGAACGAATTTCAGGCAGGGCAAAACTGGCGTGATCGGCGGAAATGATGATGTCGGCCGAAATCATCAACTCCAGTCCGCCGCCACAGGCGATGCCGTTCACGGCAGCAATCACCGGTTTGTTCATGTCGCGCAGTTCCTGAAGTCCCCCAAAGCCGCCAACCCCGTAATCGCCATCGACCGCATCGCCATCTGCAGCGGCCTTCAGATCCCAGCCGGGGCAAAAGAACTTTTCGCCACCACCTGTCAGAATCGCCACGCGCAGTTCGGGATCATCGCGAAAATCGCGAAAGATCTCGCCCATGACGCGGCTGGTTGCCAGATCAATAGCGTTAGCCTTGGGCCGGTCTAGGGTGACCTCAAGGATTGCACCGTCGCGTTTTGTCTTTACCGGGTTCATGAACTTGCCTTTCGGATCAGAGCATCGACCGCCACCGCGCCATTGGCGGTGCAGATCAGGGGGTTGATTTCAACTTCGGCCAGGGTGTCGGCGTTGGCAAGCACATAGGCCTGCACCGCGTCCACAGCTACTACAATCGCGTCCAGATCAGCCGCTGGCTTGCCACGATAACCATGCAGGAGAGGGGCGCATTTGAGCTTGTTTAGAGCCTGTTTCACTTGCTTTTGGCTGGATGGCACCAGCAAGGACTCTGTATCCCGCAGCACCTCGGTTAACACGCCACCTGCCCCGATGGTCAGGACGAAACCATGTGCCGGGTCGCGGGTCACGCCGATCAACAATTCAGCCACGGCCCCTTCTGCCATTTCTTCGACCAGGACAGTTTGTGTGCCTACGGCACGGGCGGCCTCATCCAGGTCTGATGCCTGCACACCCAAGCGAACCGCGCCATGTTCGGACTTGTGCGCAAGGCCAATGCCTTTGACCGCAAAGGGTGGACTCAACTCGACACACGCCCGAGCCGCATCCAATGCGGACACCACCATGTTGCGTGGGATTGGCAAGCCATGATCTGCCAAGGCCGCTTTGGCCTCGGCCTCGGTTAAAACCGCATCTGGCTCGGCTGTTCCCGGAAGGCAAATAGGCTCTAATATAGGGCTTTTTGTATGACTCGCTGCCTCGGCTGCGGCAAGCGCCTCCTCCAACCCCATGATCGGAACAACGCCACCAGCCATCAATTCGTCGGCCACGTGTTCAGGCATCAACTCGGGCAGTGTTGCCACAACAGCAAAGGGCGCACTGGTCTCTGCCCGGACGGCCAAGGCCGCCTGCGTGGCACATGCCCAATCTGTGTGGTCCGTGTGCGGATAGTCGACGATGGAAAAGGTCATGCCAATACCCTCACCCGTCATCCCCTTCCACGCGCGCGTCATCGCCTGCGTGTCGCGCCATATATAAGTGTGGTAGTCCAGCGGATTTGCCAGCGCGACCATCGGGCCAAGCGCGACCTTCAGTTCCTGCTTTTGCGGCTCTGATAAAGGTGGAAACATCAGATCGCGCTTGGTCGACAAGTCCGCAATCAAACTCGCCTCGCCACCCGAACAGCTGATCGATGCGATCTTGTTCGAAGTTAGCGGGCCATTGGCATGCAAAAGCTTCAACGTCTCAAGGAACGCAGGCAGCCCATGTAACCGCGCGATGCCCAAACGATCCAGCAAGGCCTGCGCGCCCGCATCGCTGCCTGCAAGCGAAGCGGTATGCGACACTGCTGCGGCCTGTGCCTGCTCAGACGCGCCAACCTTGAGCGCCACCAGCGGCACGCCTCGGTCATAGGCCTTGGCGGCCAAAGCCTCCCACTCGCGCAAGTTTCCAAAGCCTTCGATGTGCAGGCCAATGGCCGTCACCCGGTCGTCGTCAAGCAACTGCATCGCAATCGCGGCTTGCGATGTCTGCGCCATGTTCCCGCAGGTCACCATATAGGCAATCGGCAATCCCCGGCGTTGCATGGTCAGGTTGATTGCGATGTTCGAGCTTTGGGTCAGAATGGCAACCCCCCGCTCAACCGGCTGCATCCCATGCTGATCTGGCCAGATCGCCGCCTGGTCCAAGGCGTTGACGAACCCATAGCAGTTCGGACCCAGGATCGGCATCTCGCTCGCTGCGGTCACCAGCTGTGCTTGCAGATCGGCACCATTGGAATCCTCGGCCATAGCCTCGGTGAAACCAGATGCGAAACACACCGCACCACCTGCGCCCAGCGAACGCAGGGTCGACACAACCTCGAGCGTGGCAAAGCGGTTCACTCCGATGAAAGCCGCATCAATTGGGCCGACCCAATCCTCAAGCTTCTCAATTGCCTTGATACCCGCGATCTCTTTTCCCGAAGGGTGAACCGGAAAAATCTGGCCCTGATAACCGATGCGCTGCGCTGCTTCGATGATCGAGGCGCACCAGGCCCCACCGCCAATTACGGCGATCGAGGAAGGGTTGAGAACCCGTTTCAGATCGCGGGTGACAACTTCGCTACCAACAGAGGATTTGTTCGCGTCCGGCGGTGACGCCGCTGTAATCGTGGTTGTGTTCATCTAGTCCTGTGAAGTGTCTGCCGCCCTGTCCAGATGGCCCAGGTCGCGTTCCGGGTCGATCCGGTCCCGCACACGTGATTTCAGCTCTTTCACATCCGGAAAGCCGCCATCCCGCTTGCGTTCCCAGATCACCTCTCCATTCAAAGTGATCTCAAACACGCCACCTGTCTCTCCCGGCACCAGCGTCACCGACCCCAGATCCTCTTGAAAGGTCGAGAGCAGCTCTTGCGCCATCCATGCGGCGCGGAGCATCCAGTTGCAGCCAATGCAGTAAGTGATCGAGATGGCGGGTTTTGTCATTGGGGTCAGCCTCCTAGCGGTCTCAGCAATTCTCGGCTTATGATATGCCGCTGAATCTCGCTTGTCCCCTCCCAGATGCGCTCGACGCGTGAGTCGCGCCAGATGCGTTCCAGCGGCAGCTCGTCCATCAGGCCCATGCCGCCGTGGATCTGGATCGCTTCGTCCGCGACCATGGCCAACATCTCGGTCGCCTTGAGTTTGGCCATCGACATGTCGGATTCGGTGACGGTGCCCTGATCAAACTTCCAACCAGCCTCCCACGTCAGCAAGTTTGCCGCCTTCAACTCAAGCGCCATATCGGCCAGCTTGAACGAGATACCCTGGAACTTACCGATTTGCTGACCGAACTGCTTGCGCTCGGCTGAATATTCAACCGCATGCTGCATCGCCCGCTCCGCGCGGCCCAAACAAGTGGCCGCTACTTGCAGACGGGTGGCCCCGAGCCAAGTGTTGGCCACGTCGAACCCTTTGTGCAATTCACCCAGCATCGCCGATTTTGGGATACGGCAATCGTCAAATTCCAACACGGCGTTGGTGTAACCACGGTGGCTGACGTTCCGGTATCCATCACGAACGGTGAAACCGGGTGTGTCCTTATCGACAAAAAAGGCCGTGATCAGCTTCTTTGGTCCCCGCGGAGTGTCCTCTTCGCCCGTTGCCATGAACACAATCGAAAAGTCGGCGATGTCGGCGTGGCTGATGAAATGCTTGGTTCCGTTCAGAATGAAGTCATCCCCATCCGCCCGCGCAGTCGCGGTCATTCCACGCAGGTCAGAACCCGCACCCGGCTCGGTCATGGCCAGGCAGTCCCACTTCTCACCCTTCATACAGGGGTAGAGGTACTTCTCTTTCTGCTCGTCCGTACCCGCCATCAAGATGTTCGATGGACGCGCAACACAGGTCCAGTGCAGCGCATAATTCGCGCGCCCCAACTCTTTTTCGTACATCAGCCACGTGAGTGTATCGAGACCCGCACCCCCGACTTCTTCCGGCATGTTGGCCGCATACAGGCCAGCTTCTATCGCCTTGGCCTGCACATCTTTGATGATCTCCATCGGCAGGTGGCCAGTGCGTTCAACCTCAGATTCATGCGGATAGAGCTCGTTTTCCACAAAGGCACGGGTTGTGTCGATGATCATCGACTGTTCTTCGGTCAGACCAAACTGCATTTCTTGCGCTCCGGACAGAGGGGAATTCCCGCGTATCCTGTCGGGGATTGAATTACACATCATGCAAAATTAGATGATTATCATGCGAATTTGGTCAAAATCTTCTGCCGCAACGCAGCACATTGGCGTTCTCTTGTTCGATGGTTTCTCTAACCATTGCCTTGCCAATACGATTGAGCCGCTTCGAGCCGCCAATATGCTCTCTGGTCGCTCTCTCTATGGTTGGCAGTTTCTCGCTTTGGACAAACGGCCGGTCACGTCTTCCTCCGGTCTTCAGGTTTCTCTGCACCAATCTTTGAACACGGCATCAGGGAATATTCTTGTTGTTATGCCGTCCTATGGGTTTCAGACCCATGGCGGGTGGAAAACGCAAACTGCACTAAGGGCTTCTTCGGGCCGATTCACAACGCTGGTGGGAATGGATACGGGCAGCTGGCTGTTGGCTGAAGCAGGCCTGCTGGACAACCATCGCGCGACTATTCACTGGGAGGAGTTGAACGGTTTTTCTGAGCGTTTCCCCGAAATCGAAACCGTGCGCGAACGGTTCGTCATCGACCGAAATCGTATAACGTGCTCTGGAGCAATGGCCGCATTTGATTTGGTGCTACAATTGATCGGTCGCGATCATGGAGAAGCTCTTGCTATGGAAGTCGCGCATTTGTTCATGTCACGAGATTCGCCCCGTTCGCATTTGGGCGGTGCGAGTACAACAAGTACCGTCGTGAACAAGGCGATTGCAGTAATGCGGGAAAACCTTGAGACTCCGCTGAGTATTCCCTTGTTAGCCAATCGGGTCGGTCAGACCCAAAAATCGCTTGAGGCGCGTATTCGATCGGATCTTGGCGCTACTCCAAAGCAGGTCTACCGTCGTCTGCGGCTCAATCTCGCCAGAAAGCTTGTAGTCGAATCAGATTTGTCGATTGCCGAGATTGCCGTTCGGTCCGGGTACAACGACCCAAGCGCAATGACGCGCGCTTTTCGGTCCGAGTTCGGAGTGCCGCCCCGCAAGCTGCGGGCGCGGACCGGCTAAAACCATGCAGAGCGCGCCAGAGTTAGGATTCTGGCCAATTTTTGCAAACTGAAGTCTGAAAAAATCAGATACTTTGTACCAAACCTGCCAGATTTGACTTTGGTGAATCACTTTGGAGCGGTCGTCATGTCTAGCTTTTTGAACATTTCAGCTGACTACAACCGGGATCCGTCCAAATCCAAATCTCTTTTGGCCGATGCCTATACGCAAGACAGATGGTATCGGCGCGACTTGGACGACATCATCGCCAAGACATGGCAATGGGTATGTCACGGCGAAAAGACACGTGAACCAGGATCGTATGTAACGATTGAAATTGCAGGGCGCCCGATCGTGGTTGTGAGAGACAGCAACGGCGATTTGCGCGCATTCTACAATGTCTGCAAACACCGCGCACATGAGCTTTTGTCAGGTGAAGGAATGACCACTCGGATCATGTGTCCCTATCATGCATGGGTCTACAAACTCGATGGTCAATTGGTTCGAGCGCCCCACACGGAAAACCTGCAAAATTTTGATACGAGTGAGATTTGTTTGGACGCGGTGCAGGTAGAAGAATTCTGCGGCTTTGTCTTCGTGAATCTCGACCCGGCCGCTGAACCTTTGGTTCAGCAATCCGGAGATTTGGAAACCGAAGTTCGCCATTGGGCGCCGGATGTTGAAAACCTGACGTTTGGGCATCGCCTAACGTACGATATCAAGTCCAACTGGAAGAACGTCGTCGACAACTTTTTGGAATGCTACCACTGTCCGACGGCGCACAAAGATTTTTGCGATCTGGTAGACATGGATACCTACAAGGTCACAACTTATGGAATTTATTCCAGCCACATGGCAGATGCCGGGCAAACGACCAACAGCGCCTACGATGTCTCCAATGCTACCGTCAAAACACATGCGGTGTGGTGGTTATGGCCCACGACGTGCCTGATGCGCTATCCGGGCCGTTCCAGTATCATCGTTTTGAACATCATTCCCGCAGGCCCAGACCGTACGTTGGAAACATATGACTTTTTTCTGGAAACACCGGAAGCTGACGATATGGAACGCGATGCAATTCGTTACTTGGACGAAGTTCTTCAGGTTGAAGATATCGGGCTTGTGGAAAGCGTTCAGCGTGGCATGAATACGCCCGCCTTTGATCAGGGTCGCATCGTTCATGATCCTGACGGGTCCGGTAAGTCCGAACATGCGGTTCACCATTTCCACGGCCTTGTATTGGACGCCTACGCGCGAGGTGTTTCGTGACACGTCCCAACATCGTCGTAATCATGGCGGACCAGTTGGCGCCGCATTTTACGGGCGCGTACGGCCATTCCGTGGTCAAGACACCCAACCTGAACAAGTTGGCTGCACGAGGGACACGTTTTGATGCAGCTTATTGCAACTCTCCACTCTGTGCCCCGTCCCGTTTTGCATTCATGTCCGGTCAATTGATCAGCCGAATTGCAGCCTATGACAACGCATCAGAGTTCAAAGCAGCCACACCTACGTTCGCGCATTATCTGAAATCTCTTGGGTATCGCACTTGTCTGGCCGGAAAAATGCACTTCATAGGCCCCGATCAAATGCATGGGTTCGAAGAGCGAGTGACAACGGATATCTACCCCGCCGATTTCGCTTGGACTCCCGATTGGGAAGCCCACGACGAACGGATCGACAAGTGGTACCACAACATGCAAACGGTTCGGGAAAGTGGCATTGCCGTAACCACGTTTCAAACTGACTATGATGATGAGGTTGGGTATTCCGCCCGGCGCTGGCTAATGAATGCCGCTCGAGACAAAGCCCACGGAAACCCCGCACCTTTTTCCCTGGTTGCCAGCTTTATCCACCCTCACGATCCTTACGTCGCCCGCAAAGAGTGGTGGGATTTGTACGCGGAAGCGGACATTAACATGCCAACGTTCGTCCCGCTGCTGTCAGAGCAGGATCCGTTTTCGAAACGCATCATGCATGGGATCGAAGCTTCCAGCCAAACCCTGACGGACGAAGAAACACGTCGCGCTCGCCGAGCCTATTTTGCAAATGTCAGCTATTTTGACAGCAAGGTCGGTGAGATCGTGAAAACACTCGAAGAAATAGGTGAATTGGACAACACTGTCATTATCGTCACCGCAGATCACGGGGATATGTTGGGGGAGCGCGGTCTTTGGTACAAGATGAACTTCTTCGAACATTCATCACGTGTGCCTTTGATCATGGCTGGCCCGGGGATCGCCACTGGGACCGTTTCAAACGCGTGCTCTCTGATCGATTTGCTACCAACCTTCATCGAAATCGGTGGCGGGTCGTTGAGCATGTTGGGAGAGCCAATTGACGGTCGTTCTCTCATGCCGCTGGCTCGTGGAGAGCCAGACCCCGTGGACGAAGCAATTGGGGAATATTGTGCCGAGATGACCCCGTATCCTGTGATCATGATCCGGCGCGGCCCTTTGAAATACATACATTGTGACGCCGATCCACCGATGTTGTTTGATGTTGCAAACGACCCACTGGAAACCAGAAACCTCGCAGCCGATCCCGACTATGCGGCTCAAGCTCAGATGTTCGCGGATGACATCAAGGCACGCTGGGATGGTGAATCCTTACGTCAGAAAGTCATCGCGACACAAAAATCACGCCGTGCATTGCATGCCGCCATGGAAACAGGGACCGCCGTGTCGTGGGATTACAACCCTCCCTCTGACGCCAGTCAGAAATACGTTCGAAACCACATGGATTGGACTGTAGCCGCCAGTTACTACAGGTACCCCCCGCTGAAAGGAACAGACTATGACGCTTGAAGGAAAGATCGCGTTGGTAACAGGGGGCGAGGTGGAATTGGCAGGGCTATCGTTGCGCGTTTTCTGAAAGAAGGAGCGACTGTTTTTTCCGCGGATTTGTCGCCGCATGGTTCGTTACCTGATCATGACAACGATGGCAGCACTTTCATTAAACTGGACGTCACCCAAGAAACCGATGCAATTGCAGCGATGAAGCACGTTGATGACACCTGCGGAAAACTGGACATTCTTGTCAATGCAGCCGGGATCGAAATTGAAAAGACCATAGAAGACACGTCACTTGACGAGTGGAACAATAGTTTTGCGGTAAATGTGACCGGCACTTTTCTGACATCAAAATACGCCCTACCATTAATGCGAAAGGCCACCCAATCAGGGTCCACTGCAAGCCTTATCAACTTTGGCTCTTACGACGGCTTTATCGCAGACCCAGGCCTGGCCGCCTATTGTGCTACGAAAGGCGCCGTACATGCTCTGACCCGGGCGATGGCCTGTGACCACGGGCCCGAAGGGATCCGGGTGAATGCGATCTGCCCGGGGTACATAGATACACCGATGCTGCAGAGTTTTTTCACCGGCGAAGGATCAGGGGGTGCCGGTCGTTCAATTGACGGGTTGAAACAGGCGGTTCGCGATGTGCACCCAATGCGCACCTATGGAACACCTGACGACATCGCAAATCTGGTAAATTGGCTGGCTTCTGACGAAGCACGATATGCCTCGGGTCAATTGTGGGTATTGGATGGCGGACTGTCGGCACAGGTACAGCAGATGAAACTCTGACAATTCGATCGTCAACATGTCCAATTGAGGCGAATATAGGATGAAACTTCATAACAAGCAGGCCTTCGTTACAGGTGGTCGACAAGGTATTGGCCGCGGAATCGTTGATGCCTTCTTGAAAGAAGGTGCGACAGTCACAACATGCGGGCGTGGTTCCCGACCAAGCGACCTGCCCAAGAGCTGCGAGTGGGCAGAGCTGGACGTTTCGAACCCTCAGAACGTTCAACATCTCGCGCGTGAACTGGGCGCACTCGACATTCTGGTCAACAATGCAGGTGTACAGGTCGAAAAATCCGTTCCTGATACTACGGACGAGGATTGGGATTTGGTGATGGGAACCAATGCGCGCGGGGTGTTCAACATCTGCCGCGCCTTTATTCCAACCATGAACGCCGGTGGTTCAATCATTAATATCGGCTCTATTTCCGGAAATGTCGCGGATCCCAATATGGCTTTGTACAACGCATCAAAGGCGTTCGTTCACGGCCTGACACGATCAATCGCCGTGGACCATGGTCCAAGAGTTCGATGCAATGCCGTCTGCCCAGGTTGGATCGAAACAGGGATGTTGGAGGCTGGGTTTGACCTGGCAAGTGACCCGAACCGAGCCAAAACTGACGCCTTGGGGCGGCACGCTGTTCAGCGGTTTGGAAAGCCTGCAGATATTGCATCCATCGTGGTTTGGTTGGCCTCAGATGATGCCGGTTTTGCGACAGGGCAGTTGTTTACAATTGATGGTGGGTTGACGGCTGCTTCGCCGCTCAATCCGGGCCTGTTCTAAAAAAGGCTCGCCTCATCGGGTTATCTGATGTTTTGAACAGCTTCAAAGGAGTGAACTTTCAGCTCCTACTCGGGCAAACCAATAAGCTAAACCCTTGAGCTCGGGCGCTAATCCAATTTTGGACTGTGCATTGGCCAGGCACGGAATTGAAAGGGTACACGCCCTCTGATCCGGTCCTGCACTGGCGGTAGGCCGAAGCGTGAACTGTACGCGCGACTAAAGTACACTTGGTTGGCAAAACCGGATGCAACTGCAATTTCACTCATCTTCAACTCAGTTTGGGTCACAAGCCCCCTCGCACGATCCAATCGAATGTCGCGGTAGTAAAGAACCGGGCTTTTCCGAACATAGATTTTGAACAAACGCCCTAGGTGCCTTTGGGAAATTCCAAGCTTTTCGCACAAACCCGGAATGGGTAGCGGCACTTCCAAGTTGGCTTCCATCAAGTCAATTGCGCGGCGTACAATTGTCGGTGTGGTACTGCCAAGTGGTTCAAGGTTTTCAGGGTTTTGCGTATCTGAAGAACCCCGAACGTTGTGATGAAACAGATATCTGGCCACCGAATTCGAGACGCCCTCACCGCAAATCTCACAAAGGATTGCCAGAGCCAGGTCTGAAGAGGCTACTCCGCCGCAGCAGGAAAACAATTTGCCGTCAAAAACGAACAAATCCTCTGTCACAGTAATTTCGGGATAAAGCTCAGAAAACGCATCAATGTGTTCGTAGTGAACAGTCGCCTTGCGACCATCAAACAGACCCGCCTTTGCTAAGATAAACGCCCCTGTGTCCAGCCCGCCTATTCGTGCTCCCGTTTTCGACCATCGTACAAGCAATGACAAAATGTCGGAACGGTCATAGCTTTCCGCCTTCCAGCTCGAAGAAACCACAACGAAGTCGGCACTTGAATTTGCAACCTCGGTCAGCGGTGTGGTCACGACCGAAACACCGCTGCTGCTAAGCACTTCTCCACCATCAGCTGACGCCAAATTCCATTCAAACTTAAGGCTCCCCTCAAGATAATTCGCGGCACGAAAGGGATCGAGAAATGCCATCGTTGCCGCCAAATTGAAGTGCGGCGTAACCAGGACGACTAGCTTTTTGGTTTCTGAAAGTTCTGCGTTCATACCCCAATTTGTGTGGGGTACCGCCGCAGAATCAAGCCCAAGCCAAATTTAACCTAAGAACGACTTACAAAGAGCAAGCGCCCCACGAACGAACATGACGTTGCAGGGCACTAGATTTCGATTGTTATTGCGAGTTTCCCCGGTGTCAGGCCGCAGCAGATTGTCCAAGACTTTCTCGAGTGCGACCGATCATCAGTGCGGCACGGGCCGCTTCGCGACCCTTTTCCACAAAATGTGAACGATAAATCGCATTGTGATGGTCGGTTTCCTGATATTGATGCGGCGTGAGTGAGACCGAAAGAACAGGAACTCCGGTATCCATGCCAGCGCGCATCAGGCCATCTACCACGGCTTGCGCAACGAAATCGTGGCGATAGATGCCACCGTCCACCACAAAAGCGGCACAAGCTACGGCAGCATAGTTGCCCGTCTTGGCAAGCTCTTGAGCCAGTAGAGGCATCTCGAAGGCGCCCGGAACGTCAAAGACGTCTACCTGATCGGCGGGGATCAATTCCTGAAATCCATCGAGCGCACGGTCTACGATGTCTGCATGCCATTGCGCCTTGATGAAGGCATAGCGGGTGTGTGTCATATCGTAATCTCCTTTTGGTTCTGACACGTCACCCAAGGCGATTACGGACAGGGCCGGGCTTTGGCCCGTCCTGCACGTTTCTCTTCCATCCGGACTGTAACCGTCGGCTCTGGAATCTCACCAGATCTGCTGACACCCTCCGCAGGAGGGCCGCTCGCGGGCTCACGGGGCTGTTGCCCGCATACCGCCGGTGGGGAATTCCACCCCGCCCTGAGAATGAGACGGACATTGCCAATCGGGTGAGCGATCTGCAAGACAGATTGTGCAATCCAAAGGAAAAACCATGCATCCAAACCCGGCCTTTCGAACCAATGACCGAGACACCAACCTAGCCTTTGCTCGCGAAAGAGGTTTTGGAATGCTTGCCATTCAGTACGCCGGGGTACCTATACTCAGTCATGTTCCCTTTATCGTGACACCCGACGATGAGCAGGTGGAACTGCATCTGGTTCGATCCAATACGATAGTTCAAGCGCTGAAGCAGCCGTGTTCTGCCAGTATCGCCGTGACTGGGCCGGATGCCTATGTCTCGCCTGATTGGTATGGCGTCCCTGACCAAGTTCCGACGTGGAACTACGTAGCTGTGCACCTTGAAGGGCGCTTAGAATTGCGGCCACAGAGCGAGTTGCGCGACTTGCTGGACCGGCAAGCAGAGGTATTCGAGGGTCGATTATCGCCCAAAAAGCCTTGGACAACGGGTAAGATGGATGCCGACACGTTAAACAGAATGCAGCGTATGATCGTACCTTGCCGATTTTACATCAAAGACATTCATGGCACATGGAAACTCAACCAAAACAAGTCGGAGAAGGCTCGGTTGGGCGCTGCCAACGGATTGGTTACCTCGAATCTTGGCTCCGAAATCGACTTGCTGTCTCAGTTGATGAAACAGCAGACCTGAGGGGTCTATTTTGCACCTAAGCCTGCGGCCTTCATTATCTCTGTAGCAACAAATTGCGGGTCTTGCATTGGCATAAAATGCGTAAGATCAGGGCGATGAATGTCCGTTGCGTTTGGCAAGGCGTCAGCCAACCCTGGCCAAGTTGGTGACCGTGTGAAGTCAGACAAAGAATTCAAATCCATCGTGTGACTTCGCAATACAACTGTTGGACAGGAAATTTGTTCTAGTACGTCAATAATGAACGCACCTGTCATGGCCGACATATATGAGCTTGCCTCAACTTCAGGCGGACATGCCAAGGTCAAAACCTCGCCATCGGCACGCAGGCCGTGTTCGCAATAATCTTGCAAGGCCTGCGGAGTGAACAATGAATATGGTGAGCGGGACCGAAACCGATCGACCATTTCCTGAACCGACGAGAAGTTTCGCTTTCTTTGAGCTGCAGGGTGCATAACATCTTTTGGAAACAGCGACTTACCAATGGCGTAGATTTCCGGCGGCATTATGACTGAATCCACCAAAACCAACGTTTGCACGATTGCCTGGTTTCTGGCTACGGCCTGTGCCAACACATGACCACCCAAAGAGTGTCCCACACAAATTAGGTCATCGAGGTTCATGGCCCGAATGAATTCATTCAGATCACTCCCCAAATCCCTCCAATCCGAAAACGGCCCCCCGGTCGATTGCCCATGGCCGCGCAAATCGACACAAATCGAATGAACCGCTGGCAGGTGGGATATCACTTGATCCCAGATACGCGCATGGAACCCAGTGGCATGAGCAAAAAGCAACGTCGGGCCATGCCTTCGTAAGTCGGCGTGACGCTCGACATAACTCAAGCTTAGATCATCAATCGGTAGAAAGTGACGTTGCAATTTAAGTGATTCAGACACACAAAACCTTTGAAGTATGGATAAAGTCGTAGATCAAAACCTAGATGGGCAATTGTCCTCTAGACAAACACGACGTTGGGGCAGTCAGAGAATTTACGTCGCGCTGATGATCGGTTAGGTACCGTTTTGGAATGCAATTCAGCTCAATTGGTAAGACCGATCAACGCCACCAACGTGCATTATCTGTCTGAACGCGTTACAAATCGCAGGTCACGGTTATCGAAGCTGTTTGGATGATGTGCACGTTGTTGCTATCTAGCTGAAACATATCTTTGCTTTTCGGCATTTGGCCCCAATTTTGCAGACAGGAAAAGAACCGGAGATCGCATGACCAATTATACCAAAGATCCTCAAGCTATCGCCGCCCTGTCACGGGAAGAGTTCTATGTGACCCAAAACAGCGGCACTGAACGCCCTGGCACCGGCAAGCTGCTGCACAACAAGGAACCGGGCATCTATGTGGACATCGTATCAGGTGAACCACTGTTTGCTTCGTCCGACAAATACGAATCCGGCTGTGGCTGGCCCAGTTTCACTAAGCCCATCGAACCGGCCCATGTGCAAGAGCTCGAAGACCGCACCCTAGGAATGATCCGGACCGAGGTCCGCTCGACCCATGGTGACAGCCACCTTGGACATGTCTTTCCCGACGGCCCGATGGACCGTGGCGGGCTGCGGTATTGCATCAACTCTGCCTCGCTTCGTTTCGTGCATCGCAACGACATGGAGGCCGAAGGTTATGGCGACTACATCAATCAAGTGGAGGATATCGCATGAGCACTGAACGCGCCGTTCTGGCAGGTGGCTGTTTCTGGGGTATGCAGGACCTGATCCGCAAAATGCCTGGCGTCTCGGGAACCCGCGTGGGTTATACCGGCGGGGATGTTCCCAATGCCACATATCGCAACCATGGCACCCATGCCGAGGGGATCGAGATCTTCTTTGATCCTGCGCAGATCAGCTATCGTAAGCTGCTGGAGTTTTTTTCCAGATCCATGACCCGACCACGGTGAACCGCCAGGGCAACGATATGGGCATGAGCTATCGCTCGGCGATCTATTATGTGGATGAGGCGCAGAAGGCTACTGCGCTGGATACCATTGCTGATGTGAACGCCAGTGGTCTGTGGCCCGGCAAGGTCGTGACCGAGGTGGAGCCTGTGGGTGATTTCTGGGACGCCGAACCCGAACATCAGGACTACTTGGAGCGTATTCCAAACGGCTATACCTGCCATTTCGCGCGCCCCGATTGGGTGTTGCCCAAGCGGTCAGAAGCCGCAGAGTAAAGCATCAATACACGCCCCGCCGACCTCGGTGGGGCGGTTTTCAATTGGCATAGTCTGGCTCGTCTCGATCCAACAGCCGTTTCATCGCCTCAAAGTGAAAGTCGATCTGCCGTTCATCCCACATGCTGGCCGCAAGCTTTTGCGCGACATCATCCGGTAGAATGGCAAGCGGACGACCCGACGCCATGGCCGTCAGCTGGTATTCGCAAGCCACTTCGAAATTGTAGAAATCGTCATAAGCCCGCGCCACCGTTTTCCCAACCACGGTGATCCCGTGGTGCGCCATGACCACGATATTGCCGTTTCCGATTGTCGCCGCAATGCGCCCACCCTCGTCGTCATCAAAAGCCGATCCGCTGAAATCACCGTCGTATGAGACCCGCCCCAAGAACCGCAAAGCATCCTGATGGCAATTCTCAAGCCGTCCTCCTTCGATGCAGCCAAGCGCCGTGGAATAGGTCGGATGCGCGTGCAGAACACAGCGTGCGTGAGGCACTGCTCGATGGATGTGGGAATGGATATAAAACGCCGACGCCTCAATCTCCCCCTCTCCTTCAACCACATTGCCGCCGTGATCGGCCAACAACAGGTTCGATGCGGTGACCTCGGACCAATGCAGACCACGGGCGTTGACCAGGAAATGCCTTTCACCCACCGCCAGAGAAAAATGATTGTCCACGCCCCTCTGCCATCCATTGCGGGCGGCTAGCCTCAGACAAGCGGCCAAGTTGATACGGTCCTGACGATGTTGCATTGCGATCCTCACCTTGATGCCGGTCCAGACTGCATCAGGACCGAGGCATAAGATTGCCGGAATCCGCCAACTGTGTCGCTTTAGGTGCTAACCAACCGCAACACGGGGCCGTCCGCTGGCCTCTACCGTCAGCATGCCTTCGACAAAAACATCCCGCGCCTCAACCTTGGCGGTGCGGATGTCTCGTTCGACCAGAACCCGGATATCCGCCGCACCCGCCGCTTTGGCCGCATCTTCGGCTTCACCTCGCAAAACAGTCTCTAATAAGGCCAAGGCGGCGTCAGATTCCGTGAAATCCTGCGGCCCGGTTTCCAGATGTACGCGGTATTTCCCCTCGGACGGAGAGGTCACCGTGCCACTGCGCCGGAAGGTGACGCGCCCGACAACCGCACCAACGGCATTGGCCACGCCGACATGCTCTGGCAGTATCATCTGACAGCGCAGGCGTTCACCCACTGCCGGGTAATAGCTTGGGGCGGATGCACCCAGACCAACCACGTCAACATTCAACGCCGCATCAAGAGCCAATAGGCCCCGGTGGTTGGACAGCCCCTTTTGCAGCAAAATGTGGCGCGCCAATTGCTCAGGCGGAACACCGAGGTCTTCGTCCTCTTCCGCAAAAGCAGTCTCTAACAGGGTCAAAGTGGTCTGTTCCGTCAGTTGATCGATAATCATCTGCGCCACCTTCTCTGGCGTCGCAGCAAGCCGGTCACCGGTGCCTACACGCTTGCGCGAAAACAGCTCCAGCGCCTTTTCGGCCGCCGACCTATCCCATGTGTCCAAGCGCCCCATAACATGACTAGCATCCGAAGGTGTCACTCCGGATACCTGCACGATCCCTCGATCCACCAGGCGGCCAAGTGCGCCATGTTCCATCCTCGTGCGAAGCACCTGATCCAAGGGCACCACGCGGCCCCCCAATCGTTCCATCAGCACCGCCTCACGCTCGCCCACACCATCGATCGGCACCCCTGGCACGATCCGCGCAAAGCGGGCGTCATGTTCGCCGGGTGTTGGCGAATGCAACTGTGTGTCCAACACGCTGTGCACCACTTCGGGTGCTTCAGACGCGATCAGCGAAACCGGTACAACTCGACGCGGACCAAGAAAGACACCACCTAACAGCCCCTCGGACACGACGTGAACTTGGCTGTCACCACCCAGTCCACTGGTACGCATCGCGACCGCCTCGACCATGGTCCGAAACCCGCCAACCCGCGCACCTGCGGGGTCAATCGCGGGCTTTCCACCTTTGATCAGAGCCACATCCGTCGTGGTTCCGCCAATATCTGAAACCAACGCGTTTTGCGTATCAGTCAGCCAGCAAGCACCCACGATTGAGGCCGCCGGGCCGCTCAGAATTGTTTCGATTGGCCGCTCGCGCGCCTGTTCGGCGCTCATCAGCGCGCCATCACCGCGTACCACCATCATTGGTGCCGTGATCCCCAGATCGATCAGAGTGTCCTGCGCTCGCCCGATCAGACGGTCGATCATGCCGATCAGACGCGCATTCAAAACGGCTGTTACCGCCCGTTTGGGGCCGTTCAGCTTGGCCGACAGTTGGTGTGAGCAGGTCACCGGAACCCCGGTGCGTTCGGTGATGATTCGGGCGGCCTCAAGCTCATGTGCGGGGTTGCGCGTTGCGAACTGCGCTGCAACCGCATAGCCGGAGATACCCGCATTGCCATCAATGAACGCTTCAAGAGCGGGTACATCCAACGGCGTCTTTTCACTGCCCGCGTGGCTATGCCCGCCTGCGATCACCAGCGCCGGATCACCTTTGAGCGCGTCCGACAGTCCATGTTTGTCCAAATCCTGCTCGCGAAACCCGATGTAGATCAGCGCAACCCGCCCACCTTGGCCCTCGACCAAGGCATTGGTGGCCAGCGTGGTTGATAATGAAGCCAACGTCACCTGATCGGCGCTGAAATCCGCCTGCGCCAAAACCGATTTGATCGCCTTGCCTACTCCAATCGCAAGATCAGCCCGCGTCGTCAGCGACTTGGCCGTGGCGATGACATCGCGTTCGTCCCGGATCAACACCGCATCCGTATAGGTTCCGCCGGTATCCACACCCAATGACAGCGCCATCTTGATCCTCCATTCGCGTCGTGACCTCACCACATAGCGAGTTCGCGCGACACGTCCTGCCTGTTTGCGTCACTTATTGCAATTGTTCCACGGCCCAACGGGCAGCGTCAGCCACCGTTGCGTCCGGATCTTGGGTCAAACCCTGCGCAGTTGGCATCAACGCCGCATCGCCAGAATTGCCAATGGCATAAAGCACATTGCGGACAAACCGGTCCCGTCCAATCCGCTTGATCGGCGAGCCCGAAAAAACGCCCGGAACGCCGAGTCGTCTAAAGCGGCCAACTCTGCCAAAGCCGGGGATTTCAGTTCTTCTCGCGCGGCATAGCGTATGTCACTCGCCGCAACCGCAAACTTGTTCCAAGGGCAAGCCGCCAGGCAATCGTCGCAGCCGTAGATGCGGTTGCCCAGCTTGCCGCGCAGCTCTTCGTCCACCGGGCCCTTGTGCTCGATTGTCAGGTACGAAATGCAACGCCTCGCGTCCAACTGATATGGCGCGGGAAAGGCGTCGGTTGGACAGGCCACAACGCAGGACTGACAAGAGCCGCAATGGTCGACTTCGGGTGCATCTGCAGGCAGGTCGATTGTTGTAAAAACAGACCCTAAAAAGGCCCAATTGCCCCAATCGCGGCTTACAAGGTTGGTGTGCTTTCCCTGCCATCCCAAACCGGCGGCCATGCCCAGCGCCTTTTCAGAAACTGGTGCAGTGTCAACGAAAACCTTCACCTCTCCGCCGCCCTCGGCGATCAACCAGCGCGCCAGACGTTTAAGGCGCTTCTTGACCAGGTCGTGGTAGTCCTTGTTCTGCGCATAGACCGAAATCGCGCCACGATCCGGATGGCCCAGAATGGCGCGCGGGTCGTGATCCGGTGCATAGCTTTCGGCCAGCATGATCACGGATCGCGCTTCGGGCCAAAGCTTGGCGGGGTTTCCACGCCAATGCATGCGTTCGGCCATCCAACCCATCTGCCCGTGATACCCGGCCTCAACAAAGGCGGCCAACCGCCTAGGCACGTGCGGGATGTCCCACGGGCGGCAGATCCGGCAAGATACAAATCCTTCGTCCAGTGCTTGCTGGGTCAGTTTATGTTTCAGGTCTGAATTGACGATCATTGGATTTGGGCCTCTGCCCAAAGGTCTATCAGAAATCCAGATCGGCGTAATGGGCCGGTGGCCGAAAGCCCGGGATCTGATCAGCTAGAATTGACCGGAAAGCAGGCCGCGATTTGATCTTGGCGTACCAATCCTTGACGATCTGGCTGCGGTTCCAATCCACATCCGAGATATAGTCAAGCGACGACAGATGCGCGGCGGCGGCGAAATCTGCCAGCGTCATCGCGTCCCCTGCCAGCCAGCGGCGGTGGTCCAGAAGCCACGTCATGTAGTCCAAATGGTATTTGATCGCCTTGGAACCAGCCTTGACGTTGCGGCTGTCGGGATAGCCTTGGCCGGTCATCTTCTTGTTCACCCGCTCATAGAGCAGCTTCGACGTCACCTCGTGATGGAACTTGTCGTCAAACCAGCTGATTAGACGGCGCACCTCGTACCGGGCATCAGCGTCCTTGGGCATCAGGGGCGGTTCCGGACGGGTTTCTTCTATGTATTCGCAGATGGCAGAGCTTTCGGCCATCATTTTGCCGTCTAGCTTGATCACCGGAACCTTGCCCGCCGGGTTGCGACGCAGAAAATCAGGATCCTCTTCCCAATATCGCTCTTCGACCAGCTCAACCTCGATCTTCTTTTCAGCAAGCGACAGCCGAACCTTGCGGCAAAACGGGGAAAGGGGAACGTGAAATAAGCGCGCCATGGTGATCCAGTTGAACGAATGGTGTTGCTTCAGCAATGCCCTGTAGCGTCGAGATTTTCAATCCTCGAAACACGCTGATCGTCCATCTGCGCGGATGGTGGCCGCCCCGTCCATGATCGAAGCTGTCCTCTTGCGCACCTTTGAACTGGGTTTTGAAGCCGATCGTAATTTGGGAGCAGGCAACACCGCCGCAATCCGCGCGGCCTGCAATGAGCTGAGCTTGTCGGGGGTTGTGCCAAAATACCCTTTGGCCGCCGCGCCGACACCAAATACTCCCTCATCCATTTCGGCCACATTTAAATAAACCTCAAGAATGCGCCGCTTGGACCAAATCGCTTCGACAGCAGGCGTGATCAACGTTTCCAACGCCTTGCGAATCCAGCTGCGCCCTTGCCAGAGAAACACGTTTTTGACCACCTGCTGAGAGATGGTGGACGCGCCCCGACGGCTACCCGAATCAATGGCAGCCCGAATCGCCTTGATGTCAAAGCCCCAATGCACACAAAAATCCGCATCCTCAGCCGCGACTGCGGATCGCGCCATAACCGGAGCAATGTCTTCGATCGGAATCCATTGACGATCTACCGAACCCAAACGGCGCTTTTCAGACCAAATCGTGTGAGTGATTGGCGGATTGACGAATGTGTACAACAAAACCAGCGCCAAAACCGTGAGGATCAAGATTGTTGTACCGCGAAGAGCGATAAAGCCAGCCCAAGACAACAGCCAAGACAACGGATTGAACCGTGTCTTTGCTTTGGATCTGCTCTTTTTCTTGCCTGCCGTTTTTTTGGCCATGACCACTCTATAATGGACCCGTGCGCATCCGACAAACCTTCTAGGCAGCCTTTGAAGGACGCAAAAGCCACGGCCCTACCCGTACGACAAAGGTACCAAAGGCCAGAACCCACAGTGCTGCAGACAGATCCAGCATCCAGGCCGCCCCACCCCAAAGAGACCAAGTCGCCCGAACACCGGCGGCCAGCGCCAAGGCGATCAGGGCCGCGTTCATCCATGCGTCCGACTTCAGCACACGCCCAGTGTGGCCCATGCTGGCGCGCAGCATTACGGCAAACGTCATTCCCCCGATCGCGGCGATGCCAATAACGTGTAGACCTGCGGCATAGAAGGCCCAGTCAAACGGAGCAACGGCCAGCATGAATAACCCCAGAGGTATCATCGCAAAACACCCATGCAGTGCAAAGAGGATGGGGTTGGAAATGGTACGAAGCCCACTCCACCGCCCCAGACGCACCGCTTGCAGGAAGGCAGCGATTGCCAAGGGACTACTGGATAGGACCGTGTCCGGCCAAGCAGTCCAAAAGGCAAGCGCCAGAACGCTGACCAAAAGACTGACTGCGTCAAACCGACCAAAGGCAGGCGGCAGATATGGGCTGCCTTGTTCCTTCAGCCAGTTACGAGTGAAAGCAGGCGTGATCCTCCCCCCAATCAGCAGCAACAGCACGGTGACTGCGGCAAAGCCCGCGCGGGTGGCGTATTCGGCATTCCCGGTCTGCACGGCCTCGACGTGAAAACCCAGATTTGCCAGGGTAAAGACACTGACTGGCCCAACCACCATCAGGTTGCGCCAGTTGCGCCCCGCAACAACTTCTCGAGTTGTAATCACCAAAACCGCCAACAGAAACAGCGCCTCGACCACGGCCGCCATCCAACCACTGCCCCACAGCATAGCCACACGGCCTGCAATCCACAGACCCGTCAACCCAACGAGCAGCGCCCCCGCAACAGGTGCGCGACCTGTCCAATTGGGTACGGCGGTCAATAAAAAGCCGAGCTAATACGGCCGAGACATAGCCAAAGAGCATCTCATGCATGTGCCACAGGTATGGATCACCGTAGAGAGGTAGCTCAGCAGAGCCCCTTAACGACAAAATCCAGACCAGAATGGAAAAGATCGCAAACAAGGACGCGCCCAAGAACATCGGGCGAAATCCATAAGAAAAGAGAGGAGTTTTGTGAGGGGACATGGTGTTGCGCAACTTGATCGTATTCCAGGGAACTGCCCCGACGTACCATGCGATCTCAAAGTTGAGTTTGTGATAGATCAATCTCTGTGTGGAAGGCGGCTCTATCCGGTTTCTCCATCGCAGTTGAGTTTGGCACCCAAACCCCCTATCTCAGCCGCATACGGCGCAAAGGACATCATTCGTGGCAAACCACCTGTACAAGAACGACCTGCCTGACGGGCTGGACCTTGGCCCCATCGTGGCCATCGACTGTGAAACCATGGGCCTGAACCCACATCGGGATCGCTTGTGCGTGATCCAAATGTCCGGTGGTGACGGCGATTCACACATTGTGCAGGTCGAAAAGGGTCAGACTGCAGCGCCAAATCTGTGTGCAATGCTTGAGAACCCCGATGTGCTCAAGCTCTTTCACTTTGGCCGCTTTGACATCGCCGCGATGTACAACGCCTTTGGCGCGCTGACGGCCCCGGTCTATTGTACCAAGATCGCCAGCCGCCTTGTGCGCACGTACACCGACCGCCATGGGTTGAAGAACCTGACGCAAGAGCTGATCGGCGTCGACATCTCGAAACAGCAACAGATGAGCGATTGGGGCGCTGAAACCCTGACCGCCGCCCAGTTGGACTATGCTGCGTCGGACGTGTTGCACCTGCACAAACTGCGCGAAGAGCTGAACAAGCGTCTAGCGCGCGAAGGCCGTACCGAAATGGCACAGGCCTGTTTTGATTTTCTTCCCATGCGCGCCAAGCTGGATTTGGCGGGCTGGCCCGAAACGGATATCTTTGCGCACTCATGACCGATCCTCAGTCCTTTCTCAGCACCGCACGGCAGGTCATCACAGATGAGGCCCAAGCGCTTGAAGCGTTGGCCGAAGGGCTGGATGATCGCTTTGCGCAAGCCGTTGATCTGATCCTGAACACCAAGGGTCGCGTTATCGTTAGCGGCATCGGTAAATCGGGCCATATCGGCCACAAGATCGCCGCCACCCTCGCCAGCACCGGCACTCCGGCCTATTTCGTGCACCCAGCCGAGGCGAGCCATGGCGATCTGGGCATGCTGTCCGAGGGCGACGTTGTTTTAGCGATTTCGAACTCGGGCGAGGCACCGGAACTGGCGAACCTGCTGGCGTTCACGCGCCGTTTCTCGATCCCGCTCATCGGCCTGTCCAGCCGTATGGACAGCACGCTGATGAAGAACGCGGACGTACACCTGCAGATCCCGGCACGGGGCGAGGCCTGCGGCTTTGGCATGGTGCCCTCGATCTCGACCACGCTGACGCTGGCGATGGGGGATGCATTGGCAATTGCATTGATGAAATATCGTGACTTCCGGCCCGAGAATTTCCGCGAGTTCCACCCTGGCGGCAAACTCGGAGCGCGCCTGAGCAAGGTCAGCGACCTGATGCATGCAGGCGATGCCCTGCCGCTGATCGCCGCCGATACGCCGATGAGCGAGGCGTTGATCGAGATCAGCCAAAAGGGCTTTGGGGTGGTGGGCGTGACGGACGCGGACGGATCGCTGGCCGGGATCATCACCGACGGTGACTTGCGGCGGAACATGGACGGGCTGCTGGATTTGACCGCGGAACAGGTGATGACCGCTGATCCGACAACGATCACAGCCGATTCCCTCGCCGAAGAGGCCGTGGCCGTAATGAACCAACGCAAGATCACCTGCCTGTTTGTCACCGACGAAGCCGCAAAAGGCCCGGCGCAAGGTCTGCTGCACATCCACGACTGCCTGCGCGTCGGACTGGGATAAGGATCCGGGACGGTGGACGGCTATTCGCGCATGGTTCAACTGCTCAAGGTGCTGCTGCCGTTGGCGGCGCTTGCGCTGTTGTCGACCGTGTTCCTGCTGTCCCGCAGCGTTGATCCCAACGCCACCATCCCCTTTGCTGAACAGGATATGGCAGATCGGATGCGCGATCAGCAGGTGACGAAACCCTATTTTTCGGGCACCACCGCCAAAGGCGAAGAAGTACTGGTTACCGCCCTGATCGCTCGACCGGGCGGGCCAAACTCGCCAGCTGAAGCAACCGAGCTGGACGCACAGATCAAACTGATCGATGGCAAGATCATCCGCTTGACCTCAAATCTAGGAGAAGTGGCTCTTGATGAGGACATGGCCGTCTTTTCGGGTGATGTGCGGATCACCTCGACCGATGGCACCGAAATTCGGACCGAAGTGCTGAACACGACCCTCAGTGGGATCAGGGGTTCAACCCCAGGGACGGTCACCGGAACTGGCCCAATTGGTGATTTCACGGCTGGAAACATGGAAATTGGGGCAAAAAACGACGATGGACCCATCCTCATGGTATTCAAAAACGGGGTGAAGCTGGTATACGATCCCCAAAAGCAAGAAAGATAACCTGTGATCTATTTTCGCGCTCTGATTTTCTGCATGTTTTCTATCCTGGGCGTGGCATCGGCGTCGGCTCAGGGGACCAACGTTGCATTTGGCGCGATCAAGGCGGACCCTTCGCTGCCGGTTGAGGTCACAGCCGACACGCTGGATGTGAACCAGGAAAACGGATCGGCAGAGTTCAAAGGCAACGTATTGGTTGGACAAGGTGAAATGCGCCTGTCAGCCCAACGCGTGCTGGTGATATACAATCAAGAGCAATCCGGCATTCAGCGTATGGAAGCGACAGGCGATGTGGTCTTGGTCAATGGCCCTGACGCAGCGCAAGCGCGACGTGCCGACTATACGATCGATACCGGCATCATCGTAATGACCGGGGACGTGCTGCTGACTCAGGGCCAAAACGCCCTGACCTCGAACAAAATGACCGTCAATCTGATCACAGGAACAGCGCAGATGATTGGCCGAGTAAAAACAATTCTGAACTCGGAAAAGAATTGATGGCGAAACCGAAACTCAGCGTGACCGAAGGCTCCTCAGGCCTAAAGATCGAAAAGCTGCGCAAGTCCTACAGCAAGAAGACCGTGATTCGGGATGTGTCGATGTCTCTGGATCGATCCGAGGTCGTTGCACTATTGGGCCCGAACGGGTCCGGTAAGACAACGACGTTTTATTCCATCGCGGGCTTGGTTTTCCCCGAGGCTGGTTCGGTCACCATCGACGGGCAGAACGTGACGACTTTGCCAATGTACCGCCGTGCTCGTTTGGGAATCGGGTATTTGCCGCAAGAGATGTCGATCTTTCGCGGGCTAAGTGTGGAAGACAATATTTCAGCCGTCTTGGACGTAACCGTCAAACATGCCCACAAGCGTAAGGAACGACTGGAAGAATTACTGTCGGATTTTTCTGTAGAACACCTGCGCCGTGCACCTGCCCTAGCGTTGTCAGGGGGGAAAGGCGACGAGTTGAAATTGCACGATGCCTGGCAGCTGACCCCAAGTACCTGTTGCTGGACGAGCCTTTTGCTGGCGTGGATCCAATCAGCGTCGGAGACATTCGCCACCTTGTTGCTGACCTCAAGAAACGTGGAATCGGAGTGCTAATCACCGACCACAATGTCCGAGAAACACTGGAAATCGTTGATCGCGCCTACATCTTGCATGACGGTCAGGTGCTTATGTCTGGCACGCCTGAAGAGGTTGTCGACAACGAAAACGTTCGGCGCGTCTACTTGGGCGAAAATTTCAGAATTTCATAGCCTTACGGCAAACCTCCGCCAATGCTTCAAAAGATTCACGTAACTTCTTTGTTGCTTTCGATTGACTCTCGGCGCGTCTCTTGCCTCAATCAGGGTATGGCAAACTTGCGGTTCGGTGCTGTCTTGGTTCGCCCCTTCGTTGAAGGGTCGAATAGGGCGCAACCTACGCAAACGCCTAATCCAATCACTCGTTATTGACAGGCGCGTCCCTTTTTTGGGCGTGAATGCGGGTGAGAATTGTGAAGGAGATCACATGCGTTACCAAATCAGCGGAAAACAGATTGATATCGGCGAAGCCCTGCAAACTCACGTGCAGACGGAACTGGGTGATGCGGTCGCAAAATACGCGGAACGCCCCACGGATGCCAATGTCGTCTTTTCCCGCTCGGCGCATGAATATGTGTGCGAAACAACCGTTCATCTTTCAACAGGCCTAACGGCTCAGGCCAAGGCGCATGCCAACGAGATCTACGCCGCGTTTGAAGCGTGTTGTGACAAGATGGAGACCCAGCTGCGTCGCTATAAGCGTCGCCTGAAGGATCACCACAAGGATCGATCAGAGCCGGTTGAACTCTATGGCGCGTCCTCGTATATCCTCGCGTCGGAAGAACAGAACGCCGACAGTGAGCCCGAGTCGCTTCAGCCGATTATTGTGGCCGAGATGGAGACTAAAATCCCGTCGCTTTCGGTTGGTGAGGCGGTTATGCAAATGGAATTGGTAAGCGCACCAGTTCTGGTCTTTAGAAACGAAGGCAAGGATGGATTGAACGTCGTATACCGTCGCGAAGACGGTAACATCGGTTGGATCGATCCATAATAGGCAAGAGAAACAAATGGCCGCCCTCAGACACGAGGATCAGGGGGCGCCAAAGTGGAGCACGCAAAATATGGAGCTTTCAAGCATCCTCAAGCCTGAGGCGGTTAAGGTATTTGCCGCAGCCTCAAGCAAGAAACGGCTGTTCCAAGAGATCGCCGAGGTGGCGCACGCTGCTCATGGTTTGAATCCGCAACCAACCGTTGAAGCTTTGATGGAACGTGAAAGCCTGGGTCCAACCGGTGTTGGGCATGGTGTTGCACTGCCTCATGCGCGCCTTCCGGGCGTCGAATCGGTTACTGGCGTGTTCGTGATGCTGGAAAAACCCATGGATTTTGGCGCTGTCGATCGACAGCCCGTGGACATTGCTTTTACTCTGTTTGCCCCTGAAGAAGCAGGGGTGGAACATCTAAAGGCTTTGGCATTGGTGTCCCGAACCCTGCGCGAACAGCCTTTGTGCACCAAATTGCGGGCGAACTTGGATTCAACCAAACTGTACGCGATCCTGACTGAAGGGCAGTCCGTGCAAGCAGCCTAAAGCGCGCTTTTTGCAAAAAACAAAGGCCCCTCACGGGGCCTTATTTCTTTGCGAAATGAAGGTGGGGCTACCCCCCATCTCCAAGGTCCACCAAATTTTGCCGCCTTTTTCTTGATACCAGGCAAAGCCCATGTTGACTGCCTTTGGGTCGAGAATGACAGATCGGCTTCCCGGTTCTTCCATCCAGGCCGCAAGCGTTTCCAACTCGGTTTCATAGGTCTCGGAGATCGCCTCGCCAACCAAAGGCCCAGGATATCCGGCACGCGCGACACGATCGATTGGCGATGACCCGTCTGATCCAAAATGCCAAGGACGGTTCTGCGCGGCCATGTCGCGAGAGTGCGTTGCTGCAGCCGCGTTAAGTTGGGCATTCAATGCGACAGGAGAAGAACCCGATGCAGAACGCAGGGCATTCACCGAATCAAGCATTCGGAACTGAAGCTTGGAAGAGTCACCGCGAATCTTATAAACTTTCGGCAGAGGCTGCCCGTCAGCACCCAGCTGTGAAGGACCAGATGATGGCGTACAGGCTGCCAGTCCCAAAAACAGAACTGTCAAAAGGGAAATCAGTCGCGTCATAGGCCACCCCGAAAATGTTACCGGACCATCAGATAGCGCGACATGCCCCCTTTCGCAAATGCATCTCTGCCACAATTAGCGCATTAGTGCCGGTTTGATTTGCGACTGAGGCTTTCGGGTCATATTATGGGTCAAATACTTGGACTGAACACAAAAAGGTCTGCTGCCATGGTCAAAAAGTCTTTCGAATCCCCAACGCGTCGAAGTTTTCTCGTTGGAGCCGCGGCTACAATGGGTACTCCGGCTGTCGCGCAATATATTCCCAATGATCCTCTGCGTCCTGCACCGGAGCCCGAACCACAAGTTCGACGAAACATTTCAAGTTTCCGGGCAAAGAATTGGCAACCCTACTTTTCCAACACACGAAATGGCGCGATTCTCGTCGATACCGTATCACGTGCGTTGCACTATTGGTCCGATGATCAATCGATCTACAAACTCTATCCTTCCTCTGTTCCACTGACCGAGGAATTGACCCGGCTGGGCCGCACAAGCGTCATTCGTAAGGTCGAGGGCCCAAGCTGGTCACCAACGCCTTCGATGAAAAAACGTAATCCTGAATGGCCGGATCACATTCCACCCGGACCAGACAATCCTCTGGGAACGCATGCTCTGTACCTGAGCTGGAAATACTACCGCATCCACGGTACGCACGACACGCGGAAAATCGGTCGCCGCTCGTCGAACGGCTGTATCGGCCTTTACAACGAGCACATCTCTGAATTGTTCTCGATGGCCAAGGTCGGGACACAAGTGTTGCTAATTTGACGACATTTTGGCGCGCTGAATCAGTTACCGGGCAAGTAGCAATTGCAATTCAACCCCATAGCTGATTAGAAAAAACCACGAGGTAAGTCTTGGCTGCGCGGTTCATTTTCGACGAATCGCGCAAATTCTGGAGGTTAATATGAAGAAACTCGTTCTCGCGGCTGCGCTGACTGCCGCTGCTTCGACCGCATACGCTGGCAACATCTCTGAGCCTGTCGTAGAACCGCCGGTCATCGTTGAAGAAACACAAAGCTCGTCGTCGGGTGTCCTGCTGCCGCTGCTGCTGCTGGTTCTGGTCGGTGCTGCTGTTGCTTCGAGCTAAGTTTTTCAGCTTCGGCTGAAACGGAAAAGGCGGTGGTCACCCACCGCCTTTTTCATTTTCTGGAACTGGCCGTTCAGCGTCAGTCGATCCAGCCCTTTAGATTCTCTGCCACCACGGTGCTCAGCGCCTCGATATGCGCGTCATCGTCGTTCAGACAGGGGATATAGGTGAACTGCTCACCACCTGCTTCTTCAAAGCTTTCCTTGATCTCTTCGTTGATCTCTTCGAGTGTTTCGATGCAGTCGGCGGAAAATGCAGGCGCACAAACGGCAATGTTCTTCTTACCTTGCTTGGCTAGATCCGCCACGTGATCCACGGTGTAAGGCTTCAACCACTCCTCTGGTCCAAACCGAGATTGAAAGGTTGAAATGATCTCGGACTCATCCCATCCCAGACGCTCTCGTAGCAGCCTTGTCGTTTTCACACATTGGCAATGATAGGGATCGCCCTGCCGTAGATAGCGTTCTGGCATACCGTGGTAGGAACAGACTAAAACATCCGGGCGAGTCGCCATATCTGCATAGGCTCGCTCGATCGATTGCGCCAAAGCTTCGATATAGCTGGGGTGATCGAAATAGGGCGCTACGGTACGGCTCGACGGTTGCCAGGTCTCTTGCATCAACGCACGAAAGAACTGGTCGTTGGCTGTGGCCGAAGTTGCCCCTGCATAGTGCGGATAAAGCGGGAAAAACAGAATCTTGTCGCACCCTGCGGCCACCATATTTCGCACTTTGGATTGCGTAGAGGGGTTGCCGTAGCGCATGCAGAAATCCACCATCACCTGGTCACCATAGCGTTCGGACAGACTTGCCGCCATTTTGGCGGTCTGATCCTTGGTGATCGTCATTAATGGGCTTTCGCCCTGGTCGTGATTCCAGATGGATTTGTAAGCCGCACCAGACGTGAAAGGGCGCTTGGTCAGGATAATCAACTGCAGCAGGGGCTGCCATTTCCATTTTGGATAGTCGATCACCCGCTGGTCCGACAGAAACTCGTTCAGATACCGCCGCATCGGCCAGTATGAATAGTCATCAGGCGTCCCCAGATTGGCCAGCAAAACACCGACCTTGCCGAACTTTACCTTTGGGTGATCGGTCGGCGCATGGGCGGGGCGGGTGGCATCAAACATGTTTGGCGTCCTGAATATGTCGTGTTTTGAAGCTGAGATAACCGGAAATCCCTTTGGGTCAATCCGACAGTTTGCCTTCTTTGGTCTTGAGCGCGTCCGCCAGTCGCGCCGTCGCGGACCCCGGGCGCAGGGGTTTAGGCTGACTTTCATCCGGCGACCACCCAGTCAGGCAGATCAGATCAAAGGTGGCGGGCAAGCGCCCTTGATTGGTGGCAAAGCTGCTCTGGTAGAGCTCTTGCGCCCGCTGGAATACGGCCCGGCGCGTAGGATGGCGCAGACGGGCGTGCAGGGCGTTGGCCTCTCCCATCGCACGCAAGTCGCGCATCAGGTGCCAGATGTCCCTGTATTCGGCGCGCAAGTCTACATTGTCCGCCACGGGCAAAGCAAAGCCTGCACGTTGCAACAACCCACCCAGATCCCGAATCTCGGCCATCGGGGCGATTCGCGGGGATAGCCCTCCTGACACTTCGACCTCGGCCTGCCCCAAGGCCGCGCGCAGCTCGCGCAGAGTTTCACCGCCCAGCGCAATCGCCAAAAGCAATCCGTCAGGTTTCAGCGTGCGGCGGCATTGGATCAACTGCCCAACCGGATCATTGGCCCAGTGCAGGCCCATGGCATGCACCACCAGATCATGCGCGCCCGGTTCCAACTCCAGAACTTCGGCATCCCGGATCACGCTTGCTCCGGGCACCGCATCGGCCCAGACCTGCGGCATCGGTGTCACAACCGCTGGCGCCGTAAAGGTTCTGTTAACCATCGAGAGGCGATCCTGCACTTCGTCGATCGCGGCATCGTGCAGAAACAATGCGTCTGGCTGAATGCGACGGCGATAGGCGGCGCGGGCGGTGCTGTCTACCAGCTTTGGCGTGTCTTGGGGTGGAATTCTCATGGGGTGCAATTAATCCGATGTGGAGCAGGATTCAAACCGCTGTCGAGATGATCTATCCCCCGCGCTGTTTGGGCTGCGGCGATCTGGTGACATCCGACTTTGGCCTGTGCGGGTCGTGTTGGCGTGACACGCCCTTTATCGCGGGTACTGTGTGCGAGGCTTGCGGCACCCCCTGCCCGGTCAACAGGACGGGTACCGCATTGAATGCGACGACTGCATGGCCGCACCGCGCCTGTGGAAAGACGGACGCTCGGCTCTGCTTTATACAGGTCGTGCGCGGCGGATGATTCTGGCTCTGAAACACGGCGACCGACCTGAGCTGGCGCGTCCCGCTGCCCTTTGGATGGCAAAGGCCGCAAAATACATGTTGCACGACAATATGCTGATCGCGCCAGTGCCCCTGCATTGGACCCGCTTGCTAAAACGTCGCTACAACCAATCGGCATTACTGGCGCAGCATCTGTCGACAGAAACCAATCTGCCCCACTGCCCGGACCTGATGATCCGCAGCAAGAAAACCCCGATGCTCGAAGGGAAAACCTTGCAAGAGCGGACCGGAATCCTGTCGCAGGCCATCGCCGTCCACCCCAAACGCCATCATCGTTTGATCAAACGCGATATTTTGCTGGTGGATGATGTGATGACCTCAGGCGCAACCCTTACGGCCTGTGCGCAAGCCTGCCTTGATGCCGGAGCAAATCATATTTTCGTGCTCACACTGGCGCGCGTTGCCAAGGATACCTAATTCCCCCTAGATTGTCGCAAAATCCAAGGGAACGACCATGAAAGCCGTTGAAATCTACACATCGCCGCTCTGCGGTTTCTGCCATGCGGCCAAACGCCTGCTGAACCAAAAGGGCGTTGAATTCACCGAGATCGACGTAATGCGGAACCCCGACCGCAAGCCTGAGATGATCCAGCGCGCCAACGGTGGCCGTACCGTGCCACAGATCTTTGTCGGCGAGACCCATGTGGGCGGCTGCGACGACCTGTATGACCTGGAACGCTCGGGCAAGCTCGACCCACTGCTGGCAGCCTGATGAAAACCGCTCTGATCCAGATCACGTCCTCCGACGATCCTGCCGCCAACCTTGATATGGTGCGCGGCATGGTCGCCGAGGCCGCTGCAAACGGCGCGCAGTTTGTTCTGACGCCCGAGGTCACCAATTGTGTCTCGACCAGCACCACGCGCCAGCGCGAGGTATTGCAGCATCAAGAGGATGACACCACGCTGGCCGGGTTGCGCACTCAGGCGGCTGAGCTGGGGATCTGGATCCTGATCGGATCATTGGGGATCAAGACGCACGACGCGGATGGCCGCTTTGCCAACCGCTCGTTCATGATCAACCCAAAGGGTGATATCGTCGCGCAGTATGACAAGATCCATATGTTTGACGTCCAAGTAACCGAGCACGAGACGTTCCGGGAATCCGCCAACTATCGCGCGGGCACGCAAGCCGTGGTTGCCGACACCGAATTCGGCAAAGTCGGCATGACTATCTGCTATGACGTCCGGTTCCCGCATCTGCACGCCAAATTGGCGCAAGAGGGCGCAACGATCCTGACGGTTCCGGCAGCCTTCTCTCCGGTCACGGGTGCGGCGCATTGGGAACCCTTGCTGCGCGCCCGCGCGATTGAAACAGGATGCTGGGTGCTGGCCCCCGGGCAATGCGGCGAGCACCCAAAGACCCGCGGTAAGACCCGCTATACCCATGGTCATTCACTGGTCGTCGCCCCATGGGGAGAGGTCGTGATTGACGCAGGCACAGAACCGGGCATTCACTATTTTGATCTGGATGATACATCTGTTACAGACGCACGACGCAAAGTGCCGTCACTGACTCACGTTCGGCCGTTCGACGGTCCCTGATCCAGATCTGGAAATGACAGACGAAACCAATGCCCTAGCGGTCACGCTGTTCAGCGAGATCCTGACCGCAGACCAGTTGTTGCGCAATCGGCTCAGCCGGGTGCTTCCCAAAGGCATGGAGATCTCACACTTCTCGGTTCTGAACCATCTGGCCTATGCGGGGACGGAACGCACCCCGGCGCAGCTGGCATCCGCCTTTCACGTTACCCGCGGCGCGATGACCAACACTTTGGCCAAGCTAGAATGGGCCGGATACATCCACATTCGCCCCGATTGGGACGACGCCCGCCGCAAAATGGTCGCCATCAGCCCCGCAGGCCGGCAGGCGCGCGATCAGGCAATCTCGTCTATTGCGCCGCTGATCAATCAGGTTGTCGGAGAGTTGGGTTTGGACCGGGTCCGGTCCACCCTGCCGGTGTTGCGCGACCTGCGCATGAAGCTGGAAGACGACTAAACGAGCCCGAGCTTACCCCGGCTTCACGCTCGCGGTCACATAGTTTACGCTCAAATCGCGCGGCGAAATCGACCAACTCCACAGGATCGGATTGAACACGAACCCCTTGCGGTCAACCGGCTCCAGTCCTGCCTCGCGCAGCAGATCAAACAGCTCGTCCGGCGTGATGAACTTGTTCCATTCATGCGTTCCCTTGGGCAGCCATCGCATCACCACCTCGGCCCCGAATATCGCCATGGCGTAGGATTTCGGGTTGCGGTTGATGGTCGAACAAATCTCCAGCCCACCGGGTTTCAGCAATTGCTGGGTGGCGGTCAGGTAGCTGAGCGGTTCAGCCACATGCTCGACCACTTCCATGTTCAAAATCACATCAAACTGTTCCCCCGCCTCGGCCAATGCCTCGGCCGTGGTGTGGCGATAGTCGATATCCAGCCCCGATTGCTCAGCATGAATGCGCGCAACGGGCAGGTTCCCCTCAGCCGCATCCGCGCCAACAACCGTGGCCCCCAGGCGCGCCATCGGTTCGCTGAGCAATCCACCACCGCAACCGATGTCCAAAAGTCGCAGGCCTTCGAACGGATGGGTCTGATTCAGATCACATTCGAACTCACCCGCAATCTGCTGCGTGATATAGTCCAACCGGCATGGGTTGAGCATGTGCAGCGGCTTGAATTTGCCGTTGGGGTCCCACCATTCGGCGGCCATCGCCTCGAATTTCGCGATCTCTGACGGGTCAACCGTGTTCGGATGCGCTTGCATTCCTGTCTCCGTGTGCTCTTTTACGCTTAAGGACTATATAGGGCCATAATGGACAAGTACTCGGACCAAAAGCGCGCAGTGCAATTTCTTTACCCGCCGATCGAACCTTTCGATCAGCAGTTGATTGATGTTGGACAGGGTCATCGCGTTTATTTTGAACAATGTGGCAACCCAAATGGCATCCCGGTCGTAGTGTTGCACGGCGGCCCCGGTGGAGGCTGCAGCCCGGCGATGCGGCGCTATTTCGATCCCGAAGTATACCGGGTGATTCTCTTTGATCAGCGCGGATGTGGCCGATCCAGGCCCCATGCCTCGGTCGAAAACAACACGACGCACCATTTGGTCGCAGATATCGAGATGATCCGGCGGCAGCTGGAAATCGACGCGTGGATTGCATTCGGCGGTAGCTGGGGTGCGACGCTTGCGCTGGTCTATGCGCAGGCACATCCCGACCGCGTGACGCATCTGGTGCTGCGCGGCGTGTTCCTGATGACGCAAGCCGAGCTTGATTGGTTCTATGGCGGCGGCGCCGGTAAATTCTGGCCCGAGACCTGGGCCAAATTTGCCTCGCTGATCCCCGAAAACGAACAACACGACATGATTGCGGCCTATCACAAGCGGCTGTTTTCCGGAGACCGCCCGCTTGAAACGCGCTATGCTCGCGCTTGGTCGGCCTGGGAGAACGCCCTGGCCTCGATCCATTCGGCGGGCACCAGCGGAGAAAGCCCCGGCGACTATGCGCGCGCCTTTGCCCGGTTGGAAAACCACTACTTCATCAACCATGGCTTTCTAGACGTTGATGGGCAAATTCTGGCCAACATGGGCCGTATTTCGCATATTCCCGGTGTGATCGTTCAAGGTCGCTATGACATGATCTGCCCGCCTTCATCGGCCTGGAAGCTGAACAGCCTGTGGCCTGCATCCGAGCTGCGAATGGTGCGCAACGCCGGTCACGCCCTATCCGAACCCGGCATCAGTGCAGAACTGGTGCGTGCGATGGACCGAATTGCCGAGGCCGAAGCATGACCCGCATCGACCGCCGCGCACTCTTTTCGACCGGTGCCGCTGCCGCTTTGTTAGCTGCAACTGGTGTCTCGCTGGACGCCGCACCAAAGGCGGGCGGTACTCTGCGACTGGCCGTGCCAAAGGACGGATCGCTGGACCGTGTCGCGCGTGGTGCAATGTTTGACACTCTGACCGAGATCGCACCGGATGGCACCTTACGGGGGGAACTGGCACAAAGCTGGCACAGCTCCGATGATGCCCGCATCTGGACCTTTGACCTGCGTTCAGACGTTATGTTCCATGACGGTACGTCCCTGGTAGCCGAGGATGTGATTCAGACGCTGTCACAGCTACCGGATCTAACCCGGATCGAAACAGTGGCAGATCATCAACTGCGGGTCGAATTGACCGACGGTGCACCCGGCCTGCCCTTTGTTCTGGCGCAAGATGCCTTTTGCATCGTCCGCGATCAAACTATTGGAACCGGCTGCTACCGTGCCACACATCTTCAAGAAGGGCGTCACTTCCGCGGAGAAAAGGCCAAAGATCACTATAAGGCCGGACAGGCTGGCTGGCTGGACCAGGTCGAGGTCATCATGATCCCTGACGCAAATGTCCGCGCCGAAGCACTGCGCGACGGCTACGTCGACGTTGCCGCTCTGCCCGCGCCAAACGGCCTGCGTGAGCGCGCCAAATATCGCTATCATCCTTCGGAACGTGACATGGCGCTAGCTGTCACGGAAACGGTCGGGTTGCCGCGTCAGGTCAGCAACCGCACCGCGCTGGACGATGGACGCATCGCTGAACGGTGGTGGATGACCTGATCCAATCAGAGTCTCGCTCGACAATTTCACACTGCCCCTTGCAGACTCACCCCATCCACCGTATATGGCTTGACAACAGCGGCGCGTCGGGTCTCTCGGACCGGAAGCACCACCGGAATTTCGACGGGCCGCGCGCCCGTTTTTTTGTGCCCGGAGCTTGGGTAAACCTGACAATGACGAACGACCTGATAGCAAAAGCAGCCATCGACCGCAGGCTGGCCGAGATCATCACACCCGTGATCGAAGATCTGGGTTACGAACTTGTCCGCATCCGTTTGATGAGCGGCAAGGAAACAACGCTGCAGATCATGGCCGACAAGGCCGGTGGTGGCATCGAAGTGGATGATTGCGGCGAAATCTCGAACGCGGTCAGCGCCACGCTGGACGTCGAGGACCCGATCCTGGACGCCTATACACTTGAAGTGTCCAGTCCCGGCATCGATCGCCCACTGACGCGCCTGAAAGACTTTGACATGTTCGAAGGCTACGAGGCCAAGATAGAAACCACCGAACTCATCGACGGACGCCGCCGCTTTAAGGGCGAGCTGGCGGGCATCGAAGGGGACGAGGTTCTGATCAACATCGACCAAAACGGCGAAACCGTGACCATCGGGCTGCAGTTCGACTGGCTCAGCGACGCCAAACTGGTGCTGACCGACGATCTGATCAAGGAAATGCTGCGCCAGCGCAAGGACAGCCGGCGTGCTCAACGAAGACGCATTCGACGACATCGAGACCGAAGGGTCCCAAGAGGAGACGAAGTAATGGCAATCACCTCTGCAAACCAGCTGGAGCTGTTGCAAACCGCCGAGGCCGTGGCCCGCGAAAAGATGATCGACCCCGGTCTGGTGGTCGAAGCGATGGAAGAATCCCTCGCCCGCGCTGCCAAGTCCCGCTACGGCGCCGAGATGGACATCCGCGTCCATATCGACCGCAAGACCGGCAAGGCGACATTCACCCGCGTCCGTACAGTGGTCGAGGATGAAGAGTTGGAAAACTACCAGTCCGAGTTCACCGTCGAGCAGGCCAAGCAGTACATGGCAGACCCGCATATCGGTGACACCTTTGTTGAAGAGGTTCCGCCGGTCGAAATGGGCCGCATCGCCGCGCAATCCGCCAAGCAGGTGATCCTGCAAAAGGTGCGCGAAGCCGAGCGTGACCGCCAGTACGAAGAATTCAAGGACCGCGCAGGCACCATCATCAACGGTGTCGTCAAGCGCGAGGAATACGGCAACGTCATCGTCGACGTGGGTGCCGGCGAAGCAATCCTGCGCCGCAACGAAAAGATCGGCCGCGAAAGCTATCGCCCCAACGACCGCGTGCGCTGCTACATCAAGGATGTGCGCCGCGAAGTGCGTGGCCCTCAGATCTTCCTGTCGCGCACCGCGCCCGAGTTCATGGCCGAGCTGTTCAAAATGGAAGTGCCGGAAATCTATGACGGCATCATCGAGATCAAAGCCGTGGCCCGTGACCCTGGTTCGCGCGCCAAAATTGCCGTGATCAGCTATGATGGCTCGATCGACCCTGTCGGTGCCTGCGTTGGTATGCGCGGCAGCCGCGTGCAGGCCGTTGTGAACGAGCTGCAGGGTGAAAAGATCGACATCATTCCGTGGAACGAAGATCAACCGACCTTCCTGGTGAATGCGTTGCAGCCCGCCGAGGTCTCCAAGGTGGTTCTGGACGAAGAAGCCGGCAAAATCGAAGTGGTTGTTCCCGAAGAGCAGCTGTCGCTGGCCATCGGCCGTCGTGGTCAAAACGTGCGCCTGGCCTCGCAGCTGACCGCTCTGGACATCGACATCATGACTGAAGCCGAGGAATCGGCCCGCCGCCAGAAAGAATTTGAGGCGCGCACCGGTCTGTTCATGGAAACACTGGATCTGGACGAGTTCTTTGCTCAGTTGCTGGTGTCCGAAGGGTTCACCAACCTGGAAGAAGTCGCTTACGTCGAAATCGACGAACTACTGGTCATCGACGGCGTCGACGAAGGCACCGCCGAAGAGCTGCAAACCCGTGCGCGCGAGTATCTGGAAGCGCAGGCCAAGGCCGCTCTGGACAACGCGCGTTCCATGGGCGTTGAAGAAAGCCTTATTGAATTCGAAGGCCTGACACCCCAGATGATCGAAGCGCTGGCAAAGGACGACGTGAAAACGCTCGAAGACTTTGCGACCTGCGCGGACTGGGAACTGGCCGGTGGCTGGACATCCGTGGATGGCGAACGCGTCAAGGACGACGGCATTCTGGAACCTTTCGACCTTTCGCTGGAAGAAGCCCAGGATATGGTCATGACTGCCCGCGTTCTGTTGGGTTGGGTTGACCCGGCCGAGTTGGAAGCCGCAGCCGAGGAAGACGGCGCGGAAGACGACACCGAGTCTGAAACCAACACGGAGGCCGGGGCCTGATCTCAGGCCCCGGGGGTTCGAGATGGGTCGCAGTGGCGTTCCAAAGGATCACACGGATGGTCCAGACCGCAAGTGCATTGCCACGGGCGAAGTGCAGCCGAAGTATGGGCTGATTCGCTTTGTGGTCGGCCCTGATGGTCAGGTCTTTCCGGACGTGATGGGCAAGTTGCCTGGTCGCGGCGCCTATGTCGCCGCGGATCGAGAAGCACTTACAAAAGCCGTGCAAAAGAAGCTGTTTTCCCGAAGCTTCAAGATGCAGGTGACTGTGGCAAAAGACTTGGTCGAAGACGTCGAACGTCTTTTGGCCCGCCGCGTGATTGACCTGCTGAGCCTTGCACGCAAATCCGGCGATGCAGTCGCCGGATACGAAAAGGTCAAATCAATGCTCGACCGGGAAGAGGCGCAGGTTTTGCTGCAAGCCTCGGACGGGTCGGGACGTGGGAAATCGAAATTGAGCACGCCACACCTGGGCAAATACATCGGTTGGCTGACGGCAGACGAGTTAGGCATGGCATTTGGCCGCCAAACTGTGATACATGCCGCCCTCGCCTCTGGTGGACTCAGTAAACGTGTTGTAGAGGAAGCGCAGCGTTTGCGTGGCGTGCGCGAAACGGATGACGGCGGCAAGGGCCGCACGGAAGGGTAGTTAGGCTTTATGAGCGATAGTGACGGCAAAAAGACATTGGGTCTACGTGGATCCCGCCCGGGGAATGTGAAACAGAGTTTCAGCCACGGACGGACCAAGAATGTCGTGGTGGAAACCAAACGCAAGCGCGTCGTGGTTCCCAAGCCAGGCGCTGGCAAGCCCGGGGGTTCGACCCCTTCGGGTGATCCGTCGCGTCGCCCGGCTGGCATCACCGATGCTGAAATGGCGCGCCGCCTGAAGGCTGTTCAAGCCGCTAAGGCCCGCGAAGCGGACGAAACCGCAAAACGCGCCGCCGAAGAAAAGGCCCGCGAAGAGGAACGCGCCCGTCGCCGTGCCGAGGCTGAAGCCAAGGAACGCGAAGAGCAAGAGCGCGCCGAACGGGCTCGTCAAAAGGCCGAAGAAGAAGAACGCAAGCGCAAAGAGGCCGAAGAGGCCGCAAAGCGTGCTGCGTCTGCCCCGGCTCCCAAAGCCGATGCACCTTCGCGCCCTGCACCCAACAAACCGGCGCCCGCCGCGACCCCGCGCAAAGCGGACCGCGAACGCGAGCAGCGCAACACCCGCGGCAAAGGTCGCGACGATGGCCGCCGTTCGGGCAAGCTGACATTGGGTCAGGCCACCGGCGGCGAAAACAATCGTCATCGTTCGATGGCCTCGATGAAGCGCAAGCAAGAGCGCGCGCGTCAAAAAGCCATGGGTGGTTCGGTCGAGCGCGAAAAGGTGTTCCACGACGTTCAGCTGCCAGAGACCATTGTGGTTTCGGAACTGGCCAACCGTATGGCCGAGCGCGTTGCTGATGTCGTCAAATCGCTGATGAACATGGGCATGATGGTGACGCAGAACCAAACCATCGACGCCGACACAGCGGAACTGATCATCGAAGAGTTTGGCCACAAGGTCACCCGCGTCTCGGACTCGGACGTCGAAGACGTCATCAAAGAGATCGAAGACAAGGACGAAGACCTGCAGTCGCGCCCGCCGGTCATCACCATCATGGGCCACGTCGACCACGGTAAAACATCCCTGTTGGACGCAATCCGTGACGCACGCGTTGTCGCTGGCGAAGCTGGCGGCATCACGCAGCACATCGGCGCCTATCAGGTGACTACGGACAGTGGAACTGTACTGAGCTTTTTGGACACACCGGGTCACGCGGCCTTTACCTCGATGCGCTCGCGCGGTGCTCAGGTGACGGATATCGTGGTTCTGGTTGTGGCTGCGGATGACTCGGTCATGCCGCAGACGGTTGAGGCAATCAACCACGCCAAGGCCGCCGGTGTTCCAATGATTGTAGCGATCAACAAGATCGACCGCCCTGCGGCTGATCCGAACAAAGTCCGTGCGGAACTTCTGCAACACGAAGTGATCGTGGAGCAAATGTCGGGTGAAGTGCAGGACGTCGAAGTTTCGGCCGTCACCGGTCAGGGCCTGGATCAATTGCTGGAAGCCATCGCGCTGCAAGCCGAGATCCTGGAACTTAAGGCGAACCCGAACCGGGCAGCTCAAGGTGCCGTGATCGAGGCACAGTTGGATGTGGGTCGTGGCCCAGTTGCCACCGTTCTGATCCAGAATGGTACATTGCGCCAAGGTGACATTTTTGTTGTGGGTGAGCAGTACGGTAAGGTCCGTGCGCTGATCAACGACAAGGGCGAGCGCGTGCAAGAAGCTGGCCCTTCCGTTCCGGTCGAGGTTCTGGGTCTAAATGGCACGCCCGAAGCGGGCGATGTTCTGAACGTGACCGAGACTGACGCGCAAGCGCGTGAGATCGCCGAGTACCGCGAGCAGGCTGCCAAGGACAAGCGCGCTGCAGCTGGTGCCGCCACCACGCTGGAACAGCTGATGCAGAAGGCCAAGGAAGACGAAAATGTCTCCGAGCTGCCGATCCTGGTCAAAGCTGACGTGCAAGGTTCTGCCGAAGCTATCGTTCAGGCGATGGAAAAGATCGGCAACGACGAGGTGCGCGTACGCGTGTTGCACTCGGGCGTGGGTGCGATCACCGAAACAGACATCGGACTGGCCGAAGCGTCAGGTGCCCCGGTTATGGGCTTCAACGTCCGCGCCAATGCGTCTGCGCGCAACACCGCCAACCAAAAAGGTGTCGAGATCCGCTATTACTCGGTCATCTATGACTTGGTGGACGACGTAAAAGCTGCTGCGTCGGGCCTCTTGAGCGCCGAGATCAAAGAGAACTTCATCGGTTACGCCGAGATCAAAGATGTTTTCAAAGTCTCGAATGTTGGCAAAGTAGCTGGTTGTCTGGTCACCGAGGGCGTTGCTCGCCGTTCGGCTGGCGTCCGCCTGCTGCGCGACAACGTCGTTATCCACGAAGGCACGTTGAAGACCCTCAAGCGTTTCAAAGACGAAGTGCCCGAGGTTCAGTCAGGTCAGGAATGTGGCATGGCGTTCGAAAACTACGACGATATCCGGACTGGCGACGTGATCGAGATATTCGAGCGTGAAGAAGTGTCGCGCTCTTTGTAATCGCCAGGACAGTACGCACAAATCTGACAGCGGCTCATTTTGGGCCGCTGTTTTTTTTGAAGACCCAACCAGGTCATAACAAAAAAGGGGATGGTTAAAACCATCCCCTTTGTCGTTTGTGTGAGTGGTGGTAGTCGCCGTCTAGCTTCCGGTATTTGTCGGCAAGCCAACATAAACTTTGTTGTCTACTCGTACAGCAATTCGTCCATTCGGCATGCTTCGGACAAATATTCCCTGTATTGATACACAACTTCCCAACGTAATCGTGCGTACCATAAATTATCCTTTCCAAAGGACCGCCTGAGATCAGTGTATGACGGGAAAGTGTAAAAATATACTAAATCTGAGCCAAAAAACCGGCCAACTGCCAAGAATTATCCATATGCTGCCTCCTTACCGCGATCACCTACTACATATTTGGATGAGTAATATTCGAAATTTTCCCGCTATACGAGCAATTTCAAAGGCAATTCAACTTGCTCCCCACCATTTTGGAAGGGTTACTCCCTCTCGAAATTGGCTTGCAAGATCGCAGTAGGCACCCCTTCTTGAACTAGAAAACTAGTAGAAGTCAGATATGGGAGTTTTGTGTGTTCGGTATGGTCGAAATGCTCAGGCTTCAAGCCGACACTTTTCTTATAGCCAATCTCGGAGAATGGGTATCAAGGGAATATCCGCCGCGGGCATTGGAAAATCCCTGAGCCTATCTGCGTTTACCCACTTCAATGCCTGCCCTTCATTTGATTGGGGGATTCCTTCCCATTTTCGGCAGGCAAATAGCGGCATCAACAAGTGAAAGTCATCATAGCTATGGCTGGCGAAGGTCAGTGGAGCCAGACAAGACGCCCAGGTGTTGATACCTAACTCTTCTTCAAGCTCGCGGATAAGGGCCACCTCGGGTGTTTCCCCGGCCTCGACTTTACCTCCGGGAAACTCCCACAACCCAGCCATTGACTTGCCCGCAGGGCGCTGCGCCAACAGCACCCGGCCATCAACGTCAATCAGTGCGACAGCCGACACCAGAACCGTTTTCATGAACGATAATCCGCATTGATCTCGATATAGCCGTGGGTCAGATCACAGGTCCAAACAGTCGACTGTCCGTCACCCAAGCCCAGATCGACGGCGATCACCAGCTCTTGGCCCTTCATGTAAGCGGCAGCTTCATCTTCGCTGTACGTCGGGCTAACCCAGCCGTTTTCAGCCACCAGAATATCCCCAAACGAGATGCTCAGCTTGTCTCTATCTGCAGCCGCACCAGACTTTCCAATCGCCATGACAACACGGCCCCAGTTGGGGTCTTCGCCTGCAACAGCGGTCTTGATCAGCGGCGAGTTTGCAATCGCCAGCCCATGCACCTTGGCATCAGCATCCGATGCGGCACCCGTCACACGAATCTCGACGAACTTGGTCGCGCCTTCGCCATCGCGCACCACCTGATGCGCCAGATTCAGCATTACGCCGTTCAGCGCCTCGGCAAAGGCATCGTTGCCAGTTGCATCCACACCCGACGCCCCTGTCGCACACAACAGCAAGCTGTCCGAGGTCGAGGTGTCGCTGTCGACGGTGATGCAGTTGAACGAGGTGTCAGTCTGGTTGCTCAGCAGCGCTTGCAGCGCGCCCTGTTCGACCTTGGCATCGGTGAAGATGTAGACCAGCATCGTTGCCATATCCGGCGCAATCATGCCTGATCCCTTGGCGATACCGGCAATCGACACCGACTGCCCGTCAATCTCGACCTGCGCACTTGCCCCTTTTGGAAAAGTGTCGGTGGTCATGATGGCGCGGGCGGCGTCTTCGATCGCGTCGCCCGACAGCGCGATGTTCAGCGTGTCCAACTGCGCCAGAATGCGGTCGTGCGCCAGCGGTTCGCCGATCACGCCTGTGGACGAGGTGAAAACACGCTCTTCTGCCACGCCGGTCACATCCGCAACCGCCTGGGTCACGGCCGCGACTGAAGCCTGACCATAATGACCGGTGAACGCATTGGCATTGCCTGAATTCACAAGAATCGCGGCCGGGCCATCGCTGGCCCCACCAATCTTTTCCTGGCAATCCAGAACCGGAGCAGCCCGCGTGGCCGAGCGCGTGAACACGCCCGCCACCGATGTGCCAGGTTCAAGAAGTGCCAGCATGACATCCGTTCGGCCTTGATACCGCACGCCCGCCTCGACGGTGGCAAATCGCACACCGTCAATGACCGGCAGCTTTGGAAACGCAGCAGGCGCCAAAGGCGAGACTTTGGTGATCGTGGCCATGAGGCTTACTCCTGAACCAATTCGACGTCGCGCAGGACCGACGGCTCCAGGCCTTCAACTTCGGGGCGCTCAATCTCGCCTGCCTTGGTCAACTCGGCCACTTTGGCATCAACTGCATCCTGCTGGATCTTAGTCGCCAGATCGCCGCGCACTTCGTCCAGCGTGGGTGCCTCGGCCTTGCGTTTGTCGCTAAGCAGGACAACGTGCCAACCGAATTGCGTTTTGACTGGGTCTGAAACCTCACCCGTGTTTAAGCCAACAACAGCTTCTTCAAATTCAGGAACCATAGCGCCCTTGCCAAACCAACCAAGCGAGCCGCCATTTGGGCCGGAGGGACCGGTCGATTTTTCCTTGGCTGTGGCAGCAAAGTCTGCGCCATTATCCAGGTCAGCCTTGATCGCTTTCGCCTCTTCTTCTGTTTCGACCAGAATATGCGAAGCTTGATACTCGTCACCGCCGGTCCAATCGGAATACTGCGCATCATAGGCCGCCTTAACCGCCTCGTCCGACATCGCCTCGCCTGCGATATCTTCGAGCACATCCGCCGCCAGCAACGAACGCCTTTCGTTCTCCAGCGCCAGTTCGACGTGTTTTGGCACATCCGTGCTGCGTGATTGTTTCAGCAGGTTCTGCTGGATCAGCTGGTCCAGGATCGCTTGATACAACACTTCATCAGGCAACTGCTGATATTGCTGCGGCAGGGCAGCGCGCGCCAGGATCATGTGACCCAATGTGATCTCTTCACCATTGACGCTGGCCACAACCGTATCGGCGGTCGGCTTGGTCTCGGCCGCAAGGGGCAGGGCCAGAACCGCAGCAAGAGCCAGCGATGGCAAAAAAGTGAGGCCTTTGGGCATTCAAATCATCCTATTCTCAGGCCGCGACGGGGCGCGGCGTTGACACTCTAAGACCTGCCGCTTACATCGCTTGAAGCCTAGGACAGGACCGCCTTTCACCCCCCGTATCTATGGGTTGACTGCGTGGCGGGCAAGCCTGTCGAAATGCACGATACAGATAGATCCGTTGGAGTGAACATGCTGGGATTCGGAACGCTTGCCAAAAAGGTCTTCGGAACGCCGAACGACCGCAAGATCAAGGCGACCCGCCCGCTGATCGCCAAGATCAACGATCTCGAGCCCGAGTTCGAAAAACTGTCGGACGAAGGTCTGATCGAAAAGACCGCCGAATTGCGCAAACGCGCGCTGGATGGTGAAAGCCTGGACGACCTACTGCCCGAGGCCTTTGCCAACTGCCGCGAGGCGGCCAAGCGCGCCCTGGGTCTGCGTGCCTTCGACACCCAGCTGATGGGCGGCGTGTTTCTGCATCAGGGCAACATTTCGGAAATGAAGACGGGTGAGGGCAAGACCCTCGTCGCCACCTTCCCTGCCTATCTGAACGCACTGACCGGCAAGGGCGTTCACGTAGTTACCGTCAACGAATACCTGGCCAAACGCGACGCGGAATGGATGGGCAAAGTGTTTGGCGCACTCGGCATGACCACCGGCGTGGTCTATTCCAACCAACCCGACGCCGAAAAGATGACGGCCTATTCCAGCGATGTTACCTACTCGACCAACAACGAGTTGGGTTTTGACTATCTGCGCGACAATATGAAGTCCGAATTGGATCAGGTGTTCCAGAAGTATCACAACTTCGCCATCGTGGACGAGGTCGACTCGATCCTGATCGACGAGGCGCGAACGCCGCTGATCATCTCGGGTCCCGCTCAGGACCGTTCGGATTTGTATGTGGCAATCGACGCCGTTATCCCGTCCCTGACGGATGAACATTTCGAACTGGACGAAAAAACCCGCAATGTGACCTTTACCGACGACGGCAACGAATACCTTGAGCAGCAGCTCAAGGCGCGTGGCTTGCTGGAAGAAGAGCAATCGCTCTATGACCCAGAAAGCACCACTGTTGTTCACCACGTCAACCAAGGCCTGCGCGCGCACAAGCTGTTTACCCGCGACAAGGATTACATCGTTCGAGATGGCGAAATCATCCTGATCGACGAATTCACCGGCCGTATGATGCCGGGCCGCCGTCTGTCGGATGGCCTGCATCAGGCGATCGAAGCCAAAGAAAACGCCCAGATCCAGCCCGAGAACGTAACGCTCGCCAGCGTGACGTTCCAGAACTACTTCCGCCTTTATGACAAGCTTTCAGGCATGACCGGCACCGCCGCGACCGAGGCCGAAGAATTTGGCGAGATCTACAATCTGGGCGTGGTTGAAGTTCCGACCAACCGCCCCATCGCACGCGCCGACGAGGACGACCAAGTCTATCGCACCGCACGCGAGAAATATGAGGCCATGATCCGCGAGATCAAACAAGCCAACGAAAAAGGCCAGCCAGTTTTGGCGGGCACCACTTCGATCGAGAAATCGGAAATGCTCAGCCAGATGCTGACGGCAGAAGGGATCAAACATAACGTCCTGAACGCCCGTCAGCACGAGCAAGAAGCGCAGATCGTCGCCGATGCGGGCCACTTGGCCGCTGTGACCATCGCCACAAACATGGCCGGCCGCGGCACCGACATTCAGCTGGGTGGCAACGTCGAGATGAACGTGTTGGAAGCCATCGCAGCCGATCCCGAAGCTGACCCAGCCGAACTGCGGGCCAAGGAAGAGGCGCGCCACGCCGAGGAAAAGCAAAAGGTGCTCGACGCGGGCGGCCTGTTTGTTCTGGCTTCGGAACGCCACGAAAGCCGCCGCATCGACAACCAGCTGCGTGGCCGTTCAGGGCGTCAGGGTGACCCTGGTCGCACGGTGTTCTTCCTGAGTCTCGAAGACGACCTTATGCGCATCTTTGGCTCGGAGCGTCTGGAAAAAGTTCTTAAGACTTTGGGCATGAAAGAGGGTGAGGCAATCATTCACCCCTGGGTGAACAAATCGCTGGAACGCGCGCAGGCCAAGGTCGAAGGTCGCAACTTTGACATACGTAAAAACGTTCTCAAATTCGACGACGTAATGAACGACCAGCGTAAGGTAATTTTCAGCCAACGTCGCGAGATCATGTCCGCCGACGATTTGAATGAAATCGTATCGGACATGCGTGAGCAGGTGATCGACGATCTAATCGACCACCATATGCCTCCGAAGACTTATGCAGACCAATGGGACACCGAGGGCCTCTATGCTGCGGCCATCGAAAAACTTGGTGTTGATGTTCCACTCATGGAGTGGGCCGCGGAAGAAGGCGTCGACGATGAAGAGATCCGCGAGCGCCTGATCAAGGCCACGGACGAGCAGATGGCAAAGAAAGCCGTCGATTTCGGCCCCGAGAACATGCGTAACATCGAAAAGCAAGTTCTGCTGCAAACCATCGACACCAAATGGCGCGAACACCTGTTGACGCTTGAACACCTTCGTTCGGTCGTTGGTTTCCGTGGCTATGCACAGCGTGATCCGCTCAACGAATACAAAAATGAAAGCTTTCAGCTGTTCGAAGGAATGCTGGACGGCTTGCGCGAAACTGTCACTCAACAGTTGGCAATGGTCCGTCCGCTCACTGAAGACGAACAGCGCCAGATGATGGCTCAAATGCAAGCGCAACAAGCGCAAATGCAGCAGGCCGCCGCTGACGCCACCAACCAAGCCGAAGCGGTTGCCGAGGCCGAAGCATCGGGCGATGCCTTGCCTGGATTTGACGAGAACGATCCGAACACCTGGGGAACCCGTCACGAAATGACAAGTGCCCCTGTGGGTCGGGTAAGAAATTCAAGCATTGCCACGGCCGACTGGCCTAAGCATTGCCTTAACTCTGCCTAAATGACTCCCAAAGGCGGCCACAAGTTGGCCGTCTTTTTTAACGACACTGCCTTTGACCCAATGTGTGATGAGGTGTGGAATGTTGCCTGTTCGTCGTAGAATCCTGATGGCTGCCGGAACGATATCCTGCGCCCTTGCAACCGGGTACCTGATGCAACAGGACAGCCCTTATCGGAATCCCAATGTGGTTATTTCTGCGGCCGAAGCGAAAACCCATTCGTCGGCCCCATATGACCAGACGGATACCAATCCGAAAACAGACAATCTTGTTTTGGAAAGCGTCGAAAGTATCACACTGACCTCCGCCCTTCCTGGATTGCGGGCGCCGCACCGATTGCCGGAAGCCACCCAAGAAAACGCAAACACTGGTCGTACTCCTTTGGATGGTGCAGTTCTGCCAGCTACACCAGAAGACCCCGAAGTACCTCAATTGGGGTGCGCTGTGATCGCAACGGCAACGTCTGTTTCAATGGCCAATGTGGCATTGTCGGTTGATGCGCCTTGCTATGGCAACCAGCGAGTAAGCGTGCACCACAATGGAATGATTTTCACCGAAGTCACGTCAGAGGCCGGAACAATTGATGCCATCGTGCCTGCACTTTCCGAGAACGCCGTTTTCGTAGTGGCATTTGCCAATGGAAAAGGCGCTGTTGCCATGGCAAAGGTACCTGATATCGATACGGTCGAGCGAGTAGTACTGCAATGGACAGGCGATGCCGGTTTTCAGATCCATGCCCGAGAATTCGGAGCAGGATATGGCGAGGACGGTCACGTTTCATCGGCGACTTCAACCTCCGGCCTGGGGTCCATGACACGTCTTGGTCGCGCCGATACCTTTGAACCGAAACTGGCCGAAGTCTATACTTTCCCCCGCGATGCCGTGGACCAGTCCGGAACCGTAACGCTTAGCATTGAAACAGAAGTCACTGCCAATAATTGCGGACGCGAGTTTTCTGCTCAATCTCTGGAACTGCGCGGCGATTTCGCCCTGCGAACCCGCGAGTTGGCCCTATCAATTCCCGGGTGCGACGCTTCAGGCGACTTTCTGGTGTTGAATAATCTTGTCGAAGACCTGAAGATCGCTTCAAAGTGATCCGCAGGCAATTACAGGTTTCTCATGGCTTGGTTACGTGCGGCGATTTTCGCCGCACTTTTTCTTTTCGGCTTTCCCTATGCCGGGACCGCACAAGACATCACGCTGACGTCTCGTGACGGCAAAGTAGAAATTAATGGCACCCTGTTGGGTTTCGATGGCGAATTCTATCGCGTCGACACCCAGTTCGGTGAACTGACCGTGGATGGCTCGGGCGTGACGTGTGATGGTCCGGCCTGTCCTAGCCTCGTGGATTTCGTTGCCAAAATCACGCTCTCCGGCTCTTCCACCATGGCAGAAGTTCTATTGCCCGCATTGATCGAGGGTTTTGCCCTTAGAAACGGATATCAGGCCCAGCGCAGCAACGTTGACAGTGACCATTTTGTCTACAGTCTGAGTCAAGGTAGAGGAACCGCGCCGATCGCAGAGTTCACGTTTCGCATGACTTCAACCGACGAGGGGTTCGCAGATCTCCTTGCCAACGAAGCTGATATTGTCATGGCGTTGCGGGAAATACGCCCGGCTGAACGCAAGCTGGCGCGCGAAGCCGGAATGGGCGATATGACCCAAATAAATCGTTCCAGAGTCCTAGCTCTGGATGCGATGGTCCCCGTTGTATCTCCAGGCAATCCAGTACACCGAATATCTCTTCCGCAACTCGCTGAAATTTTTCTGGGAAGATTACCAATTGGGCAACGTTGGGCGGTCCAGATGCTCCAATATCAGTTCACCTACCTTCGCTCGGCTCGGGACTGGCTCAGGCCGCCGAAGATCGCCTGTTGCGACCCCTCAACGCCAAGCTGGTAGAAGGCGTCGTGCGCCACAAGCGCAGTAGTGCCCTAGCTCGTGCTGTAACGACTGACCCATTTTCGATTGGTATCGCAAGTTTCGCAGAAACTGGTACTGCACGCGCACTGGTTTTGACTGGTTCTTGTGGGTTTTCTTTGACCGCCAGCCGCCGCTCGATCAAAACCGAGGACTATCCGCTTAGCTCACCGATGTTTCTTTACTTGCCAGCGCGGCGCCTTCCAGATGCGGCACGACAGTTTCTAAACTACACACGTAGCCCGGCAGCCCAAATCGTGATCCGGCGGGCCGGTTTTGTTGACCAAACACCTGAATTGATTTCTTTGAACGCTCAAGGCAATCGACTGGCAAATGCAGTTTTGGCGTCAGGTAAAGAAATTGACATGGCAGAGCTCAAAAGAATGGTGGACCACCTTTCTCCTATGTCTCGCCTATCGACTTCCTTTCGCTTTGAAGCAGGATCTACACGTCCTGACGCTCAATCTCGGGCCAATATCGTTCAACTCGCGCAGGCACTGGAGGCTTAGCCAATACGACACACGCCAACTCTCGTTTGTTGGCTTCAGTGACGGTGAAGGGCCCGCTGAGGGCAATCGCAAGATTGCAATGAAGCGCGCGCAGTCCGTGCGTGACGCCGTACTGCGTGCTGCCGAAACCGCAAACCCGGAACGCGTCGATATTTCGGTCGAAGCCTTTGGCGAAGCTCTTCCAATGGCCTGTGACGACAGTGAATGGGGCCGTCAGGTCAACCGCCGCGTCGAAGTTTGGGTTAGGTAGCGATCTCTACAGATATCCTTCGGATCGAAAGCTCAATTCGGCCGATTTCCCGACAATCAAGTGATCGTGCAACGTCAGTCCCAGTGCGACACAAGCATTTTGGATCTTGCTGGTCATGTCGATATCCGACTGCGAAGGGGTTGGATCCCCCGACGGGTGGTTGTGAACCAGAATAAGCGCCGAAGCATTCAGTTCCAACGCCCGTTTTGCCACTTCGCGTGGATAGACCGGCACATGATCCACCGTACCGCGCGCCTGCTCCTCATCCGCGATCAGCACATTCTTGCGGTCCAGATAGAATACCCTGAACTGTTCGGTCTCGCGGTGCGCCATGGTGGTGTGGCAATAATCCAGCAATGCATCCCAGCTGGAAATCACCTGCCTCTGCATCACTCGCGCCCGCGCCATCCGATGCGCCGAGGCCTCAAGGATCTTGAGGTCGGCAATCACTGTGTCGCCCACGCCTTTGACCTCGGACAACCGCTCCATCGGAGCCGTCAGTACGCGGTTGAAATCGCCAAAGGTATCCAGCAACAGCCGTGCGAGAGGCTTCACATCCTGACGTGGAATGGATCGGAACAGTACCAGCTCCAACAGCTCATAGTCTGGCATCGCGGCCGCCCCGCCTTCCATGAACCGCTCACGCAGGCGCTTACGATGATCCTTGATATAGGATGGCAACCTGCCCGACGGCAGCGGGGCCTCGGGTGCCTCATCCAGGTCAAACAACATCGGGGCTTCGGCAAAGGCATTTTGGGTCATATCCCCAGCCTCTGTCCGAATCGGTTTCTGAAAGGTTAACACCCCTCGCCCGCCATTCGGGTTGTAGCCTTGCGCACGGCAACATGCAGCAGAACCGAAAACACCCCAAGCGTCAGCATCGCGGCAAACATCAGATCGGTTTTGGCGCGACCATTGGCCAGCAGCATCAGATAGCCCAGCCCCTTGGACGCCCCCACCCATTCACCGATCACAGCACCAATGGGCGCATAAACCGCCGCCAACCGAAGACCTGAGGCCAGATTCGGCAAGGCTGCCGGAATACGAATGTGCCAGAGCACCGCTCGTGGGTTGGCCTGCATCGTGCGCGCCAGATCGAGATATCCGGGAGGTGTGCGCATGAGCCCATCAAAAAACGACGACGTCACCGGAAAGTAGATGATCAGCACAGCCATCGCCACCTTGGACCACAGCCCATAGCCCAGCCACAGCGTCAGGATCGGGGCCAGCGCAAAGACCGGCAATGCCTGAGTAAACACCAGCATCGGCTGCACCAGAATCCGCGCGATACGCGATGTCGCCAGTTGGATCGCGGTCACGATCCCCAGTGCGGCCCCGACAGCCAGACCAATCAGAACCTCGATCCCGGTGATCAGCGTGTGTTCGGCAATGAGCGCACGGCTCTTCCACCAGGTTTCCGCCACCAACAGCGGCCCGGGCAGAATAAACTTTGGCAGATCTGTCACGCTGACAATCACCTGCCAGACCGCAACAGCAAAGACGGCCGCAGCCAATGGGGGAAGGTAGCGCATCATGCGGCTTCTCCCCTTAGCAACCCAAGCAAAGCGGCCTGCGCCGCCAGTGTGTCCAGATCATCAACCTTGCGCGGAACTTCGGCCTGCGGCGGTGGACACGGGGTCAGACCCGATTGCTCCATGACGATGATGGAATGCCCCAGACGCGCGGCTTCTCCGGGGTCGTGTGTCACCAAGAGCACCGTGCGCCCGGCAAGCAATTCCACCGCTAAGTCCTGCATGTCCGCCCGCGTCTGCGCATCCAGCGCCGAAAACGGCTCGTCCAGCAGGATGACGGGCTTATCCTCCATCAGCGTACGCGCCAGCGCCACGCGCTGACGTTGCCCGCCTGAAAGTTCCGCCGGTTTCTTGCCCACATGTTCTTTCAAGCGCACACGCTGCAACAACCGCCGCAACCGCGCCAGATCCGGCTTTTCGCCCCGTAACCGAGCGCCCAAGGTGATGTTCTGCGTGACGGTCGCCCAAGGCAGTAACAGATCGTCCTGCGCCATATAGCCCACACGCGGCACGACCTCACCATCATCGGATGCCGTGATGGAGCCATCAAACACAGCCCCCGTCTGCAACCCGGCGATCAGCCGGAGCACAGTGGATTTTCCAACGCCCGAGCCGCCCAAAAGGCAGGTCCATTGCCCCGCTACCAATGACAGCGATAGCGGTGCAAAAAGCTGCGCCGCGCCAATGGTGGCCTGCCCCTGAAAGGTGATCTCGGGTGCGGTCATTACGGGGTCATCCCCATTTGCCAGAACCCGACCTCAAGCTGGGTCGCCATGTTGAAGGTGCGGCACAGACCGTCCCAACGCGGTAGTTGGTCATAGCTCTGGCCCAAGCGACGTGTCAGCGCACCATCAAGCAGCTCACCCACAGCGCGCACCGAACCCTGATAGTCATCGCCCGCATAGGTGTTGATCCAGTCACGATAGGTTTCACTGTTCGCCTCCGCCGACAGACGCGCGCCAATCTCACCATAGCCCATGACGCAGGGCGCAAGCGCTGCCAGTAGGCTGAGCAGATCGCCGGAATAACCTGCTTCGAGCACGAAGCGGGTATAGGCCAGGTTTTCAGGCCGCTCAGGTGTCGCAAACAGCTCGTCCTGCGAAATGCCAGCTTCGGCACAGATGCCGACGTGCAGCTTCATCTCTTCGCTAATCAGACCGTTCACCGTGGCCGAAGCCAGCAGCATTTCCTCGTGCGTTTCCGACTTCACCACCGCCAGCGCCCAAGCGCGCGAGAAATGGACCAGAAACACATAGTCCTGCCGCAGGTAGTGCAGGAACGCCTCTCGCGGGAGGGTGCCGTCCTTCAACCCCTCGACAAACGCGTGGCGGGTATACTCCCGCCACACATTGCCCGCAGCCGCGCGCATCAGGCCAAAGGCGCGGCCATAATCGGGAGCCGCGCTCATTTCGCGGTCACGTCGATGGCGATCGCGTCAACCGGGTTGATGCTGTCGATCATGCCGCTGTCTTTCAGGAATGCTTCGAACCGGGCGTAACGGCCATGATCGAAACCAGCGGGACGCAGGGCAAAACGCGGCAGCGTGTCGACCCAGGCGCGGGCGTTCAGCTCGTCCTGCAGCTCGGTCGAGGTGCCCGAGAAAATCTTCCAGCTGTCTTCGGGGTTGTTCACAATGTACTGGGTCGCCAACTCGGTCGCGCGCAAAAAGCGAGCCACTTTGTCGGCATCCATGGTCTCGGGGTTGGCGACATAGATCAGCTCGTCATAGGACGGCACGCCCTCTTCTTCGATGTAGAAGCAGGTGCCGGGCTCGCCCTCGATGTCCATCTGGTTCAGTTCAAAGTTCCGGTAGGCGCCAATCACCGCATCCACTTGACCGGACATCAGCGACGGCGACAGCGAGAAGTTGACGTTGATCATTTCGATGTCGTCTGTGCTGACGCCATATTTGCCCAGAACCGCACCCAGAACGGCCTCTTCCACGCCAGCGACCGAGAAGCCAATTTTCTTGTCTTTCAGGTCAGCGGGAGATTTGATTGGGCCGTTTTCCAGAACCAGCAGGCAGTTCAACGGGGTCGCGACCAAGGTGCCAACACGCTTGAGCGGCAGGCCCTCGTGGATCTGCAAGTGCAGTTGTGGCTGGTACGACACGGCCAGATCGGCCTGACCAGCAGCAACAAGCCGCGGCGGTGCGGACGGATCGGCGGGCGGAACGATCTCAACCTCAAGGCCCTGATCAGCAAAATAGCCCTTTTCCTGCGCCACAATGATGGGGCCGTGGTCGGGATTGATGAACCAATCCAGCAGGACGGTCATCTTGTCGGCCGCCATCGCGGGCGTTGCGGCCAGCATGGCCAATGCAGTCAGCATTTTCTTCATCTTCGCGTTTCCTTGTGAGTTATGAAGTCGAGGCCGCGACGAGGACGATCTCGCCCGGCCAAATCTGTTGAATGCGTTCAGCGGTGCGCCATGCCCGAAGGCCAGTGGCGCAACACAACGCAATGCGGGTTTCGGGGTCGGGCAGATTGTTCTGCACTTCCTCCGGCGGGATACGGGTCGCACAGGCATGGACCGGCTCCGGGGCCTCTTCCTTGCCGCGCAATTCGACGATCAGATCCTGATCGGTCAACTCGGTGGGCGCAGCAAAGCGCAACGCCGTTTCTGGTTCTGGCGCAGAGTCAAAACGAAAGGATGTGCTGCGATAGCTCTGCGCATCAAACTGCACCATTTGACCCAATGGCAACGGTTCCAGCCCGATCAGAACCGCCAGCGCCATCTGCGCCTGCAATGCACCGATCATTCCGACGACCGGACCCAGCACGCCCGCCGTGGCACAGCTCGCGCCGCTCTCCGGAGCCGCAGAGAAAACCGCACGCAGAGACGGTGCACCGCCACAGAAGCCGCCAACATAACCGCTCACCCCAAGAACCGAGGCGCTGATCAGCGGTTTGCCTTGTTTCAGGCATTCATCGCTGAGTGTATAGCTGGCGGCATAGCTATCGGCGCAATCCAGGATCAGGTCTGAATCTGCAACAAAACCAGCGACATTTGAGACTGTTAGAGCCTGTTTTCGCGCTTCAATGATGATGTCAGAATTCAACGCTCGACAGCGTGCGGCAGCCACTTCGGCCTTTGACGCCCCACAATCAGCCTCGGTGAACAGCGTCTGACGGTGCAGGTTGGACATGTCCACGTCATCCGCATCAAGCAACGTCAGATGCCCCACGCCTGCGCCCGCCAGCAATGGCAGGACCGGCGCGGCAAGCCCCCCGCAACCCACCACAAGCACACGGGCGCGGGACAGGCGATTCTGTCCTTGCGTTCCAACCTTCGGCAGGATCATCTGGCGGGTGTAACGGCTCATCTCGTCGCCTCGAGCCACTGGCGCACGCGGCCTTCGGGGTCAGCATTCAGCGTGATATCGGTCACGGCTGAAACGATGTCCGCGCCTGCTTCGAGAACGTCCGGAACGCGTTCAACATTCATCCCGCCAATACCAACCAGCGGGATGTCACCCACGCGCGCTTTCCATTCGGTGACGCGTGGCAGTCCTTGTTGGTGCCATTTCATCTTTTTCAAGATTGTCGGGTACACAGGACCAAGCGCGACATAGTCAGGGTCCATCGCCAGAACCCGGTCTAGTTCGTCGTCATCATGGGTCGAAACTCCCAGCTTTAGACCCGCTTTCCGGATCGCGGGCAGGTCCGCGTCGTCCAGATCCTCTTGGCCGAGGTGAATCCATTCGACGCCAAGATCAATCGCTGCCTGCCAATAATCGTTGATCACCAAAACGCAGCCATATTCTGCGCACAGGTCACGCCCCATGGCGATCTGTGCGCGCACCACATCGTCAGGCTGATCCTTGATCCGCAACTGCACGAGCTTGATGCCCAAGGGCAGCATGCGTTCCAACCAGTCGGTGTGATCAAAAATGGGATAGAAACGGTCCAGGCTCATGACAGAAACGCCTTTCCAATGACAGGTGTAGACGGCTCGGCCATATCGCGTGCCTCGATCGGGTCAGCCTCATGCGCCAGACGCCCGGCTTGAACCGCCAGGGCCATCGCCTTGGCCATCAATTGCGGCTCACCCGCACGGGCAACGGCGGTGTTCAGCAACACCGCATCATAGCCAAGTTCCATCGCGTGGGACGCATGGGACGGGAGACCAATGCCTGCATCCACCACCAGCGGAACATCGGGGAATTCAGCCCGCATCGCGCGCAAGGCGTACTCGTTGTTCAGCCCCCGACCCGATCCAATCGGCGCGCCCCAGGGCATCAGAACCTCGCACCCAGCCTCGAGCAGCCTCTCCCCCACGATCAGATCGTCGGTGGTATAGGGAAACACCTGAAACCCGTCCTCGGTCAAAATGCGCGCGGCCTCGACCAGTTGGAACACATCCGGTTGCAGGCTGTCGGTGTGGCCGATGAGTTCGAGCTTGATCCATTTGGTGTCAAACACCTCGTGCGCCATATGGGCGGTGGTGACGGCCTCCTTCACCGTGTGGCAGCCTGCGGTGTTGGGCAGGATTAGCACGCCAAGGTCCTGGATCATGGTCCAGAATGTCTGGCCCGCACCGCCTTCACGCCGCAGCGAGACCGTCGCTACGCCTGCGCCACTGTCGCGGAACGCCTGCTCGAGGATCGCGGGACTAGGGTATTGCGCGGTGCCCAGCATCAGTGGGTTGGGCAGTTCGGTTCCATAAAACATTCGCATCGCCTTAGCCCCCTGCATCGGGGCGAGAACCTCGACCCGGTCGCCATCGTTGAGTAGATGTCCTGCACGCAGGGATGAGGGAACAAAGTCCTCGTTCACCGCCGTGGCAACCCGACCCGAAAGCCCGCATTCCTCAAGCAACCCGGCAAGGGTTTCGGCGGCCACCTCGCGGGGTACACCATTAAGCACGATCTTCATCGACCATCTCCGAAATTTTGTTGTCCAGCACGAGATCAGCCACACCCCGCGCCAGTGCAGGGGCCAGCAGATAGCCATGCCGATAAAGGCCATTGGCGTAGACCCGACCACCGATCCGCCGAATACGTGGCAGGTTGTCAGGGAAAGCGGGGCGCAGATCGACGCCGATCTCAAGCACCTCGGCTTCGCCAAAAGCCGGATTCAAGGCGTAAGCCGCGCTCAGCAACTCAAGCATCGAACGCGCGGTGATCCGGCCCGAATCTTCGCTTTCGATCATCGTTGCGCCCAGCATGTAAACGCCGTCACCACGCGGCACGATGTAAAGCGGCAGACGAGGATGTAGCAACCGAACAGGTCTTGTTAGAGCCACATCTGGGGCCCGGATAACCAGCATCTCGCCCTTCACTCCACGCAGATCAGTCAATGCATCGCGTGCGGCCAGACCGCGGCAGTCGATGGCATTATCCAAGCCACCGGATGCGGCGGATTGATGAAAGGTCACACCTTTATCGATCAGCCCACCATATAGATCAGCCAGCGCCCGACGCGGGTCAAGATGGGCCTCTTGATCAAAGTAGAGCCCTTTTTTGAATGCGCTCAAATCAGGTTCTAACTGGGCAATTTCACCGCGCCCAACGTCGACAAACCCTTCGGTGCGACGGGAAAACCGGCGTAGATCAGGCAGATCGCGAACGTTGGCAACCACAATCGTTCCGGCAAAAGTCACGTCCGTCTTGTCCGCCCACCAGCAGATCGCTTCTTGTCCCAACCGCAGAACAGGTTCTTCGGCATTCTCATATTCACACCAAGGCGCGAGCATGCCGCCAGCCCACCACGAGCAGCCATGTGGCCCTGGAGGTCCAGCAGGATCGTAGACCTCCACCGTGGCACCACGCGCAACCAGTTCGGTCGCGACCGCCAGACCTGCAACCCCGGCCCCTATGACTGAATAGTCACTCATGCCCAGACCTTGTGGAAATGATGCACGGGCCCGTGACCGTGGCCAACATCCAAAGTATCCGCCTGAGCAATTGCGCCCTGCAGAAAGATGTGTGCCTGCTGCACCGCCTCGGGCAGATTCAACCCCTTGGCCAAGCTCGAGCAGCAATAGACGAAGACAGGGTACAACCCGTTCCATGGGTGTTCTTTGTGTCCCGACGGGGCGCAGTGTAGTCGCCCGCCACACGCTCGCCCGCTAGCAGCAGGTCGTGGCAAATATCACCTTCTGCATGGCCCCCTTCATCAGCACCGCGTTGGCGCCCAAAGAACACAGGGCCAATCCCTGCTCCACCATCTCTTCTGGTGTTTCGGCGACCATTCGGTCCAGCAAACAAGCGGCCTCGGGCAGGTTGGGCGTCAGCACTGTGGCACAGGGCAGGAGAGTATCTCGCAGGGTTTGCACCGCCTCGCGTGCCAACAGGGCGTCGCCTGATTTGGCAATCATCACGGGATCGAGCACGACCGGTCCGTCGAAATCTGCAATTTTGTCAGCGACAATTTGGATAATCTCAGGCGTGGCCAACATGCCGATCTTGATGGCACCCACATTCAGATCGGAAAGCACCGCATCAATCTGCGCCGTAATCACGTCTAGCGGAATGCCATGGACAGCCGTCACGGCCCGAGTGTTCTGCGCAGTCACGGCGGTAATCACACTCGCGCCGTAGACACCCAGGGCAGACATCGCCTTGAGGTCGGCCTGAATGCCCGCACCGCCGCCGCTGTCGGACCCGGCGATAGTCAGTGCAATTGGTGCCATCTGTTGCTCCATCTTTTCGGTGGGCAACGACGACATAGAAAGAGAGCCTGTTTTTGAGACCGTTTCCTACGCCGGAATTGCCCGGATCAGGTTCGATGGGTTAGTGACGAGCACCTCTCAGCCGAAAAACGGCACCCCAACGGTTGGCGCGAACATCTCAGGGGTTGAGCGCATGATCAAGAGGCAAATCCGTGGCTCATGGAGCCAGTCTGCACTTAGTGATCTTTCCAGATACAAAAAAGCCGCCCGTTTGACGGGGCGGCCTTTAGATTGCTTGGACTATGGGATCAGCCCTTCATGCCATCCCAAAAGGACTTGACCGACGAAAAGAACGTTTTCCCTTCGGGATTGTTGTCCTCGCTCAGGTCTTCGAACTCTCGCAGCAGTTCTTTTTGGCGGCTGGTCAGGTTGACGGGCGTTTCAACGGCCAATTCGATGAACATGTCACCAACGCCGCCGCCACGTAGAGCTGGCATACCCTTGCCACGTAGGCGCATCTGGCGACCCGACTGGCTACCAGCTGGGATCTGAACGCGGCCACGTCCGCCATCAATGGTCGGAACCTCGATCGAGCCACCAAGTGCGGCATTCGCCATCGAAACTGGCACGCGACAATAGAGATTAACACCATCACGTTCGAACAGATCGTGCTGCGCCACTTCGACAAAGATGTAGAGATCACCCGGAGGGCCTCCGCGCATCCCCGCCTCGCCTTCACCAGCTAGGCGAATGCGGGTACCGGTTTCAACACCGGCAGGGATGTTCACCGAAAGGGCACGGTCCTTTTCGACACGACCTGCACCCTGGCACGACTTACAGGGGTTCTTGATGATCTGTCCCAGACCCGAACAGGTCGGGCAGGTTCGCTCGACGGTAAAGAAACCCTGCTGTGCACGAACCTTGCCCAACCCTGAACAAGTCGGACAAGTGGTCGGCTCAACACCGCCTTCGGCACCCGTACCGTCACACGCTGAACAACCAACTGCTGTTGGCACGTTGATCGTCTTTTGCATACCAGCAAAAGCGTCATCCAAGGACACTCGCAGGTTATAACGCAAATCCGAACCACGCGCGGCACGACGTCCGCCGCCGCCCCGCTGGCCACCCATGAAGTCGCCAAACAGGTCGTCGAACACGTCCGAGAACGCTGACGAGAAATCACCCGATCCGAATCCGGCACCACCGGGACGACCACCGCCCCCATGCCGTTTTCGAACGCAGCATGGCCAAAGCGGTCATAGGCTGCCTTTTTCTCGGCGTCCTTCAGAACCTCATAGGCTTCGTTGGCCTCTTTGAACTGCGATTCTGCATCCGGGTTGTCCGAATTGCGGTCGGGATGCAATTCCTTGGCCTTCTTGCGAAAGCCCTTTTTGATCTCGTCCGCCGAAGCGCCCTTGGCTACGCCGAGCACGTCATAATAGTCACGTTTTGACATCAGTATCTTCCTTCTGCCTCAACGAAAGAGGGCCGGTCCGTCGACCGGACCGGCCCCTTTAAGCCCGGTTGAGCGTTACTTGCGCTTGTCGTCATCCAGATCTTCGAACTCGGCGTCGACGATGTCGTCATCGACAGGGCCTGCATCCGCAGCTGCCGGTTCGTCGTCTGCTTCGTCCTGACTCGCCTTGTAGATCGCTTCGCCCAGTTTCATGGCCGCTTCGGTCACGTTCTGGATGCCCGATTTGATCTTTTCGGCGTTGTCGGTCTCGATCTCGTCCTTCAGAGCGGCAATCGCCAGCTCGATGGCTTCGACCGTGGTCGGGTCAACTTTGTCCGAATGCTCTTCCACCGACTTCTCGGTCGAGTGGATGAGGCTTTCGGCCTGGTTTTTGGCTTCGATCAGCTCGCGGCGTTCCTTGTCCGCCTCGGCGTTCTCTTCCGCGTCCTTGACCATCTTTTCGATGTCATCATCCGACAGACCGCCCGAAGCTTGGATCGTGATCTTCTGCTCTTTACCCGTGCCTTTGTCCGAAGCGCCAACCGACACGATGCCGTTGGCGTCGATGTCAAAGGTCACTTCGATTTGCGGCATGCCGCGCGGTGCGGGCGGGATATCTTCGAGGTTGAACTGGCCGAGGATCTTGTTGTCGGCCGCCATTTCACGCTCACCCTGGAACACGCGGATGGTTACGGCGTTCTGGTTGTCTTCGGCGGTCGAGAAGATCTGGCTCTTCTTCGTCGGGATGGTGGTGTTGCGGTCGATCAGACGGGTGAACACGCCACCCAGGGTTTCGATGCCCAGCGACAGCGGGGTCACGTCCAGCAGAACCACGTCTTTGACGTCGCCCTGCAGAACACCGGCCTGAATGGCGGCGCCCATGGCAACAACCTCATCAGGGTTCACACCCTTGTGCGGCTCTTTACCGAAGAACTTGGTGACCTCTTCGATCACCTTCGGCATCCGGGTCATACCACCGACCAGAACAACCTCGTCCACGTCACCAGCCGACAGACCTGCGTCTTTCAGAGCGGCCTGGCACGGCTTGATCGACGCCTTGATCAGATCGCCAACCAGTTGTTCAAGCTTGGCGCGGGTCAGTTTGATGACCATGTGCAGCGGCGTTCCCGAGGACGGGTCCATCGAGATGAACGGCTGGTTGATTTCGGTCTGGTTGGCCGAGGACAGCTCGATCTTGGCTTTTTCAGCAGCTTCTTTCAGACGCTGCAGGGCCATCTTGTCTTTGGTCAGATCAACGTTGTGCTCTTTCTTGAACTCGCCCGCCAGGTAGTTGACGATGCGCATGTCAAAGTCTTCACCACCCAAGAAAGTGTCACCGTTGGTCGATTTCACTTCGAACAGACCATCGTCGATTTCCAGGATGGTAACGTCGAAGGTACCGCCACCAAGGTCATAGACCGCGATGGTTTGGGTTTCTTCCTTGTCCAGACCATAGGCCAGAGCAGCCGCGGTTGGTTCGTTGATGATACGCAGCACTTCGAGACCGGCGATCTTGCCTGCATCTTTGGTGGCCTGACGCTGAGCGTCATTAAAATACGCGGGAACGGTGATGACGGCCTGCGTGACCTCTTCGCCCAGATAGCTCTCGGCGGTTTCTTTCATCTTGCCCAGCGTGAAGGCCGAGATTTGCGACGGTGAATATTTCTCGCCCTTGGCTTCAACCCATGCGTCACCGTTGCCACCGTTCACCACGTTGAACGGCAGGTTCTTCTTGTCCTTTGCCAGATGCTCGTCGTCGAACCGACGGCCGATCAGGCGCTTGACGCCGAAGACGGTGTTGTCAGGGTTGGTGACCGCCTGGCGTTTCGCCGGCTGACCGACCAGACGCTCTTCATCAGTGAAGGCGACGATCGAGGGCGTGGTCCGCGCCCCTTCTGCGTTTTCGATAACCCGGGGTTGCGAACCATCCATGATGGCAACGCAGCTGTTTGTGGTACCCAGGTCGATCCCAATAACTTTACTCATGTTCGATCCCTTTTCTCTTCAAGGCGATTACCCGAGGCTTGAACCCGTAACGGCATCCCGGCCTCGATCCGTTTGCGCGAATGGCCCTACACCATCGCGCGTCCCGGCGTATATAAGGTCGCGTGAACGGGCCTGCAAGCACTGTGAATTGCAGGTTTTCTGGATTCTTGGACCTTTTTTGAAAAGGTTTCGCTAACGAATGGGGAACGACGGGTGGCACGGCTTTTGATACGGGGGTTCGAGGTATGGAAATCCCATCTGGATTCCAAGGCCCAAACTGCACTGATCGATGATTTGCGCCCGATCCTAAAGTCGGTCCCGTTGTTCAATCCGACCACTGCGTCCGGCAAAAAAATGTCGGTACGTATGACATCGGCAGGGTCCTGTGGCTGGATTTCTGACACATCTGGCTATCGCTATGAATCCAATCATCCGGACGGTCGCCCTTGGCCCGCCATACCGGATTCGATTCTGTCGATCTGGCGCGACACTACGAAACTCGACCGTCTGCCTGACAGCTGCCTGATAAATTACTACAGCGAGGGCTCAAAGATGGGGCTTCATCAAGACAAGGACGAGTCCGATTTCTCGTGGCCGGTTGTTTCAGTGTCATTGGGTGACGACGCGCTGTTTCGAATGGGCAATCCCATCCGAGGTGGCAAAACTGAATCCACATGGCTGAGTTCAGGCGATGTTGTTGTGATGGGTGGCGAAGCCCGGCTCAACTATCACGGCGTCGACCGCATCCGGTTCAAATCCTCGCGCTTGCTGCCAAAAGGCGGTCGGATCAACTTGACGCTGCGGGTTGTGACTTGAACTCAAATGTCGACCAATTCAGCACGGCAATGCGCGATAAAAGCCGCGCAAGTGCTGCTGACTGCGGAGCCCGGCGGCCCAAGCACCCCCATCGTGATCGGAGTCACGTCGCCCACGAGTGGAATGAACTTCAATCGACGCCCATCCGGCGCCAAGTCATTCAGCGGTCGGAAATTGGCAATTGAATAGCCGTAACCGTTGGCAACAAGGCTGCGCATCACCGCCATGTCCCGGGTTCTCTCACTTATCACCGGACGCAAGCCGTTCTGTGTAAAGAACGACATAAAATACTCCGAACTGATCGGCAGATCGAGCAGCACCATTGGATAATCCGCCAGCTCTGGGATCGTAAGCACCTCATAATCTGCAAGCGGGTGATCGGGTGCCACAAATACATAGGGCGGCAGGTCTTTGATCGCCTGAAACTCCAGATCCCGAGGCACGTTCATGTCATACGTTAATGCCAGATCAATCTCGGCGCGGCGGAGGGCGGCAAAAATCTCGACCTGGGTCATCTCAAACTGCGCGGTCTGTACGTCCTGATACTGCGCCTCAAAACTGCGGCGTAACCCAGACACGACAATCTGAGCAAAGGAAACCAGGCAGCCAAGCCTCAAAGGCCCCTGGACAGTCGTCGAAGCGGCACCTGCCAAACGCGTAATTTCGGTCGCTTCATCCAGCACCTTGAGTGCCTGCAGTGAAAGATTGCGCCCCACCTCGGTGAACTTCAGACCATGCGCTCTTTGCCGTACAAACAACTGCACCCCAAGTTCGGTTTCCAGCTGAGTGATCGCAGTGGAAATCGAAGGAGAAGACACGTTGAGTCGTTTGCTGGCAGCAGCAATGCTTCCACACTCTCCGGCGGCGACGAAGTACTCCAGCTGGCGCAAGGTGAATCGGGTGGGCATTTTTTGGCCTTCAATAGACCTTCACATCGTGAAGCATGCGCGCTGCGTCGTCCAGATTACTTTCCTTGTCTTCAATCGTCGCCTGGGACGCCGTAGGAGGGTGCTTCGCGTGGGTCCAAAGCGCGTTGGATGTAGGCGTCGAGTTGCGGTTTGTAGATGTCCCAGGCCGTCGCAATGTTCTCGATGGGGCAGTCCTCGGTCCAGTCACAGCGCAGATCCGCGACCGGCCAGCTGACCTGGTCCACGATCTTCATCCCCGCCGAATGGATCGGACCTGCCTCGCCGCCCGCAGCCAGGCCTGCGCGCATGGCTGCAATCAACCTGTCGCCCAGATGACCCGTGGTGCCTTCGAACCCGTCGACGATGGCCTGGCAGATGCCGTCATTGGCCAAAAGGTTGCCGCCCGAAGCCACGTCGCGCCCCCGCGCCTGCGTCCAGATGCCCAGAGAATTCGGCCCCGAATGGATTGCCGTGTTGCCCGCCTTGTCGACGGCAAGCACCTGGCGGTATTCGATGAACCGGCCCTGCTGCTGAACGCTCGCGATGGCCTCGGCCGCAGTAGCGCCGCCCTCCATCAGGTCCAAGGCCAATGGGCCAAGCGCCGGGTCAGTCACATTCTGTGAGGCAACTGCTCCGACCCCGGCGCGCGCAAACGCACAGCGTGCCGCAACCGCCGGAGACGAAGACGAGATTGCAATGCCAAACATGCCCGCATCCGCGCAGCGCGCCACCAGAGAAAAGGTCATGAATATCTCCTATCAAGGGAAGTCTTGGGCCGGACCCCGACAAAGGGGAGAGGAGCGCGACGCCCGGCCCAAGTGATCGGCCGTGCCGATCAATCGGGAATCACTGCAGTTCCGTCGATCTCGACCAGCCAATCAGGGCGCGCCAGGGCCTGCACCACCAGACCCGTGGACACCGGGTGCACGCCTTTGATGTATTCGCCCATGGTCCGGTACACCGCCTCGCGGTGGCGCACGTCGGTGATGTAGACGACGACCTTGACCAGATGGCTCATGTCGCCGCCGCACTCTTCAATCAGTTGGCGGATATTCTGCATCACCTTGTGGGTCTGCTCGACAGGGTCATGGCTGTCGATGTTGACCGCATCGTCCAGGTTCTGCGGGCACTGACCCCGCAGATAAACGGTCTTGCCGCCCTGGATGACAACGGCCTGACACAGGTCGTTGTCCAGGTTCTGCTCGGGGTACGTGTCCGACGTGTTGAACTTGCGGATGCGCGTGTGAGACATCTGTTTTCCTTGTTAGGCGACGCATTGCGCGCGATCTTGTTTGGCTAACCACAATTGAAAATCGCGGATTGTGCCTTCGTAATTATCTTCGGCCAATGGTCCAGCCAACGCATGAGCTGAGTTTAGGGCAATCTGCATCCGCTCAAGCTTTTCGCGGTCTTCGCGATTCACGTTTTCCCAAAGAGCGATGCGGTTGGTGATGGTTTCTTCGTCCAGATCATCCCCATAGGCCGACATCGTCCACTTCACCCGGATCTGACCCGCATTGAGGGGAAAGATACTGATCGACACAAGTAAGCTTGCGGCCTGACTGGCCACTTGGGTCGGGAAAATCGAGAACAGTGTTGAGCGCAGGCGTTCATCCTCGGACAGGCCAGGCGCACCATATCCGCGAGACGGGACATCCTTGGGATAATTGGCTGCGTAAGAGGTGAATCCATCCCCCCTAGCAGCTTGCGCGCCAAACCAGTAGGCGTATAGCCGTGAAGGGTTTCGGGGTGAACGACCGATAGGTGGTACCCCTCCATGAAATTTTCAACGAGACACTTCCAGTTGGTATTCCAGACCTCTTCAGCGACGTGCACCAAACGGAAACTTTCGCTGTCATATGGGTCTAGCAATGCATCAAGTTCGGGGTACTCAAAAGGCGCCGCATCAGCGTCCAGATTGACGTAAACAAAGCCATTCCAGACATGAACATTGTGCCGGTGCAAACCACATTTCTTGGCATCGAATCCCGCGTTCTTCATCCGCGCGGCGCGCATCAGAGCACCATCCAGATCGTAAGCCCAGGCATGATAAGAACAGACGAAGCGCTTGGTTTGTCCGCGCCCTTCGGCCAAGGGCATGCCGCGATGACGGCAGACGTTGGCCAGCACTGCGACCTCGTTGTTGGATTGACGCACTACTATCAGCGGTTCGTTGAGCAATTGGGTGGCAAAGTAATCGCCGGGTTCCGGCACTTCGTCCACTCGGCCCAGGCAATGCCAGCCACGACGCAAGACTGTCGCGGCCTCATGTTGAAATTGTGCAGGATCACTATAAAAGGCGCCAGGCATACACATTGGGCGGTCTGCTGGCAGGGCCGCAAGTTCCTGCAACTGTTTGCTTAGTTCGCTGTACATCTTCAGGCCCCCTCCTTGGCATCTGAATTTGCGATCTTTGGTTCAAAACTTGGATCGACTCGGCTCATCAGGTATTGCGCAAAGTCGAAATTCGGACGCTCCAGATGCGACAGATGACCGGGTTCGGCACCATCCGCACACAAACCGCGATAAACCTTTTCGGTGCAGCCGCGATCCTCGACATTCACCTCGTCCAAAAGCGTCTTCAATTCGATCAGGTTCTGCTGTGCTTCTGCATCATCGGCATAGTCGTCCGACATGCCGCCGCCAAATCGGATCTGAACTTGTGACGGTCCTTTTGGATGCAGGCTCAGGTACCAGAAGTATCCCGGTGTGAGAGTGATCAGCAGACTAGGATAGATCGCAAGCAGAAAAGTCGTGCGTCGCTCATCCCCCTTAAGACGGTCGTTGCTGGGATGCGCCATGGCGATGCGCAGCGTCTCATCCTTTAGAATGGTATGATAGTTGAACGCGCGGCGACCCGGCGGGCAAATCATCTCATCCAACCGCGACAACCCACCGATGGTGCCCGCGTGACAAACCGGCAGATGGTAGCTTTCCATGAAGTTCTCGGCCAACACCTTCCAATTGGTGTCCCACAGATGCTCTTCAAAAAAGGTCTCGGTGTAGTTGGTCATGTCATAGCCTTTGACCAACTCCTCAACTTCGCTGAGCTGCTCGGCCACCGGCTGCGCATCAGGGTTCAGAGTGACAAAAACCCAACCCAGCCATTCCTGACAGGCGATGTTTGGCAATGAATAATCGTCCTTGCAGAACGCCTTGTTCCCATTCATCGCGGGCGCACCGCGTAGCGAACCATCCAGGTTGTAAGTCCAAGCGTGATAGGGACAGACGATCGACTTGGTTTTGCCGCGCCCGTGCAGAAGTGTCGACATCCGATGACGGCAGACATTGGAATAGGCGCGCAGTTCGCCATCCTTGTCCCGCAATACGATGATGGGCTGATCGGCAAGTTCACAGGTGACGTAGTCCCCAACCTCGGCTAGCGAGCTGGCGCGTCCAACGCAGAACCAGTCTTTCTTAAAGATGTGCTCCATCTCTTCGGCCAGGAATTCGTCAGTATAGTAGACCGATGGGGGCATGGCCCGGGCTTGATCAAAAGGCGCTGACACATTCTTTCGCAACGCGTCGACGGGGTTTTCGATTGGGTCAAAGACAGTCATCTCAATTCTCCTCTCGTGGCGCGTCATTCGGCGGCAGCTGCGGGGGCGGTTTCAGGGGAATAATCGCGATAGTTTTTCTGGATGGCTATCTGATCTGCGACATAGGCGGCGTCGTGCCAGACACCCCAAATGAACGTCGATCCGCGCCGCGACTGCCACGGAAGGCCAAGAAAATAGATGCCTGGCTCTGAAGAGACGCCACGCTGATGAACGGGTGCACCTGTGTCGTCAAAAGCGTCAACCTTCATCCAGCTGAAATCCTGGCGAAAACCTGTGGCCCAGATGATCGTAGTGATTCCCGCGGCCTCCAGGTCCAGTGTACGAAGCGGATTGGAAAGGCATTCAGGGTCGGGCAGCATGATACGAGCCTCAGGTTCTAGCGGCAGATCCAGGCCCATCTTTTCGGCATAGGCATCAGCCTGATCCAACATGTCGATGTAGTTGGCATCGCCTGCTGCAATGTTGTCCTGCAGATCCGCATCGATCAGCAACTTGCCGTCAGCAAACCCGCTCGCGCGTCCAAGCAATGTCATGCCATCATGCGCCAACCGGCGGAAGTCGACCGTCTTGCCACCCTGCGCGCCGCTCACGGATATGGTGACATGCTCGGTACCCGGCTCTTTGGCGGGAATGTCCCACAGCCCCAAAACGCCCAGCCACCAGCAATAGTCGCGATCGCGGTATGCCCGTGGAGGGCGGTCGTGGGGACCAACACACAGATAGGTTTTGCGCCCTGCGCGCTGCAATTCATCCGCGATCTGACCGCCAGAAGACCCCGCCCCCACAACCAGAACCGCGCCTTCGGGCAAATCGTTTGGGTTGCGATAATTCGAGGAGTGCATCTGCGTTAGGCCTGCGCCTTCCGGCACCAGTGGGGGGATTACCGCGTGCTGGAAAGCACCAGTTGCCGCGATGACCGAATTTGCCTCGATCTCTCCGTCCGAGGTTTCAACGATAAATCCCGCGCGCCCCTCGTTACGCTTCATCGAGATGACCTCCACCCCGGTCCGAATTGGAGCCTCAATCATTTTCGCATACGTGTTTAAGTAGTCTGCGACCTCTTCCTTCGGGGGAAAGGCTTCTGGACCGGAGGTGGTAAAGTGGAGATTCGGGAACCGGTCGTGCCAAGCCGGCCCGTTGGCAACCAGCGAATCCCATCTGCGCGAACGCCATGCTTCTGCTACACGGTGTTTTTCCAGTACCAAATGCGAGATGGAGTTACGCTTTAAGTGCTCACTCATCGCGATCCCGGCCTGCCCGGCGCCCACAACGAGGGTATCGACATACTCTACCATTTGTCCGTGCCTTTCTTGGTGTGACAAGCGATCCCTGCCACGCCGAGAGAGGTCGAAAAAGAAGAGTCTCTCTTGGTTCCAATTAGAGAAACCTTAACTGCCTTAATTGCACTGGGTCGGCTCCCGGGGCCAGAAGCGAATTTCTTATGGAAATACAATGTTCTGACACCACGGCTCTCTGGTTCAAGAATTCAAAAGAAGAACACCCGCAACCACCAAAACTTGGTGTCAACTGTTTGGCATGTGTCAGTTAATCCGACAGCAAACTGCAACAACCCGAAAAGAGCGTGCTGTCCGTGCGAAGGAAATCTATGTCCAAACCAAACACTCTGTCAGACATTCCATCCGAGCAAATTTGATTCCGTATAGCCGCAACACCGTTCGAACCAAAGTCAATCATGTGACGGTCCAATCGCCCTCTTCCGCGAAAAATTCTCCGGCCGGGAAAACTTCTGGCTGGATGTCTTGCCCTGAAAACTCGGCGTGGGCACCTTCGCTGATCTTCAATGTCCAGAAAGGTTCAGTTCCAAAACATGTCATTTCTCGAGTAAACGCATAGTTGGAATCGAGGTCTTGCGGCGTCAGAAACTTCATTGAAACCCAACCCGCAGTTTCACCCACGTTTACTTGCCCCCATCTGCCGTCTGGGGACATCACAACTACTTCGACATCGTGCGCATTTGGCGAAAGAGTTGATACAATTGACGCCTCAGAGTTCGCCTCCGATCGCACGTTCAGGACATCGTCAGCCGCAACTCCTGAAACTTGAAACAAGGCGGGGAATGTATCCGCCAAACCCACTGTCGGAATGAACGCAAACAGAAAAGCGATCAACCGTATCATCGCTTCGCGTACCAGCTGCTCGAAACATGTCGACGCGTATAGAACTCACCCATGAGACCGAGCATGATCAACACAATCCCGACCCACAAAGCATAGTGCCAATCACTATTGTGAGGATTGTAGTTCCTGAAGACAAATCCTCGGCACTGGTCGATGCAATGAAACAAGGGGTTCCAGTCAAACATACTCAGCATGAAAGCAGGTAGCGCATTCCCAACAAACATTTTGCCTGAAGCGATCATGTTCGCGCGCTGCCAGACCGTGCTGAGAATCCCAACCAGGGTCGGAAACCAGGGTTTCATCGAATAGAGCAAAATTCCAACTGCTGCGCCCGTAAACCAAGCCAGCATGAGCATTCCAAATGCGCCACCGGGATCATCAATCACAACAGGCTTGAAAGCAGCATGGTATCCGAACAGGATCACGAACAGTGACAACAGCTGCGTATACAATGACCCTATCGCTGCTGCCAAAATGGCGATGATCGTGTTCATTGGCGCATGTTTCATCATCGGGCTATTGGCGCCGTCAGCACCAACTACGGCACCAACCGTTTTGATGTGAACCATGAACAGGAAAATGCCGGACATCAGGTAGAGCAAAAAGTCGCCCCTTAGACCCGCTGTACGTGTGCCAAGCAAAGCGAAGAAGAGATAGAACGCGAAAACGAACATGAGGACCTGCAACATGTTCTTGCCCAGTGCAACAAACGCGTTGGCATGGCCAGATCGGACATTACGCACCACAGCATGATAAATAATCTCAGCCATGGTGAACGCGCCGCTCAGCATGCTTCTGTGCTGTCTGAATTTATACACTTGTTCGCTTTCCTATGGCGCTGCTCAACAATTTTTCACGGAATTCTTGCCGTTCCGTTACCCGCGAAGCATAAGAACTGCAGGCCCTATTAGCAACAAAACACAAAATCGGAGCATTTTTGTGACTTACGACGAACTTATTCCTGTGATCCGCACACTGGCCCTCGAGGTCGAGCGACAAGATCATGGAAATCTATAACTCGGATGATTTCGATGTGAAGGTAAAATCCGATGACAGCCCGGTGACCGAAGCCGACGAAGCCGCAGATGCTCTTATTTCCGCTGGGTTGCGAGCAGCATTTCCGGATGTGCTGCTGGTGACCGAAGAACAGGCTGCCTCTCATTCAACCAAAGGCGATACGTTTTTGATTGTGGACCCATTGGATGGCACCAAAGAGTTCATTCATCGACGCGGAGACTTTACCGTGAATATTGCCCTTGTCGAAAACGGTGTGCCAACCCGAGGCGTCGTTTATGCGCCAGCCAAAGGCCGCATGTTTTACACTCTGGCAGACGGCCAATCGATCGAAGAAACTGGTGAATTCAACAAGGACGCGGCTGGAAACGTGTCTGCGATCACAGTATCGCAAGCCGACAACGATGCCCTGATGGTCGTTGCATCGAAATCCCATCGTGATCAAGCGACTGACGATTACATCAACAAATACAGTGTCAAAGACAGCAAGAGCGCAGGTTCTTCACTAAAGTTTTGCCTTGTTGCCACCGGAGAAGCCGACATTTACCCCCGAGTAGGTCGCACGATGGAGTGGGACACTGCAGCAGGCCATGCTGTTCTGGCAGGTGCAGGTGGAAAAGTAGTGCGTTTTGATGATCACACCCCTCTGCAGTACGGAAAAGACGGATATGCCAATCCATTCTTTATCGCCTACGCTCCCGGCGTAGAATTGAAAGAAGCCTGATGTCAGTATTGATCGCCATTCCTGCACGCTATGCGTCGACCAGATACCCTGGAAAACCGCTTGTCCCCCTTACTGGCGCCACAGGGGAAAGCCTGACCTTGATTGAACGATCCTGGCGGGCAGCGATGGCAGTCAAAGGCGCAGACCGGGTCGTTGTTGCCACTGACGACGAACGCATCCGACAGGCCGCCGAAGCATTCGGGGCCGACGTCGTTATGACCTCGGAAACATGCGCCAACGGCACGGAAAGATGCGCTGAAACGCATGAGGAATTGGGCGGCGCCTTTGACATCGTTGTCAATTTGCAAGGTGACGCGCCGCTGACGCCGCATTGGTTTGTCGAGGACCTCATAACTGGCCTCAAGAACGCGCCAAATGCTGGGATCGCAACACCTGTCCTGCGGTGCGATGGCGCCGCGTTGAACAGTCTGCTCAATGACCGAAAACATGGTCGCGTTGGCGGAACGACCGCTGTCTTTGCCCGTGACAACAGCGCGTTGTATTTTTCCAAAGAAGTCGTCCCTTTCACTTCGGTCACCTATGAATCCGAAGATCCAACTCCGGTGTTTCATCACGTGGGAGTCTATGCCTATCGCAAGGACGTTCTTGCCGCTTACCCCAAATGGCAAAGTGGACCGCTTGAAACGCTTGAAGGGCTAGAGCAACTTCGCTTCATGGAAAATGGGCACAAAGTCCTTTGTGTCGAGGTCGAAGCACGCGGTCGGCAGTTCTGGGAACTTAACAACCCATCGGACGTCCCTAAACTTGAGGAAATGATGGCCGCAATGGGTCTGGAATAATCCGGACCCAGAACATCGAAAGTACCTGATGTCCACTCCTGTCACCGCAAAGATGCACAAGCTATCCATAGCCGAGGCATATCGCTTGAGGTGGAAGCGGCGCCGGTTGCTCTGGTCATCGTTTCGAAGCCGACATGGCCTGAAAGCGTTGGCTGATCGCACGGCGGGAATTGGCCCCGACGATATTCTTGTGGTCATGACGGTCAGAAACGAGATTTCTCGCCTACCCTATTTCCTGTCCTATTATCGTGATCTCGGCGTTGGGCATTTTCTGGTCATCGACAACTCCAGTACGGATGGAACAGACCAATTCCTTATGGGTCAGCAGGACGTATCCCTATGGCGCACTGAACAAAGCTATCGTGAAGCCAGATTTGGCCTGAATTGGATGACATGGCTACAGAGTAAATACGCGCACAATCATTGGACGCTGATGGTCGATGCCGACGAATTGCTAGTCTATGCACATCACGACAAGCGACCCTTGTCTGAACTGACTTCTTGGCTTGAACAACAAGGTCGGACGACCTTTGGCACCTTGATGCTGGACCTGTATCCAAAGGGGGCATTGGACCAGCAGGACTACCGTCCAGGAACCAACCCGTTGAACGTGACAGATTGGTTTGACCCCGGGCCTTATCGCTCGCAGAGACAACGCCCCCTTGGCAACTTGTGGACCCAGGGTGGTATGCGTGAACGCGTGTTCTTTGCTGACACGCCAAGCCAATCCCCCACGTTGAACAAGATTCCACTGGTCAAGTGGAACCGAAGATATGCCTACGTGAATTCATGTCATTCCATACTGCCACCAAAGTTGAACTTTACCTATGATGGGCCAGGAGATGACCGCCCTTGCGGTGTATTGCTTCACACAAAATTCCTGCCCGAGATTGTTTCCAAATCAGCAATCGAGAAATCCCGGGCTCAGCACTTTCATACGCCGAATAAATTCGATGCTTACTATGACAGTATTTCTTCAGCTCCTGAATTATGGTCTCGAAAGATCGCTGCGCCTAAAGGGTTGGAGGCAACTTGAGCAGCTCGGCCTGATGAACTCTGGCGGCTGGTAGAAAAGTTTCGGTAGCAGAGGCCGTAGATTTTGAGAGACACAATCCGCGATTCCGTCCGTAACTGTTTCTAAATGCATTGATTCATAGAAAGAACTGGTGACATAAGACTACAGTTGGTCCGGTTCCAACAAGAAGTGTTCTTTGCGGCAACCGGGCTATGCTCGCGTCTTTGAATGGAATGGTTGACACGTGAGCCTATGGGATTCTTATCGAATGCGAGTGCGGCGTCGGCGCCGTCTTTTGCGCTGCATGTGGAAGTCCAACGAGCTCAAAACCGTACAGGACAACACCGGTGCTATCCGTTCTGGCGACGTTTTACTGATCAGTACGTTTCGAAACGAAAAGATCCGTCTGCCATATTTTCTTAGATACTACCGAGAATTAGGTGTGAATCATTTCCTGTTCGTGGACAATGACAGTACCGACGGAACACTGGATTACCTAAGCGGCCAGCATGACGTTTCAGTCTGGCACACGCAGTCCAGCTACAAACGCGCAACGTTTGGTGTGGACTGGATGAATTGGCTTGCTCGGTCCTATGCCCACAATCACTGGACCCTCACTGTCGATCCGGACGAGTTCTTTGTATACCCGTTCTGCGACACTCGACCCATCCAGGCTTTGACGGATTGGTTGGACAATTCGCTAATCCGCAGCTTCAGTGCCATGTTGATAGACGTCTATCCAAAGGGCAAACTCACAGATATCCCTTATCAAGAAGGGCAGAACCCACTAGAAATCGCTAATTGGTTCGACAGCGGCAACTACACTATCAAAAAGAACCCTTTGTACGGAAATCTTTGGATACAAGGCGGCCCCCGGGCGCGGATGTTCTTTGCCGACACACCCAAGAAGTCCCCCGCCTTGAACAAGACGCCTTTAGTCAAATGGAACCGACGCTATGCTTATGTCAGCTCCACCCATGCCTTGCTGCCACGAGGGCTGAACCAAGTTTATGACGAGTGGGGCGGTGAAAAGGCCAGCGGTGTTTTGCTGCATACCAAGTTTCTAGATACTTTCACGGCCAAAGCTGAAGAGGAACTAACACGCCGCCAGCACTATGCGGGGTCCGCGGAATACAAGGCCTATGCTGACAAATTGAGCAGCCAACCCGAGCTTTGGTGCAAATGGTCTGAGAAATACATAAACTGGCGCCAACTTGAAATTTTGGGCCTGATGTCAAAAGGAAACTGGGCATGACGGTGGGTGTTGTCATGCTTGTTCATACGGCGCTCGACAGGGCTGAACAGGTGGCTCGCCACTGGACGGCCTCGGGCTGTCCTGTTGTTTTGCACGTGGACAAGAATGTCCCACGCAAGGCCCACAACGCCTTTGTGGCGGCCTGTTCTGACAACCCGCTTATCTTGTTTTCCAAACGGCATAGATGCGAATGGGGTACATGGGGGATTGTTGCAGCCTCTCAATCCGCATCGGAATTGATGTTGAGTGAATTCCCCGATGTTCGGCATGTCTATCTGGCGTCGGGATCTTGCTTGCCCTTGCGACCCGTGCAGGAATTGATCGACTACTTGGCCGCTCGGCCACGTACCGACTTCATTGAAAGCGCAACAACAGCAGATGTTCCCTGGACAGTTGGTGGCCTGGATCACGAACGCTTTACGTTGCGGTTTCCATTCTCGTGGAAAAAACACCGAATCCTGTTTGACCGATACGTCGCGATTCAGCGCGCGTTGAGAGTGAGGCGCAAAATACCATCAGGGCTCGTGCCACATATGGGCAGCCAATGGTGGTGCCTGACCAGACAGACCCTGTCTGCAATTCTCGATGACCCTGAACGCGTGGCCTATGATCGCTATTTCCGGCGTGTCTGGATACCAGACGAAAGTTATTATCAGACCCTTGCACGTATATACTCTTCGAATATCGAGAGCCGCTCTTTGACTCTGTCCAAATTCGATTTTCAGGGTAAGCCACACATCTTCTACGATGACCACCTGCAACTGCTCCGCCGATCCGACTGTTTTGTTGCACGTAAAATCTGGCCTAGGGCAGAGCGTTTGTATCAATCATTTTTGACCGACTCTGCCGGAGCAATGAAGAAGACCGAACCGAACCCTGGTAAAATCGACCGCATCTTTGCCAAGGCCGTTGAGCGCCGTACCAGGGGAAGGGACGGCCTGTATATGCAAAGTCGCTTTCCGCGGCACGGCAATGAAAACGGGCTGACGTCGAACCCTTACTCCATGTTCCAGGGTTTTACAGAACTGTTCGAGAATTTTGAGCCGTGGTTGTCAAAAGCCACCGGCGCACGCGTTCATGGACATTTGTTTGGTCCCGAACGCGCAGAGTTTTCCGGGGGTCAGACCCAGATCAACGGGGCGCTCAGTGATACCGCTGCATTGCGGGACTATGACGCGAACCGGTTTTTGACCAGCCTGATCTGGAATACAAGGGGCGAGCGTCAGTGTTTTCAGTTTGGTCCAGCTGACAACCAGGACATCAACTGGATGGTGGCACGTGATCCAAACGCCCAAATTTCGGTTATCACTGGATCTTGGGCAGTTCCTCTTTTCAAATCAAATCGGAACTTTGCTGATCTCCGAAAGGAAGCGGCCTTGTTGCAGAAGGTCGAAAGTGACCACTTGGAAATCTTGCGTTCAGTATGGACAAAGGCCCGCGTAAGAATTTGGACCATGGCCGAGTTCGTCGAAGCCCCGATGGAGCCAATTCAGACCATCATCGATGAGATCGGGCCGTCAAACCCACGACGCTTGAGCGAAGCGCCGAAAATGGTTGATCTGACTGGCTTTGGTCAGTTTCTTCAAAACCTGAAAAACCAGGGAATGCATCCGTATCTAATGGGTGACTTTCCAGTCGAGCAAGGACCAAACAACATGCCAAAACCCAACCGCAAACCCTATTTGGTACGGTAGAACGGCATGTCATCCAAGTTTGACTATTTCATTGTGTTTGCTGAAATGCGGACCGGGTCCAATTTTCTTGAAACGAACCTCAACGCCCTGTCAGACGTCACATGTTTTGGTGAAGCCTTCAACCCGCACTTCATCGGGTATCCCAATAAAACCGAGATCCTCGAAGTTTCACAGGCTATGCGGGACAGCGACCCAAAATGCCTGATAGACGCCATTCGCGAGGCTTCCGGCTGTTTGGGGGGTTCCGGTTCTTTCATGATCATGATCAGCGTATTCTGGACTTGGCCTTACCTGATCCTCGATGCGCGAAAATCATCCTGACACGAAATCCTCTCGACAGTTATGTATCTTGGAAAATTGCTCAAGAGACCGGTCAGTGGAAACTGACCAACGTCAAAAAACGCAGGGAGGCTCAAGCCAGGTTTGAGCCGGAAGAGTTCTTGCGCCACGTCGAAGCTTTGCAGGACTTTCAAGTTTTTCTTCTTAACAGTCTGCAATCATTGGGCCAGGCGCCTTTCTATGTTGCGTATGAAGACCTTCAGTCCGTCGACGTCATGAACGGCCTCGCGGCATGGTTGGGCGTTCAAGGGCGTTTGGATGGATTGGACAAAAGCCTCAAACGTCAAAACCCAAGCCCCGTCACGTCAAAAGTAAGTAATGTTGAGGAAATGACTGAAGCGCTCGGTGGTCTGGATCGATTCAATCTGACCAGAACACCAAATTTCGAACCCCGGCGGGGACCAGCTGTGCCCAGCTACATTGCCGGTGTCGTGACCCCGCTATTGTATCTGCCAATCCGGGGCGGGCCCGAAGAGGAAGTGCAATCCTGGATGGCCGCATTGGATGGCGTCCCGGTCAGCTCCCTAAATACTGGAATGAACCAAAAGCAGATGCGGCAATGGATGCGCAGCACCAACGGACATCGGCGGTTTACTGTGCTCCGTCATCCTTTGGCGCGCTTGCATCAAGTGTTCTGCCGTCGAATTCTGAATACTGGGCCGGGTTGCTACAGAAAAATTCGCGATACTCTTCGCAGGCAATACAAGTTGCCCATACCGCCAGAAGCCCCCGATGCACGCTATTCGCGGTCCGACCACCGATCCGCGTTTGAGGCCTTCATGGGGTTTGTACGCATGAACTTGGCAGGTCAAACCGCAATCCGCGTGGACGGAGGTTGGTGTACGCAGGCTCAGGCTCTGTCCAGCATGTCGGACTTTGCAGTCCCTGATCACGTTTTTCGCGAAGACGAGATAGCTGAGCTGCTACCGGATTTGGCAAAACGGTATGGACACCAAGACGTAGCAGAACTTGCGATTGCCCCAGCAGACACACCGTACTCGTTGGACGACATCTATGATGCAGAACTTGAGAAAGAAGCTGCCAGCATCTACCAGCGAGATTATGTCATGTTTGGTTTTGGCCCCTGGCGAAATCCCTAACGGTTAAGCACGCAGGGAAATGACCGTCCCGTCGCGCACCATCGAGTAGATTTCTTCGATTTCATCGTTCTTCACGGCAATGCAGCCTGCGGTCCAGTCTTTGGTTTTCCGGGCGCGCTTGAGTTCCTTGAGCAGGTTCGGCTGACCATGAATAAAAATCTCGCCACCTGGTCTGCGACCAAGGGCTTTGGCTTCAGCAACATCATTTGCGTTCGGGTACGAAATACCAATCGACAAGTGGTACCGACTATTTGGATTACGCCGGTCGATCAAATAGGTACCTTCGGGCGTCTTGCCGTCACCTTCGACCTTTTTGTCGCCTGATGGGGCAAACCCCAGATCAACCTTGTATTCCTTCAGGATGTCCTGATGGTGCAGCAGGTACATGCGACGCACACCTTTGTTGACCACGATCGACGTGACCTCGGGCCCGTAATACGAGCGGAATCTGCTGTCCCTGCGGCTGCCGCATGCGGTCAATCCAACCGCCGCCACTGCACCCAGTCCGAAAACTCGACGTTTCATCTGCTCACGTTGCCTCGTTTCTTTGAATTCCGCATACGACAAATTCGATGATTTTCAAAATCACATTTTTGTCCCACTGTTTTCGGTCAATCTTTTCTCGATGGCTTCCAGCCTTGTAATGACCTCATCCCGGTAGGCATCGGTACGCTCATGATCCTCTTCCTGATGTGCATCCTGCATCGAGTTCACAATGAGACCGACCAAAAGGTTCACGACCGCAAATGTCGTGATCATTATGAAAGGAACAAAGAACGCCCAAGCATAAGGATAGACCTCCATCACCGGGCGAACGATGCCCATCGACCAGCTTTCCAGCGTCATGATCTGGAACAGCGTATAGGCCGATAGACCCAAATCACCGAACCACGCTGGGAAGGATTGTGAGAAGAGTTTCGTGGCAATCACAGCGCCGATGTAAAAAATGATGGTCATCAACAAGAACACGCTCGCCATGCCGGGCAGCGCGGTGATGAACCCCTCGACCACACGGCGCAGGCGGGGCGCCACCGAGATTACCCGCAACACGCGCAGGATACGCAATGCCCGCAGAACCGACAGACCCTGGCCACCGGGCACCAGCGCGATGCCGACAATGATGAAATCAAACAGGTTCCATCCGTTGGTAAAGAACCGCCGCCCTTGCGCCACGAGTTTCAGAGCAATTTCGACGATGAAGATGCCCAAACAGAGGGTATCCAGAGTTTTGATCACCCCGCCAAAGTCGGCCATGACATCGGGCGAGGTTTCCAACCCCAACAGCACGGCGTTGATCATGATCACACCCGTGATGAACTGACCAAAGTAAGGATGGTCAATAAAGCTGCTCAAACGCTGCCTGAAATTCATTGCTGTCGGTCTCCGTGAACTTTAGCCGCTGATATGGGACAGGGTGAACGAACCTGCAAGTTCCGCGTGCGAAGACCAACGGAACTGATCTACCACTTGCACCCAGTTCAGTGTGTAACCGGCCGCCACAAGCGCCTTGGCATCACGCGCAAACGTAACCGGGTTACACGAGACATAGGCGATCACGGGAACCTGCGCTTCAGACAGCTCGGCTACCTGCGCTTCGGCTCCTGCTCGGGGCGGGTCCAGAACCACGGCATCCGCCTTGCGCAGCTCATCCGGCATCAGCGGGCGGCGGTACAGATCACGCGCCTCGGTTGTCACGCGCTTCAGGCCTTGCGCCATACGCCAGCCCTGGTCCAGTGCTTGGGTCATCCCCTTTTCGCCCTCGACTGCGTGTACCTCTGCGTCGGCGGCCAATGGCAAGCTGAAGGTGCCGCACCCCGCAAACAGATCGACGATCCTCTTGGACCCACCGACAACCTCTTGCACGGCGCTCAGCAGCGCGGCCTCGCCATCTTGCGTGGCCTGTAAAAAGGCTCCGGGCGGAGGGGCGACCTTTGCCGCGCCGAATTGCTGGTACGGCGGATTGCGCATCACCAGAACTTCGCCGTCCCAGGCCAGTCGCGCCAATCCCTGTTGTTCCGCAGCCTGCGCAAGTGACGCCTCAAGCGGGCCATCCAGCGGTTTGCCACCCTGGACCGAAACATCCAAGCCCGCCGAGGACAGAGTCAGCGTCACCGCCAGCACACCTTTGCGGCTGCCGCCCAAACGCGCCAGAGCCTCAGCCACCGGGATGGCGGCTAGCAGTTCCGGGGCCAGCAAATGGCACTCTGGGATCTCGGTGATCACGTCTGATGCGCGCCCATGGAAGCCCGCGAGCGCCCCTTTTTGGTGCGCCGCACCGCAATCGTTGCCCGACGGCGCGAGTTTGGCGGGGACGTGTGAATCGGCCGCATCTCGGCCTCAATCCCTTGCGCAGCCAATGCAGCGCGGACGACGTCAATCTTCCACCCGGCGACAAATGAGTCCGAGGCATGTTGCAACTGACATCCTCCACAAGCCTTGTAGTGGCGGCACGGAGGTTTCACACGTTCATCAGATGGCGTTTCGATCCGAATGTCAGACAGCTTCTGGCCGTCGACAGTGCCGGTGACAATCTCACCCGGAAGAGTCCGCGGAGCAAAAATCGGGCCATCGGCGATCCCGTCGCCCTGATGGCCAAGCCTGGCTATGGTGTACTGCTGGGTCATGCCGCCTGATAGCGGGGGATTGGCTTTATAGAAAGGGCTTATTCCGCCGCTTCGGTCTGAATGAACCCTCCGGACTGGCGCTGCCAGAACTGAGCATAAAGGCCGCCTTGCGTCAGCAACACCTCATGCGTTCCGCTTTCCACGATCCGGCCCTCGTCCAACACGATGATCCTGTCCATCTCGCTCAACGTCGACAGGCGGTGCGCGATGGCCAGCACGGTCTTGCCCTCCATCACGCGATGCAGCGCGGCTTGGATCGATGCCTCAACCTCGGAATCGAGTGCTGATGTTGCTTCGTCCAACACCAAAATGGGCGCGTCTTTCAGGATAGAACGCGCCAAAGCGATGCGCTGGCGTTGACCGCCCGACAGCTTGACGCCCCGCTCGCCTAGATGAGCGTCATACCCTTTGCGCCCACTGCCATCTTGCAGGCTTAGGATAAATTCATGCGCTTCGGCCTTTTGTGCCGCAGCAACCAGCTCCTCCTCGGATGCATCGGGTCGACCGTACAAGATGTTCTCGCGGGCTGAGCGATTGAACATCGCGGTTTCCTGCGTGACCATGCCGATGTTCTGGCGCAGGCTGTTCTGCGTGACCTTTGCCACATCCTGCCCATCAATCGTGATCTGCCCCGCCTCCCCGTCATAGAGCCGCAACAGCAGCGACACGAGCGTGGATTTTCCCGCGCCCGAGGCCCCAACGATGCCCAGCTTTTCGCCCCCGGCGATCTGCAGGTCGATCCCCTTCACACCGCCCACATCGCGGCCATAGGCAAAGCCCACATCCGAAAATGAGATCTCTCCGCGCGGGACGGTCAGATCCGTGGCGTCCGGTGCATCCTCGACCCGGATCCGTTGGGTCAGGGTTTTCATTCCGTTTTCAATCTCGCCAATGCTGGCATACATCGACATCAGCGTGAAACTGACCCAACCGGTCATCTGCGCGATCCGAATGGCCATGGCCCCGGCGGCCGCTACATCCCCGGTGGTCGCGTTCCCACCTTTCCACAGCAGCAGGGTCGAACCCATCAGAAGCACCGGCAACACGCCTGCCAAGGCCACCAGAAAGAACCGGAACGTGGCCGATAACCGTCCAAATTCCAACGCCCGCTCGCGCAATTCGACCATCGCCTCACGCGCGGCCAGATCTTCTTGTGTAGCATGCGCAAACAGCTTGACCGTCTTGATGTTGGTGATGGCATCCACCACCTGCCCCGACACCATCGCCCGTGCGCCAGCACGTGCCGCCGACCGCTTGCGAATGCGCGGCAGGTACCAGCGGATCAGCGCGAAATAGGCGACCATCCAGACCAGAAACGGCAGCACGACCAGCGGATGGATTGCTCCAAGTAGCGCCAGCGTGCCCAAAAGCGTGGACAGTGCAAAGACCACGGCGTTGACCACATCCGTCACAACAGAAGCCAGAGAGCTCGACGTCTGCATCTGCTTTTGAGCGATACGCCCGGCGAAATCGTCGTCGAAATATGTGACCGACTGCCCCAACGTCCAACGGTTCAACTTTGCCAGAACCAAGGGTGGTATGTTGGGCAGCACCACATAGTTGTTCGCAAAGGACGCAAGCCCCGCCACAAACGGGCGCAACACCATGAAGAACACCACCGCGCTCAGAATCAGACCCAGATTTTTGGCATCAAAAAACCCGTCGGGCCCGCTGGCCGTTGCCTGATCAATCACCTCGCCCAGAATCCAGGCCGTCGCGACCTCTAACGCGCCACCCATCGCCGAAAAGCTGGCAGCAAGGAACAACATCGGCCAAGCGCCGGACAACGCCCAGCGCACAAACGCCCCCAAAGTCTGTGGGGGCGGTGTGTCCGTATCGCGGAACGGCTTGATCAGGTCAGCAACCCTCATTCCGCAGCCTCCGGGTTCATAAAGCCGCCAGATTGCCGGGTCCAGAACTGGGCATAAAGCCCGTTCTGAGCGAGCAATTTAGAATGGCTGCCCTGTTCGACGATCCGACCCTGATCCATCACCAAGATGCGATCCATCTGCGCAATGGTGGACAGACGATGCGCAATCGCGATCACCGTCTTGCCCTGCATCATGCCATAAAGCGTATCCTGAATGGCGGCCTCAACCTCGGAATCCAGGGCCGAAGTCGCCTCGTCCAGCAGCAAGATCGGCGCATCCTTCAGGATTACCCGCGCCAGCGTAATCCGCTGCCGTTGACCACCTGACAGTTTCACACCCCGCTCACCCACATGCGCGTCATAGCTAAGCGCGCCCTTGTGGGTCTTCGAGATCAAGAATGAATTCATGCGCCTCTGCCTGTTTGGCTGCGGCGATGACCTGTGCCTCGGTCGCGTCGGGACGGCCATACAGGATGTTGTCGCGCACCGAACGGTGCAGCAAAGAACTGTCCTGCTGCACCATACCGATATTGGAGCGCAGACTGTCCTGCGTCACGGTGGCGATGTCTTGTCCGTCGATCAGAATGCGGCCATTGTCGGCGTCATAAAACCGCAAGAGCAGTTTGACCAACGTGGATTTACCCGCACCTGAGCGACCGATCAGACCAACTTTTTCGCCTGCACCGATACGCAAATCCAGCGCGTCCAGACCACCGCTCTCGCGCCCGTAGTGGTGCGACAGACCATCCAGCTCAATCATTCCATGGGACAACACCAATGGCTTCGCCTCGGCGGTATCGACCAGGTCAATGGGTTGGGCAATCGTCTCCATCCCTTCGGCGACAACCCCGAGTTCCCGAAAAAACGAAGTCAGCGCCCACATGATCCAGCCGGTCATCGCACTCAACCGCAGTGTCAGGGCCGAGGCCGCAGCGACCACCCCGACCGAGGCCTGCCCCTGCATCCACAATGCCATGGCCCAACCAACGACACCCACAACCAACAAACCATTCAAACTCACCAGAACCACATCCATAATCGTAAAAATCCGCATTTCGACTTGGAACGTCTTGCGGGTCTGTTCAATCGCGTCCTTGGCATAGGCCAGTTCGTGATCGTTGTGGGCAAACATCTTGACCGAGTGAATGTTGGTGTAACTGTCCACCACCCGACCCGTCACGGTCGAGCGCGCATCGGATGCCGCCTGCGACGCGGGGCCGACGCGTTTTACAGTCCAACGCACGAGCAGTGCATAGAACGCAAACCAGATCAGCAGCGGGATCAGCAATCGTATATCCGCCGCCATCAACAGGATCGCAGCCCCGAGCAGGTAGGCCAGAGAGTAAGAGATCGCGTCGAAGACCTGAAACACCACCTCCCCGGCGGCTGGTGGCGTCTGCATGATCCGGTTGGCAATCCGACCTGCAAAATCGTTTTCAAACCAGCCCACGGATTGCCGCAGCACATGTTTGTGCGCCCGCCAACGGATCAGCGTGCCAAAATTTGGCAGGATCGTGTTGTTAAGCAACATCACGTCCAGCACATGCAGGATGGGGCGCAAAAACAGGATGAAAAGCGCCACCAAAATGAGCTCTTCCCCATATGTGGCCCAGACATCTTCGGGCGGATAGCCCAACATGTCGACCAACCGACCCATGTAATAGATCAGCCCCAGTTCAACGCTTACCACAATGATCGATAGAAAGGCGGTCCAGGCAAAAACCTTCATGAAGGGACGGGAATATTCCAACATGAACGGCCACAACCGTGTGGGCGGTTTGTTTACTTCGTCGTAGGCGGTATAGGGGTCAACAAGGTTTTCGAAAAAACGAAACATAACGGATGCTCCACATGAGCGTAATTTTGGACTTGCGAAATTAGGCGTGCCAAGGCATCACCCAAACGGGGGCAAAACCTCAGCCGATGCTGAACCAGATCCCGTAATACATTCGCATTCCTCCGTTAGTTGATGCGGCAAACCTAAACGGAAAGGTTTGCGTTTGTCACCCCGGAAAATAAGGTATCATATTGACGCTACGTCAGCAGCAGCTGTTTTCGTGTCAGAGCAAAGCCGGAAGCGATCCAGGCGCGTTCGAGTTGGGATAGCTTTTCACCCAACTCGCGCCCTTTGAATTTGGGCATCAGATCTTTGGCAGTTACTGGGAAAACGGCCTGCGACCCCTTTTTGCATCACTGCAGACGTCGGACGCAATTGGCATCTCCAGCAAAGCAGATCGCAAGATCATCGCCTTGATGGCCAATTGTTCGCCCAAACGATACCCCAATTCTGCCGCGCCTGCGGTTCCAATCGCTGCCTCGCGCAGCGCCTCGACCGCCTTTAACTGGACTTTGCTCAACCGCAGGGTTGCAACCACATCGGTGCCCCCAAAGATGCCAATCTCAACACGGCATCCACGCTCAAACCCAGTTCACTTTCGAAATGAACAACAGGTGCCAGCGCCTTGTCATCTGCTCCCGGTAAAGCCGCGCCCAGCACTCCGGTTGTTCGCATGGCCGCGACCGAGGGCGCAGGATCTGGGGCACCCAACAGTTTTAATATCTCGGCTCCAACCCGCTCACGCGACAAGCGCTCCAGACCATCCAGATTGGCGGCAATGGCGGCAAGCGCATCTGCGTCAAAACCTGCTAAAGCGTCTCCATACCAGGCGTGGAAGCGGAAGAAGCGAAGAGAGCGTAAGAAATCTTCGCGAATGCGGTGCTCTGCCGTACCTATGAAACGCACGCGACGCGATGTTAGATCCGGCAGCCCGTTCAAGGGGTCAATCACGGTCCCGTCCGGTCGGGCGTAAATGGCGTTCATGGTAAAATCGCGGCGTGCGGCGTCTTCTTCAATGGTGTCAGCAAAGGCCACGACAGCGCGTCGGCCATCGGTTTTCACATCGCGACGAAAAGTTGTGATTTCAAACGGTTCGCCATGCTGAACCAGAGTAACGGTACCATGGTCGATGCCGGTGGGCACCGCTTTGATTCCCGCCGCATGCGCCAGTTCCATAACCTGCTTTGGATGGGCGTCTGTTGAAATGTCGATGTCAGACACCGGGGCACCAAGCAAAGCGTTTCGAACGCAGCCACCCACGAACAATGCCTGAGCCCCGCCATCAGTCAACGCCTTACACACTGTTTGTGTCGCGCGCGATGTCAGCCAATCCTCTGCGATCCGGGTCATGCCGACATCCGTGCAGCCAGCCCACGCAGCATCCGTGCCGTGGCGCCCCAAATATAGTATGGACCGAATGGCACAGTATAATAGTACCGCTGTTGCCCTTGCCACCGACGAGATTCCACCACGTAATTTTCCAGTCGCGCCAAGTGTTCGAGCGGTACTGAAAACACCTCGTCAACTTCGCCCGGCTCAGCGATTACATCAAAGGGATCATCCAAGATTGCAATCACTGGCGTCACAGAAAAGGACGTAACCGTCTCGTGCGACGGCAAGTGTCCCAAAATACGCGGCATGTCTTGTGGAAGTCCGATCTCCTCTTGCGCCTCTCTCAGCGCGGTGGCCGTCACGTCTGCATCGCCTTCATCCTGTTTGCCGCCAGGAAAGGCGATCTGACCGGGATGATGTTTCAATGCTGATGACCGCTTTGTCAGGATGACCCGGGGTTCGGGTTGCGCCAGTGAAATCGGCACCAATACCCCGGCGGGACGGAGTTTTCGACCGCTCGGTAAGACAGTGTCGGGATTGAGGTCAAAGTCACTTGACCCTTCTCCCGACCTGGCCATTGCAGCCCTAAGATTTGTTTCGGCTTCATGCACCGTCTTGCTGTTCCGCCTCGAACCCCAATGTCCTTGGGTCCAGATCATAATGCGCGCCACAGAACTGGCAATCAGCCGTGACGCGGCCATCTTCGGTCGTCATCTTTTCGATGTCTCGTGCCGAATAAATTGACAGGCTTTGGCGCACACGCTCTTCGGAACAGGTACATCCAAAGCGGACCGATTGCGCATCGTATACACGCGGTTGCTCTTCATGAAACAAGCGGATCAGCAGATCCGTTGGCGGCACGCTGGGCCCGATCAGCTCCAAATCCTCGACCGTGTCGAGCAGGATGTTCACCCGGTTCCAGTTGTCTCCGTCTTCGCCATCGACCAGATCAGCGGCCGTGAGAATGTCACCCTCACCGTCTCTATTTGCGGCAAAAGGCGACGCCTTGGGCATGCTTTGCAGCATGATACCCCCCGCACGCCAGTGTTCATCAACACCCGGCTCGGATGATTTACCAAAACTGAGCGCAAATCGTGTTGGCAACTGCTCCGACTGAGCAAAATAGGCCTCGGCGCAGGCGCTGAGCGATCCGTCGGACAACGGGGTGATCCCCTGGTATGGCTGGGTACCGTCACCTTGGTCGATCATGATCGCAAAATAGCCCTCGCCGACCTGATCAAACGGGGTGCCGTCCGTCAAACGCTCGGCGTCAAAGCTGGAATACGCACGAATTTGCGCTGCGCGGCCGCCCTCTTGTGGCGCATAGTAGTCGGTCGCAATCATTCGAACCGCGCCTTTGGACTGCACCTGCAGCGACAGCTTCCAACGAAGGTCGATGGTCTGACCGATCAACGCCGTCAGCAACGCCATTTCCGCCACTAACGCCTCGACCTGTACGGGATAGTCATGCTGTTTCAAGATGCCATCCAATACGCCGTCCAGACGGGCCACGCGTCCGCGCATGTCCGATGCATCAAGTTGAAAGGGCAGAACTGTATCGTCCCACGCGATTTTGGATCCGAGGTTCATGGGGTTTCCTTACACGCCACGGGTTGGCATACCGCGTCCATATAGGTGGACCACGCCGCAATGAAAGGGGTGCATACATGATCCGACGCTTTGGGGAAACCCCGGAACACGGGCGAAGCTACACGCGACGACCCGGTGCATATGTCTTGCTGCCGCGTGGGCGTCAGGTTTTGGTGACTCGGTACGACGACGGGAAAAATCCCGAACTGCAACTGCCCGGCGGTGGAATTGACTTCGGAGAATCGCCCATCACAGCCCTGCACCGCGAGGTTTTTGAAGAAACCGGGTGGTCGATCACCACCCCACGACGCCTGGGCGCCTTTCGTCTGTTCACCTACATGCCCGAATACGAATTGTGGGCCGAAAAAATCTGCACCGTTTTTTGCGCCCGACCCGTACAACGCAAAGGCCCGCCAACTGAAGAATTTCACGAGGCCATTTGGATGGACATCGATGTAGCGGCCCGGGCCTTGGGAAACCCCGGAGACAAACACTTTGCAACGCAACTTGCTCGAGTGCTGTAACCCGATATGCCTTTAGCGAATGGGCAATCGCCCAGCGCCTCTATTGCTTAATTATGGTCCATTGTATTCGAAGAATGTGGCGGACACATCGTCCTCCATACCGTGTTCGTCTGACATGACTTGGGTTAGCCGCCAGAATAGATCGTCCAGAAACTCCTGCCCGCCTTGCTTCGGATCGCATTCTCGGACCAATTGCAACAGACCTTCGGGTTCCAGCATATCACCATTCGACAAACGGCACTCTGTAAAGCCGTCTGAATATAGCAAAAGCCGGTCGCCCGGACTCAGTTGGGTTTCAAACTGTGTATAAGGAATGTCTGGTAGGAGCCCAATGGGCACGCCCCCATCGCCGAGGAACTCAGCTCGACCATCCCGACGAAGTACCAGAGGATGTGGATGGCTAGCCTGAACCATTTTTAGTAACCCGCTACGCAGATCGACGATAGCGTAGACCATTGTAAAATACTCTTCGATCCCGGTGTCAGCAATCAGGCGAGAGTTTAGCGACGCGGCTACCGCTTCAGGTTTACGCAGGGCATAAAAACGATTGAACCGCTTTTCCATCGCCACGTTCTGCTCAAAGTAGTTGCTGGAAAGGTAACTGCCCAAACGCGCTGTCATCATGGCCGAAGTGATGCCGTGACCTGAAACATCGATACTGTAGAATCCAAGGCGATTAACCCCCGGAGAAAACATGCCCACCAAATCTCCCCCGATGTGACCGCAGGGTTTCAACAACAGGCTGACTCGTGAGGATCCGAATTCCCGGGTCAATTCCGGGACCAGCGACTCCTGAATTTTGCGAGCTTGCATCAGGTCCTTGTCGATGGCGTCATGGGCTACCTTAAGTTCGTCCAGTGCCTCCTCGATCATCCGGTTCTTTTGAGACAATTCACGCTGCATCCCCAGAATGCGATCACCAGCTGAAATTCGGGCACGCAATTCGTCCGAACTAACAGGCTTGATCAAGAAATCATCAGCACCCGCATCCAGACCCTGTGCGATCTCGTTCTTTTCACTTTTGGATGTCAAAAGGATAAAATAGGAATAGGCGTCATTGGGAAGTTTTCGAACAGACTTGCAGAACTCCAATCCACTCATTCCAGGCATAACCCAATCGCTGAGTATCAAGTCCGGCGGTGAGGTTTGACAAATCACCAGCGCCGCCTCACCACAGTCTGCCTCGATTACTTCGAAGCCCCACTTTTTAATGAACTCACGAGAATACGGCGCTGCAACCGACTGTCATCGACCACCAAAACCTGCTGAATCGCACCGGATTCCTTTTCGGTTTCCGTTTGCACTTCGCTACCCTGCAACACCGAAATTCCTCACATTCAGTCCCGAAACTGATGACCGGAGCCTAAAGCCGAGCATCTTAACATCGTGTGAAGTCTGGAACTGAAAATCCTCACCCCGTCTTAACGCGGTGTTTACGTCCAAAGAGCTACCAAAGGGTAAAGTGCGGGGCGAAAACGCTCAAAGGATGAAACATGATACAATGGTCACGCGTTAACCAGCTGCGAGATGAGGTTGGTGCCGAGGATTTTCGCGAAGTCGTGGATCTGTTCCTGGAAGAAGTGGAAGAGGTGATTGACCGGCTGCGTGCAAACAGCTCACGCGATGCGCTGGAACAAGACCTGCACTTTTTGAAAGGCAGTGCGCTAAGTTTGGGTTTTGAAAGCTTTTCAACGTTATGCCAGGACGGCGAACGACAGTCAGCGTCAGGTGCCGCCGAAACAGTAAACGTCGACGCAATCATCAACAATTATGAGCAATCTAAGACCGTATTCCTGAACGATCTGCCGCAACATAGTTGATCAGATCACAAACTGCGCCAACGTTTCGTCGTTGGTGATGTCCGTGTAGGTAAAGCCCGCATCAACGAGATGCGCAAACAAACGTACAAAGTTTTCGGGCTTGCTGGTTTCAATCCCGATCAGGACCGAGCCAAAGTTGCGCGCGGATTTTTTCATATATTCGAACCGGGCAATATCGTCGTCAGGTCCCAGAATGCCCAAAAACTCTTTCAGCGCACCGGGGCGCTGCGGCAGACGCAGGATGAAGTACTTTTTCACACCGGAATAGCGCTGCGCGCGTTCCTTGACCTCGGGTAGGCGTTCGAAATCAAAGTTTCCACCCGATGTCAGACACACGACAGTTTTGCCGCGCACAAAGCTCTGGATGTCTTCGACGGCTTCGATCGCCAATGCGCCAGCAGGTTCCAAAACAATGCCTTCGATGTTGAGCATTTCGATAATCGTCGTACAGATTCGATCTTCGGACAGAACATGCACGTCAGACAGATGCACATTGCGCAGCAGCTCAAATGTCTTTTCTCCGATTCGACCCACGGCCGCCCCATCTACAAAGGTATCGACATGATCCAACGTTACTGGGTGCCCTGCCGCCAAAGCCGCGCGCAGACACGCACCTCCTGACGGCTCCACAAACAGGCAGTGGGTGCGATCCCCGAACCAGGTGGACACGCCCGATGACATGCCGCCGCCACCCACTGGCAACACGACATGATCCGGAACCCGGCCCAGCTGTTGTTCAATCTCTACCGCTAGCGAGGCTTGGCCTTCGATCACATCTTCATCGTCAAACGGCGACAGAAAATGCCCACCTTTATCAGCACACCAGGCTTTGGCCGCAGCCAAACAATCGTCAAAATAGTCACCGATCAGATGGATTTCGACCTGATCACCACCAAAGGTCCGGGTCTTGTGGATCTTTTGCTGCGGCGTGGTCACCGGCATGAATATTACACCTTTGACCCCCAGGTGCTTGCACATGAACGCGACGCCCTGCGCATGATTTCCGGCGCTGGCGCAGACAAACAAATCCTGATCCGGTTTCTTGCGCATGGCGTTGAACGCGCCCCGGATCTTGTAGGATCGCACGGGACTCAGATCCTCGCGTTTAAGCCAGATGTCAGCCCCAAAGCGTTCGGACAAATGAACGTTCCGCTGCAACGGGGTGGCGGGAAACACTTGGCGCATCGCCTCTTCGGCGGCGCGGGCACGGGTCATGAAATCAGTCATGTTCGTTCACTGCCGCAAGGTCAATCAGATGGCAAGGAATACATCAGTATTCAGTCGATGGATCGCCCTTCGACATAGACGCCATACATCGTGGTTAGGATACTCACGTTAATCAGCGGCAAAATCAGGATCGACGGGATCAGCACAAGCGCGAAACCGATGACCGGAATGGCCAAAAGCAAGCTGAAAAGCGTCTGAACGAGAATCTGAAAGACAAAGCTAACCACAAGCAGAACAATCAATGTACCAAAGATGCCTTCGGTTTTGCTCCATGCAGCACCTAACGTAATAGGCTGCCCAATTGCCGAGGCCGGCAGCATGATGCTCAGCCGATAGATGCACAGGACAACGGCCAAAAAGTAAAACACCCCAATTGTCACCGAGAGATTCGCACTAGAGTCACCCAGTACAGCGAAGATGACGAAAAGCGGGACAAGGGCGATCAGGGCGACCAAACCCAACATCAAAAGCAGCCCGAAATAGGCCAGGATACGGTCCGCTCGAAATGGTGGCAGCCATCCCTGCGGCGTTTCCTCGAGCAGGACATAGCGATGCCATGACACAACAATCCAAAACGCGATCGCCCAGATGATAGGCAAGGACAAGAGCCCAAAAGCCCCAAGATCGTCCAATTCAGATACCGTGGGATCTTCGTTTGGATTAGATGCCAGACCTTGAAATCCATCCCAAGCGCCAGTCACCATAGCCAGCCCAACAAGCAGCGCCATCCCGATCAGACCCGGAACCAATGCAATCTGCAAAGCCTGTTGAAAATTGCGCAGTACCATCTGCACCGAATGTTTGAAAATGCGCCAGCCCATCATGGTGTGCCCTGCTCCCCAATCGATACTTGTATCACTTGCCTGTTGCTCGTCTTTCTACACGCCTGCGACACCGCACACAACTTGCCCCCAGCTGCAAAAACCGCTAGGGGCCAGACGTCATACGTTTAAGGGGAAATGCTGATGTCCGCGCCCAAGAAAGTTGTCCTGGCCTATTCTGGTGGCCTTGATACCTCGATCATCCTGAAATGGCTGCAGACCGAGTACGGATGTGAGGTCGTCACCTTCACCGCCGATCTGGGTCAGGGTGAAGAGCTGGAGCCCGCCCGCCAAAAGGCCGAGCTGTTGGGCATCGCGCCCGAGAACATCTTTATCGAAGATGTCCGCGAAGAATTCGTGCGCGACTTTGTCTTCCCGATGTTCCGCGCCAATGCGGTATACGAGGGTTTGTATTTGCTGGGCACGTCGATTGCGCGCCCGCTGATTTCCAAACGTCTGGTTGAGATCGCCGAAGCAACCGGCGCTGATGCCGTAGCCCACGGCGCGACCGGCAAGGGCAACGACCAGGTTCGGTTCGAACTGGCGGCCTATGCCCTGAACCCCGACATCAAGGTGATCGCGCCTTGGCGTGAGTGGGACCTGACTTCTCGCACGCGCCTGTTGGAATTCGCCGAGCAACACCAGATCCCCGTTGCCAAGGACAAACGCGGCGAAGCTCCGTTTTCGGTCGACGCCAACCTGCTGCACACCTCGTCCGAGGGTAAGGTTCTGGAAGACCCGGCCGTTGCTGCACCCGATTATGTCTATCAGCGCACCGTCCACCCTGAGGACGCGCCAAACGAACCCGAATTCATCGAGATTGGTTTCGAAAAAGGTGACGCGGTCAGCATCAATGGCGAGGCGATGAGCCCCGCGACCATCCTGACCAAGCTGAACGAATACGGCGGCAAGCACGGCATTGGCCGTCTTGACCTGGTCGAGGGCCGCTTCGTCGGCATGAAATCGCGCGGCATCTACGAAACCCCCGGCGGCACCGTCTTGCTTGAGGCACACCGCGGCATCGAATCCATCACGATGGACCGCGGCGCCATGCATCTGAAAGACGAGCTGATGCCGAAGTATGCCGAGCTGATCTATAACGGCTTCTGGTACAGCCCTGAGCGTGAAATGCTGCAGGCCGCCATCGACGCGTCGCAGACCCACGTGACCGGCACCGTGCGCATCAAGCTGTACAAGGGTTCGGCCACTTGCGTGGGTCGCTGGTCCGAGCATTCTCTGTATTCCGAAGCGCATGTAACGTTCGAAGAAGACGCTAGCGCCTATGATCAGACAGACGCAGCCGGTTTCATCCAGTTGAACGCCCTGCGCCTGAAACTGCTGGCCGCACGTGACAAACGTGTGAAGTAAACTCCTGCAACGTCACCGTTGATGAATTCCAAATGCCCGCCTAGCCATAGGCGGGCATTTTCATTGGAGGGTACCAGATGCTGCAAGAGATCGCGGAAAAGATCCAGCAAGGCTTGGGCGACAAAAGCTTTGATGGCTCGTTGAAATTCGACTGCGGCGATGATGGGGTGATTGTTTTGGCCGACAGCACCGCCACAACACAAGACCGCGAAACCGACTGCACCATCCGCATCAGCCAGGACAACCTGGTCAAATTGCTAACCGGCAAGCTGAATCCAATGACGGGCGTTGCCATGGGCAAGCTCAAGATCTCGGGCAACATGGGCGTCGCGATGAAGCTGGGGTCGCTGTTGGGCTGACCTGCAAACGACAAACAGGGAGGGCTCCCGCCCTCGCATCGTGCCCTGACGGGCCCTTGCTCAGTTGGGCCGGGCGCCTCGCCTACGGCTCGGCGCGGAACCGCAGAGCGTCATGTCAGTGCACTGTTCCCGAGATAGTTGGCAATTCTTCCCAACCCCGTTGTGCGGGCTTCAAATCTTGGCTGCCTTCATCTGTTCATAAAACGGCAACGCTGCCTCTAGCACCGGTTGCAAATGTTCCGGCACCTCAGGCAGGTCATCTTCTGGCCCTGCAAATCCGGTGCTGCGCCAAACAGCGCCATACCAATGGGGCGCCCACACGCCGTCCTGAGGGTGACCCCCTTGTGGCCAGCTGAGCATGTTGGGGGAAAACGGCATCCCGATGACATCACACAACCGTTCCAGCATATCGGCAGGATTGTCGCGGATATCGTGGCTATCGATCACCACTGGATCACCGCCCCAGCCCTGCACTTCGTCAAACAGCTCTGCCTGCTGCCAAAACCCGATATCATCCAATGTCGGGTTCTCACGTTTGGCACCATAACTGGCGATCACCCGCGCCGGATGTCGGATCAGGAACACATTTCGCACCTTTCGCATCCAGTCGCGCGGCACGCCGGAGATCATATGCTGAGTCATGTGTTTCTGATACCAGAACGGCCGCGCGCCGGGGGTGGGGCCGGTCAGGGTCTCGGCCACTTTGATCGGGTCTTGCGATTGCGAGGACATAATTTCGGCGCGCATAGGATGATCCAACCCAGTCATCTGCAGATAGGCCGCATAAAACGGCTCATCCGTGACGGCGCAATCGGTGCGCGCACCAAAGCTGTACATCATGGCCGTCGAAAGATTCCGCGGCCCCGACCACATCGCAATATGCATTCTTCCCTCAAAAATCGATGGTTGTGTGACCCCGCACAAGACGCCGATTTCCCGCACAATGCAAACGGAATGGTAAGGCCCCTTGACGACGCGTGTCAGCACATCCCATCTGCATAAGGCGCGCATGAAAGGATGTCGAAATGAAGCCGGATTTCTGGATTAACCGCTGGGAAGAAAATCGCCTGGGATGGCATCAGGACAAGGCGCACAATCTTTTGGTGAAATTCATAGATGCTCACCCAATGCCAAAAGACAGTCGCATATTTGTCCCGCTCTGTGGAAAAACCCGCGATATTGGCTGGTTGTTGTCCAAAGGTTATCGGGTTGTTGCGGTCGAGCTAAGCCAGATCGCGATCAGGCAGTTGTTTGATGATTTGGGCGTCACACCGGATGTGCAGGAATTAGGCAATCTGAAACACTTCAGTGCACCCGATCTGGATGTCTACGTCGGCGACGTCTTTGATTTGACCGCAGAGCTGATCGGGCAAGTCGATTTGATACACGACCGGGCGGCCATGGTTGCCTTGCCCCGTGAGATGCGACCCAAATACGTCAAGCATCTTGCCGAGATTACCCATTTGGCGCGGCAATTCGTGATCTCTTTCGACTACGATCAAAGCCTGCTCTCTGGCCCGCCGTTTTCGGTGCCCGAACCCCAGATCGAGGCACTTTACGGCGCCCATTTCACGAAGAAGCTGTTCTACAGGCACGATATTCCTGGCGGCCTGAAAGGCCTCGCCCCTGCGCAAGAACAAGCGTGGCTGTTGGAGAAAATCTAGCCGATTTGGGTCTGGATCAGATCTTTGTATAGCTCGCGAATGCGCTTGGTCACCGGTCCCATCTGCCCGGCTCCGATCATCCGGCCATCAATCTCGCTCACTGGTGTCTGGGCACCGAATGTGCCGGTTAGAAACGCCTCGTCGGCGCCGTAAGTGTCAACCAAAGAATAGTTCCGCTCATAAACGGGAATGCCGTTGGCGCGGCACAGGTCGATCACCTTTTGGCGGGTGATGCCATTCATGCAGTAGTCCCCGGTCGAAGTCCAAACCTCGCCTTTGCGCACGATAAAGAAGTTGCAAGCGTTGGTCGTGTTCACGAAACCATTAATGTCCAGCATCAACCCTTCATCCGCTCCCGCTTTTTCGGCGGCGATGCAAGCCAGGATACAGTTCAGCTTAGAGTGTGAATTCAGCTTGGGATCCTGCGACATCGGCAGTCCGCGTAGGTGCGGCACCGTGGCCAGGCGGATCGGGCGCGGCAGTTTGGGCTTGGAATGTTCCATGATGATCACCATCGTCGGACCCGAACGGCTGAGTGATGGGTGCTGAAAAGGGCGATTCTTAACCCCACGTGTGACCATCAGTCGGGCGTGCGCGTCGGTGGTCATACCATTGGCCCGTTGTACTGCATGCAGGGCCGCAATCACCTCGGCTTTTGACAGGGTGATATCTAGATCGATGGCATTTGCGGCTTCGAAAAGGCGATCCATGTGTTCGTCCAGAAACGCCCAACATCCATCATACAAACGCAGGCCCTCCCACACGCCATCGCCCAACATGAACCCACTGTCATAAACGCTGACGGTGGCTTCGGCCTTGGGTACAATTTTGCCGTCGACGTAGATCAATATCTCTTCGTTACGCGCGTCTTCTTCGGCCTGATGGGTGCTCATCTTTTCGGTCATCGGGGTCCTCCTGCTCGCGTGACGCTAGACCGTGTAACAATTGGCGCCAAGAGGTAACTCAACCTCACCAGGTCGTGACATGACATGACAGTGACTTGCTGCGTGAGGGATCGCCTGTCAGCTTATATTCAAAGGAGATTTGCCATGACCCTGACTCAAGATCTCAAATCAGATTTCAAGATGATTGCACTGGTGATTTTGATTGCCGCCGCATCGTTAGTGCGTGTCGGCGCAGCCTCTGCGGCTGGAACTGAAACCCTAACGGTTGCGGGCGGTTGCTTCTGGTGCGTCGAATCCGACTTCGAATCCGTGCCAGGCGTAGTCGAAGCTGTATCAGGTTACACTGGCGGCAAGGCCAAAGATCCCACTTACAAACAGGTGACAGCGGGTGGAACCGGGCACTTTGAAGCGGTCCAGATCACATTTAACCCCGACAAAGTCTCGCGCGAGCAGCTTTTGGCCATGTTCTTCCGCTCGGTCGATCCCACCGACCCCGGCGGGCAATTCTGTGACCGAGGCGACAGCTATCGCACGGCAATTTTCGTCTCTAACACTGGCGAAAAGGCGCTTGCCGCTAAGGTCAAAGCCGAGGCTCAAGACGCCTTGGGGCAGAAAATCGTGACGCCTATCCTGTCGGAAAGCACGTTCTACCCCGCCGAGGCATATCATCAGGATTACTACAAAGGGTCGAAGTTGATCCTCACGCGCTTTGGCCCGAAACGTCAGGCATCCGCGTATAAAGCATATCGCAACGCCTGCGGCCGCGATCAGCGTGTAAAGGATCTATGGGGCAACGACGCGCCGTTTGTCGGAAGCTAAAGAATAGTGTCCTGGACGTCTTTTAAGTCCGGAATTACATCTGCTGTGCCGTGTCGCGTAACCATGATGGCCGCCGCACGCATGGCTTGACTGATGGCTTGGGGCATGGGCAGGCCACGGTTCATTCCGGCTAGAACGTAACCTGTAAAAGTATCACCTGCACCTGTAGTATCCACTGCCTTGACCTTGAAGGCCGAGAATTCCTGCTTTTTGCCCTTATTAGTATCGAAAAAGAGCGCTCCTTTGGAGCCCAAAGTAACGATAACCTGCGCCACAGGCAGGGCTTCAGGCGCCAAGCCGGTGGCCTCTTGCAACTGCGCAGCTTCAACTTCGTTCAAGATCAGAAAATCCAGAAAGGGCAACACGGCCTGAACTGCATCCGCGTCAAACGGCGCAGCGGCATAGCACACCTTCAACCCCAGATCGCGACCCATCTTCGCCGCATCGACCTGAGCGTTGGTTTCGTTCTGCAGAACCAGAATGTCTCCTGCTCCTGCTTGCGAAAGGGCCTGCCCCAGTTGATCCATCGTGATCGCATGGTTGGCCCCGGCAAAGAGCAAGATCTGGTTTTCGCCCGATGCTTCAACAGCGATGATTGCGTGGCCGGTGGGCGCTGACACTTCAGCAATTTGCCGGGTATCCACGCCGTATTCGGTCAGTCGTTCTACCGCCCAGCGCCCATCCGCACCCACGGCGCCAATATGGCAAACATGCGCCCCGGCTCGAGCCGCGGCAACCGACATATTGGCCCCCTTACCGCCCAGAAACTGCGAAAGCTCCATTGCGGCCAACGTTTCCCCCGGGCCAGGCAGATGCGGCACGGCATAGACCATGTCCGCATTGATCGAGCCCAAGTTCCAAATCGCCATGGCTTACCCGATATCGCAAGCGGCCAGGATGGCCATGTTCAGGATGTCATTGGCGGTCGAACCGGTCGAACAGATTTGAATCGGCTTGTCGACGCCCGACAGGATTGGGCCAATTACAGTTGCCCCACCCATTTCCTGCATCAACTTGGTCGAGATACTGGCCGAGTGCCGCGCTGGAACGATCAGGATGTTGGCGGGACCGGTCAAACGCGAGAAGGGATAGGCCTCTTGTTGCTGTGCATTCAGCGCGACGTCGACGGTCATCTCACCTTCGTATTCAAAATCAACGCCGCGTTGATCCAGGACCTCGGGCGCAATGTGCATTTTTTCGGCTCGCTCCGAGACCGGGTAACCAAAGGTCGAAAAACTGACAAAAGCCACACGCGGGTCAAGACCCATATGGCGAGCAACCTCGGCCGCGCGTTCCGCGATATCGGCCAGATTGTTCTCGTCCGGCCATTCATGCACCAGCGTGTCTCCAATCAGGACGATCCGACCCTTGTGCAGCAAAGCAGTTACACCTGCCGCCCCATGATCGGCATCAGCGTCAAACACGTGGTTGATGCGGTCCAAGCAATGCGCAGATTTACGCGTGGCCCCGGTCACCAGACCATCGCCATGTCCATGTGCCAACATCAGGGCAGAGAACACATGGCGATCCCGCGCAGCCAGGCGGTGAATATCCTTGCCGTCAAAACCCTTACGCTGCAGGCGCTTATAAAGAAAATCCTTATAGGTATCGAGGTGCATCGTGTTGGCGGCGTTCACAACCTCCAGCTCGCGCACTGCGTCGCCCAAGCCAGCCGCTTCAAGCTTTTCCTTCACGTCTTCCTGACGACCAACAACCAAAGCCTTACCAAAACCCGATCGCTGATACATCACCGCTGCACGCAACACGCGGGGGTCGTCACCTTCAGCAAAGATCATCCGGCTTTGCGCCTGGCGCGCGCGGGCGTTCAGGCCGCGTAGGATACTGGCCGTCGGATCCATCCGTGATTTCAGGCTCAGCTCGTAAGCATCCATGTCGATAATCGGCTTAGCGCGCGGCGCCCGTATCCATGCCAGCACGAGCAACCGCTGGCGGGATCCGGTGAATCAGGCGCGGATCAAAGGGTGTTGGGATGATGTAATCCCGACCAAAGGTCAGCGACTTGCCATAAGCCATCGCGACCTCATCCGGCACATCCTCGCGCGCAAGTTTAGCCAGCGCATGCGCGCAGGCAATCTTCATCTCGTCGTTGATGGCACGGGCGTGAATGTCCAGCGCGCCACGGAACAGATACGGAAAACCCAACACGTTGTTGACCTGGTTCGGGTAATCCGACCGGCCAGTCGCGACGATCGCATCGACACGCACTTCATGTGCCTCTTCCGGCGTAATCTCAGGATCAGGGTTCGCCATGGCAAAGATTACGGGATTGTCGGCCATGCTGGCCACCATTTCTGGCGTCACGGCCCCCTTGACCGACACCCCCAGGAACACGTCAGCGCCGTTCATCGCCTCTTCCAGGGTGCGCAGTTCAGTGGTGATGGCGTGGGCCGACTTCCACTGGTTCATCCCCTCGGTCCGACCCTGATAAATCACGCCCTTGGTGTCACAGACGATGCAGTTTTCATGCCGCGCGCCCATCGCTTTGAGCAGTTCGATACAGGCGATGCCAGCCGCACCCGCACCGTTCAAAACGATTTTGACGTCTTCAATTTTTTTGCCCGAGATGTGCAGTGCGTTTAGCAATCCCGCTGCGCAAATCACCGCCGTCCCGTGCTGGTCATCGTGGAAGACAGGAATATCCATCTCTTCCTTCAGACGCTGTTCGATGATGAAGCATTCGGGCGCTTTGATATCTTCAAGGTTGATGCCGCCAAACGTCGGCCCCATCAGCCTAACCGCGTTGATGAACGCATCGGTGTCTTCGGTGTCCAGCTCGATGTCGATCGAGTTCACATCCGCGAACCGTTTAAACAAGACTGCCTTGCCTTCCATCACTGGTTTCGAACCCAGCGCCCCCAAGTTCCCGAGGCCCAGAACAGCAGTACCATTCGAAATCACCGCCACAAGGTTGCCCTTGTTGGTGTAATCATAGGCGGTCTCGGGGTTGGCGGCGATTGCCTCACAGGGAACCGCAACACCGGGGCTGTATGCCAGCGATAGGTCCCGCTGAGTTGTCATAGGCACTGTGGCCTGAATCTCAAACTTGCCAGGGGTCGGTTCCAGGTGAAAGGCCAGCGCCTCTTGGTCGGTAATTTTCGCTTTAGGCATCAGATCGGTCGTTCTTTTCACTGTTCGGGCTTCTCGCCTCATAGCGCAGGCAGCACGCAGTCTCAACGACAATGCGTTTTCGGCTTTCACCGGACTGGACGGATTTGTAAGGTCTCGCTCGGTCCAGTCGGAGAATTCACCTTTGTCCACAGTCACGCCCATGATGGCCCAATACCTCGAAATCAAAGAGGCGCACGCAGATGCCCTGCTGTTTTATCGCATGGGCGACTTTTACGAGATGTTCTTTGACGACGCTGTCGACGCCGCTCAAGCCATGGACATCGCGCTGACCAAACGAGGCAAACACAATGGCAATGACATCCCTATGTGTGGCGTGCCCGTGCATGCAGCCGAGGGGTATCTACTGACTTTGATCCGCAAAGGGTTTCGCGTGGCTGTCTGTGAACAGATGGAAAGCCCGGCTGAGGCCAAAAAAGAGGCTCTAAATCGGTAGTTCGACGCGATGTTGTGCGTCTGGTGACCCCCGGCACCTTGACCGAAGACGCCCTGCTTGACGCACGGCGCCACAACTTTCTGGTGGCCTATGCCGAAGTGCGCGACAGCGCAGCGCTGGCCTGGGCAGACATTTCAACCGGTGCGTTTCACGTCATGACCGTTTCAAAGCAGCGGTTGGGGCCAGAGCTTGCTCGCCTTGCTCCGTCTGAGTTGCTGGTTGTAGACGATCCGGTGTTCCAAACCCTGCGTCCACTAGCAGATGATTTTAAAATCCCGCTGACGCCGCTGGGCAAAGCCAGCTTTGACAGCACCGGAGCCGAAAAACGCCTGCAAGAGCTGTTCAAGGTTAGCTCATTGGATGGTTTCGGAAAATTCTCGCGACCCGAATTGTCCGCGATGGGCGCGCTGGTCGATTATCTTGAGATCACGCAAAAGGGTAAACTGCCGCTGCTTTTGCCTCCCGAACAGGACAGCGAAGACCGCGTGATGCAAATCGACGCGGCCACACGCCGCAATCTAGAGCTGACCCGTTCTCTCAGCGGCGACAAATTCGGCTCGCTGCTGTCTGTCATAGACCGCACAGTGACACCCGGTGGCGGACGCCTACTGGAACAGCGCATTTCCAGCCCCTCGCGCAAGCTCGATACCATCCACGCGCGCCTGGCTGCGCTGGATTTCTGCGTCGAACAATCCTCGCTTAGGGAAGGGCTGCGCGACAGCCTGCGAAAGACTCCCGACCTTGATCGTGCGCTTTCACGCCTTGCGCTCGACCGAGGTGGCCCTCGAGATCTGGCTGCGATCCGGAACGGGTTAATCCAGGCCGAAGACATCGCCGCCTCAACCGACGGCATAGACCTGCCCGACTTGATGATTCAAGCCACTACCAACCTACGTGGATTTGACGATCTGCTCGGGTTGCTCGATGCCTCATTGGTGGCCGAGCCGCCACTGCTGGCCCGTGATGGCGGGTTCATTGCACCCGGCTATGACTCTGAGCTGGATGAGGCTCGCACCCTACGCGACGAAGGTCGCTCGGTCATCGCCGGCTTTCAGCAGAAATACGCCGAACATACAGGGATCACCTCGCTCAAGATTAAGCACAACAATGTGCTTGGCTATTTCATCGAAACTACGGCGACACATGCCGACAAGATGCTCAGTGCGCCATTCTCTGAGACTTATATCCACCGGCAGACCACGGCCAATCAGGTGCGGTTCACCACCGTCGAACTCAGCGAGATAGAAACCCGCATTCTGAACGCCGGAAATCTGGCGCTTGAGATTGAAAAGCGGCTCTATCAAAGGCTTTCTGACGAAGTTTTGGCCCAAGCCGCCCTACTCAACCAAGCGGCGCGCGGTCTGGCAGAACTCGACCTGGCTACATCACTTGCTGATTTGGCACGAGGAGAGAGTTGGTGCCGACCTCATGTCGACAACTCTCGTTCATTTAACATAACCGGGGGTCGCCATCCGGTCGTTGAACGGGCGCTGCAGAAACAATCAGGTGACGCTTTCATCGCAAACGACTGTGATCTAACAGCAAATGGTGGCGCCGCTGTCTGGCTTTTGACCGGTCCCAACATGGCCGGTAAATCGACTTTCCTGCGTCAGAACGCACTAATCGCTCTACTGGCGCAAATGGGCAGCTATGTTCCCGCTGAACGCGCCGAAATTGGACTGGTCAGTCAATTGTTCAGCCGCGTCGGAGCATCAGACGACTTGGCGCGCGGGCGTTCGACATTCATGGTTGAGATGGTGGAAACCGCTGCGATCCTTAATCAGGCCGACGAACGTGCGCTTGTCATCCTGGACGAAATAGGTCGCGGTACTGCCACCTATGACGGTCTATCCATTGCCTGGGCCACCTTGGAGCATCTGCACGCAACAAACAGCTGCCGCGCGCTATTTGCCACGCATTATCATGAGCTTACGGCCCTCGCCGGTAGTCTGGAGGGTGTTGATAACGCCACTGTCGCCGTCAAAGAATGGGAAGGCGAAGTCATCTTCCTGCACGAAGTACGCAAAGGCGCCGCGGACCGGTCATACGGTGTTCAGGTCGCCCAGCTTGCCAGCCTTCCCCCGTCTGTGGTCGAACGCGCCCGAGCGGTTCTGGAGCAGTTGGAACAGAACGAGCGTGAAGGCGGCAAGCAAAAAGCGCTGATCGACGATCTGCCTCTGTTTTCGGCTGCGCCACCGCCATCTCTGCCCGTTGCCAAAACTTCAGCGGTAAATGGGATGTTGGATGATATCCATCCGGATGAACTCAGTCCGCGCGAAGCGCTTGATCTGATCTACAAACTGAAAGAAGCGGCCAAATCCTGACCGCTTCTTCATCTTTTTCCAATTGATCGCCTCGAAGGCGATACATCAGCCTGCCGGCTGTCGAGCTTACGCCAACCTGCGCCGGACGCAGCAGACGGTCATGTAACATGAACCCTTCGGCGGACACCTGAATGATGTCGCCGGCTCGGGTACCGGGCACCGGAGCCTCAAACATCGCCTCGTGCATTTGCGGGTCAAAACGATCACCAACTTCGGGCGAAACAATGTGAACACCGTGCTTGCCAAATACATCCAACAGCGCACGCATGGTCAGTTCGACACCTTCGATCAGCGCTGCAGAAACTTCGCGCTGTTCGTCAGTTGCGGCTTCCAGCCCGCGTTTTAGGTTGTCGTAAACGGGCAGCATGTCACGCGCCAGTTTTGATCCACCATAGTTCTCGGCATCGCGACGGGCCTTGTCGCCCCGCTTGCGGGCGTTTTCCGCATCCGCCAGCGCGCGCATGAATTTGTCCTTCAGCGCGTCCCGTTCCGCACGCAGCTCGTCCAGTTCAAGCGCTTCGTCGCTGATCTCAGCAAATTCTTCGGCCAGCTCTTCGGCTTCTGCCGTTGCGATGTCATCCAGAAAATCTTCGTTCTTTGGCTCTGCCATCTTTCTACCTCTAACTCCGGTCCGATACGAGCTTGCCGACCAACTGCGCGGTATAGTCGACGATAGGCACGATCCGTCCGTAATTCAGGCGCGTCGGGCCAATCACCCCGACCGCACCAATGATCTTACGATCAGCGTTCATATAGGGAGACACCACCAAAGAGGAACCCGAAAGTGAGAAAAGTTTGTTCTCAGAGCCAATAAAAATGCGCACACCGTCGCCGTCTTCGGTCAGTTCCAGAAATTCTGCGATGTCTCGCTTGCGTTCCAGGTCGTCAAACAGCGATCTGATCCGCTCCAGCTCTTCCTCTTGGCCCGTGTCCGCCAAAAGATTCGCTCGTCCCCGCACTATCAGGCGGGCCGAATCCTGTCCCTCCCCATCCCATGCAGCCAAACCCCTTCGACCATCTCGCGGGCCAGCACGTCGATCTCTTGCTTGCGGGCGGCGATCTGTGACTGAATCACAGTGCTCACCTCGCTAAGCGTCCGCCCCTCGATCAAGGAATTCAGGAAATTTGCCGCTTCGCGCATCGAACTTGGTGTCTGTCCCGGCGGCGGTGTGAACAGGCGGTTTTCAACATGCCCGTCGGAAAAGACCAAAACCACCAGCGCCCGGTCATGGGCCAGCGAAACAAACTCGATATGTTTGATTTCGGCCTCGTGTTTCGGTGTCAGAACCAGGGACGCGCCTTGAGTCACCCCCGACAGAACCGACCCCACACGATCAAGCAAACCACTGACATCGGCCGAGTTGCTGTCTACCGTCGCGTCGATCTTTTTGCGATCCGCCACGTTCAGATCACCGACCTCTAGCAACCCATCGACAAACATTCGCAGCCCCATCTGCGTCGGCACCCGGCCAGCGCTGACATGGGGGCTGTCGAGCAGGCCTAGAAACTCCAGATCCTGCATCACATTGCGGATCGTCGCAGCGCTGACCTTTTCACTCAGCGTGCGGGTCAAGGTCCGGCTGCCTACCGGCTCGCCACTGTCCAGGTACCCTTCGACGATCAACCGAAACACCTCGCGCGAGCGATCGTTCATCTCGTCCAGAATTTTGCTCGCGTCTGTCATTAGGGTTCTCCGGCTTGGGTGTCATTAAATCCCACCAGAGCCAAAGGTCAATCGGGGTTGCTCCCTGCTCTCACCAGAGTTATCCCCAAGCCAGCAAACAAAGGATTTCCAATGCGACCCTCTGGACGTGAACTTGACCAAATGCGTTCGGTTTCCATCGAAACCGGTTTTACCAAACATGCCGAAGGCTCTTGCCTGATCAAGATGGGCGACACGCATGTGCTGTGCACCGCCACCATCGAAGACCGCGTTCCGCCCTTTATCAAAGGATCTGGCCTGGGTTGGGTTACGGCGGAATACGGCATGTTGCCCCGCGCAACCAACACCCGCATGCGTCGCGAGGCCGCCAGCGGTAAACAAGGTGGCCGCACGGTTGAGATCCAGCGTCTGATCGGCCGTGCCCTGCGCGCCGGCGTGGACCGCGTGGCCTTGGGCGAACGTCAGATCACCGTCGACTGTGACGTGATCCAGGCCGACGGTGGCACCCGTTGCGCGTCGATCACCGGCGGTTGGGTTGCCCTGCGTCTGGCGGTCAACAAGCTAATGAAAGCCGGCGATGTGATTTCCGATCCGTTGGTTGATCCGGTTGCTGCTGTGTCCTGCGGCATCTATGCCGGTCAGCCCGTACTGGATCTGGACTATCCCGAAGATTCCGAAGCCGGCGTTGACGGCAACTTCATCATGACCGGTTCGGGCAAACTGATCGAAGTGCAGATGAGCGCCGAAGGTTCGGTGTTCAGCCGTGCCCAAATGGATCAGCTGATGGATTTGGCGGAAAAAGGCGTGGGTGAACTGGCCGCGATGCAAAAGGCCGCCACCGCATGACCCGCACGTTCGATGGCGATACGCTGGTCTTTGCCACCCACAACAAGGGCAAGTTAGAGGAGATGGAACATCTCCTTTCGCCCTTTGGAGTCAAGGTGGTCGGCGCGGCAGACATGGATTTGCCTGAACCGGAAGAGACCGAAGACACATTCGTCGGCAACGCCCGGATCAAGGCCCACGCTGCAGCAAAGGCCACCGGCCTGCCATGTCTGTCTGATGACAGCGGTATCACCATCGACGCGCTGAACGGTGCTCCCGGTGTTTACACCGCCGATTGGGCCGAAACCGGAAATGGCCGTGACTTTGTTATGGCCATGACCCGCGCCCAGAACGAGCTTGAGGCGATCAACGCCCCCCACCCCCGTCTTGCCCAGTTTCGCAGCACCTTGGTTGTGGCCTGGCCTGATGGGCATGACGAAGTGTTCGAAGGCATTGCCCCCGGGCACCTAACCTGGCCCATGCGTGGCGATCAGGGCTTTGGCTATGATCCGATGTTTATCCCTGAGGGCCACGACATCACCTTTGCCGAGATGGATCGCTGGGAAAAGAACAAGATCAGCCACCGCGCGCTTGCGGTGCAAAAGTTCGTGCAGGGTTGCTTTGGCGGATGATTGGCAAAACGGGGGCTTTGGCCTGTATGTCCACTGGCCGTTTTGCGAGGCCAAATGCCCCTATTGCGACTTCAACAGCCATGTCAGCCGCCAAATAGACCAAGCCGCCTGGGTAGAAGCCTACCTACTCGAACTTGAACGTTACGCTGCTCAAACCCCCGGCCGCGTTCTGAACACGATCTTTTTTGGCGGCGGCACCCCGTCCTTAATGTCCCCCGATACGGTTGATGCCGTCATTCAGGCAGCCCGTGGGCATTGGCATCCGGCCAACAATATGGAGATCACCCTCGAGGCGAACCCTGGTTCAGTCGAGGCTGGTCGCTTTGCTGGCTATCGCGATGCCGGGGTCAACCGAATCTCGATGGGTATTCAGGCGCTGAACGACGAAGACCTGCGGCGCTTAGGTCGAATCCATACAGTTGCAGAAGCTCAAAAGGCGTTTGACGTCGCCCGAAATTGCTTTGACCGGGTCAGTTTTGACCTGATCTATGCTCGTCAGCATCAATCCCTCTCGGACTGGAAAGCTGAACTAAAGCAAGCTCTATCCATGGCGATAGATCACCTGTCGCTTTATCAACTGACAATCGAGCAAGGTACAGCTTTCGGTGATCGATATGCAGTTGGCAAACTGCGTGGCCTCCCCGAAGATGACACATCCGCCGATATGTACATGGCCACGCAAGAGATTTGCGAGGCCGCCAGCCTGCCAGCCTACGAGATTTCAAACCACGCCAAACCGGGTTCGGAATCGCAGCACAATCAAGTCTATTGGCGATATGGCGACTATGTTGGCATTGGTCCCGGTGCGCACGGACGCCTAACCCTGAATGGCCAAAAATTTGCAACTGAATCCTACTTGAACCCAAAAGAGTGGCTTGAGAAGGTTTCTCACAGAACTGGTGAATCTGTCCGAATGGAACTCACCACACAAGATCAGGCTAATGAATACCTTATGATGGGGCTTAGGTTAGTTGAGGGAATAGATATGGACAGATTCCAATCCCTATCCCCCTCATCCATTCCCAAGGACCGGGTGAACTATCTCTCAGATATCGGGATGGTCGAACAAATTGGATCAACCTTGAAAGCAACCAAGGGCGGGCGCGCTGTGTTGAACGCCGTTATTCGGGAATTGTTGGTGGTTTAGAATATGCGGGTGCTTTGGGTTGTTTTGGGGGTGTTATGCGTGGCTTGCGCCATGATCGGAGTTGTTCTTCCCCTTCTCCCAACTGTCCCGTTCCTGCTATTGGCCGCCTTCTGTTTTGCTCGCTCGTCTGAACGCCTGCACGACTGGCTACTGTCGCATTCCATTTTCGGCCCGATGATAGTTGATTGGAACACCAGTGGAGCCATTCGCCCTACCGCAAAAAAAGCCGCGACTCTTTCGATCGCGGCTGTATTTAGTCTGTCATTGGCGCTTGGGCTGGCCACTCACATTCTTATCATTCAGGGCATTACGCTGAGCGCTGTCCTGATTTTCATCTGGACCCGCCCTAACGGCTAAGTTTGGCGCACAAGTCGTCTAGTTGATCCAGGTTTTCGTATGTCAAAACCACCTGCCCGGTTTCCGTGCCCGCCTTGTGATTGATCGCGACCTTCATCGCCAAGATGGCAGACAGGTCTTTCTCCAACGCACGAGTATCGGCATCTTTCTCTGATCCCGAGCTCCGCGCTTTTGGGGCGGTTGATGGCTCTCCATTGTTCTGCTGACGTTTCACTAAAGCCTCGGTCGCGCGGACGGACAGACCGTCTCGCACAACAATTCTGGCCAGCTCTGACGGATTTTCCGATGTAATCAGGGCGCGCGCATGTCCCGCCGACAGTAACCCATCAATCACCATTTGCTGAACATCTTCGGGCAAAGCCAAAAGACGCAGAAGGTTAGCAATATAGCTGCGACTTTTACCCAGAGCCTCGGCTAGCTTTTCTTGTGTATGACCAAAACGATCCATCAGTTGACGAAAACCTGCAGCCTCTTCCACTGCATTCAGATCGGCACGTTGGATGTTCTCGATTATCGCAATTTCAAGAACTTCGGTGTCGTCAAACTCGCGGATCAAGACAGGAACGTCATGAAGTTGTGCCAACTGTGCCGCGCGCCACCGACGTTCACCCGCTACAATTTCGTATTCTCCACCGGATACCGATCTTACGATCAGCGGCTGAAGAATGCCCTTTTCTTTGATAGATGACGCCAAATCATCAAGATCTTCCTTACCAAACGTCCTACGTGGCTGATCTGGATTTGCGCGCAGCTTTTCAATCGGGATCTTCGTCTCAGCCCTACTTGCCTGCACAGAAACCGTTTCTTCAGGAGCTACATCCGCCATTAACGCAGACAGACCCCGCCCAAGACCGCGAGGCTTTCCTTTGCTATTTGCCATTGCTGCTTCTCCTGATTACGCAGTTATCTTATTGTTTTTATTCATCAATTCATTCGCCAATTCTCTATATGCCAATGCACCCAGAGAATTCGTGTCATAACTCAGAACCGGAAGCGCAAAGGAAGGTGCTTCGCTGACCCGAACATTTCGTGGTATTTTGGTTTCGAATACCAATTCTCCCAGGTTGTCACGAGCATCAGCTTCTACCTGCTGAGACAAATTGTTTCTTCGATCAAACATCGTAAGAACAACACCTTCAATCCGCAAATTTGGATTTGCTGTCTGTCGGACTTCTCTAACCGTCAGCATCAATTGCGACAAACCTTCGAGTGCAAAAAATTCACTTTGAAGCGGAACCAAAACGGAATCTGCCGCAACCATCGCATTAACAGTCAGCAGGTTCAGAGAGGGCGGACAGTCAATCAAGACATAATCCCAGCCAAAGCTGTCCATTGCTATCTGATGCAACGCATCGTGCAGTAGAAAGCTTCTTTTTCGTTGGAAACCAACTCAATATCCGCGGAACTTAGATCAACCGTCGCTGGGATAATGAACAATCCTTCAAACTCTGTTTTGTGCACGACTTCTTCAGGGCCAGCATCACCAGTTAGAAAGTCGTAGCTGGTATTCAAGCGCTCAGATCTCTCGATCCCCAATCCAGTCGACGCATTACCCTGCGGATCAAGATCTACGACAAGAACCTTCTGGTCTGATTCAGCCATTGCAGCCGCCAGGTTGATTGCGGTTGTCGTTTTGCCAACCCCTCCCTTTTGGTTTGCTACTGCGATTATTTTTGGTCCGGTGGGACGGGAAAGGTCATGCACGCGCGATTTCCCTGACTTTTAGGATTACTGCTTCGGGTTCTGTGATACTAGTAATGGCTTCATACTGAAAATTCCATTCTGTTTGCGCTTCTTGAAGCTCTTTTTTCCAAGATATGCCTTTTGGAAAAATCCCCGTCCCTTCGTTGTGCAAATGTCTGTCACAGTACTCAAGCAACCCAGACAGTGCAGTCAAGGCTCGGGCTGAAAGAACTTGAGCGTCTTGCCCTTCCACTTGCTCAATTCTCCTACTGACAACAGAAAAATCAGTAGATGTTTCACGTGAAACAGTACGAAGAAAGGCTGCCTTTCTTTGATCACTTTCTACAAGTGTAAAGGAAGAATAGGCCTTAACCTCCGAGTCAAGAATTGCAACTACAGCACCAGGAAACCCACCTCCACTACCCAGATCAACCCACTTTCCAGACTTCCGTGCGCAATAGTACACCTGTGCTGAGTCAATAAGATGCCGGGTCCAAACATCATCCAAGCTGCGCTTTGAAATGATATTAATTGTTGAATTCCACTTCCTTACCAACTCGGCGAACACTTCAAGACGTTCAAATGTTTCACGTGAAACATCATGACCGACGGTATCTTCAAAAACATCTTGCTTCATGCAGATCTCGTACGACGATTCTTGCGCACACGAGCGTATATCAATGCCATTGCCGCCGGAGTCATTCCATCCACACGACTGACTTGAGCCAAATTATCCGGTCGTATTTTGCTCAGCTTTTGTTTCAGCTCGTTTGAAAGCCCTTCAAACTCATCATATGAGATATCTGACGGTATCTTCAAATTCTCATCACGACGCATCGCATCCACATCACTTTGCTGTCTCGAAATGTAATTTACATAGAGAGCATCCCGCTCGATCTGTCTCTGGATATCAAGGGAAAACTCATCCAGTTCCGGTATCAGCGGGATAAGATCATCAAAACTAACATCCGGAAATGCCAAGACAGCCATACCTGACCTTCTATTGCCGTCTTGATTGACTTCGACTCCAGACGCTTTGAGTTGATTAGGCGTAAACTCTGCGTCGGTCAGCAACGTAGTGGCCCGCGTAAGCTTCTCATTTTTTTGATTAAACTCTTTTGTTCTCTCATCACCTACACAGCCTAGGTCTATGCCCTTCGGTGTCAGCCTTTGATCCGCATTATCAGCGCGAAGCGAAAGGCGGAATTCAGCTCGTGAAGTGAACATCCTATAGGGTTCTGTAACACCTCTGGTAATCAAATCGTCAACCATCACACCGATGTAACTCTCTGAACGGCTAAAGTGTACGGGATCTCTTTTTTGGGTGGTCAACGCTGCGTTCAAACCCGCTACCATCCCCTGAGCAGCAGCTTCCTCGTATCCGGTCGTTCCATTGATTTGCCCTGCCAAATACAGGTCTTGCGTTGATTTCAGCATGAGTTGCGAGTTCAACGATCTCGGATCGACATAATCATACTCAATTGCATACCCAAGTTGGAGAATTTTGGCATCTTCCAGTCCACGGATAGAACGCACATACTGTTCTTGAACATCCTGGGGCAATGATGTCGAAATCCCATTAGGATAGACCGTAAAATCATCTATCCCTTCTGGTTCCAAAAATATCTGATGTGAGTTCTTGTCCGCAAACCGGACAATTTTGTCTTCTATCGACGGGCAATACCGTGGACCCACGCCATCGATATGCCCACCGTACATGGCCGATCTAGCAATGTTCTGACGAATAATCTCGTGTGTTTTTTCGTTTGTATGGGTAATTGCACATGAAATTTGTGTTGCAGTTACCCCTTTGGACATAAAGGAAAACAGCGTTGGATCATCATCACCCCGCTGTAACTCCAAACCATCCCAAGCAATTGTTCTCCCATCCAGCCTGGGTGGCGTACCAGTTTTCAACCGCCCAATATTTAAGCCAAGATCGCGGATCCGGTCTGCTAGTCGGATAGAAGGCTTGTCGCCCATCCTCCCACCGGGATGAGATGCGTCTCCAATGTGAACAACACCTCGTAGAAATGTACCAGATGTCAGAATCACGGAATTGGCAGAGATTTGTGTACCATCGGCAAGCTCTACGCCCGTTGCCCTACCCTTCTCGATTAGAATATCAACCACTTCTCCGAACACTAACTCAAGGTCGGGTTGCAGTTTGGTAAGTGCCAGCATCTCTCGTCTGTATATTGATCGATCCGCTTGTGCCCGCGGGCCTTGGACAGCTGGACCCTTTCGGCGATTCAACAGCCGGAATTGGATGCCTGCGAGATCTGCTACGCGGGCCATCACGCCATCCAGGGCATCGATTTCTCGGACTAGATGTCCTTTTCCCAACCCGCCAATTGCCGGATTACACGACATTACGCCAATGTCTTTTTCAGACAAAGTAATCAAAGCAGTACGAGCGCCCATGCGAGCGGATGCATGCGCAGCCTCCGTGCCAGCATGCCCCGCGCCAACTACTACGACATCGAAATCCAAATGTTTCACGTGAAACACTCCTTACTTGCCCAGGCAAAAACTCGCAAAGATCTCATCCAGCAAGTTCTCCACATCGATACGACCTACCAGGGATTCGAGAGCTCGGATCGAAGTTCGAATTTCTTCTGCTGCAATATCGTACTGATCAGAACCAAATTCTAAGACACGCATAGCATCGGTCAACCCAACCTGAGCCCTTATCATGGCGTCCTTGTGCCGTTCTCGCGTTGCAACACCTGCACTCGCAGTCCGTTCCGACAAGTTCCGAGAGATCATCTCGACCAACTTGTCGACCCCTTTACCAGTTTGCCCGGAAACTGACGGCAATTCATCGTTCCTAAGGTCACCCTTTGACAATACCACGATGTCATGCGGTTCAGATGCAAACTCAGGGCAATCACCAGCAGTTTCCAACAGAAACACTCTAAGATCGGCTGCTGCAGCCCGCTTACGAGCCAACTCTATGCCAATGCTTTCTACGACGTCTTCTGTTTCCCGCAAACCAGCGGTGTCCAACAAAGTAACTGGTATTCCAGAAAGATCCATTCGAACTTCAATGATATCTCGCGTCGTTCCTGCGTACTCTGAAGTTATTGCTGCATCTCTACCCGCTAGGGCATTCAAAAGCGTAGATTTTCCTACGTTAGGGCGACCAACAATTGCGACTTCAAACCCCGAGCGAATACGCTCTGCAATTCTTACTCCTGAGATTTGCCGATCAAGATCTTTGGTGACTTTATTCAAAAGTAAATTCACTTCTGGTGTAACGTCGGTCGGTACTTCTTCATCAGCAAAATCTATGACTGCTTCCAGCAATGATGCTGCCCTGATCAAATCACGCCGCCACCGTTCTGCTAATACCCCAAGCGCTCCGCTCAAAACAGCTTGAGCTTGCCGTCGTTGAGCATCAGTCTCAGCATCAATAAGGTCTGCAAGCCCTTCAACTTGGGCAAGATCCATTTTCCCATTTTCAAGGGCTCGTCGGGTAAATTCACCAGGCTCTGCTAGGCGAAGGTCATCGATCTCTGAAAGAGCTCGCAACACAGAATCGACGACAGCGACACTTCCATGAACCTGGAGTTCCACAACATCCTCGCCTGTGAAACTCGCCGGAGCTTCAAAGGTCAAAACCAGAGCTTCATCCAACTGGTGTCCAGATATGTCCTTGATAACACACAGATTCATGCCACGTTTGGGAAAATGTCTGCCAGTCAATGCGCGAAGAGCATCATGTGCACCGCGACCCGATACTCGGATCACGGAAACACCTGCTTTGCCAGGAGCACTGGCCAAGGCAAAGATCGTATCCATTCCAGTGGCCTCGTGATTTGGACCTGGTTTAGGTATTCATCGAGTCGAAGAACTCGCCGTTTGTCTTGGTCTGCTTCAACTTCGACAACAGGAACTCGATCGCATCCGTGGTGCCCATCGGGTTTAGGATACGGCGCAGGACAAACGTCTTTTGCAGGTCCAGCTTGTCGACCAGCAGGTCCTCTTTCCGGGTGCCGGACTTGAGGATGTCGATCGCCGGGAACACACGTTTGTCGGCAATCTTGCGATCCAAAACGATTTCCGAGTTACCGGTACCTTTGAATTCTTCAAAGATAACTTCGTCCATACGACTGCCGGTATCGATCAGCGCGGTTGCGATGATAGTCAGCGAACCGCCCTCTTCGATGTTCCGCGCAGCACCAAAAAAGCGTTTCGGGCGCTGCAAGGCGTTTGCATCGACACCACCTGTAAGTACTTTACCCGACGAAGGCACAACAGTGTTGAATGCCCTACCAAGTCTTGTGATCGAATCGAGAAGGATAACAACATCTCGTTTATGTTCGACCAGACGCTTTGCTTTTTCGATTACCATCTCGGACACGGCAACGTGACGAGTTGCAGGTTCATCAAAGGTAGAAGATACAACCTCACCTTTCACCGAACGCTGCATGTCGGTGACCTCTTCGGGGCGTTCATCGATCAGCAGGACGATCAAGTAGCACTCGGGATGGTTTTTTTCGATCGAGTTGGCGATATTCTGCAGGATCACGGTTTTACCGGTCCGCGGCGGCGCCACGATGAGCGAACGCTGCCCTTTACCAATCGGCGCCACCAGGTCGATAACACGGGCCGAACGGTCTTTGATGGTCGGATCCTCGACTTCCATCTTCAGACGCTCATCCGGGTACAGAGGCGTCAGGTTGTCGAATGCGATCTTGTGCTTTGCCTTCTCGGGGTCTTCAAAGTTGATCTTGGTGACATTGGTCAGCGCAAAATAGCGCTCGTTGTCCAGCGGCGCCTTCATCACACCATCAATCGTATCACCGGTGCGCAGACTGTGCTGGCGGATCATCTCGGGCGAGACATAAATGTCGTCAGGACCCGGCAGATAGTTCGCCTCAGGCGAGCGCAAGAAGCCAAAACCGTCTTGTAACACCTCTAGTACGCCATCGCCCGAAATCTCCCATCCCTCGTCCGCGCGTTCACGCAGGATCTGGAACATCATTTCGCCTTTACGCATCGTTGATGCGTTTTCGATCTCAAGCTCTTCGGCCATCGACAGCAGGTCTTTGGGGCTCTTGGCCTTGAGATAGGCAAGCGACAGGGATTCAGCAGACATGATCAAACACCCTTTGACCGCAAGCGCGGCATGGATTGAATATGGATTCGGAAGACACGTAACCCGGACGGGTCAGTTGACCCCTACATAGGGGCGCAGGGCTGTGGAGTCAAACAGCCCTCAGAACTTCAAAATGACCGACAGGACGATGATCACCATCAAAACTGTCGGAACCTCATTCATGAGGCGGTACGTGCGCCCAGAGAGGGTATTGGTCCCCTCCTCTAAGCTGCGATGTTGCTTAAGCAGCCAGTGATGGAACCAGGTCATCGCCAGAACCGATGCTCCCTTGGTCCAGGGCCAGATCCACGACCAGTCGACGATACCTGGTGTAAAAACCATGATCAGCCCACAGACCCAGGTCACGATCATCGCTGGTCTCATGATGATCTTCAAAAGCTTCTCTTGCATCATCAGAAAGATTTCAGGTGCTCCCTGAACTTTCTTAGCCTGCTCGACATGATGCACAAACAAACGAGGAAGATAGAAGAGACCAGCCATCCACGAGATAACTGCCATGATGTGCAGGGATTTGACCCATGGGTAAATCGTGAACAGAAAATCGGTCATGTGTGTCTCGCGGATCGGGTTCGGGCTTACCTAATAAAAAAGAAAGAAAGAAAAAAGGATGATGATTTTTGTAGGGAGCTGGATTTTCGTGGATAACTCATCTGTCCTGCCAGTTTTCCCCATGTGGGGAACCTGATCGGGTTTCAAGCACTGTCTCTCCACATCTAAAATTTATTAATTAAAAACAATGCGGTAAACAAAACTCAACTTGAAGAGCTTGGGGATAATGTTGCGGGTAACTTTGGGTGGTCGGGTTATCCACGGGATTCAAGTTATCCTTGTCCAGAAAGGATACAACTCGAACGACTCAGAGATGTTTTTCGCGAAACCCCGGGGTTGCGTGACAAGCGGAAAGTCATACAAACCATCCGAAATCGCTCAAAGACTTGCCCAAGGGGTTATCCACATGACTGTCCCCATCGTTCTCGCCTCTGGCTCATCCATCCGGGCGCAACTGCTGCGCAACGCAGGTGTCCCGTTTGAGGTTAATGTGCCCCGTGTTGATGAAGATACTGTTAAAAATGCGCTGATTGCGGAAGAGGCCCCGCCCCGCGACATTGCCGACGCCCTGGCCGAGCTTAAGGCGCGCAAGATCAGCTTGAAAATGCCGGGCGCGATGGTGTTGGGCTGTGATCAGGTTCTGGACTTTCAGGGGCAGCTTCTGTCCAAACCTACCTCGTTGGAACAGGCCTTTGATCAGCTAAAGGCGATGCGGGGGCACCGGCATATGCTGCTGTCGGCTGCCGTCATCTATGAAAACGGAGAACCAATCTGGCGCCATGTTGGGCAAGTCCGCCTACGGATGCGGGCGAGTTCCGACACTTATCTGCGCTCATATGTTGAGCGGAATTGGGACAGCATTCGCCATGCGGTCGGGGCCTACAAACTTGAAGAAGAGGGTGTACGCTTGTTCACAACCATTGACGGGGACTATTTTAACGTTTTGGGTATGCCCCTGTTAGAGCTGCTCAATTTCCTGGCGTTGCGGGGGGTGATCGAACAATGACGAACACAACTATTCCATTGGCAGGTGTGATCGGGCACCCAATTGCACATTCCAAGTCCCCACGCTTGCACGGGCATTGGCTCAAGACCTATGGCATTGCAGGGCACTATATCCCGATGGACGTGGCGCCTCAGGATCTGGAAACGGTTCTACGTACATTACCCAAGGCCGGCTTTGTTGGGGTCAACGTGACTGTCCCGCATAAAGAGGCCGTGATGGCGATTGCGGATCAGATCACGGATCGTGCGACACTGATCGGCGCGGCGAACACCCTGATCTTCCGTGAGGACGGGAAGATCCATGCGGACAATACCGATGGCTATGGGTTTATGGAGAACTTGCGCAGCGGAGCCCCTGATTGGGAACCCAAGGCCAGACCGGCGCTTGTTCTGGGGGCTGGCGGGGCAGCACGCGCAGTGATCTCTGCACTGCTCGAGGCCGACGTGCCCGAGATCTTTCTGTCCAATCGCACCCGTGTACGCGCTGAAAAGCTGCGCGAAGATTTTGGTAAGCGACTGCAGGTGATTGACTGGGTGCAAGCAGGTAATGTGGTTGAAGACGCAGACCTGGTTGTGAACACAACTTCTCTGGGTATGGTTGGCAATTCCGAATTGCGCGTGCCGATGGACGGGCTGAAGCCGTCTGCGGTTGTGACGGATCTGGTTTATGCCCCGCTTAAAACCCGCTTGTTGCAAACCGCGGAAGAGGCGGGCTGCACCACCGTCGATGGCTTGGGTATGTTGTTGCATCAGGCGGTTCCCGGATTTGAGCGCTGGTTTGGCGAGCGGCCAAAGGTCGACAGTGCCACCCGTGCGGCGGCCTTGAGATGAGGTTTCTTCTGGGGCTCACAGGCTCTATCGGTATGGGAAAAAGCACAACCGCTAAGCTGTTTGCTGAAATGGGTTGCGCCGTTTGGGATGCGGATGCGGCGGTTCATCGGCTTTATGCGCTCGGCGGTTCTGCGGTTGCGCCGATGCAGGCTGCATTTCCCGATGCAATCGTTGACGGTGCCGTAAATCGTGATGCTTTGCGACATATCATTCAAGCTGACCCGACCGCGTTAAAGCAGATCGAACAGATCGTGCACCCGTTGGTTGGGCAAGACCGCGAACAGTTCAAAGTCGGAACAGACGCCGATATCCTGGTGTTTGATGTCCCATTGATGTTCGAAACTGGTGGCGATGCGGCTATGGATGCCGTGGCCTGTGTTTCGGTACCTGCTGATGTTCAGCAAGAGCGCGTGTTGGCCCGCGGAACGATGAGCCTGGAACAGTTTCAGCAGATCCGCGCCAAACAGATGCCGAATGACGAGAAATGTGAGCGATCCGATTTTGTGATTGTCACCGACACGCTAGACCACGCCCGCCAACAGGTGCAGGCTGTGGTGGAGCAGATCAGAGCAGGGTTAAACGATGCGTGAAATCGTTCTGGATACGGAAACCACCGGGTTTGATCCCGAAAGCGGCGACCGGATTGTTGAAATCGGCGCGGTCGAGCTGTGGAACCATGTGGCCACCGGCGAGACCTATCACCAGTACATCAACCCCGAACGCTCCATGCCGCTTGAGGCGTTTGGCGTTCACGGTATCGGTCCTGACCTGCTGGAATCCCCGCAACCGCCCGGCCCGGGTGCGGTGACGCTGCGGGACAAGCCGGTCTTTGCCAAGGTGGGTCAGGCCTTTCGGGATTTCGTCGGCGATTCCAAACTGGTGATCCACAATGCGGCCTTTGATATCAAATTCCTGAATGCCGAACTGCGCTGGATGGGCCTGCCCGAAATCCCGTGGGAGCAAGCGCTCGACACACTGGCCATCGCACGCAAGAAATTCCCTGGCTCGCCGGCCTCGCTTGATGCGTTGTGCCGCCGCTTTGGTATCGACAACACAAACCGGACGTTACACGGCGCTTTGCTCGATAGTGAAATCTTGGCCGAGGTTTATCTGGAGCTGATCGGCGGCAAGCAACCCGACTTTGGCCTGTCGACGGTCCAGGGCGGTTCCGGTGGATCTGCTGCAGACGACTGGCGCCCTAGTGCACGGCCAAATCCCCTGCCCGCGCGCATCTCGGCCGAGGAACAAGAGGCCCATCAGGCCTTTGTCGACAAATTGGGGGATGATGCGATGTGGAAACGCGCCTGAGAGTTGATCCCAAGCGCGTAATCCGAAATCAGGCGTCGGCCTGCTGTTCTTGCTGAGCGGCCTGTAGGCGCGCCAGTTCGTTGCGATAGAGCGCAACAAAGTCGATGTTGTCCAAGTTCAGCGGCGGGTAGCCACCGTCGCGGGTTACGTCGCTAACGATGCGGCGCAGGAACGGGAACAACATGCGCGGGCATTCGATCAACAGGAACGGGTGCAACTGATCCTCGGCCACGCCTTCGACGTGGAAGATACCGCAGTAGTCGATCTCGAAGACAAACAGGGTTTCACCCAGCTCTTTGGCCTTGGATTCGATGTTCAGCTTGATCGCAACTTCGTATTGGTGATCCGTTGAACGCTTTTTCGCATCAAGGTTCACCTGAACGTTGACGTCCGGCTGCACGTCACCCGATGCGCCCTTTTGGGCCATCACGTTTTCAAACGACAGGTCGCGGATGAACTGTCCCAGAACGCGCATCTGAACTTGTGGGGGTTGTTGCTGTTGGTTGCCTTCGGCGGCGCCGTTTTCGGCCATGGATTTGCTCCGTGAAAATCAAATTCGACACTGCTTAGCAGCTTGCCCGTATCACCTCAATGGCGGTCCGGTCCTTCGACCCAACCCGATGGCGGGGCGTTGGGGTCACGTGGCTTACCGACCTCTTCGTATTCGCCATCGATCACGTCGCCGAGCCCGCCGGGGTGACGCGCACCGTGTCGCGGATCAAGGCCCGAATGCATGTTCTGAAACCGGGGATCGCCGCCCATTTGAAAGCTCGATACCGTTACCTTGGACCGCAGATAGCGGAACACCGCCACCCGAACGCCAGGAACCAGCAGAGCAAAGCCAACCGCATCGGTAAAAAACCCAGGTGTCAGTAACAGAGCACCCGAAAATAGGATCATCGCACCATGGGCCAACGGCTCGGTCGGATCATCCAGAGTGGAAAAGGCCTGCTGCAGCTGCCCCATCGCCATGCGACCTTGTGTCCGCACCAACCAGGTGCCCAACACGGCTGTCAGCACAACAATTGCAAGGGTTAGCCACAGCCCGATCAGGCCGCCAACTTGGATGAACAAGGCAATTTCGATGATCGGAACCAGCAAAAAGGCCAGAAACAGGTACATTTAGGTTATCCTTTCCTAAGGGGTGAACGGTGGACTTGCACCGCCCCGTCCCCTACATAGTGCTCTGAGGCCTTGCTTACAAAGCCTCTTGCCTGAAACGAGGAAGAAATGAACTCACCCTTGATCCAGCTTTTGGTATTGGTAAGCATCGCCATTTTTCTCATTCTGCGTTTGCGCAGTGTTCTGGGTACGCGTGAAGGTTTCGAAAAACCGCCCGTGCCACAACAATCCAATGCGCGCACGGCGCGCGACTTTGAAGTGATCGAAGGCGGCCCCGATCGGGACATCACCGATCACGTTGGCGAAGACAGCCCGCAGGCGCAGGAATTGACCGCGATGAAGCGGATCGAGCCCGGCTTTTCGGTCACCGATTTCGTCCAAGGCTCGCGCGGGGCTTACGAGATGATCGTCATGGGGTTCGAGCGCGGTGACCTGAACGACATCCAGCCGTTCCTGGCCGAAGATGTATTTGATACCTTTGTCAGCGTCGTGTCTGATCGCGAGGATCAAGGCCTCAAGATCGAGGCAGAGTTCATCGGCGTGCGCGAAACCACACTGGTTGACGCCAAGTTCGACAAAGACACCCAACTGGCCGAAATCACCATGCGCTTTGTGGCTGAGCTGACGTCCGTTGTGCGTGACCGCGGCGGCGACATCATCGAAGGCAACGCAAACACTGTCAAGCGCCAGAAAGATACCTGGACCTTTGCCCGCACCATGGGCACTGATGATCCGAATTGGCTGCTTGTCGCAACGGACGCATGATTGCAGCGCTTCGGTCGCTTCTTCTGGCAGGTGCCGTAATGTCCGCAGCAGGTTCTGCTTCGGGCAACGGAACCGATGTTACCTATACCGTTGCTTCGTTCGATGACCTGGATGGATGGGCCGCAGATGATCACGCTGCGGCCTTTGACACGTTCCTGAACACCTGCGCTGATTTTGATGATCCCGATTGGACGTCTTTGTGTGCAGTGGCGCAAAACCATACACCTGAAACGGCGCGCTCGTTTTTTGAGCTGTTCTTTCGCCCTGTTCTAATTCAAGACGGCAAGGATGGGCTGTTTACTGGTTATTTCGAACCCGAGCTTGATGGTTCACGCGTGCCCACCAGCCAGTTCCGATATCCCGTCTACAAAATGCCGCCCGAGGCCAAGGCGTCGAACCCCTGGCTAAGCCGACGCGAGATTCTGACCAGTGGGGTGATGGAAAACCGCGGACTTGAAATCGCTTGGGTTGATGATCCTGTTGAGTTGTTCTTTTTGCAGATCCAAGGCTCCGGGCGTATCCGCTTATCCAACGGATCGACGATCCGGGTGGGTTATGGAGGGGCCAATGGTCATTCTTATCGATCGATTGGGGTCGAACTGGTGCGACGTGGTATCTACAACGCCCATCAAGTGAGCGCACAGGTGATCAAGAACTGGGTGCGCCGTAATCCGGCGGCAGGCGTCGAACTGCTTCTGCACAACCCCAGCTATGTGTTTTTCCGCGAGGTGCGGCGCGTTTCATCCGCCGATGGTCCACTGGGCGCGATGAATCGGTCCGTGACGGCGATGCGCTCGATCGCGGTGGACCCGGCCTTCACACCGCTTGGTGCTCCGGTTTGGGTAGAAAAGAACGGCGCGGGTAAATTGCGTCGCCTGATGATTGCTCAAGACACGGGTTCAGCTATCAAAGGGGCGCAGCGAGCGGACATTTTCTTTGGGACCGGGGACGCGGCTGGCCAAGCAGCCGGTCGGCTGCGTGATCCAGGCCGAATGCTGGTATTGTTACCAATCCAACGGGCCTATGCTTTGCTGCCGGATGGGTTCTGATGGCCCGTCGTAAATTGTCGCAAGAGGAAATGGACCTGTGGCAAAAGGTCGTGCGGAAGGCGGATCGCCTGAACCCGGAACATATCGAAGAAAATCACGCTACAACACTTCCAAAGCCGAAGCCCGCAGTAGAACGATCTCTTCTTTTGAGTGAGTTCAAAGTTGGTCAAAAGGCTGGTTCGAAACCAACGCGCAACAGTCTAAAGCCGACGGTAACCGAACACCTTTCGAAAATGCCAGTTCAGATGGACACCAAAGCGTATGGTCGCATGAAGCGGGGTAAGCTTAGACCAGAGGCAAGAATTGATCTGCACGGGATGCGTGTCGATACCGCGCACCCCGCCCTGACCCGGTTCATTCTATCGTCGCAGGCATCCGGCAAGCGCTTGGTTCTAGTGATCACCGGCAAAGGCAAGGACCGGGACGAGCCAGGACCCATTCCAACTCCCCGCGGTGTATTGCGAAACCAAGTACCGCAGTGGTTATCCTTGCCGCCACTTTCCAAAGTTGTGATCCAAGTCACACCTGCCCATTTGTCTCATGGGGGCGATGGCGCATATTATGTCTATCTTCGCCGCTTGCGTTAGAGATCGCGGCTAGCCCGCGACACACCCCAGGTCGTGAGGCCGCTGACCAAAACAAAATAGGCGGCAATACCCACAAATTGCGTTTCCAGCCCGGTACCAAAGTCTATCAACGCACCGGTGATGGCAGGACCAATCGCTGATCCAAGAACCATGACAGCGGTTGCCAAGGCCTTGATCGAACCGATGTGGGCGGTCCCATAGTACTCGGCCCAGAACGCGGGAATTAGGGTTGAGTTCGCGCCGCTGGTTATCGCGACAAAGGCAAAACCTGCCACAGCTAGAAGTGGTGAATTGCCTGCCGCAAAACAAAGAAACCCCGCAACAATTGGGAGCAAGTAAAAAGGCATCAAGCGCTTGGTGCCATATTTGTCCAACGCCCAGCCGACTGTTATCATCGCGATGATACCCACCACCGTGTAGACCGGAAACAAAGACACCAACTCAATGTGCGACCACCCCTTGATTTCTGCCAGATGGACCTGGTGAAAAAATAGTGCGGTGACGAAAGCGGATGGGCCAAGGATGGCTGGCACGACCGTCCAAAACAGCGGGTGCCGCAAGGCTTGGCGGCGTGTCCACTGTCGGCCATTCATCCCGGTACTTGATTCACTTTTGGCCAGACTTTGTGGTGTGCGTTCGTTGCGTAGCAAGCGAATTAGAACCGGTATTCCAAGCAGGCAGACACCAGCGCAGATGAGCCAAAGAGTTTGCCAGTGGACAAATCCCAGAGCTGCAACAAATGCTATTGGTAGCAGGGCCTCACCGACCGCGTATCCCAAGGTTGCGATTGAAAGGGCTTTTCCTCGCGTGGCCGTAAACCAACGCGCCATTGCGACCATTGCCAAATGGCTGCTCATGCCTTGCCCAAAGAACCGAAGTAAAAAGATGCTGATCGGTAAAACAGCAGCCCATGAGTTTAGGCCCATCGCCACGCAGGCAATTGCCAGTCCGGCTAAAATGACGGGGCCGAGTAACCGAACTCTGAAAACATCTGTGAAAGATCCAGCCCACACCATAACCACCGCGGATGCCATGGTTCCAAGAGAATACAGCCCACCCCACTCTCCATGGCTCAGCGCAAAGGTTTCGCGAATTTCTCCTGCAAAAACTGAGATAAAGAAGGTTTGTCCAAAGCTGGACAAAAACGTCAGAAGTCCACCCGCCGCCAGCCATCTGGAGTTTGTGGCAAGGTAGTCAAGAATGGCTTGGGTTTTCACCGGTCGCCTTCCTGAATGAATCCCCCTTGATCCAAAACAATTTCACGAGCGCCATCAGGTGTTGATTCGGATCCTTCCGGAAGAAGGAAACCCAACCCATTCGGGTCGCCATCGAATGTGCTGTTCATGGCGTGAACCGATTGCAGCATCGCAATCAACGTTGGCGACGTACCGGCCACCAAATGTGACGACTCGGCGTCCCCGGCAAAGGCTGTGGTATCAACGACGCTTATTGGAAGTTCGGAGACGGACTCAATTGAAGAAATATTGCCCAATCGCTCTGCGTCTGAATTACCGCGCAATCGCCCAGATACATTGAGCGCTTTATCCTTCTCGGACACGACGACCAAAAATGGCTGTGGGATTACGGACAGGCTGCGCATCTGAGACTTGAACAGGTCCACGTCCAGATCGGGTGACAGCAGCACCACACCGCCAAGTGAGCGATTGGCCCAGCCGGGTTGACGGATTTCCGACTGGCGCAACATCTCCATTGTCAGCACCGACCCAATCGAATGGGCGACGAGAAAGATGTTGTTCACCCCCGCTGCCTTTATGTTGCGGATCAGGTCTTCCAACCCGTCGCGCGCAAAAAGAACGCTGTCGTAATCATATGCGTAGCCAAAGGGTTTTCCACGGCTTGGCCATGAATAGATGACCATCGCGCCCGGCAATTGAATGTCATATGCGAGCTGCGCAGCCCGAAATGCGGTTTCCGTCTGGGTGGAGTTGTACCCATGAACAAAAATCGTCACGTCCCGCGTCGGGTTCTTTTGACTTCTGATGTCTTCTTCGATTCGATCCACAAATGACTGCATGTCTGCAAAATCCTGTCGACCGGCGAGCGTAAACTCTTTGCTTGGTTTGGGATTGGAGTATGCAAATTTCAATTCACCAGGGTTTCGGTTCGGCGGAATGGATACTGTCAATTCCAGAAGGCTGAGGTTTTCAGATCGGCGATGAGCAAAGCTGCCGTCTTGTTCCTTGACGCGAGTGGTTGCCGCGAAAACCGTTTTTGGTGTTCCAACCTCCAAGGCGCTGGGCACGATTGGCGAATAGTTGCGATCAGCGCAGGAGGTCAGAACCAACCCAAAAAAAGAAAACAAGGACCCGCACGCCAAATGCTCCCATTGCGAACGGAACCAAGCTAGCGGTTTTTGAAGCGGCGTCTAGAGAACGTAGCGGCTGACATCAGTTGATTGTGCCAACGCCCCCACATTTTCTTGCACAAAACCTGCATCCACTGTCACGACATCACCCGATCTGTCAGGCGCTGAAAAGGAGAGTTCTTCGAACACACGTTCCATGATGGTATAAAGGCGGCGCGCGCCAATGTTTTCGACAGATTGATTGACGTCTGCTGCAATCTTCGCAAGCGCTGCAATTCCGTCCTCTGTAAACGAAACAGCGACCTCTTCGGTTCCCATCAAAGCTGTGTATTGCCGCGTAAGCGCGTTTTCTGTTTCGGTCAGGATGCGCACAAAGTCCTCTTCGGTCAGCGCGCGCAGCTCTACGCGGATCGGCAAGCGGCCCTGAAGTTCTGGCAGCAGATCCGACGGCTTGGCGATGTGGAACGCACCGGACGCGATGAACAGGATGTGGTCCGTTTTGACGGGGCCATGTTTGGTCGACACGGTGGTGCCCTCGATCAGCGGCAGTAGATCGCGCTGCACGCCTTCACGGCTGACATCACCGCCACGCGCGTCGGTGCGGGCACAGACTTTGTCGATTTCGTCCAGGAAGACGATGCCGTTCTGTTCGACCGCCTCCAGAGCGATGCGTGTTACCGTTTCATCGTCTAGCAATTTGTCGGCCTCTTCTCCGATCAGCACCTCATAGCTTTCGGAAACCGTCACCTTCTTGCGGGTTGTGCGCCCGCCGAAGGCTTTGCCAAACATGTCGCCCAGGTTCATCATGCCCATGTTACCACCAGGCTGACCTGGGATTTCGAACATCGACATCGGGTTCGAGGTGTCGGCCAACTCCAACTCGATCTCGGTGTCGTCCAATTCGCCCGATTTCAACTTTTTGCGGAACATCTCGCGCGTGGCTTCACGGGCATCGGTGCCGGCAATCGCTTCGATCACACGATCTTCGGCGGCTGTGTGGGCGCGCGCCTTGACGTCTTCACGCATGTACTCACGGGTTTGTGCGATGGCCGCATCGACCAGATCACGCACGATCTGTTCTACATCCCGGCCGACATAGCCGACCTCGGTGAATTTTGTCGCTTCGACCTTGATAAAGGGCGCGCGGGCCAGCTTCGCCAGGCGGCGGCTGATCTCGGTCTTGCCGACGCCGGTGGGGCCAATCATCAGGATATTCTTGGGATAGACCTCATCCCGCAGATCGTCAGACAACTGTTTACGTCGCCAACGGTTGCGCAGCGCCACGGCGACCGCCCGTTTGGCGTCTTTCTGACCGATGATGAAACGGTCTAGTTCAGAAACAATTTCGCGCGGGGTCAGGTCGGTCATGGTCACTCTATCCATTGGGTCACCGGGGAACCTAAGCATGGGCGCGGAAAACACAAGCCGATCACGCGCCGATCACGCCGAAACACGGGTGAAACACGCCTGATCAGGGGCGCGTGAGACCCCCTTACAAACGAGTACAGATTGCTCAAATGTCAGCCCAAGGCAATCAAGCCTATGAATTCCAAGGGAGGTCCCCACTCATGATGAACCGTCGTTCTTTGTTCTTGGCCGCAGCCGCATCTGGCATGGCATTGACCGTTGCAAGCACCGGAGCCGCACTGGCCGGTGGCGCCAAGGGCACGTTTACCGGTCTCAGCAATCACGTGACATCGGGCGCGGTCAAAGTGGTCAAGGATGGTGATCGTTACATCGTCGAGCTGGGTGATGATTTCTCGCTGGACGGCGGCCCTGATCCGCGCGTTGCATTCGGCAAGGATGGTAAATACGACCCCGACACCAAACTGGGCGCGCTGCTGAACCTGGCTGGCAAACAGCAGTACGCTGTACCGCCCACAATGGACGTATCTAAGTACAACGAAGTTTACATTTGGTGTGAGGTTGCAGGTGTGCCTTTGGGTGTTGCAAAGATCAACTAATCTGAATCGCCGAAACCTGATGTTTGAACAAGAAAAGCCGCTGAATGTCAGCGGCTTTTTTAGTTTTCGCAATTACGATGCCTTAGAAACCAAAGACGTCGATTTCGGTTTCGATGGTGATATCGGCCACTCCATCATTATCATCGTCCAAACCGATTGCAATTCGGACAAGACTTTGTTCACCAAGATCGTCCGCCAACCCGGTTACGTTGTTGATGTCGAATTCAAATCCCAGAAGAGTTTCGTTGAAGTCCGCTGGGTCCAAAGCCACAGAGTTCTGAAGAACACCCATATCGTCAAACACAAACAGGTCGGCATCCACGATACTTCCTTCTGGGATTGGGGATCCCAGCAATGCGGCGGAAAGATCCGAAGGATCTGAAACTTGGGTTGTCCCACCTGTGTTATCGATCGCATCAAGGAAATTGATGGCATCAACGTTGCCAATTTCGAATGTCGAGATCTGAGCCATCGCCTGGAGGGGAGCTGCTGCAGCACCGATTTCAGCTTCTGTCTGCGTTACAATCTGGCCAGTGCTGTCACGGACAGTTGGTTGTCCGTCGGACAAGAAGTAAACAACATTGGTTCCTGCACCATTCGTCGTTTCCAGATCATTAAGTGTTTGCGTGGCCTCATTCAGCGCCGCGACATAGTTTGTAAAACCGCCACCACTCAGGTTGTTCAAGGCGAGGTTAATCGCGTCCACGTCTGTACTGCCCACGTCATCTTGCGTGTCCAGCGTGAAAGTTGACGTAGCATCGCCAGTTGCGTCAGGATCAGCTATTGTCGAAAATGGTACAATCGAGATCGTGACACTGCCATCTGCAAACCCGGCAGCGGCGATCTGGGATGTTAGACCCTCTAGCGCATCGATTTCCTGTGCCAAAACGCTGGCGATTGTGCTGCCAGAGGTGTCGACGACATAGACAACGTTGATGTTTGGTTGAATGACGGCTGACAGACCAATGTTCAGTGAGAAGTCACCGCTTCCGTCTTCGGAACCACCCGGACCACTGAGGGTCACCGATACTTCCTGGCCATTTTCAAGTGAGTCTGTTTCGACGCTTTCGGTTTCGGCTGATCCTTCACCTTCAATGGTGAAGGTTACTGTGGCGCTGTCCTCACCACCGTTTCCGTCGCTGATGGTATAGCCAAAGGACTGTTCGACAAACTGACCGTCCGCCAAGAAGTCTAAATAGCCAAAGTCATCGTAAACGATCTGATTTGTTGTTGCATCCACCGCAAGCGATCCGATCACACCGCTGTCGTCGATAGATGTAATCGTTAAATCGTCATCTTCTGGGTCAGAGTCGTTGAAAAGGACATCCAGTGAAACCGGTATAGTGCTTTCCGCTGTGACAAAGTCGTCATCAACTGCTTCTGGCGGGGTGTTTGTTCCCTCAACCGTAATGGTCACAGTGGCTGTGTCGCTATCGCCATTGGCGTCTACAACCGTGTAGATAAATTCGACATCCCGAGATTCACCAAACGACAAGTCGTCAAAATCACTGCCGGGATCGAATTGGAACGTGCCATCAGGGTTGAATGTCAAAGCTCCTTCACCCGGACCGGAAATTACTTCGACCGAGGCAACCAGGTCGGGCACGGAGTCATTATCAAGTACATTTCCGTCAAGAACGGTCCGGTTGTCAGTCGTATCGCTGTCATCCTGAGCATCAACCGGATCATCTCCGGGGGAAGTGATTTCAACCCCGTCGATCACAAGCCGGAAGTGTTCAAACTGTTTGACATTCAGTCCTAAACTATCGAACGAAAACTGGTTGCCATTGGCTTGGCCACTTGGGTTGGTGACGGCAGTAAGATGAGCCAAAAAGGAATCGATTTCGCCTTGTAAAGTGGGCGCAAGCAAAAGCCATTCTTCGGACGTCAGGTTGAGTTCGAGTGTATCGATCCCAGACCCACCTTTGTAGACACCGCCCGCGGAACCTTGGCTAGGGCTGAAAATGACAGTATCGTCTCCGGCTTTTGCGTCGACAAACAGATCAGTCGTTGGGGTAATAATGTCGTCTGAGCGACCAGGCGCACCCTTTGTTTTATTTTTCATCTTAACCTCCTGAAGAAATTTACATTTCACTAGCTACAAAGACCTTTCAAAGCATCAGTTTCCAACGGTCCGGCTTAGAAAAGTACATGAAAACAAGGAATTATGCCGATAGTATCGTAGGGCCGAATCAAAAAACCCGAGCACATCGGCAGGAACAAATCGCGCCCAGTCTACGGAGTAGGCGCAATTTTTCAAGATTCGTAAGTGTTCCTATCAACCCGGGATCACTGTTCAGCGCAGTCGATTCCACGCTGCATCTATCGGAGGTGAGCAGCCGACACGGGATCACAAAGGCCGCATTCGCAGCCAATTCTGCGTCAGATCACGGAGTCCTAGCCTTTCAGAAAGTCAGGAAGAAATTGTTTCAACGGTCAGTTTGCCATTAGTGTAAACGCAGATGTCTGCGGCGATCGCCATGGAATCGCGAGCCACCGCCTCAGCGTCCCTGTCGCTGTCCATCATGCCGCGTGCGGCGGCTAGGGCAAAATTGCCACCTGATCCGATGGCGGCCACATTGTGCTCGGGTTCCAGTACGTCCCCCGCTCCGGTGATAACAAACATATCCTTGCCGTCGGTTACGATTAGCATCGCCTCAAGCTTTTGCAGGTATTTGTCGGTGCGCCAGTCTTTGGCCAATTCGACGCTAGCCCGCGCCAACTGCCCCGGAGTCGCTTCTAGCTTGGTTTCCAAACGCTCCAGCAGGGTAAAGGCATCGGCCGTTGAGCTAAGCGAAACCACAGACCACATCGAACCCGCCCGGCGACAGACGGCGTACCTTGCGCGCGGTGCCCTTGATCACGGTCTGACCCAGGCTCACCTGCCCGTCGCCTGCGATCACGACCTCACCGCCCTTTTTCACGCCGATGATGGTTGTGCCGTGCCAACCGGGGAATTGATCGTCTGCCATGGGTGCCTCCAGCTTGTGAGTTCCGATCTATATGGGCCGCGCAGTCGGCAGAGGCAACGGGGCATCGCACCGGCTGCGGTTTCCATTCCGCACAAAAATGCGGTTCTCGTCTCGATTACTTGCCGCTTTGCTATGCATTGGACGCAAATCGGGGCTGTTGACTCAACAATTGTAGGACTCAGTGGACGGTACTACATGAGGCTCACAACCGACGCAGGGTCGGCTGGTTTCAAACAAAGGAAGCGCATCATGGCAAACGTAGCCACCAACACCGTGCCTTTCGGAGCAGTCGCAACTCTCCGTGTGGTCAACGCATTCGTCTCTGTCAAAGAATCCATCACCGAATGGAACGAGGCCCGCATCACTCGCAAAGCTCTGTCCAACCTGTCGGACGACATGCTGAATGACATCGGCCTGGATCGCTCCGAGATCGCCAAATTCTGATCTCACGCTGTCTTTGACGAAAAAGAGCCGCCCCATCCCTCGGGGGCGGCTTTTTTGTGTCTTACGTTTAGCTTTGTACCCATTTCCCGGCCATATCGGGTACCCAAGCCTCGACTGCCGCGGTGGCAACGATATGTCGCGTTCCGGCTTCGGCGTCTGCAACATCCAAGCCACCCTTGATTGCGCGCACTTCGGCCCGGCCGCGCGGCAAATCCGCCGCCACCAGTTCACAATCGACCGCATCCGGGTCCTGAACCCCGATCGTCACCTGCACCCGCATTTCGGTGTGATCTACACCCAGTTTTGAAAACAGCGTAATCGACGAATGATGCAGTGCGTCTTGAACCGCGCGCCGAGCAGCTTTGGTATAGTCCTGACCATAAAGGTCATTGCCCATACCCATTTCCAGAATGATACGTTTTTCGGTCATTGCGCGGGTTCCATATCAAAGGACACGACAATCGCTGCATTGGCGATGACCGTAGATCCGTCAGCGTGAGGTTTCTCGATGTCCAAACCGCCCTCAACCACCGTTATGCTAGGCTGGCCATAGGGAAAGATGCTCAGCAGCGCGTCCACATCGACTTGATCAGGCTTTTGCACTCCAATCTCGGCGTCAATGATCATCGCCTCTTTTGGAAAATCAAAAAGCTCGGCCATATTGACCGAATTGTGCCACAGCGCGTCTTTCAGCGCACGCAGTGCCGCCTCGGTGTAGTCCTCGCGCCTGAGCGATGTGCCCATGCCGAATTCCACCAGAACCCGTGTTTTGGCCATGTTGTCTCCTGTCTACTGTCTGGCGCCACTTTGCCCGATTTCTAGCGGGGCGAAAGGTCCAAATGGTGCCTCGTGGTGACACCAGAACACCACCCAAGGACCCGCCAAAGAAAAAGGCGCCCCAACAATGGGAGCGCCTTGATCTGGTAAGTCTGACGAACGGGCTTAGATCGAGTCGTTGATCCAGCTTTCCAGGGCCGCTTTGGGGGCAGCGCCAGCGCGGTTTGATACAACCTGACCGTCTTTGAAGATGAACAGCGCGGGAATGCCACGCACGCCCATTGCGGCGGCCGCGTTTGGGTTATTGTCGACGTCGACTTTGGCGATTTTCACCTTGCCGTCGTATTGCGCGGCCAGCTCTTCCAGAGCGGGGCCGATTTGTTTGCACGGACCACACCATTCGGCCCAGAAATCGACCACTACGGGGATGTCCGAGTTTTTGACTTCGGCGTCGAAGGTTGCGTCGGTGACGGCTACGGTGGACATATTCTGTCTCCTGAATGGAATGCGCTTGGGTTCAGAACGTAAGTGCGCTCATAGGGGGCGTCAAGATATCTGGGTGGTTCGCAATGCATCTGTCACAATATCGTGTGGCAGCGGCATCAGCGCCCCGGTTCGTGTCCACAAGATCGCAGTGCGGATTTCATGGGTAGGATAGATCTGCTCCAACGCCTGAGAATAGGCTCCCATCTGCCGCAGCAATCCGCTGGGGCAGCCCTCGGCGATCTCGGGCACAGTGGCATTTGTTTTGAAATCAATGGCCTGAATGTAGGTGTCGGTGATGATCAATCGATCTATGATCCCATGCATCCGCGCCTCGCCCAGCCGGGCGGTGATCGGAACCTCTGCCAGGGTGTCAGGTGCAAAGACATGCGCCAGATGATCCGCGCCTAGAACGCGCTGGGCTTCGGTGAACACGTCTTCGAACTCTGCGCTCGTCAGATCGGGCAGCATTTGCGCGCCAACCTGACGCCAGGCGCTGGAATCGATTCCCGGTAGGTGCTCGAGCAGCGTATGGATTCTGCTGCCTCGCTCCTTGGCGGCCTCCTCATCCAGACCCATGTCGCCAGCCAAGGCCTTGGCCCCGCCAAGATCGGATGGGCTGAGTGTGGCGCGTGCCGGAGTGGGTGTGGGCGCGCGTGTTCGGAACAAATCGGGCAGGGTAACAGGCTCGCGTTTGGCTGCCGGTTCTTCCTGCAAAGGCAGACCGGACCAATCACCGTGCTGCAGCCGCTGGATCGCAGTGCCGGGGATCGCCTCGGCACCTGAGGTTCGCATAGCGCCCTCGACCATCTGGTACCAGCTGTCGCCACTTTTGCCCAAGTCACCAGCTGCAGCCACGATCAGCCACTTCTCGGCCCGCGTCAGCGCCACGTAAAGCAAACGAAGGCGCTCGTTCATCTGCCGGGCCTGTGCCTCGGCACGGGCCTGTGCGATTGCACCAGGCGAAACATCGCGCGAAACTTTCCACAACGGCATGTCGCCCGCCAACATGATCTCGTCATCGGTCGGGGCCCTCCGCGCACCGGTGTCGGGCAGGATCACGATAGGCGATTCCAAACCCTTGGAACCGTGCACCGTCATCACCCGGATCATGTCGCCGACGCCGCCCATCTGACGCTTGATCTCCAGGTCATCGGTTTGCATCCAGACCAAAAAACCGGTGAGGCTGGGAATATCCGTCCGTTCATAGGCCAGCGCCTGACTGAGCAGGGCATTGATCCCATCCTCGGCCTCAGCCCCCAGACGACCCAGCAGTTTCTGACGCCCGCCATGCCGGGTCAGGATGCGTTCGATCAGGTCATAGGGGCGCAGGAAATCGGTCATGCTGCGCAGGTCATTCAGCACTGCCATGGTGCCGGGGAAGTCTTCGGCGCGGGTGCGGAGAGCAGGCCACAGGAATTTGTCTGTCCGCCGATGCGCCAAGTCAAAGAGTTGTTGCTCACTCCACCCAAAGAGCGGGGATTTCAGCACGGTGGCTAGTGACAGGTCATCCTCGGGCGTGGCGAGAAAGCTGAGCAGGGCCGCTAGGTCCTTGACCGCCAGCTCGGCACCCACCTTAAGCCGGTCGGCCCCGGCAATCGGCAATCCGGCCGCTTTGCACGCGCGAATGATTTCGGCAAAGAGGTCGGATCGACGCTGAACCAGGATCATGAAATCTCCTGGCCGGACCCGACGACTTACGAATTCGCCTGATTCAAAACCGTCTTCAGGGATCGTCTCGCCCTCATCAATCATCCGTTTGATGGCGCGGGCGATCTGTTCCGCCAGGATTACGGTATGGTGCTGTGCGCTGGGCCGGTCGACGGGGTCGGTCCAGGGGCGGTCATCCTCGTCATCGACCTTTTCGACCACGGGCCACAGATCGACACGGCCGGGCAGAGAGGCCTTGAACGCCTTATGCTTGGCCTCGACGTGAAAACCTGCCTCAGTTTTGCCGTCGAACACCAGATCGACCAATCCGAGCACGGCTGCAGACGAGCGAAACGAGTATTCCAGCGTCAAAGCTACCAAGTTAGAGCCGCTTTCTGATAGTCTGTGACCAAAATCCTGTTGCATCCGGTCGAATGCCTCGGGGTCTGCGCCCTGGAAAGAATAGATCGACTGTTTCTTGTCACCGACTACAAAGATCGTGCGTTCGACATCGGACCGAGCGCCTTCGCCACTGGTGAACTCCTGCGCCAGTTTTTCGATCACGTCCCATTGCGCGGGGCTGGTGTCTTGGGCCTCATCCACCAGAATGTGATCGATCCCGCCGTCCAGCCGATAGAGCACCCAAGCTGCCACTGATGGATCATTCAGCAACTGCCGGGCTTTCAGGATCAGATCGTCAAAGTCGAGCCAGCCCCGCAATTGCTTGCGACGCTCGTATTCCGGTAGGAACACACGGGCAAAGCAGTGCAGCGCTAGAGATTTGCGGGCAGCGATCAAAGCCAGCCGTTGTTCGCGCGCATCCTCGACCCGACGCATCAACGCATCTAGTTGGGGCATGTATCCGGCCATCGCACCCTCGCGCAGAGCTTTGGTTGGGAAGCCATTTACTTTGGCGCTGAACGGTTCCTTGGCCGATGCGCCGGTCAGCAGCACGCTTTCAAGAATGGATAAAGAGTTGAGAGTTCGTTCGGTGAACCCGGCCAGTTTGGTGGCGGCTTTGGCGTTATTCCCGCCACTATCTGCCAGAAGGGGGCGGATGGCCGCGATCAATTCCAGCTCACCACCCAGATAAACCCGATCCAGTAGTGTCTGTTCGTCGAAATCGGCGGGTAGGTCAAAACAGGCCATCAATTCGGGCCAATCAACGGTTCCGGCAAAGGCGTCACGTTTCCCGGTGATTGCCTGGGTCAGGCTGTCAAAGCCGGTGTCGGTGACGAAACGTGCGATTTCATCGACCAGATTCGCCTGATCACCTTCAGCCAGAGCCTCGACAATCTCTTCGCGCAGCAGGGCGGCGGCGCGGTCTTCCATCTCGGAAAACTGCGGGCTAACCCGGGCCTCGAGCGGGAAGCGTCGCAAAAGCGAGGCACAGAACGAGTGGATCGTCTGGATCTTGAGGCCACCGGGGGTTTCGATCGCGCGAGCAAAGAGTGTTCGCGCATGAGCCAGGCGAGCGGGGTCGATCGTTCCATCAACACCCAGGTCATTCAGCTGATTGTACAGTTGGTCATCCGGGAGCATCGCCCATTCGCCCAAGCGTTTGAAAAGACGGTTCTGCATCTCGGACGCTGCGGCCTTGGTATAGGTCAGACACAGGATATGCTGTGGCTGCACATCGCTGAGCAACAAACGTGCCACTCGGTCGGTCAGAACGCGGGTTTTTCCGGACCCTGCGTTGGCCGACAGCCAGGTGGACGCATCGGGACGGGCTGCTATAACCTGCTTTTCAGTGGCCTCATTGCGCGCGTTCATGTCAAATCCTCGGGCGTGGCTTCGGTCGTGCGATCCCATTCGCCAAAGCGGGCCAGATGGTCATAATCGCCGACATCCGCGTCACGGTGCAGCATCCGGCGGGCAGTATAGCCTTGCTTAGGGTCGAAATACGCCTCGATCAACTCGCGCAGTTCAGCCCAGACTTTGGCGGGCGGTTCCTTGTCTAGCGGGGCCGACACCTCTTTGAACGAGCCTCCAACACCAATGAAAACGGCGCCCGCGACCTGCATCGGGTCCATCCCTTCAAACCCGCCTTCCTCGGCCATCGCGGCCTCGATCAGCAGCTGTTTGTCGAACTTCGATTGTTGCGCCGGGGTGGGCGGTGCGCCGGTTTTGTAGTCATAGATGTAAAGATCGCCGCTTTCGTTCTGATCAATCCGGTCGGCACGGCCGTTCAATTCGAAATCCAGCGGATCAAGGCGCTGTTTCAGCTTTGCCTCAAAGGCAATCGGGCTTGCCAGCGTGCGCCTTTGCTGTTCGCTGATCAGGAACGCATCGGCAATGCGATCGATCCGGGCCAGCCAGAGTTTGCGCGCAGTCGGCCAAGCCACAAGCTCGTCCAGCAGGTTACTGGCCTGATGCAAGAACGCTTCGCGCGTCAGGGTATCGGGATTTTCCATCGTGCCAGCAATGAATTTCTCAAGCACCTCGTGCACCACGACCCCTCGCAGCAGTGCATCGGGTGCCTGCACCAGCGGGTCGAGCCGCTTCAGGCGCAGCACATGCTTGGCATAAATCGCGTAAGGATCGCGGATCAGGCGTTTGATTTCGGTCACCGACATGCGGCGGGGACGTGCGGCGACGGGGGGACGGGGTGAGGGACGTGTGGCTGCGGGGATTGTGGGTGCGTCTTCCAGCGCGTCGCTCCGATCCAGCCAGAGCTGTCCCCGCGCCTTCATCTCTTTCAGCACTTCGGGTCCGCCTTGTTCCGGCAGGCCGCTGAGCAGGTTGGTCAGGCGATTCACCCAGCGTGACGCAACGGTTTCGGCGTCATCCGAACGTGTGGCGCGGGTCAGCCATACTTCTTGGGCGCAGACCGCTTGTTGGAAATCATGCGCAGACAGGCCGATCCGTCGTTCCGGTAGTAACAGTCCGGCGGCGTCTCGCATTTGACGGTTGAGCCAAGGGTCGGGCTTGGCGGCCTCGGGCCAGCTACCCTCGTTGAGGCCGCCCAAGATTAACAGATCAGCGCCATGAACGCGCGCCTCGAGCGTGCCCCAGATCATGATGTGATCGTGCGGGACATCGCGGTCGCGGATTTCTTCGTCTGCAAGAAGGGCACCGATCAGATCGGCAAAATCGCGGGCGGTCATGCGGCCGCCATGCTCAACCTCGGCTTCGAGCTTGCGGAACATGTCATGCGCCTTTTGGCCGTTGTTCTTGTCCCACAGGTTGCTGTCATTGTCCTGCGCGCTGCCGACCGAGATCGCTTCGGCCAAGGTGCGCAGCCGTCCCACCCATTGGGTAAGCGACAATTCTCCGCCGACTTGCTGGTCGACGAAACAGTTGCCTAGCCAATTCAACCACTCGGCCGGAATCTCGGTTTTTGCATTCAGACGACGCGCGGCAAACGCCTCAAACCCTTCGATATCAGGGAATGGCGGGCCATGGCGGCGCAAATCCAGTTCCAGATCGCGGGTCTGGCGCAGATGTTCACCACGCGCACCGCCCATGTGGCAGAGCGGGTGTTTCAGAAGCGTCAACAGCGCCTCGCCGTCCAAACGATGCACAAACAGCCCCGCGACATGACGCAGGAAGCGGCCCGGAGGCGACAGTTGCAGTGGCAGACCGGCGCTGTCGTCCGGGATGATCGACCAGCGGTCAAGCGCGGCGCTGACCTGACGGGTCAGCATCCGGTCGGGTGTGATCAGGGCGGCGGTCTGCCCGTCTTCGGCGGCTTGTCGCAGGCGTAAAGCAATGGCCAAAGCCTCGGATCGGGGCGAGGGGGCCTCGACCAATGTGATGCCCTTTGTGGCCTCGGGCAGGTCGGTCAATTGGGCGCCTTCGGACATCCAAGCGTCAGTGACGGGGGCAGGGCGCAACGCGAGTGAAACAAGCTGGTTGCGCGCGGGTGATGGGGCTTTGGAGTCGGTCCAGGGTTGGATGTCGCCGGATGAGAGGTCCATCGAACGCATCAATTTGCGGAACCGATATTGCGGGTGATCCTCGGACAGCAGCGCATCGTCAAGGCCAGACCAGACAGACGCGGGCTGCGCAAAATCGTAACCGGGTAGGATCAGCGCGCCTTGGGGCAGGCGGGCGATTGCCTCCATCAGCATCAACGTGGTTCCTCGTGATCCAGTCGAACCCGCCAGGATGATAGGGTGTTGGGGTGGCTTGGCTTCCCATCGCGCGATCAAGTTTTCTACGACTTTGCGTTGACGAGCCTGCACATCCAATTCGTCCGCGCCGATAAACTGATCGGCGATGGCAATGAATTTTTGGGTTCGGTGCCAATGGCCTGATTGGTCGCTGACATCCAGATCGTGGATGGCCTTTGGTGACACGCCCTCGCCCTGCATCTCGTCGATCAGATCGGCCAGGCTATCGGATAAATCATAAAGCGAGGATCGAGCCGCCAGATCCGGTTGCTGATCCAACAGGCGTGACACCAGCTGCGTCAGCTGAAGCCGCCGACGCAGTGGTGGAATAGCGGGGGGCAAGCGTGACAAATCCTGCGTCTCGCCCAGATCCGTGATCAGCGAGATTTGCGGCAACAAACACGGCGGTCCTGCGTCAAACAGCTCGCGAACACGGCGTGCCATACGGCGGGTGTTGACCACCAGTTGCACCCGCGCCAACGCTTCGGGTGGATGGGCCTTGGCGCGCGCGTGCAATCCTTGGACCAGAGCCTCGGGGAAATCGACGCCCGGAGCTTCGGCGAAGACGCGTGGCTGTGCGCTGGGCTCAAACATCGTGGATCAGGCTTTCGGCTAGGGCGATGCCGCCCGGATGCCCCACATCACACCAGCGGCCCGGATAGCTTAGTCCGAACAGGCGGCCTTGTTCGTGCATCTTGTCCCACAGCACGTTCAGGGAAAAGACACGCTGATCGATGCCCTCCAACAGGTCCGTTTTCAGGATCTGGATGCCGCCATAAGTGAGCGTGCCTCCACGGGACAACTTGCCTTGCGCATTGAGCGCAAAGTCGCCGCCTCCGGAATGACCCAGGGTTTGGGACACAGGCACGCACATCAGCAGCGCATCCATGGCGTCGGGGTCCCAGGCCTGTAGCAACTGTTTGACCGGATTTGGGCCGCTCCAGATCGCATCCGTGTTCATGGTGATGACCGGCCCTTTGCCCAACAAAGGCAAGGCCGCTTTTAAACCGCCGCCCGTTTCCAGGATATCAGGCAATTCCCATGACAATAGTATTCCGCTGGGAGTCAAATGATCCGCCAACATCTGAGGTTTGTAGTGAAGGTTGGCAACCAGATGCTCGATTCCTGCGTCCCGAGCCAGCTCAATCGTGTGATCAATCAGTGGTTTTCCCGCCACGGAAATCAACGGCTTTGGCCGATCTCTTGTCAGTTCCTTCATGCGGGTACCGAAACCAGCAGCGAACAGCATTGCGGCATTTGGATCTTGGCTCATTGATGTTTCAGCTTTAGCAAATTAGCGGGCGTCGGTTCAGGAAGAGAACCGAGTATCAGCTCGGAAATCGAAGCAAGCGCCGGATGATTCAAGCCACGAACAAGATGCTCCCACGTCGGAGGCATCAAATCCACATAGTGTGGCTTACCTCGCTCAATGGCCAATCGTGCAAAGACGCCAAGGATGCGTAGGTTTCTCTGAACACTCAAAACAGCGTAAGCTGTGCGAAAGGCGTGTTCGTCAATACTCGTGGCTTTGAGATAGCGGTTGATCATTGTGAGTTCGATTCCTGCTGGGACCGTGCGCCTGATATCTTGAAGCAATGACATCAAATCATAGGCTGGGTGACCCAACATGGCGTCCTGAAAATCCAGCAACCCCACCCGGGCCAGGCCTGAACGCTGTTCGAGCCACAATAGGTTCTCTGCATGATAGTCCCGCAAGACTACTACCTTGGGCCCGCCTGTTGTTCGAACCAGGATATCCTCAAAAAGTTCAATGAAACGCTGATGAGCCCCGGGTTTATTTTCACCAGTAATACCAGAAGCGTAAAAGGAAAAAGCCAAAGCAGAGCGTTCTGCCATCATACTGGGACTGTAACTATCCACGTCCAGAACAGGGGATTGGTGCAAATGAACCAAAACGTCTGTTGCAGCTTCGTAGAGGGGCCGTTCTAGGTCTGGTTGACTTGGGATAACCCGGGCAAAAAGACCATCTCCCAGATCTTCAAGTAACAAGAATCCAAAATCTTCATCACAGGACAGAATTTTCGGCGCGCTCAGGCCAATACCGTGCAAATATTCGGCGACGCGAACAAACGGACGTACATCTTCCCCGGTTTCAGGGTCAGCATCCATCAGCACGGCTTGCTCTCCTGTCGCCGAACTGGTCAACCGGAAATAAGTTCGATTGGAGGCATCGCCAGCAAGCGGCGTCAGCTTCGCGCCCGCCCAATTTGTTCTCGCAATCATCGCTTCACAGACGACGGTTCGGTTGGTCATTTAAATACCTCCTGAAACTTGTCCCACTTGGGATCGTCCCACTGGACAGTCAGGGTTCTACTGTCCTCATTTTTGGGTTCTGTCTCGAATAACAAACTCAGGGCATTGGATGGTTTCAGGTCACCAAGGTTGTCTGGCCACTCTACAAGGCAGATCGATGTCTCGAACGCCTCCAGTAGCCCCAGTTCCTCTATTTCGTTGACCGATGTCACGCGGTAAAGATCTGAGTGCCAGATTTCACCCAGTTTGGTGTCATAGATCTGGACGAGTGTGAAAGTCGGTGAGGGGATATCCTCAGGGGTATTCAACACCGATTGTATGAGATTTCGAGCAAAGAATGTCTTGCCGCTGCCGATTGTGCCAGACAGCAAAATGCAGTCGCCCGGGACAAGCTTGGGCGCCAGAATCTGCGCCAGAACGGCGGTCTTTTCTGGTGATGGTAGGACAATGGATTGAGGTGGCTGGATCATGTCGCCACAATGGCGGTGGCGGCGACGACCTGCAAGAATGTTCAGTCGTGTGCGTCAATCATTTCCTCGGCCTGTTTATTAGAATGCACTACCGAAAACCGGATCATCGTGCCGCCATTCAAAATTGGGCTGATCACGCATTTCAAATCAGGACCTGAACGCATCTGAACTGTCTCGTTCCACTCGGATCGATGATCGCGGTTGCTGACAAAATCCCGGATCTCGCCCCAGGTTGGAGTGGCTGTGCAATTGTCCTGCCAGACTCGTGTGGCATCCAAAATGGTCACCATCGCAAAACTTGCCTCTGGGTCAACGTCCCAAAGTTTGCGATAGGCAACATTGGAGAATGACATTGCTCCGTCCGAGGAAAAAACAGCAATTGCTTCTGAGAGTTGATCCAGAATTGATTGCCCCAGTTCCAACTCGGACCGAAATCGCCGCGTCAGTGTGATTTCTGCAGTGATGTCTTCAAACAGGAAAGCAACTGCTCCGTCGGGGTGAGGGCGCCCGCTCACTGAATAAACCGACCCGGATGGGAGTGTCCACGTTTCCTGATACCGACCGTCGGCGGCAGCTTCGACAAGGTCATTCATCTGTTGTCGCCAGCTGCGATAGTTTTTGGGTTCTGGCATCATGGTTTGATTTCGCAATCGATCAAAGAAATTCATAATGCTGGGTCGCCCGCTCAGAAAATCGGCTGGCAGGGCAGTAAGATCTATCAGCGCTGGGTTAAACAGTGCCAATTGCCGGTTGCGGTCAAAAATTGCCAGACCAATCGACAGTTGCGCGAACGTCTTGGCCAAAGTCTGGACAAAGTTGCGCTGGGCGATTTCGGCGTCAACAACCGCGTTGATATCGGTAGCGAAGCAAAGCCTGCTTTCACCTTGGTCAACGACCGTTAAATCAAACCAGAGCTTCTGCTGGCTCGTGTCGTGTGTAACTGAAATACGGCTTTTGTTTCCCTTTGGACCAAGAGTGCTCGGGATGTCGAACAGTGGCGAGTGGTCAGCCGACCCCTTGCCACGAATTTTGTGCAGTACTTTAGCGTAGGCTTCATTGTACCAACAAATTGAACCGCTGCTGTTCAAGCACCAAACTGGGTAAGGGGCGTTGTCGGTGGCCGCCCGAACAGGGTCCGTTGAAGTCAAGTTAGCCTCTGAACACTCCTTCTGCCGAAGTTGCACACGAGTGATGCCGTCAATCCACTCGCAGTGGACATCTGTTTGTGCACCAGAATGCACAGGGGGAATCAATATCTGTCCCGTCTCTTTGATCACATCAGGTGAATCCGGGAAAGTCGGGTACCGGTCAGCCAGATACCGCTTTAACCCTCCCCAGTCAGAGATACCGTCGACAGCTTCGCTAGGAGAAGTCGACATGCCCATCAATTCGTTTCCATCAAACAGAAAAACAGGGTCGTTTCTTAACTGTGGCAAGGGTCGCTTTTGGCTGGTTTGCTTCGGCAGCAACCAGATCAGCGTCATGGCAGCAGTTACCAGGCAAACTGCAGTGACCATAAGCAATTCGGACATAAACCATCGTCCCCGTATTGTCCCAAAGTGTTTAGGACAGGGTGATGCAAAAAGGTTAACGGTGGTTTAAGCAATTTGCAGTTGCCTAAATTCGAAACCGCTCGTTAAAGCCCATGGGGATGGCGTTTTCTCCTGTTTGGGCATCGATCTGAATACGTGGCCAACTGACCTGAACAATCGCGCCACGTTGCTCAGGCAAACTGGTTAGCGTCTGATACGGGTCAGAACCGTTGGCGAAGCTCAACGAGGCACCGCTGCGTTCCAGCAGGGTCTTTGCGATGAACAGTCCGAGGCCCATCCCTTCGTATTCCGGTCGCGATTTCTTTTCCGTTTCCGAACGTCGCCTGCGTACAAAGGGATCACCGATCCGGCCGATCATCTGCGGTGAGTATCCACGACCATCGTCGGCAATCCGTACAATAATGGTTTCCTGCGTCCATTCGGATTCAACCCAAACGTTGGACCGTGAGAAATCAACCGCGTTCTGAATCAAGTTGCGGAGACCGTGAATGATCTCGGGTTTGCGCAAAATGGCTAAACTGTTGAAAATCGCCGCCCTCGCCAGGGCCTTCTTGGAAATGAACCGCTTTGCCGCGCTCCATATGGGGTTCTGCCGCCTCGTGTAGTACCGTGCTGAGCGGAGCTTGTCGCAAATGCAGGTCATCTTTGCCTGCGCGCCCCATATCGCGCAGAATATCTCGACATCGGTCTGCCTGCTCGCGAATTAGGGCGGCGTCTTCGCGCAAGTCCTGGCGATCATCGAGTTCCTCGATCAATTCGGCGCTGGCAAGTTTGATCGTTGCAAGTGGCGTGCCCAACTCATGAGCCGCCGCGGCAACAACCCCGCCCAGGTCGGTTAGTTTCTGCTCGCGAGCCAAGGCCATTTGTGTGGCAGACAGGGCCTCGGACATCGAAACAACCTCGTCGCTGATGCGATAGGAATAAGCACCCAAAAAGACGATGGCGATAATTATGGCGATCCAATTACCAAACACAAAAATGTCAGGAACCCGCATAACAAACCCCATGTCCGTGCGGAGAGGCAGATGAAACTGTGCGAGTAGCGTCACCAATACAATAGCTGTGCTTCCGATGATCAGAGTGGACCGTAGTCCCATTACATTGGCTGAGATCGTTACTGGTCCCAACAAGAGCAGCGCAAAGGGGTTATGCAGTCCGCCAGTCAGGTACAACAGAAATGCCAGTTGCAATAGATCGAACAAAACCATCAGGAAATTTTCAAACTCTGACAGTCGCTTATTCTCGGGGAAGACAAAGATTGCCGCCAGATTGCCCACGACCGAGACACCGATGGCCAGATAGCACAGGCCCAGTTCCAGCTGCAGATCATACATCCGTTGGGCCACGGTGATCGCAGCAATCTGGCCGACGATGGCCACCCATCGCAGAACGATCAGTGTCCGCAGGCGGATCCAGCTACTGCGCTGTTGCCCGCGCCAAAGGCCCATGTTGGATTCCGTCATCGGTCGATTATGTCCTGTTGCAACGGCTGGATATCTTGATAGGTGTCCGCGCCGAAACGATCAATATCTCCTGTGTCACAAGGTTTTCTGCCATGACCCGTATGTATGCCATTCTTGCCGCCGTTGTTCTTGCCGTCATCCTTGGGGGTGTCTGGCTGTTGACCTTGGGTGGTCGGTCCGGTGATCAGTTTGCGCAATGCCGCTCGACTCAGATTGCAGGTGGAGCAGGGGCGATCGGCGGCCCGTTCGAGTTAGTGAACTCCAAAGGAGAGACCGTTAGCGACAAGGAGGTCATCACCGAGCCGACGCTGGTTTACTTCGGCTATACCTTTTGCCCGGACGTTTGCCCGTTGGACGTAACGCGCAACGCCGAAGCTGTGGATGTTCTGGCAGAGCGTGGGCAGAGCGTGACACCTGTCTTTATTTCAATTGATCCCGACCGCGACACGCCTGAAGTTGTGGGTGATTATGCATTTAACCTGCATGAAAAGATGATCGGTCTTACGGGTTCCGCGGAGCAGGTCAAGGTGGCGAGCCAAGCCTACAAGACCTACTACAAAGCCCACGACAAAAGCGACGAATACTACCTCGTCGATCATTCAACCTTTACCTATCTGGTGCTACCCGAGGTAGGATTTGTCGAGTTTTTTAAGCGAGACGAGACCCCTGAGAGCATGGCCGACAAGGTGGGCTGTTTCCTGGATGCGGTTTAATCAGGCATGTGTGTTTGACCTTTCCACAGGTCAGGGTCATATTCAGCCTAGGCAAGACATAACAAGACCAACGGAAAGTTCAGAGCATGGCAGATACCCAGCAGCTTGAAATCGGACCGGACAAATCACTGTTGTTGGTGGACGATGACGAACCGTTTCTGCGCCGCCTTGCCAAAGCCATGGAAAAACGCGGGTTCGAGATTGAAACCGCTTCGTCCGTTGCAGCTGGCAGTGCCATTGCAACCGCGCGCCCGCCAGCCTACGCAGTGGTTGACCTGAGGCTCGAGGATGGCAATGGCCTGGATGTTGTAGAAGTCCTGCGTGAGAAACGCCCCGATAGCCGAGTGGTCGTTCTGACCGGCTATGGCGCGATTGCGACCGCAGTGGCCGCCGTAAAAATTGGCGCAACGGACTACCTTTCAAAGCCAGCAGACGCCACTGACATTACCAATGCCCTGTTGGCGCAGCCGGACGAACTACCACCTCCGCCTGAGAACCCGATGAGCGCAGACCGTGTTCGTTGGGAGCATATCCAGCGGGTTTATGAGTTGTGCGACCGCAATGTCAGTGAAACGGCCCGTCGTCTAAATATGCACCGCCGCACGCTACAACGCATTCTGGCAAAACGCAGCCCACGGTAACTTTTTCTATGCCCGTTGAAGAGCTGGATCCAAATGACCCAAACGTCCAGCCTTTGCCCGAAGGTGGATGGTCTGAAAGGATCGTGACGCTGACGGGGTGTGTTGTCGTTCCTCCTGAAGAGAGCGCTTTTGTTCAATCGGCGGGCATTCTGACCAACGATGGGGAGTATTGCCCAGAAGGCGCGCTTTGGCGAAAGTTCCGGCCGTTAACCACCAAGCCCGATACGCCAAAAGAAGTTGCGTCAAGTTTATCGGGTCGTTGGCTTTGGGGCGGAGTTTTGTGGGCCCATTTTGGTCATTTTCTGGTGGAAAGCTCATCAAGACTCTGGGCGCTCGACGTTATCCGGGAACAGCTGGATGGCGTGCTTTTCATTCCGAAACGTCCAGCTGTTGGTGATGCAGTACGTGGTTTTCAGCGTGACTTTATTGATTTGATCGCACCCGACATTCCGATCAAGGTCGTCACAGAGCCTAGCCAAATTGAACAGCTTGTCGTCCCCGGACAGGGTTTTGGATTGGGAAAAATTACCCAAGGTACACCAAAGTTTCGAGACGCCATTCACAATCGTTTTGCGAAAGATGTTAAAGCGGAAGGTCCGGATAAAATCTATATCTCTCGCTCGGCCCTTGGAATTAGCAAAGGTGGTTTGCTTGGCGAAGAGCGGCTGGAAGAGTTGTTGGAGGAAGAAGGGTACGAGATTTTTCATCCGCAACAACATGACCTCAAAACTCAGTTGGCCCGATACAAGGCGGCCAGCCACGTCGTGGCCGCGGACGGGTCGGCTTTGCATCTGTATGCCATGGTTGGAAAGCCGCATCAAAAAGTGGCGATGATCCTTCGTCGAAAAGCAGGTGCAAACAATCTGCTTGCGTCCAATGTTGCACATTTTACAGAGTCAACCCCGTTAATCATCGACGCACTTCACACCGAATGGGTGCTGTCCCAAAAGGGTAAATCCAATCGCCAGTCGTTCGGAGAACTCAATCACAAGCTCATTGGGCGTGGATTGGCGCAAGGTGGTTTTGTCCGAGCTGACTTGGAATGGGAACCCATGACAGGTCGGCAACGCCAGATGTTATTCAAACAAAAAGGTTTGGGAGACTCGGGAGACTTCGTCGAATCCCCTGAATACGCAAAACGCCGAATACGCCGTGCACGGCAGGAACGACGCTTGCGGCGGGCTGCACGAGATGCGGCTCAATCCAGTTGAGACATCAGCTTGGTGTGACGGTTCGTGAAATCCACGCGTACCTCAACAGGTGGGCGAAGCTGAATTCTAAGACCTTCAGTCAAGGTGCGATCAGGACGTCCAAAAAATTTGCTGGCTTCAGCTTCTGAAAACCCCGCGATTTGCGTGGCTTCCATCCAGGCGCTGATCCGATCGGCTTTTTTGATTTGACGCTTCACAGTTGCGGGAATTGTTGCTGGCAGGCCGAAACGAATGTGAATGGCTGCTGTCAACCGATCATCCAACTCACCATAGCCAGGGCCTACAGCTGCCTTAACCGGAGAGATCATATCTCCGATTACATATTCTGGAGCATCGTGAAGCAGCGCCGCAAGTTGCCATTTGATCGGCGCCTTGGGGAAATTCGCCTAAAAAGCTCTTCAACCAATAAGGAGTGCTCGGCGACGGAATATGCAAATTTTCCAATTGTTTGACCATTCCAACGCGCAACAAACGCCAGCCCGTGGGCAATATCTTCGATTTCGATATCAACCGGGGTTGGATCGAGAAGATCCAGCCTGCGACCCGATAACATTCGTTGCCATGCTCTTGGTTGTGTTGCCATTGCGCCACGCCCCCGCTTCACTGCCTTTTTTTGCCACAATTCAGGCGCAGCCTGATCTTGTCTGATCACATGCTGCCAACTTTTAGTTGAGGTCCCGTGTTTTGTAATGGGACGGCATGATCACGATATCAAGTGCTGAGGGGGTGGGCAATCTCCTCCCGGCGCGCCCCCTCGGACTGAAACCTTTATCGAAAGGAGCTTGCTATGTTCAAGCGTCTGTTGGGATTTGCCCTTACTTTTGGCATGGCCGCTACGGCCCCACCTGCTTTTGCCGCGACATGCGGAGTGCGAGATACCGTTGTTGAGCAACTGGCTGACAAGTATTCGGAATCACTTACGGTTGGTGGATTGCAGAAGGTGAACGGCGCACAATCCGTCATGGAAATCTGGTCATCCAGCGAAACAGGTACCTATACCGTGCTGTTGACCCATGCCAACGGAACCAGCTGCATTATCGCTGCAGGAACCGATTTTTTTCAGGCTGTGCCCAAAGTCACGGTCGATGGTACGAGCAGTTGAGCTGAATTCAGCCAGATTGCAGGTATTCCAACCTGAAATGGAGTTCTCTGGTCCCGGCCTTTCCGGCTTGATGGGTCATACACGTTGCCACTTTGACAGATGAATGTTAGTGGCAGGCAAAATGATCTAACCGGAATGGAGCATCTGATGGCCGGGGACTATATTGTCAAAGACCTTTCGCTGGCCGAGTTCGGCCGCAAGGAACTGAATATTGCCGAAACCGAAATGCCGGGACTGATGTCCCTGCGTGAGGAATACGGCGAAAGCAAACCTTTGTCTGGCGCGCGGATTGTTGGTTCGCTGCACATGACCATCCAGACCGCGGTTTTGATCGAAACGCTGGTTGCCTTGGGCGCTGACGTACGTTGGGCTTCGTGCAACATTTTCTCGACTCAAGACCATGCCGCTGCCGCGATTGCCGCCGCTGACATTCCGGTCTTTGCGATCAAGGGCCAGACCCTGGAAGAGCACTGGGATTACCTCGACAAATCCTTCCTGTTCGAAGACGGTCCCAACATGATCCTGGACGATGGCGGCGACGCGACGCTGTACATCCTGCTGGGCGCACGTGCCGAAGCTGGCGAAGACGTCATTGCCGTCCCGACCTCGGAAGAGGAAGTGGCGATCAAAGCGCAGATCAAGAAGCGCATGGCAGCAAGCCCCGGCTGGTTCACCAAGATGCGCGACCAGATCCAGTGGCGTGTCCGAGGAAACCACCACCGGCGTCAATCGCCTGTATCAACTGGTCAAAGAAGGCCAGCTGCCGTTCCCCGCGATCAACGTGAACGACAGCGTCACCAAGTCGAAGTTCGACAACAAATACGGCTGCAAAGAGTCGCTGGTCGACGGCATCCGCCGTGCCACTGACACCATGCTGGCCGGTAAGGTTGCGGTGGTCTGTGGTTATGGCGACGTGGGCAAAGGCTCGGCCGCATCGCTTGCAGGTGCTGGCGCACGTGTGAAAGTCACCGAAGTTGACCCGATCTGTGCCCTGCAGGCCGCTATGGATGGCTTTGAAGTCACCTTGCTGGAAGACGAAGTTGCCTCTGCTGACGTGTTCATCACGACCACCGGCAACAAGGACGTGATCCGCATCGAGCACATGCGCGAGATGAAGGACATGGCCATCGTCGGCAACATCGGCCACTTCGACAACGAAATTCAGGTTGCCGCGCTGAAGAACCACAAGTGGACCAACATCAAGGAACAGGTGGATATGATCGAGATGCCTTCGGGCAACCGTCTGATCCTGCTGTCCGAGGGACGCCTGTTGAACCTGGGTAACGCAACCGGCCATCCGTCGTTTGTGATGTCGGCCTCGTTCACCAACCAGGTGCTGGCTCAGATCGAGCTGTTCACCAAGGGCGACGAATACAGCAACGACGTCTACATCCTGCCCAAGCACTTGGACGAGAAGGTGGCGCGTCTGCACCTGGATCGCATCGGAGTGAAGCTGACCAAGATGGACAACGAGCAGGCCGCTTACATCGGCGTGAAGCCCGAAGGCCCCTACAAGCCCGAGCACTATCGCTACTAAGCGCTGCTCAAGTTACCGAAATGCCGTCAGAGAAATCTGGCGGCATTTTTTGTTGGATGGATGTTACGGGCCCGGGGATGCTCCCGCGCGGATGGGCACTGCCTTTGGCAGTACCAATCCCCTTGGGCCTGGCGCCGTGCCCCTCCGGATCACGGCGCGGTTACGCAGACAAGCTGGGCATGTGGTCGCCGCGCCCTGATGGGGTCAGGTCCAGCAAGTTCCAAAGTGGCCAGAGTGTGTCGACGTGGCGGGGATGCCAATCGCTGGGTGCATAAAACATTTCGGACCCCCAGAAGTGTCGGATGTCGTTACCATCCCTGACAAAGATATTCATCATCGGCAGCTGATCCCCATCCGCGCTTTGGGCGAGGTAATCAGTTTGATAGCTGGTGCCGTCCGCTGATAACAGAGGAAGGTCATGCCATGCCATCTGACTTTGCAACACGGACAAGCGATCGGGGCTGCTTTCGGCGACCACGGCCAGCGCCATCCGTTTTTTGATATGGCTGACCTGCCCAGTCATCCCATCAAGAAAAGCGGAACACATCGGGCATGGCCCGACTGCTTTCGGTCCGTACATCAGTGAATAGATCGCAAGGGTGTCGTGGTTGCCGAACAGTGACGAGAGCGGGTGTGCCGTACCATCCAAACCGGTGAAGGCATAGTCAGTGGGGATCTCTCCACCCTTCGGCAGCGCGCGGCGCTTGGCGGCGACGGCTTCGATCTGGCCTCTAAGTTCGATCTCTGCTTGTAGCAACGACTCGCGCGCGGAGCGATAGTCGGGACTTTCATTCGGGAATTGAATGGTCATGGAATCTCTCCCTTTGTTTAACTTAATTGTTAAATAACAGGGAGAAAATTGCAAGCTTCTGACGATTTACACTTATTAGGGGGAAGAAACTGGTCAAATTTTCCCTTTGTGACACCAAAAACACCGTCTAGGCTCTCACTCGGTGATCACATCACCGTTTGGCACTCACACACCTGGGAGAACACACATGGGCAAACGCGACGATCTGATCGCTCAATACGCCGACGATCTGAAAAACAAATGCGGCATGGATGCTGACATGGACCTGTTAACCAAAGTCACCATCGGCTGTGGTCCGGCGATTTACGATGCAGACGCGTCGACGGTTGCAGCCACGCAGGAAAGCGAGCTGGAAACTGTTAAGAACAACTTCCTGATCAAGAAGCTGGGCCTGGCGGATGGGCCCGAGTTAATGGAAGCGATCAACAAAGCGGTCGAAACCTATGGCAAGTCCGAGCGCAACAAGTATCGCGCCGTAGTCTACTACATGCTGACCAAGCATTTCGGCAAAGAGGCTGTGTACGGCTGACTCAACCAAGTTTTTGGTTTTTTGAGCGCCCGCAGATTGCGGGCGTTTCGCATTTTAGACGTATCTTCAGGGCTTTGCGTTTGTGCGATACCGCGGCTTGGGCCATAAAGAACTTATCCAGACCAGGACGGTCAGGACCTCAGATTTCATACGCGTGTGGTGAGTAGGGAGCACGCGGGGTGGGGGAGGGTTCTGTATCGTCGGAACTCTCCCCGTTTTTCTAAAGCAACGTCAAAATCAAGCCCATCACAGTACAGGCCAGCGTGGCATACCCGCCATCGATCAGAGTCAGAACTGGGGAACGCAGTGCATACAAGTTGTTGATCCCAATCCAGGGGGTAATGAACAAAAGGCCCACGGCACCCCCAGCAAGTAAGCCGTGACCGATCGAGGTGACGCCAGACAGGGCAAACAAAAAACTCATGGATGCCGCCACGACAAGTTGCAGGAGAAAGCTGAGCGCAAAGATCTTGATGGGCATCCCGCCCTGCGGATTTCCCTCTTCATCAAGGGGTACTCGTGCCGCAAGCTTCCAATGATCTGCAAGTGCCATATACCACACAGACCCCAGAACGAATGCACCAAGGGCCGCAGAAAATATGACAAGGGGTTCCATTGGTTTCTCCTGATCCTGTTTAGAAGAAGAATGGCTGATCAATCCGGTTTTGTCTGGCCTAGGCCGCAGATCACCTGCCATTCGCTTTCGGTGACGGGTTGCACCGAAAGGCGTGAGTTCTTGACCAGAACCATGTCATCCAGTCGTCCGTCAGCCTTAATCTGATCCAGTGAAACAGGCGATTCAAAGGGGCATACCGCCTTGATGTCCACACATTCCCACCGGTTGTCATCGGTGGTGGAATCAGGATGCGCTTCGGCACAGACCTCGACAACGCCAACCACCGACTTCTCTTTCTGCGAATGGTAGAAAAACCCGCGATCGCCAACCTTCATCTCGCGCATAAAGTTCCGCGCCTGATAATTACGCACACCGTCCCATTCTTCGCCCGCGTCACCCTTGGCGACTTGATCAGCCCAGCTCCAGGTCGAGGGTTCGGATTTGAACAGCCAGAACCTCATCAGATCACCTTTTTCCACGGGATCAGTTCGACGGATTCGAACAGGCCAGCCTTGGCGTAGGGGTCATTGTCGGCCCAATCCTGTGCGGCGGCCATGTCCTCGACATCCAAAATCACCAGCGAGCCGATCATGTTCTCGCCGTTCAGCAACGGCCCCGCCTGGGAAACTACGCCGGTGGATTTGAGGTAATCCACATGTGCCGGACGATTGTCCAGCCGCGTTTGCAGGGCTCCGGCCTTGTCTTTAGCAATCAGGGCAATCAGCATGTCATTCCTCTTTCAATGGTCTGGCGAGCAGTTGAGCGGTGGCTTGAGCAATCGTCAAGCTGTGATCAAGCAAGCCCACAACAGTGTGCGTGATCGGCATGTCCAAATTCATGTCACGTGCCTTGGTGTCAACGGCGCGAGCGGTTGCCGCGCCTTCCACCGTGACCGAAGGATCAAAGCCTTCTCCTCGACCAATGGACAGACCAAGACGATAGTTGCGGGATAATTCGGATGAGCAGGTCAGCGTCAGATCGCCAAAGCCGGACAATCCGGCAAGCGTTTCTGGCTTCGCGCCACAAGCCAAAGCCATTCGTTGCATCTCGGCATAGCCTCGAGTCATCAGGGCGGCGCGGGCACTGTCACCCATTCCGGCGCCGATCACGGCCCCACAGGCGATGGCCATGACGTTTTTTAATGCACCACCCAACTCGGCTCCGTTGGTGTCGGAGGTTCGATAGAGCCGAAGATTTGCAGTTGTCAGTTGTTCTTGCAGATCCGCGCATAGTTCGGAATCTCCACAAGCCAATGTCAGCGCGGTGGGTAGACCGGCGGCGATGTCCTGGGCAAAGCTTGGTCCCGTCAACAGAGCGCCCTTAGCTGTGGGTATAGTCTCATTTATTACCTGCACGGGACCAAGACCGGTGCTCAACTCGATCCCCTTGCAGCAAGCAACCAGAACGTGACCGTCGAACAATGTGCTGTGCTCTGACAGGACAGAGCGCAATTTCTGCATTGGCACGGCCAATAAAAGTGTGTCGGCTTGCGTAGCTTGTTCCAAGTCCGAGGTAACCCGGAGTGCGTCGGGTAGGGGAAAACCGGGCAGACGCGCGGTGTTTTCCTGTGTCTCGGTCATGGCTTTCGCGTGATCCGGGTTGCGGGACCAAAGGGTGACGGGTTGCGTTCCGGCCAGAGAAACGGCCAAGGCTGTGCCAAACGCGCCTGCTCCCAGAACCGCAACGCTCATGCCTTGGCTCCCTTTTTGCCGCTGCCCAGCATTGCAGGCGCGGATTGGTCCAGAGGCCAGCGAGGTCGGGCCATCAGGTCCATTCCGTCGGTCTTGCCCAGTTTGAACCGCTCCAGCCCCGCATAGGCGATCATCGCCGCATTGTCGGTGCAAAGCGCGAGTGGCGGGGCAAGAAATGCAGCGCCCGTTTCGGCGCAGATCTTTTTCAGTGCAGTACGGATCGCGGAGTTGGCGGCGACACCACCGGCAACAGCCATGGTGGGTTGCCCCGGGTTGTTTTCCAGATAGATCTTGAGTGCGCGGCGGGTTTTCTCGGCCAATGTATCGACCACTGCCTGTTGGAACCCGGCGCAGAGATCGGCGCGGTCTCGACGGGTCAGGCCGCCCTTTTCGTCAACTATCTGATCGCGCATCCGCATCAGGGCTGTTTTGAGTCCCGAAAAAGACAGGTCGCAATCTGGCCGATCCAGCAGGGGTCGCGGAAAACGGAACCGTTTGGGATCGCCACTTTTTGCTTCTGTTTCGACTGAGGGGCCGCCGGGCTGAGGCAGACCCAGCAAGCGGGCGGTTTTGTCAAAGGCTTCGCCTGGTGCGTCGTCGATGGTGCCACCAAGGCGGGTGAACTCTTCTGGTCCGTGGGCCACCAGGTATTGGCAATGACCGCCTGACACCAGAAGCATCAGGTAGGGGAAGGTTACCCCATCCGTCAGACGCGGTGTCAAAGCGTGCCCCGCTAAATGGTTCACCCCGATCAGGGGCTTGCTCGTTGCCGCGCTCAACCCTTTGGCGCACATTACGCCGGACATAACGCCGCCGATCAACCCAGGTCCGGCGGTCACGGCGATGGCATCCATTTCCGACAGGGAAAGCCCCGATTGTTCTAGCGCCTGCATCACGCACACATCCAATTTTTCGGCATGAGCGCGGGCCGCGATTTCGGGCACGACACCGCCGAAAGCGCTGTGAAGCTCGGTCTGCCCGTGCACGACGGATGACAGGATTTCCGCATTGCCGTCGTCCGTTTGCCGGACAACCGCAGCGGCCGTGTCGTCACAGCTGCTTTCCAACCCCAAAATAGTAAGTGTTTGCCCCATCGGCCCCAACCGTTGCATCATAACCTGATCGCGAGGTATCACCCCGTAGCCGTGCAAACAATCCCGAGGCAGGAGACGTAGAAGCCAGTGTATCTTTTGATGACACGTCCTCGGGCAGCGTCCGAGCGGTTTGTGGCGCAACTGCCTCTTGGTACTCGGCAGGTTTTAAAGACCATCTACTCGCCTCTTTTGGACATCCGACCCGTGTCCGAGGATATTGATCTGACCGGAACAAGTGGCCTGATTTTCACGTCGTCCAATGGGGTTGCCGTGGCGGCCCGGGCTACGAGCAGGCGTGACGTTCCATGTTTTTGCGTTGGACAAGCCACCACGTCAGCAGCGCAACGCCAAGGATGGGCTGCAACGATGGCGGGTGAGAGCGCTGAGGCATTGATAGCCGGTTTGTTGCAGATGCGCCCAAAGGGTCCGCTTCTACACTTGCGAGGTGAAAGTAGCATTGGCGACGTGGCGAAAACGCTGACCCATTTGGGACTAACAACGCGCGAGCAGGTTATCTATCGGCAGGATCTATTGCCACTCACGGACTGTGCGAAAGTGGTCATTGAAGGTTCGGCGCCTGTCATTGTTCCTCTTTTTTCACCGCGAACCGCGCGACATTTTGCCAACCTCGCCCCCCAAAGTCACTGTTTGTGGCTTGGAGCTATGAGCGACGCGGTTACAAAATCCCTTGTTTCCTTGGCTCCAGAAAGGATCATAGTTGCAAGGCGCCCCGATTCTGATGCTATGGCTGAGGTGATTGAAAAGCTTGTGAAGCTAGCGATGCGGGTTGAGGGCAACACAGACGCGCATTAGTGTTTAAGCGCGTCTCGCGTTTAAGCAATTTTGAGAATCAAAAGGGGAATGAGGGTGGCTGACAAGAAAGTTTCAGATCTGGAAACAGGCACCAACCCCAAATCGGATGAGTTGGAAACGGAAAGTCTGGCAGCTTCTGACACTGAGGCGAAAGACGTCACTGAAGCCAACGACCTGAACGAGCCAGCCGAAGAGTCGAACGAAAGTGCGCCGCGTGACTCGTCCGAAGATATTGACAGCGCCGACGTAGAGCAAACCACTTCTACCGAGACCGAGACCGAGACCGAGACCGAGACCGAGACCGAGACCGAGACCGAGACCGAGACCGAGACCGAGACCGAGACCGAGACCGAGACCGAGACCGAGACCGCGGTTGCTACGCCTTCCGAGCCGGAACGTGTGATCGAGCGTACAGTAGAAACACGAGGAGGTTTCGGCCCTGCACTGATTGGTGGAATTCTGGCGGCTGTACTCGGCTTCGTTGCAGCTAAAACTCAGATTGTTGACCCTTTGTTGCCGCCGAGTTTACGTGCGGCAGACAACAGCGAAGTGATTGACAAGTTAACGTCACAGATCGAAGCGCAATCAAAATCTTTGTCAGACCTAACGGCTAGCGTGGCCGCGATTGAGGTGCCAGATGTGTCTGACCTGGCTTCGCAAGTTGAGGCTGTTTCAGCGTCTGTCGATCCCCTGAGTGGCGAACTAGGGACGCTTAGGGGTCAAGTGACGTCGCTCTCTGATCAAATTGGCCCTATCGACACACGTTTGACCGAAGTTGAAAAACGCCCAATTTCAGAGGGCGCATCTACCGAAGCTGTCGCAGCATACGAGCGGGAACTGGCCAAACTGCAGGAAGCCGTTGTCACACAACGATCGGAAGTCGAAGCATTGATCGAACAGGCTCGCGCAATCGAAGCCGAAGCGCGCGCCCTGGAAGAAAAGTCTTCGAGTGACGCGCAATTGGCGGCTAATCGCGCTGCTGCGGCCCGATTGCGCAGTCAGTTGGATACCGGTGCGCCGTTTGATGGGCTTGTGGCTGAATTGACCTCTGGTGGCGTCGATGTTCCTGATACGCTGACCGCACCCGCGACAGAGGGTGTCGTAACAATTGCGACGCTGCGCGAAGGGTTCCCGCCGTCCGCGCGTGAAGCACTGGCAGCGGCCCGTAAGACCGATGGCGGTGGCCAAGAAGGCATCGCTGCGTTCTTTCAAAGACAGTTGGGTGCTCGATCGGTCGAGCCACGAGAGGGCGATGATCCGGATGCCGTTCTCTCTCGTGCCGAAGCGGCCCTGGTGTCCGGCGATCTGAACAGCGCGCTCGAAGAAGTCATGGTCTTGCCCGATTCTGCGCAGGCCGCGCTGGCAGATTGGGTCAGCGTTGCGCGAACCCGTCAAGCCGCCATTGCAGCCGCAGATGCGCTTGCGCAAAGCCTAAACTCGAACTGAAGGATCTGCCATGCTCTGGTCTCTGCTCAAGATACTTGTTTTTGTTGCGATCATTGCCTTGCTGGCACTGGGCGCTGGGTTCCTCATGGAAACCACCGGAGGTGTGCAGATCACCGTTGCCGGAACAGAATACACGTTGGGTCCACTACAATCAGTCATCGGCTTCGGTGTGATGGTTCTTGCAGTGTGGTTGTTCTTCAAGCTTCTGACGCTACTGATCGCGACGCTCAAGTTCCTTAATGGTGATGAAACCGCACTGTCTCGTTATTTTGATCGTGGTCGGGAAAAGCGCGGGTATCAAGCATTGGCCGATGGACTTATGGCGCTTGCATCCGGCGAAGGCAGAGTGGCCATGAGCAAGGCCACTAAGGCCGAAAAGCTTTTGCAAAAACCAGAACTCACCAACCTTCTGGTCGCTCAGGCGGCAGAGATGTCAGGTGACACCAACAAGGCGTCTGAAACGTACAAAAAACTGATCACTGACAACAGTACCCGTTTTGTGGGTGTTCGTGGAATCATGAAGCAGAAGTTGTCGGAAGGGGATGACGAGACCGCAAAGAAGTTGGCGGAAAAAGCCCTGGCAATAAAACCTCGCCATGAAGAAACTCAAGATATCCTATTGGGTTTGCAGACCAAGTCACACGACTGGACCGGAGCGCGCAGCACACTGACGTCCAAGCTCAAGTCCGGGAGTTTGCCGCGTGATGTTTATAAGCGCCGCGATGCAGTGCTCGCGCTTTCGGAAGCAAAGGATATCCTGTCCGATAACAACTCTGTCGAAGCCCAAGAGCGGGCGATTGAGGCAAACAAGCTGTCTCCAGACTTGGTTCCGGCGGCTGCAATGGCAGCGCGTGCGCATATTGCCAAGGGTAAACCCCGCAACGCAGCTCGGTTGCTGAAAAAGGCTTGGGATGCCCAGCCTCACCCGGATTTGGCGCATGCATTTGCCGAAATTGCACCGGATGAGAGTGCCGCGGATCGGGTTAAGCGGTTTGCCGTTTTGGCCAAAACACATCCTCAACACGCAGAAACCCGTTTAGTGATGGCTGAACTGCATATTGTGGCAGAAGATTTTCCCGAGGCACGCCGCGCATTGGGGGATTTGGTTGAACAGGATACAGACGCCCGGACATACACACTCATGGCGGCGATTGAACGCGGTGAAGGGGCGTCAGACGCAATCGTTCAGGGGTGGTTGGCAAAGGCGCTTGCTGCACCACGCGGACCGCAGTGGGTCTGCGACAATTGTCACGATATTCACGCTGAGTGGAAGCCGGTTTGCGGCAACTGCGGAAGTTTCGACACCCTAACGTGGAAGGCGAGCCAAAAAGCTGAAGTTTCTACAGCGACCGGCGCGCATATGCTGCCCCTCATCGTGGGTTCAATCGAGGATCAGACGTCGAAAGCTGACGAACCGGTCGACGCCGAAGTTGTCAGCGAGGCAGAGGTTGAAATCGAAGCGACTACGACCCCAACAGAAGATCAGGACCAACCGCGCCCCTGACGAATGTGACGCTTCTATTTCCCTGTGTGGCGCGCCGTTAACGTAATATCGGCTTGGGTGGATTGCTCAAGCTCTTGGTGAAACGTGGCAAAGCGCCTACGTTGACTTGGATTTGAACGGCGGCAGGCAATCATGCAGACAATCGCGGACACAAAGGCCCTGGTGCAGGACGGCGTTCTGACCCCGGATCAGGCCCGTATCATCGAATCCCGATCTCGCGAAGTTATGATACGCTTGGCGGTTAACACCATCCTGTGCTTTGGCATCATCGCGGCCACGGCCGGTTTCATTTTTTGGCTGGCCAGTGCTGTATCTGTCGCCATAACCGGGTTCTTGATGCTTGCCGCCGGGCTTTTGGTTTTGGCCCGCAAAAGCGAAACGCTCCGAATGTTTGGAAACTCGGCAATCCTGATCGGAGCAGGGATGCTGATGGGTGGCGCCGCGCTTGAATTGGTCGACAAGTACGAAGACATAGCGGGATGGGTGATGGTCCCAGTTGGCGCGCTGGTCACTTTGGTAAGCATTTGGCGTTGGCGTACCGGATCACTTTCGGCTAAGCTTTGTTCTGGGTGCCGTCATTTTGATGGGGCTGTCTATGCATTTGGCTGGAATCGAATTGATGGTTCATCAAAACCAAATCGGCTCGCCACTGAGAAATCTAATCCTGATCTACTATGCTGTGAGCATCGGTTTGGTTGGATGGTTTATCGACGTACGGGTGGTGACCGCCTTATCAATCGTTCCTTTTGCCCAGGTATTGGAAACTGGGACGGCCTATTTTCACGCCGCATATGTGTTCTATTCACCCGAGCCAACATTGACGATCTTGCAGATGATCATGTTGATCGGCGTTTGTTTGTGGTTTGCGGCTCGTCTACCTGATCGAGATGGTCGGCATTTGCGCGTGCTAGCGGTTTTAGGATTTATAACTGCGAATTTGTGCGCCCTTGTGGCGTCGCTTTGGGGAGATGTTGTTGGAGAGACAATCTGGGGCCCTGGTCGCTATAGCGATGGATTCGCCAATTGGGAGGAATTCAAAGCCGCTCGCGAGGCGTTCCGCGAAAGCGCAATAGTCATATCTGACGGCGTTTATGCTGTGCTTTGGGCCATTGCCCTGATTGTTGTGATTGTTTGGGCCTCTCGATCTCACCAGCGGGGATTGTTCAATACAGGCCTGACTTTTGCTGCAATCCACGGATACACGCAGATGTTCGAGAGCTTTCAGGACGAACCGCTTGCATATCTTTTGGGGGGATTGGCCGCCATTCCGTTGGCCTGGGGTGTCTGGCGTTTGAATCAGCGAATGACTGATACAGTATCGTAGGGTCTAGTTGCCTTTAGTTGCAACAAGCTGCCAAAGACGTGCATTGACCCCACTGTGACTGTGTACAGGTTTTACCTTCGTCGGAAAGTGTTCAGGCGCTTGTGCGTGCTTGAACGTTCGCGTTAACATCGCCAAGAACGCGAACGCATAAAAAGGTAACGTTGTTGACACCTGATACCAAACGCCCGCTCACTCTCCGCGATGTTTCCGAGGCGTCCGGCGTGTCTGAAATGACTGTTAGCAGAGTTCTTCGAAATAGGGGCGACGTTTCTGATGCTACGCGAGCCAGGGTTTTGGCAGCTGCCAAGGAGCTTGGATACGTCCCCAACAAGATCGCTGGCGCTTTGGCCTCGAACCGGGTCAACTTGGTCGCCGTCATTATTCCATCCCTGTCCAACATGGTGTTTCCTGAAGTTTTGACAGGCATTAATCAGGTGCTTGAAGACACAGAGCTTCAACCTGTTGTCGGTGTGACCGACTACTTGCCTGAAAAAGAGGAAAAGGTGCTCTATGAAATGCTTTCGTGGCGCCCCTCAGGGGTGATCATTGCAGGGCTTGAGCATTCTGAGGCAGCCAGAACTATGCTGGATGCTGCTGGTATCCCGGTGGTCGAGATCATGGACACTGATGGCAAGCCAGTGGATGCCATGGTCGGGATTTCACATCGGCGCGCGGGGCGAGAGATGGCACAAGCCATCTTGAAAGCAGGTTACCGGCACATAGGGTTCATGGGGACCAAAATGCCGCTGGACCACCGCGCGCGCAAACGGTTCGAAGGGTTTACCGAGGTTCTTGGAAAGAATGGGGTCGAGATTGAAGACCGTGAGTTTTACTCCGGCGGTTCTGCTTTGGCCAAGGGGCGCGAAATGACCAAGGCCATGCTGGACAGATCACCCGAGTTGGATTTCCTTTATTACTCGAACGACATGATTGGTGCGGGTGGGCTTTTGTATCTCATGGACCAGGGGATTGATGTTCCGGGACAGATAGGTTTGGCGGGTTTCAATGGGGTTGAGCTGTTGCAGGGTTTACCGCGTCAACTGGCGACGATGGATGCCTGCAGGTTGGAAATTGGCCGCAAGGCAGCGGAGATCATTGCGGCTCGACTGGACGACCCAGAGCAGGACGTCGACGGTCGAGTGACGTTGAGCCCAAAGATCAGTTATGGCGACACTCTAAAACGGCGTTGATCTCATGGCTGTCGAGGTGTTGGATAACAGAACTGCCCGCGCGATGTTTCTGGACCGTCACGCGTTGGCCGAGCCGCCTGCTGGTTCAGCTAAAGGTCAATCACTTCTCGACTTGATCAAGCGGTTGGGATTTGTCCAACTCGACAGCATAAACACTGTTGCGCGTGCGCACGACATGATCCTGTATTCGCGCCGACCGACGTATCGGCCGAATAACCTCAAGCGGCTCTATGAAACCGACCGAGGCCTGTTTGAACACTGGACTCATGACGCCGCCGTAGTGCCTATGGCGTTCTACCCACACTGGCATCTACGGTTTCAGCGTGATGCCGAGTTGCTGCGATCTCGATACAAAAACTGGCGCCGAGGCGGGTATGAGCAGCAGTTTGAAACGGTGCTTAATCACATTCGCGATCACGGTCCGGTTTGTTCGTCGGACGTTGGCAAGGATGAGAAAAAGGGCTCGGGTGGATGGTGGGACTGGCACCCGTCAAAAACCGCACTGGAGTACCTGTGGCGCAGTGGAGCATTGTCCGTTGTGGGGCGGGAAGGTTTCCAGAAACGATATGACCTGACTGAACGCGTAATTGAAGAGCATCTTTGCCCCGGTTCGATGCCTTGTGACGCCGAACAGACAATCGACTGGCTTTGCAATGCGGCTGTTGATCGGCTTGGGTTTGCGACTTCCGGCGAAGTTGCCGCGTTTTGGGACACTGTTTCGTCCTCCGAAGCCAAGACTTGGTGTGCGAAAGCTTTTGAACGAGGAGATTTGGTCGAAATCGAGGTCGAAAACTCGGACGGCTCCCGTCGGAAGCACTTTGCCAGGCCTAATGTTATCGCCGACGCACGCGATGCCCCAGTGCCGACATCCCGGGTGCGGGTACTATCCCCGTTTGATCCAGCCTTGCGGGATCGCAAACGCGCCGAGCGACTATTTGGTTTTCACTACCGAATCGAAGTTTTTGTCCCGGCAGCAAAACGGACCTATGGGTATTATGTCTTTCCATTGCTTGAAGGTGATCGTTTGGTTGGACGTATCGACATGAAGGCGCACCGCGACTGTGGGGAGTTAAGAGTGAGGGCTCTGTGGCCTGAGCGCGGAGTTCGCTGGACGAAGTCACGTCTTCAGAAAATGGAATCTGAACTGGATCGTGTGCGCCGGTTTACCGGAATGGAAAAAGTCGTGTTTTCGACCGATTGGTTGCGACATCCATCGTGACCCAGCCTTTCTCAGCAATCTCACCTACGAGAGATCAAATTGAGCCAGCCGCGCCGGATGGCTTGCTTCAAACCTGAGTCAAGGAACCAGGAACCCGCGTTCGCCTACCAAATCGCGCAATCGCACAAATGCCTCTTCTTCGTTCAGCGCAGATGTATCGAATTGAACGAGAGCCTTGTTATAGAGCGCTTCGCGGCTGGTCAGAATGGATTTGAGTTGTTCCATTGCTTCGGGGTTGCCTGCCATCGGGCGTTCATCTCCCTGTGCCCGAACCCGGTCCATGTGTTCTGTTGGCGACGCTCTCAGCCAAATCGTATGAAAATGACTTAACAGCGTGTTGTACGTTTCGGGTTCCGCCACAATTCCGCCCGCGACGGCCAAGATCATGGTTTCATGTGTAGCAATGACACGTGATACAGCCTGTGCTTCCAGCTTTCGGTACCCTTCTTGCCCGTAAAGGGCCATGACTTCGCTGACAGGCATTCCACTTTGTTCTTCGATCTCGGCATTCAACTCGACAAAGGGCACGTTCGTTGCGGCGCCGAGGCGGGCACCTAGTGTTGATTTTCCAGCCCCGCGCAGACCTACGAGGCAGATCCTCTTAGCTCGCAAGGCTTCAACCGGTTCCGGATTTAGAATGCGCAATGCAGCCTGCTGAACGTCCGCATTTGCAACACGATACAGATCAGCCACGCGCAATACGTCCGACGTCCAGGGATCGTCCTCACCAACTAACCATTCAATGCGGTGATCCAGCGCCACAGCAATCCGTTGCAGTAAACCGATTGAGATGTTTCCTTCGCCTGCTTCGAGCTGCGCAAGATAGCGCGGCGAAACTCCCGACATCTCGGACAAAACCCGTCGAGGAATGCCGCGACGCTGGCGCGCTTCTCGAACGCGCTCGCCCACACGTTCAATCAGCGCCTCAACCGAGGCTTCGGCGTGGTCTTGCACGTTTTGGGGGCTGCTCTCGCCACGAAAGTTGGTCATTTCGGTCATTGGGCTCGGCCATTGTGCAAAATAGTGCGTAATTCTACGACAGCACTGCCAAATTAGCAATGCGGCACAGCATTATCTTGCATTAGGCTGGAGTGAGAAGATCAGTAGGTTTCCACGTGATACCTACCATCTTCGCGCATTTTATCGCGGATCTCGGCCCAATTCAAACCGATACCGCGTGCAACGTCCTTGAGCGCTTCCTCGACGCCTTGTTCCATCGCCTTGAGCCCGCAGATATAGATGTGACCCTTGGGATCCTGCAACAGTTTACTCACCTTCTCGGCCTCATCCCTCAGCTTGTCCTGGACATAGTGCTTGGTCTCACCCTCCATCCGCGAGAACGCGAAATGCTTGGCCATGAAGTCATTGGGAACTTTCCCGAGGGGGCCAAAATACGGCAGCTCTTCGGGGCGTCTGGCACCAAAGACCAGGGTCAGTGTGTCCTTGAGCTTTGGGTTCTCACGCTGCCTGCGCATGGTGAAGGCACGGAACGGAGCTGACCCGGTGCCCGTGCAGATCATCAACAGGTGCGTCTCGTGGTCAGTGGGCAGCAAGAAGGTCGCGCCAAAGGGGCCAGTCAGTTGAACCGTGTCACCTGCTTTCAAGTCACACACGTAGTTTGAGCAGACGCCGTGTTCTTCGCGTTTGACGGTCAGGGACAGGTTATTGAAATTCGGACGCTCGCCGTCACGTGGGCTGGACACCGAATACAGACGCGGCAAATGCGGTTTGCCCTCGGCATCGGTGCCGGGTGGGATGATCCCAACGCTTTGCCCTTCGAGCACGGGAAATGGCAGCGCACCCAGGTCCAGGATGAGGTGACGGACGTCACTGTCGCTGTCCTGGTCCGTCAACCGATAGTTCCCCTGCACCTTCGCCTCGGCCGGTTTGCCGATGGTGTAGAGGTTGATCGTGGGTTTCGAGGCTGATGCCGGTGCCTTGGCTTTGCCGCCAGCCCCCTTGTGTGCCTCGGCCAAAAGGGCCGCCATCGCATCATCCAGCGCCTCGAGGCCAGTGTCGTCCTCGGGCAGGTCCTCTTGTGGGGGCAGTTCCATCCACTCGAACTGTTCGTCGACCGAATAGGGCTCGGCCACCACCCGCCACTCGTCGATAGACCCCGTTGGGCAGACCGGGATGCAATCCATGCAAAAGTTGCATTTCGAGGCATCGACAACGACGTTCATGTCGTCATGTTCGATGGCCTCTTCGGGGCAGGTCATCTCGCAGGTGTAGCAACGAATGCAGATTTCCGGGTCGATCAGATGTTGTTTCAGGGGTTGGTTCATGGGGTCGACCCCCGCCGTAATACAACTTCGGGCAAAGTTGCCACCTCGGCCAGGGCGAAACAGACGCCCCGGCATGTGGTGCAGCCCAAACAGGGGGCATTCTGGTCGATCACGATCTGACCGACTTCGACCAAGCGCCGGGTTTTCGGCGCGCTCTGTTCGATCTCCATGGCCTTCTCCTGTCTTGGACGATTACGCCATGTGCAATTGCACGTATTCGAAATCGCCCGGCTTGTTGTCGATGCCGACCTTGGGCGGAGAAATCCAGCTCGCGAATTTGCCGGGCTCAAAGCAGGGTTTCATCAGCGACTGGATGAAATCACCGTCCGCCTTGGTTGGCAGCCAATCCTTGACCTTGGCGTCCCAGTCTTCTTTCGGAATGATGTTCCCATCCGGATCGACACTAACACTGGAAAAAACGCCGATCTTGCGGTGGAACCCTTCATGTGGCAGTGCCATCGCAAACTCGATCCCGTGCTTTTCGATGATCTTGTTCCAACGACCCACACCACCGGCGGCGTCTTTTACATAGTCATCGCGCAGGCGCATGTTGATCGCGGTCAGAGCGGGAACTTCCTCGGCGAGGATCGCGCCATCCTTGACCGTGCGCACGACGTAGGTGTCGTCACTCAGTTTGTGGTCGTCCTTGATCCGCATTTCCATGAAGCGGCCCTTGATACCTGCGTTGAACGCGTTGGCGGCGTTGGTCGACACTTCGTTACCGAACAGGTCCAGCGACAGCGTGTAGTGCAAGTTCAGTTTTTTCTGGATCGTGGGCAGGTCGATCACACCCAGATCGCGGATCTTGTCGATGTCATAAGGATCGGTGATGCCCGCCTTGTTCATCGCCTCACACGTCGCCTGGATGGTACGACCGACACCGGTTTCACCAACGAACATGTGGTGTGCCTCTTCGGTCAGCATGAAGCGGCACGTGCGGCTGAGCGGATCAAACCCGGATTGTGCCAGGCTTTCCAGCTGCATCTTGCCGTCGCGGTCGGTGAAGTAGGTGAACATGAAGAACGACAACCAATCCGGCGTCTCTTCGTTGAAGGCACCCAGCATCCGTGGTGCCTCATCAGAACCTGACGAGCGGACCAGCATGTCATTGGCCTCTTCCCGACCATCGCGGCCAAAGTACTTCTGAAGCAGATAGACCATCGCCCACAAGTGTCGCCCTTCTTCGACGTTCACCTGGAACAGATTGCGCATGTCATACAGCGACGGGGCTGTAAGGCCCAAGAACCGCTGCTGCTCCACCGAGCCTGGCTCGGTGTCGCCCTGAATAACGATCAGACGTTTGAGCATATTGCGGTACTCACCGGGCACCTCTTGCCAAGCAGGTTCACCAAAGTGCTCGCCACAAGGGATGCGGCGATCTTCCACCTGTGGCGCCAACAGAACGCCCCAGCGGTATTCCGGCATCTTCACATAGTCGAACTTGGCCCACCCTTTGGGATCCACGGACACGGCGGTGCGCAGATAGACCATGCTTTCCTGAAAGTTCTGCGGGATTAGGTCGTTCCACCAGTTGATGTAACCGGGATGCCATTTCTCCAGCGCTTTCAGGACCTTCTTGTCCTGACTCAGACCCACATTGTTTGGGATTTGGGTATCATAACTGACGTTGATCAGATCGAGCATTTCATTCCTCCCCAGTCGATGGCCCTGCCACCGCCGTTACACACGTTCCATGTTGTAATTGCCGCGCACACCAGTGCCATAGCGTTGCAATGCGCCGTCTTCACCCACCGCATTAGGGCGCTGGAAAATCCAGTTCTGCCATGCGGTCAGGCGTCCAAAGATGCGGGTTTCCATCGTCTCGGGTCCAGCAAAGCGCAGGTTCGCCTCCATCCCGGTCATCGCATCGGGCGAGAAGCTGGCGCGCTCTTCCATGAAGATGCGCACCTCATCTTCCCAGTCGATGTCGTCAAAGGCGTAGGTGATCAGGCCCAACTCCTCGGCCTCGTCAGCTTCGATCGGCTCACCGATCCGTGCCTTGGCTGCAACGACGGCTTCGGGCGACCCAAGAAAGCGGGTTTCCAACCGCGTCAGATCGTTCGACATCGGATAGCGCCCGAAGTTACCGTCTGTCAGCGTGATCGCCGCCAAGGGTCGATTGTCGCCTTCGAACTCTTCAAGCATCATGTAGGTCCGATCCACGGACCACAATAGTTCCGCCAGAACCCCGGCAAAGCAGGACCCATGTTCGACCAAGGCCACCAGTGAGCGCGAGGTCATGTCGACCCGTTTCAGCACCCGCTTCCAATACGTCAGGATTTCGTTCGCCAGCCAGTGGTCTGCGTTTTCAAGTAGCAGCCTTTCATGCGCGACAAGCCCGTCTGAATCTCCTTGCGTGGTGAAGGCCACTAGCCCAAGCTCACGCTCGTTCAGGCGCAGATGCAGGATCGCGTCATCCAGTTCGCGTGCAAGACGCAGCATGTACGCCTCTGCTCCTTGGTCAACCAAAGCATCGGTCGATGCCGGGGCTGTGTCTTCGGGTCCCTTGATAAGGATCGTCGCGCGGCCTGCATCCCGCTCTACAGAGACTTCGACCGTGGAATAGGTTACCGATCCGTCTTCGGCAAAATTGCGGGTCAGGGGCGTCAGGGTGATACCACTTGCAACATCTGGCTTGTCCGAAGCCCCGGCAAACTCGCGTGCACGTTCTTGCACTGTGTCATCGAATTTCGAGTTTGCGATGACTTCGTCCACAAGTTTCCAATCGACCGCGCGTTGACCTTTGACACCTTCTTCGACCGAACAGAACACATCAGCCAGATCTCGGCGTACCTTGCGTTTGTCGGTCACGCGAGTCAGACCGCCGGTGCCGGGCAGAACGGCCAGCAGAGGGACCTCGGGCAAAGCAACGGACGAAGAGGAATCATTTGTGAGCATGATGTGGTTGCAGGCCAATGCAAGCTCATACCCACCACCTGCGCATGCACCTTTTACGGCAGCGATATATTTCTGACCTGAATCCGCCTCTGCGGCCTCAAAGGTGTTGCGGGTTTCGTTGGTGAATTTGCAAAAGTTCACCTTGTGGGCGTGACTGGCACCGCCCAGCATCCGGATATTTGCCCCGGCGCAAAAAACCTTGTCCTTGGCCGATTGCATCACCACGACCTTCACCTCGGGGTGTTCGAATCGCATCCGCTGCACCACATCGGCCAGCTCGATATCAACGCCCAGATCATATGAATTGAGCTTCAGCTCGTAGCCGGGAAATAGCCCCGCCGTTTCGTCCACATCCATGAACAAATTGGCAACCGGCCCATCATATTCGATGCGCCAATGACGATAGTTTGAGGGATCGGTCTGAAAGTCGATACGTTCGGCCATGCCGGTCTCCGCCTTTGTTGGTTGGTGTGCAACATAGTACGCCAAATGATGTGCGGCAAGCTCATATTGGCATGATAATGCATAAATAGACCTCAGATTCTTTCAAGATAGGACGATGTTTTGGGGATTTCTAAAGACTTCGAAGTCAATAACTGCACTATATTGCATCACTCCCCACGATTCGCTTCTCCAATGCATCCAAGCGTTCCAACACGTTCGCAACCCGGATTCCCATAACTTCGGTCGACGCACCGTTCAGCCCTGCTCGACAGTCAACGCACAAACGGCGCACAGCCCGCGGTCGGTTCATTTTTTCTTTCAGCTGGGCATTGGCCAATTGGATGACGGCCTGCACAAACCGCCGCTCTGCCGAATTCGGCGGCAAGACCAGCCACACCGCTTCCCACACCTCATGTGCCTCCCAAAAGCATCCTGCCTCAAGAAACGCCCAACCCGCAGTCCAGGCGTCGCAAGCTGCAAGATCGCAAACGGACATTCCTGACCGTGCTGTCAACCTCAGCGCGTCATATGTTCCCTCTTCGGGGCGCAGGGTCGCGCCGGGAACATATGGAACCGCAGGCAGTTTCACCGATCACGCGGTTTCGACTTGCGCCGCTTCGATCCGTTCCAACCTGGCGCAGAATTCCGCCGCGGCGGCGAGCGTTTCCTCGGAAGCCTCCAGATGGGGCGAATGTTTACAATCCAGCTCGACTCGATCAACGGGGCAATAGGCGCGGTCGGTAATTTCGTCCAACTGCGCCATGGTGCCATATTGGTCGCCATGCCCTTGGATCGCCAGGATGGGCACCCGGATATAGTCGATCACCTCGGCCACATTCCAATCGGCAAATCCCGGATCAAGCCAAACATCTGCCCAACCCCGAAACGCACCTTCGGGATCTCGGTGATATTTGCTCATCCGCGTTGAAAGGTCGGTGGTGTTGAACGTGTCGCGCGCCCGCTCGATCTCGGCCAGCCCCATGGGTTCGGCAAAAAAATGCGGGGCCATCAAAATCACCCCTCGCACCCGATGATCTTCGACACTGCCCGCATAGGCCGCGGCCATCGTGGCACCGTCTGAATGACCGAACAGGATACACCGTTGAATATTCGCCTGCTCCATGATGTGCGGCAGCACCTCAAGCGGCTCTTTTGACTGGTAATCCAACCTGCGCGGCAGCTGGATCGGGTCCGAGTTGCCATAGCCCTGTCGCGAAAACACCAGCACACCGAAACCGGTGCGTGCTGACAGCTTCTCAGGGAAATCCCGCCACAGAGCGACACAGCCCAACCCCTCGTGCAGCAGGATGATCGTCGGGGCCTGATCCGGGGCGGGGCCGTGACAGGCATATTCCAAGGCAACGCCATTCACCTTCAATGGAAAGCTTGGGGACATGCTCCATTCCAACATAATTTACCCTTCGCGCAATTTGAAACGCTGGATCTTGCCCGTTGCGGTCTTGGGTAAGTCCTCCACAAACTCAATCCACCTTGGATACTTCCATTTGCCGACTTTTTCTTTGACGAACTCCTTGAGTTCGTCTGCCAGCCCATCGCTCTGATCCAGTTTGAGGACAATATAGGCCTTGGGTTTTTCCAAGTCCTGTTCGTCCCGCATAGGGACAACGGCAGCCTCTAGAACCGCAGGATGGCCCACCAGGGCTTGCTCTACCTCAAATGGAGAGACCCAAATTCCTGAGACCTTGAACATGTCGTCGGTGCGACCACAGTACACATAGCGCCCGTCTTCGATCAGTTCGTATTTGTCCCCTGTGCGCGTCCATTCACCCTCGAATGTTGCACGGCTTTTTTCCCGCTTGTTCCAATACCCATCAGCCGCAGAGGCGCCCCGCACAAGGAGCTCTCCAAGACCTCCAACTGGCACATCCAAGCCTTCCTCGTCCACCAAACGCACGTCATAACCAGGGACCGGACGCCCAGAAGTTCCATAAGCCACGTCGTCGGGACCATTGGATAAAAAGATGTGCAGCATTTCCGTAGAGCCAACACCATCCAGGATGTCCGTGCCCAACAGGCGCTGCCAAGACTTTCCTATTTCTTCGGGAAGCGCTTCGCCTGCCGAGATGCATCGGCGAAGCATGGTTTCAGGAACTTCGCTCTGTTCCAGTAACGCAACCGTGGCCGCATAAAGTGTCGGGACGCCACAGAACACCGTGGGTTTTTCGTCACGGAGTATTTGGACAGTCATATCTGGTGTTGGCCGACCATTGAACAGAACAGTTTCCGCGCCGACGGACATTGGAAATGTCATCGCATTGCCAAGCCCATAGGCAAAAAACAGCTTGGCAGCAGAATATACAAGATCATCAGGCTGGATCTGAAGAACTTGGGAACCATAAGTATCGGCAGTGGCTTTCAGGCTTCCGTGTACATGTCGTACACCTTTGGGTTGCCCTGTTGACCCCGACGAATACAGCCAGAATGCAACGTCATCCCCGGATGCGTGGACGGTTTCAGACAACTCGCAATCTTTGATGAACTCTTCGTAGCTGACCATTCCTTCGGGCGCGTCGCCAACCACGACGACGTGAGACAAATGCTCTGAGGCTTGGGCAACGGATTGAATCACTGGCCAAAGTTCTCTGGATACAAACAGAACATTTGCGCGGCTATCTTGCAGGATCGCGTCGTAAACCGGGGTTGCCAACAAGGTATTCAGTGGAACAGGAATAACTCCTGCCTTAACACAACCCCAGAAGATCTGTGGAAATTCGATCTGGTCAAGGACCAGCATAATCGCGCGGGCTTCGCGCGGTACGTTTGCGCGTTTCAGGGCGGTGGCAAGCATGCCCGCTCCAGTTGCCAATTCACCATAAGTTAGTGTTCGCTTGTCGCCGGTGGCTTCCCGAAAGGCGGCGCGACTCTCGTGCCCCTGATCAATGTGGCGGTCCACAAAGTACAACGCTGCGTTTCCGCTCATCGGCCCCTCCTTGACGCGATTGGCTGGCGCAGCACGCGGTTGGCTCCACTGATCCGACCCACGCGCGCCTCTCCCTCGAGCGCCATAATGCACCCGTAGGTGAATTATGCAAGATATTGCTCATCACGAAAATGCATTGTTGCACTTTATCGCACAAATTAATTGCGCACAGGCATCTCAAGCCATTTCAACCCAAAGAGCCGGACGCGCTATAGGTCCGCTCTTCGGGTCTTTTTTGTTAGCCGTTTTGAGGCTCAGTAGGGTGCTTCCACATCGTTCATCGAGACGTATACGGTTTTCATCTCGCTGAAGTGATTGATCGCAAGCTTCGAGTTTTCGCGACCTACACCGGACGATTTTGAGCCACCAAAGGGCGCCTCGACTGGGGCCAGGTTGTAGGTATTGATGTAGCAGGTGCCAGCCTCGAACCTAGCCACGACGCGGTGTGCGCGGGTCAGGTCATTGGTAAAGACGCCAGCCGCCAGGCCAAACTCGGTGTCGTTGGCGCGGGCCATGACCTCTTCTTCAGTGTCGAATTCCAGTACCGACATGACCGGCCCAAAGATTTCCTCGCGCGCGATGGTCATGTCATCGGTGACATCGGCAAAGACGGTGGGTTGCAGATAGAAACCGTTACCATCGATGCGGTGACCGCCGTGAACCAGACGAGCGCCTTCATCCTTGCCCTTGGCGATGTAGCCCAGCACGATATTCATCTGGTTTTCACTGACCATCGGTCCAAAGTTCACGTCTTCGTCTAGCGGATCGCCGATTTTGGCGGTGGCGAGACGTTCTGACAGGCGCTTCAGGAATGCCTCCTTGATACCCTTTTGAACAAATACGCGGGTGCCGTTTGAACAGACTTGGCCTGACGAATAAAAGTTGCCCAAGATCGCCCCCGATACGGCGTTTTCGATGTCGGCGTCGTCAAACACGATCATCGGGGACTTGCCGCCCAGTTCCATGGTCACGTGTTTGATGCCTTCAGCGGCTGCGGCATAGACCTTGCGGCCCGTGGGTACCGACCCGGTTAGCGACACCTTGGCAACGCGCTCGTCGGTGATCAAGGAGGCGCCAACGTTACCGTAGCCCTGAACCACGTTGTAGACACCTTTGGGTGCGCCTGCCTCAATCAAGATCTCGGCGACCTTCAAGGCAGACAGCGGGGTAGTTTCTGAAGGTTTGAACACCATGGTGTTGCCACAGGTAAGCGCGGGAGCACCTTTCCAGCAGGCGATCTGAGTAGGGTAGTTCCAGGCGCCAATACCCACACAGACGCCCAATGCCTCGCGGATGGTATAGACAAAGTCACCGCCACCCAGCGGGATGTGCTCGCCCGTCAACGAGGCGGCTAACCCTCCAAAGAACTCCAACGCATCTGCGCCGGACGTGGCATCGGCCACTAGGGTCTCCTGCAACGGTTTGCCAGTGTCGTGGGTTTCCAGGATCGAGAGCTCGCGGTTACGGTCGCGCATAATGTCGGCAGCCCGGCGTAGGACGCGGCCCCGTTCCGTGCCCGACATTGCAGCCCATTCGGCCTGCGCGGTTTTGGCGGCATTCAACGCCTGATCAATGATCGCGGGTGTTGCGGAATGCAGGCGCGCAATCACCTCGCCCGTTGCTGGGTAGATCACGTAGATTTGTTCGCCTTTGGGGTCCTCGACATAGGTTCCATTGATGAAGTGGCTGCCCTCGGGTTGAAATTTCATGCCAGGATTCCTTGATTCATAGTAAGCGTGAAAAACGCAGGTCGGTTACGCCCGACTTATGGTCGCATGACGACGGGACAGGCTGCTTCAGAAACGGCGCTCAACGCGCCTTGAACGGCGCACATCTTGAAAAAGTTCCATGAATGTTCTATATTTGTTCCATCTGGAGCGGAGGATCATAATCATGGCCCACCTGCCTAAGGCCACAACGCTGGACAACCCCAGCAACGACTATCACATTCTGCCGGTGACGCAGAAACAGTTACAGTATGCTCTTGCAATTGCACAGAAATCTTCGGTCGATGTACCGCCCGAGGCACGTGCTGACCGGCGCGCCATGTCTGCCTGGATCGACGCGCATCGCCCGCGTAGGGCTCCGTCTCGGTTCGACAATTACCCTTCGTCCAAGCAGGTTGCATTTGCCGAAAGGATCGCGCGCAAGAAACGCCGCGAAGTGCCGCGAGAGTGTTTCCGCGACCGAATGATGATGTCGCGCTGGATCGACAGCAACCTGTAGTTTCAGTTTTCCTGTAGTGGCGGATTGAAATAGCCCAGAAACGTCGTCAGCCCTGCGATGCTGCCGGTGACTTGCATTTCCCCTGCAACAAGCACCTTGGCGGGGTTGCGACGTTGGACGGCAATGGCCCGAAACACATCCGTTGTGGTGGTCAGGCGTCCAACATTGTCGTCGGCTAGGCCATCCTCCAGATAAGCCACGCCGCGGTGAATGCGGATGGTATAACTCTGCGCGTCGGTGAATTCGAACCCGTAAGACAGGCTTTTGTCTACTACGGCTGATACGTCGACATTCGTGGTCAGGATGCCCAGAAAGCGATCAATTGGGATGCCGTTCAGCATTCGGTCCGGCGAGGCCGAGATAGAGGCCAATGGCAGGGTAAACCCATCGGCTTCGGCCGCGCTTGTCAAAAAGTAGTTGCGCACCGAGGATGCCGTTTCTCGTGCCGCAAGTTCCCGCATGGCCGCTGCACGTAACGCGGCGGCTCGGTCGTCGCCAAGACGTTGCAACTGGTTTCCCAGAATGAGCGCCCATGCAGCGTCCCCGCTGGCAAGCGAAGCTTCGCCTGCCGCGAACAACGCGTCGTTGCCACCTGCTAAATCTGCCATCAGTTGGGCGCGTCGGTCGGGAGTTGGGGGCCGCAAGTCGGCCGGATCGCCCGAGAACCACCCTAATGTGCCCGAGAATACGGCCTTTGCGGCAAAATCGACCCGTCCATAAAGCTCCTTTAGATAAGGCGCATTGGCCAGATGCGGTGGCAATTTGATCTGTTCCGCAATTTCATCCGGGGTGAGGCCTTCATTGATCATCCGAATGGTTTCGTCATAGACGAATTGGATTGCATCCCGGTAATCGGTTAGGCGCGTGTAAATCTCTTCGGCTCCCAGCACCGGTTGCGAGTGATGTGGGATCATTGTTTCCGCACCCAACCGGGACATCATATCCAAGCTATGCGCCCATTTTCGCGGGTCGCGATAGGGCGTGCCCCGCACCGTGTAGAGGTTCGGGAAGGCATGATAGTAGTTGTCCGCAGGAAGAAGCAGAGCTCGATCTGGCAGGTAGATCGCGAGTTGATCACCGGTTTCACCGGGTGCATGCATCATGATCAGGTTTTCACCAGCCATCGTGACTTCGGCATAGTCACCGATCACATCAGTCGGTGGGATAAAGTCAAAACCGTCCGAATGATTGCTGAGCAGTCGCGGACCTATCCCGTTGTTTTCGAAATTCTCGTCGGGCAGATAGGTGCCAAACATCCGCATGGCGCGTTTGAAGGTGATAGGAGACAGTATGCCCACAACTTCATTCACGCGCGCCTCGGTCTCGGTTTGCGCCCAGATACGGGGGACATGGTCTTGCCCCTCAAGCAGATTGCCTGCGCCAAACACATGGTCGGCATGGTTGTGGGTATAGATCACATCCGTTACCGGCTTTCCGGTATCTTCGCGCATCTTGTCCAGCCAGGGTGCCAACCCCTCGGCCGCGCGGATCGACTCCAAAGTATCGACCAGGATCAACCCCTCGGGCGCGTCGATGACAATGACGTTGGCCAGACCATAGCCGATGGCCACGTGAACACCGGGAATTGGCTCCTCGATGCGCTTTTCAAAGATCTTGTTGTGCGTTTTGACGTCGGGCAGCGCGTCCGATCGTGCGACAGCGGCAAAGGTGGTTTCAGTCGCGGTGTCTGACCCTCCTTCATCGGCAGTAAGCCAGATGTACCCACCAATTCCGGTCACGATTGCGATCATCGCTGTGGCCGTGGCTGCGCCTGCAAGAAAAGCTTTCATGTTTGGGGTCCTGTTATCAGGTGAGGGGGCTGCAGCCTCCCAGTGGATTGAGCGCATCAGAGTGCGCACGGCTGTCTGCGTCCGGGGCCAGCCTGCGGATCAGGGCGATGCCTGTTTCATCGCTCAAGCGAACGACCGGCAAATCGGTGTTCGGCGGCGTTTGTTGGTCCTGGGTAGCGACGATGACGCCGCTCAGGGAACCATCGCCGCGCAGCGAGGATGCATGCACGTTGCGGGTGTCGTGGTCAAAGATCGACAGTGACCCGTAGCCAGGCCAGGTCGCGGCGGTCACTTTGACCGGTCCACTTGACAAGTCCAGCAGGCAAACGGTGTAGGCCAGATCAGGAGAGGCGCGCACAACGGGCTGGTTTTCTGGTGTGATGGGTGCGGACGGCAGCCATTGGTTGAAGGCGTTGTCTTCGCCCTTCAGCAAGTCGATGGCCCTGTCCATGACAAATGTCGGGATGTTGAGCAATACGAACAGATGCACCGCCGCAGCAGTCACAAGCGTTGTGATCAAGAAGAGTACGCGCCCGGACATCAAGCGTCCCCCCTGCAGGTCAGGCGTTGCACCATTGGTGGCGTCAAACGCTCGGTCGGAGCGCCCAGAAAGTCATCATGCGGTTCATAGATTCGCAGGGTCAGGTCGAATGTTCCAGCGTTCTCGTTCGAGATCCAGCTTTGTTCGGGATCAGAGGGTTTGGTCGTGGCGACATCAAAGCTCCAGCTTTTGCCATCCGTTACATCAGTTGAATCAAACGACAGATGTCCGCCTTGGTTTGATGGCAGATATCCGTCGGCATCATAGAGCGTCACCGACCACCAGAACCCCGGTAGTTCGCCACCGCTGACCCGGTATGTGCAGCCATCCGACAGCGGTTTACCATCACTGTCGGTGTCGGCAATGAAATAGACGGCTTCGGATTTTCGGAGTGCCAGCAACCCAAAGCGGGCGACCCATGCGCGCAGATATGGTCCCGATGCCTCGGACCCGATGGTCCAATCGCTTTCCCATCCGTCGATCTGAACAGGCTTTGCGCGCGACACTGGCCCTGGCAATAATCCGGCACCCATCAAGGCGCTCACGCTGCCGACAATGGCTCCGACAAAAAGGCCAGCCACGATAGTTAGAACTCTCCCCATGGAAACAGGGAACCCGAGAAGGGGGGTCTGTAAATCCTGCCGTGGCGGAAAGCGATGGCGTGCATTTGCTGACCAAAAAACTCAGGATTGACTTAACTGAGTGATTTTGTCAGTTAACTGGCAACCACCCCGCCCGACCAAAAACACTGCAAAGGGCGTCAGGTTACAATTCAACCAAGGACCCAATCCGATGAAATCCCTTTTCTTCGCGGCTACTGCGCTCAGCCTGCCCATAGGAACCGCAGCCCTGGCCGCTGACAAAGCAGACGTTCTGACCAATTATGCCAATATCGCCGAAGCCAAATATCAAGATAGCCTGATTACTGCGCAGCGATTGCAGACAGCCGTCGACGCGTTGGTCGCGAACCCCTCTGCCGAAAACCTGCAAGCCGCCAAAGACGCATGGCTGGCATCGCGCGTTCCCTACCAGCAGACCGAAGTCTACCGCTTTGGCAACGCCATCGTCGACGAGTGGGAAGGCAAAGTGAATGCCTGGCCATTGGACGAAGGCCTGATTGACTATGTTGACGCCAGCTATGGTGGCCCGTCGGACGAAAATGAATACGCTGCGCTTAGTGTCGTGGCGAACTCGTCCTTCACACTCTCAGGTGAAACCGTTGATGCGGCAAACATCACGCCTGAACTGCTGTCCGAGACCTTGCACGAAGCAGACGGGATCGAGGCGAACGTGGCGACAGGCTATCACGCCATCGAGTTTTTGCTCTGGGGTCAGGACCTGAATGGTCACGGAATTGGCGCTGGCAACCGTCCTTGGACCGACTATGCCTCGAGCGACGATTGCACCGGCGGCAATTGTGACCGCCGAGGTGAATACCTCAAGGCGGCGACCGACCTGCTGGTCAGCGATCTGGAATGGATGGCCGCGCAATGGGCCGATGGCGGAGACGCGCGAAATGCGGTTCTGGAAGACGACAACGCGGGCATCGTGACAATCCTGACCGGCATGGGTAGCCTGTCCTATGGCGAGCAGGCCGGTGAGCGGATGCGCCTTGGCCTGATGCTGAACGACCCCGAAGAAGAGCACGATTGTTTTTCGGACAACACCCACAACAGCCACTACTACGATGGTCTGGGTGTGCAGAACGTGTACTTGGGTGAGTATGTCCGTGTGAACGGCGAGTTGGTTTCGGGTCCTGCGCTGGCGGATCTGGTTGCTGCGGCGGACGCCGATCTGGACGCCGAAATGCGCGTCAAGCTGGCCACTACCATGATGGCGCTGGGCCGGATCAAGTCGGCGGCGGAAAGCGGCTTTGCCTATGACCAGATGTTGGAGCGCGGCAACGCAGCGGGTGAGGCTCTGGTGATGGGCGGCGTCAACGGCCTGGTCGACCAGACCCGCAGCATTCAGCGTATCGTCGCAATCTTGAAGCTCGACAACGTCGACTTCGAAGGCTCGGATTCGCTGGACAACCCGAATGCGGTTTTCCATTAAATCAGAGCCCTGATGAACAAGGATCAACGGCGCCTCTGGCGCCGTTTTTTTTGTAGCGCTGGTTCGTTGGTGATTCCCTAATTGCCCAGTTCTGTTGCGTGAAATACCGCTTATCTTTCGATTTGCGGGTGCAAACCGCAAAAGTTTCCTTTTACCTGAGTGTTTTACTGCGAAAATACACTCGCGCCCCCAATTGTGACTGGTTCGTGCAGAAATACCCGACTATTACACTTGGATAAGAAACCTTCGCTACGGACTACAAAACATGATCGTCTGTCACTGCACCAACATCTCGGATCATGAAATCCAATCTGCCATCGACTGGATGCGTGCATCTGATCCCGAAGCGATCATTACACCGGGCAAGATCTACCATGCCCTTGGTAAGACGGCGGATTGTGGCGGATGCATGCCGCTTTTCCTCGACACCATGCGATCCAACGTTAACCTCGAAGTACCAATGCAATTGCGGCGTTTGCGCGTCGCAACAACACAGGAGAGTAGTCATGAAGGGCGACGCAAAGGTTATCGAGTATCTCAATAGATCCCTGCGGCACGAGCTAACGGCGGTCAGCCAGTATTGGCTTCACTATCGTTTGCAAGAAGACTGGGGTCTGGCCCATATGGCTAAGAAAAGCCGCGAGGAATCCATCGAAGAGATGGAGCACGCGGACAGTCTGATTGAACGGATCATTTTTCTTGAAGGTCACCCCAACCTACAAAAACTGGACCCGCTGCGCATTGGCCAAAACCCGCGAGAAACTTTGGAATGTGATCTGGCTGCTGAAATCGACGCGCGTGCACTGTATGCCGAGGCCCGCGATTATTGCCGCGAAGCAGGTGACTACGTTTCGATGTCGCTGTTCGAAGGTTTGCTCAAGGACGAAGAGAGCCATATTGATTTCCTCGAAACCCAGCTGGATCTTTATGATCGGATCGGTGCTGAAAACTATGCGCTGCTCAACGCTGCAAAAATGGACGAAGGCGAGTAAATCGCTTGTCGGAGTTGCCACTCTGGTGGCGACTCCATGTTTCGCCGGGTCGCTGGACGATCCGCATCTTTCAAAAACTCCCAGAACGGAAATCGACTGGCAACGCATTCAGGCGGTAACGACGCCAGTGCGAGATTTTTCTGCAGCTGAGCCTCATGAGGCTTTGTCAGGTGGCGCTGCGTCTGTCTCTGCGAGAGCGGATGCAGATGCGTTTTCACAACCCTCGGGCAACATGAGCTTTGAACGAGAACTGGATTTCCGCTTGGGAAATGGGCTGTTCAAGAAACTCTGGGTTTCCTCGCCCTCTTCTACCTTGGCGTCCGATGGGCTTGGTCCATTGTACAACGCCCGGTCGTGCCAACGTTGCCATGTCAAGGATGGTCGCGGCCATCCACCAAACGGACCGGAAGACAACGCCGTTTCAATGTTTTTGCGCATCTCGATTCCAGGTGGCGCCGCTCCGCTTGAGATTGAGGATTACATCGCCACGCAACCTGACCCCGTTTATGGTTGGCAACTTCAGGACTCCTCACTGCCGGGCCACTCGTCTGAATACCGATTGGACGTGACTTATACTGAGGTTCCGGTCGAATTGTCGGGTGGCGAAGTCGTTTCATTGCGACGGCCAGAGTATCAGGCAACCGATCTTGGGTACGGTCCGTTGCACCAAATGGCCATGCTCAGCCCCCGGGTGGCACCGCAGATGATTGGCCTTGGTCTGCTTGAAGCCATACCCACACAGGACATTCTGGAGAATGCAGACGAAGACGACGCAGATGGTGACGGCATTTCCGGACGTGCCAACATTGTGTGGTCTGTTGAATTCAACAAGCCGATGTTGGGTCGATTTGGCCTCAAAGCTGGATCTCCAACAGTTAATGAGCAATCTGCGGCAGCCTTCTCGGGTGACATAGGAATTTCGACGTCGCTGTTTCCTGACCCATGGGGCGAGTGCACGGTAATGCAGAACGCATGCCGCAACGCACCGCACGGCGATAATGATGTCCGTGAATTCGAAGTTGATGACGAGGCAATGAACCTTGTTACGTTCTATAGCCGCAATTTGGCTGTGCCATCTCGCCGAGGCGAAGGTTCACCAAAAACCTTGCGTGGCAAAAAGGTGTTTTACGAAACAGGTTGCATTGCCTGTCACACACCCAAGTTTGTGACCCATCGCCTACAGGGCCAACCGGAACAGAGCTTTCAGTTGATCTGGCCCTATTCTGACTTGCTGTTGCACGACATGGGGCCTGGATTGGCTGATGGACGGCCCGAGGCACGGGCGACCGGTTCTGAATGGCGAACGCCCCCTTTGTGGGGAATTGGACTTACACGGCAAGTGAGCGGCCACACGCAGTTTCTCCATGACGGGCGCGCAAGGTCGCTGCTGGAAGCCATCCTTTGGCATGGGGGAGAGGCTCAGTCACAACGTGATGCTGTAGTAGCCATGCCAAAACCTGACCGTGATGCCCTTATCCGCTTTTTGGAGAGCCTTTGATGTTGAAAATTTGCGCCCTTGTTTCTGTTTTGGGAGTAACGGCGGCCGCAAGTTGGGCCAAACCGACTGACGAGGTTTTGGACAATCATGTGTTGCCGGGCTTCAGTGAATTGGCTGTCACCAGCTCTATTCTGGCCGAAGTTTCCGACCAGGAGTGTGACGCGAATTCAGAGCAATTGCGCGAGGCTTTTTCGAATGCCTTTGATGCTTGGATTCAAGTTAGTCATTTACGGTTTGGGCCAACTGAAACAGACAATCGCGGATTTGCACTGGCGTTCTGGCCGGATAGCCGCAGCAGTACACCCAGAACGCTTATGTCACTGATCAATGAAGAAGATTCTGTAGTCGACGATCCCAAGGCGTTCGCATCCGTATCGATCGCTGGCAAAGGTTTCTATGCGCTGGAATATTTGTTGTATGATGACCGCATTCGCGAAACAGGATCTGAAACCTATAGGTGTCGATTGGTTCAGGCCATCGCAACAGATATCGCGAGAACTGCACAGGACATCAATTCGGATTGGCGTGACGGATACGCGGATCAGATGCGTGAACCGCGATCGGGAGGTTTATACCAAAACACTGATGAAGTGCTGCAGGAATTCTACAAAGCGCTCACAACAGGGCTGCAGATAAATGATGATATGCGCTTGGGGCGACCCTTGGGGACTTTTGACAAGCCGCGTCCCAATCGGGCCGAAGCGCGCCGTTCCAACCGATCGCTGCGGCATTTGCAGATGTCTCTCGTTGAATTGCACGAGCTGGCTGGGAAGCTTGCCGTAGGAAAGCCAGAAATAGAGTCTGAATTGGACGCAAGCTTTGCAGCGGCGATCAAAAAGTCGAAAATGCTAGATGATCCCACCTTCTCAAAAGTGGCGACGCCGTCTGGGCGCATCCGGGTAGAGGCATTGCAGCAATCAGTTTCTGATGTGCGCTCGACAGTGACACAGTTCTTAGGACCTGCCTTAGGGGTATCTGCTGGTTTCAATTCACTGGACGGGGACTGACATGGCGACGCGACGCGGGTTTTTGACCGGGTTGGCGGCGGCTGGAATACTGCATCAACCCAGCTGGGCAGCTGTGGGCAAACCCGTGTTTCTATCCGCTGCGCGCACGAACGATGGTGCTTACGTTCTATTTGGCATCACAGGCAATGGTGATCCGGTTTTTCAGATTCCAATCCCAGATCGAGGCCACGCCGCCGCGGCGCACCCTGAAAGGGCCGAGGCGATGGCATTTGCACGAAGACCGGGCCGATTTGCGATTGCTTTAAATTGCCTGACAGGCGCGATTCTTGCGCGGCTGACAGCCCCTCAGGGGCGGCATTTTTATGGGCACGGCACCTATTCTGCTGACGGGCGGTTTCTGTATACCACCGAAAACGACTTTGAAGGTGCGCGCGGGATTGTCGGTGTATGGGACACGGGCACCTTTAGAAGAGTGGGAGAGTTCCCTTCGGGGGAATCGGCCCGCACGACATTTTACTGGTGCCAGATCAGGACGTTCTGGTCGTAGCCAATGGCGGTATTGAAACCCATCCTGATAGCGGGCGGGCCAAACTGAACTTGCCGTTTATGAAACCGAACCTGACTTATCTGTCGCTTGATGGCGATATCATTGAAAAAGCGGAACTTTCGACAGACTTTCACATGAACTCCATCAGGCATCTGGATGTACGCAAAGACGGCTTGGTTGGGTTTGCCACTCAGTGGCAAGGTGACCGATCTCGCAGCCCTTCGGTTGTCGGTCTGCACAAACGGGGCACCGAACCAAGGCTGTTAGCAACCACGCAATCCCAGAACCGCGCAATGCATGGCTACGGCGGCAGCGTCACTTTCTATGCTAATGGTTCACGCATCGCGGTGTCCTCGCCCCGTGGTGGAATTGTTCAAACAGGTGATGTCGCAACTGTCCAGGTGGATCATGATCAATCGATGCCGGACGTTTGCGGATTGGGTGTTTCGCAGGGAGCGTTGCGGGCGTCCACGGGAAACGGGGCTTTCTTCGACGTAGGGCAATCTGCAACGCGACTTAGCCAGTCAAATCTGGCGTGGGACAATCATCTGGTGAAAATCAATCGAAGTTGAACCGTTTTTGCGCGCGATGAGAGTAGACGCCAACGGCAGCGGCAACAAACAAACCCAACAAGATGTAGCCAGTTATGGCTTCAGCTACTGCTAAGCCGCGGCATGTTCCGACAGGTCGCAAATCGCCGAACCCAACAGTCGTGAATGTAACGTAGGAAAAGTATAACACATCCATCGCGGTTTTTGCCCCGACGATGCAAAGATCGAAGTACCCAAAAGATCCATACACCGCTGCAAATAGGAAAGGCACAACCTGAATAAACGAGACACCCATCAGCAACAGTTGATGATGAGGGGACGAAATTCGGGTCGCGTAGATCCAGATCTGACAGATCATCCAAACCGTGAGCCCGAAGGTGGCCCAAGATCCGATAGTGTTGCCTGCTGTATCTTCGTTCAAATGCGTCAGGGCATAGAAGGCCGCAGTACTAACAACGACCAATGCTGCCGATCCAATCAAGGTCGGACGCCACCATTCCAAGTTCATTTCCTGTTGCGTCATCGATCCTGTCTCTGTCAGCTGAAATTGGTTCACAGCCTAGCCGTGTCACAAAATTTGGCAAACAAGATAAGGAGTTCACTTGGGTATCGGTTCGCTTCCAAGATGCTCTTCGCCTCGCTTCCTGGATAGAGCAATCTGCTTTTGACGTTCGCGAAAGCGTGCCTTGTCCGCCTCGGTCGTTTCGGTCACGCACCTGTGGCAGGACACTCCGGTTTCGTATTCCGGACGTTCCATATCCTTGGGCAAAAGTGGCCGCCGACAGCCATGGCAAAGAGTGTGTGGTCCCTCTACCAACCCGTGGCCGACCGAAACGCGATTGTCGAACACAAAGCATTCGCCTTGCCAAGTGCTATTGTCTGAAGGCATTTCCTCGAGGTAGCGAAGAATACCTCCTTTTAGGTGATAGACGTCTTCGACCCCCTGCCCCAACAGAAAATTGGTCGACTTTTCGCAGCGGATGCCACCCGTGCAAAACATGGCTACGCGTTTATTGTGAAAGCGATCCTTGTTCTCTTCCCACCAGGCAGGAAATTCCCCGAAACTAGTCGTCTTAGGGTCTATTGCGCCTTCAAATGTACCGATCTCGACCTCATAGTCGTTGCGTGTATCGATCACGACGACGTCGTCGGATCGGACCAGGTCATTCCATTCTTCAGGCTCGACATAGTGACCGACACGAGCGACCGGATCCACGTCCGGCTGGCCCATTGTCACGATCTCTTTCTTCAAGCGTACTTTCATCTTACCGAACGGGGGGTGATCGCTTGTCGCCTCTTTCCACTCCAGATCCGAACAACCTGGCAGGCTCCGGATGTGAGTTAACACGGCATCGATGCCAGTACGTGGACCGGCGATAGTGCCATTGATCCCTTCCTGTGCCAGCAGCAGAGTGCCTTTGACCTGATTGATGTGGCACAACTCCAACAACGCAGGTTTTAAGACTGCGGGATCCGGGAAGCGGGTGAAGTGATAGAGAGCGGCAATCGTGTACATATCCTGGGCCATAAATCCATGTTCCATTGGGTGCAAGGGGCCGCAGCGCCCTATTTTCAAGGATGAAATGTGTAAATTGTAGGCATGTTATTTCGCGAAACAAAGGCTGGAGGCCGTTTGCAAAGCCCGGATGGCAGGTTACACCTTGAGCATCCGCAACAGGAGGATGCCTATGGGAAACGCGCTGATCATCATTGATGTCCAAAATGACTTCTGTCCCGGTGGTGCGCTGGCCGTCGCAGGAGGGGATGAGATCGTACCCGGTATCAACGCGCTCATCCCGGATTTTGATGCCGTGATCCTGACACAGGATTGGCATCCGGCAGGGCATTCCTCGTTCGCCAATTCCCATGGGGGACGCATACCTTTTGATGTCGTCGAGATGCCGTACGGAGCGCAGGTTCTATGGCCCGACCACTGTATTCAGGGTTCGCAAGGCGCCTTGTTTCACAAGGACTTAGACACCATGGGTGACCTGATCATTCGCAAAGGTTTTCGGCGTGAGATAGATAGCTATTCGGCCTTTTTCGAAAATGATCGGTCGACGCCGACAGGACTGGAAGGGTATCTGCGGACCCGTGGAATTTCCAAACTGACGTTGGTGGGGTTGGCATTGGATTTTTGCGTTAATTTTTCGGCCGTCGACGCAGCAGGCCTGGGATTTGATGTCACAGTTGATCGCACCCATTGTCGTGCCATCGACATGAATGGCTCACTCGCAGCGGCAGAAATGGCAATGCGCGACGCTGGAGTGACGCTGGTCTGAAGCGCTGGTTGCAATTTCTTAACTGACGATCCGTTACCAATTGAACAATGGTGATCATTGTTCCAAGGGCGGATCATGCCTGAAAATTCCTCGTCGGACGTCGGCCGACTGGACGCGTATGAACGACAATACAGCCGCAGGGGGCTGATGATCCGCTATGCGCGGGGGCGTGTTGCGAACTTTTCCGCACGTCAAATTCTGACGGTGATTGGTGGCATTGTTCTGGGCACTCTGAACAGCCCGGCTCAGGGGGTTCTTGCAATCAGCCTTGCGTTGTCGGGGGAAGCGTTAGATTGCCTATATTTGCGGCGCGCTGAACGTTTGATCGCAAGTGGGGAAGCCTTTCAAAGGGTTCGTGCATTGAGCACCGCTACTGCTGCCATTCAGGCAGCGACAATTTCCGTTTGCGTCATGATGGCTTGGCTGGGTCCGGTAACTGGAGTTTCGCCGTTGTTTTCGGTGGCATTTTTGGCGGGCGCAGCAATTAATGCGGGTCTTGTTTTACCATTTCATCGTCCGGCGGCCACCGCGCGGCTAATGGTATACGCTATGACCGCTATTGGTCTGTTCGCCTATGATGCTGTCACCGTCCAGGGATACAGTTCGGTCCTGCTTATGAATTCGGTCGGTGCTGCGATGCTGGCTTATATGGTGATGCTCTTTCTTCAGTTTATTGTGAGGGGATTCCACAGGCACAAGCGATCCACATTCGAGTTGACCAAGCAGGGGCGCGACTTGACAAAAAGCCAAAAGGAAGCCGAGCAACTGTCTCTTGTTGCCCGAAATGCGAACGACAGCGTTATCGTATCCGGTCCAACAGGCAAGATTGTTTGGGTTAACAATGCCTTTTCGCGGATAACAGGCTACTCTTATGACGAAGCCATAGGATGTAGACCGGGTGACTTGTTGAATGGTCCGGATACCGACCCCGACACAGTAAGAAACATCCAAGACGCGATTTTGGACGGAAAACCTTTCCGCGGCGAAGTTCTGAATGTGACAAAGGGTGGCCAGTCGATTTGGGTCGAGACAAACCTTGTACCAGTGCTGGATGATGACGGTCAGGTTGAAGTGGCCGTGGCCGTTGAGCGAGATATAACCTTAGCCAAATCCCATGCTCGTGAGATGTCTGCTGCCCGGGAAGCTGCAGTAGAGGGCGCACGCGCCAAGGCTGAATTCTTGGCGACGATGAGCCATGAGATTCGCACCCCGATGAATGGTGTGATCGGGATGACCGATCTGCTGTTAGAGACACGCCTGAATGCCGAGCAACAGCAATACACGGAAACAATCCGGAGTTCAGCCCGAGCGTTGCTGACAATTATCAATGACATTCTGGATCTCTCCAAGCTGGACGCGCAGAAAATGGCGTTGAGCTATGTGGACTTTGATCTTCTGCAATGTTTCGAAGAAACGATCCGGTTGCTTCAACCTCAGGCACGGGAGAAAGGGCTGGATCTGCGCCTTATCATCGAGGGAGACATTCCGAACATTGTGCACGCCGACGACGGCCGCATGCGACAAATCCTGATCAACCTGATTGGAAATGCAATCAAGTTCACCGAGACGGGGGTAACCGTATCGCTTGCTGCCAATCGATGGGGTGAGGGTCACATGCTCTCGGTCGAGGTTACAGATACCGGTATTGGGATACCGGCAGAAAAAGCCCAACAAATTTTCGAACGATTTTCACAGGCCGACGCGGCGACCACGCGTCTATACGGTGGGACGGGACTGGGGCTGACGATTTCTCAGGAACTCATACAAATGATGGGTGGCGAAATTCGCGTGGAATCAACCGTTGGCGAGGGATCATGTTTCGCAGTGGAGTTACCGGTGGGACCCGATGTCGAAGAAGACTCGGGGCCTTCGAAAACGGAACAGCACCTACGCAATAAGATGGAGGTTTTGGAAGGAAAAACTGTCCTGGTGGCCGAGGACAACAAAATCAATCGACTGCTCATGGAGAAGTTCCTGGTCGATGTCCCGATTGAATTGAAGTTTGCGTTTGATGGTCAGCAAGCGGTCGATCAAGTTTCTGACCAGTGTCCTGACCTGATCTTCATGGATATGTCGATGCCGGTTATGGGGGGGATCGAGGCGACAGAACGCATTCGGGAAATGGACGGGCAGCAGCCAGCGATCGTGGCATTGACTGCAAACGCCTTCGACACGGACAAGGCAGCCTGCCGCAAGGCAGGCATGAACGACTTCCTCAGCAAACCCGTTCGACGTGCAGATTTGATCGACTGCATGATTGCTCAACTGAGTGTGGATCAAGATGCTGAGCAATCAAATTGCGTCGGCGACTAACGTGGCGTATCCATATCTGAGTCAATACGACGAGGGTTGCCCGTGGATATCGCTACACGCGTTTATAATCACAAATGGAAGATCGATCCGATCGTCCGTTCATTGATCGACACTGATTTCTATAAACTGCTGATGTGCCAGTCGGTGTTTCGCAATCGACCTGAAACGGATGTCACGTTCTCACTTATTAATCGCTCGACACAAATTCCTTTGGCAGATTTGATCGACGAAGGGGAGCTTCGTGAACAGTTGGACCACATCCGGTCGCTCCGGCTAAGCCGTGGGGAAAGTACCTGGCTGCGTGGCAACACTTTTTACGGAAAGCGGCAGATGTTCCGCCCCGATTTCATGGAGTGGTTTGAGGGACTGCAACTGCCGCCCTATCACCTGGAGCGGAAGGGTAACCAGTACGAACTGACGTTCGAGGGAAAATGGCACGAAGTCATGTTGTGGGAGATTCCCGCTCTGGCCGTTCTGATGGAGCTAAGGTCCCGCGCCGTGATAAACGAAATGCGGCGTTTCGAACTACAAGTCCTCTACGCCCGTGCAATGACGCGAGTGTGGGAAAAAATCGAAAGCTTGCGAGGCATTGATGGCCTGAGTATCGCGGACTTTGGCACCCGCCGTCGCCATAGTTTCCTGTGGCAGGATTGGTGCGTCCAAGCGATGATGGAGGGTCTGGGCAGCAGCTTTACTGGCACTTCCAACTGTTTGATTGCCATGCGTCGCGAAGTCGAAGCGATTGGCACCAATGCTCATGAATTGCCAATGGTCTATTCAGCTTTGGCGGCAGGCGATCAGGCTCTGGCGAAAGCCCCTTATGACGTTCTCAGCGATTGGCACGAAGAACATGATGGTAACTTGCGGATTATTCTGCCGGACACATACGGAACAAAGGGATTTCTCGACAGCGCACCGGATTGGTTGGCAGGTTGGACGGGAATTCGCATCGACAGTGGCGATCCTGCCTCAGGTGCGGAAATTGCGATCGATTGGTGGACTTCACGTGGCGAAGACCCGAAACAAAAACGCGTAATTTTCTCAGACGGTCTGGACGTGGACAAGATCGCGGAACTGCACCAGCAGTTTGCAGATCGGGTCAATGTTTCGTTTGGTTGGGGCACGCTTCTGACCAATGACTTCCGCAAACTCGTACCTGATGATGGGCTGGCGCCGTTCTCGTTGGTTTGTAAAGCTGTGTCGGCGAACGGTCGACCAACGGTCAAGCTTTCGGACAATCCAGAGAAAGCCATGGGTCCTGAGGACGAGATCGAAAGATACAAACGCGTGTTTGGCGTGGGAAAACAGCAATCCTATGAGGTTTTGGTCTGAACCGCTCGCCTGCGTAGTCTCTGCTCACGCCAGATCACCAGTAACCCTCCGGCAATGATCAGGATCGAGCCGGGGAACAGATCCTTCCATGGCGCTTCGTCAAACACCAGCCAGCCCGCGACAAACGCGATCGGGATGCCAAAGTAACTAAATGGGGCAAGATTGCTTTGCTCCGTCATCCGGTATGAAACGACAAGACACAGCACAGCTGTACCACCGAACATCCCCATCGCGACAATCCAAAGAAGATCCTGGCTCGAGGCGATTGGCGAGAAGCCACCAGCAAACATAGCCAAACCAAAGGCCCCGAACAGGGCGGCGACAACGGAGTAGAGATTTATCAAAGGAGAGGGAACATCAGGGTCCATCTTGCGTGCCGTGACACCAGTCAACGCGTACATGAACGCAGCTGCCAGAGGTGCCATTGCATCCATTCCAAAGCCGTCATCCGTTGGGTTCATGACCATGATCACCCCAATAAAGCCCAACAATACGGCGAACCATCGGACCATTCCCACTTTTTCACCCAACAAGGGCACGGCTAAGGCCGTCATGAAAATCGCGTTGGAATAAGAAATGGTAGTAGCGGTCGCAAAAGCCATCACCCCCAGCGAATAGTAGAAACAGAACTGGGCAAATGTGACAAATACCCCTCGCATTAGACCCAGTTTCCACTGTCGCATTTTCCAGGGTCGCCCGCTGCGATGCCAACTGGCCGATGACCAAAGAGCAATAATACTGGGAAAAATTCCGAAGAAATTTCGATACGCTGATAGTTCTGCCGCAGAGTACCGAGGCGACAGATATTTGATTATCAGACCCATGATGTCGAACAACGTCAACGCCAGCAACGACAGCAGGATGGCAAAGATCAGATTGTCCTTGTGGCCTTGCGATGAGCCCGCCGCCGCCGCCGCATGTTCACCCATGGAACGCTGCGACAGTTTTTAGTTGAGAGAACCCATAGAGGGCTTCAAAGCCCTTCTCTCGCCCGTGTCCTGATTTCCCGACACCACCAAACGGAAGCTCGACACCCCCGCCTGCGCCATAGTTGTTGATAAATACCTGCCCTGCGCGCAGTTGCTTGACCAATCTCATCTGACGCGCACCATCTTTTGTCCAGATGCTGGCAACAAGGCCATAGTCTGTGGAATTGGCGATCTGAATTGCCTCTTCCTCAGAGTCGAAAGGGATCAGAACCTGTACAGGGCCAAAAATCTCGTCCCGGGCCAATGGATGATCAGCAGGGACGTCGGCAAATAGGGTCGGCCTGACATAAGCACCTGTCGAAGGGGCGTGATCCGCGATTTTTCCTTGCGCAGCACGTGTAAGATCCGCACCCTTTTCAAGAAATTCGGAAACGATTTCTTTTTGCCGGGCAGAGATTAGCGGCCCAACCCTCAAATCATCCTTTGCCGGTCCAACGGTAAGTTCCTCATACGCATTGATCATCGCTGATTTGACCGTTTCATAGACCTTGCGCTGGACCAGAATGCGAGACGACGCCGAGCAGGTTTGACCTGCATTTTGAATTCCTGCATTTACCAGAAACGGCAAAGCAGTCTCTAAATCAGCATCATCAAACACCAGCTGAGGCGATTTTCCACCCAATTCCAAAGTAACAGGCACCACATTCCGGCCAGCGGCTTGCTGAACCAGAGCTCCTGTCGCGACGGAACCGGTGAACGAGATGTGATGTACCCCCGGATGAGCAGAAAGTGCTGCACCTGCTTCGGCACCGACACCGGGAACCACGTTCAAGGCCCCGGCGGGTAATCCGGCTTTGACCGCTAAATCGGCAAAGGCCAATGCGGTAAGGCAGGCTTCTTCGGCGGGTTTTAAAACTGCAGCGTTTCCCATGGCCAAGGCTGCGCCAACCGAGCGGCCGATGATTTGCATTGGGTAGTTCCACGGCACGATGTGTCCGGTAACTCCATGGGGTTCTCGCAGGGTATAAACAGTGTATCCGTCAAGGTAGGGAATGGTATCGCCGTGGATCTTGTCTGCAGCACCACCATAGAATTCGCAGTACCGAGCCAAGGCGATGGCATCCGCGCGAGCCTGGGTTAATGGTTTGCCGACATCTGCAGCCTCGATCGCTGCCAGTGCATCGACATGATCCAGTACAAGTTGCCCTAACCGGGTCAGGACACGACCTTTCTCAAAGGCGGGCATTTTGCCCCAATCTTCTGATAGGGCCTGTTCTGCTGATTGTACGGCTGCGTCGATGTCCTGCGGTCCCCCGCGTGCGATCCGGCAGATTTCAGACCCATCTGACGGGTTGATCAAGGGCAACGTGTTACCCGACGCCGGAGCACGCCATTCGCCACCAATCAGGCACAAGGTTGGATCGAACCATAAATTCAAAGACATGCTAGACCCTCGTGATAAGTCAAATTCGTTTGAAACGGTGGATGCTCAACCCACGGTCCTTGCGATTGAAGGAAGCCGGGGCGCTGCGGCAATCAACGCCTGAGTGTAGGTATGTTGAGGATTCGAGAACACCTCTTCTGTCTCACCTTGTTCTACAATCTTTCCGGCTTTCATGACCATGACCCGATCCGTAATCGTGCGCACAACGCTGAGATCATGGCTGATAAACAGGTAGGTTAGCTTATAAGCGCTGCACAACTCAGCCAGAAGATCCAGGATCTGCGCTCGGACGGATACATCTAGGGCGGAAACGGCTTCGTCAAACAGGATCAATTCTGGCTTGATGATCAGAGCGCGCGCAATCGCGATGCGCTGTCGTTGCCCGCCAGAAAACTCGTGAATGTATTTCCCGGAATCATCTGGCGACAGACCCACCGCGGTCAACATCTCGGCGATGCGATCACGGCGTTCAGAGACCGTTAGAGGCGTTTCCAGAAGGTGAAACGGTTCCGTGATCAGTCGTTCAACTTTGTGACGTGGGTTGAAGCTGCCAAAGGGGTCTTGAAAGACGACCTGCATCTTGCGCCGTACATCCAAATTTGGCGCATGACCGGAAAATACCGGGTTCCCATTCAGTAGAATCGAGCCCTGTTGTACTTCTTCAAGGCCCAAAATTGCCCGAGTTAGTGTCGATTTTCCACATCCCGACTCACCAACTAATCCAAGACGCTCGCCTTGATTGAGCGCAAAGCTGACGCCGTCTACAGCCCGATGATATTCGGGTTTGGCGAACAAACGGTTTTTTGGCTTACGATAATCCCGAACAACGTCCGATACGACCAGCAATGGTTTAGAACCCTTCACTGCGGGCAGTGACACCTGATGGTTCGAAGCCTGAAACAACATGCGAGTATAAGGGTGTTGCATGTTCTGTAGCAAATGCCGGGTGTGACCGGTTTCAACCACTTCACCGTGACGCATGACAACGATGCGGTCTGCCAAATCAGCGACAACCGCCAAATCATGCGTGATCATCAGCAGTCCCATACCGTATTCCGTTACCAGACCCTTTAGCAGGTCAAGGATTTGAGCCTGAGTTGTTACATCCAGAGCTGTTGTCGGTTCGTCCGCGATCAGTAAACGTGGGCGAAGTGCGATCGCCATTGCAATGACTACACGTTGTCTCTGGCCACCTGACAATTCGTGTGGGAAGCGGGACAATGGGAACGTGGTTGGCGGTAAGCCCACGCGTGTTAAAACCTCTTTTGCCCTTTCCTTAGCTTGTTCGGCGGGCATTGCCTTGTGGATCAGAATGGTCTCCATCACTTGATCACCGATGGTTTTCACCGGATTCAGTGCGGTCATAGGCTCTTGAAAAACCATTCCGATAGACTTGCCCCGGAGGCCACAGAGGGACGCTTCGGACATCTCGGGAAGGTTCTGTTCGTCAAGTGAAATCGAACCCAATGTCTGTGCTGCTTCTGGCAGCAATTGCATGACTGCAAGCGCAGTAAGTGACTTGCCCGAGCCACTTTCCCCGGTAACGGCCACGATCTCACCGGGCTCTATCGACAGATTGACGCCCTTTAGAATGTTGGTTGCGTTGATCGACAATGACAGATCTTTAATGTCCAACAAACTCATGAACGTGCCACCCGGATGCGAGGATCAAGCCAATCGCGCAGCCCGTCTCCCATTAAATTCAAACCCAGAACCGTGATGATGATGGCAAAACCCGGTATCAAAGCCAGATGAGGGGCAAAGCTGACCATGGTTTGTGCATCAGCCAGCATGCGGCCCCAGCTGGGGGTAGGTGGCTGTGCTCCCAACCCGACATAGCTCAATCCTGCCTCTGCAAGAATTCCCAGGCTGAACTGAATAGTGCCCTGTACGATCAGCAGGTTGGCTACATTTGGCAAAATATGTTCTGCCGATATGCGCGCGGCTCCTTTGCCAGCTACACGGGCTGCCATGATGAATTCGCGCTCCCATAGGCTCAGGGCGGCACCACGGGTAATGCGGGCAAAGACGGGTATGTTGAAAATACCAATGGCGATGATGGCATTCACAGCGCCTGCTCCGAAAATCGCCGTGATCAGAATGGCGATCACCAGCGAAGGAAAAGCAAAAACCAGATCATTGCCGCGCATGATCACCTCGTCCAGCCAAGACCCCTTTCTGGCGGCGGCGGTCAGGCCTAAGGGAACGCCAATGGCCATCCCGATGCCTACGGCGATTAGAGCCACGGCTATAGATGTGCGGGCTCCAACCATGATCATTGCAAGCATGTCGCGACCAAAGTGATCGGTTCCCAACCAATGCGCGGTGGTCGGTGGTTGCAATTTTTCGGTTATGTTAATCGCTGCGTGGTCGTAGGGCGTCCAGATGAATGACACGGTGGCTGCCAGGATCACCAATGACGACAACGTTGCTCCCAGAACCAGATTGCGATTCATCTGTTCCCCCGGGTTGATGATGGCAAGGGTGAATGGGCGCCACGGCAAGAACCGGTGATGCGGCAACTCGGTAGGGTGGGTTGATAGGTCATGTCCTGCTCCTGAGGCGGGGATCAACGGCGGCGTATGCAAGATCAACAATGAAATTGACCGTGATAACCGCAAAAACCAGCAACATCACAACGGATTCGACAACGATCAGATCGCGGGAAGAGATCGCCTGAAAGACCAACCGTCCAAGACCAGGAAGATAGAATACTTGCTCAATGATAATTGAACCGGCCAGCAGAAAAGAAAATTGCAGGCCAATAATTGTCAGAACCGGGATCATTGCATTGCGCACCCCATGCCGCCAAAGCGCTTGTCGACGGCTGAGCCCTTTGGCTCGGGCGGTTCGCATGAAATCCTCTCCCAGAATATCGAGTAGCGCAGAACGCATGACGCGGGCCAGAATTGCGGCCTGTGGCAAAGCCAACGCGATGGCGGGCAACGTCAGGGAACGAATCCCGGCTCCGAAACCTTTGTCCCATCCAGCAAAACCACCAGCATTGAACCAGCGCAGATTGATTGCGAAGACCAGGACCAGCATCATCGCAAACCAGAAATTGGGAACAGCAACGCCCAATTGGGTAGCCCCCATTACGGCGACATCACCGGGTTTGCCTCGTCGTGATGCGGCATAAATCCCAGCAGGAAAGGCGATCAACGTGGATAGCGTCAGCGCGTAGAGGGCCAAAGGCAGTGACACCCACATCCGGTCCGCGATCATCTGCGACACCGGTGTACGATAGGTATAGGATGTGCCGAAATCCCCGGTTAGCATCCCTCCGACCCAAGAAAGGTAGCGTTGAGTTTTGGGTACATCCAAACCCAATTCCGCGCGCAAAGCGGCCAACGTATCCGGTTGTGCGTTTACACCAAGCATAAACGATGCGGTATCTCCTGGCGCCACTTCGATGACGGCAAATATCACCAGCGAGGCCACTGCGAGGCTGATGATCAAAGACATCAGGCGTTTGAGCGTATAGCGCAACATCAGTGCAAACTCAGCTCACGACTAGATAGTTCGTGATGGCAAATCCGACGATGGCAGCATACCCCAGAGGGTAGATCCATTTGATCGCGTAGTTGTCGAGTTTTCTGGCGACGTGTTCTCGACCAGAAGCTTTGAGACGCCTTAACATCACGTTGAAAATGATAATTGCGCCAGTCATCACGAACATCCACTGCAGAATGAAGTCCAGGAAGGTCAGATATCCCAGCTTGGGCAGGTCATCCGAGATCGCCCAGTTGAATGCGACAAAAACCAGCAGGTTTGCTCCAGCAATCTCTATCCTCTTGCGGTACTCGTCCAAAAAGAACAGGGCCCAGCTACACGCCACCAGCACCAGCATCGGAAGGAAAATCCGAATGGCGTAGTACATGACGTGCCTGCGCCCTTCGAATGCCAGCGCCGCTTTGGCGCTTTCAAGACCGGACAATCCGGTTGTGGTGCTCAACTGCATGTGGGCCTTTTCGAGAATCCACTCTTCTTCACCGAGGAGGTTTCCCAAGCCAGAGTGTTCTTCTAGAACTTTGTATTTGACCACATCTGACGGGTAGACCGAGACGATTTCGAAAAAGAACTGTTGATGATCGAACGGGTACTTCTTGAAGTTGAAATAGGGCGCCTGCAGGGTCAAAGACGATTTTTCGAGGTAAGTCACTTGACCAGAGTGGTGAATCGCAACGACAGATTGGTGAATCCAGCGATTGGATTGCTGGTTCTGAATGACAAATGCAGGGACAATCGTTGATCGTTCAGAAGCGTGTTGCACAAAGGCTTCGGGCTTGACGATGCGAACGTCTCGCCCGATGTCGTTTCGGTTAAAGGAAAGTGCGGGGTCAAGCCAGCTGGCGCGAATTGTTACCACAGCTCCGAAGTTTTCCGATTTCTGATCAACAAACGAGATCTGATCGATGTGAATGCCGATCCCAACTTCCAAGGGATTATCTGGCGTTCCAACAAGGTTGTCCATTTCCGAGTGGAACAAACCCTGCGCCGAACTTGTCGGTGCAGTCAGAAACAGCGTCATCATGAAACATGTCAGTAAGCCCAAGGGCCTGAGAATACGTAAGAGGTTCATGTTGATCGAATCTAAGAAACTAAAAGTAAGACCGGGCCTGACAGCAGGCCCGGTAGGTTTGTAGAGATTACTCGGCCCAGCTTACAGCTGTCAGATCGTTCGCAGCTGTTGGAGCATTGACCCATAGCCCCTGAACACCTGCTTTGGCGACGCTCAACGCAGCCAATTGGAACAGATAGCCGTTCACATAATCTTCTGAGATCATAGTCTGCGCCTGACCCAATAGCTTGGTTCGTTCATCCGGGTCGGTGGTTGAGTTCAAAGTGGTCATCAGCTCTTGGAACGCAGGGTTGTCATACTGGAAATAGTATTCAGGTCGAGCATAGATGCCGATGTCCATGGGTTCTGTGTGGCTGACGATGGTCAGGCCAAAATTCTTGCCCCGGAACACGGTTTCCAGCCACTGCGCCCATTCGACATTGGTGATTTCGGCTTTGATACCAACCTCGGCCAACTGCGCTGCGATGATCTCACCCCCGCGACGGGCATAGGACGGCGGCGGCAGATGCAGAGTGGTTTCAAAGCCATCGGGAAAGCCTGCTTCGGCCAGCAGGGTCTTGGCTTTATCGGGATCGTAGGTCGAGTTGCCGGTCAGATCGACATAAGCCGGGTGATGCGGGGCAAAATGGGTGCCGATGGGCGTGCCATAGCCGAACATTGCCCCATCCACGATGGCCTGACGGTCAATGGCATGGGCAAGCGCCTGACGCACGCGCACATCATCAAACGGAGGCTGTTTGTTGTTGGTCGACAAGATCGTCTCACCCTCGGTCGAGCCGACAAGGACACTGGAAACGGGGATCAGCCTCGAATTGGGGTAGGTTTTCGGGCGCCGGGAAGCCACTGAACACATCCACATCCTCGGCCATGACGGCAGCAAAGGCTGCCGTGGGATCCGAGATAAACTTGAAAGTGGCCTTTTCCAGCGCCGGTTGCTCGCCCCAATAGTCGGCGTTGCGTTCCAGGTCGATCTTGTCGCCCTGCACCCAGCCCGCGAATTTGAAGGCGCCGGTGCCGATAGGATTGGTTTTGATGTCGTCGATACTCTCGGGTGCGACGATCACCGCATCACCCCAGGCCATGTTGAACAGGAAATTACCGTTGGGCTCTTTAAGCGTGACTTTGACAGTCAGCGGGTCAACCACAGCGACGTCGGTGATCCCCGCAAACAGTGCCTTCTGCGCGTTGGCGCTGTCTTCGGCCCGGGCGCGGTCCAGGCTGAATTTGACGTCTTCGGCGTCCATTGTGGTGCCATCGTGGAAGGTCACTCCATCGTGCAGCTTGAAGGTATAGACCGTGCCGTCGTCCGAAATTTCCCAGCTTTCAGCCAGGCCCGGCACGATGGCGCCATCGCCCATGAAACGGGTCAGGCCCTCGAACACGTTGGTGTAAACAACCGAGTCGATCGCCTGCGCTGCCGCACTGGTTGGGTCCAGGTGGGGCGGTTCCAGTTGCATCGCGACGGTGATGTCCGACTTGGCGATGGCCTGTGTAGCCATCAGGCTGACGCTCAGCGCCAAAGCTGCTCGAAATGTGTGTTTGAATGCGTGTCCCATTATGTTCTCCCCAGCAATATCTTGCTCGCCCGATCCGGGAATCTGGCGGCCTGACCCTCACTGTTTCCTTAAACCTTGGGTCAATCAAGGAAATGTTGGCGCAACCGGTCTTTATGTGTGCGGTGCAGAAATGCTATGCCGCGCCGCAACATAATACGCCCGCAGGAGGGAACCATGAGTGCCACCGCCCGCAAGAAAGCGCCAAATGCCGAAGATATCCGCGCCCGAAAAGGGGGCGAACCGCTGGTAAGTCTGACCGCCTACACGACGCCGATGGCGCAGTTCATGGACGCGCACTGCGACTTTGTTCTGGTGGGCGACAGCGTTGGTATGGTGCTGCATGGGCTGACCTCGACACTGGGTGTGACGATGGACATGATGATCATGCATGGTCAGGCCGTGGCGCGTGGACTGTCCAGCGCGATGATGGTCATCGACATGCCGTTTGCCTCCTACGAAGAGGGACCGCAGCAAGCATTTCGCAATGCGGCACGGTTGATGGCCGAAACGGGTGCCGGGGCGGTCAAACTCGAAGGCGGGGTGGAAATGGCCGAGACTATCCGCTTTCTGGTCAAGCGTGGCATCCCGGTGATGGCACATATCGGCCTGACGCCGCAGTCGATCAACACCCTTGGCGGATACAAGGTCCAAGGCCGCGATGCGCAGGCTGAGGCGGTTCTGGCCGATGCCCAGGCCGTTGCAGAGGCAGGGGCGTTTTCGGTGGTGCTGGAGAAGGTGCCCCAAAAGCTTGCAGATCAGATCACTGCCGAGATTGCCATTCCAACCATCGGTATCGGTGCCTCCGCAGGCTGTGACGGTCAAATTTTGGTGGTTGACGACATGCTGGGCTTTTTCACCGCGTTCAAACCGAAGTTCGTCAAACGCTATGCCGATTTGGGCGACCGGGCTGAGGCCGCGATTGCGGAATACGCCGCTGAAGTGCGGGCGCGCAGTTTTCCGGCATCGGAACATGTTTTTGCCGACACAGCACCGGAAAAGGGAAAATCGAAATGACCGCCCCGATCCTGCGCTCCCTCGCGGAACTGCGCGACCTGACAGCCACCTGGAAACGTGCGGGCGAAAGCATCGGCGTGGTGCCCACCATGGGCGCTTTGCATGCAGGCCACCTGTCTTTGGCCAAGGCTGCGCGCGATGGCTGTGACCGGGTGATCGTCACGATCTTTGTGAATCCCAAACAGTTCAACAATCCCGAAGATCTGGAAAATTACCCCCGAACCGAACATGAGGACGCTGAGAAGCTGGCGCCTTTGGGCGTTGACGCGATCTATGTGCCCGCCCCTGACGAGATTTATCCCAGCGGCTTTGCCACCAACGTTTCGGTTTCGGGTCTGACCGATGTGATGGAGGGCGAATTCCGCCCCGGCCACTTTGACGGTGTGGCAACTGTGGTGGCGAAACTGTTCCTCCAGACGTCTGCCGATCGGGCCTATTTCGGACAGAAGGATTATCAGCAACTTATGCTGGTCACCCGCATGTCGCGCGACTTGGACATCCCTACCGAAGTCATCGGCTGCCCCACCGTGCGCGAACCTTCTGGCCTTGCTATGTCCTCGCGCAATCTGCGCCTGTCGGACGAAGGGTTGGTTAAAGCCGCGCAACTGAACCCGATCATGCAAGAGGTGGCACAAGCTCTGGCCCAAGGCGCGTCGTTTACCGATTTGGCAAAACAAGCGCGCGACAATCTGGAACAGGCTGGATTCACCGGCATTGAATACTTCGATCTGCGTTGCGCAACCTCGTTGGAGGCTTTGGACACCCCAACCCGCCCGGCACGGATGCTGGCGGCAGCTTGGATGGAAGGCGTGCGCCTGATCGACAACATCGAAGTGCCCTCGATCTGATTTCTAGGCTGGAACGTTTCCCTTCGCTCGGGCTAACCTCGCCGAAAATACAGCGGGGAGCGCGCGGCAATGACCTATATTCTTGCAATTGATCAGGGCACCACATCCAGTCGGGCAATCCTGTTCGACGGTGACATGACGCGCGTGGGCACGGCGCAGCAAGAGTTTACGCAGCACTTCCCGCAAGCCGGATGGGTAGAGCACGATGCCGAAGAGATCTGGTCGACCACTCTGTCGGTCTGCCAAGAGGTGCTGGCCAATCATGGTGTCGGCCCGGACCAGATCGCCGGGATCGGCATCACCAACCAGCGCGAAACCACCGTTTTGTGGGACCGCGAAACCGGCAAGCCCCTGCACAATGCCATCGTCTGGCAGGACCGGCGCACCGCGTCGATCTGCGATGCGTTTCGCAGCGAGGGGTGCGAGGATGATATTGTCGCCCAAACCGGCTTGCTGCTGGACCCTTATTTCTCTGGGACCAAAGTCAAATGGGTGCTTGATACAATCCCTGGTGCGCGAGAGCGGGCGGAGCAGGGCGGGGTGCTGTTCGGTACCATCGACAGTTTCCTTATCTGGCGGCTGACCGGGGGCAAAGTGCACGCCACAGATGCCACCAACGCAGCGCGGACCTTGCTGTTCAACATTCACACCGGTGAGTGGAGCCCCGAGATATGCGATCTGTTGCACGTGCCCATGGCCATGTTGCCCGAGGTGCGGGATTGTGCGGCGAACTTTGGCTCGACCGAGCTGTTTGGCGGATCAATCCCCATACTGGGCGTGGCTGGCGATCAGCAGGCGGCAACCATGGGGCAGGCTTGTTTCCAGCCGGGCATGATGAAATCCACCTATGGCACGGGCTGTTTCGCGCTGCTCAACACTGGATCGGATCCTGTTGCGTCGAACAACAGGTTGCTGACGACGATTGCCTATCAGTTGGATGGGCAGCGGACCTATGCGCTTGAAGGGTCGATCTTTATTGCGGGCGCAGCCGTGCAATGGCTGCGCGACGGTTTGGGCATTATTGAAAGCGCGCCGCAAAGTGGCGAGCTGGCGGCGCAGGCCGACCCCGCACAGAACGTGGTGTTGGTGCCGGCCTTCACCGGCTTGGGTGCGCCCTATTGGAAACCGGACTGTCGCGGCGCTGTGTTTGGCTTGACCCGCAACTCAGGCCCGGCCGAATTCTCTAAAGCAGCCTTGGAAAGCATCGCCTATCAGACGCGTGACCTGTGGGAGGCGATGCAGGGCGATTGGGGCAGTGACGCCGATGTGACCTTGCGCGTGGATGGGGGCATGAGCGCGTCTAACTGGGCGATGCAGGGGTTGTCGAACCTGCTGGGCGCGTCGGTGGATCGTCCGGTGATGCAGGAAACAACGGCCCTTGGCGCTGCTTGGCTCGCTGGGATGCAGGCGGGGGTCTACCCCGATCAGGCAGGTTTTGCCGAAACCTGGGCGCTGGATCAGCGGTTTGATCCCAAGATGGCTGAGGCTGACCGCGAAGCGGCCTACGCCCGTTGGAAAGCTGCAGTGGCAGCGACCATGGCGTTTTGAGGTTTTCACACCTCAACATCGTGGCGCGGGACGTGGACAAGCTGGCCGCGTTCTACCGGCAGGTTTTTGGCTGCTGCGATCTTCGCTCACCCCGAACCCTTTCCGGTTCGGTCGTGGATCGTGGGATAGGTCTAAGCGGAGTAGAGATCCGCTCGATCTGGTTGTCCATGCCAGGCAGTGATGAAGTGTTTCTGGAGCTCTTCCAGTTTGCCTCATTCAGTGATGGATTCGTTGGACATGCGAACACTCCGGGCTTCGCACACATGGCCTTTGAAGTGAGCGATCTGAAGGGTATTTGCGACGCGATCACCGAGGCCGGTGGGTCCGCCTTGGGCGAGATCGCCAATCTTGGCACTGATAAGAACCCCTATCTGGCGGTTTACATGCGCGATCCCGAAGGCAACATCATTGAGCTCGGGCAGCATTAGTCAGGATCGCTTGGGTGCGCGAGCGTCCCTGTCATCGGTCAACGTGGGCACCGTCTGGAATGATACGGGGTTTGGCGTTCAGTGCCTCTATCGAGAAGCCTGCTGTGGTTTTGTATTTTTCAGAGTGGGCCGCCAGATCGGCGTGAGGAATCACGTCGTCAATCACTTCGAAATCACCGCCGCATAGATCCTCGACCCGTTGCAACACCGCATCCGGTCCGCCACCTGCGCGGTTGGCGAGGCCGACGCCGGTTGTAACCGGGCGGACCTGCGCCTCATATGATTCGAGCGCTTGCTGGGTTACCCCGTGTTCAAGCAAACAGGCTCCGATCACGCGGGCATCGACGATGGCACTGGCTCGCCCCATTGGATCCGATGGGATAGGTCGGATGCGCGGCATCCCCCATCAGGGTCACGGCGCCTTGTGTCCATTGAGGCAGCGGATCTCGATCTACCATCGGGTATTCATAAACCACCTGCGCGCCCTTGATCAGCGCGGGCACATCGACCCAGTCGAACTGCCAGCCTTCGAAATCGGGCAGGAAATCGGCGATGTCTGCGGGGCGGTTCCAGTCCTCTTTCTTCCACGCGGCATCCAGCGGGAAGCGCTTTTCGGCGATCCAGTTTATGGTGGCCAATCCGCTGTCCGGATTGGGCGCAGAAATCGGATAGGCGACCAAGCGCAAGTCATCGTGCCCGATCATCACCATCGCGGCCCCGCCTCGAAACTCGGGCGCTTGGGTGGTTGCACGCCACAAAACGCGGCCGTTCCAGATCGGCGCGCCTTCGTCCGGGTACATCTGCGCACGCAGGGCCGAATGGATGCCGTCCGCAGCGACGATCAGGGACGCTTCTTCGGACCGCCCCCTTCCAGCAGCAGTGTTGACGACGCTTCGAACCCCACGGCCCGCGCGCCGGTTTCGATGCAGTCCGGTCCAGCCCTGTCGATCAGAGCGCGATAGAGCATCATCTGCAATTCGCCCCTATGGACGGAATATTGCGGCCAGGTGTAGCCCGCCCAGGTGCCGCGCGGTTCTTCCCAGATGGTTTTGCCCAGTTTGGAATAGAACCCGTACTGCTTTGTACGCACGCCGATGGCGTCAAGCTCGTGCTCCAACCCCATCTCGAACAGCTCGCGCACTGCGTTGGGTTGCAGGTTGATGCCAACACCCATCGGGCGGATGTCTTGCGTGGCCTCAAAGATGCGGAACGGCACCCCGATCTGGTGCAATGTCAGCCCAAGGCTCAGGCCCGCGATACCGCCCCCGGCGATCAGAATGGTCAATGTTACTCTCCCCTAGCTCAAGCAAGAGAACCAAGTTCGAATGTAACTGACAAGGGGAGCCTTAGGCCTTGGCCGAGATAATCAGATCAGGGCCAAAGATAGTGTCGGCGTGATGCTGCAGATAGATCTTGAGCCAGGGTGTAAACCGCTCAGGGTGGCGGCGGACTTCGGCCAGCAAGTCGTGATAGTCGATCCAACGGGTTTCCATCACTTCGTCCGGGTTGGGTTCCATCGCCAGATCGCCGCGCGCATGGGCGAGGAAAACGTCGACAACCTCATTTTCGACCATGCCATTGCCGACGTCGGCGTGATACTCCAGCCTGTGGCGGTATTCGGGATACAGGCCAGTAATCCCAAGCTCTTCGTTCAAGCGGCGCACGGCGCATGTGCTGGACGTCTCGTCCCAATCAGGATGGGTGCAGCAGGTGTTCGCCCACAGGCCCGGCGTGTGGTATTTGTTCATCGCCCGCCGCTGGATCAGGATATCCATCCCGCGCACGACAAAGACTGACACGGCTTTGTGTTTAAGACCCTTTTCATGAGCCTCTAGCTTGTCTACGGGCGTCAACTCACCATCCACCCAAGCAGGGATCAGGATACCCATGTCGAAACTCCCGGAATGTGGTGCTGTGTGCAGGTCATGATGGGCCGGTTGGTAGCGCGTTTGTTTGTGTTGACTGATGGCGAGGATCGCAATGCAAGGTTGCTGACATCAAAGGTGGCGTCGATCGTCAAGCCAATCAATCGCACGAAAGGCCGCAGGGGCTGCGGCCTTTTGTTCTTTTTGAACGCTTGGACCTGATTTATTCGGCCGTGACGCTTTCCAGATAGGCGTAAATGTCTTCCGAACCCTTCTTGAGCTTGAATGACATCTTGGATTTGGCGGATGTGCTGTCGAGATAGGTTTTCAGGAAGCTTTTGGGGTCCTTGGTATATTCAGCAAAGTTTTCTGCATCCCAGACCAAGCCCTTTTCACCGGCCTCAACCAGGCTGTCGCCATACTTGAACCCGTCAACAGTGCCTGCAGTGCGGCCAACTATGCCATAAAGGTTTGGACCGGTCTTGCCGCCCTTCAGGATGGTTTCACCGTCATCTGACACGATGGTGTGACAGGCTTTGCACTTGTTGAAGGCTTTCTTGCCTTTCTCGGCGTCGCCCTCGGCCAGGGCAGGCACGGCCAGCAGGCCGACAATCATCGTCGCAACAAGACGTTTCATGGCTATTCTCCACTAAATTGGCTGCCCCTAATGAGAGGTCGCGAGGCCCAAGAGTCAAAACGGCACTTTGACGCGCACTGGCACTGTGTCGCAGTCCCTGAGTTTATTTACTGTTTGCTTGCGACCATGTCGGCAAAAGATCGCCTTTGGCCGGAGTGGCCAGATATGCGGCACGCGCAATGGCGCGCGACAGGCAAAGGGCGGCGGCATGGCCGATCATTGTCAGATCGCGTTCCGGGTTTGTCATCGGCCGCGCGCCTGTTGACACTGAAAACACCAGATCCCCATCCCCCGGCGAATGAGCAGGCACGGTTGCCCGTGCAATGCCATCGTGGGCGGCAATGGCCATGCGCTGACATTGCGCCTTGGACAGGTCCGCATCGGTTGCCACGATGGCGATGGTTGTATTGGCGCGGTCTTGTGAATGCTGACGCATCGCCATGAGCTTCCGGCTTTCCTGACTGCGGCCAAGCCCCCATTCGGATCGGGGCCAGCTCCGCCGAACTCGGCCTCAATCTCAAAGTTTGCGGCCCAGAAATGCCGATCTCCCGGCGTGGTGACGCTGCCCATCGGGTTGACGCCGACGAGGGCGCCGACGGTCGTACCATCGTCCAACACCAGCGACGCGGACCCCAAACCGCCTTTGAGCATAGAGGTCAGCGCGCCCGTGCCCGCACCGGCGGTGCCTAGGTCAAACTCTTCACCTGCGGCCTCAAACGCCGCACGGCCCAATGCGCGATAAGGATTTTCGGTCCAATCCTTTTGCCCGCCATTGAGCAGGTCAAACAGGATCGCACCCGGCACCAGGGGAATGATCGCCTGGCCAACCTGAAACCCGCGCCCCTGTGTGCGCAACCCGTCCACAACGCCAGAACAGGCGTCCAGCCCATAGGCGGATCCGCCTGATAGCACCAGCGCCTCAACCTTGGCCACGGATTTGTCTGGGGCCAACAGATCGGTCTCGCGCGTGCCAGGCGCGCCACCCATCACATGGACCGAAGCCGTGAAGGGCTCGGCTGACGTCAGGACCGTTGTGCCGGATTTCAGGACGTCGTCTTGGGCGTTGCCGACCATTAGGCCGGACACATCGGTAATCAGGTTTTTGGGACCGGGCTGCATGGCATCAGATCCTGGGTTTCGGGGCCGCCGTGGCGGGATTACCGGTATTTGGCACGCCCTTCGGTTCGATCAGAAGAACCTTGCATTCGGCATCAGCACGGGGGCGATGAGTTACACCCTTGGGCACGATATAGAGTTCACCGGCGCGCACAATTTCGGGCGATTGACCTTCGATGTCCATCACCATCTCGCCTTCCAGAACGAAGAAAAAGTCATCGGTTTCGTCATGATGGTGATAGGGGAAATCGCCCTGAAATTTAACCACCATCACGTCGTTGCCGTTGTAATCGGCCACCACATGCGGATCCCAATGAGACGAGAACTGCGCCAGCTTTTCGGTCAGGTTCACACGGCTCATATGCAGCGGCCTCCGTCGACTTCCATCGCGACGCCGGTGATCATGCTGGCCTCGTCCGAGCACAGGAAACAGGCGGCGTTTCCCATATCCTCGGGTTGCGAAAAGCGGCCCAAAGGGATGGTCGAAAGGAACTTGGCGCGCACTTCTGGTGTGTCCTCGCCCATAAAGGACTTCAAAAGCGGCGTTTCACCTGCGACCGGGTTGATCGCGTTCACACGCACACCCGAGGGGGCAAGTTCTACGGCCATGGTTTTTGTGGCGGTGATCATCCAGCCCTTGGAGGCGTTGTACCAGTTCAGATTTGGCCGGGGAGAGACACCGGCGGTCGAAGCGACGTTCAGAATAGCACCTTTCCCGCGCTCTTTCATGTGGGGAACCAATGCGCGGGCAGTCAGGTAGACCGACTTCATGTTCACGTTAAACACGCGGTCGAAATCCGCCTCGCTCACGTCCTCCAGCGGTGTAGGAAGATGGGTGACACCTGCGTTGTTGACCAGGATGTCGATGTGACCAAGCTTGACCAGGGCGGTTTCGGCCATTGTGTCGACGGAAACCGCATTACTGACATCGACCTGATGGGCAAAGGCGTCGCCGTCCATCTGCTTGGCGATTTCCTGGGCGGCATCCAGATTAATATCTGCGATCATCACGTGCGCGCCTTCGGAAACGAATTTGGCCACGATGCCCGCACCAAAGCCCGAACCGCCTCCAGTCACGATGGCTGTTTTCCCTTGCAGTCTCATGTGTTCCCTCTCCCCTGAAAACGCGATGTTGGGGTACACTATCAGCGCGCACCAAGGACGCCAGCCCAAAGCGATCCGGAGATCGGGTCTTCAGGCCTCGGTGGTGCTCCCGAGGCTGAAAATGATTATTCGTCAGGAATCCTGCCACGCAAGGATTTGACCTCGCTCCGGGCTTTTTTGGCCTGCAGTCGACGCCGCACCGACCCCTTTGTGGGTTTGGTTGCAATTCGACGTTTGGGAGCCACCAATGCCTGTTGAATCAGTGCCACCAACCGTTCGCGCACGATCTCACGGTTGCGGATTTGCGAACGGGTTTCATCGCACTGTAAAATCAACGCGCCCTCTTTGGTCCAGCGGCGCCCTGCCAACCGTCTGAGGCGATTCTTCACTGGACCGGGCAGCGAAGGTGAGCGTTCAGCCTCGAACCTCAGCTCGACCGCGGTGGACACCTTGTTGACGTTCTGTCCGCCGGGGCCAGAGGCACGCATGAAGCTTTCCGTCAGCTCCCAGTCCTGAATTAAAATATCGTCGGTGATCCGCAGCATGGCGTGACCATACAGCGGCCCTTGTTGGGCAAACAGAGCTAAATCAAAAAGGGCTGCTCGAAAACGAACAGCCCTTCGAAAGTTTTAGGAGGTCGGGTCGGTCAGAGTAAACTCCACGGACCTGATCTCAGATCGTTTCGGGTGGCGTTGCCGCCAAGGATTGCCTTAGCAGGCGCGCCCCCGAATTGTTCCGACACCTCTCTCCAATCTCTTTCTCGACACTGGATCACCTCCTTTGCTTTTGTTGAACTCAAAAGAAAGGTGGCACGGGTTGCCGAATTCTCCAAACAAAATCGTCAGGCGGTGCTGCCGTTCGGGTCAAGGCGCCGCACAATCATGCGGAACGGGATAAGCGCGATCAGGGCCAGCGACAGCTTGACCAGCCAGTCTGCAAAAGCCATCGACATCCACAAAGGTGCGACCGGGCCCATGCCCAGCATCGGGATCGCCTCATTCGCCCAGGACACGTCGTTGGCCGGTTCCAACCAGGCAAGCTGAGCCGAGAACGCGATCGAGAAGAACAGAGCGGTGTCCACGCAGGATCCCACCAGGGTCGAGGCCAGCGGCGCACGCCACCATTTGCCGTCGCGCAGAGCGGAAAAGATGCTGACGTCCAGCATCTGTGCCGTGAGGAAGGCGATGCCCGATCCCATGGCGATGCGCAGGGTGACCAGCGGGCCAAACTCGCCCATGATCTGGGTGCCGATCAGCGAGCAGATGACGCCCACGATGAAGCCCACGAAAACCACGCGGCGCGCGGGACCGGCGCCATAGACGCGGTTCATCACATCAGTGACGATAAAGGCAAGCGGATAGGTGAAGGCCCCCCATGTCAGCCATTGGCCGAACAGGAATTGAACCAGAATGTTTGAGGCCACGACGATGGCGGCCATGGCAAGAATGCCGGGAAGATGTGCACGTGTCATTTGTCTGAGCCCGTTTTTTTGACAAGGTAGCGGCGACTTGTCCCGCCTGAACGACGGGTAAGCGGCGCGTTTAGACAACTTTGGTTACAAACACAAGTCAGTCGGGCAGGATGTACTCTACCAATTCCGTCCGTTGGATAAACAAAAAGTTGTCGTCCGATATCATGGTTGCGCGCAGCGTGCCGCTTTGGTCGCGCCAAACAGAGATACCTTCAAGATTGTCGTGAGTGCCAGGACCTGTTCGGAACATGACTTCACCGCCCGATACCATTCCGCCTTTTAGCTCCCATCTTCGCAATTGACTGCGAAACCCCAAAATTCCCGCTGAACGTTCCAGCAGATAAAAGCGGCCATCTGGGCCAATGTCCGCTCCCACGGGCTTGAAGGTGCCATGAGTAGGTAAAGTGAATGGTTGCGACCAGCGCCGACCGTTCCAACGGTAGACAGGAATGTGTCCGTCAGCAGTCAAGCCGCTTTCCGGCATGGTATAAAGATGTCCATTGCGATCCAGAGCCAATGGTTCAAATGACCCGTTTATTGCCATTTGTCGAAAAGCTGCAGGCCGAGGCAAAACGTCGGCGACCGCGCCTTGATTCCGATAGCGAGCGACTCTGTGGACACCTTCGAATGAAATATAAATCGTTCCGTCCGGGGCTATTGCCAGACCTTCGGAATCGCCGACACGTCCAGACAGTGCTTCGCCTTTGCTGGAACGAAGACGACTCATCGACGTTAGTTTCACGTCGGCGATCTTCCCTTCATCTCTTGCAACGTCGGCAGTCGCTATTCTGGCACGGTCGCTCAACACCGTCAGTTGACGCCCGCCATCCGACATTTCGATGGCCGAAAACCCCCGAACCACGGGGCCTTGCTGGTCCACAAGTGGCTGCTCAGGAACTCCGCTTTTGACGTTTTATCAGCGGTTGCCGAGCCGGAAACTGCACTCGCCAGAACTATTGAGAGTGCAATACCGAAGCGCATTGTTTTGGCAAATCCGAAAGAAAGTAATCGCGTCGCTTCTTGGGTGGCGGCGCGTTGGGGTCACGCGGCTTGGGCGGCGGCGGGCTAATGATGTTGTTGACCCAAGTTTGCGCTTCGTCGCAGCCGTCGCCTTTGGGTGGTGGATCCTGATTGATGCAACCTTTTGCGTTGCGTGGGCATTTCAAACGGACATGGAAATGGTAGTGATGTCCGTACCAGGGTCGGATCTTGCGCAAATAGGCCCGATTGCCTTTTTCGGTGTTGCACATCTGAACCTTTGCGCCCGGAAAGACAAAGATGCGCGCTGTGCGTTTGTCTTTGGCTGCGGCTTTGATGATCTCGTGATGTTGGCGTGTCCAGTTGCTGTTGACGAATGCGCCTTTATTTCGGCGCAATGAGATCGAAGAGATGTTCTCACGTTGCTGGCGCGACATGCGCAGATTGTTCGCAGGCAACATCCAGATGTCGATGTCCAGACCAATCTGATGACTGCGATGCCCTGTCAGCATCGGCCCGCCGCGTGGCTGGCTGATGTCCCCGATGTACAAACCACGCCAACCGCGCTGCTGTGCGGCCTTGCGAGAGAGTTTTTCAATGAAATCGATTGTCTCTGGATGTCCCCAGTTTCGGTTTCGTGACAGACGCATGGCTTGCCACGTCGGGCCCGTTTCCGGTAGCTGAACCGATCCTGCTGCGCAGCCTTTGGAGTAGCTGCCATAGGCCGAGGATTTTTGGTTTGAGGCCGTTCCTTTCGCCCCAAACAGCTGCTTGGCCAATGGTTCCGCCGAAAGTGGGCTGATCAACCCGAGTAGACAAAAGACAAAAATTGAAACTTGAAGAAATCTCACTAGGAACGGTCCCCTTCTGGTTTCACCCAAATCAACAGGATCAAGCCCAGAATAAACAATCCGACCACGGGGGAAACCCCCAGCCGTGCACTGCCTGTCGCGGTCGTCATAATAGCGATCAATGCAGGCGCCAAAAACGCGGTTGCTCGGCCTGACAGACCATAAAGTCCAAAACTCTCTGTTGGAGCTTCGGGATCAGAATGACGCACCATCATTGATCGACTTGCGGATTGCAGTATGCCTCCCATGCCCCCAATCAGGACACCACACCCAAAGAACACCATGTCTGGCAAGCCCGATCCTGCTTGCAGTGGGATGCCAAAGATCTGTGTCCTATCCATGCCGACAATGGTTGCGCACACCAGGATCAATACCCAGATCGATGCCCTGATCACGGGTTTAGGGCCAAGCCGCTTGTCGGCTTTGCCCCTAACCATGAAAACAGGGCCGCGGCCAAGACACTGACAATGCCAAAAACCCCGATTTTCACAATGTTCCATTCCAGAACCAGAGTAGCGTATACGCCGCCGAAACCATAAAGCCCGTTCAGTGCATCGCGGTACAGCATCGAAGATCCCAAATAGGCTGCAAGACTTGAACGGGAAAAGACCCGTTTAACGGTTTTTGCCAACATTCTCAGCGCTTGGGAAATCCCGCCAGATTTGCCAGTCGGGTCACCGTCGCGAACCCACATGAAGTATGGGATCATGAAAATGGCGAACCATCCCGCCGTCAGGATTCCAACAAAGCGTGTGCCTTCTCGGGCTGTCGCATCCAGACCAAAGGCAGGATCAAGACCGATCAGTGTTTTACCATTGGGTTGTTCGACAAACAGGGCCAACATGATCGCTAGGGACACCAGCCCCCCGAAATAGCCAAATGCGAACCCGGACCCAGAAATCTTGCCGACATCTTTTTCGTCTCCGATGTCGGGAAGCTGTGAATTGATGAAGATCAGGGCATATTCTGCACCGACAAAACCGAAGCCGAATGCAAACAGCATCATCCACATGTTTGACCCGTCTGGCATCGTATACCAGAGCAGACCAGAACCAACGACATACATGACGGAAAATCCAAATATCCAAGGAATGCGCCGTCCGGTCACATCCGCCAATGCGCCAATCAAGGGTGCACCGAAACCAATGATCAGTCCGGTGACCGTCAAACACCAAGACCAAACGGTTTGTGCCCGCGCAGCCGCGGCTTCGTTGTCCAAACCAGTGGAATGAAAATACTCGGCTGCTACGCTTGCAAAATATGGCCCAAAGATGAAAGTGACGAGGAGAGTGTGATACGGCTGGCTTGCCCAATCAAAGAACCACCATCCCCAGACGCGCTTGCGCGCAGAAATTTCCGACATGTCCATCCCCAAAGCAATTGGCTTGATATGACGGGCAATTCACGAGCGACGCAAGGAATATCGCTTTGACCAAGAACCGTCGTTGCCGGCGTGGCACAGTCAATCCTGCAATGCTCAGGTGCTTCAGCGGCTCTTGCCCTTTGCCACAGGTCTGCTTAGGTGAGTAGCGGTCCGACAAAGAGGAAAACCGATGCAATCGCTGTTCCAAATTCTGATGCTGCTGCTGGACGTTGTCTGGTTTTTCATCATCGCCCACGTGATTATGAGCTGGCTGATCAATTTTCAGGTATTGAACCTGCATCAGCAACTGGTTGCTCAGATCTGGTACGGGCTGAACCGCATCCTGGAACCGCTTTACGGCCCCGTGCGCCGGATGCTGCCGTCCATGTCGGGTATCGACCTAGCCCCGCTGGTGGTTCTGCTGGGTGTCTTTGCCCTGCGGATTATCCTGATCAACAACGCGGCGCTGTTCTACTGACCTCGTGACCCGTGACCTCTTGTTCACGGAATCTTAGTATGTGATTGTGTCTGCTAAGAGCAGACACACAAAATACTGACGAGGCATACGCCCAAATGTTCGACGCCGCGCCACTGTTGCGAGATGTCTTTGGATTCGACGCCTTCCGCCCAGGGCAGGAAGAGATTGTCGATGCCGTGACTGCGGGCGAAAATGTGCTGGCGATCATGCCCACGGGTGGCGGTAAATCCCTGTGCTTTCAACTGCCTGCGCTAATGCGTGAGGGGGTCACGGTTGTGATCTCTCCGCTGATCGCTCTGATGCGCGACCAAGTGCGCGCGTTGCAAGAGGCGGGCGTCGCGGCTGGGGCACTGACATCCGGCAATACGCCTGAAGAGACCGACGCGGTTTGGGCTGCTTTGGATGCGGGCGAGCTGAAACTTCTCTATATGGCACCGGAACGTCTGGCGTCAGGTGCTGCCATGGGCATGCTGCGCCGGATCGGGGTCAACCTGATCGCCGTGGATGAGGCGCATTGCGTCAGCCAATGGGGCCATGATTTCCGCCCAGATTACCTGCGCATTGGCGAGCTGCGCCGTGCCCTGGATGTGCCGTTGGCCGCCTTCACCGCAACGGCGGATGCGGAAACGCAGGACGAGATTGTCGAGAAACTGTTCGACGGTGTCCCTCCGCGCGCCTTCCTGCGTGGATTTGATCGGCCCAACATCCACCTCGCCTTTTCCGCCAAGGACAACCCCCGTCGCCAAATCATGGAATTCGCTGCTGCTCGTAAAGGGCAGTCCGGCATCGTCTATTGTGGCACCCGCAACAAGACCGAAACCCTTTCGCAGGCCCTGCGCGAGGGCGGGCATTCTGCATGCTTTTACCATGGAGGGATGGAGGCCGAGGATCGGCGTGTCGTCGAAACCCGTTTCGCCCGCGAGGATGGGTTGATCGTGGTTGCAACGGTGGCTTTTGGCATGGGCATCGACAAGCCCGACATCCGCTGGGTGGCCCACGCAGATCTGCCAAAATCGATCGAGGCCTATTACCAGGAAATCGGTCGCGCTGGGCGCGACGGTGGACCGGCGGAAACGCTAACCCTCTTTGGTCCGGATGACATTCGACTGCGCCGGTCTCAGATTGATGAAGGGCTGGCACCGCCCGAACGCCGCGCTGCGGACCATGCTCGCCTGAATTCTCTGCTTGGCCTGGCCGAGGCGCTGCAGTGTCGGCGCAAAACATTGCTTGGTTACTTTGGTGAAACGGATGTGAGTTGCGGCAAATGTGATCTGTGCGATGCGCCCGCAGATGTGTTTGACGGAACTACGCCAGTGCGGATGGCGCTTTCAGCGATCCTGCGGACTGAAGAATGGTTTGGCTCGGGCCATCTGATCGACATCCTGCTGGGCAATGAGACCGACAAAATTCGTGCTCGTCGGCATGACCAATTGCCCACTTATGGCGTTGGCAAGGAGTACAGCAAGCCGCAATGGCAGGCGATTTTCCGGCAGATGATGGGGCACGATCTGATACGCCCGGACCCTGAACGCCATGGCGCGCTACGCATGACCGAGAGGGCCAAGCCGATCCTTAAAGGCGAGGCGCAGATCCAACTGCGCCGGGATTCCATCCGGAAGGCCGCACGCAGGCCAGTGGTCAAAGCAATGGTTTCAGACGAGGATGCACCGCTGTTGTCTGCCCTTAAGGCCAAACGCCGCGCGCTGGCTGAAGCTGCCAAAGTACCGGCCTATGTCATTTTTCCCGACCGAACGCTGATCGAAATGGCGGAACGCCGCCCGACCTCGCTGGATCAGATGGCGCGGGTGGGGGGTGTCGGGGCCAAGAAACTGGAGCGCTATGGCTCACTCTTTCTTGAAGTGATCACCGGCACGGTGGAGGAACTGCATCCGGCGCGCCGCAAACTTGCGGGTCAGGATCGGGCTGATTTGTACGATCAATTGTTGAAAAAGCAGACCGAGTTGTCGCGCGGAGCAGATGGTATCGACAAACCCCTTAGCTGTTCGGCCTCACAATTGGCCAAGGTAGCGCAACTCAACCCTGCGGATCGAAATGCGCTGGAACGGGTATTGGGAGAACGCCGGGCAGAACGATTTGCCGAGGCTTTTCTGGACGTCCTTAGAGCAGCAAGCTAAATCTGCAAAAAGTACAAAATGGGGAACTGAAATGCTGGTTGTGATTTCTCCGGCCAAGAGGCTGGACTGGGCAGAACGCGATGTCATGGCGACGGAACCCGCATTTCAGGAAGATGCGATCCGATTGGCCAAGACGGCGCGCAATCTGACCTTGGGCGATCTGCAAAAACTGATGGACATCAGTCCTGACCTGGCCCGATTGAATCGCGACCGATTCAAGTCGTTCGCCAATGAACCCGGTGTCGACCTAACGCGCCCGGCCGCACTGGCCTTTGCCGGAGATACTTACCAGGGCCTTGAAGCCGGTTCGTTGGACGCAGATGAATTGGCGTGGGCGCAAGACCATTTGCGTATTCTGTCTGGCCTCTATGGTGTGTTACGGCCACTTGATCGAATTCAGGCGTATCGCCTTGAGATGGGAAGCAGGCTGAAAACCCGACGTGGCAAGTCGCTGTATGATTACTGGCGCGATAGCCTCAGCAAAGCGCTGAACGAACAGGCGGAAAAGATGGATGCGGACACTTTAGTGAACTGCGCCAGTCAGGAGTATTTCGGCGCCGTAGCCCCAAAAGCGTTGAAGTTGCGTGTGGTGACGCCCGTATTCATGGAAGACAAGGCAGGCTCTCCGAAAATCGTCAGCTTCTTTGCCAAGAAAGCTCGCGGCGCGATGGCACGATTTGTGATTCAAAACAGATTAACTGATCCAGCGGCTCTTCTGGAATTTGACACAGGCGGGTACGCCTATCGCGCAGATCTGTCTCAGCCGGAGAAACCGGTTTTTGTGCGTCCTTATGAGGCCTAATCGTTCTCACTGGGATCCACTGGAAGGGCCTGTGGGGGACAGAACTCCTTGATGCGTTCGTGAATCAAGATTTTACGCAGTGGTTTGGTCATGTAGTGATCCAAACCTGCTGCCAGATCCCTTCTGAATCGCCGTTCATCGCGTGCGCAGTTAATGCGACAATTGGAACGTGATGCCCGGTCTCCTGTTCCTGTTTGCGGATCGCCTGTGTTGCTTCTTTTCCATCCATTTTGGGCATCGAGATGTCCATAAAAATCAAGTCCGGCTCAAATTCTGAATGGGCTTTCACTGCCTCCAGACCGTTACCAGCGAATTTCAAATCAATCTCGAGGTCTTTTACCATTTTCCGGAACACCAGTTGGTTTGTGCGGTTGTCCTCTGCCGCCAGAACACGCATTCGGCGTTTGCCTGGTTCAGTAGGTGTAGGTGCCATCTTGGCTTTTTGGGGATCAATTTCCGCACTACCGCGAGTGGGAGCAGGTTGAGATGTTTTTGCACCCAGTTTCGCCAATCGCGTAAACAGTTCCGCGCGGGGAATGGGTTTTTGTAGAATTCCTTGAGACAGTTTGCTGGCTGGATCTGCTTGGGCGACGCTTGGGTTTGATGACAACAAAACAAATGGCACGTCCGTCCAATGCTGGTTGCGCAAAGCTTCGACCAATTCCAGACCATCCATTTCAGGCATGTTGTGATCGCTCAGCACCAAATCGACGGTCTGATCCATGCGCTCCAATGCTTCATGTCCAGAGGCACACGAGGTAACTTTTACCCCTAGCTGGGCAAGTTGTTTCTGAAGAATTGCCCGATTGACCGAAAGATCATCAACAATCACTACGTGCCGTATCTCTCCAAGGAAATTGGGAGGTGACGGCTGCGGCCCCTCGGCCATGTTCAGCGCAATTCGAAACCCAAAGCACGAGCCTGTGCCCTCTTCACTTTCCACCCACACCGATCCTTGCATCAATTCCACCAGGCGGCGCGAAATTGCGAGGCCAAGTCCGGTGCCTTCGAACTTTCGGTTGCGCTCGTCTTCGACTTGATTGAATTCACCAAAGATATGCTCGATTTTACTGGCTGGAATTCCAATGCCGGTGTCTTCGATTGCAACGTGAATGGCGCAGCTTTGGGATATCGGGTCGGGCACCCCGGTAACGCGGATCAGGACATGACCTTGGGATGTGAACTTGATTGCATTGCCAACCAGATTTGTCAGCACCTGTCGGATGCGGCCCGGATCTCCAATGAACAAGGTTGGTAGGAACAGATCGTAATCAACCAGCAGGGTCAGACCCTTATCTCGAACGGTGGGTTGCAGGAGCATCGCGATCTCATGAATACAACGTTCAAGATCAAATGGTTCGGGATGCAGGATCAGCTTGTCAGCCTCGATCTTAGAATAGTCTAGCACATCGTTGATAATGACGAGCAATGCTTCGCCCGAATTCTTGATGGTGTTTGCATAAAGCCGTTGCTCTTCATCCAGGCTGGTATCTGTCAACAATTCTGCCATGCCCACCACACCATTCATGGGTGTACGGATTTCGTGACTCATATTGGCGAGAAAGGCGGATTTTGCTCTGTTGGCGGCTTCGGCACGGGCGCGGGCCGCGCGCAATTCGGTTTCATAGTGAACGGTTGAGGTAATGTTCAGAGCCAAGCTCACGACGTCGCCACCGTGACCGCGTTGGTCGATCAGCTTGATGTATTGGTCGTTCCACAACCGTATCACAACCGGTTCGGGGTTCGGGGCAAGCCAACGCTCGGTCATCATGTGACGCCACTCGGCCTGAGACACGGCCTCGGTGTTGACCAAGCCTTCGTCGGTGAAAAGCTGCAAAATCCGCATGTAGGAAATGCCGGGTGCAACTTCTTCCAGCCCGTCAAAAACGTTCAGGTAGGCAGTGTTGGCGCCGATTAGATTGCTGTCGGCGTCGAAGAACGCAAACCCGTCCTGAATGGTTTGAATGGAATGCCACAACCGACGTTCCGCTATTTCGATCTTAGCGTTTGCAACCGTCAGGTCCGACTTAACCTTTTCGTTCTCGTCACGAACGGTCGCGACTTCGGCCTGCTTTTCACCGATTTGACGGGTCAGGGCCAATGCATGCTTAGCCTAGTTTGCGATTTGCGGCGCTCAATTCAGCCTGTTTCAATTCAAGCAGTCGTTCAGCTGCTAGACGAGCGCGTCGTTCTTCGGCCAATTTGTTGACTAGGCTCATTCCCACGGATCCCCAACGGTTCTTGGCAGCAGCATCCAACGAGTCGGTGAAGAAGTGTTTAAGCCACTCTGTCAGCGGGAATCGTTGCCAATACCGCGCCAGCCATGCGACCCTGATCCAAACGCGGAGGGCATGATGACACGCTTTTTGACCTTTATTTTCGTCAACATTATTTCAATGGTCTCATTCACGATCGGAGCGGCAGCTCAAAACGCAGTGCCTGAGTTTCGGTATGTTGTTACGCAGGGCATGGACTTTTTCGGCGAGGATTTGGATGCCCTGTTTGACACGGACTTGCAGTCTTGTGTCCGCGCCTGTTCCATCACTCAACAATGCGCTGCTTTCACGTTTAATACGCGGTCAAATGCGTGCTTCCCCAAAAGCGGAGTAAAGGATCAAACGCCGTATGACGGGGCAGTATCCGCGCAAAAAGTGCTTACACAGGCCGAAGTTTTGCAGCGCGGATCAGACCGAATGCACAAGGTGCCAAGCCTTCACGCACAGGATTTTGAGCAGGCTGCCAACCTGGCGCGTGACCTTGGCCTGAAACACCCTGCAGGCGGCATGGATATCGACGCAGTTCTGGGCGCGATGCGTGCTTCGACCGCTGACCCAAATAGGGCTCTGGGTTGGACGGGGGCAGCCGTTTCGTTGACAGACCGGTCTGATCTTTGGGTGGAATATGCGCTCAGGTTGTTACAAATAGAACCAAAAGCGCAGCGCCGCTCAGACATACAAGCGCAGGCGATTTCAGCAGCACTCAATGGGTATTTGAGGTCAGACAATGCAGGCGCTCAGGTCACTGCATTGGAGGTTCTTGCACAGGCGCTTGAGCGTTCTGGACGAGGCCGCGATTCAGTTTCCATTTTGCGCGTAGCGTTCGGGATTCAACCGCGTGACGATGTTCTGGCAGCGCTGGAACGGGCAATTGGAAAATACGGTTTCCGCGTGACTGACACCACAGTTGAAAGCGACCTTTCTGCGCCTCGGATCTGTATTGAGTTTTCCGAGAAACTAGAGAAGGCCAATGTAGACTATGAACCGTATGTCCGATTGCCAAACCAAACACTTTCTGTTCAGGCAGACGATAATCAGATTTGCGTTGATGGGGTCGAGCACGGCGAACGGTACCGCCTAACACTGCGAAAGGGACTACCATCTGCGTCGGGCGAAACCCTTCATCGCGATGTAACACTTACACACTATGTGCGTGATCGGTCTCCTTCGGTTCGATTTCCAGGCAGATCTTACGTTCTACCCAAAACGGCAGAAGCCGCGCTGCCAATCGAAACTGTTAACCTGACACAAATCGATCTGCGACTGCGGCGGGTCAGCGACCGGAATCTTTTGCGCGCAGTTCAGGACGGATTTTTCGGTCGCCCGCTCAACCAATGGCAAGATCAACAGTTTGCTTCAGAAATCGCGCAAGAGGTCTGGTCCGGTACGGCCGAGGTTGTCAGCGAACTCAATCAGGACATGACCACGCGCTTGCCGCTTTCCGAGGCGATCGCAGGACAACCCGCTGGCATCTATGCCCTGTCTGCACGCGTACCAGGTGCTGATCCCTATGATGATCCGGATGCGACCCAGTGGTTTGTTCTGTCCGATCTGGGTTTGCAGACGGTGTCCGGAACAGACGGGCTGCGTGTTTCCGTTTTGGGGTTGGGCGACGCCAAGCCACGGGCTGGCATAAAGGTCGCGTTGATCTCAAAAGCCAACGCTGTGCTCGCCGAAGCTGAAACCGGTACAGATGGCACTGTTCTGTTCGAAGGTGGGCTAACGCGTGGGTCCGGGGCCGCGGCTCCGGCGATGGTATTCGCGCGTCAGGGCGAACGGGACATAGGGTTTCTTTCGCTGACAGACCCGGCCTTTGACCTGACGGATCGTGGGGTGGAGGGTCGACCGGCTCCGGGGCCTGTCGACGTTTTTCTGACTACTGATCGCGGAGCATACCGAGCGGGTGAGGTGATCAATGCAACGGTGCTGGCGCGCGACGGTGTGGCAAAAGCAATCGATGGCTTGCCGATGATTGCCATTTTGACCCGCCCTGATGGCGTGGAATACCTGCGTCGGGTGTCAAATGGGGGTGCCGCTGGTGGTTACGTTTTTGATTTGCCGGTTGATACAAACGTTCCGCGCGGCACCTGGAAGCTGGATATCAAAAGCGACCCTAAAGGCCTAAGTCTGGCCAGTCAGATCTTGTTGATCGAGGACTTTCTTCCCGAACGCATCGATTTTGAACAAACCCTTCCAGATACTCCTTTGCGCCCGGGTGATAGTGTGCCCGTGTCCATCAACGCCCGATATCTGTTCGGCGCGCCTGGTTCGGATCTGACTACTGACGGTCAGATGGTGATCCGCACGACGCGAGAATTGGGAGCCTTTCCTGGATACCGTTTCGGTCGTCACGACAGTTCTGTCACGGCGCAAAGCAGCTATTTCGGTGGTGAGCGCACGGATGCGCAGGGCAAAGTTCAACTGATTGTTGATATCCCCGCAATTGAAGCGGCGGGTCGACCACTCGAAGCTACGGTCATTACACGGATAGCTGACGGCTCAGGGCGGCCGGTTGAAAGACGCCTCAGCGCGCAGGTCAATCCGCCCACGGAGCTAATCGGGATTAAACCGCTTTTTGAAGATGTGGTGGCCGAAGGAACGGAAGCCGAGTTTCAAGTTATTGGTCTGACACCCGACTTGACGCCTCAATCGATGCGCGTGCGCTGGACCCTGAACAGGGTCGAGACACGGTATCAATGGTACCAGCTTTACGGAAACTGGAACTGGGAACCAACAACCCGACGTACCCGGATTGCGGTCGGCGAGGCTGATCTGGGCCCTGACCCTTTGACGGTATCCCAGCCAGTAGATTGGGGTGAATATGAACTGGTCGTCGAACGACTTGACGGGACGTATACGGCGGCCGCGTTGAATTTTTTGCGGGTTGGTATCAGGGAGGCGATTCCTCGGTCACGCCGGATAAATTGGAGCTGTCACTGGATAAGGACAGCTACCGTGTGGGTGACACCGCTCGCTTGAGGATCGTTCCACGCATGAGTGGCACTGCGCTGATCACTGTAATGTCCAACAGTGTGATACACCGGGAAATGGTCGAAGTATCCGAAGGTGATACGCAAATTCCATTGAGTGTGACCGAGGATTGGGGCAGTGGCGCCTATGTCACCGCCACAGTAATCCGACCGATGGACGAGAGTTCGGGCCAGAATCCGGCCCGTGCACTGGGGCTGGCTCATGCGCAGGTCGAGCCTGAAGGGCGCAAATTGGCAGTCTCTATTGACACTCCCGACGTTGTAAGACCTCGGCAAAATCAAGCAGTCAGTGTTACGGTCGAGGGTGCAACTGAGGGTGAAGATGTCTTTTTCACATTGGCGGCCATTGATGTTGGAATTTTAAATCTGACCGGTTTCAAAAGCCCCAATCCGCAGGATCACTACTTTGGCCAGCGACGATTGGGTGTTGAACTGCGAGATGTCTATGGTCGGTTGATCGATGGAATGAACGGGGCCATGGGGCAGGTGCGATCTGGTGGTGACACTGACACCGGCCTGCGCATGCAATCCCCTCCGCCGACGCAAGACTTGATGGCGGTGTTCAGCGGTCCGGTAAAAATTGGCCCGAACGGCACGGCGTCGGTTGAGGTACAACTTCCGTCCTTCAATGGCACGGTGCGCCTAATGGCCGTGGCGTGGTCGCAGTCCGCAGTGGGACAGGCCGAGCATGAAATGCTGGTTCGAGACCCGGTTGTCTTGACCGCCAGCTTGCCGCGTTTTCTAGCTCCGGGTGACAGAAGCCGGATGTTGTTGGAGGCAGTGCATGCCGACGGTGCAACCGGTACAATGCAAATCCAGGTCACCGCTTCGCAAGGTGCTCAATTGGGTGACGTACCCGCATCGTTCACGCTGGAAACAGGCCAAAAGAAGTCTTTTTCGATCCCCGTTGTTGCCGAAACTGTCGGAGATCACCTGGTACAGCTGGTACTGACGACACCAGACGGGCAGTCGCTGCGACAAACTCTGACATTGCCTGTTCGGGCAAATGACCCGGTGGTGGCGCAAACCAGACGCTTTTCTCTGGGGGCGGGTGACAGTTTTCTGTTTTCAGATGATGTGTTTGCGGGATTGCGTGCTGATACGGCCGAGGCGATCTTATCAGCCGGGCCTTTGGCCAAGTTTGATGCCCCCGGACTGCTCAGTACATTGGGCCGTTACCCATATGGCTGTACCGAGCAGATCACTTCACAAACAATGCCTCTGCTGTATTTGTCGTCTGTGGCGCAAGCCGCCAAGCTTGGAAGTGGCGCCAAGGTTTCAGCTCAGATCGACGCTGCAATCTCGCGCGTGCTGACACGGCAGGCATCGAACGGCGCCTTTGGCCTTTGGCGGGCTGAAAGCGGAGACTTTTGGCTGGACGCATATGTTTCCGACTTTCTGAGCAGGGCCCGTGCCGAAGGGTATGTTGTTCCCCAACGTGCCTTTGATCAGGCGATGGATAATCTGCGCAATCGCATCAACTATGCTCCTGATTTCGACTTCGGTGGCGAAGACGTGGCTTATGCGCTGATGGTTCTGGCGCGCGAGGGTGCGGCCGCGATGGGTGACCTGCGTTATTATGCCGACGAAAAGGCCGAGGCTTTGGCCACCCCGCTTGCGGTTGCCCAATTGGGCGCAGCATTGGCGATGTACGGCGATCAAACCCGAGCGGATGCCTTGTTTGCCCGATCGGCCATCATGTTTGAGGAGCACGGCTTTGTGGACTCGGTCGTGTGGCGGTCTGACTACGGGACATCTCAAAGGGACGCCGCAGGCGTGCTTGCACTGGCTGCTGAGGCAGGAAGTGTCACGTCCGGAAATGTCGAGCTGATTCAACAGGTCAGCCAGACAAACGGACATTTGTCTACGCAAGAGGCAGCATGGACCTTGTTGGCGGCACAGGCGTTGGTCAAGTCGCCAGAGCAATCAGGCCTGAAGGTCAATGGAACACAGGTGTCAGGTCCCTTTGTAAAGGTTCTTCGCGGAGCGTCTGGAGATGTCTACAACATTACGGCGGCAGACGGGCAAGCAACTGACATCACTCTGACAACCTTGGGTGTTCCCGAAATTCCTGTTGCTGCCGGAGGGACAGGATACGGGATCACGCGCCAGTATTATTCTATGGAAGGGACATTGCTGGATCGCCGCGATTTCACAGTGGGTGAACGAATTGTCACGGTTTTGACAGTTGATCCGTTCGAGGCCTCGGGAGCGCGCCTGATGATCAATGACCCACTGCCCGCGGGAATCGAGATCGACAATCCCAGCCTTCTTCGGTCGGGCGACGTTCGGGCGCTTGATTGGCTATCCCTATCCGAGGCTACGCATACCGAGTTTCGTTCGGATAGGTTTCTGGCGGCCATCGACATGCATGGCGGTGATAGGGTTACCGTGGCCTATGTGGCACGCGCTGTCACGCCAGGGGGTTTCATCACCCAGCGGCTTCGGTTGAAGACATGTACCGTCCTCGATATCGGGCTCAGACTGAAACCGGACGGGTCGAGGTCAGACAATGACGAAGGTGCTTGCAACAGCACATTGGCAGCGGTCCGAGGGTGAGGGAACCGACCGCTGTACCTTGTCGCGCGTCGAACATGGGTGGATCTTGATGGGCTACGCTGTCTGGCGCGTAAACGGGGTTGGCTCACGGCTGAGCTATGACGTGCGATGTGGCCCTGAATTGCAAAGCTTGTCTGCTGATATTGCAGGTGAAGTTGATGGTTCGCCAGTTTCGCTGCGCTTGTTTCGCAGTGACGATGGATGGTTGTTGAATGATGTTCCGCAGGTCGACACCCAAAATTGCAAGGACTTGGATCTTAGTTTCACACCTGCAACCAATCTTATGCCGATCCGGCGTTTGGGCCGAATGCCGGGGGATCAGATCACGACAACCGCCGGTTGGTTGAAGCCCGGGTTAGACAAAATCGAGCGTCTTGAGCAAAGCTATGAGCGGACTTCGGATGGGCAGGTTCACTATACGTCGACCAACCATTCGGCAGAATTGAAAGTGGACATATGCGGATTTGTGACGGCCTACCCCGACGGGTGGCACGGATGGGTGGATGATGCCTAGGGCCGCGTACCTTTGTTTTGCACTTGCTGTTGGTCTGTTCGTGGTTGCCATGGCGCGGGATGGTCTGGACCAATGGATAGACCGAACCGAAGTGCCCGTGGTTCTGTCCGAAACTTCGGTTGAGGTCCTTGATCGGAACGGCCAACTGCTACGCGCTTTTCAGGTTGAGAACGGCATATGGAGACTATCTCCCGGAACTGTGGATGAGACGTTTCTTGCCATGCTCCAAAGGTATGAGGATAAGCGCTTCGCGTCACACAATGGTATTGACCCGCTGGCTTTGCTTCGAGCTGTTGGGCAAGCAATTTGGAACGGAAAACCGGTTTCTGGCGGATCTACTCTGACGATGCAGGTGGCACGTTTGCTTGAGGATGGCCCAACCGGTCGATGGTCTGGCAAGCTGCGGCAGATGCGGGTTGCCTTGGCGCTTGAGCGCCGGTTGAGCAAGGGGCAAATCCTTGACCTTTACCTGACAAACGCACCTTACGGGGGCAATCTCGAAGGTGTGCGAGCCGCCTCGCGCGCTTGGTTTGGAAAAGATCCCACCCGGTTGACCGCGGCGCAAGCAGCCCTGTTGATTGCATTGCCACAATCCCCCGAGGCGCGCCGTCCAGACCGCCATCCGGTTGCTGCGCGCAAGGCACGCGATCGTGTTTTGGAACGAATGCATGATCAGGGCGTATTGCCTCTGGCTGAGGCGCAGGCTGCCCGGCAGGAAAAATTGCCGGGCAGCCAACGGGAGTTTCCGAGGTTGGCAGCCCATCTCGCTGACCGCCTGCGTGCACGGCACCCCGAACGATTGCGGCACAACCTGACTGTTGATGCAGAGGTTCAAGCCAGTCTTGAGCAGTTGATACACCAGGCGGCACGCGTTGCAGGACGAAAAATGTCTGCCGCTCTGATCCTGGCGGATACCCAGACGGGAGATATTCTGGCATCGGTTGGTTCGCATTCGTATCGGGCAGATCGGCAGGGATTCGTCGATATGACACAGGCAATCCGATCCCCGGGCTCAACCTTGAAGCCACTTGTATATGGGTTGGCATTTGATCAGGGATTGGCTCATCCGGAAACACTTATCCACGATGGGCCAATTCAATTTGGTCGATATGCTCCCCGAAACTTTGACGGGCAATTCAGGGGGGATGTTCGGGTTCGCGAAGCCTTGCAGATGTCTTTGAATATTCCGGTGGTCAAACTGACGAATGCCTTGGGTCCGACTCGGTTGATGGCGGCGTTGCGAACTGCAGGTATTGAACCTCAATTACCGAATGGCAAGCCGGGCTTGGCGGTTTCCTTGGGTGGTGTCGGGCTCAGCCTGCAGGATCTGGTTCAGCTGTACGTCGGACTTGCGCGCAAAGGGCAGGGGACACTCCTGCGAGAGGACTTGTTGATGCCGGTGGCAGAAGCGGGCCGGATACTGTCGAGTGTGTCTGCTTGGCAAGTCAGTGATGTTTTATCGGGTGTTGCGCCTCCACCCGGAGCCCGGAGTAAAACTTTGGCTTACAAGACAGGCACATCATATGGGCACCGGGACGCTTGGGCTGTTGGTTATGATGGCCGACATGTGATTGGTGTCTGGATGGGCCGTGCTGACGGAACCCCAGTTCCCGGGGTCTTTGGAGGTGAACTTGCGGCACCTGTATTGTTTCAGGCGTTTGGTCGGTTGAAACCCGAGTTTGAACCCCTGCCACCTCCTCCGCCGTCCGCACTAATTGTGGGTGCAGCGGAGTTGCCGCGCCCTTTGCAACGGTTCGAAACGCGCGGCGGGACCATGGAAAAGCAGCACGCGCCACAATTGGTTTTTCCCCCGAACGGCGCCAGTCTTGAAACCCACGGGGCTTCGGTCGTCATAAAGCTGCGCGGAGGTCTGGCTCCCTTTGTCGTTTTGGCGAATGGCGTGCCCGTCGCAAGGAACATGCACCTGAGAGAATTTGAAATCAGCAATCCGGGGCGCGGGTATTCCAATCTGGTGGTGATTGACAGTGCAGGACAATCCGACCGAGCAGAAGTTCGGATTGAGTGAGTAAAAGGAGTTCAGTGAAAATGAAATTTGTTGCCCCCCTGATACTGATCTTGAGCGGCGGCGTTGCGTGGGCTGAATGTGCCAGCGACGATGAAATTGCTAATTTTGTTCAGGACTATACCACAAATACACCAACGGTTGCTTTGTCTAAGAATGGAACCATGGACGATGCGTTGTGTACGCAAACCAAGCTTGCCAAAGCGCTGGAACCGTACATGGGCCCTTTGATCGGATACAAAGCTGGATTGACCAGCAAACCCGCGCAAGAACGGTTCAAGGTTAGCGAGCCGGTGCAAGGAGTTCTCTACCAGAACATGATGCTGGAAGACGGGGCCGAGGTGTTGGCAAATTGGGGAGCTCGGCCAGTGTTTGAGGCCGACTTGATTTTGGTTGTCGGAGACCACGCCATCAATTCCGCTACGACACCGGCCGAGTTGCTGGCGCATGTATCCGAAATTCGCCCCTTCATCGAACTACCTGATCTGACACTGGCCAAAGGTGAACCGATCACCGGTGTGACCCTGACAGCGATTGGCGTGGCTCCGAAATTGGGCGTTTTGGGAACGGCCATACCGGTCGAGGATAGTGTGAAAATGACAGACATGCTTGCTAATATGCAGGTCAGTCTGCAAGCGGCGGATGGAGAGGTATTGGCCAAGGTTCCGGGAAAGGCTGTATTAGGTCATCCTGCAAACTCAGCGCTTTGGCTGATGTCCAAAGGGATCGAGTTTGCTCCTGGCGACATGATCTCGGTGGGTTCGTTTGGCCCCTTGTTTCCACCTGAGAAAGGCAAAGGTGGGGCCGTTGCGACCTATTCAGGATTACCGGGCGATCCGTCTGTACGCGATACGTTCAAGTAGCGAGCGCGAGTTGAACATCTGCGGGAATTGACTTTTGAATCACAAATTGACGCGGTGACCTTGGGCTTGACGACGTGACGGGACCATGGTTGCTCAGTCCGCGTCCTCAATCATCTTTCTCATAAATAATGAACGGTGTTTTCGAGGCTACTTTGTCGTAGAGCATGCGCCCTTTGTAGTTGAACTCTTGTGTTGCCCAATAGGTACTGGGTACGCCGTCTTGCTTAGCCTTCTTGTGCACCGCTTCAATCAAGGCTCTCCCTACGCCTGTCCCCCTTACTTTGGGGGCGGCAAACAAGTCCATCAGGTAGCATGTATCTTCAATCGTCCACATGTACCGATGATAGAGAAAATGAGCCAATCCAACTGGTTCGCCTTTACTTTCGGCGATAAGGCATTGGTGTTCTCCAACGTCATCCGACAAAAGTCTTTGAAAGGACACTTGGTACACGTCATCCGGCACAGAAGTTTCATAGAACTGCAAATATGCTGTCCATAGCTGACTCCATTCATTGTAGTCGCTTGCTCTGAGGGGGCGTATGATGAAGTCTTCCATTGCAACTTTCTCGAGATGTGAACGAGAGCCCATCTCACAAAATCCGGTTCGTAGTGTCAAACACGTTGAAAATTGTTTTTTCGGAGTAGCTTCTTCCAAATTGGAAACGTTCAACAAATGGGGCGGTATTGTTTGATGCGCCACATTGAAATGACTTTGAAATGCTCTTTGGTCGCATCAAGCGTGGGTTCAGCTCGTGAGAAGAAACTGGCTCACCGTCGACCTTCACGGAGCCATCCGCCGACTAGAAAGCCGGATGCCAAAAGCAAAACCAGCCATCCAGGTAACAAATTGCTCTGAGTCACATCACGCGTTTCATAGGCATTTCGGGGCGTGATACCCAACCATCCCCGCCCGGCCGCAGGGCGACCTTCGCGGACCGTACGAACCGACGGAATGCCGTCTTCAAGCCGGAACACACCGCCACGCAAAGGTTTCAGGAGCGGGTCGATCAACTCGGCACTTGCAATTGTCTGTTCAAACTCTCGTGGAGCTGCGGGGCCGAGTCCAACAACGGCTTCGCGAGGACCTTCGGCTAGTCGATAAAGACCGATTTCAGGGCCGTGATACGTGGTTTCGTACCGGCCAGGCGACACTTCGGTCAAACCCAGTTGCAGTGTTTCACCATCTGGCCGGGTCACAGTGACGGGGCCAACTTCGTCGGACAGAGTTCTGCGGATGATGCGCATGGTTTGGCCCTGTGCTTCGGCAAAAAGGGCTTCTTCCTCTAACTCCGGCTCTTTCATCATCCAGTGGGCAAGTCGGCGCAGCAGTTCAAGTTGCGGTCCGCCACCTTCGTATCCACGGCTCCAAAGCCAAGCATGATCAGACGCCAAGAGGGCAACACGGCCTTCGCCCACACGATCGAGAACCAGAAGAGGGCGGTCATCTATGCCAGTCATGACGACATGACCTGACTGAGGTTCAACATCGATCTGACGGAGCCAGGGTCCCCAGTTTTCCGCATTCTCCAAATCCGTGGTCACAGGGTGACGTTGGCCAATATCAGTAACTTCAGGTAAATAGCGATCCTCGATCACGCGTGCCGTAGGCTCGGCTGGCAAAATCGGTGCAAGAGGGGATCGATAGATGCTATCGGCCGTGGCAAAATCCGGGCCGAGCGGCGACAAGCACTGCGCCACCGTCCGCGACATAGTTGGTGACGTTGTCCAGATAGATCGCTGGCAGGATTCCACGGCGTTGGTATCGGTCGAAAATGATCAGATCAAAATCTGAGATCTTTTCCAAAAACAGTTCGCGTGTTGGAAAGGCAATCAATGACAATTCATCAACCGGAACTCCATCTTGTTTCTCAGGTGGGCGCAGAATGGTGAAATGAACCAGATCGACCGAGCTGTCAGATTTTAACAGGTTGCGCCAAGTACGCCCACCGGGATGCGGTTCACCAGATACCAGCAGTACCCGCAGGCGATCACGAACTCCGTTCATTTGGATCAACGCGCTGTTGTTGCGGTCGGTCAGCTCTCCATCGGCTGTCGGCACCGAAAACTGAATCACGTTGCGGCCACCGTGGGGCAAAGTAACGGGCAGCTCAAAATCTTGCCCAACAGGAACGTCGAAGCTTTGCGCCGGAGCACCGTCCACCGAAATTTGGAGTGAAACAAACGGGACCAGTTCCGGCACAGCTCCGGTGTCTTCGATGCGAACTGTCAAAATGACAGGCTCATCGATGATGGCAAAAGCAGGTGCATTGCGCACGATCAATCGACGATCCCAATCTTTCGCCCGACCGGTCAACAACAGATGCAACGGGGCAGGTAGGTCAGGCGCCCGGTCAATGTCGTGAACACGCCCGTCGCTGAGCGCCAGGATGGCTGCTACCCGAGCGCGGGGCTCTTCGGCCAATACCTCGGTTAGGGCTTGCATTAACAGAGTACCAGTATCGCCTTCGCCATCTGGTACAGTAATGCGCCGCAATTCTGTGTTGTCGCGCCGGTTGATGACCTCGGCCAAAGTTTCGGCCGCGTTGGTCGTTTGCGTGCCACGGTCCGACAAGGATTGGCTGGCGCTTTCATCTTCCAGCATGATCACAATGTCGGTTAGCGGGGCCCGGTCCTCGATCTGATAGACCGGACCGGCCAAAGCGGCCAACAGCACCAAGGCGGCAACTCCGCGAAGCGCCCACCCCGAGAGGTTTCGCCACAGTGCCAGCAACACGCCCACCAGTGAGAAAACAGCCACGCCAATCAAGATCGGCCAAGGGATCATCGGATCAAAAAGGATCGTTCCGGTCATTGGCCCAACCTGTCGAGTAGCGCGGGAACATGAACCTGATCCGATTTGTAGTTCCCAGTTAGCACATGCATCACCAAGTTTACTCCAAAGCGATAGGCCAATTCTCGTTGCCGCTCGCCAGCGTATCCGCGACCGACTGGAAGCAGTGGACGCCCGTCCTGATCGGTTGCCCAGGCGCCTGCCCAATCATTACCGCCGATCACGACCGGAGTGACGCCATCGTTTAGGTTGCGAAATGGCATGCCTTCGATCTGCTCGGCATCCGGCGGCGCGGATTCGACCCAGACCTGAGCGTTCTGATGGCGCCCCGGAAAATCTTGCAGCAGGTAGAACGTACGAGTCAGGACGTGGTCCCGTGGGACTGGTTCTAGGGGGGATGTCCAGCAGGTTGGCGAGTTGTTGTAGTTTGCGTCCGTTCGGGCTCGCAGTGCCAAATTTGGCTATGTCGGCGTCGCGCGTGTCAAACAGGATCATGCCGCCCGACCGCAGGTACGAATTCAATTTGGCATATGCCTCATCCGAGGGCAGCGGTTGATCGGGGGTGATCGGCCAGTAGAGCAACGGAAAAAATGCCAGCTCATCGCGTTCCAGATCAATACCGACGGGGTTTGCGGGTTCGATCGAGGTGCGGAAAAACAACGTGTCCGACAGCCCCCTCAGGTCGGCTGTTTGCGACCCGGTCCAGGCCCGCGTCGCCGGTCAATACATGGGCCAGAACCAACTCGTTGGTCGAGGCGAGTGCAAAATCGATTTCCTCGGCCGTTTGCGCGGGCAGATCAGTTGGCAGCATCAGCAGCGCTACAATCGGAGCAACTGCGCGCCCAAATCCCAATCTCCCTGACAGCATTAGAGACGCGATCACATCAATAACCAACATCATTAGCGCAAGGCTGAGCAGGATGCCGGACAAATCCCGCTCGGGCTCAACCGCTAGGCCACGCACGGGGACCGAGGCAGGCCAGGTGGCGACACTGAGTTGCGTGTCTTCGGTGATCACGTTCATCGCCAGACTGCGCTTTTCGTTGGTGTAGATACCCGGGCGCAAATCCGGGCCGATGGCACTGCTGGCCAGTTGCTCACCTGGGATGCCGGGCAGGTTGCTCGGCGTCTGACAATGCGCCGAACCCGTCCATGATGCGCGACGGTGTCCACGTGGTGCCTTCCAGGTTCACAGCTTCACGAATTTTGGCGGCACTCGACACCGCCAAGCGATCCAGCATTTCAACAAACAGACCCGACAGCGGCAGGTTCGACCATTCCGCATTGGCAGTTACATGGAACAGAACCACTTGCCCTAACCCCAGCGACTTGCGCGTGACCAAGGGCGTGCCGTCGTTGAGCGAGGCGATCACCCGGTCTGCCAGCGTTGGGTCGGGCTGTGCCATCACCTGCGTTGTCACGGTCACTTCGGCAGGCACCCGCAACCCGAAGAAGGGCGAGGTTTCTTCGAACGGAGCCAGCGTTTTGGCCTCGCCCCAGCTCATCGCGCCACCGACAGATCGGCCGCCGCCACGTAGTCGCACGGGCATCAGGGCGTTTTCCTCGGCGCGGGCCAGATCGCTTGCCGCCAATCGTGGGCCAGCAAAGCGAAGCAGGAGCCCGCCCTTTTCTACCCAGGCTGTCAGTTCCGCCTCTTCCAGATCTGACAGCGTGGCAATATCCGACAGGATGACGACGTCCGGGTTTGCCGGCAGCACCTCGGCCAATGTGCCGTCGATGAACTCCGCCGTTGGTGCGACGACTTGAGTCAGGTAGTGGTGAGGGGACAGCAGGGCCAGTCCTTCGCGGTTCTGGCGGCCAGCAAAGATTGCCACTTCGCGGCGACGCAAACTGTCGTCGGCCAGGGTCACGGCACCGGCAGAGCGTTGGCCTTCGACCTCAAATCGGGTGATCCGCGCGCGCAATTCGGACGGTAGTGACAGATCTGCGGTGGTCTCGATATCACCCGATGCGAATTGTGCATCGGCCTTGGCGAGAACGCGCATGGTTCCGGCTGGATCGCGCCCCTGTGCCAGAATAGAAACCTCGCGCGCGTTGGCAGCTTGGGTACGGGTTACGACCAAGCGCACGACACCGTCTTCGAACTTGGCAGGACGCAGGGCCAGCGCAGGCTTTGCCGATTGATAAACGGTCACCGCGCCCCGAGTTTGTAAAAGGTCAAGAGCCGCAACACGGCCCGCATAGTCCAGTCCGTCGCTGAGCCAAAGCGTATCGAAATCGCCCTCAATTGCGTTGGTGATTTCGACAAATCGGCTGAGTTGAGGATCCGAGGGCTGCCAGGGTTCAGGTTGCAAGCCGGGCAAGCGGCTGCTCCAGACGGCTGCTGACTGGAACACCACCGGTTCGGGATCGCTCAAGCGTAGGATCGCAACCTGCCGCCCGGCACGGCCTGCTTCAGCCAGTTGCACCGCCAAAAGATCGGATTGGTCGCTCCAGTGTGATGCTCCGGCCCATGTTGCATCCATCACCACCATCAAAGGGCCAGACCCGGCTTCATCCCGCGAGGGGTTGAGCACAGGGCCAGCCAGCCCGATGATCACTGCAGCAACGGCCAGCATGCGCAAGAGCAGCAACCACCATGGCGTGCGGTCGGAAACGGTTTCATCGTCCTTGATGCCCAATAGCAGTGTGACAGCCGGAAACATCCGCCGGATCGGTGCGGGGGGTACGGCACGCAGCAAGAGCCACAGGATCGGCAAGGCCAAAAGCCCCAGCAACAGCCAGGGCGTACTAAACCCGATGCCAGCCAGAACGGTCATCTACGCCCCCCGCCCAACGCACGGTAGAGCCACAAAAGGGCCAATTGCGCGCTGTCATTGGTGTGGTGCAGTCCCAGTTGCCAGCCAGTTACATGACACAGTTCTTGCAGCTTGGCCTTACGCTCGGCAAGGCGCTCCAGATAACGCCCCCGCAGCTCTCCGGCCTTGAGCGTTTCGTGACGGACGGTGCCGCCGACGCTCTCGAATATTGTGCGACCTTGATAGGGAAACAGTTCCTCGCTTGGGTCGAGCACTTGCAGCAGCACACCGCGCACGCCGCGATCGGCGGCTTTGGTCAGGGCTGTTTCCACTTCGGCCAGATCGCCCAGGAAATCGGAAACAAAGACGGCGCGGGCGTAAGGAACCATCGCGCGGTGTTCGGGGGGTTCGTAATCCGCTTCCGTATCCTTCGTCCAGGCTTCGGCCAAGCGAATGATCTGCGCATTGCCACGTCGGGGCGGCAGGCGGGTGCCGGTCAAGCCAACACGTTCCCCGCCGCGCACCAGTAGAATTGCAATCGCCAGCGCCAACAGTCGGGCGCGCTCCTGTTTCTGAGGCACGCTCTTGTCGGAGGCAAACCGCATCGACGCGCCCTGATCGACCCAGAGCATCACCGACTGTGCGATCTGCCATTCCCGTTCGCGTACAAACTGCTGATCGCCGCGGGCTGAGCGGCGATGGTCGATCAACCGCCGACTGTCCCCGTGCTGTGCCGGACGGTATTGCCAGAAATCATCGCCCAACCCTGCGCGCCGACGCCCGTGATCGCCCAGCAAAACGGTGCCTGCCAGTTGCTCGGCATAGGCCAGCAACGGGGGCAGCCGGGACGCTTCGGTCTCGGATCTTTCACGTAGGGTGAGCGCCGGGGTCACGCCGCCGCCTCGGCCGAGCCCAGGCTGGCCGCTGTGGTTTCGATCAGGTCAGCCAGGCTGTCACCGCGCGCACGGGCGGCAAAGTTCAGCGCCATTCGGTGGCTGAGCACAGGGCGGGCCATATCGATGACATCCTCAGCATTTGGCGCAAGACGCCCTTGCAAAAGGGCCCGTGCCCGCACGGTCATCATCAGCGCTTGAGCAGCACGCGGCCCCGGACCCCAGGCCACGGTTTCGGCTACACGGTCGGACACGCCGGGTTCTTCGGGGCGGAAGGCGCGGACCAGATCAAGGATCATCTCGACCACTGATTCGCCCACGGGCATCCGGCGTAGCAGGGTCTGCGCGTTTAGCAGTTCCTGGTGGGTAAAGACCTGATTGGAGTCGTCCTCTTCGATGCCGGTGGTGGCCAGCAGAATATCCCGCTCGGTTGCGCGGTCGGGGTAATTCACGTCGACCTGCACCAAAAAGCGGTCAAGCTGCGCTTCGGGCAGGGGATAGGTGCCTTCTTGCTCGATGGGATTTTGTGTCGCCAGAACATGGAACGGCGCGCCAAGGCTGCGATCCTCGCCCGCGACGGTCACGGTCTTTTCCTGCATCGCCTGCAGCAGCGCCGATTGCGTCCGTGGACTGGCGCGGTTGATCTCATCCGCCATCAGCAGCTGACAGAACACTGGCCCCGACACAAAGCGAAAATGGCGCGAACCATCTTCGGCCGTGTCCAAAACCTCGGACCCCAGAATGTCCGCGGGCATCAGGTCGGGTGTGAATTGAATGCGATTGCCATCCAGCCCCATGACCGTCGACAGGGTTTCCACCAGTCGAGTCTTACCCAACCCCGGCAGGCCGATCAGCAGAGCATGCCCGCCGCATAGCAGCGCGGTAAGTGTCAGGTCGACGACCCGCTCCTGCCCGATGAACCGGCGGGTGATCGAGGTCTTGGCCTCTTTCAGCTTGGTTTCCAGACGTTCAATCTCGGCGACCAGATCGGCGGGCTCAGACATGGTTTTCCTCTCGATGAACCTATATGAGTGTAAGTGTATCGCGCTGACAGGAAATGGCAAAAACAATGAGCGGACAAAAAGTTGTGACGCCTTCGGCAGATGACATCGCACAGGCGGTAAAATCGACCAAAGACAGCGGATTACCGCCGGTTCACCTGTGGAACCCGCCCTTTTGTGGCGATCTGGACATGCAGATCCTGCGCGACGGTACTTGGATCCACGAAGGGCGACCCATCAACCGCCCCAAGATGGTGCAGCTTTTTTCGTCTATCCTGAAGCGTGAGGGCGACAAGTATTATCTGGCCACCCCGGTTGAGAAGGTGGGAATCACCGTCGAAGACGCGCCCTTTGTCGCCATCGACGTCGACAGCGAATGGGAAGATGACGCGCAAGTGCTGATGTTCAAAACCCATGTCGGGGATCAGGTTGTCGCCGGTGTGGATAATCCGATCCGCCTGGCCGAGGGAGATGAACCCACGCCCTATGTCATGGTGCGCGCCGGGCTTGAGGCGCGAATTGATCGAAAAAGCTTTTACCGGATGGTGGAACTGGGCGTTCACCACGAAGGTTGGTTCGGGGTCTGGTCTTCGGGTACATTCTTTGGCTTGATGCCGTCCGAGCAGGTCGAAGGTTAGCGCCTCGGCTGCAGCTGCGATGCGACAACGCCCAAACCCACGATGGCCGCGCCAATCGCTTGGGTCCAGTTCCACGCCGATCCAAGTATCACCATGATCACCATCACATAGAAGGGTGCGGTGTTGATATGGAACGTGGCAACGGCCACGCCCAGTTTGTCGACCGCTCCAATGAACATGATTTGGCTGACCGACATGGCAACGATGGCGTAAATCGCCAACATACCGATCTGTTCCATGTCTATGGCCACGCTAGGGGTCACTTCGAAGCCAAGAACAGCAGAGCCTGCCAGCAGTGTCGAAACCATGAGCAAAGCCCCGGAAAACGTGATCGTTGAACGCCCCACCGGTCCCAAATCAGGAAGGGCTTGCACGGTTTTCATGCTGGCCCAGGTGAACAGCGTCGTCGCAACAATCGCACACAGCGCCCCAAGCCCCAGCTGAACGGGCGCCAGACCACTGGTTGCGATAATACCGCCGATGATCGAGGCAACCACTCCAAAAGCGAACTGCTTGTTCAGACGGCGGGTGCCTGCGCGCACCTCAAGAACGGCTCCGATCAGTGGCGCGCACGAGGCCACCAGTGCAACGGTCACCGGATCGGTGAAAGCCTGCGCGACTAGCAGCAGATAGGTGCCCAGACCAAAGCCAAACCCGCCGATCGTCAAGGCGCGACGCCAGTTCGCGTTCAGGATCTTGCTGGGCCCCTCGACAAACAACCACAGGGGAAAGAGCACAGACAATGCCATGATCAGACGCGCGGTAATGATCGTCAGAGACGGCCAGCTCTGCAACAACACCTCGGCCGCAGGAAAGCCAGCTGCCCATGTCATCATGGCCGCCATGCCCAGCATATTTCCCGAAGCGATATTGTGCCGCGCGGAACCGGCGGCGGGCGCAGGTATCCGTGCGGGATCTGGGCTATAGGCCATCCCGATGTGTCCTGTTCGAATGTGGATCAAACGCCTGATTCGGCGCTGCTCTTCCGGTGTCGCCGGAATCCGCCCCGCCATCTGGCCGGTTTTCGACAACGTGTCGTTTTCAGAGGCTTGGCGGGATATGGATCGAAGGTTTATGCCTGTGCATGAAATTTACGGAGGGTCCGATGCCCAAGTTTGCCGCCAACATCTCTCTGCTCTTCGCCGAGCTGCCTTACCTTGATCGCTTTCAAGCCGCAGCAGAGGCGGGTTTCGAGGCGGTGGAGATCCTGTTCCCTTACGAGATTGCGGCGCGCGACACGCGCCGGGCTTTGGTTGCCAATGGGCTGGAACTGGTGCTGATCAATGCACCGCCGCCAAACTATACGGGCGGACAACCGGGTTTTGCGGCTGTGCCGGGGGCGAGGAGCGCTTTCAACGGGATATCACTCGGGTCATGCGTTACGTCCAGCAGCTGCGACCGGGTATCTTGCACATCATGGCGGGATACGAGCAGGGCGTTCAGGCACAGGACACCTTTGTGCGAAATCTGCAATGGGCCGCGGATCATGAGCCAAGCCAGCAGTTCACCATCGAACCGCTTAATCCCGGTGATCAGCCCGGCTATTTTCTCAACGATTATGACCTGGCGGCCGAGGTACTGGATCAGGTGGATCGCCCAAACGTCGGCTTGCAGTATGACACCTATCACGCAGAGGTGATCCACGGTGATGCGCTCAAAGTTTGGGAGCGCTTTCACTCGCTTTCGGTTCATGTCCAGATTGGCGCTGCACCGGACCGGTCCGAACCGGGGCGAGGCACTATGGATTTTCCAGTTCTGTTTCAGGCATTCGACGAAGCCGGGTACACAGGTTGGGTTAGTGCCGAATACAAACCGTCAAAGCCCCAAACCCTGGATACCCTGGGCTGGAGACCTACCGACTGAGGAGAGGCCAGATGCTGCCCGCCCGATTTGCTCCCATCCTGTTCGGATTTCTGGTGTCCGGGATCATGTCTTGCATCGTTACTTGCGTGGCGACGATCAAGGCGGTTGGTCTGGGCGAGCACACATTCGGAAATTGGATGGGCGCGTGGGCCTTCAGTTGGCCCATTGCCTTTGCGGTCATCCTGATTGTTGCGCCGGTGGTGCGCCGGTTCGTCGAGCGCCTGGTCAGCCCTAAGGGCTGACACGCTGCAAAGAGGGCTCGTCGGGCCTGATGCGCAGCGTCCTCTGAGGGACCTCAGTGCGCTTCGGCCCAGTTCGCGCCCTGACCGGCATCCACAGTCAGTTTCACGTCCAGCTTCACCGCAGGGTCGGCTGCGCCTTCCATTATGTTGCGCGCGACTTCGATGGTTTGATCCACGGCATCCTCGGCCACTTCGAACAGCAATTCGTCATGCACCTGCAACAGCATCTTGGCGGGCAGATCAGCGATGGCATCAGGCATCTGCACCATCGCGCGGCGGATCACATCCGCTGCGGTTCCTTGGATCGGCGCGTTGATCGCGGCGCGTTTGGCAAAGCCTGCACGCGGTCCCTTGGCGGCAATCTCGGACGTGTGGATTTTCCGGCCAAACAACGTCTGCACATAGCCATGCTCTTTGGCAAACTCGACCGTATCGTCCATGTAACGCCGGATACCCGGGAAACGTTCAAAATATCGGTCGATGAACCCCTGCGCTTCGGCTCGTGGAATGCGCAAATTACGCGCCAGACCAAAGCCAGAGATGCCATAGATTACACCAAAGTTGATCGCCTTGGCCTGTCGCCGGATATCCGGTGTCATCTCATCCAGCGGCACGTCAAACATTTCAGACGCGGTCAGCGCGTGAATATCCAGGCCGTCGGCAAAGGCCTGTTTCAGCGCGTCGATTTCGGCGATATGCGCCAGAATGCGCAGCTCGATCTGGCTGTAGTCAAGCGAGACAAGAACGTTGCCCGGTTCGGCTATGAAAGCTTCGCGAATGCGTCGCCCTTCTTCCGTGCGCACGGGAATATTCTGCAGGTTCGGATCGGTCGAGGCCAAACGTCCGGTGCTGGCCCCGGTGATCGAATATGATGTGTGAACGCGGCCGGTGTCGGGGTTGATATGCGTCTGCAGAGCATCTGTGTAGGTCGATTTCAACTTGCTAAGCTGGCGCCAGTCCAGCACCCGACGTGGTAGCTCATGTTCGGTCGCCAGATCCTCAAGAACATCCGCCCCGGTCGAATATTTACCAGTCTTGCCCTTCTTGCCGCCTTCCAGCCCCATCTTGTCGAACAGAATCTCGCCCAATTGCGCAGGCGAACCCACGTTGAACGTCTCACCCGCCAGCTCGTGAATTTCGGCCTCAAGCCCTGCCATCTTCTGGGCAAAGGCGTTGGACATGCGGCTTAGAACCTCACGGTCGACCTTGATGCCGTGCATTTCCATTTCAGACAGCACCGGCACCAGCGGACGCTCAAGCGTTTCGTAAACCGTCGTCACCTGCGCGCGGTGCAGTTGCGGCTTGAACAGCTGCCACAGGCGCAGAGTAATGTCTGCGTCCTCGGCGGCATATGCTGTGGCCTCGTCAATCGGCACCTTGTCGAAGGTGATCGCAGATTTGCCCGAGCCCAACAGCGGTTTGATCGGGATCGGCGTGTGGCTGAGGTAGCGTTCGGACAGGGTATCCATCCCGTGCCCATGCTCGCCGCCATGCATCGCATAAGACATCAGCATCGTGTCGTCGATCGGGGCAACGCGCACGCCGTAGCGTTCAAAGATCTTGGCGTCGTACTTCATGTTCTGTCCGATCTTCAGGATCGAGGGATCCTCAAGCACCGGTTTCAGCAGGTCGATGGCCGTGTTCAGTGGCATTTGTCCTTCGGACAGCTCGTCCGAGCCAAACAGATCATCTGCTGCGGCTGCCCTGTGGGTCAGCGGGATGTAGCAGGCTGATCCGGCCTCGACACACAGCGAAATGCCCACCAGATCGGCGATCATCTCGTTGAGGCCCGTGGTTTCCGTGTCAACCGCAACCCAACCCCTATCGCGGATCAAATCGATCCAAGGCTGCAAGGCGGCGGCATCGCGGATGCACTCGTATTTGGAGGCATCAAAAGGCACGTCCTCGGCCACTGCATTCTCAACTTCAGGTGCAACTTTTTCGGCAATGACCGGGGCTTCGGCACCTAGCTGATCGGCGATCCGCTTGGTCAAGGTGCGAAACTCCATCTCGGCAAGGAACCCCAACAGGGTTTCCGGGTCGGGGTCGCGCACTTCAAGATCATCCAGCGTGAATTCCAGAGGCGTTTTTTCGTCCAGCTGCACCAGTCGCTTCGACAGTTCGATCTGATCGCGCTTTTCGATGAGGGTCTGGCGGCGCTTTGGTTGCTTGATCTCTTCGGCGCGATCCAGCAGCGTTTCCAGATCGCCGTATTCGTTGATCAGCAGGGCGGCGGTTTTGACCCCAATGCCTGGCGCGCCCGGCACGTTGTCGACGCTGTCGCCAGCCAGGGCCTGCACGTCCACAACCCGTTCCGGAAACACACCGAACTTCTCAAACACGCCGTCCCGGTCGATGCGTTTGTTCTTCATCGCATCATGCATTTCGACCCCGTCGCCCACCAGTTGCATCAGGTCCTTGTCCGAGCTGATGATGGTGCAGCGCCCACCGGCCTCTCGCGCCTGGACGGCCAGGGTGGCGATGATGTCGTCAGCTTCATACCCCTCTATCTCTTGGCAGGCGATGTTGAAGGCGCGGGTTGCCTCGCGGGTCAGCGGCATCTGTGGGCGCAGGTCCTCGGGCATCGCCTCGCGGTTGGCTTTGTATAGGTCATACATATCGTTGCGAAACGTATGGCTGCCCTTGTCAAAGATAACCGCCAAATGGGTCGGTGCGTCGGCGCCATGATTGCCGTCGATATAGCGTTGCAACATATTGCAGAAGCCGGAAACGGCCCCAATCGGCAAACCATCCGACTTGCGGGTCAATGGTGGAAGGGCGTGATAGGCGCGAAAGATAAAGGCTGAGCCGTCAATCAGGTGCAGGTGGCAACCCTTGCCAAATGTACTCATGCCGTATCTCCCATGTTCGAACTTGAATCTGTCCTGCCATGGAATGCATCAGGATACCAGTGCGAGCACTCGAGGTTCCTGAAATGCAGCACGCGGCGAAGCAGCCAGTATGTCGAAAATCTATCTTCGGTTGGCCGGGTCCGGAACTGTTGAGCTGATCAAATATGCACCGCATGCCATACAACTTGTCGCAACTAGACCGGTTGAACTCAGGGGGCACAATGTATACAGCAGTATACAAATTGGGATTCCACGTTGCCGTGACGTGGCGAAGCCCGCCCTGTGAAACGCCAGCTTCGGGAAATAACTATGAGCCTCTACACCGATTACCTGACCGAGATCGAAACCCGCAAAGAGCAGGGTTTGAACCCAAAACCCATAGATGATGGCGCCCTGACCAAAGAGGTGATCAGCCATATTAAGGCTCCAGACAGCGAACATCGCGAAGACTGCCTGAAATTCTTCATCTATAACACGCTTCCTGGAACCACCAGTGCCGCCGGAGAAAAAGCGCGGTTACTGAAAGAGATCATCCTGGGCGAAACGACGATTGATGAGATCACTCCGACATTTGCTTTTGAATTGCTAAGCCACATGAAGGGTGGCCCGTCTGTCGAGGTTCTTCTCGACCTAGCGCTCGGAAATGACGAAAGCGTCTCGCGCGAAGCAGCAGATGTTCTGAAGACGCAAGTGTTTCTCTACGAGGCTGACACGGACCGTATCAAAGCAGCGTATGAAGCTGGAAATGCTATCGCCGCTGATCTGTTGGGCAGTTATGCTGAGGCTGAGTTTTTCACGAAGCTCCCTGAAATTGATGATGAGATCAAGATTGTAACCTATGTCGCCGCCGAAGGTGACATCTCGACAGACCTTCTTTCGCCGGGCAATCAGGCGCATTCTCGTGCCGACCGCGAATTGCATGGCAAATGCCTAATTTCCGAGCAGGCTCAGAAAGAAATCGAAGACCTGAAGCTCAAACTCCCGGATCACCGCGTCATGCTGGTCGCGGAAAAGGGTACGATGGGTGTGGGGTCTTCGCGGATGTCAGGTGTAAACAACGTGGCACTGTGGACGGGCAAACAAGCGTCGCCATACGTGCCGTTTGTGAACATCGCACCGGTTGTCGCCGGAACCAACGGTATCTCGCCGATTTTCCTGACCACCGTGGGCGTTACCGGCGGTATCGGGGTCGACCTTAAGAATTGGGTCAAAATGGTCGACGAAGATGGCAAACCGATTCTGAACAACGATGGCAACCCAGTGCTGGAACAGCGATATTCGGTTGACACAGGCACGGTTCTGAAAATTGACACCAAGGGTAAAAAGCTCCTCAGCGAGGCCGGTGAGGAACTTGTTGATATGGCGGGGTCCTTCACGCCACAGAAGATGGAATTCATGAAGGCGGGCGGCTCCTATGCCGTGGTCTTTGGTAAGAAACTTCAGACATTTGCGGCTGAGACATTGGGCATCGAACCACCTTTGGTCTTTGCACCGTCCAAGGAAATCAGCCACGAGGGCCAAGGTCTGACTGCGGTTGAGAAGATCTTTAATGCCAATGCTGTGGGCGTCACGCCGGGTAAAGTATTGCACGCTGGATCTGATGTTCGGGCCCGGGTCAATATTGTGGGCAGTCAGGACACCACCGGTCCAATGACCGCGCAAGAACTTGAAGCGATGGCTGCCACCGTCCTGTCACCCAGTGTCGACGGTGCCTATCAGTCCGGCTGTCACACGGCTTCGGTTTGGGATGCCAAGGCGCAGGCCAACACGCCGAAATTGATGGCGTTTATGAACAAATTTGGCCTTGTCACCGGGCGCGACCCAAAAGGCACCTATCACGCTATGACAGATGTGATCCACAAAGTGCTGAATGATATCACTGTGGACGATTGGTCGATCATCATTGGTGGTGACAGCCACACGCGGATGTCCAAGGGCGTGGCTTTTGGTGCAGACTCAGGAACCGTTGCACTAGCGCTGGCAACAGGTGAGGCCTCGATGCCGATCCCGGAATCCGTAAAGGTGACATTCAAAGGTCAAATGGCCGATCATATGGACTTCCGCGATGTCGTTCATGCGACGCAGGCACAGATGTTGGCGCAGCACGGTGACAACGTTTTCCAGGGCCGTATCATTGAGGTGCATATCGGGACGCTGCTTGCTGACCAGGCTTTCACTTTCACTGACTGGACTGCCGAGATGAAGGCAAAGGCGTCGATCTGCATTTCGAACGACGACACGTTGATTGAATCGCTGGAGATCGCAAAGTCTCGAATCCAGATCATGATCGATAAGGGAATGGAGCATGAAAACGGTATGCTCCAAAATCTAATCGACATCGCCGAAACTCGGATCAACCAAATTCGGTCGGGTGAGAAGCCCGCACTTCGTCCGGATGACAATGCAGAGTATTTCGCCGAAGTTGTGGTGGACCTGGGCGAGATTGTTGAGCCGATGATTGCGGATCCTGATGTCAACAACGCCGACGTTTCCAAACGCTATACCCACGATACGATCCGGCCGATTTCCTACTACCGCGCGGAAAAGAAAGTCGACCTTGGTTTCGTCGGGTCGTGCATGGTGCACAAGGGCGATATCAAAATTGTGGCGCAGATGTTGCGTAACCTTGAAGCACAACACGGCAGTGTTGAGTTCAAGGCACCGCTGGTTGTTGCCGCGCCGACCTACAACATCATTGATGAACTGAAAGAAGAAGGCGATTGGGAGATCTTGCAGAAATACTGCGGCTTCGAATTCGACGATGCAGCACCCAAGGTGCAAGCACGTACAGAGTACGAAAACATCCTCTATCTCGAGCGCCCGGGTTGTAACCTTTGCATGGGTAACCAGGAAAAGGCGGCCAAAGGGGACACGGTTCTTGCCACCTCCACTCGACTGTTCCAGGGCCGCGTTGTTGCCGACAGCGAAACCAAGAAGGGCGAATCCCTGCTTGGCTCCACTCCGGTTGTGGTGTTGTCGGCGATCTTGGGTCGTACACCGACGCTTGAGGAATACAAGGTTGCGGTGGAAGGGATTGATCTGACCAAGTTTGCTCCACCGCTGCAGAAGCCTGCACTTGCACGGTCAATGCATTTCTGATCCGAACTTTGAAGTTCCTATCAGGCGCTGAAACCTGCGCCTGCCCGTATTTTTTGTTCTCTTCTGTGCCGGGCCTGCGTATTCATCGTAGGCCCGGTGTTGCTTTTGTTAGGGGCAGGCGAAACACCCATCGGGCACCTTTTAGGACTATGGCCCGCAGTTCTGTTTGATCAGATGGAAACAAATGGCCTGAGCCGAGCGATGTGTGGACGGCCATAGTTACGATCACATGTACCGCATGTTTGTGAGCGAGTTGCTTGTCATGATGCGCGATCTCGTTTGCATAGAATTCGGCAACATCCGCGTTTCGTTCGCCAATAATAGTGCTGGATGATGATCCCTATGCTTCGCTCCTGAAAACATCCGCCACATTGGTGTCCACTCGGCGGTTTTCGAAGGGCCCTGACCGGTTGGGTTGAAAACCAAAGCATCCACGGCAATCAGGTTTCAATTACTTGCAAGTCAAACAAACGTCGTTGAACACCCTTCGTGCGATTGCCGACCGTCCGGCCTGGACAACCGCAATCGCACGGAGACCTTCAATGGGACATAGCCTGTGTGTGTCGCAGGCTTTCAGTTAACGCTCTTTCCATTGCAGCATTGTCGACGATCAGGGTTTTGAACATTCGTTCCACCCATTCCAATGCTCCAGAGGTCAGCAAGAACGTTTCAGGTACGACCATCCACTCGGCGATCCACACACCGCCAGAACGCTCATGTTGGTGCAGAGTTAACTCTCCGATTTGCTCGGCTCGCTGACGACCAAGCCTTGAGACGGCCTCGCCGAATTCTGAAGCGCGCTGGTTTGTTTTGTGAGCCATGGCCGAAGATGCTCCCTTGCCGTCTTCGGGACGCTCATAAACTTCGCCAATGTCAGACGACGACAGCAAGTTTACATTGTGGGCGATCTTGGCCAACGTGCCACAAAGTGCGCCGAGGGAAGTGACGACTTCGGCCACCCCGTCACGGGCGTTTTGCCAATGTGGGTCGACCGTGTTCAACCCCAACGCCGATGCCACTGTTCGCTTGATTTCAAGTCCAGACCCATTTTCGTAGTCTCGCAGATCCCCAACAGGTCCACCGATCTGGGCGTTCAGCCCGCGACCGGCGGCATCCGAAAGGGAAGCAAGGCGGCGTTCCAATTCGGATCGCCAAACTTGCAACTTCGTTTCCAACCTGATTGGCACAGCGTGCTGTCCGTTGGTACGCCCCATCATCATTGTCGAACGATGTAGATGGATGTGTCGATCCAGTTCCGCCACGAGTGATGTGACGCCGGTCTGTACTTGCTCCAGACCGTGTCGCATCTGCAAGGCCATTGCCGTGTCCATGATGTCCTGAGTTGTGGCTCTGAAGTGCACATATTTTCCATGTGACCCGGTCAAAGCTCTCAACTGCCGTACAAGACCGACAATAGGCCGCCCGACAACGGTCATATCATCCCTCAATTGGTATTGGTTGAGATCCGATACTGAAACCGCTTCGAGTGCATCTGCGGCCTCAGCCGGAATAATCCCGGCCGAAGCCTGGCAACGTGCCAGTGTCTGTTCAACCTTAAGCCATGCCGATAGGGTGGCGTGCTCTGACCAGATGGCGCGCATGTCCGCACTGGAAAAACAGTCGCGGTAGAGGCCGAAGTCAAGCATCGCCCAAACCTCCTTCAGCAAGCTTGCGCTCTTTCATGATTCCACGGACGCGGAAGGCAATGGCCCCGGCACCGATGATCAAGAAAGCCAGTGCGATTGGACGCTCGATAAATATCAAAGCGCCTCCATCGGACATCAAAAGCGACTGACGGAATGTTTCTTCTGCACCCTTGGCCAACACAAAGGAAATCACGAAGGCAGCAATGTTGAAGTCATATTTGCGCATCAACCAGCCGGCGAACCCTGCACATGTCATAACGGTAACATCAAACATTGATCCGCGCGCAGAATAGGCAGCTACAAAGGCGGTCATGAAAATCAGAGGATACAGCACATTGGTGGGTATCTTGAGAATGAGCCGAGCGACTTGAGTGGCCCCAAAGTATCCTATGACACCATAGGCGATGATCCCCAGCATGCCGCAAGCAAACAGCTTGTAGACCAGTTCCTTGTCCGTCAGGAAAAGCGTCGGGCCAACCTGAATTCCGTGGATCAGAAAGACGCCCAACAGAATCGCTCCAATTGTAGAACCGGGAATGCCCAATGTCAGAAGCGGAGCCATCGAGGGACCGGAAACCGCGTTGTTTGCTGCCTCAGGCGCTGCGACCCCTTCCAGGGCACCCTTGCCCCATTGCTCGGGGTTCGTGGCACGGCGTTTACCTTCTCCGTAAGAGATAAAGGCTGCGATTGCCGAACCTAGACCAGGCAGAACGCCGATGCCTGCACCGATGAATCCACCGCGCAACGCGTGGGGTAGGCAGGGTTTGTACTCATCCCATGTCAGGTCGTTGCCGTCAGCCGAACTCTCGTTTTCTTTAGTTTCACCAGTTGCCTTGCGGCGTTCTTCCAACTGAGCAAAAACCTCTCCAAGAACGAAGACACCGATCATCAGCGGCACCAGCCCGATACCATTGGACAGGTCGAACGAGCCGAACGTATAGCGTTCTTCGCTGGAAATTGGGTCCAGCCCGACCATGGCGACTAGAATACCCAGCAATGCCGAGGCCAGGCCTTTGACGATGGACTTACCAATGACCGACCCGATGACGACGAAGGCGGCGAAATAGATCGCAAATGTCTCGGGGGGGCCTAGTTTCAGAGCGATGGCGGCAATGAATCCGACACCGACAACCAACAGGATATCTCCCATCAAGTCGCCGATCACAGACGAAATTGTGGCGACCTTCATCGCCTTGCCTGCTTTACCCGCGCGGGCCAATGGATAACCGTCAATCTGCGTCGCCGCACTGGCAGCTGTGCCAGGGGTATTGAACAGAATCGCAGCAATGGATCCACCGTATCGGCCGGATTTACCGATTACATAGAGAAAGGCCAGGGCAAACAGGGGGGACATATAGAAGGTGATCGGCAGCAACATCGCGATCGCAGCCGAAGCGGTCAAGCCAGGTGTTGCGCCAACAATCATGCCAACAGCCGCGGCAAGAACAATGGCAAACAACAGTACCGGGTCGGTGATTACCGAAAGAAGGGCGGGAAAAATTTCCATAAGATGTTACCCCTGAATCCAGTCGAGCAGGTCGAAAATTTCGCCGTAAGGCGGAAAGACTCCGAGCAGCACGAAGAAGATGAGATGAAAAACCAGCGGGCAGATAACAACCGAAACGGCCAGTCCGATCCTGCTGCGTACTCCGAACATGTACATTACCACCGGTGCCACAATTGCTGTGGGCAGCAGATAGCCAAACCAACGAAATGAGTGCTGATAAATCAAAGCTATGACGAAAAGCACGATGATCTGAAACACAGCCCCGTTGTCATTCGTGCCTTCTGATACGCCCCCTGCGGTCTGACGTGACGCACCCGCAAGCAAGAGGAGGGACAGCCCCAACAGGGCAACCGATGCGGAAAAGGGCACAATACCGGCCCAGGTGTCTCCAGGTGATGCGCCTGGAACTTGCCAAGCCCCCAGATGGCTACAAGTGAAATGGCCGCAAGCACCAAACCTTCGGCATAAGCGCGCATGTCTTCCTCCCTATGTGAACTGCAGATGAAAAAAGACCGGGTAACAGTGTCACCCGGTCTTTTGAGATTTAGTTGCTCAGGCTTTCAACCAGCGGCGTGGCATCTTCTTTCATCGAAGTCAGCGTTGCCTTTGCGTCTGCGCCCTTTTGGAAAACAGGTCCGGTTCCGCGCGAGGCCAGAAGCTCTGCAAATTCAGGCTTGGCGGCAATTTGTTCAAGTGCTGCCTCCATGGCGGTCACAACCTCGGCAGGGGTGCCTTTGGGCGCAAAAACGATCACGGGCGAGGAGACGGCGGCAAATGGAATACCCAGCTCTCCAAACGAGGGGACTTCGGTCATAATGCCGTCACGATCCTGGCTGTTGACCGCAAGGGCGCGCAATTGCTCTTCGAAACCAGCAAGCTGTTGAACACCCAGGAAGCCGAAATCAGCCTGCTCACCAATCAAAGCAGCACGGGTCGGTCCGCCTCCTTTGAATGGAACATCCTGTGCTTCGATGTCGTTGCTTGCCAGAAAGCCAAGACCGCCAACATGGTGGAACCCGCCGCGACCCGAATGGGCCCAACGCAACGATCCGGGATCTGCCTTGGCCGCGTCGATCACGTCTTGAACAGACTGGAACGGGCTGTTCTTGGGTACCATCAACGAAGTTTGCAGCTGACCAACCTGGGCAACAAAGTCAAAACTCTCAAGTGCGTCAATTTCTGTGTCACGCGTCATCGTGGACAACAGGAACGAACCGCCTGAGGTCATCATCATAGTATAGCCGTCAGGGCGTGCGCCCACCACAGAGTTGGCTCCGTTCAGCCCCCCGACCCGGGCTTGTTCACGACAACGACCGGGACATCCAGAATACCCTCGGCTGCGGCCGAAATGGCGCGAGCGTAGGCATCGGTGCCTCCACCGGCTTTGTATGGCACAACCAGGTTAATTGGGCGCTTGGGCCAATCTGCTGCAAAGCTTACGGTTGCGGATGCAGCGACAGCAAAGGCCGCGATTGCAGTGCTTAGAATAGTACGACGCTTCATTGGGTCCTCCCTATTTCAGTCGAATCCAGCTTATGCGGAAACAATGATTGCGAAAAATGCAAAGATGTTATCTACTCTTGCAAAAAACGGAAGATGTGAACATGAACATCAAAGCTCTCCGGGCCTTTACCGCAACATTGTCGGAAGGATCGCTGGTTGCGGCTTCTGAGATTCTTTTCTGAGTCAACCTGCGGTCAGTCGCTTGATTTCGGGCCTGGAGGCTGAACTGAAACTCAAATTATTTGACCGCAGCGGTAGGACGCTGACACCCACGCCTGAGGGGATGGCCTTCTACCGGGAAGCGGGGCGGATTCTCGATAACTTGGATGAAGTTCCGCGCATCGCGGCCGAAATTCGAGCGGGACGCACTGAAACCCTTCGCGTTGTGACGATGCCCCGGATTGCGCAATCGCTTTCTGCGCCCGCCGTGGCAAGATTTCTTCGTTCTAATCCGGATACCAACATCAGCCTTGATGTGCGTGCAAGACGGGAAGCCGGCAAATGGTTGGCGGGACGAGAATATGACATCGGTATCGGCGCTTTGCCGGTCGACCATCCGGGCATTGTGACCAAACCCCTTCTAAGGGTTCGTGCACAGGCGATTTTGGCTGCAGATCACCCACTTGCTGATCAAGATGAGCTGGCCGCAAGCGACTTTGGAGACGAACCAGTCATTCGGCTGATGCATGGTTTGCTGCTCCGTGATCAGCTGGATGATTTCTTTCGCTCGGCAGGGGTTGTGCCGCGTCAGTCTTGTGAAGTTGCTGCATCGCAGCTGGCGTGTTCGTTGGTCGCTGAAGGGGCCGGTATCACGATTGCAGATGAACTTGTTGCTTCAAAGGGAATGCGAAGGAACCTCGCCCTTGTTCCCGTTGTCCCAGAGCGCTGGATGACGTTCGGATTGCTGTACCCGATTTCGCAATCCAAAACAGATGCTTTGTACCGCTTTGAAAAATGTTTGTCGGCCGTTGTCGAGGAGTTGGCACTACAAAGCCCAACACTCGAGTTGGTTCAGTAAGGGCTGGAAACTCGGATGGTGCACCTGAACAGTCGGAATGAACGTCTAACGCTGAGTTTCCGCTTGTTGTGATTTGCGCAAAGGCGTTTCAACGTTCTGTTCCTCGCAGGCACCTACAGAACGTCCAATTTTTTCATGGATACACCTCTTAGTTTCTTCGAATTCGAGCGACGTCATCCCCGATCCTCCCAAGCAGCGAGAGCGTTGCTCATCAATTGACGGGTCAGAGTTTCGGCACTTTCTTGGGTGCCACAAAGCCCGGCAGCTTGCCCTGACCACAGCGAACTAAAGTCAGCATGCCCATTGGCTTCAGCTTTCTTCTTTAAAGGGGCCAACCCATCCCCGGCCTTCGGAAAGGCCGGAACCCTATCGGAGAGAGGTCCTTTTTCACGCATCAGCTTGTTCATGACACTTCTCGCAGGTTTGCCGGAAAAAAGGTTGGTTATTGCCGTGTTGTCGACGCTGTGCTTCAGCAGTGCAGTTCTGTGCATGTCAGTGATAAGCGCCTCCTGTGTGAACAGATATGCAGTGCCAATCTGTACCGCTGAGGCTCCAAGTAAAAAGGCTGCTGCAATTCCCCGTCCATCTGCAACACCACCCGCCGCAATGACCGGAATGGAAACGGCATCAACAATCTGGGGCAGCAGTGCAAATGTTCCGGCCTGTGTCGCGATGTCCTTGGTCAGAAACATCCCTCTGTGTCCGCCTGCTTCATAGCCTTGTGCGATAATTGCGTCGCACCCGTTGGCTTCAAGAAAGCGCGCTTCTTCAACCGTTGTTGCGGACGCTAGAATACTCATCTCGCAGGACTTCAATCTGGCGAGAAGACTCTTTTCAGGTAGCCCAAAATGAAAACTCACGACACCTGGGCGGAGGTCTTCGACTACCCTGCACATATTATCATCAAACGGCATACGGTCGACAGCTTGAACGAGCGCATCCTGATCCAAACCCAGATCGTCATAGTATTCGGACAAGTATTTTTTCCACTGTGAAGCACGTTGGGGGTCGTCATCTGGCATCGTGTGACAAAAGAAGTTCACGTTAAGTGGCGCGTCGGTTTGTGCTTGAAACACTTCGATCTGTGTTCGCATCGTATCAAGGTCAAGCATGGCACAAGGAAGGGAACCGAGCCCGCCCGCCTTGGCAACGCCGACGGCCATTGCCGCGTCACTTGCTCCGGCCATCGGAGCTTGAATGATCGGCTTATCAATACCCAGAAGCTCCATCAGCTTGGAAGAACGTTTGTGCATCTTGCTTTCCTTTGCGAGTCCAGCCCACCGTAACTGCCAGCTACTCAAAAATCGATCATTCAAAGTCGTGCCGCTTGTTAGCGATCGGGCGCAAGTTGATCGGTTTGATGTGCAGAAACGCTTGCCCCGTTAACCCGTTACAGAGTCTGCCGTTCGACAGCATGACTAAGACAAATCAACTGGGAACATCAGCCATTTGCAAGATACAAGATTGTCCCCTAGTGCCACAGATCCGGCAGGGTTTCCTTTTTTCGCTCCATGAAAGCCTTCAGGCTTTCATCCACAGCCTCATCCAGAGGGGGAGGTTCGTAGCGCAATAGGTCTTCTTTCCATTTTCGATTGGCACGGCGCGCGGCATCGGCACCTCCCTTTTCGGACCATGTTTCAAATGACAAAGTGTCGGACAACTGGGCGTCATAGAAAGCTGTTTCATAGTTGCGCATTGTATGACCACAGCCAAAAAAGTGGCCGCCGGGGCCAACCTCGGCAAAGGCGTCCATGGCGAAAGCCTCGTCATCCAGTGACAGGCCGTTCAGGAACTTGTGCATCGCACCCAGATAGTCAGCGTCCATTACCAGTTTCTCATAAGATAAGGTCAGCGCGCCCTCTAGCCAGCCCGCCGATTGCAGCACAAAATTGGCTCCGCTTAAGACAGCGGCGTGCAAAGCTGTGACGCTTTCCATCATGGCCTGCCCATCCGGCACTTTGGAACTGGTGAACGCCCCCGAGCAGCGGATCGGAAGCCCGACCCGGCGCGCCAGCTGGCCTGCGACATAAGACGCCAAAGCCGATTCCGGAGTGCCAAATGAGGGCGATCCAGATTTCAGGTCGACGGTCGTCACAAAGTTACCGAACACAACTGGTGATCCGGGCCGCACCAATTGGGCCAAAGCGCACCCGACCAGCACCTCGGAATAGGCCTGTGTTACGGCAGCGATCATTGATACCGGAGCCGTTGCACCACCAAGGACAAAAGGAACAATGACCGGACATTGGTTGGCGGCGGCATAAGTGCGGATGGCACGGGACATGGCGTAGTCAAACACCAGCGGAGAGTTCATGTTGATGTTGGCCATGACCACGCAGTTGCGGTCAACAAAATCTGCTCCAAAAGCAAGGCGCGCCATTTCAACGCTGTCTTCGGCGCGCTCTGGGGCGGTGACCGAACCCATGAAAGGCTTGTCGCTCCATTTCAGGTGTGCATAGACCATGTCCAGATGGCGCTTGTTTACTGGCAGATCTGTGGGCTCGCAGGTGGTTCCGCCCGAATGATGCAGCCACGGCGACATGTAAACGAGCTTGGTCAGGTTTTCGAAGTCCCGGATCGTGCCATAGCGCCGACCACCATCCAGATCGCTGACAAAGGGCATGCCATAGCCGGGACCAAAGACGACGTTCTTGCCGCCCAGATCGATCGTACGCTCAGGATTGCGGGCGTGCTGGCGAAAGGTTTTGGGCGCGGTTTTGAGCGCCTTCTGCAGCAGCCCCGGCGGGAACCGGACCCGGTCGCCTTGGACGTCGGCGCCTGCCTCGTGAAACAGGCGCAAGGCTTCGGGATCTTCGACAAACCGGACACCAATCTGTTGCAGCAATTGCTCCGACCGCGCTTCGATCTGTTCCAGGCCTTCGGTGCTGATTAGGTCATAGGTGGGGATGTTGCGGTGCGCGCCGGTAATGATCTGCGGAGCGACATTACCAACTTGCTTGTTTGTGCGTCGGCGGCGAATTGGACGTGTCATGATCCCTCTCTGGGCGGTTGGTTTGAAAACCGTGAGTGGGATATAGGGAGCGTTTCTGTCCCGGAAACGACAAAGCGTCGGTCCCGGGGCAGGTGTCACATGGATGTGTTGGCGCGTTAGAGAGACGCGGCCAGGCGCGTGCCTTGATTGATCGCGCGTTTTGCGTCGAGTTCAGCAGCGACATCAGCACCACCAATTACATGGCAGTTCACGCCCTTGGCCTCTAGCGCATCCGCAAGGCTGCGATCCGAAAGCTGTCCCGCGCAAAGCACCACGGTGTCGCATTCGATAACGGTCGGGTCGGCGCGTTCCTCGCCAAAGCTGACGTGCAGCCCCTGATCGTCGATCCGCTCGTAGTTCACGCCGCCGACAAAATTCACGTCCTTCATCTTGAGTGTGGCGCGGTGAATCCAACCGGTTGTCTTGCCCAGACCCTTGCCATGCGCCTGTTTTTTACGCTGGAGCAAGGTTACCTGACGCGCTGGTGCATGAGGCTGCGGTCCTTCGGGAGCCAGGCCGGAACGGTGCTCGGCCGGATCGGTTACGCCCCATTCCTTCATCCAAAGCGGCAGGTTCTCAGTTGGGCTGTCGCCCTCGTGCAGCAGATATTCGGACACGTCAAAGCCGATGCCGCCTGCGCCAATCACCGCCACGCGATCGCCCACCGGGGCCTTGTGGCGCAGCACGTCGATGTAGCTGAGGACATTGTCCCGATCTTGACCCGGAATGCCAGGATCACGCGGGGTGACGCCGGTTGCGATGATCACCTCGTCATAGCCAGTCAGATCGTCTGCGCCGACTTCGCGACCCAATTCAACAGTGATGCCCAGATCGGCCACCATTGTGCGATACCAATCAACAAGCCCCCAGAACTCTTCCTTTCCGGGCACCTGTTTAGCCATGTTAAGTTGGCCACCGACCTCATCTGCGCGGTCGAATATAGTCACTGTGTGACCGCGTTCTGCGGCGGCCATTGCGGTCGACAGACCTGCCGGACCAGCGCCGACGATGGCGATGGTCTTTTTTGCGTCGGCGGGATTGATTACCAGTTCGGTCTCATGACAGGCGCGGGGATTCACCAGGCACGAGGTCAGCTTGCCGCCAAAGGTGTGATCCAGACAGGCCTGATTGCAGGCGATACAAGGCGCGATCTTGGCGGCGTCCCCGGTGGCAGCCTTGTTGACGAAATCAGCGTCCGCCAGCATCGGGCGGGCCAATGACACCATGTCGGCGCAGCCTGTCGACAGAACCTCTTCGGCCACTTCGGGTGTGTTGATGCGGTTCGAGGTGATGACCGGGATCGACACCTTGCCCATCAGCTTTTTGGTGACCCAGGCAAATGCCGCACGTGGGACCGATGTGGCGATTGTGGGAATGCGAGCCTCGTGCCAGCCGATGCCGGTGTTCAGGATCGTGGCGCCCGCTTTTTCGATCTCTTGCGCCAGTTGCACCACTTCGTCGTGGGTCGAACCGTTGGGGATGAGGTCAATCATCGACAGGCGGTAGATGATGATGAAATCCGTTCCGACGGCCTCACGCGTGCGGCGCACCACTTCGATGGCCAGGCGCATGCGGTTTTCATAAGACCCGCCCCAGCGGTCCTCGCGCTTGTTGGTGTGAGTGACGAGGAACTGGTTGATGAAATACCCCTCGGAGCCCATGATCTCGACCCCGTCATAGCCCGCTTTCTGGGCCAGAACCGAGGCGTTCACGATGTCGGCGATCTGCTTTTCGATCCCGTCTTCATCCAACTCATTTGGTGGGAACGGAGAGATCGGAGATTTGACCGGACTGGGGGCCACGCATTTGGGGCCATAGGCATAGCGACCCGCATGCAGGATCTGCATCGCGATCTTGCCGCCTGCCTGATGCACGCGATCCGTAACTATTGAGTGGTTGGCGACATCCTCGTCCGTGGTCATCATCGCCGCACCCGGCAGTACAGACCCTTCGAGGTTCGGCCCGATCCCACCAGTCACCATTAACGCAACGCCACCGCGCGCGCGATCGGCGTAAAATTCGGCCACCCGGTTCCAGTCGCGGGTTTCTTCCAAACCGGTGTGCATTGAGCCCATCAGCACTCGGTTTTTCAGTGTTGTGAATCCCAGATCCAATGGCGCAAGCATGTTTGGGTACGCAGTCATCGGCAAACTCTCCCTATTTTGACGCGCAGGATCGCTGCACTGCCGCGAGGAGTCACGCGAAACCTGACGTCAACCGCCTGTTACGCAAACCGGGACCACTCCCTCCTTCGCGGCATACCCTTGCGGGCCCTTTCTTAGTTGGGCCGGGCGTCTCGCCGATGGCGAGACCCAGTACCGCACAACGTGGGCGTATTGCCTCTGGGCGTGCAGTTGGTCCTTTGTTAGGGAGGGGTATCCGAAATATGAGGCCGCCCATGACCCCTGAAGAGATCGCCAAACTTCCCTATCGTCCCTGCGTTGGGCTGATGCTGATGAATGCGGATGGCAAAATCTTTGTCGGTCAGCGCAATGACCGCCATAAGGATGCTTGGCAGATGCCTCAAGGCGGTGTGGACAAGGGTGAAGATCCCCGTGATGCAGCCTTGCGTGAACTGTGGGAAGAGACCGGAGTGACCGCTGAGCTGGTTGATGTGGTGGCCGAGACAGAGGGTTGGCTTCCGTATGACCTGCCCCATGATATCGTTCCTAAAATCTGGGAAGGCAAATATCGCGGGCAAAAGCAGAAATGGTTTCTGTTGCGATTTACTGGCACCGACGATCAGATCGACATCCGGACCGAACACCCTGAGTTCACTGTATGGAAATGGCAGGCATCGGATCAGTTGATTGCCGAAATTGTGCCGTTCAAACGCGAAGTTTATGCCAAGGTGCTTGATTTGTTTGCAAATCACCTAGCGTGAGGTGCTGTCCCACCGATTTGGCGGGACAGGTTATCTTCGAAGTGCGCTACTGCGGATCGCCACCTTCCTGGCAGGGTAGCCGAGGAGGCAACTCACCTCTTTGCGGTCTGTTGTTATAGCAAACCTTGTTCGCGCAGGAGCTCTTGCAGGTTGGCCTCGGGGCGCGGGCCGATGTGGCTGATCACTTCGCGGGCGCAGACACAGCCAATCTTGGCGCAGGTTTCCAGATCGCGACCTGTCGCCAGGCCAAACAGGAATCCTGCGGCAAACTGATCACCTGCGCCAGTGGCATCCACCGGCACGATTTTTTCGACCGGCACGTTGATCCGCTGACCTTCTGCCAGCACCGACACGCCGTCGCCTGACCGGGTGCAAACAACCAGCGGGCAAATTGCGGCGGTCTTGGCCAGTGCAGCCTCCAGATCATCGGTTTCGAACAGCGACTTTATCTCGTCCTCGTTGCCGATCACGAAATCCAGCTCGTTCTCGATCAGCGACAGGAAATCGGCGCGGTGACGTTCAACGCAGAATGGGTCAGAAATTGCGATCCCGGTTTTGCCGCCGCCATCGCGACAGTCGCGCGCGGCTTCAAGGAAGGCGGTTTTGCCTTTGTCTTTGTCGAACAGATAGCCTTCGAGGAACATGATCTGTGAGTTCCCGGCGACGTCTTTGGAAACGTCCTTGGAGCTCAGCTCTGACGAGATACCCAGGTATGTGTTCATCGACCGTTCGCCATCCGGCGATACAAAGATCATCGAGCGAGAGGTCGGTAGTTCCCCTCCGGCAACCGGTGGGTTGACGAAATCAACGCCGTCTTCGTTCATCGCATCGGCATAAAACCGACCCAAGGCGTCGTCATGGACGCGTCCGATAAATGCTGCTTCCAATCCCAGTGCGCCTGCGCCGGCAATGGTGTTGGCGACAGATCCACCCGGAGTCTGCACCCGGTTGTTCATTGCGGCATAAAGCACCTCGCCGCGCTCACGTTCGATGAGCTGCATGATACCTTTCTCGATCCCCATGTGATCAAGAAAGCTGTCATCGGATTGGCTGATTACGTCCACAACGGCATTGCCGATACCGACGAGTTGATAGGTCTTCATAGGTTCTTGTCCTCGAACATGCACAAGTCGCGGATCAGGCAAGTGCCACACATCGGCTTGCGCGCTTTGCAATGATACCGACCATGCAGGATCAGCCAGTGATGGGCGTGAAGCTGAAAGTCGGCGGGAATGTTGTCTTCGACGGCGCGTTCCACGGCATCGACATCTTTGCCCGGCGCGATACCAGATCGATTGCCGACGCGAAAGATATGAGTGTCCACGGCTTGGGCGGGCTGTTGCCACCACATATTCAAAACCACATTGGCGGTCTTGCGCCCTACGCCGGGCAGTGATTGAAGGGCGGCTCGGGAATTGGGCACCTCACCGCCGTACTCTTCGACCAGAATGCGGCTGAGCTTGATCACGTTCTTGGCTTTTTGACGGAACAAACCAATTGTCTTGATGTGTTCGGTCAGGCCAGCTTCGCCCAGATCAAGCATCTTTTGCGGCGTGTCCGCGATCTTGAACAGCTCTCGCGTTGCTTTGTTCACGCCTGCGTCCGTAGCTTGCGCGCTTAGCGCGACAGCGACGACCAGGGTATAGACGTTCACATGCTCCAGCTCCCCTTTGGGCTCTGGCTCTGCTGCCTGGAACCGAGAGAAGATCTCGCGGATCGTATGATAATCAAGTTGCTTTGCCATGGTGGCCTTAATGCCGTGCAATGAGAGGTGGGTAAAGCCATGGGCGACCGAGAACTTTGTCCGCTGAGGCATGACGGTCACGCAGTTTCCTGCGCGCGCCATTGCCAGAACAGTTGCGCAAGTTCCGGGTCGCATTGACCGGACTGCGTTGGCTAGTGTGAGATGAGTAAGCGAAAGGGTATCGTGATGAACATGCGCACCGGGGAAGAAGGCTATCACTATGGCGTCATGCGCCGGGCCATCGAACTGATTGATCAGGGCGAGGGGAACCTGTCGCTCGAAGAGCTGTCGGGTCAAATGAACATGAGCCCGGCGCATTTCCAGCGGCTGTTTTCGCGGTGGGTTGGCGTGTCGCCGAAGAAATATCAGCAGTACCTAACTCTGGGCCACGCAAAGGCCCTGTTGCAGGACCATTTCACTACGCTTGAGGCAGCGCACAGTGTTGGCCTTTCCGGAACAGGCCGCCTGCACGATCTCTTTGTCCGGTGGGAGGCGATGAGCCCGGGTGAATACGCGCGCCATGGGCAGGGTCTTGTGATTTACTGGGGTTGGTTCGAAAGTCCCTTTGGTCCTGCGCTTGTCATGGGAACTGACAAGGGCATTTGTGGGGTTGGGTTTGCCGCCGAGACCACAGCCGAGGCCACGATGGAGGATCTACTTTCGCGCTGGCCACAGGCTACGTTTGTCGAGGATCCGATGCGCCTGCGCCCTTGGGTCCTGAACATGTTCAACGCGGCCAATGATCGATTGGAACCAACACCGCTCTATTTGATTGGTGCGCCGTTGCAGATCAAAGTGTGGGAGGCGCTGTTGCGCATCCCATCAGGTCAGGTCACCACCTATTCCGAGATTGCCGAGGCCATCGGAAATCCACGCGCGGTACGGGCTGTGGGCACGGCAGTGGGTCGCAATCCGATCAGCTGGATCATCCCCTGCCACCGGGCCTTGCGCAAATCCGGAGGCTTAGGGGGCTACCACTGGGGCCTGCCCGTCAAACGTGCGATGCTGGCCTATGAGGCCGCCAGAGCCGAAGCCTGATACGAGGTTTTGACATAGCAATCCGGGGGCGGCTTTTGGCCTTACGATCTGCGATCTCGGCGCTTTCAATTTCCCATGACTTTGGCACGCGCGGGGTGCTCCACCGATCAAGGCCAAGGGTCATCAACGTGGTGTGGTCGTACGAATACATCAGAACTCTCCAAATCCATTTACTCAGCAGAAGAAAACAGATCCTTCCTGACATCCCGTTGTCAGGGGGCTGTGCTAAGGTGTCAGGATCAACCCGGAGACTTAGATGCATCGATCCAATCGTTTGTTCGAAATCATCCAGATCTTGCGCGCCGCCCCCGGCCCTGTGACTGCGGATACGCTCGCCGACCAGCTCGAGGTGTCGGTCCGCACGATCTATCGCGATATTGCGGCGTTACAGGCGATGCGAACTCCGATCGAGGGCGAGGCCGGGTTGGGCTACTTGATGCGTCGTGGATATGATCTGCCACCGCTCAATTTCGACCTCGAAGAACTCGAAGCGTTGCAGGTTGGTCTGTCAATGTTAGCTCGCACTGGAGACAGTGCTCTACAACAAGCAGCAAAGCGAATTTGTCAGAAGATCGAAGACCTCCATGATCCGGCCGAGTGGTTGCAAGTGGCTCCCTGGGGCGCGCCATTGGACGATGCAGAGCGCGGTTGCGTGTCAATGTCCAGGCTGCGATCGGCAATCCGGCAAGAACAGAAATTGCAGCTGACGTACAAAGATGAGGTCGGCCGGAATACAGTACGCGTCGTTCGTCCGGTGGCTTTGATCTATCACTTGGAATGTACGATGTTGGCGGCCTGGTGTGAATTACGCGGGGGTTCCGGCACTTTCGAACGGATCGCATCTGGAGTTGCGACTGGTTGGAAGAAAGATTCGTGGGTCAAGGTGCCGCGTTGCGGGAGGTGTGGCACCAACAAAACCGTTGGGAGGATCCTGAAGCTAGCCCTGATGAATCACGATATGCGCGAGGAACCGCCGAGATCACTTGATTGTCGCTTGAGCCTTTACCTTCAAGCCATGATATAATGGGGCAACGCAAAAAGCCCCCGCAGCTGCTGCAGAAGAGGGCCCCTGAGCAGAAGGTGATCCCATGTCGATTTCGAAGTATTCTGTGGCTGCACTGACATGTGCAGCCATCACCCTGAGCGCCTGCACTGATCCCGCTCAATTGGGATCACAGACCGATCCCAACCAGAACGCCAAACAAGGTGCCCTTCTTGGCGGAATTCTTGGTGCAGGCTTGGGTGCAGTTTCCGGGTCTTCCAACAAAACGCGGGCGGCAATCGTCGGGGCGGCAGCTGGTGCCCTGGCAGGTGGGGCGGTCGGTACGTATCTGGACCAGCAAGAGGCCGATCTGCGCCAGGAACTTGCCAACGATGGCATCACGATTACCAATACTGGTGATCGTCTGATCGTTTCTGTTCCAAACGACATCACTTTTGCTACCGATAGCTCCGAGGTTCAACCGGCTCTGCGCTCGGACCTTAACAAGGTGGCGCAGAATTTACTCAAGTATCCCGAAAGCAGTGTTGAAATCATCGGGCATACTGATAGCGACGGCGAAGCGGCCTATAATCAGGGCCTCTCTGAACGTCGGGCAAACGCGGTCGCCGACATCATTCAGGCGGGCGGGGTGTCATTCAACCGGATCGCTACTTATGGCCAAGGGGAAAACGATCCCATTGCATCTAATTTGAATGAATCGGGTAAAGCACAAAACCGGCGGGTTGAAATCGTGGTAATCCCCTCCAACGCCTAAAGAGTTCTGAACCGAACCAACCTAAAGAAAACTGTCATGACGCAGCGTCTGGCAGGGTTTGTACGTTTTTGAACACCAGCTGCGCGCACGTTGGGGTTTGTTCCCTTCGGCAGGTTGCTAAATTGGGAACAGTTAAGAAAACCGGAGTTATTCGAAATGTCCGCACCCGTTCTTTTGGGCCTGTCAGGGTCGTTGCGCAAGGATGCCACAAACCGCAAGCTGCTGCGCGAAGCCGCGCGCCTGTATGGTGCTGAAACCTACGTCGAGGCAAACTTGCAACTGCCTCTCTATGACGGTGATTTGGAAGACGCTGAAGGTATCCCGACTGATGTTCAGACACTGGCTGATCAGATTGCAGCTGCAGACGCAGTGATCATCTCGACGCCGGAATACAACAAAGGGCCGTCTGGTGTGCTGAAGAACGCGTTGGATTGGGTAAGCCGGACCGGAGCCAACCCTTGGTTGGACAAGCCGGTTGCCGTTATGTCTGCGGCAGCAGGGCGCGCCGGAGGAGAGCGGGCTCAGATGGTTTTGCGGGGGTTTTTGGTCGCCTTCCAGCCGCGCATCCTTCAGGGGCCCGAGGTTCACTTGGCTAACAGTTCAAACGAGTTTGACGAGAGTGGCCAACTGAAAGGTGAACTCTATACTAAAACGCTCCAGAGCCTGATGGACAAGCTGAAAGCCGAAGCAACGCGTTAGAGCGCTTTGGGCCGTTTTCGGGTTGTTTTTTTGACACGAATGTCCCTAGAACGCCGAAGGCGTATCAGGTTGTTCGTACCTCGTGGTTTGCCTGAAACACCTTAAGGTCGCGTTCCGATCTCGATAAGGTTTCCGTCAGGATCGCGTGTGTAGATTGATTGGATCGGGCCGGTTGCTCCAGTGCGGGCAACCGGCCCTTCTTCGATAGAGATACCGTTGGCGGCCAAGTGTGAAGCCCAGACGTCTAAAGAGTGCTCGGTCAGGAAGCACAGATCTGCAGACCCTGGTAGGGGATGGCGAGCCTTTGGATCAAACGGGCCATCTGCCGGGTGTAGATTGATTTTTTGGCTTCCGAATTTCAACGCAACCCGGATGGAACCATCTGAGACCTTAAATTCTTCGACCTGCATTCCAAGAACTTCGGCATAGAATGTAATTGTTTCCGCCATGTCAGTCACGGTTAAAACCAGATGATCGAGTGAAGCAACGGCAGGCATGCATTGTCCTTTGAGATGATCTGGGTAAGGTGCCTTCTATGACAACTGCTGGCCAGACTGAAATTCAAAGTGACGTGATGGATCCGGCGCGCGCGGCAGCCTTTCAGATCGCTTTGGGACAAGACCCTTCGATTGAAGCAGGTTCAACACTGCCTCCATTCTTTCATCAGCTGTATTTCTGGACACCACACCCGCCCATGGGGTTGGGGCGCGATGGACACCCGTTGGTAGGAAGTGGGCTGATACCCGATATGGGGTTACCCCGAAGAATGTGGGCGGGGGGAGGCTGACATTTTCAGCACCTCTGCGAGCAGGCATAAAGGCAAAGCGCCACTCGGTGCTAGAGGACACTGCTTCGAAGAAGGGGCGAACGGGGCCTCTGGCCTTTGTCACGCTGCGCCACGAAATCTGGCAAGACAACGTGCTTTGTCTAAGTGAGTGGCAGGATCTAGTGTATCGTGAAGACCCCGCCAAGGACGGGCTAAAACCCGCCCCAGCCAAGGCACGAACGGATGAAACCGACATGCATGTAGCCAGTTTCGATTCAACGCTACTGTTTCGCTACTCGGCACTGACATTCAACGGGCATCGCATTCACTATGATCTGGACTATGCGCGCGATGTCGAAGGATATGACGGGCTAGTGGTGCATGGTCCGCTTCTGGCGCAGAAACTGATGCTGCTCGCCACCGAAGTGATGGGGCCATTGTCGGAATTTTCATTCCGGGCGTCTTCCCCGTTGATGCACTTTGAACAGGCAGAGTTTTGTCACAAGAACAGTGATTTCTGGGTGCGTGGATCTGACGGGCGGGAGTGCATGCAGGCAGTAGCCGTGCCAGTTCATTGAGTCACATTTAGCGTACGAGGGGGTTTAGTTAAAAGCGGTCCACTCCCGCGTCCGAACCAATCTGACTGCGTCAGCTCGGCTAGCGGCCTTGGGCCGGGCGCCGCGCTGCGCACGGCGCGGTCTCGCATTTGATAAGTGTTTTGGCTACGGAAATGATGTTTCAATTGTAGACCTAGGCGATCAAACACCGTCCGCCGAGCGGAGCGAGGCTCGGCCCAACGGGAGGAGGTGTTTCGCCAGAAACATCGACGACGGGCGGGAGTAACCCTGATTTTGGGCGTGTAATCTCAAAAGGTAAGGAGTTCAGAGGTTTCTTTCTGGTCGAAAACCCTCTGGAATTCTGTCACATCCGTCCAGCATCAAATCTGCCATGGCATGCGCCACCTTTGGCGCCATACCAAAGCCGATCTTAAAGCCTCCGTTGGCGATGAATTGCCCCGGATAAAGCGGATGCTCACCTAACATCGGTGCGCGGCTTTTGGTACGAGGGCGAACACCAGCCCAACGTTCGATAACCTCTGCCCCATGCAGCAATGGCAGGGCGCGGGTGGCACGGTCCAGCACATCATCGAGTTGGTCATCCGTCGTATCGGGTGTGTCATAGTCCCGCTCAGAGGTCGATCCGATAGCTAATGTGCCATTCGCATGCGGGATGAAATGCAGCGCATCGGCAAAAATCTGCGGAACCTGTCCGGCGTCAAATCGTAGCAGCAGGGCCTGCCCCTTTACGCCATTGCCAACCATTTTGCCCAAAGCCTGAGACAGTTCCAACAAGCCAGTCACACCAGTGGCATGTACCACGAAGCCGCTGTCCTTACCCTCGGTCTTGATCTGAACACCTATTGTTTGCAACGCTGCGACCAGCGCCGCGCAGGCCTGTCGTGGGTGCATCCGGGCGCTCAGCGTGTCGTGGATGACAAACCCAGTGGGGCTGGGGGGACACCAGCCGCCCATCTCAGACACCGGTCTGACGCGCCAATCGGCTCTACCTTGCCATAACTCCTTGGCTGTCTCAGACCGCTTATGTGCCAACGTTAATGCGCGTTCGTCCACAATTGGCTGTAGTCGACCCAGACGTCCATAACCGGGTGAGACGCCTCCAACCTGTTGAACCTGAGACCAGAACGTTTCGGCCATTATCAGGCTGTCGAATTGAAAGGCTTTCTTGGCATTCCAGTTCTCGGGCACATGCGGAGCCAAAGCCCCGACCAGACCGCCACTGGAACCGGCGCCGGGGCCGTAAGGATCGATCACCTGTATTTTTGCGCCGCGCTGTGCGCAGATCCAAGCGATGGACAGGCCAAAGATTCCGGCCCCGCGTATCGTCACATCTGCCATTGCCAATCTGAGCCGCCTTCGTCAGTGTCGCGCTGTTTCACCAGCCTTTAGGGGATAATGCCATGACTGACCAGCGCGCGGAACTGAGTTGGGCAGACGATACCATTCCCGTCTCGGATCGGTTCGATGACCCCTATTTCTCGCTTCAGAATGGATTGGAAGAGACGCGCCATGTCTTTTTGGCGGGCAACGACCTGCCTGCCCGCTTTGCCCCCGGCTTTCACATTGCCGAGTTGGGATTTGGTACGGGGTTAAACATGTTGACTGTCTGGGCCGAATGGGAACGATCAGGGCAGACAATGCCCCTTCGGTTCACCAGTTTCGAGGCATTTCCGATGGACGTGTCAGACATGTCCCGCGCATTGCAGGCCTTTCCCGAACTGTCGGACTGGGCTGAGCGGTTTCTGGCTGTTTGGAACGGTGAGGCCTGTGATTTGGGGACAATCCAAGTGAGTGTGATCCAAGGAGATGCGCGTCAGACACTCGCGCACTGGGACAGCTTCGCAGACGCCTGGTTTCTCGATGGCTTTTCGCCCGCAAAGAACCCCGAACTTTGGGAGTCGGATTTGATGGCCCATGTCGCAAACCACACAGCACGGGGCGGCACAGCTGCCACATATACCGCAGCGGGGTTTGTGCGTCGGGGGCTTGAGGCCGCGGGTTTCACCGTAATGCGCACCCCGGGGTACGGACGCAAACGGCATATGACACAGGCAGTTTTGGATTGACGCAAAAGAACAACATTCCTGCGGGCATTGCCCTGATGCTAGGCGCGACCGTGGTCTTTGCTCTGCAGGACGGCATCTCGCGCCATCTGGCGGGTACCTACAACACCTACATGGTGGTAATGATCCGCTATTGGTTCTTTGCCGCCTTTGTTGTGGCTCTGGCCGCCCGCGCACCCGGTGGCATGCGCGGGGCCGCCCGAACCGACCAGCTGCTGTTGCAGATATTTCGCGGCGTTCTCTTGGCGGGTGAAATTTGCGTAGCGGTCTATGGCTTCACTATCCTTGGCTTGATCGAAAGCCAGGCCGTGTTCATTTGCTATCCGCTGCTTGTTGCGGCCCTCAGCGGGCCTGTGTTGGGCGAAAAAGTGGGGTGGCGCCGGTGGGCCGCGATCGGGGTTGGCTGCGTCGGTGTGCTGATCATCCTGCAACCCGGGATGGGTGTGTTCAATCCGGCGGCGATCATCCCGTTGATCTCTGCATTGATGTTCGCTCTTTATGGCCTGCTCACGCGGTATGCCGCGCGCAGAGATAGCACCGCGACATCGTTCTTCTGGACCGGCATTGCGGGCGCCGTGATCATGACTGCGATTGGCATGTGGTTCTGGGAACCGATGCAGCCTGCCGATTGGGGCTGGATGGCGCTGCTGTGCATCTCGGGCGTGTCAGGGCACTGGTTGTTGATCAAATGCTATGAAATGGCCGAGGCGAGCGCAGTGCAGCCCTTTGCCTATTTCCATCTGCTGTGGGCAGCGATGTTGGGCATTGCGATTTTTGGCGAGACCTTGCGCGATGCCGTTGTCATCGGCACCGCGCTGATCGTGGGTGCGGGCCTATTCACTCTCTGGCGCGAACGCGCGCAAAGTCGATCCTGACAGCTCTTTCGAGAACGGAATGGGAAGGGGGTCCTTGCCTAACCGGGCGCGATAAACTGGCAGGCTTTCGGTCACGCGCATGACATAGTTACGGGTCTCGTTGAAAGGGATGTGCTCGATCCAGTCGATCATGTCCGGCGTTCCGGTGCGCGGATCGCCAAAACGCTCCATCCAGGAAATCGGGCGGCGCGGACCGGCGTTGTAACCTGCCGACATCATCACGACATTGCCAACAAAGTCGCCCGCGAGCCCCGCAAGATAGTTGGCGCCGAGGGTGGCGTTGTATTCCCAATCGCGCGTCAGCCGGTCGGTTTTGTGGCCACCGAGCAAGCCCAGATCGGTCGCCACCAGCTTGGCTGTGGCTGGCATCACCTGCATCAATCCACGCGCGCCTGCACCGCTGATGACAACGGGATCGAACTCACTTTCACGCCGTGCGATAGCAAGGGTCATTTCCTCAGCCATGGGCAGTTCTTTGCTGGCAACCGGGTGCAACGGGTAATAGGCGGCTGGAATTACCAGCCCAGTGCGTGCCGTGCGTTTGGCGATCATGACGGCCAAATGGGGTTGGCCCATGTCGATTACCATATCGCCTAGTTGGGCTGCCTGTTCCGGTGGCAGATCTTCGACCAGATGGGTCAGGAACCGCTCAGCCAGGTTCTTCTCGCCTGCACTTAGCAGCAGAAGCGATGCCTCCAACACACTGGACTTCATGAACGGAGCTTCGCGCCACGGCGGGTTCTTGGGTGGATTGACTAGATCAGGGTCAAACTCGCGCCCGATCTGTTCGGCGGCCAATAGCCCGTAGAACGATGTCTGGTGTTTTGCACCATCCGCAAAGGCAGCCTGCGCCTTGTCGATGTCACCCAACTCGGCATAGGCGCGCCCGCGCCAAAAACCACCGCGCCCTTTTGAGATGGGCGAGGCGACAGCGGCATCGAAGTTTTCGAAATGCTTGGCAGCTGTCGCTGGATCGCCCAACTTTCGCAAGGCAATGAAGCCTGCCAGCCATTCCAGATCGGCATAAGCATAGCCCATTTCGGGCGTCATGTGGTGGCGCGCGGCAACGCGGTACGCCCGCTGGTTGTTGCCCTGTCGCATTTCCAACCGGGCCAGCCTGCGTCGGCGTGGGCCCCATTTGTCAGGCTCGCCCAAAGCCTCGGGGCTGGTCGAGCGTTCCAGCATCAAATCAACGGCGCTTTCGTCCAGTTCCTTGCGGTCGCGCCAGACAAAGCGTTGATAGGCTAATCCGGGCGAGTCCATCAGCGATTTGGGAATCGCTGTGATCTTGCTGTCTACGCCGGGCGCCATTTCGAACAAGGCGATCCGCGCCTCGGCCAAATTGCGCTGCCCCTCGCTAACCAGCGGCAACATGCGCTTTGAGCTGATCATGTGTTCGTCCCAGATCAACCGATCCAGCCGTGCCGCGTGATGCGGTTGAAGCAGCTTGCCGAAGTTTTCCAGATAGTCCTTTTGCAAACCGCTTCCCATCGGCATGGTGCGCCAGGCTTTGACCAGTTCTGCCTCGGCATCGCCTCGCTGCCCCTTGGCCATCAGGGCGGCGGCATAGTTCAACGCGCCTTCGGCAGTTTGCGGAGGAACCTGCGCATAGAATTTCAGCGCCCGGTCTGGGTCGGCGTTGGTAAAGGATGGCTCGCTTTTGCGGCGCAGGAAATCCAAACCCGGCCAATCCGGCCGCCGTTCCAGAAACACCAGCACATCGCCGGAGGTGCCGAAACCTTTTCTCAGCCAATGCCAGACAATGATGTCGCGTGGAACAGATCCACGCCCGCCAGACACGCGCAGCGCTTCGTTCCAGTTTCCGGCCCGCATTTCCTTGAGGCCAAGCTTCAAATCATCAGCTGGGCCCGCCGATGCAGAGCTCAGCATCGCAGTGCCAAGCAAGATTAGGGCCATAACAGCGGCCAGAACGCGCGTCATCACTTGCATTTCCCGATCAACCAAGGCTAGAGCCTTTTACGTTAAGCCGTGTTCGGCCGGGATCAACACACAATCCCGAAAGAATGCAAGTATCGGCGGGCCACTGCCCGCATCACCAACCAGGGAGCATCCCAATGTTCACAGGCTCTATGCCAGCCCTCGTCACCCCGTTCCTCAATGGTGAGTTGGACCTGGATAAGCTCAAACACCTGGTGGAATGGCAGATCAGCGAAGGTTCAACCGGCCTTGTGCCCGTGGGTACCACCGGCGAAAGCCCGACACTCAGCCACGACGAACACGAAGCAGTTATTGCCGAAGTGGTCAAAGCCGCGGCTGGCCGCGTGCCGGTTATCGCTGGTGCCGGGTCGAACAATACAGTCGAGACGATTCGCTTTGTCGAGTTTGCGGCCCGCGTTGGTGCGGACGCAGCCCTGGTCGTAACGCCCTATTACAACAAGCCGACACAGCGGGGCATGGTGGCGCATTTCACCGCAGCACATGACTGCGCGGACATCCCGATCATCATCTACAACATCCCTGGTCGTTCGATTGTCGACATGACACCCGACACCATGGGTGAGCTGGCCAAGCTGCCGCGCATCGTGGGCGTCAAGGATGCCACTGGCGACATCGCTCGCGTCAGCCAACAACGCGCGTCGTGCGGCGCGGACTTCTGCCAACTCTCGGGCGAGGACGCGACTGCTCTTGGTTTCAATGCTCATGGCGGCGTTGGCTGTATCTCGGTCACTGCAAACGTGGCCCCGAAACTCTGTGCCGAGTTCCAGCAGGCGACACTGGCGGGCGACTATGCCAAGGCGCTGGAGTATCAGGACAAGCTGATGCCGCTGCACGAAGCGATCTTTATCGAACCCGGTCTGGTCGGCGCGAAATACGGCCTGTCGAAACTGGGCCTATGCAGTGAAGAGGTTCGCTCGCCACTGACCGGATTGGAAGACAGCACCAAAGCCGCCATCGACGCGGCCATGGCCCACGCTGGATTGATCTGATTTTCCAAAGTCGGGCAGCCGTCGAAAAGGGCGGTGCTAAAGTGGGCAAACCGCTGACCAAGAGGGTTGCTAATCACGCGCTTGCGGGTGCGCGATCAGCAACACCTCAATGACCGGTTTGAGCCCAATCTGCGAGATGGCGACTTCGTCTAAATCCGACCGCTTTCTGTGGACCGCTCTAACGAGTTCGATACTGTGGCTGGGGTGTAAGGAGAATGCGCCATGTCAACTCGCCTCAAAGTCATGACCACATTCATCGCGGTCATTGCCGTTCTGGCGGTGGGCTACAAGCTGGCCCAGCCGAAGATTGCGTCCTACCTGATGCACCGCACGACGATGAAGAATGCAGGATTCGATCGCACAACGGTATTGCCAGACGGGATACATGTTTTCATTTGCGGTGCCGGCTCTCCCATGCCGGACCCGAAACGCTCAGGACCCTGCACAGGGATCGTTGCGGGTAAAAAGGTTTTCGTCGTTGACACCGGCGGCGGCAGCATCGGCAATCTCGGCCGCATGGGATTTCCCCTTGGGAGGGTAGATGCGGCGTTACTAACACATTTGCATTCGGATCACGTTGATGGTTTGGGTGAGTTTCTTTTGCAAAGTTGGATCAATGGCAGTCGCAAGACGCCCACCCCTGTCATGGGCCCCGTCGGTACGAAAACAGTTGTCGAGGGCTTCAACGCTGCCTATCGGCTCGACAGCACCTATCGCACAGCCCATCACGGAACAGAAATCGCGGACCCGCAAGGGTTCGGTGGCGAGGCGCGCGAGTTCTCTGTCGGCGCTATCGCCGAAACAATCCTGGAAGAAGGTGATCTGAAAATCACGGCCGTCGCGGTACATCATAACCCCGTTGAGCCAGCGGTTGGCTATCGTTTCGACTACAAGGATCGCTCCGTCACTTTGTCGGGCGATACGATCTATCACCCGGGCCTTGTTGCCGTCGCCAAAGGGACCGACCTTCTAGTCCACGAAGCCTTGAACATTGAAATGGTCGAGATCCTTCGCGGTGCGCTTGAAAACAAAGGCTTCGATAACCTGGCAAAGGTCATGTTCGACATTCAGGACTATCACGCAACACCGGTTGATGCCGCCCGAGCGGCAAATGACGCGGAGGTAGATGCCTTATTGCTAAATCACATAGTGCCGCCACTGCCTTCGAGGATGCTATATCCATTGTTTTTGCAAGGGACCGAGAATGAGTTTGATGGCACCATAACGATTGCTGAGGACGGCCAGATCTTCAGCCTACCGTCGGATAGTGACGAGATCATCCACTCGAAAGGGTTTGGTTTCTAGTCGAAATGAGTTTCGATCAGAGACCTCGCATTCAGCTTCTCCTACTTTCCGCAGTTCTAAACGCCTTGCCCCTTTGTAGAACCAAATGGAGTACTCAAAACAGTGAGCCAGCCAGAAGGGAGTGCACATTCGACCGGCCGGTTTGTCCAGGAAGCGGGCGTTCATGCGGAACAATCGCGCTGCGCTGTGGCTAACGGCAGGTTTGTCCGCACATTCGCCTTTTGAAATGACAGCGCCCTCGCAGAAATCTGCGAGGGTGCTTGTATCTTGGGGACTGCTGCTTTCTTTGTGTGAAGCTAGGGGAACTTGCCCCGACCCCCAGCAGTTTATCGTTTGCCGTAGTAAAGGCCGACCACGTGTTCGGCCTGGGCAAAGAACAGCCAACGCGATGTGGCGATCCCGGCCAAGTGCGAGAGCACTGCGATCAACGCGCCAAAGTGGTGCGGTGAGATCAGCAGGATCAGGATCGGCAGGACAAAGGCCAGCACGAAGGAGATCACTCGCAGTTTGGCAGCGTGCTTGCGACCCACCACATGTACGAACTCGCGCAGCAGATAGTTGGTACCGGTGTGCGGCGGTTCAAACGCGCGCACTTTACCACGCGAGCCCAGACCTGTCGCGGTGCCCATGTTGGTGCCCGAGTTGGCAAAGGCTACGTCGCCTTGTTTCCAATAGGCCAGCTGAACCAGCGCGGCGATGGCAAGCAGAACCAAGGCTGCGTTGACCTGACCGGCCAGCAGTGCACCGCCTGCGAGGCTGAAGGAAATGAACATCGCTGGGGTCAGCTTCATGTTCCAGCGCGGGATGGTTTTCAACTGGGTGTAGATCATCGACGTGGTGAATACGGTCAGGAAACTGAACAGTGCGCCGATCAGACCCAGGGCGGTGTATGTCTCGCCCAAGAACACCAGACCGGCCCCATAGGGCGCCATCACCAGCAGGGCGATAACTGCGCACCAGCCTTCGCGGCTGAGCCAGCTGGTTTTCCACTGGGTGAACGCCTTCATCGCGCGCTCGGGGTGGCCCAGGTGAAAGGTCGACGCCATCAACCCGCCAACGGCCAACGCATAGGCGATGGCAAAGAAGACGAACGCAACCCAACCGGTCACGTCGGGGTAACCCAAGCCGAGGAACAGCAGCAGGCCAAAGCCCAAACCGGACAGGGTGGTGAATACGATAACTGAAGGTGCGGGATGCATCAGGCGTTACCTCCGGGGAGTTTGTCGAGGGCTTTGTCCAGCCAACCCATGAAGCCTTGGGGCTCTTCGGCCACGGGGGCTAACAGGGGGGCAAGGATGTCGATTTGTTCTTCTATTGTGTCCTTAGGACGGGGTGGCAGGTATTTGTTGACGGGTTTGGTGCCCATTTCGGGCATCAGGTCCATACCGCCACGCTCTTCGACCAGCTTGGACACGTCGCTGTTGGGATCACCCAGATCACCAAAGTGACGGGCACCGGCGGGACAAGTCCGTACGCAGGACGGGACGCGATCAACCTCTTCAAGGTTTTCGTTGTAGATCCGGTCAACACACAGGGTGCATTTCTTCATCACGCCCTCGGTCGCGTCCAACTCGCGCGCACCATAGGGGCACGACCACGCACAGAGGCCACAACCGATGCAGTCGCTTTCGTTGACTAGGACGATACCGTCCTCAACCCGCTTGTAGCTGGCCCCAGTGGGGCAGACGGTGACACAGGGCGCGTCCTCGCAGTGCAAGCAGGACTTGGGGAAGTGGATCAGCTGCGCGTGGCCCTGTTCAGGCTGGACTTCAAAGCTGTGGACACGGTTCAGGAAGGTGCCCGACGGGTTGGAGCCATAAGCATCCTGATCCGACAGTGGCGCACCGTAGTTTTCGGTGTTCCAACCTTTGCACGAGATCACGCAAGCGTGGCAACCGACACAGGTATCCAGGTCGATCACCAGACCCATTTTGCGGTCAGTGGATTGGGGGAGTTGGGTCATTATTTGCCTACCTTCCACGCCAGGTTCTTGGGACCGGTTCCCACCGGTGATTTGATCGGTTCAAAGACCGGCTGACTTTCTGCCAGATCCTCGGGTGCGCCTGCTTTCTCGATTTTGACCTTCAGGTCGAACCATGCGGCCTGACCGGTTACGGGATCCGAGTTTGCCCAACGCATGCCGTCGCCCTTGGCGGGTAGCAGTTCGTGGATTAGGTGGTTGAGCAGGAAACCTTTGGTTGCCTCGGGTGCGTCTTCTTCCAGCGCCCAGGCGCCTTTGCGTTTGCCGATGGCGTTCCAGGTCCAGACAGTGTTGTCGTTCAGCGCGGCCATCTCCATCACCGGTACGGTGATCTCACCATGGGGCGAGGAGACTTTGGCCCAATCGCCGTCCTGCAGGCCGTTTTCGCGCATCAGCTTGGTTGGAACGTACAGAGGGTTGCGACCATGCAGCTGACGCAGCCAGGCGTTCTGGGTGCCCCACGAGTGATACATCGCCATCGGACGCTGTGTCAGCGCATTGACGGTGAAACCCTCGTTACCCTGCTGATCGGTCTCATACCAGATCGGCATCGGGTCCAGCTTTTCCTTGATCCGTTCGCGCAGGTGATCCGGGGGTTGACGGTCGCCATGACCTTCGGCGGCCAGCTGGAATTTGCGCATCGGCTCGGAGTAAAGCTGGAACAGATAGGGCTGCGGGCTGTCATAGATACCCATGTCCACGGCCCAGTTCTGGTAGGATGTGTTCCACGGTTTGTAGTAATCCGCACCATCCGGGATGTGGGCCACGTAAAAGCCGCCGTTCTCGATGTAACGATCCAGCTGCTCGGGGTTCACTTCGCCCCGGCCTTCTTTGTCGCCGTTTTCACCACGGAAACCCGCCAGCGGGCCAATACCCGGCTTGCGTTCGTGGTTGACGATATAGTCGGCATAGTCCTGCCATTTGGCGCTGCCGTCTTCATGGGTGAAACCGGGCAGTTTCATCTTGTTGGCCAGCTGCACCAGGGCGGTCTGGAAACCGCGCACATCGCGGTCGGGCTCGATCACCGGCCAGCGAATGGCATCCGCAGCCGCATCAGCCTCACAGATCGGGCGATCCAGCAGCGAGATACAGTCGTGACGTTCCAGATAGGTGGTGTCGGGCAAGATCAGGTCGGCATAGGCCACCATTTCCGAGCTGTAGGCGTCGGAATAGATGATGCGCGGGATCACGTATTCGCCGCTCTCATCCTTGTCGGTAAGCATCTCCATGACACCTTTGGTGTTCATGGAGGAGTTCCACGACATGTTGGCCATATACATGAACAGCGTATCGATCTTGTACGGGTCACCCGCATGCGCGTTCGAGATCACCATATGCATCAGCCCGTGGCTGGACATCGGGTTCTCCCAGGTGAACGCCTTGTCGATCCGGGCCGGGCTGCCGTCTTCTTTGAGCGCCAAGTTTTCCGGGCCACGCACAAAGCCTAGGTGCGGGCCGTCCAGCGGCGCATCGGGGGTCACTTTAGAGTGCGGGGCAGGGTGCGCCTCGACCGGCTTCGGGTAAGGTGGCTTGAAACGGAAACCACCGGGAACTTCGACGGTTCCCAGTGATGATCTGCAGCACGTGCAGGGCTCGGCAGGTCTGGAAGCCGTTGGCGTGGGCTGACACACCGCGCATCGAGTGCATCGACACCGGGCGACCGATCATCTTGGTGTGTTTTTCGCCGCGGAAGTCGGTCCATTCTTTATCGAGCTCGAACGCTTCGTCAAAGGCGACGCGCGCCAATTCACCCGCGATGGCGCGGATGCGTTCGGCGGGGATGCCGCAACGCTCGGCCACAGCTTCGGGCGCGTATTCGTCGGACAGGTAACGCTCGACCATGCCGTGGAATACAGGGCGGTGGGTGACACCGTCTTTTTCATACGTGGCAGACAGATCTGGGCGGACGCCCGGCTTGTCAAACGCGGTCAACTCGCCGGTGTTACGGTCGATGACCAGCGGCTTGCCGTCTTCGTCGCGCAGGAACAGGCCCTTGGTCGCGCCTTCGGTGGCGTCGATCAGAACCGGCGCATTGGTATAGCGGCTGAGGTAGTCCAGGTCGATCTTGCCGGCCTTCATCAGCACGTGGATCATCGACAGGATGAACAGGCCATCGGTGCCGGGTGTGATGCCGACCCAATCGTCGGCCACAGCATTATAGCCTGAGCGGATCGGGTTGACGCCAATCACACGCGCGCCCCGCGCCTTGATCTTACCCAGACCGATCTTGATGGGGTTGCTGTCATGGTCTTCAGCGACGCCAAACAGCATGAACAGCTTGGTGTGGTCCCAGTCGGGCTGGCCGAACTCCCAGAATGCGCCGCCCATGGTGTAGATGCCGCCCGCAGCCATGTTGACCGAGCAGAAACCACCGTGTGCCGCATAGTTGGGCGTACCAAAGTTCTGTGCCCAGAAGCTGGTGAACGACTGCGACTGGTCACGACCGGTGAAGAACGCCAGTTTCTCGGGGTTTTCGTGACGGATCGGCTCCAACCAGCCCGCCGCGATGTCCAGTGCCTCGTCCCAGCTGATCTCTTCGAACTCGCCCGAACCACGTGGCCCAACGCGTTTCATCGGCGCTTTGAGGCGCGATGGGGCGTTGACCTGCATGATCCCGGCGGACCCTTTGGCGCACAAAACGCCCTTGTTCACGGGGTGATCACGGTTGCCCTCGATATAGGCGACCTTGCCGTCCTTCATGTGCACGTTGATGCCGCATCGGCACGCACACATGTAGCAGGTGGTCTGCCGGATCTCGTCCGAGACCTTGGGCGAAGTGTTGAGGATCGGCTGCTGATGAGTCATTGGCGGGTCCTGTCCTTTATTTCGGGAGAAACGTGCACGTTTCTTTCCGAATTGAAAACACTGTTCCGAAAAACAGCGGTGTGTTCGTTATTTTGTCCCTGCGGCTTGCAGGATGGTAACCGCAATAATTTGGGTCACGTCATCGGCGCTGCAGCCACGGGACAGGTCGTTTGCGGGTTGGGCAAGGCCCTGCATCACCGGACCGATGGCGGAATAGCCACCAATCCGCTGAGTGATCTTGTAGCTGATGTTGCCCGCGTCGAGGTTGGGGAAGATCATGACGTTGGCTTGACCAGCCACATCCGAGCCGGGCGACTTGCGCTCACCAACGGACGGGACAAAAGCGGCGTCAAACTGCAGCTCACCGTCGACCTGAAGGTCCGGCGCGTCGGCACGCAGGGTCTCGGTCGCTTCGATCACCTTGTTCACTACGGGATGCTTGGCGCTGCCTTTGGTCGAGAACGACAACATCGCAATCTTGGGCTCGGTACGCAGCAGAGCTCGGGCCGAGCTGGCCGACGCGGTGGCGATCTTGGCCAGTTCTGCGGCGCTTGGGTCAATGACCAATCCGCAGTCGGAATAAAGCATGGCGCGCGCGCCGGGTTGTGCGTTTTCGGGCGGATACATCAGGAAAAAGGATGAAATCATCCCCGCGTTCGGCGCCATGCCGATGATCTGAATGGCGGTGCGAACCACGTCACCGGTGGTGTGAACAGCGCCGCCTACGGTCCCGGTGGCACGACCCGTGCGCACCAGCATAGCGGCATAAGCGAGTTGTGTTTCGGCAGTGGCGCGCGCTTTGACAAGGTCTACACCTTTGTGCTTGCGGAGTTCGTAATAGAGATTTGCGAACTCTTCGGTCAATTCCGAGGTCGCGGGGTCGTGGATTGCAACGCCATCAGATGCGGAGGCCCCTTCGGCCTGCAACGCAGCTTCGACTTCGGCTTGCGGTCCAACAAGAATAACATCGGCCAGATCGGCCTTGTGGGCTGCCAAAGCCCCGGCAACGATGCGGGGATCTTGGCCTTCGCTTAGAGCAATTACAGGGCGGGCTGCCGGGGCGCTTTCACGCAACAACTCGATAGGTGTCTTGGTCATGCGTCCCGGTCCCTGTCCTGAATTATACTTGCTGCTGCTGCATGTCGGCTGCGTTGATGCCAGCAACTTCGACCGGCTTCTTCATCGCGTCGCGACGGAAGGGGTCACCCAGTTCCTGGTTGATCATCGCTTCGATCAGGGTGGTGATACCGTTTTTCTGATCTTCGATGGCCTGAGCCAGAGCAGCTGTCAGTTCGTCCTGGGTGCGCGCGATGACGCCTTTCAGGCCGCATGCGTTGGCGATGCCAGCATACGAAACGCCTTCGTCCAGCTCGGTGCCGACAAAGTTGTCGTCGAACCACAGTGTGGAGTTACGCTTTTCAGCGCCCCACTGGTAGTTGCGGAACACGATCTGAGTGATCGCAGGCCAGTCGCCACGGCCGATCGCTGTCAGTTCGTTGACAGAGATACCGAATGCGCCGTCACCAGCGAAACCAACAACCGGTACGTTGGGCTGACCGATTTTCGCACCAACAATCGACGGCAGACCATAGCCACAGGGGCCGAACAGGCCGGGCGCCAGGTACTTGCGGCTTTCGTTGAACGAAGGATAGGCGTTGCCGATGGCGCAGTTGTTGCCGATGTCGGACGAGATGATCGCTTCGACGGGCAGAGCTGCTTGGATCGCGCGCCATGCCATGCGGGGCGACATCCAGTCAGGCTTGGCTGCACGTGCACGCACGTTCCAGTCGGTGCCGGGATCGTCCTGCTCTTCGTTCATCGAAGTCAGTTCCTGAGCCCACGACGATTTGGTGGTGGCGATCAGGTTCTTACGCTCGGCGCGACCTGCGTCACCCGCGTCATCGGCCAGCTTGGCCGAGATCGAGGATGCAACTTTGGCTGCGTCGCCAACGATACCTACGGTAACCTTCTTGGTCAGGCCGATGCGGTCAGGGTTGATGTCGACCTGGATGATCTTGGCGTCTGTGGGCCAGTAATCAATGCCGTAGCCGGGTAGGGTCGAGAACGGGTTCAGACGTGTGCCCAAGCACAGAACAACGTCTGCTTTGGCGATCAGTTCCATACCGGCTTTCGAGCCGTTGTAACCCAGAGGACCTGCGTACAGCGGGTGGTTGCCCGGGAACGCGTCGTTGTGCTGGTAACCAACGCAAACAGGTGCGTCCAGAGCTTCGGCCAGAACGCGCGATGCTTCGATGCCACCTTTGGACAGGATTGCGCCTGCGCCGTTCAGGATGACCGGGAATTTGGCCGACGACAGCAGGTCAGCTGCGTTCTGTACAGCACCCTCACCACCCTGGGGCAGTTCGAAATCAACGATGACGGGCAGGTCGATGTCGATCACTTGGGTCCAGAAGTCGCGCGGGATGTTGATCTGAGCCGGAGCGGAGGCGCGCTTGGCTTGCATGATCACGCGGTTCAGGGTCTCGGCGATACGCGAAGGATCACGGACTTCTTCCTGGTAGGCAACACAGTCAGCGAACAGGTTCATCTGTTCCATTTCCTGGAAGCCACCCTGACCGATGGTTTTGTTTGCGGCCTGGGGGGTCACCAGCAGAACCGGTGTGTGGTTCCAGTAGGCGGTTTTCACGGCGGTCACAAAGTTGGTGATGCCGGGGCCGTTCTGCGCGATCATCATCGACATTTTGCCGGTGGCGCGGGTGTAACCGTCTGCCATCATACCGCCGGATGTTTCGTGGGCACAGTCCCAGAATTTGATGCCGGCATCAGGGAAGATGTCCGAGATCGGCATCATAGCGGAACCAATGATGCCAAACGCGTTGTCGATGCCGTGCATCTGCAGCGTTTTGACGAAGGCTTCTTCGGTGGTCATTTTCATGAGAGTGCACTCCAAGAAATAGATTATCGTTGACCGGCACGAGCGCACCGGCGGTTTGGAACTGGTTTAGGCGTAAGCAGAGGCTGCGAGTTAGGGCCAAAAACCTGAACCGCTTAGGTCCAGATGACCCCTCAATTGCGGTTGATGGACTGAGCCAAGATTTCGATTCCCGGCTCGATCCGATTGACCGGAATAGAGGAATAACCGAGTCGGAAATAGTTCTTGGGCTTTTCGGGGCCTGAAAAGAACGGTTCACCCGGTTCGATATGAACGCTCTGAGCACGCAGTTTTTCTGCCAGAACTGTTGTATCCACGCCTTTTGGTGCTCGCATCCACAACGAAGACCCGCCATAGGCACCGCGCCCTGCGATGGTCAACCCGTGCTCGGCGATCGCCGATTCTATTGCTTTTCGACGCTCGAGCAGGGCGGCAGAAACTCGTCGGATCTGTGCATCGTAATGGCCGAGTGAGAGGAAGTAGGCGGCTGTGCGCTGGATATGCCCAGGTGGGTGCCTTAGGACCAGTGATCTGAGTGCGCGCGCCTCGCGAATGAATGCCTCAGATCCCACCATGTAGCCCAACCTCAGGCCCGGAAACAGAGACTTGGAAAAGCTGCCGACGTAAATGACTCGCCCGTCGCGATCCAGCGACTTTAATGCGGGTGATGGCGCGGCCAGAAAGGCCATTTCAAACTCATAATCATCCTCGACGATCATGGCGTCGATCTCGCGAGCCCGTTGCAGCAAATCATGCCGACGGTTTAGCGGCATGGTAGCCGTTGTCGGGCTCTGGTGGCTGGGCGTAGTAAAAATTACATCGGTGTCGTGGGGAATTGCGTCAGGCGGCAAACCGTCCACATCAACCCGCAATGGGGCAACTTGACAGCGTGCCTGCAAGAGCAACTCGCGCAAAGCATAATAACAAGGGTCTTCGATCGCGGCCTTACGACGACGATTAAGCAGAACCCGCGCCGCCAGCCAAAGTGCGTTTTGTGCCCCGAGTGTGATCAAGATCTCTTCGGGTTTGGCAGTAATACCGCGCCGGGGCAGAGTGTGGCGGGCGATGAACTCAATCAACAATGGGTCGTCTTGGTCAACATAGTCGGCCGTGAGAGAGGCAAAGTCTTTCTGGCCCAACGCCCGAACCGCACATAAACGCCAATTCGCGTGGTCAAACAGCGTGGGGTCAGCCTGCCCATAGATGAAGGGAAAACGATAATCACGCCAGTCGCTAGGTTTGTGTAGCGTGTCGCCACCGGTAAACCGACGCGCAATTGCCCGGTTCCAATCGACAGTCTCTTCGGCACGTTGCAGCGGGGTATAGCTGGGTGGTACGGGCGCATTATCCGATACGTAGTATCCAGACCGGCCTCGGGATGTCAGATAGTCATTCGCCAACAACTCGGTATAAGCCAGCGTCACCGTAATCCGGCTGATCCCCAGGTGTGAGGCCAATTTGCGCGAAGAGGGGAGTTTTTCACCCACATGAAAGCGTCCCGATAGGATGCCTTCAGCAATCATCTGCTGGATCTGCGCCTGTAGAGTGCCCTGCGCGTCAGGTTTGAGAAAGAATGTGTCGACTGAGATGCCCATTGCGGCACCATAGTGTGGACTTAAGTGGCGTGCAATCTGGACTTACATATAAAGCCAAAATTCGATTCACACCTCGTGTGAAGGTGTTCGATATCGATACTTGTGGGCTCAATTTTTGGGAAAGCAAGCATAAATATTAAACATAACAAGAACTTGGTACGAGACGGGCTTCATGCACGCTCGACAAAGAAACATGTTGCAGCCCTCGAATAAACCATATAACTAGAAAACTAGTTTAATAGAGGAATGTGGAAAATGTGGGAATCAGTTGCTGCAGGATTTTCTGCGATGGGATCTGAATCGCGATTGAAGGTTCTCAAGGTTCTGGTCCGAGCAGGCGAATCGGGGCTGACAGTTGGTGAAATCCAGGAGCGGACAGAGATCGCACCATCGACCCTGGCCCATCATCTCAAGTTTCTTGCCGGAGGTGGCGTGGTGGTCCAGGAAAAGACCGGCCGCAGCACAATCAACCGAGCGGATTTCGATCAATTGCGCGTTTTGGCGGACTTCATCCTTGGTGAATGCTGTGCCGACGCGCCCAAGAGGGCTGCAAACGATGGCTGATCTTACGCAAAACCCGGGACGCAGCGCGTCCCTGCTCAAAATGCTGAAAACCCCCTGGGCAGTGATTGTTGTCGCCCTGTTGGGTGTCGCAGTGATGGATCCCGACAATCTGCAAGATGTCGTCGAGTTCGCGATCAAAGCACTGGCTCACACTGGGCAGTACATCCTGTTTGCCGTGCTGCTGCTTGCCTATCTAAAAGCAACCGGAGCCGAGGTCATGGTGGCGCGCGCCTTTGTCGGACGCGAAACAAGGATGATCTTTCTGGCAGCAATGTTCGGCGGTCTGGCGCCCTTCTGCTCATGCGAGGTGATCCCGTTTATCGCGCGGCCTTCTGGCTTTGGGCGCGCCTTTGTCGGCCGTCATGGCCTTCTGGCTTAGCTCTCCTCTCATTGATCCCCCGACCTTGCTGATCACCGCAGGTGCGCTTGGCTGGCCATTTGCCATTGGCAAGGCTGTGGCGGCGGTTGCATTGGGTTTGTTCGGTGGTTTTGTCATTAAGGGGCTGATGTCACGCGGTGCCTTTGCGCAACCTCTGCGTCAATACAAGCCGTCCGGATGCTGTGGCAGCGGACCGAAAGAACAGGACAAGCCGGTCTGGAATTTCTGGACCGAGCCTGCGCGTCGTACCGTATTCAAGTCCGAGTTTGCTGCGAACGCGATTTTCCTCTTCAAGTGGTTGGCGATGGCCTATGTGCTCGAGGCGCTGCTGGTCTTCTACGTCCCTGCCGATCTGATCGCGCAACTTGTGGGCGGCGAAGGTGTCGTGTCGATCGCAACAGCTGCTTTGGTGGGAATGCCTGCCTACCTCAACTCCTACGTCGCGCCGCCACTGCTGGCAGGGCTGATGGAACAGGGTATGAGCGCAGGTGCCGCGATGGCCTTTATGGTGGCGGGCGCCGTCAGCTCGATCCCTGCGATGGCGGCGGTCTGGTCATTGGTGAAACCGCGGGTCTTTGCGATGTATCTGGGCCTGGGTATCAGCGGCGCTATCATGGCCGGGATACTGTTTCAGATGATCTGATCCAGTAGAGATATTAAAACAATGGCCGGGCGCTCTTGCCCGGCCCTTTTTACATGCAATGGCGTGGCAGCTTTATCCGGTATCGCGGCTCACCAGAGGAAACAAAAACCCGCTTTTCGATGCACGCTGTCGTGCCGACTGTCTGCGCGACCGGCCCTTCAGTTGAGGTGATGGAAGTCGCGGAGCCATCCGGTAAGCGTACCGAAACAATGATACCGTTTCGAACGTCGCCGTTTACGGGCGTTGCAGACAGTACAGGGACGGTCAAAAAGGCTTCGTGCTCATGAGTTTCATCGCCGGTCATCAGCAGCAGGCCAGCCAGTATCCCAATCAGAGCGAAAACACCCAAGATCGCGATCCCACGGGTTTGCAAGAAGGCGTAAACCGACACGGCGCGATGGGGCCCAAGTAATTTAGACAGAATATTCAGCATGCTGCTTGGTACGCAGAGTACTGCTTGGCCGCAAGAGACTTGTGAATTGCGCTTGGTTCCCGGAGCGAATGCTATACACATTGAATAAAGATCAAAATAATGTTGCAGCAGACCTTTGGAGGGAAGTCATGACGAAACTGGCAGCCATCAGCCTTGCCGCCGCTTTAGCGGTTGGTTCAAGTTTTGCATCCGCACAAGAACTGATTGACAAAGGTTTCGTTCACGGTTGGAACTTGATGGTCGATCCCCAATTTGGTGATGGGTGTCTGATCCAAACCGTGTACGAAGACTTGTCCGTGGTTCGCTTGGGTTACGACATGGTTGGCGGCCGCGGCTATCTGACCATCTTTAACAAGACTTGGGGAGACATAGAGAACGGGAAGCAATACCCGGTGACCTTTGATTTGGATGGCGAGAAATTCGACGCGATCGCAACTGGCATCAGGGAAGGAAAGATCTCGGCGGCGATCCTGTACTTCACGGACCGAAATTTCGTTAATGCAATCGCGCGTCGCCAGGTGATGACAGTATTTGGCCAGGACGGCCAAGAGGTTATGGCGATTGATCTGACCGGGTCATCAAAGGCGTTGGACTATGCTCGTCAATGTCAGGAGGAAATGACAGGGGGCGGTTGATTCCGACCCGCTTAATCTTGAGTGGGTCGAGTGAACGTAGACTGGTCAGTTTGTGCATGTGCCGGATGCTATCTGATGGGTGTGAAAACTGCTCCCTCTAGTGTGCAATCACGGATCACGTCGCGACCGCAAGGCACCGGTTCCAATTCCTTTGACAAACAGATGCGTGCTTCTTCGATGTATCCGTCACGACAGGTGATTGTCAGCATGTCGGGCTCCAGCTTGGGGTTGGCCTTCAAAAAAGCCTCTTCTACCACTTTGGCAGGTAGTTTGACGCTGCGATCGAGTTTGCGAAACACGTCCGGCCTGACGATCTGATCATAGGCCTGCCGGGACAAATCGTAGTAGGCCGAAGCGCTCAAACCTGAACAGGTGCCGTGCTTCTTCCATTGATGCCAGGCTAGGCCAGCACTGCCTTGGATGTCCTGCATTTCACGGGTCATTCTGCGCGACGGCGGAGCTTCGGAAGTCCGGCAATAGGCGGGCCAACCGCGGTGAAATTGTGGCCACAGGCCATGCAATATCCAACCATAGTCGTGCCGAGCATCACATTGTTCAGACCCACGAGAATCTCCGGTCGTCGCACACCAGTTTGGGGACCAACTGAGTGACAGAACATAATAGTCAAATTCACCGGCTTTTTCTCCGTCCGCATTGGTTGCTGAAGCCAATGAGGTCACCAAGCCGAATAACAAAATCGGAAGGACGTAAATCACACGCATGGATTGGAGCCTTGTACTCATTAGGTTGCAAAATATCATCAATGGGTTCGCACAGTGTTTGCCAGAGCATTGGACCGGATAATGAACGAAAGGCTTTCGTCCGAAAAGCAGGAAGACGCTTTTGAGATCATGCAGTTTTGGGTGCCGGTTGGCGTGAAAGTTGAACCGCAAGAATGCCCAACGTGGTGATTAGAACACCAATCCCATCAAGCATACCCAGGCTTTCACCCAGCAATGCGGCAGCAACTGCTACTCCGAAAGCGGGGTTCAGAAAGTGAAACGTCGAAGCTCGGATGGCGCCTATGCGGTTCATCAGCAAGAACCAAATCAGGGTGGCAGCAAGGCCAGGGACCAAAGTAGTATAGGCGAAGGCCAGCAAAAACGGTGTCGTAGGATTGATGTAGATAGATTCAAAAACAGGTGCGGCAACGAACAAAACAGCTGACCCAACCAGCATCTGAAGCCCCACCACCATCATAAAATTCCCACCCGAGGTTGCGCCTCGGACAGACAGCGTTGCGAACGTAAGTGCCAGTGCTCCCAGCCCGCAAAGTAGCAGGCCAAACAGGTCGACGCCGCTGGAAATTCGCGCTCCCATGATGACAGCAACACCACCGAAACCCATGAGCAGGCCGATCAGACCCAGAGGCTTTAGTCGTTCACCAAAGATCAGCAGATTGGCCAGTGCCACCATGAGTGGCATGGTTGAGGCAATGATGGCTGCAACCGAGGCTTCGATCGTTTGCATCGCATAAAAATTCAAACCTAAGTACAGCGCATTCTGGCAAACACCAAACATGATTGTTGCGAACAATTGGGGGCGTGTCAGGCGCCAGCTTTGGCCCATGGCGCGTGCAATAATCACCCCCAGTAGTCCAGAGATCAGAAACCGGAGTGCAAGCGAGAACAGCGGGGAGGCGTCGGCAACGATGATCCGAGCCGAAGTAAAGGCGGATGACCACATTAAGGCGAAGGTCAGCCCCATAATAATGGCACGCATGTCCATGATGCTGTCTCTCCCTTTCGCAGCGGATGGACAGTTCATGATTTGGGGAATGCACGCAAGCCAATTGGTATGTGTTGATACAAATCGAGCATCGCTCGGCAGCAAACGTAGGTTATTGAAGACTTCGCCTAGTCATCGTTTCAACGTCGGCGGTTCGCGCAATGTTCAATTGGACATTGTGCTCTCTTCTGCATTTTCTGCGCATCTCTTGATATAAAGCTTGGCTACGGGGTCGTTTGGGTTGGATTGCAGGGCTTCGGAAAAGAGCTGCCTAGCCTCGTTGAACCGGTTCTGGCGGAAGAGATCCAGTCCTTGCTCGAACTCGGATGGCATGGCAGCGCTTGTAGCACTTTGAGCCTCTTTGCTTGTTCCTTTAACTTCAAACACCGTTGTGCTTTCTGACATCCCTTTGACGTTCACTCGGTCAATTTCACGAATGTCGAACTTCTGGCAGTCCTGACCAAGATGGTTAAACGCATCCCCGCTGATCAAAATCGAGGTGCCGTAAACTTTGGTAAGGTTCTCCAACCTTGACGCTAGATTGACAGCGCTGCTGATCACAGTTCCATCCATGCGGTCCTGTCCACCAATTGTGCCGAGCATCATCAACCCGGTATGCACACCGATGCCAATCCTGACCGGCTCTGCACCCGTTCTTTGGCGATGATCGTCAAAAAGTTCAATTGCGCGAATGATTTCAATGGAGCAGGAAACCGCATCCGTTGCTCCGGTTGGGAACAAAGCCATAATCCCATCGCCTAAGTACTTGTCGATGAACCCGGAATACTTGCTAATAATGGGATCCATTTCTCCCAGCAGGGCATTGATGAATTCAAAGTTCTCTTTTGGGTCCATCTTTTCTGAATGTGCTGCAAAATCACGCACGTCTACAAACATGATGGTCATTTGGCGCTGAACATGATCTGCCAGTTGGACATCCGTAATGCTGTCTTTCTCGAGCAAAGCGATGAATTGACGTGGGACGAACCGTTCGTAGGCTTGGTTCAGGTTCTTCATATCTGAATAGAGCGACGCGTTTTTGATCGAAATTGCCGCCTGAGAACTTAGTATCTCCAGAACGGCCAACCGGTCTGGGGTGAACGCTCCGGTAGACAGGGCATTTTCCAAGTAAATCATGCCTACAAGTTCACCATGGAGGAGAATTGGCGCGCATAGCACCGAACAAGGAGGTTTATCTTTGAAATAGGCATCGTCGCTGAATGGTGTTTCGATACTCGCATTGTCTAGAACGAGAACGGCTTGAGTTCTTTGGACGTAGCGCACAACCGTATTGGGAACATCGTCCAACAGTTCGCCGTCATCACGTATTTTCCTGGCACGCTTCCGAACTTCGGTCCAATCGCTTCTTCCCTCCGCTTCGACGATCAATTCACCATCATTGCGCAGCAGAACCAGACCTCTTTGAGCACCGACATTCTGAATTACAATCTTCAGCAGCTGTTGCAGCAATTCGTCTTGCATAATTGCACCCGAAATCGCTTGAGAGGCTTTCAGTACGGACGCCATATCAAGGTTGCTGAGCACTTGTAGAGACGAAAGTTGGCGCTCAAACGGAGCATGCTCGATCCTGCTCTCAATGAGGTCGCGGTGTTGGTTGCGCAATTGGGCGACTTTCGCTGTTGCTCCCCAATTTTGGTAGGTCGCAATCGCTTCGCTCAAGTACGAGCTTGCGGCGGTGCGGTGTCCGCGCTCGAGATTTGCTTCCGCCGCTCTTTCCGCGGCGATGGCGGCGACATCGTAACTCCGGTTTTTTTGGCAATTGAGATCGCTTCGTCGTACCTGGTCATTGCCAGATCAAAGTTGCCCGAGAGGCGTTGCACCTCTGCGGCTACCAACATGGCCTTATGTGATTGCGCGTCGTCAGCGGCCATTGCGATCTTGTGCAACTTTGCGAAGAGCTTTTTGAGTTTCCGCTTTTGTTTGCGCCTTTCAGAGTTATCGCTGCTCTGAATGGTACGGCTCAAATGTAGAGAGTATTGAAACAGGTAGTCCACGTAGTAGAATCCTGTAGTGACGTATTCGTCCATTCCTTCCAGTTTGGTGAGAAGCCTTGCATTCAATTCCGGGTCGTTAAACACGGTAGCAAGGTGCGAAAAACACAAGCAGAAAACGCCAATACCCTGATCGCTAACCATCGAGCTTTCAAGATCCAGGTCTTCTTCGGTCAGGGAGAGTTCACCTCGGTCGTTTGTCGCGTGGTAAAGGTATCGTTCGAACGTTTGGACCGTTGTTGTCAGCTCATCGGACCGTAGTCGCAGAGCTTCGGGTTCGAACTCTTGCAGCTTGCTTTTTATCTGCCGAAGCGGAGCACCGCTGCTGAACAACGCGCGAAGAATGCCGAAGTAATGGTATCCTACATATGCAAGATCCGCCGATGCCCAACTGTAGGCCAAACCTTTCTCAAAAAGATCGATCGACTCCGAGAGCGGCCGTTTCAGCCAATTGATGAGCATCCCCTCAACAAAAAATATCCGCCCGCGACCAAGAGAGCTGGTGTTGTTATCTCGGGCAAGTTGCATGGCGGGAACCGCGATGTCATAGGCGGCATCAAAATTACTGAACGCAGCCGAGTTCACCACGCCGTACATCATGACAGAGTTTGGGCCATAAACCGACATGCCGTGTTTCATCGTCAGGTTGAACATCTTCAGCCCATTGATGATGAAGCGGTTCTTGTCCGTAAGAAATGTCGGGGTTGCCAAGGAGTTCATGATCTCCAAAGACTTTTCGACCTCTTGGTTATCGAGCGCTTGCAAATTGGAGATATTCTCCACGCCCAGCCTTTTGACGGACCTCTTTGCCTTGATCACTTCGGCAAGGAACGTCGGCAAAAATGGAGATGCGATGTTAATGCCGTTTAGCTTCAAACCTTCAATCCCAGAGGCAATCGCTTCCGAGAATTTTGTCATATAGGTCAGCATCTGGACGTTAAGGTTGTAGGCCGTCAGTTTTTCAATGGTGGTCTTCGAGTTTTTCTTGAGTATGTCAAAGAGCTTGTCAGCAGCGTGAAAATTGCCGTTCAGGTATTCAGATTCCATCTGTTCCAGATGGAATCTGTAGGCGAGATCGTAGTCGGAATTCCAACTCCCGGCCGGGAGCAGTTCAAGCCCGTGCTTCAAATAGGCTAGGCCAAGTTCGTACGAAGCTTTTGACTTTGCTTTTTGCGCGCCGGACAAAAAGAGCTCAGCGATTTTTTGAGGAGAAGGGTGCTCATTAATGTGAGCAAAGCCGCGAATAAGCTGGTTTAGGGCTGAAAATACACTTTCGTCACTCCCTCCGCTTCTGATCTGGTCATCAAGGAGTGTTCCGATTTTGAAGTGGCGTCGAGACTGGGCGTCTTCGGGTAGTGATGCGTAAACAGCTTCGAGAATACGATCGTGCGCGAATTCAAGAGTTGCTGCTTCAGCCGCAGGCGCACGCTTCTTGTCCAGACGATGTGGGTTTGCCTCTAACAACAGTCCTTGCCGAATGACATACTTAAGCCCAGCTCGAATGTCTTCTGCGGGTACGTCTTTTATTACAGCAATTGTTTCAATCTCGAATCTGTTGCCCAGACAAGCACCCCATTGCACGAGATCGAGTACGTCCGGGGGCAACATCTGCAATCTTTCCGCAAACAAAAGAGCGACGTCTTCATGTATGGAAAGCTGTTTAATTTCATCGTTTTGCCATTCCCATCGGTTGGATTCAAAATCGAACCCGATAAGGCTGTCTTCGTCGAGCTTCAACAAGAACTGCCTTAGGAAGAATGGATTGCCCTGAGTTTTTTCCAGGCAGATTTCCACCAGTTCATCGACCAGTTCAGTTTTGGGGACACCAAACGTGTCCATCAACAATTGGACGACATCTTCGCGCCCGAGTGGGGTCAAGGCGAGGTGGTGAATATTGGCCTGCCCAAGATTGGCAATAGACGCCTTAAGCGCTGACAAGGCAGCCGAGCCTTGCGGTCGGTGTGCGCCAACAAAGTAGATGTAGCTGCTGCCAGGATCAGAGATCAGGTATTCGATTAAGTTCAGTGACGCCGCATCTGCCCATTGCAGGTCATCCACAAAGACAGTCAGCGGGTGATCTTTGCTGGCAAATACTTGAAAAAATTGTCGGCAGATCAGTTTGAATCTGTTTTCCCGTTCAGTAGGGGGCAGATCCTCGAGAGCTGGTTGTTCTCCCAGTACCGTCTCGAGGTCTGGCACGGCTTCGATCAAAAGGCGGCCAGAGCCAGATAGAGCTTGCAGCAATTCTGGTCGCAAATGTTCCAACCGTTGTGGATCTTGAGCCAAAAGTTGGCGAACCAACGCTGTGAAGCATTCAAAAAAGGCTTTGTAGGGAACATTGAACAACTGATCGAATTTCCCTGAGACAAATGACCCTTGCCCCCTTGCCTTGACCCTATCGGCTACGGTTTCAATCAGGGTCGTTTTGCCGATACCCGACGGACCCTCGACAAAAAGAAACTCGGCGCTGCCTTCTTGGGTCTTTTCCCATAGACTGTGAAGCAGGTCCAATTGGGCCGATCGACCATAAAGACGTTCTGGTATCGAAACCCGCGACTGTTCGTCCATCTCCGCAACATCGAACCACGTAATTTCGCCTTGCTGCGCAAGCATCGTTCGGCATCGGGACAAATCTTCGAAAAGGCCCTTTGCGCTCAGGTATCGTTCGCTTGGTTCTTTGGCCAAAAGCTTGTCAGTGATCGCGGAAATGACGTCCGGAACTCCTGGCTCGACGTCAACCAACAGTTTCGGTTCTACAGCGATGTGCCCATGGCTTAGCTCCAACGGATCAGACGAAGTGAAGGGCGGGGCACCAGACAAGCATTCGTACATAAGAATGCCTAGAGAGTATAAATCCGAACTGGCTTGAACTTGGTGTTTAGTGCGCCCGGTCTGCTCTGGAGAGAGATATTCCAGTTGGGCTCCGCCAAAGTCGGTCGCTATCGGTTGTTGCTCTGCAATCAACGCGGCGTCCAGATCAAAGAACCTTGAACTGAAGTCGTTTTTGTCAACGAGGACACTGTCGGGGCTGAGATTGCAGAGAACAACTTGCCTTTCGTGCAGTTTACTCAGCGTCTCGGCAATGGATGTCGCAACATTCAGGAAATCTGCCAGGTTCAGCGGACCGGCGGATTTCAGTAGCTCGCGTAATGTAGTTCCCGTGGAATCTTCGGTGACAAGCTGAAGCTTTCCCGATTGGTGTTCGATCGTCCAAGAGTGAACCTCTGGCAGATCATTAAGTTGATGGACTGCGCTTATCTTTTGCTGAAAGGCTTCAACGTCTTCGGTCGGAAGTTCGGAGATATCAACGACCTTCAGGATGACGGCTGCTCCGTTGTCCTTTCGCGTCGCACGGAACCAGCTCAAAGGCTCTTGGCGCCGTAACTCTGTCGCGTTGCTTAGTTCAAGCATTGTCCATTTCCGTCATTTGATCTGCAATCCAATCCAACGGGTTCTGACCCGCGCTGACCCACAGATAGGCTTTGGCGATTGGATCTTGGTTTGGCTTGAATGTCAGCTTGAGATGATGAAGCGTTTTCCATACGCCCGAAGGCGCAATTTCGGACCATTCGGAAAAATTCCAGCCGATCCAACCATCAAGGTCGTTTTGTTTTTGTGGACAACAAAGGCCGCGCGAAGCGAGATCGCTCAACAAATTGTGGCCGCTAGCCTTAGAAAGTCCAGCAGTCCGGTACTCAATGTCAGTTCTTAGAGACAGCTGATCGCCAACTTCAATATGGACCATCGTTGGGAACACTGAATCGCTGGCACCATCAAACCAATCTTGAACAGCGCTGATTGATCCTGGCCAGGCAATTGCTCTGAGCGAGTTCATGATCAATTCCGACGTTTCCGCTCGAAACACCACGCGAACATGGTTTTCTGCGCGTGAAAGCAAGACGCCGAGGTGAACGACTTCCACCCCTGCTGGGAACTTTTGTTGCAGTTCAATGACCTGGCTTGCGCGAATACGCGCCTGATCAGCGCATCCCAGTAAACTAGTCAGCGCTCTTTCTATTCCGTTTCTTACTTGGCTTTCTCCCCGGGATAGGGCGTCCTTGTGAAAAGCTATGAAGATGCCGGGCTGCAGGGGGTTGCTATCAGACCGATCTACGTCGTACTCCAGCCACGCGTGTGAAATCATACGATCCAAAACACCGCCGGGCGTCGCCCAATCAGTGAAGAAGTTTTCAAGCTTTTGCCGAATGAGGTCCTCTGCCTCGATCTCGAGGCGATAAGATTGCAAGTATTCACTGACCTTGATCAAACCACCATCGCTTTGATCTAGCGCGACGGCTAAATCAACATCACCGGAACCGGGAGCCAGTCGAAGTTCCAATCCGAATGCCGAAGCAGCGTCTGGAAGGCGTTCAACCACGATTTGTGCCGCCCGAAATGCTTCGGGCGAAACAATACTTGGCGGCAACTGTTTTTTGATTTCTCTCAGTGCGGCGTTAGGGACGATCATCAATTACCAAAGGTCTACGCAAACGCGTTCGCCAATGTAGGTCCAGAGGCCCTCGCCATCCTCCGCCGCGAGTGAATTGGCCAATTCCGGGGGTGCGTTGAAGTTCTTGATGTAGAACTGCGCAATCTCTTCTTTGGACCCGCTCATGGCTTCCATGAATTGGGTTTTCAATTCCGGATTGGCAACCATTTGTGCGATCCCGGCGTTGATAATCTCGCCTTCACTTTTGACACTCATTGTATTTCTCCTATTTTTTGGGTTTGGATGACGCACTGAAAAACATGAAAACTGAGTCTGCGGCTCCTTTGACACCATCAAATCCCGCGCCTTGATGGCATCCGATACAGCTGGTGTTGGGTTTCAAGTAAGCCTCGAGGATCGAGCTGCTGAGGTGGGTGGGTGAGGGCGCTCCATTGTCACTGACATCCCGCCATTGAGTTCCAACAAATTGGTACTTGGCCCACACAGAATCCTTCAAAATTTCCGACGCATGATCGTCGAATGTGTTGCATGTCTCGCAATAGTAGAGCGGTTCCCAATCTGCGAGAATCTGTGATGGCTTAGTACCAGGACCAGAACCCGGAGGTTGATTGACTGGCAGGCAGTCACTGCAATCCGGCTGATAAAACAGCCAGCCATTTGGACATTGTTCAGAAGTCGAGGCGACGCCATCTGAACCCTGAGCCGTACTCAATCGTTGCAACTCATTTTCGTGGGGCGCAGCGCAAGTATGTTCGAACGTTGCCCATCCCCAGTCGTTATCAAGGTTTTTTGTCTTGTAGATGATGTGCATCGCCACAAGACCAACTGCTTTCAGATGGCAGGAATCCTGCAAAACCCCTTGTGCGTTGATCGGCTGCACATAGGCCCAAGCCTTGTGGAACAAGTCAGGATCGTCGACATCGGCAAGGATTTTCCAGGCGGCCTTTGTAACTATCGCTCCGCGCACAGCGCCGGAGAGGTCGCTCCCAGGAATTTTGCCGTTGAATTCGCCGAAAGGAAAAGAAACGAGGCTCTTTGGATCTGTCCCCGAGCCATCCTGACTTTGGTGGCTCGCCTTCCACTTTTGGCGACCCTGGTCACTAAACAGGTTGTTCTTGACGATGTAATCATACGCAATCCGATTCATTGCAACTTCGAAGCGCAGAGGCTCGCCGGATTGGTCTATGACATAGTGACCTTGGGGGTCTTTTGTACGTGTCAAAAATCGCGGTGGCAGCACGGCTGGTACGGTCTCGCGATGCGGATATAGGGCCTTTTCCGCAGCGATATCCAATGACCGGCAGGATTCGGGCAAAACGTCTTCGAAGTCGCCCCATTTTGAGGGGAGCGTGTTCCCACCGCGGAAAATTGCGGTCTTGGTCGGCCACGTCTCCCAGACTGGGCTATTGTCGAACTCGCCTTGTTGGCCAATGAACTTAGTATAGTCCGGCCGCCCACTATTGTCAGATACCGGCCAATTCAGGTGCAAAAACGCTTTTAGAGACATTTGCGACGTTTGAGTATCTACCGCTATTGAAACATCCGTTGGAAAGCAGCGGTAATTTTTGAAGATGCCATTTTCATCAACAACAGGCGGAGCTACTTGCTCCTGAGACGTCGGCGACGTGCAATGAATTGTGTCTTGCGCAAATGTGTTTTGGCCAAAATGCGAGAAGCAAAAACACAGGAACGTCACCAATACGCACTTAACAGAGGTATTCATAGGCACCTCCCGTACAAATTTTCTGCTGAATATTTCGCAGCTTCCCCAGCGTTACTCTAGTTAGGCGTATGGAATTTTTCAAGTTTTTTGGAGATGCGCGGTTTGCATGCCCCGGATGCGGCCTGCGTGAGTAAACCAACGTGGCATGTACTGCCGCTTGAACAATTGTTGAGAAACTCAAGGACAATTGTCTCAAGTAACCGCAAATCGTTCCAGTTGCACGCCACTTAATGCCTTCAAAGCTCCCCCTCTCGACGTGAGAGCGGCTAAGGGCTGTAGCTCCGCACGAGTGCTCCTGCAATCAATGACCATCCGTCAGCAATGACAAAGAAGGCAAGTTTGAACGGTAAAGAAACAGTTGCTGGGGGCACCATCATCATACCCATGGACATCAGAACCGCTGCTACAACCAAGTCAATTACTAGAAAGGGCAGAAAAACCAAAAAGCCAATCTGAAAGGCTCGCGAGATTTCAGAGAGTAAAAAAGAGGGCACCAAAACTGAGATTGGGGCATCGGGTGACAACTCTGTTGATGCGGTGTGCTCACGCAGTGAGGTCATTGATTCAAAAGTGTCGGGGTCAATGCGTGCTGACATGAACTCCTTGAAGGGAACAATCGCGTTGTTCAACGCAGGCTCAAGCTCCATGGTTTCTTCGGTCAATGGCCGAATGCCTGTATTCCAGGCCTCGGTAAACACTGGCTCCATGATGAAGTAGGTTAGAAACAGGGCCAAGCTGACGATCAGCATGTTGGGTGGGGATTGCTGCAAGCCAATCCCCTGCCTCAGGATTGACAACACAGTCACCAGGAACGGAAAGCACGTGACCATGATCGCAAGGCCGGGTGCAAGGCTCAGAACCGTGATCAACAAAATCAATTGTATCGTGCGACCTGAAAGCGAACCGCCTTCTCCGAAGGAAATCGATAATTCCTGTGCAAAGACAGAGTTGGGGAAGATCAAGGCCAACCCAGAAAAAGCCAACACGAGCATCTTGCAACATTGATTGGTGCTCATCCCAACCTACTCTGTAGATCTGTGATTTCCGTCAGCCGTACGGCGAGTTGTCCGGATTGCTCTCCGCTCAATTCCTCGAGTTGACCTCGGGCGACAAGTGTTCCTCCGACATAGAGCTCGACTGGATCTTCTACCCTTTTGTCGAGAGTCAGAACTGCGTTTTCACCCAACCCGACTAGATCTTTTATCAGCGGACGGGCGCGTCCGACGGATACCAAGATTTCAATGGGAACGGATGTAAACGGGTTGCCATTGTCTGAATTGTTTTTGGGTTCGCTATCCAATTTCTAACTCCTCGGTTGCCTGATTCAGGAATGCGTCCATCGCATTGGAAATCGAATCCAACAACGCTGCGCAGTCGACCTCTCTCTCTGCCGTTCCAACTCTCAGGTAGGCTTGTCCCGGAGGTAGGCTGGACTCTTCAACTAGTTGTACAGGAACAGAAAATTCGCGATCCAATGCCGACTTAAGTTCGCTACTCACACCGGATGGGACCACAAGCAATGCTGGTTGAGCTACTTGCTCGTTCGCCATCGACTTAAGTTCGTCGACGATGTGCTGGCAATACGATGTGTCGATCATGTTGGGCAGCACAGTCTCAACCAGACTGTTGAACATCGGCTCGAGCGAAAGCGTCATCTGGGCTAACGCTTCGTGATACGTAAACGAAAGGTCTTCGAGGGATTTCCCAAGAGCTTCGGAAACGCGGACGTGATCTTCGGCTTGAGCAGAGACAGCATCGTCCCACCCTGCGGTGTAGCCTTGTTCAAATGCCGAGAGGCGATGTTCTTCAAGTGCATCTTCGTCCAACATTTGCAAGGGTCCAACCGCCTTGGCCGCGATTTCGAAGTCTTCAAGTAAATGGGCAATCGACATTAAACTTTCTCCTCGCTTTCTTGCAGCCAGCTGCGCAGGATCTCGACAGTTTCTTCCTGCTTGTCTCCGATCATTGACCTCAACCGATCAACCGGGTCTTCAACGGCCGTTCCATCGATGTTTCCCAGTTGTCTTGTTCCGGCCGTTGACGAAACCTGAAGGGGCGCAAACTGCTCTCCGTCCGATGTTGCAATCTCGCCAGTTAGGCCGGTTTGTTGGAGCTGCTCCACCGAAGGCGCAGCATTGTTCTTCTGGGCCGGGGGCAAGGCAAGAGACAGCGGCTCTAGGCGGGCTGAGTTGTTCAGGATTGGGCGAACAACAAACAAACCCAGCCCAAGAGTGACGATTGCCAAAGTGGCGATCTGAATGAGAGACATCAGGTCCAGATGCATTCCCCGAAACAAGGAAGGTGTAGCGGTGCTGCCCAGTGGTTCTACGGATGGTAGTTCCATAGATTTGATCGTGATGACGTCGCCACGGTCGGCGTCAAACCCCACTGCAGATGAAACCAATTCCCGCAATGCATCCAGTTCTTCTTCTGAGCGCGGAGAAAAGCTCGGTTCAGCTGAAGAGGCGCTGGTGGAGCTACCGTTCACGAGAACGGCAACACTCAGGCGCTTAATGGCACCGGGAACACGTAGAATTTCCATTTCTGTTTCAGAAACTTCATAGTTCACTCTCTCGCGCGACGCGCTGGTTGATGAATTGGATTCGTCGCCCGTTGCAGCGTCTCCGTCGGGCAGGTTAGACGCGACAGTCACGTCGCCGGATTGATTTTTTGAGTTATCCGATCGTTCTTCCACATCGGTACTGACCGCTACTCTGCCGTTGGGATCGAAGCGTCGTTCTCTAATGGATTCAGTTTCAGTGACTGTCTCTACGCTGATTTCAACAACTGCATTCCCTTTGCCGACCCGCGCTTCGATCAATCGGAGTACTCTATCTTTCATTTGTTGCGCCCGGTCGTCAGCTGAACTTGCAGCGGCGGTCGCCTCTGGAGAGCCGATCAAAGTGCCGTTGGCGTCGATGACTGCGACGTTGTCAACCGTCAGGCCGCTGATAGCACTGGAAACTAGAAACCGAATGGCATTTGCCTGGGTCGGGGTGATCGGGCTTCCGCTGGGGATCACCGAGACCGAAGCAGTCGGTTCCAAGTTTCGCTGAAACGGCGAAGAGGAATTGTTCGCAATGTGCACGCGAGCCTGCCCGACATGAGGAGATGCCACAATGGTTCTGGCCAACTCGCCTTCTTTTGCGCGCCAATACGCGGCATCAAACATTTGAGACGTTGTTCCAAAGCCATTGAGGGAATCTAGTAATTCGTATCCGCGTCCACCGTTCGCGGGTAAACCCTCGCTGGCCAGGGTCATGCGCAGCTCGTCTCGTTGAGCCGAGGGTACATAAATCGACCCACCACGCACGTCGTACGGGACGCCTCGTTGCTCCAGAGATCGAACGACATCACCTGCCGCGCCGCTTTCCAAGCCGGAATACAGTAGTTGCATACTGGGGTTAGCCACGATTCGTGACATCGCCAAAGTCGCAAGGATCATTGCCATTGCGGCCCCTACGACGATGATTTGCTTCTTTTTGTCTAAACTTGCCCAGACAGTTCTGATCTGCTGCACGTTACCCTCCGTCTTACCGGCTTTCTGCGCGGCTCACTGTCTGTATTGCGCGATTGGCCTTAACAATCGGTTAGTTCCTGACGAGCTATGAAGGATCGCGAACTTGAAGAGGGTGCGACATGGCTGACGTCACTGCGGACGAACTGGAACCAGATAAAAAGAGCGGAAAGTTACCGCTGATCGTCGGGATCGTACTTGGCCTTGCCGGTGCCGGTGCAGGGTATTTTGTGACCACGTCCGGGCTGATTCCGGGACCCAAGCATCTCAGACGCCAAAAGGTCACGTCGCGGCGACAGGCGACACCACCACTTTGGAATCTGTCAGTGACATCGAATACGTTGATTTGTCTCCGATTATGATCACGCTGACAAATGGCGAAGCGGATCATCAGCTGCGGTTCCATGCACAGCTCGAAGTTCCATCAAAGTACTTTTCTGACGTTGAAAAGATACGACCGAGAATTCTGGATGTTTTGAACGGTTACCTTCGCGCACTGGAAATTTCCGATCTCAAGGATTCACTCGCGTTGACCAGGTTGCGCGGCCAAATGCTGCGCCGAATTGGAATAGTGGCCGGTAAGGGGCGTGTACGCGACCTTCTGGTCATTGAATTTGTGCTGAACTAGGAGAATCAATTGGAACTGATCGCAGATATTCTTCTTGCTGCCGGAGCTTTGGGTGCCGGGCTGTATTGTTTTGTTCTGGCGAAGCGCTTGAAGCGATTTAATGATCTGGAAAAAGGGGTTGGCGGGGCTGTGGCCTTGCTGGCAGCTCAAGTTGACGACCTCAACAGCACCCTTAAATCGGCCAAGGACGCTTCGGACAGTTCAAACGTGGCTTTGGGCGATTTGACGTCAAAGGCTGAGGCCGCAGCCGGACGTTTGGAGTTGTTGATGGCGTCCATGCACGATGTCTCATTTGATGAATCTGAAAAATTGCCAGACGCCAATTCGGAATGCAGGCAAGAGGAGACTCAGTCAAGTCGCGAAACATCTGAGAAAACCGCAACGGATTCAAATAGTGCGGGGCTGATGTTCTCTAGGCGAGATCGCCATGGGCTGAGGGCCGGTTCATGAGTGCCCAGAACCTATCCAAAAACGGTGCCTTGTCGGTAATTGCGGTTCTCATGATTGGATCGGCAGTATTACGGCTTGGCCTAGAAGCAGGCCCTGCCATCGCACGCGAAATTGCTGAACAGCCGGAACAACCGAACCCTTCAAATGGGTTGGTTCCTAACTCACCTTCGCCAGGCTACGAAAAGCTCTTGGCCGCCTTGCAGCAGAGAGAAAACACTCTGAGGCGTCGGGAGCTCCAATTCGAGGAGCGGAGCAAGGCTTTGGCCGTTGCGGATGAAGCTATCGAAAGGAAGCTGGTGGAGCTCACCAGGGCAGAAGAAGCATTGCGCGAAACGATTGCTTTGGCCGATGTTGCAGCAGAAAACGACTTGTCTCGGCTGACCGACGTTTTCGAGCAGATGAAGCCAAAAGAATCTGCGGCCTTATTCGAGGAAATGGACCCAGAGTTTGCCGCCGGATTTTTGGCTAGAATGCGCCCCGAAGTTGCTGCCGGTGTCATGGCGGGCCTCAGCCCAAATGCTGCCTACACGATAAGTGTTGTTCTAGCGGGGCGAAATGCCAACGTCCCCAAAGACTGAACTGCGCCGCCGCAATTTTCAATCTTTCTGGAAGCTACAGACTGAATTCGGAGTACTGATATGATCGGAATCATCGGGATCGTTTGCATCTTTGCGATGGTTTTTGGAGGCTACCTCGCCGCAGGTGGGAAAATGGCCATCATCCTCAAATCGCTGCCGTTTGAAATGATGATGATTGGAGGGGCGGCCATCGGTGCCTTTTTGATCAGCAATGATATGGGAGGTGTCAAGCATACCGCAAAAGACATGGCCAAGGTCTTTAAGGGGGCTAAGTGGAAGCCGGATGATTATCGCGATCTTCTATGCCTCCTGTTTGCGTTGATCCGCATTGCCCGAAGCAATCCGGTTGAAGTTGAACAACACATCGAAGATCCGCAGAATTCCAGTCTGTTCTCCAAATATCCCAAGATTCAAGCAGACAAGGAAGCTGTAGATCTGATTTGCGACACGATGCGCTCGGCCTCAATGAACTACGACGATCCACATCAGGTTGAAGAAGTGTTGGAAAAGCGAATGGATGCCAATCTGCACCACGCTCTGCATTCTAGTCATGCGTTGCAGACAGTTGCAGACGGTTTGCCTGCTTTGGGTATTGTGGCTGCCGTTTTGGGTGTCATTAAGACAATGGGATCAATTGATCAGCCTCCTGAAGTGTTGGGAAAACTGATTGGGGGTGCTTTGGTCGGGACTTTCCTGGGTGTTTTTCTTGCCTATGGCCTAGTTGGACCATTTGCCTCCAAGGTCAAATCCGTCGTCGAAGAGGACAGTCATTTCTACCACCTGATACGCGAAGTGCTGGTAGCAAACTTACACAATCACGCTGCAGCCATTTGCATCGAAGTGGGAAGGCAGAACACCCCATCCCATATTCGCCCGGGATTCGCCGAACTGGAAGAGGCCCTGAAGGCAATCAAACAGGAAGCGGCATGATCCGGATCTTCTTGCTCATAGTTGGTTTCTCACTTCAGGCGATCCCTGCGGTTGCTGAGCGATTGATTGTACGGTCAGGTGAACACACAGATTTCACGCGGCTTGTAGTCAAGATACCCAAAGGAACAAATTGGTCTTTTGATCCGAATCAAGGTGGAGGGGGCCTTACCGTGGAACTGCCGGATGTCGTTTTCGACGTTTCGAGCGTATTCTCCCGCATTCCGCGTGGCCGTTTGGATCAACTAGAACAAAAGAAGCCGGGCGAGGCGCTATTGCTGACTTACGGCTGCCATTGTGTTGCAAGCACGTTTGTGGAGGCCGGTACATTCTTGGTTGTCGATATTCGTCAGGCAACCTTACCGGAAACCGGATCCCTCGAGTTGCCAATTGTTGTTTCTTCGTTGCAAAGAGACACGTCAAGTTTCCTCCGCGACCCGACCCATAATCCCTCGGAACTCACTGAGATCGTAGACTCCAGTGGCCCCAAAAACCGAAGTAACTCAGAAACCTCCTATGACAGTATTCGTCAAACCGAACTGAGGCTTCTCGCGGAGCTTTCGCGCGCAGTCGATCAGGATCTTCTCGATGTTTCACCACTTGGAAACGTCGCTTCGATCCAGTGCAGAATCCTCAAAGCCGGAGACGAATGCAGGAGAGTTGAGCAATTTAGGCGACAACTTTCGGATTTCCTCGGCATTTGAATTAAATAATTCGCCGCCCCCAAGTAAGAGGAGATCATTGACGCGTGAAGTGGATTGTAGCGCTGGTGAAGGTTTGGACGTTTCAAATTGGAAGATCCAAAGAAACTTCGCGGAAAACATTGGTTCCTTACGGAACGTTATTTTTGACGCGGCCGGTGCCATCGATGTGAACGCCGTTTCTACTTTGGCGCAGAAATACACCTATTTTGGTTTTGGTAGAGAAGCCGCGCAAATGTTGTCTTTACTATCAGAGAACACTCAAACTTCGACGAATTTGTTGATGCTGGCCGAGCTAATAGATGAGTTGCCGCTGGAAACTTCAGTTCTGCTACAGGGTTTACAAAGCTGCGACGGGGCAGTGCCGATGTGGTCGTTGTTAGCTGACGGAGAACTGTCTTCGACTGCCGATGTTCAATCGATCATGACTACGTTCTCGAAGTTGCCTGAACACTTGCAGATACACTTAGGCCCAAGGTTGGCTGACTTATTTGTACAAGCCGGTGACATGGCGTCCGCACGCACAATTTTAAGAGTTATCAATAGAATTCAACCAGTTTTGGAGCCAGAATCATTGATAGTTGAGGCTGAGATAGAGAAATCAAAGGAAAGCGCCGACGAATATCAGGACAAGCTGGAAGAAATTGTCGGAGACACACGTGAATCTGATCAGTCTCCCAGGGCACTAATATCATTAGTTGAAGAACGCTGGCGTAAGCGGCAAGGGTTTGAGGAAGTTGACGCCAAGTTATTGGAAACATATGCCTATGAATATCGGAATGATGAGCTTGGTAGTAGTCTTCGCGCCGCTTACATCACTGCCCTGGCCTTAGGTGGAAATTTCAATGATGCTTTCAATGCACTCTCTGACCGATCAGCAGACCGAGATCCTGAAACTTTGAACCAAATTCTTACCCTATTATCGGAAAGGGGAGACAACGTATCCTTTCTGAGGTTTGGATTAGATATCGATCATGAGCGCTCGGAAGTCCTAAAGGATGAAACCATCGATGTCGTTGCTTCCCGACTGATCGAATTGGGCTTCTTTACGCAATCTATGGATCTGTTGGAACGGCAGCCAAAAAAAGCGCACTGGAAAATTGGAAAATTTTACGCGCAAGGGCCGCTTTGGGACTAAATCTGCCTCACCGAGCACAGCTCGAACTATTAGAGGTGCCAGGAGCAATAGCCGCGTCTCTGCGAGCGGACGCGCTAATCCAATTGGGCAAGCTGTCTGCCGCCGCCGACCAATTGGAAAGCGTAGGAAAAGTTGAAGAAGCATCCAGGAACTACTGGTTGATGGCAAATTGGGAACGCATGCCATCAGGGAGCAATAAGTATAGCCGGGCCGCAGAGTTGACGCAGAGACTTCAAAATCGTGGTGAAACTGTAACCTTGTCAAAGCTGACCGAAGTCAAGAGTCTTGTAAACAAAAGCGAGGAAGTTCGGTCGACCGTGCAAGAGCTCTTAACGTCTATCGAGTAGAGACATTCGATTCACGCAAAATGTATTTCTTAGGAAAGCGTCAAGGTTCATCATCTAGTAAAAAAGGCCTGACATAGCCGAGAGTTTAAAGCAGGGATTGAGTCTTGGAGAAACCAAGAAAAATTTGTTATTCATCCTATTTGCGGATCTCTCTGGCTGTTCCGCTTGTATTGTTTTCCCCGGACCATTTGGAATCAATGGAAAACAGAGAGGGTGCAAGCCGTTTGTGCGATGCGGCAGCACTACTTGCCGCAAAGGTTTATGACGTCCCGCAAGATGTGATGTTGGCGATTGCGCGCGTGGAAACAGGCCGTGATTTTTTTGGCCAAAAACTGCCCTGGCCGTGGGTGGTTAACATAGGTGGCAAAGGATATTGGTTTTCAAGCGAGGGTGAAGCTAGATCATTTATTTTCTCTAGGTTTAAGAAGGGAGCTCGAAATTTTGATTTGGGATGCTTTCAAATAAACTATAAATGGCACGGCTCTGCATTTAAATCTATTGAAGAGATGTTTGACCCAAAGAAAAATGCGATGTATGCGGCAAGTTTTATTGCTAAACTGAATTTTGAATTTGGAAGTTGGACTGAAGCCGTCGGTGCCTATCATTCCAGAAATAAAAAGTTTGCGGACACCTATGTGGAGAAATACGAAAATGAGAAATCACAACTGAATGTGGCGCAAACCGTGTCGGATGAGTTTCAGGATGGAGGACCCATTACTAGGTCAGGTAGTGTGCCTTTGATTGGCTACGGTAAGAGCGAGCTAGGCTCTTTGGTATACTTGGGTGCCAAAAATAGATCACCCCTACTAATATCAGTTGACTGACATGCCGAAACTATACATTAGCTCCTTTCTCAACCCAACAGTTCTATTAGCCATTGCATTGATGACGGTGATCATCATGATGATCTTGCCGGTTCCGGCTTGGGTGTTGGACGTTGGTTTGGCTGCGTCTTTTGCATTGGCCATTCTCATATTCACGATCACCCTTTTTATTGAACGACCATTGGATTTTTCTGCGTTTCCAACAATATTACTTGCGTCTCTTATGTTGAGGCTTTCGCTAAATATTTCTTCAACTAAGTTAATTATCGGCCAGGGGCACACTGGTCCCAGTGCAGCGGGTGGTGTTATTCAAGGTTTTGCTCAATTCATAATGGGCGGTAGTGTTTTTCTAGGGTTGGTGGTTTTCGGCGTCTTATTGATCGTTAACTTTATGGTCATAACTAAGGGCGCAGCGCGTATGGCGGAAGTTGGCGCTCGGTTTGCGTTGGACGGAATGCCAGGAAAGCAACTTGCTATCGACAGTGACATGTCAGCGGGTGCCATTGATCACGAGCAAGCGAAGGAACGCCGGGAAAGAGAACAACAGGAAACGACCTTTTTGGATCCCTGGATGGGGCATCAAAGTTTGTTAAAGGTGATGCTATTGCTGGTCTGCTGATCACTATGCTTAATTTAGTGATGGGGTTGGTGATGGGCGTTGTCGTTCATCAAATGCCCATTTCTGCGGCCTTCGAAACCTATGCAATACTTACTGTTGGTGATGGGCTGGTTTCCCAAATTCCGGCTGTAATCATCTCGATTGCGTCCGCCTTACTCCTCGCGCGCGGAGGAATGCAGGGCGCAACCGATTTGGCGTTGTTGAATCAACTTGGTCGCCATCCTGCGGCATTGGCAACTGTAGGTGTGCTGATGGGATTGTTCGCGCTCGTGCCTGGCTTGCCATTTTTGCCGTTTATTTTAGGCAGCGGGGCTTTGGGGGCGGCGTCCTATTGGCTGTATCTACAACGAAGAAAAGACATGGAAGCAGAGGAAAACGCCGTTGTTCAATCGGAACAGGAGCCGAAGAGACGTGGGCTGGGCGATATTCTTGACATTGATGACGTCCATTTGGAGTTTTCGCTCGATTTAGTCGGGATGGTTCTGGACCCAGGGACTGGTTTGGACGCTCGCATAGCTAATATGCGTACCCATGTCGCGTCCGAATTCGGAATTATTCTTCCAGACATTCGGCTGACTGATCAGGCGGAACTGACTGCGGGTACCTACGTCATTAGGGTTCAAGGGGTCGAGCAAGCAAGAGGTGTTTTACATCCTGATCTTGTTTTGGCTCTTGTTCCCGACGGTTTCGCTTCGCTACCCGAAGGAGCGGATGTAACTGAGCCGGTTTATGGGGCTCCGGCGCGCTGGATCGCACCCGGAGACCAGGAAAACGCAGCTCTATCGGGAGCAACTATCGTTTCCCCGGCCGAAATCTTGGCGACCCATTTACTTGAGGTTATCAAACAAAATTTTTCTCGCCTATTAACCCTCAAGTCGCTGCGTCGGTTACTCGAAGAGATGACGCGGCTCAGCGATCCTGCAAGAGCGGAAGCAAATCGCAAATTGTTGGACGAATTGGTGCCCGACAAAGTCCCCGTGGACACACTTCACAGTGTACTAAAATTGCTTTTGGATGAAAGAGTTTCCATCCGAAACCTGCCATTGATTTTGGAAACGATAGCTGAAGCGCGATTGGTAACGACACAACCTGAAGCGATTTGTGAATTGGTTCGTCACCGTATGGGCTTCCAACTTGTGGCCGAGATGAAGCGCGCAGATGGATCAATTCCCCTAGTGCAGTTGGCTCCGGAATGGGAAGACGCCTTTACTGCATATCAGGTTGATAGTGGGTCGAGCGGTATAGACATCGCGCTGCCTCCAGATTTGTTTAACAAATTGGCCGATCGGGTTTGTGAACAAATCGAAAAGACCTCGGAGAGTGGAATTTTCCCTGCGATCGTGACGTCCACACGCCGACGCCGATTTCTTCGGACGGTTATGCGTGCACGCGGTATTTCCAATCCGGTTTTATCGTTCGAGGAAATTGGACTTGAAGCACGTCCTGCCCTTGTGGGAATGGTTCATGCTTGATGCAATTGGCAGCGACTTGCCCAAATATTTGTCCACAGAACTTTGGCATTTTCTTGTCGTCTTGTTCCGGGTTTCGGCGATGGTGTCCGTCATTCCGGCTTTTGGAGAACGTACTGTACCAACGCGCGTCAAGATGGCTGTCGCAATTGCATTCTCAGTCATTGTCGCCCCGGCCTTGGGCTCAGGATTTGTCGTTCAAAATTTTTATGCGTTTGTGATGATATTCTTGACGGAAGTTTCCATAGGTTTGGTCCTTGGCCTCGTCGTTCGACTCTTTGTTTTGGCATTGCAGACGGCAGGTTCAATCGCAGCTCAAGCCACGTCGTTGTCTCAAATTTTGGGTGGCGCCGCTGTGGAGCCGGTGCCGGCAATGGGATTTCTGTTGGTTGTTTCCGGGTTGACGCTTGCAGTGATGACAGGACTGCATGTCAAAGTAGCGGAATACGTCATCCTGAGTTATTCTCTTTTTCCCGTGGGGCTGTTTCCGAACGCAGCGGATTTAACCCCTTGGGGCATCAGGCAAGTGGCGTCGGTTTTTTCCTGGCGTTTGCTTTGGCTGCGCCATTCGTGATTGCATCATTGCTTTACAACCTAGCAATGGGCGTCATTAACCGGGCGATGCCTCAGCTCATGGTTGCGTTTGTTGGGGCGCCGGCGATCACGCTTGGCGGGCTCTTCCTTTTGTTCGCGACAACCCCACTGCTGTTAACAATCTGGGTGGACGCCATGAATGGGTTCCTCACTAACCCGGTCCAGGGGCAACCATGAGCAATTTGGACGAAGACACCGAAAAATCCTTCGATCCAACCCCGCAGAAACTTCAAAAGGCCAGGGAAAAAGGCGAGGTCGCCAAGTCGGCCGATCTGTCGATCGTTGCAGCTTATGCTGGGATGATGCTGGCGTTTCTAACATTAGGCAGTTCTTCCGCTTTGTCGCTGGGAACAACGTTGGTCGTTTTCTTGGACCAGCCTGAAAGTCTGTCGCGCTTGTTGGTCGAAGGCCCGTCGCCAGGCCCCGCTGGCGGTATGATCGGTTCGATTGGCCTTTCGATCTTGCCATTGTTTGCGATACCCATGGTTGCAGTTATTTTGTCCGTCGTCGCGCAACGAGCTTTTGTTGTGTCGGCAAGTAAAGTAAAGCCAAAACTGTCTCGTATCTCGTTGATTGCAAATGCAAAAAACAAGTTCGGGCGGGCCGGACTGTTTGAGTTTGCAAAAAGCTTCATCAAGTTGTCGCTCTACTCGCTGAGCCTGGGTGTCTTTCTGCGCCTCAACATGAGCGACATCGTTTCAATGACAGGAGTCGAACCGCGTATCGTGGTTCCATTGATGTTGAAGCTTGTTTTTCGGTTTCTTTTCTTAGTGTTGGCGATCGCACTCTTGATCGGGTCAGTTGACTACATCTGGCAGTATTTTGAACATATCCGCAAAAACCGCATGAGCCGAAAGGAAGTCACCGACGAAACGAAGGACAGCGAAGGCGATCCGCACATGAAGCAACAGCGACGTCAAAAGGGTCAGCAAATTGCAATGAACCAGATGATGGCGGATGTACCAACTGCGGATGTCGTGATTGTAAACCCCACTCACTATGCAGTGGTACTAAAATGGTCGCGATTGCCGGGGGCGGCGCCGGTATGTGTTGCAAAAGGTGTCGACCAAGTCGCGGCAAAGATCCGGCAAGTGGCAAATGAAAACGGGGTGCCCATTCAGCAAGATCCACCAACTGCACGCGCGCTACATGCCACTGTCGAAATTGGTCAGGAAATCGCCGAGGAACACTACCAGCCGGTGGCCGCAGCTATTCGGTTTGCGGAAAATGTACGCAAGAAAGCACGAGGTAGAATTTGAGAAAAACGGAACACCTCAGTCGATTGCTTCAGGTTTGCGAGGCAAAATACATTCAGGAATATGAGGCCATTAAAGACATTTTGCGACAAGAAACTAGAATTCAGGGTCAGCTCAATCGTCTTGATGCACAGGTCGTGTCGGCAATGTCAGAAAGCCAACAAACACTCTCGGTCCAAATGGTGGGTGTCGATGTTCTTTGGCGTGGGTGGGAGTCACGTACTCGTCGGTTGTTGAATACTGAGCTGGCTCAGGTGCGCGCAAAGAAGTTGGACGCAATGGGGCGTTTGAGAAAGGCATTCGGGCAAAAAGAAGCGTTACAGCAGCTTGAGGCACGCAGTAAGGCAACGCAAAAAAAACGCGAGGTCGATCGTCACAATGACAACCTGGTTTTAGGGAGTTTGTTTACGTCTACTCAAAATCCACGTGAGTCAGTATAGCTAGATTCACACACTTGGCAGTGTCAGCGGATCAGAAGATTGCACATCCAAAGGATACATGTGGCTTATGGACGATCTACTTTCGTTTTCGTTCGAAGCGCATTTCCCGAAAGCCAACACAATCAACTTACTCGCCTTCTTGAGTGTATTTATATCATAATACGAGCTGCTAGAGATGCTCCGACTGCCTGATGAGTTCGAGGGAGGCCCACCCATCTAAAAAGGGAGGCTCGTCTCCAAGCCTCCCTGCAAAATTTGTCTCTGTGCGACGTGACGCACTTGGGATGTGTGAAGGTTAATACAATACAACCGAACGGATCGATTCACCCGCGTGCATCAGATCGAAACCTTTGTTGATATCATTTAGCCCCATGGTGTGAGTGATCATCGGGTCGATTTCGATTTTACCTTCCATGTACCAGTCGACGATCTTTGGAACGTCGGTGCGCCCACGGGCACCACCGAACGCGGTCCCGCGCCACGAACGACCGGTGACCAACTGGAAAGGACGAGTCGAAATTTCAGCGCCTGCAGGCGCCACGCCGATGATGATCGATTCACCCCAGCCCTTGTGCGCAGCTTCCAGCGCGGTACGCATCACGCCGACATTGCCTGTGGCGTCGAATGTGTAATCTGCGCCGCCCTTGGTCAGGTTGACGAGATAGGGGACCATATCGCCTTCGACCTCTGACGGATTGACGAAATCGGTCATGCCGAATTTGGTGGCCATTTCCACCTTGGAGGGGTTCAGGTCAACGCCGACGATCTGATCCGCACCTGCCAGACGCAGGCCCTGGATCACGTTCAGGCCGATACCACCCAGGCCGAACACGATGGCGCGGCTGCCGATTTCCACCTTGGCCGTGTTCAGAACGGCGCCGATACCAGTGGTCACGCCGCAGCCGATGTAGCAGATCTTGTCAAACGGCGCGTCCTCACGCACCTTGGCCAGCGCGATCTCGGGCAAGACAGTGTGGTTGGCGAAGGTCGAACAGCCCATGTAGTGCAGGATCGGATCGCCATCGAGTGTCGAAAAGCGCGAGGTGCCGTCAGGCATCAGGCCGCGGCCACTGGGTCTCGCGGATCGCTTGGCACAGGTTGGTCTTGCCGCTCAGGCAATATTCACACTCGCGGCATTCCGGGGTGTAGAGCGGAATGACGTGATCGCCCGGCTTAAGGGAGGTGACGCCCGGGCCAACTTCGACAACAACGCCTGCGCCTTCGTGACCTAGGATCGCGGGGAACAGCCCTTCGGGATCAGCGCCTGACAGCGTGAATTCGTCGGTGTGGCAAATGCCGGTGGCCTTGATCTCGACTAGAACCTCGCCCGCTTTGGGGCCTTCGAGGTTCACTTCCATGATCTCAAGCGGTTTTCCGGCCTGAACGGCGACGGCGGCGCGGGTACGCATACTGTAGTCTCCCAGCTAGTTTTCTTTTGACCCTGCGTTAATCTGCAGGTGTTTTCAACTGTCGTTTCGTGCCAAGGTTTCAAACAAAAGAACCCGACATTACCGACATTTATATAATGGGAGCGCCAATGAAACGGATTTTGTTTGCCTGCATTCTGGTATCAGCCTGTGATACCACTCAAGTTCCGGATGATACTGAAGTGGCCGCGGAGGCCTCTGCAATCGATTTGTCGATGTGCAAGATGCAGGATTTGACCACCAGTATTGGCCAACCTGTTTCCGATATCCAATCGTTGTTGCCGGAAGGGACCCGTGTTCTTGCACCAAACAGTGTGGCAACTCAGGACTATCGTCCGACTCGGGCCAATGTTTATGTCGATGTCAGAGGAACGATCACGCGGATTGCCTGCGGTTAAGGCTTTTTCCGAAAACTTTGATGACAGGACAGGCAGGCATTTATCATGTGCGGTAGTGTCTGCCTGAGCTTGCGCAGATTACGGGTATTCAACCCTTTGGCAGCTTTGCGTGCCTGCTTGGTTTGAATTTTGAAAGACCCCCATTGAGCCCATATTTGCGGGCTTGCATTCGATGCCGGGTCATTGGGATTTCTGCGGAACTTTCCAGCGATTTGACGCGTGTTTTTGATCAGGACACGCTGGGCTATACTTGCACGTTGGCTGTTAAAACCTTCGCGCCCCGAGGCCATTACCCCCAATGTTTCAATGGCCAGCCTTGAACTGCGCATAAGTGCGATGCGTTCGATGACGCGGGGGTGCTCTACGGCGATGATGTCCTCGGCGTTTGCGGAACCTAGCCCAAGCAAGGTTGCTAGGGCCAGCGCCGTCATTGTTCGACGAGTTAGTACGACTCGACTCGACATACGATTCTCAGCTATAGAACAAAAGAAGAACAAATTGCCGCCTGCTCTGTTGTTGCCCGTCCTATGTCCAACCGTCGAATCCTTTCCCTCTGGTTCCCGCGTCTTGGTGCGGAGCGGCTGGTGCGCGCCTCACGTGGTCTGCACGAGGGGCCACTGGCCGTTGTCGAAGAACAGTCCAACATGCAGGTTATCACCGCGTTAAATTTGGCAGCGCAACAGGCCGGTTTACGTGTGGGACAGCCGGTACGGGATGCTCATGCCATGTGCGGCGGGCTGATCACACGCGCCCGCAACGTCCCGGCCGAGGCGGCGTTTCTGACCGCATTGCGCCGCTGGGCGGGCAAATTCAGCCCCTGGGTGGCCGAGGAAGCCCCCGATGCATTGGTCGTCGATTTGAGTGGCTGCGCGCATCTGTTCGGCGGCGAGGCGACGCTGCTGGATGTCCTTCAGGCCGATTGCGCCGATATGGGCCTGTCGATGCAGATGGGCATTGCTGATACTTTGGGCGCGGCCTGGGCCCTGGCGCGGTTTGCCGGGCAAGAGGTCGGATCAGACCGTAGCGGTGATGCCATCAGCCAAGAGGCGCGCGCAACCCGGGCGCGGGCGGGCAAGCGGCGGCATTGGACCAGGGGCGGTGCGGCCCCGCAGGTGGTGACCGCAGGGGGGCGCGCGAATTTCAGCGCCCGGGCAAACCTATGGCGCGCTCAGCCCACTGCCGGTGGCAGCCCTGCGGTTGGATGATTCCACGGTGGCACAGTTGGGGCGGCTTGGCTTGCGCCGGGTCGGCGATTTGCTGGGCCAGCCGCGTGCCAGTCTGGCGCGCCGGTTCGGCAAGGGGCTGGTGTTGCGGCTGGATCAGGCCATGGGCAGCGCGCCTGAGCCTGTCTCGCCTGCGCAGCCGCATGTGCAGTTTGCAGTGCGGATGACCATGCCCGACCCGATCGGGTTGAAAGAGGACCTGATGGCCGGGATCGACCGTATCCTGCCCAGCTTGTGCGCCAAGCTCGAGGCGAAGGGCATGGGCGCGCGTCATATCCGGCTTGAGGCGCACCGCACGGATCAGGCGGCAGAGGTGTTGACCGTGGGGCTTGCTCGACCGTCACACGACCCACACCGCATCCGGCCTCTGCTGGAGCTGAAGATCGACCAGATCGACGCAGGTTATGGCATCGACATGCTGCGGCTGATGGCGGTCCAGGTCGAGCCGGTTCATGCTCGCACCCTGGCGGGGCACGCCGACGCCAGCCGCGCGGTGCGTGATCGGTTGGCGGGCAATACAGGTGTGGATGACCTGATCGGCAAGCTGGGCGCGCGGGTGGGTCTGGATGCGATCACGCGCCTGCACCCGGCCTCGTCTCATATCCCCGAGAAGACAGCCCAAACCCTTGCGGCGGCTTGGTCGGAACCTGCACAGGGCTGGCCCAACCCACCTACGCCGCGCCCGCTGCTGATGTGGCAACCCGAGCCGGTCATGGCACCGGACAACCCCACCGTGCCGGGGCGCTTTCGCTGGCGCGGGCGTGACTGGACCTTGGCCGAGGCACGGGGGCCGGAACGGATCGCGCCGGAATGGTGGCTGGACGATCCGAACTGGCGCAGCGGGGTGCGGGATTATTGGGTTGTGGTGACCGAACAGGGGCACCGGTTGTGGCTCTATTTCGGGCATGGCGGGGCGATGTCGTCGGGGTGGTTCTGTCAGGGCAGTTTTGCGTGACAGGCGCGCTTTGGGTCACAGATGCGCGCGGAAAATCGCGACAGGCTTGATTAACGGATCATTTGCGGCAAACTTGTAGTCATGAACATGCAGCCTCCTAGCCCATTTTCGCCGGGGTCGGCAGACACACAAGTCGCCTTTGACCGGCGCGAACTGTCAGTCATTCTTTCTGTCTATGGTCGGATGGTCGCCGCCGGTGAATGGCGTGATTACGGCATTTCCAGCCTGCGCGAAATGGCGGTGTTTTCAGTCTTTCGCCGGACGGCTGAACACCCACTCTACCGGATCGAAAAGCGCCCTAAGCTGCGCAATCGGCAGGGGATGTATTCGGTCGTGGCAATGGACGGACAAATCCTAAAGCGGGGCCAGGATTTGAAAACGGTTCTGCGCGTGCTGGAAAGAAAGTTAATTCGCGCGGTTAACCTGGACTGATCCAAATAATAGTCGTTTGTGGGCTGTCACACGGCCATCGCCCTGTGCCTCGATTCGCGCGATGGCGGAGTCCAGCGGCTCAAACCGAACCGCCATGTGATGCGCATTTGCGTGTAGCAAGGTCGCCTCATCATAGACCCAACCAACATGCCCCTTCCAGAACAACAAATCCCCACGCCGTGGCGCGGTGCCCTCAACCAGCACCTGCCCAACCGCGCGTTCCTGATCGCCACTGTCACCGGGACAGGCGATACCACAGGCCAGCAAACCGGCCTGGACCAACCCAGAACAATCAAGTCCCAAGCGACTATTGCCACCCCAAAGATAGGGCGTTCCGAGAAACATTTCGGCCACTGTAACTGGATCGCTTTCCAGGGTGTCAGCAGAGACCAGATGTTGCTTGGGGATATACCCGAACTGGGTTTCGACAAAAGCGTCGCTCTCGTCCCGAGCCGTAATTCGACTGCCAAAACTCAACGACATGAGATCTGGTGATTTCATATTGGCTTCGGCATAGGCATGGGTGGCCAGTGTGTTGATCCAATGGGTGAAACCTCGCACCTCGGCGGTTACACCACGGGGGATAAACCCCTCGTATCCGTCTTTGGACGCTCGCACTTTAATCCAGTTACCGTCACGAGCGATCACATCGCAGGTGTCCCCCATCAACAGTTGACGATCTCGCGGCCCGTCAGGTGCACGCAGCAGGTCAACCACCGGTTCCGCAATCTGGATACACTCAGTCATAAGCCCAACATTTTCGGCAGAGCCTCGATCAAGGCGCGGGGGCCTTGACCGAACCCGCCTTTAGACCGGCCCGGTGCCTTGGTCGGTTGCCAGCTGTAGATGTCGAAATGCATGTAAGGTGTATCCGTCACGAAACGGCGCAGGAATAACGCTGCGGTGATCGAACCCGCAAACCCACCACTAGGGGCGTTGTCCAGATCGGCATACGTAGGCTCGATCATCGTCTCGTACGGCTCATGGAACGGCATGCGCCAGACGGGGTCGGCTGCTTTGATCGCAGCTTGGGACAGCGCCAGTGCGGCCGTGTCATCGTCCGTGTAGAATGGTGCGATATCTGGTCCAACAGCAACGCGGGCCGCACCCGTCAAAGTCGCCATGGAAATGATCAGGTCCGGCTTGTCTTCGTCTGCCAGGGAAACGGCATCGGCCAGCACCAGCCGCCCTTCGGCATCTGTATTATTGATTTCAACCGTCAATCCTTTGCGAGATTTCAGAATGTCGCCGGGGCGGAAGGCGTTGCCAGAGACAGAGTTTTCCACCGCTGGTATCAACACGCGCAGTTGCACTGGCAAATTCAATTCCATAATTGCGCGAGCCAGACCTAGAACGTTGGCAGAACCGCCCATGTCCTTTTTCATCAAAGCCATGGCAGAGGCCGGCTTCAAATCCAGCCCTCCGGTATCGAAACAGACCCCCTTGCCAACAAGCGTCAATTTTGGGCCGCTTGTTCCCCATGTAATTTCTATCAAACGAGGTGCTCGATCCGACGCCCGCCCGACCGCATGGATCATCGGCAGGTTCTGGCTCAACAATGCCTCGCCCTGGATTGTCTTGCACGCTGCACCAAACTCTGCGGCCAATTCTTCGGCTGCGTTTTGTAATTGATCCGGCCCCATGTCTGAGGCTGGAGAATTTACAAGGTCACGGATCATGCTTTCGGCATTGGCCAGAGTTTCGATGCGTGCGGTATCGATGCCCTGCGGCGTCACCAGCCTGGCTTTGGCAGGTTTAACGTCTTTGTAGCGATCAAATACATATCCGGTCATCAACCAACCAAAACACTCCGTAGCGAGAATGTCCTGATCGAGATCACAAATCAGATCATAAGACCCCTCAGGCAGATTTTCGGCGGCGGCGGCTAGGACGAAGCGCTTGCGGGCACGCGTTTTGTCGGTACCAAAACCCGCGACCGCCATGGCTTGAACATCATTTACCTCAGGAACAAGAACCGACTGCCCTATCGCACCGGTAAATCCATTGAGGTTCAACCAGTCCTGCACGCTTGACGGCTGTTCCTTCAGCCACGTCTCGCAACCGTCCTGATCGACGACGTGCAAAGGTATAGTGGAATCGGTACGGTTGACGAAACTCAGGGTCATCAGATGCGCTCGCTCGCTGGAATACTCAGGTAGACTAACGGGCGCGCATCTGTCCGCAAGACCTGTCAGACTGAAAGGTCTTGTAAATCCCAGACCGCGGTAAGGGATCGCTCTCCGACCCGGATCAGTCGAAACAGTGTTGCACTGGTCGCGACGTGATCTGTGGCGTCCACTGAGCGCGTGACATCCGACGCCACTTGGGCCAGAGCCGTCATCCCGATCTGTTCTGAAATGGCAATCAGGGATCGAGCGCTTTTGCGCAAGGCCATCCAATCTTGCTGACGCCAAAGTCGCTCACATTGAGAAAGACGTACAGCGAGTTCTTCTATCGCCCGGCAAACGACGTCTTCTGCTCCGGAATCGCCAAGCTGACGATAAAGATGGCTCAACCGGTCAGAATCCAATCGGACGGGTTCGTTTTGTATTAGAGAAATAATGTTATCCACCACAGATACCCCAAACTTTGCACCCCCACGGCACAAGAGGCATCATTCGCCCAACAAGTTTTCAAATCGTTGTCAGAGGCCACATAAGTTAGGGTATTTTTATTAAATTTCAGTTGTTTGCGCCGATCAAGGAGATCGCCCTGCACGAGCCATCATGTTGAGAGCACGAGAGGTTTTACATTTTGAACAGAGAGCCGTGGCCGTCTATGCGATCGTTGATGCCGATTTTGCGAAGTGTGTTCCAATAGACCGCTGCATTGCACGCAATCACTGGCTTGGATAACTCGGTTTCAAGCTCCTCAATCAACCCGACGACTGGAAGTGCTGTCCCAACCTGTAGGATGGCGTCACAGTCAGATGCTGCAACGTTTCTGAAAACTTTGCGTATCTCATCCAGCGGCGTCTCGCATATCTCAGGCAGCGATGGTGCGCAGGTACCCGCAATTGCAACAACTTCAAATCCTGCGGCCTCGGCGTTGGATCTTACATTCACATCGATTTCCGGGGTGAACGGAGTGACGATCGCGATCCTTTTAGCGCCGAACGTCCCAAGAGCCGCATAGTTAGATGACGAGGCGTTAAGTACAGGGACGTTAATTGCATCTTCCAGTTCGGTGCAGCGCCGAACGAGCCGCTCGACACCGCCAGGCCCTGCATCGGTGGTCAACCCGATGCAAATGGCTGCAGGGTCGCAATCCATCAACTTCTGCGCCTCATTGATCAAGTCATCTGAAATGTTTTCACCACCCAGACGAAACCTCTGCATCTGATTGGTGACGCCATCGGGGCGCAAAAGTTCCAGTTCTGGTTGAACCACCGTGTTCATGGCGGGGGTCATTACACCAATAATTGCACGCGAAGCGAGTGTGTCGCTCATGTCAGCACCCTTTCAGAAAATCATTCAGGCCGTTCATTCCGTTGATGTAGATTTGGTCACCCACGATGGCAGCCATCTCTTCTTCTATCTCTTCGGGACAGTCGAACCGGCTCTCCCAAATGCCCAGAGTGCAATCCGAATGCGTGATCGGAACGAACCGATGGGTCGAGATGTAGTTGCGAACAGGCAGAGGGCTCTCAAGGATGTCATAGGTATAGAAGCAGTCGTTGTCCGAGAGTTCCAACAGCGTTTCGCGAAATGTGGTTCCATCAACGATTTCAAGGCGACGCACATTGCCAACGCTACACCCATCGCCGGTCTCCATCGTCGCTTTGGCGACAGCAGGATTCCACTTTGAAACACCGTCAAACTCTCGAACAATCGACCAGATTTGATCAATGGGGGCATTCAAGATCATGCTTCTAAAGACATGCATCGTCGCAAAAACTCCTCTGAACTTGTTTGACAGTAGATTACAACTTCGACCGTCTGCAGGTAAAAAACGACACTGACAACGTCGCATTCTCTATAGCAACACATTGACGGTTCCACTTCCTTGATCACAGGGGACGACTTTGGAGTGGAGCTTGGCAAGGCGGGCGCGCGCAAAACAGAAAACAGCCAGCCACGGAGCAACCGCCCCGCCAATCGGTGGGCGTTTCCAACCCCTTGGGCCGCGACGTCTGACACAGATAATCGATGCAGCGTTTTCAATCCTGGAACGAATAGGAATGGACGATTGTCCCGGCGATGTCGCCGATCTGGTCATTTCGGCCGGGGCGGTAAGGCGCGCAGACGGGCGATTGTGCTTTCCGCGTCAGATGGTGGAATCTTGCATTGCAAAGGCTGCTAAAAAAATTGACCTACCGGGCTTTGCTGACGACTTTGGCCTGACCATCGGAGGTGGAGCTGTTCATATCGGAACAGGTGGTGCGGCTGTCGAAGTCCGTGATGCCCAAGGGGCCTTCCGATCATCGACTTTGGCGGATCTGTATCAACTTATGCAAATTGTTGGACGGTCCGAGAATATCCACTACGGAGTCCGGCCCATTGTTGCACGGGATATGCCGTCTGCTTGGGACATGGACGTCAATACAGCCTTTGCTTGTCTAAAGGCGTGCCCCAAGCCGATTGGCATTAGCTTTGACACTGCGGATCACGTCAGGCGCATTGCCAAAATGTTCGACCTGGCTTTGGGAAAAGATGATGGGTTTCGCCGCCAACCCTTTTGCATGGGTGTCATTGTACATGCGGTTTCGCCCTTACGGTTTGCGCCAGAAGGGGTCGAAATCATGAAGGCGGCAATCGCTGCTGGCATGCCCTTACAAATTTGTACGGCGGCGCAGGCCGGAGCGACCAGTCCGGTAACATTGGCCGGAGCATTGGCGCAAGGATTGGCCGAAGCTCTTGCTGGTCTGGTAATTGCAAACATCCTGAAACCCGGATTTCCAACAATTTTGGCTTTCATGCCGTTCATCAGCGATTTGCGTACGGGTGCCATGACCGGGGGCAGCGGCGAGGCCGCTGTAGCAAACGCTGCGGCTGCGCAACTCTTGTTGCACCTGGGGTTACCCTCGACAGTATCTGCCGGAATGACCGATTCCAAAGTGCCGGACGCTCAGGCCGGTTACGAAAAAGGGTACACAGTCGCTCTGGCTGCGCAGGCCGGTGCAGACATGATCAACCTGAGTGTTGGGATGTTGGGATCGTTGATGGTGGCGTCAGCAGAGGCATTGGTGATCGACGACGACATGTGCGGCGCGATCCTGCGAACTGTGCGAGGTGTTGAATTGCCGGACGATTCCCTGGATCTGGACATGATCGAAGCTGTTGCCTGCGGCCCTGGTCACTTTCTGGGCGAGGCGCAAACGCTGGCTCGCATGAAAACCGAATATGTCTATCCAACACTTGCAGATCGCCAAAGTGTACAGGACTGGCAAGAGGCTGGACGTCCGGAATTGCTGGATCGTGCTCGGGCTAAGGTCGCCGAATTGACATCTGAGCCGCCAATTCATCTTTCTAAAGAGCGTGAATCGGTAATCCGGGATGTGTTCGACATCAAGTTACCAGAGGATCGGAAATGAAAGATCACAAACAGGTGGTTGTTATCGGGGGTGGGGCAGTTGGGTGTTCTATCCTCTATCATCTCGCGCTGGCTGGCGTCACCGACACGATTCTTCTTGAGCGGGACGAATTAACCAGCGGTTCAACGTGGCATGCAGCAGGCAACATCCCGACATATGCAACCTCTTGGTTGGGCATGCGCGCAGGGAACTATGGCTCGAGGATGTACAAAGACCTTGCTGAAAAAACTGGCAGCCCAATCACCTACCGTCACACTGGAGCTTTCTGGCCAGCGCACACGATCGAGCGGATGGATTTGTTTGGCCACATCGAAGGCATTGCCAAAAGCGCAGGCTTCGACCTTCACCGTTTGAGTCCGGATGAAATGGCAGCGATGCATCCATTTTGGTCCCCGGGCGATACTGTTATTGGCGGGATACTTGACCCCTATGAAGGGGATATAGATCCAAGCCAACTAACGCAGGCGCTTGCAAAGGGTGCCCGTGAACTTGGCGCTGAAATCAAAAGATTTTCGCCCGTGACGGGCATCAAACAAAACCCGAGCGGAGAATGGGTGGTGTCGACCCCTGATGGGTCTGTGACTACAGAAATCGTTATTAATGCAGCTGGGTTCTATGGGGCGAAAGTGGCAGAAATGGCTGGTCTGAGCACACCTGTCATTACTCTGGAGCATCAATACCTGGTCACGGACTCCCTAGCCGAGCTCGAAGCGTACCCGGACTTGTTTCCATTGGTTAGAGACCCGGATATTCGGTTCTATTTGCGTCGGGAACGAAACGCATTTCTGCTTGGCTCCTATGCCCATGCGGGACGTCCAGCTTGGCCTGACAGTGGTCCGCCAAATGATTTCGCGCATCAGCTTTTTCCTGACAGTGTCGAGGATATCCTTGACGTTCTGGACGATACGATTGCCCACGTTCCTTTGTTGGCCAAGGCCGGCGCGCAGCGTTTCGTGAATGGTCCTATTGCCTATGCGCCCGATGCGATGCCTCTTGTGGGGCCTGCCGCTGGGGTTCGAAACTTCTATCATGCAACCGGGGTGCAGATCGGTATCACGCACTCGGCAGCTATTGGCAAGGCTATGGCCGAATGGATCACCGAAGGCGAAACCGAATGGGACTTGTCAGCCTGGGACCCCAGACGCTTTGGCAAATGGGCTACACAGGATTATGCCCATGCTCGGGCTTCGGAGCACTACGACCTGCAATACGCCATTCCTTATCCCCACCGAAACATGCTTTCTGGGCGGCCACTTCAGCGAACGCCTTTGTACTCAAGGCTGAAGGCTTCAGGGGCTGTGATGGGTCAAATAGGTGGATGGGAACGAGCGTTCTGGTTCGAGACTGCCGAGCATCCTGACAACGGTACATTGAGTTTTCACGAAGAACCCTGGCAAGCCGCGGTACATCAGGAGTGTATGACAGTAGCAGGCTCGGTTGGCGTGATGGATCACGGAGGTTTCACCAAATTCACCGTCGAGGGACCGAGGTCGGCCGAATATCTGGATCGTGTTTTCTGTGGAGCCGTTCCTGAGGTTGGCCGTATCAAGCTTAGCTATTTGCTGACCCCTAAAGGGCGTATTTGGTCCGAGGCCACGATCGCCAGGCTGGATGAAGACAGGTTCCTGCTGTGCGGTCCGACACTTGCCAATCTGAGGGATCTTGATTTTCTGCAATCCCAACTGCCTAGTAGCGGCGTCTCACTGGTGTCAGGGCACGTCATGGATGGTGCGCTGATGGTTATGGGGCCCAAGTCCCGCGATGTTCTCTCATTGCTAACCGCATCTGATTTGTCTGCGGAAGCCGCGCCGTGGATGTCTGTCGCAGAACTCCAGATCGCCGGAGTTGATGCGATTGCGATGCGTGTGTCTTACGTTGGCGAACTTGGGTGGGAATTGCACACAGCCAGCAGTGATTTGCCAGTCCTCTATGACGAACTGATGAACCGCGGTAAGGCTTTCGGAATTGGACAATTCGGATCTTATGCCTTGAACTCCATGCGTGTTGAAAAAGGATATCACGCTTGGGGTTCTGATTTCGGAACGGAATACACCCTGTTCGATGCTGGGTTGCAGAATTTTGCAAAACCTGCGGGCCGAAACTTTGTAGGCAGAGACGCAGTGTTGGAGCAAGCAATCCAAGAACCCAACTGGGAATGGGTCGGGCTTGAGCTTCTGGATGCGTCGCCCTGGCCTTTGGCATCTGAGCCGATCTTGAAAGGCGGTACCGCCATTGGGTACATCACTTCAGGAGCCTTTGGACCACGTACCCAAAAGATGCTTGCGCTTGGATATGTGTCCGGAGGTGCTGTTTCGATAGGTGAAGAATGCGCAGTTTCGATCCTTGGCGAGACATATCGGGCGCGGATACATGCTCCGGCACAATATGATCCAGGCAACGCCCGAATGCGCGCCTGACCAATGTGACTACGAGCCGAGCGTTACATGGTTTCCAGACAATGCCGCCGAAATGCCCGTTTCAACATGTCGAGTTCCGCCCGCAGCAAATCGACTTCGGCCCGTAAGTCGTCCGAGACAACTTCTCCGGCTATGAGCGAAAAGCTACCCAGTTTCTCATCTGTTGCATGATCGAAAATTACAAAGGTATGAACGCCGTCCGCGATTGCATGCTCTGGAATCGTGATCTTCAGATCCCAATAGCTACTCTCACCACCTTCAGTCAGCTCTACGTTTTCCAGGATCTGATCGAGGTATACAACGCGAATGTCAGGTCGTTTTCCCGTCGTGGGAGCGCCGGTTATACGGCCTTCCCATATACCGTTGCGTAGTCGGATTTTTGTCAGGTCAAGTTCGCTCATGCTTGATGTCCCTAAAGCGCAGCACGACGGTGCCGACAAAATGTGAGATCCCGGATCACAACCTGATTCATGTCTGGGGCTTCAAAGATCAGGTCGAGCCAGATCTTTTCGATCCGTTTTTCGTTCAGCCGTGAGTAAGCGAGGTCAAACTCCACCATCACGTTCTTTTCGTTCAGGGGCAGCTCCCGAACGATTTGTTCGGTGTTTGGACCATGTTTTATGTTCAGCCGCGCAAAGATTTCCAACGGTTTTTCGGTTTCGATAATCGTGTCGATGCGCAGCAGATGACCACGGGTCATGCCTTCTGCGGCTTCATTGGGCAAGTCGATCACCAACGACAGGAAAGAACCGTCGAATTTGAAAACGTCCATACGCAACCCAAACGGGGCAAGATCGGCTTCGCGCGTGTTTCGAAGCTGTCTCAGGGTCAGTTCCGAAAAATCGCAATCGTGAAACAGAGTGACTTCTTCCCCTAGTTTTGAACGAGAGGGGGCAGATGAAATCCCAAGTATCGACAACGGTCCGCGCCAGAGTTCTGGTCGCCACGACCAATCCGTGCCGTGGGGCTTGGGAAAATAGGATGAGCCGACAACCGGCAGTGCCAGCCGCCCATCGGCTATGTGGACCAGCTTGTTCAGATGGGTCCGAAGATCCCGCGCCTGATTGCGTTGGGTTCGCAACGTGGACAGATTTGCCGAGGCCGAACTCCGTGCAGCAAGACGCCAGCGCCGGAGCGCCCGTAAGTGAAACAACTGATCCAGTACCCTGCCCATATTCCATCCATCGCGCGTTGAACCGCGTTTCAATTCCTGTTTAACCGCAGGTTGTTAACCAAAGAACCCCAATACGTCGATTTGACACATTTTTTTGCACGAACCGTCAACAATTGGTTGCGGCATTTGTTTGTTCTTTCGGTGCTGGCTTTTTGCGTAAGTGTAACGAGATCGGCCAACAAATGGGCGCCTTCCTAGGTTGATGACAAGCCTTCCTCGTTGTCTTCAAGTGCCACGCCTACCTGCTTTCCATTTACGACAAAGGCAGACCGCCAATCTTGTGGACCAGCATCATTTACATCATGAGTTCTGGCGCTCAACTGCAATAGCGGAAACTCGTCGATGCAATACCCCTGAGGTGCCACCAACTTGACACCCCCCGTACTGTCGCCTCGATGGCGCCGACCAGCAAAACCTTACAATTCCATGTAGTCATGCTTTTCCGAACTTCCGCCGGGGTGGGTGACCGCCCCCTTGTAGGTCTCGCCCACCAATTGCGCGTACTTCCACAGTGCGCCTGACGCATAAATCGTTTCGCGCGGGCCGCTCCATTCAGCCCTGCGAGCGGTCAGTTCCGTGTCGTTCAGATCGACCGAGAGTGCACCGGTGATGGCGTTGATGGTGATCATGTCGCCGTCCTGCAACAAGGCGATCGGTCCGCCGTGCGCCGCTTCGGGGCCGACGTGACCGACGCAAAAGCCGCGTGTTGCACCGGAAAAGCGCCCGTCAGTGATAAGCGCCACCTTCTTGCCCATGCCCTGACCTGACAGCGCCGCTGTGGTCGCCAGCATCTCGCGCATGCCTGGCCCGCCTGACGGGCCTTCATTGCGGATCACGATCACTTCGCCCTCTTTGTAGGCGCGCTGTTGGACAGCATCAAAGGCATCCTGTTCGCATTCAAAAATCCGCGCCGGACCAGTGAACACAATGTCCTCATCCGCCATGCCCGCGATTTTCACGATAGCGCCTTCGGGGGCCAGATTACCTTTGAGGCCAACGACCCCACCTGTCGTCGACAGTGGCGTTTCGACGGGGTAAATCACCCGCCCGTCGGCGGCACGGTCGATTTGCGCCAGCTCTTCCGCAACGGTTTTTCCGGACGCTGTCATGCAGTCCTCGTGCAGCAACCCGGCCTTGGACAATTCCTTCATCACCACGGGCACGCCGCCTGCCTCATACAGATCCTTGGCCACATATTGCCCGCCGGGTTTCAAGTCGACGAAATAGGGCGTATCGCGGAAAATTTCGCAGACGTCATCCAAAAAGAAGTCGATCCCGGCCTCATGTGCCATCGCAGGTAGGTGCAGCCCCGCGTTGGTTGACCCGCCTGTACAGGCCACGATCCGAGCGGCATTTTCCAGCGACTTTCGGGTGACGATGTCACGTGCGCAAATGTTCTGATCGATCAGGTTCATCACAGCCTCTCCCGAGGCAATCGAATACTGATCACGGCTTTCATACGGCGCTGGTGCGCCCGACGAGTTGAACAACGCCAGTCCGATTGCTTCGGACACGCAGGCCATGGTGTTGGCGGTGAACTGCCCTCCACAGGCTCCGGCCGAGGGGCAAGCGACTGCTTCGAGTTTTTCCAACTCACACGTGGTCATGTGTCCGGCCTGATGCTGACCGACGGCCTCGAACACGTCCTGAATGGTGACGTCCTTGCCATCAATCCGGCCGGGCAGTATCGAACCGCCGTAAATGAACACGGATGGCACGTTCAGTCGGATCATTGCCATCATCATGCCCGGCAGAGACTTGTCACAGCCCGCCAGTCCAACCAAGGCGTCATAACTATGACCGCGCATGGTCAGTTCGACTGAATCCGCAATCGCCTCACGCGAGGCGAGCGAGCTGCGCATCCCTTCGTGTCCCATGGCGATGCCATCGGTGACAGTGATCGTGTTGAATTCGCGCGGAGTGCCAGATGCACTTTTGACTCCCAATTTGACAGCCTGGGCCTGACGGCTGAGCGCGATGTTGCAGGGCGCGGCCTCGTTCCAGCAAGTGGCCACCCCAACCAGTGGTTGGTGTATTTCATTTTCGCTCAGCCCCATCGCGTACAAAAACGCGCGATGTGGGGCGCGTTCTGGTCCCTCGGTGACGTGACGGCTTGGCAGTTTGGTCTTGTCGAACGTGCGGCGTTGCATGGCTGGCCTCCCTGATTTTCCCCTCTGATTTGAAATACCTGCCTGTGGATAACCGCACAAGGGCAGGGCAAAAACTGTTGGTGTGCGATCCTTGTAATTGAGGGGGTCAATGCTTACCGTTCAGACTTCGGTAACAGTGGAATATCCGCGCCTTGCCGTGGATTGATTCATCTGAGACGAGGGCCGGGTTATGGAACCCACGTTGTTTTCATTTATTTGGAAATATTCAAAAAAACAGCAACTTGTTCTGCTTGTTTTGACCGTCGTTTCGTTTCCCTTTCTCTACATCTCGTTGGAACTGCCCAAGCGGATCATCAACGACGCCATCGGATCGACCACAGAAATCGTGACCATATGGGGTTATGATGTTACGCAGATCCAGTATCTGTTGGTGCTATGTTTCGCCTTTCTGGCCACGGTGATCGCCAGTGGTTTCATGAAGATGCGGATCAACACCATGAAAGGTGTGCTGTCCGAACGGATGCTGCGGCGGCTGCGGTTCAAGCTGATCAGCCGGATGATGCGCTTTCCCAAACCCTATTTCGCCACCACCAGCCAGGGTGAGCTGGTGTCGATGATTACGTCCGAGGCCGAGCCGATGGGCGGGCTGATGGGTGACGCCATCGCGCAGCCGGTATTTCAACTGGGCCAGATGCTGACCATCGTGACATTTCTGTTCATGCAAAGCGTTTGGTTCGGTCTGGCCTCGGTCGCGCTGATCCCGCTGCAGGCGTGGCTGATCCCGATGCTGCAGCGGCAGATCAACCTACTGAACAAGTCCCGCATCCAAGAGGTCCGCAGGTTGAGTTCCGAAATTGGCGAAAGCGCTGCCGGTATCTCGGACCTAAGGGCAAACGGGGGCTGGCGCTATCGTCTGGCGCAGTTCACCGATCGACTTGGGCGGTTGTTCGAGATCCGGTTCAGGATCTACAACAAGAAATTCTTCATGAAATTCCTGAACAACCTGATCACGCAGATGACGCCTTTTCTGTTCTATTCAGTGGGCGGTTATCTGGCGATCAAAGGAGAGATCACGGTCGGCGCACTGGTGGCCGCACTAGGGGCTTACAAGGACCTGAGCTCTCCCTGGAAAGAGCTGTTGGGCTACTACAATCAAGTGCAGGACATGTCGTTGCGATGGGAAATCGTGACCGAACGGTTTGCCCCACGCAACATGATACCTGACGAGCTGTTTGAAGGCGAACCGCAGGATATCCCTCGACTGACTGGCGACATTGAGCTGAAGAATGTCACCGTTTTGGACAACGACGGCAATACAGTACTCGAAGATTTGAACCTGACTATTCCACCGGGCGCGCGCGTGGCGATCCAATCAACAAAGGCGAGCGAGCGTACTGCTTTGGCGCAGCTTCTAACACGTGAAATACTGCCTGCACGAGGTGAGGTTCGGCTATCCGATCATAACATCGAAGAGCTACATCAAGCAGTGATTGCAGCTCGCATCGGGTATGCACACTCACGTCCATATTTGTTTGATGGCACGTTGGGCGACAACCTTCTGATGCCGCTACGTACACAGCCTCAGTACAAGCCCGGTGAATTGCGTCGGCCAACCCGAAAACAGATCGAAGCAGTTCGGGCGGGTAACAGCGCGGATTCGCTGGATGAGGATTGGATCGACCCAGGTCTTGCTGGTTTGACGGATGGCGATCAGATCCGCGATTGGTGGTTCCAACTGGTCGAAGCCATGGGGATCGACGAGTTCATGTTCCGCCGCACCCTGCGCTCGCGGTTTGACCCCAGTCTCCATTCGGCATTGGCAGACGAGATTGTTGCAATCAGAGAGAAAGTGGCCGAACGGCTTGTTGAACGCGGGCTGGATGATGTGGTGTTTCGGTTCTCACCCGATAGGTTCAACCCGGCGGTGCCATTGGGTGGGAACCTGCTTTATGCGGCTCCCGCCCGCGAAATCACACAAGAAAAGATGGCTCGCGACGGGCGGTTCATGGCGATGCTACACGAGCAGGGGCTTGCCGATGATGCGCAGGCTATTTCGTTGGGTGTCATCGACATGCTGCGCCAAACCTTTGGGCGCGACGGCATGAGTCACCCGCTGTTTCTACGCTTGGGGTTGGATGAAGATACGTATCTGAAGCTGCTAGAGATTGCTGATCGGATCGATGCCAAGGGCGAAGAGATGCTGAGCGATGAAGACCGCGCCTTGGTTGTCACCGTGCCATTTCTGCTGACAGCGGAACAGATTGGGCCGAGTTTTCCGCAGGAGTACATGGATCGCATCCTGGCAATCCGCCAAAGTAAGGCAGCTGCGTTACGAGAATTGGTTGGCGGCGATTTTATTCCGGTGTCCGAGGACGCCTATGTCCCCCGTCTGACGGTGGTCGAAAACGCGCTCTTTGGCCGAGTGTCGCTGATGGCGGGTGCCAAGGCTGATGAGATCGAGGATTTGGTGGCCGAGGTGCTGATCGAGGCCGGATTGCGCCGCCGCATTGCTACGATCATCTACGATTTGCCTGCGGGGTTGGGTGGAACCAATCTGCCGACTGTGTTTCAGGAACGCGCAGCGTTCTCGCGTGCGGGGATCAAACGGCCCGACATTCTGGTGTTGGATCAGGCGCTGGCCAGTCACGACAGCCAAAGCCGCCTGCGCACCCGCCAGAAACTGCGCGAATTGCTGCCTAAATCCATCATGATTTTCATGGAAGACAATTTTGCCCACCCAGAGGCCTATGATCTATTCATCGAGATCAAGGATGGGCGGATCGATGGCGTGTCTCGCTCGTTGGGCGAGCTTGACCAAGGTGGTGCAGCTGACTTGAGTCGCAAGTTGAACATCATCGCGTCGACCGAGCTTTTTGCTAAACTCGACGCCCGTAACCAGCGGCTTTTGGCGTTTTCGGCGCAATGGTACGATGTGGCTGCTGGGCAGGTTATTTTTTCGGAAGGGCAATCCCCCGATGCTGCCTATCTTTGTTTGTCTGGCAAGGCCGAACTGCGTTGGCCTAACGGGAAGGATCATGATGGACGTGCAATTTCGGTTGTCGAGCCCGGCCGCCTGATTGGAGACTTGTCGATCATCACCCGCGAGCCTCGACCCTTTGACCTGATCGCGCAAGAGGACAGCAATTTCCTGCGAATTGGCGCCGAGGAGTTCCGCGCCGTGATCGAAAACGATGCCACCGTTGCTGTGAGCTTGCTGGAAACCGTTGCTGACCACTTGGTCGAGGCCGCGGCTTTCATGCGGTCTCAGAATATTAACTTGGCGGATTTCACCAATCCGGATGGCACACCGGTGCCTATGGATCTGGTCAACGGGCAGAACAATGCTTGATCGCGCGTACGCCCCACACGAGCAATTGGTTGGCCCGGGTCGCGCTCATGCGCAGCTTTGGAAACTCCTATTGGGTTTGTTGTCGATCGGGATTTTTGTCTTTGCCTTGAACACCCTTCTACTTGGCGTAATGGCGGGTGCAGGGTCCGATGAATGGGCACAGAGCGTTCTGACCGGCGCCTCCCCGTTGGCGATGTATTTTTTGCTGTTCAGCTTCGGGATCGTGACCCTTGCAGTCGCCCTTGCAGCGCGTCAGTTTCAGCGTCGAAGCCTGAGCAGCATTCTTGGGCCGATGTATCAGACTCTGGTACAGTTTTGGGTCGTGCTGCGTATCCTTCTTCTCTTGTGGGTCGTAGTGCTGATCTTGCCGCCCTATGACATGGGCGCACCACTGCAAAACAATGTGCCACTATCAATGTGGCTCCTGTTGCTGCCTCTATCCATGGTAGCGGTGCTCGTTCAAGTTAGCGCAGAAGAGATCCTGTTCCGGGGCTATATTCAGCAATCACTGGCGGCACGTTTCCGCAGCCCTCTGGTCTGGATGGTCTTGCCGTCGGTCCTCTTTGCGTTTGGTCACTACCTTCCGGGACAGGCTGGGGACAACGCGTTGCTTATCGCGTTGTGGTCGGGTGTGTTCGGCATTTTGATGGCCGATCTGACGGCTCGGGCCGGAACCTTGGGCCCTGCGGTCGCACTTCATCTTTTCAACAACATGATAGCACTTCTGTTCATCTCGCTGCCGGATAGTCTAAATGGCCTCTCATTGTTCCTGGTGCCATACGAGATGTCGGATACCGTTCAGTTGCGATCCTGGCTTCTGGCGGATTTTGCAATGATGCTGGTAGCGTGGCTTGCGGCGCGCCTTGCGTTGCGCCGTTGATTGCATTTCCTGACGCGGCGTCTTATTTGGGCACAGTGCAGCATCAGAAGGTTCCGCCATGAACTGGATCACCAACTACGTCCGGCCCCGGATCAATTCCATCTTTTCGCGTCGCGAAGTGCCCGAGAACCTTTGGCACAAATGCGATGAATGCGGGTCGATGTTGTTCCACCGCGAATTGGCTGACAATCTGAATGTATGCACCGAATGCGGTCACCACATGGGGATCACTCCGCGAGCGCGTTTCAAAGGATTGTTCGACGGCGGCGTATTTGCCGAAATCGACGTACCAGAACCAACGACCGATCCGTTGCAGTTCCGCGATCAAAAGAAATACCCCGACCGGATGAAGTCGGCGCAGAAATCCACCGGTGAAAGAGAGGCAATGCTGGTCGCCACCGGCGAGATTGGCCGCACTCCGATCGTGGCCGCGGCGCAAGACTTCTCGTTCATGGGCGGTTCGATGGGCATGTACGTGGGCAACGCGATCATTGCCGCCGCGGAAAAGGCCGTTGAGCTCAAGCGCCCGCTGATCCTGTTTTCCGCTGCTGGCGGCGCGCGCATGCAAGAAGGCATCCTGAGCCTCATGCAGATGCCGCGCACCACAGTGGCCGTGCAGATGCTGAAAGAAGCTGGTCTGCCTTATATTGTCGTCCTGACCCACCCGACCACCGGTGGTGTGACCGCGTCCTATGCGATGCTGGGCGATGTCCATATTTCGGAGCCCAATGCGCTGATCTGTTTCGCCGGTCCCCGCGTGATCGAGCAGACCATCCGCGAAAAACTGCCCGAAGGGTTCCAGCGCGCCGAATACCTGCTGGATCACGGTATGCTGGATCGCGTGACCAAACGCACCGAGATGCGAGAAGAGCTGATCACCATCACTCGTATGCTGATGAACCAGCCCCCAGCTGTCAAAGGCGACCTGCCCGCGCCCGAGCCCGAGGATGACGCTACGGCAGAGACCCCGGCGGAAGAGGCTGCCAAGGAATGACCGCCCAAACATCGGACGTCATCCTGGACCGGATGATGGCGCTGCACCCCAAGATCATCGATTTGACCTTGGATCGTGTCTGGCGTCTGCTGGATGCGCTGGGCAACCCACAGACCACACTGCCCCCTGTGATCCACATCGCCGGAACCAATGGCAAGGGGTCAACTCAGGCTATGATCCGTGCAGGGCTCGAAGGTGCAGGGCTGACGGCGCACGCCTATACGTCGCCGCATCTGGCGCGGTTCCACGAACGGATCCGTCTGGCCGGAGAGCTGATTTCCGAAGAGCACCTGGCACAGGTGTTGGATGAATGCTACGTCGCCAACGACGGCGTCGACATCACCTATTTCGAGATCACCACAGTCGCAGCCCTGCTAGCATTTGCCCGCACCAAAGCTGATTACACTCTGCTTGAGGTCGGTCTGGGTGGACGTTTGGATGCCACCAACGTCGTCGACAAACCGGCCCTAACTTTGATCACGCCCGTATCCATCGATCACGAGCAATTTTTGGGTAACACGCTGGCCAAGATCGCAGCCGAAAAAGCCGGCATCATCAAACGTGGCGTTCCTGTCATCGTCGGTCCACAGCAAGATGAGGCGATGGAGGTGATCGAAGACACCGCCGCCCGCCTTGGCGCGCCGCTGATTGCCCATGGTCAGCAATGGCACGTACACCGCGAAAGCGATCGGCTGATCTATCAGGACGAAACCGGTCTTCGGGATCTGCCTCTTCCCAACTTGCTGGGCGCACATCAGATCCAGAACGCAGGCGTCGCCCTGGCCGCTTTGCGCCACCTCAACCTGGGTGATACCGCTTACGAGGCCGCGGTAACCTGCGCCGAATGGCCCGCCCGCATGCAGCGCCTGAAAATCGGTCCGCTGGTTGACGCTGCACCCGAGGCTGAACTGTGGCTCGATGGCGGTCACAATGCCGCCGCCGGTCAGGCCATTGGCGATCTGCTGCAAGGGCTGCCCAAACGCCCGACCCATCTGATCTGCGGGATGCTGAACACCAAGGATGTAACCGGCTATCTGCGGCCGCTGGCAGCGCAAGCGGACACACTGACGGCTGTTCTCGATCCCGGGTGAGGCCAACACACTCTCGGCCGAAGACACAGCCACAGCCGCCAAATCAGTCGATTTCCCTTCCAGCACGGCGTCCTCGGTAATGGAGGCCTTGCAGGCGATCACCGCCCAAGATTCATACGCACGCGTTTTGATCTGCGGATCACTCTATCTGGCGGGTAATATCCTGCGCGAAAACGGCTGATCCCGGACAGAGATCCCGCTCTTCTTTTTGTACTAAATACGGCGGGGAACAGCTAAAGGCTGTGGGGGCAGAGCCCCCTTTTTTGTCCCCAATCTTTATCCTGCATCTCGCGCAGGCGCGAGGCAGTGCGTTCGAACTCAAACGTGCCTTCGCCTTCAACATACAGCATCTCGGGTTGGGCAGCGGCCGAACAGATCAAACGTACGCGCGCCTCATAAAGTGCATCGATCAATGTGACGAACCGCTTCGCCTCGTTGAAGTTGTTGCGTGACAGAGTTGGGATGTCGTCCAACATCAGTACCTTCACCGCCTCGGCCACGGCGAGGTAATCCCCCGGCCCAAGCATCTTGCCGCAAAGATCATAAAACGTTGCCCGCGCCACGCCATTTCTAAACGCAGGAAGTGTCACATCACGACCTTTGACTCGCAGCACAAGTGGCTCTGCCGCGCCGCCCGTCAGATCGGTCCATATCGCGTTCATCTCGGCACGGGCATCGGGACCGATGGGCGAGAAATAGACCTGCGATCCTTCCAGTCGGTTCTGGCGATAATCCGTCGGGCTCACCATTTCCCAAGTGACCATCTTTTCCTTGATCAACTGGATGAAGGGCAGGAACAGCTGCCGGTTCAATCCGTTTTTGTAGAGGTCGTCGGGAATACGGTTGGACGTAGTGATGATCACAACGCCGGCATCAAACAGCGCCTCAAACAACCGCCCCACGATCATGGCATCCGTGATGTCGGTGATCTGCATTTCGTCAAAAGCCAGCACCCGCACCGACTTGACGACCTGATCCACCACCGGTTTCAGCGCGTCTTCGATCCCGTTTTGGCGTGCTTCGTGCATGCCCACGTGGATTTCCTGCATGAAGGCGTGGAAATGCACGCGGCGCGAGGGGACATCCCCCAGCGTTTCGACGAACATATCCATCAGCATCGACTTGCCGCGCCCGACGCCACCCCACAGGTACAGCCCCTTGGGCGGGGATGGTGCCTTGCGAAAGAACCCGCGTTTGACCGGTGTCATGACAGCGGTGCGGATACGCTCGAACTCGTGTAGGACGGCCTCTTGGGCTGGGTCCGCGTTCAAGGTGCCATCGGCGACACGCGCAGCATAGAGCGAAGAAACATCTGTCATTTTGCACCCATAGCGCGACATGCGGTTGTTTGAAAGAAGACCGACCCGACCAACAGATCAAATTTGGTTAACTGTGTGCTCAAATCTCCTGAATTGACTGGGTGGGCGATCCGGTTAACGTGCCATTCTAAGTCAATTGGAGGTCCAGATGACCCGCGCGCCCAGCCTGTTCACTCCCGTACTGCTCGTCAGCTGCGTCATCATCATTGTCAGCTTTGCGATCCGTGGGTCCTTTGGCGTGTTCCAGATCCCGATTGCAGAGGAATTCGGCTGGCTGAGAACCGATTTCTCGCTGGCCATTGCAATCCAGAACCTGGCCTGGGGTATCGGGCAGCCGATCTTTGGCGCAATTGCCGAAAAGATTGGCGATCGCAAAGCGATCATCATGGGGGCAATCCTATACGCCGCCGGTCTGGTCCTGTCCGCCTGGTCTGTGACGCCGTTAGAACATCAGATCTATGAATGGCTCGTCGGCTTCGGCATCGCAGGCACCGGGTTCGGGGTTGTCCTGGCCGTGGTTGGCCGCGCGTCTTCGGAAGAGAACCGTTCGATGTCACTGGCCGTTGTGACTGCGGCGGGCAGTATCGGACAGGTGATCGGAGCTCCCACGGCGGAATGGATGCTTGGTTTTCTGTCCTGGCAACAGGTTTTCATCGTCTTTGCATTTGTGATCTTGTCGATTGTCCTGCTCTTGCCGCTGATGCGCTCGCCTGAGCCCGCCAGCAAGCAAGAGCTGCAAGAGAGCATGAGCCAGATCTTGACCAAGGCGTTCAAGGATCCGTCCTACACGTTGATTTTCCTGGGGTTCTTCAGCTGCGGTTATCAGCTCTCTTTCATAACGGCGCATTTCCCTGCCTTCGTGACCGAGATGTGCGGGCCGATCGAACCGGGCAGCATCCTGCACGGGATGGGTGTGACCACGACATCCGGTCTGGGCGCGCTTGCGATCTCGCTGGTTGGGCTGGCCAACATCGGCGGCACCCTCATGGCGGGATGGGCAGGAAATCACTTCCCACGCAAATACCTGCTGGCGGGTATCTACACGGCGCGCACCTTGATCGGAGCACTGTTCATCCTGCTGCCAATCACACCACTGTCGGTCGTCGTTTTCTCGATAACGATGGGGTCTCTGTGGCTGGCGACTGTTCCGCTGACTTCCGGCTTGGTCGCGCATCTCTATGGGGTGCGATACATGGGGACGCTTTATGGGTTTGTGTTCCTGAGCCATCAGTTGGGTGGCTTTCTGGGCGTGTGGCTGGGCGGCCGCATGTATGACCTCTACGGGGACTATACGACGGTCTGGTGGATTGGCGTCGCAATCGGCGCCTTTAGTGCGGTTGTTCACTTGCCCATTCGCGAGAACCGCCCAGTTGCGGCGGCCCAAGCCTGAAGACCAGCTACAACAAATAGGTTGGGTGCCTCCGGCACTCGGGCGCGTTCCCGCCGTCCGCAGGACGCGCAGATACGTTCATTTCGGGTTTGTTACGATCTGGAGTGGTGTCTTAGAGCCATATCGTTGATGCTTCAGTTCAACCCTTCGTTCAGGCGTTCACTCAGCACCGCCAGAACTTCGTCGGTATGGGTATAGGTCAGTCCGTGACCTGCATCGTCGATAACTTCTTGACGCGTGGATCGGCTCCACTCTGTTAGCTTGCCCATGGCCGACAGTGGGATGACAGTATCCTCACGTCCCCAAATCGCCAGTACCGGGACACCTGCTTGATGCACCTTGCGGTGCTCCTCTTGCAATTCGCGACCCAAAATACCTCGTAGACTGGAAAGAACCGCCGAAACAAACCCCTGATACTCCAGCTCGCGCAACTGCAAATCCACGATATCCGGCACAGAACTGGGGAGGTTTTTTCGGCTTCGATTTGTTTTCGGTGGCGGGTTGGAAACACTGCCATCATGAGCCAGTCGCCAATCAAAGGGGTTCGCCGAATGAACTGTGCAATGCTGCCCGTGGCCATGACCATGCCCGCAGGAGCCAACAAAACCAGATGGCGAACCATCTCGGGATGTTTGGCTGCAAAACATGTCGAAATGGCCCCACCCATGGAATACCCTATCAGGGTAAAGTCTTCTTTTACGCCCTGTGTTTCCAAAAGCTCTTCAAGTTGCTGCAGAAAGAACCTGTCGTCTTGGGCACCCTTCGGGCGGTCGGAAAATCCGCGACCGTAGAGGTCGTAGGTCAACACCCTATAGCCCATGGCAGACAGCCCGGTGACCAATCCTTGCCAAACAAAGGACGGTGTGGTCAGCCCGTGGACGCAAACCGCGACTGGGCCGCGTACCGGGCCGTGCCAGGTGAAATGGGTCGCACCCCTGGTCAGAGCGACCGTTTCTCCTGGCGCGTTGCGCCGTTCTTCCACTCCCATCACCTTGCGGCGTGCCTCGATCGCAAAGGGAGCAACAATTACAAGAGCGATAAGAACAATTAAAAATGTCATGATCTCGAGTGCCACCTTCTTAGTATGTAGTGGCTGGTCATCAGGTCCAGATGCGCACCACCGCCATTCTTGAATAGAGTAATCTCATCGGAGGTGGCCGAGAAGGCATTTAGATCATAAAAATCGGCCAACAAGTCACAACGAGAAATTGTGCCCTCTTTCAGAGGGGTTTTGAGCTCGCCAATGTGATCAATGGTGGTATCGAAGCTGTCTACAAAAATCCGTGCCTTTTGTAGTGCATTGTCATCTGCTTCACGCATGTCCGGACGATAGGCCCCGATCAGATTCACGTGTTGCCCTGGTCGCAGCCAGTCACCTTTGAGGATCGGATCTTTTGACATGGTCGCGCTGACAATAATGTCCGCCGAGTGCACCGCATTTGCCAGATCCTCAGCGATACTTACATTTGGCAGGCCCTTTGCCAACGCCTCGGCCTTGCACTTCGTCCGGTTCCAAATCCAAATTTGAGCCTTCGGAAACCCCTGGCTAAAGGCCTGGCACAGGGAATGCCCCACCGCACCTGCGCCAACAATCAATATGTTACGACTTTCTGGGTTGGCCAAGCGTAGAGCGCCTAACAAACTGTCCCCCGCTGTTTTCCATTTTGTCACCAAATGAAAATCGATCATGGCGGACAGTGTACCATCCTTGTCATCGTACAAGTTCACGGATCCATTGATCACGGGTTGATCGGATTGCGGGTTGTTTGGGAACACAGTCGCTGTTTTTACGATCGAGCCCAGACCGTCGATCCAGGCTGTTCGAGACAGCAATGTGTCCGGACCACGCGACAGCAATGTGTCGCCAATTTCCGCCTTTGCTAGTGAATGACCATCGACCAACGCTTGTGTCAACTCTAGCCAATCCAGGTTGGCTTCACCTTCCTTGAACGGGATGTAGGTGACATTCAAACCGTGTCCTCTTTCGACAGTAATCCTTCTGCGAATAGACGCTCGGCCCAACCCTGTGGTCCATTGAAATGGTGGGTCTGCCATCCCCGAGCTTGAGCAGCTTCGATGTTGTCCAGGCGATCGTCCACGAATAATAGAGTGGTCGGTGCGAGATTGCTGTCTTCTTCAACAGCGCGGTAAATGTCTGCGAAAGGCTTAACCTTGCGCATTCGGCCTGAAACATACAGCCGGTCGAATTCATTTAGAAATGGATAGACCGTGGCCGCATAGTCAAAGTTTTGAACGCCGAAGTTAGTCAGCGCAAATACTGGGATATTGCGAGAGCGCAGCGCGCGCAACAACCGAACGGAGTGCGGAATCTCTGGGGCGGCAAGTTCGATCCAATTGTCGTGCCACATGCGGATCTCATCCCGCCATTTTGGGTATTTCTCGGCCCAGTCATAAATGGTGTCGGTGAAATGATGCCCCCGATCGACGAGGTCGTTCATATGGTGCGGTTCGACCTCTGCGAACATGGCGCGACGACGGTCCTCACCGATAACCCGGTCATAAAAGCGTTCAGGTTGCCACTCGATCAGCACGTTTCCAATGTCGAAAATCACTGCGTTGATAGTCACTTGCCTGGATCCTGCTCAATCAACCGCAAACCGCGGCAATGTAATTCTCTACGACAACTGAACCAAGACGAGTGCCGATTTTCAAGTTAAGATGTCGAAAAACGCAACCGCACCGCCAACGGGAAGGGTAGCATCTTTGGTGTTGCTTTGACGGGCAGTAGCACTCCGACTATCTGCGGGCTGCTCTCAACTCGCGTTCCAAGGCATCTAAAAAGCGCGAGCGGTCGGCCTTGGTGAACCCTTTGCCGCTGCCCCCCGCGCCCAACGGATTGGCGGCGCGCAGGTCGGCCATCAGATCTCTCATCGCCAGTTGCTGGCCGATGTTGGCCTGGGTGAACGCTTCGCCGTTGTGACGCAGCACCCTTGCTCCGGCGTCGATGCACTTGGCAGCCAGTGGAATGTCACCGGTGACCACCACATCGCCGGGGCCACAACGATCCGCGATCCACATATCGGCGACGTCCGCACCCTCGGCTACAATGACTGTCTCGACTAAGGGGTTGGCAGATGGCCGCAGTCCGCCGTTTGACACGACATACATTTGCACCCGGTGGCGGGTTGCAACCTTTTCAGCCTCGGCTTTGACCGGGCAGGCGTCAGCGTCGATGTAAAGTGCCGTCACGAATCCGCTTTCTTGCCTTTGTCCTTGGGCGCGCGCTTGACCTTGAACTCTTCCGGAATGGGCATTCGGTTAAAAGCATCAAGTCCCGCGACCTTATAAGCCTCCGCCAAAGTCGGATAGTTGAAGGTGTTCTGGACAAAGTAGTCTACTGTCCCCTTCAGGTTCATCACCGCTTGTCCGATGTGGATCAGCTCTGTCGCGCCTTCGCCAACAATTTGAACCCCCAGAACACGCCGTGTCTTGAGGCTAAGGAGCATTTTCAGCATCCCGTGCTCCAGCCCCATGATATGCCCGCGCGAGGTTTCGCGAAAACGCCCCACGCCGACCTCATAAGGAATGCCACGCTCTTTCAACTCTTCCTCGGACATGCCGCAGGTAGACATCTCGGGCACGGAATAAATGCCATAAGGATACCACGGGCTTTCCGGCAGGGTCGGCGTTTCCAGCGCATGACAGGCAGCAACACGTCCCTGTTGCAGTGAGGTCGACGCCAACGAGGGATGCCCGATCACATCTCCGGTGGCGTAGATATGAGGCACGGCGGTCTGATAGGTCTTGCGGTTCACCTCAATCCGGCCGCGATGGTCTGTTTCCAACCCGATGGCGTCCAGATTGAGTGCATCCGTGGCCCCCATGCGACCGGCCGCAAAGAGCAGCATTTCGCCACGCACGTGCCGCCCGTTTCCAAGGCTGACCTCGACATGGGTTCCTGCGTCTTCGATCTTTTCTACTGGCGATCCAAGGCGCAGATCGACACCGTTTTCTCGGATCTGATGGGTGAATTCGTGGATCAAAGTCCGGTCAATGAAATCAAGGAAGCTATCGCGCGGCTCGATCAGGGTCACTCGCACATCCAGGGCCGAGAACATGGTGGCGTATTCCACCCCGATCACGCCCGCTCCGATCACTACCAAAGAGCGTGGGATCTCTTCCATCTCAAGGAAATGATCGCCATCGACCACGGTCTTGCCGTTGAACGGCACATAGTCAGGCCGATAGGTTTTGGTGCCCGTCGCGATCAGGAACTTGGCGGCGGTCAGGCGTGTGGTTTCACCCGCTTCGGTGGCCACTTCGACCTCGTTCGGGCCAACAAATTTGGCCCGCCCGTTCAGGGTGTCGACGTGGTTGCGGTTGAACTGATGTTCCAGCACATCGACCTCGTGATCGAGGGTCATGTGCAAGCGCGCCTTCAGGTCTTCGGCGTGGATCTCATCCTTGACCCTATACGAGCGGCCATAAAAGCTGCGCTCGCGCCAGCCCGAGAGGTTTAGCACAGTTTCGCGCAGGGTCTTGGACGGGATTGTACCGGTGTGGACGGAAACGCCGCCTAACCGGTCCTTGCGGTCGATCACCAGCACCCGGCGTTTCAGCTTGCCCGCCTGAATCGCGGCGGCCCGACCCGAGGGGCCGGACCCGATGATGATTAGATCATAGTCGAACTCAGCCACGGATCAGGCCCCATAAAGCGCTTCGGCGTGGAAGATCACGTGATCCTCCATGAAGGTCGAGACAAAGAAATAGCTGTGGTCATAACCGGGTTGCAGGCGCACGTTTGCTTGCTGGCGGCGGGCTGCAATGGCGGTCGACAGCGCCTCGGGGCGCAGCAGGTCGATGAACTGGTCACTGGTGCCCGTGTCGATCAGGATCGGCCCGTCAAAACCTGTCTCGGCCATCATCAAGGAGGCGTCGTGCTTGGCCCACAGCGCTTCGTCATCGCCCAGATAAGCTGACAGTTGCTTGCGGCCCCAGTCGGCGCCCGTCGGGTTCGAGATCGGCGCAAAGGCTGAAACAGAGCGGAAGCGGCCCGGCAGGTTCATCGCCAGCGTCAACGCCCCGTGGCCGCCCATGGAATGGCCGGTGATTGCTTGACGGTCAGCGTCGATGGGGAAGTTTGTGGTGATCAGCGCAGGCAGCTCTTCGGCGATATAGTCCCACATGTTGAAATGCGGAGCCCAAGGCTTTTGCGTGGCGTTGACGTAGAAGCCCGCGCCCTGGCCCAGATCATAGTCGTCGTGATCGGCCACGCCTTCACCACGTGGCGAAGTGTCAGGGAAGACCAGCGCGATGCCATGCTCGGCGGCCCAGGCTTGCGCGCCTGCTTTGGTCATGGCGTTTTCATGAGTGCAGGTCAGGCCCGAAAGATACCACAGCACCGGCACCGGCCCATCCTTGGCCTCGGCTGGCAGGAACAGGCCAAAGGTCATGTCACATTTGCACGCGTCCGAGGCGTGACGGTACACGCCTTGGGTGCCACCAAAGCAGGTGTTTTCGGAAAGGGTTTCCATGGCTGCGGTCCTTTGCATTGTCGGTTGTCTCATCGCTAACGGGCGCGGGCGTTTGCGTCCAGTGGGCGATATGGGATTTTGTTCAAGCTTATCTTATGGCGTGCCCAACCAGGCTATGAAGAGCGGCACGGAGAGGATGCTGAGCGACGTTGATACCAGAATGGCAGCTGAGGCCCGGTGCGGGGCAACACCATAGTGCGCGGCAAGCATGTAGACGTTTCCTGCCACCGGCAGCGCGGCGGCGGCGATGGCCACGGACATCGAAAATTGCGTCGTTGGGAACAGGAAGAAGAGCGATAGCGCCACCAGCACCGGGTGGATGGCCAGTTTGCACAAGCTGAGCCAACCCGCGATCTGAAGGCGTTCGGTTGATTTGCTGGCCAGCGACGCGCCGATGGCAAAGAGCGCGCCGGGCGTTGCGGCTCCGCCCAGGATGACGAGGAAGTCGTTGAGAGGTGCAGGGATCGGAACGCGGAACGCGGACCAGAGTAATCCGGCTGTAATCGAAACGATCATGGGATTGCGAAGAAGCCCGGTGCCAATCAGGCGAAAGGTATTGAGCGTCAGCCGCCCGTCGCGCCCGCCGTTGATCAGGATGACGATCAGCGAGGAAAACACGACCAGATCGACCGACAGTACCAGCATTACGGGGCCTATCGCGGCCTCACCAAACAGGACCGCAAGCATCGGCAGGCCCAGAAAGCCCACGTTTCCGATGGCGGCGCATTGCGCCTCGACCGCGGCGGTGGGGGTGTCGAGCACGCGCAGGTAGGCTACCAGGGTTGCAATAGCATAGACGCCAAGCGTACCGACCAGGTACCCGGCAATCAGTTGCGCGTCGAAGATTTCGGAAAAGGGTAAGTTGGCGGCAAAGCGGAACAGCATTGCCGAGAGGGCAAAGAAGAAAACGAACTTGGTGAGATAGGCGGTCGCCTCTTCGGTAAAAAACCGTGTGCGCCCGGCCCAGTAGCCCAGGCCGATGATCACAAAGAAGGGAAGGGTGCGCAGGAAAATTTCGCCCATGCGCAAGTGCTAGCGGGTTCTGCGGAAATTGCAATGTTGCGTCGGGGCAGGGGGTGCTCCCGCCCGTCGTCGGTGCCCCTTGCGGGCACCTCCTCCCGTTGGGCCGGGCGCCTAGCCTGCGGCTCGGCGCAGCCCCCGCAGAACGCTATCCGCTGCCAATCAGGATACCGGCGCCAAGCACAAGCGCACCGCCAAGGACCACTTGGAAGGCTGCGCGAAAGAATGGTGTTTCCATGTACCTGTTCTGAATCCAGGCGATGGCCCACAGTTCGACAAAGACGATCAGGATCGCCAGGATCGTTGCGGTCCAGAAATCGGGGATCAGATAGGGCATGGCGTGCCCCAACCCGCCGACGGTTGTCATCACACCTGAAGCGACGCCTCGTTTGATCGGCGATCCGCGCCCCGACAGTTCCCCGTCATCCGAGGCTGCTTCGGTGAAACCCATCGAGATACCGGCCCCGACTGAGGCCGCTACACCCACCAGAAATGTCGTCCAGGTGTCCTGCGTGGCAAAGGCCGTTGCAAAGATCGGTGCCAGAGTAGACACGGACCCATCCATTAACCCGGCCAGACCAGGTTGAACCCATGTCAAAATGAATTGCCGTTTGGCCTGACTCTCTTCGCTTGCGCGGCTGTCGTCGTCGAGTAGAGCATGTTCCAGATCGTTAGCCGCCGTCTGGTGCTGCGACTCTGCAGCAGCCAGGTCGCCAAGCAATCTGCGTGTGGCGCTGTCTTGCGTGCGTGCGGCCGCAGCCATGTAATACTGTTCTGCAGCGGCCTCCATTGCAGCAGCTTCCGCCCGTATCTTGTCAACGCTCATGTTTTCGATCAACCAGACCGGCCGTCGGGCATATGCTCCTGCCACATGTTCCCTCCGGATCAATGGGATCACGGAACCAAACCGCCGCTCGTGAAGAGCGATGAGGGCTGCTCGATGGTTGTCCTCTTCATGTGCCATTCCATCGAACATTTTTGCGGTGGTGGGAAAGTCCGCGCGCAGGGATTCCGCATACCCGCGATAGATGCGCGCATCATCTTCTTCTGCAGAGATCGCCAAAGCGATAATTTCTTGCTCGGTCAGATCGACGAACCGTTTTCGATGGGAAAAGAAGCGCATGGGTCACCATAGTTAGAATGATTCTAAACTACGTGCAAAACAATTAGTTTCAACCCCACCTCGCAATTTAGAATCGTTGAAACTGAACTGAACGGTTTATAAATAGAAAGAGCTACATCATGGGAGCCAACATGAACCAAGCCGCCACAATCCTGCGCACGGGCCGAAAATTTGATCAGGTTCTACGCGGCGCACGCGACGTTTTTATGGCGGATGGGTTCGAAGGTGCCAGCGTCGATGAGATCGCCAGAGTTGCTGGTGTTTCGAAGGCGACCCTCTACAGCTATTTTCCCGACAAACGCCTGCTGTTTATGGAGGTCGCACAGACCGAATGCACGCTGATGTCAGACAAGATCATGTCGATGGTAGATGAAAGCCTGCCAGCGCGTGATGTGCTTATGCTGACCGCCGAGCAAGTAATCACCTTTTTGACTTCGGATTTCGCGCAGCAAGTGTTCCGTATTTGCGTTGCCGAGCGCGACAGATTCCCTGAATTGGGCCGTGCTTTTTATGCGGCGGGCCCCGAAAACGGTCGGGAGCGGATCAGCGAGTACCTTGAGAAGGCAGTTTCTGCGGGTGAATTGAACATTGATGATATCCCCATGGCTGCGGAGCAGTTTTCAGAGCTCTGCAAGGCCAAGCTGTGGACCAGGGCTGTTTTTGGCATTCAGAATCAGTTCACCGAAGAAGAGATCCGCGATGTGGCCAAGCATGCGGTTGAAATGTTTCTTGCGCGGTACGGGACCTGACAAAAAGCTCTGCGAAACAGCTGACCAAAGAACTTGGAACCCGCCGAATGGAATCTGTTTGATTCTCCATTCTGCTTGACAGACTGAAAAGCGCTTTCGTAGATGAACGCGATGGTTTTTCCGGAACTGATCCGGAAAATGAAAAGGGAATACGGTGCGGCGCGTTGTTCAAGCGCCTAATCCGTGACTGCCCCCGCAACTGTAGGCGGAGAGCGATGCCGACATGCCACTGGCCCATGAGGCTGGGAAGGCTAGCAAAGCGCAGCTCCGCAAGTCAGGAGACCTGCCATCAAAGGTTCAACCAACCCGGGGCGGGGCGTCCTGGAAGGAGGCTTTATGGCACGGATTCGTGTTTACGTAGTTGGCACCTTCACACCGCGCGCAAAAACTTGCGAGGCGGTCGATGTCAGTTTCTCTTGATCAACCTATCTTTGTATTCCTGACCAACCTGGGAATGGACATCACATTCATTCGAAATGTGTCGCCGGTTCAAGGCCGGTTTGATGCTCGGAATAGCTTTGTGTTCCGTGTGCAGAATGCAAAGCAACGGTCGCTGATGACCTGGTTCCTGTCCATCAAGGCATTGGAGCCGTCATGACCGCGGAACAAGAATTCCTTAGCGCCCGCAATCTGGGATACTATGCTTTGAATGGTGATCCATTGGTTTCGGACGTGTCTTTTGACCTGGAACAGGGTGCGGTTCTCGCCATTGCCGGACCAAATGGTGCCGGAAAGTCGACACTGCTGAATCTTTTGTCCGGTATTGAACCGCTGGCAATTGGCGATGTTCTGGTCGGTGGTCAAAGCCTTAGAAATATGACTGCACTTGAACGCGCACAGCAGATTGCCGTGGTGAGCCAGCAATCGGAACCTGACGCCAGGCTATTGTTGCGTGATTACGTGGCTTTGGGCCAAATGCCATTGGTCACTGGACGCAGCGCGGCGCAAGACAATAGAGCGTTGGAACGCATATTGGAGCTCACAGGTCTGGCGAGCAAAGCGCCCATGTTGATGGGCCAACTGTCGGGAGGAGAGCGGCAGCGGGCGCATATCGCTCGCGCATTGGCGCAAGAACCGGCGCTTTTGTTTCTGGATGAACCTACAAATCACCTCGACCCGGACGCCAAGGGGCGCATGCTGTCGCTGGTCGCCTCTCTGGGAGTGACGGTTGTGATGGTGGTGCATGATCTTGTCATGATCCCGGAATTTGCAACCCATGCTGCGCTCATGAAATCCACCCGTTTGACTGCGTTTGGCCCGGCCGACGATGTCCTAACGACCGAAAGGGTGCGGGACACATTTGGAGTCGATTATCTGCAGCTACTCCACGAAGGCCGGATGATTCCGGCGCTTGATATCCGAAAAACTCAAGTTCAATTCTGAAGGAAAACACGAATGAAACTGTTGTGGACAGCAGTATTTGCTCTCGGGCTTACCAGCACTGTCAGTGCGAACGAGACAAAAGTCGACAATTGCGGAGAGCCGCTTGTCTTCAACACCCAACCTGAACGATTGGTGGTACATGATATTAACATGTCTGAAATGGCCTTTGCATTGGGATTGCAAGACAAGATCGTTGGCGTGACTGGTATCACCGGGTGGTACAAAACCAGCCCAGAATTTGATGCGGCACGTGGTGAAATTCCAGAGTTGGCGCCCAAATACCCAACAGTAGAGAACTTGGTTTCGGCATCTCCAGACTTGTTTGTTGCCGGATGGTACTATGGCATGAAGCCAGGTGGAGAAGTGACACCGGACACCTTGGAACCGTTCGGCATCAAGACGATGATTCTGACGGAAAGCTGCGTGCATTTGAATAAAGACCGCCCAGAGGCGAGCATGGACCTGCTTTTTGGCGATGTGCTGCGTTTAGGTCAGGTCATGAATGTTTCGGACAAAGCTGAAAGTCTCGTCGCCGATTGGAAGGAGCAACTGTCCACTATTGAAGCTAAGACTGCGGACTTGCAGAAGCCGCGGGTGTTCCTGCTTGATGGCCCCGCCGATGCCCCCTTTACGGCCGGTAAATTCGCCATTCCCGATGCAATGATTTCTGCTGCTGGTGGCGCTAGTGTTACTCATGATCTGGACACCAGTTGGGGTCGCACATCCTGGGAAGCAGTTGCAGCAACCAATCCCGAATTTCTTGTGTTGCTTGACTATCAGAACGGCAATGGTGCGGCAGATACATTCAAGTTCTTGCAGAAGCACCCGGTGATGGCACACACCGACGCAGTCAAAAACGAACGCTGGGTTGGCCTGCGATACGAGGAGTTAACTCCTGGTCCTGCAAACATCGCCGCAATCAAAAAAATGGCTAAGGCAATGCACCCGGATCACTTCTGATATGGGCCGGTTTGGCACTTCAATGACAATGGGAGCGATCGTACTGGTCGCTCTCCTTTTGCTCTCGGTGCTATTTGGCAGTACCGAAGTGCCAATTTCCGACGTGTTCACTGCAATCTATTCGGGATTGGGAATTGGAGCCGTCGATCCAGACCCCATGCATCGGATAATCTTTGATCTGCGTCTACCCCGGGCATTGTTCGCCGCGATGATTGGTGCCGGTTTGGGATTGGTCGGAGTTGTATTGCAAACGACAACCCGGAACGATCTTGCTGACCCGTTTCTATTTGGCCTCTCATCTGGCGCAGCGGCCGGTGCGGTTTTCGTGATAACGGTTACCGGCGATGTTCTGGGTATCTGGACCCTTCCATTGGCAGCGTTTTTTGGCGGTTTGGTGGCGTCCAGTATCGTGCTGGCGTTGGTGCAAGCCCTAAAAACGAGCGCTCCCGAGAAGCTCATACTGGCTGGTCTTGCAGTGTCGTTCCTGTTTGCCGCTATTACCAACTACCTGATTTTCTCGGGTGACAACCGAGCGGCACACTCGGTTATCTTTTGGATGCTAGGTGGTCTTGGGTTGGCGCGTTGGGAAACCCTCCCCCTTGTCGCTGCGGGTCTTGGCCTGATCTTTGCCTATGCGATGTGGCGCCACCGGTTACTTGATGCACTCTTAGCAGGAGATATCACAGCGAACAGTCTGGGTGTTCAGGTCAAGTCGGTTCGCTTTCGCATGTTCCTGGTCGCGGCTCTTTCTACGGCCGCGTTTGTGTCCGTTGCGGGTGTTATCGGATTTGTCGGCTTGATGGTGCCGCATATTGCGCGAGGCTTAGTTGGCCCACTTCATCGTGGGTTGCTTCCGTTGGCGGCTTTAACGGGTGCGATTCTGCTAACTGGTTCGGACATATTGTCGAGGCTGCTCTTAGCACCGCAGGAACTACCGGTTGGAATAGTAACGACATCAGTCGGTTCTGGTTTCGTTTTTCTTTTGCTGCTCGGAACTCGAAAGCGAGACCACTAGCTTTTGCGTGTTTGGAAAGAGGATATTAGGCCACTTAAAGCCATCATATTCGGATTTATGAATTTTATGAATGAATGTATCGAACGAGGGCGACTCTTCGTTTGGTAGTCCACATTCGTTTGGCGCAAGGAACAACGGCAAAATCGTTTGACAGGTATCGGGAGATTTCGTTGTCAGAGATTTTGGTGCCCAGGAGAGGACTCGAACCTCCACGTCCATACGGACACTAGCACCTGAAGCTAGCGCGTCTACCAATTCCGCCACCTGGGCAGGTGTCGTGAGGCGGGATTTACGCGGAGTGTTCGGGGGCGTCAACCGGATTCTTTTAACTTTGAGGAACTTTTTTGACGGGCTCCATAATCGTGTGGTGAACCAACCGAAATGGGCGCAGGCCAAGGTTTGAGGGCACATTTGAACCTTGTTTGCCAGCGCATAGGCAGGTAAATCGGTCAGTGCCTCAAGTGATAGGAGTCACTCATGTCAAAGATGGTCACGATCTACGGCGGATCTGGTTTTGTCGGTCGTTACATTGCGCGTCGAATGGCGAACGAAGGGTGGCGCGTACGGGTGGCCGTGCGCCGTCCGAACGAGGCGATCTTTGTAAAAACATATGGCGTAGTCGGGCAGGTCGAGCCGGTGCTGTGCAATATTCGGGATGACGCTTCTGTCGCGTTGGCGATGAAGGGTGCCGATGCAGTTGTTAACTGTGTGGGCGTCTTGAACGAAGTTGATAAGAACACCTTTGGCGCCGTTCAGGTCGATGGCGCCGAGCGGGTGGCACGGTTGGCCGCGTCAGAAGGCGTTGAACACTTGGTTCACCTTTCTGCGATTGGTGCGGATGAGGATGCAGGCAGCCTCTACGGCCGTACTAAAGCAGAGGGCGAAGCTGCAGTATTGGGGCATATGCCCAACGCCATAATTCTGCGTCCTTCCATCATTTTCGGCACTGAGGATCAATTTTTCAACCGCTTCGCAGGGATGACGCGGTTCGGCCCATTCCTACCGATCGTTGGCGCCGAAACCAGGTTTCAGCCAGTTTATGTTGACGATGTAGCAAAGGCGGCAGTCAAGGGTATCCTTGGTGAAGCCAAGGCTGGAGTTTATGAATTGGGTGGCCCGGATGTCGCAAGCTTCCGCGAGTTGATGACAGTAATGCTGGGTGTTATCCACCGGCGTCGGGTTATCCTTGGCGTTCCGACGTTTGTTGCCCGAATTATGGCCGGGGTACTGGATGTCGCGAAGTTTGTGTCGTTTCAGTTGTTTCCAAACAATATTCTAACCAGGGATCAGGTCAAAAGCCTTCAACAGGACAACGTTGTGTCGGATGGGGCCCAAACCTTTGAACAACTTGGTATCGATCCGACCACCATGGATGTTGTGTTGCCGGACTACTTGTGGAAATTCCGTCCCTCAGGTCAATATGATGCGATCAAGGATTCGGCCAAGAACCTGCGCGCTTGATCAACTGTAGGCATAGGCCAGCAAACCAATGCCCAGGATAACTCTGTAAATGACATACGGGGTGAAACTGACGCTTTGGAGAAGCCGCATCATCAAGCTCAGGGCAATCAGCGCAGCGACAAAAGCCATTGCAGCAGCAATAGCGCCATCACGTGCCATAGCTGCATCGGCGTTCAGGGCAACTTCGGCGCCAAGCAGGGCTCCTGCTGCAATGATCGTGGGAATTGACATCAACATGGCGATTTTGGCGCCGTCTTTCCGGCTGTATCCTAACTGACGGGCACCGGTGATCGTGATACCCGATCTCGATGTGCCAGGGATCAGGGCAAGCGCCTGCCAGAAGCCCATGATCAACGCGTCTTTTGAGTTCCAGTCGTTGAGTTTCTTTTGGGAGCCACCTGTTTGATCCGCCCAATAGAGTACGAGGCCAAATATCAGAACTGTCCAGCCAATCACTGTGACGGAACGCAAAGAGGCGCTCAGCCCTGTGAAATGCAGAACCATGCCAAAGATAACCGCCGGAATGGTGGCGATGATCAATCCGCTGGCGAGACGTGCGCCGGGTGTGTCTGTCTTTCCAGTTAGGGCACGAGGGAGACCTAGCAGGCCAATCTTTACGTCAGGCCAAAAGTACAGCACGACAGCTCCCAACGTCCCGATATGTACGGCGACATCAATAACCTGCCCCTGATCTTCTAGGTTTGTCAGGCTGGACAAGAGAATCAGGTGTCCCGACGAGGAGACCGGCAAAAACTCGGTGAGTCCTTGAATCAACGCGATGAGAAGCAATTGAAACAGCGGCATTCGTGGGCCTCGGTATCCTGCGAATTGGGTCTGAATTGGGTATAAGTCCTTTGGTTCAAAAAGAAAGTCGATAATAAGGACCGAATCGGACCTAAGTTGTTGCAATTTTCCGCCCATGAACCTAAACCGAGCGCAGTAAACCAGAAAAAAGGTCAGTATAGTTGACTTTTAATTGCGCGCGGCGTCTTGTAGACAATCGCGACGTAGCCAATTCATGGAGTTTGACCCGTGGCCAAGCAACCGATGCTAAAATTTGTCCAGATCGACCGCGACATGCCTAGCAAAGCGTGACGCTACTGTACGCAAGGAAGATTTCGACGAAATTTATGCCGAGTACGCTGCGGCCAAGGCCGAGGAGCAGGCGAGCCGGTGCAGCCAGTGTGGTGTGCCTTATTGTCAGTCGCACTGCCCGCTGCACAACAACATCCCCGACTGGCTGCACCTGACCGCAACCGGCCGCCTGGAAGAGGCCTATGCCACCAGTCAGGCCACCAACACCTTCCCTGAAATCTGTGGCCGCATTTGCCCGCAGGACCGTCTGTGCGAAGGCAACTGTGTGATTGAACAGTCGGGTCACGGCACCGTCACTATCGGTTCCGTCGAAAAATACATTACCGACACCGCCTGGGACAAAGGCTGGGTTCTGCCGAACGCTCCGACCCAGGAACGCAGCGAGAGCGTGGGTGTCATCGGTGCTGGCCCGGGTGGTCTGGCCGCCGCGGACATGCTGCGCAAGGCCGGTGTGCAGGTCACTGTATATGACCGCTATGACCGCGCGGGTGGGCTTTTGATGTATGGCATTCCGGGCTTCAAGCTGGAAAAAGACGTGGTTCAGCGCCGCAACGATCTGCTGGCTGATGGGGGCGTGACGTTTGAGTTGAACTGCGATGTGGACGCGGCGAAATTTGCCGAGATCCGCGAGGCGCATGACGCGGTGATTATCGCCACAGGCGTTTATAAATCACGCGATCTGACCATGCCGGGCAGTGGCTTGGCGGGTATCGAGAAGGCGATTGATTTTCTGACTGCATCCAACCGCAAAAGCTTTGGCGATGCAGTTGAAGAGTTCGACAATGGTCGCATGAATGCCGACGGTAAGAAGGTTGTTGTTATCGGTGGCGGTGACACGGCGATGGACTGTGTGCGCACCTCGATCCGTCAGGGCGCGACGTCTGTGAAATGCCTGTATCGCCGGGATCGTGCGAACATGCCGGGTTCGCTGCGTGAGACGCAGAACGCCGAAGAAGAAGGCGTAATTTTTGAATGGCTGAGCGCGCCCAAAGGGTTCACCGGCGATGACACGGTCAACGGTGTGCTGGTGCAGAAGATGCGCCTGGGTCAGCCCGATGCATCTGGTCGTCAGGCCCCCGAAGTGATCGAAGGCGCGGACTATGTTGAAGAGGCCGACCTGGTCATCAAGGCGCTGGGGTTCGAGCCCGAAGATCTGCCGACACTGTTCGGTCAGCCCGACCTTCCGGTGACCCGCTGGGGCACCGTCAAGGCGGCGTTCCAGAGCGGCGAGACCGAGATGGATAGCGTCTATGCCGTGGGTGACATCGTGCGCGGTGCGAGCCTTGTGGTTTGGGCCATCAAGGATGGTCGTGATTGCGCCGAGGCGATCCTGAAAAAGCTGGATGCTGCATCTGCAATCGCCGCCGAATGAGGGCTGAAATCCGCCTGTGACATGCGTGCACCAAGCGTGCACCACCCGTACACCGCCGCCGCATACATCTGATGCGGCATTGCAGCCAAAGGGTCAAAGACGATGACCCATAAGCCGAAGGACAGACTGATGATTGCACGATTGATTGCCGCGCTGATCCTGAGCGTGTCTGGTGGAATGGCGTTGGCTCAGGACCTTGTTGAGGTGCCCGAGGGATGCACGCCACTGGCCACGGTGCAAAAAATGAATGCCGCACCACGGTTTTGCTGATGTGCGAACAGGGGCGTCAGGTGCTGACCTTTGTCGATGGCAAAGCGGACATCGTCCACTTCTATGACAAGGAATGGGGCTTTGCTGGGTTCCTGTACCAAGCCAACGCAAATACGCGCTTTGATCGCAAGCCGGGTGTGGGTGATATGTTGAATCTGGATCAGTTGGTCGCGGATGGCCAGGATTCTGAAGATGGCATTTTGCTGTTGAACACCCGTGTGGTCAAAAACCGCGAGTTCACGGTCAAAGGCTCTTACACCTTGAGCGATGAAGTGGTCGAACTGAGCGGCCATGCGTTCCGCAAGGGCAGGTTGCACCGCGAGTTGCAGCGCGAAGGGATCGAAAGCAGCTGGCTGGGCTTTGACATGGACATCTTTGTGTCCAAAGAGCTGGGACTGTTTGTTGAGGGTGATCTGACCAACCACGCAAAGGATCGGGAGTCGTTCTCTGAAGATCACAGCCCCCGCGCCATCCTGTTCGAAGGTGATCCGGGCTTTTTGTCGGTGCGGTCACAATTCGGCTGTGACGGGTAAGGGGAGCGATATGACCGAACTGAACGGACAATGCATGTGTGGCGCTGTGAGCGTCACGGCGACCCCGGCAAAGCCCGCGATTGGTGCGTGCCACTGTGATATGTGCCGCCGCTGGACCAGCTCGGCTTTTATGACCTTTCAGGCCGAGCCGGGTTATGCCGCGCTGGGCCCGGTCAAGACTTTTGTGTCGTCCGATTGGGCCGAGCGCGCCTTCTGCGAGGAATGCGGATCGGCGCTGTGGTACCGGATGACTGCGCCGGGTCCGATGCAGGGCCAAACCCAGATGGCGGCCGGACTTTTTGAGAATGCAGGCGGCCATGGGCTGAGCCTGGAACTGTTTATCGACAAGAAACCCGAGGGTTACGCATTTGCAGGGGATCGCAAGCAGATCACCGAGGCCGAGATGATGGCTATGTATGCCCCGTCGGAAGAAGGAGACAACCAATGACCAAATATGATGCCGATTGGGTGCGCGCCGAAGAGGCGAAGCGTCAGTGGATGGCCGAGAATGGCCTGTATTCCGAGGAAGAAGAGCATTCGTCCTGCGGTGTGGGTCTTGTGGTCTCTGTTGACGGCAAGAAAAGCCGCAAGGTGGTTGAGGCTGGGATCGACGCGCTGAAAGCGATCTGGCACCGTGGTGCTGTGGATGCGGATGGCAAGACCGGCGATGGTGCAGGTATTCACGTGCAGATCCCGGTGATGTTCTTTTATGATCAGATCCGCCGTACCGGTCACGAACCCCGCATGGACGAGCTGATGGCTGTGGGTCAGGTGTTCCTGCCGCGTACCGATTTTGGCGCGCAGGAAACCTGCCGGACCATTGTTGAGACTGAAGTTCTGAAGTTGGGTTACTACATTTATGGCTGGCGTCATGTGCCGGTCGATGTGACCTGTCTGGGTGAAAAAGCGAACGCGACCCGCCCCGAGATCGAGCAGATCCTGATTTCGAACACCAAGGGTGTGGATGAAGAGACGTTTGAGCGCGAGCTTTATGTAATCCGTCGTCGGATCGAAAAGGCGGCCTCGGCTGCGGGCGTGTCAGGGATGTACATCGCCTCGCTGTCGTGCCGGTCGATCATCTACAAGGGCATGATGCTGGCCGAGCAGGTTGCCGTGTTCTACCCCGACCTGATGGACGAGCGGTTTGAATCTGCGTTCGCTTTGTATCACCAGCGGTATTCGACCAACACCTTCCCGCAGTGGTGGCTGGCGCAGCCGTTCCGCATGTTGGCCCATAACGGCGAGATCAACACGCTCAAGGGCAACGTGAACTGGATGAAGAGCCACGAGATCCGGATGGCGTCGTCCTTCTTTGGTGAGATGGCCGAGGATATCAAGCCGATCGTGCAAGGTGGCTCGTCGGATTCCGCGGCGTTGGATTCGGTGTTCGAAGTGCTGGTGCGCGCGGGTCGCTCGGCCCCGATGGCCAAGACAATGCTGGTGCCTGAATCGTGGTCCAAGCAGGCGGTGGATCTGCCACAGCCTTGGATTGATATGTATTCCTATTGCAACTCGGTGATGGAGCCGTGGGACGGCCCCGCCGCGCTGGCGATGACCGATGGTCGCTGGGTCTGTGCTGGCCTGGATCGCAACGGTCTGCGTCCGATGCGCTATGTGGTGACGGGCGATGGCCTGCTGATCGCGGGGTCCGAGGCGGGTATGGTGCCGATCAACGAAGCAAACGTTGTGGAAAAAGGCGCGCTGGGTCCGGGGCAGATGATTGCTGTCGATATGGCCGAGGGCAAACTGTTCCACGACACCGAGATCAAGGATACCCTTGCCACCAGCCGTCCGTTTGGCGAATGGGTTGGCAAGATTGCCAACCTGGAGGACCGACTGCAGGGCGTGACCGAGACCTCGCTGTTCAGCGGCGAAGAGCTGCGTAAGCGGCAGATCGCGGCGGGTTACAGCATTGAGGAGCTGGAGCAGATTCTGGCGCCGATGGCCGAGGACGGGAAAGAATCGCTGGCCTCGATGGGGGATGACACCCCGTCGGCGGTTTTGTCGAAAATGTACCGCCCACTGAGCCACTTCTTCCGCCAGAATTTCTCTCAGGTGACCAACCCGCCGATCGACAGCTTGCGCGAATATCGCGTCATGTCGCTGAAGACCCGGTTCGGGAACCTGAAGAACGTGCTGGACGAGGACAGCAGCCAGACCGAGATCGTGGTGCTGGAAAGCCCGTTCATCGGCAATGCCCAGTGGGAAAACCTGGTTGCAGGATTTGACGCAGCGCTGGTCGAGATCGATTGTACCTTTGAACCCGGTCAGGGCGCGTTGAATGCAGCCTTGGAGCGTATCCGGGCCGAGGCCGAAGAGGCCGTGCGCTCGGGTGCTGGGCACATCGTGCTGACAGATCAGCATTCGAACGCCGACAAGGTGGCGATGCCGATGATCCTGGCGACGTCGGCGGTGCACAGCCATCTGACGCGCAAAGGGTTGCGGACCTTTACCTCGCTCAACGTGCGGGCGGCGGAATGTATCGACCCGCATTACTTTGCCGTTCTGATCGGCTGTGGCGCGACCGTGGTGAACGCTTATCTGGCCGAGGATTCCATTGCCGACCGCATTGAGCGCGGCCTGCTGGATGGTTCGTTGACCGAAAACATCGCGCGCTATCGCGAAGCCATCGACCAGGGCCTGCTCAAGATCATGGCCAAGATGGGGATTTCGGTGATCTCGTCCTATCGCGGTGGTTTGAATTTCGAGGCCGTTGGCTTGTCTCGTGCCATGTGCGCCGAGTTCTTCCCCGGCATGACCAGCCGCATTTCCGGCATCGGTGTGACCGGTATTCAAACCAAGGCCGAAGAGGTCCACGCCAAGGGTTGGGGCGAAGTTGCCAACGTTCTGCCCATCGGGGGGTTCTACAAAGCGCGCAAATCGGGTGAGACGCATGCCTGGGAAGCGACCAGCATGCATATGATGCAGATGGCGTGTAACAAGGCCTCTTTCGAGCTGTGGAAGCAATATTCGGCCAAGATGCAGAGCAATCCGCCGATCCACCTGCGTGACCTGATGGATTTCAAACCGCTGGGTGCGGCGATCCCGCTGGAAGAGGTCGAGTCCATCACCTCGATCCGCAAGCGCTTTGTCACGCCGGGTATGAGCTTGGGCGCGCTGAGCCCTGAGGCGCACAAGACGCTGAACGTGGCGATGAACCGGATTGGGGCCAAGTCGGATTCGGGCGAGGGCGGTGAAGATCCCGCACACTTTGTGCCCGAACCCAATGGCGACAACCCGTCGGCCAAGATCAAACAGGTGGCCTCGGGCCGTTTTGGTGTGACCGCCGAATACCTGAACCAGTGCGAAGAGCTGGAGATCAAGGTCGCCCAGGGGGCCAAGCCGGGTGAGGGTGGTCAGTTGCCGGGCATGAAGGTCACCGACCTGATTGCGCGTCTGCGCCATTCGACCAAGGGTGTGACCTTGATCTCGCCGCCGCCCCACCACGACATCTATTCGATCGAGGATCTGGCGCAGCTGATCTATGACCTGAAACAGATCAACCCTCGCTGTAAGGTAACTGTAAAACTGGTGGCCTCGTCCGGTGTTGGCACGATTGCTGCTGGTGTGGCCAAGGCCAAGGCGGACGTGATCCTGATCTCGGGCCACAACGGGGGCACCGGTGCCTCGCCTGCGACGTCGATCAAATACGCTGGTCTGCCGTGGGAGATGGGCCTGACCGAGGCGCATCAGGTTCTGGCGATGAACAACCTGCGCGAGCGGGTCACCCTGCGCACCGATGGTGGTTTGCGCACGGGCCGTGACATTGTGATCGCCGCGATGCTGGGGGCCGAGGAATACGGCATCGGCACCGCTGCGCTGATCGCGATGGGCTGTATCATGGTGCGTCAGTGCCAGAGCAACACCTGCCCGGTTGGTGTGTGTACGCAGGACGAATCCTTGCGTGCCAAATTCACCGGCAATGCAGACAAGGTGGTGAACCTGATCACCTTCTACGCGCAGGAAGTGCGTGAGGTTCTGGCCTCGATCGGCGCGCGGTCGATTGAAGAGGTGATCGGGCGTGCGGATCTGCTGGCGCAGGTCAGCCGTGGTTCGGCGCATCTGGATGATCTGGACCTGAACCCGCTGCTGATCACGGTCGATGGCTCGGCCAACATCGTTTACAACCGCGACAAGGACCGCAACGCGGTGCCTGATACGCTGGATGCGGAAATCGTGCGCGACGCGGCGCGGTTCCTGCAGGACGGTGAAAAGATGCAGCTGTCTTATGCGATCCAGAACACGGATCGGACCGTTGGCACACGCACATCGAGCCACATCGTGCGGAACTTTGGCATGCGCAACACCCTGCAAGAGGATCACCTGACGGTGAAGCTGCAAGGCTCGGCCGGGCAGTCGCTTGGTGCCTTTGCGGCGCCGGGGCTGAAGCTGGAAGTGTCGGGTGACGCCAATGACTATGTCGCCAAGGGTCTGTCGGGGGGCACCGTTGTGGTGCGTCCGCCGCAGGTGAGCCCGCTGAAGGCGTCGGAAAACACCATCATCGGCAACACGGTTCTGTATGGTGCGACCGATGGCTATCTGTTCGCGGCGGGCCGCGCGGGTGAGCGGTTTGCCGTGCGAAACTCGGGCGCCAAGGTGGTGATCGAGGGCTGCGGTGCTTGTGGCTGTGAGTACATGACCGGAGGTATCGCTGTGATCCTGGGTGATATTGGTGCCAACTTTGGCGCCGGTATGACGGGCGGTATGGCGTACCTTTATGACCCTGAGGGCAAGGCTGAAACGGTGATGAACATGGAAACGCTGGTGACGTGTCCGGTTACGGTGGCGCATTGGGAGGCTGAGCTGAAAACGCTGGTCGAGCGCCATCTGGCTGAAACAGGCAGCCGCAAGGCGGCGGATATCCTGCAACACTGGGATGTAGAAAAAGCGAACTTCCTGCAGGTTTGCCCCAAGGAAATGCTGGTGCATCTGCCGGTCCCGTTGAACAAAGAGGCGCAGGCCGTACCGGCCGAATAAGTCTTGTCAATCAGTGCAGACGCAGCCCGTTCTGGCGGGCTGCGAAAGATGTTTGGGGAACATCTGCTGCAAAATCCCCCTGTTGTGAACACAAAAACACCCTAAATTTAGTGGATGAAAAATACCGGATCGCTGCCACGATCCAATCTTTTTGCACAAAGGTAGGGGGAGCGATGCCTACTGACTATTTGGATCAGGTGTTCCTGCTGGATCCGGCAAGCCCGCTCAGCCGTCGGGACCCAATTGAATTTTCAACAGGTTACGCTCACTGATCAGAACGACAACGGGCTGATCAACCGCTTTTCCGGAGACAACATCAACGGCGTGGACATCACAAGATCTTGGCCGGGGGACACCGTTACGGTGGATGTGCCAAACGTTGGGCTTGTTACCTATACCGGAATTACCTTCTACCTTGCCGACGGTGGCCGGATGTTCACGCCCACCGACGGCCAGGTTTTGCAGAACGGGACGTTTCAAGGATCAACGGCTGTCAACAGCCAGGGTTCATTGGATGTCGATGATCTGCCACCCACTTGTTTCACGTCTGGTACAAAGATTCTGACACCCCAAGGGGAACGCCGAATCGACGATTTGGAACGGGGTGATCTGGTCACGACACGCGATAATGGGGATCAGCCCATCTTGTGGATCGGGCGCACTGTTGTTGATGGGCGCGGTGAACTAGGGCCTATCCGGTTCAAGGCCGGTGTGCTGGGGGCAAAGCGGCCGCTGTTGGTATCGCCCCAACATCGGATGGTGATCGACGACTGGCGCGCGGCTTATTTCTTTGGCCACAAAGGGGTTCTGATCGCGGCGAAAAGCCTTGTGAACGGAACCACGGTAAAGCAGGTCAAGCGCGACAGCATTGAGTACATTCACCTACTTTTTGCCGCGCATGAGGTTGTTTTTGCCAACGGTGTGGCGTCAGAAAGTTATTTTCCGGGACATGCGTTGACCGGATCAGATCGTGCGACTCAGGCTGAAATCATCGCGCTGTTTCCCGAGCTGGATTGTGTTGACGCCATGGAGGCCAAGACGGCCTTGCCGGTCGTGCGGGCTCAGGAAGCTCGGTCGCTGGCGATCTGACCACCCTCAGTTTCTGAAAACAACCGGTTTGTGGCATACTGCCTGCGGGAGCACGAAACCTGTGTGAAGGTTAGCGGCTTCGTAGGGGGGTATGATGATCAAGCTAAGGTTTTGTATTGGAGCCGCGTTTCTTGCTGTGTTCGGGAGCATGATCGGACCGGCGGCGGCCGGATCGTGTGGATACGACTATTGTTGGGGCGCGGTGGGTGTGGGCCCGAACGGGGCTTATGGGTTTTCGCACTCGTGGGCGACCGAGCAGGACGCGATAAATGCGGCTCAAGAGGGGTGCGGATGGTCGTGTGACAACATGCGGACCTTCTATAACGCCTGTGCCGCCATTGCCGTTGCAAGTAACGGGGGCTGGGGTTGGGCCTATGATGTGAACAGGTCCCGAGCCGAGCAGACAGCAATAAGCTATTGCCGGGATTTTGGGCCGAGTTGCGTGGTGCGTGTCTGGTCTTGTTCGCAGTAGAACCGCACAGTTACTTTTGCCCGCCGTCGATCGAGCAATGAGCTCACCTCGTCGTTTTGGACCTTACTCTTGGAGTACTGATTCTTCCGAAGACCAGCCAAGATATCGGCGTGAATCAAACGTGCGAGGGAACGCGGGTGGCGTGAACGTTCCAAGGTTTAGAACGTTCCAGGCCACGATGAATACCTGTGGCGAGTATTCACTGTCGCATTTGGACCGGGTTCTGGGCCCGGCGCAGAATGAGGTTCAGGCGGTCGAAACTGTTTTCGATCGAATCGGGCTCGACCCTTGCAAAGAATCCGTCCAACTCGTCAAAAACTCGTACCGCCTGATCCAATGTAGGGTCAGTTCCTTCGGTGTAGAGACCAGCTTTGATCATGACTTCGGACTGTTCGTATGTCCCTAGAAGACGGCGCACATCTTGGATCGCGGTGTTCTGCTCGGGTGTAGCTGCATCCGGAAGGCAGCGTGAGACGGACCGTGTAACGTCGATCGCTGGAAAACGCCCACGTTCGGCTATGTCACGGCTCAGCACGATGTGACCGTCCAGCACGCCGCGCAAAATGTCGGCAACCGGCTCGTCCATATCTGACCCTGCGACAAGAACACTGAACACGGCCGTTATGTCGCCTTGTTCCAACGTGCCCGGCCCTGCGCGCTCGCATAGACCTGTGATCAGAGGTGTCACGGATGGTGGGTACCCGCGCAATGCCGGGGCTTCTCCCTGGGACACTGAAATCTCTCGGTGGGCTTCGGCAAAACGTGTGATGGAATCGGCCAAAAACAGAACATTCATCCCCTCATCCCGCAAGGTTTCGGCAACGCTCATGGCCGCCCATGCACAACGTCGCCGAACCAGCGCAGACTGATCCGAAGTTGCGGCAACCACGACGGCCCGGCTCATCCCCTCGCGGCCGAGGGTTTTTTCAACGAATTCATTTACTTCTCGTCCACGTTCACCGATCAGCGCAACCACGACCGCGTCCGCTTGCATTGAGCGCGCAAGCTGCGCCAACAGGCTGGATTTTCCGACCCCGGATCCCGCGAACAAGCCGATTCTTTGACCCTGAACAATAGGAAGCACGGTGTTCAGCACCGAAAGCCCCGTGGACATGCGCGTTCCAAGCGGCTTGCGTTCTACGGCAGGAGGCGGCGTGGCCATCAGGTCGCGTTCACCTGCTCCACGCAAGATGGGGCGGCCGTCCAAGGGTTGCCCGAACGGGTCAACGACCCGTCCGATCCACGATGCGCTGGGCGCGAACTCTGTCATCTTATGTAAAACAACGCGATTGCCCAGTGCCACGCCGTCAGGGGCGGCGTCGGGCAGCATGTTCAGCGCGTCCGTATCCACCTGCAACACCTCTCCATGTAGCGAGTTCCCGGTGTTCCTTTTGAGTTCGAGGCGGTCGCCGATACAGGCATGACTGCTCAACCCCCTGATCCTGATTACACCACCGTGTACGCCAAGAACGCGCCCTACATGGCGGGACAGGCTGAGAGAGTCGAACTGAGCTTTGAGATGGGCCGGATCAGGGACGGTCATGGGGTTCTCCAACAATTTCCTGAAACGGTTTCTAAAGGAATCGGGGTTAAGCCTTGATTGAAATTGATCGAGGGAGAAGCCCCGATGTTCTCTGACTTGAACGTCTTTAAGATGGCGTACGCCATGGCAACACATGCGGGAAAACGGCAGGCAATCGTGTCTCAGAACATGGCCAATGCCGACACGCCCGGATACCAGGCGCGCGACATCGAAGCCTTTTCCAATGCCTATGTGAAAGACGGTGCGCGCGTCGAAATGCACGCCAGCCGCGCCGGGCATTTGAATGGGGTTGAAACCGGTGCGCCCGACTGGGCGGTCTTTCACCCCGACCTGCCAAACGATCCCAACCAGAACAATGTCGCCATCGAAGAAGAGATGTTGAAGGCCGTCGAGGTCAAGCGTCAGCATGACAGGGCCATTGCGATCTACCGGTCGTCTCTTGGTATCCTGCGCAGTTCTCTTGGCCGGTCCTGAGGAGATTTGTCATGAGTGAGTTTTCCAAATCTCTATCCGTGACCGCCAGTGCGTTACGAGCGCAAGCAACTCGCCTGCGGCACGTTTCTGAAAACATTTCGAACGCAGATACCCCGGGCTATCGGCGCAAGGTCGTCCCTTTCGAGGCGAGCCGGGCCGAAAACGCGGGTGTCGACATGGTCAAAGTTGGCCGGGTGAACCTGGACCGGACCGAACTGACAAAAGTTTATGACCCGGCCCACCCTCTGGCCGACGAAAACGGAAACTTTCAAGGGTCCAACGTGGACCTGATGATCGAGATCGCTGACGCGCGCGAAGCACAGCGCAGCTATGAGGCGAACCTCAAGATGTTTGAGCAGGTGCGGCAGATGTCGTCGTCCCTGATGGATCTTCTCCGCAAGTAAAGAAAAGGACAGCCAGAATGGATATCCGCTCAGTTTCCGCCGCCCAGAATTACGCAACGGCGCGATCAGCCACCCAAGTCGACCCCAATCATCAAGGGGCTGCGCAGGGGTTGCGACAGACGTTCGCTGACTTTGCCGCGACCCTGCAACACAGCGAGCAGACAGCCGAGGCCGCTATGGTCGGGCGGGCTGATCCTCATGCCCTGGTTCAGGCCCTGGCACAGACCGAGCTTGCCGTTGAAACAGCGGTTACAGTGCGCAACAAGGTTGTTGAGGCATACCAGGAAATTCTGCGGATGCCGGTCTGACATGCTGACCGAGGGTCTCTTTTTTGACACGGTGCGCCAGGCGCTTTGGATATCGGTCATCGTATCGGTGCCGATCCTGACCGTGGCGCTGGTCACGGGGCTGGCCGTGGGCCTGTTCCAGGCGCTGACGTCGATTCAGGAGATGACCCTGACCTTTGTCCCGAAACTGGCAGCCATTGTCATCGTGTTCTGGATGTCGATGGGTTTCATGACCAAGACTCTGGTCTCTTTCTTCACTGCAACGATTATTCCATTGATCGCCGGAGGTTCCTAATGGAAACAGCAGGTTACGCAACACTTTCCCGACAATCTGGCCTGATGAATGAAATACGGGTGATTGCTAACAACATCGCAAATGCGACCACGACGGGATATCGGCAAGAAGGGCTGGTGTTTTCCGAATTCATCAAGGACGGCCCCAACCAACCGTCGCTGTCGATGGCACGGGCGCAGGTGCGAAACACGTCGTTTGAACAAGGAACCCTGACACAGACCAACGGCAAGTTTGATGTTGCAATCGAGGGAGACGGGTTTTTCAAGCTGGATACCCCTCAAGGCGAACGGTTGACCCGTGCGGGCAGTTTCACGCCGAACGCAAATGGTGATCTGGTCAATATGGACGGGTACCCTGTGATGGATGTGAGCGGGACGCCGATCTTCATTCCGCCGGATTCACAAACGATCAAGATCGCCGCGGACGGGACGATCAGCGGGGATGGGCGCTTGCTGGGGCAGGTTGGCGTGTTCACTCCGGTCAATCCATCCGGTTTGATCCGCGAAGGCGGTGTGGTGTTTCGAGCCGACGAAGGTTCGGAACCGACCGAAGACGCCAAGGTCATGCAGGGATTTCTGGAAGGATCAAACGTAAATGCCATCGCCCAGGTGGCGCGATTGGTCGAAATTCAGCGCGGTTATGAGCTTGGCCAGAGCTTTCTTGAGACCGAAGACCAGCGCATCCGAAATGCGGTGAAATCGCTGTTGCGCTAATTCACAAACACAGGAGTACCTTATGCGTGCCTTGAAAATTGCTGCTACGGGAATGACGGCCCAACAGCTGCGGGTGGAAACCATTTCCAACAACCTCGCCAATATGAACACCACAGGATACAACGCGCGGCGTGCAGAGTTTGCGGACCTTCATTATCAACAGGTATCGCGAGCAGGCACGGTTAATGCGTCCGATGGGACTGTTTTGCCAACAGGTGTGCAGTTGGGTCTGGGTGTGCGACCTGCCGCCGTTTCGATCCATCTGGCCCAAGGTGCTTTGTCGGCCACGGGGAATGACCTGGATGTCGCCATCGAAGGGCGTGGGTACATGGAAGTGACCCTTCCCTCAGGGCAGTCGGCGTATACGCGCGACGGTAGCTTGAAGCGGTCTGCCGAAGGTCTGATTGTAACATCCGACGGATTTACCGTTGCTCCCGAAATTACCATACCAATTGATGCGCGCAGCATCTCGATCAATCCGGCTGGCGAGGTTTTTGCCTATTTCGACGATACTGCGGAAGGGCAGCTTCTGGGTCAGTTTTCGCTTGCAAGTTTTGCCAATGCCAAGGGCTTGGAAGCCGTCGGCGGTAACTTGTTCAAGGAAACCGAAGCCTCGGGGGCACCAACTGTTTCCGAGCCTGGTCAAGATGGGTTGGGGACCCTCCGTCAAGGATACCTGGAGGACAGTTCGGTGGACGCGGTGCGCGAAGTTACGGAACTGATTGAGGCTCAGCGAGGCTATGAAATGAACGCCAAAGTCATCTCGGCCGTTGACCAGATGATGGGCGCGACAACGCAGGTGCGATGATGCGAGGCATTGTGGTCCTCCTGCTGTGCACGATGGGATTTTCGGCAAGTGCCGAGATCCTGGTGCCGTCCCGAACGATACGGGCCAAAGAGATCATCCAGCCGGACGATCTGATTGTGAAAGCCGTCGACGTCGCAGGAGCCATATCCGAGGAAGGCGCCATCGTCGGACAAGAAGCACGGGTGGCGCTGTATCCTGGACGACCCATCCGGCATTCCGATGTTGGCCCGCCCGCCATAGTCGATCGCAACGATGTCGTTCCGCTGATCTTTAGCAGGGGTGGGCTTTTGATCATCACCGAGGGCCGGGCAATGGGGCGGGGTGCATCTGGGGAAATCATTCGCGTGATGAATTTGACATCACGCACAACGGTGACCGGTCGTATCCGGTCGGACGGTTCAATCGAGGTTCACTGATGAAATCCAAACCGAAACTGCCGCTATTGGGCGCTATGATTGTATTGACCGCCTGTGGGCGTATGGACCATCTTGGCAAACCTCCGAGCTTTTCGGAGAGTACGGAGTCACCCGAACATGTGGCGATGTTGTGGCCGGGATTGCCATTGCACAGTACACCGCAACGTAGCGTTGATCAGGCGTCGTTGTGGAGTGGAGGACGATCTTCGCTGCTTGGGGATCGCCGCGCCGTGCAAAAGGGCGACATCATGACGGTGGTGATCGAGATTGATGAAAAGGCCGAAATCTCCAACGATACGGCACGGTCGCGTACCGGATCCGAAGATTTGGGCATTCCGAACCTTTTTGGCGTGCCGCAGAGATTAAACGAAAAACTTCCAGAAGGCGCCAGTTTGGCCGACGCTGTCGAGGTGACTTCGGCGAGCAAAACCAATGGCAAAGGGTCAGTGAAACGCAAGGAAAAGCTGACGTTGCGGGTTGCAGCAACCGTTGTCGATGTTCTTCCAAATGGTGTTCTGTCTATCGCGGGAACCCAGGAATTGCGTGTCAATTTCGAGATGCGAGAACTCTTGGTGTCTGGTTACGTGCGCCCTGAAGACATCTCGCGCCAGAATGAGATCACGTATGACAAGATTGCTTCAGCCCGTGTGAGCTATGGGGGACGTGGTCAGATTACCGACGTTCAGCAGCCACGTTATGGGCAGCAGATCCTTGATACAGTCTTGCCCTTTTAAGGAGTGTGGGAATGAAGAAATTGGTGCCTGTTCTGTTCCTGATCGTTGGCCTTGCAAGCGGAGGCGCGGCTGGCCTGTATTTGAACCCTGCTGAAACCATGAGCAAAGCTGGAGAAGAAGCCGTTCTGAAAGGCGGGGAGAGCAATGAGAAGGCAGAGGGTCAGCCCTCTTCGGCAATCAAGGCAAAACAGCCTGTAGAGGACGAAAGCTCGACCAGCGAATATGTAAAGCTGTCCAAGCAGTTTGTCGTTCCGATTGTGGCAGACGACCAGATATCGGCAATGGCATCAGTATCTTTGAGCCTTGAGGTTACCGAAGGGGGATCAGATGCGGTGTATTTGATAGAACCGAAGCTGCGGGATGTATTTCTCCAGGTTTTGTTTGATCATGCAAATATGGGTGGGTTTGATGGCGCGTTCACCCGACCGGATAATCTGGCACCGCTTCGCAAGGCTCTGAACGACGTTGCTAGTCTTGAACTGGGGAGTGTCGTCAAGGACGTCCTGATTGTCGACATTGCTCGACAAGATACTTAGGGGGGCCTGTTTTGGCCTTTGTTGAGGCTTGTTGGAATTGATGGTGCCGCGGTCGCTGAACCCCATTACCAGAGATTTTCGGGTGGTTCTGGACGACAGCTGTCGGAATGTCTGATGGCCAATGCCAAGCTGTTTGACAAAGTTGACCTCCTGTTGGAAACAAGTGGCGACGGGCCGTTAGCTCAGCCGGATAGAGCGATCCCCTCCTAAGGGATAGGCCGGGGGTTCGAATCCTCCACGGCCCGCCATTCACGAACAAAAGCTCTTTGAGATTGAGGCTCTGAGTTTAGTTTGGGAAGCGTGCTTTGAATGCAATGTGAACGCGTCGCCTCGCTGAGTTGCCAACCTGACCTGTGGTATTAAAAGACAATAGTCTTCCGCGAAATGCCCGGCCAACGCGGCGAAAAAGCAAGCGTGTGGGTCTTGCATAGACAAAAAGAAAATAGACGTATTGGACCAATAAGTTTTGCGTGTCATTGCTTAATTCTGGTCGTAGATTGCATGAAATTCCCTGCGTCAAACTGGACGAAGACTTAATGACACATATCACTCCCGAGTTGCTGACCGAAGTTCGTGACCGGTTTGCCCAGATCGATCAATGCCCGCAGCAGGGCGAGCGCATATTCTTTGAAAACGCCGGTGGCGCGCTGACGCTGAATTCGGTGGTTGAGACATCACAAGCCTATGCGGCTATCCCCGACAACCAAGGGCGCGACAACCCGGGCAGCCACGAGTTGGTCCGCGTTATCACCAAGGCCAAGGAAGACATGGCTGTCTTTATGAACGCGCCGGGTGGACAGTTCTTTGTCGGAGAAAGCGGCACCGAACTGCTGTTCCGTCTGATCATGAACGCCTGCCTTGGTACGGGTTCGGGTCAGGTTCTGGGCACCACCCTGGAACACCCCGCCACCCGCAGCGCCTGCGACCGGTGGGCTCGTGTGGCCGGGCAGACCCATGTTCTGGTCGCGCATGATGACGAGACCGGCACTGTCACGGCCGACGCTTATGCCGCCAAGGTAACCCCCAACACCAAGGTCGCCACCATCGTTCACACCTCGCCCGTGACCGGCATGGGTGTGGATGTCGAGGCGGTCGTCAAAGCAATCCGGGCCGTTGCACCCGATTGCTTCATTATCGTCGATGGCATCCAACACGCCGCTCACGGACGCATCGACCTGGCGGCTTACGGCGTCGATGGCTATGTGATTTCGCCTTACAAAGTGTTCTCGCGTCACGGCTATGGCGTCGCCTGGATTTCGGACCGGCTGACGCACCTGCCGCATAACTCCTTGATCGACGGCCCAGAAGACAACTGGGAAATGGGCACCCGCGACACCGGCTCTTATGCCACCATGTCCGACGTGGTGTCCTATTTCGAATGGCTGGGTGAGCAGGTCAGCGACGCCACCGACCGCCGCGCCAAATTTGTCGCCGCCGGAGAGGCGATCCACGCACAGGAAAAGGCACTGACCGACGCGATGATCCACGGTACCGGCAATCTGGCGGGCCTCAAGGACATGGAAAAGGTGCAGATCATCGGCGGCGTCGACAACCCCGCGCGCGAGGGTCTGGTGTCCCTCACCGTGAAAGGCGTACCATCGGTCGACGTGGTTAAGATGCTCAACGAACAGGGCATCCGCACTCACTTGCGCAAAGCCGACCATTACTCGGGCAACATCCTGACGCCCTTGGGCCTGGATGGCTGTGTGCGCGTGTCGATGTGCCACTACAACTCGGAACACGAAGTGGCGCAGTTTCTGGCGGCAATGAAAACCATTGCGGCTTAAGACCTATGGATTGTGGAACGGCTCAGAACTGCGCGGATACGAATATTCGGTGATCCTAGTTCGGCAATTCCACAGTCCCGACGATGTGGGTTCGTCTTAGGGGCAGTGCTCGGTATGCGGAAACAATGTCGGTTGTAGCGATCCCGCTGCCAATCATCCCTTCGTAACGCCCTGTTCCAGTGACGATTTCCCAAGTGTTGGCTGCGCCTTTTTCCCCTGCTTTCCAACGCATGATGAAAGTGTCATCACCCTCACCAAATACGCATATTCCCGTGATCGTGTTTGTACCGTCCTCGAATCCGAAACCCGAACCCAAACATCTGGCGGGCCCACCATCTAATGGGCCTTCAACAACTTCGAAGCCGCCTGTGTTGTCCGTCATGTGAAAAATGTGATTACCAAGGTCAAAGTTCTCTTGGTTCAGTGGGTAGACATTGTTGATTTCGATGCGGTGCTCGTCAGCATTGGCATGGGCACCGAGGATCGCCAGAAGTGAAATGAGCTGCAGGCTTTTCATTTGGTTCTCCAAAGAACGCCACTCATCTTACGAGGCTTTGAAGCGTTTACAATCAACAATAATTCTGGCGACCATTCACATACAGTGTGTGGCGACGCGCGCGAATACAATGTCGGGATTGGGGTCGTCTACGACATGACCGTTCCTATTGCCTGTAGTTCAATTACCCAAATCGGACCGTCCCTGATAATCCGGAACAGGTCGCACAACGAAATCCGTGGCTCGCCCCCCAATTTTTTGACGGGTGTTGAGCCGCAGTCCCGGCTAGCGTCTCCTCCAGCGCATTGACGGAGACAAAAGCCGATGAAAACCCACGCTCAGGCCGTTGTAATCGGGGGCGGCCTTGCCGGTTGTTCCATCCTCTATCACCTGGCCAAGCTCGGCTGGACAGATTCCGTTCTGATCGAACGGGACGAGCTGACGTCCGGCTCTACATGGCACGCGGCGGCCAACATCCACGGGCTGCACGACAACAACAACATCACCCGCATCCAGCATTATACGATGAACCTGTACAAAGAGCTGGAGCATGAAACCGGTCAGGGGTGTGGCGTGTTCCAGCCCGGCTCGCTCTATCTGGCGCAGACCGAAGAGCGTGAACACCAGTTGCGCCTGCAAGAGGCCAAAGCGCGGTTCTATGGGTTGAATTTTCACGAGGTCAGCCGCGAGCAGGCCAAGGAACTGCACCCGCTGGCCCAATTCGATGACATCCGCTGCATCATGTATGAACCCGATGGCGGCAACGTTGATCCCTCGGGCGTGACCCATGCCTATGCGGCTAGGCGCGCGCAAGATGGGCGCCACGATCGAACGTTTCTGCCCGGTGATCGGCACCGAGCAGCAAGCCGATGGCTCGTGGCTCGTGCGGACCGAGAAGGGTGACATTCACACCCAATGGGTGGTGAACGCTGCCGGTCTTTGGGGGCGTGAAGTGGCGACACTGGCCGGGCTTGAGATGCCGTTGCAGCCGACCGAACACCAGTATTTCGTAACCGAGACCATTGATGAGGTCGCCAATTTAGGCCGCCGACTGCCTTCGATCGCGGATCGCGATGGCGAGTATTACTTCCGTCAGGAAGGTAATGGGTTGCTGATTGGGGCTTATGAGAAGGACATGAGATTCTGGGCCGAAAATGGCACGCCGCTGGATTTTGCCCATGACCTTTTCCCCGATGACCTGGATCGGATCATGGAAAACGTCATCCGCGCCACGGAACGCGTGCCGGTCGCGGCCACCGCTGGTGTGAAACGGGTGATCAACGGCCCGATGATCTGGTCGCCGGATTCAAACGCGCTCTGGGGGCCGGTGCCTGAACTCAAGAACTATTTCATGTGCGGGGGGATCATCCCCGGATTTTCGCAATCGGGTGGTCTGGGCCTTTTGGCCGCACAGTGGATGATCGAAGGTGAGCCGCAATACGACATGTTTGCCTGGGATCTGGCACGCTTTGGCGATTGGGCCGACAAAAAGTTCACCAAGGCGCGGGTCGAGGATCAATACACCCACCGCTTTGCCATCCATTTCCCGAACGAAGAGCGCAGCGCAGGTCGTCCCGCACGTGTGCGTCCCGCCTATGAACTACAGAAAGAGATGGGCGCGGTGTTTGGCATGAACTGCGGCTGGGAGCATCCACTTTGGTTTGCCGACAAGCCAGGCGTTGTCGATACCAACAGCTTCACCCGCCAGAATTGGTGGGCGCCTGTGGGGGAAGAGGTGCGAATGCTGCGCGAAAACGTGGGCGTCATCGACATCTCGAACTTCGCCAACTACGTGATCAAGGGGCCGGGCGCGCAAGAGTGGCTGGACAAGCTGGTTGCCAACCGTGTGCCGTCTGAGGTGGGCCGTTCGTGCTTGACGCCGCTGATCGGTGTACGCGGCGGCATCGCCGGGGATTTCACCATCACCAAAGTGGCGGAAGACGAATATATGATGGTCGGCTCGGGCATGGCCGAGCGGTATCACCAACGCTTTTTCAATATGATCGAGCTGCCCGAAAGGACCACGTTCGAAGTCGCCACCAACCGCATCGCAGGGTTTAACGTTGCGGGTCCCAGGGCGCGTGACATGCTGCAGCGGATGACCAACGCAGACCTCTCGAACGAGGCTTTCCGCTTCATGCGCTCTGCGACAATCGAAGTGGCGGGTGTGACCTGTCTGGCGATCCGTGTTTCTTTCACCGGCGATCTGGGGTGGGAGCTGCACTGCGACGAGGGGGATCAGGTCCGGCTCTACTCAGCCCTGGTCGAACGGTCGCGCGAATTCAACGGCGGCCCGGTCGGTGGGCGCGCTTTGGGCAGTTTGCGGATCGAAAAGGGCTATGGCTCGTGGGGGCGCGAATATAGCCCCGAATACTGGCCGCAAGAGGTAGCGCTGGAGCGGCTGATCAAGCTCGACAAGGACTTCCTGAACAAAGACTCCTATCTGGCGGTCAGGGACAATCCGCCGCGTGAAGTTCTGTCGGTGTTTGAGGTCGAGGCGGTGCATGATGCCGATGCCTCGGGCGGCGAGCCGATCTTTACCAAGGATGGCAAATCAGTGGGTCGCGTGACCTCGGGCGCTTACGGTTACTCGGTCGGCAAGTCGCTGGCCATCGGCTATGCCGATCCGAAGGTGGCGCAGCCGGGCGATGAGCTGGAGGTGTTTATCCTGGGCAAACCGCACAAGGCCGTTTTACTGGCCGAGCCCCCGTTTGATCCCAAAGGAGAGCGGTTACGAGGTTAAATGGCGGGGGTTCTCCCGCGCCCGCTTGGTCCTGACTACGTCAGCACCACAAACGGCCTTGGGCCGAGCGCCGGGCTTTGCCCGGCGCGGTTGCGCTTGCGGCCAAGGACTCGCAGGAACAACAACCGTTGACCAACCGTTGCGTTCAAATCTCTGCAAGTGGCACCAGATGCCACGCGCCGAGCGTAGCGAGGCCCGGCCCAACGGGAGGAGGTTTTTCTAGGAAGAAAAACTGACGACGGGCGGGAGAGCTCCCGAAGCGGGGATTACGATTCTAGCCGTGTTGCAGCATTCAGCAGCCACGATTTGAACAGTTTGACGGCAGGCGCAGGGGTGCGATCCTTGAACTTGACGCAGTAGATCCATGGGTTGACGATCTCGGTCACCATCGGCTCCACCACCAAGCCACGTTCGAGATAGGGCAGGACAACTGCGCGGGGCAAGGCAACGCATCCCATCCCTTCGGCAGCCAATTCCAAGGCAAGGGTGGACACATCTGTCTGATGCTGTCCTGCAGACACCAAGGGTGGCAGATCAAAGTGTTTCGCCACCAGCTCCCAATAGACTGGCCGACCCAACACCTGAATGCGCTGGGCTTGTGGCAGCTGCTCGGGTCGTGACAGCGGCTCGCCCTCAACTTCGAACCCTGGTGCACAGACCAGTACCAGCCGCTCGGCCCAAAGTTGCACTGCGCCGTGAGGGATGTCTTCGGCGTAATTCATAGTGATCGAAATGTCCGAAACATCCTCATCCACATCCGACCAGACCGTGCCGTGTACTTTGACCTGCACGTCCGGGTGCGCCGCGGTGAAATCCCGCAACACGCCAGCCAACCACATCGATGCCAGGCTGGTTGGGCAGGACACCACCACCTCGCGCTTGCGTTTCTGCGAGATCAGGCTTTCGGTCGCGGTGTCGATTTCTTGCAGAGCGTGACGTACCGACGGCAGATAGGCCTCGCCCACTTCGGTCAAAGACAGCGACCGGGGCAACCGCACGAACAGCGGACGGCCAATGAATTCCTCCAGTGAACGGACATGGTTGCTCACCGCGGATTGGGTGCAGTTCAGCTCTTCGGACGCGCTGGTGAAGCTCAGGTGCCGAGCGGCGGCCTCGAACGAGCGCAGGAAGGTGAGATGGGGCAGGTTTTTCATGGTGCCCACCCTATCGCGCAAAGTGCTGGTACGCGACTGTCCTGTCTGCGTCGCCAAATGTCGCAAAAAAGCGACAAATCGTCGGTTGCGATGCGCGAAATTATCCACCCCATTGCCCCATGCTTCTTTGCGTGTTGCCCGAGCATCTTCCCACTAGCTTTGATCCAACCCAATCCGCGTGCTCGGAGGATCGCCTATGACCGCAACATTCGACCGAATTGCTGACTTCACGTTGAATTTGTCCCCCGGCGCTTTGTCCGAAACCACCCAAGACGCAGCGGCCCTGATGCTTTTGGACACGCTGGGGATCACCATCGGTTCTGGCCCGATGGAGGCAGGGTTGATCGCGCGGAACACTGCCGCCCTGCTTTACGGATCCACGGATCCAACAGTCACAGCGCGAATGATGTTCGACGGGCGACCAGTCAGCATAGCAGGGGCCGCTTATGCTGCTGCAACGCAAACCGATAATCTGGACGGGCATGATGGGTATAACCCCACCAAAGGCCATATCGGAGTTGTGGTTGTTCCAACGCTGGCCGCTCTGGCCGAGGTGACGCCGGACATCTCAGGCCCCGAGGCGCTAACCGCCGTGACCATCGGCTATGAGATTGCAGGCCGCGCCGGTCTTTCGCTGCATGACTCCGTCAGTGATTATCACACATCGGGTGCTTGGAACGCGCTTGGGGTTGTGGCGATGGCTGCGCGGCTCAAAGGGATGACCCGCGCGCAGATGCGTCAGGCTCTTGGCATTGCCGAATACCACGGCCCCCGCAGCCAGATGATGCGCGAGATCGCCAACCCTACGATGCTACACGACGGTTCGGGCTGGGGCGCGATGGTCGGCCTGTCGGCGATTGTGTTGGCAGAACAGGGGTTTACCGGCGCTCCGGCGATCACGGTTGAGGCCGAGGACGTGCGACAGCATTGGGAGGATCTGGGGCAGTTCTGGCAGATGGAGCATCAATACGTAAAGCCCTATCCGATCTGCCGATGGGCCCATGCCGCCATCGACGGGGCGCGGATGATCATGTTGGGACATGATCTTACCCACCACGACATCAAGCAGGTACACGTCAACAGTTTTCACCAAGCTGCCTGTCTGTATCGTGAGGTGCCGGACAACACGTCGAAGGCGCAATATTCGCTACCCTTCGCTGTTGCAGCGCAGATCGTGCATGGCCGGATCGGGGTCGAACAAATCTCGGGCGCGGGCCTGAGCGATGCGACAGTCATTGACGTGATGTCGCGTATCTCGATTGCCGAGTCGGAACACCACAGCAACCGCTTCCCGGTCGGCCGTTGGGCTGACGTGCAGATCACAACCACCGATGGCCGCGTACTGGACTCCGGTGACACCCACGCCCGTGGCGGCCCTGAGGCCCCGATGAGCCGGGATGACGTCATCGCCAAGTTCATGGAATTCGCCACCCCTTCGTTGGGCGAACCCCGCGCTGCCGCGATCCGCGATGCAGCCTTGGGCCTAACCCGACCCGACAGCAAACTTTCGGACCTGACACAACATCTTTACGACGCCCCGGAGGCGTAATTCCCTATGGCACGAGACAGAAGAAGCGGCGGCCGCCGCGGAAAATCAGCGCGCGCAGGGGGCAGCATTGAGCAGCTTCCCTGGCAGCAGGTTCAGAACCACTATCCGCCGTTTGAGCTACTGAACCCTGAACAAATGGACCAGCTGCACGCCACGTCCATGCGCATCCTGTCCGAGGCGGGAATTCGCGTGATGGGCGATAATGTCATGGACATCTTTGAGCGCGCAGGTGCCATCGTTGACCGTGGCACCAAGACGATCCGCATGGATGAAAGCATCGTCGCCGAGGCGCTAAAAACCGTGCAGTCACAGTTCACGCTCACTGCCCGCAACCACGCCAAACGGATCATCATGGGCGGAAACCACGTGAATTTTGGCCTGGTCGCCGGACCGCCCAACGTGCACGATCGCATCAATGGGCGACGGCAGGGGAACTACACCGACTATTGCAACTTCATCAAACTGGCGCATCACTTCAACGCCGTGAACCTGATCGGCAATCAGGTGTTGGCGCCCATCGAAATGCCTGCCAACAACCGCCATCTGGACACCTATCTGGCCAACCTTGTCTATTCGGATCTGTCGTTCCACTGCACTGCCATTGGCCGGGGTCGGGCGATGGACGGGATCAACATGATGGCCATTACGCGTGGGCAACGACCTGAGGATATGCGCGATGATCCCGGTGTGATTACCATCATCTCGGTCAACTCGCCCCGTCTTTTCGATGACGCCATGGGTGACGGGCTGATCGCTATGGCTGAATACGGCCAGCCGGTGACCGTGACACCCTTTACGCTGATGGGGGCGATGACCCCTGTGACCTTGCCCGCCGCATTGGCCCAGCAAAACGCCGAGGCGCTGTTTGGCGTGGTGCTGACACAGCTGGTACAGCCGGGCACGCCGGTCATGTATGGCTCGTTCACCTCAAACGTCGATATGCGCTCGGGCGCGCCCGCGTTCGGGACGCCCGAGAATGCCAAGGCCAATATCGTCGGCGGTCAATTGGCGCGGCGCTATGGCATTCCTTACCGCACGTCGAACGCCAACGCCTCGAACGCGGTGGACCTGCAAGCAGCGTATGAGACGATGATGGCCACCTGGGGCGCGGTGCTGGGTGGTGCAAACATCGTCTATCACGCCGCTGGATGGCTCGAAGGCGGTTTGACGGTGAGCTATGAGAAATTCATCATGGATGTGGAAATTATCCAGAACATGATCGAGTTCCTCAAACCGATGAAGTTTGATGAGGCTGAACTGGGCTTTGACGCAATCAAATCGGTGCCCACAGGTGGGCATTTTTTTGGCGCCGAACACACGATGGAACGGTACGAGACTGCATTTTATCGCCCGATCCTGTCGGATTGGCAGAACTACGAAAACTGGGAGGCCGCAGGCGCCAAAGACGCTGCCGAACGTGCCACGGAGATCTGGCAGCAAGCCCTGCGCGACTATGAGGAGCCCGCAATGGACCCCGCGATCCGGGAAGAGTTGGACGCCTATGTCGCCAAACGCAAGGAAGAGATCGGCGCGGGCGAACCCTAAGCACCCGCCCAACCGTTCAATAGTAATAGACAGTCACATCAACCGGCCCCGCCTTGACCTTGGCACGATCAAAGCCTGGATTGTCCTGCGAGCCAAAGGCATTGGACACCCCAACACCCTCGGTCGGGGTTAGGCCGCTGAAGTCCAGGTCGTAGTTCCCGTTCTCATCATGAATGGCGACAACCGCGAATTCTCCGCTGTGCAATTCGGGGAATTTGATCGTCATTGATCCTTGTTTGGCTGGTGCCTCGATAAAACCAGCGACTTTTTCAGGGTTCGAGTTTTCATAGGCCGTCTTATTGTCATAGGCCAAGACCAGCACCTTGCCCTTGGAATTGCGAATCCCTTCAAGCGTCACAGACAAAGGCCCTTTGACCTGCACTTGGCTGGGCGGCGTTTTGCCCTGGCTTGCATAGTACTCTCGATCCGCTTCGATCACGGCGGCCAGGGTCTCGGGCGATGACGCCTCTTGCGCCAACCAGGCCCCGGCCACGAATATCCCCGTGGTGGCCACAAGGCCGAACAATCGCATTGCATTTGATGGCATATCGCTGGCTCCTTATTCCGCTGGCGTTTTGGGTTTCGACTTCGGTTCCCACCCCGGTGGGTGGATCAGAACGCCGATCTTGTTGAAGAAGCCCGGCATGTTCCAGACATCCCGCCCAAGACGATAAAAACCGTGGAAGAACGCAACAAAGGGGTTCACGCTCTCGATAGGAGTGACAAGGCCGTAGACCACTTTTTCGTCTTCGCGCGCAAAGGTGCCGAACATGCGGTCCCAGATGATGAAGATCCCGGCATAGTTCTTGTCCAGATACCGGGGTTCGACCCATGGTGCACGCGGTGATGCGACGGCGTGTTCATGATCGCCTCGATCGGGCGGGGCAGCTTGCGGATCGCCTCGGTGTGAAGAATGGTCTGATAGACCTGCACAAAGATCTCGGCAAAGAAGATCACGAAGGGGTGGAAGCCCAAGAGCGCCAGTGGCAGGTGAAACAACAGCGGCCAGATACCGTCCATAGGACCAAATCGATAAGCGACCGAGATATTGAAGAAGGGCGAGCTGTGGTGAACCGTATGCGTGGCCCAGGCAAAGTTCACCCGGTGCATGAAACGATGTTCCCAGTAATAGGTGACATCGGCCAGGATTACGCAGATGATCACCGTGACCCAGGTGGTCTCGATGTCAAATATCGCAAATTGATAGACGTAGAAGAACGTCGAGACATAGAACAACCCGACGACTAATGCAGCAGTCACAATGAACATCGCAAGAGTGAGGTAGTTGGTGATCGTATCCCCGATCAAGGTCCAGCTCAGTTGTTTCTTAATAGCGTAGCGGACCATCTCGAACGCGAGATAGACCAGAGCAATAACAAAAAAGTAATCATTTACCAGCGTCTCCAGATAGGACACGTATTCGTTGCTGATGGGGGCAAAAAACTGTTCCATGCGCTCTCCTCCTGTGTGTTGGGTGGCCTTTGGCGATGGAAGTAAAATAGAATGTCGTTCATGACAATTTAAGGGGAAGCCCTGCCCAAAATCCGGTCAAACGCGTATTTTTGGGTCATGTTTTCCTTACCTTCGAACCTGCAACGTCGTGTCAGATCAACTCGTATTCAGCCAGAGGGTAATAAGTCGGCCCCTCAGGGCGCAAAACAGATTCGTACATTGCAAAACTCGTGGCCACACCCGCAGCATGGGTGAACGCACCCTCGGCGCTCAGGAACGGGACAACTAATTGCGCTTCATGGGGTTTTAACCGCGCAAGAGTCACATGCGGATGAAACTTACGCTTCTTCAGGGTGATCCCAGCCCGGCGAATGGCCTTGGAAACCTCACGATGCAGCGCCCTTAAGGCATCCGACAAGTGGACATCCGCAAAAACCAGCCGTGGCGCATCCCCACCAAAGCAACCCACCCCGCGCAGGTTCAGATCAAAGGTGGAGGCCCGGATCAGCGACAGCTCTTCATGCAGCGCTTCCAGTGCTGCCTCAGGTTGGTCATCCAGAAACGCCAAGGTCACATGCAGATTCTGAGGCTCAACAAGATGACCGGCACGCAGGTTACGCTGCAGGTCGATCAGAACCGATCTTGTCTGAGCCGCGAGAGGGAGAGCGAGAAAGCTGCGCATTTGCACACCGTAGTCCTGCTTGCCGAGGCGATTCAACGACGTCAAAGTCGATCGAACAACCGTCCCGGTAACCGATGGTGGCGGGGCAGGTTCAGAGCCTGCATGAGGCAGAACATCATCGCCTGGTTCGACGTCACCACTGGTTTGTCCAACTGGGCCTCGACCCGCTCAATCACTTCGACCGAGCGCATGTCGGTACAGCTGAGCACAATGGCCTGAGCATCGGGGTGATCCGCCTGACAAGCCAGACCGAATACCTCATCCGGGGTGAGTTCGCCTTGTCCGTAGTTCCCCAACTCACGCCCCACGTCGGCGCATTTGACCGTTTCGATCCCATTCTCGGCCATGAACGCCATCGCCTGCTCGTTGATCTCTCCCATATAGGGCGACGAGAACCCCACTTTGGCCGCACCAACAGCCTTGATCCCCGCGATCAGCGACCCCGCAGCGGTGAGCGACACCGCCCCCGACCCCGCCTTGATTTGCGCGGCCAGACCGGCATCAAAAGATGGCCCGTGCGTCAGTGTGGCTGAAGTGCAGCCATAAAGAACCACATCGGGCCGCACACCCGAGATCATCCGCAGGTCATAGCTGATGTCAGAGGCCCCCAGCCCCGCCATCTGATCCAAGCCGGGGATTTCATCGACGTCATAGCCACCCATACGCTGGAAATGCACCGTTGTATTTGGCGGGCGCAACAGCTCCATATCAGGCTCTAAATTGGTGTTTGTGAATGGGACAAGCACACCAATCTTGGCCGCGGTCCGGGTTTCAGTCATGTCAGCACTCCTTTTAGAACATCGCGTGCGCGGTCCATGATCTGAGGCGCACAAATAGTCGCGCGCAGGCAATCCGACAGGCCATATCCGCCCATGCCGCGCATCAATAGGTTTTGGGAGCGCAAAGCGGCGTCTGCTGCTTGTGCCTGTTCAGAAGAGGTGAAGCGAAGCAGAACAAAGTTGGTATGACTTTGCGGTACCATCAGTCCTATTGCTCTACAGTCATCAGCAAAGCGGTCGCGGATTTCGGCAGTCTTGGCGACCACATCCCGCATATGGTCCTGATCGCGCATCGCGGCTGCAGCTGCTGCCTGCGAAGCAATCGAGATGTTGTTGGGGTTGAGCAGTTTGCGCACCTCGTCGGCAATCGCAGGCGGGAAATAACCCCAACCGGCACGCGCGCCCGCCATACCATAGGCCTTGGACAAGGTTCGCATCACCACCGTGTCACCCCGATTTACAAGCGCGAATATTTCAGACGGATCGTTTTGTGTATCCGAAAACTCGGCATAGGCCTGATCCACCACCAGCATGATGTCCCCAGGCAGCGCGTCGCGCAGGCTGATGATTTGGGCATTGCTGATCAAGGTGCCTGTTGGGTTGCCCGGATTGCAGACAAAAACGATCCGTGTCTGCGGCGTTACGGCAGCCAGGATGTCACCCACGGATACGGTCAAATCAAGTTCGCGCGCTTTGACGTAGTCTGCCTGCACCTGGGCCGAGGCCGACGAGACAAAGGCGTAGCCATAATCGGTTCCCAAAACCCGATCGCCTGAACCCGCATAAGCGCGGATCAAGCAACCGATCAACTCCATTGACCCTGCTCCGCAGAGGATCATATCAGGGTCTAATCCGTGGATTTTTGCAATCGCAGCCCGCAAGTCGGGCCATTCAGGGTCAGGGTACGACTGCAGCTCTGCCATCGCCGCTCGCCCGGCTGCGATAGCTGCTGGACTAGCCGGAAAAGCGCTTTCGTTTTGGGCCAGAGAGATCGTATCGACCCCACCCAAGTCGGCCAGAGCATAAGCGGCCATCGCGCCCACATGTGGGACAGGTTTGATCATGATGTGCCCCCGTAGATTTTGACGCCCTCTTGGCTAACAAGCCCACGTTTCAAATCCAGCGCCAACGCCTCTGGGTCGCGCTCAGCGGCGTTACCAAAACCGCCTCCCCGGGCGTTTCAAAGATCAGATAGTCACTGGGCTCGACCCGCAACTCTCCTTTACCTGGCAGATCATTGTCTTTGTCCCGGAACCGGATGCGCCCCGGCGCGCCGGGCTGGCCGCCCATGCGGCCCAAGGCCGGGAATTTCAGCCTTTCCACAGACAAGAATACAATGAAGGGTGCGCCGTTGGACGAGCTCATCTCGATCCGCTGCCCCAAGCCGCCACGATACTTTCCTGCGCCACCCGAGTCTGGCCGCAATTCTCGTCGCCACATGACAACCGGGGCGACCGCCTCGGTAATCTCAACCTGCGAACCAAAAACGCCTGACGGATAGGCGGTTGCGGACAGGCCATCCGCATGTGGCCGCGCACCGGTGCCACCGTTATGAACCGGTTCGATGGCAAACTCGCGTCCGCCGTTCGCAGCAACTTCGGGCGCGTGGCGCATAGGCAGGTCGAACATGCAGGACGCACCCTCGGCTGGCACCTGATCCGGCAGCGCCTGATGCAGGCAGCCCAACACCAAATCCGGTGTCACCTGTCCCAGCGTGTGGCGCATGGCTACCGGGACGGGACGTTGAGCATTCAGAATACACCCCTTGGGCCCGTCCACAGTAAACGGCTCCAGCGAGCCGGCGTTGTTCGGGATATCCGGCCCGACGATGCAGCGCAGGGCAAAGACAGTATACGCCGTGGCATAGTTCAGTGGCACGTTGATGCCCTTGGATGAACATCCCGAAGTGCCAGTGAAATCCACATGAATCCCCTTATTAGAGACTGTCAAAGTGGCATGCAGTTCCAACTCGTTCTCGTACCCGTCCATCCGCAGGACGTTCTTGTAGACACCTTTGGGCACCTCGGCGATCGCCTCTAGTGTGCCACGTCGCGAGGTGTCGATGATGTAACTACCAAGCTCTTCCAGATCGTCAATTCTAAACTCTTCCATCATGGCCACGAGCCGGTTCACCCCCACTTCACAACAGGCGACCAGCGCATAGATGTCGCCTTCGTTGGCGATGGGTTCGCGGGAATTGGCACGGACGATGTCCATAAGCAGAGCGTTCAGCTCACCCTGGTCGACCAACTTGCAGGGGGGATCAACAGCCCCTCGTCATAGATGTCCGAGCCTTCGGGGCCCATGCCCAGACCGCCCAGGTCGACAAGGTGTGAAGTGCAGGAGGTGAAGCCCACCACCTTGCCATCCTTGAACGCGGGCATCATCAGCAGGAAATCGTTCAAATGCCCCGACGCCAGCCAGGGGTCGTTGGTCATGTAGATGTCGCCGGGTTTCATGTCCTGAACAGGGAACCGCTCGCGCAGATGCAGCACCGCCTCGGCCATCGTGTTGATGTGTCCGGGCGTGCCGGTCACGGCCTGTACCAGCATCCGGCCGTGCACGTCGAAAATCCCCGCGGATATGTCGCCGCATTCGCGCACAATCGGGCTGAAGGCGGCGCGGATCAAGGTCTGACCCTGCTCCTCGACCACGGCTAGCAGGCGGTTCCACATCACTTGCAATCGGGCAGTAGAGGTCTGGGTCATGCCGCGCCTCCTTTCTGGTCTTGGATAAGGACAAGGTTGCCGATGGCATCCACGTGGGCTGAGAAATCGGCTGAAACGAGCGTTGTGGTCTGCGGCTCGGTGATGAGGGCAGGGCCCGCAACGCCTTGCCCAGGTCGCAAATCTGTTCGGGCAACAAATGCGGCTTCTTTCCGGGTGCCCTCAACATCACACAGGATCGGGTGCGTCTCTCCTGGCTCCATCATTGTCAGTTCCGGCATCTTCGGCGTTGTTGGAACGGCATCATCTGGCGTCGCCACCTGTACCGCCCAGTTGAGGATTTCGATCTGCATCCCCGGCACCGGGCGCGAGAATTGTTTGCGATACTCTTTCTCAAAAACCCTTATTAGAGGCTGAATATCGCCCATTTTCAACGCTCGATCCGGCAGCGCGATCCCAATCTCATGCCCTTGCCCGTTGTAGCGCATAAACGCACTGCAACGGGTTTCGGTGGCGCGGTTCCCGGCACCCAGAGAGACCACTGCCTTGGCCTCGGCGATCATCTCGTCAAAGAGGGCGTTCACCTCGTCCAGGTCCAGCGTGTCGAGCAGCGAATACCGCGACCGGACGATCTCAAAGCTCACTGGCGCGAAAAGGAACCCAACCGCTGATCCGACACCCGGGTTGGGTGGGATCACGATGCGGCTGATACCAGCCGAGCGGGCAACGCGGGTGGCATGCAACGGGCCGTTGCCACCAAATGCGATCATGGTGCGGGGGCTAAGATCCTTGCCAGATTCCACCGCATGCATCCGCCCGGCGCTGGCCATGCTTTCATCCACAATACGGCTAACCCCATCGGCTGCCCCCATGGCGTCGGTGTTCAATTTGGCCCCAATCACCCTTGTTAGAGCCGTATTTGACGCCTCGGGATCGATGCTGATGTGTCCTTCGGCAAAGGTATCGGGTACGATGTAGCCAAGCGTGATGTCACTGTCGGTCACGGTGGGCTCGGTGCCGCCACGGCCAAAGGCCACAGGTCCGGGTTCGGACCCCGCGGATTTGGGCCCGACGGTCAGGCGCCCCAATCGGTCGACCCCCGCGATGGAGCCACCGCCCGCGCCGATTTCGATCATCTCGATCACCGGAATGCGTACTGGCATGCCCGATCCCTTGATGAAACGAGCTGCACGGGCGATTTCGAATTGGCGAGACGTCTGGGGGCGGGCGTTGTCGATCAGGCAGAGCTTGGCTGTGGTGCCGCCCACGTCGAACGACAACACCTCATCAATTCCGGCCTGTGCGGCGATCCGTGCGGCCAGGATCGCGCCACCGGCAGGGCCGCTTTCGACCAGGCGGACAGGAAAGCGCGCCGCTGTTTCAACCGTGCACATACCTCCACCTGCAGTCATCATCAGGATCGGGCAGGTCACGCCTTCGGCCTGAAACTGTTCAACAAACCGCTTCAGGTAACTTTCCATCAGTGGCTGGATATAGGCGTTGGCCACGGTGGTGCAGAGCCTGTCAAACTCGCGCGCCTCGGGGCTGACGTCGGATGAGATTGAAATGGTCAGGTTGGGGCGTTTTTCGACCAGTACATCGCGCAACCGGCGTTCGTGCGCAGGGTTGGCATAGGAATGCATCAGGCAGATCGCCACAGCCTCGGCCCCGCTTGCGTCGATGTCGGTCAACAAAGTGTCCACGGCAGCATCTTCCAGCTCGATCAGCACCACACCTTCGGCGGACATGCGCTCGCGCACGGTCAGAGCGCGTTCGCGGGGCACCAGCAGATCGGGCTTTTCCAGGTTGATGTCATACTGCGAATACCGCCGCTCATAGGCGATTTCGAGAATATCCCGGAACCCTTCGGTGGTGACCGTTGCCACTTCGGCCCCGCGCCTCTCGATCAGGGCATTGGTGGCCAGGGTGGTGCCGTGGATGAAACCCGTCACCTCGGTCAATGACCGCCCCGACTGTGCCATCACCCGCGCCGCGCCTTCCATTGCGCCGTCAGCTGGGTTGCGATGGGTGGTGAGTGTCTTGGTCGAGGCCAAGATCGTTTCTTCGCCTTCGACAAGCACTGTGTCTGTAAATGTACCGCCAATATCGATGGCGAGGCGCAGCATGTCTGTTGCTGTCATGTTGTCTTCCAAAAAAGCAGGATCGTGGGGTCGCGAAAATGGGCCGATGCCCTTAGTGCGGCACCAGGTTCGCGCCCGTCGCGCGGCGATCCATGCGTTTTGGAATTATCCCAGTCATGAGCACATCATGCGGGCGCCACGGGTCAAGTCTGTGCTGAAAACGACATGCCCGGTAAAAATCAAGTGCGGTCCCAATAGGGCGCGCGCAATTCGCGCTTCAGGATCTTACCGATCGAACTGCGCGGCAGGTCATCGCGCAGCTCCACCCGTGACAGGCGCTGTGTCTTGCCAAGCAGAGCGTTGGCCCAGTTCATGATTTCGTCACCTGTTGTCTGACCTTCCGGTCTGCGCACGACCAGGCCCAATGGCGTTTCGCCCCACTCCTCGGACGGGATAGCGATCACGGCAACGTCTGCCACGTCCGGATGATCGCGCAGCACCCGTTCCAGATCAGCGGCATAGATATTGAAGCCACCCGACAAGATCATGTCCTTTTTTCGGTCCATTAGCGTCAGGAACCCATCGGTATCAAACCGACCCATGTCGCCGGTGCGGATGAAATCCTCGCCTTGAGGGCTACGCCATGTGGCCTCTCGCGTCTTGTCATCTGCATTCAGATAGCCCTGCATCATCGCGCCTGCGCGCCCGACCACTTCGCCGAACTCTCCCGACGACAGTTCGTTGCCATTGTCGTCAATGATCCGCGCGTCGCAGCCCTGAACCGGACGGCCCACGGTGTCGAGCTTGTCGGGGAAGCTGGCACAATCCAGAACGGTGCTGATCCCGCCTTCGGTCATGCCGTACAACTCGAACAGCTTGCCGGGCCAGCGATCCAATATGTCCCGGATTAGCGGCGCAGGCAGTGGCGCCGAGGTTGAGAGTTTGGTGCGATAGCTCGACAGGTCATAATCATCAAACGACGGATCGCGCATCAGCCGCATGTATTGCACAGGCACCAGCATGGCGTGGGTGACCGCATGCGCCTGCGACAGTTCCAGAAACTGCAATGTGTCGAATTTGGCCATGCTGACAACCGTTCCCCCACGCGCCAGTACCGGTAACACCGCTACCTGTGTCGTGTTGGAATAAAGCGGTGTCGACATCAGCAAGCGCGAGTCTTGATCCAATCCAAAGACCGGCATCCGCATCAACTGTCGTCCCCGAAACAAGTGATCGTGAATGATCCCCTTGGGCGTGCCGGTCGTGCCAGAGCTGTAGATCAGATCGAACAGACTCTCTGGCGGGACGGCTACCGGGTGTTCCAAGGGCACGCCAGTGGCCCAATCGAACAGGTCGCGGTCCAGTACCGCGTCGGCAAAACCGAGCGCGGTAGCCATTTCGCTGTGCCGGGCAGAGGCAAACCGCAGCCGTGCCCCGCAATCGCCCAACATCTTGGTCAACACATCAACTTGGGCACTGGTCGGCAAAGGTACCATCGCACCGCCTGCGAGGATCACACCCGCGTAGAACGTCAGATAAGCCGCCGAATTGTCGGCCAAGGCGGCCACAGGCGTGCCCGGACCAACGCCCTCTTGTTGCAGTTTTGCCGCCACGCAGCGCGCATGGTGATCAAAGCTACGCCAGGTCAGCGACACCACCTCATCCACAACCGCGATCTGATCCGGCCGTTCACTTGCGTGTCGGACAAAGGTGGTTCCGAAATCCAGAAACGCGATATCGTCGGATTGTGGCGCGGTAATGCGGGCGGGCGAATGTGGCAACGTCATCTCTCGTTTCGACTTTGGGCAATGTCGCAACCCTTGCCGAAACATGTCCACGCTTCAACTGTTGATACACAAACGGACCTTGCGACGGCACGTCGGCCAAGACCCGCCGGTCACTCGATCTGACGCCCGGTCAAAGTGGACAACGCCACCCCTTGCAGGGCTTCATGACGCCATACAACGACAACAGGGGGAGAGACCTATGTCGTATGATTACGTGATCGTCGGAGGAGGGTCCGGCGGATCGACGCTGGCCGCACGCCTGAGCGAAGATCCAAACACAACCGTCTGCCTGCTTGAGGCCGCAGCGGGCGCGGCGACAGTATTCTGGTGCGTGCACCAGCCGCCGTGGTGGCAATGCTGCCCGGTAAACCCAAGATCAACAACTGGGCGTTTGAAACAGTTCCCCAAGAAGGCCTGAAAGGGCGGCAAGGGTATCAGCCGCGCGGTAAGGCACTTGGTGGGTCGAGTGCGATCAATGCCATGCTTTACGTGCGCGGCCATTCAAAGGACTACGACGAATGGGCTGATCTCGGCTGCAACGGCTGGGCCTGGGACGACGTACTGCCCTATTTCCTGAAAGCGGAAAACAACCAAAACGGCGCCAGTGACATGCATGGCGATGGCGGTCCGCTACAGGTCTCTGACCAGCAATCCCCCCGCCCAATCTCGCAGGCCTTTGTCGAGGCCGGAGAGGCGATGCAGATCCGCCGGGTCGAGGATTTCAACACCGGCGACAACGAAGGCATCGGCCTGTATCAGGTGACGCAGTTCCACGACCCGGAAAAGGTGGGTGAGCGCTGTTCTACAGCGGCGGCTTATCTACACCCGGTCATGGATCGCCCCAATCTGACCGTCATCACCGACGCTCACGCCACACGCATTGTGTTTGAGGGCAAGCGCGCCGCTGGCGTCACCTATCGCAGCGGCAAGGCCGACCATGAGGTGCGCGCAGACAAAGAGGTGATCCTGTGCGGCGGCGCATTCAACTCGCCGCAGCTGCTACAACTGTCGGGCGTTGGGCGACCGCAAGACATCACACCGCACGGAATCCAAATGGTGCACGAATTGCCAGGCGTAGGTCAGAACCTGCAAGACCACCTGGATTTCGTGCTGGGTTACAAAACGGCGGACAAGGATAACTTCGGGATCGGGCTGTCAGCTTCTGTCAGCCTGCTCAAACATATGGCGGCCTGGCGCAAAGATGGCTCGGGCATGTTGGCAACGCCCTTTGCCGAAGGGGGTGCGTTCTTCAAGACTGACCCCAACCTCGACCGGCCCGACGTACAGTTGCATTTCGTGATCTCGGTTGTCGATGATCATGCCCGCAAACTGCATCTGGGTCACGGCTTCAGCTGCCACGTCTGTGTGCTGCGCCCCAAGACGCGAGGCGAGGTCACGTTGAACTCGGCCGACCCTATGGATGCCCCCCGGATCGATCCAAAGTTCCTGAGCAACGACGAAGATCTGGCCGTGCTAATGAAAGGCACGCGCATGACACGCGACCTGATGCAGACGCCGCCACTCAAAGGGTACATCAAATCCGAGATGTTCATCGACAACGAACCCTCGGACGCCGAGCTTGAAGATCACATCCGCTCGCGCGCGGATACGATCTATCACCCGGTTGGCACCTGCAAGATGGGTGTTGATGAGATGGCCGTGGTGGACCCGGAACTACGTGTGCGCGGACTCGAAGGGCTGCGCGTTGTAGATGCCTCGATCATGCCACGGCTGATCGGCGGAAATACCAACGCCCCCACAATCATGATTGCAGAAAAAGCCGCCGATATGATCCGCGCGGCGCAGGCTGCCTCACAAGCTGCAGAGTAAAGAGAGAGACATAATGCTTGGCAAAATGATGCATCAGCCGCTGACCATCAGCTCGCTGATCGAACACGCTGGTCGATACCACGGCGATACGACCGTGGTGTCCGTAGAAACCTCGGGCGAGGTTATCCACAGCAACTGGGGCGAGGTCGAGGCCAACGCCCGCAAGCTGGCTGCCGCCTTGGCGAGGCTGGGTCTAAAAACCGGTGACCGCTGTGCCACGATCGCTTGGAACAATCGGCGACATCTGGAGATCTATTTCGGCGTCGCTGGTGCTGGCATGGTCTGCCACACGATCAACCCGCGCCTGTTCCCGGAACAGCTGATCTACATCATAAACCACGCCGAAGATCAGATCCTGTTCCTGGACCGGACCTTTCTGCCGGTGGCGGCCAAACTCGGCGAGCATTTGAAGACGCTCAAGCATGTGGTGCTGATGGGGCCGCGCGATGATGAAGCCGCAGCGATGATCGACGGGCTGCTGTTTTACGACGAACTGATCGAAGCTGAATCCGACGAAGTCACATGGCCCGCGCTGGATGAAAATCTGCCCTCGAGCCTGTGTTACACCTCCGGAACCACCGGCAACCCCAAGGGCGTGCAGTACACCCACCGCACCACCGTGCTGCATTCAATCGCGGGCAACCAGCCGGACGGCATGGCGTTGTCGGCCAAGGATACGGTGATGGCCGTGGTGCCGATGTTCCATGCCAACGCCTGGGGTGTGCCCTACATCGCCGCCGCCATCGGCTGCAAAATCGTCTTGCCGGGACCGAACCTGGATGGCGAAAGCCTGGTAAAACTGATCGATGGCGAGCGGGTGACCGTCGCACTTGGGGTTCCGACCATATGGATGAGCCTGCTGGCGGCGCTGGAATCCACCGGGTCCAAAGCCGAAAGCCTGCAACGTACCGTTGTAGGTGGCTCCGCCCTGCCCACGGTGATGATCCCAACTTTCCGCGACCGCTATGGCGTCGAGCTGATCCATGCCTGGGGCATGACCGAAACCAGTCCGCTGGGCACGCTCAACCAGCTCCTGCAAAAGCATGAGGGGCTGTCGGATGCTGAAAAGGGTAAGATCCGCGAAGGTCAGGGACGGCCGCCTTATGGCGTTGAGTTGCGTCTGGTCGATGATGAGGGCACGCGTCTGGCCGAGGACGGCGAAACCCAGGGCAACCTGCAGATCCGTGGCCATTGGATCGTCGATACCTACTTCAAGGCTGATGGTCCCGCGCTGACCGATGACGGCTGGTTCGACACCGGCGACGTCGCCACAATCGACAGCGACGGCTACATGATTATCCGCGACCGCTCCAAGGATATCATCAAGTCCGGCGGAGAATGGATTTCGACCGTCGAGCTTGAAGATATTGCGATCTCGCACGATGCCGTGGCCAATGCCGCAGCCATCGCCGCCAAACACGCCAAATGGGATGAACGCCCCGTGATCATTGCGATCAAACATGAAGGTGTGGAATTGGACGAGGCCGCGTTGCTGGCGCATTACATCGGCAAGATCGCGTCCTGGCAGGTCCCAGATAGGGTGATCTTCGTCGACGAACTGCCCTTGGGCGGCACTGGCAAAGTACTGAAAAACAAACTGCGAGATCAATTCGGCGACGTCCTACTGGACGCGAACTGATTTACTCAGGGTCCCCTGCCAAGTTGGTCGGGGACCCGAAATTACCAACAGTTTTACCTGTTAGACATCTCTTAACGCCTGCCCTGATATCCCTGATCCCGGGTGATAAGAATAGGTGGTGGAGATGGGTGCGCAAACCAATGCGGCGCCAGTCATCATCAAACGAAAAAAGGTAATAGGTGGCGGTGGCCACCATGGCGGAGCCTGGAAGGTCGCATATGCGGACTTCGTGACGGCGATGATGGCCTTTTTCATGTTGATGTGGCTGCTGAATGCAACAACCGAAAAACAGCGAAAGGGTCTGGCCGACTACTTTTCGCCGACGATCCCGTTGAACCCTGTTTCAGGCGGTGGAAACGGTGCCTTTGGCGGGGACAACATGTTCTCGGAAAAGACCATGGCAATGAACGGGTCAGGGGCCAGCAATCGGTTTCGGTCCGACGGAAACAAGTCACGTGGTGCAACCGGTGTTGATAAACAGGGCGGGGAAAATGCCCTTCACGAGGAGTTCAAATCGCTGGAAGCAGCGTTGATGGGCCGTGGGGGAGAGAGTCTGGTCAGTAAGAAGGCGCTTAAGCACATTGTAACGAGGGTAACGGACGAAGGTCTGGTCGTGGAGTTGTTTTCAACCGAGAACGAACCGTTGTTTGAGAACAATTCAGATAGGCCGACCCCTTTGATGAAAGAGTTGTCCAAAATGGTCGTCCGGCATTCCGCACTGGTTTCGAACGGGATGGCGATAGGCGGTCATATTCGAGCGCATCCTGTAGTTCTGGCGCATAACCCAGTGTGGGAAATGTCGACTGAGAGGGCGACGCGCACCCGCACAATGTTCGAAGGATTCGGCATTGAGCCCGACCGTATCAAACGCGTGGCAGGTCACGCCGATCGTGAACTGGCGGACAGTAATCCGATGGGGGCAAGAAACGATCGGATCGAGATCGTTTTTTTACGCGAACAATAAAGCAAGATAGATTGGTTTTTAGTTGTTAGCCCGCTGTTAAGTGCTCCTACGCTAGCTGTTGCATCGAGAACTTACTGATGCAGTAGAAAGGCGTGTCCATGACGATTTCCTCCTCGCTGAATGCAGGTATTGCGGCACTGACCGCAAATGCCAGCCGACTGGCGTCGATTTCAGATAACATCGCGAACTCTTCGACTTTTGGCTACAAGCGGGTTGAAACTGATTTTCATTCACTTGTGAACTCTACGTCCGGCGGAAACTATTCTGCTGGCGGCGTCCGCACCACGACGCAGCGAATGATTGATCAGCGTGGATCTTTGGTCACGACGACCAATGCCACGGATCTGGCTGTTCGTGGTCGCGGAATGCTTCCTGTGGCTCAGTTTTCCGAAGTGGCTTCGGGCAATGGTAATCCGGGTATGTTGTTATCGACCACGGGTTCCTTTCGCGCCAATGACGAGGGCTATCTGGTCACCGAATCCGGTCTTGTTCTGATGGGGTGGCGTGCAAACCCGGATGGGACGATCCCCAACCTTCCGCGGGATACTTCGGATGGTCTTCGCCCTGTGCAATTGAGCGTGAATCAGCTGTCCGGGTCGCCCACGACGGAAATGAACCTCCGTATGAATCTACCCGCGACAGCGACGCAGGCAGGCTCGGCAGGAGAAACTCAACCGCTTTCAGTTGAGTACTATGACAACCTCGGAAAGTCGGAGAATTTGCAGATCGAACTGGTGCCGGTTGTTCCGGCAACCGGTGAAAGCAATCAATGGACTTTGATAATGCGTGACACCGCGTCGGGCGGTTCCATTGTCGGTGAATACACCCTGGATTTTGACGATAGCCGAACCCAGGGCGGAACCCTGGCCGGTGTCGCGGCCACTACTGGAGGGGCGTATGATCCGGCGACAGGCTCCATGGTTGTCAATGTTGCCGGGGGTCCAATGGAGATTAATATCGGCAGACTGAATGATCCCAACGGAGTAACTCAGCTTTCGGATACGTTTGCGCCTGTATCTATTACAAAGGATGGATCTGCCGTTGGGGCCATGACGCGGGTAGAGGTTGATGAAAATGGGTTCGTGCATGCGTTCTTCGATTCGGGCGCCAGCAGAAAGGTATTCCAGATCCCTCTGGTTGATTTACCGAACCCAAATGGACTGGTCGCACTGGACAGCCAAACCTATGAGCCGTCTCGCGACAGCGGAACGTTTTTCCTGTGGAATGCGGGTGATGGACCAACGGGAGACATCGCGTCGTTTGCGCGTGAAGAATCAACCACGGATGTCGCGGGCGAATTGACTGCAATGATTCAGACCCAACGGGCTTATTCGTCTAGCGCAAAGGTCATCCAAACCGTGGATGAGATGTTGCAAGAGACGACCAACATCAAGCGCTAAGCGACGTCAGAAACCATTGAATGATGGAGGTCTCCAATGTCCATTTCTTCGGCGCTCAATAACGCGCTTACCGGATTGTCAGCCGCCAGCCGGGCTTCAGGTGTTGTATCCAACAATATCGCCAACGCGCTCACACCTGGCTATGCGCGTCGATCTTTGGAGGTTACCGCCAATGGGTTGAGCGGCAATGGGGTTCGTGTCGTAGGCGTCAATCGCCACACGGATCCGATACTCACGTCCAACCGGCGCACAGCGGACGCGGCCTTTGGGTATGAAAAGGCAATCGCACGTTTTCATTCCGGGTTAGAGGGGGCCGTTGGAACAACCGAAGACCCTTATTCAATAACATCCAGATTGGCCGATTTCGAAAGTGCTTTGTTGCAAGCGGCAAGCTTACCCGATTCTACTATCCGGTTGGATTTGGCCGTCGCGGGTGCCAAGGATCTCGCAGGGTCTCTATCAGAGGCATCTGAACAACTTAGGATTTCAAGATCATCTGCTGATCAAAGTATTTCAACCCAGGTTGACCGATTGAACAGTTCTTTACGGATGGTTGAGGATTTGAACCAGAAAATCCAGTCTGTCGGTGGTTCTGGAGGCGACATCAATTCCTTGTTGGATCAAAGACAAAAGGTAATTGATGAGATCAACGCGATTGTCCCGATCAACATCGCGCAAAGAAGTAACGACAAAGTGGCACTTTTCACGGACGGCGGCGCGGTTTTGCTGGATGGGAAAGCCGCCGTTCTTGAGTTCGGACTTACGGGGCAAACGAAACCGCATATGACGGTTCAAAATGGCTTGTTGTCTGGTCTGGAAATCAATGGTGTCCCGGTTTCCACCCAGGGTTCGACATCTGCCATCCGCGGTGGAAGTCTTGCTGCAGAATTTGAGATTCGTGACGTTCTTTCTGTTCAGGCGCAAGAGGATTTGGACGCGGTGGCTCGGGATTTGATCGAACGTTTCGAAACACCTGGGCTGGACAGCACGGTTGCCGCAGGCCAGCCTGGTCTCTTTACGGATGAGGGAAACCGGTTCTCGGTTGCGGCGCCTGCGGGATTGGCAGGCCGAATTGAAGTCAATGCGGCTGTCGACTCGAACGCGGGTGGCGACTCTTGGAAATTGCGGGCAGGTCTGGGTGCGCTGACCCCAGGTGACCCCGGAGATTCACGGCTACTTCGGGACTTTGGGAATGTTATGTCCGAAAGTCGGGTTCAAGCCGACACGCGGTTTGGAACAGGTGATTTGACTGCCGCAGGCGTAAGTTCAGGTCTGTTGTCAAAAGTTGCGCTCGACAATGCAACCTCAACCAGAAGTCTGAGTTTTGCCTCCGCCAACAAAAGCGAAGCGACCAGGATCGAGCAGGCCAACGGTGTGGATACTGACGCTGAGATACAAAACCTCATTCTAGTCGAGCAGTCTTATGCCGCCAATGCTCGCGTCATCGAGGTTGTGGAGGAACTTATGGACACGTTGCTGAGGTTGTAGGTCATGAGTATTTCATCAATAGGCGATCTTGCTCAACACTTGGTTCTTCGAAACCGAAGCTCTCAGATCCGATCTGAAATTACGGAATTGACGCAAGAGCTTGCAAGCGGGCACGTTTCAGATGTGTCGTCCCACTTGAATGGAGAGTATTCGCATCTTGCGGACGTTCATCACAATCTTGGGCTAAACGAGGCGCTATCCGTTACAGCTTCCGAAACCGGGGTGTTCGCTGCAACCATGCAGCGCAGCCTTGAAACCCTTGACAACCGCGTCGCAGATCTGACGCAAAGTCTTGTAGCCATCGGAAATTTCGGACAGCAAATCAATAGAGAACAGGCGAGCCTGCAAGCTGAGAGCGAACTGAAGGCAATGATAGGGGCCATCAATCAATCCGTCGCAGGAAGAAGCCTGTTTTCCGGAGTGGCAACTGATCAGGTGTCTTTGCGATCGGCAGAAACGATCCTCCAGGAACTCCGAACAGTCGTTGGCCCTGGCACGACGGCGATCGACGTAGTTCAAGCTGCTACTGATTGGTTTGCTGATCCGGCTGGTTTCAATACGACGATTTATCAGGGCTCTGACCAGTCGCTTGCTGCATTCCAAGTGGGCAAGAATGATCATGTTTCCATCGACTTGCGGGCGGATAACCCTGTCATTCATGACGTTCTCAAGAATACCGCCCTGGCGGCCTTGGCAACAGACCCCGCCCTGTCGCTGGATCAAGCCGAGCGGACCGAGTTGTTGAAGTTGGCAGGTTCTGGATTGACGAATTCAAAAGACGACATCGTCGGGTTACGCGCCAACCTAGGGTACGTCGAGGATCGAATTGGCAAAGCCGAAGCCCGTAATTCGGCCGTAAAAACCAGTTTGGAATTTGCGCGTGAGGAATTGATCGGGGCCGACCCTTTTGATGTTTCCGTGCGACTTCAGAGTGTGCAATCGCAATTACAAAACCTTTACACGGTGACCGCAAGGACATCTTCTTTGACATTGGTGAATTTTCTGAGATGAGAAAACTGTTCTGTATCCTCCTTCTACTACTGTTTCCGGCGATGGTGTCAGCGGGTGCAATTCGCTTGAAAGACCTTGTCGATTTTGATGGTGTTCGAGGCAATGATCTTGTCGGTTACGGGCTTGTGGTCGGTTTGAACGGTACGGGGGACGGCCTGCGCAATGCACCGTTCACCGAAGAGATCATGAGCAATATTCTGGAACGCCTTGGGGTAAATGTGACAGGTGAACAATTCCGCCCAAAGAATGTTGCGGCAGTATTTGTTACGGCAGATTTACCACCTTTTTCTCGGGTCGGAAGTCAGATCGATGTGACTGTTTCAGCGATCGGAGATTCCAAAAGCTTGTTAGGTGGCACCTTGATCATGACCCCGTTGAACGCTGCCGATGGACAGATCTATGCTGTGGCGCAGGGGACTGTGCTGGCAGGTGGTGCCGTTGCAGAAGGAGAGGCGGCCAGCGTGGTGAGGGGTGTTCCAACTTCGGGCGTGATCCCATCCGGTGCAAGGGTGGAAAGAGAGATTGATTTCGAACTGGGCTCGCTTACCCAGATGCGACTAGCATTGAGAGAGCCGGATTTCACGACCGCGGAACGGATCGAAACAGCAATAAACAGGACATTCAACAGACGCGTCGCCTTAATGCGAGACTCCGGTACTGTGGAGATCGACATTTCTGCTACGCGATCGGCTTCGACGGCTCATGCCATTGGTCGCATTGAGAACATTCTGGTGGAGCCTGAGCGCAAAGCCCGTGTTGTGGTCGATCAACGCTCGGGAACGATTGTAATGGGAGATGACGTTCGCATTTCACGCGTGGCGGTGTCTCAAGGCAATCTTACGCTTCGCGTGGAAGAGGCACCTCTGGTTGTTCAACCCAACCCCTTTGCCGACGGAGACACCGTTGTCGTGCCCAGAACAAATGCCGAGATCGAAGAGGACGAAGGTATCGCCTTGGCCGAAGTCCCTGAGGGCACATCGTTGACTCAGGTTGTCGCCGGATTGAACGCGTTGGGTGTCTCACCACGGGACATGATCGACATTCTAAAAACCATCAAAGCCGCGGGTGCCCTGCATGCGGAATTTGTTGTGCGATGAGGCGCAGCCTCTATTTCAGAAGATCGGGAAGAAACAAGTGTCTGTCGATCCGACTTAGCGAGTCATATCGGGCCTCTCGTGGATGGGAGAGGTTAAATGTTCCTGCTCTTTTGTACCAGGTCCGGCCCAGGCGTCCAGCGACACAATCCAGCGCCCTGCTGCCCTCGGTGTCGTGACCAAATCCCAGGGCTTCAGGCAAAGTATCGAGGGTCAGGTCCGGTTGGGTGGACAACGCGTCAGCCGTTGCCAGGACCATGAGGTCCCATTGCAGATAACTGACCCCAAGTTGTGATTCATCACCCGCGCTGATGCCTAAACCGTCCGTTGGGGTTGCACGCCAGGTTTTTTCAGGTACGCCGATTGCGCGGGCCATCCATGGCACTTCCCACGATTTCAATAGCGACTGGATTGGGGCTACGTCACCCACGTCGCCATTCAGAGTCCAGAAACCGGCGGCCAATTCAGAGAAGTTGTCGGTGCTGGCAACGATTCCGCCATAGCGATGCGCTTGATCGTATAGCGTGATCATCCGTAGCCGCGCCCGAATATTTCCGCGTCGAATGCGCAAGCCTGCGTCGTCACCGTTGGAAAGGGCCGAGTCCAGCTTGGTCAACCCCTCAACCATTGAATGGAACTGTGGGGTTAGGTCGATGTTCTGATGTTCGATGCCAAGTGCGACGCAGGCCTCTTGGCCACGTTCGGTTTCTTCGGGGTTCTGCTCAATTGGCATGGTGTGCCCCACAACGCGCCATCCTGCCGCTTTGAAAAGCGCAGCCGTCAGGGCACTATCGACACCACCGGACATGCCGATGACTGCTGTGCCTATGCCGTTTTGAACTCGATAGGCCGCCAAGTCGGCGAGGATACGATTCATATCCGAGTGCAAGACATCTTGTGGGGCGAAAGCGCCACTTGCAATGCGCGCGTCAAGCTGGGCGTCGAACCATGGGCTCAGACCGCCGATATTGTTTTGACGCGACAGATCCAGGATATCAGATTTCATTGACGGCGGCCTCCGGTACCAGTGTTGGCAATCAGGTCATGCCGCATTCATAGCTGAGGGTCTCAGGAGAATGAAACCGAATTCGCAGGTCCAGGTCAGCCGGAAACGGCCAATTGCTTAAAAACCCAGCAAGCGATGTCGAGAAGACGGGCGTCTTGACCCCGTGGTCCGATCAATTGAAAGCCAAGAGGCAAGTTTTCCTGAGTGTGGCCAAAAGGCAGAGCGACACACGGCAATTGCAGCAAGTTCCACATGCGCGAAAAGAGCGGATCGCCGGTGGCGTCGAGTCCGTGGGGTGCCGGACCGGGGGCGGATGGAACAAGCAGTGCATCCGTGTCGCGAAACAGATGGTCAAGTATTGCATTGGCCCGGTCCCGGACATTGAGCGCAGCCCGGTAGTCGGTGTCGCTGACAGCGCGCCCTGCGATGACCAGGTCGCAAAACTGCTGGCTGATCACAGGTGGGCCAATGGCAGCTTCGGCAGCGCGGGTACGGGCGGTTTCATATCCCATCACTGCTATGTGGGCTTGTGTCAGGTCTTTGAAAACATCCGGATGAGTGATTTCACCAGTTTCCCCGCCTGCCTTGGCTATTGCGGCAAGCGCCCGGGTGCAGATATCCCGCATGTCGACGCTGCCATCTTGCCAATGTGGTCCGCGCATCAGGCTAATCCGCGGTTTGGCTTCGTCAAAGTCAGGCTCAGCAGGAGGTTCAACGTCGCGAAGTACGGCATCCAGCAAAACAAGATCGCGTGGGTCACGGGCTAGCAGACCAAGAGTATCAAGGCTTTCTGACAGCTCCATAACACCTTGCAGGTCATAAGCACCGATCGTTGGTTTGAACGCGGCGACACCGCAATAGGCTGCGGGGCGGATCAGGGAAGCTGCCGTTTGCGAGCCTAATCCGAAAGGGGCCATAAAATCTGCGACTGCTGCAGCAGATCCGGACGAAGAACCACCCGGAGTATGTGCGGTGTTGCATGGATTTGCCGTCTTTCCCGGGCGAAAGTAAGCAAACTCGGTTGTCACGGTCTTGCCAATGGGAATGGCACCAGCGGAAATCAGTTGGTTAACACAAGTGGCAGAGTGTTCCGGTACTCGGTTTTCATAAAGAGAGCTGCCCCAACCCGTTGGCATGTCTTTTGTGTCAATTATGTCCTTGATTACAAAGGGGACACCATGGAGCGGCCCGCCGAAGGGGAGAGTGTCGGCGGCTTGGGCCCGCTCCATGGCTTTGTCCGGGTCGAGGCATTGAAAGGCCCCGATCTCCGGTTCTCGTTGAGTAATGCGATCCAGGTGTGCGGCCATCACCTGGGACGGCGTCATGTCGCCAGCACGGATGCCACTTGCTAGTTCATGGGTGCAAAGTTGGGTCAGATCGGTCATGCCGTAAGTTCAGCCACAGCGGCCGTAAACGGGTCAACAGGCATATCGTAGATGCCTCCACCCAAACGGCCTGCTTCACCCAGGCGATCCAAAATGCCCAAACTTATGACGGGCCCAGCCCCTTGGGCCACTGCACCGCGGGCGGTGCTGCCAAGTCGAACATCCAGTGCTCTGAAATAGGGGTGCGCCCCAACCGACAGGCCAGAAGTGCGCGCTTTGGCGTTGTCAGGTAGATAGTCTCCAAGCCCCTTCTTTTGTTCTGGGCTGAGTTCAATCGCCATGGCTCCCAAACCAAAGGCTTCGACGACGGCGCTGTCTCCGATGGCACCCAGAGCGCGATCCGCGGGTAAATCTACATCGAACTTTCCTTTTGGCGGGGTCGCTGGAATGGTGAACCACTTACCTGGAAGGCCCGAAATCTGAATTCCGACGTCGCGGCCATTTCCACCCGCTGCTGTCACAAAACTGGAGCCGTCGATCCCTTCGGCCAGTTTCATCATGCACTTTGTTGCCGCCATCCAAAGGTTCAAAAAGAGGGACGGAGAGGTCGTCATGAACTCCAGCACGTCCTCGTCGCTGATCCCCCCTGGTGTGCGATCCTTGATTTCTGCGACCAGTGCGGCCCCTGAAACGGGTGTCCGACCATGGCAATCGTCTCCTCCCATCAGGCCAACAACGGCCAGGGGAACCAATGCCATCCCTTCGGCCAGACCATTCTCAAGCACATCCAGAAAGCGGGTGTTGAGCCATCGGATGTGGTCCAAAACAGCTTGGGATCTGAGACCCAGCCGCATGGCAGGGCGAGATCCGGCGTTTATTGGCGTGAAAACACGTTGTTGCCCCCGCCAAGCGTCATAGATCGTGTGCAGCGGCATATGCGCCGACACCACTGCAGCCAAAGGTGTGACGATGTCATGATCCTGAGCTGGTTTGAGTACGATCTCGCCTGCCATTATCATGGCTTCGGCCTGATCGAAATCTTGCGCCAATCCTTCCCATACGGCGGCGACACAGGCGGAGTTCAGAATCGGCGCGGTGATATGGTCTGTTTCGGCAAACGCTGGCCCGGCGTGCAACAAGACATTGTCATCCAACCCGACGGCATCTGAAGCAGTATTGAACCGGTTCCAGACCGGCTGTGTGACCATCGCCTTGTCAAAGGCCAACTGATCGGCGGGGTGCAGTGTCATGTGTCCTCCGGTGGGATGATCCAGGTTTCCGAAAAATACAGAAAGGCGGTGGTGGTTTCATAACCAGCCTGAACGCGCGTACCCAATTGCCCGGGAAGCGCCCGCCCGTTCACCATGATCTGCGCCGAATGGGCCGGTACCAACAAAGAGAACATATTCTGTTCTCCTGAAGCGACCTCGTGCGGTGATAATTCCAAAGCCCGTGGCGGCTCGAACCCTTCCCAGATCAGTTCAACTGTCAACTGGGCTCCCGAAATGGTTTCAGAATATCGGTGACTCATCGGGTCGCCGGAACTCCGCACGGCCTGAATGCCAACTTCGGGGAGTGTGGCAAAGGCAGGCGCTCCAGCAAACGCTGCCAGTTTTGAGATGAAGTTCTGCTTCAGAAAGGCAGTCAGATCGGGGTTGTCGGACAAGATCACATTTGGGGCGTGAGCCGGTCCCTCAACTGCATCCGGTGTCCCATAAAGCAACAGCACCTGTCCCTGGCCAACGGGCGACCAAGCGACCCTAAAAAAAGAGCCATGGCCGAGAAGTTTCCCGCGTCATCTTTTAGCAGGATGCCGGGGTTTTCGCCGGTCCAATCCACGACGCCGGGGGTAATCGGTTCGTTCAAAGGCATCAGAGATCCTCCTGCGGGGTGACCCAGGTTTCGGAAAACGCCAGGAATGCGGTCGACATGGTTCGGCCAAAAAACTGTCGATCGGCGACTTGGCCGGGCAGGGGGTGCCATTGATCACGACCTGCGCTTGTTTCGCCTCAAGAAACACGGAATACATTTCGTGCTCCTTGGTGGCCGAGTTCTCCTTGGTCACCTCGACCGGCAAAGGTGGCCCCATGTCGTGCCAGATCATATCCAACGTCACTCCGGACCCACGCAGGGTTTCCGAGTAACGCGCTTTCAAATCACCGGGTCGTTTTTCGACACTGTCGCAATCCAGCCAACTCATCGCATCAAGTCCGGCCTTGCCGACGAAGGTGGGCATCTTCGTGACCCAGCCATCGACGATCCAGCGCATCATGCGCTGATTATCGGTCATGATGAAGTTCGGGACGTCGGGCCATCCGCGCGCCTCATTTGGAGCGCCCAGAACAATGGCGGCGTGACCTCGACCAAAGGGTGACAGCACCACCCGAAAAAACAACGCCAAGGTGTCATATTGGTCCTGCCCGGGGTCTTTCTTCAAATAAATCCCGGGGTTCTCGCCTGACCAATCCACGCGGCCCGGATTGTGTGGAATGCGGTTCATTTGAGCTCTTCTCCCTGCCTATGTTTGCCAAAAACTCCATGGGAGAACTGCACAGGGGAGGCGGAAGTTCTGAAATCAGGTGATACGTTCGTCATGCCCAGCTTGCCTCGTACTCTTTCAGCGCGTTTACGATATAGTCGCGCCGTTCGTTTCCGGTCAGGTGATCGCCGGACTTGTAGATTTCGGCCACCTGGTGTGAAATTTCCTTGAGTACGGCACCATCGTCCCGACCTTCCTGAAGCGGTATGCGCAGCATGGTGTCGCCCGCATAGGTCGGGATTTCACGGTCTGGAAAGCTGTCCGTGGGCTGTGGTGGGCGTTCACCTTTTTGAAGGGCACGAATGGCGTTGCGCAAGAGGCGCCGTGCCTTTGCCACGCCTCGGTCAGTGAAAGAGAGGTTTTCGCGTGAATGAACATTCTTTGGGCCTTGACTGACCCAAGCGTCATAATCACCAGGGTCGCGTTGGCGCATTTCATAGGGGCGATCCGGATCTTGCCCATAGAAATCGGTTTTGCCGTATCCAACTTGATCCCGATCGGTCAAACCTTTGGGATCATCATTGAAAGATGGATCTCGGAAATGCCGCCAGGCGATGACCATTGTGTTGGTATCATCAATCGGTGTGATCCAGCGGCTCAAGCCCCCACGCCCGAAGTAACGTGAGCCGTCAGGCACAGGGAAATGCCCGCCATTTTGAGTGAATGAGGGCAGCATATGATCGTGAATACGGACCCATACGATATCATCCACCCTTCGAACGTTGGTGTAAAAGTCCCCTGTGGCGCTGTCATGGAATTCGATCATCGGCATTTCGGCAAAAGCATCGATGAACTGACTGCGTACGGCCAGTGTGTGTAGGTAGACGACATGAAATGGATCCCAAGCGTTTTCCATCACCTGCAACCAATTGCAGGGAGACTTGATGAGATAGGGCACCAATTCGTCGCCCTCGTCATCAAACGTGTCCATAAACGGAAACGGAGGTTGTTCGTCGCGCGGTCCCAAATAGGCAAAGGCCAGCCCTTTGTATTCGATGACGGGATAAGCGCCGAGACAGGCCTTTTTCTTGACCTGAGACGCGGGCGGTTCGCATGGGGTTTCTAGAATCGTGCCGTCCAGCCCATATTTCCAGCCATGATATGAGCACCGAATGCCGCCTTCCTCGATGATCCCGAATTCAAGGCTCATGTTCCGGTGACAACAGTGGAGGTGAGTCAGACCCAGCTTGCCCTCGCCCGTTTCGCGAAAGAGCACCAGATCTTCGCCGAGAATGCGCAAGCGATAAGGCAGATCACCCACTTGATCCGTCATGGCAACAGGCATCCAGAAGCGGCGCAAATATTCACCGCATGGGGTGCCAGGGCCAACTTCGGTTAATTCCGGGTCCGGCTTCTGGCTCCAGACTTCTTGCTTGTCATGACCGCGAAAGTTACCTTCCGGGGCTTTGAAGTGGTCGTTCATCATGTCCTCCCTACGTCTCGAATATGCTGGCCCTTCACGGGAATGGGTCTGGCACCGGCGCCGTGCCGGTCCAGATGGATTTGGATTGCAAAAAATCGTTGATCGCGTCTGGGCCCAATTCGCGGCCATAGCCCGAAAGCTTGACACCGCCAATTGGAACACCCGGATCGACGCTTCGATAGTGATTGATATAGACGGTTCCGCTGTCGATGGCCCGGGCAACCCGCGCGCCCTTGTCCGGGTCCGAGGTCCAAACGCCCCCAGCTAGACCGTAGTCGCTGTCATTGGCCAGCATTAACGCCTCAGCTTCGGTTTCAAAGGTCGTGATTGCAAGGACCGGGCCAAAGACCTCTTCCCGCCAAAGCTGCATGTCCACGGTGACCCCGTCAAACACCGTTGGTCCAACGTAGAAACCGGATTGATCGGCAACGGTGGCCAGTCCGTCCAAAAGACAATTGGCGCCTTCCGCTTTTGCCTGCTTAATCATGGCCGTGACTTTGCGCAGATGCGGCTCGTTCGCTAGCGGGGCAACTTGTGTGTTGGGATCCATCGGATCGCCAATCTTCAACGCTTTCGCTCGCTCAAGAAGGCGATTGGTCACACTTTCCTTGGCGCTGGCTTCGACAATCAGGCGGGATCCAGCAACGCAGGTTTGCCCATTGGACAGGAAGATGCCGGATAGCACGCCATTGACCGTATTTTCCAAATCCGCGTCGGCAAAGACGACCTGAGCGGACTTGCCGCCCAGTTCCATTGTTGTCGGAACCACGCCACTCGCGGCGGCTTCTGCTACTTTACGGCCTCCGAAATCGGATCCGGTAAACGTGACCTTGCGTGCCAATGGGTGGCGGACCAGTGCCTCGCCGACCTCATGGCCCAACCCGGTGACGACGTTGAACACTCCTGCTGGTACCCCTGCTTCATGAGCCAGACGGGCGAACTCTAGCGTCGAGGCGGAAGCCATCTCGGAAGGTTTGACCACAACAGTATTACCAGCCGCCAACGCGGGGGCCAGTTTCCAGGCCAGTATCATCAAAGGCGAGTTCCATGGCGTGATCGCGACCACGACACCGTATGGCATGGGGTGGTTGGCACTTGTGACACCAGAGATTGCGTTGGCCTGTTGTCGCACACCAATTTTGCGCGCCTCGTTTGCAAAATGACGGTACCAACTGTGCAACCCGGCGAATTGCCCTCTTACTTCGGCTATTCGTTTGCCGTTGTCGCGAACCTCGGCTTCAACCAGATCCTGCCATCGATCCGAGAGCGCGTCGGCCAACTGGTCCAGAATGTCTCCACGGACATTGGCGTCTGATTCCGCCCAGGGGCCGGTCCGAAAAGCTTGATCCGCCGACAGCATGGCAAGATCGGCCTCATTTGTTCCGCAACGCGCAACCAAACACCAAGGCTCTCCGTTTGCAGGATCGATACTGGGTAAGGTGTCCCCCTCCCAATTTATCGATTTGCCAGAAATAAAGGGGCCAAAAGTCTTCATTCGAGGTCCTCGGCAATATCTTGAGCCACCAGGGCGAGCAGATCGCCGCGCTTCACCAGTCCTCGGTTTCCATGCGCCAGAACAATACCGGCATGCGGAAACCGAAGGGGCATCGAGACGCGTTCAGGTTCATTGGGAAAATGGAGCTCACCAGCCGGATCCCCGGCGACAACTGATTGCCCCGCACATACACGCCGGTCAAAAAGCCCGTCGAACGGCGCATAGACGGAATGATGTGGGGAGGTAATCTCTACGGTGCGTGCGGCGCAATGCGCAGGCGCAGTCTTGTCGACTATGTCCAATTCTGCGAGGCAATTCAGCAAACCTTGTTCGGCTAGGTCCGTGATCCGCGGATCAACGGCACCACCACCACCCAGTTCTGCCGCGATCATTGGTACGCCCACACGTGCCGCCGCCGCGTTGACCGAGCGATTATCGTTTTGATCACCCAACAGCCAAATCAGCGGCAAACCAAAGGCCCGCGCCATCCGGATATTTGAATTCGTGAGGTCCGGGTCCGCCGTGCGAGAGGGGAGCGTGCATGGTTCAAAGACAGATGCCTTACCACCTGAATGAAGGTCAATTACTGTGTCGCATCGTGGCATAAGAACGGTTTCGACATAGTGCGCCAGCATGGCAGTTGGGCCGCCATTCGGGTCGCCAGGAAATGCCCGGTTAAGGTTTTGCCCGTCCAGCGGTGACACCCGAGCCGAAGCCTGAAACGCAGGACCGCTCAAACCAGGAATGAGGATGATCTGCCCCTTCAGGTCGCTTGGATTTAATTGCGATGCGATCCTCATGATTGCCGCAGGCCCCTCGAATTCGTCTCCGTGGGTGCCACCGATGATCAACACGGTCGCTCCGGGCTGCCCTTTCAGGCTCAGGATCGGAACGGGGTGATACCCCAAGGGAACCGAGTTGTCCGACCATTTGAGCATGATGTCCCCCACCTGTCGGCCCGGCACATCCAGATCGATGGTCAGTTTGATGCGACTGTCTTGGGGTGCGTATTCGGGGGGCATAGCCTCACTTTCAAGCAGGTTTGAGATTCCTCTTATCATAATTTTTTTGCAAGTGAATTGCAAAAATGAGATTGCTATGTGATAGAAGTTGATAAAAGCGATACCTGATTGGGTTCAGAAATGGAGGAGTCGGATGGTCGTACCCCGTGCAAAGGCAGGAATTGACAGGATCAAACCGCATATGGTCGCGGGCGCGTCCCAGGCCGTTCCCCCAGCCTCGATCCTGTTGAACTCCAATGAAAGTGCTTTCGGTGCCAGTCCCAATGCCTTGACTGCAGCGCGGGCAGCTGTGACCGGGATCGAACGCTACCTTGAAAATCCTGACACCATATTGGCGCTAGCTTTGGCAAGTTGCTTTGGGTTGGATGTGAACCGAATTACCACTGGGCAGGGGTCAGACGATTTGTTGGCTCGTTTGGCGCGCGCCTATCTTGGTCCGGGAACGGAACTGATCCGCAGCGCCAACGGTTATCTCAAAGTACCCAACTATGCTCACGCCAACGACGCCGAGGCTATCGCTGTTCCTGACAAGGATTTTGTCCCATCTGTCGATGGCATGATCGCCGCGCTGACAGAGCGAACAAGAATCGTCTACCTGGCCAACCCCGAGAATCCTGCGGGTACATACTTGAGCGGCACAGAAGTGCGTCGCCTTCATGCGGCGCTTCCTTCGAATGTGTTGCTGGTGATTGACGCGGCTTATGAAGAATATGTCGACGCAGAAGACTATGAACCTTCGCATCATCTGGTCGAAGAGTTCGGAAACGTCGTCATGTGCCGGACCTTCTCAAAGATCTACGGCATGGCCGGGGCGCGGGTCGGTTGGATGTATGGCCCTGCCGACGTTGTGGATTCGGTGAAACGGATCGCGCTGACCTTTCCAGTTTCATCCCCATCCGCCGCTGCGGCAATCGCATCGCTTGAAGATCGGGCATTTACCAGAATGGTGTTTGAGGCCAATCGAAAGGGGCGCAACTGGATCACTTCGGAATTGCAAACTCTGGGTCTGCGCGTTGTTCCCAGTCAAGGAAATTTCGTGCTCGTTCATTTTCCCGACCCTGATCGATCAGCTGAAGCAGTGGACGTTTACCTGCGTGGCAAAGGGATCGCAGTGCGAAGGTTCGCGTCTCCGGCCTATGCCGACTACATTCGAATTTCAATTGGTCACCCGAATGAGTTGAAGGCCACATGCGACGGAATAGCCAAGTTCTTGCGGGAGGGTTCGTGATGGGATCTGCCTCCTCGATGTCCACGGATGCACCGCATGTACCTCATCCATCAGGCGCAGCCATCATCGCAGCGATCAAACAAGCCGACGTGCGAGAGATCGTGGCTCTGCCGGATATTGTCACCAGCGATGGTTTGTTGTGGCCAATTTCCCAGGATCCAGAGTTTCGTCTGACCCGTATTTGCAAAGAGGACGAAGGCGTAAGCATCTGTGGGGCAATGTCCTATAACAACACGCGTGCTGTATTGATGATGCAGCAGACGGGGCTGATGGACTCTCTTAACGCCATTCGGGCTATCGGTGTCGACTATGAACGTCCTGTGGTCATGATGGTCGGCTTGCAGGGAAAAGAGCCGCATGTGCATCCGGATATGTCAGCATCTTTTGGCGTGCGTATCGTACGTCCGGTTCTGGATGCGATGGAGCTATCGCACTCCCTGATTGAGGAACCGGATGATGTCTCGCACATCGTTGCAGCCATAGATGCGGCCTATGCTGCGTCGCGCCCACATATATTTCTTATTGGCCGATCACCGGAGGCCCCATGACCCTGTATCGAGATGAAGCACTCAAGGCATTGATTCCGCATGTTCAAGACGATGATATCGTCGTTGCGGTTTATCAAAGCTGTTTCGACTGGATGGCTTTGAACCCGCGCGACTTGAACTATGTGGCGGTTGGCGCGATGGGTCAGGCGTCTTCACATGGGTTGGGGTTGGCCCTTGCCAATCCTGATCGACGTGTGATCGTTCTGGATGGTGACGGCAGTTTGCTGATGAACCTGGGGACTTTGGTAACAATTGCAAATGCCGGAGTTTCAAATCTATACCACTTCCTGTCGGTAAACCGGGTCTATGAAGTAAACGGATCGCATCCATTGCCGGGCGCAGAGATCGTGGATTTCGAGGGTATGGCGCGATCAGCTTAGCTATGTCGGGTCGCAGAGTTTCGATGATCTGGAGGGATTTTCCTTGGCTTTGCCGCGTGTATTGAGCGCACCGGGACCGCAGTTTGTTGCTATGGAAACTTCCGCCGGACAGCCTTACCCGCGCGACTATGCCTATATTCACAGTGCACAGGCGCGAGAGACGTTCCGGAGTGCGCTTAACCGCTCGTAATCCCCTTTTTCGCAATCTCCAGAAAGGTTTCCCCTACGGCTGAGATGGGTTTGTTTTTCGACCAGAATAAGACGGCCCGAAAATTCAGTGGAGCAGCAAAGGGAAGGGCAACACAGTCTGGCATGGTTTGTAGATACTCCATGCTGGAACCGACGACGGAAACACCCAATCCGCGCGCGATCAGGCGGCAAATGGCATCCGTTGTTCGAGTTTCATACTGCATGCGACGTGTCACACCTTTGGCGTCAAAAAACTGATCGACCTCAAACCGGAAGCGCGACGAAGGCATGTAGGAAATGAAACTTTCGTCCGCCAGATCGCGGGCGTGGACAATGGTCTTGTCTGCCAGTCGATGCCCGAGGGGGACCACGCAGTAGACATCGTTGTCCTTGACGACAATGCTGTCGAACGAAGGGTTTGCGGGCTCTGTTGTCGTGATGCCAAAGTCGAAGTTCTGAGATACCATCCACTCGACGGCATCGTCGCTTGAGGCGATCTCTAGACGCGCCATTGCGTCTGGGCAGGCGGTGGCAAATCTTCCGATCAGGTTGGGCGCAAGTTGCGAGGAAACGCCAGGGGTTACGACAAGGCTCAGGCGGGCGTGCCCGAATTTGCCGATGGCCACTGCCGATTCCTTGATATGTTCCATCCCACTTACAGCCTGGCGAACCTCTTCAACCAAGAGGCGGGCTTCGTCCGTGGGGACAAGAACGCGACCCGAGCGCTGAAATAGGCGGAACCCGACCTCGTCTTCGAGGTCAGAAATCAGACGGCTGACTGCTGGTTGCGAAATGCCCAGCATCGCGGCGGCTTCGGTGACGGTTCCGGTTGATACCACCGTTCTAAACGCGTCGACCTGTCGAAATGTTATTTTCATGGTCAATCTGTTTCCTCTATCGGGAAATTTTGTGCAACGTCTTTCTCAATTATAGCATTTTTGCATGAAAGGGGTAAAAATCGTTGACAGAGCTATAAATCGCAATTGATACTCATCACGTCACTCAGCGCGATGCCAGGGGGATTAAATGCAAGGACGGGTCATGTCGGCGACACCACGCGCGCAGCGTCGGCGCGAGGATACCGGGTTCGATTCCCGGGCATTCGCGCGCACCACGTGGCAAGTGGGGCAGGCGGTCGGTGTCTTTGCGATCATAGCTTTTCTGATCTGGCGCGGTGCGCAGGCCATGGAATACAATTGGCAGTGGTACCGGGTTGAACCTTTCTTTTACCGGGTCATTGATGACGAAGTGATCTGGGGGCCGCTGGTACGTGGCTTGATCCAGACACTCAAGCTTGCGGGCATCGCTCGGCGTCATAGCTATTCTTATTGGTTTCGTCACTGCATTTGCACGGTTGTCGAACTCAATTTCGGGACGGATCGTTGCCAAATGGTATCTGGAAGCTATCCGAAACACGCCTCTTCTGGTTCAACTGTTCCTCTTCTATTTCGTCCTGGCTCCGATCTTTGGCATTGACCGGTTCTGGGCGGGTATTTTGTGTCTGGCCTTTTTTGAAGGGTCCTTTGCCGCGGAAATTATTCGCGGCGGGATCATGGGCGTGGACAAAGGTCAGTATGAAGGGGCCGATGCAATCGGCCTGAGCGTGGTCGACAAATACCGGTTCATTGTTATTCCTCAATCCCTACCGCTTATCCTTCCACCACTCACGGGACTGCTGATTTCATTGATCAAGCACTCGGCGATCGTCAGCGTGATTGCCGTATCAGAACTGACAACGGCGGGCTTAAACCTGATTGCAGACACTTTCATGGCGTTTGAAATCTGGTTCCTGGTTGCAGGTATTTACCTTGCGGTGACTGTTACACTTTCTCTCGGGGTAAGTCTGTTCGAACACCAACTTAACAAAGGCAAAAGATAAGCTTTTGAATAATAAGAGCTAAAATCAACATTGGAGGAACACGAATGAAATTCCTGAAACCCCTCAAGGGACTGGCCGTCGCGGCGGCATTGGCCGTGACCAGCTTTGCGGCAACGGCCATTCCAGCATCGGCCGAAGGTGTGCTGGAAGAAATTCAAAAACGTGGAAAACTGCGCGTGGGTATGGCGACCTTTGTGCCGTGGGCCATGCGCGACAAAGAAGGCAACCTGATTGGCTTTGAGATCGACGTGGCCAAGAAGGTGGCCGAAGACATGGGGGTCGAGATCGAGTTTGTGCCGACCGCCTGGAGTGGGATTATCCCGGCGCTGATCGCGAAGAAGTTCGACGTTATTATTGGTGGCATGTCGATCACTCCGCAGCGAAACCTGACAGTGAACTTCACCATTCCCTACGCCCACTCCGGTCAGCAGATGGCAGCCAGCAAGCAATTGGCGGGCGATTTCAAAACGCTGGATGATTACAACGATAGCAGCGTAACAATCGCATGCCGCCGCGGCGCCACCCCATGCAACATTGCCCAAAAGCGGTTCCCCAAAGCCAATGTGCGCCGCTTTGACGACGACGCGCAGGCCTTTCAGGAGGTTGTGAATGGCAATGCGCATGCCATGATCTCGTCAGCGCCCAAACCGCGCTTCTGGTCGGAAGCGCATCCTGACAAGGTTTACGTTGCCAATGGCGGCGAGAACCTGACGCGTGGTGACGAAGCTTTTGCGCTGCGCAAAGGGGACGCAGACGCCGTTAACTTCTTCTCGAACTGGATCCTGGTGAATACGTCAAACGGCTGGCTCGAGCAGACCCATGATTATTGGTTCAAGGACCAGTCAGCGTGGAAAGACATGGTTGCGGCCAAATAATAACAAACGACGACTGGGTCACCGGGACAGTCCGGTGATCCTCCCTTCAGTCAGGTGAAGAAGCGATGGACAGAAACGCGCCCCCTCCGGCACCACCCAAAAAACGGTTGTCCGTGTGGGACTTTGCCATTTTTGGCGGGGTTGCCGCGCTGGTGCTTTATGCCGGTTACCGGGTCAATGACGTCCTTGTTTACAACTGGGATTGGTCGCGTGTTCTGGATTTTTTCATTCGCTGGGATGACGAAAAAGGAAGATATGTCGGCAATCTGTTGTTATCCGGCCTGATCACTACATTGCGCCTTGCGGTGTGGGCCACAGTTTTGGCCACGATCATCGGTGTTGTCATGGGATATTGGCGCACCTGCGAGAACCTGACGCTCAAGATCATCAGCCGAACGTATGTGGAACTGATCCGCAACATACCTCCGTTGGTTTTCATCTTTATTTTCTTCTTCTTCATCTCCAGCCAGTTGTTTCCGTTGATGGGAGTGGAAGACATTGATCCGGAAAACCCGGTCGTGGACAACGCGCTGTTTCACTTTCTGTTTGGTGATCCTAGGCTTTTGTCCAACTTTCTGGCTGGGGTTTTGTGCCTGGCGATGTTCGAAGGTGCCTATATCACCGAAATCGTACGTGCCGGGATCCAATCCGTACCCAAGGGTCAGTGGGAGGCCGCGCGCGCCGTTGGACTGTCTCCGGTAAACGTGCTGCGCGACGTGATCCTGCCACAGGCGTTACGCAAGATCTTACCGCCCCTCGCAGGTCAGTTCATCACCCTGATCAAGGACAGTGCCATTGTCTCACTGATCTCAATCCAGGAACTGACGTTCATGGCAACCGAAGTTGCCGCCACCACCACCAAAGTGTTCGAAACCTGGATCCTGGTGGGCGCCTTGTATTTTGTTCTTTGCTACAGTTTTGCGGTGCTCTTTGATCGGCTTGAAAGCCGTGCCGCTCGCAGCCGCCGATAGGAGACCGCCATGCTGGATGGAAGCATCAAACCCCTCGTTGAAATCACTGGCATGTGTAAATGGTACGGTGAATTCAGCGCATTGCACGACATCAACCTGACGGTATCCGAAGGCGAGAAAGTGGTGGTATGCGGACCCTCCGGGTCAGGAAAGTCTACCATGATCCGCTGCATCAACCAGCTTGAAGCGCACCAGAAGGGCACCATCACGGTCGATGGCGTCGAAGTGACGCCGGACATGAAGAACATCGCCGAAATCCGTCGTGAAGTCGGAATGGTTTTCCAAAGCTTCAATCTGTTTCCGCATATGACCATCTTGGACAACCTGATTCTCGGGCCAATGCGAAATCGTGGAACGTCCAAAAAGGATGCCACCGAACTGGCGATGCATTACCTGGAACGGGTGCATATCGCGCAGCAGGCCGAAAAATACCCACCGCAATTGTCCGGGGGGCAACAGCAGCGTGTGGCGATAGCGCGGTCCCTGTGCATGAAGCCCAAGATCATGTTGTTTGACGAGCCGACGTCAGCTCTCGATCCAGAAATGATTGCTGGTGTGCTGGATGTGATGATTGAATTGGCCGAAGAAGGGATGACAATGATCTGCGTCACCCACGAGATGGGGTTTGCCCGCAAAGTGGCGGATCGCGTGGTGTTCATGGATGAGGGTGAAATTATCGAAGTGGCCGAACCCGAGGAATTCTTCGGCAACCCGCAAAGTGACAGGGCGCAATTGTTCCTAAGCCAGCTATTGGGGCACTGATCTGGACCACAAAATTAGGATTGGAGTTGCGCAGCCTTGCGGACAGCAAGAACAGCGGCGGCGTAGTCTCCCAGCGAAATACCGCGAAATGCAAAAGCGGCAGGACCCTCGATTGGTAAATCCTGCGAGACCAATTCTGTAAGATCACCCTTGATGCGATCATAGGGAAGCATCGGCTTTTCGCTTTCTCGTTCTTGCTCGCAATCATCAACGATCACGGTGCGGAATGCGTCCATGCCTTCGGGAATCCACGGGATACATGCATCGGTGATAGCGGCAAAGGCCGATTGTTTCAGCCAGCGGGCGTCCGGGAATGGTGCAGTTGAGAAATCCAGAGTGATCGAAGTCACGACCAAATCTGCACCTCTCATTGCGTCTTCGGGTGTCGCGCAGACTTCGGCATCAAGCCCCAGATCATGTGCAAGGTTACGTAGCTTGTCGATGTTGGCTTGGCCGCGCCCAAACACCTTGATGACCCGGAGCGGAAAGAGTTCGGCAAATGCCGTGAGATGTGATCGAGCCTGTACACCCGTTCCTACAAATCCAACTGATTCCGAATTTGGATCAGCCATCCGGCGCGCAGCGACCACGGAAAGGGCCGCGGTTCTTATTGCCGTGACCCAGTTTGCATCCAAAACTGCATTCAAAAGCCCGGTTTCAGCATCCAGCACCATGATTGCACCGTTGATCGCGGGCAAACCCCGGTCTGGATTGCCTGGGCAAACTGTTACTTGTTTTACGACGATATACCCGTCATCGCCCAATGCCAGGGTCGACATTGCATAACGACCATCACCAGGCAGGATGACCGACTTGGGAGTCGTGTGCAGTTGCCCCTTTGCCTTGGCTTTCAATGCGGCTTCGATAGCATCTGCGACTTCAGACGGCCCTATGCCCAATTGCTCCAGATCTGTATCTGACAAGTAAGTAGGGGCTGAGGATGTGTTCATGGCCGAGTCCTGAGGTGCGTTTCTTGGTATCGGTTCCCATCGTGTCCTGCCCCTGCTGTAGTTGCAAGAACCCGGGTCAGTTCAAGGATATGTTTGGTGTTACCTTTGGGTTTACTGTGGACGTGTCGACACCGTAATGAATTCGATCTCGTCACTTTGGATGCTGCGAAACCCGTGCGGGAGTTTTGCGTCGAAACTCAGCGTGTCGTATAGCCGACATTTTGAATTCCTCAGTGCCACAAGAATAAATAGCGGCTCCCTCGATCATGTAGATGAACACGTTACCCTCGTGCTGGTAGTTGGGAAGGGTATCAGATTCCTTGCGCGAAATACGGATGCGAGCCGATTGAAAGACGCCTGCGGGGCCGCTGTGCTTGCCAAGCAGCAAATAGTCGTGTGCGTGATCGCGCGTAATCCGTCGCGCAGGCAGCCCGTCACCGGCACGGACATAGTGTACATCAGCGGCGGTCTCGGAATGTGTGAACAGGGCCATCAGCGAAACTGACAAGGCTTCGGCTAACGACTGCAATGTGCCCAGTGATGGTGAGACATGACCGTTTTCGATACGGCTGATCATCGCAGTCGACACTTGCGCCCGAGCGGCCAGTTCGGTGACCGTCAGCGCCCGCTCTTGCCGCAACCTGTTAAGTGTTCGCCCAATTTCAGCATCGATTTCGGTGCGTCCCGCCATGTATGTCGTCTAGCTCCACTTGTGCCATGTTGGTCGCGCACCCTAGGGGCAGGTTTGTGTAACCTCAACCCAGTGCTCAATTATGCAGGTTCGACCTGTTCAGCCTTGGTGCGTTGCGCCACTTTCTGCCTAAACCGCATTGCGCCTGCGTCTAGGCCGAGGTTCAAATAGGGGGTCGTGCGGTTTGCCATGCCGAGTTGAACGTCTTCCAGAACGTCCTTGTCCTCGTTGAATGCCATCACGGCACCAGCAAACATTTTTTCGTCGATGGCGGCATCGCCAGCAAACATGTTGCGGTGCTGGAACCAAAAATAGAGCGAGGTTTCGTCGTCCACGGGCGTGATGAAATTGTACGAGACGTTGACGAACGCATTTTCAGACAATTCGCGATCAGGCCCGCCTTCGCCCGGCGGCGTATAGATCGACATATTGATTGCGGTCGAAGGCACGCGACATTCATAGTGTTGCTTGCGGTCGCAGTTGTCACCAAACGGCAAGAGTTGAGCGTAGTACGGCGGCGCGGGCTCAGATGAAATCCAACGCCAGATAACCACGTGATCTTCGCTCTCATCAAGCTGAAGGGGGCGGTTGTCAGTCCCGGCTCCGGCAAATGATGTTATGTGCACCCAAGCAACATGGCTGGGGTCCAGCAAATTGTCGGTTATATACAGATAATGGCATTGCATTTCCATCGCACCGCGATCGGTTTTGCCCCAGGCCGGGTTGTCGAAATTGGGAATGTCGATAATGTTGTTAGTGTCGGCCTTTTGAGGGTCGCCCATCCAGATCCACAGGAACCCATACCGATCCTCTACCGGATAGCTGCGTACCACTGCGCGTTTGGGAATTGCGTTTTCCTGCGTGGGTGCGGCGACGCAGCTGCTTAGGCGCAATCGAACGTCAAACCGTGGTAACCACAGACTACCGTACTGCCTTGAACAGAACCTTTGGAAAGGGGCAGTTTTCGGTGGGGGCACGCGTCTTCCAGGGCGATCGGTTCTCCGGCCTCGCCGCGGAACAGTACCACTTTGTCCCCGAGCAGGGTCATCGCCTTTAGGGATCTGTCAAAGTCTTCACTGCGGCCAGCTACATACCAGCACTCTCGTACAAAGGCATCGCTTCCTGTCAGGTCTTTCTGCATGTCGGGTCCCCGCGTGTCTGGTCAAATCTGGAGCTTCAGGGAGGCAGTCAGCAGGAAATCCCCGCTGCGCTCTAATTTTCCTATCAAGAAAAAAATTAACTGACAAGAACGAAAATTGTGTGTGCGTCATTGTGCAAGATATGTGCGCCCGAGTCGATGTTTTGCTTGACAGTAAATTACTATTGGTAAAAGTTATTACCATCATGCAAAATTACAATGTCTTCTCACTTGCGCGAAATGCGCTTTCGGGACACCGAAACTGGCCCAAGGCCTGGCGAAGCCCGCCGCTAAAGGATCAGTACGAGGTGATCGTGATCGGGGCGGGCGGTCACGGTTTGGCTACGGCTTATTATCTGGCCAAAGAGTTTGGCATCACGGACGTGGCCGTGCTTGATCGCGGCTGGTTGGGCGGCGGCAATATTGCGCGCAATACCGTGACGATCAGGTCGAACTACATGCGCGATGAGTCGATCCCGTTTTACGTCAAATCAGTGGCCATGTACGAAGGTCTCACGCGTGAGCTGAACTTCAACATGATGCACTCCAAACGCACGATGGTGGATGTGGTTCAGACCTACCCCCGAATGCGCGAGTTGCGACGGCGCCAACTTACAATGGACATCTACGGCTCGACCTATGAACAGATCTCGACCGATGAAGTTCGGCGACGAATCCCGGCCTTGACCGGAGGGGGAGCGGACGCGCGTTTGCCGATCATTGGCGGTATGGTGCACACGGACGCCGGGGTGAACCGGCATGATGCGGTCGCCTGGGGATATGGGCGTGCGATCGATGCGATGGGAGTGGAAATCCATCAACAAACGCCTGTGCTGTCGCTAATACGTGAACCAGATGGCGCAATTGCTGGCGTCGAGACGAGTCGAGGTACGGTACGCGCGAAGAAGGTTGTCGTTGCGGTCTCTGGTCATACGACAACGATTACTGAAACCGCTGGTTTGAACCTTCCTTTGCGAACGATGAACCTGACAGCATTTGTATCCGAGCCGGTTCAACCTTTGGTCGATGTGATCGTCAACTGCCCGGACAGCGGGTTTTACTTCAGCCAATCGGACAAGGGCGAGATGGTGATCGGGGGCGCACCTGACATGGGTCAGAGTTTCCGGCGGGATATCAAGCAGCATGTGTTCGAAGATACGGTGACAGCAATGCTGTCGCTTTTTCCCAGCTTCAAGAAGCTCAAACTGATGCGACAATGGGGTGGGCATCTGGACATCGCACATGATGCCTCGCCGATTATGTCAGCGACGGATGTAGACGGGCTTTTCGTCACCGCCGGATGGTGGGGTGGCTATAAAGCGATCCCGGCAGGTGGGCTTTGCCTTGCGCATCTGGTGGCAAAGGGACAGCCGCACCAACTGATGCAGGAATTCACTTTGAACCGGTTCAAGACCCTGGATTTCGTTATGGAATCTGGCACCACGACTGCGCGATGAAAGGGCTAGAAACATGATGACGATCTCATGCCCCTTTTGCGGGGCCCGCAGTGAAAGCGAATTTGTCTACGGAGGACCAGTTGCAGCTGATCGGCCAGATCCGAATGCTGTGACCGATGCTGAATGGGTTGAATACCTGACTATCGTGCCAAACCCATTAGGTCCGGTTGAAGAAAAGTGGTGGCACGCTCGCGGGTGTGGCGAATGGCTAACCATCTGGCGAGACACGCGTACCCACGACATTGTAGAGGCGCCAAAAAATGCAAGTTAATCGGCTTTCTTCGGGTGGGCGGATCAACCGGGAGCGTCCAGTCACCTTTTTCTTCAACGGTAAGGCGTATGAAGGATTTGAGGGCGATACGTTGGCCTCGGCACTTTTGGCCAATGGGGTCCGGGTTACAGCACGCAGTTTCAAATATCATCGGCCGCGCGGTGTTGTCGGACACGGGGTCGAGGAACCCGCGTCGCTGGTAGAACTCGAAGGCGGCGATGCCTCGGCCAACCAACCGATCACAACAGTGCGGATCCGTCAGGGCTTGAGGGCCAAATCGGTCAACTGTTGGCCTTCGCCCGAATTTGATGTGGGCGGTGTCAACCAATTGCTGACCAAGTTCATTCCGGCAGGGTTCTACTACAAAACGTTCAAATGGCCTGATTGGCACTTGTTCGAGCCCTCAATTCGGAAGGCCGCGGGCCTCGCTGCTGCTCCTGCCAGCCCACCCGAGCAGGGCCATTTTGAAGCACGAAATGCGCACTGTGATGTTCTGATAGCGGGTGCCGGACCGGCTGGATTGCAGGCCGCTTTGGACGCTGGCCGGGCTGGCAAGCGTGTATTCTTAGCTGACGAGGGAACTGAAGCAGGTGGCAGTCTGCTCGGGCGAACCCTGACAATAGCCAATCGCCCTGCCATGGATTGGGTTCGCGATGCTGTGGCCGAGCTCGCGGCAATGGAAAATGTGATCCATTTCCAGAACTCAACAGTTTGGGCGTATCGTGAGCACAACCTGATAGTGGTCAACGAACGACAGCCTGAAAATCCATCGCTTAACGAACGCAGTTGGCGTGTGCGGGCGCGAGAGGTGGTGATCGCCACAGGGGCCACAGAGCGCTCTATGGTCTTTGCAAACAACGACAGGCCCGGCGTCATGCTGGCATCGTCCTTGCAGGTCTATGTAAACCGCTACGGCGTTGTACCGGGTAAACGGGTTGTTCTCTTTGGCAACAACAATTCGCTTTACTCCGTGGCAGCCGACCTGAAGGCGGTTGATGTCGACATGAAGGCCATTGTTGATAGCCGTCAAACGATTCCGCCTGAAGCTCTTGCTGCAGTTCCCGGAATTGAGGTGATGTCGGGCACGGTTGTAAGTGGTGTCAAAGGACGCAAGGGTGTGACCGGAGTTTTCGCACGCCCTGTCACAGGCGGGCAAGCCCGATTGATAGACTGTGATCTCCTGGCTCATTCCGGGGGATTCAGCCCAACAGTGCACCTGTGGTCACAATCTCGAAGCACGCTCAAGTTCGACGAACAGATTGCTGCTTTTGTTCCCGATCAGGCAGTGCAAACTTGCCGCGCAGTTGGTGCTGCAAATGGTCAACTGACACTGAACCAGATCGTCGATGACGCAGATGAGTTGGCTTACGCGATTGAACCGATGTGGCGGGTGACAGTGCCTGGTCAGAAGGGCAAAGCGTTTTTGGACATTCAGAATGATGTCACGGTCGACGACGTGCATCTGGCGCTGCGCGAAGGCTATGACAATGTTGAACACGTCAAGCGCTATACCACTGGCGGGATGGGGATCGACCAAGGTAAGACTGGCAACATCAACATCATCGGTACAGTGGCACTGAAAAAGAGTGTTGCACTGGAAGATGTCGGAACAACGACGTTCCGTTCGCCTTACACGCCGGTCTCTTTTGGTGCGATCTCTGGCATTCGCGAGGGCGGCGTCGTTTTCCCTTACCGGCATACACCGATTACCGAATGGAACCACACCCAAGACGCGTTTATGTATGAGGCGGGAGCACGTTGGCGCCGACCGGGGTATTTTCCTCGTCCGGGAGAGGCATTTCAGGACACAGTGAACCGGGAATGCAAGGCTGTCCGCGAAACCGTTGGGGTTTATGATGGGTCGCCTTTGGGCACGTTCGAGCTCAAAGGGCGGGATGTGGGGAAATTCCTTGATCACATCTATTCCAACATCATGTCATCCTTGAAACCTGGCAACGGGCGGTACGGGCTTATGCTGTCTGACGATGGCTTGATCCTGGATGATGGTGTAGCACTTCGGCTGGATGAACACCGGTGGATCATTTCCACGTCAACCGGCCATGCCGACAGCGTAAACCAGCACATGGAGAAGCTGCTGCAGACCGAGTTTCCCAATTGGGAGGTGATGATCACAACCGTCACAAGCCAATGGAACAACGCCACAATCTGCGGACCCAAGGCGCGCGATGTCATGGAGGTGCTTGGCACTGACATCGATCTTTCGAATGAGGCATTTCCATTCATGGCCTTTCGAGACGGCACAGTTGCAGGGCTGCCTGCTAGGGTTGTTCGGGTGAGTTTCACTGGCGAGTTGTCGTTTGAGGTCAATGTTGCCCCGCGACATATGCGTGAACTGTGGGACAAGGTTCTGGCCGCAGGCGAAAAGTTTGGCGTCACGCCGGTTGGTTCCGAAGCGAACCATGTCCTGCGTGTCGAAAAGGGGTTTCTATCGCTGGGGCACGAAGTGGACGGCACCGCGGACGCCTATGACCTTGGCATGGGGTGGATCATGTCCAAGAAGAAACCTGATTATTTGGGTAAGCGATCAGTTGAATTGCGGCGTAAGTCTGGAAAGGTCAGGCGTGAATTGGTTGGCGTTCTTCCCGAAGACCCAAACGATCAGATCCCCGAGGGCGCTCCGCTGACCCCACAGGGGCGTAAAGAACGCACCGAGGGGTTGGTCACTGCCTGCGTCTGGAGCGTTGTTCATAATCGCTGGTTGGGGCTTGCCCTTCTGGATGGCGGCCACGACAGGCACGGAGAGGTGGCACATGTGCGCCTTCGCGACCGAACCATCCCGGTCAAGATCACCAAACCGGTGTTCCATGATCCCGAAGGCAAGCTGTTGAGGTCCTGATATGAGCTATGATGTCACTATTTCCCGTCAGGAACTGTCTGCACTTTTTGACATTAAGGCCCGATCAGTTCAGGCGATGATTGACCACGCCGGGGCACATCTACCGCCGCTGCCTGAACGGGCAAACAGCAAGACAACGTTGGCGGGAGCAGATCTTGCCCTCGTGGGGCGCAATCGCTGGCTGCTCCGGGCTCCGATTGTGCAAGAAGACGATTTGTTGACAGCCTTATCACCCGCAGCGGCACCGTCGGACGTCAGTATTGTTCGGGTTTCTGATACGTTGACGTTCTTCAAGATCGAAGGGGTCGATGCCGAGCAGATCATGGCAATTGCTTGCCCGATGGACTTGCACATATCGGTCTTTGGACCTGATGCCGTAACCTATACCGAGATTTTTGGTCAGAAGGGTTTGGTCCAGCGCTGTCCCGGAGGTTTCGAATGCGCAGTCGAACAGAGTTTTGGAGATATGGTTCAGGAGTATTTTGACCGCGCCAATGCCTGACCATCAGGGAGGATTCACATGGCACGCACCCACATACATAAGTATCAAACCCGCTATCACGCCCAGGCGACGTATTCCAAAGCCATCCGGGCACGCGGCGATTTTGTGTTCATGCAAGGCCAGGTCGGTACATTGTTGGATGGTACGTTGATTGGCGAAGGAGACCCCGGGGCTCAGGCCGATCAGGCATGTCGGAATATTCAGACCTGGATGGAAGAGGCAGGTGGCAGTCTAAGGGACGTTTGCAAACTGACAGTCTACGTAACCGATATCAGCTATCGGCCTGCTGTGTACGACGCCATCAATCGCTGGTTCGAAGGTGTCCATCATTGTTCGACGGGGGTGGTTGTTCAGGGTTTGGCGGATCCGTCCTTGCTAGTTGAAATTGATGCCATGGCCGTGATTGATGATACGGAACACCGGGATCGCGAATGATTGTTCGTGGTGGTACGGCATTGCAGGGGTACAGCGTTGGTATCCTTAAGTTTGAAGGAAAGCGCTATCCGCTGCCTCCTGGCGATATTGCGAACCCAACAACCTACCCGTTCCCTGTTTTGATCCGCGAAATTCCGGGTGTTTCCACAAACCCCTCACCGCCGGTCGAGTCAAAGGACGGACAGCTGTGCGAACTGACGCAAAAATGTATTGCTGCGGCCCAACAGCTCGAAACTGACGGTGTGCATTCGATTGCGATGTGCTGCGGATTCTTTTCGTTGATACAGGAAAAAGTGGCCGCGTCGGTTCGAATACCGGTTCTGACGTCGCCCTTGATCATGTTGCCCGTCATTCACCAGATGCTGCCGCCGGATCAATCTGTTGTCGTTGTGACCGCCTCAGAGGCGCAACTGACCGATCCGTACTTCTCAGCCATCCGTAGCGACCGTGCAGACCGCATTGTGGTAGCTGGCCTGGACAATGCTGCAGCCTTCAATTCGATCTGTATGGGAGGAACGTCTACTTCGGTTGACTTGAATGCGTTGCGTCAGGAAGTTCTGGATACGATTGTTTCTGCCCGCGACGCCAACCCAGACATCGGAGCAGCCCTTCTGGAATGTACCACTCTTCCACCATTTGCTGTCGATATCCGTGCAGAGATAGGGATACCCGTATTTGATTTTGTTGCCTGTATAGAGTGGATGCACCGAGCGATTATTCCAAAGCGTTACGAGGGATATATGTGACCGTCCGATGTGACTCAATTGGTCACCTTGTAAAGCTGACGGGGGTTTCGTAGGCAACAGATCCCTCAAATTGAGATATAAGCGATGCTGGTCACCCTAACCTCGATCTTGCCAATATTCCTGATCATCGCTCTTGGCTTGGCGCTGCGAAAAGGCGGAATTCCAAGTACGGAATTCTGGAACGTTAACGACAAGCTCGTCTATTGGGTTTTGATGCCTTGTCTGATGTTCAACAAGGTGTCGTTGGCAGAGTTGAATAACCCGAACCTGATGCCCTATGCGATTACGCTGGTGAGCGGGTTCTTTGTGGCGGTTGGGTTTGGGGTTGCCACTGCAAAGGCCTCAGGAATGGCCGCGCCCCAAGGGACATCAGTCCTGCAAGGGAGTGCCCGAAACAACGCATTTGTGGCCTTGGCCCTGTCGGCCAGTTTGTATGGGCCACCCGGATTCGAATTTGCGATTCTCGCATCCGCAATCCTCATTCCGGTCACAAATGTTGTCATGGTGGTGCTGATGGTGTCGGCCCTTCAGCCGGGTCGAAAGTCGAATTTGCCATTGGCTATTTTGCGTGATCTGGTGCGGAACCCTCATATTATCTCGATTAGTCTGGCATTGGTGGTCAACCGTTTCGTTGGCACAGAAATTCCGGTACTTCATGAAACGACGCGGGTGCTTGGTTTGTCGGCTTTGCCAATTACTCTTTTGGCCGTTGGGGCCAATCTGCGAGTGCGGGCTATGGCTGCCAGCGCGTGGCCACTTGTATTGGCATTTCTGGGAAAATTGGTTGTCTTTCCTGCAGCTGTTCTCGCCATTGCGATGGTCCTTGCGTTACCCTATGACCTGCTGATTATCGCTGTCATTTATGCGATGTCTCCGACAGCGGCTTCGTCTTACACTTTGGCGCGCCAACTGGGCGGGGATGCGCCGTTGATGGCTGCAATTGTTACATTGCAGACGCTGTTGGCAATCTTGACCATCCCCATCACAATTCAGATCCTGGGCTATCTTGGTTGAGTTCGGCCCAATGCCACTGCTGTTCTCAAAATGTTGAATTCCGTTTCCCTCTTTCATTGTTTGCGCAAAACGACTATGTGCTCTGTGAGTTCCCCGAAAATGGAGACCTGCCTTGGATCGCCAAGGTGCCTGTTTCAGGCGGCGGGGAAGATGTGTTTTTAAAGGAGACGTTCACATGGCAAAACCGTTGATGGCCAAGGCGACCGCCGTGTGGCTGGTCGACAATACCACGATCAGCTTCAAGCAGATTGCGGACTTCGTTGGTATGCACGAGCTGGAAGTACAGGGCATCGCAGACGGCGATGTGGCTGCTGGCGTGAAAGGGTTCGATCCTATCGCCAACAACCAGTTGACGCAGGAAGAGATCGACGCCGCGCAATCCAGCCCGCTGCACAAGCTGAAGCTCAAGTTCAACCCGGCTGCATCGGGTGAAGAGAAGCGCCGCGGTCCTCGCTACACTCCGCTGTCCAAACGTCAGGACCGCCCGGCCTCGATCTTGTGGCTGGTCAAGTTTCACCCAGAGCTGAGCGACGGCCAGATTTCCAAGCTGGTAGGTACGACCAAGCCGACAATTCAGGCGATCCGCGAGCGTACGCATTGGAATATCGCCAATATCCAACCCATTGACCCGGTTGCTTTGGGGCTGTGCAAACAGTCCGAATTGGACAAGGCTGTTCAGAAAGCCGCAGCCAAGAAAGCTGCGGAGGGCGGCGTAATGAGCGACGACGAGCGCCGTAAGCTGGTGTCGACCGAGCAGTCGTTGGAAATGGACGCGGAACCCAAGATCCCGACAGCAATTGAAGGTCTGGAGACCTTCACGCTTAGCGGTAACGATGAAGAAGAAAAAGACAGTGATCCCATCGTGGATGCTGACAGCTTCTTTAATCTGCCAGCGGGCGAAGAAGAGGAAGAAGAAGACACCTCTCACGACCCTCGTTATTGAGCAAATTCTTCGGGTCGGGCGATTTTCTGTTACGCCGACTCGTTTGACGAATAAAGAATATGAAAAGGCCCACCATTGTTGTCGATGGTGGGCTTTTTCGTAAAATGCTTGTGCTATCGATCCTCGATATCCAGCTGCGCCACACTTCAAACACTGCACCTCTGCGTGCGAGTGTGTTGTCGGCCTTACTGTGACGATGCGGTGGGCGAAACCCGAAGTTCCTCGACCAGTCGGAAATCAATCTTGGCTTCCGTGTCCTATGCTGACACACAGTTGTCAGTCGCGCTTCTGTAGATCTGTCAGCTGACAGACAGGAGACACGGTGTGAGGCAGAACATTTCACGACAAGAGAATATTGGCGTTGCGATGGTCGTGATTTCGGCCGTTGTATTCAGCACTGCTGGGATTTTCACGAAAGGCGTTTCCGCCGGAGCTTGGGACATCGTCTTCTGGCGCGGATTGGCGGCAGCCGGTTTCACGCTTTTTTATTTGGCACTTAAGGGTGAATTGGTCGAACAGGCACGGAAATTTTACGGCCCGTCCGTGGCGGTCGCGGTGTTGGGGGCTGCTGGAACGGCGGCGTTTATTCCTGCCTTCAAGCTAAGTTCGGTCGCTAATGTCTCGATGATCTATGCAGCTTCACCATTCCTTGCGGCGGCGTTGACGTGGTTGACCATTGGCGAGCGTCCCTCATCCAGAATCATGGCGGCTAGTTTGTTGGCGAGCTTTGGGGTGGTTGTGATATTTTGGGGTGCGGGTTTGCAGGGTCATATTGGTGGAGACCTTCTCGCGCTTTGGATGACGTTGATGATGGCGAGTATGATGGTTGTCTATCGCATTTGGCCGGAAACCCCAGCAGCATTTCCGGCTGCTATGTCGTCTTTAATGTTGGTGCCATTCGGGCTGGGATTTGGAAACCCCCTTCATGTGAGCGGAAGTGACATCGCTGTAACGCTTTGGTTTGGGCTGTTCTTTGCCGTCGCTTCGGTCACGTTGGCGGAAGGTGCACGTCGGCTCCGTCCGGCAGAAACGGCCTTACTATCGACGCTGGAGATGCCTCTTGCGCCGTTGCTTGCGTGGTTGATTTTGACCGAGCTTCCGACTGTTCAGACAGCGGCGGGTGGCATCGTCATTTTTGCAGCTGTTCTTTGGTCTCAACGAACTGCAGGCAGCTAGAGCGTGTTGGGAAGAATTGATTTCAAAGCCTTTGCCTCTCGTCTTCGATTCAAGCGCGACTTTGAACAACCGTGTTTCCAGCTAAACGCAACACGCACTAAATCTCTTTTCGGGCCTGCATCGCTGCAGAGATTGTGCCGTCATCCAGATAATCCAATTCTCCGCCGATCGGGACACCCTGAGCCAGAGATGTCAGACGAACACGGTTTTCCAGTTGATCGACGATGTAATGCGCAGTCGTCTGCCCATCTACTGTGGCATTAAGTGCGAGAATAACTTCGGTGATACCCTCTGCCAGAATACGGTCTACCAATCGGGGAATGCGCAATTCATCGGGACCAATTGCGTCCAATGCTGAAAGGGTTCCACCAAGGACGTGATAGCGCCCTTTAAACACACCGGACCGCTCCATCGCCCAAAGATCTGCAACATCTTCGACAACGCACAGCTCACCCGTTGCGCGTTTCTCTGAGGTGCATATCTCGCAAATGTCCGTCGTCCCGACGTTCCCGCAATTCAAGCATTCCCGCGCTGTGGCTGCGACTGTTTGTATTGTGTCGGCAAGAGGTGTGAGCAAGAGAGCCCGCTTGCGGATCAGATGTAGTACTGCTCGCCGGGCCGACCGGGGCCCAAGCCCCGGTAATTTGGCCATCAGGTCGATCAGGTTGTCGATGTCAGTGTTGCTCATCTGCCCCGCCTCAAGACGTGTGTTTCAGTCATTCTAGGGCGGTGCGCGGATCAGGTCGAGGGCGCAAGCGCGCCCTGAGAAACTCTAGAAGGGTAGCTTGATGTCTTTAGGCAGACCCATACTTTCGGTCAGCTTTGCCATCTCATCTTGTGCTTTATCGGCAGCTTTGGTTTGCGCGTCTTTGATGGCAGCCAGGATCAGATCCTCAACTACTTCCTTGTCGTCGCCGTTAAAGATCGAGGGATCGATGTCCAGGCCTTTAAGCTCGCCTTTGGCCGATGCGGTTGCCTTGACCAAGCCTGCACCGGATTCACCTACAACCATGATGTTGTGCAGTTCGTCTTGCATATCAGTCATCTTGGTCTGCAGTTCTTGCGCAGACTTCATCATTTTGGCCATGTCGCCCAGGCCACCAAGTCCTTTGAGCATCTCGTGTCTCCTAGCAAATGTATTTTGGGGTAGATACGGGCCGCCCCCCTTATGTGCAAGGGTTACGCGATCACTCGTCGTCGAATGGGTCCCATTCGTCTTCCACCTCGGGCAAAGCTTCGGTTTCGACCTGAGCAGCACGTTCTTCGGGGGTTTGAATATGAGTTATCTTCGCTTTCGGAAATTCCGCTAGAACCGCCTGCACCAGGGGGTGGGCCTCGGCCTCGGACCGTAGTTCATTCTCGGCCGCATCGCGTATTTCCGCGATTGTCGGCGCGTCACCATCTGAAATAACAGAGACGGCCCATCTGTTGCCGGTCCATGATTGCAAGCGGCTACCAAGACGCGCGGCCAGATCGCGGGGCGCAGTGTCAGCGGGAGTGAACTCAATCCGGCCGGGTTGATAAGCCACAAGTCGAACACCGGTTTCCACGTCGACCAAAAGCTTGACGTCACGCTGTGTACGGATCAATTCGACGACATGTTCAAACGTGGGATAACGGGCTAAAGCGGTAACTGTGTCATGTGCCAACGCAGTGACCGGTGAACCACTGCTGCCTCCGCTGTGCGGAGATCCTTGTGCGTAGGCCGTTGTTCCGACAGTGGCAGGCGAACCGTTACCTGGAGCCGGTATGCCCCCTCCCGGGTTCGGCTGTGGCGGAGGCGGTGTGTCCTGAAGCTTGCGTATCAACTCTTCGGGGCTTGGAAGATCGGCAACATGGGTCAGGCGGATCACCGCCATTTCTGCAGCCATCATCGCATTTGGCGCGGCAGCGACTTCTTCAAGGGCTTTAAGAAGCATCTGCCACATCCGAGTAAGAACGCGCATTGGCAACGCCTCGGCCATTTGGGCGCCGCGCGTGCGCTCGTCCGGTGAGATTGTCGGGTCCTCGGCCGCATCCGGTGTGATCTTGACCACCGACACCCAGTGGGTGATTTCGGCCAGATCTCGAAGTACGGCCAACGGATCTGCACCCTCAGCATATTGAGCACTCAACTCGGTCAACGCACCTGCCGCATCGCCACGCAGTATCATATCCATTAGATCCAGCACGCGGCCCCGATCTGCGAGGCCGAGCATGGCGCGAACTTGATCTGCTGTTGTTTCGCCCGCTCCGTGGCTGATCGCCTGATCGAGGAGCGAGGTGGCGTCCCGTGCCGACCCTTCTGCCGCGCGGGTGATCAGAGCCAGTGCGTCATCTGTGATCTCGGCGCTTTCAGCCGTTGCGATTTTACGCAATAGCGCAATCATATCTTCCGGTTCGATCCGACGTAGGTCGAACCTTTGGCAGCGTGACAGCACCGTAACAGGCACCTTGCGGATTTCAGTAGTCGCAAAGATGAATTTCACATGCGCAGGAGGCTCTTCGAGCGTTTTCAGCAGTGCGTTGAAAGCGCTGGTAGACAGCATGTGAACTTCGTCGATGATGTAAATCTTGTAGCGGGCCGAAGCGGCACGATACCGGACCGAGTCGATGATTTCGCGGATGTCACCAACGCCCGTGCGGCTGGCAGCGTCCATTTCCATCACATCCACGTGACGGCCTTCCATAATGGCCACACAATGCTCACACTGCCCACAAGGTTCAGTTGTTGGCTGTCCCTGGCCATCCGGTCCGATGCAATTCATGCCTTTGGCGATGATCCTGGCCGTCGTGGTTTTGCCTGTGCCTCGAATACCGGTCATTACAAAAGCCTGGGCAATTCGATCCGCCTCAAAGGCATTTTTTAGCGTCCGGACCATAGCGTCCTGACCAACGAGATCGGCAAAGGTTTCCGGGCGGTATTTACGTGCCAGGACCTGATAAGGGGCGGGTGCGGTGTCGGTCATGTTTGCTCAGTGGGATTCGTCATGAGGTCCTAGCGTAGATGGACGGGCGATCGGCGTCCACAGCGGCCTACACCGAATTTCGTTTGGAATTGACCAACCTCATTGTACAACTTTTGGAATTGCATTCGTCGTTCGATGATTTGAGGCAGAGTATTTGGGGGAGCGGTCCATGTCGAAAATGGTCATCTATGCCTTGCAGGTTGGGGGCGGCACGTTGGCGTTGTCGCCCTTGCCGGGCCGGTATGGAGACTACGAAACGGACCTCGACCTGATCGCGTCCTGGGCGCCGGGGCTCGTGTTGTCCATGACCACCGATGTAGAGATGCTGCAACACGGGGCACAGATGTTTGGGGCAGATATTCAGAGTCGCGCCTGCCGCTGGACCCATTTGCCAATCGAGGACTTCGCAACGCCTTCGCCGGATATTCTTTCGAAATGGCCTGAAGCCAGTGCTTCGGCACGACAAGCATTGTCCGGAGGAGGGCGCGTACTGGTTCATTGCAAGGGGGGTGCGGACGTTCCGGCATGATCGCCCTAAGGCTGATGATAGAATGCGGAGAGAAACCACGCGACGCGTTGGGACGCCTTCGTACGGTTAGACCCTGTGCAATCGAGACGGATGAACAGTTGCAATGGGCTTCGACTGGAAGGTCGGTGCGCATTCTTGACAAGAATTGACTGTGTCATACGCAGGCGTACACGGTATCTTGCGTCGGCGGACTGATCGGAAGAACCTCAACCAACGCGCAAGGAGACTGCGACAGCGCCAGCGTTACAGGGCCGGATGAGGGTTTCAAAAGAGCGTCTGCAAATCGATTGAGGTCGCTGGTTTCGATCTCGGATGTGACATCGCAGAAAATTCTGATGCGATCATGCGTGGCGACAAATCTGGCGTGGCAATCGTGTGGGCAGTGCTTTAGCACACTGTCACCTTCGATTTCGAAATCATCCGTTGTGATTGGCTTTGATGCCGCAACCGCCTGAGCCAATTTTTCCGCCATTCGATTGACCGCAGGGCAATTCTTGCTGGTGTGCTGACAGACGGTTGCCGTGAACAGATGTGTGTTTGTTTTCCAGATCATAAAGCGCCCTCCGCGCTGAACGGAGGGGCCGTTGACCGAAAGGATGGTATCCAGGACCATCGCGTCAGCCCGGACACCCCGCCCGAGTTCGAGTTACAGTTTCGATGGCAGGTTTCCTGACTCGCGTGTCGTCGCTTGGCCGACCTTCCCAACCTGACGGTCAGTGGTGTTTCGGCGTCGCTCTCCGCTTACAGTTGCGGGGGCAGTCGCGGATTTGACTCCAATTGGGGTCTCACCGTGTTCCCTTTTCATCCCAGACCGTAGAATCGTGGCCTGAGAACCATCTTGTTCTGGCTAGCGGTTTGTTGTGGTGCAGGTCAATTGACTTTCCAACAAAACGACGGCTTGGGCACCCTTGCAAGGGGGTGCCCAAGTATTTCAAAAGCCCTTTCGACCCTTCTTTTCTTTCATGACGGAACGGACCATCTTTCCGAACGCTTTGTCGCGCGCCCGAGCTTCGGCCACGGTTTCCGAGTTCATTCGGTCCTCTCGTTGCAGCTTTTGCCATCGTTTCAGGCGATTTGGGTCCAAATCGTTTTGTTCAACGGCGGACTGAATAGCGCAGCCAGGTTCAGAAGTATGAGTGCAGTTCGAAAAACGACACTCCTGGGAAAGTTCAACTAGGTCTGAGAAGACTTCGTCAATGCCCTCTTTGTTGTCGAGCATACGCAGCGCACGCATACCTGGTGTGTCGATAAGCCATCCGCCATTCGTCATGCGACGCAGTGCGCGTACAGTCGTGGTATGGCGGCCCTTTGCATCATCTTCTCGAATTTCCGCAGTGGCGCTTTGCGCCGTCGTCAGACCGTTTGTAAGGGTTGTCTTACCTACCCCAGATGACCCGACCAATGCTCCGGTTTGTCCGTGTGCGCACCACGTCAGCAGTTGTTGCAAGTCGTTAGTGTCATGTGCGTTCACTGCCAGAACCGTTAAGTATGGTTCCAAAGCTTCAGCCCGACGCACATAGTCCTGGGGGTCATGGCTGGCGTCTGCCTTTGTCAGAACCAAGACTGGGTAACACCCAGCCTGATGAGCCAAAGCCAGATAACGCTCGAGCCTTGCGATGCTGAAATCAGCGTTGCAGGAGCTTGTGATGAACAAAACGTCGACATTGGCCGCAATCAATTGCGAATGTGCGTCATTGCCTGCTGCACGACGCGAAAGCAGTGTTTTGCGGTTCAATATCCGGTCGATAAAACCATCTGAACTCGCCGCGACCCAATCGCCGACAGCGAAACCGCCCGTGGACTGCCCGGGTCGCGGAAACAAGGTGCGCTCGCCATTGGGCGACAGGCCCGTCAAGCGGTCGCGATGCACCGCCGAGATGCGGAACATGTGAAGGGGTGAAGATGCGGAAACTTGTGCCGCAAAGTGATTGGACCATCCAAGGTCCTTATATTCATTAGACATTTGTCTACCTGTTGCAGAATGCAAACAAACAACAGTGGCGGCCAAGCGCGCAACTGTTTCGTTGTTTCAGGCAGAAAACCAAAAATAGGTGGTGTTCAGACGCTCTCTGCCCGAAGGGGTGCAACTACAATCATGAAATCCCTCCTTGGGCTATGTGGTCGCGGCAACGACCCGGCGTTGGTTCAAGTGAGAGGTTGGACATCGACCCAAGCGGGGCTCGTTGTGGCTGCTTCCTTCCGGACCTGACCAGGTTGGCGAGGCGCTCGCCCGCGCCAACCTCTCGTCGCCGATATAGGCTCGTCAGGTTGAAATGACAAGTCGACTGTTAGAGTGAGATCGATAGTTTTAGAAAACCATCGGCGTTCAGACCAAGGTCTCTGACCCGTTCCGGTGGCAACTCAGGTAAATGGTTGCGTGCCGCTGGACCGGTAAGATCGACAACCTGCGTTCCACCGATGGGGGTAAAGCGCCAAACAGAACCTTCAGTGTTCAGCGCTTCAGGGGGTAAAGAGCCGACGATATAGTCGCGAACCAATTGTTGAATGCGGTGTGACGGAACGGCGATGGATTCAACGTCATTCAGGGCCGCAAAGTTTCCTCCGCCATTTGCTCGATAATTGGTTAAAGCCACGGCAAACTTTTGATCATTTCCTACGGGGATGCCTTGGTATTCAAGCTGTTTGATTCGTTGGTGAGATGCATCGATCAATCTGCCATCCGGTGCAAAGCGCGGTGGAGACGTGATGTCGATTTCGTAGGTTAAACCGTGGATAACATCAAAATTGTGCCCTGGGTGCTCACTGTTCCTAAGCAAGCTGCCCGTTGTGTCAGGCGCGATTTGGTTGAAAACACAAGCTGACATTTCCAGCCAATTCCGAAGCTGCCGCCCATCGGCAATAACTGCACTCAGTTCGTTCGGAAAAACATGCAAATCAGCAACGTGCCGCATCGAAACGGCGCCTGCTGGCACATCTGTGAACCGCCGCGGGCCTGCTCTGCCGCCAAATTTGGACGGTGCAGCTGCCGAAAGCAGGGGAAGTTCGCGAGCTGCAGTAGATGATTGGTAGGCGCGAAGAGCTGCGGCCTGAGCTGCTGCTACAAATGCTAAACCTCGATCCGGGGCAAAAAAGGAAAAAAGCTGTGCATCGGTGTTTCGATCTTTCCCACCGGCTCGCTCATCTCTTGTCGCGTCCGAACGTGATATGGATGAAACAAGCGCAACAGTTGCCTGTGTTCCGGAAGCAATGGAGTTGGCTCGCCATTTTTGCCGGAACGGGAAACAGCGCGCAGTTTGCTTTGGGCGTGATCAACAGACCAACCACCCTTGCCATCGGACATGACGTCGATGTCTATCTGTCCAAGGTGCGAGGCGGCCGAACCTGGCATGACGGCTGGCTTGTCGTGAACAAGCCCTGCACGGGCATCCACGCCCGGTAACCCCTCATGAACCACCCCGGGAAAGTGCAAATGCGTATGCCCGGCGATCAAAACATCGACATCTGCCTTTTCTGCTAACGAGATAGCTGCGTTTTCTGCGTTTCTCGTCGGGAAACCACCTGACAATCCCGTATGGGCCAAAGCCACGATTAAGTCACAGCCGTCTTGTCGCAGGTGCCTTGCTGTTCGCGCCGCAGTGTCGACTATGTCTTCAATCCAAACCTGGTCTCTTAAGTGGTTAATGTCCCACTCCAGCGTCTGTGGAGGTAGAACCGAAAGCACCCCGATCTTTATGGGCCAGATGCCTGTCTCTGTTACGAGCTCTCTTTCCAGTATGCCACTGGAGTTCCAATTCAATTGGGTGCTACCCAAGGCGTGAACGTTGGAGCAAACCACTGGGCAATGGACATCGGACAAAACCGTATTGAGGGTTTCTAGGCCAAAATTAAAATCGTGGTTGCCCAATCCGATAGCGTCATAGTTAAGCGTGTCAAACGCTGCCATCAACGGATGCCTGGTATCATTTGCTTTGATTGCGGAATCGCTGCAGCGGGTGTCCCCTGAATTCCATCGCCGTTGTCAAAAAGAAGCACCAGTGAACCTGCTGCCTCTGTGCGCGCCGTCTGAATCAATTCTGCTACACGCGTCAGCCCGACTGTGGGATCTGGCCGATCCGAGTAGTAGTCGAAACTTGTCAGGTTCATGTGCAAATCGCTTGTCGCAAGAATTCGGATTTTGCCTATCGCGCCATGCGGGCAAAAACCGGAGCTCTCCGTTTCTAAAAGCGGGTCATTTCGACTCGTTTGCATAGGTCGCTTTTTGGATTTTTACTTTATAGTTTATGCTATTAGCAGAGCACAGAAAGTCGGTAGTGTTACAAGACCTCAAGACCTTTCAATTTGTGTCAGAATTGATCCTACTTCGCGTCATCACTCTGCCGAGTTCGCCGATTGGGTTGTGGCGGATGCGCAACCGTATAAGAAGAACAGACGAGGCGTTGGGAGATGCAGGATGAAGCGGGCAGAGCAAGTGACATTCGGTGGGTCAAGTCTGAATCGAGCGGCAAACATCCGTACGGATGATGCTGCCTTGACCCAGGCTCGTGACCATCGGGACGCCGGATGCCTTCTTTTGTGGCGCGGTAAAGTTCTGGTGCATGGTGAGCGCCTGGATCGATTGTCGTGGGTTGGTATGCGTCATCCCATCTTGAAGGCGGGCTATCAGACGGCGGCCGAAGAAATGATCTTTCTTGGGTTCGAGGATGACGGCGCCCCATGTTTTGCGATGGACATCTCTGGATGGGAACCCGTCGGGCAGGATGTCAGTACGGTGGGAGGCTTTGTCGACAGATCCGAACAACAACATCCTGATTGCCCACCCGGTCATGTGTTTGTCGAACTTCGGCGGATCATGACGCGGCTTTCACCGCGTGACGCAGAATTGGCTGCCACTGCAAAGGCAGTGGTTGGGTGGCATGAAACACATCAATTCTGTGCGAGGTGCGGTGCCCCCAGCGAAATCGTGCAAGCCGGTTGGCAAAGATCATGCCCAGCCTGTGGCGGGCAGCATTTTCCCAGAACGGATCCCGTCGTCATCATGTTGATTACTTACGGAGATTCGGTCCTGATGGGTCGGTCGCCGGGGTGGCCAGAAGGTATGTACTCGCTTTTGGCGGGTTTTGTTGAACCCGGCGAAACGCTTGAAGCGGCTGTTCGGCGCGAAGTGATGGAAGAAGCAGGCGTGAGGGTGGGGCAGGTCGAATACCTGTCCAGCCAGCCATGGCCCTTTCCGGCCTCGTTGATGTTTGGTTGCTCTGGTGAAGCGCTGTCGGAAGAGATCACTATAGACCCGGTAGAAATTGAACACGCAATGTGGGTTACACGACAAGACATGATGTCGGCCTTTGCGGGAGAGCACCCTTCGATCTTGCCAGCTCGGAAGGGTGCGATCGCGCATTTCCTTTTGCAGAACTGGCTTGCGGATACGCTGGATTAAGACGTACCTTCGCGCACGGCAGGCAAGATGAGGCGACATGCAGTTCTCGGGTAAAGAAGATATCGAGGCACCAATCGAAAACGTTTTTGATGCGGTGTCCGAGTTCGAAAGTTTTGAACGTTCCGCCATCCGTCGTGGAGTCGAAGTTCAGCGTGTGAGCCAATCGCCTGTTGGTGAGGCGGGAATGGAGTGGGACATCGCGTTCAACCTACGCGGCAAACCACGCACGATGAACATTGTCATGTCCGAGTTTTCTCGCCCATCTTTTATGCGGTTTGATTCGCGCAGCAAGGGCGTCAACGGTCTTTTGGTTGTGGAACTGCTTGCATTGTCACCGCGACGCACGCGGCTCAGCGTGGACATCAAGCTGTCCGCAAACACATTGGCCGCACGACTGTTCCTGCAATCCTTGAAGCTCGCCCGGAGTAACCTGAACAAAAAGTTTAAGTTGAGAATGGCAGACTTGGCCAAAGGAATTGAACAGCGGCATACGCGGCTGACCTGACGGCGGCGACATTTGACTTTTCTCAGAGACCCGCCGCGCGTCAGACGCCACTGATGTATCGAAGTTGAAAAAAATGGATCAGTGACGCTTTCGGGCTGCCGGGTAAACACCAAGAATTTCAACGTTTGTCGTGAAATAGCTCAACTCGTCCATCGCCAGGCGGACGCTGGGATCGTCAGGGTGTCCCTCGATGTCGGCGTAGAACTGCGTCGCGGTAAAGCGGCCTCCGACCATGTAGCTTTCCAGCTTGATCATGTTTACGCCATTGGTGGCAAACCCACCCATTGCCTTGTACAGCGCGGCGGGGATGTTGCGCACTTGAAACACGAAGCTGGTGATCATTCCCTGATCACCGCGGTGCGATTCGTCAGCCTTGGGTGACATGACAAGAAACCGAGTCGTGTTGTCACCCTGATCTTCAATATGGCGGGCCAGAACATCCAATCCGTAAATCTCGTCAGCAAGTTCACTGGCCAGAGCAGCAGAACTGACATCGCCCGCCTCGGAGACTTCCCGCGCGGCGCGGGCGTTGTCGGGACTGACGCGACCGCGAATGTTGTTTTCACGCAAGAAATTTTCGCACTGCGGCAACAGCACCAGATGCGAGTGGGCGTCGGTCACGTCGGACAGTTTAGCCCCCGGAACCGCCAATAAATTAATGTGAACACGCACAAATGCTTCATCAATAATGTGCAGCCCACTGTGCGGTAGCAGCCGGTGAATATCAGCGACACGTCCATACGTGGTGTTCTCGACCGGCAGCATGGCGAGATCCGCCTCGCCCGAGCGAACGGCCTCGATCACGTCTTCGAACGTGCGACATGGCAGCGCCTCCATATCGGGGCGGGCGTCGCGGCAGGCCTCGTGGCTGTAGGCGCCGGGCTCTCCCTGAAAGGCAATGCGGTTGGTCATTTGTCGGTTTCCGTGCAACAAGTTGTTGAATTGGGCGTTTAGTCGCGGTGTCTATACCTTGCCTCTTGCAAGGGGAAGCCTTAGACACCCGCCCAGACAGCTGAAATGGACTCGCGATCAATGTTCGACACGATGACAGTTACCAAGGCCGCAGCCGGCCTGCTTGGCGCCTTCCTGGTGCTTCTCCTTGGCAAATGGGCCGCTATGATGATCTATAACGTAGGGGGGCATGGTGAAGCTTCGTACGTGATCGAGACTGAGCAGGGGGCCGAAGAAATCAGCACTGGCGAAGAAGTCAGCTTTGATGAGCTAATGCTGGCAGCCGACGTTGGTAAAGGTGCCAAAGTATTCAAAAAATGCGCAGCTTGTCACAAGCTAGAAGCAGGCGTGAACAGCACTGGCCCAAGCCTCTATGGTGTTGTTGGCCGTGCCGTGGCATCGGAAGCCGGCTTCGGTTACTCGGGCGCAATGCAAGCAAAAGGCGGCGATTGGTCCCCCGAAGCGCTGGATGCCTTCCTGCTGAAGCCGAGTGCCGACGTTTCTGGCACTTCGATGAGTTTTGCTGGGCTTAAAAAGCAAGGTGATCGGGTCAACCTGATCGCATATCTGGACAGCTTGGACAATTAAGCGCCACGCAACTTGAGAAATTTGAAGCCGCTGCCCAATCGGGCAGCGGTTTTTTCTTGTAGCGATGCGAAATCCGCAATTTCCTGCCACATGAACATGTCTTCACAATGCGTTCACGCATTCTAAACTTGAATCTCGCCCCGCTGGACCTTTAGCTGGCAACAACAAAAATTGGTCTATGTTTCATCCAAAGCAATCAGACCCATACGGAGGTAGAGCCTAATGACATCGCCCCGCGTTGCGACCCGGACCCGTTCAATGGATATTCGGCCAAAGGTGTTGGGAGCGATCGGATTGTCGATTGGCTTGCTGCTCGCCGCGACCGGCTTTGCATGGGCCGAGGATGAAAAAATCATCGAAAGTCACGGCTATTCGTTCTTTGGTGATCTGACATATCCGGCGGATTTTGAACATTTCGACTATGTTAACCCCGACGCGCCCAAGGGCGGCGAGATCGCGGTATCTGCCCCGGGCACCTTTGATTCTGATGAACCCCTACAGCCGCAAGGGCCGGGCGGGGCGCTATTCCTGGATGGTCTACGAAAGCCTGTTGGGTGAAATGCCTGCCACCGGTGCGAGTCCGCTTAGCCGATCAGATCGGTGAGAGTTACGGGTTGCTTGCCGAACGTCTGGAATATGATGAAGGCAAAACCTGGGTCATCTTCTACATGCGTCCCGAGGCACGGTTTGCCGATGGATCCCCTGTGACCGCGCATGACGTGGTGTTCAGCCACAACCTGTTTCTTGAACAGGGCCTGCCGTCCTATGCGCAAGCGGTTAAGAAACGCATCCTGTCGGCTGAGGCACTGGATGACCACACCGTGAAATTCACTTTTGCCACGGGCATCTCTCGCCGATCCTTGATTGATCAGGCTAGCGGCGTGCCTGTATTTCCTAAAGCTTGGTATGAAGAAACCGGCGCGCGACTGGATGAACCACGTTTGGATGCGGCGCCGGGATCTGGGCCGTATCAGCTGGACAGTTATGATGTGAACCGTCGCATCGTTTACAAGCGCAACCCGGACTATTGGGGCAAGGACCTGCCGATCAACAAGGGGCGCTTTAACTTCGACACCATCCGGGTCGAGTATTTTGCCGATGACACAGCCGGGTTCGAGGCATTCAAGGCGGGTGAATACACTTTCCGCGCCGAGGGGAATTCGAAACGCTGGGCAACTGAGTATGATTTCCCTGCAGTCTCCAAAGGGTGGGTCAAACGCGAAGAACTGCCGGACTTTACACCACCGACGCCAACAGGGTTCGTGTTCAACCTTGGCCGTCCTGCGTTACAGGACAAGCGCGTGCGCGAGGCGTTGTCTTTGGCGTTCAACTTTGAATGGACCAACGAGTCGCTGCAGTACGGGTTGTTCAAGCAACGTCATTCCTTTGTCGAGAATGCCCCACACATGGCCCAGGGCGCGCCTGAAGGGGCCGAACTGGAGCTGCTTAAATCGCTTGGCGATCTGGTGCCTGCCGACATGCTGACCGAACCATCTGTTCGTGCTCATGAGTCCCGCGCCAAACGGCTCAACGACCGCCGCAACTTGCGCACGGCAATGAATCTTCTGGACGAGGCTGGATGGGCTGTCGGCGATGACGGCATGCGCCGCAATGTGGCAGGTGAAAAGCTGGTGCTTGAGATCCCCTATCCATCGTCGTCGTCGCCCACTCTGACTGCGGTGATTGATGGTTTTGCCAAGAATCTTGTGGCCATGGGTGTCGATGCACGTCCCGACAAGATCGATTCAGCCCAATACACATTGCGCAACCGTGACCGGGATTATGATATTGTCTTCGACAACTACCGTGCCTTCCTGTCAGCAGGCACCGGGTTGATGCAGATGTATGGCTCGGGCGAAGCCGAATTCAGCCTTTTCAATCCCGCTGGCCTGGCCAGCCCTCTGGTGGACGCGATCATCGAACGCTCACTTGTGACAGCTAGCAAAGAGGAAGAGGCCGCCGCCTTGCAGGCCCTGGATCGCGCGCTGCGCTATGAACGCATCATGGTGCCGGTCTGGTACAATGACAAAAGTTGGGTCGCCTATTGGGACCAATATGACCACCCCGAGAACCTGCCGGAATATGCGGTCGGTGTGCTGGACTTCTGGTGGTATGACGCCGAAAAAGGCGCCAAGCTGAAATCTGACGGCGCGTTGAGGTAAGCCAGACCCATGGGAGCCTATATCCTAAGACGCCTGTTGCTGGTGATCCCGACCCTGTTGGGCATAATGATCGTCAACTTCACGCTGGTGCAATTTGTCCCTGGAGGCCCGGTCGAACAGATCATCGCTGAACTGCAGGGCGGAGGCGATGTGTTCGAAGGCTTTGCCGGTGGCGGCGATGATGTGCAGACACAATCCGGCGCGCCGAACGAAGAATACGTTGGTGCGCGTGGCCTGCCACCCGAGTTCATTGCCGAGCTGGAGAAAGAATTCGGCTTCGACAAACCGCCGCTCGAGCGCTTTCTGGCCATGTTGGGCAACTACATGACGCTGGACTTTGGCGAGAGCTATTTCCGCTCGATCAGCGTCATCGACCTGGTGTTGGAAAAGATGCCGGTGTCGATTTCGCTTGGCCTGTGGTCCACTCTGATCGCTTACTTGGTGTCCATCCCACTTGGTATTCGCAAGGCCGTGCGCGATGGGTCAACCTTTGACACCTGGACCAGTGGCGCAATCATCGTGGCCTATGCGATCCCGGGTTTCCTGTTTGCAATCTTGCTGCTGGTGCTCTTTGTCGAGCGGTTCATACTGGCAAATTTTCCCGCTACGGGGGCTGACCAGCGATAATTTCGACGACCTGAGTCTGCTTGGCAAGATCGGCGACTATTTCTGGCACATCGCGTTGCCTGTCATCGCCTCGACCATATCGGCCTTTGCGACGCTGACGCTGCTGACCAAGAACTCGTTTCTGGATGAGATCAAGAAACACTATGTCATGACCGCCCGCGCTAAGGGTCTGAGTGAAAGTAAGGTGCTCTATGGTCATGTCTTCCGCAACGCTATGCTGATCGTGATCGCGGGTTTCCCGGCAGTGTTCATCGGTGTCTTTTTCTCGGGTTCGATCATCATTGAAACGATCTTTTCGCTCGACGGTCTTGGGCGGCTTGGGTTCGAGGCCGCAGTAGCACGCGACTATCCGGTGATCTTTGGCACGCTGTTCATCTTTGGCCTGATGAGCCTGGTGGTCGGCATCTTGTCGGACCTGATGTATGTCCTGGTCGATCCGCGCATCGACTTTGAAAGCCGCGAGGGGTAATTCATGGCACTTTCCCCCTCAACCAACGCCGCTGGCGCAATTTCCGCAAGAACGGTCGGGCCTATTGGTCGCTGATTATTTTCTCGATAATCTTCACGTTGTCACTGTTCGCCGAGTTCATCGCCAACGACAAACCGATCCTGGTGAACTATCGGGGTGAATACTTCACGCCGATCTTCAACTTCTACCCTGAGACCGCCTTTGGTGGCGATTTTCAGACCGAAGCGATCTACAGCGACCCCGAGGTCAAATGCCTGATCGCAAGTGGCGGGATAGAGGATTGTTTTGACGAACCAGAAGAGATGCTTGAGCAGATCAATGCGGGCACATTCCAGGCCGATGGGTTCGATCAGGGTTGGGCCATCTGGCCGCCGATCCCCTATTCGTTCAACACCACCGTCGACCGTCCCGGTGCGGCACCACTGCCGCCCAATGGCCAGAATCTGCTGGGCACTGACAGTGCCAAGCGAGATGTGCTGGCGAGAGTGATTTATGGTTTCCGCCTGTCGATCCTGTTCACGCTGCTGGTCACCGGAGTTGCCAGCATTTTGGGCGTCGTCGCGGGTGCAGTGCAGGGCTATTTCGGTGGTTGGACCGATCTGATCTTCCAACGTTTCATTGAAATCTGGTCAGCGACACCGTCGCTCTATGTCATCATCATTATGTTCGCCATTCTGGGTCGTAGTTTCTGGCTGTTGGTTGCCTTGATGATCCTGTTCGGCTGGACCGGGCTTGTCGGCGTGGTGCGGGCTGAATTTTTGCGTGCGCGGAACCTGGAATATGTGCGCGCGGCCAAAGCGCTTGGGGTGGGCAACATCACCATCATGCGCCGTCACATGCTGCCCAATGCCATGGTTGCAACACTGACATTCATGCCGTTCATCGTGACCGGCACCATCGGCGGTTTGGCCTCGCTCGACTTTCTGGGTTTTGGCTTGCCATCGTCGGCCCCATCGCTCGGAGAATTGACCTTGCAGGCTAAGCAGAACTTGAACGCGCCCTGGCTGGCTTTTACCGCGTTTTTCACCTTTGCCATCATGCTCTCGCTTCTGGTCTTCATTTTTGAGGGCGTCCGCGACGCATTCGACCCAAGAAAGACCTTCTCATGAGCTTGCTGGAAGTGAACGATTTGCGCGTGTCCTTCCGTCAGGACGGTCAGCTGTCACAGGCGGTCAAGGGCGTGTCCTTTACCGTTGATCGGGGAGAGACCGTGGCTTTGGTGGGCGAATCCGGTTCCGGCAAATCGGTGACCGCCCTATCGACCGTCTCACTTCTGGGTAGCAGTGCCGAGGTTGAGGGGTCCGTGACCTATGATGGGCATGAGATGATCGGAGCGGATGAGCAGCGTCTGCAAAAGGTGCGTGGCAACGACATCAGCTTTATCTTCCAAGAGCCGATGACCTCGCTCAACCCGCTGCATACGATTGAAAAGCAGATGGCGGAATCGCTGGCGCTGCATCAGGGCGTGGTCGGTCAGGCCGCGAAACAGCGCATCATCGACTTGCTGAATAAGGTGGGTATCCGTGATCCGCAGGATCGGCTGGATAGCTATCCGCATCAACTCTCAGGTGGGCAGCGTCAACGCGTGATGATCGCGATGGCCCTGGCTAACAAACCGGACGTTCTGATCGCGGACGAGCCGACGACGGCACTGGATGTGACCATTCAGGCGCAGATCCTGGAACTGCTGGCCGATCTGCAAAAGGCCGAGAACATGGGGCTCTTGTTCATTACCCACGATCTGGGCATCGTGCGTCGGATCGCGGATCGGGTGTGTGTGATGAAAGACGGCGAGATCGTTGAAGGCGGTCCGACGTCCGAGATTTTCGATAACCCGCAGCACCCTTACACGCAAAAACTGCTGGCGGCTGAGCCTTCGGGCGTTCCCGAACCCATCGCGCCAGAGGCGGAGGTCATCGCCCATACTGACGGACTTCGCGTTTGGTTCCCAATCCAACGCGGTTTCTTGAAACGGACAGTTGGACATGTGAAAGCGGTCAATGACGCGACGATCAGTGTGCGCGCAGGTGAGACACTTGGCATCGTCGGCGAATCCGGCTCGGGTAAGACCACGTTGGCCTTGGCGATGATGCGATTAATCTCGTCCGAAGGCGGTATTACGTATCGCGATCAGGATGTTCGCAAATGGTCCACGCGCGAGCTGAGACGGCTGCGCAAGGACATGCAGATCGTGTTTCAGGATCCGTTCGGGTCGCTGAGCCCACGCATGACGTGCGCCCAGATCATCGCCGAGGGGCTGGCGGTCCACAATGTCGACCCTCACCGCGCGCCCCGCGAACTGGTGGCCGAAGTGATGGAGGAAACCGGGTTGGACCCTGCCTCGATGGACCGTTACCCGCATGAATTCTCAGGTGGCCAACGTCAACGGATTGCGATTGCACGCGCCATGGTGCTGCGGCCCAAGCTGTTGGTACTGGACGAACCAACCAGCGCTTTGGATATGACGGTGCAGGTGCAGATCGTCGAGTTGCTGCGGAACCTGCAGCAGAAATACGGGCTTGCCTATCTGTTCATTTCTCATGACCTGAAGGTGGTGCGGGCTATGTCGCATCAAGTCCTGGTCATGAAGCAAGGCGATGTGGTTGAAATGGGTCCATCCCAGGCGCTGTTTGAGGCGCCGCAGACGGAATACACCCGCGAATTGATCGCTGCAGCTGGGTAATCAAAAGGGGTTCTCCCGCGCCCGGGCAGACCTGACTACGTCAGCTCCGCCAGCGGCCTTGGGCATAGCGCCGGGCGATGCCCGGCGCGGTCCCGCCCGTAGTTCTCGTTGTCGAAGAGTATCAGTTTCTTCCGCCGTGCGTGTTTCGTGGAAATTGCCAGTATTGAAGGCCAGCCACCGAGCGAGGAGAGGCCCGGCCCAACGGGAGGCAGTGTCCCGCGAGGGGCACCAACGACGGGCGCGAGCACTCCGAGCTTCACTTGGCGGGTGCCATCTTGGCTTTGGTGCTTTGTCCGCGCATTTCCTCATAATGATCAAAGCTTAAATTCACCCAGCCGGTGCCACGTGTTGAACTTGCAATTGTGCGATGCAACTCGTCTTCTGCCACTGCCGGAAGCAGAGCATTGAATATCTCCCACCCGGCTGCATTGGGGTTGGCTTCAAACCCAAGAACTTGACCCTGAAGGCTGCTGATCGTCGGAACCATATCACCGACGAATGCAGAAGGCAGATGAATTTCGGCGTGCAGAATCGGCTGCAATACCTTGGGTTTCGCCATTCCGACCGCCTCGCGCACAGCCACTTTGCCTAGCCATCTTGAACGCATAGTCCGAGCTGTCGACGTTGTGGTGTTTTCCGTCCGTTAAGGTGACTTTGACGTCAACGACAGGGTGCCCTTCGGGGCCTTCGGCCAAAGCGTCCAATGCACCGGACTCGACGGAAGGAATGTAGTTTTTTGGTACTGCCCCTCCTTTCACAGTTTCGTCGAATTGAAACCCTGAGCCGCGCGGCAGTGGGGATACCGTCAGTACAACATCCGCAAATTGCCCGGCTCCGCCGGATTGCTTGCGATGCCGGTGCCGGTGATCGACAGATTTTGATATCGTCTCGCGATAAGCCGTCTCCACTGGCTCGGTCGTCACTTTGATACCGAAATCCTCGGCCAGCTTCTCTGACAATCTCCGCATGTGTTGCGGCCCTTGTGTGCCCAGAACTGCATGGCCGCTCAACTCATCTTGCGACTGTTGCAGGCCGGGATCGATGGCATTCAGCCGTGACAGCGCATTTGACAGCCGAACGTCGTCGCGTTCATTGGTGGGGGATATTTTTTGGCGGTGACTGGGTGCATGGCTGGTCGCCCATTCGGGTAGAGGTAAGGACCCGCTGCTGTCATAGATCAATCCCGGGTTCAGGTGGTCGGATTTAACAGCCAACCCGATGTCACCCGCATTCAACCGTTCAATCTGGGCTTTGGTATCCAAGGCGACCAGAGAACCAACAGTGTCACCACCCAGATCTTCATGTGCAGAAACCCCGTCGCCTAGTCCACGTAGAACGGTGATTTTGCCGATATGCTTTTTTACGTCCGCAAAGCCCGCGATGGCACGCGCCTTTTCATCGGCCTCATCGCGGTCACTGGCGATATCGAACTCGGGCGCCTCATGGCGCAGGGCCTTCATCATTCGGGTAAGCCCATTCGCGTGGCTTGCTGCGCCAAGGTACGCGGGGATCAGCTGATGATTTTGGAGCACTTTGGCTGCCAGATCGAAAATTTCTTCGCTGGCTGGCTGTTTGTCCTCGATCAGCTGCTCTAGCAAATCGTCGTCGAAATCCGACAGCGTTTCCAGTAACTCGGTGCGGGCCTCTCGCTCGCGGTCTTCGGCAGAGGACGGCAACTCGATCAATGCTGACGGTTGTCCCTCTTGATACCTCCAGGCACGTTCCGAGATCAGGTCGACTGCACCGACGATTTGCTCCTCTTCGCGTATGGGGATTTGGCGCAGTGTGATGTGATGCGTGCAATAGGCCTGCAGGGCTGCGGCGATGTCGCGGACGCGGCCGTTGGGGTTATCCATCTTGTTGATGAACAGAAAACTTGGGATGCCAGCCTCTTCGACAAGGCGAAGGTACGGGGCTGCCAGCACTGCGGCATCCGGGTCTGGCGGTACGACGATCACGGCCGCATCGCTGATCGCCATGGCAGGCCCGACATAGGCCAGTGCGTCGCCACCGCCGTTTACGTCGACGGCGCACCAGGGTTCATTGAGGTAGGAAAAACCGTGCAGGTGAACCACATCGGAGACGCTGAATTTGGTGGATCGCCCGTCCAGGCGGCTGATCGCCTCGACGAGCGTGGATTTGCCTGATTGGGTTGGGCCTAAGACGGTAAAGACGCGCATTTGAATATCCCTCTGACTGGTGCACAGCACGGGTTTCGAAGCTGCACGAAGGGGTCAGACGAACTGTGATTTGTTCGTTCAGGGGTCTTGTAACCTGCCTGCCTCGGAACGCGCAGACCCTGTGGTCGGCGGCGTTTCATCTTTTGAGTGTCGGAAATCGCAGGCAGTTCCGTCAAGTCTTTTGGAAGGTGTGCGGCGGGCCTCAGGGCGCCCGCCGCTCTGATCCGGCTCTCCCCCCGGATCAGATGGCCGAGCTGTGCCCGGCTTTGCTGAGGTCATATTCATCAAACCCGCGTGCTATCATCCGCGTCAGCGGGCGCGCATCGGGGGGATGAACAGTCCCTCGTTCGATACTCGTAGTACCCCATCAAACGCGCGATTGACCTGTTCGAAAAGGCCATCCAAGGCTCTCGGGGAAATCTCGTGGTTGCTTAGGATCTCCTTTCGGTCGATCCGGAAATCGCACATCAAACCCTCGATCAGACGGCCCCGTAGAATATCCTGCCCTTTGAACCGATGACCACGTGAGGTCGAGAATCGGCCGTCGCGAATAGCGGCAGTATGGGCCGAGGTGGCCGGGGCGTTCTGAGCGTAGCCGCGTGGGAACCGTGAAATGGACGAGGCGCCAACGCCGATCAACACATCGGCCTGATCGTCGGTGTAACCTTGGAAGTTCCGCTTGAGCCGCCCGGCCTTGAGTGCATGGGTCAACCCGTCGTCCTGGGTGGCGAAATGGTCGATCCCGATTTCGGCGTAGTTATCCCATTTGAAAAGGCGGCGGGCTGTCTCAAACAAATCCAGCCTCTCTTCGGGGGTGGGCAGCTTGTCCGAAGGGATCAGCTGTTGCCGCTTGGCCATCCAAGGCACATGGGCATACCCATAGAGCGCAACCCGGTCCGGATTGAGCGACAGCAGCTTCTGTACGCTTTCGGTCATCCGCGCCTTGGTCTGATGCGGCAGGCCAAACAGGATGTCGGCATTCAAACTGGCGATGCCGCGCTCGCGGATCATCTCAACCGCCTCGCGGGTGATGTCATAGCCCTGGATGCGACCGATGGTTTTCTGGATGATGGGGTCGAAATCCTGCACCCCGATCGAGGCGCGGTTCATGCCTGCCTCGGCCAGTGCATCCAGACGATCTGTGTCGATCTCGTTGGGGTCGATCTCGACCGAAAACTCGGCGTTGTCGCCCAAAGGGGCCACGTCAAAGATCGCTTGGGCCAGATCCGCCATCATAGCAGGTTGCAGCAATGTTGGCGTGCCGCCGCCCCAGTGCAGCCGCGACAGAGTGATTCCCTTGGGCACGCGGGCAGCAATCAGGCGTAACTCGGATTTCAACGTTTCCAGATACGCCTTTACCGGGTCGTCTGATTGCGTGCCTTGAGTGCGGCATGCACAGAACCAACACAGGCGACGACAGAATGGCACGTGAATATACAGGGAAATCGCGCTTTCAGGCGCAATTTCGGACATCCACTGCCCAAAAAGATCAGCCCCCACGTCATTGCTGAAGTGGGGCGCGGTCGGGTAGCTCGTGTAGCGGGGGACTTTCGCGTCAAATAGTCCGAGCTGAGCCAATTGGGATTTCGCTATCATTCCGATACTGTAATATGAGCCTTCAACGAATAACCTTGACCCAGATCAATTGGGGCAGATCATGACCACTCAAACTCTACATGTTCCCTCCGCCTGCGGGGATTGTCCGATCCGGCATCGTGCCGTGTGCTCGCATTGCGACCACGACGAATTGCTGGAGTTGGAGGAGATCAAATACTACCGCACGTTCGAGGCCGGACAGACCATTATCTGGTCTGGAGATATGATGAGCTTTGTGGGCTCTGTCGTGTCCGGTATCGCGACGCTGACGCAGACAATGGAAGATGGCCGAACCCAGATGGTTGGCTTGTTGTTGCCGTCCGACTTTGTAGGCCGTCCCGGTCGCGAGGGCGCGGCATATAACGTCGTGGCGACGACAGATGTGGTCATGTGTTGTTTCCGCAAGAAACCATTCGAAGAGCTGATGGTGCGCACGCCGCACATCGCGCATCGTCTGCTGCAAATGACGCTGGACGAGCTGGATGCCGCACGCGAATGGATGCTGGTTTTGGGGCGCAAGACGGCGCGGGAAAAGATTGCCAGCCTGTTGTCGATCATTGCGCGTCGCGATGCGTCTGTTGCCGCCAAAGGAAATGCTGGCCCAACAACCTTTGACCTGCCGCTCACGCGCGAGGCGATGGCCGACTATCTTGGCCTGACGCTGGAAACCGTGAGCCGTCAGATCTCGGCCCTGCGAAAAGACGGGGTGATTCATCTGGAAGGAAAGCGCCACGTGACCATTCCTGACATGCGCCGCTTGATGGAAGAGGCCGGTGATGACAGTGACGGTGGTTTTTTGAACTGAGCACTTGCTTGCGTGGCGCATCGCTGGTTGTCTCGATCTGACAAGACAGTGAAAGGGTAAGGTTATGGAATTCAGCAGCGTTTTTGCGATGCTCATCATCGGGGCTTTGGCCGGGTGGCTCGCAGGCAAACTGATGGAGGGCCGGGGATTCGGTATCCTGGGCAATGTCGTTGTCGGCATTGTTGGCGCTTTTGCGGCCGGGTTGATTTTTCCGGCGCTTGGGTTTTCCGTTGGTGGCGGGTTCATCGCGTCCGTGTTTCACGCCACCATCGGTGCGGTCATCTTGCTCTTTCTGATCGGATTGATCCGCAAAAATTGAATGAAAACAGGCGCGCGAGTGCCAGTTTATGCCGAGAAAGCGGAAACAATTTACCAACCAGATCGGGGTTAACAAATCCTACGGTTCGAGAAGCGGACATCCAGCGGCTCTTGCCAGATTTCCACTCCGAGCCCTAAGTGTCAGATGTTGCGCCAGTTGTGAATTGCAGTGATGCGCAGATAGCAACTTTAGGAAAGTCGCGCGGGCGGCCCCAACCGATCATTCAACTACAAAATAGCGAATGTCTGCTCAATCCTCGCGAGCAAACCTTCGAGAGATGACGTTCAAAGAGCCCGCCACATCTGCGGCGGGTTCTTGTTGCGTCAATCTTTGCGGCATGGGCTGAGCCTAAAAAGGCGCCCGTTTTGTATCAGTGGGCCAGGAAGACCGGGACCGACCCTTTTTCCAGCATGTTGCGGGTGGCTCCGCCCAGGATGGCCTCACGGAAACGCGAGTGGCCGTAAGCGCCCATCACGATCATCTCGGCCTCAGTATCCGCAGCATGGCGGTTCAGTACGTCAGATACACGTGGCATGGTTTTGCTGAGCACGTCGATTTCGCAGCGAACCCCATGACGGGCTAGCATCTGCGACAGCAATCCACCCGGATCCGAACGGTCTGGCCCATGTTGCGGCGGATCAATCACCACAATCCGCACGGTTTCGGCGGCAACCAGGAAGGGCAGAGCGCGGCGGATAGCGCGCATGGCCTCAATGCTTTCGTTCCAGGCCACCAATACGGTTTTGGGCTGCGCCACAGGTTGCGAGTTGTCCGGTACAATCAGAACCGGTGCGTGGCCTTCGAACATTGCCGCCTCGACGATCGGCTCGGCCTCGGCGCCCTTGTCGTCGCCATAGGGGCGCTGCAACACGACCAGATCCGAAAAACGAGCGCGATGCGCCACATGCCGCCCGATGTCAGCAATCTGCGCTACGCCGTCTTCGGTAGACCAGCGCGCGTTCGTTGATTGTAGATATGCCTTGGCCGCTGCGTTGATCTCTTCGGCGTCGGTATTAGCCCGTTTCAGAGATTCTTGCAGAATCATCGCGTTGGCACCGGCGTAGTAATATCCGGTTTGCGAACGATCGACGCCGAGGCACAGCGCCTCGACATGGGCGTTCTGTGCCTCGGCCAAAGCGACCATTTGCTCAAGCGCCGCCTTGGGCAGTTCGGGACTCGTTAGTACTGTTAGTAGAGATTTGTAAGCCATTTGAACCTCTTGACTACAATGCGCAACTTTAACGTTTGTGCATTCTCATATTCATTAAGTTATGCCTGTCACAGATTTCGCGTTAGTGTCTTGATACAGATCAAAGCAAGTTGGACCTCCGTTCTTCATGTAGCGCCTAGTCTGAATTCGTCTGGCGTGACGCAAAGATCGCGTGGGACAAGGCAAAGGGACGCAAAATGTCGAATTATATCAAGCTTATCGCGCTTGGTGTGGTGGCCATCTTCGCCATGATGGCGGCCAACTACGCGCGCGATCCGGCTTACATGGTGCATGCGATCATCATTCTGATCGTCACCGGTGGGCTATTTCTTTGGACACTGCGCCATACGGACGAGCCAGAAACCTACGTCGACTACTCTGGTGAGTATATGGACGGTGTGATCCGCTATGGCGTGATCGCGACGGCGCTTTGGGGCGTTGTTGGCTTTCTTGTTGGTGTGGTCATCGCATTTCAGCTGGCATTTCCGTCGCTGAATTTTGAATGGGCTCATGGGTATGCCAACTTTGGTCGCTTGCGTCCGCTGCACACATCGGCGGTGATTTTTGCCTTTGGTGGTAACGCGCTGATCGCAACCTCGTTCTATATCGTACAACGTACATGTGCGGCGCGGCTTTGGGGCGGCAACTTGGCGTGGTTCGTGTTCTGGGGCTATCAGCTGTTTATCGTCCTGGCCGCAACCGGCTACCTGCTGGGCTCGACGCAGTCCAAAGAATACGCCGAACCCGAATGGCACGTTGACCTGTGGTTGACCATCGTCTGGGTCGCCTATCTGGCTGTGTTCCTGGGCACCATCATCAAACGGAAAGAGCCGCACATCTACGTGGCGAACTGGTTCTTCCTGTCGTTCATCGTCACCGTCGCGATGCTGCATGTGGTCAACAACCTGGCCCTGCCGGTGTCGATTTGGGGCTCGCGTTCGGTCATGGTGATGTCCGGCGTGCAGGATGCGATGACGCAATGGTGGTATGGCCACAACGCTGTAGGCTTCTTCCTGACCGTCGGCTTCCTGGGTATGATGTACTACTTCATCCCGAAACAGGCCGAGCGCCCGGTTTTCAGCTACAAGCTGTCGATCATCCACTTTTGGGCGTTGATCTTCCTGTACATCTGGGCCGGTCCGCACCACTTGCATTACACCGCGCTGCCTGATTGGGCCTCGACGCTTGGTATGGTGTTCTCGATCGTGCTGTGGATGCCCAGTTGGGGTGGCATGATCAATGGTCTGATGACGCTATCTGGCGCTTGGGACAAGCTCCGCACCGACCCGGTGATCCGGATGATGGTGATCTCGCTTGGCTTTTACGGCATGTCGACTTTTGAAGGTCCGATGATGTCCATCCGCGCGGTCAACTCGCTGTCGCACTACACCGACTGGACCATTGGCCACGTACACTCGGGCGCACTTGGTTGGAACGGCATGATCACCTTTGGTGCGCTGTACTTCTTGGTGCCCGTTCTGTGGAAACGTGAACGCCTCTACTCGCTCAGCCTCGTGTCTTGGCACTTCTGGCTCGCGACCATCGGCATCGTGCTCTACGCCGCGTCGATGTGGGTCACCGGCATCATGGAGGGCCTGATGTGGCGTGAAGTGGACGCCAACGGCTTCCTCGTGAACTCGTTTGCTGACACCGTCGCAGCCAAGTTCCTGCCCTATGTGGCACGCGGGGTTGGTGGTCTCATGTTCCTCTCTGGTGCTGTGATCATGTGCTACAATCTGTGGATGACTGTGCGGAAAGCGCCTAGCCAAAGAGGCCAGCCTGACCGTCGCGGTCCCGGCTGAATAAGGAGGGCCGGAGCAATGGCAATTCTCGACAAACATAAAATCCTCGAGACCAACGCGAGCCTCCTGCTGATCTTCAGCTTTTTGGTCGTGACTATTGGTGGCATCGTGCAGATCGCACCGCTGTTCTGGTTGGAAAATACCATCGAGAAGGTGGAGGGCATGCGCCCTTACACCCCACTCGAACTGGCCGGGCGCGAAATCTACATCCGCGAAGGATGTTACAACTGCCACAGCCAGATGATCCGCCCCATGCGGGACGAGGTCGAGCGCTATGGTCACTACTCGCTGGCAGCGGAATCGATGTATGATCACCCGTTCCAGTGGGGATCCAAGCGGACCGGGCCAGACCTGGCGCGTGTGGGTGGTCGCTATTCGGATGAATGGCACGTCGATCACATGCGTAACCCGCAGGCGGTGGTGCCGGAATCTATCATGCCAAAGTATGGCTTTCTGGAAGAGACCCGGATTGACGGTAAATACATCCAGGATGTCATGACCAGCCACTCGATTGTGGGCGTGCCCTACTCGGATGAGATGCTGGCGCAGGCGCAGGCTGACTTCCGCGCTCAGGCCGACCCGGACAGCGACTATGACGGTCTTCTGGAACGTTACGGTGACAAGGTGAATGTCCGCAACTTTGACGGTCAGCCTGGTATCTCCGAAGCGGATGCGATCATCGCTTATATGCAGATGTTGGGCACGTTGGTCGATTTCTCGACCTTCACGCCTGACGCAAGCCGCTGAGGGAGGGGATCATGGAAGAATACACCTTTCTACGGCAACTCGCAGACAGCTGGTTTCTGGTCGGACTGTTCGCCTTCTTTGTAGGGGTAGTGTTCTGGGTGTTCCGCCCAGGCAGCACCAAAACCTATCAGGACACTGCGAACATCCCGTTCCGTCATGAAGACAAACCCGCCACATCCAAGGAGGCGAGGCAATGAGCGACAACACGTCTGAAAAGAAGAACGAGCACGGCAATGGCACAACCGGCCACAGCTGGGACGGGATCGAAGAATGGGACAATCCCATGCCACGTTGGTGGGTCTGGACCTTCTACCTGACCATCATCTGGGGTATCGGATATGTCATCGCTTACCCTGCTTGGCCACTGATTAACGGGGCAACTGCTGGGGTTTTGGGGTGGTCCACGCGTGCCGATGTAGCGGCCGAGATCCAGGCCGTCGAAGAAGCCAACGCGCCGATTAACGCCAAGTTGGAAGCCGTCGATCTGAATGCGATCGTCGGCGATGCCGAACTGAACACCTATGCGGTGTCAGCGGGTGGCGCTGTGTTCCGCACGTGGTGCGCGCAGTGTCACGGGTCAGGTGCGGCGGGTGCCAAAGGCTATCCCAACCTGCTTGATGACGACTGGCTTTGGGGTGGCGACATGGAGGCGATCCACCTCACCGTGGCTCACGGCATTCGCAACGAGGACAGCGACGATGCGCGCTATTCCGAGATGCCTGCCTTTGGTCGCGATGAGCTGTTGACCGAAGAAGAGGTCGATCAGGTCACCAACTATGTCATGTCGCTGTCAGGTGAGGCCAACGATGCTTCGCAGGTCGAGGCCGGTTCGGTGATCTATGCCGACAACTGCGCCTCGTGCCACATGGAAGACGGCACCGGTGATCGCGAGCAGGGCGCGCCCAACTTGGCGGATGCGATCTGGCTCTTTGGTGGCGACTATGAGGACATCAAGCACACGGTCACCTACAGCCGTTTTGGTGTTATGCCCGCGTGGAACACCCGCCTGACCGAAGCGCAAATCCGCGCCGTGACGGCTTATGTCCACCAATTGGGTGGCGGCGAGTGATTGCTCTTTGAGATACCTTCGGGCCCAAGGGCCCGAAGGCAGGCGTCGGCTATTCGATCTGTTCGCGCGTTTCCTGAATAGCCGACGCTGATAACCCCCAGACTACGGTCTGGTTCGCAGCCCGTCCACCTTTGCAGGTGGACGGGTTTTTCATAGGCGGGACTTGCGTGTAAACTGCGCCAGCACACGGGTGACCGCGGATTTCTTTTTCACAATGGCGCCTTCCGGCGGCTCAGGAAAAGAGGGTTTCCGGCGGGGCGCAACACGCGCGGCGGTGAGGAAGCTGTCTGCGTAAACTCCAAGCATTGCGAATGTCCTTTGTTGTTGGTGTCTGACATTCATATTGATCGGGACGGTAAAAAATGCGACTCAATCAGAATTCAGTTATGTAAGCTTGGGTTACACATGAGCTGGCGAAACATGCCGTCCCTTATCTCACTGCGTGCTTTGGATGCCTTTGCTGTAGAGGGAAATGTGGTCAATGCTGGTCAAGTTTTGAATGTTAGCCATGCTGCCATAAGTCAGCATATTAAGCAGCTCGAAGAGCATCTGGGGGTCTCGCTGGTTGATCGCAGTGGTCGCAGCCTTGTTCTGACGGATGAGGGCGAGCAGTTGGCGCGGGCCCTACGGCTTGGGTTTGGTGCGATCACGTCGGCAGTCGAGGAGTTGATGCAGGTCGATGCAGCGCGCCCGTTGCATATCTCGTGCACCTCGACTTTTGCGACCGTATGGCTGATGCCGCGGCTTCCGGATTTTCGCGCGAAACACCCTGAGATTGACTTGATGCTGGATCCTAACCCTCAGATCGTGACCCTGCGACCCGGGGGAGTGGATCTGGCGATCCGGCATGGTGACGGCAATTGGCCGGGGATGGATGTTGAAATGCTGGTACCCTCTGCAATTTCGGTGGTGGCTTCCCCTGCGTTGCTGGAGGGTCGGCCGAGCGTGACGCCCGAGGAGTTGGGGGAACTGCCCTGGTTGGAAGAGATCGGGGCAAACGAGGCCAACACCTGGTTTGAAACGCATGGGGTCGAGCTGTTGTCGCGTGGCGCTCGCATTCAATTGCCCGGAAACCTGCTGATCGAAGGGGTGCGCGCCGGGCAGGGGGTTGCGGCGACGGTGCGCAAGTTTGTCGAGGACGATCTTGCGTCTGGTCGGCTGATCGAACTCTTCTGCGACGAAGTTGCACGGGGGTACTTCATCGTGACCCGACCGGGTGTTCAGAGACCGCCGTTAAAGGCCTTCCTTCAATGGTTGAGACGCCAAAAAGCAGCGGAAACGCCCTAATTTGAGGGTGCTGGGCCGGTTTTTGGTCGAATTTCGAAAATTCGATGCACCCAATATACCAACGTGTGCAAGCCGCATGCCGGATCACAGGGCAAATTAAAACGTGAACCTTGGATACGCTTTTTGACCCATGTCAAAGTTGCCTCATGTATAACCTGTGAAAACACGCCTCGATTAACCCCACTATCTGGAGTGACGCCGTGAGCGATTCCGAGCCCGCCCCCAGCCTGTACGCCGCCAGGGAACCGATCTTTCCTCGACGCGTTTCAGGACCGTTCCGTAACCTCAAATGGATCATCATGGCGGTGACCCTCGGGATCTACTATCTGACCCCCTGGATCCGCTGGGATCGTGGCCCCAGCCTGCCGGATCAGGCCGTGCTTTTGGATATGGCGAACCGGCGGTTTTATTTCTTCTGGATCGAGATCTGGCCGCATGAATTCTACTTTGTTGCGGGTCTGCTCATTATGGCGGGGCTTGGCCTGTTCCTGTTTACATCGGCGCTCGGTCGCGTGTGGTGCGGATACGCCTGCCCGCAGACCGTATGGACCGATCTGTTCATCTTGGTGGAACGCTGGATCGAAGGGGACCGCAACGCCCGTTTGCGCTTGCATCGTCAAAAGAAACTAGACTTTCGCAAGGTTCGCCTGCGGGTCACCAAGTGGATCACATGGTTGCTGATAGGGTTGGCGACCGGCGGGGCCTGGGTGTTCTACTTCGCCGATGCGCCAACACTCGCCGTGGATCTGGTAACCGGCAATGCGCACCCAATCGCTTACACCACCATGGCCATTCTGACGGCAACCACCTTCTTCTTCGGTGGGTTTGCTCGCGAGCAGATCTGTATCTACGCCTGCCCATGGCCGCGTATTCAGGCCGCGATGATGGACGAGGATACTCTGACCGTCGGCTATCGTGAATGGCGGGGCGAGCCGCGCGGCAAGGGCAAGCGGACGGCTGATTCCGAGCTCGGCGATTGCATCGACTGCATGGCTTGCGTCAACGTCTGCCCCATGGGCATCGACATTCGGGACGGGCAGCAGATGGAATGTATCACCTGCGCACTGTGCATCGATGCCTGCGACGACATGATGGAAAAGATTGGCAAGCCACGCGGTCTGATCGACTATATGGCGCTGAGTGACGAAGCCGGTGAGCGTGCGGGTAAGCCGCCCAAGAACATCTGGAAACACATCTTCCGTCCGCGCACGATGCTATACACGTCTCTGTGGAGCCTTGTGGGCGTTGGCCTGTTGTTTGCCCTGTTCATCCGGTCGGACATCGAGCTGACTGTGGCCCCTGTGCGCAATCCGACCTTTGTAACCTTGTCGGATGGCTCGATCCGGAACACCTATGACGTACGTCTGCGCAACAAGCACGGCGAAGAGCGGCCATTCCAGCTGTCCATCGTCGGTGACCCCTCCATGCGGATTGAGCTTGAAGGGCTGTCTGGTGATACTGTGGAGGTGCCCGCCGATACCTCGTTCCTGCAGCGGGTGTACATCGTTGCGCCCAAGGACGCGGTCCCGGCCAACACAGGCAGCTCTGACGTGCGGATCTGGATCGAGGATACGTCGAACGGGGATCGCGCGTTCAAGGACACGAACTTTAACGGGAAAGGCAACTGATCATGGCCGAGCGTGAGTTTACCGGCAAACATATGTTGGCCATTTTCGTCGGGGCTTTTGGGATCATCATCACGGTCAACTTGATCCTGGCCTACAACGCCGTTGCGACCTTTCCGGGGCTCGAGGCCAAGAACTCGTATGTTGCGTCGCAACAGTTCAACGAACGCCGCGATGCGCAAGAGGGGTTGGGTTGGACTGTTGACGCTGAAGCCAAGGGCGGTCTGGTGATCCTGTCGATATTGGATGAGGCGGGTCAGCCGGTTCAGGTCGCGGAACTTGAGGCCGTGTTGGGCCGGGCAACCCATGTGAAAGAGGACTTCGAGCCGGATTTTCAGTTCGATGGCACCGCCTATGTGGCCAAGGCAACTTTGGGCGGTGGTAACTGGAATATTCGCATGAAGGCCAAGGCGCAGGACGGCACCGATTTCGTCCAGCGCGTTGTGCTGGATGTGAGGGGCTGACCTGATGGCGACGGCCACTGCACGACCCCAACCTGCTGCGGCCTGCGCCGGTTGTGTTGCCACTCCGACCGAGCCTGCCCGCCCGATCCCTGAGGATGTGCAACTGGCTCTGTCGTTGCCGACTATCCACTGTCAGGCCTGCATCTCCAAAGTCGAGCGGGCCTTGAACGCGGTGCCGGGTGTGCAATCGGCGCGGGTCAACCTTACGCTCAAACGGGCGATGATTCAGGCGGAGCCCGAGATGCGTGCCGATGCTTTGATCCCCGTGCTCGAGGCTGAGGGGTTCGAGGCGCACGAGCTGGACGCCGGTGCTCTGTCAGTCACCGGCAGTGACAAGGCCGGGCGCGAGCTGTTGATGCGGCTGGCGGTGGCCGGCTTTGCCTCGATGAACGTCATGCTCTTGTCGGTGTCGGTGTGGTCCGGGGCCACTGATGCGACGCGGGACATGTTTCACTGGATCTCGGCCGCCATAGCACTGCCTGCGATTGCCTTTGCGGGCAAGCCGTTCTTCGAAAGCGCCTGGAGCGCGCTGCGGGTGCGCCGCCTGAACATGGACGTACCGATTGTGCTCGCCATCGTGCTGGCGCTGGTCACCTCGCTTTGGGAAACGGCGCTCAGCGGCGAGCATGCCTATTTTGATGCGGCTCTGACGTTGGTGTTTTTCCTGTTGGCGGGCCGCTATCTGGATCACCGCACCCGTGCCATTGCGCGATCGGCAGCGCAGGAGTTGTCCGCGCTCGAAGTGCCGAGGGCGTTGCGGATCGAGGATGGCGTCGAGCATGAAGTTACCGTGGCCGACCTGCGGATCGGTGATCTGATCCGGGTGCGGCCTGGCGGGCGCATGCCTGTAGATGGCGCGATTGTCGAAGGCCAGTCAGAACTCGACCGGTCGCTGCTGACTGGGGAAACTGTTCCCGTTTACGCGGAACCCGGCACAAACGTGAGTGCGGGCGAGGTCAATTTGACTGGGCCGCTGACCATTCGCGCCTCGGCCGTGGGGTCGGACACATCATTGCACCAAATGGCTGATCTGGTGGCTGTCGCTGAATCTGGACGCTCGCGGTATACGTCACTGGCGGATAGCGCGGCAAAGCTTTATGCGCCGGGCGTCCATATTCTGTCTGCGCTCAGCTTTGTCGGTTGGTATCTTTATTCCGGGGATCTGCGTACGGCGTTGAATATAGCGGCTGCGGTTTTGATCATCACATGTCCCTGCGCCCTTGGTCTGGCCGTGCCTGCGGTGACGACTGCGGCTTCTGGTCGGCTATTCCGCAAGGGGATGTTGATCAAGCACTCCACCGCACTTGAGCGTTTGGCTGAGATCGACACGGTAGTTTTTGACAAGACCGGCACGTTGACCCAAGGCACGCCAGAATTGACCAACCTCGATAGCGTTCCGCGCGATGCTGCGTCGATCGCAGTTGCTTTGGCGGAGGCCTCGTCGCATCCGCTATCACGCGCAGTGACCCAATCGGCCCAGGCCGTGGGGATCAAACCTGCAGACGTTACGGACGTGACCGAGGTGCCAGGCTTTGGGACGCAGGGCTTGTTGAACGGTCAGATCGTTCGATTTGGTCGCGCCGCCTGGGTCGGCGCCGAGCAAGGTGCACATACCGCCGCTTGGCTTTCGGTTGATGGTGCGGAACCCGTTGAGTTCCGCTTCAACGACGCGCTGCGCCCTGGGGCTGAGGAGGCCGTGTCGTCCCTCATCGCGTCGGGCAAGCAGGTGATCTTGATGTCTGGCGACACCACCGGTGCGGTTCAGGCCTTGGCAGAGCGTCTTGGCATCGCTGATTGGCTGGCCGAAGCGTTGCCGCAGGACAAGGCAGCACGGATCACCGAGATGACGGGACAGGGGCAGCGCGTGCTGATGGTTGGCGACGGCTTGAACGACACGGCGGCCCTGACGGCGGCGCATGTCTCGATCTCTCCGGCGACAGCACTGGATGCGGCGCGGGTGGCGTCGGATATCGTGTTGCTTGGCACGGATCTTTCCCCGATTTCCGAGGCGTGCGATGTGGCTAAGAAAGCGACACGACGCATTCGCGAGAATTTCCGTATCGCGACCGTGTACAACGTGATTGCCGTGCCATTGGCCGTGGCCGGGTTGGCAACACCGCTGATTGCCGCCTTGGCGATGTCGACCTCTTCGATTACGGTTTCGCTCAACGCATTGCGGCTGAGGTAGACTGATGGAAGTGATCTCAATCCTGATCCCGATTTCCCTGTTTCTGGGGGCTGTTGGTCTGATCGCCTTTGTCTACACCGTGCGCAGCAATCAGTATGATGATCCCGAAGGGGATGCGCGCCGCATTCTCAGCGATGAATGGGACGACAAGCCCAAGCCGTAATCCCGAAAGGATACCAAGCAAATGGATATCTATCGCGCAGGCACTCGACCCACTCGCAAGGCTAAAGCAGAGTGGTTCACAGGCACCGTCTGGCAGGATCCGATCATCGAAGCGCCGGAACCTGCCCGCCTCCGGGCTTTGCGGGTTGGGTTTGAACCCGGCGCGCGCACGGCCTGGCACACCCATCCTCTGGGGCAGACGCTGCATGTACTCAGTGGCGTAGGCTTGGTCGGATTGCTTGGCCAGCCCCCTCAGGTGATCCGAGCAGGCGACACGGTCTGGATTCCGCCGGGTGAGGAACACTGGCATGGCGCAGGTCCCGAAACCGGAATGGTGCACATTGCCATGCAAGAGGGGCACGATGGGCGCGTGGCGGATTGGCTTGAACAGGTCAGCGATGCGGACTATCTGGCGCCGCCCCAATAAACCTCAGATTTTTCCACTTTCGACATGACGTTGGCCAAGTGTTGACGCAATTTGGCGTCACTGAGTTCTTCAGGGCTTTTGTTCTTGGAGAGTTTGGATGCTGAGTTTGTTTTTCAGATTGCCGTTTTGGGTGTATTTGGTGATGGCTGTGTGTTTCGGGTACATGACCGAACAGATGGTTGTTCACGACCGACAGAAAGAAGCTGAAAGAGCAGAAGCTCTGAAACAAGAACCGCCGAAGGTCGTTGATCTGAGCGCTTATGACCCGTCCAGCAATAAGGCGCTTGCTGATGAAGTCGTGGTCTCGGGCTGGATCAACACCGAGCACAACACAGAGCTGACCAAATCCAAAAATGGTGTCACAACTGGCACGCGCTATATGTTTGTGATGGCCGGACAGGGCGATTCCGAAGGTTCCAAGATCGCGCGCGCGGTGATTATCCTGACCGAGGCCGAGCGTGATTTCTTTGCCGACAATTCGGGTCAGTTCCTGAGTGGGTTGTTGCCGCAAGGGTTCGAGATGACATTCAATGGTCGCGCGACATCTTCCACGTCGTTCTCGGATGTGGCCCGCAAGGCAATGAAAGAGCAGGGCGTCACACGAGCCGAGAACTTCTTTTACCTTGAACCGTTTCTTCACGGTCGTGAAGCCGCGCTTGGGCCCGACGCGAACGGGGGCCAGAACATCCGCACATTTGGGTATGGGGTCGCGGGTGTTTTGGTTTTGCTTTCGCTCAGCAAGATCATGTTGCGCCGCAGCAACAAGCGTCCGCAGGCGCCGGACAGCTTTGTGCAAGGGCCGATTGTTTCGACCGGAGTTGACCTGCATTCGCAGCCAGCGGCACACACTGCGTACGCAAAGGACAGCCCCTTGGGACGGCTTGCGGACGCCAAGCCATTGCCATGCACTGATGTCGAGTCTCAGGCCAACCTAGAGCGGCGCGACTTGCCAAATCGAGGAACGAGGCTTTGGGTCAAGATGCTCTGTGGAGTCGCGGGCATTGCCGCGCTGTATTCCCTGCCGCCGACCGTGGTTGCCATAGTGGTCGTAGGGGTGCTCGCGTGGCGCTTGATGCCGCGAAACGGTTCGCGATCCAACGCAAGCGGGATGGTGTCAGGCGTTTGGGCAAGTGGACGAAGCAAGCAGGTGTCACGCAAACTGGCCAGCGACCCGTTTGAACGCCTGCGTCAGCCCGATCACGGCCAGGTATGACAAGGGGCAGGGACGGCGGGGCAAAGCGGCCTTGAATTTGCTGGCCAGCCCCGTTATGTCCCCTTCATTCGGTAGAGAAGGAATGACAGCCAAATGGCCACCACCAATCCGATCCAGTTTATTCAGCAAGTCCGCGCCGAGGTTTCCAAGGTCGTCTGGCCGACTCGCCGCGAGGTTCTGCTGACCACGGTCATGGTGTTCATCATGGCAGCCCTGACAGCTGTGTTCTTTGCGTTGGTCGACCTGTCGATTCGCGAAGGGCTCAAGCTGGTTTTGGGCATGTTCGGCTAAAGCCGAACTGGCAAAACACGGCGTTGCCCTCTTGCGCATTTTGCGCTGTCAGAGTAGGTGACGCACTACCTTCGGGATGGGCGTGCGGCGATTCGAGCTGCGCGCCGCTTTTTATTCCGGGAGTTGCGGCAGGAGAGGCCGCAGGCAAACACAGGTTTTTGGGTCGAGCCCGGTTGGGCGGGCTGAACAGGACAAGGACGGCAGGTTCATGGCGAAACGGTGGTACTCGGTCAGCGTACTTTCGAACTTCGAAAAGAAGATCGCGGAACAGATCCGCACCTCCGTGGCCGAGCAGGGTCTGGAAGATGATATTGATGAGGTTCTGGTCCCCACCGAAGAGGTGATCGAAGTTCGTCGCGGCAAGAAGGTCACCACTGAACGCCGCTTTATGCCGGGATACGTTCTGGTTCACATGGAGATGTCGGATCAGGGCTATCACCTGATTAACTCGATCAACCGGGTCACCGGTTTCCTGGGGCCTCAGGGGCGTCCGATGCCGATGCGTGACGCCGAAGTTCAGGGCATCCTGGGCCGTGTTCAGGAAGGTGAAGAAGCACCCAAGCTGCTGATCACCTTCGAAGTGGGCGAAAAGGTCAAGGTCAACGACGGCCCGTTCGAAGACTTCGACGGCATGATCGAAGAGGTCGACGACGACAACCAGCGCCTCAAGGTGTCGGTATCGATCTTTGGCCGCGAAACTCCGGTCGAGCTGGAATTCACCCAGGTTACCAAACAGATCTAATGGCGGTTCGGGCGCGGTGCGCGCCTGATACCTACAGCGCCGCTGATCCAATCCCGTTCACTTATCTCTGAGCGAACGTGATTGGATTAGCGGCGCAATTGCTTTGACAGTACACGTGGTAGAACTGGCGCCCAGAATGGGTGGGTTCACATGGCTAGCTGAGCGAGGCGTTCATGTTTTCTGTTATCAATTCCTGCATCCGGGTGCTGTGCTTGCTGTTCTTGGCAGGCTGCTTTTTTGCCGCGCCGACGTCGACCAACGCACAGCAACCGAACCAACTGCCCGCCTATGTAATCGAAGAGTTTGGGCAGCCTCCGGCAATTCCAAAGGGATCGCTTTCGCGTGAGCTTAAGCGCGCGGTGCGTACGGCTTTGGTCGACAGCCTAAAGCAATCAGTTTGGGGGCCGGATCAGAAAGACGCCCTTGCCACGATCGCGCAGTCCAATGATCCGCGCATCGCCTGGGCCATCAGTGACATAATGCGGTTTTCCTGGCGCCAACGTTTCGACGATGATCTGGCAGAGGCTGCGGCGTCGCTGTTGGGGATTACCTACCAATCTAATCAGCGTTGGGATGAGATCACCAACCATCTCATCGCGTGGGACATCCCTGCATATCCGGGATACCTGAAGACCAAGCGCGCCATTTTCACACAGTTGGTGCCCGGATGGGATCGCATTTTTGTCAAAGGGGATATCGACTGGCGGCTGGTGTCTTGGGGCGGAGTGCCGATTGATGATCGCCCCTTTGATCAGACCGACATAGCCTGCAATTGCATCCCGGCGGCTGATAACCCCGAGGTCAGCTCGGCCAAGGAAGCAAAGTGGGTCAAGGACAGCGATATCATTTTTGGCATCGAGGTGAATGGAGAGTACCGGGCCTATCCCAGACGCATCATGGAAGTGCGCGAAATGATCAATGACACGCTTGGCGGGCGTGATCTGGGTATTCCCTATTGCACGCTGTGTGGCGCGGCACAGGCATACTTCACTGACGGATTGCCAGCGGGGGTGAAGCGCCCAGTCCTACGTACGTCGGGCCTGCTGATCCGATCCAACAAGGTGATGTATGATCTCGAGACCTTTTCGGTGTTCGACACGTTTCTGGGCAAGGCCGTGACCGGGCCGTTGGCGCGTCGGGGCATTGTGCTCGAGCAGGCCACGGTTGTGACGTCAGATTGGGGCTCGTGGCGTCGTGCGCATCCGGAAACAACGGTTCTGGTCGAAGAGTTGGCTTTGGGGCGTGACTTTGACTTTCGCAACGGTCGGGATGCGGGTGGGCCGATCTTTCCGGTTGGGGATGTCGATCCAAGATTGGGGGTGCAGGAGGATGTGATCGGTGTGGTCACGGCCTCGGGTACTCCAGTGGCTTTCCCCCGTGACAAAGCCTTCCTTGCCTTGCGCGCAGGAGAGGAGATCGCTTATGAAAACGTCCGGCTGAAATTGGATGCGGGTGGGATCAAGGCGATTGGCGCGGATGGCTCCGATCTGGGCAGCCATCAGGCGTTCTGGTTCGCCTGGTCACAGTTCTATCCGGGCACCGTACTCTGGACGCCCTGACGCTTTCAAAGCGGCGCTTGCAATACGCTGAGCGATGCTCTAAAGCGCGACTCTGCTGCTTTTGCGGCAGATTCCCCTGTGGGAGGCGGCGTGATCGCGATCACCAAACCTGACCACGTTAACATGTCCGCCCGGACGCGTTCGGCGCGGAGTTATCAAGGAGATTGGCATTATGGCCAAGAAGCTTGCTGGTACAATGAAACTGCAGGTCCCTGCAGGTCAAGCAAACCCGTCCCCGCCGGTTGGTCCGGCTCTGGGTCAGCGCGGCATCAACATCATGGAATTCTGCAAGGCGTTCAACGCCAAGACGCAGGAAATGGAGCCCGGCGCGCCGTGCCCGACCGTGATCACCTACTATCAGGACAAGTCCTTTACCATGGACATCAAGACGCCGCCTGCGTCTTACTACCTGAAGAAGGCCGCCAAGGTTAAGTCGGGTGCAAACAACCCGTCGCGTGAGACCGTTGGTACCGTGACCGTGGCTCAGGTGAAAGAAATCGCCGAAGCCAAGATGAAAGATCTCAACGCCAACGACATCGAAGGCGCAATGCAGATCATCCTGGGCTCCGCCCGCTCCATGGGCATCGAGGTGAAGTAAGATGGCAAAGCTTGGTAAACGCACCCGCGCTGCGCGCGAAGCAGTCGCTGGCAAGGCAAACCTGTCGGTTGAAGAAGCTGTTGCACTGGTCAAGGGCAACGCAACCTCGAAGTTCGATGAAACCATCGAAATCGCGATGAACCTGGGCGTTGACACTCGCCACGCTGACCAGATGGTTCGCGGCGTTGTTGGCCTGCCCAACGGCACCGGCAAATCGATGCGCGTTGCTGTGTTCGCACGTGGCCCGAAAGCTGAAGAAGCTCAGGCTGCTGGTGCAGACATCGTTGGCGCCGAGGACCTGATGGAAACCATCCAGGGCGGCACCATCGAATTTGATCGCTGCATTGCGACCCCGGACATGATGCCCGTCGTTGGCCGTCTGGGTAAGATCCTGGGCCCGCGCAACTTGATGCCGAACCCCAAAGTTGGCACCGTGACCATGGACGTCAAGGCAGCCGTTGAAGCAGCCAAAGGCGGCGAAGTTCAGTTCAAAGCTGAAAAAGGTGGCGTCGTTCACGCCGGTGTTGGCAAAGCGTCTTTCGATGAAGCCAAACTGGTCGAAAACGTTCGTGCATTTGTTTCGGCCGTGTCCAAAGCAAAGCCTGCTGGCGCCAAAGGCACCTACATGAAGAAGATCGCTCTCTCCTCGACCATGGGTCCGGGTGTGACGATTTCGGTGGAGAACGCCGCCGCGGAATAATTTCCCGGTTTACGTAGTTAAGTTTACCCCGTTCCAGTCTCTGGAGCGGGGTTTTCTTTTTCGTCCAACTCATCTTGGACCCAGGTGGCAACCTTTGAGGTTTTCTGTAAGTAGTAGGCGCGTTCTTCCTCGCTCTGCCCGTCGTCAAGATACCAGGGTTTGTGTTGGGCCAAGAAGCCGCGGCCAGCCACCCTTAGTGCCGGAATGCGCGGTTGAAACCGACCGTACTTTGCAAGCGGAACCTTTGCGTTCGGAACCGGAACGTGAAGAAAGAACGTTGTATCTACACTTGCGGAATAAACGTTGGGTTCAAGCTTGTTGCGCCAAAAGCGTTTCTCCCATTGTTGGATGGGTACGGTCCGATTGAATCGTTTAAGCTTGATGTCCTTAAAAGTCCCATTGTCCGTAATATCCAGAGCCAACCCAACCTTGAGGCGCTCGTAACGAAGACCGAGTTCGAACATATGGGTCAGGAAGTCGGGAGCAGGGCGGCGGGGCAATGCCAGATCGGGGTCGGTGAAGATAAATGGTGCGTTTGGGCCCAGTAGGGTCTGCGCGACAATTATGGCGTTCCTGGGCCCCATGTTTTCGCCAAGACTGTGGAGGCGGGCTTTTGTCAGGAATTTCCGAGACGAGAGATACTCTAGCAGCTCAGGAGATTCCGAAGCGTTGTCGAGAACAGTCACATTGTGAAAGCCATGACGGTGGAACCAGTAAACCGTGGATTTCAGGTAACTGGGCTGGTTGAAGGAGTTAATGAAAACCGGAATAGCCTGACGAAGTAGGTTTTCGGTCATTGAGTGCCTCTGGTGTCAGCCTTGCTCGAGTTGAAGCTTTGTTCAACGCTCAAACCGTACCAGACAGTATGCGCCCGGAACAGATGGTTGTCATATTCCGGGTGAAAAAGGCGATTAAGGTCTTGGCAATCTCTGGGCGCGGCGCTATCTGAGTGGAGCGGAATAAAGCGTGCGATTCGTCGTGCGCTTTATTTTGTTTCGTCCAAGACGGTGGGTGACCTTGCGAAAGGTCTTAATCTCCTGCCTGAGACGGGAAAGACCAATGAGATCGAGGGCTGGATCCTCGGGCGAATTTTGGCTCAACCCCGTATTGCGGACTTGAACGCCGGGATTTCGGTTCCGGCAAATATGAGCCGGGGTGTCTGACACCCCAAACTTGGAGAGAACTGTGGATAGAGCCCAGAAAGAGAAAGTGGTCGAGGAACTCGGCCAAATCTTCGAAAGCTCTGGCGTCGTTGTGGTTGCCCACTACGTCGGTCTGACAGTTGCTGAGATGCAGGACCTTCGCGCACGTGCTCGTGACGCGGGTGGTGCTGTTCGTGTTGCCAAGAACAGGCTCGCCAAAATCGCCCTCGACGGAAAGCCGTGTGAAAGCATCGCTGACCTGCTGACGGGTATGACCGTTCTGACCTATTCCGAGGATCCTGTGGCTGCGGCCAAGGTTGCCGAGGACTTTGCCAAGGAGAACAAAAAGTTCGAAATCCTTGGCGGTGCAATGGGTGAGAACGCTCTGGACCGTGCCGGCGTCGAAGCCGTGTCGAAAATGCCTTCGCGCGAAGAGCTTATTGCTCAGATCGCAAGCATGCTTGGCGCACCTGCTTCGAACATCGCTGGCGCAATTGGCGCACCTGCAAGCAACATCGCAAGCATCCTTTCGACCATCGAAGAGAAGGCGGAAGCTGCGTAAGCGGTTAGCACTGAATGACTGGCGTCGGGAAATCCCAAAGACGTTGGAACACACACACTGTAAACGGAAAGAGCTGATACAATGGCTGATCTGAAAGCACTCGCAGAAAGCATCGTGGGTCTGACCCTGCTGGAAGCACAAGAACTGAAAACCATCCTCAAAGACGAATATGGCATCGAGCCCGCAGCTGGCGGCGCAGTTGTCATGGCAGCCGGTGGCGACGCCGGTGGCGCAGCTGAGGAAGAAAAAACCGAATTCGACGTCGTTCTGAAGAACAGCCGGCGCTTCGAAAATCAACGTGATCAAAGAAGTTCGCGCTCTGACAGGCCTGGGCCTGAAAGAAGCCAAAGAACTGGTCGAAGCTGGCGGCAAGATCAAAGAAGGCGTCGACAAGGCAGAAGCCGAAGACGTCAAAGGCAAGCTGGAAGCAGCTGGCGCCGAAGTCGAAGTGGCCTAAGCCATTCGGCAGGTGCATCGCTGATGCATCGCAAAATTTGGCTGGGCCCGGAGAAATCCGGGTCCAGCCGAACCTGTCTTAGAAAGGGCTTTGTTGCCCAAAGCCTTTTCTAAGACGCGGTTCATAGATCGGGAGGCCGCCACTCGGGACGGTGGCCATGAATTGATCTGATCGCGTTGTCTCGAATGGTTAAGCTGCTGGGGCCCGGCGGCAGACTTGACCGGTGAGAACTTGAAAAGGTGACATCTGACATGGCTCAAACGTTCCTTGGCCAGAAACGTCTTCGTAAATATTATGGCAAGATCCGCGAAGTGCTGGATATGCCGAACCTCATCGAGGTTCAAAAATCATCTTATGATCTGTTCCTGCGCTCTGGCGATGCCGAGCTGCCGCTTGACGGTGAGGGCATCAAAGGTGTGTTCCAATCGGTTTTCCCGATCAAGGATTTCAATGAAACTTCCGTTCTGGAGTTCGTGAAATACGATCTGGAGAAACCCAAATACGACGTCGAAGAGTGCATGCAGCGCGACATGACCTACAGCGCGCCGCTGAAAGTCACCCTGCGCCTGATCGTATTTGATGTCGATGAGGACACTGGCGCCAAGTCGGTCAAAGATATCAAGGAACAGGACGTGTTCATGGGCGACATGCCCCTGATGACACCGAACGGTACGTTCATCGTGAACGGCACCGAGCGTGTGATCGTGTCCCAGATGCACCGTTCGCCTGGTGTGTTCTTTGACCATGACAAGGGCAAAACCCATTCCTCGGGTAAACTGCTGTTTGCCTGCCGCATTATCCCGTATCGCGGCAGCTGGCTGGACTTCGAGTTCGACGCCAAAGACATCGTCTTTGCCCGGATCGACCGTCGCCGCAAACTGCCTGTGACCACGCTGTTGTATGCATTGGGCCTAGATCAAGAAGCGATCATGGATGCCTATTACAACACCGTGTCCTACAAGCTGGACAAGAACAAGGGCTGGGTCGCCCCGTTCTTCCCCGAGCGTGTACGCGGCACCCGTCCGACCTATGATCTGGTTGACGCAAAATCCGGTGAAGTGATTGCCGAAGCTGGCAAGAAGGTCACTCCGCGCGCGGTCAAGAAACTGATCGACGAAGGCAGCGTCACCGATCTGCTGGTGCCGTTCGACCACATCGTGGGCAAATTTGTCGCCAAGGACATCATCAACGAAGAAAATGGCGCGATTTACGTCGAAGCCGGTGATGAACTTACCCTGGAATACGACAAAGATGGCGACCTGATCGGCGGTACCGTCAAGGAACTGATCGACGCGGGCATCGCTGACATCCCGGTTCTGGACATCGACAACGTCAACGTCGGCCCCTACATGCGCAACACTATGGCGCAGGACAAGAACATGGGCCGCGACACCGCGCTCATGGACATCTACCGCGTCATGCGCCCGGGCGAGCCGCCCACCGTCGAAGCTGCTTCGGCTCTGTTCGACACGCTGTTCTTTGACAGCGAGCGTTATGATCTGTCGGCTGTTGGCCGCGTGAAAATGAACATGCGTCTGGCACTGGATGCCGAAGACACCCAGCGCACCCTGCGCAAGGAAGACATCGTGGCCTGTATCAAGGCTCTGGTTGACCTGCGTGATGGACGTGGTGACGTCGACGATATCGACCACTTGGGCAACCGTCGTGTGCGCTCGGTCGGCGAGCTGATGGAAAACCAGTACCGCGTCGGCCTGCTGCGCATGGAACGCGCGATCAAAGAGCGTATGTCGTCGGTCGAAATCGACACCGTCATGCCGCAGGACCTGATCAACGCGAAGCCGGCAGCTGCTGCTGTCCGCGAATTCTTTGGCTCCTCGCAGCTGTCGCAGTTCATGGACCAGACCAACCCGCTGTCCGAGGTTACCCACAAACGCCGTCTTTCGGCGCTTGGCCCCGGTGGTCTGACACGTGAGCGTGCTGGCTTTGAGGTTCGCGACGTGCACCCGACCCACTATGGTCGGATGTGTCCGATTGAAACGCCTGAAGGTCCGAACATCGGTCTGATCAACTCGCTGGCCACGTTTGCCCGCGTGAACAAGTATGGCTTCATCGAAACACCTTACCGCGTTGTCAAAGACGCTGAGGTTACGGATGAAGTTCACTACATGTCCGCGACCGAAGAAATGCGTCACACTGTGGCTCAGGCCAACGCGACGCTGGACGAGAACGGCAAATTTATCAACGATCTGGTGTCAACCCGTCAGTCGGGTGATTACACTCTGGCCCCGCGTGAAAACGTGGACCTGATCGACGTGTCGCCCAAGCAGTTGGTCTCGGTTGCGGCCTCGCTGATCCCGTTCCTGGAAAACGACGACGCCAACCGCGCTCTGATGGGCTCGAACATGCAACGTCAGGCGGTTCCGCTGCTGCGTGCCGAGGCGCCACTTGTTGGAACCGGTATCGAAGAAGTTGTGGCCCGTGACTCGGGTGCGGCGTATATGGCGAAACGCGCAGGTATCATCGACCAAGTTGATGCGCAGCGTATCGTTATCCGCGCCACCGAAGATCTGGAACTGGGCGACGCTGGAGTTGACATCTACCGGATGCGCAAATTCCAGCGTTCGAACCAAAACACCTGCATCAACCAGCGTCCGCTGGTGAAAGTAGGCGACACGGTTCGCAAGGGCGAAGTGATTGCCGATGGTCCGTCTACCGACATGGGTGAACTGGCCCTGGGTAAGAACGTGGTCGTCGCGTTCATGCCTTGGAACGGTTACAACTACGAAGACTCGATCCTGATCAGCGAACGTATCGCGCGTGATGACGTCTTTACTTCGGTTCACATCGAAGAATTCGAAGTCGCGGCCCGTGACACCAAGTTGGGTCCGGAAGAGATCACCCGCGACATCCCGAACGTCGGTGAAGAAGCGCTGCGTAACCTCGACGAGGCTGGCATCGTTTACATCGGTGCCGATGTTGAGCCGGGCGATATTCTGGTCGGCAAGATCACACCCAAGGGCGAAAGCCCAATGACCCCGGAAGAGAAGCTGCTGCGCGCCATCTTTGGTGAAAAAGCATCTGACGTGCGCGACACCTCGCTGCGCGTGAAGCCGGGTGATTTCGGTACCGTCGTCGAAGTGCGCGTCTTCAACCGTCACGGCGTCGAAAAAGACGAACGTGCGCTGCAGATCGAGCGTGAAGAAGTCGAGCGTCTGGCCCGTGACCGGGACGACGAAATGGCGATCCTGGACCGCAACATCTATGCCCGTCTCAAAGGCATGCTGCTGGGTAAAACCGCTGTCAAAGGCCCCAAAGGGGTCCGCGCCGGTTCGGAAATCACCGAAGAGCTGCTGGACACGCTGATCCGTGGTCAGTGGTGGCAACTGGCCCTGGAAGACGAGCAGGACGCACAGGTGGTCGAGGCTCTGAACGAGCAGTACGAAGTGCAAAAGCGCGCTTTGGATGCCCGTTTCGAAGACAAGGTCGAAAAAGTCCGCCGTGGCGACGACCTGCCGCCGGGTGTGATGAAGATGGTCAAAGTCTTTATCGCCGTGAAGCGTAAGCTGCAGCCGGGCGACAAGATGGCCGGTCGTCACGGGAACAAAGGTGTTATTTCCAAGGTTGTACCGATGGAAGACATGCCGTTCCTCGCAGATGGTACGCCGGTCGACTTCTGTCTGAACCCGCTGGGTGTTCCCTCGCGTATGAACGTTGGTCAGATCCTTGAAACCCACATGGGTTGGGCCGCGCGCGGTCTGGGTCTGAACGTCGATGAGGCGCTGCAGGAATACCGCCGGTCGGGCGACCTGACCCCGGTTCGTGAAGCGATGCACCATGCTTATGGTGACAACGTCTACGAAGAGGGTCTGTCCGATCTGACAGAGGCCGAGCTGGTCGAAGCCGCAGGCAACGTGACCCGTGGTGTGCCGATCGCAACGCCGGTCTTTGACGGTGCCAAAGAGGCAGACGTTAACGACGCGCTGGTGCGTGCGGGCTTCTCGGAAAGCGGTCAGTCGGTTCTGTTCGACGGTCGCACCGGTGAGCAGTTTGCACGTCCGGTCACCGTTGGCATCAAGTACCTGCTGAAACTGCACCACCTGGTTGACGACAAGATCCACGCGCGTTCGACCGGCCCGTACTCGCTTGTTACTCAGCAGCCGCTGGGTGGTAAGGCGCAGTTCGGTGGTCAGCGCTTTGGTGAGATGGAAGTCTGGGCTCTGGAAGCTTACGGCGCCGCTTACACCCTGCAGGAAATGCTGACGGTAAAATCGGATGACGTGGCAGGCCGGACCAAGGTTTATGAAAGCATCGTCAAAGGTGAGGACAACTTCGAAGCTGGCGTGCCAGAATCGTTTAACGTCCTCGTCAAAGAGGTGCGTGGCCTTGGCCTTAACATGGAACTGCTGGACGCGGAAGAAGACGAGTAGGGGCTTTTGGCCCCTCTCTTTCCAACGCGTGAGATCGTGAAACGGTAGGAGAAATAGCCAATATGTGCGCCGTGATCCTCTCAGGCAAAGACGCCTTTGCCAATGCCAAGGGTAACACCGCCCGCAAATACCCCGGCCGCGAGAGCGACCGGGTTTTTCAGCGTTGGACCTACCCCAAGATCACACCCAGTTTCACCATTGATGCCGGTCAGCAGGTGTTCACCATCGGGTCATGCTTTGCCCGTAATATCGAAGAAGAATTAGCCACCCACGGGGTCGAGGTGCCGACGTTGCACTACAAAACCCCGCGGTCTGAAATCACGGCCACCGGTCGCGATAACAAGGCGCTCAATCAATATAACGCGGGCACCATGTTGCAATGTGTCCGCGAGATTGAGGGCGGCATTTCTGACGCGGCCTTTTACGAAAAAGGCGATGGGGTGGTGGATGCGCTGCTGCGCACGGGCCGCATTGCGGTCACACCTAAGCGGATGAAGGAACGGCGGCAGGAAATTCGCGATCTTTATGCGACGGAACTGCCGAAATCCAACCTGACCATCATTACGCTGGGCCTGACAGAAGCATGGTATGACACCGAAGCCGAGCTGTACCTGAACGTGCCCCCATCGGGGCGTTGGGTCGCTCAGTATCCAGACCGGTTCCAGTTGGTGCGGTTGCAGTATGACGACATCCTAGCCATGGTCGACGAAATCGTCGTCACTGTGCAAAGACAGGGTTGTCCGAATGTCTTGCTGACTGTGTCTCCTGTGCCTTTGACCTCCACCTTTGGTCTCGAAGACTGCGTGGTCGCCAACGGCACCTCCAAAGCCACATTGCGCGCCGTCGCCGGCGCGATCTCTGCCAAATACGATGGGGTCGATTACTTCCCCAGCTATGAAATCGTCATTTCAGGCGGCAACGCCTCTTTTGAAAATGATCTGCGGCACGTCAAACCCGAAGTCGTGTCCCGCATCGTAAGCCATATGTTGGCAGCTTATATGCCATCCAACCCCAAGTTTGCCGACACGGCTGCACAGTAGCCCTGAGCGAGGTCCCCAGATGAACCAAGAACTGACGAACAACCCGTTTAATCCGCTGACGCCGCCGAAGGTCTTTGATGAAATCAAAGTTTCGCTGGCCAGCCCCGAACGGATTCTGTCGTGGTCCTACGGCGAAATCAAAAAGCCGGAAACCATCAACTATCGTACGTTCAAGCCCGAGCGTGACGGTTTGTTCTGCGCACGCATCTTTGGCCCGATCAAAGACTACGAATGCCTGTGCGGCAAATACAAGCGCATGAAGTATCGCGGCGTTGTCTGCGAGAAATGTGGTGTCGAAGTTACTCTCCAGAAAGTGCGCCGCGAGCGTATGGGCCACATCGAACTGGCCGCGCCTGTTGCACACATCTGGTTCCTGAAATCGCTGCCGTCCCGCATTGGTCTGATGCTGGACATGACGCTGCGCGATCTGGAACGTGTTCTGTACTTTGAAAACTATGTTGTCATCGAGCCCGGTCTGACTGACCTGACCTACGGCCAGATGCTGACCGAAGAAGAGTACATGGATGCGCAAGACGCGTATGGAATGGACGCCTTCACCGCGAACATCGGTGCCGAAGCGATCCGTGAGATGCTGGCTGCCATCGACCTGGAAGCCGAAGCCGAGCAGCTGCGTGCTGATCTGGCCGAAGCAACCGGCGAGCTGAAGCCCAAGAAAATCATCAAGCGCCTGAAGGTTGTTGAGAGCTTCCTCGAGTCGGGCAACCGGCCTGAGTGGATGGTTCTGACCGTGATCCCCGTGATCCCGCCAGAACTGCGCCCGCTGGTGCCGCTGGATGGTGGCCGTTTCGCGACGTCGGATCTGAACGATCTGTATCGCCGCGTGATTAACCGGAACAACCGTCTGAAGCGTCTGATCGAGCTGCGCGCGCCTGACATCATTGTCCGCAACGAAAAGCGGATGTTGCAGGAATCCGTTGACGCTCTGTTCGACAACGGCCGTCGTGGCCGCGTGATCACCGGCGCCAACAAGCGTCCGCTGAAATCGCTGTCGGACATGCTGAAAGGTAAGCAGGGTCGCTTCCGTCAGAACCTTCTGGGTAAGCGCGTCGACTTCTCGGGCCGTTCGGTCATTGTGACCGGTCCGGAACTCAAGCTGCACCAGTGCGGTCTGCCCAAGAAGATGGCGCTCGAGCTGTTCAAGCCGTTCATCTACTCGCGGCTTGAGGCCAAAGGTCTGTCTTCGACCGTGAAACAGGCGAAAAAACTGGTCGAGAAAGAGCGTCCGGAAGTTTGGGATATCCTCGACGAGGTGATCCGCGAACACCCTGTCATGCTGAACCGTGCGCCGACGCTGCACCGTCTTGGCATTCAGGCGTTTGAGCCGGTCCTGATCGAAGGTAAAGCCATCCAGCTGCACCCGCTGGTCTGTTCGGCCTTTAACGCTGACTTTGACGGTGACCAGATGGCTGTTCACGTTCCGCTGAGCCTTGAGGCGCAGTTGGAAGCACGCGTTCTGATGATGTCGACGAACAACGTTCTGTCGCCTGCAAACGGCGCGCCGATCATCGTTCCGTCGCAGGATATGATCTTGGGTCTCTACTATCTGACCCTGGAACGCGAAGGCATGCCGGGCCAAGGCATGGTGTTCGGCTCGATCGAAGAAGTTCAGCACGCTCTGGACGCTGGTGTTGTGCATCTGCACACCAAGATCACCGCGCGTATCCCGCAGTACGACGACGAAGGCAACGAAGTGCTGATGCGCTTTGAAACCACGCCGGGCCGTGTTCGTTTGGGCGCGCTGCTACCTGCCAACGCAAAAGCACCGTTCGAACTGGTGAATCGTCTGTTGCGTAAGAAAGAGGTGCAGCAGGTCATCGACACCGTCTACCGTTACTGCGGTCAGAAAGAGTCGGTTATCTTCTGTGACCAGATCATGACCATGGGCTTCCGCGAGGCGTTCAAGGCCGGTATTTCGTTTGGTAAAGACGACATGCTGATCCCGGACGACAAGTGGGAGATTGTGGACGAGACCCGCGATCAGGTGAAAGACTTTGAACAGCAGTACATGGACGGCCTGATCACCCAAGGTGAGAAGTACAACAAGGTTGTCGATGCCTGGTCGAAGTGTAACGACCGCGTCACCGATGCGATGATGGGCTCGATCTCGGACGTTCAGAAGGCCGAAGATGGCTCGGACAAAGAACCGAACTCGGTCTACATGATGGCCCACTCGGGTGCGCGTGGCTCGGTTACTCAGATGAAACAGCTGGGCGGTATGCGTGGCCTGATGGCCAAGCCGAACGGCGACATCATCGAGACACCGATCATCTCGAACTTTAAAGAAGGTCTGACGGTTCTCGAGTACTTCAACTCGACCCACGGTGCCCGTAAGGGTCTGTCGGATACCGCTCTGAAGACGGCGAACTCGGGTTACCTGACCCGTCGTCTGGTGGACGTGGCGCAGGACTGCATCGTTCGTGAGATCGACTGTGGTACTGAACGTGCGATCACCGCCGAAGCTGCGGTCAACGACGGCGAGGTTGTCGCTTCGCTGGCCGAACGTGTGCTGGGTCGTGTCTCTGCCGATGACGTTCTGCGTCCGGGTACGGAAGAGGTTCTGGTCGCTGCGGGTCAGTTGATCGACGAACGCATGGCCGACACCATTGACGAGGCCGGTGTTGCTTCGATGCGCATCCGCTCGCCTCTGACCTGTGAGTCCGAGGAAGGCGTTTGTGCTACCTGCTATGGTCGTGACCTTGCACGTGGTACGCGGGTCAACACGGGTGAGGCTGTCGGCATCATCGCCGCCCAGTCCATCGGTGAACCTGGTACACAGCTGACGATGCGAACGTTCCACATCGGCGGTGTTGCGCAAGGTGGTCAGCAGTCGTTCCAGGAAGCCAGTCAAGACGGTGTGGTTTCGTTCGAGAACCCGCAGGTTCTGGCCAATTCCGCAGGCGAAATCCTGGTCATGGGCCGGAACATGAAGCTGGTGATCAAGGACGAACACGGTGAGGAACGTGCCAGCCACAAGCTGGGCTATGGCTCCAAGTTGTTCGTCAAGGACGGTGACAAGATCGCCCGTGGCGACAAGCTGTTCGAATGGGACCCGTACACCCTGCCGATCATCGCCGAGAAGGACGGTACCGCGAAGTATGTCGACCTGGTGTCTGGCCTCGCCGTGCGCGACGAGACCGACGATGCCACCGGCATGACCCAGAAGATCGTGATCGACTGGCGTGCAGCACCCAAAGGCAACGAGCTGAAACCGGAAATCATCCTGGTGGGCGAAGATGGTGAGCCGGTCCGCAATGACGCGGGCAACCCGGTTCACTATCCGATGTCCGTGGATGCGATTTTGTCGATCGAAGATGGTGACAAGGTTCAAGCCGGTGACGTTGTTGCGCGTATCCCGCGTGAAGGTGCCAAGACCAAGGACATCACCGGTGGTCTGCCGCGTGTTGCCGAACTGTTCGAAGCACGTCGCCCCAAGGACCATGCAATCATCGCCGAGCAAGATGGTTACGTGCGCTTTGGCCGCGACTACAAGAACAAGCGTCGCATCACCATCGAGCCGTCGGACGAGAGCATGGAACCCGTCGAATACATGGTGCCCAAGGGCAAGCACATTCCTGTCCAGGAAGGTGACTTCATCCAGAAGGGCGACTACATCATGGACGGCAACCCGGCGCCGCATGACATCCTGTCCATCATGGGTGTCGAGGCCTTGGCTGACTACATGATCGACGAGGTTCAGGACGTCTATCGTCTGCAGGGCGTGAAGATCAACGATAAGCACATCGAGGTCATCGTGCGCCAGATGCTGCAGAAGTGGGAGATCCTGGATTCGGGTGACTCCACGCTGCTCAAAGGCGAACACGTGGACAAGCAGGAGTTCGACGCAGCCAACGAGAAGACGTTGGCACGTGGTGGCCGTCCGGCTCAGGGTGAACCGATCCTGTTGGGTATCACCAAGGCTTCGTTGCAGACCCGTTCGTTCATCTCGGCGGCGTCGTTCCAGGAAACCACTCGTGTTCTTACCGAGGCATCTGTCCAAGGTAAGAAAGACAAGCTGGTGGGCCTGAAAGAGAACGTCATCGTTGGTCGTTTGATCCCGGCCGGTACAGGTGGTGCCACCCAAAGCGTTCGTCGCATTGCAACCGACCGCGACAATGTCGTGATCGAAGCGCGCCGCGAAGAAGCAGAAGCCGCAGCCGCATTGGCCGCTCCGGTCATGGAAGGTGACATTATCGGCGATGATGATTTCGACACGTTGGTCGATACGCCTGAAAGCCGCGATTGATCTTCGCGAAAACGAACAAAAAAGCCCCCGCACCAAACGTGCGGGGGTTTTTCTTTTTCCGACCCTCTGATACAGGAGCTGCAGAATTGTCCTCTACACTCCGCAACACGGACGACACCCTATGACACGCATCGTTCTATCCAGTGATCACGCGGCCATCGACCTGCGCCAGACATTGTCCAGGCATATCGAGGCCAAGGGCTATGAGGTGGTCGATATTGGCCCAACCACCACTGAGAGCACCCATTATCCCAAACACGGTGAAGCCGCAGCCCGTCAGGTGGCAACCGGTGATGCCGATCTGGGTGTTATTCTATGCGGTACAGGGCAGGGCATCATGATGGCCGCCAACAAAGTCAAAGGCATCCGGTGCGGTGTCTGTGCCGATCCCTTTTCTGCCCGCATGATCCGCGAACACAATGATGCAAACATGTTGTCGATCGGAGCGCGCGTTGTTGGTGATGCGCTTGCGCTGGAAATTGTTGATGCCTTTCTGGACGCCAGGTTCGAAGGCGGTCGACATGCCACGCGGGTCGACATGATCACTGCGATCGAAGACTGATCCGGGCTGATTTGGTCGACAATCGAACGGGCAGATCGAAAGGTCTGCTCGTTTTTGTGTATCTAGACTTCCATTTTGGTTGCGTCCGGTGTCATGTGAGTAAGATTTGCGATGGGGCCGGGACATGCCGAAACTCAATACAATTGGTCTGTTGCGGTTTTCGGTACTGACGCCGACTTACTATTCGGAACGTTTTGACACGCTGGAGAAGACAGCGGCGCACATCTTTTCGCCCCAGCGGATGGAGCTGCGGTTTCACTTGTTCGAAAAATTGTGCCTTCCGTCTCTGGTTCGCCAATCTGATCCCGACTTCACGATGATTGTTCTGACGGCGGAATCCATGCCGGATCAGTATCTTGAGCGGCTTCTGGATTTGCTAGAACCGCTTCCGAACATTCATTGCCAGCCGGTTGGAACCGACAACCATTATAAGCTGCTACAAAACGGATATAACTCGGTTCCGAAAGAGGACTATACGCATCGTATCCTGTTTCGTTTGGATGACGATGACGCGGTCGACATCAACTTTGTCAAACGCACCAAACGGCTGGCGCATGGGATGCTCAAACTTCAGTCAACCCGGTCCCCGTTTGTCATAGCCTACAATCGCGGGTTCTATGTGCGCACAACGGGCGGCGAGCCTGAGATCTTTGATGCGTGCGAACGTGCGCCGTTGTCGACGGGAACCACATTGGTGGCCCCGGTTCACCACGGTGCAAATCCGTATCGGTTCAATCATCGAAAGTTCGCTCAGCATTTCAACACCTACACGGACATTTCAGTGCCGTCGTTCATCCGCACGATTCACGGTGACAATAAATCAAATCCATCTCAGATGGGGCTGACGCACAAGATGACGCCCGAAGACATTGCGAAAGACCTCAAAACACATTTTGAGGTGTCTCTGGATGATTTGAGAGAACTTTGAACATGTCACCCAACATAAAGGGCGCTCTGCTGATGATGAGCAGTATGGCGGCTTTTACGTTCAACGACGCGCTTATGAAACACCTTGGTGCTTCGATCCCCTTGTTTCAGCTGATCACGATGCGTGGCGTGTTCACCTGCGTTTTGATCTACGTTTTGGCGCGCTATGTCGGTCAGATCGATTTTAACATACCCCGAGCAGATCGCTGGCTTGTAGCCCTCCGTTGCTTGGCCGAGGTCGCGACAACCTACTTTTTTCTTCAGGCGCTGATGAATATCCCGCTTGCCAACGTCACGGCGGTTCTTCAGGCGCTGCCACTGACCGTCACATTGGGGGCCGCGTTGTTCTTTGGTGAGCAAGTCGGGTGGAGGCGTTTTTTGGCAATTGCAATCGGGTTTTGTGGCATGTTGCTGATTGTCCGACCGGGCCCTGACGGTTTCAACATTTATTCAATCTATGCCCTTGTGGCAGTTGTATTGGTAACACTTCGCGACCTGGTGACCCGAAAGATGTCTGCCAATGTCCCGTCGATGACGGTAACATTGGCGACGGCAGTGTCTGTTACCGGCGCTGCGGCACTGGCATCAACAACAGAAACATGGGTCGCGGTGACGCCTTCGTTAGTGGGGTTGGTTGCCGGTGCAGCTGTTTTTGTGCTGTTGGGGTATTTGTGCAGTGTCATGGTCATGCGGGCTGGGGACGTGTCATTTGTCGCACCGTTTCGCTACACCGGATTGATTTGGGCCTTGCTTCTTGGTTGGGCCATGTTTGGGGATTGGCCAGACCCGATCACGTTATTGGGCGCCTGCATTGTCGTCGCAACCGGATTGTTCACCCTGTTTCGAGAGCGTTCGCGTAAGGGTGGCTAGTCTGACCGGATCAAGTTTCAGGTGGATCGAAATGCGCGACGAATTTCTGTTGCACGTACTGCAAAGCGAATTTCGAACTCTTCTTCCTGTTCGGGCGTCAGTGGTTCAACCGGGACTGCTTTGACCTTCTTCTGTCGCGAGTCATTGTATCCATTATGTGTTCGCAACCACATGGGTTGGTCAGTGTAGCTGACAACGGGCATGAAGCGATTGATCTTTTCATGCGCGAAATTCATGATCGTCAGTCTGCTGCCACCCCCGACGTACATGCCCAAAGAGGCGACATATAAGGGGCGAAACATGTCCGTCGCGGCAATACCGTCAGCGCCAACTTCGGCGACATACCCACGGTTATAATCAAATGCCACAGTGTGATTGTCTCGAATAAGACCCGGACAATCGTTCACCGCTTCACGCAAACGTTCGACGAAATCCAACGAAATCGCATCGTCATCGTCATGCCGGAACTGAAGGCAAGGTTTCGATGGGTCCTTGCGGGCGGATTGAAGCAGTTCTTTCATAACTTCACGCTGACGACGGGGTGGTTCGGACACGATACGTATTTGTGGAATGCCAGCCGTCAAATCATGCAATCGATCACGGTGAATCTGGGGGAGGCTGTCGCCGATCACGATTATCAGCTCAAACTCTTGATCTGTTTGTTCCCGAAGACAGGGTAGGGCGACGGTTTCCATCAACCGAAATCGCTCTTCCAGACGATCTTCTTGATACAAGAACTTGATCCGATCTTCGATCGAGTCGTGCTCGACCTGAAATCCACCGATGGCGGGATAAGAAAAACGGCACAGGCCAATCACTTGCATCGGGGACTCTTTTGCTCGTATCTGCTTTTGCGCACTATGCCTGCTAGGCCGATGCCCCGACAAGGGACAGAGCATCCTGTTTCGGGTCAGTCTGAGGCCGGTGTTGACACTTGCCCCGACTCCCATATACGCGCGCTATCTCGGCATAGGGGGTCGCCCCGCCGCCGACTTCAGAGATGGAGTGGTCAAGGCCCGAACTCTTTTATCGTTCGCGCCCTCTGAGAACCAACCGCGACGTTCACCTCGGAATGGGAACGTTCGCGGATTTTGCGCTTGTGGACGCACGAACGCAGCAAGTTTAGCCGCACGCAACGCGCGTGCATGTCATGTGTGTTGCAAAACGGGGAAGAAACCGGAATGCCAACTATTCAACAGCTGATCCGCAAGCCGCGTCAGCCTAAAGTAAAACGCTCGAAGTCCATGCACCTTGAGCAGTGCCCGCAAAAGCGTGGCGTCTGCACCCGCGTGTACACTACCACACCGAAAAAGCCGAACTCGGCTATGCGTAAGGTTGCCAAAGTGCGCCTGACCAACGGTTTCGAGGTCATCTCGTACATCCCCGGTGAAAGCCACAACCTTCAGGAGCACTCGGTGGTTCTGATCCGTGGTGGTCGTGTAAAAGACCTTCCCGGTGTGCGTTACCACATCCTTCGCGGTGTTCTGGATACCCAGGGCGTCAAAGACCGTAAGCAACGTCGTTCGAAGTACGGCGCGAAGCGTCCTAAGTAAGAAGGAGAGGCTGATATGTCACGTCGTCACGCCGCCGAAAAACGCGAAGTCCTGCCTGACGCCAAATTTGGCGACAAGGTTCTGACCAAATTCATGAACAATCTGATGATCGACGGCAAAAAGTCGGTCGCAGAAAAGATCGTCTACAACGCGCTGGACCGCGTTGAGAACAAGATCAAGCGCGCACCTGTCGAAGTCTTCCACGAAGCGCTCGACAACATCAAACCGTCGGTCGAGGTTCGCTCGCGTCGTGTTGGTGGTGCAACCTATCAGGTTCCCGTCGAAGTCCGCCCTGAGCGCCGCGAAGCCCTGGCCATTCGTTGGTTGATCACCGCATCGCGCGGTCGCAACGAAAACACCATGGAAGAGCGCCTGGCTGGCGAACTGCTGGACGCTGTACAGTCCCGTGGTACCGCCGTCAAAAAGCGCGAAGACACTCACAAGATGGCCGAAGCGAACAAAGCGTTCAGCCACTATCGTTGGTAATTCCCAGAGGACATTGGACCAATGGCACGCGAGTATACACTCAACCATTACCGTAACTTCGGTATCATGGCGCACATCGATGCAGGTAAAACTACCTGCTCGGAGCGGATCCTGTACTACACCGGCAAATCCCACAACATCGGTGAGGTGCACGATGGTGCAGCCACCATGGACTGGATGGAGCAGGAGCAGGAACGCGGCATCACCATCACCTCGGCTGCGACCACCACATTCTGGGAACGCACCGAAGACGGTCAGACTGCTGATTCCGAAAAGCACCGCCTGAACATCATCGACACCCCCGGCCACGTTGACTTCACCATCGAAGTTGAGCGTTCGCTGGCTGTTCTCGACGGTGCAGTCTGTGTTCTGGACGCCAACGCTGGTGTTGAGCCCCAGACCGAAACCGTGTGGCGTCAGGCTGACCGCTACAAGGTTCCGCGTATGGTGTTCGTCAACAAGATGGACAAAATCGGCGCTGACTTCTTCAACTGCGTTCACATGATCGAAGACCGCACCGGCGCACGCGCTGTTCCGGTTGGTGTTCCGATCGGCGCAGAAACCGAGCTGGAAGGCCTGGTTGATCTGGTCACCATGGAAGAATGGCTGTGGCAGGGCGAAGACCTTGGCGCGTCGTGGATCAAAGCACCGATCCGTGAAAGCCTGCAGGACATGGCCGACGAATGGCGCGGTAAGATGATCGAAGCGGCCGTCGAAATGGACGACGACGCGATGATGGAATACCTGGAAGGCAACGAGCCCGACGTTCCGACCCTGCGCAAACTGCTGCGCAAGGGCACCTTGGAAATGGCGTTTGTTCCGGTTCTGGGTGGTTCGGCGTTCAAGAACAAAGGCGTTCAGCCGCTGCTCAACGCTGTGATCGACTATCTGCCCAGCCCGCTGGACGTTGTTGATTACATGGGCTTCAAACCCGGCGACGAAACTGAAACCCGTGACATCGCCCGCCGTGCGGACGACGACATGGCGTTCTCGGGCCTGGCGTTCAAAATCATGAACGACCCCTTCGTTGGTTCGCTGACCTTCACCCGCATCTACTCGGGCACCCTGAACAAGGGCGACACTCTTTTGAACTCGACCAAGGGTAAAAAAGAGCGCGTTGGCCGTATGATGATGATGCACTCGAACGACCGTGAGGAAATTACCGAAGCGTTCGCGGGTGACATCATTGCGCTGGCAGGTCTGAAAGACACTACAACCGGTGACACGCTGTGTGCACAGAACGATCCGGTGGTTCTGGAAACCATGACCTTCCCGGATCCGGTGATCGAAATCGCGGTTGAGCCGAAAACCAAAGCAGACCAAGAGAAAATGTCTCAGGGTCTGGGTCGTCTGGCTGCAGAAGACCCCTCCTTCCGTGTGGAAACTGACCTGGAATCGGGCCAGACCATCATGAAAGGCATGGGCGAACTTCACCTGGACATCCTGGTTGACCGTCTGAAGCGTGAATTCAAGGTCGAGGCGAACATCGGTGCGCCGCAGGTTGCCTATCGTGAGACCATCTCGAAAGAGGTCGAGCACACCTACACCCACAAGAAACAGTCGGGTGGTTCGGGTCAGTTCGCCGAGGTCAAGATGATCATCTCGCCGACAGAAGCTGGCGAAGGTTACTCCTTCGAGAGCCGCATCGTTGGTGGTGCTGTTCCCAAGGAATACATCCCCGGTGTCGAAAAAGGCATCCAGTCCGTCATGGACAGCGGCCCGTTGGCTGGCTTCCCCGTGATCGACTTCAAGGTTGCCCTGATCGACGGTAAGTTCCACGACGTTGACTCCAGCGTTCTGGCCTTTGAAATCGCAGCTCGTATGGGCATGCGCGAAGGCATGAAGAAAGCTGGCGCGAAACTGCTGGAACCGGTGATGAAGGTCGAAGTGATCACTCCGGAAGAGTACACCGGTGGTATCATTGGTGACCTGACCTCGCGTCGCGGTCAGGTGTCGGGCCAAGAGCCGCGCGGCAACGCCATCGCAATCGATGCGTTTGTTCCGCTGGCAAACATGTTCGGCTACATCAACACCCTGCGTTCGATGTCGTCGGGCCGTGCCCAGTTCACCATGCAGTTCGATCACTACGATCCGGTTCCTGGCAACATCTCGGAAGAGATCCAGGCTAAATACGCATAAGCGAAAATTTGGGGGAGCGCGCGCCGCGGGCTCCCTTCATTACCGAAAAAGGAGGCCATCACCATGGCAAAGGAAAAGTTTGAGCGTACAAAACCGCACGTCAACATCGGCACGATCGGCCACGTTGACCACGGCAAGACCACGCTGACCGCAGCAATCACCAAATATTTTGGCGACTTCAAAGCCTACGACCAGATCGACGGCGCGCCGGAAGAAAAAGCCCGCGGCATCACCATCTCGACCGCACACGTGGAATACGAGACCGACGCACGTCACTATGCGCACGTCGACTGCCCCGGCCACGCTGACTACGTCAAGAACATGATCACCGGTGCCGCTCAGATGGACGGCGCGATCCTGGTTGTGAACGCAGCTGACGGCCCGATGCCGCAGACCCGCGAGCACATCCTGCTGGGCCGCCAGGTTGGCATCCCGTACATGGTCGTCTTCATGAACAAAGTTGACCAGGTCGACGACGAAGAGCTGCTGGAACTGGTGGAAATGGAAATCCGCGAGCTGCTGTCTTCGTACGAATACCCGGGCGACGATATCCCGATCATTGCCGGTTCGGCTCTGGCGGCGATGGAAGGCAACAACCCTGAAATCGGCGAAGAGAAGATCAAAGAGCTGATGGCAGCTGTTGACGAATACATCCCGACACCGGCCCGTGCTGTTGACCAGCCGTTCCTGATGCCGGTCGAAGACGTGTTCTCGATCTCGGGTCGCGGTACTGTTGTGACCGGTCGTGTGGAACGTGGCGTGATCAACGTGGGCGACGAGATCGAAATCGTCGGCATCCGCGACACCAAGAAAACCACCTGTACCGGTGTGGAAATGTTCCGCAAGCTGCTGGACCGCGGTGAAGCTGGCGACAACATCGGCGCCCTGCTGCGCGGTATCGACCGTGACGGCGTTGAGCGTGGTCAGGTTCTGTGTAAGCCAGGTTCCGTGAACCCGCACACCAAGTTCGAAGCCGAAGCCTATATCCTGACCAAGGAAGAGGGTGGCCGTCACACGCCGTTCTTCGCGAACTACCGTCCTCAGTTCTACTTCCGTACGACTGACGTCACCGGCACCGTGAACCTGCCCGAGGGCACCGAAATGGTTATGCCTGGCGACAACCTGAAGTTCGACGTTGAGCTGATCGCACCGATCGCGATGGAGCAGGGTCTGCGCTTCGCGATCCGCGAAGGCGGCCGCACCGTCGGCGCCGGCGTTGTGTCGAAGATCACTGAATAATTCGCTCTAGCGAATGATCAGACGGAAAAGGGCGCCTGCGAGGCGCCCTTTTTTGTTTGAATTCAATGGTCCCGAGACGCGGGTGATAGTGGCGACAGTGGATTTGACCTTTGGCAAAAGCGTGCGAAAACCACACCGGTGAAGCCAACAGAAAGGTCGCTCCAATCAGAGCGGCCTTTTATGTGTTCCGAAAGGTTACAGTTTTCGAATAATCTTCGCCGGGTTGCCTGCTGCAAAGACCCGCGCAGGCATAGATTTTGTCACAACCGAACCCGCACCAATCGTGGTTCCATCACCTATCTGAACGCCAGGCAAGATGATCGATCCGCCCCCGATCCACACGTGTTTTCCGATGGTCACAGGCTGGGCCGACGTACGATACTTGGGTACCCCATTTTCGACGTACAATCGCTCTTCGGGGAGGAGCGGGTGCGTGGTGGCGTAAACCTGAACGTTTGGTCCAAATAAAGTCCCTTCTCCAATTTGGATCTGGTCGCCATCCAGAAATGTGCAGTTGAAATTAAGGAACACGCCAGCCTCAAGGTGGATATTGTCACCGTAGTCACAGAAGAAAGGGGTTCGATCCATGCTCCTGTTTTAAATGTCCCAAGTAGTTCTGATAGAACTCTTGCCCGTTTCTCCATCTCATCATGGTCTGATTGATTGAAGGTCTTTAGGAGCAAACGCGCCCTTTTGTGTCGGGCCATTATGGACGCACTTCTGGTGTCATATGAACTGGATAGTCTTTCAGGTTCATTGTTTGCTCGGTTCGACACAAGTTTCCTCCAAAGCCGCAGGAAATGGCATGTTGATTGCTGTTGAAAACAGTTGTTCCCCGCTTAGCATGTTCTGTAACCGGACGCATAATTCCACTTCGCTTCCTGAAGTAAAACTGAAGGTCTTTGGGGTTTGTGACGTGCATCGAAGTCCGGTCATGACTGCGGTGTAGTGGTCCTGCTTTCCATAACGCGCACTAGCCTCAAGCTTTTTGGTGTTCGTTTTTGGCGAAGTGTTGAGAGAGTTTGATGGTTTCAAAGTTACCCGAAATAAAGTAGTTGCTTTGTCGAGCCGAGTTGCGCTGAATTCGACCCCGAAGGCGGTAAAACATTCTTGATTCTAACCTATTAGCCTCCCGATAGGATGCCCATGAAAGCGACGATGGAAACAAGAAAACTGCTTCGATCGAAACAGGCTGAGGCTCTGCAAAGACCTGGTGAGTTGCAAAAGGCTTTCCTTGCGAAGATTGAAGTGGAAGGGCGGCATGCAACTTTGCTGAGAATGGTTGCCAAGACAAAAATTCTGACTGAACAAGCTCTGCACGAGCTGTTTACAGAACTCTACAGAAGTCAGGAACGCGAGACCTTAAGGGAACTGGCGAACGACAGTTCTTTGCGGTTTCCGTGCCTGAGACGTTTTTGGCTCCACCAATTAAGGTTTCGTGATTGCGATCCGAAACAAACTTTGGAGGAAATCGTCGAAGACTACCGTGGAAGCCGATTAAACTCTGTGGCTCGAACCAAGTGGCTCAGTTTGATTTTCGCACAGTCAGCGCGAGAAAACGACTTCAGTTTTGTTGAAACTTGGGTGCGAACGGCGACGGATGCTGAGATCAAACGTGTGGCACGGCGCTATATGTATGGTGCCTTAATCGGATTGATCAACTCCGATAAATCAGAAACTGCGAATTACATTCTAGATAGGATTTGGCCGAAGGCTTCGGAGTATCTCAAGCTATTCTATTCTGTTCCGAGTTGGAAACTCGGTAGGATCGAAGCCTCGGATATGACAAACGACAAATTGGCGGAGCGCCTTTCGAATTGTAGTCCCGAAGAGGATCCAGTTTGGGATTGGTTCTTCTCAACATATCGCAACGAAATTCAATCTGCTCAAATGGATCTTACCGACATCAGGGTAAACTCCGAAAGCGTCATAAAACTTCAGGACATTATTAAAACTGCATTGATTGATCAGCGCCCGTTTTCGCTTCTACGACTAGGGGATGGTGAAAGTTATCGAATGAAGTTGCCAGCGATTGCTTCCGAGTTTGAATCCAAGCTTCCTGGAGATGACAGGATGCGTGAAGTGAATTGGTGGAACAGGGAACTCGACCCAGAACTGGGCTCTCGGTTTGCGTCAGTGGTTTCGGAGGCACTAAATGCTGCGGACGTGTTGGGTGTATGTTCTGCACATCGTCTCATTCGGGATATCAACGCAAAACACCGCTTGGGTGAGTCCAAATCGGATAGAGCATTGCTGGCGCACGTAAACGCCTATGGAACCCTGTTTTCAATGGACAATAAGGTAATTACCGAAGAGCGTGCACATACGATCATTTATACTGACGCGTTTCTGGAGGATCTTTTGTTTTCGGCCCGAAAACTGGTAGTCGTGGGAGGGTTGTCTCCTGATGAGATGGGTTTGCAGGCAGATTGCAGTGTGGAATTCATCGCGCTTTTACCTGAACAAAACAAAAGCTTACCAACCGCTGATGGAGCGCGTTGGATTGTGGACGATTTCGACTCAATTTCCCAAGATATCTCAAATGCATGTTCGCCAGGGACGCTTGCGCTTGTTTCCGGGGGCTACGTGGGAAAGGCACTGGTTCAGGTAGCGAAATCAGCTGGCGCGGTTGCTCTCGACATCGGCTCCAGAGCCGATACGCTCGCCGGAAAGCAGACACGTTCGCCGGGAGATGCCATCTGAGTCCAGTCCGTCATACAGCGGTAGAAACAATCGTGATCGAGGGATTTTGGGCGAAATCAGGGAGCCGACATCTTCTGTTTTTCAAGTCAACCGAGGCTTTTGATGTTCGGTTGCAGGCTGCGAGTTAGGTCCCTGGAAATGCATTGTCTCTGGAATAGTAAAGCTACTTTGGAAAGCCACTTGCCACCTCTCGCAAACCCATCTATACCGCGCGAGTTCTCTGTAGAGACATGAAGGCGGGGTGATTCCCGCCTTTTGGGTTCGATGAGGGGTTGCGATGAGCGCTGTCCCTTCCTCTCAACCTCAACGCCTAAGAAAAGGCACATGCTTATGCAAAGCCAAAACATCCGTATTCGGCTGAAGGCATTTGACTATCGCGTGTTGGATGCGTCCACACAAGAGATCGTCAACACTGCCAAGCGGACCGGCGCCAACGTTCGTGGCCCGATCCCCCTGCCGAACAAGATCGAGAAATTCACTGTTCTGCGTGGCCCCCACGTTGACAAGAAATCCCGTGACCAGTTCGAGATCCGTACGCACAAGCGTCTTCTCGACATCGTTGATCCGACCCCCCAGACCGTTGACGCGCTGATGAAGCTCGACCTCGCCGCTGGTGTGGACGTCGAGATCAAGCTGCAGTCGTAAGATCGGAGGGTATTGATTATGCGCTCTGGTATTATCGCAAAGAAAGTGGGCATGACCCGCGTGTTCAAAGAAGACGGCAAGCAGATCCCTGTGACCGTTCTTCAGCTTGAAGCACTGCAGGTTGTGGCTCAGCGTACCGCTGACAAAGACGGCTACACCGCTGTTCAGTTGGGCGCGGGCACCCCGAAAGTTAAGCGCGTATCCAAAGCTATGCGCGGTCACTTCGCAGGCGCGAAGGTCGAACCCAAGCGCAAGCTGGTCGAATTCCGCGTGTCGGAAGACGCGCTGATCGAAGTTGGCGCTGAAATCTCGGCCGAGCACTTCCTGGAAGGTCAGAAAGTTGACGTTTCGGGCACCTCGATCGGTAAAGGTTTCGCCGGTGCGATGAAGCGTTGGAACTTTGGTGGTCTGCGCGCCTCGCACGGTGTTTCGATCTCGCACCGTTCGCACGGTTCGACCGGTCAGTGTCAGGACCCGGGCAAAGTCTTCAAAGGTAAGAAGATGGCCGGTCACATGGGTGCTGCCCGTGTAACCACCCAGAACCTGGAGGTTGTCAAAACCGACGCCGACCGTGGTCTGGTCTTCATCAAGGGTGCCGTTCCCGGTTCCAAAGGTGGCTGGGTCACCGTTAAGGACGCCGTGAAGAAGAAAGCCCCCGAAGGTCTGCCGTTCCCGGCAGCTGTTAAAGCGGCCGCAACTGAAGCACCTGCTGAAGAAGCACCCGCGGAAGGTGGTGAAGCATGAAACTTGACGTGATCAAACTGGATGGCGGCAAAGCAGGCGATATCGAACTGTCGGAAGACCTGTTCGGCCTGGAGCCCCGCGCGGACATCCTGCACCGTGTGGTCCGTTGGCAGCGCAACAACGCGCAGGCCGGCACCCATAAGGTAAAGACCCGTTCGGAAGTCAAATACTCGACCAAGAAGATCTATCGCCAAAAAGGCACCGGTGGCGCACGCCACGGCGCACGCTCGGCACCGATCTTCCGTGGTGGTGGTATCTACAAGGGCCCAACCCCGCGTAGCCACGGCCACGAGCTGACCAAGAAATTCCGCAAGCTGGGTCTGCGTCATGCGCTGTCCGCTAAAATGGCTGCGGGTGAGCTGGTTGTGATCGAAAACGCCGACACCGAAGCCAAGACTGCTGCTCTGGCCAAACAGGTTGCAAACCTGGGCTGGAAACGCGCATTGGTCATCGACGGCGCTTCCGTGAACGAAGGCTTCTTGAAAGCTGCGCGCAACATTGAAGGTCTGGATATCCTGCCGACAATGGGCGCAAACGTTTATGACATCCTCAAGCGTGACACCCTGGTGATCACCAAAGCGGGTGTCGAAGCACTGGAGGCTCGACTGAAATGAGCGCGAAGGCAGAACACTACGATGTGATCCGCAAGCCGATCATCACCGAGAAGGCAACCATGGCGTCCGAGAACGGCGCGGTTGTGTTCGAAGTGTCGATCGACAGCAACAAACCTCAGATCAAAGAGGCCGTTGAGGCCCTGTTTGGTGTGAAGGTCAAAGCGGTCAACACCACCATCACCAAAGGTAAAGTCAAGCGTTTCCGCGGCCAGCTGGGCAAGCGTAAAGACGTGAAGAAGGCCTATGTGATGCTGGAAGAAGGCAACACCATCGACGTGTCCACCGGACTCTGAGATTAGCTTTTCTGAAGAATTGAAAGCCCCTCGCTGAAAGGCGGGGGCTTTTTTTGTTCAAATTGACACAAGATCGTAATTTGATCAAAAGTTTGGGTTGTGCTGGACGGGCGACCGTTGGTTGATAGGGACAGCACCCGGCAACAGAAAATCAGGAGGGTATCCGTGGCCAAGTCAGATGACATCCCGGTCGATCAGGCGTTTCTTAGGAGTGACCTGAAGGGAACCGAACTCGAAAACAGTTTTTCGGGAGCCCTGAGTTTCATGCGCCGAAAGTACAGTCGGGATTTGAGCGGGGTTGATGTTGCCGTAACGGGTGTTCCGTTTGACTGTGCAGTATCAAACCGCCCCGGATGTCGATTTGGCCCTGAGGCCATTCGCCGTGCTTCGGCGCAATTGGCGTGGGGGCCGATCTGGCCCTGGGGATTTGATCCTTTTGATGTTTTGGCCGTTGTCGATTATGGCGACTGCGCCATCGACTACGCCAAATCTGCTTTGATCGATGAAGCGATTGTGGATCATATGCGACCCATTATTGATGCTGGGGCTTTCCCTCTGGTCTTGGGTGGGGACCACTATATCTCGTACCCGCTGCTGAAAGCGCAGGCTAAAAAGCATGGCCCCTTGGCCTTTGTGCATTTCGACGCTCACCGGGACGTCGAGGTCTCGGATGTCCGCTGCCAAGATCACGGGTCTATGTTCCGCTACGCGCTTGAAGACGGGCTAATTGACCCCGAAAAATCGATACAGATTGGAATTCGCACGACGTTTGAAGGCGAGCAAAACCACGGGATGACGATCCTGCATGCGGACAAAGTGCACGAGATGACTGCGACCGAAGTGGCCGAGGCCGTACGCGAGGTCGTGGGAGCCTCAAAAACCTATCTGACATTCGATATTGATTGCCTTGATCCGGCATTTGCACCGGGGACAGGAACCCCGGTTGTTGGGGGTCTTTCGTCACATCAGGCATTGTCGATCCTGCGACAGCTGGTTGGGATCGACTTTGTTGGAGCGGATTTGGTAGAGGTTTCGCCCTCTTATGATGTCGCTCAGATCACCAGTCTGGCAGCCGCGACGATCGCGACGGAAATCCTATGTGTCCACGCAGAGAATGTGAAGCAATCCAAGGGGTGATTGGCAAGACATGGTCTCTCAAACTACGTGATTTGCGGGTTTTGCGCGTTTGGGTTTCGTCGGACTTCGCGATATGCCGGGCAGCACGCAGTTTCTCGGAAAAGGGACCAGTTGGTCAGCCGCAAGGTGGTAAATGAGGATAGGCTTCGCCTGGAAGAAGCCTATCCGGGCCTAGGCCAAACCCAGAAAGATCAAGTCGATCAAGCACCCGTCAATTCGATTTATGCCACATCATCTTGTTCTTCACATTTCTTAAGGTCATGACCCCCCAAAGTAGAGGCAGAAGTGAGACAAGGAACACCACAATACCAGTCCCGGCCAGCTCCACTTCGCCCTGTGTACTAATCAGGATCAGAAAACCAAACGCTGCTGCAAACAATCCCAAGAAAACACGGCGCGCACCCAGCTGCTGCAATTCTTCAGATGGTTTGTAGATGGCGCCACATGCACTGCATGTATTGTAGCCTTCATTGATGCCTGTTCCGCAAAATCCACATTCCAAGGTTGAGTTCCTTCTAGTTTTTTTAAAGTAGTAATAACAAGATATTGGGCGGTAAATCGTGTTGGTTCTCTTCTACAATACGACATGTTTTACCAGAGTGGCGCGCGCATAGGTTGTTTGGTGTATTCGTCTAGCAGATTGGGCGAAAGCGCAGTTAGTTTTTGACTTGCCGTTGTACTGCAGGCGTTTGGTGGCTAGGCTTCTACTTATGAAACATGTCCCCAAAGAAACGACAGATGACGCACTTATTCAGGAATACCTGAACAAGGGTGGCAAAGTGAGTGTTGGCAAGACCAAGCCCGCGAACCCCGAACTGGGGCTTAGCAAGAACGTTTGGAACAACAAGCTGACCAAAGAAGAGAAGGCCGCGCGCGACAAGAAATGAGCGTGCGATCTTTGTGTTGATACAGATTGTTGCCCGGCGTGGATGCGGGCACTGGGAATCTGTGATCTCGCTATAGACACCTACTATGTTCTCTGGTACCTCGCACCAATCGTGCAGCCTCGGATTCGTTCCGGGGCTTCTGATATTTGAACCGGGGACCTTCGGGGCCCTATATCCAGGCACCTACGGGGGCCTTTAACATAGCGGGTCCAAAGACAAGAACCTAAGGACACGCACGCTAAACGGAAGACAGAAAGCATGGCACTCAAGTCGTATAAGCCGACGACGCCGGGCCAGCGCGGGCTGGTGCTGATCGACCGTTCGGAGCTCTGGAAAGGACGCCCCGTCAAAGCCCTCACCGAGGGTCTGACGAAATCGGGCGGCCGGAACAACACCGGACGGATTACATCGCGACGCCGCGGTGGTGGGGCAAAGCGCCTCTACCGGATCGTTGACTTCAAACGCAACAAATTTGATGTGGCAGCAACCGTTGAACGGATCGAATACGACCCGAACCGGACTGCATTCATCGCACTGGTCAAATACGAAGACGGCGAGCAAGCCTATATCCTTGCTCCGCAGCGTCTGGCTGTTGGTGACACTGTTGTTGCCTCAGCAAAGGCCGACATCAAGCCGGGTAACGCAATGCCGTTCTCGGGCATGCCGATCGGTACCATCGTTCACAACATCGAAATGAAGCCCGGCAAAGGTGGTCAGATTGCCCGCGCTGCTGGTACATATGCTCAGTTCGTTGGTCGTGACGGCGGCTACGCCCAGATCCGCCTGAGCTCGGGCGAACTGCGCCTGGTGCGTCAGGAATGCATGGCCACCGTTGGTGCTGTGTCGAACCCTGACAACTCGAACCAGAACTACGGTAAAGCCGGTCGTATGCGCCACAAAGGCATCCGTCCGTCGGTTCGTGGTGTTGTCATGAACCCGATCGACCACCCGCACGGTGGTGGTGAAGGCCGGACTTCGGGTGGTCGTCACCCGGTGACCCCATGGGGTAAGCCGACCAAGGGTGCACGTACCCGCAACAAGAACAAAGCGTCCAGCAAGCTGATCATCCGCTCGCGGCACGCCAAGAAGAAAGGGCGTTAATAGATGTCTCGCTCTGTTTGGAAAGGCCCTTTTGTTGACGCTTATGTTCTCAAAAAGGCAGAAGCTGCTCGTGAATCGGGCCGTAACGAAGTGATCAAGATCTGGTCGCGTCGTTCCACCATCCTGCCCCAGTTCGTGGGTCTGACATTTGGTGTGTACAACGGTCAGAAGCACATTCCCGTCAACGTCTCGGAAGACATGATTGGTCAGAAGTTCGGTGAATACTCGCCGACCCGCACCTATTATGGCCACGCCGCTGACAAAAAAGCGAAGCGGAAGTAAGTCATGGGCAAGGCAAAGAATCCCCGCCGCGTGGCAGACAACGAAGCAATGGCGAAAACCCGCATGCTTCGCACCAGCCCGCAGAAACTGAACCTGGTTGCAGCGATGATCCGCGGCAAGAAGGTTGATCGTGCTCTGACCGATCTGACCTTCTCGAACAAGCGTATCGCAGCAGACGTGAAGAAATGCCTTCAGTCCGCAATCGCCAACGCCGAGAACAACCACAACCTGGACGTCGATGAACTGATCGTCGCCGAGGCGTATGTGGGTAAAAACCTGACCATGAAGCGCGGTCGCCCGCGGGCACGTGGCCGGTTCGGCAAGATCATCAAGCCGTTCTCGGAACTCACCATCAAGGTGCGTCAAGTTGAGGAGCAAGCCTAATGGGTAACAAAGTAAATCCGATCGGCATGCGCCTCCAGGTCAACCGTACCTGGGACAGCCGCTGGTATGCAGACACCAAAGACTATGGTGACCTGCTGCTCGAGGACCTGAAAATCCGCGAGTTCATCAAGGAAGAGTGCAAGCAGGCCGGTGTGGCCCGTGTGATCATCGAGCGTCCGCACAAAAAGTGCCGCGTCACGATCCACACAGCACGCCCCGGCGTCATCATCGGCAAGAAAGGTGCAGACATCGAAACTCTGCGCAAAAAGATTGCTTCGATGACCGACAGCGAGCTGCACCTCAACATCGTTGAGGTTCGTAAGCCCGAACTGGACGCACAGCTGGTTGGCGAGTCCATCGCTCAGCAGCTGGAACGTCGTGTATCCTTCCGCCGCGCAATGAAGCGTGCGGTTCAGAACGCTATGCGCATGGGCGCCCTGGGTATCCGGGTGAACGTGGCTGGTCGTCTGGGCGGCGCCGAAATCGCACGGACTGAATGGTACCGCGAAGGTCGTGTGCCTTTGCACACTCTGCGTGCCGACATCGATTACGCACATGTGGAAGCTACCACTCCCTACGGGATCATCGGGATCAAGACCTGGATCTTCAAAGGCGAGATCATGGAGCACGACCCGCAAGCGCGTGACCGTAAAGCACAGGAACTCCAGGATGGCCCTGCACCTCGCGGTGCTGGCGGTCGTCGCTAAGGGAGGCTTGAGAAATGCTTCAACCAAAGCGTACTAAATTCCGCAAAATGCACAAAGGCCGGATCAAAGGCCTCGCAAAAGGCGGTTCTGATCTGAACTTCGGCACCTATGGTCTGAAGGCTCTGCAGCCTGAGCGCGTCACCGCGCGTCAGATCGAAGCTGCACGTCGTGCCATGACGCGTCACATGAAACGTCAAGGTCGCGTATGGATCCGTATCTTCCCCGACACTCCGGTCACCTCGAAGCCGACCGAAGTTCGTATGGGTAAAGGTAAAGGTTCTGTTGATTTCTGGGCAGCCAAGGTCAAGCCTGGCCGCGTGATGTTCGAAATCGACGGCGTCAACGACGACATCGCACGCGAGGCCCTGCGCCTGGCCGCGATGAAGCTTCCGATCAAGACCCGCATCGTGGTTCGCGAAGACTGGTAAGCCAGTCTAAAGCGCAAAACTTAAGAACCCCGCCGAGACAATCGGCGGGGTTCTTTTTTGTGTTTGCTGCTTTAAGCGGATCATTTGTCGCTTGAGGAACTGTGGCAGGGAACACTTGGAAAGAAGGAAGGGATGCGATGAAAGATCTCGACCACGTCCAAAAAGGTGATCTTTGCGGTAAAAGGTGTAGTCTTTCGGCGCAATTGGTTTTCTGCTTGGTTTTTTGACGGGGTTCAATTTTCCCGTGTAGGTCATCGGCAAGGGTCGGCCAACGTGCTGAATAGCAAGCCTGAATTTGCCTATTGTAATTCACAGGAGTGAATATGGGATTCGACTTCTGCTTGAATTTCTGCAAATCTTGGACGGAGGACTGCCTCCTCGCACAGATTCCCACCTGCTGGGATGAAAAATATTAACGAGAGGACAATTGAAAATGAAACTGAAGTTTGCTGCCCTTGGCCTGGTTGCCGCGACCTTGGTCGCTTGCTCACAGCAGGAAGAACCGGTCCCGGTCACATTTGCCCCGACCTATGACAAGCTAGGCAACGCCAGCTGCCCCGAAGGTTACACCCTGGCCACCACAACTGAAGGTGCCACGGTCTGCTCACCTTTGTCCTGAGCATAGAAACATCGGGGCGGTCCAATGGGCCGCCCTTTTTGATTCATCTAAGCGGCTTAGCCGTATGTGATACATCTCGCGCTCTTGTTTCGACTGAGGTATGAGAGCGCATGCCCAAGATTGAATCGCTTTTTGTCACCCGTATATATCACGCTGCACTGTCTGAATTCGGCCCCAAGGTTGATGCCAGAGAATTGGAGGCGTCCTGCTATTCCATTGCCGAAGACGATGAGGCGGGGCAGGAGTGGTGCGAAGAGAACGGTTACCCCGGCTACACATCCTACGCGTCGCTGACCGACCTGGGTTGGCGGTTTCCGATCTTCGCCGATTTGATCAAGTCGTTGGATCAGCATGTCATGGCCTTTGCCCAGGATCTGGAATTTGATCTGGACGAGCGTGAGCTGAAGCTGGAAGATATCTGGATCAACATCCTGCCCGAAGGCGGCATGCATTCCAGTCATATCCATCCGCATTCCGTGATTTCCGGCACGACCTACGTATCGATGCCCGAAGGGGCCAGTGCTCTCAAGCTTGAAGACCCACGCTCAGCTCGCATGATGGCGGCCCCGACCCGGATCAAAGACGGGCGGCGCGAATTGAAACCGTTCATCTACATGAAGCCCGAGGTGGGCGGTGTCCTATTGTGGGAAAGCTGGCTGCGCCACGAGGTGCCGATGAACATGGCAGAGGATGAGCGGATCAGTGTTAGCTTTAATTATAAATGGGATTGATCCCTGCCTTCTGAATGCGATGGACGCAGCAGCCCCGGCCTTTTGGATCGGGATGTTGGTGCTGTTCTTGCTGGTGCTCTATCGGACCAACTGGAACGTCCGTGAAGCGTTTTCGGAATTGGTGAGCTTTCGCCAGCGTGGAAATCAGACCAAGATCGAGAAAGTGGTTCTGGCCGCCACTTTGGCGATGACGTTCTATCTTTTGATCAAGGAGATGGAAGGGTGCGTGGCCTAACTGCAGTTGATTGCGTTACAGAGACCAAGTGCCTTGCATGACGCAATCCAGGCTGTCGGTTGCCAGATGCCACAAGCAGCCGAGCGCAAAGGCGCGTACCTTCCACGAGCGAAAGAGCAGGGCAGCGCCATAGCCTGCAGCTGCCAGGCTCGAATGCAACGGATGGAACCCGATGCTGCATCGATTTGGATCAAAGATTGGCGTCGCCAACAGATGATCGGCGTCGATGATGTTGGCTGCGATCATAAGGCCAGCGGCGAACAGCCATCTCTCACGTCCAAAAATCAACCGTGCGATGGCAAACGGCATCAAGAAATGAAAGCCGTAGTGAATGACGATTGGAAATGCTTCACTCAGCCAGTGCATTTGCGCTCTTTAACTTGGTTGATGTGCCTGGACGTTGGCGATCAGGGGTAAATGTCTGAAACGCGATTGTGTCCAATAATTCAAGCTGCATCTTCGCTATGCAGAGTTGCGCTAACAGGTTTTCGTTTCTCACTGGGAAAGAAAGCCAAGTTTCCCTTGCCCCCATGGTACGCCTCCCCTATAGAGCAGCATCTTGTGTGTCCCCTGACTGAGTCGGGGGATTCGCATGTGTTGTATTCATCCACCAGGTCCAAGGTGACCCGTTTACGGGGCCTTCTGGTGTTTTGAGAAAAGGAAAAGGCGATGAACGCCCAAGAACTTCGTGACAAAACCGCGGACCAGCTCCGCGAGGAACTCGCAAACCTGAAGAAAGAGAGCTTTAACCTGCGCTTTCAACAGGCAACCGGTCAGCTGGAAAGCACTGCAGGCATCAAGGCGGCTCGCCGCAATGCTGCCCGCGTGAAGACCATCCTGAATGAAAAGCTGCTGCTGCAGCTTCTGCAGAATAAGGAGCCTGAAGTATGCCCAAACGTATCCTGCAAGGCACCGTGACCTCGGACGCCAACGCCCAGACCGTAACCGTCTCGGTTGAGCGTCGTTTCACACACCCGGTTCTGAAGAAAACCATCCGTAAGTCCAAGAAATACCGGGCTCACGATGAAAAGAACGCTTTCAAGGTCGGCGACTCTGTACGCATCATCGAATGCGCGCCGAAATCGAAAACGAAACGTTGGGAAGTTCTGGAAGCTTAAATCTTAAGCTTCCCGGACGACTCGACAGAGTCGAAACCCTGGGGATCAGGCCACGCATCGGCCCCCCATAGGTCGGGAGAAACCACATGATCCAGATGCAAACAAACCTGGATGTTGCTGACAACTCCGGCGCTCGCCGAGTTCAGTGCATCAAGGTTCTGGGTGGCTCCAAGCGTAAGTACGCATCCGTAGGCGACATCATCGTCGTCTCGGTCAAGGAAGCCATCCCGCGCGGTCGCGTAAAGAAAGGTGATGTCCGTAAGGCCGTCGTCGTTCGCACCGCCAAAGAAGTACGTCGCGAAGACGGCACCGCGATCCGTTTTGATCGCAACGCTGCCGTTATCCTGAACAACAACAACGAGCCCGTAGGTACACGTATCTTTGGCCCGGTTGTTCGTGAACTGCGCGGCAAGAACTTCATGAAAATCATCTCGCTCGCTCCGGAGGTGCTGTAACAATGGCTGCTAAACTCCGCAAAGGCGACAAGGTCGTCGTGCTGGCCGGTAAGGACAAGGGCAAAGAGGGTACTATCACCTCGGTTGACCCATCCGCAGGCAAAGCAGTGGTTGACGGCGTGAATGTCGCAATCCGCGCTACGCGTCAGACCCAGAACAGCCAGGGCGGTCGCATCCCCAAAGCGATGCCGATCGAACTGTCGAACCTGGCTCTGCTGGACGCAAACGGCAAAGCAACCCGCGTTGGCTTCCGCATGGAAGGCGACAAGAAGGTCCGCTTCGCCAAGACCACAGGGGACGTGATCGATGCTTGATAACGCAACCTACACACCGCGCCTGAAAACTCAGTACGTTGAAACCATCCGTGCCGCTCTGAAAGAAGAGTTCGGTTACAAGAACGACATGCAGCTGCCCAAGCTGGAAAAAATCGTTCTGAACATCGGTTGTGGTGCTGAAGCTGTCAAAGACTCGAAGAAAGCCAAATCGGCTGTCGAGGATCTGACTGCAATCGCTGGCCAGAAAGCTGTATCCACCAAGGCAAAGAAATCGATCGCGGGCTTCCGTGTTCGTGAAGACATGCCTTTGGGTGCCAAGGTGACCCTGCGTGGCGACCGGATGTACGAATTCCTGGATCGTCTGATCACCATCGCTATGCCGCGTATCCGTGACTTCCGCGGTGTGAAGCCTTCTTTCGACGGCCGTGGCAACTTTGCCATGGGCATGAAAGAGCACATCGTGTTCCCCGAGATCGATTTCGACAAAGTCGACGAGACCTGGGGCATGGACATCGTAATCACCACCACAGCGAACACCGACGCTGAAGGCAAGGCACTGTTGAAAGCTTTCAACATGCCGTTCAACGCGTAAGCGCCGGGAGGATAAGACATGGCTAAAAAAGCAATGATCGAACGCGAAAAGAAGCGCGAGCGCCTGGTGGCTAAATACGCTGCCAAACGTGCCGAGCTCAAAGAGATCGCGAATGACGAAAGCAAGCCGATGGAAGAGCGTTTCAAAGCGCGCCTGAAATTGGCAAAACTGCCGCGCAACAGCTCGGCAACTCGTCTGCACAACCGCTGCCAGCTGACCGGCCGTCCTCATGCTTACTACCGTAAGCTGAAGATCAGCCGTATTGCGCTGCGCGAGCTGGGCTCTGCTGGTCAGATCCCCGGCATGGTGAAATCGAGCTGGTAAGGGAGACATAGATATGAACGATCCTATCGGCGATATGCTCACCCGTATCCGTAACTCTCAGATGCGCGGCAAATCCACCGTCATGACTCCGGCTTCGAAGCTGCGGGCATGGGTTCTGGATGTGCTGGCGGACGAAGGTTACATCCGCGGTTATGAAGCAACCACTGGTGCCGACGGCCACCCGGCCATCGAAATCAGCCTGAAGTACTACGAAGGCACTCCTGTCATTCGCGAACTGAAGCGGGTCTCGAAGCCCGGTCGTCGCGTGTACATGGGCGTCAATGACATCCCGTCGGTCCGTCAGGGCCTGGGCGTGTCGATTGTCAGCACTCCGAAAGGCGTGATGTCGGATGCAAACGCTCGCTCCAACAATGTTGGTGGCGAAGTGCTCTGCACCGTCTTCTAAGGAGGTCTGCAATGTCTCGTATTGGTAAGAAACCGGTCGAACTGCCCAGCGGTGTAACCGCGTCGGTGTCCGGCCAGACCATTGAAGTCAAAGGCCCGAAAGGGACCCGCAGCTTCTCGGCAACTGACGACGTGACTCTGAGCGTCGAAGACAACGTTGTCAAAATCGACCCACGCGGCTCGTCCAAGCGTGCCCGCCAGCAGTGGGGCATGTCCCGCACCATGGTTGCCAACCTGGTAACCGGCGTGACCACCGGCTTCAAAAAAGAGCTGGAGATCCAAGGTGTTGGTTATCGGGCTCAGATGCAGGGCAACACCCTGAAGCTGAACTTGGGTTTGTCGCACGACGTTGACTACACCGCCCCTGAAGGCGTGACCATCACGGCGCCCAAACAGACCGAGATTGTTGTCGAAGGTAACGACGAACAGCAGGTCGGCCAGGTTGCCGCTGAAATCCGCGCATGGCGTAAGCCCGAGCCCTACAAAGGCAAAGGCATTCGCTACAAGGGCGAGTTCATCTTCCGTAAGGAAGGCAAGAAGAAGTAAGGACCAGACAGATGGCAAACAGCAAACGGACCCTGTTCCTCAAGCGCCGCCTGCGCGTCCGGAACAAACTTCGCAAAGTGAACGCCGGACGCCCGCGTCTGTCCGTTCACCGTTCGAACAAGAACATCAGCGTCCAGCTGATCGACGATGTTCGTGGCGTGACATTGGCTTCGGCCTCGACCCTGGAAAAAGATCTGGGTGTCGTTGGCAAGAACAACGTCGAAGCAGCAACCAAGGTGGGCGCGGCAATTGCCGAGCGTGCCAAGAAAGCTGGCGTTGAAGAAGCTTACTTTGATCGCGGCGGCTTCCTTTTCCACGGTAAAGTGAAGGCCCTGGCCGACGCTGCCCGTGAAGGTGGCCTGAAGATCTAAACAGTGTGGGCGGTGCATGCGCTGCCCCGATGATCCGGGGGTTCCGGTCCAGATCGGGACCCACCAGGATTGGACAGATAGGCGCCAGACGCCTTTATGAAAGGAATGCCTCTCATGGCAGAACGTGAAAACCGCCGGGGCAACCGTCGTGACCGCGACGAAGCACCGGAATTCGCAGATCGCCTGGTCGCGATCAACCGCGTCAGCAAAACCGTAAAAGGTGGTAAGCGCTTTGGCTTTGCTGCTCTGGTTGTTGTTGGCGATCAGAAAGGCCGTGTTGGCTTTGGCAAAGGTAAAGCGAAAGAGGTCCCCGAGGCCATTCGCAAAGCCACCGAGCAAGCCAAGCGCCAGATGGTCCGCGTGCCTCTGCGCGAAGGCCGTACCCTGCACCATGACGTCGAAGGTCGTCACGGCGCAGGCAAGGTCGTGATGCGGACCGCTCCGGAAGGTACTGGTATCATCGCCGGTGGTCCGATGCGTGCTGTGTTCGAAATGCTGGGCGTGAAAGACGTGGTTTCCAAGTCGATCGGCTCGCAGAACCCGTACAACATGATCCGCGCCACCATCGACGGGCTGAAAAAAGAAGCCAGCCCCCGATCGGTTGCACAGCGTCGTGGCAAGAAAGTTGCTGACATCCTGCCCAAGCGGGACGAAGCACCGGCAGCCGCCGAAGCTGAAGCATAAGGAGAGCGACCCATGGCAAAAACCATCGTCGTAAAGCAGATCGGTTCCCCGATCCGCCGCCCCGCCGACCAGCGCGCTACTCTGGTAGGTCTGGGCCTGAACAAGATGCACAAAACCCGCGAGCTGGAAGATACTCCTTCGGTCCGTGGCATGGTCAACAAGATCCCGCATCTGGTTGAGATCATCGAAGAGCGCGACTAAGCGTTTCGATAGTCAGAATTAGGAAAACGCCCTCGGGAAACCGGGGGCGTTTTTCTTTTTGCCCGGTGCAAAATTCCGTTGCCGGGGGATGTCGACTGCGAAACAGTGCGCGGGCTGGCGTTTTGGCAGATGGGAGATAGAGATGATCGTCAAAGACTTGGCATCTGTGATCGGAACAGATGATCACATGGTGGGCTACAATCTGGAAAGCCGACGCATTCTGCTGGCGCGGGATGGTTTGGGCTATTCCTTGCATGACACTGTCGTCGAGGCCGGAAACGAGCTGCACCTGCATTACAAGAACCACATCGAATCCAACTACGTGATCGAGGGTGAGGGGACGGTAGAAAATGTTGCCACGGGTGAGGTGCACGATCTGAGTGTGGGATCGATCTATGTTCTGGACAAGAACGACGCGCATATTCTGCGAACCAAGACAAAGATGCGTTTTGTCTGCGTGTTCACGCCTGCGCTGAGTGGCGAAGAACGTCACGACGAAGATGGCAGCTATGATCTGTCTTGAGGTCTGGTCTTGGACAAAGGCTGACAAACGCCCCCAGTAACCGGGGGCGATCAATATCGAGAGTTGCTTTGGCTGCATAGCGGCCAGACCAGAGTGTGCGTTGTCCTAAGGGCAGGCAGGTCATACGTGCGGTTTGTCTCAGAAAGAACAGAAACAAACCCACCGGGCAATCAGGCCCGGTCCGTATGAGGAATTGAAAAATGGCACATGTTGCAACCCACGAAGGTTTTGGTCACTCGCTGGCAACCCGCATCCGCGCGGCATTTGAAAGCATGAAACAAGCGCGTGTTCTGCGTGGTGAATACAGCCGTACCGTGAACGAGCTGTCCGGCCTGACCGATCGCGAACTGCACGATTTCGGCTTCAGCCGCTACGAGATCCACGACATTGCGAATCGTCACGTTTATGGCGACCAGTTCCGCCACCTTTGATGGACACGGATAGGTCGGTTTTTCTTTGGCTCCGCGATGACTTGTCTCTAATCTCGCGGACATGAGCAGGATCGACTATTACTACTCGGCCCATTCGGCCTTTGCCTATCTCGGATCTCGGCGTCTGTACGAGATCTGTGAACAGAACTCTGTCAACCTGGTCCACAAGCCGATCAATCTGTCTCCGGTTGTCGAGGCTCAGGGTTCGTTGCCGTTTCGTGACCGGACGCAGGCGCATGTGGATTACTTTTTTGGCCGCGAGATCGAACGTTGGGCGGAATACCGGGATGTCCCTGTGATCAAGTTCCGTCCCACGCATCACGATGCCGATTATGGTCTGGCTTCTGGTATGATCGCGGCACTCGGTCCTTCGGGAACAGAGGTTGATACCTTTGCCCATGCCATCTTGGAGGCGCATTGGCGGGATGATGCGGATTTGTCGGATCGCGCGGTTTTAATGAGAATCGCACAGCAATGCGGTTTGGACGGGCGCGCGTTGATCGAGCAGGGCGCTGGAGCAGACGCTCAGGCCAAAGTTGCGGCAAATTCCCAAGACGCGCTTGGGCTCAGTGTTTTTGGTTCGCCGACCTACGTTGTGGATGGTGACGCGTTTTATGGTCAAGATCGTCTGGAATTGATCGAGCAGGCAATACAACGTCCATTCGCGCCCACACGGTGGGCCAATCCGCCAGTAAACTGACCTTGGGTCGAAAGGCTTGATCTGCGCTGACAGGCCCGCTATACGCGCCCGGTGGCGCAGTGCGCCGCGAGAATCAAAATCAAGAAATGCCGTGGTTGGCCCACTCGCTTCGAGGGTCACATCCGGCTTAGGAGAAGCGAAATGAAACTGCACGAGTTGAGCGATAACGCCAAGCGCAACCAAAAAACGCACCCGCGTAGGCCGCGGTGTTGGTTCCGGCAAAGGTAAGACCGGCGGCCGTGGTATCAAAGGTCAGAAATCTCGTTCGGGTGTGGCCATCAACGGCTACGAAGGCGGCCAGATGCCTTTGTACCAACGTCTTCCCAAGCGTGGCTTCAACAAGCCGAACCGCAAGGAGTTCGCCGTTGTGAACCTGGGCCTGATCCAGAAGTTTGTTGATGCCAAGAAACTGGACGGCGCTGCGGCCATTACCGAAGACGCGCTGATCGCGTCCGGTCTGGTTCGCCGCAAGCTGGACGGCATCCGCGTTCTGGCAAAAGGCGAAGTGACCGCCTCTTTGAACATCGAAGTAACCGGCGCATCGAAAGCTGCTGTTGAAGCAGTCGAAAAAGCGGGCGGTTCACTTAAAGTCACAAAAGCTGCTGCGGCAGAGTAAGCGCTTGTGAGCGGCGCTTAAGCCGCTTACATAGTCGCATGAGTTTTCCATGACGCCGCCCGAGCCGGAAGACGGTTCTGGGCGGTGTTTTCATAAGAGAGACCGATAATGGTATCAGCAGCAGAACAAATGGCGGCCAACACAAGCTGGTCCGCCCTTGGCAAAGCCACCGATCTGCGCAACCGCATCCTGTTCACCCTGGGTTTGTTGATCGTTTACCGCCTGGGCACCTTTATTCCGGTGCCAGGTATCGACGGCGTAGCCCTGCGTGAGTTCATGGAGCAAGCGGGGCAAGGCATCGGCGGTATGGTTTCGATGTTTACCGGGGGCGCGCTTGGGCGCATGGGTATCTTTGCCCTTGGCATTATGCCCTATATCTCGGCATCGATCATCGTGCAGCTGCTGACGGCCATGGTTCCCCAACTTGAGCAACTCAAGAAAGAGGGCGAGCAGGGCCGCAAGAAGATCAATCAATACACCCGGTTTGGTACTGTGGCGCTGGCTACCGTGCAGGCCTATGGCCTTGCCGTATCGTTGGAATCGGGTGATCTGGCCACGGACCCGGGCCTGTATTTCCGATTCTCGACCATGATTACGCTGGTCGGCGGCACCATGTTCCTGATGTGGCTAGGTGAGCAGATCACCGCGCGCGGCATCGGCAACGGCATCTCGCTGATCATCTTCGTGGGCATCATCGCCGAAGTCCCTGCTGCTCTGGCACAGTTCCTGGCCTCGGGCCGTTCGGGGGCCCTGAGTCCCGCCGTGATCATCGCTGTGATCCTGATGGTCATCGTGACCATCACTTTCGTGGTGTTCATGGAACGCGCCCTGCGCAAGATCCACATTCAATACCCGCGCCGTCAGGTTGGGATGAAAGTCTATGATGGTGGTTCGAGCCACCTGCCAGTCAAAGTGAACCCAGCAGGCGTTATCCCTGCGATCTTTGCAAGCTCGCTGCTGCTGTTGCCGGTGACCATCTCGACCTTCTCGCAGGGCACGGCTAATGGTCCGATCATGTCGTGGTTGCTGGCCAACTTTGGCCCAGGTCAGCCGTTGTATCTGCTGTTCTTCGTCTCGATGATCGTGTTCTTTGCGTATTTCTATACGTTCAATGTTTCGTTCAAACCCGATGACGTTGCGGACAACCTGAAGAACCAGAACGGCTTTGTTCCCGGTATCCGTCCTGGTAAGAACACCTCCAAATACCTGGAGTATGTGGTCAACCGCGTGCTGGTGTTGGGTTCGGCCTATCTGGCACTTGTCTGTGTTCTGCCTGAAATTCTGCGGGGCCAGTTCGCAATTCCGTTCTACTTCGGTGGTACCTCGGTACTGATTATCGTTTCTGTCACGATGGACACGATTCAGCAGGTACAAAGTCACTTGCTTGCGCATCAATACGAAGGGCTCATTGAAAAGTCCCAACTGCGTGGCAAAGGTAAGAAACGCGGCAGGAAGGGACCCGCTCGTCGATGAACATCATTCTTTTGGGCCCGCCGGGTGCGGGCAAAGGCACTCAGGCGGGGCACTTGGTTGCCACCCGCAACATGGTACAGCTGAGCACCGGCGATATGCTGCGTGACGCAAGAAGCAGCGGCACCGAAATGGGCAAGCGCGTTGCCGAGGTCATGGATAAGGGCGAGCTGGTCACAGACGAGATCGTCATCGGTTTGATCCGGGAAAAGCTGGAACAGGGTGCCGACGGTGGTTTCATCTTTGATGGTTTCCCCCGGACGCTGGCGCAAGCTGATGCCTTGGGTGAGCTGTTGGCCGAAAAGGGCGAAAAGCTCGACACCGTCATCGAGATGAAGGTGGATGACGAAACGCTGGTACAACGCATTGTTAACCGCGCTGCCGAAGCTGTTGCGGCAGGCAAAGAAGCGCGCGCTGACGACAACGAAGAAAGCGTGCGCATCCGGCTGATGGAATACTACAAGAAAACGGCTCCGCTGATCGGCTATTACCACGCCAAAGGTCTGCTGACGGATGTAGACGGCCTGGGCTCGATCGAGTCGGTTCAAGGTGAGATTGGCGCTATTCTGGACGCCTGAATTCATATGGGCTTGACCCTGACGGGAAAAGCCCATATCGACCCCTATCCCTATGGGAATCAACCGCGCACGCGGGATTCGTTTTGTGTGCAAGGACTACCTCAAATAATGCTGGACCCTCTGGCGACACTGCCAAGGTAAAGCGTTGTGAAAAAAGGTTCTGGAGTTACGGAACCGCAACGAAAAGGAAAGTGACACGTGGCACGTATTGCTTAGCGTAAACATCCCGACTGCAAAGCGGGTACCAATCGCCCTTACATATATCACCGGTATCGGTAACACTTCGGCAGCAGCAATCTGCGAAGCCGTTGGCATTGAAGCGTCTCGTCGCGTCAATGAACTGTCGGATGCCGAAGTTCTGAAAATCCGCGAGCACATCGACGAAAACTACACCGTCGAAGGTGACCTGCGTCGCGAAACTCAGATGAACATCAAGCGTCTGATGGACCTGGGCTGCTACCGCGGTCTGCGCCATCGTCGTAACCTGCCCGTTCGCGGTCAGCGTACCCACACCAACGCTCGTACTCGCAAAGGCCCCGCAAAGGCCATTGCCGGTAAGAAGAAATAAGGGAGGGTTTGATCAATGGCACGCGATAAGACTCGTACCAAGAAAAAAGAGCGTAAGAATATCGCTTCGGGCGTAGCCCACGTGAATTCGTCGTTCAACAACACCAAGATCCTGATCTCGGACGTACAAGGCAACGCCATCTCGTGGTCGTCTGCCGGTACCATGGGCTTTAAGGGTTCGCGGAAATCGACCCCCTACGCTGCTCAGATGGCTGCAGAAGATGCAGGCAAAAAAGCACAGGATCACGGCGTGAAAACGCTGGAAGTCGAAGTTCAGGGCCCTGGTTCGGGTCGTGAATCGGCTCTGCGCGCCCTGGCTGCAGTGGGCTTCAACATCACGTCGATTCGTGACGTGACGCCGATTGCTCACAACGGTTGCCGCCCGCCGAAGCGCCGCCGCGTCTAAGCGACACAAAAATTTCGCTGGGGCTGTGTATTTCTGCACGGCCCCAGTCCGTCATTTTAAACCTCGGGCGTCTGCACCTTTCCGGACATGGGGCGCAGACAGGAATGGAGGGACAACATGATCCATAAGAACTGGGCTGAACTGATCAAGCCGACCCAGCTTGACGTAAAGCCGGGCAACGACCCTGCACGTCAGGCGACAGTCGTGGCCGAGCCGCTTGAGCGTGGCTTTGGTCTGACATTGGGCAACGCCCTGCGTCGCATCCTGATGAGTTCGCTGCAAGGCGCAGCGATCACCAGCGTTCAGATCGACAACGTTCTGCACGAGTTTTCCAGCGTGGCTGGTGTGCGTGAAGACGTCACCGACATCATTCTGAACCTCAAAGGCGTTTCCTTGCGTATGGAAGTCGAAGGCCCCAAGCGCCTGTCGATCAATGCCAAGGGTCCTGCAGTTGTTACCGCCGGTGACATCAGCGAAAGTGCTGGCATCGAAATTCTGAACCGTGATCACGTGATCTGTCACTTGGATGATGGTGCCGATCTGTTCATGGAACTGACGGTCAATACTGGCAAAGGTTATGTCTCGGCTGAAAAGAACAAGCCCGAGGATGCCCCTATCGGTCTGATCCCGATCGACGCGATCTACTCGCCGGTCAAGAAGGTTTCGTATGACGTTCAACCGACCCGTGAAGGTCAGGTTCTGGACTACGACAAACTGACCATGAAAGTGGACACAGACGGTTCGATCACACCGGATGACGCCGTAGCTTTTGCAGCGCGCATCCTGCAAGATCAGCTGTCGATCTTTGTCAACTTCGACGAGCCTGAAGCGGCTGGTCGCCAAGACGAAGACGACGGTCTGGAGTTCAACCCGCTGCTGCTCAAGAAAGTGGACGAGCTGGAACTGTCTGTCCGTTCGGCAAACTGCCTGAAGAACGACAACATCGTCTATATCGGCGATCTGATCCAGAAGACCGAAGCCGAGATGCTGCGCACCCCGAACTTTGGCCGCAAGTCGCTGAACGAGATCAAGGAAGTGCTCTCGGGCATGGGTCTGCACCTTGGCATGGACGTCGAGGACTGGCCGCCGGACAACATCGAAGATCTGGCCAAGAAGTTCGAAGACAACTTCTAAGGTTTCGGAAGGGGCTTCGGCCCCTTCCATCAATGCCCGGACTGCCGGGGACAACATGGGCAAATCCGCCCCAAGGTGAATGGCTGACACGCATCGGCCATCGGACAAAGCAAAAGCTAGACGAAGGAACTACAAAATGCGTCACGCACGTGGATATCGCCGCCTGAACCGTACTCATGAGCACCGTAAGGCGCTCTTTGCGAACATGGTAAGCTCGCTGATCGAGCACGAGCAGATCAAAACAACTTTGCCCAAGGCAAAAGAACTGCGCCCGATCATCGAAAAACTGATCACCCTGGGCAAACGCGGTGACCTGCACGCTCGTCGTCAGGCCGCAGCACGCCTGAAAGAAGACCAGTATGTTGCGAAACTGTTCGACATTCTGGGCCCTCGCTACAAGGATCGTCAGGGCGGCTACGTCCGTGTCCTGAAAGCAGGCTTCCGCTACGGTGACATGGCCCCGATGGCAATCATCGAGTTCGTCGACCGCGACGTCGATGCCAAAGGCGCCGCTGACAAAGCACGCCTTGCTGCCGAAGAGGCCGCAGAAGACTAAAGGGTACCGGAACCTATCCGTTTCCTAGACCCCCGCTCGAACGAGCGGGGGTTTTTCGTTGGGAACACACAATGATCGTGTTACGAGGAAGGAAACGGCAGGAGATTGCGAATGTCGGTTCGAGAGCGAGTTGAACAAAGAATTCGAGACTACATCGAGGCGTACAACGATCGTAAGCTCACGGAAGTCATGTCGATGTTTGAAGGACGCGCGGAAATCTATACGCCATACAGCATGGCCGCGGTTGGGACAGACCAAATTCGAGCCGTCCACGAAACGTGGTTCCAACATAATGTCAAATACACGTCAGTCGAGATCACGTCATTTGAAGAAAAAGGCGAAGCTGTTCACTGCTCCGTATCCTATGACTTGGTTTACCCTGACAGGACTGAAGACGAGCGGTTGGAAACTGGAACGTCGGTAAATGTGCTTGTGAAAAATGCCAATGGCACTTGGATGTTTCTGAGCTCGAGCATCCAGCCTGCGCGGGCAAAATTGAACGATTGACAGGTTGCAATCCGAAGGCTCGCCTCGCATACCATCGCCAAGTTCAGGTCTCTCCGGAGTTCGTATGTTCCGTACAACCCTTTTTGTTCTGTTGATAATGACAGCAAACCTTGCTGGCGCCGAGACGCGTGTGCCGACTTCGCACTCGGAAATTTCCATGGGATTCGCCCCGGTGGTCAAGCGTTCGGCGCCTGCAGTTGTCAACATCTATGCCAAGATCATTACAAGCGGGCAGGCAAACCCGTTTTTCTCAGATCCGTTTTTTAGGGACTTCTTTGGCGGCTTTTCAGCGCCGCAGCAGCGAGTCCAAAACTCGCTCGGATCAGGTGTCATTCTTACCGAAGATGGGTACGTGGTTTCAAATTACCATGTTGTCGGGATGGCATCGGAGATTCAGGTGGTGACCACGGATCGGCGTGAATTCTCTGCGACGGTGGTTCTGGGTGACGAAGAAAGTGACATCGCGATCTTGCGTCTGGATGAGGCTATGGATCTGCCATCGCTGGCGCTCCGCGATTCCGATCAGGTTGAGGTCGGCGAGCTGGTGCTGGCCATCGGTAACCCGTTTGGTGTCGGGCAAACCGTCAGCAGTGGGATCGTATCCGGATTGGCGCGATCGGGAGCTGCGACCGGTAAGGCACGCGGATACTTCCTCCAAACGGACGCTCCGATTAACCCCGGCAACTCGGGCGGGGCGCTGATTGACGTGAATGGTGACTTGATTGGCATCAATACCTCGATCCTCAGCCGTTCTGGTGGTTCGAACGGGATCGGTTTTGCCATTCCAGCAAATCTGGTGCGAGAATTCCTGCGCCAGGCGCGTGAGGGCAATGAGTATTTTGTGCGCCCTTGGGCGGGTATCGCAGGTCAACCTATGAACGCTGATATTGCGGATCTCGCTCGGCCTCAGTTTGCCAGAGGGAGTCGTCATTTCGGACATGCACGCAGGCAGCCCACTTGCAAAGGCTGGTTTCAGCGTAGGGGACGTGGTCACTCATGTGGACGGTGACTTGGTAAACTCTCCGTCTGAAATGATGTTTCGCATGTCGGTGACCGGTATTGGCGGAATGTCCACGATGACCCGCTTGCGTGATGGAGAACGTGACGAGTTGAGTGTCCAGATGATAGAAGCACCGGATGAACCGCCTGCCGACGATATCACACTGGATGATCGAACCGTTCTACCCGGCCTTGTCGTAGCGCGGGCTAACCCAGCAGTGATCGCCTATATGGGTTTGCCGCTGTCCACCAAAGGCGTAGTTGTGGTTGACCCCGGTCCCTATGGCACCCGCGCGGGCCTGCAGCACGGCGACATTGTTGAGGGGATCAACGGCGAGTCGATGGATACGACCCAAGACATCCGTCAGGCGCTGACCGAGACCGGTCGATGGGTGCGATTGGATCTGCAGAGGCGGGGCCAAAAACTGTCATTGCGTTTCCGTCTGTGATCCATGGCTGATCTGTTTGACACGGGCTCTGAATCCAGGATCGACGACGATGTTGCGCCGGATCGTCATCGCCCGTTGGCGGATCGCCTGCGTCCACGCTCTCTCGCCGAAGTAATTGGGCAGCAGCAGGTTTTGGGACCGGACGCGCCTCTTGGGGTCATGCTGTCCTCGGGGAGTTTGTCGAGCCTGATTTTCTGGGGACCGCCGGGTGTTGGGAAAACAACCATTGCCCGGTTGCTGGCGGACGAAAGTGACCTGCATTTTGTTCAGATCAGCGCGATTTTCACCGGCGTGCCGGACCTCAAGAAGGTGTTCGAGGCCGCTAGGATCCGGCGTCAGAACGGTCAAGGCACGCTGTTGTTCGTGGATGAAATTCACCGTTTCAACAAGGCGCAGCAAGACGGGTTCCTACCACATATGGAAGATGGCACCATCCTGCTGGTTGGGGCGACCACCGAAAACCCCTCGTTTGAATTAAACGCCGCTGTGCTGAGCCGTGCTCAGGTCATGGTACTGGAACGTCTGGGCAAAGCGGACTTGGAGGCCCTCACTCAACGCGCCGAGGCGGAGTTGGGACGAGACTTGCCGTTGCTTTCCCCGGCGCGATCAGCGTTGCATGACATGGCGGACGGGGACGGGCGCGCTTTGTTGAACCTGATCGAACAGGTGGCGGCGTGGAAAGTGGATGCCGATCTGGACACCGACGCTCTGTCGTCCCGTTTGATGCGCCGCGCTGCCAAATACGACAAATCGGGCGAAGAGCATTACAACCTGATCTCGGCCTTACACAAATCGGTGCGTGGATCGGACCCGGACGCCGCGCTCTATTGGTTTGCCCGGATGCTGACCGGGGGCGAGGACCCGCGTTATCTCGCACGGCGGATCACCCGGATGGCGGTCGAGGATATCGGGCTGGCCGATCCGCAGGCGCAGACCCATTGTCTGCACGCTTGGGAAGTTTATGAGCGTCTTGGCAGCCCCGAGGGTGAGTTGGCCCTAGCACAAGCCCTAGTCTATCTGGCCCTTGCTCCGAAATCGAACGGAGCATACGTGGGCTACAAGGCAGCCATGCGGCTGGCCAAGAAATCGGGGTCCGAGCCGCCACCGAAACACATCCTTAATGCGCCTACGTCGTTAATGAAGGAACAGGGGTATGGTGCGGGCTATGACTATGACCACGATGCCGAGGATGGATTTTCGGGCCAAAACTATTTCCCCGATGGCATGGAACGGCCCGAGTTGTATCAACCGGTCGAACGTGGGTTCGAGCGCGAGCTGAAGAAAAGACTGGAATACTTTGCCAAGCTACGCGCGCAGCGCAATGCGGATTGACGTCCACAAAACTTGACATCCCCCGCGCGGCGGGCGAAGGGAGCGCCATGTTTTCTTCGGTTCTACATGTGGCGCTTGGTGGCGCGATCGGGGCGTCGCTCCGGTATCTGACGGGCGTGGGCGTTCTGCGCGCGTTTGGCCATCAGGAATTCCCAATCGCCATTCTGACCGTGAACGTCATCGGCTCGTTTCTGATGGGCGTTTTTGTGGTGACCGCCGCGCACAAGGGGCTGACGCACCTTAATCCGTTGGTGGCGACGGGGATCATGGGTGGGTTCACGACGTTCTCGGCGTTTTCGTTGGAAGCGGTGAGCCTTTACGAGCGCGGAGATTTGGGCCAGGCGGCATTGTATGTGGCGCTATCCGTTGGCTTGTCGATTGCGGCACTGATGTTGGGCCTGATCTTGGCCAGAGGAGTATGGGCATGAGCGGAGTACAGATGATCACCGTGGCCGAAGGTGATGGTGACCAGCGCATTGACCGTTGGCTGCGCCGCCTATTTCCGCATGTCAGCCAGGGCCGTATCGAAAAGATGTGCCGTAAGGGCGAATTGCGGATTGACGGCGGTCGGGTCAAGGCATCCAGCCGAGTCGAGGTCGGGCAGGTCGTTCGCATCCCGCCGTTGCCTGCGACAGATCAGAAACCGGCTGAACATCGCCCTCGGATCAAAGAGGCAGACGCCCGGATGATCCAAAATTGTGTGATCTATCGCGACGATCACGTGATCGCGCTTAACAAACCTGCGGGCCTACCGGTACAGGGCGGCAGCGGACAAACGAAACATGTCGATGGCCTGGCAGAAGCATTGCGCTTTGGGTTGGATGAAAACCCTCGACTGGTACACCGTTTGGACAAGGATACATCCGGTGTTTTGGTTATGGCGCGCACCCGCGAGGCGGCCAAGGGGCTGACCGCCGCATTCCGTCACCGCAACACGCACAAAATCTATTGGGCGTTGGTAGCGGGTGTTCCGACGCCTTACTTGGGTGAGATCAAGACGGGCCTGGTGAAGGCGCCGGGCCATGGCAAGCACGGTGAGGGTGAAAAGATGATCCCGATCCATTCGCGCGACGTGGATGACACTCCGGGAGCCAAGCGAGCGCATACGCTTTATGCTACGCTTTATCGGGTTGCGAGCCGTGCGTCTTGGATCGCGATGGAACCGGTGACAGGTCGTACCCATCAGCTGCGGGCGCATATGGCTGGCATGGGACATCCGATTATTGGCGACGGCAAATACGGCGGTTCGGGTCAGGAAAACCTAGGCGACGGCTGGGGCGCACAATTGGGCGGCATCATCAGCAAAAAGCTGCATCTGCACGCGCGCACCTTGAGCTTTGAGCATCCGATCACGCGCAAATCGGTCACGGTTACAGCCAAACTGCCACAGCATATGAAAGACAGCTGGGATACCTTGGGGTGGACCGAGGATCTGGCCGCAGACGATCCGTTCGAGGAACTGCGATGACCGCTGATCTACGGCTGATCCTCTTTGATGTGGACGGCACGCTGGTCGACAGTCAAGCGGCGATTGTTGGATCGATGACGGCAGCCTTTGAAGAGGCTGGTGTGACGGTTCCGGTGCGACAGGCAATCTTGTCGATCGTCGGTTTGTCCCTGCCACAGGCGATGGCGCGTTTGGCACCCGAGCAGGGTGAAGATGTTCAAGCGCAATTGGTGCAAGGGTACAAAGACAGTTATCGCGATCAGCGACTGGCGCAGGGGGCAGCTCATTCGCCGTTGTATCCTGGTGCGTTGGAAATGCTCGAAGTGCTGCATGCGGTGCCTGAAAACCTGTTGGGCGTCGCTACTGGAAAATCCAAACGTGGCCTTGATGGGTTGATCGAGGCACACGGGATGGAGCGTCTATTCGTGACCCAGCAGGTGGCTGACTTTCACCCTTCGAAACCACATCCAGCGATGATCCATGCCGCAATGGATGAGGCTGGCGTTGAACCCGCCAACTGCGTGATGATCGGCGACACCAGCTTTGATATGGATATGGCCGCCGCTGCGGGCGTGGCTGGGATTGGGGTCAGCTGGGGCTATCACAACCCATCGACCCTGACTTCGGCACACACAATCATTGATACATTCGACCAATTGCCCGGAGCATTGGCACAAATCTGGACCTGAGACATGAGCGACTGGAAACCAAAACGTTTTTGGAAAGATAGCAGCGTTGTAGAGGCTGACGATGGTTTCACGGTTGAACTGGATGGGCGTCGTCTAAAGACACCAGCAAAGACGAGCTTGATCGTTCCGACTAAAGCCATGGCGCAGGCCATCGCCGAAGAGTGGGACGCGCAAGACGGCGAGGTTGATCCCACGACCATGCCGTTCATGCGTTCGGCCAATGCGGCTATCGACAAGGTGCGTATCCAACATGCCGAAGTCGCAGACATGCTGGCGGCGTATGGCGATTCGGATTTGCTGTGTTATCGTGCCTCGCACCCGCAGGAATTGGTCTTGCGGCAGGACGAAGCCTGGTCTCCCGTTCTGGATTGGGCCGCTGATCGCCTTGGCGCACGTCTGGAACCTGTGTCCGGCGTCGTTCACGTGCCACAATCCGACGACGCGATCGCCAAACTATCTGCTCAAGTCCATGCACTGGGCCCATTTCACCTTGCTGCCTTTCATGACTTGGTCAGTTTGTCTGGTTCTTTGATTCTGGGTTTTGCCGCCGCCAAAAATTGGCGCGAAGCCGACGAAATCTGGCGCATTTCGCGTGTGGATGAGCTTTGGCAAGAGGAGCAATGGGGCTCTGACGAGGAAGCAGTTGAACACGCAGAGATAAAGCGGAGATCCTTTTTACACGCTAAGCGGTTCTTTGATTTTTCAGGTTAATCTAGCAACCGCAGCGATCCTGGCATGACGCAAGGTCAGCTGAAGCCGTCAGATCATTGATTTCTATGATCCTACTCTTGACGTTTGTTGATGATTGCGCCCAAACTTGGCCCCACTAAAGGGGAGATCCCTTTTGGTAAACGTTCCGGCACAAACTCATGCCGGTCGAACCGCCCCACAAAGGGGTGGAAAATCAGGAAGAGGTAAAAATGAAAAAAACCGTATTTTTGGGCGCGTTCACCGTCGCCGGTCTGGCAGCAGCTGCTGCAGCAGCGGGCACGATGGATGACGTCAAGGCACGCGGCAAACTGAACTGTGGCGTGACCACAGGTCTGGTTGGCTTTGCGGCGCCGGATGCAAATGGGGAATGGAAAGGTTTTGACGTGGCTGTGTGCCGCGCCGTTGCGGCCGCTGTTCTGGGTGATGCCAGCGCAGTCGAGTTCGTGCCGACCACCGGTAAGACACGCTTTACCGCGCTGGCTTCGGGTGAGATCGACATGCTGGCTCGTAACACCACATGGACCTTCTCGCGCGACGTGGACCTGAAGTTCGAATTCACTGGTGTGAACTACTACGACGGTCAGGGCTTCATGGTTCCCAAGGAACTGGGCGTTTCGTCGGCTAAGGAACTGGACGGCGCGACCGTCTGCATCCAGACCGGCACCACAACCGAGCTGAACCTGGCGGACTTCTTCCGCTCGAACAACATCAGCTACGAGCCGGTTCCGATCGAAACCAACGCTGAAGCGCAGCAGCAGTATCTGGCTGGCGCATGTGATGTTTACACCACCGACGCCTCGGGCCTGGCCGCGACACGTGCCACCTTCGAGAATCCCGGTGATCACGTCCTGCTGCCCGAGATCATCTCGAAAGAGCCTCTGGGTCCGCTGGTTCGTCACGGTGACCACGAGTGGGGCGATGTTGTTCGCTGGACTCTGAACGCGCTGATCTCGGCCGAAGAGCTGGGTATCACTTCGGCAAACATCGGTGAGATGGCAGCCAGCACCAACAACCCGGAAATCAACCGTATCCTGGGCACCGAAGGTACCCTGGGCGAGATGCTGGGTCTGGACGCTGAGTGGTCCAAGCGCGCGATCGCAGCCGGTGGTAACTACGGTGAGATCTTTGCTCAGAACATCGGCGAAGAAACCCCCATCGGTCTGGCACGCGGCCTGAACGCTCAGTGGACCGAAGGCGGCCTGCTGTACTCGCCGCCGTTCCGCTAATACACCAAACGAAAGGGCGCGAGAATTCTCGCGCCCTCTTCGTATCCACAATAATGCTGCGGACTGTTGCGGAGCGGGGCCAACCCCGACGGGACCAACAGGTATCGCAAGCCACGGGGACCCCATAATATGTCAACTTTGACCGACCCACCTAATGCTGGTTTTCGGTTGTCCATGTTGTTCAACGATACGAGGTATCGTTCACTGACATTCCAGGTCATTGCAGCCATCGTTCTTGCGCTGTGCATCTGGTATCTGGGCAACAACCTAATCCAGAACCTGCGTGCCGCAGGGCTGAACATTTCTTATAGTTTCCTCGGCGATCCCGCCGGTTATGACATCAACCAGCGACTGATCGACTATGATAGCCAGTCTTCGCACGCGCGCGCAGCACTTGTTGGTGTTCTAAACACGCTTCTTGTGGCCTTTCTTGCCTGTATCACCGCAACCGTATTTGGCGTGATTGCGGGCGTTCTACGCCTGTCCAACAATTGGCTGGTGGCCAAATTGATGGCGATTTATGTCGAGATCTTTCGGAATATTCCAATTCTGATTTGGATCATCATCATCTTCACGATCATGACGGCTGTGATGCCGGGGCCAAGAGCTTTCCGGGGCGATGATGCGACATCCAGTATGTTTCTGGACCTCTTTGCCTTCACCAACCGGGGTGTCTATATCCCGATGCCTTGGTTTGAAAACGGCCTGTTTGCTTCTGCCGCAATGAACTGGGGACTGGTTCTGGCTGGATTTTTCTATCATGGTTCGTGTCAGGCCGTGTCACGACCTGGGCAAATCAAAAACAGGAAGAGACCGGTGAACGCCCTAAGACGCTGTTGCTTAAGTTGGCGATCTGGTTTGTCCCTTTTGCCCTGTTGATGCTCATCATGGGCCTAGCTTGGGATGTGCCTGCTCTCAAAGGCTTTAACTTCAAAGGTGGTATCAAAGTCGGTGGGCCATTGATTGCACTTTGGTTCGCGTTGTCGATCTATACTGGTGCCTTCATCGCGGAAAACGTGCGTGCGGGTATTCAGGCGATTTCAAAAGGACAGACCGAAGCAGCCGCTGCCCTTGGTTTGCGTCAAGGACGGATCATGAATCTTGTTGTCCTGCCGCAAGCGTTGCGGGTGATCATTCCACCGTTGATTTCGCAGTACCTGAACATCACCAAAAACTCGTCGCTGGCGATTGCGGTGGGGTATGCGGACATCACGGCGACCCTGGGTGGCATTACGCTGAACCAGACCGGTCGGGCCATTGAATGCGTTCTGCTGTTGATGTTGTTCTATCTGACGGCATCGCTGACGATCTCGACGGTGATGAACATCTACAACTCTTCCGTCAAGCTGAAGGAGCGCTGAGCCATGGCTGATCAAACAACCAACTCCGTCGCTTTTGTTGCTGATGGAAACATCCCTGAATCTCCGCCACCGGCGAATGAAACAGGGGTGGTCAAGTGGCTGCGTGACAACTTGTTTTCCGGCGTTACAAACTCGATCCTGACCATCTTGGCGTTGATCCTGATTTATCTGCTGTTGAAAAACACGCTGCCGTGGATCCTGAACGGGGTGTGGAACGCAAATTCTCTGGCGGAATGTCGCGAGATCTTGGCGGGCAAGACAGGAGCCTGTTTTGCGGTTTTGACCGAACGTTGGCCGCAGTTGATCTATGGGTTCAAATATCCTGTGGATGCTTACTGGCGCCCGAACGTTGCCTTTGTATTGATGCTGGCTGCGTTGGCTCCGGTGCTGTTCTTTGATCTACCGCGTAAGCTATTGATCATTACGGCCGTGTATCCGTTTGTGGCCTTCTGGCTGATCTGGGGCGGGACTATCCTGGTGCCCCTGGTTGCGCTGCTTGGCTGTGTTGCGGGTGGCTTCGTCTTTCAGAAGGCTGGCAAGAGCAGCTTTGCAGCTGGTTTCTTTGGGGGCATCGTGGCTGCTCTGGTTGTCTGGCAAGTGGGTAGCTGGCTGATCCCTGAAGGAGCTTCGGAAAACGCTATGCTTACCGCCGTGCCAAGCCGGGATCTGGGGGGCTATATGCTCAACATGATGCTTGGCTTGACCTGTGTGTCGCTGTCTTTGCCTTTGGGCATTGCACTGGCCCTTGGCCGACAGTCGAGCATGCCGTTGATAAAATGGATCAGTGTTGTCTTCATCGAATTCGTTCGCGGCGTGCCTCTGATTACGCTGCTGTTCGTCGCTTCGGTGATGCTGGCCTATTTCTTCCCGCCGGAAAGCACAGTTGACCTGTTCCTGCGTGTGGTGATCATGATCACAATGTTCTCGTCTGCTTATATCGCAGAGGTGATCCGTGGTGGTCTCGCAGCCTTGCCCCGTGGGCAGTATGAGGCCGCAGACAGTCTTGGTCTGGACTACCCTCAGGCCATGCGACTGATCATCCTGCCGCAGGCAATGAAGATCTCGATCCCGGGTATCGTGAACGTGGCGGTGGGGCTGTTCAAGGACACCACACTTGTCTCGGTTATCTCGATGTTCGATCTGGTCGGCATGATCCGTGGGCCCATCCTTGCGTCAACCGAATGGAACGGCGTCTATTGGGAACTCTGGGGCTTTGCTGCACTGGTCTTCTTTGTCGTCTGTTACGGCATTTCTCAATACTCACAGTGGCTCGAGCGTCGTCTCGCCACCGACCACCATTAAGGAGTTCAAACGATGTCTGAACTTATGTCTGACCGCGAGATTGATCGCACGAAAATGCAGGTGAGCGACGAAGTCGCCATCGAAATCAACAACATGAACAAGTGGTACGGGTCGTTTCACGTGCTGCGCGACATCAACTTGACCGTCAATCGGGGCGAGCGGATTGTTATCGCGGGCCCGTCGGGTTCGGGTAAGTCCACCCTGATCCGCTGCCTGAATGCTTTGGAAGAGCACCAACAGGGCAAGATCGTTGTGGACGGCACCGAGCTGTCGAATGACCTGAAGAACATCGACAAGATCCGGTCCGAGGTTGGGATGGTGTTCCAGCACTTTAACCTGTTCCCGCATCTGACAATCCTGGAAAACTGCACACTGGCCCCGATCTGGGTGCGCAAGACGCCCAAGAAAGAGGCCGAAGAGCGTGCGATGCATTTCCTGGAGAAGGTCAAGATCCCCGAGCAAGCGGATAAGTATCCCGGCATGCTTTCAGGTGGTCAGCAGCAGCGTGTGGCGATCGCCCGCTCGCTGTGCATGATGCCGCGGATCATGTTGTTCGATGAACCGACATCGGCGCTGGACCCCGAGATGATCAAAGAGGTGCTCGACACCATGATCGAGCTCGCCGAAGAAGGCATGACTATGCTCTGCGTGACGCACGAGATGGGTTTTGCCCGTCAGGTGGCGAACCGCGTCATCTTTATGGATGCGGGTCAGATCGTGGAACAGAACGAACCCGAAGAGTTCTTTAACAACCCACAGTCGGACCGGACCAAGCTGTTCCTCAGCCAGATCCTAGGTCACTAAGGGTACATGTCAGAACATGAAAAGGGCGGGGATTTCCTCGCCCTTTTTCATTCCAGGAGTTGCCGTGGAATGATGAAATCCTGAACGAGCCCGCTGTGCCAATCAACCTCGTCCCATTTGGGAGCATCAAAGGTCATGATGGTGGTGGCGCAGGTCGGGTAGTCATGGAAGCGGTCGGCATTAGGCGGTGCCTGCGCTATCAGACCGGCAAATTCCGCCATGCCCGGATTGTGCCCCAACAACAGTACGGTCTGCCCAGTTGCATGGTTCAACATGTTCAGGATTTGCTGCGCAGATGCGTGATACAGATCGTCTGTAAACGTCGTCGTACGCGCCGTCAGGGCCATACGCTGATAGGTTTCGCGGGTGCGATGCGACGAAGAGCTGAGCACCTGATCCGGCAATACGCCCTTTTTCTTGAGCCAAATCCCGACCGCCTCGGCGGAAGCGCGTCCACGCTTGTTCAGAGGGCGGGCATGATCAGGCAGGCCAGGATCACCCCAGCTGGATTTTGCGTGCCGTGTCAGGATCAGGGTCAAGGTCATGATGGATGGAAGGCTCTCATGTGATGGGCGGTTTGTGCTCGGCTGCGTCCGGCGCCTGCGCTGACAGGGCAAGCCAGTCGCGTGGCGCAGCCTTGGGTCAGGCAAGTCTGTCCGGCTGCGGTGTTCAGATAGTTGTGGCAGCTGTCGACGTCATAGAACGACTGCGCGTTCAGGGCTTCGACCGGGCAGGCGGTGGCGCAAGGGGCGGGGCAGTCAGAGCAAGGAGACGTGTTCGAAGGGGTGGGGATGTCAAATTCGTGCTCAAAATGCAGTGCACCCCGGAATGAGGTCAGCATGCCGACAGTGTCATGCACCAAGGCGCCGACTGGGCTGGTAAATGTGCGCCCTGACTTAAGCGCCCAGTCGATAAACGGCGTGTAGGGCGGGCCGCCAAAAGGGAAATAGGCCGTTGCAGTCAAATCCTGCGCTAAGCCATGAACCGTCCTGGTTGACCATCTGTCGATGGGGTGGGGGTGTTCGTCAGTCCACTCAGGTGAGGTCTCGAACTTGTCCCAAAACGCACTCGCTGTGCCGAGCAGGATCAGGGTTCCACCGTCTAGTTGCTTGGCTTCGCTTTCACGTGGGTGCTGTGCCCCCATGACGATGAGACCAGCCGCATGGGTCGCCGCCTCAACTTGGACATAGTTCACTTGCGCTGAAAGGGGAGCATCAGGCTCCAGCTCAGGTGCGCGGGGCAATCGTCCTGCCATTCCAGTCCCACTGTCATTTGGTCATGCCCTTGCTCTGGCTGCGCGACATAGGTGCCGAACATGCGGTCCCAGATCGACAGGGCGAACCCATAGTTGCTGTCATGTTCACGCCGATGCACCGAATGATGAACCCGGTGCATGTCCGGCGTCACCAGAACCCTACGCAGCACGGCATCCAGAGCAAGAGGAAGTTTCAAGTTAGAATGATTGAACAACGCCGTCCCGTTGAGCAGAATTTCAAAAACTAGCACGGCTAATGCACTCGGCCCCAGCAGATAGACCAACCCGATCTTCAGGAGCATCGACAGAGCGATCTCAACTGGGTGGAAGCGAACGGCGGTTGTCACATCCATGTCCCGATCCGCGTGATGGACCCGGTGCAGTCGCCAAAGTAGAGGTACCTTGTGGGTGATCAGGTGTTGCGCCCAGATTGCAAAGTCCAAAACGAGCACGCAAATGATCAACTCGATCCACACTGGCCAGTTGAGGGCGTTGAACAGGCCCCAACCCTGTGTTTGCGCATCCCAAGCCGCCCCAATCGCGAGCAGGGGCAATATGGCCGCCATCAGGCGCAGGGTGAGCGTGTTCAGAAGGGTAATGCTTAGATTGGTGCGCCACCGGCTTGCTCGCGGCAAAGCACGCGGGCGGCGGGGCACAGCGGCCTCGGCCATTGCACAGACAGCGAACAGGGACACAAACACGACAAAACGGATGGGGATCTCATGCTCCATCCCATCACATTCCGGCAGCAATATGTGTAATGCAAGCCAGAACGCGACACGAGTGCGTCAGTTGGGGCGGATCATCGAGCCTGCACCGTGATCGGTGAACAGCTCCAGCAGAACACAGTTTTGCACCCGACCATCGACGATAGTACAGGCCCGCACACCGTTGCGAACAGCGTCTAGTGCGGTTTCTGTCTTGGGAATCATGCCGCCCGCGATTACGCCGCTTGCGGTCATCGCCTCAACGTCATCAGCGGTGAGTTCGGTGACAACGTCGCCTGCGGCGTTCTTTACACCGGCCACATCGGTCAGCAACAGCAGACGGTCGGCTTGCAGGGCCGAGGCGATGGCACCTGCAGCGGTGTCGCCGTTGATGTTGAAAGTCTCACCATCCAGACCTGCGCCCAAGGGAGCAATCACCGGGATCACATCCTTTTCGAACAGATCATGCAAGATTTTGGGGTTCATCTGCGATGGCGTGCCGACAAAACCAAGCGAGGCGTCGGTCTGATCGCAGGTGATCAGGTTGGCGTCCTTGCCTGACAGACCAACGGCGGTGCCGCCTTGCGCGTTGATCGCCTGCACGATGCGCTTGTTGACGACGCCGGATAGGACCATCTCAACCACTTCGACGGTGGCTGCGTCGGTGACGCGTTTGCCGTTCACGAACTCGGACTGGATATCCAGTTTTTTCAGCATCGCGTTGATCATTGGGCCGCCACCGTGCACGATCACCGGGTTCACGCCGACTTGCTGCATCAGAACGATGTCACGGGCGAAGCTTTCCATCGCTTCGTCGCTACCCATAGCATGCCCGCCAAGCTTGATAACGACAATCGCACCGTCATAGCGTTGTAGGTATGGTAGGGCACTGCTGAGTGTGGCGGCGGTCGCAATCCAATCGCGGTTCATGTTCTGCTTCTTCATCGTCAAGGTCCCTTTGGGCAACCGTGTTAGGGCCTTTGACGTCATAAGCCAAGCTGGGATTGATCCGGATTGGCCCGCCGCGACGGTGACACACCGCCGCGACAGGGTATTGGGTTAGCTAAGGGCGCGTTTCATTGCCGGGATGTTGCCCAAGATCAGCAGGTCGAACGTCAACACCACTAGCAATGTTAAGCCAACCAACGGAAACGCCATCGAAGTAAACAGCCCGACCAGAACGGCCCCTTTCCAGAACGGTAGATCCGCAGGCAGCGGAGGCGCGGCCAGACGCCCGGCGCGAGAGGGACGACGTTTGACCCACATGACCACGCCTGACACGCAGACAAAGATCACTGACAGGCAAAACAACGTATTCAGAACAAAGTTCCACGTGCCCATCAGCCCCATGTGGAACGGGATGCCAAGCGCCATCACCTTACCCATCACCGAATAGTCGTCATAGCGCACATCAGCCAGGATCTTTCCGGTGTATTGGTCCACATGCACGGTCCGATCCGTGGTGGGTTCATCAGAATCACTGCTCATGGAATCGCGGTTCAGGGTCCAAACGCCGTTGTCACCGTTCGGGAAAGCGACGCGGAACCGCCCTTCCATTCCCAGCGACAGTCCAAGCGCGACCAGAGTGTCGATGTCGACTGTCTGACCTGTGGGTACACCGGTTGCACCCACATCCGAGCCGGATGCGGGCATAGGGGTCTGTTCCAGCGCCCATGGCACGTCGTTCTGGGCGCCGTGGTTCATGCTGGCGTGGATGTCGTCAGACAGAGGCACGTTGTCCCATTTCTCGGCTGGGAAGCTGCTCCAGGGCTGCACGATCATCCCGCCCCAGATGCCGGTCCAGGATAGGCCTGAGATCAGGAAGACCACCAGCAGGCCCGACATCCAGAAACCGATGACCGCATGCAGCGATTTCCACAAGGCACGGCCCTGAGCGCGCAAGTTTGGCACAAAGGCTGCCATGGTATTGCCGCGCGGCCACCACAGGTAAAGGCCGGTAAAGACCAGAACCAAGCTTAGGCCCGCCGCGATTTCCAGCAACCGATCCCCCGCATCGCCAATCAGCAGGGTCGAGTGGATGTTATCGGCCAGATCATACCAGCCTGTACGCCGGTTCCATGTGTCCACCACAGCGCCGCTGTAGGGGTCTACAGCGACCATACGCTGACCGGCATCGCCCTTGACGCGGAACACAGTGGCCAAGGTGTCTGATTTTGGTCCGATCCATTCAACCACCGAACCCGGCACATGGGTGGTCACGATGTTTGCTTGCTCAGAGACCGGTAGGGCGACCTCGCCTCGTTCGACCGCGATCTTCTCACCGTCACGGCCGTCGTATTGTGTGATGAACATCATCATCAGGCCGGTAACAGCAAGGATGATCAGGAACGGGATAACAAAGAGGCCAGCATAAAAGTGCCATCGCCAAGCGGCGAAATAGAATTTTTGTGCAAAGTTATCAGGGTTTTGGGTATCGCCCATGGGTGTGGTGTTGGTGTTCAACGCCATTGAATTCTCCATACCGGAACGGGCCTTGTGCAGTGAGCACAGGCCATCATGTTTGTTTGGGTGTTCTCGAAGGTTTAGGAGAGTGCGGGCGGTCCGCGTGCATCGTAGCGCCAGTGAAAACCGGCCGAGCGATGCGTGAATTCGGCACGAGTCCAACGGGCTTGCGCCGGGAAGGTCAGGGGCAACGGTCCGGTAAAGGCAAGTTCTATGGCACCCTCAAATGCCCCGGCAAAGGGGCAGGGCATGCGCTCGTCGCTGTTCCGGTGTTCCGGCGCGTCCTCACTCAGGTCAACCCAGGTTTCTACCGGACCATCACCGGTACACAGTACCAGCAAGATCCGACCGTCATCAGCAGTTGCAGGCATCCAGCCCTGCGGGATCGCGCTGGTCAGCGCCACCGCGAGCAGAGCCATCAATCCTGCAAACCGGGCAAAGATCATTCCAGTGTCGCAATCACCGATCGCAGGGTTGAAATGCCGTCACCCTTTTCGGACGAGGTCAGGATGATCTCGGGGAAGGCCGCGGGGTGTTTGGACAGCGCTCCGCGTACCTGTGCCAGAATCCGTTCGCGGTCCTTGGCCTTGACCTTGTCGGTCTTGGTCAGGACGCACTGAAAGGTCACGGCGCTGGTGTCGAGCAGCTTCATAATCTCATCGTCCACTGGCTTGACCCCATGGCGCGCGTCGATCAGCACAAAGGCGCGGCGAAGCGTCTGACGACCGCTGAGGTATTGCTTCAGCAGCCGTTGCCATTTTTCGACAACCGGCAGCGGCGCATTGGCGTAGCCATAGCCGGGAAGATCCACCAGATAGAGTTCGGGGCCTTGGGTGAAATAGTTGATCTCTTGCGTGCGGCCGGGTGTGTTTGACGCGCGCGCCAGGCCCTTGGTGCCGGTCAGCGCGTTGATCAGGCTTGATTTTCCGACATTTGACCGGCCCGCAAAACACACCTCAATCCGATCTGCGGGGGGCAGACCAGACATGGCGACAACGCCTTTTACAAATTCGGACTGCCCGGCAAACAGCTTGCGCCCACGTTCGATGGTGGCGGTGTCAGGAGTTTCAACCTCGGGGAACGGAAGTTGTGTCATAGCAAAGTTACCTTGTCTCCAACGGACAGTTGTCCGCCTTGTACAACCTCGGCCCGGACAGAGAAATCCTGATGACCCCAATGGGACAATGCGCCCAATGTATCGGCGTCGCGGACACCGGTGTCAGGGTTTGCAGCGGTGGACATGCAACGGTCAGTGGGTTCTTTGACCCGAAACACAACCTCGCCGATCTTAACGTCACGGCCCATCCAGTCGAACTCCTGCCATTCAGGAACTTGATCAAACCAGATGTTGCCGCGCCATCGGTGGATAGACAGGTCCTGTCCCATGTGGCGCTCTACCGCGCGGTGCGAGGACATGTTGCACAATGTTACCGAGGGAAAGTCACTGTCGGTCATGCCGCGATTTGGCACGCGAACCAATCGGGTCGACGCTGCGCGATCTGTTGGCATCAAAGGCTTGACCCAGTCCAGAAAGGCTTGGGTTTCAGTTTCGGGGTCAAACTCGAAGTCAGGGCATGTAGGATGCGACAGGGCAATGCGCCCGTCGTTAAGCGTCTGGCACGTGATGGCCATCAACTGTGCCACTTTGGATACGCGATTGAAATTGGCGCAGGGCACCCATTTGGACCCGTCGGCCTTGGACTGCTCATGCGCAACCGCCCAAACGCGATCCCCGGGCATGGTCTGCCCGGGGCTGAAAGTTGCCTGCTGCACCGTCTCTCGACCGTGGCTTTTGATGGGATGCCGCCAGAGGCTGGTGACGAAACCGGTCATTTCTGATCCGGTTTCGGCGACTTCTTGAATGATGACTTGATGTTGCCAAACACGTCCGGTTTATAGCCTTGGGTGCGCATGATCAGATACTGTTGCGTGAATGTGATCGTGTTGTTTGCGATCCAGTAAACCACCAGTCCGCTGGCAAAGCTGCCCAGCATGAACATGAACACCCACGGCATCCAAGCAAAGATCATCTGCTGGGTCGGGTCAGTGGGCGCTGGGTTTAGTTTCTGTTGCAGCCACATCGAAATACCCAGAAGTAGCGGCAGGATGCCGATGAACACCAGCGCCATGATCGATTCCGGTGCTGGACCACCCCGGGGCAGCCAGCCAAAGCCATTCATGATCGATGTCGGGTCAGGCATGCTCAGGTCTTGGAACGGACCGAACCAAGGGGCCTGTCGCAGTTCGATGGTGACAAAAATCACTTTATACAACGAGAAGAAGATCGGGATTTGCAAGAGGATCGGCAGACAGCCCGCGGCCGGGTTTACCTTTTCCTTCTTATAAAGCTCCATCATGCCCTGCTGCATCTTCTGACGATCGTCGCCAGCGGCTTCTTTCAGGGCCTCCATCTGCGGCTGAAGTTCCTTCATCTTCGCCATCGAGACGTAGGACTTATAGGCCAGTGGGAACAGGATCGCCTTGATGATCAGGGTCAGGCCGATGATCGACCAGCCCATGTTGCCGATCAGCTTATTGATCTCGTGTAGCAACCAAAAGATTGGCTTCGTCAGAAAGAAGAACCAGCCCCAGTCAATGCTGTCGATGTATCCTTGGATACCGGTGCGCTCATAGTTTCGAATGGTTTCCCACTCTTTCGCGCCTGCAAAAAGTTGAGTGGAAACTTCGGCAGTTGCACCGTCGGCCACCGACATGGTCGGCAGAACGGTTTCAGTCTGGTAGATTTTTCGACGCTCGTCGTACTTTGCGGCTGCTTTGAACTTGCTGCCGGGTTCGGGGATCAACGTCGTCATCCAATAGTGGTCTGTAAATCCGATCCAACCATTTTCTTGAACCTGAAAGACTTCGGCTTGCGCACCCTCGTTGGGATCAACATCAAAGTCGCGCACGTCGCCGTAAGAGATTTCTTCAAGTGTGCCGTCTGTCATGCCGACGACGCCTTCGTGCAGGATAAAGAAGCTCTTTAGGCCGGGCAGATCCGCATCCTCGCCGATACCATGGCGGGCAAGAATGCCATAGGGGGCCATACTTGCGGTAGCGCCAGAATTGTTGGTCACCGACTGTGTCACCGAGAACATGTAGTTGTCGTCAACAGAAATCTCGCGGCGGAAGGTCAGGCCATTGGGGCTATTCCAGATCAGCGTGACCGGTGTTTCGGCCGTCAGAATTGTACCATTTTCCAGCGCCCAGTTTGTGTTGGCACCGGGAACATCTTCAGGGGACACGCCAGTACCAGGCGCCCATCCATACAGAGCGTAGTAAGCAGAATCCGATCCAAGCGGATAGAGAACCTTTTCAATTGGAGCACCCGGCTCAATCGAAACCCGGTAGTCCTTGAGTGACAGATCGTCAATTCGTCCGCCTTTCAAGGAAATGCTACCCGTCAGTCGAGGTGTTTCGATATCGATACGTGGCGCTTCCTCGGCGTCTTCAGCCTGAGCGTCAATCGCGTTGGTCGCTGTTGCATCAGCGGCTGCGGGAACATTCGCCACCGAGCTTTCGGGTGTGGTAATCGCAGTATCGTCTGCAGGCGTGGTTGGTTCTGGTGGGGGAAACAGCACGAACCAGACGAGGATCACGAGAAAGCTGAGAGCAGTTGCCAGAATTAGATTCTTGTTCTGATCGTCCATCGGGGACAGCCACCTTGTGCATTTGAAGACAGGGTGGGTTCAACAGAGTGCGAGTGCAAAGGTCAAGCGGAATCGCATTTCAAACCCGAGTAATCAGGCTCGGTGAGGTCCTATTATGGTGTAGTCAGCCGGTTTCGCGCCCAATTTGCGGCGCATCCTGCAATTTTGCTTGGTGGAGGGCTATCCAATCTAAGGTCTGATCGAATGGCATGGGTTTTGCGATCCCGAACCCTTGAACGTGGTCGCATCCGAGTTGTGCCAGCAATGCGTGTTCACCGACAGTCTCGACACCTTCTGCAAGCGTTTCCAGCTCAAGTCGCTCGGCCATGGTAAGTATCGCTCCGATCAACCGTTGCTGTTCAGGATCTCTATCTGCTTTCATCACGAATGATCTGTCGATTTTTATCCGAGAGATCGCAAATCGGCGGATTGATGCAATCGAAGCGTGTCCAGTGCCAAAATCGTCCAGATCGATTCGGCACCCCAAAGCACCCAATCCGGCGACATTTCGGGTTATCGTATCGTCAGGTGTGTTGCTGAACACGGTTTCGAGGATTTCGACAGAAAGGCGGTCAGGCGTAAGGTCAAATCGATCCAGTTCCCATTGGACCTTTTCGACCAATTCGGGATTTCGCAACTCGTCAGACGCAAAATTAACCCCAACCCTAGGTACGTCGACCCCTGCGCTGTCCCAAGCCTTTAGCGCTGTCATGGAATGGTACATCATGACTTGCCCAAGCCGTTCCAGAAGACCTGCTTGTTCAACCAATGGAAGGAATTTGTCAGGTGTAAGAACGCCTCGCACCGGATGAACCCATCGTGCCAGAGCCTCGAACCCTGTAACTCGGCCGGTATCTGTGGAAATCTGTGGCTGGTACCAAGGTTGTATCTGACCATTCCCTAAGGCGGCCGACAATTCTGCGCGTAGGCCTTTTTCTATCTGGGTTCGCTTTTGCATGTCAGGAGAATAGGCACGGATAGTGGAGGGCCCGTTAGCTTTGGCTTCAAGTAGGGCGGTTTTGGAAGCCTCCAGCCAGTCAGATGCTTCGTTTCCAGGGATACGCGAATGCTGGCAGAACCCAATTGAACAAGAGACGTAAACCGCTGTGCCATCGATCGAAATTGGATCCTCGGCGGCACTTTGAATTCGACCGGCAAGTTGGATGCACAATTCAAGATCTAATTGAGGTACCGGAGATAGACAAACTGCAAAAGTACAATTGTCAAGCAGTGCAACTGCATCCTGATCTCGAACCGCAGACAATATCCGATCACCAGTTCGTGCGGTAACCTGCTCAGCGGCCGAAGAGCCATAATGCTTTATCAGATCAGAGTAGTCGTCGATCTCGATTTGGAAGTTAGCAGATTTCATGCCAGTCAGTTTCGACTGTTCAAAAGTCTCATTCAGGACTTCGACGTAACTGTCCTTAGAGGTAAATCCGGTGTAGCGGGTTTTGTTGGCGCTGTGCTTCACCGGCCAACTGCCAAAGGCCCCGGCAAATGCAAATGCGAGGGGCAAGGCTAGTGAGGTGAATATCAAGGCTGGTTCACCGCCGAACCAAAATGCCCCAAGAGTGATGGCCGGTAAGAACGCCAATAAAGGCGGGCCCAACAAAACCGGTACGACGCGCGATAAATGTCGAGACAGTAACCCTGAGATCCGCATGTCTTTTGTCTGGCCTTTTGTTGGGGCGTTGTACTCAACGGACCCTAGGAAACCAGTCTGACTTAGACGTTAACGCAACACGGGAATTTCGGTGGAATTTTCGGTAATTTTTTCTTCTGTCCGCATCAGACCGGCAAAATCGAACAGTTTTGGATCCAAAAGATGCGACGGGCGCGCATTCATAAGAGCACGGAACATAACCTGACGGCGACCGGGGAGTTCTTTTCCCACCCGTCCAGAATCTGCTTCACCTGTTGGCGCTGCAAACCATCCTGACTGCCACAGAGATCACAGGGAATGATGGGATAGTTCATCGCGGTCGCGAATTTCTCGCAGTCGGCTTCCGCCACATGCGCAAGCGGGCGATAGACAAAGAGATCCCCCTCTTCATTCACCAGCTTGGGCGGCATCGTCGCAAGACGCCCGCCGTGAAAGAGGTTCATGAAAAATGTCTCAAGGATATCGTCGCGATGATGCCCCAGCACCACGGCCGAGCATCCCTCTTCACGCGCAATTCGGTAGAGATTTCCGCGCCTTAACCGAGAGCATAGCGCACAGAATGTCCGTCCCTGAGGCACCTTGTCCATGACGACGGAGTAAGTGTCTTGATATTCGATCCGATGGGGAACGCCCATTTTCTCCAGAAATTCCGGCAGCACTGTCGCGGGAAATCCCGGCTGTCCCTGATCCAGATTGCAGGCCAGAATCTCGACCGGCAACAGCCCGCGCCACTGCAATTCATGCAGCACAGCGAGCAGCGTATAGCTGTCCTTGCCGCCCGACAGACAGACCAGCCAGCGGGCACCGCGTTCGATCATTCCGTATTGTTCGATGGCCTCACGCGTATAGCGGACAATCCGCTTGCGTAGCTTTTTGAACTCGGTGGTCGAGGGCGCCCCGGCAAAAAGCGGGTGGATATCTGTGTCATCGTCAAGCATCCACGCGGCTTACCCGAGTTGCTTGAACCGGGCAAGACCTGCGCGTTGCGGTAACACATTTGGGCAACGCGCTGGGTGTTACCCCCTGATTCTACCCTGTGACATGCGTGCACCGAACGTGCACAGGGCGTGCACCGGTGATACAGCAAGACCGGCGTTAACCGTTGTTTTCCGGTGTTTTGGGATCAGGCACGGGATCATAGCCATCGCCGCCCAAAGGATGACACCGCCCGATGCGCCGCGCGGCCAGAAGGCTGCCCTTGATCGCGCCGTGCTTTTCCAGCGCCTCCATCGCATAGGCCGAGCAGGTCGGCTGATAGCGACAGTTGAACCCGACCCAGGGGCTGAAAATCAGCCTGTAGGCCCGCACGGGCAGGGCAACGATATGGGCAAGCGGGGTCATGCGCGGACCATAGGGGGAAATGGGGGGCGGTGGAAGGCGGTCGAGATGGTTTGTCGTCGGTCGTCAATCGTTGACGATCGGGGTGTCGGCAAAAGCTTGCACTTAGCAAAATCTTGCGAACGCCTCTTACCCGATTGTGGTGCGCGTTGCAGCGTAAGGAAACTTGGGCGCAAGCTCTTGAATGCGGAGCCATATACGAATGGTAGCGATGCGCAGATCGCTACCTTTGCAAAACCCATGAGTAAGCCGCCGACTCCTTGGCACAGTCGGCCCAAATCGGACATCCAATCGAAACTCTGGATGCTGCGATGAATGCATTACCGGCAAGGGTTACCCCTCTGCTTCAGGATTTGAACCCGGCGTTGCTTTCGGCTTGTCGCACGACTTGAAAACCCAACTATTACAAACGTTCAAGTCTGTGATTATCCAGCGGGTGCATACCAGATCGGCGAACCCCAGGCGCGTTCCTGAATCGTAGCGGGGACTTCTTCCAACAAAGGAAGGCCAGAACGAACGGCATCATATGTCGACCACCTTGGGGTCGGAATTTCAATAGCACGTGCGTAGTAAAACGCGCCTTGCTCAGGGTCGAAGCTGGGGTCGGTCCAACTGCCCATCAGTGTTGGCGCACCAATGTCGTTGGTATACAGCGCGGTTGTCAGATCGACAGTATTGCCCACCGATGGAAGCTTGCCATCAGCGCCAACCTTGCGGTCCCCGGACCAGACCACGTCGATGATCTCTTCGTGGATATCACCCGTTGAATCGACCCAGCCTTTGATGATCTGGATGCGATCCAGATTGGCCCCGTCCGCGTCTTTTTGCGCATAGACGGTAAAGGTGGGCGCTGTGTCCCCACTCAAATCTCCACCCATTGGCACGCCGTTTTCATAGCCGTCTTCCACCATCGCAACGGGATCAGTGGGATTACCCCCAAGGTTCGAGCCACCGAACATTCGCACTTTGATCCGAGGTCCGGACGTCGCAAAGGTTTCACGCCGCTTCATCGCGTCCCAGATCGAGGCTCGAGTGTTTTCCTCGGCCCAGACACCGGCAAGTGAGCCAATCGACAGGTCGACCCCGTCGATCCAACCGCCAACCCCGCCCTTGCGACGTCGATCTACACTGCCATCTTCAGGACCGTGACCACCGATAAAGTCCTCTTCGGCCACATCCGACATCAGGCCGTTGTGATTGTCAGTACCGCCGATGAACCCGTATTTATAGGGATTCACACCCAGCTCCTGCTGAGCAGCCAATCCCAATTTCAACCCTTCGCGCACAAAGTCGCGCTTGTGGAAATACCGGTTTGAGTTCTTCTGGATGGAATTGGCGTTTTCGAAACCGGCGAACTCATCCGCTTGCCAGAACGCTTCGTGCACCTCTGAATTGCCCTTGATCTGCATCATTTCGATCAGCGGTTCCCAAGCCTGTCGTGTGCTGGCCCAGTCCTTGTCCGGGGCTTCACCAAAACTGGTGAGAACGGGAAACATCTGCTGCTTGGACGCGTTCGAATTGTGCGGGATCGCCAAAACGGTTGACCCGTTGTCTTGTGCGTTTTGCAGCCAATCCCAAAGGTCTTCGACCTTATTGGAATCGTAGCTGGACATCGGGAGATCAGGGACTGTGCTGTCCCGGAATATCACATTGCGATGCATGTTGCCGCCGTTTGGAGCCGCCGACCATTCAAAAGCAATCAAAGCTGTAAAATTGCCCGGATCATTGTGTTCCTCGGCAGCGTCGATGATGATCCGCCAACCGGACTTGGTGGTCTCAGGCCCCTGATAGAAAGGGGGTGGGTTGGATTTTCACTGCGATTGTTGGCGATGACGTACTTGTAGAACCATTCCTGTTTGTCTTTCAGCGTTTCCAAACTGCGCAATTGCTGCAGATCTTCCTGCTCGTATCCCGGTGCATCGGGGAATATCGCCGAATACATTTCACCCAGATATTCCACGTGATCGCTGACCGCCGCAAAGTCGAGCGGGCGCGACAATTGCTTGTGACGACCATTTACCAGAACTGGGTCGCCCTTGGCAAAGCGCAGGCTGTCAGACGGCATCAATCGTGCGCCGCCGATATATGCATCCAGCGACAGTGCCGTGTGCATATGGGTCTCGCCAAAGTATGCGTTGCGCATCGGGTTGGGTTCCGCCAATGCCATAGTCGAGAGCGCTAATGTGGATGTTGCAAAAATAAGTGCTTTCATTGGTTTCATCCTTCTGGTGTGTACCAAATTGGCGAGGTGTAGGCGCGCTCTTGTGTGATCATCTTGACCCCATCGGGGATGTCGACATCAAAGCGAACCGCGTCATAGGCGGTCCAGCGTGGCGTTGGGATTTCGATGACACGGGCATAGTAGAATGCGTGCTGCGAGGGGTCGAATTCTGGATCAGTCCACACGGTTCCCAGTTCGGCCCGGCCGATATCATTGGTCCAGCTTGGGATGCTCAGATCGACGGTATTTCCGACGGCTGGTAATTTGCCGTCATCACCGGGTGTGCGCTCACCGGCCCAAACCACGTCGTGGACTTTTTCGTGGGTCTCGCCGTTTGCATCAACCCAGCCCTTGATAATCTGGATGCGGTCCAGGTTGGCGCCAATCGGATCGCGCAGGGCGTAAACAAGGAAAGACGGGGCATCGGTACCCGCCAGATCGCCGCCCATCGGGACACCTTTTGAATAGCCTATCCGTGCCAACTCGCGGTGTTTGATGTCGTCGGCCACGAAGTCTCCGCCAAAGAACCGTACTGTGATGCGTGGGCCCGTGGTCGCATAGACCTCGCGCCGTTCCATCGCGTCAAAGATACCTGCCCGGGTGTTCTCAGTGGCCCAGACGGCCGTCGGACCCGGAGTGGCATATTGCCAACCCTTATAGGAAATACCCAAATCCTCATTGCCCTTGGCCACCGAGTTGGCGCGGGTTTTCGACGGCTCCATCCATGTGAAGGCGCCAAAGAAGTTGTTGTCGAGCTGCGTGGTCAACCCGGTGTGGATATCTGAACCACCGACAAAGCCCAGCTTGAAGGGGTTGATCCCGTCGGATTGCTCAAAGACCAGACCATTTTTCAGCGTACTGCGCACCATTTCAGTGGCGAGCATCTCAGGCGTCTTGGCTTCAGAGACATCGAGATTTGCCCAATCCCACCGTTCATAGTCCGCAAACTCATCTGTCGGGGACAGCATCGGATGGGTTTCGCTGTCTCCTTTGGTCTGGCCAATCTCGACCAGCTTTTCCCATTGCTGTCGGGTTTGCAGATACTCGCGGTCAAAAGGCGCATTGCCGTTCAGCGTATCGTTGAGTGCAAACATGATGCCGTTGCTAAGGTTCGGATTGTGCGGAATCGCCAGCACGTCCCCTCCGGTCTTGTCCTCATAGCTTTGCATCCATTTCCACAGATCGCGTGGATCCGGGCTGCCCATTGGTGGCGCCATCAGGAAGGGAACCACTTGCAACGCCCTTTCGGGTCCATCGCGAAAGATCACATTGCGATGCAGGTTGTTGCCTGCAGTTAATGAGGTCCATTCATACGCGATCATCGCAGTAAAGACGTGCGGGTCGTTGAATTGCTCTGCTGCCTGAACCAGGTCGCGCCATGTATTGTCATAGCCGGGCGATCCGGGTTGATACAGCAACGCCTGGCTAAGCGTGCCCTGACTGAATTGCGCGATCAGGTCGATACTGGCCTGTTTGGCCTCTTCCCCGCCCTTTGCGAATGCTTCGTGAAACTTTTTGCCTTGTGGGTCCGCCATAATATTTGGCGCACCTTTTTTGATATCGGTGATCACCCCCATGCCATCGGTGTGTTCAGTCAGCATATAAAAGTCGAAAGGCCGCTCAAGCTTGACGGGCTTTCCGGTATTCGACGTCACCTGCTCGCCCCGGGCAAAGCGGTACATGTCTCGTGGCATCAAAGTCGTGCCGCCGCCACCTGCATCCGCTGACAATGCGGAATGGACATGGGTATCACCGAACAGAACTTTGGTTGGGAACCCCCGATTAGCATTGGGAGAATACGGCTGCCCCTTAAGCTCACCAGCCGCATTGTCGGCCGAAGCCGTATCCTGCGCCAGCGCGGGTAACGACAGGGACACCGCAAGTACAGTTGCCAAAGTCAAATGCATGGTCATCTCAAACCCCTTCTTTCAAATATCCGCCGCTCTTCATTTCGGAACTAACAGTTTTGCCGACCGACCAACCCTGACCCAGAGCATAGCTAAAGATCGGTTGCAGGGTCGAAATGTTCACATCCGGTCGCGTGCTGTCGCCTCCAACAGTCAGGATGTTTTGATTGAAAAGCCCCACCAATCCCCATTTGGGCCGCGCCACGAAACCAAGGGCCGGTCCTAGCCCCCATTTTTCGGCGCTGACACCATCAGCGCACGTCGGCAACAGAGCCACAACACCTATGCCATAACGGCCCCAGGATCGATCAAATGCCGCCAGATTGAACAGGGTCGCATCCCCGGTCCCTGTGTTGCCGTTCGAGCTATGCGAAACATAGGGAAGTGTCAGACGTGCGATATTGCTGACCCCACCCAACTGAAATGGAATGGCGGCGCGAAACTGTGCGACATTCTGCGTTCCGCCTGCGTTGTGCAGGGACGGTGAATAGAAATTCTGGAATTGAAATGACATCAGAGACGCGGTCGGATCACTGGCCTGGCTCGCAAGTGACTGGCCGTCCTTTTGGGCAACCGCTGCCGCCGGAAGGGCCGTCAACAGAACAAGAGCCAGAGCACGTCTCATTAAAACACCAGTCCAATCGTCATCCAGAGTTTGTCGCTTTCAAATCTGCGTTTGGCCCCGAATTCCTTGATGTATTTTGCCTTGATGGACACAGGTGTCTGACCGATCTGGGTTGACCACGAAACGATGGGTCCCAGCCCAAAAACCCGCCCCTCTAAGCTTGACGCCCCAAGCAATTGCTTGATCCCATCCGCGCCGCTGCCGCTGTCGTCACCGATCTGGTGATACGCGTAACCGGTTACTCCAAGGGCAACCTTGTTGGGCAAATGCCGCATGACTGTGCCCTCAAAGTGCGCCTCGGGCGCGGTCTGATAATCGGTCGCTTCGTTTTTGGCGCTAAAGGTCACGCCAAAGGATCCTGAGTACTCCCAACCAGTCGCAGGATCGAACCAGGTCATCGACAAGGTTGGATCAAAAGCAAATCGGTTCTTGCCCGCGTTCAGCGCATCAATCGAACGGTTGGCAACGTTGATCTGCGTGGTCCGATAGTGTCCGGTGGGCAGAAAGAACTGAAGGGCCAACGTTGTGTTCAGCTTGCCTTTGCTCCAGTTCATGAGCGGTGTAAAAACAATATCTCCAAAGGCGTTTTCGCCGTTGTCGTTCAGAGTACCGGAAAAACCCGAGCCGAGTTCACCAGAGTACTGACCGTTTGCCGAAACGTAAGGCACATTCACATTTAGGCCCAACCGTGCATTGCCCCAATGCGCGTCAAAAACATGGGTGAAATTGAACTTGTATGTAAACACATCGATATCAGGATCGGTCACAACCACCCCGCCTGAGGCCATGCTGGGCGCGGTGCCGCTGAAAAATACGAAATCATTATTGAGATAAGTTCCTGGAGGCGGCAAGACGCCCGACATGCTGTCGCGGCTGCCTAACAGATAGGTCTCAATCCCACCCTCTACGGCTTGCGCCTGTTGCACCGACAAGAACGCCGAAGAACACAGCGCAAACAGTCCAAATATTGTTCTCAAATTCATTCTCCCAAATACGGGGCGCTTGTTCGCACGCGTTCACATGTGATAGCCCGGAAATCGCGCGCCAATTGTCCAATGTTGGATATTTTATGAAGAAAACTGTTGAAACGAGGGAAAGCCAGATCCTATTGGCGACATCTCCTTGGCTTGCTGCGCTTGATACAGGTCTGGCCAATGGCCTGTTAGGTGCGGGTCGCAGTGTGAATTTCGAAAATAGCTCTGGCATCTACGCACTCTCAGATCACGACCAATCCGTGTATGCTGTCGTATCTGGCGCGGTTGGGATTCAGGTGGACGATGGCCAAACCGGGGTCTTTCTGGGTCATGTGTTCGGGCCCGGTTCTTGGTTTGGAGAAGCGGCCGCAATCACCGGCTTGCCTCGACAGATTGGCGCGGTTGCTTTGACAGATTGTCAACTGCTGCGGGTTTCATGCGAAGCGTTGAACCAGCTTGAGCAGGAGGGCCAATCGATATGGCGAGCACTTGGGGCACTGGCGGTCATGAATGGTGCATTGGCCGTTCGCGTTGCCCGTGATCTTATGCTGGCAGATTCCAAACTGCGCACCCTTACGATTCTGACCAGAATATCGGAGGCATTCGCACCAACCGGTGCCATTCCGCTGACCCAGCAACAATTGGCAGAGATTTGTCGCTTGTCCCGAAGCTCTTTCGCCAAGCTGGTGGGAGAGCTAGAGGCCGACGGGCTGGTTCAGCGAAAATACGGCTCACTTGTGGTCGTTCCGCAATGATGCACCCATGCTTCGGAATGCTCCACCAGTTTTGTCATCCGTAGCGTCGCAACAATCAAAATTACCAAACTCTAAAAAACACAGGCCACTATACAAAGAGCCGCTGTTTCATTTCTTTCTTCTTGGGGTGGCAATATTTGGCTGGCTTTCAATACTCAATCCCGAGCAGATTTGAGCCAGACTTCACCCGATAACTTGGTGCATGCACCCCAATAGGAGGCGTCCGTTTCGGGTTGGGTCCGGTCATCCGGTGGGGCAGATCAAACCACTGGTGGTGGCCTTTGGGTGAAAAATCAGGTGCCGCACCCTCAACAGCAGTTTCGAGCCCGAATTGCTCATTGTTGTACTAACTCCAACCGTCTGCTCTTTGCAGATACTTTCCTAGTTGATGAGCTTTTGAGCACGTTCAACGATATCTTCTCGGGTTAACACAGTAGGAGGCTCCAGTAGGTGGGTAACATTCACACTTAAGCGATGCACTTCGGCGTCCGTCTCAGCCAGTTCTCGGATTGCTGATCCCATCTTCCAGCGCTTCTCGATACCTTCGGGACGCTCTCCAACCGTACTTGGGTGTTCCAGATCACGGGTTTCCATGACAGACCAGCCAACTTGATTGAGCGCCTCGGATGCTGCGAAATATCGTGGAGCGAGACCATCCAAGCCGCCTGTTAATCCCGAACGCAATGCCCGCGCTTGGCCTGCGGACAAGCTTATGCCTTGTCCATACATCGGGTTAAAGCTGGTCACCGCTTCACCCATGGGAATTATCCCCCGAGGAAACTGTCCCATTCGGTCATAACGAAGCCAAAAACCCTTTGGAATTTTGTAGGAGCGAAAGTCGGAAACCGGCACGGCTTGCTTCAGTTTTTCGTGGATGATGGGGTGGGCAAGTCCCTTCGTCCATTCAACAAATCCTTCCGCTTCGCGTGGCGCCATGTCACCGCCCCTGCCATACATGGTCGCAAGCCAAAGTCCACCATCGACGGGTGTTAGATATGCCGCGCGCGTGTTGGGCGGTATTGCGAGCATAAGGCAGGCCCAAGTATCATCAGCCAGATCACGAGGCGGTCGGAAAAACCCGGATGTGTACGACATCCCGATGCCCAGTTCCTGACGTGCGACTTCACCAAAACGATGATCGACGAGCCAACGCGGCAGGGTTGTCGCGCGACCGGAGCAATCAACAACCAGGTCCGAAATGATTTCCGAACCGATGTCGCCTGTTTGTATCTTCACACCAGAAATGTCGCCATCACTATCGGTGCAAAACTGCGTAAATCGAGTGGCTTCCTTGATAGATACATTTGGCAACGCGAGAACACGCTGGCGTGTCACGTGTTCCAACAAAGGCCGAGTTACCGATGGTGTAAGGATACCTACGTCTCGAATTGGAGTCGGGCCAGCCGCATCGTGGAACCAGATATCCTTGTTTCTGCGAATTTGAACAGCACCCGCCTCATAGAGTTGCGCCATGATGCCTGGCAGAAAGTCCTCCATGGCTTCAACAGCATATCCAAGGAACGTATGTACGTGTGCTCCTTGAGGGACTCCCTTTCGAACTTGAGGTGTGAGCGGAAGATCATCTTTTTCGAGGACAATGACTTCAGCAAAACGGTCCGCGAGCACTGCTGCTGCCATCAAACCGGCCATGCCCGCCCCAATTACAATTGCTCGTTGCTGTTGTCGGCTTGTCATCGCTGTGTTTGTCCCACATTCCCGCTCGAAACGAAGACTAGCATTTTCATGGTTTCTTCAGAAGCCGACATCTCCTCTCAAATCTGGGATGTCGGCTAAGTCCGCATAGGGGACATTACGTTCGAAGGGCGTCTGGGTCGGTTTGCTTCGGGACCATTGTTCTGGGCATAGTGCCGCAGAACACAGGCTTGGGAATGGCGATCTATGGCAGAGCAGACGGACAAGCAGGCGGTGTTCCTGACGGGCGGGTTGATGCGTCATGTGGTGCGGATGTCCTTGACCACCAGCGTGGGCCTGATGGCGATCTTTGCGGTCGATTTCGTTGACATGATCTTTATCTCGATGCTGGGCAATGACGCTTTGGCCGCGGCTGTGGGCTATGCCGGGACGCTGTTGTTTTTCACCAATGCGTTCAACATCGGGTTGTCGATTGCCGCAGGGGCGCTTGTGGCCCGGGAATTGGGCGCTGGACGGGCCGAGCAGGCGCGCAACTATGCCTCGAGCGTGGCGACCTGGGGCGTGATCTGCGGGTTGGCGGTGTCGGCGCTTGTTCTGATGAATGTGGATTTCATGCTGTCCCTTTTGGGGGCCGAGGGCGAGGTTTTGCGGCTGGCGGCGCGGTATGTGTCGATCATTTTGCCCACGATGTGGGTGATGGCGGCGGCGATGACGAGCATGGCGGTGTTGCGCGCGCATGGGGATGCGCGGCGGTCGATGATGGCGACGATCTATGGCGGGTTGGTGAATGCTGTGTTGGATCCGGTGCTGATCTTTGCGGTGGGTCTGGGGCTGGATGGGGCGGCCATAGCCTCGGTTCTGGCGCGGATCACGATGTTGGTGGCGACGTTTCTGCCCGCGTTGCGGGTGCATCGGGGGTTTGCGCGACCTTCGCCGGGGCAGGTGGTGCGGGATTTCGGGGCGGTGCGCGCCATTGCGGTGCCTGCGATCCTGACCAATGTGGCGACGCCTTTGGGCAATGCCATCGTGGTGCGCGAGATTGCCCAATACGGTACGGACGCTGTGGCAGGGATGGCCGTCATAGGTCGGCTGTTACCAGTGGCGTTTTCGGTGATCTTTGCGCTTTCGGGTGCGATTGGTCCGATCATTGGACAGAATTTCGGCGCTGGGCAGATTGATCGTGTGCGAGCGGCCTTTCGGGCGGGCGTACAGTTCACGGGCGTTTATGTGCTGTTGATGGCGGCGGTGCTGTTCGTGCTGCGCGAGCCGATTGCGGATGTGTTTGATGCGCAGGGCGAAACGCGTGAGCTGATCTATCTGTTCTGTGGCCCGCTGGCGTTGGCGGCCTTTTTCAACGGGGTGATTTTTGTGACCAATGCGAGTTTCAACAACCTTGGTCATCCGGTTTATTCGACCTGGATCAACTGGGGGCGGCACACAGTCGGAACATGGGTGTTCGTGATGATCGGCTCGTATCTGGGTGGGGCGTCGGGTGTGCTGCTGGGGCAGGCGTTTGGCGGCGTTTTGTTTGCTGGTCTTGCGTGGCTGCTTGTGGGACGCGTTGTGTCGGATCTGTCGCGCCCTGTGGAAGCCGAGCCGTTTTCCGAGCAAAGACGCCTGCACTCGTTGTTTGGACGACGAGGGTGGTGAAAATCAACCTGACTGGTTGATCTACTTGTGCAGTTTGCGCAGGGCGTATTCCAGATCGCTGATCAAGAGCGGGAAGGGGCGGGCGATGGTGTCGGCCTTTTTGCCGATCAACACATAGTCGTAGCCGGGTTTTCCTTGGGACAGCAGAACGGCGCGGGCGGCTTCGCGCAGGCGGCGTTTGGCGCGGTTGCGGGCCACGGCGTTGCCGACCTTTTTCGAGCAGGTGAAGCCGATGCGAATGCCCTCTGCCTCTCCGTCGTGGCGCTTGCGGGCCTGAACCAGCATGGACGAGGTGCCCTGCTTGCGGGCGCGGGCGGCTTTTAGGAAATCGGCGCGTTTGGCCAGAACCTGCATGCGCCCATCGTCCGGACAAACGGAAACCGCCGGAGGCCTGTTCCCTTGGCTCGACGAGCCATTCACGGGGGCCTCCGGCGGTGTCATGTTCAGCTGAACAGTGTCGGTGAGCTTATGCGCTCAGCGACTTGCGGCCGCGTGCGCGGCGTGCGTTCAGGATCTTGCGGCCGGCTTTGGTGGCCATGCGCGCGCGGAAACCGTGGCGGCGTTTGCGAACCAGGTTCGAAGGCTGATAGGTGCGTTTCATCGCTCCGTCTCCAATCTATTGTATCGGTCGGGTTCGGTGCAGATTCGCCCACCCGGTGTATTCGAAGCCCGTCCTTTACGGGTGAAAGGCGGGCAAGTCAAACCCCTGTCGGGGGATTTCGGCGCCTTTTGCAACAAAAATTGGCTGGGCGCCAGAGGTTTGGTTTCAGTTTTGTCGGTTTTGCCGACATTCTCTCACGAAACGGGGCGTTACGATCAACCGCGCGTGAGGTGGCTGTTGTCCAGACACGAGAGGACGCATGTTTGGAGCACGCTGATAGAAGCCAAGATATGCCCCAACCGCCGGACCACAAGATGACTGACACGACCACTGCCGCCAAGAGCGGCCTAAGCCGCCATATCCCGCTGCTGGTGATTCTCGCCGTTGCGGTGGCGGGGTTCTTTACGCTGCGCGACTACCTGAGTTTTGAGACACTGCGCGACAACCGCGAGGCGCTGCTGGCGTATCGGGACAGCCACTATGGTGCCTTGGCGGCGATTTTCGTTGCGGCCTATGTAGTGATCGTGGCCTTTTCGCTGCCCGGAGCCGCCGTCGCGTCAATGACTGGTGGGTTCCTGTTTGGGCTCGCTGTGGGCACTGGGCTGAACGTGGTGTCGGCGACCATCGGGGCCTCGGCCATTTTCTGGGCGGCGCGGCTGGGGCTGGGCAATTCGCTGACGGCCAAGTTGGAGACGTCGGAGGGGACGATCCGCAAGCTGAAGGATGGGCTGCGCGAGAATGAGATCTCGGTGCTGTTCCTGCTGCGTCTGGTACCCGCGGTGCCGTTCTTTGTGGCCAATCTGGTGCCTGCTCTGGTGGGGGTGAAATTTTCCAACTATCTGTTCACAACTGCGCTGGGCATCATTCCGGGCGCGATTGTATTTACCTGGATCGGTGTGGGTCTGGGCGGTGTGTTTGATCGGGGTGAGACGCCGGATCTGTCCCTTTTGTGGGAGCCGTTTGTGATTGGGCCGATTGTGGGGCTGTGTGTGCTGGCGGCCCTGCCGATTGTGATTAAAACCTTGCGTGCCAAAAAAGAGATGTAAGTCGTGAAAGAGATCAAGACAGATATTCTGGTCATCGGGGCCGGATCGGGCGGGTTGTCGGTCTCGGCCGGGGCCAGCCAGATGGGCGCGGATGTGACCTTGCTTGAAGGGCACAAGATGGGCGGCGATTGCCTGAACTTTGGTTGCGTGCCATCCAAGGCGCTGATTGCAAGCGGCAAGGCGGCCTGGGGTCAGGCGCATGCGGCCAAATATGGCGTGGCGGATGTTGTGCCGAGCATCGACTATGCGGCGGCCAAGGATCATGTGCATGATGTGATCGCGCAGATTGCGCCGGTTGATAGCCAAGAGCGGTTTGAGGGTTTTGGCGTTCGGGTCATTCGCGAATACGGCGAGTTTGTCTCGCCGACGCAGGTGAAAGCGGGGGACAATCTGATCACCGCTCGACGGGTTGTGATTGCCACCGGCTCGTCGCCTTTGGTGCCGCCGATCCCGGGGCTGGACAGCGTTCCGTATGAGACCAACGAGACCATATTTGACCTACGGGAGAAGCCCGAACACCTACTGATCGTGGGCGGTGGCCCCATCGGGATGGAGATGGCGCAGGCGCATGTCCGCCTTGGGTGCAAGGTTACCGTGATCGAGGGCGCAAAGGCGCTTGGCAAGGATGATCCCGAAGCGGCTGCGGTGGTGCTGGATGCATTGCGCGGCGAAGGGATTGAAATCGCCGAGGGCGCACTGGCGGCCCAGATTCGGGGCGAGGCGGGCGCTATCGAGATCGCCACACAGGATGGGCGTATTTTCAAAGGCTCTCATCTGCTGATGGCCGTCGGGCGCAAGGCCAATATCGACAAGCTGAACCTTGAGGCGGCAGGGATCGAGACGACGCGGACGGGGATCAAGGTGGATGACAGTCTGAAGACTACCAACCGCAAGGTGTATGCCATTGGCGATGTGGCCGGGGGGCTGCAGTTCACCCATGTGGCGGGCTATCAGGCAGGGGTCATCATCCGCTCGGCCCTGTTTGGCCTGCCTGCCAAGGCAAAGACCAATCACATCCCCTGGGCGACCTATACCGACCCGGAACTGTCGCAGGTCGGTCTGACCGAGGCGCAGGCCCGCGCGGAGCACGGGGATAAAGTTGAGGTGGCGCGCTTTGACTATCACCACAACGACCGGGCCATTGCCGAACGCAAGACCACGGGATTCATCAAGGTGATGGTGGTCAAGGGGCGCCCGGTTGGCGTTACAATCGTCGGCCATCAGGCCGGTGAATTGATCAACTTGTGGTCGCTGGCGCTGGCCAATAACTTGAAGATGGGGCAGGTTGCCGCCATGGTCTCGCCTTATCCGACGATTGGTGAGGTTAACAAACGAGCTGCGGGGGCGTATTTCACGCCAAGGCTGTTTGAGAATCAAACGGTTAAACGTGTGGTCAGGTTCGTGCAGCGGTGGCTGCCCTGACCGGGAAAGGACCTTGATGCTGAACTCGCTTTCGGGCCGGTTTTTGATCCTGACAACGGTCTTCGTGATGTTGGCCGAGGTCTTGATTTTTGTGCCGTCGATTGCGCGATTCCGCGAGGATTACCTGCTGAACCGGCTGGAGCGGGCGCAGATTGCGTCGCTGGCGTTGTTGGCGGATGACATGCTTGAGGCCAAGCTTGAGGCCGAGCTGCTAGAAAACGCGGGCGTGTTCAACGTGGTGTTGCGGCGGGATGAAGTACGGCAGCTGATGCTGTCGTCGCCAATTCCTGATGCGATCAGTGAAACCTATGATCTGCGCATGGCGGGGCCGATGGTGTTGATCAAGGATGCAACTGTGCGCCTGTTCAACCCGGACGATCAGATCATTCGTGTCATTGGTGCGCCCGTGCGCGAGGCCGGACTGTTGATCGAGGTGACGATGGAAACCGGGCCGTTGCGGTCCGCCATGATCGACTATGGCTTGCGGGTTCTGGCCCTGTCCGCCGTAATCTCGATCATCACGGCGTTCCTGTTGTTTCTGGCGGTGCGTGTGGTGCTGGTGCGTCCGATCAAGGGTGTGGTCGACACGATGCAGCGGTACGCCCTGGCACCCGAGGACGCGCGCGGGGTCATCCAGCCCAACGCTGGTGTGACCGAGTTGCGCGAGGCGGAAGAGGCGCTGCTTATGTTGCAAACCGAGTTGACACAGGCCCTGAAACAGCGCGAGCGGTTGGCGCAGTTGGGTGGAGCTGTGGCCAAGGTAAGCCATGACCTGCGCAATATCCTGACCTCGGCTCAGCTGTTCACTGACCGGATCGAGTCGAGCGAGGACCCGCTGGTGCGGCGGATGGCGCCCAAGCTGGTGAACTCGATCACGCGGGCGGTGTCCCTGTGCGAAAGCACGCTGGCGTTTGGGCGGGCCGAGGAACCCGCGCCGACATTGACGATGGTGCATCTAAGGGATGTGATTTCGGATGTGGTGTCGAGCGAGCGGCTGGCGATTGCCGATGCCTGCGTTCAGATCAGCAACGATATCCCCGAGGATCTGATGGTGCGGGCCGACCCCGAACAGATTTTCCGCGTCGTGATGAACCTGGTGCGCAACGCGCGTCAGGCACTGGTGGCGTCGAAAAAGCCAGGCCAGATCACTGTTACGGCGGGCGAGCGGGATGACAACTGGTGGATCGAGGTGCGCGACACCGGCCCAGGCCTTCCGCCCAAAGCGCAAGAGAACCTGTTCACCCCATTTCAGGGCGGTGTACGGCAAGGTGGTTCAGGTTTGGGGCTGGCGATTTCCGAAGAATTGGTGCGCGGGCACGGCGGAACCCTGATGCTCAAGAATACCGGGCCGGAGGGAACAACCTTTGAAATATGCCTTCCGCGGGGCGACGGAACTTTTTGAAATTTTTTTGACGAATCCGCTTGCGCCCCTCCGACGCTGGGACTAAATACCGCCTCACCAACGCGGACCGATAGCTCAGCTGGATAGAGTACTTGACTACGAATCAAGGGGTCGGGGGTTCGAATCCTCCTCGGTCCGCCATGGTAATCCCGTTAAACGTCACACGAACCTGACCCAACCGTCACAGTTGGACCAGAAAAGCAGTGAACGTTCGGCATCAGAAGGCGCCCCCAACTTTGGACATCAGTTGAATTTGACCTTTGCGTCATCAACTAACACGCCGCCCCCATTTCATACTTCCGCAGACAATTTGGTTTGATCGGCCCCCTCTTGGTAAATCAGAGTTGATTTGTAGATCAGCCACGTGGCGAACGTGGGAAGGGGCGAGGCAACGCTATTCGACAGGGGTGGTGCAGCCCGCAGGCGCAACCCTCTAGTGTCTTTCAGCCAGGCCGTCGTTAACAGATTACCATTTTCGCCCAAACGAATAACGGAGCGGTCTACCGCTGCCGGGTCAACTTTTCGGAAAGTTCTGTAGTTTTTTGAACCTCCCACATGTCGTGGGTGCATCAAGCTTCACGCACCATTCTCCTGTTTAGTCAGGCCGGTTTGACCCGATCAAATATGCTGAGCGAGATTACATGTTTGAGGGTGATGATTTTTCGGAATAATTGATCAGTGAATCCGATTAATATTGCTGAAAAAGTCAGTTATCTTGAATAATAAATCGATTTGGCGGAGCGCACCGGTATGTTTCTGGATTTCGAGGAACTGACTCTGAATGTCGGCGAACAGAAGATTTTTGTGCGACACGGTGGCGACCCCGGCAATCCGGGCCTTTTACTGTTGCATGGCTATCCGCAGACGTCAGCCATGTGGCATGCTGTTGCCCCGCAACTGACAGATCAGTTCCATGTCATCTGCGCCGACCTTCGCGGGTATGGCCGCTCGTCCAAGCCCGCCTCAGATGATCGGCATACGCCCTATTCGAAACGTGAAATGGCAAAGGACATGGTCTCGGTCATGTCTCAGATGGGGCACGCGGCGTTTCTGATCGGTGCCCATGATCGCGGTGCGCGGGTCAGCCATCGCATGGCTATGGATCACCCGCAGAATGTCCGGGCGATGGTCTTGTTGGACATCGCGCCGACGCGTGAAATGTATCACAACACCTCGAAGGAGTTTGCCACTGCCTATTGGCACTGGTTCTTTCTCATTCAGAAGCACCCCATCCCGGAACAGATCATCGGCAATGATCCCGCGCAGTTCTGGAAATTGAAATGCTTCAATCAGGCCAAGGGTGAAAACCCTTTTACCGCTGCGGCGCTCGACGAATACATCGCCGCCTTCAGTACGCCTGAGGCCATCCACGCCTCTTGCGAGGACTACCGTGCCGCCGCGACCATCGACATCGAACATGACGATCAGGACGACGGGCGGAAGGTTGAACAACCGATGATGGTCATATGGGCCAAGCGTGGAGTGATCGAGACTTGCTTTGATGCGATGGCGTTGTGGCAGGAGCGAGCGCTCCGGGTCGAAGGCAAGGCCGTCGATGCGACGCACTACATGGCCGAAGAGATCCCGGACGAAATAGCCAGCCGAATGCGCGCATTTTTCCTGCGCCAGACCGAACGGAAGGATGCTGCCGAATGAGCAGGACGCTTTACGATAAACTGGTGGACGCACATAAAGTCTGCGACCTGCCGGACGGCGACATGCTGATCTATGTCGATTTTCACATCATGAATGAATACACCAGCCCGCAGGCCTTTTCCGGACTGGATCAAAAGGGGCTTTCCGTTTGGCGGCCCGAGGCCCATTTGTCAGTGGTCGATCACGTGAATGCCACACGGCAGCGCGATCCGCATGATGCGGCGTCTAAGCTGCTGATCGACAATCTGGAAGCCAATTGCAAAAAACACAACATCGCCTTCTACGGCTTGGGCGACCGCCGCCAGGGGATTGAGCATGTTGTTGTCCCCGAACAGGGCCTTGTCGCGCCGGGGATGCTGATTGCCTGCGGCGACAGCCACACCACGACCTATGGGGCCTTCGGAGCGCTGGGTTTTGGCATCGGCACGTCCGAGGTCGAACATGTGCTGGCGACACAAACCCTGCGCTATAAGCGACTGAAGACCATGCTGGTCAAAATTGATGGCGATCTTGCCCCTGGTGTGACCGCCAAAGACATCATCATGAAGGTCGTCCAAGAGGTCGGTGCGGGGGGTGCCAATGGCTATGCGGTCGAGTTTTCCGGCTCGGCCATCCGCGCGCAGGAAATGTCCGGGCGGATGACAATCTGCAACATGGCGGTCGAGTTGGGCGGACGGGCTGCCCTGATCGGGGCTGACCAAAAGGCGCTTGAGACAATCAAGGGGCGCGCGCATAGTGGCACACTGGATTTCGGCGGTCTGGAATGGAACTCGGATGCGGGCGCGGAATACGACACAGTGTTCGAGATCGACGCTGCTGATATTGCTCCGCTTGTCAGTTGGGGTACCAGCCCGGATCAATCCGTTCCCGTCGACAGCTTGGTCCCCGCCGAGACCGAAGGGATGACGCCAAAGGCACGCGAGGCGCTGACCCGGGCGCTGGACTATATGGACCTGCAGGCAGGTCAGGCGATAACCGATATCGAGATCGACAGCGCCTTTATCGGCTCGTGTACCAACAGCCGCATCGAGGATCTGCGTGCCGCGGCCGCAATCCTGAAAGGGAAAAAGGTCGCTGGATCGGTAAATGCCATCGTCGTTCCGGGCTCGACCTATACTCGCCTCCAGGCCGAAGCTGAGGGGATCGACCGGGTGTTTATCGAGGCGGGCTTTGACTGGCGTCCTGAAAGCGGCTGTTCAATGTGCCTTGCGATGAATGACGATATCGCCATGGATGGCGAGCGGATTGCGTCCTCGACCAATCGCAATTTCGAAGGTCGGCAGGGCCGTGGGGCACGCACTCATTTGATGAGTCCCGAAATGGTGGCCGCCGCCGCCATCCATGGCCGTATCGCGGATGTGCGTGAGTTTCTGACTGAAGGAGCGGAATAAGATGCCAAAAACTGTTCACGGGCTGGCCGCCGCCTTGCCGCTTGCCAATGTCGATACCGATGTGATCATGCCCAAACGATTTCTGATCACCATCACACGCGAGGGGCTGGCTGATGGCACATTCGCCGACCTGCGCTTTCACGACGATGATACGCCGCGCACGGATTTTGTGCTGAACACACACCCGTGGCACGAGGCGAGAATATTGGTTGTCGGCGACAATTTCGGCTGCGGATCCAGCCGGGAACACGCCGTTTGGGGGCTGGTTCAACTGGGTATTCAAGGCATCATTGGCACCAGCTTTGCGGGTATCTTCTATGACAATGCGCGAAAGAACGGCCTTGCCTTGCCCATTGTCAGTCCTGAGGTGCGAGACCAGTTGATGCAGGCAGCGACCCATGAGGATGGTGTCAGTTACACGATTGATATCGAAAACCGGGTCATCAGAATGGGCGAGGCAGAGCTGCCATTTGAAATGGACGAAGCGACACAGACAGCCCATCTTGAAGGGCGCGACGACACTTTGAATTCGCTGGAATTCGCGGATGCGATCCGCAACTATGAAAGCGGGCTGGGCGATCAGCAACGGGTGCGCGTCATACAGTAGTCAGGACAGGTTGCCTTGGAATTTCGCCAACTTCAGTGCTTTGTGGCCGTCGCCGAAGAGTTGCATTTTCGAAAGGCGGGCGAACGCCTTGGCCTTAGTCAGCCTGCTTTGTCTGACCGTATTTCTGCGCTGGAACACGAGTTGGGCTTTGCCCTGTTCTTTCGGACAACCCGGCAGGTTAGCCTGACGCAAGCGGGGTCCGAGTTCCTGCGCGACGCCAAACGTATTCTGGCGGATATCGACAAATCCGTTTCCAAAGCCCGACACACGGCCGACAGTGGGTTGAAGACATTGCGGGTTAGCGGTGTTGACGAAGCAATCTCGATGCTGTTGCCGCTGTAGCGCTGATGGAATTCCGCAAACGGCAACCTTCGGTTCATGTGGACATTCTTGAGATTTCGTCTTCTGACCACCATACGCAAGAGCTTGCAAATCACCGCACCGACATCGCATTTGTCCGCCAGCCTCCTGAAGACGAGTTTCTGAAGGCAGATCTTTTGTACCAGCAGGGTGCTGTTGTGGTCTTGCCTTCCGCATCGGAACTTGCAGGTCGGGAATCGCTATCAGCGGCAGATATCCGGGATCACCCGATTATTGGGTTTCCAAAACATGCCCGCCCGATCCTTCACGACCTGCTCTGGAACAGCTACCGCGCCCGTGGATGGCAACCGGACATTGCCTGCGAAGTCATCGACAAATCCACTATGTTGCAGCTGGTGGCGCACGGGGTTGGCATCGGGCTGGCACCCGCGTGGATCCGCGCGCTCGCGCCGCCACATTTGAGTTGCATATCGTATCAGACAGACGGTCAACGCATCGAACTCTACGTCGCGCGACGGGCGACGGGGAACTCGAAACTGGTGGATGAGTTCGTGGATGTAGTCAAAGACGTATCGTCGCGACTGCTTCCCGCCGGGGCTGATCAGTGACAAGAGCCCAACGTTATCCGGACCCATGCCGAGAAGTTGCGAGAAACCGTGATGCGACTAACTCGTCAGCGTCGCTTTCCATTGCTGCGCTTCCACCGCTTCAATCGTCAGTTCGATACAAAGCTGACGCACGGCTTCAAAGGCAAAAGTCGCCGGACGGTCACTTAATTCTCCAATAAAGAGCGTGCGGTTGAGTTTTGGCTTGATAATCGGACGTGTCGCCAATGTGCCCGCGTCAATGTGTTCTTTCAGAATAAACTCGGTGCCCACGATGCAACCGATGCCAGACAGAAGGGATCCGCTGATTGCGGAGATCGAATTTATTTGGAACTGCGCGTTCTCTTCGATCCGCCTGAGTAGGGAAGGGTCGTCCATCACAGCTCGGGTGTACAGGCCTTGGCGAAGTATTATCAACGGTAAGTTCAGCAGTGCCCCAAAGCTGATTGCATCGGTCCCACCGATAACATCTGGGCGGCCCACCAGAACCAACTCCTCTTCCAAGATTGGTTGGAACCTGAAGCGCGCGTCAGGAAGTTGGTTGTAGGTCAGGGTCAAATCGACCTCTGAAGATGCAAGCTGTTGGGAGGTGGACCCGGAAAAGATCTCGGAAAGATGCAGGCGGAGGTTCGGATAATCTTGTGAAACGCGTCGCACCAGGGGCACGCCGATTGCTTTGACGGCAGAATGCGCAAAGCCAACCGAGATTTCACCGGCGACCTCATTCTCAGTTTCCCGGATATCGGTGCTGGCGGCTTGCATGGATCGCAGGATCGCACGCGCGTGTTCATATAATCGGGCACCAGATGCTGTCGGCCGCACGCCTCTTGGCAGTCTTTCAAATAGCTGCGTGCCAAGTTCGGCTTCGAGATTGGATAAATGCCTGCTTAACGCAGACACAGCGACCCTTTCCCGATCAGCAGCACGCGCCAACGCGCCTTCCTCAAAGATCGCAGCAAAGTATCGGAGCTGTCTGCTGTCCATGCTTTCTCAATATCAGAAAGCAGGCTTATTAACATTGAAATTTTGCGAAGCATATCGATCGGGTAGCTTTGGTTAAAGCAAGTCCAACCGGAGCATACATGGTGTCAGACGATTTCAGACCTTTGCGGGGCATCCGCGTTGTTGAAATGACCCACATGATTATGGGGCCAAGTTGCGGTCAGGTCCTTGCCTATCTTGGTGCTGAGGTGATCAAGGTTGAACCCCCTGCGGGGGACAAAACCCGGCACCTGACCGGAATGGGGAAGGGGTTCTTCCCAAGTTTCAATCGCGGCAAGCGCTCAATTACCTTGGACCTCAAGTCCGAGGCCGGAACGTTGGCGCTGGATCAGCTTCTGGCAACCGCGGATGTTTTTGTTGAGAACTTCCGCGACCAGTCCCTTGCCAAGATGGGATTTGCGCCCACTGAGTTGCGAAGTAAGTACCCCAATTTGATCATCGCATCCTGCAAGGGCTTCCTGCATGGTCCGTATCAGGACCGAACCGCAATGGACGAGGTCGTTCAGATGATGACCGGAATGGCCTATATGACTGGCCCAACGGGTCGTCCCTTGCGCATTGGCTCTTCTGCAAATGACATCATGGGTGGGGTCTTCGGCGCGCTTGCGGTTCTCGGTGCGTTGATGGAGCGGCAGCAATCTGGAGAAGGCCGGACGATACGCATTGGCCTGTTCGAGAATTGCCTGATGCTTGTCATGCAACACATGGTGCAATTCGATCTAGACGGACACGAACCGGCCCCTATGCCCGAGCGGGAATTTTCCTGGCCGGTCTACGACATCTTCGACACGCGGGACAATCGTCAGATCTTTGTGGGGGCTGTCACTGAGGGCCATTGGCAAATATTGTGCAAAGCAATCAGCTTAGAGCATTTGCTGGAGGATAGCCGACTTCAGACAAAGATGGACCAGATCGAAGCGCGGAACTGGACACTTCCCCTTTTTGCAGAAGCGATTGGGAAACGCGATTTTCCCAAACTGATCGAGATTTTTGAAGCTTCGGGCATTCCCTATTCACCGATCAATCGTCCTGCTGATATGTATAAGGACCCGCATGTCCTGCGCCCCGGTGGCCTGCATCACTCGCAATTATCTGGGGGACAGACGTTCCGGGCTCCGGGTTTGCCCATCGAAGTTGATGGTCGGATTCCACATCCCGTTTCACTCGATGTCGCAGATGTCGGCGATGATACGGATAATGTACTTTCAGAGCTTGGCCTGTCACCTTCGGAAATATGGGCGGCAAGTGGCGCGGTGGATAGGAGTTCAACGTGACCTGCGTATCCGAAATATACCCAGCCGACAGAGTCGTATTGCGGGAAGTTGGCTTGCGCGACGGTCTTCAGATGGTCCAACGATATCCCTCGACGGCGGCGAAGGCCGAATGGTTGCGTCGGGAATGTGCCGCGGGTGTTCGGCACTTTGAAATTGGCTCTTTCCTTTCGGCAAAAGCGATGCCGCAATTCGCTGATGTTCGGGGCATCATCGACATTTGCCGCAGCCTTAACGTCCATTCGGCGGCGCTTGCCTTGAATGATCGCGGCGCGACGGACGCGGTTCAAACTCAGGTCGGTGAAATCGTCACAGTGGTCTCGGCAACCGAGGAACATAGCCAGGCAAACGCACGTCGGACACGGGAGGAAGCAATTGCTCTGGTTGGTAGAACCGTTGAACTGGCAAGGGGCTCAGGAACCTCACCTTTGGTACAGGTTGGTATCGCCATGGCGTTCGGTTGCTCGATTGCTGGCAAAGTCGATCCGGACGAAGTGGTGCGCATCGCGGCCGCATGCGCGGAGGCGGGTGTGGACATGATCGGTCTTGCAGACACAGTCGGATTTGCGGGTCCAGATCAGGTGCAAGACCTTGTTGAACGTGTGAAAAACGAACTAGGCGACGTTGCGCTGAACATTCACCTGCACGACACAAGGGGAATGGGGATTGCCAATGCCTCTGCTGCCCTGGACGCAGGCATCCGGGTGATCGATGGCTCGCTGGCAGGGCTCGGAGGCTGTCCATTTGCCCCTGGCGCAACAGGGAACGTAGTCTTTGAAGACCTTGTATATCTCTGTGAACGCAAAGGTTTTGCAACCGGCATCGACTTGGAAAAGCTGATGTCTGTGCGAGAGGTCGCCGCGTCTGAAATGCCCGACGAACAACTCTTCGGTGCGTTGCCACGCGCCGGAGCACCGCGCCAGATCAGCTGGCGCGCCGATTAAACAACAAGATGATAAAGTGGAGGAGAATATGAACATTTTCAGAACTGCAGCGGCCGCGTTATTGGCCGCAACATCCGTTGGCAGCGCGGCCTATGCCGAGGCAACCGAGATGCGCTGTAGCCATCAGTTGCCACCTGCGCACCATATTGCAAAGGTCATCGACCAATGGGCCGAAGAAATTGAGACCCTGTCGAACGGAGAAATCGACGTTCAAATCTTTGGTGCCAACAGCCTTGTTGGTGCGCGCGAGAACATTGCATCAGTGGCCAAAGGCAACATTGAATGCGCGTTCTCGATCAACCCACAATGGGGCAAAACCCTGCCAATCATGAACGTGACCCTGAAACCATATGCCGTTACTGATCCGGAGACGCTTGCCGCTTGGCCGGATAGCGAAGCGGCGGCATTTCTGGATCAGAAGCTGCTTGAAAAAGGTGTGCAGAACGCGGTCTGGCTGTTCACAACACGGATGACAGCGATGACGTCGAAGGGATCGCCGCTGATCAATCCGGAAGATTTCGAAGGCGTGAAGATAAGGGGCCTGAACCCGGTGGCGGATGAGGGGCTTGTTGCCATGGGGGCCGCGCCTTCAGCGATGTCTGGCTCGAAAGTGTACGAAGCACTCTCAACCGGTGTGATCGATGCGGGCATGACCGATATTGCCGCCGCCTATTCGCGCAAATACTTTGAAGTCCAGGACCATGTGACGGTGGTGCCGCTCTTTAGTGTGTTCTTCCACGGCTACCTTAACCCGGCTTGGTACGATGGTCTGACGGATGCACAGAAGGCAGCTATAGCCGAGGCGGGGGCCAAAGCCGCAGAATGGGCAGTTGCCGCGTCCGAAGAAGCATCAGCAGCTGCACCCGAGCAACTGGCTGACAATGGCATGAAGGTGCATTTCCAGACGCCTGAGGAAGAAGCAGCCTGGAAAGAGTTAATGGTACCGGCTTTCGACAAATCGTTTGGCGACGCAACCGGTGAGGACGGCGTCAAGCTGCTTGAGTTGGTCGGTCAAATTTCGAACTGACATGAAGCACGATCATGAAACTGACACCTCTGAGGCCTTGCCGGTCTCAGGGGTGGAGCGCGCGGTGCGCCTGATTACGCTATCTGGGGCAGGTATCGCCGCATTGCTGGTGCTCGTCGTATTCGGGGTCGTGAGCTACAGCGTCTTCATGCGCTATGTCCTTGGAACACCGATCACTTTTTCCGATGAACTCAATGGCTTTATCGTCGTGGCAATGGTTGCCCTCGGAGCAGGCGAGGTCCTTTTGCGCGGCGAACATTTCGGTGTCGACCTGCTGACTGAGCGTGCGGGTCCTCGAACTCAATGGTTGGTCGAGATTTGGGGGATGATAGGTGTGATCCTGGTCGCTGCGGCTATTCTCTACAGCGCGGTGATTATGGTGCAGTTTTCATACGACTTCGGCATCTATTCAGATGGATATCTGAGCGTCCAGATGTGGATTCCACAGGGCTTTCTCCTCATCGGCATGATCATTCTGATCCTTGCGGCGCTGGCTCGCATCTTCACGCTACTGACGGTGCGTCGACTATGATGACTTTTCTTATCTTGGCCGGTCTGATTGTCCTTTTGCTCACGGGGATGCCAATCTTTGCCGGGCTCGGGCTGACATCGCTGATCATAATGATGCTGACGGAAGGCAACGTGAACAGCGCGGCTGATACGGTGTTTGCCAAACTGAACAACGGCCTTTTGACGGCCATACCGATGTTTGCCTTCATGGCACACGTGATGATCCGCGCTGGTGTCGTCAAGGATCTTTACGATGCAGCAAATGCGATGGTCGGCCATTTGCGTGGTGGTCTTGGGGTTGCCACGATCCTCTCCTGCACCATTTTCGCAGCCATTTCCGGTTCATCTGTAGCCACAGCGCTTACGATTGGCTCGACGGCCATCCCGCAAATGAAACGCTTCAACTACAGCCCGAGCTATTCCTACGGTGTGATTGCAGCGGGCGGTACGCTCGGGATTCTAATCCCTCCCTCTGGACCTCTTATTCTTTATGCCATCGTAACCGAAGCTTCGATCGGAGCTTTGTTCCTGGCCGGGTTGGTGCCGGGTATCATGATGGCTGTAATATTCGCGGTCTGGGCAATGATCAGCGCCGGGTTTGGGGGCACAGTTGTCTCTCAACCATTTGCGGGCATGGGCGTTATCTGGGCACGTATGAGGCAGTCGATCTGGGCATTGTTGATGCCTCCGGTGGTTTTGGGCGGGATCTACCTTGGAGTATTTACGGCGACAGAAGCTGCTTCTATTGGCTGTCTTTACGCGCTGTCCATCAGTGTAATCGTTTACCGCAATTTCGGTCTGCATGACCTTTGGGTAACCGCGTTTGAGACAGTGCGCACAACCGCAATGCTGTTCATGATCCTGGCCGCTGCGGCGCTGTTTGGTCACGCGGTAACCATTATTCGTCTGCCCATAGAAATCGTTGAACAAGTGACGGCAATCGGCCTCAGCCCCGCCATGTTTGTCATAGCCGTCATGCTGCTCATTCTGGTGCTGGGCATGTTTTTGGAGACTATATCGATCATTCTGATTACGACGCCAATCGTTTTTCCTGTCATGCTGGCACTGGGGATCGATCCAATTTGGTACGGTATCCTGCTAATGATCAACCTCGAACTCGCGCTGATCACACCTCCTGTCGGGATGAACCTCTTCGTTATCAAAGGTATTGCGAAAGCCCCTTTGTCGGAGGTCATTCGCGGAGCTTTGCCCTATGCCGCGCTAATGCTACTGGGCCTGATCCTCGTCTTTGCAATCCCACCTTTGTCCACGTGGCTTCCTGAGGCGGCGGGGTTCGGGCGTTGAATGATGAATTTACGAAATTCGCCTAGTAAGCACGGCATTGAACTTACCTTTCAGGTCCCGCGTCGCTGATCCAGATGATAGAGATAGGCGGCAACCACAGCGAGCTACATAGCCTCCAGCGTATGTGCGAGACCGTTTCGGATGTGATCTTCCAACAGCTTCTTAGCGGTGTCCGCGTCTCTGGCCAGAGACGCGTCGAACATACCCTTATGCTCCCTGACGGCATCTTCGCCGCGGTAAGTTAGTACAAGCATCTGATACCGCAAATACTTGTCGTAGATGATCGAGTGCAGAGACAGAAGGTTCTTGGAGTTGCAGGCCGCGATCATCGCTTGGTGAAACTCCCAATCATACCGTTTCCAGGTTTCTTTCTCTGACTCATCGCCCTTGAGAAGCTGCTGTTCCATCAGGTGCAGTTTGTGGTGTGCGGCAACCAGATTGCCTTCCCAGTCCGTGTCGCCGTTCGCAATGGACAACTCCAACGCGTGGCATTCCAACAGGACTCGCAGTTCTGCAATCTCGGTCAGGTCTTCTTGGGAGACCGGCGTAACCAGAAATCCCCGTTGCTCGGGGGCTTCGACAAATCCGTCGCTGGCAAGCCTGTTCAGAGTTTCACGAAGTGTCGAAAGGCTTGCCGAGTAGCGTTCCTTCAAGGCGTCCAGCTTCAGTTTGGAGCCGGGCTGCAACTCTCCGAAGATGATATCCCGCTTGATGCGCTGATAGGTGCTTGCACCTATCGTAGACGGCTGTTTCGCCATACGTTTCACCCGATATTCTCAGTTTCCTCATTCAATTAGCATTTTTCAGAGACATCAGCAATCCAGATCCATGTATGGTAAAAATAAAAATATCATATATTATTGCGGAATCGCGAAAACCCCAATACGGTCATGGCCAAGTTGGGCAAAGCAGCCCGATTGCAATCATCGGTTTCGGGATTTTCCGAACCCTCCGGAAGGAAGCAAAGTGTCTAAGAACTTTCGCATTGCTATCGTTGGCATTGGCCTTGTTGGACGCCGCCACGCAGACGCTATCCGAGCGTTGCGCCATGTTGATCTTGTTGCAGTAGTTGATCCCAGCGATGAAGGCCGTGCATATGCCGTTGAGCACGGGGTCGCATGCTACGAGACCCTCGAGGAAATGTTTGCAAATCTGACACCGGACGGGGCCGTTCTAGCGACCCCGACTACGTTTCATGTTGAACAAGGCCTGACGTGTATTCGACATGGTTGTCCTGTTCTTGTCGAAAAACCGATCGCCGTAGAAGCCACCGCTGCACTTGAGCTTGTTCAAGCAGCGGAGAAGGCCAATGTGCCGCTAATGGTCGGACATCATCGTCGACATAACCCTCTGATCAGGTCGGCTAAGGAAGCCATAGTCGATGGGAAGATTGGGGATGTGCGCGCTGTCCATGCGAATTGCTGGTTCTATAAGCCAGACGAGTATTTTGATGCTGCGCCCTGGAGAAAGAAACCCGGTGCAGGGCCCATCTCGGTCAATCTTGTCCACGATGTGGATCTGCTGCGGTACCTGGCCGGAGAAGTCGTGACGGTACAGGCTCAGTCGGCTGCATCGCAACGGGGTTACGACAACGAAGATGTTGCTTGGCGCTCTGTTGACGTTCGAAAGCGGAGCGATAGGCACCATAAGTGTGTCCGACAGCATCGTCGCTCCATGGAGCTGGGAGATGACGTCTCAGGAGTATCCAATTTATCCTTCAACCACTGAGAGTAGCTACATGATAGGTGGCTCTCATGGTTCGTTGTCCGTTCCCGATCTTCGACTGTGGAGTTACCGGAGTGAGCAAAGGGACTGGTGGACGCCTATCTCATCGACCGCGCTGAAGAAGGGTGCGTCTGACCCTCTGGTCAATCAGCTTAGGCACTTTGTTGAAGTAGCTCGGCACGAAGCAGATCCGATTGTGTCCGGATGGGAAGGCTTCAGAACGCTTCAAGTTATTGAAGCCATTCAGAATTCCTGCAGGACTGGCGAGACTGTCAGGGTGAGAAACCTTCAGGAAATGCAACAACAGAAACTGCAGGAAATAAAAAATATCTGATATTTTGCAAAAAATCTTGCAAAAGGTCCAAAATAGGTCAAAACTCAGAATCGGAAAAATGCATCATGATGTCTCAGGGAGGAGCAAAGTGATTACCAAACTTACCCGCAGGGCTGCAGTGTCGGCCCTGATCGCAACCGGTGTTCTGATTAGCGCAACAAGTGGTGCGCTGGCAGAAGACAAAGTTCAACTTCGCCTCGCAACATCAGGATCGGAGACCGACCAGCGTTCAGTCGCAATGGCCGAAGTTTTCGCGCCCATGGTTGCCGATTTCGCAAGCTATGAACCCAGCTATAACGGTACCATCTTCGCGCAAGGCACTGAGTTGGACGCTCTCAGCCGGGGCAACCTGGAGATGTCGATCACCTCGGCGCAGGAACTGGCACAGTTCTTCCCCGAGTTCTCGATCTTTACGGCAGGCTATGTCCACCAGGACGCCGCGCATCAGGTGGCTGTCTTCAACGATCCCTTGATGGATGGCTTCAAGCAAAAGGCCGAAGAAGAACTTGGCGTCAAACTGCTGTCGGTCATGTATCTGGGCCGTCGTCAGGTGAACCTGCGCCAATCCAAGGACGAACTGACCGTCAGCACTCCGTCCGATCTGGAGGGGGTGAACCTGCGGATGCCGGGCACGGATGCTTGGCAGTTCCTTGGCAAAGCGCTGGGTGCTGCACCGACACCAATGGCGTTCTCAGAAGTTTACACGGCTCTGTCGACGGGTGCTGTTGACGGTCAGGACAATCCACTGCCGACCGTCGTGGACGCAAAGTTCTACGAAGTAACCAATCAGATCGTTTTGACGTCTCATCTGGTTGACCTGAACTACATCGCTATCGGCAAAGGGGTTTGGGACGGGCTGACACCGGAACAGCAAGCCAAGGTTCAGGAAGCAGCAGATGCAGCCGCTGAATCTGGTCGTCAGAAGCAGCTTCAGAAAGAAGAGGACCTTGTCAGCTTCCTGAAAGAGCAGGGGATGGAGATCTACGAGCCCGATCTCGCAGCGTTCCGCGATCAGGTACAGACTATGTATCTGGATAGCGAATTCGCCGGTTCCTGGCCGGACGGTGTGCTGGAACAGATCAACGCTCTGGGCAACTGAGTTCTGTAAGACAAGGGAGGGAGAACCGCAATGAAAGCCTTTATCAAGGGGTTCTCCCGACTGACCGAAGCGATTGCCGAGCGGGATGCTGGCGGCAATCTTCCTGATTTTCCTTTTACAAATCCTGCTGCGGTATTTCTTTACCCCCGCAGGATGGACCCTGGAACTGATCGGTATCCTGTGGGTCTGGGTGATCTTCTTCAGTTGCGCCTTCATCGTGCGCGAGCGAGATCATGTGAAGTTCGACATCATCTACCTTTCGGTGCCCATGCGCGTGCGTAAGGTCTTTGCGATGCTGGCGGCCGCGGCAATCGTGGTCGGGATGCTCTACAGTTTCCTGCCGACGTGGGACTACATCGACTGGATGAAAATCCGCAAAACCGCGACTGTCCGCAATCCGTTCTCGGGCGAGAAGATACCGCTGCGAACCGTGTTCTCGATTTATGCCGTGTTCATGCTTGTTGTGGCGGCGCGCTACGGGTGGCTGTTCTTTGACATCATGCGCAAGGGGCCACCAAAAACCGAACTTGAAATGGTCGTTGGGTACAACGTGGTCGACGACCATCCCCGTGTCGATGTGAAAGACGACGAGGACGCTGACAAATGAGTATTGAACTTCTTTCCTGCCTGCTCACACTCTTTGTTCTGGCAGGCATCGGGACACCTATCGGCTATTCCATCCTTTTGGCCTCATTGGTGTACTTGGGCGCGGCCGGATTGGATGTCGCCCTCGCGGGCGAGAAGATCCTGCAAGGTTTCTACAAAAGCACGATCCTGCTTGCCGTGCCTTTGTTTATCGTCGCCGCCAATATCATGAACGCGGGGTCGATCACCGACCGCCTGCTGAACTTCTGCGTCGCTGCCGTCGGGCGTTTCAAGGGCGGTCTTGGGCACGTCAACGTGGTGGCTTCGTTGATCTTTTCCGGCATGTCCGGCTCGGCTGTCGCGGATGCTGCGGGGATCGGCAAAATCATCATTGAGATGATGACCAAGGATGGCCGCTACAGCCGAGGCTATGCCGCCGCAATCACTGCGGCGTCGGCGACGATTGGCCCAATTATTCCGCCCTCAATTCCGATGGTTTTGTACGCGCTCGTTTCCAAGGCATCTATCGGGTCCCTGTTCCTGGCCGGTATTCTGCCGGGCCTAATCATGGGCGTCGTCCTCATGGCGATGAACTATTATCTGGCAGGTAAGCGAAACTTTGCACTGGAAGAACCGGTTCCACTGCGCGAGTTGCCCGCAAAAACCGCCAACGCGTTCCCGGCGCTGCTGATGCCCGCTATCCTGCTCTATGGCATCTATGGGGGCGTCACGACACCGACCGAGGCCGCCGCAGTTGCTGCGTTCTACGCCCTGCTACTGGCAGCTCTGTTCTACCGCGCACTGACCTTCCGTGGCCTGTATCAAGTGTTCGTCGACAGCGCGCGCTCTTCCGCAGCCGTCGGGGTTGTCATTGGCGGTGCGTTCATTCTGAACTTCATCGTCATTCAGGAACAGATTCCACAGTCGATCTCGGCGCTGCTGGAGGGTTCGGATGTCAGTCCGATTGTGTTCCTGATCCTCGTAAATCTGCTCATCCTTGCGTTGGGTTGTGTACTGGACGCAACGACGATCATTCTGGTGATCGTGCCCCTGTTCATCCCCACCTGCGAAGCGCTTGGGATTGATCTGGTACATTTCGGAGTGCTGGTCGTCGTGAACTCGATGATCGGTCTGATCACGCCGCCCTATGGCATTCTACTCTTTGTGATCAACGCCGTGACGGACATTCCGCTGCGTGAAATCATTTCGGAAATCTGGGCCTTCCTGGCGGTGCTCATCTTCGCCTTGGCGATCATGATGTTGATGCCCGATCTGGTCCTGTGGTTGCCGCGCATGTTTGGATATCAGGGGTAATGTGCCTCTCGGTTTCGACAACCTCCATACCCGGCGATCTGGCAGAGAAGCTTCAAGCCATCGCCGGGGCTGGATTTGACGGTGTCGAGTTGCACGAACCTGACCTGACCGCGTTTGACGAGCCGCCCTCGCAAATCCGAAACATTGCGTCTGATCTCGGCCTGAAGATTTGTCTGCTGCAACCGTTCCATAACCTCGAAGGTCAGATCGGCCCGGGGCGGGATCGCGCCTTTGACCGGCTAAAGCGTAAATTCGATCTGATGGACGCGTTAGGCACGGACCTGTTGCTTGTCGGGTCCGCTTTCGAGGTCGATGCCGCTGCGACCGAAGAACAGGTAATCGCAGACCTTGGCGAGGCGGCCATGATCGCGAAAGAGATGGGATTGCGTCTGGCCTATATGGGTTTGCCATGGTCGAACCTTATTCACTCAGATGAGCAGGCGTTACGTGTCGTGGAAGCCATCGACAGCCCTCATTTGGGATTGGCTTTGAATTCATTCTTCTCGCTTGCCGACGGGTCCAAACCCGCCCGCCTTCGGGACATTCCCGGCGAGCGGCTGTTCCATGTACAACTGTCCGATGCACCCCGGCTTGAGATGGATATCCGCAAACTCAAACGGCATTTCGGGCTTTTGCCCGGGTTGGGATCATTGAACCTCGCGGGCTTTGTGCGAGTGTTGGCCCGTGCCGGTTACAAGGGACCTTGGTCTGTTGCACGCGTCAACGAAGCGGCACCGCAACCCGGTGGTCGAACGCTGGCTCGGGACAGCTACAGGTCGCTGGTGAACCTTCTGGATGAGGTGTCGCGAACCGAACCAAGCGCAGATTTCGGCATCCCGAACCTGCCCGAACGCGTTTATGCGTCAGGCTTTGAGTTTGTCGAATTTACTGCCGACGAAACAAGCAGTACGCAGCTGGCAGACATGCTGTCAGCAATGTGTTTTCGAATGGAGCGAAAGCACGTCACCAAGTCCGTCGAGCTGTGGCGGCAGGGTGCGATAAACATCGTGGTGAATTCCGAAAAGGAAGGTTTCGCCCATTCGGCGTTCCTCGGTCACGGCCCCTCGGTCTGTGATATGGGATTGCGCGTCAAAGATGCGGATCAGACGGTTCAGCGCGCCACCGCGCTGGGCGCGCCAGATTTTTCGCAACCGGTGGGGGCCGGGGAACTGGGCATTCCAGCCATCCGAGGTGTTGGTGGCAACGTCGTTCATTTCATTGACGAGAAATCCGATCTGCATCGGGTATGGGACATCGAGTTTGAGCCAGTGGCCAAGACCAAAGCGACCCAGCCTGCCGGTCTACGCCGTATCGACCATTTGGCACAGACAATGCGTCACGATGAGATGCAAAGCTGGCTGCTCTACTACATTTCGACTTTTGAGATGGCAAAATCCCCGATCGTGAACGTTGCCGACCCGTCGGGTGTTGTGCAAAGCCAAGCCATCGAAAGCCCCGAGGGCGAAGTGCGTTTAAACCTGAATGGTGCAGTAGGGCGTCGAACACTGGCGGCTTCATTCCTTGAAGACGGTTTTGGTGCCGGTGTTCAGCACATCGCCTTCCAGTCGGACGACATATTTGAAACCTCAGCTCAATTGCTCAAATCCGGCTTTCCCAGCCTGCCCATCCCAGAAAACTACTACGCTGATCTGCAAGCGGTTTTTGAATTGGATGACGATTTGATCGCCAAACTGCGCCGAGGCAACATTCTCTACGACCAGGCGGCGGGAGCCGAGTACTTTCAGATCTACAGTCGCCCTATCTTTAACGGCTTTTTCTTTGAAATTGTTGAACGCCGCATGGGCTATGCCGGTTATGGCGCGCGTAACGCGCCCATTCGCCTCGCCGCGCAAAGCAAAACCCAGACACTCAAAGAGGTGCAGGCTCAATGACCGTGCTGGATGAAAAAATGACAATGGATGAGCGCGCCGTTCGCCAATGGTGGCGCACTTCCATCATCGACATGAAGCCTGGCCAGATCGCGTTTCGTGGCAACGCCATAGAGGACCTGATCGGAAACGTATCTTTCCCGCAGATGATCTGGCTGATGGTGCGGGGCGATCTGCCCAGCGACGCTCAAGCGCGCCTGCTCGAGGCTGCTTTGGTCGCAGGCGTGGATCACGGTCCGCAGGCCCCCTCGATTGCGGCTGCGCGTATGGCTGCCACCTGCGGGGTAGGTCTCAATAATGCGATGGCGACTGCGGTGAACATGCTGGGCGACGTGCACGGCGGGGCAGGAGAGCAGTGTGCAGAGCTGTACTATGATGTCGCGGCCCGCATGGATGCGGGAGCTTCGCTGAATGACGCTGTGAAGGGTGGTCTAGACAGCTGGCGCGAGACCTATGGCAAGATTGTCTCGGGCTTTGGTCACAGGTTCCACAAACCCGTCGACCCGCGTGCGCCTCGATTGATGCAACTTGTTCGTGATGCGGCGACAGAAGGTACAGTTTCTGGCCGGTTTGCCGATATCGGAGAAGAGGTTCAGGCCGAACTCGGTCGTCAACGCGGCGGTCGGCCAATTGCCATGAATATCGACGGTGCGACAGCCGTGATCTTCTGTGAACTTGGCTTTCCTGCGCCCTTGTCGCGCGGGTTGTTCTGCTTGTCCCGCTCGGTCGGAATACTCGCCCACGCTTGGGAGCAGATGAACCAGGGCGGTCGGAACAAAGGGCCGATGCCCCCGAATTACTTACCCCTCTACGAAGACAGGAATGATGACACGTGAGACATCGAAATCCTTCCGGGTCGGCCTTATAGGCTGTGGTCGTATCAGCGATATCTATCTAAAAACACTATCCAAATTTTCGAACGTCGAGGTTGTAGCTTGCGCAAGCCTTGAACCTTCGGAAAGCCGCGCCAAAGCGGATCAACACGGTATCGCCAAGGCCTGCACGCCAGATGAAGTCTTTGACGATCCGACGATTGATTGCGTTCTGAATCTGACAATTCCGGCGGCGCATGCGGAAATCAGTTTGCGCGCGTTGGAGGCGGGCAAGCACGTTTATTCCGAAAAGCCACTGGTCATGAACCGATCGGATGGCAAGGCGATCCTACACACAGCCTCCGAAAAGGGGTTACTGGTTGGCTGCGCGCCTGACACGTTTCTGGGCGGTCGCTGGCAGACCGTTCGGCGCTTGATTGATGAAGGTGCTATTGGAAAGCCGACAGGTGTTTTTGCCCATGTCGGAACGCACGGGACGGAACGCCATCATCCAAACCCGGATTTCTACTATCAGGCGGGTGGTGGGCCATTGCTGGACCTTGGGCCATATTATCTAACCGCCATGATTTGCTGCCTTGGTCCCGTTGACCGTGTCGCCGGAATGGCACGGCGGACATTTGACAAAAGGATGATCGAAAACGGCCCGCGCAATGGCGAATGGATGGATGTCGAGGTCGACACTCACTCCCTAAGCCTGCTGCAGTTCGCATCTGGAGCTATAGGATCGATGACCATGAGCTTCGACGTGTGGGACAGCGAAACTCCGCGGTTCGAGATCTACGGTGAAAACGGCACCATCAGCATCCCTGACCCTGACCCGGTTCATGGAGCTAACATTTTTCAGGGGGATGTCTGGCTGAAAACGCGGGACACCTCGCGCTGGTCTCATCAACCTCGTCCAACCGGTCGTGAAGACTGGCAGGTGGTCGAAAACAAACACGAGTTTAATGAAGATAGCCGCGGGCTCGGCCTTTTGGATCTGGCCTTGGCGGCACAAGAAGGACGCCAACCGCGTGCTAGTGGAGCGCTTGCCTACCACGTTTTTGAGGTCATGGACGCGATCGAACGGGCGCCGAAATTCGGCGCCTATCAGACGATAGAAAGCTGCTGTGAAACACCCGAGCCTTTGTCGGCCGATTTCCTAATGAATGAACGGAAGGAGTTGGTCCATGCCGATTGAGACGCTCGACTTTGCTCAGCCATTCTTTCGCGTCCAGCACATCACAGATGAAGGCAGATTATCTGTCGAGGGTCGTGCAATTGTTCTTAATCTCGGGCAACTGGATCTCTCGGTCGAGGATCAGGCCGTTGCGCCGCTTTCGTCTGTTATCGTTCAAGATAGCTCACTCAAAGGTGTGGAACGCGCAGTAATTGTCCACGGTTTCGACGCCCATGACGATGACAACGAGTTGTTTGAATGGGTGAAAGATACGTGGCCATCCGCTTTTGATGTCCGCCAAGAAGAGCGTCTGCGTGGTGTCAGCCACTACATGTCGCCAAAGGTCTTCGTGGGTAACGTTGGACTGACCATGTACCACTCGGGCTCGGTGCCGTTGAATGTCGGATTGCACAAAGATCATCCGTTCTGCCCGGTGCCGGGGTTTCGCGAAGTGCATACGCAAATCGTAGGCTTTGGCAAAATGCAGCAATGCCGAGAACGGGACGTTAAGACCCTTTATCTCGAAGAATTCATGGCCCCGGGCACGACCCACAAACCTATGTATGACGCCGAAGGCAACTATCCCTGGCATCAATACGAGACGATTACCCCCAGCATCTTCATGGCTGTCGAAATACTGCCGGAAGGCGCGCGGGCCCCGGAAATGGAGGTTCAGAATGGCTGAGAGACTTTTACCCGAAAACCTGAACTTTGATGGTCCTTTCCCTCGCTTGTCTCGCCGTTTGAGATTGGGCGTTGTTGGCGGAGGACGGATCTCTGTCACGCAAGCAACAGCTGCGCGGATGACCGATCGGTGGGAGGTCACCGCAGGCGCGCTCAGTTCTGATGCTGCGCGCAGCAAGGCGCGTGGGGTCGAGTGGTATCTGCCAGCAGACAGGTGCTATGCGTCATTCGACGAGATGGCAAAGGCCGAGGCGGCGCGCCCGGATGGCGTAGATGCTGTCATGATCACTACCCCGAACCATGTTCATTTCGAAGCGGCCAAAGCGTTTCTGGAGGCGGGTATTGACGTGCTTTGCGACAAGCCCCTGACCAATGAAGTGGCCGAGGCCGAGGGGCTTGAGGAGGTTACCGCGCGCACGGGGCAGGTCTTTGCTGTCGGTTATGCAATGTCGTGTTTTCCGGTAATCCGTCAGGCCAAACAAATCGTGGCGGAAGGCGGCATCGGTAAAATCAACCAGATCCACGTCGAGTTCATGCAAGACTGGATGACACCCGACGATGTGGCTGATGCGCCCCATGTCAAATGGCGGCTGGACCCAAAGATTTCTGGTCCGACCAGCTGTGTCGGCGATATCGGCACCCACGCCGCGCATCTTGCCAGTTTTGTCTCGGGCCTGCCGATGACCGACCTGAGGGCCGAGTTCCATGTATGCGGCGCGCCGAAGCCTTTGGAAGACACGGTGTTCATGTTCACCCGCTACCAAAATGAAGTCCCCGGAACCTTGATGGCAACACGCCTTGCCCCCGGAAATCGGGGAGGGTTGCGGTTGCGGATGTTCGGCAGCGAAGGCGGTCTCGAGTGGGACCTGGAGTATTCTGAGCAGCTGAAGTTCAATCGGTTCGGTGAACCGGATCGTATCATCAGCCGAGGTCACGGGCATGGCATCGGCCCCGGCGCAGAACGTCTGATCCGTACCGCGCGCGGCTTCCCTGAGGGGATTATCGAAGCCTGGGCCAACCTCTATACGGAATTTGCCGTGGCCGTAGCCGCGCGTCGGGATGGCATCACCGTTCCGGCCGATTGGCTTACTTATCCCGGTGTCGAACAAGGCGCAGACGGTGTTCGATTCATTGACGCCTCAGTGCGCTCTCACCAGTTCGGAGGGGACTGGGTCACTCTCTAAGGCTCTGCCAACACAAAGGTTAAGCACGCCCGGGCAATTGCCCGGGCGTTTTCATTTCCTGTTCAATACAAAAAAGTTGATATTTTAAAAAATATCATATATTTTTTATTACGTGTGATGAAACTAAGATTCGCAGACACGTGGAGCTGTCGTTCATGGTGAAACCCGAAGAGACTGGCGCAAGCCCCTCTCTCTATTCCTTGGCGCACCTGACGCTGATTGGCTGCACGCCGCCCGAGCTGGTCTATATCGCCGCGCGGGCCGGTTACGATGCCGTCAGCCCTCGGTTTATTCCGATGCATGTGCCCGGTGAATTCACTCAATCTCCTATCGACAAGGCACAGGTTCAGGCCACCAAAACTGCTCTCTCTACTACCGGCTTGAAAGTCCTTGATGTCGAGCTTGCGCGCATCACGGAAGATGTCGATCCGCGCAGTTTTGAGCCCTCTCTGGAGATTGGCGGGGAACTCGGCGCCAAACGCATGATCATGAGCGCGTGGACCAACACCCGCGATGATCGTGACTTCCTGATCGACGTCTATTCTGAAACCTGCGAACTGGCGGCGACCTACGGGATAACAGTGGACCTGGAGTTCCCAAGCTTCTCTCGCTTGCGCACTCTGGATGAAGCACTGGATATTGTCCGCGCCTCTGATCAGCCGAATGGCGGTATTCTGGTCGATACGCTTTATCTGCACCTTAGCCGCGTTGATCTTGGAGAGCTTTTGCACGTCCCCTCGGACCTGTTTCACTTCCTGCATATCTCTGATTGTCTGCCCGGCATCGCCGATACGCGTGAGGGCATGATCCAACTGGCCCGCGATGCGCGGCTATATCCCGGTGAGGGATGGATCGATTTCACCGGCATCATCGAACGGATGCCGCCCGTCGACTATTCCATCGAACTGCCCAACCAAAGCCGCGTTGCCGAGTTGGGGTATGAAGAACACGCGCGTCGCTGTCTTAGCCACGCCAAGCAGACATTCGGCGCGGCGCGATCTCAGCGTCGTATGCCCGATGCAGCAATTCCAAAACACCAAGAGGATCATCATGGGCAAAGAGCTCACTGAAAACGACCGACAACTCGCGGCCGATATGCTGGCACGCGCCCGCGCTGCCATGGCCGAAATCGAAGATTGGGATCAGGGCAGGCTGGACCGCCTGTCTCAGGCCATCGCGTGGTATGCTGGGAACGAGAAAACCTTCACGCGTCTGGCTCAGCAAGGTGTCGACGAAAGTGGCATCGGAGATCGCGAAGGGCGTCCCGCGAAGCGATTCAAGATTCACATGGTACTGCGTGATGTCCTGCGCACTCCATCGACCGGTATCGTCGAGGTGGATGAAGAAAAAGGGCTGGTTAAATATGCCAAACCTGCCGGTGTGATCGCGTCTCTGATCCCCATGACCAACCCGGCGATGACACCACCGGTGACCGGTGTCTCCGCCGCGAACGCCCGGAATGCCGTGATTTTCAGCCCGCATCCGCGAACCGCCCTTACCACGTATGAAATGGTTGAGGTCATGCGTGCAGCTTGTCGAGCCGCTGCGGCGCCCCCGAGGACTTGTTTCAATCCATTCGCAAACCATCGATCCCATTGACGCAACATCTGATGGAGATTTGTGACCTGACGCTGGCGACGGGTGGCAAGCCCATGGTCAAAGCGGCCTATAGCTCCGGGCGTCCAGCCTATGGCGTCGGCGCGGGCAATTCTTCCATTGTCATCGATGAGACCGCCGATCTGGACATCGCCGCTCAGAACACCCGAATTTCAAAGACGTCTGATTTTGGGTCTGGCTGTTCGGCTGACGGCAATATCATCATCCAGAGCTCAGTTTACGACGACATGGTCAAGGCACTTGAGGCCGAAGGCGGATACCTCTGCTCAGATGAAGAGAAGGCTATGCTCGAAGCTGCAATGTGGGATGAGAAGGGCAACCGCACCTTCCCGACCATCGCCTGTCCGCCTCAGCAAACGGCCAAGGTCGCCGGGTTCTCGATCCCCGAAGATCGCAAGTTCCTGATGGTTGAAAATCAGGGGCAAATCGGCCCCGAGCACAAGTTCTCCAAGGAGAAATTGACCACATTGATGGCGCTTTATCACTTCGACACGTTCGATGATGCGCTGGAAACAGTCAGCCAGATCTACAACACCGGAGGTAAAGGCCATTCTTGCGGGATTTACAGCCACAACGACGATCACATTGATCGGCTCGCGCGTCTGGCTCCGGTCAGTCGTATGATGGTGCGGCAGCCACAATCCAAGGCAAATGCAGGGGCTTGGACCAATGGCATGCCCATGACCAGCAGCCTCGGTTGCGGCATCTGGGGCGGCAACATCACCAATGAAAACGTCACCATGAAACATATGATGAACTACACTTGGGTCAGCCGTCCTACGCCTGAGGATCGCCCCTCGGAGCTGGAGCTGTTCGGTGAGTTCTACGGACAGGAGGTCGCGTGATGGACGGAGCGAAACTGGAAGGCAAAACCGTTGCTGAACACATCGTTGACTTTCTCGAACGTCGCGAGGTCAAGCATGTATTTGGCCTTTGTGGCCATACGAATATTGCGGTGCTTGCCGCGCTGGCCGAAAGCTCGATTGATTTCGTAACCGTGCGGCACGAACAAATTGCCAGTCACGCAGCAGACGCGTATGCGCGCGTAACGAGCAAGGCCTCGGTGGTGCTGTCCCATCTCTCCCCGGGGCTGACCAATTGCGCCACCGGGGTCGCCAACGCCGCGCTGGACTGTATCCCGATGGTGGTGATCGCGGGCGATATTCCTACGCATTACTACGGCAAACATCCGCATCAGGAAGTGAACCTCCACGCGGACGCAGCCCAGTGGGAGATTTATCGCCCCTTTGTCAAACGTGCATGGCGCGTAGATCGGGCAGACCTGATGGCCGAGATTCTGGAAAAGGCGTTTCATCTCGCTGAAAGCGGCCAGCCCGGGCCGGTACTGGTCAATGTCCCCATGGACATCTTTTCAGAGGTGATCCCCTCGGACAGTTTCGACCGAATTCGCGACAACACACGCGCGCTCAAGAAACCGTCGATTGATGACGAGACAGCGGGAGAGATTGTCGAAGCGTTGGCTAAAGCTGAAAACCCAGTCGCTTATGTCGGAGGTGGAATTCTTCTGGCACAGGCCAGCGAGGAGTTGCGAGAATTTGTTGAACTTATGGGCCTGCCAGTCGCGCATTCCCTGATGGGTAAAGGTGCGTTGCGAGACGACCATCCGCTTGTGTTGGGAATGACCGGATTTTGGGGCACTGAATTGGTCAACAAGTCCTGCTTGAAAGCGGACTACATCTTTGCCGTGGGCACTCGGTTCAAAGAGGCTGATTGTTCAAGTTGGTACCCTGGCTACACGTTCAACATTCCCGGATCGAAGGTCATTCATATCGACATCGAGCCGCAGGAGATCGGTCGGAACTATCCCACCGAGATCGGAGTCGTTGCTGACGCCAAGGCCGCGTTACGTGTCCTCAACCGGGTTGCCCGCGAGATGTATCCAGACGGCTTTAAGCGCCCCGCGCTGGAACAGCAGATCACGGATTTCCGGACAGAATTCAAAGCGCGCAACCTGGAAATGGCGACCTCTTCGGCCTTTCCGATGATGCCCGAGCGTATTTTGGCAGATACTCGCAGGGCACTGCCTGAGGATGCCATCATCACCACGGACGTTGGGTGGAACAAGAACGGTGTCGGACAGCAATTCGATATCCTGACCCCCGGTTCAATATTGACCCCGGGCGGGTTCGCGACGATGGGCTTCGGCCCGCCGGGAGCGATCGGAGCAAAACTGGCGGCGCCGGACCGTGTGGTGATCAGCCTGGTTGGCGATGGTGGTTTCGGCCAAAACCCGTCGATGCTGGCAACGGCCGTGGAGCTTGATCTGGGCATCATCTGGCTGGTTATGAACAACAACGCCTTCGGCACTATCGCGGGTTTGCAAAAGGCTCACTACGGTCTGACATACGGGACTACGTTCCCTGGATCAGCGGCAGCTCCTGCAAACGGGCCGGGTTATGCAGACATTGCACGAGCTTATGGTGCAGAAGGGCACAGGCTCAGCGCTGCTGATGAATTGTTACCCGCATTGGAAGCAGCGATCGCCAGCGGCAAACCAACCGTTCTTGACGTCCCAATGATCAACAACCCGACACCAACAACCGGGCATTGGAATATTCTCGACATCTATTCGCCAGACAGGGAAGTTTCGCACGTTGCAACCTAAAGCAGTTTAGAGTGTGCAATCCGCTTACGCATACGGCTTTTGCCTGTATCTATTAAACAGAAGGGTAATTGCCGCTGTGCGATGGTTTCAGCTTGACGGATAACCTTTGAGTGGCAAATGGCAAAACTTGTGCGCCGTGCTTTTCAAGCACCCAATGATATCGCGATCTTGGTTTCAATCATTGCCTTGACGTGACATGAACTAAGCTAACGGTATCCGCACAAAGCCATTGTAAATAGAACAAAGGAACGACTCATGACCTCAGCCAAACCAAATGTCGGCGCGCAAATCGAGCAAATGAGTTTTTCAAAGCTTGGGTCTGAGGACAAGGTTACGATCGGTCAACAAAAAGACCGCTGGACCATGCTGTTTGTCTATCGAGGCAAGCATTGTCCGCGCTGCAAGCGCTTCTTGAACAAGTTGAATGCGGCTCTGCTTAGCATGGGCTGACGTTATGGACGTTGTTGTCGTCTCTGCCGACACCAAAGAAAAAGCTGCGGCAGATAAAGCAGAATTCGGTTGGGATTTTGATCTTTGCTATGGAATGACCGAAGCGCAAATGCGCTCGCTTGGTCTTTATGTATCATCACCTCTATCCGATGCAGAAACGACGGGTCTGTTCGCCGAACCTGGCGCGTTTGGCATCCGTCCGAATGGGACGCTGATGCTGGTCGATATCTCAAACGGCCCTGCGGCACGTCCAGATTTGGAAGAGCTTTTGGACGGAATGAAATTCAATATTGATAATGACCGTCCGGAACGAGGAACGGCCTAAGACCACCAGAGCGCTTGGCCCCGGTTACTCGAAGTAGCCAGGGTGCGTCTTGTGAATGAAGTCGATGGTTTCGTCGAGGCGGGACAGGTGTTTCCTGACAGAGGCTTGCGCTTGATCATGGTCTCCTGTCGCCATGGCCTCTGCAATCTCTCGGTGATCGGCGAGGATGGCGTCTGCGGCACTGCCCTTTTCAAGGCTGAGCATACAAAGCCGGTCAACCTTTTGCTTTGATTCCAGCATCACATCAAATGCCATCGGATTGCCGCTGAGCACGTAGATCAGTTTGTGGAAATCATAGTCCAGCGCGTGAAACGCCGATAGATCACCGTCACTGATCGCCTGCTCTTGTAAAGCAAGATTTTCTGCAAGTTTTGCTTCACGAGTTGCGTCCCAAACTTCCATCGCTCGATGGACGATCTCTAGCTCCACCGCCATTCTAACCAGTCGCGCGAGAGCCACACGCTCCATGGAAAATCCTCGAACTACGGTCGCCTTTTGTGGTCGTATTAAGAGAAGATCTTCGTTGCCGAGCCTTGTGAATGCGTTGCGAACAGGTTGGCGTGATACGCCGAATCGGCCTAGCTACCTCTGTTTCGGATAGCTTTGTACCGGGAAGAATTTCAAGCGAAACGATCTCGTCGTGTAGCGCTTCATAGACCGCATCGGTTGTGGTTCGTCTGACAATATCTTCCACGGTGTGTTGCTTGCGCCCTCTATCTTGGTCGGGTTTCAGTTTGCCGATTCACCGCTAAGGTGTTGAAACCAATAAAACATTATCTTGGTTTCTGCTTTAGTGAACCAATGTATGCCTGTCACCTATCAAATGCCTTGCGCCTTCGACTGTCAAGCAATCTGACATACTAGATGCCTACTGTTGACAGAACTTGGATACTAGTGTCCTTTTAGGGACAGCAGCGATTCTGGTTCTTGGGGGAAATCGAAAGCTACGTGGCTTACGGTCTCTGAAATTCCATGAAAGCCAAATCCTGTCCAAAATTAAACGGGGAGGAGAACCCATGACTTTCACGAAATCGTTCTTTGCGACTGCGACCGCTGTGGCGCTCATTGCAACGTCAGCTTCAGCCGAAAACTGGCGCGCCTGGAACATCCACAACGACGGCCATCCCAACACGGCTGCGATGGACAAGTTTGCCGAACTGGTTGACGCTGCTACAGACGGTGAGGTTACCGTCGATGTGTTCCACGGTGGTGTTCTTGGTTCCCAACCGGATGCCCTAGAACAGGTTCGCATCGGCGCAATCGAGGTCGGTAACTTCAATCTCGGTCCCATTGGCCCAATGGTGAAAGAAGCCAACCTTGTTTCGCTTCCTTTCATCTTCAAAAGTGTGCCGCATATGTTCCGCGTGCTGGACGGCGAGGCCGGTGAGGTTGTTTCCGCTGCAATGGGTGAAGCAGGCGTCCTGCCGCTAGCATGGTTTGATGCTGGTGCGCGTTCCTTCTACAGCCAAAAGCCGATCAACACGCCCGCAGATGTCGAAGGTCTGAAAATCCGCGTGATGAACAACGATCTTTATACATCGATGATTTCAGCTATGGGCGGGAACCCGTCTCCAATGGCGTTCTCCGAAGTTCAGCAAGCGCTGAAAACCGGTGTGGTTGATGGTGCAGAAAACAACTTCCCGTCGTTCAAGAATGTCGGTCACTATGAAGTGACAACCCACTATTCATTGTCCGAGCATCTGATCATCCCCGAGTGTATCTGCGTGAACACGGCCAAATTCAACGCGCTGTCTCCTGAGTTGCAAGCCGCCGTGCGTGGTGCAGCGGAAGAAGCTGCGTTGGTCCAGCGTGAGCTGTGGGCTGTTGGCTCTGATCAAGCGCGCAAGGATGTTGAAGCAGCAGGCATTGCGGTTAATGAAATCGCGGACAAGGGGCCATTCCAGTCCGCGATGGATTCGGTTTATGCAGACTACCTGGCTGCAAATCCGGACATGAAAGCATTGGTAGAAATGGCGCAAGCCACTGAATAAGTTGTCTTAACAGTTCAACTTTGAGCGCCCGGCTCCACCAACTGGATGCCGGGCGTTTTGTCTCAGAGGAAACCCAATGCACGAGCCCGATACCCCACCTGCCGCCATGCGCAACATGGACCGGCTTCTTGATCTGCTCGCACGAGTTTGCATGTTGCTGTCTGGCGTCGCCATTGTTGTTATGACTGCGATCTTTGCTTGGCTGGTGTTCGGGCGCTACGTTCTGAACAACACGCCCACTTGGGTCGAGCAGGTTTCACTGCTGTTGGTCATGGTCATCGCGTTCCTTGGTGCGGCTGCGGGCGTGCACAATCACACACACCTTTCTGTTGTCGTGTTTCGAAATATCGTCCCGCCCTCCGTACGAACAGTTTTCGTCGTGGTCTCTGATGTCCTGATGGCAGGGTTCGGTGGCATGATGTTTTGGTACGGAATCGAGTTGACCAAATTCAAATGGAACACCCTGATCCCCCTCATCCAATGGTCAGAGGGTTTGCGCTCCTTGCCACTGACAATCAGCGGCGCGTTGGTGTTCCTTTTTTCCACTGGCCATCTGATCCGCCTGTTTTTGGGCCGAGATGAACGCCAAGACAACATAGATCAGGGATAGTCATGGGACTCATGATTTTGTTGGGGGTTTTTGCCCTTTGTGTCATCATCGGTGCCCCGGTGGCCTACGCCCTTGGTATCGCTGCATTGTCCGCCTTCTGGTTTGAAGGATTGCCACTGTTTGTTGGCTTCCAGCGTATCGTGTCGGGCATCAACGTCTTTTCCCTAATGGCGATCCCGTTTTTCATCTTTGCGGGCGAGCTGATGTTTCACGGTGGTATCGCGATCCGGTTGGTTCGGTTTGCGCAAGCCGCCGTAGGCGCGGTGCGCGGTGGGCTGGGTATCGTCAATGTCTTTTCGTCGATGTTGTTTGGTGGCATTTCCGGATCAGCGATTGCCGATATCTCGGCTCTTGGGTCGATCCTGATCCCAGTGATGAAAGACAAAGGTTATGATGCCGACTATGCGGTGAACGTTACAGTGACGTCATCAATTGCCGGGATCATCATTCCGCCCAGCCACAACATGATCATCTTCGCCCTTGCAACAGGCGGCGCGGTTTCAATCTCAAAACTGTTCCTGGCTGGTGTTGTGCCTGGTGTCCTAATGTGTTGCTGCCTTGCGATTGCCGCCTATGTCGTGGCGGTCAAACGCGGCTATCAGGCCGAACAATTTCCGGGTTGGACCGCACTGGCCATCGCCTTTGTAGGGTCGATCCCAGGCTTGTTGACGGCCGTGATCATTGTTGGAGGGGTCTTGTCAGGCGTCTTTACAGTGACTGAATCCGGTGCGTTCGGGGCAATGTATGCTTTTGTCGTGACGCTTGTTGTCTATCGCAGCCTGTCCTGGGAAAACTTCAAAACCGCCGTTATCTCTTCGGTGCGCACAACTTCTATGGTGATGATCCTGATCGCCTGTGCCGGTGCTTTTGCCTATATGCTGACGTTCAACCGGGTGCCGACAAAAACTGTCGAATTCCTGTTGGGTATCACAGAAAACCCAATCCTGATCTTGTTGATGATCAACGCTGTGCTGTTGCTCTTGGGAATGATCATGGACATGGCCGCGTTGATCCTGATCTGCACACCGATTTTCCTGCCAGTGATGAACATGCTGGGTATCGACCCGCTCCAGTTCGGCATGATCCTTTTGGTGAACCTCGGCCTTGGTCTTTGCACGCCACCGGTCGGGACCTGCCTATTTGTGGGGTGCGCCGTTGGAAAGCTACCGATGGAGAAAGCGGTCAAAACGATCTGGCCTTTCTACCTCGCCATCTTTGCCGCGCTCATGCTGATCACTTTTGTACCGGCAATATCCCTGACACTGCCGAACCTGATCATTGGCCCGTAAATCAAAGGAGAATGAGGCGATGCTGACAATAAAGCGCCTGGACATCGATGACGCGGGCAAGTTGATCGCAGGAGCGCGAGCCAAAGCGCAGGAAATCGGCGTACCCATGTGTATTGCCGTCACAGACGAAAGCGGCAACCTCATCGCGTTTGAACGGATGGATGGTGGCAAGATCACAAGCATCAATTTGGCCATCGACAAGAGCTTCACTGCAACCGGTATCCAAAAAGGAACCGATGCTCTTGCTGAAGCAAATCAGCCTGGCATGGCCGCACACGGAATATCCTCAACGCTGGGCGGAAGAATGGTGACCGTAGCAGGGGGCCTTCCCGTGACGGTCGAAGGCCAGGTGGTTGGCGGGATCGGAGTGAGCTCGGGCTCACCAGCCCAGGATCTTGAAGTCGCTCAGGCAGGGGTCACGACGCTCTGCGAAGCCCAATTGGAAAGAGTTTAAGGAGTCAGATATGACAAAACCCGTCATCGGTTTCATCGGCCTCGGTCTTATGGGCGGCAACATGGCCGAGTGCCTGCAAAACAACAGTTTTGACCTGGTTGTCATGGGTCGAAACAAGGAAGCTGTCGCAGCTACGGTCAACCGCGGTGCTGTCGAAGTCACAACGCCACGAGAGCTAGCTGAAAACAGCGATATCGTGATGCTTTGTGTAACGACATCGGACGTCGTCGAAAGCCTGATCTACGGCGATGATGGCATTCTGGCGGGCATCAAGGACGGTGCTGTGGTCATTGACTTTGGCACCTCGATCCCGGCGTCCACTCGCAAGATCGGTGCAGACTTGGCCGCAAAAGGTGCTGGTATGATTGACGCGCCATTGGGACGCACGCCCGCACACGCCAAGGATGGTTTACTGAACATCATGGCAGCTGGGGATATGGCCACCTATGAGAAGGTGAAACCTGTCCTGGATGTCCTGGGTGAAAATGTCTTTCACCTCGGCGAGCTGGGTGCGGGCCACGTGACCAAGCTCATCAACAACTTTATGGGTATGACGACGGCTTGCACCATGAGCCAAGCCTTTGCTGTGGCTGAACGCTCAGGGGTAAACAAACAGCAGCTTTTTGACATCATGTCAGCCGGACCGTCCAATTCCCCCTTTATGCAGTTTTGTAAGAACTACGCTGTGGATGGTGTCAGCGATTTGGGGTTTTCGATTAACAACGCCAAAAAGGATCTTGGCTACTTCCTGAAGCTGGCCGAGGACGTGGGCACGCGTGCCGAGATCGCTGAAGGAACCGCGAACAACCTTCAGGCCGCCGCGGACGCAGGCATGGGCGATGGCAACGTGCCGGAAATCTTCGACTACTTTGCCAAGCTTTAGCGTCAGATTCATCAGTCACGCGTAGCAGCACCAATTGAATGGGAAAGAACAACCATGAGACTTCAGGGAAAGACCGCAATTGTCACTGGTGGTGGCCGCGATATCGGACGCGCCTGCGCTGTCAAGCTCGCCTCCGAAGGGGTGAATGTAGCGGTGAACTACTTCGCCAGCAGTGCTGGCGCCGAGGAAACCGTGTCTGAGATCAAAAAGATCGGTGGACAGGCGTTTGCAATGCAAGGCGACCTGAACAAACCCGAAGAGGTCGATGCATTGATCGCCAAGACGGTCGATACCTATGGCAGCCTGGACATACTGGTGAACAATGCCGGAGGTTTGATCGCGCGCAAGAAAATCACCGAGATGTCGCTTGAGCATTGGCAGGCTGTCATGGATCTCAACCTGACCAGCACGTTTCTTATGGTCAAAGCGGCACTGCTGCATATGAAATCCGGAGCCATTGTAAACATCGCCAGTCAGGCGGGTCGCGACGGTGGTGGCCCGGGTGCGTCGGCTTATGCAACGTCAAAAGGCGGAGTCATGACGTTCACCCGTAGTCTTGCAAAGGAACTGGGCCCCGATATCCGTGTCAATGCAATCTGCCCGGGCATGATCGACACGGATTTCCATAACATCCATACTCCTGATGCAGGCCGTCGCGGGCTAGAAGCTGCTGCGCCGCTCAAGCGGCAAGGCCAGTCTCAGGATGTTGCGAACCTCGTGGCGTTTCTGGCAAGCGAGGACTCGGCCTATCTGACCGGGACCAATGTTGATATCAATGGTGGGATGCTGTTCTCGTGATCGCAGCAGCACAGTTGGCGTAAGTGTCAAACGCTACTGTTCGTCAACCTTCAAAGTACTGGACACCGGACTATGCGTATTCTCTCGATTGGTGAATGTATGGCCGAAATGGCCCCTACTGACGCGCCAAGCACCTATCAGATGGGGTTCGCCGGAGACACGTTCAATACAGCTTGGTATCTGGCCCAACTCACACCCGAAACGCCCTTGTCCTATTTTACCGCCGTCGGAGACGACGCCATCTCGTCCCGGATGCTGGGTGCCATGCGCGAAAGTGGGGTGGATACCCAGCAGGTGCGGATCGTGCCAAACCGTTCTGTGGGGTTGTATCTTATCACGCTGGACAACGGGGAACGCAGTTTCACCTATTGGCGCGGTCAGTCAGCCGCACGTCTGTTGGCGCAAGACAAGCAAGCACTCGCCCATGCCATGACGCAATCAGATCTCATCTATTTCTCGGGCATCACTCTGGCAATCTTGGATCCTGAAGGGCGCGCCACCTTACTCGACGCTGCTCGGTCGGCGCGGCGCGATGGAAAACGGATTGCCTTTGATCCTAATCTACGCCCGCATCTTTGGGACAGCCCGTCCGAGATGACCGATACTATCATGCAGGCGGCGGCCGTTAGCGATATCGCCTTGCCATCGTTCGAAGACGAGGCACGTTGGTTCAGTGACATGGACCCTGCCGCCACTTTGCAGCGCTATGCAAGCGCGGGTGCGGATACGACCGTTGTCAAGAATGGCGCAGAAACGGTCCTTTATCGTACCCGTGACGCAGAGGGCTCTGTCCATGTTCCGCCTCTGGCCTCGGTTGTGGATACGACTGCGGCCGGTGACAGTTTCAACGCTGGCATTCTGGCGGGGCTGGCATCAGACACACCCTTGCCTGACAGCATAGCGCTGGCGTGCAAACTGGCGGGGCATGTCGTGCAAGGCAAAGGTGCCCTTGTTCCCGTCAACCAAAGCCTGCTCGACAGTTGCCCACAGCCTTAGCAGAAGGATCCAGCCCATGCCGAACCCTCAGCCTGCCGAAACGATCAAACTGCATCCCGATACGCTTGATCGCTTGTCAAAGGTCAGCACGGCAACCGTGGCCACGCTGCTTTACAAACGCGGTTATCAAAACGCCTATGTTCAAGGCGTTGCCCCATTGGGCAAGGGCAAGCCCACCCTTGTCGGCCCGGCCTTTACGCTGCGCTACATTCCGACGCGACCTGATACCGACCCGATCGAGGCGTTTCGTGAGCCAGATCACCCGCAGCGCGTGGCCGTGGAGACATGTCCGGAAGGCGCGGTATTGGTCATGGATTGTCGGCAGGATGCCTCGGCGGCCTCGGCCGGTTCGATCCTTTTGACGCGACTGGAAATGCGTGGAGCAGCGGGCGTTGTCACGGATGGTGGCATTCGTGACGCCGACGGTACCGCCGCACTTGAGATGCCAGTCTTTGCTGCGAAACCGTCTGCCCCAACCAACCTTACGAAGCATCATGCGGTTGATATCGGATTGCCAATCGGGTGTGGCGGTGTGGCGGTCTATCCCGGTGACATCGTTCTGGGTGACAGCGATGGTGTCATGATTATCCCACGTCATCTTGCCGATGACATTGCGATCGAGGCAGGCCCAATGGAGCTTTTCGAACGCTTTGTTTTGGAAGAGGTGCGAAAAAACACCCCCGTAATCGGACTTTATCCTGCAACCGACCCAGACGTTCTTGAACGATTTGAGGTCTGGCGCGCACGGCTCTCTGACTGACGTCTGAATCGCGATCACCTATTGTCCAATACTGGGACGAACGCATTTCGCCTCAGGGCTCACCCACCAAAAGGATAGCTTATCCAGATGACTATTTCTCCAAAGGCAGCGAGTTTACGGGCCCGAGAAATCTGTGCACTCGCGCCAATTGTGCCGGTTTTGGTGGTTGATGATGTCACAACAGCCCGACCATTGGCCGAAGCGCTTATCGCAGGCGGTTTACCCACGCTGGAGGTCACGTTGCGCACCCCTGCCGCTCTCGAGGTTATTCGGGTCATGAGCGGCGTCCCAGGTGGGCATGTCGGGGCTGGCACACTGATAACCCCCGAAGATGTTCGGGCTGCCAAAGAAGCTGGCGCTACCTTCGGTGTCTCTCCGGGGGCAACCGATGAACTGCTGGCGGCTTGTGAAGCCGAAGGATTGCCGCTCCTGCCCGGGGCCGCGACTGCGTCTGAGGCGATGCGTCTTTTGGCGCGCGGCTATGATATGCTCAAGTTCTTTCCAGCCGAGGCCTCGGGCGGGGTATCGGCACTCAAGGCTATTGGCGCGCCTTTGCCGCAGGTTTCCTTCTGTCCTACGGGTGGGGTCAGCACGGCCAATGCAGGCTCATATCTGGCGCAGCAGAACGTGGTTTGCGCTGGAGGCAGTTGGGTGGCGCCCAAAGATCTTATCGCAGCGACCGATTGGGCGGGTATCGAGACCCTGGCTCGGGACGCGGCCCAGTTGGAGGTGCGTAAATGAAGATTTCCGAGGTCCATACACATCTTCTCGACTACAAGCTTGAGACCGCCTTCGAGAGCGCAGCAACTCGTTTCGCGCGACGTCAGCATGTTTTGGTCGAGATTATCTGTGACGACGGCACAACGGGTTGGGGAGAATGTTTGGGGCCAGCGCAGCCAAACGCGGCGATCGTAAAGGCCTATGCGCCCTATTTGATTGGCCGCAATCCGCTGGATACGGAAGTTCTCTGGCAAGGCCTGTATAATCTTCTACGAGACCAAGGGCAGCGCGGTCTCACAATGACCGCGCTTTCAGGAATTGATGTCGCTTTGTGGGACATCAAGGGTCACCACTTTGGCGTTCCGGTTTCGGTGCTTCTTGGGGGACGTGTTCGGGACACAGTAAAGGCATATGCGACCGGGTCATTCCGGCGCGACGGGGTCGATCGTATTTCGGACAATGCCGAGGAATGCGCAGCCCATGTCGCTGCAGGGTTCCACGCAGTCAAAATCAAGATTGGCTTTGGGGTGGAAGAAGATCTTGCAGTCATCAAGGCGGTGCGTGCAGCGATCGGAGCGGATACTCGTCTGATGATCGACGCAAATCACGGGTACTCGGTCCAAGAAGCGATCACTCTGGGCAACCGGGCGGCAGAGTACGATATCGATTGGTTCGAGGAACCAGTCATTCCGGAACACCTTGACGCGTATCGCCGCGTGCGCGCTGGTCAGCCTATTCCGGTTGCTGGCGGCGAGACTTGGCATGGCAGGTTCGCGTTCCGCGAGCCCCTGGAATCAGGATGCATCGATATCGCGCAGCCAGACTTGTGTGGCACTGGCGGTTTTTCAGAGATGCGCCGGGTCGTCGATATGGCGGCTCTACATGGCGTACGTGTTGTTCCGCATGTTTGGGGAACGGCAGTGCAAATCGCCGCGAGCCTTCAGTTCGTTTCGGCCCTGCTACCGGACCCACCCCGGCGCAATCCAATCGAACCGATTTTCGAGTTTGATCGGACGCATAACCCATTCAGGCAGGCGATAATCACCCACCCGATCGAACATGAAAACGGTGTGATCGCAATTCCGAACAAACCGGGTCTGGGTATTGAGATCAATCGTGATGCATTGGCAGAGTTCGCCATGGGAGATCCCGAATGATCGAACGCAGCTTCTCTGGTCGTGCCCCTGAGATCAAGCTGCCTGCAGGCGCCATTGATACACATCTTCACGTCTATCTGTCCGGGTTTCCAGCACTGCCAGGAGGTCCTGGTCTGCCAGAGGGCCAGCCTGGCTTATCAGAGTACCGACAAGTCATGGGTTGGCTTGGCATTGATCGGTTTGTCATCACGCAAGGAAACGCGCATCAGACCAACAATGCGAATTTGCTGGCTGCGCTCAAGGACGTCGGGAAAGTGGCGCGCGGCGTGGCCGCCATAGACGGTGAAACCTCTGATACAGAGCTTGAATTGCTCAAGGATGGAGGTGTCGTTGGGACGCGTATCGTGGATCTGCCAGGGGGCGCAGTTGGGCTCAACCAGCTCGAAGAGGTTGACGCCCGTGCATTTGCCGCGGGTTGGATGATTGCCATTCAGTTCGATGGCTCGGACATTTCGGACCATTTTGAGAGGCTGTCAAAACTACGGTCCAGATGGGTGTTGGACCACCATGGCAAATTCTTAAGGGGCCTCGCGCCTGATGGCGATGAAGTCGCAATGCTCAAACGCCTTGTCGACGGTGGCAGATGCTGGTTCAAGTTTGCTGGTTGTTATGAGTCCTCCATCGAAGGCGAACCGCATTATTCGGACGTAGCCAACGTTTCGAGGATCATGGCAGCCCATGCCCCCGAGCGCATTGTGTGGGGAACGAATTTCCCTCACAATTCGGCGACAAAAACCTCGGACTACCCTAATGACGCCGCGTTGCTCGACACGGTTCTGAGCTGGTTTCCAGACGACCGCGCGCGTCACCTCGCTCTCGTAGAAAACGCGGAAGAACTCTACGATTTCCAATCTGTAGCGACGTGATCGCGGCCTGCAAAAAGTGAGATACAGAACATGCTAAACAAACTTTTGATAACAGGCGCAGACGGCAACCTAGGGTCGGTTTGTCGGTCTCGCTTGCACGGCCTCGCCACCACCATTCGCCTTGGCGCGCGCGAGGATGTTGGCCCCGCCGGTGAAAACGAAGAAATCGTATATTGTGACCTGGGCGACAAAGATGCGGTTGAGGCCATGGTCGAGGGGTGCGATGGGATTGTTCACATGGGGGGGCAATCAATTGAAGCCCCTTGGGAAACCATTAAACAATCCAATATCGACGGTGTTTTCAACCTCTATGAAGCGGCCCGTAAATCGTCGGTTACGCCGAGGATTTTCTTTGCCAGTTCAAACCACGCGATTGGCTTTCACGAACAGACAACGCGGCTTGATGCCAACGCACCGGTAAGGCCCGATGGTCTGTATGGCGTGTCAAAAGTTTTCGGAGAAGCTCTCGCACGGCTTTACTTTGAGAAGTTCGGCATCGAGACAGCATTGGTCCGCATTGGGTCGTCCTTTCCGGAACCAAAGAACCATCGCATGCTGGCAACGTGGTTGAGTTTCGATGATCTGATATCTCTTATCGAGAGGGTTTTCACTATTCCGCGCTTGGGTTGTCCGATTATCTACGGCGCTTCGAACAACGACGCATCCTGGTGGGACAATCGTGAAACAAGCTTTCTGGGGTGGAAGCCAAAAGACAACTCCGAGACGTTTCGCGCCCGCATCGATGCCGAATGCACCCCACCTGCGAAAGACGAAGTTTCCGCAGTTTATCAAGGCGGAGAATTCTGTGGCCAGGGCATTCTTGAAGAATAGTGCCAACACGATCAGGCCACATGCGCAAACACTCTGAAAAGGTAAACTGATGCGACCAAACAAAATTAGAGAGCATTGGGCCGCCGGACGGCCTGTCGTCAACGGATGGCTGGCGATCCCAAGCGGTTTCTCAGCCGAAACCATGGCGCATCAAGGATGGGACACACTTACTGTTGATATCCAACATGGCGTAATCGACTACCAAAAGGCGGTCGAGATGTTCACTGCGATTTCGACAACCGATACCGTCCCAGTAACGCGCGTGCCGTGGCTCGAGCCCGGTATTTTGATGAAGGTGCTCGATGCCGGGGCTTACGGCGTTATTTGCCCAATGATCAATAACCGCGAAGATGCCGAGAACCTTGTGGCCTGGACACACTACCCGCCCAACGGAACAAGGAGCTTTGGGCCGACCCGAGGCCTCTTGTACGGAGGTTCAGACTACCCACAGCATGCCAATGACACGATCGTCGTCTTTGCAATGATCGAGACTTTGCAAGGTCTCGACAACCTTGAAGACATTCTGTCGGTTCCAGGGCTCGACGCCGTGTACATCGGACCTTCCGATCTTTCCCTGGCTTTGGGTTGCAGCCCGGCATTCGATGAGGTCGAGCCCCCCGTGGCCGAGGCCATTGAACTGATAGCCGCCAAGGCAAAAGAGTATGGGAAGTTCGCAGGCTGCCATAACGGAACCCCGGAATACGCTTTGAAGCGCATCGAAATGGGGTTCCAGTTCGTCACTATCGCGTCGGATGCCCGTTTGATGGCTGCTGCTTCGAAAGATGCTTTGGCTCAGGTGCGTGATGGACTGTCATAGTTTGTCGGCGGTGAATTTTGTAGAGCGCATTTCAAAAACGCGAAGCCTGACAAGTTTCCGCTACTGCACGGGGCTGAATTGTGAGGCTCCACTTTTCGCGCTGTTTGATTTGCTCAAAGGTCGCAAGAACTAACCGACACACGACCAAGACTTAGGAGGCACGCATGTCACGTATGAAGCCCGAAGACCTCAGATCACGTCAGTGGTTCGCCAATCCGAGTGATCCGGAAATGACCGCGCTCTATTTGGAACGTTATCTCAACTACGGGCTCACGCGCGACGAACTGCAATCCGGTAAACCTATCATCGCAATTGCACAGACGGGCAGCGACCTAAGTCCCTGCAACCGCCACCATCTGGAGCTCGCCAAACGGGTACGCGACGGAATTATCGCAGCAGGAGGCACAGCCATCGAAGTGCCGGTCCATCCCATTCAGGAAACTGGCAAACGACCCACCGCCATGCTCGACCGTAATCTGGCATACCTGAGTTTGGTTGAATCGCTGTACGGTTACCCGATTGATGGCGTGGTGTTGATGATTGGCTGTGACAAGACCACACCGGCGCTTCTGATGGCAGCTTCGACAGTCAACATTCCAGCCATCGCTCTGTCTGTGGGGCCGATGCTCAATGGTTGGCACGAGGGTAAGCGTGCGGGGTCTGGCACTGTTATTTGGAAAGCTCGCGAACGCCTTGCTGCCGGGGAAATCTCTGCTGATGAATTCATGGAAGCCGCCGCAGCATCTGCTCCTTCGGTGGGGTACTGCAACACTATGGGAACCGCCACCACCATGAACAGCTTGGCCGAAGCACTCGGCATGCAGCTACCAGGCGCGGCGGCCATTCCGGCCCCGTACCGCGAACGCGGTCAGATCAGCTATGAGACTGGAAAACGCATCATTGAAATGGTGTGGGAGGATCTGCGCCCGTCAGACATCATGACGCGCGCGGCTTTTGAAAATGCTATCGTGATAAATTCCGCCATTGGCGGATCCACCAATGCGCCTATCCACCTAAATGCTATTGCGCGCCATCTAGGTGTGCCGCTTGATAATGATGACTGGCAGGCGTTGGGGCACGATGTGCCACTTTTGGTCAATCTACAGCCCGCAGGCGAATATCTCGGCGAAGATTACCACCGCGCCTAAGCGGTGTTCCTGCCGTGATCGCAGAGCTGATTGCAGCGGGTCGCCTACCTCACACAGAGGCCAAAACTGTCAACGGGCACAGTATAGCCGACAACTGCGCGCGCCAACGCAGCACAAATCCCGACGTCATCAAATCCGTTGATGCCCCGCTTAAAGACAAGGCAGGGTTCATCAACCTAAAGGGCAATCTATTTGACAGCGCATTGATGAAAACCAGTGTCATTGGGCCAGAATTTGCGAAAGCCTATCTTTCCCATCCCGATGATCCCAACGCGTTTGAGGGCCGTGCAGTTGTTTTTGATGGGCCCGAAGATTTTCACAAGCGCATCGATGACCCATCTCAGGATATCGACACCAGTTGTATTCTCGTTATGCGAGGAACCGGCCCCAAAGGGTATCCCGGCGGTGCAGAAGTCGTGAACATGCGTGCGCCATCCTATCTCTTGAAGCAAGGCGTTCAGGAATTGCCCTGCATAGGTGATGGGCGCCAATCTGGCACTTCTGGCTCGCCTTCAATCCTGAACGCTGCACCCGAGGCCGCCGACAATGGTGGCCTAGCAGTCCTGCAATCAGGGGATCGGATCCGCGTTGATCTTAACACCTGCACAGTCAACATTCTGATTTCCGACGCGGAACTTGAACGGCGCAAAGACCAGTTAATCCAAAACGGTGGATATCCCGTGCCCGAAAGCCAATCTCCTTGGCAACAGTACTTCCGTGATCTGGTGCAACCTTTTGACAAGGGCATGAACCTACGCAATGCTGACGCCTATCGCGACATCGCGCGCAAGTCGCTGCCGCGAGACAACCACTGAATTCAACAAGTTATTGGCACGCAGCGGGATTGTTTGCAGCGTCACATACGCGTTCCAGCCTCACTCAGCCTGTAGCGCCTGATGCATTCGGTAAAATGCCTGCCAAACCTATTCACCCATTGTCGGGTGGTTTCACGGCTGACCATCACGCCCAGATCGCATAAGCGATGATCTCGCGGGGAAACGATAGCCATTCAGGCGCGGCAGCGAAGGCGATATTTTCATCCCGGCCATCTACGGCCATCTAAGCGACAACCGGCGGGCCAACAAGTTGGCAATGCAAATGCGACAAATAAGGCATTCCGTTTCTTTTGCTTTGAGCAATTGCTGCAATGCGGCATAGTGATGGGGCATCTGCTAAGAGTCTCACGGAGCTTCGGTTGTGCCTAAGAAGAAAATTGATATCGCTCTTCAGGGCGGTGGATCGCATGGTGCGTTCACTTGGGGCGTTCTGGATCGATTGCTACAGCTTGAAGATATTGAAATAGTGGGCATTTCTGGCACCAGCGCCGGGGCAATGAACGCCGTGGCACTAGCACAGGGTCTAACACAGGCTGGGCCTGAGGGTGCCCGCAACTTGCTTAGGCACTATTGGACACAGGTGAGTCGGGCTAGCAGGGCAAGCCCCTACAAACGAACTATATTGGACAGGTTAAGGGGCGACTGGAACCTAGAGCATTCTCCCGGTTTCATCATTTCGCAATTTACACGTCAAATGGCGTCACCGTATCAGTTTAATCCGCTTAACATTAATCCCTTACGGGACCTTGTGCGGGACTGTTTTGATTTTGAAGCTATCAATTCAGCAGAAGGGCCGCGCATTTTTCTGTCCGCAACAAATGTGCGAACCGGGCGCCCCAAAGTCTTTCGCCAACCCGATCTGAGTGCAGATGCGGTCATGGCGTCGGCCTGCCTTCCACATGTCTTCAAGGCTGTGGAAATCGACGGTGAAGCGTACTGGGATGGCGGTTACATGGGTAATCCACCGCTCTTCCCCTTGGTGGATGAGACCGAGGCGCGAGACATTGTCATTGTTCAAATTAATCCGTTCGAACGCGCAGAAATTCCCACAACACCCTATGAGATCGAAAATCGCCTTAACGAAATTACATTCAATGCCAGTTTGATGAAAGAAATACGTTCTCTTGGGTTCCTCTGGGAGATTATAGAACACGACAATCTGGATCGCGCGGCTTACCGCGATGGGCGATTGCACAGGATCCATGCATCTGGGGCCATGTGTAACCTCAGTGTGTCCAGCAAGATGAACGCCGAGATGGCCTTTCTGGACCACCTATTCGAAATCGGGCGTAAAACTGCTGACGAGTGGGTGAACTCAGCGTGGCCAGACGTTGGAAAGACCGCAACTTGGCGGCCTAGAGAGATTTTTGAAGAAAGCCTCCAGCTAGGCACATCTGGCGGAAGGCACCAATCGGGAGCCGAAGAAATGATGGATATTGTTTCCGTACTACTCGCGCTCTTGTTGCTCATGTACTTTGCGTTCCGCGGTGTCACGCTGCTGATATTGGCGCCGCTTCTCGCTTTGCTGGCTGCTGCTTTGACGGGCGCACTGCCGCTGCTGGCCAGCTTCACGCAGATTTTCATGACGAATACAGGCGATTTTATCATTTCCTTTTTTCCGCTTTTCTTTCTTGGCGCGATCTTCGGCAAACTTATGGATGATAGCGGCTCGGCGCGTTCGATTGCACATTGGGTGATTGCAAAGCTTGGCGCTGACAAAGCCATTCTAGCGGTCGTCTTGTGCTGTGGCGTACTAACCTACGGCGGGGTCTCGCTCTTCGTGGTGGCATTCGCGATCTATCCGATCGCAGCCGCTCTCTTCCGTGACGCGGATATTCCCAAACGCCTCATTCCCGGAGCGCTCGCGCTGGGCGCGTTCACTTTCACGATGTCAGCTCTACCTGGCACCCCTGCGATCCAGAACGCCATTCCGATGCCATTCTTCGGAACCACAGCCTTTGCCGCACCGGGTCTCGGGATCATCGCGGCCGCCATCATGGCTGGCCTAGGAATGGCGTGGCTCAACCACCGCGCGTCCCGTGCAGAAGCTGCCGGTGAAGGATATGGACAACACGACGAGGTGCTTCCCGAACCGGACAGTGAAATGCGCGCGCGATCCCAGGGCGAAGGCTTCGACTTGAACGAAATTGAACCAAGCAATCTGCGTCAAACGAGTGAACCAAGCTTCGCGCTGGCCATCACCCCAGTAGTGCTTGTGGTCGTGGTTAACTTCCTCTTCATCCAGGTGGCGGTACCGCATTTTGATACCAGTTACCTTGCCGAACCGTTGTTTGGTCAGACAACCATTGAGGCCGTACGTGGCGTTTGGTCAATCATTGTCGCACTTACAACTTCGATCCTGTTCCTGCTCGCAACAAATTGGACTCGTCTGGAAAGCGTCAAAACAAGTCTCAACAAGGGGGCTGATGCGGCCGTTTTGCCGATCTTCAACACAGCAAGTCTCGTGGGTTTTGGCGCCGTTATAGCGGCACTTCCTGTTTTTCAGGCGATCACAAATGCCATGCTCGGGTTGAGTGAGGGCAATCCGCTTGTTGCCGTGGCGGTTTCTGTTACGACGCTCTCAGCGATCACGGGTTCTGCCTCTGGCGGTATGAGTATCGCTCTTGATGCATTAGGTTCACAATTTGTCGAACTTGCCGCCGCAACCAGTACTTCGTTGGAAGCCATGCATCGCGTCACATCTGTCGCTTCGGGCGCTCTCGACGCCTTGCCCCACAATGGCGCGGTAATCACGGTGCTCGGCATTTGTGGACTGACCCATCGAGAAGCATATGGTGATATATTCGTAGTTGCTGTTCTGGCGCCGATGATTGCATTGATCGCTATCATCCTGCTTGGGACTTTGCTCGGTGGATTTTGAAGCCCCACAAGGTGATGGTTGCAATCATGGCAATGATCGAGAGTACAGTAAAGCTAGTCTCTGGCGCTGTCGACGCAGGCATTACCGTTTTCCCAGTAGGCAGTCTTAAACGATCCAGGAATAAGCACCTGTAGGATGCGCTCGACAAACCGCGCAAAAGCGTGGAGTTCAAGGGCGAGCGTGATCCTTAGAAGAGTTGGGAGCCCGCGACGGGCCAGTATATCGATTGGGGGCTGACTACGCCTTTGCCACATTTCCAACCATCAAGAAGGCCGATGTTCACAATCCAACTTTGCTAGCGAAGAAAATAAAGTCGTTCATATCGACACCAGGCGCGAACAGTCTCTGGGTCAAGGAAACAACGTCTACATTTGGCCAGGCTTTCTTTATTTCGTCGGCAAGCCTTCTTCCTTCTTCCGATTGGCCATTTGCTTCATAAGATACAGCAAGAAAAGCTGAGGCAACGGAACTCACGGGTGCGCCATCAGTGACCGACCTTTGCAATGCAACTATTGCACTTTGGTAATTTTCCAATTGAAAATGCGCGGCGCCTAAGGCGTTTATCCTAGGCGAACGACCATCATATGGTAGGCCGTCCAATTCGGGATCACAGACCCGTATCGCTTCATTGAACCGGCCCGTAAACAGATAAATAATACCCTGGAAATCCTGTATCGTGGAATCTTTGGGCGCCAAAAGTGCGCTAGATTCTGCACGATCTATTGCCTCATCGTGGCTACCTGCAACAAACAATGACCAGGCTTTTGCAATCTGGGTCCAGGAGGAAGAGGGAGCCATAGAGACGGCTTCATCAGAAAGCAGCAAGCCCTGATCGACCATCTGAGTTCGCGCATCTGATGGAGGCAACATGAACCCCTTCATCGACGTCATCAAGGCAAGCCCAGCAAGGGCGTCACTATTGTAAGGGTCAAGTTCGAACGCGCGTTCGAACAAAGAGAGCGAACTTTGGAGACGGACTGGATCAAACGCCGGGAAAATCAGATATCTGGCTTGATCCACCAGCGTCACACTTTGCAAGCGCGCTGGTGAGACGTCAAATGTTGCAGTGCGTTCCGCAGCCCTTCGCATCGTTTCAGCGCTGTCAGAGACGTCCTTAGGAATACCAACAAATAGTATGCTTCCAACAACAAACAGGGCAAAAACCAGGCCGATTAATATGCCTGTCTTTGACAAAAAGAATGTCGAAGTGCCCGGCGAGTATTGAATGGAAGATACGGACGCGGTTTCTGTGGGTGCAGTTCCAGACACCATCGTTTCAAACTCGGGAACATAAGTCCCTTTAGGAACGTTGATCCGTAGTGAAATGCTCTCTTTTTCGTTCAGGTAAAAGTCATCCAACATGCGCCGGAGGCGCCCCGCATCAACCCGCACCAAGTTGGTTTGCAGATCATCTTCGATGGAACGCCCATAGACATCCATTGCGATGGTCTTGGCCTTGATCAACTCCTGACGACCGGCGAGCGTTTCTTCGACCACGTATGTCAGAAAGTCGACGATCCGCGGAGAAGTAACGAAAGCTTCGCTAGAAGTAATTTTTGCTAGAGTTCTTCGGATTTCTGTTTCCTGCGTCACGGCTTCCTCATGCCCTCTCGGATCACCAGCTTTGCGTGGAAAGAAATTTACCCACAACCTCAACACATTAAGGGGGCAATTTACCGTGTATCACTTCCCCATGCAACTCAGATCATAGACTTGTTTGGGTGGCGGTCAAAACACACTGGCTGCTGCGGCCAAGCAAGAAGGTTAATTTCTTGAGAGAACGACGGGAATACTTGCTCAGTTTGAAAACGGTCCGTGAAAAACGGCTCATTGATCCAATCCTGAACGAAATTTGCCTCGACTACCAGTCTCTCTTGATGGGGCTGAAGGGCTTGGAAAACGACGCATCTAAGACCGCACCGGATTTGGTCTGCCAACTCGAAAACACACTGAATGCTCTTGAAAATGAAATCCTGGCGCGCGTCGCGAAATGAAACCACTTGCATCAAAGACAAAGGACCGAAAATGAAAAAACGATCCAAACTCGACATCGGCTGGCTTAGAATCGGGGCGGTAGTATTGTTTGCGAGCGGCCTTGCTTCGAACAAAGCAAGCGCAACTGACGACATTATTCGCGACGGCGAATACAACTTCCTTGCCGCCCAGCATGGTGACGTTTGGGCAGAGCAAGACAAATCCATCGATGCAAAATTGGCTGAGTATCGGGACCAGAATGGTGGCAAGCCACCGAACATTCTGTACATCCTTATTGATGACGTCAGCTTTGGCCAGATGGGCAACAGAGCAATGAATTACGTCACAGGGATAGACACCCAACACGTCAACAAGTTGGCCCAAGAGGGCATGTCGCTGATGCGCATGTACACCGAGCCATCCTGTACTCCGACGCGTACCGCGTTTCTGACCGGCCGCCACCCCGTGCGCGCTGGTGTTGAAGAAGTAAAGGTCGCTTTGGTGGGTGAAGGCCTGGCATCTGAAGAAGTTACTTTGCCTGAAGTCCTAAAGCAGGCCGGTTACAATACGTCGCATGTAGGCAAGTGGCATCAGGGCGACATCGAACAATCCTATCCTCACAACCAAGGGTTTGATTGGGCAGCTTTTCCGGTTCACCAGCAAGTTCAGCTCAGCCTGATGACACGAGAGGCCATGCAGGCAAACAATATGCTGGGATTTCACCCGTCCGGGCAGTCGAATGAGTTTCACATCGATCAGAGGTTTCGTCCATATGGGCTCGTAACGGGGCTGGAAGGCGAAGCTGGCGGGACAGCCAAGGAAATCGACCTTCAACCGGGTGAAGAATGGACACAAGCCCATTACGAACGGATGAACGAGCGTTATCAAGCGCAGATCCTGGAGCAATTGGAAAACCTGTCTCAGAAAGACGATCCCTTCTTTTTGCAATACTGGCCGCTGTATCCGTTGAACTTTGCCTATCCGGAACAGGCAATTTCGCGCAACGGTGGCTTTCATGCAGACAAGCTACAGCTTCTGGACACATGGATTGGTGAACTGCTGGCCAAAGTAGATGAGTTGGGTCTTCGCGAAGATACTGTTGTAATGCTGATGGCCGACAACGGTCTGATGTATCACTACGAGGGTACTTCGGGCCTATCGCAATTGATTTACCGCGGTGGTAAAACCCAACACCTCGAAGGCGGGGTACGTACAGATGCATTTATCCGCTGGCCAGGTGTGATCGAGGCAGGAAGTGCCGCCGGAGACATTGTGCATGTCAGCGATATGTTCACCACATTTGCCCGTATCGCGAACGCGACAGACTACATTCCGCGCGACCGGGTGATCGACGGGGTGGATCAGACCGCTTTGCTTCTCGAAGGCGAGGGCAATTCCCGGCGTGATTACGTTTACGTTTACGAGGGGCCGGTTCTGCGTTCTATCGTAAAACAGGAATTCAAGATGCATATGCCCGCCCCCGGCGTTCCTGGTGCAGCTGCTCCAGTCTTCAATATCCTGCGCGATCCACGTGAGGAGAACCCGCAAATTGGAAACGCCTTGTGGTCAGGTGCAAGCTTTCAAGACATGGCCAAACGCCACGCGCTGACCATCGAAAAACACCCACATCTGCCCTTGGGCAAAGGCAAGCCCTACGAAGGCATCGAAAATTTGCGCCCTGAAAGCATTGAGACAAGAGAAGTCTTTGATAGCTGGCACTAAAAAAGAGCGGGTGCCAGGTCAATCGGTCTGGCGCCCGTCGTTTTTCAACGAAACATGCGGAACATTACGATGCACATCTGGAAGATCTCTGTAGTTTTCAGCTTTTTCGCGTTTTTGTCTGCATCAATCGGCTTGGCCGAGGAAAACGCGTCGAACCCGTTGGCGGCTGTCAACAACACAGATATTAGGTTTCAGACTTTCGATAATACGAACGGTTCGCAGTTGCACGATCTGTACATTGATGGTGCGTATATGTTGCGACCGGATTTGAAGCTGAAATACGAGCTTCATTACAACTCCACAGACATCACAGGAACAAGAGAGCAAGGCTTTGAAAAGGTCATTTTGAAAGCGATCTATTTCCCTTCGGAATCTATGCTCAATGAAACGTGGGGAATGCGCACGGCCGTCGGTCTGGAATGGTCTCTGGATCTAGGCGATGCAGCGAAAGGCATAGGATCGGGCGCCGACACTCTGGCACCATTCGGCGGGATCGCATTTGCAAATTCACGAACAGGCCTCACACTAATTCCCTTGGTCCAACATTTTGCATCCTACAGCGGTCCAAACGACGTAAGCCAAACAGCGTTGAGGCTGATCGCGCTTCAACCATTTGCCAAGGACTACTGGGCCAAGCTGGACCTGATTGCACCATATGACTGGAACCGGGACGCAATCCCTGCAAGCGCTGAAATCCAGTTAGGTTACAACGTCAACAAACAGCTGGCGATTTATGGTGACATACTCGTCGGACTTGGGTCTGACAGGAGCTTTGATGGCGGCCTAGGCGTAGGTCTTCGCTTTAAGTACTGATGCGTCCCCAAATCACAACAGAACTATTTCGTTTTACCTCAACATCCCGCACAGATGATCACATCAAGAAAAATTACAGATGGGAAAGAGTACGACCCAGGCGTTGCGCGTAGCCCAACTGACGATAATGATCCCGATCACGGCTTGGGCGCAGTCACTTCCAGCAAAGGGGCAAAGTGAAGACGGCTGGCGTCACACAGTCGGTATTTACATGTTCGCGCCGCTGAGCACTACCGGTACGTCCACCATAAATGGGAGTACCGTGCCAATTGATCTTAACCTTAGCGACGTTCTGGATCTGCTCGATTTCGCTGCCTCAGGGCGGTACAAAGCATGGAAAGGTGATTTCGGTGTTGTTGTCGACGCCAACTACGTAGGCATAAAAGCCGACGGAAATCTGCCCGGCCCGGCTGGCGCGGCATATGACGTAACCGTACGCCAAAAATGGGTGGCGTTGATGGCAGCGTACCGGATCGCAGATGGTGTCCTAAATAGTTCAGGTCAACGGTTCACTTTTGATGTTCACGGTGGAATTCGATACAACAACCTAAAACAGGAAGCGAATATTGGTGCGCTTTCAACTGCGGGCGGAGATGAGGCTTGGAGCCAAAAATTCCCGATGCTGCATTGAGTCCAAATGACAAGCTTAGGTGTGAAAGCAGACCCTGGTTAGCCGGTGTATTCCCGAAAATTCTTTATGGATCGGGAGGCAAGGATTCATGCCTCCCGAGAAATGATTTCTATTGTGACATCCCGCCTTCAGTCGAAACTTGCTCTTCGACATGGTCCTGATTGGTTATGTCCGATCCCCGTGGAGGATATTCCTTGAACGTAGATAGGTGATTTTGGACAATCTTGGCGGCAGGACCAAATGCCCACATCTTGTTGCCCATCCACCGAGTGTACATTCCCGATTCCTCGGCCGCTTTTTCGTAGGGATCGCGGCGCAGGTTGAACAATAAGGGTGCGTTCAGTTCTTCTTTTGGACCTGCCCAACCTTGGGTTTGGATCGTGAAATGTGCTTTCCAGTCGCCATGGCGCACAGCTTGCAGGTCCGGGCCTTCGTAGTAGATGATCTCGTCCCGGTTACTCTCGCCCTCACCAGTTAGGAACGACAGTTGATTGTATCCATCCAGATGCACTTGATAACCTTCGTAGCCCTGCAGCAATGATCCGGTCAGATCGTCAGGTCCTCCGGCGGCGGCAACAAGGGTGGGCATCCAGTCAAGACCCGCAAAAATTCCGTTGCTCACGGTTCCGGCTGGGACTTTACCGGGCCAGCGAATGATGGCCGGGACGCGAAAGCCGCCTTCCCATGTCGTGCCCTTTTCGCCGTGGAACGGCGTTGTTCCCCCGTCGGGCCAGGTCATGGTTTCGGGGCCGTTGTCTGATGTAAAGACAACAATCGTGTTGTCCGAAACACCCAGCTCGTCCAGCTGGGCCATGACTTTGCCCACGTTGTCGTCAAGCTCTTTCATGACGACATCCTGCAAGCCGCGTCCGTCGCCCAACATGGCTTCGTATTCGGGGCTCAGATGTGTCCAGACATGCGCCCGCGCCGGTGCCATCCAGACAAAGAACGGCGTATCGCTGTCGACTGCGCGGTTGATGAAGTCCAGCGTATGGGCCGTCACCTCGTCATCCAGCGTCTTTTGCCGTTCGGGCGGGGCCGGGCCATCGTCGACGATGCGTTGCTTACCAACCAGGCCCCAGCGTGGATCAACGGTTTCATCCACTGTATCCGTCGCATAGGCGTGGATGATGTTCCGGGGACCAAACGTGTCGTTGAATTTCTGATCTTTCGGCCAGTCCGGGTCGGATGTGTATTCCATCGCGTTCAGATGATAAAGCCAGCCCCAGTATTCATCAAAGCCCTTCACGGTCGGCAGGAACTTATTCATATCGCCCAAATGGTTCTTGCCAAATTGGCCGGTTGTGTAGCCCAAAGATTTCAGCATGTTGGCCAGAGTAGGGTCGTTTTCGTTCAGACCTTTTTCAGGATCTCCGGGCAGGCCAACCGTGTGCATCCCGGTTCGAACCGGAAACTGTCCGGTGATAAAGGCAGACCGTCCGGCGGTACAGCTTGGCTGCGCATAGTAATCCGTCAGACGCATGCCATCTGCTGCAAGTTGGTCAAGGTTGGGGGTTTTGATGCTTTTCACACCCTGGTGGTAGCTGCCGAGACTGGCCCAGCCGACATCGTCGGCCATGATGACAAGGATATTGGGTTGGTCGGTTTCGGCCAAAACTGGCATGGCACAGACCGAAGCTGTGGCCAGCGTTGCGGAAACCGCAACAGATCGAAGAATGAACATTTTTACCTCTGTGGACGTAGAAGACGATATCGATGGTGGGAATATCGAAGGGTCCATCAGGGATAGCGATTGAGACTTTCGTGTCGCAACAGAGCTTTACCAGGATTTCATATTGTGAAACCTAAAAAGCGAAACCTGAAATGAAATTGACCGCATGATGAACGAAAACGCTTTGACCGCCTTTCTTGCATTGGCTGAAACCGGTAGCTTCCAAAACGCCGCTCGCGCGATGGGTGTGTCCAATGCGTCCTTGTCTCGCTACGTGGGGCAGGCAGAGGACCACACGGGCCTTGTTTTGTTTCACCGAAGCCGAAACAGCAGCACATTGACACGCGCCGGGCAGGAGTTTTTGCCAATCGCCCAAGCGCTGCGCGAAGACCTGAACCGATATGCGACGCGTGTGGCCGGTTTGCGCGAAACCGGGCCGAGCACGTTGCTGGTCGGTTGCGGACCGCTGACCACGAGAACCCTGATCCTGCCCGTGTTGCGCGCCGTGCGGCAGGTAATGCCGGACCTGCGCTTTCGAATTCTGGTGAGTGCCTACGCACGCCCGCTCGACTTGTTGCAGGCGGGGGATTTCGATGTATTCCTAGGCGATCTGACCTACACGCCGGACGCCGAAGATGTCGAGATCATGGTGATGGAAAAGCAGAAGATCCAGTTTGTTGCGCATCGCGATCATGAAATTCACCAGCGCGGCCCGCAAACGATGGCCGGTATTTTCGAGTATTCCTTTGCTTCACCGCATCTTCACAAGCACTGGAAAGCAACCTTGATAAAGTCACTTGGTGGCGATGACGAGGCCGTCAAAAAGGTTAATGCCCAGCCGCATATCGAATGCGACGACTACAACCTCCTGACCGGATTATTGGCGGAGCCTGACTTCATTGTGGGAGGAATGCCAGACACGTTCGCTGAGCTGATCCGGGCAAACACAGTCAAACCCGTGTCGATGAAGCAGAACCTTACGTGGAACATTTGCGCGGCGCGTAAGTCGCAGAACACGTCCACCGCGGTTGAACTGTTTTGGAACGAGCTTGCTAAGTATCGGGCGTGACCAATCAAGTGAGGCGTAAAGAGACCTCAAAATCCTACATTTACTGGCCCATATTAGCCCTTCCTCCTTGCCTCGATAAACTTGCCAAAGTTCCGCTTTGCACCGACGGCGGCTTTTGAACGCAAATGGCCAATGGCAGCAAAGTCCGCATTGTGTGAGTTCATCCCTTTCCAAGTTTCGCGAACGCAGCGAATGACTGCAAAGCAGGCGCGGGCGCAGGATCTTTAGGGTAGTCCGAATGTCCGGTTTGGGCGAGTTAGCGATTCTAGAAGCCGTCGAAATCCAAGCTTGTGGACCGTCTTCTCAGACGGCCCATACCGGTCATCCATGCGTCAGAACCCGAAGGGCGGTGACTAGCTAAAGCGGTCCTTGTTTCAAAATCTTAAGTTTGACTTTCGAACCTATCCTCTGCCCAGTCGAATTGGATTACGCTGACGTCGAAGTTCATCGTTTAGTTTGAGAACTCAGGGCGCCAACCTTGTCCCCAGTGCGTCTTGCCAGAGCCTTTGGTAAGTCACGTTCGATTTTGCTGAACCACGGCGCCAAAGATCGTATTCGGGGACAGAGTACGTGGCAAAGAATGACGTGACCTTGCCTTGGAGGTCGGAAATCACCCCAGACAATTCGGGCTGATCGATAAGGTTTTGCTTCTCATTCGGATCATCCGTCAGTCGATAGAGCTCGTCCTTCATCGGATAAGACGGCGCGCCCTGGAAGCGCATGGCATAGAGCCACTCTTGTGTCCGTACCGCCCTTGTTTCTTCTTGTTCGAAAAACACAGCGTCGGCCCCTTCCAAGGTCTCACCCCGCAAAGTAGGGCCAAGATCGCGCGCGCTGCTTGGAAGGCTGGGGCTGACGTCCGGTGCACCGACCAACGACGCCAAGGTGGGGAAAAGATCGATCTGACTGCTCAATCCAGCACAGACGTCTCCCTCGACGATGCCACTGCCCGCCATGATCATGGGAATGTGATAGGATGGCCTGTGTGCACTGGCCGGGAAAGCAGCAGCGCCGTGGCCCCAAATGCCGTTATGGCCGAGAGAGAAGCCGTGATCGGACGTGTAAATCACGATGGTGTCCTCATCCATCCCTAGACGCTCCAGCGTTTCCAAAATGCGCCCGACGCCGCTGTCGATAAGGCTGATCTGGGCAAAGTAATTGCGCAGCGACTCTACGTTGTTGGGCAAGAGAAGCGGGCCCTTGAACTGTTCACGAACGCCTCCTTCGGCAACGCGCAACCCAAATCTTTCCAACACCTCACTTGCAAGCCCTTCTCTGGGGATCGAATGCATGTCGGCATTGTCGTAGAGGCCTGCAAATTCGAAATCGGGGCGCCCCTTGATTGCGGGCCAGTGCCCATATGGGCCGTTATAGGGGACAAAGGCAAAAAACGGGTCATCCTCACCCACCTGGTGCTCAAGAAATTCAATGGTCTTGTCGGTGAAGAAATCGACCGTATGACCGGCAAAGCGGTAACGCTCTTCCTGATCAATTACGTCATTGTTGTAGAAGCTGGTTGTATGGCCGTGCGGAAAGGTGACCCAGTGATCAAAGGCCAATTGCGGCACGAAAGGCACCCCAAGATGAAACTTTCCAATCAATGCGGTTGTGTAACCGGCCTGTTTGATGATCGAGGGGATATTGTTGTAATCGCCAATGGCTGACCAGTTCTTTGGCCAGTGATTTATCAGCCGGTCGTCCAACCAATTATGAATGCCATGTTGGCTGGGCATCAGTCCGGTCAGAACCGACGCGCGGCAAGGCGAGCACATGGCATTGACGCAATAGGCGTTCTGAAAGCGCACCCCGCGCGCGGCCAATTTGTCCAGGTGAGGTGTTTGAACCTCGTCGTTGCCATAACACCCCAGCAAGTCCGCAGGCTGGTTATCTGACATAAACAGGATGATGTTCGGGCGTTTCATGGGTTTTCCTCAGGTATCTTCGGTGCGGATGTCAGGTCGTCTTGGTTACTCGTTCAGAATAAAATTTGCTGCGCGGTGCGCGATCATCATGGTCGGCGCGTTCGTGTTTCCGGAAACCAGTACGGGCATGATCGAACAATCCGCTACCCGAAGGCCATCTATTCCGTTCACGCGCAACTTTGTGTCCACGACAGCGGTGTCCGACGGACCCATTCTACACGTCCCGGCGGGGTGGAAAATCGTCCGCGCCTGGTCGCGTATGGCATCGTCGAGAGTATTTGACCCCACGGTGGACCCCAGCATAGGGCCGGGCCAAATTTCCTCTCCTACAATGGTGCGCAACTGTGGTTGATCGAAAATCTCCCGCGCAAGTCGCACGCCACGGCGCAACGTATCAAGATCGGCCTCTTCCGAGAGGGCGCGCGACGAGAATTTAGGCGCGTCTTTGGGATCGCGTGATTTCAGACCCAGGCGACCTCGAGATTTGGGGCGCATAGTCATGGGATGCACCTGTACCGCGTGAAAGGGCAGAGGCGGCTTGCCCGGCGCATCGGGTGCGAAAGGGGCGAAGTTGAACTGGACATCGGGGCGGTCGGACCCGCTCGTGTCGGTGCAGGCTCCGGCTTGTAACAGGTTCGAGGTCAACAGCCCACGCCCGAAGCCGTAGTAGTCCAGCCCGTGCCGCAAGGCCGTCAAACCGCGTTCCGCACCGTACAGCCCCTGGCCCCGGTGAGGCGGCGCGTCACCGGCGTTCCAACATGATCCTGAAGGTTGCGGCCCACTTGGTCAGCCTCATGAACAATGTCGATACCGTGACGTTGCAACTCGTCGCGCGGGCCTATGCCCGAGAGCATGAGCAGCTTGGGGCTGTGAAAGCTGCTTAGCCGTCAGAATGATCTCTTTGCGCGCGGCAACAACCGCATCGCGCCCTCTTTCGTCTCGCACCTCAACGGCGACAGCCCGTCGGTTTTCAATGCGAATCCGGCAGGCGAGATGGTTGGTCAGGAGAGTCAGGTTCTCACGTCCCATCTCAGGCCGCAAAAAACACGTGGCCGCAGATTGGCGACGTCCGTGCGCCGCAGTGACCTGATACCAACCCGCTCCGTCCTGATGTTTACCATTGAAGTCGTCGGTCTCGGGCAACCCGGCCGACCAGGCGGCCTCGAGAATAGTGGCAGAAACCGGGTGGGGTTCGGACGGGTCGGCAACGATCAATCGACCCTCGCGCCCATGATAGGGATTGCCCAGCCGGACATTCGCCTCTTGCTCAACAAAGGCAGGGAGAACATCGTCAAACGCCCAGCCGTCGCAGCCGTGCACCGTCTTCCAGTCGTCGTAATCCTGATGCTGACCACGCATGTAGATCATGCCATTCACCGATGACCCGCCGCCAAGCACATTTCCCTGTGGCACCGGAAACGGTCGATTGCCCAGGGTTTGATCAGGCTCTGACGTGACGACGTCGGCATCGCCGCTCTCGAGCGCCTTGAAAAAGGTGGCGGGGATATGAATCCAGCGGTTCTTGTCAGGGCCGCCACGCTCCAGCAGAGCGACCGTGCATGCGCTTTCCGCAGCCAGCCTAGCGGCGAGAACACACCCTGCAGCGCCTCCGCCGACAATCACGTAATCAAAGGTCAACTTCTCCATAACTGGTCCCGTTTCTAAGCCGCACGTATGCCTGTCGTGACGACATGCGCGAGCTCGATCATCATGCGAGAGGCTGTACGGCCAGCAATGTTGCACTTGCTATATATTGCACTTGCCAATATATAACTTAACAAGTCAATAGATTCTGCAGGAGCGACGCATTGCACGGAGCACTCATTCCATCAGAGGAAATCGACAACTTCGTTACCCTGAGGGCCCGGAAATTTACCAGTTCGGTCCGGCGGGCATTGACGCGCGACGTTCTGCAAAATGAAAACCTTGCGTTGCTTGAATGGCAGTTGCTGTTTTCAATCGCCAGGTTTGGCAGCTGCCACGTAGCCTATGTGACGAAGCACACATCGATTGATCCCGCGCATGGCAGCCGAGCCGCCACAGCCCTAGAGAAAATGGGACTGATTTCGCGCCGCGAAGACCCGAGAAACAAACGCCGCAAGTTGATGTCGCTCACGCCAAGCGGGATCGAAACAGTTGAGCGCATTTGGCCCAAAGCCAAACAAGTTACCGCAAATTTCACGGACAAGCTGTCGTCTGAGGACTTGGAAGAACTCAAGCGGTTGCTGGATCTATTGAACGGCGCACCGCTGACCACTGGTGGCTTGGAGGACAGCCAAGAAGGGGTGGAGGTCTTCAATACCAGGGAGAATTTGGTCGCGGAATAGTTGCAAGTTTGGCCGCTGTGACGCGGAACACGCAAAATCAGGTTTCAGATCCAGGGAGGAAACTATGAAATCAATGAAACTGATCGCGGCTGCGGTCGCATCAATGACAATGGCGACCAGCGCAATTGCGCAGGTCAACCTGACAGCTGAAACGGCAAGCCCCGGCGGCGCGACCCATCTTTCGCTCGCTCACTTGACCGAGGTTGCTAGGCACTTCGGGAGTTGCCAATATTCAATTGGCGGATGGTCAAACACTGACCAACTCGATCCAGAACGTCGCAGAAGGCAAAACAGATATCGCCGGAACGCCCTACATTCTTCCGTTCCTGATGAACCGCGGTGTTGGCCCCTACGGTTCTCTGGGCAAGGAAAAGGGAGCCGAACTGGCGGGCAATCTTCGCGCAATCAACCCCTTTGTTCTGGGGATCTTCTTTCTCTTTGCCTATGACTCCAAAGGCATTGGCGGCTGGGACGACCTGAAAGGTCGCAAGATCTATAACGGCCCGCCCAGAGGCGGTGCTTTGACCAATGCTCGCAGCATGATCCAGATTGTGGCGGGTCTGAAAGACGGCGAAGACTATGAAGGCATGCAGATCAACTGGGGCCAGGGCGCTACGCTGATCAGCAGCGGTGAGCCGGATGCGGTCGTTCTTCCGGAACTGTTCCCGAGCCCCCGTCTGACCATCCCCAGTGCAGCCGGTAAAATGACCGGTTGGTCGATGCCCAAGTCGGCCTACGAAAGTGAGGCGATGGGGAAATACATGAAGGCCCCTGGTAGCGCGCCATGGACCGCTCCTGTTGCAGATATCGCGGCCGTCATGGGCGATGACTGGTCGTTCGTATCTGAAGACGACACTTTCCGCGCCTTTGCCACGATTGGCGGCAATGTCGTGCACAAGGACATGGATGATGAGCTCGTTCATCAGTTGGTGACGACGTACATCGAGTCTCTTGATGAACTGAAATCCAAGGCGCCTTACGGCGACACCGTTGGCTATGACTTCCCCATGCAAGGTATGTGTGGTGCCAACCCGGTCAAATACCACCCCGCTGCAGCTCGTGCCTGGCGCGATGCTGGCTATGAAGTGGATGATTGCGCCGTCGCGCAATAACCCAAAGTCGCCCAAAAAACGGGCGCCGCCAGTTTTGGCGGCGCTGGATCTCTTAGTTCAGAAGGCTGAGACCAAAGTGATCGACAAAGAAAGACAAGACTTGAAGAACGAGCTGTTTCCCAATCGGGCGGTATATGTCCTGGCGCTGATTTTCGTGGCCATGGGGGTCGTGAACAGCACGCCCGTGATCCCCGGCTGGACCGAGATGTGGCAAAGTCTAACCGGCGTCGAGAACCTTAAGGTTCGCAGTTTCGCGACCGAATGGTTCTATCCGATCGTGTTTTTCATCATGATGCTTATCGTGATGCTTGCGCACTCGATTTGGCGATCTTGGCGAGGAAGACATTACGCTTGGTTCGGCGCTTTCATGGACATCGCATTGATCGTCGCGGCCGGGGCCATTTCCCTCACTTATCTCATTGAAATCGACAGTGTTTGCCTGATCGACGCATTGAACGGAGATCGTGCACGGATCATGGCCGAAACCTTGCAGGCCGAGATTGAGTTCGCCGAAACCATGGGCCTGCCAGCGCCTGATACGGTTGAAGACCCTAAATGCGTCAACACAACCGGTGTCTGGCTGGTGGCCATCATGGGCGCAGCCATGCTGATTTTCCTGGGGTACAATATCAAGGTGTGGGGACTTCCCTGGTCGCCGTCGCGATCCTGATCGCGCTCTACACCATGGGCACTGTTCTGGTTTGGTACTTCCACGGACCTGACGACATCAACAAATATTTCATGACCAAACTCGGCGGCGAGCCCCGAACCTTCCTTGACGGGGTGCCAAATGTGCATGACGCGTTGGTCAACAATGCCTCGGGCATCTTGGGACGGTTCATGAACGTCATCATGAACATGGTGTTCCCTTACATCATTCTGGGTGCGCTCTTTGGCAAATCCGCCGGTGGACGAACACTGATCAAGATCGCCTTTCGCTGGACCCGCCACCTGCGCGGTGGTCCGGCGCACGCGGCCATCGTCAGCTCGGCCCTATTCGGCACGATCTCGGGCGGGCCGGTCGTCAACGTGCTTTCGACCGGTGTGCTCACGATCCCGATGATGTTGAAGCGCGGGTTCTCCAAAGTCTTCGCTGGTGGTGTAGAAGCCGCAGCCTCTTCCGGCGGGTCCATCATGCCGCCCGTGATGGGCGTGGCTGCTTTCATCCTAGCCTCCATGACCGGCGTGCCCTACCGGGATGTGATCATCGCTGCGGCCCTGCCTGCAGTGGCGTACTTCTTGTGTCTGTTCCTCAGCGCCTCATTCCAATCACGCAAGCAAGGTATCGAGGCCTTCGGAGAGCTGACCGAAGACATGCGGATCAACCGCGAGGACATCATTCACCTGATGCAGATTTTTTTGCCGATCCTGATGATCCTCATTTTCCTGCTGACACCAAAGGACATGGTGGGTTGCGGACCCTTGGCTGCACTTCTGGGTGCTGATGCTGTGTTCCAAAACGACCGCTGCGTCGTGACCTCGCTGCCGTGGGTTTTACAGGTCTTCCAGAACGCCGCGGGCGACGCGGGCGCGACCGGCTGGTGGGCTGCGGCCTTAGTTCTTGTCCTGCTGTTCCTCGACAAGGAGTTCCGGGCACAGCCTCGCAAGGTTCTGGACGCTTTGGCAGAATCGGGCATCACCATCTCAACGCTGTATCTGATGCTGCTCGCGGTGACCGTCATCGATGTCTGCCTGAACTTCACTGGGCTGTCCAAATTCGTGGCGATTGATGTGCTGCGTTTCCTGTTGTCGCTCGATCTTGGCGGAGGCGGCTCCACGACCTTCCAGTTTGTTGCCCTCACAATCACGATGCTTCTGGCAGTGCTGTTGGGCATGGGGATGCCCGCCGTTCCCGCATACATCAACGTGGCTTTGCTGATGGGACCATTGTTGGTCGGGCTTGGGATTGCAACTTTCACGGCGCATATGTTCATCTTCTACTTCGCCATTGCGTCGGCGATTACACCACCGGTTGCGCTTGCCGCTTTCGCCGCCTCGACAATCACCAAGGCCGAACCGATGGCGACCGGGTTCAGCGCGGTTCGATCCGGAATCGTGATGTTCGCAATCCCCTTCGTGTTTGCCTTCTATCCTGAATTGTTGCTGGTGGACCAAGCCTTGCTTGACCCGGCCAGCACCTCAGGCGAACGCCTGCCGGGGTATGAGGACGGCATCCAGATCGGGGCTCTCTTATGGTTGCTGGCGCGTTTGATTCTGGCCCTGTACCTGGTTGCAAGTGCGCTTGCAGGGCATGATGCACGACCGCTCTCAATCGTCTGGGTTCTCATCCGGCTTGCGACCGCCGTGGCCGTGTTGATGCGACCGGAAACCATACAGTTTGCCGCCATCGCTTTTGCAATCGCGACACTCGCTTGGCACCGTGTTGGTGCCCGGCGCGCCGAAACCGCTTGAAGGCAGGAAGATAATGAAATGAAGAAACGCCCGAACTTTCTGTTTTTCATAACGGACCAACAGCGCGCGGACTGGTTGGGATGCTACGGCCACCCGGTCCTTAAGACCCCCAATATCGACTCCATCGCAGCGCGCGGCACGCGGTTTGACAACTTTCACACGGCGTCGCCCGTCTGCATGCCAAACCGGGCCTCGCTTCTGACTGGCCGATACCCCAGTGTGCATGGTCTTCGTTACAACGGGTGTGTCCTGCCAGAGAACGCCTGTACCTTTGTCGATGCCCTTGCCGATGCGGGTTATCACACCGCGGCCATTGGTAAGAGCCACTTGCAACCCTTCACCGGCATCGCGCCCATGGGCAAAGACCCAAAGGACATCGCGGCTATGCCTGAGGCCTGGAAAGACACCCGGCTGGCACAGTACGAAGAAGAGCCCGAGCACTATGAAGGCGAAGAACGCTACGACATCAAAACACCTTACTACGGCTACCAGCACGTCGATATGGTCACCTCGCATGGGGACCGTTGTGGCGGCCATTATCAGCAGTGGTTCCGAGAAAACGCAGAGGATTGGCAAGCTCTGACCAATCCCGCGAATGAACTACCGCACAACTATTCGTGCCCGCAGGCGTATCGAACACCGATCCCCGAAGACCTTTATCCCACCGGATACATCCGCGACCGGGCTGTCGACTATATCAAGGCGCGCGCGGATCAGGACGAACCCTTCTTTGCCTTTGTCAGTTTTCCCGACCCGCATCATCCCTTCAATCCACCGGGAAAATACTGGGACATGTACAACCCAGACGATTTCGAGGTGCCCCTGCCGTTCCAGGCACACAAGAACCCGACACCGCCGATGCGCTGGTTGCATGATCAGTGGAAGAATGGCGGTGGCCAGGCGACCCCTCAAACCGCGATGATGCTGGGCGAGCAACAGATCAAAGAAGCCATGGCCCTATCGGCCGGTATGATGGCGTTTATTGATGATGCCATCGGAGACATCCTGAACTCATTGGAAGAGAGCGGGCAGCTGGACGATACCGTCATCTGCTACAACTCGGATCACGGCGACTATTTGGGTGACTTCAACTTGATGCTCAAGGGTGCCTTGCCCTTCCGCAGCATTACGCGGGTGCCTTTCATCTGGTCCGATCCGGACGGGCCCTCAGAAACTTCATCGGACGCACTGTGTTCGACGGTGGATCTTGCCGCTACGATCCTGGATCGTGCAGGGCTGAAACCCTTTAACGGCAATCAAGGTCAGAGTTTTCTGCCAGCAACGCAAGGCGCCGAAGGCCTCCGGAGCGAAACGCTGGTCGAATACAATGATGGTGGCAGTCGCCTTGGGTTTGATTTGCTTAGGCACGGGTGCGCGCTCTCGTGACGCCCGAGTGGCGCTACACCGTCTATCGGGATCAGGATTGGGGTGAGCTGTACGACCTGACCAACGACCCAAATGAGACCGAAAACCTTTGGGACAGCCCCGATCATCAATCCGTCCGGGCACAGCTGTCCGAACGGCTTGTGCACCAATTGATTGCCCAAATGGATGAAAGCCCGCAGGCAGATCGCCTCGCTTGAAAATACAGTTCTCCGTGCTTTCGTCACGGATCCAAAGGAAGGACGCCGCCCTTGCCACATGCTGATGAAATCTGGACAGGCGGCACAATCCTGACGATGGACCCCGCTAATCCCTTGGCCGAGGCGATGGCTGTCACCGGTGGGAAAATCACGGCGGTTGGTCGCTCTTCTGACGTTGAAAATCTCACGGGTCCCGGCACAACCATCCATCGGTTGCATGGACGGTTTGTCATGCCGGGTCTGGTCGAAAGTCACACCCACGCGCTCTGGGGGGCGTGCCGCACGTTGTTCGACATCTACGTGGGTTTTGACGCCAGTCTTACCGATTTGCTCGACGCCGTCCGAGAGCGCTGTCTAAACAACGATCCGAGCGAGGTTGTGTTCGGTGGTCCGTGGCGACCGGTGATGCGCTCGGAAATGGGGGCGAACCCACGCGAACTGCTCGATGCGATTTCGACAGAGCACACAATCGTGCTGCACGATGCCAGCCAGCATTTGTTGTGGTGCAACTCTCTTGCTCTGCAGCGCGCAGGCATAGGCCCTGATGCTTTGGACATTCCGGGTGGCATCATCGAACGTGACCCTGCCACCGGCGCGCCCAACGGCATTCTCGCCGAAACCGCCACCGCCGCAGCCCGGGCCCTTGTCGCGCGCTCGCCAGATCAGCTTGGCGAGGCGGTGAGAGAAGCGGTGCGCTATTTCACCAGCTTTGGGTTCACCGCTTTCAAGGAACCGATGGCGTTTGAAGAAGAGCTTCGCACCTATCAGACAGCGGACCAAAACGGCGATCTAAGCATGCACATGGCCGCGCATATTGTGCACTCCAGCCCCTTGGGCGGGGACCTCGTGCCTTATGACGAGATGGATCGCCTGCGGCGCCAGTATGCCAGCGAGAACGTACGACTGGACTTTGCCAAGCTGTTTCTTGATGGCGTGGCACCTGGGTTCACGGCGTCCTTTATCGAACCCTATCTTGCCGAAAGCGGATATGACGTCGCCTCACACGATCCGGATGCAACTCTGCTCATTCCGCCAGCCGAGTTGAACGACATGCTGATCCAGTTGGACAGACGCGGGTTCACGGTGAAGATGCATGCGGTTGGAGACAACGCGATCCGAAAAGGGCTTGATGCAATAGCCGCGGCCCGAGCGGCCAATGGCCCCAGCGACATGCGCCATGAAATAGCACATTCTAGTTTTGTCTCGGATGCGGATTTGTCCCGTTTCAACAGCCTGAACGCCGTCGCCGAGGTGTCGCCCAAGATGTGGTACCCCAATCCGGGAACAGCGGTCCAAAAGGCACTGCTTGGGACAGACCGCGTCGAGAAAAACCATCGCATTGCTGATCTCCTAGCCGCCAATGCCGAGGTGATCTATGGCTCAGACTGGCCTGCCGCTGCGCCCGACGCCAATCCCTGGACCGGCTTGTCAGGTATGTTGACACGTCGCAGCGCCGACCCGAACTTTCCCGGTATGTTGGCACCAAACCAAGCGATCTCGCTGGCGAATGCTCTTCCGGTCTTTACGATAAATGGCGCGCGTTCAATGCGTATGGAGCACGAAACAGGCTCGTTGAAGGTCGGGAAATGGGCCGACTTTGTAGTCTTGGAAAGCAACCTGCTAAGTGTCCAGCCAATGGATATTGCTGCGACCCGTCCCCAAAGTACCTATTGGAAAGGGCAGGCAGTTTTTGAGGTTTGAATGCGAAAGAATGGTTGTTCGGGTCTGTAAAGCCATGCTTCTACATCTGATGAGATCGTTTTAGTTGACGGGCATTTGCAATCGGGAAAAATTGGGCAGTGCCGTTGTACGACGAAGCGTTTTCCACGCTAGTTTCAGGTTACTAGCGACATGTTGAACGTCACACGAACTTGACCCAACTGTCATAGTTAGACCAAAAAAAGCCGTGAACGTTCGACATCAGAAGGCGCCCCCAATGTTGAACATCCTTTGAATTTGACCTTTGGGTCAGATGTCCTGCGGCCCCCAATTCATACACCCACATACAATTCGTCTCATCTGCCACGTGGCGAACGCAAGAGGGGGTGAGGTAAGGCTAGTCGACAGGGGTGGCGCGGCCCTCAGGCACAGCCGAGAACACGGCCCTTTCTAAAAAGGGTGGCCCAAGGGGGAGGGCAGCGCCCTCACCCTGACGGCTTGGGGCGTTTGGCTTGTCCAAATCCCGCTGGACCAAAAGAGGATGGCCGATAGCCCTGTCACAACAAGGGCTTCAATGGGTTCGGCTCTGGTAAGCTGAGGGTTGCGACGAAGCGATTCAAATTCAAGGCGGCGCTTCGCCGTACCCGTATTTACCTCAGATAGGTGGTGAACCAATCAATGGTCCGGTCCCAGGCCAGGTTTGCCATTTCCTCGTCGTAACGAGGCGTGCTGTCATTGTGAAAACCGTGGTTCGCGTTTTCGTAAATATGAGCCTCGTAAACTTTGTCATTGGATTTCAGAGCAGCCTCAAATTCTGGCCAACCTGCATTGATGCGCTCATCAAGCTCTCCCATCTGGATTAGCATTGGCGCCTGAATTTTGGCGACATCTTCGGCTGCTGGCTGGCGACCATAGAACGGCACGCCTGCGGCCAGTTCCGGGTAAGCCACGGCAATCGCGCTAACAACACCGCCGCCGTAGCAGAAACCCACAGCGCCAACCTTCCCGGTGCAGTCATCCCGGTTCAACAGGTGTTCAAACCCATTGAAGAAATCATTCATCAACTCGACCCGGTCCACTGTCTTTTGCAGCTCGCGCCCGTCCGCGTCGTTGCCGGGGTATCCGCCGACCGACGTCAGCCCGTCTGGGGCCAGAGCCATGAACCCAGCTTTCGCCAATCTGCGCGCCACATCTTCGATGTAGGGATTAAGGCCGCGGTTCTCGTGGATCACCAACACTGCGGGCAGGGGGTGTCCACACCGGCAGGACGAACAAGGTAGCCCCTTACGTCGCCGGTTCCATTTGGCGAGGGATAGGTGATGTAGTCTGCATGGATGTCGGGATCGTTGAAGGATACCTGCTCGGCCATTGCATAATTCGGGCTGAGCATGTTCAGCAACGCGACCGCGGATAGACCACCAACCGCGAACTTACCGGCGCGGTTCAGGAACTGGCGCTTGGTGATTTTGCCGTGCGCGTAAAAGTCGTACAGGTCCAGAAGTTCCTGGTCGAAGTCTTTTGCCGTCATGCGAGTCATTGTGAATCTCCTGATGATTTGGCGGTTCGCAAGGTGGATTGTCAGATCAAAGGATCTTAGGTGGTTTGAGTTTTGCGGCGGGCTGCTAGGGCACTGCCACTGGCAGTTCCTTCTGCGCATACTGTTCGCGCAGAACGTTCTTTTGAACCTTTCCCATTGTATTGCGCGGTAGTTCCGAGACGAGCTCATAGCGGCGGGGATGTTTGAAGCGCGACAGCTTGTTTTTGACCCTCTCCGCTACCCGTTCCATGTCTGGGTGTGCATCGGGTTCGGCAACCAGAGTGGCAATGATCGCCTCGCCGAAATCCTGATCAGGAATGCCAAAAACCGCCGATTCCAGGATACCGTCGATGTCGTTCAGGACGTCTTCGATTTCTTTGGGATAGACGTTGTAGCCACCAGTGATGATCAGGTCTTTTGACCGTCCTACGATCGACAAGTAGCCGTCCTCGCTGTATTGGCCCAGATCTCCGGTGATGAAGAACCCGTTTTCCCGCAGTTCTCCGGCGGTTTTCTCAGGCATTTGCCAATAGCCTTTGAACACATTGGGTCCACGCACTTCGATCATTCCAACTTCGCCCTGAGGCAGCGGTTTTCCAGTTTCAGGGTTGGCAACGATCACCTCGATGCCAGGTAGCGCCATGCCGACGGTTCCTGCGCGACGCTCACCATCATAGGGGTTTGAGGTGTTCATGTTCGTTTCGGTCATGCCATAGCGCTCAAGAATACGGTGGCCGGTGCGCGTTTCGAACGCCAGATGGGTCTCGGCCAGCAAGGGGGCTGAACCGGAAATGAACAGGCGCATGTTCCCTGTGGCCTGCTTGGTAAAACCGTCATCCGCCAGCAATCTGGTGTAGAAAGTGGGGACACCCATCAGAAGGGTCGATTGCGGCAATTCCTCTAAGATCAAGCCAACGTCGAATTTTTCCAGCAGGCGAACTTTGGCACCGGCGAGTAGTGATGTGTTCATCGCCACGAAAAGCCCGTGCGTGTGAAAAACCGGCAACGCGTGAATCAAGCGATCAGCGTTGGTGATGTCCCACAAGTCCACAAGGGTTTGTGCATTGGACAAAAGGTTTTGATGGCTCAGCATCGCGCCTTTCGAACGGCCGGTGGTGCCTGACGTATACAGCAAAGCCGCAAGGTCATCTGGTGCGCGATCCACGGTTTCGAATACATCGGGTTGTGCGTCTGCCTCGTGGCTCAAGCTTGGAGAAACGCCGCCGAGGGTCAGCAGTTTGGCACCAGACCGGGCTGCCAAATCTGCGATTTCAGCTTCATCCTCGCTGTCGCAAATGATCATCGCCGGTTGAGCGTCAGAAATGAAATAGTCCAACTCTGCCAATGTATAGGCCGTGTTGAGCGGCAGGTAGACAGCACCTGCCTGAACCGAAGCAGCATAGAGTGCAATCGTATCGGCCAGCTTAGGGGCCTGCACAACGATGCGATCACCGGGGGAAACTCCGCTCTTCTGCAAAACATGCGCGATCTGCGCGGCGCGCTTAAGGAACGCGTCGTAAGAGATGACCTGACCATCATCGAGTTGCAGGAATGGAGCCGAGTTGCCTTCGTGGTGGGCAAACAAGCTGTCGTAGAGGGTGTTGGTCACGCTGTATTTTCCCTTGGCTTGATCGCAAGTGCTGCGGTTGAGGCAGTTCGAACTGAACGCGAGGCTTGGACCGTGGCATGTGTCGCGAATTCTTCGTGGTGACGTTCTGTTTTGTTCAAATCGTAAAGATAGTTGACCATTGCGCCACCAGACTGGGCGCGCCCGTTCGGCGACAGATCTGCGTCAGCGTGCAATTCATGAAGCTCGGCACCATTCCCCAAATGAAAGCGCGCCACAGGGTCCAGTGGCATTCCATCTTCGCGCTTGGCGAACAGCAAGTACCGGGCGGCCATCGCGCGTATGTCCTGCGGCGTGGCTGTATCTGTCAGCACGGCTTCGGCGGTATGCCCATGTTCTGGGTGTTCGGTTTCACCAGCCAGCCACCGGTTTAACCCCGGTATCGGCGACAATGTCACAAAGGTATCAAGCTCACGGAGCTCTCGCGAAAGCTCGGTCACAACCTGTTTTATCAATAGATTCCCAAAGCTGATACCAGCCAAACCCTTTTGGCAGTTTGAGATGGAATAGAACGCCGCGACTTTTGCCTGCTCGGCTTCGATCGGTTCACGAGCCTCAGAAAGAAGCGTGTCAATTGCATCCGGGATTTCAGCGGTCAGAGCGACCTCAACAAAAATCAGTGGCTCATCTGGCATCGAAGGATGGAAGAACGCAAAGCAACGACGGTCTGGCGGGTAGAGCCTTCGCCGCAAATCGTCCAGATCGTTGATCTGGTGCACAGCTTCATAAGCGACGATCTTGTCCAGAACGCGGGCAGCGGTGTCCCAGCTGATTTGTTTGAGGACAAGAAATCCCCGGTTGAACCAGCTGCGCAACAAATGAACGAAATCGATATCCGTTCGCTTGAGTTCCGGGTTGGATTTGAGAAAGCGCAGCAGATCAACGCGCATAGCCACAAGTTCTTGGGTTGCACCGGGTGGCTGGTTCAACCGACGCAACAGCTCTTGTCGCCTGGGTTCCGCAACTTCACTGAGCTTTTGGTAATGATCGACACTTCGATCACTGGCGTAGAGGCGGGCCGCTTCAGAAAGCTGATCTGCGTCCAACTCAAGTTGGTCATTCAAATAGACAAAAAAGTCTAGTTTCTCAGGGTCATCCAGGGTGTGGTAGCGATCAAGGATCGTAGACGCGAGGGTGAAGCCTGATACTTCACCTTCGGCAGACAAAAGCGCGTCACAAAGCCCGGTAATGGATCGCTTGTCATCCTTGCCACGCCTTTTGTCGGGACGGTCCAGCAGTTGATTCAACAGATCGCCCAGAAACCAATTCCGCTGCATTTCAGGGCTCCATCTGGCTGCTCAGGTACTCGCCTGTTCGACGGTAATGATCGATCAAGTGATTGGTCGCGCGGTCCGCGTCGTGATCAAGTGCGGCGTCCAGGATTTGCTGATGCTCGGCGGCGATGTCCCGCTTTTTGTAGCTCGACCCGCTGGCCGCCAGATAGCGGTAGCGAATGTTGAGGTCATAAAGCTGCGAGCAATACCGCAGCAGCAACGGCAGTTTAGAATTGTCCAACAAAGCCATATGAAACGCCTTGTGAGTGTCTTCAAAATCGTGCGCCCCGTTTTGGCTGGCTTTTTTCATATGGTGGTGACGCAAGACAAGCCTGTCCTCCCATGCTGCATCCGCATTGGCGATGGATGCCCGCAGCGCGGTTTCTTCAAGATTGCACCGAAGCAGCAGGATTTCTTCAAAGTTGCACTTGCTCACTGGTGCAGCCCGAAATCCTCGCTGATCGATCCGTTCAACCAACATGTCCGAAGTCAGAAGGCTAAGCGCTTCGCGAACCGGGCTTGCGCCGGTATCAAGTAACCCGCGGAGCTGTTCGATCTTGAGTTTTTGTCCCGGAGGCAATTCGCCGGTCAGGATCATTTCGCGCAGCCTTCGATACGCGCCATGAGTGGCTGATGTCTCTTTGCCCTCGGTATCAAGCATGGCGTCCATATCCGACTGTTCCTTTTTGGCGGCAAAAACTCTTGTGTGCTCTTAACTGAGGGCGCTCGTGCCAGTCGATAGACCAACTGAAAGGTTCAGCGAACCTTCGTTGATCAACCAACGTCGAAGCATAAAGCTGCGTGCCCCGCTTTTGTGCATGGGATCGTCCTCGGCCAACTTCCGCGCAGTTTCAAGACTGTCGGCACGGTAGATGATCAGGCCTACACCTTGCATATGCTCGCCGGTTTCATCTGACATCGGTCCAGCAAATGCCAACCGTCCCGCGCGTTCAAGGTCCGCCTGATACGCCAAATGATCTGGCAGCGACGCCTTTACATCTTCGGGCGCTTTGGTAGGCGTGCTGAATGCAACGTAAAGCTCCAACGCCAGTGCGCCTCGGCTCTTTGCTTCTGATTTATAGTCTGCCCAAGCAACCATTGGTGCGCTCCAAAAATATCGATATTATTTGACATATGGCAAAATAGTCGGCAAAAATCAAGCGAACTGACATGGATGGTGAAAATGAAATACCTGGTGGGAGAGACTTCGGAAGGCACAGCGGTTTTTGCTGTAGGCGGCGAAAATGCAGTGAATCTAACGGCTTTGGATCCCGCCGTTGGTTCTGACCTGATGGGTTTGATCACGAATTCGGGCCTAACCGACTCACTTAACGACAAAATCGCTGGAGCCGACACGGTGCCTGTGTCCTCGATCACGCCAGCCTTGCCTGTTGCCTCTCCTGGCACAATCATTTGCATGGGGTTGAACTATACGGATCACATCAAAGAGGGCGGGTACGATATCCCGGAATACCCAACGCTGTTCATGCGCGGGAAGAATTCGATCATGGCCGCGGGGCAGCCGATGGTGCGGCCTGCGTGTTCGGAAAAGCTCGACTATGAAGCCGAGCTTATGCTGATCGTCGGGAAGCGTGGTCGTCATATCTCGGAAGAGGACGCGTTGGACTATGTTTTTGGTTACACCGTGTTCAATGATGGGTCATTGCGAGACTATCAGCGCAAAACGGTTCAATGGACGCCGGGCAAAAACTTTGATGACACAGGCGCCATCGGTCCATTCACCGTAACACCGGACGAGGTGCCCGAAGGGGCATCCGGGCTGAAGATCGAAAGCCGTGTTGGCGATGAAATCCTGCAAAGCTCGAACACGGCCAACATGATTTGGGGCGTTCGTCAGGTCATTGCGACGATTTCGGAATACACCACTCTTGAACCCGGAGATCTGATTGCATTGGGTACGCCACCGGGTGTTGGGCATGCTAAGAAGCCCAATCCGCGCTGGTTGAAGCCGGGCGAAACCGTCGAGGTCGAGATTGAAGGCATCGGTATTTGCGCTAGCCCGATCATCGACGAGAAAGATGCCAAATCAAAGGTGGCCGCAGCATGAGCGCACCGACCGGGGCAGAGCTGGAGGCACTTCGCGCCAAGGCGCAGCAGGATCATCGCGATCTGCACGAACGCATTCCACGTTTGTCGGATGACGCGATCGCACTGATTCTGCGTGAGTCCAGATCTCATTACGCTTGGACCGATAAGCCGGTTTCTGACGCGCTGCTTGAAGAGATTTATGACATCACGATCAACGGTGCGACCAGCATGAACACGCTGCCCGCGCGGTTTATTTTCGTGAAAAGTGCGGAAGGAAAAGAGCGGCTGGCCAAGTCGTTAAAACCGAAGAACGTTGCAAAGATGATGGACGCGCCTGTCACGGCGATCATTGCCCATGACATGGATTTTTGGAAAGAACTGCCTTTTCTTTTCCCACACGAAGATCGTCGGCCGTTGTTTGAAAACAAGCCCGACTACGTGGCTGATACAGCGTTTCGAAACGGCACGCTTCAGGGCGCTTACTTTATGATCGCCGCTCGGGCTGTCGGCTTGGACGTCGGCGCCATGTCAGGCTTTTCGAACCAGATCGTCGACGATGAATTTTTTGCGGGCACGACGCTCAAGTCGAACTTTCTGTGCAATCTGGGCTACGCGGACGAGACCGGTTTGTTCCAAAAACTGCCGCGTTTTCCGTTCGAAAGGGTTTGTTCCTATGCCTGAGGAGATGACGCTGTGGCTATGAAAATTAAACCTGTCGTCACGTACCGGACGACAGCGCAGTGCCCGACACATGCGCGCACCGAGATCCCAATTCGCGATCTGGATGTGATTGTTGACGAGCCTGTTGAGCGAGGCGGTACAAATCTTGGCCCGTCTCCGACCGAAACTGCAATGGCTGCTCTGATCGCCTGTACGAATGTCATCGGGCACAAGAACGCGCACCGTTTGGGAATTGATCTTGGCACGGTGACGATTGACGCGAAATGCAGGTTGGACCGGCGCGGTGTCCTGATGGAGGAGGAAATCGATGTTCCGTTTCCCGAAATCGAGCTCACCGTAAAGTGTGACACGCCCGCCAGTCAGGAGGAGCTGACACGCGTGGGCGAAGAGACGGCCAAGTATTGCGCCATCGCAAAACTGTTTGAAGCGGCAGGCACTGACCTGACCGTCAACTGGGTCAAAACAAACCAATAGAAGACAAAAGACCCGACTTTCTGGGAGGAGAGAAATGAAAAACTGGACCAAACGCAGCTTTGCCGCAGCCGCCCTGGCAAGCGTCTTGGCGATGCCTCTGGCGGCGGAAGAGACCATTTCCGCGGTCGTGATTGATGGCTACCCAGACCGGGCCTTGTGGGTGAAGGAATTCACCAACTTCTTTATTCCAGAGGTGGACAAGCGGCTGGCCGAGTCTGGAAATTACAAGATGAACTGGCAAGAAAACTACGGCGGTTCAATCGTAAAGCCAAAAGGTGTTCTGGAAGGGATCCAGCTGGGCCTTGGCGACATCGGCATCGTGACTACGATTTTCCATTCCTCGAAGTTGCCTAGTCAGGGTATTTCGGGTTCTACACCCTTCGTGGCATCGGATTCTCGCGCCGTGGCCAAGGCCGTGGACGAAATCGCGCGCGAATACCCGGCGATGCAGAACGAGTTTGCTGCGCAGAACCAAGTGTATCTGGCCACAGGTGTCGTTCTCGACACGTATCAGATTTTCTGCACGGAACCGGTTGCTTCTGTTTCGGACCTTGAAGGTCGCAAGATTGCCGGTGCTTAGCCTAAATCTGCGTTATCTTGAGGGCATCAAGGATGCTGCCGGTGTACGCGGCGGTCTGACTGATTTCTACAATATGCTCCAGACGGGTCTGGTCGATTGTGGAATGTTGTGGCCCGAAGCGGCGAAGACGTTCAAGATCGCTGAAGTGGCCCCCTATATGCTTAAGGCCGATCTGGGTGCCGTGAACTCCAAAACCATTACGGTCAACGCGGACTATTGGGCAAAACTACCGGACCAGGTCAAAGATGCGTTGAAGGCTGTCGCCGTCGACTATCGTGATCACGTCGCAGGTATCGCCATGGACCGGGCTGCTGCTTCGCGGGATGCTTACGTTGAAGCGGGCGGAACGATCGTCGAGGTTTCTGACGAAGACCGTGCCGCCTGGGCGAACGCCATGCCAAATGTGGCACAGGAATGGGCCGCAACGCTGAACGACAATGGTGAACAGGGCACAGAGATGCTGGCTGCTTACCTTGGCAAGCTTCAGGACGCAGGCTTCACTGGGGTCCGTGACTGGACGGCCGAATAACCGTCTGGCGATCCACGAAAGGGGCCTTTCATGCTGAAGACTGCAGTTGCTGGCCTATCGCGGGTCGCCAATTCACTTGCAATCGCCGCCAACGCTTTGGGTACGCTCGTCGTCCTTGCGTTGGTGGTTGTTCTGAATGTCGACGTTATTGCGCGAGGTCTGTTTTCAGCGCCATTACGTGGCACTTATGAGATGGTGCAATTCTCGGTCGTTATGATCGTTTTTCTGCAGTTGGCAGACGTGGTCAGGGTGGACCGGCTGACGCGCTCGGACGGGTTTCTGAACCTGCTTCACCATCGCCGCCCCCACCTGACGGCCAACCTGCGGCGCATCATAAACGCCATTTCGGCAATCTTCATGGGCCTGATCGCCTACATCACCTTCCCGGAATTTCTGCACATGTGGGAGACAAAGGACTACTTTGGCGTGCCCGGTCTTTTCACGTTGCCATGGTGGCCGGTCAAACTGGTCATTGCCTTCGGGACGGCGCTTGCATGCGTGATCTTTGTGATCAAGGTCATCACGGGACAGGACCGCCCGCAACTTGTCCGCACCCCAGAACATGACGAGGCCGAGCAATGACGCCGATTGAAATTGGCCTGATCTCGGTCGTTGCCATCGTCTTTTTGATCTACGCGGGCGTCTACATTCCTATCGCGCTGGGCGTGGTCTCGTTCGTGTCCATCTGGCTTATGCGGGACAACTTTACACTTGCGCTCAATCTGCTGAAGGTGGCGGTCGGTGACAGTGCGATGGAGTACAGTTTTGCGACCATCCCGCTGTTTACCTTTATGGGGCTCATCGTCTCCAAAGCTGGGTTAGGCAGGGACATTTACGAAGTCATGACCATGCGGTTTCGCAAGGTCAAAGGCGGTATTGGAATGGCCACGGTCGGAGCCAACGCGGTCTTTGCCGCCGTAACCGGGTCGTCAATTGCATCCGCCTCTGTGTTTACCAAAGTCTCGGTCCCGCAGATGATGGCGCAGGATTACAACCCGCGCTTTGCTGTTGGAGTGGTTGCTTAGGCTCCTCAGTTCTGGGAATGATCATTCCACCATCGGCCATGCTGATCATCTACTCCTTTGTCGCCGAGCAATCTGTAGGGGACATGTTCCTGGCAGGGGTCATTCCGGGGATCATGCTGGCAATCGCCTATGTCGGTGCGATTTGGGTCATGGGCCGCTTCACACCCGCATTTGTCGGCGGCCGTGTCGTCGAAGACACCGAATGGATGACCGGTCGCGAGATCGCGTCCAAAACCCTGCCAACTTTGTTCATCATCACGGTTGTGCTTGGAGGGATTTACACAGGCTGGTTAACCGCTGTCGAGGCGGGTGCGGCCGGGGCACTGGTTGCGTTGATCATCGCCGTGGTGCGCAAGTCCATGTCCGCTCGGGGGTTTTGGGACGCTCTGCTGGAAACCGGTCATATCACGGCGGCGATCCTGTTCCTGATTACGGCTGCGTCAATCTACAGCCGCATGCTGGGGCTGGCGGGGCTGCCCAATCAGCTACAGGACTTGCTCGCAGGCAACTCGGCGTCTTTCTGGTCGATCATGCTGCTTTATGTGCTGTTGATGCTGTTTTTGGGCACGTTGCTGGATACTGCTTCGATCATTCTGATTGTGGTCCCGTTGTTCCTGCCAATGGCCGAAGCGTTGGATATGTCGCTGATCTGGTTTGGGATCATCACAGTGGTGGGCGCCGAAATCGGGCTTTTGACGCCGCCCTTGGGCATATCCTGTTTCGTCATCAAATCCACGATCAATGATGATCGTATATCACTTAAGGACGTGTTCATGGGGGCACTTCCGTTTGCGTTCGTGATGCTGATCGTTCTGTTCATTCTGATCGAGTTCCCGATACTCAGCCTTGCCCTGATTTAAGGAGGCCAAGATGCGCTCTGTCACCAAAGACAATATCACCGACGTGTTCATGGGATACGTGTCCAAAGACGCCGATCCGCGGATGCGTGAAGTCATGGGGTCTCTGGTCAAGCACCTCCACGATTTCGCCCGTGAAACCAACCTGACGCATGACGAATGGCGCACTGGAATTGCGTTTCTGGAGGGATGTGCCGCTGTGGAAACCGAGGACAGGCATGAGTTTGTCTTGGCTTCGGATGTATTGGGCCTGTCCTCGTTGGTGGACATGCTACATTCCAGCCCGGAGGCAACCAGTTCTTCTGTACTTGGGCCTTTTCACGTCTCGGGCGCGCCCCCGCTTCCAATCGGTGGCGACATGAAGCGCCAATACGGTGGGCCGGTTCTGCTTGCTGAAGGCGTAATCCGGGATACCGAGGGCAATCCGATTGCCGGAGCAGAGCTGGATATCTGGCAAACCGCACCAAATGGTCTTTACGCAAGTCAGGACGAAGAACAGGACACCTATTCATTCCATGGGCTGATGACAGTCGGAGAGGACGGCCAATATGCGTTCACCACAGTCAAACCAGTCGAATACACGGTGCCATCGGATGGGCCTGTCGGAGATATCCTACGGGCGTGTGGTCGCCATCCCTGGCGACCGTCGCACCTGCACTACATCGTCAAGGCACCCGGTTATCGCACGTTGGTGACCGAGATTTTTCCGGACGACGATCCCTATCTGGATCAAGATACGGTGTTTGGTGTTCGGGACGATCTGGTGATGACTTATGTCAAACGTCCGGCGTCGGAGTTTCCAGATGGCATGGAGATTTCCGGTAAGATCACCGAACCTTTCTTGCACGTGAATTTTGACGTGACGCTTGCCAGAGTCTGAATGATATTGAGGAGGCTTGGGGTGCTGAAATATATGTTCATTTTAGGTGCCGCACTGTTCTGCGGTACCGCCGTCGCAGAAGAGCGACCGATTTTTGACGCGCATATTCATTACAGCCACGATGCCGTTAAACTGGTTCCTCCAGAACAGGTGGCCAAAATCCTTCGGGATGCGGGAGTTCGTAAAGCCCTGGTTTCCAGCTCGGATGACAATGGCACTCAACTGTTGTTGGCCGCAGCACCTGATATCGTTGTTCCGGCACTGCGCCCTTACCGTCGCCGCGGTGAAATCAACACCTGGATGCACGATGAAACTGTAATCGACTATCTGGAAGCAAATCTGGCGAAGAACGACTACGAAGCCATAGGGGAGTTTCACGCTTACGGAGATGACATTAAGACGCCGGTTATCCAGCGTATGATTGCACTGGCTAAAGAGCGGAACCTAATTCTACATCACCACGGCGACCGAGAGGCGGTTGATCTGATCTTTGAGACTTGGCCAGAAGCGCGGGTTTTGTGGGCGCATTCTGGATTTGATGATCCAGCTAACGTTGTTGACGCGTTGGACACTTATCCGGGGCTTTGGGCCGATCTGGCGTTTCGTTCTGATATGGCCTCGCGAGGTCGCATCGACCCTGATTGGCAGGCTGCTTTCGAAGCGCACCCAGATCGTTTCATGGTGGGTACGGATACATTTGCCCCAGAGCGTTGGTACTATGTAGGCCCTCATGCCGACTTCTCACGAGAATGGTTGGATTTGCTTCCGGACCAGATTGCGGACAACATCGCCTATGCCAACGCAGAACGTTTGCTGGCATCAAAATGATCCGCTGGGCTGTCTGGTTTCTAGTAACTCCAGGCGCGGTGTTAGCTTGCGAACCGACAGGGCAACGCATGAATTCGGACGTTCAAAACGCACCCGAAGTGTATCTGACTGTAAACGAAATTCCGCTGGCTCAACCGTTTTCCGTTCTGGTTTCAGTTTGTGATAAAACTGCCGTGCGCCAAATGCGTGTGGATGCAATCATGCCTGCTCATCAACACGGTATGAACTATACTCCCAAGGTTACCGAATTGGGCGGTGGAGTGTTCCGCGCTGAGGGTATGCTGTTTCACATGCCGGGTTTGTGGGAGCTGCAAGTCGATGTCGACATCAGTGGTCAATCGGTTTTCTACACGTCAGAAATTGCGCTGAAATGAAGCTTTGGATGACAGCTGTGCTAATGGTCCTGACGGGCGCAGTGCGTGCAGAGGTTTTGCTGTCTGAAGGCGAAGTTCAGCAAGCGCTGTCGTTTGGGCCTTGGCCGCCATCCTTTCAGGCGGATCCAAGCAACAAGGTTTCTGAAGACGCCAGAGCGGTTACGCTTGGGGAGGCCTTATTCAACGACCCGGTGTTGTCGGTTGACGGTGCATTTTCTTGTGCAAGTTGCCACGATCCTGAACAGGCGTTTACCACGCCGGAGGCGCGGGCGCTTGGCCGTGTTCTGTTGGATCGAAACTCGCCATCACTGCGGGATCTTGCTGGCCTCCGCTGGTATGGGTGGGGCGGAAAGAGCGATAATCTTTGGGCAGCCAGCCTGCATCCGATTATCGAAGAACAAGAGATGGCGCACAGTGCCGAAAGCTTGAGAATGGCTATCTCTGAAAGTAGCTACATTGATGATTTTGAAACCATATTTGGCGACATCCAAGATCAAGGCCCTGAACTTGTTCTGGTGAATACTGCAAAAGCTCTTTCGGCTTACTTGGAAACCGTCACTACCGACCGGACGCAGTTTGACGATTTTCGCGATGCCTTGGAGCGCCAAGATATTGCATCGGCGATCGACTACCCCGAAGCAGCCCAGCGAGGTCTTCAGCTCTTTTTGGGGCGTGGGAACTGTGTGTTTTGCCACAACGGTCCGAGGTTTTCCAACAACGAATTCCATGACGCTGGTGTACCCTATTTTCTAAGTGAAACAGACGTTGACCAAGGCCGGTTCGGTGGGTTGAACTTTCTGCTTTCGAGCGCTTACACGCTGGACGGTGATTGGAATGACGATCCCGAAAAGACAGGCGCATGGGCAGTTCAAAATGTGCGCAGGAGCCATTCTGATTTTGGAACCTTTCGTACGCCCAGCCTGCGGGGCGTAGCGGAAACCGCACCTTACATGCATGACGGCAGCCTCAACGATCTGGAGGCCGTGATCCGGCACTACAGTGAAATTGATACTGAAAGGATGCACGCCGATGGCGAAGCCATTCTCTCGCAAATGAATTTGTCTGAGCGGGAGATTGCAGACTTAGTTGCATTTTTGGTGACACTGTCCAAGGCACCTTACTAAAGCGTTCATAATATCAGCCCGGGAACGCGTTGTTTGGCTGCCTGCTTCGGAGTTCATTTGTGGCAGTGTCGATGAGGGGGCTCTGCTCGTTTCTCCATGCAAGACTTCACAGGACTATGTTTCCGCGCGTAAAGTATTTATGGTGACCAAATCGCCGCCAAGTAAAATTGCGGGGTCCTGAAAACCCATAGAGAACGTCCCATGACAGGCACCAAAATCAAAAACATGGAAGAATTTGCCACTGTTAGCGGCATTTCGCGACCAACTCTGTCCAAGTTCTTCAACGATCCCGACAGCGTACGTGCATCCACTCGAAAGCGGATTGAAGCTGCATTGGAGCAATATGACTACCAGCCCAATCTTTACGCAGTGAACCAAAATCGACGTCTGACCAAGAACATCGGCGTTGTCGTGCCATATTTGGCAGACCCGTTCTTTGCGAAGATCGCGCGTACGATTGAAGAGCATATCATTGAGACCGGGTTCCGGCCGGTTCTTCTGGGATCGCATGGCAGCGCTGCGATGGAAATCGCGAACTTGGAAAACTTGCGCAGTATCAAACCAGCTGGTGTTCTTCTGGCACCTCTGGGGCGGGCGTCAGATCATGCAAAGATCGAGTCATTTTGCCGAGATGTGCCAACAGTTCTGTTTGACGCCAATATTGAAAAGATAGGCAAAGCATTTGTCGGCTCAAACAACGAGCAAAGTATTGGCCTGATTGTGGATTACCTGTGTCGTACAGGCGAGCCACCCAGTTTTTTTGAGATGAAGTCTCCAACGAACCCAAATGCTTTTAAGCGTCGCAATGCCTACATCTCTGCCATGGAAAAGCTAGGGCATAACCCCAACCTGATCCAAGCCGAGGGCGAAGGTTGGGAGTTTGAAGAGATCGGATTTCGCGAAGGCGTTCGCGTTGTGCGTGATCGAAACCTTCCGACGAACACCATTCTGTGTAGCAACGACCGCCTGGCCATCGGGCTATTGTCGGCAGCCTTCGAAGCGGGGCTGCGCGTCGGGATTGGTGACAAAAGCGAACTGCGGGTTGCCGGTCACGATGACCATCCGTTTTCACGATATACATGCCCAACCCTGACAACTGTTTCTCAGGATTATGAGGCCATCGCCAAGAAAAGCGCCGCGGTGCTGTTGGAGCATATTGAGGCCGAAGAGGCCCCTGATTCGCGGCGAGAAACGTTGTTTGATGGCCGTCTGATCATGAGATCTTCGGCGTAGAGGTTTGATATATCGCCTTAAATCATCAACTTTACGCGCGTAAAAATTTAATTTGACGCAGGTTGCCCCTGAACGTTACCCTTGTGGCAACATCTAATTTAGGGAGGACGAGGATGTTTATGAAAGGCGCGCTTCGGGCAGCCACCGCCATTTCGCTCTTGGCGGCGGGTGGTGCATCTGCCGAGTCACTGACAATCGCGATCGTGAACAACGGTCACATGATCAACATGCAGAAGGTTGCTGAAGCTTACACTGCTGAAACAGGTGTCGAGCTGAACTGGGTTTCTCTGGAGGAAGGCGTTCTGCGAGAGCAGGTCACTTCTGACACCGCAACTGGCGGTGGACAATATGACATTATCAACATCGGTATGCAGGAGGCCCCCATCTGGGGTGCTGCGGGTTGGATCGAGCCGTTGAATTTCTCGGCAGAATACGACGTTGATGATATCCTTCCGGCCATGCGCAACGGCTTGTCGCACGAGGGTCAGCTTTATGCTGCGCCTTTCTACGGTGAATCCTCGATGGTCATGTACCGCAAGGATCTGACAGACGCGGCGGGTGTTACCATTGCCGACAATGACAGCTGGGACAATGTGAAGGCGGCGGCTGCTGCTATTCATGATCCTGACAACGGTGTCTACGGTGCCTGCCTGCGTGGGAAGCCGGGTTGGGGTGACAACATGGCGTTCATCACCACAGTCGTGAACTCCTTTGGTGGAGCGTGGTTTGACGCAGAAGGCCGCCCACAACTGGATAGCCCTGAGTGGAATGCGGCAATCAATTTCTATGTCGATTTGTTGGGCAACTATGGCCCTCCAGGTTCTGAAGGTAACTCCTTCAACGAAATCCTGGCGCTTTATAACGAAGGCAAATGCGGGATGTGGATTGACGCCACCATCGCAGCATCCTTTTTGAAAGTGGATGGCGTGGCCTACGCACAGTCTCCGAATGCCGGTAATCCGGTGGGCGCAAACTGGCTCTGGGCTTGGGCGATGGCAATCCCGGCGGGATCACCTAACGCGGAAGCGGCAGCCAGCTTCATCGAGTGGGCAACGTCAAAAGACTATGTCCAGGCAGTCGGCAACCACCCAGACTTTGGTTGGGGTTCGGTCCCGACCGGTCAACGCGCATCCACCTATGCAATTCCTGAGTTTCAGGCAGCAGCCGGATTTGCGGCAGCGGAATTGGCTGCAATTGACAGCGCCGCACCTGAAGCGACGGATCTGAAGCCATATGTTGGTGTTCAGTTCGCGGCGATCCCTGAATTCCCCGAAGTTGGCTCGGCAGTTGCACAGGAAATGGCTGCGGCCCTGTCCGGTGCAAAATCGGTCGAAGACGCGCTGGCAGCAGCGCAGGGTGCTGCTGACTCGATCATGAAAGAAGCCGGTTACTACGACTAAACTATCCGAGGGCCCGGCCCATCGTCGGGCCCTCCCATAGACGTACCACAGGGTTTGCTAGTTCGCCTTGGTACCGCCTAACATTCAAACAATCGTAACCCAGAAAAAAGATGCAAATCGGAAACCCCGCTTTGTTGAGAGGATAGGACCATGTCCGACAGAAAGCTCCCTCGCCTTCTTCAGAGTCCCGCAGTCCTGCTTCTCTTGGTATGGATGCTGATCCCTTTAGGGATGACGCTGTACTTTTCATTCATCCGCTACGTGTTGAACAGTCTACGCCGTCCAGAGTGGACCACCCCAAGCCTCAGCAACTGGCGTGGTTTCGGCAACTATGAATTTGTTCTGAAATCCAAGGACTTCCTTTTTGCCATTCAGAATAGCCTGTTTATCGTTTGCAGCATTCTGATCCTGACGGTGATCCTGGGCGTATTGATCGCCGTTCTGATCAACAAGGCCTTTCCGGGACAGGGCATCGTCCGCGTCCTGCTGATCTCGCCCTTCTTTGTAATGCCGGCTGTGAATGCGGTTCTATGGATCAACATGATCCTCGATCCGGTCCTTGGCCTGCAGGGAATCGCTGTTGGCAGCATCAACGATCTGATCGATACACTCAGGTCAGCCCCGGCAGTTGGTTGGTTCTTTTCGCTTTGGCCGGAACTTGAGCCGATCTCTTTCCGGGCGACACAAACCTCGGCCCTTGCGGTCATCATCATGGTGACTTGGCAATGGACCCCTTTTGCGGTTCTGATTTTCATGACCTCGCTGCAGTCAGAAGACCAGCAACAGAAAGAGGCGGCCGTGCTGGATGGCGCAAGTGCATGGTCACAATTTAGATTTTTGACGCTGCCGCATTTGTCTCGGCCCATTGCGATCGTGGTGATGATCCAGGCAATTTTCCATCTCTCACTCTATGCAGAGATCGAAATTGTCAGCCGCGGGAATGGCAACAAAAACCTGCCGTACCTGATCGGAGAGTTTGCCAACAACAACATCGGGGCTGCCAGTGCCACAGGCATCTTCGCAGTCATCCTTGCCAACATCGTCGCGTTCTTTCTGCTGCGCATGATTGGCAAGACGTTGATGGAATAAGGGAAAAACCAATGGCCATTGTTGCAAAACCCTCGAGATTTTCGAAATACGGTCGGCCGACGTTGGCCTGGATCGTAGGGCTGCTGTTCTTCTTCCCAATCTTCTGGATGGTACTGACCAGCTTTAAGACCGACGCCGACGCGGTGAAACCGGAACACCTGATCTGGTTCACGCCGACGCTCGAAAACTACCTGAATATGACCGAGAACTACGACTATTGGCGCTTTGCCAGGAACTCTGTCATCACAGCGGTTTTTGCCACCGTCTTCACCCTCTTTGTCGGCATCCCTTGCGCTTACGCCATGGCATTCAACCCAAGTCGCGCCACCAAAGACGTGCTGATGTGGATGCTCTCAACAAAGATGCTTCCTGCGGCGGCTGTGCTGTATCCGATGACCTTTCTCACCAAGTCCGCAGGACTGTTTGATACCCATTTCCTGATCATCCTGGTGCTCAGTCTGATCAACCTGCCCATCGTGGTTTGGATGCTCTTCACCTACTTCAAGGAAATCCCGAAGGACATCATCGAAGCCGGTCAGATGGACGGTGTGAACACTTGGGGTGAGATCAAGGAAATCCTCATTCCGCTTGCGTGGGGTGGCATCGCGTCGACCGCTTTGCTCTGCTTCATCTTTTGCTGGAACGAAGCCTATTGGACTGTGCGCCTGACCACCACAGATGCAGCCACGCTGTCCAAACTCATCGAAGGCAACCGAGCCCCCGAAGGCCTCTTCTTCGGACGCCTCTCTGCCGTCTCGGCAGCCGCCGTTGGACCCATCGTTGTCCTTGGATGGTTCTGCCAGAAACAACTTGTCCAAGGCTTGACCTTCGGCGCTGTGAAGTAAGGAACGACAATGGGACGTATTCAGCTCAAATCCGTGACCAAGAGTTTTGGTGACGTTCAGGTTATCCCTCCATTGGATTTGACCATCGAAGATGGAGAATTCGCGGTCTTCGTCGGCCCTTCTGGCTGCGGCAAGTCCACCTTGTTGCGGATGATCGCCGGTCTTGAGGATCTGACTTCTGGCGACATCGAAATTGATGGTGAAGTTGCGACCGAAGTGCCACCGTCTCAGCGTGGGTTGGCCATGGTTTTCCAATCCTATGCACTGTATCCGCATATGACCGTCCGCAAGAACATCGGGTTTCCTCTGCGTATGGCGAAGATGGCCCAGGCGGAAATTGACCAACGTGTCGAAACCGCAGCCAAATCGCTGAACCTGATGGACTATTTGGATCGCAAACCTGCTGACTTATCAGGCGGCCAACGCCAGCGCGTTGCAATTGGGCGGGCGATTGTCCGCGAACCTGCAGCCTTTTTGTTCGACGAACCGCTGTCAAACCTGGACGCCGCCCTGCGTGTAGGGATGCGTTTGGAAATTGGCGAACTGCATGAACGTCTAAAGACCACCATGATCTATGTGACCCATGACCAGGTCGAAGCGATGACCATGGCGAACAAAATTGTGGTGCTGCGTGCTGGGGTGATTGAGCAGGTCGGCTCGCCGTTGGACCTTTATCACAAGCCACAGAATGAATTTGTAGCGGGTTTCATCGGCTCGCCGAAGATGAACTTTGTAAAGGGAGCCGAGGCTGAGAAGCATGGCGCAGCAACCATTGGTATTCGACCGGAGCACACCGACGTCAGTATGACGGATGGTGCATGGAAGGGCCGCGTAGGTGTTGCGGAACACCTTGGTTCTGACACTTTCATTCACGTACATGACACGGGTCTTGCCGACTTGCTGACAGTCCGAGTGACGGGAGACATCTCGGTCAAACATGGTGACACCATATATCTGACGCCGCAGACCGATCAGATTCACAAATTTGATGCGCAAGGCCTGAGAGTTTGATGGCTGCAACGGCATCCAATACCAATGTGCTTGCGCTTTCAGACGCTAACCTGACCAAGCTTCCGGCGGCTGTTGCTCGCCCTGAATATGATCGGGATAGCCTTCGCCCTGGTATCGTGCACATCGGGCTTGGCAACTTTCACCGCGCGCATCAAGCTTGGTATATCCACCGGTTGATGCAGCAGGGGCGTGCGCAGGACTGGGCCATCATCGGAGCAAGTGTCCGAGCTCAAGACAAGGTTATGCGTGACCGTTTGATGTCTCAGGACTATCTGACAACGTTGATTGAGTTGTCTCCAAAGGGCAAATCGGCCGAAGTTGTTGGCTCCATAATTGATTACCTGCCGATTGAGGAAGAAAATACAGCGCTTGTCCGGCAAATGGCTGATCCCGCCATTCGGATCGTTTCACTAACGGTCACCGAAGGCGGGTATTTTACTTCACCGGTTGAAGATGGCTTGGACACCGCTCACCCAGACATTCAACACGACATTCGCCATCCTGAAAGCCCAAGGACTGTTTTTGGGTCCATTGTTGCCGCGCTTGCGGCGCGCAAAGAATCTGGGATTGGGCCCTTCACGGTTCTCAGCTGCGACAACCTTCGCGGAAATGGCAGTATTGCACGCCAAGCAATCATTACGCTGGCTCAACACATAGATCTCGCTCTCGCGGAATGGATTGATGAACAGTGCAGTTTCCCCAATTCCATGGTGGACTGCATTGTGCCTGACGAACTGGGCCAATTGAAATTGCACTGGCGCAGAGCTTCGGTGTCGATGATGGGGTTCCGGTTACTCACGAAAGCTATCGACAATGGGTGATCGAGGATGATTTTTGCGTGGGTCGACCCGAATTCGAAGAAGTTGGGGTGATCATTACGCCAGAGGTTCACGCTTACGAGGCAATGAAAATTCGCATACTGAATGCGGGCCATCAGGTGCTGGCTAATGTCGGTGAACTTCTGTCTGTGGAAACCATTGCAGAATGCATGGCTCACCCCGAAATTTCGCAGTTCTTCAACAAGGTCGAACACGAAGAAATTGCGCCGTATGTATCGCCTGTACCGGGCATGACGCCGACACAATATGTGAGTCTGATCGCTCGTCGATTTTCAAACCCGGAAATTCGGGACACAACACGCCGCGTGGCTTTTGACGGATCTTCGCGCCATCCAGAATTCATCCTGCCGATCATTCGAGAGGCCCTGAAGAACGGTGGCTCTGTCGAAGGCTTGGCATTGGTCGAAGCACTGTGGGCGCGAATGTGCGCCGGGGTTCGGGATGATGGGAGTGTTGTTGCAGCGAATGACCCCGATTGGCAGCGGTTGTCAGAGGTTGCACGAGAGAGTGCTCAAAGACCGACAGCATGGCTTGAACAACATCAAATCTATGGCAACCTTGTCGATGACCCAATCTTCGTACCGACCTTTTGTCGCTGGTTAACGATGATCTGGTCCGAGGGCAGCCTTGCCGCGCTCCAAGTCTATTTAGCGCAGGCTCAAAACTCGGAAAGAGAGACGTCAAGATGATCCTGTGTTGTGGTGAGTCCCTCATCGACATGATCCCAGAACCGACACGTCAGGGGACCGATGGGTTTGTTCCACATTGTGGCGGCGCAGTAATGAATACGGCGGTTGCTCTGAGCCGTTTGGGCGTGCCAACCGGGTTATTTACCGGCCTATCAAATGACATGTTTGGTCAGCAATTGGCTGCGCATCTTCGCTCGTCAAATGTTGATCTTTCGTTTGCCGTGACGTCGGACCGTCCTTCGACGCTTGCATTTGTTCAGTTTGTCGATGGTCAGGCCAACTACAGCTTTGTTGATGAAAACTCAGCTGGCCGCATGTTGGACCTTTCTGATCTGCCCAAAGTACCAGACGACGTTTCCACTCTTTTTTTGGCGGCATCAGCCTCGCCACTGAACCAGGGGCGGAAACCTATGCCACACTTTTAGACCGGGAGAAGTCCGGGCGGGTTGTCATGCTGGATCCAAACATCCGAGAGAAGTTCATTCCCGATGAGGAACGATACCGTGCTCGGCTGGAGAAGATGTTGGCAAAAACCGATATTGTGAAAGTTTCAGATGAGGATCTGGATTGGATGATCCCACAGCCCCTACCTTTAGCAGAAAAAGTCGCCACGTTGATGAGGCGCGGCCCCAAAGTCGCTATTGTGACTCGCGGCTCTTCTGGGGTGATTGGATTTCTGTCTGATGGTTCTGAAGTTAATGTTGCCGCTGAGAAGGTCGATGTCGTGGATTCAGTCGGGGCTGGTGATACTTTCAATGCGGGGCTCTTGTGCAAGTTGAACGAACTTGGGTGTTTGGACGCGCAAACACTTAGGAAACTCGACCCTGAGGTACTAATGCAGGCCTTGCTTTTTGCCTCAAAAGTCGCCGCAATCTCGGTCTCGCGGAAGGGCGCTAATCCACCTTGGGCACAAGATGTGATGGCTTGACTGTGTGTTGTGTTATGTAACTTCGAGAGAGCGGATTGTTTGTATTGCTTGTTTCTGCACCTGCTCCGAAGGGTGGTTGTTCTCGCGAACTGTGCTAACGGGCGGTCGCAGGATCATGTCCCAAAGAGCGGAGTTTTGAAGTTGGGAGATGACACGTCGGACATCCTTGCCGCGCCTGGTGTGGATTGAAGGTTGCGAAACCAACGTCTGATCTCGCCAGATTGGGTGTCAGTAAACAGGCATCTGTCTTAAATTCGGTAAGATCCCGGCGTTCTGCCTGTCCATTTCCGAAAGGCTCGGTGAAAATTTGCCGGGGCTGAAAACCCGGTATCAAAGGCAATCTGCTCGATACTGTTGTCGCCTTGCTGAAGGGCGCGAATGGCCATGTCCCGCCTCAGCGCGTCCTTGATCTCTTGAAAGGACGTCCCTTCCTCTTTCAGCCGCCGGTTCAGCGTCCGTGGGGTCATTTTCAGCGCCGTTGCAGCCTCGGGGAGCTGGCCCGTTTGCCAGGCCGCACCATAAAGAAATGCACGGGTCTGCAGGCTGTATGTATGCGCGCGGGAACCGGTGAAAATCCAGTCAAGCGGTGCGCGTTCAAGAAATGCAGATGCCTCGGCCGAAGTTCGGGTGATCGGGCGTGTGAATTGGCCTGGATCGAAAAGGATGCTGGTTTGCAGCGCCGAGAACTGCACCGGGCAGGGAAAGACGACCGCATAGTCCGAGGCAAAACCCGGTTGCGCAAAGGCAAAGCGCACTTCTTTGACCGGGATTTCGGACCCGCCTAGCCACGACAGCAACCCATGCGCCAGCTTTAGCAAGAGCATATGACCAAAGCGCTGAGGGCGGGTTTCCTGCGCAAAGGGGATCAGTGCCAATTCCACATGTTCAGGTGCGTGGTGCAGCTCCAGAAAAAAGTCATCCAGCAGCAGGTTCCAGAAGGTTGAGAAGCGATAGAGTGCCGAGGTCATGCTGCGCGCTTCGCGCTGAATGGTGACCAGATGTTGCAGGGCTCGCGGTCGAATGGGTCTGCTCCAAAGGCCCATCATCTCGTCGCCAGTTTCCAAGGCCGCAATTTGGTAAAGCCGAGTGATCTCGTCAAGCGTGACCCGCTGTGATGGGTTTTGGGGTTCAGAGTCCAGACCGGCTCGGTCTAGCAGCGCGGACAAGGTTTCAGGTGTACAGCATGAGTTTAAAGCACCCAGCCAATCCTGAATGAAGGCGTTTGATACCGTGGTCAGGGATATAGGATCTTGGCTGGTCACGTCTGAGACCTTCTGGCGTAATCGGATATAATATTGTCAAGGAATGAGCTTATCTGCAAGGATTTACAGGGATATCTGACGCAAAGCCATAGTTCTCGGCAAGGAGCGCCTGCATGTCATACCAACCGCCTGTACAGGATTTGATGTTTTGTATCGAGCATCTGTCTCATTGGGACGGGGTGTCTGCGATGGCGGTTTATTCCGATTTTGACCTGCCGGACATCGGCGCGGCGTTGGAAGGGTATGCGCGTTTTTGCAATGAGCAAATCGCGCCTTTGTCTCATGTCGGAGATGAACTTGGAGCGCAGTTCGAAAAGGGTCGGGTGACGATGCCCGAAGGGGACGTTCTGGCCTATGCTCAATTTGTCGAGATGGGGTGGCAGGCCCTGACACACCCGGTGGAGTATGGCGGCATGGGGCTGCCGCGAGCTGTTGGGGCAGCAGGTGTCGAGATGCTGAACGCAGCCGACATGAGCTTTGGGCTCTGCCCTCTTTTGACCGATGGCGCGATCGAAGCGTTGTTGCTGACCGGAACAGAAGAGCAGAAAGCGACCTATCTGGAGCCGCTGATTGCGGGGCGTTGGTCTGGCACGATGAACCTGACCGAACCACAGGCGGGCAGCGATCTGGGGCGTGTCATAACCAAAGCCGTTCCACGCGCAGATGGGAGCTTTGGTATCTCTGGCACCAAGATTTTCATTACGTATGGTGCTCATGATCTGACTGAAAACATCATTCATCTGGTGCTCGCGCGAACCCCCAATGCACCCGCTGGTGCAAAAGGGTTAAGCCTGTTCATCGTGCCTCAGAAATTGCTGGATGCGGATGGCATGCCAGCTGCCGAGAATGCGGTGAACTGCGTTAGTATCGAACACAAACTGGGTGTTCGAGCCAGTCCCACTGCGGTGCTGGAGTACAAAGATGCCACCGGGTTCCTGATTGGTGAGGAAAACCGTGGGCTGGAGTACATGTTCATCATGATGAACGCCGCCCGGTTTTCAGTGGGTGTGCAGGGGGTCGCAACCTCGGACCGGGCGTATCAAAGGGCGCTGTCCTACGCGCGCGACCGGGTGCAGAGCCGTCCTGTCAACGGATCGGCCAAAGACGCAGTGGCAATCATCGAGCACCCAGACGTGCGTCGGATGCTGTTGCGGATGCGCAGCCTGACCGAAGGCGGGCGGGCCATGGCGGCGGCAACGGCTGGTTTGTTGGATCTGGCGCATCACGGGGATGACGCTGACGCCAATGCATTGGCTGAATTCATGGTGCCGCTGGTCAAAGGCTTCTGCTCAGAGCGCGCGGTTGAGGTCACGTCGCTGGGGGTGCAGATCCACGGCGGGATGGGATTTATCGAAGAAACCGGTGCGGCTCAGCATTATCGCGATGCGCGCATTTTGCCGATCTACGAAGGTACGACTGCCATTCAGGCCAATGACCTTCTTGGGCGCAAAGTTATGCGCGACGGGGGGAAACGGCTCGCCGGTTTGCATCTCGTATCGCTGAAACCGAGGCCGCGCTGGCCAGGGGTGATGACACCGCACAGGCGATTGGAGCGGCACTGAACGACGCGCGGACGGCGTTTGAAACTGCGCTTGACTGGATGCTGCACAACAGCCGCAACGACATTGATGCTGCCTTTGCCGGATCTGTGCCGTTTTTGATGCTCGCCGGGACATTGGCTGCGGGATGGAAGTTGGCCAAGGGTGCATTGGCCGCACAAACCAGTCTGAAAGTTGGTCAGGACACGGCTTTCATGACCCAAAAAATCGCTACTGCTCTGTTCTTTGCGCAACATGTTCTGCCAGAGTGCCAGGTTGAAAAGACCCGCATCCTGTTTGGCGCGCGCAGCTTGCTCGACGCAAATTTTCCCGAATGATGATCCGCGAAAGGACCCGTCCCATGAATGATGTCGTGAACCCCGATACATATGAGAACCTTGCCATTTCCGAACGCGAGCATGGCCTTTATGTGGTCACCCTCAATCGGCCCACCAAAAGAAATGCTCTGGATGTAACCACGATTGAAGAACTGATCCGATTTTTCAGTGGTGCCCGCATGGCCGGGGTCAGGGCTGTGGTTCTAACTGGTGCAGGCGATCACTTTTGCGCTGGGCTTGATCTGGTTGAACACTGGAAGGCCGACCGCAGCCCGGACGATTTCATGCATGTTTGCCTGCGCTGGCACGAGGCGTTCAACAAGATGGAATACGGTGGCGTTCCGATCATCGCGGCGCTGAAGGGGGCTGTTGTTGGTGGGGGTCTGGAACTGGCCAGTGCCGCACATGTACGGGTGATTGACCCGGGCACCTATTTTGCATTGCCCGAAGGCCAGCGCGGTATTTTCACCGGCGGCGGCGCAACAATCCGCGTGTCGGACATGATTGGCAAATACCGCATGATCGACATGATCCTGACGGGTCGTGTCTATCAGGGGCAAGAGGCGGTCGATTTGGGCCTTGCCCAATACATCGTCGAAGACGGTGGCAGTTTTGACAAGGCAATGGAACTGGCCAGCAAAGTGGCCCAGAACCTGCCGCTGACCAACTTTGCCATTTGTTCTGCCGTGAGCCACATGAACAACATGTCTGGGATGGACGCGGCCTATGCCGAAGCGTTTGTTGGCGGTATCGTCAACACGCAACCTGCCGCCCGTGAACGGTTGGAGGCATTTGCCAACAAGACCGCCGCCCGTGTGCGGCCCAACAGCTAAGAAAGGCGAAACCGGAATGCGTCGGACCTTTCAGGATCTCAAGAAAACTGCGGCAAACCACGTGCCGCTGTCCCCAACATCGTTTCTGCGTCGGGCCGAGAACCTGCATGGTGCGCGCACGGCTGTAATTTATGGTGACATACGACGCAGTTGGGCCGAAACAGCGTCCCGCATCCGCGCGGTAGCTGGCGGACTGGCAGGGCTGGGCATAGAAAAGGGTGATACAGTTTCGGTGTTAAGCCCGAATATCCCCGAGCTTTTCGAGCTGCACTTTGCCCTGCCACTTACCGGTGGCGTACTCAATACACTGAACACACGGCTAGAACCGGAAACCATCGCCTATGTTTTGGATCATGCAGACACCAAGCTAGTTATCGTGGATCGAGAGCTTGTACCACTACTGGCCAAAGCATTCAGCATTCTGGGTCGGGCGTTGCCAGTGGTCGAGATTGTGGACCCGAATGCAGCAACTGGTGACGGGATGGGGGACACGACCTACGAGGCGCTGACCCGATCAAAACCTCTGACTGCCGACTTGCCCGAGGACGAGTGGGATGCCATCGCGCTGAACTATACTTCGGGTACGTCAGGGCGGCCCAAGGGGGTCGTCTATCACCATCGCGGGGCTTATTTGATGGCGCTTGGTACCAGCGCTGCGTGGCAAATGCCGACCTATCCTGTTTATCTTTCGGTTGTGCCGATGTTTCACTGCAACGGTTGGGGACATCCATGGTTGATGGCAATGCTGGGGGGAACCGTTGTCTTCACCCGCGTTCCGGCTGCGGACCTGATTTTGGATGCAATCCGCGCGCACGGTGTGACCCATTTTGGCGCGGCTCCTATTGTGTTGCAGATGCTGGCTGAGGCCGAAAGCGGTGCCGCCCCCTTTGATCCGGCGATCCGCGTTTTGACAGCGGGTGCACCACCGCCGCCTTCGGTTCTGGAGAAAACCCGATCGATGGGGTTTGACGTGATGCAGGTCTATGGTCTGACTGAAACATACGGCCATATCTCGCAATGTTTGTGGCAAGAGGACTGGAATGACCTCAATCCGGCGGAACAGGCCGAACTGCAGGCCCAGCAAGGCATCGCCTTTCCGATGGTCGAGGACGTCACCGTAATTGACCGCACCACTGGTGAGCCGGTACCCCGTGATGGTACGACGCAGGGTGAAATTGCCATCCGCGGCAATACTGTGATGGCGGGGTATTACAAGGACTCCGAAGCGACAAAAAGTGCTTTCGAGGATGGCTGGTTCTGGTCCGGGGATGGTGCAGTCATGCACGACAACGGCTACATCCAAATCCGCGACAGGTTGAAAGATGTAATCATCTCGGGCGGTGAGAATATCTCGTCGGTCGAGGTAGAGGCGGTGTTGTATCGCCATAACGCGGTGCAAGCTGCGGCAGTGGTTGCGATGCCACACGAAAAATGGGGCGAGGTTCCCTGTGCCTTTGTCGAACTGCGACCGGGCGCACAGGCCACAAGTGACGAGATTATCGCGTTCTGCCGCGATCATCTGGCCGGGTTCAAGGCTCCGAAAGCGGTAGTATTTGAGACGCTTCCAAAGACGTCCACAGGCAAGATCCAGAAATTCCAGCTTCGCGACCGGGCCAAGTCTTTGGGTTAGTGGTCTGGGGTTGCAGCGGCGATCCCGGATTCGCACAACCAAGGAAACCTGTTCAAGACACCTACTTCCGTGACACAGGGAAACTGACGTTCTTCTTTTCGGTGACCACATGACAGTAAGGTGTGTTTAGTACCGGTTTGTTTGACCACGACGTTCAATTGCAGATAAATCCCAGTATGGCTCATCACCCAATCTTCTGGACGTTCCGCCGTTGCCCATATGCAATACGGGCCCGGCTCGCCCTGGCGAGTTCAGGGGTCAAAGTTGAACTGCGTGAGATTCGATTGCGGGACAAACCAACATCCTTTTTGCAAACATCGCCATCGGGAACAGTGCCCTCACTTCGGTTGTCTGACCAAGTCATAGACGAAAGCCTGGAAATAATGGTTTGGGCTCTGCAACAACATGACCCGCAACGGCTTTTGGCCATGCCTCAGGAAGGCTGGGATTTGGTTGCGGTGAATGATGGTCCATTCAAGACCGCATTGGATCACACGAAGTACGCGACGCGCTATCCGGAACTGGACGCCAAAATCGAGCGTGACAAAGCCGCAAGCTACTTGCGTAACCTTGATGAACAACTTGCCCGATCGTCGTGGCTTTTTGGAGATCGCCCGACGATTGCCGATCTGGCGCTTCTGCCGTTTGTGCGCCAGTTTGCCTATATTGACCGAGTTTGGTTTGATGCTCAGAGCTGGCCGAACTTGATGAAGTGGCTGGATGGTTTTCTGGACAGCAAAGAATTCGTACAGGTAATGGACAAATATTCACCGTGGTCCGAAGGTCAGGCTCCGGTTTGGTTCAATGTCTAAGCCCAACATTTCGTAAACACCTGTCCAAAAGGACGGGCGACGAGTGGCAAAAAATCGGAAGATTTGGTGGAGCCTAGGGGAGTCGAACCCCTGACCTCTTGCATGCCATGCAAGCGCTCTCCCAACTGAGCTAAGGCCCCATACAGCTGTTGCTGCGGTGGGCGGACATTTATGAAACGACAGAGTTGAGCGCAAGTGCAAAATCGGTCGCATCGGTAAAAAAGTTCACCCGCCCGAAGGTGAAGCTGAAGGCTGCGTCACAAAAAGAATGGGCCGGGATATTTCCCGGCCCGTCCGATTCTCACGAGTCTTCGTCTTCGGATGAGACGTCGGCGATTTCGTCCAGGGACACGTTGTCCTCGTCGTCATCGTCGTCCAGAACATCATCGCCCAGATCGACATCTACATCGTCATCATCCTCCAGTACGACGTCTTCTGTGTCCATCGACTGTTTGTTCTTCAGCGTGGCCGCATCTTCGGCATCCGCTGCAATCATCCGGCTTTTGCCAGTGTCCAGTTCCACGATTTCGCCCGTATAGGGGCTGACAATCGGGTCTTTGTTCAGGTCGTAAAAACGTTTGCCGGTTGTTGGGCAAACGCGCTTTACGCCCCATTCTTCCTTGGGCATGTGAAATCCCCTTGATATCAGGTGAGTCGTCGACGATTCAGGTCAGGTGCCACATGACGTGGGTACTGTCAAAGGCTTTGATCAACAAGGAGCGCACATATGGCTGATCATCATCTGCCCGGGGACCCCCGGTGCCGTTGACAGTACGCCGTTCTGCCCGTGCGCGGCGGATCAGTTTGAGGATCTCGCAGTTGGATGGCCGGGTCACATTGACCTTACCCAAGGGGGTGGCCGAACGTCACGCGTTGGAATTTGCGGCCGAGAAGGAGGATTGGATCCGATCGCATCTGCAGTCGCGTCAAACAGATGTCTGCGTCGACATCGGGTCGGATCTGCCGGTCGAAGGACGGTTGCGCCGGGTCGAGGCGGGGCACGGACGCGGTGTTTCATTGCAAGATGAGGTGATCGTAGTACCGCCGAAATCGGCGCCCCGAAGGCTGCAACGCTTTTTGAAAGAGCTGGCGCGCGAGCGGTTGGCAAATGCATCAGACATTTACAGCGCGCGTCTGGGGCGCAATTACAATCGCATATCGATCCGGGATACCCGGTCAAGATGGGGCTCTTGCACCGCTGATGCCGGGTTGATGTATTCGTGGCGTTTGATATTGGCGCCGACCGAAGTGTTGCAATATGTTGCTGCACACGAAGTGGCTCATTTGGTTGAAATGAACCATTCGACCGCCTTTTGGGATTTGGTCGAAGAGATACATGGACCTTATCGTAAACAGCGCACATGGCTTCGAACCGAAGGCGCCTCGTTGCACCGTTTTCGGTTTGACGGATGATTGCTGTTGACCCGCCGATGATTTGTGATCACGTTTTGTCTTGATGATGACCGCAAGACATACTGAACAAACCACGGCTGCGCACGACCGTGTTTACCGAACTTTGCGAACTCGGATCATGCACGGTGAAATCGCGCCGGGTCAGGCCATGACATTGCGCGGCATCGGGGCCGAATTCGACGTGTCGATGACACCTGCGCGAGAGGCGGTGCGCCGATTGGTGGCCGAGGGCGCGCTGTTTCTGTCTGCCTCGGGGCGTGTTTCTACACCTGAATTGAGCAATGATCGTATCGAAGAGCTGGCTGCCTTGCGCGCGTTGCTTGAGGTTGAATTGGCCAGCCGGGCCTTGCCACGGGCGCACATGGCCCTGATCGATCGCTTGCAGAGCATCAATATGGCGGTGGCCGAGATGGTCTCGAAACGTGATGCGGTGGGCTATATCCGGTCAAACCTGGAATTTCACCGAACGCTATATTTGCGCGCGCAGGCGCTGGCAATGCTGGCGATGGCTGAAACCGTCTGGTTGCAATTGGGCCCCACGATGCGGGCACTCTATGGCCGTTTGCGTCGGACCGACCCGCCGCAGGGCCACAGGTTGATCATAGCGGCCCTCAAAGCCGGAGATGAGCCGGGTTTGCGTTTGGCGGTACGGTCGGATGTGACGCAAGGGTTGCGGCTGCTTGTGAGCTGAGATCCGCGTTTGCGGGATTGCACCCGGATTTCATAAAGTCTTAGACTGAGACGGAATTTTCAGGGGAGAGTGAAAATGACTAATTTCTCAAGACGCGGCGCCATGGGCCTGATGGGCGGCGCAGCCGCGTTGCCAATGCTGGGTACACCGGCGCTTGCCAACAACAAGATGACCGTTGGTGCGTTGCGCTTTACCAGTCATGCAGCTTCTTTTGTGGCGTTCGAGCGCGGCTATTTTGCGGAAGAAGGCCTGGACGTCGAGTTCAAGTTCTTTCAGGCCGCCCAACCCATGGCGGTTGCGATCGCTTCGGGTGATGCAGACTATGCCGTAACCGCAATCTCGGGCGGCTTGGTGAGCCTTGCTGAGAAAGGCGCGGCCAAGGTGATTGGTGGTGCGCTGAGTGAGGAAAAGGGCATCGACGGGCAAAAGATCCTGGCGTCCAATGCTGCCTATGAGGCTGGCCTGACCAGCCCGGCGGCTTTGGGTGGCAAGAACTATGCTGTCACGCAGGCGGGATCGTCCTTCCACTACATGGGGTCCAAAATCTCGGCTGCCGAAGGGGTCTCGGTCAAGTTCAAGCCGCTGCAAAAGGTTGGCGCCATCATCGGGGCAATGAAGTCGGGGCAGGTAGATGCTTGGTCGATCGTGCCGCATATTGCCAAGGGATTGTCCGGGGCCGGGGCCGTCAAGATCATTGGCGACGTGGCCGACTACATCCCGAATTATCAGGTTACAACCGTTTTCACCTCTGCCAACAACGCCGAAAACGAACGCGGTCAAACCGAAGCCTTCTTGCGTGCGTTTTCACGTGGTGCGGACGATTTCAACGCCGCTCTGGTTGACAAGAGTGCGGGCGATGAGGCCGCGACCGATATGGTCAAGCTGATCCATAAATACGTCTATGCAGACCGCCCGTTTGAAAAGGCTGAAAAATCCATTCGCAATGGCGCCATGCGGATCAACAAGAACGCAGGGCTCAACATGAGCTCGGTTCAGGACCAGCTGGATTGGTACAAATCCGAAGGTCTGATCAAGGACGGCATCACGTCAGAGACGTTGGTTGATTCATCCTACGCGCCGACGATCTGACGCGCATATGGACCTGACCCTGGACCACCTGACGCACCGATATGGCGACATGTTGGTGCTGGACGACGTGTCGCTGCGCATTCCTGCGGGCGAGATCCTTTGTGTGATCGGTCCGTCCGGCTGCGGCAAGTCCACCTTGCTGCGGATGCTGGGTGGTCTCGAGCAGCCAGATCAGGGGCAGGTATTGCAGGGGGAGAGGCGCCCGAGGGGTGCCTCAACCCGCTGACCTTCGTATTCCAGGACTTTGCTCTGCTGCCCTGGCGTAGCGTGGCAGGCAATATTTCATTGGTGTTAGAAGATCATGGTCTACCTGGGGCGCAAGTCGATCAGATCATCGACAATGTTCTTGCCCGCACCAAGCTAAGCGATTTTCACAATGCGTTGCCCCGTCAACTGTCTGGCGGCATGAAGCAGCGGGTCGCGATTGCACGCGCCTTGGCCGTGAACCCGGCAGTCATGCTGCTGGATGAGCCGCTGTCAGCGCTGGATGCGCAGACCCGCGAGCTGTTGATGGAAGATTTGGTGAGCCTTTGGGCGCGCCAGCCGTTTACGGCTGTCTACGTCACCCACAATCTGTCTGAGGTGGTGCGCCTTGGCCATCAGATCGCGGTTCTGTCCCGCCGCCCGGGCCGTATCCGCGAAGTGATCCGGATTGACGTACCGCTCACCGAGCGCACGCCCGGTCTGCCAGAGCTGGATGATCTGCAATCGCGCCTGTGGCACCTGATGCGGGATGAAGCCTTGGCTGCGGATCAGGAGTTGGTGCATGGCTGAGCAAAGCGTCCCCTTTCGCGGCGGCGGCTTTCGCCCGCAGACCAAGCGTGGTGTGGGCATTATAGTCTTCGTCGTGCTGCTGCTTTTTGTCGAATGGGGCACGCGGGCAGGCTGGATTTCCAATCTGACTTTGCCGCGCCCGTCGGACGTCGGGGCGACACTTTGGGATCTGGCGCGATCGGGAGTGCTCTGGACGCATCTCGGGCCGTCCTTGACCCGGTTGATCATGGGCTCCTTACTGGGTGTCTCGGCAGGCATCGGAATTGGGGTTCTGATCGGCTTGTTCTCTTACGTCCGCGCCGGGCTGGTGCCGGTTGTGGCGGCGATATTTCCGATCCCCAAGATCGCGCTATTGCCGCTTTTTGTGATCTGGTTCGGCATCGATGAGGGATCAAAATACGCTCTCATCGCCCTTGGCACATTCACCCCCACGGTCGTCGCCACGTATGGCGCGGTCGATAACGTGGACCGCGGATTGATCCGCATGGGGCAGAGCTTCGGCCTGAGCTGGTGGTCTATCGTACGCAAAATTGTTCTGCCCGGCGCGCTGCCCGGCATTCTGTCGGGTTTGCGAGTCAGCTTAGCCATCGGGATCATCCTGCTGGTCGCGGCCGAGATGCTGGGGGCCGAATACGGGGTCGGGGCATACATTCTGCAGGCCGGTTCGCTTTATGATCTTGAGCGGCTTTTTGCCGGTGTGGTCATTCTGTCGGCATTGGGCATCCTGACCAGCTGGATCATCGGCAATTTCGAGAAACGTCTGCTGGCTTGGCGCAGCTGATCGCGGTATCCTACCTGCAAAACAACGAGCAGGTACTTGTCATGATGGATCGCAGGTTTTTCTCGCTTGGCGCCGGGGCTTTGATGCTATCGGCGTGTGGGTCAAGCAACGTCGCAGGCCCCGTAGCCAAGCCCCGGGTGCAATCGGTGCCCAATTCCGGATGGGACGCTTGGGTGACAGGGTTCAAAGGGCGCGCAGCGGCACAGGGAATTTCTCAATCCACGATCAACACGGCCTTTCGCGGGGCGGGCTATCTGCCCATCGTGATCGAACGAGACCGCAACCAGACTGAATTCAAACGCACGCTTGAGGATTACCTGGCGATTGCGGCCTCGGATGAGCGGATCGCGACGGGCAAACAAATGCTGGGACGTTATCGTTCGTTGTTGACGCAGCTTGAGGGGCGCTATGGGGTTCCGCCGCAAATCGTGTTGGCGATCTGGGGACTGGAAAGCCGCTATGGCGCGCGGCGCGGTGATATTCCGGTGATTTCGGCGCTGTCGACGCTGGCCTATGACGGGCGACGCGGGGCGTTTTTTGAAAAGCAGCTCGTGGCAGCGCTCAAGATCTTGCAGAATGGTGATACGACACCTGCGAACATGACAGGCAGTTGGGCTGGCGCAATGGGTCATACGCAGTTCATCCCGACATCCTATTTGGCTTATGCGGTGGATTTTACAGGCGATGGTCGCCGGGATATCTGGTCGGAGGATCCCACAGATGCGCTGGCCTCGGCCGCGGCTTATTTGCAGCGATCCGGCTGGGTGCGGGGGCAAACCTGGGGCGGCGAAGTCGGTTCGGCGGCAGCAAAATCTGCCACACCGGTTTCGGTGATCCAACCGCAAAAGCCGGGGCCACAGTTTGCTGTGTTCAAGAACTTTTCGGTCATCAAGCGCTACAACAACTCGGATAGTTATGCTTTGGGTGTTGGCCATTTGGCGGATCGGATCGCAGGCGGAGGGCCGCTCAAAACGCCGTTCGGGCCGGATGCCAATGGGTTGACGCTGAATGACCGTAAAGAACTGCAAACGCGTCTGACCAAAGCTGGTTACGATACCGGTGGAGCTGATGGGGTGATCGGGTCCAAGAGCAAGGCGGCAATCAGCGAGTATCAACGGGCCAATGGCCTTTCTGTGACAGGTGTCCCGTCTGCGGCATTGTTGCAGCAATTGCGCGGGTAACAGCAGTCCATCCGAAGGAAGCACCGTGATAGGTTGGTAGGAGACGCTCCCGTAACCGAGCGGTTCCAACTTTTTCTGCACCGCTAGCAGCTTTGGGCCGGGCATTGCGCAAGGCGCAATGCCCGGCCCAACCGGAGGAGGTGTTCCGCCAGGAACATCGACGACGGGCGGGAGGGTTTGCGTCTTGTTCGCGGCTTTCTCATTGCCTCTTGATCACGCAATGTGGATCAGGAGCCGACGGCCAAGGCCTTGGATAAAAGAGCGTAGGCTTGTGTGCGTTCAAACCCGATTGCCGTGGTGAGCACGAGGTGGCGGTCAAGCGCAACTTTATTCCTGAAAGGCGCGACCAGTTCTCCAGTGGCCAGTTTTGCCTGAACAAGGGCCTCGTGCGCCATAAGAACACCCGCGCCATGACAAGCTTCTTCCACAGCCACGCTGAACAGCGAATGCGCCGGGCCGCGCTGTCCGGTTCTGTCGATACCGGGGACTTGGTTCAGCCACTCTGACCAATCCCCGGCCCATGTGGAATCATGGATTAGGGTTTCCTTGTTCAGATCCGTGACCGAAGTCAGCCGTACTGCCAGAGACGGAGCGCAGACAGGAAAAATCCGGTCTTGAAACAAGGGTTTTTCGTAGGGCTGAAACGGTCCGCTCTTGAAAAACAGCCTTACGTCAAAGGGTTCACGGGCCAGGTTTGGTGGTCTCTCCAGTGCAACAACCGAAACGGAGATGTCCGGGGCCAATTCCCGCAATCGACCCAGCTTTTCTGACAGCCAGAGCTGTGCAAGAGAAGGCAGCGTTGCAATGCGAATGGTATTGGGCGCGCTTTGGGTTCGCAGGGCCTGAACTGCCTGCCCCAATTGGTCAAAAGCGGACGTGAACGCTGGCAGCAAGGTTTTTCCAAGTGCAGTGAGCTCAACTCCGCGTGTGCGTCGCTCAAACAGGTCACATTGTGCCCATGCCTCTAGCGTTTTGATGTGCTGAGCAATTGCACCAGGTGTAACGCTGAGTTCTTCGGCCGCGGCAGTAAAGCTCCCCAATCGCGCGGCGCTTTCAAATGCGCGCAATGCGTTAAGGTGAGGTCCCTTTGGGCGAGGAGGAGCAACAGGCATGGCATCTTGGCATAGTTTTTCTACGGTTAAATTTTAGCAATACTGGTTTGATCGGTCCACCAGGAAGATCGCAACATGGGGCAACTTTAAATCTACAAGCCAGGAACGTCCCCATGACAGCACACTTCAATTTGCACGTTTCACAATCTGACCCTTTGATCGCTGCCGCTTTGAATGACGAGAAGATCCGTCAGCAGGATCAGATAGAACTCATTGCTTCAGAAAACATTGTGAGCCGTGCCGTTCTGGATGCGCTTGGACATGAGATGACCAACAAGACGCTGGAAGGGTATCCGGGCAACCGCTTTCATGGCGGGGGTCGCTATGTGGATGTTGTTGAGCAGGCGGCGATTGACAGGGCCAAACAGCTTTTCGGGTGTGAATACGCCAATGTGCAACCGCATTCTGGCAGCCAGGCCAATCTTGCAGTGTTCTTTTTGCTGCTCAAACCCGGCGACCGCGTTCTATCGCTCGACTTGGCGGCGGGCGGTCACCTGAGCCACGGGCTGAAGGCAAATCTTTCGGGGCGATGGTTTGAACCGCATCACTATGGGGTCGACAGGGAAACCGAAGTGATTGACTACGACGAACTAGAGCAGCGAGCCCATGACATCTGTCCTAAATTGATTATCGCGGGCGGATCGGCCTATCCGCGTGCGATCGATTTTGAGCGTATGAGCCGAATCGCCAAGAAGGTCGGCGCATGGTTGCATGTCGACATGGCCCATATTGCCGGGTTAGTGGCAGGGGGCGTTCACCGTAGCCCTTTCCCACATGCTGACATTGTGACCTGCACCACGACCAAAACGCTGCGTGGCCCGCGCGGCGGTTTGATCCTGACCAGTAACGAGGATTGGTTCAAACGGCTGCAATCGGCGGTTTTCCTGGTGTGCAGGGATCGATTCACACGCAGGTGCTTGCGGCAAAGGCGATCTGTCTGGGAGAGGCCCTGACTGACGAATTCAAAGAATACGCGGAGCAGGTCAAAACCAATGCCGGCGTTCTGTCTGACACATTGCAGGCGCGCGGATTCCGGATCGTCTCTGGCGGAACAGACACACATGTTGTGCTGGTGGATGTCGGGTCCAAGGGGCTGACAGGGAAACGGGCCGAGCAGGTTCTAGAGCAGGCCAACATCACCGCGAACAAGAATGCCATTCCCTATGACAGCCCGCGTCCGCCAGAATGGGTGGGTCTGCGCCTTGGCACGGGGGCAGCGACCACCCGAGGTATGGGCAACCGCGAGTTCAGATTGTTGGGCAATATGATTGCAGATTTGATCGAAGCCGAGGCCGCAGGCGAAAGCGAGAGAACCTTTATGCCCTGCAAGGCGCAAGTCGCAGAACTTTGCGCAAAATTTCCAGTCTACACAGGAACAGACTTATTAAGTTGATCGTTCCGGGAGCGAAGACGGAGGTCTAGAAGTTGAAACCCGATTGGGCGCTGCCAACTAGCGCTCAATCGGCTTTTTGGCGCATTGGTCAGTGCTGATTGGTTCAGAAACGATTCACCACCAAGACGCTGCACGACTGCGAAAGATGCCCTTATGCGGCCAACCCCTTAGAGCCCATGTCCAGGAACTTTTTGCGGCGGTCTGCAATGAGATCTTTGCCATCCATGCCCTTAAGCTCGCCCAACATCGCTTCGATCATGTGTCCAACCGATGTGACAGCGGCAACTCGATCTCGATGCGCACCACCCTTGGGTTCCGCAATGACGCGGTCCGCCACACCGAGCTTGTGCAGATCCTGGGCCGTCAGGCGCAGGGCTTCAGCTGCTTCGCGCATCTTCTCGGCGTCTTTCCACAGGATCGAGGCGCAACCTTCGGGCGAGATCACGGAATAAACCGAATGTTCTAGCATCGCCACGCGGTTCGCGGTCGCAAAGGCCACCGCGCCGCCAGAGCCGCCCTCACCGATGATGACCGAGACCAGCGGCACGCCGATTTTCAAACACATCTCAGTCGAGCGCGCGATCGCCTCGGATTGACCGCGTTCTTCTGCGCCTTTGCCGGGGTAGGCGCCGGGCGTGTCCACCAGCGTGATCACCGGCAAGCCAAAGCGCCCGGCCATTTCCATCAGTCGGATTGCCTTGCGGTAGCCTTCTGGGCGGGCCATGCCGAAGTTACGTTCGATCCGCGACTTGGTGTCGGTGCCTTTTTCATGGCCGATGACCACCACCGGCTGACCGTTGAAGCGCGCCAGACCACCCATTACAGAATGGTCGTCGGCAAAGTTTCGGTCGCCCGCCAGTGGCGTATATTCGGTGAACAGCGTGTCGATATAGTCTTTGCAGTGTGGACGTTCAGGGTGACGCGCCACCTGGCATTTCCGCCATGGGGTCAGATCCTTGTAAAGATCTTCGAGCAGTGAAGCGGCTTTGGCATCCAGAGCGGCGGCCTCTTCGGCTACGTCCATCTCTTCGTTGGCCCGTGCCATGGCACGCAGTTCTTCTGCTTTGCCTTCGATTTCGGCCAGCGGTTTTTCGAAATCCAGATACTGGGTCATGACGCCTCTCAACGCGGAATTTGCTGGATATATGACGTCAGGTTGCCGCAGATGCAACTCAGCAAGATTTGTGATCTGCGATTGTGGCATCGATTGGGGTGCGAAACAGACCAGTGAGGGCCCTGATGACAGGCCGATATGAAGACCGCCTGCTGCGGGTTCTGAGCTATATTCACGACAATCCGGCAGGTGACTTGTCACTGGACCGATTGGCGGATGAAGCCGCGATGTCGCGGTTTCACTGGCATCGGGTGTTCAGGGCGATGACTGGCGAGACCTGCGCACAGGCCGTGCGCCGGATGCGGATGAACCGGGCAGCGACTTGGTTGATACAAACGGATTGGTCTGTCGATCAGGTGGCTAAGCCGCTGTGGGTACCCCAACAGTGCCAGCTTCGCCCGTGCCTTTGCCGAGGATTTTGGCCAGCGCCCGGGTCCGTTTCGCCAAGCGGGGCGCTTGCGCCCGCCATTATCGAAACCAGATCCAGAGGAGTTTCCTATGCATCCTACCGAAATAAGAACCGAACCCAAACGTCGGCTGGCTATGCTGAGACACAAAGGCGCCTATTACACCATTGGCCAGAGCTTTGAGAAATTTGGCGCAATCTGTGAGGCGCGCGGGCTCTGGCCGCAGGTCGGTCCAGTCATTGGCGTTTATTTGGACAATCCCGAAGCTGTACCTGAAACCAAACTGACCAGTCTGGCAGGGGCGGAATGGCACGGCGATGGAATCCCCGAAGGAATGGAGGAATGGGTTATCGACGGCGGCAAAACGGCGGTCATGACCTATAAAGGGCCATATTCAGGGCTGGCGGCTGCCTATCAGACCCTTTTTGGTCTTTGGTTACCGGAAAGTGGTGAAGAGCCTGCTGACGCGCCGTGTTATGAGATCAGCTTGAACAACCCGCGAACAACAGCACCTGAGGATTTGTTGACCGAGATCTGCTTGCCGCTCAAATGATCCGACTTATGGAAACAAAACGGGATAGAGCGAGGCGATCAGGAGCAGGGCCATAGTCCAGTTGAACAGGATCAAACGGCGTGGGTTCGTCAGAATTCGCGCCATTTGTTGGCCTAACACGGTCCACGTGCTGACCGAGGGCAGGTTCACCGCGCCGAACACTAGGGCAACGATCAACACGGCGCTCAAATTCTGGCTGGGGGTGTAGGCTGTGATCGCGGTCAGCGCCATAGTCCAGGCCTTGGGGTTGACCCATTGGAACGCCGCGGCCTGAAGAAATGTCATCGGTGTCCCGGCGTCTTCTTGTCCTTCAACCGGGGCAGCGTTCGCGATCTTCCAGGCCAGATAAAGCAGATAAAGAACCGAGACGACTTTGAGGATCTGATAGCTGACGGGAAATGCATCAAAGACCTGCACAAGACCTGCTCCCACCAGCAGTACCATAAAGGTGAATCCCAGACCGATCCCCAACATGTGCGGAATCGTACGGCGAAATCCGAAATTTGCACCCGAGGCCATCAGCATCAGATTGTTCGGCCCCGGAGTGATCGAGGACACAAACGCAAAGGCAACGAGTGCTATGAGCAGATCATGAGTCATGTCACACAGAATCGCGCGTTTTGACCCAAATGAAATTGCGTTTTGTTTCGCTTTCCATCAGAATTCACAACAAATGGCGAAAATTGACGAAATAAACCAACATATATTGCGAGAGCTTACACGAGATGGTCGTATCTCTAATCTCGACCTCGCAGATAGGGTTGGCCTGTCACCCTCGGCGTGTCTGCGTCGTGTGCAGGAGTTGGAGAGGACTGGCGTTATCGCTGGATATCGCGCTGTGCTTAACCCAGCGGCGACAGGTGTTGGGTTCGTGGCCTATATCGGAGTGGGTTTGGGAGAGCATAGCAAAGCGGCGCAGGAAGGGTTCGAACAGGCGTTGCAACAGGCGCCCGAGGTGGCTGAGTGTCACAACATTACCGGGACCATTGAATACCTGTTGCGCGTCGAATGTGCAGACCTGCCCGCCTATAAGACCTTTCATACCGATGTACTGGGGACACTGCCGCATGTGACGTCGATTACATCCTACGTTGTCATGGGGTCGCCAAAGGATCTGAGAGCCTGAGTGGGGAAATTGTGAACGGGCCAACCCTTGCCGCGTTCGGAATTGCCGCCTAGGCTCGGTTCCAATTCGTTGCAAAAGACTGGCAAAAGCTGGCGGCAACGACCGCAACAGGGAGATAATGATGAAATCTACTATGATCGGAGTGGCCGCTGCGCTTTCGCTGGTGATTGCCTCGGCTGCAGGTGCTGCGCCGCTGAAGCTGAAGCCCGCAAGCCCTCAGCCTTCACCCAAGTCCGGGTTGTCAGTCAAATATGCTTGGGGCGGTGAACCTCCGTCAAAGATTCAGTCGATCGACACGGCGAAACAAATGATGGGTGGCGCCAAACGTGGCAAACCATTGCGTGGTCTTGACTACCGAGACACGAACGAGGGCGATCCCGTTCTAACGTACAACAAGGCAATGAACGTCGCGGCCGAAATCCGAGGCTACATTCGCTTTGACGCGCCGGGGGTTTATGAGATCGAAACTTGGTCCAACGATGGGATTGATGCCAGGATATCCGGTCAGTCAGTCGGGTACTTTTCCGGTCGCCAGGGATGTGACGCCAATCAGCGAGTTGAAGTCGAGGTTCCGCAGGCTGGCTGGTACGACCTGAAGATGCACTATTTTCAGAAGTACGGCACGGCTTGCTTGATGATGAAGGTCGGCAAAAAGGGCAGCAAGCTCAAATGGGCACCGAACAACATCTTTGGTCATTGATCCAAAGGTCTAACTTGATTTACGCGGGGTCTTGTCGATCCCGCGTTTTCATTTGTTCAACGCATGCTGCAAGGCCAATTCCGGCGATGAAAAGACCGGGATGTCTGAAACGATGTAAAGCGCGGCCTGAGCCATAGAAGCTTGGGCAAGAACCACGCAAGACATGTCGGGATATCCGGCGATCGTGGCATCAATGTGCTTGGCGATCTGCCTGGTGAACTGTTTGGTCTGACCACTCTCGAACATGGCCCAAAGCTCTGTCAGAGGCAGCGGTTGAATTCGTGGTGTCTTACCGATGTCCAAAAACGCCTGAGAGAGAAGTTCTGTCGATGGTCTTAATGTACTGTTGAGACAAAAGACCATCAAAACCGGACCACCAGTGGCTGCTGCCGCATCCATCATCGGGCGATCTATGCGCAAAGCACCAGCTTGAGCCGCAATGTCAGCTATGCTGGTACAGGTGCAAAGCGCGTTTTCCGCTTTCCCCACCTCAGCTTTGATTTCTGCACTCAGAGATGCATCGACCCCGGAGCGCGCGCGATGTAGCCAATCCGGACGTACCACATGGGTTAACTTGGCCTGCGGAGATATTTTTTGCGCGAGTGCATCAAATGTGGCGCAATGGTTCTCTGCTGTATGAAAAAGGGTCAGATCGGTCATGGAAAGCTTATCTTGAAATTATGTGTACCTGACAACTCTGACATGCCGCAAATGTTGGAATACTACCAGCCTGACATGGCATCAGCGCCGGTGAGGCAGGTGAAACTGGTTTTTGAAAGTCCAGGCCAGGGTTGGGTCTTATCAGCTGGTGTCAGACCTTTGACGTTTGAGAAATGACCTAACGTTTAACGCAATTCCGCGACAGAATTAGTCGTTCGTGGGGTACGCAGTTTGGATCAAATCGGCTTAGATAAAGATGAAAACGGCTGTTACATAGGGCAGGCGCACGGACTGGGAGAGTATAGTGCAGACATTTAACATGGGCCGGGTTCCTCCGGTAACTTTTGGGGCCGGACGTATCCGGAAAGTCGGTGATATCGTGGCAGGGCTTGGCGGTGGGCCGGTCTTGATTATTGCAGACGCGATTCTTGCAGAATTGGGTGTCACCGACACTCTGGCAGAAAGTCTGACTGCCAAGGGTGTGTCCTTTGAGATGGCCGCAGATGTTGCCGGAGAACCAAAACAGGCGCTTGTTGATGCGCTGTGCGCACGGGCGCGCGAAGCCGAGGCCAAAATAGTGATCGGTCTGGGCGGTGGTGCTGCGATGGATGCAGCAAAACTGGTTGCGGCGATTGCTCAAAGTGGCAAGCCTGCTCATAACTTTGATTTGGCGGCACAGCCCTTGCCGAACACTGGTTTGCCCGCCATCGCCATCCCGACTACCGCCGGTACAGGGTCCGAGGTTACCCGCACCTCCGTGATTTCGCGAGCGGATGGCTCCAAGGGCTGGTTCTGGGGAGAGGAGCTGATGTTCACCCAGGCTGTGCTGGACCCCGAGTTGACGCTCAGTCTGCCACCGCATTTGACAGCCTGGACAGGGATTGATGCAGTGGCCCATGCGCTAGAGGGTTCCACCGCCCGCACCACCAGCCTTGCGGGGCTGATGTACGGGCTAGAGGCTTTGCGCATCATGAGCGATGCTCTGCCACGGGCTGTGGCGGATGGATCCGACATCGAGGCGCGGGGACAAGTGTTGTGGGGCAGCATGGTTGCTGGATTGTCCCTGCACAATTGCAACACGCACATGGGGCACAACATCAGCCATTCGCTTGGCTCGCTTTCGCGGGTCCACCACGGGCTGGCCACTGGATTGGGGCTGGAGGTTAGCATGCCCTGGTTGGTGGAGCGCCCTGAGGGGGCCGAGCATTATGCCCGTGCGGCTGAGGCTCTGGGTGCGGCGGCTGAAGCGCGGGCTTTGCCCGGGGCCTTGTCCAACCTGATGCGGGCCTGTGGCATCCCGGCTGCGCTACCCGCAGAATGCGCGGACGTGAGCGTTTCGGCCTTGGCCGCAGAAATGCGTAACCCGGCCAATCACGGGATGGCGAAAAATGCGGCTTGCCCCATCAGCGATGAGGAACTGGACGAGATCGCCGGGATGATGATGGCGCTGCCGGTGGCAAAGTCCGCCGCCTGATCCATTGCAGAAACGAAAAAGGGCCTCAGGCGCGATGTGCCTGAGGCCCTTTCGTCTTTTGGTCGCCGGATTTAGCCCGCTGCGATCAGCTCGGCCTGTGCCACGATCACTTCGGCCTGTTTGATCGATGCGATGTCGACAAGGCGGCCCTTGTAGACGGTTGCGCCTTCGCCGTTGGCCTTGGCCTGTTCCATGGCGGCCAGGATCTCGCGGGCTTCGGTGACGGCCTCTTCCGATGGAGTGAAGACCTCGTTCGCCAGCGCGATCTGCTTGGGGTGGATGGCCCATTTGCCAACCATGCCCAAAGTGGCTGAGCGTTTGGCCTGTGCGATGTAGCCTTCGTCGTCCGAGAAGTCGCCGAACGGGCCGTCGACCGGCAGGATGCCGTGCGTGCGGCAGGCGGCGACGATGGCGGCCTGGGCCCAATGCCACGGGTCCGACCAGTGCTTCACACCTTCGCGCAGCATGTAGTAGTTTTCCTGCGTGCCGCCGATGCCGGTGGTCTGCATGCCCATTGAGGCTGCAAAGTCAGCCGCGCCAAGGCTCATGGCCTGCATGCGGGGGGATGAGGCCGCGATCGCTTCGACATGTGCGATGCCAGCAGCAGATTCGATGATCACTTCAAAGCTCACAGGCTTGGTGCGGCCCTTGGCGCGTTCGATCGCGGTGACCAGGGCGTCCACGGCATAGACATCTTCGGCACAACCCACTTTGGGGATCATGATCTGGTCGATGCGGTCACCGGCCTGCTCCAGCAGGTCAACCACGTCGCGGTACCAATAGGGCGTGTCCAGGCCGTTGATGCGGACGGACATGTATTTGTTGCCCCAATCCACGGTGTTGAGTGCTTCGATCACATTGGCGCGGGCGACGTCCTTGTCCGAGGGGGCCACCGAATCCTCGAGGTCGAGGTTGATCACATCCGCAGCCGATGCGGCCATTTTCGGGAACAGTTTGGTGTTGGAGCCCGGGCCGAACAACTGGCAGCGATTGGGTCGCGCGGGGGCGGCGGGCTGAATGCGGAAGCTCATGTGATCTCCTGTCGCGAGGGTAAGGATATTTCGATTTTCTTGAGAAATGGGGTATTAAATTGCGCAGCTTAGCGCAAGGCTCTTTGTGCAGATGCAGCATTGCCTGTGCAGCATCTTCGACATGAGTGTTCAATAAGCTGCACAAAGTTTAATCGAAGTGAAAACTTGGAATATTTTTGCGCTGACCTGTCATTTGGCGCAAAATTATCCCTTTGATGGTTTTCAAATTAGTCATAACGCGAAGTGCTCGTGAGATCGCCTCATTAGCATACGCCAGAATCAAGAATGGGAGTGCACCGCAATGATCGAGACACCGTATTTGCTGTTTTTGGGCGATGCGCCCGACCAACTCGCGGCCAAAGTTGCCATCGGCATCAAGGATTGGCGCCCTGAGAACGCCGTGGGCCAGTTCCGCATGGACGGCTGCAAGGCCGATCTTGGCCTGAAGGACATGGACCTGACCGAGGCCAAGGCCGCTGGCGCCAAGACACTGGTCATTGGTGTGGCCAACCGGGGTGGCGTGATCAGCCAAGCCTGGAAAAAAGTTCTGGTTATGGCGCTGGAAGAGGGCTTTGACCTGGCGTCGGGCCTGCACAACCTGCTGCGTGACGAGCCCGATCTTGTTGCCGTGGCCGAAGCCACTGGTCGCAAACTGCACGACGTGCGTGTGCCAGAGGTTGAGTATCCGATCGCGAATGGCGTCAAGCGTAAGGGCAAGCGCGTTCTGGCTGTGGGCACCGATTGCTCGGTCGGCAAGATGTACACTGCTCTGTGCATGGACGCCGAAATGCGCAAGCGCGGCATGAAGTCGACCTTCCGCGCCACTGGCCAGACCGGCATTCTGGTGACCGGTGATGGTGTGCCGCTCGATGCCGTGATCGCCGACTTCATGGCGGGTTCGGTCGAATGGCTGACCCCGGACAACGACGAAGACCACTGGGACCACATCGAAGGTCAGGGCAGCCTGTTCCACGTGTCCTATTCGGGCGTGACCATGGCCCTGATCCACGGCGGCCAGCCTGATGCTCTGGTTCTGGCACACGAGCCGACCCGCGAACACATGCGCGGTCTGCCCGATTATCAGCAGCCGTCGTTGCCTGAATTGCGTGACATGGCACTGGCGCTTGGCAAAGTTGCCAACCCGGCCTGCCAGGTCGTAGGCATTTCGGTGAACACACAGCACATGCCCGAGGATGAGGCCAAGGCCTATCTGGCCGAACTGGAGGCCGACATGGGCCTGCCCGCCACCGACCCGTTCCGCTTTGGCGCGGAAAAGCTGGTGGATGCGCTGGCGGCAATCTGATCTAAGCGTGCCGCCGGAGGAGGAGTTGATCCGCCCCCGGCGGCCGTATTTTGAACGAGAAGAAGGATGGGGCGCGTGCAGATAGAAGTCACCCGTGATGTGTTCAAACTGGCGCAGGTGTTCACCATCTCGCGCGGATCGCGGACCGAGGCCCATGTGCTGACGGTGCGGATCACCGATGGCGAACACCAGGGCGTCGGCGAATGTGTGCCCTATGCCCGCTACAACGAAACGCTGGAGTCGGTCGAAGCCGAAATCCGCGGCCTACCCGAGACATTCGACCGCGAAAGGCTGATGGATCTGCTGCCCGCAGGGGCTGCGCGCAACGCGGTTGATTGCGCTTTGTGGGACCTGGAAGCCAAACGTGCAGGCAAACGCGCGTGGGAATTGGCGGGGCTTGAAGCTCCGGGTGCTGAGATCACCGCTTATACGCTGTCGCTGGCCTCGCCTGAGGAGATGCGAAAGCAGGCCGAAGAAAACGCGTACCGCCCGCTGCTCAAGATCAAGCTGGGTACGGCAGATGACATGCCGCGTCTGGAAGCAGTTCGCGCAGGCGCGCCGAACTCCAAGATCATCGTGGACGCCAACGAAGGCTGGTCGGCCGAGGTTTATGCCGATCTGGCACCGCATCTGGTGCGCCTTGGCGTGGCTCTGGTCGAGCAGCCGTTGCCTGCCGGTGAAGATGACGCGCTGATCGGGATGGATCGCCCGGTGCCAGTTTGTGCTGATGAAAGCTGCCATGACCGCACCAGCCTGCCCAAACTCAAGGGCAAGTATGATGTGGTCAACATCAAGCTGGACAAGACCGGTGGCCTGACCGAGGCGCTTAAGCTGCGCGATGCGGCCTTGGCCGAAGGGTACGAAGTCATGGTTGGCTGTATGGTTGGCAGCTCGCTGGCGATGGCCCCTGCGACACTGGTGGCACAAGGTGCGGTTGTGACCGACCTTGACGGCCCGCTCTTGTTGGCCGAAGACCGCGACACACCGCTGAATTTTGACGACGCCGGAGTGCACCCGCCGGAAGCGGCACTCTGGGGCTGAGGAGACAAACATGACCCGTACTGTTTATGTAAATGGCGAATACCTGCCCGAGACCGAGGCGAAGGTGTCGATTTTTGACCGCGGTTTCCTGATGGCGGATGCCGTTTACGAGGTGACCAGTGTTCTGGACGGCAAGCTGATTGATTTCGAAGGTCACGCCGTGCGCCTGAAACGCTCGCTGGACGAGTTGCAGATGGCCGAGCCCTGCACCAAGGACGAGCTTCTGGAGATCCACCGCAAGCTGGTGGAACTGAACGACATCAACGAAGGTCTGGTCTATCTGCAAGTCACCCGCGGCAGCGATGGCGACCGTGACTTTGTGTTCCCTTCAGCCGACACCAAGCCGACGATCGTGCTGTTCACCCAGAACAAACCTGGTCTGGCCGACAGCCCGGCAGCAAAGAAGGGCGCCAAGATCATCTCGATCGAGGATATCCGTTGGGGCCGTCGTGATATCAAGACCGTTCAGTTGCTGTACCCCTCGATGGGTAAGATGATGGCCAAGGCCGCCGGTTGTGACGATGCTTGGCTGATCGAGGATGGTCATGTGACCGAGGGCACCTCTAACAACGCTTATTTCGTCAAGGACGGCAAAATCGTGACCCGCCCGCTGTCGACCGACATCCTGCACGGCATCACCCGCAAGGCAGTTCTGCGTATGGCGGCTGAGGCCCAGATGGAAGTCGAAGAGCGTTTGTTCACCATCGACGAGGCAAAAGAGGCGGATGAAGCCTTCACCACCTCCGCCTCGGCCTTTGTGATGCCGGTTGTTGAGATCGACGGCGTTCAGCTGGGCGACGGCACTCCGGGCCCGATCGCCAAGCGTCTGCGCGAGATCTACCTGGATGAAAGTCGCAAGGCCGCCGTTTAAATTGCGGAACGCGACGCCTCTCTGACGAGAACGGAACAGTTTGCAATCCTCCCTTGGGTCAGCCTGACCTGAGGGAGGATTTTTTTATGCGACCGTTCGAAGGTTTGCGGGTGCTGGACCTGACCCATGTGTTTGCAGGTCCCTTTTGCACGTATCAACTGGGTGCTCTTGGGGCTGAGGTCATCAAGATCGAACCTGTCAATCAACCCGACATGACCCGTGCTGAAGGCGCAGATACAGCACTGAACGCTCAAGGCATGGGCCTATCTTTTCAGGCGCAGGGCGGCGGGAAGCGGACATTGGCCTTGGATTTGAAGGCCGAGGGTGGCCGTGAAGTGTTTGACCGACTGGTCGCGACGGCGGATGTTCTGGTGCAGAACTACACGGCACATGCGATTGAAGAGCTGGGGTTGGGATACGACCGCCTGTCTGCGCTAAAACCCGATCTGATCTATTGCGCGATCAGCGGGTTTGGAGCGACAGGACCCAAGGCGGCGCATGCGGCTTATGACGTCGTGATCCAGGCCTTTACCGGGATCATGGCCGCCAATGGCGAGGCCGACGGTGATCCGGTGCGGGTCGGGCCCGCGATGGTGGATTATGGCACCGGCGCACAGGCGGCGATGGCGATCTCGGCGGCTTTGTTCGGGCGGACGCAGACCGGATTGGGGCGGCGGATCGACGTATCCATGGCGGATTGCGCGCTGATGTTGATGAACTCGCACACGGCGACGACGCTGGCGACGGGGCAGGCGCCCAAGCCGCACGGCAATCAGGACCCCAACTTGGCGGGCTACGCGACTTATGACACGGCAGACGGGCAGGTGATGATTGGCGCCTTCTCCAACGCGCAGATGGCCAGCCTGATGCGCGCCATCGGCCATGACGCGCGGGCAGATGCCATCCTGGCAACGCCCCGGGCGAAGATCGGTGCACGACGAGAGGAGGATGCGGCGACTTTGGCTCAGGTCCTCGCGACGCGCTCAGCGGTTGAATGGGAGGACAGGCTGAATGGGGCCCACGTTCCGGTAGCACGGGTGCGCGGTTTGGCTGAGGCTTTGGAAGAGGAACAGATTACGACGCGTCCAGTGATCCAGTCGGTGGGCAACATGACATTGGCCGTAGCCGGATTTGGCTTTGATCACGGCGGGCCGTCGTTGAACCACGCTCCACACGCACACGGGGCCGACAGCCGGGGCATTCTGGCCGAGTTGGGGATCGGCCAAAGTGAGTTTGATGCCTTGCAGGCTAAGGGGGTGGTGTTCAGCCCTTCTTAGTCACGTTCTCTTCAAACGCGACCTCGAATGCGGCCTGTTTTTCGGGGCTGGCTTCGGTTTGATAGTTGGCTTTCCACTCATCCATGGTCATTCCATAAAAAACCTCCCGCGCCTCGGCCTTGCCCATCTCGATGCCTTTTTCGTTGGCGGCTTCCTGATACCAGCGCGACAGGCAGTTGCGGCAAAAACCGGTCAGGTTCATCATGTCGATGTTTTGTACATCGGTGCGATCTTCCATCAGGTGCTTTTGGAGGCGGCGAAAGGCGGCGGCACTGGAGTTCGATTTCTGTCTGCTGGTCCATGAGGTGGCTCCGAATGGCTGTGCTTTGACGTAGAGGTAACAACCAAGCGGGCGTGTTACAACGGGCGTGACGTTGACGGTTGGTTCTGTCCTTGCACACGGTGCCGTAAGTGGGCTGCGACCCCGGATTTGAGCAGGTAGAGATTTCGATGACCATCACGACGAGATTTGTAACAGGGGCTGCCCGTCCGGCGTGGGAGCGCATGTTTCTGGCCTATGCCACCTTTGGCAAGACCGAGCAGACAGAAGAAATGCGTGCGCGTGTCTGGGACTGGGTCTTGTCACCAACAGCACAGACCCGCTGTATTGTTGCCGAGACCGAGGCTGGCGAACTGGTGGGGTTCACGCATTTCAGATCTTACGAGCGACCATTGCCTGCCACCATCGGTGCCTACATCGACGACATGTTTGTCGATCCAAAGGTGCGGGGGCAGGGCGTAGTTGATCTGATGATCAAGGCCGTCGGGGACTTTGCCGAAAGCCAGGGCTGGGACGTGGTGCGCTGGATGACCCGCGAAGGCAATTACCGCGCACGCGCCGTCTATGATCGGCATGCGGACAAGACCGATTGGGTGACATACAGCTGGAGGAGATAAGAGTAGCGGAGCGCGCGTTAGCGCGTTCCGCCGAAGGTCAGGCGAGTTTCAACGCAAGGTACGGCGCCACGGCAAAGACCAGAGTCAGTGTCTTGTACTTTGCGAGGTAGGCGAAATACGCCTTGCGGACGTCAGCCTCTTCCATCTTGAACATCCGGGCATGAACCCCGGTTACCCAATTCTGCATCGCCAAAAGCATCACTGTGGTGAAGGTCAGAAAGCCTATGTTCAGAACGGTCATCCATCCAAAGACGGTGGTTAGGAATTCTACGGTCATGATACGCTCCTTTCTGGGGTATCTGTTGTCCTCCTTGCCCATAATATGGGGTGTGAGGCGCGATCTCACAAGAATGTGAGCGTCGAAACCCACACCTTTTGACCCTGCGTCATGTTGCAAGGTCAGAGCTCGCTGTCCTCCAACGCTGCAGTCAGGATCGGCGCCAGTCGCTCGGCCCATGCCCTCTGGCCGGTGTGATCTGCGATCAGGTCATTTCGCAGTTCAATCAATACGTTGGGGCGGCCATGAGCGGTGCAATGTGTGTCGATAGCATCGCCGGGCAAAACTCCGGTGTAGGGCTCGTTTTCACCCACGGTGAGATCCCCCTCGGCGTTCAGCCGGTTGATCAGGGGGCGCGAGAACCGCTCGTCTGGGGTGTAGAGAATGCCAATCTCCCACGGGCGGGGTTCGCGACCGCGCAGCTGGCGGGTGAAGGAGTGAACTGAGACGATCACCGCATGCGGTAGCGCGGCCATACGCGCCAGTTCGCGATGATAAGGGCGATAGCACATGTCCAGTCGTCGTTCTCGCTCGGCTGCGTCGGCGTGACGGTTTCCGGGAATGATCGAGCCATCATAGAGCTTCATCAGCAGGGTTGGGTCGTCCTCGCCCCGGTTGGGATCGATCACCAGACGCGAGAAGTTCGAGGCCACCACCGGCGCATTCAGGATCTCGCCCAGGTGGCGCGACACCTCATAGGCACCGACGTCGTAGGCGATATGACGCTCCATATCCTCACGCGGGAGGCCTAGGTCACCACCGTTAATCTCGGGCGGGACGGTGTTGGTGGCGTGATCGCAGGTGATCAGCCAGCGGGAGGGTTTGTTTTCGCCGTGGATATAAAACGGGGTGTATGTCATGCGCCTGTCATCTCTTTTGTCGCAGGTGTAGGACAGTTGCCGCAGAAAGGGAATTGCGCGATAAGCAGTGCAAGACCGTTTGCGGTAACATTTTGACGAACCAGAGGAGCAACCATGCGACGCCTTAGAAATGTGAAAATCGTGGCGACGCTGGGACCGGCGTCAGAAGACTACGACATGATCCGGTCGCTACACGAGGCGGGTGCTGACGTGTTTCGTCTGAACATGAGCCATGGCTCGCACGACGAAATCCGCGAAAAGCACCGCATAATCCGGCAGGTCGAAAAGGATCTAGATAGTCCGATCGCCATTCTGGCGGACCTGCAGGGGCCCAAGCTGCGAGTCGGTGTTTTTGCCAATGACGCCGAAGAGCTGGTGCAGGGCGCGACCTTTCGGTTGGATCTTGATGAGGCGCCGGGCGATGCAACCCGCGTGTGCTTGCCCCATCCCGAGATTTTTCAAGCGTTGGAGTCGGGCGCGCACTTGCTGGTCAACGACGGAAAAATCCGTTTGGTGGTCGACAGCTGCGGTACGGATCACGCAAATTGCACAGTCGAAATCGGTGGCACGATCTCCAACCGCAAGGGCGTGAATGTTCCCGATGTTGTGCTGCCACTGGCGGCTCTGTCGGAAAAGGACCGCGCCGATCTGGAATTTGTCTGTCAGCTGGGGGTCGACTGGCTGGCGCTGAGTTTCGTGCAGCGGCCTAAAGATGTGTTCGAGGCGCGCGCTTTGGCCGATGGCCGAGCCGCGATCCTTTCCAAGATTGAAAAGCCAGCCGCAGTTGAGGCGTTTGCTGACATTCTGGATGCCTCGGACGGAATTATGGTTGCTCGTGGTGATCTGGGGGTCGAATTGCCGGTGGCAGCCGTGCCCCCGATTCAAAAGCGCCTGGTGCGCAAGTGCCGGGCTGCAGCCAAACCGGTGATCGTTGCAACCCAGATGTTGGAAAGCATGATTGAAAGCCCGATGCCTACCCGGGCCGAAGTGTCCGACGTGGCCACTGCCATTTATGAGGGCACCGATGCGATCATGCTTAGCGCGGAATCGGCTGCGGGCGGCTATCCGGTTGAGGCGGTGCAAACCATGGACCGTGTCGCGACCGAGGTCGAGGCCGATCCGACGTATGAGCAGATCATCGCGGCCTCGCGTACGGCCAAGGGCACAACTGTGGCCGATGGCATCGTGGCAGCTGCGCGTGAGATTGCGGAAAAGACTGACGTCAAGGCGATCTGCTGTTTCACGCAAAGTGGGACGACCGCTCTCAAGACGGCACGTGAACGCCCGGGGGTTCCGATCATTGCGATGACGTCCCTGCGTGGGACAGCCCGCCGTTTGTGCCTGACTTGGGGATGCCACTGTGTGATGACACCCGAACTTGAACGGTTCAAAAGCGCGGTGGTCAATGCGGCTCGCGCGGCTCGATCAGATGGGTTCGCGATGGAGACGGATCAGATTGTTGTAACCGCTGGGATTCCGTTCAACGTGCCGGGCTCCACCAATATCCTGCGGGTTGCGCCCTGTGATGAACGGCTGATTTACAACACAGACCCAGGCTAATATCCTCTTCACATAGGTGGAGGGCAAAGCAATGGATACGGACCTGATGCTTGTGGTTGGGATGGTTCTCGCCGTATTTTCGGTTCCTGCCATGATCTCGGCTTACAGCGATGGTCGATCACCGCGAGCCCCGATGTTGATACTCTTGATTGCCGCGCGGTTTGTTCGTATACGCGATCAGCACGCACCCCGGCGGGTATACCATGGCCCAGATCCCGGACGTTTTTTTGGCGTTGTGGCACGAATCCTGCCCTGACCCTCTTGCCTAAGTGATCCGACTTGCGTACACGGCGCTTCTGACCGCGCGACCGGCTTATAGTGGCATGCCGAGTCGCGTCTGAACCGAACCCGAACTCAAGGAGACGGAAATGCCCAAGATGAAGACCAAGTCGAGCGCCAAGAAGCGCTTTAAGGTGACAGCTACTGGTAAGGTCCTGGCGGGCCGGCTAGCAAGCGCCACGGCATGATCAAGCGGACAAAGAAATTTATCCGTGATGCCCGCGGCAACACCACACTTTCTGCCCCCGACGCCAAGATCGTCAAGGGCTTCATGCCCTACGATCGTTAAGAGGAGATCTGAGATATGTCCCGCGTTAAAGGTGGAACCACGACTCACGCCCGTCACAAGAAGGTCATAAAGGCCGCCAAAGGTTACTATGGCCGCCGCAAGAACACCTTCAAGGTCGCAACTCAGGCCGTCGACAAGGCAAACCAGTATGCAACCCGTGACCGTAAGAACCGCAAGCGCAACTTCCGCGCTCTGTGGATCCAGCGTATCAATGCTGCTGTGCGCAGCCACGACGAGGCGCTGACGTATTCGCGCTTCATCAACGGCCTGAACCTGGCCGGTATCGAAGTTGACCGTAAGGTCCTGGCCGACCTGGCCGTGCACGAGCCCGACGCATTCGGTGCCATCGTTGCCAAGGCACAGGCGGCTCTGGCCGCGTAAGACGGTAAACGAGCGACAGTGAAAAGAAGGGTCGATCCAAAGCGGATCGGCCCTTTTTCTTTGTGTGCTAAGGCTTTGGGGTGGCGGGGCTCTGGTTGAACGGAGCACTCCCGTACCCGAGCGGTCCTGACTGTGTCAGCACCCATAGCGGCCTTGGTCCAGGCTCATAAGGGCAAGGCCCTCACGAGCCTGGCCCAACGGGAGGAGGTGTTTCGTCAGAAACATCGACGACGGGCGGGAGCACCCCTTAGATGGGCAACACACTTGCAGGTTCCCGAGCACAGAATAGTCATCTCTTTCTCAGTATGGCGGTCAACTTCGGGTAAGCGCCCTTTGGGTCAAGGCCAACAAAGCGCCTATCATCAACAAGACCGAGGCTGTCATCAGGCTATCACCGATGTCGCCCGTCATATCTCCAATCAGCCCGGCTCCGATGGGGCCAACGGTTTGGGAGACCGCAAAGACTACGGTGAACATGCTGATCGTTGCGCCCCAGCTGTCCTGCGGCATGTTTTGACGCGTAAAATTGGTGATCGCACCGGGTGCCATAAACACCGACAGGCCAAAAACGATGGCCGACACCATCAACCCTAGGGCCGATGGAGCAAAAATTGGCAATGCGGACCCAATTGCAATGCCAGTCAGGATCAGAGCCAGTGGAACACCGTTTGCAAATCGTGCAAAAACAGATCGCCAGATAAAGGGTGATAGGGTGATGCAAACCCCCAACAGAACCCAAGTGCTCGAGATCATGAATGCGCTGTAGTCGCGTTCTTTCATCCACAAGGCCAGGAACGTCAGATACACGATGTATCCTAGACCAAAGCCAGCATAGCCGCATATTTCGCCAAGCATCTTTCGTATTGGCACTGGGTCGCGGGTTGGCGCGGGGGCCGATTGGACCCGAAGCGACTCTCCGGCCCAGATGCTCAGAGGGCAGATGGCAAAACTGACCAAACCAATGCCAATCCAGCCCCAGGGCCACGCCCTTGGGCCCAGCCAGTCCAGCATCATTGGCAAGGTCGCACCGCAAACAATGATGCCAAGACCTCCTCCCCCGCCAAAATAGAAAGCGATCGACAGGGCATTGCGCTTTGGATCGTCCTGAAACAGGGCAGCCGCCAGGGCACCGCTGACCACAAAGGACCCAGCACCAAAGACCCCCGCCAGAATACGCCAAAAGCTTTGGGCAAAAATCGATGTGTTTGTCCCGGTGGCAAACAGGCAAATGGCAGTCAGAACAACGCCGGTGCTGAACAGCCGAGATGGCCCTACCCGACGGATCAGGGTCGCGGTGAACAAGGCACCCAGGACATAACCCAAAGCATTGGCCGTGTTGAGCCAACCGGCTTCGGCATAGGTCCAATTTTGCGATGATTTCATTGCAGGCAGGATCAGCCCATAGGCAAAACGAGCAAAGCCGTTGGTGACACAAACACCCAAGGCCAGTCCCAAAAGGACCAGCCAGGGTCTGGGTGGGGTTGCGATCTGCATGTCGAAAGGTCTCTCCTCACTGCAAACGCTCGGGCAGGAAGGACGCCGGTGCAAGCGGAACGCTGCGCAATACTGCTATTTTGATGCTGATTTCAAAATTAGACCCTACTTTTGCCAGTTTGCGACAACATATAGAAACCCAGAAACAAAGAGTGATGCTAAGCCGTGGCCCGTATCAGTGAACTTCACTACTCCAATGCCTATGCCCGTGCTTCGGGTGTGTCGGAATTTCTTGAGGTTTCGCTTGGGGCAAACCAGGATCCGGCAGACTTTACGGTGTCCTTCTACCAAGCCAACGGGAATGTTGGGGTTGAGGTTCAACTGGACAACCCGCTTGTTCAGGTCTCGATTGATCCGGATAATGGTGAAATCGTCTATGTGATCTCGGCGGATTATTTCAATATTCTGCTGACTGATCCGAATGGCGGTGGCGCAAACAACTTTGAAGCCTATGCGCTGACAAACACCGCCGAGAATGAGGTGGTCGATTTCTACGACATTGGCGGCGGCACCCAGAACATCACGGCAAACAACGGCGCGGCGGCGGGGGCGACCTCGGACAATTTGCCGGTGCTGGTTGGTCCAAATTCCACAACGACCACTTTGCAGTTCAATCAACCGAACCCGGACGTGCTGACATACGGCACAGTCAGTCCCGGCGATTCGGGGATGGCGTGTTTTGTTGCCGGTACATTGATCGATACCGCGAGCGGCGAACGCCCGGTCGAGATGATAGAACCCGGCGATTTGGTGATGACTCGGGATCACGGATTGCAACCGGTACGCTGGGTCGGGTCACAAACGGTGCGGGGACTTGGACGGCTGGCTCCGGTTCGGATTGGAAGGGGCGCATTTGGGGCGAGCCGCGATGTGATGGTTTCGCCGCAGCATCGTATCCTGATCTCGGGCTGGCAGGTGGAGCTGTATTTTGGCGAGGATGAGGTTTTGGTTCCGGCCAAGTCCCTGATCGACGGCCGTGATGTGTGCCAGGTGCCCATGGACATTGTCCGCTACGTTCACATCCTGTTTGATGCGCATCAGATTGTTTCGACAGGTGGTGTCGACAGTGAGAGTTTTTACCCCGGACAATTGGGGTTGGGTGCGCTGGTCAATGAAACGGCGCAAGAGCTCTTTGCACTTTTCCCCGAGTTGCGTGACACGCCCGAGGTCTATGGAGCTCCCGCCCGCGCGATCCAAAGCGGCCCACAGGCCACATTGTTGCGCCGCGCCTGACGCCGTGCTCTTGCTTTCGGTGACTGCTGTGATAGCAGGGCAACAACATGTGATCAGGGGACCGTCATGGACGATCTTAAGGCAAAATATCTGGGTCAGATCGCCGATGCGGGCGACGAGGCAGCGCTTGAGGCGATCCGCGTCGCAGCGGTTGGCAAAAAGGGCGAAGTGGCGCTGAAGATGCGCGAACTGGGCAAGATGACGCCCGAGGAACGCCAGGTGGCAGGCCCCGCGCTCAACGCGCTCAAGGATGAGATCAACTCGGCACTGACCGCCAAGAAGGCCGGTCTTGCCGACGCCGCTCTGGATGAGCGTCTGCGGACCGAGTGGCTGGATGTGACTTTGCCCGTGCGCCCGCGCCGTCAGGGCAGCCTGCACCCGATCAGCCAGGCTAGCGAAGAGCTGACCGCGATTTTTGCCGAAATGGGCTTTGCCGTGGCCGAAGGGCCCCGGATTGAGACCGATTGGTATAACTTTGATGCGCTGAACATCCCCGGTCACCACCCCGCGCGGGCTGAGATGGACACGTTCTATATGCACCGTGCCGATGGCGACAACCGCCCGCCGCATGTGCTGCGCACGCATACCTCGCCCGTTCAGATCCGTTCGATGGAGAAAACCGGCGCGCCGATCCGAGTGATCTGTCCCGGTGGTGTGTACCGCGCCGATTATGACCAGACTCACACGCCGATGTTCCATCAAGTCGAAGGTCTGGCCATCGACAAGGACATTTCGATGGCGAACCTGAAATGGGTGCTCGAAGAGTTTGTGAAGGCGTTTTTTGAGGTCGATGGCGTCGACCTGCGCTTCCGCGCCTCGCATTTCCCGTTCACCGAGCCGTCGGCCGAGGTCGACATCCGCTGCTCGTGGGAGGGCGGGACGCTCAAGATTGGGGAAGGTGATGACTGGCTGGAGATCCTGGGCTCGGGCATGGTCCACCCCAAGGTGATCGCCGCCGGTGGTATTGATCCTGACGAGTATCAGGGCTTTGCCTTTGGCATGGGGATCGACCGGATCGCGATGCTGAAATATGGCATCCCCGACCTGCGCGCCTTCTTTGAAAGCGACCTGCGTTGGCTGCGCCACTATGGCTTTGCCGCGCTGGACATGCCGAACCTGCATGGTGGTTTGAGCCGCTAGATGTACAGTGTCAGCCATTACATGGCTGTCATTTACAATTGGATGTTGCGGCACGCCGAGGCGATGCCACGCTGGAAAGGCCGCGTCATCATTGGCGTGGCCTTTGTTTTTTCTGTGGTCGTTTTGTTCTTCACGCCGGTTTGGGTGTTCTTGGCCTATTCCGTTTTCGTATGGGGTCCTGTTTCCGTTTTCGCGCACGCGTTCGATTCGGTTTGGAAAAAACGAGATCAAATTGCGCGGCATCGAAGCGAAGGTGTCTACCGCACCAAAAAACTACTAAAAAGCTTCAGAAAGTAGATCGTTTCGCGGCGCAGAATCAAGGCCGTAGGCCTCCGCGCCATCGACAGACCGACCGCCAGGGCTGGCGATTTGGATACGTCGCATTTTCAATCAGAGCACAGACGAATTTGGCGGGGACAAAGTGGCCCAAGCCCCCGTTACATCGCCATTCAGTGGTCTGCCGATGGCGCGACTTTCTCCCCACAGAGATGTGACGTGACATGGTCCGCAGGGCGGGTAGGGTCGAGCCATGATCAGAACCGCGCTTGCCTGCTTTCTCCTCTCTGCAACTTCGGCCCTTGCCATGGGGCCGTGGAAATCCGACTGCCACGGGCAGACCGCCTGTGAACTGGGCGATCGGTCGTATCACGTGCTGGAGCCTGATGGCTGGGATGGCGAGACGCCCCTGCCGGTGCTGATGCATTTCCACGGTTGGTCGCGGCAGGGCGATCTGGTGGTGCGGCATCAGCGAATTGCAGGGCACACGAAATTGCGCGGCGTCTTGTTGGTGGCCCCGAACGGGCGGCACAAAAGCTGGGATTTCTGGACCTCGGACACCGATGACGTGGGTTTTGGTGATGATGTATTGGCCGATGTGGCTAAGCATTACCCGGTAGACCCCGAGCGTATTTATGTCTCGGGGTATTCTTATGGCGGCGCGATGGCGTGGCGCTTTGCTTGCCAGTCCGAAACGTCAGTTGCTGCACTCATGGGCATCGCAGGCACCATTCGCCAGACCGAACATTGTCCCAGCACCCCGCGTGAGGTGCGCCATGTGCATGGGCTGCGCGATACTGTGATGGGTTTTCCCTTTGGTCCTAACGGGGAAACCACTCATCCCGTCGCCTTGTGGCGGGCGCAATATGATTGCGGCGATGCGACTCCCAAAGGTGATTGGAGTGTTGAGCCGTTCCTGACCCTCAGCCGAACAGAATGGACCAGTTGCGCGCAGGGCAAGGTCACGCTCGACACCCACCCAGGCGGGCATTTCATCCCGCACGGTTGGGTCGGGCGTCAATTGGACGAGCTGTTGGGCCGCGCGCCGACTTACCCCTGAGCACCGATCAATTCACCCACGTCCTTTTGCCTGTCGGGGGCAAGCGATGCATCCTCGGCCAGCCAATTGGTACAGATCTCTTTCAGGCGATTGATCCGGTTTTCCTTGTCCGGGACGATGATCGACTTCAGCTTTTTCTTGACCATGCCGGTCATCAGCCGCCCCATCAGGTTGCCGCCTTTGGGCGTTGCAAAGCGGATCTTGATCATCGTGCCATCGCCAACCGACACCAGCTCGTTGGTTTCATACATCGTCAAGCCCATCGGCAGATTGTAGCGGCCTGTCACGTATTCACCGGGGCGCCAATCGATGATCTCGAAAGGGAATATGTCGTCGCCGTGGTGACAATGATACATTGTGCCGGGTTCGACTTTGCCTTTGTTCAAGCCCAGCAGATCAATGGCATCTGCGCCCAACCACTTGGCGCGCATGTCTGGGCGGGTGCATGCTGTAAATGCGGCCGCAGGAGATACCGTTACCGGGATGGCCCATTCTTCCATCAGTAAGTCTTCGTCGGGTTTGACGAACACCTGTTCCGAGCCACGCCTGCGTTCCCACGCCTGTTTCAGGTCACGCACCACATACTCGAGCTCTCCAATGTGCTCGATGTCCTCGGTATAGAACTCGTCTTGGGAAAACAGCTCTTTCATGTCCATCTTACGCAGTGCGTCGCATGAGACGAGCATATAGGCGTCCATTCCGGTGCGTTCTTTGACCGTGTTCTTGAGAAGGCGAAATGCGGTGATCACATCCGTCCCAGCCAGTTCTTGTCGCCCGCCGGTTTCCTGCACGACACATTCGCCGTAATGCACCACAATTTTGAGCTCAAGCCCGTCCACATTGGCGCAGGCCCCGCATTCGCATGAGGTGTTGATCTGCATCTTTTCCTTGCTGCGGGCAAAGGCGCAGTAGATCTGTTCGGCAAAATCGATGATGAATTGTTTGGTCATCACATCGCTTTCGAACGCAAAGGCAAAGACAGCGTCGCCCTGTAGGCCAGATATGGTTAGTGGAGATCGGATTGCCGGGACTAACGCACCAAACAATTGCTCTAGGATTCCCTTAGCGTGCGTGATCTCCGTCTCGGACATGAATTTAGTGTACCCGGATATGTCCGCAATCACGAAAAATGCAGACTGCGGCCCGGTATTTTCGGATGTCATATTGATACGCCCCCAAGATCAATATCCCCAGCGTACGCACAATTTCGCGAACAGGTCAAAACATTCTGATTTGTGCATTCGGCCAACGGATGTAGGCAAATTGCCATTGCAGGCCCTTGTCCCCTTTCCCCATCCGTGCTGATCCGATAAAGCCTGCTGTAACTTTCTGATCAATCGCGGACGAGACGCAATGAAATTCACCCTATCCTGGCTGAAGGATCACCTCGACACTGACGCATCGGTGGACGAGATCGCTGAGGCCCTGACCGATCTGGGTCTTGAAGTCGAAGAGATCACCAACCCGGCCGACCGGCTGAAGGGGTTCACCCTAGGTTATGTGAAACATGCCGAAAAGCACCCTGATGCCGACAAGCTGCGGGTGTGCAAGGTCGACACCGACGAGGGCGAGATGCAGATCATCTGTGGCGCCCCCAATGCCCGCGAAGGCATCACTGTCGTGGTTTGCAAGCCGGGCATGTACATCCCCGGCCTCGACATCACCATTGGTGTCGGCAAAATCCGCGGTGTTGAGAGCTTTGGCATGATGGCCTCCGAGCGTGAGTTGGAGCTGTCGGACGAACATGATGGCATCATCGAGTTGCCGTCGGGCGAAGTGGGTGACAGCTTTGTTGATTGGCTGGCCGAGAACGCGCCTGCCAAGGTTGACCCGATGATCGAGATCGCGATCACGCCCAACCGTCCCGACGCGCTTGGCGTCTATGGCATCGCCCGCGATCTGGCGGCGCGTGGTTTGGGTACGATCAAGGCGCGCGAGATTGCCCCGGTTGAGGGTGAATTCTCGAACCCGATTAACGTGACCATCGACGACGATACGCGTGAGGCGTGCCCGGTGTTTTATGGCCGCCTGATCCGCAACGTCAAAAACGGCCCCTCGCCGCAGTGGCTGCAGGATCGTCTGACCGCGATTGGCTTGCGTCCGATCTCGGCACTGGTGGACATCACCAACTTCTTCACCTTTGACCGTAACCGCCCTCTGCATGTGTTCGACGCAGACAAGGTGCAGGGCGACCTGCGGGTGCATCGGTCCAAAGCGGGCGAGACGCTGGTGGGGCTGGACGAGAAAGAGTACACCTTCGGCGACGACATGACCGTGATCTCGGATGACACTGGCATCGAGAGCATTGCTGGGGTCATGGGCGGTCTGCACACGGGCTGTACTCAAGAGACAACCAATGTTTATGTCGAGGCGGCGTTCTTTGACACGGTGCGTACCGCACTGACGGGCCGCGCTCTCAAGATCAACTCGGACGCGCGCTATCGCAACGAGCGCGGGATTGACCCCGATTGGTGCAAGGACGGGATGGAAGCGGCGACGCAGATGATCCTGGACCTGTGCGGCGGTGAGCCGTCGAATGTGATCATGGCAGGCGCACAGCCCGACCACAGCCGTGCCTATAAGTTGGACCCCGAGCGGGTGAAATCGCTGGTCGGCATGGATATTCCGGAGGCGGAACAGCGCCAGACCTTGACCCGTTTGGGCTTCAAGATCGAAGGAAACATGGCGCAGGTGCCTAGCTGGCGCCCGGATGTACAGGGTGAGGCGGACCTGGTGGAAGAGGTGGCGCGGATTGCGTCGCTGACCAAGCTCGAAGGCAAACCGCTGCCGCGTCTGACCGACGGCATCCCAAAGCCGGTGATGACGCCGCAACAGCGCCGCCAGCAGATGGCACGCCGGACCTGTGCGGCTTTGGGCTACAACGAATGCGTAACGTATTCCTTTATCGATCAGGCCTCGGCGGCCCTGTTTGGCGGCGGCGATGACGCGACCATGCTGGCCAATCCGATCAGCTCGGATATGTCGCACATGCGTCCCGCGCTGTTGCCCGGCCTGTTGCAGGCCGCAGCCCGCAATCAGGCGCGTGGGTATATGGATTTGGCCCTGTTCGAGGTTGGCCCCGCCTTTCACGGTGGTGAGCCAGGCGAGCAGCACAATCTGATCTCGGGCCTGTTGGTGGGGCGCACTGGACCGAAGGACGTGCACGGTGCTTCGCGTGCGGTTGATGTCTATGACGCCAAGGCGGATGTCGAGGCGGTACTGGCCGCTATCGGAGCGCCCGCAAAGGTGCAGATACTGCGCGGCGCACAGGACTGGTGGCATCCGGGCCGTCATGGCAAGATCTGCCTTGGTCCCAAGAAGGTATTAGGTGTCTTTGGTGAGTTGCACCCGCGCGTGCTGCAAGCGATGGACATCAAAGGTTCGGCCGTGGCGTTCACCATCTGGCCGGATGAGGTGCCGATGCCGCGCAAATCGGGCGCCAGCCGTGGTGCGCTGGAACTGCGTGACCTGCAAGCGGTCGAGCGTGACTTTGCCTTTGTTGTGGATGAGGGCGTCGAGGCGCTGACGCTGGTGAATGCAGCCGCTGGTGCTGACAAGGCGATGATCGAAGACGTCCGTGTCTTTGACGAGTTCATCGGCGGCTCGGTTGGTGAGGGTAAGAAGTCCCTCGCGATAACCGTGCGATTGCAGCCCACCGAAAAGACGCTCAAGGAAAAGGACATCGAGGCGATCAGTGATAAGATCGTTGCCAAGGTGACCAAGGCCACAGGCGGTGCGCTGCGCGGTTGATGTCGCGCAGGCCCGTATTTGAAACGAGAAGAAGGGGCCGGATGTGCCCCTTTTTTGATGGAGGGAGAGAAAGATGATGAAAGTTTACCTGTCCGGTGAAATTCACACCGATTGGCGCGAGCAGATCACCCAAGGAGCCGAGGGGCTGGATGTAACGTTCTCAAGTCCGGTGACCGATCACGATGCCAGCGACGATTGCGGTGTGGCTATCCTGGGGGCGGAGCCCAACAAGTATTGGCACGACCACAAGGGCGCGATGGTCAACGCCATTCGTACCCGCAAGGGTATCGAGGATGCGGATGTTGTCGTTGTGCGCTTTGGCGACAAGTACAAGCAGTGGAATGCCGCCTTTGACGCGGGTTATGCCGCAGCACTTGGTAAGTCGATCATCGTGCTGAACCCGCCCGAGCATCAGCACGCGCTGAAAGAGGTTCATGCCGCGGCCCTGGCCGTCGCCGAAGAGCCGCAGCAGGTTGTTGAAATCCTGCGCTATGTGCTGACAGGAAAGCTGCCCGTTTAATCGCGGGGAGGGATGTTTGCGCCGCGCTGTACGGCGGGGCGCTGCATGAAGCGGTCGAGATAGGCTAGCACGTTTTTGCGATCTGCCAATTCAACCACCTCGGTCGCGCCGTAGAAGTCCAACCCCTTGAGCCAGGGCGCAATGGCCATGTCGGCGATGGAGTAGTCGCCGGCAATCCAATCGCGACCTTCCAGCTGGCCATCGATCACACCCAACAGGCGCTTGGCCTCGTTGATGTAGCGCTCGCGGGGGCGGGGATCTTCGATCTCGGCGCTAAGCAAATTTGTAGAAAAAGCCCAATTGGCCCAGCATCGGGCCGACACCGCCCATCTGGAACATCAGCCATTGGGTGATGTGATGTTTGTCGGCGGCCGTCTGACCGATGAACTTGCCGGTCTTTTCGGCCAGATACAGCAGGATTGCGCCGCTTTCAAAAAGACCGATAGGCGTGCCATCCGGTCCGTTGGGGTCAATGATGGCAGGAATCTTGTTGTTGGGATTCAACGACAGGAATTCCGGGCTTTTGACATCCGCATCAGCCAATGTGACTTTGTGTGCTTCATACTCCAGCCCGGTCTCTTCGAGCATGATCGAGGCTTTCACCCCGTTGGGCGTCGGAAAAGAATAAAGCTGCAGAATGTCAGGGTTTTGAGCGGGCCATCTGCGCGTGATAGGAAAAGCGGACAAGTCGGTCATTTCGGTCTCCGGTTGCGATGTCACCAACCTATGGTACGTATCACGCAATAACAGGGGGTAATCTGTGCATTTGGTGCTGCCCAACTGTTCGCTGGTGAACATCAGTTCACGCACTGCGGGGAACAGAGGCCTTGCAAAAACCTAGACGTCGCAAAGTTTTCTCTTAATTTCTGCTCAAATTCTGCGCAGGGTCACCCTGATGCGAAATGAATGTGCCGATGTAAAAGGAGACGCACGTGGAAGAAGTTGTTACACAAGCCGGTGCTTTTGGTCCGGTCCTGTTGAATGCGATCAAGGCCTTGATCGTTCTAGTAGTTGGCTGGATTGTTGCCGGTGCCGTAGCTGGAATGGTGCGCCGACGCATCAACAGCACGCCGCAGATTGACCCAACACTGGGAAATTTTGTCGCCAGCATGGTGAAATGGGTGATCTTGGCAATCGTCTTGGTCGCGGTTTTGGGCATCTTCGGTATCCAGGCCACAAGTATCGTCGCCATTTTGGGCGCTGCATCCCTGGCGATCGGCCTGGCATTGCAAGGCACATTGAGCGATTTGGCGGCAGGCGTCATGCTGGTTGTTTTTCGCCCATACAAGTTGGGTCAGTATGTGGACATTGGGGGTACTGCGGGCACGGTGAAAGACTTAAACCTCTTTGTGACCGAGCTTGTGACACCCGATAATGTACAGATCATTGTTCCCAATGGTCAGGCCTGGGGCTCAGTCATTACAAACTATTCCGCACATGACACGCGTCGCGTCGACCTCGTGTTTGGTATCGACTATGGCGATAGTGCGGACACAGCAAAAGAAATCATTCTGGAGGTGGCCAAGGCGGATCTCGCGCATTCATTCAGATCCCGAACCTTGGGTCAAAGTTACCAATCTTGGTGACAGTTCCGTAGATTTGACCGCGCGTCTGTGGTGCGATGCGATCGACTATTGGGACGCCAAATTTGAACTGACACAAGCAGTAAAAGAGGCATTTGATGCCAAGGGAATATCGATCCCTTATCCGCACTCGGTCGAGATTCAGAAAAAGGGCTGAGATGCCAAAAAATTTGGGCCGGTCTGTCAGGAATCCGTTTGACACCGGCCCAAGCCTTGGGTAGTGGACGCCCCACTGGTTACGGCGTGATAGCTCAGTTGGTTAGAGCACAGCACTCATAATGCTGGGGTCGGCGGTTCAAGTCCGCCTCACGCTACCAGTCCTACCTTACCGATGCAGAAACAGACGAATGTCGCGATGTTGCATTTGTGGCCTTTGGACATGGTGAATTTGTATCAAAACCAAAAAGCCCCGGCGCAGTGGCCGGGGCTTTGGTGTCTTATCTGGTCGGGTCTTACTTGATTACCAGTTGGGGCGAAACGACGTCGATCCCCAGAGCTTTGCCAACAGCGTAGTAGGTCAACTGACCCGCGTGCACATTCAAGCCGTTGAGCAAATGCGGATCGTCGGCGCAGGCCTGTTTCCAGCCTTTGTTGGCCAAGTTGAGCATGAAGGGCAGGGTGGCGTTGCCCAAGGCCTGAGTCGAAGTGCGGGCCACGGCGCCGGGCATGTTTGCCACGCAGTAGTGCATTACGCCATCAACCTCATAGATCGGGTCGGCGTGGGTGGTCGCTTTGGAGGTTTCAAAACAGCCGCCTTGGTCGATGGCCACGTCAACAAGTGCTGCGCCGGGCTTCATCTCACTCAGCTGGGCCCGTGATACCAGTTTGGGGGCTTCGGCGCCGGGGATCAGAACCGCGCCGATCACCATGTCGGCTTCGCGAACCAGTTCAGCTGTGGCGCCTGCAGTAGAGTACTGGTTTTTGAAGTCACGGCCAAAGACGTCATCGAGGTATTTCAGGCGGTTCAGCGAGCGGTCCAGAACTGTGACGTCTGCACCCATGCCTGCGGCGATCTTGGCGGCGTGGGTGCCGACGACGCCGCCGCCGATGACCACGACCTTGGCTGGAGCCACGCCCGGAACACCACCCATCAGAACGCCACGGCCGCCGTTGGCCTTTTGCAGAGTCCATGCACCGACCTGGGGCGCCAGGCGTCCGGCGACTTCGGACATTGGCGCCAGCAGCGGCAGGCCACCACGGTCATCGGTCACGGTTTCATAGGCAATCGCGGTACAGCCAGATTCGATCAGGTCGTGGGTCTGATCTGGATCGGGTGCCAAATGCAGATAAGTGAACAACAGCTGGCCTTCACGAAGCATCTTTCGTTCAACGGCCTGGGGTTCTTTGACTTTCACGATCATGTCGGCCGTGGCAAAGATCTCTTCTGCGGTGTCGATGGTTGCCGCGCCGGCCGAGACATAGTCCTCGTCGGTGAACCCGGCACCTGCACCTGCGCCTTTTTGTATGACCACCTGGTGGCCGTGGTTAACCGCCTCGCGGGCGGCATCCGGCGTCATGCCGACGCGGAATTCCTGGGGTTTGATTTCTGTGGGGCACCCGATTTTCATTGTGCTTCCTCCGTTCACAATCTGCCTAAAATATGGGCAGGTCAGAGCCGCAAATCTTCTGAAACCCCCTCGTATACTGTGGCATTTTCGGGATAATATCGCGCCAATGGGGTCAACGACGCAAAGGATGTGCACGAATGAGCTTGGACGCAACAGATCGACGGATTCTGCGGGCGCTGCAAATCAAAGGCCGCATGTCCAATGCGGAATTGTCGGAAAAGGCCAATCTGTCTCCGTCGGCTTGTCATCGACGAGTGCAGCGGCTTGAGGCGGATGGATACATCCGCGACTACGTTGCATTGCTTGATTCCCGAAAGCTCGGCGTTCCTACGACAGTTTTTGTAGAGATCACGTTACAGGGGCAAGCGGACGAGGTTCTGGATGCATTTGAAAAAGCAGTGGGTCGGATACCGGACGTATTGGAATGCCACCTGATGGCGGGAACGGCGGACTACATTCTGAAGGTCGTCGCCGAAAACACCGAGGATTTTGCGCGTATTCACCGCCAATATTTGGCCCGTCTTCCGGGCGTGGCGCAGATGCAAAGTTCGTTTGCCTTGCGTACCGTGTTTAAAACCACTGCCCTGCCGGTCTAAGAGGGGCCAGAGCCGCCGAGAGCAGCAGGGGCACCGCCTGAGTGCGATGATCCTGTTCCAACAACGGGCGCCATGACAGTAGCAGGGCAAAGAATACCAACGGTTTGTCGGCATTCAAATGGAGGGTAAAGGGACTGCTGTCTGGCCCCGACAGGACATTGTCCAGAGCAGTGGGGTTGTTGAACCCCGGTACCAGATGCGCGGCCATGGCCAGCGACCACAGGATCAGCGCGCTCCACCCCGCAGCAGCTAATGGCCCGGAAGCGTTTCGGAGCCATGCGGCCAACCCCAACCCTATGGCGACAGCTATTAAAGCCGTGGTGGATAGGATGCCAAAATATGTCGCAACGCAGATCCATGCCGCAAGCAGAGCAAAGGCCGCGCGACGGAACCCGACCCAACCGCTGCCCAACGCAAGCATAAAGATCAGCCATGGCCAAAGCTCGGGCAAATGAGACAGCAGATAGATCATGCCGTTTCCTGCAAGTTTTTTTGTGTTCGAGCGCCCCACGTTGATCAAAATCAATGCATTGGCAAGCACAGGCCTGCAAACAAATTGCGGTTGTGTTGATTTGCCAGCCATATCATCATGTCATGTCTCAAACCTGCCGTTCTTCTTTGGTAGGTTGTGTCCGCCGTATTGAAGGCTGACACCAAAGCGTTACCTGATCTTCGTATTAGGTGTTTGTTGAATTGAAGGAAGGAACCGGCCCCGTGACCGAGGAATCTAACACATCTGCAATGGACTGGTTGGAAGCCGAGCTCGAGGACACGCTGGACGAGGATTTTGAGATCGAGTTCAGCGAACCGATGCTGTCGATGGAAATCCGCAAGATCTATCGCGCGCAGCACCCCGAGATGCTCGACCGAAAAGTGTATTTTCGCAACCTTCTGCGTCTGCAGGCCGAATTGATCAAGCTGCAGGATTGGGTGCAGCACACGGGCCAAAAGGTGGTGATCCTGATGGAGGGGCGTGATTCTGCTGGCAAAGGGGGCGTGATCAAGCGGATCACCCAACGCCTGAACCCGCGAATTGCACGCGTGGTTGCGTTGCCTGCGCCCTCGCGCCGCGAACAGAGCCAGTGGTATTTCCAACGCTACGTGCCGCACTTGCCCGCAGGCGGAGAAATCGTGCTGTTCGACAGGTCATGGTACAATCGTGCCGGGGTGGAGCGCGTTATGGGCTTTGCCACCGAAGACGAGGTTGAGGCGTTTTTTCGTGACGTGCCCGAATTTGAAAGGATGCTGGTGAGGTCGGGCATCATCCTGTTGAAATATTGGTTCTCGATCACCGACGAAGAGCAGCAGCTGCGCTTCCTCATGCGCATCCACGATCCGATGAAACAGTGGAAACTGTCCCCCATGGACTTGGAAAGTCGAATTCGGTGGGAGCAGTACACAAAAGCCAAAGAAGAGATGTTCGAACGCACCAATATCGCCGAAGCGCCTTGGTATATTGTCGAAGGCAACGACAAGAAGCGTGAACGGTTGAATTGCATCGAACACTTGCTGACGCAGATTCCGTACGAGGATGTGCCGAGCGAGAAGGTCAATCTGCCAGACCGCAAGTACAACCCCGAGTATGAACGGCAGTTTCTGCCAGACGAACTTTATGTTCCCAAGATCTACTAGGATTGTCCCGCGCTAGATCTTGTCTGCCAACAAAACCTTCTGCGCATTTTCGATCAGGACCCGCGCGTGCTCGCGAGGGTCCTGATCCGTACGTCCTGATAACCAGCCACGGCAAAACACCTGTGCCGGACCTATCAGTTGGGCAAAGAACATGATGTCGGACATTGGCGTGAGCAGTTCTGCCTTCAACAGTGGGGTTCGCCAAGCGGCCACCTCTTGGGCAAACCTTTCGTTTTCAGCAGCTTGATCTGCGCGGATTTCCTGAAGCCATTCTGTGTGTGCGTGTTCAAACAGGAACCGTGCCGATGGGCCTGATGTGACAACCCATTTCAAATGGGCTTGGATCAAAGCGGCAATACCTTCGTCCGGGTTCGGCGGAAGATCTGCACAAAGTGCGGAATGATAGTCTTTCAAGGCGCGCAGATAGAGGTCGGAGCACAGGCTGTCCCGGTTTTTGTAGGCGTGAAAGAAACTGCCGTTCGATACGCCTGCCGCAGCCCGAATTTGCGCGATCGTGGTGCCAGTAACACCTTGCTGGTCGAAGAGATTTAGAGCGGCTGCTCGGATTTGTTGTTTTGTGGATCCGGACATGTATTGAAACATTATTGGCTAGAGTTGTACTCTAGAGTATCGCTCTGATTCTGATTTGCCAATAGGAGACCACCAAGATGGAGATTGTCGACGCATGGGGTCAGCACCCGACGTTGAGGCATGCGCAGGACCCGGTTTTTGCTTCGCTACGGCGTTGGACCAAAACTGATGTTCCCACCGAGGAATTACCAGTTTCAGCAACGATTTCCCTGATGGATCAGGGGGTGTAGACCGCATGTTGATCAACGCATGGGAAGCACCGGGAAAGACAATGATCTCGAATGATGAGGTTGCTAGTTTTATTGGGCAAGCACCCGAACGCCTGATTGGAGTGGGATCTGTCGACATCTCGCGCCCGATGCAGGCCGTTCGGGAAATCCGGCGCTGCGTCAATGACTTGGGTTTCAAAGCAATCCGGGTTTTGCCATGGCTTTGGGAAGTCCCCCAACAGATCGACGGTTTTATCCTGTGTTCGCAACCTGCGTTGATCTTGGGGTGCCGTTTTGCACGCAAATTGGTCATACCGGGCCGTTGATGCCGTCCGAAGTCGGTCGTCCCTTGTACTTGGATCAAGTTGCGCTGGATTTCCCTGAGTTGGTCATAGTAGGGGGCCACATCGGCTACCCCTGGACCGAAGAGGCTGTTGCTGTCGCCACCAAACACGAGAACGTCTACATTGATACGTCCGCCTATTCGACCAAGCGATACCCGCCGGAACTCATCCGTTTTCTAAAGGGGCACGGAGCGGAGAAAGTCCTATTTGGAACAAACTATCCAATGATGACGCCAGCCCAAGCATTGTCGGGTCTTGATGGCTTGGGCTTGGAAAAAAGCCGGAAAGAACTTTTCCTTGCAGGCAATGCAAAGCGTGTCTTTGGACTTTGAAGAAGGTTGCACAGCCCCAGCTCAAACAAACATTGGCTGGGGCCGTTTTGTCAGAAAATGAAATCTGAACTATCCAGTTCCGTCAGCTCAACATTTCGGATTGATAGGCTGTTGCCAGCAGTATCTTCGATTAGGACATGTTTACCTGTTTGGCGCATGTGATTGTCGGTCAAATCATCGTAGTTCGAGATTCCCGAAGCCGCAGAAAGATCGATTTGCTCGTCCACGTCACCGGCGTCGAAATCAGAAATGACATCATCACCATCAGAGAAGATAAAGACATCGCTACCGGATTTACCGACTAGCCTGTCGTCGCCTTGCCCCCCGTCTAATGTGTCGTCCCCATTTCCACCGACAAGCCGATCGTTGCCGGTTGATCCCAGCAATTCGTCGTCGCTGCTGCCTCCGTAGAGAGTGTCGTTTCCGCCACCTCCGTTCAACGAGTCTCTTCCGCCACCGCCGCGCAGCTGGTCGTGACCAGAGTTTCCGTCGATCTCGTCCTTGCCCGAGTTCCCGCGCAAGTCATCGTTGCCGCTGCTGCCTTCGATCGTATCGTTTCCGTCCAGCGCGCTCAGGCTGCCTGGGGTATCCAAGACTAAGTTATCGTCTCCATTGGTCGGGGAATTCGTGTTGGCCGGGTTGCCCCCGCCTCCTCCGTTGCCGGGATCGAGTTGCACCGAAGCAGAGGTTTTGGCGTAGTTCTGAGTTACGAAAATCCAGGTTCTGCCATTGTATTCGCCAACCTCGATACCGATACCGATGTAGTCAACGTTCGGGTTGACCATGTTTTGGTAGTGGCCGCTGCTATTCACCAATTGCTGGTGCAGGGCGATAACCTCGTCGTCGTATCCAGGAGCACCTCCGACGGTTCGACCGGCAATGTTCTCGGACCAGGCCCAACTGCCATTGAACACAAAACCTGCGTCCCGCATCCTGTCACCCGGCGAGTTGCCGTCGGGCCCGTCATGCTGAAACATGTCAGTGTTCAGCATCCATTGGGAATGGACCTCGGCGGCGACGTTCAGCCGTAATTCCAGCTCGACCGGATCAGCGCCGGCAGCAGCGCGTTCCGCATTGATCAGCGCCAACATATCTCTTTCGAGGGCATTTGCCTGTGACATTCTCTCATCTCCCTTGAGTGGTAGGGTGCCTCATTTTCGCTTTGCTTAACGGCAGATTTGTGTCTGGAACATGCCCAACCTGCCCCAGTTGGGGTGGGCGGCAACCCTATGCCGGTCAGCGTTTGTGTGATGCGCGGGATGTTGCTTGGGAGATTGGCGTTCGGGCTCAACGGCGTTTCACCGCCACCCAAAAGCAATGATTTGGCTGAAACTTGCGGGTTGAACACATGGCGGCGTGCCGACCCCGACGGTATCTCGAATCTCTCCGATGCAGGAGAGGGACCAGGTTGCCTAAACTAAAACCGGTGGTTTCGCTGGTGCACCGTTTAGGCAGGTTCGTTTCGCGTTTAGCTACTTTTTGTGCTATCATGGCTCATATCGGCGTCACCGTATTTTAAGGCGCACGATCATTTTTGGAGAGATATTATGAGCGAATTCAAAGGCGACGCCGGTCGCATTGTCGACGATTCCCCGTATATCGAAGCCGCCGAAGATCTGGGGTGCGAACTGGCCGCCATCCAAGCGGTTTCCGAGGTCGAGAGCAGAGGCGAGCCCTTTCACGGTCCTCCGGACGACCGACCCAAGATCTTGTACGAGCGGCATATCTTCAGCCGCAGAACAGGGCGAGCGTTTGACGCGCAGCATCCAGACATTTCGAACAAGAAGCCGGGAGGCTACAAAGGAGGGACAGCAGAATACGATCGGCTGGAACAGGCGATTGATCTGAACCGCAAGGCAGCTCTGGAATCGGCGTCCTGGGGGAAATTTCAAATCATGGGCTTCAACGCGGGTATCTGCGGATTTTCTGATGTCGAGGATTTCGTCGACGCGATGAGCGCACATGAAGAACTGCACCTCCAGGCGTTTGTCGCTTTCGTCAAAACAAACAAACTCGACCGTCACCTGAGGGCACTGGACTGGAAGTCCTTTGCCAGAGGGTACAATGGGCCGGGTTTTGCAAAGAACAAATACGACACGAAGATGGCCGCAGCCTACAAGAAATATTCGCGTGGTCTGAACATGGGGTTTCGCGTGCAGACTTTGCGGGACTTACAGGCGGCGTTGAACTTTTTGGGCGCCGATGCAGGGTCGGTTGACGGGTTGTTAGGGCCAAAGACCCAGCAGGCAATTCGGAAATTTCAGCGTGAAACTCGACTGGCAGAAACTGGCGACCCCACACCCAGCCTGATGCAGGCCGTTCAGGCCGTTTATTACTCCCTTGGGGGTGGCGATAATCTGATGACTGGCGGTTGAGGAGGACATGATATGTTACCAGCAATATTGACCCCGCTCCTTGCAACACTTGCTCCATCCTTGATCCGTATGGTGACCGGGTCGGATCGTGCGGCACAGGTCGCGACAGAAGTCTCGGCAGCCGTCAAAAAGGTGACCGGTACCGAGCCCACGACACCTGAACAGGTCATTCAACTGGCGCAGCAGGTTCAGGTGGATCCAAAACTTCGGGCCAAATTGGAGGCAGAGTTCAGACGCATAGAGCAAAAGGAATTGGAGGCGATCCTGCAGGATCGGGAAGATGCCAGAGATCGCGATCTGGAAATACAACGGCAGCAAGGTGGCAATGAACGGGCCAATCAAATGATCATATCGGCGTTTGTGGCTATCATCACCATTGTGATTGTTCTGCTGGGCGCCTACTGGATCAGCGATCAAAGCGGTAAAAACAAAGAGATCCTGGGGACTATTGTCGGTTTCCTGACAGGGATTGGTGGAATGTTCGCCCGCAACATAGGTAGCGCATTCGATTTCGAATTTGGATCGTCCCGTGGATCAAAGAACAAGGATATCAAGCTGGCGCAAATGGCCAGTCGCGCGTCTAAGCATGAAAATGTCCCTGAAACTTTGGCTGGTGAAGTTGCGCATTCCGTAGCAGATGCGATCACCGGAAATGCGGAACTGGCCAATTTCCGAAAGCGGATGGTAGGCAATTAACTGCACTGAGGGGCACAAAAAGACAAACCCCCGCGGCGGGGCCTCGGGGGTCGTCAAAAAGCGTCAGAAATTAGCCGCTGATCTGCTTAGAGCAAACCTTCGCGCTGTGCTTTCTTACGTGCCAGTTTACGGGCACGACGGATCGCTTCAGCCTTCTCGCGCGCTTTTTTCTCGGACGGCTTTTCGAAATGTTGCTTGAGCTTCATTTCGCGGAAGACGCCTTCACGCTGCAGCTTTTTCTTCAGGGCACGAAGCGCCTGATCGACATTGTTGTCACGAACACTAACCTGCATGTGGTTTTCACCACCTTTCTAGATAGAGTTGCAAGGATTTGCAGGAAGTGGCCGTATAGCAAAGGCCTGCTATTATGTCTAGTACGTGAGTAACGGTTCGGAGATTGATCATGACCATGCCTTACGAAGACCTGCGCGAATCCCTTTTGGACGCCGCCCTGACCCATGTGCCATTTGATGGCTGGACCGAGGCTACCTTTGCCGCTGCTGTGGCGGATACAGATATGGACATGGCGTTTGCGCGCGCGGTTTGTCCACGCGGTGCAGTGGATTTGGCGTTGGCCTATCATGCGCGCGGCGATGCACAAATGGTTGCGCGGATGCAGTCCGAAGACCTGAGTGAGTTGCGGTTCAGCGAAAAGGTAGCGGCCGCCGTGCGGTTCCGGCTGGAAGCATCGGACGACAAAGAAGCAGTGCGCCGGGGCACGACTTTGTTTGCTCTGCCCGCCTATGCAGCCGAGGGGGCCAAGGCGATTTGGGGCACCTGTGATCTGATTTGGGATACGCTCGGCGACACCTCTGATGACGCCAATTGGTACACCAAACGCGCGACGCTGTCGGCGGTCTACTCCTCGACAGTGCTGTTCTGGCTGGGCGATGATTCGGCCGAGCATCACGCGACCTGGGAATTCCTCGATCGTCGGATCGAAAATGTGATGCAGTTCGAAAAGCTCAAAGCACAGGTCAACAAGAACCCCTTGTTCAAGCCTTTTCTGGCTGGGCCGAATTGGTTGATGAGCCAAATCAAGGCGCCTTCGCGCCTCAAGGACCTACCGGGATCGTTGACACCGCGCGGTTGATTGCCTGACATGCGAACAAATTAATTCCTGGAGATCGTGGATGACCGAAACAATGCGCGCCGTCGAAATCACCAAACCCGGCGGCCCCGAGGTTCTGCAACTCACCGACCGTCCTGTGCCTACGCCTGCGCATGGTCAGGTGGTGCTCAAGGTCGCTTATGCGGGTGTAAACCGTCCTGACGCCTTGCAGCGGGCAGGGGCCTATGACCCACCCCCGGTGCCAGCGATCTGCCGGGTTTGGAATGCTCGGGTGAGGTCGTGGCCATTGGCGATGGGGTCGATTCGCTTAACATCGGCGATCAGGTCTGCGCGCTCCTGCCGGGCGGCGGTTATGCGGAATTCGTAGCAACGCCTGCCGCGCATTGTCTAAGGGTGCCAGCGGGGATGGGGATGAAGGAGGCGGCGTGCCTGCCCGAGACGTTTTTCACCGTCTGGTCCAATGTCTTTACTCGTGGCGGTTTGAAAGCGGGTGAGCGGTTCCTTGTGCATGGTGGCTCCAGCGGCATTGGAACGACGGCGATCCAACTGGCCAAAGCCTTTGGCGCTCGTGTCTTTGCGACTGCCGGGTCCGATGACAAATGCCAGGCATGTCTGGATTTGGGCGCCGAAAAGGCGATCAACTACCGGGACGAGGATTTCGTAAAGGTGATGAAGCCCGAGGGCGGTGCCAACCTGATCCTGGACATGGTGGGCGGGGACTATATTCCGCGCAACGTGAAATGCCTGGCCGAGGATGGTCGTCTTGTGCAGATCGCGTTTCTACAGGGGCCAGTGGTCGAGTTGAACTTTGCCCTGATGATGGTCAAGCGCCTGACCCTGACCGGCAGTACTCTGCGTCCGCAAAGCGATCTGGCCAAGGCGCGGATCGCGCAGGACCTGGGCGAGGCAGTCTGGCCGCTTCTGGATGCAGGCACGGTTGCCCCGGTCATGGACAGCCAGTTTGATTTTGCGCAGGCGGCTGACGCGCACGCGCGCATGGAAAGCTCTGGCCACATCGGCAAGATCGTCATGAAGGTTGGCGGTTAAGCCAGCTAGGCGCAGGCCGGTCCAAGGCCTGCGCTAATTCTCAGGCGATGGCCCGACGATACAGGTGCCACGTCGCGTGCCCCAAAATGGGCATGACGAAGATCAACCCCAACAGCATCGGGATCGAGCCGATCACCAGCATGGTCGCGACGATGGCACCCCACGTTAGGACAACGCGAGGATTCTGCCGCATGACGCGAACGGACGTGACAACCGCCACCGGGACGCCGACCTGACGATCCAGCAGCAAAGGAAAGCTCACGATGCTGATGGCTAGAGCAATCAGGGCAAACAGGAACCCGACCGCAACGCCCACGATCATCATGGTCCAGCCTGCGGTGGTGGTGGTCACGTCGGTCAGGAACGCCATCAGGGATACAGGCGCCTCTGGGCCCAAGGTCTGGGAATAGATGCTTTGCGCGGTCAGGATCCAAGTCACGAAAAGGGCGGTCAGATACAGCCCCAAAGCCAGAATCGCCCCAAAGGCCGGGGATCGGAAGACGCCGAACGCATCCAGCCAATGCACTTCTTGGCCCTGTTCCCGACGACGGCTGATTTCGTAAAGGCCAACGGCGGCCACGGGTCCCAACAGAGCAAAGCCCATCACCAGCGGCGCCAATAGCGGCACCAGGTCCATGCGCATGCCCAGTCCGAACAGCACCAGACCTGCCAAAGGATAGACCACCGCAATGAAAATTGCGTCTGCCCGACTGGCAAGGAAATCTTCATAACCTGCGCGCAAGGCGTGCCGGATATCGTCTGTGCTCAACTTTCGGATTTCGGGTAAGTTTCCAGTGTCTTCACTGCCAAGTTGGGTTACCGCTTCACCTACGTGATCGCCGGTCGCGCCTAGGTTTTGGGCGGCCCAACTGATCGGATTGCCGATTGTTTTCGCCATATCTTTCCCCTTCCATAAAGCGAAGATCGCGCCATGAAAGCGGCCTGACACATCGTTGCGCCCGGCCCGGCCGATCTGCAACGCATGGGACAAGTATAGCACAGTCCGATTTCGCGCGCCTTCACAGCTACGAGATCATGTGTCAGTCGCGCGGTTTCTCCATTTGCCAGGTCAAGTTCGCGCGCACCGCAGGCCATTCCCCGGCGATGATGGAATAGACGGCCGTGTCGCGCAGGGTGCCGTTGGCCATCACCATATGCGACCGCAATACACCGTCCAGTTTGGCCCCCAGCCGTTCGATCGCGCGGCGGCTTTGGTGGTTGAGGGCGTGGGTCCGAAACTCGACCGCGATGGCATCGAGCGTTTCAAAGGCATGACGCAACAGCATCAGCTTGCATTCGGTATTCAACGGCCCCCGTTGAGCGGAACGGGCATACCAGGTCGAACCGATTTCCAACCGTTTCGCGCCATGGTCGATGTTCATATAGGTAGTCATACCAACGGCTCGACCCGAAGTATCAAGAACTGCAAAAGGCACCATGCTGCCCTCGTTTTGCAGGGATAGGCGGCGGGTGATTTCCTCACCGACCTGATCGGGGGCGGGGATCCAAGTGTACCACAACCGATGCAGCTCGCCGTCAGCGCCCGCAGCAGCCAAGTCGTCGGCATGTACATGGTTCAACGGGACAAGGCTGGCGTGTTGGCCGCGCAAGGTGACAGGGGTGGCCCACATGTCGGAGCTCCTTAAACTTAATCGGGTTTCAGGCGATGTGCCGCAAAACCGGAGGGTGAAGAAGTTCCAAAAGCTGAAAAGATGAACAGTCCAATTCGCGCGGACAAGAAAAAAACCGGCGCGAAGGACGCGCCGGTTTTAAGTTTGCACCCCCAAGCGGGGAGAGAGGGGTTGCAAATATCAGTTAGCCAAAGACCCGACCCAGGGCGCCATCAACGGCGTCGGTGATCTGGTCAATGTCATCTGCCGTAGCGATCAGTGCGGGCGAGAAGCACAGGGTGTTGTTGCGGCCCGGCAGCGAACGGTTGGTCGCGCCAATGATCACGCCCTGGTTCATACAGTCGGCCACAACGGCCTGAACCAGTTTCTCTTCGACAGGGTCCTTGGTCGCACGGTCAGTGACCAACTCGGCACCCAGGAAAAGGCCCTTGCCGCGTACGTCGCCAACGATCTTGTGCTTTTCCATCAGCCCTTGCAGGTTGCCCAACATGCGCTCGCCCATGTTGGTGCAGTTGCCCAGCAGGTCTTCGTCTTCGATGATGCGCATGTTTTCGATCGCAGCAGCCGGACCGGCGGTGCAGCCTCCAAAGGTCGAGATGTCGCGGAAGTAACCCATCGGATCAGCCGCGTCGTCCTTGAACATGTCAAAGACTTCTTCAGTTGTGACCATGCAGGCAATCGCCGCGTAACCCGAGGCGACACCTTTCGCCATGGTCACGAAGTCGGGCTTGATGCCGTACTGCTGATAGCCGAACCAGGTGCCGGTGCGGCCAACGCCACAGACAACCTCGTCGATGTGCAGCAGCACGTCGTACTTTTTGCAGATCTCTTGCACACGCTCCCAGTAGCCTTCGGGCGCTTCGATCACACCGCCGCCTGCGGTCACCGGTTCCAGGCACAGAGCGCCGACGGTTTCAGGACCTTCGCGCAGGATCACCTCTTCGATGGCGTCTGCGGCGGCCTTACCGAATGCTTCGCCCGACAGGTCCTCGTGACCCAACTCGTGCTTGCGGTATTCCATACAGTGGGGCACGCGGACAAAGCCCGGCGCAAAGGGGCCGTACTGCGCGTTGCGCTCGTCCTGGCCACCTGCCGACATCGTCGCCAGGGTCGAGCCGTGGTAGTCGCGGTCGCGGTACAGGATCTTGGTCTTCTTGCCGCCATAGCGCTTGTGCGCGATCTGACGGACCATCTTGAAGGCCTTCTCGTTCGCCTCGGAACCCGAGTTGGTGTAGTAGACGCGGCTCATGCCGGGCATCTTGTCGATCAGCTTTTCAGCAAAGATAGCGCCGGGAATCGAACCTGCGGTGTTTGCGAAATAGCACAGCTTCATCAGCTGGTCGTAAACCGCCTTGCAGATAGATTCGCGGCCATAGCCTACGTTAACGGTCCAGACACCGCCGGAAACAGCATCCAGATGCTCTTTGCCTTTCTGGTCCCAGACACGCATGCCTTTGCCTTCGACAATGATACGGGGGTCATTGGTTTCAAAGGATTTATGCTGGATCAAGTGATGCCAGATGTGGGCGCGGTCGGCTTCGACCACGCGCGAAAGATCGTTCTCGTTGAACGTGCCGTCCATGACATGTCCTTTCAAAATTCTGCCAGATATCGACTCTATCTTTCTTGAGAAAACCAGAGCCATCTTCTGGACTCCAGAGACTTTAAAACACAGGGGTGCGAATAGGGCCAGATGGTGGGGCGGCATAAGTCCAGAGTTGAATTCACACCAAAATTTCACTTGCCTGTTACATCAATATTTGTCTGAAAAACCACGGAAATCTGCGGTTTCAAATTTTGAAAGCCCCAATTTCATATTCTCTCTTTTTAGTGAACCACCATAAAAGGCATTGATCGCGCGAGGATTTTCGGCTCCGATCATGGTGCGGGCTCCATAAAACCTCCTGGGGTGCCGTCCTGAACACTTATAGAGGCGGAATACCGCCCAAGATATCCGACCTGCCCTGACGGCAGGCAACAGGGAGACAACGTATGACTTTCAAATCCAAGCTGATGGGCGCGGTGGCTGGTGTGGCCATGCTGGCGGGTGCTGCACCTGCCATGGCCGAAGACCTGACCGTGGCTTACTTCCTGGAGTGGCCGATGCCGTTCCAGTTTGCCAAGGAATCCGGCATGTATGACGAAGCGCTGGGCACCAAGATCAACTGGGTCAGCTTTGACACCGGCACCGCGATGTCCGCCGCGATGGCGTCGGGTGACGTTCAATTGTCGGTCAGCCAGGGCATCCCGCCCTTCGTGGTTGCGGCTTCAGCTGGTCAGGACCTGCAGGTCGTTGACGTGGCCGTGTCCTATGCGGACAACGACAACTGTGTGGTGCGTGCAGATCATGAGATCGACAAAGACAGCGCAAGCGAGCTGGCAGGCAAGAAGGTTGCTGTTCCGCTGGGAACCGCTGCTCACTATGGCTTCCTGAAGCAGATGGAGCACTTTGGTGTTGCGCTTGATAGCCTCGAAATCGTCGATATGGCCCCCGCCGAAGGCGAAGCGGCACTGAGCCAGGGTGCTGTTGACATGGCCTGTGGCTGGGGTGGCGCGCTGCGCCGCATGCTTGGTTCGGGCAACGTATTGTTGACCGGTGCTGAAAAGACCGAACTGGGTATCCTGGTGTTTGACGCGACAACCGCGCCTGCGATCGTATGTGGCACAAAACGGCGACATGGTTGCCAAGTTCCTGGCTGTGACCGCCGAAGCCAACGCAATGTGGGCGGATGAAGCTAACCACGCCAAGATGTTGCCGGTTATCGCCAAGGACGCGGGTATGAGCGAAGATGATGCAGCAGCAACGCTGAACACCTTTGTTTTCCCGACTGTTGACGAGCAGCTGAGCGACGCATGGTTGGGCGGCAACGCGGCGACGTTTATGAAGGGCGTTGCGGACGTCTTTGTTGCATCGGGTTCGATCGATGCTGCCAAAGCCTCGTATGAGGACAACGTGAACGCAGGTCCTCTGGGCGGCAACTAAGCCTAAATGTGAAGCGGGGTGGGTGTTTGACAAAACACCCACCCCTTTTTCGCTTTACATGTAAGGCGATCCCACCTTGGAAAGAAGGGGATCCAGGTGTCTGGACTTCTTATAAACGATATCTCGATGCGCTTTGACCTGCCCAATGGCGGGCATGTCCAAGCGCTGCAGAACGTGACGCTGGACATCAAGTCTGGCGAATTGATGAGCGTTTTGGGCCCGTCGGGCTGTGGCAAGACAACGCTTTTGAACATTGTTGCGGGCTTTCTGGCCCCAACCGAAGGCACGATCGAACTGAATGGGCACGTCGAGACTGGCCCCAGCCCGGAACGTGGCATGGTGTTTCAGCAGGGCGCGCTGTTTGAGTGGATGAATGTCCGCGACAACGTCAGCTTTGGTCCCGACATGAAAGGCGTCAGCCGGGCGGAAAGCAAAGACAAGGTTGAACACCTTCTTGAAGTTGTTGGTCTGCAGGACTTCAAGGAAAAGGCCATCTACGAGCTTTCGGGCGGTATGCAGCAGCGTGTTGCCTTGGCCCGTTGTCTGGCCAATGACCCAGACGTGATCCTGATGGACGAACCGCTGGGGGCCTTGGACGCACTGACGCGCGAAAAGATGCAGTCGCTGGTTCTGGACCTGTGGAAGGACACTGGCAAAACCATCATCCTGATCACCCACTCGGTTGAAGAGGCGTTGCTGCTTGGCGAACGCTTGCTGGTGATGGCACCGCGTCCGGGCCGCGTGCACAAGGAATACCGCCTACCGTTTGCCAGTCTTGGTGTTGGCAACGATCTGCGCGAAGTGAAGAAACACAAGGATTACGCCGGAACGCGTGAAGAGATCCTTGAGATGATCTGGGGCATGGAAGAAGAAATCATGGGCCGGACGGAGGAAAGCGCATGACTGGTTTGCTCGTCCTCGCCCTCTATGTAGGTGCGTTCTTTGGGTCGTTTTTCGTCGCCAAGCGTGTTTTTAAAAGTGCGTTTGAGAAAAAGGGCTTCAACAGGCTGAAAACGGTAACCTTTGGTGATGAAAGTGCGATTACCGCCAACCGCGTCGCCTCGGTCATTTCGGTCATCACCGTGTTCTGGCTCTGGGTGGCCTTCACCAACTCGGTCATTCCTTTGCCCAAGATGCCTGGTCCCTTCTCGGGCGACACAAGCTTTACCTACACGGTACAGCAAGCAGATGGCACGACCGATGACGCGACTGTGTCGGTGCGGGTTTATCGCGAAGACATTCAGCAGACGCTTGATGAAAATGGCGAGCCCGGGCGGGAGCCTGACCCCATCGAAGTTGAGCCGGGTGAAGGATTCGCCAAGAACGATACGCTGACAATTGCACGCTACGCGTTCAAGGTGGTGAACGTCTGGAAGAACGACGAAGTCAGCAAGAAAGAAGGCTCAAAGATCATTACGATCAACGGTCAGCCGATCGAACCCGGTGGTGAGGTCAAGACCGATGACGGCACGATCCGACTGACCGATAAGGGCACGCCGACGTTTGAACCTGCCAAAGGACTGCGTATGGCGCGTCTGTATCTGCCAGCCCCAGAAGTGGTGCTTCAGCGCTTTATCTGGCTGAACAAGGAAGGCTATCAGGGCTACACCCTGTTCGAACATACACGCTATTCTTTGCAGCGTGTTTTGCTGGGCTTTTTCTTTGGTGCGTTGATCGGTATCCCGATTGGCTATGCCATGGGCCTGACAGGGTGGGCACGCGGTTGGTTCGACCCCATCGTCGAATTTATGCGTCCGATCCCACCTCTTGCGCTGATCCCGCTGATTATCATCTGGTTCGGTATCGGGGAATTGGGCAAGGTCGTGCTGCTCTTCTTGGCGGCACTATGGATTATGATCATTGCCGCCCGATCTGGGGTGTCCGGTGTTGCGATCTCTAAGGTGCACGCGGCCTATTCGCTGGGGGCGTCCAAGTGGCAGATCCTGAGCAAGGTCATCGTCCCGAATTCGTTGCCTGACATCTTCACTGGTGCCCGTGTCGCCATGGGTGTTTGTTGGGGTACGGTTGTTGCGGCCGAACTGGTTGCGGCAAACGTGGGTCTCGGCAAGATGATCGTGACCGCGTCCAAGTTCCAGCTGACCGACATCATCATCGTCGGTATCATCGTGATTGGTGTCATCGGCTTTGCCATCGAAGTTGGCATGCGCAAGCTGGAAAGCTGGCTGATCCCGTGGAAAGGCAAAGTCTGATCCACGCATGATTTGATTGTGAACCGGGGCTTGCCAGATGGCAGGCCCCGGTTGCTTTTTGGCACCGCGACTGAGACACTTTGCCGGTTGTGGATGATCAGGAACTAAACCAGCTTTTCCCTATGAATGAACAAGGTCTTTCCATGTCCCTGGCAGCTCAAGTTGCGGACGTGATGGCGCGCCCAACAGTGACGGTCATGGATGCACATTGCGCTCTTTGCGCGCGCGGTGCGGCCTGGATTGCCCGCAATGACCATGATCAAAAGTTTCTAATTGTACCGATGCAGACCGAACTTGGCCGGGAGCTGCTTGAGAAGCATGGGCTGGACCCAGATAACCCAACATCGTGGTTGCTTCTTGATCAGGGGCAGGCTCACACGTCGTCTGACGCCATCATCCGAACTGGGCAAAAGCTGGGTGGTAAATGGCGGTTTCTGATTGCAATGCAGATCATCCCAAGACCCTTGCGCGATGCCTTCTACCGAATGGTTGCACGCAATCGCTATCGTTGGTTTGGGCGAAGTGACCTTTGCAGTTTGCCCGACACTGATGTGCAACAACGATTGTTCAGATGACCTCTCTTTATCATCGGGTTTTGGGCGAGGCCTTTAGTGATCTGCCGCCGCAATTGCAGGCGCTTCATGGCATCGCAACGCCCCGAACCTGGATTGGTCAGGCAAAGGTATCACGCGGCGCGGGCCTTCTGTCTCGTCTGGTCGGATGGGTGATGCGTCTGCCACCGCAAGGGGACAGTGTTCCTGTGTCAGTTGCATTCATTCCAGAAAACGGGGGTGAGATGTGGCGCCGTGACTTTGCCGGGCACATATTTACGTCATTCCAATACCAGACATCAAATGCGCTACCCAACGTCGTGCAAGAACGATTTGGGCTGATCGACGTGACCGTTGCCTTGAAAATCGACGGTGATCGATTGGTTCTAGAGCCAATCGCTTGGTCAATTGGGCGTCTGCCTTTGCCCAAGTTTCTGTTGCCCGCTGGTCAGAGTTACGAGACACAGATCGACGGCCGTTTTGTGTTTGATGTTGAAATCTCCATGCCTTGGGTGGGCCGGATCGCGGCCTATCGTGGCTGCTTGTCGCCAATAAATCAGACCTTGAACCGGTAACAGAAAACCGGGTCCGGTGAGCGCCGGACCCGGTCTTTCCGCCAATAACCCTCATGGCGGAAGTGTGATGCAAGCTTGAGAGGAGAGATAGGCTTGCATCGGGTGGTTCTTGTGCCGCTAGAGACTATGTTTTCAGCAGCAGAAGAAATCAGGCCGCCTTTTGGGTGCCTGATCGTCGGTCCTGCAAGATCATGTCGCTGGCCTTTTCGCCGATCATGATGGCGGGTGCGTTGGTGTTGCCACTGACGATAGCGGGCATGATCGATGCATCCGCGATGCGAAGCCCGCCAATACCGTGCACCCGCAACCTGTCATCAACCACGGCCTGATCATCATGACCCATCCGGCAAGTCGAGGTCGGATGATAGATGGTTTGGGCGATGTTGCGAGCCGCTTCAAGATATTGCTCGTCGGTTTCCACCGGGCCTTCGGGCACGTGTTCGCGTACGACAAACGGTGACAGGGCCTTGGTTTTGGTCATTGCGCGGGCGAATTTTACCGCGCGAATGGCGCAAAGCTGATCGGCGGTTGCGGACAGATAGTTCGGCACGATCAGTGGATGATCTTCGGACCTTGGGCTGTGGATGTGGATGTGTCCGCGGCTTTCAGGGCGTAATTGGCAAACCGACGATGTGAAGCCCGAGAATGGGTGCATCTCGATCCCCGGTTTGTCAGCTGACAGGGGTTGAAAGTGGAATTGAATGTCAGGGGTTTCCAACCCTTCCATCGATTTGGCGAAAATAGCCACTTGGCTTGCGCCAAGACTCATCGGACCGGTGCGCTTAAGCGCGTATTCCAGCCCGATCCCCATTCGGTGGACAAACGAGTTGATGGCGTCATTCAGAGTTGGAACGTTGACTTCATAGACTAGGCGGATCTGCAGGTGGTCCTGCAAACATTCTCCCACGCCCGGCAATTCATGGCGCACAACGATCCCTGCCTTTTGCAACACCTGCCCTTGGCCAATGCCTGAAAGCTCTAGAATCTGTGGTGAGCCGATGGCTCCAGCTGACAAGATGACTTCGCCACCCTCGCGCAGGCGCGCTGTTTTGGGCGCAAGTTGATGAATGAAGTTCACGCCCACGACCTGTTTGGGGGCGTCACTGGCAAAAGCCAGTCCGGTGGTGTGGGCATGAGTAAAGACCGTCAGATTGTCCCGTTTGCCCTTGAGCGGTGTCAGGAATGCCTTCGCGGACGAACAGCGAAAGCCTCCTTTGGCGGTCTGGTGGAAATAACCTGCGCCTTCCTGGTTTTCGCCGTTGTAGTCCTCAGTCCGGGGTACACCCATTTCGACGGCCGCTTCGATGAACGCCTCGGAGATCTCGGACTTGGCGCGGATCAGAGAAACCGACAGTTCGCCATCCTGACCATGCAGATCAGCATCGCCGCCTTCATGGGTTTCCGAGCGTTTGAAGAGCGGAAGCACATCGTCATAAGACCATCCCCGATTGCCTAGTTGAGCCCAGTGGTCATAGTCTTGTTTCTGACCTCGCACATATAGCAACCCATTGATCGAAGATGACCCGCCGAGCGTTTTCCCGCGCGGCCAATCCAGGCTACGCCCGTTTAGTCCCGGATCCGGCTGCGCCTTGTAACACCAGTCGGTGTTTGGATTGTGCAGGGTCTTGAAATAGCCAACGGGGATATGGATCCACGGGTTGTTGTCCTTACCGCCAGCCTCGAGCAGAAGCACCTTGATCGACGGGTCCTTGGATAGGCGGTTGGCCAGTACACAGCCGGCTGATCCGGCGCCCACGATGATGTAGTCATAGTCCATTGTTCACGCGACCTTGTCGGGTTTTGCCGGGGCCACATAGGGCAGCCGGGCTTTGGCCTTGGTGTCAGCAGCACCCGCGTTGCGGATGTAGCGGCGGTCGTCATCCTCACGCACGACATTGACGTACGAGGGTTCGCCCCCCGTGATGTTGTGAATGGCAAGACGGCGTTCCTGGCTGGCGCGGATCTGCACCCGCAGCGCGTCCGGGTCCCAACCGTCAAACAGGATCGTCTCCAGCTCAGCGCGCAAGTCGGCATGGGCCGGATCATCGGCCAGGTTGTTGACCTCGTTTGGGTCGTCGTCGGTGTTGTAGAGCAGGGTATCCACCCCTTCGAGCCACATCAGCTTCCACGGTCCACGCTTGACCATACGACTGGGGCCAGTGGAGCCGTCGGCGGCAAACTCGCCAATGCACAGATCGGTCATGGCATCGGTGTTGCCGTTCAAGGCAGGCACCAAAGAGTTCCCGTCGATGGGTGACGCGTAACCGTCCCAGGCCTCGCCTGCCGCCATGTCCATCAGCGTGGGCATCAGGTCCACCAGCGAGCAGTTTTCTTTCACACGGGCAGCGGCATAACGGTTGGGCGCGTGCACGATGAACGGGACTTTCGATGCCCACTCAAAGAAATGCTGCTTGAACCACATCCCCCGCTCACCCATCATTTCGCCATGGTCGGCGGTGACGATGACGATGGTGTTCTCGGCCAAGCCGGTCTTTTCCAGAACCTCCATCATCTGGCCGATTTTCTCGTCGATGTAGGAAATCATGCCGTAGTATCCGTGCCGGGCCATGCGGCGATGCTCATCCGTGACGGTGAATTCGTGCCGCGACTGGCAATAGTGCAGATTGCGACTCAGGTGATCCATCGCGTTTTCTTCGAGCGGCGGAACAGCGGGGCTTTCGATGTCGTCGTGATCATAAAGGTCCCAATATTCCTGTCCGATCACGAACGGCGAATGCGGGGAGGTGAATGAGACCGTCAGCATGAAGGGGCGGCCATCGTCCTTTCGCGCCAGATCATAGAGCGCCTGAGTGCCGTGATAGGCGACCTCGTCATCGTAATCCATTTGCAGGGTGCGCACGGCAGGGCCGCTTTCGATGATCGGGGCCATGGTCAGGTTTGTGGGCTTGTAGTCGCGGCCCTTGGACCAATCGACTGTCCAGGCGAAGTTCGCCGGATAGATCTCGGTTGTGTGGCGTTTTTCGTAGCCGTGCATCTGGTCAGGGCCGACAAAGTGCATCTTGCCCGACATCTCGACGCGGTAATCCAACCCGCGCAGGTAATGGGCAAAGGTCGGAATGTCGGCGTGGAATTCGTTGGCGTTGTCGTACATCTCGATGGCGAACGGCAGCCGTCCGGCATGCATCGAGGCGCGCGAGGGGCCGCACATGGGCAGATTGCAATAGCAGTTTTCGAAAACGACCCCTTCGTCCGCCAGCCGGTCGATGTTCGGCGCCTTGACGGTCTTGTTGCCATAGGGCGCAAGGGCGTTGGCAGCGAGTTGGTCGGCCTGAATAAATAAGATGTTGGGACGGGTCATCGTGTTAAATCCGATTGAGTTGTTTCAAGTGGGCGGCACGGTGGGCGCGCCGCCCAAAGGTCTCTCGTGAGTGGTGGTTCAGCGAATGGTGAGACCCAGTTTGTCCAGAGCAGTGTTGAAGACGTTGTATTGCGCTTCGACGAAGGCCTTGGTTTCTTCGGGGCTGCGAATGTCGACGACGTTGCCCAGCTGGGTGGTCATGCGGTTCCAGGCCTTGTCGTCCTTCAGCTTTTGCAGCGTGTCGGTCCAGGTTGCGACAACATCTTCGGGCAGGTCGGGGGGGCCGTAGATGGCGCTCCAACCGATGATCTGCTCCATGTCCGGGTAACCCAGTTCGCCAACGGTCGGGATGTCACCCACGGCTTCGAACCGCTCGGGCGTGGTGATGGCCAGCGCCTTGAGCTGACCGCCCTCGATGGCGTTGATCACACCCGACAGGTTCTGCCACATGAAATCCACCTGACCACCGATGATCGCGGCACGTGCCTTTCCGCCACCTTTGTAAGGGACGTGGATCAGGTTGTCGGCGTTGGCCCCCATGGTGTCGGCCATAACGGCGGTTGCGATGTGCAGCAGCGTGCCAACCCCGGCCGAGCCGTAGGTCATTTCGGTGCCGTCTTTGATGGCGGCCTCAAACTCGGCAAAGCTGTTGATCGGGCTGTCACCGGCCACCACCAGAACAAAGGGGTTGGTTTCGATCAGACCCAGCATGGTGAAGTCGTCCCACTCATACGGGATGGTCTTGTTCATCGCCGGCACACCCATTTGCGAGCCGACGCGAGCGGACAAAAGGGTGTAGCCATCTGCTTTGGAGTTGATGACGAAGTTCGAACCCACGACGCCAGCCGCACCAGTGCGGTTCACGGCGAGAATTGGCTGGCCAAGATAGCTGGGCGCGGTGCCCGAAATCAGGCGTGCGGACAGGTCGGCGGCGCCGCCGGGACCGTATGGGATGACCATGGTAATCGGACGATCAGGATAGCCTTCGGCCTGGGCTGAGGTCAGCGATGCAACTGCAATCGCGGCGCCTGCTGCCAGTGATTTGATGAGTGTTTTCATGAGTTCCTCCCAGAGAGATTCGGCCTGTTTTTCCTTGGCCGTGTAAGGTTTTGGTTGACTTCAGTCCTTTCTCAGGACAGTTTGTTACTGTCTGTAATTAACTCGGAACCGAAAACAAATGCAAGACACTTTGCCAAATACACTTTCCACGGCGGGCATCAGGCGCGCCAATCGAGAGGAGATTTTGCGCACGGTTTTCTCGCAGGGTGGGACGACCCGATTGCAGCTCGTCAAGCACACCGGGCTAACCGGTGCTGCGGTATCCCGGATCACTCGTGAATTGATCGAGGCTGGATTGCTGATCGAAGGCGAGCGTGTTCAATCCAAAGGGAAAACGGGACGTAAAGAGGTCACGTTGAGCATGGCCCAGAATACCGCGTTTGTTCTTGGTTTCACTGTGACGGCCAACCGCCTTTCTGTGGGTGTATCGGATGTGTCAGGGGCCGAGATTGAGACGCGTCAGCTGCACATCAGCCGCACCCGTGCTGAAGAGGTTTTGCGCGCTTTGTGCGAGACGGCTCATGCCATGATTGCCGAACTGGGCCTTGATTCAGAATCGCATCATTGGCGTCGGCGTTATGGTTGCCGCAGCTAGCCGAAACTGCATCGACGGGGTGGTGACATCCGCGCCTTTGGGTTGGACGAAGGTTCCTGTGGGCCAGTTGATCGAAGAAAACATGTGCCTGCCGGTAAGCGTCGAGGTTCGTGCCGTGTCGCTTCTTCAGGTCGAGATGACCCGCGGGCAAGGTGCCGGTCAGGGCGATCTGGTGCTGGTCAACAACAGTCTTGGTGTTGGAGCCGCTGCGGTGTTGGGCGGTGTTCAGCTGGCTGGGGCGTCCTGTGACATCGCGCATTTGGCTTTTGCAGGTGACAGCCGCCCATGTGCCTGCGGGCGGAAAGGATGTCTGGAAAGTACGGCATCGGGTTTTGCCGTCGTCGACCAACTGATTGCCGCCGGTAAACTGGAACCAGCACGCGACAGCAGCCGTAAGGCGGCAGCTTTGGCTCGCGCGCTACAGATGGCCGAGGCCGGAGACAACGAAGTCAAACGCGTATTTTTCGAAGCAGGTCAGCGTATGGCGCTTGGTTTGGATGCAGTGGCCGCACTTTTGGGCCCGTCGAGCATAATCCTGGCAGGGGAAACGGGTCGTCAGCCGGATTTTGTCGAAGGCGCGCGCAATCATCTGCGGTCGTTGCGGGTCACAGACCCTGGCTTTGAGCTGCTGGTTAGCCAGGTCACCTCAAACACTGCCGTCATAAATTATGCGCTGGAGCGGTTCCTGTTCTCCAGCGAACTCAATCTGGACCGCCTGAAGGCGGTCTAAAGGGAACCGAAGGGAGGAAATATGTCAAAATCTTCGGACATTGCGGCGGGGGCGGTCTTCTTTGCCCTAGGACTGTTGCTGATTTTTGTGTTGATACCGGTGGGTGTCGATGAACCCCGTAAGGTACCATTTGCGGCTGCTTCGCCGTCTTACTATCCCAAGCTGATCGCCTATGTGATTGCGCTTCTGGGCGCGGCCATCTTGGTTCTGGGTCTACGCCGCTCGGCGGATGACACACCGTCGGTTGGTTTGGCACCCTATGCCAAGGTGCCTGTAGCGATGGGAATCATGGCAGTGTTCTACCTTGTGCTACCGTTTCTGGGTTTCATCATTGGCGCAATGCTCGCGTTGTGCGCTTTGATGCTGCTTGCGGGTGAGCGTTCTCCCAAGGTTCTGGTTCTGGTGTCGGTTCTGCTGCCGCTTGGCCTGTATCTCTTTTTTGCCAAGGTCGCGGGGATTCCGATCCCGTCCGGTCCCTTGGAACCCTACCTGATAAGGATCTGAACCGATGCTGGATACACTGGCCAATGCCTTTGCCCTGTTTGCGTCGATCGACAACGTTATCGTTTTGTTTGTTGGCGTTGTAGTCGGAACAGTTGTGGGGGCGATCCCCGGCATGACAACCCCGATGGCGGTCGCACTGACGCTGCCGTTCACCTTTTCCATGCCGCCCGTCACCGGCATCCTGCTGTTGTTGGGTGTTTACAAGGGCGGCATTTACGGCGGTTCGATCACGGCAATCCTGATCAACGCTCCGGGCACACCTGCCGCATCTTGTACCGTGCTTGATGGATACCCATTGGCACGTAAGGGACAAGCCCGACGCGCGCTGGACATCGCTCTTTATGCATCCTGTGTGGCGGACTTCATCTCAAACATCTCGCTAATCCTGTTCGCCGGTGTATTGGCGGGCTTTGCGCTCAAGTTCCAATCACCCGAGGTTTTCACACTGGTCGTCTTCTCGCTGACCATCATTGCAGGGGTTTCGGGGGATCAACTGCTCAAAGGATTGGGGTCGGCTGCCTTGGGCTTGCTTTTGGCTACCGTCGGTCTGGATCTTCTCTATGGCACCAATCGCTTCGTCTTTGGTGACGTCAATTTGATGAGCGGCCTGAACTTCATCCCTGTTCTGATTGGTCTGTTTGCGGTGCCAGAAATCATCAACTATTTCGTCAAGAAAGATGTTGAGCTTGAGCAATCCAAACTCGCCGGAATTGGGGCAAGCTGGACCGATTTCAAAAGCTGTTTGAAATCGATCATTCGTGGTTCGTTCATCGGGGTTATTCTGGGTGCGGTTCCGGGCATTGGCGGAGCACCATCAGCGTTCCTGTCCTATTCCGAAGCCCGCCGGACATCGAAGAACAAAGACAATTTCGGTAAGGGCGAGATCGAAGGCGTCGCAGCGGCCGAGGCCGGCAACAACGGCGTGGCCGGTGCGACAATGATCCCGTTGCTGGCACTTGGCATTCCGGGTGACATCATCACGGCAATCATTCTGGGAGCCTTCATGATCCACGGGTTGCGCCCCGGTCCGTTGATGTTCCAGCAGAACATTGATCTGATCTATGCCATCTTCATCGGCATCATGCTCAGCTCGTTCTACCTGCTGATCGTGGGCAAGGCGTCGATCCGGATCATTTCCAAGATCGCGGACATCCCGCAACGCGTGCTGTTCCCGATCGTACTGATCCTCTGTGTTTTTGGCGCCTATGCGGTCAACAACTCGACCTATGATGTTGGCGTCATGCTGGTAATGGGGCTGGTAGGCTATGCCATGCTCAAGATGTCGATACCTGCGGCACCGTTCCTGATTGCCTTTATCCTTGGCCCGCTGCTAGAGGACAACTTCCGCCAGTCGCTGACGATCTCGAGGGGGGATTACAGTATCTTCTTCAGTTCGACGATCTGCTGGGTATTCTGGGGCTGACCGCGCTAACCGTGGGGCTGCTGATCTGGCAGCGCGTGGGTGGCGTCAAAACCGAGGTGCCATTGTCTTGACCGACCCGCTGTTCACATTCGCCGTCTTCACCGACACTCATATCCGCGCGCCCGAAGGGGACCTGTCATCGCCCTACGCGGTGAACACAAAGGCCAACGCGCGGGCCGAGGTGGCGGCGGCGCTTGTGGCGGCTCAGGAACCGGCGTTGACGATCCACCTGGGTGACATGGTCCACCCTCTGCCGCATATGGCGGCCTATGGTCCGGCGTGTCAGGAGGCGCGCCGGGTCTTTGCCTGTCTGGAGCCCAACCTGCATTTTGTCCCGGGCAACCACGACATTGGCGACAAACCGCATGACGCCTCGCCAGCGGGGGCGGTGACGCCCGATGCGGTTGCGGCCTATTCGGGTCAATTCGGTGATCAGTGGTCCCATGTAGATCATGGGGGCTGCCGGTTCGTCCTGATCAATTCCTCCATTGTCGGCAGTGGTTTGGATGTGGAGCAGGAGCAATTCGACTGGCTCGAAGAGGTGCTGGCAACCGACAAGCGCACCTTCTTGTTCTCTCACTATCCGCTCTTCATCGACTCAGTTGATGAGGACGAACACTATGACAACTACGGGCCCGAGGGGCGCGCGCGACTGCTCGAGGTGATCGAGCGGCATGGGGTCGAGGCGGTGCTGTCCGGCCATGTGCATCAGTTCTTTTATAACCGCGCAGGCGAGACGAAATTCTATTGTCTGCTTAGCCACAAGCTTTACTCGTCAGGATTTTGCCGAGTTGTACAATGCTGGCCCCGAGGCCGAGTTTGGCCGCAATGATCGTGGCAAGTTCGGGATCATGCTGGTTGACGTTTTTGCAGACGGGCATCGGTTGCGGTTCGTGCCCACGGGCGGCGCGGAATCCGATGCCGTGGTGGACATGAGCCAACGCAAGCCGCCCGCAAAGTCGGGTCTTGTCCCCTTCATGCGCCATGCCTGGTATCAAAGCCGCGATTTGCCCTACACCGGCGCGATGGAGGAGTTCTCGCGCAAGCGGGCGCGCAATGACTATCCGCTGTTGCGGCTATGGCAGATGGGGATAGAGACAGTTCGCACACCGCTGGCCGATCTGGCTCGCCCCGATAGCTTGCGCCGAGTGCAGGATTTTGCGGCGACTGGCGTCCGTTTTAACATGTTCACGACGGCGATGCCGAGTAAGTCTGTGCTGGATCTGATCGCTGCCAACGTGGACGCTCTGGCCGGACTAGAGATTGTGCAAGTTGAACCGGATTTGGTCCGGGTCAAAGAAATAGCCAAGGCGCTGATGAAAGTGGCTGACGTGCCTTTGTATGTCAGCCGCGCGGCAACCTCGGCTGACAACGCGGTCGAGGGGCAGATCTATGCGCACAACGTCTGGACCGGCTACCGCTATGCGCGCCGGGCTGAGGTTTTGGACGCCCTTGCCGACACCGGCCTGCCACTGCGACCGGTCTTTGCCGTAGGATGGAGGGCGGACTGGCTGGGCAAGATCGGAGGCCTGCAGGATGCATTCGAACATCGCGGCATCGAAGGTGCCGTAGCCGTCCAACTGATGACCGGCAGCCCGGCGACTGCGAATTTCGATGACGACTATATCGTTGAAAGTGTGGCTGAACTGGTGCGCGGCCGGGCAAGACATCCCCGCGTGACGGTTATGCTGGATACGTTCGAAACCATCGATCGCGGCTACAATCCACGCCACGGGCTAATCGATCGGCTGGGCAATCTGACTCCGGCGGGAAGGTCTTTGACCCTGTCGCGTGACTGACCCCTGTGACGTCAGCGTCGCAAACAACATGCAGTCCGACGTCAACTTGATATTGGCGTTGGGCCTTTCCTGTGATCATTATCCCTGCACCTGCTTACTGCACGGCAGCGAAGGGAAGAGGTCATGGCGCAACCGAGCATTTACGAACAACATTTGGACCAAAATCGGGCCAACCATACCGCGCTGTCGCCGCTGAGTTACCTTGAGCGGACGGCTCTGATCTACCCTGACTATCCCGCCCTCGTGTATGGCGATCGCCGTCAGAACTGGGCCGAGACCTATGATCGCTGCCGCAGGCTGGCCAGTGCCCTGAACCAGCGTGGCATCGGCAAGGGTGACACCGTCTCGATCATCGCTGCCAACATCCCCGAGATGTACGAGGCACATTTTGGTGTACCGATGACTGGTGCCGTGTTGAACGCAATCAACACCCGACTGGACGCGCCTATTGTGGCCTTTATCCTGCAACATGCCGAAGCCAAAGTGCTGTTGGTTGATCCCGAATTCTCGGGTGTTGTTAAAGAGGCGCTAACACAGTTCGACCGCACGGATTTGTTGGTGATCGACATCGAAGACAACAGCTTTGATGACGGCGAGAAGTTGGGATCGCTGACCTATGACGCTTTGCTCGCCGAAGGTGATCCGGCTTTTGACTGGTCCCTGCCTGCGGACGAATGGGATGCGATCACACTCAACTATACCTCTGGCACGACGGGTAACCCCAAAGGTGTTGTGTATCACCACCGGGGGGCGGCGTTGAATGCGACCTCGAACATCCTGACCTGGGGCATGCCGCAGCATTCGGTGTATCTTTGGACTCTGCCCATGTTCCATTGCAACGGGTGGTGTTTCCCATGGACCATGGCCGCCAATGCGGGCGTGTCGGTCTGCTTGCGTGCGGTTCGCGATGAGCCGATCTATCACGCCTTCCGCGAAGAGAAAGTCACTCATTTCTGCGGCGCGCCCATCGTGCTGAACATGCTGGCCAATGCGCCGGATGAGCTGAAAGATTTCGACCACCAGATCAAGGTGATGACCGCTGGCGCTCCGCCACCAGCTGCCGTGATCGCTAATATGGAAGGGATGGGCGTTGAGGTTACCCACGTATATGGCCTGACCGAAACCTATGGTCCCTCAGTTGTCTGCGCATGGAAGGACGAATGGAACGACCGCCCAGCCGAGGATCGCGCTGCGCTCAAAGTTCGTCAGGGGGTTAAGTACCTCGCGCTTTCGGGTCTGATGGTGGCCGATCCCGAAACGCTGGAGCCTGTGCCAGCCGATGGCGAAACGATGGGTGAAATCTTCATGCAGGGCAACATTGTCATGAAGGGCTATCTCAAAAACCCCGAGGCGACAGACAAGGCGTTCAATGGTGGCTGGTTTGCCAGTGGCGATCTGGGGGTGATGCACCCTGATGGCTATGTCGCGCTTAAGGACCGGTCTAAGGACATCATTATCTCAGGCGGCGAAAACATCTCATCCGTAGAGGTCGAGGACATCCTGTATAAACATCCCGCCGTGATGGAGGCAGCAGTGGTCGCTCGCCCGGACGAAAAATGGGGCGAGACACCTTGTGCCTTCGTTGAACTGAAACCGGGACAAGACGCGACCGAAGTCGAGATCATCGCCTTTTGCCGCGAGCACATGGCCCGGTTCAAAGCGCCCAAGACGGTGGTGTTTGGCAGTCTTCCCAAAACTTCGACCGGCAAAATTCAGAAGTTTGTGTTGCGTGATAAAGCTCGAGCGCTCTGAGGTTGCTCAAGATCCCTCAAAGATTGACAGGTTCAGTTCTAGCAACTCACCCATCCAAACTGCTCGGTCACGGTGGTCTTCAAGGTGCTCGCCTGTGTCAGGGTGTGTGAATATCGTTAATCCCTGCCGGTTCAACATTAACCAAGGCAGCACTTGATCCAGCGCGTCGGGGCCGAAACCCAATTGACAGCTCCACCGAGGGTGCGGTCCCACATTGCGTTCATGAATGCGTCCCATGGTGACTGCGGGAAACAGGCGTGACGCTTCTTCACAGACCGCACGTGCAGTTTTGACAGTGGCCGCGTCAAAATAGACGTGGGCATGGTAACCTTTGATTTCTGGCATTGCGACGGCTCCTCTGGGCATGTCGAGAAATGGTAGGTGCCGAATTACAAAAGGAAAAGGGGGAGCACGCACATGGGTTTGGCCGCCAATCTCCGACATCTAGTGCGGGGGAGATTGACGGTCAGCCACTCTTGGGAACGTCGCCAAAGGGTTTAGGACGCGTGATCGACGATCTGCAAATGTTGCGCCAGCTTGTCGATTTCACCCATCCACTCCTCGACCAGTTTCGGGTCACTAGGGGCGGCATGGACACCAGCAGGAATGGCGCGGTTCATCACCGCTTCGATGGCGAGTGAAACGGGGATCGAAACCAGACGCGCCATTGCCGTGCCACGCTCGTCGCCCCAGGCGTCCATCACGTAGGTCTTGTGCCAGACTTCGCTGCCGTCTTTTTCAGCCAGGAGATCAACACAAAGCACCACGCGATCCGGTTCGCCCTCATCATAGGCATTTTCCGTCCAGAACTGGTCTGACATTTCCACAAGGCGTGCGTCGCCTTCCGGGCCAGACAGTGTCTCAACCTCTTTGAAAACATCGTCCCATGCCTCGGCCCAGCCATTCAGGCGCAGGGTACCGCGGACGAATTCCTTGACCGGCCAGTGCTCTTCGAAATGGTACTGATCCTTGAACGGGATTGAGTCACGGTTGGGATAGACCTCAAAGCTTTCGGGCGTTGGCAGCGGGGCCACATAGGTGCTGATTGCGTCCCACGGGCGGGCCACATCCAGCGGTGCATAATTGCGGATCGAGCGGGAGGGCGACCGCAAGGCCTTGAGCACGCCCAGGGGTGACCAGCTGAACTTGTAGCGGAACGGGTTGGCGATCTTGGGGATGCCTCCGCAATAGGATTTGAAGCTCAGGTGGTTGTCGGCATCGAATGCATTTGATGCGCGATAGTCGTCAATCAGTGCGTGCGCCATCAGATGGTCGATGCCGGGGTCAAGTCCAACCTCGTTCACCAGCACGACACCCGCTTCACGTGCGCGATCATCAAGCGCGCGCATTTCGGGCGCGATGTAGGAGGAGCTGACAAAGTTCGCGCCCTTTGCGATGGCAAGTTCCGCCAGTGGCACGTGCCAGTCGCCGGGCAGCATGGATACGACGACGTCGTCCTTGACCAGTTCACCCGCCAACACGTCGATGTCAAACGCCTTGATGTTGTTGGTCAGGTCGCCGACCTCGTCCTTGGCCTTTTCGACGGTCCGGTTCCAGACGGTCACGTCGTGACCAGCCTCGATCAGGCGTCGCAGTCCGGGGATGGCCGACAGGCCGGTTCCACACCAATGGATTGTCATCTGGATCTCTCCCTTATCCGAATTTGAGCTTGGCGGTGACGATAAACAGAACTGCAGTGACCGCACAGACGTTGGCCAGGATCAATGGCAGGTCGCCAACCATCAGGCCGTAAATCAACCACAGGCTAACCGTCAGCAACAACATCAAGTTCGACGGCAACGACAGACCAGAGGTGTCGCGGGTCGTCCAGGCCTGCCTGGCCTGTGGAATCCAGCAGATGGTGCCAACGATTGCAGCAGCGATCCCGATATAAAGTTCCATGTCAAACGTCCTGCATGTGGGTTTTGAACGTATCTCGCGCACGTCCCCAAACGCCGCTGTCCAGATCGGACAGGGTGAGCAACGAGGCCAACAACTGATCCGCGTAATCTTGCGAGCTCTCTGCGGGCAGCATGGACGGCAAATTGTCGATCGCCATCACATCCAGAACCGGGTTGGTTGCGACGCGCAAGGCAGGGGCGCCCCATGTGGTAGCGCGATCATAAACAGGGACCGGGTTGTAGTCACTGTCCGGGTCGCAGGCGACATCGCCGATTGCCGATAGTCTGCGATCTGCGTTCAGAGCCTCTTTCGGTACAAACACCGGTGTGCCGGGGCGGGCAAAGATGCAATTCAGAAATAGATCATGGTCCAGAATTTCGGAGAACGGCCCTCCGCTTGCGGTCTCGGCCATGTCCCATTTGGTGACGGCAACGCCCATGGCTTCACACAGATCTGCCGCACCCGAGCCGACCCGGCCAAGCGCGCCGATCACGATGGCCTTGGGGCGTGTGGAACCTGTTGCGTCCAATTCGGCAGCCAACTCAGCCAGCAGTGCATCCTTGCCCGGATAAGCCCCAACCGGACCGCATTCTTCGCCCCGCTGTTGCGCTGCCCAAGTCTTGAGCGTCACTGCCGCGCTCGGCGTAACCGGCCCAATACCCGAATGCGGCGACACGACGGCCAGTTTCATCCACCAGATACTCCAGATCATAGAGCGTTCCGCACCCGGCCTTGAACCGCTCCAGCAGGGCCCGGCCCGAATGCTGGCCCTTGAACGCATGGCCAAACATGATGTGCTTGTGCGGTAGGGGCGTGCCATCCTCGGGCAGTTCCTTGAGGCCAAAAATGATGGCGTCCGCCGGGGCCTGCGGCCAACTGTTCTCGGCCGCGATTTCACAGCCTGCGTCACGATAGCCATCAATGCCTATGGCGCGCGTGCCGCTTTCCTCGACCGTGACCTTGATGCCAGCGGCGATCAATTTTGCGGCCCCTTCGGGCGTCAGGCCAACGCGGTCTTCGTTCAGGCGCTGTTCGGCGCGAACCCACAGATGTGTCATGTCTAGTCCTATTCAGAGCATACCGGCGGCCTTGACCGCCTGAACCGAGGCGCGCGCCTCCATTGCGGCGCGGAAAGCGACGATCTTGGGAAAGGCCGAAACATCGACACCGTCCCCTTCGAGCCAGCTGCACACCACATAAAGATAAATGTCCGCAAGGCTGATGCTGTCGCCCAGCACAAACGGCCCACGCAGACCATTGCTTTCGACATAGGCGCAAGAGGCGGTCATGGTCTCGGCCACTTTGCCCTTCATGTCTGCCCAACTGCTTTTCTTGTCCGCCCACCGAGGGCCGCGCATCTTGTGGGCGTGGTTCACGTGCATGGTCGAGGCAAGGTAATACATCACCTCGCGCATCCGCGCCGCCATCACCGGATCAGCGGGCACCAGCCCAGCATTGGGCGCTTTGGCCGCAATGAAATCCAGAAGGGCGCCGGTTTCGGTCAGTATGCCGCCATCCACCACCAATGCGGGAACACGCCCCTTGGGGTTGATCTGGGCATACGCTGGGGTGGTCTGCTCGCCACTGGAAAAGTCCAGTTTCACCGCTTCATACTCCAACCCTGCCTCTTCCAGCGCGATGGCGACGGCAATCGAAATGGTTCCGGGGGCGTAATACAACTGCATCCGATGTCTCCTAGAGGTGGGTCTGGGCATAGTGCCGATCAGGGGCTTCCAGGTGCGGCACTGCGTTGAACAGAACCGGGCTAAGATGGTCGCCAATCGGGAACAGACGATGCATCGACGTGTTCATGATGGCAAGAGCCAGCCGAGACATCGACGGTATGTCCAGCCCCATCGCTTGCCGCATCACCATCGAGATGAACGCACCTGATGTGACCACAACGGCAGGACCGGCGCCTTTGGCGATCTCGTGGATCACGTCATGGGCGCGGGTTTCAAACTCCTGAAAGGTCTCGGGCGGATCCTCGATCTCGCCATTCTGCCAAGCCGTGAACACACGAGGCAGGTGTTGAATGAACCCCTCACGCTCAACCGGAACGGCAACGCCGTGCTGCTGTTCTAGCAGGGTGGCAAGAGTGAAATACTCGATCTCGTTCAGGCGGGCGTCTTGCTCGGGTGTGGGCAAGCCCATGCTGGCGGCGGTTTCCAGATGCCGGGTCAGGGTGCCAGCATAGACGCGCGGATGGTGGGCTTGCGCATCCGACAAATGCGCGCCTAGCCAAACAGCTTGTTGATGTCCCAGCGGGCTGAGCTTGTCATAGCTTTGCTCGTCACGGGCCTCGGTGTTGGCCTGACCGTGACGGATAAGTGTGATGTGGGACATGCGCGTGCTCCTGTTGGGGCAAGTCTTAGGCGAGGTCTCAGTCAGGGACCAGAGGCGTTTGACATGTGAGTGACGAAAACTGTCGTGGTGTCTTGTGGCGCGTCGCAGGCTGAATATGTTCAGGATACATCAACAGGAGATCGCGCCATGTCCATCAATCCCGAACGGTTTCTGAAATCACTGCATGACCTGCGTCAGTTTGGGGCCTCGGGCGTGGGCAAGGGCGTTGTGCGGCCTGCCTTTTCCGATGCCGACATTGCTGCCCGCAAATGGCTGGCGGATCAGATGCGGGATGCCGGTCTGTCACCGCATTTCGATCCAGTGGGCAACTTGTTTGGCTTGGCGGAAGGACCGTCGATCCTGCTCGGTTCACACACCGACAGCCAACCCGAGGGCGGATGGTTGGACGGAGCCCTTGGTGTGATGGCGGCGCTGGAAGTGGCGCGGACGTCTGACGTACCGGTTTCGGTCGTCAGTTTTCAGGACGAAGAGGGACGGTTTGGTGTCACTACCGGATCGGCCATCTGGTCTGGGAATTTGCCGTTGGAGAAGGCGGATGCTTTGACTGACAACGCGGGAATTCCCTTTGCAGAGGCACGCGCGAGCATGAAAGATGTTGCAGGCGATTTTGTCGACCCGTCACGCTTTACGGGTTACATCGAAATGCACATCGAACAGGGACCGACACTCGATGCCAGCAACGAGCAGATCGGTGTCGTGACCGAAATCGTTGGCATCCGCGATATGAAGATTACTTTTGACGGGCAACAGAACCACGCTGGAACTACACCTATGAATTTGCGGCGGGACGCGTTTCAGGCGCTGTCGGCATTCAGCTCGGAGCTCAACGACCGTTTCCGCAATGTTGTGACCCCTCGAACTGTCTGGACTATTGGGCATGTCAGCCTGCACCCCAATGCGTCTTCCATCGTACCCGGGCGGGCAACCTTTTCAATGCAATGGCGGGACGGTGATGTCGACCGGTTGAACCGAATGGAGGAGATCGTTCGCACAACCGCAAACGATATTGCGGCGACACGGAAGCTTGGGGTTAGCTTTGGTCCGCTTTTGGGATTGGAACCCGTAGCCATGGACGCTGGATTGCAACTAGCGTTGGAAAAAGCGGCTAAGAAGATCGCTCCGAACAATTGGCGCAACATGCCGTCCGGAGCTTTGCACGATGCAACCAATGTTGCCGAATTGATGCCGGTGGCCATGCTGTTCGTGCCGTCAATCAACGGCATCAGCCACGCGTTCGAAGAGGATACTGAAGAGTCCGATCTTGTGGCCGGGCTAGGTGTCCTTACAGATGGGGTGAACTCACTGTTTTAGAGATTTTCCTATCTCTCGCCCTGATTTTGCCTACAAATTCTGTTTCACTCTGGTTTCAAATAGCCAGAAGACAGGTCTTTTTTTGCATGCGGATTTCAGGTGTGAGAGTTAGTATCGTATTGATTTTTATTACTGCTTTGGTCGCGGCGTGCCAGGAGCAAGTGAGTCGAAACGATGGCGCCAGGATTCTGGCAGTTGGCGATTCCCTGATGGCCTGGAATTCGGCATTTGGCAATTCGATACCTCACGTGATCGAAGAACGGCTGGGCGAGCCCGTTGTTGACCGCTCTGTTCGAGGTGCGTGGATGACGGTGCGAAACGTGGACAATCCTGAACGCGGGATCAACATCCCCCAACAATACGTGCCTGGGGATTGGGATTGGGTAATCGTCAACGGGGGCGGTAATGACCTTTTGTTTGGCTGTGGTTGCGGAGTTTGTGACGGAATCCTTGACCGGATGATATCCAAAGACGGTTTGAGCGGTCAGATCCCCACATTTGCGCGCAGGGTTCGCGACAATGGCGCACGTGTGCTGTTTACGGGATATTTGCGCAGTCCAGGTCTCTTAACTCCTATCGAACACTGCAAGAACGAAGGAGACGAGCTCGAAGCCCGCCTCACGCGTTTGGCCCAGCAGGAAGACGGGATCGTTTTTGTATCGAACAAGGACGTCGTCCCTAGCGGGGGCATCACGTATTTCTCGCCCGACCTTATCCACCCTTCGCGTAAATCCAGCCGCATCATCGGAGCACGGCTGGCCACGGTTATCACCGACTTCGACAGCCGCTGATGTTCGTCAGCCCAGCAGCATGATTTCGGTGTCGCCTGCGCTGCGGCGCAATTCGTGCAGCTCAATCAGTTCAGGATCGTCGATCCAAGCTTTTGCGGATTCGGTATCTGGGAAGGACAACAGGGCCGCCACGTCTGGTAGATGAGGGGACCCATCCAGAGCACTTGTGTTAGGGGTTGCATACTCGACCTTACCACCATGCCGAGCCAATGCGGCCCCAGCCTGTTCCCGGTAGGTAGTCAGCGCTGCTGGATTCTTTAGATCGGCTTTAAAAACTGCATAGATCATCGGGTTCTCCTTTTGATGTCAGCTGTGTGTTCTGGATTTAGGTTCAGGTGGAGCTTGCGAAAACGCGTGAATTTGCAGGTTGAACATGCGAAAACGCATGCATGGAAATACAGTGGGACGATCTCAAAACCATTCTTGCCGTCGCCAGAACAGGTACGCTTGCAGCCGCCGCTGACACTTTGGGGATAAACTACACGACGGTGGCCCGGCGTATCCAAAGAGCCGAGGCTGCTGCAGGAGAGGTTCTGTTTCATCGGCAACCAGACGGGTATTTGGCAACCGAAACAGGTAGGTTGGTGGCAGAAAAAGCGGCTGAAATGGACCAGCAAGCTGAGTCGCTTTTTCGGGGTTTGCGTGGAAGCGATCAGTCTTTGCGGGGAAAGCTTGTCTTGACGGCGCCTCAGTTGCTTGTCGGGCCTTATGTAGCACCGGTTCTTGATCAGTTTTCCAAACGCCACCCCGAAATCGATATCCAATTGCGTGCGACCAATGATCTTTTGAACTTGAACACACGTGAAGCGGATGTTGCTATTCGCATCAGTCGCACTCCGGGTGATGCACTCACCGGGCTTCGTCTTTGTGAGCAGCAGGTCGCCAGTTTTGCGGCGCCGTCCGTCGCGCAACGCATGCAGGACGAACCAGATGCACCGATAGACTGGATTGTCTACGAGCAAACCCCGCGTGTGCCCAAGGCGTCATTGGAACGGTATCCAAATAGTCGGGTCAGAATGATGTTTGATGACATGGTGGCCATGGTTGGCGCAGCCCAGTGCCAGCCTGGGCGTTGTTCGCATGCCGATGTTTTTGGGCCGCGCGACGGTTGGCTTGCAGCAGGTTCCGGTGCTGCCGCCGGAATCTTATGCCGACATCTGGGTGGTGGCGCACCGCGATGTTTGGCCTTCTGCAAAGGTCCAGGCATTGCGGGACATTTTGGTGCCTTGGTTCAAGGCCAACCGATGGTGCTTTGTCAGCTGACCTCGGGTGCAGAACACGCAAGGTTCATCCACATTCACTACCGCATCAGTGCCATTCAACATCGCCCAAGAATATGTATCCAGCGCCATAGATCGTCTTGATCAGACGGGGGTTCTTCGGGTCTTCGTTGAGTTTTGTCCGCAGTCGCGAGATGCGGACGTCCATGGCGCGGTCAAAACTCTCTCCGGCGCCACCGCCGAGCATCTCCTGCATCTGCGCTCGGCTGATCAGACGTTTGGGGCTTTCAAGAAACAGCCGCAAAACCTCTCCCTCGGCATGCGAAAAGGTGCCTTCTTCACCGGTCTCATTCTCAAGAACATAGCGATCGAAATGTGCTGTCCATCCATTGAACACGGCTGTGTTCCCGCCACTTTGTATCGTCTTGGATCCGTCGCGAAGTCTGGCCCGCACCCGTGCGACAACCTCGGCCGGATCAAAAGGTTTGGTGATGTAGTCATCAGCGCCCAGCTCCAGCCCGGTCACGCGATCCTGAACTTGAGCACGCCCCGAGATGATGATGACAGATGCGCCCTGCTCCAAAGCCAAACGATGGACCAGCGCCAACCCATCCGTGTCAGGAAGGGATAAGTCAACAAGGCAGACATCCGGCGTGACCCTCTTGAGAGAAGCTTCGAACTCGCGAGCACGGGAAAAGCTCTGAGTGCGAAACCCGGCGTCTTCAAGCACGTCAGTGAGAATTTGGCGAATCTCGGGTTCGTCGTCGAGAATTGTGACGAGCGGTGTGGTCATTGTTCAGCCTCAGGTCGGATCAGCGCAGAAAGCTGAGCACGGGTGAAAGGTTTACGAAGAACTGGCCCCAAAGCCAGAGCTTGGCGATGCGTCGGGTCGCTTAACGGCAGCGAAGTCATCAGCACGATGGGCAAGTCATTACTCAATCGCTCGGCCAAGTCCAAACCGGTCGCGAGACCTTCGAGTTTGATATCGGACAGAACAAAGTGGATGTCAGGAAGATCAGCTGCCAAGGCGCAGGCTTCATCCACTGAAGTTGCTTCGATTACAGTGTGACCCAGCTCTACCAGCATGTCCCGGAAGTTTGCCCTCAATTCCTCGTTGTCTTCGACTAACAGGGCCAGGCCACCCTTGGAATGTGGCGCCGCGCGGTAGGGCAGGCGCAGCACAACCGAAGCTCCGTACGGGGTATTGCGAAGCCTCAAGTCACCCCCTGCAAGTTTGACGGTGTCATAAACCATCGGCAAGCCAAGCCCCGATCCTTCGCTTCCCTTTGAGGTGAAAAACGGATTGAGCGCCTTATCCAAGGCTTCTTTTGAAAACCCAGGGCCCGTATCACTCACGGTAATCTCGATCCAGATCTTGCCGATAGAATGGGCGCTGACTGTAATCTGCCCACTGGTGCCGCAAGCATCGCGCGCGTTTAGTATCAGATTCAGAAGAGCATCCTGCAACATTCCGGGATCCAACATCAGAGCTTCGTCAGGCGTGTGATCGAGAACACTCAACCCGATGCCTTGTGGCAACGAAGGTGACGCCAGCAGCTTCAGATCCTCGAGTACGCCGTGCATGTCGGTCGCAACGGGGCGCAGGGTCCGATTGCCGGTCATATCCGCGATGCGGTTCAACAATCGCCCACCACGTTGAGCAGTCTGTTGGGTGGCGGTGATCAGCTGGGCGGCTTCTTCTGACAGATTCATGCGCGCCAGTTTGGATTGCATACCCAGAATGATGGTCAGCAGATTGGAAAAGTCGTGCGCTAGCCCACTGGTCATCTGCGCCGCCATGGCGCGTCGACGCGATTGCTGCAGGGCGACGCGGGCCTGAGTTTCCTCAGTTATATCCATCGAAAGTATATAAACGCCGCCACTGTCTTCGGGGGTAAAGGCAACACGGATGCGGCGGGAATCGTGACCTTCGGTGAATTCAAAGACCGAACTTTCCCCAGTGTAGGCGGCTTTGAGATGAGGTTCGATCTTGGCAAAGGATGGGCCCAAGGCCTCGGAGATGTGCATCCGCAGAATGTTTGACGGGCGTCCGGGGATGACGGAACTCAGGCGACGGTTCGAGTAGGTATAATAACCTTGGGCATCCACATGGGCGATGTGAGCAGGCATCATTTCCGTGGTCAGGCGTGTTCGGGCCTCAATTGCCGTCAGCTGCCGCTTGGTTTCTTCCAGTGCACTGTTGGTTGCCGCTAATTCACGGTTGGTAGCGGACAATTCTTCGGCGTGACTAAGCAATTGATCCGATAGCTCTTCGGACCGGGACCGAAGCAACTCTTCGACTCGTTTGGTGCGCGTGATGTCGGTGTAAACCGTGACCCAACCACCCTCGGCCAAGGGGGCCCCTTCGATCGAGATCACCTGACCATTGGGACGCGTACGTTCGAAATAGTGCGGGACAAAAGCCAGTGCTTGATCAACGCGGCTCTGAACCAGGGCATCTATGTCGTCGACTGGGCCGTAATCCCCGCGCTCGGCAATGAATCGAATGGTCTCATCAAACCGGGCACCGGGTTCGGACAGCGAATCTGGCAAGAAGAACATTTCCTGAAACCGGCGATTGCAAACGGCCAGCTTCAGATCGTCGTCGTAGATCGAAATGGCCTGCGCAATCAGGTTCAGACCCGCAGTTGTCATCGTCTTGATATATGCGTCACTGGTGTTCAATTTGGCCCACTCCCATACCGTTCCTAGCATCGCTTTCCGGCAGACGGTAGCCATACGGGCGTGTGAACTAAACTGAACTTGGGCGAGTTTTTGACCGCTGTTACAATTCGTAAGATTTGGGAAAACATCAGGAAAAAGTTGACCCTGAACACTGAGCGCGTTCCTAATCGGGACAGAATCGCCTTGGGAAGTTTGAGGTGGTTGTTTCCGGCCCAGCGGAGGGGGTCGGTTGGGGAGGAGAGAAAAATTGGCTCAGACGCAGTCTGGCGCTGAAGGGATGCAATCCCTTCCGGCGCTGCTTCATCGTAATGCGACCCGGCACGGGTCAGCGCCCGCATACCGGGAAAAAGAATTTGGGATCTGGCAGACCTGGACTTGGTCCCAGACCGAGAAAGAGATTGAAGCACTGGCCTTGGGGCTGATCAATCTTGGTGTGAACGAAGGCGACTTTATTGCCATCATCGGACGCAACCGCCCGTATCTATATTGGGCGATGGTTGCCGCGCAATCGGTGGGGGCCGTGCCGGTCCCTCTCTATCAGGACGCCAATGCCGAAGAGATGGCTTATGTGCTGCAACATTGCGGTGCCCGTTTTGTCATCGTGAGTGACCAGGAGCAGGTCGACAAAGTGATCGAGGTGCAGGACCAACTGCAACAGTTCGAACATCTGATCTATCTCGATCCGCGCGGTCTGCGCAAATACGACCATCACACGCTGCATCAGTACAGCCACGTGCAGGATCAGGGGCGCGCAGCCCACGACGAATGGATCACTGACCTGAACGCGCGTCGGGCCAAGCTGGATTATGACAGTACCTGCGTGATGCTCTACACATCGGGCACAACAGGCAAGCCTAAGGGTGTGGTGCTATCGAACCGCAATGTGATTGAGAGCGCCAAGAACGCGAGTGATTTTGACAAGCTGACAGAGAAAGAAGATATCCTGTCCTATCTGCCCATGGCTTGGGTAGGTGATTTTATCTTCTCAATCGGCCAAGCCTATTGGTGTGGGTTCTGCGTGAACTGCCCTGAAAGCGCTGACACGATGATGACCGATCTGCGCGAGATCGGGCCGACCTATTTCTTTGCGCCACCGCGCGTATTCGAAACCCAGCTGACCAACGTCATGATCCGGATGGAAGATGCGGGTTCGCTGAAAAAGAACATGTTCCACAAATACATGGAGCACGCGAAGAAGGTTGGCGGCGATATTCTCGATGGTAATCCAGTCAGTACTGCAGATCGGATGAAGTATGCCATCGGGAACACGCTGGTCTATGGCCCGCTGAAAGATACGCTTGGACTGGGTCGGGTGCGCGTGGGCTATACCGCCGGTGAAGCCATCGGTCCCGAGATCTTTGAGTTCTATCGCTCGCTTGGCATCAATCTGAAGCAGCTTTACGGTCAGACCGAAGCCACCGTGTTCATCACTGTGCAGCCTGATGGCGAGGTACGTGCGGACACCGTGGGTGTTCCGGCCCCAGACGTAGAGATCAAGATCGACGACAACGGCGAGATTTACTACCGCTCGCCCGGAACGTTTGTCGAATACTACAAGAATCCGGAATCCACCGCCTCGACCAAGGACCCCGAGGGATGGGTTGCGACCGGCGACGCGGGATTCTTCGAGGACGGCTCGGGCCACTTGCGGATCATCGACCGTGCCAAGGACGTGGGCAAAATGGCGGATGGAGCCATGTTCGCGCCCAAGTACGTCGAGAACAAGTTGAAGTTTTATCCCGACATCCTGGAGGCGGTTCTGTTTGGCAACGGCAAGGACCGCTGCGTGGCCTTCATCAACATCGACCTCACTGCGGTAGGGAACTGGGCGGAACGCAACAACATCGCTTATGCGTCCTATCAGGAATTGGCCGGGCATCCAAAAGTTCTGGAGACGATCCAGAGCCACGTGGAAACGGTGAACAAATCCGTGGCCGAAGACCCGATGTTGTCTGGATGCCAAGTGCATCGCTTTGTTGTGCTGCATAAGGAGTTGGATGCGGATGACGGCGAGATGACCCGGACCCGCAAGGTGCGCCGTCGGATCGTAGAAGAGAAGTTCGCGGACATTATCGCGGCGCTTTATGATGGCTCGCCCCAGATCTCGACCACGACTGAAGTGACCTATGAGGATGGGCGCAAGGGCTCGATCAGCGCCACGCTCGATATTCGGGACGCGGCCGTGTCATCGGTTGCGGCAAAAATGGCAGCGGAATGAGGGGCGGTTGGACGACGCTCGTCCCCGTGCCGGGGACATCGCCCCGCCCACCATCCCGTAGGGAGCAGTCCCGCCGAATGAATGAGGGAGAGTTTGATGCTGGATGCATCTGAAGGCTATGTCACCGAGGACGGTCGCCAGATCGGCGGCGTGGTGATGGAGATGAAGAACATCACGCTTCGCTTTGGCGGTGTGGTGGCAATCAAGGACATTTCGTTCGACATTCGCGAAGGCGAGATCCGGGCCATCATTGGTCCGAACGGGGCTGGCAAGTCCTCAATGCTCAACGTGATTTCGGGGTTCTATGTGCCGCAGGAAGGCGAAGTGTTCTTTCACGGCAAGAAGCGTCCGCAAATGCGCCCCTATGAGGTTGCGCGTCAGGGGATTGCCCGGACCTTTCAGAACATTGCCTTGTTCGAAGGGATGAGCGTTCTGGACAACGTAATGACGGGCCGCTTGAACCATATGAAATCGGGTCTTTTTTCACAGGCTTTGTGGAAAGGTAAGGCAGAGCAGGAAGAAACCGAAAACCGCGAGATCGTTGAAAAGGTCATCGACTTTCTGGAAATCCAGCACATTCGGAAAACGCCCGTGTCGCGGCTGCCGTATGGCTTGAAGAAGCGGGTCGAGTTGGCACGCGCGTTGGCGGCAGAGCCTAAACTTTTGCTCTTGGATGAACCGATGGCGGGCATGAACGTCGAGGAGAAAGAGGACATGTCCCGCTTTATTCTCGATGTGAACGACGAGTTCGGCACCACCATTGCCCTGATCGAACACGATATGGGCGTTGTGATGGACCTGTCTGACCGTGTGGTCGTGATGGATTATGGCAAAAAGATTGGCGACGGCACCCCGGACGAGGTGCGCACCAATCAGGATGTCATCGATGCCTATTTGGGGGTGTCACATGACTGATCCAAGAGAATTAGAGAATTATGGGCAGATTTCAGTGACGAAGTTTGCAGGGGGAGAGCAGGATGCCTGATTCACTTCTTTATGGAACAGAGGTCGTTCTGAATGGCCTTATGGCGGGGGTCCTCTATGCGCTAGTGGCCCTGGGTTTTGTCCTGATTTACAAGGCATCTGGCATTTTCAACTACGCGCAGGGTGTTATGGCGCTGTTTGCGGCGATGACCCTTTATGGGATCATGGTCGGGCAGGTTCCGTTTGCGCATCTGATCAATGCGATCTTTGGGACGCACATCCATCACTTTGGGTGGGAGGTGCCAGCGATCATTGCGATTGTGCTGACAGTCGTGGTGATGGTGGTCTTTGCTTGGCTGGTTCAGCAATACATCTTTCGTCATCTGGTTGGTCAAGAGCCGATCATCCTGTTCATGGCGACCATTGGTTTGGCCTATTTCCTTGAAGGTGTGGCCGACCTGATGTGGGGTTCCGAGATCAAAGCGTTGGACGTTGGCTTGCCACAGGGTGGTAGCCTTTGGATCGAAGAAAACACCCAGTGGCTGGGGATGGGGAACGAGAACTTCTATGGGTTCTTCCTGGATCAGCTTGATTTGATTGCGACCGTGATTGCTGCGGTACTGGTGATCGCGCTGGTGGCTTTCAGCCAGTACACCAAACAGGGCCGCGCCATGCGCGCTGTGGCGGATGATCACCAGGCGGCTCTGTCGGTAGGGATCAACCTGAACTTCATCTGGGTTTTGGTCTGGTCGGTTGCGGGCTTTGTGGCCTTGGTTGCCGGTATCGTCTGGGGCAGCAAGTCGGGCGTTCAGTTCTCGCTGTCGCTGATCGCGCTGAAAGCCCTGCCGGTTTTGATGCTGGGTGGCTTTACCTCGATCCCGGGCGCCATTGTCGGTGGTCTGATCATCGGGGTCGGTGAGAAGCTGTTTGAGTTTTCCATTGGTCCGCTGGTAGGTGGCGCGACCGAGAATTGGTTCGCTTATGTGCTGGCGCTGCTGTTCTTGGTGTTCCGACCACAAGGTCTGTTTGGGGACAAGATTATCGAAAGGGTCTGAGGTTCAGGGTGGGCGACCCCGTTGCGCCTTGCGCAACGAGACCCACCCGCCCTGAACCTTCACCCAGTATGAGAAACGAAAGGGGTATCCGAAGATGAACAAACTGATCGCCATCATCAACGTGATTGCGTGGTCCGGGTTTTGGGCATTCGGGTATCTGGCCGTCACCGCTGAAGGGTTGACGGAGAGCCAACTGGTGATTGCCGCTCTGCTGGCCTTTGGCGGGCTGGTGACAGGGATCGCTGCTTACATGCGGCTGGTGCGGGCCTCGGAGGTCAGCGGCTATGCCAGGAAATCTAATCAACTCGACGCCGCGGCCCGGAACCGCGCGCAGTCCGAAGGGGGCATCTGAACATGTTCTACCGCGAAGCCGGAGATTTCAAAATCTCCTACACTCAGGACAACCAGACCTTTCCGATCCGGTTTGATCGCTATCGTTACTATGCGGTGATAATCTTTGCCTTTGCCGTGGTCCCGTTTCTGATCAACGACTATTGGGCCAATGCGATCATGCTACCCTTCCTGATCTATGCGATTGCGGCGATTGGGCTGAACGTCCTGACCGGCTATTGCGGGCAGGTCTCGCTGGGTACCGGCGGCTTCATGGCTGTGGGGGCTTATGCCTGCTACAAGCTGATGACTGCATTCCCGGATGTGAGCATGTTCATCCACGTCCTGCTAGCAGGCGGAATCACGGCCCTTGTCGGCGTGTTGTTCGGCCTGCCGTCTTTGCGGATCAAAGGCTTCTATCTGGCAGTTGCCACGCTTGCAGCACAATTCTTTCTGGTTTGGTTGTTCAACCGTGTGCCGTGGTTCTACAACTACTCGGCCTCGGGGCAGATCAACGCGCCCGAGCGTGATGTCTTTGGCATTATCATCACCGGCCCCAATGCACCGGCTTGGGCGACATATCTGTTCTGCCTGATTTTCCTGACATTCTGTGCCCTGATTGCGCGCAATCTGACGCGCGGCACCGTTGGTCGCAAGTGGATGGCCATTCGCGACATGGACATCGCGGCCGAAATCATTGGGGTGAACCCGCTGAAGGCCAAGATGACGGCCTTTGCGGTCAGCTCGTTCTTTGTGGGCATCTCAGGCGCGCTATTCTTTGCCGTCTATCTTGGCGCCGTCGAAGTGGGCGAGGTGTTTGGCATCCAGAAGTCGTTTCTGGTGCTCTTCATGGTGATCATTGGTGGACTGGGATCGATCTTTGGCTCCTTCGCTGGCGCGGCCTTTCTGGTTCTGCTGCCTGTGGTGCTGAAGGTTGTGGGAGCCGACTGGCTGGGATGGCCCACAGATATCGTGGCGCATCTGCAACTGGTGATTGTTGGCGCGCTGATCATCGTGTTCCTGATCATGGAACCGCATGGGTTGGCGCAGCTGTGGCGCGTTGCCAAGGAAAAGTTGCGTCTCTGGCCGTTCCCGCACTGACGCGGGGCTGGCTCAAGAATTGCGGGGCGGAGGACCTCGTTCACGATCGGATAATACCTAGGGAGGAATAAAGCCGATGAAAATGAAACTGACCACTCTGGCGCTTGGTGCGCTGATGGCCGCCGGACCTGTGATGGCAGACCTTGTGTTCCCGTCGTTGAGCTACCGGACAGGACCTTACGCGGCAGGCGGTATCCCGTTTGCGGATGGATATGCGGACTACTTCACCATGCTCAACGAGCGCGACGGCGGCATTGGCGGTGAGGCGATCCGTCTTGTCGAGTGCGAAACTGGCTACAACACCGAAAAAGGCGTGGAATGCTATGAATCGACCAAAGGTGAAGGCGCCTTGGTATATCAACCGCTGTCGACCGGCATCACCTATCAGCTGATCCCCAAAGCGACTGCAGACGGCATTCCGATCCACACCATGGGTTACGGGCGTACTTCGGCTGCCAATGGCGATGTGTTCTCGAACGTCTTCAACTATCCAGCTAACTACTGGAACGGTGCGTCGGGCGTTGTGAACTATCTGCTGGAAAGCAACGGTGGTGACATCAACGGCAAGAAAATCGCGCTGGTCTATCACAACTCGGCCTACGGCAAAGAGCCGATCCGCACCTTGGAAGAGCTGTCGAAAAAGCATGGTTTTGAACTGAACGCTCTGCCCGTTGACCACCCCGGTCAGGAGCAGAAGTCGCAGTGGCTGCAAATCCGGCGTGATCGTCCTGATTACGTTGTGATCTGGGGCTGGGGCGTGATGAACCAGGTTGCGGTTCAAGAAGCTGCAAACATCCGCTTCCCGATGGAAAACTTCATTGGTGTCTGGTGGTCCGGCGCCGAGCATGACGTTCTGTCTGCAGGCGACGCCGCCAACGGCTACAAGGCGATCACTTTCCACAACGTTGGCAGCGATTTCCCGGTCTTTGACGACATCAAAAAGCACGTCATCGACGCAGGCAAGGCGGCAGGTGCTGGCGATCAGGTTGGTACTGTTCTGTACAACCGTGGTCTCTATGCCGCGATGCTGGCAGCCGAAGCTGTGAAAACCGCACAAGAGATGCACGGCGTGACAGACATCACACCGCAGCAGATGCGTGACGGTATGGAAGCTCTGGAAATCACCGAAGACAAGATGGCCGCGCTTGGCATGCCGAACTTTGGACCTTCGTTCAAGGTGTCGTGCGAAAACCACGGTGGCCCTGGTCTAGTTGGTGTGAACCAGTGGGATGCGGCAACCAAGACCTGGTCGCTGATTTCGGACTTCAAACCGACTGACGCAGAGGTGATCGGTGCGTTGGTTAAGGAAGATTCCGGTGCCTATGCGGCGGAAAACAACATTGAACCGCGCTGCTGATTAGCAAGGTTTGAAAACAATCGGAACGGCGGGCGCACCCGCCGTTCCATTCCCCAAAGCCCGGCATGGGAACCGGGCATGCGTGAGGACAACAACTGATGCTGGATGCAGCCAACACAAACGACGTCGGTGTCGAGACCCTTTTGGAGGTCAACAATATCGAGGTGATCTACAACCACGTGATCCTCGTGCTGAAAGGCGTCAGCCTGAATGTGCCCAAGGGTGGGATCACCGCTTTGCTTGGCGGCAACGGTGCCGGCAAAACGACCACGCTCAAGGCGATCTCGAACCTGCTTCATTCGGAACGTGGCGAGGTAACCAAGGGATCGGTCAAGTATCGTGGTCAGGATGTGCACGATTCTGATCCGGCAGAATTGGTGCGCAAGGGCGTGATCCAGGTCATGGAAGGGCGCCATTGCTTCGAGCACCTGACAGTCGAGGAAAACCTGCTTACGGGCTATTACACCCGAAAGTCCGGCAAGGCCGAGATGCAGCGTGACCTTGAACTGGTTTACACCTATTTCCCACGCCTGAAAGAGCGGCGGAAGTCATTGGCAGGTTATACCTCAGGCGGGGAGCAGCAGATGGTTGCCATTGGTCGCGCGCTTATGGCTAACCCGGAAACGATCCTGCTGGATGAACCTTCGATGGGTTTGGCGCCGCAGCTGGTTGAAGAAATTTTCGGCATTGTTCGCGACCTTAACGAAAAAGAGGGTGTGTCCTTCTTGTTGGCTGAACAGAACACCAACGTGGCTCTGCGCTTCGCACATTATGGTTACATTTTGGAATCTGGACGCGTCGTGATGGACGGCCCGGCGGCCGATTTGCGTGAAAACCCGGACGTCAAGGAATTCTACCTCGGCATGTCCGAAGAAGGACGCAAGAGTTTCCGGGATGTCAGGTCCTACCGCCGCCGTAAGCGGTGGTTGAGCTGATGAGGGATCAGGCTATGACGCATTTTGATACCCTTGAAACTCGAAGCGAAGACAAGCGCGCCGCAGATCTGGCGGAGGCCTTGCCGAACCAGATCGCACGGGCGCAGTCGGCCGCTGGTTATGCCGAAAGTCTAGCCGGAGTGGACGCATCCGCCATCCGCCGAGTAGAGGATCTTGTTAGCTTGCCAGTCTTGCGCAAGTCCGAGCTAAGCCGTGCGCAGTCCGAACGCGCACCTTTTGGCGGGTTTACCGTCAAACCGGCAGCGGGGTTTGCCCATATCTTTCAGTCACCTGGCCCGATCTATGAACCGGGAGGCGTGGACCATGATTGGTGGCGCATGGGTCGATTCCTGCATGCGGCTGGCATCGGGCAGGGGGATATCGTTCAGAACTGTTTTGGCTACCACCTGACACCTGCAGGCATGATCTTTGAAAACGGTGCACGCGCTGTTGGGGCGGCTGTGCTTCCCGCCGGTACCGGTCAGACCGAACTGCAGGTCAATGCGGCACGCGACATCGGTTGCACGGCTTATGCGGGAACGCCAGATTACCTGAAGGTAATTCTGGATAAGGCCGATGAAATGGGCGTGGCACTCGATTTCACAAAAGCGGCGGTTGGCGGCGGGGCTTTGTTCCCGTCCTTGCGACAGGAATACGCGGATCGCGGTATCACATGTTTGCAAAGCTATGCCACTGCCGATCTGGGCAACATCGCTTATGAGAGCTCGGCGATGGAAGGAATGATTGTCGATGAACATGTCATCGTCGAGATCGTGACGCCAGGTACGGGTACACCGGTCGCTCCGGGCGAAGTGGGTGAGGTCGTCGTCACTTCCCTAAACCCTGACTACCCACTCATCCGCTTTGCCACCGGTGACTTGTCTGCTGTTTTGCCGGGTATCTCGCCTTGTGGGCGCACCAATATGCGGATCAAGGGCTGGATGGGCCGGGCTGATCAGACGACCAAGATCAAGGGCATGTTTGTCCGTCCCGAGCAGGTTGCGGCATTGGTCGACAAACACGATGAGATCGTGAAGGCTCGCGTGATCGCTTCGCGTCAGGGTGAGATGGATACGATGACGGTACAAATCGAAAGCTCGGACGGAAATGATACCGCCTATGCCAAGTCGGTGGTCGAAGTCCTGAAACTTAAGGGTGCAATCGAAGTGGTCGCCCCGGGATCCCTACCCAAGGATGGGCTGGTGATCGAAGATCAGCGCGTTTACGACTGATCCAAGCGCGCCGTGGTAATAGAAAAGCCCGCGGAAATGTTAACCGTGGGCTTTTTCTGTGCCCTAAAACTACAACGTAGGGATCACGTAATTCATGATGCTCTGCATGCGGATCATCACACGACGGATGACATGTGTTGGCTTGACCGAGTCCGTGTAAACTGTGGCTACTCCAACTGCGCCCGGGCGTAGGGCCTCCATGATATCTGGATCGTCCAGTAAAATCTGTGCCACAAACGGTTCTGCCTGCACTTGCCCCGTCGTGTAGACCGTTCCCGACACCAGAGCCTGCCCTTGCGAAGAAATGTTGATGATGTCCCCAAGGGTCCCGGCCAGAACTATTCCGGGCTTGGTTTTTAACGCAATTTCAACGCCTTGACCAACTTCAAGGTGCCGAACATAGATCTGTTGAATGTTCGCCACCAGGATCTTTTCGGACGTGTCCACAAAGACCATGGCTAGCATGCGAAAGGAAGGCTGGTGACACGTTGGCCCACAGCCAAGGCAAGGTTGGTGACAAATCCGTCGCTCGGCGCGCGCACCGAGGTTTGATCCAGATTCCAGCGGGCCTGATCCAGATTTGCTTGTGCTTCGGCCACTTTTGCGACAACGCCGCTATCTGTAACTGCGCCCAATTCAGTCTCGGCCCGCGACACAGCGGCCTGTGCCTGATCAACAGCTGCGTCGGCCGCGTCGAGATCGGATTGGCGGCGCTCAAGGCGGTTTTCCGAGATTGTGCCGCTTGCAACTAGTTGGGCGTCATCGTCATATCGGCTCTGAGCCAGCACCTTGTGAGCAAGTGCTTGTTTCAACTGTGCTTCCGCGTTTCGCAATGCGTCTGTATCTTGCTTCGCTTGGGTTTGTGTCCGCACCAGCTGTGCCTCAGCGGCAGCAACAGCAATTTCAAAGGGTTCAGAATCGAGCCGGAACAAGAGGTCTCCCTTGTTGACCGGAATGTTTGGCTGGACTGCAATTTCAACGACCTCGCCGTTGACGTTCGGTATGATCTGAACGGCCCGCGTTAAGACACGGGTTGATCCCTGAGGTGCGCCCCACTGCAATGGAATGAAAAGGAAAATGAATAGAACAACCATCCAGACCAACGTCGTGGCCCATGTCAAACCAGAGTTTGGTACCACTTTTAGGCGGATCAGAACGAAAAGAAGAGCCACGTAGATAAGAGTGAGAAAGACAATCATGGCTTAGGCCTTCTTCTCAGAAACTGAGGCCATTCGGGGATCCTGCAATGGCACAGTGAAAGCCCAAACCAAAGCCAGCGGCCAGAAAATTCCAAACATCAACGCCCCAAGCCAACCCGCGACCGAGATAGCTTCGGCTTGTGGATGATTTCGGTCTTGGGCAATTTTTCCGGGCAGTCGCGCGAGCATAACGAACCCGACAATCGCGGTCAGAATCAGGACAACAAGAACAATCCAGGCAAAATAGTCCAATGCGGTCATGTGTAAGAACCCCGTGATAATGGAAATTTTTCAGCATTGTGCACGTGGTACAGGCTGATGAAAACTGATTTTACCGGAAACGGCACTGCATGAGAAACCAATGACCGGCTTTGGTGCTGGCATTGCCGACAAAAATGATCGAATAAGGGCAAACAGCCTTTAGCAACACGATCATGGCCGATATCGAATACTCAGAACTGGGCACACGACACCGTAACTCTCCGGGAACGCGAGCACTTGGCTGGATTGCCATCGTGATCGCTGGGATGTGTCTGTTGCCAATGCTTGCGGTGGTGTTGGCCGCCCTAACAGGTGGGACGGATACAGTGTCCCATCTGCTGTCTACAGTACTGCCACGATATGTGGTCACCACCGTTGTTCTTGTCGTACTGGTCGCAGCAGGTACTTTTTGCCTGGGCGTTGGGGCTGCCTGGTTAGTGACAATGACCCGTTTTCCCGGATCGCGGTTGATTGAGGTCGCGCTGGTGTTGCCGTTGGCTTTTCCGGCTTATGTGCTGGCTTATGCTTATACTTTTATCCTTGATCATCCGGGGATTGTGCAAAGCACCTTGCGAGAGGTGATGGGGTGGGGACCGCGTGACTATTGGTTCCCCGAGGTTCGCTCGACTGAAGGGGCGGCGGTGATGCTGATCCTGGTCCTGTACCCATACGTCTATTTGCTGGCTCGTGCCGCATTCCTGCAGCAAAGTGCGGCGGCATTTCATGCGGCGCGTTCCTTGGGTTCCAGTGCCTTCGCCGCGTTTTGGAAAGTATCTTTGCCCATGGCGCGTCCTGCGATTGCGGGGGGTGTGTTGCTTGCGGTGATGGAAACTATCGCCGATTTCGGGACCGTGGCCTACTTTGGGGTGCAGACGTTTGCGACAGGGATTTACACCAGCTGGTTTACGATGGCCGATCGGGGAGCTGCAGCACAACTCGCTCTGTGTTTGTTGGGGTTTGCCTTGATGCTTGCAGTCATGGAAAGGGCGCAGCGCGGCAAATCCAAATACCATCAGGCAGGCCGCCGACACGCGGGGCTACCTCAGGCCAAGTTGCGAGGGATACCAGCGGCGGCAGCCTTTGTCTTGTGTGTGATACCCGTGGTTCTGGGCTTTGTACTGCCTGTTTTCATTCTGTTTCAGATGGGTTTGGATTCCGAGCAGGATCTGTTGTCGCGCCGATACCTTGGATTTATCAAGAACTCGCTTACACTTGCATCCGTGGCCGCTGTGGTGACGGTCTGCGCAGCCATCTGCGTCGGCTTTTTCAGCGCCTTAAACCGGGCCGCCGTTCAATGGCCGCCGTTTACATTTCACGCCTTGGATACGCTGTACCTGGTGGTGTTATCGCCGTTGGTTTGATGGTGCCATTTGCGAACTTTGACAACATTCTGGACAGTTGGATGCGGGCCACGTTTGGTGTGTCCACCGGCTTGCTGATCACCGGGTCGATCTGGCTTTTGATAGCTGCTTATATGGTAAGGTTTTTGTCTGCAGCACTTTCGGCGTACGAGGGTGGGCAGAGCATGGTGCATCCGAACATGGATGCCGCCGCTCGGTCGTTGGGCAAGACACCTATGGGCACATTGCGCCGGGTGCATCTGCCGATCCTGACACCTTCGCTTTTGACAGCGTTGCTGATTGTCTTTGTCGATGTAATGAAAGAACTGCCTGCCACGCTGATCATGCGACCGTTCAACTATGACACCCTTGCGGTTCAGGCATTTCGTCTGGCATCGGATGAGCGACTCGAAGGGGCGGCGGTTCCGTCATTGGTCATTCTGGCGGTTGGATTATTGCCGGTTATCCTGATCTGTCGGCAGGTGGGGCGCGGGCGTTAGCGCCAGACGACCAAACCAGCCCCAACCGCGACCAAGCCAAGCCCGAGCAGGTTGGCGGAGGAAAACTCCCGAACTTCCAAGCCAAATGCACCAATCCGATCGTAGGCAAAGCTGGCGGCCAACTGCCCGATGATTACGCAGACCATGTAAGATGCGATACCCATGCGCGGTACAGCAAAGATCGAGACCAGTACTACGTAGACGCCGATCAGGCCGCCAAACCAGATCCAAGCAGGCACTGCCGCCATATCCGAGCGGCGTGGAAAAGGGGCGCCTGTGATGGTTAGAAGAGTAAACAACGCAACGGTTCCGATGGCAAAGGCAAGAGCCGTCGCCTGAATTGATCCACCAACCAGTTCGGACATCCGTGTATAGATTGCGCCCTGCGCCGCGATCAGGGCGCCTCCAATCACAACGGCCAGGATCAGGGCTGCCGTCATTTCAACAGTTTGTACATGTATGTTGTGGGTTCCAACCGGGCGTTGAACGGATTGTGGCAATAATCGGGGATTTCCCCGGCCGTTTCGTAACCCAGCGTCTGGTAAAGGTGCTGTGATGGATCCCCACTGCGGGTGTCGAGTACCAAGAGTGATTTGCCTGCATCACGTGCGCGCTGCTCCAAGGCCTCCATCAGGGCCCTCGCGTGTCCGCGTCTACGGCATTTGGGGTGAACGAGCAGTTTTGCGACATCTGCGCGGTGTGGTTGATTGGGCATTGTGGCGGGTATCAGTTGTACCGTGCCCATGACATGGCCGTCTTGCCGAGCGACAAGTAACTGGGACTGTCCAGTGTCAACCAAAGGGGCAACGCGGTTTTCCCAATAGGCCCGCGCATCCCGACGCGTGAATGGCAATATGAATCCGACACTCGCACCTGCATTGACGCATTCGCATAAGACATGTGCCAGATCATCCAAAATCGAGGGAAGCTCTTTCGGAAAAATTTGTTCGATCATATCAGCACCAGCATGTAACGAACGCCGCGACTTGGCGTGGTTTCAAACACAGAAGGCCCGGACAGGTGATATCGCAAACAATCTCCAGCTGTCAGATCATGGCGTACCGCATCGACTGTAAGTGACATCGCCCCGTCAAGAAGGATCACGTGGTGTTCCTGTCCCGGCTTAAGTGGACCGTCATAAGAAACGCGCGTTCCCGGCGGCAAGTGGCATTCGATTACTTCACCTGCCAGGCCCATTGCTGGAGGCGAGACCGATCGGCGGACAAACCCTGTTTCGGGGTCGGTCCACTCGGTTTGCCGTTCAATTGGGACGCGCGGAACAAATGTGTCTTCGATCATCATCATGAGGCGGGACATCGGCAGGCCATAGGCCGTGCATAATCGTCCTAGGTTTTCTGCGGTTGGGCTGACGTCGGCCTTTTCAAGGCGCGATAGCGATGCCCTGCTCAACCCGCTGCGGGCCGCCAATTGATCAAGAGACCATCCCCGTTGCTGGCGAAGCTCCCGAAGTCGTTCAGAGAGGCGTTGTGATAGAATATCAGGCATGATCAATAATGGGAAAGATTCTCAGTTACGAGAATAATGAAATATTTTTTTAATGAAAAATCAAGAAAAAAGGCGCGAAAAATTCTTCGCGCCTATTTCGTGGTGGGTGTTAAGTAAATTACTTCCAACCAGCTTCATCAAAGACTTTTTGTGCGGTTGGAATGTTCTTGGCTACCGCGGACAGGTCTACGTCATCAGGTTTGAACTGGCCAAGCTTCGCAACAGATTCAGCCAGCGCGACCCCGGAAACAGCAGGATATTCGTCGTTGGCGTTTGAGAAGTACTTCTGGGCCTGATCCGAAGCGAGGTACTCCAGAAACTTGATGGCGTTCTCTTTGTTCGGTGCATTGGCCGCCACACCGCCACCCGACAGGTTCATATGAGCACCTTCGGCGTCTTGGGAGGGAAACACCCAACCGATTAAGTCGACACTGTCGCTGACACCTTTGACGTTCTTTCGCAGGGCGCGAGCGAAGTAATAGGTGTTGCTGATCGCGATCTGGCACTCGCCGGAAACAAGCCCGCGCAGTTGATCGGTGTCACCGCCCTTGGGGTCACGCGCCATATTGGCGACAATCCCTTTGGCCCAGTCCAGCGCGGCATCTTCGCCGTGATGCTCGATGATCGAGGCCAACAAGGTCTGGTTATAGGTATTGGTCGACGACCGCACGCAGATCATACCGTCGTACTTGGGGTCGGCCAGATCAAGGTAGGATTGCGGCGGGTCGATGACGTCTTTTTTGCTGTAAAAAATTACCCGGCTGCGCTGCGAAAACCCGAACCATTGGTTGTCCTGATCTTGCAGGTAGCTTGGAATGCGGGCTTCTAGAACATCGCTGTCGATCGACTGCAAAACACCTGCGTTCTTGGCGCGCTCAAGGCGCGATGTGTCAACGGTGATCAAGACGTCAGCAGGAGAGTTCGCGCCTTCGGCAATGATACGGGCCGTCAGTTCGTCCGATTTTCCCTCAATCCGATTGATCGTGATGCCAGTGGCTTCTTCAAAGTCGGAGTACAGGCGTTCGTCGGTGTCATAGTGGCGCGAGGAGTAAAGGTTCAATTCACCTTCGGCCAGAGCGGTAGTGGTCAATGCCGCGACCATTACAGCGGCAAGTGGAGTGGTTGCGTTGAACATGGCAGGTCCTTCGTCGTGATGGGGGCGGATGCCGACCCGATTGCCCAAAGGACCTAATGCAATCCCGGCAATTTGAAAAGGAATTCCGATAAAAATACTCGGATAGGTTCAAGCCTATCCATCAGCGCTGTCCATGTTCCATGCGTGAAGGAGTTTGGGGAGAGCGATTTCCCAATCCATGACACCGGATTTGTCTGCCCAGTTCTGGTATGATCTGATCATTTCGTTCGCTCTATCCTCCTCTCCGCGGATTAGGTCTTTCAATTCTGTCCGGTCCGCTTCCATGTCGTACAATTCCCAATCCAAACCGTGCAGGCGAACAAGTTTGAACTGGCCCATACGAACAGCGGCATTACCTTCGTGCTCAAAAAAGATTGGCTGTTCCCGGGTCCAATCCGACCCCTGGAGCAATTGCAGCAGGCTTTCCCCCTGCAGGGGTTGGATCTCATGACCGCCCAGTTCTTTCAGATAGGGAGTGTCAGTAGCTTCGAGTATGGTGGGCAATAAGTCGACCACATGGCAAGCCGCGTGCTTGACCCCCTGTTTTTCGAAACTCTTGGGCCAGTGCGCCACCAAAGGAGTAGAAACACCTCCCTCGTGGACGTAATGCTTGAACAGTCGGAAGGGAGCGTTTGAAACGTTTGCCCAGGGCTTGTCATAGCTTTGAAAGGTTTGAGCGTCCCCTGGGTTCAGGTCGGGGATGTTGCCCATAGTGATCTTGCGGCCGTCATGCGTGATGTCCGGGTAGAATTGGGCCCACCCGTCTTCGGCCATGAATTCGGCACAACCGCCATTGTCGGACAGGAACAGGATCAGCGTGTTGTCCAACTGGCTCAATCTGCGAAGCGCGGCCACAAGTGTCCCGACGGACTGGTCCATCCGGTCGACCATGGCGGCATAGGTGGCCATCTTGGCGGCTTCCCAATCCTTATGCGTTTCATCCCCCCAATGGTGCACGTCCTGATCTCTTGGAGAGATGTCCCATGCCGTTTGAAACAGGCCCATGCCGTTCATGGTTTCATGCCGAGCAGTCCGGATCGCATCCCAACCCTTGGCATAAACGCCGTCATAGCGGGCGATGTCTTCAGGGTGGGCATGCAAAGGCCAATGCGGGGCGGTATGGGCGAGATAGAGAAAGAAGGGGGTATCGTCCTGTACTGCTTCTTCGATCATTCCAATGGCTTTGTCGGTGATCGCATCTGTGAAATAGAAGTCATCGGGCAGAACTTCGACCCGGCGGTCATCTTCCATCATGTAATGCGGCGAAAAGAAATGTGCGGCCCCGTCCATAATACCAAAGAAGCGGTCAAAGCCTCGCTGGCGCGGGGTGGGGTGTTCGACATCGCCGGGGCGCCAGCTGTCATAGTCACGAGATCCGAAATCCCCTGCTACATGCCACTTGCCGCTCATCAGGGTGCGATAGCCTGCGGCACGCAGGTGTTCCGCTATGGTGGCGGAGTCGTTGCGCAAGAACCCCTGATAGGCGGGCGTACCAAGATTGGCCCCCATGTGCCCGATGCCAGCGTTGTGAGGATAAAGCCCGGTCAAAAGAGAAGCGCGAGTGGGGCAACATCGCGCGCAATTGTACATCGCGCTTAGCAAGGTGCCATCTTTGGCTAGGGCATCGATGTTGGGCGTGCGAATTTCCGACCCGGTGCAACCCAGATCGGCAAACCCCATGTCATCGGCCAAAATCAGGATGACGTTGGGACGAGACATGGCGGACCTCCGGTTCTGTGCGGCCCAGTCAGGCTAGCAGCATTCGAAGAATCCCCACAGAACTCTCTGTTCGGTGGTCCAATCAGGGGAGAGGGCATAAAAAAACCGCGCTCGAAGGCGCGGTTTTCTTTGAATATGCGGTCTGGTTTAGCCCTGGCGAGCTTTGAACCGACGCTGCGTTTTGTTGATCACATAAACGCGGCCTTTGCGACGCACAACACGGCAATCACGGTGCCGGTTCTTGAGCGAGCGGAGCGAGTTCTTGACCTTCATGGCCTGTCTCCTGTCCTGCGGCGCCTTTGCAAGGTGGCCAGCGCCTGGTGTTACGGGTGTCCCGGAAAACCGAGACAGTGAAATTCATGGTGGGCGATACAAGGTTCGAACTTGTGACCCCTTCGATGTCAACGAAGTGCTCTACCACTGAGCTAATCGCCCATGAATACCTTTGCAATCCCTGTCCCAGAAAAAACTAGGACGCGGAGAACCGCGCCGGTAGCGGGGTCTATAAAAGGAGTCGTCGAGGGGATCAAGGGCTTTTGATCGAACTATTTTCCGGTCTATGTTTTTCTTTGTAAGGAGATCCCATGCCGCGAGCTGCATATCATTTGTCCGAACCTATGAAACGCACATCCTGCGTGGTTTTTGCGTCTCCTCACAGTGGAAGTGACTATCCGGACTGGTTTCTGAATCAAACTGTTCTGGATGAAAGAGCGATTCGTTCATCCGAGGACGCTTACGTTGACCTTCTGTTTCAGGATGTTGCTGATCATGGTGCCCCATTTCTGAAGGCCGGTGCACCACGAGCGTTTCTGGATTTGAACCGTAGCCCTGACGAATTGGACCCGGCTTTAGTAGAAGGTGTTCGCAAGCATGGGCACAATCCTCGCGTGGCATCGGGACTGGGGGTGATTCCCCGTGTCGTGGCAAACGGGCGGGCGATCTATCGAGGTAAGTTGCCTTTGAGCGAGGCCCGTCGGCGTATCGAAAAGTATTGGCATCCCTATCATACTCGGTTGCAGTCACTATTGAACGATTCACATCAAATGTTCGGTCAGGCGATCTTGTTGGATTGTCATTCGATGCCCCACGAAGCGTTGGACAGTGTTTGCCGTAGAGGTAGAGCGTGCCCGGATATCGTTCTGGGTGATCGTTTCGGGGCTGCTGCCTCAAGCGAAGTCATGGATGAGGTCGAGGCGGCATTTGTTGACGTCGGGCTTACAGTAATGCGCAACACACCGTTTGCAGGAGCCTATGTAGCTCAAGCTTACGGGCGCCCGTCACGCAGGCAGCACGCCATTCAGATCGAAATTGATCGCTCTCTGTACATGGACGAAAAGCGGATCAGACCGAACGCTGACTTTGATCGCGTGCGAACGCTACTTGGACGTATGGCGGCGCGAGTCGCAGCTTTTGGGCAGGGGCCAGTAAAGGTTGCTGCCGAGTAAGAAGCGCCCGGTGTATACGACGGCTTTCGCCAGCTATTTCCGCACGTAATTCAAAATCAACGTAATGTGCGCCCTTTGATGATTGCGTCGCTGCCAAAGCGCTCTCGGATTTTGTCGGTGGCCCGTTCTGCTTCGTTGCGTTGGCCTGCTTGCGGATCCAGCAAATCTCCGGATTTGTCCGCGTCATGTTCCGGGCACAAATCCGACAACCCGCACCCCAAAAGGCGATAAGGGCCCTGATCCCCAACTTGGTCAAACAGGTTGCGGGCCGTGCGATACACTGTATCCGCCATCTGCGTCGCGTCCCTGAGAGAAACGCGCCGCGTAAGCAGTGCATGGTTTGCGCGCTTGAGTTTGAGTGTTACGACGCGCCCTGCGATACCTTTCGCCTTGGCGCGATCCGCAACTTTTTCCGCCATGCGCCATAGATGTCCGTCCAGGATATGCGGATCACCGGTGTCTTCGAAGAAAGTGGTCTCATTCGAGATGGATTTCATCGGTTCGTGTGCGGAAACTTTGCGTTTGTCCTGGCCGCGCGCAAGGTGCCACAAGCGGTACCCCATGGCGCCAAACCTGTCAGCCAGGGCCTGTTGCTCCCATCGCAGCAAATCACCGAACGTTCGAATGCCTGCCTTTTCCAGCGAAGCTTGTGCGGCTGGACCAATCCCCCAGATCAAGCGAACGGACTTTTCTTCGAGAAAGGTAGCCGTCTCTTGGCGACTGATCACCGAAAACCCGCGTGGTTTGTCCAAATCTGAGGCGACTTTTGCAAGAAACTTGTTGTGGCTCAGGCCGATAGAACCGGTCAGGCCCAATTCGTTTTTCATCCGTTTTACCAGCTTTGCCAGCATCACTGCTGGAGGCGCGCCGTGCAATTTCTGTGTGCCAGAAAGATCCAGGAAAGCTTCGTCCAGCGACAATGGTTCTATCGCTGGCGTCAATTCGTCCATCATGCCTCTGATGTGTCGACTGACTTCTGCGTATACGCTCATTCTCGGCTTGATCACCACGGCATCTGGACAAAGGTCCAGCGCTTTGAACATTGGCATGGCAGAGCGGACACCGCGAATTCGGGCAACGTAGCAGGCTGTTGAAACCACACCTCGCTTGCCCCCTCCTATGATAACCGGCTTGTCTTCCAGTTCTGGGTTGTCGCGTTTTTCGACCGAGGCATAGAAGGCATCACAATCCATGTGAGCTATAGACAGATCGAACAATTCGGGGTCCGCTACCACCCTTGGGCTACCGCAAGAAGGGCAGCGTCGCGCATCTTGGAACTGGAACATGCAGTCGCGGCACAGGGAAGGCATTGGCGGCTCGGAATTGAAGTGTTGTAACTGAGATTAAGATCAATACGTTGTACGTCGGATTCGGGCGAAATGACAGTCTGACGGGGTGATTTTCATGACATATGCAGGTTCAAAACTTGCGATCTTTATTGGGTCGAAATTGCTGGTGATCCTAAGGGACGATCGGGATGATATCCCCTATCCAGGACACTGGGACTTGCCCGGCGGAGGACGGGAGGGAACCGAAAGCCCGGAAGACTGTGCACTACGAGAAACCGAAGAAGAGGTTGGTTTGAGATTGTTGGTCTCGAATATCAGTTGGGCGCGATCATACGAGCGGCCGCACGGAACAGTCTGGTTTTTTGTCAGCCATCTGGATGCAGACGCAGTAAACGATATTCGTTTTGGTTCCGAAGGGCAGGGATGGCAGCTCATGTCGCCCATGGAGTACGTCGAACATCCCCTGGCGGTTCCTCATTTTGCGGACCAGCTTCGGACCTACTTGTGGGAAACCGAGATGGTGTGCTGAGGCCAAAGATCAGTTACGCGAGTACACAAACAGACTGATGCTTGTCCAAAAATTGGTTAGATAAGGGGGCTTTACCGAGAAAACCCCCGCTTCTCGAGCGGGGGAGGTAACGAACTTCAGGAAGAATAAGCTCGTTGGGGAGTGTCTCACTCTTAGACTTCACCAAAAATCGCTGTTCGCATAGCCTAGATTTCCAGTCGCTTGAATTGAGTGCGGCATATGTGCTTTTGCGGGCACAGCGGGCAGGCAGCTCTGCGTTAGGTTTCAACCTTTGCTTACCGAAGTCGAAATCGCCGGAAGCATCCTGGAAAGGGAATAGTCAATTTCAAGCTTTAGGCCGGTTCCGGGTCGTCGCTTGTGCCGAGTTCAGTTCCGCGAGAATCTCTTGTGCCGCAGCGCGTGGATCGGGCGCACGATAGATGGGACGTCCGACGACGATGTGGTCGGCTCCGTCGGAAACAGCATTGGCTGGAGTAGCGACACGTTTCTGATCACCCAATTCAGCGCCAGCTGGACGAACGCCAGGCGTAACGATCAGACGGTTGTTGGCCTCAGGCAGGGCCCGGATCAATCCCGCTTCTTGTGGAGAAGCGATCACCCCGTCCGCCCCAGCCTCGAATGCGTTTGCCGCCCGTTCAGTGACAAGGTCGTGAATATCACCTGCTTTGATCAAGCCAGCATCCAGATCATCGCGGTTCAAGGACGTCAGGATGGTCACGGCCAGGATCTTCATGTTGGTGCCAGCAGCACCTTCCTTGGCGGCTCGGACGACATGTGGATCCCCATGAACAGTCAGGAAATCCAAATCGAACTGCGACAGCCCCCGAACCGCGCTTTCCACAGTATTGCCGATATCAAATAATTTCATGTCCAGGAAAATGCGTTTGCCATGATCCTGTTTGAGTTCATTGGCAAGAGCGAGCCCGCCGCCAGTCAGCATTCCAAGCCCGATCTTATAGAACGAAACCGCGTCGCCCAGCTGTTCTGCCAGGGCCAAACCTTGCAAGGCATTGGGAACGTCAAGGGCGACGATCAGTCGGTCGTCAGACGCAGGTGTAGCGGTCATTGGGCGCAATCCTCTCTGTATGGGGTCGCGCCTGTCTAAATAGCTGTCTCCGCCAGTGCAAGAGACGTCGATGCTTTATGCGAGCAAAGCCAAGGGGGTTGAACATGCTCGGACAATTCGACGGATCGTCTACCTGAGCGGTATTCAGGCATGCGCCTCAATTGCCGCATGGCATCCCCGACAAAGGCTTTTGCACGTTCCTTGGGGCATTCATTGGCAGGCATATCCAGTGCACAGAATAGAGTGACAAACATATCGCCCAGCGTCATGCAGACATTTGCAGTATGACGCGTGGATTGTTCGCAGTAAGAGTAGTGAGAAATTTCTATATTCGTAACCAGCATGACAGCCTCCACTTTGTACCCTTATCTGAACTCTGAAATATTACTAAAGTGAGGCGCTGTTGAGGTGAAATTCAGAGAATTTAACTCATTTTGAATTTCCGTGATCGAACCTCTTGAAGCGTAGCATTCATTTCCCAAATTGAATGTGAGGCCCAACGACAGGCGTGCCGATTTCGGGCGCCGACATGACCGGGCGCTTGGAAAAGGAGAGAATGATGGACTTGAACAAGTTCACCGAGCGGGCACGAGGTTTCGTGCAAGCGGCGCAGACAATTGCGATGCGCGAAGGGCATCAGCGACTGACGCCCGAACATATTCTAAAAGCTTTGATGGATGACGAGCAGGGGCTGGCGAGCAACCTGATCACCCGAGCGGGCGGTGCGCCCGGCCGCGTGGTTGAAGCGCTTGATCTGGCCCTGTCAAAACAGGCCAAGGTAAGCGGTGATGCTGGCCAGATCTATCTGGACACTCAAACCGGTAAGGTCTTGGCCGAGGCCGAAAAACTGGCGCAAAAGGCGGGTGACAGCTTTGTCCCGGTCGAGCGTGTTCTGATGGCACTCTGCATGGTAAAGTCCAAGGCCAAAGAGGCGTTGGATGCAGGCGCGGTGAGTGCACAGAAGCTCAACGAGGCAATCAACGACATTCGCAAAGGACGCACAGCTGATACCGCCAGTGCCGAGGATGGTTATGATGCACTCAAGAAGTACGCCGATGACCTGACCGAGGCAGCGGCTGCGGGGAAGATCGACCCGATCATTGGTCGGGACGAGGAAATTCGCCGAGCAATGCAGGTGCTCAGCCGCCGAACCAAGAACAACCCGGTTCTGATTGGCGAGCCCGGCGTTGGTAAAACCGCGATTGCCGAGGGGATGGCGCTACGCATCATCAACGGTGATGTGCCTGAATCCCTGCGCGACAAAAAGCTTTTGTCGCTCGACATGGGTGCGTTGATCGCGGGTGCGAAGTACCGTGGTGAGTTCGAGGAGCGCCTGAAGGCGGTTCTGACCGAAGTGACCGAGGCTGCGGGCGAAATCATCCTGTTCATTGACGAGATGCACACGCTGGTCGGCGCCGGTAAGTCCGACGGTGCGATGGATGCCGCCAATCTGATCAAACCTGCGCTTGCCCGCGGCGAGTTGCACTGTATCGGTGCGACCACGCTGGATGAGTATCGCAAATACGTCGAAAAAGACGCAGCTCTGGCCCGCCGGTTCCAACCGGTCATGGTCAGCGAGCCGACGGTTGAGGACACGATTAGCATCCTGCGCGGTATCAAGGAGAAGTATGAGCTTCACCACGGTGTTCGTGTCTCGGACTCGGCGCTGGTATCGGCGGCGACTCTGTCGCATCGCTACATCACTGACCGCTTCCTGCCAGACAAAGCCATCGACCTTGTGGACGAAGCAGCCAGCCGTCTGCGGATGGAGGTCGACAGTAAGCCCGAAGAGCTTGACCAACTCGACCGCCAGATCCTGCAATTGCAGATCGAGGAAGAGGCATTGAAACTCGAAGACGATGCTGCGTCCAAGGATCGTTTGGAAACGCTGCAAAAGGACCTGTCGAATCTGCAGGAGAAATCCGCCGAGATGACGGCACAGTGGCAGGCCGAGCGTGACAAGCTGAATGCAGCGCAGTCGTTGAAAGAGCAGTTGGACAAGGCGCGCGCCGATCTGGAGATCGCCAAACGCGAAGGTAACCTCGCCAAGGCTGGTGAGCTGTCATACGGGGTTATCCCTGAGCTGGAAAAGCAGCTGGAACAAGCAGAAAACCGCGAAGACGGCGGCATGATGGCCGAAGAGACTGTGCGTCCCGAGCAGATTGCGGCTGTGGTAGAGCGTTGGACTGGCATCCCCACGTCCAAGATGCTGGAAGGCGAGCGTGAAAAGTTGCTGCGGATGGAAGATGATCTGCACCGCCGCGTGATCGGTCAGCACTCGGCCGTGACCGCCGTAGCAAATGCGGTGCGTCGTGCACGGGCTGGATTGAACGATGAAGGTCGCCCGTTGGGATCCTTCCTGTTCCTAGGACCGACCGGTGTGGGTAAGACCGAGCTGACCAAGGCTGTCGCCGATTTCCTGTTCGACGATGACAGCGCCATGGTTCGGATCGACATGTCCGAGTTCATGGAAAAACACGCGGTGGCGCGTCTGATCGGTGCCCCTCCGGGTTATGTTGGGTACGACGAGGGCGGTGTGTTGACCGAGGCCGTGCGCAGGCGTCCGTACCAGGTTGTCCTGTTCGACGAGGTCGAAAAGGCACATCCCGACGTCTTCAACGTGTTGCTGCAGGTGTTGGATGACGGTGTGCTGACTGATGGTCAGGGTCGCACGGTCGATTTCAAACAGACACTGATCGTGCTGACCTCGAACCTTGGGGCACAGGCGCTAAGCCAACTGCCTGAGGGTGCTGATGCCTCGGATGCGCGGCGAGATGTGATGGACGCGGTGCGGGCTCACTTCCGGCCCGAATTCCTGAACCGTCTGGATGAGACGATCATCTTTGATCGCCTAGCACGCGCGGACATGGACGGCATCGTCGACATTCAGCTTGGACGCCTGTCAAAACGTCTTGCTGGTCGCAAGATCGGTCTCGAGTTAGACGAAGCCGCAAAAACCTGGCTTGCCGATGAAGGCTATGATCCGGTGTTTGGTGCCAGACCGCTCAAGCGTGTGATACAACGCGCGCTGCAGAATCCGCTGGCCGAGGCTCTGTTGTCAGGGGACATCAAGGATGGTGAAACGGTTCCGGTCTCGGCCGGATCCGACGGTTTGATCATCGGTGACCGCTTGGGATCATCGGATCGTCCGCGGCCGGATGATGCAGTGGTGCACTGACGAACACCTCGACACCTGAACCGATACATAAAAGCCCGCCAGTTTTGGCGGGCTTTTTTTGTCAACCGCTTGAAGTTCTCTCGTCACAGGTGCGTTTGGCTTGGGCAACCGTCAGTGAGTTTCCGATAATTGAGACATCTGTTGTGAACGTCGTGCTCGGCGCTACGCCAGGTGGGGGAGAGAAGGCAAAAGTGACCGCGCGTTGACCGGGTTGCGCTTTGCTGGGCGCGGGTCCACTCCAGACATAAAGCCGGGCATTCCCGGATGTTGACAAACGCCGCAAGGCGTAATCTCCGGCGCCACACCAGTAAATGGCGTTTTCAGAGAAATCAGCGATGACCTCCAAAAGGCCATTGCCGATGTCGTAGGCATCGGAACGGGATTCGTTTCCGCTGTGGCCGATGGCGGGAAGCCCGATCATTGCAGTGGCGATTACGAGTCTTGAGACACGCTTTTTGAGGGTTCCGGTCATGAATGGTGTCCTCGGTTGTCGAGTTTGTACGACTTAATACGGTTTGTGGTTCCTTTTGGACCAATGTCGTTTCATGGATCGCGCAAATTGTAGCAGCCAAGCGAATGTCGCCTTGCCCGATCCATTGTCGCCCGCTAGGTTTTTCAGCGCTACGAAACTCCCGAAATTGGAAAGGCCAACCTATGAGGAACTGGACCCTGCTTGCTGTGGCTGTGCTCGTAATGGGTTTGGTTTTGATATTCCTCCAGTTGCACCCGCCAAAGACAATTCGGTTAGCCGCGGGCCCTTCGGGAGGCGCCTACAGTCAGGTTGCCGAACGGTACAAGGAGCAACTGGCACGAGATGGTATCGAGCTTCAAATTGTCGAAACTGCTCGGCTCTGTCGAGAATGTTTCACTGCTCGAAGGCCGCGAGGTGGATGCGGCTCTGGTGCAGGGTGGAATTGTCGTTGCTGATTTGTCCATCGAAGCCATCGGCGCAATTTTCTTTGAACCAATGGTGTTTCTGGCCCGGAGTGAGTTGACGATTCCCGGAAACCCGGCGTTTTGGCGAAATCTGCGAATAAACGGTGGTCGTCCCGGTTCCGGTACAGCTGCTGCGTTTGTCGACTTTCAGACCGCTATTGGGCTTGACCCGACAGCCAACGAAATTTTTGAGCTGGGCTATGATGACGCGGTTAGTGCATTGGTGGCGGACCAGATCGATGTCGCGGTGTTTGTCGCGCCAATCGATGCGCCCTATTTGCAACGTGCCTACGGGCATCCCGATATCCAATTTGTCTCACTTGAGCACAGCGATGCAATTGCTCGCAGGTTGGCTTACGCAACCACGGTTACGGTGCCGACCGGGGCTGTGTCACTTCTGCCGGTTATCCCACCTGTGCCTCAATCCATTCTTGCGCTTGAAGCACGTCTGGCGGTCGCGCCAGACCTGCATCCCGCGTTGGTCAATCGCTTGACCATGGCTGCAAAGACACTTCACGCTTCGCGCGACATCATCACCGACCCCGACGCCTTCCCTTCGATTGATGGGACGGATCTACCGATCAACAATGCCGCGCGGCAGTTGATCATGGAAGGACCGTCGACTTGGCACGACTGGTTGCCGTATTGGATGGCGGCCCAGGTCAATCGAACATTGCTCCTTCTGTTGCCGATCCTGTTCATTGTGGTCCCAATGCTGCGGGCCTTGCCGGGGATCTATGCCTACATCATGGGTTGGAAAGTGTGGCAACACTATCCCGACATCCGTGCCATTGAAGATGAGCTCGATGAGAGCCCTTCGAGGGAAGATCTGGAGCGGATGGATGCAAAATTGGTTGAGCTGGATGACCGGCTGTCCAAGGTGCGTTTGCCCGCTGCCTATCGTCAGGCTGCCTATCACGCGCGGATGCATGTCGAGCTGGTGCGCAAGCGGATCGCAGGGATGCGCACGACTTGAGGCGCAGGCGAGCGTGGGCGGTGTAACATTTGGCCGACGCGCTATTTATATGCATAATCTAGATCTGGGGGTCATTTGCTCGCCGCGTCTATATGTGGGGTGAGCCAGCCAAATTCTGTTTCAATCTCCTTTTCGCAACGTGATTGCAGGTGGCTTGATCCGTCGTGCTGTTGTGGCCAGTCTCTTACTTAAGCCAGCAACGCATCAACCGCAGCAAGAACAGATCGGAGGTCCCCAGATGGGATTTGCAATGAACGCCATCGAGTTTATGGCTTTTGCCTTTGTCAGTGTCGTCGGAGTGGCGGTCCTGGGCGCGATCGTTTTGTTCTTCATCGACCGGTTCCAAACCCATGACGCCATCCGGCGGAATTACCCTGTCATCGGGCGCTTTCGAAAATTGTTCAGTGGGCTGGGAGAGTTCTTTCGCCAGTATTTTTTCGCAATGGACCGCGAAGAGCTGCCGTTCAACCGGGCGCAACGTGAATGGGTCAACCGCGCGGCCGAGGGCGAGGGGAACACGGTCGCCTTCGGTTCAACTCGCAATCTGAACGTGCCTGGTACGCCGATCTTTGTGAATGCACCCTTTCCACCGCTTGGCGACCAATTCACCAAATCTGAGCCGCTGCGGATCGGTCAGACCGCGCGCGAGCCGTATGATGCGCCGTCATTCTTCAATATCTCAGGCATGAGCTTTGGCGCGATTTCCAAACCTGCGGTGCAGGCACTCAGCCGTGGTGCGAAAGAGGCGGGCGTTTGGCTAAACACAGGCGAGGGGGCGCTGAGTCCGTTTCACTTGGAGGGTGGCTGCGACATCGTTTTCCAGATTGGGACCGCGAAGTACGGCGTCAGGGATGAGCACGGTAACCTAAGCGATGACAAGCTGCGCGAAGTTGCAGCTCATGAAACCGTACGCATGTTCGAAATCAAGCTGGCCCAGGGCGCCAAGCCGGGCAAGGGTGGCATTCTACCTGCCGAAAAAATCACGGATGAGATTGCTGCGATCCGTGGAATCAAGAAAGGCCATGACAGCCAATCCCCTAACCGGCACCGCGAGGCGGGCAACGTCGAAGAGCTGCTGGATATGATCAGGCATGTTCGCGAGGTCACCGGCAAGCCGACCGGCATCAAAACCGTTGTGGGCTCTGAGCAGGTGTTCGTGGATCTTTTTGACGCCATTGTTGCACGCAGCGATGATTGTGCACCGGACTTTATTACCTTGGACGGGGGCGAAGGGGGCACAGGTGCCGCGCCTATGCCACTGATTGATTTGGTCGGCATCTCCGTGCGCGAGGCATTACCCGTCATTGCGAACCTGCGCGATGAACGCGGGCTTAAGGACCGTATCAGACTGGTATCGAGCGGTAAGCTGATTAACCCCAGCGACGTGGCCTGGGCCTTGGCGGCGGGGGCGGATTTTGTGACTTCGGCCCGAGGGTTCATGTTCTCGCTTGGCTGCATTCAGGCGCTCAAATGTAACAAGAACACATGCCCAACCGGAATCACCACCCATGACCCGCGCTTTCAAAAGGGACTGGTGGTTGAACACAAATACAAACGCGTCGCCCGCTATGCGCAGGAAATCCGGCACGAGGTGGAAACCATCGCGCATTCCGTTGGCGTGCCCGAGCCCCGGATGCTGCGCCGTCGCCACGTGCGGATCATGATGGAGAACGGCTGCTCAACGCCGATGAACGAAATTCTGCCAAGTTACAGCCCCGTCTCTGAAACGTGAAACAAGTTGGTTTGGCCTGACCAATCCGAACAGCTACCTGATAACAAACGATCAACAACCGGAGACCGAAATGGCCCACCGCTGGAAGAACGATTTGACCCTCGCTGACGTGACACCCGAGGCGGCATTCCTGAACCGCCGTCATTTTATTGCGGGGCTGGCCGGGGTTGGGCTTGCCTCAATTGCAAAACCTGCCTTGGCCGAAGAGCTGGAGGCCAATACCTGGGAAGAAATCACAACCTACAACAACTTCTATGAGTTCGGCACGGGCAAGGGCGATCCTGTACAATATGCCGATATCATGAAGACCGACCCATGGACGGTGCAGATCGACGGCATGGTCGACCGCCCCGGTGACTATGGGTTCCAGCAGATCATGTCCGAGATGACGGTCGAAGAGCGTATCTATCGTTTCCGCTGCGTTGAAGCATGGTCAATGGTCATTCCATGGAATGGCTTTGAATTAGCTGACCTACTCAACCTGGCAGGCGTTCAAGAGGGTGCAAAATACGTGGGCTTTGAAACGCTTTATCGTCCCGAAGAAATGCCAGGCACCCAATACCCCGTTCTGGAGTGGCCCTATAAGGAAGGTTTGCGCCTGGACGAGGCAATGCACCCCCTAACGATCATGGCCACAGGTATCTATGGTAAACCGATCCCGAACCAAAACGGCGCGCCGCTTCGGTTGGTGGTGCCATGGAAATATGGCTTTAAGTCGATCAAGTCGATCGTGCGCATCACTTTGACAGACAAAGAACCACCCACCAGCTGGAATCAGGCCAATGGTCGCGAATACGGTTTCTACAGCAACGTGAACCCCGAGGTGTCTCACCCACGTTGGTCGCAAGCTAGTGAACGCAAGATCGGCGGTGGATTGTTTGCCAAACGCATTCCGACGCTAAAGTTCAATGGTTACGAGAAAGAAGTGGCTGGTCTTTATGAAGGTATGGATCTGGCAAAGTTCTACTGATGTGGCAGGGGGCTGGTTCAGAACCCCAATCGCGCGGCAAAATTTGGTTCAGGGGACACCAACCCCAGATGACGGTTGCGCTGCGCGATGTCTTCCATGTCCGCCACGAACTGTGCCCGCCCGGACAAGAACTTGGGTATGTAGAGCGGTTTCTGCTCGGCAAATGTCAGAACCAATGCCGGGCGACTTTTGTGGACTCGGATGTCCACCAAATCTGAAAGATGGCGGGTTTGGCGGGACAGATCCACGCCGCTGCACTCGATCTGGGCTCGATCATAAACTACTTTCTGGAAGAAGAGCAGCATGACCCAGGAATATCCGGTGAGAAGGCAACAGACGACCAGAAACGCCAGATGTATGCGCGGATCCGAGACACCGACGTTGTACCAAATGGGTGACAAATCCGTCGTTAGGAAAATCAGAGTGGCCAGTGTCGGCGTCATTAGCCGCATTCCCCACGGTGGCCGCAATTCTGAAATGCCGTCGATGCGTGTCATTGAACGGCTGTCGAAGAGCGACGAGAGCAAGGACATGCCAATCTCATCAAAGCTGCTGTCTTGGGAAAAGATTGATGTGCGGCCCTTTTTGTTGCGCCAAAGGACGGCACCTGCGGTTGTAAGAAGCCCCAAGAACATACTGAGGAACGCGGCGGTGAACATGGTTTCGTCGAGCATTGGAACCTCATGCGGGACAGGACAAAGTTATCGGTCAAAAATTCGATTTGGGTCTTTTGAGCAGGGTCGTTGGTTGATTGGTTTGGTTTTTGGCGGAAACGGGGCCATAGCATGACATTGACTTTTGAAGGGAGCACAGTGCTCTGATGGTTGACCAAGTGAACCGCTTTGTGCGTTTGTGCCCGGCATGGGTGCTGTATCTTTCTGGAGGCGTATATCCTGCCTGGCTGCTCTATCAGGGGCTGACCGGCGGATTGGGTGTTGATCCGGTCAAGGTGCTGGAACACGAGATGGGCGAGCGGGCGCTGCAACTCTTGCTTCTAGGGTTGGCGATAACCCCACTTCGTCAGTTCACCGGTTTGAACCTGATGAAGTTTCGGCGCGCCATTGGGGTTCTGACCTTTGTCTACGTTCTGTTACACCTGCTGGTTTGGCTGGTTCTGGATGTACAGATTCTTAGTCAGGTCTGGGCCGACATTCTTAAACGCCCTTACATCACCATTGGAATGGCGGGGTTCCTGATCCTGCTGCCATTGGCGTTTACGTCCAACAACTGGTCCGTGCGCAAGCTTGGTCCCAAATGGCGAAGTTTGCACAAAGCGGTTTACGCCGCAGCTATCCTGGGTGCAGTTCATTATGTCATGGTCGCCAAGGGTTTTCAGATCGAGCCATTGATCTATCTAGGTGTGACTGTGGTCCTGCTGATGCTGCGACTCCCCAACAGACGAAGACGAGCCCAACGCGCCTGATTCCTAACTTTAAGGGCTATACGCGAAGCAGAAGTTCATGAGTCTGTGGGCGAGTCTGTGGAAAACTCCATTTTTCTTTATTGGGTTTGAAGCTCGACTGGAGGGACTGTGGTTATCGGTCTGAAATCGAAGCGCTGTTGTTGGTTTAACCAATTGGAATTATTGACTTTTTCAACTTTCTTTTGATTTTTGTGATTTTTGTGATTTTTTGGGTTGCGGGTGTTTGGTGTTAGGACTAGAACCCCCTTCACCGGCGGCGCTGAGGCGCTACGGTGCGGACGGAACGGACTGGACGGAGAGTTCGGGATGGGAAGTTCGGAGAGAATTCGAGGTAGGATTGACGCGGTTTGCGCCAGGTAAGATTGGCGCTTCGTGTTGGTTTTTGTCTCTGGGGTTTAGGCTCCGACGCTGTTTGACAATAGAATACACTGAAGAGATATGTGGGCGGTTTGGTTCATTTCGATGGATCAACGTCTGTATATCAACGCTCTTAGGGTTTCGGCCCGATGATTGAGTGTCAGCTTCACTGTTTGTACGGCTTTCGCTACTTTGTAGCTGAAGCACACAAACAGAGAAAACTTATATTGGTTTCAGTAATGCCAATATGAGTGATGTGCAGAGGTTCGAACGTCAAGGATAAGCATGCAAGTGCTTTTCAACTTGAGAGTTTGATCCTGGCTCAGAACGAACGCTGGCGGCAGGCCTAACACATGCAAGTCGAGCGCGCCCTTCGGGGTGAGCGGCGGACGGGTTAGTAACGCGTGGGAATATACCCAAAGGTAGGGAATAGCCTCTGGAAACGGAGAGTAATACCCTATGTGCCCTTCGGGGGAAAGATTTATCGCCTTTGGATTAGCCCGCGTTAGATTAGATAGTTGGTGGGGTAATGGCCTACCAAGTCTACGATCTATAGCTGGTTTTAGAGGATGATCAGCAACACTGGGACTGAGACACGGCCCAGACTCCTACGGGAGGCAGCAGTGGGGAATCTTGGACAATGGGCGCAAGCCTGATCCAGCCATGCCGCGTGAGTGATGAAGGCCTTAGGGTCGTAAAGCTCTTTCGCCAGGGATGATAATGACAGTACCTGGTAAAGAAACCCCGGCTAACTCCGTGCCAGCAGCCGCGGTAATACGGAGGGGGTTAGCGTTGTTCGGAATTACTGGGCGTAAAGCGCGCGTAGGCGGATCAGAAAGTAAGGGGTGAAATCCCAGGGCTCAACCCTGGAACTGCCTCTTAAACTCCTGGTCTTGAGTTCGAGAGAGGTGAGTGGAATTCCGAGTGTAGAGGTGAAATTCGTAGATATTCGGAGGAACACCAGTGGCGAAGGCGGCTCACTGGCTCGATACTGACGCTGAGGTGCGAAAGTGTGGGGAGCAAACAGGATTAGATACCCTGGTAGTCCACACCGTAAACGATGAATGCCAGTCGTCAGCAAGCATGCTTGTTGGTGACACACCTAACGGATTAAGCATTCCGCCTGGGGAGTACGGTCGCAAGATTAAAACTCAAAGGAATTGACGGGGGCCCGCACAAGCGGTGGAGCATGTGGTTTAATTCGAAGCAACGCGCAGAACCTTACCAACCCTTGACATCCTAGGACAACTCCAGAGATGGAGCCTTCCTTCGGGACCTAGTGACAGGTGCTGCATGGCTGTCGTCAGCTCGTGTCGTGAGATGTTCGGTTAAGTCCGGCAACGAGCGCAACCCACATCCTTAGTTGCCAGCAGTTCGGCTGGGCACTCTAGGGAAACTGCCCGTGATAAGCGGGAGGAAGGTGTGGATGACGTCAAGTCCTCATGGCCCTTACGGGTTGGGCTACACACGTGCTACAATGGCAACTACAGTGGGTTAATCCCCAAAAGTTGTCTCAGTTCGGATTGGGGTCTGCAACTCGACCCCATGAAGTCGGAATCGCTAGTAATCGCGTAACAGCATGACGCGGTGAATACGTTCCCGGGCCTTGTACACACCGCCCGTCACACCATGGGAGTTGGGTTTACCCGAAGGCCGTGCGCCAACCTTTCGAGGGGGCAGCGGACCACGGTGAGCTCAGCGACTGGGGTGAAGTCGTAACAAGGTAGCCGTAGGGGAACCTGCGGCTGGATCACCTCCTTTCTAAGGATGTTTCTAGTCATCATAGAGTTCGCTCTTGATCGTGAAACACTTAGCAACGGTCAGTATACAAAACTGACCAAACATCAGGACCAGGCCGTCCTCATATCTCTTCAGTCACCGAGCCCTGAATGCAGGGTTCTTCAAGGGGCCTTAGCTCAGCTGGGAGAGCGCCTGATTTGCATTCAGGAGGTCAGGAGTTCGATCCTCCTAGGCTCCACCAGATATACGGCCCTGGATAACCACGAGGGGCTGAACGCCGATTTTGCAACGCAAAATCAGCTGGGTCGGTAGCTCAGGTGGTTAGAGCGCACGCCTGATAAGCGTGAGGTCGGAGGTTCAAGTCCTCCTCGACCCACCATATCCCTTCGATTTGATCGTTAAGCACCGTTTTTGGTTTTTAACCGTCCAATCGGACGTCGCTTCTTCGGAAGCATTGACATCGTTTAGAGAGAAATCAATCAACACTGTTTGATCGCGCCGAGTGTGGCGTGGATCTCAGTTCGGTTCCACTTCGGTGGAAGGCATTTGACACGAGTGTTTCCTCGCTCCGTCTTATGTATCCCGTCTGAAACGAACAGAGTTGTCCAAGTCAAGTACACTAACCCGAGTGTTCCGCACGGAACACTCAATGTCCGCTTCACCGACATGAAGCGGGCGGGAAAGTATGCTTTTGGTTCAGGAAGATAAGCTGCAGTTACTTACCAGCTACTGCGGTCGAAAGACGTCAGTTTTTCTCTTTCTGGATCAAATCAAGCGCGAGAAGGGCGTTTGGTGAATGCCTTGGCAGTAAGAGGCGATGAAAGACGTGATACTCTGCGATAAGCCATGGGGAGCTGAGAATAAGCTTTGATCCATGGATCTCTGAATGGGGGAACCCACCTGAAAGTTCATTATAATAGCTTCGGCTGTTTATAATGTTCTTAACCAGGTACTTAAGACCTGAATACATAGGGTTTTAAGAGCAAACCCGGGGAACTGAAACATCTAAGTACCCGGAGGAAAGGAAATCAATTGATACTCCCCTAGTAGCGGCGAGCGAACGGGGACCAGCCGAGCCGGATGAGTGACTAGAACATGTTGGGAAGCATGGCCATAGCGGGTGACAGCCCCGTATAGGAAGCTCTGATGGACGTATTAAGTAGGGCGGAACACGTGAAATTCTGTCTGAAGATCGGAGGACCACCTTCGAAGGCTAAGTACTCCTTACTGACCGATAGTGAACCAGTACCGTGAGGGAAAGGTGAAAAGCACCCCGACGAGGGGAGTGAAACAGTACCTGAAACCGAACGCCTACAATCAGTTGGAGGCCCCTTGAGGGCTGACAGCGTACCTTTTGTATAATGGGTCATCGACTTGGTCTCACGTGCAAGCTTAAGCCGTTAGGTGTAGGCGCAGCGAAAGCGAGTCTTAATAGGGCGTCGAGTTCGTGGGATCAGACCCGAAACCGAGTGATCTAGGCATGACCAGGCTGAAGGTAAGGTAACACTTACTGGAGGGCCGAACCCACACCTGTTGAAAAAGGTCGGGATGAGTTGTGCCTAGGGGTGAAAGGCCAATCAAACTCGGAGATAGCTGGTTCTCTGCGAAATCTATTTAGGTAGAGCGTCATCCGAATACCCCGGGGGGTAGAGCACTGGATGGGTAATGGGGCCCCACAGGCTTACTGATCCTAACCAAACTCCGAATACCCGGGAGTACTAGATGGCAGACACACTGCGGATGCTAACGTCCGTAGTGGAGAGGGAAACAACCCTGACCTACAGCTAAGGCCCCCAATTCATGGCTAAGTGGGAAAGCAGGTGGGATGTCCAAAACAACCAGGAGGTTGGCTTAGAAGCAGCCATCCTTTAAAGATAGCGTAACAGCTCACTGGTCTAATTAAGACGTCCTGCGGCGAAGATGTAACGGGGCTCAAGCCATGAGCCGAAGCTTAGGATGCCGTAAGGCATGGTAGCAGAGCGTAGTGTGACATAGTTCCATGCGTCTTTAACCTTCTTCGGAAGGTGTTGGACGCAAGGAGCTTTCGATGAAGCCGACCTGTGAGGGATCCGGTGGAGAGATCACTAGTGAGAATGATGACATGAGTAGCGACAAAGAGTGTGAGAGACACTCTCGCCGAAAGTCCAAGGGTTCCTGCTTAAAGCTAATCTGAGCAGGGTAAGCCGACCCCTAAGGCGAGGCCGAAAGGCGTAGTCGATGGGAACCAGGTTAATATTCCTGGGCCAGGAAGAGGTGACGGATCTCGGAGGTAGTTCATCCTTATCGGATTGAATGGGCTGCTGAGAGGTCCCTGGAAATAGCCCTTCCATGAGATCGTACCCTAAACCGACACAGGTGGACTGGTAGAGAATACCAAGGCGCTTGAGAGAACGATGTTGAAGGAACTCGGCAAAATACCTCCGTAAGTTCGCGAGAAGGAGGCCCGGTTCCTAGGCAACTAGGGGCTGGGGGCACAAACCAGGGGGTGGCGACTGTTTATTAAAAACACAGGGCTCTGCGAAGTCGCAAGACGACGTATAGGGTCTGACGCCTGCCCGGTGCCTGAAGGTTAAAAGGAGGGGTGAGAGCTCTGAATTGAAGCCCAGGTAAACGGCGGCCGTAACTATAACGGTCCTAAGGTAGCGAAATTCCTTGTCGGGTAAGTTCCGACCTGCACGAATGGCGTAACGACTTCCCCGCTGTCTCCAACATCGACTCAGCGAAATTGAATTGCCTGTCAAGATGCAGGCTTCCCGCGGTTAGACGGAAAGACCCCGTGCACCTTTACTACAGCTTCACACTGGCATTAGGCCGAACATGTGCAGAATAGGTGGTAGGCTTTGAAACAGGGACGCCAGTTCCTGTGGAGCCTCCTTTGAGATACCACCCTTGTTCTGCTTGATGTCTAACCGCGGTCCGTTATCCGGATCCGGGACCCTGTGTGGCGGGTAGTTTGACTGGGGCGGTCGCCTCCTAAAGCGTAACGGAGGCGCGCGAAGGTTGGCTCAGAGCGGTCGGAAATCGCTCGTTGAGTGCAATGGCAGAAGCCAGCCTGACTGCAAGACTGACAAGTCGAGCAGAGTCGAAAGACGGCCATAGTGATCCGGTGGTCCCGAGTGGAAGGGCCATCGCTCAACGGATAAAAGGTACGCCGGGGATAACAGGCTGATACTGCCCAAGAGTCCATATCGACGGCAGTGTTTGGCACCTCGATGTCGGCTCATCTCATCCTGGGGCTGGAGCAGGTCCCAAGGGTACGGCTGTTCGCCGTTTAAAGAGGTACGTGAGCTGGGTTTAGAACGTCGTGAGACAGTTCGGTCCCTATCTGCCGTGGGTGTAGGATACTTGAGAGGAGTTGCCCCTAGTACGAGAGGACCGGGGTGAACGAACCACTGGTGGACCTGTTGTTGCGCCAGCAGCAGTGCAGGGTAGCTATGTTCGGACAGGATAACCGCTGAAGGCATCTAAGCGGGAAGCCCCCTCAAAACAAGGTATCCCTGAGGGCCGTGGTAGACCACCACGTCGATAGGCCGGAGATGTAAGCATGGTAACATGTTCAGTTGACCGGTACTAATTGCCCGATAGGCTTGATTTGATCCAGTAAAAGAAAAACTGGTTCCAATAAGCATACGAACCCTACAAAACACAAAATCATGGACAGCACGTGAGACTTTGAAAACAAAGTCCACGGTGTTGATTGATCTTCTTCGATGAACTGGAACAGCCAGCCTGACATAACTCAGGTGCGGCAACGGGCATTTGCTACGCAAATACCCTGCCTGCCGCCAAATCCATTCATCGAAGTTAAATGGATTTTTCTCGGTTTGGTGGTCATAGCGCAAGTGAAACACCCGGTCCCATCCCGAACCCGGAAGTTAAGCACTGCTGCGGCAATGGTACTGCGTCTCAAGGCGTGGGAGAGTAGCTCACCGCCAAACCTAGTAAAATCCAATTCTCTCAAAACGGTCAAATATACCAGACCTCAAACCGCAAGCGCGGACGGTCAAAAGTGTCGCGGGATGGAGCAGCCCGGTAGCTCGTCAGGCTCATAACCTGAAGGTCGCAGGTTCAAATCCTGCTCCCGCAACCAGAATACTCGACTAAGCCACCCTCGGGTGGCTTCGTTCGTTTTGAGGTGCGCTTAGTGCCAACAAGCCCGCTAGTTCCCCAACAAATTCAATGGACAGTTTACCCCCGTCCGGGATCAAACGGATCTCCGAGAGCATTCCACGAATGAGTGATGTGGCTTCGGCTTTGGTGACCGGGTCTTCTAGAGCTTCAGACAAGTTTGCGACTTTTTCTTTGTAGATGTTCGCAAGGCCAGGGTGCAGCATTACAGGAGGCTCGGCTTTGCATCAGCCGTTCCCGGAGTAGATCGAGAACGAAACTCTCAAGGACTTGCCGCCGGAGGCCTTTGCACCGATCGCAGGTTCCGAGTTAGCGCGCATTCGAACAGGCGAGGTAGTCCCGGCTGGACGTTAAGCACCCGCGCTCCCGATGACTACGAATTCTAAACCGATACCAAGTTCAAAAGATCGTCACGCTCAAAGCGCTCCCTTGCCCCTTGCTTTTGAACTTCGCCGCGCCGAAGAACCACAAACCTGTCGCCAAGATCGAAAGCGAAGTCGAAATACTGTTCGACAAGGAGGATAGCCATTGTGTTCTGGTCCCTGAGGTGTCGGATAACTTCTCCTATCTGAGCAATGATGTTTGGCTGAATGCCCTCGGTAGGTTCGTCGAGAAGCAACAGCTTCGGGCGGGTGATGAGCGCGCGCGCAATGGCGAGCTGTTGTTGTTGCCCTCCAGAGAGATCACCGCCGCGACGGTGCAGCATTTTCTTGAGAACCGGGAAAAGGTCAAAGATCTCTTCTGGAATCTCATGCGAGATCCGTGGGCAGGCAGGCGAATCCGGTTTCAAGATTTTCGCGCACCGTCAGAAGCGGAAAGATCTCGCGCCCCTGTGGCACGTAGGCGATACCTTTACGCGCAAGAACCTGCGCCGGAAGCTGACCCAGACCTTCATCATCGAATTCAACCTCTCCGCCGGAACGAGGATGGGTTCCGGAGATTGCCTTCAGAAGGCTGGTTTTACCGACACCGTTGGTGCCCATAACACAAGTGACTTCACCCAAGGCGGCTTCCATCGAGATGTCATGCAGAATTTGCGAGTGGCCGTAATGCAAGGTCAGGTTATTAAGTTTCAGCATCTTGTCATCGCCCAAGATAGACGTCGATCACGTCTTGATTAGCGGTTACATGGTCCAGGCTGCCTTCGGCCAGAACCGCCCCTTCGTGCAGCACCGTGACCTTGCAGCTCAGGCGTCGGACGAACTCCATGTCATGTTCGACCACCACCACGGCACGGGTTTTGGCAGCGCGGACCAGGATGTCCGTGGTATGCTCGCGCTCTACTGGGGTCATGCCTGCAGCAGGCTCATCTACCAGCAAGAGGCGCGGTTCCTGTGCCAGAAGCATGCCGATCTCAAGCCATTGTTTCTGCCCGTGGCTGAGCTCGCCTGACTTGCGAGGGAGCGCGTCTTCAAGCCCGATTTCGGCGGCAAGCTCCTGCACTTTTTCCATGTCCCGGACGTCGGGACGATAGCCTAAAACCCGCAACCAGCCGCGCGGTTTCTTCAGCGCCAAAAGGAGGTTCTCTTGCACGGTCTGATCTTCGAACACGGTGGGTTTCTGGAACTTGCGGCCAATGCCTGCCTGGGCAATCTTTGCCTCGCTTATCCGCAGGAGGGACTGGGATTTTTCGCCCCAGAGAATTCGGCCTTCGTCGGGTTTCGTCTTGCCCGTGACTATATCCATGAAGGTCGTCTTGCCTGCCCCGTTGGGTCCGATCACAGCGCGCATTTCGGCCTCTCCGATGCGGAAAGACAGATTGTTGATGGCACGGAACCCGTCAAAGCTGACGGACACACCTGAGACTTCAAGCAGGGTGCTCATTGGCTGGCCTCCTGTTCGCGCAGGGAACCAGCATCGGGGCCGAGATCCGCACCATGCCGGTCCGGAGAACGACGCTCGGTGATAAGATCGATCAAACCGCCGATGCCCTTTGGCGCAAAGAGCGTGACAAGCACAAAGGACAACCCCAACAGCACCAGCCACCAATCGACCCATTTGATGGTGTAGAAACCAAGCGGAACATCGGGGGCCTGGCCACCGGTGAACCAGGTCGACAGCAGGCTGACAAAGGCGGCACCGATCACTGCACCGTAAAGCCTGCCACGCCCGCCGATGGCGACCCAGACAGCGAGGTAGATCGACGCGATGGGCGCGATCTCGGCCGGGTTGATGATGCCCGCCTGCGGGTAATAGAGCGCTCCGGCAATGCCCGCGATACAGGCCGTGAGGGTAAAGACGGTGAGCTTGTAGGTCTCGACCGAGTAGCCAAGAAAGCGTACCCGCGCCTCGTTGTCGCGGATGCCACGGATGACCGAGCCGAACTTGCCGGACACAACCCAGGCTGCCAGCAGATAACCCAGCCCCAACGCCAAAGCCGAGGCCCAGAGGAACCACAGCGATACATGATCCTGAGAGGCGGTGATTCCGGGCAGGTTCTGTAGGCCGGACAGCCCGTTATTGCCCCGTAATCCGCTGTCGTTCTGAAAAAGGTAAAGCGCTAGTGCCAGCGTCATGGCCTGTGTCAGGATCGACAGGTAGACGCCGGTCACGCGGCTGCGGAATGCCAGCCAGCCGAACACCAGCGCCAACAACCCCGGAACCAGAACGACCAGCGCCAGTTGCAGGAACAGGCTGTCGGCAAAGGCCCAGATCAAGGGGAACTCGGAGGACCCCACGACGCCGAAGATCTGGTTGCCGATGGCATCAGAAACTTCGGTGGCGGTTGGCGGGATGTCGGCCTGTGACAGCGATTCAACCACGATCAGGCGGGTGCGTTCGTACATCAGCCACATGCCAATCATGTAACCGCCCAGCCCGAAAAAGGCGAAATGGCCAAGCGAAAGGATACCGGCAAAGCCCCAGATCAAGTCCATGGCCACGGCGACCAGGCACAGGCAGAGTGTCTTGCCCAGCGTCTTGACGAAACTGGTCGAGATGACGCCAACTCCGAACCCTTCGGACAGCACCGTGACGATCACCGTGAACAATGCCAGCAAAGACAGAAAGACCAGGACAGAGGGGTTGCGGGCAACAAGTGATTTCTGCATGGCTTAATCCCCCGCCGCGCGGCCCTTGAGGGCGATGATCCCCCGAGGGCGGAACTGGATGAAAATGATGATGAAGACGATCATGTAGGTCTGGGCGGCAAGCGTGTTGGACGGGTTCATCCACTCGATCCCCTTTTGCAGGAAACCGATCATGGCAGCGCCTGCCAGCGTGCCCCAGATGTTGCCAACGCCGCCTACCACCACGGTCATGAAGCTCTGCACGATATAGTCTGACCCCAGCTCGGACGTGACCTTGGCAAAAAGGCCAATGGCGACCCCGGCGACGCCGGCGATCCCTGATCCAAGCCCAAAGGTAAGCATGTTGACCTTGTCGGGATTGATGCCCATCGACGCCGCCATGCGAGGGTTTTGTGTCACCGCTCGGGTTTCCAGCCCCAACCGCGTGCGCTTCATGATGAAGAGAAAGACACCAAGAAAGAGCAGCGCAAGCGCAAAAATCGCGATACGGATATAGCTGATCGACACGACATCATTCAGCACCCATGCCCCGTCCAGCCAGCCCGGAGCGGTCAGTGGGCGGGCCTGTGTGCCAAAGATGTTCTTGGCCAGCTGTTGCAGGGCAATCGAGATGCCGAACGTCGCCAGCAAGGTCTCAAGCGGGCGGGCATAGAGCTTGCGGATCACCAGCCGCTCCATTGCGACACCGGCGGCAAACGTCACGGCAAAGGCCAGCGGGATCGCGACAAGGACCGACACGGTGTGATCGGGGATAATCTGCTGCACGACATAGCCCGTGTAGGCGCCCATCATGATGAACTCGCCATGGGCCATGTTTATGACACCCATAACGCCAAACGTGATGGCAAGACCGATCGCGGCGAGGAAATAGATCGATGCCAGCGACAGGGCGTCCAGCGCCAGGTCGAGCGTCTGGTTCAGGCCAACCTTGGTGGCAATCCCGTCCAGCGCCTGTTCTGCGGCGGCGGTTACAACGGCGGAAGGCTCGGCATAGGCGTCAAAAAACACATGCTTCGCAAGGGCGGCGTCAATCTGTGCTTCGCCCATGCGCGGTGGAACCACGCCGGTTTCACTCAGCAGGTCATAAGCGCGAAATCGGGTTTCCGGGTCACTCATCTGCGCCACAGGGATACCTGCGACCTTGCCTCCGTCCACATGGCCACTAAGCGCGTTGCGGATATCGCCCGGGGAGAGGAGCGGAGCGGCCAGCCCCTCGCGGACCAGGAGTGCATAAGCGGCGTCGCGGCGAAACCCGTCCTCACCAGGGATCAGCATGGTGGCGATGTTGGCGTTGTCCGGCAACTTGGTTGCCGCGCGGCGCGTGGTGGCAACAAGCGGGTTCAGCGTGGCACGAACATCGACGCTCAAATCGCCCGACATTTCGGAAATGGCGGCCACGCGAACAACTTCGTCCGCATCGAAGCGGATAGTCAGCAACCGTTCAAGCCGCTGCTTTTGGGCCTTGAGACCCGCATCTGTCTCTGTCGCTATGGAGGCGCGAAGGGGGAGCAGATGGGCAGCCTCCGCATCGCGACTGATCGAAACGAGCGCATCGCGACGCCTTTTCGCATCCGGGTCGGTCAACTGGAACCGAACCAACGCGGTGCCGATCATCGACCGGATACCGCTGTTTGGTTTCAGTTGTTTGAGTTCGGATTTCGCAAACTCACCAACCGGTTCGCCTGTGTCAAAATCGGTCAGGCGGTAGGTCTTGGTGTCGATCTTCTCTGCGTGAAAGAACAACCCGTCCGTCTTGCGCAACCACATGTTCTTGGCGGCCCAGGTTTCGAGCACGTTCTGCGCCTGCGGCATCCCGCTTGCGGCTATGGCATCAATCGCGGGGGCAATCGTCTTGCGCGAGCTTTTGGCGATCACCGCCTGATGTTCCTGCAAAACGGCCTGAATTCCGGCCTCCTGCGCAGCGGCAGGCAAGCAGCTCAGCAGCCATGCCAATAAGAGGCCAAGGGCCGGGTTGAAAAATTTCATCATCGGGGAGTGTTCCGGAAGTTCTGGGTGGAAGGGGGCAGCTTGCCCCCTTCGCAAGTTCAAGCCTCAGTAGTTGGACAGAGTCTGAACGCAGGTCTTCGTGTCGGTATTGAACATGCCGCAATCAAGCGTCTTCCAGTCCGATTTGAGCACCGAGGATTCCGGAAGGAAGTCGGTCCAGGCATCGCCCGGCACTTCCGAGGTCTGACTGATGATATCGAACTGGCCGTCGTCCTGGATCTCGCCGATCAATACAGGCTTGGCCAGGTGGTGGTTCGGCAACATCACGGCGGTTCCGCCGGTCAGGTTCGGGAACTCCTGCCCGTACATCGCGGTGCGCACGGCGTCGACTTCGGTCGAACCAGCCGTGGTCGCAGCATTCACCCACATGTTGAAGCCGATATAGTGGGCCTCCATCGGGTCATTGGTGACGCGCTCGTCGCCCATCGCAGCTTTCCAGGTTTCGACGAATTCGGCATTCACTTCGGTATCCGCCGACTGGAAGTAGTTCCATGCCGCCAGATGGCCGACAAGGTTGGCGGTATCGAGACCGGACAGTTCTTCTTCGCCGACCGAGAAGGCCACGACCGGAATATCATCGGCGGAAATGCCGGCTGCGGCCAGTTCCTTGTAGAACCCGATATTTGCGTCGCCGTTGATGGTCGAGATCACACCGACCTTTTTGCCATCCGCACCCAATGCGACCACGTCGGCCACGATCTTGGACCAGTCGGAATGGCCGAAAGGCGTGTAGTTAACAAAGATATCTTCATCTGCGATGCCTTTGCCCTTGAGATAGCTTTCAAGGATGTTGTTGGTGGTCCTGGGGTAGACATAATCCGTGCCGAGCAGAGCAAATTTCTCGACCCCCAGTTCCTCCAGGAAATAGTCGGTGGCCGGAATGGCCTGCTGGTTGGGCGCGGCCCCTGTATAAAAGACGTTCCTGGAACTTTCCTCGCCCTCATACTGCACCGGATAGAACAGTAGGCCATTCAGCTCTTCGATTACCGGCAGAACGGATTTGCGGCTGACCGACGTCCAGTTGCCAAAGATCACGTCCACCTCGTGAACGGTCAGCAACTCACGTGCTTTTTCCGCAAACAGCGGCCAGTCCGAGGCCGGATCGACCACGACCGCCTCAAGCTGCCTACCCAGCACGCCGCCCTTGGCGTTCTGTTGGTCGATCAGCATCAGCATGGTGTCTTTCAGCGTGGTCTCGGAAATGGCCATGGTGCCAGACAGCGAATGCAGGACACCGATCTTGATCGGGTCCTCGGCAGCCAGCGCGGCGGTGGTCAGGGCAGCGAATACTGCCGAACCGGCAAGGGTGGTTTTCAGAAAGTTCATGTGTTCCTCCTGCGGGACGTCAGGCAGAATGGCTTGCGCAGGGGCGCATTCTTCCATTACCTGACTCCGCAACTCTGTGTTGCAATCCGTGTGGCGGCCGGTCGAGGTCCAATTCGTTGGTCGCCACACACCCCCGTTTCTCAGACATCTTGTCCCCGGCAGGTGGGTCAATTGTTTCTGCATCGCAGCATGAATGGCAATTCTGCTGCCAGAACTTTGATTGCGTTGATCGCGCCCGCCCAATTTCTAGGCAGAATTTTCGGGAAGCGTTCAGATTTTAAGCATGATGGTCGAAATGATGAAGCCGAATCCCGATTTGAAATGGTCAATTACCGGAGATCGGGATGATGAGAGGGAAAATACTCGATCCGTTAAGGAGCCCCGTCATCACCTGCCAGGACATGATATCCTCAAGCCCCGTCCCCTTGGTTCCGGTTGCGCAACCACGTGCGGTGGGCGAACTGAGGCTGAGCGTCAAGCGGCGTGGGGCGCGGACGGTACTTGACCGGTTTCGGCAGTCGGGCTCAATGAAATGCCTGTTTCCGCGCGGCTCTGGACCGGAAATGCAGGCGGTTCTGATCAATACTGCCGGTGGAGTGACCGGGGGAGACCGGTTCGATACCTTGGTGCAAACGGCAGAAGACACCGCTTTGACGCTGACCACGCAGGCCTGCGAGCGGGCTTATCGTGCACAGGCGGGGCAGATCGGAGAGATCCGCTCACGGTTAAAGCTTGCTGCGGGTTCACGCTTAAACTGGCTGCCACAGGAAACACTTGTCTTTGACCGTTCGGCTGTGAACCGTCGGCTGTCGGTCGAACTTGCCGAAGGGTCAGAGTTCCTGATGACCGAGCCGATCATCTTTGGCCGCTCTGCAATGGGCGAGGTTGTAAACGCCTGTCATTTTGCTGACCGGATCGACATCCGGCGCGACGGGAAGCCGCTATATCTGGATACAATGTGGCTGGAAGGCGATGTTCAGGCGCATCTGTCGCAACCTTTCGTGGCGTGTGGTGCCAAGGCAATGACGAGTGTCGTGCTGGTCTCTGACACCGCGGAAGCGCATTTGGGACTTGTGCGGCAAATGTTACCGGAGACCGCCGGTGCGAGCCTGTTGCACCGGGACGTCCTGGTGCTTCGGATATTGGCCGAAGACGGGTTCTCGCTTCGCCAATCGCTAATTCCGATCCTCAACCGCCTGGGCGGCGGACCTCTCCCACGATGCTGGATGATCTGACATGAACCTGACCCCAAGAGAAAAAGACAAACTGATGGTGGCCATGGCCGCCGAGATTGCCCGCAGGCGGCTGGCGCGGGGGTTCTTTTGAACCACCCCGAAGCCATCGCGCTGATCACCGATGCGGTCGTCGAGGGCGCGCGTGACGGGCGATCCGTTGCCGATCTGATGGAAGCGGGCGCGCAGGTCGTTAGTGCCGAACAATGCATGATTGGCATTCCCGAGATGATTCACGAGGTGCAGGTCGAAGCCACCTTTCCCGACGGCACCAAGCTTGTCACCGTTCACAACCCCATTCGCTGAAGGAGATACCCGATGAAACATGTAATTTGTACTCTGGCCTTCCTGGCTGCTTCCCCCGCTTTTGCCCATACCGGCGCGCATCTGCACCCGCATGGCGCCGACAATTGGCTCGCCGTTGTGCTGGCGGCGGTCACGGTCGGCGGTATGGTAGCCCTGGTTTACGCGCGCGGGCGCAAATGATCCCCGGGGAATTGTTTCCGGCGGAAGGCGAGTTGACTCTGAACGCCGGGCGCAGCGCCCGGTTGGTCATGGTTGCCAATACCGGCGACAGGCCAGTTCAGATCGGCAGCCACTATCATTTTGCCGAAGCCAACCCGGCGCTGGAATTCGACCGCTATGCCGCCCTGGGTATGCGGCTGGACATACCGGCGGGTACGGCAGTGCGGTTCGAACCCGGGCAGAGGCGTGAAGTGATGTTGGTTCCCTATATGGGTCGTCGGCACATTTATGGTTTCAATCAACATATCATGGGAGCGCTGAAAGATGCCGGGCAAAATCAGCCGGAGTGACTATGCCGCTATGTTCGGCCCCACCACCGGGGACCGGTTGCGACTGGCGGATACAGATCTGATAGTCGAGGTCGAGGATGACCTGATCGTGCAGCGCGCCACCGCCGCGCAATTCAGCGCCACAGGCCTGCAGCTCGATGTATATGGAGAAGAGGTCAAGTTCGGCGGTGGCAAAGTGATCCGCGACGGTATGGGGCAGTCTCAGATCACGCGCGCCGGGGGTGCCGTGGATACGGTGATCACCAATGCGCTGATCGTGGATTACACAGGCATCTACAAGGCGGATGTAGGGCTGAAGGACGGGCGCATTGCCGCCATCGGCAAAGCGGGAAACCCGGACACGCAACCGGGTGTCGACATCATCGTGGGCCCCGGCACCGAAGCGATTGCCGGTGAGGGTCGCATCCTTACCGCGGGCGGTTTCGACAGCCACATCCACTTCATTTGCCCGCAACAGATCGAGGACGCTCTGCACTCGGGCCTGACCACCATGCTGGGCGGCGGCACTGGGCCTGCGCATGGGACGTTGGCCACGACCTGCACGCCTGGGCCCTGGCATATCGGGCGCATGCTGCAGGCTGCTGACGCGTTTCCGATGAATCTGGCCTTTGCCGGCAAGGGCAACGCCTCGCTCGCGGCCGGGCTGGAGGAACAGGTGCTGGGCGGGGCCTGCGCGCTGAAACTGCACGAGGATTGGGGCACCACCCCCGGTGCGATCGACTGCTGCCTGTCAGTGGCCGATGCGATGGATGTACAGGTGATGATCCACACCGACACGCTGAATGAATCGGGTTTCGTGGAAAACACCGTTGCCGCCATGAAGGGCCGCACGATCCATGCCTTCCACACCGAAGGCGCCGGTGGCGGCCATGCGCCCGATATCATCCGCATCTGCGGCGAGGAACATGTGCTGCCGTCCTCGACCAACCCTACGCGACCGTTCACCGTCAACACGGTGGACGAACATCTCGATATGCTCATGGTCTGCCACCACCTCGACAAGTCCATCCCCGAGGACGTGGCCTTTGCCGAAAGCCGTATCCGGCGTGAAACCATCGCGGCAGAAGACATCCTGCACGATATGGGGGCGTTTTCGATCATCGCTTCGGACAGTCAGGCAATGGGGCGCGTGGGCGAGGTTCTGATCCGCACCTGGCAGACAGCTGACAAGATGAAGAAACAGCGCGGGCGACTGGCTGACGAGACCGGCGACAACGACAATCTTCGCGTCCGCCGCTATATCGCGAAGTACACGATCAACCCGGCCATCGCGCATGGTCTGAGCCACGAGATCGGCAGTATCGAGGTGGGGAAACGTGCCGATCTGGTGCTATGGGATCCCGCGTTCTTTGGAGTGAAGCCGGAAATGGTTTTGCTGGGCGGGACAATCGCAATGGCGCAGATGGGCGACCCCAATGCCTCAATCCCAACGCCACAGCCGGTCTATTCCCGGCCCATGTTCGGTGCCTATGGGCGGTCGGTAGAACAGTCTGCCGTCAGTTTCGTCAGCGCCGCCGCGCAGGAGGCCGGGATCGGCGATAAGCTGGGGCTGGCAAAACAGACGCTGGCCGTTGCCAACACGCGCAACATCGGAAAATCGTCGTTGAAGCTCAACACCGCGACCCCCGAGATCGAAGTGAACCCCGAAACCTACGAAGTCCGCGCCGACGGCGAACTGCTGACCTGTGAACCGGCTGACGTGCTGCCCATGGCGCAGCGATACTTCATGTTTTGAAAAGGAACGACATGATGCAACCAAACCCAGTTGCCCGCATCTATCACGCGCATTCTCATGGTGATGCCTCGGATGAAATTGCGCTCGACTATGAAGGACGCTTCCTGCGCCGCAAGATGCTGCGCACTGCTGGTGGCATGTCGATTCTGGTCGATCTGGCACAAACCACTTCGCTGGATCACGGCGGGGTGCTGGTGTTGGAGGATGGGCGGGAGGTGACGATCCGTGCGGCCGCCGAGGCATTGCTGGAAGTGACCGGGCCGGACCTGACCCGGCTGGCCTGGCATATCGGAAACCGTCACACGCCGTGTCAGATCGAAGAAGGGCGGCTGCTGATCCAGCGCGATCACGTGATCCGGGACATGCTGGAAAAGATCGGCGCCTCGATGCGGGACGTCGAAGAACCCTTCACTCCCGAAGGCGGTGCCTATGGTCATGGACGTACGCATGGCCACGTCCACTGAGATCCTGACCCTGACGCAATGGTTCTCTCCCGCTTTCCCAGTCGGAGCCTTCGCCTATTCCCACGGGTTGGAATGGGCGATCGAGGCCGGCGAGGTCTGCGATTGCGCCAGCACGTCGGACTGGATCGAAACCGTGCTGCGGCACGGGACCGGTTGGAATGATACAGTGTTGCTGGCTGCGGCTTACAGGGCCGATGACAGGGCGGCTCTGACGATGGTTGATGCGACCTGCCGTGCGCTGGCCAGTTCGCGGGAACGGTTGCAGGAAACGGATTTGCAGGGTGCTGCGTTCTGCACCGCTGTGTCCTCGGTCTGGAAGGCAGATCCGGAGGGCCTCAGCTATCCGGTGGCGGCGGGGCGGGCGGCTCGGTTGGAAGAACTGCCGCTGGAATTGACCGCGCAGTATTACCTGCAGGCCTTTGTGAGTAATCTGGCCTCTGTCGCCATGCGGCTTGTTCCCCTGGGCCAGACCGAGGGGCAGGCCCTGATCCGTCGCCTGACACCTCTGTGCTGCGAGATTGCCGAAAGGGCCGTGCGGGCAGATTTGGATGACCTGGGCGCTTCGGCATTCTTAAGCGACATCGCGTCGATGAAACACGAGACACAATACTCAAGGATCTTCAGAACATGAACAGAATGAACGGCCCGCTGCGTGTGGGCATTGGCGGCCCTGTCGGCGCGGGCAAGACCACCTTGACCGCACGCCTGTCCGAGGTGCTGCGCGAAACCCATTCGATCGGCGTCATCACCAATGACATCTACACCAGCGAAGACGCCGAAGCCCTGATGCGGATGCAGGTCCTGCCGCAAGACAGGATCATCGGAGTTGAAACCGGCGGATGTCCTCATACGGCCATCCGCGAAGACGCCTCGATCAATCTGGCCGCAGTGGCCGAGATGCGACAGCGCCACCCAGAAGTTGAGATCGTTCTGATTGAAAGCGGCGGCGACAACCTGTCGGCCACTTTCAGCCCCGAATTGGCGGATGTGACACTCTATGTCATCGACGTCGCTGCGGGTGAAGAAATTCCTCGCAAAGGCGGCCCGGCGATCACCCGGTCAGATATCCTAATTATCAACAAAACTGACCTCGCTCCGCATGTTGGCGCCAGTCTGGAAGTCATGGATCGAGATGCCAGGCGCATGCGAAAGGACAGGCCATTTGTTTTTTCCGCTCTCAGAAAGAACGAAGGCGTCTCAGAAATTGTTGAGCTTCTCGGCGACATAGGCGGTCTTTAGGCCTGCAAAAAAGTCATACTTCAAAATGGATGGTCGCGTTGAAAAAATTGAAGGCTACGGCTGGCAAACCGGCTGGTTTCAGTCCGCTAAATGTCGTTAGCATCAGAGGAGGCCGCAGACCCTCAAGGACCAATCACACGGGTTTGAGCCGAACCGGTCAAGGTCGGAAATATCCGCAACTCGGGCGCCCGCGAATTCTGAATGCTGCGGTTGGCAGTCAATGTCTGCTTTGGAGAAGTTGCTATGCAGCTTTGACGAAGAGTCCAATGCCCAACACTAGACAAGTGCGTGTTGACCGGGCCCAAGTTCTTCGGCTGATGCCAAAGTATCGGCCATTTGGATCGGTTCAACTTGCTCCAATAACAGCGAAAGGTGCCCAATACGCAGGGTGCTTTGCTGTTTGTTTGGCTTGCGGATCATCTATGACTGTTAGGACAGCTTGGCGCAGTGCTTGCGAGACCGATAATTCTGGCATCTCCGATTGAGCTGCAAACAGACCGGTTGTAATTTGGACTGCAGCTTCCGAGTAGACCGCCCAATGAGTCACCAACAATGTGCGTGCTCCGGCATGAAAAAAGCTGCTAGCTAGTCCTGACAACCCTTCGCCATCCGCCTCAGACCCTGCAGCTGTGTTGCAGGCAGACAATACAACAAGATCTGCATCCAGCGTCAGGGCTGCAATCTCGGCTGCGGTTAGCAAGCCGTCGTCCATGAGGCTGGGCTTGGTCGGGGGTGTCAGCACAAGACCTGGAGCAACCGCGCTGGTTTCACCAGCTGTCAGCCCGTGGGTTGCAAAAACCAATACGTCAAACTCGGACAACTCCCCGCTATTGTTCAAGGCTTTGAGCCGTGTTTCGGACGCCTCCGCTTGCAGCAACAACTGCGCCTGGCCCGGGTCCAATTGGTTGGCAATGGCGCGCAGCTCGCATTCCGCATCAGGCAGGCGGGTCAGACGAGACAGGCGTTCCGGGTCGGCCAAAGGAATGCCGTCCGCAAAGTATTGGGAATAAAGATTGATCTTGGTATCGCCCACAGACCGCAAGGTTGCTGTTTCGATGTCGTGGCAATGTACCGAAGGCGCTGATCCAATTTTTGGATCGCCCATGCCCAGCATTCTGTGGGGGCCCGTGGCGTTGTTGGCCTTTTGGGTGCGCAGCAAGCGCAAGGCAGGGATCGACGGGATGACCGAGATCGAATGCGTGCGGATGAACCAGTCCGCCTTTTCGAGCGAGAAATCCTGCTGCTTGCGGGTGATCAGCGCGTGAAAGGGCAGCGACAGCAAATCTCCGGGCGGCGCGATAATCACGTGATCAGCCGCAGATACCATTGGCTTTAGCCCGCCAAACAAATCCTGGTAGAGCCTATGGGCCTGACGCCAGTCGAATGCCGGTTCGCTGGGTTCAGGATCATCGGCCAACATCGCCCCACGCAGACCGCTTGCACTGTTGCTCCCACATTCTGGATCGCTGATCGCCATCTCGCAGCGGAACGATGCGATCTTGCGCGTTAAAGCCCCGCGGCTATTTTCCGCGATCGGGGTTACCATGATCTGTGTGGCGCTGATGCCAATCGCCATATTCGAACTGTCCCCAACCCCGGGCACCCGATCCGGTTTTAGGCCTGGCAATAAGAACGTGACAAGGACCTCTCCTGGGCGCAGGAGTGCCTGAATTTCTTTTGTGTTAAGTGGTTGAATGGCGGCGAGCCCGGTGAGATCGAGAACCCGCATCAGAAATGTCGTCTTCGACGTCGGCTAAACGTGATGTGAGCCGCTCCTGCCGTTGAACTAGGGCTGCGCGAACTTGAGATTTCTCCTCTCCAGCGGAATAAGCCGCTCGCAGGCCAGAGCGGGTCCGTTCCATATCCAACAATAGATCCTGGCGTGTCTTCAGCAAAACTGCACGCGAGCTATCCGCTGCAGCCAACCGCGCGCCCATCATCGCAAGCGCGTCGGCCGAGTGCGATACTTGCGTCCACTGCAGTGCATCTAACGCGTCGTCAAACTGTGGGGTGGGGCTGTTCAGCAATGCCCATGCAAGCATTTCAAAATTGTCGGCTGCCTGAGGCAAGGTGCTGCGATACCGAGCGGATTTACGCGCCTTCGTCACATCTTGCATTGTCTTGATCATCCCAACACGATCACCGACGGTCATTTCGGCCAAAGCACGCTTGACGCGGATTTCGACAAGCCGCGGTGCGTCCGGGGGCATGGACTTCTGTGCTACACGCTCTGCCTCGGTCAAAAGATCCATGGCCTGAGTGTTTTGCGAGTGGACAAACAACATGTCAGCCGCGTTGGCTAGCACCAGCGCCTTATCCGGGTGATCTGGGTCAAACAAGCGTCGCGCAGCCGCTGCCATGTCGTGGGTCGTGGCAACCGCGTCATCCCTCGCGCCCTGCAGGTCTTGCAACAGGGCTGTGCTTTGCAACAACGCTATTTCATGGCGTAGCTGATTTGGCTTTAAGTTTTTCTTAGCCTGCGCCTTGGAAAACAGATCTTTGGCACGGGCCAGGTAGGATTGAGCCGCGAGGATCTCTTCTTGGTCAATCGCAAGTCGGGCCCGGTTGGTAGCTTCAACCGACAGGTCAATGAAAGGCAAGGGAAGCGCACCGTTTTGCACCCCAGCGTGATATCGGTCTTCTGACTGCTGATAGAGTGCCTGCGCCGCATCGTACAACTCTCGCCGCCAAGCGTTGGCCGCAAGGTCCGCCAGCACGAGGTAACTGCTTTGACGCCCGATTGGGGATCGCTCCAAGATGGCGAGGGCATCTTGCAAGGTGGCTTCGGCGATCAGGAGCTGATCCATGGTTGTTTCCGCCGCTGCGCGCTCTCGCAGAGCCAATCCAATTCGCGCATCGTCAGGGGAATAGGCCAGCTGTGCCGCTGCCACTGTCAGTTCCGCATAACCCAGTTGAGTGGAGCTTTGCCCCCGTAGCCGGACAACTGCGTCAAAGTCAGAGCCGCCTGAGCGAGGTCGGTTAGAAATGCCTTCTGGTCCGGGGACATGGTCCCGGTTGTTGCCCAGACCCTAAGCGCATCCGCAGCCACACCAAAGCGTTCGGCCTGATGGTTCATATAAAACTTGGTCCAGAGCGCGGCATGAGAAAACTCGGCCAACATCTGCGGGGCAAGCGCACCTACCAATAGAATACGCGCGTCGATCAGAGCTGAGACGGCCTCGATATCCTTGGCTGTTTCGAGATCCAGTTGGCGGGCATAAAGCTGGTCGAGAGTGGTTTGGGAGTAGACCTGATTGCCAACACTCAGCATCTCGGTCAATGCTGCCAGCATGCCGGGGTAATCCTCTGTAAGAAACCGGAGGTCGGCCGCTTGGGCAGCAACAACAGCGTGCAGGTCGCTCCGCCTGAGTTTCCGTAGGGCGTCGTTGATGATCCTGGCAGCGGCTGACTGATCCCCATGTCGCAACACCCAATGTGCTCGAGCCGTAACGCTGCTGAGCCACCCAGCTGAATTGTCTTGTCCGCTGGCTTCGGCAAACTCGACGGCACGGTTGATCAACGCACCTAGATCCTGTGGCCACGGCTCGGACTGAGTGTTGAGAAAAATCAGGTTGTTCAGTGCTTCGAGATAGGCGGTTGGTTCGGCTTGCGCGAGATCGGGGGAGACCACCACCACCTCTCGGGTCAGGGCGCGGGCCTGATCCAGATCACCCGCGTTAAACGCAGCAACTGCGCGGGCGTTCTGATCGGCAAGTGAGGCATTGATTTGCGCCCAACCTGTTGTCGCCCAAAATGACAACACAACAATTACGATCGCGTGGGCCATACAGCTCATCAAAATGAGGCCGGTTGCACATTCAGCCCTGCCATTTGCCACGCTTGCAAGCCGCCGCGATACCAATAGACCTGCCGAAATCCGGCAGAGATGGTACGCAAGGCCGCATTGTAGCTGAGCCAGCATTGAGGGTCCGAGCAATAGATCACAATCGGCAAGTCCGGATTACCGCCGGTAATTTGGTTCAACCATTGGGCTGCCTGTTGCTGGGTTCGATCACGATAGTGCCCACCTTGCGCCAACCCGGGCGCGACATAGGCGTTTGGCAAAGCGTATTGGCCGCCCAGCACATCGATCAACAGAAATTGCACCCCGTCGTTGAGAGCTTGGACCAATCCTTGAGTTGATACGATTTGGCCCCCGGGCAATGCTGTTGGGGTGGCCGCATGGAACTGTCCCTGCCGCAATTGATCTGTCGGCGGCACTCCAAAGTCGCGTGTTTCAAAGGCGAGTATCTGCGGATCTAACTGAATGCCCTGCTGCTGTGGTGGGGTCGGATCGGGTACTTCAGGCCCGTTGCTGGGTGGTTGCGCTGGCGTAGTGCCGCCCGGTTCAACTACTACCGGACCAAAGCTGCCGCCGGAAAAATCATCTCCTCCGACTGAGGGCGGTTGTTGTGACTGCTGTGTGTCTGGGGGCTGTTGTGATTGGACAGGTGTGCCACCTTCGGGACCAAAGCTGCCTCCAAATCCGTCAGACGCCGCCCCTTGAGTTGGAGTTTGGGTCTGCTGCACGGGATTTGTTGGTTCAGGGGTGTTGTCGAAATTGCCACCAAAGCTCTGTGCGTGTACCGGTTTCAGGAGCAGGCCGATGGCCAATCCCCCAATCAATGCTGCAGAAGTCACCCATATTCTCTGCATCACTTCACCCTCCCTGCACGTGGCGAGCGATCCAATCATAGTAGTTGGAAAGGCGCGTGTAGACAGAGTAGAGATTTTCATGGGCGCAACGGGATTGCGCATCCAACGGCTCGCGTCCCCAACTAACGACACCGACCTGCAACCATTGCCCGTTCGATTGCCGGATCATCAGCGGTCCGCCGCTGTCACCACTACAGGCAGTGCGGGCTCCGCTGGGAATACCGGCACAGATCATATTGTTTGTCAGGATTGCCCCCATATTGTTGGCAAGCAAGGAAAACGCCTGTTCCAGATGCTCTTGTGCGATACCTGTGGCTTGCCCCAAACTTAGAAGATATCCACCCAGTTCTCGGCGCGACTGCTCGGCCATGCCGACGTTGCAGGTGTCATTCGAAACGATGTCGATATCTGTTTCCATCAGCGTGGCGGGAAACTTCTCTTCTTCCATCATGCCCCAACCGATCACCATTGCCGGGCCGTTGGGTAAGGCTGCACCCTGTTGTGCAATGCTGATTGCGCCAATCGGGCCAGAAGCTTGTTGAATGGGTTGGGTTAGCTGCAGCAACGCGATATCGCTGTCAAATTGGCGCGCGTCATAGTTTTCGTGCACAATGACCCGTGCGACCGGCCGCAAGTCACCTTTGAAAATATCCACCGAACTGGACCGTACCACCACTTTTTCTGGCGGCGTCACTTGCCCGTTGTCGTCCACCAAGCAATGAGCCGCCGTCAGAATCCACTGGCGGGCTATGATCGAGCCACCACAGAACTGTGATTGAAACATACCGTCGTCTGACTGGCTGATGCGGTCCGGGTCATGCAACGAAACCTGCCAGGGCCAAGACCCTTCTTGCGCTGGTCGACCACCAAAAATACGCGAGGCCTCGCCGTCGACAACGTTGGCTTTTGATCGCATTTCCAAAACATGTGCACGTACCGCAACATTGGGTCCGGACGGCAAGGCAATGGATGACAGGTCCGCATTGCTTTGAGCAGTTGCAGCCCCACTCAACGCACCCAGTGTTGCGCTGAGGGCAAACGCTCGCATTTTGTGACCAAAATTCGTTCTCATTCCCGTTTCCTCCCTTTACTGACCGGCCTGGTCCTTAACCTGCCGTGCAAAAACTTCGGGTTTTGGCAACACAGTCCAGTTGAACTGTTCGACCCAAATGTCCGACACCCCCATTGCGCCCATGGCACCGCGTGTTGTGTTGCTTTGTTCTAAATCCTGCAAAAACGCCGCCATTCCCGACGGCGGCAAACCTCGGGTATTGCTGTCGCCAACGCAGGTTTCCAGCAGCCCTTCAAGGTTGAGAGGGGCTGCGTTCGCGCGGGCTTCGGTGATCAAAACAAACAGCCGCTCTTCGTCAGCGCTATACCCACCAGGGCAATCTGAACACATGGTCATGTCGGGACCAAGGCGGCGTGCTTGGCTGACATCCTCGACCCGCTCGTGGCTGACGTGTACGCAATATTGCGCGTCGATGTGTATCCGGTTCACGTCGCGCGCACCGGGCACCAGCCCCTGCACGGCAAAGGAAAGCCCGTCACATTGTTTGATCGTCGCACCTGATTCCAGTGGAGCTTCCTGATCCGGCAACCGGTTGCCTATGGCGATCCTGCATTCCCGCCGGGGGGATAACCCTCTACTTTGGGGTACGAGATCGCCGACTTGCACAGGCTTGGCGAGACCGTCGACCTTGATCGGACTGGGGTTCAGTATCGATGCCTCGCCCCCGGCAGTGGTTAGCAAACGCGACAGATGTTCAGCGCGTGCAATTCGGTCGAGCAATAGCGACAACGGGCTCGAATTCGGCTCCCATCTCAAGCCAACGAGCGAGTCTCCGATCCGAACGCGCGGACCCAACCACAGGGTGTCGCCATCCCACAATGTGGCAACTTCAAACTTGGTCGCGGACAGCTCCAATGGTACGCCTTGCGATTTAGACAACTCTTGAACGGCTTCTTTGAGGGCAAGTTGAATCGGATGTTCCGGGGGCAGTGTCGCGCCGGTGAGAGTATCGACCGGCTCGGCGATCGTCACGGTCAGGTCAGTGGGCCGAGCCAGCACCTGGGCAAACCGCGCCTCGGCAGGCAAAGCCCCTTCGGATGGGCAAAGCTGCGAGGTCAGCGGATGGCATTCCGGGGATACTGGGCGTAAAAATGCCTGTGTCGCTTCGGTGAATTCAAGCTGGGCAACACCAACAAATGCGTTGGGGGGGCTGCGACCTGTTCAACCAACCCCACAAGCGTACCATCCGTCAGTCCATGCACCAGCCCCGCATCCAGTTCATCACCCCGAACAGGAAAGCGCTGCACACCGCTGGTTTGGGCTCCACCAAACAGAGCTGCGTCGATCAGCGACCCTTCCCACAACGGGGTTTGCAGGCGCGCAGCTCCGGGCACGGATTGGTCATTCATGTCTCGCAGAACCGCTTGAAACAACTGTCTGAAGCTGGTCTCTGCCCCGGTTTCAAGCCGCCCCGCAAGCTTAGAGGTGAACAACCCGTACCAGACCTCATCGTGGTCGCCTGGAGCCATGTTCAACTCGCGTGCCACTTCTGACGATTGGGCTGCATAAAAAGCGATCACGCCCCCCATTTCCGCAGCTTGCTCTTGGCTGGTGGACGGAGCGGTGGCAGGCACATCCGAACCCGCCAGAGAGACCCCCAAAGTTGCCGGATCGACAAACCGCGTGGCCACGTCGGTGAGACCAGCTCGCAACCCAGAGCCGGAATGGCAGCTGTCCATCACCAGCCAGACATTCGCACCACGCGCCCGGATTGCATCAACAGCTTCACCGATTTCGTCGTCTGTAATGGCGTTGCGGATCACACCGCTGCCTGGGTCGGCATGGGCTGTGTCTGCTGGTAGAAACACCTCGTCCAAACCGTCGGTCTCGTCAGCATTCAAATCCTTTTGCCGCGTGCCGTGGCCGCTGAGGTGGATATAGACAAAATCTCCCGGAGCGGCGGCCTCGGCCAATTTTGCCAGAGTGGTCAGTATTGCAGAGCGGGTAGGGCGGGCAGCGTCTTCAACGTGATCGGCAAGGACTATGACATTGTCGACCCCTCGCGCCCGCAGAACGCGGCGCAACAGGCGGACGTCGTTTGGCGGGCCTTTCAGATCGGCAATCCCGGTTGAGTCGTCGTAATCCGCAACGCCAACCAGAAGCGCAGTGATCTCTGCCTTGGCCGGAACAGCAAGGCACAGTGCAAGAAAAACGTAAGCACAGCGGAGAAAATACTCCACGGCAATACCCCCAACGCTAACCAAACTATCATCAAATCGAGTCGATCTATGCGCTTTACCTTAGGTCATTTGATCAAGCGCTCAAAACAGTTTCGGTCGCTTTACTTGTCACAAAAGGCGAGTAACATAAGGCTATTGCGACTTTTGGAAATGGATTTTTGCTATGCGGATCTTAAGGATCCTGTTCTGTTTGTGTGTCTTGACGGTATGTCTGTATTCGCAGGCGGGGTTGGCGCAGAACGTTCAAAAACAACATGTTCGGATTCCGAGTCTTTCCCAACTTGCGCTGTTGGAACCACCGGTCGCTTTGAGTGAAGTTGATGTTGCAATCAACAATACGGGGGCAGACAACCCGCGACTGCTATTCGACCTTTTCTTCTACAAAGCGGAGATATTGGAACAACTTGATCGCAATGAGGAAGCCGCAAAGGTCTTATTCGACCTTGCCCGGTTTGCGGCGCGTCAGCGCGCGGTTTTGGATCAGGACCCTGTGCCGCTTTATCGGGCGTCAGCGAAGATTTACGAGATTCTGGATCAGCCGCTCAAGGCCATATCAGCGGTCGAGTTGATCCTTGAAGAGCAGCGGAACGGAGGTTCCTCAAGATCGATACTTGCGGCGACGCTGGAAAGACTGGCGGAGCTTTCTGCTGCCGCGGGGCGTCAGGGTGATGCGGATGGGTACCGCCAGGCCGCCAATGATGCCTTGTCCGACCCTTCCGCAGATGCTCAAACCCGCAGCAGCGATCAAAGAGGATTTCGTGAGGTGGATGTGTTTTATGCCACCGACCGGGCGCGTAGCGGCGCGCAAGACCCGGAAGAATTCTACGGCTATGGCCGCAGTGAACTTGAACTGGGGGTTGCGATGGTCACGATCCCGGACAGTCATGAACCAGGCCTTGTTGAGGCACCTTCAATCTGGCGACTGGAATTTGGTCCGAACCCGGCCAAGCATGTGGTGCTGCAAAGCGTTACGCCAGTGGCCCATGACCAATTCTTTGGCAAGTTGTCCACTCGGCTCAAAGACCCTTCGTCGCCCAATCTGTTTGTTTTTGTCCACGGCTATAACGTCAAATTCGATCAGGCCGCGAAGCGGGCTGCGCAGATGGCCTATGACATGAATTTTCCGGGTGTTCCCGTGCTCTATTCCTGGCCCTCGCGCGGATCGATGATGGGCTATATCTCGGATACTGCGGTGGTTCGATTGAGCGGTCGCAGGCTGTCTCGGTTTCTGGATGATCTGGTGGATCGCTCCGGTGCCAGGTCGATCCATATCGTGGCACACTCGATGGGGAACCGCGCACTGACGGATGCACTGGAACTACTGTCACTGCGGCGTGGGCTGACACCCGAAGATGAACCGATTTTTGACCAGGTCCTGTTTGCGGCGCCTGATGTGGACGCTGACCTGTTCAGTGAAATGTTACCTACCATTCGTCCAGTTGCCCGCCGATTGACTCTTTATGCCTCGCAAAAAGACTGGGCACTAAGTGCGTCGCGAGAGTTGCATGGGCAAGCCCCACGGGCTTACCAGGGTGGCATTGACATGCTCACACATAAAGAAATCGACAGTGTGGACATGTCCGATTTGGGCGAGGACATGCTGGCGCATTCTTACTTCGCTGACGACAGCTCGGCCCTTGCTGACATCGTGGCTCTGTTTTGGCGCAATGCCGATCCGGGGCAGCGTTGCGGGCTGGAACCTGTGAAGACGGACGAAAAGTCGAACCCAATCTGGTTCTACAAGATCGGCAAATGTGCGGATCGCACATTAGTCGAGGTGATGGCTCATTTGCAGCGCGACAACGTCACCGACCCGAAAGTTGCCCGACAAGTGGTTCGCTCGACCGTTGAGGATCCGGCAACCGCCCGTCAGTTGACCCCTGTCGTTGTCAAACTTTTGGGGAACTAGAAACCATCAATCACGGCTTTATTGCGCGATGGTTTGCAGGAACTGCAGGTGTTGAATGTCAGTGCGCAAATCGTTGATGGCGACACCGATTTGATGACGTTGCCAGGCCAACTCGTTGTCTTCGCGACGTTGCTGGGCGGTGGTCTGGTTCTGCGCAGCCCGCTGCCGGTAAAAGGCATTCATCCGAGTTTGCCAGTCAGCGTTGACCTGAAAACTGGATAACACGTGTTTCAAAGTTTCTTCGTCGCTGGCACGGCGCTCAGGCGCTATGCGGATCGAGCGAAGCGGTTCGATCGTTGTTGTTTGCGAGAAGGTGCCAAAATTCGGGTCTAGCGGTTCAAGTTGGAACATGTACCAGCTGAAAAACAGGGTTTCGATCACGGGTTGCCCTGACGGAGAATAAGTCATTTCGATCTCATTCGAGTCAAAAAACACCTTCATCCCTTGGGCCACACCCGCAAACATCTTGCGGTAATTATCCTGCATGGCGGTGTTTGGCCGCTTCGCTACAACCTGCATATCCGAGGGACGTTGCACGGCCCCATTGAACAGTTGATCTGCCGAATTCACCATCTGTACATGACAGTTGGAGCCGCGAAACTGGCTGGCCATGCGATTTCTATCAGCGTGGACCTGGGCTTGCATCATCTGTGCAATCTGCTGGTCAAAACCACGCACGACCACATCATTCCAAAACACCCGATGCCCCGGCTGAATGCGAAATCCGGTGCGCCCATCCGGCGCTGTCAGTTCCACGACCAATTCAAGCACATCACTGGAACTGCAGGGCTTTTGCCAAAAAACCTCACCGCGCGCGGACCACCCCTGCGGCACGTCAATTGAATAGGCAACCAGCGGTGCCTCAAACCCCTGATTGTCCATAATGTCAAAGCGGTGGAAACCTTCGGCCTGTGCTGAAGCGCTGCTGCATAGCAAAACTGAGATAAAGAAAAGCAAATAGGATCGTAGCATTCCAGTAACCCTTAACGTTTCACCTCAAATTCAAAATTGGATAGACCAATAAATACCCCAGAACGAACCAGATCAAAACCAACGCCATAATCCGCCGGTTTGCGTGACGCGAATAACTGCGCTGGATGACCCAGTCTTGCAAGTTGCTCGACGACCGCGCCCGAGGGAAGCTTTGCAAATCCTCGACGACGGCTTGCAGGCCGGAATAGGTTTCACGAAAGGCAAAAATCGTGATCAAGGAATTTAGTGTGTAGAACAAAAAAACAAGCAGACGCTGGACCGCAAACAGATGCTCTGTTGTCCCAAAGAACACCATGACACCGACAATCGCGGCATGGGTATAAAGAACGCGCTGCCACAGCATGTCCAACCGCCCGTTGAACGACAGGGTCAGCCCCATGAGGTCAGCGAAACTGACGTGGTCTTCGTCTGTAGTTTTCTGGCCGTCTTTTTCGCCAGTGTGCTGCACAACGCGTCTCCTTGGGTAAGTGCGGTAAACCCTGTTGCTGTTCACAGTTTATGGAGAACCATCGATAACTTTCAAAAGAATTTGTTGGGTGATCTACCTCGAAAATAGCGAGATTGCATTGGCAACCACATCCAAGAGGCGAGGCTGCTCACGCCAACTCAGCCGAAAAAGTAATTAGCAACATCCAAGCATTGGAAGTGCAAAGACACTGAGCAAAAAGTCAAAATCAGCTGGAAACTGACCTGGACAGAGTAGATTTGAGCAGGGCGATCAAGTTCACTGCACTTTCAGGTCAAGTAGGCGCTTTGCGGGTGATGATCATCAACGAGGGTTTCCCTCAAGACTTTGGTTATTCTTGTGGGCTCTGGTCGCTTTCTGGTTATGATCGCAAATTGGGTTCGGTAATGGAAAGTGTCCGGTTTTACCGCTCTCATTACCCCTCTTTTCTGAAAAGGTTCGGCCAAATGATCCGGCAAGAAACCAATGTAGCGCCCAGACATGATCAGAATGGCCAGTGCGTGTTCCGATTGAACCTTGGCGGATCTACGAAGCTTGAGTTGCTGACCTGTTCGCAGATTGGGTGAATTCACGCTTATCCCTGCATAGTTGCTGTCCCGAACATTCTCCAACGTGATGTCGTCTTGATTGGCTTCAAAAAACGGATGCCCAATGCCACAATACATGTACATATGCTCGCCATAGATTGGGCTGTAGTCCAAGCTTTCCGATGGGCGGTTCAGCGGTACGATCCCAAGGTCAAGCTTTCCCTCGATCACCTGGCTTTCAATAACTGTGGGTGGTTCAAGTGACAATTCAACCTGCACTGCCGGAGCGATTTCGTTGAACTTGCTGATGGATCGGGCAACATACGCCTCTGGATTGGAAGCGCAAAGATCAAACAATGCGACCCTGACTGTGCTTAGCCAAGTTCTCCTTGATCTCGTTAACCTGCACCCGAAACTTGGTGACGGCCGAAAGCAGTTCGTCTGCGGCCTCAAGCACGCGAGTTCCTTCTTCGGTGAGGGAAAACCCGGCTGGCCCGCGATGACACAGCAACAATTCCAGCCGTGTTTCCAGATCCGAGATGTGTTTTGAAATCGTCGAACGCCCGATATTGAGTTCGGTTTCCGCTGCGGAAAGTCCGCCACTGTCCACCACCGCCTTGAAAATTCTCAACAATCTCAGATCGGCGTCGCCAATCCGGGTAACCAAAGATTTTTTTGCCATTCTATGTTCGCTATTTGTGAAACTTTGCGCGAATAAGTTTACATTCAAGAAACATATGAAACAACCTAAGACGACCTCCACCGGAGCAGAATCGGACTGGCTCATCTCTCCCCGCGCCAGCGCGCTCTTCGGACAAATCGACAAATGGGAGGACCTCCATGTCATTTTTCAAAAAGCTCAGCACCCTGACCGCCGCCGTCTCTGTGGCTGCGATCATGGCCGCTGGCGCCGCCGACGCCAAAAACTTCAAGATCGCTGTTGGTGACGGCGCAGGTGGTACACAAGAAGCTCTGGGCAAAGCGTTCATCGCTGCTCTGGAAGAAAGCACAGATCACACTGCAACTCTGTTCCTGAACGGCCAGCTGGGCTCCGAGCAGGACACCGTGAACGAAGCGGCGATCGGCACTCTGGATTTCTCGATCCTCGCGATCAACAACGTGACGCCGTTCTCGCCGACCGTTGGCACGCTGACTCTGCCCTACATGATCTTGTCCCTGGAAGACGCTGAAAAGCTGACCCAAGGTCCGATCGGCGAAGAGCTGGTGGCAAACACCATCCGCGATTCCGGCGTTCGCATCATCGGCTGGGCCTATTCGGGCTTCCGCGTTCTGACCAACTCCAAGCACCCGGTCAAATCGGTTGCGGACCTGTCGGACCTGGTTATCCGTACCCCCAAGAACGAAATCATGATCGCGACATACCAGTCGTGGGGTGTAAACCCGACGCCGATGGCATGGTCGGAAACCTTTGCTGGTCTGCAGACCAAAGTTGTTGATGGACAGGACAACCCTTACATCACCAACTACGCGATGAAGTTTGACGAAGTTCAGACCTACATCACCAACCTGCGTTACCTCTTCTCGATCGAGCCTCTGATTGTTTCCGAAGCGGTATTCCAGGGCATGTCTGCTGATGACCAAGCCGCTGTTCTGGCCGCTGGCGAAGCTGCAACTCAGTTCTCGGCTCAGTACCTGCGCGATCAGGAATCGACCATCAAAACCGAGCTGCAGTCGCGTGGCATGGAAATCGTTGATCCTGAGAACAACGAAGAAGAGTTCATCAAACTGGCAACCGAAGCCGTCTGGCCGAAATTCTACGACTCGGTTGGTGGCATCGAAAAAGTGAATGCCGCTCTGGCCGAAATCGGTCGCGACCCGGTCGAATAAGACCCCGCAGAAAAGACCGGTAAAGAGCGCGATCCTCGCGCTCTTTCCTTTCTCAGGGAGGAGTAACAAGAAATGTTCTGGAAATTCCTGGACAACATAGAGAGCATCATTTGCCGGATCCTACTGTCCGGTTTTGTCGTCCTGTTGTTCACACAAATCATCGCCCGCGAAGTATTCGGCTTCTCGTTCAGTTGGATCGAAGAACTGTCCGTCTACATGTTCGTCTGGTTCGTCTACTTCGGTGCCAGTTATGCCGCGCTCAAAGGTGCCCACAACCGGGTGACTTTCCAGTTCAGGTTCCTGCCCGGAAAATATATCAAATACATCGAAGCATTTGCCGATATCTTTTGGCTCTTCTTCAACGTCTATTTCATCTACCTGGCCTCCGATTTCGTCTTCAACAAGATGAACAAGTTCTGGAAATCCCAGACCTTGGGCATCGAGATGAAGTACATCTACATGGTGCTGCCCTTCGCGTTCACGCTGATGACCATCCGTGTTCTGCAGGTGAACTATCGCAAGTTGATCAAGGGCGAAGAAATCGCTGACCCCGATCAGATCGACCTCGACGAAATCAAAGCTGCCACAGACGCAGCGAAATCCAAATAATTAGGAGGGAGTAGTCATGGAATCTGAAATCGTAAGCATCCTGTTTGGAACCTTCCTGTTCTTGTTGCTCATCGGTGCGCCCATCACGGTCGCGCTTGGCTGTGCATCGCTGATCTCGTTCATCTATCTGGATGAGAACCCGATCAAATTCGTGCAGATCGCCTTTACCTCGGTCGGATCCTTCCCGCTGATGGCGCTGCCCGCCTTTATCCTTGCTGGTGCCTTGATGGAGGCCGCCGGTATCTCAAAACGCCTGATCAACGTGGCCGAAAGTTTGGCGGGCCCATTCACCGGCGGCATCTCGGCCGCGACCGTGATGGCTTGCTTGTTCTTCGGCGCGATCTCTGGCTCAGGCCCGGCAACAACAGCTGCCGTGGGCATGCTGATGATCCCGGCGATGATCGATCGTGGGTACGAGCGTGGCTATGCATCGGCCATCACCGCATCCTCGGGCGGTCTGGGCATCATCATCCCGCCTTCGATCCCGATGGTTATCTTCGGCATTGCCGCGCTTGGCTTTACCGCACCACCTGAAGCGGTCGAGAAATTCGGCACCTTCCAGTCGGTTTCGATCTCGAAGCTGTTCATCGCAGGGTTCATCCCGGCCTTCCTGATTGCGGGTCTCGATCCTGACGCTGAACTACTTCATGTCGAAAAAACGCGGCTACAGCGGTTCGGCTGAAGGTTGGTCCGCCAAGAACATCGGCTGCGAGATGTACCGTGGGTTCTGGTCGTTGATGGCACCGATGGTGATCCTGGGCGGTATCTATACCGGCTTCTTCACCCCGACCGAGGCTGCGATTGTCGCGATCTTCTACACCCTGTTTGTGGGCGTGGTCATCTATCGCGAAATCACCTGGGCCAAGCTGTTCCAGGCGCTGGAAGCCACCACTTGGCTGACAGGTCGTGTTCTGCTGATCCTGTTCACTGCAACCGTGTTCGGCCGTCTGCTGGTTGAAAACCAGATCCCGGCGATCATCGCGGACTCGATGCTGAGCTTCACCCAAAACCTCTATGTTATCTGGGCGCTGATCATCTTCTTCTTGCTCTTCGTGGGCATGTTCATGGAGACACTGGCGACCATTCTGATCCTGGTTCCGGTGATGTTGCCGGTGGCCTATTCGGTGGGCATCGACCCGATCCACTTTGGTGTGGTGATGGTCTGTACTCTGGGTATTGGCTTCCAGACACCGCCACTGGGTGAAAACCTGTTCATCGCATCGGGTATCTCGAATATCTCGATCGAACAGATCTCGCTCCGCGCGCTGCCGTTTGCAGCTGTGAACACGATCGCGATTTTCATCATCGCCTTCTTCCCGGAACTGTCGCTGTGGTTGCCACGCGTCTTTGGCTATTAACCTCGAAAGGATAACTCGATGGAACCAATGGTTACGCATATCCTGTTTGCCACCGACCTGTCGCACAACTCGACATATGCTTTGCGCCACGCTGCTGCGTTGGCCCAAAGCACCGGGGCCAAAATTCACGTGTTGCACGTGAACGAGCCCCTGTCGGACGACGCCAAGGTGACGATGGAAATGTTCATCATGAGCGAGGAAAGCCGCAAGAACGCAATCGAGCGACGCCACGAAATGGTGCGCAAGGTTCTGGCCGAGCGGCAAGCCAACTTCTGGTCCAAGCTCGAAGGGGACGACGCCAAGATTAAGGATCAGGTTGCTTCTATCGAAGTAACCGACGGCCACCCGGCCGAGGTGATCCTGCGTCGTTCGCAAGAGCTGGGCTGTGATCTCATCGTGCTGGGCGCCCATGACCACGGCTTTTCGCACACCTTCCTGGGCACCGTGGCCAAGCGCGTTTTGCGCCGCTCGGCCATCCCGACCCTGATCGTTCCTCACCCCAACGACGGGTGAGACCATAAACCAAGGCTGCCCGCGCATTCACCAACGAATGCGCGGGTGGCCCTTGCCCCCCTAGGGCAGAAAGCCTTTCGACATCATGTTGCGCGTCAACCTGATCTCGAAACGCTTAACTCAAAGGAACAAAGCAATGACCAAAACCCTGACCGCGCAGGACCTCGCCGATACGTTCGACGCGTTCAACCGTCATGACATTGACGGGGTGATGACCCACTTCGCCGATGACTGTGTGTTCTACACTGTCGGCGGTGACGAGAAATACGGCAACAAGGTCGAAGGCAAAGCCGCCATCGCCGCCGCATTCTCGGCTGTATGGGCTAAGCATGAAAGACGCGCATTGGGATCACCACAGCCACTTTGTTCACGGTGATCGCGCTGTGTCCGAGTGGACTTTTTCGGGAACCGATGCAGACGGCATGCGGGTCGAGGCCGAAGGCGCCGATCTGTTCACCGTTCGTGACGGCATGCTCGTCGTGAAACAGGCGCTGCGCAAGTCGCGCCCGATGTTCAAAGCCTAAACCGGCGAACACTAACCGGAGGAGTTAAGAATGGTGGACAACAGCATCCCTCGTCACTGGCCCAAAACCAGCTATGATCCGAAATACGATCCGATCATTGACGCTGGCCCGGGACACAACCGTGATCATGCACCGACCTATTGGATTGGTACTGCGGGTACACCGCCTGCTGATGATGGCCCTGTGTCAGGAGACATGGAAGCCGACGTTGTGATCGTCGGGTCGGGGTATACCGGCCTGTCGACCGCCATTCACCTCGCCAAGGAGCACGGCATTCAGGCCGTGGTCCTTGAAGCCAACACCGTGGCCTGGGGCTGCTCGACCCGCAACGGCGGGCAGGCCCAGATCTCGTCCGGCCGCCTCAAGCGGTCGCAATGGATCAAACGCTGGGGCGTCGATGTGGCCAAAGGCATGCATCGCGAAGTGTCCGAGGCGTTTGAGCTGTTCAATGACCTGATTGCCAGCGACGACATCGACTGCGACCCGCAGACAGGTGGCCACTACTACATCGCGCACCGCGAAAAAGTGATGGCAGGGCTGCAAAATGAAAGCGACCTGCTCAACAGCACCTTTGGCTATGGCTCGCGTATCATCGGTAAGGAAGAACTCCACGCCGAGCACGTGAACGATCAGGAATCCCATGGTGCGATGTGGGAGCCTGACGGAACCTGCATCCACGCAGGTAAGCTGGCATTCGGCTATGTGAACATGGCCCGTCGTCTGGGCGTCAAAATCCACACCGGTAGCCCCGTGATGGGTTGGGAGACCAAGAACGGCATTCACCACGTCCGTACGCCGGGCGGCATCGTCAAGGCCAAGAACGTTGCGCTGGCGACAGCGGGTTACACGCCTCCGGGTCTGAATTCCAAGACCAAGCACCGTCTGATGCCGATCCTGTCGAACTCTATGGTGACACGCCCGCTGACTCAGTCCGAGCTTGATGATTGCGGCATCAAGACCATGTCACCGCTGACCGACACCCGCACATTGCGCCACTATTATCGCCTGCTGCCCGATAACCGGGTGCAGATTGGCTCGCGTTCAGCTGTGACGGGGCGGGATGCGGAAAACGAAAAGCACCTGCAAATGCTGCGCGCCAACCTGGCCCGCAAGTTCCCTGCGCTTGAAGACATCAACCTGGATTATTCCTGGTGGGGTTGGGTCGACGTGAGCCATGACATGATGCCACGCATTTTCCAGCCTGACCCGAATCAACGCATTTTCTATGCAATGGGATATGGCGGTAACGGCGTGATGTATTCGGCCCAGGCAGGCCGTCGCATGGCTCAGCTGGTGGCAGGCAAGAAAGACGAAGCGTTCAATCTGCCGATCTTCACCTCCCCTTTGCCCAGTCACGGCCTATTGACCCCGTTCCGACGAATGGGTCAGCGGATGGCTTATGTCTGGTACTACCTCAAAGACGAAGTAATCTGATTACCTCCCCAACTCAGGCCCCTTCGGGGGCCTTTTTCCTGATAGGAGACGACACCCATGACCCACGTCATTTCCCTGTTTGACGAACCTGCCTCGCGCAGCGAACGCCGCCTTGCTGACCTGCCAGATCGCGTGACTGAAGGCGACCCGCACCACAAGGTCGGCATGCACTTCACCAGTCCCGACGGCAAACTGTCGGCCGGTACTTGGACCTCGACACCTGGCAAGTGGCATGCGTTCACCGACAAGGATGAGTATTGCTACATCGTGTCTGGCCACTGCGCGCTGATCCACGAGGACGGAACGCGCAAGGACTTCAAAACCGGTGACAGCTTCATGATCCCGGATGGTTTTCGCGGTTTTTGGGAGGTTGTCGAGACCACGACCAAGCATTTCGTGATCCGTGACACGTCTGACTAAGACGAACATCAAAAGCAACTAAAGAAGCCCATGCCGGGCTGAGTTTTGCCGGAACGCGAATTGATCGCGTTCCGGCTGTTTTTCTTACGCTACATCAAAGCGATCGGCATTCATCACTTTGGTCCAGGCCTCGACGAATTGCTGAACAAATGCAGCCTCGCCATCGCTGGAGCCATAGACTTCGGCCAGGGCGCGCAGTTGCGAGTTGGAGCCGAACACCAGATCGGCACGGGTGCCGGTCCACTTGATCTGACCCGACGCGCGGTCCTTGCCGTCAAAGACGCGGCTGTCCTCGTCTGCTGCAGACCATTCGATGCCCGCGTCCAGCAGGTTGACGAAGAAGTCGTTCGACAGTTGGCCGGGCCGGTTGGTCAGCACGCCATGTGCCGAGCCGTCCCAGTTGGTGTCGAGCACGCGCATACCACCAATCAGCGCAGTCATTTCTGGTGCGGTCAGGGTCAGCAACTGTGCCTTGTCGACCAGCAGCTCCTCGTCAGCGACGCTGAACCGGCCCTTGGTGTAGTTGCGGAAACCATCGGCGATGGGTTCCAGCACGGCGACGGATTCAACATCTGTCTGCTCGGCGCTTGCGTCGGTACGACCGGTTGCGAATGGCACCTCGACAGAGTGACCAGCAGCCTTGGCTGCCTGTTCGATGGCGGCAGAGCCACCCAGAACGATCAGATCTGCCAGCGACACTTTCTTGCCGCCCGATTGCGCGCCGTTGAACGCGGATTGCACGCCCTCAAGCGCCGACAGGACCTTGGCCAATTGCGCCGGGTTGTTGGCCTCCCAATCCTTTTGCGGCTCCAGACGCACGCGTGCGCCGTTGGCACCACCACGCTTGTCCGATCCACGGAATGTCGAGGCCGACGCCCAGGCTGCCGAGACCAGCTCCGACACCGACAGGCCAGTTGCCATGATCTGCTCCTTGAGTGCGGCCACATCGCCCGCATCCACCAGATCGTGGTCGACGGCAGGGACGTTGTCCTGCCACAGCAGTTCTTCGGCCGGGACATCGTCGCCCAGGTACAGGCTGCGTGGGCCCATGTCGCGGTGGGTCAGCTTGAACCAGGCGCGGGCAAAGGCGTCGGCGAACTGATCCGGGTTTTCGTGGAACCGGCGCGAGATCGGCTCGAGGTCGGGGTGCATCCGCAGCGACATGTCGGCAGTGGTCATCATCGGTGCATGGCTTTTTGACGTGTCATGTGCATCGACAACCATGTGCTCGGGCGCGACGTCCTTGGCTTGCCATTGCTGGGCACCTGCGGGGCTTTTCACCAGCTCCCACTCATAGCCAAACAGCACGTCGAAATAGCCGTTGTCCCAAGTTGTCGGATTCGGTTTCCAAGCGCCTTCAACGCCGCTGGTGGTGGTGTCACCACCTTTGCCGGTGCCAAGGCCGTTTTTCCAGCCAAGACCCATCTGTTCGATGGACGCGGCTTCGGGCTCGGCGCCAACCAGATCGGGATCGCCTGCACCATGTGCTTTGCCGAAGGTGTGACCACCCGCAACCAGCGCGACGGTCTCTTCGGGGTTCATCGCCATACGGCCAAAGGTGTCGATGACGTCGTTGCCGGACAGAACCGGGTCAGGGTTGCCATCTGGGCCTTCGGGGTTGACGTAGATCAGGCCCATCTGAACCGCCGCCAGCGGGTTTTCCAGATCACGCTCACCCGAATAGCGGCTGTCTTCCTTGTCAGACGTAGCCAGCCATTCCTTTTCTGCGCCCCAGTAAATGTCCTGCTCGGGCTCCCAGATGTCTTCTCGACCGTCGGCAAAGCCAAAGACCGGCCCGCCCATGGATTCGATGGCAACGTTCCCGGCCAGGATCATCAGGTCAGCCCATGAGATTTTGTTGCCGTACTTCTGTTTGATCGGCCACAGCAGACGGCGCGCCTTGTCCAGGTTGCCGTTGTCCGGCCAGCTGTTGAGCGGCGCAAAGCGCTGGTTGCCGGTCGAGCCACCACCACGCCCGTCGGCGGTGCGATAGGTACCGGCACTGTGCCACGCCATGCGAATGAACAAGCCGCCATAGTGACCATAATCCGCAGGCCACCAATCTTGACTGTCGGTCATTAGGGCGGTCAGATCGGCCTTGAGCGCCTGCAAGTCGAGCGATTTGAACGCTTCGGCATAATCGAAGTCCGGGTTCATCGGGTTCGACTTCGACGAGTGCTGATGCAGGATGTTTAAGTTCAATTGGTTCGGCCACCAGTCGCGGTTGCCAGTTCCTCCTCGAGACGTGTTCACGGGGGCACCGTGCATCACGGGGCATTTCCCTGCGCTGTTGTTTCCGTCCATTTTTGCTCTCCGATCGTGGCTTTTGTATTCTAAATTCGCTGCGTGAATGCTGAAACAGACACTCAACAGGCCATTCTGCCGATTCTCGCGGATTTCGCGAGGGTTCAGGTAAGAATAGAGCTGCCAAGTACCTTCAACAGATTGGTTTGGAACGAAAAAACACGCCTGTGTGCCAATCCGACTTCAACGCTTCGACTCAAAGCCTAGCGGACAAAATGGATTGGAGAAAATTGTTTATTGTCATCGTTTCAATAAGTTTTCATTATCAGTCGGAAACCCGGTGACCATCCGAGAAAGAAACGTTGAAACACGCGCCCTTGTCAGTTGGGATCAGTGCGATTTCTGCGCCATGAGCCTGCAACAAGTTGCGCACGATCGGCAATCCCATGCCGGTGCCGCCTGAATCCCGGCGTGACGTGAAAAACGGCTCAAAGACATGTGCTTGATTGCCGGGTGACACGCCCGGTCCGTTGTCCGCGATCTGCATTGACGGAATTGTATCTGCCTGCGTGACCTCTAGCGTGATCTGAGTGGCCCCGTGCTGAGAGGCATTGTCCAGCAGATGTGTCAGTACGATCCGAAGTCCCTCGCCCGACAATGGCAGAGCGACGTCACCGCCAGAGGTGGTCACGTCGAGTTCGGTATGCGAGGCCCGAATGGTATCCATGATATCGCTTAGCCTGCATCTGCCATGATAGGCGGGTTCACGCGCGGCCGTGATACGATGCAAGGCGCTCAGCTGATCCTGCATCTGCTGCGCTGCCCCCTGAATTTGGTGCACCAATTGCCGATCCTCGGTGTTCAATTCGGGGTTATCCTCCAAAAGCTCGGCGGCGGCGTGGATGGCAGACACCGGTGTTTTCAACTCGTGTGTGACGTGATCGGCGAAGGTGCGAATAGAGGCTTCGCGCCGTTGCAGGGCATGCGCCATGTCCAGCACGCTTTGCCCCAAGCGATGCAATTCCTGTGTGCCGTAATGTTCAAGCGGATCTGCGCCCTTTGATTGGCCTAACCGCACCGCTTCGGCCCTCTGCGAGAGCTCGGAAATCGGGCGCAGCAGTAGTCGCACCAACAGAACGCCAAGGGCCAAAGTGGCTAATCCGATCCCAATGGCCAAAAGCACGGCTGCGGGGCGAAAGCCGATTTCGGGACCCAAATAACGCAGCACCACCAACCCGGCCAGCGACATCCCCAGAGTTCCGGTCAACGCGCCGCCAAGAACGAACCACAGGGGGGACGCCACTTGCGGCTCATACTGGCCACGGGCGCAGGCGCAGGCCAACGCCATGCACGGTTTCCACCCCGTCGCTCCAACCGGCCTCGGCCAGTTTTCGGCGCAGGTTGCGAAGGTGGCTGTCCAGCGTGCGGTCGGACACGGGGCTGCCCGCGCCATAGATGGCATCCGTCAGTTGCGACCGTGTGATGACATGGTCCGGGCGTTGGAGCAGAGTTTGCAGGATTTGCGCCTCGGTGCGGGTCAGCGTGACGGGTGTTCCGCCTATCGCACACAGGTGACGCTCGGGGTCCAGTGTCAGATCGCCGTGGCGGTGAATGGTTGGCGTATTCGAACGTTGGCTGCGTTTCAGGATCGTCTTGATCCGCGCCACCAACTCGCGCGGGCTGAACGGTTTGGTGACATAGTCATCCGCCCCCAGCTCCAGCCCGAGAATGCGGTCAATCTCGTCATCGCGAGCGGTCAGAAACAGGATCGGCACATCAGAGGTTTGTCGCAGGCGGCGGCAGACCTCGAGCCCGTCAAGCTCGGGTAGACCGACATCCAGCACGATCAGATCCGGGGTGTCGCGGGTGGCTGAAACCAGCGCCTGCTGCCCGTTCGAGGCAGTCGCGACCTGATAACCGGCGCGGTTCAGTGTCAGCGTCAGCAACTCGCGAAGTCGCGGGTCGTCATCAACGACGAGGATATTCATGACTGACCTCTGCTTGATCCACGACTGGGTTCATGGCAGCGAGATTACCCAGCACCCGCCAGCTCCGAAAGCCCCAATCCCGCCAGCCTTCGATCTGCGGGGCAGGGACATCACATCCGGGGATGTCTTGTAGGGCAGCCGCGGCCATGGGGCCGAATTGACAGGCGTAATATGTGTCCACATTGTCTGTGCGAGACAGATTGGAGCGAACGATCAGATCTGCGAAGTTTACGAACGCACAGGCGTACAGCACACCGAGGCCCAAGGTAACGCAGCGCGTCAATAGCCAGAAGTTGGATTTGGAGTGCCAGATTTGCCAGGCGACCAAAACCAGCCCGATGGCAACAACGCCCATCCAGATTGCGGCGTGCACGCGAAGGTAGGTCAGACCGTAGACCGAGGTGTAGAGTTCAAGCCGCAGAAGTGAAGACAGCACTAGCGCCACGTTCTGAGCCAACCACAGCAACAGCAGCGGTTTGAGCCAACCCTTGTCGCCCAGATGTGGACGTGTGACCAAGGCAAAGGCACCTGCCAACAGCGCAGTGATCAGAAGCGGATAAGCACCCCGGTGGGCGTATGTGGCATAGCTCATCCCCTCGGGCAGGCTGACCCCGCCCCAAAGGTAGAAGGCATCCAGCACGGTTTGCACGGCCAGAAGCGCATTGAAGGTGATCAGCGCGTTGCCGGTGCTGGTTTTGTTCACGCCCCATGTGCTTGGGTGAAAGAAGCCCGAGAGTGACCCGGGTTTGCGCGGATAGGTCTGGCGTTGCGCCAGCGGCGGGACCATCAGGGGCCAAATCAATAGCGCCGTACCGATCCAGAACAGCAGGCGGCTGAGTGCTCTTTCCGGGTCGAAACTGTTCAGCCGGATTGAGTTTGTCCAATGCAGCAAGATCGGATTTGCCTCAATCAGCAGGGCGCTAAGAATCAGCAGCCCGCCCATTGGAAAGCCCCAGGCGCGCAGGGCAGCATTGATCTTTGAGGTCGCGCCCGGTTGCGGGAGCGGGGCGGCGGCCCGATGTCGCCCATTCCAAAGGTCGCGCGCGCCCCGCAGTGGCACCGAACGCAGGATGAGGCCACCGGTGCGCGCGATCTGGGCCAGCGTTGCCCTGTCCCCCAAAACAACCCACGCAAGGCTGCCCAAGAGGCCCAAAGCCAGAAATAAGACTGATAGCGCCTGCAGGTGTTCGATCACGGGAAGACTGGCGACTGCCAGGAGTGACGACGGTCCGGACCAGTTTACCTTTGGTCTGCGCAGTATCCAGGTTGCGGTAAGGATCGACGCGGCAAAGATCACCAGCGACAACCCCTTGGGGTGGTCAAAAAAGAAAGTCCGCGAGTGCGATCAGCCCGATCAGTACTGCCAACCAGGGCACGCGTGTGCTGTCCCCACTGCACATGGGCTCTGGCGGAGACGTATCCTCTAGCCACCAGCTGTCTTGCGCGATCGATGCGGGAAGTCCGCGTATTTCCAGTGTTTGCGTCATGTTCCGTGCCCCTTTTTGTTGGCTTTGGGACAGTCATGACAGACGCGGGTGCAGGTCTCGCGCAGCAGATGAGCAGATTTCGTGCAGATCAGAGAGAGCGAGTAAACAGCTGCCCGAATTCGGGGCGCTGGTCCGCCACGCCGCTCAGGCGCAGCATGTGCCAGGCCAGGGCGTGATTGCTGGAAATCACCGGAACTCCTGCCCGCACCTCGGCCTCGGGGATAATGTCGAGGCAACGCAGGTTTGTGCAGGAGATCACGACCGCATCGCACTCCGCATCCTGCGTGACGGCATCAACGGCGCTCAGGATGGCCTTGGGCGTGATCCGGGCCACCACGCGGTCATCGCTTTCCTCGAACGAGGCAAAGCTGGCGATGGTGTTTCCAGCCTGTTCCAGTTTGTCGCGCATCTGTGCCGAGACCTGCGGAAGGTAAGGCGTGACAAAACCCAGGCGGGTCGCGTCTATCGCTTTGCAGGCCGCGATTATAGCACTGAGTGGCTCGGTGACCTGAGCCTCGGGGCGGGCGGATTGGATCGCCTCGCGTACCCCATCAGGCCCGATCACTGTCGCGGCTGACGTGCAGCCATAGCCGATTACGTCGAACTGCAGCGACGACGGGAACAGGCTGGCCGAGGCGGGAAGATCCGCTGCCATTTGTTGCAGGGTCTCAGGGCGGATTTCGGGCACCATCGGTATGCGATTGTGATAGAGAGCCACGCCCGGCTCGCGCGTCATCCGCGCAAATTCCTGTTCCAGCGTTTCATCGGTTTCCAGCACTACGACGCCCAGATTGGCTCGCGTCCCGATCCCCGCATCCGTGTCAAATGGCAGCTTCATCACATCCCTCTCAGATCACCGGCAACTCGGGCGCAGCGCGACGGCTCAGCAAGCGCGGTGCACCGTTCTGGATCACCAGATTTTCCTCGTGCACCATTGTGCGGCCATCGCCGTAGCCAAGCGATGGTTCCAGCGTGATCACCATACCCTCTTGTAGGATGGTTTCGTCAAATTCCGCGTGCGAGGGCCATTCGGTCAACTGCATGCCCAGACCATGCCCCAGACGGCCCACATTGGCGTCTTGGTCGTCCAGTTCCGCGATCACCTGGCGCATGGCGTGGAACAGGTCACGGCAGCTGGTGCCAGGGCGGGCGGCGTTTAGTCCGGCCTCGGTCGCGCGCCAGAGCACGTCATAGGCACGGTGCGAGGCATCGTCGGCACGGGTGATGGCAAAGTTGCGGTCAAAGTCGCAGAAATAGCCGTCGAATGTGGCGCCAGTGTCCAGCATCAGAATATCTCCCGCTTGCAAGGGACGGCGTGACGGCGGAGAGATCACATCGTGATAGCCGCCCTGATCGGCACCGCCCACGAGATAGGGTACATCATCTGCGCCAAGTGACAGCGCACGCCGCATGGAAGGCGCGAAAGACGTCCTCGAGCGGGGTACCCTCGCGGGCAAATTCTGAGGCAGAGTCAAACGTGTCCGAGCCGATGGCGCAGATGTGGGCAAGCTTGGCGATCTCTGCTTCGGATTTCACCATTCGTAGTTGGCGGATCAGGCCGGTGGCATCTTTGACGAACATGTCAGGCAGCCCCGCCATCAGGCGTTCATAATCGCCGAGCGGCATCCGCAGGCCGGTTTCGTGGCCCTTCAAGATGCCCAAGGTCTGACCAGCGGCATTCAAGGGTCCCAGCAGATCGAGTAGCAGAGAAATTCCGTCGTCATCCGGATTTGGCGCGTCCCAAGTGCGAATGTCGCGAACCCAGGTGCGCCCCATCAGGTCGGCTCCGATGCCGGGGATCACCGCGACTGGCTCACCCTTGAGGGGGAGATACAGGAACCATGGTCGCGTTGGACTCTGCCAGAACAAGGTTTGAAACCCGCTGAAGTAGCGCACTTCGGGTTCGCTGAGCAGCAAGATGCCGTCGAAACCCTGTTGTGCCATAAGGGCCTGCGCCTTGGTCAGTCGGGTTTCGAACTCGGATTGTTCAAAGCCGCGTGTGGGGGCTTCAGGCATCGTGCCCCTCCATGATGCGGGCGTAGATTTCAGGGTCGGTCACACCCTCGGAACCGATGAGCAGCACACGCGAGGTTTCATCGAGCCCAAGCGCAGCCTTGAGGTCAGTGGCCTGACACGCCGCAACCACGGCAGCTAGACCGGCGACTGCGCTTTCGCCGAGCTTCGATAGGCTCTTCGCCGTTCTGGGGCCGGGCCAGCATGCGGACGGTGGGGGCGACGATGCTGTCGGGAATGGTCAGGTAGTCGCTGGCCTCCTGGCTGAGGATCTCCCACGCCATGGGGGACGGCTCACCGCAAGACAGGCCTGCCATGATCGTCTCTTCTTGGATGGCAAAATTTGTGGCAGCCCCTGCCTTGGCGCTTTCATAAAGACAAGCGGCCAAATCGGGTTCAACCACGACCACACGCGGGCTGTCCGCTCCCCAATACTGGCGCAATCCAGCCGCGACTGAGGCCGCAAGACCGCCGACGCCGCCTTGCAGGAACACATGGGTTGGGGCCTGATCCATCGCCTCGCAGGCCTCGCGCGTCATCACGCCATAACCTGCCATCACGTCGCGCGGTGGTTCGGTGTAACCGGGCCACGAGGTGTCGGATACCACGTACCAGCCGTTTTGTTCGGCTTCTTCGCGGGCCAGTGCGACCGAGTCGTCATAATCGCCGGTTATGCGGATGATCTCGGCCCCCAGCTCGCGCATTGCAATGGCGCGGCCTTCGCTGACCTCGGCGTGGATGTAGATGCGGCACGGTGCACCCAAGCGCTGGCAGCCCCAGGCGAGCGAGCGGCCATGGTTGCCGTCAGTCGCCGACACGAGGGTGATTTTGGCGCAGTCATCGCGGTACTTGCCTGCACTGATGTCGGCGAGTGTCACATCGGTGTCCAGACGTTCCGACAACACGCGCTGCAACACGCGCATGGCGGCATACGACCCGCCAAGTGCCTTGAAACTGCCGAGGCCGAACCGCGGGCCTTCGTGTTTGTAGTATATCGCGCCCAGACCCAATTCCTTGGCCAATCCATCCAAGGAAGCCAAAGGCGTTTCAGCATAACCGGGCCAGCTTGTGATCTCATCCACGGCGCGTGAGAAATCTTCGGCCGACAGCACGCGGGTGGCGGCATCGCCTGCATCGGGGGTGCGGTGGACGTGGTGCAAAGTTGCGGATTGATAAGGTGTCATCGGGGTCAGTCCTGTCGTTGTGGCAACCGGTCACGGACCAGCTGCGCCCATAAGTTTGCGCCAATCGGCAGCAGGGCATCGTTGAAATCATAATCCGCCGAATGCAGCGGTTGGCCGTTGCGCCCCTCGGTTCCGTTGCCCAAGAGCAGGAAGCAACCGGGCACGGCGGCCGCAAAATGGGCGAAATCCTCGGAAAAGCTCATCGGGGTGCGGTCAGGGATCGTGTCCAAACCTTGCGTGCGGGCGGCTTGAACGACGGCCTCGGTCGGGCCGGGGGCATTGATGGTCTCGACAAACTCGGTGTTGAACGAGACGTTGATCTGCACGTCATGCGCCTGCGCGATGCCCGTCGCGATCCGACGCATGTGTCGCTCAATCTCGGCACGGTCCTGTGGAGATCGCGCCCGCGCGTCCCCCTTGAGCGTTGCGTGGCCAGGCAGCACGTTGCGCTGCCCGTCGGTCAGAAATTCGGTAACTGAAACAACCGCGCCTGCGCCAGGGGCCAGTTTGCGCGCCACGATAGTTTGCAGGGCCTGGACCAGCTCGGCCCCTACCGTAATCGCGTCCACGCCCGCTTGCGGCATTGAGGCGTGGCCGCCCTGACCGGTGATGGTCAGCTCAAACAGGCTCTCGGATGAGCAGATCAGCCCGGGGCGTGTCGACACTTGACCCACCGGCGCGCCGGGGAGGTTGTGGATGGCATAAACCTCTTCGATGGGGAAGCGCTCCAACACACCTTCGTCGATCATGGCCTGTGCGCCCAGCCCGTGCTCCTCATTGGGTTGAAAGATGAACACGACCGTGCCGTCAAAGTCAGGATCGGCAGCTAGGGTTTCGGCGGCGCCGAGCAACATGGTCATGTGTCCGTCGTGCCCGCAGGCGTGCATGACACCGGGCGTTTCAGATGCATAGTCCGGGCCCGCGATTTCCGTGATCGGCAGCGCATCCATGTCGGCTCGCAATCCGATGGCGCGGTTGCCGGTGCCCGCGCGCAGGATACCGACTACGCCCACACCCTCGTGTACCTCAAGCCCAAGTGCACGCAGATGATCGGCAACGCGGGCCTTGGTGCGCTCCTCCTGAAACCCCAATTCAGGGCAGCGGTGAAAGTTGCGTCTAAGGGTGATCAGATCGTCGGGGGAGGGGGCATAGTCTTGTTCTCCGCGTAGGTGCTGCGAGTATCCATCTAAGTTCGGGTTTTTGAGCGTCAGAGTTCGTCTTGGTAGTGACGAAAATAATTGCCATTTGGCTAAATTGATATGAAATTCGGAACATGGATGAAAAAGACAAACAGATCCTGCAGCTGGTGCAGAGCAACGCGCGGTTGACCGCCGAGGTGATCAGCCAGGACGTGGGGCTGTCACCCGCGGCGGTGCAAAAGCGGTTGAAAAAGCTGCGGGAAACCGGGGTGATCGAGCGCGAGATTGCAGTGGTCTCACCCGTGAAGGCTGGGCGTGAGTTGACCATCATTGTCGAAGTCATTCTTGAGCGCGAAAACCTGGCGCAGTTGGATGCCTTCAAGCGGCGCATCCGGGCGGCGGAATGCGTGCAGCAGTGTTACTATACTACGGGCGAGGCGGATTTTGTGCTGATCCTGACTGTGGCGGACATCAAGGAATACGAGCGCTTCACTCAAGAGCATTTCTTTGAGCAATCCAACATCAGCCGATTCAAAACCTCGATCGTGATGGACCGGGTCAAGGTATCGTTGGACGTGGTTTGAGGCGGCAGAGGGGGCGCTGCCCCCGTAGCAGCGCGACTCCGCCGTCACATTTCAAACGAGAAGAATATGGGTGTTGCCCGCGGGTTGTTAGGTGCAGGCGGCCATCAAGCGATAGACGATCTGGGCGGTCGTGAAGTCCCAGGCGGCGTTACCATCTGGGGCGAGTTCCACGACGTCGAAACCGACGCATTTGCGGCCCTTGAGGGCGTGCTCGACCAGATGCAGCGCCTGATAATAACCCAAGCCACCGGGAACCGGCGTGCCGGTGGCAGGCATCAGGCTGGGGTCGAGGCCATCGACGTCAAAGCTGACATAGACCAGCTCGGGGAAGTCATTCGGCAGGTCGACGGCGTGTGTGTTGTGCGTCACCAGCTCTTCGGCGTCTTTGAAGAAGATGCCATTAGAGGCGCGGCTGTCGACCTCTTGCTGGCACAGTGCACGCACGCCGAATTGGGCCAGTTTTATCCCATCCTCGGCCAGCAGGTGCATGACGCTGGCGTGGGAATGCCTTTCGCCCTGATACGCCACACGCAGGTCGGCATGGGCGTCGATCTGTACGATGCCAATGGGTTTGCCAAGCGCGCGGGCGACGCCAGTAACGGCGCCGTAAGACAGGGAATGCTCGCCGCCCAGAGTGACAGGGATTTTGCCCGCGTTGATCGCGGCTTCGGTGCGCTGTGCCAGACGTTCCATGACGTGCGGTAGAGGACCGTCACAATCGAGCGGGGTTTCGGTGAAGATGCCGTCGGCGCAGGGTTCGGATGAGCCAACTATGCGCTCCAACTCGTTGCTGGCCTCGATGATTGCAGCGGGGCCGTTGGCGGTGCCAGAGCCGTAGGATACCGTGCGCTCCAAAGGCACCGGGATCACGCGGAAACGGGCCGCTTCGGTGCGCTCCGCGTCGGTCAGTTCACTGTCGAGGAAAATGCTCATGCCCATATCCTTAAGAAAGGCGGTCCTTGAAGTCGTCATAGCCGAACTGTTTGATGATCTCCAACTCGTCCGTCTCGCTGTTCCACACTGCGATTGTGGGCAGGGGGACACCGTTGAAGGTGTTTGTCTTGACCATCGAATAATGCGCCTGATCGAGGAAGGCAAAACGCTGGCCGATCTCTAATGGCTGGTCCCACGTGTAATCACCGATCACGTCGCCCGCCAAACAGGACGGCCCGCCCAATCGGTAGGTGTGGCCTGCGTCGGTCTCGTCCATCAGGGCAGGGCGATAGGGGGCTTCGATCACGTCGGGCATGTGGCACGTGGCCGAGATGTCGGTGATTGCAAGGTTCATGCCATTGGTGGGCAGGTCGAGGATTTCGCCCACCAGGATGCCTGCGTCGAGCGCCACTGCCTCGCCAGGCTCCAGATAGACCTCAACGCCGTGTGTCTCGCGGATGGATTTGATGAAATCGACCAGAGCGTCGCGGTCATAGTCATCGCGTGTGATGTGGTGGCCGCCGCCGAAGTTGAGCCATTTGAGGTCGGGCAGATAGGGCGCGAGCTTTGGGGCAACCGCTTCCCATGTGCGAGCGAGCGGTTCAAAGCCTTGTTCGCACAGCGTGTGCATGTGCAGGCCATCGACGCCCTGCATGATTTCGGGCGTGAGTTGCGAAACAGGCGTTCCCAGTCGCGAGCAGGGGGCGCAGGGGTCGTATTTCGGAATCTCGCCCTCGGAGTGTTCAGGATTGATACGCAAGCCTATCTGTACGCCTGCGGCTTGGGCTTTGGCCAGAAAACGGTCTTTTTGCGCTGGGCTGTTGAAGATTATGTGGTCCGACAGGGACAGGATTTCGTCTATGTCGCTGTCTTTGTAGCCTGCGCAGAAGGTCGCTACCTCGCCGCCGTATTCCTCGCGGCCCAGGCGGGCTTCATAGATGCCGGATGCGCAGGTGCCGCCCAGATGTTGGCGCACCAGCGGGGCAAGGGCGAACATCGAGAACGCCTTGAGCGCGCTCAGGACATGGGCGCCGGAGCGTTCTGCGACTTCTGACAGGATCGAAAGGTTGAGTTCAATGGCCTTTTCGTCGACGACGAAGCAGGGCGAGGGGACGCGTTTGAGGTCGAAGTTGCGGAAGGCTCCGGCGTCGCCAGCCTGTGTGGTCATCATGTCTGTCATGACAATCCATTCCCTTTCATTCTAGCCGGTGGCCTGCGGATTTAACGCATTATCAGAGAAGGCCCATTACCCAAAGTGGCACTATCAATGACAGCATATGGGCGATGAGAGCGGCAGGGTTTTCCACTGCCACTCGAACGCTGGATTTTTCCAAGCGAAACATTTTGACCGTGTCTGTCCTGTAGCGCTTGGAAGCGAAAAGAAGGAGCGTATAGGTTCCAAACATCAATCCGATCAGAATGAGCATTTGCTGATCTGACGACATTGTTTCTAGACGCTCCCTTTTTTGTAGATAGCGGCTGAGATTTAGAACTCGACCGGGCCGTCCAACTCGTGAACTTGCCAGGGCAGGCCGTGCTCATTGAGCATGTCCATGAAGTTGTCAGGATCCAGCTGTTCCATGTTCCAGACGCCGGGCTCTTTCCAGTTGCCTTTCAGCACCTGCGCCGCACCGATCATGGCGGGAACGCCGGTGGTGTAGCTGACCGCCTGGCTGCCGACCTCGGCATAGCATTCTTCGTGGTCGCAGATGTTGTAGATGTAATAGGTCTTCTCGCCCGAGCCATCCTTGGCCTGACCTGTGGCAATGTCACCGATGCAGGCCTTGCCCTTGGTTTCTGCACCCAAATCGCCGGGATCGGGCAGCAGGGTTTTCAGGAACTGAATCGGGATGATTTCCTTGCCGTCGTGCATCACCGGGTCGATGCGGGTCATGCCGACGTTTTCCAGCACTTTGGCGTGCATGATGTAGGCATCGCCAAAGGTCATCCAGAAACGGGCGCGTTCGATCTCGGGGAAGTGGGTGGTCAGGCTCTCCAATTCCTCGTGATACATCTGGTACATGTTTTTGTTGCCGATGGCCGGGAAGTCGAACTCAACCTTGGTGGTCATGGCAGGGCTGGTTTTCCATTCGCCGTTTTCCCAATGACGCACCTCGGCCAGAACCTCGCGCAGGTTGATTTCCGGGTTGAAGTTGGTGGCGAATTCCTGATCGTTGGAGCCACCGTTGGCATCCAGCACGTCGATCTGGCGGATGGTGTCCAGCTTGTGTTTCTTCAACCAAGTTGCGAACACGCTTGTCACGCCGGGATCAAAACCCGAACCTAGGATCGCAGTCAGGCCAGCCTCTTTGAAGCGGTCCTGATAGGCCCACTGCCAGTGGTATTCGAATTTGGCCACATCCTCGGGCTCGTAATTCGCGGTGTCCAGATAGTGACAGCCCGCTTCCAAGCAGGCATCCATCAGCACGAGATCCTGATAGGGCAGGGCCAGGTTGACCAGCAGCTCGGCCCCCGTTTCCTTGATCAGCGCAACCGTGTCGGCCACCTTATAGGCGTCCAGTTCGGCGGTCTTGATCTCGACACCCACGCGCTCTTTGACAGCGGCAGCGATCGCATCGCATTTCGACTTGGTTCGGCTCGCCAGCGTAATCTCGGTAAAGATGTCGCTGTTCATCGCCATTTTGTGCACTGCGGCGTGGGATACGCCTCCTGCACCGACAACCAGTGTCTTACCCATGCGCAAATCTCCTCTGGATGGGGGTTATTCGTAGTAAGTATAGCCGTTGATGCTGTCGCGATAAGCACCAATGATCAGCTTGCGTTCGCTGGCTTTCAGCGTACCGGCGGAAATCGCGCCGTCAACGAGCTTGCGGAAGGCGGCGACGCAATCGGTCGGGTCGAATTCGACATAGGACATGACCTGGCTGATTGTATCGCCCTCTTGTTCATGCAGCAGGTCGAACCCGCCGTCCGCGCGCAAGTCGATGGTGACGACGTTGGTGTCACCAAACAGATTGTGCAGATCGCCGAGCGTTTCCTGATAGGCACCGACAAAGAAGACGCCCAGGTAATATGGTTGATCCTCGGGCAGTGAATGAACCGGCAACGAGGGTGACACGCCATCGGCCAGAATGAACTTGTCGACCTTGCCGTCGCTGTCGCAGGTGATGTCAGACAGAACTGCGCGTCGGTCGGGCGTTTGGTTCAGCATCTGCAGGGGCGCGATCGGGTGCAACTGACCGATGGCCCAACTGTCGGGCAGCGATTGGAACAGGGAAAAGTTGCAGTGATAGATGTCGGCCAGCTTTTCTAGCTGATCATCCACATCTGTCTCACCCTCTTGTGCGGCCACCAGCGCCTTGATGCCGGCCATCAGGTTCAGGTAGATGCGCTCGGCCCGGGCCATCTGGCGCAGGTCGATATAGCCTCGCCGGAACAGCGCGCGCAGTTCGTTGCGATAGAATGTGGCGTCGTTCCAGCATTCCTGAAGACGCTCGGGTTTGAGATAGCCGCCAACCGCCGCCAAGTCCGAAACCAGATGGTGATCATCGGCCTCAACCTCGGGGGCAGAGGGCGCGTCATAGAGCGTGCTTTCCAGCACGTTGAACAATAGCATCGAGGATGTGGCGACCACGGCCCGCCCGCTTTCAGTCACCAGCGTGGGGTGATCCACTTCGGCCTCGTCCATCGCATAGAGCACGGTTTCAACCACATTGGCGCAGTATTCTGCTACCGTGTAATTGATCGAGTTTTCCGCCGCTTTTTTCTCGCCGGTATAGTCCACACCCATGCCGCCACCCAGATCCAGGTGGGTCAGAGCTACACCTTCGGCGGTCAGCTCGGTGTAGTACCGACATGCTTCTCCGACAGCGCGACGCACGTCGTTGACGTCCTGCACCTGGCTGCCCAGATGGGAATGCTGCAGCTTGAGGCACTGAAGCAACCCCGCATCCCGCAACTTGTCTACTACGGCGACCAGTTGATCGGTGTTCATCCCAAAAGCCGAGCGGTCGCCCGAGCTTTCTTCCCATTTGCCGCTGATCTGGTTGGTGAGCTTCACACGAACGCCCAACAAAGGTTCGATCCCGAGCTCCTTGTAGACCTCGATCACGGTGTCGGCCTCTTTCGGGCTTTCCAGCACGATCACTGTGTTGAAGCCCAATTTGCGCGACAGGATCGCCAGCTGGATGAACTCGGCATCCTTGACACCGTTGCAGACTATCAGCGCGTCCTTGGCCAGTCGGTGAGCCAGAGCGATGACCAATTCGGGCTTGGACCCGGCCTCGAGCCCATAGTTGTATTTGTGGCCGAACTCGACAATCCGGTCGATGACCTGAGCCTGCTGGTTCACCTTGATGGGAAAGACGCCGCGATAAGCACCCTGATAGCCGGTGCGTGCGATGGCGCTGGCAAAGCTGTCGTTGATCTGTGCGATCTCGTGCTCAAGATATGAGCTAACCCTCAGCACCATGGGTGATTTGATCCCGCGCTCGTCCAGATCACTAAGGATACCGGGCAGGCTGACGGCGGGTGCGTCGGGGGCCAGCGGATTCCGTAGCCCGATATCCCCCTCGTCGGTCACCACAATCAGGCCTTTGCCCCATTTGTCTACGCCGTAGACCATGTGCGGTTCGTCGAGAGGTTGTTTCAATCAAAGACACCCATTCTGCAGGAGTTTCAACATAGGTGGACGCCCTTTAGGCGAGGTCCGTGATCTCGTCCAAGGCAAATCTTGTTTCAGAGCTGTTCGGGGGCATGCGATTGATAGGATCAGACTCGGCTTGGTTCACCTCCAAATTCGCAAAAACCGACCACCAGCTGAAGTTGGTGCTTGACAATTTATCTGATTAGTTGACTTAAACGGTCAACTAAAATTCCGACTTCTTCTGTCGGGTAATATGTGAAGGGTCCCTATGTCCAAGTTCAACCTTAAACTCACAACGGCGCTTTTCGCTGCCACATTGTTCAGCGGCGCAGCATTCGCGGATCAGGCGTATGGTCCGTTTCCTGTCACCGTGAAAGGCTACGAAGGCGACAAAACCAACTCTGTCTCTTACTCAGGCCAAATCGCTCGTCATGTCCTGCATGACAGTCTGAAGAAAGCAGCCGCCAAGGGTGACGGTGGCAATAACGCTGCAGAAGTCGAAGCTCTGATGCTCGCCTATTTCAATGGCTCGGACGAAGACCTTGCGATCATTGCTCCTGCGTCCAAAGATGGATTCCCGGTGATGCAATCGACTGTGAACGAAATCTCGTCCGGCAAAAACATTTCCGGCAAGTTCTACAAGGGTGCCATGACAGCGTGGCCGGGCAATCAGTCCGGTGTTGATGTCGCCCTGCAGATGATCAGTTTGGCTGCTGCTTCGAACCAAGGCTACGACCCGGTGAACGGCATGGACTGGGGGCAGTTGATCTCGAAGTTTACACTTGGGGCAATGGCATACAACCAGGCGGTAGACAACTATCTGGACGAAAAGCTGGAAGCCGACAACAAACCCAATGACAAGCCTTACAAAGAAGGTGCGCATTATACAGGCAAGGAACATTCCTGGGATGAGGCGTTTGGCTATTTTGGCGCCGCAGCTCATTCGGTAACTCTGTCGCCTGAGCAGAACTATGGAGTGTCCAAGCAAAAGGATATGGCCGCAGCTGATGCAAATGGCGATGGTGTGATCGACCTGAAAACCGAAATGGTTTTCGGTCCGGCCTACTACGCGGCCGGTGCTGACAAAGGTGGCAACAAGAACACCCAGTACATGGCCACCATTTTCAATGCTTTCCGTGATGGTCGCGCATTGATTACCTCGGCCAATGGTGAGGCGCTGACAGACGAGCAGCGCCTGCAGCTCAAGAACTATGCTGATATCATCGAAACCAACTGGGAAAAGACACTGGCCGAAGCCACGTTCAAATATGCCGGTTCGGTTTACACGGATATCAACAAGATCAAATCGGGCGAGGACACCGACAAGGCACTGCGCAACTATGTCAAGCACTGGGGTGAGCTCAAAGGCTTCTCGATGGCGCTTCAGTCGGGCAAGAACAATCTGGGCGCTGCAGCGATTGACATGAACTGGCTGATCGGTTTCGGCCCTGCCATGCCGGATGGCAAGATGGTGTCCGATATAGACGCGGATGGTAATTTTGTGCGCGGTCGCGAAATGTCGATGGATGATTATCAGGTCAACATGCTGAAGGTGCAGAAACTGTTGATCGATACCTTTGGAATCGAATCTCGCGCCAACGATGCGACTGCAGATCTGGCTGCGCTGGCCGACAAGTTGGGCGAAAACGCCTCGGCCGAAAACGACTAAGGATCTTCCGATCCGTGCCCGGTGATGAACTCAGCATCGCCGGGCATTCTCAGCCGAAAGGCATACTTTGGATCTTGTCGACTATATAGGGTCTGTTCTGGCAGACTTCAGCAACCCCAAGAAGCGCGTCTTTTTGGGGTATCTGTTTTTGACGGTTCTGATCGCGTTCGTTTGGTTGGTTGCAGTCCGGAAATCTTCAATCCGGCGGGCATTTCAGCAGGTATTTGATCGCAAAATCCTATTTTCGCCGTCGGCCAAGGCGGACTACAAGATCTTCCTCATCAACCGTGCATTCACGATGTTCATCTCGCCCTTGCTGGTCACACAGCTGGCAATCGCGACAGCCTTGTATTACGCACTTCATGATCTGAGCTTTTTACAGCGAGGGGTTTTCTCTGAAGCCCCAGCAGGCGTGATCGTAGCACTGTTCACGCTGACCATTTTTGTGGTTGATGACTTTACCAAGTATCTGTTGCACCGCTGGATGCACCGTTGGCCACTGTTATGGGCCATTCATAAAACCCACCACTCTGCGGAAACCATGACCCCGATAACGGTGTACCGAACGCACCCTTTGGAGGGGGTGCTTTACAGTCTGCGCAGTGCCGTTGCGCAGGGAACGACAATGGCCGTCTTCCTCTTTCTGTTTGGGAGCGCGGTTGATCTTTATACAGTGCTCGGCGTCAACGTCATGTCGTTCGTGTTTCACGTCACAGGCTCAAACCTGCGGCACTCACACATAGCAATTCGATATTGGCCGTGGCTGGAACATGTTCTCATATCTCCGGCGCAACATCAGGTGCATCACTCAATTGCACGCGAACATCATGACAAGAATTTCGGTGTTGCATTGGCCGTGTGGGATTGGATCTTTGGTTCCTTGCATTTGTCCGAACAGGATGCCGTATTGAAGTTCGGTCTGCAGCCGACTGAATCTCATCCATCGAATGTACTTTACATCTACCTGCGCCCGTTTGCAGACATTGCCCAAATCTTCAGGCGCCGCGTTCGCAAGTTGCGAGAAGGCGGTAAACGATCGTTGGCTGGCAACCCTAAAAAGCGCGCTTCACAGCCAAGGTCCCTGGGTTGAACAACGCTGAATCCATTGGCTATTTGTCCATTGGGTACTTTGATTGTGTGGTGAGTTGCGTCCAGAATACCGATTGATGTTTGCGATGGTGTCTATCCGACAAGAGCGACCACAACTCACAAAGAAAAACCGTTCAGGCGGTTTGCACGAATGATGGTATGTCTGTTTTGTTTCAGCGAATATCGCTAGGATTTGAGCACCGGCTCTACCGACTTTGGCAGCGGTAGCTCTGTTCACAATGTGATACATGGTTGCCGATCTATTTGGTTCGATCTTGACTGACGAAAGACAATTGGGAATTCCAGATCAGTCACCAGGAAGAACAAAAAGCCAGTCGAACCATGCAACATTGGTTTCTTGATCAAAGATCTGGCGATGAATTATTGGGTCTCGTGTCTGAAACCAGCCGCATTCCAAGATGAGCCGGTGGCGAACCTACGGCACATCCACCACGTGCGGGGTCACGAACCAGAAAAGGTATCGCTGCCAGGTGCTCCCCACCGACAAAGAAGGCCGGACACCGGTCCGGATCGATTTCGCTGTTGCTTCCGGCATAGCAATCCTGTGTCCACTCCCAGACACTTCCATCCAGATCGGCTATTCCTTCGGGAGTACTGGAAAAACTACCCTGCGGTTTCAGTGCACGTGGCGCGATCCCCTCTGTCAAATAGGCTGAGGCCCAGGTCAGCGAAGGATCAGTAAAAATTGGATCCGGCTCTTCCGGTAATACAGAGCTGGCCATTTGTTCCCATTCCGCAATTGTTGGTAGGCGAAATTCATGTCCTGTCGCAGCGTTGAACCATTGCAGGTACTCATTGACGTCCAGGTAGCTAAGACCGGTGGCTGGTGTTGTCGCGGGATCAAGGCCAGGACGGGTGCGCAGTTTCAGGATACAGCCACCGTCCTCGTGGCAACGGTTCCATTCGTTCACCGTGACCTCGTAGCGTTGAACTTGGAGTGCCTTGCCGTCGGGCATAACGATCAGGCGATCGGCCATGTCAGGCATGGGCTGTGTTGGGACCGAGGAATAGTTCTGCCATGTCCACCCGGCCAAAAGTACCACCGCCACACTGGCACCCATCAGGCAAATTTTGCCCCTCGTGGATGTCAGGTGTATGGCGGTGGCGTTCATGGTCTATCGTCCAGCAGTCTTAGGTTGCAAAGGGACGCGGAGCGACGACCTGTTCCATCAGATTGTTGTCCCACTCACCTTCTACGATGAAGTGTGCGGTGGCACCCAGCAGCGCCGCTTCGATCAGGTTGTGGTTCACATAGGCGTACACGCCGGGCTGTTCGAAGGTGTACATCGCCGCAACCGCACATCCGCCCCGGACAAACCAGGTTTCAACGCCGGTCTGGGGTGTGTCCGTGAACGAGGTTTCCCAGACATAGTTACCGTGACCACCGATCAGGTGCGGGCGGGTGTCGCGGTTGGCTTGGTTGTGGATCATCAGAACCGTCTCACCAACGTTGAACTTCAGCGCATTTTCGCCGGTCAGAGCACCAACCGCGCCGTTGAACACCGAGTGCGTGGGTGTCAGCGTCCGCATCGCATCCAGGCTGTCGGCATAGTCGTCACCGGCGGCTTCATAAGTTTTGTACTCGCCGTTTTCGTCCATCGGCAGGTAGTAGTCCTGCTCGCCGATATAGGCGATCTTATCGTACTTCAGCGGGTTGCCATCGGCGTCTTTCAGACCGTCACGCGGCAGCACCATGACTGCGCCGTTCATTCCGTGGGTGACGTGATAAGGGATCATCGCCCCACCAGGTGCGCAGTGATAGGTGAAACAGCCAGGCTTGGTCGCTTTCCAGCGCAGCACGGTTTCCTCGCCCGGATAAACGTGGGTCAGGCCACCACCGCCCAAAGCGCCGGTCGATGCGTGGAAGTCGATGTTGTGCTCCATCACGCTGTCTTCGGGGTTGCGCAGGGTCAGCTCAACCATATCGCCTTCATGGCAGATGATCAGCGGACCGGGGACCGAGCCGTTGTAGGTCAACGCCCAAACGGATGCACCGGTGTCTTCGTCCACCACCATCAGACGTTCGGTGGTGTCCATGGTGATCTCGATGATCTTCGGGCCACCGGTGGCAATCTGCTCGTGCTCAGGGGCAAAGGGCGGCGCAACAAGTTCCTGCTTCACACGGGTATAGCCCGACAGATCCGCAGGCTTCGCAGTGCTGTCTGCAGTCTGCTCGGCGGCTGCCTTGTGCAAGTTCTTTGACGCGGCATCCGCCTTGAGCGGCATGGGGCTGCGTCGGGCAGCCATGGCGGTGGCGCCGGTCATCGCGGCGGCACCGGCCAGAACCGATCCGCGCAGCACATTGCGGCGGCTTGTTTTCATAAGGCCTGGGTTGATGAACTTGGTCATTTTATCCTCCTTGGGGTCGGATGTGGGCGGCAGGTCCTAATCCTGCCGCCGAAACAGGGATCAGAAGTTTGCCAATTGGGCTTCAAAACGTTGCTTGGCTTTCTTCGGCACGCGGCCTGCCAGGAAATCCTCGGGCGGCTGGACGTCGCCAACGGCAATCGTCATCACCATGCCCATGGCGTAGTGCGGCTTGCAGATCACGCCATAGACACCTTCGGTTTCCAGGGTGACCTCAATCTCTTGGTTTATCTTGCCTTTAAAGCCTTCGGCGCCTTCAGGGATCAGGCCTTTGCCGGTCTCGGCGTTGTGGCCCTTGTCACTCGCCAGAAACTTGATGGTGTCCCCTGGTGCGGCCTGAATGAACGCTGGCTCAAAAACCATACGCTCGCCGTCGGCGCCCTTGTTGAGCATCTTGACCTCATAGGTTTCCGCAAAGGCAGCGCCGACCATCATTGTGGCCAAGGCGGCTCCGGTTGCAATTGCGCGGATCATCGGTCTGTCCTTCCATTTTTGATCTCTTGAGCTGGACTCTATTGGGTTGTGCGAAACGAAATTTGCGCTGGCGCAAGGTTTCCGGCGTTTTTGGAAGGTGGGATTGGCAGTGAACTGGCTTTGTTGCCGCGAATGTGCCAATTCGGAAGTGCAATGACTGAGAATGCCAAGAAGATCCTGCCGCGGCTTGATGAAAGCCTGCTGACGCACCTGCCGCCGTTTTCGAAACTCGAGCGGCGCCAGATTCGCGTCATTCTGGATCAGGCCAGTTCGCGGCGTTACGACGAAGGTGCACATATCTTTGAAGAGGGGGAGAGGGCCGAGCGGTTCTTTATGCTGCTAGATGGATATGTTCGCGTCGTCCGTGTCACTCAGACCGGTGAGCAAGTCACAGCTCTGCACATTCCATCCGGGCAGCTGTTGGGTATTGCCAAGGCCATCGGGCGCGAAAGCTATCCGGCCACGGCGGTAACCGCGACTGAATCCATCGTGCTCAGCTGGCCGATGCGATTGTGGGACACGTTCGTTGCGGAATACGACGGCTTTGCGACCGAGACCTACAAGACCGTGGGCCACCGTGTTGGCGAACTGAACACGCGCATCGTGGAACTGGCCACGCAACAGGTAGAACAGCGTGTCGCCAATGCGCTGCTGCGCCTGATCAATCAAACCGGGCGCAAGGTCGATGACGGGATCGAGATTAACTTTCCTATCACCCGCCAGGACCTGTCCGAGCTGACAGCCACCACCCTGCACACGGTCAGCCGGTTGCTGAGTGCTTGGGAAAAGCAAGGCATTGTCGAGAGTAAGCGCAAGCGTATCAAAGTTTGTGACCCTCACGCTTTGGTCGAATTGTCTCAAAACTAATTGTCGATAGCGCTTTGAAGCTCGGCCAGAAACTCCTGTTCGTCCAAATCGTATTCGAGACAAGCGTCGGTGATGCTGTGGAACGGATTGACCACGCAGCCCACGCACAGCATCCCATGACGTAAAAAGACGGAAATGGTTTGTGGCCACAGGCTCAAAACGTCCGACAGCATCAGATCAGGGTCATCTAGGCGGGGCATACGCGGCTCCTTTCCCCTAAACGTAGAGACTGAACCGCGACAAACGTTGTGCTGGCGCAAATTTGGACCTCACTACCCGGGCTACCAATAGGCATCCCGAGGTGAAGGAGGCCGACGCATGGCTGAAATCTTAACAAAATCGAGGGCGCGCAACATCTTCTACGGGGGCTCGATATTCTTTGTCGTGATCTTTGTGGGGATGACCGTCCACAGCCACCGATACGTGGTGAACCAATCAACCGCAGGTATGGAACTGAGCGAAGAGGTCGTGTTGGGCAAACACGTCTGGGAGCGCCATTCCTGCATCAACTGTCACAGCCTGCACGGCGAAGGCGCCTATTTCGCGCCCGAGTTGGGCAACGTCATGACCCGGTGGGACGTGATGGATTCGCCGGAAGACGCCTATGAGACGCTGGATGGCTGGATGAAATCGCAGCCCACCGGCATCGAAGGTCGTCGCCAAATGCCGTTCTTTGAGCTGACCGAAGAAGAGACACGCGGCTTGGCCGAGTTCCTTCGTTGGGCCGATCAAACCGACACGCAGGGCTGGCCGCCCAACGACGCGGGTTAAGGGGCGCAAGGAGAAAAACCATGAAATATCAATCTCAAAAAGTGGCGCTCTATTACTTTCTGGCGGCCATTGCGCTGTTTGGCATTCAAGTGCTGGGCGGGCTGCTGGCAGGCTGGATCTATGTCTCGCCCAATTTCCTGTCTGAACTTTTGCCATTCAACATCATCCGCATGATCCACACCAACGCGCTGATCGTCTGGCTGTTGCTGGGCTTCTTCGGGGCCGCATACTTCCTGATACCCGAGGAATCAGAACGCGAGATCTATTCGGTCAAACTGGCCTATATCCAGTTGATTATCCTGCTGGTGGGCACGTTGGGCGCAGTGGGATCCTACCTCGTGGGCATCCACGGCGGGCGTGAATTCCTTGAGCAACCGCTCTGGGTCAAGTTCGGCATTCTTGTTGCTGCGCTGATCTTCTTGTTCAACATCTCGATGACGGTTCTCGCGGGTAAGAAAACCGCGATCACCAACGTGTTGCTCATGGGTCTGTGGCTGTTGTCGCTGTTGTGGGTCTTTGCCTTTATCAACCCCGACAACCTGAGCCTGGACAAGATGTACTGGTGGTTTGTTGTTCACCTGTGGGTCGAGGCGACCTGGGAACTGGTGATGGCCGCGATCCTGGCCTTCCTTCTGCTGAAACTGACCGGTGTGGACCGTGAAGTGGTGGAAAAATGGCTCTATGTCATCGTCGCCACTGCGCTGTTTTCCGGCATCCTTGGCACCGGGCACCACTTCTACTGGATCGGTTTGCCGGGCTACTGGCAGTGGATCGGCTCCATCTTCTCGACGCTTGAGGTGATCCCCTTCTTCCTGATGATGAGCTTTGCCTTTGTCATGGTCTGGAAAGGCCGCAAGAACCACCCCAACAAGGCCGCGCTTCTGTGGTCGCTGGGGGCATCAACGGTGGCCTTCTTTGGCGCCGGTGTCTGGGGCTTCCTGCACACGTTGCACGGGGTGAACTTCTACAGCCACGGCACGCAGATCACCGCGGCCCACGGTCACCTGGCATTCTACGGAGCTTATGTGGCGCTGAACCTGGCGATGTTTACTTACGCAATGCCGATGCTGCGCGGGCGGATGCCGTACAATCAAGTGCTGAACATGGCCTCGTTCTGGCTGATGACGGGTGGCATGGCGTTCATGACCTTTGTCCTGACCTTTGCGGGAACCATCCAGACCCACATGCAGCGGGTGGTCGGTGACTACTACATGGACGTGCAGGACAGCCTGTCGGTGTTCTATCTGATGCGGTTCGGCGCGGGTGCCGCCGTGGTGATCGGGGCGCTGCTCTTCATCTACGCAATGCTTGTTGTTCGCAAAGACGAAGTCATTGCCCCCGGTGACGCAAGTTCGGTTCCAGGAGAGTAAGGTATGAACATGCAATCTCCCCCACCTTGCCGTATTATCAGCCTGTCGCGCGCGAGTGTGAGCTGTTCGAGACGGCTTATGACAATGGTTTGCCCCTTCTTCTGAAGGGGCCGACCGGCTGCGGCAAAACCCGCTTTGTCGAACATATGGCAGCGAAACTGGGTAAACCGCTTTACACCGTGGCTTGCCATGACGATCTGTCGGCGGCGGACTTGATCGGGCGCTATTTGCTCAAGGGCGGCGAAACCGTCTGGGTCGATGGCCCGCTTACACGTGCCGTGCGCGAAGGCGGTATCTGTTACCTTGATGAAGTGGTCGAGGCGCGCAAGGACGTCACCGTGGTCCTGCACCCGCTGACGGACACACGGCGCACGCTGATGATCGACCGCACGGGTGAAGAGTTGGTTGCACCGAGCGAGTTCATGCTGGTGGCCTCTTACAACCCCGGCTATCAGAATGTGCTCAAACGTCTGAAACCCTCCACCCGGCAGCGGTTTCTGTCGGCGTCCTTTGACTTTCCCCGCGAAGAGACCGAGATCGCGATTGTCGCGCAGGAAAGCCGGTTGGAGCCGGGCCGCGTTGCGCCCTTGGTTCGGCTTGGCGGGCATATCCGCGAGCTGTCGGGCATGGACCTGGAAGAAGGCGTTTCAACCCGTCTGCTGATCTATGCCGCCACCCTGATGGCTGGCGGAATGGGCGTCACCCAAGCGATTGAGGCTGCCATCGTTGAGCCGCTGACGGATGAACCGGACATGCAGCAGGCGCTGCGCGATCTGGTTGCCACCATTTACGGATAGGCCCATGCGATTTCTGGATCTGATGGAGCCCGAAGAGGCGGTAGGCAACCTCTGGCATGACATGGCCAGTGGCATCGCCTTGGGCGAGAGTCACCCGCAGGCGGCGGTGACACTTGCCTCGGTCCGTTCAAGCCTTTCCGTGCTGTTTCGGGCCCTGGGGGGCGCTAAAGGCGTCGAACTGGCCGAGGCCCCGGCCACACTGGTGCGCCACCGCCGTCCCATGCGTCGCAGTTTGGGGGCGGAACGAGACCGGGAATGGGTGGCAAGTTATGATGGCGAGCGGCTGTCTTTGCCACCCGCCATCGCCGCTTTCCCCGAGGCACGCCTGAACCGGGCCGCATATTTCTGGCTGACGGCTCAGGCCGCGGTCAGTCAGCTGACCGAATTGAACCTCCCCGAGGCTGGTCCCGCCTTAGACGTGGCGCAAATACAGGCAAACGCCCACGCCGCTGATGTGGCGTTCAAACAATGTCCGGGGTTGCGCCAGGCCTATGCTGAAATGGCGCAACACTGCACAGGTTCGCGACCCCAAGTGATCCGGTCAGGTTTGGAGGCCGAAATCGAAAAGGCCGTTTGTGATCAGCTATGTGGTTTTTCCTCAGCACTCCAAACAGGTGATACTCCGCGCGGCTACAAACCCTTTGCTCCGGTCCCTATCTGGCTGAAGTACGCCAGACCGGGGTCCGGCGCTGCGGCCACAGACGAGCAGGCCGATCCTGTCGCTCCGCCTCCCAATGCGGCACACACAAATCGTAAGCTGGGTGAACGCAAGGATCAGGACCAACAGAACCGCAAGGACAGCTTTATCATCCACCGTTTTGAATCGATCCTGTCTTGGGTCGAGTCGATGAACATCAACCGCAGTGTCGATGATGACGACGACGAAAACGCCCAGAAAGCGGCGGACGATCAGGACCAGATCACCCTGTCCAAACACGACCGCAAAGCCGCAACGCGTCTGCGATTGCATCTGGATCTGTCGCCCGCCGATGCCGATCACGAAGCGCTGGCGGGTGAATTCACTTACCCGGAATGGAACCACCGCTCGCGCAGCTACATGGATGGGCATTGCCGCGTGCTCGAAGCGCCGGCACAGCCGGACGACACGCATCCGTTCCAACCCAACGAACGCCGTGTACGCGAAGTGAGGCGCCAATTCGAGGCACTGCGCCCCCGCCGTATCCTGCAACCTAGGCAAGTCGACGGATCCGAATTGGATTTGGATGCCTTGTTGACGTCACGGGCCGATCTAATGGCCAATGGACGCGGCTCTGACCGCATCTGGCAGGAATTGCGGCAAACTGAACGTGACCTATCCGTGGCCTTTCTAATCGACAATTCCCGCTCGACTGAAGCCGCTATTGGGGACACATCCGTTATCGAAGTGGCGCGCGAAGCCATGGCAGCGCTGGCCAGCCGGCATCGATGCTGCTGGGGATCGGTTCGGCATCTGGGGTTTTTCATCGCTCAGGCGCGATCGGGTGTTTCTGACCAAGTGCAAACCCTTTGACACACCACTGAACGCCGAAACCGCCGCCAACATCGGCGCCTTGCGTCCCGGCCATTATACTCGCCTGGGCACCGCGATCCGCCACGTCAGCGCGCAACTGGCTGATGAACCCTCGGCCCACAAGCTGTTGATCATCCTGACCGACGGCAAGCCCAACGATCTGGACCACTACGAGGGCCAGCACGGCATCGAGGACAGCCACATGGCTGTGCGCGAAGCGCGGCGCAATGGGCTGAGCCTGCACGGCGTCATCATTGATGAAGATGGCCAGGACTGGTTCGCCCGCATCTTCGGCCGTGGCGGTTTTACACTGCTGCCCAACCCCGAGCGGCTGACCCGCGCCCTGCCAGAAATTTACCGAACCCTGACGAAGGAAACCTGACATGCTACGTTTCGCCATTTTCTTTTTTGCTGTCGCAACACCGGTCTGGTCGGAAACCTTCGACCGTCCAATACCACAGGCCCAGTCCGCTACGGCAGAGCTCTGGTTTGCGCTTGGCAGTATTGCGTTGGTTCTTGCACTGATTGCGGTGCAGCTTTTGGTTGCCAGGCGATGAAGCAACAAAGTTGGTCCGTTATTAAGATCACGTTGGCCCTGTATCCATTTGGTGCCGGGGCCGCAGCCGTGAACGTGTTCTTTGCGTCCTTGATCTTTAGCTGGGTGGGTGCTCCCGTGCTGTCGACTGGATGGTCTATCCTTTTGGGCTGTGTGATTGGTGTTCCAGCAACGTGGTATTTTGCGCGCCACATTAGGCATCTGATCGAAATCGCCGATAATGGGGCAAAAAATTAGGGGCCGAAATTTCAATTGCCTGACCACGTCGTTGTGCAAGCTTAAGGGCTCGTGTTCCCAACCATTTTGATCGACTGTGATTCATCATGACGGTTGCGGCCTAGCGCAACCCACGCCGCACATTGACGTCACCAGTTTTGGCATCGCCGCCCGGTTTATCGCGTTCCAGGACCCTGAGCAGGGTGGGTGTTTCCTGCCCGCAGATTGACGTGCAGTGCATGGGGTGGAACCAACCGAAATGCAGAAAGTGGGCCGTCCCTTCCGCATCGCGTCGACCTGTTTTGATTGGCAGTGCCTTCAATGGGCCTTTCAATAGTCGGCTGTGAAACTTGATCCTAAGACGTATCTGAGCAAAACAGCACCCGCTCATTTCTGAACGGGTGCCGATCAAAGCATTGGGGTGGAAGGGAAGAGGAGCAGACCCCGCTTTGAAGACTTGGCCGATCAGGACGCGTTGGCCTTGATGGCGGCAACCACGCGCTCGGGTGTCATTGGCATGTCGACCCAAACCCCAATTGCGTTGTAGACAGCTTGGGCAACCGCCGCGATGCCTGCGGCAATCGGGGATTCCCCGGCACCGCGGGCGCCAAAGGGGCCAACAGGATCGGGATCTTCGACAAACAGAACCTCGGCGTCATGCGGGAAGTCGGCACAGCGTAAAAGCTTGTAGTCGAGCAGATTGCCGTTCTTCAGCGCACCTGTTTCCTGGTCAAAGATCATGTGTTCATAGATCGCAAAGCCGGATCCGCAGATCGCAGCACCAATGATCTGGTTCTTGAGCACTTGAGGGTTCACCACCGTGCCGCTGTCCTGAACACACAGAAAATCGATCAGTTTGATCTGGCCGGTTTCGATGTCGACCTCGACCTCGCAGAATTGCGCGCCGAACTGACGTGCAAAAGTGGTCGAAGGCGGCATCGGTACCCGTGGGCTGCCAGTGATCGAAGACGTCTGTCCCAGCGTGTCCGAGCGCAGCTCGTTCAGCACGTCGGAAAACGGAATCCGCTGGTTGTGCTTGCCGGGATCGCGGTGAATGACCTCGCCGTTTTCTACGTCCAATTCGGATGGATCGACGCCATCAAAAAACTCGCGTGCGGCGATGGTCAGAAGCTGGTTCTTGACGTCACGGGCAGCCTCGCGGCTGGCCCAGCCGGTGCGGTACATGGTCGAGGACGCCAGCGAGCCGTGGTTCCATGGGCAGCTGTCTGTATCGCCGGTTTCGATGGCGACTTGATCAAGCGTCAGGCCCAGTTCCTCGGCAACGACCATGGCACTGGGTGGTTTCGGCCCCGGCGCCCTGACGCCCCACAGCGCAATGCACCTTGGCCGAGCCATCGGGGTTCATCCGAACCATGGAGTTTGACGCGCCTTCAAATTCCACACCGCAGACATGAGCGCCGGTTCCAACGCCAATCCCGCGACGCAATGGGCCGTCGGTTTGGGTGGGGACAGCCCAACCTTTCCAGCGGTCTTTCCAGTTGAACTTGTCCGAGCCCTTTTCGAGCAGCGCACGGGTTCCGCCAGCCGACAGTTTGAACAGCTCTGGCCAATCCTTGCGCAGATGTTCGGGCACGTTGTTGATGTATTCGTCCACTTGTCCCTTAAGGTTATGGCGGCTGTGCTGCATCCGCAGCTCATCACCCGACACGATCTGGTTCTTGATGCGGAAATCGACCGGATCGATTCCGACCTTTTCGGCCAGCTGATCGGCACAGCGCTCGACACTGGCGCCAAGCGTACAGTCACCGACCCCGCGCATGCAGCCTGCGGTCACCATGTTGGTGTTGATGCCGTGGATGCTGTAATCACCGTGGCCGTTCTTGCCCCACATGTCGACGCAGAAGAACCCCACATCATCCTTGAAGCCGTAACCGCCATTGTCGATCAGGTGGTCAAACTCAAAGAACGTCAGCTCACCATCCTTGGTGCAGCCCATCGACCCGCGCGTGCGCTCCTGATGGCGGCGTTTGACGGTGGCCATGCATTCTTCGTTGTCCAGTTCAATCTTGGCAGCTTTGCCGACCTTCTTGGCCAGCAGCACCGTGATGAGCATGAAGTTGTTCGACCACCATTGCCCAAACGAGCTGCCGCTTGGCAGGGCCTGCACCCGGATCTTGGACAGTGGGATGCCCAAGGCCTCGTGTACGCCGTCGCGCAGTTCGCTGGGGGTCTGCGACGAGGTGATCACATTCACCCGATCACCCATCCATTCCGCGATACAAGCGTTGCGGCCAAGGGGGGCATATTGCTGGCTTTCATAGAAGATGTCGCAATCTACGGTGACGTCTGCGGCCGCCTTACCGGCGTCGACATCCCCCCAGGACACGCCATAAGGGTCGCGCTCGTTGCCTTCATACCGGATTTGGGGGGCATCTGCTTTGCGCGCCTCCTCCATGTCGAAGACGGCGGGCAGCAGTTCGTATTCGATTTCGACCAGCTCAGCCGCCTTGGCCGCGGCCTCGGGCGTGGTGGCTGCGACGGCTGCCATGTCGTCGCCCACAAAGCGCCCGATCCCATCCAGCACCTTGCCGCGATAGTTGAACCAGGCCGCTTCCCAATCGTTCTGTGGAACGTCGTGATGTGTCAGGATGCCAACGTAGCCCGGCACCTCTTCGGCCTTGCTGGTGTCGATCTTGATAATTTTGGCGTGCGGGTGCGGGCAGCGGACGATCTTGCCGTGCACCATGTTCTGCACTTCGTAGTCGACTCCGTAACGGATTGTTCCGGTTACCTTTTCAACGGCGTCCTTCACATGCAGGCCGTGACCCACAACCTTGAGGCTCTTGTCGTGTTTTACCATGTTATCCTCCCGCCCATGTCGGGCGTGTCGTTGCAGTGTCGGGTTATTCGGCGGCCTGCGCCGGGGCGTTCATCAGCTCGGCGGCACGCAAGACGGCCTTGACGATGTAGGGGTAGGCGCCGCAGCGGCAGATGTTGCCGCTCATACCGACCGAAACTTCGTCCGCTGTGGGGTTTGGGTTCTCTTCCAGAAACGCCTTGGCGCTGAGGATGAAGCCGGGTGTACAGAACCCGCACTGAAACCCCTGTTCTTCGATAAAGGCCTGCTGGATCGGGTGCAGGGTTTCACCGCTCGCCAAGCCTTCGATGGTCATGATGTCCTTGCCTTCGGCCTGCTGCGCCAGCATCAGGCACGAGGTCTGCGGCAACCCGTCGACCAGGATGGTACAGGACCCACATTCCCCTTCGGAACAGGACACGCGAGCACCGATCAGCCCCAGATCGGTGCGCAAGGCATCGGCCAGGGTCCGATCGCCGCGGTCCGAGATTTCGACATTGCGGCCATTGACTTTGAGTACGGTCATCAGATCGCGCCTCCGTGGTTTTTGATGGTGTCTTCCAGCGCGCGGCGCAGCATGATCTCGACCATGTCCTGCCGGTATCCGGCAGAGGCGCGCACGTCTGTAATGGGTTTGGCGTGTTTCGCGGCTGTCGCCGCGACCGAGGCCAGCGTTTCGACGGTCACATCCGTCAGCGCCACCCCTTCGAGCTGGGCACTGGCGTCGGGCGCGTTCAGGATGATCGGAGCAACAGCGCCCAGACCAAAGCCGACCTTGCGGATCACGCCATCGGAGCCAACGGTCACCGCAGCAGAGCCATTGACCAGCGCGATGTCCACGACGGTTCGATCAATCCGGCGATAAGAGACATGGACAGTCCCATCCGAGGGCAGGGGGATCGACACTTCTTCGAGGATCTCGACCCCGTTCAAGGCGGTTTTGTTGACTCCTTTGAAGAAGTCGAACATCGACACCGCGCGCGAGCCGTCTTTGCCAAGGATCTTTGCGGTCGCGCCAAGTGCGACAAACGCCGGGCTAAGGTCCGCTGCCGGCGATGCGTTACACAGGTTGCCGCCCACCGTCGCCAAGGTCCGTGTCTGCGGGGTTGCCATCAGCTTGGTGATCTTGCTCAGCGAGGCCAGAACGTGGTGCTGGTCTGCCGACCGCTCCAGCACTGGCCAGTGATGTCAGCGCACCGATGCGGATCGCATCGCTTTCGACGTGGATGTAGTCCAGCTCGGACAGGTCGCGAATGTCGATGCAGGCGGTTGGCTTGGTCTTTTCCTGCTGCCAATGCAGCGTCATATCTGTACCGCCAGCCCAGATCTTTGCCCCTTCGCCCTTTTCGGCAAGCAAGGCGACCGCCTCGGCCGGGGATTGAGCACGTTGATATGTGAATGTTGATTTCATTGCATTTTCCACAACTTTCCAGGGCGGGGGCAGTGACGCCCCCGGCTGTTGAAGGTCCGCCCCCCGTCTAGGCGGGCGACAAAATCTGTCGGGATCAATCAGATCGGCAGGCGTCCAACCCAGCTGTTGTTGCCATAGGTTTCGTCGAACCCCTCGGCGTCGAGCCATTCGATGATGGATGGATCAATGCCGTCGTCAGCCGAAATCGTTGCATCGGCCACGCCAGCCTCGTGATAAACCTTGCTGAACAGGTCCCACGTGTCTGCCAGATACCCGGCTTCGCAATCGACATCCTTGCCGACCAATGCACCCCAGCCGCTTGGTTTGCCATCGGGTTGCGGGGCTTCAGTCGGGATGCTTTCGCACAGCGGTTTCCCGTCCCCCATTCCAAGGGCGCCCTTGTTTTGATCAATGGTCAGCATCACCGCGCCAGCCTGTGTCAGACGCACGTCTTCCTCGGGCCAGTCCAGTCCTTTGGCGATGATTGCGTTGCCTTCGGCCGGGTTTTGCTTCCACCAATCAACGGCCTCGAACCAGGCGCGGATTACCTCGCGGGCGACCTCGGGCTTTTCTTCCAGCCAGTTTGTTGAACACGCAATCGAATCCGACACCAACCCGCGTTCATAGGTCTTGTCGGTAAAGGTGCTTTTCAGAACATGCGCGCCATCGCGCTGTGCTGATTGGGTCGAAAACGGAATAAAGTTCACATCCACATCCAAAGCGCCGCTGGAGAACGCGGCGGTTGCATCCTGCGGGAGCATGATGCTGTGGTTGGCGCCATCAAAGGGAATGCCGTTCTTTTTCAGCGTCAGCAGCATCCACATGTGATTGAGGAAGCCATAGTCGGCGGCATAGGTCTTGCCCGCCAGATCAGCCTCGGATTGGATCGCGCCATCTACCACCATTTCGTCCAGGCCATAAGACATGAGCGGAACAGCCACGTGTTTGACCGGCACGTCCGCCGCTGCGGTCACCACGGTGGAATCCATCGTGGTCATCATGCATTGAATCGATCCGCTGACCAGACCGGCGTTGCGGGCGGTGATGTCCTCGATGATCTTGACGTTGATGTCGACGCCATCGGCCATGCCCTTTTCCTTGGCGATGAACCAGGGACCATAGACCGAGACGGACAGCATGGTGACGGTGAATTCTTCCTCGGCGGCGGCTGTTCCAGCCATCACCGTTGCGCCCAAAGCCAACGAGCTGGCAGCGGTTTTAAGGATGGATTTGATTTTCATTTTTTCTTCTCCCGTGGTGGATTTCAGGCGGCCTGCAGCTGAATTTCTTCGCGCATCCAGGCAAACATTTGTTTCTCGATTTCCAGGTATCCGGGCTGGCTCAGCAGATCTTCCTTGCTGGTAAAGCGGTAGCCCTGCTTGAAATCCATGTAGACGTCTTCTTTGATCCGCCCTGGTGTGCGGGTGTAGAACACGATGCGGTCGGCCATATAGATGGCTTCCTGAATGTCGTGGGTGACCATGATCACGGTCTTTTTCTCGACATCCATGATCTCGACCATCATCTCCTGCATTTCCCAACGCACCTGCGCATCCAGTGCGCCAAAGGGTTCGTCCATCAACAAAACTTCGGGTTTCTGGGCGAGCGTCCGGGCAATGGCGACGCGCTGTTTCATGCCGCCTGACAGCTCTGCGGGGTATTTGTCGGCTGCGGCACTCAGGTGCACCTCTTCCAGCAATTTCTGCGCGCGGTCCCGGCGTTCTGCGGCGGGAATGCCCAAGATCTTCATGCCGTACTCGACGTTCTGGCGCGCTGTCAGCCAGGGAAAGGAGGTATAGGCCTGAAAGATCATACCGCGATCGGGGCCGGGGCCTTGGACAGATTGGCCGCTGACCAGAATGTCGCCCGTGGTGGGTGTTTCCAGCCCGGCCACCATCCGCATGACGGTGGTTTTGCCGCAGCCCGAGGGGCCGACAAAGGCAACAATCTCGCCTTCCTTGATGTTGAGGGACACGTTGTCGACGGCGGTAAAGGATCCACCCAGATAGGTCTTGGTCACTTCGTTGACGCTGATGATGTTGCGGTCGCTGATGTCACGTTTCAGTTTCATGATCTCTTTCCCCCTCAGCCCTTGCGTTTCCGGTTCCATGGGAAGGCGTAGTGCGCTGCCACCCGGAACACGATGTCGGTTAGAACCCCCATGATGCCGATGGTCAGAATGCCGGCCATGATCACATCAACCTTGAGGAACCGGCCTGCGCGCATCATCACCGCGCCGATGCCATCCTGGGCGGCGACAATTTCGGCAATCACCAGATAGGTGTAGGCGACCGCGATCATGTTGCGCATCGAGTCCATGATCGCAGGCGAGGCGGCACGACCAACGACGTTGATCACGATCTCTTTGCGCGATGCACCCATGGTTTGCGCGGCTTCGATCAGCTCTTTGGGCACGGCTTCGGTGTTGTCCAGGATCAGGGCGATCAGAAAGAACACCACGCCCAAAACAAGCAGGGCCATCTTTTGGCTGTCGGTTGGTCCAAACCACACCAGCAGCAACGGAATGAACGAGGCGGCGGGCAGGTAGCGCGCGCCCGAGATCACCGGATTAATCAGCGCGCGGATCGGGGCAAAACAGCCCATCAGGATGCCAAGCGGGATCGCGATCACGCAGGCGATGAAGAAGCTGCCAAAGATCCGATAGGCGGAAATACCGACATCCGACATATAGTCCTTTTCCTGGATCAGATTGATCAAGGCCTGCACAACCGATAGCGGCGACGGCAGGAACCTTTTGGCTTCTTCTGCTGTCAAAAGGTGCGCCACCTCCCACAGGCCAAAAAAGAACAACGCGCCAATCAGGCCGTATGTCATCGTTTGTCTACCGCTCAGAGTGACCAGAAGCTGAAGTTTCTTCGGCTTGGCGGCCGTTTCCTTCAGATCCGAGGTTCCGGCTTTGATACTTGTGTCCGACATCTCATTTCCCTGTTGCCAGCACGTGGTTGAACCCACGTCCCAATTTTCGGTTCCCAACATGATCTCTTTTATTTAGTGATGGGATCGCAAGTTATTCACAGATACATTGAGTGGGATCAATGTAACCAAAGGAGGGCGATGTGTACCGGCTGAGTGACACTGACATCCGTCTGCTGCATGTCTTTCGTGCGGTTGTTGAATGCCGCGGGTTTTCCAATGCTCAGGCGGTTTTGAATGTGGGCCAGCCCACCATCAGCAGTCATATTAACCAGTTGGAACAACGGCTTGGCTTTCGCTTGTGCGATCGCGGGCGCACCGGTTTTCGCCTGACACGCAAGGGCGAAAGCGTATACCAAGAGACGTTGGTTCTGTTCAAAGCGCATGAAAAGTTCCAGAACATCACGCTCGAGCTCAAGGGAAAGCTGAGCGGGTTTCTGAAGCTTGGTTTGATCGACAGCACTGTGACCGACCCCAACAGTCCAATCATCCGCAGCCTTGAGATGTTGAACAACAAGGCCAACGAAATAGCGATTCGCCTGTCGATCCTAACACCCAACCATCTGGAAAAGGCGGTGCTGGACGGGGATATCGATATCGCGTTTGGCACCTTTGACCGTCAGGTTCCCAATTTGCGGTACAAGCCCGTCTATGTGGAACACAACACGCTCTACTGCTCGCGCAATCACCCCATCGCCGGGTTGACCAAAAAGGCCGACATCCGCCAGGCAGTGGCCGACAGCCGCAAGGTCACCCGATCCTATCTTGAGGGAGAAGATCTGTTTCCGCTTGGGAGCGACCACAGCGTGAACCACGCCTCGGTCGAATTTCTCGAAGCGGCGGCGGTGATGTTGCTGGCAGGGGGGCATATTGGGTTTCTGCCCAACCACTATGCCGAGATGTGGGAGAAGTCCGGGAAGCTGGTGCCGATCCTGCGCGATGAATACGTCTATACGTCCGAGTTCTTCATCGTGACCCGCAAGAACCTGCGTGGATCGGTGATTGTCGAGACCTTTCTGGAAGATCTCGACATCGCGATTGCGGAAATAGACGCGGATCTGGACACGAGCATCGCAGATCCGGTGTCTTAGCCGGTAAAATTTGGGATCGGGCTGACCGGCGCGTCATAATACGGCAACTGGTCCCGGCGCGGGGAATAGGTTCCGTCGTCTGTCACTTTCTGTACGTGAGCCGCGATGTCTTCCATCGGTGCAAACCAGACGTCGCCACGCGCCATCACTTCTTCGAGGAAAGCGCTCATCACCTCCCACCGGGCCAGACGGCCTGTGGCAAAGGGGTGCACAACTGGAATCCACAGTCCCCCGTGCCGGTACGCGGCTTCGAATTCTTGCCGGAAAGTTTCAAACCCTTCGCGTGGGGCGCGGATGGGCATCATGTAATCCAGATCGCCCGACTGCACATATTGCGGCCAGTCATCCAGGCCCCAATGGGTCGGAAGCTCGACCAGGGACCCTTTGGAGCAATCCAGAAAATAGGGGACGTCATCGCCCATCAGTGAGGCGTCATAGGAAAACCCGCGCTCGGCCAGCAGGTCTGCGGTCCGGTCCGAGAAATTGTAGAGCGGGGCGCGGAACCCTCGTGGCGCCTGACCGGTTGCGGATTTGATCACATCCAGTGCCCGGTCCAGCCAGTATTCTTCTTCGGCCGCGGGCAATTCGCTGGGGTGTTCGTGAATATAACTGTGGTGAGCGACCTCGTTGTCGCCCTCAAGCATCGCCTCGACGGCGGCCGGGTAGCGCTCGATGCACCAGGTACGGCACAAAGAATGTCTGCCGAATGCCCAGGCGCTTGTAGGTGTCGACAATGCGCGGCACGCCGACCTCTGGCCCATAGCGCAGCATGGAAATGGCAGAAACCCGCGAATGCCCATCGTTTTTGTGTGCAACATGGATCAAGCTGTCCGCATCCATGTCAAAGGTAACGCAAGCGGCGCATTTGGCCCCGTTTGGCCAGGGAACCGGGTTCTTGATCATGGCATCACACTCCCACCGTTGACGTGCATCCCCTGTCCGGTGATGAACTTTGAGGAATTCGAGGTCAGGAATACGGCCATATCGGCAATCTCTTCGGCGTCGCCGAAGCGCGACAGCGGAATGTCCAGCTCTTTTGTCCGCCATTCCTCGGTCATCTGATCCGCTGACAACATTGCCGTGTCGATGGGGCCGGGACAGATCGCGTTGACCAGAATCTTGGGGGCGAACTCTTTGGCCCACGAACGCATCAAACCGATGACCCCGTGTTTGGATGCCACATAGGGCGAGAAGGTCTCGCGCCCCAGATACCCCAGATCGGACGAGATCAGGATCACTCGCCCGCCGTGGGGTTGCATCGCCCGGATCCCTTCGCGCCCTATCAGGAAGGTGCCGCGCAGGTTGACGTCGATGACGCGGTCAAACTCTTGCGTGTTCGTCTCGAGTAGCGGTTTTTCGTGGATGATCCCGGCGCAGTGGACCAGGAAATCCAGACGCCCGATGTACTGGCGCACCTGCGCAAACAGCGCCAGCACGTCCTCTTCGTTCGACACATCACAGGCGATGGAAACCGCGCGGCCCGAGGCGGCCTCGATCTCGGTCACGGTTTGGTCGGGTGCTTCGATATCAACGCAGGCTGTCCACACACCGTGCGATGCCAGAGCCTTGGCGCAGGCTGCGCCAATACCACTGGCGGCACCCGTCACCACGGCCCGGCGACCGATCAATTCTGCCCCATAGTTGACCGAGCCCATAACTCAACTGGCCCTGTTGTGCAGGATGCGGCCAATAAGGTTCATCAGAACCTGCGCAGCCAGGGTCGAGGTCGAGCCCGAGTGGTCATAATCCGGCGCCACCTCGACCAGGTCGATACCTACGATGGTGCCGCGCTTGGCCAACCCATCGAGAAATTCCAGAACTTCGTAGTACTGAAACCCGCCATGGCTGGGCGTGCCTGTGCCGGGCGCGATCGAAGGGTCAAACGCGTCGATGTCGATAGTGACATAGTACCGCTTGCCTTTGGGCACGCGGTCCAGCACACCCTGAACACCCAGTTTGCGCAGGTGGCGCACCGACAGGATATCTGATCCCATCTCTCGCGCCTGGGTGTAGCCTTCTTTCGCGGTGGACGAGACGTTTCGAATACCCAATTGGGTCAACCCGGTGACATAGTCCTTTTCCGCGGCGCGTCGCATTGGGTTGCCGTGCCCGTAACGGACACCGTGGCGTTCATCCACGAAATCCAGATGGGCGTCGATTTGTACGACGTGGATCGGCTCTTGATCGTCAAAGGCATTGATGCAGGGAATGTTGATCGAATGATCGCCACCAAGAACGACGGGCAGGGCGCCGACCTTGAGAATGGCGCGAACACCCGCCTCTATATTGGCGTGGCTGTTGATCGTATCGGTGTGGATAATGTCGGCATCGCCGATGTCCACGATCTTGGTTGTGCCCGCGGGCAGATAGGTGATGTCGTCTTCGAAGTCATAGGCCCCGCCATGACCGAATGAGAACAAAGTGGACGCCTCGCGGATTGCGCGAGGGCCAAACCGCGCGCCAGATCGCCACTGGCACCCGAAATCAAAAGGGGCACCCAGAACGGCAACATCCGCGTCAATTGCATTCCAATCTGCCACATACTCGCCTTTGGCGAAGGTACAAATGCCAACGAACGGCAAATTCAGTCGACCGCCTTCGTATCCATGGCTGCTCATTGATGAATCTTTCTTGTTTTGTGGGCTCCGTTGAAGTCACGGTAACAGCACATAAACATCGTTAAACTTGCCAGCTTGAGATGATAACATTGATCAATGCCAATGTAATTGAACCTCAAAGCGGATGCAGGATCGGATGTTGAACGAGCCTAACCCAAAGAAGAATTGTCATCGCTTCGTAATAATGAGTTGAAAATCAATGATATCGATCACAATGGGAGGCCTCAGTGCACTGTCACTGGGCGTCGCCGACTTCATTGCCAGCCAGAATTCCACGCGCATCGGAGCTACTCGATCATTGGCGGGTATGTTGATGATCAGCTTTCCCGTTCTGAGTCTCTTTATGCTGTTTCAGAACGGGTTTGTGGGCCTGTTCTTGGTTGCAAATCTGCAGGCGATCCTCCTGGCCTGCTTGCACGGTGTGGCGATGACCGTGGCATTGCTTTTGTTTTTTCACGCCATGTCCATTGGTAAGATTAGTGTTGTTGCCCCCATCGTTGCGGCTCATCCATTGGTGATTGTTGGATACCATTTGCTGTTGGGAGCAACCTTTTCGACGATACAGCTACTTGCTGTGCTGGGTATCCTTATGGGCGTGGCACTCGTCGGTGCGTGCAGTGGTGGTCACACAGGCGGCAACAGGCCGAAAAAACGCTATGCCAAGTTGCGAGATGTAGTTGTTGCATCGCTCGCCGCAAGCACGACATACGGCGTTGCGATCCTGTTTCTCCAAGGCGCAGCCAACACCATTTCCGACCTGCAGGTACTGTGGCTTGGGCGCTGTATTGGCCTTGTCACTGTCATGATCATCTTACGTGTTCGAAGACAGTCGCCGATCCCTACGTCCGCGCGGTGGTGGGGGCTATTTGCAATCCATGGGTTACTGGACTCAGGAGGCCTCTTATTCTTGCTGATGGGTACAACCGAAGGGATCGATGGATCCATCACAGCTGTTGTGGCTTCCACCTTTCCGGTTGTTACCATGGGGTTAGCATGGAAGGTTCTGAATGAGCGGGTTAGGCCACTACAAATTTTCGGAACAGCGCTGGTTCTGGCAGGGGTCGCCTTAACCGCCGCCCACTAGGCCATAATTTGTTTTTTCAGACGTCAGGCAGATATCCACTTAGCCACGCGATCTTCCACGAGGTTGGGTTAATCTGTACTTTGCACTCAGGCAACCTGAGCAACTTGCTTTTGATGGATGGTTAGCTTGCTCGCCTTCTAACTGAACAATTTTCAGTGAAAATGGCGGAGAGGAAGGCAGCCATATCAATCGACTAAGAGATTGTTAGGCATCTATTAAAAATAAAATCACTGAAACACTACCGCATTTCATTCCATGCCATATCCGTAATTCTAGCGTTTGCAGTTCACTTGTAAGTGCTTACCTTGCCTAAGGTCTGGCGTGCATGCAGCATCCAGGAAACCGCGCCTTGTGACAATTGTACACGACAACGGCATCCCTGCTTGTTTGTTGCGTAAGTCAATATCCTGCAAAGAGGGCGGATTCCGGTCATTCTCTGCGAGCGCGAAGCCATTTGGGTGCCGACAGGGAAGCCGACATTCAAATGGCGAGCATTTTGGAGTTTGAGCTGCGCCACCCGAAGTCCGCTCAGTGCCCATAGTAACGAGCGCTGCGAGCTACAACAGCGGCTGCAACGCACACTTAAGCTGCCACAATCCCAGACCGTCTCACACGAAAAATTCCGCTCGCTCTGCCACCCAATTCATGGCGATCAAGCTGGCGAAGACGGCGACGGCGGCTCGCGACCCGACCCATGCGCGGCCCGGTAACTTGCGTCGGAACAGAACAAGAGGCCAGATCAGCAAAAGGATCATCAACTGCCCTCTTTCGACACCAACATTGAAGGCCAGCAAGCTGTGTCAGACATTTGGCGCATCAACCCGCAAGATTTGGTGCAGCATGAAAGAAAAGTCAAAGCCGTGCAGCAAACCGATGCTTGAGGTGATGGCAAAGGCTTTTAGATCACCATGTTCCTGGGCAAGGGGACGAACGGCCATTATTGCGGCGTAGATAATTGACAAAGCAATTGCCTACTCGACTGTCGGGATGAACTAAGCGCCGCTTGGGTCAGAGACGTGCAGACGTCCTTCTTCGAAAGAAAGCGAGAACGGATCATCACAGGACTCAACCGATAAGGACGCAGATCTTCCGACCCAAAAGTTTATTTTCGCACGTTTTCAGCGTCCCTGTAAGCAACCCTTACGCGGTTTACGAACGTATACCCCTTAGACACCATGGCGACCGGGAGGAACGTTCATGACGCAAAAAGTAGGTTTGGGAGGTATTGTCTCATACGGCATCGGATCGATTGCATATGGAATCAAGGACAACGGGTTCTCGACTTTCCTGATGATCTATTTCAACCAAGTTTTGGGGCTTCCGGCTTACCTGGTTGGGATCGCCTTGTTGATCGCGATGTTGGTTGACGCAATTTCAGATCCCTGGGCTTAGCTACTTGTCAGATCGTTGCACCTCCCGTTTGGGACGCAGACATCCGTTCATGTATGCCTCCATCGTGCCGATTGCGATCACCTATTACCTGCTTTGGACGCCGCCAGAGGCCAGCGAGTTCATGCTTTTCCTCTATCTGACGTTCATGTCGGTGGCGGTGCGTCTAACGCTCACCTTTTTTGAGATTCCCAACTCGGCGTTGATTGGTGAAATTTCTCATGACTATGACAAGCGGACAGCCATTACCGGTTTGCGCCTTATGTTCGGCTGGCTGGGTGGGGTCATCATGGCAGTGGTCGTCTATCAGGTGTTTTTGCCGGATTCAGTGGACTACGACCCGGGTATCCTGAACCCAGAAGGTTATACACGATACGCATTCTGGGCCACGTTGGTCATGGTAGTGACGATGTTTGTGTCTGCGGTTGGAACCCAACGGGCCGTCAAGGTTTTCAGCACTCCCGACACCAACAGCGAAGGCTACGGATTTCGATTTTTCAAGAACGTGGGGCATGTCTTTGCCGACAGTTCCTTTAGGTCGGTGTTTCTGGCATCGCTGTGCACCAACCTAGTGTCTGGCTTAGCCATGTCGCTGCAACTCTATTTTGGAATCTTCTATTTTGGCCTGAGTTCAACCCAGATCGCACTTGTGACACTAACGATGGTTCCTGCTGCGATCATCGCTTACTTGTCCACTGCATTTGTTGTGCGTGGTTTTGAAAAGAAATCTGTGGCTGTAACACTGAGCTGGATGGCTCTGGTGTTGTCGGTTTCACTGGTTGTTGGAAAGTACGTCGACGTGCTCCCAGCTCCGCGCAGCCCGGAATTGTTTTACGTGGTTGCCATCCTGACATTCCTGACGACAACCGTGACCGTACTTTTGAGCGCCGTGAAATTTTCGATGACGATTGACCTAGTGGACGCCGATCAGATCCGTACTGGGCACCGCGCCGAAGGGCTGTATTTTGCGGCGTTTTCGTTCACGCGCAAGGTTGTGACAGGCCTCGGGATATTTGTGTCGGGCGTCATGCTGAGCTTGGGAGCGCAAAGCGGTCGGCTGATCGATGGCAGTACAATGCACTCCATTGCCATCCCCTATGTCGTACTGATCGCAGTGTTGTACGCCTATTCTGTTTGGGTGCTGAAGGGATTCACACTGACCCGATCCGAACATGGCGATAACCTCCAAGCCCTCGGGAAAGGTTAAGGTCCACCTCGTGTGCGGCGCCGGAAGACGGATTGATCCAACATGCGTTGCACTTCTGACAGAAGCTGCTTGGCCGCTGGGGGCAGTGGACGTTCCCGCAGCCATGCGGCTACGCCGGATATGGTGTTATCGTTGAACGGCCACCCTTGGACTTCGACTTTGCGCACCAGGCCTGTAGCGACCTCTTGCTGAATTATGAACTCAGGCAGGATGGCCAATGCGTTGGTCCTCAACAGTAGCTGACGCAGCAAGCCGAAATCCTGCGATGTCAGAAACGTACCGCGCAGATCTTGAAGCCCCGAGAAAGCGTCGGGATATGCATCAAGAATGCGCCACAGGAACCAGTCTGGAACGTCTCCGCCAATGACCGACAGATGTCGCAGGTCGTTGATAAGAATAGTTGGTTTCGACAGCAAAGCGTGGTCAGACCGACAAAACAGAGCGGGCGGTTGCAAAACAAGCTTGCGATAGCTCAGCACGTCTTCCTCGCGATCCGGCTGAAGGCCAAGATACATGTCAATTTCGCGGTTGCGCAGGCGCTTTTCCCAACGTGCGCGATTGCAGGAGAGGACTGTAAATTGCAACGATGGATGCTTGTTGATCATCTTGGCAAGAGGCAGGGAAAGCAGGCTTTCGCTGACTGCTGGATCCACTCCGATCACCAACCTGCCGCCTTGATGGCTCTCCATCAGCTGCAAATCGCGCGCTGCGGTGTCCATGTCGTTTAGCGAGCGTCTGGCTGATTCGATCAGCCGTTCGCCAAAGGCCGTAGGCACGGTACGCCCACGCGTGCGATCAAACAGCTCAACACCGTAGCTTTCTTCGAGCTTGCTAATTGTTTGGCTCACAGCCGAATGGGAAACGCCTAAAGCCTCTCCAGCCAAGCGAAAATTGCCAGTGTCACCAAGCGCAACAAGTTGCCTGAGAGGGTTAAGGCTGTCCATTTCGATATCCCCGTAAGCATTGCTTACATTCTTTACAAGTTAGGTTAGCAGGTCAAACTTTGCACTGTGAGCAGAGGATGATTTATGGAATTCGAAGGTAAAGTCGCATTTGTCACTGGGGGGGCGAATGGCATCGGTTTGGCGATTGCCAGTTCGTTGGGTCGGCGTGGCATGTGCGTCATGCTTGCGGACATCGACAGCGACACATTGGTCCAAAGCTGTGCAAAGCTTTGCGATAAGGGCATCGATGCAGCTTGGGTGAAATGTGATGTCTCGGACCCGGCATCGGTAAAGAAGGCCGTCGAAGCTACTCTCGAACGATTTGGCAAAGTTCATTTCCTGGCAAATAATGCTGGTGTGTCCTTGGGGGGAGAGACGGGAACAATTCCCATCGAAGATTGGAATTGGATTCTTGGCATCAACTTGATGGGCGCAGTGCATTGCACCGAAGCATTGGTCCCCGTGTTCAAAACGCAAAGCGAGGGCGGCTTTATCTTGAACACTGCGTCCATGGCGGGGCACCTCGCCTTGCCTGGCGGTGGCCCCTATAATGCATCAAAGTTTGGTCTGGTTGGATATAGCGAGTCACTGCGTCAGGAATTTGCGTCTACCGACATCGGCGTCGGTCTGTTGTGCCCCGGATGGGTGCGCACAGATATTCATAAAAGCGCCCAAGGAAGCCCGTCGAAAAAAGAGAGTGAAGTCCCACGCGAACAAACAGAGCAGGACCGGCAGGTGGCTGCCGCGATTGATGCAGGGCTGGAGCCGGACGTCGTCGCCGAGTGGGCCCTGGATCAGATCGACAAAGGGCGTTTTTACATCTTTACACAAGCCGATCTTGCGCCTTTCGTTGCAGGGCGGTTCTCCGAGATCGAGACCGATTTGCAAGCAAGCGCAACCATCGAAGACTATGCGCTTGAGCACGCCATTAGGGTCGGCCAGGAACCGTTGGACGTGGCCGTTATCGGCGCAGGTTTTTCCGGAATCTGCGCGGCAATCAAACTGCAAGAAAGCGGCATCGTTAACTTTCGCGTCTTTGAAAAAAGCGATGGTCTTGGCGGCACTTGGTGGCACAACCGCTATCCAGGAGCAGCTTGTGACATCCCCTCGCACTTCTATTGCTACTCCTTCGAGATGAACCCCGACTGGAGCCGTTTCTATGCACCGCAGAAAGAGATACAGTCCTATATCCAGCATTGCGCCGAAAAGTATGGCGTGCGGGATCGGATAAGCCTGAAGTGCGAGATCACCGAACTTCAATTTGACGAAACCAGCTCGCTTTGGATCGTTCGTTTTGAAGACGGATCAGAAGTTCGTGCTCGCTTTGTCGTGAATGCGGCTGGTGGGCTGCACAAGCCGTTCATTCCCGAATTCCCCGGACGCGAGAAATTTGACGGCGTCGAAATGCACACGGCGGAGTGGGACGAGAATTTTGATCCTACCGGCAAGCGTATTGCTGTCATCGGAAGCGCAGCAAGCGCAATTCAAGCAGTTCCTCAATTGGCTCAGACTGCAGAGCATGTCACGTTATTTCAGCGCACGCCTAACTACATCGCAGCGCGCGAAGATTTTGGGTACTCCGACGAGGAAAAACACAGCTTCCGCAGAGATCCTTCGAAAATGCAGGCGGTTCGGGAGGAACAGTTCGAAGACAAGGACACCCGGCTTTACCCGATTGTCGTAAGTCCCGCGATCCGCAAGGTTGCCGAAGCTGAAATCAAAGCGCACATGCGTTCGCAGATCAACGATCCAGCCCTCGCTGACAAGCTGATGCCAGATTACGAACTTGGCTGTAAGCGCATCCTGATCTCAGACGACTTTCTACCCGCGCTCAATCGCTCCAACGTAACACTTGAAACCGCCCCAATCACGGCGATTGAATCGGCCGGTGTCAAATCCGAAGAAGCGCTGACGCCGGTGGATGCGATCATCTATGCGACGGGGTTTGATATCGAAGGGCAGCGGTCTGCCTTCCGCGTGACAGGGCAGAACGGCCGCTCGTTGGAAGACATCTGGCAGTCACGCGCTGACGCCTATAAATCCAGCATGGTTCCCGACTTGCCGAACTATTTCCTGGTGACTGGTCCCAACTCCGGTGTCGGCACCACTTCGGTTGTTTATCTGATCGAACAATCCGTGGACTGGATCGTTGACGTTGTGAAATTGGCAGGGCGTGATCGCTTGGTTTCGGTGAGTGATGAGACTTGCCATAAGTTCAGTGACACATTGCAATCGCAGTTGGACAACACCGTTTGGGCGTCCGGGTGTGATAGCTGGTACATCGGTTCAAATGGCCGCATCGAAACTCTTTTTCCGGGCAATGCACGGGATTTTGCGAACCAGATGAGCCATGTGGATGAGGCAGAGTTTGTTCTGACCGAACTTGCATCCAACAAAGGCAAACCGCCCCGCAACTGGACGGCCAGAAGGCAAGCTGGCAAAGATCCGACACCAGCACGTAAATTGGATCCTACAATCGGGGCGATCCTGTCATCTCCGGACGCCAAGAATGGCCCCAAGATGCAAGAGATGTCTGCCCCGGATGCCCGTGCATTGTTCTCTGCGATGGTCGAAAGACTGGAAGCTCCAATCTCAATCCCATGCGCCATTGAAGACGGAGCCATGGAACTTGAAGGCCGAACCCTGAACTACCGGGTCTACAGGCCCGCCGAGGCGAGTCCCGAGGCGGCCGGAATGGTGTTCTTTCATGGTGGCGGATGGGTGATCGGGGATCTGGACACTCATGACAATGCCTGCCGCGCACTTGCGATTGGAAGCGGCGTTACGCTGATTTCCGTGGACTACCGCCGCGCGCCGGAATTCAAATTCCCTGCGCCCGTCGAAGACGCCCGGGACGCATATCTCTGGGTGGTTCGGAACGCAGCCGCACTTGGCCTTGACCCAACGCGCATTGGCGTAGGTGGTGACTCCGCTGGCGCGAACCTAGCAGCAGTGACTGCTCAGTTGTTGCGTGACGCAGACGGTCCGAAATGTGCCTGGAGTGCGTTGATCTATCCTTCGGTTGTTGCGGGGCATGAAACACCATCGTCCATCGAGTTTGCCGAGGGTTTTGGGTTGGATGCAGCGTTGCAGGATTGGTTTGCGCGCCATTACATCCCCGAAGGCGTCGATTGGGAAGATCCGCGAATTTCACCGCTACGGGCTGAATGTCACGCAAACCTGCCGCCTGCGTTGATTGCAACAGCGGGTTTTGATCCATTGCGCGACGCAGGACAGGAGTTTGCCACCGCATTAAAGGACGCGGACGTGCCAGTCGACTATGTCGAATACAGTAGCCTGATCCACGGCTTCAAAAGCTGGGCCGGTATTGTTCCGGACGCCACTGCGGCCTTGCACGACATTGCAGAACGCATAGGGATGCTTGCAAGTTCACAAGGGCGAAAGCCTCCGGAATAAAACAAAAACTTCAACCACCACTCACAGAACAGCCAGATCCAAGAGGAGGATTTCATGAATAAACTGTTTGTTGGCGCCATGGCGCTGATGACTGCCGGACCGGCTTTCGCAGACGAACCATATGGCATTTGGCGCACAATCACGGATGACACTGGTGCTCACTTGTTGGTGGACATCCATCCTTGCCAAAATGTCGAAGAAAAACTGTGCAGCACAGTGACCGAAGTTGTGAATTCGGATAATCCAGCCGCTCAAGAACTTATCGGACGGGCCATTTTCTGGGACATGGAACTTGTGGAGGAAAACCGTTGGGAAAACGGGACGGTCTATGACGTTCTGACTGATACCAACTACGATGCACGCGTTACGCTGGGCAAAACTGCTATCAGAGTAGAAGGCTGTGTTTCTGGTTTCTGCGACGGTCAGAACTGGAAGCGGCCAGAGTAAGCAACATAGTTTCAGACCCGAATAAAAAACACTGCAAATTGATGCCTGCAATCGGAACGAATGCAGATTGCTTTTTGTTTCGTGACTGAGAGCGGTGTTCCGCGAGCGCTTCAGGAGACATCGAACTAGTGAACTGGTAAAGAGTATCGTTTCGATCTCGTGACCAAGGCCTATGTCCGCTTTGGGATAGGCTGAAAATTCTCTATCACGCGCCCGGGTATCTGCTTTGACCCGTTCGGATGACTTTGCAAAGATCGCAACGTTGCGCATATGCCACTGGCTGGATTGGTGTGTCTACGAGGGAGAACTGGAAGCCAATCCATTCTCCTCTGTGCGGTTCGAGGCCCGGGTCCGGCACCAGCTTTACGCTGTGCCTTCTGATAAGGAGGGAGCAGTCAATCAAGCTCCGCGCCAGGAACGGCAACTGAGAGCTGATAGTTCCAATTGCTTCGGATGATATGAGTTTGTGCTTTTCCTACACAGCGGTCATCTCAGGTTTTCGCTCGAATGTTCGGTTCGGGGCGATTTAGGTCACGGTTTTAGCCAGAAACGGATCAAGGAATCCCCGTTTCTGCTAGGGTCTGCGAGGGTAATTCACCAAAGAAAGTCCGGTAATCACGGGCAAACTGACCCATGTGCCAGAAGCCATACGAGTTCGCCACATCGGCAATCCCGCAGTCATATCTCTCTCTAGCGAGCTTGGCGTGCACCGCGCTCAGGCGGGACCTTTGTAAGAACTGTTTGGGTCCGATACCGTAGGCATCGAGAAACCCTCGTCTCAAGGTAGGCGCAGATACGCCGACTTCAGAGCAGATCTGCCTGATCGATATGCACTCGTCGAGGTTGGAAATCATGTATTCTACAGCCATTCGGGCAGCGCGGTTCCTTTGCGAAGACTTGCCGCTGCCGCCCCACACTCTTGGCGACGAGAGCATCTCAAGGATCGACAGGATAAGGTCATCTTCCTCTTCTGGTGAACACATTTCGAGGCCTCGGGCGATGCGCAGCCGTGCCATTTTTCTAATTCTGAAGTGATGCGCGCCAACGTTGCTCATGGAAGACGTTGCTGCGCCTTTCAGCGCTTCGCTGATATCAAGCCCGCAATGGTGTGCCATACCTTGAGCAAATTGGGTGTCGATGCCGAAAACTACACCTGAAAAGATTTGCGAGCTTACACCGTCAAAGGGTTGATCGCTGCCAAATGTCATAACGTCGGTGTCGGATGGTACCTGACCAAGCCATTTCGAAATTCGCTGTGGGTCCGGGAGCCCAAATGCCAAAACATCGGGACGCGATGTACCGGTCTGGTGTACTGCCTTGTCAAAATTCAGATCGATCAGCGTCAGTTTTTGCCCGGCCCAAACAGATACTCGGGTGTTCAAGTTGCCGCGTTCAATCTGCGTCAACTCTACATCCCAATTCGTTAGATCCCTAAACTGGCTCGGGTCGCGCAGTCGCAAGGATCCATCAGGGGTCATGCCCGAAGGCCTGATCGTTTTTTGATGTGGTCCATTTTCAGGTCCGCGTAGTTTCAATGCAATGTTGAAAGTTAATGTAGGTGCGAACCATTTGAGTTTCCAACATGAAAAAAGTCTCTGAAGCGACCACGGGCCGTCCATGCCTACCTGAGGGCACCGCTCGAACCGAAAGGGTAGTGGCTCTTCTGACCAAGTCAGAGCGAGCCGAATTGCTCGCGCAGGCCAAGCGGCGGTCGCTTTCGCTGTCCGGCTACAGCCACAGGCTGATTATCGAAGGTCTCAGAAAAAACCAGGAGCCAACGGGGTAACAATATGAAATTAAAACATTTACTTCAGACACTCGCACTTCTTGGCGCCGCCTCTTCGGCTGGAGCGCAAGAGGGTGGGATCATTCATGACGCCGAGTATTATGTGCTCAAGAAGCAGAACGCGGCTGTCTGGGCCGAGAACGATGCCGAAGTCGATCAGATGCTGGCCGAATTTCGGGATCGAAATGACGGCAAACCACCAAATATCTTCTACATCCTTATCGACGACATGGGGTTCGGTGACATGGGGATGCCTGAGATGAACGCAATCCGCGGCTACTCAACACCCAACATCAATGATCTGGCCGACGAAAGTATGCGGTTCGCCCGAATGTACACCGAGCCGTCTTGCACACCGTCCAGGGTTGCATTCATGACGGGCCGCCAACCTCACAGAAATGGAATGGGGGACACAGCTGTTGATATCTCGGGTTTCGGGTTGGCTGATGAAGAGGTCACGTTGGCTGAGGTCCTGAAAAGCGTGGGCTATAACACTTCTCATGTCGGCAAATGGCATATGGGGGATATCCAAGAATCCTGGCCGACCTATCAAGGTTTCGACTACGCGGCATTTCCGATCCACCAACAGGGCCAGCTGGCAATCTTCAACAAGGATGCCGCCAAAGAAGAAATCTCCATGGCCATCGGGGAAGAGAATTATAACAGCAAGTACACCTTGGACGGATGGTTTCGGCCGGACCCGGGCCACATGATCACCGGCCTTGAAGCAACAATTGGTAGCGAGGTGCGCGAGGTTCACATGGAGCCGGGAGAAGAGTGGACCCAGCAGAAGTACAACGAAATGAACATTCGCTACCAGGCGCAAGCATTGGAACAACTCCGCGACTTGGCCGGTAAGGAAGAGCCGTTTTTCCTCCAGTATTGGCCTCTGGTACCGCTCTCAACAACACGAACAACCCAAGAGGCGTTCACAACTCCAAACGGCGGCACCTTTGTCGAGAGTATGGAAGAACTCGACGAATGGATCGGCGTCATTCTTGATGAGGTCGAGGCACTCGGCCTAGAGGACAATACCCTTATCGTCTTGATGGGCGACAATGGGCATTTCACCAAATACGCGCCGGGCAGCGGCTTTTCCCCGCTGGTCTTCCGAGGCGGTAAGGCTGACACGTCAGAAGGTGGCGTTAGGGTTGACGCCTTCGCGCGCCTTCCCAGCCTCATCGAAGGCGGCTCGATTGTTTCTGACATAATCCATATCGCCGATCTGTTCACTTCGATCGCCCGAATGGCCGACGCCACCGATGCAATCCCTCGCGACCGCATCATTGACGGAGTCGATCAAACATCCCTCATGATGCTTGGCGACACCAATGGCCGACGAGACCACGTCATGATCTACTCAATCAATTCCTTGAAAGCGGTCGTGAAAGAGCACATCAAGTTAAAGGTTCCCGCCAAGGGCGAGAACGCAATCGTAGCCAAGTTTTTCAATCTCTTCAGGGACCCTCGCGAAGAGACTAGCGTGTCTACCGAGATCGGTGCACTGGGGTGGTCACGAGTTCAACCGCATCATCGCTCGGCACCTGAAGTTTAAGAAGATGTATCCCGATCAGCCCCCCGCGTACGGACGTCCGTATCAGGGCATTGCGAACTTGCGTCCCGAAACCGTCGCTGCCGTTGACGCATTCGTAGCCAAACGGGATATATCCCCAGATTGACCTCACCGTAATCGCATGCCACCCCCAAGATGCCTATTTTGTTTGGGGGTGGCTTTCCTTGTTCAACTGGGACCACATTTGGAAAACAGATTTTTGCAAAATCAACTCAACGTTCCCTCGGAACCGGAACCAGCTACCTGTTTCTGCACTTCCAACGGCGGCTCTCTCCCACTCTGCAGACCTTGATGTCCAATGGCCATGTCCACTATGGGCTGCGGCCAGCCATTCGCGCAAACCGCTGAAAACAGCAGTTATGAGCCCTTATTGACCGATGCTGCGGTTTGCATATTTTGGTAATGAGGGCGGAAACCTGACATTCGCTGCGGGTGCAATCGCTTAGAGTGCTAGGCCCTAATCCGGCATTCGATGGCCAAGCAGGCCTCACGGTATCGACAACCCATTTTGAAACTCAAAATGGCTCGAGAACACCGCCAAAAATAACTCCATGGCCAAATTTTGTCCCTACTTCATCATGGTCAACAGGTTAATTGTGTTCGAAACGAATTGAAGCTTGGGTATGGTAAACCAAAATGGAAGGTTCGAGCGACTGATACCGCTCGAACCCAGCGCATACAGCGATCTGTAGATACTAAACATCCCACGTGATTAAGTCGATATCTGCAACGTTTTGAATATCTAGTCCTCTCAGCAGAATTGAATCTTCTGACGTATAGATTAGCCGCACTCCATCTGTGTCGGCTACCAATTGCATAGTTTCAATGTAGCGTGCTTCGAGAAGCAAACTGTCGGCCGAAACATCGAAATCGCCGATCACGTCATGGCCATCACCTGTTTCAAACTGAAACGTATCGGAGCCGGTTCCGCCGTACATAAGGTCATCGCCAAATCCGCCGGATAGCCGATCATCACCAGAATCGCCCATCAGCGTATCGTGTCCCGCCCCCCGCTGAGGATGTCCGCGCCCTCGCCACCGTGCATTTTGTCCGAGCCGTTACCGCCTGACAGTTCGTCGTTTCCCTGCCGCCCGTCGATGTGGTCGTCGCCGCCCATGCCATTCAGAAGGTTGTCGCCCCCATTGCCAAGCAGCCGGTTCGCCGCGTCGTTCCCAGTTGCGGAGTAGTTGGCAGTGCCAAACAGGAAGGCATCCTCGACATGCTCGGACAGGGTCACATCGGCCTTGGCATGCACAACGTCATGCCCTTCGCCTGCGTATTCGATGATGGTGTCTAGCGTATCGGTGACCTTGTAAACGTCGTTCCCCAATCCACCGTAGGCAATGTCAGCCCCGGCGTTTCCCGACAGGATGTCACGACCATCCCCGCCATACATGACGTCATCCCCCTGTCCCGGGCAAAGGATGTCATTGCCGTCCCCGCCATATACCGTATCTGCCCCGTTGCCGCCGTGCAGCTTGTCATTGCCGACATCACCGTAAAGGAGGTCGTTGCCGTCCCCGCCATGCAGTTTGTCATGCCCGTCGCCGCCGTAGACCAAATCGTTGCCTGCGCCAGCGATCAGATTGTCGTTTCCGCCTTGACCATCGATCACGTTATCCAGTTCGTTGCCGACAATCATGTTACGAGCAGAGTTTCCAGTTCCGACCAGAGCCGCAGATCCCTTTTGCAGCCATAGGTTTTCGAGACCGTCGGCGAGTTCAAAGCTGACACGAGATTTGACTGTGTCGGTTCCATCTCCACCCGCTTCTGAGACCACATCGTTGAGATGATCAACAAAGTAGGTATCGTTTCCCAGCCCTCCATACATGGTGTCGGCGCCTGTACCTCCGTCCAGAACGTCTCGTCCAGCTTCACCAAAAATGAGATCACTTCCGGCCTGGCCACGGATGAAATCGTTACCAGCGCCTCCATAAACGTCGTCGTCACCATCACCGGCAAAGATTTTATCATCTCCTGAGAAACCAAGAATGACGTCGTTCAAGCCGTCTGCGCCATCAATCATTGTGCCGTCTGCGTCGGTGAAACCCACAAGGTGATCATTGGCCGCGGTTCCTTGAACCGGAGAAGTATTGATGGTCAGAGTCGCAGCGTCGGCCACTCCACTTTCATTTTCGATTCCATATGTAATTTCAACCGAGACATCTTGCGGCAAAGATCCAGGAGTAACCTCCACGAACCCGTTCCCCAGGTACTTGATAGTTTCCCCGTTGCGGAGCGTGAGAACGTCACCGGATTCGACCGGCACACCGTCAAGATGCGTCAAAGTCAAAACCTCGCCATCACTGACCTCGTCATTTTCAAATAAGTCGATAAGTACAGTTTCGCCCTTGGCCGCCAAATAAACGGTGTCGTCTTCTGCGACTGCAACCGAGATGACCGGCGCGCGAAGAAGAACGGTAGATGACGTGTCTATCCCGAAGAAGGGATCTATGCCGCGTGTATCCATGGCACCGTCATTGCTGGAAACTCTGGGTGCTTCGGCCAAAAGCTCCATATATAGTAACCCATCCGCCCCCGTCGTTATTGTGTAAAAACCTCCAGCGTTTGGTGTGCCGCTGTCCAAATCATGATCAGTATTGTTGGCCCCGGCATAAATATTGCCATCTGCATCAACCATTGTGGCGCCGTAAGCGCTTGCTGGCACACCGGATCGAATGTCGCCATCGACAATAGTGCCGACGATGACCTGTGTTGTGACGATAGGATCTCCACCCAGGGCAACTTGCGAAACATCAATGGAAACCAAGGTTCCTGGTTGCCCGCTCGCCCCACTATGGCCAACGCCGAAGAAGGTTTGTAGATCGGCATTGTAGGCCAGATCGGCCAAACCTTTTGTCGCAGCACCAGATGTTGGAATATCGATCGTCTGCGAAATCAACTCCCCATCGGGACCCGTCTCTGAAAGATCATATACGACTGCCTGACTGAGGTTCCCACTGAAGGTCCAGAGCTGACCTGTATCATCTACATCGCCAATGTAGGATCCCATTACACCGCTGGCGACTTTGTAGGTGGCGCCCGAGGCATCCATTGCGATGACGTCATTTTTGTTTATCGCTAGACCTGTGGCATCAGTTCCCACTGATCGGGCCAACCCATAGATCAAGTCTGTTTCAGTGGAGTATCCAATGGCGTTGACGTTGACCGCAGCAGGGGTCTCTGTCTCGGTGTATGAGTTTGTTTCCAAGTCAAATTTGACCAACTGGCCGTTCAGAACCTGGTAAACAAAGTTCTGACCCGGCGCAAAAGCATCCACCGTTACAGTGCTGCCCATAAATGTCATTGTCTGCTCTATGGACGGGATTACGCCAGATGTGTCGATTGTGTTGTCGGAATCACTGCCCACATCAAGTATGCGGAACTCGATCTGTGCGACTTCACCAGTTCCAACAAGTTCAAAAACGTAGGTTTCAAAAACAGCTCCGTCATGCGCGAATTGGCCAATGCTTTGACCGTCAAACACGACCTCTATCGTGACACTGGTAACGTTAGCCAGAAGGTTGGCTGCGAGGCTGAACTCCAACTCATAGGGAACGTCTTCGGTGGTCTGGACGCTTGTTGTAAGCACCGGCAAACCGTCGGCCGTCACTGCGCCGGACCAGTGATCTGAGACCGTGTATTGGTCAAATGTGAGCCTGTCGTCGGTATCTTGAAGTAGATTGTCCATGATCGGTTCCGTCTCTGCGATTTTTTGTGAAGGAAAAAGTTAAGTTTTGACCGGGCGGTGTCAGTAGGCGCCTCTTCCGGTCAAAACAGCGGTGAAAGTGCGCAACAGGATCACCAGATCAGTAATCACAGACGCGTCGCGTACATATTCCAGGTCAAGCTCGATCATCTGATCAAAGCCAATCTCAGCCCGGCCTGAAACTTGCCAGAGGCCGGTGATCCCGGGCAGGACCAGATGCCTGCGATGCGCATTTTCGGAATATTCCGCGACCTCTTGCGGCAATGCGGGGCGGGGCCCGACCAGCGACATGTCACCTTTCAGCACGTTGAAGAGCTGTGGCAGTTCATCCAGCGACCAGCGGCGCAGGATCCGACCAATGGGTGTGATACGGGGATCATTGCGGATCTTCAGGCACAGCCCCTCGCGGTCGCTTTGATGGATCAGCTCCGCGCGGCGAGCTTCGGCATCCGCGTACATGGAGCGGAACTTGATCATCCGGAAGGGGACGCCATGTTGCCCAATCCGGGTTTGCACAAAGAACACTGGCCCGCGCGAGGTCAGAGCCACGACCAAGGTGATGAGCAGCAGGACGGGCCAGATCAGTAACAATGCCAACAGGCCAAAGCTGAGATCCAGCCATCGAGCGGCGATCCGGGCGGGGAAGGTGCGCCGTTCGTTGGCGGCGTTGATGGATAGCATAGTCATTGTGTGTCTCCCCAAGTGGCAGAAGTTTTGGCAGCAGTTCATGTGCGCAAGCGCAGCCGGGGATCCCCCGGCAGGGCGTCGCGCAACACGGCGACGCTGCCATTGCGCGGCAGGCCGTCGAGGCGATTGATCTGGGCGAAAATGGCGTCCTTGCGGGTGCTGGGAATTATTTGCAAAACGCCGACATCAGCGGCTGGCAGGACAAACTGGCAGGACAAACGATCGCAGAGGCTGCCCGCGGACACGATTACGACGTCGAAATCATAAAGGACCTCGTCCAGTGCACCGCGCACCATTGGGGCGGACACACCTGAGTCTTCCAGATCGCAGGCGGGCCCCTGCGGCAGCTCCCAGATGCCATTTGCACCCTGCGTATACGTCGGTCCGGACAGTGTGTCGGCTATGAAGCTTCGCCAGTTGTTCGCTGATTGCGATGAATTCGCCGCGCCGATGTCTGCGTCAATAAACAGTGTCTTCATCTGCGCCCGGGCATGGCTTTCGGCCAGTGCACGAGCCAAATCTGTGGTCTGGCTGTCATCGGCAGAGGTTACCGCGATCACCGGCGCCTTCCCGACAAGGCGCGGTTTGCGCAAAGGATGCAGTTGCAGTTCGTTGCGCAGCAGATCCGCGGCATGGGCATCCGTCAGCCCGGCGGAAGACACCTGCAAAACCGGTACCTGATGCTCTACCGGTGTCAGGCTTTCACCGAACCGTATGCGACGCTCGGTCAGGCCCATGGCTAGTGCAAGCATCAGGGCCAGACCTGCGCCGCCCATCATGCCGGAGGCCGCCAGCATCTTGCGGCTGTCACTGACGGGATCAACCGGAAGCGATGCCGGTGACATCACCACGGCATAACCGGGCAGCGAGCGACCGGATTCCAGGCGGATAACCTCTAGCGCATGGCGAGTTTCTTCGAGCAGGTCGCGCGCCTCGACTATGTCCTGTTCAACCTGATCCAGCTCGATCCGGCGGCGGTTCAGGTCACGTGCTTCTGCCCTGGCGGCGTCGAGCTGTCCTTCGATCTTGGAATAGAGGCTGCGGATTTCTACGACGCTGGTGTCATTGCCGTCTGCGGATGCATTAGTCAGCGCGCCGGTCTGACCCAGTACCTTGATCTGTTCGCGCCGATCCGCCAACGCGGTTTCGATCACCGTGATCTCGTCCAGTTTGGCAGATTCCTTCAACCGGAATCGGGCGTTACTTTGCCCCTCATACCCTGCACGCAGACCCGCCAGTTCGGCCATCAGCTTTGCGCGTTCGAAATTCAGATCCGCCGTTGCGCGGTCCAACAGTGTAGCGCGCATGATCTCTTCGTCTGACGTATCCGCGGATGCCCCGCCCCGGTCTGCCTGGAGCGCGGTCAGGGTCGCTGCGACCTCGGATTTCCGGGCGGCCAGAGAGTCAATCTGCGCGATCTTTTCGATATGCGCCTTGGCAATCGCGTTCATGCCGAACTCACCACCAACTTCCAGCTGTGTCGCGCGCAATTGGGTCAGGCGTTGCACCAGTTCCTGTTCGCGGTTGTACAATTCGGACAGACGCACGGCGGACCGGGCGTCTTCCGCTTCGACCTTTAACTGCAGGTAGGCGGCAACAACGGCGTCCAGCTTTTGCTGTGCAAACCCAGGCTCGCGGCTCTTGGTTTTGAGGACGATCAGGCTGTCCCTGCGTTTGATTTCGATGGAGCCCGACAGATCTTTGGCCGATAGGTCGCCCCGCTTTTCGGGCTGGCTTGCGGTGATGGTGTCCACGGCGCGGGACATGACGGGGTGCGAGGCGACATAGGTGGTCTCCGCCTTGACGAAACTGTCAAAGGTTTTGAGGACCGAAGCCTCGCCGGTCGCATAGAGGATGTTGGATTCCTGGGGGTAGACCCGCAAAATCGCCTGCGATTCATAGAGTTGCGCGCCTGACAGGTAACCGATGCCCCCCAATGCCGGGCCCAACAACATTGCGCCACCAATGGCGTGTTTCCACCGCCCGCGCATTGCCCGGGCGAGGCTCTGCACGGGATTCGGTTCTGGACTTTCAGCAGGCTGCGCCAGCGGCGCGTCTTGCTCATCCACGAAATCCGGTTGGATAGCGACCAGCGACATGGCTTAGCCCACCGCGCGCGAAGACAGATCGCGTTCCCAGCGTGCTTTGGAGTTGTTCCCTTCAAAGGCCAGCAAGATGCGAACCCAGGTCATGATTGTTAGAAACACCAAAACAGGGATAACCTTGGACGGCTTGGTAAGTGCTTGGCGGATCATCCTGGGAAGGCTGCTGGGGTCCGGGCGGGACAGGCCCATTTTGCTGACTTGGCGCGCGCCCCGGATGCTACGGCGGCGCACTTTGATCAGGTCGCTTAGGTTCGAGGGAGCGCGGGCGGTAAAGGTGCAGCCCTCAGCAAGGGCGATGTCCGGCGCGGGAACGCAGCGACGAATGAATTCGTCGTCTGCAGTGATCTCGGGCAAAGGGAGAAGCCGCGCGGCGGTGGCTGCGGACAGGGCGAACAGGCCTCCGAACTTGCCGCGAGTGAAGTATGGATTGGTGCGCCAACCCCTATAGAATGCTTTCACCAACGGGGAGGCATGGGTCGTCACAACATCCATTTGGCCGCACGCAGCCTGCGCTGAACCAGTTGTCAGTGGCGCAATCAGGGCCTTGATCGAGTCCGAGGTCACATCAAGGTCTGCGTCCAGAAAGATAACTGGGCCACCTTTGGCACTGGCAGCATAGCCCAGGTTTAGGGCGTGACATTTGCCTGCACGTTCCGTTTCGATGACCGTTGCCTGTGGCACTGCCGCCCGTGCGCGCGCGGCGGTCGCGTCGGTGCAGCCGTTTGCGATGACGATCACCTCGTACACATTTTGCGGCAAGCCACGGGACAGAAACCACAGCGTGCGCCCGATGACTGCAGCCTCGTTATGGGCGGGGATCAGGATCGTTGTGCAGCTCATTACGCGCCTCTCTGCGCGGTCGGTTTCTCCCAGACGAAATCGCGGATGACGTTGAGCAATGGCTCCAGCTTGGGATTGACCGTATCGGCCCCGGATTGGGCGACCGGGAACCCTTGGAACAACGCGCGGTCCAGCGCCTCGTGCAGGGCCTCGCCATCTGCGACCACGGTGACATTGCCGAGGTGCGCCATTTCGGCGGCTGTATCCTGCTGGTGATCGGTGCGGTGTTCGCCAAACTTCAGCCGCCTGGGCATCAGGATCAGCGGCTTTCCCAGTTCCGCAGCCGACAGGATCGTGCCCATGCCCGCATGCGATACGATCAATCGCGCGGCGCTGAAACGGGTCGCAAACTCTGACTGGCTGAGATGATCAACCGTGTCGATATGGTTGAACTTACGCTGGCTCGCCCCTGTCTGGGCAAAGACAGGAACGACCGGATTTCGGGCTGCCCAGTTGTTAAGCCCATCCAGCAGACGGTCGAATGGCAGTTGCGTGCCTACGGTTGCAAAAATCATGGTGTGGTTTCCTGGATAAGGGTCAGATGACTGCGCCGCGATATTCGGCTCCAGTGGACTGGGCGACCTCGGGCCATTGGGACAGGACGCGGTCGGCGATGCCCATCGAAAGGCGGGCGGATATCGACAGCTTTCGCGCGTTCGCAATCGAGTCGATGAACATCGTGCGCGCGCCGATCAGGCGGGCCAGCCGGATGGCCAGAAATCCGCCAGCAGCTCCAGTTGAGATCACCACATCCGGGCGGATACGGAGTACGATCCACGCCATGCGCAGCACGCAGACTAGCAACCGAAGTGGTGTGTCCTTGTTCGCGTCCGGGTAGGTGTGAATGCGCTCTGACGGGGAGCGGTCTGCGGCGGAAGGGTCGGTGGTGGCAAAATGCAGTTCGGCACCGTCGAACGCGGGCGTTAGGTGCTGCATCTGGACCCAATGACCACCACCAGAGGAGACGGCAAGAACGACGGGGCGTGAGTGGTGGCGGACAGGCATCTTGCAATCTCCCAAGGTTTGGTTTGTTCCTGGGAAGAAAATACCGTGATTTAACTCATTGATGTTAATGCGCAAAAAGCGATTTTGAGCTCGCAAGTGGGTGGGGTTAGCTATCCTTTCGGATAGCGGTGGGCGCATTCTGCTGGATCAGTAAGTCTTTGTAGAGGGTGACCAACTTGTCGGCCTTCACGCTCCACAATCCTTCACGCAAAACCTTGGTCCGGGCGCCCTGTCCCAGGCGCTGGCACAGGGCGGAATCACTCGCCAAGCCCCGCACAGAATCGGCGATACTGGCGGCGAATGCATCGGGTGATGTGACCGGGACACGGACGCCGCATGTGTTATCGACAATCCAGCCCGGCCCGCCACGATCTGCAGTGATGATAGGAAGGCCGTGGCGCATTGCCTCGTACAGGACCCCGCCCGCTGGCTCGCGGAAAGAAGGGAAGCAAAAGGCGTCGTGACTGGCGTACAGCTCCTCGACCTGTTCGCGCGGGATCTTACCCAGAAAACACACACGATCCGCGACGCCCAGTCGCTGTGCCTCGGCCCGACAAAGGTCCAATTCTTCACCTGACCCAGCACTGGTCAGGGTCACGCCCGGCAAGTCGCGCAGATGTGCCAAGGCACGAACCGCATCGCGCAGCCCTTTGGTGCGCACGGCCCGGCCAACATGCAACAGGCGCAGAGAGCCAGGGCGGGAGGAGCGCTCAACCGCTGGCGCAACGGAATCAATGCCCAGCTCCAGAACCGGTTCAAACCGTTGCAACGGAATGTCACCCAACACGTCTTTCACATAGGGCGCCACACCCAGAACGCAGGCCGCCCCGGCATAGCTGGCGCGAAGCCATGGGTCATTGCGGAACCGGAACGAGTCCAGAGCGCGCAGACGGGTGAAGAGCGGGGCGCTGGTTGCTTCGGACTGGAACGCAGAGGGAGTATCCAGCGCGCCGCCGAGGGGGCCAATGATGTAAGGTATCTCGAAATGGCGCAGAGGAGAGGCATAGCGTGCCGCCTGCGGCATCAACTGATGGGCCAGATCGAAGCGTTCACCTCTGCTCAGGGCCTGACCGATCCACTGTCGCACATGTGTGGCAAAAACCGGCCAAGCGGGTTTCAGCATCGCGTTCAACCGCTCGTGCTTCATCGCCCACGCGGGTTCGGGCCACGTCACCACCCGCGCGCCGGGCAATTGCGAGGCGACATCAGCACGGCCCGGACGCTGAAAGGTCAGGACCGTCAACGCCACCCTGTCCGCCAGCGCTTCGGCCCATTTGAAGGCGACAAACGCCTCACCCACATCTGTGCCGTCCAGGTTTGGGGCGATCAGCAGAACCTTCATGGCCGGGCACCTTCCGTGGGCCAGGCTTTGTACAGATCAGCGGTTACACAACGGAAATGCCGGGCCCTGGCGCGCGCGGCCCCGCGCCGCAACGGGCTGAGCACTGTCCAAAGGGCTGCGCGTGTTACGTTGTGAAAGCTGAGCACTGCAAAGCAGGCCATCCCGGCCAGCAAGCCGCCGTGTTTGCGATGCAGGCGTGTGGTGCCTTCGGTCAGCATCACATCGCGGCGATGGTTCAGTCGCGCGACCGCCCCGCCGCCAAAATGTGTGATTTCAGGGAGCGGGACAAACATGATACCCCAACCCGCGCTCGCGAACCGGTGACACCAATCGGTTTCCTCGCCATAAAAAAAGAAGGCCTCGTCCAGCAGTCCCACCTGTTCCATCGCTACCTGGCGCACAAACATCGCTGCGCCGGAGATCACGTCGACCTGCCTCTCGGTCGACCGGTCCCAGCCGGTCATGCGATAGCTGTCCAGCCGTGCCAGTTTCGTCAGCCCTAGCGCCTGCATGGTCAGGAATTTGAGCGAGGGAAATGCGCTGCAAGATGATTGGATTGTGCCGTCTGCGTTCAGGACTTTCGGCCCCATCACGGCGACCTCGGGACGGGCATCCAGCCATGCCACCGCGTCTTGCAGTACCGTGCCATGCACCAGCGTGTCGGTGTTCAGCAACATAACATATCGTCCGCACGCCTGCCGCAACGCGACGTTGTTGCCGCCCGCAAAGCCCAGGTTATCAACGCTTTCGATCAGAGTAACATTCGGAAACTCTGCGCGAACCATGGCGACGGATGTGTCGGACGAAGCGTTGTCCACCACAAGAACCTCGACTTGCAGGTCGCCAAGTCCCGCTCGCACGGAAGTTAGGCAATCCCGCAAGAGATCACATGTATTCCAGTTCACGATGACAATAGAGAGATCCATGAAGGGTAACCTTTCTTAGGAATTCAGAATAAACGCGCAGGTTGCAGTACGACTGAATTTCGGCTCGCAGGTTTAACCGCCTGAGGATGCCGAGGCCTGGCATCCAGCATCCATGCGCCAGACCCAATGAGGAAAAAGAACAGTACAAACAGCGCGTTCCACAAATGAACCGTCGCTGCCGCCACAGCGATCCCGAACAGCGTGAACGCCCAGGCATGCCGCGCCCGCTGCCATGTGTCCGGCACGCGCTTGCGTTGCCCTACCGACCAGACCAACCCCAGCAATACGCCCAGCAACAACAGGAATGCAGGAATGCCGTAGCGCATGGCCGTCAGCAGCCAGAAATTGTCCATGCTGTCCGACATCCAGACCGGGCGTTCCCAGTCGCCCAACCCAATGCCAAAAATCGGATGCCGCGCGACCTCGGCCGTGCCGTACTCGAACAGCAGGATGCGGTTATAGGCGGATTGCTTGGAAAAGGTAAAATAGTTGACGAACACATGGAACGGCGTCCTGCTCGAAAACAGGTCGATGACCACATAGGCCAGCGCGAACAGCGAAAACAGCGCGGCCCAACGGCCTTGGATCTTGCCCAGCACACGCTCCCACGCGGCGACGAACCCTTGCATCATCAGTACCAGATACGGTCCGCCAGAGGCTGACATAAACGTCGCCAGCCCCACGCCGAACACCTTGGCCATGCCTGTGTAATTGTCGAGCCGCTTCTGCGCGACCACGAAATATGCCAGCGAAAAGGCCGACGCACTGAAAATGCCGCAAAGTATTGGATGATCAAACGGACCAAACGTCCGCTCGATCCCCATGCGGGGTTCGATGAACGGCGCGCGCGGTCCACCCACCGCGCCCGAGATCGTGTCGTACAGTATGTGCACACCCGTCAACGCCTCGGGTAAGGTGAACAGCAGCATGGCCACAACAACACCAACATAGGCACGGGCCATGGCGGAAAAGTCCTCGTAACTGCGGATGTAGAGACGCCCGACAAGGTACGCCCCCATACATTCCACAAAGTATATGCCGCCGGATTCGATGCCTTGGCGCAGCCCGCCCCATTTGATCAGCGCGAGGATCGCCCAGGCGCAATGGGCCAACAGCAGCATGTCGAACAGGTTCATTTTGCCCCGCCGACCGATAAAAAGCTGAAACAGCATCGGCAAGATCATCACGATCAGAACCACGCGATAGACAGACATCCGCAGCCCGCCCAAGTTGATAGAAACGGGGGTGGGCAACATGATGGCTAGGAAGAACACGGCGATGACCGCCGGGACACCGAACAGCGTGGGAGAGAAGGTCTTCGCGCGGGTCATTGCACGGCCACGGTCTTGCGGTAGGTCAGCGTCGGGTATTCGACCCCGTGCCAGCTGAAGACCGCGAAAGGAAATGTGAGGACGAGGGAAAGGGCCGCCAAGGGGACCGGGGCGATGCCCGGCAGCAGATAAACGACAGTTTGCGCGACGGGCCAGCCATAGATGTAAAGGCCGTAGGAAAGATCCGCGTTCAGGCGGATCGGGCGGGCGCAGAGCGTGATGGACAGAACGCCATAGCACAGTGCTACAACCGAGAAAGGGGCCGGAAGCAGGGTGACGGCGCAGATCGCGGCGATTCCGGCCCATGGGCTCAGGCGCAGGCTCTGGCTGACATGATGCACGGCCATGCCAACGGAAAACGCAAAAAACAGCGGCACAAAGGTGGCGAGCCGGGGAGACAGCGCGTCCTGCCAGAGGGACGCGACCCCGGCCAGCGTAGCAAGGCTCAGAACCCAAACGCCCCGACGCAGAACGCCCATCGACACCAGAGCCATGCAGACACCGTAAGCCAGCACTTCGTAAAACAGGCTCCACAATGGGCCATTGACGACGCCGGGATAGGGGTTGGTGGCAAATGCGCCGGTGATCCGGTGTTCGATGGACACAAGCGTGAAAGCACGCAGCCACCAGTGCGCGGCTTCTGCCGGGGTGGCCGTTGCCCCGCAGGCATAGGCCAGACACAGCGTTAGGATCAGGGCCACGCCCAACCCGGGAAAGATGCGACGCACCCGCGATCGCCAGAACGCGATGGCCGGGCGGCGCTCTGCACTGGCCGTAATCAACAGGCCGGACAGAAAAAAGAAGAGTAGAACTGCCCAACCTCCCAAGGACCGTCCGGTGAGGTGCTCCAAGGGCTCCGCTGTTCCGGGGCCTTGGGCAAGCGGCCACGCGTGGCTAACAATCACACAGCCCGCCAGTGCCAGCCGCAGCGCGTCCAGATTGCCGGACCGACCAGTACGAAATGCATCGGCCAGGGTCATGGGCCAACCCTGCCGATAGTCACGTTCCGCCACAGGCGATTACGCAGAATGCGTTTCCAGGTTCCCAGCACGGATTGCATCTTCTGTTTTGTCGACAGTCGCAGCCACAGTGACCACAGGCGCTGTCCCTTCAAATGCGGGGTCTGTAAACCGACAACCCGCATCGCAGCGATCCGTCCCCATGCTGCGCCATGTGTTTTCTTCAGGTTCGGTTGTGCGTCCTCAATGACATTTCGCGAACGTGGTTCAGCGATCAGAACGCCCGCACGAATGGCAGCCTCGACCAAGGCCCGGCCCCCGGCCGTCCGCGCAACGATCAGGGAGCGTCCGGCGTCCTGATCCCCATCGGGCGGCGCGTGCCATGGGTCGCCGACCGAGATGTCGGCAAAGGCCCCGGTGTGATCCGCGCAGATGTTGCAGCGCCAGCGGCGTTCGCCTTGCAGGATGGTGCCCCAACCTTCGGCATAAGGAATGCCCTTGGACAGATGTTCTACTCCCGACGCGTCCCGCCACGTGGCCTGCATCAGTCCCGGCCAGCCATTGCCGCGATAACGTAGCTCGATCAGGTCGCCGTCCTTGGGTACCTCTAACCGGTCCAGCAGCCGGTCTGTGGCCATCAAGTTCGGTGCGCCAGCGCAGAAGATCGCGATTGTCAGCGGGATCTTGGCTGCGAGTTCATTGTCTTGCTCCGTCGCACGCCGGACCGAAGCTACATCGCAGGGCTTGCCAATGAACGCGACCTGATCCGCGCCACGCGTGATCTCTCCTACCAATTCCGCAGGACTGGCCTGTGCATAGCGCGAGCCGGTGCCGCGCATCAGCCCAACCCGGTCGTGGCTGATAACGGCCTCGTTCAGACGTGGGTCGTCCCGCCGGGCGACGACATGAGCGACGCCATCAACCTGCCCAAAGTTCAACGCGAAGGCTGCCGGGGCTGTCACTGCGCCGCCTGACGACCCCTTAAGACGGATCTCCGGATCGGCGGCCCAGCCTTCCCATGTAGACTGGATCGGCCCCCAATCGGCTTCTGTCTGGTCCCTAATCGGAAGCTGAGACCAGTCGCTGTTTGCGCCCGAGCAAACTGCCATTGCTGCTTTAGATGCTGCGCGCCCCTCCTCACTACGCGCCACGACCGGGCGGCGGCCATGGACCGGGTCTTCCAGCATGCGGATAGCGTTTGGGAAAGCACCGGCGCAGCCCCCACATCCGGTGCAAAGGTTGCGTTCGACAACAGAGGTAATTGGATCGGCACTCATGAATAGACCTCATTGGAAATGGGAGTTGTGAAAGACAGTTGTGCTAAGGACATGGCCCGTAGAGTTGCCGCAGCCTCGCCCACTGCGGCGGCGGCTCCGATGGCGGCCAGTGGCAATCCAATAGCAGCAAAGGCCGCAGCAGGGATCAGGGCAGCGGCGCGCATCAAATTGGCGCGGGCGGGATCGCCGGTGCGCCCCGTGGCAATGGCAAGTTGCGAATAGGGCGTGCGCAAGATGCGGAATCCGGCGGCGATGCCTACGGCGATGGCTAGTGCAAGATCCGGGTGGACATCCGGGCCGTAGATAAGCGGGACGGCCACGGGGGCCAGCACGGCGAACCCGACAGCAATTGTCACGCTAAGGCTAATATGGGTAACCAGGACAGGCTGCCAGACCGAAGAGAGCATGCCCCGGCGCAGCGCGTCGCGCAGGCGGGGCAAAACCAGCGAGGCAGCCGCTCGCCCGACAATTTGCGCAGGCAGCAGGGCCAGTTGCAAAACCACACCGTAAACCGCCAGTGTGGCCCAGTCATAAGACCGCGCCACGATCAGGCGATCCGCGTAGAAGGTCAGGAACAACAGCCCTGCATTCAGGATTAGCGGTGCGCCAAATCGCCAAACGCGTTCGATCGCTTGTCGGGATAGGCGCAGGCGATAGGTGCGGGACGCCACCAGATGAGACAGGCTCACATAGGCCACTGCATGCGAGATCAGCACCAACGCCATGGCACGGTGGTCGTTCAACAGCGACGCTGCGGGCAGGACGAATGCCGCCATGACCAGAGTCGCACCGCCTTCGACCGCTGCCAGCGAGTGGTACCGGTACCGGCGTTCGGCGCGGCGAAAATCAAGGTGTGTCAGTCCACGCAGCAACGGGATGATCGCCAGCACGGCATATGTCGAAGCCTCAGGCCCATTCGCGAAGATCATCGCCAGCATCGGGGCCAGTGCCAGCAGCCCCAATGCCCCGACGACGCCCCTGATCACCGCGACCCCCTGCAAGTCTGCCTGCAACCGGGCGGTGTTGCCGTCCTTTGCCTGCAGGATCAGACGGTCGATGCTCAGATCGCTTGCCATTTCGGTAAGCCGGACAACCAGCGCCAGTATCATCGCTTGCCCCAGTTGTTCCGGACCAAGCATCCATGCAAAAGTCACCGATCGCGCCAATGCCGCGGCCTCGGCCAGAACCGGTACGGCCCAGGGAATCCAGCGGCCAGAGGTCACGCGGCCACTCCGGCCTGCCGCGCTATCACGTCCATTTCATCTGCCGCGCGGGATTTCACACCGGCTAGGCGACGGTGTAGGGTGGCGTGCATAGCGCTGCGTTGGGTGAAAGACGCAACTGCCCGTCCCGCCAACTGACGTGCATCTGCGCGGCGCAGATCGACAACCTCATCACCGATGCCGCATTGTTCGAAGACGCCATAGGCCTTGTCGGTATATCCCAGCCCCAGTGTCGGAACCCCCGAGGAAAACGCTCCGATAGTGGCGTGCATCCGCGCGCCAGCAAACCAGTCTAGCCGAGACAGGACCCATTTCAGTTCCATCGCGCTCAACCGCTCTTCCAGAACCTGAACGCGGTTACGTTCCCGCTCCCCCAACCGTGCCCGCAAGGCCCGCGCAGCGTCGAGGTCGCTTTCCGGATCACTGTCCGGGCGCTGCACATGAGGCACCAAAAGAAGCCGCAGATTGGGATCGGCCTGCAACAGGGCTTGTGCCAGTGCATCCAACTGATCCCGGTGACTGGCCTTCAGACCAAAGGCTTGCCGCGCGGTGTCGTCTTCGTTGCACAATAGGCCCGACACGTTAAGGCCTGCCACGGGCACGCCTCGGTCCGGCGTAAGCCAGTTGGCCAACTGACGAGGCAAGTGGGTGGGTTCAGCTGCGGGAAGGGCCACCGCGACATCCACCCCTAGACGATGGCGGTCGGCATCAAACGACGCCCCCAGCGCCATTTGTAGGAACTCAAAGCTTTGCGCATCCCTTACCCAAACCGCTTTGGCCCGGCGCAAGATCGACATGGCCTTATCCAGCGCGGCATTGTCTCGAAACGGGCCTAGCTTTTGCGGCAGTAGGATCAGCGGTACGCCCGCATCCAGCGCCAGCCGTTTGGTCAGGGCCATAGCCTGAAATCGCTTGGTTCCGTAGATGTCGGTGAAGCTGTCCCCGCCCGAGATGTCGAGCACAGCACGTGAACCCATAACGACGCGGGCGGGTGCGTTGAACCTGCCTTTGACGCGGGCAATCGCGTGGGCGGTGCGCAGGCTGTCCCCGCGCCAGTACCGGCGGTGATGGGTCAGGCCGACCAGATTGACGTTTGCGTAGCCCCAATCCGCTTGACGCAGGCCGCGCCCGTGATCGGCAACCGTCATTTGTGTAGCACCGCGTTGCGTCAATCCAGCCACAACCGAATGGCACAGCGCACTGACGCCCTGATTTCCAGTATCCGGTGCTGCGTTCAATAAGGTGATCATGGCGGTCCTCGCGACTGTTGCAAGGACGTTAACCCGGTGGCCTTACCTCTGTCCGCTGCGCGTCAGGTAAGGTCCGGCTCCTGATGGAGGGGGTGACCTATTCAAAGGGATAGGTCGCGGATCCATGGAAGGAAAAAGGTTGGGTCAGACCAGATTGCGATCGCGGGCGATCATGGCCGCATGCGTACGATTCTTAGCATTCAGCTTGCGACACAGTGTTTTGGCGTGCAGCTTCACCGTGGCTTCGTGCAGATCATAGTCGCGCGCGATTTCCTTATTCGCCTTGCCCTGACAAATGCCACGCAACACATCCATCTCGCGTTTGGTCAGCAACCCGGGTTCGGCTTCGTCTTGTTGCTGCATAAGGTTGAACGGCGCATATGTTTCGCCTGCAGCCATAAAATTGGCCGCGCTGATCATAGACTTCGACCCTAGCGTTTTCGGCACAAACCCCGCCGCCCCGGCGGCGATGGCCTCTTCCGCCAAAGCGCGCGTGGTGGTGCCCGATAAGATGGCAACGGGACGTTCCTCATTCGCTTCCTGCATCTGCGCCAATCCGTCCAACCCATTCATTCCCGGCATGTTGTAATCCAAAAGAACCAGATCAAACGTACCGGTGGCTTTGACTACTTCCAACGCCGCACCCAGGGTTCCGGCGGTTTCAACTTCTGCGTTCCCTTCAGCAATCAAGAACGCGGCAATAGCTTCGCGGACCAAATCGTGATCATCTGCAACAAGTATCCGCATGAATTCCCTTTCTTCAGACCACAAATTACGTCTGGTCACTGATATAAACCGCTCACACATCTCTAACCCTATTGCGTTTCTCAAGGATTACCACATGCATTTTACTGCCGTATTTCTTTCAAGCGGACAGCCGAGCACCCCATTTGAGACCCCCAAACCTATCCGAAAGTATAAGGCAGTATACGCATGGCCAGATGACGCGCAGCGGAGAATGTGCGATTCAAGAGTAGCTTCAATGAAAGGTTTGCGCATGGTGTCCCTGTTCTCAAAACTCCCTAACCTCTTAGGTTTGGTGGCCATCACGTGCATGATCGCGACCGGACCGGCGGCGGCGCTGGACCCCGTAACCGGAACACCCATCCTCACTGTGACTGGTGATGTGCAAAACACCAACGCCGATGGCGCGGCTGAGTTCGACTTCGACATGCTCGGGACGCTGGATACGGTCACGTTCGAGACCTCGACGATATGGACCGATGGCGTGCAAAAATTCACTGGTATCGAACTGGATGACTTACTTACACTGGTCGGCGCGGAGGGTGAAACGCTCAAGGCCTTCGCCGTCAACGATTATGCTATCGAAATCCCGGTAAGTGATGCGGTGGACGGTGGACCCATCGTGGCTTTTTTGCACAATGGCGAGCAAATGAGTCTTCGCAACAAAGGACCGCTCTGGATCGTGTACCCCTATGACAGCAAGTCGGACTACCAGTCGGAACTGATCTATTCCCGAAGCATCTGGCAACTTAACCGCATTGAGGTTCAGCGCTGAACGACAACAAGCAAAACCCGGAAGGCACGCACCGGCGCGGGCGGATCATTTCCGCCGTGACGTTTGTGGCTGTTCTGGCACTTGCATTGTTCGCAGCGGTCCTGCTGAATGGAGACATCAGACGCAAAATCGACGCGCTGGCCACGGCCCAGTCGGACAGCGTGCAATGGTCGCTGGCACAGGCGGATGTGGAACTACTGGCACTAAATGCCGAGGTTCTGTCTGCCACAATAGACCCACCTGCATCGCTGGCCCAACTGCGCAGCCGGTTCGACATTTTCTACAGTCGCGCACAGACGTTGATCATCAGCCCACAGTATGCGCCGCTACGTGAAGACCCAGAGGTCGCAGCTGCGCTAGAACAGATCGACGTTTTTTTGACCGAGGCCGTGCCGATTATCGACGGCTCGGATGACGCGCTGGGCGGGGCACTGTCTGACCTGGCCGCCCGAACCGATCAAGTACGCGGTCATGTACGGACAGTCACGTTAGAGGGCGTGTCAATCCTGGCGGAAACCGCTGATACCCAAAGGTTGGCCACCGCGCAAACGCTGTCGTGGGTTTCCGCGTTGACGCTTGGCGTTTTGTTGATCCTGGTTCTGATGCTTTTATTCCTATTGCGTCATTTCCGTCGCGAACGCGTGATTGCAAAGGAACAGAGCTTGGTGCAGTCGCGGTTGGCCGCCGTTGTGTCGACCTCGTTGGACGCGGTTCTTGTAGTGGATCGGCAGGGTCGGATCATGGATTTCAACGGCGCGGCGGAACGCGTTTTTGGGTATTCAAGGGACGAGGCCATTGGCGGTGATCTGGCCAAACTGATTGTCCCGGATCATTTCCGTGACGCTCATCGCGCTGGCATGACCCGCTACCTGACTACCGGGGAAAAGCGGGTGGTCGGCACTGGCCTCGTCCAGCTGGAAGCCAAGCGCATAACGGGCGAGGTGTTTCCGGTGGAACTGTCCATCTCGACCGCCGAGGCCGACGATGGTGAAATCTTCGTCTCTTTCATTCGCGATATCTCGGCCCGCGTGGCAGCGCAGGAGGAACTGGTCAAGGCCCGCGACGATGCGGTGGCAGGGGACCGCGCCAAGGCCGAGTTCATTGCCGTAATGAGCCACGAAATGCGCACGCCGTTGAATGGCATGTTGGGCACGTTGGACCTGATGGACGCCTATACACGCAACGCAAAGGAACAGGAATATCTAGAGATCATCCGCGCCTCGGGCAGGCTGCTGCTGCATCACGTCGACAACGTTCTTGAACTGTCGAGGGCAGAGGCGAGGCAGATAGAGACGGCAAAGGAGGTGTTTGATCTGCCCCAACTGGTGCAAGAGTTGGTGGAGGGTCAGCGGGGCGTGGCGCAGCATAGGGGGAATACGTTGCATGTTTCGGTCAGCGATGGGTGCGGTGACCGTGTGCTGGGCGATCCAATGCGGTTGCGCCAGATCCTGATGAACCTTGTTGGCAATGCCACCAAGTTCACGCGTGATGGTCGTATCTCTGTCTATGTGACCCGGATCGAGGCAGGCGACGAAGTCGAAATCAAGGTCGTCGATACGGGTATTGGCATTGCTCCGGCGGATCAAGAACGGGTGTTTGAAGATTTTGTGACGCTGGACGCGACCTACAGTCGGGAAATTGGCGGCACTGGGCTCGGCCTGGCCATCGTGAAGCGATTTGTTGAAGCGCTGAACGGACGCATAGTTCTGGACAGCGCCCTTGGCCAAGGTAGCATATTCCGTGTCACACTTCCTTTGCCCAAGGTGACCAACACCGAAGCTGAGTATTTTGAGCATTCCAGCGCTGATTTTTCGAAGGCCGCAGGAGGCAGCGGCCTTCGGATCCTTATTGTCGAAGATAACCGCAACAACCGGGTCGTGATGAGCGATATGTTGGAGTTGGACGGGCATTCAGTGGAGGCTGCGTTTGATGGCAAACAGGGTGTGGAGCGGGTGCAAAACGCAGGCCCCTATGATTTAGTGTTCATGGACATTTCGATGCCCAGAATGGATGGGATTGAAGCCACCCGAACAATTCGTGCATTCGAAGCACCCGATGCACATTTGCCGATCGTCGCGGTAACCGCACATGCTGATCCAGCCGAAGCCGACCGCTTTCGCGCAGCAGGAATGGATGACGTGTTAGTCAAGCCAATTTCACGAACGACATTGCGTCAAACTCTTAGTCGGTTGTGCCTGGAGAATTCGACCGTGTCTGACGGAAACGAAAGAAGCCGTACTAGTGTGAAGAGTCCCGTTCTGGATTTCAGCCAAATCCAAGAGTTGAGTCATACATTGGGCCGCAAAAAACTGACCACACTGGCCCAAGAGTTCATTCAAGAAGCGGATCCCGCAATTGATCAGATATGCCGAGCTCTTTCTTTGGGCAACACGGACACGGATTTGGTCTCCTTGATCCACCGCACCGCTGGATCTGCCGCCTTGGTGGGGGCTGCCGCGCTCCGAATTGAGCTGCAGGCCACTGGAAGCGCGCTTAAAGACTGCCTTGCCCCTTGAAGCTGAACTGCCCAAGCGCCTTCTATCGCTTTGGGATCAAACTAAGTTGTGCCTACTTGAATATCTAGAAAGGTAGATTTCGAATTGGCCACGGCATTCGCTATCGTGCGGTTTTATCATCGCGGCAGGGGCCATTGAACGATCACCACTCGATTTGAAGGCCTCTAACAGATCTGCGCATCTTCCGCCTGAGACTTTCCAATTGCTTCATTTTGGCCGCGCGTTGGTCCCGGCGGATCCGGCGATCATCTAGGCGGAAAGTCCGAGTTGTTGGAGCGATGTGAAAAATTCTGGTGTAGCTCCTTCGCAGACCTCGTTTGACTACTTCTTTCACACACTGAAGGTCCATTTAAAAAGCTTCGATTCAGTGTACGTGACCGTGATGAACGGCAGCTATGGGCCGAACTTGCTACTGACCCACGCACTCATCTTACTCTATCAGCTTTTTCGGATCTCACTGTACACGGATCAGATCATTGACCGCGTTGCGAGTTTCGGCGGCTTGACTAGAATGACCGTCACCCGCACGATCCAGCGCTGCGCACCAGACGGGTCAACAACAAGATACAGACCGCCGCCTTCCCTATGCCGCCCAGGGCCGAGTTTCTCCATCAGCTTCTGTGTCGGCTTTCCGCCGAGTGCCGCCATCTGAAATACCACAATTCATACCACCTAAAGAAATTACACGAGTTAAATTGAATGAAAGCGAGCAGAATGCCTAAGTAGCACTAGCTCCCTTAAAACAAGGGCCACATGCACATCATTGGAATGAAGGAAAATCCAGTAAAATGTGATGGTGGCGGAGACGAAGTTCGCCACATTTTCATCGTAACATGTTTAAATGTAATGATTAATTTCCCCCAAGCATTTTAAAGCCCACCTATAGGCCCATTTCAACGATAATTTTTTATGTCCGTGCGATGGCATCGGGCGCAATAAAACCGCCCTCAACCGATGTGATGTGTTTACAAAAGGGAAAAAAGGTAAGTAATATTGACGTATAAATGACGGAATTGACGGCTCATGCCTCATGATGAGAAAAAATCAAAACGTGGTCCAGATGGCAAGTTTCTCCCAGGACACAAGCCGCCGAAGTCACCCGGACGCCCGCTGGGTGCAAATGGCATCAAGGCGCAAGCATCACGTCTTGCAAGCGAGCGGCTGGAAGACATGCTCGGACGTGCCACTGACATCATTTCCGACGAACTGGATAACGGCAACCCAACCGTGGCCCAGTGGCTGGTTGATCGGGTTCGGCCACCTGGACGCTCAGACTTCGTTCAGCTGGCCGACGGGAACAAATTGGGCTCGATTGAAGGTATTCTGGTCGCTTCTGAGCGGGCCACAATTGCAGCATCGCGTGGCGAAATCAGCCTGCAACAGGCAATGCTTCTTCAGGATATCTTGGGTCGGCACGCACAACTAAAGGGGTTTCAGGAGTTGTCCGTGCTCCGCTCCGAAGTCGAAGAAATGCGTCATACAATCATGAAGCCTGCTGCCATCGGCAACTCTCTGCTGCCTATATGGGGCCGGTTAAGTGAGAAGCAGAAATGAACAGCCTGTCAGAAAGAAAAATTGTGAGAAACACAACAGCCCTTAAGTCTATGCCCGATTGGGCCGCTGTTAAGGCCACGCTTAAAGCAGCAATTGAGGCTGACAACCGGTTGAACGTGTCAATCCGGCATTCCGAGAAAATAGGCGCTTTACCTCCAAACCTGATGTCCGGGCAGTGCGATCTCTATCAGGCAAGACGGCTGCTTGCAGCCGCAATTTCACACCTGAGGAAAAGTAGCGCGTTGGGTCGGTAATTGATCGCTCAGAGCACGTAGACGACCTTGAGGACCAGCGCAGCATTTGTCGCAAAGGGCGTATTCTGTTGAAATCCTCTTCGCTCACCTCAAACGCATTTTCGGGCTGGGACAGCTGCGACTACATGGCCCATGTGGCGCGAACGACGAATTCCTTCTCGCCGCCACCGCCCATAACCGCATGACCCAAACCGGTCGTGCGGCCTAAAAGCGCGTGTCACAGCTACATGGGGAAAGGGGATCTTTCGGTCCGATTTAGATCCAGGCAACACGGCCGACTTCGAGCAGGTTGCTGCGTTTGCTGGATAATTGTGTTTAGTCCACGGGGCATTCTCAACCTTTTACGATTTTTGCGACACTACCGCCTTTAGTCGTCTTCGAAACGCCAGACAACTTGGCAATACCCGATTCCGCCTTCAGCTGGATTCGACCCCTTGATGGCCGCAGGCCCCCTAACTTCGGAACAGTCCCCAGAAACTCGCATTGCGGAAAATGCGTCCGATATTGGTTGTTCTATCGTCCAAAAAAGCACTCCACCCCAAGGGGTATCGAGAGACAATCCCTGGTCCCGGATTACAGGACCGGGGCGAACAGCCGAGCTATAGGGGCGCCGACTCGAATGTGCAAAGGCTGTTCGGCAAGGGTCTTGTCCAGCATCCACGCGCGGTCAAAGTCCATTTCCAGCATGGCCGCTGTTGCGGCCGCGGGGCGGCGGTCAAAAAACACGGCCATCGCCTCAAAGTTCAACCGGAATGAGCGGTTGTCCAAATTGGTTGTGCCAACAGCAGCAAAATCATCATCCAGCAAAACAACCTTCTGATGCATGAATCCCGGTTGGTAGCGCCAGACCTGCACGCCCGCGGCGCGTAATTCATCAAAATAGGCAAATGCCGCCAGCCAAGGGATCTTGTGATCAATCACCTCAGGCGCCAGGATGCGAACATCAACGCCACGAAGGGCTGCATGTTTCAAGGCCGTCAGAACATCCGTGTCAGGCACAACATAGGGCGATGCGATCCAGACCCGGTACTTGGCGGCGCTGATGGCTGAGAAGAAGAACAACGCTCCAGTTTCCATTTCGTCTCCGGGGCCCGTGGGAACAATCATCGCCGTCATGTCTTCGGGCGCATGTGGCGCTTCCCAGTCCAGATCCTCAATCAGAACCTCGCTGGTGGCCCAGTGCCAGTCCTCGGCAAAGATAAGTTGTAACTGAGAAACGACCGGGCCTTCTAGCCGGGCGTGTGTATCGCGCCATGTCCCGAATTTCGGGTCCAGTCCGACATACTCGTCGCCGACATTGAAACCACCGGTGAACCCGACCTTGCCATCGACGACAACGGTCTTGCGATGGTTTCGCAGGTTAATATGGAACCGGTTCTTCGGCCCCCGAACAGATTTGGGATCAACGACCTGCACACCGGCTTCTCGCAGATGTTCTTGATAGTCGCGCGGCAGTTTAGCGCTGCCCACTGCATCGAAGATCAGCCGCACAGTGACGCCCCGTGAAGCAGCGTCAATCAGATGCTTCTGCAAGCGCTTCCCTAGCCCATCGCTCCTAATAATATAGAACTGAACGAGGACATAGACTTTTGCCGCATCAATGGCGGCGAAAATCGCGTCGAACGTGTCATGCCCATCGATGAGGAGGGTCATGTTGTTTCCGCGCGCGGCGGGTAGTTCAGATATTTTTTCAAAGGCTTGAACCGGTATTTCGGTCGCGCTGGCGGGCGCGTTTGCTTCCTTAAAGGTCTTCACGCCTTCGATGATCTCTTCGCTGTCGCGGCGGGCAATCAGGTAGTGCTTGAATTTGTGGTGACCAAGGAAAAGATACATCGGGACACCAATATATGGTGCCGTAATCAGGAACACGACCCATCCAACCGCGCCTTGCGAGGTTCGGGCAGATGAAATCGCGCGCCAAGCAAACCAGATGGCGACAATTTCCAGAGCTACAAAGGTCAGAACGAATAACTGTGTGTCCATCGAGATCCCTCTTTTGTCAATCGCCCAAGCGGGCATGCGTAGGGTCCCGTAAGGGTCCTGAACAGTTGCACGGGTCAGTGGACAACAGTTGAATGAGTTCTGCAAGGTCGTCGCTGCCATGCGCCCCTGCCTGAACCCGGGAACATTGCGACCGCTACGCATTGGTGCCAACGGATCTACCGCTGTGTGGTTTTCCAGTAAGTGTCTGATTTAGCTTGAATGTCCATTGATAGCCCGCCGCAGGCAATAGAAGGACAGCTGATGTTTGCTTCAACCTGAAGCTTTAGCGTGCTAGAAAAAGTCGCTGATATCAATACAGAGGACGCGTGACATGACCGTACGGCTAGTGGCACGGGCGTTCTGGGCGGCATTACTTCGGTTTGAATCCAATTATGGCTGGTCAAAAAGCAGCCACATCGCCATGTCGATGATGCTGGCCTTGTTTCCATTCACGATCTTCGCATTGTCTCTGACACAGGCCTTATCGACAGAATATTCCACCCTTGACATTATCGAGTTCATTTATGGGACATGGCCCGACAGTATCGCCGAACCCATTGTCAAAGAAGTGCGGGCCGTTTTGCAAGATAGCAATGTCAAAGCAATGACCATAGGAGGTTTGCTCGCAGTTTTTTTGCCTCCAATGGCGTAGATGCGGTGCGCCAAGTCGTTACGGACGCCTATCGTGAACACGATCCCCGCCCACTTTGGAAATCGCGGGCGATATGTGTTGTATTTGTTTTGTGTGGCTCTGCCATTCTGGCCGTGGCGGCGGTTCTAACATTTGCTGCACCGTTTTTTGTCGACACGTTCCATTCTGGTGGTGACGGATTGGTGTCCTTTGACACAATACGGCTAGGCATTTCATTTGGCCTGTTGGTTTTTTCGATCTTCGCCTGCCATATGTGGCTACCCGGCCATCATCATACCGTGAAACAGGTTTATCCGGGGGTCGTCATGACGGTCCTACTGTGGCTTGTCGCTGGAAAAGTATTTGCGGAGTACGTCGCGAATTATTCGTCTTACAGCATAACCTATGCAGGTTTGGCTGGGATTCTGGCCGCCTTGGTGTTCTTGTACGTCATGTCGGTGATCTTTGTGATCAGCGCCGAATTCAATGGCCGTCTGATCGCAATCAAAACCCATCTGGTCGACGGGTGAGAAGTGACGCAACCAGTTTCGACCGACTATTGAACTGATCTTCTATCGAACTCGCGGCAAGGACTGTGCTCGAAGTCTCTGAGATGCGCCCGTTCAGTCCATGCGCGTCGAGTTTGCATAGGTTGAAGGTGTGCAGCCTTCCCATTGGGTGAATGCTTCTGAAAAACTTTGCCGATGCCCAAAACCAATGGCGTCCGCAGTGTCATCAATCGCGACTCCGGACTCCAGCAACCGTCGCGCTTCATTATGGCGTTCAGTCTTAAAGATTTTTCGAAACGACGTCCCTTCGTCTTTTAGCTGCATCTGAAGACTGCGGGGGCCTATCCCCAGTGCCCGGGAGGTGTCGGAAAATGACCACGGTGCAATTCCGAAAGAGGCTCGAACCAGGCCTGCGACCAAACCTGTTTTTTCTGAGCGAGCACCCCGTTGGATTTTTTTGTCGCCAAGAAAACGTGTTAGGATTTCTGCTTGCACGATATCCGTACGAAGCATTTTGGCCTTCAGCAATTTGTCGTTGAATTCGATGTAACCCTGGTTCGAATTCCGAACCGTCGTGACATTGGGGTTACTTTTGAAATGTGCTCGGCGATCCGCCGGGATAAGCGATCTGAATAGCCGGATCACTCTGTGCGCACGACATGAGTACGATTTGGGCCAGCAAGCTCACGGTATACTGAATGTCCTGTTTGGCATCCTTTGCGCCAAACGGATTGAAGTACCAAATGCGACATCGCCCTTTGTATGCCCTGATGACCAGTTCGGAATCGTTCTGATAGTACTTCAGAGCCGTGGATGCTGTTTGCAAAGCCTCCCAAAGCGTATCCGACGAGACGATTGCCCTTCCAAAAACGCCCAGCTCTGACAAGTTCTGATCCAGACCAGCCCGAACAAAGAAATCGTCATCACCTGCCATTCGGACAATATCGCTTATGCCCTTCATGTAGGTTGATGCGTCAATGGTTGCCTCAGCATCGGTTGGCAAATGCAAGGATCGCAGGGTTCGTTCAAATCGACCTTTGTCGTCGGCCAATATGATGACCGGGCCGTGAAATGCCCCGGCCCGGATCGCAAATGTGTTTTCTGTTTTGTGCATCTTGCCCATTTTCACAGAGGATTATCCTAAGAAAATTAAGTCAAACGGACGGCAAGTCGAATCGTCAAGCTGGAAGAAATTGTGCGCCTACGTCCTTTTGGCGCGCATCTGTTCGGTTTCAGACCGTAGTGCCGGGTATTGCTGTTCGTATCCCCGGCACGTTGAAAACGTATTCATACACTCAAAAATCATGATTTAGATTCGTGTTTGCCGACAAATCCAATGAAGCCTTCGCCTAACGTCATCGATAATTCTGAGTTTGGTCGGTAGCAAAATCGCCGAAATCGGAAGCCACCGACTTGGAAAATCAAGAAATCCTGGAGGTAAAATGCAAGAAAAACTTGGGCTTACAAAGACTGCAGCAGCGGGGGCTTTGTCAGCTTTCGTGGTTTTTGCAGCGGGCGCGGTGATGGCGCAGGACAAGCCGAATATCCTGGTGATTTGGGGTGATGACATCGGCCAATCCAACATCTCGGCCTACACACGGGGTCTAATGGGGTATGAAACGCCCAACATCGACCGGGTTGCAAACGAAGGCATGATGTTCACTGACTACTATGGGGAACAGTCGTGTACTGCCGGACGATCGTCTTACATTATGGGGCAATCCGTCTATCGGACGGGCCTGTCTAAAGTAGGTCTTCCCGGTGCTGATCTTGGCATGCAAGAGGAAGATCCAACGATTGCGGGCCTTCTGAAAGCCGAAGGATATGTTACCGGGCAGTTCGGCAAGAACCACTTGGGCGACCAGGACCGGATGCTGCCAACGAACCACGGTTTCGATGAGTTTTTCGGTAACCTGTATCACCTGAACGCGGAAGAAGAGCCGGAAAACCGCGACTATCCGGGCGATGCCGTTTTGGCAGACGGGCAGACATTCCGCGAAGCTTTTGGCCCGCGCGGTGTGATCAAATCATCGGCTGATGGTAGTGTTGAAGACACTGGTCCGCTGACCAAGAAACGGATGGAAACCGTTGACGAAGAAACAATCGCAGCGGCGATTGACTTCATCAAACGTTCTCATGAGCAGGGCAAGCCTTTCTACGTCTGGTGGAACGGCACGCGCATGCATTTCCGCACACACGTGAAGGATTCACTCACCGGTATCTCCGGCCAGGATGAATATGGCGACGGCATGGTCGAACATGACATGCACGTCGGCCAGCTTCTGGACGTGCTGGACGAGTTGGGCATCGCCGACAACACCATCGTTCACTACTCGACAGACAATGGGCCACATAAAAACACCTGGCCTGATGCAGGTTCGAACCCGTTCTACAGTGAAAAGAACACCAACTGGGAAGGTGGATGGCGTGTGCCTTCGCTGGTGCGTTGGCCTGGCAAGATCGAGCCTGACAGTGTTTCGAACGAGATCATGCACCATATGGATTGGCTGCCGACTTTCCTGGCGGCTGCTGGCAATGACAACATCAAGGAAGAGTTGAAATCTGGCGGTGTTCAGGCCATTGGTCGTGAATACAAGGTGCATCTGGATGGTTACAATTTCCTGCCGGTCTTGTTGGGTGATACCAAAGAAGGCCCCCGCCACGAAATCTTCTACTTCGCAGATACCGGTGAACTGACGGCGCTTCGCTATGACGACTGGAAGCTGATTTTCCTTGAGCAGAAGGCAGTTTCGACATTGCGGGCATGGATCGAACCCTGGACCGCACTGCGCGTTCCCTTGATCACCAACCTGCGGCGCGACCCATATGAACAGGCGCATCTGACATCCAACACCTACTACGACTGGATGATCGACCGGATTTATTTCCTGGTTCCTGCGCAGAAATACGTCGGCCAATTCCTAGCTACCTTCCAGGAATTCCCTCCGCGTCAGAAACCGGCGAGCTTCTCGATCGATCAGGTCATGGAGATGATGACTGCGAACAACGGTAGCAAGTAGTCCAAGCCGTTTACTTCAAAATTTGGGGCCGCGATTTCAGTGATCACGGCCCCTAATTCAAACCATCTGAATCAATTTTAGGAGATCTCCAATGTCCAATCTAGTAATTGTGTTGTTCGAGGGCCGCCACACCGCTGATGAGGCGTTACTTCGTGTCGCTAAGATGGATGCCAATTGGGAGGCTGATATCAATGACTTTATCGTTGTCACCCGGGGTGACGATGGCGAAATTCGCATCAAGAACTCGGATACCTTAGCCGCGACTGGAATGATTGGCGGAGCATCGCTCGGCTCATTGACCGGTTTTATGATCGGCGCGCTGGCAGGCAACCCCGCAGCAGGGCTTTTAATCGGCGCTGCTGCCGGGTCCGGAATGGGGACACTGGCCGGTGCACTGGATCAAGCTGATGAAGAAGACGCGCTAGCGGCACGGCTTGGCGCAAAGCTGACACCCAATAGCTCGGCTCTCGCAATGATCGGCTGGACAAACCGGCCAACCAAACTGCTCGGTGAATTGGAAGGCATGAAAGGCGAGGTCATCGAAACTTCGCTGTCCGTCAGCGATGAAAAAGAGCTGCGTGCTGCCCTGTCTGCAAGCTGATTTTGCGCCTTTAGCATCCCGGCACCCACTGCAGTTGGATGCCGGGATACTGTTCTTTGAATCCTTGAGACAGGAAGTGCTTCGATGAAGAAATTTCTTTCATCCGCCGCGTTCTTGACCGCATTCGTGCTTGGAAATTCGGGGCCGACCTCCGCCCAGCACGTAGCTGGCGGCGTTGTCGTTGAATACAACAATTTGGACATTACCGTGGTTGCGAACGGTTGGAGCGTGGTCGACCTCTTGCGTGGGAATGTTCTTAATTCTGACGGAGATTTTGTCGGTTATGTCCATGATGCAATTGTCCTGCCGGATGGTGATACAACCTTTGTGATCGTCAACGTCGCGGGGTTCGTCAATATCGGCGAAAAGCTGATTGCCTTGCCTGCTGCTGCGTTCGAGATCAACCCCGAGGGTGACTTGCTGCTGCCGAATGCAACCAAGGATAACCTGAAAAAATTGCCGCGGTTTCGCTACGCAAGAAACTAATGAACTTGGCGATTGCGATGCGCGATTTTCGCCGTGGAATCGCACATGAACAGATCTGGAAATGCGGTCCTCCAAAGAAAGAGACTTGGAAATGGCGAATTCTACATACGATCTTCAGAAAAGCTGGAGTTGGTTTCTGGCTGCGGGAATCTTGATGATGGTCGGAGGAGCCTGTGCGATCTTTGCGCCGTTCATCGTGTCTTTGGCTGTCGAATTGATCGTGGGCGCATTCTTTGCCGTTGTAGGTATCGTGATGCTCGTTCAGGTTTTCACAGCCAAGGATGGCTGGGATGCCCGGATTACCTACTTAGTTCTTGGGCTGTTCAACGCGTTTGCCGGGTTGATGCTTTTGTTTCGTCCGATTGAGGGCCTGATGACGTTAACCTTGGTCATGATCGTCGCTGTTTTTGTAAACGGTTTGATACGGATCGCAGTAGGTGTGATGGCACGCCCCGAGCCTGGTTCTGGGTGGGTTGTTTTCGGTGGCTCGATATCGGTTCTGGTCTCGCTCTATTTGATGACTGTTTATCCCGAAGCAAGCGTGGTGCTGCTTGGTGCCCTGGTTGGTGTCTCACTGATCGGAGAAGGCGCCGGGTATATCCGGTATTCCTACGGCCTGAAGAACAATGTGTCGGTTGCGATCGGACAGTCGGCCTAGCATGCCATTGTTCACTATTTCACGTGTAATCGCACGATCCTTTTCAGGTCAGGGGGAAACATGATCGACGCCTTTTCAAGATCTGTTGTAGTGGTCGCAATGACGCTTGGTTTCGTTGCCTCATCCGCACCAGTGGCGAATGGCGCGGAAGAACCTCGATTGGTCCTTCAGATCACGGTGGATCAGTTGCGCGGCGATCTGATTGACCGTTACAGTGCGCATTTGGGCGAGGGCGGTCTCAGGTATTTGCTGCAAAACGGGGTCAGTTTTGCCAACGCCCATCACCGGCACGCCAACACCGAAACCATTGTCGGCCACACGACATTATCCACCGGCACCGACCCGGCTATTCACGGCATGGTTGCCAACCTGTGGTTTGACCGCAAGACCGACACCCCCTTCTATAATGTGCAGGATCCAGATTTCCCGCTCGTAGGCGCGGCCGGGATCGATGCCGCGACCGAAATCGACCCGACCCAGCGCGCTGCCACAACCGACGGGCGGTCGCCGCGCAACATCATCAGCTCGACCTTGGCCGACGAAATCGCCCTTCATTTCGGGCCAACCTCGAAAATCTTTGGTGTATCGGTCAAGGATCGCGGTGCCATTGCCATGGCCGGGCACGCCGGTCAGGCCTATTGGTTCTCCAAAGCCGAGGGCCGGTTTGTCACCAGCACCTTCTATCGTAGTGACTACCCGGACTGGGTCGGGGACTGGGAGGCGCGGGGCAGGGTCGCATCCTACGCAAATCAGGACTGGATTCTGACGCACGACGCGGTGTCCTACGCCTTTGCTGACCGTGACGATCAGCCTTGGGAAACCGCGTTGCCCGGTTTTGGCCGCACGTTCCCGCATAACTGGGGGCCGCCGGACAATAAGTACTTCACTACCTTCCTGACCCTCAGCCCGGCAGGCGACGAAATCACCATTGATTTCGCAAAGGCAATGATGGACGCCGAACAGGTAGGGGCGGACGAGGTGACCGATTATCTGTCGGTCAGCCTGTCCTCGACCGACTATGTCGGGCATATTTTCGGCCCCTCCAGCCTTGAGGCCGAGGACAATTTCGCCCGGCTCGACCGGAGCATTGCCGATCTTCTGGCCCATGTTGAGGCCACCGTGGGGCTTGAGCATACGTTGATTGTCCTGTCGGCAGATCACGGTGCGCCCGAGCATCCGGGGTATCTGGCGACCCTCGGTATCGAGGCGGGATTGTTCGATTTTCAGCGCGTCGATACCGAACCGGGCTTCGTGCGCCTGCAACTGGATTTCGGAGCCTCTCGCGACCTGATCCAGAATTTCTCAAATCCGTATCTTTACCTCAACCAGGACCTGATCGCGGCGAAGGGGCTGGACCCGGTGGAGGTCGAGAATGCTGTGGCGGATGAACTTCGCAAATTGCCGGGAATTGCTTATGCCGTGGGCAGTTCCGCGTTGCGCACCGGATCCGTTCCTCGCGGGAAGATCACTGATGCGGTCCTGGCGAACTTTCATTCCGAACGGTCAGGTGACATCTATGTCGTGTTCGAACCACATTGGTTTGTCGCCGACTTCGACGGGTTGACGGTTGCCTCGGCGCATGGGTCGCCCTGGACATATGACACCCACGTCCCGCTAATATTCTCTGGCCCTGGGATCAAGCCACGGACGGTCGTGCGCCGGGTCGAAACTGTGGATCTCGCACCGACGGTGGCAGCCTATTTGGGAACCAAGCCTCCCTCTGGGGCAACAGGCGTACCTTTGCCCGAAGCGATGCGACAATGATCAAAATTACCTGCTGATGATTACGGGATTTCAATTTGGAGAACAAAATGAACATGCCAACGATTTTGATCCTGACTTGTGCGGCGCTCTTGTGGCTGTTCAACACGCAGGCCCATGCACAGCCAGACGTGGGTTCTGATGCCGCGCAGGCAAACAATCCGCTGGCCAAAATCAAGGCATTCAACATTCAGAACTACTATATCGGTGAATTCACCGGCCCCGGAAATTTGACCGGGAACCAGTTCGTGCTGCGGTATGCCCAACCAGTTTCTATCGGCGGTACCAACTGGCTGATCCGGGCATCCCTGCCGTTCAACTCTTTGCCCATGGGCGCGAGGGGACAGAAGATCAATGGAATTGGAGATTTTGACATTTTCGCGGCCTACCAGTTCGACACCGGAAACCCGGCGGTTAGCTTTGCCATCGGACCACAAGTTGTTGCTCCGACCGCCACCGACAGTAGGCTGGGCGCAGATCAGTGGCAATTGGGCTTGGCCAATGTTTACTTCAATGCCAAATCCTCAGTGCTTCAATACGGTTACCTTCTGACATGGCGCACAGGGGTGGGCGACACAAACAACCGTTCCCGGGCCAACCTTGGAGCGTTTCAACCGTTTATTTTCTACCAGTTGGGCAACGGATACTATACCGGCGGCGCACCGATCTGGTCTTACAATTTTGCCAACGACAATTACTCGGTCCCACTTGGAATTCGACTGGGCAAGGTGACCAAGCGCGGGAACACGGTGTTCAACTTTTTTGTCGAACCACAATACTCAGTTTCCGACAGGGGAACGGGTCTTCCAAAATGGCAGGTGTACATGGCGCTGAACATGCAATTCCAGTGACACTGAAGTGTAGCACCGGTCGGCCGAAAAGGTTTCAAGACGATGATCGACAAGCAAAAGATAACAACAGACGTGCCCGATCTTGAGATAGAGCGTTCAGTGGCTGCTGGGGAAATCACGAAACAGCCGGTCGAAAACGATGCAGCAGAACCGCAAACCAGTGGAAGTTCGGAAACTGATGAGGACGTTGAACCCCGACTGAAAGATATAGAACAAGTTCTAGAACAATACGGCCTAGACGCAGACGAACTGCAGGACATTTGGGCACGTTTCTTGGAAGAGCTAAAGGACCTTCCTTCAAAGAACCCGATTGTAACTGTGTTCGGGGCCTTCCTGCTTGGCTTTCTCGCTGGCCGTAGCAGCAAGCATTAGGAAAAACAAAATGAACCGAGTAAGCAGAAATATCTCGATCGCGCTGCGGGCGGAGCGCCTTATCGCGCAACGGCACATGATGGTTCTACGTAACCAGACCGGGCTGATGGCCGCTGCGGCACTGGTGGCCGGCATCGGGCTGATCATGATCAATATGGCAGCGTATTTTGCGCTTAGCGCACCGCTTTCTTCACAAGCGTCCGCCCTGATCGTGTCGATCGCGAATTTCATTCTTGCTGCTTTACTGGCCTTTGCAGCAAGCCGAATGAGCGCGGATGCGGATGTACAAAGTGCGACCGAAGTCCGTGACATGGCCATTGAGGATCTTGAGGCCGAAATCACCCTGGTGATGACCGAGGCGAAGGACGTCGCCACCGATATCCGGCAAATGGTTAAAAACCCGCTTGGAACTGTAGTGCCGGGATTGGTGGGGCCTGTGGCAGAGGCTTTGCTAAAGTCAGCCAAGAAAAAATAGGTTAGTAACAGTGTTTGATCTGCGGGCCCCTCGTAACATTGACCGGGCGTCTGCGGGTCGTGCATGGTGTTCCGGTCGGCAATCCTTCTAGCTAAGCTAGGTTTTACGTGACCACCACTGAAAGAAATGAACCAACCATTGGAATTTGACACAGCCAACTGGCCGAGCATCATTCAGAATTTCGGGGCCACCATGAATGGGTGGTTGGCGAGTATCGATCCTGGTTCAATGGCGGTTTCTCTTGCTGCTCTTGTTGTTATCTGTCTGCTTCGCAAGAAACTCTCTGACTGGATAGTCGCAGGCTTCGAATTGTTGCTGAAACGGTTCTCGGTCTACTTGACGGACGAGGTTACTTCCCAACTCAAGATCGCGGTGCAGGTTCTGGCCGTCACTTTTGCCGTCTTTCTAACACTAAGTATTGTCAAACCTCCTCATATATTGGTTGGGGTGTTGAACCAACTGCTCGGATCTGTTGCGCTCATCGCAGTTTTCGCAACCTGGTATCAACTAAGTGGCCCGTTTGTCTCGATTCTGGTTACGGACAAGATTGAACCCGCGACAAGCGAGACAAGTTGGATCCAGCGGGTCAGTCAATTCGCAATTCTGTTGTTCGGGCTGACCTCGCTGCTGAAGGTCTGGGAAGTGGACATAAGCGGTGCCCTGACCGGAGTTGGCGTTTTGGGCGCTGGCGTGGCAATTGCCACTCAGGACCTGATCCGCAACCTGGTCGCCGGAATGACCAACATGAGCGAGAACCGGTTCAAAAGTGGTGATGCGATCCAGGTCGAGGGGCAGTTTGTCGGAACCGTCCAGCGAATAGATTTGCGGTCAACCCTGATTGTAGGGTTCGATCAGATCCCTCGCTATATCCCCAATTCCGATCTGTCGAATTCCGTCGTGCTGAATTATTCGGCACGCAAACATCGCCGGATCGAGGTCGTGGTTCCGCTGGTGTTATCGTCAACCCGCGAGCAAATCGAAGCGGTTCGCGATGCATTGCGGCTGCATCATCTGACCAGTGGAGATTTTCATCTGGATGCGGAAGCCGCGCAATACATCTACATCAACGAAATTGGACCGAGTTCCGTCAATATCCTGATGTATGTCTGGACCAAAAGCGCGGATTACGAAGCGTATCTGCAGACGAAAGAAAAAGTGACACTGGCCATTCTGCATGCGGTCAAAAGCTCGGGAACCGAGCTTGCCTTTCCGACGCAGACACTCAATTTTCAAGGTGAACCGTCCAGTAGGTCGCCAAGATCAGATTTGGCCGAATGAGCGAGTCGGAGACTGTCAGTCCAACTGCTTCTTCATGCGATCGTAGGTGCTTTTCATCTTCAAACCGAGTTCTCGGGCGGCTTCGCCAACTTCCTCGGCCGTCTTTTCGAATTGCGAGTGTGACAAAAACTTGTCCCACTCACCCATCAATTCCTCCCATTCATCTTCTGCTTCCTTTGAAGCCAGATGAAGCTGCAGTTTCAGGTCATCTCGGCGCTGCTGCAAATCTTGCAACATCTTTGTGATTTTGGCCATTTTGTCCTCGTCTATTTCTGCAAAAAGTAGTGTAGGGTAAGCGGGCAAGAATGCAATGCTTTTTCAGATTAAGTAATTACAAATAAAAAACAAATTATGCTCTAGATCCTAATTTCGAAGCTCCGTTCTTCTTGAAGCGCAAATCCGGTTCCATCTTGAGTTGTTTGGATACTGCAGTGCGGCCGTCGATGGGAAAGAAACCGGCATTCCGGAATTCGCAAGGTGCAATGCCATCCGGTCGAGCACTATTTGGCTCATATTGAGAGATGGCCATAGCACGTTGATATGCTATGGTTTTGTTGCCAAGTGGAGGGCGGAAAAGATGGAACAGAACGTTTCTACCAAGGCTGAAGAAACGAATGTGCCATCTTCTGGTTCAAGGATGCCACTGACCATGCTGCCGCTGGCGGCGGTGACGGTTCTGTTCAGTGTTGCGTTTATCGAAATTGCGCGTCCCTTTTTGGCCGCCCTAGCGCTGGCGGCGATTTGCGCGATCCTTGTTCAACCGTTTTATCGCGCCATTCTGTCTCGGGTCGGCCAGCGGAGCGGAGTGGCCAGCACGATTACGGTTCTAGTTGGACTTTTCCTTGTGGTAGCACCACTTATCGGCATTTCCTATCTTGCTGCGTCACAGGCCACCGGACTGATTGAAGAGGCCGGTGAGCTACTGGACTCGCTGTCGGATAATGTTGAATCGATCAAGGGAGGGACGTTCGAGTACCCTCGTTGGGTACCTTTCCGCGAAGACTTGGCTGGTGCAGGTCCCCAGATCATTGAAAAAGTGAATGAACTGCTGGGATCCGTTGCCTCGTTTCTGGCTTCATCCCTGTCGGGGCTGACCAACGGAACTGCAAATTTCTTTCTGGGCCTGTTCACTTTCATTTATGCACTTTTCTTTTTCCTGCCGCTAGAGACATCGGCGTTCCGGCCGATCCTGGCTAATTCCGGGCTGTCGGTCGATCTTCAAGACAAGTTGCATGACAGGATCGTTTCGGTGAGTCGTGCGACGATCAAGGGAACCTTGCTAATCGGTGTGATCCAGGGCGCGCTGGGTGGGTTCGGTTTCTGGATGGCAGGCATCGAAGGCGCGGCGTTCTGGAGCATAGTGATGGCAATCGCCGCAGCGATCCCGGGGCTGGGAGCCACTGGCGTGGTTGTTGGTGGTGCCATTTACCTGTTTTTGGAAGGGTCGGTAACTTGGGGCCTTAGCTTGGCTGCCTGGGCGTTTCTTGTCGTCGGCACCATCGACAACGTCCTGCGCCCCACGCTTGTAGGGCGGGATGCTCAGATGTCCGACCTGATGATTTTTGTCAGCACTTTGGGCGGCTTAGCTGTCTTTGGTGCATCCGGGCTAGTTTTTGGTCCGGTGATTGCAGGTGTTTTTGTCACGTCCTGGCAGGCCGTTTCGAAAACCTTTCTGGAGCTGGTCGGCGCTTCAGGTGCGCATGACGCCTCTGCACAGGCTGCCGAGCCCGTTTCACCTCAGCCGCCCGGGCACGGCGAACCAAATCGCTCAATTCATAAGACCGGTTTTGTCACCGCTTCGAAAGATGACCTCGAGGCTCAGGTCGAAGCTCTCAAACGTGAATTGAAGGAAGGTGATCCGAGTTGACACCATACGGTGTTGTTACCTCAATACCCATTCGATCGTGTTTCATGGATCAGATTTGGGGCAAAACTGCCCATACCCGGCCGTGTTGCACGGATCATAAGCGATGCGAGATTGTCCTAAACCCCTTAACTCTAGAAGATGTGTTTTTTCTTCGTACGACCGAGAGATTTCATGCGGTTGAGCGCCTTTGATGCAATTTGTGCTTCGGCAATCTGGCTGTCGAAATCACGTGCTTGCAGGCGGTTGCAAATAACTTGTTTCCATCTACCGATCTGGGCTTCAACACGCGACCTCTCGTTGTATCCCGTCTTATCCAGATGCGGCACAGTCATCCGGAATTCTGGCCTGCTGCCGCATCCCGCACTTGGGACGAGCTCGAACCGATGGACCAGTATATCGAGCGGGCTGGTTTGGCCGCAATGCGTCAGGCGTTGGACGAAACACGGAGGCATGCGCCGGGTTGAACCGCGGCGCCGCAGTGAACGTCGGGCGGTGAAATTAAGCAACATCTTCGATGTGATTAACGGAACATAAGCCGACGGTCGAGGCACAAAACCTCCCAACCTCCCAACAAAACGCTCGGTGGGGAAGTTGGGAGGTTTTTTGCTTGTCCGCCCGCAACAACTGGCCGGTTGGTCTCGATGCGCGTTGTGACATTTTCGATCAAACCTTCCTTAGCAGGGCATTCTCGAACCGCGCGTCGGCACTATTGGGGCCGGGAATGAGGCGCGGCTCGACCTGTCGCAGCCTGCGTCCAAAACTGTTACGCGCAGGAATACGGCTTTCAGAAACGTCTTCAGCAGCACACCACTCACGAAAGCTCAAATAAAGATCCGCAACTTTGACGACGCTCAACCGCCACCTCGAAAGTGATCCGCTGCCGTTCTGGTTTTGACCGGCTGGAAATTGGATCTATACCGACAGATACTTTTGCTCGTGCATCCGCTGCCTTCCGGCGCGCTTCAGCCAAAGAGACAGCACCGCGACCACCGGTTCGCCCGCCCGGCCCACCCAAAAGCGCACCTAAGGGATGGGCCTTCATGAACTCACCTAGGCCCGTATGAGCCACATGTGCTCACAATTTAGCATATTTTCGGGGGGTATGACTTTGATTGAAGTTTGGTAGTGGCGGAGACGAAGGGATTCGAACCCTCGAGACCCTTCCGGGCCTACTCCCTTAGCAGGGGAGCGCCTTCGACCACTCGGCCACGTCTCCGTCGACCCGTTTATGGTGTTCCGAAACGAAGGACAAGAGTGAAATTGATCGATTTGCAAACTCGTTGCAGGCCCTTGGCTGATCAGTTGCGATTTGGTCTGACAGCCATCCGTTTCATTTGCTCGGACACTTGGTCCAGGAATTGACTTCCAATTGCGGAAAGCGGGCGGTCGCGGGCGGTGGTGATCACGATATCCAATAGGATGCTCGGTTCAAACCGCCGCAGAACATAACCTTGACCATCGTCGCTTGACAGGGTGAAGGGATCGATAAGGGTGGCTCCAAAGCCGTGTTTCACAAGGTTCAGTGCATTGCGAAAAAGGTCCGTATGGCAGGTGATGCGCCATTTGGCGTTGTGGGACTGAAACGCTTCGCGGACACGGCGGTTCACCATGTGTTCGGACCCGATGACGATGAAGGGGTAGTCGTCCATGATCGCAGGCGTCAGCACTTCATGCTGGGCCAGGGGCTGTCCTCGGGTACGGCGCAGAGCGTTTCAAAGTAGTAGTTTCGCGCCTCAAGCCCGTCGTGGCGCAGGGGAAGCTCGCAGATCCCGATTTCGAACAGGCCTGCCATAACCCATTCCTGCACGCGGGTCGAAAACTGCGATTGGAATGAAATGGTCAGGTTGGGGCGGGTTTCGGCAAATTTACGGAACTGCGACGGCATGAAGCCAAAGGCCAACGAATGGTTGGTGGCGATTTGCAGTTGCCCGGCCTGCTGGTTCTGCAGGTCGATCACCGCTTGGTTCACGTGATCCAGACCGCGCACCAACGTGTCAATCTCATCAAACAACAAGGCGGCTTCGGGTGTTGGCACAAGGCGACCCCGGTTGCGTTCAAACAGCTTGAGCCGCGTAGCCCGCTCGAGCTGGTTCAACAGGTTCGAGATACCGGGCTGTGAGATGCCTAATTGGGCAGCAGCCCCAGTGACGGTGCCGGTTTCGATGACGGCGTGAAAGGCCTGATACTGGCGAAAAGAAGCATTCATGATCGACATATATCATTTCAACTTATGGGTTGGATAGAAAATAGTATTGGAAATGATGGCCTTGCTTGCCCAGAATTCACGTGCGCACAAAAGGATGGGGGCTGCATGTCAGATTTGTCGCAAACCATTACGGGGTTTGATGTTTGGCATTTGGCCGTGCCGGTTGTTTCGGCGCGCGATCATGGCATTGGTCGGGTCGAGGGATCGTGTGAGATCGTTGTCCTGCGCCTGACATCTGAAAGTGGAGATCAAGGGTTTGGCGAGGCCTCTCCCTGGTCCGTGTTCACAGGCACGCCCGAGGCGACCTATGCCGCGCTGGATCGGTATTTGCGGCCCTTGGTGGTTGGGCAAAAGGTGGGTGATCGGGCCGCTATCATGGCCAAGGCGCAGCGCGCGGTGGCCCATTGCACTGAGGCAAAGGCGGCGCTGGAATCTGCCTTGCTGGATCTGTCCGGACACATCACTGGCCTGCCGGTCTGGGCTTTCTTGGGCGGTAAATGTCGCGATACCATTCCGCTGAGCTGTTCCATCGCAAACCCGAATTTTGATGCCGACATTGATTTGATGGAGCGTTTGCGGGCCGATGGCGTTGGCCTCATCAAGCTCAAGACCGGGTTCAAAGACCACGCGTTTGACGTAATGCGCCTTGAACGGATTGCTCAGGATTTCCCCGAGTTTGGCGTGCGTGTCGACTATAACCAAGGGCTCGAGATCGAAGAGGCGATCCCTCGCGTTCTGGATATAGCGCAGTTCCAGCCCGACTTCATCGAACAGCCTGTGCGTTTTCACCACTTCGATATGATGGCCCAACTGCGTGGAATCACTGATGTTCCCTTGTTGGCGGATGAGAGCGTGTTTGGGCCCGAGGATATGGTTCGTGCCGCCCGTGAAGGGATCTGTGATGGCGTATCGATCAAGATCATGAAATCCGGCGGCCTCACCCGGGGGCAATCGGTTGCTCGCATTGCGGCGGCCAACGGGTTGATGGCTTACGGTGGTGACATGTTCGAAGCTGGTCTGGCGCATCTTGCGGGAACTCACATGATCGCGGCAACGCCCGAGATCACGCTGGGATGTGAGTTCTATCAGGCCAGCTATTTCCTGACCGAAGATATTCTGGAAACGCCGTTTCAGGTGGAAAACGGTCAGGTGATTGTGCCGGATACTGCAGGTCTGGGCGGGCGGCCTGATCTGGACAAGATGAAACGTTTTGCTGTCAGGGCATCGTCATGAGCGGCAGAGCTTCAGAACGCCGTCGCGGCGCGGGCGGCCTGGTCGTATTGGCCGGACATCAGGCGCATCAGCGCGGACAGGCGGCTGAGTTGGTCGGGTTCAAAGCCAAGCTCGTTCATGGCGTTAAGCAACAGATTCTCGCGAATCTTGCGGTAGCGGTCGCATACGGCAATACCTTGATCCGTCGCCTCAACCGTCTTTTCCTTACCCAAGCGCCCGTCGCTGACCAGCCCGGACTTCTTCAGCTTTTTTACTGCGTAATTGACGTTGTGCGTGTCTTCGACATTCAGCACCAGACAAATGTCGGCCAGCTTTTTGGGGCGCCCGCGATGGCGCACTGTGTGCAAGACCAGAACGTCCAACGCCGACAGCTCGGGATGCCCGGCCGCGGCCATGGCCCGTTCGGTCCAGCGCGAAAAAGCGTTGTTGGCAATGATCAGGCCAAATTCGAACTCGGAAACTTCGGGAAAGCTCCCTTCGGCCAGATGGGCCGAGGAAACAACGGGGCCAAGTGTGTCAGAGGTTTTGCTCATGGGTAGAGAATGGCAAACGATGATAATTTGTCAACATTTTGTTGACGTATCGCAAAAAAGTGACATGCTTACGGCATTGGAATCACCAGACACAGGTCAATTCACAGCCGGAGGAGGGGTGTGATGCAGGACAGCAAGACCGTTGTTGTGATCGGGGCGGGCATCGTTGGTGTCTCGACCGCGATCTGGTTGCAACGGGAAGGGCACAAGGTCACCATCATCGACCGCAAGGGGCCCGCCGAAGGGACATCGTATGGCAACGGCGGCATATTGGCGTCGTGCTCGATCGTGCCGGTGACGGGGCCGGGTCTGTTGGCCAAGGCACCCAAAATGCTGTTCAGCCCCAATCAACCACTGTTCCTGAAGTGGAGCTATCTGCCCAAACTGCTTCCGTGGTTGACCAAATACATGAGCCATGCCAACGCTGATGACACCCGGCGGATCGCCGAAGCTTTGACGCCCATTGTTGGTGACAGCTTGCAGGACCATCTGGCGTTGGCCGAAGGGACGGGGGCCGAGCATTGGATCGTGCCGACCGACTACATCTTTGCCTACAATGACCGTGAACACTATGGCACGGACGCGTTTGGCTGGGGCCTGCGCAAGACGAACGGGTTCCAGTGGGACGAACTCGAAGGGCAGGCGTTCCGCAATTTTGACGACGTTTACTCTCCTGATCTAGGCTTTGCCGCGCGGCTGAAAGACCACGGACGCATTCGCGATCCGGGGCAGTACATCAAGGATCTTGCCGATTTCTTCGTGTCTCAGGGTGGCAAACTGATCATCGCTGATGTCGACGACATCGCGCGTGAGAACGGCCAAGTGACAGGCGTACGAGCAGGTGGTGACACAATCTCATGTGACACAGCCGTCGTGGCATTAGGGGCTTGGTCCGGGGCGCTGACGAAAAAACTGGGGATCGACGTTCCGCTTGAGGCCGAGCGCGGCTATCATCTGGAATTCTGGGAACCCACCGTGATGCCCAAGACACCTGTCATGGTCGCGGCGTATAAATTCGTGGCCACCCCGATGGAGGGACGCTTGCGTTTGGCCTAGCACCGTTGAGTTCGGCGGGCTGGAGGCTGGCCCGTCCGAGGCGCCACTGGATCTGCTGCGTCGCAATGCCAGCAAAGTGTTTCCGGGGCTGCGGGCGTCGCATGTGACCGAATGGTTGGGCCATCGTCCCGCACCGGCGGATCTCGATCCCGGTGATTGGCGAGCTGCCGCACCTAAAAGGGGCCTACACTGGTTTCGGGCACCACCATATCGGCCTGACCGGCGGGCCCAAGACGGGCCGTATCCTGGCGCAACTCATCTCGGGCAAAGCGCCCAACATTGATCTGAGCATCTATTCACCGGCCCGCTATACGAAGGCCGGATAGAACCAAAAAAGACAGTCCAACCAAGGGAGAAGATAATGAAAACCTTTACCAACCTGATGGCTGCTACAGCGCTGACCGCGGCCAGTGCACTGCCCGCTGTGGCGGAAACCTGGGACATGCCGATGGCCTATTCGGCGTCGAACTTCCACTCGGCGACCGGTGCGGAGTTTGCCCAATGCGTGACCACCGGCACTGGTGGCGAAATTGAAATCGTGACCCACCCGTCGGGTTCATTGTTCAAAGGCGCCGATATCAAGCGCGCGATCCAGACTGGTCAGGCCCCGATTGGCGAGCGACTGCTGTCGGGTCACCAGAACGAAAACGCGCTTTTTGGCTTTGACTCAATCCCGTTCCTGGCCACCTCGTTTGATGACAGCGCCAAGTTGTGGAAAGCGGCCAAGCCGTCGATCGAAAAGCTGCTGGCCGAGCAGAATCTGACACTGCTCTATGCTGTTCCGTGGCCGCCTCAGGGGCTGTATTTCAAGAACGAGGTGAACTCGGTCGCCGAAATGAAGGGTATCAAGTTCCGCAGCTACAACAACGCCACCTCGCGTCTGGCAGAACTGACTGGCATGCTGCCTGTGACCATCGAAGCGGCTGAAATCAGCCAGGCCTTTGCCACTGGTGTGGCGGAATCCATGGTCTCGTCGGGTTCAACCGGTTACGACCGCAAGGTTTGGGAAAGCCTGGGATTCTTCTACGAAGTGGATGCTTGGCTGCCGCGCAACTACGTGATGGTAAACTCCGAAGTGTGGGCTGAAACCGCCGACGCGCACAAGAACGTCATCAAAGGCTGTGCCGAGCTGGCGGAATACGCGGGCAACTGGCGCGCCAAGGAATACACCGGTTTCACGCTGCAAGGTCTGCGTGACGGTGGCATGAGCGTTGGTCCGGCGTCTGAACAGATGACCGGCGAGCTGAAGGAAATTGGCGTTACCATGACCAACGAGTGGCTCGAAGCCGCCGGTGACGAGGGCAAAGCCATCGTCGATGCCTTCAAGGCGTCACAGTAACGACTGAAACACCGGGCGGCGCGTCACGTGCCGCCCGAATTCCATCCGACGGGAGGGTGACATCATGGGCGTTCTGCGCGGCCTTAGGGCAGTTCTCGATTACATATACAGACTTGCAGAGATACTCGCGGCGCTCTGCATGATCGCCATCCTGGTTCTGATCTTGCTGCAAATGCTGGCCCGTTGGTCGTCCGAGGTATTCCCCGGTGCGCCGGAATACGCGGCTTATTTCATGGCGGCGGCCTCGTTTCTGGGATTTGCAGCGGCGCTTAATCGCGGCTCGCACATCCGGGTGTCGCTGCTGCTCAATGCGGTTGGACCGGGCATGAAGCGTTATGTAGATATCTGGTGCTTTGCCGTCTCCGCCGCTGTGGTCTGGTATTTCTGCTGGCATGCGCGCCAGTTCGTGTTCTGGTCGTGGAAGTTCAACGATGTCAGCCAGGCGCAGGACAGAACCGCGCTGTGGATTCCGCAATCGGTCATGGTGATCGGTGGTGTGATCCTAGCCATCGCGCTGACCGACCATCTGTTGCACCTGATCTTCAAGGGTGAGCATCGCATCCAGCACGACAACGTCGAAACGCAGGAGGTCTGACAATGGATTATGTCGTACTTGTCGTAATCTTCCTTGCGGTTCTTTTCCTGCTCTTGGGCAGCGGCGTCTGGGTTGGCATCGCCATGATGGGCGTCAGCTGGGTCGCGCTGGAGCTCTTTTCAAATTCACGTACCATCGGACAGGACATGGTCAGCCAGATCTGGTCTGCCTCGAAATCCTGGGAACTTGCAGCCTTGCCAATGTTCATCTGGATGGGCGAGATATTATTTCGAACGCGCTTGTCTGAGGACATGTTCAAAGGCCTGTCGCCGTGGATGGCAAAACTGCCGGGTGGTTTGGTGCATGCCAACATCGTCGGCTGTACCGTCTTTGCGGCCGTGTCCGGATCATCCGCCGCGACCCTGACCACCGTGGGCAAGATGTCGATCCCGGAACTGCGCAAACGTAACTACCCCGAGACGATGACGATCGGCACCTTGGCCGGTGCGGCGACACTTGGCCTGATGATCCCGCCGTCGCTGACGCTGATCGTCTACGGCGTGACCATTGATGGTGTCTCGATCATCAAACTGTTCTTTGCGGGCGTTCTGCCAGGTCTGGTTCTGGCTTCGATGTTCATGATCTATGTGGCGGTCTATTCCAAACTCTCCAAGAGCTGGAACCCGTCGCAAGAAGACGGGATGTCCTTTATGGACAAACTCAAGAACTCACGCTTTCTGATCCCGGTGATCCTGCTGGTTCTGACCGTGATCGGCTCGATGTACCTGGGCTTTGCCACCCCGACCGAGGCTGCGGCCATTGGTGTGGTCGGCGCATGGGTTCTGGCACTGATCCAAGGGTCGCTGAACTGGCAGACCTTCCGCGACAGCACCATCGGTGCGGTGCGGACCTCGGCCATGATCGCGCTGATCCTTGCGGGGTCTGCCTTCCTGAAGTTTGCGATGGCCAAGACCGGCCTGCCCAAGGAACTGGCCGAGTTGATCGCAGGGTGGGAATTCACCAAGTTCTGGCTGCTGATGGTCCTACTGGTGTTCTACATCATCCTGGGCTGTTTTCTGGACGGGATTTCGACCGTGGTTCTGACCATGGCGGTACTGGAACCTGTGGTTCGCGAAGCGGGCATCGACCTGATCTGGTTCGGTATCTTCATCGTGGTGGTGGTTGAGATGGCACAGATCACGCCGCCCATCGGGTTCAACCTGTTTGTGATGCAGGGGATGACGCAGCATGAGATGGGATTCATTGCCCGTGCGGCCTTCCCGATGTTCATGATCATGGTGCTGATGGTCTTTGTCCTCATTGCCTTCCCCGACCTTGCGACCTGGTTGCCCGACAATCTACGATCCGGGCCAGGTGGCTAAGGTAAAGGACCTGACATGTTCGGCAGTGGGCTGGCGTTCATCGCCCGGCATGGAAAGTTTGGTCTGATCATCGGATTGGTGGCGGGGTTGGCATTGCCTGACCTGGCCATCATCCTCAGGCCTTGGATCCCGGAAATGGTGGCCCTGCTGCTCTTTCTGACTGCGTTTCGGATCGGCCCGCGCGAGGCTATGGGAAATCTGGGTGACTTACGCACCACGGCTGTCACGGCGTTGTGCCTGCAACTGGGGCTGCCGCTGTTGTTCTTGTTCGGGCTATGGGTTTTCGGGGCGCAGTTCACCCCGCTGGCTATGGCCATCGTCCTGATGTTGGCCGCGCCGTCGGTAACAGGTTCGGCAAATTTCTCGATCCTGCTGGGGCATGATCCGGCGCCTGCGTTGCGGCTCTTGATCTTGGGCACGGCGATCTTGCCGCTGACCTGCGTTCCGGTGATGTATCTGTTGCCCGAACTCGGCGGATTGCAGGCGACACTGCTGGCGGCAGGGCGGTTGTTGGTAGTGATCCTGATCGCGGCGGTGTTGGGGTTTGCTTTACGACACTTCGGGTTCCCGAAGCTGTCGGAGGAGCGTCGCAGCGCCGTAGACGGGCTGACTGTGATTGCCCTGGCCATCATCGTGATTGCATTGATGTCCGCGATCCGCCCGGCCTTTGCCCGAGATCCGGCAGAGCTAGCGTTCTGGCTGGTCGCGGCTTTTGCCATCAACTTTGGCGCGCAGATCGTAACCTATGCGTTGCTGAAGGCCAAAGGACGCACGGATGCCGTTCCGATTTCGATCGTTTCGGGGAACCGGAACTTTGCTCTTTTCTTTGTGGCGCTTTCGCCCGAGATAACCGAACCGTTGTTGATTTTCCTGGGGTGTTACCAGTTTCCCATGTACCTGACCCCAACCCTGTTGCGGAGGCTCTATGACCCACGCTGACCAATTCCCTCTGGTGCGCAATGTCGGGCTGGACGGGATGCTTGTGACTTTTGCGGACACGATGACCGAAACATCGAACCGTGCTGCTTTGGCTTTTCGGGGGATGATGGAGGCCGAACGGCCATCGGGTGTCATTGAGACTTCGACCTCTCTGGCATCTGCCTATGTGCGGTTTGATCCGGGACAGTTGAGCCACGTTGAGTGTGAAGGTTGGTTGAACCGGTTGTTGGCAGATCGTGACTGGTACGCGGCGCGCCTGCCAAAGGGGCGCAAGTTTTGGCGTGTTCCCACGGTTTATGGAACAGACCTTGCGCCGCAACTCGAAGATGCGGCTGCGGCCGCGGGCCTGTCGGCCTCGGACGCGGTCGAAAGGCTCGCATCGTCCCGTGTCCGGGTGCTCACCATCGGGTTTGCGCCGGGTCAGCCATATCTTGGGCCGCTGGAGCCTGCGTTTGACATCCCGCGCCTCAAAGAGCTGAACCCCATGGTGCCAGAGGGTGCATTGGTGCTGGCGATCTCGCAGTTTGTGCTGTTTTCGGGGCCTACGCCTACGGGTTGGCGGCATGTGGGGCAGACGGCCTTTCGGTGTTTTCAGCCGGAGCGTACGCCGACGTTTGCACTGAACCCCGGGGACGAGATGCAGTTTGTGTCGATCACGCCTGATGAGTTGGACGAGATCCGCACCCGCAATGAAGATGGCTATGGTGGTGCGCAGATCGAGGAGATCGAGGCATGAGTTTGCGTGTTCTTCGCATCGGTCCCGCGTGTACGATCCAGGATCAAGGGCGCTTTGGGTATACCGAACAGGGATTGTCGCGGGCGGGTGCTGCCGATCTGATGGCCTTGCACGAGGGCGCGGCGTTGCTGGGCCAATCGCCGCAGCTTGCCGCGTTGGAGATGGCTGGGATCGGGGGCGAGTTCGAAGCGTCCCAGGACATGCGCATCGCCCTGACTGGGGCGCCGATGGCGTGCAGCATTGATGGAACGCCTGCGGTCTGGAATGCCTCGCATCAGCTGCTCAAGGGGCAGCACCTGAGCCTTGGGGCCGTGTCGCGGGGCAGCTATGGCTACTTGCATGTGGGTGGCGGGATTGCCTCTGACCCGTTCCTTGGATCGCGTGCCGTGCATCTGACAGCCAAGGTGGGGCAAGTGGCGGCAGCGGGCGATGCGCTGCCTGTTGGGCAAGACGATGGGGACGCTGGGCAAAAGATCGCCGTGTCCGACCGGTTTCAGGGCGGCACTCTACATGTTGTGCGCAGTTTCCAGAGCGACCTGTTTGACGACGCGACCCGGGCCCGGTTCGAGCAGACAGAGTTCACACGCGGTCCCCGGGCCAACCGCATGGGAATGCAGCTGGACAGTGCGGGCGAGGGCTTTGCCGCCAAGGGGCAGCTCAATATCCTGTCCGAGGTTATCACGCCAGGCGATATCCAGATGACGGGCACCGGCAACCCTTTCATCCTGCTAAACGAATGTCAGACGACCGGAGGATACCCCCGGATTGCAACCGTGTTGCCGTGTGACTTGCCCCGCGCGGCGCAGACACCGGCAGGGGGGCGATCCGGTTCAAGTTTGTGACGCTAGAAGAGGCGGCAGATCTGCAAGCGGCTTTCGTGCGCGATCTGGGGCGTTTGCCCAGCAAGACCGAGGCATTGGTACGCAACCCGCATGACATTTCGGACTTGCTGTCCTACCAACTCATCAGTGGTGTGGTCTCGGCCACCGAAAAAGGAGACCCCCAATGACCCAAGTCGATCTGAACGCGGATATGGGCGAGAGCTTTGGCCCCTGGAAGATGGGCGATGATGAGAACCTGTTGCAGGTGATCACCTCGGCCAACATTGCTTGTGGGTTTCACGCGGGGGACCCGGATGTGATGGCCAAGACCATGACAATCGCGGCTGAAAACGATGTCGGTATCGGGGCGCATCCCGGCTTTCCCGACCTGCAAGGGTTTGGTCGCCGCAACATGAAGGTGCCTCATGCCTCTCTGCGCAATCTGGTGCGCTATCAGCTGGGGGCGGCGATTGGCATGGCGCAGGCCGTGGGCACCAAGGTGCGGCATCTGAAATTGCATGGAGCGCTGGCCAACATGTGCTCGGTTGATCTGGACATGGCGCGGGCCTGTTATCAGGGCGCGTTGGACGTGGATCCGGACATCATCGTGATGGTGCTGGCCGTGACCAAGCAGGAAGAGGCCGTGCGGGAACTGGGCTGCAAATGGGTTGGCGAGATATTTGCCGACCGGGCTTATAATGATGACGGCACGCTCGTGGATCGGTCGCTGCCGGGGGCCGTTATCCATGATGCGAACGTGGCAGGGCCGCGTATCCTAGAAATGGTCAAGGAAGGCGCGATCATCACCGAGAGCGGCAAGCGGCTGGAGACCTCGATCGACACCATCTGTCTGCATGGCGATGGGGCGACAGCGTTGCAGATCGCTCGCTCGGTTAAACGCTGCCTGACCGAAGGCGGGGTCGAGGTGACCAAGTTCGTGCGCTGAACGCTGGAAAATGGGGGCCGTTGAACTCACGGCCCCCGCACTCGTTACTCGGCCGGTTCTTTGGCTGGCATGTAGAGATCACCGCCTTCACGGAACTTGGCGGCCATGGCCTCCATCCCTTCTTTTTGCGCCTCGGCCCGGATGTCGTGCGATATCCGCATCGAGCAAAATTTAGGCCCGCACATGGAACAGAAATGTGCGACCTTGTGGGCCTGTTTCGGCAAGGTCTGATCGTGGAATTCGCGCGCGGTTTCCGGGTCGAGTGACAGGTTGAACTGATCTTCCCACCGGAATTCGAACCGAGCCCGCGACAGGGCATCATCGCGGCGTTGCGCCCCCGGCAGACCCTTGGCCAGATCGGCGGCATGGGCGGCGATCTTGTAGGTGATCACCCCTGTTTTGACGTCGTCACGATCCGGCAGGCCGAGGTGCTCCTTGGGCGTCACATAGCAGAGCATCGCACAGCCGAACCAGCCGATCATCGCGGCCCCGATGCCGGATGTGATGTGGTCATAGCCCGGTGCAATGTCCGTGGTGAGCGGCCCAAGCGTATAGAACGGTGCCTCGTGGCAGCACTCCAGCTGTTTGTCCATGTTCTCTTTGATCTTGTGTATGGCGACGTGGCCCGGGCCCTCGATCATCACTTGGCAGTCCTTGGCCCAGGCGATTTTGGTCAGCTCACCCAAAGTTTCAAGTTCGGCAAACTGCGCCTCATCATTGGCATCGGCGATGGAACCGGGTCGCAGACCATCGCCCAGAGAGAACGACACGTCATAGGCCCGACAGATGTCGCAGATCTCGTCAAAATGCTCGTAGAGGAAGCTCTCCTTGTGATGATGCAGACACCACTTGGCCATGATCGAGCCACCACGCGAGACGATGCCAGTCACACGATTCACGGTCATCGGCACCATGTGAAGGCGCACACCGGCATGGATGGTGAAATAGTCCACGCCCTGTTCGGCCTGTTCGATCAAAGTGTCACGGAACACCTCCCACGTCAGGTCCTCGGCGATGCCGTTCACCTTTTCCAGCGCTTGGTACATCGGCACGGTCCCGATGGGTACAGGACTGTTGCGGATGATCCATTCGCGGGTGTTGTGGATATTGCGACCAGTGGATAGGTCCATGACCGTGTCCGCTCCCCAGCGGATCGACCAGACCATCTTGTCGACCTCTTCCTCCATGCTGGATGTAACAGCCGAAGTGCCCATGTTGGCGTTGATCTTGACCAGGAAATTGCGGCCGATGATCATCGGCTCGGATTCCGGGTGGTTGATGTTGGCAGGGATGATGGCGCGGCCTGCGGCAACCTCGTCCCGGACGAATTCGGGCGTGACGTAGTCGGGGATGTTGGCGCCCCAGTCGTTGCCGTCGCGGACTTCGGCCACCGCCTCGCGCAACTGGTTTTCGCGGATGGCGATAAACTCCATCTCGGGCGTGACGATGCCGGCGCGTGCATAGGCGAGTTGCGTCACTGCCTTGCCGTCCTTAGCGCGCAGGGGGCGGGGCTTGATCGGAAATTCGGGCGTCAGCCGGTCGCCTTCGACAAAACCGTTGTCAGCAGCGGTGATTTCGCGCCCCTGATAATCTTCGACGTCACCACGCGCTTCGATCCAGGCGCGACGCAGTGCGGGCAGGCCTTGTTTGATGTCGATCTGCACGTCGGGATCTGTGTAGGGCCCTGAACTGTCATAGACGGGGAGGGGGGCTCTCCGGCGGTCGGGTGGACCGAGATTTCGCGCATCGGCACCCGGATGTCGGGATGCCGCGTGCCGGGTACATAAATTTTGCGCGCGGCGGGCAGGCCACCCGTGGTGATCTTTGGATTGGGGACGTTCATGTCAGTGCTCCTCAAGCGTTTCACTTAAAAAGACACAGATGAAGAGGGCTTGGATGCACAGAGGGGTGTACGGCCCCATCTCGTCAGACAGCGCAACGGGTCATGATCCCGGCGATTGCGATGCCCTAGCTTCCTCCGCCAGTATCAACTGGGTCAGGTTCAAAGGGTCGCGTCGCCGTGCGTTTTGCACTGTCAGCCTCTCAGTCCCCTCGGTGGGACCCCCTGCGTGCGCCTTGGATAGTCGGTGAATACGGCGTAGGCCACGCTCCAGTTCGAAGTCGGCGATAAGGCCAATTCCGAAAGCGCTGTCCGCTTGGCGCACATGTTTATCGACAAGCGCCAACCGCCGAGCGTAGCGAGGCCAGACCCAACGGGAGTAGGTGTTTCGTCAGAAACATCGACAACGGGCGGGAATGCCCTTTCCAGTTGAAAATTGGCCGCCGCACAAGAAATGACCGCGGAAGTCCGCGGTCAGATCTTACGAGGTAGTTCTGGGGGTAGTTTTCTTAGGAGGGGCCGATCATGAAACAAGTCACATTGCGCGCCTTGAGGCGACGACAGGCCAGATCCGCCTGGTCGCGGGTCATGCCTTGAAATGTCGCATCAAACCCTCGGCTCGACTGGTTCACCTTGCGCAGCGTTCCGTCCAATGTTGCCATTTCGGCCAGTGCTGTGCGCAACAAAACTTTCTCGGCCAAGTACCGATTGGTGTAGCGCCCGACATTGATGCCCCAGTGATGGCCTCCCGACGTCGACAACCGCGTGACGACCTCCTGCTCCGGTTGAGGAGGAGGTGAAGGTTCAGCATTAGCAGAAGTCAGGACTAGGTTTTCAGGTCTCAAGGCCGGACGCGTGTCCGAAGTGGCGGCCGTGTTCGCGTCAACCGAGGCGATTGCTTCGGAGATTCCAGCCTGAATACGGTCCTTGTTCTGTTCGGCGGCTTCGGCCACCAACAATGCAGATGCAATTGGGCGCGTCTTTGGGCGCAGGCTGGTCTTGGGCGCGCCTGCCAAACGGATTGTTTTGCTTCCTACATCCGAAGTGTTGCCGACATAGGCCGGACGGTTCGGTTTGCGGATCGGTGCCCGGGACGGTGCCCGACGGAACCCCAAGTCGAGCAGTTCAGCGACCTTGGCATTCCGGGAAGAAGTCGACTTGCCGCCAAACACAGTTGCGATAATCCGTTCATTGCCACGTTTCGCCGATGCCACGAGGTTGAAACCCGCCGCGCGGGTGTATCCGGTCTTGATCCCATCTGCTCCCTTGTAAGCTCCCAGCAGCCGACGATTGGTGTTGTTGACCGATTTGATTCCGGCGTTGGTCGATTTGCGAGAGAACAGGTTGTAGTACTGCGGGTAGTCGTATAGCAGATGCCGCCCCAGTGTCGTCATGTCCCGCGCGGTCGACATGTGACCGCTCTCTGTCAGGCCATGTGCGTTCTTGAACGTGGTGCGTGTCATGCCCAAGGCTTTGGCTGTGCGTGTCATGCGGCGGGCAAAGGCGGCCTCGGAACCGCTGATGGCAATACCGATGGCCGTGGCGGCATCGTTGGCCGACTTCACTGCGGCTGCTCGAATTAGATACCGGAATGCAATCCGTTGACCTGAGCGCAAACCCAATTTGGAGGGCGGCTCGCTTGCCGCTTTTTGGGTGATGCGTACCTTGGTGTCTAGTGTGATCTCGCCATTCCGCACCGCTTCGAAAGCGATGTACAGGGTCATCATCTTTGTCAGCGATGCCGGATGTAGGCGGGTGTCTGCATTGCGTGCATGCAGAACTTCACCCGTGCGGGCATCAATAACCATTGCCGCATAGGGTGCTGACATCGCGCTGAGCGGAATCAGAACGCACAACCACAATGCTGTGAGAATAATAAGGCCCAAACGGGCCGACTTTATGCGTCGAACCTGCACGATTATTGCCTCTGTCTGCCTCTGGCCGCCGATTTTCCGGCTGACTCATTGATTTATTGGGATCAGGCTAACACAGTGATTCCCAAAATAAACCCGCAGCTTTAGTGCTGAAGCGGTTTTCGGCGGTAACTTGAAACCAGATGTAGCGTATAAGGCAAGGTTGCCCGCAATACCGGCGAATGTGGCAAGAATGAGGCGCAATTGGAGTAAAGAAAAACTCTGCCGTTGCCTGCAAAGCACAATCTCGGCCGAACCCAAAAATAGGTCTGCGGAAACCCGAAGGTGATTTGTTCCTGCTCCAAAACTCAGAAGGTCAATCCAGGACGGAAATCAGACTTGGCAAACCGCCAAGGTCTTGCAACTCGTGAAACCGCGAGGTGTCTCCAGGTGCTTCGGCCTGTTCGATTTCCCAAGTCAACTGATGTGGGACATGAACGCCCCAACCTCCGGCCTCGATCGCAGGCAGGACATCCGAACGCAGAGAGTTTCCGACCATCATCGAACGTTCTGGTCCGTGACCGTGATGCGCAAAAATCGTGACATAAGATGCAGCTGTCTTTTCACTGACAATCTCGACAGCGTCGAACAATTCGCCAAGCCCTGACTGGGCCAACTTTCGTTCCTGATCCAGAAGATCCCCCTTGGTGATCAGCAAAACCCGGTGCGTTTCAGCAATCGTTGCAACCGTTTCCTGAGCGTACGGCAACAACTCGATCGGGTGGGCCAGCATGTCCTGCCCTGCTTCGATAAGTTCGCGAACAACCGAGGCGGGAACACGTTCCTCGGTTACATCGATCGCGGTTTCGATCATAGATAGAACAAACCCTTTCACCCCATACCCGTAATGTCCCAAGTTTTTGCGCTCGGCCGCGATCAGCCGCTCGGCCAGGTGGTCTGGATCGGCGTGATCTGCCAGCAGTTCTGCAAAGCGATCCTGGGTCAGGCGAAAGAAGCGCTCGTTGTGCCAAAGCGTGTCATCGGCATCAAAGCCAACAGTGGTAAGTTTGCGATCCGTCAACACCTGTTCGCTTTCCCTTTTCTAAACCCGATGGAAGGTTATATAAGCCAGACTACCAAACGAGTTTACCAACCGGATAGATCCGCGCGATGCTGCTACAACCCCTGATGATGTCGGACAAGCCAGGCGACGACAATGACACTTCGGTGCTTGTTGAAACTCGGCCCAAGACCAAGCGTCCGCCGCTGTACAAGGTGCTGTTGCTGAACGATGACTATACACCGATGGAATTCGTAGTGCATGTTTTGGAGCGGTTTTTTGGTATGACACACGCAGAGGCGTTTGAAATCATGCTGACCGTTCACAAAAAAGGTGTGGCGGTTGTAGGTGTGTTCAGTCACGAAATTGCTGAAACCAAGGTGGGGCAGGTAATGGATTTTGCCCGCAGACATCAGCACCCCCTGCAATGCACCATGGAAAAAGAAGAGTAAGGCATCGACATGTCCGCCCGTCTGTCTCTGGCGCTCGATCTCGGGCGCGTTTTCCTTGTCCGGAGTGGTGTCTGCTGTATTGCCCACACCAGAACACGACCTGAGCAATTTACCGAAGTCCACAAAGATCGTTCAGCCCTTCAAGCCGTTTTTCGAGCATTTCGAGAAACAGGGGTTCGATTGTGTACCCGAAGGTAGTGATCCCTGTGATCTGGCTATCGTTTTCGTACCGCGTGCCAAGGCCCTTGCGCGGGCCGTGATCCATCAGGCCTGTGTTCGATCAGACGGGTGGGTGATCGTTGACGGAGCCAAGACCGATGGGATCGACAGCCTGCTCAAGGACGTGCGCAAACGGGTCGAGGTTCATGGCCCGATATCCAAGGCACACGGCAAGATATTTTGGTTTTGTGCCGCCGACAGAGAGTTCGATGACTGGGCCGCACCAACCGAACAGACAGTTGATGGTTTCCGAACGGCTCCGGGTGTTTTCTCAGCAGATGGTATTGATCCAGCTTCGGCACAGTTGGTTGATGTGTTGCCGGAAAAACTGGGCCGTCGGGTCGTGGATCTTGGGGCCGGTTGGGGGTTTTTGTCTGCGAAAGTAATACATACTCCGGGCATCGAAACACTCGATCTAGTCGAGGCAGACCACACCGCATTGAATTGCGCGCAGGTAAATGTGCCCGATCCACGCGCCCGGTTTCATTGGGCCGATGCACAAACATGGCGTTCGGCTGAGGCAGTGGATTCAGTTATCACAAACCCACCGTTTCATACGTCACGAGCGGCCGATCCGACCTTGGGGCAAGGGTTCATTGCCACCGCATCCAGAATACTGGCTCCATCGGGGCACTTGTGGCTGGTAGCCAATCGTCACCTTCCCTATGAGACCACAATGACCCAGCATTTCAAGCATGTGGAAGAAGTTGCCGGGAATAGTCGCTTCAAGATCCTGCATGCGTCGCGTCCCACTCGCACTCGTCACTGAACACCGCTAACCTGCGCCAAACTCAGGAGGATCAAATGTCCTTTTCAATAGCTGGTAAGACCGTAATCGTAACCGGTGCCGCCAACGGGATCGGTCTGGCCATAGGCCGCCATTTCGCGCAAGCCGGAGCAAACGTGATGTTCGCAGACATGGACGAAAAGCGGTTGATCAGCGAGTTGGGTGAACAGGCGGACGAGGGCAACGTTCGGTATTTCGCGGGAGATTTGCGAGAAAAGCTCACGATTGCCAATCTGCTGTCGGCCACAGTCGATGCATTTGAACAGATCGACATCCTGGTAAACGCGGCGCGTCAGGTCAGTTCGTCTGATCCATTGGATGCTGATGATCCGTCTGTCCGAACCTTATTGGACCAGAACCTGTTTCCAGCGATGCGCCTGAGCCAACTGGTCGCGAAACGGATGATCAAGCAATCCGAAGATCAGGACGAAGGAACTTGCGGGTCAATCATTAATCTGTCCTCCATTGCTGCGCGGCGTACACATCCCGACTTGCTGGGCTATTCGGTCGCGTCGGCGGCTCTGGATCAGATGACACGCTCCCTGGCCGTGGCTCTGGCTCCAAACCGAATTAGGGTGAACTCAATTGCTCTGGGATCTGTCATGAGTGCGTCTTTGCAGAACGCTCTGAAAGACAATCGCGAAGCGCGTAGCGACATCGAAGATCACACGCCATTGGCGCGCATTGCCTCTCCGACCGAATTGACCGAAACCGCTCAATTTCTGGCGTCCGATGCTTCAGCGTTCATGACGGGGCAGATTCTAACCTTGGATGGTGGACGTACGTTGTTGGATCCCGTAGGCGCGGCCGCACACTGAGGCATGGATATGTTCGAGACAGAAAAAGTCGCTGCTGCTGCCTGGTTTCGTAGCTTGCGGGATGAGATTGTTGACCGGTTTGAGGCGTTGGAAGATTCCCATGTCGACGGGCCTTTTGCGGAATTGGATGTGGGCAGGTTCGACGTCACGCCGACGAGGCGCACGGCTGAGGATGGGTCTGACGCAGGTGGAGGGCTGATGTCGGTCATGCGCGGTGGGCGCGTATTCGAAAAAGTGGGGGTTAATGTCTCTGAAGTGCACGGGACCTTGGGAGAACGCGCTCAAATGGCCATGGCGGCGCGCAAGGGCATTCCCGGTATGAAGGAAGACCCGAGGTTTTGGGCAAGTGGGATTTCACTGGTGGCACATATGCAAAATCCGCATGTGCCAGCGGTTCACATGAATACCAGAATGTTCTGGACACCGCATGCTTGGTGGTTTGGAGGGGGCTCTGACCTGAACCCTTGTCTAGAATATGATGAGGATACAGCCCATTTTCATGCCGAACAGAAAAGGCAACTGGATCCCCATGGATTGGCGCATTATCCCCGGCTCAAGGATTGGGCGGATGAATATTTCTATATTCCGCACCGCAAACGCGCTCGAGGCGTCGGCGGCATCTTTATGGATGATTACTGCACCGGTGACTGGCAAGCTGACTTCGAACTGACCCAAGACATCGGGCGGGCTTTCCTACCTGCCTATGTGCCACTTGTTGAGCAACGGCGCAAAATGGCCTTCACAGAAGCAGACAAGGACGCGCAATTGGTGCACCGAGGTCTCTATGCTGAATACAATCTAGTCTATGACCGCGGCACCAAGTTTGGCTTGGAGACCGGTCACGACCCCGATGCAGTGTTGATGAGCCTGCCACCTATGGCGAAGTGGACCTAACAGAAATCTTCGCCTGAATTGTACCTACCAGGGCCAAAGCTCGTCTTCGATCCGGTCGTAGCAGTAGTTCTGGGCCATGTGCGCGGGCATATTGTCCCCGACGTTTTTGACCGAAACCGAATATCCGGGTGTTGTGTTTGCACCCTGTGGTGGGCTCAAGGCATATTGAACACCTTTGCGACCCTGCACTGTCACAGCGGGGCCGACGGGTTGAACCAAGTAGATGCGTTGTGTCGCACTGGTACGAAGAACACGGATTGCATAGTCCCCAGCCCCGCACCAGAAGTCCTTGGGCGCGGAACCGTGCCGGTTCACAACTTCGAACACACCGCTTTTGTTGACGGGGTAGACCTCAAACCTATTCAACGCCTGAAATCCGGCTGCAACGGTCGGGACCATCAGTGCAATAGCCAGCAGCAGGGGTGACTTATGACGCATTACGAAATACCTCTCGGAACCCAATTTTTGAAAACCTTAGCCCGAAATTTGCTTGATGCCAGAAAAACTGGGTACTTGCTCTTCGGAATCGATGGATCACGCAGATCTCCATCCGGCCTCTCGTAGGGCCGTACCATAGTTCGCGGCGGTTTTCATCTGCGAGCCAAGCCCCTTGTTCAAAAGCGCTTTGTGCATCTTAGGCAGGTTATGGCAGGGCACGTGCATGACCATGTGGTGTTCCAGGTGGTAGTTGACCCAGTAGGGGGCCACCAACAAACGCGCCAGCGGTCCGGCCATTGTCGTGCGGACGTTCTGCAAGGGGTTCTCTGACTGTTCTGTTGCGCCGTGCTCCGCGATGTTGCGCACGCGTAAAACAAACTGGAACCAGGTCAGGTAAGGCAACAGCCAAAAAGCCAGTCCCCACCACCAATCTCCGACCAGGCTCATAATCAGCATGACGCCTAGGAACACAGGCATCGACTTCCAAAACTGTGGCGCCTTGAAGCTTTGCGCAAAATCCGAAGCCGCGGCTTCCATGGCTTCTTTGTCACCCGCCAATTGAAACGACCGCAAAATTTGTCCTGTCAATTGCTTCACCCCCGTGCGCCCGGTCAGATCACGAGTGAATTTGCGTTTGAGCGAAGCGTGCGAAGTCGGAAACTTGGAAGACAGCACCAGATCGGGATCTTTGTCCGTCTGCGTAAACCGGTGATGGGTCAGGTGATAATGCCGGTATGCAGCCAGTTCAGCCAATATCGGGCGACCGCAAAGCCATTCGCCAACGACGTCGTTAAGCCGACGGTTCTTGAACAGCGCGTTGTGCGCGGCCTCATGCATGAGGATCGCGAGACCCAACTGCCGCGAACCGATCACGATGACAGCGATCATGAATGTCACTGGGTTGGGCCAGAGGCCGAATAATGCAACTGCCAATGCAATCGTGCCCCAGCAATGCAGCGTCAACCAGACGCCCATGGCGTTAGATCGCTCGGCCAGGGGGCGAATTTCTTCGGTACTCAGATATGCCTTTCCAGGTGTCATGGTTGGTCCTCCTCCGCCTTTTGACGGTCCCAACACCATGACAGTCTGTCAAACTATGCGCGGCGTCACAACTTATGTGACGTCACGACCGCCATTCGAAAAACCCTTGGCCAGCTTGTTCCAGCAGTTTGGCGGCCATGGACCGACCCATTTCTGCACCATCTTCAACGGGGCCTGACTGGTCGTCGCTGATCACTTCGGACCCGTCAGGGCGCAGCACTTCTCCACGGAGGCGCAGGGTGGCGCCATCCAGCTCGGCCAGCCCGGCGATGGGTGTTTCGCAAGAGCCGTCAAGCGCGGCCAAAAAGGCGCGCTCGGCCCTCAGGCGCTGCTCTGTGTCGGTGTCATGAATGGCGCTGAGCAGATCGGCGGTCCGTGTGTCGTCGATGCGGCGCTCGATGCTGATCGCGCCTTGGGCGATGGCGGGCAGCATATCTTCGGGTGAAATCGCGGTGGCGGGCACGCCGTCCATGTCCAGCCGGTTGAGGCCCGCAAGCGCAAGGAATGTGCACTCGGCGACGCCGTCTGCCAGCTTTTTCAAGCGCGTTTGCACGTTGCCGCGAAACTCTACCACATTCAGGTCAGGGCGGCGGTTGAGCAGCTGCGCGCGGCGGCGCAAGGACGAAGTACCTACAACAGCACCCGACGCAAGATCGGCAATCGAGGTCGCGCTGGGCGAGATGAAAGCATCACGCACGTCTTCGCGCGGCAAAAACGTATCCAGGATCAGACCGGCGGGTTGCACCGTCGGCATGTCCTTGGTCGAATGCACGGCGATATCGATGTCACTACGCACCATCGCCTCTTCGATCTCTTTGGTGAACAGCCCCTTGTTGCCGATCTCTTTGAGCGGTCTATCTGCGTCGATCATGGCACGGTTGTCGCCTGTGGTGGTGATAACCACGATTTCAAAGGCGTCATCGGGCAGGTCATGCGCGGCCATCAGCCGGTTGCGGGTCTCATACGCTTGGGCCAGGGCCAGCGGAGAGCCACGGGTGCCGATCTTGAGCGGGGACGCGGGGGTAGGAAGCTGTGCTGTCATACCCCTGCTTTAGTCGCGTCACATTGCCCTGACAATGGGGGCACTGCTTGACAAATTGCCGCCGAAGGCAGAACCGGTGATGGAAACGGACATGGGGACGAGCATGGGTGAACAGAAGAAGCTGCTGCGCGCATTGGCTGGCGAGACGCAGGATGTGCCGCCGATCTGGATGATGCGGCAGGCTGGGCGTTACTTGCCGGAATACCGTGCGACCCGCGCGCAGGCCGGTGACTTCCTGTCTTTGTGCTACAACCCCGAGCTGGCGACGGAGGTTACCCTGCAACCAATCCGCCGCTATGGGTTTGACGCGGCGATCCTGTTTGCCGATATCCTTTTGGTACCCCAAGCGCTGGGCGCAGATCTGTGGTTTGTGACGGGTGAGGGGCCGCGACTGTCGACCATCACGTCGCAAGCCGATTTCGATGCGTTGAAACCGGCCGCAGATATTCACGAGACGCTGAACCCGATCTATGAAACCGTCCGTAACCTGTCACGCGAGCTGCCGTCTGAGACAACGTTGATTGGTTTTGCTGGCGCGCCCTGGACTGTCGCGACTTATATGATCGCTGGCCGTGGTACCCCGGATCAGGGACCGGCTCATGCGCTGCGCGAAGGTAACACTGCGCTGTTTGAGGCGCTGTTGGTCCGGATCACCGAGGCCACCATTGATTACCTGTCGATGCAGATCGAGGCTGGTGCCGAAGTGGTCAAGATCTTTGACAGTTGGGCCGGATCGCTGAAAGGCGAGGCTTTCGAGAAATATGCTCTGGAACCGACGCGTGTGATCACCAAGGCGCTCAAAGAGCGCCACCCGAGTACCCCCGTCATCGGCTTCCCGCGTGAGGCGGGCGATAAATATGTGGGATTTGCCAAGGCAACCGGCGTGGACTGTGTGGCGCTCGACAATTCGGTATCGCCCGACTGGGCGGCGGCAAATGTTCAGGTGGATGGATGCGTTCAGGGCAACCTGGCGTCACGCCATATGGTGACTGGAGGTCAGGATCTGATCGATGAGACCCGCGCGATCGTGCAGGCGTTTTCTGGCGGGCCGCATATCTTTAACCTTGGCCACGGGATTACGCCGGATGCGGACCCCGAGAATGTGCAATTGATGGTCGACACGGTGCGCGAAGGCGCGCGCGGATAAGGGGCTCTGCCACCGTCGCTTTGCGACTCTCCCGCCGTATCTTCACCAAGAAGAATGAAGGACGTCAGGTTTTGAGGCTGGCGCGGATTTCTTCGTCGTGTTCGCCGCGCTTCGGGCTGGGGCGTGGTTTCCAATCATAGGTGGAAAAGCGTGGCGCACTTGCCGCCTGCAGTGCGCCGTTTGCGGTCTGCCAGGTTTGCCGCGCCTCGTTCATCGGATGTGCCAGTGCTTCTTCGGGGCTGAGCACGGGGGCAACACAGGCGTCGGTGCCGACAAAGATATCGGCCCAATGATCGCGAGGATGGCTGGCAAAGATACCGGTCAGGCGGTCGGTAAGCGTCTGCCAGAGTTTAGGATTGTACTGCTGCTGAAACTCGGGGTCATCTGAAAGGCCAAGCAGCTCGAGGAAAAGCGCGTAGAATTTGGGTTCCAGGCATTGCACTGTCATGTAGCCGCCATCAGCACAGCGATAGGTGCGGCTCCAATGTGGGCCGTCCAGCAGGCTGCGCCCACGTTGGTCAGACAAGTTACCGGTCTGACGCAGGCTCATCAGTAGGTTCATCATATGGGCGGACCCGTCATAGATTGCGGCATCGACCACAGTGCCTTGTCCGGTGGCGCGCGCATTCAAGATGCCCGCGAGCAGACCCGTCACAAGGTACATGGCCCCGCCACCAATATCCCCCACCATCGTGGCGGGTGTTTGTGGCGCATCGCCAGGGGCCGAGCTGTACCAGAGCGCGCCGGACAGCGAGATGTAGTTCAGGTCGTGACCTGCGACCTTTTCCAACGGTCCGGATTGGCCCCAACCTGTCATGCGGCCAAACACCAGACGCGGGTTGAGTTGCTGGCAGACGTCCGGGCCGATCCCTAGTTTCTCCATTACGCCGGGCCGGAACCCTTCGATCAGGCCGTCAGCTGTGGCGATCAGGGATTTGAGCGTGTCCAGATCGTCCGCGTCCTTGAGGTCCAGTGCAACCGAGCGCTTGCCGCGGTCCAGCAGGGAGCGTTCTGGCATGCCAGGGGTGACTGCGCCGCCTTTGCGGTGCACGACGATTACATCTGCGCCCAAATCCGAAAGAAGCATGGAGGCAAAGGGACCAGGTCCCAGCCCTTCGATTTCGATGATCCGAATGCCGTTTAGCATATGCGTTGCTCCCTCTTCTCTGGACGCAAGGTTCCTGCGCGTCAGAAGGATTGCAAGCATCTGCTAATGCGACGTGGCGTTCAGTAGCGGCCTTTGATCTCGGTGCGGGCCACGCGGCGTGCTTTTTGTTTTTCCCTTAAGAAGACAAAAAGGCCCGATCCCATGATCATTGCCATGCCAACCCACACCGCGGGTGCGGGAATCTCTGACCAAAACAGCCAGCCCCAGAAGACGGCCAGCGGCAGTCCGATGTATTCGAACGGTGCGACAGTGGCCGCATCGGCCATACGATAGGCCTGGGCTAGGCAATAGCCGACAATTCCGGAGTTCAATCCCAGCCCGATGAACAGATACCAATCGTGCGCGTCCGGCCAGACCCATGCCCGCAAGAGAAAGACCCAGCTGGCGTTCTCCAGCCCTTCGGCATAGCGTCCGTCACCGGCAAAGATGTAAAAACCCACAGAAACAATGATGAACATGCCTTGGATATAGACGGCGAGGGCAGAGGCTTTGGTTGTGGCCCCCAACTTGCGAGTCATCACCTGGTTGATGGCATAGGTCAGTGCCCCGACGACGGGCAGCAGCAGAACAATCCGATCAGCAGTCGCGCTCTCGCTACCCTCCCACGGGCGCTGCATCAGGATCACCCCTGCAAATCCGACGACAACAGCCGATAGGCGCATAATTCCGACCTTTTCCCCCAAAATCGGGATCGACAGGACGGTGATGAACAGCGGGGCTGCAAAAAACAGTGCGGTGACATCCGCCAGCGGCAGTGTCGCAAGTGCCACGAAAAAGCTCATGTTTGAGGCAACGACCATCAAGCACCGAACGATGTGGAGGGTGGGATGGCGGGTTTTTAGCAGCGATACGCCGCCTTCGAAGTAGAGAAAAACGAATGACATCATGATGCCAATTGACGAACGCAAGAACACCGTCTGATGCAGGGGGTAGCCACCCGATAGCTGCTTGATCAGCATGTCGTTGATCGAGATCGCGAACATTCCGACTAGAATAAAAGCAATGCCCACGCCGGAGCGGGTTGCAGGTGTCTCTGTCATGTGGTGCTCCAAAACGACAGGGCCGATGAATTGCCCTGTGGCCTGTTGCCACCGCTATCACAGATCGGGCGTTTGTCTATCTCTGTTTTTGATAGCTGGTCTTCATAGGGTTGGCGGCTATGTTTGGCTGGATTAGACAGAGATGACCAATCAATCCCTACCAAGGAGCACAACCCATGCAGATGAGCGACACGCGCCAGATCAAGGCAGACCCAGCCGCGGTTTATGCCGCTCTGCTCGATCCTGAAGTGCTCAAGGCCTGCGTGCCCGGCGCGCAAGAGCTGACTGGCAACCCGCAGGATGGGTATGAGGCAACTGTGGTGCAAAAAGTTGGCCCGGTGAAGGCAACGTTCAAAGGTGCGGTGACCATGTCGGATCTGGTCGAGAACCAGAGCCTGACCATCGCGGGCGAAGGAAAAGGCGGAGCCGCCGGATTTGCCAAGGGTGGGGCAAATGTCACCATCACACCGTCCGAGGGTGGAACCGAACTGGCCTATGACGTCGAAGCCAAGGTTGGAGGCAAGCTGGCGCAATTGGGCAGCCGCTTGATTGACGGATTCGCCAAGAAGATGGCGGATCAGTTTTTCGCCAATCTGCAAGAGCAGCTTGAAGGGCTTACTGAAGCTGTTGAAGATGAGACACCTGAGGAAAAGAAATCCTGGCTCGGCAAGTTGACCGGCCGCGACTGACCCTGCGCCCGCGCGCAGGGGACTGTGCACGGACGCCCTGTTCCTTTGGATGTCGGGCGACTAGTGTTCCCGCCGAAACAACGGAGCAGACATGTCCAACATCCTGTCCATCACAGACCTGCGTAAATCCTATGCGGGCGGGTTTGAGGCGCTCAAAGGCGTCTCCCTCGACATTCACGAGGGCGAGATTCTCGCTCTTCTGGGACCTAATGGTGCCGGGAAGACTACTTTGATCTCAACCGTTTGCGGAATTACAACGCCGACATCTGGCACGGTGACAGTGGGCGGTCATGACATCCAGGCCGAATACCGTGCGGCGCGCCAAATGATCGGGCTGGTCCCGCAAGAGATCAATTTGGAGCCGTTTGAAACTGTCTGGAACACCGTGCGCTTCACCCGAGGTCTTTTTGGCAAGCCTCGCAATGATGCGCTGCTGGAGCAAATCCTGCGTAAACTGTCGTTGTGGGACAAGCGCAAGAACGCCACCAAAGAACTGTCAGGCGGCATGAAGCGCAGGGTGCTGATCGCTAAGGCGTTGGCCCATGAACCGCGCGTGTTGTTTCTGGACGAACCCACTGCTGGCGTCGACGTCGAGCTGCGCAAAGACATGTGGGAGATCGTGGTCGAACTGAAGAAGGACGGTGTGACCATCATCCTGACGACCCATTACATCGAAGAGGCCGAGGCCATCGCTGACCGTGTCGGCGTGATCAACAGCGGGCAAATCCTGCTGGTTGAGGGCAAGGACACGCTGATGGCCCAGATGGGTAAAAAACAGCTGGAAGTCGAGCTGACCGAGGCGATCTCGGAAATCCCCACCTCGCTGGCCGAGCACGACTTAACCCTGATCCGGGACGGGCAGGCGCTGCTCTACACGTATGACACCCGGGCCGAGCGCACCGGGATCACCGCGCTCCTCAACGATGTGGCGCAAGCCGGGTTGGTGTTAAACGACGTGCAGACCCGCCAAAGCAGCCTTGAAGACATTTTTGTCGACCTGGTCTCAGGAGAACACGCATGAACTGGACCGCAATCGCTTCCATCTATCGGTTCGAAATGGCGCGGTTCTTCCGCACCCTGGCGCAGAGCTTCATCTCGCCGGTGATTTCAACTTCGCTCTATTTCGTCGTCTTTGGCGCTGCCATCGGCAGCCGCATCCAAGAGGTTGAGGGCGTGTCTTATGGTGCCTTCATCGTGCCGGGGCTGATCATGTTGTCGGTGATCACGCAATCTATCTCAAACGCTTCTTTCGGAATCTACTTTCCGAAATTCATTGGCACGGTGTACGAACTTCTTTCGGCCCCTGTGAACTTCTTAGAAATCGTCTGTGGTTATGTCGGTGCAGCGGCGACCAAGGCGCTGTTTATCGGGATCGTGATTTTGGCCACATCGATGCTGTTTGTCGACGTGAGCATTCAACATCCCTTTGCGATGCTGGCGTTTCTGGTGCTGACGTGCCTGAGTTTCGCTTTGCTGGGGTTCATTATCGGTATCTGGGCTGGGAGTTTTGAGCAGTTGCAACTGGTGCCCCTGCTGATCGTCACGCCGTTGATCTTTCTTGGTGGGTCTTTCTACTCCATCTCGATGCTGCCGCCCGTCTGGCAAACCGTCACGCTATTCAACCCGGTGGTCTATCTGATTTCGGGTTTCCGGTGGTCGTTCTTCGGGATTGCAGACGTGCCAATCGGGCTGAGTCTGCTGGCCATTCTTGGGTTCACGATGTTGTGCCTTGGGGTCATATGGCTGATTTTCCGAACAGGTTGGCGTATCCGAAGCTAAACGTGGCGCAGCCCCAACAAACCAAGAGAATAATTGCACCTGACGCCCCTTGGCGTCGTTGCAAAATTGCCCTTGGACTGTGGGAATTTTGTTGCCGTCGCGTTTCTGTCCCGACCAGCGTCTTGTTTGTCGGCAAGCGGCATTCTACATCGGCTGTCATGAAACTAAGCTTGCCGTTTGTAAAAAAGCCACCATTGGTGGCCGTTGTTAGATTGTCTGGTACCATCGGTATGGCCGGGCGCGGTGCATTGAATGACACCTCGCTTGCACCCGTTTTGGAAAAGGCCTTTCGCAAAGGCAAACCCGCCGCGATTGCACTGGAAATCAACTCGCCCGGCGGTTCTCCGGTCCAAAGTTCGCTTATTGGTGCCCGCATTCGGCGGCTGTCTGATGAACTGGAAATTCCGGTTTATGCGTTTGTCGAAGATGTGGCAGCCTCGGGTGGCTATTGGCTGGCAGCCGCCGCGGATGAGATTTGGGCCGACGACAGCTCGGTTCTGGGTTCAATCGGTGTGATTTCCGCAGGCTTTGGTGCGCATATCTTTCTGGCACGCCAAGGCTTTGAACGCCGGGTGCATACGGCGGGCCAATCCAAATCGATGCTGGACCCGTTCAGCCCGGAAAAGAAAGAGGACGTTGAACGGCTCAAGGGCGTTCTGGACGACATCCATGGAAACTTTATCGACCACGTCAAATCAAGGCGCGGTGACAAGCTAAGCACCGAGACGGACCTGTTCACGGGCGAAATCTGGTTGGCGCGCAAGGCGACCGAACTGGGGCTGATTGATGGGATCGCGCATCTGAAACCCAAGATGCAGGAACGGTTCGGCGAAAAGGTGCGGTTCCGCCGCTATGGCCTGCGCAAGCCGTTCTGGTCGCGCTTCGGCGCCTCGGTTGTGCAGGACGCAGTTGCCGGAATAGAGGAGCGTGCAGCTTACGCGCGGTTCGGCCTCTGACATGATAATCAAGATCGTTGCGATATTTCTGGTGTTCATGGTCGTGCTGGCCATGTTCGGCAAGTTGCACTGGCTGCCTGGCGGCAAGCGCCTTGCTTCGGCCAAATGTCGCAAGTGCGGTCGTTACAAGATCGGCAAAGGCCCCTGCGCCTGCGGCCATGGAGGCGCAAAATGATGCCCTGGATTCTCTCGGGCCTTGGCCTGGTTATCCTGCTTCTGGCCGGTGATGCCCTGGTGCGTGGCGCCGTGAACCTTAGCTTGCGCCTGGGCGTGCCTGCCTTGATCGTCAGTTTGACCATTGTGGCCTTTGGCACCTCGGCACCGGAACTGCTGATCGCGATCAAGGCGGTAAAGGAAAATGCGCCGGGTATTGCCTTGGGTAATGTCGTGGGGTCGAACACGGCAAACATCCTGCTGGTTCTGGGTATTCCGGCCTTACTGGCCACGTTGCACACCAGCGAATGCAATACGCGCCGAAACTATGTTTTCATGTTGATCGCAACTGTGCTGTTTATCGGGCTGGCCTTCTGCGGAACTTTCACGGTCTGGAGCGGTCTGATCTTACTTGCAGCCTTGGCATTGGTGCTGCTGAACGCCTTTCGTCAGGCGCGTGCGCATCGCAGGCAAGGGGCTGCTGACGAGGATGAAGAAGAACTGGATGGCCTCGAAGATGCAGACCCGAACATGCCGTATTGGCGCATTGGGATTTACCTTGTCCTAGGTTTGATCGGTCTGCCCATGGGGGCCCATCTGCTGGTGGATAATGCCTCGATCATCGCGCGAACCTATGGTGTCAGCGAGACAGTGATTGGTCTGACGCTGGTCGCAGTGGGGACATCGTTACCCGAACTGGCCACAACGGTTATGGCGGCGCTGCGTCGTCAGGCGGACGTGGCGCTGGGCAACGTCATCGGGTCGAACATGTTCAACTTGCTGGCCATCGTGGGCCTGACAACATTGTTTGTGGGTGACATCCCTGTGGACGAGGAATTCCTGGAATTTGACCTGTGGGTCATGCTGGGTGCATCGCTGCTGTTGATTCCATTTGTGTTCTTCAAGCGCGACATTACCCGCATCTGGGGCGTGATCCTGTCCGTGCTCTATTTCACTTATGTAATCGCCGTGCTTGTGTAGGTCGATTTTCGAAGGGGATTGCAATGAAACGCTGTTTGGTAACAGGGGCTGGAATTCGGCTTGGCCGCGCTATGGCACTGTATCTGGCAGACCGCGGGTATGACGTCGCGGTTCATTTTGCGTCTTCTGAACAACCGGCATTAGAGACGGTGGAAGAAATCCGGGGCAAAGGGAGAAATGCGGTCGCGCTGCAGGCCGATTTGCTGGATGAAGCGCAGGTGAAAGAGTTGTTGCCGAGGGCTGTGGAAGCTCTGGGTGGTTCAGTCACCTGCCTTGTGAACAATGCTTCGATCTTTGACTATGATACCGTTTCCAGCGCGACCCGAACCAGTTGGGATCGTCATATGGAAAGCAACCTGCGTGCCCCATTTGTACTGACGCAGGCCATGGCGGCTCAAGGGCTGACCGCGGACATGGATCAGAACGGAGAACCGATAGCAACCGGCTTGATCGTCAATATGGTCGACATGCGCGTGAACAAGCTGACGCCGGAATTCATGACTTATACCCTTGCTAAGATGGGGCTGTGGGCAATGACACGCACGACTGCCCAAGCCCTGACGCTGACCATTCGCGTCAATGCAATCGGGCCCGGCCCGACGATGCAGGGCCATCGACAATCCGCAGAGCATTTTGCAGCGCAGCGGTCGAATACGATTTCAGGAAGAGGCGCAAATCCGTCGGATATCACTGCCGCTCTAGGTTATTTTCTCGATGCTCCGGCGGTTACGGGACAGATTCTTTGCGTAGACGGCGGACAGCATCTGGGCTGGAAAACACCAGACGTTTTAGGACCGGAGTGAACCTATCTGGCGCGAGTTTTGCACTGCTCCTGTTTTCGTTACTAAAGCGTTACAAAAATGTCTTTGTTTTCATGGCCTTGCTACATGCCAAAGAAAGAAATGTTTAAAATCAAACAGTTATGTAGCTGCCTATTTTTTGTGCAAACACGCGGAGAGCCCAATTTTAAACGGGTTTTTGTACTTCAGGGAAAGATATCTCCACAGTTATCCACAGGAATCGTGGATTTGTTTTCTCTTGATCCTGACGCGTCGAGATTGCAGCCGGAGCCAGAGAATCATATTTCAGTGACATGACTGACGCACACGCAATCAACGAAGACAGCACACCCACTGGATACGCCTGCATTCAGGGGTATCTGAAGACGCTCGACAATTCGCCGGGTGTCTATCGGATGCTCGATGCCGAAAGCCGGATTCTTTACGTTGGTAAGGCCCGCAACCTCAAGGCGCGCGTGTCGAATTATTCCCGCCCAGGACATTCCGGCCGAATAGAACGGATGATCCGTGCCACGGCCTCGATGATGTTTCTGACGACACGTACTGAAACCGAGGCGCTGTTGCTGGAACAGAACCTGATCAAGCAACTTAAGCCCAAATACAACGTGCTACTGCGCGATGACAAAAGCTTTCCAAACATCCTGGTGGCAAAAGGGCACACATTTCCACAGATCAAAAAGCACCGAGGGGCAAAGAAAGAAAAGGGTGCTTATTTCGGCCCCTTTGCCAACGCAGGCGCGGTCAATCGAACGCTCAACCAACTGCAAAAGGCTTTCTTGCTTCGCAATTGCTCGGATTCAATGTTTGACAGCCGCACACGTCCCTGTCTGCTGTATCAGATCAAACGATGTTCGGGTCCTTGTGTTGGGCTGATCTCGCAAGAGGGGTATGCAGAAAGCGTCCGGGACGCAGAACGCTTTTTGTCCGGCCGCTCGACCAAGGTGCAAGAAGACCTGGCAGAGCAAATGATGGCAGCCTCTGAAGCGATGGAGTTTGAACGGGCGGCCGAGCCTGCGCGATCGCATTCGCGCCCTTACACAGGTGCAGTCGAGTCAAGGCATCAACCCGCGTGGTGTGGCCGAGGCGGATGTGATCAGTTTGCATATGGAAAGCGGGCAGGCCTGTGTTCAAGTCTTTTTCATTCGGGCCAATCAGAACTGGGGTAACCGCGACTTCTACCCTCGTGTCGGGCCGGATGTATCATCCGCCGAAGTCATGGAAGCATTCCTTGGCCAATTCTATGACAACAAGGAGCCCCCCGTCAGTTGATCCTGTCGGATGCGATTGAAAACGCTGATCTGATGCAACAAGCCCTGTCTGAGAAAGCGGGGCGCAAGGTCGAAATTCTTGTCCCACAACGCGGTGAAAAACAAGAACTCGTTGCAGGGGCGTTGCGCAATGCGCGCGAGTCTTTGGCCCGACGCATGTCTGAAAGTGCGACCCAGGCTAAACTGTTGCGTGGTGTGGCCGAGGTCTTTGATCTGGACGGTCCTCCAGACCGGATCGAGGTCTACGACAACTCCCACATCCAAGGCACCAATGCTGTAGGCGGCATGATCGTTGCAGGCCCCGAGGGGTGGATGAAAAACGCTTACCGAAAATTCAATATCAAAGGCGATGACCTGACTCCGGGTGACGACTTTGGGATGATGAAAGAGGTATTGAACCGCCGCTTCACCCGATTGTTGAAAGAAGATCCGGATCGCGACAAAGGCCTCTGGCCCGATCTACTGCTAATTGATGGCGGAGCGGGACAGGTAAGTGCCGTGCATGAAATCATGGTTAACCACGGGGTTGAGGATATCCCGATGGTCGGTGTCGCCAAGGGGGTTGATCGGGATCACGGTAAGGAGGAGTTTCACCGGGTTGGCCAGCGCACCTTCGCTCTCAAACGCAACGATCCGGTTCTGTATTTCATCCAGCGTCTTAGGGATGAAGCGCACCGATTTGCAATCGGGACGCATCGCGCGAAACGTGCCAAGGCGATCGGGGCGACGCCGCTGGACGAGGTGCCCGGTGTAGGTGCCACGCGCAAACGCGCTCTATTGGCGCATTTCGGCAGCGCCAAAGCCGTCAGTCGCGCCAACCTTGCTGACTTGAAGGCGGTAGACGGGATATCAGACACGCTGGCTGAAACGATCTACGACTTTTTCCACGACCGGTGACTTGCCAATTCTGTTTCCCTGCGCTTGGCTGTTTGGAACAGGGAGAGAGACACATGCCGATCATGCAGGGATTTCCGCCAGAACAGGCGGACCGGGTTACTTTGGCCAATTGGCGCACACAACCTTTTTCGTCTTGGGCTTTTCATCATGTTCGCGAGATCGTTCCTTCAGCTGAAATAAGCAACGACCCAGCAAACATCTGGCATTTTCCAAAGGGCGATCAGCTTGTGGCGGATGCGCAAATCGACGAGGCGTTGGCCGGGACGCGCACCGACGCGCTGGTGGTGATGCACAAAGGGCAGGTTGTGCAAGAGTTCTACCGTAACGGCATGACCGCTGAGGATCCGCACATCCTGATGTCTGTCTCGAAATCGATGCTGGGACTGCTTGCGGGTTGCCTGCACGGCAAGGGATTGCTGGATTTGGGGGCGCAGCTGACGGATTACGTTCCAGAACTCAGCGACACAGCCTATGCAGGAGCCACCGTGAGACAGGCGTTGGACATGCGCGTAGGTGTCGAATTCTCGGAGGACTATCTGGCTACATCCGGTCCGATCGTCAGCTACCGCAAGGCTGCCAATTGGAACCCGGTGGAGCCAGGAGACACCATACCTGATCTGCGCAGTTTTCAATTGATGTTGAGCAATGCTGACGGGCCTCATGGGGGCCGGTTTCACTATGTTTCGCCGGTCACAGATCTGCTGGCCTGGGTTTTTGAGCGCGCAACCGGTTCACGCTATGCTGACCTGATGTCCCAGCATCTGTGGCAGCCAATGGGTGCCGAAAGAGCTGGTTATATCACCGTTGACCGTATTGGAGGTGCACGCGCTGCCGGTGGAATGTGCGTCACAGCGCGCGATCTTGCGCGCGTGGGGGCATTGATGTGTCGGAGAGGCCTGCGAGACGAAAAATGCGTGATCCCCGAAGCCTGGTTAATCGACATCATGGAAAACGGCGACCAGCAGGCTTGGGAGCAAGGTGATTTCCATGATCGCTTTGACACCTATGATATGTGCTACCGCTCAAAATGGTATGTGCATCAAGGAGATGCGCCACTAATTCACGGGATGGGCATTCACGGACAATATCTGTTTGCCGATCCCGTGCGGGATCTCTCAATTGCGATTTTCTCGTCCGAAGCCGAACCCACCAGTGATCTGGCATTTGCGCCCCGAATGGCGCTTGTGAAGCTGCTGCAGGCCGCGGTTTGACAAGCATGGCATCGACCCTCTTTCCTCGGGGCGCTTGCCGGGATAAACCGGTCGCATGACTTGGAACCTGCCCAATATCCTGACCGTACTTCGTCTGGTTGCTGCACCCGGCGTAGCGGTGATGTTTTTGTATTTCACTCGGCCCTATGCCGATTGGTTTGCTCTGGCGCTGTTTGTTGTGGCTGCCGTCACCGATTGGTTCGACGGCTATCTGGCGCGGGCTTGGAAACAGGAAACCAAACTAGGAGCAATGTTGGACCCGATTGCCGACAAGGCGATGGTTGTGATCGCATTGATGGTCATTGTGGGCTACTCTTCGATGTCGCCCTGGTTGGTGCTCCCTGCAACCGTCATCCTGTTTCGTGAGGTTTTTGTTTCGGGGTTGCGTGAATACCTTGGTGATACGGCTGGAACGCTGAAGGTAACGAACCTCGCTAAATGGAAAACAACGGCCCAGATGGTGGCGATTGCCGTATTGTTTGGTCAGGGCGTCTTCGAGCACTATTTGGGAATGAGCGCCTGGGGAATGGATGCACAGCTGATTGATGACATCTTGTCCGGTCGCGAAGAGGATCTGTTGGGCTTGCGCTGGAAACTGGCGGGAATGGAATTGTGCTGGTGGGTTGGTCTGACCTTGCTGTGGATCGCAGCAGGTCTCACAGCAATCACAGGTGTAGACTATTTTCGCAAAGCCATGCCGCACGTAAGAGAGGGTTGATTCGTGGATATCCTGTATTTCGCTTGGGTGCGCGAGCGCATTGGCCTGCCCAAGGAAAAGATCGAGACACACGCGGAAACCGTGTCACAGCTGGTCGATGAGCTACGGGCGCGTGAAGAACGCTATGAGGTTGCCTTTTCTGACCTGAGCGCGTTGCGCGTGGCCCTGGATCAAGAGTTGTCGGATTTCGACGCGTCGCTGGTCGGCGTACGTGAAGTGGCGTTTTTTCCGCCAATGACCGGGGGTGAGCCGGTGAAAATCTCGGTTCAACGAGAGCCATTTGATCTCGGCGCTGAAGCCAACGCATTTGCTGCTGGCGACACATCGAACGGGGCAATCGTGACCTTTACGGGCGTCGTGCGGGATTTGGCGCAAGGCGATCTGGATGTGATGGAGATTGAGCACTATCCAGGCATGACCGAAAAGGCATTGACCAAGATCGCGAGCGAAGCGCTTGCGCGTTGGTCGCTGGGTGACGTGATGGTGATCCACCGCCATGGCCGTCTGGCACCGGGCGATCAGATCATGATGGTGGCAACGGCTGCGCCGCACCGCAAGGATGCGTTTGAGGCGGCTGAATACCTTATGGATTACCTCAAATCGCGTGCACCGTTCTGGAAGAAGGAAATTACTGGCCAAGGCGCGGATTGGGTTGCAGCCAAAGACGAGGACGAGGACGCCCTGACGCGGTGGTGAAGCTCACTGGATCGTGGTCCAAGTCTCGAATGCGGCATCGACACGTTCCCGCCGTGTGCGTTGCGCGGCCGCATTAGCTCGGTCTCCATAATCTTCGCGATATCTTGCGCTGTTATGATCCATAACCTCGACCGAGACCGCGCCAAACTGATCGCTGTGACGTCCAGAGTGAACTTGTTCAACCGAACGGCGTGACCAATCCACCCATTGCGATAGCGGTACCCGACCAAGGCGTTAGAGACATTGCCAAGGACCACACGGGTGTGTCAGCTCATGCCTGCAGTGTTCGAAACAGAAACAGGCTGCTGGCTGGCAGGTGCCCGAACTTGGCGGCATAGGGACTTAGCGACGTTGGGCTTGGTGCCAATCTGTCCAGACATCTTGCTGTTGCAGCCGAATGCGGTGGCATTGATTCAGCAGGTCGCGTTTTGGTGATCACGGGTTAGCCTACGCGAGCGCGCAGTTCTTCGGCCTCTTGCCGGGCGGCACGCAGGCCATCCATGGCGGCGCTCAGTTCTGCTTCGGTCTGGGTCAGCTGGTTGGTCAACTCGGCCTCGCGCTGTTGCAGATAGGTGATTGCCTGGTCGCGAGTTTCTTCAGCTTCGTGCAACTCCTGGCTCATCCGGTCCAGATCCGCTACGTCGCTTTGCCGAACGCGTGTGAACCTGTGAACCAGCCAGTTGGCAAACCATCCCATGGCAAAGGCCACAAAGAGGATAATTGCGGTGGTGATGATGAATTCTGTTCGGTTCATGTCACTGGTCCTCTTCGTCGGGTTGAGGCGCGTCTTCCGGCGTGTCGGCCTCTGGCTCTTCATCTTCGCCAGAGGGTTCTGAAGCAGAAGTGTCGTTGGTGTCATCAGCGACAGCATCCAGGGTCGATTCGGAATCCTCGGCACCTTCAGGCCGGATCAATTTGAACTCGATCCGGCGGTTGGCTTCTCGGCCTTCTTCGGTTTTGTTATCAGCGATCGGCTGACTTTCACCATAGCCGATGGCGGCGTAGCTGGATGTTAGAACACGACGTGACCGCAACTCGTTCAGAACCGATTGCGCGCGCGCCTGACTCAGCTGCTGGTTCATTTCTTCGCGGCCTTGGCTGTCAGTGTGCCCCTGAATCTCAAGCCTGATCTGTCCACAGGCTTCCAGAATGTCGGCAATTCTGTTCATCGTATCCAGTGAGGCCGCGGCAATCGTGGCAGAGCCAGGTTCAAAAGCAATCTTGCCGGCTTCCTGAACAAGAGCAATTTCCGCTTCGCAAACTTCCGGGTCGGGCGCCTTGTCCTCGGGTTCTGGCGGGGCACGGTAAGTGACTGAAAGGTCAAATGTCTGGGCCTGTCCCAGTTTGTCCGAGAGAAGCCCGGAAATGCGCGAAGTGGCGTCTTCCTGTGTGCTGATCCCGGTCAAAATGACGTTGTCAGGTGTCACGGTCAGAGCGCCGTTGGTCAGCATCGATAGCGCTTCGAGCCCTGCCAGAACGCGTACTGGCCACGTGGCTGGAAGATCGGGAACGACGCGTGCCGCAGTATAGACGACGTCAGATCCAAACGCAGCCTTTGCATAACTATCGACCATGTGGCGCAGGTTTTCGTCGTTCAAGCGTCCGCGAAGCTGAACCAGACCTTCAGGACTGAGTGTGGCAACAAATTCGGGTGGTCCTACAGCGTCCGAAACCTCAGGTTCCGGAAGGATTGCATGCAAGGCAAAGACATCGGGCAAGTCGGCTTCTAGTTCCCCAACAATGCGGTCGAATTTAGTCTGATCCGTTCCTTGGGCCGCGACGAGTGTGATGTCGGCGTCGGCTATTGTGACCGATGCCTGCCCCAATTCGGCGACTGCGGCGATACTCAATTCCGAGGCCCGCGCCCATTTGGGGGTAGGAACCCCCATGCCGATAGTGCACTTCAGTGTTCCTTTCAGGCCAGCCTGACGAGCTGCGGCCTGTATTCTTGCTTGAGCAATACGGTCCTGAGCGGAGCAGGCGTCGAACCGTGCCCCCGTCTCATCAATGAGGAAACGTAGGGTAAAGGGCGTAATGACTGGCCGAGGCGCGGCTATGTCGATGCCGATGCGCAGACCCGGCGGAGCCGCGCGGTTGAGGGCATCTTCCAGCTGTTGCTTGGCCTCGGTGCTGTCCGAAATTGCGGTGATCGAGACGCGTCCAGCCGTTACCGAGACTTTGGAGCGGGGTAACATCGACAAAGCCTTGAGCGAAAAGCCCATGGCATCAATCCAGCCGTTCGGAATGTTGTAGTCGGCGGTCTCAAGCAGGTCAGTGACGTTTTCCGCTCCCGCCAGAGAGTTCAGGGCGTCGATTATCTCTTCTCGATTCGAATTGGCCGGAATAAGTCCGATAATCGAGATGCCACTATCGTTGCGCAGAATTTCGGCAGAAAACATGGGCGGTGCGAGATCGGCCGTCGGTGCGATCTGCATGTTGTCGATCACCCGTGATGGGTCAACTTCATCGCCCGCAACCGTCAGTGCGTTGAACCGCGTGGCCTCGTCTTTGGCAATGCCTAGCCATGATCACTTGCAGACCGTTTGCTTGCACCTCAGCCCAGTCGTGTCCGCCGCGATCCAAAGCACGTCGCACGACAATTTCAGAGTTTTCTTCGACGGCTGTAACGGCAAAGCTGGCGGCAACTAGGGAAAGCCCGGCAGCTAATGCAAAGGTCAGGGCGACCACAATCGAAAGGGGAAGGCGCATGTTTTAGGGTCGTTTTCCGTCCGGTCTTTGCAAGATGTCTTACAATCCCGGCGCCCTATGTGCAATCACGCGAACAGGGCCGCGCAAAAGAAGATGAGCGGAATAAAGCCGGTATCGCGATTTACACGGAAGAGTTGCAACAATTTCGCGTTGTCTTCTATGTCCAACCCGCGCAACTGCCAGGCCATGTGCCATCCCATGGCCCATGGGCCTGAAAGAGCCAAAAGCATTGCAAAAAGCGGGGCGTCGGGAAGCCCTGCTTCGATCACGGCAAGCCCCATGAGACCGACAGTTGCCACCAGGAAATACTTCATCCATCGAGCGGTATCGGTGCCAAACAGACGTGCCGTGGATTTCACCCCGATCAACGCATCGTCCTCGGTGTCCTGATGGGCATAGATGGTGTCATAAAACAAAGTCCAGGCGATCCCGGCGAGATAGAGCAGCACCGCGGGCGCACCCAGTGTGCCCGAATGGGCTGTCCAGGCCAGCAAAGCGCCCCAGTTGAACGCCAGACCCAGAAACACCTGCGGCCACCAAGTGAACCGCTTGGCATAGGGATAGACCGCAACCGGCAACAGCGACAGCACGCCAAGCGCGATGGCCGCGCGGTTGAAGGTCAACAGAATGGCCAGCCCCAACAGTGCCTGAAGCACCATCCAGAACAGTGCTTGTTTCACGCTCACCTGGCCCGAAGGGATGGGCCGAGATCGCGTGCGCTCGACCTGCCCGTCAAAATCACGGTCTGTTATGTCATTCCACGTACAGCCCGCACCACGCATCAAGAAGGCGCCCAGGCCGCAACCCACCGCGATCCACAAGTCGAACAGGCGCGGGGTTTGATCGTCAAAGATCGCCAATGCCAGGCCCCACCAGCAGGGGATCAAAAGCAGCCAAGTGCCAATGGGCCGATCCGCACGGCTCAGCCGCAGATAGGGACGGGTCCATGCAGGGGCATATCGGTCGACCCAGTTGTCTTGTGGTGCGTCTGATACCTGACCATCTGGTGTTGGGGCATTGCCTTGCATATGTAGGCTTTCATGAGTGCAAAGATCAGACTGTATGTAGAGCACCCTTTGGGGGATGGGCAATCGGTTCCTTTGGATCGTGATCAGGCGCATTATCTCTTTGGCGTGATGCGTATGACCGTTGGCGGGCAGGTGTTGTTGTTCAACGGGCGCGACGGCGAGTGGGTGGCCGATGTTGAGCAGGCGGGCAAACGCGCTGGGGTGTTAACCTGCGTCGAGCAGACCAAACCGCTACAGATGCCACCCGATCTTTGGTTGCTCTTTGCGCCGATCAAAAAAGCCCGTACGGATTTCATCGTTGAAAAGGCGGCAGAAATGGGCGCTGCGCGGATCGTACCGGTGCAGACCGAGTTTACCAATTCCGAGCGCATCCGCCAAGACCGCCTGCAGGCCCATGCGGTCGAAGCCGCAGAACAATGTGGCGGCACTTTTGTCCCCGAAGTGGCTGATCTGCAGAAACTCGACCGCCTTTTGGATCACTGGCCCGAGGATCGCCAGCTCATGTTCTGCGACGAGGCCGAAGTGGGCGCGGCAAAACGTCTGGCCGCCAATACACCCGGTCAGCCTTGGGCCATCCTGATCGGGCCAGAGGGCGGGTTCTCGGACCGCGAACGCGCACGCCTCTCGGCGCTGCCCTTTGCACATGTCGTCAGCCTTGGCCCCCGCATCCTGCGGGCTGATACGGCGGCGGTGTCGGCGATGACGGTCTGGCAGCAGGCGTTAGGAGATTGGGAGTGATGACTGACATCAATCACATCACCAAAGCGGCGTTGCCACGGGTAAGGGCGCTGCTAGAGCAGCGGATCGAAAGCTCAATGTTTCCACTGGCCAACCTGCGTGATCATGGATTGAACGGAAATCACCCCAACGCTGTAACCGGGTGGGTGACGCCGACAGCGGATCAGGCACTGTTTGTTACCAACAAGGGAATGATCTTACCCCAGATTGATCCGGTCCGAGCTAAGGATTGGGCAAGTGTCTTGAACGCCAGATCTGTGATTGGTTTTGCTGGCGCAACAGAACAAGTGCGGGCATTGATCCCTGCTCTTGGCATGCAGGACACGCCAACAGAGCTGGATGAGGATGAGCCGGGTTTGGGCTTGGATCTGGCAATGCTTCGTATGCCGGGAACAGACGGTTTCACATTGCGCCCCTTGTCAGATCTGGATCGGACCATCGCTATTCATTGGCGGGCCATGTCCCAGATCGAAACACTGGGGGCCCCGGCAGAAATCGCCGAAACCCGAGCCGCGGTTGACATCGATGCCTATTGCGCGCGCGACAGTCACCGTGTGCTTTTTCACAAAGGGGATCCCGTAGCTCTGACAGGCTTCAACGCGTCGCTTCCTAACATTGTGCAAATTGGCGGCGTCTTTACCCCTCCCGAACTGCGAAATCGGGGCTATGCGCGGGTCGCTGTTGCCCAACATCTGCAAGAGGTTGCAGCGCAGGGCGTGCAAAGAGCGGTGTTGTTTGCTGCCAACATAGCAGCTGTTCGTGTCTATCAAGCCTTGGGGTTCACACCTTGCGGCAGTTTTTCACTGGTTCTCTTCGATGGCCGACAGGAGGTTCGTGTATGAGTTTCATTCGTCCCGAAGCAAAAGCGGCCCTTTGGCGGTGGCGCGAAGTCATCGCCGCTCGACCTTTGGCCTTTGTTGGCTCTACATGGGTTGTCGGCCCCGGTGGCCTTCTTGGCGGGTTGGGTTGGATTGCAATCGCTGTCAGCCTTGGCTTGGCTGTCGTGGGCTTTCAACGCGCGCGGTTCCGTACCGGATCGGGAGGGCCGGGTGTGGTCCTCGTAGATGAGGGGCAGATCACCTACTATGGCCCGCTAACCGGGGGCGTAGTCGCGACAGATGCCATCGAACGGCTGGCGCTGGACCCCACGGCCAAGCCCGCGCATTGGGTGCTGGAACAACCCGGCCAGCCGCCGCTGCACGTGCCTGTGAACGCCGAAGGAGCCGAGGCGTTGTTTGATGTCTTTGCCACGCTTCCCGGACTGCGGACCGAACGCATGTTGGCCGAGATGGGGGGCAAGGGCGTTCACCCGGTCGTGATCTGGGAACGGCGTTCGATGCGTCCGCCCGAGCTCAGGCTGCATTGACAGTTCGGTCTTTTCGCCTCACTGCTGACGATCAGACATAGCTAATTCAGGATCAGGAGCGCGTCTCATGTCCATTCCTCAGTCCGGCGGTGGGCCGATCGAACGCCACGAACAACTGGCGCAATATCTGGCCGATGGGTGCAAACCCAAGGATCAATGGCGGATCGGTACCGAGCATGAAAAGTTCGGCTATTGCAAGGACACGCTGAAACCTCTGCCGTATGAGGGCAAACGTTCGATTCTCGCCGTTCTCGAAGGGCTGCGGGATGGACACGGATGGGCGCCGCTGGAAGAGGGCGGTAAGCTGATCGGTCTGGAAAAAGACGGGGCCAATGTTTCACTCGAACCGGGTGGACAGCTTGAACTTTCCGGCGCGCCGCTTGAGACGATCCACGAGACCTGTGACGAGGTCAATCAGCACCTGCGCGACGTCAAGGATATCTCTGACAAGATCGGCGTGGGCTTCATCGGTCTGGGCGCGGCCCCGATCTGGAGCCATGAGCAGATGCCGGTAATGCCCAAGGGGCGCTACAAGCTGATGACGGACTACATGGACCGCGTCGGCACCATGGGCAAGGTCATGATGTACCGGACTTGTACGGTGCAGGTGAATCTGGACTTCGCCACCGAGGCGGACATGGTGCAAAAGCTGCGCGTGGCCTTGGCGTTGCAGCCAGTGGCGAATGCACTGTTTGCCAACTCGCCCTTCTTGGATGGCAAGCCCAACGGGGTGAAATCCACCCGCGGTCTGGTCTGGCGGCATCTGGATGATGCGCGCACCGGCATGTTGCCGTTTGTGTTTGACGAGGGGTTCGGATTTGAGCGCTGGGTGCAGTACGCGCTCGATGTGCCGATGTATTTCGTCTATCGCGACGGCAAATACATCGACGCGCTTGGCATGTCGTTCCGCGATTTCCTTGAGGGCAAGCTGCCCGCGCTGCCGGGTGAAACGCCCACGCTCAGCGATTGGGCGGATCATCTGACCACCGCATTCCCCGAGGCGCGGATCAAGAAATTCATGGAGATGCGCGGTGCTGATGGTGGCCCTTGGCGGCGGTTGTGTGCCTTGCCCGCATTCTGGGTCGGTCTGATGTATGATCAATCATCGCTCGACGCTGCGTGGGATCTGGTCAAGGGCTGGGACGCCGAAACGCGCGAAGCGCTGCGTGTGGCTGCATCCGAGCGGGCCTTGCAAGCTCAGGTGGGTGATATCAACATGCACGAACTGGCGCGTGAGGTTGTCGCGATTTCCGAGGCCGGGCTGAAAGCACGCGCCAAGCCCGGCGCAGGCGGTCTGGTCCCGGACGAGACCCATTTCCTGAATGCGCTGAAGGACAGCATCGAAACTGGCAAAACTCCGGCTGACGAGCTGTTGGACCGCTACAATGGCGAATGGAACGGCGACCTGACCAGAATATACGATGAGTTTGCCTATTAAGTCAGCGCATCTCTGCGTTCAGCTGCGTGGTTCGAATCCAGCCATGGTATCACTGGCTGGCGGTTTTTGGCGTAGCCGGGAACCTGCTTGTCCAGCCGTTCTGCCAATTCCGGTAAACGGCTGACGGGCACCTTGGGAAACAGGTGGTGTTCTCGGTGATAAAACATCAGATAAGCGGCCCGTGCTAGCGGGCCGCGCTGGCTGCGTCCAGCCAAACCGCTGTGTGCGGTCCCTTGATGGGTGATCCAGACTGCGAAGAAGGCAGTCATGCATTGCGCCACCACCATCGCGGCCAGATGCAACCACAGGAAGGTCAGACCCAAGGCAAAGATCGCGGACACCACGCCTGCTACGGCGACTCCATCCACGATCAAGCGCCGCCGCCATTTCGGACCCCCATTGCGCCAGGCCGCTTGGATCAGATCGACTGGAAAACGCGGGCCATACAGCAAAACCTCAAGAGCGCCCATCTCGCCACATTTACCTTCGTGATCCTTGGGACCCATGGCGTGACGGTGGTGTTGCATGTGGCTCCATGCGACCGAACAGTTGCAGCCGCACATGGCCCCGCTCAGAACATGAAGGATCACGATATCCCATCGACGCGGCAGACCCAGATTGCCATGGATCGCCTCGTGGTTCAGGCGCAAGGCGCAAAGAAAATACATGAAGCTGCCGATGGCCCCCAAGGGCCAGAATGCGGATGCAAAAAGCCACCAGGATAATGCCAGCCACGGCAGGGGGAGCGTCAGTTCGATCAACTTCTGGCGGCGACTCAACGGGGTAAGTTCGTGCCAATTTACGCCTTTTGGGGGTGTTTCTTTGACATGAGCATCACACATGGCGTTCGCTCCTTTGGTTTTGACGATGACGTATAAGCAGGGCGGCAACGAAGCCCCAAACCGGGGCAATCATGGCACCTGCAATCAGCAAAATCCTGGCGAAATAGGAGAGGCCGTCGAAAAGGAACGCTGCACCAATTGCGAAGAGTAGAGCAGAGACGGCCGAGTTCGCTGTGAGGGCCAGCAGGGCAATCAACACGGGATTTGGGTGAAATCGAGCGAGGAAGCGCCGTAAAGTCCATCCGCCGATAAGAGTGAACTGAATGAATCCAAAAGGGATCGCAAAAAGGGCGAAGTACAAAGCGATCGTAAGGAACTGGAATGCATCTGACAAAATGCGAGGTAAAACGCCGACCCATTCGATTGCCACGGCAAGCGCAAAACAAATGCAGTAAAGGCCAATCACGCCAAGCAGAGTGGCAAACGGGGCAATGCCCACCGCAAAGTTGATGTCGGATTCTAGTTCGTTAATTTTAGTTATTTCTGTCATTTGAGAAATCTCCAGGCAAAATTTTTTGGCTACGAGCCTTTGGGTAAGAAGCGGGTGAGTTTAGAGCCGAGTTTCAATACAGCCAGATGGACGCTTCGAGGCAGGCGCGAGAAGTCGGTGTACCAGTCATCAAACATCTGCATCACACGCAGTGTTTCGGTCATGCGGATTTTGACGACCTTGGGCGTACCATCCTCAGCGGCTTCTTTCTCGACCTCTTTCAATGCGGCGAGAGTCGGAGCGAACTCGCGCTCGCGGCGTCCCTGGATCACGGTATCAACCAGATCGAACATGTCGCGCACCGATGTGAAATGATCGCGTCGGTCGCCTAGCTGTCTGCTGGATTTCACCAGCTTCCATGCTTGAAGCTCCTTCAGCCCGTTCGATACGTTGGAGCGTGCCATATCCAGTGTCTCGCAGATCTCTTCGGCGGTCATCGGATCAGGCGCGATGTGCAGCAGCGCATGAATTTGTGCAACAGAACGATTGACGCCCCACCGCGAGCCCATCTCACCCCAGTGAAGGATAAAGTTCTGCATGGACGGGGTCAGGTTCATTGTGCGACTCGCCTTATATTTCTGTAATGACAGAAATAACTGACGCGTGTGGTGCGGGCAAGAAAAAACCGGCAACGCGATGCGCTGCCGGTTTGTCGGGAAACCCGTGATTACTGCGCTTGCAGTTCTTCGGGGGTCTTGTCTTCGATATCGGTCCAGTTGGTGTTAGCCGATACGATGAAGCCCGGGACGTCTTCGTTCCAGCGTTCCTGGATCTGAGCCGACAGGTTCAGGTACAGCTTGTCGTCGACGATTTTCCAATAGTTCGGGTCGCCATCAAATTTGAAGCCCATCGCAGTGCCGAACGCGCAGAACCCGCCGTATGCAGGTGCATATGCTTCGGGGTTGGCTTCAAAAGTGGCCTTGTTCTCTTCGGATGAGAACCAGTAAGTCGCGTCGTTGTAGACTGAAGTCACGCGATAATCACCTTTTGTGGGTTCACCTACGGTGAAATAGGCGACCGGGTCAAAGCCCTGCAGAGCCAAGCCGGTGTTGCTCGCGTTGACGTCGACGCCAGCTGCCAGAGTTGCGCTTACCAGAGTTACGGACAGGGCGATGCCGCTGATCAAGGATTTTACTTTGTTCATGAGTCTTTCCTCACAGGTTCAGACCTTTTCACCAAATGCGAACAAGGTGCTGTTTTTTCGATGTTGGGTGACGTGTAATTCCGTCACGACACCGACATGGGACAAGCTTTGATCACGTTCAAAGCAACTCAATTTGATTGTGCGGGGGTGAAAACAGACTGTGCGTAAATGTGGGTTTACAGATCGGTAATCTTGCTTTTTCGCACAGATTTTGACTTTGAGAATTAGTGATGATTTGCTTCTGGGCCACAGGTTCATATGACGGCCAGCAACAAAACCTGCGTAAGAGAAACCTACACGCAGATCTAATAGCGATTTGCGAAAGCACTTTGAGTGGATGTTTCCTACGATGTATTTCCCGGTAAGACTTGGGTATGGCCCAATGTCAGACCGGGTTCTTGCGGTCTTCGAGGATCATGTCGCTGGCCTTTTCGCCGATCATTATGGTTGGCGCATTTGTGTTTCCTGACACGATGTCCGGCATGATCGAGGCATCCGCTACCCGAAGTCCGGCAATGCCGCGCACCCGAAGCCTATCATCGACCACCGCCAGATCATCTTGTCCCATCCGGCAGGTGCTTGTCGGGTGATAGATCGTCTGGCTGATGTTTCGGGCACAGTCCAGCAGCTCTTCGTCGGTCTGTGGATTGTTTGATGGCACGTGTTCACGCACGATAAAGGGCGATAGAGCCTTGGTTTCCGTCATCGCACGGGCAAATTTTACGGCACGGATGGCGCAGAGTTGGTCCGCCGTGGCTGACAGGTAATTCGGCACGATCTTGGGGTAATCCGCTGCGCGGGGCGTCGAAATATGGATGTGCCCCCGGCTTTCGGGGCGCAGCTGACAGACCGAGGACGTGATACCCGAAAACGGGTGCATCTCGATCCCTGGCTTGTCGGCACTGAGCGGTTGGAAATGGAATTGGATGTCCGGAGTCTCCAGCCCCTCCATCGACTTGGCAAATATGCAGACCTGGCTCGCCCCCAGGCTCATCGGGCCCTTGCGGAACAGCACATAGTTCAGGCCGATCCCCATGCGCGGGACAAAGCCGTTGATTGCATCATTGAGGGTTGCGGCGTTCACCTCATAGACGAGGCGGATCTGCAAGTGGTCCTGCAGGCATTCACCAACGCCCGGCAGCTCGTGGCGCACCGCGACGCCCGCCTTTTGCAGCACGTCGCCGCGACCAATGCCGGACAGTTCAAGGATTTGCGGCGATCCGATCGCTCCAGCGGACAGAATGACTTCGCCGCCGGGGTTCAAATGAACCTCATGCGTTTGCCCTTTGGTCGAGTACCGGACCCCAACGACACGCTTGTCGTCGTTGGGGTCAAAGATCAATTCCTCGGTATGAGCGTGGGTGATGACCTCAAGGTTGGGACGTTTCTTGGCTGGGTTCAGAAACGCGCGCGCCGACGAGCAGCGAAAACCGCCCTTGGCTGTTTGATGGAAATATCCGGCGCCTTCTTGGTCGGCTCCGTTGTAGTCCTCGGTTCGGGGGACACCCATTTCGACGGCGGCATCGATGAAGGCTTCGGAAATCTCGCTTTTGGCGCGGATCAAGGACACAGCCAACCCACCGTCGTCGCCATGATAATCGTCGGCGCCGTTCTCATGCGCTTCGGAGCGCTTGAAGAGCGGCAAAACATCATCATACCCCCAGCCGCGATTTCCCCGTTGCGCCCAACGGTCATAATCCTCTTTCTGACCGCGTACGTAGAGCAAACCATTGATTGAGGACGATCCGCCAAGCGTCTTTCCACGCGGCCAATCCAGGCTGCGATTGTTCAATCCCGGATCAGGTTCGGATTTGTAGCACCAGTCGGTGTTGGGGTTGTGCAGGGTTTTGAAATACCCCACCGGAACGTGGATCCAGGGGTTCACATCGCGGCCACCGGCCTCAAGCAGAATCACCCGATCTCGCCGGATTTTCACTCAGCCGATTAGCCAAGACACAGTCGGCAGAACCTGCTCCAACAATCAGAAAATCAGCTGTTTTTGGTGACATAATCAGATCCTCCGGCGGGTTAGCTAGGCAAGGTTAAAGAATTCCCTTGCGTCATCAATCAATAGATGAGTAAAAATGAGACCACAAGTCTCAATAATTAATACTTAGGGAGGAGAACTATGAGTATCGGAAACAAGCTGAGCAGAATGTCTCGGCGCGACCTATTCAGGGTCGCGGGGCAGTATGGTTTAAGCTCGACGTTGTTGGCGGCTGGTTCGTTTGGGGGGCTATGAGCGTGGCCAACCTGGCAAACGCCGCCGAGTCGACTTATGAGAAGCGGTTCGCAAAGCCAGCCAAGCACACACTGAAGTTCGGCGCAGCAGGGTTTAACCCTCAGAACCTGCTGATCGAACGCGCGGGTGCTTTGGAATTCGCACGCGATCTGGAAAGCCGCACCGATGGCGAGATTCGTGTTGAGTTCATCGGTAACAACCAGATCTGTGGTCAGGTGTCCTGTGTCGAGAAAACCCAGCAAGGCATCGTCGACATCTATGCGGCCTCCACCCAGAACTCGGCTGGTGGTGCACCGTATCTGAACGTACTGGACTACGCATACATGTTCCGTAACCGCGCGGACCAGTATCACTTCCTGTATTCGCCTAAGTCCCAGGCGTTGCTGCGTGAACCTTATGAGCGTCGTCACGGGCTGAAATTCCTGTTCAGCCATGCGGAACTGCGCGGGATCCAGTTGGGTCTGTCGTGGGAAGACAAGCCCACCGTCACCAGCGTCGAGCAGCTGTTCGGCACCAAGAACCGCGTCACGGGTACCCAATTGGGTCGGATCGCGATGACGGCTCTGAACCTCAACCCGGTTCCGGTCGCATGGGAAGAAACCCTGGATGGCCTGAAGCAAGGTCTGATCGACGGTGCTGAAACCTGGGCGTCGGCTGTGGCCTATGCCAACATGTCGCCGGTTGTTTCGCAGTCAGTTCACCTGAACTTCTTCTGCGGCACTGAGCACACGGCGATGTCGGCCGAGGTCTTTGATGGTCTGGGAGGTGAACTTCAGGATGCCGTGATGGAATCGGCCTATTGGGCGCAAACCCATGTTCAGGCTGCCAACGAAGCGGCGCTGGTCAAAACGGTCGGCATGTCCGATCCGCAGTTGCCAGACACCATCTTTGCCAAAAACAACGTGCGCAACGCATTCCTGTCCAAGGAAGAGCTGCGCAAGGCCGAAGAGATGTGTTCGCCCGAATTCCAGCCACAGCTGTGGGAAGAATGGCGCGAACGGATCAACGGCTGGCAAGGTGGCGCAGACACCTATCAGGAGATCTACGACGAAGTGCGTACGATCCCCGAGGATACGCTGCCCGAAAACGTCGAACCCCGCCGTTGGTGGAAATCGTAATCCACCGCTAAGGTATTGGAGCTGGCCTCGGGTTTCGGGGTAAGCTCATTTGTCCGTGCCAGCGGAAAATCTGCGGCACCGGGCGTATTTAGGAACATGGGAGGGGCACCAGATGTCAGTCTGGGCGGACATGTCCACCATCATCACGGCGACCGTGACGGGGGATATCAACTTCAAAGTCGTAAAGGCCTACCGCTCTGATGCGGCTTGGCTTGTGTTTGGACCGCTGACCTTGATCGGCGCGGTTATCTTTTACTATCGCGAAAAACTGGCAGTCAGATTGGAAGAGAGGCTGGGATATTCGGCCACGCGTATCACTCATCCGATCATCGCTGTAATGTTGGCCCTGGGTTTGGCGGCGGCCTTTCTGGATCCAGTTGCCAATTTCCTAAGTACGGTGACGGGCGACAATCTGCGACTGCTTGTCGTGCTCATTCCGGTTCTGCTGATCCTGTTGGAGCGTACACCCGAACGCACCATCGTCGTCTATTGTTACATCGTCATGGCGGTGATCATCTTTGTCGGCGTCATCCAGCGGTTTGTCTTTTCGGTGCAGGCCCCCTGGTCGACGACCATTCCGCCGCTCTTGTTCATGATCATGGCGTGGTACGGGTGCACCTTTAACATCCGTTTGCGCACGCATCTGAGCTTTTCCGAGTTCCGCACCAAGCTTGGCCGCAAAGGCCAGTTGTTCTGGCTGACCATGGACAACGTCCTGTGGCTTATTTTCTGCATCATCATTGTCACCACTACGGCCCGTGTGACGGTCAACACCTATGACAACTTTGCCATTGTTCTGGGGACCGACGACATCATGCGCTGGTGGTTCATCCTGACGATGCCTTTGTGCTTCATCCTATTGGCGACGCGCGCAATCGAGAACATTCTCGAAGATCTCGGCAAGTACCGCGGTGATGGTCCAATGATCGAGCAAGCCGTAATCGGGGGGGACACCTGATGACCGATGCAACCTGGATTACGATCATCTCGCTGAGCGTGACCTTTCTGTTCATGATGGGCACGCCGGTTCTGCTGATCATCTTCTATTGGGTCGTGGGGTGCAGCTTTGTTCTGGATTTGACACTCGACAACACGGGCGCCGAGATGCTGAACGTCTTCAAGGACGGGTTTGCGCTCATGGCGATGCCGCTGTTCATCCTGACCGGAGACCTGATTAACAAATCAGGGATTGCCAAAAGGCTATCGGACTTTGCCTATGCCTGCCTTGGCTGGCTGCGGGGCGGTCTGGCCATGGCCTCGCTTGGGGCTTGCGGCCTCTTTGCTGCGATCTCGGGCTCGAACTCGGCCACCACGGCCACAATCGGTTCGATGCTTCACCCCGAGATGGTCAAAGGCGGATATGACGAGCGCTTTTCAGCGGCCACGGCTGCGGCTGGCGGTACCGTTGGCATCATCATCCCGCCGTCGATCATCTTCATCGTCTACGGCTTCCTGATGAACCTGCCGATCTCGGACCTGTTTGTGGCTGGCATTCTGCCAGGCACACTGATGGTTGTCGGCATGCAGCTGGCCTGCTGGATCATCTGCCGCATCAACGGCTGGGGTTACCTGATCCCGCTGCAGCTGAACCGCGTTTTGAAAACCGCGTTTGGCGCGTGGCTGGGTTTCTTTGCCATTGGTCTGGTGCTTTGGGGCATCTACACCGGCAAGTTCTCTCCGACCGAAGCTGCGGGCGTGACCGTGGGGTTCTGTATCTTTGCAGGTCTCGTCAGTTACCCGGTCAACAAGATCATGGGGGCTGACAAAGACAAGCACATTTCGGACAAAAGCTTTGCCGAGATGTTCGCGGTCGAAGGGTTCACCTTGCCGGAAATCCCCTCAATCGTGGTCCGTTCAGCTCAGATCAGCGGCATTCTTGCGCCCCTGATCGCGGTGTCCGTCGTGATGCAGCAGATCCTGTCCCTGCTTGGTGCGCAGCAAACCATCGGAGATTTCGTAACCTCGATGGGCGGTTATCATGCGGTACTCTTCACCTCGATGGTGATCGTGTTCTTCTCGGGCATGGTTCTGGAAAGCCTGCCGGTGACGATCATTCTGGCACCGATCTTGGCACCTATTGCGGCCTCGGTGGGTATTGATCCGATCCACTTTTCGGTGATCTTCCTTGTGGGGGCATCCATCGGGTTCATTACGCCGCCATACGGGTTGAACCTCTATGTGGCATCGGGCGTAACCGGAGTTCCATATTTCCGTCTGCTTCGCTATACGGTGCCATATCTTGCCGCTTTGATCTCGGTCTGGGTGCTTGTGTCACTTGTACCGGATCTGGCATTGGCACTGTTGCCGAACAGATAGAAATGAGATGCGATGCCTGAAGACGCGACACCTTCGAAAGAACACCAGATCCCGACCAACCTTCGGCTTCTGCGGATTTTGGAAGAAGTTGCGCGTCTTGGGGTATCCGTAAAGCCGGTCGATCTAATCGATACGATCGGCTTACCGAAACCAACGATCCATCGGCTTCTGCAAACTGCAGAAGCCGAAGGTTTTTGCAGCGAGACCTGGATGGCCGCTCCTATGGGCCCGGAGATCGCTTGAGGGCGCTCGCGGTGAACACGATGTCGTCCGAGCGGATACGCACTGCGCGTTTGGCCATCATGAAGGCAGCCGCCGAGGAGATCGGGGAAACCATCAACCTTGCCACGCCGGATCGCGAAGGTATGACATATCTGGATCGTGTGGAAACCAAATGGCCGCTGCGCATCCAATTGCCCATTGGGACCCAAGTGCCGTTTCATTGCACTGCAAGTGGCAAGATGTATCTGTCCTCTCTGAAGTCGACTACATTGAACGGCGTCTTGAATTCGAAACCCTTAGAGGTTCTGACCGAACAAACCATCACTGATCCTTCCGTCCTTCGTCAGGAACTTATCGAAACTCGAAAAAGAGGGTATTCCCAAGACAACGAGGAGTTCTTGGCCGGAATGGCTGCGATTGCAGTGCCAATCTTCGATCCGCAGGATCGGCTTTTGGCGACTCTGTCGGTTCATGCTCCCGTCATGCGTTGCTCTCTTGAGGATATCCTTGGCTTCCTGGAGCCCCTGAAGGCGGCGGCTGCAAAGTTATCCGAACTTAACAAAAACCCATAGCGTCCGCAAAAAGAGCGGGCAGTTTTTGTCAGGCTTGTATTTTTGCCTATAGTTAGAATCTGACAAAGGCTTTTGGCAGAGGGACGGCAAACAATCCGATCAGCTTTTTTGTCCGATCCGGGGTTCAGACCCTGACCGGATACGGGCGATATTGGCCCGGTGGCGCCAATAGACAAGAAGCGTCAATATCATGCCTAAAAAAAGAGCAGTGCCATGCCCCAACAAAACCGCCCAGACCGTGGAGCTGGCCGCCGCTGCAAGAGCGGCCACGGACGAGATACGGGTTATTGTCGCTGCAACCAACCAGGTCAGGCAACAGGCGACACCGACAGGCCACGCCAAGGCCAGCCACAGGCCAAGAAATGTGGCGACCCCTTTGCCACCCTTGAACGCCAGCCAGACCGGATAGCAATGACCAATAAACGCGGCAAGGGCGGCCACCTGCGCTGCGGCTTCCCCGCTTATTGCGCGCGCCAGCAAGACGGCAACAATGCCCTTGCCACCGTCAAACAGCAATGTCAGGGCGGCCGCGGACTTGTTGCCAGTACGCAGCACATTGGTGGCTCCGATGTTGCCCGATCCGATATCGCGCAAATTGCCCAACCCCATCGCGCGTGCCCAGATCATGCCAAAAGGAATGGATCCCAGTGCCGTAGCCAATTGCGGCCCACAAAAGCAGGCCGAATGCGGGGGTATCAAATGGGGGCATCAGTTACTCCGAAAGACTTCGTGACCACCAACAAAAGTTGCCAGCACCCTACCTTGCATCCGCTGGCCGTCAAACGGGGTGTTCTGGGATTTCGACAACAGCGTCGTGCGGTCGAGCACAAAGGGCACATCCGGATCGAACAGCACCAGATCGGCGGGCGCACCAGCACTCAGCTTAGCCAGCGTCCAATCCCAAACGTTTCGCAGGGTTAAGCGACATCGCCCGGAACAAAGTCGGCAGGTCCAGATATTCGGCATGGACCAAACGCAGGGCTGCTCGAGCAGGAAAGTTTCTAAAGCAACTGCCCCGGCTGCGGCCTCTTCAAACGGTAGGCGTTTGCTCTCTTCGTCTTGCGGCGTGTGCATCGAACTGATGATGTCGATCAGGCCGCTGCGCACTGCCTCGATAACTGCCAGCCGGTCGTCTTCGGACCGCAGGGGCGGCTTGACCTTAAAGAAGGTGCGATAATCGGCTACGTCCAGCTCGTTCAATGTCAGGTGATGGATCGAGGTTCCAGCCGTGATGTCCAGCCCGTTGTCCTTGGCACGCTCCAATGCGGGCAGGGCGCGGGCGGTGGTGATCTGGTCGGCGTGATACTTGGCCCCGGTCATTTCCAAAAGGGCGATGTCGCGGTCCAATCCCATCCGTTCGGCCATGGGTGAAACCGCAGGCAAACCATAAAGCGCGGCAAATTTGCCGCTGGTCGCAGCGGCCCCCTTGCTTAGAATCGGTTCCTGGGTATGGGCCATGACCAACGCGCCACAGGAACGGGCGTAGGTCAGCGCACGGGTAAAGACCTTGGTGTCGCTAATCACATGATCGCAATCGGTAAAGGCCACGGCGCCTGCATCCTGCAGGAACCCGATTTCGGTCATCTCTCGACCTTCGCGCCCCTTGGTCAGCGCTGCCATCGGCAGGACATTGACCTGTGTGTCCGCTTGAGCTCGACGGGTCACAAATTCCAGTGTTTCGGGCGTGTCGATGGCAGGTGAGGTGTCGGGGCGTGTCACCATAGTGGTTACGCCACCAGCTGCCGCCGCGCGGCCGGCAGATTTATAGCTTTCTTTGTGGCGCTCGCCCGGCTCGCAAACCTTGACGCCAATGTCGATGATGCCCGGGGCAAGACATTTGCCTAGGCAATCTACGGTCGCGGCATCCGATTGCTCGGGTGACCCGGCACCAGAGGCCACAATCCGCCCGGAGCTTACCTGCAGCCAACCAAGCGTATCCGTGCCTGCATCGGGATCAATCAGGCGGGCGTTTGTGAAAAGAGTATCGCTCATGGAATGGCCCTTTCGATGGCGGCCTTGGTGGCCGCGGGATCGGCTTGGTATTTGATCAGGTGCTTGTCACCTGTTTTGGTCACGATCTGAACATAGCTGCCCATGGCGTTGACCGTTTCTATGTTGCTCAGCGCGACGTGGCGCGGACCAGGTCCAACAAGTTCGCGACCCTCGATAGACCAGACAAAACCCAGCTCTTCGGAGGCCAGATACCAACCGCGCAGGACTATGGCAGCCAGTCCGGCTGGAGCGCCAGTCCAGATGTAAGGGTTGCCGATCAGCCAAAGCACCAGCATCGCGCCGCCCATAGCGGCGGCGGCCATCCAAGTATGGCTGCGGATATAGGCTCTGCGGTCGGCGGGAAACTCGGTCATCGGATGATCTTCACCGCCGCGAATAGGATCAGAGCCATGACAATCGCAAATAGGGCAAATCCAATCCGACGTGCTTCAGACCTGATTTTCCGAGGCGCCACACGGGGTGCCGAGTAGGGGCGGGCACTTTCAGATGACATGGGGCGCGCAGACCAATCGGTTCCGTCTTCGGTATAGATACCAACAAGCGACACGTTGGACGAGGGCACGAGTATCGCTGGCGTCCCATCAAACGCTCGACTGCGAAGCAGCAGGAGCCATCCTTGAGTCGCGTCGAGTGCCGGTTTGTCCAATTGGCTTGGATCGATGCCGCAGCCTTCGGTCAGATATCCGTGCAACCCTACCTCTTCCAGATCCGAGACAGGAAAGACCTCAACCTGATCCTGAAGCAGTGTATCGACACCCAAAACCTGCGCCGCAGCTCCTGGCTCGCGCAGGAATTTCGCCTGCTCTGGGGGCATCTTCAGCGCAAAAAGGCGCACAACGCGCTGTTCGCCTGCTCGTATCTCGAGCGGGTTGGTCATGCTGCTGCACCCAGATTGCGGGCCAGTAGTTCCATTGCTGCCATACGCACGGCAACGCCCATTTCCACCTGCTCCTGAATGACCGAGCGGTTGATGTCGTCGGCCAACTGCCCGTCAATCTCGACGCCGCGGTTCATCGGGCCGGGATGCATGACGATGGCGTCCGGTTTGGCGAGGCTCAGTTTTTCAGCGTCCAACCCGTAGCGATGATAATATTCACGTTCCGAGGGTATGAAGCCACCATCCATCCGCTCGCGCTGAAGGCGCAGCATCATGACCACGTCGACATCCTGCAACCCTTCGCGCATGTCGTCGTAAATTTCGGCACCAAATTCGGCGAATTGGCCGGGCACCAGAGTCGGCGGTCCGATCAGGCGGATGCGGTTTTCCATCTTGCCCAAAAGGATCAGGTTTGAGCGCGCTACACGTGAATGGGCAACATCGCCACAAATCGCGATGTTGAGACGGTGCAGACGCCCTTTGGCCCGGCGGATTGTCAGCGCATCCAACAACGCCTGTGTCGGGTGTTCGTGCTTGCCATCGCCCGCGTTCAGCACCGCGCAATTCACTTTTTGCGCCAACAGATCGACCGCGCCAGAATGCGGGTGACGCACCACCAGCAGGTCGGGGTGCATCGCGTTCAACGTCATCGCCGTGTCGATTAGCGTTTCACCTTTTTTGATCGAGCTGGCCTGCATTGCCATGTTCATCACATCCGCGCCTAAGCGTTTACCGGCAATCTCGAAACTGGCCTGTGTGCGGGTCGAGTTTTCAAAGAACATGTTGATCTGCGTCAGCCCGGCCAACACATCGGCATGTTTGCTCGATTGCCGGTTCAGATCCACATAGGTCTCGGCCAGATCCAGGATCGCGGTGATGTCACTTTGGGAAAGCTGTTCGATGCCAAGAAGGTGACGGTGCGCAAAACTCATGGGCCGGACTCCGATCTGACATTTTGAGCGCTTATAGAAAGGTCGCTCGCCCCGTGCAATATGCAAGCAGGCCCTATTCTGGCGCACATCCACCATCGGGCAAACACTGCTCCCCGGGCTTGCACCATTTACCGTAACCGCAGTCGATCGCCTGGATCGGAACACAGCCCCGACCTTTGGAGCATTTGAATCCTGGGCGGCATTCCGACTCTGTTTCTTCGCATTGGTACCAGCCCGGAGACGAGCAGCCACCGCCAGGCAGGCAGCCCGTGGTTGGATCGGCGCCCGGAACGTCGAGGCGCTCTTGGTCTGTAACCCTGCGACACCCGCCACCAGGTACGCAGTCTGTGCCCGGCGGACAAATCTTGCCGTTGCTGCATTGGGTTGAGCCGTGAGCCGAGCAGCGAAGTCCCCCGTCAATGCAGATTTGACCGCGCGGGCATGATCGACCGCCGCCGCAATATGTCCCCCCAAGTGGAATACAATGCCCGTCCCAACTGCAGGTGGTTCCCGAACGACAGCAGTTACGCAGTCCGCATTGCAAAGTGCCGATGGGGCATCCAGATTGCGCGCCACCAAAAGGGGAGCCAATCTGCGACTGGGCCGCAGCAGATATGAACAAAAAAAGGCTGAGAACCACAAATCGCAACATTGAGGCAATGTTCCTTCGGGTCTTGCTGCATGGCAAGTGGTAATCCACTTTCCCTTGCCGCTGGGCAGGGTAGAGTGTGCGTCATGGAATCGGATCTGGATTATCACACTGCGAAGGCACTGCTGGAATGGCAGGTCGAACTTGGCGTGTCCGAGGCCATCGGGGACGCCCCGGTTGATCGTTTTTCACTGCCTGACAAATCCACAAAACCGAAGTCAGCTCATGTGCCACCGGCGACGCCCGTCAAGCCCAAGGTTGAAGACCCCGCGGTAATTGCCGGTCAGGCCGCTCGGGCGGCAAACTCTCTGGAAGCGCTGCGCGCCGCAATGGAATCGTTTGAGCACTGTGAACTCAAAAAAGGCGCCCGCAATTTAGTGTTTGCTGACGGCAATCCAGAGGCGCGCGTTATGATCATTGGCGAGGCGCCGGGGCGTGACGAAGATCGCGAAGGACGCCCCTTTGTCGGGCGCGCCGGGCAGTTGCTGGACCGGATGCTCGAGGCAATTGATCTGTCACGTGAGAGCTCGGTCTATATCACGAATGTCTTGCCCTGGCGCCCGCCGCAAAACCGGGACCCCAAGCCGGAAGAGATCGGGATGCTGAAACCTTTTCTGGAACGGCATGTGGAAATTGCCCAGCCTGATGTTCTGGTTCTCATGGGCAACATCAGCTGTCAGGCCGTTCTGGGAAAGCGTGGCATCACCCGACTGCGCGGCAATTGGGAAACAGCGTTGAACTTGCCGGTCATGCCCATGTTCCACCCCGCTTATCTGCTGCGGCAACCACAGGCCAAGCGTCATGCGTGGGCCGACTTGTTGGAGCTGAAGACAAAGCTGATGGGCAACTGACCTCGGACCATTGAAAGGCCCTCTATGTCTCGTATCGACGAAACCAAGGATTTTATCGCAACTCGAATTGCGGTGCTGACCGTGTCGGACAGCCGCTCGATAGAAGAGGATCGGTCTGGTCAGGTGCTGGTGAACCGGATTTCCGAGGCCGGTCATGTGCTGGCGGACCGAAAGATTTTGCCGGATGAACGGGTAGAGATCGCGGACCAACTTCGTGCCTGGGTGGCGGATCCCGAAATTGATGTGGTGATTTCGACCGGTGGGACGGGTCTGACTGGCCGCGATGTCACGGTCGAGGCGCATCGCGACGTCTATGAAAAGGAAATCGACGCCTTTGGGACCGTGTTTACCATCGTGTCGATGCAAAAGATCGGCACATCTGCCGTACAATCACGCGCCACGGGCGGGGTTGCGGGCGGGACCTATCTGTTTGCGCTGCCCGGCAGTCCGGGGGCGTGCAAGGATGCCTGGGACGAGATTCTGGTCAAACAACTGGATTACCGTCACCGCCCCTGCAACTTTGTCGAGATTTTTCCGCGATTGGACGAACATCAGCGACGGAAGTAGGATAATCCGACGTTAAACTCCCGATAACCGCCTTGTGCCTTGGCAATGTTAATAGCCTTGCTAGGTTAAGTGCATGGCAGCAATGAGCGACCGAAACAGGGTATAAGACATGCGTTTCCTGCGACAAAGCCTGGTTGGGGTGTTCCTGGCGTCCATGACGCTGGCATTGCTGATCTATGCCGGACAGCTTGTGATGGGGGCTGTGCAAACCAGACTTTCAAATCAAAAGGCACAACCACAGGCGCGGGAACGCGTGTTTGCTGTGAATGTCCAGCGGGCCGAAATGGAAACGATCGTGCCGCTGCTCGCAGCATTTGGACAGGTTCAAAGTCGGCGCACATTGGAGCTGAGGGCGCCGACGGCAGGCCGGGTCGTTGAATTGGCGGAAAACGTTGAAGAAGGTGGCGTGGTGTACGCGGGTGAGGTGCTGTTGCGCATTGATCCGGCAGATGCGCAATCTGCACTGGACCGCGCCGAGTCCGATCTTTTGGATGCTCAGGCCGAGGAGCGCGACGCAGAACGCACATTGGACCTTGCGCGAAATGAATTGGAAGCTGCCCGGGATCAGTCCGATCTGCGCACGCGCGCGTTGAAGCGCCAGCAGGATTTGGCAGAACGGGGCGTCGGTACGGCAGCGGCGGTGGAAACCGCCGAGTTGGCAGCCGCTTCGGCCCGTCAAGCGGTTCTGGCACGTCGGATTGCCGAGGCACAGGCTGAGGCGCGTATCGATCAAACCGTAACCCGTTTGGCGCGCGCACAGATCGCGCTTGATGCCGCACAGCGGGATTTGTCGGACACGACAATGACAGCCCGGTTTGACGGAACACTCAGCGGAGTTAGCCTCGTTGAGGGGCGCCTTGTATCAGCCAACGAAAAACTTGCGGAACTGGTCGATCCGATGGCTCTTGAAGTGGCCTTTCGAGTATCTACCGCGCAGTATGCACGTCTATTGGACGACGACGGGCGTTTGATCAAAGCCAAGGTAATTGCCTCTCTCGATGCTGCAGGTTCAAACTTGTTTGCGCATGGAACTGTCAGCCGAGACAGCGCTGCAGCAGGAGAGGGACAATCGGGCCGATTGATCTTTGCGCGATTGGATACCGCATTGGGCTTCAAACCCGGAGATTTCGTGACCGTTTCGGTTGAGGAGCCTCCACTCGCAGCGGTTGCTCGACTGCCCGCGTCCTCGCTTGATGCCGAACGTACAGTGCTGGTCGTCGGCGCTGACGATCGGCTCGAAAAGCTCAAAGTTCAATTGGTGCGCCGCCAGGGTGACCACGTGCTATTGCGCGGTGAGGGGCTTGAAGGGCGCGAGGTTGTGATTGGCCGCACACCGCTGCTTGGGACTGGAATCCGCGTCCGCCCACTGAGGGAAGAAGCCAATGCCGAGCCGACGGTTTCGATGTTGGAATTGACAGATGAGAGACGTGCAAAGCTTGTGTCTTTCGTCGAAAACAACGAGCGAATGCCAGATGAGATGAAGGCGCGCGTTTTGGCGCGTTTGGCTGAGGCCAAGGTCTCGGCACAACTGGTGCAACGGATCGAAGCCCGGATGGGGGTGACGTCTCATGACACGTGAGATTCCCGAAGTTGCCAGCGGATTGTTCAGCTATTTCACGCGCCATCGGACTGCAGCTAACCTGTTGTTGGTCGTGCTGCTGGTGCTGGGGGCAGCAGCGATGCCCAACATGCGGGCCCAGTTTTTTCCCGATGTTATTGTAGAGAATGTGGACGTTCGTGTCGTCTGGGATGGGGCCGGGCCCGAAGATGTCGATAGTGCCATTGTGCAGGTTCTGGAGCCGACGCTGCTTGCAGTAGATGGCGTTGAAAGCTCATCTTCGCGATCCAGTGAAGGCCAGGCTTACCTCCAACTGGAATTTGAACCGGGCTGGGACATGGCTCGCGCGCAAGATGATGTTCAGTCGGCTATCGACACGGTCACGACGTTGCCCGAGGACGCCGAGGATCCATCAGTTCGCCGCGGTGCTTGGCGTGACCGGGTAACAGATGTGGTTTTGACCGGGCCAATTGACCCTGATCAGCTGGGGCTGTTCACGGATGAGCTTGTAACCCGTTTGTTCGAAGTTGGTGTAACACGCACCACCATTCGGGGGTCGCCGCGCCGCGGACGATTGTCGAGGTCCCCTCGGCTCAGCTGATTGCCAATGACGTGAGCATGGCCGACATCGCATCAGCGATCGCAGCCGAGGTTGACACCGATCCAGCTGGAGACGTGGCGGGGGCCAATGCACGGGTGCGCACCGGGGTGGCCAAGCGCAATCCCGAAGATATCGAAAGCATCGTTTTGCGTTCGAACCCGGACGGTTCCAAACTGACCATCGGCGATGTGGCGGCGATACGAGTTGAAGGCGTAAACCGAATTCGAAGCTATTATGTGAAAGAACACCCGGCCATGTCGGTTCGCATTGACCGCTCGGATCAGGGGGACGCAATCCGCATCCAGCGCGTTGTCGAGGACGTCGTCGACGAGATGCAACTGAGCCTGCCGCAAGGTGTCACGGTCGAGTTGATCCGGACCCGCGCCGCGGCCATCACTGGCCGCCTGAACATCCTGGTCGACAACGGGTTGATGGGATTGTGCCTGGTGGTGGCACTGCTTTTCCTATTCCTGAATGCACGTATCGCATTCTGGGTGGCCGCTGGCATTCCGGCGGCGATGTTTGCGGCTATTGCGCTGATGTATGTCGGAGGCCTGACCATAAATATGGTTTCACTGTTCGGGCTGATCATCACTCTTGGTATCGTTGTGGATGATGCGATTGTTGTGGGGGAACACGCGGATTTTCGGGCGCGCCGCCTGGGCGAGCACCCTGTTGTCGCCTCGGAGCGTGCAGCACGGCGTATGGCTATGCCGGTTTTCGCAGCTACTCTGACAACAATTATCGCATTTTTTGGCCTGACGGCTGTTGGCGGGCGTTTTGGCGAACTGATCCGCGATATCCCGTTCACCGTGATCGCGGTTCTTGCAGCTTCTCTGGTCGAATGCTTCCTGATCCTTCCCAACCACATGAGCCACGCCATCGCCCATTCGGCCAAGGAACATTGGTACGACATGCCCAACCGGGTGGTGAACCGAGGTTTCAGATGGATGCGAGATCACCTGTTTCGTCCGTTCATGGGCTGGGTTGTTTGGGCACGCTATGTGGTGTTGGCCGGTGCCATAGTAATTTTGGCCAGCCAGCTTGCTTTGTTCATTCAAGGCGATGTCAAATGGCGATTTTTTAACGCACCTGAACGGGGATCGGTTACAGGCAACTTTGCCATGGTCGAAGGGGCCACGCGCGCCGACACTCTGGAAATGATGCGCGAAATGCAGCGCGCGACCGAAGAGTTGGGCAAGCAATACGAAGAACGCTATGGCCGCAACCCGTTGGATTATGTCTTGGCTGAAATCGGTGGCAATGCCGGGCGGGGCCTATCCGGCGTTGACACCAAGGACAAAGACCTGCTGGGCGGCATCTCGATCGAGTTGATCGACGCCGATCTGCGTCCTTATTCGAGCTTTGCCTTCGTAGGAGAGTTGCAGGATTTTGTAGTCCGGCATCCGCTGGTCGAGACCGTCAGCTTCCGCGGCTGGCGCTCGGGTCCCGGCGGTGACGCATTGGATGTACAGTTCTATGGGGCCGAAGTCACAACGTTGAAACAAGCGTCAGAAGACCTGCAAACGGCGCTGTTGCGCTACCCCGAGGTGTCGGCGGTCGAGGACAACCTGGCTTATGACAAGGAAGAGGTGGTGCTGGATCTGACGGCGCAAGGCCAGGCCCTGGGCTTTACCATCGAAACGCTGGGCCGCGCTCTCAGATCGCGTCTGAACGGGATCGAGGCTGCGACTTATCCCGACGGTCCGCGCAGTGCCGAGATCCGGGTGGAACTGCCCGAAGGGGAACTGACTGCCGATTTCCTGGAGCGCACCCTGATGCGCACTCCTCAAGGTGTATATGTACCGTTGGCGGATATTGTGAGCGTCGATCAACGCACCGGTTTTTCCACCGTGCGCCGCGAAAATGGCGTGCGGTTGGTGTCGGTGACGGGCGACATTTCCGAGGATGACCCCGCCCGCGCTGAAGAGATTTCACAAGCGCTGAGCGAAGAAATCCTGCCCAAGATCGCCAGTGAACGTCAGGTGGAATGGCGCATGTCGGGGCTGAGCGAGCAAGAGGACGAGTTTCTGAATGACGCGCGCACGGGCCTGATCCTGTGTCTGACGGGCATCTACCTTGTGCTGGCCTGGGTCTTTGCCAGTTGGACGCGGCCCTTGGTGGTCATGGCGATCATTCCCTTTGGTCTGGTGGGAACGATTTGGGGCCATTACCTGTGGGAGGTTCCGCTGAGCATGTTCACGGTTGTGGGTTTGTTGGGCATGACAGGGATCATCATCAACGACTCAATCGTTCTGGTTACGACCATCGACGAATACGCCAAGGAACGCGGGTTGATCCCTTCGATTATTGACGGCGCAGCCGACCGCTTGCGCCCGGTAATGCTGACGACTCTGACCACGGTATTGGGGTTGGCGCCACTGATGTATGAACAATCGCAGCAGGCCCAGTTCCTCAAACCCACCGTGATCACGCTGGTCTACGGTTTGGGTTTTGGCATGTTCCTGGTGCTGCTGGTTGTGCCTGCATTGGTCGCAATTCAGCGCGATGTAGCACGCCCTCTGACTGCCATGCGTCGCGCCATGCGTGGCCCGGATCGCCGTGTTCGCGGAATTGTCTACCTGGCGTGGATGGCGATGCTGGCGTGGTTGGTGACAACGATGGTCTGGCCGCTGGTCAACGGCGCGCTGCCCGTTCAGATCAGCGCCATGGTTCCTGTGCTGAGCGGACTGCCTGTCTTGCAAGCCGGGATTGCCTTGTTCTTTCTTGGGGCATTGATGATCACGCTCGTCGCCATGATCCTGGGGCTTGCGGTCATTGCGCGAAACTCTACGTCACGCGTGTAAGGGCCATGTCCAAAAGGTCAGTGACACGTGCGCTCATTGGCAACTCACCCGTCTTCACCACGTCAATTGGCACCCACCGCACGTCGGCAATCTCGTCGACTACGTGTGGATTGCCCGCGACGTACTCACACAGCACACCGACCAGCAGGTAATGCGTTATGACCTGGCCTGCATCATCCTGCCGGATCAGGTCGTAGTTTGTCAGATATTCTACCGGTTCCGCGATAACGCTGGTCTCTTCGCGCAGTTCACGGGTGGCAGCAGTCAGGGCCGTTTCTCCCCACTCCACATGACCGCCCGGAAATCCCCAGAGCCCCGCGTCGGGCTGTTTCTTGCGTTGCGCCAACAGGACATTGCCGTCATGGATCACGACGGCCAAAGCACCGAGTTTGGGGATAGGTGAACTCATAGTTCAACCCGGTGAGCAGCCCTGGATGTCGACACTGTGTGCCCCGCCCAGAACCGTTAGGCGAATCTCGGAACGGTCAATTGCAAAGGCGCGGCTGTTGTCGCTGATCAGCTCGGCGGTCGACGTCAGCACATTCCCCTCGCGTCGTGTCTGCGGCTCGGAGGCCCAAAGCGACGGATCGCCCGGTTCGATGACCATCATTTCGGATCCACCGGTTGCGGGCAGGCGTACCACGGCCTCGATCTTCATGCCGTCCTTGGTGGGTGACAGGCGGCAGGTGGCGGATTTCACTCCGGCCTCATTTGCCGAATACGGGCGCGCGGCAAGGGCTGCGGCGATTGCCGGGTTGCGACCGGCCGAGGCGTCCAGATCGTGATCGAACTTCAGCTGTCCGGGGACGCAGACGTCACTGCACACTCCAAACGACATCTGCCCTTTCAACTGAACAGGTTTTCCAGCACGTTTGGGTGTGATTTCGACCGGCAGGATCAACTGGTTTTCGTACCCTATGGTTCGCAGGCCGCTCTGATCAAAAACCTTTGGCGAGGGCCACGTGAATGAGACTTCGCCGACATTACGCGATCCGCGCCAATCAAAGTGTGGTGGGATGCCCGCGTCACCGGGTGCGCGCCAATAGGTTTTCCAACCGTCGGCGAGAGTCATTTTTATTGCGCCCAAATAAGTGCCGCGGTCTGTTTGGCCTCCATCCAGGATTTCCAACTGGACAATGTCATCCAGCCCGCCGACTTGGGCGGCGGCAAAGGAAGGAGCAGTCAGGCCAACGGCCAAGGCAACAATCTTAAGCATGATCCTTAGATGCGCGTTCTGCCGATGAAATCCAAGTAACGTTCGGGTCAGCCCAAGATTATTTTTCTTGTTTGTGACCTCGGCTCTTGCGCCACCGCCGGGGCGTGTCCATTCTTGGGGGACATGGAGCAAGAGAACACAAAGATGCAATTGACCGGCAAGTTGCTGATTGCCATGCCAGGCATGGGCGATCCGCGGTTTGCTCATTCGGTGGTGTTTGTTTGCAGCCATGGAGATGATGGGGCCATGGGTTTGATTGTGAACAAACCCGCAGATTTGCCCCTCTCGGCACTCCTGGAACAACTGGACATCAACTGCCCCTCACGTCGGATCGGCGAGCGGCCAGTTCGGTTCGGAGGCCCTGTGGAAACAGGGCGCGGATTTGTCCTGCATTCGTCAGATTACGAAGCAAACCTGCATTCGCTGGAAATTGGGGAGGGTTTCAGCATGTCAGCGACTTTGGACGTGCTGGAAGATATCGCCAATGGCGAAGGTCCTGCACGCGGGTTACTGATGCTGGGATATTCCGGTTGGGGACCCGGCCAGTTGGAAGACGAGATCGCAGCCAACGGGTGGCTGACAGCCGATGCAGATCTGGGGATCGTCTTTGACCTGGACGACGGGAATAAATGGGAAGCCGCGCTGAAGTCTCTGGGTATCAACCCGCTGACCCTGTCTGCCAGCGCCGGTCACGCCTGATTAGGCTCCTCTGGGGGCCGCTGCACGACGTAGACGGTCGTTGATAGCCAACCCCAATCCTTTTTCAGGGATCGGGGATACGGCAATAGGACGCCCGGTGATGTCCAGTTTGTGCAGGGCCGAGAAAAGATTTGCTGCGGCCTCTGTCAGATCCCCGGACGTAGAAAGGTTAAGATCGCAAGACACATTGCCAAAGCCCAGCAAAATCTCGTCCCCCACCGGGATCTCGACGTTTAGCCGAACGCTGGATTCGGGCGCATAATGCGACAGCAGCTGCCCCGGGGCGGACAGGGCGTCACCCTGTTTGTGGGTCTCGATGCGTTGACCCAGACAGGCCTCGATCAATTCTGCTGACAGCCCGCCGGGGCGGAGCAACACGACATTGCCCGAAAGTCCGACAATGGTGGATTCCAAGCCAACCTCACATGGGCCGCCATCTACAACCGCAGAAATGCGTCCGTTCAATCCGCTGCAAACATGTTCTGCGGTCGTTGGGCTGATCCGGCCGGATGGATTGGCCGAAGGGGCGGCGACTGGGCCGTCGAACTCTGCCAATAACGCGCGTGCTATGCCATTGGCCGGAACGCGCACCGCCAGAGTGTCCAGACCAGCAGTAACCAAAGGAGAGATCCCGTGACCCGGCTTGAGCCGTAGAACAAGCGTCAGTGGACCGGGCCAAAACGCCTGTGCCAGGCGATCGGCCTCATCCGTCCAGACAACATAGCGCTTGGCAGCCTCAATACTGGCAACATGGGCAATCAGCGGATTAAAGCTGGGCCGTCCCTTTGCCTCATATATCCCGGCGACCGCATCATCGTTGCGTGCGTCACCCCCTAAGCCATAGACTGTCTCAGTCGGAAAGGCGACCAGCTCGCCTGCGCGCAGCAGATCAGCTGCCGCCTCGATGTCGGCTGGGCGGGCCGTCAAATAAGATGTGTCCTTACGATACATGGTCGGTGACGCGGCGTTTTGGTTGCTTGCAAGGGGGCGGTGGATAGGTAATCGTCCAAACCCTGTCTTTTATCGGTGCCCAGCGTGGAAGCCAAGCCCGCGCTCACCGCCCAACCATCCGAGGGAACCAATGCCCTATCGCGCACCAGTCACCGACTACCAATTCCTGCTCCGTCACGTTGCCGGGTTCGATCAGATCGCCGAGACCGAGAAATTTTCGGAAGCCTCAGATGATGTTGTCGATGCGATCCTAACCGAAGCGGGCAAGATGTGCGAAGAGGTGATGTCGCCCCTGCAAGTCCCCGGTGACCTACAGCCCGCGCGCTTGGAAAATGGCGTTGTTCGCACGTCGCCCGGCTATGCCGACGGCTGGAAGGCCATTGCCGAAGGGGGCTGGATCGGGATGAGCGGCGATCCGGAATATGGTGGCATGGGCTTGCCGATGACGGTGACCACTGCCGTGAACGAGATGATGAGCGCTGCGTGCCTTTCGCTGCAACTGGCCCCGCTGATGAGCCAGGGTCAGATCGAAGCAATGGAACACCACGCCAGTGACGCGATCAAGGAACTGTTCCTGCCCAAGCTGATGTCAGGCGAATGGTCAGGCACAATGAATCTGACCGAACCGCAGGCCGGATCGGATGTGGGTGCGCTGAGTTCCAAAGCCGTAGATAATGGCGATGGCAGCTATTCGGTGACAGGGCAAAAGATCTTCATTTCTTGGGGTGACAATGATTTTGCCGGCAATGTCTGCCATCTGGTTCTGGCTCGCCTGCCGGATGGCGTGCCGGGTACCAAGGGTATCAGCCTGTTCATCGTGCCGCGCAACCTGCCGGATGACAACGGTGAGGCGGGCGTGGCCAACAGCCTGAAAGTGGTGAGCCTTGAGCACAAGATGGGCCTGCATGGCTCTCCCACCTGCGTGATGCAGTTTGACGGCGCCAAAGGATGGCTTGTGGGCAAGGAACACGGCGGCATGGCTGCGATGTTCACCATGATGAACAACGCGCGTTTGGGCGTTGGCGGTCAGGGTGTGGGCGTTGCCGAAGGCGCCTATCAACACGCGCTGGCCTATGCACTGGAGCGTAAGCAGGGCAAGACACCAAGCGGAACTATCGTGGACCACGCGGACGTGCGCCGGATGCTGATGAGCATGAAGGCAGATGTATATGCGTCGCGTGCGATTTTGCTGAACTGTGCGGCAGCCATCGACATGCAGACCGCCACCGGCGATGCCGAGTGGTCCGCCCGGGCGGCATTCCTGACGCCAATTGCCAAAGCGTTCGGAACCGAGACAGGCATGCGCGTGGCAGAGACAGGCGTGCAGGTGCACGGCGGCATGGGTTTCATCGAAGAAACCGGCGCGGCGCAGTTTTATCGCGATGTGCGTGTGACCGCGATTTACGAGGGTACCAACGGCATTCAGGCGATGGACCTTGTGGCGCGTAAGATGATGGATGGTGGCGAGGCTGCGGCCAAGCTGCTCGATGAGATCGAAGATCATGCAGAGCGCGCACGGGCGACGGTGCCCGAGTTGGCTGGACCAGTCTGGGAAGCCACGGAAACCCTGCGTGAGGCGACCGAGTGGTTGGTGGCGCAGGGAGACATGAATGAGCGGTTTGCCGGTGCGGTGCCCTATCTGAACGCCTTTGCGCGTGTGTTGGGTGGCCACTATCACCTAGTGGCGGCGTTGGCCGATCCGGCGGGGCCGCGTGAAAAACTGGCGCGCTTTTATATTAACGCATTGCTACCCGAGCATGCAGGCCTGCTGGCTCAAGCGCAGAGCGGGGCAACGGATGTCTTCGGTCTGACCATCGACGAGTTGGTCGCTTGATGGACGGGGCTCAGACATTGGCAATGCGATACCCTTGGGACACCCCTCCGGAGCTGGGCGAAGCCATAGAAGTGGCCGAGGGTGTTCTGTGGATGCGTCTTCCGCTGCCGATGAAACTGGACCACGTCAATGTCTATGCGCTGGACGAGGGCGACAGCTGGACGGTGATCGACACCGGCTTTGCGTCCAAGAAATCGCGCAGCATTTGGGAACAACTGATGGCGGGCCCTCTGGGGGGCAAGCCGATCTCGCGTGTGGTGGTGACACACCACCACCCCGATCACATGGGGCTGGCGGGCTGGTTTCAGTCCGAACATGGGGCGGAACTGGTGACAACGCGTACGGCATGGCTGTTCTCACGCATGCTGACGCTTGATGTCCAGGAAAGCTGGCCTGAAGAGACGCTGGACTATTACCGTTCGGCGGGTATGGATGCAGACATTCTGGCCAAGCGTATGGCGGATCGCCCGTTCAATTTCTCGGATATGGTGTACCCGATGCCGCTGGGGTTCCGGCGGATCAAACAGGGCGACGTGTTCCGTATGGGCGGGCGAGATTGGGACGTGCATATGGGCAACGGCCATGCGCCCGAGCATGCCACATTCTGGAGCCGGGACGACAATCTGGTGATCACTGGCGACCAAATCCTGTCCTCGATCAGTCCAAATATCGGCGTCTATGCAACCGAGCCGATGGCCGATCCGCTGGCGGAATGGCTCGAAGCCTGCGAGCGGCTTGCCCCATTGGCGCGAGAGGATCATCTGGCGCTGGGCGGGCACAAGTTGCCGTTCACAGGGCTGCCGATCCGAATGCGGCAACTGATCGACAATCACCACGGCGCGTTGAAACGCCTGCTGAACCATCTGGATACGCCCAAAACCGCATCCGAGTGTTTCGCACCGTTGTTTAAGCGCACCATTGGTGAGGGGGAATACGGTCTGGCCCTGGTCGAGGCCGTTGCGCATGTGAACCATCTCTACCATATCGGAGAGGTGACCCGGACCCGCCGCGAGGATGGGGCCTGGCTGTATCAGCGCAAAAACTAAGTTCAGGGGCTAAGACATGGACGACAAGATCGAAACGGCGGCCGAGGCAGCAGAAGCAGCAGCCCTTCCACGTCATCACGAGGTCCATGCAGACCCTGAACGCAAGGCCAAGCTAGGCCCAGTACCGGCGCAGATGCAAAAACCCGCCGAGGCCAAGAGCCCGTCGCGTTGGGCCTATGAGCGGCTGATTCTCTACATTCGCAGCTTCGAAGAACAGCTGGATGGCGAGCACGAAGTGGCCATGGGGTTCACCGGTGGCGATGCAGGCGTGCTTCGGATTGAGGGGATGGGGTACTTTGACCCGGATATCATCACCTTTTATGGCAGTGATTCAAACGGTGTTCGCACGCAGCTGGTGCAGCATGTAAGCCAATTGAACGTGATGCTGCGGGCCTTGCCCAAACCCAAGGAAGATACGCCCGCAACCCGCATCGGTTTTCGTCTGGCGGCAGATCTGGAATCGTCGAACGAGACCTAGTCCAAGTTCCGCTTTGGTGTATGATCGTTTAGGACCCGGGGCTGCTCCCGCCGGTCGAACAAGCATCAAAGATGCCCTCCTCCCGTTGGGCCAGGCGCCTCGCTGACGCGAGGCGCGCCACTGCAGAACGATAGAACAGGTTTCGCCGCTGCCACAATTGCAGGGGCAACCGCGCAACGGCCGATGTTCTCACAGTCTCCCCCTTGCCATACAGCGCCTCCCATCGTTCAATGCTCGCATTGAAAGGGAGATTGTCGTGTCGCATTATTCCACGGTAACAGAGGCTTATGCGCAAGCCTGGGCCAGAAGACGGGTGTTTGTGCCCCTCTACATGGCGTTGCGCCTGCTGGCTTATGCGCTGATCGCACCGGGTATGGCAGCGACCATCAACCTGGCGGTCTCGCTTTCAGATCAACCGGCGTTGACGGATCAAGATATTGCGTATTTCATCCTTACCCCCGTCGGGTTCCTTGCGACGTTGGTTGTTCTGAGCATCCTGTTGACTGTCGAGGTGTTGAGCTTTGCGGTCATGAGCACCAGCCTGCGCTATGATGGTTCTGACCGCTGGCGCACATCCTGGGCAGCTTTTGGTTATGTCGTCAGCCGTGTCAAAGAGTTGTTGATCTTTGGTATGCTGTTCGTACTGCGCGTGCTCTTGTTGGTGGCACCCTTTGCGCTGGTCGCGGGAGTGATCATGCTGTGGGCCACCGGGGACTATGACATCAATTACTATCTGACCTACAAGCCGCCATCGTTCCTGGCAGCGGCGGGCATTGTTGCCGTGATTCTGTTGGCTTTGGCGCTTGTCCTGCTGCTGCGCCTGTCGAGTTGGGCGCTCGCGCTGCATCTGGTTCTGTTCGAAGGCATCCGCCCGCGTGATGCCTTTGGTGAAAGCCGAACCCGCATGCAGGGCAAACAAACGCGACTCAAGATCGAGCTGGTGATGTGGGTCGCGGTGCGGTTGATGATCTCTCTAGCGATTGCATTTGTGGCGGGGATTGCGATCAACCTGGTTCCGGTCTCTGAGGGGCAATTGAAAACGGCGCTGACTCTCTCGATGGCGATCGTACTTCTTTGGGGGTGGCACTTATCGTTCTGTCCGCCGTGGCCCTTGGGGCTCTGGCTGTGCTGTTGGACGGATTCTTTGAAGGGGAACGGTTGCGGGCCCCCGAGATCACAAAAGGTGGCAGCCTGCGGGTGCGACTGGCATTGATCGTTGGTGTCGGGATCGTCGCGGTGGTCGGCGGGATCTGGATGGGCAACGGGTTGCTTGAATCTGTCGAAGCCGACGATGACGTCGAGATCATCGCCCATCGTGGCGCAGCCGGGTCACGACCTGAAAACACCATGGCCTCGATCGTCAAAGCTATTGGGGACGAGGCCGATTGGGTCGAAATCGACGTGCAGGAAACCGCAGATGGCGAAGTCGTCGTCATGCACGATAGTGATTTCATGAAACTGGCAGGTGTCAACCTGACGATTTGGGACGCGACGATGGCGGACCTGGCTGATATCGACATCGGCAGTTGGTTTGATCCAGCGTATTCGGACGAACGTACACCCACGCTGCATGAGGTACTGCAAGCTGCGCGCGGTAAATCCAAGGTTCTGATCGAGTTGAAATACTACGGCCACGATGAGGAACTGGAAAACCGAGTGGTCGCGATTGTCGAAGAGCTTGGGATGCAGGATCAGATCGCGATCATGTCGCTGAAGTATCCGGCGGTGCTCAAGATGCGGGAACTGCGACCTGAATGGAGAGCGGGTGTTTTGGCAGCCACGGGTTTGGGGGATCTGACCGCGCTCGAAGGCGACTTCCTGGCCGTAAACGCAGGCATGGCCAATGTGTCCATGGTCAACGCCACCGATGCGGTGGGCAAGGATCTTTATGTCTGGACCGTGAATGATCCGCTGCAGATGTCCAAGATGATTTCGCTGGGTGTCGACGGCTTGATCACCGATGAGCCCGCGCTGGCCCATCAGGTGCTGGAGTTCCGCGCGGGCCTGACCCCCACGGAGCGCATGTTATTGTGGATGACAGAGGAACTGGGGCTGGACCTTTCGAGCGGAGACTATCGTGACGCCAGCCCGTAGCCTGTTGACCATCGCGTTCGCGGCTCTGTCTCTGCCTGCCACCGCGGATGAGAACAGTGTGACGCGCGCCTTGGAAATGCCTGCACACCGTGCCTTGATGTCGATTCGCGTTGATGCAGAGTTGAATGGATTTGAGACTGACGGTTGCTCGGGTGGTCTGTCGTATAGTTGGCGTGTGGTGGCAGGTCGTTTCCCCGACTTTGCCGAGGCGCATGATCAGAACCCACCCTGGGAAAGCTGCTGTGTCATCCATGACCGTGCCTATCACAACGCAGGCGGGGCCGAGACGGTTGACGACAGTTATGATGCACGCCTGGCCGCCGACAAGGCTTTGCAAAGCTGTGTAAAGCGCACCGGTGCGCTACGCGTGGACGAAGTTGCCGCGCATTACGAAGTCACTCCAGATACTGTAGCGGCGGCTTATGATGCCATTGCCGAGGCGATGTATCTGGCGGTGCGATTTGGTGGTGGCCCATGTTCGGGCCTGCCGTGGCGGTGGGGCTTTGGCTATCCGGGATGTACCGTTCTGGATGCTATTGGCCCTGCGCGCGAATGACGTGGTGACAGCCGCTTTCAAATCCAGTATCCAACAAAAAAATCTGACGAATAGGAAAAAACCCATGGCGGACCACAAGCACGGCGAAATGGACATCACCGATCAAACCGCAATGTACAACGCTTTCATCAAGTTCTGCACTTGGTCCTGCGTTGTCATTTTTGGCATTCTGCTGTTCCTTGCGGTTTTTGCGTCCTGATCTGATCGCGATAGAGAACGTGTTTCGTCTTGTCTTGGCTGGCGCTTTGGCGCTTGGGTTGGTCGGTTGCACCTCGGCGCGAGGTCCGCAGGCGACCGACGCTCAAATTTCAGCAGTATCTTATCGTGACCCTGGTCCCGCGACGCTGACGCTTTATACGATGATCAACAACCGGACAGGCGGTGGAGCGCACACGTCGCTCATGATCAATGCGCGTGAGCGGATCATCTTTGATCCGGCGGGATCGTTCCAAGCTGATATTGTTCCTGAGCGAAACGACGTTCTCTTCGGCATCACACCCGCAGTAGAGCAAGCCTATCGGACCTCTCATGCGCGTTCGACCCACCATGTTGTGGTGCAAGAGATCGAAGTGACGCCTCAGCAAGCTGAGACGGCCTACCAATTGGCCAAGCAAATGGGCCCGGTTCCGGGCGCGTTTTGCGCGAGTGCAACTTCGCAACTGCTCCAGCAGGTTCCGGGGTTCGAGGGAATTAAGTCGGGATTTCAGCCGACGAGATCTGTCTGATCAATTTGAGCAGATGCCGGGTGTGAAGACAGAAAGATACTACGAGAACGACGACGCTGACCTGCAAAAAGGTTTGGCCGAGAACAACGCTAAGCTGAACGCCAAGGTGGCAACAGGCGGCTGATACATTTGCATTCTTCGTGACCTGCTTACTGTGTCATGATGGTTCGAGACTCGTAACCCTCCCGCACCCGAACGATCCCGACTTCGTCGGCACCGCTAACGGCTTTGGGCTGGGCGCCGGGCAAAGCCCGGCGCGGTCCTGCTTGGGGAATCTGGTTCGCCTCAAACGTCAACCGTCGAGCGAAGCGAGGCCCGGCCCAACGAGAGGAGGTGTCCCGTCAGGGGCATTGACGACGGGCGGGAGCGCCTCAGAGTGATGGCGACGAACCGAGGCGGGTTAACCCACCAGATACAGCAGCCCGTACAGCGTTGCCGCGCCTGAAAAGATCGCGGCAATCACATTTTTGGTCATGAGCCCCACCACCAGCGCCACGGTGGCGGCGCTGGTGCGCGCCAAGTCAGGTTCTCCGCCAGTCGCGGCAGGCCAGACCACCAGCGGCGCAATCAGGGCAGGTAGGATTGCCACCGCAGTATACCGCAGATGACGCAGCAGCCATGGGGGCATCGCCCGGTCCCCCACAAAGCCGATGAACACAAAACGCAGCACAAAGCTGCCGACCGCCATGCCGACGATCACGATCCACATGGTGGTGGGGTCGATGCTGCTCATGCCTGTAACTTTCTGCGCGCCAGAATGACTTCGGCCTGCGCGCCCGCCATCATGCCGATACAACCGGCGATCAGCAGCCCCAGGTTATAGGGAACGGCTGTTGTCAACAGTGCCGCCACAATGGCCACCAAGGCTGCAATCACATGGGGCAGGGTGCGCAGCATCGGCCCCAGCATCGCCAGAAACGTGATCGGCAGTGCAAAATCCAGCGCCCAGCTGTCGGGGATCTGCGTTCCCAGAACCGCGCCCAGATAAGTACACAGATACCAAAGCGGCGCGATGGGAGAGATCGAACCAAAGAAATAGGCCATCTTTTGCGGTACCGTCATGTCCGGTTCTTTCTCGAACTGCACGGTCGAACAGGCATAAGACTGATCCACCACAAAATAGGCTGCAACGGCTCGCTGCCAGAGGGGCGCACCACCCAGGTGTGGTGTCAGCGCCGCCGAATACATCGCCACCCGCAAGTTCACCGCCAGGGCCGAAGCCAACACGATCAGGGTCGGGGTTTCCTCTTGCAACAGCTGCAATGCGGTAAATTGAGCAGCCCCCGCGAAAACCGTGGCGGTGAAGATCATGGTCTGGACAATATCCAATCCCGCTTCGGTCGCCAGCACGCCAAACAGGGTGCCAAATGGGATTGCGACCAGAACAAAAGGCGAGCCGTCGCGAAAGCCTTTCCAGTAAAAGGAATTCGATGTGGTGAATGCCATGCGGAAATCCTAAGTTAAGCGCGAAACAGGTAACTGGCTTGGGGAAGGGTTTCAATTGGCTATCTCGGACGATCTGTCGGACTATATCATCGCCCCCGATCCGGGCGCGGTGCGGTTGACCCGTGCGGTCGAGGGGTTTGACCAAAATGGTCAAGCGACTGAGATTTCCGTGGTCGAGGAACGCCCCCTGACCATCTTCCTCAACAGTCAGGAAATCGTCACTGCGATGACCATTGGGGATTATCCTGAGTATCTGGCGCTTGGGTTCCTGCGCAATCAGGGCATGCTGCTGCCCGACGATGTGATCACCGGTACCGATTATGATGACGATCTTGAAACCGTTGTGGTGCGCACCGAGCGTGAAACGTCTTACGAAGAAAAGCTCAAGAAAAAGACCCGCACCTCTGGTTGCGCTGTTGGCACCGTTTTTGGCGACATGATGGAAGGGCTCGAGGACGTTCGCCTGCCTGCCGTTCAGGTGCGCACATCGTGGCTCTATGATCTGTCGGGTAAGATTAACCGCACCCCGTCGCTTTACCTTGAGGCCGGTGCGATCCACGGCACCGTGCTGTGCCGTGAGAACCGACCGCTGGTCTATATGGAGGACGTGGGCCGCCACAACGCGGTCGACAAGATCGCTGGCTGGATGCTGTCGACGGGTGAGCAGGCGTCGGACAAGATCCTCTACACCACTGGTCGGCTTACCTCCGAGATGGTTATCAAGACCGCGATGATGGGTATTCCCGTGCTGGCATCCCGCTCGGGCTTCACCGCACTGGGGCGTTGAAATCGCGCGTGAGGTCGGGTTGACCCTGATCGGCCGGATGCGCGGACAGCGGTTTGTGTGTCTATCCGGCGAGGATCGTTTGATGCGCGACGTTGATCCCGCCAGTGTGCCGGTTGAGGATAGAAAACACCGCAGAAAAAGCGCGGGAGCGTAGAACATGATGCAACCTCTCGGAGTGATCCTGGCCGGTGGTCAAGCCCGTCGGATGGGCGGCGGCGACAAGGGCGCGTTGATTCTGGGCGGGCGCAGCCTGCTGGATCGGGTGATCGACCGGCTGGGGCCGCAGGTTGAGCGATTGGTGCTGAATGCCAATGGCGATTCGCAGCGGTTTGTCGAATACGGCTTGCCGGTGGTCCCGGATACTTTGGCTGACTATCCGGGACCACTCGCAGGTGTTCTGGCGGGTATGGAATATGCCGCCGATCAGGGCTTTTCCCACATTGTTACCGCCGCCGCCGACACGCCGTTTTTTCCCACCGACCTGACCGAGCGTCTGACCCGGGCCGCCGAACGCGCAAGCACACCGATTGCTTTGGCCGCGACGCAGGAAGAGGGGCGGATGAACCGGCACCCCACCTTTGGCCTTTGGCCTGTCGCCTTGCGTGCGGATCTGCGTGCCTCGCTTGAGGATGGGTTGCGCAAGGTGGTGCTCTGGACGGACAAACACGGTGCGGCCTCGGCTCCTTTTGACGACAACGCTTTTTTTAACATCAACACGCCCGCCGACCTGGCCCAGGCCGAGACGATGCTATGAAGATCTATGGCGTCACGGGGTGGAAAAATTCGGGAAAAACCGGATTGATGGAGCGGCTGGTCACTGAGTTCACCGCCCGTGGGCTGAGCGTTTCAACCATCAAACATTCGCACCACAGTGCGGATGTAGATCATCCTGGCACCGACAGCTACCGGCATCGCCAGGCAGGCGCGCAAGAGGTGGTGCTGGCCTCGTCCGTGCGGGTCGCAATCATGCAAGAGTTGCAAGGCGCGCCCGAACCGGCTTTGGCTGATTTGCTGGTCCGTATTCGTCCCGTTGATCTGGTATTGATCGAAGGGTACAAGCGCGAAACTCACCCAAAAATCGAGGCTTTTCGCTTGGCTTCAGGCCAGGAACTGATCGCACCAAATGATCCAACAATCCGGGCGGTGGCTAGTGATACGAAACTGGATTTGAACCAGCCCGTTTTCGATTTGGACGCGACGAGCGAGATCGCCGATTTCATTGCCGCCGAGGTTGGTTTGTGACCCAATTTGTGTCCTTTGCCATGGTGGACTGGTCCGGGGGCAATGACACCGGGCCTCGACCGCGCAAGGATGCAATTTGGGCCTGTGTAGCGCGACAAGGAGCAGTCCAAGAACCAGTTTATTTGCGCAATCGTGGTATGGCAGAAGCCTGGCTGCAAGAGTTGATCGAGCAGGAATATGCCGCTGAGCGTCGGCTGCTGATCGGGTTCGATTTTCCATTTGGGTACCCAAGGGGCTTTGCGCGAGCGATGACGGGGTCTGATGATCCGCTTAAACTGTGGGAGTGGTTTGAGGCGCGGGTTGAGGATGAGCCGACCCAAAACAACCGGTTCGATCTGGCAGGGCAGATAAATGTGTCTTTGGGTGGGCGGGGACCTTTTTGGGCCAACGCTCTCAAGAGGGAAATTCCCGGGTTGCCGCGTACCAAGGCCAGCTATCGCAACCCCTTTCAAGACCGGCGCGATGTGGAGCATTTGGCAAAGGGCAGCTTCACTTGTTGGCAGTTGGCCGGTGCGGGCGCTGTGGGCAGTCAGGTCATCATGGGTCTCCCTGTTCTGGAGCGGCTGCGTCGGGCGAATGCTGACAAGATAGCCGTCTGGCCTTATGAAACGCTGGATAAACCAATTGCCTTTGTCGAAATTTGGCCCTCGATGACGGCTGGGCCCGCACCGGACGGTTGGATAAAGGATGCATGGCAAGTGCATCAGTTGGCGACGCAATTGTCAGCAATGTCAGTTGATGAGCTAAATCAAAAACTTGATGCTCCGGTCGGAGAGGAAGGGTGGATCATGGGAGTTGAGAATACCAATACTGACCTCTTGCCGCCGAAATTGAGCAATGATTGCTTTGCCTTACCTGCAGGTGTCCATTGGACCCCGGTCGACGAAGCACTGGATCTTCTGCGTCAACGTCTTTCGCCTGTGACACTTGTTGAAACCGTTGGGGTTGGCGAATGTCTGGGGCGGGTTTTGGCGTCGGATGTTGCCGCGCTTCGATCCAATCCGCCGCAACCAAATTCGGCCGTGGATGGATATGGGTTCGCTGGCGCAGTTCCCGATGGAGATCATGTTGTACCCCTTGTGAGGGGGCGAGCCGCCGCCGGAGTCCCGTTTGAGGGAAACGTGCCCAAAGGAAAAGCCATCCGGGTGCTGACCGGTGCTTCGCTACCCGATGGTGTGGATACGGTCATACTGGAAGAAGACGTCAACTCGGACGGGGCGCAGATTGCATTTCGAGGTCCCCTCAAAGAAGGAGCCAATGCGCGAAAGGCTGGAGAAGACGTCGTGGAAGGACAGGTAGTGCTGACAGCAGGTCGGGTGCTCACACCTGCCGATATGGCATTGATGTCCGCAGTTGGAGTTGCCAGTGTTTTGGTGCGTAAACCGCTGCGCGTGGCGGTGATATCCACCGGGGATGAATTGGTGAACCCGGGGATGGCTGCAGGGCCAGGGCAAATTTTTGACGCAAACCGGCCGATGCTACTGGCGATGGTTGCCCGATTTGGCGGGGTGCCTGTCGATATGGGGCAGGTTGCTGACAATCGCGAGGCACTGCGGGCCTGTCTTGACGATGCCGCCGACCGGGCGGATGTTATTTTGACAAGTGGCGGTGCATCAGCCGGGGACGAGGACCACGTTTCTGCCCTGCTCAACGAAGCAGGCGCAATGCAACAGTGGCGTATCGCAGTCAAGCCAGGGCGCCCGATGGCCTTGGGCCTTTGGAATGAGACGCCGGTTTTTGGCCTGCCGGGAAATCCGGTGGCCGCCATGGTTTGCACTTTGATCTTTGCCCGTCCTGCGATGGGGCTTTTGGCCGGTGAGAATTGGAAGGAACCGCTGGGGTTCGATTTGCTTAGCTGCATTTGAAAAGCGAAAGAAGCCAGGACGAAGAGAATACCTCAGAGGTCGCATTCGCGACGGACAGGTCGAGGCGTTCAAATCGGAAGGTTCAGGACGTATCAGTGGTTTGAGCTGGGCTGACGGTTTGATCGAGATCGACGACGGAGAACGCCACATCCAGACCGGAGATCTGGTGAGGTTTATCCCATTCGCCAGCTTTGGCCTATGACCGAACTTGGTGTGACAAAAACGGTTCAGGACCAATGAGCATTGGTTGAAACACTTCCACTATTGGATCGGGTGCCTTGCTGCCGCGCGGCAAGCGCCATTTCGGAAACGGAGAGTGTACGAAGTCGATGTCACCGGGCGCGCGTCAGTACAGGGCCCATCGCGAAAATCAACTCTACTCCGATTGAGGTCAGTCGAAAGTGCCAGCTACGCGGCCCAACAGCATGAAGGCGCGAGCTGTTCGTGTGTCCCCAAGCGCCGAAATCTCTGCGTCATCAGCTTCGGCCTCAAACTCGGTGAACATCTGATCAAACTTGCGCAGGAAGTGGTGCGCCGCATCTCTGAAGATCGGGTCTTGTTTCATGCGGCTAGGCCGTGAGGGCAAGTGATGACCGGTCACGCACCCCACCAAGTGCAGCCACCGCTCGACCCCGTGCACCGTGCGCAAACTGACGCCATACTTCGGGGCGGGCCATATCTGGGCGCAAATCGTCCATGTAGATGCCGTCTTGGGATAGCAACGTCAGAACATCTTGGGCGGCCTGGATCAGTTGGGCCGCTTTTCGGTCTTTGAGGGCGCGCCTCAAAGCTGCAAAGCCTTCAGTGTCTTCGGCTGTTTCGGGAAAGTTCAGGGCACGGATGAAATCATTGGACGGCAGCGGGGGCGACAAAGCTTCGGCCGGTGTCCCGAGTTCCAGTGAACCTTGATCGCCACCTTCACCTGAGGGCACGACCTGCGAGGGGGCTGCTGGTCGAGCGTTGTCCCGGCGTTTTGTCGAAAAAGTGGCCAAGGCAGTTTCCGTTTTACGGGCCGTTTCCGCAATCTCGTCCAGTTTTTTGGCGACCGAAGGTTCCTGATTGACCGAAGCGCGCTGTTGCTGCGTCACATAAGCGTGCCGTATGGCGTCAATGGCCGCCTGAAGGCGCTGACTTTCTTCGCGCATTACGCGGCTCGATTTAGCGGCTGTGGCAGCCACCCAGATCATCGCCACCGGCATAAATACGGCTAGCATCGCAACAAGGTACCCGATGGCGCCGAATTGCTCGCCAAATGCGGGGCCAAACACAAAGAAAGCCACTGCTCCGCCGAGCCACAGCACGCTAAGGGCAATGGCTGCCAATTCAATACCCGTAATAGCCGATTGCCTGGGCTTATCGTAGATGCCAAGCGGCGTGGGGCGTGCAGAATCTGGGTCAGGCGATGGGCCAGACATGGGCGTCAATCCGTCAGGAGTACTGGATATTCAAGACCTCGTAAGACCGTACACCACCCGGTGTGCGGACCTCAACGCTGTCGCCTTCGTCTTTGCCGATAAGCGCGCGCGCGATCGGCGACTTGATGTTCAAAAGACCTTTTTCGATGTTGGCTTCATGTTCGCCAACAATTTGCCAAGTCTTTTCCTCGTCGGTGTCCTCGTCCACCAAAGTGACCTTGGCGCCGAACTTGATGGTTCCGTTCAGTTTGGCGGGGTCGATGACCTCGGCCAGAGACAGAACGCCTTCCAGCTCTTTGATACGCCCTTCGATGAAACCCTGCTTTTCGCGGGCCGAATGGTATTCGGCGTTTTCCTTCAGGTCGCCCAATTCGCGCGCCGAGGCGATGGCCTCGATGATGGCGGGGCGTTCAACGGATTTCAGGTGCTTCAGCTCGGTTTCGAGCGCGGCGAACCCCGTCGGGGTCATTGGGATCTTTTCCATCGGCAACCGGTCCACATAAAATAGGTGTCGCCCCGCCGCGTTGAAAGCGCCGGGGCGACTGTTTGGGTTGAAGGATACCTGACCCAAACCAGAGGCAGATTGCAAGAGGAGTCGTTGGCCTGGATGCGCAAATCACTGCCTATTTCCGCTTTGAGGATGCAGGTCCTGGTCGTTGACGTCGATCAACGTGTCTTTCGTTGCGCCAGCGATCTGGCGGAACATTCAGCCAAAGCATCTCAATCATAATGGACCACCTCGAATTCTATGTCGTTGTCATCGTGGAAATAGAACCGTCGTCCCGGTTCATAGTCATGGTGTTCACCCGGTTTGAAACCTGCTTCCCTGACCAGCACCTCGGTGGCCTCAAAGTCGTCAACCACAACAGCCACGTGGTTTAGGCCTCCGAGAAAGTCATAGGACTCCTGATCCGGTTTTTGCAGCGGCTGCGTCGAAGGCGGACGGTAGAGCGCCAGATAGGTGTCCGCATTGCCGACATGGACGGTGTACCCGCCAGAGATCGCTTCGCCCTCCCACCGGGTGTGCCAGCCAAACACCTTGTGCATCCATGCGGCGGTGGCATGCGGGTCTGCAACAGTGAAATTGGTGTGTTCTAAGGTGGCGGTCATCTGCTCAATTCCTTTGCGTCTGAGTTGATCTTGAGATAGCGTAATTTCTAAACCTAACTTTAGGTCAAGCTATTTTTGATGAGGTGTCATGCCAGTATCAGACGGGTTGCCAATCGGGGCATTGGCCGAGCGTACGGGACTGGCCGTTTCGGCCATCCGATACTACGAGGATCAAGGGTTGATCTCGCCTTGGCGAAACCCGGGCGGGCAGAGACGTTATCAGCGTGCCGACATCCGGCGGCTGAGTTTTGTGATGATCGCGCAGCAATTCGGTCTGTCCTTGCCTGAAATCCGTGAGGTGTTGAGTGGGTTGCCGGGCAACCGCACTCCGACCAAAGCGGACTGGAACCGGATCAGCAAAGGACTGCGCAAACATCTGGACGCACGAATCAGCACATTGCTGCGATTGCGTGACAATTTGGACGGATGCATCGGTTGCGGTTGCCTGAGTTTGCCCAACTGCAAACTCTATAACCCCGAAGACCGGGCAAAAAAGGGCGGAAGCGGCCCAAGGTACCTGATGGGCGACACACCGGACACATGATTGCCGCGATGCAGCATGTGACGCTCAGTTTTATTTGACCTTAGGGGCCCCCAAAGGGTAATCACCCACGAAACAAAATTGCGCCCAAAGGGGCCACTAGCGAAAAGATAGCCAAGGAGCGCCACCAAATGGCCGAGATTGAACGCGAAGCGATGGAATATGACGTTGTGATCGTCGGTGCGGGCCCTGCGGGTCTGTCGGCGGCCATTCGTCTAAAACAGCTGGACGCAGACCTGAACGTCGTTGTTCTGGAAAAAGGTTCGGAAGTTGGCGCGCATATCCTGTCGGGCGCGGTTCTGGATCCTTGCGGCCTGGACGCTCTGATCCCGGATTGGAAAGAAAAGGGCGCGCCCCTGACCGTTCCGGTCAAGGAAGACAACTTTTACATGCTGGGCGAAGCCGGTCAGATCCGCATCCCCAACTTCCCCATGCCGCCGCTGATGAACAACCACGGCAACTACATCGTGTCGATGGGCAACGTCTGCCGCTGGATGGCCGAGCAAGCCGAAGAGCTGGGCGTCGAAATCTTCCCGGGCATGGCATGCTCGGAGCTGGTTTATGGTGACAACGGCGAAGTCAAAGGCGTCGTCGCGGGCGTCTTTGGTCTGGAGCAGGATGGCTCTTACGGTCCCGACACCGAGCCGGGGATGGAGCTGCACGGCAAATACGTCTTCCTGTCCGAAGGTGTCCGCGGCTCGCTGGCCAAGGAAGTCATCGCCAAATACGACCTGCAGGCCGGTAAAGAGCCGCAGAAGTTCGGTGTGGGCATGAAAGAGATCTGGGAAGTCGATCCGGCCAAGCACAAAGAAGGCACTGTGACCCACACCATGGGCTGGCCTTTGGGGTCGAACGCCGGTGGTGGGTCGTTCATCTATCATCTGGACAACAATCAGGTTTACGTCGGTTTCGTGGTTCACCTGAACTACAAGAACCCGCACCTGTTCCCTTACATGGAATTCCAGCGCTTCAAGCATCACCCCGTCGTGGCCGACCTCCTTAAGGGCGGCAAGCGCGTGGCCTATGGCGCGCGTGCGATCACCGAAGGCGGTTATCAGTCGATGCCCAAGATGGTGGCACCGGGTGTGGCATTGCTGGGTTGTTCGGTCGGCATGGTCAACGTGCCGCGCATCAAGGGCAACCACAATGCGATGCTGTCGGGCAAAGCCGCAGCCGAGGCCGCCTTTGACGCGATCAAGGCAGACCGTTCGGGCGACGAGCTGTCCGATTACGAGGTCGAAGTGCGCACCGGCCCGATTGGCAAGGACCTGAAGAAGGTTCGCAACGTCAAACCGATCTGGTCCAAGTGGGGCCTGACCGCGTCGCTGATGCTGGGTGGCCTGGACATGTGGACCAACACGCTTGGTTTCTCGCTGTTTGGGACCGTGAGCCATGGCAAGAACGATGCGGAATCGACTGGCAAGGCGTCGGACTACCAGCCGATCGATTACCCCAAGCCCGATGGCAAGCTGTCGTTTGACCGTCTGACCAACGTGTCCTTTGCAGCCACCAACCACGAAGAAAGCCAGCCCTGCCATCTGCGCCTGGCCGACCCGAACTTGCCGATCAATGTGAACCTGCCTCAGTTCGATGAACCGGCGCAGCGCTATTGCCCGGCCGGCGTGTATGAAGTTGTTGAAAAGGACGGTAAGCCGGACTTTGTGGTGAACTTCCAGAACTGCGTACACTGCAAAACTTGCGACATCAAAGACCCCAGCCAGAACATCACTTGGGTCACACCTCAGGGTGGCGACGGTCCGAACTATCCCAACATGTGATCTTTTCTGACAAGAGACATGAGAACGCCGGGTGCCCAAAGCGCTCGGCGTTTTTGTCTTGATCTAAAGTACGCTTGAGCCCCTAGAGTGTGCCCTGCATCTAGGGCTGAAGGCGGAGGTAGGCCGTGAAACCGGATACTCTTGGGATCTATGAGACGCATCTCCCCGTACGCGACCTTGAGCGGTCGATCAGTTTTTACCGCGACAAAATCGGGCTGGAGCTGGCCAAATTTCTGCCAGAACGTCAGGTTGCGTTTTTCTGGGTGGGTGGCAAGGAAAAGGGGATGTTGGGTTTATGGCAGTCTGGCGCAGGACCTTTGAACATGACCCTGCATTTTGCTTTTCGATGCAGTGTGGATGCGGTGATGTCCGGTTGTGCGCGGTTGGAGGGCAAGGGCATTCAATCCTTAGGATTTCACGGTGAGCCGGTGTCAGAGCCGGTCGTGATCGGCTGGATGCCTGCTGCGTCGCTCTACTTCAAAGATCCAGACGGACATTCGATCGAGATGTTGGCCGTGTTGCCGGATGATCCTGATCCTGGATTTGGCGTACAGAGCCATTCAGCGTGGTCGGAGCGGTGAAACCGCCTTCCGGATGGGTAGGAAGCTCGAAAGCCCTCTCGCCCGTCGTCGATGTCCTGGCGAGGCATCTTCTCTGGTTGGGCTATGCGCGGCGCGCCTTTGCGTACTCGGCAAATGGCACTGACAAAACCCAAGCAACAGGCGGGTCTCCCTCAGCACTGTCTGGTGCTACCGATAGTGTCTTTCACCTATGGGACGAGCGTCCTGACGATCGGCTGTATATGAGCAAGAATCTGTAGCTGTCTGGCATGTGAAGCGGACCACCATTGCCTCTGGTGACACTAAGCCCTAGCTTATGCGGGAGCATATGAGAAAAGGCAGGCTTTTGGTGTATTCCCTCGTTCGTACCGCGGCGGCGGCCGTACTGGCAGTTTCTTTGACTTTGCCATCAACTGGTTGGACACAATCGGGTGCGGGGTCATACTTGGCCGGACGGCAAGCCATATATGACAGTAACTTTGCGGCGTCTGCCAAATACTACACTCAGGCCTTGATGAAGGACCCTCAGAACCCGTTTCTGATGGAAAATGCCATCCTCTCACAATTGGCTCTGGGAGAGATTGAGCGGGCTTTACCCATTGCACAAACCCTTGAGGGATTGGGTTTGAGCAGTCAGATGGCATCAATGGCTGTCATAGCCAATCTGGTCGCAGACGAAGCCTATGACGAAATTTTGAGCAGACTGGTCGGCGAGCAAACGATCAGCCCCCTGGTAGATGGCCTTCTTATCGGATGGGCCCATATGGGGGCAGGGTCTGTCGGCAAAGCCCTAGCACATTTCGATAAACTGGGAGATGAGGCTGGATTGCGCGGTTTCGCTCTTTACCACAAGGCGATGGCGCTGGCATCGGTCGGTGACTTCGAAGGGGCAGATGCCATATTCTCCGGCGAAGACGGTCAGCAGGCATCGTTGACGCGCCGGGCAATTCTGGCAAACGTAGAAATCCTGTCGCAATTGGGGCGCAACAACGATGCGCTAGAACTGATGGCCGAAGCTTTTGCCGGTCGGTTCGATCCTGGTCTGACCGAAGTAGCCGACACCCTTGCGCAGGGCGAGACCCTACCGTTTGTTCAGGTCCGCTCAGTGCGTGATGGCATAGCCGAGGTGTTTTTTACAATTGGCGCAGCCTTGAGTGGCGAAGCTTCAGACGACTACGCATTGATCTATGCCCGTTTGGCTGGTTTTTTGCGACCCGATCACAATGACGCGCTATTACTCAGTGCTGGATTACTGGAAAATCTTGGGCAATATGACTTGTCCGTCGACACTTATAAGAAAATCCCGGAAAGTAACCCCGATCACTTCGCAGCGGAACTTGGTCGAGCTGAGGCATTGCGGCGCGCGGCCAAGCCGGATGCTGCAATCGAAGTTCTCGAGCAGTTGACACGCGAGTTTCCGACGCTGCCTGCTGTTCATTCAGCGTTAGGTGACCTGCTTCGTCAGCAAGAAGACTATGTCAACGCAGTCGAGGCCTATGACAAAGCGTTGGAATATACAGATGAAGAGGCCGCGAACCGTTGGTTCCTCCTCTATGCCCGCGGTATCAGCCACGAGCGTCTGAAACAGTGGCCACAGGCTGAAGGGGATTTTCGAACCGCCCTGGAACTGGAACCGGACCAACCTCAAGTGTTGAACTACCTGGGGTATTCGCTTGTCGAAAAGAAACAAAAACTGGATGAAGCACTATCAATGATTGAGCGCGCCGTCGCTGCGCGTCCGGATAGTGGGTATATTGTTGATAGCCTGGGTTGGGTTTTGTTCCGTTTAGGGCGCTATGATGAGGCCGTTGGCCACATGGAGCGAGCTGTTGAGCTTATGCCGATTGACCCTGTAGTGAATGACCATCTTGGGGATGTTTACTGGGCTGTCGGACGAAATCGCGAAGCTCAGTTTCAGTGGAGCAGGGCTCTCTCTTTCATCGACCCAGAGGATACGGACAGTGAGGCCGACCCGGAGCGGATACGTCGCAAACTGGAAGTTGGGTTGGACGAAGTGCTTGCCGAAGAAGGTGCAGACCCGCTCAAGGTTGCAAACGATGGCTGAGGGGCTAGCCCCGGCCAAGGTAAATCTGTCTCTACATGTAAGCGGCCAGCGAGAAGACGGTTATCACCTGCTAGATTCGATCGTTGTGTTCGCTGATTTCGGAGATCGCCTGAGCCTGACGCCCGGCAACGCCATGTCCTTGGTCGTCGGCGGCCCATTCTCAGCCGGAGTTCCGACAGATCACGGCAATCTAGTCTGGCGCGCGCTCGAAAAGGTCGGATGGTCTGGCAACGTTGATCTGCACAAGGCCCTGCCTCATGGTGCAGGGATCGGAGGTGGCTCGTCGGATGCCGCCAAAGCGCTGCAATTGCTGGCGGATCAAGGCGTCCAAATTCCTGACGGGTTGCCGCTCTCTTTGGGTGCGGATGTCCCGGTTTGTATGCATGCAAAGGCGGCGCGAATGCAGGGGATTGGCGAGCGCATCACGCCGCTGAACATGCTCGGCGCTTCCGGCGCTATTGATCAATCCTGGCGTGGCCGTTCCCACGGGAGCAGTGTTTTCGGGGCTCGAGAGTCGTGAAAATGCGCCGATGCCGGATCATGTTCCAGAGTTTGCTGGGGCTGAGGACTGTGCCGAATGGCTGTTGAACCAACGCAACGATCTAGAGCCGCCAGCCATTAAGGTCGCATCTGTAATCGAGCGTGTCCTGACGGACCTGCGAAATACGCGCAGTGTTCTAATGGCACGAATGTCGGGATCAGGATCAACCTGCGTTGCGCTCTATCCCACAATGAAGGCCGCGCATTTCGCGGCCTATGTCATTGGCGCCGAGCATCCCGATTGGTGGTGCATCGCAACCGAACTTAGTTGAGGCGCGACACCACGTAATCGGCCAGATCGCGCAGCATGGTGCGGATCTCATGGTCGGGCAGTGCATCCAACGCTGTCTTGGCCTTGGCCGCCCAGCCGTTGGCGTCATCGCGGGTAGCGTCCAACGTGCCATATTTGGCCATCAGCGCCATCGCGTGTTCCAGATCGCCCTCTTCCTGGCGACCTTTTTCGATGGTGCGTTCCCAGAATGCACGTTCGTCTGGAGTGGCCTGAGCCACGGCCTTGATCACTGGCAGGGTCAGCTTGCGTTCGCGGAAATCGTCGCCAACGTTCTTGCCGGTGGCCTTGCTGTCGCCTTGGTAATCTAACAGGTCATCCGCGATCTGAAAGGCGATGCCAAGCGCGTCGCCATAGTCATAAAGCGCCTGCACCTGTTCGTCGGAAGCGTCCGCGATTACGCCGCCCACCTGAGTGGCGGCGGAGAACAGTGCAGCTGTTTTGCCGCGCACAACTTGCAGATAGATGCCCTCGTCCGTTTTCAGGTCGGTCGCAGCGGTCATCTGCAGGACTTCACCCTCGGCAATCGTGGCCGATGCATTGGCGAGGATGTCCAGAACCTGCAACGAGCCGGTTTCGACCATCAGCTGGAAGCTGCGCGAAAACAGATAATCGCCCACCAGTACCGAGCTTTTGTTGTCCCACAGCAGATTTGCGGTGGGGCGGCCTCGGCGCTGCGCGCTTTCGTCCACCACATCGTCATGCAACAGGGTAGCGGTGTGAATGAATTCCACGGTGGCGGCCAGGCGCAGATGGTGCTCGCCCTGATACCCACACATACGCGCTGCAGCGAGCGTCAGCATCGGGCGCAATCGCTTGCCGCCGGCACTGACGAGATGTGCCGTCACTTCGGGGATGCGGGGTGCATGTTCCGATGCCATCCGGGTTTGGATCAGCTCGTTGACTGCGGCCATTTCACCGGCCAGCGTCGCGGCCAGTTGCTCATGAGGTTTCGAGACGGTGCTGATATTCATCACACTCCTGCTACAAGGGTCGACATATGCCCCACCTTGCCCTTACATCCGACGTCATGAAGGAACTATTGCGCAGCACCGATCCGACCATCATGGCCTTTGCCTCCGCCCTTCTTGAGGGCGAGGATATAGACTGCTTTCAGATGGACGTAAATATGAGCATCCTCGAAGGAGGCATCGGAATTTTCCCCCGTCGCATGATGGTGCGGGAAGAGGACTATGATTACGCCGTTCGAGTGATGCGCGACAACGAAATCCCATTGGGCAAATAGGCCCGTGACCTTTCACGTGTTTTCCGACGATCAGGTGACGCAGAACGCCTTTCTGGGCGGGCGGTTGAGCTTGCTTCAACCTCGCGAGGGGTATCGTGCAGGCGTTGATCCGGTCTTGCTCGCCTCGGTTGTACCCGCGCGGGCAGGTCAATCGGTGCTGGAGCTGGGCTGCGGGGCGGGCGCGGCAATTTTGTCGCTGCTGACGCGGATCGACGGGGTGCAAGGCCATGGTGTTGAATTGCAACCCGAATACGCCGATCTGGCGCGCCGAAACGCAGCGCAGAACAATTTGTCGATTGAGGTAACATGTGCTGATCTCAGCGCGTTGCCAGACGCGCTGCGTCAGCTTCGGTTCGACCATGTCATCGCCAATCCACCTTATTATCGCAGCGGTGCCCATAGTCAGGCCCGTGATGTGGGGCGCAGTGTCGCCTTGGGCGGGGACACGCCCCTGACCAATTGGGTCGAGGTTGCAGCGCGTCGATTGCTGCCTAAAGGCTTCCTGCATGTGATCCAGAGAACCGATCGCCTGCCGGAATTGATCGCTGCTTGCGAGGGGCGTTTGGGCTCGCTTGAAGTGCTGCCATTGGCGGCTCGCCCAGCGCGCGCGCCGGACTTAGTGATTCTCCGAGCAAGGAAAGAGGGAAAATCGCCCTTTCGCCTGCACGCTCCACAAATCCTTCACGAAGGCGAACGTCACACGGCTGATGTCGAAAGCTATGTCCCGGAAATTCGGGCGGTTTTACGCGATGGCGCAGCCTTACGGTGGCCTGCCGTAAGGTAAGCGATTGTTAGCCGATATGTCAGATTGATGACAGTTTCATGCACCTGCAGCGTGACAGAGCGATTTTGATATGCTCAACTCGTCCAGCATACAATTGAGAAGGAGGATTGCCATGAGCCTGAGCTCGCACCTGACGGAGCTGAAAAAGAAGCACGAGCATCTCAGTCTTGAAGTGGAAGAGGCACAGCGATCACCTAGCATTGACGGGCTGCATCTGGCAAATCTGAAGAAACAAAAACTCAAACTAAAAGAAGAAATAGAACGCCTGTCTGTCTAACGTGACATACTGCTGCGGGCCGCAATCACTGCACCGCCCGTGATCAACAAGGCCGCGATCGCCAAAGCCCAAGTGGGCGCGGCGATCCCGGCAACCACCAAAACAAGGGTCGACAACAGGGGCGCCGCATAAGAGCTGGTGCCGAGCATCTGAATGTCCCCGCGTTTCACTCCGATATCCCAGACGTAAAACGCCAGCCCCACTGGACCCAAGCCGAGGCCAAGCGTCGAGGCCCAGCCCCAGGTGCCTTGCGGCCAGACGGTTTCTTCGACCGCCAAGTGCAGGCCCCAGGACGCAATGGCCGTGGCGACGCAGAACACCGCGACCGAGCTTGTGGGCACCTCTCCCATGCGGCGCGACAGGACCGAGTAACCTGACCATGTCAGCGCGCATAGAAGTGCCAACATGTAGCCGGGCAGAAATTCAGCCTGAAATCCGTCGCTACCGCCGCCCAGGATGATCAGGGCTGCGCCGGAAAAACCGAAACAGGCTCCAACCAGATGGCCGAGTTTCAATTTTTCGCCGGGCAATAGTCCCGAGAGCAACACGATCAGCAGAGGCCAGAGATAGGCGATCAACCCGGCCTCGGCCGCTGGGGCCAGCCTAAGGGCTGAGAAATAGAGCGCGTGATAGCCAAAGAGGCCGATGGTGCCAAAGACATACACCTTGACCGGTATAGTACGCAGTTGCCCAAGGCTCCCGCTGGCCGCAGTCCAGATCAGCCCCAAGGTCCCGCCAATGGAGAAGCAGATAGCGTTCAGCAGCAGTGGTGGCGTCGGTGCGGACCCGACGGTTAACAACGCGAGCAACGCCCACAGTAGGACGGCGATAAAGCCGATGGCGGTGGCTTTGGATTTGCTCATGCTGACGGGACGTCCTCGACCGGAATAATGTCAAACTCGTCCGAGATATGCGCGGTCTTGTCAATCTCGGATACGAACCAATCGCGGAATGCCTTGACCTGCGGGCGCTCTTCGACTCCCGGTAGGCACAGGAACCGAAAGCGTCCGGTGCTTTCGATGGCGGTCTTGAAGGGCGCCACAAGCCGCCCCTCTTGCAGATCTTTTATGATCATCGCGCGCCGACCAAGAACAGCGCCAACCCCAGCCACGGCGGCATCTACGGCATGATCGGCATTAGAAAAATGCGTGCCATGTTCGGGGTTGTGTTGCACGCCGACTGCACGAAACCAGGTCGCCCAGTCACAGGGTGGGCGCAGAAAGGCGATGGAATCGTCAAAGATAAGCGGCGCGTGTGTCAGGCTGTCAGTCGTCGGGAACTGCTCAGCCATTTCGGGCGACATCACAGGCGTCAGCCACTCTTTGCGCACCTGAACCGAATACAGTCCCTCGTCAGGGCCATAGCCGAACCGGATCGCAACATCTACATCGTCGCGCTTCAGGTCTACCATACGCAGGGTGGCTGAAAAACTGAGGTCAATATCAGGATGTTGGCGGGCGAAATCATAGAGCCGTGGAGCGAGCCATTTTGCCGTCAAGGCGGGGCCAGCGGTGACGGTCAGCGATGTGTTGTCCTGCAATCTGCGTGCGGCGCGCCATGCATCGGTCAACGTTTGAAACCCGTCCGCCGCGCCTGGTGCCAGCGCACGCCCGGTTTCAGTCAATTCCACCGCCCGATTGAGGCGTTTGAACAGAGGCTGTCCCAAATGCTCCTCAAGCGACTTGATCTGAAATGACAAAGCCGTCGAGCGTGACATTCAGTTCCTTAGCCGCGTGGGCAAAGGACATGTGCCGAGCTGCGGCATCAAAGGCGCGCAAGGCGGTTAAGGGGGGCAGTCGGTCTCTCATGTTCGCATCAAAAATTCTTAAGTGAAGGTCTCAAAACTCTCGTTTGTACGATTGCAATTGGTGTCACATATTGGGTGCAAGTCAAGACAAACTGATCTGAGAAAGGGCAGAGAGATGATCGAGATGACGACAAACCCCGCCGCCCAACGTGCATTCCAGCGGGCACATGCAGAGCGGTCCAAGGCCATCAAGTCGGTATTTAACTGGCTGTTCGGTTCCCGCTGAGCGCAGCGCGCGCGTTCTTACGGGATATGAAAAGGGCCGGTCCTGATGGACCGGCCCTTGCTGTTTGTTTGGCACTAAGGCTTAGACGAAGAACTGTGCGCCGTTGGCCGAAATGGTCGAGCCGTTGACAAAGCCCGCATCGTCCGCAACCAGGAACGACACGCAGCGTGCGATCTCTTCCGGCTCACCCAGGCGACCTGCCGGGATCTGAGCGATGATCGACTCGCGGACTTTTTCCGGAACCGCCATCACCATGTCGGTGCCGATGTAGCCGGGGCAGATTGCGTTGGCGGTGATGCCTGCGCGCGCGCCTTCTTGGGCCAGCGATTTGACGATGCCCAGATCGCCCGCTTTGGTCGCGGCATAGTTCACCTGAGCGAACTGGCCTTTCTGACCGTTGATCGAGCTGATGACAACGATGCGGCCGAACTTGCGCTCGCGCATGCCGGGCCAGATCGGGTGAACGGTGTTGAACACGCCGGTCAGGTTGGTATCGATGACTTGGTGCCACTGCTCGGGCGTCATCTTGTGGAATGGTGCGTCGCGGGTGATACCTGCGTTGGCAACAACGATGTCGATTGGCCCAACTTCGGCCTCAACCTTGGCGATGCCTGCAGCCGAGATCCTCGTAGTTGGCGACGTTCCACTTGTAGGTGGCGATGCCGGTCTCTTCTGTGAATTTGGCTGCGGCTTCGTCGTTACCTGCATAGGTTGCCGCGACGTTGTAACCTTCGGCCTTCAGGCGCTTGGAAATCGCGGCGCCGATGCCGCGCGAGCCGCCGGTGACGAGTGCTGTTCTTGCCATTGAGGAATCCTCCAATTGAAATTTGGCGTTGTAATGCTGTTACCCATTACGGTCAGGATGCGCAATATTCTTTCGTGATGAAATTCTCATGACGGGCGGAGAATTTTGTCGCAGTCTGTGTAAGGAGTTGATGTTAAAAGAAAAGGGCGCCGCAATGGGCGCCCTCTCTATGGCGGATGCGCCGATGCTTAGTCGCGCTCCACGCACAAGGCTACGCCCATGCCACCACCGATGCACAGGGTGGCGAGACCTTTTTTGGCGTCGCGGCGCTTCATCTCGAAAAGCAGGGTGTTCAGAACGCGGCAGCCCGAGGCGCCGATGGGGTGACCAATGGCGATGGCGCCGCCGTTCACGTTCACGATCGACGGATCCCAGCCCATGTCCTTGTTCACGGCACAAGCCTGCGCAGCAAAGGCTTCGTTGGCTTCGACCAGATCCAGATCTTCAGGCTTCCAGCCTGCTTTTTCCAGAGCCTTGCGCGAGGCATAGATCGGACCCACACCCATGATCTGCGGGTCCAGACCAGCAGTGGCGTAGGACACGATGCGGGCCAGCGGCTCAATCCCGCGCTTTTCAGCGTTGTCGGCGGACATCAGCAGCGTCGCTGCAGCACCGTCGTTCAGGCCAGAGGCGTTGGCCGCGGTGACCGACCCATCCTTGGTGAAGGCCGGGCGCAGTTTCTGCATGGCTTCCATGGTGGCGCCGTGACGGATGTATTCGTCCTTGTCCATCACGATGTCACCCTTGCGGGTCTTGATGGTGAAGGGGGTGATTTCGTCCGCGAACTTGCCGGCCTTTTGGGCCGCTTCGGCTTTATTCTGCGAAGCGACGGCAAATTCATCCTGCATCTCACGGGAGATCTGCCACTTCTCGGCGACGTTTTCAGCGGTCTGACCCATGTGATAACCGTTGAAGGCATCCCACAAACCGTCGCGGATCATGGTGTCGATGTACTTCATGTCACCCATCTTGTGGTAGGCGCGCAGGTTTGCTGCGTGGGGCGACAGGGTCATGTTTTCCTGACCACCGGCGGCGACGATGTCGGCGTCACCCAATTGGATGTGCTGAGCCCCCAAAGCAACGGCGCGAAGGCCCGAACCACAGACCTGGTTGATGCTCCAAGCGGCGCTTTCTTGCGGTAGGCCAGCGTTGATGTGCGCCTGACGGGCCGGGTTTTGGCCTTGAGCGGCAGTCAGAACCTGACCCAGGATGGTCTCGCTGACTTCGCCTTTTTCGATACCGGCGCGCTCGACGACGGCCTCCAAAACTGCGGCGCCCAAATCATGCGCAGGGGTGTTCGCGAACGAACCGCCAAAGCTGCCTACACCCGTCCGTGCGGCCGAAGCAATTACTACGTTGGTCATGTGATCCAATCCTTTGCCGTCATATTTCTTGAGAAATGTGAAGGCTTCGGTCTTAGGAGTCGACTCACAAAGCGCCTCGCATCTCACACTCTCGCAAAAGGTGACATAGCGGAATGCTGCACTTGCAGCAACAGACAGCTTGCCTCATGTGTCGCAAAATCGAGTTTAGGCGCAATTTTTGTACTCAGGCACTGCGTTTGTCCTGAGCGGATTGTTTCCAAGGCGGATTAACGGTGGGAGCTCCAAACAGAAAACCCTGCAAACAGTCGACGCCTTGTGAGACCAGAAACTCGGCCTCTTCGACGGTTTCGACCGATTCGGCGATGGTGAACATGTCGAATTGCCTGGCAATTGTAATCAAGGATCGGACCACGGCCTGGTTGTCCGGGTTTTTGTCGATGCCCCGAATAAACTGACCGTCGATCTTTGCCGCGTCGAAAAAGAACTCACGAAACAGGCGCAAGGCGATATTGCCGGCGCCAAAATCGTCCAGAGCAAAAGCGATACCGTGCTCTTGGAGTTGATCCATAAAATCGATTACCAGTTCGGGAACCGTCATAACCGAGGTTTCGTTGATCTCGAGTATTAGACGTTCACCCAGCGAAGCGTCCTTTTTTAAATGACGGTTTAGGATCTGAGACCATTTTTTGAACCCAATCGAGCGAGCAGACATGTTGATCGACAGTCGGATAGTCGGATTGCGGGCCAAGGTTTGCAGGCCAATTTTTAGTGCGTTGCAGTCCAGTTCGCGCCCGATTTCGGTGTTTTCGACGCTCGGCATGAAATCTCGTGCCGGAATCACTCGCCCGGTTTCATCCAGAACACGGATGAATCCTTCGTAGAAGGCGCATTGATGCGGCGGCTGAGCTTGCATTACGGGCTGAAAGGCCAAAAAGCACTGATTGTGTTTCACGGCTTCTGTCGCCATTTGTACGGCGGAACGATCCCTTTGTCTGACAGCAGCATCCAATGGGTTGTCCAGTTGCCGATTAGCGTTGGCCATCATCATTCGGCGTTGCAGCATGTTGATCCTCTTATCGGCGGGCGCGGATATCGAGGACAAGACTTTGCCAAAAATGTGAATCAAGCCTTAAACCTAAAGTTTTCCTAAAGTTCTTGATGCATCGTTGAAAGCTATTGGTTGAGCAGTCCGTCCAAGCTCTTTCAAGTTAGATCAGCTTATTGAAAGTTCATGAATTTCAATTGGATGAATAAACTTCCCCCTTCTTCGAAGCGCGGCGAAGATGGATAGGTCGATTGTGATTGTGAAGCTTCGTTCAAAATTGAAAGAACTTTACGGCAGTCGTCAGAACCCAGGCGATCCTCGATCCTGTGGATTGCGGATCAGATGTTTGGATTTGATGGTTTCAGACGTGTCCCGGCTGCCGTCGTGGCTATAACCAGGCGGGCCAAAAGCATAACTCAGGCGCTCGCGCCAGCTTATCCCGGACTGAAAAACATCTTTGAAAATTCCCAACCATTCATGAAAAGCAACACGTAGCGGATTGAAACTGCCGAGGTTATGGACAAGGCCATAATCCACCTTTTCATCATCCTGTTCCGGAACAAATGTGCCGAACATCTTGTCCCAGATGATGAACACACCGGCATAGTTGCAATCCAAATAGCGTGGATTGCGACCGTGATGGACCCGGTGATGACTGGGGGTGTTCATCACTGCTTCGAACCAACGAGGCATCTTTCTGATTGCCTCGGTGTGAATCCAGAATTGATAGATCAGGTTCAGCCCGCCGCAGAACAGCACAATCGCGGGATGGAACCCCAAAAGGATCAGCGGTGCCCGTACGATCATCATGAAGGTGAAAGTCCCAGTCCAGGTCTGTCGCAGTGCCGTGGTCAGATTGTAGTGCTGGCTGGAGTGATGGTTCACATGGCTGGCCCAGACCCAGCGAATGCGATGCCCGAACCTGTGCACCCAGTAATACCGCAGATCGTCCAGCACAAAACACAAGATGAACACCCCGACCGAGGTTCCCAGATCCAGAGGTGTCAGCGCCCAGAGGAACATGAAAAATCCATAGGCGATAAACCCGACCAGCAGGCCCGACGCCACGCTGCCCGCACCCATGATTAAAGAGGTCACGGCATCGCGCGTCTCGTACCGCCCTCCTTTGCCTTTGACTGCGATCCAGATGAACTCGGCCAGAATGGCGGCAACAAAGAAGGGAACCGCCAGTTGAGTGGGGTCGGGAAAAGAAAGAGTGTCTGTCATGTCGCCTGAATCATGTTGCGCCATTGCTGGCGTTCTTCGGGTTCTAGCTCCACGCGGACGCTTGGGGCGGTGAAATCAGAAAAGCGGAAGCGCAGGCCTCGGCTGGTGTCATCCAGTTCGACTTGCGTCAGATGGCGCGCGACTGTGTCCGCGCCAAATGCCCATACAAGCCCCATCCCGGCCGAAGTCGTCACCAACGCCGCATGTCCGTCCTTGGCCGCGATCACACTTCTGACGTGATCATCCGGAAAATGACGCACCCAAGCCTCGCGCGCTGTGCCCTCGGTCAGGTGCGCGCGGTTGGACTTGCCGCTTAGATGCAGCATGACCGCAATGGATGCGATGCCGACAACCACAAGGATCAGCAGGGTATCAAGTGGCATGGGGTCCTCCTGCCCCAAAATCTGCGCAAGCTGGACGGCTCTGTCAAAGGTGGCGTCGCGTCAGCCAGGTTGGAGTTGATCCAAAACCATCGGCTGGACCACGCGCTCGACAAACGGAACCAATCCGTCGGGACCAGAACTGCGATCCTTGAGGTGGATGGACACATCCGGACGTCGACTGGCGATCACTCCGATCAGCGCGCCGCGAATTGCGTCGTCCAAACCAGCCCCCATGACGACGCAAGCAATCCTGGGTTCCGCTTCAAGCTGGTGGATGACTTCGGCCTGATCATGGGCCCCCAGCCATTCTATGGGTAGGTGTTGCAGTTGTTGGGCGACATTGCCAATCACCTGAGGCAGCCGACCAATCAGAAGTACCACGGGTTTCATGGCTCTCTCCATCTTACCAAGTCAGCGCCTGCACATTTGGCAGGCCTGCGTAGTATAGCACAAATGGCTCTTGGCTCAGCTGTCCCTCTTCTTCTTGCTAAAAACACACCGGAGCGCGAGGCAGAGCCTCGCTCTCCGTGTATCAACCGGCGAAGCGCTTCAGAAAATCAAGATGGCGTTGCAACAAGCGCCTTGATGATCGCTTTGGCGCTTTCCGAATTCCATTCTGCATCGCCCAACATCCGCGCGATTTCCTGACCTTCGGGGTTCAGGATGACAGTCACCGGCAAACCCAACACCCGCATCTCGCGCGACAATGTCATCCCCAGATCCTGGTGACGGGGCAGGTTGGTGACTTCGATGTCATCAAAGAACTTCTGAATTCCCGCCGGAGAATTGCGCCCGGTGGCGATGGTCAGTACTTCGAAATCGTCGCCACCAAACTCTTCCTGCAGTTCCGAGAATTGAGGCATCTCCTTGCGGCAGGGGGCACACCAGGTGGCCCAGAAATTCACCAACACATATTTGCCCTTGTAGTCAGCCAGCGTTTTCTGGCCGCCGTCATCTTCCAGGTCAAAGGCCTTGTCCGAAACGGGCAGGGGGTTGGGCAGGATGACAAGCTTCTTCATGCTCCCTTCGCGCAGGGCCTCAAGCGCTAAGCCGATCAAGATCGGCGGCGATGGCGCCGGATGGATTTGCGCCCACCGCAAGGGCGGTATAGACGAGGGCCAGCAACAGTTTCTTCATATCCCCTCCGAAGGGTTTCCAGATGACCGACAAGACCTCGAACCAAATGTGGGGCGGCCGCTTTGCCGCCGGACCGGACGCGATCATGGAGGCGATTAACGCCTCGATCGGGTACGATCAGCGGATGGCAGCCCAAGACATTGCTGGCTCGCGGGCCCATGCGGCGATGTTGGCCGCAACAGGCGTTATTACGGATAGTGATGCCGAGGCCATTCGTGAAGGCCTCCTCACCGTATTGTCAGAGATCGAAGGCGGAACGTTTGAGTTTTCGACCGCGCTCGAAGACATCCACATGAACGTCGAGGCGCGCCTGAAAGAGGTGATTGGCGAGCCTGCAGGACGTTTGCACACGGGCCGAAGCCGAAATGACCAGGTTGCGACCGATTTCAAACTCTGGGTCCGCGATCAACTGGACGCGGCGGAAAGTGGCCTGCTGGCCCTTATCCGTGCGCTTTTGGCGCAGGCCGAGGCCGGTGCCGATTGGGTGATGCCGGGCTTCACCCACCTGCAAACCGCGCAGCCTGTCACATGGGGCCACCACATGATGGCCTATGTCGAGATGTTTGGCCGTGACCTGTCGCGGGTCCGCGATGCGCGCGCCCGGATGAACGAATCGCCCTTGGGCGCAGCAGCGCTTGCAGGGACATCCTTTCCCATCGATCGGCACATGACCGCCGAAGCCTTGGGTTTTGACCGTCCCGCCGCCAACTCGCTGGATGCAGTCAGCGATCGTGACTTTGCGTTGGAATTCCTGTCGATCGCCTCGATTTGTGCCGTACACCTTTCGCGTTTTGCCGAAGAGCTGGTGATATGGTCCTCGGCCCAGTTCCGCTTTGTCACGCTGTCGGATCGCTTTTCGACCGGTTCGTCGATCATGCCGCAGAAAAAGAACCCCGACGCCGCCGAGCTGATCCGCGCCAAGGTCGGCCGCATCTATGGCGCCAACACCGCGCTGATGATGGTGATGAAGGGCCTGCCGTTGGCCTATTCCAAGGACATGCAGGAAGACAAAGAACAGGTCTTTGATGCTGCCGACAACTGGATGCTGGCGCTCGCCGCGATGGAGGGCATGGTCAAGGACATGACGGCGAACCGCGAAAGCCTGGCTGCTGCTGCCGGTTCTGGCTTTTCGACTGCGACGGATTTGGCTGACTGGCTGGTGCGGGTTCTGGGCCTGCCGTTCCGCGACGCCCATCACGTTACTGGTTCGCTGGTTGCGATGGCCGAAACCAAGGGCTGCGATTTGCCGGATTTGACGCTGGCGGACATGCAATCGGTGCATGCAGACATCACCAACGATGTCTTTGGTGTTCTTGGCGTCGATAATTCAGTAAACTCGCGCATGTCTTATGGTGGAACCGCGCCAAAACAGGTGCGTGCCCAGATCGAACGTTGGAAAGCGACCCTGTCATGACCCTGATCCGCACCTCACTTGCTGTCGTCTGTCTTGCAGTTCTGGCGGGATGCGGTGCGGATGGCGAACCCGTGCAGCCGTCCCTCAACGCCCATGTGGGTCTTGGGGGCAGCAGCACTTATGTCGGTGGCAGCGTCGGACTGCACCGCGGCCCGTTCAACCTGTACTTAGGTTTCTAGGAGCGATTTGCAGTTCGCTTATCCGCGATTTCTGGCGGCCGAGCTGCAAATAAAACCCGTCAATCAATGGCTTCGACCTGGCTGCGCGTCATTAATTGCGGCGGCTTTGAACTCCATGCGCTTCCTGTTTCGAACTTTGAGTAACCATATGCAAAAAGAGCCTGCATATAGTCTTGATCGAATGGAGTTGGCGAACTCTCCTTAAATCCGGCGCCGATCCAAGTAACCCTGTACGAGCTTCCAACATCGCGTGCACCTAGGTAAATTTCGAGTAGATCGTCGGTGCCTTGTGTCTTGACGAGTGTCTCTAGCGAGCGTGTGGCTATTGGAATCAACTTCCCTTTCGTTGTCTCGTGTTCAGGCAAAACTCGAAAATTCCGTATGACAAAAAGGTCTTCTGATTGCGAAGGCAACTCGCGTCGCGGATCGGCGAGATACCAGGCGTCCAATCCGGTGGACGCCGAGTAAATTGCGCCATCCACGTGCATTTCGTCCCGGATACCATTCGGAGTTTCAATTTCCATCAATACTGGCGGAAACGCTCCTGGAATGGATGAAGATGCCAGCAAAGCGTCTTCGAATACTCTTTCGGCATTTGGGGCCTTGCTCGCCGCAATTGCTCCCAGGTTCCAAATCACTGGCCGTTGCGCATCCAAGCTGAGCGATTGAATGAGAAGGCGTCTGCCCTTGTTGTGTTCCTGAGCAACTTCGGCAAGGAACTCCGGTGTCACAGTATCCCTGATGATTTGTTTCAGAGGGGCGTTGTCTGCTGCAGAGATGTTGAATGCGGTGCCGATCAGTGTCCGCGCTCTAAAGATCTGGTTGGCGGGTGTCCCACCATAGAACTGTCGAAGTGCGTCATCATATTTTGATCCCAGAAAAGCAAATGGCGCGATCAACGCGCCAGTACTTACACCGGTTACCGTTGTGAATTGGGGGCGCGTGCCGCTGTCTGACCACGCATTCAATAACCCAGCGCCATAGGCACCTTGTTCGGCTCCTCCGGACAAGACCAATACGGATCGTCCGCCGGACCCAACTCCCGACGATCTACGTTGGCTGTATGTTTCGGCTATTAAGGCATCAAGATTTGAAGGTGGTGTATCTGCCCAGTACCTGGCGTTCGGGATACCGGGGGTTTCCGGTGCGACCAGATCAGCTTGGCTCGCTGGAGCACGGTGCAGCTCGGCGCATCCTGCCAACGCGAGAACCAAGGACAAAACACCAAACATATTCAAGGTTTCCAAAATGTCGCAGGGCAAGAAACGTGACACTTTGAATCTCATGAGGTGGTTTCTCGTCTTTGAGGCATGCCTAAGAATACGAAGCTACTCGTGCCTTGGAGTATGTGTTGTGGATGCGGTTCACAGTGGTTTTGGTTCGCCTGCATTGCAACGCATTTTTTGCGGAAAACTTGGCAATGATCGCCTCTGTGCTTGGGCCATTGCGGAGCACTCTTTTACAATCAGCCTGTTGTCTTTGAAGTCGACGGCGAACTTCGTTCATTTTACAGGTTTCAATTCCCATTGATCCGGGCAGTGATTTTGGTCTAATCGCGCAAGTATGGATCACTTTCTCTATCGCGACGGCGCGCTCTACGCCGAGGATGTTCCGGTTTCCGAAATCGCCGCCAGCGTCGGGACCCCGTTCTATGTCTATTCGACGGCCACCCTGCTGCGTCATTTCCAGCTGTTCGATGATGCGCTGGAGGGAACAGACCACCTTGTCTGCTATGCGATGAAGGCGGCTAGCAATCAGGCGATCCTGCGCACGTTGGCGCAAGCGGGCGCCGGTATGGATGTGGTGTCCGAGGGCGAGTACCGACGGGCTCGCGCCGCCGGAGTACCGGGTGACAAGATCGTCTTTTCCGGCGTCGGCAAGATCGCCCGAGAAATTCGCACCGCGCTGACCGATGGTATTCGCCAATTTAATGTCGAATCCGAGCCCGAGATGGAGGTGATCAACACCGTCGCCCTCGAACTGGGCGTCGTGGCCCCGGTCACCATCCGTGTAAACCCGGATGTCGACGCCAAAACCCACGCCAAGATCGCGACCGGCAAGTCCGAGAACAAGTTTGGTATCCCGATCTCGCGCGCGTCAGAGGTTTACGCACATGCGGCTTCTCTGCCGGGCCTCGAAGTCATTGGCATCGACGTTCACATTGGCTCGCAACTGACTGAACTGGAACCGTTCAAGTTGGCCTATGAGAAAGTGGCCGAGCTGACCGAACAACTGCGCAGCGAGGGGCACAACATTCGCCGTCTCGATCTGGGGGGCGGTCTTGGCATCCCATACACCCGCTCGAACGAGGCACCGCCACTGCCGGTGGAATACGGCAAGTTGATCAAGGACACCCTGGGCCATCTGGGCTGTGAGATCGAGATCGAGCCAGGCCGCCTGATTGCGGGTAACGCAGGACTGCTGGTCTCGGACGTGATCTATGTGAAATCAGGTGAAGGTCGCGATTTCCTGATCGTGGACGCCGCGATGAACGACCTGATCCGCCCGGCAATGTATGAGGCGTATCACGACATCGTCGCCGTGAACGAACCTGCCCCGGGGACAGAGATGCAGCCCTATGACATCGTCGGCCCCGTCTGCGAATCCGGTGACACATTCGCCAAACAGCGTAACATGCCGCCACTCAAATCCGGCGATCTGATCGCCTTCCGCAGTGCCTAGGCGCTTATGGCGCGGTCATGTCCAGCGAATATAACACACGTCCCCTGATCCCAGAGGTTTTGGTGAATGGTGATCAATTCGCGGTTATCCGCCCACGTCCAACCTTTGACGAAATCATAAACCGCGATACCATACCCCAGTGGCTCTGACGCGATCCCGCGCGGGCCGTTGGGAGTGATGCTTTGAAAGCCAGACAGCCCGGGACATTGCCAATTCCGCGACTTTCGCTTTGGGCGACCCATTTGGGCATGGTTGCCGAGCAGCTTACTCGATCCTTCTGGCCGCTTTTCTCCATAGTGATGGCAGCCCTTGCGGCATTGCTTCTGGGTTTACACGAAATGGTGCCGGTCGAGGCTGTCTGGGGTGCCGCCTTAACAGCAGGTTTGGCGGCTTTGGTGGCTCTGGTGTTTGGCGCGCGCAGGTTTCGATGGCCAACACGAACCGACGCTTTGATCCGTCTTGACGAGTCGCTTCCGGGTCGGCCAATCCAAGCTCTTGTTGATACACAGACAATCGGTTCCAGCGATGCTGCTTCCGTCACCTTGTGGCAAGCACATCAGCGGCGCATGTCGGAACGGGCGTCACAGGCAGAACCGGTAAAGCCTGATTTGAATCTGTCACACCGTGATCCCTATGCGCTGCGATACGCGGCCTTGCTTTTGTTGTCCGTTGGTTTGTTGTTCGGTTCAATATGGCGGGTTCAGTCGGTCGCGAATTTGACGCCCGGCGGCGACGCTTTGGCGACGGGGCCGTCTTGGGAAGGGTGGGTTGAACCTCCGCGATACACCGGGTTGCCCACGCTATATTTGAACGATCTGACTTCGGACACATTGCTTGTACCCGAAGGGGGCGGATCACGCTGCGGTTTTATGGCCAAGTCGGCGCGCTTACTCTTTCGGAAACGGTCACAGGCGAAGTTATCGAGGGTAAAGGCGACGCGACCACGCACGATCTCATTGTCTCGCAATCGGGGTCCGTACAGATCCAGGGTCAGGGCGGCAAGCAATGGGCGATCGAGATGATCGAAGACAGTGCACCGCAAATTTCTGTAGCAGGTGTGATCGACGCAGAAGCGGGGGGCAGATGAGCCTGCCCTATACCGCGAGTGACGATTATGGCGTTGTTTCCGGCACCGCTCATATTGAATTGGATTTGGCGGCTGTGGATCGTCGGTACGGGCTGACTGCCGACCCTGACCCGCGCACTGTCGAGACTGTGGACCTGCCAATGCCCATAGCGGGCGACAGGCGCATGTTTACCGAGGATTTTATCGAAGACTTCTCGCAGCACCCGTGGGCCAACCTGCCGGTCAAAGTTACGCTGACTGCGGAAGACGCAAATGGAAACATAGGCGAGGCGATGCCCTACGGTGGTATCCTACCGGGGCGCCGTTTTTTTGATCCGCTGGCGGCTGCTGTGATCGAACAGCGGCGCGACTTGTTGTGGGCAACGTCCAACGCCAAACGAATCGCGCAAGTGCTGCGCGCCGTGTCTCATCGCCCCGAGGACGTATTCCGGTCCGAAACGGTCTATCTTCGTTTGCGTTTCACCCTTCGTCGTCTTGAGGCATTCACAGAATACGGGCTGCGTCCTGAACAGCAGGCAGAAATAGCGCAATCGCTATGGGATCTTGCCGTCATGATCGAAGACGGAACGTTAGGTGATGCCCTCGAACGCCTGCGTCAAGCGCGCGAACGTTTGGCCGAGGCGATGAAGAACGGTGCCTCTGATCAGGAAATTGCAGAATTGATGCAGGAATTGCGCGAGGCGACGCAAGACTATCTGCAACAGTTGCAGCGTCAGGCCGAAAACAACGGGCAGCAGTCGCCCGAAAGTCAGCAACAATCCGAAAACATGATGACGCTCAATCAGGATGACTTGCAGCGCATGATGGATCGCATTCAGGAGTTGATGGAACAAGGTCGGATGGCCGAAGCGGAACAGGCCCTGCGTGAATTCCAGGAAATGATGGAAAATATGCAAACGGCTCAGGGTCAACAGGGCCAGGGGCAATCCGAAGGGCAGCAGGCCATGGAAGGTCTTGCTGAAACCTTACGCAACCAGCAAGGGCTGAGCGATCAGGCGTTCCGCGATCTGCAGGAACAGTTCAATCAGGGTGGCCAATCCGGTCAGAGCCAGGAAAACGAAGGTCGCAATGGCGGCCAAGGCCGTGGCCAGAGCCATGAAGGGCAGCAAGGTCAAGGTCAGGGGAACGGTGATCGTCAAGCACAGGACGGGCAGCCAGGTGCAGGAGATCAGGGAACTCTGGCAGACCGGCAGCAAGCGCTGCGAAACGAGTTGCAACGCCAGCAGGATGGCCTTCCTGGTACTGGCACGCCGGAGGGAGACGCAGCGCGTGATGCCTTGGGTCGGGCGGGCGAGGCTATGGACAACGCCGAAGACGCATTGCGACAGGACGATCTGGCCGAAGCCATTGATCAACAATCTGAAGCGATGGAAGCACTGCGCGAAGGGATGCGGTCATTGGGCGAGGCGATGGCCCAGCAAAACAATCAGACACAACCAGGTCAAGGGTCGCAAGAGGGCGACATGCAGGCCCAAAATCGAGACCCCCTGGGCCGCCAACAGGGATCCGCCGGGTCCATATCAACGGACGAGAATTTGCTTCTTGGTGAGGACGTGTACCGTCGTGCTCGCGAGCTGCTGGATGAGATACGTCGCCGCGCCGGAGAAGGCGAACGCCCTGAGGCCGAGTTGGAATACCTAAAACGGTTGCTCGAGCGGTTCTGAACCGCAATATCGCCAGTACCGCCAAGGTATTCAGCGGTTTTGAAATCTAGAACCCCTAGTTTTCCAAATAAGCTATTGCGCTGAAAGGCTCGACATCTGCATGTCGAGCCATACACGGGCCTGGTCCACCAGCGCCACAAATGCGCTGAGCATTGGATCGGCCTGCGGTACGCTCTGAGCGATCTGCGGTGCATTCAAATACAACAAAGCCAGCAACGCGCCGAACAATATTGCCACCGTCAAACCGCGCATGAACCCCCCACCCCGATTGCGGCGGGCAGGGCCCGGGGCAACGGCGGTTGTTGGCGTCGCGGCGTCCGCTTGGTCCGATCCGCTGCGCAGCGTGGAATTGATTTCCTCGATGTCAGGAAGCAAATCTCGCCGAGTGGAACCGTCGACAGACGCGTCAGTTTTTTGTGGGTCTTCGCCCTTCATGACCGCCATTCGGTCGCGGGCTTCTTTGGCGCGCCGTGAGGGTTCGTCGCCTGATGTCGCATCCAGCCCCAATTCAGGCTGGCTTTCGATATTTTCGGCTTCATGCGCGCGCAACTCTGCTTCGCGTGCAGCTTCTTCTTTCAGAATGTTCGCAACCGATGGCTCCACACCCTTTGAATGGTCTTCACGGGGCGTCGAGGGCAGGTCATCGTCGTAGGTCAGATCATCTTGCTGATCGTCATAAATGTCGTCTTGGTCGTCAAACTCTGGCTCAGGTTCTGGCTGAGAGCTCTCTTGTCCGGTTACCGCGGCCCGCAAGTCATCAGGTTTGGGTTCCGGTTGTTGCGTGTCCGGCTGTTCGGTCGCCTGTTGCGCATCCGGATGGGGTTGAAACCAGGTGTCGCCACAGTTGGAACATTGTACGTCTCGACCTTCGGACGGGATCACCTCGGCCGGTACCTCGTACTGTGCTCCACAGTTCGGACATGTAAGACGCATGCTGCCTCCCGGACCAATGCTGGTCAGATGTTATTTTTGAAGCGATCATATGCCGTTAAGCCCTTTTCGAAAAGAGACATCTGATCACTTGCTGCCAAGTGTCACCTTGCGGACTCGGTTCGGGGCATTGAAACTGTTCACCGGCTGAGGCACAAGAACGCTCATAAGCGTCAGGGGGCAGAATTTGATCGAGCTGGATAATGTCGGCTACAGCTATGGTGGCGGCGAATTGCTGGGCGAAGTATCGGTGCAGCTTGCGCCGGGTTCGTTCTATTTCCTGACGGGCCCGTCGGGTGCCGGGAAGACCACGCTGCTCAAACTGTGTTATGGGGCACTGCAACCGACAGCGGGGCAGGTCCGCGTTTTTGACCAGGACATGCGCTATCTAGATCGGGACCAGATGGCCATGATGCGCCGTCGCATCGGTGTTGTTCATCAGGATTGCCGGTTTTTGGATCATCTGCCGTTGGCGGAAAATATCGCCCTGCCATTGCTCGTGTCTGGTCGGAGTATGACCAGTGAAGAAGAAAATTTGACAGAATTGATGCAATGGGTCGGGCTGGCTCCGCGTGCCGACGCCCTGCCTCCCGAATTGTCAGGCGGAGAGCGCCAGCGTGCTGCCCTTGCCCGGGCGGTGATCATGTCCCCCGATGTGATCATAGCTGACGAGCCTACCGGTAATGTTGATTGGGAAATGTCGCAGCGGCTGCTGAAACTTCTCGTGGAACTGAATCGCATGGGAAAGACCGTTTTGATTGCAAGCCATGATCTTGCATTGATCCGGGCGGCCAAAAGTCAGGTCCAGGCGCGTGTTCTTAGAATCTCCAATCGTCGATTGCAGCTTGCAGGAGCGGACCTATGAGCAACGGAACGATCCGTAGCCTGCTGATGGGCGACAAGCAGGCCGACAGGGTGGTGCCACCTACGGGGTTCACGGCGCGGCTGACGCTATTTGTTTCCGGCGCGATGGCTTTTTTGGCGGTCTTCGCGTTGGCTCTGTCCCTGGCGTCGGGGCGCTTGGCGGATCGTTGGGCAGATGAATTGGCGCGCTCTGCGACTTTGCGGATCAATGCACCTGCTGACCAAAAAGCAGCACAAACCGAATTGGCGCTCAAGATCCTGCGCCAGACCCCCGGTGTAGAAACTGCGCGGGCATTAAGCGTCGAAGAACAGACCGCATTGCTGTCCCCTTGGTTCGGACCGGATTTGCCGTTGGATACTCTGCCAGTACCGCAGCTTATCGAAGTGATCGAAGGTGACACAGGTTACGATCAGGCCGGGCTTCGGCTCCGGTTGAGCGCTGAAGTGCCCGGCGCGGTTCTTGACGATCACACACGATGGCGCGATCCACTGGTGGCAGCGGCGAATTCTTTAAGACGGTTGGCTTTGATTTCGATTTTGTTGATTGGCGGTGCAACGGCGGCGATGATTACCCTGGCCGCCAATGCGGCCCTTTCCGCAAACGCACAAGTGATTGAAGTACTGCGATTGGTTGGCGCGCAAGACCGTTTCATTGCCGGTGCTTTTGTACGTCGTTTCACATTGCGGACCCTGGTTGGTGCCGCGGTCGGTGTTGTTTTGGGCATGGGCGGTGTGCTGCTATTGCCCGAAGCATCGCAAGAGGGTGGTTTCCTGACGGGATTGGGCTTTCGCGGGGTGGGATGGTTGTTGCCGTTTACCGTGCCGATCATGGGAGCAATCGTTGCATTTGGCGCGACATGGGCAGCTGCTCGGCGAACACTTAAGGAGCTGACGTGATGGTCAATGCGTTTCAATGGCTGAGATCCCTGATCTTCATGATCGTGATCTACGCGTGGATGGTGTTTCTAGGGATTCTGTTCCTTCCATATGCGATCGTTTCAAAACGCGGCGCGTTGAACGCTTGCAAAACCTATGCACGCAGCACAATTTGGTTGGCGCGTTGGATGGTCGGTATCCGCTCCGAGGTACGTGGCAACCCACCCACCGAACAGGTCTTGATCGCGGCAAAACATCAGTCGTTCTTCGATATCCTGCTGATCTTCAACGCCATCCCTCATGGCAAGTTCATCATGAAACGCGAACTCCTTTGGACGCCGGTCATTGGTCTCTATGCCAAGCGCCTGGGGTGTATACCGGTCAATCGGGGCAAAAAGGGGGCTGCGATCTCAAAAATGGTCAAAGATGTAGCAGCCGAATTCGAAGAACCAGGTCAGTTGGTGATTTACCCTCAGGGTACTCGGGTCGCTCCTGGCGTGAAGAAACCGTACAAAGTTGGCACTGCTGTTTTGTACGAAGGGCTGGGTGATCCATGCGTGCCGGTGGCTGCTAACGTGGGCGTGTTCTGGCCGCGCACTGGCATCATGCGTAAACCAGGGCTCGCCATTGTGGAATTCCTCGATCCGATTGAGCCAGGAGTTGCGCGCAACAGTTTTATGTCGCGACTCGAAACTGCAGTTGAAAGCAAATCTGACGAGTTGATGCGTGAAGTGGGGTTTGACCCGAATGCAGTACATTGAGGACATAAGCGCACTTGAAGCGCTCTATGGTACCCCGGGTGCTGCCGCGACCCGCAAGGTGGCGCGCCGGATGACACCGCTTTATCGCAAATGGATCATGGCCTCCAAGCTATGTGTGCTCAGCACGGTGGGCCCTGAGGGCACCGACGGAAGCCCGCGCGGAGATGATGGCCCTGCGGTGTTGGAACTGGATCCCGGTACGCTGGCTATGCCCGACTGGCGCGGTAACAATCGGCTCGACAGCTTGCGCAACATCGTGCGTGATCCGCGTGTCGCGCTGATGTTTGTCGTTCCCGGATCGAACAATGTGGTCCGTGTGAACGGAAAAGCGCGACTGACTGCGGACGAGGGGCTGCGCCACCGGTTCGAACAAAGGGGCAAACACCCCGCCACAGTTATCGTGATCGAGATCGCCGAGATCTACACCCAATGTGCCCGTGCCCTGATGCGGGCAGGCACATGGACCGATGGCGACCAGAGCGCCGGATTGCCAACCGTCGGCCAGATCCTGGCCGAGGTTAGCGATGGCGAAGAAGGCGGCGAGCGTTATGATGCCGAATGGGCGCGCGCGCTGCCAAGACAATGTGGTAAGGCAACAGTCACACCGCTGCCGCACCGATCTTTGATACCTGTGATATCCACCGTTCCACGCGATCGGGTTTCGGCGTGCTTGCGCCTGCAAAATAGGTAAACCTGGTTGGTTTGAAGCCGACAAATCCCAGGATCTGCCCACGCATCTGCCGGATGAGCGCCTGACGATAAACCAACCGCATGAACCAGCCCGGCGTGTCTGACGTCAGTATGACTCGCGCTGTACGCCCGGACAGCATCGGGGCAGGCAGCCCGGCGAGCGTGGTCTTTCGGGTGTCAAAGGTGCGGCCCGGAATGAACATCCTATCAATCAGACCTTTCAGTTTGGCAGGCAAGCCGCCCCACCACATGGGTGTTGTCAGGACCAGATGATCGCTCCACTCGATGTCTTGCAGTACCTGCTCCAGCACAGGTTCCAGTGGCTTGAAGTCGTGATAGTTGCCCTGACCAAAGTCATGATCAAAGTCCAATTCGCTCAGATGAACAAAGCGTACATCGTGTCCCTTGTTCCTTGCGGCGTCACCATAGGTTTGGGCAAAGGTCCGTGACAGGCTGCTTTCTGCGGGGTGTCCATCAAGGACGAGAATTTTCTTGGGTTGCATCGAGAATCTCCAAAATTGACCATGGTCAATTAATAGAATCAAAAAATGACCGCGGTCAATAAAAATTTGACCATAGTCAAAATATGTGCGACCCAGCCACATGCAAAAGACGATTCAAAAACGTACGCTGAAAACCCGGGCCAAGCTGATCGCTGCGTCTGAAGAGGTGGTTGCCAAGGCCGGATACGAGGCCCTGAGAGTCGAGGATGTCGTTCAGACTGCCGGCGTTGCCAAGGGGACATTCTTTGCGCATTTTCGCGACAAGGATGCGCTGATGGAGATCCTGATAGGGGCCAAACTTGATAGCACCCTGACCCAAGCTGAAGGTCGCACTGCTCCCAAAACAGTCTCCGAGTTGATCAGTGGGCTGGAGCCCGTTCATAATCTTATGACGTCCGAGCGTTATGTCTTTGACCTGATTTTGCGCTATTCCGGCGCTGCCGCCATCGCCGAGATTGGTCCAATCGCACATTGTTTTGAACGGTATTTTCGTATCGTTGCGGCGTGGATGGAAACCGTCGAAACACGAAATGACATAGCTGCCGATCTGCTTGCCGAAGGGGTGCAGGCCTTTGCGATTCAGTCCATGTCACTGAAGTACTGTGCGTTGCACAGCGCACAAGATTTTTCCGGCTAAGCTCGAGGTTTACCTGAATGCCTGGCTGACGCCAGCCGCGTGCAAGTGACGATCAGACCAGCGACTGCAGATGCACCATCCGACGGGCAAACTCTGTTTCGAAATCATGCGTCTGTGCAAACTTCAACGCGTGGGCGCAGGCCTGCACGACTGTCTCGCGATCCTGATCCAACTGGGCCAGCCGCTCCGCCATTGCAGAGATGTCGTTCATCTTGACAGTCCAACCGGCTCCGCTCCGAGGCGCCAGGTCGGCCCACATCTTGTTGTCATACCCGGCAATCGCCAACCCGCAGCCCATACTTTCCAGATAGGTACACGACGGATCGGATTGCTTGTGACAGCATAGGTAGACGTCGGCATTTGTGATCTGCCAAGGTACCAGCTCACTCGAAAAATCCACCGGATCATGCAGTGTGACGCATTCGGTCAGACCGCGTGTCGATATCTCGTCCTGAATGCTGTCTCGCAGCCGTCCCGCACCAAATATGTCCAGTGTGACCTCAACTCCCAGATCCCGTAGGTGTGTCACTATAGGCACCAGGTCTTGGGCGCCTTTCATTGGCTCCAAACGACCGGAAAAGACCAGCCGCAAAGGCTCGCCACGGCGCAACCGTTCCCGCCGCGCCTGCATCTGCGCGTCACTGCAAAAAAGGTCAGGCGTCATGCGATTGTCGAAATAGGTCAGCCCACCGGGCACTTTATCCTGATAGGCAAGAAACCCGGGCGCGCCATTGCTTTGCAGAGCATCGCACGCTCGCAATGCGCCGATCCTACGTCGCTCTTGTAGCAGGTTCCATGCGATGGATTTCAACCGTTTGAACATGCTGGTGTCAGGTTCCAACCATGCAATCTGTAATCGTGTCTCCAGAATATACTCGATCACATAAACCGTCTTGATCCCTGTCCCTTTTGCCAGCGTCGAGATGTGCAGATTGGTATGATCATCGGCGCTACACATAACCAGATCTTGGTCTGATATGTCGCCCAAACTGATCTCATCTTCTAAGCCGACCGTACGCAATTCAAATCCCAGTTCTTCGCGGGTACGCCGGACGTTGTATTCGATATGGGTTGCGCCGGTTCGAAGTAAACAGGTCACGGGACCCGGCCAGAGGTCGCAGTGACGCTTCATACCTTCATAGAACTTGATGTCGAGAAGAGCGCCCTCTGGCGTTTCAATCACCGGTGCAGGGGCCAAAATGATAAGGCGAGGCGAAGTCACGGGCGATAGTCTCCGAGATCGGGTCAAGGCTACGTGAGCATCTACGAGCGCAGAACCGATGGCAAGCGCTGTGTATGAGGCGCAAAGTAGCAAACCGGGCCGCTTTGCGCCGAAGCTTTAGCTGTGAATGGCTCCATCACCACAAGCCAACGCAGCCTCGCGCACGGCTTCGGAATACGTTGGGTGTGCGTGGCAGGTCAGGGCGATGTCTTCGGCCGAGGCGCCAAACTCCATCGCCACACAGATCTCGTGGATCATGTCGCCGGCTGCAGGGCCTATGATTGCAGCGCCCAGAACCCGATCTGTTTCGGCGTCTACGATGATCTTGACGAAGCCCTCGCCTTGATGCACCGCCTTGGCGCGTGCGTTACCCATAAAGTTGAACTTGCCAACTTTGACCTTACGCCCTTCGGCCTTGAGCGCATCTTCGGTCGCGCCGACGGTGGCCACTTCGGGGGTGGTGTAGACGACGCCGGGGATCACGCCATAGTTCACGTGGCCATGCTTGCCCGCGATTACCTCGGCCACGGCCATACCCTCGTCCTCGGCCTTATGCGCCAGCATCGGGCCTTCGATCACGTCACCGATGGCATAGACGCCCGGCACATTGGTGCGCCATTGCGCATCGGTGGCGATCTGACCACGTTCGGTCATCTTGACGCCAAGCGCGTCCAGGCCCAGCCCCTCGGCATAGGGTTTGCGGCCGGTGGCAACCAGCACCACATCGGCGTCGATCACCTCTTCGTCGCCACCCTTTTTGAGCTGGTATTTGACCTTGGCCTTGGATTTGGTGGTCTCTACCCCTTGCACAGCGGCACCCATGATGAACTTCAGGTTCTGCTTTTCCAGGATCCGCTTGAACGTGCGCTGCACATCCTTGTCCATACCGGGGCAGACCGCGTCCATGTATTCAACGACCGTGACCTCGGATCCCAGACGCGCATAGACCGAACCGAGTTCCAGCCCGATCACACCAGCCCCGATCACAACCATCTTCTTTGGCACTTTCGGCAGTTCCAACGCCCCGGTCGAGGTCACGACGATTTTCTCATCGATCTCAACACCTGGCAGTGACGAGGGTACCGACCCAGAGGCGATCACGATGTTTTTGGCCTCATGCATGTCGTCGCCAACCTGCACCTTGCCCGCCGCCGGGATCGACGCCCAGCCCTTGATCCAGTCGATTTTGTTCTTCTTGAACAGAAACTCGATACCGCCGGTGTTCTGACCAACCACGTCCGTCTTATAGCTTTTCATCTGGGGCCAATCGACCGACGGCGTTTTGCCTTTCAGGCCCATGTCCGCAAAGTTGTGCTCGGCCTCATGCAGCATATGGGTCGCATGCAACAACGCTTTGGATGGGATACAGCCCACGTTCAGACAGGTGCCGCCCAGGGTCTCGCGCCCCTCGACCACAGCGGTTTTCAGGCCCAGTTGAGCGCAGCGGATTGCCGACACATAGCCGCCCGGGCCTGCACCGATGATGATGACGTCATAGTTAGCCATTTACGTGGTCCTTTGTGGTTGTGTCGGGGTGGGGGCGCTGCCCCCGGCCCGATGGGCCTCCCCGGAGTATATGGGAAAAAGTGAAAGGTCATAGAAGGGCCGCCACAAGCATCGCCATCGTCGCAAAGAACCCTGCCATCCAGATGAGCGTCCGCCCGGGCGTCCAGCCGAAAGCATAGGCTAAGCACATAAAGCACCCGTGCTGCCAGGTATATCCAGGCAAAGGCAGTGGTGAAGACGGTGGATTGATCGGTGACGGTGATCGCCAGCGCCGCAATGGCATAGAGAACCAACCCCTCGGTGTGGTTGCTCAGCGCGCGGTGCAGGCGCGCGCAGATCGGGGGACGGGCAAACGGCACATCCCGCGGCCCCATGGCGGCATTCAAATCGACCGAGCCGTGGCCGGAGGCGAGGTAGAGAAAAACTGCACGCCCCAAAGCAGGGCGGCGAGGGTGAGGGTGAGGAGTTCGGGGGTCATTGCTCCGAATGTTCCCATCCATGAGTACAGTTTAGAAAGATCGGCCCGGCATAGCCGGGCAGCGCCCGACCCTCCCCAAGGGAGGACGCCTTGCGCCCAACCAGGGTCAGGCGCTGCCCTCTATAGGGAAGGTCGGTCATATGATTACAGATCCATCAACAAACGACGCGGATCTTCCAGCGCTTCCTTGACGCGCACCAGGAATGTCACGGCACCCTTGCCGTCGACGATGCGGTGGTCATAGCTCAGCGCCAGATACATCATCGGGCGGATCACCACTTCACCGTTGATCGCCATCGGACGGTCCTGGATTTTGTGCATGCCCAGGATGCCCGACTGCGGCGGGTTCAGGATCGGCGAGGACATCAGCGAGCCATAGACACCGCCGTTCGAGATCGTGAAGGTTCCGCCCTGCATTTCCGCCATCGAAAGCTTGCCGTCGCGGGCGCGCTTGCCCTTTTCGGCAATCGCCTTTTCGATGTCCGCGAATGACATGGAGTCCGCATCCCGGATGACCGGAACCACCAGACCCGTAGGAGTGCCTGGCAGCTACGCCCATGTGGACGAAGTTCTTGTAGACGATGTCGGTGCCATCAATTTCGGCGTTGACCTCAGGCACTTCTTTCAGCGCGTGACAGCAGGCCTTGGTGAAGAACGACATAAAGCCAAGGCGTGCGCCATGCTTCTTTTCGAACTCTGCTTTGTACTGATTGCGCAGGGCCATCACCTCGGTCATGTCCACCTCGTTATAGGTGGTGAGCATGGCGGCGGTGTTCTGGCTGTCCTTCAGGCGCTTGGCGATGGTCTGACGCAGACGGGTCATCTTGACCCGCTCTTCGCGAGCGGCGTCATCGGCCGCGACTGGCGCGCGCGGCGCTTGGGCAGCGGGGGTGGGCACAGCCGCCGCAGGCGCTGGGGCTGTAGCCCCTGCTGCCACGGCACGGGCCACGTCGTCCTTCATGATGCGACCATCGCGACCGGTGCCGGTCACGGCAGCGGCGCTGATGCCAGCCTCGGCCATCGCTTTCTCGGCCGACGGCGCATTGGCCACGTCTTTACCCAAAGCAGCCGGAGCCGACACAGCCGCCGCCGGAGCGGCAGCCACAGCGCCCGAGGACGAGATCACGCCCAGCTTGGCGCTAGCATCCACGGTGGCGCCTTCGGGGGCGGTGATTTCGGCCAAAACACCCGCTGCCGGGGCAGGGACCTCGACCGAGACTTTGTCGGTTTCCAGCTCACAGAGCATTTCGTCCTGCGCGACGGTGTCACCCACGGCCTTGAACCAGGTCGACACGGTCGCCTCGGTCACGGATTCACCCAGCGTGGGGACCATGACGTCAACATTGTCGCCGGACGGCGCAGCGGCAGCAGCCGGAGCCGCCGCAGGTGCTGGGGCCGCTCCTTCACCTGCGGTGATGGTGGCCAGCAGCGCGTTGACGCCGACGGTATCACCCTCGGCAGCGACGATTTCCCCCATGACGCCAGCGGTAGGGGCGGGCACCTCGACGGTGACCTTGTCGGTTTCCAGCTCACAGAGCATCTCGTCCACGGCAACGGCATCACCGGGTTTCTTGAACCATGTGGCCACGGTGGCCTCGGTCACGGATTCGCCAAGCGTGGGGACACGAACTTCGGTTGTCATGCTTTAGTTTCCTTCGATGCTCAGCGCTTCGTTCACCAGCGCTTCTTGTTGTGCTTTGTGTTGGCTGGCCAGACCTGTGGCAGGCGAGGCCGATGTGGCGCGGCCGACATAGCGTGGCCGTGTGTGTTTGGCTTTGATCCGGGTCAGGACCCATTCGATGTTGGGCTCGATAAAGGACCAGGCCCCCTGGTTCTTGGGCTCTTCCTGACACCAGATCACCTCGGCACCCTTGAAGCGCTCCAGTTCGTTGATCAGAGAATGCGCCGGGAACGGGTAGTACTGTTCGATCCGCAGCAGATAGACATCGTCGATGCCGCGCGCGTCGCGTTCCTCCAGCAGGTCATAGTAGACCTTGCCCGAGCACATAACGACCCGCTTGATCTTGTCATCCGCCACCAGATTGGTGTCCGAATTGCCCTTTTGCGCGTCATCCCACAGCACCCGGTGAAAGCTTGATCCGGTGGTGAAATCTTCGGCCGTGCTGATCGCCAGCTTGTGGCGCAACAGCGACTTGGGCGTCACCAGGATCAACGGCTTGCGGAAGGTGCGGTGCAGCTGACGGCGCAGGATGTGGAAATAGTTCGCTGGCGTCGTACAGTTCGCCACGATCCAGTTGTCCTGACCGCACATCTGCAGGAAGCGTTCCAGACGTGCCGACGAGTGTTCGGGGCCTTGCCCCTCGAACCCGTGCGGCAGAAGCGTGACCAGACCGGACATCCGCAGCCATTTGCTCTCGCCCGAGCTGATGAACTGGTCGAACATGATCTGTGCACCGTTGGCAAAGTCGCCAAACTGCGCCTCCCACAAGGTCAGAGCGTTGGGTTCAGCCAGCGAAAAGCCATACTCAAACCCAAGCACCGCATATTCCGACAGCATTGAGTCAATGACTTCGTATTGCGATTGACCCGCGCGGATGTTGTTGAGTGGGAAATACCGCTCTTCCGTCTCTTGATTGACGATACCCGAATGGCGCTGCGAGAAGGTGCCGCGTGTTGCATCCTGCCCCGACAGGCGCACAGGATAGCCTTCGGTCAGAAGCGAACCAAAGGCCAGGGCCTCACCCGTAGCCCAGTCAAAGCCGGTGCCGCTGTCGAACATCTTTTTCTTGGCGTCCAGCAGGCGACCGACAGTCTTGTGCATGGGGAAGCCTTCAGGGACGCTGCTCAGCGATGCGCCAACCTCGGCCAGGGTTTCCGGCGTGATCGACGTTTCGCCGCGAACGTATTCGTCCTTGTTCTTGTCCAGATGGGACCAGCGCCCATCCAGCCAGTCGGCCTTGTTGGGTTTGTAGTCTTTCCCGGCTTCGAACTCATCATTCAGATGCGCCTGGAAGGCGGCTTTCATGTCTTCGATCTCGCCCTCGGGAATCAACCCGTCCTTGACCAGACGCTCGGTATAAAGCGACAGGGTCGTTTTGTGGGTCTTGATCTTCTTGTACATGATCGGGTTGGTGAACATGGGCTCGTCGCCCTCGTTATGACCAAACCGGCGGTAGCAGAAGATGTCGATGACGACGTCCTTGTGGAACTTCTGGCGGAACTCGGTCGCGACACGGGCCGCGTGCACAACCGCCTCGGGGTCGTCGCCGTTTACATGGAAAATCGGTGCCTCAACCATCAGCGCGATGTCGGTGGGGTAGGGGCTGGACCGGCTGAAGTGCGGCGCAGTTGTAAACCCGATCTGGTTGTTGACCACGATGTGCATGGTGCCGCCGGTCTTGTGACCGCGCAGACCCGAAAGGCCAAAGCCCTCGGCCACAACACCCTGACCGGCAAAGGCCGCGTCGCCATGCAACAGGATGGCCATGACCTTGGTGCGGTCCTCGTCGTTCAACTGATCCTGCTTGGCACGAACCTTACCCAGAACCACAGGGTTCACCGCCTCAAGGTGTGAGGGGTTGGCCGTCAGCGACAGGTGGACAGAGTTGCCGTCAAATTCACGATCTGACGAGGCACCCAGGTGATACTTCACATCGCCGGATCCATCGACATCTTCGGGCTTAAAGCTGCCGCCCTGGAATTCGTTGAAGATGGCGCGATACGGCTTGGCCATCACGTTGGCCAGAATGTTCAGACGTCCCCGGTGGGGCATGCCGACCACGATGTCCTGCAGACCCAAGGCACCGCCACGCTTGATGATCTGCTCCATCGCCGGGATCAGGCTTTCGCCGCCGTCCAGACCGAACCGCTTGGTGCCCATGTATTTCACATGCAGGAACTTCTCGAACCCTTCGGCCTCGACCATCTTGTTCAGGATCGCTTTGCGCCCTTCTCGGGTGAACGAGATTTCCTTGCCGAACCCTTCGATCCGCTCTTTCAGCCAGGCGGCCTCTTCGGGGTTCGAGATGTGCATGTACTGCAGCGCGAACGTGCCACAGTAGGTTCGCTTCACGATCTCGACGATCTGGCGCATCGAGGCGACCTGAAGCCCCAGCACATTGTCGATAAAGATCGGGCGATCCATGTCGGCGTCAGTGAAGCCGTATGTTTTGGGGTCCAGTTCAGGATGTGGGGTGCCCGAACGCATGCCGAGCGGATCCAGATCTGCGACCAGATGGCCCCGGATCCGGTAGGCCCGGATGATCATCAGCGCCCGGATCGAATCCAGCACCGCGCGTTTGATCTGGTCGTCGCTCACCTCGACGCCTGTCTTTGCGGCTTGATCCTTGATCTTCTTGCTAGGCCGCCTGCGTCTCGCCCGCAGGCCATTCGCCGGTCAGGGCACCCATAACCTCGCCATCGGGCATCGGCGGCCAATCGGGTCGCGCCCAGGACGGGCCAGCGGCCTCGGCCTTTACGTCCAGTTCCGTGTCACCCATCTGACGAAAGAACTCGGCCCAGGCGGCATCCACCGCGTTCGGGTCATTGGCGTATTGAGCATACAGCTGCTCCAGATACTCGGCATTGTGCCCCTGCATAAAGCTTGAGGCGTGGAACACGTCATTGGGTGTATGTTCGGTCATGATTGTACCTCTGTTGGGTTGGGACCGTATTGGTTTGTGCCGGGCTGGCTGGGGCGGGTGAGCCACCACAGAACCAGCAGCGGAGAGACGATGAGCACAAGCATCGTCGGAACCAGCACCAATAGCGTGGCGCGGGTAAAGAGAAGGTCAAGAGAGCCGCCCGCGGCAAAGCTCGACGCGATGCCGATGCCAAAGAACAGCACGCCAAACGCACCCACAATCAGCAAAATCGGGAGCAGGGCATAAATCCCGCTGCGACCGGTATCATGCATCCGCCGCCAGGCGACGGTGAGGTGGGGCAGGAAAACGATAAGACCAACCAGGCTCTGCACCGGTTGGCTGGACGTGGCGGTGATGGTTTTGACGCCATTCACCTCAGTTTCAACGACCTGAGTGAACATCTGCCAGTCAATGATGCCGGCGATCACGTTCCAGATCACGATGAACAGGAAAAAGAACCAATACTCAGGCCGCGATGCGCGCCCCGAGAACGTGAGAAACTTAGAGAAACATGTTCTTACGGCTTGGTTGAATGTCATGTGCCTCGCCCCTCTGGAAAATTCGGCCCCGGCGTTTGTGCCGGAGCCGATAACTGATTTAGCCGATGGCCTTCAGCACAGCCTCGCCCAGACCGGCGGGGCTGTCGGCGACCACGATACCAGCCGATTTCATGGCTTCGATCTTGTCCTCGGCACCACCTTTGCCACCGGCAACGATCGCACCGGCGTGACCCATGCGGCGGCCCGGAGGGGCTGTGCGGCCCGCGATGAAGCCAGCGGTTGGCTTCCAGCGGCCTTTCTTTCGCTCACCGGCCAGGAATTCGGCGGCTTCTTCTTCGGCCGAACCACCGATCTCACCGATCATGATGATCGACTGGGTCTCATCGTCGTCCAGGAACATGTCCAACACGTCGATGTGCTCGGTGCCCTTGATCGGGTCGCCGCCGATGCCAACAGCAGTGGACTGGCCCAGGCCGATGTCCGAGGTCTGTTTCACGGCTTCATACGTCAGGGTACCCGAACGCGACACAACACCGACCGATCCACGCTTGTGGATGTGGCCGGGCATAATGCCGATTTTGCAGGCGTCGGGCGTGATGACACCGGGGCAGTTCGGGCCGATCAGACGGCTTGCAGAGCCTTCAAGGGCGCGCTGCACCTTCATCATGTCCAGAACCGGGATCCCTTCGGTGATGCAGACGATCAGCTCCATTTCGGCATCGATGGCCTCGAGGATCGAGTCGGCCGCGAAGGGCGGCGGAACATAGATCACCGATGCGTTGGCTTCGGTCACGTGCTTGGCTTCGTGGACCGAGTTGAAGACGGGCAGGCCAAGGTGCTCGGAGCCGCCTTTGCCGGGCGTCACGCCGCCAACCATCTTGGTGCCATAGGCGATGGCCTGTTCAGAGTGGAATGTCCCCTGCGAGCCGGTCAGGCCCTGACAGATGACTTTGGTGTTTTCGTCGATGAGGACTGCCATTTGGCGTTCTCCTTAGAATACTTGCTTTTGGGGAAAGGTGGGCTGGCACCCACCCCAAGGATTAGCCTTTGACAGCTTTCACGATCTTCTCGGCGCCGTCGCTGAGGTTGTCGGCTGCGATCACGTCTAGGCCAGAGGTGTTGATGATCTCTTTGCCGGCTTCCACGTTGGTGCCTTCAAGGCGCACAACCAGCGGAACCTGCAGGCCGACCTCTTTCACCGCGGCGACGACGCCCTCGGCGATGACGTCACAACGCATGATCCCGCCAAAGATGTTCACCAGAATGCCTTTGACGTTCGGGTCCGAAGTAATGATCTTGAACGCCTCAGTGACCTTCTCTTTGGTTGCACCGCCGCCCACGTCGAGGAAGTTGGCAGGCTCGGCACCGTAGAGTTTGATGATGTCCATGGTGGCCATCGCCAGACCGGCACCGTTCACCATGCAGCCGATCTCACCGTCCAGAGCAATGTAGTTCAGGTCATACTTGGAGGCTTCCAGCTCTTTGCTGTCTTCTTCGGTCACGTCGCGCAGTTCGGCGATGTCCGAATGACGATACATGGCGTTGCCGTCAAAGCTGACCTTGGCATCCAGCACCTTCAGGTCGCCGCCATCGGTGACGATCAGCGGGTTGATTTCCAGCATCTCCATGTCCTTCTCGACGAAGGCGGTATAAAGCTGACCCATCAGCTTGACGCACTGCTTGACCTGCGCGCCGGTCAGACCCAGCGAGAATGCGATGCGGCGGCCGTGGTAGGCTTGGAAACCAGTCGCGGGATCAACGCTGAACGACAGGATCTTTTCGGGGGTCGCAGCAGCAACCTCTTCGATATCCATGCCACCCTCGGTCGAGCAGACAAACGAAATTCGCGAGGTCTGGCGATCCACCAGCAGAGCCAGATACAGCTCGGTCTCGATGCCGGAACCGGCTTCGATGTAGATGCGGTTGACCTGCTTGCCCACCGGACCGGTCTGATGCGTGACCAGAGTGCGGCCCAGCATCTTCTTGGCTTCCTCGGCGGCTTCTTCGACCGATTTGGTCAGGCGTACGCCGCCTTTTTCACCGGCGTCGGCTTCTTTGAAAGAACCCTTGCCGCGGCCACCTGCGTGGATCTGCGCCTTGACAACCCAAAGCGGTCCGTCCAGCTCACCTGCTGCGGTTTTGGCGTCCTCAGCTTTCAGCACAACGCGGCCGTCCGATACCGGGGCCCCGTATGTGCGTAGAAGGGCCTTGGCCTGGTATTCGTGGATGTTCATTTGAAACTGTCCCGTCTGACTACGATTGGACCTCAATAGAGGTGTGTTGAACCTTCAAATAAAGGGTTTTTTGCCAGACCGCTGCAATTCTCCGTGGTTTTCTCAAGTTTGTGATCACGCTCTGAAAAACTGTGATCACAAGGCGACCGATCGCGAATCAATTTGCGTTGTCGGGTCGCGTGGCTGTTGTGAAACGGCATCAAACAAAAGGAAACAAGGCATCCAAGAAAGCGGCTTACTTGGATCAACTCACGTGGTAATTCAGGTTATGCTACAAATGTCCTGGGCAGTGATCGTCCCGAACAGGTGTTGAGGTTTCAGATATGGCACAGCGGTTGGCCACATGGGCCGTAACAGCAACAGTTGCAGAGCCCGTCGAGTTGCTGGCCGCTTTTGCGTGTCATCACTTGAAGATGGGCGCGTCCGAGGTTCGCTTGTATCTGGACAAACCCATTGGACAGGCCAAACGGGAACTCAGGCGCATTCCCGGTGTCGTGGTCATTCCCTGCAACAAGAACTACTGGGCATCAGAATGGAACATCGAAGCGCCTGAGCGATTGATGTTGCGGCAACGGCGAAACGCGCTGCACGCTTATCGCGAGACCCAGGCAGATTGGCTGGCCAATATTGATGCGGATGAGTTCTTGTTTTCCCGCGGGTCCATTGACCAGGTCTTGGCCGAGGTGCCGGATGATGATGATTTTGTAATCATGCCAAATGTCGAACGCGTATTTCGGCGCAGTGACATGAGTACGATCTTTTCGGGTCTGTTTCGGGTTCGAAGCCCCTATCGCCAACGTCGCAACAACATCATCTTTGGAGATGTGAACACCTACACCCGATCAGGGTTTTCCGGCTATGTGATTGGAAAAAGCTTTCTGCGCACAGGTCGACGGATGGTTCCCGGTTTGCATCGGCCATTCCGCCGAGATGGAGATGACGGGCTGTCCAGCGACCTCAAGTCATCCGAGATTGCAATGCCAATGGTGTGCCATTTCGACGGGCTGACCCCGTTGCATTGGATAGCCAAGCTATTGCGATATCACGAAATGGGCACGTACAGCGGGCAAATGCGGCAGGATCCGGCTCGTGTGGCACAGATTGACTACGTGATGAAAAACCTGGGCTCGGTCGCGGCAGTACAAGAATTGCACGATTTGGTGAAAACAATAGATGCAGAGACTGAAAAGCGTCTTACTGAGCAGGGGCTGTTGATTGACCCCGGTCTGGATCCGTCCAGGGATGTGGCAGATTTAGCGCCTTGGTTGTCATTTGACTATGACGTCCAGAAATTTGACCGGTCCCTGCGAGCGTCACGGCCAACACTTGCCGAGCAATTGGTAGACTATGATCGTTATCGGGTGGCTTGAAACAACAAAGCCGACGGAAATTCCGTCGGCTTTGAGATTGGCTTGCAGCCAAAGGCTTAGGCCAGCGAGCTGTCGATGCCTTTGCATGCGTCGATCAGGCCTTTGACGGCGTTGACCGAGTTGTCGAATCCGGCTTGCTCTTCTTTGTTCAGCTTGATGTCGACAATGCGCTCGACGCCACCGGCACCGATCACGGTTGGAACGCCAACATACATGCCTTTGACACCCAGTTCGCCGTCGCAATATGCGGCGCAGGGCAGAACGCGCTTTTGGTCTTTCAGATAGGCTTCGGCCATTTCGATCGCCGAAGTGGCAGGTGCGTAGTAGGCCGAACCGGTTTTCAGCAGGCCAACGATCTCGGCGCCGCCGTCACGGGTACGCTGCACGATGGCGTCCAGCTTGTCCTGTGTGGTCCAGCCCATGTCGACCAGATCGGGCAGCGGGATACCGGCAACGGTCGAATAGCGAACCGACGGCACCATGGTGTCGCCGTGGCCACCCAGAACAAACGCGGTCACGTCGCGCATCGAAACGCCGAATTCTTCCGACAGGAAGTGCGCAAAACGCGCCGAGTCCAGAACGCCTGCCATGCCGCAGACCTTGTTGTGGGGCAGGCCCGAGAACTCGCGCAGAGCCCAGACCATCGCGTCCAGCGGGTTGGTGATGCAGATCACGAACGCGTCGGGCGCGTGGGCTGCGATGCCTTCACCGACCGACTTCATGACCTTCAGGTTGATGCCCAGCAGGTCGTCGCGGCTCATGCCTGGCTTGCGCGCAACACCGGCGGTCACGATGCAGACGTCAGCGCCTGCGATGTCAGCGTAATCGCTGGTGCCCGACATTGCGGCGTCAAAGCCTTCGGACGGGCCGGATTCGGCGATATCCAGCGCCTTGCCCTGGGGCAGGCCGTCTGCGATGTCAAAGAGGACAACGTCGCCCAATTCCTTGACTGCTGCGAGATGCGCAAGTGTGCCGCCGATGTTCCCTGCGCCGATAAGGGCAATTTTGGGTCTGGCCATTGGAAAGTTCTCCGATCCGAATGAAAATCGCGCGTTTGCTAGTCGCTTATGCGCCACCGCGCAAGGGTTCTGCGGCGCGGCATGCTATCGCATACAGGGTGTTACACCCGATCTGGGTGCGCTAACGTTCAATGGAATAAGGGTGATTGGGGTCGCAAACGTGCTGGAATTCAATTTGCTGTTTTTCGCCGTGGCAATCCCGGCAACGGTGTTTGCGGGCATTTCCAAGGGTGGCTTTGGCTCAGGTGTGGCCTTTGCGTCGTCTTCGATTCTGGCTTTGATCCTGACGCCAACTCAGGCTCTGGCCCTGATGCTGCCGCTCTTGATGCTGATCGATGTGGCGACCTTGCGCCCCTATTGGCGCAGGTGGAGCTGGCCGGACGCTCGCGTGCTGATCCTTGGCGGAGTTCCTGGGGTGGTGCTGGGGATCTGGTTGTTCCAGGTCACAAATGACGATGTGTTGCGATTGCTTATCGGGGGCATCTCGCTGGCCTTTGTGGTCTGGCAGCTCATGCAGCGCCAAGGCTGGTTGCCCGAGGCCCAGGATCGCCTGCCAGCATCAGCCGGAGTTGTGGCAGGGGTCGTCGCGGGCTTTACCAGTTTTGTGAGCCACGCGGGCGGTCCACCTGCTGCCGTCTACCTGCTATCGCAGCGCCTGACCAAAACCCAGTTTCAAGCCACAACTGTTCTGGTCTTCTGGACCATAAATATCGCCAAGTTCATTCCCTATGCGTGGCTCGGCCTCTTTACCCTGCAAACCACGTTGGCGAACTTGCTGCTTGCGCCCTTTGCTCTGTTGGGCGCATGGCTGGGTGTCAAAGCGCATCATCTGGTCTCCGAGCGCCTGTTTTTTGGGGTCACTTACGTCTTGTTGGTAGTCACAGGATGCAAACTCATCTGGGACGCCCTGACCTGACCAAGCAACAAAAAGGCCGCTTGCTCTCAGAGGGAAAGAGAGAGCAAGCGGCCCTGCGCCTGATACCACTCGACAGGTTTCAGGCGTCGTTCCCTTTGGCGGGCAGCGCCTCGGCCAAGGTCTCGAACGATTGGCCTGAAGCGACCAGACAGGTCACACCACTTGGCATGGTCACCGTGATCGTCCAGCTGCCGGTCTCGTGCGAGGCGAACACCTCGACCACGGACCCTTGCGCGGCCAATCCGATGCTCTGGCGGGTTTCGCCGTATTTCTCGGCCAACCGTTCCAGAACCGCGGGACGCGGTGCACAGTTCTGACCTTGGGCATTCACCGCTTGGGCGGCCAGAACCATCACACCCAGTCCCATGGTGAGTTTGAACATTTGCTTCATCATGACATTTCCCCTTTGCTGCGAAGTAGACCTTCTCCCGTCGGAGCCGCACCAAAGCGGCAGTAAAGTGACGAGTGTCGGAGGGGGCGCTCTTGTCGTCAGGTGGCCTGATCTTGTGGCGTTTCGTCTCCGATCTGATGCAGGAAATCCTGCGATAACTGTGCTGAAAACAGGTTAACGGACCGTGCGCGGGCCAAGACATTGCGTGATTATGCTGCATCGCGGCGATTTGCTCTTGAACTTTCCGGCTAAAAATGCCCCTGTCCGCGCAACATTCTTTCGCACGAGGTTTCCCGCCATGGACGCACGTCAACGCCCCTACCGCTCGGTTCTTTATATTCCCGGCTCGAAAGAGCGCGCTTTGGAAAAGGCCAAAACCCTGCCTGTAGACGCGATCATTTTTGATCTCGAAGATGCCGTGTCAGTAGATGAAAAGGAAAACGCCCGTGAAACGCTCAAGGCGGCTCTGGCGGCTGGCGGTTATGGCGACCGGGTCAAGATCGTGCGCATCAACGGCTTCGACACGCCCCGGGGCCGTGACGATGCGGCTGCCGTGGCAGACATGGACGCCGATGTGGTTCTGCTGCCCAAGGTCGGCTCGACCGATGATCTGGACGCATTGGCCGCTGTTACCGGCGATCTGCCGATCTGGGCGATGATGGAAACCCCGCGCGGCATGCTGAACGCGCCTGCGATTGCGGCCCACCCGCAGATGCAGGGCTTTGTCATGGGCACCAACGATCTCGCGAAAGAGCTGCAAACCCGCTTCCGCCCAGATCGCCTGCCGCTGCAAACCTCGCTTGGTCTGTGCCTTCTGGCTGCCAAGGCCGAGGGGCTGATCATCGTCGACGGCGTCTATAACGCGTTCAAAGACGACGAGGGATTGCGCGCCGAATGCGAACAGGGCCGCGACATGGGCTTTGACGGCAAGACGCTGATCCACCCGGCACAGGTCGACGTGACAAACGAAGCTTTCGCCCCGTCCGAGGCCGAGATCGACCTCGCCCGCCGCCAGATCACGGCATTCGAAGAAACCGAAGCCGCCGGTCAGGGCGTCGCCGTGGTCGATGGCAAGATCGTGGAAAACCTGCACGTTGCCACCGCCCGCGAAATTCTGGCAAAAGCAGAAGCAATCGCAGCCCTGGCATCCTGACAGGGCGCGCCAGCTAGCGGGGAGAGCAAGCAATGGGTTTTGGTTTGTTGATTTTGGGTGTGGCCCTTTGGTGGGCACCACATCTGTTTAAGAGGGTCATGCCCGAACAGCGCGCCGCCATGGGCAATGCCGGACGCGGTGTCGTCTCACTCGCGCTCGTTGCCTCTATCGTGCTGATGGTGATTGGCTATCGCGCCACCGACTTCATCTATGTCTGGGCCCCGCCCAGCTTCATGGTCCACATCAACAACCTGCTGGTGCTGATTGCCATCTGGATGATGAGTCCTGCTTAGCCAAAAGGGTCTTCTGCTCAACAAGGTTCGCCACCCGATGCTGGCGGGCTTCAAGGCCTGGGCGTTCGCGCACCTGCTGGTCAACGGCGATCTGGCCTCGATCATCCTGTTCGGCGGGCTACTGGCGTGGGCCGTGGTCGAGGTTATCGTGATCAACAAATCCGAACCCGACTGGACCCCGGGCGAACCCGGAACACTGGCCAAGGACGCCATGTTCTTTGTCGCCTCTATCGTGCTGTTGGCCATCATCGGCTACATCCACGGGCTGCTCGGCCCATCCCCATTCCCCGGCTAAGGAGCTGAACCCATGGCCAAACTTTATCGCCTCCTGACCGAGGAGGACACATCCGCCTTCTGCCACAAGGTAAGCGAGGCGCTTTCCAAAGGCTGGGAGCTGTATGGCGATCCCACCTATGCATTTGACCAGGAAAACAACGTCATGCGCTGCGGTCAGGCCGTCACCAAAGAGGTCGACGCCGACTATGCGCCCGACATGAAACTAGGACAGCAATAATGGCAAAAACCAACCCCGGCCGCTTTTTCGAAGACTACTCTGTCGGCCAAGTCCTGACCCACGCGGTGCCACGCACCGTCTCGGGTGGCGAACGGGCGCTCTATCACGCGCTCTATCCGGCGCGCCACGCGCTTTATTCTTCGGATGCCTTTGCCCAGGCCAGCGGTCTGCCCGCCAGTCCCATCGACGATCTGGCCGCGTTCCACGTCGTCTTCGGAAAAACTGTGCCTGATGTCTCGCTGAACGCTGTTGCCAACCTGGGTTATGCCGAGGGTCGTTGGCTGCTGCCGGTCTATCCCGGCGATACGCTGCGCTCGGAATCTGAGGTTATCGGCCTCAAGCAGAACTCCAACGGCAAGACCGGCGTTGTCTATGTTCGCACCCGTGGTCTGAACCAGCGCGACGAGGTCGTGATGGAATACGTTCGCTGGGTGATGGTCCGCAAAAACAACCTCGACGCACCCGCGCCCGAAACCATTGTGCCGGACCTGAACAAAGTGGTTCCCGCCGACCAGCTTGTGATCCCTGAAGGCCTGGATTTTTCGAACTACAACTTCGATCTGGCCGGTGAACCACACCGCTGGGGCGATTACGAGATTGGCGAGACTATCGACCACGTCGACGGCGTCACCATCGAAGAAGCCGAGCACATGATCGCCACGCGCCTGTGGCAGAACACCGCCAAAGTACACTTCGACCTAACCTTCCGCCCCGACGGGCGTCTGATCTACGGCGGTCACGTCATCTCGATGGCGCGTGCACTGTCGTTCAACGGTCTGGCCAACGCACAGATGATCGTGGGCCTCAACGGCGGCGCGCACGCCAACCCTTGCTTTGCCGAGCACCACCGTCAAAGCCTGGACCGAAGTGCTGGACAAGGCCGACACTCCCGCTCCCGGCGTCGGTGCCATCCGCCTGCGTCTGGTGGCCACCAAAGGCGGCGCACCGTTCGAGCTGAAAGACGAAAACGACAAGTACAAGCCCGACGTTCTGCTCGACCTCGACTATTGGGCGCTGATGCCGCAATGACCCAAGCTGGCCGGATCGCGATTTACCTCACCCATCCCGAGGTCAACATAGATCCGGCCATCCCCGTAGCGGATTGGGGCCTGTCCCCGACCGGGGCTGATCGGACCGCAACCCTCGCGGCCCGTTTGACCCAGGCCCCTGTGCAGGTCATAGCCAGCGCCGAACGCAAGGCGCTCGAAACCGCCTGGCCTTTGGCCGCACGGTTCGGCACGCCGGTCACGGTCCGCCCCGGCATGCACGAAAATGACCGCTCGGCCACCGGTTACCTGCTCGGCCCCCGAGTTCGAAGCCACTGCAGACGCCTTTTTTGCCACCCCGCACCAATCCATCCGCGGCTGGGAACGCGCCATCGACGCCCAATCCCGCATCGCGGACGAGGTGCGGCGCGCCGTGAACAGCCATCTGGGCGATCGGATCATGTTCTGCGGTCATGGCGGGGTCGGTACGCTGCTCTACTGTGATCTGGCCGACAAACCCATCGACCGCACGTGGGACCAGACCGGCGGCGGGCACTGGTTCTCCTTCGATCCAGACAACTGGACCGCGCTTAGCCACTGGGCACCGATGGAAACCCTGTCATTCTGATTGGCCTGTGATAGCGTCCGCCACATGACGCGCTTCAAATCCAATATCCTGGCCGCTGGCCTCTTGGTCGGGTTGACTTCACCCGTCGCCTCCGAGTTCTCAATGGATGCGGAAGAGGCTACGCAGGCCTATGTCGAAGCCAACCTTTTGGGCATCTTCTATCACGAGCTGGGTCACGCGTTGATCGACATGCTCGACCTACCGATCTTTGGGCAGGAAGAGGATGCAGCAGACGTCCTATCGGTCTTCCTCATCGACGCGCTCTATGAAGAGGACAGCGCTGTTGATCTGGCCTATGGCACTGCCTTTGGCTTTCTCGGAGAGGTGGAACAGCGTGAGGCTGAGAACGAATTGCCCGCCTATTGGGATGTCCACGGCCCAGACCTGCAACGCTATTACAACCTTGTCTGCATCTTTTTCGGCGCCAACCCGGATGAGCGCGAGGACGTGGCAGAGGATCTAGGTCTGCCTGCCGACCGAGCCGACTATTGTCCCGACGAATACGATCAGGCCAATCACAGCTGGGGCGCGGCCTTGGAAGACATCCTCTCGGATCGTCCTGCCCAAACCATCCGCCTAGGCCAGTTCGAGATCGAATCCGACGGCGGCGAGTTTACCGCCCAGTTAATCGAGGCCGAAGTCGAAGCGCTGAACCAGGACTTCAAACTGCCCGATGACCTGATCGTCTCGGTCCAACCCTGCGGCGAACCCAACGCCTACTACGACCCCCAAGCTCGAGAGATCACCATGTGTACCGAATTTGCTGACAACCTAGCCGCTTGGGCCCCCGAATGAACTTGCGATGCGCGCATGTGGACGATGCTTCAAGCCTCGCTGCTGTCGCCATCGAAGTCTGGGTCGGCACCTACCTGCGCGACGGCGTGTCAGGTTTCTTTGCCGACTACGTGTTTGAAAACCTGACACCGGACGCCTTTCGCGCCCTGATCGCAAACCCAAAGGAGCACATTGTGGTGTCGGAACGCGGCGATGGCATCGACGGGTTCATCCGCATCAGCCAGGGCAAACCGGCCGAGGTGTCGGGCTGTTCGGACGTTGAAATCGCTACGCTCTACTTGCAACCTCGACACCGCGGGCATGGGATCGGACAGGCGCTGTTACAGCGCGGACTGGACATCTGTTCCGATCTTGGAGCAGCTCAGCCATGGCTGATGGTGAATGCGGAAAACACCCGGGCGCGTGCCTTTTATGCCCGTAACGGGTTCGACGAAGTCGGCCATACGTTCTTTCGCATTCAAGATGGCGCGTATCGCAACGAAATCCTGGTCTATCGTCCTGACAAAAAATGATGTGTTCGTGACGTGACATTGTTGCTGCCTCTCGTAAGGTGGGGGCATGTGGCGCACCGCGATCTCAGCTCTGGCCTTTGCGGCCATGACCCTACCGGCTCAAGCCTGCGATCTGGCTTTGGCGCTTGCAGTGGATGTGTCAGGCTCGGTCGACAGCCGTGAATACGGCATTCAGATGAATGGCCTGGCCCATGCTTTGCGCGATCCGATCATTTCCGAGGCCCTTGTGCGGGGCGACAGCCGTCTGATGCTGGTGCAATGGACCGGGGCCTCGCGTCAGCAGGTGACCATACCCTGGACCCGGATCGACAGTTTTGACGCTATCGATGCTTTTGCCGTGGCGGTCGAACAGGACGTCCGCGTTTGGCGCAACTTCTCAACCGCGATCGGCGAGGCGTTGCAGGCGACGATGAATACCTTTGACCAGGTGCCCGACTGCAAGCGCCACCTGATCGACATTTCGGGCGACGGGTTCTCAAACGAAGGACTGGAGCCGACCACAGTGCACCCCGAACTGCGCGCGGCCGGAATCACAGTGAACGCCATCGCGATCGAAGAAAGCGAACCCGACCTGACGGCGTATTTCTTTGAAAACGTGATCGTGGGCGAGGGGGCCTTTGTCGTCTCGGCCGCCGGGTTTCTGGATTACCCCGAGCGGATCTCGAAAGAAACTGCTGCGTGAAGTGACCCAGCAAACTGCCGCGCTGGATTAACGCCACGTTTTGACCTGGCAGAGGGGGTACTCCCGCACCCGAGCGATCCTGACTGCGTCAGCACCGCTAACGGCTTTGGGCCCGGCACCGGGCAAAGCCCGGTGCCGGGCCCAACGGGAGGAGGTGTTTCGTCAGAAACATCGACGACGGGCGGGAGTGGCCCGAGAGGAGAGAGCTCTATTGGGGGTGATGAACCGCGGGTCTGGCCAGTCGATCAGGATTCGTGATCACAACACTATACCTTCGATATCGTTAACATTCGTGCAGATACTGATTATTTGTGATCACGCATCAGTTTGCTGTGATCACATAATCACATTTCTGCACTGCCGCGCCAAAAAACCGCGCCTTTTAACGCCCCTTCTACGTGACAGACCGGCAAAAAACAGTAAAACCAATCGCAGCCAACCGGAAAGGAGCCACCATGGCCGATGTCAATCGGGGCAACCGCCCGCTCTCGCCGCACATTATGATCTATCGCCCTCAGATGACGTCTATCTCGTCTATCATGGTCCGCATCAGCGGGTTGGGTGTTCTCGCTGTGTCCTTGCTCTTTGTCTGGTGGTTGTTGGCCGCCGCCTCGTCCGAGGCCGCCTTTGCGCAGATCGACGGCTTCCTGCGCAGCTGGTTTGGCGATCTCATCCTGTTCTTCACGACCTGGGGTCTCTGGTATCACACCCTCGGTCGGTTGCGGCACGTATTCTGGGACTTTGGCTATTGCCTGGATGTCGAGGTGTCCGAAAAGCTGGGCATGGGCATGTTTGTTGGTGCCACGATCCTCGCCATTTTGACCGCAGTTCTGGTGTAAGGAGGCTGGCAAATGCGATATCTGACCGACCGTAAACGCGCGCAAGGCCTGGGTGCAGGCAAATCCGGAACTCAAGGGCATTGGAACACCATGGTCCGCGCCATGTTGCTGACCATCCTTGTCCCGCTCTTCATCTTCACCGTTGGCGCTGGAATTGGCGGAACCCATGCCGAGGTCGTCGCCTACTTTGGACGCCCGTTCCCGGCAATCGTTGTAGCGTTGACGCTGATCGTCGGCCTGCAGCAGCTGATGTACGAGGCACAGGAAGCGATCGAGGATTACATCCACGGTGTCGCGGAAAAGGTCACGCTCGTGGCGATGTGGGGCTTTGGCTACACGCTGATGGTTGCCGGGCTATTTGCGCTCGTGAAACTCGCCCTCTGAGACGCGCGGTAAGGATTTAGAACAATGACAGCAGCATATGAATATGAAACCCACGATTACGACGTCGTTGTCGTAGGCGCAGGTGGTGCAGGTCTGCGTGCAACTCTTGGCATGGCCGAACAAGGCCTGCGCACCGCGTGCGTGACCAAGGTGTTCCCGACCCGCTCGCACACGGTTGCGGCACAGGGCGGCATCGCCGCCTCGCTCTCGAATATGGGTCCCGACCACTGGCAGTGGCACATGTACGACACCGTCAAAGGTTCGGACTGGCTGGGTGACACCGACGCGATGGAATATCTGGCGCGCGAAGCCCCCAAGGCGGTCTATGAGTTGGAACACTACGGCGTTCCGTTCTCGCGCACCGAAGAGGGCAAGATCTATCAGCGCCCGTTCGGCGGCCACACTACAGAATTTGGCGAAGGCCCCGCCGTGCAGCGCACCTGTGCCGCTGCCGACCGCACCGGCCACGCGATCCTGCACACGCTTTACGGTCAGTCGCTGAAAAACAACGCCGAGTTCTACATCGAATATTTCGCCATCGACCTGCTGATGAGCGATGACGGCCAATGTCAGGGCGTCGTCTGCTGGAAGCTGGATGACGGCACCATGCACGTCTTCAACGCCAAAATGGTCGTACTGGCCACGGGCGGTTATGGCCGTGCGTACTTCAGCGCCACTTCGGCCCATACCTGCACCGGCGACGGTGGCGGTATGGTGATGCGCGCGGGCCTGCCGATGCAGGATCTTGAGTTCGTGCAATTCCACCCAACCGGCATCTACGGCTCGGGCTGCCTGATCACGGAAGGTGCACGGGGCGAGGGCGGTTACCTGACAAACTCCGAAGGTGAGCGGTTCATGGAGCGTTACGCGCCCCAGTACAAAGACCTGGCACCGCGTGACTATGTCAGCCGGTCCATGACCATGGAAATCCGCGAAGGCCGCGGTGTGGGCGCCGAGGGTGACCACATCCACCTGAACCTCAGCCACCTGCCAGCTGAAGCCCTGGCCGAACGCCTGCCGGGCATTTCGGAAAGCGCCAAGATCTTTGCCGGTGTTGACGTGAACAAGGAACCGATCCCGGTTCTGCCCACCGTTCACTACAACATGGGCGGCATTCCGACCAACTACTGGGGCGAGGTTCTGAACCCGACCGAAGAAAACCCAACCGGCATCGTTCCGGGCCTGATGGCCGTGGGCGAGGCGGGTTGTGCCTCGGTCCATGGTGCCAACCGTCTGGGCTCGAACTCGCTCATCGACCTCGTGGTCTTTGGCCGCGCCTCCGCCATCAAGGCGGGCGAGGTTGTTGACCCCAACGCGGCCGTACCTCAGGCATCCGCCGACAAGGTCGAAAAGGTCTTTGAACGCTTTGACAGCCTGCGCTACGCCAAGGGTGCGATCCCGACCGCTGATTTGCGTTTGGAAATGCAGAAAACCATGCAGCGCGACGCGGCCGTGTTCCGCACCGCCAAAACCATGGCCGAGGGCGTCGATGCGATGACCGAAATCGCCGGCAAGATGGGCGATGTGAAGGTCACCGACCAATCTCTGGTCTGGAACTCGGACCTGATGGAAACGCTGGAACTGACCAACCTGATGCCATCGGCGCTTGCCACCATCGTCAGCGCCGAGGCCCGCAAGGAAAGCCGCGGCGCCCACGCGCACGAGGATCACACCGAGCGTGACGATGAAAACTGGCGCGTGCACACTGTCAGCCGCATCGACGAGACCGGCACCAAATGCGATCTCAGCTATCGCCCGGTGATCACCGATCCGCTGTCGACCGAAGCCGAAGGTGGCATCAGCCTCAAGAAAATCGCGCCCAAGGCGCGGACATTCTAAGGAGAGAGAAATGGTACAACTGACCCTCCCCAAGAATTCGCGCATCACCACGGGTAAAACCTGGCCCAAGCCCGAAGGCGCCACCAACATCCGCAAGTTCAAGATTTATCGCTGGAACCCGGATGATGGTCAGAACCCGCGTGTGGACACCTACTTCCTGGACATGGACGCCTGCGGCCCCATGGTTCTGGACGCGCTGATCAAGATCAAGAACGAGATCGACCCGACCCTGACCTTCCGCCGCTCGTGTCGCGAAGGCATCTGTGGGTCCTGCGCGATGAACATCGACGGGATCAACACGCTGGCCTGTATCTATGGCATGGACGAGATCAAGGGCGACGTGAAAATCTATCCGCTGCCCCACATGGAGGTGGTCAAGGACCTGATCCCGGACCTGACGCATTTCTATGCGCAGCACGCGTCAATCATGCCGTGGCTGGAAACCAAAACCAACCGTCCGGCCAAAGAGTGGAAGCAGTCGATCGACGACCGCAAGAAACTCGATGGCTTGTATGAATGCGTGATGTGCGCGTCCTGCTCGACATCCTGCCCCAGCTACTGGTGGAACAGCGACCGCTACCTCGGTCCCGCGGCCCTGCTGCACGCTTATCGCTGGATCATCGACTCTCGCGATGAGGCAACAGGCGAGCGTCTGGACGAGCTCGAAGATCCCTTCAAGCTCTATCGCTGCCACACCATCATGAACTGCGCCAAGACCTGCCCCAAGGGTCTGAACCCGGCCAAGGCCATCGCAGAGATCAAAAAGATGATGGTCGACCGCGCCGTCTAAGTCAGCGCGCAACGGTTTTCCAACAGGCCGACCTTTGGGTCGGCCTTTGTTGTTTGCAGAATGCGCCTTTAGCTTTCAGCGGGCATCACGGCCCGCTGATACAGGTGCCACGTGGTGTGCCCAAGAACAGGCAAGGTTAAGATCAGGCCCAGAAACGCCGGAACCATCGACACCAGCAACGTCACGGTAATGACTGCGGCCCATCCCAGCATGACAACAGGGCTTTCCTTGACCACGCGTATGGATGTCAGCATGGCCGAAATGAAATCGCTCTCGCGGTCCAGCAACATCGGCATGGCGATGACGGTCACCGTGAACAGGGCAGCTGACAGCAGGGCCCCTGCACAGGTACCGACCGCCAGAAACAGCCACCCCTCAGGTGTGAAAAACACGACCTCAAGAAACCCGCTCAAACCGGAAAAGGACGTATCCTTCAGGATAATGGCTAGCCAAAGCCGAACCTGGTAAATCCATATCCAGAACATGAACAGGGTAACAAAAGCCATCCAGCCCATTTCACGCCTGCGTTGATCGGCAACCACGGTCAGGATATCAGCCCAACCGAAACTCTGCCCGGTCTGCAACCGGCGCGACATCTCATACAGCCCGGCGGCGGCAAAGGGCGCCACCAGCGGAAAGCCAGCGATGGCAGGAATGATCACCCATATCTGGTCGAGCCAGAGCAGGCACCACACAAAGAGGATGCCAAAGATGGCGTAGAACAGACCAAAGAATCCGCTCATGACGGGGCGCGCCAGAAAGTCCGACATCCCGGCTTTGAGCGACGCGATGACATCAGCGGCCTTGATAGGGTTGATCCCTGGCAGCGTGTTTTGCTCTGGGGGCTGATTGTCCTGTGGTGCGGAACTTGTTGTCTTGGATGTCATGGCACTCCTCCCAAACCATGGTGCCGCGATTGGGTTTCTGTCGGCAGACCCTGCTCCAGTCTTGAGTGTGCAGCAGCTCTGGCGGCTGAGCAAGCGGACCGATTAAGAGATTGAAGGGGTGATCCGGGATTGCTGGCTTGGCAAAGACTGAAATTCCGACTTAGATCAAACAATGAGCGATCTGACTTACGCCTTGCTATTGGCCACTTTCGCAGGACTGGCCATGCCCCTTGGGGGGCTGTTTGCACGCTATGAACATGTGCGCGACACACGCATCCAATCCCGCATCGTGCATGCCGTGACCGCCTTTGGTGGTGGCGCGCTGCTGTCAGCCGTTGCGCTGGTTCTGGTGCCCCGCGGTGCCGAAGCGCTGCCCGTCACCCTTGCGATCCCATTGCTGGTGGCAGGTGGCGTCAGCTTCTACGTCGTAGACAAGGTGCTGGCACGAGCAGGGGGCAGCGGTGCGTTGTTGCTGGCGATGTTGTTGGACTTCCTGCCCGAAGCGATGGCCCTTGGCGCGCTGCTTACGACCGAGTCAGCCACGGCAAAGCTGCTGGCGGCGATGATATTCTTGCAGAATCTGCCCGAGGGGTTTTCCGCCTTTCGCGAAATCTGGTCACGGGGCCAAGTGCCTGGCTGGCAGATCCTGTTGATCTTCATCGGCCTCGCGGCCCTTGGCCCTTTGTGCGCGGCAATAGGGTTCCAATTTCTGTCAACCGACCCGGAAACGCTTGGCGCGATTATGATCTTTGCAGCTGGCGGTATCCTGTATCTGTTGTTTCAAGATATTGCACCCGAGGCCCACGTGTCCGGTGACTGGTCACCCGCACTGGGGGCTGTCTGCGGGTTTGCCTTGGGGCTGGCCGGGGACATGATCATCGGTTGATCCAGAGCGTTTCTCAGGATGCAAAGACAGACAGAGAGCCCTCCCGCCCGTCGTCGATGTTTCTGACGAAACACCTCCTCCCGTTGGGCCTAGCGCCGCGCTGTGCGCGGCGCGCCACCGCATTGTACGACAGGCATAGACGTAGGCTAAGGGCGTTTCGATTGCAGGTCGGATACGTTAAGCCCATGGCATGCTGATCTTGCTTCTTCCACTTACGCTGATGGTACTTGCCTATTTCATCTGGCGCACCAAGACCTCGATGCTCAGCCGCAATTGCAGATGGCGGCAAAGTCGGGCCAAAGGGCTTTGGCGCTGCGCATCCTGCGGAGCCGAGGTTCTGGGCACCGATCAACCGCGCCAGTGCAATGCTCGACGCCCAAGCTGACCTCTTGCATCTGCCCTGCCTATCGTGCCCATCTATCAGGCAAGAGGAGATGCCAAAATGACAACACCCCCAGCGGACGCAGCCGCCCGTCGCGCCATTGCACCAGTGATCTGTTACCCACCCGAGACGTTGCCCGAGCCGCCAGTGGAGCTTTATCGCGCCGCACGCGAGAGTGCGGTCAAGATCGACGAGGTCCTTGTGCCCGCCCGCGATGCGCGATGTTTTACCGTGCCTGCGGGCCATTTCTTTCGCATCTCCTCGGTCGAGGGACCGCAGGTGGGGGATTTGAACCTGCACAACCTGAACGACGTGACCGAGCGTTTCTATTCCGGCAAGACCCGAGCGCTGCATGGCACCCACATCACAACCGGTGAACGTATGTGGAGCAGTTTCCCTGACATGCGCCCGATGGCTACGATCATCGAGGACACGCTTGGTTGGTATGGGATCGACGAGTTTGGCGGTTCGGTTCACGACGTAATCGGCACCCGCTGTGATCCCTATACCGGCAACCTGCTGGCAGGCACCCAATACCACCACTGCTGCCATTCAAATCTGACCCGATCCTTGGCCGATTATCTGGGCGTGCCTTTGAAAGAGGCTGAGCCGCTGGTGCATGATGTGCTCAACGTGTTCATGTGTACCGGGTTCACCCGCGACACCGGACAGTATTTTATGAAAGCTTCGCCCGTGCAGCCCGGTGACTATCTGGAGTTTTTTGCGGAAATCGACCTCTTGGGCAACCTAAGTGCCTGCCCTGGTGGGGATTGTTCTTCGGAGCATTCTTCGGATGCAGCCTCTTGCTATCCGCTTTTGGTCGAAGTTTTTGCCCCGAAAGAAGGGGCGCTGGAAGGATGGAGCAGCCCAGGCCCCAACCGCTATGACGGAAGCCATGGCAGGGGATAGTGCCGGTTTTCTTGGGAACTGGCGTCTGTGTAATCCTGCTAAATAGGAACCCAAGGGTGCCAAACTCGAACGGCTCCCGCGCCCACGCGATCCCGACTGCGTCGGCACCGCTGGCGGCCTTGGGCCGGGCACCTCGCCTCTGGCTCGGCGCGGTCCCGCCTGTTGCGAACGCGGCATACCTAAACACCTTTGGTTGGCGACTGTGCCGCCGAGCGCAGCGAGGCCGGGCCCAACGGGAGGAGGTTTTTCGTCAGAAACATCGACGACGGGCGGGAGCGCCCCCTCCGTCAGTCACAATGTTGATTGGGATAGCGTCTTAACAAGGGCGAGGTAACAGTTTTGTTTTTTTACACATGAGACCAATGTGTGAAAGCACCGGGCGAAGGTTTAACTTTCGCCCGGCGTGTTGTGTCATGTTCAAGGGTGCATCCGCCGGTGCACGGGTAGTGCACGCTTGGTGCACGCATGTCACACCCAGGAATTGCAGCAACACCAGAAAGTTAAAGCACCTCTGCAAAGGAGGCTTCAAGCGCGATTTCTACCATATCGCCAAAGCTGCGTTCACGCTGTTCGCTGGGAAGCGCCTCGCCTGTCAACAAGTGATCTGACACGGTCAAAACGGCCAGCGCCCGACAGCCGTGGCGGGCTGCGAGATTGTAGAGTTCAGCTGCTTCCATCTCAACACCCAGGATGCCGTGACGCACCATCTGTTCGTTGAGATCTGGCCGCTCATCATAAAACACATCCGAGGAGTAGATCCCGCCGATGTGCGTTGTCGTGCCCTTGGCGTGCGCGGCATCGGCTGCCGACCGCAGCAGGGACCAATCCGCACAGGGCGCAAAGTTCACCTCTTTGAAGATCCCACGCGAAGGCGTGCTAAGCGTCGTGGCCGTCATTGCCAGGATGACATCCCTGACCGCAACTTTTTCCTGCATTCCACCACAGGATCCGATGCGGATCAGTGTCTTGGCTCCATAATCCCGGATCAACTCGTTGACATAAATCGACAGCGAAGGCATTCCCATGCCGCTTCCCTGAATGGTGACGCGCTGGCCTTTCCAAGTCCCGGTATACCCCAACATTCCGCGAACTTCGTTAACCAGTTTTATGTCCGATAGAAATGTTTCAGCCGCCCATTTCGCTCGATATGGATCTCCGGGCAAAAGAACTGTTTCTGCGATTTCACCGGATTTAGCGCCAATGTGAATTGTCATTGCTGAAAACCTATTCTCAGATTTCTAGATCTGAAATATCAGCACCCGATGTCAAGGCGTCGTGAATCCACTGTGGTTTGCGTCCGCGGCCAGACCAGGTTTGCTCTGGATTGGCGGGATTGCGATATTTCGGAGCAGCTTTCCCCAATTTTCCGCCCTTTTTACCTTCAGGTGACAATTCAGCTAATGAAAACCCGAATTCGGCAACGGCCTTTTCGGCGGCAGCCAACGCTTCACGGCGCTCTCTTCCTTCTGCTTCTCTGAGAGCAACTTCGACATTTGACCGCAATTCAAGCAGGTCTTTTCGTGACATTGAACTTAGATCGATTCCCATAGATCCCAACTCCTATTTTATAGAACGCCAAAAGATGGCGCACAGAGCGCCACCATAATGATTTTCTAGACGCATTTCAGCGACAAATTACAAATTAGGCGGGTTTTGGATTATTCAGCTGCGATTTCTTTGGGATCTGCAAGTGTTACAATGTCTGACATGATCGTATTGAGTTCAAAATCCTTTGGAGTATAGACTTTCGATACCCCCATTGATCTCAATCTATCGGCGTCTTCATCTGGAATAATTCCACCTACAATAAGTGGCACGTCATTGAGACCAGCAGCTTTCATGCGGTGCAATACGTCTTCGACCAATGGCAGATGACTACCGGACAAGATTGATAAACCTATTACGTGAGCTTCGTCGTCAATTGCTGCGGTGACGATTTCTTCGGGCGTCAGGCGGATGCCCTCGTACGAGATGTCCATGCCGCAATCACGCGCGCGGAACGCGATCTGTTCGGCGCCATTGGAATGCCCGTCCAGGCCGGGTTTGCCGACAAGAAACTTAAGGCGCCGCCCCAATTGGTCGCTGACCGCATCCACGCGCGACCGGATGTCGTCGAGCCCTTCGGTTTTGTTCGATACCGAGCCTGAAACACCCGTCGGGCCACGGTAAGTGCCATAAGCTTTGCGCATCTCTTCAGCCCATTCTCCAGTGGTGACACCGGCCTTGGCTGCAGCAATTGATGGTTCCATGACGTTTGTGCCAGAACGGGCAGCTTCGCGCAGGGCGGTTAGAGCGGCAGTAACAGCAACGTCATCGCGCTGGCTGCGCCATTCTTCCAGTCGACCGATCTGTTCTTGCTCAACTGCCGGATCGACAACCATGATGCCGCCGTCTTCGGTCTGCAACGGCGAGGGTTCGCCCTGCGTCCATTTGTTCACGCCAACAACGACGGTCTCGTTGCGCTCAATCCGGTTCAGGCGTTCGGCGTTGGAATCCACCAGGCGCGACTTCATGTATTCAATCGAGGCAACAGCCCCCATCAGAATCCAGGTTTGCCAGCTCGGCACGTGCCCCGTCTTTCAGTTCTTCGACCTTGGCGTCGACTGCTGGGTTGCCATCGAACAGATCGTCAAACTCCAGCAAGTCGGTTTCATAGGCCAGGATCTGCTGCATCCGCATAGACCACTGCTGGTCCCACGGGCGGGGCAGGCCAAGCGCTTCGTTCCATGCTGGCAGCTGCACAGCACGAGCACGGGCTTTTTTCGACAGGGTCACGGCCAGCATTTCGATCAGAATGCGGTAAACATTGTTTTCCGGCTGCTGTTCGGTCAGGCCAAGCGAATTTACTTGTACGCCATAGCGGAACCGGCGCGACTTCGGGTCGGTCACTCCGTACCGTTCAACCAAAATCTCATCCCACAGATCCACGAATGCGCGCATTTTGCACATCTCGGTGACAAAGCGGATGCCCGCGTTCACAAAGAACGAGATACGGCCGCAAAGCGCCGGGAAGTCCTCGGCCGGAACGCGTGGGCGCAGTTCATCCAACACGGCGATTGCGGTGGCCAGAGCAAAGGCCAGTTCCTGCTCAGGCGTCGCGCCTGCTTCTTGGAGGTGATAGGAACACACGTTCATCGGGTTCCATTTCGGCACGTTGGTGTAGCAATATTCAGCCACATCCGCGATCATCTTGAGCGACGGCTTTGGCGGGCACACATAGGTGCCACGCGACAGATACTCTTTGATCAGGTCGTTTTGAACGGTGCCCTGCAACTTCGAGATATCCGCGCCTTGCTCCTCGGCCACAGCAATATAGAGCGACAACAGCCACGGCGCAGTGGCGTTGATTGTCATCGAGGTGTTCATCTGCTCCAGCGGGATCTGGTCGAACAAGGCACGCATGTCGCCCAGGTGCGAGACCGGTACACCGACCTTGCCGACCTCACCACGCGCCAACACATGGTCGCTATCGTAACCGGTTTGAGTCGGCAGATCGAAGGCAACCGAAAGGCCGGTCTGACCCTTGGCCAGGTTGCTGCGATAAAGCGCATTCGATGCTGTTGCGGTGGAGTGACCGGCATACGTACGGATAAGCCAGGGGCGATCTTTCTGCGTCTGCGTCATGGTGGGCCTCTCGAGTCGGGTGGGCAATAATATTTCGTTGATGAGTTCTAAATCGTAATTTTCAGCACATGTCAATTCGCTGCGTTGCGGCGAGGTGTTGTAACGCGAGTGGATTGTGGCATGAGCAAATTAGTGGCAGGTTGCGCAAATGACGCAGACCGTAGAACTCCCGCTTTGGCTTTTTGTCCTGATCGTGCTGTTCGCTGCGGTCACCTTTGCCTCGCATTTTCTATTCCCATCTGTCCGCTGGTTTTTTCGTCATCGACTCGAGCGCGCTGTTGCTCGTTTGAACAAACGCCTTGAGCGTCCGATCCAGCCGTTCAAATTGGCTCGTCGACACGACATGATCCAGCGGTTGATTCATGATCCTCAGGTGGGGCAGGCCGTACGCGATCATGCAGACGCAGAGGGCATCCCCGAGGCGGTGGCATTCGAAAAGGCCCGCGGGTACGCGCGTGAGATCGTGCCGTCTTTCTCGGCTTTTACATATTTCAGCTTTGCGATCAGGTTGGCGCGGTTTCTGAGCAATGCATTCTATAATGTGCGTCTGGACTACCAAAACGAAGCAGCCATCAAAGGCATCGACCCGAATGCCACTGTCGTCTTTGTTATGAACCACCGCAGCAACATGGACTATGTGCTGATCACGTATCTGGCGGCGCAACGGTCCGCCTTGTCCTATGCTGTGGGTGAATGGGCGCGGGTCTGGCCGCTCAGTCGTTTGATCCGAGCCATGGGAGCCTATTTCATTCGCCGCAAATCAGGCAGCGACCTTTATCGGCAGGTCTTGGCCTGCTACGTACGCCACGCGACCGAGGCTGGGGTGACCCAGGCCATGTTTCCGGAAGGTGGGTTGAGCCTAAACGGCACGCTGGGGCGCCCCAAGCTGGGGCTGTTGAAATACATCATAGATGGAAGCGACCCGCAAAAACGCGATGTCGTTTTTGTTCCTGTTGCCCTGAACTATGACCGTGTGCTTGAAGATACGATTTTGACCACGGCGGCGAACCGAGCCGAGCGGCGATTTCGCGCACGGATCGGCGTTATCATGGGGTGGGTACTGAAACAGATCTGGCGTCGGATTACCGGGCGATACAAACGGTTCGGATATGCGGCCGTACGATATGGCGAACCATTGTCACTGCTCAATTTTCAAAACAGCACGGACGAGGATCTGACTATCCCCCTGGCGCGCGAATTGATGTCTCGCATTGGAAGCGCAGTGCCGGTTCTGCCGATCCCATTTGTGTCTTGGCAGATCAACAGAAATGGCCCAATGAAACGCGAGGATATTGAGCGGGCTTTGATCGAGCTAAATTCTGATCTCTCCCCGACCGAGGTCGCAGCCCTGATTGACGAAGGATTGGCACAGCTCACGGATCGGCGAATTCTTGTCAAGCAGAACGATGTCTATCTCGTCGGTTCTGAAAGGCCGGACCTGCTGAGGTATTATGCGGCGTCTGTCGATCACTTGTTGCAGCCTGATGGCCTAAATGATGCTGCGGATGCAAAGGATCATGCTGCGATCGCAGGGTCATAAAATTACAAAAAGCGTCTAAATGGTGTTGCAATGTTGCGCGGCCATTTGTATTTCATTTTCAAGCCCGCGATTCTGCGTTGCGGCGAGATTTAGAAAAAGGAGGCCGATATGGCTTTGGACACTAACGGCGGTATCGCGTCGTACGAGGCGCCTGAAAAAGACCTCTACGAAGTGGGTGAAATCCCCCTATGGGCTATGTGCCCAAGAAAATGTACGCGTGGGCGATCCGTCAGGAACGCGAAGGCGAGCCCAACAAGGCGATGCAGGTTGAAGTCGTCGATGTGCCTGTGCTCGACAGTCACGAAGTGTTGGTCCTGGTGATGGCAGCTGGCGTGAACTACAACGGGGTCTGGGCGTCGCTTGGTATTCCGATCAGCATGTTCAACGTCCACAAGCAGCCCTACCACATTGCTGGTTCCGACGCTGCAGGTATCGTCTGGGCCGTGGGTTCGAAAGTGACCCGCTGGAAAGTTGGTGACGAAGTTGTCATCCACTGCAATCAGGATGACGGCGACGACGAGCATTGTAACGGTGGCGACCCGATGTTCTCAGACAGCCAGCGTATCTGGGGCTACGAAACCCCCGATGGTTCGTTCGCTCAGTTCACCAACGTTCAGGCTCAGCAGCTGATGCCGCGCCCCAAGCATCTGACCTGGGAAGAGGCCGCTTGCTACACCCTGACCCTGGCAACTGCATACCGCATGCTGTTCGGTCACGAGCCGCACGATCTGAAACCAGGCCAGAACGTTCTGGTTTGGGGTGCTTCGGGCGGTCTGGGTTCTTATGCGATCCAGTTGATCAACACCGCAGGTGCCAACGCCATCGGTGTGATCTCGGACGAAAGCAAACGTGATTTTGTCATGGGGCTGGGTGCCAAGGGCGTTCTGAACCGCAAAGATTTTAACTGCTGGGGCCAACTGCCCACAGTGAACACTCCGGAGTATGCCGAGTGGTTCAAAGAGGCCCGCAAGTTCGGCAAAGCGATCTGGGACATCACCGGCAAAGGCGTGAACGTCGACATGGTGTTTGAACACCCCGGCGAAAGCACATTCCCGGTTTCAACCTTTGTTGTGAAAAAAGGCGGTATGGTTGTGATCTGCGCCGGGACCACCGGCTACAATCTGACCTTGGACGTGCGCTACATGTGGATGCACCAGAAGCGTCTGCAGGGCTCGCACTTTGCGCACCTCAAGCAGGCATCCGCGGCAAACCAGCTGATGGTCGAGCGACGCCTTGATCCGTGCATGTCCGAAGTCTTTACTTGGGACGAACTGCCTGAAGCACACATGAAGATGCGTCGCAACGAGCACCTGCCGGGCAACATGTCCGTACTGGTTCAGTCGCCCAAGACTGGCTTGCGCACATTGGAAGAGGTTCTGGAAGCAGGCAGTTAACCCTAACTGCAGAATCTAGCTGACAAACTGGCCCGCGAATCACCACTGTGGTTCGCGGGTTTCTTTGTGTTGGAAGGCGACATTCACCGTTTCAGTAGGTTAAGAATCTCGACCTCGCTGTTTATGGGGAGTAGAAAGAAGTGAATTTCCTAACACAAATCGCACATGCTATAGTTGTGTTAACCTATCGTTAACTGTTTCGGAGAGACTCTGATGGCGCACAATGACTGGATTTTGGACGTTCTGGCGGATCTCAAGAACTTCGCTTCCGCGAACGGGCTGGGAAAGCTTGCGGATCAGCTGGATGACACCACGCTGATTGCTGCTGTTGAAATAGCGTCCCAGAAAGAAGAGGCTCGTACGCGCGCGAATGGGGAAAACGGTCAGTTTGGATCAGATATTGGAGGCATTGGACGCTTCCAGCGGGCTTGAAGATCTACAAGTCGTTTCCGAAGCATTGAGGGATGTTTTGGCTGTCCGCCATGTTGTTTACCATTGGGTCGACAGCGCCGGGGAGCAATACGGTTGTGGGACCTATTCCGATGAATGGGTTCAACGCTATATTCAGCAGAATTATCACCGTATCGACCCTGTAATCATAGGGTGTTTCCAACGTTTCCATCCGGTTGACTGGAAGCGGATGGATTGGTCTGGCAAAGCAGCAAAGGCAATGTTGGATGATGCGCTGAAGCATAATGTCGGAAACCAAGGGTATTCGATTCCAATTCGAGGACCCAAAGGGCAATTTGCCCTGTTCACTGCAAATCACAGTTGCGACGACGACGAATGGGCAGCGTTTATACAAACCTATGGCCGAGACCTTTTGCTAGTCGCACACTACTTTAATCGTAAAGCACTGGACTTTGAGACCGGCAGGCAGCCGGAGCAAGCGCGTTCACTCTCGCCGCGCGAAGTGGACGCCATGACCTTGTTGGCCATGGGATACAACAGGGCCCAAGTAGCCCATTCTCTGTCGATATCCGAACACACCTTACGAGTGTACATTGAAAGTGCCCGGTTCAAATTAGGTGCGCTGAACACAACCCATGCGATAGCAACAGCAATGAGCCGAGGCTTAATCGTGGTTTAGAGCATCGTTCGCCATCCTGACCAGATGTTAACCATTGCTCTGTACTCCCTTTGTTCCATCGACGGACAGAAAGGGGACCCGCAAATGTTGCGCTACGTTTATGCAGATGAATTGGACCGATTTCCCAAATTGACCGATTCCATGTTCCGCGATCGCGCGGATCAGTTCAAAACCCGACTTGGTTGGGATGTGTCGGTTGATGGCGAGGGCTATGAGCGCGATCAATACGATGACCTGAACCCTCTTTATGTCATTTGGGAGGAAGCAGATGGGCGTCATGGCGGATCAATGCGCTTCCTTCCAACAACCGGGCCAGTCATGGTCAACGAGGTTTTTGGACATCTGACGGGTGGGGCACCGATATGCAGCCCTCTGATTTGGGAATGTACCCGTTTTTGCCTGGCGCGAACGGCCAGTCCAAATGTGGCCGCGGCCCTTATGCTGGGTGGAGGTGAAATCATGACAGGCTTTGGTATTCGCCACTTCGCAGGCGTTTTTGATGCCCGCATGGTGCGGATCTACAAAGCCATTGGTTCATCGCCCGAAGTACTTGGCTCCGAAGGGACAGGCAGGGAGCGGATATCGGTTGGCCTGTGGGAGTTCGCATCTGAGGCGCGAGAACGGGTCGCGAAGCGGGCGGGCATTTCACCAGCACTTTCAAAGTTATGGTTTAACAGTGCTTTTGGGCACGTACACACGTCACGATTTGCAAAGACAGGATAATCTGTGGAAAACAACGGCAGGGTATCTGGTGATAGAGGATAGCTGCCTATAGGGTCACGACATGACCCAATCTCCTGTCGTTTTTTCGGAAGACCAGGCAACCGCATTTGATGCGGTGGCCGATCTGTTGCGAAGTTCAGGTATCGACCTCGAAGACGAAGCGCTATTGAAACCTCCTGCGGGTGGCGACACCGGCGTCATGGCCGTCGTTGGCAAGGCAGGTTCGGGAAAAACCCTGCTTTTGGCAGAGCTGTTCAAAGCTTTGGAACAGGCAGGGGTTCAAATCGTTTCTGGAGACTTTGAAAGCCGCAAGAACCGTGATCGCAGAACGCTTGCGATCCTTGCTCCAACAAACAAAGCCGCGAGCGTTTTACGGTTGCGTGGTGTCCCGGCGACCACAATCCACAGGATACTCTACACGCCGGTTTATGATCCGGAGTACGAGCGTATTGCAGAATGGCTGGCCGGAAACGGCGAAAAGCCCGAGGTCGAGGGGTTGACCGAGGAGGCTTTGGCCCGAGCGGCTGCATTTTACGAAAAGAACAAGTCGATCCCCGGTGCCCTCGCTGCCGCAGGGCTGCGCGGGTCAGATTTCATCACTGGATGGAAACGGCGGGACGAGCCGTTGGACATTGGGTTTGTGGACGAGGCCTCGATGCTGGACGACCGGCAATTTGAGGACCTAAAGGAGATTTTTCCAACCCTTCTGCTGTTTGGCGACCCGGCCCAATTGGCGCCAGTCAATCAATCCGGGGCGATGGTCTTTGACGGTTTGCCGGAACCGCGAAAGCTCGAATTGCAACGCATTCACCGGCAGGAGGCGGACAACCCGATCCTTGATCTAGCTCATGCTCTGGCCGACCCGCAGCTGGAATTTCATGATTTCGAGCGAATGATCGAAGACACTTCCAAAAGAGATGAAAGAGTTGTTTGGGGCCAACGGGTCGAAGTTGACCTGATGGCGCGTAGTCCGGTTCTGGTCTGGCGCAATGCCACCCGAATACGTCTGATCAATGCGTTTCGCACGGTTCATGGAGCGCCCGAAGAAGAACTGTTGGAAGGGGAACCACTGATCTGCGACGGGCTGGAGCTGCCGCTGAAGCATCGCAAAAAACGTCTGGATCTTGAGGCGCGCGGCTTGATCAAGGGCGCGCAGGTGATCTATCTGGAGCCCGGACGCAAGGCGGGGTTCTCGCGTCTGCACGTGATGGGCGCCGAAGATCCGCAGGTCAGCGCAGCGTCCATCGTCAAGATCGAAAAACCGGACGAGGAAGAGCCGTTCATTCCCTTTGCCGCGCGGATGGGAGCCACGTTTCTGCATGGTGCAGCAGTGACGATCCACAAAGCGCAGGGTTCTCAATGGGACACGGTTCAGGTCTTTGCCCCTGACATCTATGTAGCAGCCCGCATGGGGCGGGTGGAGGCTGGTCAGCCTCTGTGGAAGCGTTTGGCCTATGTGGCGATCACACGGGCGCAGGAACGGTTGATCTGGGTCGTGCGCAATCGCCTGTCCAAACCCACCTATCCACTGCGGGTTGATGATCTGCGCGCAAAACCGGCTGCGACACTGACATTGGAGGCTGAGACAACATGAGTTCGATCATCGTCACCGGAGCAAGCTCGGGCATTGGCCGGGCGACTGCAGAGCTTTTCCTGGCCAAGGGATGGACCGTAGGACTATTGGCCCGTCGGGGCGACGCGCTGGCCGAAGTTGCCGGACGCAATCCGCAGGCGATCACATTGATCGCCGACGTCACCGACCCCACGGCCGTGCAACAGGCGTTTGACCGCTTTATGCGGCAGGCGGGCCGGTTGGATGTGCTGTTCAACAATGCGGGTATCTTTGCGCCCGGCGGAACGATTGACGAAATTGCTCTGGATGATTGGTATCAGACCGTTAACGTGAACCTGAACGGGATGTTCCTGGCAGCGCGCGCCGCGTTTGCAGCGATGCGCAATCAGACGCCCCGGGGTGGCCGGATCATCAACAACGGTTCGATTGCGGCCCATGTTCCGCGGCCAAACTCGGTGCACTATACCGCAACGAAGCACGCGATCACGGGGCTGACCCGCAGCCTATCGCTGGATGGGCGAGATTTAGGAATCGCCTGCGGTCAGATCGACATCGGCAATGCGCGGACACCGATGGTTCAGGGCTTGAACGATGCGGCCGTCGCCGCTGGTCGTAAACCGGACCCATCCATGGCAGTTGAAGATGCTGCAAAATCGGTCCTGCACATGGCCGAGCTGCCGCTTGAGGCGAATGTGCAGTTCATGACAGTGATGGCCACCACCATGCCGTACATTGGGCGCGGCTGAGAGCATCAGCCGCGTCAAATTTACCCGGCGCGGAAGATCCGGAACACAGCCGATGCGCCCCAGCCTGCGGCGATGGCAATGGCCAAGGACATCAGGCCATACCAGACGGGCTGTTCACGAGACATGTTGAACAGGAACCGCTCCAGGCCAACTTTCTGAACCGCAATCGAGGTCTCATAGTCGCCAACAATCTGCCCGTCGCGTGTCAGGAAAATACGCGTTGCATAATCGCCTTCGGTTAGATCTGCAGGCATATCGATGGATGTGCGGAACAGCGTCTGCTGATCCAGAGCAACCTGACCTTCAAGTGTCTGATACAGACCTTGGCTTTGCTTGATGCGAATAACAGCGTCAGTGAAGCTTTCAGCGTCCGTAATGTTCGCGGGTGCGCCGACCGAGCGGATGGCGTTGTCGATGGTGATCTTTTCGCGCAGGTCCTCGGTGTTGCTGAGGACCTGATCAATCGGGCCGGTGGTGGCAACGGCGTAGAAGCTGGGGGCGGCGTCAACCTCGACGGCATCGGTGTTCACCCAGATCCCGAATACGTTTTCCTTGCGGCGCACGACGACAGGCTCGGACGGTCCGGCCACGGTGATGACCACTTCAAGCGGCGAAGATTGATCGATGGGTGCCTCACGTTTGACAGCACCAAAGATCAGGATTTCCGAGCCGTCAAAGCTGGTGGTGATGGCAACGTTGTCCTTGCTCAGACCCAGCACGACCTCTTCGGCGGTGGCAAAGGTGGGCAGCAGGAACAGCAGGGTCAGAAAGATGCGGAACATGGCTTAATGACCTCCGGCTGCGCCGAGCGAAAAAGCTCGGTGGGTTGCAGGAGCAGATCAAGGGCAAGCTTGCCGCAAACCACCAGCACCATCAGGGCCAGCAGAACGCGCAGCTGTTCGGCCTTCATCTTGACGCCGATCCGGGTGCCAATCTGGGCACCGATCACGCCGCCAACCAGCAACAGAACCGCAAGCACCACGTCCACAGTATAGTTCGTGGTGGCGTGCAGCATGGTGGTAAAGCCAGTCACAAAGATGATCTGGAACAGCGAGGTTCCGACAACGACTTTGGTGGGCATGCCAAGCAGATAGATCATCGCAGGCACCATGATGAACCCGCCGCCAACACCCATGATGGCTGACAGGATACCGACGAAGACGCCGACGATCAGTGGTGGAATGACTGAGATATAGAGGCCCGAAGTACGGAACCGCATCTTCATCGGGAGCGCGTGAACCCATGTGCGCTGACGGCGCTTCGCAGGAGCACCTCCGGCAGCACCACGTGCCTTTCAGAATCGCGTTCAAGCTTTCGACAAACATCAGGCTGCCGATGATGCCAAGGAAGACGACGTAGCAAAGTTTGACCAGCAGATCGACCTGGCCGAGGCTCTTGAGATAGTTGAAGACCACAACACCAAGGGCAGCCCCTGTAAGACCCCCGACCAAAAGCACCGTTCCCATCTTAAGGTCCACGGTCTTTCGTCGGAAATGTGCCAGAACGCCCGAAAAAGACGAGGCAACGATCTGGTTGGCCTCGGTGGCAACCGCAACAGCAGGCGGAATACCGATAAAGAACAACAGTGGCGTCATCAGGAATCCGCCGCCGACACCAAACATGCCCGACAGGATTCCGACCATGCCGCCAAGTCCCAACAAGAGGAACGCGTTGACGGACACTTCGGCTATGGGAAGGTAAATCTGCATGAACACTGTTAGACTGCGGCGCGGGGCGAAATCAACCACCCATGCTGCTTTGCAGAAATCAGGACTGATTTGCCGCAGCCAACTGGACTTATCAGCGTTCCTTTACATAGGGTTCGCCGCCTGCTCGCGGTGGAATTGCTTTGCCGACAAACCCTGCCAGGATCACCACGGTCAAGATATAGGGCAGGGCATCCATCACCTGTACGGGAATCACCACGCCTCCGAGGTCGATATTCTGGAACCTCAGCGCTATGGCCTGCAGCAGGCCAAACAGCAGACAGGCCCACATCGCCTGCCATGGGCGCCATTTGGCAAAGATCAGCGCCGCCAATGCGATAAAGCCACGGCCTGCAGTCATGTCCTTGACGAATCCGGCCTGCAGAGCGGTTGCAAGATAGGCGCCAGCGATGCCGCAAAGCACGCCACAGATCGCCACGGCTGCATAGCGCAGTCCTACGACCGACACACCGGCTGTGTCCACAGCAGCAGGGTTTTCACCCACGGCCCGCAGGCGCAGGCCAAAGCGGGTGCGATACAGGACCCACCAAGTGCCGGGAACGGCCAGGAATGCCAGGTAAACAAGGATGGAATGGCCTGAAAGCAGCTCGGAGTAAATGGGGCCGAGAATCGGCACACCGCTGAGCGCTTCGGCAAAGGGGAAGTTGATCGGCTCGAATCGGCCTCCAGCAAAGAGCGACGGCGTGCGACCGCCCTGTTTGAACCAGTCCTGCGCGATCAGCACCGTCATGCCCGCCGCAAGGAAGTTGATCGCAACACCGGAAATCAGCTGATTGCCACGGAAGGTGATCGAGGCTAGGCCGTGCAGACCGCTCAGCACCAGTGAAGCAGCGATGCCTAGCCAAAAGACCCAGCCAGACAGAACCGGTCACCGCAGCGACGGCAGCTGAAAAGAAGGCCGCCATGAGCATCTTGCCCTCAAGCCCGATGTCAAAGATGCCCGCGCGTTCTGAATACAGCCCCGCCAAACAGGCCAGCAGCAAAGGCGTGGCTAGGCGAACCGTCGAATCGAGGACTTGGATGATCGTCAGGAAATCCATCACGCTTTGCCTTTCCGCAGGGCCAGGAACATCTTCTCAAGCGGCATGCGCACCATATTGTCGAGCGCACCGGTAAACAGGATCACAAGAGCTTGAATCACCACGATCAGCTCGCGCGGGATCGAGGTCCACAAGGCCAACTCTGCACCCCCTTGATAGAGGAAGCCAAACAGGATCGCGGCAAGGAACACGCCAAATGGATGGCTGCGCCCCATCAGGGCTACGGCGATGCCGATAAACCCGGCGCCTTCAGTCGAGTTCAGAACCAGCCGTTCCGCTTCGCCCATGACGTTGTTGGTGGCCATCAAACCCGCCAACGCACCCGAAATCAGCATGGCGATCATGGTGATTTTGACCGGCGAGATGCCTGCGTAAAGCGCGCCGGTTTCCGAATGACCATAGGCTCGGATTTCATAGCCCAGCCTAGTGCGCCAAATCAGTGCCCACACCACGAAGCAGGCTAAGATTGCCACCAAAAGCGTTACGTTCGCAGGGGCAGCTTTGGAAAAGCTGATCCCAATCGGGGCGAGCAATTCGTGCAGCGTCGGCAGGTGAACCGCTTCGGGGAATCGCGCTGACGCCGGGTCCATCGACCCCTGTGGGCGCATCACATTGACCAGCATATAGTTCAGCACCGCAGCCGCGATGAAGTTGAACATGATGGTGGTGATCACGATGTGACTGCCGCGTTTGGCTTGCAGATAAGCCGGGACCGCGGCCCAGGCAGCGCCAAAGATCATCGCGCCCGCACAAGCGGCAAGCAACGCCAGCGACCAATGTGGCCACGGCACGTAAAGACAGACCATGGCCACGCCAAGACCGCCCAGCATTGCCTGACCCTCGCCCCCGATGTTGAACATACGGGCATGAAATGCCACGGCCACGGCCAAGCCTGTGAACATGAAGTTGGTGGCATAATAGAGCGTATAGCCCCAGCCATAGGTCGACCCGAGCGCGCCGGTGACCATCAGGTTTACCGCCTCAACAGGGTCTTCGCCGATCGCAACGATGACGAGGGCCGACAGGATTGCGGCCAGGATCAGGCTGATGACGGGGATAAGGACCACGTCGGCCCATTTGGGCATCTTGTCCATCTTAAGCGGCCTTTCCATCGACGCCTGCCATCAGCAGGCCCAGTTCTTTTTCGTCCGTTTCATGGGGCAGGCGCTCGCCCATGATGTGGCCGTCAAACATGACGGCGATCCGGTCGGAGAGAGAAGATCTCTTCCAGCTCCACCGACACCAGCAGCACCGCCTTGCCTTGATCGCGCAGGGCGACGATCTGTTGGTGAATGAATTCGATGGCGCCGATATCGACGCCCCGGGTTGGTTGCCCAACCAGCAGCAGGTCAGGGTTACGTTCGATTTCGCGCGCGACGACGATCTTTTGTTGGTTGCCGCCCGAGAAGTTCTTGGCTGCCAGCCATCCGTCGGCTGGGCGCACATCGAATTTTTCAATCTTGCGCTCGGTGTCGGCACGCAGGGCGGCATTGTTCATGAAGATGCCGCTTTGGTAGGCGGGATCATGGTGATAGCCAAAGGCTACATTTTCCCAAGCGTGGAAATCCATGATCAGGCCTTCGCGCTGCCGGTCCTCGGGCACATGTGCGATATGTTGGTCGCGGCGCGCACGCGCGTCCGATCCAGCACCGCTCAACGCCGGGGGCGATCCGTTCAGACGAATGCTGCCGGTGCCGGGGCGCATGCCGCCCAGAACTTCGAGCAGTTCGGACTGTCCGTTTCCAGCCACACCTGCGATGCCCAGAATCTCGCCCGCGCGGACCTGAAGGTTAATGCCCTTGACCCGCTCAACGCCTTTTTCATCGGTGACATGCAGATTCTCGACCTCGAGAACCGGAGCGCCAACCTTGGCGGGCACCTTGTCCACTTGAAGTAGAACCTTACGGCCCACCATCAGCTCGGCCAGATGCTGCGGATTGGTCTCGGTTGTCTTGACCGTCGCTGTCATCTGCCCACGCCGCATGACGCTGACGGTGTCAGTGGCCTCCATGATCTCGCGCAGCTTGTGCGTGATCAGAATGATTGTTTTGCCCTCATCTTTGAGGCGGTGAAGGATGCGAAACAGCTGATCAGCCTCGGCCGGGGTCAACACGCCCGTGGGCTCGTCCAGAATTAGAATATCGGCCTGACGATAAAGCGCCTTCAGAATCTCGACCCGCTGCTGCATGCCCACGCCGATCTCTTCGATCACGGCATCAGGGTCGACGTTCAGCTCGTATTCAGTTGCCAATTCCTTGAGCGTTTTCCGCGCCTTGGCAAGCGAAGGCTTGAGGAGCCCGCCGTCTTCAGCGCCGAGGATGATGTTTTCCAGAACGGTAAAGTTCTCGACCAGCTTAAAGTGCTGAAACACCATGCCGATGCCTGCTGCGATGGCGGCTTGGCTGTCCGGGATCTCGGTCTTTGCACCGTTGATCCAGATCTCGCCTTTGTCGGCTTTGTAAAATCCGTAGAGAATGCTCATCAACGTGGATTTGCCTGCACCGTTTTCACCGATGATCCCATGGATCGTACCGGGGGCGACGCTGATAGAGATGTCCTTGTTTGCCTGGACGGGGCCAAAGGATTTGGAAATCCCTTTAAGCTCGATGGCTGGGACGGTCATGATTTAACCTCGATGGCCGAAGAGGGGCGCATGGTTTGGCGATGTGCCGCCAAAGTTGCGCGGGGAGGTGAAAGGTGGGCCGGTGCGGTCACACCGGCCCACGCGGATAAGCGATTAGAAGCTTACAGCCGGGCAGCTGTCGTTTTCGTAATAGCTGACAACGGTGGTCTTGCCGTCGATGATGTCCTGACGCGCTGTTTCAACCGCGCCTTTCATGTCATCGCTGACCAGCGAGGCGTTGTTGTCGTCCATGGCAACGCCCACACCTTCTTCGGCCAGGCCCATGGTGAAGACACCGGTTTCAACGTCTGCGCCTGCTTTCATCGCGTCATAAACGGCCACGTCCACGCGCTTCAGCATCGAAGTCAGGACCTTGCCCGGGTGCAGGTGGTTCTGGTTGCTGTCCACGCCGATCGACAGGATGCCTTCGTCGGCTGCGGTCTGCAGAACACCAACGCCGGTGCCGCCAGCAGCAGCATAGATCACGTCAGCACCTTGTGCGATTTGCGCTTTGGTCAGCTCCGAACCCTTCACCGGGTCGTTCCACGCCGACGGGGTGGTGCCGGTCATGTTGGCAACGATGTTTACGTCAGGGTTCACGGCCTTGGCGCCTTGGGCATAGCCGCAGCCAAAGTGACGGATCAGCGGGATGTCCATGCCGCCGATAAAGCCGACGGTGCCGGATTTCGATGCCATTGCGGCCATCATACCAACCAGGTACGAACCCTCATGCTCGGCAAAGCCGATCTGACGGACGTTTGGAGCATCCAGCCAAGTGACGTCAACGGCAACGAATTTGGTGTCGGGGTAATCAGCCGCAACTGCGCTGAGCGGGTCGGCCATGGCAAAGCCCATGGTGATCACCGGGTTGGAGCCTGCCTCGGCAAAACGGCGCAGGGCCTGCTCGCGCTGCGCTTCGGACTGCAGCTCGATCTCACGGTACTTGCCGCCGGTTTCTTCGGCCCAACGAGCCGCACCATTGTGGGCTGCTTCGTTGAAGGATTTGTCGAACTTGCCGCCCAGGTCAAAGATCAGCGCGGGCTCGGCCAGTGCGGCCCCTGCGGTCAGCGCCAGCGAGGCTGCGGCGCCCATCAGTGATTTCATGAGGGTCATTTTGTACTCCCGTTGGTTTTTGTTTCGAACGTCCAGCTTATGCCGACGCCCGTGCATGCGAGCAGAACTGCAATAATAACGGCAATTAAGGACGGAGCCAGCCCAAAGAATCAACCGCTTTTTGACCGATTGGTCCAAGAATCGCGGGGATTGCCGTCAGGGCAGGGGCCGTTGCATCACGATGGCGTCGATACTCTCCTTGGCGGAACGCTTGTAATAGCCGGATCTGCGGCCGTGGGGCGCATATCCGCAGGCTTGGTACAGCGCAATGGCCGGAGCGTTATCGGCCGCGACGTCAAGAAAGGCACGCTCGGCGCCTTGGCTGATGGCCATATCGTGCCATGCTGCCATGACCTGTTTTGCTAGCCCTTGGCGTTGGTGTTCGGGATGGGTTGCGATGGTCAGCAACTCGGCTTCACCGGCAATCACCTGAACCAGAGCAAAACAACGTGCATCACCTTTGGCAAACGTAAATGAGTTGGACAGAAGATCGCAAAATTCCGTTTCACCCCAGGGGCGTGATTGAATGAACGCTGCCCTGTGTGTAGCGGCCATGTCAGCCGGCGTCATTCGTCCAACAGCTTTGGCGGGACATCACGAGACGGGGCCGCGTCGGCAGGTCGAATGTAAAACGGTGCCGGTGGGGTCTCTATGTCGAGATGGCGTTCAAACGTGATTCGTGCGATGGCGATGGCTGTTTCGGCACTGTCTTCGCTTAGATACAGCGGTGCTACATCCTTGGCTTCGATGAGCGGCAAGAGTTCGGCAGGTTCCCCGTTGCGGCGAATGTAGACATGTTCGCGGGGTGCAGAGATGGCTGGCAAAGTGCCGTCAGGCGCGATCAGGCCAATCGATTCGAAGCCTGTAACACCAACGGCGGGAATTCCCAGACCCAATGCTAGCCCGCGCGCCGCTGAAACCGAGATGCGGATGCCTGTGAAATTCCCTGGTCCGGTGCCAACACCAATGGCATCCAGATCACGCCAGTGCACACCGCCCTTTGCCAGGACCTCTTCCAGCAGGGGCATCAGGCGTTCCGCTTGGCCACGCTTCATTTCTTCGCTTCGAGCCACAAGCACATCGCCATCTCGCAGCAAGGCTGCAGCGCAAAATGGCCCTGATGTATCAAATGCAAGAATGAGAGTGCTCATTGTTCTGTCGGTCCAGTTTCCGGGGCGGATTGCGCGTGCAGATAATCCCGACCCGAGCCATTGTCACGTGGCAAACCATCGTCCAGATGCAGCCAGTTTGGCGCATTGTTCGCATGGCAGTGCAAGTCCGGTGCCAGATCGTCGATCTGATCAATCACGCCAAGGGGCACGTACATCTGGTCTGGCAGGTAGTCGAACCACGCGGCCATGGCCGAGCCACAGGTCTGACAAAACCAGCGTTTAACCCCGGGATTGAATTCGACCGGATCTGGCCAGGAGGGCAGGATATTGATGACTTCTGGGTCAAAAGCCGCAAAAGCTGCAACCGGCCCGCCGGTTACACGGCGGCAGTCGCTGCAATGGCAATAGGCGACGACTTGCGCGGGGGCAGAGGTCTGAATGCGAAGGGCGCCGCAATAGCAACGCCCTGACAGTTTTGTTGTTGTTTGCGCCGGGTCAGACATGGGTTAGACGGCGACGGGGCGCACCTCGGTCACTTCGGGGATGTAGTGACGCAGCAGGTTCTCGATGCCCATTTTCAGCGTCAGGGTCGATGAGGGGCAACCGGCGCAGGCGCCTTGCATGTGCAAATAGACAACGCCGCGGTCAAATCCGTGGAAAGTGATGTCGCCACCATCTTGCGCCACCGCAGGACGCACTCGACTGTCCAGCAACTCTTTGATTTGGTCCACAACTTCGCCGTCTTCGCCAGTGTGTTCAGCGTGGCCCGAGGCCGCTTGGGCGTCATCCGCCATAACCGGTTGGCCGGACTGGTAGTGTTCCATCACCGCGCCAAGAATGGCGGGTTTGATGTGGTCCCATTCGACTGCGTCGTCCTTGGTGACGGTTACAAAATCGTTGCCAAAGAACACGCCCGTCACGCCGCTCACAGTAAACACGCGGGCGGCTAGGGGGATTTCGTGGCCGCTTCGGCCGAGGGGAAGTCTGCAGTGCCCACTTCAAGCACGGTCTGACCGGGCAGGAATTTCAACGTCGCCGGGTTCGGTGTCGATTCGGTTTGAATGAACATGAGCAGCCTCCATGATGCGTGCTTCTGATATGCGGTCATGGGCGAGGGAAGTCAATAATTGGAACCGTTCTAAATTGAGTCGGCGTGTAATAACGCCTCGTCCAATCGGTCATCGCCCCAAAAAAGCTCGTCCCCCGCGATGAAACTTGGGGCGCCAAACAGGTCCAACTTTTGCGCTTTGTCGGATTGAGCGCGCAACGCGGCTTTTGTCTCGGGGGCACTTGCGTCCTGCATCAGGTCGGCGTCCAAACCTGCCTCGAGCCAGCACTCGGCCAGAACCCCGACGTCCGAAATGGTCAAGCCGCGTCCGAACTGGGCTGTGTAAACAGCTCGAACAAAGGGAGCGATCCGACCCTGCTGCTTTGCCACCAACGCCAGCCGTGCTGCTATCAGTCCGTTTTGCGGAAATGGATGGGGTCGCAAGAATGGCAAATCGCGCGCAGCACATAGGCGCTCCATGTCACGCCACATATAGCGACCTTTGGCGGGGTAGATGTTGAATGGCGAGTTGTCCCAGCCCTGCGCCGCAAAGATCGGACCAAGCAAAAAGGGCTGCCAGTCGACGACAACCCCATGTCGTGCTGCGGCATCTTCGATCCGCATGGCGCTGAGATAGGAATAGGTCGAGGCGAATTCAAACCAGAATTGAATGCGCCCCGTCATGACTCGCCCTCAAGTGATCGCTTCGAGCTTTTCTTTGCTAAGATCACCGGGGACTATGGTGATCGGGATTGGCAGTGACCCAGACGAGCGACTTAGCTGCGACACCAATGGGCCGGGGCCCTTTTTGTCGTTGCCCGCTCCCAGAACCAAGACGCCAATTTCGGTATCTTCCTGAACCTGCGCAATGATCTCGTTCACCGCCTCACCTTCGCGAATGATCAACTCGGGCTCAACATGCTGCTTGTCACGCATCCATTTGGCGAACACTTCGTAATGGGCATGAATGCGTTCGCGGGCCTCTTCGCGCATCACTTCGCCAACGCCGATCCAGTGGTTGAATTCATCCGGCGGAATGATCGACAAAACGGCCACGCCGCCGCCGGTGTGCGACGCGCGCATCGCAGCAAAACGCATGGCATTCAGACATTCACGGCTGTCATCCAGGACGACAAGAAACTTACGCATGGGCAATTATCCTCTTTCACCGGATCATGCATTACGGGACGAGGGCTTGCAATAACAGGGTTTCTTATTTGGTCCAGAGGTTTACCCGGCTGACGCGGCCCAATCCCAATAAAGCGCACGCGCCCTGCGAGCGATAGGGCCAATCTGGAATTGCGTATCGTCCAGAGCTGTCACTGGCGTGACCTTGTTCATGTTACCGGACATGAAAATCTCATCCGCGTCATGGAAATCCTGGAACGACAGGACCGCCTCATGAACCTTTACGCCGTCTTCCTGTAGGTTCTTGATGTGGCGCGCACGTGTGATCCCGGCCAGAAAGGTGCCATTTGCGATTGGCGTGAACACCTCGCCATCGCGGACCATAAAGATGTTGGCGGTGGCTGTTTCAGCGACATTGCCCATGGCGTCGGCAACCAGCGCGTTATTGAACCCTTTGGAGCGGGCCTCCTTCAGCATCCTGGCGTTGTTGGGATAAAGGCATCCGGCCTTGGCATTGACGACTGCATCTTCCATCACGGGACGGCGGAACCGGGTGGTGGTCAGGGTGACCGAGGCCTCGGGCGCGGCCATCGGGATTTCCTCCAGGCAAAGGGCGAAACCGGTCGAATCCTCTTGCGGTACAATCGCGGTTGGATCGCCATCGATGCCCCAATACATCGGGCGGATGTAGACGGCCTTGTCTTTGCCATAGGCCTTCAGGCCCTCTCGGGCAATTTCGATCATTTCTTCAGTTGCGACAGTGGGGGTCAGCATCAATGCCTCGGCCGAGCGATTGGTGCGGGCGCAATGGGCGTCCAGATCCGGGGTCAAACCCTCAAAGAACCGAGCGCCGTCAAATACACCCGATCCCAACCAGGCGCCGTGATCAGCCGCACGCATGATCGGGATGTCTCCATCATGCCAAGTGCCTTCGAAATAGGTGCGGATGTTGGTGCCGGTTGCCATTGTAGTCTCCCTCTCTCATGTCAAAACCTGAGTGAGAAAGGGTCAGAAGTCCAGACCTGTGCGCGTCTGCAATGCAAACGTGATTGATGTCAGTTCAATTGCCACCACTTACCGGGCAGAGGTGCGTTCACGCTCCAGCAGGTTTCGGGCGGGTTAGCCCCCGAAATGTCGAAGTCTTCGCACGAAACAATCAGATAGTTGTATTTTCCAGCCAGAAAGGCTGAAAGCGCGATTACGCATGCAATTCCGACCAATCCATAGCGCAGCCGCCGGTTGGTCAGTTCCATCGCCTCAGGAAGGGCCGCGCGCATGATAATAAACATGATGTAGGGCAGCGATAGAAGAATGGCCGACAGCGCCAGCAATGACATCAGAAGCAGCACCCATTCGTTGGTGTTGCCCAGGAAAATGATCCCACCAATGATCCACGCCGACGGGACAATCAGAAGCACCGCACCAAGCGGCATAAAGTACTGTTCACCTTCTTCTGTCCGCCCGATCAAAGCATTGGCCAACAGGGCGGCAATCGAGGCAGCCCAGACCTTGAACAGGTGATCGGTGAAAACGGTTCCATAGGCCCCAAGGTTGAAAGCGACCGGCCAGATTGCAAAGGACGACAGCACAGCTGCCACAAAGAACGCGTTTGCTTCCCGAGAGGAGGGAGGGGCAGAAGGCATAGTTTTGCTTTCGTCGTGCAGGATCAGAGCGTGACAGGTGGCACCATGCCCACAATATCATAGGTTTGGCGCAGGATCGGGGCGGTGATCTCACGTGCGCGCTCAGCGCCGCGGGTCAGGATGCGGTCGATCTCGTCTTGCTCGTTCATCAGACGTGCCATCTCGGTCGAGATGGGGGACATCTTTGCCACGGCCAATTCGGCCAGCATCGGTTTGAACTCACCAAATTGCTTGCCGCCCACATCGGCCAGCACCTGATCCACTGACTGCTCGCTGAGCGCGGCATAGATGTTGACCAGATTGCGTGCCTCGGGGCGCTCATCCAGACCCTTTGCCTCGGATGGCAGAGCATCCGGATCGGTCTTGGCTTTGCGGATCTTTTTGGCAATGGCATCAGCGTCATCGGTCATGTTGATGCGACTGGCATCCGAGGGATCGGATTTCGACATCTTCTTTGACCCGTCCCTCAGGGACATGACACGGGTAGCTGCGCCCTCGATCACCGGCTCGGCCATCGGAAAGAAGTCGACGCCATAGTCATGATTGAACTTGGCAGCGATGTCCCGAGTCAATTCGACGTGTTGTTTCTGATCATCTCCGACCGGAACATGCGTAGCGTGATAGATGAGAATGTCCGCGGCCATCAGGGCAGGGTAGGCAAATAGGCCTAGCGACTGGTTCTGAGCGTTTTTACCGGCTTTGTCCTTGAACTGTGTCATTCGCTGCATCCAACCCATGCGGGCGACGCAGTTGAATATCCACGCGAGTTGCGCGTGTTCAGGCACCTGGCTTTGGTTGATCAGGATGGATTTCTCGGGGTCAATGCCCGATGCGATAAAGCCGGCACACAGCTCGCGGGTGTTCTTGCGCAGTGTTTCCGGCTCCAGAAACTTGGCAGTGATCGCATGAAGGTCAACCATGCAATAGACGGTTTCGAACTCTGATCCCTGCATGTCCACAAAGCGCTTGATCGCACCCAGGTAATTTCCAAGCGTCAAACCACCCGAAGGCTGGATGCCGGAAAACACACGCGGCGTGAATTGGGTCTCGGACATGTCAGACAACTCCCGTCTGGAATAATAGGCTCATGTCGCTTACCCATGAGGTCAAAGGACGTCAACAGGCGGAAGTTATACGCCCGCAACGGAGTTCCGGTCATGAGCAGCGACCCCAACCCATCCGCAGTAAATCCTCTACCACCGGTCGTGGTGGCCCTTTTTCTGATTATCATAGGGATCGAGTTGATCTTTACCCTGGGTGCACGCGGTATCGTCGGCGGCCCCGAAGCGGTCGGATGGCGATTGAACGCGATCCAGACCTATTCCTTTTCTGGCGAGATATTTGCCTGGATGTGGGACACCGGTCGCTGGCCATTGGATCAAGTTATGCGATTTGTGACGTACCCGTTTGTTCATGGGTCGTTCACACAAACCTTATTTGTCTGTGTTTTTGTACTAGCGATGGGTAAAATGGTCGCCGAGGTTTTTGGTGGCGTCGCAATGCTGGCGATTTTTGTGCTGTCGGGGATCGGTGGGGCGCTGATCTACGCAATTCTTTTGACGGAACCATACCCTTTGGTTGGCGGCTTTCCACCAGTTTACGGTTTGATCGGTGCCTTCACATTTCTGTTGTGGGTGCGGTTGTCCAGCGTTGGTGAAAATCAGAGCCGCGCTTTTACCCTGATCGCGGTCCTTATGGGTATTCAGTTGGTATTCGGTTTGCTGTTTGGGGGAACCAAAGATTGGGTCGCTGACTTGGGGGGATTTGCCACCGGATTTGGCCTGTCATTCTTGTTGGTGCCAGGAGGCTGGGCGCGCATCCGGCGCATGATGCAGCGTGATTGAAGGTTCACCCGCTGCGCCGCAGGGATTGTCTGAATTCTGACAGCCGAAACGCGCCGATCGCATGGCCGACCCCAAAGTAGACAATTGCGCCAATTGCGATCAACACCAACAGTGCCAGGTACCGCCACCCCGGAGCATGCAGAGCGGCTGCTCCGAACAAGGCCACGATCCACAAGACAACGCCCATGACAATTGACGCAACGACGATCCGCCAGGCGCGGGACCGGAACCGCGCATCGAACTTGGCAACAGCACCGTAGGACCGTGCCCCGAACATCAGCAAGCCGATCATGACCCAACCCGCGACGGTTGCGGCGATTGCAGGTGCAAGCCAGTCAAGATAGGGGTGCAGCCCGACGGCCAACGCGGCGTTGACGACCATTGCGACAAGCGCGTAGCGAAATGGCGAACGAGTGTCCTCGCGCGCGAAAAAAGCGGTTGCAACAGTTTTTGCAATACAAATGCAGGCAGGCCTAATCCATAAATCGACACGGCAACAGCGATGGCGGCTACATCGTCAGACGTGGTCTGCCCCCGCTCATACAGGACCGAAACCAGCGGCAGTGGAATGACCATGAAAGCTATGGCCGACGGGATCGTCAGCATCAAAGCGAACTCTCCGGCGCGGGAATAGGCCGCACGTGCGCCATCATCGTCCTTGGCACGCAGGCGGCGCGACAGTTCCGGCAAAAGAACGATGCCAACGGCGATGCCGACCACCCCAAGCGGTAATTGATACAGTCGATCGGCCACAAACAGCCAACTTACAGCGCTCTCTGTACCCGATGCGATCCGCTGCCCTACCACCAGATTGATCTGCATAACACCGGACGCAAGGGCCGCTGGGACTGCGACGCGGACAAGGTTTGCCATTTCCGGTCCCCATCTTGGTCGACTGGGGCGGATACGGATGCCTGCCCGCTCTGTTGCGATCCAAACCAACGCCAACTGTGCGACCCCGGCCACCGGAATAGTCCAGATCAACCAGGTGATGATTTCTCCGTCCAACATCGCCCCAACCACCATTGCCGAGCACGTGAAAATATTGAGCAGGACAGGAGCAGCAGCTGCGGCAGCAAAGCGTCCGGTTGAATTTAAAACACCCGAAAACAACGCCGCCAACGACATCAACAGGATGTACGGAAAAACCACATAACCATAGCTTACGGCCAAATCAAAACGCTCGTTGCCCCAGAATCCATCAGCCGTGAGCCAGACCAATCCCGGCATGAAGATCATGCCCAGACCGGTCAGGATCAATACTGAAAACCCAAGCACATTGAACGCCTGCTGGGCAAAAGCCTGCGCGTTCTCATCGCCTTCGTATTTCTTTGAGAACATTGGAACAAAGGCTGCATTGAACGCCCCTTCGGCAAAGAAACGGCGAAACATGTTGGGCAAGCGGAAGGCTGCAACAAAGGCGTCCATCACGGGGCCGGGACCAATCAACGAGGTGATCAGGATCTCGCGAAGAAATCCCAATACGCGGCTTGCAAGGGTCCAGAACCCGACCGTCAGAAACCCCGAAGTCAACCGCAATGTCTTCATGCGTTGGCCCGTTTTACACCTTCGGTGATTGCTTCGCGTAGTTTCTTTTCAAGCGTTCGCTGCTTGCTTGCGGCGTGGTACTTCAAACCGAACATGTCCTTAACATAGAACGTATCGACCACTTGCTCGCCATAGGTCGCAATGACGGCGTTTGCGATGTACACATTGGCCCCTGCAAGTGCGCGCGCCAGATCATACAGCAGACCGGGGCGGTCGCGTGTGTCGACCTCGATGATCGTATAGATTTCCGACCCTTCGTTGTCGAAAGTAATATGGGTCGGAACCTTGAACGCTTTTTCCCGTTTCTTGATCTTGTCACGAGATTTCAGCGCATCTCTGGCAACCACTTCACCCTTGAGCGTCTTGTGGATCATTTGCGTCAGGCGCGGCAGTCTTGCCGCCTCGTAGGGCCGACCTTCAGCATCCTGAATCCAGAAGGCGTCGGTCACATAACCATCTTTCGAGGTGTAGCTGCGCGCATCGACCACATTTGCTCCAACCAAGGCCAACGCCCCCGCCACTCGGGCAAAGATGCCCGGATGATCCCACATTGTGAAACAGGCGCGCGTCGCGTCACGGTCTTCGTCCGGATGTAGGCGGATCTCTATGTCGCCGGGATCCAACGACGTGTCCATCAATCGCAGCATCTGGGCAAACTCGACGTGAGTTTCGGTCTGCAGCCCCTGCCAATAGGGGGCATAGTGCCGCCCGGTTTCGGCCTTGAGTTCGGATTTTCCCCACCCGGCCAGGGCCGCGCGCAAGGCTTTCTTGGCTTCGGTTCCGCGGTTCTCTCGGTTCAGGTCCTCCATCCCCGTCTCAAGCGCCCGCTTGGTTTCGCGATGCAAGGCACGCAGAAGGGTGGCTTTCCAGTTGTTCCAAGTGTCTGGTCCAACGCCACGAATGTCACAGACTGTCAACACAGTAAGCAGATCCAACCGCTTGACCGTCTGTACCGCCTTGGCAAAATCCCTAACTGTTCTTGGATCGGAAATGTCGCGTTTCTGCGCCATATCAGACATCAGCAGGTGATAGCGCACCAGCCATTCAACCGTCTCGCAGTCCGACTTGCTCAACCCCAGACGAGGCGCCACCTTGCGCGCGATTTTGGCGCCCAGGATCGAATGATCTTCGGGGCGGCCTTTGCCGATATCATGCAGTAGCAGCGCGACATAGAGCACCTTGCGGTTGATCCCTTCTTTGAGGATGCCGGATGCCAAAGGCAATTCTTCGACCAACTCGCTTTTCTCGATCATCGCCAAGTTGGTGATGCACTGGATCGTGTGTTCGTCCACGGTATAGCTGTGATACATGTTGAACTGCATCATCGCCACGATGGGCTCAAACTCGGGGATAAAGGCCGAAAGAACACCAAGTTCATTCATCCGCCTCAGCGCGCGTTCCGGGTTGCCGTGTTTCAGCATCAAATCCAGAAAAATACGCTGCGCCTCTTTGTCGGCGCGCATCTCGTCATCAATCAACGCCAGATTTGCTGTTACCAGCCTCATTGCGTCAGGGTGAATCAGCATTCCCGTGCGCAGGCCCTCTTCGAACAGCCTTAGCATGTTCAACTTGTCGGCCAGGAAATTCTTGGGATCTGCCACGTCCAGACGCCCGCGCTCGACCTTGTAACCCGACTTTACACGAGGGCGGCGGCGAAAGATGCGTTCCAGCAAAGGTTCGCTTTTCATATGCGCCGCTTCCAACTTGGTCAGCAGAATACGTGTCAGTTCACCCACGCGGGTGGCTTCGCGGAAGTACTTTTGCATGAAGACTTCGACCGCGCGTCGGCCAGCACGATCCTCGTATCCCATACGGGCGGCCACTTCGACTTGCAGATCAAAGGTCAGTTGCTCGGTGGCCCGATTTGTCACCAGATGTAGATGCGAACGAACCGCCCAAAGAAAACTCTCAGCCTGAGCAAAAGTGTCCAACTCATCCGGTGTGAACAATCCCAGCGGGACAAGTTCAGCCACGTCTTGAACGCCGTAAAGGTATTTTGCGATCCAATACAAAGACTGCAAGTCGCGCAATCCGCCCTTGCCCTCTTTGACATTGGGTTCGACCATGTAGCGTTCGCCTTGCTTTCGATGACGCTGATCCCGCTCGGCTAGCTTGGCTTCGATGAACTCCTGACCGGTGCCGGTGAACAGGTCTGACTTAAGCCGTTCATCCAGTTCTTTGGACAAAGGGGCATGACCAGCCAAGAATCGCTGCTCCAGCATGGCAGTTCGAATGGTGAAATCCTCGGCTCCCAAACGCAGGCAATCTTTGATCGTACGTGAGGAGTGACCAACCTTGAGACGCAGATCCCACAGCATGTACAGCATCGATCTCGATGACGCTCTCGGCCCATGCCGTGATTTTGTAGGGGGTAAGGAACAGCAGGTCGACGTCTGAAAAGGGCGCCATTTCACCGCGCCCGTACCCACCCACGGCCAACACCGCGATGCGTTCACCTTGGGTCGGATTGGAAAGCGGATGGAGAATGTCACCGGCTACAAACAGCGCTGCGCGCACCAATCCGTCAGTTAAGTACGTATAGGATCGGGTCAGAGGTCGCGCGGCAAATGGAGACTTCGCAAAAGCCTCGGCTATCGCGGCACGACCTGATTTTTGAGTGTCACGCAGGACCTCGACAACGGCACTGCGGACAACTGAATTGTCGCTCGCCTGCTCCGCCACATCAAGAATTCGACGACGGATCTCGTCCGCGTCAAAGATGTCGGTTGGCTCACATATCAACTGCCCTGAAGGGTCCGGTTGTAGCGGGTTCTTTTGGATAAAATCAGAATCCGGCACCGGAGAAACTCTGTGGTGCAGGGTCGACTACGATAACCTGCTTGTCTTGAATTGTCGCCACTGCAAGGCCACGTTCGTTGGTCCCATCAGGTAGTAGGCGAAAGATGCCGCCAACGCCCTGAAAACCAGCGCTTTGGGTCAACGCAGCACCGGTTAGCGCGTTGGAATTACCCGCGCCGACCAAAGCGCCGATCGCGGCGATGCCGTCATAAGCCAGTCCACCAATCGGGTGGGGGACCCCCGTAAGCGGCCTGATAGCGGGCGCGGAAATTCTGGGCCTTCGAAGGGTCAGGCATTGCAAACCAGCCTCCCTGAACACCTGGCAACTCCAGTGTCTGTGCTGGAATATCCCAACGGGTCAGGCCAATGTACTGCGTCGTGACGTTGGAAACACCGGCCTCAGGCAAGAGTTGCGTAAACAGCGGCAGGGCCCCCGCAGTTGTCGAGGTCAAAAAAATCGACTGTGCGCCGGATCCATCGACTGTGGCCTTGACCTGAGGGATGGAGTTGATGACCCCTTGCTGTGAGCGTTCATAACCAACTGATCCCGCCTGTGATGCAGAACTGGAAGCGATGGCCTGAGCAATTGCGGCGCGGCCCAGTTGTCCGGCCTCGTCGTTGCTGTGGACGATGACGATATTGCCCTTGCCGGTTGCGGCAGCATAGTTGGTCAAACGGTTTGCCGCATTGTTGAATGTCGGCCCCAAAACAAAGACGTTACCGCTAAGCAATATTGGTGTTGTTGGAAAACGACAGAACGTTGACCTTTTTATTTAGCACAGCCAGGCCAGCCGCATTTGCCGCTTGAGCATAAACTGGCCCTAGAATGATCTGAGCTCCTTCACCAACTGCTTGCTGAGCAACGGCGGATGCGGTCGCCGCATCGCCTGCAGTGTCATAGACCCGTAAATCTATCTGAACATTCTGCAAATCACCAATTGCCAATCGCGCTGCGTTTTCCAGGCTTTGCGCGAGCACGGCGTCACCGGATTGTGCAGAACCCTTTGGTACCAGAAGCGCGACAGAAACCGGTTCCGAAGTGTTGATTGTTGGTCCACCACTGGTGATTCCACCTGGGTCACAAGCAGCCAGAAAAGTAGCGACAGTCAGGCCAAGGACCGACAGGGTCACCTTGCGGGTCGACTTCAAAACGGCAAACATCTAAATCAAAACTCCCTCATCCGGCCTTGTTCAGCCGATTATGTACAAGCCGCGATAATAAACGTCAGAAAGGTCGGGTCCAGCGTTGAATCACCAAAAGGTAAGATTGCCCTCGGGGCTCTACTTTGTTGGCACGCCCATCGGGACCGCACGGGACATCACCCTGCGGGCGCTCGATGTGCTTGCTTCGGCTGACATGATCGCAGCCGAGGACACGCGCAGCCTGCGTCGCTTGATGGAAATCCACGGTGTTCCGCTCGAAGGGCGCTATATCCTAGCCTATCACGATCACAGCGGCGCGGGCGCACGGGCCAAGGTTTTGGCCGCTTTGGAAGCTGGGCATTCAGTCGCCTATGCGTCCGAGGCGGGCATGCCATTGATTGCTGATCCGGGGTACGACCTCAGTCGTGCGGCGTCAGAGGCCGGGTATATGGTCACGGCGGCACCCGGCGCAACGGCGGTGGTGACGGCCCTGACTTTGGCAGGGCTGCCGACAGATGCGTTCTTTTTTGCCGGGTTCCTGCCAAACGCCAAATCCGCGCGCCGCTCCCGGTTGGAAGAGTTGCGCGAGGTTCCCGGTACACTGGCTTTTTACGAATCGCCCAAGCGGGTTGCGGCCAGCCTGTCTGACATGGCGCTGGTTCTGGGCGCAGACCGGCCTGCCGCAATGTGCCGAGAGCTGACCAAGAAGTTCGAAGAGGTTCGGCGCGGTACTTTGCAAGAGCTTGCCGACTCGCTGGCTGATGACCCGGTGAAGGGTGAGATCGTGGTGCTCGTCGACCGTGCCCGTTCAGGTCCTGTTAACGAAGAAGACATAGAAACGGCCCTGAAACAGGCGCTGGAAAGTCATTCGGTCAAGGATGCGGCAGATCTGGTGTCCAAAATGTATGGGCTTCCGCGCAGGGCGCTCTATCAAAAGGCGCTGCAGCTCGGGAAAGGGTGATATGTCGGTACAGGTCTGGCGCGGATCAATGGCTCATTACGCAGGTGACGCCGCCGAACAGATCGTGGCACGCACCTATGCAGATCTTGGGTTGGAACTGGCGGAGACCCGATGGCGGGGTCAAGCCGGTGAGATCGATTTGATCCTGCGCGACAGGGACGCGGTGGTTTTTGTTGAAGTCAAAAAGAGTCGAAACCTCGATCAGGCGGCCTTGCGTCTGGGACCTAGACAGATCGAGCGAATTTATGACGCGGGAGCCGAATTCCTGGCAAACGAACCAAAGGGTCAACTGACCGAGGCGCGCTTTGATGTGGCCCTGGTCGACGCGACAGGACAGGTTCAAATTCTTGAGAATGCGATTGGGATGGAGTGAACCCCATTGAACCCGGCCTGCGCCTGCGCCATGTATCGGGCAGCAGACAACAAGGACGCGCCATGAAAATCGCCTTTCAGATGGACCCGATCGGGAATGTGGACATCAACGCGGACAGCTCGTTCCGCCTCGCCGAAGAGGCGCAGGCGCGGGGTCATGAGCTGTTCTACTACAGTCCCGACCACTTGGCCTATCAAGAGGGACGGATCACAGCGCGCGGCTATGATATGACAGTGCAGCGTGTCGCAGGCGACCCGGCCGTTCTGGGCGAGATGCGGGAGGTCGATCTGGCAGATTTCGATGTGGTGTGGCTGCGCCAGGACCCGCCGTTCGACATGCACTATATCACCTCGACCCATCTGCTGGACCGGCTCAAGGGGCAGGCGCTGGTGGTCAATGACCCGTTCTGGGTGCGCAACTATCCCGAAAAGCTGCTGGTGCTGGATTTCCCGGACCTGACGCCGCCGACCACGATTGCGCGTGATCTGGACACCATCAAGGCGTTCAAAGCCAAACACGGCGACATCATCCTCAAGCCCTTGTACGGCAACGGCGGCGCGGGCGTGTTCCGCCTGGATGCCAATGACCGCAACCTGTCGTCGCTGCACGAGCTGTTCACCGGGTTCAGCCGTGAACCTCTGATCGTGCAGAAATTCCTGCCGGATGTGAGCAATGGCGACAAACGTGTGATCTTGGTTGATGGCGAACCGGTTGGAGCGATCAACCGCGTTCCGGCGGCGGGTGAGACACGCTCGAACATGCACGTTGGTGGACGTCCCGAAAAGATCGGCCTTTCAGAACGTGACCTGGAGATTTGCGCTGCCATCGGGCCTTTGCTGCGCGAAAAGGGCCAAATCTTTGTCGGTATCGACGTCATTGGCGATTACCTGACCGAGATCAACGTGACCTCACCCACAGGTATTCAAGAGCTTGAACGCTTTGACGGCGTCAACATCGCCGAAAGGGTCTGGCAAGCGATCGAGGGCAAGGTTCAGGCATAAGCCTTTGTCGTGATCCGGAAACTCAAAGCTTCGGCGACATGGGGTTTGCGCACGTCGTCGGACCCTTCAAGATCTGCGATCGTGCGCGCCACCCGCAAAATGCGGTGATAGGCGCGCGCTGACAGGCCGAATCTGTCGGCGGCCTTCAAGAGCATCTCTTTGCCCTCTTTGTCCGGTGTGGCGATGGCTTCGAGCACCGAGCCCTCGGCATCAGCGTTCTGCGCAGCGTCTGGAGTTTCACGAAACCGCTCGGCCTGCACGGTGCGGGCGGCTGCCACGCGCGCAGCGACGGTTTCCGACCGGTCACCGGATGGCGGCAGATCGAGGTCGGCAAACCCCACTGGCGGCACTTCGATCCGCAGATCGAACCGGTCCATCAACGGGCCAGAGATGCGCCCCAAGTAGTCCTCACCACAAATCGGCGCGCGAGAACAGGCCCGGGCAGGGTCCGTCATGTAGCCGCATTTGCAGGGGTTCGCGGCCGCCACCAACATGAATTTGCAGGGGTATTTTATGTGTGCATTGGCGCGCGCAACCATGACTTCTCCGGTTTCGATGGGTTGGCGCAGGGTTTCCAGCACGGTGCGCGAGAATTCGGGGAATTCGTCCATAAAGAGCACACCGTTGTGAGCCAGTGATATCTCACCCGGTTTGGCGCCCTTGCCGCCTCCGACGATGGCCGCCATTGACGCTGTGTGATGCGGCTCGCGAAAGGGGCGGGTCATGGAAATGCCGCCCTCGTCCAACAGACCACTGAGCGAATGTATCATGGATGTGCTGAGCGCCTCGGCTGCAGTCAGGGGGTAAGATACCGGGAATGCGTGCAGCGAGCATGGATTTGCCAGACCCCGGCGTGCCGATCATGATCATGTGATGACGCCCGGTGGCGGCGATTTCCAGCGCGCGTTTGGCCCGTTCCTGACCCTTCACGTCACGCAGATCTTTGGCAAAAGGATCGGAATGGATTTCTCCGGCTTTGGCAGGGGAAAGCAAGGCTTGGCCGGTGTAGTGGCGGACAACAGTGGCCAGCGTGTCGGCGCCGATCACTTGCGCGGAATCGACCCAAGCGGCTTCGGCGCTTGAGGCTTGCGGGCAGAGCAGCATACGGTCCTCTTCGGCGGCCGCCATGGCTGCAGGCAAGGCACCCACGACTGGCACCAGTGAGCCGTCGAGCGACAACTCTCCCAAGGCGACGGTTTGTTCGGCGGTTTCCTTTGGCACGATTTCGAGGGCGGCCAAAAGGGACAGTGCGATAGGAAGATCGAAATGGCTACCCTCCTTGGGTAGGTCGGCGGGAGACAGGTTGATGGTGATGCGTTTCGACGGCAGCGCAATCGCCATCGAACTCAGCGCCGAACGCACTCGGTCGCGCGCTTCGGATACGGCCTTGTCCGGCAGGCCCACGATAGAAAACGCAGGTAGACCGGGGGTGACGGCGCATTGCACCTCGACCAGGCGGGCGTCAACGCCTTGAAAGGCAACGGTATAGGCGCGGGCGACCATCTCTGTCCTGTTCATTGGTTAACAAGACATTGCTAGCGCCCGCGTGGTTTAGGAAAGGTTAACGCGCCCCGATCATTTCCACGAAGGCGGGCCATGCCTCGGGGTCGGCAACGGTTTTGTCGCGACAGAACGGGTTGCAAAGGCCCCAGATCTGACCGTCGAGTTCCAGGAAATTCTGCACCGGCTTGCCCGAATAAGGGCAATGCGTGTTCTCGCTGGATGTTGCCTCAACCGCTTTGGCCTTGCGGCTTGCAATCGGCCAGTGGGATGTCGGCAGGTCGACCGGGTAAGGAAACGGATCATAGGTCTTGGTCAGTCCCATCGCGCGCCATTGACGCACCGACAGATCCGACAGCAGCTCAAGGCAATAGGCGCGGTTGGCGTCGGACACGGGCAGGCCATAGCCAATGATGCGGGCGGCAACGGGGGTATAGAACACATCCGCCAGAGAATAGGTGCCGAACAGCGGGCCTGTAGTCGCGCCTGACACAGTCCGCGCATGCGCCCACAGGATTTCGATCCGCTCAAGATCGATCAGCGTTTCAGACGAAGGTTCAAACCCCTCATAGCAGTGCAACAGCTGCATCGCGCATTCCCCGCGCAAGGCCCCAAACCCCGCCACCATTTCGGCACACAGCCACCGGGCCGCAGCGCGACTGGCCGGGTCCGACGGCCAGAGGCCCGCGTCAGGGTTTTCTTCGGCCAGAGTTTCGGCCATCGCCAGACTTTCGCCCACAACAGTGCCTGCAGGTGTGCGTAGGGTCGGCACAAGGCGGGCAGGGGCAAGCGGGGCCATATCTGCGGCCATGGTCCCGGAATAAAGGCCAATCAAGTGGGTCCGGTGGGGGATGCCGAATTTCTCGAGCATCAGCCACCCGCGCATGGACCAGCTGGAAAACAGCCGATCACCGATGAAAAGGTCATAGGTCATGTGCGCGAGGGTAGATGCGGTTTAACCCATCGGTAAATCAGATTTTTGTGCGCCTTTACATCACGGGAGGTGATTGATCCGGTGCACATCCCATCCTTGTGAATGATGGCTGAGTTCCGTCACCGACAGGTTGTCGATCTTGTGGCCAAAGGCCTGCTCGGCATCCAAGCGCAGAGCGCGCTGCACCTGCGTCAGGATCACCCCGAAATGCGCCACAACGATCAAATCTCGGCCGCTGTGCTGCGTGATCAAGGTATCAACGGCGGCATCCACACGGGCGCAGACCTCATTCCAGCTTTCACCATTGGGGGGCGTACTTCGCCCGGAGTCTCCCAATAGGCGCGGATGCGCGTGGGATCTTCGGCCTCGATTTCAGCAAAACGGCGCAGTTCCCAGTCGCCAAAGTTGATTTCACGCAAGCCCGAATGATGCGCAAGGCGGGTGCGATCGCCCTGAATGGCGCTTGCGGTGTCCGCGGCCCGCAACAGATCGGAAGAGACAACAACGGCAGGGTGAGGCAGGTGGTTGGACAAGCGCGCGATCGCGGCGGTATCGCTCAGGTCGGCGGGCAGATCGGACCAGCCAACCATGGATTTTGCGTGCGTCGGTCCATGGCGCACCATGTGCAGGCGGGTCGTGGTCATGGCAATTGTCCTTTTAGTACATGAGGTAGGCCCACGGTGACGGAAACCACCAGATCTGCCTTGGCGGCCAATGCGATGTTCAGCCTGCCTTGCGCCTCGCGAAATTGCCGGGCCAGCGCGTTGTCGGGGACGATCCCGTGCCCCACCTCATTCGAGACCACGACAACCGACGCGGCTGTGTCGGTAATCGCGTTCAAAAGGCGGTCTTGAGCTGCGGTCAGGTCGCTTTGAGCTAGCAGATGATTGCTCAGCCACATGGTGGCGCAATCGATAAGGCAGGCGTTGTCGACGGCCAGCTCTGACAGGGTGTCGGCTAGCTCCAAAGGGGCCTCGACCGTGTGCCAGCCGGTTCCACGTTGAAGAATATGACGGTCAATCTTGGCCCGCATTTCTGCATCAAATACTTGTGAAGTGGCCAAATATACCCTGTTTTTACCTGACAGAACAATAAGTTGCTCGGCATAGGCCGATTTGCCTGATGCAGCACCTCCGACGATAAAGGTGAATTTTGGAAACAAGTTATTACCTTACATTTGATCCGCCTGACGTTTCCCTGCGTATCTATTGTGAACGCGCAAAACAAGCCACGGCAGGCGTGCCGGACATTTGGGGAGAGATGTATGGCCTTGGACAATGTACGAGACACGTCAATGTCGCGCAAAGCGATGAAGGCGGAGCTGCTAGACGCAGAAACTGAACGGGCGCTTGCCTATGCGTGGCGAGATGATCGCGACGAAGAGGCGCTTCACCGGCTGATCAACGCATATATGAGACTAGCTATTTCAATGGCAGCCAAGTTCAAGCGCTATGGCGCGCCCATGAATGACCTGATCCAAGAGGCGGGTTTGGGCCTGATGAAGGCGGCTGACAAATTCGACCCTGATCGCGGTGTTCGCTTTTCGACTTACGCAGTCTGGTGGATCAAGGCGAGCATTCAGGATTACGTAATGCGCAATTGGTCGATGGTGCGCACCGGTTCGACCTCGTCTCAGAAGTCACTGTTTTTTAATATGCGTCGTGTGCAGGCGAAATTTGAACGCGAGGCAGCGAGCGAAGGCGCTGCATTGGACCGACATCAGCTTCACGAGATGATTGCGTTGGAGATTGGCGTTCCGCTGCGAGATGTGGAAATGATGCACGGTCGCCTGTCGGGGTCCGACTTCTCGTTGAATGCGGTGCAGTCTGCAGATGAAGAAGGCCGCGAATGGATCGATGCACTCGAGGATGAGAGCGAACAGGCCGCTGAGCACGTTGAAAACGTTCATGACACGGCACAGCTGCGAGAATGGCTACTCAAGGCGATGGGTGCGCTGAATGCGCGCGAGCAATTCATCATCCGCGAGCGCAAGCTGCGCGATACACCCCGCACGTTGGAAAGTTTGGGCCAGGAACTCAATCTATCCAAAGAGCGGGTTCGTCAGCTCGAAGCGGCTGCTTTTGCCAAGATGCGCAAAAGCCTTGAAGCTGAATCGCACGAGGTGCAACACTTCCTCGTATGAGACATGTTGCGATTCTGATCTGCGCCTGCGTGGCGTTAGTGGCCGCCCCGATCCGGGCGGCCTTGGCGTCTGAGCTGGTGCCGGACGAACTTATGCTGAAAATGGCGGGCGCCGATGTGGTGATCGTGGGCGAAGTGCACGACAATCCCGTGCACCATCGCGTTCAGCGCGACGTTGTGGCCGCGTTGGAACCCCGCGCCATGGTGTGGGAGATGCTGACCGCAGAAGGCGCGGATCGTATCAACCGCAACCTGATTTCAGATCCCGAAAAGCTGGCTGCCACCATTAGATGGGCCGAATTGGGCTGGCCGCCCCTGTCGATGTACTTGCCGATTTTCGAGGCTGCGCCGGATGCGCCCATCTATGGCGCGCTTGTTCCGCGCGAGGCGGCAATGGCGGCGATGGATGCGGGCCCCGCTGTGGCGCTTGGCGCTGATGCGGCGCGCTATGGGTTGGCGGTTCCCCTTCCGGATGAAGAGAAAACCGCGCGCGAGGCCGGACAGATGGCGGCGCATTGTGACGCTTTGCCCGCCGAGATGGCGCCTGTTCTGGTGCAAATTCAACGCCTACGGGATGCCGTGCTGACCCGGGCCATACTGACCGCGATCAAGGATACCGGAGGTCCGGTTGTTGTAATCACGGGAAACGGTCATGCGCGCAAGGATTGGGGTATTCCCAGTTTCTTGTCCCGCATGCAGCCGGGATTGCGTGTGTTTGTGCTGGGGCAATCCGAAGGGGGCTCGATCCAAGGGACATTTGACGCCGTACTGGATGCGCCTGCGGTCGAGCGCGATGATCCCTGCGCGGCGTTTCACAAAGCCACTGACTAAGGCCCGCGAAAATCGGCTGGTGGTTGTGGCGGGCTTTGCCTAATGTCTGCCGGGCTGATTACGGGGCATCGGAAACGGGAAGGGGGCAGCCATGCTGGCATCCAAGCGCATACTTCTGATCATCGGAGGCGGGATTGCGGCCTATAAATCTCTCGACCTGATCCGCCGCCTGCGCGAACGTGGCGCCGAGGTGACGGTGGTCCTGACCAAAGCTGCTGAAGAATTCGTAACCCCTCTGTCAGTGTCGGCCTTGGCCGGAACCAAGGTTTACCGCGATCTCTTTGATCTGACGGATGAGGCAGAGATGGGCCACATCCAGCTATCGCGCTCTGCCGATTTAGTAGTTGTTGCGCCTGCAACAGCTGATCTTATGGGCAAGATGGCTTGCGGTTTGGCCAACGATCTGGCCTCGACCCTGTTGATGGCGACGGATACGCCCGTGCTGTTGGCTCCGGCGATGAATGTGCGCATGTGGGAGCACGCCGCGACGCAACGCAATCGCGCAACGCTGGCGGCTGATGGGATTGCTTTTGTCGGTCCCAACGATGGTGATATGGCCTGCGGTGAATACGGTCCGGGCCGCATGTCCGAACCGTTGGAGATTGTCGCCGCAGTCGAGGCGCATTTTTCTGATGGTCCTTTGCAGGGCAAGCGTATCCTGATCACGTCCGGCCCCACGCATGAACCCATCGACCCAGTGCGCTATATCGCCAACCGCTCGTCCGGCGCGCAGGGCACTGCTGTGGCGCGGGCACTAGCGTCTCTGGGCGCCCATGTGGTCTTTGTGACCGGCCCTGCGGACGTGCCCCCGCCCGATGGGGTTGAGGTTGTAGCTGTACAAAGCGCCCGAGAAATGGCTGACGCGGTGCAGGCTGCTCTGCCCGTGGATGCGGGTGTCTTCGCCGCCGCCGTTGCCGATTGGCGTGTCGCCAGTGCCTCGGACCGTAAGCTGAAGAAGAGCAAAGATGGGCTGCCTGTATTGGAGTTCGCCGAAAACCCCGACATCCTGAAAACCGTCTCGCGGATGGAGCAGGGCAGACCGGGTCTGGTTGTGGGTTTTGCCGCAGAAACCAACGATGTGATCGAAAACGCGACCGCTAAGCGGCTGCGTAAGGGCTGTGACTGGATTGTGGCCAATGACGTAAGCCCTGCGACTGGCATCATGGGCGGGGCCGAAAACGCGGTCATTTTGATCTCGGATACGGGTGCCGAAGAATGGCCGCGCATGAGTAAGTCTGATGTAGCCGCGCAACTGGCCGAGCGGATTGCGAAAGAGCTGGCGGGCTAGAAAAACATGCAAGCAGGAGGCCAGCAGATGGTAGCCATTCGGGTCATCAGAGACGAAGAAAGCGATCCGCAGATTGCATTGCCCAGCTATGAAACAGCTGGGGCGGCCGGTGCTGACGTGCGTGCCAACTTCCCCGATCGCAACGGGGTCGTGCTTGCACCCGGGGCACGGGCGTTGATCCCCACCGGTCTGCGGCTAGAGATCCCCGCAGGCTTTGAGGTGCAGGTGCGCCCGCGCTCGGGTCTTGCGCTGAAACACGGCATAACGCTGCCCAATACGCCCGGCACCATCGACAGTGACTATCGCGGTCCGCTCGGGGTGATCTTGCTCAATGCAGGCGCAGATCCGTTCGAGGTGGCGCATGGCGAGCGTATTGCACAGCTTATTGTTGCGCCGGTTTTGCAGGCGCAATTCGACCTTGTGGACGGGTTAAGCGACACCGAACGCGGCAGCGGCGGTTTCGGCTCGACCGGGCGCGGCTGATGCTTCTGGTTCTGGGCATGGCCGCAATGCTTTGGGGCATTGGCATGGTGATGGGGGTGTCCCGTCAGGCACGGCTGACCCTCATGGGCGGATTGCTGGCGCTGGTGTTGCTGTTGCAGTTCGCACTGCCTGTCGGCCACCCGGTCCGCGAGGCGACGGGACAATCCCCGGCGCTGTGGCTGATCCTGACAGGCGCGGTAGTTCTGATCATCGGATATTCGCGGCTGATCGCCTGGCTCCGGACCCGCAGCGCCTCTGAGACGACCGAGCAGACGCCCAAACAGACGGGCAGTTTCACCGAAACCGAGCTGGAACGCTATGCCCGCCATATCGTCTTGCGCGAATTGGGCGGACCAGGACAAAAGCGCCTGAAACAAGCCCGTGTTCTGGTGATAGGGGCGGGTGGTCTGGGCGCGCCGGCTGTTGCAATATCTAGCGGCGGTTGGGGTCGGCACCATTGGGGTGATCGACGATGACGTGGTCGAAAACGCCAACCTGCAACGACAGGTGATCCACCGGGATGCAGATATCGGCGTGCCCAAGGTGTTCTCGGCCCAAATGGCAATGGAGGCGCAGAACCCCAACGTTTCTGTGCGCCCCTACAACCGACGGCTGACAGCCGACATCGCAGCCGAGCTTTTCGCGGATTATGATCTGATCCTCGATGGCACCGACAATTTTGAAACCCGTTATCTGGCCAATGAAACCGCGGTGAAGCTGGGCAAACCGCTGATTTCTGGCGCGTTGGCACAGTGGGAGGGACAGCTGAGCGTGTTCCATCCGGCTGACACAGGCCCCTGCTATCAATGCATCTTCCCCGAAACCCCCTCCGGGTTTGGCACCATCGTGTTCCGAGGCCGGGGTGATTGGCCCGCTGCCGGGCGTGGTCGGGTCCATGATGGCGGTCGAGGCGGTCAAGCTGATCACGCAGGCAGGTGCGGTGCTCAAAGGTGAGATGCTGATCTATGACGCACTTTATGGGGAAAGCCGCAAGATCACCCTGTCCAATCGCGCCGATTGCCCCATTTGCGGATCAGGCGCGGCATAGCGCAATCGCCGCGCGTCGACAGGCGCGCGGCACGGCACGGCTCAACCCTGATTTACGACAGTGCCACGTCCAGATCGGCAATAAGATCCTCAGCGTCTTCCAGTCCCACTGACAGACGGAAAATCCCGTCTCCGGCATAGGCGCGGTAATCTTCAAGCTGTGCTCCTTCTAGACGGAATGACGTCTCCATCAGCCCGGCAGTTTCCATCCAGAAGATCAGCGAGCGATGATGACCCAGCGACACCGCATAATGGATCACCTGCAAGCGGTCGATCATCTGCTGCGCGATCCGTTGACCTGCCACAGCATCCCCCACCTGGAACGAGATCATGCCCGAGGTGTTTGACATCTGCCGCTCCGCCAATTCCGCCTGCGGATGCGACGCGAGCCCCGGATAGATCATACGGGTGACCGATGGGTGGCTTTCCAACCATTCCGCCACCGCATGCGCACCCGCCTGATGGGCTTTCATTCGCAGAGGTAAAGTCGAGGCACCGCGCGCAATCAGCCAGGCGTTGAAGGGCGACAGGATCCCTCCGTGATGGATCGACGCCTCCGCACGCATCTTGGCGATCAGATCCGCGCGACCCGCAACCGCCCCGCCAACCGCATCACCATGTCCGCCGATGTATTTGGTGATCGAATGCATCGTCAGATCCACGCCCAAGCCAGCGGTGTCCATGCCCAAAGGCGAGGCAAAGGTCGCATCGCAGCTGTGCAAGGCGCCCACCTCCTTCGCCAGCTTCGACACCGCCGTCAGATCCGTCAATCGCCCGATTGGGTTCACCGGAGTTTCCGTGTGGATGAGCCGGGTGTTTGGTCGAATTGCCGCCGCAACCGCCTCGAGATCCGACATGTTGACCGTGCTTACCTCGATCCCCAGGCGTGGCAGGGTTTCACGCGCAAGCTCCGCGACCCCGGCATATGACACGTCTGAGATCACCACGTGATCGCCCGCCGACAGAAACGTCAGAAAGATCGCCGTGGCCGCCGCCATGCCGGAAGCGGTGCACAGACAGGCCTCGGTCTCCTGCATCGCCGCGATCTTCTTTTCCAGCATCGCCACGGTTGGGTTGTCCCATCGGGCGTACAGAAACCCCTCGGGACCACTCTCAAGATCATGCGCGGAAAACCCGGCCACCTGATCGGTCACAAAGGTCGATGACATATGCAGCGGCGGGGCCGAGGCACCCGTCGCAGGGTCTGGCCCTTCGCCCGCATGAATGGCTTGCGTCATTGGACCCAGGGGGCGGTTTCGTTGCGTCATGATCTTCTCCCGTGTTTCGGCTCACAGTGGGCGGGCATGGCCGACCGGGCAAGAGGCTTCCCGACAGAGTCTGCCAAATCGCGACACACCCTCTGGACCAACGGCAGGCGCGCACCTAGCTTGAGCGCAAAGGAGACACCCATGACCAACCCGATCCTTGCCGAGTGGCAAACCCCTTTTGAAATCGCGCCGTTCGATGCCATCAGCGATGATGATTTTGCCCCGGCTCTGGACGCAGCGCTGACAGCTCACCTCGAGCAGATCGAGGCCATTGCCAAAAACACCGAAACCCCCGATTTCGACAACACCATCGGCGCGATGGAGGCGGCGGGTGAGGCGCTCGACAAGGTGCTTTCGGTGTTCTTCACAGTCGCGGGGGCCGACAGCAACCCCAAGCGCGAAGAGTTGCAGCGAGATTTCTCGCCAAAGCTGGCGGCACATTTTTCAGCAATTTCATCGAACAAGGCGCTGTTTCGCCGCGTGGCAGACCTCTGGGCGGGCAAAGATGATCTGACCCTGACGCCAGAGCAGTCCCGTGTCCTGATGCTGACCCATCGCGGCTTTGTTCGCGCCGGTGCCGCGCTGGAAGGCGCCGATGACACCCGCATGCAAGAGATCAAAGCGCGACTTGCCACTTTGGGGACATCTTTCACCCAAAACCTGCTTGCGGACGAGCGTGAATGGTTCATGGAACTGACCGAGGACGATCTCGACGGTTTGCCTGAGTTCGTCGTCGATGCTGCCCGCGCCGCTGGGGCAGAGAAGGGAGTCGACGGCCCTGTCGTGACCCTGTCGCGTTCTATCATCGTGCCCTTCCTGCAATTCTCGCCTCGCCGCGACCTGCGCGAAGTGGCCTACAAGGCCTGGGCCGCGCGCGGCGCCAACGGCGGCGAGACGGACAATCGCGAGATTGCGGCCGAGACGCTGAAACTGCGTGAGGAACGAGCGCATCTATTGGGCTATGATAACTTCGCCACCTACAAGCTGGAAACCGAAATGGCGCGCACGCCCGAGCGCGTGCGCGATCTGCTAATGCAGGTCTGGGAACCCGCCAAGGCACAGGCCGATGCAGATGCGGAAATCATGACTCAGATGATGCAGGTGGACGGCGTCAATGGCCCGCTCGAAGCTTGGGATTGGCGCTATTATGCAGAGAAACGCCGCAAGGCTGAACATGATCTGGACGAGGCCGAACTCAAACCCTACCTGCAACTAGACCGCATGATCGAGGCCTCATTTGCCTGCGCCAACCGCCTGTTTGGCTTGGATTTTGTCCCGCTGGATATCCCGCTCTACCACGAAGACTGCCGCGCATGGGAAGTCACCCGGAATGGCGAACATGTGGCTGTATTCATAGGCGACTACTTTGCCAGGGGTTCCAAACGCTCGGGCGCATGGTGCAGTGCCATGCGCGCTCAGGCCAAGTTCCCGAAGGTACAGGCGCCCATCGTGATCAACGTCTGCAATTTCGCCAAGGGCGATCCGGCGCTTTTGTCCTATGATGATGCACGCACCCTGTTCCACGAGTTTGGCCACGCCCTGCATCAGATGTTATCGAACGTTACTTATGAAAGCATTTCAGGCACATCCGTGGCGCGTGACTTCGTCGAACTGCCCAGTCAGCTTTATGAGCACTGGCTCGAAGTGCCCGAGGTCCTGGCCGAGTTCGCCACTCATGCCGACACAGGCGCGCCGATGCCGCAGGAAATGCTGGACAAGGTGCTTCGGGCCGCGAATTTCGATATGGGGTTCCAGACGGTGGAATATGTCGCCTCGGCGCTGGTGGATCTGGAGTTCCACGATGGGGACGCGCCTGCTGATCCGATGGTCAAACAGGCTGAGGTGTTGAACCGGATCGGCATGCCCCACGCCATCGGGATGCGTCACGCAACACCGCAGTTCGCCCACGTTTTTGCGGGCGATGGCTATAGCTCGGCCTACTACAGTTACATGTGGTCCGAAGTGATGGATGCAGACGCCTTTGCCGCTTTTGAAGAAGCGAGTGGTGCGTTTGACGAGGAGCGGGCCAAAGCGCTTGAGACGCACATCCTGTCCACCGGCGGCTCGCGCGAGGCTGAAGAACTTTACTTGTCGTTTCGGGGCAAGCTGCCGGGTGTTGAGGCACTGCTCAAAGGGCGCGGTCTCATCGCAGCCTAACTGCGCGGTCTATCGACCTTGCGTCCTGCGGTCGGCAGGGGGCCAGGCTCACGCGGGCTTTGCCCGCGTGAGCCTGGCCCAACGGGAGGAGATGTTTCGTAAGAAACATCGACGACGGGCCGGAGCACCCCCGAAGCTGAATCGACGGGTTAATATCCGAGGGACCGATCCACGACATGCAACAAAGGCTCACCGTTCAGGTCGCGGCGGATGTTTTCCGCGATGACCTGGCTGGCTGTGTTGGCGCGGGTCTCGGATGCGATGTGGGGTGTCACCGTCACTTGGGGGTGCGCCCAATAGGGGTGCTCGGCGGGCAAGGGCTCGACGCGGAAAACATCCAGGGTCGCGTGGGCGATCTGGCCGCTGTCCAAGGCCACGAGCAGGGCGTCGTCGTCGATCAAAGGACCTCGGCCCGGATTGATGATACAAGCGCCATTCGGCATCAGTCTCAGCGCGTCTGCATCCAGTGTGTTTTCGGTCGCCTGTGTGTTCGGCAACAGTAGAACCACAATCTCTGCCTCTGATAGTGCCGCCCGCAGACCTTGCGGCCCGCTTTCGCAGCGGATTCCGTTGATTTCCTTGGCGGACCGACTCCACCCCGTAACATCGAACCCCAAACCGGCCAGGGCCTGCGCCACGGCTGCCCCCAAGGCCCCGAGGCCCAGAACGGTGACTTTGCGATCCTGAGCTAAGGGCGGGGCTTCATTGCGCCAGATCCCGTCTTGGCCGTGGATGTGGCCATCGATTCCAAGGTGATAGCGCAGCGTGTGTCCCATCACCCATTCGATCATGCCCTGAGTCAGCCCGTGGTCCACCATCCGCGTTAGCGGCACAGTCAGGGTGCCGTTGCCAACCACGTCCTCGACCCCCGCCCAAAGGTTCAGAACCGCACGCAGCCTTGAATAGGGAGTGAAGTCCTGAACATTGCTGTTGGGCGCATAGACGATGTAGTCCACGGCCTCCGGCGCAAACTCGGTTCGCAGATCGAAGTCCACGCCCGCGTCCGTCAAGGCTTTGGTCAAAGGTTGCTCATAGGTCGTCCAACGCTCAGCCTTGGCGGCGAACAGGATGTTTGTGGTCATGATGTCAGGATCCCAGACGAGGTCGGTGGATATGCGCACTTTGTACCAGGCCAAATGCAACCATCAATACCAGCATGGCTGAACCGCCATAGCTGACCATTGGCAGCGGCACGCCAACGACCGGCGCAAGCCCCATGACCATCGACATGTTGACAGCAAAGAACAGGAAGAAGTTGATCGAAATGCCTAGCGTGACCAAAGAAGAGAACCGGTCTTTCGTGGCAAGCGCTGTAAAGATGCAGAAGAAGATGATCAGGCTGTAGAGACCCAGCAGGGAGAAACCGCCTACGAAGCCGAACTCTTCGGCCAATGTCGTAAAGATGAAGTCAGTGTGCTTCTCGGGCAAAAAGTTCAGACGCGACTGCGTCCCTTGCATGAACCCGCGCCCCGTCCAGCCACCTGAACCAAGCGCGATCTTGGATTGAGTGATGTGGTAGCCCGCGCCGAGAGGGTCCGAGGAGGGATCAAGGAACGTGTCAATCCGACGATATTGATAGTCCTTGAGCAGCTGCCAGTCGGTCTCACGGCTTTGAAATACGGCGGTGACAAGCCCCACACCTGCCGCAACAACTGCCGCGAAATAGGCCCAGTGAACTCCGGCAAGGAACATCAATCCGCCGCCCGCAGTCATCAGCAGGATCGAGGTGCCAAGGTCTGGTTGCCGCAGCACTAAGAAGGTTGGGAAGAGGATCATGATCACCGGCATTAGAACCCAGAACGGGCGCGAGGTCTTGTTGCCAGGCAACCAGTCATAATAGGCTGCCAGAAGCATCACCAGTGTGATTTTCATTAACTCCGAGGGTTGCAATCGCATGAAGCCAATGTCGATCCAACGTTGTGCACCCATGCCGACGGTCCCAAAAAACTCAACGGATATCAACAGGATGATCGAGATCAGATAAGCCACCACAGCCATATTGCGCCAAAACCAAATTGGAACCATGGCCACAAACATCATGACAGCAAGGCCAAGCGCAAAACGCTTCATCTGCGGTTCGGCCCATGGAGTGAACGATCCGCCTGCCACCGAATAAAGCATTAGGAACCCGATGCCCGCCACACTGATCAGCAGCACGGTCAATGCCCAGTTCATGTAGAACACCTTGCGCAGGCCCGTGGGCGTCGACTTGACCGTATATTCAAGATAACTCATGCGCGGTCCTTTTCATCGGTCCGGGCACGCGGGCGGCGCTGGCGCTTCATGCGCTCTTGCTGGGCCTCGATGCGGCCACGGTCTTTGCTGGGATAAGCCTCCAGCGGGGGCGTTCCTCCATAGAGTGCCTGAAGCATGATGTCTCGCGCGACAGGGGCAGCGGCTTTGGATCCACCGCCGCCGTGCTCCACCACGACGGATATCGCAAATTTTGGGTTATCATACGGGGCAAAGCTCACAAATAGCGCATGGTCTCGACGTTCCCAGGGCAAATCTGCGTTGCGGATTACGCCTGCGGCGCGTTCGGCAGTGGTAATGTTGCGAACCTGGCTTGTACCCGTCTTTCCAGCCATTCGAAAGGCATCGTCAATGATCCGGCTACCATAAGCAGTACCGCGGCGATCGTTGCTGACCGAGTACATCGCTCGCCGCAGTTTTCGCAGGTTGCTCTCCTGTACGTCCATGGTTTCGCTCGGCACCCGTTGGCTGTTCGACGCCGTCAATGGATTTGACCAGGCGCGGGGATACGCTGCGGCCTGTTGCAATCCGAGCGGTCATCACCGCCAATTGCAATGGCGAGGCCAGCATGAAGCCTTGGCCGATTGAGGCATTTGCTGTGTCGCCTACCAGCCAGTCTTGCCCGTGAACTCGCGATTTCCATTCACGATTTGGCGCCAGTCCGCTGGCCACGGCAGACATCGGCAGATCGTGCCTGACGCCTAGCCCAAACTTTCGGGCCATCTCTGAAATCTTATCGATCCCAACTTTCAAAGCGACGTCGTAGTAGTAAACGTCACAGCTGCGTTTTAGCGAGTTTTGCAAATCGACGTGTCCGTGGCCACCGCGTTTCCAACAGTGAAATCTTCGGCTGCCAACTTCGAGATAGCCTGGACAGTATACAGTGTCATCTGGTCCGGTCAGTCCCGCTTCCAGTGCAGCCATGGCCGTGATCATCTTGAACGTTGAGCCGGGTGGATAAGTACCCTGGACCGATTTGTTTGCAAGTGGACGATAAGGGTCCTCGGTCAATTTCCGATAGTCGGCAACTGAAATCCCACGAACGAACAGGTTCGGGTCGAATGACGGAGCAGAAGAGATCGCCCGCAAATCACCGCTTTCGCAATCGATCACCACGGCCGAGGCGCTTTCGTTGCCCAAACGGGCTTGGACATACTCCTGCAAATCCGCGTCGACCGATAGCTGCAGGTCAGATCCTTGTTGGCCTTCGCGCCGACCCAGTTCCCGCATCACCCGTCCAGTGGCATTGACTTCGACCCGCTTGGCGCCGGCCTTGCCGCGCAACAGGCTCTCGCGCTTGGCCTCAATGCCCACCTTACCAATCTGAAATCGAGGGATGCGCAAAACGGGTTCCGGGTCGGTGATCTGGCTAAGATCATAGTCGCTGACCGGGCCGACATAGCCCACGACATGCGCAAAGTCCGACTCTTGAGGGTAGACCCGGGTCAGGCCAACCTCTGGCGTGATGCCAGGCAAGGCCGGGGCATTGACCGCAACCTTTGATATATCGTCCCAAGTCACGCGCTCGGCGATGGTGATCGGTAGAAACGGCGGTGACCGGCGCATCTCAGCGCGAGCACGATCCAATTCCTCGGGATCAAGTGGCACCAGCTTGGACAAATCCGAGATAACCTTGTCCACGTCACCCGCATCTTCGCGCACCATGATGATGCGATACAGCGGGATGTTTTGACCTAGAATATTGCCGTTTCTGTCGAACAGCTCTCCTCGGGTTGGCGGGATGAGGCGAATGTTGACACGGTTTTCTTCAGCCAAAAGACGGAATTGGTCAGCCTGATCAACCTGCATGTACCGCATCCGCATTGCCAAACCGCCAACAAATGCGGCTTGAACGCCGCCCAGCAACAGGGCTCGACGGGTCAGTTTGCGGTGCGTACCTTCGACGTCTCTTGGGTTGCGTTTCATGACCGGCCTCCCAAGACGTCGGCATCAGCGGGCGTCAATTTGCGTACAGCGAACAGGTTCTGGGTGACAAAAACCACGATGGGGTACAGTACAACAGTCAGCACCAATTGTATCAGCACCAGCCAAAGCGGCGCTTGTTCAACAGCGGTGAGCCCGAGGATCATTCGGTTCAGAACCATAACCGACACCAGTACCAGACCAACCGAAGCCCACTCTCCCAGAAAACTTGCATCGCTCAAGCCCGCTGACCAATTGCGTAGGTAGGCAGTTCCGGCCACAATCAAGGCCGCCAACAAACCAGGTGGGCGTTGCAGCATGAAATCGGCCATGAGCATGACAATGGCCACAGAAAGAAGCGGAACGTAGTCTGGACGCCTCAAGGTCCAGGCAAAAGTGAAGGCAAGCAACAGATCAGGCGGCGCCCAACGACTGGGCAACGTTCCAAGAGGCAGCAGGTGAAAGAACAGGATCAGCAAAGCCAACCCAAAATACAGGATACGCATCACCCATAAACGCGAAGGCAAAAGGCTATCCATCGGCCGCCTCTTCGTCATCCACGATCTCGACGTTTGTGTCATCGACCGGATCCGTTGTCACGATATCGCCGGGTGACTTAATTTCTTCATTGCCCAAATGCCTGATGACACGCAGAAATTCGAGGCGTTCGTAGTCGGCAGAAAGACGTACACGCAAACGCCCCGAAGGGTCCTGAGCGATCTGCCCGATCAGAAGTCCAGCGGGAAAGACACCTCCGTCGCCGGACGTAATTACCCGGTCGCCGGCCTTGATGAGTTCTCGGTTTTCCAGAAAATCCACCACAGGTGCCGCTGTGTTGTCTCCGGCAACCAAAGCGGTTTGACCCGAAGGTTGGATCGTTGCTGGAATGGAACTGGTCGCGTCAGTCAGCAAGATCACGCGGGCCGTATTTTGACCGACACCGGAAATGCGCCCCACCAAGCCTATGCCATCCATGGTCGCCCAACCGTCAACAATCCCGTCACGAGCGCCCACGTTCAGCAACACCGACTGGCGAAACGGCGAGCCGCTATCAGCCATTACAACGCCGGTCACGTAGGTCAGCTGTGGATCAAGACGCACGTTGTTGAGGTCCAGCAGACGAGCGTTTTCCTGTTCCAATTGCAGGGCAGCCTCTTTCCAGGCGCGCATCTGTCGCAATTCGCTTCGCAGTTCACGGTTTTGTTCACTAAGCCTCTGGTAGCTTTGGAAGTCACGAAACAGGTTGATGGTGGCAGTGACCGGAACCATGGCCCAATCCATGGATGGAACGACTTTATCCGTTACCTGCGCCCGGAAACGTTCGACCCGTGGGCTATCGATCCGCCAGACAAGGAAAATACCGAGTAAACACAGCAACAAGACCCCAAGCAACAACCTGCGCAATGGGGCGGTGTAGTCTTCGCGCTGTGAACGATCCTTGGCCACGGGACTCCCTTTCGGCGCGCGCTTGGTCCTGAACTCGTTGTGCCCTGAAGGGTGCGCCCCTTAGCTGTCGTAGTCAATCGCGTGGCGCAGTTGCTTTTCGTATTCCAGCGCTTTGCCGGTGCCGAGTGCCACACAGTTCAAGCTTTCGTCAGCAATCGACACGGCCAAGCCAGTCTGCTCACGCAGGGCCAGATCCAGATCACCCAGCAAAGCACCGCCGCCGGTTAGCATGACGCCGCGATCGACAATATCGGCGGCCAGGTCGGGCGGAGTTGTCTCCAGCGCAGTCATCACTGCTTCACAGATCTGCTGTACCGGTTCAGCCAGAGCCTCGGCAACCTGGGCCTGGCTAATCTCGATTTCTTTCGGCACACCGTTGAGCAAATCACGTCCGCGAATTTGCATTGAACTTCCGCGTCCGTCGTCGGGCATCCGGGCGGTGCCGATCGAAGTCTTGATGCGTTCGGCCGTGGATTCGCCCACCAGCAAGTTCTGCTGACGGCGTAGGTAGCTGATAATCGCTTCGTCCATCCGGTCGCCGCCAACACGGACTGAACGGGCGTATACGATGTCACCCAGAGACAGGACCGCAACTTCGGTTGTTCCGCCGCCGATGTCGACAACCATGTTGCCGGTGGGATCGGTGATCGGCATGCCCGCACCGATGGCCGCTGCAATCGGTTCGGCGATCAAGCCGGCGCGGCGGGCGCCAGCGGACAAAACCGACTGGCGAATCGCTCGCTTCTCGACCGGGGTGGCCCCGTGCGGGACACAAACGATGATCTTGGGTTTGGAGAATGTCGAACGCTTGTGCACTTTACGGATGAAGTGTTTGATCATCTCTTCGGCAGTATCAAAGTCGGCAATCACACCCTCGCGCATTGGTCGGATTGCTTCGATGCTTCCCGGTGTCCGACCCAGCATCAGCTTGGCGTCCTCACCTACGGCGAGAACCTTTTTTACACCATCTTTGACATGATAGGCCACAACGGATGGCTCTGACAGAATGACCCCGCGGCCTTTGACATAGACCAGTGTGTTGGCAGTGCCGAGGTCAATGGCCATGTCCGATGTGAACAAGCCGCCGAGATTTCCAAACACTGACATTTACGCGTGATCCTGCTGAGAGCTGCCGATTGGTACCGCGACTCTGATGGCGCGGGACGATGATCTTATAGGCGTCCAAAGGGGAGGGCGAAAGTAGAGAATCATCGGAAACAGCGCGTTTCCGCCAGTTCCTGCATGGTTTTGTGTCGGAACTGCTCTGCCATCTCCGAAATATGCAATTTTGGACAATGGTTTCTACTTTTTGCCTTCGCGCATCAGGTTCTCGCAAGATTTTTACTTACAAAAGCATGTTTGCTATTGCATTAGAGAGAGCGTTCACTAATTAAGTTGTCATAAATGACAGCAAAACTCTATCTGACGAACGGGATACGCTATGGACTTCCTCAGTCAATATATCAGCGACTTTCAGCTGACACATTGGGAAACCTTCATCGACGAGTGGTTTCTCGTCTTCGCCCTTGCATTCTTGGCGTTTGAATTAATCCGCTATGCGGTGGTCAAGCGGCTGAACTGGGAAATGGTTGGTGACACTGTGACCAACTTCATTACTCTCGCATTCTTCATCGGCATCACCTTTCTGGGCATGGCTGCTTTCTATGTCGGCGCATATTTCTATGCCGCCCAATTTGCGGTGTTCGAGATACCGACAACATGGGCCTCTTTTCTGATTGCGCTGGTTCTGGCCGACCTTGCCTATTATTGGGAGCACCGGATCCTGCACCGGATCAATTTTCTCTGGGCAACCCATTCGGTGCATCACAGCTCGCCCTTCTTCAACATCTCTGTGGCCTACCGCCACGGACCGTTGGATGGCTTCTGGCCCCTGTTCTTCCACCTGCCGCTGGTTTTGCTGGGCTTCAACCCGATCCTGATCCTGGTGGTGGAATTGCTGGTGCAGCTCTACCAGACCGCGCTGCACACCGAGGTGATCGGCAAACTGTGGAAACCGATCGAGATGATCATGAACACGCCGTCGCATCACCGTGTCCACCACGGTTCGAATCCCAAATATCTGGATAAGAACTATGCTGGGATCTTCATCATTTGGGACCGTATGTTCGGCACCTTTGAAGAGGAAGAGGAAGAGGTGGTTTATGGCCTCGTCAAACCGATCGACTCGATCAACCCATTTGTGGCCTTTTTCCACGGGTTCACGCGCCTTGCAAAAGATGTCTGGAACATGCCGGGGTTCATGAACAAGCTGGGGGTCTTCTTTGGCCCACCGGGCTGGCAGCCGAAAAACCGCAAAGACACCCCGCCTGCAGAATAAGCCATAAGGACAGCACAGATGCCATCCAACGTACAACGCATCACCGCCGCCATGGCGACAGCCGCTCTGTTTGTGGGCGGCGCATGGCTCGCCACGGGCTTTGCCGTAGACCTGCCGGACGCCTCGGTTTCAACTTCGGGCGCAACCTCGGACGCGGGTTTGACCGTCAACCTGCACGGCGCGCGCAACGATACCGGAAATCTGATTGTCATGGTGTTCGATCAGGCCGAACCCTTTGCGAACATGGATTACCAAAACGCGGTTGGCTACCTTGAGACGCCGCATGAGCACCTATCCGCAACGGCTGGATTTCCCGGATCTAAACAACAACTACTACGCTCTCGTCGCCATCCATGACGAAAATGGTGATTATGAGTTGAACTATGACGAGAACTACTTGCCGACCGAAGGTTACGCTATTTCGGGATCAAATGACCTGTATAGCGATCCGGTGTTTGAATATTCGCTGGTCGAACCCGGAAAGGTCGATCTCACGTTCTACTACTGGCAGTAAGTCAGTTGGGGAAATAGAAAGGGCGGCTCTTCTGAGCCGCCCTTTCTTTGATCAGTGACCTATAGGTCAGGTCACGTCCTTGTACGAGATTTCGCGGGCATCCACACCTGGGCCCGACTTTTCGCGGCGCACGATCAAACGGTTGAGCGCATTAATATATGCGCGGGCCGAAGCTACGACGGTATCGGTGTTGGCGGATTCGCCCGTGGCGATCACGCCGTCCTCTTCCAGACGTACAGTCACGGTGGCTTGTGCGTCGGTACCCGCAGTTACGGCGTGCACTTGATACAGCTGCAGGCGCGCAGTGTTGGGATAGAGCGTGCGGATGGCCTTGAAGGTTGCATCAACCGGGCCATCGCCATGCTCCGTCGCATCGACGTCCTTGCCGTCGATCTCCATCTCGACGGTGGATTCCGCAGGGCCACCAGTGCCGCAGACCACTTTCATCGATACCAGTTGCAGATGATCGTTTTCCGCATCCTCACCCGAACGCATCAGCGCGACGACGTCATCGTCAAACACCTCTTTCTTGCGGTCGGCCAGTTCCTTGAACCGAACAAAGATATCCTTGAGCTGGTTGTCGCCCACCTCGAACCCAAGCGTTTCCAGCTTGTCGCGCAGCGCGGCGCGGCCCGAGTGTTTGCCAAGCGGCAGCGAGGTGCCTGCAAGGCCCACATCCTCTGGGCGCATGATCTCGAACGTTTCCTTGTTCTTGAGCATGCCGTCCTGGTGGATGCCGGATTCATGCGCAAAGGCGTTCTTGCCGACGATGGCCTTGTTGAACTGCACCGGGAAACCCGACACAGTCGCAACGCGGCGCGAGATGTGCATGAGCTTTTTGGTGTCGATGCCCGTGTGCCAGGGCATGATGTCATTGCGAACTTTCAGGGCCATCACGACCTCTTCGAGCGCGGTGTTGCCCGCACGTTCGCCCAGGCCGTTGATGGTGCATTCGATCTGACGCGCGCCACCCGCAACAGCGGCCAGCGAGTTCGCGGTCGCCATGCCAAGGTCGTTGTGGCAGTGGGTGGCAAAGACTACCTCATCCGCGCCCGGCACAGTTTCGATCAGGTTTCGGATCAAATCGGCGCTCTCGACCGGAGCGGTGTAGCCCACCGTGTCGGGAATGTTGATCGTGGTTGCGCTAGGCCTTGATCGCAATTTCGACCACGCGGCAGAGATAGTCCCATTCAGTCCGCGTTGCATCCATCGGCGACCACTGCACGTTTTCGCACAGGTTGCGCGCGTGGGTGACCGTCTCGTGGATCTTGTCGGCCATCTCATCCATGGTCAGGTTCGGGATCGCACGGTGCAGCGGTGATGTGCCGATGAAGGTGTGAATGCGGTTCTTTTCGGCGTGTTTTACGGCCTCCCAGCAGCGGTCGATATCAGCGTAATTCGCACGGGCCAGACCGCAGATGCGGCTGTTTTTGGAGTTCATCGCGATCTCGGACACGGCCTTGAAATCACCTTCGGATGCGATCGGAAAACCGGCCTCGATGATGTCGACGCCCATCTCATCCAGCAGCCCCGCAATCTCGAGCTTTTCCGAATGGGTCATGGTCGCGCCGGGGCTTTGCTCGCCATCACGAAGCGTGGTGTCAAAGATCACGACGCGATCTTGGTCAGGAATATTGGTCATTTTGGTATCTTTCGTATCTGTCCTAAAGCCATTTGGCGCGCGGGCTGCCTCCTCTGAGCGGGCGCGCCGGATGGCACGCTCAGAGGCGGATTAGGATCAGTAGGCCACGCAACGACGCACCGCAGTCAGCGGTGAAGGTCGAATTATGTGCGTGGTTGATCATAGGGAAAGTTTATACAGACCGTTTTTGGAATGGAAAGGGTAAAATGCGCGGGCCCTGTGCCACAGCCGGGTGCGACGCAATTTCTGTCCTTTCGGACGAATGGAAATTTGAAGTTGGTTGCGTGTCAGCTAGTTCCGTAGAAATGAAACGTGCATTGATCATTGGAGCGTCCGGCGGGATCGGGCGGGCAGTTGTCGCAGAGTTGAAAGCCCGCGACGTGTCTGTCGCGCAGCTTTCGCGGTCCGAAGACGGGTTGGATTTGACCGACCCCGAGGCGGTTGAGCGCGTGCTAAGCGGAATAGAGGGGCCGTTTGATCTGATCCTAGTGACCTCGGGGGCATTGGAAATCGATGGCGCTGCTCCGGAAAAGACAGTTCGCGCGGTCACAGCAAAGGCGATGATGGATCAGTTCGCAGTAAACGCGGTTGGTCCTGCTCTGGTCTTGCGGCACGCATCCCGGTTGCTGCCACGCGACCGGCAGGCGGTTTTGGCCGTGTTGTCCGCGCGGGTGGGGTCGATTGGAGACAACCGATTGGGTGGCTGGGTCAGCTACCGCGCTGCGAAAGCGGCCGTGAACCAGATTGTACATACCACAGCCATCGAACTTGCCCGCACACACAAGGAGTCTGTGTGTGTCAGTCTCCATCCGGGTACCGTGGCGACTGATTTTACCAGAAAGTATCTTGGTCGAAATCCAGCGGTTTCACCGGAAGTGGCTGCAGCGAACCTGCTTGCTGTTATCGAAGGGCTGCATCCCGAGCAGACTGGCGGATTTTATGATTGGACCGGCTGGGCGGTGCCTTGGTGACGCGTTTAGTTCTGGTTCTTGGGGATCAACTGTCGTCCTATCTTTCCGCATTGCGTCAAGCGGACAAGAAAACTGACATTGTCGTCATGGCAGAGGTTTTGGCTGAGGCCGAGTACGTTCCACATCATCCCAAAAAGATTGCGCTGATCCTTACAGCAATGCGCAAGTTTGCCTTGAGGCTTGAGGCAGACGGATGGACCGTGGCCTATACAAAACTCGAGGATCCAAGCAATAGCGGCTCTATCGGCGGCGAACTGTTGCGTCGCGCTCAAGAAATGGAGGCGACCGAAGTTTTGGTCACATCGCCCGGAGAATGGCGGCTGATTCAGGCTCTTCGGGAAATACCTCTGATGCTCCGATTTCTCGCGGATGATCGATTTGTTGCCAGCCGCGAAGACTTTGAAGCTTGGGCCATTGGCCGCCGACAGTTGCGCATGGAATATTTCTATCGCGATATGCGGCGCAAAACCGGCTTGATGATGGAGGGGGACAAGCCCGCTGGCGGGAAATGGAATTTCGACGCAGATAATCGCAAAACCTTGCCAAAAGGGGTGCAGCCGCCCGAACCCCTGCGGTTTGAACCAGATAGCATAACCAACGAGGTTCTTGATCTGGTTGAACAGCGGTTTGGTAAAAACTTTGGAACGCTCAGACCGTTTTGGTTTGCCACGGATCAAGCGCAAGCCGAAGCTGCATTCGAGCACTTTATCACCCACGCATTGTCCTCGTTCGGAGACTTTCAGGACGCAATGGTCATTGATGAGCGGTTTTTGTTTCACGCCGTTATGTCACCGTACCTGAACATCGGGTTATTGGACCCGCTTTCAGTTTGTCGACGTGTCAAAGACGCGTGGGAGGCGGGCGACGTTCCGATCAATGCAGCCGAAGGTTTCATTCGGCAGGTCATTGGTTGGCGAGAATTCGTGCGGGGGATCTATTTTTTGCAAGGACCCGAATACGTTACCCGGAACGCCTTGAAACACGACCTCCCTTTGCCGACGCTCTATTGGGGGGCGAGACGCGCATGAATTGCCTGTCGCAGGCTGTTGAGCAGACCAAGGATGAGGCGTACGCACACCACATTCAACGGCTGATGGTAACCGGTAATTTTGCATTGTTGGCGGGTGTCGATCCCGCGCAGGTGCACGAATGGTACTTGGCTGTCTATGCAGATGCTTTCGAGTGGGTCGAGGCACCGAATACCATCGGGATGAGCCAGTTTGCAGACGGCGGAGTGGTAGGGTCCAAACCGTACGTCTCTAGTGGTGCATATATCAATCGCATGTCTGACTATTGCAAGACATGCGCGTATTCGGTGGCGACTAAGACGGGACAGGACGCGTGCCCGTTCAATTTGCTGTATTGGCATTTTCTGGAGCGCCATAAGTCGCGGTTCGAGACGAACCAACGCATGGGCAACATGTACCGGACGTGGAGAAAGATGGACCCAGACAAGCGGGCACAGATTCTTGCCGATGCCGAAGTCTTTCTTGCCCGTCTCTCGGCAGGCGAAAAAGTTTGACTCTAATAGTGCGGCGGCGTGACGGCCCACACGAGTACGGTCTTGTCCGGGCCGGGGTTGTGATAGCGATGCGGACGGGTCGAGGCGAATTGGATCGTGTCACCGGGTCCGAGCAGATAGGTCTGATCGTCCACCGTCACCTCCAGCTGCCCTTCAGCGACATATCCAGCCTCTTCGCCCTTGTGCGAAAACAGTTCCTCGCCCGAGCTGGCGCCGGGTTCGAACGTGGTCAGAACCAGTTCCAACTGACCTGACAAAGAGGGGCTGAGCAACTCGTCTTTCAAGCCGGATGAGAACCTTAGCGCCCGACGACGGTTGGCCCTTACTATCAGTTCGGCCTCGGGGTCTGCTTCGGTTGCAGGGTCTGGAAAGAACCAGTTGATGCCCACCCCAAGCGCTTTGCCGATCACATTGAGAGCGCGAATGGAAGGGTCAGCGTCCTGCCGCTCCAGCTGACTAAGGTACCCTACCGACAGGCCGGTTTCACCCGCTAGTTGCTTCAGGGTCAGACTGCGTGCTTTGCGCAGTTCGCGCATGCGCGCCCCGATGATGGGCGTAGTTTGGCGAGGTGAGGTATTCGTCATTGACTCATCTGAATTTTGGATCAAAAATTATGATACATAATAATATCGCATCTGAGAATTCAGATAAAGGAGACATCATGTTCCGCAGTCCCTTCTTTCGTGCCTATGGATTCTGGCATTGGGGTGAGGGGCTGCAGACGGTTCTGTTCACCTGGTACATGACTTTTCACGCGGGGCTGTCGGCCAGTGAGATCGGGTTCTATCAAGCGCTGGTCCTTTCTCCGTTTCTGGTGTTCACGATTGCCGGAGGGATGCTGACGGATCGCATCGGGGCAGGGGTGAGTTACATCGGATCAACGACGCTTTTTGGGGTGTTGTTGATCGGATATGGTGCGCTGGACCACATGGTCGGGTTTGTGCCGGTGCTGTTCTTTGCCTATTGCGTGGCGGCAGGTGTGGTCAGTGCGGTGTCAGAATCCGGCGATTGACACGTTTATCCCAGAGGCAGGGAGGGGCACTGCCTATGAAAACGGGTTGTTGGCAGCCACGGCGCATAATCTGGCAAAGCTGAGTGGTACGATCACCGGGTTGCTGCTGCCGTTGCTGGCGGCGTTTGGTGGGTTTGTCGTCAACGGTGTGCTGATGTTGCTGAGCGTTGCTTTCCTGCGCAAACATTTGCTGAAAAACGAGGCGCATCCAAAGGTCCAAACATCGGTCGAGGGACCACCCTGGTCGCGGATATGGCGGCACTATCGCGCCTGCCCCGAGAATTTTGACATCCTGCTGTCCAGCGCCATGTTAGGGCTTCTGATCGTGCCAACAGGGTACATCCTGTGGCCGCTGACCCTTCGAGAACGCTTTCCCGAATATGGGGATTTGATCGCACTGGTGAACATCGCCAGCTGGATCGGGGCGATTTCGGCCACCGCGATAACGGGCCGACATTCCAGACGCATTTCTAAGCCGGGTCTGGTGTCTCTGGCAGTGTGGGGCGGCTATGCCGTGATGCTGACCACGCTGACAATGGTTGGCAGTTTCCAAGCCTTATGTCTTGTCGTGATGATCCTGGGCAGCGTCAAGGTCGGCAAGGCGATGGTCTATGGTAAATACATCCACAATTGCCCGACCAGGACACGCGGGGTGTTGATCTCTGTCGAACAGACGGCGTTCTGGGGGCTGGCCACGTTGGGGACGTTTGTCATGGGCGCATCAGTTGATCTGATCGGATTGGATACGACCACCCTGACAACAGCGCTGCTGGTGTTGGTGTTTGTGGCGGCGTTGGCTATGCGCGGACGCTTGCTGCACCTTAGCCCAGCCTGACGTTTACCCGTCCGAAGCGTTGTCGGTTTTCAGTGCACCGTTTTCCCAGTCGCCCTGTTCCTCTTGTCCGCTGGCATAGCGCATGGTGCCTTTGCCCTGGCGTTTGCCGTTCAGGAAGTTGCCTTCGTACACGTCGCCGTTGGCGTAGGTTGCCACACCGTAGCCCGAGATTTTCCCACCCGACCACGCGCCCTGGTATTTGAAGCCGCTGGCCATAACGATTTCTCCGGTTCCTTCCCGCTGACCATCGGTGAATTGCCCTGTGTAAACAGAACCATCCGGGTAAGTTGCCTGACCTTGGCCATGGCGTACGCCAGACCTCCATTCGCCGTCGTAGCGATACCCGTCGGCGTAGGTCATGACACCGTAACCGTCATTCTTGGCATTCTTGAAATCGCCTTTGTAGACAACACCGTTAGTAAAAGTAGCGGTTCCCATCCCTTCAATCACACCGGCGACCCAGTCGCCTTCATAGGTTGACCCGTCAGGGTAGGTGATTTTCCCCAGGCCGTCTGCAAGATCGCCTCGAAAATTACCTTCGTAGACCGAACCGTCAGGGTAAGTTACCTTACCGTGCCCTTCGATCTGACCTGCAACCCAACTGCCGATGTAAATGTAACCGTCGGTTCCAGTGAATGTGCCGATGCCTTCACGGCGATCGTCTGCGAATTGGCCTTCATAGACATCCCCGTTGGCATAGGTGACTTTGCCGCTTCCCTCACGCCGCCCAGCAATCAGATCACCTTCATAAACATCCCCATTGGGTTGCGTCAGCCTTCCTTGCCCGCTGATTTGCCCATCTGCCCAGAGGCCGACGTAAATCAGCCCGTCCGGCAAGGTCAGTGTTCCCTGACCGTGACGTTGCCCGTTCTTGATTGCGCCTTCATAGGCTGCGCCGTCAGGATAGGTAACCTTGCCTTGTCCTTGTTTCTGCCCATCGAACCAGTCGCCTTCGTAGATGTATCCGCCGGGGCTTTGCATGATGCCTTTGCCATGATGCTGGGCATTGAGAAAGCTGCCCTCGTAGCGCACGCCATTGGCGTAAACAGCGACGCCTTGACCATTTATGACACCGTCTTTCCATTCACCCTCATAGGTGCCGCCATCCGAAAATGTGATGCGGCCCAATCCCTCGGGTTTTCCTTTTGAAAACTCACCTTCGAAAACGGATCCGTTGGGAAAACGTGCGACACCCCGCCCCTTGATTTCACCGTCGATCCATTCGCCGGTGTATTCGTATCCGTTGGGCAGGCGATAGGTGCCGGTTCCGTGCTGCAAGCCCCCGCGGAAAGTTCCTTCGTAGACGCCGCCAATGTCATCCTGTGTGGTCAGGATCTGACCATCCTGTGCCCAAACCGCCGTGGTAAGGGTCAGTGCGGAAACAACGATGGTCGCTGTACGGATCTTGTTCATTTGTGCTCTGCCTGCCCTTTGTTCGGCCAACCACGCGGCTGGCAACACAAAATTATGTCAGGTCGCGCTCATGAGCAACGCCTTTTGCCGCATCTGGGTTTTCACCCGCTCATGATCTGCTACATCGCCGTAAGCAACGATGAAATTGAGAACGTAGATGGCAGACCGTTTCCGAATAACAGTGGCGCAGTTGAACCCGACTGTGGGGGATTTGAAAGGCAATGCCGATCGAGCCCGAGTCGCATGGAACACGGCCCGGGACGCGGGTTCGGACCTCGTGGCGCTGCCGGAAATGTTTCTGGTCGGCTACAATCCTCAGGATCTTGTTTTAAAGCCTGCGTTTCAAAAAGCTGCCAAAGAGCAGGTTCTGGAATTGGCGCGCGATTTCCGAGACGGCCCCGCACTTGCCATCGGCGCCCCCTGGGTCGAAGACGGAAAGGTGTTCAACGCCTATCTGGTTCTCCAAAATGGGGACATCTCGGCGGTGATCCTCAAGCATCATTTGCCAAACGAAGCCGTGTTCGACGAAAAACGGGTGTTTGAACCCGGGCCGATCGCTGGTCCTTTTTCGGTCAACGGCGTGCGCATTGGATCGCCGATTTGCGAAGATGCATGGCACGAAGATGTCGCCGAAACGCTGGAGGAAACCGGAGCCGAATTTCTGCTCATCCCCAATGGCTCGCCTTATTTCCGTGGCAAACATGACATTCGGCTCAGCCACATGGTGGCCCGCGTGGTCGAGACGGGATTACCACTGATTTATCTGAACATGGTGGGTGGTCAGGATGATCAGGTGTTTGATGGCGGTAGTTTTGCATTGAATCCAGGCGGTCATCTGGCTGCACAGTTTCCTGTGTTCGATGAAGTGTTGGACCATATCGATCTCGAGCGCGGAGGGCATGGTTGGCGCGTCGTTGATGCCAACAAAGCAAACCAACCACCCGAGATCGAGCAGGATTATCGCGTGATGGTCGAAGCGCTTCGGGACTACACTCGCAAAACCGGGTTTTCAAAAGTTGTGATTGGTTTGTCGGGAGGCGTGGATTCCGCCCTGGTCGCCACCCTCGCTGTCGATGCTTTGGGTGCTGACAACGTGCGGTGCGTGATGCTGCCGTCTGAGTTTACGAGCCAAACCTCACTTTCCGACGCTCAATCGGTCGTTGATGCCTTGGGCACGCCTTTTGACACTGTCCCGATCGGCGATAGCCGTGCGGCCGTGACCGATACGCTCGCACCGCTTTTCGCGGGCACTAAGCCGGGTTTGACCGAGGAAAACATCCAATCCCGATTGCGTGGCTTGTTGCTCATGGCGATCTCCAACAAATTTGGAGAGATGCTGTTGACCACCGGCAACAAATCCGAGGTCGCGGTAGGGTATGCCACGATCTATGGCGATATGAATGGGGGCTACAACCCGATCAAGGATCTTTACAAGACCCGGGTGTTCGAGACCTGCCGCTGGCGCAACCTGAACCACCGCGTATGGATGCAAGGGCCATCCGGGCAAGTGATTCCGCAATCGATCCTGAATAAACCACCCAGTGCTGAATTGCGTGAAGATCAAAAAGACAGCGACAGCCTGCCGGACTATTCGGTGTTGGATGCAATTTTGGAAATTCTGATCGATCAGGACGGTTCGATCGCCGACTGTGTAGCAGCCGGGTTTGATCTGGATGAGGTCCGCAAGATCGAGAGCCTTGTGCTGATCAGCGAATACAAACGATTTCAATCTGCCCCGGGCGCGCGTTTGAGTCGTAGGGCTTTTTGGTTGGACAGACGTTATCCGATAGCAAACCACTGGCGTGACAACGGATCACTTTCGGACTGAGTCTTCCTGACCACAGTGTCGGGAAAGATGTGCGCAGCACTTGTTTCGGATCCAATTCACCCTCCATATCGCGTGAGTTGCCAGAAATGATAATCCAGCCATGCCCGGACCCCGCCTGACCGAGTTTTATTCGGACCTAGCTCTGCCTAAGAATGTTGACGTCGTCGTAATCGGTGGCGGCATTATCGGGGTATCAACAGCCTTGGAATTGGCTGAACGCGGCGTTTCGGTTCTGCTGTGTGAAAAAGGCCAGATCGGGGCCGAGCAGAGCTCGCGCAACTGGGGCTGGGTGCGATTGGGAATGCGCGACCCACGTGAAATTCCGTTGATGGTCGAAGCCATCAGGTTATGGGAAGGGCTGGACGGGCGTTTGGGTCGGTCAACGGGATACACCCAATCCGGCATTTTGTTTGGCGCTTCAGGTAAACGGTCACTGACCGAATTGGAGCGTTGGGCTGAACACGTGGCGGGTTTGCAGGTTGGCGAGCGTATTCTGACCAAAGACACTTTGGGCGAGGTTTTCCCGGACTCCGAACTCCCTTTTCCGGTGGCTTACTCATGCCCGGCGATGGCCGTGCAGAGCCACAATTGGTCGCGCTCAGCAATCGCCGAGGGTGCTCGTGACCGGGGTGCATCGATCCTGACAAGCTGCGCCGTCCGGGCAGTCGATGTCCAGGGCGGTCAGATTGCCGGAGTTGTGACCGAGCGTGGCCGCGTGACCTGCGATCAGGTGGTGCTGGCGGGGGTGCGTGGTCGCGGCTCTTTGCTGGAAATACCGGAATTGAATTGCCGCAGCTTAAAGTTCTGAACACGGTTATGCGCACGTCGCCGATCAAAGATGGACCCGAAGTTGCGATGTGGTCTGACAAGTTCGCCATCCGCAAGCGGGCGGACGGGGGGTATACTATCGCCTCGGGCCACGAAAACACCGTGGATCTGGTGCCGGACAGCCTGCGGTTGGCATGGTCATTCCTGCCAGCGTTCCGTCAGGAATGGCGTTCGCTAAGATTTCGTCTGTCCAAACGCTGGCTGGAAGAAGCCCGGCAAGATCGCAGGTGGTTGTCGACGGACGTGTCCCCGTTCGAACATTGCCGCATCCTGGACCCGGAGCCGTCAGAAAAGGTTTTGCGCAACGCCTGGAGCAATGCGCGCAAGGCGTTTCCCGCTTTGGACAAAGCCGAGATCGTACAAAGTTGGGCCGGGATGATTGACGTGACACCTGACGCGATCCCGGTGATTTCGAAAGTTGTCGATCTGCCTGGCATGCACATCGCGACCGGGTTTTCCGGCCACGGCTTTGGTATCGGCCCCGGCGCTGGGCGTCTAATGGCCGATCTGGTGACAGGTGCGACCCCGCTGGTGGATCCGTGGGAGTTCCGGCTGTCGCGATTCACGGACGGCACGCGTGTGGCGCCTGATCCTGGCTATTAAAAAACACGCCAGACATTGATCAGGTGACCATTCACATTGATCTGTTGGGCCATCCATTGTTACGAACAAGGCGTTACGGTTCAACAGATTAAAGGTCACCCGTTCGCCATGCAGCATTCACAGCCCTTTGTCTTTGATGGTCACAACGATGTTCTAAGCAGGATGCTGTCACAGTCTCTGCCAAACCCTGCCGAGGTTTTTGAGTCCGGCTGGGACGGTCATATCGACATCCCCAAGGCCAAAGCAGGTGGTTTGGGTGCTGCGTTCTTTGCTGTCTATATCTCCTCCGGAGGGGACGGTCCAAACATCCTCGAACTCATGCAAGGGTATGGCTATGACCTGCCGTTGCCTGCGCCGTTGCAGCTCAGCGATGCAGGTCCAGTGGCATGGCAGCAAGTCGAAATCCTAAGAACTTTTGAAAAACATCGCCTCGTCCGGATTTGCACAAGCGTTTCACAGATCAATGAGAGCGTAGAAGACGGGGTGATGGCCGCCGTCCTTCACATGGAAGGCGCTGAGGCGATTGGGCCTGATCTGGCCGAACTTGACGCGTTTCATGCAGCGGGGCTGCGGTCTTTGGGGCCGGTGTGGAGTCGTCCAACCATTTTTGCGGAGGGCGTGCCGTTTCGTTTTCCCTCGACACCGGACATTGGCGGAGGCTTGACGGACGCGGGGCACAGTTTGGTGCGCCGCTGCAACCAGCTGGGTATCATGCTGGATGTATCGCATCTGAACGAGGCGGGATTTTGGGATCTGGCTTCCACAACAGATGCGCCAATTGTGGCAACCCATTCCAACGTACACGCCATCTGTCCCCATTCCCGCAATTTGACGGACAAGCAGCTGGAGGCGATCGCGGAAAGCGGTGGAGTGGTCGGCCTGAACTACGCCACTGCCATGCTACGCACTGACGGTCGCATGGTCGCTGAAACTCCCGTGGCCGAGATGATCCGGCATCTGGAGCACATGCTGAGTTTCTTGGGTGAAAATGGCGTGGCGCTTGGGTCGGATTTTGACGGTGCCATGGTGCCCGAGGCCATTGGTGACGCGAGCGGGCTGGGTGTTCTGAGGTCCGCGATGCAAGAGGTCGGATTTGGTGAAGAATTGATCGAGAAGATCTGTCACCGCAACTGGCTTGACGTTCTGGAGCGCACTTGGAAAGACTAAGAAAGCCGGTGGCCCAACTGGCGGGCCACCGTGTGAGTATCAGCCCATCAACTGATAGCTCACGGGCACATAACGGAAGCCTTCGTCGCGGGTTTCAACGTAACCAGCGGCGGGGAAGGGCATGTGATAGCCGATCATCGGGATCTTGTCGGCGGCCAGCATGCCCAGAACGCGACGGCGCGACGCGGCAGCATCCTCGGGCGAGGCATCAAAGCTGAAGGCCCAATCCGGGCGCGCAAAGCTCCAGACATAGTGGTTGGCAAGGTCAGCGGTCAGCAACAACTGACGCCCGCCGCTTTCCAGCATGAAGCAAGTGTGGCCTGGGGTATGCCCATGGCTGGCCACGGCGGTCACGCCTGAAGCAACGCTGTCGCCGTCGTTGATGAAAGTCATCTTTTCGGCCAATGGAGTGACCAGTTTGGCGACCATGTCACCCACGCGGTTCCCGGCCTCCATCTTGGACCAGAAGTTGTATTCGGCTGCTGCTGTCACGTAGCGGGCGTTCGGAAACGTCGGCGCGCCATCGGTCATCATTCCACCAATGTGGTCGGGGTGCATGTGGGTGATCACCACGACGTCAATCGCATCTGCCGAAACGCCTGCCTGCGCCATCGCCTTGGCAATGCCGCCCTGACCAAGGCCGGTGTCGAATAGAATGATCTCGCTGCCGGTGTCGATCACGGTCGGGGTGAAATAGAACTGTACGCTGTCGGCGGGAACGAAGTTCTCAGCAGAAATCTGTGCGAATTCCTCATCCGACGCGGCCTTGCCGAACAGATCCTTTGGACCTTCTCGCATGGCGCTGCCATCCAGTAGCGTTGTCACGGACATATCGCCCAGTTTGAAACTATGCGCCAGCGGGGCAGGGGCTTTGCCGCCATGTCCACCTGCCAGCAAGGGCGAAGCAGCGGCAGCAAGCGGAAGGGCGGCGGCACCGGTCAGTGCGGCACGGCGGGTCAGGTTCAGGGTCATCGGGTCACTCCTTGTTGGTCTTTCAACGTGCGGGTCGAATATCGGCAAAGCTAGTCCGGTTGAGTGACAGGACAATCAACTTCGCGTGTGCTTGGGCTGGTCTGGGTGTTTGTTGACGCCTAAAGTGGAGACATGAGCGCCAACAAGACCCAACCCACCAACGCAGATGTAGCTACCTATATTGCTGGGGTGACGCCGGACTCCAAGGCTGCAGACGCCGCGCGACTGGACCAACTGTTTCGTGAGGTCACCGGGTTTCAGCCGGTGATGTGGGGCGAGGCGATCGTTGGGTATGGACGCTATCATTACCGCTACAAGTCGGGCCGCGAAGGTGATTTTCTGGCCACCGGATTTGCACCGCGCAAAGCGGCCCTGTCGATCTATATCATGCCGGGCTATGCGGATTTCGGGGACATCTTGGCGCGTCTTGGAAAGCACAAGATCGGCAAATCCTGTCTCTATGTGAACAAACTGGCAGATATCGACCTGGACGTATTGGCAGACCTCATCCGCGCCGGGCTGCGTGATCTGGCGACCCATTGGCCGGTCGAGCCGACCTGAACCTGTTCTTCGTTCCAAATGTGGTTCAATGTGTCCTCTACTGGACAAAACCTCGGGCCTGTGACACAGCACGCGGCAACAGGAGATGCTGATGACCACCACTCGTTTCGCCCCGTCGCCCACCGGTTACATTCACGTGGGCAACCTGCGCACTGCGCTGATGAACTACCTGATCGCCCGCAAGGCAGGTGGCACGTTCATCTTGCGCATCGACGACACCGACCCTGAGCGGTCGAAAGAAGAATACGTCGACGGCATCAAGCAGGATCTGGAATGGCTGGGTCTGCACTGGGACCGGGTCGAGCGGCAGTCCGAGCGGCTGGAACAGTACAACGCGGCCGCAGACAAGCTGCGCGAAATGGGTCGTTTCTATGAGGCGTTTGAGACACCAACCGAGCTGGACCTCAAGCGCAAGAAGCAACTGAACATGGGTAAGCCGCCGGTCTATGACCGAGCTGCGCTGAACCTGTCGGATGCCGAAAAGGACGCCTTGCGTGCCGAGCGTGGCAATGGAGTGTGGCGCTTCAAGCTGGATCACGAGCGGATCGAATGGACCGATGGCATTCTGGGTGACATTTCGATCGACGCCTCCAGCGTGTCCGACCCTGTTCTGATCCGTGGCGACGGGCAATTGCTCTACACGTTGGCTTCGGTTGTCGATGACACCGAAATGGGAGTGACGGATGTTGTGCGTGGGTCTGATCATGTGACCAACACCGCAACCCAGATCCAGATCATCAAGGCGCTTGGCGGCGACTGCCCGCGCTTTGCACATCATTCGCTGCTGACCGGCCCGCAGGGCGAAGCGCTGTCGAAACGTCTGGGTACACTGGCCCTGCGCGACCTGCGCGAGGCTGGCGTGCAGCCGATGGCTCTGCTGTCGCTGATGGCGCGTCTGGGGTCGTCTGACCCGGTGGAACTGCGCACTGAGATGGCTGAACTGATCGACGGGTTCGACATCAACCGCTTTGGTGCGGCTCCAACCAAGTTCGACGAGCAGGACCTGTACCCGCTGACCGCGCACTACTTGCAGACACTGCCGCTGGACGCCGTGGCTGAGACCGTCGCAAGTGTTGGCGTTCCGGGTGATCTGGCCGAGGCGTTTTGGTTGATGGCACGGGGCAACATCACCACGCTGGGGGATCTGGGCGCTTGGTGGGACCTGTGCCGCGACGGGGCCGAGCCGCTGATTGATGACGAAGATCGTGACTTTATTGCCGAGGCCATGGCGCTGCTGCCTGACGAGGTGGATGGGGACACTTGGGGCAGTTGGACCAAAGCCGTAAAAGAGGCCACTGGTCGCAAGGGCAAGGGTCTGTTCATGCCGTTGCGCAAGGCGCTGACCGGGCAAGAGCGTGGGCCGGAGATGGCGGTACTTTTGCCGCTGTTGCAGGTAATCAAGGTACGCGGGTAAACCCTCCTTCAGCGACCGTATTTGCAACAAGAAGAATAAGGGCGGCTCCGGACCAGGGCCGCCTTTTCCTATGTCTGCTCGATGGGTTTGACATTTAGGTCTGAAAGGTGGTGATCCACCAACGCAGTCTCCTTCATCGTCAGCGTCTGATGGCGTGGATAGCGCGGATCCGAGCGATCATCCAAGATCGGCGCGTCCCAGCCATCTGTGGTGGCAAAGAAGTCAGCGACACCGTCAAGGCCAAACATCTGGCGGTAACCTTGGACGACCACGTCCAGATAGCTCAGTAAAATCGGGTGGCGCGTGTCCGGGGGTGATTGGCGTTCTATCGGCACGGCATAGACGGCGATGTCGGCCGGGTGAGTCAGGCCGTGGGTGATGGAGTAGGTCGCCGAATGACGGTCATAGGCCCATTCGCGCTCATCCAAGGCGGCCCAATCGTTGTTGGGGACATGGGCGATCAGCCCGTCGATCTCGGACGCCTCACACGGAACAGCCGTCAGAAAGGCGACCGGACGCAGGTCGGTGTGCCGCCAGGCGCGCCGCCATCCCCGCAGCCGCGCAGGTTGCGGGTCGAGGTAGTCGTGCGTGGCGCGGTTCACCAGGCTGCCATAGCCAAAGAAATAGGGGGCCGTCATTGTTGTCCTGCCGCAAAGCTCCATTGATGTATGTCAAACCGCTTTTTTGCGGGATGTGCAATACAGGACGCAGCCAAGTAGTGAGGAGGCGTTGTCATGCGTATTACCAAGAGAACCAACATTGCTGTGCGGTTGTTGATGTATTGCGCCGCGCATACCGACCGGTTGGTGACAAAGTCGGAAATTGCCGAGGTCTGCAACATCTCGGAAAACCATCTGGCCCAGGTCATCAATCAGCTGAGCCAGTTGAATTTCCTGAGCACGCAACGCGGCCGTAACGGTGGCATGAGCCTGGCGCGAAGTGCCGATCAGATCCGTATTGGCGAGGTTTTCCGTCACATCGAAGGCAGCCTGCCGATTGCCGAGTGTTTTGCGGATGTCGACAACACCTGCCCCTTGACGGATGCTTGCCGCCTTCGTGTGGCGCTGAGTGACGCGGCGCAGGCATTTTATGCTTCGCTGGACGAGATCACGCTGGATGCTCTGGTCTGCGACAATGTCGATCTGCTGAAAATCCTGCAGCCGATCAGCTGCGGGCGCTGATCACTCGCGCGCTCGCAAATTCTGAGCCGGGCTGACGGACAGGGGTCGCCACGCAAAGGCAAGCCCTGCAAGCAAGGTGGCGAATACGCCGCCCGATACGATGGCTATGGCCGAGGGCCAGATCACGGTGAAATCGGTTTCCAGCACATAGTTACTGACGGCCCATCCTCCCAACACACCTGCCAGCAGCGCAATGCAGCCTGCCGCCGCGCCCAGGAACGCGGAGCGCAGAGCGAAGCTGGATAGCACTCGCGCGCGTGTCGCGCCCAGGGTTTTCAGGATCGAGGCCTCATAGGTGCGCGCGGCTTCACCGGCAGCGGCGGCTCCGATCAGGACTAGGAATCCGGTCAACAGGGATGCTCCTGCGCCGTAAGATGTGGCCGCTGCCAATCCGGCCAGAACATCGGACACACGGTCGATGGCGTCTTTTACGCGGATTGCGGTGATGTTGGGATAAGCCTCGGCCAAGTCACGCAGAATCTGGGTTTCGGCCTCTTCTTCGGCGTAGACGGTCGAGATGAAGCTGTGCGGTGCGCCTGCCACGGCCGAGGGGTTCATCGTCATTACAAACCCGATCCCGGCGGTCGAAAAATCGACCTCGCGGAACGAAGTGATCGTCGCCTCAATATCCCGACCAAGGATATTCACTGTAAGCTTGTCGCCAAGCGAAAGACCCAATTCTGCGCCTTCTTCGGCGGCAAAGCTGATCTGCGGCGGGCCGGTGTAATCCTCGGGCCACCATTCCCCTTCTAGAAGGCGCGTATTGTCCGGCATGTCGGCGGCATAGGTGATGCCCCTGTCGCCTTCGATCACCCAGTGATCGCCAGCCACTTCGATGGCTGACTCGTCGTTGATCTGCGTTATCACACCGCGCAGCATCGGCGCGCTTTCGATCTTGCTGACAGCGGGGTCGTTTTCCAGTCGCTCCATGTAACCCGGCATCTGATCTTTCTGGATGTCGACAAAGAAATACGACGGAGCGATGTCAGGCAAATTGCCGGAAATGGCATTGCGCAGGTTGCCGTCGATCTGCCCCACTGCGGCCAGAACCGACAGGCCCAGACCTAGCGACAGCACGACCGAGGCTGCCCCTTCGCGCGGGTCCGAGATGGCGGCAAATGCCCATCTGAGGGCGGGTTTGCCGCGTGCCGGGCGCGCGCTGACGCGGGCCAGTTTGCGCAATCCAACGGCAGAGAGAGACAGCAGCAACAAGGTGCCGATCAGGCCCCCCGCAGTCCAAAGTGTCAGCTCGGCGGAGCCACTGAACCAGGCTGCAAGACCGATGAGCAGACCCAGACCGCCCAGAGTGGCCAGCACATAGCCAAAGCGAGGCAGCAGGCGCGCACGGCTCAATGCATCACGGTACAGCGCGGCAGGGCCGATCTCGGCCGTGCGAGACAGGGGCCAGAGGGTAAAGACAAAGGCCGTCAACATACCGTAAAGCGCGGCCTCGGCGAGCGGGCCCGGATAGATGGCAAAGGCTGCGGGGATAGGCAGGCGCGCCTCGATGATGGGGGCGAGCAGGACCGGGACAAGGCCACCCAACAAAAGGCCCATGGCGATGCCCAGGATCGACAGCGCACCGATTTGCAGGAAATAGGTTTGAAAGATCGTGGCCCGGTCCGCGCCAAGAGTTCGGAAAGTGGCGATCGTGCTGGTCTTGCCTGCAAGGTAGGACCGCACTGCGGCGGATACACCGACGCCACCTACGGCGAGACCGGCCAGCCCGACCAGAATAAGGAATGCGCCCAATCGGTTCACAAATTCAGCCACGCCGGGCGCGCCGTTGCGGGCGTCCGTCCAACGCATGCCGGACGTTGTAAAAGCGTCTTTCGCCTGTTCGGACAAGGCAATCAGATCCGCCTCATCCGGCAGGTCCATGCGGTATTTGGTTGAATACAGCGATCCCGGAGCGAGCAGCCCGGAGTTTTGCAGGTCCTTGGTGCGCAACAAAGTTCTGGGACCCAGTGCCAAAGCCATCTGCGGCCCCGTCGGGTTCGCGGGTGAGTTCAGCCATTAGGACAAAATCCTGCGTGCCCAAACGGAAGGTATCGCCGGGGGTCAGCCCCAAGCGGTCTATAAGGACGCGGTCCATGACAGCACCGGGAAGGCCCTCGGTCCCATCAAAGGCCGTAGCCAGCGGGATTTCCGGCGAAAGCTGTACACTGCCCACCAACGGATACAGATCGTCGACCGACTTTACCTGCGTCAGCCCACGCTCGGTCACACCGTTGTTGTCGACCACGGCCATGGAGCGGAAATCGGTGACCTCGGACACTTGGGTGGCGTTTTCGGCCATCCAAGCCCGTTCAAGATCGGACGCAAAGCGATAGGTGAATTCCATCTGGGCATCGCCACCCAGAATGGCAGACCCTTCGCGCGTCAGCCCTTCGGTGATGCCCGCGCGGATCGAGCCCACAGCGGCGATGGCTGCAACACCAAGGGCGAGGCAGGCGAGGAAGATGCGAAAGCCGCGCAGGCCGCCGCGCAGTTCTCGGGTCGCAAAGCGGGACGCGAGACGCAGACTCATTCTGCGGCCTCTTGGGCGGCGCTTTCATCAATGCGTCCATCGCGCAGGCGGATCACCCGGTCGCAGCGCGCAGCGAGGGCGCGTGAATGCGTGACTAGGACTAGCGTTGCCCCGTGTCGGTCGCGCAGATCAAACAGCAGGTCCATGATCGCGTTGCCATTGGTGCCGTCCAAGTTGCCGGTGGGTTCATCCGCCAACAGGATATCGGGACGGGGTGCGATGGCCCGGGCGAGTGCCACGCGCTGTTGCTCTCCGCCCGACATTTGGGTCGGGTAGTGGTGCGTTCGGTGGGCAAGCCCGACAGCTTCTAGCTCGGCCTCGGCCCGGTCAAAGGCGTCGCGGTGCCCGGCAATTTCTAGCGGAGTGGCGACGTTTTCCAGAGCCGTCATCGTCGGGATCAGGTGAAAGTTCTGGAACACCACTCCCATGTGTGCCCGGCGAAAGGTGGCCAATTGATCCTCGGACATATCCGTCAGCGTCTTGCCCAAGGCGGTGATTGTACCGCCAGTTGCCTGCTCTAACCCGCCGATCAGCATCAGCAGCGAGGATTTGCCCGAACCGGACGGCCCGATCATGCCCAAAGTCTCACCCTTTGCGACCTCAAGCGAGATCGAGTGCAGAATATCCACCCGTCCGGCATTGCCATCCAGCGACAAACACGCATCTTGGAGGGTGAGAATGGGCTGTGTCATGTGGGCTGTCCTGTTTTCGTTGTTCATTGGGATATGGAGTGTACTGCGAAATGCGCAAGGTTCTGATTGCTGGGCTTTTTGTCGTGTGCGGTTTTCCGGCAACGGCAGAGCCGGTTGTGATCGCCGCTTTGGGGGACAGCCTGACCCAAGGGTATGGCCTGCCGCAGGGACAGGGATTCGTGCCCCAGCTACAAGAGTGGCTTGACGATCAAGGGGTCGAAGTGGAACTGGTGAATGCAGGCGTTTCGGGCGACACTACCGTCGGCGGAGCTGCTCGGGTGGCCTGGACCCTGACACCTGAAGTGGACGCCATGATCGTTACACTTGGCGGTAACGATATGCTACGTGGGATTGATCCCGCAGCCGTACGCCAGAACTTGACCACGATTCTAACGGCAGCGCGCGACGCGAATGTAGAAGTTCTGTTGGTTGGTATGCAGGCACCGGGCAACTATGGCCCAGAATACAAGGCGGATTTCGACAAGGCTTACGTCGAATTGGCCGATGAATTTGGTGTTCTGCGGGCCGAGAGCTTTTTTCAGGGCTTTCCAGTGAACGACGACCCGTCTGCGGTTCAGCAATGGATGCAGGCAGACGGGATTCACCCAAACCCCGAGGGCGTGAACCTGATTGTCGAAGGGTTGGGACCCCAGGTTTTGGAGCTTGTCAAAGCTGCAAACTGACTTGCCATTAGAGGAAGTGATCCTTCAGTCTGGTCAGGACGCCAAACGGGGGATCAGATGCCAGGGCGATTTTTTCTAACCACGCCGATGGTCGAGATTGCAGAGCAGCTGAATGTGCCAGTTGGCGATACGGCAGATGAATCGCCGCGTCAGAATATCAGGCCCGGTCAAGAAGTCGTTGTGCTCACCGATCAAGGGCTGACCCGTATGCGATGGGGCATGATCCCTGTGGGTCGGGTCAATGCGCGCGGGCGTCCGGTGATGGAGACGATCATCAATGCGCGCTCGGAAACCGTATTCGATAAGTCAGCCTTTGATGGGGTTGGGCGGGCCGTAATTCCGGTCGATGGGTGGTACGAATGGACCGGTGAGAAACGGCACAAAACGCCTTGGCGTTTGTCGTCCAAGGACGGCCATCCGTTGTACTTTGCCGCTATCACCGATGTCTGGACCGCCCCGGGTGGGTTGCAGGTTCCGCAGGTCGCGGCGGTCACCTGTGAACCAAATGCGGATGTAAAACCCATTCATCACCGAATGGGCGTTATCCTACATATCGATGAGGTGCAAACGTGGCTGTCGGAAGAGGAGGGCGTTGCTCGCAATCTAATGCGGCCCTTGCCCAATGGCTTGCTGGACATACGCGAAGCCCTAGGTGTGGATTGGTCAGATCCGTAAAGGGCGGGTCGTTTTCCGGCCCGCCCTTCGATATCAAAGCTCAAACAACTGCAATGTTAATAGCTGCTTCGCGGCCATCACGACCGGGCTCGATGTCAAAGGTGACTTTCTGGTTGTCGGCTAGGCCGGTCAAACCCGCCCGCTCTACAGCCGAAATGTGCACGAACACATCGCGTCCGCCATCTTCGGGTGCAATAAAGCCGTAGCCTTTGGTTGTGTTGAACCATTTGACGGTGCCATTTGCCATCGTCGTATTCTCCTGTTTTGTGCTGCCCACGGAATGCGGCAACCCGGCTAAGTCAGTGCAAGATCGAAGACTGTGCCGGTGTAGGAGCAGTAGGGTCGATAGCGTAACGTCGCACCGGGAATGTGGAGCGAATAAGGGGCAGTTTCAAGAAGAAACTACCTTTTTTAGCACGTTCAGCGACTTACAGCGCAGCGAGCAATAGTGTGATTTTCGAACTGGAAGTTAGAGGACTGACACAACAGTTCCCAAGGGTACCCGCGCGTATAGGTCCTTGACGTGTTCGTTCAGCATGCGGATGCATCCGTTCGAAGCCGCCTGTCCGATAGTTTCGGGCTGTGTGGTGCCATGAATGCGGAAATAGGTGTCTACCCCATTCTGGAATAGATATAGCGCCCTGGCACCCAGTGGATTGTCGGGGCCGCCAGGTTGAATATAGTCGTTGTCCACAAATTTTGCGTATGTTTTCGGCGAGCGCTCGATCATCTCTTGCGTCGGTCGCCATGTTGGCCATTCTTTTTTGACATCGATTGTTGCAGTCCCGGTAAACTCCAGTCCAGCCTTACCAACTCCACAGCCGTAGCGGATGGCTTTGCGAGGCTCTGTGACGTAGTACAGATAAAATGACCGTGGCAGTATCAAAAGACGACCGGGTTCGAAATCCTTGCGGATGCGAACTTCTTGTGGTGCCGGATCGAAAACAGCCGAACTCTGAGACCATGCGACTTGGGGCATGGCGCCGACTGCAGCTGCAGTGGCAATAAAACTGCGTCGTGAAAACATGACCGACCTCATTCAAAACGTCCAAACAAACCCATTTTTGGCGCTCTTCGCAAATGGGTCAATGGTTTTGCCGCCGATACCGCAAAAGTGATAGCAGAAATGCGGCCGAAAAAGCGCAGGTGGCGATCCAGCCGAAGTACCACATTTGCCCGGCAACTGCATCTTCGGCAAACGAAGCCGCAAAGCGGGCTTTGCCCTGTGTGGCCGCGCCGAAGGCTATAAGGGTCGCAAGCCCGAGACCGGCAACCTCTGGAAAACGGGGAAGCCGGAGCGGCCTCAGTGTTGCATAGATACCAAGTCCAAGCGGTAAACCCAGCCAGATCACTTTGTCCGCCCACCAGGGATGTGCCCCCAGTTCTTGCGTCAGGTTAAGTGCTAAAGCAGCTGCTGCGGTTGCCAGCAGCACGGCAAGCGGGACAATCATGTGGCGCGTCTGGTTCATGTTCTAAATCTAAGTCGGCACGGGCCGTGGCAAAAGCCTCGTGACAGATATGTGATGCACGTTGCAGATTTTGGGGTTTATCGATCTACTGCAAAACTCGGAACGCCGCGAAAAGGACAGCATGATGGACCAACAAACCGAACCGAAAGGTGAGCTTACCCTGCGCACGCTGGCCATGCCCAAAGATGTGAACGTGAACGGCGATATCTTTGGTGGCTGGGTACTCAGTCAGATGGACATCGCTGCTGGTATCATGGCGGGTGACAAGGCGCATGGCCGGGTAGCAACGGTGGCGGTTGATGCGATGAAGTTCATTCGACCCGTCCACGTTGGTGATGTTTTATGCATCTATTGCGACCTGGCTCGGATCGGTCGTACTTCTCTGGCGATCGAGATTGAGGCCTGGGTGTTGCGCGACCGCTATGGCGAACGGGAAAAGGTAACCGAGGCAATGTTTACGTTTGTGGCTATTGATGAAGGTGGTCGGCCGCGTCCGGTCGAGGCGTAGGGCATGGGCGACAAGACACTGACTTGCCTGAGTTGCGGGCAGCTCAACCGCGTTCCTGAAACCAGGCTCGGAGCAGGAGCGAAGTGCGGTAAATGCAGCCATGCGCTGTTGTCTGTGGATGCAGTCGAAGTTTCGCTGCGGCGATCCTGGAGAAGGCCAGCAAGAATGACGATTTGCCGTTGGTGGTTGATTTCTGGGCGCCTTGGTGTGGTCCTTGCAAGATGATGGCGCCTGAGTTTTCAAAGGCTGCAAAGAAACTGCGTGGCAAGGCCAGGCTTGTGAAGCTGAACACGCAGGCGCATCAATCGACCGGTGGGCGGTACCGGATCAAGGGCATTCCAACCATGGTCGCCTTTGCGCGCGGCAAGGAACACAAACGACAAGCTGGCGCCATGCGCTCCGGTCAGATCGAAAGTTGGGTTTTGTCCGGGAAATAGAGTTCAGGCCGTGGCTGGTCGCGGGGTATCCAGATCGCTTGCCACGCGCGCTGGCGGCTCTTGCAACTTTGGCTGAGTGCGTAGGATCAGCACGCCGATAGTGGCGAAAACGATCGCTGTTCCGACAACCGGGTAAAGGACAACAGCAAACCAAAAGGGCAGCGACCAGACCGTGTAGCCAAGAATCGAGGCCAATAGTCCACCGAAGATGCCTGCAATCATACCAATCCATGCCATTATGCAGTCCTCCATCTGAGTTGTGACACACCTATTGGTTGAGTGTGCACGATTCACCTGCCGATACAATCATAGGTTACTGAGAATTGTGTTCAAACTGGGGCAAACCCGTAGTTCTGGCGTATTTTCGCTAAATTGGCTAAACCCACCAGCGGGCGGTCGCCCACCTATGGTTGTGGTAGTCGGGGCTGGTTTTGTGTTGCGAAGCAATGGGTTCTGAGAGCGGGGCGCTACGGTGTTCAACGTTTTGGCAGGTTTTCGCTCAGATGAGCGTTGACGACCTGTGTTTGACCTTCCCCGTCACGCTGGATGCGTGCTCGCAACACGAATGTGTTTCGCAGCGCCCTGGGGAGGCGCGGTCTACAATGGGGAAACCCAAAGTTAGAAAATTGAGTTTCTAACTCAGATCGTGGCGCATCGATGCCTTCAGTTCGCCTGTAACTTGGATACGCTGGTTGGAGCGGGGCATCGTTTCTTGCCTTACCCAAGCTTCAAGAAGGCCAATGGAGGCCTTCTTGGGTTCTTGAAATGAGCGCGCATTTGTTTGGTTGCGCAACGTCTGTCAGATTTGAACAAACGCGGTTACTACAGAGCCCAAGCCAATGGCTCCTAAGAGTGGAAGCCAGAGATTTGTGTCCTCGAGGACGTCTGTCACCGCACAAACTTCTTGTGCTTCAACCGCTTCGGCTCCAAGGCATCCGGTCCCAGACGGCGTTTCTTGTCTTCTTCGTAGTCCTCGAAGTTGCCCTCGAACCACTCCACATGCGCGTCGCCTTCAAAGGCCAGGATGTGTGTGCAGATCCGGTCAAGGAAGAAACGGTCGTGCGAGATGACCACGGCGCAGCCGGCGAAATCAACGAGCGCGTCTTCCAACGCGCGCAGGGTTTCGACGTCGAGATCGTTGGTCGGTTCGTCGAGGAGCAGCACGTTGCCGCCCTCTTTCAACAGGCGCGCCATGTGGACTCGGTTACGCTCACCACCTGACAGCAGGTTCAGCGGTTTCTGCTGATCGCCGCCTTTGAAGTTGAACGACGAGCAATAGGCGCGGGAGTTCACCTGCGCATCGCCAAGCTCGATGATCTCGGCCCCGCCGGAAATGGATTCCCAGACGGTGTCTTTGTCGTTCAGGTCGTCACGCGACTGGTCGACGTAGGACAGTTTGACGGTGTCGCCATAGGTAACCGAACCCTCGTCGGGTTGCTCCTGACCGGTCAGCATGCGGAACAGGGTCGATTTACCGGCACCGTTGGGGCCGATGACGCCGACGATGCCGCCGGGGGGCAGGGCAAAGGACAGGCCTTCGACCAGTTGTTTGTCGCCATAGTGTTTGGCGATGTTGTCGACCTCGATCACCTTGCCACCCAGACGGGGGCCGTTGGGGATGACGATCTGCGCGCGGGTGAGTTTCTCGCGCTCGGACTGCTGGGCCAGATCGTTGTAGGCGTTGATCCGGGCCTTGGACTTCGCCTGGCGGGCCTTGGCGCCCTGACGCATCCATTCCAGCTCGCGCTCCAGTGTTTTCTGCTTGGATTTGTCTTCGCGGGCTTCCTGTTCCAGACGTTTGGCTTTCTGTTCCAGCCATGCGGAATAGTTGCCTTCGTAGGGGATGCCGCGGCCGCGGTCGAGTTCCAGAATCCAGCCGGTGATGTCGTCCAGGAAATAACGGTCGTGGGTGACGATCAGGATTGTACCTTTGTAATCAATGAGGTGTTGCTGCAGCCAGGCGATGGTTTCCGCGTCCAGGTGGTTGGTCGGTTCGTCCAAGAGCAGCATTTCGGGCGCTTCGAGCAGCAGCTTGCAGAGAGCCACGCGGCGCTTCTCACCGCCCGAGAGGTTCTTGATGTCGGCATCATCGGGAGGGCAGCGGAGCGCCTCCATCGAGACGTCGATCTGGGCGTCCAGATCCCACAGGTTCTCACTGTCGATGGCGTCCTGCAGCTCGGTCATTTCGGCCATCAACTCATCGGTGTAGTTCTCGGCCATCTCGATGGCGATCTGGTTGAAGCGGTCAACCTTGGCCTTCTTTTCCGCGACGCCCAGCATGACGTTTTCGCGCACGGAAAGGCTCTCGTCGAGCTGGGGCTCCTGTGGAAGGTAACCCACTTTGGCGCCCTCTGCGGACCAGGCTTCTCCGGTGAAGTCCTTGTCGAGGCTAAGCCATGATCTTCATCAGGGTAGATTTACCCGCGCCGTTTACACCGACGACACCGATCTTTACGCCGGGGAGAAACGACAGGTGAATGTTTTCAAAGCATTTCTTGCCACCGGGATAGGTCTTGGAGACCCCCTGCATGTGGTAGACGTATTGATAGGCAGCCATGGTGCGTCCTCTGCATCGGGGAATTCAGGTTGGGCGGTGTGATAACTGAACGTTGGGGGCGGGGCAATCATGGATGCAACAGTCAAAAGGGCCTGTTTGGTCGCCCGGTTGAAGTTCCGTTGCCATATCCGGCAAAACCGGGTGTTGAACAGACCGGTCGGCCCCCGTATCGTGCGGACAATAACATCAATCAAGGTTTCCAGAGATGACCGAGCAAGCGCCCCACCCGATGACACCGCAGGATTGCCTTGTTGCGATCATGGTTGCGGTATCCGCTTCGGACGAAAACATTCGGACGGCCGAGCTGGTCAAAATCCAGTCAGCTGTAAACATGCTTCCGGTGTTTGCCGACTATGATATCGATCGCATCAATCGTGTGTCCTCGGTTGTTTTTGATCTGTTTGAGCAAGAAGATGGTTTGGACGCCTTGTTCGGTTTGACACGAGAAAACCTGCCGGAACGGTTGTATGAAACAGCCTATGCGCTTGCGTGTGATGTGGCCGCAGCTGATGGCAATCTGGCCGAAACGGAACTTCGTCTGCTTGAAGAGATTCGGTATGAACTTAACGTCGACAGGTTGCACGCGGCAGCCATCGAACGTGGTGCGCGCGCTCGTCACGTGGTCTGAGGCGGCAATTTAGCTTCCGTAAAGTGCTCCCCAGCGTTCGATCAGCTTTTGCTGCAATCGCTTGGAACGCCTGTTCCAGGCTCGCGCGCCCTGCGGTACTTCGCGATCAGCTCGTTTGATCTGCGACCGTTTTGCAGTGTCTGCCGTGAAAATGGCGAATGCCAATTCCGTCCCGTCAGCCGCTGTCATGAAGCCACCCAGACCCGAAACGAAATTCAGCGTTCCGGTTTTGGCATCCACCTTGATGGGGTGTGATTTCACAATCCTCCCCTTGCTGTCACGCATTGCAAAGGGTTTGAACAGAGGTCTAAGCAAATCCAGTTTGCGAACTTGAACCAAAGCCGCAACCAGATCTTGCGGAGTCATGCGTGACGCGTCTCCCAATCCGGAGTGGTCCACCAAAGACGTCCCTGTCATCCCATACTTTGAGGCGGCCCAACGGCTCATTTCACGCGCCGAAGACTTGAGTGAACTTGGCTTGCCGCTTCGAGCGGTGGTGGCCGACATTCCAACCATTTCTGCAGTCAGATTCGTAGAGTACTTCAGCATACCCTTTAGAATAACGCGCAATGGAGCACTTTGATTGACTGAAAGCACGGTGCCCGCTGGCCGTTTTTTTCAACTTTCGGGTTTTTCAAGACGATCCCGTTAGCGCGCGCTAGTGTTTGGAACACGTCAGCCGGCATAGAGCGCTGGTTTGCGGACGGGCAACCATCTGGATCCCCCTTTGCCCAAAGCCTGACTCGCCACGGTCCATTTGTCGATACGAGGAGTTTCTTCATATGTGTAAACAGGAAGACGTCGGTTCTTGACCCGCATCTGGGCCATGGCGACCTGGGGTTTGTACTTGCTGCTGCGGGCATCCATGGCCACCGAGTACCCCTGTCCTCCACGCTTCCATTCAAAATGAACGCGGTTGAAATTCAGGGAAATTCCCGAAACTGCTGGGCTGTAGCCCAAATGATCAGGCTGCGCTGGATCAATGCTTTTTACGTAAGGCAGTGCACCGTCGTAAACCTTGAAAGCCCCGCGTACTTCTCGTACTCCGGCTGCCTTCAGGTTCGCTGCCAATGCTCCCAATGCGTTGGTGTCTAAGGTTGGATCGCCACCGCCAACAAGCACCAAATCGCCGTGTAGTACGCCATTGCGAACTGACCCTTCGGCGACTAGTTCAGTGCGAAAAACGTGACTCGCGCCTAGAACGTCCAGAGCGTAAAGCGCCGTTAGCGCTTTGGCGACGCTTGCAGGTGGTAATCCTGTTGCTGCTTCAACAGATTCCAACCGCAACCCGGTCTTTACATCGGCGACTGCAAACGCCACGTCGCCGGTCAAACCTGACGCCTTGATAACTGTTTCGGGACCTCCTTGCGGGACACCGCCTGATCCACGCAGTTGGGGGCGAAGTGACGTTGTCGGCGCATTGGCAGACACTGCTCCGGGGATTGCGCTCGCCCCTAAAGCCGCCAGAAGAAAACGTCGTGTGATCAAACCGCTCATACGATCATATGATCGTAGACCGGCATGTCAGACAAGCGGCAGAATCAAGGTTTTCTCTATCTGTGACCCATGATAGGCGCGACAAATGCTCCAGGCGGTTTTGATCATGTTTGTTGCGATGTCCCTGATCCCGACCGGGGACATGGCCGGAAAGGTTCTTGCAGGGGAATTTGGTGTCTCTCCTGTCTTCATTGCCTGGTCGCGATTCGCCTTGGGCGTGTTGTTCATTTTGCCTTTCACTCCACCTTCGGCGTTTGCCTTGCTACGCGACCTAAGGATCTGGTTTCGCGCGTTGCTTTTGGCCGGAGGGATATTTTCCATTCAGACTGCTCTAAAGACCGAACCACTGGCTGATGTTTTTGCAGCATTCTTTATCGGCCCGATCCTGAGTTACATCCTTTCGGCGGTCCTTTTGGCCGAGCCAGCTACGCGGCTCAGATCTGCGTTGATGTTGATGGGGTTTGCCGGAGTTCTTTTGGTTGTTCAGCCCGGCTTTGGGGGTAGTTCAGGTTTGGGGTGGGCATTTCTGGCAGGGTGTTTCTATGGCGGGTTCCTGACCGCGTCCCGGTGGTTGTCCCACTTAGGAACGCCATTGGCGCTTAGTTTTTCTCAGCTTTTTGTTTCTGCGCTGGTCCTGTTACCCTTTGGGGTCATGCATATGCCCGAATTCACGATTTCGGTGGGAAGCTTCACGATAGTCAGTGCGTTGGGTTCCATGTTGGGAAACCTGCTGTTGCTGATGGCATATGCACGCGCGCCCGCGACCAAACTGGCGCCATTGGTGTATTTCCAACTGATCGCGGCAACCGGTCTGGGTTGGGCTGTCTTCGATGATTTCCCAGACGCACTGACTTGGGCCGGATTGGCGTTGGTTCTGGTGTCGGGTCTGGCGTCAGCTGCTCTTCGAAGGTGACCAGTTGCCAGTTGCGCGGATTTCGGTCGAACTGATGTCCACCATCGGGACATTCACAAAGCACCACGCTGGAGCCTGTGCTCTCCCAAGCAAACGCCTGGCCTGTCCATCCAGCCTCGCCTGAACGTAAGCGCGAACTGCAGGCGCCATTCTTGCAGAAATGCGATCCCCGGGACGCGCAACCACGCCCACTGGAACATTGTCCATGATTGTACGCCAATTGCCCCAGCGATGGAGTTGCGCCAGATTGTCGGCGCCCATCAGCCAAACGAACCGCACACCTGGGTACAGCTTTTTCAAGCGGGTCAACGTGTCTGCAGTCACCCGAGTGCCAATCTTTTCCTCGATGTCGGTGACTTCTACTCGGGGGTCCTCCAACATTTTGTGGGCTGCCTCCAACCGTCTGTCGAGTGGTGCGGGCCCTCTTTCCTTAAGGGGATTACCCGGGGAAACGAGCCACCAGACTCGATCCAGGCCGAAAGCTTTGATTGCTTCGCGCGTTATGTGAACATGGCCTGCATGTGGTGGGTCGAACGAACCACCCAGTAAACCAATGACCTGCCCAGGCCGAGCATATGGCAAGAGATGTCTCATCATACTTTTGCTTGGCCTGCCTGTTTGCTGTTGTCAATCAACGGGCTGAACGGCATCGCCCGATCTAACTAGGCCGGGTTGAAGTACCTGGGCGCACCATCCACCATGTCCCCTCACTGCTGAATAGCCACCATTACCAAAAACCTCTTCCATTCGACTGCAAGGTGCGCAGATCGTCGTAAATAGCAGCACAGCCTTACCCACTTGCACCTGCCGCCCTTTTAGAGCGGATAGATTAATATTGGAGATCACAAGATTTCGGCGCAGTGTTTCCGCCGAAACCGGTTCTAGGCCCAAGTAGGATCCAATGGACGTCAAATGTTCGTGCTGCATCAGAGTCACCGCGCGCTTTCCTGCGCGGCCGCGGTCCCCCTGCAAGCCGTCCAGATCAATCCAAACTTCCGACAGGGCCTGCATGGCAGAACGCCGCTCAGGTCGCACTCCGATCCAGGTGACGCGACCCGGCTGATACCAACCGGCGACAAGTTCTTTCAACGACACTGTGGTTCCTCCTGATCGAGGGGCAATAGCACTCGGCGTAGTCCTGAACCAGACCGCTTCGCTAGGCTGGAATGACACGCGGCTTTTTTGGCGTGAGGATCAGGATGCCGTCAGGTTAACGGAACCTGTTGTGGTCACTGAAAATGGTTACTTTGTTGACTCATGCCGCAGTTGCACAATAGGAGAGGCCGGGTTGGTTGCATGGGGCAACCGGCGCCGAATTTCCCTATGGAGACTGATATGTCTGATCTGCGTGAAACCGCTCTTGCGTCCAAGGCCTGGCCCTTTGAAGAAGCGCGCCGGGTGCTCAAACGCTATCAGAAGAAGGATCCGGAAAAGGGATATGTGCTGTTCCAGACCGGCTATGGCCCATCGGGTTTGCCGCACATCGGGACATTTGGTGAGGTGGCGCGCACCTCGATGGTGCGCCATGCGTTTGAACAGATGTCGGACATTCCGACCAAGTTGATCTGTTTCTCGGACGATATGGACGGGTTCCGCAAGGTGCCCACCAACGTGCCGATGCAGGACGAGCTGAAAGAAGATCTGCACCTGCCGCTGACGAAGGTGCGCGATCCGTTTGGCACTCATGAGGGTTTTGCACAGCACAACAACGCGCGTCTGTGCGACTTTCTTGATAGCTTTGGCTTTGAGTACGAGTTCGCATCGGCCACCGATTATTATTTGTCCGGCAAGTTCGATGAGATGCTGCTGACTGCTTTGGCGCGGTTCGACAAGATTCAAGAGATCATGCTGCCGACGCTGGGTAAGGAACGGCAGGAGACGTACTCTTGCTTCCTGCCCGTGTCGCCCAAGACCGGCCATGTGCTGCAGGTGCCGACGTTGGAGCGCAATGTCGAGAAGGGCACCATTGTTTACCAAGAGCCCGACGGTGAGAAGGTCGAGATCCCTGTCACCGGTGGCAATGTCAAAATGCAGTGGAAGCCTGACTGGGCCATGCGCTGGGCCGCGTTGGGTGTGGACTACGAGATGTCGGGCAAGGACCTGATCGACTCGGTCACGCAGTCGTCCAAGATCTGTCGTGCGCTGGGCAAGCAACCACCCGAGAGCCTGAGCTATGAGCTGTTCAATGACGAGCAGGGCCAGAAGATTTCAAAATCGAAGGGCAACGGCCTGTCGATGGAGGAATGGCTGACCTATGCGGCGCCGGAATCGTTGTCGTATTTCATGTACCAGAAGCCAAAGACCGCTAAGCGGCTGTTCTTTGATGTGATCCCCAAGGCGGTGGATGAATATCACCAGCAGCTGCGGGCCTATCCAGGCCAAGAGCTGAAGGCGCAGTTGAACAACCCCGTGTGGCACATCCACGGTGGTGACGTTCCGGCGTCTACTTTGGTGGTGCCGTTTGCGATGCTGTTGAACCTGGCGTCGGTATCGGGGGCCGAGGACAAGGAAACGCTGTGGGGCTTTATTGGGCGTTATGCGCCGGATGCGAGTGCCGAGAGCCATCCTGATCTGGATCAGGCGGCGGGCTTTGCGGTGCGCTACTTCAACGACTTCGTCAAACCGACACGGCAGTTCCGTGCGCCGACGGATCAGGAGCGTGAAGCGTTGGAGGCGCTGCGAGCAGAGTTGGCGGCCTATGATGGGCCGGTCGAGGATGAGGCGCTGCAATCCATCGTCTATTCGGTGGGGCGTGAGCGTTTTGACCCGATGCGGGCGTGGTTCACGGCACTTTATGAAGTTCTGCTGGGTGCCAGCCAAGGGCCGCGGTTTGGTGGGTTCATCGCGCTTTATGGTGTCGACGAAACCATTGCTTTGATCGACAAAGGCCTGGCGGGAGAGTTGACCTGATTTGACGATTTCGCGCGTGGGGCTAACTCCGGAACATAGCCCGGAGGATGTCCCATGCGCCATTTCGTATCCGCCATTGCACTGACCTTTGCCCTAACGGGGCCATTGCCTGCACAAGAAGCCGAGATCGAGAGCCAGATCCGGTCGCAGATCCAGGCGTTCAAGGTCGATGACTTTGTCACCGCCTTTGGCTTTGCGTCACCCACCATTCAAAACATGTTTCGCACGCCTGAAAACTTTGGCGTGATGGTGCGGCGTGGCTATCCGATGGTCTGGCGACCGAGCGAAGTTCGCTTTCTGGAATTGCGTGAGGTCGCTGGGAACCTTTGGCAAAAGGTTATGATCACGGATGCCGACGGATCAGTCCATATTCTTGACTACCAAATGGTAAATCAGGAAGGAGTGTGGAAAATCAACGGCGTACAGATTTTGGACGCCGGAGGTGAGACCGCGTGAGCAACGCCACCGTGACGGTGCTATGAGGCGGCTTTAATCCCTTTCCTTTACCCAATGCTCGCGTCCGAGTTTTCCGCTTGGACCACGGGTTTCATGCGCCATCGCAGGTGGTCTGCGGCGCGATTGGGAAAGGGATTTGGATGAACAAGGCAATCACCGAGGGTATTCAGTTCATGCCGCCTGCGTTCAAGGATGGTCTGGATGTCTGGTCGAACGGAAATGGTACGCCGGGCTCTGACACGTATGAAGGGGCGGTTAATGCGGCATTTGTGCTTCAGCGGATGCGGATTTCGGCGGCTGTCTGGAATTGCAAAAGACCAGTTCGACCCAAAGGTTGCGGTATATGGGGCAAACGCCATTGCAACCGGGGTGTTACCTGCAGATCAAGGTGCGGATTAAAGCCGTGAGTGGAAACCTACCGTCGGTGCGCGTGGCCGGTTGGGCTGGTGGTGCCGGAAACTCACATGTATCGGGCGTCACGGAACGTGCGGACGCTGTTACCCTTACGTCCTACGGGGACGTTGTCGAGGTTTCGGGAATTGTCGGATCGGGCACGCGCAGCGGTGTTGATATGCCTTGGGGGCGTTCTGCGCTTTATGGTCATTTTGGCTTGGATCTGGAAGGGGCCAACGGCGGTGTTGTTCGGATCGATGACATCGAGATTACCGATATCACCAACGTGTTCCTTCGCGACATGATCGGCATTGTCGATGTCAGAGACTTTGGCGCGAGCGGCGATGGAAGCACAAACGATTCAGCGGCCTTTGAGGCGGCGGATGCGGCCGCGAACGGGCGCACTGTCTTTGTGTCAGAAGGCACCTATCGGCTTGATAACAGTGTGACATTCGATTCTGAGGTCTCATTCGAAGGTACGGTTTCAATGCCCTCTAGCAGAATGCTGATCCTGACCAAGAATTTTGACCTGCCTAGCTACATTGATGCCTTTGGTGACGAAGAATTGGCGTTTCGTAAGGCCTTTCAGGCGTTGCTGAACAATGCTGATCACGAAAGTCTGGATCTCGGGGGGCGCAAAATCTCGCTTTCTGGGCCAATCGACATGCAGGCCGCGGTGCCTAACAAAAGCAGTTATGCGACGCGCCGTGTGATCCGCAACGGTCAGTTCGAGGCGCAGGATAACGCAGCCTGGAACACTCAGGTCTATACATCTCAGGCGAGCTATGATCCCGAAAACGGCCTGAAGCTCACGAATGTCGCCAATGTTGCCAATATCCCGGTTGGCGCACTGGTCAAAGGCAACGGTGTCGGCCGCGAAGTTTATGTCCGGTCGAAAGATGTCGGGGCGGCGGAAGTTACCTTGACGTCGGGGCTGTATGACGCCGTCGAGCACACAGAATTACACGTTCCATGATTTCAAATACATGCTGGATTTCAGCGGCTTCAGTCAGTTGTCGAAATTCGCGATGTCAGACATCGAATTTCAGTGCAACAGCCGATGCAGCGGAATCCGTTTGGCAACGTCGGGAACCGGTTTTAACCTGCGGGATTGTTTCATAAGCCGACCAAAAGATCGTGGACTCACCTCCAGCGGGCGAGGGTGTCAGGGTATGCTGATCGACCGATGCCAATTTCTGTCTGCTGAAGAAAACCTGAACATTGAAGACCGGGTATCCATTGCGCTGAACGCGAACGCAAACGATGTCAAACTCAGAAATAACCGTGCGACTAAGTTCTTACATTTTGCCGTGCTGTCCGGTGCCAACTCTTTGGTTTTGGGAAATCACTTTTTTCAGGGTGATCCGGTGCCAAACGGGCCGCGCTCGGCGGGCTTGGTGATTGTCGGAACCTATACCAGCACAGCAGTTTCGGGGAATTACATCGATAACTGTTCGGTAGAGTGGACCAACGAACACGATTCCAGGCCAGATTTTGTCTCTGGGTTTTCGTACAGTGCGCTTAGCATAACCGACAATATCTTCCTGTCCGGAGATGCTGCTCCTTGGTTCAGCTACATTGTCATCCGCCCCTACGGGACTGGCCACTTCTTGAACGGTGTTTCGGTAACCGGCAACAAGTTCCGTTCGATCAACGGTTCGATTGACCGGGCAGAGCGGGTCGATACCAGTTTTTCTGATCTGAACTTCAGCCGCAGTACGGATGTGCATTTTGAGGGTAATACCTATCATGGTGTTTCAAACAAGGCTGCCAACCCATTGCGCATTCGACATGAGCAAAGCTCAGCCTCGCAGACGTGGGTTATCGATTCAGATGATAAACTGCCATTTGGGGCCCGCGCACGAGGCGTCGACGGGGTCGTGCCTATCAACCAGCTACGCAATGGTGCGGGAAGTACTCGGTATCTTGCCCCATACGCTCAATTGGAACGTGGTAGCAGCGGCGATCAAGTGCATCTGGTATTTGGAGAAGCTGTGCGCGGAACAGTGTCTGTTACGATGCGCATAGACAAATAACGTGTTGATGGGGCCGCAAAAGCGGCCCCTTCAAAATTCGCGCCATAGGGCAACCTTCAGTCCATAGCCTTTTGGATAAGCCGAGCGACGCTCGATGCCAAAGATCCAGCGGGTTTGGTTTTGTCCCTTGATCACGACAGAAGGGGTAATAGACCAATAGATTTGGGAATTGCTGAAATAGGAGCTTTCGATCTGTAGCATCGGGTTAAAACGCCGATTTGCAGACAATCCGATTGTTGCGTCCAGCTTGTAGAACGGATCACCTGATCCCAGGCGATGTTCAACGGCCATGTCAACGGCCAACCAACCTGGGCCCCATTGAGTTGATAGGTCACGGCCGTACGACAGGCCAGATTTGTACATTGGGTGCCATTGATTGACATAATGGTGACCTCCACCTCCGAATTCCAAGGATAGCCGTCCGTTTTTGCCAAGATCCAGTAAGGGGACACGGGCGAACACCAAAGCATGCCCTGTCAAACCCGGCCGGTCATTCAGGTCGAACCCAACGGTGATCTTTGGTGAAAGCCCCCATTCACCGTAAACTGCAGATTTGTAGTTAAACGTATCTGCAGAGCCAAAGAGCGTTCCAGTCAATGATAGGAAGCCAGTGCCTTCGTCGCGCAGCCAAGCTCCAGCGTTGGCCGGTAGAGCCACACACAGACTGAGCAGAATTATTGCCAGGATGTGACCCATCTCGCGCCCCCGGGCGGCAGTTTCGTAAACCTTGGTTAACGAGACGTTACCAATCTGTCGCAGAATTGGTTTTTGCATTGCGACCTTGCGAAAGAGGGTTATGCTGCGCTGCGGCAAAGCGGGAGTCGCCGATGGGACATGTAATTTCGATTGCACAACAAAAGGGCGGATCTGGTAAAACCACGATGGCTGTCAATCTTGCTGTGGCATTTGCCAAAGCAGGTAAGTCTGTTGCTCTTATGGACACTGACCCACAGGGCAGTGCCGGGCGTTGGTTCATGACCCGCCTTGAGAATACCAACGACCAACCGGGGTTGGAGTTTTCAACCGCTTCGGCTTGGGGTGTTACCTATGAGGTGCGCAAACTGGCTGAAAGCCACGACATCGTTCTGATAGACACCCCCCAAAAGCGGATAGCGATCTGCGACCCGCTCTACGTGCGTCTGATCTGGTTCTGATCCCGATTGCAACTTCGCATCTGGATTTGTGGGCTGTCGAGATGGTGCTATATCTGGCAGACCGCGAACATAAGCCTGCAATGATGGTAATGACCCGCTCGAGATCGGGAACCCGCTTGGACGCCGAGGTAACCGAAAAAGCCCGAGAGTTGGAGGCCGACGTCGCACAATCCCAACTTGGCAATCGTGTGGTGTACGCGGAAACTCTTGGCCAGGGTCGAACGGCAATCGAAGCGCGTAACGCTTCCGCAAAAGCCGAAGTAACTGGATTGATGCAAGAAATCGAAGGCGTCTTGAAAAACCTGTGATAGGTTGGAGGAGACTCAAGGAGGATCCGCATGCCAACAATTTCCAAAGCCGCCCCGGTCCAAACAGTCATCACCACCTTCGAAATGACCCTGGCACTTGCCAGGATTTGCTCGAAGCGCTGACGGATGCCTATGCCGAGTTCATTTCCAAACAGCCTGGGTTTATCGGAGCTGGATTGCATGTAAACGATGCGCAAACGCGGATCGCAAACTACTCGCAATGGGAGCGGCGTGAAGATTTCCAAGCGATGCTAAGAACTCCTGAGATGCGCGCTCGCAATCGCAAATTCAATGATTTGTGCAAGAGTTTCGAGCCTGTAATGTACGACGTGGCAGGAACTTTTGGCTGAAACATGATCTGAATCAACACGCACGGCAGGTGAAGTAGGGCAGGGTAACCGCATCTCAAACCAATAGGAGCGCGTTCCATGTATCATAACATTCTTGTTCCGATCTCGTTCGACAGCGAACGCGATATTTCTGGGCCGCTAAAGCTGAGCAGGCTACTTGCTACACCAGAGGCGCAAATTACGCTGTTGCATGTAGTCGAACATATTCCGGCCTATGCAATTTCGTACATGCCATCCGACTATTTGACGGAAACGCGGGTCGCGCTTCAGCGCGAGCTTGAAGGTTTGGCAGACCCATTGCCCAACGCCAAAGCCGTTGTCATCGAAGGTCACAAGGGTCGGTCGATCCTTGACTGGGCTGAAGAGAATAACCCGGATTTAATCATCGTTGCCTCGCATCGGCCGGGCATGCAGGACCTTTTGTTAGGGTCAACAGCAACGCAAATCGTCCGCAATGCCAGCTGCGCGGTTCACGTCGTGCGGTAAGGTAGATTGCTATGACCAAGAGCAGATAAGGGGCTGGATCTTATACACATGGCTTTCGGCCACTGAAATTCGTTGTGCCAAATTCAGAGTTTGGCAATCGGATATTGCAGATGGGCGGCTATTGTCATGATGTCCGAGATTGGGAGAGCGTGTTGTCGATCTGCGGCTTTTGCCTCCAACCAAGAGCTGAGTTGCACAACTCTGCTGGGTTAGGGTCATCAAATCCGAAGGTGAAAGGGAAGCCTGCAATTCAGCCGATATTGCGCAACAAAGCCGATTGGATTCAAAAAGACACCCGTACCCAAGGGTCACGTCTGGACAGTGCAAATGAATTCAATAGGCTGTCCCAATGACACAAAGTACAGATCACGAAATCCGCGCCTTGCGCGAAGAAATTGCCAAATTCAACAGTCACCGGTTCGTCCGGGTTCAGAACTCGGTTTGGCTCATGTTGTGGCAGGCTTTGTTGCGCGGCATGGCAGTTGGATTAGGCACCGTTGTCGGGGCGTCAATCCTGGTTTCTGTTCTGGTCTACGTGCTTAGCCAGATTGATTTTCTACCGATTATTGGTGACTGGGCCAAGGAGATTTCGAAAGAGATTCAGAGCTCTACAGGCGTAGATGTCGAGGCGTCGTCGGATTGACTGCCCGCAGTCGCTGATGGGAGACGGATATGAACCGGGAAGAATTCAACAGCTTCTGCAATGGCCTTAAAGCCACGACCCACGTGGTCCAGTGGGGGAACTCTGACGTATGGAAAGTCGGCGGTAAGGTGTTTGCTCTGTGTGGATGGAATGATGGAGAGGACGCATTCACTTTCAAGGCCACAGATCTGGCCTATGAAGTGCTTCAGGGTGAACCAGGCATTCGTCCGGCCCCCTATCTGGCCTCAAGAGGAATGAAGTGGCTGCAAGTCTACGAAGAACGCGGCATGAGTGATGCTTCGCTGAAAGAGCACATCATCACGTCCTATGATTTGGTTGTGGCCAAGCTGACTAAAAAGCTGCGTTCTGAACTGGGCCTTTGATTCACTGAGGCGCCGCCTTTTCAAAAGAACAAGTGGCTCGATGTATTTCATAGATTATGAAAAACTGGCGATCCCTGAAGGACTCGAACCCTCAACCTGCTGATCAGAAGTCAGCGGAACGCTGTTTCTAATCAATTCCCGAGCGGTTCCACAGCGTCCAAATGCTTCCTTTTTTCAATGGGATGGCCTGGTTTCTCTCAGTCAGGGTGTCCATTTTGATCTCAAAAATCCAACCCAAGCGCGTCTCAAATTTGCCCCTACGGCGCCCCCAGATACGCGGGCGCGCGGACGGAACGAGGAAAAGAGCAATGTCCGAACAATTGACGGCACGTGGCCTTGAATCGGTCAAAGCGCCCGAGAAGGGGCGAGTTGAGATCATGGACAAGGAACAACGCGGCCTCTGTTTCCGGATCACTGCTAACGCTCAGCGTACCTGGTCGTTGAGAATCAAGGTCGAAGGCCGCTCGCGTCGCTTCCTGATAGGCCCCTATCCCGACTTTTCCCTTGCCGACGCCCGCAAACGCGCCGCCCGCCTGCGTCTTGAGGCGCTCGACGGCAAAGACCGCATCGAGGAACGCAGAGAAGCCGCCGCCCGCAAGCGCGCTCAAATGACGCTTGTGGACATTATGGACATTTATTCGGGCTCGCATTTGGCCCAGCGCGCGCAAGGAGAACGCACGGGCCGCGTCTTGAGGGCCAACCTGTCGGGCCTTTTGGAACGCCCCGTCGCGAGCGTGACCCGTGCGCAGTTGCAACTGACCCTCGACGCAAAGGCAAAAACTGCGCCGATTCAATCAAACCGCTTGCGTGCCTATGTTCATCACTTTTTTGGCTGGGCAATGCGACGCGGATACATCACAGAGAACCCAGCGGCGGGCCTTGAGCGCCCAGCGAAGGAGAAACCGCGTGATCGGGTTTTGTCCCTCGATGAAATCGGCTCGATCTGGCAGGCGAGCGCAGAACTCGGGCCGGTCTGGCGGGTATTTGTGCGCCTGTCGATCCTGACCGCCCAAAGACAAGGCGAATTAGCGGGTGCGCATTGGAATGAGATCGTGGGCGGCACCTATTCGCTCCCTGCTGAACGGACAAAGACTGACGCCGCTCATATTGTTCACTTGAGCGCGCCAGCGTTGGAGGAACTTGCGATCCTGGAGGCCGATCGCGACGGGTTCTCGCTTGTTTTCACGCACAACGGCAAATCACCTGTCTCCGGGTTTTCGGCAGTCAAAAAACGTTTGGATAAACTATCTGGCGTCACAGATTGGCGCTTCCATGATTTCCGAACGGCCTTTGCGTCAAACATGGCCGAGGCCGACGAGAGCGAGGGCGTTGTCGACCGCGTTCTAAACCACGCCGCAAGCGCAAGCCGCATTTCGACTGTTGCCCGCGTTTATCAGAGGTCGGCCTTGTTACCCCAGCGCGCTCGTTGCCTGGATCGTTGGGCGGCAATGGTTTTGCGTGCAGCTGATGAAAGTAAAGGCGCCAAGATCGTCCAGATTGGGGCAGGCAAACAAACCGCAGACACAGAAAAACGCAAGATTGCCTGGACATAGAACGCCTACTTAACCGGGCCAGGTTATTCCTTCGCATGCTCTCTTGCTGGGGCATGTTCTCCGCAATCGGCGCCGAAATTGGCATGATCATCCAGCCGACCAGCAAAGACCCGTTCGGCAGTGTTGCGCCCGCCGCGATCGGTGTCGCAATCGCCTTGGAGATCCTCTGTCGCACCGCGCGCCCGAAATAGGACATAGATTAATGCACCCTATTTGCAAAAAGCCTGCCCCAAAGCCAGACTATGCGCCTGCAGAATGGCACGAACCGGATTGGTGGCCCGAGGTTGTGGCCATCGAGATCACGTCAAAGGCAATGGCCAAAGAGATTTTGGATCTGTGCGACGAAGGCCAGAAAGTCGAAATACGGGATGATCGGCTTAACCATTACCTCACATCAATTGGACGCATTTGGGAGAGCGACTATCGCCGCGCGATGATAGTTTGGCGAGGTTCAAGCCCCGCAAAACCGGGGCGCCCAAGGATTCACGATTGGGAAATTGTAACGGCTCTCATCCTAGAAGCTGCCGAGAACGAACCGAACCCGATCAACAAAGCTGAGATCGCCCGCAGGGTTTCGGATGCCTATAAAGAGCGACACGGCATGACATTGAACCCCGATAACAGCGGCTTACGAGCTCGAGTTCGCGAAGTCTTAAAGAAAATCTGACCGGACAGAAATTCGACTGTCCGGACTGTCCGCTCTTCGATTTGCAACACCTGAGGCACGAAAACTCTCAGGAGATTCCAAAAATGCAAATCGACACTTCCAATTCAATTCCCGAAACTGAAACTCCGCCGATCGGGGAACGGCTTTTGCGGCGCCCAGAGGTCGAGCGCAAATTCGGCATGACACGTTCGACGCTCTATCGGATGATCGACAAAGGCCTCTTTCCCGCGCCCGTTCATATCGGCGGTTGCGCTGCATGGCCGCTTTCGGAACTCGAGGAATGGATCGCAGGCCTCAAAGCGACACGCGACGCCGCCTAAAGAGAAACCGCGCCCGAGGAAGGATCGGAACGCGGCCTCATAGCAAATCGCCCCCTGATCCTATCGCAAGGCGCGCAAAGGAACAAACCCGATGCGCACAATTACCAAGAACACTACCGAAACTCGCAACGCGATTGGCGTGTTTGCTGATACGGCCAGCCTCGTGCCTAATTTTGGTGTAGGTCTCTTCCGTTTTCTCTCTTCTTCATGGGCCGACGCAAAGAAACTTGAACGGGCTGAGGCCTTTGCCACTTACCTTAAATTTCAAGACCTATTAGGTGTTACTCTCCGGGCCAGACACGACAAGAGCGAAATTTCAATACGTATTGTACGAGCGAAACCTGCCGTGGCCCGCAAAAAACGAGATTGCAGCTCAGAAGGCAAGCCGCATCTTTTCGGCTGCGCGACGATAAAAGGTAAGGGGGAATGAGCGGTAAGTCGAAGCCCATTGGCGACGCGCTGGGCGAGCTCAAAGAGTCCACCGAACGCTCTCGGCTAGCCAGAGACGATGGCCTCAACAGCGCGTTGGAAAGGCTTTTGGATCAAGAGCCCTGCGTGCAGCAAGTAAAGAAGGGCGCCAGCGTAAGCTCAACGACAAATCCAACTACACTGACATCCGGGCGCGTCAAGCTTCCAACTATCGGAAAGCGATCCATGGCAATAAACTCCATGCAGTGAACACTGTTCGATACTTTGTTTGCGCTTTGAACGCGCATGCCCAACTAACAGGTACATCGAGCCTCAGCCCCAAGAACTGCCAAGTGCTCTCGTGCCTCGCCACCCACATCAACAAGGCGGGCAAGGCATGGCCAGGGATTTGCACATTGTCTTGCGAAACCGGCCTCTCCACAAGAACCTTCAAGCGTGCGCTCAAGGAACTGGAAGGCATGTCGCTGATCACAAGGCAGAGGCGAAACGGGCGCAATGGAACGACTACTTACCAGATTACTCTGCCAAGCGAACCCTTTTTTGACACAGAGGACGAGGCATGAAACGGAGTAAGATGCGCCTCGCCTGCGTTCTTCGAAGTGCCAACGTGTCACCCAGACCGGACCCTAGAGGATCTCCTCGGAGTGCCATTGTGACCGTTCATAGTGCCATCATGTGCCAATCGAAGTGCCACTGTGACACCTAAACCACCAAAACCCAAAAAAACCAATAACGGTGCACCCAAATCGCTACCCTTTCAAGTTTCCACGGCAATGACCCGGCTTGGGCTTGGGGCAATGGAAGTGACCCAACTGGTTGGAATGTATCAATTGAAGAGGACCAAAGCCTGACAGACGAATCCAGTCACGCCAAAGAACTCGTGGACTTTGTCGCGTTTAGCGGCGCCGAAGTTTTATCGGGAGTGGACGCTGACTGGCTAGTTTAATCGAGTTGAGCCGATCCTAAGTTCAGGTTTCATAGTCAAGAAATATCGGTTGCAACCATGACGATCAGCGACCTGAATAGTTCAGCGCATCCTTAGTGACATGCCAACATATACGGACAGGTACGGCTGTTTCTTTCAGCGCTCCAGCGAAGGTAGTGCCGGGCATCCTTGCACCTACGGCGAGGAAGTCAGTTACATCAGTCCCGTTTTGTGGAGAATGGCCGGGATCTGTTTCTTGACCTTGAAGTACCCGACATTGGCATGAGGCCAGATTGATCTGTACCAATCCCTGCGCCACCCAACCAAGTCTATGCGAACTTTCCTGACGTTCGGCCATCCAGCCAAATTGAACGCAAACGGCCCAAAGCAGTCTTTTTTGCAATTGACAGCAAAAGGCAGCTTCGAACACAAAGTGAGCTTTTGATAGTGGAGCGTTAGTCTCCAGGGACAGGAAAAAAGCCGCTCTGGTCGGGTATACTGGCACAGTCGGTAATCTCGGATTGGACATACTAGGATTTTAGTTTGTGGTTCAGTCGAGCATACTGGTTTCAGCCGCAACACGATGCTTTGCAGCGAACAAGAGTTCCTCTGAACTGGCGTAAGATTGCCAGAGGACGGATAATCATTAGGTTAAGCCTTTAAAGAGATTTAGCATAAAGTCATTGTTCTTCTGCTTCTCCAACATTTGAAATCTTGTATCGGAATATGTTTTGAGCATTGATTCAGCAAGTCTATGCGAAAAAACGCCTCTCCCGGCTGATAGCTGCGCGAAAAGGTTGCCAAGTTAAATCCGGCTAGCCACATTGGGCAGAAAACGCCCTTTAGCCAGGTGGGATACTTGGGAAAGTCCGAAAAGCCAACTTACGCGGAAGACGTCGCCGGGGCGATCAGGGCTGTAGGCACGTCCAGTTTTATGCTGGAATTGTTGAACCTCATGCGCGAGGCAGCTTCGTTCAAGGGCGCGTTTGTCAGCCTTTTGACCCCGGGAAAAGCGCCCGAACATGTCTATGACAATGTGCGTTCGGAACGCCGCTCGGTTGTTGTCGACCGATGGCTTGATCGCGCCTGGCTTCTGGACCCGTTTGTTGTTCGTTTCATTGGTGAACGCCACGAACCAGTGATGGTACTAAGAGACGTTGCACCGGACAGGTTTGCCAATTCCGACTACTTTCGGATCTACTACAAATCCCTGTTTCTGACGGACGAGATCGGGGTGTTCGTGGCAATAGCAAACGGCACCTTGTTTCTTTCTCTCGGTCCTTCCGAGGGAAAAACCCGGTTCACGCGGCGGGATGTCGAACGGTTGACAGACCTGCACCCGATAATATCGGCGCTTTGCGAGCAGCACTTCCACCGCAACTCCTCGTCAGGCCGACTCGACGAGAGCGAGGTCGATTTCGACAGGGTCATCGACAAGGTTTGCAAAGGTTTAACACAGCGGGAGATCGAGGTCGTGCAGTTCCTTTTGCGCGGGCACTCGACGCGATCCATTGCGCTTTTGCTGGATGTTTCCCCGGCGACGATCAAAGTGCATCGCAAGAACATCTATAGAAAGCTGCGCATATCTTCCCAGTCTGCCCTGTTTTCAATGTTTCTGCATTCGGCAAACGATTAGTCGTACCCCTTTGGGGGTACAAATCACACCGCCCTTTGGAGGTATTCACAGGGTAGGTCTCCCGGCTCTAAGCTGATTCTACAAATCAACAAGTGCGGGTGTTCGGATCAGACCATGATCGACGTAGAGAATGTGACAAAACGCTTTGGCGAAGGTCATGCGGCCGTGACGGCTCTGGAGGACGTGTCGCTGACCATTCCCGAAGGAAGCTTTTTCACGCTTTTGGGTCCGTCAGGTTGTGGCAAGACGACACTACTGCGGCTGATCGCCGGGTTCGAGCTTCCAAGCGAAGGCGAAATAGCGCTGGACGGCGAGTCGATTGGCCATCTGACACCCAGCAATCGGCCCGTGAACACGGTGTTTCAGAACTACGCCCTGTTTCCGCACATGAGTGTGGCCCGCAATGTTGGGTTTGGCCTTGAGATGCTGAAAAGGCCGAAAGCCGAGATCGACAGCACCATCACCGAGATGCTGGACCTGGTGCAGCTGGGCGAGTTTGCGACGCGCCGGGTTGATCAATTGTCAGGCGGGCAGCAGCAACGCGTGGCCTTGGCGCGCGCACTGGCGCCACGCCCAAAGGTTCTGCTGCTGGACGAACCCCTTTCTGCTCTGGACCTGAAACTTCGCAAAGGAATGCAGAGCGAGTTGAAGCGGCTGCAGCATGAGACAGGCATTACGTTTGTCTTTGTCACCCATGACCAAGGTGAAGCGCTGGCAATGTCGGATCAGATCGCAGTGATGTCAGCGGGCTCAGTACGCCAGGTTGGCACACCGGAAGAGATATATACAGCTCCGCAAAGTAGGTTCGTCGCGGACTTTATTGGCGACACCAACATAGTAAATGCGACTTTGCTTGGCTTTGACGGGGATGCGGCAAAAATCCAATTTGGCGAGGGCACACCACTCACGGTTCATACAGCCAGCACCTCGCTCACACCCGGTCCTGTGCATGTGGCTCTACGCCCTGAAACCATCCGCGTGGTTGATGAGAGTGCAGAGACGGCGCTCTTGCGAGGTGAAGTCGTGGACAGCACCTATTTCGGGGCCGGGTCACAGATGCTCGTGCGGCTGGAAGATGGCGTCAGCGTTCACGTCCAGGTTTCCACCCCGCGCCCAGTCGGATCGCGGGTTGGTCTCGAATGCGACACCTCCATGCTGCACGTGCTGGAAGACTGATGGGTGTCGCTGCACATATCTCGCGCCCCGACGCCGCAACGAGATTGCGTGCGGCCCAGGAGGAACGCGCACGCCAAAGACGCAGAACGCGGCTCTTCCTGCTAGTCCCGGCGCTTGGGATCATTGGTATCTTTGGTCTGTTCCCGCTCTCGATTGCACTGGTCTACTCGTTTCTTGAGCCTGGGACCTATGGCGGCGTTGAATGGGTGTTCTCTTACGACGCTTATGTACAGTTTCTGTTTGAGCGCGACATCTTCGATGACACGCTGACCTTCAACAGCGCCTATCTGCAAATCTTTGGGCGCTCCTTTGGTCTCGCCATCACCACAATGATTGGAACCCTGATCCTCGGGTTTCCCGTGGCCTACTTCATCGCTGCCCGTCCACCGGAGCAACGCAATTTCTGGCTCTTCGCCATCACGCTGCCGTTCTGGACCAACCTCTTGATCCGTACCTACTCGATGCTTCTGATCGTACGGGACGAGGGCTTTGTGAACTTGATGCTGATGAAAATCGGCCTGATCAGCGAACCGCTTGAGATGTTGTACACCGACGGTGCGGTACTGGCCGGGCTGGTCTACAGCTACCTGCCATTCATGATCCTCCCGATCTATGCGTCGCTGGAGAAATTCGATTTTTCGCTGCTTGAGGCAGGGCATGATCTCTATGCCACACGCACGCAGGTGTTCCGCCACATTGTTGTACCGATTACCCGTCCGGGCATTGTCGCGGGCTGCGTTCTTGTGCTGATCCCGGCGCTTGGGGCCTACATCACGCCGGAACTGCTCGGCGGTGGCAAGAAACTGATGATCGGCAACCTGATTGCCCTGCAGTTCGGCTCGGGCCGCAACTGGCCCTTTGGCGCCGCTGCTGCACTGATCCTGATGGCAGTCGTGTTAATCGCGCTTCTTGTCAGCTTGCGGGCAGGTGCTTCGAAGGAGGGTGGACATGGATAAACTGTTGTCGATCTTCCGCCCGTCGACCGGTTCTCGCGAGTTGCGCAGACAACCCCTGTTTACTGGCATGTCCTGGCTGGTTCTGTTGTTCCTCTACGCACCGATTGCTGTACTGGTCGTGTTCTCGTTCAACGACAACCGCTCCGTTGTGCGGTGGACCGAGTTCAGCTTGCGCTGGTACGCGGCGGCCTTGGAAAACGATGACATCCGGCGTTCGGCGATGATCTCTATTCAGGTTGCGCTCACGGCAACCGTGTTTTCCACCATCATTGCCACCATGGCGGCACTGGCAACAACGCGCGGGGGCGTTTATCGCGGCCGCTCTGCGGCCATCGCGCTCATAAATCAACCCTTGATGATCCCCGAGATTGTCACGGCCATTGCCACGCTGGCCTTCTTTTCGATCCTGCGCCAGCTCACGGGTGTAACCGGGATCGGCTGGCTGATCCTCGCCCACACAGTTTTCTGTGTGCCCTTTGCTTACATGCCGATCCGCGCACGTTTGTCAGATATGTCCGTGACATATGAAGCCGCAGCCGCCGATTTGTACGCAACGCCTTGGCAGACGTTCCGCCATGTGACGCTGCCGCTCTTGATGCCTGGAGTCATGGCCGGAGCCATGCTGGCCTTTGTCGTATCGCTTGATGACGTGATCATTACGCTTCTGGTGGCCGGACCGGGTGAAACCACCTTGCCCATCTATATTCTGGGCCAAATCCGTCGCGGCGTAACGCCAGAGGTCAATGCCGTTTCAACCATCCTGATCGGAGTGACCATAGCTATGGTCGCCCTGACCTTCTTTCTGCAACGCAAACGAAAATAACAAGAAACCCGCGCTTGCTGCGGGACGCCATCAATCTCAACGGAGGACAAAATGAAAAACACTCTTCTCAAAGCCGCAGCCATCTCGGCCCTGGGGCTCAGCGCGGCAGGAGCGTATGCCGAAGGCAAGCTGAACATCTACAACTGGGGCAACTACACAAACCCCGAGATGATCGAGAAATTCGAAGCCCAGTATGGTGTCGAAGTCACTCTGGATGGTTACGACAGCAATGAAACCATGTTGGCCAAGGTCAAGGAAGGTAACACCGGCTATGACGTCGTTGTGCCAGGCGACTACATGATCGCGATCATGGTTGGCGAAGGTTTGCTGGCCGAGATCAACGCGTCCGAAATGGAGAACTTCAAGAACATGGATCCGAACTGGGTCGATGTCTACTGGGATCCGGGTCGCAAGTATTCGGTTCCCTACCAGTGGGGTACCACCAGCTTTACAGTCGACAGCGCAATCTACAGCGGCGACATCAACACGCTTGGTCTGATCTTTGACACGCCTGAAGAACTCAAAGGTCGCATCAACATGCTCAATGACATGAACGATGTGATCAATGCCGGCCTGCGGTACCTGGGGTATCCGCGCTGCAACTCGAACCCCGATCAGATGAAAGAGCTGATGGCGCTTCTCGCCAAGGCCAAGGGCGACTGGCGCACCATGGACTATGCAGTGATCGAGAAACTGACCTCAAAAGACGTGGACCTGTCGCAAAGCTGGAACGGCGCCGCTATGCGCGCTCGGGCGGATCGCCCCTCGCTGCAATACGCCTATCCCAAAGAGGGTTTCACTGGCTGGATGGACAACGTTGCCGTTCTTGCTGACGCGCCCAACATGGAAAACGCAAAGCTCTTTGTGAACTTCATGATGGATCCTGAAAACGCGGCGATGACCTCGAACTTTGCGCGCTATGCTAACGGTATCAAAGGGTCGGAGGCCTTTATGGACCCGGAGATGCTCAGCGCGCCCGAGATCGTAATGCCCGTAGATGCGCCGGTTCCGGACTTCGTGAAGCCCTGCGATCAGGATGTCGTTGACCTTTACAACAAGGTTTGGACCCGCCTTAAGCAATAAGTCTCGAAGCCTCCTGAATGACGGCCCGTCCTTGGTCGGGCCGTCACTTTCCCAAGTTTCTTAACCTGACTGCGACCCCTGTTGGGTCGCCCTGCGGGAGCGTGGAAAATGCACAACAGCAAATCCGGCACCAGGCCCAAGACGGCGCGTGAGATCGGCATCATGCAGGGTTTCCCGCCCCCACCTGAAAAGCGTCCTTCGCTTGAGAACTGGGACCTTGCTCCGTTCAATCGCTGGACTTTTCAGAACATGCGGAGCCTGTTTCCTACTGTAGATGTGCGTCCAGGGCCGGAGCCCCGAGAATTGAAGCAGGCACACCGCGACCTGTTGGAAGTCGAGTTTCAAACTTTTGACGAAGGCCACCTTTCCATCGCGGCCTGGCTGACTGAGAGCTACACAGATGGTTTTCTAGTGCTGAAGGGTGACCAGATAATTGCCGAGATTTACGCCAACGATTTCACTCCAGACGCTACGCATTTGGGGCAATCTGTCTCCAAATCCCTGATTGGTTCCTTGGCCGGTGTGCTCCATGGCGAGGGCAAGCTCGACCTATTGGAACCGCTTGAAAATATCGTCCCGGAACTTGCCGCGACAGGCTATGCCGGATGCACCGTAGATCAGGCGCTTGATATGCTGTCCGGCGTGCGTTTCACCGAGGATTATGGCCTTCCGGGCAGCGACATGACACGGGTTGATGTGGCGTCGGGCTGGCGGCCTGTTCGCAAGGGCGAAATCAAGCCGACCATCCGGGACGTCATTCTCACTCTGCCCCAGGAAAGACCGCACGGGCAGGCGTTTTCTTATCGCTCAATCGAGACCGATGTCATTGCCTGGGCTTTGGAACGTGTAAGCGGGGAGGACCTTGCCTCGCTCTTGTCCAATCGCATCTGGCAGAAAATTGGCTGCGCGCATTCCGGCTTTTTCACCGTGGACGACGCCAAGACCGCTCTCGCGGACGGCGGGTTCAATGCAACTCTGCGCGACTATGCACGGTTTGGCCGGATGATGGCCGATGGTGGCAAGGTTGGGGGCCAACAAGTGGTGCCGGAAAGCTGGGTTTCGGGGATTTGTTCAGGTGCGGACCCCTCGAAACATGGTGATCCGTATGACGTTCTGTCTCCCCAGGGGGCGTACCGAAAGTTCTGGTGGGTCCACGACCCCGGTCGGGGCGTGTTCATGGCGCGTGGGGTTTTTGGTCAACTGATCTTCATTGACCTGACTGCCGACGTCGTTATCGTCAAGCTGTCTAGCTGGCCCGACTATCTGATCCAGTCCTTTAGCCATGATGCCGTACGCGCTTGCGAGGCCATCATTCGCGCGCTTTCGTAGTTCAAACCATCACAGACACAAGAGGCCGCATGTCGCCAACACCTGATCTGATAATCCTCAACGGTTCTCTCCTGACCTTTGACGACGCCACGCCGAAGGCTTCGGCCCTGGCCATTCAGGGCGGCATAATTGTGGCTGTTGGAAACACCGACGACATTCGCGCCCTGGCTGGGATTGGAACCAAAATCATTGATGCCGCTGGTGGCACAGTCATGCCCGGCTTTATTGACAGCCACGTGCACCTTTTTGGCGGGGCGGCCGAGCTGGGCATGTTGGACCTGCGCGAAACGATGGGCGCTGATGCACTGACCAAGGCGTTGCGAACTTTTGCTGCTGAGCACCCGGAAGAACCTTTGCTGATGGGCGTTGCGGCCGATTACGAAATTCTCGGACCAGGCGTCAAAACCACTCGGCAAGATCTGGATCGCATTCTGTCTGAGCGACCGGTTGCGCTGATGTCGGCGGACCATCACACGGTCTGGGCGAACACAATCGCCTTGCAGAAGGCGGGCATTCTTAAAGGCGCAGTCGTACCCCCCGGTTCGGAGATCGTGATGGCCGGGGATGGCACCGCACAAGGCCAGTTGAACGAAACCGGCGCATTTGGCCCGGTTCTCCGCCTGTCGCAACTGGGAGGACGTGATCTGCTGGGCTACGTCACAGGGGCGGATCCCGAGCCGCCCGCGACGCTCAAAGAACGCGCCTTTGACAAAGAGGTCATCCTGCGTGGCTTGAACCACTGTGCATCCCACGGGATTACGGGGCTGCACAACATGGATGGCAACTTCTACCAACTCGAACTGCTGAGCGAACTTGAGGCGGAGGGTCGTCTCCCGATACGGGTTCAGGTTCCCATGCACCTCAAAAACACTGACTCCCTGGATCGACTGGAAGAGGCCGATGAGATGCGCCGCCGCTTTGCTTCGGATATGGTTTGGTCCGGTCGGGTTAAGATGTTCATGGATGGCGTGCTGGACAGCTACACGGCGCTGATGCTTGCGCCCTATCCTGGGAAGCCGGATAGCCTGGGAGATGCCGTATTCAGCGCCGAACACTTCAACGAAGCCTGCATTCGTGCTGATGCAATGGGGTTGCAACTCAGCACGCACGCAATAGGCGACGGTGCCGTTCGGTGCACGTTGGACGGTTACGAGGCCGCGCGCAACGCCAATGGCGCCCGGGATTCCCGACACCGCATCGAACATATCGAGGTTATTGACCCCTTGGATTTGCCGCGGCTGGCAGCCCTCGACGTCGTTGCCTCTCTCCAGCCCCTGCACTCACCCGCAGGAGGATTGTTTTCTCCCTATTCGGCCGGAGACATTCTGACAACCGAGCAAATCCCTTTTGCGTTTGCTTGGAACAAAATACGCGAGAGTGGCGCCAAGATTTGTTTCTCGACGGATTGGCCAGTCGTTCCCGTCGACACGATGATGACGATTGCCGGAGCGGTAAACTGCAATGAGCTGCCATCGCCCTGGCAGGACAACCGTCAAAGCCTTATGGCCACGCTTTCCGCTTATTCGCATGACAATGCTTGGCTGGAGTTCAACGAGAATCAAAAGGGCCGTCTGAAGTCGGGATATCTGGCCGACATTGCCATTCTCGAACAGAACCTGTTTTCGATTGAGGAAAACCAATTAGCAAATGCGCGCATTGCCGTGACCGTTTGTGGAGGCGCCGTTTCGCACACAGCTTGAACTGCTAAGCAGCGATTGTATCGGTGCTTAGAGAACTTATTTTAGGCCGCGACGATTGTCGGCATTGCGCAGCAAAGCAGACCTTGGCCTCGAGCGCAGCGAATGACCACTTCCCGCCCTGTATGCCTCAGTTTACTAACGGCCCAAACCTGACGTTCTTGCCGTTGGTGATCAAGGTCCGCTACTAGCTAAATCCGCGTAGGCGACGGTCTACCTACCCGGCCAGTAGAGCACTTTCGATGTCGAAGCGATTTTTGGTCCGATCTATTTGCTTTTTGGGGTCCCAAGTATCTGGCGCAACAAGTCAGGACTGAACCCCAACGCTTTCCAGGCAGCCCGTCGCATCGGTTTTGCCGCGATCTGCCGAAAGCAAGATCAAAACGTGTTCCAATCCGGTGCGTTTATCTAAATAGGACGAGCAATCCACATGAGGGTTGCGGAACTCATTGTCCATAAAAATTGTCTCTATTTGTAAGTGTTATTGCCTGAAACAGGTCTCATCATTGGCCCTCAAAACTTTGGCATGGAAAACGCAAGAAGTCGGGATTTTTTGCCATCATCCGTCAATATATAAAGGACGCCACCTCTTTCATCCAAGGCTATCCCCTCAGGGTTTTTGACTTCTTTTAGGTCCTCTTTTTTTGAGTAGACTAGGTCCAATGCTTTTGTGGTCTTCGTTTTGTAGTCAAAGATGAATATTCCTCGTCCTTTGTCGCTGAGTATCCACAATGACTTCGTTTTCCCGGACCAAGCGATCCCACTGACATCCAACTCGTCGTCGGTCGCGCGAGGTGAAACAAAACCACTCTGTTCCGTTAGTGGAACTGCATCGACGATCTCGTCAATCTCCGGAGAGATAACGAGCAACAGTCTTGGTTGACCCTCAATAACAACAAACACCTGCCCGGTATGTTGATCTACAGTGATCCCCTCTGGACCCTTGTTCAGGGGGTTCTCAGCAAGCATTGATGCAACTGTCTCATAGCCCTTGAGTGAAGATATTGATGTCGCACTGACTGTGATTGGATCGGTAGGATTTACCGTCACGATGGACCTGTCAGTTTCCTGCAACAACAAAACAGATCCGTCTTTTCGACTTGCGACGCCTTCCAGGTCTGTTCCCATCTGTTCTGGCAATTTGAACGAACTCTTAAGTCGTCCGTCTGTTCCAAGGAGATGTAGTTTTGGGGCTTCATCGCTTACCGCCCACAAGAAGCCGTCAATACTGGAAAGCGATAATCCTGATGGCTCTGCAAAACCTTCGGATTTGTCAGCGACCTTGTATGAACCTAAAAGTTCCAGCACATCAGTTTGCGCCTTTACTGGGCTTAACAAAGCCAGACTGCTGGCAACCAGGAAGATAGTTGCGCAGACACCACTTGTTCTAAAGGGATGATCAGTCGACTGCTTCATACGTGCAATTTTTGTGTTGCTGTTGACGTGACTCTCAGCCAACCAAACTAGGATGATGACCAAGCTAACACAGTGTTTCGTGAAAGTCTGGTTTTTGACGCAGTAAACCTTTGCCGGTTTTAGACACATACGGTTGAATGAACATGCTGGAGAGCATCTTGGCCGCTGATCACTGAGGAAATGAGGCGAGCTGCCTGGCGGAGACGCACACTTGGAAACCACAGCAGGAGGAATAAACTTTGAGGACACTTTTTGTGACACAAGCTTTTCTGTTGGCTGCGTTTGCACCGACCATCGGCTATTCACAAATAGACCCTGCTTCCCTGCTTGCAGGCACGTCTGAGTCAGAAATCGTCATTGAGCAGGGTTGGACTCAGTTCCGAGGCAAACGGGAACTGTACTTCTTCGTTCTGGATGTCGTTGTGACGATTTTTTTGACCGCGTTGATTGTCTATCATCCCGTAAGGCGTAGAGCACGACGAAGTGTAAGCGACTTGGTTATGCCCAGATTGTTCTTCCTCTACGCTCTGATTGGAATGGCCGTTGGTTTCCTGGTCGTGCAACACGGGTCAATGATCGGTTTCGTTGTCTTTGGGATTGGCGCGTTGCTCAGGTTCCGCTCAAATCTCGACGATCCGGTAGACACTGTCGAAATGATAATCGTAACCGTTCTTGGGTTGGCGGTTGGTCTGGGCTTGCCCCTTATGGCAGCGCTGGTTGGCGTTGTATGCTGGTGCTTCATTTGGCTCGGCGGGCGAAACAAAGGCGTAGAGGTTTCTCTCAAGAGTTCGGATGAAGAGCATTCCTTGGAAATCAGTGGAGCCGTTGAAGCTATGGCCACAGACGCCGGTTGGCAGTTGGTCAGAAAGCATCACGTTCCCGGCAAGTCTCGGGTTACACTGCTTTATGTCACTTCCGGTGGACTTTCAGAAGCCCGGATCGAAGAGATGATCATCAAGGTAGTTCCTGAGAAAGTTGAGCTGAAACTCAACCTCTAATCACTTCACAAGATCAAGTCGTTTTAACACGGCGCTCGGGGATCTGATCTCTTTTGGGAGCGACCTGAAGTCTGTCGACCTTTCGAAATCGGGACCTCGATACACAGCAATATCAAACTCTCCGTCTGGCCGGAATTTGACATGAGTGAAGCTGTGTGGCGATCTGTCGGCGGTTCCGATCAACCGCCTGGCCCCTCCTCCCAAACAAGCCTGCGAGACATAGGCGACACCATCTTTCCACCCTGGGTAGAATACGTGGTGATGACCAGACAAATGCAGAACAACCCCGCTATCGAGATAGATATTCTCGAGTGTTGGATCACCGATAATCTCGCGTTCTCGCTGGATCGCAAACGGCCAAAGCGGCAAGTGACTGAATGTTACAATGGGGTCTCCATGTGCGCCCAGCGCTTCAAGTCGGTCCATCTGATCGCCGGACAACGGTCCAAGGGTTGTGGCATCCAAAGATGCAAACGTTATGCCCTGCATCTCGAATGCGTAGAAAAACGGGTAATCATCCGAAACAAGAAAGTCGACTTCTGGCTTCCTAGGCGACCACTCCTGCGCATAGATTTTTCTTTCCCGCTCGAACCCACGATAGGCAGAGGCATCATGGTTTCCAGGGGTCACCGCAAACGGAATCCCCGCTGTCTTCAAGGGATCTGAGACAGCCTTGTGAAAAGACTTCCACATCTCTCTGACCTGCTTGTCAGACAGGTTGGGAGTGCGCTGTCCAGCGACCATGTCACCGGTTGATATCACCAGATCGGGTTCAATCTCAACGATGCGCTCAATCGCGGCATCAACGCGGGCACTGTAATCTGTTGAACCATAGCTGCCGTTCAGATCCGATATTACGATAACATCCAGTGCCGCCGCTCTACCTGCGATCAGCGAGGTCAGTATGACGCTCGCGAAAAAGGCGCGGAACTTACGGGTCATTGCAATCTATCGCTTCGGCGATGGTTTCGTTCTTCAAGAAGAATGCGACCGGGTCTAAGTCAAACTTCACGTCACCATTCGAACAACTGTTCCGAAGAATGGACGTTGCAAGCGCAGTGTTTTTGACAACTTGAGTAACCTGCCGGTCCGAAAGTCCAAGACTCTGATTCAGCCAGTTAAAAATTGGACCTTGTGCTTGCAGATCAGTATCCAGCGCAACCAAACGACGATATGTGCTCGGAGAGAAGTGTCGTACCTTTTCCAGCATCTGAGTGGATTTTGCAAAGTTGGCGTACTCGACCCGCCCCCCGGCATCGTTGTCGTTCAAATTGCTGCGACGGATCAATTCTGCGTTGGCCGGAACATCACCATCATCTGGTTCATGATGCTTCGCCTTCTTGTGCTTGAGTTCACCGTCTTCGATCCAATACCAGTAGGGTGTGAAATCTATGTTGCCGACGCGGTCCTGTTGGCTGAAAATGAAGTCGAGCAGAACAATCTCAGTAAGCTCCTGCATCCAGAATGCCATCTGCCGATCGCTGACATCCGGGCCAAGATCTTTGTTTATTTGCCTGTCTTTTCGACCTTTTTCGAGGCCTTCAACAATCGCCTCTGGCAGCGGTTTTTGGGAACGCAATGCCAAGAACGCCGGGGTTTCCTGAAAATCGCGGTTCTGACCTTTGCCCCAACCGGATTTCCGGATGCCGTTGATTTCAGAGCCATATCGATGCCCCGGACTATCAAGAAGCACACCGTAGATTTGTGATCGATCCTCGGTGAACAGATCGTCTGTCGGTTTGTATGAGGCCGGATCAGAGTCCGCAGTGACGAAAACCCGCCAGCCCTCATGGTTCATACGTCCGCCATGAGAGCCACCAGAAATCGCAAGGCCGGGCTCTGCAACCTCGGAAAGATGCGCCTTTGCATCCATGCTGCGCCAAACAGATACTGGAACTTTCACCGTGGTGTCGAAGTATCTGGAGAAGTGGTAGTAGAGCAATGAAGAGGTGGAAAACGTACCACTGGTGCCCTTTTGGTTCATGGTGGACTTGAACTTTGCCACCCTGTCCTTGGCCAGGTCCTTTGCTGACTTGCCCTCTTTGCAAGCATTTCGTTCAAACTCGGGTCGGTTACCTACGTAAGACCCCTCGGACACATCATAAACTGCCATCCCTGGGCTGGTGCTCCAGGTTTTCGGGCAGATAGCAGTGGTCGGTGCGTAGAAGTCAATCTCGCAGTAAGCTTCTTCGGCTCTGAGATCGCTGCTCGTGTATTCGCCGGTTGGAATGCTTTCGATCCGAATGCAACGTTCAATGACGCCGTTGGGGCTTTCAAATGTAGTAGCCTGACCTATGACCTCATCGCTCGCCAATAGCATATTGGGCAACACGAACGCCAAAGGAGTCATTAGACTGATCTTCATCTGAAAGGTCCTCACACTGCTATTTGGGGCAAATCGCTGCCTGTTGTTGGGCGGAAATCTTCAAATTGGGATCCACACTGAAGTTAGAGAACTTTGCGTCGATCCATTTGTCACATCCACCCGAACAAGGGGCTCCGTTTCGGGCTTCGTTCCAATAGCCCTTAGCTCTTTCTTCCGACCACCCGCAAAACTGAACAAGTGCCATTGCCGATAGTGCGCCGGAAGAATGAACTCCCCACATGCAGTGGACCAAAACGGGTCCTTGTCCTGGGTTTTCGATGACATTGTGTATGGAGGTCATAACTGCGCTGGGACGGGATGATCTGGCACTTTGATAGTCAAAAGACCCGTTTCCGCAACTCGTGCGACCATATTCAGTGTTCTTACCGAAGTCAGCATAAAAACCGGTTGAAAACCCCTCGCTACAGAGAGCTTTGCGCTGACCGTCACTCAAGCCAGTTCGATCCTTATCACCCCCTTTGAAACCGGATCGATACAAAACTCCGCTTAAGACTGGGCGGAAATAAGCAATGCCATCAACCCCTCCGTCTTTACCTTTAGCGAGCATTTGACTGCTACTCGCGCCGCCGTTTCGGCTGGTCACGTCAGAGCTCGCGGTGGTTGCGAGAGCAACCGCGAAAACAAGGGATACCAAAAAACGCATGCCAGTACCTTTCTATTCTTCAGACCTATGTGCCAGCATCCTTACGTCCGGATACACGCTTAGAGAGATTTCGCACTATGGCCATATCAAGATGACGCTGAGATCTCTCCAGCTTCACATTGGCCACACAAGATTGATGATAGCGACGACGACGAAGTAGGCTAGAACAACTTTCCAGTTCCACTGGTGTTTGTTTTCTTCGTTGATCACACCAACCGATTTCAGCGCCAAGTTTGTGGCTATCAAGGCGGCAACAATAACCGCCGCATGGGCCAAATCGAAATGCAATTCGATGCTCCTTCTTTCAGGTATGATGTTAGTGAAGATACCTCAGCAACTCCCATTGCAAGCTGTCGGCGTGGAAAGACAAACCGCGCTGGCAAACATCAGGCCATTGTTTCTCACTTTCAATCGCTCGTTGGCCTCTTGGTTTGTTATGCGATTGCTCACTCAATCCCGAAAATTACGTTGTAATCGACGGAAGAGTTCCCGCGATTGATGACTTCGATAACGTGGTCGCCGGATTGCCAAAGTTGTCCGCGGTACTCTTGGTCCGCCGACATCAACCCCAAAAGTTCAGATCCATCAGGGTTTCGAATAACGTAGTCCAATGAGCCACTACGCGGGGCAACGCGGACGTACAGGAATTGTTCGTTCTTCGCACCTAAAACGTATTGTTGGGATGCTCCGGGCGCGAGTTGACCGACAAGTTCGGCGCCGGTTGATCCGGCATCGAATTTGACCCGTTGGCTACCGGTGGAACCTGCTGCGCCCGCCATTGCGCCATTGCCATCATCCATGGCTTCGACAACCGACATTTCTCCAATGCTGCCATCTTTGTACGCAATGCATCGCCAAAGTGTTCCACCAGCATCACGCAACATGACCTGCGTACCAGCTTCTGAGAATTGCGAGCTTTCAATTGTGCCGGATTGCCCGTCTGGTCCACCAACCTGCCGTAAATGGTCGAGGCATGCGTCATCGGCTTCCGACATTGCCAACGCCGCGGTGTTTGCGAATACAAACAAAGGTGTGAGAAGTTTGAGCGTCTTACGGTTCATCAGATGATCCCTTGTTGAATGATCTTTGAAGTTTGCAGCCCAACACAACAGTGACCGGACAGTCTTTATGTCATGGTCCGTAAGGCCATACCAAATTCAGTACGAATACGACGACTGCCATTGCAATGACTGCTTTCCAGCTAAACTTGTTGCGGCCTTCTTATTTGATGATGCCCAATTTTTGGAGGACAAACATCGTAGCGAGAAGCAGCAGTACGGTTACAATCGCGTGCGCCAAGTCAAAGTGCATTTATGGGGTCCTTTGCGTTGTTTGACAATTTCTTCGCTGTAGCGAAGCCGGGATACGCTCACTTTTCCTCTCGTAGCTTTGCCAAAAACTCATCGCATGCTTTTGCAGTTCCGACGATCTGTTCAGTTGTCTCAATGCCTTGCAATGCCGCCATTTCCGAATTCACGCGATTGAGGATCTGATCAGCTTGCTCTGCGGTGATCAAGTCTTCGGCTTGTGCACCTTTTAATGTCGAGCAGACACCGGCAGACAGGCCCGTCGCGACGCCAACGCCCATTGCGGCACTTCCGCCAAAGGTCATCGCCCCGAGCACGCCAAGGACAAGTCCAATCACAATCCCCAAAATCAGTTTACCTATTTTGTCCTCCCATGCGGTAATCATTAGATCCGCTTTCACTTCTGACGCCGACCACGCGCCCATCTGCAAAAAAAGAACAGTGCTAACAGGTTAACCACCGGTGCACTTGCGGCGAGCCAGGGCTTGGCCTGTTCCGAAAACATGTCCGACAAAAATACCCAAGGCAGACCCAGCGGTAAAAGGAACACGCCGGACAAGGGATCTCTTTCCTGTCCAAACCAACCATAGGTTCCGGTCAAGAATAAAAACAGCGCCACCACGTAGAGCAATGCGAAAATCGTAGTGGTTGCTTTACAAACCAAGTCGAACCTCGGTGGATTGAGCCATTGCCGCGTCGCTGTTCCCAGCTACGCAGGAACTAGGTCAAAGTGTTCCTTCGTCACCCATAAACTCGATACCGGCAGTAGCGCCATCACTGTATGCGATACAATTCCAAGGTGCGCGATCTTCACCGACGCCAACAATGACCTGCGTTCCAGCCTCACTAAACGCCGATGAAAGCACTACGACTTGAGAGTTGTTTGTGGTGTTGGCCACATCACGCAAACACGCTTGCTGTGCATGTGTTACATCTGTCGATGCAGTCGAGCTTCCAGCATCGTCGCATGCGGCAAGTGTCAAAGTCGCCAATAGCAAAATAGCTGGAGCGAGAAATTTCTTCATAGTCGGTTCCTCGTTGTTCCTATTCGCAATTGAACGAAGTATGCGGAAAACATTCAACTATGCAAAGCTGTTATGATCAATGCGTCATCGGGGTATGCAAAAGCAATATTTCTGCGCATAGCTGCCGTTCATCGAGAGAGCAGCGAATGGCAACAGTCCGCCCTCAGCACTAACAGGTAGGACCCGCCGACCGTTTACACTGTGTCCGCATTGGGCTGAGAGACGTCGCCGGATGAGTTTCGTACCAAAAGTTACTTGGTGCCTGAATCTATGCGGCCAGTGCTCATCGTGGGTGGAGGTCATGCGGATTACCCAAAGCTGAGATTGGCACTATGAATTACGTTGGCACAACTGTGATTGAAGTTGGCTATCGTGCCAAGGCGCTCTTGATCCAGGTTTTCGACGCTCTCAACTGTAAATCAGGTGACGGAAAGCGGTTACTCTTTTGGTGTGCATTTGTAGAGAACTAGGATTTTCAGGAGCGCATGGATTCGCCCGAGCTATGACAGCGGCCGGATATACAAAGCAATGGCGTTACAGACGCGATTGGCTTGCTTGGCGTCATAGAGTAGCTGACGCGCGGGATTTGCGTTGGTGCATCCTCTGCGGGTGTTACTTGCGCAAAGACGCTAAGATTTCGGCAATGTACTGCACAGCCTCTTGTCGTGAGAACGCGCGTAAGAAACGCAGAAGGCGCGGCGTGTTTCCTGGCCACATGCACAAAGGGCCCATTTGCGACGGTTTAGCTCTGGACGTTAGAGAACTTGAGATCCGCCGAGAGGACGCGTTTTATCTTTGTCATGGCAAAACAATCGATTAGGCGCCGAATTTGTGCAAACGATGGCGGAAGCCGTTTTATGCTCAGGACGAAAAATAGGACTCAAGCGATCATCCTTGGCGCCCCCACGGCGTCCCAGGCACAAAACGAATTTTCGCAAAAGAAAGCAGAGCGAAAATAAATAATTGAAAATGTGTGAAAAACTGGCGATCCCTGAAGGACTCGAACCCTCAACCTGCTGATTAGAAGTCAGCTGCTCTATCCAGTTGAGCTAAGGGACCGCTCTGGTCGACCAATTTGGGTCTGAAAGTCGTCTTACCGACCCCGGCGATTGAGTTCAAAAGGAAATTGCCGGAAAAGCAGTATTTTCTCAGTCGCCTGCCCGCAGGTCCAATCGCATGAAGGCACTGTTCGGGTCTGCCTCATAGCCGGGAATCGGGCCGCAATAGTTGTACCCAAGTGCTTCGTAGAGCTTGCGAGCTGCATCGTAATTGTTCAGATGCGCTGCGCCGGTTTCTAGAACCAGTGCTGAAATACCATTCTTTCGAGCTTCAGCTTCGATATGCGTCATCAGGTTGCGGGCCAGACCTTGCCCCCGAGCGGCTGCTGCAACATGGACGGATTTGATTTCTGCAGTGCCGTCTTCAAGATGTTTGAGTGCACCGCATCCCAAAGGTGTGTCCCCGTCATAAACAACCCAGAACAGCATTCCGGGCTCACATAGCCCGTCAACATCCATTGTGTGGTTACTTTCGTCGGGACCAGCATCTTGGCTGTGCGACAAATGCGCCTCGATAAGTGGACGCACGTCATGCGCACTTGGGTCAGCCAAGCGAATTGCAAACACGGGCTTAGTGGGTCCAGGGGCCGCGGCGGTTGGTGGCAAAATTCTCACCATAGCCACCTGCGCGCACATTTGCTTTGCGAGGTTTTGGTTCGATGACCTGGGCGTCAATCCCATGAGCCTGGGCGTATTCGACCGCCTCTTCTTTGGTTCCGAACCTCAGCCGCACCTGGGTTTGTGTGTCCGAACTGGACGTCCAGCCCATCAGCGGGTCCACTTCTCGGGACGAGGCCTGACCGTACTCCAGAACCCACTTGCGGGTCTTGGCCATACCAGAGGTCATGGCGTTTCGAGCTGGCTTGAAAATACGGGCACGCATTGGCTGTCTCCTGTTCCGATTTCTGTATAGGCAAAAAATCGTATTACCGACAAGAACCCAATCTACAAATTGCGCTGCTTTGTCCTGTCGTTACAGGGGGATCGGGTCGTTGAGGCCTGTGGCTCCATCCTAATGTCAGTTTTTGTCATTGGCTTGCCAAATCGGCCTTGAAACAAACACCGAACAGATCAAAATATGAGCTTCCACAAAGGACGCCGCCTGATGCCCTATGCAAACTCTGACAAAACCCAGATGACGACCGAGGACGTCCGCGCCCGTCTCAAGCTTGAGGGCGGAAAACAGTTCGTCATGCACACGGATTTCACACCTGCAGGCGACCAGCCCACAGCCATTGTCGAATTGTCCCAAGGCGTCAACGATGGTGAACGTGATCAGGTTCTCCTGGGCGCAACTGGCACCGGGAAAACGTTCACTATGGCGAAGGTGATCGCGGAAACGCAGCGACCTGCAATCATTTTGGCTCCCAACAAGACGCTGGCGGCGCAGCTCTATGGCGAGTTCAAAGGGTTCTTTCCCGAAAACGCGGTCGAGTATTTTGTTTCGTACTACGACTACTACCAACCCGAGGCTTATGTCGCACGCTCGGACACGTATATCGAAAAGGAAAGCCAGATCAACGAACAGATCGACCGCATGCGCCACTCGGCCACGCGGGCGCTGCTGGAGCGGGATGACGTGATCATCGTTGCTTCTGTGTCCTGCATCTACGGTATCGGTTCGGTGGAAACCTACGGGGCGATGACGCAAGATCTCAAAGTTGGCAAGGATTACGACCAGCGGCAAGTGATGGCGGACCTGGTGGCGCAGCAATACCGCCGAAACGATCAGGCGTTTCAGCGCGGCTCGTTCCGCGTGCGCGGCGACAGCCTGGAGATCTGGCCCGCTCACCTCGAGGATCGCGCCTGGAAGTTTTCGTTTTTTGGGGAAGAGCTGGAACAGATCACCGAATTCGACCCGCTGACCGGTGAACGCAAAGACACGATGGAGCAGGTGCGGGTCTACGCAAACTCGCACTATGTCACCCCAAAGCCGACGATGCAGCAGGCCATCATCGGCATCAAGAAGGAGCTGCGCATCCGATTGGATCAACTCGTGGGCGAGGGCAAACTACTTGAGGCACAGCGATTGGAGCAACGGACAAACTTCGATTTGGAAATGCTCGAGGCCACCGGCGTCTGCAACGGGATCGAGAACTATTCGCGCTATCTGACCGGCCGCGCCCCCGGCGAACCGCCCCCAACGCTCTTTGAATTCATCCCCGACAACGCCATTGTCTTTGCCGACGAAAGCCACGTCTCAGTGCCCCAGATCGGTGGCATGTACCGGGGCGACTATCGGCGCAAGTTCACATTGGCCGAACACGGCTTCCGCCTGCCGTCGTGCATGGACAACCGACCGCTGAAGTTCGAAGAATGGGATGCCATGCGGCCTCAATCGGTCTTTGTCTCTGCCACGCTGCGGCGAAATGGGAGATCGAACAAACAGGCGGCGTTTTCACCGAACAGGTGATCCGTCCCACCGGTCTTTTGGACCCTGAGGTGGAAATTCGCCCAGTCCAGATGCAGGTCGACGATCTGCTGGACGAGGTGCGCAAGGTCGCCGCCGACGGCTTCCGCACGCTGGTGACGACGCTCACCAAACGCATGGCCGAGGACCTGACCGAATACATGCACGAGCAGGGCATCAAGGTCCGCTATATGCACTCGGACATCGACACGCTGGAACGCATCGAGATCCTGCGCGATCTACGCCTTGGCGCCTTTGACGTGTTGATCGGGATCAACCTGCTGCGCGAGGGTCTGGATATTCCCGAATGCGGGCTGGTGGCCATTCTGGATGCGGACAAAGAGGGCTTCCTGCGCTCCGAGACCTCGCTGGTGCAGACAATCGGCCGCGCCGCACGGAACGCTGAGGGCCGCGTGATCATGTATGCCGACAAGATCACCGGTTCGATGGAGCGCGCGCTGGGCGAGACCAACCGCCGCCGCGCCAAACAGATGGCCTATAACGAAGAACATGGGATCACGCCCGCAACGGTAAAAAGAACGTCGAGGATGTTCTGGCCGGCCTCTACGAAGGCGACGTCGACATGAACCGCGTCACCGCCACCATTGACAAACCGATGCACGGCGCGAACCTTGAGGCACATCTGGACGGTCTGCGCGAGCAGATGCGCAAGGCCGCCGAGAACCTGGAATTCGAAGAGGCCGCCAACCTGCGAGATGAGATCAAGCGGCTGGAAGCGGTCGATCTGGCTGTCGCCGACGACCCCATGGCGCGCCAATGGGCGGTCGAGAAGGCCTCAGAGGATGCGGTGAAATCACGTGGTCGGTCCACTGCTGGGAGGCCGGGGCAGCGGGGCGGGAATGTGAAACGGCGGAAGCGATGAGCTTAATTCTCAGCCTTCTGCGTGTACGAGCGCAGTGAACCCAATTGCAATCAGACATGTTCCAACCAATAGCTCCAAGCTACTATGGTTATAGTTTATGGCCGCAAGAACTTTCAGATATCCCGCTGTAACATACGAATAGGCGTATGTAGCTTGAACAAACTTCATGATTTCACTCCATTAAGGGACTGAAATCATCATCTTTTCTATCAGCGCTTATGGGTAGCTTTCTTAAGTCAAACATTGATGAAACTAAAGACAGCTTTAGCCAGAGATAACCTCACTTAAGCGAAGAGAACAGTTCATCAAGCGGCGAGTTTTGACGCAATACTACGAATACATGCTTCGGAGTTCACTGGCGTATTACCTCTCCCAACAACGCAAGGCTCAACTGATTCGGCTTTCAAACCCGCAACTTTACAAATGTCTAATGCGATGGACTTTGGTACGAGCCTGCCGCTTGCCACACTGGCGATTGTACTTTCTGTGACACCTACACCGACTGCAATACTTTCAAAGGTCATAGAACCGTGTTCCGACGTCCGCTGGCTTATGGCATCGAACAATCCCACAACGCGATGATTGAAGGGCACCACGCTTCTGGCTTCATTTACCAAGCCCAAGCCAACCTCATGACGCTTGAAGTTCACCAGATAAAGAACATCTGCGGCAGTTTTGAAATCAACAAGCGACATACGCTCAACTCTAAATTTTTGTTCAAAGAGTTCTATTTGATAGCCTACTTTTGTATGGAAGAGAGAAGTCGTCGCGGTTGCAATAGTTTAGGTTCAGGTTCTTCAAAGTAATGTGATTTCCTGCCAACCCTGTGTCTTCAAGGTGCTTCCAAACACAAGGATAGAGAAAGGATGAAGGCGGTCTGCCAGGCATAATAATATTCTCACTTTAGCGCGATTTATTTCGCTTTATTACATTTTTTGGAGCGATTCGTATAGGAAATTACAACCCTGCTGAGGTTGAGAAAATCGCCCTTTCGTGTGAGTGATCGAAGACTTTTATCCATCGTGAAAAAAGAAACTTTTGCTCGAGTTCTGACAGTTGGCAACGCGCCGAACAATGCAGAAGACTACGTCGTCTTTTCTTCTCTGAGCACAAAAAATTTTTCTAACGTCTTTCACAACCTCACGCGTAAACACTTTATCTACCATATTTCCACCATTCTGCTGCCACGCAAAACCGAAATTCCCCCTTTCGTCCGAGATTTGATTGGACAACTTGTTCATTTCCAAGCTGTGATGCAGGGCCCGGTGATCCGTCGTAAGGCATGTGATGTCGAGCGGTTTACAGGGGTGAGGCATTTCATGGCTGAAATCGAAAGACGCGAATGTCAAATGGGGGAGAGTGCTGGCTAGGTCAGGGCGTTTTGAAACCGAGCACCTGCACACGGGCTTTCGGGCACACGCGCGGCGCTTTTCAAAATGGAATGCAGGCCAAAATATTCAGAGGAATTCGGTTCCTCATCCTAGATACATATTCGGTGATTTCCTGTTGGTCAGTCTGGACGCTGACATTCGGTTAAGACAATGCCTTGCCAAGTAGTCGCAACTCTCTAATTCTTCTGTATGCGAATTCTTCTGGCCTGTCTCTTCATCACCACCCCCGCTTACTCATGGGAAGCCGAAATTGGCGATATCTGTACGCTGTCCCATGATACAGAAACCGCCGATATCATTCTCACCTACGATCCAAGCAAGCCGCTCTACACGCTGACGGTCACGTTGAAATCCCGAACGTGGAGCGTCTCTCCCTGGTTCGGAATGCGCTTTGACGGTGGTGCCCCGATCGAGATTGCAACGGCGCGGCATGTCTTGTCCGAGGATCGGTTTGACCTCACCGCATCTGACAGTGGGTTTGGCAACGTCTTGGATGGCTTGGAATACAACGACACCGCTGTGGCCTTCACTCAAAACCAAGTTGCTCAGTTCCCATTGGACGGGGCCGCTCCCGCGGTTCGCGCCTTTCGTGAATGTGCGGGTCCTGCGCTCTCTTAAGCCGATCTTACACCGTCCCTGATAGGCGAAATCTTTGGTTTTGAAGGTGCACCGCCAGTTTCTTTGTTCCAATCAAAGAGGGCAAACGGCCTGCCTGCCAGTTTCCGGACCTTTGATTTACCTTGTTGACCTAGTCGCGCAAGGGCCTGTGTAAGACGCATTGAACTGATTGTTGTGATTGTTTTCCCAGGCAAATACGCCCGGCCAACCGGAGGCGTATTCTTCAGCAAAGCTGACTGAAACGTCGTTAGGCAGTACCCACTGTCGCCGCGTTGGCGAATGCCTGTCTGCGCAGGCTCCTGGGGCTGGAGCCGAGCTCTTTGCGGCACCAATAGCTGAGGTTTGTCAAGGAACTGAACCCGGTCGCGATCACAATCTCTGGCAGTGACAGGTTCGAGATGCACCATCAACTGATGCGCCCGTTCGATCCGCAGGTTGCGATATGCCACCAAGGGCGTCGTATCAGTCTTTTCCTGGAAACGGCGTTCCAGTTTTCGTGTCGATACACCGACCTGACGGGCCAGCTCGCGGACCCGTTTGGGTTCTTCGATGTGGTCCTGCATCAAGTCCAGAATGCGTGCGATCAAAGCGTCCCCTTGGGCGCGTTGTTTCAGATGCAGCGCGACCTTGCTGCGCGTGCGTTCGGACGGGTGTGACAGACCCAAATATTCGGCCAGAGCACCTGCGATGAACTGCCCATGGTCGTTGCGGATCAGGTCGATGAATAGATTGAGCGCGGCGAAGGGGCTTGTGGCGCTGTGCAGCGCGTTCGAATGGGCGGTGTGGCCGCCGCCTTGGGCCGGGGTCAGGTGCTCTTCTTGGGCGGCAGCCAAGAAATTGGGGTGCACGGCGATTTGGTGGCTTTCGCGTAAGCCAGTCTCGCCCAGTAGAAAGACAGCGCCACCGACCAAAACAGTGCGTGGGGCAAGGCGAATGATGCGCTGCACTTTGTGGCGGTCGCTGTCGGTGATCAGCCAGCGGCTGTGAATATCGCCGAGAAACACCACCGTGCGGCGGCTCCAGCGGCGAGGGTCCTGGTGATGGGGCTCGGACAGATGGCGCACCGACAGGCGGTAGCCGCCATCGGTGAGTAACTCGTTGGCGGAATGGAACAAGTCCTCGATCATCCGGGTGCCAGCAATCGGCGCGCCGTCGGGCAATAGAATGTCGATGTCGTGAAAGGGTGTCATGCCCGCAGGCGCAAGGGTGCATTGAGCGGTGTCTGAAACCGGATTGAAAAAGGTCATGCCTGTCTCCTCCTGGTGATGGATCGCGTCAGTCTTTGGGGGCACCCTGAGAATAGGGGAGGGTGTGCCCCGCCGGAGAATTTCCGGCGGGGTGGTTGTGAATGGCCTGTGTTGGATCAGGCGTCGTCTTCGTAGTCCGACATGGGGGGGCAGGTGCAGATCAGGTTGCGGTCGCCATAGGCATTGTCGACCCGGTTGACGACGGGCCAGTACTTGTCCACGCCCAAATTGCCCGGAGGGAAACAAGCCTGCTCGCGGGTGTAAGGACGATCCCATTCACCCACCAGATCACGCACCGTGTGCGGCGCGTTCTTCAGCGGGTTGTTTTCCGCGTCGATCTTGCCGTCGATGATGTCCTGCGCTTCCTGACGGATCGAGATCATGGCATCGCAGAAGCGGTCCAGTTCTGCCATCGGCTCGGATTCCGTGGGTTCCACCATCAGCGTGCCGGCCACCGGCCAGGACATGGTCGGCGCGTGGAAGCCCGAGTCCACCAGACGCTTGGCAACGTCGTCCACAGAAACGTGGGCTTCGTCGTTCAGCGGGCGGGTGTCCAGGATACATTCATGCGCAACACGGCCCGTTTCCGAGGTGTAGAGGATCGGATAGGAATCCTTCAGACGCGCGGCGATGTAGTTGGCGTTCAGGATGGCCACCTTCGTCGCTTGCGTCAGACCTGCACCACCCATCAGCAGCACATAGGCCCACGAGACAGGAAGGATCGACGGCGAGCCGAAGGGCGCCGCAGAAACCGGACCCACGGCGGTGCCGTATTCCGGGTGACCCGGCAGGTGTTCGGTCAGGTGCGCCTTGACGCCGATCGGACCCATGCCGGGGCCGCCACCGCCATGCGGGATGCAGAAAGTCTTGTGCAGGTTCAGGTGGCTGACGTCGCCGCCAATGTCACCCGGACGCGACAGACCCACCATGGCGTTCATGTTGGCCCCGTCGATATAGACCTGACCGCCATGCTCGTGCGTGATGTCACAGACCTCTTGCACGGTGGTCTCAAAGACGCCGTGGGTCGAGGGGTATGTGATCATGCAGCCCGCCAGCTCGTTCGAGTGTTTTTCAGCCTTCTCGCGGAAATCCACCAGATCGATGTTGCCGTTGTCATCCGCTTTGATCGGAACAACCTTCCAGCCCACCATCTGCGCCGACGCCGGGTTGGTGCCGTGCGCCGATGTCGGGATCAGGCAAACGTTCCGGTGCCCTTCGCCGCGGGCGAAGTGATAGTTGCGGATCGTCAGCAGGCCCGCGTATTCACCCTGCGCACCCGAGTTGGGCTGCTGGGAAATCGCGTCATAACCAGTGATCTGGCAGAGCTTGTCGTTGAGATCGTCGATCATCTGGTGATAGCCCTGCGCCTGATCTTCGGGGCAGAACGGGTGCAGGTTGCCGAATTCCGGCCAGGTGACCGGGATCATTTCGATCGTTGCGTTCAGCTTCATGGTGCAGGACCCCAGCGGGATCATTGCACGGTCCAGCGCCAGATCGCGGTCGGCCAGACGGCGCATGTAGCGGGTGATCTCGGCCTCGGCCCGGTTCTTGTGGAAGATCGGGTGGGTCAGATATTCGCTTTCACGCAGCGCGTAATCAGGCAGGCGATAGTGCTTTTCCGAACTATCGTCTTTGCGGTCGATGCCAAAGGCAGCCCAAACCGCTTCGATGGTTTCCGGACGGGTTTGTTCGTCCAGCGAAATGCCAACCTTGGTCTCGCCCACTTTGCGCAGGTTGACGCCACGGGAAACGGCAGCCTCCATCACGACGGTTTGCAGGTGGCCGACTTCGACGGTGATGGTGTCAAAGAACACTTCGGGTTCGACGGCGAAACCTGCTGCTTCCAGACCATTGGCCAGACGCGAGGTTTTGCGGTGCACCGACTGAGCAATCGCCTTGATGCCATCGGGACCGTGATAAACGGCGTACATGGATGCAATCACGGCCAGAAGCGCCTGAGCGGTACAGACGTTCGAGTTCGCTTTTTCACGGCGGATGTGCTGCTCGCGGGTTTGCAGGGCAAGGCGGTATGCCTTGTTGCCACGGCTGTCGATGGACACACCGATGATCCGGCCCGGCATCGCGCGCTTCAGCTTGTCGGTGGTCGCCATGTACGCGGCGTGGGGGCCGCCGTAGCCCATGGGAACACCGAAACGCTGGGTCGAGCCGATGGCGATATCCGCGCCCATTTCACCGGGCGATTTCAACAGGGCTAGCGACAGGATGTCGGCGGCAACAATGGCGATGGCCTTGTTTTCATGCAGCGCGGCGATCTGGCTGGTAAAGTCCTGCACGTGACCATTGGTGCCCGGATACTGGAAGATTGCGCCAAAGACGGCACCTGCTTCCAGCTCAGCAGGATCGGCAACCTGCACGTCGATGCCCAAGGGCTCGGCGCGGGTTTTGATCACGGCGATGGTCTGCGGGTGACAGTTCTTGTCGACAAAGAAGGCCGCGTTGTTGGCTTTGGAGCGGCCGCCGCGTTTTGCCATTGCCATGGCTTCGGCAGCTGCGGTGGCTTCGTCCAGAAGCGAGGCGTTCGCCACGTCCAACCCGGTCAGGTCGCTGACCATGGTCTGGAAGTTCAACAGCGCCTCAAGGCGGCCCTGGGAAATCTCGGGCTGGTAGGGGGTATAGGCCGTGTACCACGCCGGGTTTTCCAGAATGTTGCGCAGGATCGGCGCCGGTGTGGTGGTGCCGTAATAGCCCTGACCGATCAGCGAGGTCAGAACTTTGTTCTTGCTCGCGATCTCTTTCATGTGGAAGAGCGCGTCCCGCTCGGTCATCGCTGGGCCCCAATCGAGCGCCTCTTTCTGGCGGATCGCGGGGGGGACAGTGGCGTCGATCAGCTCGTCCAGGGTTTTGAAGCCGATCACCTTGAGCATGTCGCGCATTTCGGCAGGCGACGGGCCAATGTGGCGGCGATTGGCGAAATCGTAAGCTTCGTAATCGGTGAGTTTGAAGGCCATTTCAGCGCTCCTGAGGTCAAATGTCCGGCCCGGCGGTCAGCCGCCGGGCGTTTTTGGCAAATGAAGACTTAGCCGATCAGGGCTTTGTAGCCGTCCAGATCCATCAGATCTTCAAGCTGCGAGGCGTCCGACAGTTTGATCTTGTAGATCCAGGCATCGCCCTCGGGGCTTTCGTTCAGCTTGCCGGGGTTCTCTTCCAGATCGCCGTTCACAGCGACAACTTCGCCGTCGACGGGGGCATAGATTTCCGAGGCGGCCTTGACGGATTCGATCACGCCGATTTCGTCGCCCTTCTCGAACTCGTCGCCTTCTTCCTTCTGCTCGACAAAAACGATCTCGCCCAGCTGGTCAGCGGCGTGCTGTGTGATGCCGATGGTGGCTGTGTCGCCTTCGACCAGAACCCATTCGTGCTCTTCGGAATAATAGATAGCCATGTTCTAGTTGCCCTTTGTTTAGCGTTTGTAGTTTTGCTGCACGAAGGGCAGCGATACGATTTCGGCAGGTTGAACCTTGCCGCGAATGATCAGGTTGACCTTCTCGCCCGGCTCACCGTGGCCCGCCGAGACATAACCCATGGCCACCGGTCCACCGACGGTGGGACCAAAACCGCCCGAGGTGATTTCACCGATAGTATTGCCTTCAAGGCATTGGATTTCAACATGTTGACGGGCAGGGGCGCGGCCTGTCGGTTTGATGCCAACCAGTTTCTTGGCGGCGCCTTCGGCCAGTTCCTTTTGGATGCGCGCGGCTCCGGGGAACCCGCCTTCTTCCTTGCGGCGCTTTTGCATGGCCCAGCCCAGCGATGCCTCGACAGGTGAGGTCGATTGGTCGATGTCATTTCCGTAAAGGCACAGACCGGCTTCAAGCCGCAGGCTGTCGCGTGCGCCCAAACCCGCAGGCTCGCAGTCGTCATGTGCCAGGAAGGCGCGTGTGATTTCGACGGCCTTGTCTTCGGGGATCGAGATTTCGTAACCGTCTTCGCCGGTATAGCCCAGACGTGAGACGCGGCAGGTGGCGCCCATGATGTCCGCCATGATGGTTTCCATGAACTTCATGTCGCGTGCCTCGGGGCAAAGTGCTCCGACCACGTCTTCGGCTGATGGCCCCTGTACAGCGACCAGAGCGCGATCAAAGATCTCGGTCACCTCGACGCCTTCGAGGTTCTCGATCATATGCGGGATGTCCTGGTGACGCAGGGCAGCGTTTACAACCACAAACCAATAGCTGCCTGCGTTGGACACGATCAGGTCGTCCATGATGCCGCCTTCTTCGTTGGTGAAGAAGCCGTAGCGCGCTTTTCCCTCTTTCAAGGTTGCGTAGGCCTGCGGGCAGATCTTCTCGAGCTCTTGGCCGACATTGTCGCCCTTAAGGATCACCTGACCCATGTGGCTGACATCGAAAAGTCCGGCCTTGGCGCGGGTGTGGTTGTGCTCGCCCATGATTCCCATGGGGTATTGGACGGGCATTTCCCAGCCGGCGAAATCGACCATCTTGCCGCCGAGTTCGACGTGCAGATCGTAAAGAGGAGTGCGTTTGGGCGCGTCGGTCATGACAGGTGCCTTTCAGTTGACGGGTCGGGATCAGTCACGGACGACCATAACGGTGCAATGCGCGTTGCGCACCACCCGGGCCAGGTTCGGACCAATTTCATAATTCGGGAAGTCACCCTTGGCCGATGCCATGACGATCATGTCATAGCCGTCCTTGTGGGCAAGCTTGAGGATTTCGCGGTAAACGCTGCCTTCTTCGATGTGCACTGGCACATGGGCGGCGTCATTTGCGGCCAGGATGGCCTCGACTTTGCCGCGGACAAAGTCCTTGGCGCCTGAGCCGTACCCTTCGGGCAGGTTGGGCAGCTGGATGATCTCGGGGATGACCTCGACGGCGTGCAGTTCTGCGCCATAGAACTTGGCCTGTTCCAGCGCCGTCGCCAGAGCTTTTTTCCAGGACCGGTCATCGGTGTGGTCGATCGGAAGCAGGATTTTCGTAGCCATCTGTCGTCTCCTCACGAGGCAAGAAATCTGTTTGGGGATGAGAGGGCCATGGAACGGCCCTCTCAAAAGTTTGGGTTACTCAGCAGCCGTGCTGTCGCCGCTTTCCGAGGCTCCGCCAGAGGCGAAGAATTCTTTGGTCAGCTTGAAGACAATCGGGCTCAGAAGGGCCAGAGCGATCAGGTTCGGGATCGCCATCATGGCGTTCAGCGTGTCCGCCAGCAGCCAGACAAAGCCCAGATCGGCGGTTGCGCCAAAGTAGATCGCGACGATCCACAGCACGCGGTAGGGCATCAGCGCACGAGCGCCAAAGAAGAAGCCCACGCATTTTTCGCCGTAGAACGACCAGCCCAGGATGGTGGTGAAGGCAAAGATCGACAGAGCGATAGCGATCAGTGCACCACCGATACCCGGCAGCGAGGTTTCAAAGGCCAGCGAGGTCAGGGCCGCACCGCTTTCACCGCTGAGCCATGCGCCAGAGGCGATGATGGCCAAACCGGTGATCGAGCAGACGATGATGGTGTCTATGAACGTACCCAGCATTGCCACCAGACCCTGATTCACAGGACCAGCAGTCGACGCGGCAGCGTGTGCAATCGGAGCGGAACCAAGACCAGCTTCGTTCGAGAAGACACCACGGGCCACACCAAAGCGGATCGCGGCCCATACGGCTGCACCGGCAAAGCCACCTTCGGCAGCGGATGGGGTGAAGGCGTGGGTGAACACCAGGCTGATCGCGTCGCCGATGGCGCCGATGTTGATCAGCAGAACCAGCAGACCTGCGATAATGTAGCTGACGGCCATGAAGGGCACCAGTTTACCAGCCACAGCACCGATGCGCGTGATGCCGCCCAGAATAACGGCTGCGGTCAGGACCATCAGAACAACGCCGGTTACGGATGTGTTGACGCCAAAGTTGCTGTCCAGAACCTGTGCCACACCGTTGGCCTGCACGCCGTTGCCGATGCCGAACGCGGCAATCGCGCCGAACAGGGCAAACGCAGGGGCCAGGAAGTACCACTTCGAGTCGAGGCCGTTTTTGATGTAGTACATCGGACCACCAACAAAGTTGCCCAGCTCATCTGTCTCGCGGTACTTCACGGCACAAACGGCTTCGGCATATTTGGTGGCCATGCCCACCAGGGCGGTCATCCACATCCAGAACAAGGCGCCCGGACCGCCCAGGAAGACAGCGGTGGCAACACCGGCGATGTTTCCTGTGCCGATGGTGGCCGACAGCGAGGTCATCAGCGCGTTGAACGGGCTGATCTGGCCTTCGCCTTGGCCTTCACGGCCTTTGAACAGCAGGCTGAAGCCCGTGCCCAGTTTCAGGATCGGCATGAATTTCAGGCCGACCTGCAAGAAGAAGCCAACGCCGAGGATGAGGACCAGCATCAGCGGCCCCCACACGACGCCATTGATGGCTCCTACGATTGAACTTAACGCTTCCATGGTTTCCCTCCCATTTGCGTCTGGTAATTTGCCTTGATCTTCGACCGCTTCAGGCGAGTGCCGTCAGACGAGCTTGTTTCAAGGCGGCAAAATCTTCGTCCGCGTGGAACGAGGATCTGGTCAACGGCGTTGCGGATACGCCGAGGAAGCCTTTTCCCTTTGCGATCTGTTCCAGCTGGGCGAACTCCTCTGGCGTCCAGAACCGGTCGATCGGGTGATGTTTGGGGGTGGGCTGTAGGTATTGGCCGACGGTCAGAAAATCGACCCCAGCCGCGCGCAGGTCATCCATGACCTGACGCACATCGTTCATTGTTTCACCCAGTCCGACCATCAGGCCGGATTTGGTAAAGACCTGCGGGTTGGCGCGTTTGGCGTCATCCAGCAGGCGCAACGACGTGTAATAGCGAGCGCCGGGGCGCACACGCGGGTACAGGTGCGGCACGGTTTCAAGGTTGTGGTTGAACACATCCGGCGCGGCGTCGAACACGGCCTGCGCGGCGTCGCCTTTGCCCAGGAAATCGGGGGTCAGCACTTCGATGGTGGTCGCTGGTGTCTGGTGGCGCACGGCGCGGATGGTTTGCGCGATGTGCTCAGCGCCGCCATCATCAAGATCGTCGCGGTCGACCGAGGTGATCACCACATGGCGCAGGCCCAGTTTCTTGACCGCCTGCGCAACGCGACCGGGCTCAAACACATCCAGCGCGTCGGGACGGCCGGTGGCGACGTTGCAGAAGGAACAGCCGCGGGTACAGGTCTCGCCCATGATCATCATGGTGGCGTGGCGCTGCGACCAGCACTCGCCAATATTGGGGCAGGCAGCCTCTTCGCACACCGTGGTCAGCCCATGATCGCGCATCAGGCGGCGGGTTTCGTAATACTCGGCACTTTCGATCTTTTTCTTGCGGATCCACTTGGGCTTGCGCGGGATCACGCTGTCGGCTTTCTTGGATTTCTCGGGGTGGCGAAGCTGGATGGTCATCTGGCGGTTCCCCTTATGCGTGAATGGCGCGACCAAGCGCGTCAAGGCAGGCTTCTTTCACTGCTTCACCCATCGCCGGGTGAGCGTGGCAAGTGCGCGCGACCTCTTCGACGGTAGCCCCTTTGGTCATGGCCAGCACCAGTTCAGCGATCAGATCGCCGCCGTGTGCGCCGCAGATGTGCGCGCCCAGAATTTGGCCGTCGAGTGTGGCCAGAACCTTGACCGCACCGTCGGTTTCGCCGGTCGAGCGTGCGCGCGAGTTCGCCATGAACGCAAACTTGCCGCTGAGATAATCTATGCCCGCTTCTTTCAGCGCCTCTTCGGTCTGCCCGACTGAGGCGACCTCGGGGTCAGTATACACGACACCGGGTACAGTGTTGTAATCGACGTGACCGTGCTGACCGGCAAGGGTTTCGACGCAGGCGACGCCGTCCTCTTCGGCTTTGTGCGCCAGCATCGGTCCAGGAACACAGTCGCCGATGGCATAGATGCCGGGGACCGAGGTCTGGAACGTGCCGTCGACCTCGATGAAGCCGCGCGTGTTGACCGCGATACCCAAGGCTTCGAGGCCCAGACCACGGGTGACGGGGCGGCGACCGATGGCGATCAGCACCTTATCGGCTTCGATCTGCTCGACTTTGTCCTTACCGACGCGCTCGACGGTCAGCGATAGGCCGGTGTCGGTTTTTTCAACGGTCTTGACCGCACGGCCCAGCTGGAACTTCAGCCCCCGCTTGGACAATGCGCGCTGCGACAGCTTGGCGATCTCGCCGTCGATGCCGGGCAGGATACGATCGAGGAATTCAACAACTGTGACCTTGGCACCCAGCCGTGCCCAGACCTGACCCAGTTCCAGACCGATGACGCCTGCGCCCACGACGACCAGATGCTCTGGCACTGCATCCAGCGCCAGTGCGCCGGTTGAACTGACCACATCAACCTCGTCGATCTCGACACCCGGCAGCGGGGTCGGTTCGGAACCCGTGGCGATCAGGATGTTCTTGGCTTCATACAGGTCGTCGCCAACCTTGACCTGACCAGGGGCGGGGATGCTGGCCCAGCCTTCGATGTGTTCAACGCCGTTCTTCTTGAACAGGAATGCGATCCCTTTGGTCAGATCGCCCACCACCTTGTCCTTGCGCCCCATCATGGCGCTCAGATCAATGCTGGCCCCCTCGACCGAGATGCCGTGTGAGGAGACATGGGAGAGTTCGGCAAACTTGGCCGAGGAGGTCAACAAGGCTTTCGAGGGGATGCAACCGACGTTCAGGCAAGTGCCGCCCAAGGCGCCGCGCCCTTCAACACAGGCGACTGACAGGCCCAACTGAGCCGCGCGGATAGCGGCGACATAGCCGCCCGGACCACCACCGATCACGATCAGATCAAATGCGCTCATGGCTGTCTCCTCCCCGAGATGGCGCGTAGCGGATTGTCGCCGAATGCGCCTGTACGCTGCGTTGTGACTCCTTTAGGAAACTTTTCCCCTTTAAGCAACAAAAACTATTGTTGAGAAATTTTGACTATGAACTAGGTCGTGGCTAAGCTCTGCGGAAAACAGGAAAAATGGGCGGATGGAACCAGTTCAACTAGAAGAGAGCGGCATTGCAGCCGAGGCAAACGAGGCCCCGGATGGCGAAGTTCTGGGCAAAATGATTCGCGATGCCCGCAAGGAAAAGGGCCTGACGCTGGAAGAGGCGGCCAAGGCAGCGGCCATTGGGCGATCGACCCTATCCAAGATCGAAAACAATCAGACCCGCCCCAGTTTCGAGATCATCCGCCGCCTGATGCAGACGCTGGAGCTGGAAACACCGCAGTTGTTTGTGCAATCCGCGCAAAGCGATATCTCCGGCCGCCGTGATTTCACCCGCAAGGGGCAGGGCGAGCACAAGGAAACCCCAACCTATGATCATGAGTTGTTGTGCAGCGAGCTGACCAGCAAACGCATGGTGCCCTATATCAGCACGATCAAGGCCCGCGATGTGACCGAGTTTGAAAGCTGGGTGCGACACCGGGGTGAAGAGTTCATGTTTGTTCTGGGCGGCGAGCTGACACTTTTTACCGAGCACTACCGGCCGCTGAAGATGAAGGCTGGGGATTCCGTTTACTATGACAGCGGCATGGGCCACGGCTGTGTCTCGACAAGCGAAGAGGACGCAACTGTTCTTTGGGTCTCGTTGGAGGGCTGAGTTACAGGGTGACGGTGCCGTTGATCAGAGTGTGGCTTTGTCCGCCGATCCAGACGATGCCATCGCGATAGTCCGCATAGACGCGACCGGTGCGACCGATGCATGTGCCTTGTGCGATCACTTTTGGTCCGGTCCAATCGCCGGATTCATATTTCCAGCAAGCAAGGGCGGCGTTCAGCGATCCGGTGATCGGGTCCTCGCTCATGGTACTTGCAGGGCCAAGGTTGCGCACTTCAACGTCTGCTTCGCCTCCCGCTCCAATCAAAGCAACGCCGCGAAACTCGGGTCCGCGCGTGGTGAATGGTTTCACCGCCAGCACGTCCGCGGCGTTTTGCAATTCGATCACCTGCCACGTGGGGCCATTGTTCAGCAGCGCGGTGCGGGTGATCCGGTCGCGAGGCAGGGCAAGTGCATCGCAGATGCAGTCCACCTGTTCCGGAGCTAGTGTGCCCACCGCGGTTGTAGGGGCCGCAAAGGCGGGCATCTCGCCAGTCTGGTCAATCTCGACCAGGCCAACGCCGCACTCTTGCACAACGATACCTGCGCGTTTCGGCGTACCCCCTGCGGCGAGCCAGGCCGCACAACTGCCCAACGTGGGGTGGCCTGCAAAGAGCATCTCACCTGACAGCGAAAAGATGCGAAGGCGATAATCTGCACCCGGCGAAGTTGCGGTCTGAATAAACGTGGTCTCGGCCAAGTTGGTCCAGGTGGCAAAATCCTGCATCTGTTGATCGCTCAGCCCATCCCCATCCAGCACAACCGCCAGCCCGTTGCCTTGGGTCGGAGTGGGTGTGAACACATCAACTTGCATGAAACGACGGGTCTGCATCAGCGGCTCCGGTGTAAAGGGTCGAATATCTGTTCAAGACGGCTGAGGGCCTCTTCCAGTTCTTCGATGGAAAAGCCGCAGTACCCCAGAAGGAAACCATTATAGTCTGCGCCATCTGCGCAGAAGTGCGACAGGGTGTCGACATTCAAGCCCAGCTTGTGCGCGCGCGTTGCCAGCGTCGTGTCGTTGAGCCCGTCACGCAGGTGAAAAGCCACCTGCATTCCTGCCTGATGATCCACCAGTCGCCCCACATCGGAAAAGTCCCGTGACAGCCGGTCAAGCAGGTACTTGCGCCGTTCGTCGTAGGTGCGGCGCACGCGGCGCAGATGTCGATAGAACTCGCCGTCGCGAATGAACTCGGCCAAGGCCTGCTGCGGCATGTAACTGGCGTGCAGGCCGAAGTGTTCGAGCGAAGTGCGGAAGTGATCCGTCAACGCCTGCGGGACGATCAGATAGCCAAGACGCAGAGTATTCGAGAAGATCTTGGAGAAGCTGCCGACATAGATCGTGCGGTTCAACCGGTCGAACCCCGCCATCGCTGGGATTGGACGTCCGGCATAGCGAAACTCGCTGTCATAGTCGTCTTCGATGATCCAGCCGCCGGTGCGATCGGCCCATGTGATAAAGGCTTGCCGCCGGTCCGGTGACATGGCTCCCCCCAGCGGAAACTGATGCGAGGGGGTCAGCACGGCCAGACGAACGTCCTGTTCCGGACGGGGGAGTTGCGCACCATGCTCGTCGACGGGCAGGAAATGCGTCACCAGTCCGCGTGCATCTGCAAAGCGGCGAAGGGGCGGGTAACAGGGGTTTTCCAGTCCGATGCCCTCACCACGCTGGGCCAGCGTTCTGGTGCAAATCTCCAGCGCGTCTGCCGAGCCTGCGGTGACAATGATCTGTGCCGGGTCGGCCGTGATCCCGCGCCACTCGGCAACGTGCCCGGCGATGGCCTGACGCAGTTCGAAATTGCCAAAGGCCGCGCCGCCCAACAGCATGGCCTGCGGATTGGTGCGGCAGACCCGCGCCACCGACTTGGCCCATTGCCGATAGGGAAACAGCCGCATGTCGGGATAACCCGGCGCAAAGGGCAGGCGGGTGGGCGCGGCCTCAGATCGTGTCGTGCGGGTGGGCGCCGGGTTGGGGGCAGTGAACTCAACGCCTTCCATGGCGCGGATGGTATAGCCGGAACCTTGCAGGCTGCTCAGATAGCCTTCGGCCACCAATTGCTCGTACGCAGTCACGACAGTTGAACGCGACACCCCCAGTTCCGTTGCCAAAGCGCGGGTCGCAGGCAGGCGCGCACCATGCAGCAGCTCGCCCCGCGTGACCCTTTGGCGGATGTGGTCGCAGATCTGCTCGAACACGGGCGTGCGGGCCTCGCGGTCGATGGAAAAGGCGATGGCGGGTGTTTGGGTCATCGAATTGGTCTGCTCAAATCGTTATTCTTTGGACATTAACGGCGCGCCGAATGTGGTGCAAACCCGCAGTTGGCACTAAGAAACGGAGAGCGTCATGACGCAGCGGATGAATGAACACGGTCAACCCATCGGCGCTTCGGTGCCGAACTGGGCCGGATGCGACAAGCCCGGCGATGCGCCAATGGAAGGGCGGTTCTGCCGGGTTGAGTGTCTGAACCCCGAACGGCACGGTGCGGACCTGTTCGGCGCCTATAGCCATGATGAGACAGGGCAGCTTTGGACTTATATGCCGGTTGGTCCCTTTGTGGACGATCGTGCCGGGTTTGACGCCTGGCTGGCCGACGCAGCGATCAGTCTTGATCCGCTGTTTCACACCATCATTGATGTGCGCAGCGGACGGGCGGTTGGTGTGGCCAGCTTTTTGCGCATCGCGCCGCAGGCTGGTACGATCGAAGTGGGGTTCATAGCATTCTCTCCACTCCTGCAGCGGACGCCGATCGCCACCGAGGCGATGTTCTTGATGATGAAACGTGTGTTTTCCGAGCTGGGTTATCGCCGCTACGAATGGAAATGCGACGACTTGAATGCTCCTTCCAAGCGCGCGGCAGAGCGGTTGGGCTTTACTTATGACGGCACATTCGAACAGGCGCTGGTCTACAAAGGAAGGAACAGGGATACCGCATGGTATTCGATCCTGGACCGAGATTGGCCGCAAATTGAGGTGGGATTCAACGCGTGGCTTGCACCCGAGAATTTCGATGAGCAGGGGAAACAGCGACAGTCCTTGGGTGCTTTGATGTCGTGATAAAAAAGGCGAGATCTTCGGACCATCGAAAATCTCGCCAGGCAGGGAGCTGGGCAAATAGTGCTCAGCTTAATCTCACATCCACAAAGGTTTCGTTGTAACAGGCGCCGTCTTCGATATCGGTGCGGATGCCTGCCGGGATCAGCGCGTTGGCGGTCAGGCCGGTTTTTGATGTGGCCCGCCATGTGCCCTTCGGGCTGTACAGCACACCGGGGCGGGTGGCGTCCGTGACGGAAAGTGTGAAACTCACCTCTCCTTGCCCGTTGAACACCATAACCTCTGCCCCGTCCTGCAGGCCTAGTTCCTGGGCGTCTGCGGGGTTCATCTCGACCACTTCGGGTCCAAGGCTGTCGGCATGTCCGCCAAAGGTGGCGTTGGTACGCTTGGCCGAGGATGGTGTGATCAGGGCAAAGCGATGGTCTTGCGGGACCGGTTCATAACGCGGCACGCCATAGCCAAACCGGTCTTGCAGATTTTGGCTGAACAGTTCAATCTTGCCGCTTGGCGTGGCGGGGTGGACGGTGTCGCACATGATCATGTCGGCACCATCTTGGGTCTTCATGCCGATGGCACGATCTACTGCGATTTCGCTGGGACGTTGGCCGTTTAGTTGCGGATGGGAGCGATCCATCGCCTGATCCATCAGATCGCGGTCACTGGCCAGGAACTCTGGCCCGTCAAAACCGAATTTTGACGCAAGGCGCCGGAAGATTTCAGTGTTGGGCAGGCTCTCCCCGACCGGAGGAATGACCGGAGCCGCCCGTTGCAGATAGTTCTGCCCATAGGCGCCAAAGATGTCGTCATGTTCGAAATGAGTGCAGGCGGGCAGGATCACGTCGCACAGCATCATGCTGTCGGTCATTGCCACATCGCAGCCCGCCACAAACAGATCCTCGCACATCAGCGCCTTGATCATGTTTGCCTGATCGGGGTGGGTCGCCACCGGGTTGTGGTTGTAGATCATCGTCGCCTTGATCGGTGGGTCCAGTGTCTCGTCCTGCAGCTTTTCCGCAATGTCCACGATGTTGAACACCCGCGTCCCTTCAGGGATCAGATGTGATCCTTGCAGAATGTCCGTGGTCTTGGGCACCGAAAGGCCGGATTTCGCAATCACGCCTGCGCCCAAGCGCCCATGCTGACCAGTTAACGCCTGCAGCGCCATCGCCGACCGCAGGCCGGAACCGCCGGAGCGCCCACGCTCCATCCCGTTGCCAAGCGAGGTGGCCATCTTGCCCGCGGCCATGATCCAATCGGCCAATTGGTGGAACTGGCCCACAGGGACGTGGCAAATCGTTTCGACGTCTTCGACTGAATAGCTGCGCGCCTGTTCCATGTAGGCATCAAAACCCACAGTCCATTCGGCGATGAAAGCCGTATCCAATGCGTCCCGCCGCTCAAGTTCAGCGGCCAGAGCCATGGCAAGGATCACGTCGGTGCCGGGATGGATATGGACGTGCATATCGGCCTGTTCGGCCTGTTTGATCCGCTTGGGGTCGATGACCACAACGCGGGCACCTTTGCTACGCGCCTCTTTCAACACACGCGTCATGTGCAGGTTCGACACCGTGACGTTGTTGCCCCAGACCAGGATCAGATCGGCATGCACCGCCTGTTCGGGCGGCATGCCCGGAGCCGCGCCGTAGAGACTGCTGTAAGCAGTGCCGCGCACCGCACCACACAACGGGCCGCGATTGAGCAAGGATGCGCCGAGTTTGTAGAAGAACCGCCGGTCCATCGAGCCGCCTGCAAGTTCCCCATGCGGACCCGCATAGTTGAACGGCAGGATCGACTGCGGCCCATGCTCGGCAATGGCTGCAGAAAACTTGTCATGAATGATATCCAGGGCGTCGTCCCAACTGATGCGCTCAAACTGACCACTGCCGCGCGGGCCAGAGCGTTTCATCGGGTGGGTCAGGCGTTTGTCCCCATGCACGAAATCAGGATAGGCCCGCGCGACCTTGTTGCAGATCACTCCGGCGGTATAGGGGTTCGCTCCCGAGCCTTTCACCTGCGTGATCTGGTCAGCCTCGACAGTGATGTTCAGGCTGCAAGTGTCGGGGCAATCCAGCGGACAGACGCTGGGGAGGATTTTGGCTTGCTGGGTCATGACAGAGTCCGGGCGTTGCTGTGTTTGAGATAGGATAGCGCTGCCATTTGGTTGTGCAGAACGGCCAAAAGGGCAAAATCTGACCAGACCAATTGGATTGGTTTGGTTGGCTTGTGGCAGGCCAGCACGGAATCCGTTATGGCACATTGACCGCAAAGCAGGAGCAGACATGGATACCTCGCCCGAATGGATCGCAGTTGATTGGACGCCTGTGCGCAGACGGGCCTGGGCTATGCGTGGCGATACGGTTCTGGACACGGTCACTCAGGTTGGTTCGGTTGATGCCTCGCGCCCAGCCGAGGCATTGCTCGGGTTGATCTCAGGTTTTTTGTCAGACAGGGCGATCGATGTGATGACTTGTGGCACGCTCGGTCCGGTGGGTGCTTTGGTGCCTTGCGAGCCGCTGTCAGACGGGGCGTGGTCGGTGGATATCGGCGATGCGCGGGTGCGCCTGCGCGGGGTCTCGGGCTTACGTCAGAAGCAGCCGGTCGACCTGATGCAGGGCGATGAGACCCGCGTGGCTGGGTTTCTGGCGCTGAACGCTGATTGGGACGGGGTGATCTGTATCCCCGGTGAATACAGCCGCTGGATCCATGTCAGCGCCGGAGAGATCGTGAGCTTTCAGACCTTCATGACCGGCGTGGTCGCGGCCACCTTGCTGGATCGCGCTGTGCCTGATGCGCGTGCGGCCCGTGTGGATAGCGCGACTTTTGCCGAGTCGGTCGACGATGCCATCGCCAAGCCCGAGCGCGTCATGGCGCGCGTTCATTCCATTCATGCCGAGTCTGTGCTGGACGGGCTGGAACCCGAGATTGCCCGCGCGCGTCTGCTCGGCGGGTTGATCGGCGCGGAACTGGCGGCGGCGCGTCCGTTCTGGCTGGGTCAGCAATTGGCAGTGGTGGGCGAGGGCGAGCTGGCGCAGCTCTATGTCGATGCCCTGTCGGCTCAAGGTGCCCCAGCAGCCTTGGCGGATGAGCCGCGTGTGACACGCGCCGGGTTGGCGACCGCTTGGCGCACTTTGACCGCGGCCTCTTGAGCCCCCGCGAGAAACACCCGACAGTGCGCGCAAACAGATAGGAGCAGCCCCTTGGCCTTTGACGTCCAGATCCCGGTTCGGTTCAAACATTGCGACCCTGCAGGGATCGTGTTCTTTCCGCGTTATTTCGAGATGATCAACGATGTGGTCGAAGATTGGTTCGCGCAGTCGCTCGGAACCCCGTTCGAGGCGCTGGTCAAAGAAAACGGCGCGCCAACGGTCGAGATTTCAGCCAACTTCACAGCACCCAGCCTGCATGGTGATGTGCTGGATTTCCGCCTGACGCCCACGCGTTTGGGGCGATCCAGCGTGAGTTATGAGATCACTGCACATTGCGGGGTCGAGTTGCGGCTGACAAGCAAGGGCACTGTTGTTCACATCCAACGGTTGGGCAAATCGGTTCCCTGGCCCGATGACATCCGCGGGCAGAATCGAGGCTCAGCTGCCGAGCAGTTGATCTATGGCGGTGAGCAGTCCGTCGCTGTCATCATAGGTGGTATGGTGAGGCAGCTGATCCACCGGCGTCTTGCGATAGCCTTTGGTGAACAGAAGAAACGGAACACCTGCGCGATGTGCGGTTTCGGCGTCGACCTCGCTGTCGCCGACATAGATCCGTTGCGCGGCTCCCAAGGCGTCGAATGTGGCGTGCAACGGCGCCGGGTCCGGTTTGCGTTGGCGCAGGCTGTCGCCGCCGATCACCACGTCAAAGAACCGCGCCAGATCAAGTGCGTCCAGCACATGGCGGGCCGGTGCTTCGGGTTTATTGGTACAAAGACCCATTTTGAGGCCGCGCGCCTGGAGTGTTTCAAGCACCCTGATGATGCCGGGGTAAACTACCGTCAAAGCAGTTGAGGCGCGGTTGTAATGCGCCAGAGTTGCTGCCGACAGTTCTGAGTGGCGCCCCATGTCCAATCCGACGTGCTGGATCACCAGTTTCACCAGATGCGGCAGGCCATTTCCGACAAATGAGATCACTGTCGCAAGGTCCAGCGATTCGTAACCCTCGTCCGCGAGCATGGCGTTGACGGCGGCGGCGATGTCGGGCGCGCTGTCTACGAGTGTTCCATCCAGATCAAAGACGATGCTTGCAGTCATGGGCCAACTCCTTCGTTTCCGCCTTGAGTGACAGGGCCAAGGGTCAAGTGCAAGTGCGCCCGTCTGCATAATTCTGCAGACGCAAAATTGCATGCTTGACATACCTTACTATTTTTATCAGATTATACATCAACAACACCAGCCAACCCATCTTGCCAACCTGCTTTGCAAAGGGTCAGCCAACATCGCAACCCAGTCCGATCTCTGGTTCGCTACATGCAAAGCATTGAATTCACATGTCTGTTTCCCCGAGCCCGGACAAATGTCCCAGCCACCACTCGCATCCAGTCCAAAGCTCAGGAGATGATCCAATGAACGCGCAAACCTCTACTCCGACCGTCGGTTACCCCGTATCCCTGCTGCCCGCCCACAAGGCCGAAGAACTGACCAAGGGGGGCAATCTGGCCCATATCGAACTGGGCGATCAGCTGTACACGCTGCGCATCACCCGCGCCGGCAAGTTGATCCTGACGAAATGAGCGGCACACCTCGGGGCGGGGCGGCTGTTGGTCGTCTCGCCGACCTGGCCCCAGTCGAAGCAGGCGCTGTGATGTATCTGCGGATGTGGAGCGACAGCGCGCATTCACGTGCCGATGCCGCCAGCGATTTCGACCTTGCCTTGGGGCGGGGTTTGGGCAAATCGGCGATGTCCAATCTCGAGCAGATCTGTTCGCTGTGTGCCTCGCATGGACGTCGCCCGTTGATCCGGCACGGATTGGGTTGTTCCTGTCTGGGTGCAGATGAAAGCTGTTTTGCGCAGATGATCGGTGCCGCAGCAGATGGCCAGCACGAAGACGCGATGATGATGGCCGCTCTGATCGTGCGGCCCGACTTTGCGCCGTCTCTGGCGGCTTTGTCAGAACAATTTGGACTGGCCCTGCGGCGCATGACCCTTCCGTTTCAGCAAGGGCGGGTGACACGTTCCCCAACGCCATCAGTTTTGCACTGACAGCATTAAAGCCTTTTCAAAAAGTCATACCTGCCCCGGCTCTCCCTCAGAGTCGGGGCAATTTCCGTCAGCAGCAAGAACAGCCGTGATGGTGGTGTTCATGCCCACAGTCGTGATCATGCGCGGGCGCAAAATCACCCACCTCTAGCAACACTTGATCTAAGGTCAAAAGGATCATTTCGACGTCGTCTTCTTCGATCGTCAGAGGCGGGCGGATTTTCAGGATGTTGTCCTTGGGGCCCTCGCTGCCAATCAGGATGCGGTGATCGCGCATCCGGTTTTTGACGTATTTGCAGATTTCGGTGCCTTCGGACCCGTCCGTGTTGATCAACTCTAAGCCCAAGAACAGCCCCATGCCTCGCACATCTCCAACACAACCATGTTTGGCTTCAAGCACCTTAAGGCCCGTCATCAGAGTGTCGCCCATCCGGTGGGCGTTGTCCTGCAACCCTTCGTCATCGACGATGTCCAGCACCTCTTTGCCGATCCGGCAGGACAGCGTCGAGCCACCAAAGGTAGAAAAGAATTCGATTCCGTTGTCAAAGCTTTGGGCGATCTCTTTGGTGGTGACCAGCACACCCAAAGGGTGCCCGTTGCCAATTGGTTTGCCCATGACCACGATGTCGGGCAGGGCGCCTTGGTGTTCGAACCCGAAATAATGCTCTCCAAGACGGCCCAGTCCAGTTTGCACCTCATCTGCGATGCAAACCCCGCCAGCGGCGCGGATCTTCTCATAAACTGCAGGCAGATAACCCTGTGGTGGGATGATCTGACCCCCAACCGAGGGGAAGGTTTCGGCTATGAACCCTGCCAACCCTTGACCGCGCTGCTGCAGCGCGGCAATGGCCGGATCGACCAGATCGGCGAACTTCTGGGCCCGATCCGGGTCGTCGCGCTTGAAGCTGCCGCGATAGTCATCTGCCACCTCGACCAGTTCGACCCAATCGGCCTGACCAATGCCACCCGGTTTGTTGAACTTGTAGGCTGAGATCGCGACAGCTGCGTTGCTGTTGCCGTGATAGCCGTGATCCGGGGTCACAATCCCCTTTTTGCCGGTGTGTGCCCGCGCCAATCGCAAGGCCAATTCATTCGCCTCGGTCCCGGAATTGACGAAAAAACAGACCTCCAGATGGTTCGGCATCTTCGACAGTACCTTGTCAGCAAAGGCCGTTTGCGCCGGGTGCAGATAACGGGTGTTCGAGTTCATGCGTTTCAGCTGATCGGCTGCGACCGCCTGAATGCGGGGATGGGCGTGACCAACATGGGGAACGTTATTGTAGGCATCCAGATAGGGCCGCCCCCATTCGTCGAACAGGTGATGTTTCCAGCCGCGCACCAACATGACCGGATCGTCATAGGTCAGGCTCAGGTTGCCGCCGAAATGGTCCTGCCGCCCTTGCAACACGCCACTTTTGTCAGTGGGCTGAAAGAACACTTTGTCATCGGGCAGGTTCAGCATTGCCGCCGGATTGGGGCAGACGGCGTGCCACAGATACATCTCATCCGGGTCACCCACGCCGGGCCAGTCGTCCTCCATCCCGTCAGTCGTCAGGGCCAGTTGGAAATGCACATGTGGAGCCCAACCGCCGTTCTGTGTGTGATCTCCCAGCCGCGCAAAGGCGGACCCGCGCGCCACCGGATCACCCGGTTTCAGACGGTCGCAAACTTCGGGGTCAAGATGACCGTAGAGCGTGTAGAAGGCGTCACCTTCGGGCGTTTCGTGATGCAGGATGACAACGCCGCCATAATCCAGATGCCCGGTGCGGTTTTCTACGACCTCAACCCGTGCGCTCATCGGTGCATAAAGCGGCGTGCCAGCCGGGGCAAAGACATCAACCGCCAGATGCACAGTGCGACGGTCGCTGGCCTTCCACGGGCCCTTGCGGAACCCCGGTTCGGCATAGATCAGGCGCGGTTCGCTGTAATAGCCCAACCACCAATCGGGGCCAAACTCCTCGCCCACACGTGCCGCCTCGTCCAGTGGCATGTGGAACGGGTTTTGCGGCCAGGTCGAGTTTTCGACCGAGAGCGAACCCATTGGCACATCCGCCAGGTCGCGACCAAAGAGATCGGCAAACTCGCCCCGATGTTCCTCCAGATAAGTAAGAACTCGGTCGGCCCCGTCGGTCACGGGCAGGTAACACGCCGCCCGCAGTCGCGCCGACATCAGGCCACCGTTGACTGCGTCATTCTCTAGGAACCGCCATGCGGGGGCTTGAGAAATGGTCACGTAAGGATCGTCTGGGTTTTCTCGCGCCATCAGGGTCGAATTCACCACCGACACCGCCAGCCGCATCCGCAAAAGCGGCCAGACCAGATCGACCTCTTGCGCGCTCAGGCGTCCGGATGCGTGATAGCCTTGTACGAGGGCTCCTAACGCGGCTTCGGGGTTGGGATGATCCAGCACAATGTAGGCGCCACAGATCGCCAGATCGCAGATGCGCGGCGCAGCGCACATGTCGCCCAGATCAATCAGGCCCGAAATCTGCTTGGGCGCGCCTAATTCGCCCTCGACCAGAATGTTGTAGTCATTGGCATCGTTGTGAATCGCTTGTTTAGGCAGGGCCTCCAACTCGGGCTTGATCGTCGCAAAGACCTCGGCGATCTCCCCCAACAGTGCCCGCCGTGCCGGATCTTCGACTGCATCCAGATTGTCGGCGATCCAACTGCCCTGCATCAGATCCCACTTGAATTCCCGCGCAAGCCCGTCGTGCTCGAACCCTTTGAGCGCCCGTCCGGTTGCGCCCAGAACCCGACCCAGTTTGACGATCAAGTCCAGCGGTTTTGGGTTGGATTTGGCGTAACACTCGCCCGGCAGCCGTTCGAGCAGCCAAGCCAGACGCGGCTGCCCGCTTTCATCGGCAATCTCTGGCAGCAACGCTCCGTCGATTGTCGGGAACACCTTGGGGAACGGCAGGCCAGGTGCCGCCGCCGCGATGTGCTCCAAAGCCTTGACCTGCATGTCGACAAGATCGGACGCACAGCCCGCCCGCATGACCTTGAGCACATAGTCCTGCCCATTGGTGGCGCGCGCCAGAAAGTTCAGGTCGTATTCACCGTCCAGCCGTTCCAGTTTGGCCTCATGACCCCAATGTTTGCGCAGGGCAGCCGCCCAAAATTCCAAATCCACGCTCATATTTCGCGCCTTCCTTGGGCAACTTCACCCTTTTGAAAATACTCCGGGGAGTCGCACAGCGACGGGGGCAGCGCCCCCTGATCCGCTCTCAGTCCAACGCCTTCAGACGTTTGAACAACGATGAGGTATCCCAGCGACCACCGCCCATTTTCTGCACGTCCTTGTAGAACTGATCGACCAGTGCAGTGACAGGCAGAGAAGCCCCGTTTTCATCGGCCTCGTCCAGACAAATCCCCAGATCCTTGCGCATCCAATCGACGGCAAAGCCATAGTCGAAATGATCATCCAGCATCGTCTCGTGCCGGTTCACCATCTGCCAGCTACCCGCAGCACCCTGGCTGATCACCTCGACCACGGCGCGGCCATCAAGACCGGACTTTTCGGCAAAATGCAGCGCCTCGGACAGACCTTGCACAAGCCCTGCGATGGCGATCTGGTTGGCCATTTTGCAACGTTGACCGGCTCCTGCTTCGCCAATGCGGCGACAGATTTTGGAATAGACTTCCATCACGGGCAGGGCGGTGTCGTAGGCAGCTTGGTCACCGCCACACATGATCGACAGCACACCGTTTTCAGCCCCTGCCTGACCGCCCGAGATCGGGGCGTCGACAAAGGACAGGCCAGCCGCTGTGGCGATATCACCCAATTCGCTTGTGACCTTGGCTGAAACAGTGGTGTGATCGACAAAGATCGCCCCCGCTTTCATGGCCGAGAACGCCCCTTCTGCGCCGGTGCAGACCATGCGCAGGTCATCATCGTTGCCAACGCAGGCCATGACCAGATCGGCATCTTTGACGGCTTCGGCCGGGGTGGCCCCAAATGCGCCACCGTGTTCGGCGGCCCAGGCTTCGGCCTTGGCAGTGGTACGGTTGTAGACAGTGACTGAATGCCCGGCGGCTTGCAGGTGGCCCGCCATGGGATAACCCATGACCCCAAGGCCCAGAAATGCGACGTTTGCCATAGTGATGATCCTCTCGGCTGTGCGGTCCCTTTCCCCAAGGGTCGCTCTCGCGCAGAGACAAATCAAAGCTGGCGGCGCAGGGCAACCCCCGTTTGTTCAACTGGTGCCACCTAGATCCTGTAAGATCGGGCAATCGGGGCGATCATCGCCTGCGCAGCAGTCCACCAGATGGGTCAGCGTATCGCGCATGGCCTGCAGATCGGCGATCTTGGCCTCGATCTTGGTCAGGTGCGATCTCGCCACTCGCTTGACGTCAGAACTGGCGCGGGTCTCATCCTCGTATAGCGCCAGCAGGGTCCGGCAATCTTCGATGGTGAACCCTAAGGCGCGGGCGCGTCCCAGAAAGGTCAGCTTGTGCAGGTCCTGTTCGCGAAACTGGCGATAACCGTTGTCGCTACGGCCCGGAACGACAAGGCCGATGTCTTCGTAGTAACGGATGGTCTTGGGGGGCAGGCCGGTTTTGGTGGCGACGTCTCCGATGTTCATAGTTGGCCTCTCATTCTGCTGGCGCGGGTTCGAGCGTGGCTGCGGTTTGGGTCGCAGGCGCGGAGCGGGCTACAAACCGCAGCCGCAGGGCGTTGGTCAGGACAAAAACGCTCGACAGGGCCATGGCGCCAGCCGCCAGCATCGGCGACAGAAGCGGCCCGCCAAAGGGATACAGGACACCGGCCGCCACCGGGATCAGCAGCGTGTTGTACCCAAAAGCCCAGCCCAGGTTCTGGCGGATGTTGCGCAGGGTGTGACGCGAGATTTCATAGGCGTTGGTCACACCCGATACGTCGCCCGACATCAGCACCACATCCGCGGCCTCAATCGCCACATCCGTGCCGGTTCCGATGGCGATGCCCACATCGGCCGAGGCCAACGCGGGTGCGTCATTGATCCCGTCGCCGACAAAAGCCACCGCACCAAAGCGGGCGCGCAGATCGGTCAGAGCATCGACCTTGCCGCCGGGCATGACCTCGGCCACCACATGATCGATCTGCAACTCGGCGGCGATGGCCTGAGCGGTTGCTGCATTGTCGCCGGTGATCATGGCAACGGTCAGTCCCTGGGCGTGCAGGGCGGCAATGGCGTCGTGGCTTTGCGGTTTGATCGGATCGGCCACGGCCAATGCGGCGGCAAGCTTGCCGTCGATGGCCACATAGAGAGGTGTTTTGCCCTTTGCCGCCAGTTCTTGCGCTTGGGGCTCAAGCGCTGAGACGTCGATGTTCTGCCGCGTCATCAGGCGATCTGCACCAATCAGGACCGAGCGACCTTCGACCTTAGCCCTCAGGCCAAGTCCTGTGAGCGATTCAAATGCGGTCACATCAGGAAGGGGGCAGGCGCAGCGTGTGTGATGGCGCGCGCGATTGGGTGTTCCGACGACGCTTCGGCAGCGGCGGCAAGGCGTAGAACCTCGTCACGGTCAAACCCTTCGGTTGTGATCAGATCAGTCAGCTCAGGGCGTCCCATCGTCAACGTGCCGGTCTTGTCAAAGGCCACGACGCGGGTGTCCTGCAAGGCTTGCAGCGCGTCGCCTTTGCGGAACAGCACCCCCATTTCAGCGGCCCGCCCGGTGCCCACCATGATCGAGGTCGGTGTGGCCAGACCCATGGCGCAGGGGCAGGCGATGATCAGCACGGACACACCAGCCACCAGCGCCATCGACAGCGCCGGGTCAGGACCAAAGATCAGCCACACCAGAACGGTCAGTGTAGCGGTTGCCAGAACGGCAGGCACAAACCATGCGGTGATGCGGTCGACCATTCCCTGGATCGGCAGTTTGGCGCCTTGTGCCTGTTCCACCATGGCGATGATTTGGGCAAGAACCGTGTCGGCACCAACCTTGGTGGCTGTGACACGCAATGCGCCGGTGCCGTTCAACGTACCACCAACGACTGTTTTCCCGGCGGATTTGAGAACCGGAACAGGCTCGCCAGTGATCATGCTTTCGTCGACATAGGTCTGACCGTCCAGCACCGTGCCATCCACGGCGATGCGCTCGCCGGGGCGGACGTGCAAAAGGTCTCCGGTCACGATTTCGGCAATGGGACGTTCGGTGACGATGCCATCGACCTCGACCCGCGCGGTTTTGGGTTGCAGGCCGATGAGCTTGCGAATGGCTGCGCCTGTGCGCCCCTTGGCGCGCGCCTCAAGCAGGCGACCAAAGAGGATCAGGACCACGATCACCGCCGCCGCCTCAAAATAGACGTTGGCGGTGCCTGCGGGCAGCAGGTCTGGTGCAAATGTTGAAATAACCGAGAACCCATAGGCCGCAAGCGTCCCGATCGCGACGAGGGCGTTCATGTCCGGAGTGCCACGGAAGAGGGCAGGCAGGCCTTTGGCATAGAACATGCGGCCCGGACCGATCAGAATGACGCTGGTCAAGGCAAACTGGATCAGCTGGCTGGTCTGCTGCCCAATGGTGGCGTGGACCCAGTGGTGGAAGGCAGGGATCATGTGCCCGCCCATTTCCAGCACAAATACAGGCAGCGCCAAAAGGGCCGCAAAGAGGGTTTGGCGGGCGAGCGTTTGGATTTCCTCGGCCTTGCGGTCAGTGATCTCGGACGTCTCGCTTGGCGGTGTGGCTGCATAACCAGCTTGGGTGACGGTTGCTGCCAGGATGCTTGGGTCGGTCGTGCCGGTGGCGAAGGTTACGCTTGCGGTTTCTGTTGCCAGATTGACATTGGCCAAGATCACACCGGGTGCTGCCAAGAGGGCGCGCTCGACCCGACCGACACAGGAGGCACAGTTAAGCCCTTCGACGGTCAGTTGGGTGTCTTGGGTCGCGATAGGATAGCCTCTGTCTGACAAGGCCGCAGCAATGTCGACAAGTGACGCATCATGGCTGACTTGCGCCGATTCGCTGGCAAAGTTCACTTGCGCCTGATCGACGCCTGGTAAAGCGTTCAGGACAGCCTCGACCTTGCCCACGCAAGACGCGCAGCCCATGCCGGTGATCTGGAGCTTTGTGGTGATGTGGTGCGACATATCCAAGGCCAAACATTTCTTGAGTCGTGCCTCAGATAAGGGTTCCAGTTAGGGGAAGGTCAAGGGGGAGCTATGTGTCTCTGGTCTTAGCCGCAATTCCAGAAGGCCGGGGAGCTCCCGCCCGTCGGTCGTGCATCAAAGATGCCCTCCTCCCGTTGGGCCGGGCCTCGCTCCGCTCGGCGGTCGGTGCTTGGGGCGAGCCAGTTGCACCAAGCGGGACCGCGCCGCGCCGCAGGCGAGGCGCCTGGCCCAAGACCGCCAGTGATTTTGGCGAAGCCGGGATCAACGCGGGCGCGGGAGTTCCCCGTCCTTCTAGTGCTGACCGTCGATCTGGCGTTCCATCAGCCGTTGGAACAGGCGCGGGGACAGGCTGTTGACCCACCACGCAGCGCGCGCGATGCGGCCGACCGGGATCATCGGGCGGGATTTGCGCAGGCCGGTCAGGATTTCGGCGGCTGCATCCTGGGGTGTCATATAGTCCATCCCGTCGGTGGCCGATCCGGGCCGCGCCGTTCCGTCCTCCTGCCTCTGGTCATTGCCGATGTTGGTTGCCACAAAGGACGGCGCGGCGATTAGGGTCTGTACGCCATGTTTCTTTTCTTCTGACCTCAGCGATTTGAAAAACCCCTCGAGCGCGTGTTTTGACGCGGCATAGGCGGTGCGGTGATAAAGCGGCGAGAAGCCAGCCACGGAAGAGATCGCCAGATGTGTGCCCTTGGCCGCGCGCACCGGCTCCAGCAGATGTCGCGCCATGGAAACAGCCGCGAAATAGTTGATCTCGAACACCTTGCGGTGGCTGACATCATCAGTGGCGTCAAAGGCGCCGATCTGAGTGATGCCCGCATTGTAGACCGCCAGATCGACCTGTGGAAACCGCATGGTGATCTGTTCCATGGTTGCGCCAAGTTGCTCCATGTCAGTCAGGTCGCATTGCATGGGGATCTGCGTATCGCTCGCCTCTAGCGTCGAGATGTCCAAGTCGATCAGCACAACTTGCCACCCGTCAGCCTGTAAAGTTGCCGACAGCGCGCGGCCCAAACCGCCCGCTCCCCCAGAAATCACCGCTGTTTTCATTTGATGGCCTGCTTTCTCCAGAACTCGAAGACCTCGATACTGGTCTTTTCGGGTGTGTAGCCAAAGTCCGCTTTCAGTGCGTCATTGGCCAATACGGGACGGTATTGCAGGAACCGCACCTGCTCGGGCCCGTATTGCGACAGGCCCAAAGGTCGCGCCACGGCCAATGCGGCCTTGAGCGCCCATGCGGGCAGGCGCAGCACCGGTTTGTCCAAAGCGCGTGCCAGATCCGTGACCCCCATCGAACCGTCGCCTGAGACATTGTAGATGCCCGTTGGACCATCGGTGGCAGCGCGCGCGATGATGCGAACCAGATCGCGGGTCCAGATGAAAACAAAAGGGCTTTCGCTGCCTCGCACCGCCAACAGCCGGGGTTTGTGAAACAGCGCGGTGATCTGGTTTTCCGTTCCCGCGCCCAGAACAGTGCCCACGCGCAGAATGACCTGCTCGAGGTGTGGTGCGGTCTTGCGCGCCTCGGCCAGCATCTCTTCGACCTGACGCTTGTGGTCGGAATAGGGAAACTCGGGGTTGCCACGCACCGGATCGCTTTCGCGCAGAGGCACCGGATTGTCAGCGTGATAGCCATAGGCCGCGCCCGAAGACGTCACCACCAACCGCCGCACGCCATGTTTGATACAGGCGTCCAGCACGTTTCGGGTGCCGGTCACATCGACGTTGTAGGCGAAGTCGCGCCCTGTACCCTTGGGCGGCGTCACGATCGAGGCGAGATGCACCACCACATCCGGTTTCACCTTCGCGATTACGCGCTCAGGATCGCCGCCTGTGACATCCATGCGAGCATAGCTGACGCAATCAGGCAGTGGATCGGGCGGGGTCAGATCGGTGGCAAAAAGCTGATGTCCCTTCACCTCTTCCAACAAGGCCCGCCCCACCATTCCCGCGGCGCCAGTTACAAGGATGCGAGTCATCGTTCCGCCTCGGTCCGGGACATGACCGCCGCCAGACCCAACCCCGTGACCGCATGCCAGATGCCCCAGAACGCTGCGACAACCGCCATGCCACCAAGCCCATTGAAGAAGGCAAAGATCAGCACCAGCCCAAGGCCCGAATTCTGTATGCCGGTTTCAATGGTCACGGCGCGGCGATTGAAAGGGGACAGGCGTGCCAGAGTGGCCACAGCGTACCCGCCCCCAAAGCCAGAGCGTTGTGCACGATGACAAGCCCGGCAACTGCTCCAGCGAAGGCCAGGAAAAACCCCCAGTTGGCCGCCAGAGCGAGAACGATGAATGCGATAAAGATCCCCATGGACAACAGTTGCAGCGGCCTGCGCAGCCGCCGTGTCAGATCAGGGCGCCGCAAGTTCAGCTGAATGCCCAGCACCAGCGGCAGAATCAGCATCAGCCCCACAGTGATCGCGATCTGCACCGGGTCAATCTGCGTTTCTTGCAGGATTGCGCGGGTGGGTTCGTACAGGCCGCCCCACAGCGCGATGTTGATCGGGGTCAGCAGGATCGCACCCACCGTGGCAAAGGCTGTCATTGACACCGACAAAGCTGCATTGCCGCCCGCGCGGTGAGTGATGAAGTTCGAGATATTGCCACCAGGACAGGCCGCGACCAGGATCAGTCCCAAGGCTATCGAGGGGCTGGGTTCGGTCAGCAGAACCAGGCCGAAGGTCAGCACCGGCAGCAGGATGAACTGGGAGCACAACCCCACCAGAAGCGGCTTGGGCGCGCGTCGCAACGCACTGAAATCGTTGGGTTTCAAGTCAATGGCGATTGAGAACATGACCACCGCCAGAATTGCATTTAGCAAGGTCAGAGAGCCGGGCGAGAAATTCAACGTAATGTCGTCTATGCCGGTCATGCCTGCGCGCCTTTGCTGAGTTTGGTAATCCAACTGGTGACGGCGTTGCGATAGGTGGCTTTGTCCACATAATACGCCATGCGCGCGAGCTTGAGGTAGTTCATGCCGCCCGTGGCGCGTTCAAAGCCATTTGCTTTTTCGGATTTCAACGATCCGGCAACCGAGCAACCTGTTTTCAGACCCTTGATGTAGTGCACGATCATCTCGGCCTGCTCGTGGCGACCCTGCCAGCCAAGCCCGCTGGCCTCGACCATGCCCAGAACAAACAGGTCATCCCGCTCGGGGTGCATGGCGTTCAGATACAGATGCGGCGCGTCGCCCTGCCAGTTCAGCAATTCGCGGTCGATGAATGGATAGTGTAGTTTGTACCCCGTCGCGGACAGGATCATGTCGTATTCGTCTGATGAGCCATCGCGGAAATGCACGGTCTTACCGTCCAGCCGCTCGATATCCGCCCGAATGCGCAAATCGCCGTGGCCCGCGTGATAAAGCACCAGCGAGTTCACCACCGGGTGGCTTTCGTAGAGCTGATAATCAGGCTTGGGAAACCCGTACTTCTGCGGATCGCCCACAAACCATTTCAGGATCATCCCGTCGATCCGGCGTTTCAGCCACATGGGCAGTTTGATCAGCCCACCCATTGTGTCGGCTGGTTTGCCAAAGACGTATTTGGGCACAAAATAGTAGCCCCGCCGCATTGACAGATCACACAGCTTTGCATGGTGGATCGCATCTACTGCGATGTCACAGCCTGAATTGCTTAGCGCCCACGATCAACGTGCGCTTGCCGTCAAATTGGCTGGGGCGGCGGTACTGCGAGGAATGGATCAGCTCACCGTCAAACTGCCCCGGAAAGTCAGGCATGTTCGGCTCGGATAAGGTGCCGTTGGCGATCATGACGCCCGCAAACTCGGCCGTATGATCGCCATCGACGTCCCGCCAGGTGACGCGCCACCCATCACCTGGTCCCCCCAGTGGCTCAGTCTTCAACACCTCGGCGTTGAAGGTGTAGTGATCGCGCAGACCGAAATGATCAGCAAAGGCGCGAAAGTAGTTACGAAGGTCGCGGTGTGACGGATACTCGGCCACGTCCTCGTCCATCGGAAAGTCCACAAACTCGGTCATGGTCTTGGAAGAGATCAGATGCGCGGTCTCGTACATGGTCGATTTTGGCCCGTCGATGTCCCACAAGCCCCCCACGTCCGAGTGCATCTCGAACCCGCGAAAGGGGATGCCTTGTTCCTTGAGCACCTTGGCCATGGCAAGCCCCATCGGGCCCGCCCCGATCAGGGCGTAAGCAGCGCGCGTTTCCGACATGTGACCTCCTAAAAAACTGACGCTTAACTTGAACGATCGTTCAAAATAAGGCAATATGTTTTTGCAAGCAGGAGATTTGCATGGAAAAACAACGCAAAAGGGCACCTTCGGCGCGGTCGTTACAGACCAAAGCGCGTATCTTTGATGCGGCAGAACAGGTGTTTGCAGCGCGGGGATTCGATGGTGCTTCGATCCGTGATATCGCAGGCGAGGCAGGCGTGCAGGTGGGGCTGGTTCATCACCATGGAGGTGGCAAGGAGGAGCTGTTTCACCAGATAGTTGCACGCCGCGCGGATGAGTTGTCGCGGATCAGGCTGGAGGCACTGGATGCTGCCCGGGCGCAGGGCAATCTGACACTGCGTTTGGTTCTGGATTGTTTCATCCGGCCCTATGTGACGCTGGCCCGGAAAGGTGGGCCGCAATGGATGGCCTATGGCCGCCTTGTCGCCCATGTCTCGGTCGATCCGCGTTGGCGGGCGATTGCGGCAGAATGTTTCGATCCCACAGCGGGCCAGTTCATTGACGAGATTGTGCGGCTCTATCCGCAAGCCGACCGGCAATCGATTGCCGCCGGTCAGGTCTATTCAGTGTCGGCCATGCTGGCGTTCCTGAACACGGGATGGCGGATCGAGGCTTTGAGCCCCGGCGCGGTAGAGGCACGGGTGGATCAGTTGATTGATTTCTGCGCGGCAGGGGTAGAGGTGATGGTGGAGACGAATTAGCCCCAACTCACTTACCTGTCTGCCAATTCCGCTTTCAACCGCTCATTCTCGGCCTTGAGTTGCGCGATTTCCAACCCCAACTGGTTCAGATGCGGGCGCAGTTCGGCCTCGGTGTAGCGCGGCATGATGTGGGCTGGGCAGTTCCAATCCAGCGCCTCGACCTTGATGATCACGGCGCGCTCGGGCTGGCTTTCGGAGCCTTCGATGAATAGGCTTGCAGCCGCCTGCTCGCCTTCGGTAAAGCTCACCCGACCCAGGACTTTCAGGCGGCGGCGGTTGGCATAGTCCATCAGGATCATCGCCACCCGGTCGTTGCCGTCGAGGTTCCCGCGCGAGATGTACTGGCGGTTGCCGCTCAGATCAGCGTACCCCAAAGTGCTCTCTCCCAACACCTTGAGGAAGCCAACCGGACCGCCGCGATGCTGAACATAAGGCCAGCCGGTTTCCGAGATTGTGGATTGATAAAAGCTGTCGCGCGCCTCGATGAATGCTTTTTCTGCCGGGCCGATCAGATGGCCGCTTTGCGGGCCTTGGGTCAGAAATTTTTCATAGGCTTTGGCAGACCCCAAGCGTTCTTGATGGGCCAAAACGGCGGGGGTGAACATCAACTTATTGAAGGCGCGGGGCATGGGGTGTCTCCTAAAGGCCGAGATCGCTCAGGCCGGGGTGGTCGTCGGGGCGGCGGCCAAGGGGCCAGTGAAAGAGGCGGTCTTTTTCGTCAATGGCAAGGTCGTTGATGGATGCATGCCGGTGCGCCATGCGCCCGTCGGTGGCAAATTCCCAGTTTTCGTTGCCATAAGACCGCGTCCAATTCCCATCAGCGTCGCGCCATTCATAAGCATAGCGTACCGCGATCCGGTTGCCGTCAAAGGCCCAAAGTTCCTTGATCAGGCGGTACCCCTGCTCTTTCTCCCATTTGCGGGTCAGAAAAGCGTGGATTTGCTCATGACCCGCGGGAAACTCGTTCCGGTTTCGCCATGTGCTGTCTTCGGTGTAGGCGGGCGTCACCACATCGGGGTTGCGGCTGTTCCAGCCGTCTTCGGCCAGACGCACCTTTTGGATTGCACTGTCGCGGTCAAATGGGGGCAGGGGGGACGTGTCATTGTGATGTCTTTCAGGTCAGCGTGGCCACCAACAAAACTACGGCCAGTAGCGCAGGGTTGAAGGGGGAAGCTTTGATTTCTTGGGGCAAGGCATCGGGGAACTCCTTCATTCGTGTGGGTGTACAGATCGGTAACTCCTGTGATTATATGTACAGATCGGTACACCTTATTGCAAGACAGATACGGTTTTGTGATCTGCCCCTTGGGTCAAACACACGAAAGGGTGTGAAACCTGTCACGACCGGGCCACATCGTTGCGCCATGGGGCGGCGTGACCTATGTACTGATCAGTTCATGCAAAGGACGAGCGATGCGCCCGAACAAGAAAGACGAGTTGGTCTCCAAGGCATTGGAGGTGTTTTACCGGGACGGGTTTCATGCCACGGGCATGGACAAGCTGGTGGTGGAAACCGGGGTCTCCAAGACTTCGATGTACAAACATTTCCGCACCAAGGACGACTTGATCCTGGCCGCACTTGAACTGCGCGACCGGAGTTTTCGCGAGTGGTTCCTGCACCGCGTGGCCGAGATGGCGGACACGCCCGAAGGGCAGTTGATCGCGGGCTTTGATGCGCTGGCCGAGTGGTTTGAAGAGGACAACTATCGCGGCTGCATGTTCATCAAGGCCTGTTCCGAGTTTCAGGAGGCAGATCACCCGATCCACCGGCAGGCCGCGCGACATAAGGAAATCTTGCTGGAGCATCTGACGGCGTTGGCCAAGGCGGCTGGCGCAAAAGACCCGGACTGTTTGGGCAGTCAGATGCTGTTGTTGAAAGAGGGGGCCATCGTGTCCTCGGTTTTGATCAACAGCGGCGCTCCTGCGCGCGATGCCAAGGCCGCAGCGCAGATTCTGTTGGATCAGGCCTTAAAGCACCAGGCCGCCTGAGCGACGGCCTGGCAAAGAGGTTTAGGCAAACAGCTTCTGCTCGGAAGCATGCTGTTTGAGGATCGCGGGCGGCGTGAAACGGTCGCCGTATTTCGCGGCCAGTTCTTCGCAGCGCGCGACAAACCGATCCAGGCCGTAGGTGTTCACGAACTGGATGTAGCCGCCGGTGTGAACCGGTGCGCCGATGCCCAGGATCGAGCCCACGTTGCCATCCGCAACCGAACGCAAGACACCCTCTTCCAGACAGCGCAGGGTTTCCAGCACCGCGCGGAACAGGATGCGGTCCTGAATGTCCTGATCCGGCAGGTCAGTGCCTTCTTTGCGCCATGCGGACAGACCGGGCCAGATCACCTTGCCCTCAGACGTATAGTCATAGAGCCCCTTACCGGTGGCGCGCCCATGGCGGTCGTGCTGGCTGACCAGCTCGTGGATCATCTTGCGCGCTTGGGGGTGGCTTCCTGCTCGGGGTCGAGCAGGCCCATTTCCACCTGAGTGCCGTAGATGTCGTTGGCCAGTTTCAGCTGTACCTCATCCAGCAGCGACAGCATCCCGGTGGGCATGCCGGTTAGGCGTGACAGGTTGTCGACGCGCACGGGGTCTTGGCCCTCGGCCACCAATTGCAGCGCCTCGAACATTTTGGTCGAGATGGTGCGCGAGGTGTAAAAGCCGGTCTTGTCGCCCACGATGATCGGGGTCTTCTTGATCTGGCGGGCAAAGTCAAAGGCGCGTGCCAGTGTCTCGTCCGAGGTCTTCTCTCCGGCTATGATTTCCAGCAGGGGCATTTTGTCGACGGGCGAGAAGAAGTGCAGGCCGACATAGTTCTCGGGCTTCTTCGACGCGGTGGCCAGACGGGTGATCGGCAGGGTTGAGGTGTTGGAGCCCCAGAAACCGCCGTCGGCTAGCAGGTCCTCATGCTCGGCCAGCACCGCGTTCTTAACGTCGATCTTTTCAAACACGGCTTCGATGATCAGGTCGCAGCCTTTCACATCGTCGGTTCTATCCGTCGGAGTGATCAACGAAAGCACCGCGTCGCGCTGCTCAGGCGTCATGCGGCCCTTGTCGACGCGCTTGTCCAGCAGCTTTTCGGTATAGGCCTTGCCGCGCTCAGCCGCTTCCATGCTCATATCCTTGAGCACGACCGGAATACCCGCCATGGCGGCCGAATAGGTGATGCCCTGACCCATCATGCCCGCCCCCAGAACGCCGAGACGTTCGACTTTGGAACGCGGGATGTCCTTGGGCCGCGAGGCACCGCCGTTGACTTTGTTCATGCCGAAAAACAGTGTCTCGATCATGTTCTTGGTCGGCGCGAGCGGTGTCAGAGAGGCAAAGCGGCGGCTTTCATAGCGCTGCGCGGTGTCGAAATCGACTTTACCTGCCGCTTCGGTCATGATGTCGAGGATGCGCACGGGTGCCGGCATCAGACCGCGGGTCTTTTTGAACAGCATCGCTGTGGCCCCCGCAATGCGCGGCGCGTTTTTGGGCGAGGTCGATGGGCCCCCGGGGATTTTGTAACCCTTGGTGTCCCAGGGCTGGGTCACGGCAGTGGCGTCGCCTTGCACCGACAGGATGTGCTCCTTGGCGCGGGTCAGCAGTTGGTCAGGGGCGACAACCTCGTGGATGAGACCTGCGTTGAGCGCCTTTTGCGGGTTGAGCTGACGCCCTTCCAGCAGGAAAGGCATCGCGCCCTCTAGTCCCAGCAGATAAGTCAGGCGCACAACGCCGCCGCCGCCGGGCAACAAGCCCAGAGTGACCTCGGGCAGGCCGATCTTGGTCTTGGGGTTTTCAGCGGCGATGCGGTGGTTGCAGGCGAGGCAAATCTCGTACCCGCCCCCCAGGGCCGCGCCGTTGATGGCGGCGACCATGGGAACGGGCAGCTTCTCCATCCGGCGCATGACGGCCTTGGTCGCTTCGACCTGTTCGAACAGATCACCGACCGTGTCGGGGGTGATGCCCTTGAGCATGTTCAGATCGCCACCGGCAAAGAAGGTCTCTTTGGCCGAGGTCCAGATCACACCTTTCAGGTCGTCTTCGGCTTCGATCTGGTCCATAGCACCCTTGAAAAGCGGCCAGAATTGATCGTTCATCGCGTTGACGGGGCCGTCCATGTCCATGGTGATGGTGACGATGCCGTCCGCGTCTTTGTCGTATGCAAATGCCATAGGTCTGGTCCTTCCTTACACGCGCTCGATCAGGGTCGAGATGCCCATGCCGCCACCGACACAGAGCGAGATCATGGCGCGTTTGGCGCCGCGGCGTTCCAGCTCGTCCAGCATGGTTGAAACCAGCATCCCGCCCGTGGCCCCCAGCGGGTGCCCCATGGCGATCGAGCCGCCGTTGACGTTAGTGATCTCGTGGTCGATGCCCAGATCTTTCATGTAGCGCATGGCGACGGAGGCAAAGGCCTCGTTGATTTCCCAGAGGTCGATGTCATCCACGGTCAGGCCAGCACGGTCGAGGCATTTTTGGGCGGCGGGGCCGGGGCCTGCCAGCATGATCACCGGATCGGTCGAGATGACGGTGGCCGAGACAATGCGCCCGCGTGGTTCAAGGCCGAGGTCCTTGCCTGCCTTCTCGGACCCGATCAGAACCGCGGCTGAGCCGTCGACGATGCCCGAGCTGTTGCCGGGGGTGTGGACGTGGTTGATGCGGCTGACTTGGGGATATTTCGACAGGGCCATATCGTCGAAGCCGTAGCTGCCCATACCGGCAAAGGATGGGTTCAGCGCGCCTAGCTTTTGCATGTCGGTGCCGGGTTTGATGAAGTCGTCGCGTTCCAGAATGGTCAGCCCGCCTTCGTCCCTGACCGGGACCACGGATTTGTCGAACCACCCACTGTCGCGCGCGTGCGCGGCGCGGCGTTGGCTTTCCATGGCGTAGGCGTCGACATCTTCGCGGCTATAGCCGTCGATGGTGGCGATCAGGTCGGCACCGATACCTTGGGGTACGCCAAGCTGGTCGTGGATGATGTCGGGATCCCCGAACATCGCCCCACCGTTTGACCCCATGGGCACGCGGCTCATGGATTCGATGCCACCGGCGACAACCAGATCCTCTTGATCCGATCCCACCTTGGCGGCGGCCATGTTCACGGCCTCCAGCCCAGACGCGCAGAACCGGTCGAGTTGGACCCCCGGCACAGCTTCGTCCCACTGTGCGGTCTGCACTGCGGCCTTTGCCACGCAAGACCCCTGATCGCCGATGGGCGTCACGCAGCCCAGGATCACATCACCCACTTGGCTGGTGTCCAGGTCGTGGCGGCTTTGCATTTCGCGCAAGAGGCCTGCGGCCAGTTGCACCGGTTTGACTTCGTGCAGGGTGCCGCTGGATTTACCGCGCGAGCGAGGGGTGCGCAGGGCGTCGTAGATATAGGCAGCAGTGGCCATCTGTGATCTCCTATCAGGGTTTGGAACGTAGCGTGACAGGGTCGATGCGATGCGACAATGATCTGGATGTGCAGAAAAATTGACATTATCTGACAGTCATGGCCAATCGCATCCCAGCCGCTTTTGCTTCGAACATGCTCGCCGGGGCCCGGCGTCGAGGGTTGGAGCCTGCCGCAATCTTGTCGCGCGCCGGGCTGGGCACCCAGGTGGCTCCGCTGACGCCGCCCGATTTCGTGCGTCTTGTGCGCACGGTGACCTTGTCTTTGGATGATGAATTGGGGGGATTGCAGGATCGCCCGCAGCGCATCGGTATAACGGCGATGATGGCAGCGCACCTGAGCCACGCGCCAACCCTTGGGGAAGCGTATGCACGCGCCATCGAGTTCATGGACCTTATGGACAACTCCTTTCGGTACGAGTTTCGTGAGGAAGGCGTGCATGCGGTGTTCGTGATGCGGCGCATTCCCGGTCGCTTGGTGCTGAACGAACTGGCGGTTGAGATGATCCTGGTGTTGGTCAACCGCATGCTCGCTTGGTTGGTAGGAAACAAGGGGGCGATCAATCGCGCCTGGTTCGACTATCCACCACCTGCCCATTTCACCGCCTATCGGATGATGTTTCTGCGCGCCCCGGTTCAATTCAACAAACCCAGCAGCGGATTGGCTCTACCTCGGAGCCTGATGAAGCTGCCGCTGATCCGCACCGAAGAACAGGCGGTTGCCTACGCACGCCGCACGCCATTGGATGCGTTCTTGCCATTGGCGGGCACTGCGGGGTTGGCGCTGGAGGTTTCGGTCACGGTGGACGGCATTTTGGCAACCGAGAGACGGCTTGCCGATATGGAAGAGGTGTCGCGCAGGTTGGGTCTGCCCAGTCACACGTTGAGGCGCAGGCTTAAACGCGAAGGGGTGGACTATTCCGATATTCGAAAGCAGGTGCGCCGCGACATGGCAGTCCGGTTGTTGGCAACGTCTGATTTATCTGTCGAAGAGATTGCCAATCAAACTGGCTTTAGCGAAGCCAGTGCTCTCATTCGGGCGTTCAGGTCTTGGACTGGGGTGACGCCAAGGGCCTATCGCGCCTCTGATACTTTGGAATAGTTTGTAATTTTTTCAGTTAGTTAAAAGGGAACCTGCAGATTATTTCACTTTCTTCCGAATAAATACCCGGGCTCGGGCGTTTTCATATCAGAGCGCCAATTGCGCGAGATATAACCGGAGGAAACATCCCGTGAACCACCTGACCCGCCTCGCCACTGCGGCGATTTTGACAACCAGCCTTACCACCATTGCCCACGCAGGCGGACACGCGAATTGGACCTCGGTTGCGGACCAGTCGAGCGTCGCTTTTGGGTCGATCAAGAAGGACACTGTTGGTGAAGTACATCATTTCGATGATGTCAGCGGAACGGTCAGCGAAACAGGCGAATTGGCGGTTTCCATCAACCTTGGTTCCGTCGAAACCTACATCGAAGTTCGCAATGAGCGCATGATCGAGCATGTGTTCAAAGCAGCCGACGCCAAGGCCACACTGGCAGGCGAAGTCGACATGGAAGAGTTCGACGTACTGGCCATCGGCGAAACGACCCTGACCGATTTTGAGGGCGTTTTATCGCTGGCTGGTCTGGAGGCAGACATCGAGGCCGAGCTGCTGGTGGCCCGCCTGAGCGAAGATCGCGTTTTGGTGACAACGGCCAACATGATCATGTTGTCGACCGCTGATCTGGGCATTGATGCGGGCATCGACACCTTGATGAAACTGGCCAAATTGCCGGGGATCACGCGAGTCACACCGGTGACCGTGCGCATGATTTTCGAGAAATAGTCTTACAGTTGAGTAACGAGTGTTTGTTTTGTGTGCGAGCGGTGACACGCGGTAAGCGTGTCACCGCCCCGCACTCTAGAAAATAAGCCAGATAAGGGGCACGGCATGAAACGGATGATCATTAGGGCGACGCTGGTTTTGGGCGCTTTGAGCACAACAGCCTGGGCCGAGGGCGATGCCAAGGCTGGCAAGAAAGTGTTCAAGAAGTGCAAGGCCTGTCACACGGTCAAGGAAGGAAAGAACAAGGTTGGTCCAACACTCTATCGCATTGTCGACGCGCCAGCGGGGCAGGTCGAAGGGTTCAAATACTCGGACGCGCTACTGGAAGCGGGGCTCACCTGGGATGCCGAGACGCTCAAGGCGTTTCTGACCAAGCCCAAAGAGCTGGTGCCGGACAACAAGATGTCCTTTGCGGGGCTGAAAAAGGAACAGCAGATCGACGATCTGATCGCTTACCTGGTGGCGGAAAGCGAAGAGTAACGAGACGGGATGAGGAATGAAGTTTTGGCGGCGTCAGACATCGCATGAAGTAGTGCGAGATGGAGTTGCGGACGTATTTCCTCGACTCTGGCGATATGGTCTGGCCTTGACGTGCAAACCTGACACGGCCGACGATCTGGCACAAGCCACCTGTTTGCGGGCCATCGAGCAAGCTGAGGGGTTCGAGATCGGCACCGATCTGGCCAAGTGGATGTTTCGCATTGCCCATAACTTATGGATCAGCGAGCTGCGCAAGACAGCCGTGCGTACAGGTGGCGGGCTGGTCGCAATCGAGGATGCCGATCTTCGTGACCTGAAACCCGGGCCGGAAACCGCGGTTCTCAACCGCGAGGTCATGGTAGCCATCCTGCGCCTGCCCGAGGCGCAACGTGCCACAGTGGTCCTGGTTTATGTCGAGGGTTATGCTTACCGAGAGGCGGCCGAGATACTGGATATCCCCATCGGCACCGTCATGAGCCGTCTGGCCAGTGCAAGGGCCACGATCAGCCAGATGTTCGAACACGTAAAAGGCACGCGCCATGGCAGATAGAACCTTCACCAACGAAGAGCTGGTCGCTTATCTGGACGGCGAGGAGGAGCACGCGCCTATGGCCGCGATCGAGTCGGCCTTGAAAGAGGATGCGTTACTGCGACAGCGGCTTACTGCGTTGGACATCGACAAACAGGCCCTTTCGGATGGGTTCGCGGCTTTGTTGGGGCAGGATCGGCCCGCGCCTGTTCTGCCGGAACCAGCGGCGCCACGCGGTCATAGTTTCGCGTCCCTCGCGTTGGTGGCAAGCCTTGCCTTGGCGATCGGGCTTGGTTCCGGGGTCTATCTGAACCGCGCCTCGCAGCCCGGCTGGTTGGAGTATGTGGCGGCCTATCAGGCGCTCTATTCCACCGAGACCCTGTCGCACATCGAGCAGAGCGAAGCTGAACAGCAGGTCGAATTGGACCGGGTGGCCGTGGCTATCGGTAAGATGCTGACACCAGCGGAACTCGATATGTTGCCGGGCGCGGAGTACAAACGCGCCCAGGTTCTCAGCTTTAATGGAAACCCGCTGATTCAGCTGACGTTTCTGACCGATGCTGGCGATCCACTGGCCTTGTGCATAATCCGCTCCAACAAAGAGCGTGGGCGGCAGCCTGCGCTGTCGCAGATGGAAGGGATGAGCGCCGCCGTTTGGGGGCACGATGGCTATGAGTATCTGCTCATAGGCGGCCAAGACGATATGCAGATCGAACGATTTGCCGATGCGTTTTCAGCAGCCGAAATTTAGAGAGACCGACCCGCACCTGCACCCTGTTGGCGATAAACGATACACCCATTGCGTCATTGACCGATCCAAATCCGGCTGGCCCACAAATTGAAAGTGGCGGTGTCGAAAACCCAGCCTCCATTGCGGTCGTTCTTTTCCGATGAACGAACTAGCCTCAACGGGACTTTGCTGCCGCTTGTTCCCTAGGGGCGAACGACTGGTTTCGTTTGCCGCACTCAAATTTTCAATTGAAGGGTTTGTTACAGGTCCAGTCGAAGGTGTCGGCGTCCCGTTCCCGCACCGCCTGTTTCCAGCCGCCTTGCTTCACGCGGGCTTTGATGTTCATGAAACGCGTGTTGGCAAATAGCCGATTTACGCGGTATCGCCCATGACTTTCAGGTCCGCACATTCCTGCGAAAGTTGACGTTGTGATCAATTTTCGCATCGCTGTGATAGGCTTCGGCTGAAACCCGATGGGCAGATCCGCCATTCAAGCATGACGCAGCATCGGGCAAAGTGAGCGCGCTTTGACCCTGCCGTTAAGCGCGACAGAAATCGATCACTGCCCGGCCAGTCCCATCTGTCGCACCGCCAGATCGCGCATGATCTCTTCGGAGCCTCCGCCGATGGCCATGACCTTGATCTCGCGCCAGACGCGCTCGACCGGGTTGCCGGTCATGTAACTGGCGCCGCCAAAGACCTGCATCGCCTCCGAGGCTACGAACTCCAGCGACTTGGTCGCCTGCACTTTGGCTTTGGCCAGTTCTGCCACAGGCATCAGCCCCTGATTGATGGCCCAGCAGATGCGTTCGATATAAGCCTCGTTCAGGTCGATCTTGGCAGACATTTCGGCGAACTTATGGGCGATGACCTGATGCTCGATCAGACGTTGTCCGAATGTCTTGCGCTCGCGAGCCCAGTCCAGCGCGCTTTCATAACAGATCTTCATCATGCCCAGAGAGCCTGAGGCCAGCGACAGCCTTTCAAAGTTGAAGTTGTTCATGATCGCGATGAACCCCTTGTTTTCCGGTCCCAACATCGCGCTTTCGGGCAATTCGCAATCATCCATGTGCAGTGTCGCCTGTTGCGAGCAATGCCACCCCATCTTGCCGCCCAATGGCGTGCGACTGAAGCCGGGCGCGTCGTGGGGCACCAGAAACAGCGATATCCCCGCCAATCCCGGCCCGCCGGTACGAGCGCCGATGACGAACCATTCGGCGTCCATACCACCGGTGATGTATGTCTTTTCGCCGTTCAAGATCCACTTGTCGCCTTTGCGCTCGGCCTTGGTCGTCAGACTAGCCACATCCGACCCGCCCCCTGGTTCGGTGATCCCGAGCGACGACATCATCCGCCCGCTCAGGATTTCTGGCAGCAGCTTTTTCTTGACGTCTTCGGACGCGAATTTGGCGATCGGAGCGATTGAGATCAGGCGTCCACCCACAGCGGCAGCGACACCCGAGGCGCCGCAACCAAAGAGCAGCTCGTTGAAGTCATGGCGCATAAAGGCATCGTCGAACCCCAGCCCGCCGTAAGCCTCGTCAATGCCGAACCCATAGACGCCAAAGTCGCCAATGGCTGTGTGCAAATCGGCTGGAACCGCGCGATCAGCTTCCCACTTTTCGATGTTGGGTTTGATCTCGGTATCGACAAAGCGGGCGAAGTCCCGTCTCAGGGTCTCGCGCTCCGGGGTCATGAAGGGGGAAGGCAATGTCATGTGTCGATCTCCTGATCGGGGGTGGGGCGAATGGAAAGCTGGGTTTCCATCATGCGGGCAAAGCGGTCCATCATCCGGGTGAGGTATTCGGGTGATGAGACGAATTTTTCGTGCAGCAGCAGCCCGCGCAGAAAGTTCCGCGCGATGCTCCACAGCAGTTCCGTGTCGTCGCGATCACCGCTCGCACTGGTGTAGGATTGCGCGATCAGCGCGAGGTTTGATTGGTCCCAATCCAGCAAGCTGTCTTCGAGCAGTTGATAAAGCTCGGCATCGGTGCGGCAGGCCACGAGGATCTCGACAATCGCGCGGCCTCCGGATGAATTCACGATCCGGGTCCAGGATGTCATAATCAGGTCGTAGACTGGCAGCACACCGACGCTTGCCGCTGGACGTTCCACAGGCCCCTGCGCGTTGCTGAGCAGTTGCATCGCCGTGGCGGCCACCAGTGCCTGTTTGGTGGGAAAGTGATGCGTGATTGCCCCACGTGATACATTGGCCTTGGCCTGTATCTTGGCAAACGTGGTCTCGGCATAGCCAAGCCGGTCCAGGCAATCGATGGCCGCACGGCAAATCTTGGTCCGCATGGCTTGCGAGCGCTTGTCTTGCAGCGAAGGTTTGTTCGTTGGTGTCTCAGTCATGTTCCGTGGCGTCGGTTTGTCAGATCACCGTTGACCGGTGGGGTTGAGCAGGACCATAAAAACAGAACAGGTGGTCTGTAAACTGAGTTTCGCCGTCTGAAGGGAGGGACGTAACGTGACAAAGCCACTGAAAATTGGTGGAGCCAGCGGGTTCTGGGGAGAAGCCCAGCACGCGACGGCGCAGCTTTTGCGCGTGCCCGATCTGGATGTACTCGTCTACGATTATCTGGCCGAGGTAACTATGTCGATCATGGCCCGCGCCCGGATGAAGGACGCGGATAAGGGCTATGCAGACGACTTTGTGACGGATGCGATGGGGCGAAACCTGTCGGCGATCGCCGAGAAAGGCGTCAAAGTCCTGTCCAACGCGGGCGGGGTGAACCCAGTGGCCTGTGCCGAGGCGTTGCGGGCCAAGATCGCTGATGCGGGGTTGCCCCTGCGCGTGGCTGTGGTCGAAGGCGACGACTTGTTGCCGCGCGCCGCCGCATTTGCAGATGAGGTTGAGATGTTTTCCGGCGCGCCGATGCCGCCGATAGACAAGATCGCCTCGATGAATGCCTATATCGGCGCAGCTCCGATCGTGGCTGCGCTGGAGGCTGGCGCGGATATCGTCATCACGGGGCGTTGCGTCGACAGTGCACTGACGTTGGCCGCGTGTATGCATCATTTTGGCTGGCAGACGGATGATCACGATCTACTGGCGGCGGGCTCGCTTGCGGGGCATCTTTTGGAATGCGGGCCGCAGGTGACGGGCGGCAACTTTACCGATTGGGAGCTGTCCGGCGATATCGCCAAGATCGGCTATCCTGTGGCCGAAGTTGATGCCGATGGTTCGATGATCCTGACCAAGCCCGAGGGTACTACAGGTTGCGTCACGCCTGCCACTTGCGCCGAGCAGATGCTGTATGAAATCGGCGACCCAAGCGCCTATCTGCTGCCGGATGTGGCTTGTGACTTTACTGAAGTGGCAATGGAGCAGGAAGGGCCGGACCGAGTTCGCGTCACCGACACCAAAGGGCGGGCACCCACCGGGCAGCTCAAGGTATCTGCCACCTGGGCGGATGGGTTTCGCGCTGGGTTGACGTTTCTTGTCAACGGTCGTGACGCGCACGCCAAGGCGCAGGCCTTTGCCCAAGCTGGGCTGGACCGTGCCCGTGACGTGCTGAATAAAATGAAGGCGCCCGACTACCGTGAGGTCTGTTTTGAGGCATTCGGTGGCAAGCCGGGTGAGGGCGACTATGAAGAGATTTCGTTCAAGGCTGCGGTGCATCACGATGATGCGCGCGCCGTTAGGTTGTTTTTGAAAGAGCTGACCGGGGCAGCTTTGGCCACACCTCCGGGTTTACACATCTTCACCGCAGGCGGCCGACCGAGACCGTCGCCAGTGGTTGCGTTGTTCTCGTTTCTGGTTCCCGCAGCCGACCTGACTTATCGTGTTTCGTTGGATGGGGAAGAGGTCGCATTCGAGACGCCCAATCTTCCGCTATCCACACTGACCGGTTCAGCACCCGGCGTGCCGCAAGCACCCGACACCAGCGCCGACATGACCTTACGCAGCCTGGAAGATCTCGCCTGGGCACGGTCTGGCGATAAGGGCAACAAGGCCAACATCGGCGTCATTGCACGGCATCCCGCCTATCTGCCCTACATCTGGGCAGCGCTTAGCGAGGATGTGATAGCGGCACGTTTTGCGGACTACTTGCAAGGCGGCATCGACCGTTACCATCTGCCGGGCACCCATTCGATGAATATTCTGCTGCATGATGCGCTGGGCGGGGGCGGTGTCACCTCGCTGCGCAACGATGCCCAGGGCAAGAGTTATGCCCAAATCCTGCTCGCCACGCCGGTGCAAATCCCGGCAGGGCTGATCGTCAATTCAAGTGAGGGAGGCCTCTGATGGGGTTCGTCAGTCAGGTCGTTCGCGACTCAGAAACCTACGCCAAGAACCGTGCTGACATGATGGCGCTGATCGATGAGATGCGCGCGCTCGAAGCAAGGCCTGTGGCCTTGTCAGAACAGCGACGCGAACGCATGGAGGCGCGCGGACAGATCACCCCGCGTGACCGTCTGGCGCATCTGCTTGATCCGGGCATGCCGTTCCTGCAAATCCACGGTTTGGCGGGCTACTGTGTGGACAACAAAAACCCCGAGAAATCTGTGCCGGGCGCGTCGCTGATCGTAGGTATCGGCTTTATCTCGGGCGTGCGCTGCATGATAATTGTCGATGACGCCGGGATCAAAGCGGGGTCGATGGTCGAAATGTCGGGTGCCGCCTTCCTGAGCGCGCAGGACATGGCGCTCAAACAGAACCTGCCGTTTGTGCATCTGGTGGAAAGCGCCGGGGCCAACCTGATGGAATACAAGGTCGAGTTCTGGGCCAACGGCGGCAAGCTGTTCCGCAATCTGGCGCGCCACTCGGCCGCTGGCCTGCCGAACGTTGCGGTTTTGCATGGGCCATCCACGGCGGGTGGGGCTTATATGCCAGGGCTGGCCGATTATGTGGTTGGGGTGAAGAAGAACGGCATGGCGGCTTTGGCCGGGGCGGCTCTCACTCACGCGGCGACCGGCGAGAAAGCCAACGACCGTGATTTGGGTGGATCAGAAATGCACGCAACCAAATCCGGCCTGGTGGAATATCTGGCCGAGGATGACGCCCACGGTGTGGCCATGGCCCGTGATGTGATGGCGCGGCTGGATTGGAACAAGTCACTGCCCGAGCGACGCGCCAAAGAGGTGCCGCCGCCCAAATACGACGCCGACGAGATCGCGGGCGTGGTGCCAACGGACTATCGCATCCCATATGACGTGCGCGAGGTTGTGGCGCGGATCGTGGACGGGTCGGAGTTTGAGGATTTCAAACCCGGTTACGGCGCGGCTACAGTCTGTTTGCAGGCGGCGATTAACGGTATTTCCGTGGGCATCCTTGGCAATAACGGCCCCTTGGACCCCGACGGGGCCAATAAGGCCAGCCAGTTCATCCAGCTCTGTGTGCAAAGCGACACGCCACTGGTTTTCCTCAATAATATCACCGGGTTCATGGTTGGCACCCAGTCTGAACAGGGCGGCATGATCAAGCATGGCGCCAAGATGATCCAGGCCGTCACCTCGGTCGATGTGCCCAAGATCACGCTTTATATCGGGGCGAGCTTTGGGGCCGGGAATTATGGCATGTGTGGCTATGCCTATGACCCCGACTTCCTCTTTGCCTGGCCCAACGCAGCCACCGGTGTGATGGGCGGTGAACAGGCGGCCGGCACGATGGAAATGGTCGCGCGGGCCGGGATGAAGCGTAAGGGCATCGAGCCGGACGAAGACAAGCTCAAGATGCAGACGGCGATGATCACTCAACATTTCACCAGCCAGGAAGGGGCTTTCTATACCTCGGGCCGCTGTATCGACCACGGCGTGATTGACCCGCGCGATACGCGTCGGGTCTTGGGGTTCTGCCTGGAAACTTGCCTTGAGGGTCGTGCGCGCAAGGTCAAACCGACCTCTTACGGCGTGCACAGGTTCTGATCATGCTGCCAACATCACAACATCTGGATTTGGAACTGGACGGCGCCTGGCTGACCGTCTGGTTCAACGAGCCCGAAAAGCGCAACCCGCTGACGAACGACCGGGTTGAGGCGTTGATTGATCTTTGTTCCGCGCTGCAATCGGCCCCTGTCCGAGGCGTCACCTTCCGAGGGCGTGGCGGCATCTTTTGCGCCGCAGCGGCGATCTGAAATCCTTCAAGACGGTGTTTCATGGCGGCGCTTCGAAAGAAGACGTCGTGGCGCTCAGCCTGCGCGCGGCTGACTTGTTCGATTCAATAGCAGCCTTGCCGCAATTCACCGTGATGGCGGTAGAGGGCGCGGTGATGGCCGGTGGTTTTGGTCTGGCCTGCATCGGCGACATGGTGATCGCGTCCGAAGACACAAAATTCAGCCTTTCTGAAACCCGCATCGGCCTGACACCTGCTCAGATCGCACCTTTCGTGGTTGCACGCTTGGGAATGCCCAATGCGCGTCGGATGATGATGACGGGCGCGATGTTGGACACCGATGCGGCGCGGGCAGTTGGCCTGGTGGATCTGGTCACGACTGACATGGACGAAGCACTTGCTGCTCAACAGAAAAAGGTGATGGCCGCCGCGCCACAGGCGCTGGCGACGATCAAACGGCAACTGGCGGCGCTGGCATTTCAAACTCGCGATGAACAACGCCAGATGGCGGCTGAAACATTTGCCGAGGCGATGCTTTCGGATGAGGCACGCGAGGGCATTTCCGCATTCTTCGACAAACGCAAACCCAAATGGGCAGAGGGATAATTCATGGCTTTTGACACACTCCTTGTGGCGAACCGGGGTGAGATTGCCGCCCGCGTGATCCGCTCGGCACAATCCCTGGGTCTGCGCGCGGTGGCGGTTTACACCACGGCTGACGCCAAATCCCCCCACGTGACGCTTGCGGATGACGCCGTCTGGATCGGCGAAGGGCCGGTGGGTGACAGCTATTTGGTCGGAGACAAGATACTGGATGCGGCACGGCAGACAGGGGCCGGTGCCATCCACCCCGGCTATGGCTTCCTGTCCGAGAATTCCAATTTTGCGCAGGCCGTCGAGGCCGCCGGATTGACGTTCATTGGACCAGAACCAAGGGCCATCGAGTCCATGGGCAACAAGGCCGAGGCCAAGCGCCTGATGATCGCGGCCGGGGTACCCTGTGTTCCGGGCTACGAGGGTGAGGATCAGTCGGACGCCATCCTGATCGAGGCGGCAGACAAGATCGGTTTCCCGATCATGGTTAAGGCCGCCGCGGGTGGCGGTGGGCGCGGCATGCGGCTGGTGCACGACAGTGTGGATCTGGCCGAGGCGATTACGCTGGCCCGTTCCGAGGCGGAAAACGCTTTTGGCTCGGGTGAGTTGATCCTGGAAAAGGCCATCATCGAACCTCGGCATGTGGAAATTCAGGTTTTTGCCGACACCCTTGGCAACGTGATCCATCTGGGTGAGCGTGATTGCTCGGTTCAGCGTCGTCACCAGAAAGTGGTGGAAGAAGCCCCATGCCCGGTGATGACGCCCGAGTTGCGGGCCCGCATGGGGGCGGCTGCCGTGGATGCGGCACGGGCGGTGAACTATCGCGGGGCTGGGACGGTGGAGTTTCTGCTCGATGGCTCGGGGGCGTTCTATTTCCTTGAGATGAATACTCGTCTGCAGGTGGAACACCCCGTGACGGAACTGGTGACAGGGCTTGATCTGGTGGCAATGCAGATCGCCGTGGCACAGGGTGAGGCTCTGCCTCTGACGCAGGAGGATGTGACCCTAAAAGGTCACGCCATCGAGGTGCGGCTCTATGCCGAAGACCCTGCCAACGACTACCTGCCTGCGACCGGCCCGATCGACCTCTGGCAGCCTGCGAGCGGCCCCGGCGTGCGTGTTGATGCCGGTGTTGTCACAGGACAAGAGATCTCGCCTTTCTATGACCCGATGCTGGCCAAGCTGATCGCCTATGGTCCAACACGCGAGACAGCGCGGGCGCGCCTGATCAAGTTAGTGAAGAATTCTGTCCTGTTGGGCACCGTCACCAACTCGGCCTTTTTGGCGGACGTCTTGGGGCAAGAGGTGTTTGCCAAGGGAGAGGCGACAACGGCCTTTTTGGATCAAGCCTATCCCGAGGGCTTCCCGGCAACCGAAGCGAAGCCCGTCAATGTAGCGCTGGCCCTGGGCCTGTTGCTGGATGCCGACCAGAAGCGAACCAAGCAGGCGTCGGGCTATGTTTCGGACGACCAAATGGGCTGGTCCAGCGCGGCGCTGTTACCGCTGCATGTGAACCTAATGTTCGGAGACGAAGAGCTGACGCCGCGCGCCTTGGCCAATCCGGGTGGCTGGACGGTTTGGGTTGGCGAAGAGCAGTTCGACGTGTCTTTCAGCAGTCGCGCCAACGGACACGTTCGCGCGCGGATCAATGACCAGACCGTCGATGTGGTGGCCCATGTCACCCGCGACACCGTGCAGATTGCAGTTGGTGCTGACCGCCTGAGTTTCCGCCGTTCGCGCCCCGGTGCGCAGGATGACACCTCTGCTGCCGGAGGCCGTGTAGCGGCTCCGATGCCGGGGCTGGTGGTCGAAGTGCAGGCCAAACTTGGGATGGCTGTCACCAAAGGCGACCGCCTTGCGGTTCTGGAAGCCATGAAGATGCAACATCAGATCGCTGCAGCCGTCGACGGCACGGTGTCGGCGGTTCACGTCAAGGTGGGGCAACAGCTGACCGCAGGCGACGTAATGATCGAGATCGAGGAGAATGAGTAAATGAATTCCGACCTGTGCCGCCAGCTTGGCATCGAATTTCCCCTTTTTGCCTTCAGCCATTGCCGCGACGTAGTGGCGGCCGTCAGCCGCGCCGGGGGCATGGGCGTCTTTGGTGCCGTCATGTACACGCCCGAGCAATTGCGGACCGAACTGGAATGGATCGACGCGCATTGTGATGGCAAGCCTTATGGCGTCGACCTGATTGTTCCGACCTCGATCCAGAAGCAGGGCGCTGAGCCATCGGACGCGGACCTGCTGGGCGCCGTGCCTGCGGAGCATGTGGAGTTCGCCAATCAGGTGCTGAGCCAATACGGGGTTGTAGCAGACGATCTGGACGGCGCACGCAAGGAATTGCTGCATTTTTCGCACAATATGAATAGTGCAGGCGCGCAGGAAATGCTGGATGTGGCGTTTTCCTTTCCGATCAAGCTGATCGCCAACGCGTTAGGAACGCCTCCGCAGGTCATGATAGACCGCGCTCGCGAGGCGGGTGTGCCTGTTGCCGCTCTGGTGGGGGCCAAAAAACATGCCGAGCTACAGGTGGCAGCGGGCGTGGATATCCTTGTGGCTGCAGGCGGCGAAGCGGGCGGCCATTGTGGAGAGATTTCGACCATGGTTCTGGTGCCCGAGGTTGTATCCGTGGCTCAGGGCACGCCGGTTCTGGCCGCCGGCGGCATCGTTACGGGCGCGCAAATGGCGGCTGCCATGGCGATGGGGGCCGCTGCGGCGCCTGGTGTGGGTCGGTTTGGTTGACAACGGCTGAAGGCGAACCCCCACAGCAGATCAAGGACAAGATGCTGGCCGCGACCTCGTCCGACACGGTGCGGTCCCGTTCGCGCACTGGCAAAGGATCACGTCAGTTGAAATCCGCCTGGACCGACGCGTGGGAGGCAACGGGACCAACGCCGCTGCCGATGCCGCTCCAGACGCTGGTGTCTGAACCTGCTTTGCGCAAGGTCGAGAAACTGGCCCAGTCAGGGCATGAAGGGGCGGCTGAGCTGTCGACCTATTGGGTCGGTCAGGGGGTTGGGCTGATGAATCAGGCAACCTCGACAGCGGCCGTGGTGCAGGATTTCAAAGAGGATTACTTGACGGCGGTAGAACGCTTGATGGCGACATTGGCGGAATAGGGGGAAGAGTAAATGGAACAGGCAACGGATTTTCTGGCCGAAAGCGAGGCACTGAATGCAGCGTTTGATGGCGTCACCGGTGATCAGTGGAACACCGCGACCCAGTTCAAGGGGTGGACCCTGAATGACGTACTGGTGCACCTGCACTTTTGGAACCAGATGGCAGATCTGTCCCTGATGGACGAGGCGGCGTTTCAGGTGCGGCTGGCCAAGACATTTGCCGGGATCGGCAAGAACGGGTTTCGGACGACTGAAAACAGCATGATTACCTTGCGCGGAGAAGAGCTGCGCGCGGCGTGGCAGGACCTCTATCGTGATATTGGTGCCCGTTGGGTTGATCTGGATCCAAAGCAGCGGGTGAAATGGGCAGGGCCGGACATGTCTGTGCGCTCGTCGATTACCGCGCGGCAGATGGAAACCTGGGCGCATGGGCAAGAGGTGTTTGATGTTCTGGGGCTGCAGAGGGATGAACAAGATCGGGTCAAGAACATCGTAGTGTTGGGTGTGAATACCTTTGGCTGGGCGCACAAGGTCAACGGTCGGGATGTACCAGAAACTATGCCTCATTTGGAATTGACCGCACCGTCTGGCGCGGTTTGGGAGTTTGGCGAGCCGGGCGAGAACATGATCAGCGGATCAGCTGTCGAATTTGCCCAAGTGTCAGCCCAGACCCGCAATATTGCGGACACCGATTTGCGGGTTGAAGGTTCGGTTGCCAGCGAATGGATGGCCATCGCTCAGTGTTTTGCAGGAGGGGCTGAGGCGCCTCCGGCCAAGGGCGCTCGTTGCCGCCGGGCGTGAATTTCACAGCAAGGCAGGGAAGGCTCCCGCCCGTCGTCGATGTTTTTTGGCAAAACAACTCCTCCCGTTGGGCCAGGCTCAGATGGGCAAAGCCCATCTGAGCCTGGCCCCTCTGCCGTCCGCAGGACGCAAGGCCGGTAGGCCGCGCAAGATGGAAGTCCGGCGAAGCTGAGTTGCGACACTGTATGAGCCCACAGACGTGCCATTGTGGAAATAGACGTTGCGTTGCCAAAACAAGACGCGGCGTCACCCAGATTGGTTTGAACCGGCAGCAAGGGTAACGTGTCGGCAACCTGAGATTTTGGAGGACGCACAAGATGACGCTCTTTACCCCGACAGCCGATTGGATCACCGAAGAACACAAGATGTTTGCCGAAATGTCCGGCCGGTTCCTCGACGACGAACTGGTGCCGAACATCGACACATGGAACGCCAACGGCATGGTGGACCGTGCTTTTTGGAACAAGGCAGGCGAAGCGGGGCTGATGGGCGGTACCATTGCCGAAGAATACGGCGGCGTTGGCGGTGGCATGGGCTTTGACTCGGTGCTGATGTATGAACAAGCCTCGCGCGGGGATAGCGGTTGGGGCTACGGCATTCAGTCCATCGTCATGCATTACATCGCGGGCTACGGCAGCGAAGAGCAAAAGCAGAAATGGCTGCCCAAGCTGGTTTCGGGCGAGATGGTCGGCGCGATTGCGATGACCGAACCGGGCACCGGGTCCGACCTGCAGTCGGTGCGCACGACCGCCGAGAAGGATGGCAACCACTACAAGATCAACGGATCCAAGATTTTCATCACCAATGGGCAATCTGCTGATCTGATCATCGTTGTGGCCAAGACCGACAAAACGCAAGGCGCCAAGGGCGTTTCGCTGATCGGGGTCGAGACGGAAGGCACCGAAGGGTTTCGTCGCGGACGCAATCTCAAGAAGCTGGGAATGAAGGCCAACGACACCGCCGAGCTGTTCTTTGAGGACGTCAAGGTGCCGATGACCAACCTGATCGGCCAGGAAGAGGGGCAGGGGTTTTATCAATTGATGAAGCAGTTGCCGTGGGAGCGTCTGACCATCGGGATCATGGCTCTGGGTGCAATCGACTTCGCCATTGCCGAAACGGTGAAATACACCCAAGAGCGCAAAGCATTTGGTCAGCGAGTAATGGATTTCCAGAACACGCGCTTCAAGCTGGCGGAATGCAAGACCAAGGCTGAACTTCTGCGCAGTTTCGTCAACGACTGTATCGCCCGCCTGGAGCAAGGCAAACTGGATGCAACTACGGCTTCGATGGTGAAATACTGGGGCTCCGAAGTCCAAAACGAAATCATGCACGAGTGCCTGCAGTTGTTTGGCGGCTATGGTTTCATGATGGAATATCCCATTGCCCGCATGTATGCCGATGCGCGGGTACAAATGATTTATGGCGGCACCAATGAGGTGATGAAAGAACTCATCGCTCGCTCGCTGGACGTTTGACCTAAAAGAGGGGGCGCTCCCGCCCGTCGTCAAGGTTCCTCACGGAACCTCTCCTCCCGTTGGGCCGGGCAGGCTCGGGCAAGGCCCGAGCCTGCCCGGCCCCCTCTACGTTCCATCCGCAGGACGCAAGGCTGCGCAGGTTGCACGTTACAAGCTTCGCTGTAACATCGCCCCTCCGATCTACGAAACTCAGGGGTGGCTCAATGCGCAAAATCGCGGCGCTCATATTTCCAGGCTTCGAATTGCTCGATGTGTTTGGCCCGATGGAGATGTTCGGACTGCTACCAGATGATTACGCACTAGAGCTGATTGCCGAAACAACTGGTCCGATCCCGAGCAACCAAAGCCTTTCGGCACAGGCCACCACCACAACCGCTGATGAATTGGGCCATGATATCTTGTTCGTACCCGGTGGCGCGGGTACGCGACGCGAAGTTGAAAACGCAGACCTGCTTGGTTGGATCGCCAAGGCATCGGCGCAGGCGGAATTCACGCTGAGCGTTTGCACCGGCAGTGCACTGTTGGCTCGCGCAGGTGTTTTGGATAATCGCAAGGCTACCACCAACAAAGCGGCATTTGACTGGGTTGCATCGCAGGGGCCACACGTCGATTGGGTGCCCAAGGCGCGGTGGGTTGAGGATGGGAACATCCTTACGTCCTCGGGTGTTTCCGCTGGCATGGACATGGCACTTGCGGCGATCGCACTCATGCACGGGCGCAACCGTGCTTTAGAGGTTGCCAAATGGTGCGAATACACGTGGCATGAAGACCCTGACCACGACCCATTTGCCAAGGTGCATGGACTGGTTTGAAACGAGAGGAGGCAAGATGATGTCCAACAAGGATCGCATTCGAGCATTGCTCAAGAGCATCGAGACCGGAGATCCCGGGCCGATCTCAGTCGTCAACGAGGCGAAGTATATTCAGCACAACCCGCAAACTCATGAGGGCAGCGAAGGGCTGGCCGCCTTGTTCAAACGGTTGTCGCAAACCAACCCCAAGGTCAATATCGTGCGCGCCTTTGAAGATGGTGATTTTGTTTTTGCCCACACCGAATATGACTTCTCGCGCCGCAACATTGGGTTCGAGGTGTTTCGTTTCGATCAGGGGCAAGCGGTCGAGCATTGGGATAACATCCAACCCCGGCTGGGGCCTAACGTGTCGGGCCATGATATGGTAGGCGGGCCGACCGAAGCCCAGGATCCGAAACAAACAGAGAGCAACCGTTCGACCGTCCGCGAATTCGTGCAAACGGTTTTGATCGCAGGGCAAGTTGATCAATTGGGACACTGGATTGGCCAAGACGACTTCACCGAGCACAATCCACATTTGACCGATGATCTGACTGGCCTGGAACAGCATCTGTCGGACACTGACGCAGTTGACTATCAGCGCTTGCATCGCACGCTTGCCGAAGGGGACTTTGTTCTCACTGTTTGTGAAGGGGACAGAAACGGCAATCACAGTGCATTCTATGACCTCTTTCGCCTGTCAGGTGGGCGGATTGTCGAGCATTGGGACACTACTGAAAATGTGGCACCAGCTTCGGAATGGAAGAACAGCAACGGCAAATTCTGATGGCGTTGAAAGAACGGTCTAGCCCAGTTGGAACTGCAACCATTCGCGAAAGGCCTGTAACGGAGCCGATGCTGTCGTTCCTTGCGGCCAGACCAAAAAATAGCGACCAAGGCTGACTTTAGGGCCATCCCAGGCGTAGACCAACCGCCCATCCAGCAAGTCCTGCGCCACCATGTAGCTGGGCAGCAGCGCCACGCCAAGCCCATGGACTGTGGCCTGAATCATCGTTGAAAACTGATCAAACAGCATACCATGCATACCAAACGCCTCGACGCCTTGGGCGGCAAACCATTGCTCCCATGCGTCTGGCCGGGTGTCGAGGTGCAACAGCGGGGCGGACAACAACCAGCCTGGCGTCCCGTCTGAGTGCTCCATCAATGCAGGCGCGCAGACGGGGATCACTTCTTCGCGCATCAGTTCTAAGTAGTTCACACTGGCCCAGTCCTGAGCGCCAAAATGGATTGCGGCATCAAATACTTCGGTGCTGAAATCAAACGGCCGCAGGCGGGTGTTCAGGTTCATGGTCACGCCCGGGTTCTTGCGGGCAAAATCCTGCAAGCGCGGCGCCAACCAGTGCATGCCAAAGGCGGGCAGTATGGCCAGTTGCAGCGATCCGCCTTGCGGATTGGCCTTGAGTTTGAGCGAGGCCTGCGCCAGTTGCTGCAAAAGGATTCTTGCGGTTTCCACATACTCTTGCGCCGCCGGGGTCAGTTGCAAACGCATCTGCGATCGCTCAATCAGGGCGACGCCCAATTGCTCTTCCAACGTCTTTAACTGCCGACTGACCGCGCTTTGCGTCAACGACAATTCTCCAGCAGCGGCAGACGCACTTCCAAGCCTGTCGACGGCCTCCAGGGCCAATAGCGAGTTGATCGAAGGGAGAAAGCGTCGGGGTGCGATCATATGAGTTTTCCTCATGCCTTTTGAACTTATTATCACTCGCTCTTTCCGTGATCCAGAGCGATATAGAGGCGGTACATCCTACCATGCGGGACGCCGCATGAGCATTTCGCACGCACCCACCAAGCGTGTACCCTGAGGTCGGAACATCGCCCCGCACCTTGCAAGAGAAGGCCTACACATGGATCGCGCCCAGATTGTTCACGATAACTTCCTGTCTCGCGTGGCCTCGGGCGACCTGCCCGCAGGCGCGCCGCCATGTGAGGGTTTGAACAAGACAGATGCGGTGTCGCTTTACCATGCGCAGGTGCTTAGCCGGGCCTTGGATCGCACCAGCAGAGCGATGCAGAAGGCGGGGCAGGGGTTTTATACTATCGGCTCGTCCGGACACGAGGGGATGGCGGCGGTGGCCCATGCGCTTCGCCCTGATGACATCGCGTTCCTGCACTATCGCGATGCGGCGTTCCAGATCGCGCGTGCCGATCAGGTGCCAGGGCAACAAATCACTTGGGACATGCTGCTGAGTTTTGCCTGCTCGTCCGAGGACCCAACGTCTGGGGGGCGGCACAAGGTGCTTGGGTCCAAGGCTCTGATGATCCCGCCACAAACCTCGACCATCGCCAGTCATCTGCCCAAGGCGGTCGGCGCGGCCTATTCGCTGGGATCGGCTCGTCGCCATGCGCCCGAACATCGTGAGTTGTCCGAAGATGGCATCGCGGTTTGCACATTTGGCGACGCCTCTGCCAATCACTCGACCGCCCAGGGCGCGATCAACACTGCAGGCTGGACGTCGATCCAATCGGTGCCTTTGCCGCTTTTGATGGTGTGCGAAGACAACGGGATCGGCATTTCCACCAAGACCCCCAAAGGGTGGATTGAGATGTCGATGGAACACCGCCCAGGGATCAAGTACTTCCGCGCCAATGGTCTGGATATCTTTGAAACATTTGCCGTGGCGCAAGAGGCGGCTGAATACGTGCGCAGCCGTCGCAAGCCCGCCTTCCTGCACCTGAAAACCGTGCGCCTTTATGGCCACGCAGGAGCTGATGTGCCGACCACATACCTCAGCAAGGCCGAGGTCGAGGGGGATGAGGCCAACGACCCGCTGCTGCATTCCGTCCGCCTGTTGGGTCAGGCGGGGGCGATGACGCCGGATCAGGCGCTCAAGGTCTATACCGACACCTGCGCGCGCACGGATCGAGTTGCCGCAGAGGCGGCCAAACGTCCGCATCTGTCGGATGCCAAGGCGGTGATGGCCAGCCTTATTCCGCCCAAACGCGACTGCAAACCCACAAACGGCCCAAGTGCCGAGGCGCGCGCTGCCACATTCGGGCCAGACATGCGGGCGATGGGTGACCCGCAACCCATGAGTCGCCTGATCAACTGGGCGCTGACCGATCTGATGCTGGAACATGGCGAGATCGTCATGATGGGCGAGGATGTCGGTCGCAAGGGCGGGGTCTACGGCGTCACCCAAAAGCTGCATCAGCGTTTTGGTCCGGACCGGATGATCGACACGCTGCTGGATGAGCAATCCATTCTGGGCCTGGCAATCGGCATGGCGCACAATGGGTTTCTGCCAATGCCGGAAATCCAATTCCTGGCCTATTTGCACAACGCCGAGGACCAACTGCGAGGCGAGGCGGCGACCTTGTCGTTCTTTTCCAATGGTCAATTCACCAACCCGATGATCCTGCGGATCGCGGGGCTGGGGTATCAAAAAGGCTTTGGGGGGCATTTCCACAACGACAACTCGCTATCGGTGCTGCGCGATATCCCCGGCGTGATCATCGCTTGCCCCTCGACCGGGGCGGATGCGGCGCAGATGATGCGCGAATGCGTGCGGCTGGCGCGTGAGGAGCAGCGGGTGATCGTCTTTCTGGAACCCATCGCACTTTATCCAATGCGCGATCTTCACGGGCCCCAGGATGGCGGCTGGATGACGACCTATCCCTCACCCGATCAGCGGATCGGGCTGGGAGAAGTCGGCGTTCATGGTCAGGGAACCGATCTAGCCATCGTGACCTATGGCAACGGACACTATCTGTCGCAACAGGCTTTGCCCGAATTGCAGGCAGCGGGGGTAAACACCCGCATCATCGACATGCGCTGGCTTGCGCCTTTGCCGGAAGAGGCGCTGCTCGCAGCCACAAAAGACTGCAAACATGTGTTGATCGTCGACGAATGCCGCCGCACCGGCAGCCAATCCGAGGCACTGATGACGCTGTTCACCGAACAAAGCGATCACCCCATTGCCCGCGTCGCAGCCGAAGACAGCTTTATCGCCACTGGACCCGCCTATGCTGCGCCCTTGCCCTCCAAGGACGGCATTGTTGCGGCCGCGTTTTCGCTGACAGGAGCCAAAACATGACCCGCACTGCCGTCGTGATCTGCCCCGGACGCGGGACGTACAACAAACCTGAACTTGGCTATCTGCACCACCACCACGCGAACCGGATGGAGATGTTCCGCAGCTTTGACGCCATCCGCGCCGAAGCCGGGCAGAGGTCCGTGACCGAATTGGACAGCGCCAGCCGCTTCACGGTCGGCACCTATTCGCGCGGCGACGTGGCCTCACCCCTGATCTATGCCGCCTCGCTGGCCGATGCGCAGGCGTTGGCTGAGGACATTGAGGTGGTCGCCGTTACTGGCAACTCGATGGGGTGGTACATCGCTTTGGCCGCGGCCGGGGCACTGTCGCCACAGGATGGGTTCCGGGTGGTCAACACCATGGGCACGCTGATGCAAGAGCAGCTGATTGGCGGACAGCTGGTCTATCCCTTTGTTGGCGACGATTGGTTGAACGATGCCGCCCGCAAGGCCGAGCTTTTGGCCGATGTGGCTCGGATCAACGCGACCGAGGGCTGTGACCTGGCGCTGTCAATCGATCTGGGCGGGATGCTGGTGCTGGCCGGGAATGAGGCGGGGTTAAAGGCGTTTGAGGCAAGCCAGCCTACCGTGCAAGAGCGGTTCCCGATGCGGCTGGCCAACCACGCGGCGTTCCACACTGCTCTGCAAACGCCTGTCGCGGCTGAGGGGCGTGCGCGTCTTCCCGTCAGCTTACTCACCCAACCTGACCTTCCATTGATCGATGGGCGTGGCAAGATCTGGTGGCCAGGTGCCTCTGATCTTCAGGCGTTGTGGGATTACACTCTGGGTCATCAGGTGATCGAGCCTTACGACTTTACCCACGCGGTTCAGACTGCCGCGCGTGAGTTTGCCCCGGACCTGTTCATCGTCACCGGTCCCGGAGCAACCCTGGGCGGTGCAGTGGCGCAATCGCTGACATTGGGCAACTGGCGCGGCATGTCCGACAAGGCGCAGTTCCAGACTTTGCAAGCCGAGCAACCGTTCCTGATTTCCATGGGCCGCGATGATCAGCGCGCCCTTGTGACCCCCTGAATTCTGAATGTCGTAGAGGAGAGATAAGACATGACCCACCTCGATATTCTGACCGCTGCCGGATTGACCGAACCCCAATTGACCGGCGGAACCTTGTCCGTCACCACGCCAATCGACGGCCGCGAGATTGCGCAGATCAAAATGCACAGCGTTGCTGAGGCGCAGGCGCAGATCGCGGCGGCCAATGACGCCTTTCATGCTTGGCGCAGTGTACCCGCACCGCGCCGTGGAGAGCTGGTGCGCCTGCTTGGCAACGAGCTGCGCGCGCAGAAAGAGGCCCTTGGCCGTCTGGTGACATTGGAATGCGGCAAGATCTATCAAGAGGGTCTGGGCGAAGTGCAGGAGATGATCGACATCTGCGACTTTGCCGTCGGCCTGTCACGGCAGCTTTACGGTCTGACCATCGCGTCCGAGCGTCCGGGCCATTCGATGCGTGAGACCTGGCACCCGATGGGGGTTTGCGGCGTGATCACCGCCTTCAACTTTCCCGTGGCGCCCTGGTGCTGGAACGCGGCGCTTGCGCTGGTTTGTGGCGATCCGGTGATCTGGAAGCCCTCGGAAAAGACGCCGCTGACCGCGCTGGCAGTGCAAAAGATCTGCGACAAGGTGATGGCCGAGTTTGGCGAGGATGCCCCAAAAGGGCTGATCCAGACCTTGATCGGTGAACGTGATCTGGGCCAGACGCTGACCGCATCCAAGGATGTCGCCATCGTCTCGGCCACCGGCTCGGTTCCCATGGGGCGGGCCGTGGCCGGCGATGTGGCGGCACGTCTTGGGCGATCGATCCTGGAGCTGGGGGGCAACAACGCGATGATTGTGGCGCCTTCGGCGGATCTGGAAATGGCCCTGCGCGCGATAGTGTTTTCTGCCGTGGGCACCGCTGGACAGCGCTGCACCACTTTGCGCCGTTTGATTGTGCATGCGGATGTCTATGACCAACTGATCCCGCGTCTCAAGGCGGCGTATGATAGTCTGCCAATCGGTGACCCGCTGGACGAGGGTACGCTGGTCGGGCCGCTGATCGATGCTGACGCCTTGACTGCAATGAACCGCGCATTGAAACAGGCGCAGGCTGAAGGGGGCACGGTTCACGGCGGCGGTCAGGTTCTGACGGATACTTATGATAGCGCAGCCTATGCTGCGCCCGCCATTGTCGAGATGCCTGCGCAATCCGCGATCATGCATCACGAGACTTTTGCCCCGATCCTCTATGTCGTGAAATACACCGAACTGGAACAGGCCATCGCCATGCAGAACGCTGTGCCGCAGGGCCTGTCGAGCTGTATTTTTTCCACGGATGTGCGAGAGACCGAGACCTTCCTGTCGGCAATCGGCAGCGACTGTGGCATTGCCAACGTCAACATCGGGCCCTCGGGGGCCGAGATCGGCGGTGCTTTTGGTGGCGAAAAGGAAACGGGTGGCGGACGCGAGAGTGGATCAGATGCCTGGAAAGGGTACATGCGTCGTCAGACCAACACGGTGAATTATTCACGCGAGCTTCCTCTGGCGCAAGGGATCAAGTTTGACATCTGAAAACACCTTCAACCTGTGGCACCAGACCTGCGCCGAGCAGATCGAAGCCCCCTGCCTGTCCGGTGACGTGACCGTCGATCTTGTGGTGATCGGCGGCGGCTACACGGGCTGTTCGGCGGCCTTGCATGCGGCGCAGATGGGCGCGTCGGTTTGCCTGCTCGAGGCCGAAGAGATCGGGCATGGCGGTTCGGGTCGAAATGTTGGGTTGGCCAATGCGGGGTTGTGGCTGCCGCCTGCAGACATTCGTAAACATCTGGGGGACGAGCCTGGGAGAAGGCTGGTGGACCTACTGGCCGATGCGCCGCGTCTTGTGTTCGACCTGATTGCACGCCACGGCATCGAATGCGAGGCGGTGCAAAACGGCACCCTGCATTGTGCGCATTCGCCCGCGGGCTTCAAGAATCTACAAGCGCGGTTCACGCAACTCAGGACTTCAGGCGCGCCGGTTGCTTTGCTGGATGCAAAAGAGACGGCTGCCCGCACAGGCGCTGACACCTTTCACGGGGCCCTTTTTGATCCGCGCGCAGGTACCATCCAGCCTTTGGGCTATGCTCGCGGCCTTGCGCGAGCCGCGATCCAGGCGAACGCGCGGGTTTGCCAGTACAGCCCTGTGCGTGACATACGGCGTGACGGGGATGTCTGGCACGTCGAAACCCCCAGTGGAAACGTTCGGGCCAAAGCATTGATCCAGGCCACCAACGCCTATCACCGGGATCTGGCCTCTACCGCGCCGGAATACGTGCCGGTTCATTACTTTCAGTTCGCCACCGATCCCTTGCCTGAACTCGTGCGGGCCAAAATCCTGCCGGGAAGTGAAGGGTGCTGGGACACAGGCCTGATCATGACGTCGTTCCGGATGGATCAGGCTGGCCGTCTGATTATCGGTGCGATGGGGCATCTCGGGCATTTCGCCAGTGGCATTCACCGGTCGTGGATGAAGCGCAAGTTGTCTGCGCTTTACCCTGAGCTGCGTGGCACGCAATTGAACCAAGGTTGGCACGGGCGCATCGCCATGACCTCGGACCGCATTCCAAAGATCATCTCGATTGGTCCCAATGCCTACGCTGCGCATGGGTTTTCGGGCCGAGGGATCGGGCCGGGGACGGCCTTTGGCAAGGGCTTGGCCGAAGCGCTGTTGACCGGCAACGATGGCAGTTTGCCAGTTCCAGTGGTCGAGGAGTATCACGAACGGATGATATTCCCCCATCGGGTGTTTTTCGAAACAGGTGCCACGCTGGCACATCTGATCAAGGCCCGTTGAAGGAGGGTAAGAGGTCAGGTTGAGAGCGAAGGCCTGTGTGCCAGTGCTAGGAGTTTGCGCCTTGAAGAGTTTGCCCCTCGACCGTGATGCGATGCATTAGGCGACGCGCGCCTTGGTAATCGGCCACGGCGTAATGCTGCACCAACCGGTTGTCCCAGATCGCCACGCTGCCGGGTTCCCAGCGAAACCGGCAGGCAAAGGCGGGTTGGGTGCAGTAATCGTAAAGATAGTCGAGAAGGGGTTGTGATTCTGCCCGGCTCCACCCTTCGAAACGAGTGGTGAAATCGCCGTTGACGTAGAGTGCCTTTTGACCCGTCTGCGGATGGCGGATCACGACGGGGTGCAACACGGGTTGGCTAACGCCCTCGTCCGACAGGCGCTCGTCTTGGATGCCCTCGCTGAAAGATGCATCCGAATGCCAAGCGTTTAACCCCTCAAGTGTGGCTTTCAGCCCGTCGGACAGGTGCTCATAGGCCGCGGTTTGCGAGGCAAACAGCGTGTCCCCTCCAAAGGGTGGCAGTTCGCGTGCCACCAGAATGGAACACATGGCGGGGGCCGGATCATAGGAATGATCGGTGTGCCACGTGCCGCCGATGACCTGGTTATGATGCGGTTCGGTTCGCACCTCGGCGACCTGAGGATGAGTGGCGACAGGTGTGAAAAACCGGTTTACGTCAATCGTGCCGAACCGTTCGGCCAGGGCGATATGCCCTTCGAGAGACAGATCCTGGTCGCGAAAGAACACGACGCCATGGGCAAACAGCGTATCGCGAACCGTAGCAAACCCGGCATCATCCAGAGTGTTGAGCGACAGGCCCTCAATCTCGGCCCCCACATGGCCCGCGATCGGCCGAACGGAAACTTCGGTCATTTCGATTCCTCCCTGGGTCGACTGTTCCCGAATTCCGCGCGCGGGTCGAGTCGGTCAAAGGTGGGGAGAGCCGTTCTTTTATCCAGACACGGTCGGTTCAACGGTGGACAGCGCCAGCATCACCAGAGAAATTGCGCCAATCCATGCAGCGGCGACCCGAAAGGCGATTGCAACCCAAGCCCATGTGAAACGTTCTTTCAGAATGTGCACGCCGCCGAATATGTAAAGCAGCCCGATGGTCGCCCCCACCATTGAACCGGACATTGTGAAGATCCGGTCTCGCAGTGGTCCCGCATCCGTTATCGACGCCGATCCGATCAGAAAACCACCTGTGGCGGCGACCACTAGGGCCACGGGCAAAAACCTTCCCCAACCAAGCGCGGCGACCCCGCATGCCACAAAAGCCGTTGCGAACAAGGCAATGTCCACGTTCAGATCCGCTGACCCAGCAAACAATCCGACGAAACAAACAGCGATGAAAGCAGTCCAGACCTTCCAAGCGTGTTGAACGCCGAAGGTCCCGATCATCAAACCCACCCCCAACATCAACATCGCTTGTGAAGGGGTAGAAAACGGGTGAAACAGCCCAATGTAAAATCCCTTGATGCCTTCAACGGGAGCATGCGCATAGGCGGGTTCGGCTCCCAGCATTGCTGGAAGCCAGAGCAATCCTCGGGCGGCCTTCACGTTCAGGCCATGCCTGTGAGAAATGCCAGGCCAGCAAGAGAGATCACGCCCCCGCGCCCCGTACAGCCACGCGACCGGCAGGCCATTTGACCAAATGTCCAAAGGCGATTCCAGCAAGATGCAACAGCCCGGTAGAAATGACGAAACCAACGGCGTAGGCAAAGGCATTCACAGTCGCGGGCAGCTCGGTTCCGTGGGCATAGCCGTGAAAGATCGCAAATGCGCCCACGATCACTGCGGAGACCATCAAGGGTGGCCTCACGGCGAAAACAATCATCAATCCCAGGACAACAGCGGACATTGCGATGCCGGTTTCAACGGCTGGGACAGGGATGCCGACAATTCCAGCCACCGCTCCAAGCGCCATGACCAAAGGAAACACGACGGGGAGTGTCCAAATGGCAGGTGCACCCAGGAAAGCACCCCAGAGCCCCACGGCCACCATGGCCGCGACGTGATCCCATCCCAGGATTGGATGGGTGAAGCCAGCAGCAAACCCTCCGCCGTATCCGTCACCGCTGTGTGCAAACGCTGGAACTGCAGTGAAAAGAAATAGTAGCGCAAAAACCAAACAAGACTGCATCGCGTGGCGAGCCATCAAAAACTCCCTTGGGTTGAATCACTTAGGGCCTCAAAGTAACAACCATATCGTGCGAGTCTACGTTTAGTTTCAGTATGTTCTTGGCAGTCAGTCGATTATGGCGGTCGCCTCGATTTCCAGTAAGGCGTCATCCTCCACCAGCCCAGAGACGACAACCATCGCCATAGCCGGAAAATGCCGCCCCACCACTTTGCGGTAGACCGCGCCGATCTCGGCCTGGCGTGCAAGGTATTCTTTTTGTCCGTCACGTACCATGTCAAACGGGTGAGGTGCTCGGCGCGCCCGCCTGCGGCCTCGACCACGTCCATGATGTTGCGCAGGGTCTGCTCCATCTGCCCGATGAAGTCATGGGTTTCAAAGATCTGATCCGCGTTCCAGCCGATCTGCCCCCCGACGAAAAGGTGCCCGTCCTTGGACAGCACGCCATTGGCATAGCCTTTGGCCGGTGCCCAGCCTTCGGGTTGGATGATTTGATGGGCCATTGGTGCCCCTCCGTCTAGTGCAAATCCGAGCGCAGGCGAAAGCGCTGGATCTTGCCGGTTTGTGTTTTGGGCAGGGCGTCGATGAACTTCACACTGCGCGGGTATTTGTAGGGGGCGATGGTGGCTTTGACGTGATCCTGCAGCGTCTTGACCATCAGCGCATCGCCCGTTTCCCCCTCGGCCAGCACGATATGCGCCTCGACGATGTGACCGCGCGCCTCGTCGGGTGCTGCGATCACGCCGCATTCACTGACTGCCGGGTGGGACAGCAGTGCCGCCTCGACCTCGGGTCCTGCGATGTTGTAGCCGGACGAGACGATCATGTCGTCGCTGCGCGCGGCAAAGTGCAGATACCCGTCGTCATCCATCACAAAGCTGTCGCCGGTGACGTTCCAGCCGTCTTGGACATAAACGGCCTGCCGGTCGTCGGCCAGATATCGGCAGCCAGTGGGGCCGCGTACGGCGAGCTTGCCAACCTCACCCGCGGGCAAGGGATTGCCCTCGTCATCAAGAATGCGCACCTCATAGCCACTGACGGGTTTGCCGGTGCACGCGGGGCGGTGATCGTCAAACCGGTTCGAAATGAAAATATGCAGCATTTCCGTCGCCCCGATCCCATCCAGCATCGGCTTGCCGGTCTTCTCGATCCAGGCGTCATAGACCGGGGCAGGGAGCGTTTCCCCGGCCGAGACTGCGGCGCGCAGGGATGACAGGTCCGCGCCTTCCTCCATCGCTTGCAGCATGAACCGATAGGCGGTTGGGGCGGTGAAACAGACAGTGGCTTTGTATTGCTCGATGATTTCTACCATGTTGGGTGGACTGGCCTGTTCCAGCAACGTCGCCGCCGCACCGAACCGCAAGGGGAAGACCGCCAAGCCGCCCAGGCCAAAAGTGAACGCCAAGGGGGGCGAGCCGATGAACACGTCATCCTCGGTTACGCCCAGAACCTCTTTGGCATAGCCGTCGGCGATAATCATCAGATCGCGGTGGAAATGCATCGTCGCCTTTGGATCACCCGTGGTGCCTGATGTGAACCCCAGTAGGGCGACATCATCGCGGCCCGTATCTACGGCATCAAAACGCACCGATTTTTCCAAGGCAAGCCGGTCCAATTCGGCATCATGGTTCGACGTGCCATCAAACCCCACCACCGATTTCAGGAACTGGGACCCCTTGGCACAAGTCACCAGATCCTCCATCAGGCGGGTGTCACACAGCGCGTGGGAAATCTCGGCCTTGTCGACAATCGCCGCCAGTTCGCCGGCGCGCAGCATGGGCATGGTGTTTACCACCACGGCGCCCGCCTTTGTGGCGGCCAGCCAACAGGCGACCATGGCCGGATTGTTGGCCGAGCGGATCAGCACCCGGTTGCCGGGCTTCACACCCAAATCCTCGACCAGCACATGGGCCAAGCGATTGGTCCAATCCGACAGCTCCTTGTAGGTGCGCCGCCGTCCGTTGCCGATCAGGGCCGTGTGATCGCCAAAGCCCTTGTTCACCATGGCATCGGTCAGTTCAACGCCAACGTTCATGTGGTCGGGATAGTCGAACCCATCCAGATGAAACTCGGGCCACATGTCCGGCGCGGGCAGATTGTCCCGAGCAAATGTATCGCTATGGGCTGTTGGTCCCAGCATGATCAGTTCCCTCCCAGAAACGCTCCCATCGTTTGGCGCGCGATCACCACGCGTTGGACGTCCGACGCGCCCTCGTAGATGCGCAGGGCGCGGATATCACGGTACAGTTCTTCGACCTTTTGCCCGTGTTTGACGCCGTCGCCGCCGTGCAGCTGCACTGCCTTGTCGATGACTTGCTGCGCCTGATCGGTGGAGAACAGTTTGGCCATCGCCGCCTCGCGGCTGACGCGCGCGGCCCCTGAATCCTTGGTCCAGGCGGCGCGGTAAACAAGCAAGGCCGCTGCATCCACATCCAACGCCATGTCGGCGATGTGTCCCTGTACCATCTGCAACTCGAACAAAGGCGCGCCTTGCACTTGCCGTTCATTGACCCGCGCCAAAGCCTCGTCCAACGCGCGCCGGGCAAAGCCAAGTGCGGCGGCCGCCACAGTGGTGCGGAACACGTCCAACGTGGCCATCGCCACCTTGAACCCCTGTCCTGGCGCGCCAAGCAGGGCTGATTTCGGCACGCGGACATCATTGAACCGCAAGGTTGCAAGAGGGTGCGGCGCGATCACTTGCAAGCGTTCCACCACTTCGAATCCGGGCAAGCCCGCAGGCACCACAAAGGCGCTCAAGCCCTTGGCCCCCGGTCCCTCTCCGGTGCGGGCAAACAGCGTGTAGACATCCGCAATCCCCCGTTCGAGATCCAGGTCTTCTCGCCGTTCAGAACATAGTCGTCGCCATCCTGCGTCGCGGTCATGGTGGAATTTGCAACATCCGACCCCGATTGCGGTTCGGTCAAAGCAAAAGCCGAAATCGCCTTGCCCGCGCGCGTCAGCGGCAACCATTCCTCCTGCTGCGCCGGGGTGCCAAAGAGCGAGATCGCCCCGGTTCCCAACCCTTGCATTGCAAAGGAAAAATCCGCCAACCCATCATGGCGGGCCAAAGTCTCGCGGATTAACGCGAGCGTGCGCACGTCCAGCACTTCACCCGCTGTCGGCTGCAACCACCCCGCCGCGCCCAAATCCGCCACCAGCTTGCGACAGGCTGCATCAATGTCGGCGTGATCCACAGACAAATAATCCGCACACCAAACATCCAGAGCCTCAGCCAATTCCCGATGACGCTCCTCAAAAAACGGCCACTGCAAAAAGCTCCGATCAGCCATGACAGACCCTCATCTTCATCTTTTTACAAGTACTCCCGCCGGAGGCATCCAAACCGAACCACATGCGCAAACCCATCGGCTCAATCCCCTCAAACACGGGGCGTTCTTTCGCGACAAACGCCCTATAAGCACGCTCGAAGTCCCCGGTTTGCATGCAGATCGCTTGTGCCTGCGCTTCGGCCTCGATGGCCTGTTCGATCGACATCGACCATTCCTGCGCCAGCATCGTCTTGGTGATCATGTGACCAAAGTTTGGACCGGCCGCGATCTGTTCGGCCAGTTTCAAAGCGGCACCATCCAGCTCTGCGGCAGGAACCACCTTGTTGTGAAAGCCCCAGGCCGCGCCTTCGTCCGCCGACATTGACCGGCCGGTGTAAAGCAGGTCCGCGGTGCGGCCCTGACCGATGATCCGGGGCAGGATGGCGCAGGCGCCCATGTCGCAACCCGCCAACCCGACGCGGGTGAACAGGAACGCCACCTTCGCCTCGGGCGTGGCGATCCGCAGATCGGATGCCATGGCGATGATCGCGCCAGCCCCCACGCAGATCCCGTCGATGGCCGCAATGATCGGCTTGCCGCAGTTCACCATCGCCTTGACCAGATCGCCGGTCATGCGGGTGAATCGCAGCAGTTCTTTCATGTTCATCTTCGTCAGCGGCCCGATGATGTCATGTACATCCCCGCCCGAGCTGAAGTTACCGCCGTTTGAGGCGAAGACCACAGCCTTAACATCGTCGTCATAATGCAGATCGCGGAACCAGTCGCGCAGCTCGGCGTAGCTGTCGAATGTCAACGGGTTCTTGCGGTCGGGCCGGTCCAGCGAGACCGTGGCAATGCCGTCCGTGATGGAGCAGTTGAAATGCGTCGTATCGGCGTTCATTGCGCCTCCTCCCTGATAATCCGGTCTAGCTGCTCGGTCATGGCAGTGGCCTCATCGGCCTCCAACGCACCCAGCAGTTCATTCACCCAATGTTCGTGTTCTGACGCCTGCCGCGCGAACTCCTCCGCACCTTTGCGGGTCAGGCGCACACGGCTGGCGCGGCGGTCGCCCGGTACGGCCTCGCGCAGGGCGATCCCGTCCTCGACCAGCCGCTCGACGATGCCGGTGACATTGCCGTTGGACACTTTGAGCAGCCCCGACAACTCGCTCATCTTCAGGCCTTCGGCGTGGCGGCTCAGCGCCGACATCACGTCAAACCGGGGCAGGGTCGAGGCGAATTCGACCCGCAAGGCCTCACGCAGATCAGCCTCGACCGCGCGGGTCACCTTGAGCAGTTTCAGCCACAGCCGCAGGCGGGCCTTGCTGTCGGGTTCGGGCGTCATTTCGGGATCGGGGGATGTCATACTTCACCTCCGCTAAGGGTCAGGGTGTGGCCGTTGACCGAGCGCGCGGCATCAGAGCAAAGCCAGAGCGCGGTGCCCGCAACCTCATCGGTTTGGATGAACCGTTGCTGTGGGTTGGATTTATACAGCGACTTGGCGGCTTGCTCGGCGGTCATCCCGGTCTTGTCCACGATGTTCTGGATCGAGCGGTCCAGCAAGGGGGTTTCGATGAAACCCGGGCAGATGGCGTTGACCGTGATCCCGTGTTTCGCAAGTTCCAGTGCCAAAGCACGGGTCAGGCCGACAACCCCGTGTTTGGCCGCGACATAGCCCGAGACATAAGGATAGCCTTTGAGACCGGCGGTTGAGGCGACGGCGATCATGCGACCCCAGCCGTTGGTTTGCATGTCGGGTAAGGCCGCCTGCCAGGTGTTGAACACACCGGTCAGGTTGACTTGCAGCATGGTCGTCAGTTGATCGGGGCTCATCTTGGCAAAGGGCACGCTGTCGGCGGCACCTGCGTTGGCGACGGCCACCTCAACCGGCCCGTTCAATCCGCGCGCTTGGGTAAATGCGGCGCGCATGGCCTCTGCGTCTGTCACGTCACAGGTGATCCAGCCGATGAACTTGTGTTGCTTGGCAACCTCGCGAAGTGGCCCCTCGCGGCGGCCCAGGATTGTGACCTTGGTCCCGGCATGAGCCATCGCTTGCGCGATCTCAGCGCCGACGCCGGTGCCGCCGCCGGTTACGACGACATGTTTGCCATCGACACTCACGCACGGATCTCCGCTTCGGCTTCACGGTCGGCCAATCGCCAGGCCTGATCGCGCCCCGCGAGATAGGGCAGGGGCCAGTCCGCATGGCGATCGCCAATGCGCGCGGCCTCGTGCAGGGTCCAATAGGGATCGGCCAGATGTGGACGGCCCACGCAGATCAGGTCGGCACGGCCCGCCATCAGGATCGAGTTCGCATGGTCGGCCTCATAAATGTTGCCAACGGCCATGGTGGCAATCCCGACCTCATTGCGGATGCGGTCCGAAAAGGGCGTCTGAAACATACGGCCATAGACGGGTTTTGCGTCGGTGGTGGTCTGTCCGGCTGAGACGTCGATGATGTCGGCACCTGCCGCGCGGAACATGCGTGCGATTTCGACAGCCTCTTCTGGCGTCACACCAGCCTCACCCACCCAATCGTTGGCCGAGATGCGCACTGACATCGGTTTGACTTCGGGCCAGACGGCGCGCATGGCGGCAAACACCTCCAACGGATAGCGCATGCGGTTTTCGAGCGACCCGCCGTAGTCGTCAGTGCGGACGTTCGACGCGGGCGAGATGAAGGACGAGATCAGGTAGCCGTGCGCCGCGTGCAGTTCGATCATGTCGAACCCGGCGCGGTCGGCCATCTGAGCCGCGGCGACGAACTGATCCCGCACGTGGTCCATGTCGTCGCGCGTCATTTCGTGGGGCGTGGCGTTGTCATCAGACCAGGGCAGGGCAGAGGCCGACATGACCTCCCAATTGCCGCTGGTCAGAGGGGCGTCCATCTTCTCCCAACCCAGTTGGGTTGAACCCTTGCGGCCTGAATGCCCGATCTGACAGCAGATCTTGGCTGGGGTGTGATCGTGCACATAATTTGTCAGTCGCGTCCAAGCAGTCTCATGCTCTGGCGCATACAGGCCGGGACAGCCCGGCGTGATCCGCCCTTCGGCCGAAACACAAGTCATTTCGGTATAGACCAGCCCGGCCCCACCCTTGGCGCGTTCGCCGTAGTGCACCAGATGCCAGTCGGTTGGGGTGCCATCTTCGGCCTTGTATTGCGCCATGGGCGAGACGACGATGCGGTTTTGAAGTTCCATCTCGCGCAGGCGGTAGGGGGCAAACATCGGAGCGCGCACTGGGTCGGCCATGCCGCCAGTGCGGGTCTGAAACCAGCCCTCTGCCGACTTAAGCCAATCTGCATCCCGCAGGCGCAGGTTCTCATGGCTAATGCGCTGCGAGCGGGTGAGCAGGGAATAGTTGAACTGCACCGGGTCCATGTCCAGATAGCGTTCCACCTGCTCGAACCATTCCAAAGAGTTGCGCGCTGCTGATTGCAGGCGCAGCACGTCCAACCGACGCTCGTCCTGATAGCGGACGAAAGCCTGTTCCAGCGTCGCTTCCGAATGCAGGAAGGTGGCCAGCGAAATGGCGCTGTCAAAAGCAAGACGCGAGCCCGAGCCGATCGAGAAATGCGCCGTCGCTGCGGCATCACCCATCAGAACCACATTCTCGTGGTGCCACTTTTCGCACAACACACGGGGGAAGTTGATCCAGACCGCCGAGCCGCGCAGGTGGGTAGCGTTCGACATCAATGCATGCCCATCCAAATGATCGGCAAAAATGCGTTCGCAGGTGGCGACGCTCTCCTCTTTCGACATGTTCTCGAACCCGAAGGCGTCCCATGTCTCTTGGCTGCATTCGACGATCACCGTCGCGGTTTCATCGTCGAATTGGTAAGCGTGGACCCAGACCCAGCCATGTTCGGTTTTCTCAAAGATAAAGGTGAAGGCGTCGTCGAATTTCTGGTGCGTGCCAAGCCAGATGAACTTGCATTCGCGGGTGTCGACATCCGGTTTGAAATGGTCCGCCAGATCGCTTCGCACGCGGGAATTCAGCCCGTCACAAGCAACCACCAGATCATACTCGGCCTGGTATTCGGCAACCGGCCGCGCTTCGGTCTCATACTGCAGATCAACGCCCAGTTCACGCGCGCGGTCTTGTAGCAAAAGCAGCATCTTTTTGCGTCCGATCCCGGCAAAGCCGTGGCCGCCCGACACCGTACGCACGCCGTCATGCACCACGGCAATATCATCCCAATAGGCAAAACTGGCACGGATCGCCTCGGCGCTTTTGGGGTCATTTGTGGTCAGGTTCTCCAGCGCGTCATCGCTGAGAACCACGCCCCAGCCAAAGGTATCATCTCCCTTGTTGCGTTCGATCACCGTGATCTCGTGGGCGGGATCGCGTAACTTCATCGAGATCGCGAAGTAGAGCCCGGCTGGTCCGCCCCCTATGCATGCAACGCGCATCGATTCCCTCCCGCAGACAATGTTGTTGGGTAGTACGATACCCCGGCTGCTAATTATTTCAAGCATAAACCTTTAAGCTTGAAATAACCATGTCTCAGGAATAGGCTGATCTTAAGACAGGGAGGATCGCATGATCGACTGGGATGATGCCTTTGACAATTCCGGCTATGTTGCGGGGTCAGATAGGTTGGCCGCCGAATGGGCGGCGCAGGCAGAGGTATATCGCGCCAAAGGGGGTGCGTTTGACCTGCCTTACGGCGATAGCGCTCGCAACCGGTTTGATCTGTTTCGGCCCGAAGGCGCAGCGAAAGGTCTGATCGTCTTTGTTCATGGCGGCTATTGGCAGATGCTGGACAAAAGTTATTGGTCCCATTTCGCCGCTGGTCCCGTGTCGCAAGGTTGGGCCTTGGCGGTCCCCAGCTATACGTTGGCACCCGAAGCGCGGTTGTCACAGATGGTCGCTGAAATCGCGGCGGCGACATCTGAGGCTGCGGGCATGGTTGATGGTCCAGTGCGCTTGATCGGCCATTCGGCTGGCGGGCATCTGGTGGCACGCATGGCCTGTGCCGATGGACCTTTGCCCGATCGTCTTGACCGGGTGATCTCGGTCAGCGGCATTCACGATTTGCGCCCGCTGCTGTGGACCAAGATGAACAACTCCCTGCAGCTGGACGCATCTGAGGCCGAGGCGCAAAGCCCGGCCTTGGCACCAAAACGCGCCGGACTGGATGTGACCGCCTGGGTGGGCGCGCAGGAGCGTCCCGAACTGGTACGCCAGACCCGCATCCTGTCGGAGAACTGGCAAGTACCAAACGTCTTTGAACCCGATCAGGACCATTTTTCGGTGGTCGAGGCCATTGGCCGACCGGGTTCCCCACTTCTAACAGAACTGCTCAAGGATTGATGCCATGACACAGGCCTATGACCCCAGCCAGGACGGCGCAAAGATGTCTTATGCCAAAGACATGAGCTATGGTGACTATCTGCACATGGATCAGCTGTTGGCCACGCATGAGCTGCATTCCGATGCTCACGACGAGCTGTTGTTCATCATCCAGCATCAGACATCCGAGCTGTGGATGCGCCTTGTGCTGCACGAAATCGCTGCTGCGCGTGAACTGCTAAAGGGCGACGATTTCCGCCCGGCATTCAAGATGCTGTCACGGGTGGCGCGGATTTTTGATCAGTTGAATTCCGCCTGGGATGTGCTGCGCACCATGACCCCCAGCGACTACACCACGTTTCGCGAGGCACTTGGCAACTCGTCGGGTTTTCAGTCGCATCAGTATCGGTTGATCGAGTTCTCTCTGGGCAACCGCAATCCGGCAATGATGAAAGTGCACGAGCATCGCCCTGAATCGCATCAGATACTGGCGGGTGAATTGGCGCGCAAATCACTCTATCATGTGGCGCTGGATGCGTTGTCGGCCAAAACTGGCGTTGCTTTTTCGTCCGAAGCTTATTGCCTTGATGCTCCGCATACATCGGACCCTGAAGTCCAAAGGGCCTGGACCATGGTTTATGAGGATCCAAAGACCTATTGGGATCTCTATGAACTGGCAGAAAAATTGGTGGACCTTGAGGATTATTTTCGCCGCTGGCGCTTCAACCACGTCACAACTGTTGAACGTGTGATCGGGTTCAAGCGGGGCACAGGTGGGACCAGCGGGGTGCAATATCTGCGCCGTATGTTGGAGGTTGAACTGTTCCCAGAGCTTTGGCATCTGCGCGGCGATCTGTGATTTGAGCATTCTTTTTTGCACACAGTGAGCTTGGAAATTTTCCAAGGCTCAGAAGGTAATGTTCGAATGCGACATACAGAGTTTGATCAAAGTGTCGCTACTGGCCATGGACCTGCCTGATTTGCTGTTCTAACGTCGCCTCAAACCACCCAGTCAATTCCTGACCAACAGGTGCGAGGTAAACATGAACTATCACAGCCCTGCCAGTTTTGCCGAAGCTTCGGCACTGGCCGCAAATGCGGATGGCGTGACGCGGTTTCTTGCGGGCGGGACGGATGTCCTGGTGCAGCTGCGCGCGGACATCGTCACCCCAGACACGCTGATCGACATCAAGAAGATCGACGGTGTCAGCGACATCACCCAAAACGACGACGGCAGCTGGACACTTGGTGTCGCCGTCACCGGCGCTGAAATGACTGAGCACGCCAGCCTGTCGAACGATTGGCCCGGCGTTGTCGAAGCGATGGATCTTGTGGGCTCGACCCAAGTGCAGGGCCGCGCCACGTTGACCGGTAACTTGTGCAACGGTTCGCCTGCAGCTGATAGCGTTCCGGCCATGGTCGCCGCGGGTGTGACCGTGACGGTCACTGGCGCGGATGGCAGCCGTGAAGTCGCGGTTGGGGACATCCCAACCGGTCCCGGTCGCACATCACTTGCGAAAGGCGAAGTGGTTTCGGCCGTGAATATTCCCGCTCGTGGTGAGAACGCAGGCGACGCCTATCTACGCTTTATCCCGCGGACCGAAATGGACATCGCGGTTGTCGGCGTGGCCGTTTCCTTGCGTCTTGACGGCGACACCGTGACCGAGGCGCGTGTCTCTCTGGGCGCCGTAGCGCCGACTGTTCTGCTGGTGCAAGAATGCGCAGATGCCATCAACGGCTCGACACTGGATGACGCGGCTCTGGATGCCTTGGCTGCTGCGGCTTCGGCTGCCTGTAATCCGATCACTGACAAACGCGGGACAGTCGAGTTCCGCACAGACGTGGCTAAGCGTGCTGGCCAAACGTGCGGCGAAAATCGCCTATGCCCGTGCCAAGGGCGAGACCGTGAAAGGAGATCACGCATGAGCAAGATCCATGTCACAACATCTGTGAACGGCGACGAGACAGAGTTCCTGTGCGATCCGCGCGAGACACTTCTGGACGTGCTGCGCGACCGCCTGAACCTGACCGGCGCAAAAGAAGGCTGCGGCACCGGCGATTGCGGCGCCTGTTCGGTGACCATCGACGGTCGTCTTGTGTGCTCTTGCCTTGTTCTTGGAGCCGAGGCCGAAGGTAAGGAAATCGCCACGGTCGAAGGCATCGCGGATGGCGACACGCTGCACCCGTTGCAGCGCAAGTTCATTGAACATGCGGCCCTGCAGTGCGGGATCTGCACACCGGGTATCCTGGTGGCAGCGAAATCGCTGCTGGAAAAGAACCCGGACCCGACCGAGACCGAGGTCCGTTATTGGCTGGCAGGCAACCTGTGCCGCTGCACTGGCTATGACAAGATCATTCGCGCCGTGATGGATGCGGCCACTGAAATGCGGGAGGCATCGTAATGGCTCTGGACGATCGTAAATCCGACTTCACCTTTGTGGGCACACGCCCCGACCGCCCTGATGGGCTCGACAAGGTCACGGGCCGCGCCAAATTCGGCGCCGATGCCGTGGCACCGGGAATGCTCTTTGGCGCCATCGTGCGTTCGCCCCATGCCCATGCCCGGATCGTGAAAATCGACACGTCCAAGGCCGAGGCCATGAAAGGCGTCAAAGCCGTGGTCACACGCGCTGATTTCGCAACTGGTCTGACTGGCGAGTTCTGGAACGTGCAGGAAAACGTCATGGCGGGCGACACCGCGCTTTATGACGGCCACGCAGTTGCCGCTGTTGCGGCCACGTCAGCTTTGGACGCCCGCGATGCAGCCAAGCTGATCGAGATCGAATATGAGGTGCTGCCTCACGTCACCGACGTGGACAAGGCGATGGCCGCCGATGCTCCGGTGATCCGTGACGGCACCGCTGATGGCTCGGTTCCCGAGGGGATGCACCCGAACGTCGTGCGCTATCACGAGAGCGGTCACGGTGATGTTGCGGCAGGCTTTGCCGAGGCTGATCTCGTGATCGAGGACAGCTTCAAGACCGAAGCGACCCACCAAGGCTATATCGAACCGCACGCCTGTCTGGCTTCGCTTGGCGCTGATGGCAAGGGAGAGTTGTGGTGCACCACGCAAGGGCACTGGTACGCGCAGAAACACTGTGCGGCGCTCTTGGGCATCGAAACTTCGCAGTTGCGCGTGACCGCGTCTGAAATTGGTGGCGGTTTTGGTGGCAAGACGACTGTTTTCATTGAACCGGTTGCGCTGGCCCTGTCGCGCAAAGCCAACCGCCCAGTGAAACTGGTGATGAGCCGCTCCGAGGTGCTACGCGCCACTGGCCCGACCTCGTCGACTTCGATGGACGTCAAGATCGGCATGAAAAAGGACGGCACCATCACTGCTGCCGAAGGGGTGTTCCGCCTGCAAGGCGGCGCGTTCCCCGGTGCACCGATGGAATTCACCGCCATGTGCGCCTTTGCGCCTTACGCGCTCGAGAACGTCCGGCAGGTTGGCTACGACGTCATCGCCAACCGTCCGAAACAGGCCGCATACCGTGCACCGGGTTCGCCCATGGCGGCCTTTGCGGTAGAATCGGTCATTGATCTGCTGTGTCAGCAACTGGGTCTGGATCCGGTCGAGGTGCGCCTGAAGAACGCCTCGAAAAAAGGCACCAAGGCCAGTTATGGTCCGCGCTTTGACGACATCGGCCTGGTCGAATGTCTGGAAGCAGCGCGGGATCACCCGCATTACTCGGCCCCACTGGAGCAGGGACAGGGACGCGGGATTTCCTGCGGCTTCTGGTTCAACCACGGTGGCGAGACATCCGTGTCGCTGGCGCTGAGTGAGGATGGCACCGTTCAGGTCTCGGTCGGTACACCCGACATCGGCGGCAGCCGGGCGTCCATGGCGCTGATGGCGTCGGAAACGCTGGGCATTCCTTACGAGAATATCCGTGTAACCATCGCCGACACCGCGACATTGGGCTACAACGACGTAAGCCACGGTTCGCGTGTGACCTATGCATCCGGTCTTGCCACCATCAAAGCGGCCCAAGCCGCGATTGCCGAGATGTGCAAACGCGCGGCGGCCAAATGGGGCATCCCCGAGGATGCGGTGAAATGGGAAGACGGCTGCGCTGTTCCTTCTGGTCCCAACGCGGGTGACTTTGAGCCGCTGGCGATGGCCGACATCACTGCAGACATGGGCGCAACCGGTGGTCCGATCTCAGGCCACTTCGAGGCCACGCCCGAAGGGGCAGGGGTGTCGTTTGGCGTGCACATCGTGGACGCGCAGGTTGACCCGGAAACCGGCAAGACATCCATCCCGCGTTACACCGTCATTCAGGACGCCGGCAAAGCGGTTCACCCGGCCTATGTCGAAGGTCAGTTCCAAGGCGGTGCCGCACAAGGCATCGGTTGGGCGCTGAACGAGGAATACATCTATGGCGAAGATGGGCGTCTGCAGAACGCCGTGTTCCTTGACTATCGCATTCCCGTCGCTTCGGACCTGCCGATGATCGACACAGTGATCGTCGAGGTTCCTAACCCCGGCCACCCCTACGGTGTGCGCGGTGTAGGCGAGACCGGCATCGTGCCTCCCTTGGCGGCCATTGCCAACGCGGTATCACGGGCCGCAGGTGTGCGGATGCACGAGCTACCAATGTCGCCGCCGCGCATTCTGGCGGCGCTCAAAGCGGATGGTTGAGGTCAACCTCTGGTCCGGTTTGCGTAGCCTGACCGGCGGCAAACAGATGGTGGAGGTCGAGGCCTCCACCGTCGGCGAGGTCCTGTCGGCCCTCGTCAAAGCTTATCCACAGCTGCAAGGCCCGATCGAGGCCGGTGTATCTGTGGCTGTGGACGGGCGCATCATCGCAAGTGGATTGACCGAACCGGTCAGCCCCGACAGCGAAGTCTACCTGATGCAGCGCCTCAAGGGCGGCTGAACATCACACGCTAAAATTCGATGGCATTGCAAGGTGAGGGTTGAGGGACCGGCCCAAAATTGACCGATCCCTCAAAGGTAGGAGTGACCAACATGAGGGGGGTGTTGTCGGTGTCCATAACAATATTGGTAAACCTTTCGTTCACATCCCGCCATTGGGGGTTTCCCTTAGCCGGACGAGAAATTTCGCCTAACCAAATTTTCAAAGGCTAAAGGCTTTGTGCACAAATCGTGTGAAGGACGTGCCTCCGCTTACCCCGGACGGAATTATCCTACGGCGTCTGTGACAGGTAGGGGCGGACCTCTTCAGTGGGGGAGGTTCAATGATGAGCTCCAATTTCAGAAGCCAAGCCGCTGCCACTCCTTCTGAATGCGCCTCAAAACCTCGCGTTTTAGCCCTTCCGGCCAAATATTTCTGTCATAAGGAGTTTGTCGGATCGTGAACCTCCAGACTTCGGAATCTTGCGCATTTGCCTCCAACCAAAAAACTGTAGGTCTTTCATACCATTAGCGGGCTGGGTGAGTTTAGAGGTGAAATCTGAAGCCAGATGAAACGCTTACGAACATCCATCGAAAATTTAGACGGGTTTTGCACGGATCTCTGCAGTATTCTGCCTGGTTGTTCCCGCATTGGTCCGCGCAAATAAATCTCAGCAGCTTGTTATCTCGCTGCAAGAATTTGATTTGTATGGGATTCCATGGTGCTGCTGGAGAGAATTGAACTCTCGACCTCTCCCTTACCAAGGGAGTGCTCTACCTCTGAGCTACAGCAGCGCCGTGAGCGGGTGATTAGCTTCAAACGAAACGGGGTGCAAGGGCATCTGGACGGTTTTTTCCACTCCTGTACAGAAGGGTCATGGCAGACAAAGAAACACCCCAAAAAAAGGCCAATACCGGCGCCACGCGCGAAGACAGGCTCAAGGCGGCGCTTAAGGCAAACCTGGGTCGGCGCAAAGCGCAAGCCAAGGCGCGCTTGGTACAGGACAACGGCAACAAAGAAAGCGAAGGGTAGGGCAGATGGATTCGATTCTGGTGACAGGAAATGGCGCGCTGAGCGGCCAGATCCCGATTGCGGGCGCAAAGAACGCCTGCTTGACGTTGATGCTTAGCCACATTGCTCAGCGAGGAACCGCTGACGCTGACAAATGCGCCTCGACTCAGCGACATCAAGACCATGTCGGCCCTGCTTCAGTCGTTGGGTGCCGAGGTCTCAACGTTGCAGGACGGGCAGGTTATTGCCATGTCCAGCCACAACCTGACCAGTCACACGGCGGACTACGATATCGTGCGCAAGATGCGCGCTTCGAACCTTGTGCTCGGGCCGATGCTGGCCCGGATGGGGCAGGCCGTTGTTTCTTTGCCCGGCGGGTGCGCCATCGGCGCTCGGCCGATGGATTTGCACGTCGAGGGGCTCGAAGCTCTCGGCGCCGAGATCGAACTCAAGGATGGCTACCTACACGCGGTTGCAAGAGGTGGTCTCAAGGGGGCTGTGCACGAAATGCGCTTTGCCTCGGTCGGAGCTACCGAAAATATCGTCATGGCCGCCACGCTGGCCAAGGGCACGACCGTACTTAAGAACGCTGCCCGTGAGCCCGAGATCGTGGATCTGGTATCCTGTTTGCGAAAGATGGGCGCGCAGATTTCCGGCGAAGGTACGTCGACTATTGAAATTCAAGGTGTTGACCGATTGCATGGGGCCACCCATCAGGTCGTAACCGACCGGATCGAGTTGGGTACATATATGCTTGCCCCGGTGATCTGCGGTGGGGAGGTTGAATTGTTGGGCGGACGACTGGAATTGGTCGGAGCCTTTGTCGAAAAGCTGGACGCCGCCGGGGTTCAGGTTGACGAAACCGATTTGGGGCTGCGGGTCAAACGGCGCAATGGAACGGTAAAGGCGGTGAACGTAACCACCGAACCTTTCCCTGGTTTCCCTACTGATCTACAAGCGCAGATGATGGCGCTTCTGTGTACTGCAGAAGGGACCAGTGTGCTGGAAGAAAAGATATTTGAGAACCGGTTCATGCATGCGCCAGAACTGACGCGCATGGGGGCGCAGATCGAAGTACACGGTGGTACTGCCACCGTAACTGGTGTCGAAAGGCTTAAAGGCGCGCCAGTGATGGCCACCGATTTGCGGGCCAGCGTTTCGCTTATTCTGGCCGGGCTTGCTGCGGAGGGTGAAACCGTGGTGAGCAGGGTGTACCATCTGGACCGCGGGTATGAGCATGTGGTCAGCAAACTCGAAGGCGTGGGTGCAAAAATCGAACGGATCAAGGGCTGATGACAGACGCAACATTCGAAGACGGGCGCGAGGCGCCACTAAACCTGGGTGTGTTGGATGTCGAAGACCTCAAGGTCGTCTCGACCCTAACACAAGATGCGGTTTTTCCGATTACAGAAATGTCCTGGCGTCCGGCCGAGCGGCGCTTTGCACTACTGTTGAACCGTTTCCGGTGGGAGGATGAGGACGCCGCACGAAAACGAGGACGCGCGTTTGAACGGGTACAATCAATGCTCGTGGTCGACTCCGTTCTCAAGGTGGCCAGCCAGGGCATCGACCGCTCGGACAAGGACATGGTTCTGTCGCTGCTTTCAGTAGATTTCGAACCCGGAGAGGATGGCGCGGGGCAGGTTCTGCTGACACTTGCCGGGGATGGAGCGATCCGCCTGCAGGTCGAAGCGCTCGAGGTTTCCCTCAAGGACGTAACACGGCCCTATGTGGCGCCATCTAAAAACGTTCCTACTCACCCCGAATAAATGCAGAACAAGCGGGGTATTTCGCAGACGTTTGGCGCAATGCCCCTTGGTCGGGTTGTGCGCCCGGCCACGATCTTTGACGTCTTTGACATGAGCGCTGTCCTGACCCGCTCGATCACCGAGCTTTGCGAGGCCGATCATAAGGGCGATCCTGACCGGATCGCCGAATGGACAGCCAACAAATCCCCCGAAGGCATAAGGCAATGGTTGAACGGCGCGCATCTTCTCTGGGTGGCAGAATTGGATGGTCGGCTTTGCGCCGTTGCCGGGACCTCGCCCGATGGTGAGGTGTCGGTTCTGTACGTCGACCCTTGGGCGGTAGGGCGTGGGCTTGGCACGGCGCTACTGTCTCAGGCAGAACGCCACTTGCGAGAGGTTGGGTTTACCCAGGCCAGCCTGAAAAGCACCGCCACCGCGCTTGAATTCTACAAGCGTCACGGGTGGGTGCAGGAAGGTGACGAAATGCACATGACCAAGAGGCTATGAGCAGGGCCCTTTGCCGCAAGGCGCGGCTACGGGTTGAGACCGAAGGTGGGGCCGGGTATGTGACCGGCAAAGGAGACGCCGATGCCAAAGTTCCTCGACACCACGCAGCCCGAATTTGAAAAGGCCTTTACAGAGCTGCTGAGCGCCAAGCGCGAAGACAGCCCGGATGTGGATGATGTCGTTGCAGGGATCATCGCGGACGTCCGCGCCCGCGGCGATGCGGCCGTGATCGAGTTGACCCAACGGTTCGACCGGATGACGTTGTCGCCCGAGACGCTGGCGATTTCGGCGGCTGAGGTTGACGATGCGATTGCGCAGGTCTCGGACGCGGAGCGCGAGGCGCTGGAACTCGCCGCTGCGCGCATCCGGGCCTATCACAGCCGTCAAATGCCAGCGGATGACAGCTGGACGGACGACAGCGGCGCCACGTTGGGCTGGCGCTGGTCTGCGGTTTCGGCAGCCGGGCTTTATGTGCCGGGCGGATTGGCGTCGTACCCGTCGTCGGTTCTTATGAACGCCGTTCCGGCCAAAGTGGCTGGCGTCGAGCGTTTGGCAATTGCAGTGCCCACACCGGATGGTCAGATCAACCCGCTGGTCCTGTTGGCTGCGCGTTTGTCGGGTGTGGACGAGATTTATCGCATCGGCGGTGCACAAGCGATTGCCGCGCTGGCCTATGGCACCGAAAGCATCGCGCCGGTGGACAAGATCACCGGCCCCGGCAATGCCTTTGTGGCGGCCGCAAAACGCCGCGTGTTCGGCAAGGTCGGCATCGACATGATCGCAGGCCCGTCCGAGATTTTGGTGATCGCCGACAAGGACAACGACCCCGACTGGATCGCGCTCGACCTGCTGAGCCAGGCGGAACACGACGAAAGCGCGCAATCGATCCTCATCACCGATGATGCTGCGTTTGGCCGCGCCGTTGGCGAAGCCGTCGAGCAACGTCTCACCTCCCTGCAACGTCGCTCCATCGCCGGTCCGAGCTGGCGTGATTTTGGTGCTGTCATTACGGCGCGAGACCTGGATGAAGCTGCAAGCCTGTCCAACCGGATTGCGCCTGAACACCTGGAGCTTTGCGTGGCTGATCCGGATGCGCTCAGCCAGAAAACGGTGCATGCGGGGGCGATCTTCCTCGGTCAGTTTACGCCTGAAGCCATCGGTGACTATGTGGGTGGGCCGAACCACGTGCTGCCGACGGCGCGCTCGGCGCGGTTCTCGTCCGGCTTGTCGGTGATGGATTTCCTCAAGCGCACCACGCTCAGCAAAATGACGCCTGAAGCTCTGCGCGCCATCGGTCCTGCGGCTGAAAAGCTTGCGCAGTCCGAGAGCCTTGAGGCGCACGGGCTGTCGGTCAAGGTACGCCTGGACGCGTTGAACCGCTAACCCGACCCTTCCCCTTTGGGTCCGCGTATTGATCCGCAGATGCAGGCCCAAGGGCATCGCTTCAAAATCCGTTAGGACCGGGGGCAGATGCTCGCGTGCGATCAACTTGTGGACCGCGTGGCGGCGCTGCGACGTCAGACCGGCACCAACACGGGCGATCCGGGTCTGAGCGCCAAGGTGATCATGGGTGAGGTTTCGTGCCCTTGATGTTGCACGCAGCACAGTGAAACAAGGCAAAGGAAACCGGGCGTTGCCCCTGCTGGCGTGTTCATGTAGGACCGTCCGCAACTTACGCTGACCGAGATTTTGAGACGATGAACCGCATCAGTCAAATCGAACTGGACGATCGCAATCTGCCTCCTCCGACGCCCGAGATCGAACAGGAGCGCAAGGTGGCAATGTTCGACCTGTTGGAAGAGAACAGCTTTACCCTGCCCAAGCGCGAGGATCGGTCGATTCCCGACGGTCCCTATCACCTCAATCTGTCGATCCGCGACAAGCGACTGGTGTTCGACGTGGCAACCGAAGCCGAGGACAAGGCGGCCGAGTTCCACCTGTCGCTTGGTCCGTTTCGTCAGGTGGTCAAGGACTACTTTCAGATCTGTGAAAGCTACTTCAACGCGGTAAAAACCCTGCCACCCAGCCAGATCGAAACCATTGATATGGCCCGGCGCGGAATCCACAACGAAGGCAGCCGTGTCCTGCAGGAACGGCTTGAAGGCAAGGCCGACATCGACACCGACACCGCCCGTCGCTTGTTCACGCTGATCTGCGTGCTGCACTTCGGAGGCTGACAGGTGGTGTTGCCGCGTCCGCAATCGGTTCTGTTTTGCTGTGACCACAATGCGGTGCGATCCCCGATGGCCGAGGGGATCATGAAAAAATACTATGGGATGGACACCTATGTTCAGTCCGCAGGCGTCCACAATGACATGGAGATCGACGGGTTTTCGATTGCAGTATGTCAAGAAATGGATGTCGAGCTCAGCCGCCACAGGTCACGTTCCTTCGACATGATGGAACAATGGGGCGATGATCTCAGTTCCTTCGATCTGGTTGTCGCGCTATCGCCTGCCAGCCAACGCCGGGCGCTGGAACTTACGCGATATTTTCACCTTGATGTCGAATATTGGCCAATAATGGACCCTACTGGGCTCGGCGAGACGCGGGCTGACAAGCTAAACAGCTACAGGCAAACCCGCGATCAGATCATTCAGCATCTCAAGGATCGTTGGGGCGAACCAACGGAGATGATATGAACGACACCGTCAAACGCTACTTTGCAGCTTTCAACGCAGGCGATGTGGACACAATGCTGTCCTGCCTGTCCGATGATGTGGCCCACCATGTGAACGAGGGCCAGATCCGGGTCGGGCGCGCGAAATTTTCGGATTTCTGTGCGCATATGAACCGCTGCTACAAAGAAGAGCTGACCGATATGGTGGTGTTCGACGCAGCAGGCGGCACCCGTGCGTCGGCAGAATACATCGTCAACGGCACTTATTTGCAAACCGACGCAGGCCTGCCCGAAGCGCACGGCCAGAGCTATCGCCTGCCAGCGGGATCGTTCTTTGATCTGAAGGATGGCAAGATCACCCGCGTCACCACCTACTACAATCTGGCGGATTGGGTGAAACAGGTATCAAATGGCTAAGGTCACGGACGTCCGCGTCCTGACCGGTGCAGCACTCGCGGCTGCGTTGGATGATGTGGCGGCCCTGAGGATCGCCGTGTTTCGGGCCTTCCCTTACCTCTATGATGGTGATCTGGCGTATGAGCGCGATTACCTGCAAACCTACCGCACCAGTACGGGTGCGGTTCTGGTAGGGGCTTTCGACGGCGACAGGCTGATCGGCGCATCTACGGGCACACCGCTGTCCGATCACGCAGACGATTTCGCTGCGGCCTTTTCGGATGCGGGATTGAACCTGAACGACATCTTCTATTGCGCCGAATCCGTGCTGTTGCCCGACTACCGCGGGCAGGGCGTGGGGCACCGGTTCTTTGACCTGCGCGAAACTCACGCACGCGCGCTGGGATTTGGCAAAGTCGCGTTCTGCGGAGTGCAGCGTCCCGCTGATCACCCTGACCGGCCAAAGGATTATGCTCCGCTTGATCCCTTCTGGACAGCGCGTGGGTATCGCAAACTGGACGGTGTGGTGGCGCAGTTTTCATGGAAAGATCTGGGTGAATTGACTGAGACGGCAAAGCCGCTGCAATTCTGGATACGCGATCTTTAAGGTGACGGCGTTGAGGGCCCCCATTGCAGGGGCGTTCGGATAATTCTGTTTAACGAAATCGAATTGAGCGGGGTGAACAAGTTCACGCCCATGATCGCCCGGCCCAACGGGAGGAGGTGCTTCTCCAGAAACATCGACGACAGGCGGGAGCGCTTTGGAGTGAGAAGGCAGAGCGGGAGCAGGACGATAAATGTTGGCGGTCAGGCTTTACCTATTGGTGACCTTTTGCCCGTGCGTTGCGTTAACCCGTCCCATTCCTGCGACATCGGGATGTCCCGGTGCACGGGTGGTGCACGCCCTGTGCACGGATGTCACCGTCGCCAAATGCACCCCCACAACGCCGTTAACCTAAGATTCGCAAAATTCAGGGTCGGTGCATATCAGGGGCGTTGCGTTTGTCGCCGTCTCTGGTCTTAACTCGCGGCAATACGCAGGGAGCTCAACCCATGAAGATTGCAACCGCCGCTTATCCGCTCGACTGGCTCGACAGTTGGTCCCACTACGAAGACAAGATCGCCACCTGGGTCAGTGACGCCGCCGGGCAGGGGGCTGATCTACTGGTGTTCCCCGAATATGGTGCGATGGAGTTATCGACTCTGGCTGGTGCCAATGTGGCTGCGGATCTTGAGCAGTCTTTGCATGCGGTTTCTGACAGGATGGAGCCGGTGCATGATTTGCATCAGAAACTGGCGGCCGAACACGGTGTTCACATCTTGGGGGCTTCGGCTCCCGTCAACGATGGCTACGATAGGCCCGTCAACCGCGCCACGCTCTATGCGCCAAACGGCAAGCGCGGGCATCAGGACAAACAGATCATGACCCGGTTCGAACGTGACCCTTGGAATGTCGTGCCTGGTGATGGGCTGCAAATCTTTGAAACCACCCTGGGCAAGATTGGCGTACTCATCTGTTATGACAGTGAATTTCCTCTTCTCGGGCGTGAACTTAGCGAATGCGAAATCCTTCTGATCCCGTCCTGCACCGAGGCGTTGGCGGGCTATTGGCGGGTGCGAGATCGGGGCGATGGCGCGGGCCTTGGAGAACCAATGCGTCAGTGCCATGGCGTCGTTGGTGGGTGAAGCGCCCTGGTCGGAGGCGGTGGATGTGAACACAGGGATGGGCGGCATATTCGGGCCGCCCGATACCGGCTTTCCCATGACCGGTGTTCTGGCCGAAGGTACCCTGAACCACCCCGCCTGGACCTATGCCGAGGTCGACATGGATGCCATTGCCCATGTGCGGGCTGATGGCGTGGTTTTGAACCGAACCCACTGGGAAGAACAGGACAGCCGGGTCAATTCGGTCACAAACACCCTTGTTTGAGCGATTGGGGCCTTGAAATTAGGGGGTAATAGGCTCATTTAAGCGCACGGCCCGCGGATTCTGCGGGTGCAACATTTAGATGGAGACAACATGGCCAAGGAAGATACGCTCGAATTTCCCGGTGTCGTGAAGGAACTCCTGCCGAATGCGACGTTTCGGGTCGAGCTGGAAAACGGCCATGAGATCATCGCACACACGGCAGGCAAGATGCGCAAGAACCGCATCCGTGTTCTGGCTGGCGACAAAGTTCAGGTCGAAATGACCCCCTATGATCTGACCAAGGGTCGGATCAACTATCGCTTCAAGTAACGCCAGCCTTATGGCGTTCATTCTCGGATCGGGCAGCCCGCGGCGGTTGGACCTGCTGGCGCAGCTTGGCGTGCAGCCCGATGCCGTCCGCCCCCCAATATTGACGAAGACCCCCTGAAGAGGGAACTGCCTCGTCCCTATTGCATCCGTATTGCACGAGAAAAGGCGAGGGCGGTCGAGGCGGCGCCAGATGACCTCGTGCTCTGCGCTGACACCACTGTGGCCCTGGGTCGTCGGATCATGGGCAAGCCTGCTGACGCAGGCGAAGCTGCTGAGTTCCTGCACGCTCTTTCGGGGCGCCGCCATCGTGTGATCACCGCTGTTGCGGTGCGACGCGGTGATAATCTGTGGGAACGTGACGTGGTCAGTCAGGTCAAGTTCAAGCGCCTGTCGGACGTAGAAATCAACGCCTACCTCGCCACCAATGATTGGCAGGGCAAGGCGGGTGGGTATGCCATCCAAGGCCCTGCTGGGGCTTTCATCCCATGGATCAGCGGCTCGTTCACCGGTATTGTGGGCTTGCCACTTTCGGAAGCCGCAGGCCTGTTGCAGGCCGCAGGGTATCCCTTGTATCAGGAGCACACATGAAGGGCCGCACCATCGTTCTAGACCACCTCAATGACCGCGAAGCTGCGGCGCTGATGGTGGATGGCAAGCTCGAAGACTTTCTGATCGCGGGCAACGCTCCGGCTCCCGGTACGATTTACCGCGCCCGCGCCGACCGCCCGGTCAAAGGCCAGGGCGGTATGTTCCTGAGCACCCCCGACGGCCCCGCATTTCTGCGCCAGGTCAAAGGTTTGGCGCCGGGTGCAATGCTGTTGGTCCAAGTTACGGGCTACGCCGAACCCGGTAAGGCCATTCCAGTTACCTCGAAGGTTCTGTTCAAAAGCCGATATGCAATCGTCACACCCGATGCGCCTGGTCTTAACATCTCGCGCAGCATCCGGGATGAGGACGAGCGCGATCGCCTATTGGAAATTGCGCACAGGGAAATGGGCGTATCCGAACATGGCCTGATCATTCGCTCGTCCTGTGCTGGCATGGATGACGGCGACATTGGCGACGACATCGCCGAAATGGCCGAAACAGCCGCAGGTGTTTTGTCCGATGGAGGTTCGGATATTGCCCGTCTTGTCGAAGGCGACACCCCCCACACGCTTGCCTGGCGTGATTGGACGGACCCGGCCGAAGTGGTCACTACCCCTGGTGGTTTTGAAGACCACGGTGTCCTGGACGCGCTGGATCAGGCCCAGGGCATTGCCGAGCCGCTGCCCGGTGGCGGCTATCTTTACATCGAACCCACCCGCGCCCTGATTGCGATCGATGTGAACACTGGCAGCGACACCTCCATGGCGGCTGGACAAAAAGCCAACTTCGCCTGTGCCAAAGCTCTACCGCGGGCCTTGCGCGTTCGCGGGTTGGGCGGGCAAATTACGCTGGATTTGGCCCCGATGCCCAAAAAGGACCGACGCGGTTTCGAAACTTCATTGCGTGCCGCATTTCGGGCCGACTCTGAAGAAACGACATTGGTTGGCTGGACGCCTCTGGGGCACTATGAATTGCAGCGCAAACGCGGTCGTGTCCCTTTGTCCGAGGCCCTGACATGAAGTGTCCATTTTGTGAGGCAGAGACTGATCAAAGATATCGTCCGTTCTGCTCAAAACGCTGTGCGGACCTGGATCTGGCCAAGTGGTTAAACGGCTCCTACGCGGTGCCTTCTCAAGACCTCGAAGATCTGGATATGGATGTTTCCGAAGAAGAAAATACTTCAGACCGAACGCATTAACAAAAAGATGAAAAAGCCTCTGGACACCGCCTTTGGCACGTCATAGAAGGCCTCCACCCAACGGCAAACGTCGTTCCCGTGCCCGGGTAGCTCAGGGGTAGAGCAGTGGATTGAAAATCCTCGTGTCGGTGGTTCGATTCCGCCCCCGGGCACCACTTCTAAAGCTAACTCATTGGTTTTGCTTCAGCTTTTAGCCGCTGCTAGGAGCCGTAGACCATGTCGGAGACCATTTCGCGCCCGTTCACCTTCGTGAAAGACGGAGTTTTCTACTTTAGCCGTCGTATCCCGAAAGAACTGAGGGACCACTACACATCACCTCGGATTGCTTATTCGCTGCGAACAAAGTCGCCAAAGATCGCAGAAGCCAGAGCCAGAAGAGCTGCGGATCAGCTAGACGAGTATTGGTACCACCTGAGGAGCCGTGACGCAGAGCTGCCGGGTAGGCACATGCTGAGGCTGCAGCGGACTGCAGGACAAGAGGACGTTGGTCCACCGCTTTCTATCTCTTCATCATCTGTTCTTTTGTCTGAGGCCGTGGGGATTTACTTGCAGCTAAAGGGCAAGGGCCGTCCTGTGACCTTCCACCGGGCCGCTGAGAGGGCCTGCGGTTATGTGATCGACGCCTGTGGAGACAAACACCTCGACGCGTACACCAAAGCCGACGCTAACGCCTTCCGCGACGCGTTGATTGCTCGTGGCCTTGCCGGAAGCAGCATGACGCGGGTTTTCGGCACCGTCCGGGCTGTGACGAACTTCGCGGCAAGTGAACAGGGGCTCACCCTGAACAACCCCTTTTCTCGCGTCTACTACGACAGATCAGCTGGTGTCTCGGATCGCACCTCTGTCCCAGCTGACGCTTTGGCTGTCGTCCAAGAGAAGTGCAGGGAACTGGATGATGATCTTCGTTGGCTCGTGGCATTGGTGTCGGATACGGGAATGCGCTTGGCTGAAGCCGCTGGGATGACCAGAGCGGACTTTGTTCGTGGCGAGGATGGAGTATTGATGGCCGGGGTCCGTCCCCATCCGTGGCGTCGCCTGAAGACCAAAGGAAGCGAACGCGATGTTCCTCTGGAAGGTGAAGCACGATGGGCAGCAGAACGCATCCTAGCCCAAGACTCCACCTCTCAGTTCGCTTTCCCGAGGTACAACAAGACGAGCGTAACCAATGCTAATGCAGCCAGTGCCGCACTGAACAAATGGATGAAGCAACACGTACCTGCAGGATGCACGATGCATGGTTTCCGTCACTCTATGCGGGATCGCCTCAGAGCCGTTGAGTGCCCGGCTGATGTTGTTGACCAAATAGGTGGCTGGCAAACAGAAGGCGTTGGTCAAGGCTATGGCAATGGTTACCCACTGTCTGTTTTACGTAAATGGCTGCAGAAAGCCACTTAGACTGCAGTTAGGCTTTTGGCGGAGAGTTGAGGAAGGGCCGTAGACCCTCCCTCGAAAACATCACTGCATCTGGATAACTTTTTCTTCCAGTTCTTTGACGCACTTTGATTGAACTTTGAATGCATCGTCGAGTGACATATCGCCGTCAAAAACTTCGAGAATACTTTCCAACTCTAGGAGGGTGTCGTTCTCCATTCGCAACTTGAGTAAAACCAAGGACATTTCTCTGTGCTTCTCTCTGATTGCTTCGACTTCCACGCCGTTGTCTTGTTCAGACATAGTATCTTTTCCATTGTGCCGGTAGCGATTGCCTTCGCGTGGCCTTCCGCGAAGTTGAGACAGGTTTTCTGTCATCAATGGTGGAACTCAATTCCAGCACAAAAGTTGAGAGAGGCGCAGAGCGACCATCCGACATGGTCTACGGCTCCTAGCAGCGGCTAAAAGCTGAAGCAAAACCAATGAGTTAGCTTTAGAAGTGGTGCCCGGGGGCGGTGGGGTTTCTCACTTTGGCTCCCGTTACAGGCACTTCCTCAGCTGGTAGCTCCAGCAAAACAAGGGCTATCCGAGGTCGGGGTTGTTCGTCAACAGGCACCAGCTGGTCTACGGTATGGTCTACGGTGACCGGTTCGAGGCTGCGGTGCGGTTCCCGGGGGCGTACTCACATTGCCGCCGCTACGGCGGTTCCATGGTCATCGCTGCAGCCGTTGGCCACGAATAGGGCATGGGGGAAGCGCGAACGCCCCGCCCATGGGGAGGGCGCTCACATTTTTCAGGCTCGAACATCCGCGATGTAGCTGGAGCCTTCCACCGGACCGAAGGACTGGGGCCTTTTCGCCAGAGCGTTGCGGTGGGGGTAGTGGCCGACGGTGGTCTCCTCGATGCCCAGAGCCTCCAGTCCAGCCTTGAAGCTGTCGTGGTCGCGGATGGTCTTACGGAAGTTGGACGATGACGTGATCTCCAGCTCTGACTGCAGCTCGGAGAACCGCAGCGGTTCATCTGGGTAGTCGTCGAAGTGCATCTCCACGTAGGTAAGCGCCTGCTGCACTTTCCCTGTGGTCTTCACCTTGGTTGACCTCCATGTCTTAACCCTGCACCCGGGGAAGACCACGGGGAGGAGATCAAGGATGCCAGAACGCTTCGGAGCAATGATGTAGGCGTTGCAAGTACCACACTCGGAACCTCTGCCTTGCCTGACTGCGGATCGACACAGCGCCTGCAGGATGTGGTGCATGTGTTCACCCGCCTCGATCTCCCGCACGAGAGACTTAGCGACCGTCTGGTTGTTCTTGATGCCGCTGTAGTACCGGGCCATCAGCTCGTAGTCGGTCTCCGAGTAGTTGTTGAACCCGGCCAGGATGACGTTCTGGATGTGCCGGAACGCATTGGTCCCCTGATGCTTGCCCCAGTTGAGGTAGCTGACGCGGTCCGGGTTCGTGCTGAGCAGCCCCCCGATCTGGTCAGGTATGGCCCCGCCCTTGACCCCCTTGTGGTAGACGACCAGCCATTCCTCCTCGGGCTTGCTGTCGATCAGCTGGGTGACTTCCTGAGCCAGAGCGTCACCGTTCTTCATCCATGCGGTCTTGCCTGAACCCTTGTCCATGACGTGGACGGTGAGGTTCCGATAGCTTCTGGCCGCTGAGGGCAATCGCACGAGCTTCCCTGCTGCCTTCTCCCATTGCTCATAGGCCGCACGAACACGCCCAGAGGCGTCGAGGATCACCATGGGAGCCAGATCGTCTGGTATCGCGTCTCGGCTGTCGAGCGCGGTGATGACCGTGGTGGCGTTGTTGGACTTGCGCAGGAGAACGCATCGCCCTGAGAGAGCGTACAGGTCGTCGAGGTAGGAGGCATGGCGCTGGTCCAGACCTCGCTTGGCCAAGTAGCAGCTGATCCCCGTGGCGTCCTCGACATCGGGCCATGTACAGGTCCCTCGACCACCTGATGCCTCAAGCTCACGCTCCAGACCCTCGACCAGCTGAGCCAGCGAGGGATGGGAGAACCGCAGCGGGTCACGTAAGGACGCAAGCTGATCCGTGTTGAGGGAGACCACCTCGCCGGGCAGCATCGCCTCATCCCAGAACCGGACAGCGCGGACCTTGTCCCGGTACTGGAAGACATCAGCATTCCCGAAGCGGCGACCACGGCAACGGCTCATGACCATCGCATGGGTGGTGAACAAGACACGGGCCTCGCTTGTCGGCGTGGAACTCAGCCGGTTGACCTCATCCTCTGACGTCAGGACCGCGAAGTCACCCTCATCGAGGTTCATCTCCTCGACCAGCCGGACAATCTCTTCCAGTCGGGAGACGCAAAGCAGGACCGCTACGTCTTCATGTTGTTGCGACCTCAGAAGCTGTTGGACGAAGTGGATCAGCGTCGTGGTCTTCCCGACACCGGGATCAAGGCTGGAGAGGAAGAAGCTGGGCGGGGCTGTCCCGTCAGCCATAGCAGCCATCTTAGCGACGAGTTCTCGCAGGGCTGTAGCGACATCCTGCGACGTAGGACCCCCTCCACGTAGAGCCAGTTCTTCCAGCAAGGAGGTAGTCGTCGCGTTAGCCAAGTCGCCTGAGCCGTAGCTGGTACAATCGCTATAGGGAGGTCTTAATGGTGTTTGTACCACCGAGCCTGACCCATGCCGCAAAGCACAAGCCGACCCAGTGGCCAAAGCAAATGCTTGGTCCATGAGTTGGTCCTTGATCATGTTGTTGTTGGAGGGGGCGGTCGAAGCTGAAGACGCTTCAGACAAAGCAGAAGATCACCTAGATGGTTAATCTATCGCAATGGTGGAACCCAATCAGCGCTAAATATCAGATAGCAGGATCGCATGCGAAACCTCGCCAGAGGGTGCCTGCCTTCATTGGCCACAAGTCCAAGCGCTCACGCTGATTTAACTGTGGATGGTTCGGCCAGTATGTTCAGAGCTCCCCGCAGCTTCGCCACTTGTTCTAACGGGAGTGAATTCAGTGCTAAACGTCATTCCAAAAACTGTGTGAGCCAAGCGTTTAACTTGCTTTTGTTCTCAAGGTTTTTCTCATCGAGAATTCTGGTTATATCTACAGCTGAAATGATGATTAAGTGATGCTTGTATTCGGCAACTGCGCGGTATGCTTGGTCAGCAACGAATGCCTGCCTGTGATGAGAGAAACCCTCAAAGCTACAATCTTGCAATCGGCTTAGCCGTTGGAAGTTAACCAGGTTCTGTGACCCCCAATCGTGCCGCGTTCGTTCGCAAACCAAAAACAAGCTTATCCAAAAGGGCCGCTCTAATCCTAAATTCCGGCTGGAGTTCTTTCGCGCGTTCAGCGGGCAAGCTGACTATAAAGCGCCCGAGCAAGTACATCTCAACTTTTGTGTTTTCAAGGAAAAGCGACCTAGTAGTCTCGACGCTACCCTTTGGGTTCCTTTTTCGTGATACATTAGAAGGGACTGTAAACGCCAAACAATAAGGCAGGAGACCTGGGTGATCTTGAGCTTCGTCGCAGGCCGCATTCACTTGAACAAGAAACCACTTGGCAGCTTTGACTGCCTCCTCACTTGCTTTCCACGCAGTGTTTTTTTGGTGGAGTTTTCCTCATCCTTTTGCAGGTAGCCACAATCCATCAGCAAATCCGTTTTTTTGAAACCGAAAACGCCTGTGAAATGATCGTCCGGAAAACATCCTTCTAATGGGCTGGCAGAGCCTCGTTTATCAGCACCGTAACCTGTTGGAACCTCTACATGAAGCGCAGTGTACAAAGCTTCTGACGCAGCGCCACCATTCCGATTTTCGACATCAACCGCCTCTGTCCAAAGCGCTTCATCAACTCCTTGGGCCTCAATTTGGTCCGCGAGAAGGGGCACCAATGCCTCCAATACACTCCGCCCTGGCATGGCCGTGCCAAAGGAAATTCCGGCTGCACCGGCAGCCAATTTTCCAAGCGTCTTGCATAGAGCTTGATCGGGGTTCTTGCTGCTAGTGTCCAAGCTTAGTTGCCAAAGGCGATTTGTAACCTGAGCAGCTGAATACGAAGTGGATTGTTCCCAACTCAGCATTGCAGCCAATCCTGGCTGGTCGGAAACTGTGCTCTGGATCTCACCGGGAAGATCCTTCCCTTCCAAAGCGGTTCCGTTCGCCACGTCAATGAAATGGTTTTTGTCCAAGCAGGTGTGGTGGAAAGGGCGCTTTGCTGGCGCAAGTTCTTCAAGATAACCTGACAAGCTCTCAATCCTATCCGGAAATTGAGACCAGATAATAAGCAGGTAGGGCCCATGAAGCTCCGAAATTGCCGCGTCCAGCATCCCAACAATGTGACTACACTCGGCTTTTCCATCAGTAGTCATTGCGTCAGTGTTCAAGTGTAGATCGCAAAAAACCAAGCGTGCACCGGCAAGAATGTTGGGTTCAGGAATGTCGCCTGAATACAAGAAGGAAAGTGAAGCCGATCCCAATAAGCCAAGTGCATCAGCAATTGCACTGAGATGCTTGGAATTATCGTCAATCAATACAATTCTAGCTGGCTGTAGTATCATTTTTCTGGAAACACCAATGCAACAACTGCGCCATCAAATTCTTGGGGGATGTCGACATCTTCTTTTTCGGGAAAAACGACCTCTCCACCAGACAATTCCATAACCAGTTTTGTGTAGTATAGCCCAAGGCCCATCCCATCCGGGCGTCTTGTAAAGAACGGTTCAGCAAGCGTTTCCGGATCATCCTGAAATCCCGGCCCAGTATCGGCAATCACAAGCGCAGGACCGGCCTCAAAATCGTCGCTGGCCCCGATAAAGATTTTCCGAGGGCTATCTTCTTGGCCTGCAGGTTTGGATGGCCACTTGGCTCGCAGCCAATAGAAGGCATTGTCCAACAAGTTCGTAACCGCCCCAACGAATAAACGACTGTTTATCCGTATTTTGAAGCTATCTTGAACGCCGTGCAGCAATGGACTGACTAGTTGGACGCGATGGCTTCTAAACCGAATAAGTGACGCTTGCCTGACCTTTTTCACGAGGTCGACAGCCTCCAACTCAGCCTTTTCTTCTTTGCGTAACAGGCCTGAAATACCATGCAGTAGTTGTTCGAGCTCTTGGGCTTGGACGACGATTTCATTAACTGACGCACCGGATTTCGCGCGGCGCAGCAACGCAGTTACTCCGTGCTGTATCTCATGAAATACGGTGGCCAACCCGAGGCCTGACAACCCCGCTTGAAGCATGGTTTCACGCAACTCATTGTAGTTTTTTTCGAGGCGCACAAGGCTAGGCTCAATCTTCTCCGCCACCTTTTCTTTTTTTGCGATAGTCCGAATTTCGGCAATTGGGTCCTGAATTTTATCTGCTTCGACTTGGACAGACTTTCTTTCGGTTTTTCTGATGGCTTCTTTGTCGAGAGAACGTTCAGTTTCGAAAATGTGGAATGCCCCAAGAACCACCTTTCGGAGCCTGTCCAACGCTTCGTTTTCAACGAAACCCTCTCTATTAGTTTTGTCTTTTAGGGCTGTGCTGGATAACTGATCAATCGAAACCGCACCAACTACTATGTTGCGGCTGATCCGCAAAGAGGGTGCCATGAACCGTCGGTAATCCAAGGCCAACCAATCGTCGTCTTCCTCGCCATAGTTGTAAACCCTAACTCCGTCCCGGTAAACGCGCACTCCTCCGTTCTCATCTAGAAAACGGAAAACCAATTGCTTCTCGGGTTGCAATTTCCAAAGCTCTTGGCCTCTGTCGAATGCAAAAAACTCAGCAGAAACCGGGCCAATCCCTTCGATTGTGTTATTGTCGGCTACGATTGTTTCTTCGCCTGAAATTGTCGATATTGGATCAACAATTAGGGCAGCCCCATCCTCAGAGGATTTAGACCTACTCCCAATCCTTGTTGAGAGGGCTGCAGGTGGATTGAAGCGGTAACTCCAAGAAAAATTCTCACCATCAAACTCAAACTGAAAATGCCATGGTGCTCTTTTGAGAATTTCCGAAGTGTCGGGGATATCTTCAAATTCTTTCTCGCGACCAGGAACGGAAAACAAAACATCGAACTCGCCAGGTGCATCGAATGGAGAGCAGATAGACGTAATATCTCGCCTTAGCCTTCTTAGATCGCCTCTGCTCCAAGTTTTATCACGCAGTTCACCGATCTCAATTAATGTGCCTGTATCTTTTCCAAGAAACACTTCCGGTTCACGAGTTGCGATTACTGCTTTGGCTTCGCTGAGAAACTCGCTTTTCATTAAGTCCGCCCAGTCGATCTCCAAGAAAACCTCGTCTGCGCCCTCCGTTCGGGATACTAATCTTATTGTATTTCCGAGTTTATGGGCGGCAAACCTCCCGACGCCTTTCTCACCCACAGGCGCGCGCCCGAGCTTGGTGCGTATACCACTCTGCTTTTGTTTTTCTTTGTGATCGTGGCCCGGGACGAACCAAATATCTCTGATCGTTTCCGCAGACATGCCAACGCCATTGTCGCGTACGCTGATTGAAGGAGCCCCGCCTCCCAGACCATCTATTCGAACATCCACTTGGGTTGCGTCTGCATCGTACGAGTTTTTAACCAGCTCAAAAACGGCCAACCTAGGGCTTCTAATCAACTGATCTCCCAGCAACTGCAGCAAACGCGCTCGTGGTCGGAATTCGATATGTTCCTGTCCGGTCACTTTCAAGAGCCTCTGTGGTCATTTGTATTTTTGGGTTTAAAAAATGCGTACCCGACGCTAGTTCAATACGCTCATGGTTCGCAACATCCAAAAAACGTATTAGCTCCGCCGCCCTCACCTTTGGGTAGATCTTTAAGAAACCGTCAGATGGGGAACGACAGCTACGTTGCAGATGTTTGTGCCAAAAAATGTTAGGGCCCTACCAATCAGCGGGGCGCTTGCATTAGCCACAGAAGCTTGCCACGGGGAATTTCGGCAGTAACGATCAGCGGCTTGTGCGATAGTGCAGAATTCGGGGGAACCCCGCCAAAACAGGTGGTCATCCCTTGGGTTTGGACGAATGAACGCGGGATTGATCAAGATCCTGCGGAGCTTCGGACAGTCACCGCTCCGAGCCAACTGGACCAGCTCTTCCATGTATCCGAACCGCTCAGTTGGTGGCATGCTGTAGAGTGTCTCAGCCAGAGGGTCAGCCAACTCGTAGACCTCATGTTGTTCACGGCGTGTGGCAGGACAGTTCTTGGCGTTGATCCCTAGAAACCCTCTGGCGCAGCAAAGCCTCAAAACAGCATACCGAACAGTAAAGCTGTTTAGGCGGCTCAAGTAGTTCGTTGTGATTGCTGCGACAGAGTCTCGACGAACGGGGCTTAAGCACGATCTATTGGCGATTACCCTCATTTGTTAAATTCAGCCAATTTCTTTTTGTTTTTGGCCAACTCATTGAAATTGTGACATCATGATCTCACATTTATGTGAAGAAGAACAACTATTGGCTGAATTCTGCGCATTAACCTAAGGGGCAAGAGTTCTCTTGCGTCGCCACTAACACGTGAGCGGAGATCCACTTGCGTGTGGGTCTTTGTGTTTGAGAAAAAATTGTGGAAGGGAACATGGAACAAATTCAAGAGTATTTCGATTTTCTGGACGCACAGCTTAAGTGTGAGGCCAGCCAAGCGGGAATCGATGTTGAGAGTGCCTTTCTGGAACGTATGGGGGCTCAACTGGAGGCCGAAGGTGAGCTCGTCACGCTCGACCGCGTTGGTTTTCGCGGCACCGCTGGCGGGAAGACTCTCAGAATTGACGCCATTGGCGGGAATCCGAAGGAAGCAGAGAACATTCTAAGCGTGATCGTGTGCGACTACCATTCAGGCTCATCACTTCGAAAAATCAACGCAGCCGAAGCAAAAAAGCGCTTCTCTCATCTGGTGAATTTCGTTGCAGCCGCACGCCGCGGAAAGCTTGTTAGTGAACTTCCGGAAGGCAGCCTTGAGGCAGGAGCAGCAAGTACTATTGAGGCAGCGTGGAGTTCAATCGCGAAGGTAAAACTGATTATTGTCACCAACGATGTTTACAGTGCAAGAACCGATGCCGTTCTCGCTGGAACGATTGCTAACGTGCCGGTGACTTACAACATTTGGGATCTGAGTCGGTTCCACCGTTATGAAACTTCAGGACAGCTTCGAGAAAAACTCACTGTGAATTTCTCCGAAGACTTCGGTAGTTCAATCCCTGCACTCGCTGCGTCGGCAGGCGGCGAAGCACTCCAAAGTTACCTTGCTGTGGTTAGTGGTGAACAACTCGCGGACATCTACGAAAAGTGGGGGTCGCGCTTGCTCGAGTCTAATGTCAGGAGCTTTCTGCAGGCGCGTGGTGCGGTCAATAGGGGCATCCGAGACACCATTAAAAACGAACCAGAAATGTTCTTCAGTTATAACAACGGGCTTAGTGCTACTGCAGACAGTGTGGAGCTAGAGAACACATCCGAAGGTCTCAAAATCGCGTCGGCTGAAAACCTCCAGATCGTAAATGGTGGCCAAACTACTGCCTCGCTACACGCGGCCAGAAAGACGTCACCTGAAACGCTGAAAGACGTCTTCGTGCAAATGAAGCTAACGGTGGTTCCCGAACACGCTTCAGAAGAACTAGTTCCTAACATTTCCAAGTATGCCAACAGTCAGAACAAGGTTAGCGCTGCCGACTTCTTCTCAAACCACCCATTCCACATGCGCATGGAAGAGTATTCGCGGCGTGTTCTGGCCCCTGCGGCCGAGGGAACCAATCGTGAGACCAAGTGGTTCTACGAAAGAGCCAGAGGGCAGTATCTCGTCGAACGCTCGAAACTAACTCAAGCAGCAAGAAGACGCTTCGACTGGGAGAATCCTAAGTCGCAATACTTTGTAAAAACTGATCTTGCGAAAGTTGAGATGAGCTTCCGAATGCGCCCTGATGTCGTTAGTAAGGGGGCGCAGAAAAACTTTGGAGCGTTTGCACAAGAAATTGGAGCCGCATGGATTCGAAGTGAAAAGCAATTCGACAGGACTTGGTTTCGCCACTTAGTCGCGAAACTCATTGTATTTCGTTATCTTGAAAAATCTGTACCAAAGCAGGAATGGTATCCTGGTGGCTTTCGCGCGAACATCGTGACTTATGCCATCGCAAAGGTCATGTCCGACGTTGCTGAAACAGACCTTGAGATTGACTTTGATACAATCTGGCGGAAACAGACGCTTCCAGCGGCCTTAGCGAAAGTGTTCTTGACTGCTGCAAAGGAAGCATCCGTTGTCGTGACCAATCCTGAAGCAGGTATCAACAACGTTACGGAGTGGGCAAAAAAGCAAGCCTGTTGGGCTACATTGAGACGTCTTGAGGTTGACTATGAGATTGCCCTTGAATCCCTTTTGATTGAACCAAGCGAAGCACAGGCCGAACGACGTGACGATAGAAGGGATGAAGCGCTAATCAGCGGGATTGAAGCCCAAGCAAAAGTTGTGGAGCATGGGGGCGATTTTTGGAGCCGCGTTCGACGTTGGTCGGTATCAAAAAAGATCATCTCTGAAAGGGAAGCGGGAATTCTTGCCGTTTGCGTCGTTGTACCAGCCCGGATTCCCAGCGAGAAGCAATCTCTAATCGCAATGCAAATACTAAACAGAGCGCGGGAAGAAGGTTATGTCGATAAGGGAGAAGCTACCAAGATTAAGATTGGCGTCACGAACCGACTCCACTGAACCTATTTGCCCAAGCCGACAAAAAAATCGAAACTGCAAAGGCACAAAATGAACGATCTAATCAACGAACCGGATGCAACACGCCTGATCTTTGGACTTCGCGACACGGGGTACAACGTTCGTACCGCCGCCGCCGATATCATAGACAACTCGGTTGCCGCGAAAGCAGACAAAATCAACGTTGAAATTGTACTCCATGAGGATGGCCGAAAGGTTGTTTATTTCGGCGACAACGGTGAAGGTATGAGTGCATCAGCCGTTCACCAAGCTATGCGATACGGCGCTCCGGTTAGAGAAAATCCAGAGAGCCTCGGGAAATTCGGCTTGGGCTTGAAGACAGCTTCTAGTTCTGTCTGTCGCAAGTTCACCGTTGTGTCACGAGCCAGTGCTGAACAACCACTCGCCAAACTAGCATGGGACTTAGACCATGTCGCAAAGCTCGACAGTTGGGAGATGCTGCGGGAACCGGTGACAACGGACGAAGACGAAATGTTTGATGAGCTGTGCGGTGAAACAGGCACGCTCGTTGTCTGGGAGAAGTGCGATCGGATTTTGTCGAAGGAGTATGAAGCTGGCGGAACGCGTGAGCAGGCTGCAATCAAAAGGTTGGCCGATACCCTAAGCAAGCACCTTTCACTGGTGTACCATCGTTTTCTTGAAAAGACAGACAAGCGTGAACGGGATATCGAGATCTTTATCAATTCCAGTCCAGTCGTCCCATGGAATCCCTTCTACCCTCAGCGTTCAGATCAGGTTTTGGCGGAAGCAAAACAAAAATTGATTATTGAGCTTCCAGATGGCTCTGAGGATGTTGCGGAAATTAGGGCTTGGATCCTTCCGCACCGCAGCGAAATGACTAAAGATGAAGCACGGGAATATGCGAGAATCAGCAATAAGGCACAGGGCTTTTATGTTTTCAGAGAAGGCCGTCTTATTCAGGATGGTGGATGGATGGATGTTTTTGGGTCCCCCGAGCCGCACACATCCCTTTTGAGGATCGAGTTTGATTTTGGCCATCGGCTTGATGACGCCTTCAGAATAGACGTGAAGAAGTCCCGAATTCTATTCCACCGAGACCTTGAAGATGGGCTAAAGGAGCTGCTTCAGCCAATTTATAGGGAGGCGGGAAATAGATACCGACGGACGAGCCGGGCTCATACCAACTCCGCTAGAAAAATTGACCATACTAGTGCGAATAACAACATTTCTGGCACACCAAACACTACCAAACCTTCAGTCAATTCGGTTGATGTGGGTTCACAGTCAGCGACGGTTTCGAACAACATGGGGGCACGCATACGAATTAAGTCTCCAATCGAGAACAACGTTAGCCCTCAGACCGTGCATGTAGAAGCCGTTGAGACAATAAACAGCGGCGAGTTGTGGCAACCCGCTCTTCGGAGTCCAGGCGAAGATGGTCATGTACCCTCGGTTCTACTCAACAAACATCATGACTTTTATCAGAAGATATACCTTCGGGCCGCGGCTAATGGATACGCAGTTGAAGGGATGGACCTTCTGCTATGGGCTTTCGCGGTAGCGGAGCAAAACAACATCAACGATGAACTGGAACCCGTCTTTGAAGACATTCGAACTGAGATTTCAAATAACCTCAAAAAGCTTCTTAGGGGTCTTCCGGATCCAGACCCAAGTGAGCTCGGGAAAGACGACACCACGCAATGATACTTGAGAAGAAGCGCTTAATTGTTCGCGAACTTGAGGAAGGCACGGGGGCAAGTATTGACATCGAACCGGACAAGACTGGTGTACGCTCTGCAATGAAACTTTGGTTTTCCGATCTTGGAAAGAACGGTGGTCCAATAGCATCTCTTAAGCCTCATGGTTTGCGAGGACACAAAGTAGACATCAAGTTTGGTTCTTTTGCTGGCGGCGTCATTGGCCAGATTAAACGAGCCCAAGACGAGGATGTTCAACTTGCAAGAGCGCTCGTCGACACATTAGGGAAAAACGTTGCTCTTTCCTTCGCGGGCCAAGACTCGCACTGTTGGTATATTGAAGACGGCAAGTTTCTCATCGAGGCGATAGTAAGGGACCTCAGCGCACCTGATTCCGATGCCGCTGTGGCCAAGACTTGTCGCGAGGTCATCACTCCGCTGATGGCCGCTATGGCTGAACTAATCGGGTATGATGTCATCGATGCCATCACCGAAGAAAAAGATGGTGATCTAGAAGGAGCCATCAAGCAATCTGTTGTCGCAAGACGCGAACGCAATCCAAGAAGCCGACTCCTCTGTATCAGGCTCCACGGCAATTCATGTTTCGTTTGCGGAATTGATCCACAAGACCTGTATGGGAAGGCTGGCGACATTGTGGAAGTGCACCATTTGGAACCGCTTTCCTTGTTGACTAAGCCGAAAGCTTACAATCCGAAAACAGATTTGGTCCCTCTGTGCCCGAGTTGCCACCGGGCGGCGCATACGCGTCGTCCTTTGCCATGGTCAGTCGAGGAGCTTCGTCAATTGATGGGATCTAATGATGAGTAGCTATTCTGATCTGCCTCTAGGTTTTGAGGGGTTGAGGTCCTCACCTCCAACAGATCACACGTTGTCAGAAAGACTCTTGGAACCTGCAGTTTTTTTACAGCGTGAAGGCGATAAACTCGTGGCCCGCCTGGGCGGCATCAGAATGCGCAAGGGGCAGGCTCAAGAACTCCTTGCCCCCACTAACAGGCATTGTTGGGTAGTCGATGGCACCATACTACGTCCGCTTCCACGCGACTCCGCCGAATTGTTCGCCGAGTTGATAGGAAATGAAGACCCGGAGGACCTAAGCTTTCCCAAGGCTATCCAACTGATTCGGGAAGAAAATCCACTGTTTGCCGTGAATGCGGCGGACAATGTATTGGAAGCGGGGAACAACGCCGCCCTACACAATAGCGAGACCATTTCTATTGAGGGTTTGGATGCACAGCTGTTTCCATACCAAGCCCGCGGCGTACAATGGATGAGCAATACCATTCGACGAACAAATGGCTTAATTCTGGCTGACGAGATGGGATTAGGAAAAACACTCCAGATCATTGCTCTACTGATGATCTCTCCTCCGGCAAATTCTTCTCCTGCTCTTATCGTTTGTCCGACTAGCCTAATCGCGAACTGGGTTAGAGAGATCGAGCGCTTTGCTCCATCCCTCTCTCTAGTGGTACATCGTGGTGCGCACCGTACGGGTGTGGTGACCGGGCTCCAATCAACACAAGTCGTAATCACAACATACGACACATTGGTTAACGACGTTTCAGTATTCTCGTCCATGATGTGGTCTTGGGTCATTTGCGATGAGGCACAAGCCATAAAGAACCCAAGGTCCAATCGTCGAAAGGCGCTTTCAAGCATTCCTCGCCAACGCTCGATTCCAATGACCGGTACTCCGGTCGAAAACTCCTTGATGGATCTCTGGTCACTTGCTGATTTTGCAGTTCCAGGATTGCTCGGCACCAAAAACGAGTTCGAATTTGAGTTTCCTGACAGCTTTGACTCTGCTCAAGAGCTAAGCCGATTGACCGATCCAATAATCCTCAAAAGAAGGGTGGCAGACGTTGCGGGCGACCTGCCGGAAAGGCTCGATATAGACGTCCCTCTCGAACTCGATGATCTCCTAATAGACCACTACCGCGACGTCCGCGATGCGACCCTAGCCAAGTATCCAGTAGCCGGTGCGCTCGTGGCTACGCTTCAACTTCAGCTGTTGTGTGCACATCCTTGGCTGAGAAAGAATGAGGACGGTGATGAAGAAAACGCGTCTTTGCTTCCGTCAGAATCTTTTCCGATCCTCACCCCGAAAGTCGAGCGCACAATCAGTCTGTTGAATGAAGCATTCCGCAATCGACGAAAGGTTTTGGTTTTCTCACTGTTCAACAAGGTTGGTGAGATTCTTAAGTCAGCAGGCAATCATTTGCCCCTTGCTTTCTGGGGCGCCATAAACGGAGCTACGGCTCAAGAAGACCGCCAACAGATTATCGACGAGTTTTCTGCGTTCGATGGCCCAGCATGTTTGATCTTGAACCCAAAAGCTGCTGGTGCAGGGCTAAACATTACTGCTGCAACGGTTGTGATACACTTCACACCGTTGTGGAATCCGGCACTTGAGGCGCAAGCCAGCGCTCGCGCACATCGTCGCGGGCAGACTGATCCGGTATCGATCTATAGGCTTTTTTTAAAGATACCGTCGAAGAAGTGATGATTGAGCGCTCGGATTGGAAGAACGATCTAGCCAATGAAACGGTACCTGTGTCCACCCGCGATGCCCATGATCTAAACAAAGCACTGCAAATTATGCCAAGGAGAGAGTGATGACGACGACTTTCCGAAAAACACTTACGGCCAATGACGTGGGCGCGACTGGCGGCCATCAAGCTGGTGTTCATATCCCCAAGACAGAAGGTGAACTACTGGCTATGCTTCCGTTGCTTCCGCCGAGCGAAAAAATCCGGATGCTTGGTTGTTGTGCATTGACGACGCAGGCAACGAGCTTCGCTTCAGATATGTCTACTACAACAACCGCTTACACGATGAGAATGGCACCCGGAACGAGTACCGAGTCACACATATGACGAAGTGGTTCAAGGATGTAGGGGCGAACGAGGGAGATGAATTCGAGATCTCAAAATCCCCTGACTCCAATGAATACCTAGTCCGCATTATTCCGTCGGGCCGGACTTCGTTGGCTGATGACGAAGCAGGCGTGCGTATACGACTAACAAACTGGCGGCGCGTTCATTAGTTTCTGAGGAAGCCACGTTCGGTAATCTCGTTAGAAGCTTCCGCGCAAAGGAGCCATTCCGCTATCTGTTCGGCAAGCGATTTACTTGGAATGTTTCTGGTGGCACATTCCCATATCGTCAGGACCCTCCATCCACCATCAAGTAGGCTTTCACGCGCGAGAACGTCCCGCGCGGCATTTGCCCGTAGCTTTTCTTTCCAGAACCGGACACGTGTTTTCGGAATACGAAAGAACCTGCATCCCTCGTGCGCATGCCAAAAGCAGCCGTGAACGAAAATAGCCGTGCGATGTTTTGGTAAAACTAAGTCAGGCTTCCCCGGAAGGTCCCTGCGGTGCAGCCGAAACCGGAAACCCTCTCTATGAAGGGCACTACGCACGATCATTTCCGGCTTGGTATCTTTATTGCCAATGCGCTGCATCATTTCGGAGCGCGACATAGTTCCCATGAGATCAAGCAACCCAATCTTTCGTTGGTCGTAAAGACACAGTGTTTTTGAGCCATGGCGCCATTGCCTCAGCTACAGCCAAGGCCACTGGTACAGCCACAGCGTTACCAAACTGCTTATAGGCTTGAGTATCTGAAACTGGGATTTTCCATGGTTGATTGGAGCCGAGGCGGTCAAAGCCCATCAATCTGGCACATTCCCGAGGTGTCAGGCGGCGCGGGTTTTTCCCTTTTTGCGCGATCAATATCTCGGATCCATCCTTATAGTATCTCGCACTTAGGGTTCGTGCGACACCGTCAGGAGTGCAAAGACCATAGCCAAAACCGTTTCCAGCAGCTTTGTGCTTGGCAGCGTATGCCTGGAGATAACTCCAAAGCTTGTCGGACAAGGTATATTTTGACGCAACTTTTGCCAGCTTACCCTCAGTATAGGGAGCTTCGGCGGCTTCAAAGCCATCCTCCGGATGAAGAATGCTTTCAAGTTTGGGACGCGGAGCCTCAGGCAAGACGACATCATCAAGAGTGAATCCCACAGGATGATCCCGTCTAAATCCGGCAATAAAAATTCGCTGACGATGCTGCGGTAACCAACTCTGAGCATCAATCACTTTGTGATCTACATGGTAGCCCAGCTCATCAAGCGAATGTAGGATAACCCGCATTGTGTTACCTTTGTCGTGAGACAAAAGGTTTTTGACGTTCTCAAGCAAGAATGCTCTAGGCCTGTGGTGTTTGAGTAGCCTTACTACGTCAAAGAATAAGGTTCCCTGAGTCTCATCTAAGAAGCCGTGTAGCCTTCCTAAGGAGTTTTTCTTGCTTACGCCCGCGATTGAGAATGGCTGGCATGGAAAACCGGCAAGCAGTACATCGTGTGCTGGAACATCGGATGCGGCTATTTTCGTTATGTCGCCAGCGACCGGATGCTGATCTCCAAAGTTCTCAAGGTAGGTTTGCTGTGAATAGCGATTCCATTCGCTAGTGAAGACGCACGTCCCTCCGATTCCCTCAAAACCAAGCCGAAGGCCGCCGATTCCAGCGAACAAGTCAATGAAACGAAACTCTGGGGTGGTAGGTTGCATACTCTCGCCTCTATCTGCTCTTGGGAAGCATATCCAGGCAGAAGTAGCAAAGAAACAACAATATGTGTCAGTCACAAGCCCAATGCGCACCGTGCTGTAATGTGAGACGCCATCAACCAAACACCCTTGAAATCTCCGCGAGGAGGAGGGAGCTTGGAGCTTGGGTCACTGGGTATGCAAACCCTATTAAGACATCCAAGAAAGCGGCAACATTAGCTTCGCGGTCTTAACGCATTTTGGATTTTGTCAACTGATGTTGATGCGGGGAAGGGGCTTCAAATTGTTTTGATGCGCTCCCCCTGACGTTGGCTGCAGGGAGTTAGCGCTGATTGGGTTCCACCATTGCGATAGATTAACCATCTAGGTGATCTTCTGCTTTGTCTGAAGCGTCTTCAGCTTCGACCGCCCCCTCCAACAACAACATGATCAAGGACCAACTCATGGACCAAGCATTTGCTTTGGCCACTGGGTCGGCTTGTGCTTTGCGGCATGGGTCAGGCTCGGTGGTACAAACACCATTAAGACCTCCCTATAGCGATTGTACCAGCTACGGCTCAGGCGACTTGGCTAACGCGACGACTACCTCCTTGCTGGAAGAACTGGCTCTACGTGGAGGGGGTCCTACGTCGCAGGATGTCGCTACAGCCCTGCGAGAACTCGTCGCTAAGATGGCTGCTATGGCTGACGGGACAGCCCCGCCCAGCTTCTTCCTCTCCAGCCTTGATCCCGGTGTCGGGAAGACCACGACGCTGATCCACTTCGTCCAACAGCTTCTGAGGTCGCAACAACATGAAGACGTAGCGGTCCTGCTTTGCGTCTCCCGACTGGAAGAGATTGTCCGGCTGGTCGAGGAGATGAACCTCGATGAGGGTGACTTCGCGGTCCTGACGTCAGAGGATGAGGTCAACCGGCTGAGTTCCACGCCGACAAGCGAGGCCCGTGTCTTGTTCACCACCCATGCGATGGTCATGAGCCGTTGCCGTGGTCGCCGCTTCGGGAATGCTGATGTCTTCCAGTACCGGGACAAGGTCCGCGCTGTCCGGTTCTGGGATGAGGCGATGCTGCCCGGCGAGGTGGTCTCCCTCAACACGGATCAGCTTGCGTCCTTACGTGACCCGCTGCGGTTCTCCCATCCCTCGCTGGCTCAGCTGGTCGAGGGTCTGGAGCGTGAGCTTGAGGCATCAGGTGGTCGAGGGACCTGTACATGGCCCGATGTCGAGGACGCCACGGGGATCAGCTGCTACTTGGCCAAGCGAGGTCTGGACCAGCGCCATGCCTCCTACCTCGACGACCTGTACGCTCTCTCAGGGCGATGCGTTCTCCTGCGCAAGTCCAACAACGCCACCACGGTCATCACCGCGCTCGACAGCCGAGACGCGATACCAGACGATCTGGCTCCCATGGTGATCCTCGACGCCTCTGGGCGTGTTCGTGCGGCCTATGAGCAATGGGAGAAGGCAGCAGGGAAGCTCGTGCGATTGCCCTCAGCGGCCAGAAGCTATCGGAACCTCACCGTCCACGTCATGGACAAGGGTTCAGGCAAGACCGCATGGATGAAGAACGGTGACGCTCTGGCTCAGGAAGTCACCCAGCTGATCGACAGCAAGCCCGAGGAGGAATGGCTGGTCGTCTACCACAAGGGGGTCAAGGGCGGGGCCATACCTGACCAGATCGGGGGGCTGCTCAGCACGAACCCGGACCGCGTCAGCTACCTCAACTGGGGCAAGCATCAGGGGACCAATGCGTTCCGGCACATCCAGAACGTCATCCTGGCCGGGTTCAACAACTACTCGGAGACCGACTACGAGCTGATGGCCCGGTACTACAGCGGCATCAAGAACAACCAGACGGTCGCTAAGTCTCTCGTGCGGGAGATCGAGGCGGGTGAACACATGCACCACATCCTGCAGGCGCTGTGTCGATCCGCAGTCAGGCAAGGCAGAGGTTCCGAGTGTGGTACTTGCAACGCCTACATCATTGCTCCGAAGCGTTCTGGCATCCTTGATCTCCTCCCCGTGGTCTTCCCCGGGTGCAGGGTTAAGACATGGAGGTCAACCAAGGTGAAGACCACAGGGAAAGTGCAGCAGGCGCTTACCTACGTGGAGATGCACTTCGACGACTACCCAGATGAACCGCTGCGGTTCTCCGAGCTGCAGTCAGAGCTGGAGATCACGTCATCGTCCAACTTCCGTAAGACCATCCGCAACCACGACAGCTTCAAGGCTGGACTGGAGGCTCTGGGCATCGAGGAGACCACCGTCGGCCACTACCCCCACCGCAACGCTCTGGCGAAAAGGCCCCAGTCCTTCGGTCCGGTGGAAGGCTCCAGCTACATCGCGGATGTTCGAGCCTGAAAAATGTGAGCGCCCTCCCCATGGGCGGGGCGTTCGCGCTTCCCCCATGCCCTATTCGTGGCCAACGGCTGCAGCGATGACCATGGAACCGCCGTAGCGGCGGCAATGTGAGTACGCCCCCGGCACCATTTTACCAAAGAAAAACAGTGTTGTGACGATGTGGCTGTTGCTACACCTGAGTGTTTGATTGTGCCGGACCGCACCGGGACTACAAACACAGTAGCTTGAGGCCTGTCGCATAAGTAGGCTCAATCTCGACTGTCGCGCCACCTCACAAACTGTAGGATCAACGTATTAGAACGTCCAGAAACGCCATTGTCGCGCGAGCGGCTTTGTCCTCCCTCGCATTTCCACCTCTTGTTAGGCCAGTCGTGTCGAGGGCCGCCTCCACTGTGCTATCCCCTTCACTCTATCCGCAAAGAAGGCACCAATCTAACTCGATGCCTTCGATAACACTTAGGAATGCGGGTTATACGATCTGAAATTGATCTTCGTCGACGTGATAGGTGCCAACAAGAAAAATTGATCCGCCGTCCTCAATATCGAGAATCCCACCTCCTCTAACCCATTGAATTGATTCAACAGCGTCATGAGCTGAATGGAAGTCGTCGGACGAGAGAACTAGTTCGTCATGCGAGCGGAGACCGTAAACTCTGTTGTCACCTTCTAGGTTTGTGAAATCGAATTCATCTGACCCGGATCCACCGAAGTAACGATCATCGCCGTTGCCATCGATGAACTTGTCATCTCCACTGCTACCAAAGTAGCGATCATTGCCAAGTCCGTCGATGAAGATGTCGTCGCCACTATGTCCGTATGAGCTGTCGTTACCTGCCCCATCGACAAATGTGTCATCACCTTTTCCGCCATAGGATCTGTCTTTACCCGCGCCGCTGCTCAGAACGTCGTTGCCGGATTTACCCCACAACTTGTCGTCAGCGCCACCGCCCTGAATGACGTCGTCTTCTTTAGTACCGCGAATCCGCAAGGATTGCGGCTCCAGGTCGAAAGGCAGCAGAACACCGTCGATCGCCTGTATTTGTCCGTTCGCGGCCTCGATATCCGTCAAGCCATCGATAAGATCAGGGTTGTCGAGCTGGGGATCGGCATCAACCACTTCGCTGCCGTCAAGCACCAATGGTGCATCATCCAGAAGTGTGTCCAGCACCTTCTGTTCTTGCAATTCGCTTACTCTGTCCCCACCAGCTTTGACGTGATACTTCAGAACGTCCGAGACTGTTTCGGCCCCCAGGACTTGCGCCAGAGCCGTCGCGTAGTCCGCGTCCACTATGTCGTTGGGATCTTTCTGAAGGACGGTGGACACATCGATACCAAGAGTGTTGGCTAGCGTTATGAACGCGTCATCCGTCGGTGCAAAAACAGTTACATCTGCGTCGCGGGAGAGGGCTGCGTCAAGCAGGCCATTTATTCCGTTCGTTGCGACCAGAGCGGCGGTCAGAATTTCAAAATTTTCGTTTCCGCTCGCAATTTCTGCTATCGTTGGCTGCGATACTGCTTCCATCACGTCCAAAGGAAGAAGAACTCGGTCGATTGCTTGTATCGTGCCGTTGCTGGCAGGAATGTCTGTCAGACCTGCAATGAACTCGGGGTTTTCTACTTCTGGATCTGCATCTTCCAGTTCGCCGTCCGAGACGCTGAAGCTCGTTGCCAAACCGTCGGCATCTACAAGAGTATCAATAGAGCCAGCGTCTTCAATTTCGGCAAGTGAAGAACCTCCAATTTTGATGTGATACTTGAGAACCTGACTCACTGTTTCAGCGCCCAGCACCTGGGCCAGAGCGAGTGCAACGTCCGCATCTGTTACGTCTGCGGGATCCTTACCTAGAACCTCGGGAACATTGATGCCCAATGATTTGGCAAGCTCCGCGAATGCAGCATCCGTTGGTGCAAAAACCGTAATGTCAGCCGTCGGATCCAAGGCTGTCGTTAGAAGTCCATCGAGGCCATCTGTGGCTTGAAGGGCTGCCACGAGCGTTTCGAAACTTTCGTTGCCAAGCGCAATCTCTGCGATGGTTTCAAGCTCTTTTGAAGGTTGCTCAACTGCTGGTTTTTCAGCGGGCTTGTCGAAAAGCTTTTGAAAAAAATCAGCAAGAAAAGGAATGTGAAACATTGTATTCTCCCTAGCTTCGTTTCTTACGGTTCACACGGTTCACCTAGGAAGTTAGATTTTGCGCCGCGCGGGTTCTTCCACGCTTGCTCTCCCTCAAGTGTCGTTCCAATACGGGCTCGGGTCAGATTTAGATGAGTGAATGTGGTAACGTTTTGTTGAACTTCGGGTGTCAGGTGCAAACTCGATCATGTGTCCGCTGGACGTAGAATGGGTCATTGAAAGGAGTGCATCCAAGGACTGGTTCGACTGGTTGGCCAAGTTTTAGCTAAGGCTGAATTACGCCTTCTAACTCAATTCGATAAGGCTGGAAGCTTGCATTAGTCGCTCACTTTCCTCGTGCAACAAACGTTCTTCAGCCGATCCTTTCACCGGGACTTTTCCAACTTCCAGTAACAACGGTGCGGCGAGTGGAGTGACACGTTCAAGGCGTTTGAGGTCAATTCGAGAACCGACGCGATCGATCATTTCTTCAATGCGTCCGAAATCGACCAGCCCGCGCATTGCTTCCTCTCGTGTGATTTGGAGCAATAAGTGTTCGGGATCATACTTGACCAAAGTGTCGTACAGGATGTCCGACGAGAACGTGGCTTGACGCCCACTTTTTCGGGCCGTTGGCGTGTTGCGTTCGATCAGCCCAGCAATAGTGGCGCTGTTGCGAAACGTACGCTTCATCACGGCATTGCCTGCCAGCCAAGTGCTCAAGCCAGCTCGCAGGTCGTCGACTTGAAACAGAGGGCCTGGGTCGGTGAGAATGTCCAGTCCCCAGATCAGCGTTGCATAGTCGGTGGCGACGAAGCCTAAAGGATGCAAGCCCAGCTCTTCCATACGTTTGGTGATCAACAAGCCCAGTGTTTGCTGTGCGTTGCGCCCGGAAAAACCGTAGATACAGGTGTGTTCTCGTCCGTCATGCGGAAAAGTCTCAATCAGAAGCCTGCCACGTCGTGGCAACGTTGAGACCCGCCTTTGCAACGCTAACCAGTCTGCTGTGTGCGCTGGAAGCTGGGGCCAATCAGGTTGAGCGAACAGGTCGAGAATGCGATTGCATAGTTGAGTAGATGTCGAAAATTTGGTGCCCGAGAACGTTGCAATCTTGGGCTTCTTTGCAGAGTTGCGAGAAACCTCTACCGTCATCTCGCGCAACCCTTCGTAACGTACGATTTGACCGCCAATCAGAAAGGTGTCGCCTGTTGTAAGTGATGCGGCGAAGGCCTCTTCAACTTCGCCTAAGGGTTTGCCTCCGCGGTTGCGTTTCAGCCGTACCTTCAGAGTATCCGTGTCTTGTATCGTGCCCAGGTTCATGCGAATTCGCGCTGCGGATCGTGGGTCACGCAATTGCCACTGCCCGTCGGCACTCTGCATCAGGCGCTTCCAGCGATCATAAACGCGAAGTGCATAGCCACCCGTCGCGCAAAAATCCAAGCAAGCGTCAAATTCATCGCGGCTCAAATTGGCATAAGGACCGGCAGACGACATTTCGGCAAAGAGATCGTCTGCCACAAACGACCCGGCAGCCGCGGCGACAAGAATATGTTGGCAAAGCACGTCTCGGGGTCCGTCGCCGCGTGGATCGCCGTCCAAAGCCTTTTCTTTGACGGCCTCCAGGGCCGCAACACATTCGACAACTTCAAACCGATTGGCAGGTACCAGCAACGCCTTGGATGGGGCGTTGTATTGATGGTTTGCTCGACCAATGCGTTGAACCAAGCGCTTGACGTTTTTTGGTGCACCGATCTGGACCACCAAGTCCACGTTGCCCCAGTCAATGCCCAAGTCCAGGCTGCCGGTGCAGACAATGGCTCGAAGGTCCCCGCGCACCATGGCGGCTTCAACCCTTTCACGCTGCTGCCTGTCCAACGAGCCGTGGTGAATCCCGATAGGCAGCCCGTCTTCATTGGCAAGCCAGAGGTTTCGAAAGAATATCTCCGCCTGCGCCCGCGTGTTATGGAAGATGATTGTCGTCTCATGCGCCTTGATCTGTTCCATTACCGCGGGGATTGCATAGGCGGCGCCTCCGCCTGACCAGGGTGGCATCTCTTCTGTTTGCAGCATGGAAATATCCGGATCAGGGCCCGGGTCGGCCAGCACGATTTCGCAAGGGTCCGGGTGGCGCGCCAGGAAACGAGCGACAGCTTGGGGATCCTCGACGGTGGCCGAAAGGCCGACCCGCCGCAAATCGGGGCAAAGTGTTTGCAATCGGGCAAGGGCCAACATCAGTTGATCTCCCCGTTTGCTTTCGGACAGTGCATGAATCTCGTCAACGACAACACGTTGTAGGTCGACAAACATCCGAGCAGCGTCCTCGTATGAGGTAAGTAAAGCGAGGCTCTCGGGGGTCGTCAGCAGGATATGAGGCGGGTCTGCGCGTTGGCTTTTCTTCCGTGTGGCCGAAGTGTCTCCAGTTCGATCATCAATGCGAATTGGCAGCCCCATGTCGGCCACCGGAGTACGCAAGTTTCGTTTGATGTCCGCGGCCAGCGCCTTGAGCGGTGAGACGTACAAAGTGTGCAACCCTTGGTGTTCGCCATTTGCCAACTCCGCCAGTGGTTGGCAGAAACCCAGCCATGGTTTTACCGCCTCCTGTTGGGGCGATCAGTAGGGTTGAGGCCTCAGCAGCCTTCTCGAGCATCGTGATCTGATGTGGGTGGATGGACCACCCGCGACGCGCGAACCAGTCAGTGATTTTAGAGGGAAGGGTTGCCATGTTGCGACCCTAGCTTGGGAGGAGATCACGGAAAAGGGGGCAGTTTTTGCGCGACCCCGAGGGCGCTGCTCGATGTTTCCCTGTGGTGAACAAGAAGAATGTAGAGATACTCAGGTGTTGCGAATGTGGTGGTTCAATGGCGTAATCCTGCACCTGACCGTGCAAAAATGCACGGGTGCGAGGTGCGCGCTTTGCGAAAATTGGCTTGCGAAATCAGTACCGTTCGGATGTGATCCGACTAAATCACAAAGCTATGCGTGTTACTTTACGATTGTTTCGTCCTTGACGAACATGTTGGCCCAAGCACGGTCAATCAAATCTGGTGTCATTTGATAGGGAATGCCCTCAAACTCGCAGATAGCAATCATCTGATCGATCAGGAACACCGGCTGATAGTTGGCATAAGTGTCGTCGATTGTCGGATATTTGACTTTGAGCAGATGAACCAACGCGCTCTCATCCAGCGGGATCCCTTTCTTTCGGGCCACGAGTGCAAAGATCTTCAAGAAGTTTTCCTGGTTCGGCCCGTCGATTTTGATTTTGAAGAAAATCCGACGCAACGCGGCTTGGTCAAAAATCTCGTTGGGATGGAAGTTTGTCGAGAAGATGACCAGCGTATCAAAAGGAACCTCGAATTTTTCGCCTGATTGCAGTCCAAGGATATCCTTGCCTTCTTCAAGTGGAACGATCCATCGGTTGATAAGTGCCTGTGGTGGTTCGGCCTGTCGTCCTAGGTCATCGACGATGAAGATGCCGCCGGTTGATTTCAATTGCAGCGGCGCCTGATAGGTGCGCGCAGTCGAGTTGTAGACCAGATCCAACATCGATAGTGACAGTTCGCCCCCGGTCACCACGGTTGGTCGTTCGCACTGCACGTACCGTGTATCGAACCGCTTGCGACGGCGTAGCTGAGTTGGATCATCCGGTTCTTGTGCGATGGCGTTGTGTACGATCGGATCGTAAACGGTGATGACCTGACCAGAATACTCGATGGCACGCGGCACATAGACCATGTCGCCCAGGGCATCGCGAATGCCATTCGAAATTGACGACTTACCATTGCCCGGCGGTCCGTACATCAAGATCGAGCGCCCTGCGCTGACCGCTGGCCCCAGATGATCCAATAGGCTGTCAGGCAGAACCAGATGGCCCATAGCGTTGGTTAACTGCGTGCGTGTGACCTGAATGTTTCGGATGGATTGCCGTTTCACTTGTTCGCGGTAAACCTCAAGTGGAACTGGCATGGCGCCAAAATACTCTGACTGGCTGAGCGCGTCGAGCGCGCGTGATTTGCCCGCGTCCGTGAGTTGGTAACCCATCTCATTTCCGCTATTGGCGTTCAACGTACCGGTTGCTTCGAGCAGCTTTTGCTCGCGTGCCATATCCACCAGTTCTTGCGTTACGGACAGTGGCAGGCAGATAGCCTCAGAGATCTCGGTGACCATATCCAGGTTCTTGCGAAACACAGTCTTAAGCAGGATGTCCCGCATCATCACAATGGGAAGCTGCATTTCAGCCAGCCCCTTGGGGGCGGGAGGAGCAATAACCGACGTTGGCTGCATGTTCATGGGATTAAGCCTGTCTTTCCGCTATCAACACAAATGCTGCGGTCGTCCCGCATTGTTTCCAAACTGCCTAGGCAATGTGGCATCACAAGGGCAGAGGCAGGGCGCGAAAGCGAAAGTTTCAGCTGCCGTGAATGGTTCCCAGTATCAAATACAGGGCTAGCGTTCCCCCAAGGCTCAAACCCATGGGGAAATCCAACCCCATGCTCCAGCTTTGCCAATTGGGGGCGAGGCTGCGCAGGGCTGTGAGTTTTGCGATCTTGTGGGTCGACCATGCGGCGAGCAAGTTGGCCGCAAACAGGGCAATCAACAGGCGAATGTCACCAATCGCAATGAACGGAGCGGCAGCAGCCGCGAACTTGGCATCACCGGCGCCGACAGCGCCTATCATGTTCAGAACAATTCCGAGCAGCAGGATCACAACCAGTTGCAGCAGCTGCCAGACATAGACAGGGAGTGCGACGGGAAATGGCCCAATATGTCCAGTGGGCCAAGGATCAGACCAGGGCAAAGCAAATGGACCAATCAGTACGAATACAAAGAACAAGGCCATCACGGCCTGGTTGGTTATTCGCATTTCGCGCAGGTCAGTGAAAGCCACGTAGTAGCAGATTGGGAGCACGAATGGTAGAAAACACCACGCGGCCTGCGTCGTAAGTTCCACGGATCAGCTCTCGAGCGCCCGCAGGGATCTGACCGCTTCTTCAAAATGCTGAGGGTGGGTCGCGATGGCTTCGCGCAAAAGCCCCTTTCCGGTGGTGACGTCGCCCTGCTTCACCGCGGACAGAGCCATTGTGTGCAACAACTGCGCCCGTTCGGATTGATCCATCGGGATCACCGGCAGGGTATAAACACGCTGTGCTCCACGGGCGAGGACGAGGTTGTTCTTGGCCGTAAACAGGGTCTGGTCTTGGCGGATCGCGTCACCGAAAAGACGTTCGGCTTCCGAGTAGTCGCCGCGAGTCAGTTTGGAATAACCCCAGTTGTTCATGACACTGGCCGGGCGAGTGGTGAGTCCAACGGCCGTTTCGTAAAATGTATCGGCCTTTTTCCATTCCTTGTTCGCATCGGCGACCATGGCCTCAAGACGATATCGCTTGAAGGTTTCATGTGTCGGGGGAACCTCGTCCAGGATTTTTTCGGCACTGTCCCAGTCGCCGGTGCGGATCAAGGCATCGGCTAAGTCGACCGCATCGTCCGGACGCGCACCTTCCATCTTGGATACGCGTTTCCAGGCGCTAACGCCTTCTGTATTGCGCTTTGCGCGGACCAATGATTTCGCCAGACCGCGTTGAAGGTCGACCCGATCGGGGTTTGCCTTAGATGCTCGCGCGAAATAATCGACCGCTTCGTTCGGATCAGCGACCGTGAGCATCACATCGTTCAGGTCGGTTTCATCTACGACGTTTACATCCTGAAATGCCCGTTCGACGGTTTCATCCGCACTTTCGGAACAGGCCGAAAGCGTCAGGCCAGTGGCCAGCAACGCTGGAATCAAGAAATGATGGCGCATTTTTTGCGTCCTTTACTGCTCTTGCCCTTGTCATGGTGTCTTGCGGATCTGGAACTCGCCCTGTCCCCGCTGCACCAGTTTATATTGTTCTTGTTGTCCAGCATTATTATCAGGATTTTCGGATTTTGCGAGTGCAATCCGTAAATTATCCCGGATTGAGTCACTTTGGCCATTGTCCAGAGCAAATGCTTTACGGAAAACACCGGTTGCTTCGGCCAATTCACCCTTTTCCATCAAGACGACACCCAGATTGTTCCAGGCTTCGGGCCAGTCCGGGGCTTCTTGTACGGCGCGCCGGAGCATTTCTTCGGATTGTCCCAGACGTCCAAGGCCCAGATTGGCAGTCCCCAATCCGGTCAGTATCTCGGTCGTCATTCCGTCATCCAAAGCCGCTCGCGTAAAGGCATCAAGGGCAAGCTCATACTCTCCGGCGTCCAAAAGGCGTTGCCCCACTTCTACACCATTCACCGCGTCTGCGTTGTGATCCACACCCGGTGGGTAAGGACCCTCGGGTAATTCGTCCAGGCGTTCAGAACTGCAAGAGGCCACCGCTGCAATTGCAACGATGGCCATGAGTGCTGTTCTGAGGGGTGCGCCTGTTGTCACACCTGGCTTTGCCATTTCTTCAGTTGCTCATGTTGCCCAGGTCCATGATGCCTTTTGCCGAAGGTCCAACAAGGATGATCAGCAGCGGCGGAACCGTCAGCATCATTGTGGCAAGGGTCATTTTGGTTGGCAACTTGTTTGCGGCCTCTTCAGCACGCATCACGCGTTTATCACGCATTTCGCCTAAGCATAAACTCTAAGCGCCTCTGCGATCGACGTACCAAAGCTGGCGGATTGGATCAGCACTGTCACAAATGAGGCAACGTCAGAAACACCGCAACGAGTTCCCATATCGCGCAAAACCTTGTCCTTGTCTTTGCCTAGCCTTCATCTCATAGGCCACAACCTCGAATTCGTCAGCCAAATCCGGGTACGATGCACGAAGTTCTTTGGCGACGCGAACAATAGACTGGTCCAGGGATTGGCCAGCTTCGACACAGACAAGCATCATGTCCAAAGAGTCTGGGAACCCTGCTGTGATGTTTTCTTTGCGGGTTTCGACCCGGCGCGTGATCCAATAACGCGGAAGAAAATACCCAACCCCGCCAGGGCCAAGCACGCGGATCAAAAGGGCCTGAGTGTCAAATTCCTGATCGGCGGCAATGACGGTTACATAAATGAAACCAAGGATCAGGCCGACCAAGCCCAATGCAAATTGCGCAAAGTGGAAAAAGCGGACTGCGTCCTTAGATTGGTACCCCGCCTGACGCAGTTTGAGATGCATGGCGGACAATTCTTCGGCGTCCTGCGGCTCAAGAAAGGTGGCAAAACGCTCAAGCTGTTCGTTGCGCCCGCCTTGACGCAGTCGCTCTTTCTTGGGTTTCTGCTGCGTTTTGGGGTCGATATCGCGTTTGAGTTTCTTCAGCGGATCCTCGGGCTGGTTCAACATCATGGGAACCGTTAGCAGGATCATGAACAGTCCAAGGATACCGACCACGACAAGGGGCCCAAACTCGCCCAGATGTTCGGTCAAAACATCGTTGATGTTTGTCAAAAATTCCATTGCCTTGCTCCCCTCAGACTTTGATGTTCGTCAGTGCCCGCATGACGATAAGGTTGGCCGTCAGCAGAATTCCGACAACAAAACAGGCGGGAATGAACCAGGGGTGATCGACCACCCCATCATAGTACCCAGGGTCATTGACCAAGATGACAACCAACGCCAACAGAGGGAATGCGGACAGGAATTTGCCTGACCACTGCGCTTCGGCGGTGATGGCTTTCACACGGCGGAACAGGCGGAACCGTGCACGGATCACCTTGGCCAGACCGGCAAGGACCTCGGCCAGGTTACCACCTGATTGCTGTTGAATTGTTACGGCAACAGACAAAAAGCGCAGATCCTGCATGTCCAGGCGCTCTGCCATTTCCTTGAGCGCCTCGCCAACGTCACGTCCATAGGCACTCTCATCCGCGATAATTCCAAACTCTGTTGCGATTGGGTCGTCGGATTCCTTTGCCACAATCTGAATGGCGGAAACGAACGGGTGACCAACGCGCAAAGATCGCACCATCAGTTCAACCGCGTCCGGCAGTTGTTCTTCGAACAGCGACATGCGTTTTTTGGCTTTGCTATTGACCCAAAAGTACACCGCGCCCACACCGATAAGAACCGACGCGCTCGACGCGCAGTGGAACCTCTGTTTCCGTGCCGATACTCAGGCCCAAAAAGGCAATGCCCGCCAGCCCGGCCATGATCATGATCAACTGGCGCGGGGTAAACGCGATCGCCGCTTTTTGCGCTTTTTCGGCCAACAGCGAATACAGCGGGATCGACGTCGATTTCATGTGCTGCTGCATTTCTTTGCGCAGTTGTTCCAGCACCTGTTCGCGGCCTGCGCCCTTGTCGAGCATGTCCAAACGACGGTTGACGCGGCTGTTCAGGCTGATCGACTTGCCAAAAGCTACTAGATAGATGCCCTCGACAAGGGCAATTACGCCGACGAAGATCAAACCATAGATAATTGGTTCCGCACTTAATTGCATGACTGGTCCCCCTTACATGCTCGTCGGTTCATAGATGGATGCAGGCAGGTCATACCCCCACATCCGGAACCGCTCGGAATAATGGCTACGTACGCCGGTCGCCGTGAAGTGGCCGATGATTTTGTTTTCTGGTGTCAGACCGACGCGCTGATAGCGAAAGATTTCCTGCATCGAAATAACATCACCTTCCATGCCGGTGATTTCGGTGATCGAAGTCATACGGCGCGAGCCGTCTTGTAGGCGGCTTGCCTGAACAATCAGATTCACAGCTGATGAGATCTGGCTGCGGACGGCTTTGATCGGCATTTCGATCCCGGCCATGGCGATCATGTTTTCCAGGCGGCTGACCCCGTCGCGGGCCGAGTTGGCGTGGATCGTGGTCATCGAGCCATCATGGCCAGTGTTCATGGCCTGAAGCATGTCGATGACTTCCTCGCCGCGCGTCTCGCCAACGATGATGCGGTCCGGGCGCATCCGCAGCGCGTTTTTCAGACAGTCTCGGGGCGAAACCTCGCCTTTGCCTTCAACGTTGGGTGGACGGCTTTCCATTCGACCCACATGTGTCTGCTGCAACTGGAGTTCCGCCGTATCCTCAATCGTCAAGATGCGCTCGGCGTTATCGATGAAACTGGAAAGTGCGTTCAGTGTGGTGGTCTTACCCGACCCGGTACCACCAGATACGATTATGTTAAGCCGCGTTGAAACGGCGGCTTGTAGATAAGCGGCCATTTCTTCAGTGAAGGCTCCGAAATTGACAAGGTCGTCGATGCCCAGCTTGTCTTTTTTGAACTTACGGATCGAGACCAGCGAACCGTCGACAGCAATCGGTGGAACCATTGCATTGAAGCGCGACCCGTCGGCCAGGCGGGCGTCGACATAAGGATTTGATTCATCTACGCGACGACCCACAGCGGACACGATCTTGTCGATAATCCGCATCAGGTGCTTCTCGTCCTTGAACGTCACGTCGCTGATTTCCAGCTTGCCGGAGCGTTCTACAAAGACCTGTTGCGGGCCGTTCACCAGAATATCGTTGACGCTGTCGTCCTGAAGAAGAGTTTCCAGCGGACCCAGACCCGTGACTTCGTCATAGAGGTCCTTGTTCAGCGTTGTGCGGTCCTCACGGTTCAGCACGATGCCTTTTGTTTCCAAAATCTCGCTGGTGATCGTGCTGATTTCGGTTCTCAGCTCGGCTTCGGCCGCATGTTCCAGCGCCGCCAGGTTCAAGTTTTCCAGCAAATCACGGTGCAGTTCGATCTTGATCTCGCCCAAACGTTCCTTCCGTTTGCGATCACGATCTGCAGGTGCGGCCTCGGCTGACTTTCGCGGCATAGGCTTGCGCAAACTAGCCGCCGTCGGTTGAGGTTGCGGCGCGCTTGGGGCGGCTTCGGCCTTTTTGGTCGGTTCGGCAGCCTTTACCAGTTCAGTTTTGGCGTTCTTTTTGTATCTCGAAAACATCTCGGTCCCCCAATCTTACTCATTCATGCGGCTTCGGCGTCGCTGCGACCAAGGTCGTGCAAGGATTGCGCCAGCTTGGCGATTTCCTTACGCAGCGGGTTCTTGGCAGCGGATGAAGCCAGCGGGAGGCCATGATCGGCGCCTTGCGTGACCTGCTTGCCCCCGTCGGGTAGCTGCAGATCAATCGATATCCCCAGGGATTCTCCCATACGTTTGACGCGACTCTTGCCGCTCAGGTCCGTAAATTTCGGAGCTCTGTTCAGGGCGAACCGCAATTTATTGAACGGCAGATCCTCGGATTGAAGCGCGCGCTTCATCCGCAGGGCATTCTGAGCCGAGCGCATGTCCAACTCGATCAGTGCAAAATAGACATGTGCTGCCTGAAGAACTGTTTCCGACCATTGAACAAGCGTTTTGGGCATATCTACGACGACATAATCGAAATGCGCGCGTGCCATCTCAATGACGCGTTCGATGTCTTCCGGATTGACGATATCCAATGGAACCATGTCTGACGGTGCCGTCAAAACCTGAAGCTTGTCTTCAAAGCTCAGCAGAGCTTGTCCAAACACTTCTTCGTCCATGGTATCGGTGTCTGACAGCATTTCAAAGACGGCCTCGCGGCGCGGCAGGTCCAGATAGGTTGAAATCGACCCGTATTGCAGGTCGAGGTCCAACAAGCAGACGCTTGGGGCATCGTTCTTGTCGATGTTGGTCAATTCCCACGCCAGGTTGACGGCCAATGTGGTCGCGCCTGTTCCGCTTAGCCAATCCCTGTACAACGATTAGTGCGCCTTCTTTTGAAGTGCCTGATTTCAGCTGCGCTGTATTGTGTTGCGATTGATTGACCTCTGGTTCTGGAGAGCTCAGTCGCTCTACGGCGGACTGCAACTCGTGTTCGGGCAAGGGGTAGGGGACAAATTCATCCGCGCCCTTGCGCAACAGTTGGTGTAACGATGCCGGAGTGACGTCCTCGGCGATCAGAATAACTTTGATCCCGCGGGCTTTTGCCTGGGTGATAATCTCACCCATGAGAACAAGGTTGTCCTCATCTTCACCATCAATAGCCAAGGCGATGAATTCAAGTGTTTCCGCTTCGGGTTGGCCAAAGAATGCCAGAGCCTCTGCAAAACCCAGATCACCCCAACTTTCACCAAGTACGGTTTCCATGTCCTCGATCAACAGATCGAAATTTTGAACGTCCCTGCTGACTGTACAGGCCAGGATCGGGTTGCTTTCCGGTTGTGGCGCTTCGCTGCTCATTGCCTTCTTCCTCTTTACGGGGGCATACCACCAAGCGTTTCCGCTTTAGCGTTAATGCCGTCGCGCAACCTGGGAGCGGTCGCACGTCACCTATTGGAAGCAATGTCGCGAGGAAGTTGGGCGAGATTTGGGCCGAAACAAACCAATTGTAGGGAATTGGGCGACGATACCGCCCAATTCGAGCGGATTGTTACTCGTCAAAGCCCGTGGCGCTGCTGGTTGTTGTGATCTGCGTCTTGGCTTCAGCGCTCTTGACGTAATCACGATAGACGATTTGGGCGTATTTTCCATCCAGAACGGTAGGGTGGCGGCCAACAAAACCGGAAACTTCAGTCACGGTACGGCGATTGCGCCGATCGCGATCCTGGGTGTTCACAAGCGGTCTGGTTTCACCGAAGGAAGCCAGCGCTTCGACCCGGGACCGGTTGATGCCTTGGCGGCCCAAAAAGGCAACAACAGCGTTGGCGCGGCGAAGTCCGAGAGACTTGTTGTAAGAAGATGATCCGACAGCATCCGTGTGACCGTAAACCCGGAACCGTACTTCCGGGAATTGCCGAATAAAATCAGCCTGTTTCAAGAGAATTTGCTGTGCGGTGGCATCGAGCGTCGCGCTATCGAATGCAAAGTTGATCTGCGTTGGAACTTCGCGTGCAAACCTGTCGGCCAGTGTCTGGGCGTAGTTGCGTTCCCCGTTCTGCATCTGGGTGTTGTTCAGGGTCGCATTCCCGAAGCTTCCAGAGTCAACTTCGAACCCTGCCTCGTAACCACATGCCGATACGGCGACCATCAAAGTCAGTGAGACAAACCATTTCTGCATCGGATCCATCCCTCTCTTAATCCAGCACGTATCCGTACGAGCCGCTGAAGTCTTGTTTGGCCACTTCTGACGCGGCACCGCTACCAGCCCGTTCTGTGCGGGCGACACGGCCCATGATGAACAGATCGTTTTCCGACGGCGGTTTGACCCGGTCGGTAGGCAAAGCTAATGCTTCGCCACGGGTTGGCGTAACCAGATGCGCTGTCACGATAATGACGAGTTCGGTCTGGCTGCGCTGATAGTTGGCGCTGCGGAACAGGGTACCAAGCACTGGTACATCTCCGAGCCAGGGCAACTGTGAGTTGTTGTCTAGGAATTCATCCTCGATCAGACCGGCGATGGCAAAGCTCTCACCATCCCGCATTTCAACGGTGGTCGTGGTCTCGCGGCGAGAAAAGGCATTGACGTTGATGCCGTTGATTTCAACTGCATTTGCTGGATCAAGTGCCGAAACCGCGGCCAGCAGTTCAAGATTGATCAGGTCGCCGTCAACCACTCGGGGTATGAATTTCAGTTCGATGCCGAAAGGCTTGTATTCGATCGAGAACAACCCATCACGCTGAGCTACCGGAATTGGATATTCTCCGCCAGCAAGGAAGGTTGCTTCCTGGCCGGACAATGCGGACAAATTCGGCTCGGCCAGCGTCCGGACGACGCCTTTACGTTCTAGCGCTTCGATCAGCAGGCGAACCTGCGTTGCACCTGCGCTGAACCCGAACAAGAGGGCTCCGGTGTTTTCATTGGCCGCCGGGATATTGCCGTTGAGCGCTCCCGTAAGGTTGAGTTGGTTGTTCAGGGTGTTTATGCCGCCAGTCGAATTGCCGCCGCTGAAGCCCAACGAAGCGCTGAGCGACTTGGAGACCGATCGCTGCATTTCCGCGAAGCGTACTTTCAGCATAACCTGTTGCACGCCACCGACACTCATCAGGTTGGATACACGCTCAGGGGCGTAGCGTTCCGCCAGATCCAGGGCGCGCTGAAGACGAGCGGCGCTGGAAACAGTGCCCGATAGCACAATGCCGTCGTTGGCGGTGCGGACTTCGATTTTTTCACCCGGCAGGATCTGCCCCAGGCGTTCTTTGAATTCTGTGACATCCGCAGCGACGCGAACGTTGACGTTCGTTATCAAGCGACCGGTCGCGTCCAGCAAAGTCAGCGTGGTCAAACCCGGAGATTTACCCAAAACATAGATCGTCCTGTCCGAAAGGGACGAGATATCTGCAATACTCGGATTAGCGATGCTCAGCTCTGCAAAGGGTTCGTCACTTTCGACGACCACCGCGCGATTCATCGGAACATCCAGCGTTGCCGCAGTGCCCTTTTTCACAACCCGCAAGTTTTCAGCATTTGCTGTTGTCGCGACAATAGGGGTGCACGCTAGTGACAGCCCCATCAGGGCCGCTTTGATCCATCCATCAATCTTCATGTGACCTGCCTCTCCGATCACGCCTCGAAACCGGGTCTTGTTGCCCGCTCTTTCCGGTACTGTGCGCCAGATAAGTTTTTTTGCAAGAATCAATGGTTTCCGGTCGCTTTCTTATGTGATGTCCGGGCAACAACGCACAAAAGAGGGCGCACGTTTCGTGCGCCCTAATTCCGTAACTGCCTGAATTACTGTCAGTTTGTGCAAGGAATTGGAATTTCCATGACTTCGGCCCCTCGACGAGTGCGGATCGTGCAAACCTTTTCTTCGACCGCTTGCGGAGCTGCTTCAAGTTCGCCCAAACCTAAAAGTGAACGCTGGTTAACTTCAACAGCTGCGGCGATCGTGTCATCTTCTGCTCCGACCAAGGACAGAGACAGGCGACCAGTCGTCTGAGCCTGGGCCAATGCTGCAACTTGCTCGGGGCGCGCAGCCACAGTGACTGTTCGTGCGATAGTGGCACCGGTTAGATCACCGTCGGCGATCTGATCAACCGCGATCAAGCTAATACCTGCTTGAATCAAACGGGTGACTTCGCCGTGTGCGCCTTCTACGGTATCCGCAATGTTGCCAGTCCAATAGACGTCGACCCGGTCACCGGGGCGAAGGAACCCGGACACACCCGAGGATACGTCCACGCTGATTGCAAAAGCCCGCATCCCGCGTGCCAACTGCGACGTCAGCCCCGCATCTTCACCAGGAGCGGTAACCTTGATGTTCATGATCGCTTCGTCTTTTTCCATTGCGCGCAGGACGAAGCGGTTGTCTTCGGTGTTTTCCGGGAACAACACGTTCATTTCTGAAAATGAACCTTCGGGAATGGAACTGACGGGCCATTTAACAGCGCGTACATCTTCCTGATTTAGGCGTTCGCCGTATTTCAATGCCCGCGTCGCTACATATACATCCTGAGTGGGCACAACGGCCTGGCGCGCCAAGCGTTCACGGGCCAGCTCATCCTTGTGAGCGGAAATGTATTTCTGGGCCATCATGACCGCTCCACCGGCCAAAGCGACCCCGACGATCAACACCAATCCAAATACTGCTCGCATGACTGCACCTCTACTTGATATCCAATTCGCGACTTCGAGGTCATTCCCCCCTCGACGCAAACACCCACTGTGTGAACTAACGGCCAATTGTGTCACAAAAGGGGACAATGATGGCCAATTCGGTGATTGTTGATATTATTTTGCTCTAATTTTCTGCACGTGACCGCGCATGAGTCTGGGTATTCAAAAACGAAAAGCAGCCGTGTGGCTGCGATCGCGATCATCACTCGGGTTTGCAGACAACGCGAGTAGATGAAACTTGAAAACCAGACTTGTCTTGACTGAAACCGGACCCGCCCTGGGCGGCTTAGTATTCCAGATTAGTCAAGCGAGACTTCATGATCCGAAAGCGCATTGCTGAGATTTGATGAAACATCTCCGGTTGGCCCATGAAGTGCAGTAATTGTGGCACCAGCCAATCCAACTACGGCAGCGGTTAGAACAACCCAATCAACTGTGACAGCTCCGTCTTCATCCTGAGCTATGGTTCTTAGCTTCTCCCACATGTCACTTTTCCTTTGGCAGCTTTTAGACAAAATGGGGCCACGCCTTAATCAGACGCGGCCCCTCAAATTTTTCGGCTTCGCGCCTCAGCTTAGTCGAGCGAAACGGTCTCGGTCGACAGAGCGGTGTCGATGTTGCCCGCCAGAGCCGAAGTACCGTCGCTGATGCCTTGGTATGCAACGCCTGCCAGAGCAACAACGGCTGCGGTCAGAACGACCCAGTCAACAGTTACGGCGCCGTTTTCGTCTTTACGGAAGTTTTTGATGAACTTGATCATGGTATGTCCCTCCTAAGGATCACTTGATTTGGTTGTCTCACCCTCGGTGACCTTCGAACCTGCTCTCTCTCGTTGGCCCGTGTCCGCCGTGGTATGAATGTATATTTGCCTGTGGTGCGTGGCAGGATTTGGGCCAAAAACAGAAATTTTCTGCCTGAATTTAACTTTTTGCTTAGAATTCTGGTAATGGCATGAAAATAAAGGAAAAAAAATTGAAAGTTTACACCTAACACCCTATTGAGCGATGCAAAATGGTGCCAAATGGGGCAAAATCGCCCTATTTCGGCGGGTTTTTCTGGCTTTGAGGCGGCATTTCAGAAAGAAAAACAAAAAACATATCAATGAGGCGAGCAGATGAACCTCAGGAAAATTGCACTATGCGCCGTGGCGCTGGCTATTGTTCTGCCCGTGGGAGGGACAGCGCAGTCTCCTGCGCCGTTCCCAGACTTCAAGGCCAAGCGCGTCAAAGCTCCTCCGCCGGGCAGCCGACCCAGAATCACGATTCAAATTGATCCGTCTGATCAGATCGCGCCGCCCAAAGCAAAACAAACCAAGAAACCGGCTGAGGATGGCTCAGTGCGGGATGCGCCCGGCAGATATGCGTGGTTTTGGGACAAGATTTCGCCAGACCTGGACAACTCCCGCCCCGGTCGGCTGGATGATGCAATGATGGCCTTGTCTGCAACCGATGGTGTGTCAGTACCTCGATTGCAGTTCTTACAGGACATCGCGCAGGAACGTGGCATACCGATTCTTCGCTCAACCATAGGGACGGATGTTTCACCGGCATTGGTTTTGGCCGTGATCGCGGTTGAGTCGGCTGGTAAAGAGGAAGCGGTCAGTGGGGCAGGGGCTCAGGGACTCATGCAGTTGATGCCCGCCACCGCGGCCCGCTTTGGGGTGAAGGACAGTCTGAAACCTGAAGAGAACATTGCAGGCGGGGTGAAGTACCTGGATTGGTTGATGGGCGAATTCGACAGCGACCCAATCATGGTATTGGCTGGATATAATGCGGGCGAAGGATCGGTTAAAGAGCACAAAGGTGTTCCGCCGTTCGCCGAAACACGCGATTATGTGCCAAAAGTTCTGGCCGCATTTCAGGTCGCGCGCGGGTTGTGTAAAACACCACCTCAATTGATCTCAGACGGGTGCGTCTTTACTTCGATGAAATGAAATAGGCCCGCCGTTGAAGGCGGGCCATTGCACTCAGCGTAGGGGTGATCAATTCACGATTGTGGCTTGGGTCGCTGCGCGGAGCTCTTCTTCGCTCACGCCGTCAGCAGTTTCCACGATCTTCAATCCGCCCTCGACCACGTCTAGGACGCCCAGATTGGTAATGATACGATCGACCACCGATTTGCCGGTCAGCGGCAGGGTGCATTCTTTCAGTACCTTGCTGTCGCCGTGCTTGTTGGTGTGGTCCATGACGACAACCACGCGGCCAACACCTGCCACCAGGTCCATCGCGCCGCCCATGCCCTTGACCAGCTTGCCGGGGATCATCCAGTTCGCCAAATCGCCGTTCTCGGCCACTTCCATCGCGCCAAGGATCGCCATGGCGATCTTGCCGCCACGGATCATCGCAAAGCTCTGCGCTGAGTCAAAGTAAGCGGTCTGGGGCAGTTCGGTGATGGTCTGCTTGCCTGCGTTGATCAGGTCAGCGTCCTCTTCACCTTCAACAGGGAAGGGGCCCATGCCCAGCATGCCGTTTTCCGACTGCAGGGTCACTTCGACACCCTCGGGGATGTAGTTGGACACCAGCGTCGGAATGCCGATGCCAAGGTTCACGTACCAGCCGTCCTGCAGCTCTTGTGCCGCGCGGGCGGCCATTTGATTACGGTCCCATGCCATGATGCGGTCTCCTTATGCTGCCGGGCGCGTGGTGCGCTGTTCGATGCGTTTCTCGTGATCGCCCTGGATGATGCGATGCACATAGATGCCGGGCAGGTGGATCGAATCCGGGTCCAGCGAGCCTGTGGGCACGATTTCCTCAACCTCGACGACACAAACCTTGCCGCAGGTGGCGGTCGGCGCGTTGAAGTTGCGCGCGGTCTTGCGGAACACCAGATTGCCGGTCTCATCCGCTTTCCACGCCTTGACGATGGCCAGATCGGCAAAGAGACCCTCTTCCATGATGTAGTCTTCCATCGCGCCGTCGGGGCCGGTGGGGAATTGCTTTTCCATCTTGCCGTCGGCGATCACGGTGCCCACGCCGGTCTTGGTAAAGAAACCGGGAATGCCCGCGCCACCGGCGCGCATACGCTCGGCCAGGGTGCCTTGCGGGTTGAACTCAAGCTCAAGCTCGCCCGACAGATACTGGCGCATGAACTCGGCGTTCTCGCCCACGTACGAGCTGATCATTTTCTTGACCTGTTTGGTCTGCAACAGGATACCGATGCCGAAATCATCGACGCCTGCGTTGTTGGACGCAAATGTCAGATCCTTGGTGCCTGCATCTTTGATGGCGTCGAGCAACAGCTCGGGAATGCCGCACAGACCGAAGCCACCGGCCGCGATGAACATGCCGTCGTGCAGCAGCCCGTCGAGCGCCTCGGCGGCGTTGGCGTAAACTTTCTTCATGGAAAACTCCCCCAATGACTTGGTGATAAAAGGCCTTGTGCCGCCGCGTCACGGCGAAGTCAACAAAGCGCAGGGGGCGCTGGTATTTCTACCTAGTCACTGGTCGGACCTGATGGCCCGGCCAGCCAAGGATATCAGCCTTCAGCGGCTTTCTTGGTTGCCGGTTTCTTGGCGGCGGTCTTTTTCGCGGTGGTCTTCTTAGCGGTCGCCTTCTTCTTTGGCGCTGCTTTCTTCTTGGTGCCCTTCTTGGCCGCCTTTTCGTTGACCAGTTCAACGGCCATCTCGACGGTCACATCCTCGGGCTTGACGTCCTTGGGTAGGGTCGCGTTGACCTTTTCCCACTTCACATAGGCGCCATAGCGCCCGTCCAGCACACTCATCGCGCCGCCATCGGGGTGATCGCCCAGTTCCTTGAGCGGCTTGGCCGCAGCCCGACCCCGTCCGCGTGGGTTGTTGCGCTTTTCGGTCAACAGCTCGACGGCATGGTTCATGCCGATCTCGAAGACATCGTTGGGATCCTTGACGTTGGCATAGACCGGTTTCGCCTCATCCGGCAGTTGGTGCATGATGTAAGGACCAAATCGGCCAAAGTTCGAACTGATCATGCCACCCTCGGGGTGCTCGCCGATCTGACGCGGCAGGCTCAGCAGAACCAGTGCCTTTTCCAGATCCAAATCATCCTTGGACCAGCCGCGCGGCAACGAGGCGCGCGGGGGCTTCTTGACCTCTTCAGTGGGCTCGCCACGCTGGACATATGGACCAAAGCGACCCGCCTTGAGCCAGATCTCATCCTCGCCATCCATGCCCAGCATGCGCTCGTCACCCTCGGCCCCTTCGCCTGCGATGGGGCGGGTGTACCGGCATTCAGGATAGTTACCGCAGCCGACGAACCCGCCGGTGCGCGAGGTTTTCAGATGCAGCTGACCGGTGCCGCACTTGGGGCATACACGCGGATCAGAGCCATCTTCGCGCGGCGGATAGAGCTGCGGCGCCAATACCTCGTCCAGCTTGTCGAGCACTTCGGAAATCCGCAGCTCGGACGTTTCACCGATCGCGGCCGAGAAATCACGCCAGAACTTGGCCAGCAGTTCCTTGTAATCCCCGTCGCCCGCGCTGATGTGGTCCAGTTGGCTTTCCAGGTTCGCGGTGAATTCATACCCGACATACTGGCGGAAGAAATTCAGCAAAAAGATCGTGACGATCCGCCCCTTCTCCTCGGGGATCAGGCGGTTCTTGTCCTTGCGCACATATTCACGGTCCTGAATCGTGGTCACGATCGACGCATAGGTCGACGGACGCCCGATGCCCAACTCCTCCATCCGCTTAACCAGTGTGGCTTCGGTATAACGAGGCGGGGGCTGTGTGTGGTGCTGCAACGCGAGAACAGATTCGTTTTCTGTCAGAATCGCCTCTTTGGCGATTTTGGCGCCTTCAGTCACCTGCACTTCGCCGCTTGCCTTGGCAAACTGATCGGCCAGCGAGGTTTTGGCGAACACAGCCGGTTCACCCTGCATGATCTGGGGCAGGCGCTTGTCGTCCTCGTCTGCCACATCATCGCGACCCTCTTCATAGACGCGCATGAACCCATCAAACAACACAACCTGACCCGTGGCACGCAGGCCAACCTGGCCATCGTTGCTGCCAATCTCGACCGTAGTGCGTTCCAGACGCGCGGCGGCCATCTGACAGGCTAGCGTGCGTTTCCAGATCAGATCATAAAGCTTGCGCTGATCATCCTCGATTTTCAGCTGCGAGGCATCCTTGGTCATATCCGTCGGGCGGATACATTCGTGTGCCTCTTGCGCGTTCTTGGCCTTGTTCTTGTACATGCGCGGGCTGTCGGGCACGTAGTCCGCGCCATAGCGATCTGCGATGGCATCGCGCGCCGCCGCCACGGCCTCGGGCGCCATGTCGATGCCGTCGGTCCGCATATAAGTAATGTAACCCGCTTCATACAGCCGCTGCGCCGTGCTCATGGTCTGGCGCGCGCCCATGCCGAACTTGCGGCTGGCTTCTTGCTGCAGGGTCGAGGTCATGAAGGGCGCAGATGGGTTGCGGTTGGCAGGCTTCGCCTCGACCGACTGCACACTCAGTGCACGAGAGGTGATCGCCTGCACGGCCAATTCGGCCTGCGTGACGTTGGTCAGGTCCATCTTGTCGAGTTTGTTGCCCGCCAGTTTGACCAGCCGTGCTTCATAGGTCTGACCGCGCGGCGTGTCGAACAGCGCCTTGACCGACCAGTATTCCACCGGCTTGAAGGCTTCGATTTCCATCTCGCGCTCGACGATCAGGCGCAGGCAGACGGATTGCACCCGGCCTGCCGATTTCGCACCGGGCAGCTTGCGCCACAAAACGGGCGACAGGTTGAACCCCACGAGATAATCCAGCGCGCGGCGGGCAAGATAGGCCTCGACCAGGGGCATGTCGACCTGGCGCGGGTTCTGCATCGCCTCGGTCACGGCGGATTTGGTGATCGCATTGAACACCACCCGGCTGACCGGTGTGTCCTTCTTGATCGAACGCCGTTTGGTCAGCGCCTCTTGCAGGTGCCAACTGATTGCCTCGCCCTCGCGGTCGGGGTCGGTCGCGAGGATCAGTTCGTTGTCTTCTTTCAGCGCATCCGCGATGGCTTTGACATGTTTGCGGCTGTCGTTTCCGACCTCCCATTTCATGTCAAACTCGTTCTCAGTATCGACCGATCCATCCTTGGGTGGCAGGTCGCGAACATGACCGTATGAGGCTAAGACTGTGTAGTCCGAGCCAAGATACTTGTTGATTGTTTTGGCCTTGGCTGGCGATTCTACAACAACTACAGGCATTTAGGGGTAAACCTCATTAAGCGGATACGGCGCGTTCTATGGCCGGGCAAGATGTGGGGTGCAAGGGGCGATTGTCAATCCGTGCCGTTTCGGCGCAGGATTTACGAAGCGTTTTTGGTACAGGGGGCAGGAATGCGTGCAGTTTGGGTGGTTGTATTGTGGGTGATGTTTGCGACGTCAGCGCAGGCTTGGACGGAACCCGCGCGCGGCGGTCAAACACGCAGTGACCTGATGAGCGCCTTGCGCCCGCTGGCCGAATGGCAGTTGGGCGCGCCGGTGCAGTTTGTGGTGAACGATCTGCGGGTGGATGGCGATGTCGCCTATGGGTCGCTGTCTCCGCAAAGACCGGGTGGTTCCGAAATCGACTTGTATTCCACCCCGGCTTACAGGCGGGGCGCACTAAGTTATGAAGAACTCGATGGCCTACGGTTTGACGTGCTCTACCGGAAGTCCGGCACCGTATGGGTCGCCGTGCAATGGTCGATTGGCGCGACTGACGTCTGGTGGTCCGCGCCAGAGTTTTGCGCGACATGGCGCCATGTGACACCCGAGGTTTGTCAGGGACAATAACTTTCAGTGCGCCAATGACAGCAAGCCACCCGCCTGACGGTTGATCTTGCCATCCAGCTCCAGATCCACCAACGCCGGACCCACATCCCCGGCCGAGGCCTGCAGGTCGCGGATCAACTGATCCTCGGCCACGGGCGATGGTCCAAGCCGGTTCAGGATCTGTGTGTGCAGTTGTGCGGTTTCCTGCAACGTGCGCTTTTGCGCGGGCACGGGTGCCTCTTGCAGGACCTGATCCAAAGCCAAGTGCGGCTGCTCGGGCTCTTGCATCGGCAGGGCGGCAATCACGTCATCGGCGTTGCGCACCAACTGGGCACCATCGCGGATCAGCATGTTGCAGCCAGCGGCGCGTGCATCAAAGGGGTGGCCCGGCACCGCCAGAACCTCACGCCCTTGGTCCAGCGCATCGCGCGCTGTGATCAGGCTGCCGGATTTGGCCGCCGCTTCGACCACAACAACCGCCTGAGACATGCCCGAGATGATGCGGTTGCGTCGGGGGAAATGGCGTGCCTGCGGGCGCAGGCCCATCGGTTGTTCTGAAATACGCAGACCCTGCTGGGCAATATCATTGGCCAGCCCGGCATTCTCTGACGGATAAATCACGTCGACACCACCGGCCATAACTGCCACGGTTCCCGTCTTCAAAGACGCCAGATGCGCCGCCGTATCAATGCCACGCGCCAGCCCTGACACAATGACGTTGTCCTTGGCCCCCAAATCATGAGCCAAAGCCCGGGCCATTCGCGCACCCAGAGAACTGCAATTGCGAGCGCCGACCATCGCTATCATTGACTGGGTCACTAGTGACGTATCGCCAATCGCCCACAACAGGGGCGGCGCGTCCGAGATATCGGCAAGAAACTTGGGGTAAAGAGCATCGCCCAGGCACAAAAGCCGCGCTTTGGCGGCCTTTGCAGCCTTGAGCTCTGCAGAAATTACACCGGCTGGACAGATTTCATAGTCCTTTTCACCGGCAGCGCGCGCCACTTCGGGCAACGCGGCAAGCGCGTTCTGCGCTGTGCCATGTTCGCTCAGGAGACGCCGAAACGTTGTCGGCCCGACCCGTCGCGAGCGCAAAAGACGGAGCCACGAAAACCGATCATCTTCCGTGGTGGGTGGGAGTGGGGGTGATTGGAAGAATTCAGTTCCTCGGTCATCCTGTGCTCCGCCTTGTTGCAGTTCAAGGTTTACAGGTGAGGGGGTTAACGCGCGGTGAATCGACTAAAATTTATTCCGTTTCTTCTTCGTGTTTTTGACTAATCCGCCGTTTCCATTTGAAATCAAATGAAAAAAATACTGAACGGAGGAGCACATCCCCCAAGCAGACAAGGCTGTTGCAGCAGAATCGCACGGGAAAAACGGCCGCTGACTTTACATTGTTGACTCATGTTACCTGTGTACCTAGATAACAATTATGATCAAAAAACCAGAACGCGTTCAGACCGGCATACGCATCGAAAAACGGTTGTTGAAAACCCTCAAGGCGCTGGCCGAACACCTCGATATGTCCCTTGGCGACCTGATCGAGGGCATGGCTCTGCATAGCTTTGAAGGAAAACCGCCCTTTTCGGACGAAACGCTTGCGAAAATCGAAAAACTCAAAAGCGTCTATGACCTGGACTGGACTGCCGCCGACAGTCACATGTTCAAAGAGGACAACACATGACCCACCCCCAAACCTCGGACCTCACGCAGGCGTTTGAAGCGCATGAGATCGACAACACCCAGTTCGGGCATGCCGAGCATGTGCAGGTCGCTTATGAGCTGTTGCAGAAGTACGATTTCATTGATGCCGCAGCGATCTATGCAAAGGGCATTCGCACTCTGGCCGCCGCCGCCGGGGCGCCGCAGAAATTCAACCTAACGATCACATATGCCTTCATGAGCCTGATTGCCGAGCGGCAGATCCAGTCAACACAGGGCGATTTTTCGGGGTTCGTGGCCGAAAACCCCGATCTGATGTCAAAAGACGTCCTGTTGCAGTGGTACGGCAAAAGCCGACTGACATCGGACACCGCGCGCAGCGTGTTTCTGATGCCGGAACCGGCTCAGACCATGCGCGCGGCGTAAGCGCTCGTCAGGCGGCAGAACCACCCACGGTCAGCCCGTCCATCAACACAGTCGGCTGGCCGACACCCACGGGCACCCATTGCCCGTCCTTGCCGCAATTTCCCATGCCGGGATCCAACGCCATGTCGTTGCCAAGGCCCCGGATCCGTTTCAGGGCAGATGCCCCATCGCCAATCAGGGTCGCGCCCTTGACCGGCGCGCCTATCTTACCGTTTTCGACGCGGTAGGCCTCGGTGCAGGAGAACACGAACTTGCCGTTGGTAATGTCGACCTGACCTCCACCAAAGCCCACGGCCCAGATACCATCCTTAATCTGCGCGACCAGATCCGCCGGATCAGCCTGACCGCCCAACATGTAGGTGTTGGTCATGCGTGGCATGGGTTTGTGCGCATAGCTTTGGCGACGCCCGTTGCCGGTGGGGGCGACCCCCATAAGCCGTGCGTTCTGGCGGTCCTGCATATAGCCCACTAGAATGCCGTCCTCGATCAGCGTGGTCTTGTTCGATGGCGTGCCTTCGTCATCCACGGTAATCGACCCGCGCCTATCCGGGATGGTGCCATCATCCAGCACGGTCACGCCCTTGGCCGCCACTTGTTGCCCCATCAGCCCCGCAAAGGCCGAACTGCCCTTGCGGTTGAAATCACCCTCCAGCCCGTGACCGATGGCTTCGTGCAGCAAGATGCCGGGCCAGCCGGGGCCAAGCGCCACTTCCATCACACCTGCGGGGGCAGGGACTGCCTCAAGGTTTACCAAAGCCACCCGCAGCGCCTCGCGCGCCTTGGCCTGCCAATCTACCGGGTCGATCAACCCGTCCAGTCCCACACGTCCGCCACCCCCGGCGCTACCGGATCTCGCGTCGGCCATTCTGTTCGACGATGACTGACACGTTCACACGGGTCATCGGACGCACATCGCGTACATGCACACCGTCGGGGCGTAGGATCTCGACCTCTTGCAAGGAGGCTGCCAGCGATGCCGAAACCTGAACCACACGGGAATCCAGATCGCGGGCAAAAGCGTCGATCTCGCGCAGCGTCTCGATCTTGACCGGAAATGAGGCGGATTCGATCGGGTCGTCGTCGGTATAGAGATGCGTGTTGGTGCGGGCAGGGGCCTCGGCCGTGGTGCCGCCTCCTGCGCCGACTGCAAGCCGTGCTGTTTCAGCCGCCCGCTTCATCGCTGCGATCGACACCTCGGTCGAATGGGCATAGCCGGTCACGTCGCCTTGAACCGCGCGCAGACCAAACCCCTCAGACGCATCATAAGACGCAGAGCGCAGCCGCCCGTCGTCAAACACCAGTGATTCGGATTTTCGCCGTTCTACAAAGACTTCTCCGTCATCGGCCCCATCGGTTGCCCCTTGCAGGACAGACAGGGCGTCATCCATGGGAAGAACGGTTTCAAAAGGTCGAAAGGTGTCCTGGGACATGCGCGGGGCCTCGTTCATTTGATCCAGATCAAAAATAGCGTCTGTTTGACGCAAGCATTTTGCTTTATCTGCCACCCGGAATATGATTTTTAGCGTCGACAAAGACAATGGGAGCGGTGCGTTTTGATTCACCGTGCCCCGTCAGGGACAAAAAGATCAAACGATCAGGACACGAAATGAAAAACCTTTTCACGCTTACGGGGCTGTTTGCCACACTTCTCAGCCTGCCCGCCGCGGCGCAAGATCTGGAAATCATCGGCAAGCCCGTCGACGGCGCCATGGGCTTTCAGCCTGCGGCAACTGGTCTGGCCTCCGAATTGCACTGGTTGGACAACCTGCTTCTGATCATCATCACTGTGATCTGCTTGTTTGTTGCCGGTCTGATCCTTTACGTGATCCTGCGCTTCAACCGCCGCGCAAACCCGAACCCCTCATCGTTCACTCACAACACCCCGATCGAGATCCTGTGGACCCTTGGTCCGATCGTTATCTTGGTGGGCATCGGTGCCTTCAGCCTTCCGGTGCTGTTCAACCAGCAGGAAATCCCCGAAGGTGACATCACCATTAAGGTGACCGGCTACCAGTGGTACTGGGGTTATGAATACGTTGACCACGAGTTTGGCTTCGAAAGCTTCATGCTGGGCCGTGAAGGTCTAGAAGACGCCGGTTACAGCCAGGATGAATACCTGCTGGCCACCGACACCGCCGTTGTCGTGCCTGTTGGCAAGACCGTCGTGATGCAGGTGACCGGTGCGGACGTGATCCACTCGTGGACCATCCCGGCCTTTGGCGTGAAGCAGGACGCGGTTCCCGGTCGTCTGGCCGAGCTGTGGTTCAAAGCCGACAAAGAAGGCATCTACTTCGGCCAGTGCTCCGAGCTGTGTGGTAAGGACCACGCTTATATGCCGATCACCGTCAAAGTGGTCAGCGAAGAAGCTTATGAAGAGTGGCTGAAAGGCGCGATCGAAGAGTATGCGGGCGTTCCGCAGACCTATCAGGTCGCCTCGAACTAAGGTTCGGATGACAGACGGACGGGGTGCGCTGGGCGTGCCCCGACGCAGCCGAAAGTAAGATGTAAGGTGCGCCACGCGGCGCATTTTTCGCCCCGAAGGACCCAAGATGACCGACGCAAGCATCAACGCCAGCACCCAGAGCCAGACACAAGGCTATGAGGACGAGGCCAGCTTTGGCGATTACTTCGCGCTGCTGAAACCGCGCGTGATGTCTCTGGTCGTGTTCACGGCCTTTGTTGGTCTGGTGGCGGCACCAATATCGGTGCATCCGGTCGTTGGCTTCTGCGCCATCTTGTTCATCGCCATCGGTGGCGGCGCATCTGGTGCGCTGAACATGTGGTGGGATGCTGACATCGACCGTGTGATGAAGCGCACCAAGGGCCGCCCGATCCCGTCGGGGAAAGTGCAGGAAGGCGAGGCGCTGAGCCTTGGTCTGGCGCTGTCCGGTCTGTCGGTGATCATGCTGGCGCTGGCGACCAATGTGTTTGCCGGCCTGTTCCTGGCCTTCACCATCTTCTTCTACGTCGTCATCTACTCGATGTGGCTGAAACGCTCGACCCCGCAGAACATTGTGATCGGCGGCGCGGCGGGTGCGTTCCCACCCGTGATCGGCTGGATCGCGGCAACTGGAACGATGGCGGTTGAACCCTGGCTGATGTTTGCCCTTGTGTTCATGTGGACCCCGCCGCATTTCTGGGCCTTGGCGCTATTCATGCGTTCGGACTATGACGATGCGGGCGTGCCGATGCTGACCGTGACCCACGGTCGCCGCGCCACCCGTGTACACATCCTGGTCTATACCGCGCTGCTGGCTTTGCTTGCCGTTGGCGCTGCGTTCTCAGGCATCGGCGGCCCGATCTACCTGACCGTTGCTGTGGTGCTGAACGCCATGTTCTTGCACGGCGCCTGGAAGATCTCGCGCCGCACCGAGGACGATTCTGAGGCAGACAACTTCAAGGTTGAGCGCAGCTTCTTCAAGCTTTCGCTGCTCTATCTTTTCCTGCACTTCGGCGCGATCCTGGCCGAAGCTGTCCTGAAACCTTATGGTCTAGGAGGCTGGTCATGAGCCTGCGCAAGGAACATGAACTCCACGGTCGTCGTTATGGCCGCAATCTGGGCGTCGGCCTGACGCTCGCCGCCTTCATCGTGATCGTGTTCAGCCTGACCATCGTCAAGGTGTCGCGTGGGGACTTCCAGATGGTGCCAAACGAGCAGGTGCAGAACTGATGGCGATGAGCGGTCCCCAGAAAACGGTGTTTCAAACCGTTGGCGTGGTTGTCCTGATGGGCAGCTTGGCTTGGGCGTCGGTGCCGTTTTATGACTGGTTCTGCCGGGTCACCGGCTTTGGCGGCGTCACCGGCGTGGCTGCAACCGGTTCGGAAACGATCCTGGATCAAACCATCAAGGTCCGGTTCGACGCGTCCAAAGACCGCGACATGCCATGGGAGTTCAAACCGGTCGAGCGTACCATGGAGGTGCGTATCGGCGAAACCGGGCTGGCGTTCTATGAGGCCTACAACCCCACCGACCGCCCCGTGGCAGGGCAGGCGTCCTACAATGTGACGCCCTATGCCGCCGGTGGCTATTTTGACAAGATTCAGTGCTTCTGCTTCGAAGAGCAGGTGCTGCAACCAGGTGAGCGGGTGCAAATGCCCGTGACCTTCTTTGTCGATCCCGAAATTGTCGAGGATCGAGAAGCCAAGTATGTTCATACGATCACGTTGTCGTATACATTCCACGAAATTGATCTGCCCGAGGGCTATGCTGCCCTTGATACAAAAGCAGACAATCAAACGAACTAAGCCGCTAGGTGAGGGACACTGAAATGGCACACGCTAAAAACCACGATTATCACATTCTACCGCCATCGATCCTGCCTTTCCTGGGCGCGATCGGCGGCTTTGTCATGCTGTTCGGCGCTGTGCTGTGGATGCACGGCATCACGCCTTACATGTTCTGGGGCGGCTTGGTTCTGGTACTCTACACGATGTACGACTGGTGGTCCAAGGTCGTGGTCGAAAGCCGCGTAGGCGACCACACGCCCGTCGTGCGCATCGGCCTGCGCTATGGCTTCATCCTGTTTGTCATGTCCGAAATCATGTTCTTCTTCGCGTGGTTCTGGTCGTTCTTCAAACATGCGATGTATCCGATGCAGGAGTACACCGGCACCGAATACGTCCAGCCCGACATCCACGTGGTTGACGCCTTCCACCTGCCGCTGATCAACACCGTTGTTCTGCTGCTGTCGGGTTGCGCCGTCACCTGGGCGCACCACGCTCTGGCGCACGACAACGACCGCAAGGGCCTGATTCAGGGTCTGGCGATCGGTATCGTTCTGGGCGTCTTCTTTACCTTCCTGCAGGCGTTCGAATACTACGAGCTGCTGGCTCACGAAGGCTGGAAATTCGGCGACGACATCTTCTACTCGAACTTCTTCATGGCCACCGGTTTCCACGGTTTCCACGTTCTGATCGGGACCATCTTCCTGCTGGTCTGCTTGGCGCGTGCGGGCAAGGGTGACTTCACCCCCGAGCAGCACGTCGGGTTCGAGGCCGCCGCATGGTACTGGCACTTTGTTGACGTTGTTTGGCTGTTCCTGTTCTTCGCCGTCTACCTCTGGGGCCAGTCGGTCCTGTAAAGAAAGGCGTCTGGCGGTTGCAAAACGGCTGACAACACGTAACAAGCACAGCGCGCGGGCAGGTCCCGGGCGCTGTTTTCAATTCAACCAGTTGGGCAAGGCACATCCATGGGCCGTTTCCTTTTTCTGCTGATCATCGTGGCCGCTGGCCTCGGGGTGCTGCTCTATCTGGGCACCTGGCAGGTGCAGCGCCTGGCCTGGAAAGAGGGCGTGCTAGCCGAGATCGAGGCCCGCATCGCCGCCGATCCCGTCGCCGTCCCTGATCAGATCGACCGCGAGCGTGACCGCTATCTACCTGTCACCGTGACCGGGGAAATGCTACCGGGCGAAATCCACGTGCTGGTCTCGGTCAAACGCGTTGGCCCCGGATACCGCATCCTGGCCCCGTTTGATGATGGCGCACGCGTGATCATGATCGACCGCGGCTTTGTCCCGCTTGAGGACAAGAATGCCGCCCGCGCCATCGGCCCGATGACGATCACCGGCAACCTGCACTGGCCGGACGAGGTCGACGACTTTACCCCCGAGCCGGATGTCGAGGACGAGATCTGGTTCGCGCGTGAGGTCGACATGGCCTCGGTTGTTTTAGGCGCCGATCCGATCCTTTTGATCGCAAGGTCCAAAACCGACCCGAATGTGACGCCCTTGCCCGTCGACACCAGCGGCATTCCCAACGATCACTTGCAATACGCGGTCACATGGTTTGGCCTGGCCCTTGTCTGGGCCGCCATGAGCGCGTTTTTCCTGTGGCGCACCCGCGCCCGTACAGAGAGCTAGAGAGCGATGAAATACATCTCGACCCGGGGCCAAGCGCCCGAGCTGACATTTGAAGAAGCCATGCTGACCGGCCTGGCACGCGACGGCGGCCTGTATGTGCCTGCCGAAATTCCGACGATGACCAAGAACGAGATCGCCGACCTTGCGGGCAAATCTTATGAAGAAGTCGCTTACCGCGTCATGCGCCCCTTTGTCGGTGACAGCTTCTCGGACGAAGAATTTCGCGCCATCATCGACCGCGCCTACGCGGTATTCGGCCATGACGCCCGTGCGCCTTTGGTGCAGCTGAACGAAAACCACTATTTGCTGGAACTGTTCCACGGCCCCACGCTGGCGTTCAAAGACTTCGCCATGCAGCTGATCGGTCAGCTGTTCCAGGTTGCTCTGAAACGCCGCAACGACCGCGTGACCATTGTCGGCGCCACATCAGGTGACACCGGTTCGGCGGCGATGGAGGCGTTCAAGGGCCTCGACGCGGTCGACGTCTTCATCCTGTTCCCCGATGGCCGCGTCTCTGAGGTGCAGCGCCGCCAGATGACCACCCCGCAAGAGGCAAACGTTCACGCGTTGGCGCTGGATGGCGATTTCGACGACTGCCAGGCGGCGGTCAAAGAGATGTTCAACGACTTCGACTTCCGCGATGGCGTCAAACTGGCCGGTGTGAACTCGATCAACATCGCGCGCGTGTTGGCGCAGGTGGTCTACTACTTCACCTCAGCCGTGTCGCTTGGCGCACCGCATCGCAAGGTCAGCTTTACCGTGCCCACCGGCAACTTTGGTGACATCTTTGCCGGCTACATCGCCAAGCAGATGGGCCTGCCGATCGAGCGTCTGGTTGTGGCCACCAACCAGAACGACATCCTGCACCGCTGCCTGAGCGGGCAGGGCTATCACAAGGGCGAGACGATCCCCTCGATCAGCCCGTCGATGGACATTCAGGTCAGCTCGAACTTTGAACGCGCTTTGTATTTCGCCTATGGCCGTGACGGCAACGCCGTGTCGCAGTTGATGGACGAGCTCAAATCGGGCGGCGGGTTCGAGGTCAGCCAAGGCGCGATGGAAGCCCTCAGCGAGCAATACGATTCTGGCCGCGTCAGCGAAGACGAGACACTGGCGACGATTAAATCGACACTGGCGTCGAGCGGTGAGCTGCTTTGCCCACACTCGGCTGTCGGCGTGATGGTCGGCGAGGCGCAACGCGATGCCGCCACACCGATGATCACCCTTGCCACCGCACACCCCGCCAAATTCCCGGCAGCGGTCGAAGAGGCCAGCGGTGTACATCCACCTCTTCCCTCTCGCATGTCTGATCTATATGAACGCTCGGAACGGATGACCCGCGTTGCCAATGATCTGGGCGTCCTGCAATCCCATATCAAAGAGCATATCGCCAAGTGACAGTAAGACAGGATCAGCTGAGCAACGGTTTCCGGATCGTCAGTGAACACATGCCGGGGCTGCAATCTGCCTCGATCGGAATCTGGGTCGCCGCCGGCTGCACGCCATGAACGCATCGAGCAGAACGGCATCGCCCATTTCCTTGAACACATGGCGTTCAAGGGGACCGAGCGGCGCAGCGCCTTGCAGATCGCCGAGGCGATCGAGGATGTGGGCGGCTATATCAACGCTTACACCTCGCGCGAGGTAACGGCGTATTATGCTCGCGTGCTCAAGGCGGACGTGCCGCTGGCGATGGACGTGATCGGCGACATCGTGATGAACCCGATCTTTGACCCCAAAGAGATCGAGATCGAGCGCGGTGTGATCCTGCAGGAAATCGGTCAGGCGGCAGATACGCCAGATGATGTGATCTTTGACTGGCTGCAGGAAGAAAGCTATCGCGATCAACCTTTGGGGCGGACCATTCTGGGCCCGACAGAGCGGGTGAGCAACTTCACGCGCGAGGACCTGTCGGGCTTTGTGGCGGAACACTATGGCCCTGAACAGATGATCCTGTCTGCCGCTGGTGCTGTGGATCACGACATGCTGGTCAAACTGGCGACTGAGATGTTTGGCCATCTGAAGCCCCGCAAGGGCCTGATCGCCGATGCCGCCCGGTTTACCGGCGGTGAGGCGCGCCAGCTCAAAGACCTGGAGCAGGCGCATTTTGCTTTGGCGCTGGAAAGCCCCGGATACCGCGACGATCAGATCTATACGGCGCAGATCTATTCCAGTGCTTTGGGCGGCGGCATGTCGTCCCGTCTGTTTCAGGAAGTGCGCGAAACCCGCGGCCTCTGCTATACGATCTTTGCTCAAACCGGCGCCTATGCCGACACCGGCGCCACCACGATTTATGCGGGCACATCCGGCGAGCAGGTCGCGGAATTGGCGGGCATCACCATCGACGAGATGAAGCGCGCCGCTGACGACATGTCAGATCAAGAAGTCGCCCGTGCCCGCGCCCAGATGAAAGCCGGGATGTTGATGGGGCTGGAAAGCCCGTCGAACCGCGCTGAACGTCTGGCCCGATTGGTTCAAATCTGGGACGAGGTGCCCTCCCTCGAAGATACCGTGACCCGTATCGACGCCGTCACGACCGAAGACGTGCGCGCCTTTGCCGAGCAGATGGCTGTCAATGCGCCTGCTGCACTTGCGGTCTATGGCCCGGTCGATGCGGCACCGTCTCTGGAGGAGTTGCAGCAGAGGCGCGCCGCCTGATGCTTCTGTCCAAGCGCAAGCTGAAGATCGAGACCGAACGTCTGAGCCTGCGCCCGCCGGTGCATTCAGATTTTCGCGAATGGTCTGCCTTGCGCCGGTCAAGCGAAGCTTACCTGACCCCGTGGGAGCCCAGCTGGGCCGCCGATCACCTGACCCGCAAGGCTTTCACCAACCGGGTCTATTGGGCGCAGCGCTCGGTCTCGGGCGGCACGGCCATCCCACTGTTTCTGTTTCGCCGTGAAGACGAGCGCCTGCTGGGGGCCATCACGCTGGACAACATCCGTCGCGGCCCTGCACAAGCGGGTACACTGGGCTATTGGACTGGTCAGGCCTATGCGCGCCAAGGCTTTATGCGCGAAGCCATCGGTGCGATGCTGCATTACGCTTTTGCCCGCCTTGACCTTAGTCGTATCGAAGCGGCTTGCCTGCCTGAAAACGCTGCCTCTCGTGGGCTGCTGGAAAGCTCGGGTTTCAAGTACGAAGGCGTTGCGCAGTCCTATTTGCAGATCAGCGGGCGGTGGCGAACGCATGTATTGTATGCATCACTGCGCAGTGACCGGCGTGGAAAAACCGACGCCGGGTGATGTGTGGTGAGTTCGGATTGCGGCTTTGCCCCAAACCTCGCCGATTTATTAACAAGAAGAAGATAGGGTGACTTGAGGCTCATCTGCGCTAGACTTCTCTCATGCGGTGGATTCTGGCAGGTGTCTTGAGTTTGGTGGCAGCGGCAGCGGGCGCGCAAGAGCGGCGGCCAAGCCACTGCATCGCCATTGCAGATGCCGCGCCCGGTCTCGAGTATCTACACAAAGCCAGCTGGCAGGATCCGGTGCCGAAGTATTCGGTCAGGATCAGCTATATCGCCCATGCCTCTTTCCTGTTGCAGACTCATGGGGGGCTGAGCGCAGTGACAGATTTCACCGGATTCATCGGCAATGTGGATCTGATCCCCGATGTGGTCACCATGAACCACGCCCATGAAACCCATTGGACCGCCTTTCCCGACCCGGCGATCAAACACCCCCTTAACGGTTGGGGCGAAGAGTTCGGCCAAGGCATCGAGCATCACCTGGATCTGGGGGAAATGCTGGTCCGCAATGTCTCGACCGACATCCGCTCGCAGTTCAGCGGGGTCGAAACCAAGGGCAATTCGATCTTTGTTTTCGAGGTCGAGGGGCTGTGCATTGGGCATCTTGGCCACCTGCATCACATGCCAAGCGACGAACAGTTTGCGGCACTTGGGCGGCTCGATGTGGTGATGGCCGCCGTGGATGGCGGCTCAACACTTGCACTGCCGGAAATGATCAAGGTGATCAACCGGCTCAAGTCGTCAATTGTTATTCCCATGCATTGGTTTGGCGACTATACGCTTGGGGCGTTTCTTGTCGGAGTTCGCGAAGAATTCGATGTGCGGCGCGACTGGATAAACGAGATCGAAGTGTCCCTGGCAACCTTGCCCGACCGTCCCACGGTGATCGTGCTTGAGCCTAAACACCTGATTGAACCTGACAACTAGCTCTTGAGGATTGGCATGATTTTGAACGCGGCGGATGAGGCATTTGCAACGCGGTTGAACACCCTTGTGCCCGAGGATGTACTGCGCCCGCCCGAAGCCCGTTATGCCCAAGACCCGCGCGGCAGACGCGAAGGGCGGGTTGGTGTTCTGGCTTTGCCGCGTGACGTGAACCAGGTCTCAACCTTGGTCAAAGCCGCAGCCGAGGCGCGCGTGCCGGTGCTGCCCTATGGTGGTGGGACCGGACTGGTGGGCGGGCAGGTGGCATGGGATGGCCCGGCGCCGCTGGTGATCTCGCTCGAACGCATGTCGGCGATCCGGGGCGTCTACCCGACCGAAAACGTGTTGGTGGCAGAGGCGGGCGCTGTACTGGCTGATGTTCAGGCGGCGGCCGAGGCCGAGGGGCGACTGTTTCCTCTGTCGCTGGCTGCCGAAGGGTCGTGCTGCATAGGTGGTAATCTGGCGACCAATGCGGGCGGCGTGAATGTTCTGCGCTATGGCAATACGCGCGATCTGTGCCTAGGACTTGAAGCGGTACTGCCCAACGGCGAAATTTGGAACGGCCTGACCCGGCTGCGCAAGGACAACTCTGGCTATGATTTGCGCAACCTGCTCGTGGGGTCCGAGGGGACGCTGGGCGTCATCACCGCCGCCGCATTGAAACTCTCGCCTGTACCAGTGGGGCAGGGTACGGCGATGATCGTTGTACCCTCGGCTGCTGCCGCGTTGGAGCTGCTCGCCTTGGCGCGTGCGATCGTTGGGGATGGCGTCAGCGCCTTTGAACTGATCCATAGGCAGGGACTGGAGTTCCTGGCTGAGGTTTTGCCGGACGTCCGCCAACCCTTTGCCGAGCCGCCTGAATGGTGCGTGCTGATCGAACTGGGGCTGGGGGCCGGACTAGACCCGGCGCAGATGCTTGAACTGCTGTTTGAACAGGCCGCTGAGCAGGGGCTGGCTCTGGATGGCGTGATTGCGCAATCACAGGCGCAGCGGCAAGAGCTTTGGACCGTGCGCGAGCACATCCCCGAGGCGAACCGCCTCATCGGCTCCATCGCCAGCCACGACATCTCGGTCCCGATATCGCTGATCCCGGATTTTGTGGAGGAAGCAGGCAAACGCATTGCGGCCAAGGGCGAATTCCGCATCAACGCCTTTGGCCATGCTGGCGACGGAAACCTGCACTACAACATCTTCCCACCCAAAGGGCAGTCGCGAGATGCATTTAAACCAATGGCGGGCGATCTGACCCGCATCGTGCATGATCTGGTGCATCAGATGGGCGGATCGATCAGCGCCGAACACGGCATCGGACGGCTAAAGGCGGCGGATCTGGAACGCTATGGCGACCCGACCAAGCTGGCCGCGATGAGGGCGGTCAAAGCCGCCCTCGACCCATTGGGTATCATGAACCCTGGCGCTGTTTTGCGCGCTTAGAAGTGGGTATACGCAGTGTGGGTGGCGGTAAAACTAGCCACGCCTAAATCGTTTACGAACTGGGCAGAATAACTTTGTCGATCACGTGGATCACGCCATTGCTGGCGTCGATATCAGCCGCAACCACAGTCGCGTCGTTGACCATAACCCCATTGTCCAGATCAATGGTGACATTGCTGCCCTGTACAGTCGCAGCTTTCATGTCATCGCTTAGGTCGGTCGACATGACTTTACCCGGAACGACATGATAGGTGAGGATCGCAATCAACTGATCCTTGTTTTCGGGCTTGAGGAGGTTCTCAACCGTTCCTTCCGGCAGGGCCGCAAATGCCGCGTCGGTTGGGGCGAAAACGGTGAATGGGCCGTCGCCCTTCAAGACGTCGACGAGTTCGGCTGCCTGAACTGCAGCCACCAGGGTGCCAAAGTCGCCCGCGCCTACGGCGGTGTCGACAATGTCTTTGGATGTGTTGCCTGCAAAAGCGGCGGTTGCAGTGATGGCTGTAGCAGCCGCGATCAGAGCGAATTTGCGAAACATAAGGTATCCTCCTTGTCATGCCGTCAGTGGCAATGGAAAGGCTACGGGATGGCATGGCAGCCGGATCAAAGAGTGCCCACGGTTTCTTGGCTTGAAGCGGTGTCGTCTTGCGCTAAGCCGCGCAAGACCAGTAAATCCAGTCACGATCTTGTGACCGATTTTTGACTTACTCTCCCTCGAATGCGCACAAGACATGGACGTCCATACCCATTTCTTCCAGTCGTTTGCGGCCGCCCAGGTCAGGAAGATCGATAATGAACGAGCAAGAGATGATTTCACCACCCAGACGTTCGATCAGCTTGATGCCTGCTTCAGCTGTGCCTCCAGTGGCCAACAAATCATCTACGACCAGAACTTTTTCGCCCGGCTGAATGGCGTCGTCGTGGATTTCAACAATCGCCTCGCCATATTCAAGCTTGTAGTCTTGACTGATTGTTGTTCCCGGAAGCTTGCCCTTCTTGCGAATGGGAACAAAGCCGACACTTAGTTGATGTGCAATTGCACCCCCAAGGATAAAGCCGCGGGCTTCAAGCCCGACGACCTTGTCGATTTGCTCGCCTGCGTAGGGATGCAGCATCTGATCGATGGCCATGCGGAACCCGCGGGGATCAGCAAACAGGGTTGTCACATCTCGAAACATGATCCCCTCGTGAGGGAAGTCTACGATCGTGCGGATGTAGTCTTGTACCGATGTTTTCTTTGGCATTTAGCGCCCCCAATTCAGGTCAGAATAAATGGGGTTTGGCCGATGTGACCTCAGCTTGCAAGTGTCAAACCGTCCAATTTGGGCATAGCGAGACACGCCGTCGTTTACTTCTTGTCCTACTTGCCGACGTGGCTGCGATACAATGCTGACGGTCGCCAAAGAATGTGGGGGTTTTGCTAATTGCGGTGGTCTTGAATGAGAAGAGATGTTGCGATTAACAGGTTCAACTGGTTTCGGTTCTTTCTGGTTACTCGTGTTGTCACATATTGAGTTGCTATGCTTTGTATATACAAAGAACATTGGTATGTGGCGATCAAACGTGGGGGGCGGAAACAATGCAGAAAAAGGATGGCAAGTCGTCGAGTAAGAAAAATGCTCAACTTGTCCTTCGATTGGACAAGGCTGAAAGAGACGCTTTTGTCGATCTGTGCAGGGACCTTGATACTAGCGCAGCCAGAGAAATTCGCCGCTTTATTCGCGGGTTTTTGAATGAGAACAAAGAAGACTAAACACTATCAGGCGGGGCGGCGCAAAAACGCGGTGGCCAGTCCCATTCCCATCAAAGTGAGCCCACCAAATCGGGTCAAACCGTCGATCACAGCCGGGCGTCCGATCCACTGTCTGAGTTTGTCAGCAAGCAGCGCGTAAGCCAAAGCATTCAGGCCAGCCAACCCCACAAACGTTGCGATAAGCAGTACGAATTGCGGTAAAAGGGGATCGGACAAACGCAGAAACTGCGGAACAAAGGCAATAAAAAAGGCGATTGATTTTGGATTAAGGGCCGTGACCAAAGCAGTGTGAAAAAACACACTACGAGGCGTAACTTCGCCGCCGGTAGAAAGCGTTGTCATACCCTTCGATGGCGCCGAACGCAGTAACTTGAACCCCAGCCAGAGTAGATAGACAGCCCCCGCCCATTTTAGCACCGTGAACAAAGATGCAGAGGCCAGAACCAATGCACCCAAACCTGCGAGCGAGGCCGACATGGCTACAAGATCGCCCAATGCAACACCTGTCGCCGAAGCTACGGCAACGGGGCGCCCTTTGGACAAGGCGTAACTGAGCACCAAAAGGACCGTCGGCCCGGGTATCAGGAGCAAGGCCGTCGAAGCGGCGGCAAAGGCGAGCCAGAGATCAAAAGACATGTGACGGGTCCTTTCGGCTTTTGCTTCGCAGAATCACCCGGTCAGCTTGCGCATCATTGCCTCCAGCGGGCCACGACGAAAGAGGCGTGACCAAAGTATTGCATAAATTGAACAAACCGCTGCAAATCCCATTCCGATCCAAAAATTTCTGACCCAGTCAGAGTACCGCCCAATAACCCAAGTTCTTCCAGTGTTCCCATCCCGACAAGGATATGAGCGACATAAAGTGTAAGAGCCTGTCGACCTGGGGCGGTCAATGCGAGCGACAAGTGAAGTTTGTCCAATATCGGAATGAATTTCAGTACCAGACCGATAGTAACGCAAGCCGTACCTGTTCCTGCCAGAATGTAGAATGGGCCTGGAGGTATGGACTCGGTGCCCAATAGTGCTTGCAGGTCTGGGTCATGGGTCAGGAACTGCGGTAGAAGAGCAAAAATTGCGGCTGCTGCTCCCCACAGGATCAAACGGTGCTGAACGCAGCGTTGCCCGAGGTTGGCTTGTCCCAAAGCCATCCCAATGAACAGGAACGCAGCCCATGGAAGGACAGGATGCCACCCATTGAACAGTGCGTTGCGCACAAATCCCGGCAACGTCCAAAGGTCCGTGTAAACAAGTGAGTCCCAGTCCCATCCTAGGTCATAATCAACGATCAGATGAGTAATGAGAGACAGCGCCACGATCCCCGCTGCTGCCAACCACAGAACGCGGGCTGATCTTCCGATAAGCGGGATCGCAACCAGGAAATACAGGGCATAGAAATGCAGAATGTCGGCGTCGAAAATCATCATGTTCAGCAGGCCGATACTAAACAGGAACACAGCCCTTTTGACCATTAGAACAGGCGTCGGCTTGCCCAAAGTGACGCCGATCCCAGCCAAAACAACAAACATTGCGGCCGCGCGCCCCTCAAGGCTGTCGATCAGAACATTGGCCCAATCCGTTCCCGGAGAGACTTCGGCAGCGATACGAAAATTAACCAACACCATGCCGCAAAAAGCCAGAAAACGAGCGGCGTCCAGACCATGCAACCGGGTGGACGAGCGGGCATCATGTGCTTGCATGGCAAGGTCTCCGGAAAAGGTGTTGGTCAGAGTGAAATGGGTAGCGAAAGTAAGTTTGTCGAGACGTAAGTGATCAGGTTCTGGGCAGAGACGTATTCGCCTAGTCAATAATTTTTGCACCGATCAGGTTTCGGTACTGTCTTGGTGGGTAAGTGTTTTTTTGCTTTGGCAATGCTATGCAGGCCAGCCGACAAAATACAACGGCGTCCTTCACAGTGCGTAAACGGCACTCGATAGCAGCTCCCCAACTTTTGCCCATTATCTAAGGGGTAAACGCCACTGCTAGAGCCTTTCGGCGCTACGAGCGCCGGAGCGCGTGCTCAAAGCACGCGTCCTGCAATCGCATCCAACTTTGCCAGCAGTGCAGGGTCGCGTTTTTCGGGGGCGGTCAGGATCGCATATTCCAGCGCCCGGTCGCAGCCATGGGGGCAGGGTTCGCGGTCTTCACCCAGCAATGCAGGCAGGCCTTTGACCAAGGCGCGGCCCTTTTCGGCGTTCCCGGTCAGTGTCGCGATGATGGCGGTCACGTCGACCTCGCCATGATCGGGGTGCCAGCTGTCATAGTCGGTGACCATGGCGACGGATGCATAACAAAGTTCTGCCTCTCGGGCGAGCTTGGCTTCGGGCATGTTGGTCATGCCGATGACATCCGCGCCCCATTGCTCGCGGTACATCTTGGATTCCGCGAGTGTGGAAAATTGCGGGCCTTCCATAGCCAGATAGGTGCCGCCGCGGTGCACATTGATACCTGCCGCCTTGGCCGCCGTTTCGCACGCGTCGCTCAGACGCGGGCAGGTTGGGTGGGCAACGCTAACATGGGCCACGCAGCCGGTGCCGAAAAAGCTTTTGTCGCGTGCAAAGGTCCGGTCGATGAACTGGTCAACGATGACGAAATCACCCGGTGCCATCGCCTCGCGGAACGATCCGCAGGCGCTGACACTGATCACATCCGTCACACCCAACCGTTTCAACGCGTCGATGTTGGCGCGATAGGGCACCTCGGTCGGGGAATGCACGTGGCCACGGCCGTGACGGGGCAAGAATGCCATGTCGACGCCATCAAGCAACCCGGTCAGAATCTGGTCCGAGGGCGTGCCCCAAGGCGTTTCGACGTTGACCCATTCAGCGTTTTGCAACCCGTCGATATCATAAATGCCCGAGCCACCGATAACGGCAATTTTGGTTTTGCTCACGGGTTCTATCCCCCTGTTGGATTGAGTGTTTTGCAAGTTGTGAGGGCTGATGCCCGGTTTGGCAAGAGCGGCCTATTGGTCAGCGGGCAAAAGGCCGCGTGCCTTGGATTGCCGTTGAAAGTCCCGCCAGGCGTCACCGAAACCAGACAGTGACCAACTCAAGTTCTGAGGTTGGCTATGACGGTCGCGAAAGGTGAACCGAAAGGCCTCGCCATCGTGCATGCTGGCAATCAACGCGTCTGCACTCGCGCCGGTAAAAGTGCAGCTCAACCCCGTCAGACAACCGGGAAATCGGGTGCGCCAGATGTCGCCCTGCATCGTTTCGATCCGGAATCCATTGGGCGAAAACAACGTGCCGGGCTCGACCCCGAAGTCGACCTTGTATCCTTGCGCTTCGGGTGTGATGAACAGGAATTGAGCTGCGAATTTGGGGCGAGGGGAAAAGACATCAACCCGGCGCAAATAGCACCGCTGCACCAATGCGCCCTGTTCCTCTCGCTCGTCACACATGGAATTCCAGATGTCGTGGATTGCGTGATGCGTCACCCGCCAGTTGCCGGGCGTATCATTGCCTTGCAGGTCCTGAGCTGCGGCCGCCAATGGGAGCAGCGCGAGTATCATCCATAGCCATCTCATCCCTCAGGGATGACGATGGTGTGGCATTCTCGCAAGTCACGTTGGCGAGAGGGGTGGTTTTTCGCCTCAGGTATGTTAAGGGCTGCGCGACGTCAGTTGCCGGGCTCGCTGGGTTTTCCTGCGGTTTCCGGCGAGAACGCGCCAAAGTCGCGAACATACCCCATAGGAAACCGCCATGCCCCGAGCCCTTTTGGCCTCATTCGCCAGCCGTTTAGACTATCCCGATCTGCGTTGGATGCCCGACGAAGGCTTCAGCATTGGCCGCATCCGGATTGAACTGCTGTCTGGTCTGACCGTTGCTCTGGCGTTGGTGCCCGAGGCGGTGGCCTTTGCTTTTGTGGCGGGCGTTCACCCGTTGGTGGGCCTTTATGCGGCGTTTCTGGTTGGCCTGATCACGGCGCTGATCGGTGGGCGCCCTGGCATGATCTCGGGCGCGACGGGGGCGTTGGCTGTGGTCATGGTGGCGCTCGTGGCGCAGCATGGGGTCGAATATCTGTTTGCGACCGTGGTCTTGATGGGGATTTTGCAGGTCATTGCGGGTGTGATGCAATGGGGCAAGTTCATTCGCCTTGTGCCGCATCCGGTGATGTTGGGCTTTGTGAACGGGCTGGCGATCGTGATTTTCCTGGCGCAAATGGGCCAGTTCAAAGTGCCAGGCACGATGGAAAACACTGGTCATGGCATGTCAGGTGGCGAGTGGCTGTCCGGCACGCCGCTGTACATGATGCTGGGGCTGGTTGCGCTGACTATGGCAATCATCTGGGTTATGCCGCGTATCACACGGGTCATTCCGGCGCCTCTGGCAGGCATCGCCGTGGTGGCGGGTCTTGTCATTGCGATGGGGTTGGATGTTCCGCGTGTGGGCGATCTAGCCTCGATCAAGGGCGGCTTGCCGAGCTTCCACATCCCGATGGTGCCGCTGAATTGGGAAACCTTTGAAATCATCCTGCCCTACGCCGTGATCCTAGCGGCCATCGGCCTGATTGAATCGCTGCTGACACTGAACCTCGTGGGTGAGATGACCGGCAAGCGCGGTGGCGCCAGCCAGGAATGTATCGCCCAAGGCGCAGCCAACGTTGTCACCGGTTTCTTTGGCGGTATGGGCGGTTGTGCGATGATCGGTCAGTCGATGATCAACGTGAAATCCGGCGGACGGACCCGAGTTGCGGGGATTGCTGCGGCCTTGTTCCTATTGCTCTTCATTCTTGTGGGCTCGCCCCTGATCGAGCAGATCCCGCTGGCCGCTCTGGTCGGTGTGATGTTCATGGTGGTGATCGGGACCTTTGCCTGGAACTCGTTCAAGATCATGCGCAAGGTGCCCCTGATGGACGCCTTTGTCATCGTGCTGGTGACGGTTGTGACCGTGATGGAAGACCTGGCCGTCGCCGTCGTCGTGGGCGTCATTGTCTCGGCGTTGGCCTATGCCTGGAACAACGCCAAGCGCATCCATGCCGAAACCCGCGAATCCCATACCGAAGAGGGCGCGAAAGTTTACGAAATCAACGGTCCGCTGTTCTTTGGCTCAGCGGACGGATTTGGTGAACTGTTCACTGTGAACGAAGACCCCGATACAGTGATCGTAGACTTCGCCAATAGCCGTGTGGTGGACCAATCCGCATTGCAGGCGATCGAGGCCGTGGCACTGAAATACGAAGAGGCGGGCAAGAAAATCATGCTGCGCCATCTGACCCGTGACTGTCACCAGCTGCTAACCAAGGCTGGTCACCTAATGGTCGACAGCGACGACGACCCGGACTATGCGCTGGCCGTGGATTATTCGGTTCGCACCGGTGTTCTGGGCGGTCACTAATCCCCACAGAATTGATGCAAACGGGCGGCTCATCGGGCCGCCCGTATTGTTTCAAAGTCGCTTGAGTGCTTTGATATCGCCGCTTAGCAATGCAGGCTCGGCTTGCGCGATTTGCTCTGCAGGCCAGTTCCACCAGGCGATATCCAGCAGCGCGGCGATCGTATTTGCATCGAACCGGTATTTGACGACCTTGCCCGGATTGCCGGTCACAACGCCGTAATCTGGCACGGTTCCACGTACCACTGCACCCGCACCGATGATTGCCCCGGTTCCGATCTGCACGCCCGGCAGGATCAGGGCGCCGTAGCCGATCCAGACGTCATGCCCGACCAGCGTGTCGCGCGTGTCTGGTTGGTAACTGCTCATCAGCGCGGGGTCGAACACCGGGAACGGGAAACAGGTTAGCCCGTCCATTGCGTGATTGGCCGAACTGGTGATGAACCGGGCCCCATGGGCAATCTGACAGAATTTGCCGATGCGAAGATGCTCGGCGGAGGTTTCAAATAGGTATGGAGCCAGATGGCTCGCCCAATCTTCAGGAGGGTTAAAGTCCGACGCATAGGTGTAATCGCCCACCTGAAACCGGGGGTGGTCAATCACCCGGTTCAGGAACACGGTTCCCTTGTGATCGCTGCCATTTGGCAGCGTCACCGGGTAGCGGCGTGTTTGATCGGGCAAGGGCATCAGTCGTCCGGACGTTGCAGTGAGAAGAGATCGCGCACCACGGAATAGTCGCGATAACCAAGACGCGCCAATGGCTGGAATGTGGTCACGTCAAAGATTCCATCGCGCAGGCAATCGTCGCGCAGGTGGATGCCGGTCACCTCGCCAAATGCCACGCGGTTTGACGCGCCCGGTAAGGTCACGATTTTGGTCAGCTTGCATTCCAATGCGGCAGGGGCCCCTTCGATCCGGGCGCAGTTGATGGTTTCACACTCTACGGCCGTCAAGCCAGCGTGCGCAAACTCGTCCACGGATTTGTCCAGCGTGGCCGAACTCGCGTTCATCGCGTCGCGGGCGGCAAATTCCACCACGTTGACACAGAACTCGCCTGTTTCTTCGATGTTTGCCATGCTGTCCTTGGTGTTGTCCTGATCCTCTTTCACCCCGGTTGAGGCAAACATGACCTGCGGCGGAAAATAGGCCACACCGTTGAAAAACGAGTAAGGGGCAAGGTTGTTTACGCCGGTCCCATCGCGCGACGAAATCCACCCGATCGGGCGTGGCGTGATGATGGCGTTGAACGGGTTGTGGGGCAGGCCGTGGCCGTCCTCGGGGCGGTAGAACATGCAAATCTCTCCAAGTGTTTGCCCTAGGGGTAGCGAAGTGGTAGGGCGATTGCCACCCGTGGAAAGAGTTGGGTAAAGGGCAAGACGCAGGTGATCGAGGTCAAACCGGAAACTGCCAATGATTGGTGGGAGGTCGAGGCGCTCTTTGACCTCTGCTTTGCACCCGGTCGCGAGGCGCTGTCATCTTATCGCCTGCGCGATGACGTGGACCCGGTGAAAGAGTTTTCGCTGGTTGCTCGCGATGAGTTGGGCATTCTGGCCGGTGCTATCCGGTTCTGGCCTGTGCATGTGGGTGAACATGACAGCCTGCTCCTTGGTCCCGTCGCCGTTCATCCGACCCACCAAGGTGAAGGTCTGGGCGGTTTTTTGATACAGGAGGGGCTAGAGGCCGCCGCCAATCACGGTTGGAAACGGGTGATGTTGGTAGGCGATGCGCCCTATTACAACCGGTTCGGGTTCGAGCGTCTGACAGGTGTCGAAATGCCGCCCCCCACCAACCCGGAACGGGTTCTAGGCAATGCCCTGCGAGAGGGGGCCTGGGACGGTGTTACCGGGCCTGTAACCCGCTGGAGCGCTTGAAATCCCGACCTTTGCTCCCAATGTTGAAAGACAAGAAGGGAGCATCATGCACGACATTATCACTCGCCCGCCGCTTAACACGGACATGGAACTGGACCGGATCGCCAAGCATTACCGCTCGGCTGGGGGAACGGGAGTGCAGATGCTCAACGCCTTGGGCGGCAAAGCCGAAGGGCTGCTGGACCAATTGCCAAGTAATGTGCGCGAAGGGTTGAATGAGGCGACTGAACGGGCACTACGACTGTCTGTGAAGGCCGCACAAGGATCGCGCCGCGCTGTGCCGGATCAGAATGAATGGGTCAATGCCGCCGTCACGACTGCGATGGGTGCCGCCGGGGGATTTGGCGGTTTGCCCGGTGCTTTTGTCGAACTGCCTGCCACGACCACGATGTTGTTGCGTGCCATTCAGGGGGTCTCAGCTGAAACCGGCTTTGATCCCGCGATCGAAGGCGTTCAGTTTGATTGCGTTCGGGTTTTGTCTGCGGCAGGCCCATTGGATTTCGACGACGGCGCTGATCTTGGATTTCTATCTGCTCGAGTGACCCTGACAGGTGGCGCTATGCAAAAACTCATCTCGACGGTTGCGCCAAAATTGGCAACCGCGTTAGGGCAGAAGCTGGCGGCGCAAACTATTCCCATTTTGGGCGCAGTTGCGGGGGCCGGGACGAACTTTGTCTATACACGCTATTATCAACAGATTGCGCGCGTTCACTTTGGCCTGCGTCGACTGGCTGTTGAAGCCGATGTGCCGCACGATGACCTTGTGTTGCGGCTCCAGGCTCGTATGTCAGATCAAGTACGATAGAATGGGGTCGACGCATAGGCTGGTTTTCAAGGCTTGATCTCAAAGCTGTTGCAGATATTTATTCGCGAACGCAAACCACGAGCCGCAGATGATTCAGTATTCTTTGAAATGCAGCGAGGGCCATAGTTTCGACAGTTGGTTCCAGTCCGCCGAAGCCTATGACAAGTTGGCGGTGGCGGGCATGGTGACATGTGCGATCTGTGGCGGTTCGCAAGTGGAAAAGGCGATTATGACGCCTCGTGTCCGGCCTGCGCGTTCTGCCGCAACGGCGCCGCAAACCACTGAGGCCGAGCCGAAGGCAAAACTTGGCGAGCCGACCTCGGACGTGGAAAAAGCGGTGGCCCAGGTGCGCAAACAGATCGAAGAAAACTCGGACTACGTTGGCAAGGATTTCGCGTCCGAAGCTCGTGCGATGCACGAAGGTGATGCACCGGAACGCTCGATTTATGGCGAGGCGAACCTGGAAGACGCCAAGTCCTTGATCGATGATGGGGTCCCTGTCACACCTCTTCCTTTCATGCCAAACAGAAAGACAAATTGATCCTATGCATATCCTGATCACGGGGGCCAATCGCGGCATTGGCAAGGCGTTGGCAGATAGATACCGCGCCGGGGGTCACACGGTGACCGGTACAGCGCGCACTGCCTCTGAAGCGGTGAAGTTGGATGTGACGGATCCGGCGCAACACCAGGCGATGGCGGAACAGTTGGCAGGACAGCCCGTTGACCTGCTGGTCTGCAACGCCGGGGTTTACCTTGACAAAGGACAGAACCCCGAGGGCTATCCGGCCGAGATGTGGGCGCAGGCTTTTGCGGCCAATGTCACCGGCGTGTTTCTGACCGTGCAGGCGCTAATGGCCAACCTTGAGCTGGCTGAGGGCGCACGCATCGCAATTATCTCGTCTCAGATGGCCTCACACACCCGCGCCCCTGGTGGAAGTTACATCTATCGTGCGTCTAAGGCAGCGGCGTTGAACCTGGGCCGCAACCTTTCATCTGACCTGAAATCCAAGGGTATCAGTGTTGGAATTTATCATCCCGGGTGGGTCCGCACTGATATGGGCGGGGTTGAAGGGGACATTTCTGTCGACGAGGCTGCCGATGGTCTTGTCGCCCGCTTTTCCGAATTGAATTTGGACCTAACGGGCTGTTTCAAAACATGGGATGGACGCGACCACCCCTACTGAGGCTTCACGGCATTCGCCGGAACTTCGTATACCTCGCCAGGTTCAATAAAAATCCGCATGATCCCGCCCTGAACGTCGTGACTGATGGGCGACGGAGAACTTGAGGACGTTGGCTGGCCATCCTCGAAATAGATGCGCCGGACGTCTCCCCGGGGATTTGCACTGCCAGGGTAACGCCGCCATCTTCTTTGCGGCGCAGCTCGGCATGGCAGTTTTGCAGGGCGGCCCCAGCAACCGCGCAGGGCACGGTGCCCAGGGCATTGTTGTTCCCATCGGTGCCGGAAACGGTGGCTTGTTGGGCAAATAGGGGAGTAGCGAGCAGGGTGAGCGCAAAGGCCGCGGGAAACAAACGCATGGAATTTCCTGTAAGATCAGTGATTTTGTTTCAAACTGGCACCGCCAATCCGGCGTGTAAAGCAGTTGCGACATAAAAGCGGCCCAGATGACGCTAACATTGCGGCCTCGCCACTTGCGATCAAGGACCCCCTCGCATATGAGGCGTGGAACCAACAATCCAAGGCGCGGAGACTTCTGACCCCATGCCCGTACTCGTGATGAAATTCGGTGGCACGTCTGTTGCCAACCTTGATCGTATCCGCCGCGTAGCCAAACGTGTCGGTGTAGAAGTGGCCAAGGGCTATGACGTCATTGTCATCGTATCGGCCATGTCAGGCAAGACCAACGAATTGGTTGGCTGGGTGAATGAAACCTCGCCTCTGTATGATGCACGTGAATACGACGCCGTTGTGTCCTCGGGCGAAAATGTGACCGCTGGCCTGATGGCGTTGACCTTGCAGGAAATGGATGTGCCTGCGCGCAGCTGGCAGGGCTGGCAGGTGCCGTTGATGACCACATCCGCCCACGGTCAGGCCCGGATCGAAGAGATCCCGACCAAGAACATCAACGAAAAATTTGGCGAAGGCATGCGTGTGGCCGTTGTGGCCGGTTTCCAGGGCATCAGCCCCGAGGGACGCATTACCACGCTTGGCCGTGGCGGCTCGGACACTACAGCCGTGGCATTTGCCGCTGCTTTTGATGCGGAACGTTGCGACATCTATACTGACGTCGACGGCGTTTATACGACTGACCCGCGTATCTGTGAAAAGGCGCGGAAGCTGGACAAGATCTCGTTCGAGGAGATGCTCGAACTGGCCTCGCTAGGGGCCAAGGTGCTGCAAACCCGCTCGGTCGAGCTGGCGATGCGCTATAAGGTAAAACTGCGCGTTCTCAGCAGCTTTGAAGAACAATCCGACGAGGCCGGAACCCTGGTCTGCGATGAGGAGGATATCATGGAATCCAATGTAGTTTCGGGCGTCGCCTATTCGCGGGACGAGGCCAAGATGACCCTGCAATCGGTTGCTGACCGTCCGGGCATCGCCGCCACGATCTTCTCTGCGCTCAGCGATGGCGGCGTCAATGTCGACATGATTGTGCAAAACATCTCGGATGAGGGGCGCACTGACATGACCTTTAGCTGCCCGACCGATCAGGTCGCGCGCTCTGAACAGGCGTTGCAAGCGATCAAAGATCAGGGAGAGCTGAACTACGCCGAACTTATTGCTGATACGGATGTCGCCAAAGTCTCGGTCGTGGGCATCGGCATGCGCTCGCAGTCGGGGGTTGCAGCCAAGATGTTTAAGGTGCTCTCGGATGAGGGGATCAACATCAAGGTAATTACAACCTCTGAGATAAAAATTTCCGTCCTGATCGATCGGAAATACATGGAACTTGCCGTTCAGGCACTGCATGATGCCTTTGAACTGGATCAGGCAGCCTGAGCGAAACGCTCTGGGCCTGCCTGAATAAAACAAGGTGACAGGCCCGATGGCGGACGGCACAGAAAGTGAATCCCGCAAGCTGCTTAGGCGGCTGCGCGAGGCCATGGCCAGCGATGACGCTGGCCAGGCGCGTCTTGATAAGATCACCCATCTGATTGCGGATAGCATGGGGACCGAGGTCTGTTCGATCTACTTGTTCCGCGATTCTGAGACGTTGGAGTTGTGTGCCACCGAAGGGCTGCAGCCCGAATCTGTCCACCAAACCCGTTTGCGTATGGGCGAAGGACTCGTGGGTCGCGTCGCCAAATACAACAAGGTCATCAACACGCCTGACGCGCCGTCGGCCAAGGGGTTCCGTTACATGCCCGAAACGGGCGAGGAGCGATTTTCATCATTCCTTGGTATTCCGGTACAGCGTCTGGGTGAGAAGCTGGGTGTGCTTGTCGTTCAGTCGCGTGACGCCCGCGAGTATTCCGCCGATGAGGTTTACGCTTTGGAAGTGGTCGCCATGGTGGTGGCTGAAATGACCGAGTTGGGTGCATTTGTGGGCGAGGGTGCAGCCTTGTCACCGCTTCATCAACAGTCCGTGCTGTTACGAGGAGGTACCGGGCAAGAGGGCGCTGCCGAAGGGCATGTGTGGTTGCACGAGCCGCGCGTTGTTGTGACCAATCCTATTGCTGATGATCCACATCGCGAGGTGGAGCGGCTCAACGAAGCGGTGGAAGAGTTGCGCGTCGGCGTCGACAAGATGCTCGAGATGTCACAGAACGGCGACAAGGAACAACTGCAAGTCCTTGAAGCCTATCGTATGTTTGCCAATTCCAAAGGTTGGATGCGGCGCATGGAAGAAGACATCGCCCGTGGTCTGAGTGCCGAGGCGGCCGTTGAAAAGGAACAATCTCAGGCCCGTGCCCGGATGGAGCAGGTCAACGACGCATACCTGCGCGAGCGTCTGGCGGACCTGGATGACCTGAGCAATCGTCTTCTGCGCATTCTGACTGGGCAAGGTCGCGATTCCGGCGCTGAACTGCCTTCAGATCCTATTTTGGTGGCGCGAAACATCGGACCCGGAGAGCTTCTGGAATATGGCCGTTCTCTCAAGGGGATCGTTCTGGAAGAAGGGTCTGTCGGCAGCCACGCAGCCATCGTTGCCCGTGCTCTAGCCATTCCATTGGTGGTGCATACAGAACGGATCACAACCGAAGCGCTCAACGGCGATCACATCATGGTTGATGGTGATCAGGGTATCGTACACTTGCGCCCGGACGACACTGTTGTGAGTGCGTTTCGTGACAAGATCGCGATGCAGGCAGATGCGCAAGAACGCTATGCTTCAATCCGTGAACGGAAAACCGTTACCCGGGATGGTAAGGAAATCTCACTGGTGATGAATGCGGGGCTGATGGCAGATTTGCCTTCGCTCGATAGTTCGGGTGCCGAAGGGGTTGGGTTGTTTCGCACCGAGTTGCAGTTTCTGGTTCGCAATAAGATGCCGAAACGGTCCGAGCTTGTTTCGCTCTATGGGCGGGTCCTGGATGCCGCCCATGGGAAACGAGTGGTTTTTAGAACCTTGGATATCGGGTCGGATAAAGTCCTGCCCTATATGAAGCCGACGGATGAACCCAATCCCGCCTTGGGGTGGCGCGCAATCCGTGTTGGTTTGGACAAACCTGGCGTAATGCGGATGCAATTGCAGGCTTTGATCCGCGCTGCCAATGGTCGCCCATTGACCATCATGTTTCCGTTTGTTGCACAGGCCGAAGAATACCGTCTGGCCCGAGCTGAAGTCGACAAAACAATCGCAAGGGAAAAGCGGTTGGGCCACGTGCTTCCGGAAACTCTGGAAATCGGGGCCATGCTGGAAACCCCGTCATTGGCCTTTGCCCCGCAGAAGTTCTTCGATGATGTTGGCTTTCTATCGATCGGGGGCAACGACTTGAAACAGTTCTTCTTTGCCGCCGACCGCGAGAATGAGCGCGTTCGCCGCCGATACGATACACTGAATGTCAGTTTCCTAAGTTTGATCGAACGTATCGTCGAGCGTTGCGCAATATCGGGCACGCCGCTGAGTTTTTGTGGCGAGGATGCTGGCAGACCTATCGAGGCACTGTGTCTGGCAGCCATGGGGCTGCGTACTTTGTCCATGCGACCCGCTTCAATTGGGCCTGTCAAAAGCTTGTTGTTGCGATCAAATCTGGATGAGCTGCGCAAGATCATTGCAGATGCTCGGCATCGTGGCGAGCAAAGCGTGCGACCTGCAGTTATGAATTGGCTCAAACAACAAAGCTAAGACTTTTTGGCTTTGGGTTTTGGAAAATTGCTCAAGCGAGCAGGCGCTGCAGGTTTTTCTTATTTTTGAGCGGCTTGGAGGGAAATGCCTTTTTTTCCTGGGTGCGGGCCGCGATGTTGCCGCATCTTTTGGCGTTACGTCGCCAAAATGCCTGCTCGGCCCTAATTCACAGACTTACCCCCGATTTTTTTACATGCTGAGGATAGAATCAAGGCGTTTGAATTTAAGTTTTGTGATCTTTTCTCACCGGTTATCCACTACAACCTCTGGATCTTTCAGTTTTAGGACAATTCATTGAATTTTTTTCTAGATAACACACGGTTTTATCAACAGGTGAAAGGACTCCTGCGTCAACTGGCTTGGAGTGGTTCCCAAATTGATAGGATGGACGTCAACTTTCTCAGGCTGAATTGATATCTTGGGTAATTTTTATATTTAAAAACAGACATTTATGAGATTTTGCGCTCACAGATTAAGAGTGAATGATAAGTCTTTGAAATTGTAAGATATGAAGCTAACTTTGTGTTTCGAAGTTACCATATGTGCTTGTCAATAAAGGGTTTTCCGAATGGCTTAGTTGCCTTCCTGAATGTTGTTCTCACGTCAAGGAAAAGCGCATTTTTTTGCTCTACCAGCTCTTAAGCAAAGCCTGATACGAACAACAAAAAACCTGTCGTGACATGCAAGTGGGTTGCTATTTTGAGCACCAGAAGGCAAAAGGCTCCCGAAGAATGTTAACGCTAACATTGCGAACAGAAACCTTGTAGGCAGCGTAGCGGAAGAGGAACAAGTCATGGTATCGCGAGTGATCCCAGTCGCCCCCTTTGATTTGGTATTGTTCGGTGCGACCGGGGATCTGGCGCATCGAAAGATCTTGCCCGGGCTCTATCACCGGTTTGTGGTCGGGCAGATGCCAAGGGGCGCACGCGTCATCGGGGCAGCCCGATCAGACATTACAGTGGACGACTTTCGGGAGTCGGTGCGAAAAGCGATCTACGAAACTGGGGAAACCCCCATGACCAGTGGGGTCAGATTGACGAGTTTCTGGCAGCAATCGACTATGTTTCTGTCAACGCCACCGGAGTTGAGGGATGGAGTGAGCTTGCCAGCAAACTACGCGACGACGCTGTGCGGGCGTTTTATCTCTCTGTAGCTCCATCGTTGTTCTCGGAAATTGCATCGCGTTTGCATTCTGGCGGGTTGTCGAACAGCGAGAGTCGCATCGTGGTTGAAAAACCTTTCGGGCGCGATCTGCAGTCTGCACGAGAGTTGAATGCCGGATTGCGCGCCTGTTTCGAAGAGCACCAGATCTATCGCATTGATCATTATCTGGGCAAGGAGACCGTCCAGAACCTGATGGCATTGCGCTTTGCCAATTCGCTGTTCGAACCTCTTTGGAATTCGACCCATATTGATCACGTGCAGATCACTGTGTCTGAGAGCCTTGGCATCGAAGGGCGCGAAGCTTACTACGACAAATCCGGAGCCATGCGGGACATGGTTCAGAACCATCTGGTGCAGCTTCTGTGCCTGACAGCGATGGAACCGCCGTCAAAATTTACGCCCAACGCGGTTCGAGATGAAAAAGTCAAGGTAATCGAAGCTTTGGACCCCGTGTTGCCCGGCGATATTGCACGCGGTCAGTATCGTGCGGACAAGGGAAGCGACAGCTATCTGGATCATGTCGACGACCCTGGCAGTCGAACCGAAAGTTACGTGGCCATGAAAGTTTGCGTAGCAAACTGGCGTTGGTCTGGCACACCGTTTTACCTGCGGACTGGCAAGAAACTGCGTGAGCGGGAATCCGAGATTGCGGTGGTGTTCAGGGACCCGCCACATACGATTTTCCCTAACGTGGACAATTTGCGTGGAAACGTTCTGGTTATCCGTTTGCAGCCCGACGAAGGTATTACCCTTCGAACAACGATCAAGGATCCGGGCCCCGGTGGATTGCGCCTGAAGGAGGTGTCGCTGGACATGTCATTTGCCGAGGCTTTGGGGGCGGGTAACAGGCCACAGGATGCTTATGAGCGCCTTGTCATGGATGTGATCCGTGGCGATCAGACGCTGTTCATGCGCGGGGACGAGGTTGAGGCAGCTTGGGCCTGGGCTGACCCCATCATCAGCGCTTGGGAAGAGGGCACAGATCGACCTGCGTTGTATGATGTGGGTAGCTCTGGACCCGAAGATGCATTGATGCTCATGCATCGAGACGGGCGCAGATGGCGTCAGATTGGAGGGTAACACTATGACCCTGAACCAAACCATTCGCGATGTAACCCATCGTATTGTCGAACGCAGCTTCCCACTGCGCTCACAATATATGTCACACATGGCGCAGGCGGGATCGGACGGACCCGCTCGGACGCATCTTAGCTGCAGCGGTCAGGCGCACGCCTATGCAGGTGCCGGGCCAGATCAGGCAGCGCTGGCAGATGGTACCGTAGGCAATCTGGGTATTGTGACCAGCTATAACGACATGCTGTCAGCCCACCAGCCATTTGAACGGTATCCCGAGTTGATCCGCAATGCAGTTCGCGCCGCAGGGGGCACAGCCCAGGTTGCTGGGGGGTGCCTGCCATGTGTGATGGAGTCACTCAGGGTGCGCCGGGAATGGAGTTGTCGCTGTTCTCGCGCGACGTGATTGCCATGGCTGCAGGGATTGCTTTGAGCCACAACACCTTTGACGCTGCGGTTTTTCTTGGTGTGTGCGACAAGATCGTGCCAGGCTTGGTGATCGCTGCACAAAGTTTTGGGCATTTGCCTGTGGTCTTTCTGCCCGCAGGCCCCATGACCAGCGGCTTAGCCAATGACGAAAAAGCCAAAGTCAGGCAAAGCTTTGCGGCTGGGGAATGTGGGCGCGAAGAACTGATGGCGGCAGAAATGGCCGCCTATCACGGACCAGGCACCTGTACCTTCTATGGCACAGCAAACACAAACCAGATGCTGATGGAGTTCATGGGGCTTCATCTGCCGGGGTCTTCCTTTGTCACACCAAACACTGAACTCAGGGATGCGCTGACGGTCGAGGGCGCGCTGCGGGCATTGTCTCTCGGTGCTTTGGGTAATGACTATACGCCTGTGTGTCAGATTCTCGACGAACGGGCCTTTGTGAACGGTATTGTTGGCCTGATGGCCACAGGAGGCTCAACCAACTTGTTGATCCACCTTGTTGCCATGGCACGGGCTGGCGGGATTGTTCTGGATTGGCAGGACTTCTCTGACATTTCTGCCGAAGTTCCGCTGATTGCGCGGATCTATCCAAACGGGCTGGCAGATGTGAACCATTTCCATGCTGCAGGCGGCCTGGGGTACACCATCTCTACCTTGTTGGACGCAGGCCTGTTGCATCCGGACACGCAAACAGTCGCAGGAAAGGGGCTGGAACATTACACTCAGGAGCCCAAACTAATTGAAGGCGATCTGACCTGGAGGGACGGCACCAAACACAGTTTGAACGAAAAAATTCTGCGGCTAAGCCTCGAAACCGTTTCAGGAAACTGGTGGCCTGTCGCGTCTCAGTGGTTCGCTGGGAACTGGCGTGATGAAGGTCTCTGCCGTGGCACCCGAACATCGGGTGGTCGAGGCGCCTGTGCGCGTGTTCAACGACCAAGAAGAAGTAAAAACTGCCTTCAAAGCCGGAGAGTTGGCTGGCGATGTCATTGTTGTTGTGAGGTATCAGGGGCCGAAAGCAAACGGAATGCCCGAGTTGCACTCGTTGACGCCGGTTCTGTCGATCTTGCAGGGCCGAGGACAAAAGGTGGCCTTGGTCACGGATGGTCGCATGTCAGGTGCGTCAGGCAAGGTGCCCGCCGCAATTCATGTCTGCCCAGAGGCTTTGGATGGCGGCCCGATTTCCCGTCTCAGAGACGGTGATTTGGTGCGGGTCGATGCGGTGTCTGGGCGGTTGGACATTCTGACGGAAGGTGTTCTTCAGCGCGACCCGGACCCCGTGGATCTTTCCGCAAACGAGTTTGGCACGGGGCGAGATCTTTTTGCGTCGTTCCGCAGGTCGGTTTGTTCTGCCGATGCCTAAGCGCATCCGTGTTCGGGAGTTAAACCATGATGATGAAATCAGAGACAACTCGCGAGATTTGCGCCTTGGCCCCGATCGTACCTGTTCTGGTGGTCGAAGACCCTAGTCAGGCCGCCCCCCTGGCCGAAGCACTTGTGGCAGGAGGTCTGCCCGCACTTGAAGTGACCTTGCGCACACCTGCCGCCTTGGATGCGATCCGTGCGATGGCTGGCGTACCGGGTGGAGTCGTCGGGGCCGGTACGCTGATCACACCGCAAGACGTGCGCGCAGCGAAACAGGCCGGAGCACAATTCGGTGTCTCCCCCGGGGCAACCAGAGCTTTGATCGATGCCTGTGAAGCAGAAGACCTGCCACTCTTGCCAGGAGCTGCAACAGCGTCCGAGGCGATGTGGCTGCTTGAGCAGGGCTATGACATGCTCAAGTTTTTTCCGGCTGAGGCATCCGGCGGAGCGCCTGCGTTGAAAGCCATTGGCGCACCGCTACCGCAAATCTCATTCTGTCCAACCGGCGGAGTGTCCCTGAAGAATGCCGACAGCTATTTGAGCCTGCCCAATGTCGTCTGCGCAGGCGGCAGTTGGGTGGCTCCCAAGAACCTGGTTTCAGCCGGGGATTGGGCAGGGATCGAGCGCCTTGCTCGTGAAGCTGCCACACTCAAGTTCAGTTCCTGACGTCTGCGATCTTTCATCCCTGCGTCGGCAGACGTCGGGTGAAAGGCAGAAAAATTCAATGTTACGTCAACAAGAGGGTTCTACCCGATGAAACGACCCAAAACACGCCGTACCCACGACGGCTGGGCAGACGTGATCGCAGGCGCGCGCTGTGACAACGCAGCGACGCCCTCGGGGTCGATGACGGTTTTCCCATCTTGAAACTGCAAGCGATAAAGGTCGGCGTAAATGCCACCCCGAGCCAACAGGTCTTCATGCGTTCCTTCATCAACAACTTCACCGCGATCCATGACCACAATCTTGTCGGCATTGCGGATTGTGGACAGGCGATGCGCAATGACAATTGTGGTACGTCCGCCGGACAAGCGATCCAGTGCCTGCTGCACAACTTTCTCGGACTGGGCGTCCAGAGCACTTGTCGCTTCATCCAAAAGCAGTACCGGAGTATCTCGTAACAATGCTCGGGCAATCACAACGCGCTGCCGCTGACCACCCGATAATGCTGATCCGCGCGGCCCTACTTGTGTGTCCAGGCCGTTTTCCAGCTTGGGCAAGAAATCCGAGACATGAGCATCATCCAGAACGCTCTTCAGTTGTTCCTCACTCACGTCTGTGCGACCCAACAGGATATTTTCGCGAAGGGTTTCGTCAAACAAAAGCGCCTCTTGGGTGACGACAGAGTACATATCCCTCAGCTTGTCCAAGGACATGTCACGGACTTCGACACCACCGACCGTTACTGAACCGCTCTGCGGGTCAACGAGGCGGGTCAGCAAGTTGAAGATCGTCGATTTACCGGCGCCCGACGCTCCAACCAAGGCCGTGGTCTTACCGCTTTCGGCACGAAGGGTTAGCCCCCGCAAAACCAGCGCATCACCATAGCTAAGTTGCACTTCTTCCAGTGAAATCTCGGGGCGACCAGAAGGGGCTGCAACTGGTTTGTCGGGCGACAGCAGTTTGATTGGCTCGTCCATCAGGTCCTTTAGGCGGTCCAAAGCAGCGGCCGCGACTTGCCAAGTGCCACTGACCGATGCAAGACGGCGCATCGGGTCAAAAGCCAATCCGATGGCCGTAAAAAAGCTCATGAATTCGCCTACAGTTTTTTCGCCGGAAATGATTTCGGAACCACCGTAAAGAAGAACCCCCATGAAACCGACACCAGCCATGATATCGACCAACCCTGTGATTGATGCGGTTCCAAAACTGGCCCGCACCTCTGAACGAACAAAGCCGCTCATGTGGCCATCGAACCGCTTGACCTGATACTTTTCAAGGTTGTTGAGTTTGATTGGAACGATCCCGTGAAAAATCTCATCCAGTCGAGTCGAAAGTTCTGCACCCAGGTCCCGTGCCTGGGCAGCCTTTTTACGCACGTAACGCTGGGCCGCGGCCACGGGCAGAAGCAGGATCGGAACGCCTATCAACATGACGGCGGTCCAGACCCAATCAACATTGATGGCGACCCCAATGAGGACAACGAGGGACACGGCATCACGCCCTGCACCGGTGATGATGACTTGCCAGACGTGATTCACGGCGCTCACATCCATCTGCACGCGCTGGATCAAGAAACCGGGCGGGTGGGTCTGATGAAACGACGTATCCTGCCGGATCAGGCGATTCAAAAGATCCAGACGCAAATGCGCTGCGGTTTCCTGAGAAATACGGGTGAGTAGCACCTTTTGGATAACGCCTGCACCACCTCGGATCACAAAAATGATCAGAAATGCCAGGCTCACCCACTTCAATGCATCTGTGTTGCCTTGTACAAAAACGTCATCAAACATCGGCTGCATCATGTAGCTCAGCACGCCAACCATGCTGCCTTCGAGCAACATGAAGATCATAGCAACGCCCAAGAGCGGCAGGTGTTTATTCAGATACCCCCGCCAGAGCCAGCCCATGAGTTCACGGCTTGATTTGTGTTTTACACTCATGGCGTTGCTTTCATATGGGGGAAGGGTGGCGTCGACAGGTTTTGGGTCATGACGCGCCCATTTAAGCACGTCACAGCAAAGGCGCAAGTTTGCAACGCGCATGTCGTTTGGTGAATTGACGTCCCATGCGCGTTCGCTAGGGTGACGGGCGGAGAGAAAACAGGCATTCAAATGACAACGAATTCAACACCCGTCTCGGGCCGCCACTACCTTGCCATTCCTGGCCCCTCGGTCATGCCCGATGCGGTTTTGCAAGCCATGCACCGCGCCGCCCCCAACATCTATGAGGGTGAGCTGATCGATATGATGCCGGGTCTGACAGCCGATCTGCGGCGCGTGGCCCGGACCGAGCATAACGTGGCCATCTACATCGCCAATGGTCACGGCGTGTGGGAGGCTGCACTGGCCAACACCATCGCGCCCGGCGAGCGGGTTCTGGTGCCCGCCACTGGGCGGTTTGCCCATGGTTGGGCGCTGATGGCGCAGGGGCTGGGGATCGAAACGCAGATCCTCGACTTCGGCAAATCCAGTCCCTGGGACATGGATCAGATTGCCGAGGCTTTGCGAGCGGACACTGCCCATCAGATCAAGGCGGTGCTGGCCGTTCATGTGGATACATCGACATCAATCTGCAACAACGTACCCGCGCTTAGGACGCTACTGGACGAATTGGAACACCCTGCACTGCTGATGGCCGATTGCATCGCGTCGATGGGCTGCGACCGGTTCGAAATGGATGCTTGGGGCGTGGATGTAGCGGTCACCGGCAGCCAGAAGGGGTTGATGGTCCCGCCAGGGACGGCGTTTGTGTTTTTCAACGACAAGGCGGCGGCGAAACGAGCCTCCATGCCGCGTGTGTCTGGATACTGGGATTGGTCGCCTCGTGCGCATCCGGAAGAGTTTTATCAGTATTTTAACGGCACGGCGCCCACGCATCACCTCTATGGTTTGCGTCAGGCATTGGACATGATTCACAGCGAAGGGATGGAGAATGTCTGGGCGCGGCACGAGACATTGGCGCGTGCCATCTGGGCCGCATGTGAGGTTTGGGCCGAAGGCGGGGCGCTTGCGCTCAATGTCGGCGATCCAGAGTTCCGCTCGCGCGCGGTCACGTCGCTGCGCCTGGATCAAGGGCGCGGAACGGCCTTGCGCAACTGGGTGGAAAGCAACTTGGGGCTGACCTTAGGCATTGGCCTGGGAATGGCGGAACCGGATGATCCAAAACGGGATGACTTTTTCCGCCTGGGTCACATGGGGCATCTGAATGGTCAGATGGTCATGGGGATGTTGGGAGGTGTCGAGGCTGGACTGGCTGCGCTGGAAGTGCCTCGAGGTAAGGGCGCATTGGATGCGGCAGCGACGGTGATTGCTGGCCGTGGTGCCTAAGGTTCGAAACGCTCCCGCCCGTCGTTGATGTTTCTGGCGAAACACCTCCTCCCGTTGGGCCAGGCCTCGCTGCGCTCGGCGGTTGCCGCTTGTGGCGGAACAGATGCCCAAGGCGTGACCACGCCGAGCGAAGCGAGGCGCCCGGCCCAAGGTCGCTGGCGGTGCTGACGTAGTCAGGATCGCTCGGGCGCGGGAGTTCCCTGTTGGCTGTTACCCTGTTCGTTTCCCCAAGCGAGTGATCCCGGCATTCAGGACAGCGGCCAAAATCAACGCCACGCCAAAACCAAATAGCGCCCAGATTGCACAGAGCATCCACATCAGGTTCACACCCAACATGGTCAGTGCGGCTGTTGTGTAATCGGGCGCGCGGCCCGGTGGTTTGCCTCGCACGGGTCTCTCCTCCACGCAATAGTATAGCGTGACGGAGAGACATGTCAGGTCACGCTTGGGTGTTGGCCTGAGCCTGCGCGACCCGTAGCGCGCCGGGCAGGGCGGCAGCGAAGGCGTCAAGGTCTTGTGGGCGGCCACAGCTGATACGGATGCATCGGTTCTGTGGTGCCGCAAAGGGCATGCGCACAAACAGCCCGTCTGCGATCAGCGCGTCCAGAACGGCTTTGGCAAAGACCCCGTCCTGGCCACAGTCGATGGCGACAAAATTAGTGGCAGATGGCACCGTGCTCAGCCCGTTGTCCCTGGCAATTGCGTCGATGCGTGCACGCGCTGTACTGATTTCGGACTTCACATGCGCCAGCCAGTCACTGTCGTGCAAGGCGGCCAAGGCCCCAGCCTGTGCCGCTCGGTTCATACCGAAATGGTTGCGCACCTTGTTGAACGCCGGGATCAACTCGGGGGCACCAAGCGCATAGCCAACTCGCGCGCCTGCCATCCCGTAAGCTTTTGAAAACGTGCGCATCCTGATCAAGCGCGGATCGTTCATGTCGACGTCCACAGCGGTCCCTTCGGGTGCGCATTCGACATAGGCCTCGTCCAGAACCAGCAAGCACCCTTCTGGCAGGGCTTCCATCGCAGCGACGATCTCGGCGCCCGAGTGCCAGGTGCCCATCGGATTGTCTGGGTTGGCCAGATACACCAGCTTGGCGTCCACTTCAGCAGCTTTGGCAAAGAGTGCCGCCGGGTCCTCATGGTCCCCCGCATAGGGTACTTTGTGCAGAATGCCGCCGAACCCCGCGACGTGGTAGTTGAATGTGGGATAGGCCCCTTCGGACGTCACCACTGCATCGCCGGTTCCGATGAACAGACGCACCAGGTACCCCAACAGCCCATCAATTCCTTCACCCACCATGATGTTCTCGGGCGCAATGCCGTGGTGTGCGGCCAAGGCGTGGCGCAGATCGTGGTTTTCCGGATCGCCGTACATCCAAATACCGCTGGCCGCCTTTTGCATCGCCTCGATTGCTCGGGGCGAAGGGCCAAATACGTTCTCGTTCGCCCCAAGGCGCGCATCAAAGGGCGCGCCGCGTTGGCGTTCTTGGGTTTCGGGTCCGACAAAGGGGACGGTGGCGGGCAGGGATTGGGCGAGGGGGTAAAGCGGAGCTGTGTCATACCCGCAGATAACCGCAGCGCGCGGGCTCTCGCAAGCCTCGCGCGCTTTATGGGTGTGTCGATTTGCTTAGAAGAAGATCAGATAGATGATCCCGGCATAGATGCCGTATTGGATGGCGTAATAGACTGTCCTGTTCCACGCCTTGATGCGTTTGCCAAAGGCGCGCACCTTGTAGATCCAGGCAAAGGCCTTATTCACGGCGCCCACTTTGTCACCCGGCACGTTTTTGGTGGCCGAAGCCGACATCACGATGTTGGAGAACGCGGTGTTGATCCAGTTGATCGGTGCGAAGGTCACCGGGCGTTTGATGTCCAGGAACAACACGATGCGGTTTGCATCGGTCGTGTTTTCCGCGTGATGGATGTAGGTCTCGTCGAACATCACCACTTCGCCGTCACGCCACGAGTAGTTCTCGCCATCAACATTGATGTAGCAGCCATCATCGTTGGGCGTGGTGAGCCCCATGTGATAGCGCAGCGAACCCGCAAAGGGATCGCGGTGGCGCACCAGCGTGGCGCCGGGCGGCAAGCTGGCAAACATCGCGCCTTTGATCGAGGGGATCTGTTCCACCATATGCGTGGTCACCGGGCAGTTGTCCTTGGCCGACCCCAGCGACGAGCCGTACCACTTCAGATAAAACCGGGTCCAGCCGGTCTTGAAGAACGAGTTGAAGCCGATGTCGTCCAGATCATCGGATGCCTTGATCGCGCCAGTACTGTTAAGCTGAACGGCTTCGTCCCGGATGGTTTCCCAGTTGTCCTGCAGTGGTTTTAGCTCGGGAAACAGGGCGGGGTCGATGTAGGGCGTCGTGGGGACCTTGGAAAAGGCGTAGAACAAGCAATTCAGTGGTGCAAAAAGGTTGGCGTGGTCCGTGATCCGGCGGCGGATCAATTCGTGACGCAGCTTGCCTCGGGTCTGTACGTATATCGAGCACAGCACAAAGATAGCGAGGATGGCAAAACCCATTCAATGTCCCTCCGAGGAAATCTTATTGTTTAACTCTGATTTTACCGCATATGCAGATAGGCAGTCTGCTGCGCAAGAGGGCAGCATTCACTTTTTGCCTATTGCGACAAACCCCTCAGCGGGTCTTTGCCGAGGCGTTTGAGCCCGAGTGAGCGGCAAAAACCGGTATCACATCCGCCAGCGGGTTGCGCTGATCACCTCAAGGTTGCAGGGTTCGCACGAGTTTTGTAGCGGCGGGGACATTCATGCGCATTCTTTTGATTTTGCTTCTGGCGGGGCTTGGGTATCTGTTGTTCTGGCCTGTTCCAGTTGATCCGATCGCATATCACCCACCCGAAGATCGCGGTTTTGTGGGGGACTTTGCCGAGAACGCTGCGCTCGACGAGGCTCAGATCGTCACCCTGCCGGATGGCGAAATCGGCCCCGAGGATCTGGCGGTGCTGCCCGACGGTCGCATTTTCACGACCAGCCTGTCCGGCGTGCTTTATCAGATCGAGGGTGACGTCCCTGTCGAAGTTGACCGACTCGAAGGGCGCCCTCTGGGGCTCAAGGCCGGACCAGATGGAGCGCTTTACATCGCCGACAGCTTTCGCGGGATCATGCGGTGGACGGGGCCGGGCACGTTGCAAAGCGTAGTGTCCGAGATCGACGGCGAGCCGGTGATCTATGCCAATCAGCTGGATGTTGCCCGAGACGGAACGATCTATTTCTCGAACTCGACAGACCGGTTCGACCCGGAAACCATGGGCGGGACCAAACCAACGTCTGTCTTGGCGATCTGGGAGCAGTCTGATGCAGGATACGTTGCGCGGCGCACCCCGGATGGCGCAGTCGAAAAGATCGCAACAGGGTTTGTCTACACCAATGGGGTGGCGCTCTCACCGGATGAGGATTTCCTGCTGATCAACGAAACCGGGCGCGCACGTGTACATCGATTGTGGCTGACAGGCCCCAAGGCGGGAGAGCAGGAAGTGTTTCTGGACAATCTGCCGGGTTACCCCGACAACCTCGAGCGGCAGGATGACGGCACATACTGGTTGGCTTTTGCCAGCCCGCGTGTGCCTGCGGAAATGTTGATGCCGTACCCCTTTTTGCGCAAGGTGATCTGGCGGCTGGGTTCTGCCGTGCGACCCGCCCCGATTGAACGTGGCATGGTCGTTCATTTTGACGGGGATGGGGCTATTCTACGCACTCTGCAAGACCCTAAGGGACGGTTGGGTATTACCACCGGAGCGCAGGTTGTCGGAGATCAGTTCTATGTCATGACGCTGGACTCGCCTGGATTTGGTCGGATGCCCGTCGCGGACATGCCGTAGACTGCCCCGACGTTTTGGTGGCGTGGCGGCCATGTTCGCGGCAGAGTGCCCGCAACAGTGAATGAGGAGAGGCCAAGCCATGGCACGTGTATCGGTTGAATATCAGGACAACATCGCCCGGGTGACCCTGACGCGGGGCGACAAGATGAATGCGCTCGACAAGGCGATGATCGAGGCAATCGTGAGCGCCGGGCAAGAAGTCGCCGCCTCGGACGCACGCGCAGTGGTCCTGTCGGGTGAGGGCAAGTCGTTTTGTGCCGGTTTGGACATGGCAAGCTTTGGCGCGATGGCTGCGGGTGGCAACAACGATTGGATCATGGAGCGGACCCATGAGGATGCGAACCTGTTCCAAGAGGTTGCTCTGGTTTGGCGCCGGGTTAAGGTACCGGTGATTGCGGCCATTCAGGGCGCAGCCTACGGCGGCGGTTTGCAACTGGCGCTTGGAGCAGACATCCGGATTGCCACGCCTGATGCCAAGTTTTCGGTCATGGAGATGAAGTGGGGATTGATCCCTGACATGGGTGGCATGGTTCTTTTGCCGCAACTGATGCGCTCGGACGCGCTGCGGCAGATGACCTATACCGCGCGGCCCGTGGATGCCAACCAGGCGTTGGCTTGGGGGCTTGTGACTTCCATTGCGGATGATCCGGTGACGGTGGCCCTGGCGCTGGCCGAAGAGATTGCAGGCAAGAGCCCAAGCGCCATTCGCGCAGCCAAGCGCCTGATTGATGTGGCTGAAAGCCATGGCCGTCAGGACGTGCTGCTGGCCGAAAGCGCAGAGCAGGGCAAGTTGATTGGTGGGGCCGAGCAGATGGAGGTGATTGCCGCCAACCTCCAAGGACGTGCACCGGTCTTCAAATGATCTGTGTCTGGGTGACGGGCGCACTCCCGCACCCGAGCAGTCCTGGCTTTGCCAGCACAGCTAACGGCTTTGGGCCGAGCGCCGCGCTGCGCGCGGCGCGGTACCGTTTGGGGCACCTGGTTCCCGAAAAGGATCAACCGCCGAACGCAGTGAGGCCCGGCCCAACGGGCGGAGGGCATCTTTGATGCACGCACGACAGGCGGGAGTGCTCCGGGATTGCGTCAGCGCATGAAGCTGCGTCGAGCGTCCTGGGCCATGTGATAGCGCATTTCCAGATCGGCGAGACGGGCCATTGCGGTTTTGCGCTCGTCAGGGTCGGTCAGTGTCGGGTACTCGGCCCGTGCGGCATCGAGCTCTTTCTTGATCTTGAATTCTTCGGGCAAAACACCTGCTTGCGCCATGATCCGATGCGCAGTGTTCAAGGCCGCGTCTCCACCAGCCTCCACTGAGCGGTCAGGTAAAGGTTTACCAACGCCAGGCAGGTCGTCAAATTGACCTTCGGCTTGGGCCTTGTTGATCTGACGTTCGATCAGGTTTCGAAAACTTCTCATGGATTCAACATAGAAACAGAGCTCTGTTTTCTAGATGCGTTATGATGTCTTTTGTGAGAACAGGTAAACCATACCACCTGCCAGCAGCCCCCAGACGGCTGCCCCAAGACCGTAGACAGTTATGCCCGAGGCGGTGATGACGGCAGTGATGATGGCTGCTTCGCGTTCCTCGGGTACCGCCAGGGCGGCATGTGTGGCATTTGCCAACACCCCCATAAGGGCCACTCCCGTGAGCGTCGCCATCAGGAGCGGGTCTGCGTGTCCGGCGAAACCAGTGATCGCCGCTGCAAAGATGCCTAGGATGCAATAGAACACACCCGCCATGATCGCCGACCAATAGCGTAAGGTCGGGTCGGGGTGGCTGTCAGTGTTCGAGCACATCGCTTGCGTGATCGCTGCGAGACAGGTGGCTGCCGCACCAAAGGGGGCAGTCAGGATGCTTGCAACCCCGACAGAGGCTAACAATGGGCCTGGCTTGGGAGAGTAGCCGAAGCTGCGCATTACCGCGATACCGGGGATGTTCTGCGTTGCCATAGTGACCACAAACAGAGGCACACCGATACCGATGGCCGAAGCCAATGAAAAGGTGGGCGTAATCCAGAGCGGCGCTGTCAGCACCTGGTCAGGCGCGATGCTTGCCGCGTCTGCGTTCAGGACCACCACGACAGCGGCGGCTATGACTGCGGCTGGAACCGCAAAGAGGCGGTTGAAACGACCTGCAATGAACCAGGTCAGGATGACAGGCAGGGCTTGGGCAGGCAGCTCTGCTGCAGCCTGAAATGGGGCGATGCACAAGGGCAACAGAACACCCGCCAACATGGCCTGGGCCAGCGAGGTGGGAATGGCAGAGGCCAATCGCGCCAATGGCTGCCACATGCCCGCAAGTACTGTCAGAGCGCCGAGCGCAGACGAAGGCGCCTGCCGCCTCTGCAAATCCGCCGACGGGCAGCACCGACACCGCAAGGAGCGCCACACCAGGCGTCGACCAGGCCACGCTGATCGGCTGGCGGTAGAGCAAGCTGAGAACAATGGCGGTGATCCCCATCGCAAGTGCCGCACTCATCAGGCCAGAGGCCGCCTGTGGCGCCGTGGCCCCCATGGCCACTAGGCCCTGCAGCACGATGGGGAAGGAGCTGAAGAAGCCCACGACGGCCACGACGAGGCCGGTTGAGATGGTTTGCAAAGGGGGAAAGGGACGCGTCATTCAAGGCCTCGTGCTCAATAGGGCCGAGCTAACAATCGCAGCGCTGAGAAGGCAATCAAAAACCCCGCCGTGGCGTGCGCGGCGGGGTTTGGAATTTGAGTATTTGGAAAAAGTGAAGATCAGGCCAGTTCTTGCAGACGCGCCAGAGCCTGTTTGATCTTGCCTTCTTGCTCTTCCCGCGCAGCGAGATTGGCGCGGGTTTCTTCGACAACCTCTTCGGGTGCGGATTCTGCGAATTTGGGGTTCTTGAGACGCCCGCGCAGACCGCCAAGCTCTTTAGTCAGCTTGCCCAGTGTCTTCTCAAGCCGTGCGATTTCCGAACCCACATCGATGATGTCGGCCAGCGGCAGGCCGAAGGTGCCGCCCGCAACTGGGATGGTCACCGTCCCCTTGGGGAATTCATCCACCGCCGTCAGGCTTTCGATCCGGGCCAGACGCTGGATCAGGACATGGTTGTTGTCCCAGGCTTCTTGCCCCTTGTCATCCAGGCTCGACACCAGCAGTGCCACCTTAAGGCCGGCAGGTACATGGGTTTGCGCACGAGCCGAGCGAACCGTGTCGATCAGCCCGATGACCCAATTCATTTCGCGGTCTGCTTCGGCATCGACCAGATCGGCGGCCGTATAGGTCGGCCAATCGGCGTGGATCAGCATCTTGGCGCGTTGATCGGCGTGACCCCAGAGCTCTTCGGTGATGAAGGGCATGATCGGGTGCAGCAGGATCAGTGATTGATCCAAAACCCACCGCAGGGTCGCCTGCGTCTCGGCCTTGGCCGCCGCGTCCTCGCCCTGCAGAATCGGTTTCGAGAATTCCAGATACCAGTCACAGACCTTGCCCCAGACAAAGCCGTAAAGGGCCGAGGCGGCATCGTTGAAGCGGTAGCTGTCGAGCGCTGCGTCAACCTCTTCTCGGACCTTGGCGGTTTCGCCGATGATCCATTTGTTCAGGGTTTGTGTCGCCTCGGGGCGTACACTCTCACCGGTGTAGGGGATCTCGTAATGTTCGGCAAAGCTGAAGGCGTTCCAGAGCTTGGTGCCAAAGTTGCGATAGCCGGTGATCCGGTCGCGGCTGAGTTTCAACACGCCGCCAATGGCCGCCATGGAGGCGTTGGTAAAGCGCAGGGCGTCGGCGCCGAATTCGTCCACAATCTCTAGCGGGTCGATGACGTTGCCGGTGGTTTTTGACATCTTCTTGCCCTTCTCGTCGCGGACAAGCTGGTGCAGGTAGACGGTGTGGAACGGGATCTGATCGACCACGGCCAGTTGCATCATCATCATGCGCGCGACCCAGAAGAACAGGATGTCAAAGCCGGTGATCAGCACATCCGTAGGGAAATAGCGCTGCATTTCCTCGGTGTCCGCAGGCCAGCCGAGCGTGCCGATGGGCCAGAGGCCGGAGGAGAACCAGGTGTCGAGGACATCGGGGTCGCGCCAAACCGGATAGACCAGTTTGGTCGGGTCCTGGTCAACCGCGTAGTGGGCAAGGCTCTCGGCGAACTGATGAATCGCCTCATGCTTGTCGGCGACTTCGATGACGGTTGCGTGGCTCAAAGGGCTGGGGATATTTGCATTGTCATCGAGGAACTTTTCGATGGCGTCTTCCAAGCTAGCGGCACATTCCATGACATTGCCACGGTGCAACATGCCACCTTCGTTCAGCAGGCGACCAAGTTCGACCAGGTCAAGCTGACCGTCGTTTTCGTCGTCCTTGAAGTTCTCGGCAGACAGGTCAAGGCCATACCAAACCGGGATCTGGTGCCCCCACCACAGCTGGCGCGAGATGCACCAGGGTTCGATGTTTTCCAGCCAGTGGTAATAGGTTTTCTCGCCGCTCTCGGGAATGATCTTGACGGTGCCGTCTTTGACCGCATCCAGCGCGGGGCCGACGACTTTTTCGGCGTCCACAAACCATTGATCGGTGAACATCGGTTCAATGACCACTTTGGAGCGATCGCCAAAGGGCTGCATGATCGGCTTGGCCTCGACCAGCGGGACGGTTGTGACCGCAGGCGCTTCTTCGCCCTTTTTCAGCTTGGGCTTGGGGCCAAGGCGCGGATCGTCCGAGGTGGTCATGACGGCCAGACCGTCGGCGGTGATTTCTTCGACAACCTTGGCGCGCGCCTCAAAACGGTCGAGGCCGCGCAGGTGATCGGGGATCAGGTTGATGGCGTCGATTTCGTTTTCGGTGAACGTCCTGCCGCGTGCGTATTCCTGCGCTTTGCCTGCCTCTTTGGAGTAAGGCGCGCCATCGGCACGCATCGCGCCTTTGGTGTCCATCAGGCGATACATCGGGATGCCGCCGCGTTTGGCGACCATGTTGTCGTTGAAGTCATGCGCACCGGTGATCTTGACCGCGCCCGAGCCGAAGTCGGGATCGGGGTAATCGTCGGTGATGATCGGGATCTGGCGGCGGTGCTCTTTCGGGCCCACGGGAATTTCGCACAGCTTGCCGACGATGGGGGCATAACGCTCGTCCGAGGGGTGCACGGCGACCGCACCGTCGCCCAGCATGGTTTCGGGGCGCGTGGTGGCGATCGAGATGTAGTCGCGTTCCTCTTCCAGGATCACGTTCCCGTCTTCGTCTTTCTCGATGTAGGTGTAGGTGACCCCATCCGCGAGCGGGTATTTAAAGTGCCACATGTGGTCGGCGACTTCGATGTTTTCGACCTCAAGGTCCGAAATGGCGGTTTCAAAATGCGGGTCCCAGTTGACCAGGCGCTTGCCGCGATAGATCAGGCCCTTGTTGTACATCTCAACAAAGACTTTGATGACGGCGTCGTGGAAGTTGGGCGAGTTTTCGTGGCCCGTGCGCGGATCGTCGGCGGCACCGGCCATGGTGAAGGCGTTGCGCGACCAGTCACAGGTCGAACCGAGGCGCTTGAGCTGCTCGACAATGGTGCCGCCGTATTCGCCTTTCCACTCCCAGACTTTCTCCAGGAACTTCTCGCGACCCAGTTCATTGCGCGATGGCTGCTGCGTTGCAGCCAGCATCTTTTCCACCTGCATCTGGGTGGCGATGCCTGCGTGGTCCTGACCGGGCTGCCAGAGCGTGTCAAAGCCGCGCATCCGGTGCCAGCGGATCAGGATGTCCTGGAGAGTGTTGTTGAAGGCATGACCCACATGCAGCGCGCCGGTGACGTTGGGCGGCGGGATCATGATGGTGAAGCTTTCGTCACGCGATTTGTTCGCGCCTGCCTTGAAACAACCGGCCTCTTCCCAGGCCTTGTAGAGGCGGCTTTCGGCCTCGGCTGCGTTGAATGTCTTTTCCATCGCCATCTGATGTGTCCTGCGTCATCGAATTCGGGGTCAGCGCCTGCAATAGCGAATGGGGGCAGGAAGGGGAAGGGTTTGTGGGTAAGGTGAGGGAGATTGAGTTTTGCGAAACGGTGGAAGGGGGCTCCCGCCCGTCGATCAGGCATCCAAGATGCCCTCCTCCCGTTGGGCCGGGCCTCGCTTCGCTCGGCGGTTGGCGATTGCAGCGAAACGGGTGGGCCAAGCAGGACCACGCCGGGCATTGCCCGGCGCCTGGCCCAAAGCTGCTAGCGGTGCTGGCGAAGGCAGGATCGCTCGGGTGCGGGAGCGTCCCTTGTCCCTGAGGGTGGTGATCTGTCTGAAACCGAAATCAAACTTGCGCAAATCTTTCGCGAAAATAGGTCTCGACCCTGTGATAGGCAGGATCGTGAAAGTGCAGCGTCAGCAAGGAATGATCGTTGCCGGGAAATTCGACCGATTGCAGGTCCTCGCCAAAGGCGCGCTCAAGTGCGCGCATCAGGCGGGCCGGAGCCACCCGATCGCCGGTATAGCGCATGGCGAGCCCGGGGCCCTTGCTCTTCATTCCCGAACGCGCCTCGGCAATGTCGGCCACACTCATGTGCAGCTTGTCACCCCCAAACAAGGGCAAGGCTGGCTGGCTGGCAACGCCGCCCAGTACCGAGTCATCCGCCATCAGCGCCAGTGCAAAACTGCCTGTCAGGCACATGCCGATCACGCCAACGCCCGCGGCATCTTCTTCGGATCTGATGTGGCGACACAGTGCGCGCATCCAGGTCGAGATCGGGCTTTGGCGACCTTTCAGGAACACATTGAATTCGCGCCGGATACAGAACATGCGCAGGGCATTGCGCGTCATCGTCACTTTGCCGAATGTGCCAAAGAGGTGGGGCAGATAAACGCGAAACCCAGAGTCCGTCAGACGATCTACCAGATCCAGCGTTTCCGGGCCGATCCCGGGCAACTCCTGTAACAACAGGATCGGGGAGCCGTCGCCCCGGACATGGACGGTATGCGTGACCTCGTGACCGGTGCTGAGTGCAGCGGTGAAATCAAACGTTCGATGAGGTTCCCACGACGACATATCCGGGAAATAGCGCAGTACACATGCTAAATCCACGTCCTGAGCCAAAACGGTGCGTTTCCGGCTGAAATGGGTCGAAGTTTTGCAGTTTTGCTGCTTTTTTAGTCAGTTTTAGCCTCAATCGGGCCGGGCAGCCGCAATTTCCGCGTTCTGGAGCGGCTCGCGCGCACCAGGTCGGATGACGTCCGGATCGTAGGGCGTGCGGTCAAACACCTTGCGTACCATCGGAGCAAAGAACTCCAGCGGAAGGTCCTTGTAGTCCGGGTCAAACGAGGCTTGATCCCAGCGTTCGCAGAACACTTCGTTGTCCTCAAAATATGCATGGCCGCGGTGACGCTCGCGTTTGTGCTGGTCGAACCCTTCCAGGTGATGGCCGTAGTAGAGCATCTGGAAATCGCCGTGGGTTTGCACGACCCATGAACACTGCTCGCGCACAAAGGGCTTCAGGATCGTGGCGGCATATTCGTCGTGGTTGTAGGGCGCATAAATGTCGCCGATGTCATGCAGCAGGGCCGAGACGATCCAGTCGATGTCAGCCCCGTCGCGGTACGCGCGGGTGGCCGATTGCACCGAGTGTCCCAGACGGGTGATCTGATAGCCCGACAAGCTTTCGTCAAGATCGACCAGCGCCTGCAACAACCGGTCGGCGGTGTGTTTGGTATGGTCGATTTCGTGGGCGGTCAGGAATTCATACTCTTCCTTGGTGCCGTCCTTCATTTGGGTAAAACTGACTTTGTCCACAGTCGGTCCTTCCTAGTCGTTTGCGGCCGCGAGGCCTTGATACAGAGAAACATCCTTTTTCAGGCCCTGGGCAAGTGCTTTTGTCTGTTCCGATTGAATTTCGTGGTGCAGTGCGAGCGCCTCTGTCGCGAACAGACAAGACGGTGTCGGTACGTGGACAAACGCGCCCGAAGTGTCGGTGCCGCGCGCCATCATGGCATAGTCTCGGTCGGCCACCTCTTGGCGGGCATTCGGGTTGATGTAGCGGATGGCAAACCCGATCCGGCGGTCGCCCGAGACATTGGGGCCCGAGCCATGGAACGTCAGGCCATGGTGCAATGAGATCTGACCGGGCTGCAGTTCGATATGGGTTTTGTCATCGTCGCACACATCCACTGCAATCTCTTGCCCGCGCGACAGCAGGTTGGTTTCCGAAAACGTGTCATTGTGTGGCATGATCGGGTTTTTGTGGCTGCCTTTGACAAAATCCATGCACCCGCTGTCGACCGTCGCAGGCGAGAGCGCCACCCAGGCCGTAACCTGATCCGAGGTCTCTCCCAAGCCCCAATAGGTCAGATCCTGGTGCATGCCGACCACGTGTTTGGTGTGGGGTTCCTTGATGAAAAACTCGGCCGACCAGATCATCAGGTCTGGCCCCAAGATGCCTTCGACTGCGTCCAGGATACGCGGGTCGGTCGCCAGCTTGGCGGCCAGCGGCATCACCATGTGGGCGTGGTTGCGTTTGTAGGTCATCAGCGGCTTGGGTAGATCGGCCGTCAGCCAGTTTCGTTCGATCCTTTCGAGTTCCGCGCGGATTTCAACCGCTTCGTTGGGGGGCATGATCTGGATCGGGAACAGGAAGCCGTCCGTCCAGTATTGGTCCTTTTGCGCTTCGGTCAGGCGACCGTGGTCCAGAGAAAGGGGCTGCGGCATGGGGGCTCCTACGGGCTGCGAATTCGTTGGTTCACGCTAGACTTGGTTCCACGAATTTCAGAACGCGAAGTCTTGCAGCTGAGGCTAAGTTTTGCTTAGCCTGCTGCTCATGGCGTCTCGTATCCCGTCCCTCAATTGGCTGCGTGTGTTCGAAGCAGCTGCGCGCACTGAAAGCTTTGCGCGCGCAGCGCAGCAGTTGAACATGTCGGCCGCCGCCGTCAGTCAGCAAGTCAAGGCGCTGGAAACGCAATTGGGTGCGCGGTTGTTCGTGCGCCATCCCCATTCGGTGACATTGACCGAGGCGGGCCGCGGGTATCTGCCCTCGGTGCAGCAATCCCTATTGATGCTTGAAACAGCGACGACCGGATTGTTCGGGGTAACTCGGCAGCAACGCGTGTTTGTGCAATCCAACATGCTTTTTGCGCATGGGGTCCTGTCGGCGGGTATTCCGCGCTTCAACCAGACACATCCGGACGTGCGGGTGATGTTGGGCACCAGCAATCAGGCCAGTGAGAACGCCAGCCAGTTCACCGATCTGCAGATCGTCTTTGGCAACCCGACCTTGTTTGGCGCGGAACACGACCCGTTGATGGAGGAGCGCTTGTACCCCGTGACTGCACCTGAGGTGGCAGACCGGATCAAGTCACCACACGATTTGCTGGATCACGTTCTGATCGAAGTGGCTTCGCACCGGGCGGGATGGCCATATGTGTTCGAGGCGCTGAAACTGCCCCAAGGCAATGCGCGCTATACCTTTGTCGATAACACGATCATGGCGGCAACCATGGTCGCTGCGGGAGGAGGCGTTTGTCTTGCACGTGCGCCTGCCAGCGATACCATTACATCACTGTGCGGCCTTGTGCCTTGCCTGCCGGGTTTTGAGGTTTCGGGGCAGGAGCAGTACCACCTTGTCTACGCCGCCGCATCCTCGTTGCGTCCTGCCGCCCGTGTCTTTCGCAATTGGTTGATGGAATATCTTGCTTTGACCTAGGCGCCGCTGTGTACTGGAGCTTGCGCAGTACCAGCATTCGGAGTGCTCCCGCCCGTCGATCAGGCATCAAAGATGCCCTCCTCCCGTTGGGCCGGGCGCCGCGCTTTGCGCGGCGGGCCAACACCCGTTGCGGCAAACAATGATAGGGAACGAGAGAGCTGGCCGTCTTTAGCGCCCGCCCCGGTCCAACTTGGTGGATAGGTGGATCAGGCTTTCGGAAGACAAGACCCCACGGGCTTCGCCAATCCGGTCAAGGGTTTCGTCCAGCTCTGCGGTGGTTGCTGCACTGACCTGCACGAGCAGATCGAACCGCCCCGAAGTGGTATGCACCACCTCGACCCCTGGCAAATTGCGTAGGCGACTGAGAACTGCAGGGCCGGTGCGGGGCTCGATTGAGACCAACACCGTTGCCTGCAATGGGGGGCGAGCAGCAGCGCTGAGCCGCAAAGTGTATCCCGCGATGACGCCTGTGTTTTCCAACCGCTCGATCCGGGCCTGAACTGTGGTGCGTGCAAGCCCCAGTGACCGCGCCAACTCGGTCACGGGTGTGCGAGCGTTGTCCCCCAGAAGCGACAGAAGTTTCGTGTCTATTTCATCAAATTGCATGGCTATCTCGGCAGATTGACGACTCTTTCTTGCATATTACTCAATCCGCCGCGTGAAATCGACGTCTGATCGCCTCATTCTAAGAAAAAAGTGAGGCACCGATGCAGCATCTCTCGACCCCTTGGGCCACTCCGGAAACCCATCTGAGCCGAATTCGTCCCGATCACCCTGTGATGTATCTGTCGCCTGCGGTGCTGCAAGCGACGGCTCAAAGGTTCCAGCAGGGGTTCGACGGGTTGGTGACCTACGCGGTCAAGGCCAACGACCGGGCCGAAGTGCTGGCCAATCTGGTCGCGGCAGGTTTGACCACATTTGACGTGGCCTCTCCGGTCGAGATGCAGGCGGTGCGTGCGGCGTTGCCGTGTGCGGTTTTGCATTACAACAATCCGGTGCGCTCTGAGACCGAGATTGCGGCGGGCATTGCTCATCAGGTGGCGAGTTGGTCCGTGGATGAAGCCACCGAACTGGACAAACTGGCAGCTGTTCCCAAGTCCTGCGAAATCTCGGTGCGCTTTGCCTTGCCGGTTGAGGGTGCTGCTTATGACTTTGGCGAGAAATTCGGTGCTACCAAGGATCAGGCCATTGCGTTGTTGCGACGCGTTCAAGAGCAAGGCTGGTCGCCGTCCTTGTGCTTTCACCCCGGTACACAGTGTGAAGACGCAAGCGCCTGGGCGCGCTACATCGAAGCAGCTGCCGATATTGCGCAAGCTGCTGGCGTCACATTGGCGCGTTTGAACGTGGGTGGTGGGTTTGCCGCGCATCGCAACGGGCAAGCCCCAGACCTGGAAGGTGTGTTCCAGACCATCCGTGAAACAGTGGATCGAGTATTCACGGATGTCGCGCCTGCGCTGATCTGCGAGCCGGGGCGGGCCATGGTGTCCGAGGCTTTTGTCCTGGCGACCCGAATCAAGGGCATGAAACAGGACGGGCGCATCGTTTTCTTGAATGATGGCATCTATGGTGGTCTGGTCGACCTGCGGGACATGGGATTGATGGACCGCGTACGCGTTGTTTCTCCCGAGGGTGCGGAACGCTTAGGTGGCGGTCGGGCGAGGATTGTCTTTGGGCCGACGTGTGACAGCCTGGACCGCTTGCCCGATGGATTGGTTCTGCCCGACGACACACAGACCGGCGACTACCTGTTGATCGCCGGCATGGGTGCCTATTCTGTCGCCATGTCGACCGTGTTCAATGGTTATGGTCTGCGCGACGTGGCGACTGTGCTTTCCTTCTCTGGACAATGACACATCACGGGCTATCGTCGCGTCCTGAGCCAGCAGGGAGCGCGCGATGGAAAAGTTCGGAAAAAGCCAGCCAGTCAAACGGGTCGAAGACGTCCGTTTTCTGACTGGGCAGGGGCGGTTCATGGAAGACGTGGCCCCGGATGGTGCGCTTTTTGCCGCGTTCTTTCGCAGCTCGGTGGCGCACGGAATCATCACCTCGCTGGATCTGGATGCGGCGCGGGAAATGGATGGCGTCCATCTGATCGCAACGGTCGAGGATCTTGAGGCGGCGGGGATCAAGGTGGCGATGGATGGCACCACCTTGCAAAACCGCGATGGGTCCAAGGCAGCCGCGCCTGAACGCCCGATGTTGGCGCGGGATCGAGTGCGTTTCGTGGGTGAGCCCGTGGTCATGGTGGTGGCCGAAACCCCCGACCAGGCCCGTGACGCAATCGAAGCAATTTGGATGGACACCGAAGACCTGCCCGCAAAGACCGACCTTGCACCCGGTGGACCGGAACTGCACCCCGAAGCACCTGACAACCGCGCCTTTGATTGGGGGTTGGGCGATGAAGAAGCGACGCAAGCGGCATTTGCGGCTGCGGCGCATGTCGTTTCGTTGGATGTGCACGACAACCGGATCATCGCCAATTCGATGGAGCCGCGCGGATGTCACGCCGCTTGGGAAGGTGATCACCTTCACTTCTCATATGGTGGGCAGGGCGTTTGGGCCATGAAGGCGCAACTTGCCGACAAGCTGGGGATGGAGCCCGAGAACCTGCATGTCACCACCCCGGATGTGGGCGGTGGGTTTGGCATGAAGGCGATGCCTTATCCCGAGTACATTCCGGTCGCCCATGCTGCACGGGTTTTGGGCCGACCGGTGCGCTGGATGTCCGAGCGCACAGAGGCGATGCTGACCGACAATCACGGCCGTGACCTGACCTCGCTGGCCGAGCTGGCCTTTGATGCGAACCACAAGATCACCGCATACCGTGTTCAGACGCGCTGCAACCTTGGGGCCTACAACAGCCATTTTGCGCAAGCCATTCAGACCAACCTGTTCAGCCGCGTGCTGATGGGGGTTTACGATGTGCAGACCACCTGGTTGCAGGTCGAAGGGATCTACACCAATTCTACTCAAGTGGACGCCTATCGTGGCGCTGGGCGGCCCGAAGCGATCTATGTGTTAGAGCGTGTCATGGACCGCGCCGCACGCGAATTGGACGTCGATCCGTGGGAACTGCGGCGCAAGAACTTCATCAAGCCCGATGCTTTTCCTTACAAGACCGCAACGGGCGAGACCTATGACGTGGGCGACTTTGACATGATCCTGTCACGTGCGGGGGAACAGGCTGGGGCGGCAGGGTTTGCTGCGCGCCGCGCTGCGGATGCTGAACGTGGCCAGCTGCGGGGGCAGGGCCTGTGTTACTATATCGAAAGTATTTTGGGCGATCCTTCTGAGGGTGCGACGGTCGAGTTCTGTGAGGATGGCTCGGTCAACCTGTATGTCGGGACGCAATCGAACGGGCAGGGGCATGAGACGGTTTATGCTCAATTTCTGGCCGATCAAACCGGCATCCCGGCGGAGTTGATCCGGGTCGTTCAAGGCGACAGTGACCGCATCGCGCAAGGCGGGGGGACGGGTGGATCCCGTTCCGTGACCACGCAGGCCAACGCCACCTTGGCAACGGTCGATGTGATCCTCGCCGCATTCACGCCCTATCTTGCTGACAAGATGGGGGTTCAGGAGAGCGACGTTATGTTCGACGACGAGACATTCCGCGCACCGGGGTCGAACCTGACCCCGACGCTGGTTGAGGCGGCCGAGATGGCGCGCGCGGATGGTCGCACCGATTTGCTGAGACACGAGGCCCGGGCGCAACTGCCTGGTCGCAGTTATCCCAATGGCGCCCATGTTGCCGAAGTTGTGATCGACCCGGACACCGGGGTGGTCACGGTGGACCGCTACACGGTGGTCGACGATTTCGGTAATCTAATCAATCCGATGCTGGCCGAGGGCCAAGTGCATGGCGGGGTGGTTCAGGGCATCGGTCAGGCGATCACAGAACATGTCGTGCATGATGCAGATGGACAACTGCTCACGGCAACGTTGATGGACTATGCCTTGCCCCGCGCTGCCGACGTGCCCATGATTGAGTTTACCTCGCAACCGGTTCCGTCGACGGCCAACCCCATGGGGATGAAGGGCTGCGGCGAGGCCGGGACGGTCGGGGCGCTGGCCGCAGTGGCAAATGCCGTGCAGGACGCGCTCTGGGATCGGGGGGTGCGACAGGCGGATATGCCGTTCACACCTCTCAAAGTATGGGAAATGATCAAGGATGGTGCTGTCGCGGCTGAGTAATAAACTTCTGGGTTGGCTTGGGCGGCCACTGCAGTCCAGGCATTCTGCAGAGACGCCGCATCGCGGGCCTCAGACGCATGTGATCATTCTGGACGGCACCATGTCGACGTTGGAACCTGGACGTGAAACCCACGCCGGTCAGTTCTTGCGCTTGGCCTGCGAGGCAGGCTCGCAGGTGTCAGTATTCTACGAGGCCGGGGTGCAGTGGAAAAGCTGGCGCACGACCTTGGATGTGATGATGGGGCGTGGGATCAATCGGCAGATTCGGCGGGCTTATGGCTACCTTGCGTCGCGCTACAAACCAGGTGATAGGATATTTCTGATCGGATATTCGCGCGGCGCTTATGGCGTGCGAAGCTTGGCTGGTGTGATCGACATGGTCGGGCTACTTAAAGCCGAGCACGCGACCGTACGTAACATCCGGCAGGCCTATCGTCACTATGAGTGCAATCCCAGTGGTCCACATGCGGCGACCTTTGCGCGGGCTTATTGCCACAAGGAAACACCCATCGAGATGGTTGGGGTCTGGGACTCGGTCAAGGCTCTGGGGATGAGATTGCCGCTTTTGTGGCGCTGGGCTGAGGCGCGCCATGCTTTCCACAACCACCAGCTGGGGCCAAGCATCCAACATGGCTATCATGCGCTGGCGTTGGAGGAGACGCGGCAGGTGTTCACACCTGTATTGTGGCAATGCTCGCCGGGGTTCAAGGGCCATGTCGAGCAGGTCTGGTTCCGGGGCAGCCATGGGGACGTCGGCGGGCAGTTGGGAGAGTACGAAGACGCGCGACCCTTGGCCAACGTCTCACTCGTCTGGATGCTGGAGAAGGCCGAGAAACATGGGTTTCCCCTGCCACAGGATTGGCGGGAACGGTTTCCGGCCGATCCGGATGCACCATCGGTTGGAACATGGCGGGGGTGGGGCAAGATCTTTTGCTTCGTGGTCCGCGAACTGTTGGACGTGATCGGTCAGAGCGGTTGCACGAAACGGTCAGGCCGGAAGACGTACCCGGCACAGCCAGCGCGCCGATGGCAGAGCCCACAGCCACACATTGAATGGATTTACCTGGCTGGGCTGAAGGCGCGCAGCCTACGGGGCGCTCCCGCGCCCGAGCGATCCTGACTGCGTCAACCTCGCCAGCGGTCTTGGGCCGGGCGCCTCGCCTTCGGCTCAGCGCGGTCCCGTTTGGAGCGACTTGCTTCTCCGCAACTGCCAACCGCCGAGCGTAGCGAGGCCCGGCCAAACGGGAGGCGGCGTTCCGTGAGGAAAGCCAACGACGGGCGGGAGTACCCTGTTTATGTAACAGATGTGCAGATTGCTATTTGTGAGCTGACGGAATGTCAGTCTACTTCATCTTCATGATGATGCAGGTGGTGGTTCCAGTCGCATAGAGCTTGCCATCCTCGACGCCGCGAATTTCGCCATGCGCAATCCCGGTGGATCGGCCTGCGTGATCGGTGATACCAATCGCTTCGATCTGGGTGCCCAGTTTGATCGGGCGGATGATGTTCACCTTGTACTCAAGCGTCGTATAGGTCGATCCGGCAGGCACCTTGGTCCAGACCGCGCAAGCCATGCAGCTGTCGAGCAGTGTGCCGTACCAGCCGCCATGAACACCACCGTGGGGGTTGGTTGCCCCCTCATTGGGTGTGCCGCGAAAGATCACCTTGCCGTCTTCGACGAGATAAGGCGCAAAGCCCAATGTACGAGCAATCGGTGCACCGGGGATGTCGCCGTTCAACACGGCCTGCATCAGTTCCAGCCCGGACATGTCGGTGATATCGAATGTGTCGCTCATCGTGCGCCTCCTGCTTTTGCGACGCAACGCTAACAGCGCCGCGTCGAGCAGCAAGTCTTACGCGACGTTCTGCAGGTCGACCTTGGGCACGACGCCAAGCGCGTGACAAACGTCCCGTGTCAACTCAGGGCGATTGAGTGTGTAAAAATGCAGCTTGTCCACCCCGCCTTCGATCAGCTCCGAACACAACTCGGTGCAAATTGCGGTTGCGAGCAAGTCTTCTCGATCGTCGCGGACTGCCTTGGCAAAGGCGTCTTCGACCCACTGCGGGACGATCGTGCCGCAGCGGCGGGCAAAATTGCGCGCGCCCTTCCAGTTCTCGATTGGCAGAATGCCAGGTGTGATCTGCTTGTCGATTCCTGCCTTGGCGCAGGCATCACGGAAACGGAAAAAGGTCTCTGCTTCGAAAAAGAACTGCGTCAAAGCTTCATCCGCGCCTGCGTCCAGCTTGCGCTTGAGCCATTCGACGTCGTCTTGGGCGTGTTGAGCGTCGGGGTGGATGTCGGGATAGGCACCGACGCGGATATTGAATTTGCCCGTGGCGGCCAGCGCCTCGATCAGCTCAACGGAATTGGCAAAGCCTTCGGGGTGCGGTGTGAATCGGCCTTCGCCCTTGGGGGGGTCGCCGCGCAGGGCGACAATGTCGGTGACGCCAGATGCAGCAAATTGATCGGCGATGGCGAGCGTTTCCGATTTGGTGGCATTCACGCATGTCAGATGCGCTGCAACGTTTAGTCCGGATGACTTGTGCAGCGTCGCCACGGCGTCGCGGGTCAGATCGCGTGTTGTACCGCCTGCGCCATAAGTGACCGAGACAAAACGTGGATCCATCGGCGAGAGGGTCTGAACCGTATCCCAGAGGCGGAACGAGGCCTCCAGGTTCTGGGGAGGAAAAAACTCAAAGGAAATTTCAGGCGCGGTCATCGGTGTCTCACTCATATCTCTCGGATTTGGCCCCTTGTCGCACGTGCAGCATTGTGAGACAATTTCATAATACTCAAGAACAACATGAGGTTGATATGAGGTTATTATTGGCGCTGCTGCTGCCCCCGGTTGTGTTTTTCACAATTGGACGCCCTTGGCAGGGACTGTTTTGCCTGATTTTACAGCTGACTCTGATCGGTTGGATACCCGCTGCGATTTGGGCCGTGTATGCGCTGAGCCAGTACAGGACTGAGCAAATGATTGCGGACTCGGTTCGCGACCGAGAGTAGATTCATGCATATCGAATTCCGACATCTCAGAACGATCAAAGCCATCCACGAGTGCGGTGGATTGGCGCGCGCGGCGGATCAGTTGAACATCACACAATCGGCGCTCAGTCATCAGATCAAGGGACTTGAGGATCAGGCAGGCGTCGAGCTCTTCATACGCCGATCCAAACCTATGAAACTCTCGGCGGCGGGTGTGCGGCTTTTGCGGTTGGCTGAACAAGTTCTGCCTCAGGTTGAAGCCGCTCAGGCCGAGTTTTCGTCACTGAGGGATGGCAAAACAGGACGGATGCATATTGCGATTGAATGCCACGCCTGTTTCGAGTGGCTGTTCCCAGTACTAGAGAAATTTCGGAAAAGTTGGCCTGATGTGGATGTAGACATTCGTCCGGGATTGGCGTTCGATGCTTTGCCAGCCTTACAAAAAGAAGAGGTGGATCTGGTGGTGTCCTCGGATCCCGAAGAGCTTCCGGGTGTCGAGTTCATTGAGCTTTTTGAATACGATGCCGTGTTCGTTGCAGCAGCGACCCACGCCCTGGCTCGGAAACCATTTATCGAGGCCGAGGATTTTCGCAAACAAACACTGATCACCTACCCTGTGGAACGGACGCGATTGGATGTATTCAGTCAGCTGCTTATCCCGGCCAAGGTGGAACCGGCGATGATCCGACAGGTGGAACTGACGGCAGTTATCCTGCTTCTCGTTGCGTCAAACCGTGGAATTTCGGTGCTGCCGGATTGGGTGGTGCGCGAGGTGAAATACAGTTCGGATTACGTGACACGCCCCCTGACTGAGAATGGGATCACACGTAGCCTTTATGCAGCAGTCAGGTCTGAAGACCTTGAGAAACCGTTTGTGCAGAAGCTGATCAATCTGGCAAGCGTTGAGGCCAAGAGGCTCCAGTCGCAATAGAAGCGATGGCGCAGGTGCGGCGGCCGAATGGGCGGGGTGCCCACCCATTCGGCCGCCGCACCTGCGCGGTTTCGTGATACGGGCCGTTAGATCACTTTGACGATCTGCTTGCCCATGTTTCCGCCTCGCAACATCGACATGAACGCCTGTGGCGCGTTTTCCAGACCAACGGCAATGTCTTCGACATAGCGGATGTCGCCACTAGCGATCTTGGGCGCAATCTGTCCCAGGAATTCCGGATAGCGGTCAAAGTGGTTTGAGATGATGAAGCCGTTCACGCTCAGGAAATTCACCAGGATCGTGCGCCAGAGTCCGGGAGCAGAGAGCCCTGCATCACTTGCGCCCGCACCCAAGCCGCCAGCGTTGTACCAGCTGATCATGCCGCAAATCGGGATGCGGCCATGCGGGTTCATCAGCGGCATCACCGCCTCGAGCACCTTGCCGCCCACGTTTTCGAAATAGATGTCGACACCGTCTGGGCAGGCCTCTTTCAGTTCGGCACGCAAGGCCTTGGCATCCGGATAGGCGCGGTGATCCGGGCAGGCGTCAAAACCAAAGGTCTCGGTTGCTAGCTTGCATTTGTCGGCCCCACCCGCGATGCCCACCGTCCGCAAACCGGCCAACCGTGCAACTTGGCCTACCATCGATCCGACCGGACCGGTGGCAGCAGCGACGACCAAGGTTTCGCCCGTCTTGGGCCGACCCAGCTCGGTCAAACCGTACCAGCCGGTGAATCCAGGCATGCCAAGCACCCCAAGCGCTGTGGTGATTGGCATCTGGTTGGGGTCAATCTTGCGCATCATGTTGGCTGGTTGAACTGCATGGGTAGCCCAACCGAACATGCCAAAGGCAAAGTCACCGGGCGCAAAATGTGGGCTGTTCGAAGCAATGACCTCGCCCACGCCGCCTCCTTCCATAGTGCCGCCGACAGGTACGGGGGCCGCATAGGACTTGGCATCATCCATTCGGCCCCGCATGTAAGGATCAAGCGACATATAGTGGACGCGGACCAGCACCTCTCCGTCACCAGGTGTTGGAATAGGTGCGCTTTCATAACTGAAATTGGCGGCCTCGGGCGCACCTGTGGGGCGGCTGGCCAGAGCCACGCGGTACATCTGTTCGGTCATAGTTTGCTCCTCGCTGTTGCGCGACAGCGTAGGCGCATGTACGCGCAACGCAAGCATTGCGGGCATGTAACGCCACGATAGGCAAAAGTACGGGGGCAGCCATGCAAAAGCTGCCTCTTGGCAAGAGCGTCCGGTCCAAGTATACGCGCGATCTGACCGAACAGGAGCCCACCCGATGATTGGCAGTGCAAACCTCAACATCATGCAAAAAGCCGCGCGCAAAGCGGGGCGTTCCCTTGTGAAGGACTTTCGCGAGGTTGAAAACCTGCAGGTGTCGATGAAAGGTGCCGGAGACTTTGTCTCCAAGGCTGACATCGCGGCCGAGGCGATTCTCAAAGAAGAACTGATGGGTGCGCGCCCGACATACGGCTGGATCGCCGAAGAGGGCGGTGAGATCGAGGGCGAAGACCCCACCCGTCGTTGGATCGTTGATCCGCTGGATGGGACTACCAATTTCCTGCACGGTCTACCCCACTGGGCGATTTCGATCGCGCTGGAGCACAAGGGCAAGATCGTGGCGGGCGTGATCTATGACGCCGCGAAGGACGAGATGTTCTTTGCGGAAAAAGGCGCGGGTGCCTGGATGAATGAAAGCCGTATCCGCGTGTCGGGCCGTCATCGTATGATCGAGTCGATCTTTGCGACGGGTCTGCCGTTTGCCGGTCGCTCCGATTTACCTGAAACTTTGCAGGATTTGGCGCGTATCATGCCGACCTGTGCTGGCGTGCGTCGGTTCGGATCTGCCGCACTCGATATGGCTTATGTTGCGGCAGGGCGTTACGAGGGCTTCTGGGAGCGCCGCCTGAAGGCTTGGGATGTCGCTGCTGGCATTATCATCGTCAAGGAAGCGGGCGGATTTGCCCAAGCGATTGACCCTGAGGGGCATATTCTGTCGGACGGTGAAGTGATCTGCGCCAACGAGCCAATTTTTGAAACATTTGCCAAGGTGATCCGCGGATAAGGTCTGTGCCGGTGCTGTGCACCGGATCCTCTGGCGGTCAAATTTGGACAAATGGAAGGGGCCGAACGGCCAGCCCATGCGACAAATGTTGAAGATTGACTGAATAGGAACCAAGCGGACAGATCTTGTGTGTCGGGAAGCGGACATGCGTCGACTTTTGTCCGGTGTCAGCAATGAGCCCATTCAAACTGATGCTGCGCGAGGCAAGAACGGCAGCAATGCGCAGAAAGCGGGCTTTGCAAAGTCGGGTTTGAAGTGTCGGCTCAGCGGACTAACCTGCCGTCCGGCCAATGTCCTCTTGCCCTTAGCGCGTCCAGCATCGGGCAGGCGTTTTTGCCATTTGCGCAGTTGGAGACCAACTCTGCCAGAGCTTTTTCAAGCTGTCTCAACTCCTTTAGCTTCACTCGAACTTCCTGAAGGTGTTTTCGACCAAGATGCTCAACCGTCCCACACGAGTCGCTTGGCGCATCGGCCAGATCACGCAGTGCCACTACATCCGCGATTGAAAACCCAAGATCACGGCAACGCCTAATGAAGCAGAGCTCGGATACTTCTTTGTCCGTATAGGTGCGTCGTCCAGACGCTGTGCGGCCTGCTTTGGATATTATTCCTTCTCGCTCGTAATAGCGAATGGTCTCAATGGAAACGCCGCTTTGTCGGGATGCTTCTCCAATCGCAATCATGTGATCGAACTCCGCTTGATTCTGTAGCCACTACAGGATGCATAAGTCCGGCATGATGTCGAATACCGAAACTTTAATTGATGGAACCAAGGGGCCGAACCGCCTGCTAATCGGCGGTGCTGGATTGCTCGCTTTGCTCAGCGCGTCATGCTGCGTCCTACCGATTGGCCTTTCCATAATTGGCTTGGGCGGATCATGGCTTGTCATGCTTGGCCCATTTGTAGAATACCGCGTCGAAATTCTCGCGGTCGTAGGGCTGATACTAGTTTGGGGGTGGCTTCGTCTTTTGCGACGTTGGCAATGCGCAAGCCAAAGGCGCTCAACTGTGGTTTTACTCAGCTTAACAACACTTGCTTTCATTCTCGCAACCAGTTCACCGCTGTGGGAGGAAGACGCAGCGAGAAAAATGTTTGCTCTATGGCGGGAAGCACGCCAATGAAGAACTACGTGCAAGCAAGTTTCTTGGTGTCAGTATCAGCGCTTGGAGTGGCTGCGTGTTGCGTTCTTCCGATGACGATGATGCTCGTCGGATTAGGTGGCGGTTGGCTTGCCGTCTTTGGAAAAATCGCCGCAATTAGCTTTTATGTGTTGGCGGGTTCAACGCTGGTTCTCTTGTTGGCATGGCTCTTTGCCTACCGAAAAGGTTCTCTATCTCACCTCAAATGGTGGCTCGCAGGAAGCACCGTTCTAACTGCCCTCGCGTGGGTCGTCGTGTTTAACGAGGCTCGCATCAATGACTATCTGATAACTCTGATGTGAAGAACATGGATGATCAACAAATCGAACTGAACAGCAAAATCACGTGTCCAGAGTGTGGACATTCGCAGGTGGAAACCATGCCAACAGATGCGTGCCAATGGTTTTATGAATGCAAGTCTTGCCATGCGGTGCTGAAACCGCTCGAAGGGGATTGCTGCGTCTATTGCTCTTATGCAACCGTGCCTTGCCCGCCGATACAGGAAGGTAAGTCCTGCTGCGCATAGCAAAAGCCGCCGTTCGCTGCGCTCCAACAAATGAACAGGTTGGGCTCGAAACAGTCGTTCGCCGCTCGCTGGACAAATGTCCGCTTTGGACTGGCTGAAGACACTGGAGCAGTTTCCGTCAACGGCAGCTAAGTCCGCACAGCAGTCATTGACCGAGGTTACATCAAGGTCTGCTTTTGTAAGTTGAACACCTTCCCGAGGATTTCTTCGAGATGGCCGTGGGTAGAAAAGCCCTGCAAGCTGGGGACGGATCGGTGTCGGTTCAACATTTATGGCAGGGGCTGGGGCTGGGCGGCTCCTTTTTTATTTGGCCCGGTCAGAGGGATGATTGACGCCGTCATTCCAGGCGATGGGTTCGTGATCACGCGGATTGACGCCTTGGATGCAGCCTAAATTGACACCGCATTCGGACGGATCCGAGCGGCGTTGGTGATGGGTGTAGATGCCGCAGATCTTGCAAAAGTGGTGCTTGGCCGCGCCGGTTCCCCAAGTATAGAGCGTGAGGTGCTCAGCCCCTTTGATCACCTGCAGACTGGCGGCGATAGCGGTGACGGCCGCAGCGCCCCGGCGACGACAAAAGGAACAGTCACAGCGCGCGGCTGATGCCAGACCTAGGGGAAACTCGGCCTCAAGCGCGACAGCGCCGCAATGGCAGGTGGCTGTCAGAGTTTCGGTCATTTGCGGGGCACCTTCGGGATGCGGGAAGTTGAAAAGCGGTAGTCATGCTCGGGATGGGGCGGGTGGCCATGGGTGCGGTCCCAAAACGCCACGCCGCCAAGTTTGAGCCAAAGTGGGATACATAGGACGAGACCCACAAAAAAACCTCCTGCATGAGCCCAGTATGCCACGCCACCCGTGTCCGGGTCAGACCCGATGCCGCCTAAGAATTGCATCCCCAACCAAACGCCCAGCATGACAAAGGCGGGGATCGAAAAGACGCGGAAATAGATGATCAGGATCAACAGGATATCGACGCGGGCCTTGGGAAAGAGCAGCAGGTACCCGCCCATAACACCCGCGATTGCTCCAGACGCGCCCACCAACGGAACGGTGGATGCGGGCGCGGTCAACACATGCAGCAGCGCAGCACCGACGCCACTGACCAGGTAAAATATCAAGAAGGGGACGTGCCCCATTTCATCTTCAAGGTTGTCGCCAAAGATCCACAGGAACAACATGTTGCCCGCCAGATGCATCCAGCCGCCGTGCAGGAACATCGAGCTGATCAGGGTTTCGAGGGCAAAGCCGTCAGCGGTGCGTGCCGGGATCAGTGCCCAGTCGAAAAAGAAACGGTTGATCTGCGGAGCATCGTTGATGATCCCGACATAGCTGATAAAGATTAGGATGTTAGCCGCCATCAGGGCATAGACGACATAGGGCGTGCGCCCCGACGGGTTATGATCGCGGATGGGTAACATGGGGCTGACGCTGGGCCGAAAGCAGTCCAACGTCAAGAGAGGTTAAGTATCGAACGACAGACACCTTCAATCTTTGCGTCAAAAGCGGGCGCGAGCGCCACAAGCCGAATGTTCGAGACCTTGCCGAACATAACCTGCTCGATAGCGAGATCATCCGATCTTTTACCCAACGCGAATGTCCGGTTTGAGCCCAAAGCAGTCGTTACAAAATTGGACTTGAGCAAAGGACTTCATCTGGAACTCAGTCCAGCGTGTTCTTGTAGACTTTGCCGTCTTTCATGATCAGATCGAAATTCTCATGCGGGTCTGCGATCAGGTCGATATCTTGCAGCGGATTGCCGTCCACAAGGATTAAGTCGGCATAAGCGCCCTTTGCGATTACACCCAAATCACCTTGTTGATAGGGATGGCGCGGGCCTGAGAGTTTGAGCAGTTCAGCATTGGTTGAAGTCGCCATTTTCAGCACCTCGTATGGCGTATACCAGCGCTGCAGTTTGGCAAGGAACGCGCCTTGACGTTCGGCCAGTTTGGGATCGAACAGGATGTCGGTGCCGAAAGCGACTTTCACGCCAACTTCTTTCGCCGTTTTGTAGGTGAAATCTGTACCGTTGGTGACATCGATCCATTTTTGCTGGCTGACAGGGTCGTCGAAAGAAAAGCCATCCTCGTCATCCAGCAGAGGCTGCACTGACAACCAAACTTCATTGTCACGCATCAGTTCCATCGTTTCGCGGCTCATCAAAAAGCCATGCTCGATGGACTTAACGCCAGCGGCAACGGCAATTTCCACGGCCTCGTCCGTGAAGACATGAGATGCAACATAGGTGTTGTAGGTGTCGGCCACCTCTACGAAAGCCTCGATTTCTGCCTTGGTGTATTGGCGTACATCCAGAGGATCATAGGTGGATGAAACCCCGCCACCGGTGGAGATCTTAAGCTGGGTTGCGCCCATGCGCATGATTTCACGCGCGCGTTTGACCACTTCCGGAACGCCATCAGCCTGCGCCATCAAACCAACGCTGTACCAGTACCATTGCGAATCCGCGCCGTTCGTCGGAACCGCTTGGTAGGGGCGATAGTCAAAGTGGCCGCCGGTTTGTGTCACGGGTGGGCCGGACGGCAGGATACGGGGGCCTTCGATCTCGCCTGCGTCAATCATCCGTTTTATGGCAAAGGAATTGCCGCCAACGTCGCGCACCGTTGTAAAGCCCCGCATCAACGTACCTTCGGAACCGATGGCACCCCGCACCGCGACCTCAAGAATATCGCCGGTCACAACCACACTCTGCGGATTGCAGCAGTAAAGCGTGTGCCAGTGTACGTCGATCAGGCCCGGCATCAACGTGCGCCCGCCGCCGTCGATGACGATACCATTGGCGACGGCGAGGGGTTCTGAGGACACTTCTGTAATCAGATTGTCAGTTACAATAACATTGGCATTCTCAATCATTTCCTCATTCACACCATCAAACACGTTGACGTTTGTGAACAGTATCGGTCCCCCATCCTGGGAGAGCGCTTGCGAACTGGCTATAGTGAGAAAAATCGACGAAACCGCCGCAAGTTTTGGGAAATGCATTTTCAATTCCTCAGAAAATTCTGTCGGAGAAACCATCCCAGCGGAAGCAAGGTTTTTCAAGGATTCCCTCACTTTTCTGCAAGGTCGGCTTTGCCCGCAAACCGGAAATTGGGTCAGATATTCTGGGCAGCGGACTCAACGATGCATGAGGCGCTGCACTGATCGGACTAAGAAAACCGCTTAACAAGAGTCAAAGGGTCACGACGCTCCACTTCATACCGCGCCACCCAAAAGGGCGGCATTTCCCCCGGCGGCGGTTGTGTCGACGCAGACGTGACGCTCGGCCAGGACGCGGGTGCGGTCGGGGTGGCCCGGGATCAGTGGCAGGATCGGACCGCTACGGCGCGACAGAGCCCGTTCGATTAAGGCGGCAGTCTCGGCATCGCCCCACCAAAGCACTCCGGCAAATTCGTCAGCGCCCTCCAGTCGGTGCAAGTCGACCATGCCGGTGGCGCGGATGGCCGTGCCGCCTTGCGCCTCGACGCTTTGGGCACTGGGTTGCGACGGCATCGGTTCCCGGTCCTAGGCACAACAGAGGCGGGCGGGGCAGGGTGGTCAGGCGATTTGACTCGCCGGTGGGACCGGGCAGGGATTGCGTTTCAGCCGATGCGGGCGTGCCGGTAGGCTTTGGCAGCACTGCCATTGTACCCGCCCAGCTGTCATCACTCGACTGGCGATCCGGTGCGCAGAACCGGGCCATGTAGTTAGGGCCGCCTGCTTTGGGGCCGGTGCCGGACAAGCCCTCACCACCGAACGGCTGACTGCCGACGATGGCCCCGATCTGGTTGCGATTGACGTAGATGTTGCCTGCATGGATGGCGTCGGTGACGTGCTGCACCCGGTCGTCGATGCGGGTGTGCAGGCCAAAGGTCAGCCCATAGCCAGTGGCGTTGATGTCGGCGATCACCCGGTCCAGATCTTGTGCCTTGAACCGCGCCACATGCAAAACGGGGCCAAAGATCTCGCGCTTCAGATCGCTGATGCCGGACACTTTGATCAGCGTGGGTGCGATGAATGTGCCCTGTTTGGGTGGGTCGATTTCTTTGAGAACACGATCATCGGTTCGCGCGGCCGCGATATGATCGGCGATGCCTTTGTGCGCGGCGTCATCAATGACCGGCCCGCAGTCTGTCGAAATTTGCCACGGGTCGCCCACCTGAAGCGCGTCCATTGCCCCCATCAACATGGTCAGGACGTCATCGGCGATATCCTCTTGCACATAAAGGCATCGCAGGGCCGAGCAGCGTTGTCCCGCGGATTGAAACGCGCTTTCGATGATCGACTGGACGGCCTGTTCGGGTAGGGCGGTGCTGTCGACGATCATCGCATTCAGCCCGCCGGTTTCCGCAATCAGCGGCGCGCCGGGGGTCATGTTCTGCGCCATCGCCGAGCGTATTTTCAACGCGGTGGCGGTCGATCCGGTAAAGGCCACGCCCGAAATGCGGGGGTCAGACGTCAACCGTGCACCTACAGCGCCACCACCGGGCAGCAGTTGGAGCACATCACGGGGCACACCGGCCTCGTGCAGCAATTGTACCGCACGATAGGCGATCAGGGGCGTCTGTTCGGCGGGTTTGGCCAGCACGGCGTTGCCGACGGCCAAAGCAGCCGCGATCTGACCCGAGAAGATCGCCAAGGGGAAGTTCCACGGGCTGATACACGTAAAGGTACCCGCAGGCGCGGCGTCAGGAATGTTGGCCGCGTAGTAGCGCAGGAAATCCACGGCTTCGCGCAGCTCAGCCACGCAGTCAGGCAGGGATTTACCGGCCTCGCGCGCCAGCAGGGCAAATAGCTCGCCGTGGTGCGCCTCATATAAGTCAGCAGCTTTGTTCAAAGCCGCCGCGCGCTCGGCCGCAGGTACGGCCCACAGCGTGGCAGAGGCCATGGCGACCTCGGCATCTGCGGCACTGGCTTGCGCGACAGTTCCGGGGCTGTCTTGAGGCAGGGCTGGGTTTGTAATCGGCACAGAGGCCTCGGGTGCTGCTTCCGTCGCCAGCAAGGGGGCAGCGAGCCAATGGTGGTCGCGGAATGCATCACGCGCGTCATCTACCGCATCCAGGGTGGGCGTGTGGTGCAGATCAAAGCCGATGGAATTGCACCGCTCTGGCGCAAAAAGGTCCGGCCCGGTTGGAATGGCCCGCACAGGATCGTTGATCGTGAGGAAGGGATCAGCAACGACCTCTTCCGGGGGAACATCTTCATCCACGATCTGGTTGACGAAAGAGCTGTTGGCGCCGTTTTCCAACAGGCGGCGCACCAGATAGGCCAGAAGGTCGCGGTGCGCGCCCACCGGGGCGTAGATGCGGCAGCGGGCGTTGGCCTTGGCTTTGACCAGCCCGTGCAGTGTTTCGCCCATGCCGTGCAGGCGCTGGAATTCGAACGGCTGATCGTCTGCCATATGCAGGATGGCGCTGACAGTGTGGGCGTTGTGGGTGGCAAATTGCGGATAGATGCGATCCGTCATGCCCAGCAGTTTGCGCGCATTGGCGATATAGGAAATGTCGGTCGCGGACTTGTTGGTGAAGACCGGGAACCCATCGACCCCTTCGACTTGGGCGCGTTTGATTTCGGTGTCCCAATAGGCACCTTTTACCAGTCGAACCATCAACTTGCGGTCATGACGTTCGGCCATTTCATAGAGCATGTCCAGCGCCAGACTTGCGCGCGGGCCATAGGCCTGCACCACGATGCCAAAGCCGTCCCACCCCTTGAGAGCGGGGTCGCCCATCACCTCTTCGATCACCTGCAGCGACAACGACAGGCGGTCGGCCTCTTCGGCGTCCACGTTCAGACCCATACCAGCGGCCTTGGCCAGCAGAGCCAGGGCTTGCAGACGCGGCACCAACTCTTCCATGACGCTTTGTTCCTGCGCAATCTCATAGCGTGGGTGCAGAGCTGACAGCTTGACCGAAATACCGGGGTTCGCGCGGATGTCATCATGAATGCAGGCGTCCGCGATGGCGGCAATGGCGCGCGAATAGCTCAGGTGATAGCGGGCGGCGTCAGCCTCGGTCCGGGCCGCTTCGCCAAGCATGTCGTAGGAGTAGGTGTATCCCTTGTCTTCCATCCCCTTGGCGCGGGTCATGGCGCTGGTGATGGTTTCGCCCAGAACAAATTGGCGTCCCATTTCCTTCATCGCGCGGCTGACGGCAGTGCGGATCACTGGCTCGCCCAGACGTTTTATCGCAGACCGCAGCGCGCCTACGGGCGAGGGGCCGTCGTCATCCAGAACCTTGCCTGTCAGCATCAACGCCCAAGTTGAAGCGTTCACCAGAGAGGAAGATGAATGCCCCAGATGCTTGCCCCAATCGGACGGCGCAATCTTGTCCTCTATCAGCGCGTCGATGGTGTCGGCATCCGGAACGCGCAACAACGCCTCGGCAAGACACATGAGCGCAATCCCCTCGTCGGTCGACAGACCATATTCGGCCAGAAAGACCTCCATCATGCCGGGGGCCGTGCTGCTTCGAATGTCGCGCACCAGATTGGCCGCATACGCGCAGATGGCAGAACGGTCAGCGTCGCTCAGAGCGGCGGTTTCGATAAGCTGGTTCAGGACGGTGTCCTGCGCGGCATAGGTTTGGCTGTCCAGGCGCAGACGAAGTGATTTTGACATTTTTCCTCCGGTCGTTTTGGGTAGTATACTGTGGTTCGTGCAGTCGATATTCCCGAAATTCTGTTCGTGACGGTCAAGTCGGCTGAAAAATTGGAGTTTAGCGATGCAAACGGACTTTTCTGATTTGGACTCATTCGATCGAGCGATTCTGGCGGTTCTGAATAAGGACGGCCGTATCTCGGTCGCGGATTTGGCGCGCCAGATCGGCCTGTCGAAATCGCCCACCCAGGCGCGGCTCAAACGGTTGGAAGGCGAGGGGGTCATCACCGGCTATCGGGCACTAATCGACCCGATCCGCCTTGGTCTGGATCACGTGGCCTTTGTCGAAGTCCGCCTAAGTGACACGCGCGAGACTGCATTGGGTGCCTTCAATGAGGCGGTGTCAAAGATCGGCGAGATCGAGCAAGTCCACATGATTGCAGGGAATTTCGACTATCTGATGAAGATCAGGACAGGGTCGATGAGCGAGTATCGCGCAGTTCTGGCCGAAAAGATTTCGACCCTGCCGCATGTGGCCAGCACATCCACTTTTGTGGCAATGCAGGCGGTGAAAGAGACGGCAACGATGGGGGCGCTCGAAAACGTGAGTTGACCTGTCCCGAATATGCTTCAGCATTGCAATATGCGCCGTACAGCCGGAATAGTGATCTTCTCTGCTTTCTTGTCCTCGCCCGCTTGGTCCGAGACCTGTCCCCCCGCGCCTGATCATTCCGCAAGCCTGGCCAAGTTGATTTCCGATATCCAAGCTGCTCAATCCGAAGCCGAGGCGCGCGTTGTCTCGAACAAGATGTGGGGGTTTTGGGCAGATGCGCCCAATGAACAGGCGCAAGCAATGCTGGACCGAGGCATGTCAAAACGCGCCGAGTGGGATCTGTTGGGTGCGAAGAAAGATTTTGACAAGCTCGTCGCTTATTGTCCGAACTATGCCGAAGGCTACAATCAACGGGCTTTTGTGCATTTCCTAAGTCAGAATTTTCAGGAAGCCCTTGCGGACCTAGATCGGGCTTTAGACATCTCTCCTGATCATATTGCGGCCTTGAGCGGCAGAGCCCTGTCCTTGATTGGGCTCAATCGAGTGGACGAAGCACGCGAAACCCTTTTGGTAGCACTGGAATTGAACCCCTGGCTGCCTGAGAGAGGGTTGTTGGACAAGGGTGGAGCATTGGTTCCAGAGGGCGAAGATATCTGATCATAATCAGATGTGTTTTACCAATTGGACAAAAAATGCAAAAAATCGACTTAACCACATTGAGATCACCAAGCGGCCCGTCTACAGCTAGCTCAGCCTTTGCAGTTATGGCGCCACTTCGTTGTCGAAAGTGATCGCCTGCGGCTTCGGCGGGGATGTGGTGGAATGGTAGACACAAGAGACTTAAAATCTCTGGCCAGAACATGGCGTGCGGGTTCGAGTCCCGCCATCCCTACCAGTCGAGGTCTGGCCTCTTGTGATCTCGACAATTTCCAACCAACTTTCAAAACGTACATCCTAACCGGTGTGCATGGCTTTCTTGGTTTTTCTCGCGCGCTTTGGCTTTTTTGTTTTTGCAATCGGGTTCGAGAAATAGTCCTGCAACAGCTCGTATTCCTCGTTCAGGCGGGGTCGAAGGGCGTCAATCGTTTCAGGCTTGAGATCATCAAGCGTTAGCTTGAAAGAAGATGAGTTTTCTTTGTTCAGAACGATTTCTCGGCCGGTGAGCTCATTCAAATCCAACGCCAGTTGGCCAAGATTCTCGGTTCGGTAGACTGTCTTGTAGCGGTCCATCTTACGGCCCAAAAAGGCGCGAGCGGGCAAGGAATGGTGTTTTACGACAGACGCCTTTTCGCTGTACCTCTCAAGGTTTTGAAAGAAAAAATCTGGATCTGGATCAATCGGAAGATCGATGGATGGGCGTCGCAATTTTTGGCTGGTGTGCAAGAGCTGCCGTGTCGCGACGATGTCTGTAAAGCAGGACATCAAACGTTTTACCGGGTCCCTAACCACGCAAAACGTCCAATAGTCTTCATAGGGTTCCCATTTGCGATAATGGAATCTGCTGGTCGGATAAATTTGGTGCCACAATCTGTGTGAATACTGATCCGGGGAGGGAGTCGAACATCCAGATCAATTCTCGCGAGAGCTGCCTTGACCGTCGTGCATGCTGCCTTTGGCAGGGCCATGTATGCAATACGGTAGTGTTCGACAGAAATGACCATGTTCTAAATCCTTGGGTTCACGCGCAATGTAAAATACCGAACGAGTACTTTGAAAGGCAGATATGAGCCGCCGGGCTTATTTGTGACCTGCAGGAGACTTGGCGCAAGGTGGTGCGTTGGTCATGGAATTATCTCACCGTGACACTGAGGTATTAAGAACACGCTATAACAATCTGTAAACAAGCATCTTCCTTTTGCCTGCGCATATTGTTAACGGTTTCTCAATAAAAAAATATAAAGGCAGGCATACAGGCAGATGAAAACGGGCTTTCGTGGCACGTTCGTCATTTCCTGGTCGCAAACAGATATCGACGGCCTAGAAGCCGCCCCTGTGGAGACACTTTCCGTGGGAGTTGCTTGGTCGTGGCACGGTGAGGCAGTGCGTGTGGATGGACCCACTGGTCTGTTGCGATTGGATCATGCGGACGGTGAAGATACGCTCAGAAAACGGGCAGCGCACAAAGTGCGACGTCTTGTGGGCGCAGCAGTGCAACACAGAACAGATGTTGACGCAATCGAGTTTGAAGATCCCTTGTTGGATCAAAGCTTTGTGGTCACCAATGGTGCGCAAAGTTATACTGTGACGGTGATTGATCCCGAAAACGGTGCCGCTCCATTGCTGATGTTTCTGGATCAAATCCCCCCGAAACACAGAGCTTTGGGTAGTGCATCATTCCCTGTCGCCATCGAACCCGGCTCATTCCGATACCAGTGGGCGTGGTGTCATCTGTTTTACCCCGGGTACACGGATTGCGACACCGACCGGACCTAAGCTGGTCGAGGAATTGCGCGAAGGTGATAAAGTTCAGACACGAGACAGTGGCCCTCAGCAAATTCAGTGGATAGGCAACCGCCGCATGAGTGGCGCGCGGTTGTTTGTGATGCCTGCTTTGCGTCCGGTTCGCCTCCGCATTGGTGCTTTGGGGATCGATCGCCCGGATGCAGAGCTACTGGTTTCGCCGGAACATCGCATGTTGGTGAAGGGACAGGCGGCCCAGGCCCTGTTCAATACATCAGAGGTGCTGGTTCCAGCGCGCGAGTTGATTAATGGATCAACCATTTCTGTCGATCTTAACGTGCGGGAAATTACATACATCCATCTCTTGCTACCGAGCCATCAGATTCTGTGGGCCAACGGTGTGGAAACCGAAAGCTTCCATCCTGCAAATGCGGCCTTGAACTCTTTGACCGCTGACGACAAGGCAAGGTTGCTGGGACATATGCCAAATCTGGAGTCCGATCCGCACAGCTACGGCACTTTCGCCCGTCGGAATCTCACGGACACAGAAGCGGCGCTGTTAAGGCACGAGGCGGCTTAATTAGAAAATGCTTCAACTGATGTTGACTCTGAAAGCTGCGCGGATATAAGCGCGGCTTCATTGGTGTTGGTGGCCCTCGCAAGGGGATCCCTGTCATGCCTGAGAAGGCAAGAGGACAACGCCCTTCATAGTAGCCCAACCGGGCCGCGACCATAACGAAGGAGATCAGCCGTGACAAAACGCACGTCTGCCAAGTACAAAATTGACCGCCGCATGGGCGAAAACATCTGGGGTCGTCCGAAGTCCCCGGTTAACCGCCGCGAATATGGCCCCGGCCAGCACGGTCAGCGTCGCAAGGGCAAACTGTCCGACTTTGGTATCCAGCTGCGCGCCAAGCAGAAGCTCAAAGGTTACTACGGTGACCTGACCGAGAAGCAGTTCCGCCGCATCTATGCCGAAGCTGTTCGTGTGAACGGCGACACCGGTGAAAACCTCATCGGTCTGCTGGAGCGCCGCCTGGATGCGGTTGTTTACCGCGCCAAGTTCGTTGCAACCGTGTTTGCTGCACGTCAGTTCGTGAACCACGGCCACGTCAAAGTGAACGGTAAAAAGGTCAACATCCCCTCCTACCGCGTCAAAGAAGGCGACGTGATCGAGGTGCGTGACAAGTCCAAGCAGCTGGCTTTTGTGATGGAAGCAGCAGGCCTGGCCGAGCGTGACGTTCCGGATTACATCGAAGCCGACCACTCGAAAATGACCGCCACCTTCGTGCGCACCCCCGGTCTGGGCGACGTGCCATACCCGGTGATGATGGAACCGAATCTGGTCGTCGAATTCTACGCGAAGAACTAATCTTCGCCGACAGACAGTTATTAGAAAGACCGCGCTTTCGGCGCGGTCTTTTTTTGTGCACTTGCTTGGGACAGCAGGGCGACTACACTCTCAGGGTATGGACACAGAACACTTCCGTTTCTCTATCCTGGAACGCCTGACTGCGCTTGATGCCGAAGACGAGGCAGGCAAGCAGGGACAGGCGATTGTCGAGCTTGATCAGGCTGCCATCGGAAGACTTAGTCGAATGGATGCACTGCAGCATCAGGCGATGGCCCAGGCCACTGCGCGCAGGCGGGACGCCGAGAGATTGCGTCTGAGGGCAGCGCTTACCCGGATTGATGATGGGGAATTCGGCTTTTGCACCGATTGCGGCGAAGATGTTCCACCGGAACGACTAGAAGTCGACCCGGGTCTTGCACGATGTGCAGAGTGCACGCGGGGCGCGTGAGGCAACGCCCTCACAGGAACCTAGGCGCTGCACCAAGTTTCAACGCGATGTAGTTGGACACTGATCAGAGCAAATTTAGGTTTCCTAATTTGACGGATCTTAAAGCAGCAGAGCTAATCCCTTGCAGTTTCAGTGAACTGCTCGGTCAAGATGTGCGTTCCAGCCCGACCTTTTCCAAAGATCTGGTCAGGAAACGTTTCAAGAGAGCATGGTGGCTTTTGTTGCTTTTCTCTGAGGGGCCGCCCCGGTATGAGAAGCTATCCAAGGGAGCCCAGACATGACCAAACTCATCCCACAGCCCGGCATCATGGACATCGCCCTGTATCAGGGGGGCGCGGCTCATGTGAAAGGTGTTGAGAACGTCATCAAACTCAGTTCTAACGAGAACCCGTTCGGACCAAGCCCCAAAGCGATTGAAGCCGTCCGCGATAGCGCAGCTGACTTGCATAGGTATCCCAGCACAGATCATGCGGCACTGAGGACAGCGATAGGAACGCAGCACGGGCTGGCGCCCGAGCGGATCATTTGCGGTGTTGGCAGTGATGAAGTGCTGCAATTTGTCGTACAGTGCTATGCTGGTGTGGGCGACGAAGTGATCTACACCGAGCACGGGTTTTCCATGTACCCGATTCTGGCCCGTGCGGCGGGTGCAGTGCCAGTGCAGGTGTCAGAACGTCAGCGCAAGGTTGATGTAGATGCGATATTGGCAGCCTGCACAGACAGAACACGGGTCGTGTTTCTGACCAATCCGGGCAATCCAACATCGACCATGATTCCCGAGAGTGAGGTCATGCGCCTTGCTGCTGGCTTGCCGGATCATGTGATCCTGGTGGTTGATGGGGCCTACACCGAATACGTCGCCGGATTTGACGGCGGTGCGGCCGTGGTCGATGCCCACGACAATGTCATCATGACGCGCACGTTTTCGAAGATCTATGGATTGGGTGGTTTGCGTGTTGGCTGGGGCTATGCGCCCCAAGCAATTATTGATGTGCTGAACCGAGTACGCCAACCCTTCAACCTATCTGCTACAGCGCTGGCTGCAGCGGAAACCGCAGTGCGCGATCAGACTTATGTCGAACACTGCCGGTCAGAAAATGCCCGCCTTCGCATTTGGCTTTCCGAAGAGCTGGCAAAGTTTGGTGTGCCGTCTGATGAGTCGAACACAAACTTCATCCTCGCCCGCTTTGCCGATCAGGCCGAAGCCGAAGCGTGCGACGCCTATTTGCAGCAGCAGGGGTTGATCGTTCGACGGGTGGCTGGATACAACCTTCCAAATGCTTTGCGGATCACCGTGGGGGATGAAGCGGCCTGCCGCCGAGTTGTGCGGGCCATTTGCGAGTTCAAGGAGCGCACCGCATGAGCCAAGTTTATGAACGCGTTGCCTTGATCGGTCTTGGTTTGATCGCGTCGTCCATGTTCTGGGCCATCAAACGTGCGGGGTTGGCAAACGAAGTAACGGGCTATGCCCGATCCGAAGAGACTCGGAACACAGCGCGTCGTATCGGGCTGTGTGATCGTATCTGCGACAGCGCAACAGAAGCGGTAGAAGGCGCTGATCTGGTTGTTCTTTGCGTCCCTGTGGGCGCAATGGGGCAGGTCGCAAGGGAAATCGGACCGGCTTTGAAACCTGGTGCGACCGTAAGTGATGTGGGATCGGTGAAACGTCACGTGATTGAAACCGTGTCAACTTTCATTCCCCAAGGGGTTCATTTCGTCCCGGCCCACCCGCTTGCCGGAACAGAACATTCCGGCCCCGAAAGTGGTTTTGCGGAACTCTTCGACAATCGCTGGTGCCTTCTGGTACCGGTTGAGGGGAGTGACCCTGTTGCAGTTGCCGACCTGCGGGCCTTGTGGGAGGGGATGGGCTCGAATGTCGAGGAAATGGAAGCAGATCACCACGATCTTGTTCTGGCAGTGACCAGTCATGCGCCCCACCTGATCGCCTATACTATGGTTGGAGTGGCCGATGACCTGCGGCGCGTGACGGATAGCGAGGTGATCAAATATTCGGCCGCCGGTTTTCGCGACTTCACACGCATCGCGGCCTCGGATCCGACAATGTGGCGAGATGTTTTCCTGACCAACAAGGACGCGACGCTGGAAATTCTTGGTCGCTTCACAGAGGAACTGTTTGCCTTGCAGCGTGCCATTCGAACTGGCGACGGCGAGCATCTGCATGACTATTTCACCCACACCCGCGCCATCCGGCGTGGCATTATCGAGGCAGGGCAGGATACCGATGCGCCTGACTTTGGTCGTGGCAAGGCGGCGCAATGAGCAGCAAGATGCTCATAGCAACGACATTGGTCGCAGTTGTGCTGACTGTACCGGTCACCGCAAAAGCACCGGAAACGTCTCTGCGCCCTGAAGCACGAAGTGGGAACAAGCCCCATGGCACAGTCGTGATCGCCTCTGCAGATAGTCCCGCTTTGGTTCTCAGCAGTCGTTCCCGGCCTCAATCGCGTCCTGCATCCGATCAGTTGCTTCAAGCCGCAGCACGGCCCAAGGACCTGGAGTTGCTTGGGCCCGATGTTTCTCTGCGCCCCTACCTGCGCCCCAAAGAGGTGGAACAAGAAGCGTTTTTTAAGAAGCGCCGCAAGCGCAAAGGGTCAATCTGCGGCGACATCGAGATTCAGGGGCAGCCTGCAGGGGACGTTCCTGGCAAGATACGCGGGTGTGGAATCAAGGACGCGGTTCGGATCACCTCGGTGTCCGGGGTCATGTTGAGCCGCCCGTCACTTATGAATTGTGAGACTGCGAAAAGCCTGAACAAATGGGTGGAACGCAGCGTGAAGCCGACGTTCCGACGCCGCGGGCCAGTGGTTGAGTTGAAGGTGGCAGCGCATTATTCCTGCCGGACACGCAACAATCGCCCCGGTGCCAAGATTTCCGAGCACGGCAAGGGCAACGCAATCGACATCTCTGGTTTCAAGATGAAAGATGGCGAGGTCATCACGATTTTGGAAGGGTGGAAACGCGGCAGCACCAGAAGACTGCTACAGCGAGTCTGGAAAGGGGCTTGCGGGCCGTTCGGGACAGTGTTGGGACCGAATGCGGATCGTTACCACCAAGATCACCTTCATATGGATACCGCCCGGCATCGCAGCGGAGCGTACTGCCGTTAACGCAGGATCAACCTAGGAGCCGGGCCAAGCGGCAGCGGACCAAGGGCAACAAACCCGTCACGAAAATTCAATTGAACGTCCAGCGCACTGGGGTTGCCACCTAATCCGGCCAGCATATTCAACACGCGTTCAGCCGGGCTAACGGCCTGCTTTGGAATTGCACCCGCTGCCTCGGCCATGGCCAGCATCTCACGCCAGTTTTCAGCCTTGAGCGCTACTTCACCAGTGGGGATGCCCTGCCCGTCAACGGTCAATTCGCCTGCAGCGAACAAGCGAAGCTCGCCCCAGTGAAGCTCGACCAGCTTCAGGTCGATCGCGACGGGTTGCGGTCGCTTTTCTTCGAGCGCACTGCGATCCCACTGTTTGTCAAATTGAACGGTTGCATCCAGCTTCAGGGCTTCAAAACTGCGGGGTAGTGCAGTTGATGATGCTAAAATACGGCGGATGTTATCGCCCGGAGCAAACTCTGAAGCATTGAGGGATATCTGATAGGTTTCAGATTCCCCGACTTGTACCATAGACAGGGCTAGGTCATTGGCCTGCGCGACTGGGCCGTCTGAGCCGGAAATGGACCAGGTTGATGAATTAACAGCCATCCTATCCAGAGCCAGTGCGATCCCGGGATGTAGATGGAGTTGCGCCTGCAGCTGATCGGCTTCGACGACAAGCGTTTGGTCAAAATACGAAAGGCGTTGAGGCGTTTGGGCAAACCGCAACGTTTGACGGCCTGGCCAGATCGCAGGGCTGTCCAGTTCCAGCCAGTCTGCCTGCCACGCTGTTCCGGTTGCTGGATCTGCCAACGCTGGACTGGTCACCATTGTTCGATGTCTTGTGGGGTAGCCCGAGGTCGAGATCGTAGAATAATCGGCCTGCCATCCGCGACCGGCCTGGGTCGCAAACCAGCCTTCGATCCCCGACCGAATGCCAAATCCGGCGATGTACCAATAGGCCGACCACACCAAACCCAGAACAATGATAACCCGTATCAGCCGCAACATGTGCTATGGCCCCTTTTTCCTGCTCGTATTTTGATGTTTATAGGCCGAAACAGGCAAGGACCAGTACCATGACAATGTGGGTTTTCGGATACGGATCGCTTTTGTGGAACCCTGGATTTCCGGTCGCACGCAGCGAACTGGCGACGTTGCATGGATATGCACGCTCGTTTTGCATGAGTTCGATCCATCATCGCGGGACCGAAGACAAGCCGGGTTTGGTTTTGGCTCTGGACGAAGTAAACGAGGCCCACTGCCGAGGTTTGGCGCTTGCGGTCGATAAGGGTCACGAAGATCGAACACTTGCAGAGCTGCGAGAGCGGGAACTGGTGTCGTCAGCCTACCTGGAGCGGATGCTAGACGTGCAGCTTGATGACGGGAGTGTGGTGAATGCTGTTACCTATGTCATCGACCCCGACCACGTACAGTATTGCGGTGGGATGGAATTGGAACGTCAGGCTCAGATTATCGCTCACGCCGTTGGTGGGCGGGGGCCGAATACCGAATATCTGTACAACACTGCACAACATCTGACTGAAATCGGCCTGAGTGATCCTGATCTGGACTGGCTGTCGAACCGTGTCAGGGCTCTTTCGGCATAAATCCTTGGCGCGTCGCCCAATTGTTCGTTAGGTTCGGGCCAGAGCAGACGAAAGTGTCAGGAAGACAGCGCATGGCGCACCCAGAACAAGAGGCGAGACCTCAATTCTCGCAACCGATCCAACAGATCGTCACCATGCTGATTGTCCTGGGCCTATCGGGTGCGGGTGCGTTTTTAGCACTGCCACGCGTACTCCCCGTGTTCGAAGCGAACCCTTACCTTAACGGGTTTATTGTCTTTGTTTTCATCATCGGCGTTTTGGCCTGTTTCTGGCAGGTGTTTCAGCTCATCGGTTCTGTTCGCTGGATCGAAGCATTTGCCGTAGGGGAGCACAACGCCAATGTGGTTCCACCGCAACTGTTGGCACCTTTGGCTTCATTGCTGCGGTCACGCGGCGCACGGATGCAATTGGGCTCTTCATCGACCCGCTCGATTCTGGATTCGGTGGCCCAGCGAATTGATGAAGCGCGGGAAATCACCCGTTACATCGTAAACTTACTGATTTTTCTCGGTCTTCTGGGCACTTTCTATGGTCTGGCGACGACGGTTCCTGCGGTTGTGGACACCATCCGCAGCCTCGCCCCGCAAGAGGGTGAAGAAGGGATTACCGTATTTAACCGCCTGATGACCGGGCTTGAAGCGCAGTTGGGTGGCATGGGAGTGGCTTTTGCATCTTCTTTGCTGGGTTTGGCAGGGTCGTTGATTGTTGGCTTGCTGGAACTTTTTGCGGGTCACGGGCAGAACCGGTTTTACCGCGAGCTAGAGGAATGGCTCTCTTCGATCACTCGCGTGGGCTTCAGCTCCGGTGATGGAGATGAAGGCGGCGTTGACACCGGCGCCATCACCAACGTCATGGACCATATGGCTGAGCAGATGGAAGGCCTGCGGCTGATGTTCCAGGCATCGGATGCGTCACAGGCCGAAGTAAACACAAGGCTGGGCGATTTGGTCGATGCCATCACTGCGATGAGTGACAGGGACGCACAGACCGAAGGCACAATCGCGGCATTGGAACGGGTTGCTGCTGGGCAGGATGCCTTGGTCGAACTCATGCGAACACAAGGGCAGCACGAAGGGCTGGATGCAGAAAGCCGGATGCGCCTGCGTTCAATTGATGTGCAAATGCTGCGCATACTCGAAGAAATTTCTGCGGGTCGACAGGAAAGCATGACAGAGCTGCGCAAGGACATTGACTTGTTGGTGACAGCCTTGTCTTCACCGCGCGGCATGGGCCGTTCAAGCAAGACCGACGGCGAGGGTTGAACGATGCCCCTGTCTCGTCGCACGGGTCAACGATTCCAAGGGTCGATCTGGCCCGGATTCGTGGACGCGATGACCGGACTTTTGCTGGTGTTGATGTTCGTTCTCACCATTTTCATGGTGGTGCAGTTTGTATTGCGAGAGACTATTTCTGGTCAAGAAAATGAGTTGGACGCACTGTCTGACGAAGTCTCGGCACTGGCTCTTGCGTTGGGATTGGAAGAGCGTGAGAGCAACCAGCTAGAGGCCCGCTTGGGTGCATTGAATTCGACTCTGAATCAAGCGCAAGACAATCTGGATGCGGCGCAGGCTGAACTGGCTGAGCGCGCATCGATCATCGATACATTAACCCAGGAGCGAGAACAGCAACGGGCAGCATTGGCCGAGGCCCAAACTCAGATTACCGGTTTCGAGGCACAGGTCGCAGCGCTTCTGGCTGATCGCGATCGCGCTCTATCCGACATCGCCTCATTGCGACAAGAACGGGATGCCCTTGATCAGGCCCGTGTTGAATTGCTGTCCGAACAAGAGGCTTTGAACCTTGCCCTCGCGCAATCCCGCAGCGAGATCGACGCGCAGACCGAAGCGGCACGTTTGGCGGCAGCGCGCCGCGAGGCGCTTGAAGCTTTGGTGGCAGACCTGCGTGCCGAAAGCGAGCAAAATTCTGACAAGATATCTTCGCTGGAAACACAGCTGACAGACGAAGAAGCCGCGCGTTTGACCGAAGCCGCTGCCGCCGAAGCCCTGCGTGCCCGGTTGCAAAATGCGGATGCGGAGCTTACCGCGATGACGCTTGCTTTGGAACAGCAGCGCAAAGAGGCCGAGGATACGTTGACGCTTTTGGCGGCGGCGGATGTTGCGCGCGATGCATTGCAGCAAGAGTTGGCAGAAGCGCTCGAGAAGATCGAAATCGCACAAGCTCAGGGTCGGGAACGAGATGAACTGGCCGAAAGGTTAACCCGTGTGCTCGCGCAGATGGAAGTTTCCCAGGCTGAAAACACGGCCCGCGTTTCAGCCTTAGAAGCCGAATTGGATCGGTTGCGTGCCGACGGTGCCGCAACGCGAAATGCTCTTTCGTCCGAGCTTGTTGCAGCGAGGGCTCGGGCGGACGAAACACGTGACGCTCTTGAGGCCGAACTGGCACGGCAACGGGCAGCAAATGTGCAGACACAATCCGAGTACCAGGCCGAACTGGAACGTCTACAGGCCGAAAACGCACAAAACCGCGCTCGGCTCGAAGAGGAATTGAGCGAAGCCGAAACTCGGGCCTCGGAAACGCTGCGCGCGGTTCAGGACGAACTGGCCCGCGTCAAAACGGAATCAGAGACTCGCATCGCAGGGTTGGAAACCCAGTTGGCGCAGGCTCAATCTGATCTGTCCGCGGCCCGCGAACGGGTGGTGAGCACGTCGGAAAGCCGTGCATCTGTCGAAGCGCGTTTGCTGCAAGCTCTGGAATCTCTGGAACGCGCGCAGGCTGCGGCAACAGATCAGGGTGTATTGCAAGCTCGATTGCTGGCTGCGCTAAATGCCCAAGACAGCTCCAGCCAGGTTGCAACAGAGCAAAGAAACCTGGCGGAAGAGCGAGCCGCTCTGTTGGCCAAAGCCCGCGAAACACTGGCCGAAGAAAAAGAGATTTCAGCCGAAGCGCAACGGCAAACCGCACTTTTGAATCAACAGGTCGCGGCGCTCAGGACCCAATTGGGAGGGCTGCAGGCCCTGCTGGATGATTTCAAGGAACGTGATGTGGCTGCACAGGTCCAGTTACAGACACTGGGTCAGGATCTGAATGCAGCTTTGGCCCGTGCCGCATCCGAAGAACGCAAACGTCGCCTGCTTGAAGAAGCCGAACGCAAACGGCTTGAGGCGGAAGCGCAGGCACTTGAAGAGGAAGCTCGCGCGCTTGAGGCGCAGGCAAAAGACTTGGAGCAATACCGCTCGGAGTTCTTTGGCCGCTTGCGTGGGCTTTTAGGAGATCAGGAAGGTGTTCGGATTGAAGGAGACCGCTTTGTCTTTTCATCCGAGGTTCTGTTTGATCCCGGCAGCGCCGATCTGTCACCAGAAGGTCAGTTCGAGATTGGAAAAGTCGCGCGTATTCTGCGCTCGATTGCCGGAGAAATTCCAGCCGAAATCGACTGGGTTATCAGGGTGGATGGTCACACCGACAACATACCGTTGTTCGGAAGCGGGAAGTATACCGACAACTGGGAACTGAGTCAGGGAAGGGCCCTTTCCGTTGTGCGATACATGGTGGACTTTCTAGCGATCCCTCCGGAACGGCTTTCAGCAAATGGCTTTGGTGAGTACCAGCCGCTGAATACAGAAGACACACCAGAGGCCCGTGCCCAAAACCGGCGAATCGAATTGAAGCTTACCGAGAAATAGTTTTCGTCAAAGCGACGCATAACTTTCAGGCATGAACGGCAGATCGGTGTCACCCGGTCGAGTACCTGTTGCCGTCAGCATCGCGTGGATTTGCCCTCGATGATGTGTTTGGTGGTTGAAAAACTGCATTACCAACGTGGTCTTAGGTTGGGTTATTTCCCGCTCAACGGCTCCAGAGTACCAGCTCAGATTTCCGTCAAACCACTCCGGTGGTACCTGTTTTGCCCATTGCAGGATCTTCTGGTCCAACTCTTTTCTATATTCCCGGAAACCATCCCATTCGGGCAGAAAATTGCCTGAATCCTTTATTCCAAGTTTCGGAGGTGCGATATCGGCAAACCGGCTGAACCAAATCGTGTCGCCCCAGCACAGATGGGAGAACGTTCGTTGGATCGATCCAAAAAAAGCGCCGCGGTCTTGTTGACGTTCAACATCGGTCAAAGCATCGGCCGAAGCCAAAAGGTTGTCGTTTTGCCAGTTGTTGTAACGAGCCATTAACAGGCAATAGCTTTGGTTAGGCATGGCGCCCTCCTGTGATAAACTGTTGGATGTTTTTTGAAAAACTGATCGTCGTTTGGATCAGTTTACGGTCACCTGTGTTTGGGTGCGACTGATCATCTGGTCATCGCGGATCATTGTCACGATGCCATCATAAGTTCCGGATGGCCATTGGGATGACGTCAGACGTTTACCATAGGCGCGAAAGAAAAGCGCTTGGTTCTTGCCCAAATAGGTGTCTTCACTACCGATCGGACGCCCGTTAGGGTCAATGATTTCGATCCGCACGACGTCGCCTTGCTGACCACCGTAAGCAAATCCATAAAGTACCAGACCACCTGCGGTCGCAGGTAATTCGCTCTTTCGTGCTGTGCCGTCTCGCACGGCCTGATACTCCGGGAGGTGATCTGTGAAACCTGCCTCGATCAGAGCGCCGGGGTGGTAATCGGGTGTGTCGTGCCACAAGCTTTCGCCTTGGACGCCACATTCCCGAACATCGCCAGTATTGAACGGGTCGACAACAGTGCCGTTCTCTCGAACCGAAAGATGCAGATGGGGGAATTGGGTTTTGCCGCTCAAACCGATTTCGCCAAGGACAGTGCCGCGTTTTACCCGGTCACCGGTGCGTACCCGAACAGACCCTTCCTTCAAGTGGCAATACTGTGTTTCCCAGCCATCTTCATGGCGCACGACAACGCCATTGCCACATTCCTTGCCCTTTATGGCATCAGCAGTGGCGCGAGTGTAAAGTTGATCCTTCATCCCATCGCGGGTTCCGCGAACTACACCGGGAGCGGCGGCAAGCACATTCACTCCATCTTGCATCGCTTTGAACGTTGGTAGTGAGAAGTCGGTGCCTTTGTGGCCATCATAGGCCAGCGTACCGCATAGATAATCGCGATATCCGCTGTTTGGGTCGCGGTCCACATACTGCTGGATGTGACAGGTTTCGCCGAGAATACAATCGACTGGCACGGTCAATACGGGGTCGCTCGCCGCTGGACATGCGGCGAGCAATGTTAGTGTAGTCAGTGTTGCACGCATCAATCCGCTGTCAACAAAGGCGGTTTGTCGCCCGAAATTCGTGGCTTATCCGGCCCGTCGATCTGTAGGTTCAACTCGCCGTCCTTGATACTGACGCGCACGACCCCGCCTTTGGAGAGTTTGCCGAACAGCAACTCTTCTGCGAGCGGTTTTTTTATGTGCTCCTGGATCACACGGCCCAGGGGTCTTGCACCCATCTTGTCGTCATATCCTTTGTCGGCCAGCCATTCCGCCGCAGGACGTGTCAATTCAATCGACACGTTACGATCCATGAGTTGAGCTTCCAATTGCAGCACAAATTTCTCAACAACCTGCAGGATAACCTCTTTTGGCAACGGTGCAAAAGAGATCACGGCATCCAGACGGTTGCGGAATTCAGGTGTGAACGTGCGTTCAATGGCGGCTGTGTCCTCACCCTCACGTCTATCGCGTCCAAATCCAATTGCGGCTCTGGCTTGCTCGGCGGCCCCTGCATTTGACGTCATGATCAGCACGACGTTCCGGAAATTCACCGTGCGGCCGTTGTGATCGGTCAACTCGCCATGGTCCATGACCTGTAGCAGGATGTTGAAGACATCCGGGTGCGCCTTTTCGATCTCGTCGAGAAGCAGCACACAGTGCGGGTGCTGATCGACACCATCGGTTAGCATGCCGCCCTGGTCGAACCCGACATAGCCCGGAGGTGCACCAATCAGACGACTGACGGCGTGCTTCTCCATGTACTCGGACATATCAAAGCGCAGCAATTCGACACCCAAGGTGTCGGCCAGTTGCTTGGCGACCTCTGTTTTGCCGACGCCGGTTGGGCCCGCGAACAGGTAGTTTCCGATGGGTTTTTCAGGCTCCCGAAGGCCCGCGCGCGCCAGTTTGATGGCGCTCGACAGGGCTTCGATCGCCTTGTCTTGACCAAAGACCACGCGTTTCAGGCTGGCCTCCAGATCCTTGAGCACCTCGGCATCGTCCTTGGTGACGTTCTTGGGCGGGATGCGCGCGATTTTGGCCACTACAGCCTCGATCTCTTTGACACCAATGGTCTTGCGCCGCTTGCTTTCGGCGACCAGATGTTGCGCCGCACCAGCCTCGTCAATGACGTCGATGGCCTTGTCGGGCAGCTTGCGGTCGTTGATGTAGCGCGCCGACAGTTCCACGGCGGTCTTGATCGCGTCCGCAGTGTATTTGATGTCGTGATGCTCCTCAAAATAGGGCTTCAATCCCTTCAGGATCTTGATGCTATCCTCGACCGTCGGCTCGCTCACGTCGATTTTCTGGAACCGGCGGCTCAGCGCGCGGTCTTTTTCGAAATGCTGACGGAACTCTTTGTACGTGGTAGAGCCCATGGTGCGCAGCTTGCCACCCTGCAACGCAGGTTTCAGCAGGTTTGACGCGTCCATTGCCCCACCCGAGGTCGCACCTGCACCTATCACGGTGTGGATCTCGTCAATGAACAACACCGCATCGGGGTGATCTTCTAGCTCGTTCACGACCGCTTTCAGGCGTTCCTCAAAGTCACCGCGATAGCGGGTGCCTGCCAGCAGCGCGCCCATGTCGAGCGAATAGATCGTGGTGTTCGACAGAACCTCGGGCGTGTTGCCGTTGACGATCTTGCGTGCCAGCCCCTCAGCAATCGCCGTCTTGCCAACGCCGGGATCGCCCACCAAAAGCGGGTTGTTCTTGCGGCGACGGCAGAGCACCTGAATGCAGCGTTCCACTTCGGAATCGCGGCCGATCAGCGGGTCAATGTCGCCTTCACGCGATTTGGCGTTCAAATCGACGCAGTATTTGGCCAGCGCGCTTTCCTTTTGCTCGCCTTCGGTCGTGGCGGCGTGCACTTCTTCTTCGGCATCGGTTGCACCTGACACGGGGCGGTTTTCGCCGAATTCCGGGTCCTTGGCCACGCCGTGCGCGATAAAGTTCACCGCGTCGTACCGCGTCATATCCTGCTCTTGCAGGAAATAGGCGGCATTGCTTTCGCGTTCGGCAAAGATCGCAACCAGCACGTTGGCGCCGGTGACTTCGGTGCGACCCGACGACTGTACATGGATCGCTGCGCGCTGGATCACGCGCTGGAAGGCGGCAGTAGGAACCGCCTCGGATCCGTCTATGTCCGTGACAAGGTTCGACAAATCCTCGTCGATGAACTCGACCAGGGTGCTGCGAAGCTCGTTCAGGTCCACGCTGCAGGCCTTCATGACGCGCACCGCATCGGGCTCGTCCAGAAGGGCCAGAAGCAGATGCTCTAGCGTGGCAAATTCGTGACGCCGTTCGTTGGCAGCGGCCAAGGCTGCGTGAATGGCTTGTTCAAGTGTGCTCGAGAATGAAGGCACGCGGGTGCTCCTCTGTCTTGGGTCGGGCGGGGCGTGGGAAGGAGGCACCCCCAACAGCCAACCATGTCCTCATAGTATTAGAGTTTGGTTGATGTTTGCCCGGCTTCAAGGGTTTTCTTTCATTTAGCGGTCACATTTGTTGTGACTGTTGTTGTGATCCGTAGGGTAGCAGGGTCAGAAATTGTCCTTGCGCGATCGGATTTCGGCAAACACAGCAGCCGGATCGGCGCCTGTCATGCCTAGATTGGCGGCAATACCTGGCTCTGCGGCGCGGAGAAAGGGGTTAGTTGCCAATTCCAGGGCCAAAGACGACGGAACGGTCGGGGTTCCGGCTGTGCGGGCTTGGGCGATGTCGGCGGCGCGGGCCTGAAGGTCGGCATTTTCGGGCTCGATGGTGACAGCAAAAGCAGCGTTCGACTGGGTATATTCATGTCCCGAGCAGACGGTGGTTTCAGGGGGCAGTGCGGCCATCTTGCACAGCGAGGCCCACATTTGATCCGGCGTACCTTCGAACAACCGGCCACAGCCAAGCGCCATCAGGCTATCAGCGGTAAACAAAACGGCGCTAGCGGGCATGTGAAAAGCGATGTGGCCGACCGTGTGACCCGAGACGTCCATGACATGCACCGTCTCACCACCAAAGTTGAAACTGTCGCCGTCATTCACTTGGGCATCCAAGGCGGGCAGGCGGTGCGCGTCTGTGGCGGCACCGATGACCTTTGCGGGATGTTTGGCCAGAATGTCGCCCAGACCGTCCACATGGTCCCAATGGTGGTGGGTCAACAACACATGGCTGAGCGTCCAGCCGCGCGCTTCAAGCTCGGCCACAATAGGCCCGGCTTCGGGCGCGTCCACAAGGGCGGTTTCACCGCTTGCGTGATCATGGGCCAGAAAGGCATAGTTGTCAGAGAGGCAGGGTATGGTGACGATCTCGAGAGGCATGGCCTTTTGACCTTTCGTTGCTAAACTGTCCCGCAGCTTGGCCGATCATACGGGCGTCCGCAATGCATCTTGATGTGCAGGATCTTAGGAATTTCTATTACCGCAGCACGTTGGGGCGGGCGGCGCAGGCAGCTGTGCGCGGCCGCGTACAGGCAATTTGGCCAAAGGCGACCGGACAGACGATTGCAGGCTTTGGCTTTGCTGTGCCTTTGTTGCGGCCTTATCTGGGCGATGCGCGCAGGGTGATTGGGTTGATGCCTGGGCCGCAAGGGGTCATGGCTTGGCCTGCGGGGCAGCCCAATGTTTCGGTCCTTGTCGAGGAAACGCTCTGGCCAATTGAAACGGGACACATCGACCGGCTGATCGTGATGCATGGGCTCGAAACGTCCGAGCGGCCCTCGGATCTGCTGGATGAATGCTGGCGGGTTCTGGGCCCGGGGGGCAGGGCGCTGTTTGTGGTGCCGAACCGGGCAGGCCTTTGGTCACGGTCGGACAAGACGCCGTTTGGTTTCGGTCGGCCATACACGCTCACTCAGTTGGAAGCTCAGTTGCGCAAGCACGAGTTCGAGGTCGAATTCCATTGCTCGGCGCTCTATCATCCACCTTCGTTCAAGCGCTTCTGGCTAAAATCCGGCCCGCTGCTCGAGCGCTCGGGCACGCGGATGCCGACAATCATGGCCGGTGGTGTATTTCTGGTCGAGGTCTCCAAGCGCCTGCATCCACCTCGCGGGGCCGGGATCAAGGACAAGGTGCCAAGCCGCATTCGCATCCTCGAAGGGCTGTCCAATCCTATTCCTAAACCCGCCTGACAATTATTGCGCAGGTTGGAGCGGATTTCGTTCGAAACTGGACCTATCGGCTGTGCCAGTTTCGCGGCAGACTGCATGAAATCTGTCACAGGAATCGCAAAAACCTGCAAATTGGTAACATTTTTCAACCCCACGACCCGACACAAACGGTCGCAGTTTTGTTAAGGTATTGAAAGTAAACAATATGTGGATAAATCTGTTACCGCTATAGGTTATTGCTAGGTCGCAAACGCTCTGCTACATCCCCCAAGAATTTGATGCCCTGCCGCCACGGCGGGGTTTCTTCACGCCCCCGTGTTGCCACTTCGGGCAGTTGCGGGGCCAACGTATCGGAAGGGTGGACGTGTCCGAACCAGCTTCGATTTCCGCAGGCATTGCCGAGCGCTATGCCACCGCGATCTTTGAGATCGCGAAAGAGAACAACAACCTCGACGGTCTGGAAACCGGCATCAACGATCTGGTTGCTGCTTTGGCAGACAGCGCTGATCTGCGCGACCTGATTGCGTCGCCGCTTGTATCTCGTGTCGACCAAGAAGCCGCCATCGCGGCTGTCGCCAAAAAGATGGGTCTGGATCCGGTTCTAACGAACTCGCTGGGTCTGATGGCGCAAAAGCGTCGCCTGTTCGTCGTGCCGCAGTTGCTGACCGCGCTGCGCGAGGCTCTGGCAGAGGCCCGTGGCGAAGTGACTGCAGATGTCGCATCGGCCAAGGCGCTGACCAAGACCCAACTCGAAAAACTGTCCAAGACGCTGTCCGAGCGCGTGGGCAAAACCGTGACTATCAATGCGACCGTTGATGAGGATCTCGTCGGCGGTCTTGTCGTTAAAGTGGGCTCAAAGATGATCGACACGTCGATCCGCTCCAAGCTCAACTCCCTCCAGAATGCAATGAAAGAGGTCGGATAAATGGGTATCCAAGCTGCAGAGATTTCTGCAATCCTGAAGGACCAGATCAAGAACTTTGGTCAGGACGCAGAAGTGGCCGAAATCGGTCGCGTACTGAGCGTCGGCGACGGTATCGCCCGCGTTTACGGCCTCGACAATGTTCAGGCCGGTGAAATGGTTGAATTCCCCGGCGGCATCATGGGTATGGCGCTGAACCTGGAAAGCGACAACGTCGGTGTGGTTATCTTCGGTTCCGACCGTGACATCAAAGAAGGTGACACAGTCAAGCGTACCAACTCGATCGTGGACGTGCCAATCGGCACCGGTCTGCTGGGTCGCGTTGTTGACGGCCTGGGCAACCCCTGGACGGCAAAGGCCCTATCGAATCCACCGAGCGCGGCGTTGCAGACGTCAAAGCGCCGGGCATCATCCCGCGTAAATCGGTTCACGAGCCGATGGCAACCGGCCTGAAATCGGTTGACGCGATGATCCCGATTGGCCGTGGCCAGCGCGAGCTGATCATTGGTGACCGTCAGACCGGGAAAACTGCTGTTGCCCTCGACACCATCCTGAACCAGAAGTCGGTCAACGACGCCGCTGGCGATGATGAGAGCAAGAAACTGTACTGTGTGTACGTTGCTGTTGGTCAGAAGCGTTCGACTGTTGCTCAGCTGGTGAAGAAACTGGAAGAGTCCGGCGCGATTGACTACTCGATCGTTGTTGCTGCGACCGCGTCCGACCCGGCACCTATGCAGTTCCTGGCGCCTTACGCTGCGACCGCGATGGCCGAATTCTTCCGTGACAACGGCAAGCACGCCCTGATCATCTACGATGACTTGTCCAAGCAGGCCGTTTCGTATCGTCAGATGTCGCTGCTGCTGCGTCGTCCGCCCGGACGTGAAGCTTATCCTGGCGACGTTTTCTACCTCCACTCGCGCCTGCTGGAGCGTTCGGCGAAGCTGAACGAAGACTTCGGTGCCGGTTCGCTGACAGCTCTGCCCGTCATCGAAACCCAAGGCGGCGACGTTTCGGCGTTTATTCCGACCAACGTGATTTCGATCACCGACGGCCAGATCTTCCTAGAAACCGAACTGTTCTACCAGGGCATCCGTCCTGCTGTGAACACCGGTCTGTCGGTTTCGCGTGTGGGTTCCTCGGCTCAGACCAACTCGATGAAATCGGTTGCTGGTCCGGTTAAGCTGGAACTGGCTCAGTACCGCGAAATGGCGGCCTTTGCTCAGTTTGGTTCCGACCTTGACGCCGCAACTCAGCAGCTGCTGAACCGTGGCGCGCGTCTGACCGAGCTGATGAAACAGCCGCAGTATTCGCCGCTGACCAACGCGGAAATCGTTTGCGTCATCTTCGCAGGCACCAACGGCTACCTCGACAAGATCGAAGTGACCGATGTGGGCCGCTACGAGGCTGGCCTGCTGGCGCACCTGCGTGGCAAGCACGCTGACCTGCTGGAATGGATCACCAACGAAGATCCTAAGATCAAGGGTGATGCGTCCGACAAGATCAAGGCTGCGCTGGACGAATACGCCGCAACCTTCGCCTAAGGAGACGCGGCAATGCCAAATCTTAAGGACCTTAAGAACAGGATCGAGTCGGTCAAATCGACCCGCAAGATCACCAAGGCCATGCAGATGGTCGCGGCTGCAAAACTGCGCCGCGCCCAGGAATCTGCCGAAAGCGCACGTCCCTATGCCGAACGGTTCAACACCGTGATGGCGGGGCTGGCGGCTTCGGTCGGGGGTAGCGACAGCGCCCCCAAGCTGCTCCGTGGTACGGGCAGTGATGATGTGCACCTGCTGGTCGTAATGACAGCCGAACGCGGTCTATGCGGCGGCTTTAACGGCAACATCGCCAAACTTGCCCGCGCCAAAGCGGACGAGCTGCGCGCAAAAGGCAAGACGGTGAAAATCCTGACGGTCGGCAAAAAAGGTCGCGATGCGATCAAGCGCGATTATGGCGATATGTTCGTGGGTCACGTCGACCTGAGCGACGTCAAGCGTCTTGGTTATGCCAACGCGCAAGACATCGCAAAGGATGTGCTGGCCCGTTTCGATGCCGGGGACTTTGACGTCGCGACGATCTTCTTCTCGAAGTTCGAAAACGTCGTCTCGCAAATCCCAACAGCGCAGCAAATCATCCCTGCCTCGTTCGATGAGACCGAAGGTGGAGACGACGGTGGCGCGATCTTCGATTACGAGCCCAGCGAAGAGGCCATCCTGGCCGACTTGCTGCCCAAGGGGGTTGCGACCGCGATCTTCTCGGCTCTGCTCGAAAACGGGGCCTCGGAACAAGGTGCACGGATGTCCGCAATGGACAACGCGACACGCAACGCGGGTGAAATGATCGACAAGCTGACGATCCAGTTCAACCGTTCGCGTCAGGCCGTGATCACCAACGAGCTGATTGAAATTATTTCCGGCGCCGAAGCGCTGTAAGAAACCGGAGACACAAAATGGCGAATGCACAAGGCAAAGTCACACAGATCATCGGGGCCGTCGTTGACGTCCAGTTCGATGACGCACTGCCTGAAATTCTGAACGCGCTGGACACCACCAACAACGGCAAGAAGCTGGTTTTGGAGGTTGCACAGCACCTGGGCGAAAACACTGTCCGTACCATTGCGATGGACGCGACCGAAGGTCTGGTTCGCGGCGCAGCCGTGACCGACACCGGCGCACCGATCGCAGTTCCGGTCGGCAACGCAACCCTGGGCCGTATTCTGAACGTTGTGGGCGAGCCCATCGACGAAAAGGGCCCCGTTGAAACCGACGAAACCCGCGCGATCCACCAGGACGCACCGGATTTCGCGGATCAGGCAACTGAATCCGAAGTTCTGGTCACCGGCATCAAGGTCGTCGACCTGCTGGCGCCCTACGCCAAAGGCGGTAAAATCGGCCTGTTCGGCGGTGCCGGCGTTGGTAAAACCGTTCTGATCATGGAACTGATCAACAACATCGCAAAAGTGCACTCGGGTGTGTCCGTGTTCGCGGGTGTTGGTGAGCGTACTCGTGAAGGTAACGACCTGTACCACGAGATGATCGAATCCGGCGTTATCGTTCCCGAAAACCTGAGCGAATCCAAAATCGCCCTGGTTTACGGCCAGATGAACGAGCCTCCGGGTGCGCGTATGCGTATTGCTCTGTCGGGTCTGACCCTGGCGGAACAGTTCCGTGATGCGACCGGTGCTGACGTTCTGTTCTTTGTCGACAACATCTTCCGCTTCACTCAGGCCGGTTCCGAAGTTTCGGCTCTGCTGGGCCGTATTCCTTCGGCTGTGGGCTATCAGCCGACGCTGGCGACCGACATGGGCGCGATGCAGGAACGCATCACCTCGACCAAGTCCGGTTCGATCACCTCCGTTCAGGCCGTTTACGTTCCTGCGGATGACTTGACCGACCCTGCGCCTGCAACCTCGTTTGCACACCTGGACGCGACAACCGTTCTGAACCGTGCGATCTCGGAAAAAGGTATCTACCCGGCTGTTGACCCGCTCGACTCGACCTCGCGTCTGCTTGACCCGGCCATCGTTGGTGAAGAGCACTACAAGGTTGCGACCGACGTTCAGCAGATCCTCCAGCGCTACAAGTCGCTGCAGGACATCATCGCCATCCTCGGCATGGACGAACTGTCCGAAGAGGATAAGATGACCGTTTCGCGCGCTCGTAAGATCGAGCGTTTCATGTCGCAGCCGTTTGACGTTGCTCAGGTGTTTACCGGTTCGCCGGGTGTTCAGGTTCCCCTGGATGTCACCATTGCGTCGTTCAAAGCAGTTGTGGCCGGTGAATACGACCACCTCCCCGAAGCAGCCTTCCTCATGGTTGGCGGCATCGACGAAGTGATCGCCAAAGCCGAGAAGATGGCCGCAGAAGCTGCCTAAGGAGTATCCCTGATGGCAAACACGATGCAATTCGACCTCGTCAGCCCGGAGCGGAGCCTTGCTTCGCTTCAGGTCAGCGCGGTCCAGATCCCGGGTGCGGACGGGGACATGACGGCTATGCCCGATCATGCTCCGACCATCACCACCTTGCGCCCTGGTGTGCTCAAGGCCGAAGGTCCTGAAGGTACCACCGAGTATCTGGTGACTGGCGGTTTTGCCCAGATCAACGGCGACGGTCTGTCGGTACTGGCTGAAAAAGCCATCCCGATGGACGAGGTGACCCGCGCACATCTGGATGAGCTGATCGCTGAGGCTCGCGGCGCCCATGAGGCAGCAGCAGAGCACCCCTCGATCGTCGACGAAGCAGCCAAGCTGCTCGCCGACATGGAAGCCCTGGGCGACCACATGAGCCTCTGAGCGCATGTGAAATGAAATTGAAAGAACCGGCCCTGTCACAGGGTCGGTTTTTTTGTGCCTTGTTGTCGCCAGAGTTTTTCTGACAATGGGGATCGTAATCTTTAGACCAGTTAGACGTATGAGAACTTTCAAAACCCATCCCGTAGGTATCGCCCAAGGCGATGAGCAGATTTTTGCAGATTTTGAAAACAATGGAGAAATGTGGACTGGATCGGGCACGCGCGAGCGGCGTCACGCCGTGGTATTTGACCAGGAATTTAGATCGACACCAGCCGTACAGGTCGGGATTTCGTTGTGGGACGTGGACACCTCGGCCGCCGTTCGGGCAGAAGTGGTGGCAGAGAATGCCACGGCCGAAGGGTTCGAAATCGTATTCCGCACCTGGGCCGACAGCCGGGTCGCTCGCGTCCGTGTCGCCTGGATGGCGATAGGTGATGTGACAACGGATGATGACTGGGATGTGCCGTAGAGCTGATCTCTTAAAGTCGACCTCATTCACATCATGTTGAAGCCGGGCGAGGACCGAACAGGCCTTCCAACTCGAAATTTTGAAAATCCGCGCTAAGGTATCAAGTGAAAGTCGGCTGTCCTATACGGCAAACACCTTGCAGGGAGGTATCGTATGTCATTTGTCCGTTTCTCTCGACGCGCCTTTTTGGCCACTGGCGGAGCTCTGGCCGGATTAGGAGCCTCTGGTTTTCGATCTTCAGTTGGCGCGGCAAGTTTGAAGCCGACCCGGTCCATGCGCGGCGGTTCAAACAACTACCTCTCGGGTGCTCCGATCGTCGAGCGGATTGGCAATGGTGGTTTCTGGATGAGCGGCACAGTCAGAAGGGCCGGGGACGGCGCACCGCTCGCTGGCCAGCGCATTCAGATTTGGGCGCACACCACCGAAGGACACGAACGAGACCCGCATAGTCATGGGGCAACGCTGACGGACGCAGATGGAGTATTCCGACTTGAGATGCCGCAAATTGTACCGGCATTTGGGCAGCCACACGGTCATTTGGCCTATGACAGTGGCGAATATGAAACCGTTTTCTTGCGGCCAGTCATGTCAAGTGCCCGAGACAAACACCTGGAAGCCCATTTTGTACTTACGCCAGCCTGACCATGATGAGCCCATCGCGGTTTGATCGGCTGCGTGCCGTACTGATTTGGGGCGGGTTGCTAGCCATCTTTCTGATTCCCCTTGCAGCGGCGGGTTTCAGTCCGCTTTTGGCTTGGCGAGAACCGATTTACATCATCGCGGGATTTGCAGGCATCTTAGCCCTTTGTCTTGTGGTGATGCAGCTGTTGTTAATCGGAGGGGGCGTCCCTGGCGCCAAGGGCATAAAGGGCAGGCGTATCCACAAATGGGTCGGGCTTCTTTTGGTTGCCACTGTTTTACTGCACGTGGTTGGCCTGTGGATCACAAGCCCTCCGGATGTGATCGATGCATTGCTGTTTCGTTCACCGACCCCGTTCTCGGTCTGGGGTGTTGCGGCCATGTGGTCCGTCCTTGTTGCAGCTATGATGCTTGCATTTCGGCGACGGCTTTTTTGAACCCTGGAAATTGGCGTCGAATTCACGTCACCCTGGCACTGGTGACAAGCCTTGGTACCATTGTGCACGCCTTGTTGATCCAAGGCACGATGGAGACCACTTCCAAGGCCCTGGTCAGCCTTTTATTGCTAATGGTGATGTGCAAGGTCGTGTTGGTTCCAATGGTCAGAAACGCTTGGAAACACAAAAGGCCCTGAACATCCTGGACCAAACCCACTTAGAGAACGACGGACACCGGATCAGAAATGATCTAACATGCTGGAATACTTCACAGCATTTGGGACCGAACATGCCGACACCAGAAGAGAAATTGACAGAACTTGGGTTGCAACTGCCGCAACCGACCAAGCTGCCTGACGGGCTGCATTTGCCGTTTGAGTTTGTGAACATCAGGGGGGATCGGCTGATGTTCTCCGGACATCCCAAGAACGCGATGGATGGCAGCATTGGTGGACCGTTCGGCTTTGTCGGCAGCGATATGACGACCGAACAGGCTTATGCAGAGGCCCGCGAAATTGGGCTGACAGTGCTGGCCAATATCAAGGCCGAGATTGGCGAGTTGTCACGGATCTCAGGCTGGGTGCGTGTGTTCGGGATGGTGAGTTCGGCTGAGGGTTATTCCGAACAGCACATTGCCGTGAATGGGTTTAGCGATCTGGTCATCGATGTTTTTGGGCCGGATGTCGGTCGTCACGCACGCTCTGCCATTGGTGTGTATGGACTGCCCATGGGATTTGCTATGGAGATTGAAGGGGAAGTTCTGATTTCTCCGTGAGAGGCTCGACTAAAGGGTCATGAAAAAGGCGGCCAAATGGCCGCCTCTCAAAATACCAAGATCAACTCTCGCTCAGTCCATATGATAGAGCGACTCGTAGATCGGGGTCAGGGTCTTATCTTCGAACAGGGAAGAGACTGACGTGCCGTTCCAGATGTTCAAGATAGCCTGGGTAAAGATCGGTGCAGTTGGCACAACGCGGATGTTGGGCGTGTTCAGGATTGCATCAGTCGGCTGGATCGAATCTGTGATCACCAACGACTTCATCACCGAATTGGTCACCCGCTCGACTGCAGGGCCGCTCATGACGCCGTGGGTGATGTAGGAGTGCACTTCCTTGGCACCGTTGTCCAACAGCACTTGGGCGGCCTTACACAGCGTGCCAGCCGTGTCGCACATGTCATCGACGATCAGGCAGATCTTGTCGGTGACGTCGCCGATGACGGTCATCTCGGCCACTTCGCCGGGTTTCTCACGGCGTTTGTCCACGATCGAAAGCGGTGCGTTGATGCGTTTGGCCAGCTCTCGGGCGCGGGCCACGCCACCTACGTCTGGGGATACAACCATCAGCTCGTCCATCTGACCTTTGAACTGGTTTTTGACGTCCAGGGCAAAGACGGGGCTGGCATAAAGGTTGTCGACCGGAATGTCGAAGAAGCCTTGGATCTGGGCGGCATGCAGATCCATGGTCAGGACCCGCTCAACACCGGCTTCGACCATCATGTTGGCAACCAGTTTGGCGCTGATCGGTGTGCGGGCCTTGGTGCGGCGATCCTGACGGGCGTAGCCGAAGTAGGGGACCACTGCGGTGATGCGCTGTGCGGACGATCGACGCAGTGCGTCGCAGATGATCAGCAGCTCCATCAGGTTGTCGTTGGCCGGGTTCGACGTGGGCTGGATGATGAACATATCCTCGCCGCGGACGTTTTCGAACACCTCGACAAAGATCTCGCCGTCATTGAACCGTTCGACGCGGGCATCGACCAATCCCTGATCAACCCCCCGATACAGGCTCATCCGGCGTGAGATGGCTTCGGCAAGTGGAAGGTTGGCGTTCCCAGAGATGAGCTTGGGTTCGTTGAGTGTCGGCATTGAAGAGACCCGTGGCAGCGAGGATGTGACAGATTCGTGATGTTGACACCGCTTAGCATGGGCTTACCGTCCCGCAAAGGTAACGCCGCGGAGAAAACGACAGATGGCCCATATCAACTACTATTTTGCGACACTTTCACCCTATGCCTACCTGGCAGGAGATGGTCTGGAACAGATTGCTGCCAAACATGGCGCGACGATCATATACAAACCCGTCGATATCATGACGCTATTCAGCCGCACCGGAGGGACGCCGCCAAAGGACCGGCACCCTTCACGCGTCGAATACCGGGCGCAGGATCTGCTGCGTCGGTCGTCGAACCTGGGGATGGATTTCAACCTCAAGCCCGCCCATTGGCCGACCAATGCAGCCCCGTCGTCTTATGCGATCATCGCGGCCGCCAATGCGGGCGGTGGCGACGTGGGGCAGCTGGTGCGCCTTATCCTGCGGGCCTGCTGGGCCGAAGAGAAGGACATTGCCGAGGATGCCGTGGTGCGCGACTGCCTTTCGGCAGCTGGGTTTGATCCAGCACTCGCCGACAGCGGTATGCTTGTGGGTGCGGAAACCTATGCCGCCAACCTGGAAGAGGCTATTGAACGAGGCGTCTTTGGTTCGCCTTTCTACGTGACCGAAGACGGGCAACGGTTCTGGGGCCAGGACCGCCTGGCGGATCTGGACGCGCATCTGAGCCGCTGATGCGCGACTTGCCGCAACCGATCCACGTGCGCCTGATGGGAGAGGGCGCACGTGACATTTTGGCCATTCATTGCACTATCGCGCATTCGGGCGCGTGGAAAAGACTGGCTTCACTTTTGAGTGAAGAAGCTTCGTTCCACGCCTTTGACATGCTGTCGCATGGAAAAAGTGCCGATTGGGACGGGCTGGGCGATTTTCAGGATCGCAATGTCGAAGCCGCTCTGACGGTGCTCGACCGGCCGATGGATGTGGTGGGGCATTCTTTTGGGGCTACGGTTGCCCTGCGCGCGGCGGTGAAGCGCCCCGACCTGGTGCGCAGCCTGACCCTGATCGAGCCTGTGTTCTTCGCGGTTGCATTGCAGGATGCGCCCGAGCTGATGGCCGAACATGACAAGATCGCACAACCGTATCAGGCGGCGATGCAGGCTGGTGACTGGCCCTTGGCGGCGCGGCTGTTCAACCGGATGTGGAGCACGGAGGGCGGCCCGCGCTGGCCACAGCTGCCCGAGGCGACGCGAGCGGCCATGATCCGTGGAATCCCGGTGGTTCCGGCTTGTGACGCTGCACTGTTTGACGATCGTGCAGGGTTGTTGGCACCGGGCGTTCTGGAGGAACTGAGAATGCCGATGATGTTGCTGCGAGGAGGGCAAACCCAGAGAGTGATTGGCAGCATCAACGATGGTTTGGCGCAGCGCATTCCCGGTGCGGTAAGTCACGTGGTCGAGGGGGCAGGGCACATGCTGCCGATTTCGCACCCGGCTGAGACCGCGCAGCATCTAAGGTCGTTTTGGCTTTGAAAACTGGGGTTCTCCCGCCCGTCGGGACATGCATCTAAGATGCACGCCCTCCCGTTGGGCCGGGCGCCGCGCTATGCGCGGCGCGGTGTCGCCATTGGCGGATCGGCTGATAAAATACTGATCAGAGCAGTGCCACGAAGGCGTCGATCTGTTCGTTTGAAATCGACCAGTCGCAGACCAGACGGCAGGCCAGCATTTCTTCGTCATCTTCACCTTCGAGTGTGGCGCCCCAAAGGTGATAGACAGCGCCAGCCTCATGCAGCGCCTTGTGCACCCCGCGTGGGAAGCTGGCAAAGATCATGTTGGCTTGCGGCTCGTGCAGGAAGCTTGCCCCAGCCGAGCGCAACCCGTCGGCCAGACGCGCGCAGTTGGCGTTGGCTTGGCGCGCCGAGGTCAGCCACAGATCGTTCGTCAGATAGGCATCCATTTGCGCCGACAGATACCGATGCTTGGAAAACAGATGCGCACCGCGTTTGCGGCGCAGCTCGAATTCCCAGGCTTTGCTCTCGTCAAAGAACACAACTGCTTCGACGCCCATCAAACCGTTTTTGGTGCCGCCAAAGCTGACGGCATCCACACCCGCCTTCCACGTCATTTCCGCCGGGGTGCAGTCCAGCGCCACGAGGGCGTTGGTGAAACGCGCGCCGTCCAGATGGACAGGTAAGTTGTAGTCCTTGGCCACACCGCAAAGTGCGCGCAGTTCATCAAGGGAATACACCGTTCCACGTTCGGTCACCTGCGTGATCGACACCGGCCCGCGTTGAGGGCCATGCACACCACGCGTCTCTTCGCCCGCGATGGACTGGCGTAGGGCACTGGGGCGTCATCTTTTCACCGCCGGGAACCAGTGTCAGCTTGGCACCGCTGTAAAATTCGGGCGCGTTACACTCATCCTCGTGGATGTGGGCCATGGGTGAGCAGAAGATGGTCTGCCATGGCTCGGACAATGTCGCCAAGGCCAGCGAGTTGGCAGCGGTGCCGGTGGCCACCAGATAAACGGCAGCGCCCGGTGCATCAAACACACCACGGATCTTGTCGCGCACATCGTTCATCAACGTGTCCGCGCCATAGGCCATCTGATAGCCTTCGTTCGCTCGCGCCAATGCGTCCAGCACTTGCGGGTGAACAGGTCCGGAATTGTCAGAGGCAAAGTACATCAGATCGGCTCCTCGATAATGTGGTCTTCCCACTCCTCCTCGGGCGTCTCAAACTCGGAGACGGTCCATCCCTGAACCGACACTCCGGCCTTGTGCACGCTGTCCGGGTCACCTGATATCAACGGGTGCCAATCGTAAAGGGGTTTTCCCTGCCACAGCAGCCGATAAGCGCAGGTTTGCGGCATCCAGTAGGCGTGCGTGTCCAGGTTGTCGGGTTTCAGCACGATGCATTCAGGGACGAACTGATGGCGGATGGGGTATTGCGCGCAGCGACAGGTTTCGTCATCCAGTAACCTGCAGGCGACACGGGTCAGGGCAACCTCACCACTGTCTTCGTCTTCGAGCTTGTTGAGGCAACACTTGCCGCATCCGTCGCAAAGTGCTTCCCATTCTTTTTCCGATAGCTTGGCGAGAGGTTTTCGTTCCCAGAACCGTTTACCAAGCCCATTGCGGTCAATGGGATCCGTCATAGCGCGCTCAATACGGCCCGGGCCTGGCTGCAATCGGTATCCATCTGCTCGATCAAGGTGTCCAAGCCATCGAACTTGAGTTCAGGTCGTAAGTAATCCACCAGCCCTACGGAAAGTGTCGCGCCATAGAGGTCGCCCGAGAAGTCAAAAAGAAACGTCTCAATGTTCGGGTGTTCTCCATCGAACATGGGCCTTGTACCTACCGAAGCGGCACCGAAATAACTGCCCGCATGGGGGCCGTCCAGCACGTCAACGAGTACTGCATAGACACCGAACTTCGGGGGGTGCAAACCGTCGATGGACATGTTCGCCGTTGGAAACCCCAATTCGCGACCGCGTTGCTCGCCGCCGACAACCTCGCCCTCGATCCGATGCCAATGGCCTAACATATCCGCAGCGTCCCGTGGACGACCGTCGGTCAGGGCCTTGCGGATGGCAGTTGAGGACACGATATCCTCTGAACGTTCCAGAAGCGGGGCGATGGTGACGCCGAACCCCAGCTCTTGGCCGAACCGCTGCAGGTCCCGAGCCGTGCCCTTGCGGCCTTGACCAAAGCAGAAATCGGCACCGACAATCACATGCTGAAGCCCAAGTCCTTCGGAAATGACGGTGCTGGCAAATTCTTCTGGGCTCAGGTTCGAAAGGGAGACGTTGAAGTTCAATTCATACAGTTTTTCAACACCCAGTTTCTCCAGGCGATGTGCCCTTGCATCCCCTCGCATCAGACGAAAAGGCGGGGCTGCGGGGGCAAAAAACTCGCGGGGGTGGGGTTCGAAGGTCAAAACACCCAAAGGTGCTTCAGGTGCGACTTCACGCGCAAGGTTGATGACGGACTGGTGCCCAAGGTGCACGCCGTCAAAATTACCAATCGCGGCGCAGGCGCCGCGATCCTCTGGCTCGACAAACTGATAGTCTCGGATGATCCGCATGTGGGTGAGTTACCGTCATGCCCGGTTCGGTGCAAGCCCAGCTTTGAGCATCGACGCACCGGTAGTTTGCAAAGACCTTTTTGAGGTTGCTTGTTACCAAGACGCATCGTGGCGGAGGCCTATGCGCTGATCGGCTGTGCAGACGGGCACAACCAGAGGATATTCATTAGGTAGGATAACCCTAAAAAAGGGATTCAACTTGGATCGTGCGCTAAAAGGTGTCTGTGGCGATTCCAAACCCCAGACGGTTGCTGTGGCCGGTGTGACCGATCTTCTTGGCGTTCCCCAAAGCCGCTGCGACATCCAAAGGTGTTTTGTGTTCCCGCCATCTTTTCGCAATCAGCCCCGCTAACATCCCGCAGCTGCCGGAGCTGCCAGTGGTGGCGACATGTGCATCCATGTCCTCGCGGAAGTAGCTGGGTGCGCTAAGTTTGGGTTGCAGGTTGGCCCCCGCCGCGCCCGGAGAACCTTGCGAAGACGAGCCAATCCACTTTCCGGAACAATCACAGGCGCCTGTGCTCAGGACATGTTCAAGAGAATTGGGGTGCCAGATACTGCGCCCTGGCCCTTTGTCGTATGGGCCTGCTTCAGGGTCCGGTGTAAAACTCCCGGTGTTTCCGGCTGCAAAGACCACAGAGATCTTTGGTTGATTGGCCAGCAAAGTGATGAGTTGATTCAGACCATGGCCCGGGGTCTCGCTCAAAGCCCCTTGCGGGTTTTCACGTCGCCGGTCCTTGATGCCCCAGGCGTTGACTACGACAACTGCATCCTTTGGACCTACTCCAAGTTTTTTGGAGAAAATTGCGAGGTTCTGGAAGCTAATGTTGTTTGCGGTGTCCAATACTTGTCCAACGCGATTGGGTATGACGGGAACGTCATAGAAAACGATAGGCTCCTCGTTAGCCTTGAGGTTTCGGTTGTCCCCGGCAATCGACAGAATGTTTCGAACAGTCATGTGGGCGTGCCACTGGGGCATGCTGCGGTATCGGTGCCGCTGTTCTGTCGGTAGATCGCCTAGACTGGGTTTCGGTTGTCCCTGAATCACGAAAGGCGGAATCGGTATGAATATTTGGTCCCACCAAATTATGCCGCCATACGTTCCAGGACCACCCAACGTATCGACAAATTTTGGGTTCATGCCCTGATCAACTACAAACACGTGTACCTTGTTCTTACGGTTAGTCGGCACACCTTTGAAATCCATCAAGCGCAGTGCCTGCGTACGTCCCATGAACGTCGCACTACCGTGAACGCCGGGTGCACGATGCTGCTGTGCTGGCGCACCGTTTTCCGAAACCCCTATCCTTAGATCCACGGCTGGAGATGCCGCGACACCGATCTCGGTGGGATCTTTGCCGAACGGGAGCATGAGGCCAACTGGCACAGAACTTTCGGGTATAAATCCATGATCATTGTCGTAGGTGTGAAACCGATATGGATTGGGAACTGAGGCAACCTCGACGATCTTGGCTGGGCCGCCAGCTTTTCGGGCCAAAACGCCAATCTCCTCGACAGTGCTGAATTCATCCAGCAATCGCCCACGGGCGTCTTCGGTCAGGTAGTTGACGAGAGAGTTTGGTCCGCTGGCAAAAAGCTGGGCGGAGATGTCTTGGCCATCCTTATAAAAGGTTTCGACAATCGCCTGGGCGCTGTCTTTCAAAATACTGAACTTTGCCTTTTCCATGACCGCTCCCTTATAAAAGCTGAAATTTGGCGCGGGTTATGTTATGTAATGGTGCGACTATACATCAATTTTGTTCTGATTTGCGTATTTATTGAATCTTGGACTTCGGGACTTGGGGGTCTTGAATGGCCGTAGGAAGGCAACTGAATGCATTGGAAACGTCGGACAAGACCGTGAATTATGAACGGTGCGCCGTGGCGTTTCTGGATGTAGTCGGGTTTTCAGCCCAAATGGGGGCAGACGAACAGGCGACATTCACCCGTTGGACAGACCTCAAAAACGATCTGATTGTTCCTTGCATATTGGCTTATGGCGGCGAATTCATAAAGGCACTTGGCGATGGCGTTCTGGCAGCCTTTCCAAATGCTGAACAGGCAATGTACTGGGCTGTAGAAGTGCAAAAAAAGGCGCGTAGCCAGGGGCAAAGTATGACCCTGCGTATCGCATTGGGGTTTGGTGATGTCATCCGCGATGCCGACGGTGACCTGGTTGGAGATTGTGTGAACATCACCGCACGTTTAGAACAACGATCTTACTCTGGCGGCGTCATTGTCACGCAAGACTTCCGAAATGAACTTCCCAACGAATTGGAATACCAATTGCGTGCGACCGGTCCGCTTCGGTTGCGAAATATTTCCCGCGATATCCACGCATTCCATGTCATGATTGACGGTCGCCACTTTGCAAGCACTCCGCGTGCTTCACGGCTCCCGTCGATTGCCGTGTTGCCATTTGAAACCGATGAAGAAAAAGCCGTCTTTTCGAGAGGTGTTGTCGACGACATTATTGTTTCGCTCGGGGGGTGCAGGAACTGAATGTGATCGCCCAATCCACCGTTAAAGCTCTTGGCGAACATCGCTACATTGATCCGCGGGAAATCGGCGAAACGCTTGGTGTTGATTACATCGTGACCGGGACCATCCAAAAGTCTCACGTTGCAATGCGGGCCGAAACCAAATTGATCGACGCATTGACGGGTGAGATTTTGTCGACAGACCGATCCGTATTCAAGATCGACGAATTGTTTCAGGTGCAGGACAAATACGTCGAGAGGATCATCGCGCTGGCTGCCCCCGAAGTTAAGCGAGCCGCGCTGGAAAGAGCGTTGCGGAAACCACCTGGCAACTTTACGGCCTATGAACATATGCTCAGGGCTCTCGACAAGGTTTCCAGTTTCGATCGAGCGGAATTCAACGAAGCCAGGCACGATCTGAACGCCGCCATTGCCGCAGACCCCTACTTTTCCAATCCGCATGCATGGCTTGCACGATGGCACACAATGTGCGTTGGGCAGGGGTGGTCCGATGATCCGGTAGCCGACAGCCAGCTTGCTTTGACAACTGCCAAAAAGGCGATGCGTCTAGACCGTCGCAACGCCTTAGCCCTTGCCAGTTATGGGCATGTTCACGCCTACACAGAACGCGACTATGACACTGCAATCAATTATCTGGACCGCGCCGTGGCCGCAGGGGCGAACAACGCGATTGCCCATTCCTTGCGCAGTGTAACCCTGAGTTTTCTCGGACGGTCAACAGAAGCTATCGAAGCTTCTGAAAAGGCATTGCGGTTGTCACCCTTTGACGAACAGCTCTTTCAGTTTTTTTCGTTTCTGGCCCTTGCGCATTATGCTCACGGAAATTTTGACGACGCGATTGCCTGGGGTCAGCGCAGTCTGGCAGAGAACCCAAATTACACCAATACGTTGAAGATAATCATTATTTCAAAGGCCGCGGCTGGGGATGTCGCAGGTGCCAGAGAACTTGCGGCCAGATTGCTCAAAATGGAGCCTGGGTTTTCGCTGGCCCGCTACAGAAACGGTCGACAACCCTTCAAGGACGAAGGGCGCACAGAAAAATTGCTGGAACATTTTGGTTTGGCCGGTATCCCGGACCAATAGAACGAAGAAAATGGAGACAACACATTTAGGAGGTGAACATGCCAGGGACAGCTGATGGACTTGACGCCCTTGACGCATTGGACGCGCTGGACGCATTGGACGCACTTGATGCGCTGAACATGGGGGAGGGGGAGCCGGAAACGGAATGCGACCTGTTGGTATTTCTCCGCATCTTGATCCGGCAGAGACGGGATTTGCCAAGCACGAACAATGGTGGAACGGCAATTTGTGGCCTGCGGCCAACCCTGAAGCGTGGACGCACCCCGGAGGCGCCGCCAGTTATGTTCCACTCCACGAGATATACAAATTTGTAACCGGCAGGAGGTATGACCAAAACCATTGGTCAACGGATTCATATGCCGATGTCATTGCTGCTCAATTTGCTGCGGAAAGGACCGCAGCAGGCACAGGGTCTACTCCAAGTGCGAGTTGGAAAAACTGGCCAGAACCCGATGTGGCATGGAATGATCTGGCAAAGAATACGACATTCAAGGCTGAAACATACAACTTCGACGGCTGGACCAATCTTCCGGACGCTGTTTTTCCCGCTTCCAGTGCAGGAACCCTGGAGAGTGAACTCACCGAACTTGTGTCACTGATCGAGTATCGCGGCGGGGCGATGCATGAATCAATTGCCCAACGACATGGAATTGGGGTGTTTTTTCGTGGTGTTGTGCCGTTCAGCAGAACAACCCATCCCAAGACAACACTGGCTCTTGCCGGGGCTATGCGGGTCGCGCAGTTTCTGGCCCTGCACTATAAGGAAAAGCTGAAACGCCCGCGTCCGACGCAGCTTGCGCCAGCCTTGATGCCACCAATACCAAACCCAGGACATGCATCGTTTCCCAGTGCACATGCGACCGAGGCCTACATGTGTGTTCATGTCCTGAGCTGTATTCCGTTCATCAAGGGAATGCAGACAACCCATAGAAACCGGGCAGACGATGAAGACGTCGTACGCGACCCTGTATTGGATATGGCACGTCGCATTGCCAGAAACCGCGAAGTTCTGGGCGTTCATTATCCATCCGACAGTGAAGCAGGTCGGCGTCTGGCTGCTTTTGGCTTCTGGCACTTACACAAAACAGTCAGTTTCAAAGACTTGTTGGAGGAAGCCATTACCGAGGAGTGGATTTGACAAAGGTCAGCCAAGGATAGTTCTTTGAACTCGCGGTTGCGCGAATGCAAACTGGACCGCCGGAACGGCGGTCCAGTGTCAGAAAATGTGTTGTTTCAGTCGAACTTGCGCGAGGGTGCCAGCACCATGGCCTCGCCAATCAGCACCTTTTTACCGTCAACCGAGCAGTGGCAATCCAGCTTCACGCGACGTTTGGACATCTCGATGTCCACCACCTTGACCTCGGCATAGACCATGTCACCGGGACGTACCGGCGCCAGAAACTTGAGCGATTGCCCCATGTAGACCGTGCCGTGCCCGGGAAGCTGCTCGCCGATCACGGCCGAGATCAGGCTCGACGGTCAGCATCCCATGCGCGATGCGGCCCTCAAAGATCGTGTCACGAGCGTAATCATCGTCCAGATGCACCGGGTTGCGGTCCGTGGACACTTGGGCAAACATCTCGATGTCTTCGTCGGTCACCACTTTGCGCAGGTACCGGGTCATGCCCATTTCGATGTCTTCAATGCAGATCGTTCCGCGAGGCAGATTGTCCAACATGATGTCCTCTTTTCTGATCGGCGCAGCAATAAAACGTCACGCCCCATCTGGATAAGGCAACTTTATTACTTTGCAGGTGCAGAAAATCAAGCTCTTTTTTCGTCAACGCAAACGCCCGATTGTGTAGGTCGGGTTGGACTTTTCCGTGTCCAAATAAGCTTTTAGCGCGTCCGCATCTGGGCTGAAGCCAGTTTTTGTTTCCTGTGCGGCCAGACCACCCGAGATGAAAAGGGAATCGATCCCTTCCCCCATGCCGCCCGCAATGTCAGTCAGCACGCCATCGCCGATTGCCAAAATCTCGGAATCAGGCACGTCTTTGCCCAGGCTTGCCAGCCTCCGCCGCGCCAAATCATAAATCGGCGGATGCGGTTTGCCGAAATAGAGGCTCTCGCCCCCCATCTCAGTGTAAAGCCGTGCCAGAGCACCCGCACACCATTCACGCACTTCGCCGCGGTCGACCACGATATCGGGGTTAGCGCACAAGAGCTTCATGCCTTTGGTTTTGGCATAGAGGAAGTCCGAGCGGTTCACGTCCGGGTTGGCCATAGGGTCGAAGGGGCCACAGCACACGATACCTTCGGCCTCCTGCAGTGGAACACGTTCGATTTCAACCGGGTTTTCCAACAAGTGCAGCGGCTCAAAGAAGCCGACATCCCGTTGCCATTCACCCATGAAATAGACCTTGTTCCCAACTGTGCCCCGGAACATGGCAGACCGCGCGCTGTCGCCGCTGGTGGCGATGATGTCATAGGCGTCATTAGGCACATTGAACTGGCTCAACTGGCTGGCCACACCTGCGCGTGGTTTCGGAGAGTTGGTGACAAGGACTACGGTGCCGCCTCTGGCCCGGTATTGCTGCAATGCGGCAACAGCTTCGGGGTATGCGGTTACGCCGTTGTGGACACAGCCCCACAGGTCAACGAACAACGCCTGGTAGCGGTCTGAAACTTCGGAAAGTGCGGTGATGATCTGAGACATGAAATCGGCCTAATCGTGCAGTGTCTGACAAGAGGTGTATGCCCGACAGGGATCGGATTGACCATGCTGAGAATGCGAGGCAGATGTTCAGCGTCGAAAATTCTCCAGGGTTTGACCTGTCCGCTTGAGCATCACCCGCCGCAGGGCCGTATCGTCGCCATAGCCGACGCGATGTGCAATCTCACCTTGAGGCAGGTCAGTGGTGCGGGCCAGCCGAATTGCTTCGGTCACGCGCAAGGTCTGGGAAAACTCGGTGGGCGTCATTGCCGCCTTTTGCGCCAATCGCCGGGCGAATGTCCGCGTCCCCAAACCCGCCGCCTTGGACAACTCGGCCAAATCCACCTGACGCGAGATATTGCGCCGCAGGAAAAGCTCGGCCCTTTGCAACGGGGAGTCTCCGGCCACCAAGGTGGCGACTGAGAGATAAGGCAACTGGCTGGGTCGGCTATCAGCCATGGTGAACCGGCGGCAATCTTCGGCGAGCGCAAAGCCGCCGAACTGCTCGATCAGCGCCAGCATCAGGTCGATCTGTGCAAAGGCGGCGCCGGCCGTGAACAGATTGCCGTCGCGCCGAACGATGTGCGAGGAATCGAGCCGCACTTTGGGAAACAGCGATTTGAGGTAAGGGGCCAGCCACCATGTTGTGGTGACCGCGCGACCGTCCAACAGCCCTGCCGCGCCAAGGGCAAAACACCCTGAACAGGCGCCCGCAATTGTGATGTCAGTGTCGGCAAGAGTTGCCAGGCACCGGGTCAGTTGCGCGAAATACTCTCCAGCCATGGCGTGCTGCAACTCACTCGGTGTTGCCAGACCCAGGCCCGGCAAAATAACCAAATCCGCATCACACCCCTGTGCCAGAGCATCATCCGGTGAGAGTATGTGCTGCTCGAACAACGGGTGTTCCCCAGTCAGCGCGGCAATCCGGTTGGCCGTGTCCAGCATCTCTTGAGCGATTGCCAAGCTTGAAAGCTGGCAGGGCGTGGGGTGCAGGATCAGGGTTCGAATGGGCATTTGTCTAAATTGGCATGGTAAATGTCATGTGTGACACTGCACAAAACTCGCCTCCTTGTCCATCCTTCACCTGACAATACAGATGGGAGACACGACAGATGACACATTCAGGCGGGTGCTTTTGCGGCGCGATCCGGTACAAGGTGACGGGCAAACCCATGCTCAAGGCGCAATGTCATTGCCGGGCGTGCCAGCATTTCACCGGCGGGGCGCCAAACTTGTTTATGGTGTTGCCTAAGGACGGGTTTCGCTACACTGAATGCAGCCCAAGCACGTACCAACGCCCCGATCATGAGGCACGAGTCACGCGAGAGTTTTGTTCGGTCTGTGGTACACACCTGACATCCCGACGGCCGGGACTTGATGCCGTGATCCTCAAGATTGGCACTTTAGACGAGCCAAGCGTCTACAAAGCCCCCAAGATGTCGATATATGTGGCTGAGGCACAGCCTTTTCATCACATCCCGGACGATCTGCCTGCCTTTGATGGATATCCTCAAATGAGGTGATCCCCGTCCGTTAGGACTAAAAAAGGCGCCCCAATGGGACGCCTTCGAAACTACGAAAAGAAGCTGATCAGACCTTGAGGTTCGGTATGATCTGCTTTTTGCGGCTCATGATGCCGGGCAGAACGACGGCGTCTCCGTCAACCGACGCGCCAAAGCTCTTTTCTGCCAAGCCTTTAACCAAGTCGTTGGGGACTAGCAGAGTTGCCTCTTCGTTCAGGATGTCGACGACAAACAGCAGAACTTGATCTACGCCGTCTTCGCCTGCGACCGAAGTCATCGAGTCCATCAGCGATGCCTTGCGGTCCAGAACGACGCCCGGCGCAGTGGTTTCCAAGACCGAAACGCGGAACTTGGTGCTGTCAACTTCGTATTCCTTGCTGTCCATGCGGATCAGTTCTGCGTCCGAGAATGACGAGACGTCCGACTTGGCGGCAAACATGTCGGCAGCATAAGCCGATATGTCCAGACCCAGATCGGCGGCCAGTTTTTCGGCTACGGCGCGATCGTGGTCGGTGGTGGTGGGGGACCGGAATTCAAGCGTGTCCGACAGGATGCAGGTCAGCGCCGCGCCTTTGATGGCTTCGGGCATCTTGTCGGCATCATCACCCATCAAGTCGATCATGATGGTGGCAGTGCAGGCCAGCTGACGAATGGTGATGTCGATCGGGCCTTTGGTTTTCAGGCCACCCACCAGAGCGTGGTGGTCGATGATGGCTTGAACGTCGGCGCCGTTGATGTTGGCGGGCAGTTCCGCAGGGTTGTTGGTGTCGACCACGACACAGGCCTGACCGTCGGCTACGTCTTCGATAATCTCGGGTTTGTCGAGGTTCCAGCGTTGCAGCATGAAGGCCGCTTCGGTATTGGGCTCGCCCAGCAAGACGGGCTTGGCGTCAACGCCTTTGATTTCGTTCAAATACCAGGCCCAAATTATGGGCGAGCCGGTGGAATCCGTGTCGGGGGATTTGTGCCCAAATACAAAGGTGGTCATGACTGCGTCCTGAACTGATCTGATGTTGGCGCCTTATAGGTCGCGCCAGCTGCCTTGTCACGGGGCAGAATATCCGGGTGCGACGCATGGTCTACCTCCGGGGAAATTATGGTCAGAACTTGGCGCGTTCCAGCTTGTACCCTTTGCGTTGCAAGAGGTTTAGCAATCCGTTTTTGCCGGGCAGATGTGCCGCTCCTGCCGCAATCACTATCAGGCGCTCCGGCCGCGTGGTGATTACAGGAATCCAGGCCAGATTTCTGGCATCCAGAAGTTGAGCGTCCAGTTGGCGTATCAGTCGGGTCGCCTCTTTACGTGACACGTGACCCGAACTGTAGTGGTTCCATTGTCGAAGCAACCACGCTTCAGTAAGCGACTCGTTGAAGTAGGCGTTGCGCATTGTGATCAGGAAGTTGTTGTTATCGGTGCCATTAACCAAGCTCAGCTCCAAAAGTTTTGCTTGATCCCGGTAGGGGCGATTTGAAAGGGCGCGGAATCCGGCACTCTTGGGTTCCAAAGCCATAATCGGTGTTTTGGTGCGGTCGGCGTGGAGTTTGATTCGATAGTCCAGCCCCTCGCGAGACGTGAGGCCCCGGACGTTACAAGCAGAACCTCCAAGCGCTATCGCAAACACCCAGGGCTGGATATGTGGCAGGACGTCTGATGGGATGTTCATCCGCAAGCTGGCCCATTGAACCGTTTGCCACGTGGACTCATTCAAGATCGCTGGCAGTTTCGTTCCGGATCGCATGAAAAAGATTCGAGGATTTTGACGAACGATGTCTTCGTCGTTCTTAACAAAGTCGGAAATTCCTTCCGCCATGATCAAATCCGCTTCTGCAATAATCGGGCGCAGGCGGCGCATGACCGGATGCATTCGCGCATCTCCGAAATGCTGAGTTCCGACAATATGAAGACGTTGACCGTTTCTTGTGGCAATCCAGTGATTGCCATAGGCAAACGGGACTTTGCTCGCTTCTTGCTCCAATCGTGCCTTTGCGCTTGGGTCCAATCGCTTGATCAGGTCCCGCCCTTTGCAAGCTGCTTGCACCGCGGTAGTGGGCAAGAGAATGAGACTAAACACAAACAGTACGACCAAAACGATGCGCTGCATATTCACTCCAATTGGGCAACGGTTAGATCAACTTTAGGTTGAAAGCAACAATGCGCAATGGCGTGAGTGTTTGGGCAATTGTGATTGGGGCATTTTAGGTTCTAAGGTAAAACAATGCAGCGTGAACAGGAACTCTATCCACCGATAAAGACTCTGCTCGAAGGGCAGGGGTACGAGGTCAAGGGCGAGGTTGGAGCCGCCGATGTCATGGCCTGCCGTGGGGATGAGGCACCTGTTATTGTAGAGTTGAAACTACGGTTTTCCTTGAACCTGTTTCATCAGGCGATCACGCGATTGTCGGTGTCGGATCTGGTCTACGTCGCTGTTGCCCGTCCCACAGGACGGTCCGCGCGTCGAACACTCAAGGACAATCTTGCCATGTGTCGGCGGTTGGGATTAGGGCTGATCACCGTTCGCGCCGATGGTCGGGTTGAAGTGCATTGTGATCCGGGTCCGTATGCGCCGCGCAAGTCCAAGAAGCGGGCCGAGCGGATGTTGCGTGAATTCAGCCGCCTCAAAGGCGATCCAAACGCTGGAGGCGCGACACGACACGGCATTGTCACTGCGTATAGGCAAGATGCATTGCGCTGCGCTGCGTTTCTGGCAGAGAACGGTGCGGCGAAGGGGGCGATCGTGGCCAAGTCCACCGGTGTGACCAAGGCCACAACTTTGATGCGGGACAATCACTATGGCTGGTTCGAGAAGGTTGAAACCGGTGTGTACGCACTTACTTCGCAGGGGGCCGAGGGGTTGATCCACTGGGCCTACAGCTGGGAAGCGGACTAATTTCGCAAAAATTCTGGCCTCAGGCGTTGACTCGGAAATTCCATGTGCCTAGCTATGCGTCGTTAGCACTCAACTACGGTGAGTGATAACGGCTCGATGCAAGGGAGCGTCGGAGCCGTAAGGAAACGAACTTTGAGCTTAAGGAGCTGCAAAGATGGCATTGAAACCGCTTCATGACCGGGTACTGGTTCGCCGTACCGAAAGCGAAGAAAAAACCTCGGGCGGCCTGATCATCCCCGAATCCGCAAAAGAAAAGCCCAGCGAAGGCATTGTTGTGTCGACCGGCGAAGGCGCACGTAAAGACAGCGGTGAGCTGATCTCGATGGCCGTTTCGGCTGGCGACAAGATCCTGTTCGGCAAATGGTCGGGCACCGAGGTTCAGGTCGACGGCGAAGAGCTGCTGATGATGAAAGAAAGCGACATCATGGGGATCATCGAGTAAGCCACCCGGCTTCTCTGACCCCATTTCAAGACTTTTCAAGGAGAAAAGAACATGGCTGCTAAGGACGTCAAATTCGACACCGATGCCCGTAACCGTATGCTGGCTGGCGTGAACATCCTGGCTGACGCTGTCAAAGTGACGCTGGGCCCCAAAGGCCGTAACGTGGTTCTGGACAAATCGTTCGGCGCACCGCGCATCACCAAAGACGGTGTATCTGTTGCCAAAGAGATCGAGCTGGAAGACAAGTTCGAGAACATGGGCGCACAGATGGTGAAAGAAGTTGCTTCGCGCACCAACGACGAAGCAGGCGACGGTACCACCACTGCAACCGTTCTGGCTCAGGCGATCGTTCGTGAAGGCCTCAAGCAGGTTGCTGCTGGTCTGAACCCGATGGACCTGAAGCGCGGCATCGACCTGGCGACCTCGAAAGTGGTTGAAGGCATCGTTGCATCGGCACGTGAAGTCAAAGACAGCGACGAAGTTGCTCAGGTTGGCACCATCTCGGCCAACGGCGAAGCAGCAATCGGCCAGCAGATCGCAGACGCGATGCAAAAAGTTGGCAACGAAGGCGTCATCACCGTTGAAGAGAACAAAGGTCTGGAAACAGAGACCGATGTTGTCGAAGGCATGCAGTTCGACCGCGGTTACCTGTCGCCCTACTTCGTGACCAACGCTGACAAGATGATCGCAGATCTGGACGACTGCATGATCCTGCTGCACGAGAAAAAACTCTCGTCGCTGCAGCCGATGGTTCCGCTGCTCGAGCAGGTGATCCAGTCGCAGAAGCCTCTGCTGATCATTGCTGAAGACGTCGAAGGCGAAGCGCTGGCAACTCTGGTTGTCAACAAACTGCGCGGCGGCCTGAAAATTGCTGCTGTCAAAGCACCTGGTTTCGGCGATCGCCGCAAAGCCATGCTGCAGGACCTGGCAATTCTGACCGGCGGTCAGGTGATCTCGGAAGATCTGGGCATGAAGCTCGAGTCCGTGACCATGGACATGCTGGGCACCGCCAAGAAAGTCGAAATCACCAAAGACGAAACCACCATCGTCGACGGTGCTGGCGAAAAAGCCGAGATCGAAGCCCGTGTTGGCCAGATCCGTGCGCAGATCGAAGAAACCTCGTCGGACTACGACCGTGAGAAACTGCAAGAGCGCGTTGCCAAACTGGCAGGCGGTGTTGCTGTTATCCGCGTCGGCGGCATGACCGAAGTTGAAGTCAAAGAGCGTAAAGACCGCGTTGACGATGCACTGAATGCGACCCGCGCAGCGGTTCAAGAAGGTGTAATCGTTGGTGGTGGTGTTGCTCTGGTTCAGGCTGGCAAAGCACTTGCCGAGCTGGAAGGTGCAAACTCGGACCAGAACGCTGGTATCGTGATCGTTCGTAAAGCAATCGAAGCGCCTCTGCGCCAGATCGCTGAAAACGCAGGCGTTGACGGTGCAGTTGTTGCTAGGCAAAGTCCGCGAAAGCGACGACGCATCGTTCGGCTTTAACGCTCAGACCGAAGAATATGGCGACATGTTCTCGTTCGGCGTCATCGACCCGGCCAAAGTGGTTCGCACCGCTCTGGAAGATGCGGCATCGGTTGCTGGTTTGCTGATCACCACCGAAGCCATGGTTGCCGACAAGCCCGCCAAAGAAGGCGCGGCCGGTGGCGGTATGCCCGACATGGGCGGCATGGGCGGCATGGGCGGCATGATGTAATCTGCCTAGCCTTTGTGCTAAGAAAGAAGGGGTCGCCTGTTGGCGACCCCTTTTTCTTTATTATCAAGGTGTTAATTTGATGCCCTCAGCGTCTCCAGCCGCGTTTCCCCAACACGTTGATTCGTTGTTGCAGGCCGCGTTCAAATCAGAAGATGAAGCGGCTCTGGTTCACATGTTGCGTGCGGATCGTGACATGGCAGCGGAGTTGACGGTGGTAGAAGACGATCGCCTTGTTGGGTATGCTGCCTTGTCGTGGATGCAGCGCCCTTCTGGGTGGGTCTGCCTTGCTCCGGTCGCAGTCGAACCTTCGGTGCAACGGCGTGGAATCGGTGGAAAGCTGATGAAGCTGGTGGGCCAGTGGATCGCCGAGCGAGATTTGACCGCGGTGGTTCTTGGAGACCCCGAATATTACGGAAAGCGCGGTTTCTCCGTTGCGCGCGCCCGAAATCTGTCGTCACCTTATCCCATAGAACATACTCTGCTGGCCGGACCGGGAGATGGGGCACCCAAAGAAAGGCTGGTATACCCTTCTGCCTTTGACGCGTGATCTTGTGACGTAATTTTGTCTGTTGGTCAGATTGACCTCAGGCTATGTGAGAGCATGCGTCTGATTTTGCTCACATCCGTGGTGATGATCGCCTTCGCCGCCAATTCGATCTTGAATCGGCTTGCCGTAAACAGCGGTTTTATTGATCCGGGTAGTTTTGCAGTGGTTCGCGTACTGTCCGGGGCATTGATCCTCTCGGTCCTGGTTTTATTGCAGGGGGGCAATTGCAATTTTGGCTCCGCCGAAGACTGGTTGGAGGTGGCGCCCTATCTCTCTATCTCGTCGGATTTTCCTTGGCGTACCTGACCCTGGATGCAGGTGCCGGGGCACTGATCCTGTTCGGTGTCGTGCAAATCGTGATGTTTGCGGTCACCAGCGTTTCCCAAACGCCGCCCACAGGGCGCCAATTCACAGGAGCACTGGTGGCTTTTAGTGGTCTGGCCTGGGTTTTGTGGCCAGGCGAAGGCGCCTTGGTCAACTCTTCTGGGGCTGTCTTGATGGGGCTGGCGGGGATCGGTTGGGGGGTGTACTCGTTGGTTGGCTAAGCATGAGAGTGATGCGTTGTCCGGAACAGCAGCCAACTTCATTGTGGCCTTTCCGGTAACCACTGTGTGCATCGCCCTGATATCTGGGGATTGGGTTGTCACACCTTGGGGGATCGGGCTTGCCGTTTTGTCCGGAGCGGTGACGTCGGGTCTTGGATATGCCTTGTGGTACCGTGTCCTACCGCAGTTGGTTCCGGCCGTTGCCGGAACCGTGCAATTGAGCGTTCCAGTCATTGCGCTTTTTGTCGGGGCATTGCTGCTTGGCGAAAAGTTGTCCTGGCCCTTGATTGCCGCTGCAGCCCTGGTTCTTGGCGGCATAGCGCTGGCCACGACGCGACCAAAGCGCTGATCTGCTTTTACCTCGGGCAAAAACGGGGTAGACGAGCCTGATGCGCAAGCTTCTTTTTCTTCTTCTGTTTTGGCCAGCATCTGCGAGCGCGGATTGCGTGGTTCTGCTACACGGCCTTGCCCGGACCGAGGCCTCTCTATCGGTCGCAGAAGAGGTGTTGGAGCTTTATGGTTACGATGTTGTACGACCTGGGTATCCGTCGACAGATTTGACCATTCCGGTTCTTGCAGCCCGGACAATACCAGCAGCGGTTCGTACCTGTGGTGATCAGACGGTGCATTTCGTTGCGCATTCCATGGGCGGCATTCTGATCCGCTATTGGTTTCGGGAACACAAGCCCACGAACCTTGGCCGTGTGGTGATGCTGGGGCCACCAAATCAGGGCAGCGAACTGGTTGATGAGCTTGGGGCGTTTGAAGTGTTTGGCATGCTGAATGGGCCTGCGGGACTTGCGTTGGGAACCGGTCCAGAGAGTATACCGCGCGCCTTGGGACCAGCGGATTTTTCGCTCGGTGTCATTGCCGGAACGAATTCTCTCAACCCTTTGTTCTCCGCAATCATTCCAGGGTCGGATGATGGCAAGGTGTCAGTGGCTTCAACCCGCGTTGAGGGAATGGCAGATCATATCGAAATGCCAGTGACGCACACTTTTATGATGAACAATCCGCAGGTGATCGCACAGACCATCCACTTCTTGCGATTTGGTCGCTTTGATCCCGGACTGACGTGGATCGAGTCTGTGCTTGGCACTATTGAGCAGGTGTGCGAGGGGCTGGGCTGCGAAGTTCCCATGTCCAAGAGCACCCGATGATCCCACTTGAATTGACCCTGACTGGTGCCCGCGTTCTGTTGCCGGGCGTAGGCTTGAGCGATGCTACGCTGAGTTTTGGAGCAGGTGTCATTCAGGCAGTTGAACAAAAGCGTCAGGTCGATTTGTCTGGCTATCTGGTTTTGCCGGGTATCGTAGACTTGCATGGGGACGGGTTCGAACGCCATCTCGCGCCTCGTCGTGGCGCAATGAAGCAAATGGACGAAGGCGTGATCTCGGCCGAGGCAGAGTTTGCGGCCAATGGGATTACCACAGCCGTGATGGCACAGTTCTTCAGCTGGGAAGGCGGGTTGCGCGCCCCGGAGTATGCAAGGCAGGTTTTTGCCGCGCTCAAGGCGGTCAGAGCCCGTGTCGTGACTGACTTGATCCCGCAGTTGCGGTTCGAAACCCATATGCTGGATGATTACGACGAGCTGGTAGATCAAGTGAGCGAATGGGACATTCCCTACGTTGTGTTCAATGACCATCTGCCGCATGACAGGCTGGCGGCGGGTAAAAAACCACCTCGATTGACGGGACAGGCGCTTAAGGCCGGGCGAAACCCGGATGTGCATTGGCAGATGCTGAAAGACATGCACGCGCGGGCAGAAGATGTCCCTGCAGCGGTGACAGCTTTGGCCGCGGACCTGTCTGCGCGCGGGGTACGGCTGGGCAGCCATGACGATCACACGGCCGAGGATCGCAAAACCTGGAAAGCGCGCGGCGTGTCGATTTGCGAGTTCCCTGAAACGGCAGAGGCGGCCGAGGCTGCGCGGGCCGCAGGTGATCCGGTCATTCTGGGCTCGCCCAATGTGGTTCGAGGTGGGTCGCACAAAGGCAATGCCTCGGCCCTGGATCTGATCGCCATGGGGCTTTGCGATGCTCTTGCATCGGACTACCACTATCCCAGCCCGCGGCGCGCGGCGGTGATGCTTGCGAAATCTGGAGTGCTGGATTTTGCAAGCGCATGGGACCTGGTGTCTGCGGGACCTGCGCGGGTGTTGGGGCTGTCTGATCGCGGTCGGTTTGAACCGGGACAACGCGCAGATTTGGTCATTTTGGAAGCGGACAGCCACCGTGTGGCCGCCACCCTGTCAGGCGGCGTGGTAAGCTACATGAGCGGGGAAATTGCCACGCGGTTCATCGGCTAGGCAGCGCGCCCACTCAGGCCCCGTTGGGACCATCGGGGACGCGCCCGAAAAATCAGGGATTTTCCGGCACCGCGCCGTTTCAGGTGTTGCGCTGGATCCGGTTGATATGACCCATCTTACGGCCCGCCTTGGTCTCGGCCTTGCCGTAGAGGTGGATTGCGGTGTCACGCTCTTTGGCGAGTTCGGGGATGCGGTCAACATCATTGCCGATCAGGTTTTCCATCACCACATCTGAATGACGCTGACCGTCGCCCAAGGCCCAGCCCGCAACCGCGCGAATGTGCTGTTCAAACTGATCCACAGCGCAGCCGTTCTGCGTCCAGTGGCCTGAGTTGTGTACACGCGGGGCGATCTCGTTCACGATCAACCCTTGAGGCGTCACAAAAAGTTCGACCCCCATCACACCAACATAGTCCAGCGCATTCAGGATATTGGCCGCCAACAAAACAGCATCCATGCGTTGTGCAGCGCTCAGGCGCGCGGGAACTGTGGTGGTGTGCAGGATGCCATCAAGATGCACGTTTTCACCGGGATCGAAGCAGGCGACTTCCCCGGACAGGCTGCGGGCGGCGATGACAGAAACCTCGTGGCTGAAGTCAACGAACCCTTCGAGTATCGCGGGGGCACCGGCCATGTCCGCAATCGCGGTTTCGGCATCATCAGCCGTTTTTAGACGCGACTGGCCCTTGCCGTCATAGCCGAAGCGGCGGGTTTTCAGGATTGCGGGTGTGCCGATTTCCGCCACCGCGGTATTCAGGCTTTCGAGATCGGTAACATCCGCGAAAGGGGCCGTTTTCAGGCCCAGACCTTGCAGGAACGTCTTTTCGGTCAACCGGTCCTGGCTCACGCGTAGGGCTTCGCGTCCCGGGCGAATGGGCCTGTGAGTTTCGAGTAGATCCAAAGCTTGGGTCGGGATGTTTTCGAACTCATAAGTGATGACGTCCACGGCTTGGGCGAACCGCTGCAATGCCTCGGCATCGTCGTAGGCTGCCGTGGTCACCTGATCGGCAACGTGGCCCGCAGGTGGGTTGGCTCCCGGTTCAAATACATGCGTTTTGAACCCCAGACGAGAGGCCGCGACCGAAAGCATGCGGCCCAGTTGGCCACCGCCGAGAATGCCAATTGTTGCTCCGGGGGCGAGGGCTTCAGTCATCGCTGGGCACCTCGGGGATTGAGGCGGAGAGATCATCGCGCCATTTATCCAGGCGCACGGCCAGATCAGGATCGCTGATGGCCAGAATGCCAGCTGCCATCAGGCCGCCGTTTGCAGCGCCTGCTGCGCCGATGGCCATGGTGGCGACCGGGAACCCTTTGGGCATCTGCACGATGGAATATAGCGAGTCGACACCAGACAACGCGCGGGTCTGAACCGGAATACCAATTACCGGGACGCGGGTTTTGGATGCCATCATGCCAGGCAGATGCGCGGCCCCGCCAGCGCCCGCGATGATCACATGCAGGCCGCGTTCCACTGCCGTCTTGCCATAGTCCCACAAACGGTCCGGCGTTCTGTGTGCCGAGACGATCCGGGTTTCATAGGCAACGCCCAATTCGTCCAGAATATCCGCTGCCCCTTTCATCGTAGGCCAGTCCGATTGGCTGCCCATGATGATCCCAACTTTGATCTCGCTCATCCGATCCGCCCCTGCTTGCGAAAGAGCGCGCACTATAGCCAAATCGCCTTGTTAAGCAATGTGGATGAGACGGGTTTGTCAGAGGTGTTTCGTCGCGGCTCTGCCACACGCGTCAAGCGATGATATCCGGCGTCAGGCGGTCTTCGATCAGGGCGATCATATCCTTGACCCGCAGCTTTTGCTTTTTCAGCCGTTTGATGGTGAATTGATCGCCGGTTCCGCGATCAACCAGAGCCATGATGGCCTCGTCCAGATCCCGATGTTGCCGCTTGAAAACCTCCAACTCCACCCGCAGGACGTCGTCGGTTTTCATCGATAGATCTGTGGGAGCGTTCATATGCGACTCGGGTATTGGTGGTCTTGCTGGACATAGGATACGCGTTCACGATGTTTTCGCCTAGACCTTGTTAAGGGGGAATTTCTTCCCATATTCAACAGGTGTGGTTGCCGAATCTGGGACCGTGCGCACCGTCGCTTTGACAATAAAGGACGATAAGACGTGTCAAAACTTACTCTTGGCTCATACCCACACATGCTGGGGTTCGAGCAATTGGAACGCCTTCTGGAACGCTCGGCCAAATCGGGCAACGAAGGGTATCCCCCGTATAACATCGAACAGACCTCGGATTTCTCGTACCGCATCACGCTGGCGGTGGCCGGTTTCGCCGAAGAGGACCTGTCGATCACAATCGAAGACCGCCAGCTGGTGATCCGGGGCCGTCAAAGCGACGACAGTGAAGGGCGGGTTTTCCTGCATCGTGGCATTGCCGCGCGCCAGTTTCAGCGCATGTTTGTATTGGCCGACGGGGTCGAGGTCGGCGAGGCGGTAATGGAAAACGGGTTGCTCCATGTGGATCTGACGCGCGCGCGTCCGGAAACCGTGGTGCAAAAGATCAACATCAAGAAAGGGTAAGCGATGGAAACGCCATTTGATTTCAATGAAAACGGCAGCCGTATCGTATATGTCAAAACCGTAGAGGTTGCGGACCTGCCCGATCAGATCAGGGCCGAGGCCGGGGATCACGAACAGCTTTACGCGGTGCACGACGAAGAGGGGCAGCAATTGGCCCTGGTCGCGGACCGCAAGCTTGCCTTCATGCTGGCACGTGAGCATGACTTTTCGCCGGTTGCCGTGCACTGAATATTGGGAATTCAGAGATTTGTGTGAAAGGCGCAGCGTTCTGCTGCGCCTTTTTGCTGCCCGTACTTGGTGCTTTTGAAGTGACACTCTGAGAATGAGGCAGTACCTCTTGATCCCGATTGCGCCAATAGGAGGCTGACGATGAGCTGGTACGAGTTTGACTGGGTGGACGCTTTCACCGATCAGGCCTTTGGTGGCAATGGCTGCGCTGTGGTTCACGACGGTGCCCATCTATCCGAAGATATCTGTACGGCCTATGTGCGAGAGACCTCTCTGGTTGAATGCACCTTTACCGGTCCGTCTGACGTGGCCGATATCAAAGTGCGCTATTTCCTTGCCAGTCGCGAGATCCCCTTTGCCGGTCACCCAACTATCGCAACCGTTGCTGCGATGCGCTCTCGAGGGTTGATCGAGGGTGACGAATTGGTGCTTGAGACAGGCGCTGGGCTGGTGCCGATCCGGCTGAACGGCGAGGACATCGAAATGACGCAGGTGGCGCCACAATTTGGTGCCGCCGTGCCGGTCGAAATGGTGGCCCGCACCGTCTCATTGCCGCCTGAGGCGATCGTAGCTCAGCCCCAGATGGTATCAACCGGACTGCCGTTCTGCATCACCGTCCTGCGGGATCATGAAGCGCTGCAACAGGCCAAGCTGAATGTGAATGCCATGCGCGAGATGGCGGCGAGCCAGGGCTACGCTGGAACCGACATGCTCGAGCCGTTTCTGGTCGTCTTGCAGGGCGCGACCGAGACAGGTGACACCTTCTCGCGGCTGTTGATGGCGCCGCCCAGCCCCCCGAGGACCCCTTTACAGGTTCCGCTACTGGTGCGATGGCCGCCTATCTCTGGCGACATGGATTGATGAAGAAAGAGATATTCACAGCAGAACAGGGTCACGGCATGGGCCGCCCTGGTCAGGCCACGGTGACGCGCGTCGGCCCACGTGACGACATCACTGGGGTCAAGGTCGCGGGGCAGGGGTTTGTCCTGATGCGCGGCCAAGTGGATCTGCCAGAATGAGCGTCGCAGCAATCGCAGTTCTGCCTTATGGCATGGGGCTTGGGCCCAAGCTGGCGACAGTGCCGGTGACAGATCTGCTCTGGCCGCTTGGATGTCCTGACCGACTGATTGGCAAGACAGTGGGCGATCTGCTGCCGAGCGATCACCTGATCGTTTTTCCAAAGACTGCCACGCACTTTCGCCTGCGACGCGGTACCCGCGCCAAGATATCTCTGGTGATGGGAGAGCCTTCAGTCATTCATGCCAAGCACCTGAAACTTTTACGGTTTACCTGGCGGCGTTTCTTTCGCGTGTTGACGTTTCATGAAAGCCTTTTGAATCGTATTCCCAATGCGGTGTTCTTCCCTTTGGGCACCACCTGGGTGCCAGAGTGGAGAGAGCTGCCATCAAACAAGACAGCAATGTGTTCCCTGATCGCCTCGGCCAAGCGAGACAGTGCCGGACACAAGCTACGCCATGCGATTGTTGATTGGTCTCGTGACACCGACCAGGACATCATCATCATGGGGCGGGGATATACCCCGTTCGAGCACAAGGCAGATGGTTTGGCGCCATACCGTTACTCGGTCGTGATCGAGAACGTGCAGGAACGGAACTATTTTTCGGAAAAACTGCTGGATGCCGTGTTCTGCAACACGGTGCCGATATATTGGGGGTGTCCCAACCTCGAAGACTTTGTTGACCCCAAAGGTATCATTCGCTGCAATTCCGAAGCCGAGGTTCGGAGTGCCGTCGCTAAGATGTCGAATGAGGATTTTGAAGAACGCCTCCCGGATCTGAAACGGCTGCAACTGGAGTTGGAACCCTACGCCAATCTTGAACGCCGCGCGGCCGAAGCCATTCATGCTTGCCTGTGACCCAAAGACGGTGCGGGTCTATTGCCAAAGAGTGCGATGCTGAGGCTTTCTTAGGTAGGAAGAATTTTGGAAATTGACCCATGACCGATAGATCAACGCAGGAAGATCAGGCAGACGCTACGGCGCGGCGGGAGCGTGGAGAATTTGTGCGGGGCGTCAGTGGTTTTAGGGGCGCAATTGGTGACCAACACTTTCCGTCGGAAATGGGTCGGTACCACCTATTTGTTGCGCTCAACTGTCCCTGGTGTCACCGGGTGACGTTGGCGCGGAATGTTTTGGGCCTGCACGACAGCATTTCGATGGATGTTGCCTTTCCCAATCGCACAGACGAAGACGATCCTGCGGGACCTAATTTCTGGCAATTCGCACCTGATCTTGTGGCGTCAGTGACCGGGGCACCCTTGTCAGAGTGCACCTTGGACACCGGCACGGGGCAGGGGTATCGGCTTGTTCGCGATATCTATCGGGCCGAGGGGTCACAAGAACAGTCCGTGCCTGTCCTGTACGACAAGAATTTGGGGCGCATTGTCAGCAATGAAAGCGCCGAGATCATTCGCATGCTGGATCGGAATGCAGAGGCGCTGGGCAGCACACTGAAAGGGCCTCAAAGACCGCGCCTATATCCCGACGACTCTGCGAAGCAGAATGAAATCAACGTCCTGAATGAACGTATTTATGTCGCTATCAACAACGGGGCCTACAAAGCAGGGTTTTCATCTGATCAGAGCACCTACACAGCCGCATTTGATGCCTACTTCGAGGCATTGTCAGAGCTTGAAAACATCCTCGCAAGCGACAGCCGACCATATCTGACAGGGGCCAATTTCAACGAAGCTGACCTGCGACTGTTTCCTACGTTGTACCGTCACGACCCGGTTTATTACGTGCGCATGAAACTGAACGGGGCCAGAATTCTTGATTATCCGCATCTTTGGCGATGGCTTTGTCGGGTGCATGCCCTGCCGGGCGTGGCAGAGAGCAATTCACTTGTCCACTGTCGACAGGGGTACTTTGGTCGAAGCTGGAATGGTGTGATACCGTTGGGTCCCCTCAAGCCGATGACCTACCCCGAAGCCTACCGTCATCCGGAATTGGCAAGCCAGTGAACGGAAATTCGTAAGGTAACAAAAAATCACCTCGCCGAAGATCGGCGAGGTGTCGTTTTTTCCTAAACTTCAAACTGGACCAAAACAGGCTTCCGGTTTGTAAGCTTCAGCCGGATACAAGACCCATGCTTTCGAGTTTGAGCAGAACTTGATGCGCACAGTTGTCAACATCGACGTTCTCCGTTTCCACACGCAGCTCTGGATTTTCCGGAACATCGTAAGGATCTGAGATGCCGGTGAACTCTTTGATTTTCCCCTCACGCGCCAATTTATACAGCCCCTTGCGGTCTCGGCGCTCACACTCTTCGATCGTGGTTGCGACGTGCACTTCGACAAAAGCTCCAAAGGCTTCGATATCTTCGCGCACAGCCCGCCGTGTCGTCGCATACGGGGCGATGGGTGCGCAAATCGCGATGCCACCGTTTTTTGTGATCTCGGAGGCGACATAGCCGATACGGCGAATGTTGAGGTCGCGGTGTTCTTTCGAAAAGCCCAATTCTGAACTGAGGTTCTTACGCACGATGTCGCCATCCAGCAGTGTCACCGGACGACCGCCCATCTCCATCAGTTTAACCATAAGCGCATTTGCGATGGTTGATTTTCCTGATCCCGAAAAACCGGTGAAGAAAACAGTGAAACCCTGTTTGTTCCGTGGCGGACGAGTGCGGCGCAATTCGGTCACCACTTCGGGGAAAGAGAACCATTCGGGGATCTCCAAACCCTCTTGCAGGCGGCGACGCAATTCGGTGCCCGAAATGTTCAGGATCGTGACGGCATCCTTGTCGGCAATCTCGTCGTTGGGTTCGTACTGAGCGCGTTCCTGGACAAAAACCATATGCTTGAAGTCGACCATTTCGATGCCGATTTCATCCTGATGCTCTCGGAACATGTCCTGCGCATCATACGGGCCATAAAAATCTTCGCCCGCTGAGTTCTTGCCAGGTCCAGCATGGTCACGGCCGACAATGAAATGCGTGCAACCGTGGTTTTTCCGGATGATCCCGTGCCAAACGGCTTCGCGCGGACCGGCCATGCGCATGGCAAGGTTCAACAGTGACATACCTGTGGTGGCAGCCGGGTATTTGTCCAGTACTGCCTCGTAACAACGCACGCGGGTAAAGTGGTCTACATCTCCCGGTTTGGTCATGCCGACCACCGGGTGGATCAATAGGTTGGCTTGAGCCTCTTTCGCGGCGCGGAACGTAAGTTCCTGATGCGCACGATGCAGGGGGTTACGGGTTTGGAATGCAACGACGCGACGCCATCCGACCTTGCGGAAAAACGCACGCAACTCGTTGGGAGTGTCACGCCGGGCGCGAAAATCATAGTGAATGGGTTGCTGAATACCGGTAACCGGTCCACCCAGATAAATCTTACCTGCGGTATTGTGCAGATAGTTGACTGCCGGATGAGCTTGATCGTCCGCACCAAACACTTTCTCGGCTTCGCGCGCCTTGTTGGGTTCCCATTTGTCGGTGACAGTCATGGTTCCCAGAATGACACCCTCCTGGTCGCGCAGGGCGATATCCTCATCGGCGTTCAGAGATGCGGCAAACTCTTCGGACACATCCAGCGTGATTGGCATCGGCCACAAAGTTCCGTCCGAAAGACGCATGTTTTCGACCACGCCGTCGTAGTCTTTTTCAGTCAAAAAACCTTTGAGCGGATTGAAACCGCCGTTCATCATCAGTTCAAGATCGCAGATCTGTCGTGGGGTTAGGTCCCAGCTTTTCAGATCAGCTGCTTCGACTTTCAGTTTTTGGGCTGAGTCATAGGAGACATAGAGTTCGGGAATAGGTGCAAGGCTATTTGACATCGTCATTCAATTCTCTCTTCGAGGCCAGTGCGTATTAAGGACGAAATGCTTCCGGTTCGCGGAGTAACCCCAGTTGAGTGGCAATGTCCAGAAGTGAGACTCAAGAGAAGGACAGCGTGTGATTGTTTCGCACAGGGCGGAACAAATACAACGAAACCGTAACGTTGGACGGACCTACGTTTGTTTCTGAAACCCGATGAACGGAGACACGTTTTCCTTCAAAGCCGAATGAGTGGTTCAATTCTGTTGCGACCCGGCCATCGAAAGCTGTTCATACAAAAGCTTTGCTTCCTTTACAGGCAGGGCGCGAATTGGTTCGGGCACGCCGCGTAGGGTAAAACTGGTCAAGGTTACGTCCGAGGTATCGATGTCGGCCTCAACAAGAACAGGCTCGGACACCAAAAGTTCGACGCCGAGTTCTTTTGTCTGACCTTCAAGTCGGCTGGCCGCATTTACGGTGTCGCCAATAATGGTTCTGGGGGCGTGTCCGGCAGAGCCGATTTCACCCAATACAAGGTTCCCAAGGTGCAATCCGATGCCAATACGTACCGGCGGATCGCCTTCTGAAAATAGTGTTTGATTAAATTCTTCCAGTGCCTTGCCGACTTCTGCCGCAGCCCGAAGAGCAGCCTTGGCAGATTTTTGTGCACTTTCGCTTTCGAACACCGCAAGCAGTCCGTCGCCCAGGTATTTGTCCACGGTGCCGCCCGAGCCTGTGATGGGAGGTACAATGGCGTCAAAGAATCGGTTGAGGAGGAACACCACATCATAAGGCAATTGCCCAGTGGTTCGGGACGTGAAACCGCGCATGTCCAGAAACAAAATAGCCAGCTGCCGTTCTTGCCCGTGACTTTTGTGGGCACGATGACGTTCTCCGTTCGGTTTGAACACCCGAAATACTGTGGCCGGATTGGTTGGGCGGATTTGACAGGCGAGGCGGGTGTTGGCCGACGCATTGACCGCGCGCAGACTTTTCGCTTCGGTTTCAGAGGGAGGCTCCAGCAGATCAATGCCTTCTTCGATCACGACGCGGCAGGTGGTGCACCGCCCCTTGCCACCGCATAGGGCGGTATGTGGAACCCCGTTGGATTGGGACATTTCCAGCAGAGTCATGCCTTTTTCAGATGTGATTTGCGGTCCCTGAACATAAGAGATGCGAACAGAACGGCGCCGGGCCAGCAATTTGCGGCCCATGTAGGTGGCCGCTGTCAAACCCAGAAGAGACCAGAAGACCGCCATACCGGTTTCATTTGCATCAAACAGGGCCTGAAATGTTTCGCGTGAAGGCCAGTTGAAGTATTCCATGTACTCTGGCCTGAGTTCGTCATCTATGAATATGTCGTACATTCTGCGGCCTTCGGTGAGCAATCCGGCCAAACCGAATGCAGGAACCAGAACCGCAACTCCAATGAGATACGAACTCAACTTGCGCCACAAAGGATGGAGCCGCAGCCAGAAATGCATCCCGATACACCCGTGAACCCACACGATCAGCATCAGCCCGCTCTGCTTCCAGATCGACGAGGTTGGCCACATGAGAATGATTAGATAGCTCATCTCGTCGTTCACATCGAAGAAGGTGTGGGCGTATCGTGTCTGAACCAGATGCAGTATCAGCTGTGTTGGAATGATCAGCCCCAAAACAACTTGCAATGCTTCGCTGACCGGCATGCGTAATGTGCGACGCCTTGCGACCCGGGTAAGCGCAAGACCCGCGTGGACAACAAGCGACGTATAAAGGACCGCACTGCCCAATGGGCTGCGAACCACGCTCCGCATGATGTCTTCCATTTGGATCATGGCGTCCTGTGACACCAGCCCCATGCCAATATTTGCAAAGTGAAAAAAGGCGTAGATGAACAGGACAAGGCCCGTGACGATCCGGGCCCGTGTCTGCCAATCTCCGCGCCATAATGCGCTTTTCAAGTGGAACTCCACTGCAGTTTATTATTGTTCTCACTGTGGCGGGATGGTTTGCGATTGGTCAAGGCACAGTGGCCGATCAATCATTTGAGGTCTTGTGGGACGCGGGGCGCTTCGATGATGACTATCGGGCGTTACGCTTCGCCAATTTTGTAGTGTGGATCAAATGGCATTGGCGGCCCGTCACGGCGAACCGTTGGCCCATCCTCACAATTCCAGCGAAATAAGGTCAGATGGGTTAGGTCCGGGCGGCTTCGGGAAGGAGTCAGCACTCCGGTGACGCCACTGGCCCTCAGGCGATCAGCCAACTCCCATGTGGGAGAAGTTTTTCCTGCAGCGTGCATGTTAGCCCAAAACACGTGCAGGTCATCTAGGGTGACCAGCAATAGTTCGCGTGTCGGGGGCCTGCGCAAATCAACAACGCGCGCGGCTTTTATTTGAAACGGAAAGATTCCACGCGACGGGTCAGCTGGCTTTACATAGGCGCGCAACGCGACTTGGCAGCCTTCGGGTGTGCCTGAGAGGTATAGAGCATTTTGCCCGTCGTGATGCCAGCGCCCGTTTGGGGCGCCGGCAGGGGCCAACAACTGTTCATCCTGACCCAAAAAACCGGCACGCCAGAAACGCCCCGTGACCTGAACAACGTGGTCAGGTGGCAAGTTCATTCGTGTTCGGCCAAGAACCTTTCGGCATCCAGTGCCGCCATGCAACCCATTCCGGCGCTTGTAACGGCCTGACGGTATACATGATCGGTCAGGTCGCCAGCTGCAAAGACGCCGGGTACCGATGTGCGAGTGGTGCCTGGTTCGGTCACGACATAGCCGCCCATATGGGTGTCGAGCGTATCCTTGACCAATTCATTCGCAGGCGCGTGGCCGATGGCAATGAAGACGCCCTTGCAGGGAATGTCGGTGATTTCACCGGTTTGCACGTTTTTAACCTTGACGCCTTCGACGCCCAGAGGGGCGTCGGTGCCATAGACCTCGTCCAGTTGGTTGAACCAAAGGGTTGCGATCTTTTCGTTCTTGAACAGGCGATCTTGCAAAATCTTTTCTGCACGCAGCTCGTCGCGGCGGTGGATCAATGTGACTTTGGAGGCAAAGTTTGTCAGGAACAATGCTTCTTCAACCGCGGTGTTGCCACCGCCCACAACCACGATTTCCTGCCCGCGATAAAAGAAACCGTCGCAGGTGGCACAGGCAGAGACACCAAACCCCTTGAATTTCTCTTCGCTTTCCATCCCGAGCCATTTGGCACGTGCACCTGTGGCCAGAATGACGGCGTCGGCGGTATAGACCGAGCCGCTGTCGCCCTTGGCAGTGAAGGGTCGTTTGGAAAGGTCGAGATTCGTGATGATGTCACCGATAATCTCGCAGCCCATCGCCTGTGCGTGTTCTTGCATCTTGATCATCAGATCAGGGCCCTGAACCTCGGTGAAACCGGGGTAATTCTCTACCTCGGTTGTCGTGGTCAGCTGCCCGCCCGGTTCAATACCCTGAACAAGGATCGGCTCTAGCATAGCGCGGCTGGCGTAAACGCCGGCAGTATAGCCTGCTGGACCTGATCCGATGATCAGAACTTTGGTGTGACGTGTTTCGGCCATCATGACCCCCTGTGATCTGCCCGAATGCTAGAGGCAACGCCTGCCGCCCCGGGGCATGGATATAGCGATGGAGTTGCACGTCTTAAACCCCTCAATCATGTCCCCGTGAATTTTGGGTGACTGTGAAGCGAGCAATTGAAAACGATCCCGTTCGGCTAGCGACGAAACATTATTGCGCCCGCTTGGGGCGCTGCTATAAGAAACGCAATGTGAGGGAGCTATTCATGGTCGCAACACGACTGGATCCGATTGATCGAAAGATACTGTCGGAATTGCAAGCAGACGGCCGAATGACAAACGTCGAATTGGCCAAGAGAGTGGGGATATCCGCCCCTCCATGCCTGCGGCGGGTGCGCACGCTGGAAGAAGCAGGGCTGATCCGGGGATACCACGCGGACGTCAATGCGCGCGAGTTGGGATTCGAAGTGCAGGTTTTTGCCATGGTCGGCCTGGATAGTCAGGCCGAATCGGAATTGAGCGCCTTTGAGGAACGCTGCAGGAATTGGCCACTTGTGCGGGAGTGCCACATGCTCAATGGCGAGGTGGATTTCATCTTGAAGTGTGTCGCGCCCGATCTCAGCAGCTTTCAAAGCTTTTTGACGGGCGAATTGTTGAGCACACCGAATGTGGCCAGCGTCAAAACATCCTTGGTTATTCGCGGCGCGAAAGATGAGCCCGGCGTTCCTTTTGATATCCTGGAAGAGCGTTTGAACCGGACGGCTTAATTGCCGCCTTGGGATCCAGCTGGCCGGAACGGACGGACGGTAATAAAATGGCCGCGAAAACACAGCCTATCCACCAAAATAGAAGTTTCATATTTCTATCAAATACTTAGGCTGTCAATCTCACCTTCGCTCAGCGCGTGGAAAAACCTGCGGGCCAAAGTCGGTGAGTTTGTCGATATGAGAAAATAGATTGAGATACAGGCTGCGCATTGCGTGGCTCATGACACGAACTGCATTTACCCCGGGATGATACGTTTCGAATTCAAGACCGTCGACACTGATCACGGCATGTTTGCGCAGGCAAATGTGGAACAATTCGACAGGGGTAGGCGGTGATGTCTCGATTACATTCATACCATCAACGAATTCCTGCACTGGCGTCAGGATCGGTTGACCATTGGCGATAGCGCGCAGGTGACCGGGTGTCGACAAAAGCCGCGCAGATGGACCCGCGATAACACCAGACATCGGGCGCTGCATTCCAAAGGCATCTGCCATAAAACGAGTTAACCTATGAGTACGACCCCGTTGATCCGCCTTGCCCGGAACGAGGGTAGTTGACCCCTTCCAGACGACTTCCTGTGCCGACCCGTCCTGTGTGATCACGTGGTCCCCAGGTAGTAGATCTTGAATAGCCATCGGGCCTTTGTCTGTGTCGACCAGAGATCCACGGCTGAATGCACAAAATGCGTTTTCAAACAAAGGAAGTGCCGGAGCAATCTGTCGTGTTTCGACAATGTTTCCGTTGCCGAGAAGGCTGGTGATTTGATAGCGGCGCAATTGGGGCCGCGTCGGCGCGCGAAGGGCAGCAGGATCTTGAAGAATTGTGCTTGTTTCAACGGCATTCCGCGCCGCCCGGGCAAGCGAGTGGGGAATCGTCATAGCGTATTCGGCCCTTTCTTTTCGGGTCGCATCTGCGTCGGCCCCCACCGACAACGTCAGATGGACAGTTTCGGTGTCCACATCTGAATCGGCTTCGAATATGCCGAACGTCGTTTCAAATTGTCAAAAAAACTTCTGTTTTTGGGGCTTGCTTTGCAGACAGTGTGGCCGACCTCAGGTTTTTGTTTCCAAGTTGGCGTTCAATACGCCGGTTTTTTGAGTTCTGCCCCAAACCCGCCTCACCATTTAGGTGAGACGGGCTCTTGCGCCCGGCCGGTCAGGGGCAGCGTCCGGCGACGGGTCCGTAGGGATGGCAATCACACTGCCATCACATGGTTATGCGGTTTTGGTTTGGCGAAGCTCAGGCTCGGCTTTGCGGCGTGCGATCAATGCGGCACGGCGTGCGCCTCGTGTCCAAGGCATCTGAACCTCACATTTTGATGCTTCTTCCACGATGGAACTCAGAAAACGTGACTTGGATTTCATGGTTGGTCTCCTGCCTTGGACCTGGCCCCCCGGCCGGTGTCTTGTGTCGTTGTTGAGACCAATATCACCTTGTATTGCGGCATCTGTTTGTCTGATCCGGGGAAAAATGGCGCGCTCACGAAAAACCTATATTCAACAAGGTTTGAATATTTTCAGGTTGATGTAATTATTTGTTTTTGAACTGAAAAGTGAACTCTAGGTGCGAATTAGCGTCAAGATACTCACAGTCCAGATAGTCAATTGTGGCCAAACCGGATCCTTTGGCGCCACAATCTTGGCAGCCTCTACAGCCTTATGGTTGAAATTAGGCGGCCGTAGTCAGCTTCCTTGGCATGTGTGGTTCGACGATAAGAGTAGAATCGATCCGGATCTGAATAGGTACAGTGACGAGTCCATTCTGCGTGCCCTATTCCGGCGCGCCGCAACCGATGAAGGCCATAGCTGGGTAGGTCAAACTGCATCCGGTCGCCGTTGCCGCCAGCAAAGAACCGGCTGTTTTCGGTATCGTGCATCAGGAAATTGTCCAGAAATTCAGGGCCAACTTCGTAGGCTTGCTGTGAAATCGACGGACCAATGACGGCGACTGTGTTCTGTCTGCTGGCACCCAATGCCTCCATTGCTTCAATGGTTGCTTCCAGAATCCCGTCCAAAGCGCCCTTCCAACCAGCATGAGCTGCACCGACGACACCGGCCTCCGGATCAGAAAACAATACGGGTTGGCAATCCGCAGTCAGGATCGACAGTACAATGCCAGGTTCTGCCGTGACCATAGCATCCGCACGTGGTTGATCCATTGAGGTGGTTGAAACCGTTACAACGTCGGCCGAATGAACCTGATGAACCCCCATGAGATTATCGACCGTTGCTTCCATGGCTTCGGCTACGCGCGCGCGATTGATTGCCACGGCTTCCTTCTGATCCGTCGAGCCCGTTCCGCAGTTCAGTCCATGAAAGACACCGGACGATGCACCGCCGCGACGCGTGAAGAACCCATGATGCACGGGTGCGAGAAGGTCTGATGTCAGAATTTCCAGCGTCATGTTTCCAATCCGGGCGGTGGCGATGTCCGGGCTGGAAATACGCCCAGAACTTTGAACAGGTTTCCCATTTCTTCGGGGTGCGTCAACCTGCGATGTGCGCGGATTAGGGACTCCAGCTGTTCGCCTTCCGATTGGTCGGCCAAACTTCGCGCACGCGCCGTTATACCGAGCCGTTCCAAAAATACGCCCTGTGTTGTGAGGCGGCTGTAGTTACACCCGACTGCTTTGACGGCATCTGCAAGTGCTTCAAAGTCAACATGCGCAGTTAAATCTGCTCGTCCAGGGGTAAGAAGGGGGTTCACAAATGCATGGTTTGTCATGGCTTGAAACGTGTCCCCAACCGACCGCCAATCTCCATAGTCGATCACCAGCGCCACACCGCCATGTCCAGCAATGCGTTCTGCAACCTCTCGCATAATACCAGGCGCAGTCTCGCAAATTTCGACAAGATCTCCATCCCGCGTATCCTCAAGGCGCGGCGCCAGTGCCGCTTGCGCAGCCTGCGCACCGCGTCCAAACGTCAAGGTTCCCGTATCGGACAGCCCAACCAGTCGCTCGGTCCAGCCCGAACCAGTGCGAATGAATTGTCGAACGGGCAAGGCGTCAAAAAACTCGTTCGCGACCAGAAAGAGAGGAGCGTCGGGCAGTTGGGAGGTGTCGTCCAGCCAGACAGGAGAATATTCCCGTAGGGTTTCAGCCTGGACTTTCCGCAGGCGGGAAGAGGCCTCGATCAGATGTATTTGCGCCGCTTCTTGAAATCCAGGTACCTTTTGCGTTGCTCGCAAAGCATCCAGTAAGAGTGTTCCGCGCCCGGGTCCCAGTTCAGCAAGGGTAAAGTGGTCTGGCCGCCCTTGGTCCACCCAGGTCTGCGCCAGAGACAGTCCCAGAAGTTCTCCGAACATCTGGCTGATCTCTGGGGCCGTGACAAAGTCACCTTTGGTTCCAAACGGTTCATGTACAGCGTAGTACCCGAACTTTGGGTGAAGAAGGCATTCGCTCATGTATTCAGCGATCGTTAAGGGGCCCGACTGCTGAATGCGCTCTTTCAACAGAGCCATGAGCGTCATGTAACTGGCACCTTTTGGGCGCGGGACTTGGCTGACCAGATAAACCAGAGACCCAGAGCGATCATGGGCAAACACAGGATTTGTCCCATCGTCAGCCCGTATCCACCAACATGCCATGCAAGTCCAAGAGGATTGCCGGGGGACACAAATTGCGCGTCCGGTTGGCGTGCAAATTCGACCAGGAATCGTGCGAGTCCATACCCGGATAGGAAGACGCCGACTGCAAACCCCGGCATCTTAAGCGCACCACGCCGATAAACGAGCCACAAGAGGACGATCCCGAGAATCAACCCCTCCAGCGCGGCTTCATAAAGTTGCGACGGATGACGCGCGCACAAACCGACCACATTAGGGCAGTCCTGCGCCGATGCTCCGGGAAAGATGAAGGCCCATGGCAGGTCGCTTGGGCGTCCCCAAAGTTCGGCATTGATGAAATTTGCCAGACGACCCAGAAGAAGTCCGGGCGGTACTGTATGAGCCACAAGATCGGTTAGACTAAGTTTTGGAAGGTTGTGACGCACCGCGTAGATCCAGCTTGCAATCACTACCCCCAACAAACCCCCATGAAATGACATTCCTCCCTGCCAGACCATCAGGATCTCGGTGGGGTTCTGGACGTAATAAGCAGGCTGATAAAACAGGACAAAGCCGATGCGACCCCCAAGGATCACTCCAAGAATGATCCAGGTGAGAAGATCCTCGATCTGCTGGGCCGTCATTGGCGGCGTGTCGTTAGGCCACAATGTTGGACGTCGAACAGCCGCCACGGCAAGACGCCAAGCGATCAGAATGCCTGCGATATAAGCCAGGGCATACCAGCGCAGCGCAAAGTCGAACCCGAATACATTGATCGAGAACAGTTCGGGCGAAAAGTCGGGAAAATTCAGAACAGCCTGCATGTGCGTCTCAATGCCTTTGCCGATAGGGGCAAGTCAACCTTGTGGCTGACCTAGTTGTTGCCCATATAGGAGGCAACTTCGATACGGAGAAGACAGATGCAGACTCGCAACAAGATCCTTGATGATATTTCTCAACTGATGACCAACGCGATGGGGGTGGCCCAAGGCGCCAAGGATGAAGCCGAGACCGCGATGAAGTCCATGCTGGACCGCTGGCTCGCTGATCGTGATTTTGTAACACGTGAAGAATTCGACGCTGTCCGGGCAATGGCTCAGAAGGCACGCGAAGAAAACGAGGCTCTATCGGCGCGCATCGCTGCCTTAGAGGCGAAACAGAACGACTGATTTTGCGATCAGTAGGATCTGGGCCAAATCTAATGTGCCCACTTTCCCTGAAGTTGTCCGATAACAAGCCGTCGCGAGAGCCGTGGCGGCTTTCACGTCGCGGTGTATTCTGCCACAGACTGTGACAATCGCAAGAAAAAGCTGATTTTTTTGTCGATATTTTGGGTTGCGTGTCGAGTTGCCCACAACTTATTGGCTTTATCCCCAAAAATAGGGGTTGCCAGATTTCTGACTACACCGCACCATATCTAGTAGAGACACGGGGGCTCGCCCCGGTTTCTAGAGCAGGCAACTAGCGCTGGGGCGCTGCCAGCCCCGACACGCTAGAGATCAGTGAGGTGGCACCATGGCCCTTTCCGAGCAGTATCTGGAAGATGACATTCATCCCATCGACATCGTCGAACATCTGGCCGAACACCATGATTGGGAGTTCGACCGCATCGGGGACGACCAGATTGCTATGGCCGTCGAGGGTCAGTGGCGCACCTATTCCATAACTCTGGCCTGGTCAGGTTACGATGAAACCTTGCGGATGGTCTGTACTTTCGAAATGGAGCCACCGGACGAAGCGGTGCCACAGCTTTATGAATTGCTGAATGCGATGAATGATCAGTGTTGGGCGGGTGGGTTTACCTATTGGGCCGAACAGAAGCTGATGGTTTACAAATACGGTTTGGTTCTGGCTTAGCGGACAGGTGGCTAGTCCCGAGCAGATTGATACAATGATCAATGCAGCCGTATTGAGCGCGGAACGCTATTACCCAGCAATCCAGCTAATGGTTTACGGTAATCGCACGCCTGCAGATGCCATGCAGGTGGCCATTGCAGAGGCCTACGGCCGGGCGTAAAGCTTTGCCCTGAACCACGTCGAAGGGGAGGGGCATTTTCATGGACATTTCACATGTGGCAGACCGGGGGCTGGTGCTTTTGGGCTGCGGCAAGATGGGCTCGGCGATGCTGGCAGGTTGGCTCGATGGAGGGCTGCCTGCTTCGTCGGTTTGGGTAATCGACCCCTATCCGTCGGATTGGGTCAAGGCGCGGGGCGTTCATGTGAACGCAGAACTGCCGACGGTTCCGGCCATCGCACTGATTGCCGTAAAACCACAGATGATGGGCGAAGCGCTACCTGCGATGCAGGCGCTTGGCAATGGTGAGACGTTGTTCGTCTCGGTTGCAGCAGGTACGTCAATCGCGACTTTTGAGGAGGTTCTGGGCGATCGAACCCCCATCGTGCGTGCGATGCCCAACACGCCGGCGGCGGTGGGGCGCGGGATCACCGCGATGATCGGGAATGAAACCGTCTCTGACGCGCAATTGGATTTGGCCGAGAGTTTGCTGGCTGCTGTAGGCCAGACAGTGCGTCTGGAGAATGAGGCTCAAATGGACGCTGTCACAGGGGTCAGCGGCTCGGGTCCAGCTTATGTGTTTCACCTGATTGAAACGCTGGCGGCTGCAGGTGTGGCCCAAGGGCTACCAAATGAGATGGCGATGCAACTGGCCAAGGCGACAGTGGCGGGGGCTGGCGCGCTGGCAGAAACGGCGAACGAAGACCCCAGCCAGTTGCGCGTGAACGTGACGTCTCCTAACGGAACGACACAGGCCGCGCTTGAGGTGCTGATGAGTGAGGAAGACGGGTTTCCACCACTGCTGAAGCGCGCTGTGTCTGCAGCTACAAACCGATCCAAGGAGTTGTCAGGTGGCTGAGATCAGTTTTGACGATTTTCTAAAAGTTGACATTCGCGTAGGCGAAGTCGTCCGCGCCGAGGACTACCCCGAGGCGCGCAAGCCTGCGATCAAGATGTGGATCGATTTTGGCGGAGAAATCGGCGAGCGTAAAACGTCAGCCCAAGTGACGGCGCATTACGACCCGTCCAGCCTTGTCGGTAAACAGGTCATGGCAGTGGTCAACTTTCCTCCGCGCCAGATTGGCAAGTTCATGTCCGAGGTTTTGGTTCTGGGCCTACCGGACGAACACGGCGAGATTGTTCTGATAGGCCCTGACGGCAAGGTACCGTTGGGGGGCGGATGCACTGATGAAACTGTGGATCACACGCCCGATGCCTGCCCAAGTCACGGCGCGCGCCAAGCGTGAATTTGACGTCGAGATACGGGACAGCAACCTACCATTATCCCTGGAAGAGATGCACCGGGCACTGACAGAGTTTGACGTCGTGATGCCAACGCTTGGAGATCAGTTCTCCGCAGAGGTATTTGAAACCGTGTCCAAACCAAGGTGCGGTCTATTGGCGAACTTTGGTGTTGGATACAATCATATCGACGTGAATGCTGCCCGAACGGTAGGGGTTGCAGTGACGAACACACCGGGCGCTGTCACGGATGCGACGGCTGATTTAGCCATGACCCTGATTCTGATGACCGCGCGCCGTGCGGGCGAGGGTGAACGCCTTGTGCGAGCTGGATCCTGGTCAGGTTGGAACCCCACCCAGATGCTAGGTCTTCATGTCACCGGAAAATCCGTAGGCATCGTTGGAATGGGCCGTATTGGTCAGGCAATAGCTCGTAGGTGCCACTTCGGTTTCGGCATGGATGTAAGTTATGTTGCAAGAAGCCAAAAAACCTAGAGTTTCCCGCGCATCGTGCCGAAAACCTGCACGAGCTGTCCGGGGATGTGGATGTATTGGTTGTCTCTGTTCCGGGTGGCGTGGAAACGCGACATCTGATTGATAGGTCGGTCCTTAGCGCAATGAAGCCAACGGGGCTATTGATCAATATTGCCCGCGGCGAAGTTGTGGACGAGCAAGCCCTGATATCTGCCCTTGAGGCAGGTGAAATCGGTGGTGCAGGTTTGGACGTGTATGAATTTGAACCTTCCGTTCCAGATCGTCTGTGCAATCTGGAAAATACGGTATTGTTGCCTCATCTGGGCACGGCAACCGAAGAGGTGCGGAGCAACATGGGTCACATGGCGCTGGACAACGTTGCGGCCTTTGTGACCCGCTCCGAATTGCCAAATAGGGTTGAGTAGCGGGAATCAGTTCGCTCCAGCCAGATGGACAGCATCAATAATATTCCTGGCCGCCGGGGCCGGTGGTGCGATGCAAGGGATGCTCAAATAAGCTTTGGGCATCGGTGACCGAAGTATGGGGCAGGTGCGTGGGAACGGGTTTAGGCCTTATTCCCCCACCGCTTCGCGCCAGTGTTTTCGACAGAGTGAGACATAGGTTTCGTTCCCGCCGATCTGCACCTGATCGCCTTCGAGCAGGGCGTTCCCATTTTCGTCCTGTCGGATGACCATGGTCGCTTTGCGCCCGCATTCGCAGATTGTTCGAACTTCGCGCATTTCGTCGGCCAGAGCCAGCAGCGTTGCCGATCCGGGGAACAGCTTCCCCTGAAAGTCAACTCGCAAGCCATAGCAAAGAATAGGAATATTCAGATCGTCAACAACACGGGCCAACTGCCATACCTGCGACTCACTCAAGAATTGTGCTTCGTCGACAAAAACACAGGCAACCGAACCAATCGACAGCCTGCGCTCAATCATTGCAAACACATCATCTTCGGGACCAAAGACATCCGCTTTCGATTCTATACCGATCCGCGAAGCAATGCGTCCGACACCTGACCGGCCGTCCAATGCGGCTGTCATCAGATATGTGTCCATTCCACGTTCCCGGTAGTTGTGCGACGCCTGTAGCAGAACCGTCGATTTACCAGCGTTCATGGTTGAATAGTTGAAGTAGAGCTTGGCCATGTGTCACGGTCTAAGGTGCCGCTGCGAACGGGACAAGATGTCAGTCACAAAGGTGGGACAAAAAACCGTAACGGGGCCATCACCGGGACGGGAGAGTCCGTAAGACGGGCTTACTGGGGAAGGACAGCACGCAGTTGTCCGATGATGGCACCCTGCATCGCGGCGCGATGTTTAACCATTGAAGCCAGTGCTAGGAAACCTGCCTGGACATCCACTCGTTACCGGCCCGAGAAGCGGCCGCTCACTCACTCTTAAAACCCCTGAAAACCTGAGGGATAGCCAATGTATGACATTTGGACTAGAACTCATGAATGGGAAATATTTCGGGCCTTTCCCCTACGCAACGGGGCGGGCCTGATGGTTTGGGAAAGGTTGCAGATGGCCGATATCGGGTCTTACCTCAAGAAACACACCGAAGCATTGGTCAAGGATGTTGGAATTGAGGCTGCTTGTGAACTGACCGGAAAGTCCAAAGCGACACTCGGTAGATACTATTCTGAAAATGCAGAGCATGCTGACCGTTTTATGCCGGTAGATGCGGTAGGTCGACTGGAGGCTGCGTCTTCTTATCCACATGTCACGTCGGCCTTGGCCGAATTGCGAAACATTACGTTGTCATATGATGATCGTCAGCCGAACCAGGAGAGAAATGGTGGTGTGAACGCGGATGTAATCGCGCTCAGCCAAAGGTTTGCAATGCTGATGAGCGAGTATCAGTCCGCCATCGAAGACGGTATCATTACCGTAAACGAAGCCAAACGATTGCTCCGCGAAACGGTTGCATTGCAGCAGGTGTTGATCGACATGAAACTGCATCTGGAAGAAGAAAGCACTTAATCAACTCAATTCGAGTTGTTCGCCGCGAAAGGCGCGCCGTTTGCGCGCCTTTTTGACTGAACGTGCGAAAGTTCGAAAGGGCAGACGCTCAGGTGTGGCGGCGCAGGATGACCGACCCAACAGAGTAGCCCGCGCCAAATGAGCAAATCAGCCCAACATCGCCATCGGCAAGGTCATCCGAGTTCTGCGAGAACGCGATAATCGATCCGGCAGAGGATGTATTGGCATAGTCTTGCAGGATGTTGGGTTGTTCGCCAGCTTCTGGCGTTCGGCCCATGACCTTTTTGCCAATGAAGTCATTCATGGACTTGTTGGCCTGATGCAGCCAGATGCGTTTCAGATCGGTGTTGACGACATTATTGTCTTCCATGTGTTCGGTGATGTGTTGGCTGACCATAGGCAGCACCTCTTTGAACACTTTTCGACCGTTCTGCATAAACTGCATGTCGCGCCGGTCCTTCAGACCGTCGGGCCGTGATCGGCGCAGGAAACCGTTGTTGTTGCGGATATTGTTCGAAAACTCGGTTGCACAACGGGTCGACAAGATCTCAAAGTGCGGGCCGGTAGCGTCCTCGACTCGTTCGATTAATGTGGCAGTGGCCACATCGCCAAAGATGAAATGGCAATCCCGGTCGCGCCATTCCAAATGGGCCGAGCAAATCTCGGGATTGACCACGAGGGCTGACCGAATCGAGCCCGAGCGCACCATGTCCGCTGCGGCCTGAATACCGAAGGTGGCAGAGGAGCAGGCGACATTCATGTCAAAGGCAAACCCTTTGACCCCCAAAGCCTCTTGTATTTCGATGGCCACCGCTGGATAGGCCCGTTCCAGGTTTGAAGCGGCACAAATCACGGCGTCCACGTCTGCGGCCGTTTTACCTGCTTGTTGCAATGCCTTGTTTGCAGCGTCGACGGCCATCTCGGTCATGATCCCGGGTTCATCATCACTGCGTTGACGCAGCAAGGGATGCATCACATCCGGGTCAAGCACTCCAGATTTGTCCATGACGAACCGTCGTTCGATACCGGACGCCTTGATGATGAACTCTTCTGACGAATGTTGCATCGGTTCGATTTCGCCTGCCGCTATCGCGTCAGCGTTCAGGGCGTTCATCTTGTCCGCATAGGCGTTGAAGGCTTCGACCAGTTCGGCGTTTGTGATGACTTGCTCTGGTGTGAAAACGCCAGTCCCGGTGATCGCGGGTGTGTACATTGCGGACTCCTGAAATGTGCCGGATTTGCACAAAATGCGTGCATAATGGCTTTGGATCAAGAGGAGGTTCCCCAGCGGAACCCTGCGGATGCCGTGAATTTCTTGCTTCGATTGTTGAATGTTTTGAAAAATGAAGTATATCGCCCAAATATGTTGGGGCAGACATGATGACCGAAGACGAATCTTTTGTGCTGGATGGGCTCAGCCCGGAAATTCAGTCAATGATGGGGGTCTATGCGCTTTACTGGAAAGTAGAGGAAAGCATTGATGACCTTCGCGCTGACCTGACCCAGCAAGAATGTCACCTGTTGATCAAGTTGGATCGCCCCAAGCGGATGGGCGTATTGGCCTGCGACATGATGATGGCTCCGTCGACAATTACTGCGTCGGCTGATGCCCTGGAGCGGGCGGGGTACATCGTGCGACAAAGAGATCCCGACGACCGGCGCGCCTGGCTTTTGGTTCTGACCGAGCAGGGCGAAGCTGCGCGAAGTGATCTGGTGACCAAGGCGGGTGAGTTGTTTCGCCATGCCTCGGGGCTGAACCCACAAGAAACAGAGGATTTCGCGCGATTGGCCCGCAAGATCCGTGACAATATACTCAAGACAGGTATTCCCGAAGGATTAAAGAAATGAAACTCCTCCACACATTTGCTTTCGGATTGGCCATTCTGGCTGCGCCCTTGGCTGCGCAGGACACGCCCAAGCCCGTAAAGCTCCTTCGAGTTTCGGAAACGTCTCCCGGATTCTCCAGACAATTTTTTGGTCAAGTGGCGGCCCGACAGTCGGTTGATCTGGCGTTTCAGGTCGCCGGACAGATTGTCGAGTTCCCGGTGACCGAGGGCAATGTTGTACCCAAGGGTGGGTTGATTGCGCAATTGGACCAAGAGCCGTTTGAACTGCAGTTGAAACGAGCGCGTTTGCAGAAGGAACAGGCTGATCGTACCGTTGCCCGATTGAGCCGCCTGAAGGGCACAACGGTCAGCCAGGTATCACTGGATGATGCCGAAACGAATTCAGCTCTTGCTTCCATTGCTCTGCGCGACGCGGAATATGCATTGGAACATGCAACACTGACCGCGCCCTTTGACGCCTTGATCTCGCGTCGCAACGTGGCCGCCTTTACAACTGTTGCGTCAGGCAATCCGATTGTGCGCATTCATGACATGTCCGAATTGCGCATCGAAGTGGATGTTCCCGAGATCTTGTTTCAGCGGGCTGGGGAACAGGATGACGTAACGATTACAGCAAAGTTCCCCTTCAGCGACGAAGTTTTCCCATTGCAGATCCGTGAGTTCGACGCTGAAACCTCGAGCGTGGGGCAGACTTTTCGCATCAACTTCGGGCTGACCCCGCCTGAAAATCACCAGATCCTTCCCGGTTCGTCTGTAACGGTCACTGCGCATATTCAGGACGGTCGTGTCGGCATCGTGATTCCGCCTAATTCTGTGGTCACCACGCCAAATGGTGAAATTGGTGTGATGGTGTTCGAAGCAAGCGGAGAGGAAAGCGGTACGGTCCAGTGGACCAAAGTAGACATAGAACCCACCGTATCAGGCAACGTGCGCGTCACTAGCGGATTGTCAGATGGGGACGAGATCGTTGCCACCGGGGGGAGCGCGTTGACCGACGGACAAGCAGTGCGTCGCTTCACCGGCTTTGCGAATTGAAGGCCGAGCCATGAAGATTGCACGCGCATCCATTGAAAAACCTCTCTACACGTGGCTGATCATCCTGATCTCTCTGTTTGGTGGGATTTGGGGGTTCACCTCTCTGGGTCGACTGGAAGACCCGGCATTCACCATCAAACAGGCAGTGATTGCCACGCAGTATCCCGGTGCGACAGCCGAGCAAGTCGCGCTCGAAGTGTCTGAGCCATTGGAATCGGCCATTCAGAAGATGGGTGAGGTCGACAAGATCACATCGGTCAATCAGCCGGGACAGTCGTTGATCGAAGTCGAAATCAAATCGACTTATGACGGAACCGAACTCCCCGAGATTTGGACCAAACTCCGTGCCCGGGTGCGGGACGCCGCTCGAGGGTTGCCGCAGGGGGTCAGCCAACCCTATGTCAACGATGCGTTCGGAGACGTATTTGGCCTGTTCTATGCGGTAACCGCGGACGGGTATACAGATGCCGAGAAACATGAGCTTGCCACCTTTCTCCGCCGAGAGCTTTTAACCGTTAGTGGCGTGGCTGATGTCGAGGTTTCCGGGCTTCCAGCCGAAGCGATTTTTGTGGAACCGGACCTGTCCCTGTCGGTTAACCAGAACGTTCCTTTGAACGCGATTGCCAATGCGATTGCGACTGCAGATTCTGTCAAGGATTCTGGCATTGTGCGCTCTGAAACCGGTAAAACACAGATTTTGACAGCGGAAGGTTCGGACACAGTTTCTGCTATTGCCGGGCTTTCGGTCGGAACCCAAGGTAAGGTTATCAACCTTTTCGACATGGCGAATGTCTATCGCGGGCGTCAAACCGACCCCGAGTTGATTGTGCGGTTTGACGGTACAGAGGCGTTCACCTTGGGCATTGCCGGCCTAGCCACGGAAAACATTGTTGAGGTCGGCAAGCGTGTCGACGCAAAAATGGCAGAATTGGACAGTGATATCCCCTATGGGGTCAACGTTTTGCCAATCTATCAGCAGCATCTGGTGGTCGAAGAGGCCTCGAACAACTTCCTGGTGAACCTTGCCATGTCAGTCGCCATCGTCGTCGCGGTGCTCGCCATTTTTATGGGGTGGCGTGCGGCCATTGTTGTCGGCTCGACGCTTCTTTTGACCGTGGTGGGAACGCTCTTGTTCATGGCGATCTTCTCGATCGAAATGGAGCGCATTTCGCTAGGGGCGCTGATCATTGCAATGGGGATGCTGGTCGACAATGCCATCGTCGTCGCCGAGGGGATGCAGATCTCCATGCGACGTGGCAAGACCTCGGTCGAGGCTGCGGATGAAGCAGCAGGCAAGACACAAATCCCGCTCTTAGGGGCGACGGTTATCGGTATCATGGCCTTTGCTGGGATTGGACTCAGTCCGGATGCGACTGGCGAATTTCTGTTCTCGCTTTTTGCGGTGATCGGTATTTCGCTGCTACTCAGCTGGGTGCTGGCACTGACGGTGACGCCGCTTTTGGGTCACTACTTTTTTAAGCAGGGCAAAGGGGATGAAGGCGACGCCTATGGTGGGCTGATCTTCCGCGCCTATGGCGCAACCTTGCGCGCGGCGCTGAAGCTGCGCTGGTTGGTGATCCCGGGCCTTGTCGCCATCACGGCGGCCTGTTTCATGGGGTTTGGCCTGATGAAGCAGCAGTTCTTCCCGAATTCAAACACTCCGCTGTTCTTTGTCCACTACAAGTTGCCGCAGGGCACGCCCATCGACTTGACGTCGAACCATCTGGGTAAGGTCGAAGAATGGCTGGCCGAGCGTGACGATGTGGTATCCGTGACGACCTTCGTGGGGCAGGGGGCGACGCGGTTCATGCTGACCTATTCGGCGGAAAAGCCGAACCCCAGCTATGGGCATATGATCATTCGCACGGAAACGCTGGATGACATCCCGGCGCTGCAGGCGGATCTAGAGGCGTTCGGAACTGCAAAATTCCCCGAGGGCGAATTCCGCACCAAGCGGTTGGTCTTTGGCCCCGGCGGAGGGGACCCGATCCAGGCGCGGTTCTCAGGAAGCGACCCGCAGGTTCTGCGCGAGTTGGCCGCTGAGGCCAGCCAGCGCATGACTTCAGCATCCGACAACCTGATCGGTATTCGCACAGATTGGCGTGAGCAGGAATTGGCGGTTCGGCCCATCTATGCCACCAACCGGGCGCAAACAGCGGGCGTAACCCGCGATGACATTGCCGACATGCTGCTGTTCTCAACAGACGGGGCGCGCGGCGGTGTATTCCGCGAACGAGAGCGCTTGATCCCAATCATTGTACGACGCCCTGCCGATGGCGATTACAGTATTGTCGATCAGGTCGTCTATTCGCCGGTGTCAGAGAAATTCGTGCCGGTCGAGCAGATGGTTGATGGCTTTGAGTATGAGGTCATGAACACGCTCGTGCATCGCCGCGATCGTGTGCCGACCATCACCGTGGGCGCCGACATCCCACCCGACCTGACTGCAGCCCAGGTTCACGCCGAAGTACGCGAAACCGTCGAGGCGATGGAGTTGCCGCCGGGTTACAAGCTGGAGTGGGGCGGAGAGTTCGAAAGTTCGCGTGATGCACAAGAAAGCCTGGCCGGTCAGCTGCCGCTCAGCCTTATCATCATGGTTCTGATTTCGGTTTTGCTTTTTAACGCGATCCGTCAACCGGTGATCATCTGGCTGTTGGTGCCAATGTCGGTGAACGGTGTCGTCATCGGATTGCTTGGCACAGGTCTGCCGTTCACATTCACTGCATTGTTGGGCCTGCTCAGCCTCTCGGGTATGCTGATCAAGAACGGCATTGTTCTGGTCGAGGAAATCGATCTGGTACGCGCAGAGGGCAAGCCCTTGCGAGAGGCGATTGTCGAGGCCTCAGTCTCGCGTCTGCGTCCTGTGATGCTGGCCGCCGTGACCACGATCCTTGGAATGGCCCCACTGCTGACGGATGCGTTCTTTGTCTCGATGGCGGTGACGATTATGGGCGGTCTGGCTTTTGCCACCATCCTGACCCTGATCGCAGCACCGGTGTTCTATCTGGTGTTTTTTGCACGGGACGAGAAGCGCGAGATGGGAGCGTCATGATTAGGAAGGCCCTCCGCTAGAGTGGAGGGCTAACCGTTAGGCACTTGGTCTTTTAGGTGTCCATCACGTCTGAAACAGTCTTGGAGCAAGAGATGATGACATCACTGACCTCCACTCAGACTGCAGCCAATTCCGGCCAGAGTTTGGGGTCAAGGCCATCAAGGAAAGGTTTCAGAAGATCCTCCTGGCCTGGCCACTTTCCAACTGATCGACTGTGCACGGGTTGGCGCAGTTGGTACGCTGTCAGTGTTCTTACCGTGTTTGCGCTTGTTTCGGGATTCGCCATCGCGTCCAGCCAGGTCACATCACATAAATCTGCCAACCTTTTGCTGACAGATACGGGGTCAGAGACCACGTCTTCGTAGTGCACAACATGGATCTCGTTGGGATACAGGCGCTGCCACATTTGCATCATCTCTGCGTACAAATTGAAGCGATGCGCCATATCTGAAAAATCATAGGTATAGGCCAACGCCCCATCCGCGAAACGAGCGCGCCACATCGACAAAGCGGTGTCGCGTGGGTCTCTTTTGACGTGTATGATACGGCAGTCGGGATACGCGGTCTTTAGAAAGCCGATCATGCGATGGTTCTCGGGCATCTTGTCGGTATAGAACCTGCTGCTCTTGGCCTCTTCTGACAACTCAGCTTGGTCACGTCTGACAAATTCGTCCGCCGCCGTTTTGTCGAAGACAAGATTGCCGTCAACAACTGGATACAACAAGTCGCAACTGTCTCTTTCACCCAATGGGGATATGTCGGGATGGTTGCCCAAAATCGTTTCGATCAGCGTCGTCCCTGAACGAGGTAGGCCAAGGATGAAGATCGGGCAGGGGCCCTTGTGGCTCTCACTTTGCTCAGGGGGTTTGACATCGGCATACCGACCCATGATCTTGTCATTGACTGTCTGTTCGGATTTGCGCGAGTAGGGGGTGAGCTTTGCCATTTCACGATTGGCTGTAGAGAGGTAAGACTGTGCTGCTGCGTTGTCGCCCTTTTGCTCGGCAATAGCCGTGAGTGCAAACCCAAGAATGGCCCGGTTTCGACCCTTTGCACTTTTGAAAAGGCTCGCCACAGAAGGCTCCAGGCCTGCGTTGTCTTCGGCAGTCTGAAGTTTTGCCAGTTGATCAATCGTTTCCGGTTCACCGGGATTGAGAGCCAGTGCCCGGCGATACCCTTGGATGGCTTCGCTGCGAAACCCGGCTCCCAGCAATAGATTTGCCTGTTGCATGATGGCGCGCGGATAGTCTGGCGCAATGCTCACGGCCTGTTCTGCGGTCTGCGATGCAGCATCGTGTTCACCACGCTCAGCGTTCAGCATACTCAGCCTGATCCAAAGTTCGGGGTCGTTGGGCATCTTCGCAATTGCGTGCTCGACGTCTTCTGCAGCTTCTTTCAGGCGATTGCCTGCTTCAAGTATGTCAGCGCGAAGTAAATAACCCTGCACATCGTCGGGTTGCAGTTGCAAAAAGTGCGTTGCTGCCTCGGTCGCCGCGTCAAGTTGGCGTTCGGAAAATTTGGCCAAGGCCGTGAGTTTTGCAATTGCAGGATCATCAGGTAAGGCTGCAGATGCGCGGCGCAACACGCTAACAGCCTGTTTTGCTTGACCAAGATTAATCAGAGCGGTGGCATACGTCTTTGCCGCATCATGAAAGTCCGGGTCAAGTTTCAACGCTTTTTGGAAATTTGGTATGGCCTCTCTTTGTTTTCCTGCTGCGCATTGAGCAAGAGCGGAAACATGAAAAAGAGCAGGATGTTGACCATATCGGCGTATGGCCGCCTTTGCTTGAGCAAGGGCCTTTTTGGACTTTCCCTGACTCACCAAGCTGAACAAGCGGTTCAGTTCATTTTGCAGGGACATGGCGGCTCCTTTTGCTGTCTGCTTTGAACCTGCCTGCGAGCAATGCGCTTGACAAGGTGCGTCTGGGCCATTGGGAGCTCGAAAGAAACAAGCTCTGGCAATCTCTTGCCAGGGCTTGTGGTAAGACCAGGGTCAGCCTTGTAGCGACTTTACTTCAACGTCGCCTTCGGCTTGCGCCTTGATCGCCAACGCTGCAGCATGTGAGCCCGCGGCGGTGGTGAAGTAGGGGATCTTGTCGTAGAGAGCGATAGAGCGGATGGCCTTGCTGTCTTCGACCGCCTGCGCGCCTTCGGTGGTGTTCATCAGCAGTTGCACCTGACCGTCTTTGAGCATGTCGACCACGTCCGGGCGGCCCTCGTAGACCTTGTTGACGGTGTCACAGGGCACACCCTGTTCCGCCAGCCAGCTTTGCGTGCCGCGGGTTGCGACCAGGGTAAAGCCCTGTGCCACCAGTACTTGCGCCGCCTCAAGCATCAGCGCGCCCTTGTCGGCGTCTTTGATCGAGATGAAAGCACGGCCTGCAGACGGCAACACCATGCCCGCGCCCATCTGCGCCTTGAGGAAGGCGCGCGGGAAGTCGCGGTCCCAGCCCATGACTTCACCGGTTGAGCGCATTTCCGGGCCCAGGATGGTGTCGACGCCGGGGAAGCGGGCAAAAGGCATCACCGCCTCTTTGACCGAGAACCACGGCATGTTGGGGTCGGCCAGCGTCATCTGGTCAGCGATCTTGGTGTCCTGACCTTCCTTGTACGCGGGACGCTTGGGGAAGCTTGCGAGCTTCTCGCCCGCCATCACGCGCGCGGCGATCGACGCAATCGCGCTATCGGTAGCTTTGGCCACAAACGGCACGGTGCGCGAGGCGCGGGGGTTGACCTCGATCAGATAGATCTCATCGTCCTTGATGGCGAACTGCACGTTCATCAAACCTACGACGTTGAGCGCCTTGGCCAGTTTGAATGCCTGCGCTTCGATCTCGGCGATGATCTCTTTCGACAGCGAGTAGGGCGGCAGCGAGCAGGCACTGTCGCCCGAGTGTACACCGGCCTCTTCGATGTGCTGCATGATGCCCGCGACATGCACGTCGGTGCCGTCACAGATCGCGTCCACATCCAGTTCGACAGCGCCCGCCAGATAACTGTCGAGCAACACCGGGCTGTCACCGGACACCACAACCGCCTCGGCGATATAGCGTTCCAGCTGGCCCATGTCGCGCACGATTTCCATCGCGCGGCCACCCAGAACGTAGGACGGGCGGATCACCAGCGGGAAGCCGATGTCGTCTGCAATTTCCAGCGCCTGCGCATCTGTCGAGGCGATGCCGTTCCGGGGCTGTTTTAGACCCAGTTCGTTCACCAGCGCTTGGAACCGCTCGCGATCTTCGGCCAAGTCGATGGCGTCGGGCGAGGTGCCCAGGATCGGGATGCCCTCGGCCTCCAGCGCGTTTGCCAGTTTCAGCGGTGTCTGTCCGCCGTACTGAACGACCACACCGTGCAAGGTGCCGTTTTCCTGTTCTTTCGTCAGGATTTCCATCACATGTTCGAACGTCAGCGGCTCGAAATACAGGCGATCCGAAGTGTCATAGTCAGTCGACACAGTCTCGGGGTTGCAGTTGATCATGATGGTCTCATACCCGGCTTCGGTCAGTGCGAAGCAGGCGTGACAGCAGCAATAGTCGAACTCGATGCCTTGACCGATCCGGTTCGGACCACCACCCAGGATGACGACTTTTTTGCGGTCGCTGGGGCGCGCCTCGCACTCCACCTCGCCCATCATGGGCGCTTCATAGGTCGAATACATGTAGGGCGTCTGCGCTTCGAATTCGGCGGCGCAGGTGTCGATACGCTTGAATACGGCCGTGACGCCCAAGTTTTGACGGGCGCGGCGAACGTTGTCTTCGTCGCGGCCGGTCAGCTCGCCCAGGCGGGCATCGGTGAAACCCAGCATCTTGAGCGCGCGAATGCCTTCGGCGGTCACAGGCAGGCCGTCTTTGCGAATGTCGCGTTCGGCATCGACAATCTCGCGGATGCGGGCCAGGAACCAGGGGTCGAACATGGTGACGCCGTGGATTTCATCATCCGTCAAACCGTGGCGCATCGCTTGTGCGATGGTGCGCATGCGGTCGGGAGTCTGCTGGCTGATCGCCTTGATGACCGATGCTTTGTCGTCGGCCTCGTCCCACACACCCACGGTCAGGCCGGGGATTTCGATCTCGTTGAACCCGGTCAGACCCGATTCCATCGAGGCCAGAGCTTTTTGCAGGGATTCGTGGATGGTCCGGCCAATCGACATCGCCTCGCCTACCGATTTCATGGCGGTGGTCAGGTAAGGCTCGGAGCCGGGGAACTTCTCGAAGGCAAACTTCGGGATTTTGGTGACAACATAGTCGATGGTCGGCTCGAACGATGCGGGCGTGACCTTGGTGATGTCGTTGTCCAGCTCATCCAGAGTGTAACCCACGGCCAACTTTGCCGCGATCTTGGCAATCGGGAAACCGGTTGCCTTGGACGCCAGCGCCGAGGAACGCGATACGCGCGGGTTCATCTCAATCACGACCATACGGCCATCGGCGGGGTTCACGGCCCACTGTACGTTCGAACCGCCGGTTTCAACGCCGATCTCACGCAGAACGTTGATGGAATGGGTCCGCATGATCTGGAACTCTTTGTCCGTCAGCGTCAACGCCGGGGCCACGGTGATCGAGTCGCCGGTGTGCACACCCATCGGGTCTACGTTTTCGATGGAACAGACGATGATGGCGTTGTCGGCGGTGTCGCGCACGACCTCCATCTCGTACTCTTTCCAACCCAGCAGGCTCTCATCCACCAGGATTTGGTTCACCGGTGAGGCATCCATGCCCGAGCGGCAGAAGTGGATGTAATCGTCGCGGTTATAGGCCACACCGCCACCGGTGCCACCCAGGGTAAAGGCGGGGCGGATGATCGCGGGCAGGCCAATATCGTCCAGTGCTTCCAACGCAATGCGGACACCTTCGTCCAGGTCGGCAGCGCCGTTATCTTTCTTGGGGGCGGTCACGATGGTCGCTTTGGGATTTTCGATGCCCAGACGATCCATAGCTTCGCGGAACAGCTTGCGGTCTTCGGCCATTTCAATGGCGTCGCGTTTGGCGCCGATCATTTCGACGTTGAACTTGTCCAGCACGCCCATTTCTTCCAGAGCCAGCGAGGTGTTCAGGCCAGTTTGCCCACCCATGGTCGGCAGCAGAGCGTCGGGGCGCTCTTTTTCGATGATTTTGGCGACAACTTCGGGCGTGATTGGTTCGATGTAGGTCGCATCTGCAAGGCCGGGATCAGTCATGATCGTCGCGGGGTTCGAGTTCACCAGAATAACCCGGTAGCCTTCCTCGCGCAGCGCCTTACAGGCCTGTGCGCCGGAATAGTCAAACTCGCAAGCCTGACCAATAACGATGGGGCCCGCCCCAATGATCATGATCGACTGGATGTCGGTTCTCTTCGGCATGGCCTGGTTCCTTCGATTGTCCGCGAGTCAGGGCACCGCCCAAGCGCCCAAATTGTCCTGCGTTATAGGGACCGCGCGAAAAGGTGCAAGGGCCTTCGCAATATGACCGCTATTCGCCGCATTCCCCCTTTTCGTCGGCACGGATTTGAGTATACGGCAAGCCTGCCGAAATGGGGTCGAAATTGCAGATACGCTTTGATCAGGGGCCAGCGGGTCCGGGGACGACATTTGCCGAACCGGTGTATGTGGTGCGGGCGGATGAACCATGCCATGTATCTGATGCATTGCGTGAAATCGACGCCGCTCAAAAGAACGGTGCGTGGGTGGCGGGCTATGCCAGTTACGAGCTTGGCTATGCGTTGGAGGCCAAACTGGCAGGCAGGATGCCCAAGGGTCGCAAATTGCCGCTGATTTGCATGGGCGTCTATGGAGCGCCCGTTCAGCGACCTTTGGCCGCTGCTGGCGGTGGCATCACTGCGTTTGGGCCGCGTTGGGATGAGGCGCGATATGGGCAGGCATTCGCCAAGGTGCATGACGCGATCGGGGCGGGCGACATCTATCAGGCCAACCTGACCTTTCCGATAGATGTCGAGGTGGAGGGCACACCTGAGAAGCTTTATGCGGCGCTGTCTGAGCGCCAATCTGTCGGCCACGGCGCTCTTGTTCGCCAAAAAGGTCTGCCCGATATCCTCAGTCGCTCGCCCGAGCTGTTCTTTCGCACGGATGCAACTGGTGTGATCGAGACCCGGCCGATGAAAGGCACGCAACCCCGAAGCGCCAATACGGCCGAGGATGCGCGCCGCAAGTCGTTTTTGTCTGTGGATGAAAAAAACCGTGCTGAAAACCTGATGATCGTGGACCTGCTGCGCAATGACATCAGCCGTGTGGCACAGCCCGGTTCGGTCCATGTGCCCGAACTGTTCAAGGTGGAAACCTATGCGACCGTGCATCAGATGGTTTCGCTGGTTCGGGCCAAACTACACCCAAATACAGGACTTGCCGATATCCTGTGCGCGTTGTTTCCCTGCGGTTCGATCACCGGCGCGCCAAAAATCCGCGCGATGGAGCTTCTGTCTGATCTGGAACCTTGGCCACGCGACATCTATTGCGGCACTATCGGCTGGGCCGCCCCCGATGGGCGATCCGAATTCAACGTGTCGATCCGCACACTTTTGGTTGAAGGGGCAAATGCCACGCTGAACGTGGGTGGCGGCGTCGTTTGGGACAGCACAGCCCCGTCAGAGTATGAGGAAGCCTTATGGAAAGCCCGTTTCGCAAGCCAGCTGAGCCTGACTTCCGCCTGATTGAAACCTTTCGGATCGACCCGGAAACCGGCCCGCACAACCTGTCGCGTCATCTACGCCGCTTGGAGCGTTCCGCAAAAGTGTTCAATATCGGCTTTGATCGCCGCGCAACCGAAGCCTCTATTGGCAAAATAAAGGCAACCGAGGCTTTGCGGGCGCGTCTTACATTGGATGTTACGGGAAACACTGACATCACCACCGTTCCTCTCGGTCCAGTAGCCAGATCATGGACCGTGCAAATCGCCCAGCAACAGATCAACTCCGATGACATCTGGCTGCGGTACAAGTCCACTCGTCGTGCGCTTTATGACCAGGCCCGCGCCAACTTGCCCAAAGGCGTGGATGAGCTTTTGTTTCTGAACGAACGCGATGAAGTATGCGAAGGCACGATCACCAACGTCTTTGTCAAATTGCATGCAGGGCTGGTTGTCACGCCTCCCTTGAGCGGTGGATGCCTGCCTGGCGTACTGCGTCAAAGGCTTTTGGAAGAGAACAAGGTGATCGAGCAGGTTGTAACACCAACAGACTTGGAGCAAGCCCAATGGGTCACCGTCGGGAATTCACTGCGCGGGCAGATCGGGGTCACCTATCAGGAACCTGGCGGGCCGTCGAACTAAGCCCCTATTCTTCCTCTTGCCCCAAATACCCCGGGGGTTAACTAGCGCTAGGCCAAGAGGGGCTGGCCCCCTCAAACCGGATTTTTCCAAAAATCTGTCCACGCGCCTGTGGAAACGCTGCTCTCCCTTGACTTCTGTGTGCTGGCGCGGTGTATCGGCCCGACGCTTATTACGCCCCCAAGGGATATCTGACATGCATGCCTATCGTTCGCACAGCTGTGCCGACCTGAACAAATCCAACGTTGGTGAAACCGTTCGCCTTTCGGGCTGGGTGCACCGCGTGCGCGATCACGGCGGGCTACTCTTCATCGACTTGCGCGACCACTATGGCGTCACGCAAGTCATGGCGGACCCCGACAGTCCCGTTTTTGCACAGATCGAAAAGGTCCGCTCGGAATGGTGCATTCGCATCGACGGCGAGGTAAAAGCCCGCGACGAGAGCCTGATCAACGCAAAGATTTCGACCGGCGAGATCGAGGTCTTTATTCGTGACATCGAAGTTCTGGGTGCCGCTGACGAACTGCCGCTGATGGTGTTCGGCGAACAGGAATACCCCGAAGAAACCCGCTTGCGCTATCGCTACCTCGACCTGCGCCGTGAGAAGATGCAGGCGAGCATGACTCTGCGCTCGGACGTTGTCGCCTCGATGCGCCGCCGGATGTGGGACAAGAACTTCCGCGAATTCCAGACTCCGATCATCACCGCATCTTCGCCCGAAGGCGCGCGCGACTTCCTCGTGCCCTCTCGTCTGCATCCGGGCAAGTTCTATGCCCTGCCGCAGGCCCCGCAGCAGTTCAAACAGCTGATCATGGTCTCGGGCTTTGACAAGTATTTCCAGATCGCGCCGTGTTTCCGTGACGAAGACCCTCGTGCCGACCGTTCGCCTACCGATTTCTACCAGCTCGACCTGGAAATGAGCTTTGTCACTCAGCAGGACGTGTTCGACACCATCTCGCCGGTGTTGGCGGGCGTGTTCGAAGAGTTTGGCGGCGGCAAGAAAGTTGACGCCCCGCAGGACTGGCCACAGATCCCTTATGCCGAAGCGGCGATGAAATACGGCTCGGACAAGCCTGACCTGCGCAACCCAATCGAAATGCAGGATTGCTCGGAACACTTCCGTGGCTCTGGCTTTGCAATCTTTGCCAAGCTGCTCGAGCAGGACGGCACCCAGATCCGCGCCATCCCGGCACCCACTGGCGGCAGCCGCAAATTCTGTGATCGGATGAACAAGTTTGCCCAGGGCGAAGGCTTGCCGGGCATGGGATATATCTTCTGGCGCGATCAGGGTGAGGGGATGGAAGCGGCTGGCCCGCTGGCCAAGAATATTGGACCTGAGCGCACTGAAGCGATCCGCCAGCAGTTGGGTCTGGGCGTGGGCGACGCGGCCTTCTTCCTGGGCGGCAAACCCAAGGCGTTCGAAAAGGTTGCGGGCAAGGCGCGCGACGTGATCGGCGAAGAGTTGGGGCTGACCGACAAGGACCGCTTTGCCTTTGCCTGGATCGTGGACTTCCCGATCTACGAGCAGGACGAAGAAAGCGGTGCGATTGATTTTGAACACAACCCCTTCTCGATGCCCCAGGGTGGGATGGACGCGCTGAACGGCGACCCCCTTGCCGTAAAAGGATATCAGTACGATCTGGCTTGCAATGGGTACGAGCTGGTGTCGGGTGCGATCCGAAACCACAAGCCCGAGATCATGCTCAAAGCCTTTGAACTGGCTGGATACGGCGCGGATGAGGTCAAGAGCCGCTTTGGCGCGCTGTTCAATGCGTTCCACTACGGCGCCCCGCCACACGGTGGCTGTGCTGCTGGTATCGACCGGATCGTGATGCTGTTGGCGGACGAGGCCAACATTCGCGAAGTGATGATGTTCCCGATGAACCAGCGTGCCGAAGATCTGATGATGGACGCGCCATCCGACCCGACTTCGGACCAGTTGATGGAGTTGGGTTTGCGGGTCATTCCGCAAGAGCAGTAACTCCTGCGATACCGTAAGAATTTGAGCGGCCCATTGTCTGAGCGACGGGCCGCTTTTCATTTTTGCTTTGAAAACTGCCGTTTTGAGACGCTCTGTGAAACTAAGCCAAGCTGTGCAAGTGCCAGGAGTTCTTAGGTTTCATTCTCCTCGCGGTTTTGGCTTTCGGGCCAGCACAAGGTCCCTCTTTAGTGGCGCGCGCATTGTTGATCGATGGCGTCGGATTTCTCGGGCAGTAATGCGTGCCTGAGCAAATAGGACAATGCCCAGAGTACCCAACGCAACCAGGAAAGTACCTAACACGTCATATGGCCTTTCTGCGTTCCAGTCGCTCTTGAACCAAACCGGCGATACGCGCAGCATCTGTTGCAACCGGTGATCCTGTCGCTCGGGCGTTGGCCAAACATTTGGCGGCGTCTTCCAGGACTGTGTCCTGGGCGCTGCGGGCAACGCCTGACACGAACTGCGCTACGTAGTCGAGTGTTTTACCATCACATCTTTCTGTCAAAACGTCCGCAACATGAGCCATGTCGTCTTGATAGGCGAGTGGGTCCGGCGTGACGGTTTCATCTGACAGATACCTGGGACCAGTTGGATGTCGGTCCGCTGGCAATCGGGACAGTACAGCCGCCTGGAAAGTTGCCAGCGAAGTGACCGGTTTGGCAAGGAACCCGTCGGCCCCCGCCGCAATGGCAGTGTCCTCAGCAAACTCGTCCCCGGATGTGCCCAGAATGACGCCAACCCGCGGACTGGTGTTCGACAACTCTTCGATGAGGTCTGCACCTGATCCATCAGGAAGCCCAAGGTCGACAACGAGTACAGACGGACGATAAATCTGCAGGTGCCTGCGTGCAGACTTCAGGCAATCTGCGCGACGAATACGTGCACCACTGCGCAGACACAGCAAACGCATGGCTTCACAGGCATACCTGCTGTCTTCGACCACCAGAATGGTCAGGCCCAACAAAGGGCGCGTGGCGGTTGGAATGCGGTTTGGGGCGGCAAAGGGATCCGAATCGTCCATGGCAAACTCCTCTCGTCGAATTGCTGACAAGCTAGGCAACCCTGGCTAACAAGCAGTTAACAGGGGAGGGCGAAATGGCGCACTTGCTCTTGAGCCGTGCAGAACGCATAACCGCCGCCAACCAACAGGAGCGTAGGAGAGTTGCCATGATCGGCCGTCTGAACCATGTCGCCATTGCTGTGCCTGACCTTGAGGCGGCTTCGGCGCAATATCGCAACGCTCTGGGTGCCAAGGTTGGCGATCCGCAGGACGAACCCGATCACGGTGTGACAGTGGTGTTCATCGAATTGCCCAACACCAAAATCGAGTTGCTGTACCCCTTGGGTGATAACAGCCCAATCAACGGTTTTTTGGAAAAGAACCCTGCAGGTGGTATTCACCACGTTTGCTATGAGGTCGAGGATATCATTGCTGCGCGCGACCATCTTAAGGAGACGGGCGCCCGTGTGTTGGGGTCCGGAGAACCCAAAATCGGAGCACACGGCAAGCCGGTTTTGTTCTTGCACCCCAAAGATTTCAACGGTTGTCTGGTCGAACTCGAACAGATCTGAGACATCTAACCAGCCCTGCCCAATAAGGGCAGGACAAACGCAGGAGAGCGGTCATGTCCATCACTTCGGCACTGGTATTATATGCCGTCATCTGGTTCATGACGTTCCTTGTCGTCCTGCCAATCCGGGTGAAGACCCAAGGTGACTTGGGCGAGATTGTGCCTGGGACTCATGCAGGCGCTCCCGAAGAGCACCATCTTAAGAAAAAGGCCTGGATCACTACCGGAGTGGCTTTTGTCCTGTGGCTGATTATTGTCGGGATTATTCTGAGTGGCTGGATAACAATCAGTGATTTCGATTGGACGAAGAACCTGCCTTCTAATCAGTAACCATTGGGTGGGCCTTCTATTTTTGGCTACCTAGCCGGAACGCTTCTTTCTCCGGACATGCTTTTCCGGTTTAACTCTAGGTCCGGCCTTATGAAGGAAGACCAAAGTAACAATTATCAAAACCTGGAAAATCTATAAACACCGAGTGTTTCTGAAGCCTGTAAGACATAGGGTAAATGGGGATTGAAGGTTGAAACCGGCGAACAAGGTTCAGGTTTCCGCGTCCTGTTGTTCAAAGTTCCGAACCATCAATGACCACCCTAGTGACTTTGTCCGAAAAGCTGCGCCGGGGTTAGACCCGGCGCTTTTCCAGCTGGTGATAGATGTGGGTAAAGGTCGCGGCGCCAATGATTGGGATCAACAGGTTGATCAGGGGCACGGAAAGCGGAATGGCCATCAAGGTGCCCGCCATCCAGATCGTGAGGCCATGTTTCGAGCGTAGCTTTCGCGCGCCTTCTCGTCCAAGTCGACGCATGGCCGCCAAGGTAAAATACTCTCGACCCAGAAGGAAACCGTTCAGTGCCCAGAAGATGAACGGGGCAAGCGGCGCAAAGATCACATAGAGAATGAGCGCCACCAGATTGGCTGCAATCAATACCCCCAAAAAGGTAACCGAGTCCCTCAAGCCTTCTACAAAAGGTATCCCAGGCACAGGCGGTAAATGCGGGTAGTGCCGGTCTTCGACGGCCTGCGCCACTTCGTCAAGAAACATGGACGTAAAGGCCGAGGCTACGGGCACCATCAGAAACACCGAGAGCACCATCATCAAAAGGACCGATGACACGCCTGCAGCATCACCCACCCAGGTTACTTCGCCAATCCAGGGTAGGGTTACGGAAGGCCCCACCAGATATTGCACCAACCAAACAAAGCCCAACGTGGCGCCAACCAGCAGAGCGAGAGTTAAACCGACCCCAAGGAATAGGACCTTGCGAAAACGTGTGTCACCCAACTGCCCCAATGCGGCAAAAAACGAATTCAATATGATCATTCCGACACCCAGCTTGTGATGGTGCTCAGATCTGGGCGGGGGCGTTCGGGTGGGGCGGTCCCTTCGGTCGCGATATGGACAAAGCCTGCGACGCGTTCGTTTTCAGCAAGACCAAGGGCCTGCTCGCAAAAGGCTCGATCATGGCTGATCCAGCCCGATAGCCAATTTGCGCCCCAGCCTGCTGCCAAGGCGGCGTTGAGCAAGGCAAGGCAAACGGCTCCGGCGGAATAGGTCTGTTCGATGGCCGGGATTTTTTCAGACGGTTTCTGCACCTCAATCACGGCAACAGCCAGCTGACTCAGATCAAACTGATTGCGTCCCTTCAGGATTTCCTCGGGTGTTTTGCCCAAGGCATGACCGCGTTCCTCGGTCAGCCTCGCCATTCTTGGCATAGCGCCCTTTTCCAGAACGATGAACCGCCAGGGCTCAAGCTTGCCATGATCGGGCTGCGCGCGGCGGCAGTTAGCAATGGACGTAATTCTTGTGCCGTCGGTGCAGGTGCCACCAGCGTCTTGGCGGGCCGCGATCGGCGGGACAACAAAAATTCGAGCGCGGCGGGGCTCTCAAGAGTCATATGTGAAACCTATTTACATTTGGTTGACTTGTATTTCGGTTAGCAGGAACCAAGTTTCAAGAGTAAATACCGCGTTAGGGCAGGGCGAACCGGGTTGTTTTCAACCTTTGATGCCAGATACGTATGAATGCAACTGAGTTGCGAGGCCATTCATGTTAAAACATCTACCCCTTCTTGTTGGCGCTTTGGTGGCATTGTCTGCCTGTCAACCAACCGTTTCAGGGTCTGTGAGTGTCGGGGCGACTAACCCGGTATTTTCGTCAGGCTCACCACCGCCGCCCGGTCGAACAGATGCCGAACGGCAAGCGCGGCGAGACTACTATCGTGGACCGCGTGGGGACGAGTTCTGATCAATGGGGCTAAATGGCCCTCGGGTTTAACTCACGAGCCATGTCCCCAATCAATTCCAGCAGAAAACATTCAAACCGGGTAGAGGGTTGGCGGGCGTCCAGCACTTCGGCGAGGGGGTCGGGCGCGTGAACGTTGCTGCCTGACAAGGCCTCAAGTGCTGCATGAGCGCAAAAAGGAACGTGGACTTCGGAATACCCGCCCTCGTGCACGAGGACCAACTTACCCGAGCACAAACGTTCAGCGGCAGCTTTGGTTTTGAGTGTCATCTGCCGGAACGTATCAGAGGTGGCCAGCATTCGGGCCAGCGGGTCTACACCCGAAGCGTCATAGCCACAGGCTACAATGATCATTTCGGGCTTAAACGCGTCGAGCGCTGGCAGCACAATCTGATCCATCACTGCCATATAAGCCGTGTGGCCCGCTCCCGCAGGCAGGGGCACGTTCAGATTATATCCCAGACCATCGCTCTCGCCGCGGTCCCCCAAGGCTCCGGTATCCATCGGATAATTGCCTTCCTGATGCATCGAGATGGTCAACACGTCAGGACGATCATAAAAAATACCTTCGGTCCCGTTACCGTGATGTACATCCCAGTCTACGACGGCGACCCGCCCAAGACCGTGATTGGCTTTGGCGGCCTCGACTGCGATGGCGATGTTGGCAAGTAGACAGAACCCGTTTGGAAAGTCTGGCAGGCAATGGTGCCCGGGAGGGCGAGAGAGCGAATATGCGTTGGGTAAGTCCCCGGTCCATACGGCCTCGACTGCGTTCAAACACAAACCCGCCGAAAGGGCCGCAATCTCATACCCACCTGACCCGAATGGTGTGCGACGCCCAAGCTCTCCTCCGGTGCCATCCGAGAGCTTCTTAAACTCATCAAGGTAATTGGCAGGGTGAACTCTGAGCAGATCCGTGCGAGAGGCAACGGATGCACCGCGCATATCGAGGTCGTGAGTAATCCCGGTGACGTTCATCAGGTTCATCAAGCGACGCTTGGTTTCTGGATTTTCCGGAAACCCACCTGCGGCCAGTGGTTGAACCAATCCGCCCACCGGCAAAGTGAACGCATAGTTCCCACCACTGTGCCAGAAACATCTTTCGTCCCAGTAGAAGCCGGTTTTCATGTCTTTTGCTTCCCTTTGCTAACAGCTTCAAAGTTCAGCCCAGCCTAACCATCAGACCGCGGTCAATCACCAGATCAAACTTACGCCTTTGAAGGTCATTTTCGCCAGATCACGCAAGGGCGATGCTGATCAAACAATGTTCTGCCGTACATCTGAAACTCTGCCATTACCCCTCGTCCGGCGTCAGGCGAAGTTGATATACCCCTTCGGGTAAATCCAATGCTGCTGCCAGATCGCGGAGCTGTTCAGGAGACAGTGTGACCTTCTGCACGCTGTCAGTGCGCGGGTCGAATTGCTCCAGCGTAACGCATTCGGCAAAGCTGTTGATTGTTATATCTTCCTGGAGTGGTGTTTCGCCTTCGTCCACAAGAGTGATAACGGTAGCGTCGAATTCGTGCTCGATCGTAAACATGCGACCACAGTGCCCATACGATCGAAGCAATGCAACCCGAAGACCAGCGTTTTCGGGGTGGTACCGCTGGGGCAATCGCTCTACCTTTGAGATGTTCGTGATGGAGAGAGGCATTTTGCATGCGTCGAATGCTTTTGATGCTAGCCCTGTTGGTGTCAGCATGTACCCAACCATCCACGATCTATCTGACTGAAGGCGCTGAGCAACCTGAAAAGTTCGACCCCGCGACAGCACCGGAAACTGCAATGTTTCGCGAAGTGCGAAGCAAGGTCGTGCCAGCAGCTGAGCAGATGTGTCGTCGCCATGCGCGCGGCGTCCGGTGTGCTTTTGTCATGGTTGTCGATCTGGACCCCAAGGAACCTTCGAATGCTTTTATGTTCGAAGCCGAGGATGGTACGCCGGTTCTCAGGTTCAACATTGGCATTCTCCAAGAAGTCCGCAACGCTGATGAGTTGGCATTTGTCATGAGCCACGAAGCCTCTCATCATATCTTGGGTCACACTTCGAAGACCGAAGAGGTGGCGGCCTTGGGCGCTGAATACTTTGGCACGCTCGAGGCCGAGCGAGGTGGATCGGAGAATGCGATCGAGGAGGCCCAGGAGTTAGGTGAGTTTGTCGGTTCGCGGATATTTTCCAAGTCATTCGAGCTAGAGGCAGATGCAATGGGGTCGGTCATAACGGCCAACGCCGGGTACAATCCCCTACGCGGGGCCGAGTTTTTTGCACGTCTGCCTGACCCGGGGAACAGGTTCCTTGGGACGCATCCACCCAACACTGAGCGTCAAGACGTCGTACAGGCGGTTTCAGAGGAATTGGGGTTCATTCAATGAGCAAATTGAACCGATTGGGTGTGGTTCTTACTGATCGCGGTTCAAAATATGCGGTGACGGGAGCATCGGTGACCAGCCGGGCTGAGGTTGACGCCGTGCTGGCCGAACTCAAACAAGACCGTTCCTATGCCAAGGCAACACATAACACTTGGGCTGCGATACTTCCCCAAGGTGCTCTGAAGGCCGACGACGGTGAAGGCGGAGCGGGAATTGTGATCCTGCGGATGATGGAACGGGCGGGGCTTTCTGATCACTTGATCGTCGTCACACGTTGGTATGGCGGAAAAAAATTGGGAGGGGACCGGTTTCGCCGGGTACAGGATGCGGTGCGCGCTTACTTTGATGACCAGAAAATCCCTCATTGATCTGAATCAATGCGGTGTTCGGAAGGGGCGCTACCTTATCCAAGGTGACACGCGCGATCAGAGGATGAAACCGATGCACAACCCTGAACAACTTAGACGCCACGCAGACTTGGTCGATCGAATGGCTACAACCCGTGGCATTGATCTAGAAGAACAGGCGCTGCGCGGCCATGTATCGATCGACGAGATCAGCGACGCGGTTCTCAGCTGTACCAATTGCACCAATCCCGAACATTGTTCGCAATGGCTGGACGCCAACGATAGCGCGTCAGCTACGCCGGAATATTGTCGTAACGCAGAACTGTTTGCAGCGTTGGCACCAAAATAGAGCAAACTCATGACCACACGTGACAGCCTTGGCCCTATCAATCGCCATTTCTGGCTGACACGTTCGGTGGCACGATGCATCGGGGTGTCACTGACTGATGCGATGGCAATGGGGCACCTTTCCGAACCGGACTATGCACGAATGGTAACCAACTGCCGACGGGCAAGTTGTGCAGATACGTGCCAGGCGTGGTTGGCAGAACAGACCACTATCGCGGATGAGGCCCCCATGCATTGTGCTAATGCAAAGATGCTAAACAACCTCCGTCAAGATCAGGAACAGTAGCGGGGCACTCCCGCCCGTCGTCGATGTTTCCGTGGAAACATCTCCTCCCGTTGGGCCGGGCGCCGCGCTGTACGCGGCGCTGAGCCGAAGGTCGCGAATGATCTGGATACAGCCGGGATGTCTCGAGTGTGGAAGCGTCTTGGAAACCTGTCAGCACGTTACCCCGTTGCGGCGGTCAAAGCTTGGAGTGGCTGCCGTCGCATAAAGGGAACTTTCCACTGGCTTTGCAGCCGCAAAAGAAGACTTTTTTATCAGCAGTTGCCGTGTATTTGACAGGAGTCAGGCTGGTGTCCTTGTGGGACCCATCGCAGAAGGGTTGTTTTTGGGACTTCCCGCAGGCGCACCAGAAATAGGTCTTTCCCTCGGTTACCTCTACCGGATATGGGGCTTTTTGAGCGATAATGGGCACATCGGACATTTGGCTCTCCTTGGATGGCTGATGTCATAAATCCACCATAGCGCGCAGCGCTCTGATTGATAGTCTAGGGGCAAGATGCCGTCCTATGTGCGGTACTGACGTCTGATCGAGCGGAGGACCCATGCGAAATTTCTTTGAGCGGTTGAAGGACCGGACGATCTGGAGTTGGGCTAAGCCTGGCGGTGACCTGGCGAGAGGAATATTCGTTCCGGGTTTGGGTCTGGGCCAACCTGATCTCGGGCGGGCTGGCGCTGTGGCTGCCGCTGAGTTCCGGCGAGCGCGCTCTGATCCTGGTGCTTGGCATTTTGGTGTTGGTGGCCGAACTGTTCAACACCGCCATCGAGCGCGCGGTGGACCACACATCAACCGAACATCACGAACTGGCCGGGCAAGCCAAGGACGCGGCCAGTGCGGGGGTTGCGTTGACGGCGGTGGCTGCTGGCGTGGCTTGGGTGGTGGTTCTGGTGGGGCTGGTTTGAGAGCACTACCCGCTTCTAGCATGCTTTTGCAAAGCAAAAGCCGCGCCCGACTTTCCCCCGGGAGGGCGCTTACGCACCCACCTAGTGTTGGCGCTGACTTATTTTTCTCTTCTGGGTTGCAAAAGGAGGATTCTGTTTCATACTTCGAGCATAGTATAAAAGGAGTTTGGTGATGGATCGTCCTGAATATTTGAAAAGTGGAGAGCCAGCGAGATTGTTTCCTGTTCTCTCAAACACTTCAAAGGAAGGACGTACTACGTCAATTGTTCTGGCTTGCATATCGAAAGTAGAGGAATTCGGGAATGATCTGCTTGCCACCTTAGGGCAACGGGTTGGGAAACGGTCAAAAATCGACACCTACACCGAAGTTGTGTTCAAGGGACAGAAGAGTGAGGGGAAAGATCGACCAGATGGATTGATTGTTGTCAAAACCGGTACACGTGAATGGCGCGCAATGATAGAGACCAAAGTTGGTAACAACCCTCTGACAACAGAACAAATCGAACGATATCGAAATCTCGCCAAAGAAAACGAGATTGACTGTGTCATCACGATCTCAAACCAGTTCGCAACCCTACCTGACAACCATCCTTTGGAAGACGTTAGAAAAAGCCGTTCCAAGATTCCGGTTTTTCATTGGTCTTGGATGTTTATCCTGACAACCGCAGACCTTTTGATCAGCAACGAAGGAGTGGCAGATGAAGACCAGAGGGTTCTTCTGAATGAACTTAGACGGTTTCTGACACACGAAAGTGCAGGTATCCGAGGGTTTGATCGGATGCCTCCGGAATGGGGAGAACTCAACAAACTGATTTCCGCAGGTGGAAAAGTCGCGACTAAGTCGCCTGAAGCAGCGGTAGTTTTGGAGGCTTGGCATCAAGAAACCAAGGATTTGTCTTTAATCTTGAGCCGTCAAACCGAAACCACTGTAAGGGAGAGATTGTCGCGCAAACACGCGAAAGACCCGGCAGATCGACAAAAAGATGAACTAATGCTTCTACGTGAAGCGCAACAGCTCAAAGTGAGTTTCGAAATTCCAAATGCAGCCGCGCCTTTGGATATCGTTGCCGACTTGAACCGCAGAACAGTCGAAGTTGGAATGCTTTTGAGAGCACCGGAGGATAAAAAATCCTCAAAAGCGCGTCTAAATTGGCTCTTGAGGCAAATTAAATCCGAAAGCAATGAGCACCTATTTATTCGCTTAACTTGGCCAGGCAGGAGCGAAGACACCCAGTTTTCTTACGCTGAACTAGTAGAAGACCCTGATCTCTGTGAAAAAGACAAAATTGGAATGCAAGTTGTCAGCTTCCACATATTTGTAGCACGGCGTCTTGGTGCGAGATTCACCCAACAGGCGAATTTCATTACCGAATTGGAAGAATTGGTTCCAGATTTCTACCGGGAATTTGGGCAGAATCTAGTGTCTTGGCGAAAACCTGCTCCAAGAATGAAGGCACCTCAACAGGATGTGGATATCCAAGCAATTGAGGACGAGGCTGATCTGGAAGCGCGCCAAGGGAAATTTTAAGCCGTCCCTACAAACGCAATTCCCACTAGGTTAACGCTGGGGTAATAATTTACCCCAAAGATCATACTCCCCTGCCTCATCAACTTCAACGGTCACGATCTCGCCAACGCTCAACCCTTCTGTCCCTTCGTCAATGAACAGGTTCCCATCGATCTCTGGCGCGTCGGCCTTGGTGCGGCAGGTGGCGACGCCGTCTTCGTCGATGTCGTCCACGATCACGTCCATGACCTGACCGACCTTGGCCTCTAGCTTGGCCTCAGAAATCGCCTGCGCCTTCTCCATGAAGCGGTCCCAGCGGTCCTGTTTGACCTCGGCCGGGACATGACCCGGCAGGTCGTTCGACCGCGCGCCGTCGACGTTTTCGTATTGGAAGCATCCAACGCGGTCCAATTGCGCCTCGTCCATCCAATCCAGCAAATACTGGAATTCGGCCTCGGTCTCGCCCGGATAGCCCACGATAAAAGTCGAGCGCAGGGTGATGTCGGGGCAGACCGCGCGCCAGGCGGCGATCTCGTCCAACGTTTTGGCAGACGCGGCCGGTCGGGCCATGCGTTTCAAAACATCCGGGTGGGCGTGCTGGAACGGGATGTCCAGATAGGGCAGCACAGCATTGTCCGGGTCCGCCATCAGCGGAATCAACTCGCGCACGGACGGGTAGGGATAGACATAATGCAGTCGCACCCAGAGGTCTTTGGCGTTGCCCAGTTTGCCCAGTTCACGCGTTAGATCGGTGATGTGGCTGCGCACGTCGCCGTCTTTCCACGGGTTGGTGTCGTACTTGCGGTCTAGGCCATAGGCCGATGTGTCCTGCGAAATCACCAGCAGCTCGCGCACGCCGGCATCCACCAGTTTCTCAGCCTCGCGCAGTACCGCATGGGCCGGGCGGCTGGCGAGCTTGCCGCGCATGTCGGGAATGATGCAGAACTTGCACTTGTGATTACAGCCCTCGGAAATCTTGAGGTAACTGTAGTGGCGCGGCGTCAGCTTGACCCCGCTGGCGGGCAGCAGGTCGACGAACGGATCAGGAGAGGGCGGCACCGCGTCATGCACCGCATCCAGCACCTGTTCGTATTGATGCGGGCCGGTGACGGCCAGGATGCGGGGGTGATGTTCGCGGATGTAATCTGGTTCGGCCCCAAGACAGCCGGTCACGATGACCTTGCCGTTCTCGGTCAGCGCTTCGCCGATTGCATCGAGGCTCTCGGCCTTGGCCGAATCCAGGAACCCGCAGGTGTTCACAATTACAGCGTCTGCGCCTGAATAGTCGGGGGAGACGCCATAGCCTTCGGCCCGCAGCCGGGTCAGGATGCGTTCGCTGTCCACCAGCGCCTTGGGGCATCCCAGGGACACCATTCCAATCGTTGGCTGGCCTGCACGGGGCTGCTCGGTCATTCGGGCGGCAGGGGCAAGGTCGGGGCGGAGATTTGGCGGGTTCGTGCTCATGCTCGCGCGTATAGTGGGGTTTGAAGGCCCTTGCAAATGTTGTGCCCAATGGAGCGCGCTGGCATAGAATGAGGTAAAAGACGGTTAAGGAGCAGTGTCATGGGGTGGTTGGTTCGGATCGGTGTGATCCTGATTGTCGTCGTGGGGCTGATTGTGGGCGTTCTGCTGATGTTGCCGGGTGATAAGATCGCCTCGCTCGCCGCAGACCAGATCAAGGCGCACACCGGGCGTGACGTGGACTTCGGCACGGACGTCAAGGTCACTCTCTGGCCCGTTCTGGGGGTCGAGACCGGGGCAGTGACCGTTGGCAATGCGGATTGGGCCAGCGATGCGCCGATGCTGACGGCTGATGCCTTGTCGATCGGCGTTGCCGCAGCGCCTTTGATGTCTGGTGAGGTTCAGATCAAGCGGGTTATTGTCCAAAACCCTGTACTGCGTCTGGAAGAGTCTGCAGGGCGTCAAAACTGGAACTTCTCGACTTCGTCGGGCACGGCGACTGAATCGGGGAGCGGGACGTTGGCGGCGTCGACAGGAAACGCCTTTGGTGTCACGCTGGAGAAGTTGGAACTGCGCAACGCTCGGCTTGTACATATCAAAGAGGGCCAGCGTGACCTGGATTTTGACGGTGTCACACTCAAGGCGCGTTGGCCGAACCCAACTGCTCCGCTGCAGGTCGACGCGAGCTTGGCTTTGGGTGAGGATACCATTGATGTGGCGATGACCCTTCCTGATTTTCCGGGGTTTGCGGCGGGCCGTGTGTCAGACTTGATCTTCTCGATGACAGCACCTGAGACAACGGTCAGCTATACCGGAAAGGTCAGCAGCAAGGGCGAGATCGCGGGGCAGGCCATACTGTCGTCCAAAGATACGGCCCGTATGCTGGCTGCTTTTGGGCAGCAGGGTGTCAGCTTGCCCAAGGGGTTGGGGCAAGTGGCTGAGGTTTCGGCGCAGATCACTTACACGCAGGACGGCAAGCTTGCGTTGCGCGGGTTGCAAGCCACGCTGGATCAGAACTCTTTTGCAGGGAACGCCGATATTTTCGTAGCTGATCCGCCACGGATCATTGCGCGGCTTTCAACCGGTACCCTCGATCTGACTAGCCTGACATCAGGCGAAGGGGGCAGCGCGGCCAATGACGGCGCAGCAACGGCGAGTGGTTGGTCCAATGATCCAATCGATGCGTCGGCGCTGACGCTGGCCAACGGCAGCATCCGGTTGACGGCGGATGCGATCGAGACTTCCGCGCTCACGCTCGGCGCAAGTGATCTGACCTTGGAATTGGATCGCGCGCGGGCCGTTCTGAAGTTATCACCCGTATCGGTGTTTGGTGGCATGGTGACTGGTCAGCTTGTAGCCAACAATCGCAATGGCCTTTCCGTGGGTGGCAAACTGCGGATGAATGGGATCGAGGCGCGCGATGCTATGGTCACGCTGGCTGACATCGACCAACTGTCAGGCAAGCTTGATGGCAGTTTTGAATTTCTGGGCGTGGGCGAAACCGAAGATACCATCATGCACTCTCTATCCGGCCATGGGAGCATACAAATGGGACAAGGGGTGATCTCGGGCATCGATCTGGATGGGCTGATGGGGACAGGAAGCGGTTCGGGTGGGACGACCGTGTTCAACAGCTTGACGGCGAGCTTCACGATGCAGAATGGCAATCTGGATAACCGCGATCTGCTGCTGCAACTCGACAATTACCGCGCCGACGGGGCGGGCCGGGTTGGTCTGGGCAAAAGGGATATCGACTATCTGTTCACGCCCGTGGCTTTGCGGGCAAATGCAGGTAAGGGGCTTTCGATCCCGGTGCGCGTCGTGGGGCCTTGGGCAGATCCGGCCATCAAACCGGATCTGAGCCAGGTGATCGAGGCTGCAGCCGGGGTTGAGATCGACAAGATCGAGCAAGAAGCCAAGGACCGGGCGCTCGAGAAACTTGGGCAGGAGCTGGATGTCACCGTGACCGAAGATCATGACATCGAAGAGCTGATCAAGGACCGGCTCGAGGATGAGGCCAAGAAAGGCGTGCTGAAGCTCTTTGGGCTCGATTGATGCAGAACGGGCAGGGGGCGGCTCGTACCCTTGTCGGCTGCATGCAGGCCGCCGCGCGGAACGCGCGGCCCGGCCCAACCCCGAAATGGGCTCTCGTCAGAGAGGTCTTTGAGGGGGCGGGAGCGCCCCTTCTTTCGCTTAGATGGTCTGGTCATAGTCGCCTACACCGGGTTCGGTGCGGATCACCGCGTCGATGTCTGCAAAGATCGCGCGCATTTCCGCTTCGCTTTCGCTGCTTTCACACACCACCACCAGATTGGGCGTATTGGACGAGGCGCGCACCAGCCCCCAGCTGCCATTGTCCAGGATCACGCGAGCACCGTTGACGGTGACAACCTCTTTGATCGTTCGGCCTGCCAGAGTTTCACCGGCGTCATGTTTGGCCACCAGCTTGTCCACCAGCCGCGCCAGGATGTCGTATTTCTCGGTGTCAGCCGCATAGGGAGACATGGTGGGTGTCGACCAGGTCTTGGGCAAGGCCTTGCGCAGGTCCGACATGCTTTTGTCAGGGTTGCGATCCATCAGCTTGCAGATCTCGACGGCCACGCGCATGCCGCAGTCGTAGCCGCGCCCGACCGGCTCGGCCAAAAAGTAGTGACCGGATTTCTCGAACCCTGCCAGAGCGCCAATTTCCTTGACCCGTCGTTTCATGTGGCTGTGGCCGGTTTTCCAGTAATCCGCTGTCACGCCGTTTGCCTGCAATTCAGGATCGCTGGCGAACAGGCCGGTGGATTTCACATCCGCCACAAATGTCGCGTTAGGATAAAGCTTGGACAGATCGCGGGCCATAATCACGCCGACCTTGTCGGCAAAGATCTCTTCTCCCTCGTCATCCACCACACCGCAACGGTCACCGTCGCCATCAAACCCAAGCGCCATATCCGCACCAGATGCTTTGACCGATGCCGACATGTCGTGCAGCATCTCCATTGCTTCGGGGTTGGGGTTGTAGTTGGGGAAGGTGTAGTCGAGTTCGGTGTGGCTGTGCACAACTTCGACCCCGATGCGCTCGAAAACCTCGGGCCCAAACGCCGCTGCAGTGCCATTGCCGGTGGCGCAAACAACCTTGAGCGGGCGGGACATTTTGAAATCCCCAACCAGGTCGTCGATATAAGCTTCTTTCACACCATCGACGAATTCGTATGATCCGCCTGCGCGGGGTACGCCTTCGCCGCTAAGAACGATATCACGCAGCTCGGCCATCTCGTCCGGGCCATGGGTCAGCGGACGATCAAAGCCCATCTTAACCCCAGTCCAGCCGTTTGGATTATGGCTGGCGGTGACCATGGCGACAGCAGGGACATCAAGATGGAATTGCGCAAAATACGCCATCGGAGAGACCGCAGGCCCGATGTCTTTGACCTGAATCCCAGCCTGCATTAGCCCTAGAATCAGCGCATTTTTGATGCTCAGAGAATAGTCGCGATAGTCGTTGCCGACAGCGATCACCGGCTCGATCCCGCGCTTGTGCATCTGTGTGCCCAAGCCCAGGCCAAGGGCCGTCATGCCGGGCAGGTTGATCTCTTCGGGGAACTTCCAGCGGGCGTCGTACTCACGAAAGCCCGTGGGTTTGATCATTGCATCGCGCAAGAACTTCCAGGTGTTTGGTGTCACCTCGGGAAGGGGTTTGGTCATGTTAATTTTCTCTGTATGGATCAGATCTTAATGGGGTTTGCCTTAGCAAGGCCGTCGAAGTCCATCAACGACTTAATAAGCGCAGGCATCTGGTTCAGGAAGATCATGTTCGGCCCGTCGCAGGGGGCATTGTCAGGATCCTGATGAGTTTCCATGAAAACCCCAGCGACGCCGATTGCCACCGCGAACCGAGCCATGATTGGAGCAAACTCGCGCTGCCCACCGGATGACCCACCCAGGCCGCCAGGTTGGGCTACGGTGTGTGTGGCGTCCATGATGACCGGATAGCCGGTGCGCGCCATTTCCGGCAGAGACTGCGGATCAACCACTAGCCGGTTGTAGCCAAAGCTTACACCGCGTTCGGTGAGCATGATTTTCTCGTTGCCGGTGCTTTCGATCTTGGCCGCGACGTTGACCATGTCCCAAGGGGCCAAGAACTGACCCTTTTTGACATTCACCGTCGCACCGGTCGAACCTGCCGCCTTGAGCAGGGCGGTTTGGCGGCACAGGAATGCCGGGATTTGTAGGATGTTGCAAACCTCGGCCACCGGCGCGCATTGTTCTTTTTCGTGAACATCTGTGGTCACGGGCACGCCGATGCTGTCTTTGACCGATTGCAGAACCGCTAATCCCTTGTCCATTCCCAAGGCCGGGGCTGCATTGACGGACGTGCGATTTGCTTTGTCAAACGACCCTTTGAACACATACTGCGCCCCAACGGCGTCGCAGGCTTCTTTCATAGTGCCAGCAATCATCTGCGCATGGTCTGCGCTTTCCAGCTGGCAAGGGCCCGCAATGATGGTGAGCGGTAGGTCATTGCCGATCTTCAGATCGGCGACTGGGACATGTTTCATGAGATTACGATGATACCTGTTCACGAAGGATGGACGCTGTAAGCGAGATCATCAGGTAAATACCGGAAAATACCAGAAATGCCAAAATCGTATTTTCGAAGGCACGCGGATAGCTGGGTTCTTGGCTAGGCACCGGATAAACTGATGTGGTCAGGTAGCGCACTTGGCGATTGGCCTCCATCCGCGTGGTTTCCATTTGCTGCAAAGACGATTGCAGCATGGCGTCGCGTGTCACAAGGTCGGCTTGGGCCATCTGAATTCGAACGGCCAACTGCGCCAGCGAATTTTCGCCGTTCGAGAGCATCGGTCATCTGTGCATTCAGGTCATCCAGAACGGCCTGCAGGCGTTGGACGTCTCCGCGTGCACCATCGACTTTGGCGCGGTTGGGGCGAGCGTTGTCCAGCAATGCGGCCAGTTCCAACTCTTTCTCTTGCAACTGAATCTCGACCGTATTGATACGACTGCGGAGGCTGGTGATCACTCCTTCGGGATCAAGCAGAGCGCCCTTGATTTGTAATTCTACCAGACTTTCTTGAGCCTCGCGGCGTTTGCCCTCGGCAATCTCAAGACTTTCTTCCGCGTCTTTCATCTGATCTGAGCGCTTTTTTACAGACAGGTCGTTGACGCGCGACTCGGCGTAAGAGATCAGCTTCTCCGAGTATTCAGCCGCCACCACCGGATCGGGTGCAATAACCTCCATCCGGATAACGCCTTCTGTCGGATCATATCCGATTTTCACGTTGCGGGAATAAACTTTGTAGGCGGTTTCATTCGTCGCGTCAGGGGCCAGGCGTTGAATAGGATCAATCCATTCTTCAGCGAACTGCGATTTGAAGCCGACGTCCCGATCCAGCCGAAGCATGACTTCTTTGGACTCGAGATATTCTTGAACCGCAATCGAGATCCTGACTTGTCGCGAATTGGGTCCCGGACAACAGCCCACCGATCCCGCTGGCATTGTCAGCTTGCAGGATCAGGAAAGCGGATTTCGAGGAATACATCGGTGTCGCAACGACATAGAAATACCAGCCCACGATGAGAGTTGGCAGGAACACAAATGCGGTCAACCTCGTCATCAAAAGCATGAGCTTTCTGCGTCGACGGCGCGCGATATCCTGCTGTATTTGTCCGATTTCCTGATTGCGACGTTCAGCAGGGCTTAACTCGGTCGAGGGCAGGGTCTGCTTTTGGGGCGCTATCGTCTGAGGCAGTTGAATTTTGGCCGCTTCTTCCGCGTCTTGATTGTCCGGAACTGCGTTGTTTTCGGATTTAGGAACAACAAGCTCCAGCATGTTTGATCGCTTGAGTGGGTCGATCCCCTTTTGCCGCAAAAGTCGAATTGCGTCATAGTCAGACGTCGCAGGAAGATTGTGCTTTTGGGCCACTCTGCGGGCCATGCGAAGCTGACGTCCGGTTAGACCCTCACGCTTGATCGCTTCGATATCTGTTTCGGCGCCGGTTTCACGCGAGGAGGAAACCTGTCCCTCCATGGAAGGTGCAGCTCCGCTGGTCTGCGAGGCTTGCTGTTGGACGGCCTCATCTGATCTTGCGGTTGGCTGAGCGCGTGTGGTCGTTGCCGAAGCAGGCCCCGGCGTTGCAGCCTCCGGCTCATTAGTCGGAGTGTTCGGGTTTCGACGGATTCTAAACTTTTTAGCCTTGGGTTTCGTAGTCATAGAGCTGCTTTGCCTCTTCCAAGGTGTCAAACATGTGCAGATGCCCGTCCAGTAACACCGCGGACTGGCGAGCAAATTTCTGGAGAGTTTCGGCTTGATGCGAAACAATGATAATCGTGGTGGTTCTCAAACGCTCCTCAAGGATGGATCCAGCGCGTTTGTTAAATTCCACATCAGTCGAGCCCGGCATCCCCTCGTCGATCAGATACATGTCAAAATCAAGTGCCAGCATCAAGGCAAACGAAAACCGTGCCCGCATGCCTGATGAGTAGGTTCCAAGAGGCTGATCGAAATACTCGCCTAGTCCACAAAGCCACCGGCAATACGCCTCGACGTAATCGGGGTCCATTCCGTAAAGTTTTGCAATGTAACGAGAGTTTTCCATTGCGGACACACGTCCAACAACCCCACCCATGAAACCAAGAGGGAACGAGATATTGCAATGACGGCGGATTTCCCCTTCGTCAGGTTTTTCCAGCCCGGCGATCATGTTGACTAGCGTTGTCTTGCCAGTGCCATTCGGAGCGAGAACCCCAAGCGATTTACCCAGCTCCACCCGAAAAGAAACCCGATCCAGGATCACCTTGCGATGACTGCCGGTCCAGAACGACTTGCTGACGCTATCGAATTCTAACATCGGTTTACTGCTGCTGCCTTTTTTCGGCTCATTGGTCGGTTATCGCTGGCAAACCCTCTTCGCGGGGTGCGTTTGCCGGTCTACAAAGCGATTTTGGCCACATTATGTCGAAATGTGAAACAAATATTCATCGTGCGTCGCGGTCTCGTGATGGATCGATGTCAAATAAGATAGAGTTCGCCGAACTTCATCACAGAGCTAACAAACATATTGTTTACATCGAGTGAACAATTGATCGTGTGCAGCGCACCGGGCTCTGGACCGGAACCACAGCGATTCTATTGTGAATTTTGAGTGTAAACAATGACAAGCCGGAAGAAGGATTAGTTTTTTGGCATCCCTGTCTCCTCTCAAGGCCGAAATCCGAAGCTGTACCTTGTGCAAGGATCGATTTTCACAAACAGCCTCGGCCCATGAACCGCGCCCCGTCGTCTGGTTCAGGGAGGACGCTCGCATTCTCATTGCCGGGCAGGCGCCGGGTGCGCGGGTTCACAACTCTGGGAGGCCCTTTACGGATCCTTCGGGCGATCGGCTGCGCGACTGGTTGGGAATGGATGAGCAGACCTTCTATGACAAGAATCGAGTTGCAATCGTACCCATGGCCTTTTGTTTTCCAGGGTATGACGCGAAGAAATCCGACCTTCCGCCACCTGCGATCTGTGGCAAAACCTGGCATTCCAAGGTCATGCAGGGGTTGGACAGAATTCGGATGACGGTTTTGGTCGGTGGTTACGCGCACAAGTTTCACATGTCTGCAAAGGGATCGGTAACGGAAACAGTCGCGGGATGGCGAAATCACGCACCTGACGTCTTTACCTTGCCTCATCCTTCCTGGCGCAATACGGCGTGGGTGAAAAAGAACCCATGGTTCGAAACCGAGTTACTGCCGGTTCTGCGAGCCCGTGTACAAAAGGTGCTGAATGACTGAAACAACGCCCATCGATGTCGCTCATGCCAAGATGCAGGCCAGTCCGGGGGATGACACTGCGCGACTTGGTTTCTTTGAGAGGCTGGGAGATAGCGAGCTCTACGTGTTGTTGACCGAAGAGGCTGATGGCAACAACATTTCACCCGAGGTGTTCGAGGTGGAAGACGGGCGGTTTGTGCTGGCGTTTGATCGCGAAGAGCGACTAGCCCAATTCGTCGGACAACCCGCGCCATATGCGGCGCTTTCTGGGCGTGTTCTGACGGCAATGCTGGCAGGGCAGGGGCTCGGACTAGGTCTGAATCTGGAAGTGGCGCCATCCTCGGTTCTGATCCCGTCCGATGCGCTGTCGTGGTTACAAGAAACGTTAGAGAACAGCCCGGAAGAAGTGCAATCCCATATCGAAAGCGTGACAGTGCCGCGAGGATTACCCGAGGCATTTGTGTCGTCTTTGGATACGAAATTGACAACTGCGCAAGGATTGGCACGTGCGGCATACTTGGTTGGTGTCAGTTATCAAGGCGGAGGAAAAGGGCACCTGCTGGCCTTTGTCGATGCCATTCCAGAGGCCCAAGGGGCTCTGGCCAAAGCGGTTTCGGAAGCATTGACCTTCTCTGGTGTGGATGCTGCTGCTCTGGATGTTGGATTTTTTTCGCAATCAGACCCTGTGGTGTCCAAGCTGACTGTAACAGGTCTCAAGTTTGATATCCCCGAACGCGTAGTGTCAGAATACCAACAAGTAGCGCCAGGCAGCGATCCAGACAAACCGCCGAGATTGAAGTGAGGGGCGCGAGGACCGGAGGGGCATGGTCGCAACGCGGTCATGCCCCTCCGGTCCTCGCGCGTCCGCTCTATTCTTCGGCCGGTTCGAGCTTGTCCTGCGTCTTGGTTTCGAAGTCTCCGGCGTCGTGGCGCTCGCGCAGCTGTGTGTGCAGTTCGCCAAAAGCCCGGTTCACCATTCGGCCCCGGCTTACGGCGGGACGGGCATCGATGTCTTTGGCCCATCGTAGAACATTCTCGTAGCTGGTCACGTCCAGGAACTCGGCGGCATCATAAAGACGCCCCAGAACCAGTTGACCATACCAGGCCCAGATCGCCATGTCGGCAATGGTGTATTCGGGCCCTGCGATGAACGCCGTTTCGGCCAATTGCCGATCCAGCACATCCAACTGGCGTTTGGTTTCCATCGCAAAGCGGTCGATTGGATACTGCCATTTCTCGGGTGCATAAGCATAGAAATGACCAAAGCCGCCGCCCAAGTAAGGTGCGCTGCCCATCTGCCAGAACAGCCAGTTCATCACCTCGGTCCGCGCTGCGCCCTCCTTGGGTAGGAAGGCGTCGAACTTTTCGGCCAGATGCACCAGAATCGAACCAGATTCGAAAACGCGCACGGGTGTTTCGCCCGAATGATCCATCATCGCGGGGATCTTGGAATTTGGGTTGGCCCCGACAAAGCCCGATCCGAACTGCTCACCTTCGCCAATGTTGATCAGCCAGGCGTCATATTCAGCGCCCTCGTGTCCAAGGGCCAGCAGCTCTTCGAGCATCACCGTAACCTTGACCCCGTTGGGTGTCGCCAGCGAGTAAAGCTGCAGCGGGTGTTTACCGACTGGCAGATCCTTGTCGTGAGTAGCGCCTGCAATAGGGCGATTAATGTTGGCAAAGCGTCCGCCGCTTTCGGCGTCCCAAGTCCAGACTTTGGGTGGGGTGTAGGTCGTGTCATCGCTCATGTCGCGTTTCATCCGTATCTGATTGGGGTCTCTTGCCCCGGTTCCGAGCTAGTCCGAGGGTGATCAAAGTCCAACCGCGCGGCAGGGGCAAGGGGAACATTGAAACAAAACGGGGCGTCTTGTTCACGAAATCTCGTGCGCTCTCACAGCCGCGTTAACCCCCTTCGCAGATTGAAATTTTCACATATTGTTTGGGAACGGCCGGTACAGATGCCGGGCGCCACGAGATTTGAACCCAGACAGGACCCCGCCATGAAACGTTTTGCCCTGGCTTTTGCCGCCGCCTCGATGTTCGCTCTGCCTGCACTTGCAGGCCCCCAATACGTTGATGAAACCGGCTTTGCCGTTTCAGGCTACGATGTAGTCGCCTACCGCAGTCTGGATCAGGTAGCGGTCGGACAGTCACAGCCCGAAGGCATCAAGGGCCGTACCGATATCACCGCTGATTACAACGGCTCGACCTTTGCCTTCTCGACCGAGGCCAACCGGGACGCGTTTGTGGCCAACCCCGCGTTCTATGCGCCGCAATACGACGGCCACTGCGCCTATGGTGTCTCCAAGGGTGGCAAGGTGCACGGCAACCCGAACCTGTGGCGGATCGTTGATGACAAGCTGTATCTGAACATCACTGATGTCGTCGTAGGGTTCTGGGAAGAAGACATTCCCGGCAACCTGAACTTGGCACAAGGCAACTGGCCGGGGATCGAAGGCAAGGATGCGTCGACCAGCACGATCCCGAAGTTTACGTCCCAGTGCGCCGATCAAGAACTGATTGTCTGAACCAACACCACTCAAAGCGCCCGGGTCCATACGGGCGCTTTGTTGTTTGAGGTCCACGAAAAAGGCCCGCGTCGGATGCGCGGGCCTATGTTCGATTTGGTGCTCGGTTTCGATGCCGTTGATTAGCGGCGGCGATCCCGGCGCGCGCTCATGGGTTGGAAGGCCACCCCAACATGCGCCTCGCAATAGGGTTTGCCTTGTTGCACGGGCAGGCCACAGAACCAGAAGTCTTCGGTGGCTGGGTCGCCCACCGGCCACTTACAGGTGCGTTCGGTCAGTTCCATCAGGCTCAATTTTTTGGCCTTCTTTTCAACTTCATTGACCTTGGCTAATGCCTCGGGGCTGATTTCATTCGCCGATGGCTGCGGTGGCAACGGCTGGCCAGCAGGGATGATCTGCTTGCGGGCCGGGATCGGTTTAGCCTCGGCTGCGGGGGCAGGCTCAGCGGTCAGCTTGCGCGCAGGTTCGGTCTTGGGCGCAGGTTTAGCGCGCGGTTCGGCCTTGGCGGCGGGTGCGGCCTTTTCCTTAGGCTCGGCCTTGGTCGAGGCGTTGCTGGTTGCGCGGTTCGACAGGCCCAGGCGATGCACCTTGCCGATGACGGCGTTGCGTGTCACGCCGCCCAGTTCCTTGGCGATCTGGCTGGCCGATTGGCCCTCGCCCCACATTTTCTTGAGCAGTTCAACGCGCTCGTCGGTCCAGGACATGGCATGCCTTTCAAAGCGGGAAAGCGGCCCCCATCGCGGCCGCCTTCGGAATTTGTCTCAGCGCCCTATTTTAATCACTGCGCCCCGAGTTACAAGGCGTCTTAGAATCAGATTCGCAGCAAAGCGCGAGGCAAGGCAAATGTCGGATTTCATGGAGCTTGGCGAGCGCCGGTTTGGACGGGTCAATTGGTTGGGTCTGCGCACGCTTGCACACCGTGAAATGGCGCGGTTTATGGTGGTCTGGACGCAGACCCTTTTGGCGCCTTTGGTGACAGCTGGATTGTTTCTGTTGATTTTCACAATCGCTGTGGGGTCAAAGCGGGGAGACGTCATGGGCGTGCCCTTCCTTACCTTTTTGGCGCCCGGCATTCTGACCATGACAGTGATTCAGAACGCCTTTGCGAACACCTCATCCTCGATTGTGATTTCCAAGGTTCAGGGCAATATCGTTGATACGCTGATGCCGCCGCTGTCTGCCATCGAGCAATTGCTGGGCTATTTGGCAGGTGGTGTAGCGCGGGGTTTGTTGGTTGCTGTTGCAATCAGCGTGGCCCTTGCGTTGGTTTTGGGGATTGTGCCTCAGCACCCGTTGGTTGCACTGCTGTTTGTGGTTATGGGGGCAACATTCCTGGGAGCCCTTGGAATTGTCGCGGGCATCTTTGCCAACAAATTCGATCAGATGGCGGCGATCACCAATTTTATTGTGACGCCCTTGGCCTTTTTGTCGGGTACATTCTATTCGGTCGAGGCGCTGCCACCGGTTCTAAACGTGATCAGCCATTTGAACCCGGTGTTTTACCTGATCGATGGCGTTCGATTTGGCGTCATCGGGGTATCGGATAGCTCCCCGTTGTTGGGGTTTGCCGTGTGCTCAGGAGCAACAACAGCTGTTTGCCTTTTGGCCTGGTGGATGTTGAAGACAGGGTATCGCCTGAAATCCTAAGCCGCTTCGGCTTGCGGCTGCACCAACTCGCTTGGACGCAAAGGGGTTTTGGGCTGGCCCAGCCTTGGATGTAGACGCGCTGCGATCACCCAAGCAATTGCCAGCGCCGCGCCGCCTGCGGCAAAGATGCCTGCCACTGGGAACACCAGCAAAACGGCCCAAGCAGCACCTGGGGTCAGGATGCCGCTGACATCGCGGTACGAGCTGTAGACGGCACTCATCTCGGTCCGCTCGGATGGTTTCACCGCCATCAGGAATGGTAGCCCGGCACAGATATCCAGCACGATCATCCACATTGACCCCACCACCATCACGGCAACAGCGGCCCACGGCAGGGGTGAAACCACGGTCGCAAGTACGAAACAGGTGGCTGCTGCGGCAAACCCGATGCGGACCGATTGTTTGACCGACCGGCGCTGCATCCATTTGAGTATCAATGGTGAGGCGAAGAGCATGCCATTGGTAAACGACAGCAGGATGCCGCCCAGTTGCTCGCCCAACCCGCTCTGGATTGCAAAGATTGGCAGATAGACAACATAGATCCACCACCCGCAGGACCGGATCACTGCAAAGAGCCAGCCAGCGACGAGCCGGGGTTGGGCAAAGAATCGCGGCAGATAGGCCAGCGGATTGGCCGCCTGGCTGCGGGCGCGGCTGATCAGCTTGCCATTGCCCAAGCGCATGGCCCAGAACACGGCCAGCATGACAACGGACGCCACGGCCGAGATCACAAAGGGTGCAGGCATCCAATATTCCAGCAGCAACACGCCCGCCATGGGACCAGCGGTCCAGCCGATTGCGCTGTAGAACATGCGGCTGGTTTCGCATTTCCCCAACTCGATTCGGTCGATGTAATCCAGCACATAGGCGTTGAAGCACACAAAGGTGGTCACAGCCGCAACCGTATTGAGCCCCAAGGCACCGATGACCGCCACAGGTGTACCAACGATCGCCAGAACGGCAGAACCGGTGAACATAAGCGCACCCGCGGAATAGGCCCATCTGCGAGGCACATAGCGCACCGCATAAGGCACCATCAGGCCTGCGATCAGCGATACGATGCCAATCAGGAAATAGATGAAGGAGACGGTCCCCGCATCCCCCAGCGTCCGGTACATGATCAGCGGAAAGACCGAGATCAGGATGCCGCGCACCACGGCCTCGAGGCCTGCAAGGATACCAAAGTCCCGGACGGACGGGGCAGGGGCGTGACGGACCCACTCGGGGATTCGACGTTCATGCATGGCGGAGACTCACTTGTTCTATGAGCCCAGTGTGTATGCTGTGGAATACAGGTCTTTGGGGTTTGCGACATGGGGGTCGCCCGCAGACCCTACGCCAGAATTTTTCTTCAGCGCTTGGCGTGTCGTCCCTCGCGCCAGGCCAGCACCAACGCACCGCTCAGGATGATCCCGGCACCGATCAGGCTCACGCTGTCAGGGGTGACGTCAAAGCCAACAAAGTCGTAAAGGGCGGCAAATATCAGGGTGGCATAGCTGAACGGTGCCACAAATGAGGCATCCGCTCGCGCCATGCCATTGACGAAACAGGCCTGCGCGCAAGCCATCAGGAAACCCACGCCAGCCAATGCCGCCCATTGCTCGGGTGTCGGCATCTGCCAGACCGGTAGAACGGCCACGGTAGCAATGGCGAGACCCATGGTGTTGTTGACCAACAGGATCTGGAACGGGGATTCCCGCGACGAAAGTTTCTTGATGAAAATCAGTTCCATTCCCATGACCAGCGCCGCACCCAGAGCCAGCAGCGCGGCGGGTTGAAAACTGTCTGGAGTCGGACGGAGGAGGATCAGCGCTCCGAACAGGGCCACAATCGCAGCCCCCCACCGCCAGGGACCGACACGCTCGCCGAGCAGAGGGATCGCCAGAACCATGGCAAAGACCGGGTTCAGGAATGAAATCGCCGTGGCGTCTGCCATCGGGATATAGGCAACACTGGCAAACATCAGTGTTACACCGGACCAGCCAAAAGTAGTGCGCCCGATATGCAGGCCCCAATGCGGGCGTTGCAGGGGCGGGCGGACCATTGCGACGACGGCTCCGATCGCGATGAAGGCAAATAGGAAACGACCATGGCTGATCTGCATGGGATGCAGTGCAGGTCCCAGCACCCCGGTGCCAAGCGCCTTTGCCAACAGGGTCGTGCCAGCAATAAAGGCGGTTGCTGTGAAAATCAGCGTAGCGGCCAGGGCCGGGTTCTGTTTGCGGGGCTCATACATGGCCCTAGCGGTGGACGAGCGGCTTTCGGTTGGCAAGCGTGAAAATGTGTGGGGTACAAACAAGGAGCGGCTCAGTCCCCGGCCCCTTCGGCATCTCGTCGGGGTGTTTTCAACGAGAGGAATACCGCTCGATCAGAGGCGAAGTTGTCGCCATGCATAGACGCAAATTGTCAGCATTCCGATTGCTCCCAGCATGTAGGGCAAACGGAGCGCAGCCTCGCGCCCCATCGAGGGCTCCACCATCGAGACGATCGCCCCGCCGATCAGCGCGCCAAAAGGCATCATGCCCCAACCAAAGAACCGGTAGAGGCTATTGACGCGGCCCAGCAATTCGCCCGGGATCAGCCGCTGGCGGTAGGATACTGTGACCACATTCCAAAGCAGGGCTGCGAACATCTCGACAAACAGGGCGAAGGCGACCACCCAAACAGACGTCGCAACCCAGATCACAAGCAGAGCGGTCCCAAGCAGAGCAAGTGCGACCAAAAGCGAGGACCGGCGCCCGAGTCTGGCGGCTATGTTGGGACACAGCAACCCGCCCGCGACTCCTCCGGCGGCGCCAGCGGTCAGCAATAGGCCGTGCCCTGCCGCGCCCAGGCCCAGGATCTCCTGGCTGTAGAGGACCAGAACTGTCAACGTCATCAATGATACAGCGTTCATCAGCCCCAACATGATGGCCAGTTGCAAGATGATTCGATGCCCGCGCAGCCAGGTGATCCCCTCTTGCGCTTCAATCAGCCATGACCGACGTTTTGGATTCAAACGCGGTGCAATCGCCATACACCAGACCAGCCCGGCCGCCAGCGCAAACGTGGCAGCGTCCAGCACAAAGGGCGCAGGCACCGCTGTTGCAATCAGCAGCCCCGCCAGCGGCGGGCCAACAAAGGACCCCATGATCTGCTCAATGCTCCAGATCTGCCCATTTGCGCGTTCCAGCTGATCGGTGGATACGACCGCAGGCAGGACCGTCTGGGCTGCGTTGTCGCGCAGCACCTCGGCCGATCCCAGAAGGAAGGCCAGAACCGAGATCGCCGCAATATAAAGCTCGGCCCGGGCTAACGGAAACTCCGGTGCGCTCAAGATCACTGCAACCACGCCAAAGGTCAGCAGCATCCGCACCAGATCAGCCTGCACCATCAAGCGGCGACGATCCATCCGATCCGTCCAGACGCCGGCGGGAATGGAAAACAACAGCCACGGTAGACGTGTGGCAAAGGCGACCATGGCGATCAGCATCGGATCACGCGTGATCAAAGTGGCGAGCCAGGGAAAGGCCAGGGCGGATACTCCATCCCCCAGATTGGAAATAGCAGAAGCGGAAAATAGCAGGCGATAATTGCGCAGGGACCAAAGTGTTGTCATGCTTCGCATTGGTTGCCAATTCATAAACCAGGTCAAGGTGGGTGACAAAATGCAGGTCGATCCTTGCAAAAGGGGTTTTCAACCCGTGATTCCTTCGTTATGGAGCCATCCTATGATCAAAGTTGCACATATCACCCTGCTCCGACGCCGACGCATTTTTGCGTAACTGGCTAGTTTGATCCTGCGCGTATGCAAAATCGCGCCCCTCCACTTCAAAATGTTGACGAAACCGCCCCATGTGATGCACTCATCGGGCTTCTATTATTCGAAAAGGATGATCCAGATGATCCCGTCCGTTCTGCCGACCTATAATCGTGCGCCCCTTCAATTCGTGAAGGGCGAAGGCGCTTGGCTGATCGAGGCAGATGGCCGACGTTTTCTGGATCTGGGCGCAGGCATCGCGGTGAACGCGCTGGGCCATGCTCATCCCGCCTTGGTAGACGCATTGACCGATCAGGCGCAGAACCTCTGGCACGTCTCGAACCTGTATGAAATACCGCAGCAACAGGCGCTGGCCGACAAGCTGGTGGAGCATACTTTTGCCGATACGGTGTTTTTTACCAATTCCGGCACTGAATCCTGCGAGTTGGCAGTGAAAATGGCCCGTAAGTACTTCTACGACAAAGGCCAGCCTGAAAAGGTAGAAATCATCACCTTTGACGGCTCGTTCCACGGTCGGTCATCCGCAGGCATCGCCGCCGCCGGGTCAGAGAAGATGACCAAAGGGTTCGGCCCGCTGCTGGGTGGGTTCGTCCATCTGACGTTTGGCGATCTGGATGGTGTGACCAATGCCATCTCTGAGGCCACTGCTGCAATCATGATCGAGCCGGTACAGGGCGAGGGCGGCATTCGCCCCGTTCCAGACGCTGAACTCAAAGCCCTGCGCCAGATCTGCGACGACAACGGTTTGCTTCTTATCCTGGATGAGGTGCAATGCGGCGTTGGTCGGACCGGCAAGCTATTTGCTCATGAATGGGCAGGCATCACGCCTGATATCATGATGGTTGCCAAAGGCATTGGCGGTGGTTTCCCATTGGGTGCCGTTCTGGCCACGGAAGAGGCCGCATCGGGCATGATCGCAGGCACACATGGCTCCACCTACGGCGGCAACCCGCTGGGATGTGCCGTTGGCTGTGCAGTTATTGACCATGTGGCGAACACGGATTTTCTGGCCGAGGTGAATCGCAAATCCGGGCTGCTGCGCCAAAAGCTCGAAGGGTTGATCGCCGATCACCCAGAGGTCTTCGAAGAGGTGCGCGGATCCGGCATGATGCTGGGCATCAAATGCAAGGCTACCAACATCGACGTGGTGAATGCGGGCTACGACAATCAGGTCATCACAGTTCCCGCTGCCGACAACGTCATCCGATTGCTGCCCCCCTTACCTTGACCGCAGACGACATTTCCGAGGCCACAAACCGACTGGATGCGGCCGCCAAACAGGTCGAAAGCCAGTTGGAAACGGCCTGACTTTCATTTTTTCAGAAATACTCCGGGGGTCCGGGGGCAGCGCCCCGGCTTCGGCCCAATAAACAGACAGCGATATGAACCATTTCCTCGACATCCACAAAACCGATGCGGCCGACTTGCGCAGCATCATCGACCAGGCGGCCAAGACTAAGGCCGCCCGTGTTGGTCAACCCAAAGCCGCTCTGGACGACGATCTGCCTCTCAAGGATCGCATGGTCGCCCTGATTTTTGAAAAGCCCTCAACCCGAACACGCGTGTCCTTTGACGTAGGCGTGCGTCAGATGGGCGGGCAAACAATGGTGCTCAGTGGCAAGGACATGCAATTGGGCCACGGCGAGACCATTGCCGATACCGCGCGGGTGTTGTCGCGCTATGTCGACATGATCATGATCCGAACCTTTGATGAAACCGTCCTGACCGAGATGGCGGAATACGCCAGCGTACCGGTGATCAATGGCCTCACCGATCGCACGCACCCATGCCAGATCATGGCGGACGTTCTGACCTACGAAGAGCACCGAGGCCCGATCAAAGGCAAAAAGGTGGTCTGGACAGGCGACGGCAACAATGTTTGCGCGTCTTTCCTGCATGCTGCTGGTCAATTCGGATTTGACCTGACCTTTACCGGGCCCGCGCAGTTGGACCCCGAAGAAGAGTTCATGGGCTTTGCGCGCAAACAAGGATCAAAGATCCAGATTGAACGCGACGCCTTCAAGGCCGTCGAAGATGCTGATCTGGTGGTCGCGGACACCTGGATTTCGATGCATGACGCACAATCGGCCAAGGAACGCCGCCACAACATGCTGCGCCCCTATCAGGTCAACGCCGAGCTCATGTCCCACGCCAAACCCGATGCGCTGTTCATGCACTGCCTGCCTGCGCACCGCGAGGAGGAGGCGACATCCGAGGTGATGGACGGCCCGAACTCGGTGATCTTTGATGAGGCCGAAAACCGCCTGCACGCGCAAAAAGCCATCATGCGCTGGTGCCTGGGCAGCTAAGTCAAACTAAGGAAAACATCATGACTGTGCAGCTCGTGCTGAACGCGCTGCCGGGAGCCTACGCGGTGACCCGGTGCGCGCCCGATATGCCTGTGCCTGATTGGGTGCGGGGCAAGGGGCTGGTGAGTGTCACCCAAGCCCCCGATGAAACTTCGATCCTGTGCCTTGAGGATCGCGTGCCGACAACCGAGCAAAGCTCGGGCGGATGGTTGGCGGTGCAGGTGACGAACCTGGTTGATCTGGATATACCCGGCGTGGTGCTGGCAGCGGTTAAACCGATCTCCCAGGCCGGTTTGGGGGTTTTTATCACTTCGACCTTTGATCGCGACTATCTGCTGGTGCGCGCCGCTGAAAGTGTCGCTGCACAAATGTCCTGGATCGGGGCAGGGCATCACTATTGCGACGGCGATGTGACTTATCGCCTGGCAACGCCTTCGGATGGAGAGACACTGGCGCAGGTCCATTTCGAAACCTGGCAGGAAACCTATGCCAAGACCGCCCCGCCCGAGGTGCGTTTGGCGCTGAACCTCGCGCATCGTAAGCGGTATTGGCAGACCCGATTGGAGACCGGCGCGCGCACGCTGGTGGCAGAGGTAGGCGGGCACATCATCGGCCTGTGCGCCCTGTCAGAGTGTGCGGCAGAGGTCGACCACCTGTATGTTTTGAATGCAGCCCGCGGGTCCGGGGTAGGTGCTCATCTTTTGCGGTTGGCCCAAAACATGTCTGCCAACGCGGGAAATGCGCAAGTGACATTGGCTGTTGTCAAAGAAAACACGCAGGCGATCGGGTTCTATTCAGCTCAGGGCGGCACCGTCGTGGCCGAGAGGCTAGACAAGGGGCCATTGTGGAAATCCGACAACCTGATCTTTGGCTGGTCTTTGGGGAAACACGCCGCTAGCGAGTGATCAAAGCGCGCGCCTCGGGTCCAGCGAACCAATCGTACAACTGGTCCTGAAACACCTGTACCAATCGACGCGGTTTTCCGGCAGCGCGCCCGGTGACCAGGTGCAGGGGCTCTCCATCCTTCAGGGGAAGCGCCTGTACCAAATCACCGCCATAGCTTTGTTCTGTGCGCGGGCGCATGTTCAACACGGCAACGCCTGCGCCCGCACCAATCAGCGAGCGCACCATCTCGACACTAGTGCAGGTGGCGGCGATACGTGGCTTGACAGCCGGCGGCGCGCAATAGGCGCCGGACATAAGCCCCGGCCACGGGCAGATCGAGCAGGACAAGAGGAACGTCTTGCAAATCGCGTAAACTCAGCTCTGACCGTGTGCTCAGTGTGTGACCTTCGGGGGCAAGCACATATGGGGGCAGGTCCATCAGTGGGCGCGTCTCTACACCGGTCAACAGCTCATCCCCCGCAAAAATGGCCACATCCAGCGTGCCATCCAATAGCCCTGATTGTGCCGTTATATTGTCGCATTCTTGCAGGTTGAAACCTAGATTTGGATTGTCGTCGACCATATTTTGCAATATGTGCGGCAGAAATGCCGGAGCAACGGGGGCGTAGTAACCAATGTGCAGTGTGCCGCGCAAACCCTGATTCAGTGCATACCCCTGTTGCATGACATCCGAATACGTCTCGATCAGTGGTTTGATCCGCGCGGCCAATGCCCGTCCCGCCGGGGTGGCGGTAATGCCACGGGCACGGGCACGGACCAGCAACGTGGCACCAAATTCCGCCTCCACCCGGTCGATTGCCGAGGCCACGGCAGAAGGGGCCACATTCAACACCTCAGCCGCGCCCGTGATCGAGCCACAGTCGACAGCGACTGAATAGGCCCGCAGCAATCGGAGAGACAGGCGAAGATCGTCCATCGTTCCCTTCCTCACAAAATCAGATGTTATTGGTCAATTAGTTCTGTTTTTCAGGTTTATAGGCACGTGACATGCTGGGTCAACGCAATTGAGCAACCAACAAAGGCCCGCCATGTCCAATCGTCCAAAGCTGCCCGGCTGGGCGCATACACCTGATGTGCCGATCGCGGTTTCGCCGTTTTTCAGTTGGCCGCCAGACCCGGCGCGCATGGTGCAGTGGATCGCCGTGCGCTGGCTTGGGGTAGCGGAAAACGTCCTTGTCCTGCTGATCGCTTTCATCAGCTGGACTTGGCTGACCCCGTCGATGGAGCGGATGGCGGTACTGTCGCTCGACTGGATCGCCCTGATCTGGCTGCGCAATCTGGCGCTGATGACGTTAGTCGCGGGCGGGTTGCACCTATTCTTTTTCCGCGCCCGCAAGCAGGGTGAGCAGCTCAAATTCGATCCACGCCCTTTGGCGGGCAAAGGCAAGCAGTTCACCTTTGCCAATCAGGTGCACGACAACATGTTCTGGACGCTGGTGAGTGGCGTTGGTTGGTGGACTTTCTTCGAAGTTCTGATGTTCCACGGCATGGCACAGGGCTGGGTTCCCATGCTTGTGCCTTCGGAACACCCCGTTCTGTTTGTGCTCTTCTTCCTGCTCACTCCGGTCTGGATCTCGTTCCATTTCTACTGGATCCACCGGGCCTTGCATTGGGGGCCGCTCTATCGTCTGGCCCATGCGCTGCACCACCGCAACGTCAATGTCGGCCCATGGTCGGGACTGTCGATGCACCCGCTCGAGGCGTTCTTCTTCTTCACCTCGATCCTGATCCATCTGGTGGTGCCTGCCCATCCGCTGCACATCCTGTTTCACCTGCAGCATCAGGGTTTGACAGCAGCAACGTCGCATACAGGGTTCGAAAGCTTGCTGGTCAAGGACCGTAAGACGCTGGCGCTTGGGACGTTCCACCACCAGATGCACCATCGGTACTTCGAGGTGAACTACGGCAATCTCGAAATGCCCTGGGACAAGTGGTTCGGTTCGTTTCACGATGGTACGCCCGAAGCACATGCCCGCCTCAAGGAACGCAGGCAACGACGAGCAGGCTGACGACGTGGCTGGATGCAAGCGCGCCGAGCCGAAGGCGAGGCGCCCGGCCCAACTGAGCAAGGGCCCGTCAGGGCATGCAGCGAAGACGGGAGAGATTTGAGCAAGGTTTCAATTGTCGCAAGGTAAAAGTTGCCCCAGCGGTTCTCAGGACACAAGGTTGCCCAAAAGGGAGAGAGTGGAATGCGGATCGTAATTGCCGGGGCAGGCAGCATAGGCTGTTTTGCAGGCGGGCTTCTGGCGTTGGCTGGCAAGCACGTGACGTTGCTCGGGCGTGCGCGCATTTTGGATCAAATTCGGTCTCAGGGTTTGACGGTCAGTGACTTTTCAGGCGTTTCGGAAAACATACCGGCCGCGCAACTGGGGTTGAGCGAAGATCCCGTGTGTCTGGCGGAAGCTGATTTGGTGATCGTCACGGTCAAATCCGGTGCCACTCGGGAAGTCGCGGACTTGATTGCTCAATTCGCTCCGGGCAAAGCTCCGGTTGTTTCGTGGCAAAACGGGATGGACAACGCGTCTATACTACGAGAGCGCTTGCCAGATCGGGATGTCCGTGCAGGGATGGTGCCGTTCAATGTTGTGCCAAAACAAGATGGTGGGTTTCATCGGGCTACGTCCGGCGACATTGTGATCGCTTCCGGCCCGGGGAAAGTGGCCGACACACTTTCTGTAAAGAACCTGCCCGTCACAGAAAGCACCAGAATCGAGGCGGTTCAATGGGGTAAGTTGGTTATCAACCTGAACAACGCTTTGAACGCACTCAGCGGTTTGACATTGCAAGACCAACTCTTAGACCGGGACTGGAGGCGCCTGATGGCGGATCAGATGGCCGAAGCGCTTGGCGTATTGAATGCCGCAGGCATAGAGGTTGCTTCGACAACACCCCTTCCCGCATGGATGACGCCTCACATTCTTCGGCTGCCGACGCCATTGTTCAGCCGGATCGCAGCAAAGATGCTGACCATCGATCCCAAGGCGCGCACGTCCATGGCGTATGATCTGATGGCGGGACGTCAGACCGAGATTGAAAGCCTCCAGGGAGAGATCATTGCGCGCGGGGTGCAGTATGGGGTCTCAACCCCGATCTGTGATCGGATCCGCGAAATGATACGTGAAGCAGGCGACAAGGGGCCTGACCAAGAACCGGTAACGGCGATCGGACTGCTCAATCACCTTGCCAAGACCTGAGCCATCGGGGCTTAGAACAGCAGTGAAAGCACCCAGAAAACTGCGGCGGACATACAGGCTGCAGCAGGGACAGTGATGATCCAAGCCGCCACGATGGTCATGAAATGCGATCGGCGTACAAGTTTTCGGCGCCGACGTTCTTCACGCGCGATGCGCTTCTCAGGCGGGCGTATGGCGCTGGATTTTTGCAGGCGCCGTTCCATGTGCCATTCCCGGTAGAACCCCACGCCAAAGACGCCGCCAACGGCGATATGTGTCGAGCTGACAGGCAGCCCCAGCCAACTGGCGACAATCACGGTGATGGCGGCGGACAGGGCCACGCAATAGGCCCGCATCGGGTTGAGCTTGGTGATCTGACTGCCAACCATACGGATCAGCTTGGGGCCAAACAGAAATAGGCCGAATGAAATGCCAAATGCCCCAATGACCATGACCCATGTTGGGATTGCTACTTTGGCCGCAAAATCACCAAACTCGGTGGCATGAACAATGGCCGCAAGTGGCCCGACGGCATTTGCCACGTCGTTGGCGCCATGCGCAAAGCTGAGCAACCCGGCAGACACGACAAGGGGCAGGCCAAAGAGTGTTTTGACCGACTTGTTGCGATTTTCCAGCCCCTCGGATTGTCGGCGTATCAACGGTACACAAAGTGCCCAGACCGCAAAGCCACCGGCAAGTCCTATCAATAGGGCAATTTCGAGGTCGATCTTGACGATGCGTTTAAGGCCTTTCACGGCCAGATAAGCTGAAAATGCGCCAGCCATGACGCCAACAAGAATGGGAACCCAACGGCGTGACGCACCGATCTTGTCTTCCTGGTAGAGGATTTTGGCTTTGATCAGCGCAAGAAATGCAGCTGCGATTGCCCCCCAGAACCGGGGATATAACCCAACTGGCCGCAATCTTACCCATGGTTGGCCAGCTGACGGCTGTCATCCCGGCCGCTGCAATTCCCGCACCCATGACACCGCCAACTACTGAATGCGTCGTGGAAACCGGGGCACCGACCCAGGTTGCGAGGTTTACCCACAATGCCGAAGAGATTAGCGCGGCCATCATCGCCCAGATGAAAATTTCGCTGTTTTGCATGCCCGAAGGGTCGATGATGCCCTTGGAGATAGTGGACACCACGTCGCCGCCAGCCAACAGCGCACCAGCGCTTTCAGCGATGGCGGCAATTGCGATGGCGCCACCCATAGTCAGCGCATTCGCTCCAACCGCAGGGCCCATGTTGTTTGCGACATCGTTGGCGCCAATGTTGATCGCCATATAGGCGCCAAACGCTGCCGCCAATGCAATAATCAGGCTGCCTGAGGTGGTGCCAAAGGCTAGCATGGCAACAAGGGCTGCAATCACGATGAAAGCTAACGCGATCCCTGGCCCAACCATTGGCCGTGCAACATAGGCGTTCGCGACTTCGATCCGCGATATCCGGTTCAAGTCACGATCGAGCGTAGTCCATTTGTTGCTGTTTTCCGCGTCAGCCATCTCATCCGCCGTCTTTTCAATTCATAGCGCGGGCAAGTAGAGGCTGAACTCTATCAAAGCAATAGAGTTGTAACGAAACAGGCGTGAGCGTGTCACAATTCCCGCAGAATCTCTTGCAGCTGGGGTTCTCGAACCAGATTTGCGGCCTCAGATGCGGACATCCAGCAGCGATTGCGCTCGCTGACCTCTGGGTATTCGTCAGACAGTTCGGATACCGTGATCTTGTAAACCTGAGTTTCGACCGGTTCCGAAGTGCCGTTGTCTAAGATTTTGTCGTAGTTGTACCTACCGACCGGTTCCTTCTGGACATTTGCTTCCCTGACACCTGCCTCTTCCCAAGCTTCCTGAAGCGCGGTTTCCGGCCCGTTCAATCCGTCAATGGGCCACCCTTTAGGAACAATCCACCTGCCGGTTCCCCGGCTCGTGATCAGCAGCACTTCTTGACCGTCTTTGCCATCTCTCAGGCATAGAGCGGCCACTTGTACTCGTTTGGGACGCAGAAACAGGGGGCGTACAACCTCCTGCCAGGTTTTCTTAATAACATTGGTCATTGGGCGCGCTCGATCTGGCCGCTTGTGCCGCGGCGGTTGGAAAGAAGTATAGGGAATGTAGCAATACTTACAATGCGCAAATGGCCAATCGCGCCTTCGGGGACTTGCACCTGTGTCCCGGATATCGCAACGTTTGCAGATTGTTCAGCGATGAGGTGGTGCATGTCAAAGGCGCGGGTCGGGGTCTACGGATTGGGGACCATGGGCAGCGCACTGGCGCTGAATTTGGCAGACAAAGGGTTCGATGTGGCGGTAACCAACCGCGAGACGGATTGGATTGAACCCTTTTTGACGGAAGCAGGAGAGCTTGCGGGCAGACTATCAGCGTCCTCGACATTGGAAGACTTCGTTCACGACATCGCCACACCGCGGTTGATCATTCTGATGATCCCTTCGGGCGCACCAGTTGACGTTATGATTGATCGTCTGGGGCCTGTGCTTGCGCCGGATGATATCCTGATCGACGCAGGTAACGCGGATTTCCACGATACGCGCCGCCGAACCGCGCGGGCCAATGGGTTTCATTTTGTCGGCATGGGTGTGTCAGGCGGAGAAGAAGGGGCCCGGCACGGAGCGTCAATGATGGTCGGCGGTGGTAAACACAGTTGGCGTCAGCTTGCTCCGGTTCTTGAGCCGATTGCGGCAAAATTCGACGGAGACCCTTGTGTGGCACATGTCGGACCTGATGGGGCCGGTCACTTTGTCAAAACGGTTCACAACGGCATCGAATATGCTGACATGCAGATGATCGCCGAGGTCTATGGCCTGCTGCGCGACGGTCAGGGATGGGATGCGCAGCAGATCGGGGCGCTGTTCGAGGGGTGGACAAAGGGCAAATTGGCATCCTTCCTGATAGAAACCACGGCCCGAGTGTTGCAGACGAATGATGCGTCGAGTGGCGCGCCAATGGTTGACATCATTCGGGATCAGGCCGGGCAAAAGGGAACCGGACGCTGGACAGTGATAGAGGCGCTGAAGTTAGGACAGTCCGCAAGCGCGATCGAGGCCGCTGTCGGCGCACGAGCATGGTCGTCGGCCAAATCCGCACGTCTTGCGGCGGCATCGCAGTTTCCGGGGACAGGGACGCTGGAGATAGGCTCAGCGACGCTGGAAAGCGCCTTGTTTGCAGGTCGGGTGTTGGCGCACTTGCAAGGGTTCGAGGTCCTGCGGGCGGCCTCTGATGACTACGAGTGGTCGATAGACCTCGCCCGGGTTGCCGAGATCTGGCGTGCAGGGTGTATTATCCGGTCAACCCTGCTGGATGATCTGGCTCCTCTGCTGCAGCAAGTTCCGAACCGGCCAGTTCTGTTAGCCGAAGGTATGGCCGAATTATTGTCGCCCGCGATCCCAGCATTGCGGGAGGTCGTGGCATCCGCAGTTGCCGCAGGTTTGCCCGTCCCTGCCTTGTCAGCGGGGCTGGCCTGGTTTGACACGGCCCGTCAGGCATTGGGGACCGCGAATTTGATTCAGGCGCAGAGAGATGCATTTGGCGCGCATGGTTTTGAACGGATCGATAGGGCCGGAAAACACCATGGCGATTGGGGAGAAGTGGACGGATGAAAACAGCACTCGTAACCGGTGCCGCGCGCGGGATTGGGCTGGCGACGACGCGGCAATTGCTTGATCAGGGGTGGCGTGTCGTCATGTTGGACAGGGATGAGCCTGCCTTGGCCGCGGCAACAAATGGTCTTGATGGAGCCATTGCCCGGATCGCGGATGTGTCCAAACCCGAACACGCAGCGCGCACTGCAGAATGGCTGGAGGCAGAATTCGGTCAGCTGGATGGACTGGTCAACAATGCCGGCGTGGCAGATTTTGGTCCCATCAGAGAGACCAGTTTTGAAAGGTGGAAAACCGTTATGGCCACCAATCTGGACGGTCCTTTTCTAATGACTCAAGCCGTTACTGGATTGTTGGAGAAGGGTGGCGGAGGCGCGGTGGTCAACATCACTTCGATCTCGGGCCTGCGCGCATCGACCTTGCGGGTGGCCTATGGCACGTCCAAGGCGGGGCTGGCGCAGCTGACGCTTCAGCAGGCAATTGAACTTGGAGAACTTGGCATACGCGTCAACGCAGTGGCGCCTGGGCCGGTAGATACCAAACTGGCGTTGGCGGTTCACACTCCGGACATTCGCGCCGCCTATCATGATGCTCTTCCGCTAAACCGCTATGGCAGTGAAGATGAAATCGCTTCGGCCATCACTTTTTTGCTCAGCGACAAGGCGAGCTTTATCACGGGTCAAATCCTGGCCGCAGATGGCGGGTTTCAGGCCACGGGGATCGGGTTGCCCAGCCTACGATCGTAGCACTCCCGCCTGTCGGAACACGCATCAAAGATGCGCGCCCTCCCGTTGGGCCGAGCAGCCCGCCTGTGGCGCGCTGCGGTTGCGTCCAGCCGTGAGACTATAGATTTAAGCAGGTCATTTCCTGCGTTTGGCACGCAGGGTCGGATCCTCTTGAGTCGGATCTTCGGGCCAAGGATGCTTTGGGTATTGCGCCCGCATGTCCTTGCGTACATCTGCATAGGACCCGCTCCAGAAACCAGGCAAATCACGGGTGATCTGGATCGGGCGTTGTGCAGGCGACAGTAGCGTAATTTTCAAAGGCACCCCGCCACTCGTGGGGTGGCGAGTTACGCCGAACATCTCTTGCAGGCGGACCTGGATTTCTGGATTGCCTTCGGCGTCATAGTCGATGGCGATCTTGCGGCCCAATGGGGTGACGAATTTTGATGGCACGAGACGGTCCAAGGTTTGCGTCTGGTTCCAGCTGAGCGCCGCTTGCAACGCGGGTAGCGGGTCGAACCGTTTCCAATCGTCGGCGCTCCGCACACCGGTGAGCATCGGCAGTAGCCAATCCCCGAGCGTGGCAATCAGCCCGTCATACGAGAAATCCGGCATATCGGCTCCATCAACGCGGGCAAGTTCCACCCGGGCCGCCAGTCGCGCGGCGGCTCCTTCCAGTCGCAACCCTAGATCGCGAACACCGTCCAACATGGCCTGTGCAACTGCTTCGGGCGGCACATCCTTCCAAATGCGGTCGTCCAAGGCGATGGCCCCGAAGCATTCCCGTTTGCGCGCCACCACCCGGCGCTCGCGTTTGGACCATTCGCAATGCTCGACCCACTTGATCTGATCGGCAAACTGCGCTCGTATCTCGCTTTCGGTGATCCGCGCCGCCAAACGAACACGTGCCTCGCGCGGGTTGCCGTCGGTGTCTAGCGCCACGATCAGGGGGGCTGCGGCCAAGGTATCGCTGTCTTCCATCACAACGCCTTTGCCGCCAGACAGGACATATCGCGCTGCGTCACCCTTGCGCCGCTGGCCGATCCGGTCGGGATAAGCCAGCGCGGCCATGGCGGCCGGGGAAAGGTCATTGCCTTGAGAGCGGGTGAAAGCACGGAGGCGTTTGGTTTCCGTTTTGACGCGGTCAAGAACACCATAGTTCACCTGATACGATCGCTTGCGCTGAAACGCTTTTGGATCGCGCAAGGCTTCGAGCCGCAGGGTCAGGTCGGTGGGGGCACCACGCAACGGGTCGCGTTCTGCCAGCAACGCCGCCAAAGGGGCGGCCGCTTGACCCGCAGTCACCAACATATGCGCCAAACGTGGATGCAAGGGCAGGGCCGCCAGTGCTCTGCCGTGATCGGTCATGCGATGAGATGCATCCAAAGCGCCCAGCATCTGCAAAAGCGCGCGGGCCTCGGCCAACGCACCCTCAGGCGGAGGTGTCAGGAATGCCAGATCTTGGGCGTCAGCGCCCCAAAGCGCCAATTCCAACGCCAAACCGGTCAGGTCGGCGGCTTCGATCTCGGCCGGGGGATAAGCAAATAGCGCGCCTTCTTCGCCCTTGGTCCACAGGCGATAACAGACCCCGGCGGCCACGCGACCTGCGCGGCCTGCGCGTTGCGTGGCCTCTGCTCGAGTCACGCGTTCGGTGACCAGCCGCGACATGCCCGATCCGGGATCGAAGCGGGCGCGGCGGGCCTGCCCCATGTCCACTACGACGCGGATATCCTGAATGGTTAGCGAGGTTTCCGCGATCGAGGTTGCCAGAACCACCTTGCGACCTGATTTGACCGGCGCAACGGCGGCGCGCTGATCGGCAAAGGGCATCGCACCAAACAGGGGGCGCACGGTGCAATCGCCAGATAGCCTTCCGTTCAGGGCGCCTTCGGTGCGGCGGATTTCCCCCTCTCCGGGTAGGAACACCAGAATGCCGCCACCTTCGGCCCGTGTGTCGCGCTCAGCCTGCACCACCAGATCGATCAGCGCTTCCAGCTTGCGAGCCTTGGGTGGCAAAGGTCGGTCCAGCCAGCGGGTTTTCACCGGGAAACTGCGCCCTTCCGAGGTCACCAACGGTGCCTTCATCAGTTCGGCCACGGGACCGGCGTCAAGAGTTGCGGACATGGCGATTAGCATTAGGTCATCGCGCAGGGCCTCGGCCACCTCAAGGCTCAAGGCCAAGCCAAGATCGGCGTTCAAAGAGCGTTCGTGAAATTCGTCGAACAGGATTGCGCTGACGCCTGGCAGGTCCGGCTCGGATTGTAGCATTCGGGTCAGGATGCCCTCGGTCACAACCTCGATCCGGGTCGCTTTCGTTGTTTTGGAGTCGCCCCGGATTCGGTAGCCAACGGTCTGTCCAACCGGTTCCCCCAAGGTCTGCGCCATGCGTTCGGCAGCAGCGCGCGCAGCAAGACGGCGGGGTTCCAGCATGATGATGCGTCCGTTGCAAAGTCCTGCTTCGAGCATCGCAAGGGGGACGCGCGTGGTTTTGCCCGCACCGGGTGGGGCCTGCAGCACGGCGCGGCCCGTGCGTCGCAGGGCATCGATCAAGTCGGGCAGGGCGTCTTCGATGGGGAGCTTGCTCATGTCTGCCTTATCGCCAAAGCAGGCGACGACGTCTAGCGTCGGGTCAGGATGGCGGTGCCGCGTGAGCTGGTCACCCGTGCCTCTTGCACCCGCATCAAGCGACCGACGGGGACATAGGTGAGCTCATAGCTGGAATTGCGCCCTTGCCGAAGTTGCTTGGCCGAATACCCGCCCAACCGTCGGAATTGCCCGGTGCAGATCACCTTGTCACCATCGTCCCTGCGGTCAGTCATATAGGCAATGGTCCGTCGTGCGCCGTCAAAGATCGGTTGGTTGAGTGTGCACAAGCCACTGCGCGGTTGATCGCGCAGAGCAACGAACATGGCGGTCAGCGGATCAACGGTGTCCGTTTGTGCGGTGGCGTCCAGAACCTCGGCGTCTTCGGTGCCAAGTTTGCCACCCGTGAGCAGCGGAAAGCCCGAAGAATAGTCGATCTGGGCTTCGGATTTGCGCCGCCCCGTCTGAACGCGTTCGGCATAGCGTGCCGGGACAAAGCCGCCACCCGACTTTTGCCCCTCGGCGGACATCGTGAACCAGATGCGACCTAGCTGTTTGACCAGACCTGTTGTCTCGAATTTTGAAGTCACGGAATAGCTGCTGATACGGTCCTGGCCCGATATGCGAAACTCGCCGATCTTCACGCCCCAGGCCTGCACGTCAAAGAACGCATCGGTATCCGCCGCCCGCACCGGGAGGGCACCAACCAGCGGTAGTATCGCAAGAACGCAGGCAATGCGGCGAAGATACATATTGTGAAACCCTTTCAAACTCTGGACAAAGCAACCCGCTCGACGTCAAGTAGCGCAAATTTGAGAGGGGTCGAACCACCATGGACATCGCACAGCTGGGTGACAGGATTCTGACAGGTGATCGCCGGGCGTTGGCGCGCGCGATCACATTGGTGGAAAGCGGGCGCGCAGATCACCGCGCGCAAGCCACGGATTTGTTGGAACAGTTGAGTTCCGCCCGGCGACAGGCGATGCGGATTGGTCTTTCGGGCACCCCAGGAGTAGGCAAATCCACCTTCATCGAGATCCTTTGGAATGCATCTGGTTGGGCAGGGGCTGCGTGTGGCCGTTCTGGCGGTCGACCCCAGCTCGTCCCGCTCGGGTGGTTCGATTCTAGGTGACAAGACCCGCATGGAGAAGTTGAGTCGCGAGCGAAACGCATTCATCCGTCCATCTCCCAGCCAGACCCATCTGGGCGGTGTGGCACGGCGCACGCGCGAAGCCGTCGCCTTGTGCGAAGCGGCAGGGTTTGATGTGGTGCTAATCGAAACCGTGGGCGTCGGTCAGTCCGAAACGGTGGTTGCAGAGATGTCGGACCTGTTCTTGTTGCTGCTGGCTCCGGCCGGAGGTGATGAATTGCAGGGGGTCAAGCGCGGCATTATGGAAATGGCGGACCTGATTCTGGTCAACAAGGCCGATGGTGATCTGAAACCGGCGGCCACCCGAACTTGCGCCGACTACGCGGGCGCCCTGCGGCTGCTGCGCAAACGCCCGCAGGACCCCAAGGAATTCCCCAAGGCTATGATGGTTTCGGCCCTGCAAGAGGACGGTCTGGTCACAGCCTGGGACGAGATGCAGGCGCTGATCAACTGGCGCAGAGAGAATGGGTTCTGGGAGATGACTCGCGCCAATCAGGCCCGCTATTGGTTTGATCAAGAAGTGCGCCAAGCCCTGCTGGCGCGTCTGGAAACCCCTGAAGCACGCGCGCGGATGGATAGCCTGGCTCAGGATGTGGCGCGGGGAGCTTTGGGCCCGGCTATGGCAGCGGAACAAATGCTGCAGTCGCTGTCGCCTGCGTGAACAAGTGTCCGCAACTTCTTCTTGTGTCCAATACGGTCGCCGAAGGTGTGGTCCAATCCCGGCCAACCCTGCGTCATTGAGTAGGGGAAGGCAGACAAAGGCAAAGAATCCGTGACAGCTGTCTTGACCATCCCGGCGATTCCTCCTAAACGCATCCAACCAGTTTTCGGGCGCGTCAACGGATAGCGCCCCTTGTGATTTGGCTGCGGGGGATCCCGGGCCTCCAGATACGAAGGAAGAAACCATGTCGCGCCGTTGCGAACTGACCGGAAAAGGCCCGATGACTGGCAACAATGTCAGCCACGCCAAAAACAGAACTCGTCGTCGTTTTCTGCCGAACCTGAACGACGTTACCCTGCAGTCGGAAACCCTGGGTCGTGGCGTCAAGCTGCGCATCTCAGCGGCTGCTCTGCGCTCGGTAGACCACCGCGGTGGTCTGGACGCGTTCCTGGCCAAAGCCAAGGACGAAGAGCTGTCGGCAAACGCGCTGAAAGTGAAGAAAGAGATCGCCAAGGCACAAGCCGCGGCCTGATCACTTCACGCGCTTTTCAGATTTCAGGAAAACCCTGCACGCTGCGTGCGGGGTTTTTCTTTTGTGGTCCTGGTTGCGTCATGAAGTTGCAGGCAGCGCTTTCAACTTGCAGCCAAATCCGTCCGGTGCGACCACCTGTGACAATATGAAAGCCATTGTTCGCACATATCTTGCCTTTACGCTGAGCCTGCTGGTTGTTCTGACCGGCCAGAGCATGGCTGCGTCGCGGGGAATGAACGCGGCGGTGGGGCATATGGTGATCTGCACCGGCACCGGGCCGATTGTGGTCATGGTCGATGAACACGGCCAGCCCACGCAAGCCCCGGCGTTTTGTCCTGAATACGCTTTGACCCTTTTGGGGGCAGTCCTGCCCGATGAGGTGGCGCTGCGCCCTAAACCGACGGTTGAAGTACCAGCACCCGCAAGTTTGAGCGCGGCCTTGATCTCGGCTTTGCGCTTGCCTCCTTCGGCGCGTGCGCCGCCTGTAGCTGTCTGACATCCAAGTTCCTTTCAGACAGACAAACATACAGGAGAGAAGTCATGCGCTTCACCAATACTCTCGCCGCGGCCCTGGCGGCTGTCACCGTTGCAACATCCGCTTTTGCTGCCGACGCTATCATGGTCAAAGATGCTTATGCGCGCTCGGCTGGCAAGGCCGCCAAAACCGGCGCGGCTTTTATGATGATCATGAACCACGGGACCGAGGACGACCGTCTGGTCGATGTCAAATCAGACGTGGCCGCACGGGTCGAGTTGCACACCCACAAGGAAAACGCCGACGGTGTCATGCAGATGCTGCATATGGAAGAGGGCTTTGCCATCCCCGCAGGCGAAATGCATGGTCTGCAACGTGGAGGGGATCACGTGATGTTCATGGGGTTGAACCAACCCTTTGCTCAAGGTGACATGATCCCTGTGACCCTGGTGTTCGAAAAGGCCGGAGAAGTCGAGATCGAAGTGCCGGTTGACCTTGAACGCAAGCCCGAAGCTGGCGCGCACGGTTCGCACAATAACTGAGGCATAGCACGGTGGCCGGGGGCTCCCGCCCGTCGTTGATGCCCCCATGGGGTGGGGCATCGCCTCCCGTTGGGCCGGGCGCCGGGCTGCGCCCGGCGCTTCACCGCATAACGCCCTAACGTTTGCCGAGTAGCTCATCGACCCAGGCCGGAACCGTTTCGCTTGCTGGGCCGAAACGGGTCTCGTCAAAGCTGGACACCACGGCAGAGGGATCGAGGTTCAACTCGACCGTCCGCGCGCCCGCTGCAATCGCTTCGTGCACAAAGGCTGCAGCCGGATAGACCTGACCCGAGGTGCCGATGGCGGCAAAGATAGTGGCCTCGGCAAGGTGGTCATAGATCTGGTCCATGAAATACGGCATCTCACCGAACCACACCACATCCGGGCGCGCCGACGCAGCACCGCAGGAGGGGCAGGGCTCGCCCACCTGCATCTGATCCGGCGCGCTCCAGCGGTGGCCGCAGCTGGCGCAAAGCGCCCCTGCCAGAGTTCCGTGCATGTGCAGTACATCGCTGGCCCCGCCCGCCTCGTGCAGGCCATCCACGTTCTGGGTCACGATCACCACCTCACCCGGCCAGTCCCGTTGCAGCCGCGCAAGTGCCTGGTGAGCCTTGTTCGGCTGCGCCTGGGCCGCTTGCACGCGTCGGGCGTTGTAGAACCCCTGGACCAGAGCGGGGTCGCGTGCAAACCCTTCGGGGGTTGCCACATCTTCGATCCGGTGTTGAGACCAAAGCCCGCCCTCGTCGCGAAAGGTGCCCAATCCGCTTTCTGCCGATATTCCGGCCCCAGTTAGAATGACGATCTTTTCCATTCCCGTTCCACTCCTTAAAACTGCGGGATCACAGGAGCCTGCCCATGACCCACCGAGATCCTCTTTGTCTGTCTTGGTAATATCTGCCGTTCCCCCGCCGCCGAAGGTGTTTTTCGCGCCTTGATGCCCGAAGTCAAAACCGACAGCGCGGGAACCGCGAGCTGGCATGTGGGCAAGCCGCCCTATGGCCCGATGCAGGACGCGGCTAGAGAGAGGGGCTTGAGATCGGAGATCTGCGGGCGCAGCAATTTCAGGCGGACGACTTTGACCGGTTCGATCTGATTGTCGGGATGGATGCTGAGAATGTCGAAAACATCGAAACTCTACGCCCTGCGGCGAGTAACACGCCGGTGCGGGTTTTCACCGATTACATCGACGACGCGAGCATCGATCACGTGCCCGACCCCTATTACACCCGCGACTTTGACGGGGCGCTGGATCTGATCGAACGCGCCGCCGAAGGGTTGAAGCGCAGCCTTACTTAAGCAAAGCCAAAACAATCATCTGCTGATCAGGAAACTGATCCAACCTCTCTTGCGGGTGGGACGGTGCGTGCGATTTACCAAAGATGATCCACCACCTTTTGCCACAGGACCGCCCCGCAATGTCACCGCTCTGCGCCAGCCCGCGCCTTGCCCGATTAGCTGTCGATCACGCGCAACTGGGTGTTGAGCCACGGCAACTTGGCCACCGCCGGGTCGATCATCTGGCTCTGCACCAGGCGGCGCATGGTCTGGGCCACGTCGCGCGGCACCCGGTCAGCCCAATCGGCCCCGGCAAAGAGCGAAATGGTCCGCGAGAACGAGGAGAACGGCAGCGGGAAGGCGTCGATCTGATCGTGGAACCGCGCCGCCCGCATGTAGCCCAACGGCGTCGTCACCGACCAGCCCACCCGGCGGGCCACCATGGCAATAAGCGCCAGATGCGAGCCAATCTCGAACCGCTCTTCAAACACCAGCTTTTGGCGCGCCAGATGCGCCTCGATCTGCCGACTGATGAGCTGCTCGCGGGCATAGCGCAGCAGCGGCAGGCCTTGCAGGGATTGCATGATATCAGCGCCGTCCGGCACGTGCCCCTTGGGCGCAACCAGCAAGAAGGGGTCGCGCACCAGCGGGTATTCGACAACGCCATCCAGCATTTCTCCGGTGGTGGCGGCAACGGCGATGTGCAGGCGCTGCTGTTGCATTGCTTCGCTGATCTCGTGGCTGGGTGCGGTGATCAGTTTGAACCGGCATTTGGTGAGGCTATCCGCAAGGATGGTGACCAATCGCGGGGTCAGATCGTTGTCGAAATCATCAATCAACCCGATGGACAGCGTGCTCAGATGGGTCAAATCCATCACCGTCAATTCGCTCTGCGCCAGCCGCAGTTCGGACAACACCGCCTCGGTCCGGGCCAGAAACGACCGCCCCGCGGGCGTCACCACCATCGGGCGTTTGCCGTGATCTACCAGATCGGTTCCAAGTGCCTTTTCCAGGTTGCGCAACTGTTGGCTGACCGCCGGTTGGCTCAGGCCCGTCAAGTCCGAGGCCTGCGCCACCGATCCCGTTTTTGCGAGCGCCTCGAACACTTCGAGACCACGCAATGTCACCCCTTTCATCAGCATCTGGCAGACCCTCACAGTTTTGCCTTTTGTGAAACTCTGCGGCCCGTTGGTCAAGCTTAGAACGCACAGGACATCGAACATGGTTGAATATCTGAAATCCGCACCCGGCCTTGCACCCCAACCTGGGGGCGACACGGCAGACACTGTCCAGGTCATGCTGGCACGTTTGAAGGTAGGCGGCGAAGAGGCCGTGCGCGAATACGCCGTCAAGCTGGATGGATGGGAGGGCGACATCGTTGTCACACCGGAGCAGGTGGAACAGGCCTCGCTGCATGTACCCGATCCGCTCAAGGCAGAGATCCGCTATGCTCATGACAACATCCGCCGCTTTGCCGAGGCGCAGAGAGCGTCGGCGATGGATTTCGAAACCGAGTTGCGTCCCGGTTTGATTGCGGGGCAGAGACAGATCCCGCTGAATGCGGCGGGTTGCTATGTGCCGGGCGGGCGGTATGCGCATATCGCGTCCGCTCTGATGACGATCACCACGGCACGGGCGGCAGGAGTGCCCAACATCACGGCCTGTTCCCCGCCGCGACCGGGGCAGGGCGTGCATCCTGCGATCTTGTATGCAATGTCTCTGGCAGGTGCTGACCGCATTCTGGCTGTGGGTGGTGTGCAAGGCGTGGCTGCGATGGCCTTTGGCCTGTTCGGAGTACCCGAAGCCGATATCCTGGTTGGCCCCGGCAATCAGTTCGTGGCCGAGGCCAAGCGGCAGCTTTTTGGACCAGTTGGGATCGACATGTTTGCCGGGCCGACGGATTCGCTGGTGATCGCGGACAAAACGGCAGATGCGCTGACGGTGGCGTGGGATTTGGTGGGGCAGGCCGAGCACGGTTACAACTCTCCCGTTTGGTTGGTGTTGGATGATGCGGATTTGGCAGCCCAAGTGCTGGCGCACATCCCCGGCTGTATTGCCGAGTTGCCTGAACCCAACCGGTCCAGCGCGCAATCCGCTTGGGACGCCTTGGGTGAGGTTGTTCTCTGCGCCGACCGCGAAGAGATGGCGCAGGTTGCTGACCGCTACGCGCCAGAACACCTGCATGTACAGGCAGCCGACCTGGATTGGTGGCGCGGTCGCTTGAATGCTTATGGCTCGTTGTTTTTGGGGGCCAACACAACCGTGGCTTTCGGTGACAAAGCCAGTGGACCGAACCATGTGCTGCCGACGTCCGGAGCTGCGCGTTATACCGGAGGTCTGAGCGTGCACAAATACCTCAAGACAGTGACCTGGCAGCGTGTCGAGGATGAGGCGCTGCCCGCGCTTGCCCGCGCAACAGCTGCCATTTCACGTGCCGAAGGGATGGAGGGGCACGCCCGCACGGCGGACATCCGGCTGGAGCGGGTGCACTCACCGTTTCAGGCGATTGGCAACGGCTAAGATCAGATATTCGACAATGGATCAGTGTCACGCAGAAAGCTGAGTTGCGAGACCCTGATCCACCATTGTGTGAGTGCGGGGTAGTTTTGCATGGCGTTCGCCCCTTCAGAGGCGCGCTGAAAGTAGCTCATCATCGGGCCAAGATGACAATCGGCGAGTGTCAGTTCCGCGCCGTTCAGAACAACCTGTTCTTTGGCAATGGCTTCAAGGGCCGCCAGAACAGGTGCGGCGGCATCAAGCCCTTGGGCAATGACGTTTTCATCCGGAATTTGACCGACCAATGGCTGAAACACACGTTGAGCAGCGACTTGGCGGATCATTGGCCAATAGCCGTAGTTGTCGACAATGGATACGACTTGCATGGATCGGGCCCGTTCAAGCGCGTTTTCTGGTGTCAGAGTTGGCTTGTCCGTAACTGCATCGACATATGCGCAGATCGGTGCGGTTTCAAAGATTGTGACGTCCCCATGCTGCAACATTGGTACCCGGTTAAATGGGTGCGGGTTTTCGCTGGCATCTTCTGTGAACGGGTCGAAATCCTCAAACCGGTATTGGATCGATTTCAGGTGCAAAACGGCCCTGACAATCCAAGTATAGACTGAGTACTGGTAACCAATCAGTGTAAACGGGGCAGCCAGATCTTTGGCTGAACCCCGATTGCTCATTTGCAGATAGCCTGAACCAGTTGTCCAAACGCCTGATAACGTTCCCACAACGCGTCATCTTTTGCAGTTTGCGACATCTTGAGTTCTTGTGCCTGATGCGGGTCCGCAAACCACTTGGCCACGGTTTTGCGGTCGCTGCGTGATAGGGCGTCGTTAGCAACGCGCTGAATACAACGGCAACGGGCGGGTGTGGCGGCCGCGCGATCAGACGCACGGCACGCGCGGTTGATAACTCCACTGGCTGCGTCTGCAGGGCTTGGGGCCATAACGCCCAAAGTTCCCGCGCACAGCATTGCTGTCAGGAAATATTTCATGTCTTGCCTCGGTTTTGTCTGCACGGAGGAATCTGGCGTTCCTCTTGGTCTGCGCCAGAATATGGGGCAAAAGGGCAGGCGGATCAATCACACGTTGCGAAAATGTGAAGAACTGAGTTTCTGACGATGCATTTCCCACGCGGAGCCACGAGATGGTTTTTGGGGGCTTAGAACTCGTTTGTCGTGATTTTCCAGTCTCCAGCACCCTTGACTGTTTTTCGTGGGTAGGGTCCGCCGTGGATGGGCAATCGAGCACCGAGCAATCTAGATTTTGAAATCTTAGAAACCGAGATCTTGTTCGATTGGTTGCCACCCAACACATGATAGTGGGTTTTGTCCTCGGAATAGTAGAAACCTACGTGACCTTTGGTTCCAGATACACTCTGACGCCAGAAGACAAGCACCGACCCAAAGCAGCTATCCACCGTCATTCCGAATTTTAGCCAATTTCGGGCAAGGTAGGGGTTGTTCGGAATTGGTACATTGGGCAATGCCACGGCGACACAGGTTTCGACGAAATCTCCGCACCACGGAAGCTGCGCCGGATCCCCAAGTGTTTTCCCGTCGGACTTTAGGAACTTTCGCAGTTCGACGTTGTTCGTGGCCTCGTGCAACCCTTTCTTGCTGATTGCCAACTGCATCCACGGAAAATAATCGAGAAGATCTCTATTTGGTGAAGTTGGGCTGGCGGCGCCTGTCGGCCCAATAGGAACGCCGTTCGGCAGGCTTGGGTCAAGACGAAGCGCGGCAATCGTGGCATTGTTCAATTGTCCGTTTGGTGAAAGATTGTGGGCGGTCTGAAACGCTATCACTGCGTTCCGAGTATTTCTGCCCCAGAGGCCATCTACGAGACCGGGATTGAAATCATGAACAAGTAAGCGACGCTGAATCCATTCCATGAAAGTCATGACAAAACTCCAGTTATTTGAAATTAAATGCTTCTAATACGGCGCTTGTGAAAAATGGGACGCGCCGCTGACACTCATTTGACGCGAATCAGTGCGCTTGAGTCAAATGTGCGGCAAAGGCAGACTTTGAGTGGCGAATTATGATGCTGAACGTGCAGCTCGCCGGTTGCTGGCAAACTTCGTCAGCAGATCGGCGGATTGTGCCGCTTATCTATCGTTCCAAGGCCGCAAAGGTCTCGACAAGTCTGAAAAACGCGGCCATATCCCCAAGCCATGACAGACCTCGCTCATATCCGCAATTTCTCCATCGTCGCGCACATCGACCATGGCAAATCCACCCTTGCTGACCGGCTCATCCAAGAGACCGGGACCGTCAAGGATCGCGACATGAAGGAACAGCTGCTTGACAGCATGGATATCGAACGCGAACGGGGCATCACGATCAAGGCCAACACGGTCCGCATCGATTACACCGCCGACAACGGCGAGGCCTATGTGCTGAACCTGATCGACACCCCCGGTCACGTCGATTTCGCCTATGAGGTTTCCCGCTCCATGCGCGCGGTCGAGGGCTCGCTGTTGGTGGTCGACAGCTCGCAGGGGGTCGAGGCGCAGACGCTGGCCAATGTCTATCACGCGCTGGACGCCGATCACGAGATCGTCCCCGTGCTCAACAAGATCGACCTGCCTGCATCCGACTGTGACCGCGTGGCTGAACAGATCGAGGATGTGATCGGCATCGACGCGTCCGAGGCCATTCAGGTCAGCGCCAAGACCGGGCAGGGCATCCACGAAACGCTTGAGGCCATCGTCACGCATCTGCCCGCACCCCAAGGTACGCTGGATGCGCCGCTCAAGGCGATGCTGGTGGACAGCTGGTATGACGCCTATCTGGGCGTGATCGTTCTGGTCCGCATCATCGACGGCACCCTGAAAAAGGGGATGCGGGTCAAGTTCATGTCCAACAACACCCTGCACCACGTCGACCGCGTTGGTGTCTTCCGGCCTGAGATGGAGATGATCGACAGTCTGGGACCGGGTGAGATCGGGTTCCTCACAGCGTCGATCAAGCAGGTGCGCGACACACGTGTGGGCGACACCATCACCAATGACCGCAACGGCACCGAAGTGGCGCTCGACGGCTTTAAGCCTGCGCAACCGGTGGTGTTCTGTGGTCTCTTCCCGGTAGATTCATCCGAATTCGAAGACCTGCGCGAAGCCATCGACAAACTGGCCCTGAACGACGCCAGCTTCTCGTTCGAAATGGAAACATCCGCCGCGCTCGGCTTTGGTTTCCGCTGCGGTTTCTTGGGTCTCTTGCACCTCGAGGTCATCCGCGACCGGATCGAGCGTGAATATGATATCGAGCTGATCACCACCGCGCCGTCGGTGATCTATCACGTCTTCATGAAAGGCAAAGATGGAGAGCCGGGGGAGAAGATCGACCTGCACAACCCCGCCGACATGCCCGACATGTCCAAGGTCGACCACATCCAGGAACCGCGCATCAAGGCGACGATCCTGGTGCCGGACGAATATCTGGGCGACGTGCTGAAGCTGTGTCAGGACCGCCGGGGCATTCAGGAAAACCTGACCTATGCGGGCAGCCGAGCGATGGTGGTCTATGACCTGCCGCTGAACGAGGTGGTGTTCGACTTCTACGATCGCTTGAAATCGGTGACCAAGGGCTATGCCTCGTTCGACTATCAGATGACCGGCTACCGCGAGGACAATCTGGTCAAGATGTCGGTGCTGGTGAACGACGAGCCGGTCGACGCGCTGTCGATGATGGTCCACCGCGACCGCGCCGAGATGCGGGGCCGGGCGATGTGCGAAAAGCTCAAGGACCTGATCCCGCGCCACATGTTCAAAATCCCGATCCAGGCGGCCATCGGCGGCAAGGTCATCGCGCGGGAGACCCTGTCGGCCCTGCGCAAGGACGTGACGGCGAAATGCTACGGCGGCGACGCGACCCGTAAGAAGAAACTGCTGGAGAAGCAGAAGGCGGGTAAAAAGAAGATGCGTCAGTTCGGGAAGGTAGACATTCCGCAGGAGGCGTTTATTTCTGCGTTGAAGATGGACTCATAGCCTAATTTGAGTGCTCGCATCGTAGGGTTGGTCAGCGACCGAGTTTCCTACGAAGGATGTTCTACTATCGGCATGACCGCCCGATGTACTCTAAGTGCCAATTCTTCAGCGAAGCTGAAGTTTTTTGCCAGACTTCCAGAGCTCTTCAATTCTTTGATGAGTTCTCTTGTGGGGAGCTTTCGAATTTGGCAGTACCGATCGAACCATTTGGTACTTTCTGGCTCCAACCGCTTTGAAAAACTGTGTTTCACGGCGCAGCCCTTTCTTCCCGTTGGGGGGACGGGGGCGCTCTGTTAGTCTCGTCACGGGAACGTGAGGGGAGATCATCATGACCGGACGGGGTTCATGAGCGGGCTGTGTGTGTCCTGCAACCTGTGTTGTAACGGTTCGATTTTTGCGCGGGTGCCGATCACCGAAGAAGAGCGGCCCCGGCTGCCGAAAGAGGTTCAGATCTTTGCCCGCAACGGTGCGTTACGGATGCGGTTGCCCTGTCCTCGGCTCGGCAATGACGGGGCGTGTACCTGCTATGACGTGCGCCCGGACACCTGCCGGACGTATAATTGCAAGCTCTCGAAACGGCACAATGACGGCGACATCGACGAGCGGTCAGCGGTGGAGATCACGCAAGAGATCAAGGCGGCGCAGGCGCGGTCGACTGTTTTGGCGGCGCGGGCCATGGGGCAGGGGCCTGACGCGTTCAAAGGCATGACGATCTTTGAGGTGTTCAAGGCGCTGAATGCAAAGATCAAGGATCCGAACGTCGCGGTGGACGCCTATACGGCACGGCGGGCCAAGCTCCACCGCAATTTTTATGTCGATCTGGTCAAGTTCCACATCCAGTCGGGATATTGGGACTAGCGGCGGATCAGGCTGCCGATCACGGTGGTTGCCACAAAGGCCAGCGAGGCGCCGCAGACGATGCTGGGGCCTGCGGGGGTGTCGAACCAGTATGCGCCATATAGCCCCCCTAACGCCGACAATGCGCCGATGATGGCCGCTGTCACAGCCATGGCTTCGGGGGTTCTTACAAGGGGCCGTGCGGCGGCGGCGGGGATGACCAGCATCGCGGCGATCAGCAGCACGCCCACCACCTTGATCGCAACGGCCACCATGAGGGCAAGTGCCAGCGTCAGCCAGACCTCCTCTCGCCGCGGATCAATGCCGGATGCGCGGGCAAGGTCGGGGTTCAGCGTCGACAAGAGCAACGCCGACCAGCGCCAGACGACCAACCCGGCCACCAGCAGGCCGCCTCCCCAAATGGTCACAAGATCAGTGCGGTTGACCGCCAGGATGTCTCCAAACAGAAAGGCCATCAGGTCCAGCCTGACATCGGCCAACACCGCGACAGCGACCAAGCCAACGGCCAATGCACTGTGGGCCATCACGCCAAGCAGCGTGTCCATTGCATATCCGCGCCCTCGCAGGGCAGTGACAGCCGACGCCATCGCAAGTGCCGCCACGATCACTGCGGGAAGGATTGGTAGCGAAAACGACAAGGCAAGCGCCACGCCCAGGACTGCCGCATGGGCCGTTGCTTCGCCAAAATATGCCATCCGGCGCCAGACCACGAAACAGCCCATGGGGGCTGCTGCCAACGCGACGCCAACCCCGGCGAGGGCAGCGCGGACCATGAAATCGTCTAGCATCAGTGGGTTTGCCCGTGATCGTGTTCGTGAGAGTGTGTGTGCTGGTGCCGATACAGGGCCAGCGCGCCCTTGGTGCCTGAGCCAAACAGGGCGCGGTATTCAGGCGCTTCGGCCACCACCTCGGGGGTTCCTTCGCAGCAGACATGGCCGTTCATGCACAGCACCCGGTCCGAGGCGGCCATAACCACATGCAAATCGTGACTGACCATGACCACCGCGCAGCCCAGTTTGCGGCGGACCTCTTCGATCTGTTGATAAAAGGCGGCTGATCCCGGCTGATCCAGTCCTTGGGTAGCCTCGTCCAAAAGTAGCAACTCCGGGGTGTTGAGCAATGAGCGAGCCAACAACACCCGCTGGAACTGACCCCCAGACAGTTGAGTCATTTGCCGATTTTCGAGTCCAGGTGCGCCCGCCTGTTCCAAGACACTTCGCGCTTTGGTCCCGGAAATGCGCTTTGGCAAACCCAAAAACCGATGGACCGTCATCGGAAGCGAGGCGTCAATCGCAAGTTTCTGGGGTACATAGCCAATTCTCAACCCGTCAGCACGCGTGACGCGACCGGACGTTGGCGGTTGTGCCCCGATCAATGCGCGCAGAAAGGTCGATTTTCCAGACCCATTGGGCCCAACGATGGTCACGATCTCTCCGGGCACGATTTGAACGCTGACATCATGCAAGATGGTGCGGCCTTCAAACTTGACTTTCAGGTTGTCCGTTTCAATGAGCGGCGCGGATGCGACGGTCATGACGCTTCCTTTTGGCAAGATGGGCACAGACCCTCGGCTTCAATAACGATTTTTTCAATGGTGAAGCCTGTTTCCTTCGCTGCGATCCCAAGCCGCCCCGGGGTCAATTCTGTTTCGGCCTCGGCAACGGTCTTGCAGTCACGGCAGATTAGGAAGGCAGGCATGTGATCCTGTGTCGGGTGCGCGCAGGCAGTGTATGCGTTCATGCGCTCGATCCGATGGACAAAGCCGTTCTGAACGAGAAAATCCAATGCCCTGTAGGCCACCGGAGGCTGCGAGCCCAGGCCATTCTCAGCCAGAATTGCTAGAATTTCATAGGCACCCATTGCACGATGTTTATCTAGCAGAATTTCCAAAACACGGCGACGAACCGGAGTGAATTGTAACTTTCTTTCAGCACACCGAGCTTCTGCTTGTGCCAGAGCGGTGTCGATACATCGATCGTGATCATGTTCAGTGAACCCGATAGCGGCCATTTTAGCTCCTGACGACAAATTTGATGCTTGATATGTTATAATGTCCGGTCTAACAAGCGCAATCTCTGTTATATCGTAACATCCAACGGCGCTCGAGGTATCCATGATCCGCCCACTTGCATTGTCTTTACTTTCTATGACCGTCCCTGCCGGGGCGGTTTTGGCTCAATCGCCACAGGTCGCAACGGATATCGCACCGGTTCACAGTCTGGTCGCCAAGATCATGGACGGAGTGGGCTTGCCTGCACTGGTGGTCCGGCAAGGGTCATCCCCACATGGATATTCTATGCGCCCGTCCGAGGCGCGTGCATTGCAAGATGCAGACCTTGTTGTTTGGGTCGGCCCTGAACTGACGCCTTGGTTTGAGAAGTCATTGACCACTTTGGCAGGAGACTCGGTTCGCACTGGAACTTTTGGATGTTGAGGGTGTGCTCAAACTCGATTTTCGTGACCTTGCCAATGATCACGACGACAGTGATGGTCACGACGATCACGACGGCGATGATGATCACGCAAAACATGACGATCACGACGATCATGAAAATCACGACGATCATGAAAATCACGACGATCATGAAAATCACAACGATCATGAAAGCCACGATGATCATGCAGGACATGACGATCATTCTCATCATCATGACGGTGTCGACCCACATGCATGGCTCGATCCCCAGAATGCTCAGATTTGGTTGGCGGCAATCGCCGAACAGCTTGCTGAAATAAATCCGGAGAATGCGGACCTGTATCGACGGAACGCGGAAAACGCGATCGAAGACCTCAAGCTACTTGAAGCGGAATTGGCAGGTAAGCTCAACGGTCTGAAAGAACAACACTTCGTGGCATTTCACGATGCTTATCAGTACTTTGAAAATCGGTTCAATCTGACGATGGCCGGTACAATCGCCCTTGGCGATGCAAGCGATCCAAGTCCGGCGCGCCTTGCCGCTTTGCGGAACAAGATCGCCGAATATGGTGTGAATTGTGCGTTTGCCGAGCCGCAATTCGATCAAAGGTTGTTGAAGGCCGCAGTTGAAAGCGGTGACTTGGAAATTCGGGTTATCGATCCACTGGGAAGTCGTTTTGAGACTGGGCCAGAGCTCTATCCGCAGCTCGTCAAAGATATGGCAGCAGAGTTCGCCGCCTGCAGCCAATGATCTGAAGCTTACGCACGTCAAGACAAACCCGGTTCATTCGGGATAGCCCGCAGGAGGTGACCTGCGGGCTATTTTTTGTCGCAGAATAAATCGTAGACAACTTCCAGAATGCGTCTCGGACGTTCGTCAGCGAGGCTGTAGTAGATTGCCTTACCTTCGCGCCGGGGTATCACCAGACCTTCCAGACGCAATCGCGACAACTGCTGTGAAACAGCTGCCTGTCGCGCGGACAGAAGGTTTTCCAGTTCGGTCACTGATTTTTCACCGGTAACGAGATGGCACAAGATCATGAGGCGTCCTTCGTGAGATATCGCCTTTAGAAAGTTGGATGCCCTAGTTGCGTTATCGACCATACCGTCGAAGTCTTTTTCGTCCAAGGCAGTAGAAAGCTGTGGGAGAGCCATATTTTTTGTCCTTTTGCCCGGCAGTTCCGGGGTCTTTTCGTCGCGATGTCCTCGCAATTCTCTATTATTGGGGTGCTGCGATACATCATTTGTCCAATCAAATCTACATTACTGGCGAATTTGCTCGGACAAGAAACCATGTGAGATCGAAGTGAATTGGCTCGAACGCATGTCTGTGAAAGACAGATTCAACCGGGTCGACGTGCTCTTTTCCTTACCCCGGTGCAGCTCAGGGGAAACCGATGAAACCATTTCGAAATTTTGCGGTTCCTTTGGCATGACGAGGGCAGGGTAGGGAATGAATTTTCCAAGGATCGGATCAACTGCGACCGGACAAATGGGCGAAAAAAAGAGCAGTGGGGAAAAATTGACCTAAGGTCACCTTGCGCTTGCGTTTCGCTATTTGGGCTTGGCTAGTTGAGGTAACTTGGAGGGATTCGCCGAATGCGCAGGACGGACAGGGATGTGTCACGACCACGCTTTGCGAAACGAATGTGGTGAATCTCCGTACTTCAAGCGGAATTGTCTGGACAGATGGCTGGTGTTGGCAAACCCCGTGGCTGCGGCAATCTCTGCAACGGTCATGTTGGTTTCGTTCAGGTAGGTGAATGCACGCGAAATGCGCAGGTCCAAGTAGTAGGCCATTGGACCTTGTCCCAAGTACTTCTTGAACAGCCGTTCCAGTTGGCGGCGCGAAATGTTCAATCGTTCGCACAGATCAGGGCTGGAAAGTGGTTCTTCCAATTCCTTCTCCATGAGGCTTATGGCGCGCAACAGGGCGGGGTTCCGGCTTCCAATGGCTACGGAATGTGCAGATCTCTGCGGTGATTTTGTGCCCGAGCGCATGTGAATGCACATATCAGCCACCAAAATGGCGAGTTCCGGTCCGTGGCGTTGTTCAATCAACGCGAGCATCATATCGATGGACGTGTTGCCGCCACCACAGGTGGTGATCCGACCGTCGGTTTCAAAAATGTTTGGTGATGGGGTGAGCGACGGGAATGTTTCGATGAACCCCGGCTGGTTTTCCCAATGCAGAGTGAACTTGCGGTTTTCCAACAGACCGGCATGTGCCAATGCAAAGGAACCTGTGCAGATACCGCCCAGAGAACGGCCAAAACGATACTCTTTGCGCAGCCAGTTCAGAACGCCAGGTGAAGCTGACTTCTCGGGCTCAACCCCGGCGCAAACAAACCCGAACGTGTCGGCATCCAATTGAGCCAAGGCTATGTCCGGCGTGATTTTTAGCCCGTTTGAGCAGGTGATCGGTTCACCGTCCTCGGTCATGGTTTGCCAAGTGTACAGCTGTCGCTTGGTCAATTGATTGGCAATCCGTAGTGGCTCGATCGCGGCGGCCAAGGCCAGCATGGTGACCTTCGGTAAAAGCACAAAACAGAACTTTTGCGGCGGCCCGTCAAAATGCAGGGGCAGGTTGGCAGAAGCGCCTTTCTGGACAAACGGATCCCGGGACATGTGTTTTGGCCAACGACGGGCAGGCAGCCGACGGCGGCAATCTCCTTGCTTTGAATGGTGCGAGGTGTCGGGTTTATATCTTGCGCTTGCGCACGGTAGGGGTCAACCATGCGGCGTTCGGCACAGGTATTGCGACAGGGAATCGGGCCAGCAACAGGAATTCATCCCGGAGCCCTTGCAGCCCCCAACCGGCGACACTAAGACTCAGGTAACTTTAGTCGGGTAGCGTCCCGATCCATCGCAAATGAGCAGGCAGGTCCCATATGTTTGATCCAGTTGATACCTACATGAACACGCTCGTCCCAATGGTCGTTGAGCAGACCAGCCGAGGCGAACGTGCGTATGACATTTTTTCGCGCCTGCTGAAGGAGCGGATCATTTTCATCAACGGTCCCATCCACGATGGCATGAGCCATCTGATCGTGGCGCAACTGCTGCATCTTGAGGCGGAAAACCCCTCGAAAGAGATCTCGATGTACATCAATAGTCCTGGCGGCGTCGTGACCAGTGGCCTGTCGATCTATGACACCATGCAATACATCAAGCCGAAATGCTCGACCCTGGTTATCGGCCAGGCAGCGTCGATGGGCTCGGTTCTGCTTGCCGGTGGCGAAAAAGGCATGCGTTTCTCGCTGCCCAACAGCCGCATCATGGTGCACCAGCCTTCGGGTGGATATCAGGGTCAGGCGAGCGATATCATGATCCACGCTGCCGAGACGCAAAAGCTCAAGGACCGCCTGTACGACATCTATGTCAAACACACGGGCCAGACCAAAAAATCCGTTGAAAAAGCGCTAGACCGCGACAATTTCATGAGCCCGGAAGAAGCCAAGGATTGGGGGCATATCGATGAAATCGTTGAAAGCCGTCCCAAGGGTGAAGACGCTTAAGCAGTAAGTTAACGAACGCCTCCCCGGGTCGTGAGCCTCGGGGGTGCGTTTTGCGATTGTAGAGGTCACGGTGCTGGCCTAAGCTGACCGAACAAACGGCAGCAGAGTCTCTGGAAGCAGGGACGATGCGACAGACGGCTTAGACAGCACGGTTTAGACGAGACCGAAAGGTAGACCATGGCGACAAATTCCGGCGGTGACAGCAAAAATACCCTCTACTGCAGCTTCTGCGGTAAGAGCCAGCACGAGGTGCGCAAGCTGATTGCTGGTCCGACAGTGTTCATTTGCGATGAGTGCGTCGAATTGTGCATGGACATCATTCGCGAAGAAACCAAGGCCAGCGGTCTGAAAGCCTCGGATGGGGTGCCGACGCCTAAGGACATATGCGAAGTTCTGGACGACTATGTTATTGGTCAGGCCATGGCCAAGCGCGTTCTGTCGGTTGCCGTCCACAACCATTACAAGCGCCTGAACCACGCGCAGAAGGCGGGTGGCGATATTGAACTGGCGAAATCCAACATCCTGCTGATTGGCCCGACCGGCTGCGGCAAGACGCTGCTGGCGCAGACGCTGGCGCGCATTCTGGACGTGCCGTTCACCATGGCGGATGCCACCACTCTGACCGAAGCTGGTTATGTGGGCGAAGACGTCGAGAACATCATCCTGAAGCTGTTGCAGTCGTCGGAATACAATGTCGAGCGCGCGCAGCGCGGCATCGTCTATATCGACGAAGTCGACAAGATCACCCGCAAGTCGGAAAACCCCTCGATCACTCGCGATGTATCGGGCGAGGGCGTGCAGCAAGCGCTCCTGAAGCTGATGGAAGGCACGGTTGCATCCGTCCCGCCGCAAGGGGGCGTAAGCACCCGCAGCAGGAATTCCTGCAAGTGGACACCACGAACATCCTGTTCATCTGCGGCGGTGCATTTGCCGGACTGGACAAGATCATCGCGCAACGCGGCAAGGGCTCGGCCATGGGCTTTGGCGCGGACGTCCGCGACGAAGATGCACGCGGCATTGGCGAAATCTTTACCGATCTGGAACCCGAAGATCTGTTGAAGTTCGGACTGATCCCGGAATTCGTCGGTCGTTTGCCGGTTCTGGCAACGCTCGAAGATCTGGACGAGGATGCTCTGGTGACCATTCTGACCCAGCCCAAGAACGCTTTGGTCAAACAGTACCAGCGCCTGTTCGAGCTGGAAGAGACCGAACTGGACTTCACCGATGATGCACTCACGGCGATCGCCAAGCGAGCCATTGAACGCAAGACCGGTGCACGCGGCTTGCGCTCGATCCTCGAAGACATCCTGCTCGACACTATGTTTGAGCTGCCGGGTCTGGACAGCGTAACCAAGGTTGTCGTGAATGAAGAGGCGGTGACGTCAGACGCTCAACCGCTGATGATCCACGCAGATGCGGAGAAAGAGCCTGCCTCGGCAGGCTGAAACTTCGGAATTTGAGATAGAAAACGGCGCGAACCTGATCGCGCCGTTTTTCGTTGGCTAGATAGGGAAGGGGCTCTGCCCCGTCGCTGCGCGACTCGCCCGAGATATTTGAAGCAAAGGGAAGAACATGAGCATCACGCGCATTTCGACTGGCAGTGAATTTGAGGCCAAAGTTGGCTATTGCCGTGCGGTTGTGGTAAGCGGGTTTGTGCATGTGGCGGGCACTGTGGGGCAGGGCAACGATGTTGTCAGCCAGTGCCGCTCGGCGCTTGAAGTTATTGAAGGCGCACTGGAGAAGGCAGGTGCATCTTTTGCCGACGCAGTGCGGGTGACATACATGTTGCCAGACCGGCACGAATTTGAACCGTGCTGGCCGCTGTTGCGCGAGGCCTTTGGCGACAATCCGCCCGCGGCCACGATGATCGAATGCAACCTGATCGATCCAAAATTCCGCATCGAGATCGAGGTTACCGCGCTTCTACCTGGTTGATCGTTTTCGACCTGGTGATCGCTTCAGTTCGATTGGATATGATAGGCGAAGCCTTGCGTGTTGGAAGTCTCTTTCCGGCGTCGGTCCATTAGCTTTTCGAGATCGCTCTTATTTTCTGCCGGGCCCATACCCAGCATGTGGCGGACGACAGGTACGGCGTTGTCGATCATCTGCGCAAATTCGCCTTTCTCGTCCTCCTTTAGCGAAATCGTCTTTGCCCCTTGTTGCTGCGTCCCGCCAGCCATCAGAGAACCGATTTCGCCTTGCAGTTGCCAAAGCGTTAGTGAAACCAGTGCGGTGCCAATGAATGAGAGAATGTACTTCAAATTTTACTCCGTGATCTAAATGCGTTGCACATGATCAAAGTGACGCGAAAATGCGTCATAATTTGGTGGAGGTTGTGAAATTGTTGGCCCCGCACTGACTTGGCAATGTGGTCTCTGGACCTTGATGCAATAATGCGGCATACGAAGGACAATTCATCGGAGGCAATATGGGCATTCTCAATACCCTTCTAAGCGCCGTCACATGGTGGAACGGATCTACGCTGAACACCCGCATCTACACCAGGCGCAAAGGCGTCAAGGTGGGCGAGGATGATCAGGGCAATGTGTTCTATCGTACTGCGGACGACAGTAGACGCTGGGTCATTTTCAACGGCGAAGCCGAGGCAAGCCGTGTTGATCCCGACTGGCATGGGTGGTTGCATCGGACCTGGGACGAGCCGCCAACGGACAAGCCCTTGGTACACAAGGATTGGGAAAAGCCTCATCAGGAAAACCTGACCGGAAGCGCACTGGCCTATGCACCCGCAGGGTCACTACGGCAAGCTCAACCCTCTGAGCGCCGTGACTACGAGGCCTGGAGCCCCGAATAACGAGGCCTAAACAAACGAGGACCCTCATGTCCACACACAGCACAGCCGAAATTCTTGTCGGTGGCGTAGTTCTGGCCGCAGCCATCGGATTCGGCGTTTTTGCGACGCAGGCAACCGGACTGTCGCAAGGCAGCGCCGGATATGAATTAGGAGCATCGTTTCGATCTTTGGAAGGTGTGACGGTCGGAACCGACGTGCGCCTTGCAGGGGTTAAGGTTGGCACCGTCACGGATGTGGACCTGAACCCGGAAAGCTATCGTGCAGACACGACGTTCAGCGTCGCCAACAACATCCAGATCCCGGACGACAGCGCAGTTGTGATTTCTTCCGAAGGATTGTTGGGCGGTAATTTCGTCGAGATCATGCCAGGCGGGTCCCCGTTCTATTTTGAAGCTGGTGATGAGATCGAAGATACACAAGGCGCAGTCAGCCTGATTTCTCTGCTTGTCAAATTTGTTGCTGGCGACGGGAGCGGCGAGTGATCCGCGCTGCTCTTGCTCTGATCCTGATGGCTGGAACGGCTTTTGCTCAGGATAAGGTGACCTCGGCTCCGGGAGCAATGCTACGTGGGCTCGACAAGGTGAACGGCCAGACAGTTGATGTAGAGATGCAAACCGGCGAAACAGGAGCCGTGTTTGGGTTGGACGTGGCTCTTGGAGATTGTCGGTACCCGGTAGACAACCCGACTGGGGATGCTTTTGCGTTCCTCACGATTTGGGAAAAAGGGCAGCAGCAAGCATTGTTTGACGGTTGGATGATCGCTACCGCACCGGCGTTGAGCGCATTGGATCACAACCGCTATGATGTCTGGGTGATCCGCTGTATTACGCCTTCGGCGGACTGACTGACCTGGGCAGTGAAGTCTGCGCTCTCGTTTACGGCGTTGTCCAGCAGCCTGTGATACCGGCCTCTGGGAATTTCGATTGCCCCCAACGACGCCAGGTGGGGCGTCAGAAATTGCGTATCAAAGAGTTTGAACCCGGTTTGGTTCAATCGGTCTACAAGGTAGGCTAGGGCGATTTTTGATGCATCAGTACGACGGGAAAACATGCTTTCGCCGAAGAAGCTAGCCCCTAGTGTGACCCCATAGACACCGCCAACAAGGGTTTCGCCTTCATTCACCTCTAGGGAATGCGCAAAGCCGCGTTGATGCAACGTCATGTAGTTTTGGTAGATCTCTGCGTTGATCCAGGTTTCTGCCCTGTCTGCACATCCTTCGACGACACTCGAAAACGCCTTGTTAACTGAAATACTGAACTCGCAGCGACGGATTCGGCGGGCCAGGGATCGTGAGATATGGAAGCCATCCAGAGGCATGATCCCACGCAGTTTCGGGTCGACCCAAAAAACCTCGGGGTCGTCTCTGTGTTCGGCCATGGGAAAGATGCCGATGGAATAGGCGTGCAACAAAAGTTCCGGTGACAACGTCATTTGCCAACCTCAAGCGCCGGGCAGGTAGAACCCACCCGGCGGCAAGAGTTATTCACCCATGTTCGACTCAAGCCAACGTTCCAGCCAGTGGATGTTGTAGTCACCGCTGTGAATATCGGGCTCTTGCAACAGGGCGTCGAACAGCGGCACAGTGGTGTCCACCCCGTCGACGATTAACTCTCCTAGCGCGCGGTTCAGACGGGCCAGGGCCTCGGCCCGGTCGCGGCCCTGCACGATCAGCTTACCGATAAGCGAGTCGTAGTAGGGCGGGATCGAATAGCCATTGTAGAGTGCCGAATCCATCCGCACCCCCAGACCACCGGGCGCATGATAGGCCGAGATATTGCCCGGACAGGGGGCAAAGTTCGGCAGACGCTCGGCATTGATGCGCACCTCGATTGCGTGACCGTTGATCTGCAGATCGTCCTGACCAAAGGACATGGGCAGGCCAGCGGCAACGCGGATCTGTTCGCGCACCAGATCGACGCCAAAGATACCTTCGGTTACCGGGTGCTCCACTTGCAGGCGGGTATTCATCTCGATGAAATAGAATTCGCCGTTCTCATAGAGGAACTCGATAGTGCCGGCACCGATGTAGTTGATACGTGCAACTGCGTCGGCGCAGACTTTGCCGATTTTGGCGCGTTCTTCGGGCGTGATGCTGGGGCCGGGGGCCTCTTCGAACACCTTCTGGTGGCGGCGCTGTAGCGAGCAGTCACGTTCACCCAAATGCACCGCGTTGCCCTTGCCGTCACCAAAGACCTGTATCTCGATGTGGCGCGGTGTGGTGAGGTACTTTTCGATATAGACCTCATCGTTGCCAAAGGCGGCTTTGCCCTCGGCACGCGCGGTCATAAAGGCGCTTTCCATGTCCGCAGCGGTTTGTGCAACCTTCATGCCGCGGCCGCCACCACCGGCGGTGGCCTTGATGATCACAGGATAACCGATCTCTTCACCGATCCGCTTTGCAGCGTCCAGATCAGGCACACCACCATCCGATCCGGGCACGCAGGGCACGCCCGGGTCCTTCATCGTGTCCTTGGCGGTGATCTTATCACCCATGATGCGGATGTGCTCGGCGGTGGGGCCGATGAAGGTGATGCCGTGGTCTTCGACGATCTGCACGAAACCGGCGTTTTCCGAAAGGAAGCCATAGCCCGGGTGGATCGCCTGTGCGCCGGTGATCTCGCAGGCCGAGATGATGGCCGGGATCGATAGATAACTTTGCGGGCTTGGGGGCGGGCCAATACAGACCGATTCGTCGGCCATCCGCACATGCATCGCGTCGCTGTCGGCAGTGGAATGCACGGCAACCGTAGCGATCCCCATCTCGCGGGCGGCGCGGATGACGCGCAGGGCGATCTCGCCCCGGTTGGCAATCAGGATTTTGTCAAACATGCCAGCGCCGCCTTATTCGACAATGACCAGAGGCGTCCCAAACTCGACCGCGGCTCCGTCATCGACAAGAATGCGTTTCACAGTGCCCGATTTAGGCGCGTGGATGTGGTTCATGGTTTTCATGGCTTCCACGATTAGCAGGGTGTCGCCTTCGCTGACTTGAGCGCCTACGCTGATGAACGACGGCGCGCCAGGCTCGGCTTGCATGTACACGGTCCCCACCATCGGCGAGGTCACGGCGCCGGGGTGGCTGGCGGGATCGTCTGCAGGAGAGGCAGCGGGCGCTTCGGCGCCGTGGGAGGCCGCAGGTGCCGCAGCGGGGGCAGCGGCAGGTACGGCCACTTGCGTTGGCGCAGCAGTCATGACCGGAGCAGGGGCGGCGCGGCTGACACGGACATTCAAACTGTCATCATCACCGTATTCGCGCATGACCTCTAATTCGGTCAGATCGTTGTCGCGCAGCAGCTCGGCCAGTGCCTTGATGAATGCCACATCCGCTTCGTGTTTGGTTTCTTCGCTCATGAGTGTCCTCGAAGGTTCCCTTGGTGCCCGTCTGATGTGCGGGTTGCATAGATTACCCGGCGTTATAGGCCATGCGATCAGCCATGAAAAGCACCGTTACAATGGGGTAATATGGGGAAGGCAACAAAATTTGCGAGGGGGAGCCGTCAAAGTGGCATGCCAGAGAGTTTCGCCACCAGTTCCGGAAGTTTGCGCGCTCCGAATTTCTCCAGCAATCGTGCCCGATGAGCTTCGATGGTGCGGTAGGAAAGGCCGAGTTCAAGACCGACTTCCTTTGCTGATAAGCCTCGGCAGGTCATAATCGCAACTTCACGCTCGCGGGGGGTCAGTTCGACAACGGGTCGATCCTCGGAAATGTCCGAAAAGCTCCAGATTCCGTGCCTGAACGGATCATCTGGCGTCAGAGATTTTCCGCGGGCCCGGCACCAGAAAAGATCACCATTGCGTCGTCGCATGATCCGCTCGTCACTGTAATACCCAGTTTCGCGCATGACCTGCAATCCTCGCTCACCGATGCGTTCAAAATCCTCGTGGCTTGGATAAAGATGCAAGAGCGGCATGTCGCGATAGTCATTCTCCTGCCCGCCGAACATCATCGAAAATTGGAGATTGCACCGCCGAATGACCCGATTTTCGAGCTCGACAAGGCCGATAGGTGCGTATTCGAAGGCTGGATCGCTCATGACGTCAACAAATTTGGAGTTACAGGGAACGTGTCTGCCAGATCCCTGAAAACCCTAGCGTATTTGGAGCTTTACAACAACGGTAAGACCGGGCTCGCCCTGTCGGGTAGTTTCTGAAAACTAGAATGTCGAAACGCCATTCGGGTTGCCGCGCGAATATTTGCCCTACTTACTGCGGGTGTTCGCGCCCGATTGAGTCGTATTTTGAGGAAGTCTCTCGAAACGCTTCTGAAGGCGTCAAGTGGGCACAGTGGTACTGCCAACTTAGGTTTGCGGGATGCATCAAGAACTAATGGCAAGGAAAGGATGGGGCAGTTGCGAGAAGGTGAAAGTAAGCCGATAATCTATTGGTTTCGTAGGGATTTCAGGCTTGCAGACCACCCGGGCATTGCAGCTGCCGCAAAGTCGGGCAGACCAATCATCCCCGTTTTCATACTTGATGAAGTTGTCGAAAGTTACGGAGCGGCTCCAAAATGGCGATTGCATCAATCTATCAAACAATTTGCCAGGACGTTGGAGCAGATGGGATCAATGCTGATCCTCCGACGCGGGGATGCGGCCACTGTACTAAGCCAATTGGCAAAGGAAACCGGGGCCGGTGATATATGGTGGACTAGGCTTTACGACCCTGAAACCATTCCTCGCGATCGCTTGGTCAAAAAGACCTTTGCCGAAAGTCGGTTGGATGCGCACAGTTTTCCTGGACACATCCTTTTTGAACCCTGGGCAGTTTCGACCAAAGCAGGTACCCCTTTCAAAGTGTATTCCCCGATGTGGCGCGCAGTCCGCAATTTGGATGTTTCTTTTCCAGAAGCGGCGCCGTCGTGCTTACCTCGACCGAGCTAGGCGGCCTGCGAGTGAGAACTTGGACGACTGGTTCTTGACGCGGCCAATGAATCGAGGAGGAATCGTCGTTGGCCGCTATTCCGCAGTTGGAGAAGACCGGGCACTGGACCGGTTGAACTGTTTCCTCATGGATAGAGTTGAGGACTATGGAAAGCTACGCGATGTTCCCTCGGTCGAAGGCACATCGCGACTGTCCGAAAACCTCGCTTGGGGAGAGATCGGGCCACGTACAATATGGCACGCCACGCAAAGGGCATTGACTGAAGGGAAAGCCGGTGCAGAGGTTTTTCTGAAAGAGTTGGTGTGGCGCGAGTTTGCCTACCATTTGATTTACAACACGCCCTGGATCACGACAAACAACTGGCGTTCAGAATGGGATAGCTTTCCCTGGTCTGAAAACGACGATGACGCTGTTTTGAAATGGAAACAGGGTCGGACTGGAATCCCATTGGTCGATGCTGCAATGCGAGAACTTTATGTTACGGGAACGATGCACAATAGAGGTCGCATGATTGCAGGGTCTTTTTTGACCAAACATATGATGAAGCATTGGCGGATCGGCTTACGCTGGTTTGAGGAATGTTTGATTGACTGGGACCCGGCAGCCAACGCGATGGGATGGCAATGGGTTTCGGGGTCCGGGCCCGATGCGTCGCCGTTTTTTCGAATTTTCAACCCCGAAACACAGGCGCAAAAATTTGATAAGGACAAGACTTATGTCGAACGCTTTGTTGGCGAGCTAGCCCAAACACCAAGCCGACATGCACTCGATTTCTTTGCAGCATGTCCTCGCGCCTGGAAACTCGGAATTGACAAAGCCTATCCACAGCCCTTGTTGGATTTGGCCGAGGGTCGCACCAAGGCTTTGCAAGCCTATTCTGCAAGACAGGAAGACAATCCATAGCTACGGATTGGCACTACGACGTAAAGGCATAGTTACAAGAACGTCACCTTTTTGTTGCCTTTATCACGATTTGGCTGGATGTACGGGCGCGACTGATTACTCTGAATGGCGAAGGATCGCTTATGAACATGCTCAAGATCGTGGCGGTGCCTATGCATCCCGAAGGCCGAAAGTTTGTGGCCGTTTTTGCTGCCGCAAGTGTCGTGGCCGGGTTTATTTTTGCACCGCTATTCTGGATCGGCCTTGGGCTAACGGTTTGGTGTTACTACTTTTTTCGCGACCCGGTTCGGTCAGTCCCCGTGGATGACAGGTTACTTGTATCTCCTGCCGACGGCATGGTTTCGTTGATCACCGAAACAGTGGCGCCCCCTGAATTAGAACTGGGGGACGAGCCACGCATGCGGGTGTCGGTGTTCATGAACGTATTCAATTGTCACGTGAACAGGGCACCCTTTGGTGGTACGGTCAGCAAAATCGTCTATCACCATGGCAAGTTTCTGAATGCCTCGCTGGACAAGGCGAGCGAGCACAACGAACGTAATCTGCTGGCAATTCGTCGCGATGATGGCACTGATATCGCGGTGGTCCAGATTGCGGGGCTGGTTGCGCGGCGCATCGTGTGCTTCGTGAAGGAAGGGGAGCGTGTCACAACTGGTGGGCGCTTCGGCTTGATCCGTTTCGGTAGTCGGCTGGACATCTACCTGCCGCCCGGGGTACAACCCTTGGTCACTCTGGGACAGACGACAACCGCAGGCGAAACCATTCTGGCTGAACTTGGCCAGGAGCAGATAAGACGATCGGGAAACATGGTATGAGTTCACGCACTCCCTGGCCGCAGGGCGGTCCGTTTAGGCGCAATATTCCCAATGCTTTGACAATCCTGTCATTGTGTTCCGGGTTGACGTCGCTGCGGATGACGCTGACCGACAGGGTGGAGCCCGCAATCTATTTTATTCTGATTGCGATTGTTCTGGATGGTTTGGATGGCCGTGCTGCGCGTCACTTGAATGCTGAAAGCCATTTCGGGGCGGAACTGGATTCGCTGGCTGATTTTCTGTGCTTCGGTATTGCCCCAGGCATGTTGGTCTATACGTTCATGTTCCACGGCACGGAAATGAGCAGCGTCGGCTGGGTCGCCTGCATGTTGCTTGTTGTTTGCTGCATGCTTCGGTTGGCTCGATTTAATGTGTCCGGCGCCGAAGTCGCAGAAACTGGTCAGCCAGTGTTCACCGGAGTACCGGCCCCTGCGATCGCGTTTCTCGCGCTCATGCCGATTTACCTTCTGCAGTGCGGCTTCACCGCAACCGGTTTCTTTCATTACGTTTTTGTACTGTATCTCGTGGGTGTCAGCTACCTGGCTGTCAGCCGCATTCCGACATTCTCGCCCAAAATGGTCTCGTGGCAAACGGCCGGTTCGCGGGTGGTCGGGGGGATGGGGCTGGCGGCTTTGCTCTTGATGATGTCGGTGACCTGGTACGCTTTTGTGTTGTTGGCCGCCGTATATCTGCTGTCGATCCCGTTGCTGGCGCGGCGCTTTCGATAGAAGTATTTATGTCCTCAACTACAGTATCCGGCCTTTTACCTAACTAAAAAAGTGGCACGGATGTACCGAAAATGCCGAAGGTATGGACGGGTATTCGTGTATCTGAGTGTAGAGCGGATTCCAAAAGAGTGTCTTAGAAAACCGGGTTGCTGCTGCGCTCGAACAATCCCATTTCGTCGAAACTGTTGGCAGCCCTAAGGCGCGCGCCGCGCAATGCGATGCGCCCGGTCCAACAGGAGGCGGTGTTCCGCGAGGAACATCGACGGCGGGCGGGCGAGCACCGGGACGTTAACTCAAGTCTAGCTTTAGCGTCCTGTCGCGATCCGTTTGGCGATATCGTTGACAAGCTGTTTCATGGCGTCACTCTGCGCTGTTGCCACCGAAGTTACGCTGTCATCCGCCATCGGAACTGAATAGGCAAACCGATAGGCCTTCTCCAGATGCCCATGTGCTGGCGAGGTCAGAAAATATTGACCGGTGAAACGCAGACTTTGCCCAGGTACACCCGACAACTTGCCGACTTTTACGTTCACTTGCACGTCCGGAGGTGTGTCAAATGGCCAGGGCTCGGCGGCAACATTCGACGACAAAGCTTGATCCAGTCCGGCTGCCAGTAATTCTGTTAGAGCCCGGTCGGGTTCATCAGCCCAGAACCCGCTTTTCGTAGGGCGTAAAACACCGTCTTCGCCTTGCAGCGAAATTTCGGTGTCCTCGGCATAGGCAGGAAGGTCCAGCGTACTTACTTCGACGGTACGTACGCCGGTGCGATAGGTGTCCACTCCGGAAATCTCGGGTAGAAGGTATCGCTCGACGGGGCCGCTGCACCCGGCCAGCAAAAGCAGCGCAACAGAAAGAGGGCGGATCAAGCGGGTCATGTTCATCGTCCTACCAGGAGAGAGTTCGGTTTGCGGCGGATGGCTTGCACCAGAGAATTCAGGGATTTGACGGTCTTGCGCAGGTCGGCAATTGCGGCTTGCACCTCGCGATTGACCGGCGAACCTGGACCATATGCCCCTATAGTGGCTTCAGCAGTGTTTGCCAGTTGTTCCAACTGATCAGCAAGCTTAGGCAGGTCTGAAACAGCGGCGGAAATATTGTCTGCCGCCGCACTGGCCGATTGTAAAGTCCGGTTCAGGTTTTCAGCTGCGCCGCCGTCGCGCAATTCATCCAATGTGGCCTGCGCTGCATCCAGAGCCCCGGCCAACGCGCCCGGCACTTTTTCCATATCTTCACTCGAGATCAATTTGTCCGCAGATTTCAGCACATCATCTGCCGACGCAACCACCGTGTCCAAGGGCAATTCGTTTGCCTTGACCACAAAGGCGTCAATGTCGGCCAAAAGCTGAGGCAGGCTCTCTGACGCAGTCGAAATATTGGCGACTGCACTGCGCAGATCCTTGAGAGCGCCCACCATGTTGTCAACGCCTTGCGCGTCTTCAAATCGGTCGAGGATATCGCGCACAGATACGATTGTCTCACTGAGTTCATTGGGCAAACGCTGGATTCCGTCGGATGCGGCGACCGCGTTCACGTTTTCCAGCAGGGCTCGCACGTCAGCGGGGATAGCCTTGGTGTCTTCGTTTGCCAGGATCACGTTCAGATCGCCAACTAGGTTGATCACCCTGTCCATCAGCTCTTCGATCGGCAATTTGGAAACGCGGTCCAGAACCCCTTCGGTAGCGACTGACAAGGTGTCTGGCGGTGTCGGAAGGGAAGGTAGGATCGGATTTGGTGTTGCCTCGACATTCAGTGTCGCAGGCGAGGCTTCCTTGTCTTCGAACAGCTCAATGTGCAATCCGCCCGACAGAAAGGAATTTGGCATCAAACGCGCTCGCAAACCTGACTGTTCAACCATTGACTCGAGTAATTTCAGAGTTTCATCAGAATTTTCGATGTCAGCCAATCCCAGTCTGCTGGGTTGGACCGTGTAGGATGCCAAAATGCGTATCTCGGGCGCTCCGGATGCGTTGATCTCGGTGATGGCAGACAGAGTTTTTACCAGGCCGATCTTGAGCCCCCGAAACAGTACTTCCGAGCCTTCGGACAACCCCTTTAACGATCCTTCGAACGACGAGGACAATGTCACCGTTGCCCTAAGGTTGTCGTCGAGTTCGCTGTCGTCCGCCAGGGCCTTGTTGGCATAAAGGTCAAAAACAGCCTTTGGTCCGATCGGTTTTCCCCCGGACCGCGTGGTGTCAAATTCAATGCCGCCCTGAAGCACCGATGACAGGCTGCCAACATTCAGGTGTAACCCCTTGTCGTCTAACTCGACATTGATGCCGGATGCGTTCCAGAACCGGGTGCCAGTATTGATCAACCGGTCATGGGGGGCATTGATAAAGCCTGTTATGCGAACGCTGTCCGACGTTTCGTCATAGGCAACGGCTTCAACGGTGCCCATGGTTACCCCTTTGTGCAGGATAGGTGCGCCGATTGACACCGAACCTGTTTTTGGGCTGCTGAGAATGATCTCGGTCCCCATGGCGCCTGGTTGGATCACAGGCGCTTCTTTGAGTGCAACAAATTTGCGGGCCTCAGTGCCCTGTTGGGCATCCCAGTCGACACTGATGTAGGCGCCGGATAACAGCGTGCTGAGGCCTGAAATCCCGGCAGCAGTGACCTTGGCGGTTACCAGCCAAAATCGAGTGTCGGCATCCAGGTATTTTTCCATGTTGCGGTGAATGTCGGCCTCTACGATGACATTTTGCAGGTCATCTGAAAACCGCATGTCCGACACGGTGCCCACGACAAGATCCCGAAACTTGATCTGGGTTTTGCCCGGTTCGATACCCTCGGCCTCGTGAAACTGAATTTCGACTGAAACATCCCGCTCGCTGTAGGCATTCCAGGCCAAGGCCAGGGCACCGATCATGGCCGCAATCGGAACGGTCCAGACCAGTGCGATGCCTCCGAAAAGGCCTGACTTGCGGGTGTGCATATCGGGCTGGCGAATTTCATTCTGATCGGTCATTCAGCAGTACCTTTTGCAGCGGTATCGGTCGCGGGTGCATCCCAGATCATTTTGGAATCGATACACAGCGCGGCAATCATGGTAAAAATGACAGACAAAGCAAAGCAGATCGCGCTCAGCTCCAGGCAGGATGGAAATGACGGCCCCCAGTTTGACCAGACCGGCCAACAGGGCAACGACAAAAACATCAATCATGGACCACCGGCCGATAAACTCGACAAACTCGTAAAGGAGCAATCGGGTTTTGTTGTTGAGGGGCCATCTGAACTGAATGCTGAGCAACAAAATGGCGATAACAAATATCTTACTGAACGGGATCAGCAGGCTGGCGATCAAGATGACAATGGCGACAAGGTAGTCTCCGGTCTGAAAGAATATGGCGATGCCCTCGGCGATCGTGTGACCTTCGTTGTGACCCAAAACGAGATTGGACAAGAGCGGCAGCATATTTGCAGGGATCAAAAACAATGCACCCGTGATCAACCAAGCCCAAGTCTTCTGCAGGCTATTTGGCAGGCGGCTGTGCAACCGTGCAGAGCAGTTTCGGCAACGGGTTTGATCCGCCGTATGTACGGTGCCGCATGTATGGCAGCCGATCCATCCCAGATCACTTGCGCGGGTCAATCCGTTACCTCACGCATCAACGCCCAAATCGTCCACCGGCACACGGCTGCGTTCTTGAGCGCAATCACAACCACTAGCCCGCAAAAAAGCCAAAACGCGGTTTCAAATCCTATGGATGCCAACCCCATCATTTTGATCAGCGCGACGGCGGTGCCAACAATGAAGATTTCGGTCATGGCCCAAGGATTGAGGCGCTCTGCAAACAAGAAAATCTGTTTTGCTCCAGCAGGGGGTGGCCTGCCCTGACGCAGAGGCCACATCACGTAAATCAAAGCGATCATGCGGGAAATGGGCAACGCCAAAACAAACACGGCCACCATGATTGCAAGAATATTGTACCAACCGTGCGACAGATCGAGGACGATCTCGATCATCGATATCTGACTGGTGAGCCCGGACTGAGAGATAGTCAAAAAGGGAAAGCAAAGCATCGTCACCATCAGAACCGAGGCGGTTATGGACAAGGCTATTGTCCTGTTCAATGTGTCGGGCTTGGGGTCCATCAGCTTGAAATGGCACTGCGTGCAGCGCGCGATGTGACCAGCGCGAACGGGAACCGCCTTGTGCAGGGTGTCACAGGCCGGGCAGGCAATCAGACTGTCGGGGTCTTGCTCAAACTGCTCTTGGTAAACGGCGTGCCCTGTTTTGGTCATGGCGCGATGTGTAAACCTTGTACTTGTAGTGGCCTTAACTAGGGCTGTATTGAACGAGAGATAAACGCTTGCGCGATGAGAGTCACCTTCTTTGCACTGCTTGATGCGACGGTGATCATTATGCCCAGTCCCAATCAGTGTTTACAATCTGCGCGGCCTGTCGGCCTTGCGTCCTGCGGACGGCGGGGGCCAGGCTCAGACGGGCTTTGCCCGTCTGAGCCTGGCCCAACGGGAGGAGACGTCCCGTCAGGGACACCGACGACGGGCGGGAGCATTCCTTACCAACGACCCGTCAGAACTGACCCGATTGCTTCAGTGTCCGATACCTGCCAGACGAAATGCGCCGTGCGGGTGTCGCGTGTCACCAGCGATGCCACGGCGCAGGCATTCGAGAAGGTAGATTTCATCGTGCTCCACGTTTGCCAGGTTCACGTCGGTTCCCAATGTCGCCACCAGGCGTGACGCCGTCTTGTGTTTTATCGCTCGAGTAATGCCCGGGAGAACATCGACGGGCAGTTCATAGATCAAGGCCTCTGGTGGAAAGCTTTGCGCGAGCCTTGTGATCAGGTCTTCCCGCGCTGTTTCACCGTCAAATAATTCGTTTGCCTCCAGGTACACCGCAGACACGCCCGCATTCAGATAAGTTTCGACATCCGCCATGATCTCGTCGTCGGTCATCACACCTTCCTTGCGCCCGACTTCGCCAAGAACGTCCAGACCATAGCTCTGTTTGGCGAGGCGCACAGCGTTGGTCTTGTCCATGGCGCTCAGAGGCTGCAGGTTTTCGGACACTTCCACGGAAGAAAATCCGATCTCGGCCATCTCGCTGAGCAACTTGTCATAGGTTCCTTGTGCCAATGTCAGTTCCGTGAAAAGCCCGCCATTCGCTGTCGAAATATTCGCTGCTTTGTATGCCGCAAGCTTTTGCCGGAGCAAATCGCGTGGCATAACCCGTGGAATTCCGGCGGCAATCTTGGCTTTATCCACCAGATGACTCTGGTTCGCGATGATGTCCTTTTGCTTGGACAATGGAATGCCCCAGTCGATCATCATGGTAATACCCGTACGTCGCGGTTTCTTTGTACGTTCTGGGGTGGGGATCTGATCGAAAGCGAAATGGGTCAAACTGCTTTCCTTTTCTGTCTGATGCTGAAGGCAATGATTCCGACCGAGGCCGCCATGAAGGCAACCGAGATTGGTGAACTGAACAAAAACCAGGTGTCGCCGCCGGTTGCCGCGAACGCCTGCCGCGCGCTGTCTTCCAGTTTTCCACCCAGGATAAAGGCAATCACAAACGGAAGCGGGGAGATGGCCAGCAAGCGCATCACATATCCCAAAGCCCCAAACCCAAGGGCAAACCATATCGCCTCGATCCTGGTTTCCTGGACATAGATAGCCGTCAATGTCAGCAACAGCACGGTTGGCAGCAGTATGTGTTTGGGGATGCGGACCATGATGCCCATTGACCGCATGAAAAGGCCGCCGATGGTCCAGTTCAACGCGTTGGCGATGAACATGGCCGTGAATAGACCAAAAGCTATGACCAGTTCGGGATTTACGACATCTTGGCTGAATCGAAACACGGAAGGGCCCGGATTGAAACCGCCGATGCTTTCTGCCGCCAGGATCAGGAAAACGGCCGCCGCATTGCCGGGGATGCCAAGGCTCAGCACCGGGATAAGATTGGCGCCGGACACGGATGAGTTTGCAGCTTCGGTGGCCGCGATGCCCTCGGGGGCGCCTTCACCGAACTCGAGAGCGTCTTGCCGTTTGGTTTTTGTGTGGCGCGCGCGACCAACAGTGTATCCTAGCGTTGCCGCCAGAGTGGAACCAATACCGGGGAGCGCGCCAATTGCTGTTCCAATAACGGCTGACCGGCCAATAAAGGGCAACAAGCGCCGAACCTCAGCCCGTGATAGCCGTTGATTACCGTTGTCTTGGTGGGACGGCATGGCGCCGCCGCTGCGCTGCTGATGCCACAGGTCGGTCATTTCCTTGAACACGGCGCCGATGATCAGGACGCCCAAAACAGACGTTGCAATTGGAAAGCCCTGACTTAGGTGGTCACTGCCCATTGACAGGCGCGGATAGAAATCCTCGCCTGTGCCGATGTAAACGGCCAGCAATCCAAGCCCGGTAGACAAAACCCCTTTGGCCGGAGAGCCGCCAATGACGACGCCGATAAAGCTGAGCGACAGGATCAGAAGCGCAGTCTTTTCGGGGAAGTCCAGATAGGCTTCGACGATCAGTGCCAGGAAGGGTGCACAAATGATCAAAACAATATCGGAAAAGGTGTCACCGGAAGCCGAAGCAAAATGGGCCACGCGCAACGCTTTGCCTGCCTGTCCATTGCGCGTCATGGGGTAACCGTCAAGGGTCGTCATGAATGCGTCGGGCGTACCGGGCGTATTGAAAAGGATCGCAGGCACGGCCCCACCAATCGTGGCGCCTTTCATCACCCCAATCAAAAAACCCAGAACAGGCAAGAGCGCGTCTGGCGTATATCCGAAAACCGAGATGAGAATGGGCAGTGCAATGGCCATGGCGACCGGACCGGCTAAGCCCGGTGTCGCCCCGACGGCGATTCCGATGATAAAGCCCATCAGTATCATCACCAGCGTTACCGAGATCGGCAATCCAAAGAGTGACAACACTTCGGGCCCTTGGAACACTGCCAGTATTCCCAGCCAGATGTAGTCAAGCGTTCCCATCAGACATCTCCGTTGGGTGGCAGAAGAAGGTCATCGAATGGCAGGTCATAAATGGCGGCCATCACCGCAACCGAGATCAACGCGATCAGTAAGGTTCTTGGCCGCAGGTACCCTTCGACGAGACTGACAAGTCCCGTGATCATGAACGTACCACCCAGGACGAAACCTATATATTTCCACGGAGCGGTGTCGCGAAGCAGGCGGTATTCAAGCGCGTCTCCGGTCAAGGCGTTCCAGAGCCAGATGACAATGGGGCCCGCGTGGCGCATGATCAAAACAGCGGTCACAATCAAAAAAAACATTGCCAAACCAAACAGTATGTCCTGTTTCGCGAGACGAGGCTGGTTCTCGTCTTGGCGTTCAGACAGGATCAGCATCAAACCGCCCAGTACCAAAAAACCTGCCGCGATTGTTGGCGCCAAAGCATCACCGATGGTGATTTGCCTGCGAACTTTTTCGATCAGACCGGTTTGGGTGTCGAGCGGGATCCAGACGAAGATGACCAGAATGGCAAACGCAACGGTCACCGCGCCCAAGATCAGGTTGCCGTTGGAATGGCGCATGGCGTCCCCCTGAGCCAGATGGAAAAGCGGGACTGCCTAATGGCATTCCCGCGCGTATAGGGGCGTGCTATTGGGAAGCTGCGTCCAGCAGGGTGCCTGCATTGGCATAGTCGCTGGCCAAAAGCTGGGTCAGGTCTTCCCCCATGATGGTGGATGCGCCGCCAAAGGCCTTCTTGACCAAGCCGCCCGCCTTCGAGCTTTCGTCGCTGACAACAGCAGCAATGGCCTCGGATAGCGCCTTGCGCGCGTCGTCGGGCATGCCCGCCGGACCCACAAAGACGAAATAGCCGTCCGAGTTGAAGTCGACCCCAAGGTCGGCCATCGTTGGCGCGTCAGGGGTTTGTACAAGCGGCTGCGACAAACCGGAGGCCAAATTGACCAGATCACCTGCGGCTACACCCTTGGCCTGAATGCCAGCCATGAACCCCACGTCCAGATCGCCTGCAGTCACGCCGTTCATCACGGCCTTGCCGCCTTTGACCTGCACGATGTTGAACTCGACGCCTTGCGCCTTGCCCAGCAGATAGGCGAGATCGGCGAGCTTTGGGCTCATGACGCCAAAGCGGATGTCCTGACCGCCTTTGGCGGCGGCGATCATATCATCAAAGCTGGCCCAGCCTTTGTTTGACGGGGCCACGATGCCCATCTGAAAGCCAGCTGTCGTGGTCAGGCCGGTAAAATCCTCTGGCGTCATACCCGCGTTGGCGGCGGCCATGTTGTAGCCAAAAGTTTCAGTAACCGCGAGGCCGATGGCTGTACCGTCGTTGGGCTGACCCTTTAGTGTGTTGGCCATGTTCAAGCCACCCTTTCCGGTGACTTGCTCGGGGATGAACTTCCACCCCATCTTCTCTTCCAGCGCTTCGGCGATCAGGCGGGCCTGGGTATCGGCGCCGCCGCCTGCGCGGAACGCGATCATCAGCTTGATGGGGCCGGGCGGTGTCCAGTCGGCGGCCATGCCTGCGGTTGCAGTGACGGTCAGGCCGATTGCAGCGATTGCAGCTTTCAGTGTGCGTTTCATGTGTTCCTCCCTGAACGCGCTGTTTTAACAAGCCTGCGTCAGGAATGGTTGACAGGTCAACAAAAAAGTTGACGGATCAACTAAACGATGCCACGGTGAAAGCAAGAAAGAGGAGGTTTCGCATGTCAGCGGATCAGGTCACGGACACCGAATTTGACATTCCATTGCAGCAAATGGTGACGTTTCGCCTGAGCCGGATACATGCCAAGCTCAATGCGCAAGCCGCTAGAATACTTAAGGAAACCGCAGGGATTTCGTTGTCGCAGTGGCGGATTTTCGTGATGATCGAAAACCACGGCAGGATCACGCTAAGCCCAAATCGTCAAGCGCACGGACTTTGACAAAGGGCAGGTGAGCCGGACGGTGAAAGGTATGTTGAAAGAAGGGCTGATCGCGGTCGAGGGCAGCGAATCGGATCAGCGCAGCCATACTTTGGAATTTACCGACAAGGGGTTCGCGGTGTTTCAACAGGCACGCCCCGCCATGCGCGCGCGTCAGAATGGGCTGTTGGGAAGCCTGACCGCAAGCGAACGGCAGGTGATGTTCACGGCGATGGACAAGCTGGAATTGGCAATGGAACAGATCGAAGGCGAGAGCCAGTCATGACCGGGAATCTGCTTGTCATCATGTCGGACGAGCATCAGGCACGTGCCATGGGCTGTGCCGGTCATCCTGTCGCACAAACGCCGCATCTGGACACTCTGGCCGCGCGTGGGACCCGGTTCACCAATGCCTATACGCCGTCGCCTATCTGCGTGCCCGCGCGCGCCAGCTTTGCCACTGGGCGCTATGCGCATGAAACGCGGCTGTGGGATAATGCCATGCCCTATGACGGCTCCATCCCCGGGTGGGGGCATGCGTTGCAGAGCAGGGGCGTGCCGGTTGAAAGCATTGGCAAGCTGCACTACCGCGCCGAAGAGGACCTGGCCGGGTTCGACACGGAACACATCCCGATGATGGTGGCGGGTGGCGTCGGCATGGTCTGGGCCTCGATCCGCAAGGAAGACGAGCGCGTGATGGGTAAGGGCCGGATGCTGGGTGACTATGTTGGGCCAGGCGACAGCAAATACACCGAATACGATGCTGCTGTGACGACGCGTACTGTGGATTGGCTGAATGATCGCGCCGCGAGTGACGACAAGCGCCCCTGGTGTTTGTACGTCGGCCTTGTCGCGCCGCATTTCCCTTTGGTGGTCCCGCAAGAGTTCTATGACCTTTATCCGCATGACCAATTGCCTGAGCCAAAGCTGCACCCGCGCGACGGTTACACGCGCCACCCTTGGGTGGAAAAACAGAACGCCTTCATGGACAGCGAGGCCAAGTTTACGGATCAGGACGAGCGCCTGACGGCAATCGCCGCGTATTATGGGCTGTGCAGTTGGTTGGATCACAACGTCGGTCAGATCATGGCCGGTCTTGAACAGGCGGGTTTTGGTGATGACACCACGGTCATCTACACATCGGATCATGGCGACAACGTTGGTGCCCGGGGGTTGTGGGGGAAATCCAACCTCTATGAGGAAAGCACCGCCATTCCGATGATCATGACCGGTCCGGGCGTGGGGCAGGGGATTTGCGAAACCCCGGTCAGCCTTCTGGATGTGTCAGCCACCATTGCTGATCACTTTGATGCACCGCTGGAGGCTTCGGACGGGGTGCGCTCGCTTTACGATATTGCCGCGAAGGAACCGGCCCCCGAACGTCCTGTGTTCTCGGAATACCACGCCGCAGGAGCCGTGTCAGGGGCGTTCATGCTGCGGATCGGGCGCTGGAAGTATCATCACTATGTGGGCTTTGAGCCCGAGTTGTTCGATTTGGACGCAGACCCCGAGGAAACCCGCAATCTGGCCGGTGATCCGGATCACTTCGACAGATTGGCCCGGATGGAAGCTGCCTTGCGTGCAATTTGCGACCCGGACGCGGTCGATCAACAAGCGTTCGATGATCAGGCGGCTTTGATCGCCAAACATGGGGGCCGCGAGGCTGCCCTGAAACTTGGCGCGCCTGGTGCGACGCCACCCCCAATGATGGAAGCAAAGTAATGAAACTGACCATTCTCGGTTCGGGTTCTCCTGAAGCGTATGCCCGTCGTGCTTCGACCGGTTATCTGCTGGAAATCGGCGATGACAAAATCCTGTTCGACTGCGGAGGCGGGGTATTTGACAACCTCGTGCGTTCAGGCCGATTGCCCAGTGACATAACGCATCTGTTTTTCACACACCTGCACACTGATCACATGATGGATTACGCCCGTCTTGTGCATGCTGCTTGGGACGAAGGTGCGCCGCCGCTCAAGGTTTGGGGGCCCAGCCCGATTGCGCGCATGACCGAAGGCTACTTTGGCCGCGAAGGCGTGTTGTCGCCCGATCTCTATGCCCGCACCGAACTTGCCCCCAGTCAACAGGTCTGGGTCGCGCGCGGTGGTACCTTGCCACGCGCCTGGCCTGCACCCGAAGTGACCGAGATCCAGCCTGGCTTTTCCTACCAAGGCAACGGGTGGGAGTTGAAAAGCTGCGAGGTTCCCCATGCCCAACCGGCGTTCGATTGCATGGCCTTTTCGGTCGAGGCGGGCGGTAAGAAGTTCGTCTATTCCGGGGACGCGGGCATTTGTGATGCATTGACCGATCTGACGACCGATGCCGACCTGCTGATCCACTGGTGCTATCGCCTGTCGACCGATGACATCCATCCTGCGATTGCCGAGTTCTCACCTACCCCCGAGCACATCGCCAAAATGGCGCAATCCGCAGGCGTCAAGGAACTGCTGATCACTCACTTTCGCATCCACATGGACAGCGAAGCGGGGCACATAAGCGCCAAAGCCGAGTTGAAGGAACATTTTGCAGGCCCGGCAAAGATTGTCGAAGATCTGGACGTGTACGAGATCTGATCGACCAACGCCGACCGCGCGCTCCTCTCTCCCCGTGGCGCGCGGTCGGTTTTCATCGCCGATCCATATGACAAGTGATTGACCCCGCGGTTTGAGCAGTGATGATGCCGCCATTCCAAAGAAGGGTCAGGGGAACACATCATGAAACTGTTGCGGTATGGAGAAGCCGGAGCCGAGAAGCCGGGACTATTGGCCCCGGATGGCACCCTTCGCGATTTGTCGGGCCATGTGACCGACATCTCGGGCGCGGTGCTGTCGGACGTCGGACTGGAACGGCTGCGTGCTGTCGACCCAAGCAGCCTGCCGGTGGTGGAGGGCGCCCCACGCCTTGGTCCCTGCGTCGGATCCATCGGCAAATACCTGTGCATCGGTTTGAACTACTCAGATCACGCAGCCGAGGCGGGAATGCCCATTCCGGACCATCCGATCCTGTTCATGAAGGCCAATTCGGCCATTTCCGGTCCGAACGATGACGTGGTGATGCCGCGCGGATCGACCAAGACCGATTGGGAAGTGGAACTGGGTGTGGTGATCGGCACCAAGGCCAAATATGTCAGTGAAGAGAACGCCCTGAACCATGTGGCGGGCTATTGCATCGCCAATGATGTGTCCGAGCGCGATTTTCAGATGCATCTTACGGGGCAATGGACCAAGGGCAAATCTTGCGACACCTTTGGCCCGACGGGTCCCTGGCTAGTCACCCGCGACGAGGTGCCGGACCCTCAGGCCCTGTCGATGTATCTGGACGTCAACGGTCAGCGGATGCAAACAGGGAACACTGGCACCATGATTTTTTCCGTGGCACAGATCATTTCGCACCTCAGTCAGCTTTTCACTCTGCATCCCGGCGACGTTGTTTCAACCGGTACACCCCCGGGCGTGGGCATGGGTATCAAGCCCGAGCCGGTCTATCTGGAAGCAGGCGACGTGATGGAGTTGGGCATAGAGGGTCTGGGGAAGCAACGTCAGCTGGTGCGTGCTGACGACTAAGGCGTGGTGTTGCTCTGAATTTTTCTGAGCAACATCAAATCTCTGGTCGCGTTTTTTGCTCGTGAAAGACCAGTTCTGCCCGGATCGCTATTGACGTCCCAGATTGGCTGTTCTACCAAGCAAAAATTCTGGGCGGGTATGGTGAAATGGTATCATAAGAGCCTTCCAAGCTTAAGGTGCGGGTTCGATTCCCGCTACCCGCTCCAAGAATATCCCAGCCGACAGTATTGATGCCTTGCCCCTGAAATTAGGGGATCGAGAAGCTATGTTTGCAATGTGCGATGCACGCGGCAAAGGGTCCCGCAAGCTAGGCTGCGCGCGTTGACTGCTTGACCCTCCCGCTTGCGACAGCCATGAAACGAAACAACGCTTGGCCCATTGGGCCACGAGGGGATCAAACAGGACCAAAGGCCCAACATGGCAAGACAACCAGCGCACCAATCGACCACCTCTGCACCCGGAGGAAGCGAAGAGCGCGAAGGCTCCAAGAAGATTGGCGTTCTGCGCGCCTTGTGGCCGTTCATGCTGCCGTACAAGGGGTTGATGATTGGTGCGACGATTGCACTGGTGCTGACCGCTGCCATGTCGCTGACATTGCCCTTGGCGGTGCGCCGTGTCGTCGACAATTTTCGGATCGGCGATTCCGAGGTGCTAAACCTTTATTTCATGGCTGCCATGGGCATTGCTGCCATTCTGGCTGTGGGGACGGGTATTCGCTACGCGCTTGTGACCCGGTTGGGGGAACGCGTGGTTGCTGACATCCGGATCGCCGTCTTTGACCGTGTGATCGGGATGAGCCCCGAGTTTTATGAAAAGATCATGACCGGCGAGGTGCTGAGCCGGATCACGACGGATACCACGCTGATACAATCGGTACTGGGGTCTTCGGTGTCCATTGCCTTGCGCAACATGCTGCTCTTTGCTGGCGGTATGGTTCTGATGCTGCTGACATCGGCCAAGCTGACTGGCATGGTGCTGTTGATCGTGCCTGCCGTGGTTGTGCCGATCCTGGTGCTGGGACGCCGCCTGCGGGTGATCAGCCGTGAGAACCAAGACTGGATCGCCGCGTCTTCCGGTAACGCGGGCGAGGCGCTGGGCGCGGTGCAGACGGTTCAGTCGTTCACCAACGAAAACGCCAGCCGCGATCGCTTTGCTGACATGACCGAGACGTCATACGAGGTGTCGAAAAAACGCATCCAGACTCGCGCGGTTTTGACCGTGATCGTGATATTTCTGGTCTTTACCGGCATCGTCGGCGTCTTGTGGATGGGGGCCAATGACGTGCGTCAGGGTGAAATGACCGAAGGCACCCTGATCCAGTTCGTGATCTATTCCATCATCATGGCAGGCTCTGTCGCCGCCTTGTCCGAGATCTGGAGCGAGTTGCAACGCGCCGCCGGTGCCACAGAACGTCTGGTTGAATTGCTAAACGCCCAAGATACGGTTCTGGACCCTGATGGGCCGGTTGCTGTGCCAGACCCCGTTCAAGGTGAGATCCAATTCGACAACGTAACATTTCGGTACCCTGCGCGGCCTGAAACGCTGGCGTTGGACAGCCTGTCGTTGACAGTGAAACCGGGCGAAACTGTTGCCTTTGTCGGCCCATCGGGTGCGGGCAAGACGACCGTGATTCAGATGATCCAGCGGTTCTATGATCCCGATCAGGGGCAAATCACGCTGGACGGCATTGCGCTGACCGACATGCGGCGCGACAGCTTCCGCCGCGCCATTGCTATGGTGCCCCAAGACCCGGTGATATTTGCGGCCTCGGCCCGTGAAAACATCCGCTTCGGTCGGCCCGGTGCAACAGATGCCGAGGTCGAGCAGGCCGCGCAGGCCGCTGCGGCGCATGACTTCATTTCGGCGCTGCCCGAAGGCTATGACAGTTTTGTGGGCGAACGCGGTGTGATGCTGTCGGGCGGCCAGAAACAGCGCATCGCCATTGCCCGCGCCATCCTGCGCGATGCGCCGGTGCTGCTGCTGGACGAGGCGACCTCGGCGCTTGATGCGGAAAGTGAACTTGCGGTGCAACAAGCCGTGGACGAACTGAGCGAGGGACGCACGACGCTGATCGTGGCGCACCGTCTGGCGACTGTGAAAAAGGCAGACCGCATCGTAGTGCTGGAAAATGGTCAGATTGTTGATCAAGGCACCCATGATCAGCTTGTGGCGGGTGGCGGGCTTTACTCGCGTCTGGCGCGGTTGCAGTTCACAGATGGTTTGGCTGCCGAATAATTCCCCCTGCCTGTCTGACTGCAGGCTGCTACCCCTTCAGTGAGATTGGCACGCAGAAAAAGGAGTAGTGACATGGGCTTGTGGAGCTTTATCAAGGATAGCGGAAAATCTATCTTTGGCGGAGATGATGCAGAACCCTCGAAAGAGGCGCTGGAGCAAGAGATCGCTGACTTGGGGTTGGATGCCTCGGGCGTCGATATCTCGGTTGAGGGGGATACCGTCAAGCTGACCGGTTCGGCCGCCAGTGACGAGATCAAGGAAAAGTTGATCTTGGCTGTTGGGAACGTTGAAGGCGTCGCTGCAGTCGAGGAAGAAGTTGCAGCGCAAGGTGGTGTTCCGGTGTTCCACCGGGTCGAGAAGGGCGATACCCTGTGGGCGGTCGCTGAGAAATCGCTGGGTAACGGTGCGCGCTATCAAGAGATTTTCGAGGCCAACAAACCGATGTTGAGCCACCCCGACAAAATATACCCTGGTCAGATGCTGCGTATACCGCAGGCCTGATCAGCAATAAGCAGAGCAATAGTTCTGTTCAATTCATATTGCGGTCGGCGATCCAGCCCGGCCGCAATTTGATATTGGAATTGTACCCAAATTTGTATGAGCGTTTGCGGAACTGTTCCCCGAGCGCTGAGAATTTCCAGTTTTCAGATTGAATAGATTGTTCACAAATTCTCGGTTCGCTCGAGGACGAGAACGTTGAGAAGTGTTTCGTCGTTTTCTTGAATTGCCGTAGAAATTGATGTCGTTGGATTTGCCTTGGTGGGCTATCCCCGCATCCTGTTTGCCACAAACCGGACCACTCAGGTGACGATGGGCATCGTGAGTGTTCATTATTTTGAGCTGTTGATCCCGATTTCACCTCTGAAGGTCCTGACGGTACTAATCTTGCATGCTGCAATTCTCCGGCAGTTTTGTTCAGATGTCGCGGCAAAAAGTTATGCCTGCATCGATGCACGTCTTTTCGAAGGGCTTGACGCTGGTGCCTTAATATTGTTTGCATACGAACAAGTAGAGGTGAAGAAAGGTGCAACAACCGGTTAAGCCACTTGGAAGGTTTTTTGGTCTTAGGTTCTTCGGGCCATTGATCGATCTTCCCGAAAGTTCAACTGCGCGCGTTTTGTTCATCTGAAATTGGAAATCACAAGAAACCGCCAAATGGGGGATACGATGGCTGACGCACCAAAAGACATGCCGGAACAAGGTCGCACACTTATTCGCAACATCGGTTTGCTACTTACCGGTGATCTCGACAGACCTATCGCGAATAGTGATTGTCTGCTGATCGAAGATGGGGTGATCGTCGGATTTGAGGCCGCCGACGCCGACCGCACGATTGATGCTTCTGGCTGCGCAGTGGCCCCGGGTTTGATTGATGGGCACTGTCATCCGGTTTTTGGCGATTGGACACCGCGCCAAAATCAGCTGGGCTGGATTGAAATGAACGTCAACGGTGGTGTCACCAGTTTCATATCGGCGGGTGAGGTACACTTGCCGGGACGTCCAAAGGATGCCGAAGGCGTCAAAGCATTGGCGATGGTGGCGCAACGCTGCTTTTCCAATTTCCGCCCAGTCGGGGCCAAAGTCATAGCTAAGCGCCCCGGTTCCAGAGCTTGACTTTGATCGCGATTTTTATGCCGGTGTAAAGGCAGCTGGCATTCGTCACATAGGTGAGATCGGTCTGGGAACAGTGGCCAAGGGGCCGGATGCTGCTCGCGTCACTGGGTGGTGCCGGGAATTGGGGATCGAAACCATCATGCACACCGGAGGCCCATCCATTGCCGGGTCGCACGATGTTCGAGCTGCCGATGTACTTGAGGCACAACCTGACGTGGTCAGCCATATCAATGGTGGGCCGACTTCTATTTCGCAGGATGAAATCCGAGAGCTTTGCCGCCACGCCCAGGGTGCGCTTGAAGCAGTGCACAACGGCAACGAAAAATCTGTTTTGGTGACGTTGGAAGGGGCATTGGCAGAGGATCGTCTTGCCGATTTCCTGATTGGTACCGATGCGCTTAGCCGGGTCTGGCGTGCAACCCAACGGAATGCTGCGAATGGCGACTCTGTTGGCCAGCCTCGGCGGTTTGCCCGCCGAACAGGCTTGGTGCTGTGGTACCGGCAATGTGGCAAAGAAACGAAACCTCGCGCAGGGCATCGTCGAAACGGGACGCCCGGCAGACTTGGTGTTCATGGATCGCCCAGAGGGATCGGATGGCAAGGATGTTTTGGGCGGCATGGCAGTTGGAAACATCCCGGGGATTGCGGCTGTGATGATCGACGGCAAAATGCGTACCGGGCGGTCGCGTTCAACCCCACCTGCTGCGCGTGTGCCGACGCACTAAGAAAGAGGGAGGACAGACGTGTGAAACGCTGTCCTGTCACTCAAATTTTCGCTGCGCCTGTAGTTACTGGGCGCAGATTTTTTGACATCAGGGAATACGGTTGCTTGCCGCGCAGAGAACGTCGTGCGCGGCTTTCCGGTGGGCGCACGGCAAGGTCTTTACAACTCAGGACACTGTTTTGCGTTTGGCCGTAGCGTAAAAACATGGGTTGCGTGACGTCACCTGTGTCGATTTTTGTGTCTCCGGCTATGCGCTTGCTTGCACAAGAGCGGGAGAGGCCGCATCTTGTTCTTGAGAATTACTTTGTCCGGTGAACGGGCAGACGTTGGGAGGATTACGGATGACTTTTGCAACCGTCGCAGATCGCGCGCGCATGGAAAATGAAATGAGCTGGGAAGAACGGGACGTTCCCGTCACCCTGCATCAACTGCTTTCGCGCACGGCTGGAAAATTTCCGTCCCGTCCGGCGATGAGCTATCAGCTGCTTTCTGGTCCGACGGACAAGGCCGAGACACTCAACTGGCAGGATTTGCTAGAAAAGACCAACCAGGCAGCGAACTTGTTTCGGTCTTTGGGTGTCGGCGAGAACGATGTCGTTGCGTATGTCTTGCCTAACTGCAATGAGACGTTGCTAACCTTTTTGGGAGGTGCAGTTGCGGGCATCGTAAATCCGATCAATCCGCTTCTTGAACCCGAACAGATAGCCTCGATCCTGCGTGAGACTGGGGCAAAGGTTGTCGTCACGCTCAAACCTTTCCCCAAGACGGATGTCGCGCAAAAGGTGGCAGAGGCCGTACGTCATGCGCCGGGTGTGAACACCGTGCTCGAAGTGGACCTGAACCGCTATTTGACGCCGCCCAAATCCTGGATCGTTCCGCTGATCCGTCCGAAGTTGGAGAACAAGGATCAGGTCGCGCACGCGGACTACAAGAACTTCAACAAGGAATTGAGCAAGCAACCCAAGACGCTTGCTTTTGCTGACAGCACCGAAGACCGGGTTGCCTGCTATTTCCACACCGGTGGCACCACTGGGATGCCCAAGGTGGCACAGCACAAATATTCGGGCCTGATCTACAACTCGTGGCTGACGTCCGAACTGTTGTACACCGAAGAAGACGTGATCATGTGTCCGCTGCCGTTGTTCCACGTTTTTGCCTGCCACGTGATCGTCATGGCAGCAGTGGCATCTGGTGCGCATGTGGTGTTCCCGACGCCGCAGGGCTATCGCGGCGACGGCGTGTTCGACAACTTCTGGAAGCTGATCGAACGCTGGAAGGTTACGTTCATCATCACGGTTCCCACCGCGATCTCGGCCAAGATGCAGCGCCCCGTTGATGCGGATATCTCAACCGTGAAAACCGCCTTTTCGGGCTCGGCCCCGTTGCCGATTGAACTGTTCCGCCGCTTTGAAGAAGCCACCAACATCAAGATCATCGAAGGGTATGGTCTGACCGAGGCGACCTGCCTTGTGTCCTGTAACCCCATTGATGGTGAAAAGAAAATCGGTTCGATCGGGATCACCTTTCCCTATACGGACGTCAAGATCCTCAACAACACGCCCGACGGTCCGGCCGAGGCTGGCGTGGACGAGATTGGCGAGATCTGCATCTCGAACCCGGGTATCTATGCGGGCAACACCTATACCGAGGCGGAAAAGAACGCCGACCTTTATCACTTCGACAAATACCTGCGTACCGGTGATCTGGGCCGCGTGGACGGTGACGGGTATCTGTGGATCACGGGCCGCGCCAAGGATCTGATCATCCGTGGCGGTCACAACATCGACCCCGCCGAAATCGAAGAGGCTCTGCTGGGTCACGAAGCGGTCGCCTTTGCCGGGGCCATCGGCCAGCCAGACGCGCATTCGGGTGAGGTGCCTTGCGCCTTTGTCGAATTGGTCGAAGGCGCTTCGGTCACGCCCGAGGAACTGATGGAATACTGCAAGGTGCATGTGCATGAACGCGCCGCACAACCCAAGCATATGACCATTCTGGATGAATTGCCCAAGACCGCCGTGGGCAAGGTGTTCAAACCCGACCTGCGTAAAAACGCGATCACCCGCGTCTACAACGGCGAGTTGGAAGAGGCAGGCGTCGCAGCGCGCGTGGTCTCGGTCATCGACGATAAGAAACGCGGTTTGGTCGCGCAGCTTGACGCAAACGGCAGCTCGGACGACGATGTCGCCAAGGTCTTGGGTGGTCACACCCGGCCGTGGGAGTGGGCAGCCTGAGCGGAGGGCAAATGGACTACAACAGTCTGATCGACGAAGAAACCTGGGCGTTTATCGCCCAGACAATCGAAAGCTACCCCGAGGACGCGGTCGAACTGTCCATCGAAGGACAGCGGCAGGTCTATGACGACATGTGTCGCGTCTTTCATCAGGGGTATCCCAACGGGGTCGAGGCGACGGATGTTCAGGCCAATGGCGTCCCGGTTCGTGTCTATTCGGCAGGCCAACCCACCCGCACCGTGGTTTACTACCACGGCGGCGGGTTTGTTGTTGGGGGCTTGGAGAGCCACGATGACGTCTGCGCCGAGATTTGTGCCCAAACCGGCTATCGCGTGGTAGCGGTGGATTATCGCCTGTGCCCTGAATTCCGACATCCGGTGCAATTTGAAGACAGTTGGGCCGCAACCGAATGGTCTGCAGCAGAATTTGGAGATCCGCTGATTCTGGCAGGCGACAGTGCAGGCGGCAATCTGGCGGCCTGTGTGGCGCATCATTCACGCGGTCGGTTGGACAATGTACTGGGACAAGTGCTGATCTATCCGGGCTTGGGCGGTGATATGACCCGGGGCTCTTACATTGAACATGCCAAAGCGCCACTGCTCACGCTGGACGAGATCAAGTTCTATCAAACGGTGCGGTTCCATGGTGACGAACCGGTCGGTGATCCGACCTATGCACCGCTACATGACACTGATTTTTCCGGTCTGCCGCCCACGGTGGTCTTTACTGCCGACTGTGACCCACTGCGTGATGATGGCCGCGACTATCGCGACCGGCTGCAGGATGCGGGTGTCAAAGCCCATTGGATCAACGAAGATGGACTGATCCACGGCTATCTGCGCGCGCGCACCACTGTTGGCCGTGCTCGCGACAGCTTTGAGCGCATCTCGATCGCGATCGAGGCCTTGGGGCAGGGGATCTGGGCCTACGACTGACTTGGGTCGTGCATCGCGGCCTGAGTGTAGCAATGCTGGAGACAAGCCAGCTTTGACCGTCTAACGTCGGGCTCATGACTGATCTCAAGCCTTCCGTTCTCTTCGAGCCTCTCTTGCTGCCCTGCGGTGTTACCCTGAAAAACAGGATCGCAAAATCTGCGATGTCGGACTCGTTGGGGGATGGCCATGGCAATCCGACCGATGACCAAGTCAGCCTGTACCAACATTGGGCCCAGGGCGGTCTTGGCTTGTCGATTATCGGGGAGGTGCAGGGCTCGCCCCATTTTGCCGAGAAACCCGGCAATCTGGTTCTGGACCCCTCTGCCGATCTTACGCGCTTTCGTGCTCTTGCCGAAGCGGGGAGAACCGACAGTGCAAACCTGTGGATACAGCTCGGGCACGCCGAGCGCGATGGCGGATGCGCCCATCAGCTCTCCCAAAGGGCCAAGTGCGCTGGACCTGCCGGGGTTGAAATGTGCGGAACTGACTTTGGAGGAGATCCACGCGATCCCGGCCGAGTTTGCACGCACAGCAGCATTGGCCAAAGATGTCGGGTTTGGTGGAGTGGAAATCCACGCGGCTCACGGGTTCCTGCTCAACCAGTTTTTGTCGCCTTTGTTCAACCAGCGAACGGACGCGTATGGCGGGTCACTAGAAAACCGTATGCGGTTGCTGCTTGAAGTCGTCAATGCGGTCCGAGAAGCCGTTGGCCCGCAGTATCCTGTAGGGATCAAATTGAACGCGACCGATCAGTTGGAGGGGGGCTTTCAACAAAACGAGGCTTTGGTCGTGATCGCGGCCCTTGATACCAAGGCGGTTGATCTGATCGACATCAGTGGTGGAACCTATTTCCCTGGCGCGCCATCCTCGTCCGACCGGGCGGGATCGGGTCCGTATTTCCTGGATTTTGCCGAACGTGCGCGGACGAAAACAAACATACCCCTAATGGTGACGGGTGGATTCAAGACATTTGAGCAGGCAGAGGCGGCGGTGTCAGAGGGCAAAGCAGATGTCGTTGGTCTTGCCCGAGCGTTAGTGGTCGATCCTGACCTGCCTGCCAAATGGCAAACAGGCCAGGAAAAGCGCCCGACATTTCCCCGGTTCACCGCCCCTCCCGAAGGAGGGGTGACGGCCTGGTACACGATGCAGATCACGCAGATCGCGAGTGGTGGCGCGCAGTTACGGGCTGATGATCTGCAAAAGGTGATTGACGTTTATGACGCCAGGGATCGTCAAAGGCACGCGATGTGGAAAGAACACTTTGGGATCATGTAATTTAGTCCCAAAGGGGTTTTGGCTCTTTCCGATTCTCCGGCGTCAGAGAGAGGCCAGCCACTTCTTGATGGCTTCTGAATACATCTCGGGTTTTTGAAACATTGCAAAGTGGCTGGTTCCATCCAGCACCAAAAGCTGTGCGCCTGGGATGTTTTCGGCGATGGCAGCCGAGTGCTCATGCAGAATCGCCTCGTCATGTTCGCTTTGCACGACCAACGTGGGGACAGTGACGGCTTTGATAGTTTCCAACCCGTCCGCCTTGTCGGCAAACCACATCTCGGACACGCCCGCGACGAACCCTTCGAACCCGTCTGGGGTAGGGGACATCTTGGCGTAATCACCGGCCATCATGCCGACGTAGCCGCCGAACACTTCGTTTGTCTGTACCGACGGGTCAACCCCCGCCAGCGTAACATTGCCCGCATGTGCGAAATGGCTGGCCAGACGGTCAGGTGCGGTCTTGGATATTTCGTAGCCGATGTTGGCCCCATCGGACCAACCGACCAGATGTACCGTGTCCACATCCAACGTGTCCAGCAACGCCAGATAGTCCTGCGCCAGCAAGCTGATGGAATAGGCACTGCCATCGTTGTTTGAACGTCCATGCCCGCGGGTGTCTGCCACGATCACCCGGTGATCCTTCGACAGCTCTGCGACCTGAGACGCCCAGATGTCGGCGTGTGCCAATCCACCATGTATCATCAGGATTGGCGTACCGTCACCTTTTCCATAGGTGGCATAGTACATGTCGATCCCATTCGCGGATGCAGTGCCGCTGTCGGTAGCTTCAGGCATGGTGGGCGGGGCGGGGATGGTCTTCCACACCTCTTCGGCAACGGCAATCTGAGCTGTGCCGACAATGGCTGTCGTGGCTGCAATGGCGAGTGTTTTGAGCATGATGGTTCCTCCAGAAGCGCTCTGGTGTTGATTTCGGCACCGGATCTGGTGCTACATTCGTTCATGATACGTCGGGTTCGGGCCTGCGTGTTATCGCGCCAGTGCAGGGTGACCGGAGGAGAAACGTGACAAATATCGCAACGTTATCAAATGCCTGCATGCCGGACTACGTGCTAAGCGCGAACCCCGCGCTGATCTGGGACGCGCGCTATAATGACTTTGACGCACAGGCACAGCGGTTGGTGGGGCATGATCAGAGTTATGTCCAGCTGACGCCCGGTGCCTTTGAGGGACGGTTTTTGTCTTGCACTCTTGGGTCAGATGTCGCCATCCACATCGAACACTGCAATCAGGCGCTAGAGCAACAGGTGTCGGGGCACTCGACAGCTCTGTCAATTGGTGTCGCCGTTCAGGGCGCGCATAGTTTTCTGGCCAATGGCGAGGATCTGTCGCCTGACGATATTCTGTTCATCCCACCGGGGGGGACCTGCATCTGCTCAGCCCGGTGAACGGTGCGGTTCTAGCAATCACGATACAGGACAGCTGTCTAGCTTCTTATGCAGAGCTTTCCGAGTCCTTGCAGGCCTATCTGCACGAACAACCCCAAGTGCGCATTCTGCGCAACCCGCAATTGGCACGGCGCATTCGCGAGGACGTAGTACAGGCCATCGAAGGGTGCAACCGCACGGACTGTTCCCCGAGAGAGGCCGCGCGCATCGGGCACGCCTTGCTAACAGGACTGTTTGCGAAACTGTCCATCGACCTCTGTGCGGTGTCGGGTGGCGATCACGGACAGATCCGGCAGTCTTATGACCGGTTCATGGCTTGTCGCGACACGATCTTAAAGGATTGGGAACAGGTGCATGATCTGGGCGCACTAACCAATCAGACCGGCATCAAACGCCGGTCACTACAGCAGGCGTTCACCTCACATGTTTCGGCAGGGCCGCTGACCTATCACCGGATCATCAGGTTGCATCTGGTGCGCCGGGCGTTGCTGGATGAGACGGGTCAGGGCGATAGCATCGGCGACATCGCCGCGCGGTTCGGGTTCTGGAACTGGAGCCAGTTCACTCAGCATTACCGCAGCCATTTCGGGGAGGTGCCGTCGCAGACGCGGGCTTTGATCTGAGTGGAGGAAGGCTGTTGAGCCCTCCCCCGTTGCAGATTTACTTGAGAAAGGGGTCAGCCTTCATCGTCTCAGCTACAGGCGCGCCCATCATCGACAGGATCGTCGGGGCCAACTGCAGCTGGTCGATCACATAGTCCTCGGCGGGGCCTTCGGCGTCGCCAAAGTAGTAAAGCGCGGTTTCCTGTTGTAGGGGGCCGCGTCCGCCATGGTGGCCGCGTTCATCTTGCCCATGATCGGCGGTGACGATCACGTCATAGCCCAACTGCCGCCAACGCGGGATGAAGGGGGCCAGCATCTCGTCCATGACGAAACAGGCATGATCCATTTCCTGACAGTCGTGAAAGAAGCGATGCCCCATGCTGTCGAGTGTACAGGTGTGCAGGATGCCATAGTCCAAGCCAAAGCGCAGGGCCAAATTGGTGAGCGTACCAAACAGGTCCACGTCCGACGGGGTCATCTGGTTGTCGCGGCCATAGCCGGTCATCGAATGAAAGCGGCCGTGGTTGATCGTTTTGCTCTCGGGTTCGTCGTACTCGACGTCGCGAACATAATCGAACGGGTGGCGGTTGAAGAATTGCGACCAGAAGCTGTGAGTTACGGCCCCGGTCACTCCACCACCTTCTCGCACTTGGCTAAAGATGTCCTTGTGGCTCAGGCGGAACACGTTGCCGTTGCCGGTGCAGCCATGTTCGGCCGGGGCCACGCCCGTATGGATCGAGGCATAGCAGCTGGCCGAGATCGACGGCAGTACGGCACGCAGTTTCCACACGCGAGCGTCGCCACTGTCGACCCATCCTTCGAGATTGCCAAAAAGGCGTCGGAAATTCCGAAGGGGCACGCCGTCAAGAATGATCAACAGGACTTTGCGGTTCATGTGCCGTTCCTTTGTTCTTTAGTTCGGTAATGCCAATGCTAGCTGTCATCCGAACTGGGGATATGCCTGATTACGTCTAAGTTGAGTTCACTGGCGTCGCAACAGCCTGTTCAGGCTTTTGCGCCTGCGTCTGTTTGGTCACATTTAGTGAGCCATCACGAAATTATCACAGAATTATCACGGTTGTGTGATAAGTGTGGTTTCTAATTTGAACTGGGTGGAATTGAGTGAGGGAAGAGTTTGAAAAATAAGACTTTGATTTCATGTGCCGGATGCATTGGAATGACCTTTTTGTCACCATCTGTATCTGCGCAAAACTGGAGCGGCTCCTATGATATCGTGCCTGGTGCCGTGTCCACCGACGTTGAATACTCGGCCAGGATGTTTGATCGCCAAGATGATGTGACCAACAAAATTGCATTGGCGCTTAGAGCCCGGCAAAGCGGACAACTTGCAACCAACCGGTTGTACTTTGGGGGGCGATTTATCGGGTCGGTGATCAGCGAGCACACAAACACACCCGGAAAGTTCCCGATTTTGTCGCGACTACCACCCACACACACTGCCGGGACGTCAGACACCTATAGCGTTGTCAACGAGGCATCCATTAACGCCACTTTGACACTGCCTTGGGTAACGGCATTTGTGCAAGGGGAATACACTGAGGTGGAATACCCGGGGCAAGACGATACCCAATTGAGAAAGTACTGGGTCGCGGTTGGAGATCTAAGCCAATACCCTGTCTATCTGGCCGTGGGACGAAAGACGGTGAACTTTGGCAATTTTGCCAGCTACGCGCCTTTTACCCATACCCACAGCAGCCACTACTTTTGGGCTCAATCTGATGATCCGCTCATTGAATTGGGGTATGTTACGGACCGGACCGAACTGACTTTTTCCCTGTTGCCATCCCATCGCGGACTTCGAGTGGTCAGCAGCCCCTCAAACAACGGGGATTATGATAACTATGCCTTCAACGCATCGCATCGGTTCGACCTGCAGCAGGATCTGTCGCTCAAGGTAGGGGCGGGTTATCTGCGGGGTACGATCTATGACAGCACCATTGCTCATCACCCGCCCGGAGTTGGCATCAACCGATCCTGGAACGGGGCCTTTAACCTGAACGCGACGCTGAGCGGTGGAAATTTCGATGTTATGGCGGAGTTTACCCAGACTGAAGATATTTGGCTAGGCAACGGGCCATAAGGTCAGTGCAACAACACTGCAGGGGCGCTATCGCTCGTATTTGTTTAACAAGCCGGTGACCTATTCCATAGCAGCCAGCCGTGGCATTCAAGGGCCATCTGGCACCGCTTGGCACAAAATGGATCAAGTCATTCTGGGGGTGGAAATGGACGTGAACAAACACGTTCAAGTGGGTTTGGAGTATTTGTACAACGACGGTTTCGTGCCGTTGATCATGCCCACTGTAACTTCGGTTAACGGTGTTCGCTCAGATACGTTTATCGCTGGCTTAAAGCTGACGTTCTAAACACAGACGAACCCCTGCCCAATTTGCATCGGGCAGGGGAAGGGGTTAGTTCCCCGCGCTTTCCATCTTGCGGTTGGCAACCACCTCTTCCAGCCAACCCAGACGCATCTCTGGGACCGAGCTGAGCAGAAGGTCGGTGTAGTCGTCGAACGGCGGGCTGAGAACCTCGGACTTCGATCCATAGCGCGCAACGCGGCCTTGATACATCACCGCAATACTGTCGCTGATCGCGCGGACCGTCGCCAAATCGTGAGTGATGAACAGATACGCCACATTCTCGATCTTCTGCAAATCCAGCAGCAGCTTGAGAATGCCGTCCGCCACCAGTGGGTCGAGCGCCGATGTCACCTCGTCACAGATGATCATCTTGGGCTTGGCTGCCAGCGAGCGGGCGATACAGACACGCTGTTTCTGACCGCCGGACAGTTCCGCCGGATAGCGGTCGATGAACTTTTCACCCAGTTCGATCTCATCCAGCAGCTCGATCGTTCGTTTGCGCTTTTCCGCGCCCCGCAGACCAAAGTAGAACTCCAGCGGGCGTGAGATGATTGTACCAACGGTCTGACGCGGATTCATCGCGGTGTCCGCCATCTGATAGATCATCTGCAACTCACGAAGATCCTCAAGCGAACGCCCTGCCAGATCACTACTGAGTGAACGCCCGGCAAAGTCGATTTGCCCGTCGCGGGGTGGCAACAAGCCGGTGATCACACGCGCAAGTGTCGACTTGCCCGACCCGGATTCGCCCACAACAGCAAGCGTCTGACCAGGGTGCAGGTCTACGCTGACATTGTGCAGAACATCAAAGTTGGTGCCCTTGTAGCGCGCGGTGATGTTCTTGACGCTCAGCACCGGCTCTGGGGTAGGGGCTTTCTCTTCGTGTTCGATAGACCGGACTGACACCAAGGCTTGAGTATACTCATCCTTGGGGCGGTTGATGATCTGATCGGTGTCCCCGTATTCGATGGTGTTGCCCATCCGCAGAACCATGATGTCGTCGCTCACCTGTGCCACAACCGCCAGGTCGTGGGTGATATAGAGCGCGGCGACGCCGGTATCTGCGATGGCCTCTTTGATTGCCATCAAAACGTCAATCTGGGTTGTCACGTCCAGAGCCGTCGTGGGCTCGTCGAACACCACCAGATCAGGCTCTGGGCAGAGTGCCAGTGCCGTCATGCAGCGTTGCAGCTGTCCACCCGACACCTGGTGCGGATAGCGCTCACCGATGTTGTCCGGATCGGGCAGACCCAGTTTGGCGAACAGGGTACGGGCTCGCTGCTCGGCGTCTTTGCGGCTGAACTTCTTCTGTTCAACCGCAGCCTCAACGACCTGATCCATGATCCTCTTGGCCGGGTTGAATGAGGCCGCCGCCGATTGCGACACGTATGTTACCTCGGCACCGCGCAGGTTGCGGATGTCCTTGATCCCCGACTTCATGATGTCCCGGCCATTGACCCAGACCTCACCGCCGGTGATTTTCACACCGCCCCGGCCATAGGCCATTGAGGCAAGGCCGATGGTGGATTTACCGGCCCCGGATTCCCCGATCAGCCCCAACACCTTCCCGCGCTCGAGGTCAAAGTCGACCCCGTGCACGATTTCGATGTCATGGGGCTTTTCGCCCGGAGGATAGACCGTCGCGCCGATTTTAAGGCCGCGTACTTTCAGCAGAGTGTCGCTCATCCGCGGCCTCCTTTCAGCGATGTGGTCCGGTTCAGCACCCAGTCAGCGATCAGGTTGACCGAAATCGCCAGAGTGGCGATGGCCACGGCAGGATAAAGCGCCGCACCGATACCAAAGTTGATGCCTTCCTTGTTCTCTTTCACGATGCCACCCCAGTCCGCGAGCGGCGGCTGAACGCCAACACCCAGGAACGACAGGGTAGAGATGAACAGAACCATGAAGATGAACCGCAGGCCCAGTTCCGCCACCAGTGGTGACAAGGCATTGGGCAGGATTTCTCGGAAGATGATCCACTTGAGCTTTTCACCGCGCAGGCGCGCGGCCTCGACATAATCCATGACCGAGATATCCACCGCAACCGCGCGGGCCAGACGATAGACACGGGTTGAATCGAGCAGCCCCATGAGTACGATCAGGGTCACCACAGTGGCCTCGATCGACGACAGGATTACTAGCGCCAGGATCAGCGACGGGATCGACATGAACAGGTCAACCAGACGTGACAGCGCCATGTCCACCCAACCGCCCGTGACGGCTGCGAAAAAGCCCAAGGTGGATCCGGTCACAAAGCTCAGGATCGTGGCCAGAGTCGCGATCCAGATGGTGGTGCGCCCGCCATAGATCATGCGGCTCAGCAGGTCACGACCAATCTGGTCGGTGCCCAGCAGGTGTTCCGCTGACGAGGGTTCCCAGACGTCGCCCACAACCTCGGCCATGCCATAAGGGGCGATGACGGGGGCCAGGGCGGCTGCGATAAAGTACGTTGCCGTGATCACCAATCCGATCAGGGCTGAGAGAGGGATATTCTTCATCATTTTGGATGCCTCAGCCTTGGGTTGGTAAGAATAGAAACGACGTCGGCAAAGATGTTGAGCAGGATGTAAACGGCGGCAAAGATCACGCCGCAAGCCAGAACAACCGGCACATCACGTTTCACCACCGCATCCACCAGATACTGTCCCATGCCGGGATAGGCGAACACCACCTCAACCACCACAACACCCACAACCAGATAGGCCATGTTGATCATCACAACGTTGACGATCGGAGCAATGGCGTTGGGGAAAGCGTGGCGCGCGATGACCTGGAAGCCGGTCAAACCCTTGAGTTCAGCCGTCTCGATATAGGCCGACTGCATCACGTTCAGGATCGCGGCGCGGGTCATGCGCATCATATGTGCCAGAACCACCAGCACCAGAACGGCCACAGGCAGGGCAATCGCGTGCAGCTTGTCCAGCAGGTCCATCGAAGGCGAGATATTCGCAAAGGATGGCGCCCAGAAAAGTTTCACTGCGAAGAAGAAGATCAGGATATAGGCGATCATGAATTCCGGCAGCGAGATCGAGGCCAGCGTGACGCCCGAGATGGCCTTGTCCGGCCAGCGGTTCTGATAGCGTACCGCAATCAAGCCCAAAAGAATGGCCAGCGGTACTGAAATCAAAGCGGCCCAAAATGCCAGGAACAGCGTGTTCGCCATGCGCGACGCAACGCTGGTTGCGATATCCAATTTATTGGTCAGGGCGACACCCATGTCGCCAGTCATAATTCCACCCAGCCATTCGAAATAGCGGGTCAGTGCAGGTCGATCCAGACCCATTTCCTCGCGCAGGTTGGCAAGGGATTCTTCGGTTGCGGCTTGTCCCAGGATGGCTTGCGCTGCATCTCCGGGAAGGGCCTCGGTCAACCCGAATATCAGGGCCGAGGCGGCGAGGAGCAGTAGGGCGCCCAACGCTAAGCGTTGAGCGACCAGTTTTACGATCGGATGCATCCGTCCGGGACCTTAGGCTTTCCAGGTCTTTTTGGAAGCATACCAGTTCATGACCGGGCCGTTCGGATCGGGCTCATAGCCTTGAACCGAATTCGAAACAGCGTCGATGAAGTCATTGAACATCGGCAGGATCAGGCCGCCTTCGTTGCGCAGCATTTGACCCATTTCCGAATAGGTAGCCTTGCGCTTGGCTTCATCCAATTCGGCACGGGCCGACAGCAACATCTCGTCAAAGGCCGGAACCTTCCAACGGGTGTCGTTCCAGTCTGCGCTCGACAGATAGGCTGTCGAATACATCTGGTCCTGCACCGGACGACCACCCCAGTACGAGCAGCAGAACGGCTGCTTGTTCCAGACTTCCGACCAGTAGCCATCGTTGGGCTCACGCTTAATTTCCAGCGGGATGCCGGCGGCTTGGGCCGACTGCTGGAACAGGGCGGCTGCGTCCACAGCACCGGGGAAGGCGCCATCAGCGGTGCGCAGGATGATCGGCGAACCGTCGTGGCCGGACTTAGCGTAATGCTCTTTGGCCTTTTCAAGGCTGTGCTCACGCTGTGGAATGGTGTCGTCAAACAGCGGGTAAGCCGCATTGATGGGCATGTCGTTGCCCACACCACCGTAGCCGCGCAGGATCTTTTCGACCATTTCTTCGCGGTTTACGGCGTATTTCAACGCCAGGCGCAGCTCGTTGACGTCAAACGGCGCGGTGTCCACGTGCATGATGAACACATAGTGGCCGCGGCCCGACACATTGCGAACAGCCAGGTTCGGTGCGCGGTCCAGCAGCTGAGCGATCTTGGGCTCAACGCGGTTGATGATGTCAACCTGACCCGACTGCAGCGCTGCGGTACGCGCAGTTGCGTCGTTCAGGGTGATGACTTCAACGCCGTCATAGTGTGCGACAGCGTCGCCACCCCAATAGTTCGGGTTGCGTTTGAACACCATGCGTACACCGGGCTCATCGCTTTCCAGTGTATAGGCACCTGTACTGATTGCGGCGGTCGGGTTGTCGAAACCACCTTCTGGCTGGATCACCAGGTGATAGTCGCCGATCAGATAAGGCATGTCAGCGTTGCCGACGCCCAAGGTCAGTTCGAAAACATCACCATCTGCGCGCATCGATTCGATGCCTTTGACAATGCCCAAAGCGCCGGACTGCGAGATCTTCGTTGGTGTGACGCTCCATGGTGCGCACCACGTCTTCGGCGGTTACGGTCTTGCCGTTCGAGAACTCGATGCCCTTACGGATTTTGAACCGCCAGGTCTTTGCGTCGGCCGAGCCTTCCCAGCTTTCTGCGACCAATCCTTCGAGGCTGCCATCGGGGCCAACCTCGACCAGCGTTTCACCCCAGTTGCGGCCGCCGGCGATCGGAACGTCCGATGCCCACAGGGCCGGGTCTTGCGAGTTGGTGGATTCGCCGCCCTGAACACCCATCTTCAGAACACCGCCCTTAACTGGGCTGGCCGCCTTGGCAGCGTCGGCAAACATCGAGCTGGCAACAGCAGCAGAAACGCCCAGTGCAGCAGCTTTGCCCATGAATTCGCGGCGGGTCATTTTCCCGGCCGTCACATTCTGGGCCATATAGTCGAGTTGATCTTTCATAGAGTACTCCCGTTGAGTGGTCGCGCGTGTTGCGCTGTTTTTGTTGATTGGTGAGTCAAGGTTTGCGTATTTCCCCCTTCGAGCAAGCCTGAATGCAGGGCTTTGCCCGGACCGAAGTTACATTTCGGTTCTTGGAATTTTATCACTCAGGTCGCGTTTGTACACAAGCCTGTCGTTTTCATACGCAAACAGGCTGGCTTTGAGGTGGAAATCCGCATGATCCGCCCACATTTCACAATGTGTTTCGGTGCGAATATTCCAGCCACCTCGTCCCATTTCGTCGGTCCAATGGCAGGTTCCGCGTGCCGAAAGCGGGTCATCGGGGTGAATCACCCATGTCTCGCGCGCGATACTGGCGGTCACCATGCCGTGGTCGTCGTCTATGGTTCGTCCATTGTCGTCTTCGATGATCAAGCGCACTTTGCCCGTGGCCTGATCGATCTCGGTGCGACGTGTGTTGGAAGCGTCCTTCACAACCGTGATCTTCCAGGGCTCGTCCGCGTCTGCCGGAGGAAAAGTCCATTCATCCTTGGGTCCCGACGACCGCAGCGGGAGTGCAATCTGTCCTTGGCTCAGCTTTAGCGTGGGGCGCTCGGGCGAGGGCCAGATCATCGGCCAATAGCTGGTCGAGATCGCTACCCGCAGGCGATGCCCCTTTGGCACGCGATAGGCAATGTGGTCCAGATCAAGCGTGATGTCGTAGCCTTCACCGGGGGTCAGTGGGGTTGGGTCAGTGTGGCTGTTGCGATGGGTCAGATTCAAAACGCCGTAGGTGATGCGGGATGAGGTGCCATCGGGCAGAACGTGGTTCAGACGCACCGCAATTTGGGCCTGCGGTTTGTCGGAACCCAGTGTCAGTTGAATGCGCGGCGCACCGACGATGTCCAGATCCTGATCCAGTGGCTGGCTGTCAAAGCAGCAAGAAAGAGAGTCATCCAAGCGTTGATCGCCGGGCAATTCAGGTCCGGCCCAGAAACTCCCGTACTCACCACATTCCATACCGCAATGAAGTGGTGTGCTGATCGATCGATCCAGCGCGCCCTCGGCTCCCAAACCGTTATTGCTTAGATGCCACGTTTGGGTTGGCAGGTGGGACGTTGCCCCCTCAGCCTCGGCAATCCAACGTCCTTCGCGGTGCTCGGATCGACGTTCAGGCGCGATGCCATCCATCACATAGGCGCGGTAATCGGGGTCATCTTCGGCCCCGTTTTCGATACCCTTCAGCCAGCGATCCCACCAGCGCAGTGCCTCCTGCAGGAAGCCGATACGCGGGCCTGGGATGGCGAAATGGGGGTATTTGTGAATCCATGGCCCGTTGATGCCCTTGGTCGGCACCGACAGATTTTCTACCAGCAAGGGAACGGTGTTCATGTAACTGTCGCCCCAGCCGCTAAAGGTTAGGACGGGCGTGCGGATGGCCGCGTAATCTTCGCAGATCGAACCGTGTTGCCAATATTCGTCTCGTTTCTGATGGCGCAGCCATACGGTGGGTAGAAAAGGCTCGTTCTCAAGCCGTTCCATCCACATGTCGCGCCATGTGTCCCCAACCAGGGCAGGGTCCGGGGCACGAGAGGAAAACGACCACATGGTCGCGCCCCATCCCAAATTCTCGTTCAGCAGGCAGCCGCCTTTGTAGTGGATGTCTTCGGCATAGCGATCCGCTGTGGAGCACAGCGACACCACCGCCTTGAGCGGTTCGGGCTGCATCGCGGCTACCTGGAGACTGTTAAAGCCGCCCCAACTGATGCCCATCATGCCAACGGATCCGCTGCACCATTCTTGTGCGGCGAGCCAGTGGATCACTTCGACCGCGTCGTCGAGCTCTTGCTGAGTGTATTCATCTTCCATCAAACCCTGACTGTCGCCATTGCCCCGGATATCGACCCGGACGCAGGCGTAGCCGCGTTTGGCCATATAGGGATGGGTCAGCGCATCACGGGCACAGGTGCCGTCGCGTTTACGATAGGGGAGGTATTCCAGGATAGCGGGAACTGGTGAGTTACCAGCGTTCTTGGGACGCCAAATGCGGGCCGACAGGCGGCAGCCATCTGACAGGGTAATTCCGACATCGGGAAACTCTTCGATTTCCAGCAGGGTATTCGTGCTCGTCATGCCTCTGACTGTCCCGGGCGACAAGCGACACGTCAAGCACTGTAAGCGACTGGCAAAATGCGATTCACGACAGTTGAGTTTGCGACACCTACGAACGAATGGCGACTAAGAGGTCCATGACATTGGTGCCGGTGGGACCCGTCACCAACAACGCGTCTTGTTGGGCCAGATAGGATCCGCTGTCGGCAGCACTTAAAAACACCTCTGCTGCGGGGGTCCATGTGGCCCCATCAACGATGCCGCCGGCCGCGTCAGTGGGGCCATCGGTGCCATCGGTTCCACCGACCAGAACAGTCAGATTGGCCTCTCTGTCGATCTCTTTGGCCAGAGCCAGTGCCAACGCTTGATTGCGTCCGCCCTGACCTGGATTTGGGGGTAGAACCACAGTCGGCTCTCCGCCCATAACAACCACACCGCGTGGCATGTCGCGAAGCTGTGTGCCTACCTGTGTCGCTAATGTAGGCAGGTCCAGATGAAGCGCTTCTGAATTGGCTACAACATCCAGACCAAGCTTGACGGCTTTGTCTGTCGCCGCTGCGCGGGCGTGCGCGTTGCTTGCGATTATCCGTGCCTGCGCCACAAAATCATGCTGATCCGGTAAGGCACCGATGCCTGACCCTATGACCATCAGGTCGTCACCCGGCACATCCGAAATGGCCAAAACATCAACATGAGCGCCGTTGAAACCTGCAAGCAGATTGCCGCCCTTCAAGCGTGAGATCTTGCACCGTTCCGCATTCATGGCAGTGATGTCCAACCCTTCGGCCAGCAGACGCGTGTTCAGCGTGGTCAGGTCTTTCAGGTCATGGCCCTCAACCAGATCTTCGGCCAGGGACGAGGCACCGCCAGAGACCAGAAACAACAAGTGGCTGCCCGCAGGCATTGCTTCGACCGCGCGTCGCAAGGCGCGTCCGCCTGCCAGACTGCGAGCGTCTGGAACAGGATGAGAGGCCTCGATCAGCTCGACAGTATTGGGCAGCCCCTCTCCATGACCGTCCTTGGTCACCACCAGACAGGGTGTGCCAGGAAAGCGCTCCAGAGCGGCCTGAGCCATCGCGGCTGCGGCCTTGCCCACGGCCAGAATCCGGTCAGGATGTGTGCTGTTCAACAGCGCCTTTTCCGTAGCTGCGTAGCCGCCAACGGCATCCACACCTGCCTGCCAGATCGCACGCGCTTGGTCCTGTGGGGTCATTCTGTGTCCATCCAGATCGTGACGGGACCATCGTTACGCAAGTCCACTGCCATATCCGCACCGAATTTGCCGGTGGCCACCGGGATGTCCAAACCCGCGACGCGTTTTGCAAAGTCGAGGTACAACCGCTCCCCTTCGTCGGGTCGCGCTGCTGTCGAAAATCCTGGCCGGTTCCCACGTGATGTATCTGCCGCGAGTGTGAATTGACTGACTATAAGGGCCGAGCCGCCGATATCCTTGAGCGAGCGATTCATCTTGCCCGCCTCATCTTTGAAGATCCGCAGTTTCGAGATCTTATTGGCCAGCTGCTCGGACTGCGCTTCGGTATCGCCCTGCATCGCACAGATCAGGATCAACAGCCCTTGACCGATTTCGCCGATAACCTCGCCTTCAACCGTGACAGAGGCGCGGGAGACACGTTGTATCAAAGCTCGCATTCGATTTCTTTCCGAGTTGGGGCGTGTGCCCCAGGGTAACTGACACTGTATGAGGCCGCGCGTACACCATAGGCGATTGCAGCGGCCAAGTTGGGTTTATCGATCTTTTCCATCGGTCCTAGCAGGTCTGCGTGGGCCAGCGATGCAAGAACTCCGGCATTGAATGTATCGCCTGCGCCAACCGTGTCGTGCACCTTGACTTTGTCGGCGGCGATGCTGTGCTGCCAGTCTCCCATCCGTGCCTCGACCCCGACCGCGCCGCGTGTGTGCAGCATCAGCTGATCCGGCCGCAGGTCGGGCAGGGGTCCGAACCAGTCCAAATCTTCGTCCGAGACTTTCAGTACCGAAGCATGGCAGATCATGCGACGCAAACGTGCGCGATACTCATCTGCATCCCGGATCAAGGACGGACGAATGTTCAGATCCAGCCACGTTAACCGGTGTTCTGCTCGTGCCATCAACTGCTCAAAAGCGTCGGCGGCGGGGGCATGTACCAGGCTGATGCCTCCGAAAACCAGGGCTGTAACCGCCTTGGGCAGTTCGGGTAACAGATCCAGTGTCAGTGATCGCCCGGCGCTGTTTTCATCGTAAAGATCAAAGTGCACGCCGCCCGGTTGCACCTGCGCAACCGCCAGGGTTGAGGGACGCGCGTCAAGATGAGCAAGGGATATGTCGACACCTTCATGTTGCAGGTGCTGGGTTATCCGGGTGCCCATAGCGTCCCGAGACAAGGCACCCACAAAGCCCGCAGGCACATCAAGGCGGGACAGAGCAACAGCGCAATTGACCGCTGCGCCCCCCGCAACGGGAAGAAGCGCATCCAAGCTGTCGGCTTGCGGGATCAGATCCATCACCGCCTCGCCACAACACAGGATACGGGCGGGGCTCAACCGTGCCATGTCACCGTTTCATCCAGGTTTGCCCGCTCGGTTCTGAACCCATTCGCGGGGTGTTCCGTATCGGAAAATCCGAATGAAATGGCGCAGAGGATCAGCCGATCTTCAGGGATGTCAAAATAGCGGTGCAGGAATGGACCGTATGACGCAACGGCCGCCTGCGGGATTGTCGCAACACCAAGCGCCTGCGCAGCCAGAGTGAAGGCCGTCACGTATCCGCCGGTGTCCATCGCCCCATAAGGGCCCAAATCAGCAGGGCTGTGAAGGATCGCGCAATGCGGCGCTCCAAACAGGGCAAAATTCTGCATCATCTGTTTGGCTGACCCTGCGCGGTCTCCTTTTTCAACGCCAACCGCCTCGTAAAGCGCCCAGCCACAGGTGCGGCGGCGATCCTGGTAGACGCCGGTGTAGGCCGATGGAAACGGCAAATCGGGGGCAGGAGCGCCAGTTGTCACCTCGTTCTGCAACGCCTCGCGAAAATTGTCGGTCTCGGTGCCACTGGTGATCAGAACCTGCCAGGGCTGCGCATTGCACCAGCTTGGCACGCGCTGTGCTGCCGTCAGGATCTGCTCGACTACCTCGCGCGGGACTGGATCTGGCCGGAAGGCACGACAGGAGTGGCGGGTGCTCAGCAGAGTGTTCAGGGCGTCATAGGACATGGATGGATCTCCTCTTGTGCCGCACCTTGGCGGGAGGGTGCGCACTGTGCAAGTCCCGACGCGGGGGCAGATCTATCGCTGTTATACCTGTCCGTTAAAAAGCAACACACACGCGCATTGCATCCAAGATGGCCGCATGCATGTTGCGGCCTGAGACGGCATCCCCAATGCGAGCCAGGTGGTATTTTCCCTGCTTATTCGTCTGAGGAAAGGGGAACGCGCCCGCGATCAAAGCGTCATGATCCAACTGTCCGTGATTGGTGGCGCGTGATTTGAGGTCGATAAAGAGGTCGTCCATGGGGTTCAGCCCATGTTCGACAACCACATGGTCAACGCGTCGCTCTGATCTATCACCGGTCAGGACATGTCTGAGATGCACGGTGATTTGGTTTCCCTCTCTTGTCAGAGCAACCAGTTCGTTCAGACAGGTGAAAGACACCGCATTGGCGCTCAAATCGCGCAGAGCGACGGCGCTGGTGGTGGGGCCAAGATCATGGAGGAGTGTGCGGTCGGGTGTCACCAGCTCAACCGCGTTTCCTGCTCGGGAAAGAACATCGGCGGTCACCGCCGCGGGGTGATCGCCCACTTCGTCAAACAACAGAATGTTTCCAGACATCCGCGCGCGCCCTGAGAGAACCTCCCAACTGGAAACCGCAAGATCGCCGCCCGCAGTATTGAGGGGGAGGGCCATCCACCTGTAGCAATCACGACCAGGTCCGGGTTTTCGTTCAATATATCAGGGGCTTCGGCCAGCGCATTCAGGCGAAGATCAACGCCCAAAGTGCTCACCTCGGATATCAGCCAATCGGCAACACCCCAGATTTGTCTGCGCGTCTGACCTTTGGCAGCCAATACCAGCTGGCCGCCTAGCCGATCCGAGGCTTCGAATAATACGACATCATGCCCACGTAAGGCACTGACGCGTGCGGCTTCCAATCCACCGGGACCACCTCCCACGACAACCACTTTTTCCGGTCCCTACTGGCCGAGACAATGTGGGGCAGGGCCTGTTCGCGACCGGTCGCGCCGTTGTGGCCGCAGACAGCTGGTTTGCCCTGATTGACCCGGTCCACACAGTACCCCAGTCCGACGCACGGACGAATGCGTGCCTCATCCCCGCGCGCCAGTTTCGCGACCAGATGAGGGTCCGCCATCTGGGCCCGGGTCATGCCGACCAGATCAACGTGTCCACCATCGATTGCATGCTGGGCTGTGGCGATGTCGGCGATGCCACCTGCATGCAGGATCGGCAGATTGACCGCTTCGCGGATGCGCCCAGCCACCGGAATATGTGGTGCGGCGGGCAGGCCCATGGGACGTACCCATTCAGCCAGCCCCAGATCATCGTAGGGAGCGCCCGCAAGAATATTGAGCATGTCCACATGGCCAGACGCCTCCAGCATCCTTGCAGCCGAGACACATTCGTACGCGCTTAGTCCGCCTTCGGTCAGCTCGTCCCCGGTCACGCGCATCGAGACGATGAAGTCAGGGCTGACTTCTGCCCGTACGGCGTCCAAAACCTGCAATGTCAGGCGCATCCGATTTTCCAGCGTCCCCCCGTAATCATCATCGCGGAGATTTGTGAGTGGAGAGAGGAACTGTCCTAGCAGATGCGAGTGGGACAACAGCTCGATCCCGTCAAACCCGCCCTGTTGGCAGCGCCGTGCTGCGGCGGCAAAGTCATCAATAACCCGGTTGATGTCTTCTTGCTCCATGACTTTTGGAAACGACCGGTGCGCTCTTTCGCGAACCGCTGATGGTGCAAGAACCGGGAGCCAATACCCGTCGTCCCAGGCGGTTCTGCGTCCCATATGGGTGATCTGACACATAACCGCAGCGCCATGTTTGTGCACACCGTAAGTCAGTCTTTGAAACCAGTGTATGATGCTGTCGTCGCCAGCATAAAGCTGACCAAAGACCGAGGGGCTGTCGGGGGCAATGTTTGTCGATCCGCCGATCATTGTCAGCGCGACGCCGCCTTTAGCTTTTTCCTCATGATAAAGTCGGTACCTGTCACGGGGGTGGCCTGCTTCGACATAGTTCGGAGCATGCGACGTGCTGACGATACGGTTGCGCAACGTCAGGTGTTTGACGTCAAAGGGCTCAAGAAGGCTGGTCACGATCGCGGCTCCGAATTGGCTGTCGACAGGGAAACTTTCGCTATTCGCGAGAGCACCTTGGCCGCAGGTTAGCTGACAAAGCACGCGGCAGTTTCGCTTCGCCCGACATCAACTTGCGATCTGCCGACATGACATCAGTTGCTGCGGCTCGCCATGAACCGATTGGTATTATTGGTTCGTCGCCACCAGATAACCAAGTCCAGCGGCCGCCAGCAGACCCAGGGTCACGGCAATCGTGATTTTGATTGCCGACCAGGGGCGTTCGCCCTGAACTCGACCAGTGCGCCCGTTGACGACAAAGCGATAAGTCTTGCCGCGGTATTTGTAGGCAGCCAACCAAACCGGCAGAAGAATATGCTTGAACGTCACGTCCGAGATCATGGTGTCGATGTCATGAATGCGTTGCTGATCCCCGCCGATGTCGAAGCGCACATCGCGCTCGATCACGCGGGCCATATGGCCGCGCGCCTCGGAATAGCCGTCCTGCAACTGGACGGTATAGGCCTCGGCCCGAAACCCGGCCAAGTACTGCGGTTGATAGGGCTCCAACGCGGGCAAGTCCCAGGGTTCCAACGCGTCGGTGTAAGATTTCGGCAGGCTGGTCGAGGCCAGCACCAGCACATCGTCAAAGAACCGAGCGACCCGGCCGGATTTTGGCGACCAGCGAATCTTGGGTACCTGTTCGGTCGTCGGCTTACCATCGCGCATGACGGTGCGCGTCTCATAGTAGATAGTGCCGCGCTCGCCGCGATAGCTGGACTTGGTATCGGCATCAAAGGTCCAGTAGGGCACGTAGATGCCCTGCATCTTGCGCCCCTTGCGAGCGTATTCCTTCAACCCGTTTGGTGCGAACCACAACGCACCCAGCCAGTCGCTCATCGCCTCATGAGCAGAACGTTCGTCCAAGGTAAAAGGTAGTACGCCACGCGGTTTGATGTGACGGCTGATCCCGGTGTCAGTGACAACAGGGGTAGCGCAAAAGGGGCATTCAGCGGCATGGGTATCTGGATCGAACTCGACTTGGGCGGCGCAATTGGGGCAGCTCAGGACGCGGGTTTCCTCGATCTCTGTCTCGGGCAGGTTTTGCGCCACGGCGGCGTCGAAATCCAACTCGCGCAGGGTTGCACCCTTCCTCGGGCCAGCTTTGATCTCGCGGGAATGACCGCAATGATCACAACTCAGTGTGCCGTCACTCGGATTGAACCGATAATCTGAACCACAGTTATCACACGGGAAACGATGTTCGCCGTTTGCGCTGTTCTGCGGGGCCGTTTCGGACGGCAGAGGCGGAGGGGCAGGCGTCATTGTTAACTCACTCGTCGCATTGCGGATGACGGAAGGCAGAACTGTTGTCTGTCGACAGGACGTTTTTCAGTGTCGTGACCTCGTTGGCCCCGATGGAGTGAAAGCTTTGCCGTGCCTTGCGTCGCTTGGCGTGTGTCATGGCTAGGCGATGGGCCATGGTGCGCTTACGCTCCTGGTGGTGGCGGAGGTAGGATGGTGAAAAGCTGCGCCAGTTCCTGAACGTCCTCTGCTTGCTTCCATCCGTCTTGTCCGGCGGTCCAAACAAAAGTTTCGCGTGTGATCTCGCCAGCGGTGGCCATGCGCCCCAGTTTGGCTTTCGAAAAGGGGCCGGATGTGACCCCATCTACCGCAATATGCCAGACATGCTCTACCGGTGGTGGTGGGGGCGGTGCAACGGGCGCTGACCCTTGCGGCGCAGCGGGGGCAGGGCGGGCGCCCCATGGACCAGACGGTTGACCCGCTGCCATGCCACTCATCTGCTGGGCCATCGCCATGCCCATACCCATACCAAGACCGGCACCCATGCCACTATTCGGGGTGCTGGCGGCTGCAGTCATTGCCTCGGCTGCGGAGTACTGCGTGAACTTGCCCAGATCGCCTAGCTAGACCCATCGATGTCCGTTTGTCCAGCGCCGCCTCGACCGCGGGGGGCAGCGAGATGTTTTCGATGTAGAACTCTGGCATCTCCAACCCATAGCCTTCCAGCACGGGCGAGACCTCGGCCGCGATCAGCTTGCCCAGATCGGCCGTGTTGGCCGCCATGTCCAGAACCGGAATACCCGAGCCGGAAATCACGCGGCTGAACTCCTGCACGATGATATTGCGCACCTGGAACGAGATTTCGTCCATAGTGAACTCACCATCGGTGCCGACGATCTCGATTAGGAAGCGGGCCGGATCTTTCACCCGAATTGTATAGGTCCCGAAGGCGCGGATGCGGGTTGGCCCGAATTCGGGGTCACGCAGCATGATCGGGTTTTTTGTGCCCCATTTGAGGTCATTGAACCGGGTTGTGTTGACGAAATAAATCTCGGACTTGAAAGGTGATTTGAACCCATGGTCCCAATGCTGCAGCGTCGTCATGATCGGCATGTTGTTGGTCTCGAGCATATAAAGCCCGGGGGTGAAAACATCCGCCAATTGCCCTTCATGCACGAAGACAGCTGCTTGCCCTTCGCGCACGGTCAGCTTGGCGCCGTATTTGATCTCGTGCCCTTCACGCTCAAATCGCCAGACCATCGTGTCACGCGTATCATCGACCCAATGAATGACGTCGATGAACTGTCCCGAGAGAAAATCGAAAATACCCATGATTTGCGGCTCCCATGTCGCTTGTGCGGAACTATACCCGCTTTGTCGGACAAATCTATGTAACTTTGTCCATTTGAAAGAGTGAGAATGTCAGCAAAAACATCCCCCTACTTCAAAAAAAGGTCTTGCCTAAAGTGACTGCCCCATCGCCTCGCGTGCCAGAATGTTGACCACAGGACGCGCTTCTTCCGCCGTCATGCCTTGCTTAAGGCGAGGGTCATAGAGCATCCTCAAGAGTTTCTCGTCGTGGCTGGTTAGAAAAGCAAACTCGTTGTCATCATTAAAGATTGACGGGCGCGCGCGCGGGCTGTCGTTGGGCAACCCCAGGGCCTGTGCCAACTCTTCGTGTACACAGGCCTTTCGCACAATATCAGTGTGCTCTGCTCGGATCAGAGCGACCGCGCGGCCCAGATTATAGGGCGCGCTAGTGTCTGTCACAGTAACGACCAGACATTCGTAGGATGTTGGAATGTCGCGGAAGATTGCCAATTCCTCATCGCTGATTGACGGAATAAGGCGTTTGAGGCGCTTGAGGAGGAAAGCGCGATCATCCTCGCCTGCGACAAATACGTGAAAGTTTGCCTGCCTTGAGGTTCGGCTGATCGGATGCCCGGTAATCCGAGCCAAACGCGTGACATATGCGTCAATATTTGAAACATCCTGTTCCCGCTGCTGCAAAGGAACGCTTGCTCCGAATTCGACGTTAACGCGGACAGGTTCGCCCCACCTGTTGAGTTGGCCGCTGGTCCCTCGCCCGGACAAGAAAGGCCGACCCGGAGCGTATTCGCTAAAAAAAGCAATGGTTTCAAAATTTCGCGCCAGGTCGTTCGCGTCGTAAGGCGTATCGGGACCACCTCCATCCGTACGCAAAAGGCCCCGCGTTAAGAGGTTGTTCGAGACGGTTTGGTAGTATTGGGCCAAGTCCTGACTTTCGGCCGAGGGTGGATTTACGGTGTCACCGACCGGTGCCAATCCAGCTGGGCGTGTTTGCGGAAAAGGAGTTGTGCGCGGCGTCGGATCACAGCCCGCCAATGCCACAAAGGCGGCCAAAGCCGCCCCCGTGCGCCAGTCTATGCGCCCCTTAACCTGCACCGATCAGTTGGGCACGGCTGTGCCGGAATTGTCGCCGATGCCGTCCTTGCGTGCCTTGGCAGCAGCCAGCGTGTCTCGCAGTTCGGCCTCCATCTTCTTGAGGTCCTCCTCGGCGGCGGCGCGTTTGGCTTTGCCTTCGTCAGCGATCTGCAGGCTTTCCTGAATGGTGCCAATCAAATCGGCGTTGGCCTGTTTCACTGCTTCGATATCAAAGACACCACGCTCCATCTCTTGGCGGATCATCTTGTTGCTTTCGCGCAGGTTTGCGGCGTTCGAGGTCAAAAGCTCGTTGGTCAAGTCATTGGCATCACGCACTGCGGCAGCGGCCTCGGCCGAGCGTTGGATGGTAACCGCCTGGGCCAGCTGCGTCTCCCATAGGGGCACGGTGTTAACGAGCGTCGAGTTGATCTTGGTCACCAGTGATTTGTCGTTTTCCTGAACCAGCCGGATCGAGGGCAAGGACTGCATGGTCACCTGACGTGTGAGTTTCAGGTCGTGCACACGGCGTTCCAGATCGTCGCGCGCGGCGCGCAGATCGCGCAACTCTTGCGCCTTCATAACCTGATGCTCTTCGGGCGCGGCCTGAACCTCGGCCTCTTTGGCGGGGATCTCGGTGGTATCCAGCTCTTCCAGCTTTTCTTCGCCTGCCGCAATGTACAGCGCCAGTTCGTCGTAGAAATTCAGCGTCTTGTCATAAAGCAGATCAAGCGATTTGATGTCCTTGAGCAGCGTGTGCTCGTGCCCCAACAGGTTGTCGGTGATCCGGTCGATCTGGCCCTGAACCTCTTCGTACTGGGCGGTGAACTTGGCAAAGGGCGCGGCTTTGCCCAGCAGTTTTTCCCACCAGCTGCGCTCGCGGCGCACGTCCAACTCGCTAACGGAAAAGCCGCGAATGGTCGTGACAATGTTGCGCAAGCTGTCGCCCGCTGGCCCCACATCCTTGTTGCGCACATCCGCCAGCATTGCCTGGCTGATTTCTTGCAGTTCGGCCTGCGCACCGGACCCAAAGGCCACGATCGAGTTGGTGTTGCCCATGTCGATTTCATCCATGCGCTTGCGGATCTCGGCGCTCACGGGCTCGTCGGCGTCTTGCATCGACACCACTTCGGCCTGCGGTTCGGGCAGGACGACGGCGGTGATTTCCTCAACGGCGGTTGTGGCCTCAGCGGCCTTTTGACGAACTATGTCGGACATTTTGGGATTCCTCGTTACGTTTGGGCCACGTCAATGGGCGGTCAATCCAACCGAACACCTTCGCGCTGCAAGCGGTCGCGCAGCACGTCGATTTCCACGGTCAGGTCGCTGCGATCATCCAGCAGCATCTTCTGTGTTCGGGCGGCAAAATTCTGTTCAAGATCGTCAAGCAGGGCGACATAATCGGCGAGAGCGTTTTCGTCACGGCTGTGGCTGTAGAAATCGGCAAACTTGATCGTCGCATCGCGAGCACCCTGCAAATAGACAGTCAGATATTTGCGCGCACCACTCAGGTCGCGGGGGTCTTCCTCGACCGTGCGAAACAGATCGCGGGCGGTGGTCTGAAACCGCTCGACTCGAGCCTCTACCTGACGGTTCTTGGCGCGTTTCACGGCATCAGTCATGGCGCCAAGATAGGCTTCGGCCTCATCCACGACACGTGCGACACGGTCCTGCTGAAAGGTGTCGACGCCTTCCATCCCCTTGTCGGACAGCGGATCAAGCCCGAAGGCCAAACTATGGAGCACGGAACCAGCGACGCCAAACAGAACAGGCGCGATCAGGCTGACCTGACCGGCAACCTCGACATCAAGATAGTCGTTACGAAAGGCGGCAATCGCGACGCCGATACCCGTTAGCAAGCTTGCAGCAATCTTACGTGGGAATGCAGGACGGCGTGCTACCTTGCGGGCGTTGAACGCGGCTTCGGCGCGCAGTCCCTCGCGTAGCAACAATGCCGCTCCTGTCAGCACCCCTGCGGCGACGAGACCAAGGGACATGCCGATTGCACCATCAGTTATCGAAAAGAAAATCAGCGGGACCGCAGGCACAAACATAAGGTTTGCGCGCGCGCCAGCGGGTTCTACCCGCGCGCCGTCAAATGTGCCGCGAGGTTTCGGGGGATCATCGGATTTGCCATCGGGGCTGTATTTTCCGCCAAATCGCTGTGCCATGAGTTCAGAGCCCCCTAGCCATCCAGTGCAGACACCAAACAGCAAGACAATAAGGGCCGCGTAGGCCAGTTTCTGAACTCCGGTCTGAGACATGCCGCCCCCCTCGATGAACCGTTGTCAACGAGATTAGGCGATGGCGCACAACCTTGCTAGGGGAAGTCTGCCCTAAATCGCTCAATCCCGGCGCTTTTTCGCCGGGGGCTTGCCTTTGGGGCCTGCCGAACGGGGGCCGGGTTTGCTCACCGGTTTAGTTCCGGGTTTGCCTGTTGGTTTACCGGGGCGGCGCATGCTTTTGCTTGGGTCGTTCACGCCGGGTTTGCTGGCAGGGCCACGTCGACGCTGCGGGCGTGCAGGAGCTTTGGCGTCCTCGTCCAGCGGCTTGCTTTCGGCATCCAAGCCAAGCTGGTCGCGCAGAACACGGCGGCGGATCTCTTCGACTTCACCGGCCTTGAGTTGACCCAATTGAAACGGGCCGTAAGACACGCGCAGCAAGCGGTTCACCGACAGGCCGATCTCTTCCATCGCACGGCGGATCTCACGGTTTTTGCCCTCGCGGATCGCCACAGTCAGCCAGGCGTTTGCCCCCTGTTGGCGGTCCAGCGAAACTGTCATCGGCTGGAACCGTTCTCCGTCAATGACCAGCCCCTTGCGCAGAGGCGCAAACTGATCTTCGGTTGGACGTCCGTTCACACGGACGCGGTATTTGCGTACCCACCCCGTCGAGGGCAGTTCCAACTTGCGTTTGACACCGCCGTCGTTGGTCAGCAGTAGCAGCCCTTCGGAGTTCAGGTCGAGCCGACCGACGCTCATCACACGCGGCATATCCTCGGGCAACTCGTCATAGATCGTGGTGCGCCCCTTTTCGTCGCGATCCGTGGTCACCAGACCCGAGGGCTTGTGATAAAGCCACAGGCGCGCGGGTTCGGGCGCGCTGATCGGCTTGCCTTCGACGGTGATTTTGTCCTTGTCGGTGACATTCAGCGCGGGCGAGGTGATGGTCTGGCCATTCACCGTGACCAGGCCTGCCTGGATCAGGCGTTCGGCATCCCGGCGCGAGGCGACACCTGCGCGGGCCATAACCTTGGCGATGCGGTCGCCTTTAGGCGTCTCGGATGAGGGCGAGGAAGATGGGGTTTTGCTCATGGTTTGGGGCTTTAGCCCATTCCGGCTGCTTGCGAAAGCACCCATTCTTGGGCAGGGTAGGGCATGACCTTCAAATCCCATATGAATCAGGCACTTGCCGAGGCGCGCGCCGCAGCTGACCGGGGCGAAGTGCCCGTGGGCGCCGTCATCGTATCGCCGACAGGCAAGGTCGTGGCCGCCGCCGGTAACCGCACCCGCGAGCGGAACGACCCGACTGCGCATGCCGAGATTGTGGCTCTGCGCGAGGCCTGCGCGGCGGCAGGGTCAGAGCGTCTTGTGGGCTATGATTTGTATGTCACGCTTGAACCTTGTGCGATGTGCGCCGCCGCCCCGGCCGCCGCGCGGTTCGGGCGGATCTATTACGGCGCATCCGACCCGAAATCTGGCGGCGTGGCCCACGGTGCGCGGGTGTTTTCTCACCCTCAGGCACACCACAGACCCGAGGTCTACGATGGCATCGCGGCGCAGGAGTGCGAGCAGGTGTTAAAGGATTTCTTCGCGCTGCGACGCGGCGCAACAGAGGGCGACGAGGGTTAGGTTTCGGGCTGTGACATCCGTGCACCAAGCGTGCACCAAGCGTGCACCGCTGTGTGCTGCTGCGGTGCGGCACATGAATTTGGAGTTTGGTAAGAAAGATATTGGAATTGGTTAAGATTCTTCTGGATCGCGTCGCGATCGCCTAAGGTCGCGGTGCCCTTGTCTATCTGCCAGCTCTGGCTTTGATGTGCCTTGGTGTCATGCATCATTTTCGGTTAGTAAGAAAGACGCCGAGCAATCACCAGCGCACCGCCTGCCAGCATCGGTGCTGCGAGTGGTTCGCGCAATATTGCTGCCCCGAGCACAACACCAAAGACAGGGACAAGATTGGTGAAAACCGCTGTTCGCTCGGGTCCTAGAAGGCGCACACCCCGATAGTACCAAACAAATGGCACGACGGTCCCGCCGATCGCCAAATACACAAGAGCCAACGTGCAATTGACCGTTGGCATGTGCAGCGGCTGTGTGTAGCCGACAAACAGCAACCCCAGTGACAGAAAACCAAATCCGAACAGCGCAGCCCAAGTCGTGGCCGCTAAGGGCGACATGCTTCCAAGCGCCTTGCGACCAAGAAGTGTATAGCCCGCCCAACTGCCAACGGCTGCAAGCATGAAGAGTTCGCCAAGCACCGAAACTATTCTGGACATCGCGCAGTATCCCTACAATGTCGCCCCCGCTGATCACGACCACGGCCCCAACCAGCGCCACACAAATCCCAGCGGTTTGTTTGAATGGCAGCCGCCGCCGTGTCGTGAGTGCTGCGATCAGTGCCACAGCAATCGGATTGAAGGCCACAAACAGCGCGGTGCGGGACGCTGGCATCTCGGTCAAAGCCGCAAAGAAGAACAGGTTGTAAAGGCAAACTCCAAACAGACCCAGCCACGCCATCAAAACGCTTTGATGCAACGTGATGCGCGGCAGACCGCCTTCTTCCTTCCAGACAAGCCCAAGCAAGAGCAATGCAGCCAGTCCAAAGCGAGCAGTTGCAGCGACCAGCGGGGGTAATTCTGCGGACACCACGCGACCGGCAACAAAGGTGCCGCCCCAAAGGAAAGCCGTCAAAGTCAGACAGGCGTAAAGCAGGGTGTTCTGCGAAATGAAGAGTCGTGGCACGGCTTGGGTCATCGGGCACCTAAGAGATCAGTTTGCCATCGACGAATTTCAGTTATACTGAGTTATAGTCAAATGAGTGTTTGCTTATGACCTTCGGTCAACTTGAAATCTTTGCCGCACTTGCCGAATCCCGCGGGTTTACGGCTGCTGCCCTGCGTTTGGGTGTCAGCCAGCCAGCGGTGTCACATGCACTCAAGATACTCGAAGGAGAGCTTGGGGTGACGCTCTTGGATCGCACGGTTTCCCCGATCGAATTGACCCCAATGGGGGAGCGGCTTTTGGCGCGCGCTCGCGAAATTCTTGGGCTGGCCGATGCCATGCATCAGGAAGCCTTGGAATATCGTGGCGTACAATCCGGCAGGCTGCGCATCGGGTCTTTTGGGGCCACGTCATCGTTGCAACTGCTTCCACGTCTTTTGGAGAAGTATCACAAAAGCCATCCCGGCATCGAAGTGATGGTTGAAGAGGCCGCTGACGATGAAATCATTCGCTGGCTTGAAGACCGGCGTATTGATCTTGGGTTTGTTGTTTTGCCGAACGAGAACTTTCGGACATGGCCTATTGCAAAGGACCAGTTTGTTGCACTGGTTGCGGTAGGCAGCGCTTTGGCAGAACAACCCTGCGTCCGATTGGAACAGCTTTGCGAGATGCCCTTCATTATGCCCGAGTCAGGGTCTGCCGGGATTATCCGGCGATTGTTCACTCAGTCCCGCCTAAGTCCAAATGTACGATATCGGACCTCGCAGATTCTCAGCACGTTGACGCTGGTGTCCCGCAATCAAGGCGTATCCGTTGTGGCCGAGATGGCCTTGCCACCGTCAAGTGGAAATGAGGGGTGGGTCAGCAAGCCGTTGAATCCTGTCAGGACTCGGAAAATAGGGCTGGCGATGCACCCTCAGGCAAAGCCGTCCCCTGCGGCCATCGCTTTTGTTGATGTCGTGGAGAAGATGACAGGGGAGTTTTGAGGACGCTTCAGTAACGCGCCTACCGCCGAGCGAAGCGAGGCTCGGCCCAACGGGAGGAGGGCATCTGTGATGCCTGATCGACGGGCGGGAGTGCCCCTGTCGGCTTTTGCCACCAGCGCGCGGGGTATATCATCGTGGCGTTGGGCTGGCGCGGGGGTATTGCGACCATCCTAACAACGTAAAACAAAGGGCTCTCGCAAGAGCCCTTTGGGGTGCTATTGCTTCGAGATGTTTTCGACGTCGTTCAGCATCCAATTCTTGAACCAGTCCTTGGAGGCGGGTCGATACAGGCGGAACAGAAAGAACCAATCGTTTGCATTTGTCGCACTCTCGGTGGTTACCCAATTCGCTTCGAACCCTTCGGGGACTTCATCGAGATCTGGGGCATAATAAATATCGACAGAGCCGTCGTCGTTCTTAACCATGTTATCCAGATCTTTGGTCGAGGCGCCAACCCGATCAACACCGCGGTTAAAGTTCTTGGTTTCCATGTTGTAGACGATGGCGGACCAGAAATCCTTGGCGGGTACGTCCTCAGGAACGTTGAGTTTGTAGGTGTCTTCGCCGTTCAGCATATTCCCGTCTGAATCACGCAGACCCGTCAGGTAGAAGGTGGCCCCACCCAGTTCACTTGGCAGGAAGGTCACGTAGAAGTAAGTCGCCGCGCGCTTGTCGATGAGGATCTCTTCGCCGTCTTCAAACGGGAACCCCATCTGGGCTTGGGGGCCGAAGTTCCAGAAGGACCATTCAGTTAGTTTCTCACCATCTTTGACCCAAAGGGGGGCCACGGTTTCGCCCTCGGTCACGAACTTCTTCTGCATGTATGAATAGGCGAGTTCCAGACCTTCGAGCGCTGCTTTTCTCTGGATTTCCGTTGGCTCGAACGCTTCATCTTTCTTGATGCCGATGCTTTGCAGCATTGAGTAAACTGCGCGGTCTTTCTCGCGCACCGGGTTGTTTTGAACCACATCGTTGATGTCTTCGATGAAGGTCATGTTGTAGTAGGGCAGGCAGTCGTACGGAAGGTCTGTTGCATCCAGGTAATGCGTGGGCTCGATGTCACCGTTCACGGCTTCTTCCAACGAGTAGATCTTGATGCCTTTGGCGTGTTCTCCGGCTTCGGCGTGCGTCGCACCGTTCAGCAGTGTTGGGCGGAACGAAAAGGATGCGTCATGTGTGTCAAACTTGGGAACGATTATGTAGCCTTGTGCTTCCAGCTCTGCCGCTGTGCCGAAGGCGTCGTCGTAGTCAGGTGGAAGGAACAGGTATTTGCCGCCCTTGCCAGCGTCCGCGCCCTTGGAGCCGACATCCATCATTGGGACGTGCCAGGCCGAGATGAAGGACCCGAAGTAGTCCACCTTGTCGGTCATTGGGGGCACTTCGACGATCATCGGGCCGTCCTGGGCCGAGATCGAACCCCAGGCATAGGCTGTGGTATCGTTGGCGGTGAGAAACCCTTTCTCTGAACCGAAAGGTTTGGTCACAAAGTTGACCGTATCGTAATCACCGCCTGCGCGTCTGGTTGCCTTGATGAAATCCACTTGGGCAACGGCTGGCATGTAGTGGATCGCCGCTTGGGTCGCGCGCTGCACCATGATGTCATATTCGATGTCTGTGTGCTGCCCGGAACGCGCCAGAATGTCGCCGGTATCGTTAAAGCCCGTGCCGGTCGGTGTGACCGCCACAGAGGCACTGACCATGAGTGAAAATGCAAGAGCCGTCGAACAAAGTAGTGATTTCATTGACCAAGTCCCAATAGTTTCAAGGGGATAATTTACAACATCTAAATCTTCGCACTTGTTGATGTGATCATGAAACAGCCTTGGCCGGGCGTTGGCAATGATATTGTGGGTTGATGCGACGGTGTCAAAGTCTGTGTCCCAACCGCAAAGTGTCACCGGCCGAGCGAAGCGAGGGAAGGCCCAACCTGAGGGCGGCCATCGGCCGTTCCTGAACGCATAGGATCGGCGTGATCCTTCTTACCGCCAACCAGACCGGTTGCAACGGTTTTGCAGACCATTACGTTGGCCAGGTAAAAGTCGTGTCAGCCAGTCACTGCGATGCGACCCGAAACAAGAGGAGAGCACGTTGAACGCCATCGTTAAAATTTCGGTCGTGATGGGGTTGGTTGCCGCTTCGGCCGCATGTACCCCAACAACACCTGCACAGCATGAAGTGGCCTGCGTCGGCGGATCGCTCACTGGGGCTGCTATTGGTGGTGCGCTTGGAAACCGGTTCGGAGGCGGCTCTGGACAGACGATAGCCACTGCCGCAGGCGCGTTCGCTGGCGGTTTGACGACCGCAAGAACCATGGGGTGCTGAGGATGAAAACCATGAAACTTACCGCACTGTCAGCCTCGGCGATTGTCGCTTTCTCGTCGGTTGCATTCGCTGAAACAATGCCTGGTGAGGCCCTGCTGTTGCTTGACGGAGACGGCGACGGCCTGGTCACCTATGAAGAGTTTTCCAGCCAGATGGACACGCTGTTTGGGGGAATGGACACAGATCAGAATGGCCGACTTGAACGCGGGGAGGTCGAGAGCTTCATGAGCGGGGATGTGTTTGATGCAGCGGACACGAACCGGGACGGTCGGATCTCTAAGGGAGAGTATGACATACAGATCCGGAAGGATTTCGAAGGTGCCGACCGGGATGGTGACGGATCTCTGGATTGATCGAGGGCCCCTCCATCATAGGGGAACAAGACGCTAATCTGGATGTCTTGGATCTGCGCTGGCGGATGGGTGAACTCGTCGGCTTCATTTAGAATCCCAATGGGTTGGACCCGAACACCATCTTGCGGCAAAGCGCAAACCGCCGAGCGGAGCGAGGCCCGGCCCAACGGGAGGAGGTGCCCCGAAAGGGGCATCAACGACAGGCGGGAGTGCCCCGCTATCCTTTCACGACAAGGGCGCGGGGAATGTCGGCCAGAGGCTGGCCTCCGTCCGGGGTGACGACGAAGCTTTCGGTTATCGCCACGCCCCAGTCCGGGGTCCAGAGGCCGGGCATCAGGTGGAAGGTCATGTTTTCGCGCAACGGCGTGGTGTCGCCGGGGCGCAGGCTCATGGTGCGTTCGCCCCAATCGGGCGGGTAGCTGAGGCCGATGGGGTACCCGGTGCGGTTGGCTTTGACGTATCCGGCGCGGGCAAAGCTGTCGTAAACGCAGGCGGCGACCTCCTCGCAGGCCACGCCGGGGTGGGCGGCGGCGAAGGTGTCTTCGATGGCTTGCAGCACGGCCTCTTCGGCGCGGCGGATGTCGGCGGGCACCTCGCCCAGAAACAATGTCCGGCTGGCCGGGCAATGGTAGCGGTGGTAGCAGCCCGAAACCTCGAAATAGGTGGCCTCACCGCGTGTCAGTGGACGGTCATTCCAGGTGATGTGTGACGCGGAGGCCTCGAGCCCCGACGGCGCAATTGGCGCGATGGCGGGGTAGTCGCCTGCCAGCCCGGGTAGACCGGCGACACCTGCAGCCTGCACTTCGGCCACCAGCTCATTCTTGGGGCGTCCTTCACGGAAGCCTTCGCGCAGGGTGGTGTGCATATGAGCGGTCAGCTGGCCTGCCTTGCGCATCATCGCCAGTTCCGCCTCGCTTTTGACCGCGCGCTGCCAGTTCACCAGACCAGTGGCGTCGGCAATCTCGTCGCGGCCAAAGGCGGTTTCAAGGATGCGGTGGGACGCGGCGGAGTAGTAGTAGTTGTCCATCTCGACCCCAAGCGCCTTGGTCCAGCCGCGCTCGCGCAGGAGTGTGACCAGCGCATCAAAGGGGTGGTGGTCGGGATGCTGGACGTGCTCTTCGGGCCAGTCGAACAGGTTCTCGGCCCCGATCCAGGTGGTCTGCGCCGCGCCTGCCTTGTCCTGGGTGCGGCCCCACCAGAGCGGTGTGCCGGTGGCCGGGACAATGACCACTTGCGGGACATAAAAACTCCACCCGTCATAGCCCGTCAGCCAGGCCATGTTCGATGGGTCGGCGACGACCAGCGTGTCGATGCCCTGTTGCGCCATGGCAGCGCGGGTTTTGGTCAGGCGGGCGTCGTATTCGGATTGCGAGAAATCTGTGGCTGGCACGGTTGGCCTTTCCTTTCAGTCCGCAGGCGCGTCGCGCCAGGTCAAAAGATGCGTTGTGTGAGTTCCATCTAGCCCTCGAAGGGGGCTGGTTGTCTGGTCTGAAAACGAAAATTCAGGGTCGGTTCCGATCATCAATTGTGTGGCGTCAGAGACACGGATGTCGTCCGGACCAGCCAGAGAGGCGATGCGGGCGGCCTTGTTCACGACGGTGCCAAAGAAATCATCCCCGGTGTCGATGACCTCGCCCGTGTGCAGGCCGATGCGGATCTGGATGCGGGGTTCGGAGAACACATCTTTCAGATCGCGCTGCAGCTGTTGTGCACAGGTCAGGGCGGCGCGGGCCGAGGTAAAGGTGCACATGGTGCCATCGCCCAGAGATTTGATCATGCGGCCGCCGTTGGCCTCGACGCAGGTCCTGACGCTGGCGATGTGGTCGTTGACCGTGCGGCTCCACAATGCGTCACCCACGGCTTGCGCAATGATGGACGAGCCGACGATGTCGGTGAACATGACCGTGGCAACGCCGCTTTGGCCCTGCATCGGGTTGTCGGCGCGGGCGGCTTCGATCAGGTCGTCCAGCGCGTGATGGTCAGCGCCCATCTTTTCCCGGTTCGACATCGGGTTCGAGACATGCAGCTGTATGAGGCGCCAATTGCCCTCTTCAAGATGCAACACAAACGTGAACCGATGAAGGACGTCCTTGTCATTTTGGGGGAAAGTCAGGGTTGCCAGGCAGTGCGCCCAGGCCATGTCGCCGCATTCAAAGGCCTCAAGGCTGTGTTCCTTCCAGTCGTAGTCCGGGATTTCGTGGACGTGGTCGGCAAAACCCTGGCGAAAGATTTGCCCGGCCCAGCTTTCGCCTTCTGCCGAGCCTTGATAGCGCAGGTGCTCTGAGCGTGAGAGCATGTTTTCCAAGGTTGCGCCGTCCTTGCCGTGGACGGCGGCGTTCCAACGGCGGATGACGGCGGCGATTTCGGGCGAGGGTCGGATCATGTCTGCCACTCCAGTTCCAACAGGACATGAGTCCCTTCGATGCCTTTCAGCGACACGGTCGATCTGTTCTTGAATACAAAGTTGCCGTCACGCCCGATCATGGCCCGGCTCACATCCGAAACCGAGATCGTGCCGGGAGGGGCCATCGTTGCGATGCGGGCGGATTTGTTGACAACAGTGCCGAAAAAGTCGTCTTCGGTCTGGATCACATCGCCGGTGTGAAGCCCGATGCGCAGGGTCAGCGCTGGTTCCGCCGTATCCCCTGAATTGGCACGTTGGATGTCACGCGCGGCGCGCAGGGCGGCGCGGGCCGAAGGGAAGGAGGCCATGCTGCCATCGCCCAGAGATTTGACCAGCTGGCCGCCGTGTTCGCCGACAATCCCGGCCACCATGTCCAGATGATCCGCTACCCGCGTGGCCCAGGCCCGGTCCCCCATCATCTGCGCCAACCCGGATGAATTTTCGATGTCCGAGAACATGACTGTCGCCAGTCCTTCGGTCTGATCCAGTCGAAACCCGCTTTTGGCGGCCGCCATGAGTTGATCAAAGGCTTTGTGTTCGTAGCCCAACACATCCAGATTCGAAATCGGGACCGAGTTGTGGATGTGCTGGACGCGCCAAATCCCATTCTCGAGCGTGAAGACAAAAGTAAGCCGACAGGGGATTTGATGGTCTTGCGTCGCGGGTGTCACGTCCCCAGTCCAGAGCGACCAACCGGTGTCGGGGCTAAGCAAAGGCGTGCACTTCTTCGTTGGCGATCTGACTCAGGGGAAATTCGTCAACGTGTGCCGCGTACATGTCGCGCAAAGTCTGCCCTTGCCAGATCTCGTTCACCGCACTTCCGCAGAACAGCAGCGGGTCTTCGGTCGCCAGAAAATTGGCGACCGTTTGCCCCTGACCGCTGAGCATTGCAGCCATGATGCGCCTTGTGATCGCGGCAAGTTCGGGCGAGGGGGACATCATCTGCGCCAGTCCAGCCGGTGGATCAGGTGTTCGCCTGTAAGGCCCTTTAGCGAGACGGATATCGGGTCTGCAAAGGTGAAATCGGCGCTGCCGCCGACCATGGCACGGGTGGGGTCCGAGACGCGGATTTCTTCGGGGGCGGCGGCTGCGGCCACACGTGCGGCGGTGTTTACCACCGTGCCGATGTAGTCGCCGTCGCGTTCCACGACGTCGCCGGTGTGAATGCCGATCCGCACCCGGAGGTGTGGTTCCTGCTTTTGGTCTTGCATCGATTGCTGAATGCGCGTGGCGGCGCTTAGGGCGGCAGAGGCCGAAGAAAAGGATGACAGGGTTCCGTCGCCAAGCGATTTGACCAAGGTGCCGCCATGTGCTGCGACCGCCTCGCCGATCTCGGCCATGTGGGTCTTGACGATGCTGCTCCAGGCCGCGTCGCCGGTTGCGGCGGCCAGCGCGGTACTGTCGACGATGTCGGTGAACATCACGGATGCGATGCCTGTATGGCCCAACTCCAGTGTCTCGGACTGCAGCGAGGCGGTCAGCTCCTCGATGCTGCGCGAGGTGTAACCCATCGCCTCCATGTTGGGCTTGGGGTTGGAATTGTGGATGTGCACGATGCGCCAGACGGCGTTTTCCAGCGCAAGGACAAAGGAGCAACGGAAGGAGACGCTTTTGTCGGCGTCGGGGGCGATGATGGTCATCGTCGCGAGCGCCCAGCCGAACGATCCGGCCTCGTAAGCAGAGACTTCGAGGTTTTCGGGGACCAGAACAGCCTGATCGTCACAGAAGACGGCAAAGGTCTTGTGAAAATCGGGCTCGGTCAGCAGTTCGCCGTCATCCGAGCCGACATAGGTGATCGCCGCGGATCGTGAAAACAGGTTGATCACGGGCTCGGATTGGCGCGCTGCATAAGCGTGGAGCCAGCGTTTGACGATGGCCGCCAGTTCGGGAGAGGGGGTGAAGGGATCGGTCATGTCTGCCACTCCAACAGATAGGTGGTGTGTCGCCCCTCGAACCCTTTGAGGTCAAAGTCCTTTGAGCCGGAAAAGACGAACCCTCGGGTGCTTCCGGTAAGCAGCCGCGTCGTGTCTGACACTCGGATTTCTTGGGCCTGTGCCTTGGCAGCGATCCGTGCCGCCTTGTTCACAACTGTGCCGAAAAAGTCGTCATGGGCCTGCATCACCTCGCCGGTGTGGATGCCGATGCGGACGGTTAGGTGCGGTTCGCTGTCTTCGTTTGCCAGAGTGGATTGTATCTGTGTTGCGGCGCTCAGACAGGCGCGGGCGGAGGGGAAGGACGACATGGTGCCATCGCCTAAGGATTTGACAAACTGGCCGTCATTCTTTCCGACGATGTCGCGGATCGTATCGAAATGGGCCGAGATTATGGGCGACCAGGTGCGATCGCCAAGGGCCGACGCCAGAGCCGATGAGCCGACGATATCGGTGAACATGATAGAGGCGAGGCCTTCGGTCTGATCCAGCGTGATCCCGTCCTTTGCTGCGTTAACCAGATCGGCGATGGCGGGTTGCTCGACGCCGGTGTGAACCTCGTTCGGCGTGGGCAGGGAGCCATGGCGGTGGACGATTTTCCAAGCCCCGTCTTCAAGTGTAAGGACCAGCGTGTTGCGTACTAGAAATGATCGACCGGGGCGGGAAGAGAATGCGACGACATGTGTGAAGCAGGCCCAACCGGTTTCGCCGTTTTCATAGGCTTCGCCGAATTGCTCTTCACATTTGATGAAATCCGAGAGTGCCCCAAAAAAATCACCAACCCCATCTCGGACAGGTTTGCCTGACCAGATTTCGTCTTCTGCTGTTCCCAAAAACAGCAGATGGTCCTCTTTGGTCATCAGGTTGCGCAGGTCATTTGGTTTCCGGTTCGGGACCGCTTCGATCCAGCGCCGCGCGATGGCCAGGATTTCGGGCGAGGGCCGGACGTCGCTCATGTCTGCCACTCCAGCCGATAGGTTGTGTGTTGACCTTCAAGCCCTTTCAGGCGGACCTGGGTCGGTCCCGAGAAGCGGAATTGTCGCGCGCCGCCGATCATGATGTGGGTGGCGTCCGACAGGCAGATGACGCCCGGCGCTGCAATCGACGCCACGCGGGCGGCTTTGTTCACCACGGTGCCGAACATGTCGCCGTTCTGTTCCACCAGATCGCCGGTGTGCAACCCGATGCGGATTTGCAGGCGCGGTTCGGCGGTGCTGTTTGTGATGGTCTGTTGGAGTTCGGAAGCGGCTGACAATGCAGCGGTGGCCGAAGGGAAGGCTGACATGGTGCCGTCGCCCAGCGTTTTGACAAGCGTGCCGCCGTGATCTGAGAGGATGCCGCCAACCTGTTTCATATGCGCCTGCACAGCGGCGGACCAACGGGCGTCGCCCAGGGCTTCAGCCAAGGCCGAGCTGCCGGCGATGTCGGTGAACATGATTGTCGCCATACCCGTCTGTGCCAGTTCGACCGGGGCGGACAATGCGGCCTCTAGCAGGTCTTCGAACCCGCGGGATTGATAACCCAAAGCGTCCATGTTCGAGACAGGGTTGGAGTTGTGGACATGAACGATGCGCCAGACGCCCTTTTCCAGATGCAGCACAAAGGTCGAGCGAAAGGTGATTTCCTTGCCGTTTTCCAACGAGACACGCTCGCCGAACCATTCGACCCAGCCCAGCTTGCCGCATTCGAACCCCCGGAAATCGTCCTTGTCCCATGAAAAGTTCGGGATGTCCTCCATATAGCCGCCCATGCCCCGGCGCAGGGTATCGTCGCGCCAGATCTCGCCATGGGAGGAGCCGATGTACCCCAAAGCGCTGTCTTGGGAGAAGAGGTTGAGCACCGCCTCTTTGTCCCCCGCCGCATAGGATCGGAGCCAGCGGCGAACGATGGCTCCAAGCTCGGGCGAGGGGGTGATGTCGCTCATGACATCATAGCGTGATGGCCTGCATCACCTGCGGTTCGATCACGTCGGCACCGGGGAGCCCTGCGCGCAGGTCGTCGGCGTTTTGTTCCAGGATCGGGAAGGTGCCATAGTGGCAGGGGATCACGGTCTTGAAGTTGAAATACCGCTTGGCGGCATAGGCCGCGCCTTTCATGTCCATGGTGAAATGGCCGCCCGCTGACAGGATGCCGATGTCAGGTTTGTAGTAATCCCCCATCCAGTCCATGTCGGCCATGATGTCGGTGTCGCCCGAGACGTAGAGCATCTTGCCCTCGGAGGCGATCATGAAGCCGACCTCGGTGCCGCCCGTGCGGATGCCTTCGGGTGTATTAAAGGTCGAAGAATGCGAGGCCGGGACCATCGACACTTTGACCCCGTTCAGGTCCACCGTGCCGCCCTTGTTGAAGCCCACGGTTTCGATGCCCTCGGTCTCTCCCCAATGGCCCATCAAGTCGTATTGGCCGACGACTGGCACACCCAGTTTCTTGGCCAGTGGCAAGACGTCGACGACGTGGTCGAAATGCACATGGGTCAGCAGGATGTGGGTGGCGCCTGCGATGGCCGCGTTGTGCTTATCCTCGGGGAGCGATGGGTTGCCGGTCAGCCAGGGGTCGATCAAAAGCACCTGTCCTGCGGTTTCAATGCGAAAGCTGCCGTGTCCCAGCCAGATAATGTCCATGAATGAATCTCCGATTGTAGTTGGCATGAGCCTAACACCGGTTACATAGAAATCCATGGATTGGTTGCAGGAAATCGATGGGTACTGCGAGCGGTTGGGATCTGAATATTGGGCCGAACCGATCAATGCAGTGACAAATGTCGCCTTTATTGTGGCGGCCTTGATCATGTGGCGGCGGACCCAAGGGATTGCGGTTGCGCGGCTGCTGGTTGTCATTCTGGCAAGCATCGGGGTGGGCAGCTATCTGTTTCACACCCATGCGCAGGTCTGGGCAGCCATCGCCGATGTGGTGCCGATCCTGGGCTATATCTTGATCTATATCTACGCGGTTAATCGCCATGTCTGGAACCTGCGGCCGTGGCCTGCGCTGGGCCTGACGGGGCTGTTCTTTCCCTATACTGCCGCGACCCTGCCTGTGTTCCAGATGGTGCCGGGTTTGGGGGGCTCGGCGGCCTATGCGCCGGTGCCGCTGCTGATATACCTTTATGCAATTGCCCTGCGGGGACGCGCGCCTGAGACGGCGCGGGGGCTGGCCATCGGGGCCACGATTCTGGTTGCCTCGATCACGTTCCGTGCTCTGGACGAGCCCCTTTGTGGCGCGATGCCCGCGGGCACGCATTTCATGTGGCATATTCTGAACGGGATCATGTTGGGTTGGATGATCGAAGTGCTGCGGCGCCACATGCTGGGGATTAACGCACCTGCGCAAAGTCACGAATGACGGTTTGCAAGTCGCTTGAAAGGGCCTGCTGCAGATCGTTGACGATGACATCACCATACATTCCGGAAAGCGTTGGAGCGGAAATCGCGAAGTACTGAATCGCACCGATCAACTGATAAATGCTTGCCAAGGCCTCGGTGCGACCGGCGATCTGCCAGCGCGGGGTTTGCACTGCCAGATCCGCAAGGCGGTCAAGGTATGGTTTTAGCGGCCAACTGCGTGACTGAGAGTCGCTGTCCAGAAGCGCACGGACCACAAGGCGGGCGTCTTCGGGTCTTGAGATGGCTGTGGCGGCATAGCCTTCCAGGTAGGTAATCAGGTGCTGGGTGGGCGAGGAGGTGTCAATGGCCTCGATCTCTGCTAGCAGTCGCTCTGCAAGCCGGTTGAGTACTTCGGCATAAAGGCGTTCCTTGCTGCGAAAATAGTGCAAGACCGCCTGTTTCGTGACACCTGCGTCCTTCGCCACCAAAGCGAGCGAGACGCCATGATACCCCAGTTCCGAAAAGCGCTTGGTTGCAAGGTCTAAGTATCTTTCGGAAGGGTCGGGTTTGATCGTCATGAGGGCTCCTTTGAGGGTGATCCTATACCAAACACTTGACGACTTACCAATCGGTAAGTAACTCGTGTAAGTCAAGGGAGGGAGCCACATGGAACGCAGCGAAGAGATTGGTTTGATCCAAGAAATCATCGGCCTGGCCGAACAAAAGTCGGCCTATCTGGACGATACGATCAGCCACTCCCCTATCTCGCGGTATTCCAGCCCGGAACGATTTGCACGTGAAGAAGCAACCTTGTTCCGGCGCAAGCCGGTTGTAGCCGCGCATTCTGGCGAGTTGGAAGGGGCGGGTAGCTTTCTGACACGTTCCGTTATGGGGCTGCACGTGTTGCTGGTGCGCGACGCGGATGGCACGGCGCGCGCATTCTTGAATGTTTGCCGCCACCGGGGGGCCAGGCTGGAAAGGGATGAGGCAGGATGCAAACGTGTCTTTACCTGCCCCTATCACGGATGGAGCTGGACAAATCAGGGTGAGTTGCGTGCGGTCCCGCAGGAAAAGCAGGGCTTTCCCGATCTTCCCCGTGCTGAACGTGGCCTGCGGCGCTTGCCGGTGGCCGAGGCACATGGATTTATCTGGATCATCGCCAACCCCGAGATGAGCGAAATACCAAGCATCGATGATTGGCTCGGACCTGTTGTCGATGACCTAAAGTGGTTGGACTTGGGCAGTCATAGGATTGCTGCGGAAAACACAGTCGAGATCAAGGCGAACTGGAAGGTCTTGGTCGAAGGTGGACTTGAGGCGTATCACTTTCGTGTTGCCCACGCCAAAACCATTGCACCTTATTTTCCGGACAACCTGTCAACGTATCGTTGCTTTGGGCCACACATACGCTCGGTTCTGCCACGCAGTACTATGCCAGATCTGGCCACCAAGCCAGAAGCGGAGTGGTCCATACGGGCCGATGCCAACGTGCTTTATACACTGATGCCCACCACGCAATTGCTGGTCCAGCAAGATCATGTTGTCTGGGTTCACGCTCAGCCTCGTGCACAGGATCAAACCACCTTGCGGATCGCCACCCTCGTGCCGGGGGATCAAATCGAAGGGGTCGATAAACGGGCCCATTGGGCGCAAAATCAGAAAATAACAATGGCCACATTGGTTGAAGATTTTGAACTGGGCGAAGAAATTCAATCAGGTTTCGCGTCTCGCGGTAACCCCAGTCATTTGTTCGGTCGGTTTGAGGGAGCGTTGAACCGGTTCAACCTCATGGTTGAGGAATTGATTGCAGGATAAATGCTGTTTGTCGCATCGATTGTGACAATTGGTTTCATGAAATCAGAAAAAAATCGCCCAATTCCAAACACAAAATCGGGTTACGAGTATCCATGATTTTATTCATTGGAGCCACGTTTCATGTCCTATTCTTATGATTTTGATATGTTTTCCATCATGCCTGATGAGGTGCAGCAAGAGTTTCAGGGGTTTCTGAACGACATTGGTATGGCGCATACGGCCACCCAACAGTTGGCCCTGTTCCGCGATCCCGGTCTGGTCGAGGCGCTGAGCGGTGCGGACGAAGAAATCAAACAGATGTTTCTGGATTCAGGATTTGGCCTCAACGTTTATCACAGTGGCGCGCCCGAAGGTCGTTTCCCGGCCAGAGACGAGAACGCCCGCAATGTTTGCGTCAGCCGATTGGCGGATAACATGAGCAAGGTCGACAATCTCAAAGGTCGAAATTGGGGTGGCTTCGACATCGTGGCTTTCCTTGATTATTTTCAGTCTGCTCAGGCCATGAACGAAGTCGATATTGAAGCACACCAAAAAGAGTTGGCTCGTGCCGTGCGCAAGCACAAGATGCAAAGACGCCTGGTGCAGGCCGGGCTTGTAATGGGATGTACCATGGTGGTCGGCGCGGCGGCAGCAATGGTTCTTTGATGACCCGATCGTAAAGACGTGAACGGGTCAGGCAGGGAGTGCGGCCCATTTTCATTCTGGTTGCTTGAGCTGTGCAAAGTGCAGATTACAGGAACTTGAGCTGTTGCAGGCAAACTTGAGAGATGCTTGAAAACACACCGCTTGGACAAGCGGACAACCATTCCCTTGAAAACAAATTTTATTGAGAGAGAATGGTGGGCGACCCCGGAATCGAACCAGGCGTGCGTCTCCGCGAGGGAGTTACAGTCCCCTGCCACACCTTGCGGCCTGTCGCCCACTTTCAGGCGTTGCGCCTGCTGTGGAGGCGTGATTACTAGCGCGCCAAAGGGGCGTCAACAGGAAAATTTCACCTAGGCGCGTGAAACTGAAATCAAGGCCCTGTGGCCGATAAAACGAGGCCGTCAAAAAATGAAGAAACCAAAGTGGGTCGTAGAAAAGGAACAGGCCCGCAAAGCGGCTGGTTCGGAAACTGTATGGTTGTTTGGCCTGCATGCCGTTCGGGATGCATTGATGAATCCCAAACGCGAAAAACTGCGCCTGATCGTGACCAAGAATGCAGCTGACAAATTGGCCGAGGCCATAACTGAATGCGGTATTGAACCCGAGGTGATTGACCCACGCAGGTTTACCGCCCCGATCGACAAGGGGTCGGTGCATCAGGGTGCGGCGTTGGAGGTCAAGCCATTGAATTGGGGCGGGCTGGCCGAGAACTGTATCGGGGCAGAGATACCGCGCGTCATATTGTTGGATCGGGTTACTGATCCCCATAATGTCGGGGCAATTTTGCGTTCGGCCGAGGTTCTTGGAGCCAGTGCGGTAATCGGCACACGGCATCATTCTGCACCAGAGACAGGTGCGCTGGCAAAGACTGCCAGCGGCGCATTGGAGCGGCAGCCTTATCTGCGGATGCGCAATCTGGCGGATACGATCGTGGAACTGCAACAAATGGGGTACGTGGTGCTTGGTTTGGATGGCGAAGCGGAGCTGACCATTGAAGCCGCCCTGGACGGTCGCAAGGATCAACCGGTGGCTTTGGTTTTGGGGGCCGAAGGGCCGGGACTGCGGCAAAAAACCAAAGAAACCGTGGATCAATTGGTGAAAATCGATGCTGCGGGTGGTTTTGGCTCGCTCAATGTCTCAAATGCTGCGGCAATCGCCCTATATGCATCCAGGGCACGCTGAGCGGTTCGCAACGACAGGAGGCATCCATTTCACATCCAACCAAGATTGCAACCTGTTGTTATTGCGGTACGCGGGCAGCATTGGTTCTGGGCGGTCGAGACCGCCACGAGCTTAGTTGTTCTGCCTGCGGGGCGCCTTTGCATAATCTCAAAATGCTCCGCAAATCCAAACAGGAAAAGGCGGTGAGCCATCAACCCGTTCACCACAAGGCCAAAAAGACCAAGAGCCGAAGCGTTCAATCTGACCGGGATTCATGCAAGGCCCGCAAGTCCCAAAAAAAGTCCAAGAAAAGAAAGAGTTTGATGTCGCGGTTCCTGGATGAAGCCTGGGATGCGGTGGAGGACATTTTCGATTGAGATCACGGACCCGAGACCCAAGTGACACGACTTGATCACAACCGCGTCAAAGGGGCTTGGCTGATGGGTTTCATGCGTTCATTTTAGGCGGCACACCTACGATCAAACGGATTCTCATGTTCCTTCGACGCAACATCTTGGCCAGCGCGACATGCGCACTTCTGCTTGCGGCCCCTGTGGCCAGGGCAGAACAGCTGCAGATATACTATGCGAACGACGGTGCGGCGATCGGAGGGTATGACACGGTATCCTATTTCATGGCTGAGACGCCGGTGATGGGGAACCCCAACATAGCCGTGATGTGGAAGGGGGCTGTCTGGTACTTTGCCAGCCACGAGAACCGTGAAGCCTTTGAGGCCAACCCCAAAGCCTATGCACCGCAATTCGGTGGCTACTGCGCCTATGCGGTGTCTCGTGGATACACCACAAGCACAGACCCAAATGCGTGGAAGATTGTCGACGGCAAGCTCTACCTTGTGCATTCCCAGGTGGTTGAAAACCTGTGGGAACGGGACGAGCAGGAAAACATCGAATTGGCGGAAGAGCATTGGCCACAGGTTTTGCGCAACTGAATTGAGCGACAGAATCGAATCATTCATACAGCCTGTGGTCGCGAAGTAAGTGCGTTTGAGCTTTGTTTTTCATACTGGATTTGGTGGTGTGACGCCCCTTTAGCTTCGGTTTTTGAAAAATCCTTCGAAAGTCATCAAAAAAATGTCACTTACCTCTTTTTTTATCCTCGCCTAGACTTAAATGACACAGTGACCGCGGAACGGAACTGCCGCGGGTCATTTCACTGTCCCTCGTTCCATACCTCGCGCCCATGGCATCGTTCCATGGGCGCTTTTTTCTTCCTTGCGACATGGTTAGCGTGCAGTCATGACCAGCTATTCTGACGACCATCTCACCACCATTCTGAAACGCACCAAGGTTATCGCCGTGGTGGGTGTTTCCATGAAACCGGTTCGGGCCAGCTATTATGTGGCGCGCTATCTGGGGCTCAAGGGCTACACCGTGATCCCGGTCAATCCCGGCCATGCGGGCAAGGTTCTGTTTGGTCAGACGGTGCGCGCAGGGCTGAATGAGGTGTCAGAGCCTGTGGACATGGTCGAAATCTTTCGCCGGTCCGAGGCGGTGCCGCCCATTGTGGATGAGGCGCTGGATCAGTTTCCCGATCTCAAGACCGTCTGGATGCAGATCGGAGTGGAACATGCCGAAGCCGCAGCCACAGCAGAAGCTCGTGGCGTCGATGTGATTCAGAATCGCTGTCCAAAAATCGAATACCAACGACTGTTTGGAGAACTGCGTATGGGCGGCTTTGCGACGGGTATCATTTCTTCAAAGCTGTGATGGCCTTTGAATTGAAGAGATTTCACTTAACACGCGCCTGAAACAGTATCGCATCCCTTTGCTTGTGGGGATCTACAAGCTCTTACTGAGAAACGGATGTCGGAAAACTTTCGGGGTATTTCTCGGCCAGAACTTCCAGCCTTGGGCGCCAGTTATATCGTGTATCGTCCTGTGTGGCGGCCCAAAACAGGTCGCCGCCATTGCGCCAAGGGTCCAGAATGACGCCTTCGTACATGGAATCTCCGCGTCTGCTGATCAGAGCGGTACTGTGATCGATGTTGAATACCGTCTTGGGCAAGGCAATCGCTCGGTGTACCTGCAATGTGCGAAAGTTTTCCTGCTTCAGGCGTCGCTCCATATCTTCAGCGTAGTGCACACAGAGACCACGGTCGGCGAAACCTTCGTTGACTTTGGCATTGTGGACGATGGGCGATGAGCTGACGCCATATTCAGTGGCCAGTTGACGCGAGTAAGAAAGCGCAACCTGCGCCGCTCGAAGTGCTTCATCCGGGTCAACTTCAGGACCGAGAGACTGCAGTTTCTGGGACAACTCGGCAACTTCGTTCTGAGTGACAGCCGATTGTGGCGCACCGCATCCACCGAGTAAAAAAACGGTCATACAGGCCAAGGCGGCCGTCAGGATTTTCATGAAAGGTTGGTCCCGGATTTGAACAAGTGGCTTCACAGAACCCTAGCAATATCGGGAACCGCCTGAAAAGGCATCATTTGTCTGTCCGGGCGGCCTTTTCCGATATCCCGCTTATTCCTTGTCGCCTTGCAAGTTCATTTAACACGTCTTGCAACGGAATATCGCGAGCGGCCAGCATCACCAGCAAGTGATAGAGCACATCTGCCGCCTCATATGTCAGGTTCTCGCGGTCGTCCTTGGCGGCGGCGATGATCGCCTCGATCGCTTCTTCGCCGAATTTCTCGGCGCATTTCTCGGGGCCTTTGGCCAGTAGCTTGGCGGTCCAGCTGCTGTCAGGGTTCGCGCCTTTGCGGCTTTCGATGATGTCGGCCAGTTCGTTCAGAATGCTCATGTCAGCCTCATCGGGATGCCAGCAGCGGCCATGTGTTCCTTGGCCTCTTGAATGGTGTAGTCGCCAAAGTGAAAGATCGACGCGGCAAGCACGGCGCTTGCACCGCCCTTGGTGACGCCCTCGACCAGGTGATCAAGGTTGCCGACCCCACCCGACGCGATCACCGGCACGTCCACCGCGTCACTGATCGCGCGCGTTAGCGGCAGGTTGAAGCCCGCTTTGGTCCCGTCGCGGTCCATCGAGGTCAGCAGGATCTCTCCTGCGCCTTTGGCGACCACGGTTTTGGCAAACTCCACCGCGTCGATGCCGGTTTCGCGGCGCCCACCGTGGGTAAAGATCTCCCACTTGCCGGGGCTGACGGTTTTGGCGTCGATGGCCACGACAATGCATTGGCTGCCGAACTGATCTGCGGCCTCGGCCACCACGTCCGGCCTTGCGACGGCGGCCGAGTTGAAGCTGACCTTGTCGGCACCGGCCAACAGCAGGTCACGCACGTCTTCTTTGGTTCGTACGCCACCGCCCACAGTCAGTGGGATATAGCACTGCTCGGCTGTGCGCCGGACCACGTCAAACATCGTGCCGCGATTTTCGTGAGTTGCATGAATGTCCAGAAAACACAGCTCATCTGCGCTAAGCCGCATCATAGGCCTTGGCCGATTCCACCGGATCGCCTGCATCGCGCAATCCGACAAAGTTCACACCTTTGACCACACGGCCGTCGGCGACATCAAGGCAGGGGATGATACGGGTCTTGAGCATAGGCATTCCTCTGGGTCGGGGCACGTGTAGCGGCAAACCCCTGCCGATGCCAGACTCGTGATTGGATGAAGCGCTGCAGGTGTGAAAACTGAACCATGAATTCAATCAAAGGAGGTTTCACAATGCGCGCTCTGATTTGGGCAGGAATACTAGCAATCACAGGTGGGGCAGCTATGGCTCAGGACATCATCAAGGTTAAGACCGACAAAACGGTGCAGGGTGCGATGGACGCCCTTGAAGCCGTAGTTGGCAAGGCTGGCGCAACGGTGTTTGCGCGCGTGGATCATGCGGCGGGGGCAGTGAAGGTGGACCTGGAGCTGGCCGACAGCCAGCTGCTGGTCTTTGGTAATCCCAAGCTGGGCACGCCCGCGATGCAGGTGGACCCGTTGGCGGGTTTGTTCCTGCCACTCAAGGTGCTGGCTTATCAGGACGCTGACGGACAGGTCTGGCTAGCCTATGAAGACCCCAAGCACACCATGAGCGATCTGAACGGTGTGAGCGACGCGCCGGTGGTCGAAAAGATGCAAGGCGCGTTGAAAAAGCTGACCACGGCCGCCTCGCAGTAACGGCGCGACGCCGGGATTCGGGCAAACCTTCCCTTCGTGTTAAAATGCGCGTGAAGGGAGGAACCCCATGCTGAAACAAATGACATTGGCCCTGACACTTTTTGCTGCGCCCGTAACTGCGGGCGAGATGATGAGCGCGCAGGATCTGATGCAGACTATTCCCGGTGCAACTTTGTCGGGGATTTCGAACGAGGATTATTCCAAGCGTTGGGTGCAGACCTACGGCCCCGGAGAGCTGTCCGGTAAGGGTGAGGGCACCTTTGGTGAGCGCGTCTATACCAGTTCCTGGTCGATCCGGCAGGATCTGTGGTGTGAAACGTGGAGCAACCGGTCCGAATGCTGGCGCATCGAACGCGTCAATGAGACCACTTTGCAGCCCTATGTCGGGCAGCAGAAACTGCCCAACGTCTGGACCATTGTTGAACCAGCTGGAGGTTAACCCTTGAGGGTTGCCAGAGCCTCTTTCAAATCCAAAGCGCCATCATAAAGGGCGCGGCCCGAAATGGCGCCATTCAAAGCGACACCGCAATCGCGCAGGGCAATCAGGTCGTCCAGCGAGCTGACGCCACCGCTGGCGATGACCGGGATCGATACGGCGCGGGCCAAGTCGGCAGTTGCTTCGATGTTGGGGCCTTGCATTGCACCATCGCGGTTGATGTCCGTGTAGATGATCGCCGCCACGCCAGCGTCCTCGAACGATTTTGCCAGTTCGGTCACCTGCACGTCGGTTTCCTCGGCCCAACCTTTGGTGGCGACCATGCCGTTGCGCGCGTCGATGCCAACGGCAACCTTGCCTGGAAATTCGCGCGCGGCTTCACGCACCAGATCGGGATTTTCGACCGCCACGGTACCGAGGATCACGCGGGCCAATCCTTTTTCAATCCAGGTCGCGATGGTGGCCATGTCACGGATGCCGCCGCCCAGCTGGGCGGGGACGTCGCAAGACGCCAGGATCGCCTCGACCGGGGCTGCATTGACCGGCTCACCGGCAAACGCACCGTTCAGATCCACCAAATGCAGCCATTCGCACCCTGCGTCCACAAAGGCGCGTGCTTGGGCCGCGGGATCGTCGTTGAACACGGTCGCCTTTTCCATTTCGCCGCGCAGCAGGCGCACGGCCTGTCCGTCCTTGAGGTCGATGGCAGGGTAGAGGATCATAGTGGGGCAGCCTTTCGCGTCACGTTTCGCGGCGATATGGCATGAGACCGCCCAAGGATGCAACGCGACCCAAAGTCAACCTTGCCAGATGCAGGGCATGCGCGCCACAGTCAGTCAAAACAGGGAGAAACGCTTATGAAACATCTGATCTTGGGCGCGGCACTGGGGCTTGGTTTTGCCGGTATGGCAGCAGCGGAACCGGTAGCGGGTATTTGGCAAACCGAAAAAGCCGACGATGGGGCCTATCTGCACGTTGCCATCGCACCATGCGGCAGCGCAATCTGTGGAACAATCAATACGGCCTTTGACAGCTCGGGCAACATGTCGCCCGAGTATGAGAACCTGGGCAAAAAGATGATCTGGGACATGACGCCAGACGGTGGTGGCTCTTATTCCGGTGGAAAAATCTGGGCCCCGGATTCAGACAAAACCTACAGTTCAAAAATGTCGCTCAGCGGCAATACACTCACCGTCAAAGGCTGTGTTGCAGGTGGTTTGATCTGTCGCGGTCAGGATTGGAAGCGCGTCAAGTAATTACGGCTTCCAGTTCAGGAAGTTCGCAATAAGCCGGAGCCCCGTGCTCTGGCTTTTTCCGGGTGGAATTGCATGCCCACCATCGTGTCACGCCCGATCACGGCGGTGACGTCGCCTGCATAATCCACGTGCGCCAGGCGTTCGGCCGGGTTGGTTACGCGGAAATGGTAGGAATGCACAAAATACGTGTGGTCGCCCGTTTCGATGCCATCAAACACCGGGTGAGGGTGATCAATAACCAGATCGTTCCACCCCATGTGCGGTACTTTCAGGGCGGGGTCTGAAGGTTCGATCTTGATCACGTCGCCCGCGATCCAGCCCAAACCGTCGGTTTCCCGGTATTCGTGCCCCTTGCTGGCCATCAGCTGCATGCCCACGCAGATGCCCAGAAACGGGCGGCCTTTGATCTCAACCGCTTCGACCATCGCGTCATAGATGCCTTTGTGTCCGCGCAATTCGGCTGCGCAGGCCGGAAAGGCGCCATCACCGGGCAACACCAATCGGTCAGCTTGTGCCACGACATCAGCGTCCGATGTCACAACAACCTCCCCGGCATCTGCCTCGCGCGCCATGCGTTGAAACGCTTTCTCTGCCGAGTGCAGATTGCCCGATTCATAGTCAATGATTACGGTCAGCATGAAGGGGCGCTCCGAGTGGTTAAAAGCTCGCACGCTGCCTAGCGCAATGGGTCACTGCTGCCAAGCCTTCAGCGGATGTGAAGCGCTTCTTGCATGATTTCAGGTTCCAGCGGGGTGCCTTCTGCGGTTGCGGCGTGTTGACGAAAGACCTTGAAGCCGGGTGGAACCATGGTGCCGCGCACGGCTTCATCTACGAAAATGAACTTGCTGTTGTCCGGCTCGAACTTGAACCAGCCAGGATCATCAAACGTCCCGGCATAGATACCTAACCGATCGGGCCAGCGTTCAAAGGTCAGATGGGTTTTTGTTCCGCAACGGTTGCAAAAATGAATGTTCACCGCTTTGCCACTGCCCGTTGAGATATGAGAATACTGGGTGGGTTCCCCTTGGACGACTTCGAATTGCGTCAGGTCAAAAGCTGGAAGGACAACCCCGTTTGTGCCACTTGCCTGCTGACAAAACTTGCAAAAGCAGGCGGTGACCCAAAGTGGTTCACCGGAAACGCGATATTTTACTTTGCCGCACAAGCAGCCGCCTTGATGACTTTGCATGCAATAGCCCCTGTGAAGGTTCTAGAGGAAGCCTATCACAGATGCGAGTTAGAGCGCGCCTTTGGTCGACGGGATCGCATCCGCCTTGCGTGGGTCGGTCTCGACTGCGGTGCGCAAAGCACGCGCCACAGCCTTGAATGCGGCCTCGGCGATGTGGTGGCTGTTGAACCCGTGCAACTGGTCGATGTGCAGGGTGATGCCGCCATGGGTGCTGAACGCCTGAAAGAATTCGCGCACCAGTTCAGTATCAAACGTGCCGATTTTCTGTGTCGGCAGGTCCACGTTCCAGATCAGGAAAGGGCGCGCTGACAGGTCCAGTGCACAGCGCACCTGAGCGTCATCCATCGGCAGGTGGCATTCGCCATAGCGGTTGATACCCTTCTTGTCCCCAATGGCTGCGGTCAGCGCCTGACCCAGGGCAATGCCTGTGTCCTCGACCGTGTGGTGATCGTCGATGTGATAATCACCCTTGGCACGGATTGTCATGTCGATCAGCGAGTGGCGCGCCAACTGGTCCAGCATGTGATCAAAGAACCCGACGCCGGTCTGGTTGTCATAAGCTCCGGTGCCGTCGAGGTTGATCTCGACCGAAATCTCGGTTTCGGCGGTCTGGCGGGTGATGGTGGCGCGGCGCATGGCGGTCTTTCCCTGATGGTCACGGGGCTGCTTATAGTCAAAACAGCCCGCGCATTGCCACCCCGAGCAGGCGACCTGCGACACAAGTGTTGCGCAAAACACCGATCCCGCAAGGGATTGCACCCACCCGCACAGCATGGCAGCTTGACCATAGATTAACTCCCCCGACAAAGGGCGCCCCAAATGGCCACGTGTGTTTTCATTCAGATCCGCTGCAAACCCGGCTCGACCTACAAGGTGGCCGAGGATATCGCCCTGCGCGAAATCCACTCTGAGCTTTATTCAACCAGCGGTGAATACGATCTGCTGCTTAAACTCTACATCCCCGAGGATGAGGACGTGGGTCACTACATCAACGAGCACCTGTTGGTGATCCCCAACATCGAACGATCCCTGACCACGATGACGTTCAAGGCGTTTTGAGCGTCTAACCCAACTCGAATGTGGTGACGCCATAAATTCGGCCCAGGTCAATATCGGGGGCCGGACCGGTGTACATGCGCGCGGTTTCAAACACCGGGGTCAACTCTAGGTCACGCGCAAGGGATAGGGCCGCCTTGTTCGGCTCGGGCACGTCCAGAAACACCTCCCTGTCATGATCGGCTGCGGGAACTGAGGCCAGCAAGGACCCGGCAAGGTCGCGCGCTATCTGCGACGTGTCGGCAAACAAGGGGCCGATCTTGTAACCGCTTCGACACGGCCGGATGACGCCGTATCCCTGAAGGGTGCCATGATCGACAACGGCGCGTGCTTCATGCCCATGTGTGCCCAGCCACATCGCCAGAAACGGAGTACGCGGGGCAGGGAAGGCGGCACGGTCGAAACGCTCTAGTTCAGCCGTGACGTGGCTCAGCGGTCTCGCATGGGCACTGTCGGGCAAGTTTGCCAAGGCCCGCCCGATTTGCCCGCCAAACCGGATGTTGCGATAGGCCAGCTCAAAGCCAGACTTGGCGTAATTTGCCTGTTCCTCTTGCACCCCATCCAGCCCGATCAGGCGGCGGCCCGCGTGTTTGACGGCAGCTTGCCACAAACGCAGCCCGGCTCCGCGTCCACGGTGGTCCGGGTGCACGATGTAGAAGCCCAGAAAGGCGAACTGCGTGTCGTAGTTGACGACCGAGATCGTGGCGATCAACTCTCCATCCAGAAATCCGCCCCAAAACCCCTCTGGATCGACTGACAGAAAGCATGCTCGATCTGACAGCCCCGGATTCCACCCCTCGTTTGCAGCCCAATCCACGGCAATCTGCACTTCGTCTGAGGAGAGGGGGCGGATGTAGTAGTCTGCGGACATGGGAAACACCTTGAGGGTTGAACACCCCAAGCATGACGCAGAACGCCCGTCGCCGCCAAGTCACCAATGTAGAGAAAGAGAGAAGATATTGGAGCGGGCGAGGCGATTCGAACGCCCGACCCTAACCTTGGCAAGGTTATGCTCTACCCCTGAGCTACGCCCGCAACCGATATCTTTTGTTCCCGGATGGGTTACCGGGATCTTGATGGAGCGGGCGAGGCGATTCGAACGCCCGACCCTAACCTTGGCAAGGTTATGCTCTACCCCTGAGCTACGCCCGCACTATCAAGTCTGTGCTCCGGATGGGTGATCCGGATCTCAATGGAGCGGGCGAGGCGATTCGAACGCCCGACCCTAACCTTGGCAAGGTTATGCTCTACCCCTGAGCTACGCCCGCCTCCTTGAGTGAGGCGTGAATTAGAATTTCTGAGGCCGTACCGCAAGAGCAAAAGTGCAGAAGGGCCAAAATTCTTTGTCAGAACGATGAGCCGGAAACCGTTTGTTCAGCCGTTTCATTCAAAGTGAATCCATCTAGCTCATTGTTGAACGAGGTAATCCATGGTTTTTGGAAAAATCTATGTGGTATTGGGGGCGTTGGTTGCATTCGGCTCCTTCGCGGTTCTAACCCCGGTCACAGGTGCGAAACAGCCTGAAGATCTGCCAGTCCTACAGCCGCCGACTCAGATCAAGATCACAGTTTTATCGTGACGCGGAGCAAGTCAGAGATATATCTGATTGTTTCCCGTTTTCGGACATTGCAATCAAATTGACCGGTATTGTTCGCGGCATGTTGCGTTCGAGATTGAACGCAACATGCTCTATTTGCGCTTTGATTTACTCGAGCTCGATGAGCAAATCTTTAGCGTCGATTTGGCCACCGGGTTGAACGTGCATGGCCTTGACGGTGGCCGATCGTTCAGCGTGGATGCCGGTTTCCATCTTCATTGCTTCAATGGTCAGCAGCAGATCGCCTTCGTTGACCTGTTGGCCTGCCTGTACGGCAACGCTGGCCACAACACCGGGCATCGGTGCGCCGATGTGGTCGGCATTGCCAACTTCGGCCTTGGGCCGCAGGATGGTCGAGGATTTGACCAAGCGGTTCGGCACCCGGATCACACGGGGCTGACCGTTTAGCTCAAAGAACACCTTCACTTCGCCGTTTTCGTCGGTCTCACCGAGGGCTTGCAGCCGGATCTCCAGCGTCTTGCCGGGGTCGATCTCGGCCGCGATCTCTTCGCCGGGCTCCATACCGTAGAAAAAGGTCTTGGTCGGCAGGGCCCGCACTGGGCCATAGGTGCGGTGGCGGCCCATGTAGTCCATGAAGACCTTGGGATACATCAGGTAGCCGTTCAGATCCTCGTCATCGACCACCTTGCCTTCAAGTTCTTTCGAAATTTGCGCGCGCAACGCATCCAGATCGACAGGCTCCGGGTGCTTGCCCGGACGTTCCGTGTTGGGCGCTTCACCTTTCAGCGCCTTGCCCACGATTGTGTCGGGGAAGCCGCCCGGAGGTTGCCCCAGATTGCCGCGCATCATGTCGATCACCGAATCCGGGAAGGCCACATCCGTCGATGGGTTTTCCACGTCATCTCGGCTCAATCCCTGACTCACCATCATCAGCGCCATGTCGCCAACCACCTTGGACGATGGTGTCACCTTGACGATGTCGCCGAACATCTGGTTCACGTCGGCATACATCTGCGCGACCTCGTGCCAGCGTTCTTCCAGCCCCAGCGAGCGGGCCTGTGCCTTGAGGTTGGTGAACTGACCGCCGGGCATCTCGTGCAGGTACACTTCGGACGCGGGCGCCTGCAGGCCGCTTTCAAAGGCAGCGTACTGGCCCCGAACGGCTTCAAAGTAATCGCTGATCTCGCGGATCGCCTTGATGTCCAATCCGGTGTCCCGATCGGTGTTGCGCAGCGCCTCGACCACCGAGCCAAGCGTCGCTTGGCTGGTGTTGCCCGAGAAGCTGTCCATCGCGCAATCGACCGCATCCACACCAGCCTCTGCGGCAGCAAGGATGGTCGCGGAGGCGATGCCCGCCGTGTCATGGGTGTGGAAGTGGATCGGCAACCCAACTTCCTCTTTCAGGGCTTTGATGAGCACGCGGGCAGCGGCGGGCTTCAATAGACCGGCCATGTCCTTCAACCCCAGCACATGCGCCCCTGCGTCTCGCAGTTCTTTGCCCATGGCGACATAGTATTTCAGGTCATACTTGGAGCGCTCTGGGTTCAGGATGTCGCCGGTGTAGCAGACGGTACCTTCGCAGATCTTGTTCTGCTCGATCACCGCATCCATCGCCACGCGCATGTTCTCGACCCAGTTCAGGCTGTCGAAGACGCGGAAGACGTCGATGTTCTTGGCCGCTTCCTTGACAAAAGCCTGCACCACATTGTCGGGATAGTTGGTGTAGCCAACCCCGTTCGAACCGCGCAGCAGCATCTGCGTCATCAGGTTCGGCATCGCCTCGCGCAGGTCGCGCAGACGCTGCCGGGGGCATTCCTGCAGGAACCTGTATGCCACGTCGAAGGTCGCGCCGCCCCAGCACTCGACCGAGAACAGCTGCGGAAGGTTCGACGCATAGGTCGGTGCCACGCGGATCATGTCAATCGAGCGCATACGCGTCGCCAGCAGCGACTGGTGCCCGTCGCGCATGGTGGTGTCGGTGATCAGCAGCTGGCGCTGCGCCTTCATCCAATCGGCCACCGCCTGCGGGCCTTTTTGCTCCAGCAGGTTGCGGGTGCCCATCATCGGCTCGGCCCGGCGTTCCGGTGCGCGCGGTATCTTCAGATCCGCTGCTGGCAGGGGGCGATCCTTGGTCTCGGGGTGCCCGTTCACCGTGATGTCGGCGATGTAGGTCAGCACCTTGGTGCCCCGGTCTCGGCGGCGTTTGAAATCAAACAGGTCCGGTGTCTCATCGATGAACTTGGTGGTGTATTCATTCGACAGGAACGTTGGGTGTTTCAGCAGGTTCTCGACAAAAGCAATATTGGTCGAGACACCGCGTACACGGAATTCCCGCAGCGCGCGGTCCATCCGGGCGATCGCCTTTTCGGGCGTCGGCGCCCAGGCAGTGACCTTGGTCAAGAGCGAGTCGTAATACCGCGTGATCACGCCGCCCGCATAGGCCGTGCCGCCGTCCAGGCGGATGCCCATGCCCGTGGCCGAGCGATAGGCGGTGATGCGGCCGTAATCAGGGATGAAGTTATTGAGCGGGTCTTCAGTGGTCACACGGGTCTGCAACGCATGGCCGTTCAGCCGGATCTCGTCCTGAGCGACCTTGCCAGTCGCCTCGGCCAGGGTCTTACCCTCGGCGATCAGGATTTGGGCCTGCACGATGTCGATGCCCGTGACTTCCTCGGTGACGGTGTGTTCGACCTGCACACGGGGGTTCACCTCGATGAAGTAGAACTTACCCGAGGCCATATCCATCAGAAACTCTACAGTGCCCGCGCACTCATAATTCACATGGGCGCAGATCTTGCGGCCCAGCTCGCAGATCTCGGCGCGCTGGTCTTCGGTCAGATACGGGGCAGGAGCGCGCTCAACCACTTTCTGGTTGCGGCGCTGGACCGAGCAATCACGTTCATAGAGGTGATAAATCTCGCCATGCTTGTCGCCCAGGATCTGCACCTCGACGTGGCGGGCGCGGGTGATCATCTTTTCAAGATACCCCTCGCCGTTTCCGAACGCGGCTTCAGCCTCGCGGCGGCCTTCGAGCACTTTTTCTTCCAACTCATCCGGGCCATAGATCGGGCGCATACCGCGCCCGCCGCCGCCCCAGGAGGCTTTCAGCATCAGCGGATAGCCAACTTCAGCCGCCTCGGCGCGGATCGCGTCCATGTCATCGCCCAGAACCTCGGTCGCCGGGATGACCGGAACACCGGCCTCAACCGCAACCCGACGGGCGCTGGCCTTGTCGCCAAGGGCACGCATGGTTTCGGCCTTGGGGCCGATGAAGGTGATGCCGTTCTTGGTGCAGGCGTCCACAAAGTCGGGGTTTTCCGAAAGCAGGCCATAGCCCGGATGGATCGCATCTGCGCCGCTTTCCTTGGCGACACGAATGATCTCATCAATGCTCAGGTAGGCAGCAACCGGCCCCATCCCTTCGCCAATGCGATACGCCTCGTCCGCTTTGAACCTGTGCAGGCCCAGCTTGTCTTCCTCGGCAAAGACGGCAACCGTCTTTTTGCCCATCTCATTGGCGGCCCGCATCACGCGGATCGCAATCTCTCCGCGGTTCGCGATCAGGATTTTCTTGAAGTCTGTCATGGCAGGTCCCGGCTCTCTTCGTTGGGCGTGGGTTTTAGGCGGACAATAAGCGTACGTATATTGGTAGTTCTGGGTAGAACCGGCATGTTATCGCTCGCAAACGCCGTTTTTTTCTGCGGTGCAGTGATTGCTTCGCGATTTAACTCAACTCCGACAGGGCTCGGACAGGTGGTAGATCTTTTAGTGTGGCCGCGCCGATCTGGCCCATGTTGGCGATCATGTCCTGTCTTAGCACATCGATCACGTGGGTTGGTCCGCGCGTTCCAAGTGCTGCAAGTGCGAAATGGATGGCACGTCCCAGCATCACAAAATCCGCGCCAGAGGCAATGGCGCGCAGGATGTCCAAGCCGCTTTCGACACCACTGTCAAAGATCAGCGGCAGCCGCGTCGCGGCCCGAATCGCAGGCAGGGCTTCGATCGACGCAGGGGCCCCGTCAAACTGACGACCTGCGTGGTTTGACACCCACAGCGCGTCGACGCCCGCATTTTCCAGCGGCTTGGCATCCTGGGGTCGCATCACACCCTTGATGATGAACGGGCCCTCCCAATGATCGCGCAGCCATTTCACATAGTCCATATCGGGTGAAGTGCGGAGCAGGTATCCGATGTGAGCAGTGGGGGGAGGTTCAATTGCTCGGAGACGTATTTGTCCAGTGTTCGCATGCGCGGCATGCCATCCTGGATCATTTCTTGCATCATGCCCATGGCCCAAGCGGGGCGCGTTGCAATCTGGGCCAGCAGGCGTGGGGTCAATTTGGGCGGCTGCGTCAAACCCGATCGTGTCTGACGCTCACGGCGCGAGGCGACAGGGATGTCCACAGTCAGCACCAATGTGGAAAAACCCGCTCGGCGGGCGCGATTTATTACATCTTGGCGGATTTCAGGGTCCTTGGGCGGGTACAACTGAAACCACGCGTGCGGTCCCACATGCGGTGCCAGCTCTTCCGGGCTGCGGCTGGCGACAGTGGACAGCGTATAGGGAATCCCGGCTTGTGCGGTGGCTCGTGCCAATAGCGCTTCTGCTCCAGGCCAGATTAGGCCGGACATGCCAATAGGGGCCGCGCCAAAGGGTAGGGGAAAGTCCTGCCCCAGAAGGCGGGTTGATAGCTCGCTTTGCAGCGCGCCATGCAGGATCGAGGGCTCAAACCCGATGCGGTCGAGTGCATTTCGGTTGCGGGCTTTGGTGGCTTCGACCCCCGTGCCGCTGTCCAGGTATTCCCAGACAAATTTGGGCAGCCGTCGTTTGGCCCGCCATTTCAGGTCCATGACGCCGGGATAGGTGCTGTGCAGATCCATGCCGATTGATCGGATGCAACGGGCGATTCTGCAAGCGCCTGGCTTTATTCTGCCGCGATTTGAGGTTGTTCTTTGTTTTCTTCGGCCTGATGCGGCAAGGTCGCGATGCGCACCTGATTGCGCCCTTTGGCCTTCGCATCATAAAGTGCGTCATCCGCCGAGCGCATCAGGTCCTGAGGCATGGTGCCGTGGGTCGGGTAATGCGCGAGTCCAAGGGAAATCGTGATGCGCGGCAGTGTCTTATCTCCATAACGAACGGCAATGTCCTCGACCGCCTTGCGCAGTTTTTCGGCGCGGCTCTGCACTTCGGACGGGCTGTTGTCGGGCAAGATCAGGGTGAATTCCTCACCACCCATGCGGCAGGCGATTTCATCACCGTCGCACGATTGCTGTAGTACCGATCCCACGGCCCGAAGCACCATGTCGCCTGCATCGTGGCCATGGTTGTCATTGAATTTCTTGAAGTGATCGACATCCACAGCGACCAGGCTGATCGATGCCCCACTGGCCTGACTGCGGGAAATGAGTTTACGCAATTGGTCGGTCATGTGGCGACGGTTGTACAGGCCGGTAAGCGGATCCCGTACGGATTGGTCGTGCAACTGGTCACGCATCCGCACGTTAGCAATGGCCATGCTGATCTGTTCTGCGCACATCTGCGCCAGCTTCTTGTTCTGGGCCAGAATCCCCTCGCTTTCGTGCTGCGCGCGCAGGTGCATCAGGCCAACTGTTTCCCCATGCGCCAGAATTGGAAAGCAGAAATAGGGGCGGCCATCATGCGGTTCGGCATGTTCGCAGACAAAGTCCACCTCTGTGGCGCCATATTCATAGGTCCGCCCGCGACGCAGGCCCCAGCAACCGTCGGGGTGGATGTGATCCTTATGCGTGCCGCCATTCCAACTGGCGCTGCCGTCCAGCACGTCGCGCGAGTTGGAGTAGACATAGACGCTCCCCTCGGCATCGGGCAGAATGTGCGTCATGAATTTAGCAACCATGTCAAAGAGTTCGTCCAATGACCGGCTGGATTGCAGCCACTCGTTCAACTCTCCCAGCAAGCGCACTTCACGGGCCAAACGCAATTGTTCGTCCATCAGCTCGCGTTCGCTTTGAGAGCGGGCGCGTAGCGAGTTGATCTGATGGCGGTTGGTGCGAAACAGGACCAAAGTCACAATTGTCATCGCGGCCAGAGCAACGCCGCACAACGCGCCAAGCAGCAACCGGACTCGCCAGATGAAGGTTTCGCGAAGCTCGGTGATGTCTGTATAAAATTCGATTGCGCCCAGAAACTTGCTGTTGTGCATGACCGGCACGAACACTTCGGCCACGTGGTGATCCATCTGCGCCCCAACAAGGCCCGAGTGCAGGATCAGGTCATCGATCTCCGAAGCTGGGACCTCCTCATGGGCATAGTAGACCTCGCCGTTCTTCAAAGTTCCGGTAAAGTAGGATTTGGTGTTGGTTGTGCCGACGTCCGAAGCACGGGTGGACCAGAAAACAGTGCCATCGGCGTGGAACAACTTGAACCGGTACACATCCGAGGCTTCGGGCATAAGCTCCAGGAACTCCTGATCATGTAAGCCTATCACGCCGGTTTGAAACGTCGCTTCGGGGCTTTCCATGTGCAGCAGAACGCGGCGCTTCCACATTTCGGATTGTTTGCGAATGTCTGCTTCGAGCATGCTGTCGACGATCGGGGTCGGCAATGTGTAGACGCCCCATGCGGCTGCCACGATCATCGTTATCAACAATATACCCGCGCTCGCCCACTTCAGCTGCCGTGCAGCCGAAGCCTTGTATTCCGTCGTCATCGTTTCGCGCTCCCGTACTTCAGCTGGAAACATGTGAAGCAGAGGTTGAGATGAAGTTAACAAGAGACCTTCTGGTCCCTCAAACCTGTACACGGGTTTGTGCAAATTCTGCTCAAATTGCGCCAGAATCGCGAACATGTCGTGAACAAACCCTTTCCCTTCGGTGAATTCCCAATTACTTTGCAGGCATGAGCAGCTTTGACGAAATGGACGCCTTTGAAGGCGCCGCGCAGCAACCTTCCCTTTCCGCGCGCGCGATGGCCGCGCGGCCGATGCCCTATCTGGATGACCTCAATCCGGCGCAGCGAGAAGCCGTTGAAATGCTGGACGGTCCGGTGCTGATGCTGGCCGGGGCCGAGCACAGGCAAAACCAAGGCTCTGACAACACGCATTGTCCATCTGCTCAATACCCACAAGGCTCGCCCAAACGAGATTCTGGCCGTGACCTTCACCAACAAGGCCGCGCGCGAGATGAAGAACCGCGTGGGCCGCATGTTGGGCCAACCGGCCGAGGGAATGCCCTGGCTTGGGACGTTTCACTCTATCTGCGTCAAGCTGCTCAGGCGACATGCCGAACTTGCAGGACTGAAATCGAATTTTACCATTTTGGACACCGACGATCAGCTGCGTTTGATCAAGCAACTGGTGCAGGCAGCGGGGGTCGACGACAAGCGCTGGCCCGCGCGGCTGCTGTTGAACGTCATTGATGGCTGGAAAAACCGCGCTTTGACGCCGGACAAGGTACCCACGGCGGACGCCGGGGCCTATGACAACAAGGGTGTCGCGCTTTACGCGCAATACCAAACCCGTCTGAAAGAGCTGAACGCCGTCGATTTCGGCGATCTGCTTTTGCATGTCGTCACCATCTTTCAGGCGCACCCAGATGTGCTGGAACAGTACCAACGCTGGTTCCGCTACATCATGGTCGATGAATATCAGGATACGAACGTGGCCCAATATCTGTGGCTGCGGCTGCTGGCGGGGAAGCATAAGAACATCTGCTGCGTGGGCGACGATGATCAGTCGATTTATGGCTGGCGCGGGGCCGAAGTGGGCAACATCTTGCGGTTCGAAAAGGATTTCCCGGGCGCGCATGTGGTGCGGCTGGAGCAGAACTATCGCTCGACCCCTCATATCCTTGCCGCCGCATCCAACGTCATTCGCGGCAATGAAAACCGCTTGGGCAAAGAACTGTGGACCGCAGCGGATGAGGGCGAAAAGGTTCGCCTGATCGGTCATTGGGATGGCGAGGAAGAGGCGCGCTGGATCGGCGAAGAGATCGATGCGATGCAGGGTGGTACGCGCGGCATGCGTCCCTTTAGTCTGGATGACATTGCGATTCTCGTGCGTGCCTCGCACCAGATGCGTGCGTTCGAAGATCGGTTTCTGACCATTGGTCTGCCCTACAAGGTGATCGGCGGCCCGCGCTTCTATGAGCGGCTAGAGATTCGCGATGCCATGGCCTATTTCCGGCTGGTGGTGTCGCCTGATGATGATCTGGCATTTGAACGCATCGTCAACACACCCAAGCGCGGTCTTGGCGACAAGGCACAGCAAACCATCCAGATCGCTGCACGCTCGAACGGGGTGTCTTTGGTTGATGGTGCGCGGATCGCTTTGGATCAGGGGTTGATCAAAGGCAAAGGTGCTGGCGCTCTGCGCAAACTGGTCGAAGATCTGGCCCGCTGGCGCACCATGACACGCGGGCCTGTGATCGAGGCCAATGAAGATGAGGTGATCGACGACGGAGGCGAGCCGCAATTGGCGTTTGGCCAGCCAGAGGTCAGCCACATCGAGCTTGCACAGATCGTTTTGGACGAATCCGGCTACACCACCATGTGGCAGAATACTAAAACGCCCGAAGCTCCGGGACGGTTGGAAAACCTCAAGGAACTGGTGAACCAACTGGACAATTTCGAGAACCTGCAAGGGTTCCTGGAGCATGTCAGCCTGGTGATGGACAACGAACAGGAATCAGATGGCGCCAAAGTGTCGATCATGACCTTGCACGCGGCCAAAGGCTTGGAATTTCCGGCTGTCTTTCTGCCGGGATGGGAGGATGGATTATTCCCCTCGCAACGCTCAATGGACGAATCCGGTCTCAAGGGCCTCGAAGAGGAACGCCGCCTGGCTTACGTGGGAATCACCCGCGCCGAAGAGCTGTGCACGATTTCCTTTGCCGCCAATCGGCGGGTGTTCGGGCAATGGCAAAATTCCATGCCGTCCCGGTTTGTCGATGAGCTGCCTGAGGATCACGTTGACGTCCTTACCCCATCCGGCCTGTACGGTGGTGGTGCGGTCGGCGTCAGTTCGCAAGGCATCGAAACTCGCGCGGCCGAGGCGAATGTCTACAACTCGCCGGGATGGAGGCGACTTCAAGCCCGGCAAGGGCAACGGGGATTGTCGCAACCCAAAGAGAGCAGAAGCCCTGTGATCGATCTGAATGCAGTGTCCAGCTTTACGCTTGGAGAGCGCGTATTTCACCAGAAATTCGGCTATGGTGCGGTGATCGGGATCGAAGGCGACAAGCTTGAGATCGAGTTCGAAAAGGCAGGCACCAAAAAGGTCGTGGCCAAGTTCCTGTCGGCCAGCGACGACGTGCCGTTTTAAAGACCATCAACGATGATTGCGTTGGTTGATGCCGTGGCGTGCCGGATGCGCGCAAGCTCGACATAGTCGGGATCGTTCTTCCACGCATAGGCTGTTTCCAGGTCTGGGAATTCCATCAACACCACGCTCCCCTCGGGCCAGTCCCCTTCGACACAGTCGACGGTTTTAGATGAAACCGTGAGCAGGCGGCCCTTGTGTCGTTCAAAGATCGGCATGAACCCCTTGAGGTACTCCTGGTACCCTTCGCTGTCGTGAATGTTCAGCTGTGCAAAGAAATAGGCAGGCATCTTGAGCTCCCTGGCTGCAGAGGCCTCCAGCATACCACCCCTTACTAAGAACAAAAAACGGCGGTTCCCAGGGAGGAGGAGGGGAACCGCCGTTCATGACAACATCGAGACAGGGAGGAGGAGAGCCCCGATGTATTCGAACCCGGGTTTGAGCCCGGTATGAGGTCGCGGCGGCTTCAGGGAGGAGGAGGAAGCCACCGCGCGCTTTCAACATCCAAGGCCAGGGAGGAGGAGAGGCCCGGATGTATCCGCGTTCCGGCGTCATTAGGCCGGTATGGGGTCACGGTGACGCCAGGGAGGAGGCGGGCGCCACCGTTCGCTTTCAACACCAAGGTCAGGGAGGAGCGACCCGGTGTATCTGCATCCGGCATCATCAGGGCCGGTATTAAGTCGCGGCGACATCAGGGAGGAGGACGATGTCGCCGCTTAACTCAGGTCCCAGGGAGGAGGAGAGACCTGAATTCAGTATCTTGTGCCGCTTAGCGCGCGGCGTATTCCGCCGATGCTTGTTCGGCGACGCGTTTGATCATTGAGCGGTGCAGGCCAAGATCGGCCAGCTCACGCGCCGACAGGGCGCTCAGCTCGTTAACAGTGCGACGGTACATCCGGTTGCGGATATAGCGGGTTTTTGCGGCCTCGATCATTGCAGAGAAGCCGGAGAATGTTGCGCCTTTGGCGGCAGTGTAGTCGCTGGTGACAGCCATGTTCTTTACCTATCGTCGTATCGTCTGTTCCGCGTCGGTGCGGCGTTTGCTTGAGATTGAAAATAAGGAAATGCTGCAGGTGCACAATGGCTTGCCGTGTCAATGCCGCTATGCAGCAATTGCATAGATTGCTTCATGAAATCACGGCCTTCTCGGAACACACTTGTTTTATTGGGGTTTTGATGTGCCTGATACGTTCTTACGGCAAGGAATTTCCTGTCACAAATGATCAAGCGCCTGTTTCTTACGCAGCGTGACGCAAATCCGGCCCTTGAAAAAACTTTGCCAATACTTCGTGCGATCGACTCACTCGATGTGCCCTTGACGTGAGTTGGGTGGGCTGCCGATGGGAAAACACGGGAGGGATTGCATGGGATACTTGGGAATTCATGGGACCATGTTCCCAGGGGCTAGTGTTTGTGGCGAAAATGGTGGTCGAATCCTAAAGGCTCACTTAAATTGGACCGCTGTTTAGCTGTATTTTCACCCGCGAGAGATTTTTTGGGAAACGATGGGAAAAACTTTAGTGGTTTCGATTTGTCTATATGTAGATAAAGGCATTTCTCAAGTAACTATATGATGTGCATGTGTCGCCGATTGGAAGGTTGACTATACTCTGCCAATTAGTCAGTTTCACGAGTCTCTCCAAAATTTCCTATTGATTTCCATGAATTCCCATGGCATCCCTTGTTCATCGGATGAGAACGAGACGACACGGGACGCCAAACGATCCCAAACCAACAATAAGCAGGTTTCATACAGGCGCTTCGCTTTCATCAGAACCAAGAGATCCGGCGCGCGAGCGAGCAGACATCCCCCAGGTGGCGCGCGCAGTCGGACATCCCCGCACAGCGGGATCAGGCGGCGGGTTGATCAGTGGCAGCAGATCAACCCGCCGTTTCTACTTTCTGGGGACGAAAAAGTTGGCGCATAGCGAAAGGGACAGTCGTTTTGGCGCGCAGGTTCAGAGGCGAAAGCCAGAATAAGGTAGATACGAAGGGCAGGGTGTCGATTCCTGCCTCGTTTCGCCGTGTTCTAGAGGCTGGCGACCCGAACTGGCAGTCCGGCGATCAGCCCGAACTTGTCATTGTCTATGGCGACCACCGCCGCAAGTTCCTTGAATGCTACACGATGGAGGCGATCGACGAGGTCGACGCCAAGATCGACGCGCTCCCGCGTGGTTCGATGGAGCGTAAAATGCTCCAGCGCATGTTCCATGGTCAATCTTTCCCCACTGCCGTCGATGAAACCGGACGTCTGGTTTTGCCTAGCCAAGCTGCGCAAGAAGATCGACCTGGAGAAAGAGGCGTTCTTTATCGCCGCCGGTGACACTTTCCAGATCTGGAAGCCCGAAACATACGAAACGGAAGAGCTTGCCAAAGCCGAGGAATGGCTGGACGAGCTGCCAGACGATTTCGATCCGATGGCCTTCCTTGATGGCGCAGGGGGCGCGTAACGGCATGGCTGCTGCGGCCCGCCCCGATCAAGACCCTCATATCCCTGTATTGTTGCGCCCTTTGCTGGCAGCGGTGTCCCCGGTTGCGGGCACTTGGCTGGATGGGACCTTCGGCGCGGGCGGCTATACCCGCGGTTTGCTGGCCGCAGGTGCGGACACAGTCATTGGCGTAGACCGCGACCCGCTGGCGTTTGAAATGGCCGCTGATTGGGCGGGAGATTATGGCGACCGGCTGGTGATGCAGGCCGGTGTGTTTTCACGCATGGATGAATATGCAGACGATCTGGACGGTGTGGTGCTGGATCTGGGTGTTTCATCGATGCAGCTGGACTTGGCCGAACGCGGCTTTTCTTTCATGAAAGACGGCCCGTTGGATATGCGCATGTCGCAGGATGGCCCATCTGCGGCTGATCTGGTGAACGAGGCCGCCGAGGAAGATATCGCCGACATCCTGTTTCATTACGGTGAAGAACGCGCCAGCCGCCGGATCGCCAAGGCCATTGTACGAGAGCGCGCTGACGGGAAGATCACTTCGACCCTGCAGCTGGCCAAGATCATCGAATCTTGCCTGCCACGCCCCAAGCCCGGTCAATCGCATCCCGCCACGCGCAGTTTCCAAGCGCTGCGGATCGCGGTGAACGATGAATATGGCGAACTGTTTCGCGGCCTCATGGCGGCCGAGCGTGCATTGAAGCCCGGCGGCCAATTGGCTGTGGTCACCTTTCATTCTGTCGAAGACCGGATGGTCAAACGGTTCTTGCAGGCGCGTGCGGGCAAAACTGGGCGCGCCAACCGCTACGCACCGGAGATCGTACAGGATGCGCCGCAGTTCACGATCAAGACGCGCAAGGCCGTTGGGCCTGATGAGCAGGAACTGGAAGAAAACCCACGCTCACGCTCGGCCAAGTTGCGCGTGGCCATCCGTACCGACGCCCCGGCGGGGGAGGTTGAAGGAAAGAGTATCGGTATGCCGATGCTGAAGGGGGAAACGATGAGAAGCGTGATCTACGTTTTGACGGCCTTGGCGGTCTTTGGCCTTGCCCTTTGGGCCTATCAGGAAAACTACAAGACGCAGCAGGTCCTCAAAGATACCCAGCGTCTCCAGCGTGAGATTGGCGAGGCCCAGATTCGCTTGAGTGTATTGCGCGCTGAGTGGGCCTACCTCAACCGCCCGGATCGCTTGCGCGAGCTGGCCGATCTGAACTTTGACCGGTTGGGCCTGCTACCTCTGCGCCCTGATCAGTTCGGTCGCGTGGACGAGGTCGCCTATCCCCCGGTGGATCTGCCACCGATTACCAATGCGGTTGATGTTTCGACCCTGAATGGGGAGCAGTTCCCATGATCCGTACGCCGCTCCGTCCGCTTGCTCGAATTCTGGACGCCCGCAGCAAGGGCGAAAACCCAGACGCTATTGAACGCGAGAATATTCGCCAACGCCACGAAGAGATGCAGGACCGCACCCGCGCGCGTGCCGAGGGGCGTCTTTTGGTTCTGGGTGTCTTCTTCTTCTGTGCCTTTTCGGTCGTGGGTGCCCGCATGGGCCTTTTGGCCACGTCCGAGGCCCAAGAACCGCTGGCCAGTGCTCAAGGCGCCAACATCGCCACCCAACGCGCCGACATCGTCGACCGCGAAGGTCGTATTCTGGCCACCAACTTCGAAACCCATTCGCTCTATGCTCAACCACCGTTGATGGTCGACCCGGTTGCCGCTGCCGAAGGGCTGGTAACGGTGTTCCCGGATCTAGAAAAAGAGCGCCTGATCAAGGACTTCACTGGCAAGCGCAAGTTTATCTGGATCAAGAAACGGATCTCGCCCGAGCAGAAACAGGCCGTACACGATATCGGTGATCCCGGCCTGCTGTTTGGCCCGCGCGAAATGCGGCTTTATCCCAACGGTATGCTGGCCGCCCATGTGTTGGGCGGGGCAGGTTTTGGTAAGGAAGGTGTGAACGCCGCCGAGGTGATCGGTGTCGCGGGTGTGGAAAAACAGTTCGATGGCTATCTGCGCGACCCGGGCAATGGCGCCAAGCCGCTGAAACTCTCGCTGGATCTGACCGTGCAAGCCGCGGCTGAGCGTGTTCTGCTGGGCGGCATGAAGATTATGAACGCCAAGGGAGCGTCCTCGGTTCTGATGGATGTGCACACTGGCGAGGTGATTTCGGTTGCCTCATTGCCAGCGTTCGACCCCAACGACCGCCCACGCCCACCCACAGTCGGTTTTGACCCTTCCGACAGCCCGCTCTTTAACCGTGCCGTACAAGGTGTTTACGAGCTGGGGTCGGTTTACAAGATTTTTGCGGCAGCACAGGCAGTTGATCTGGGCCTCGTCAATTCGGAAACCATCATTGACACTTCGGGCCCGATGAAGGTCGGCGGCTTCAGGATTGGCGAATTCCGTAACAAGAACTATGGCAAGCTGAGTGTTGCCGACATCATCGTCAAAAGCTCGAACCGGGGCACCGGACGGCTTGCAATGCAGATCGGGATCAAGCGGCAAAAAGAGTTTCTGAACTCCTTGGGTATGTTCGACCCGACACCTTTCGAAATAGTCGAGGCGCAGGGCGGTCAACCTTTGTTGCCCAAGAAATGGGGCGAATTGAGCTCAGTCACGATCTCATATGGTCACGGGTTGTCCACGAGCCCAATGCACTTGGCGGCTGGTTATGCCGCGATTGCCAATGGCGGGCATTATGTCAGCCCGACAATCCTGCGCCAGAAAGGACCACAATATGGCCCTCGCGTGATGTCGCCGACAGCGGCCCGTCAGGCGCGCAAGATGTTGCGAAAGGTTGTGACCAGTGGGACAGCCAGCTTTGGCGAGGTTCCGGGCTATGCGGTTGGCGGCAAGACCGGCACGGCTGACAAACCCAAACCCCGCGGCGGGTACTATGATGACAAGGTGATCGCCACATTCGCCACGCTTTTTCCGGCCCACGACCCGAAATATGTGCTGGTGGTAACACTGGATGAACCATCAATCACTGCCTACGGCGAAAAGCGCCGTACCGCGGGTTGGACCGCAGTTCCGGTGGCGGCCGAGATGATTGGCCGCGTTGCGCCATTGCTGGGGCTCAGGCCGCAGGTTGAGCCCGGCGAAACCGCTGGTATAACGCTGACCTCGAATTAACCAATTGGGCAGGGGCGTCATGGGCACACCGGCAAAGAAACTCAGCCAGCTGGCCCTGACCGCGCGCGGTGGTCGGGACCCGGATATCACGGGGTTGGCGGTTGACAGCCGCGAGGTAAAATCCGGTTTTCTGTTCGCAGCGATGCCCGGCACGCGGGTACATGGCGGCGAATTCATCACCTATGCTCTGCGTATGGGGGCCTCGGCTATTCTGACAGATGCCAAAGGCGCTGAAATTGCGGCAGACGAACTGGCCCAATCGGACGTCGCGGTTGTCATTGCCGAAGACCCGCGACAGGCTTTGGCCGGGGCGGCGGCGCTTTGGTTCGGTAAACAGCCCAAGACCATGATCGCAGTTACGGGAACAAACGGCAAAACCTCGGTTTCTACTTTTGTACGTCAAATTTGGTCTGAACTGGAGCATGCCGCCATCAATCTGGGCACCACTGGTGTAGAAGGCGCCTGGACCGCGCCGCTTGCGCACACCACGCCCGAGCCGATCACGCTGCATCGTACCTTGGCCGAAGCGGTAGAGAACGGCGTGACCCACGCCGCGATGGAAGCCTCATCCCATGGTCTGGAACAACGGCGACTGGATGGCGTGCACCTTATCGCAGCAGGGTTTTCTAACTTTACCCAGGACCACCTAGACTATCACGATACCTTCGAGGCCTACTTTGCCGCCAAGGCGGGCCTGTTCCGCCGGGTGTTGCCACAGGACGGCACGGCGGTGATCAATATGGATGACCCCAAAGGGGCCGAGATGCGCGCAATCGCGGCGTCACGTGGGCAAGAGGTGTTGTCCGTGGGGCGCAGTAACTGCGATCTGAGCCTGCTGAACCAGCGGTTTGATGCCACGGGACAGGACTTGCGGTTCTCGTGGCGCGGTAAACCATTTCAAACCCGCCTCAACCTGATTGGTGGCTTTCAGGCCGAAAATATCCTGCTGGCTTGTGGTCTTGTGATTGCGAGCGGCGATGACCCAGAACACGTGTTCGACACGTTGCCCCATCTGGCGACGGTACGCGGGCGGATGCAGCTGGCCGCGACCCGCAGCAATGGCGCGTCGGTCTTTGTCGATTACTCGCATACGCCGGACGCGGTTTCGACCGCGCTGAAAGCCTTGCGCCCTCATGTTATGGGCCGCCTGATTGCCATCGTCGGCGCCGGCGGGGACCGGGATGCTGGCAAACGCCCCTTGATGGGACAAGCAGCGGCAGAAAACGCCGATATCGTCTTTGTCACCGACGATAACCCTCGTAGCGAAGACCCGGCCGCCATCCGGGCCGCCGTCATGGGCGGTGCGCCAGAAGCCACCGAAGTGGGCGACCGCGCCGAGGCGATTTTGCGCGGGGTGGATGCCTTGCAGCCGGGTGACTCGCTGCTGATTTGCGGCAAAGGGCACGAGACAGGTCAGATCGTGGGTGATCAGGTTCTGCCCTTTGACGACGTGGAACAGGCCAGCATTGCTGTAGCCGCTTTGGATGGGGGGCTGGCATGACACTCTGGACTGCAACCGAAGCCGCAGAAGCCACCAAGGGACGTGCAATAGGCGACTGGTCGGTTAATGGCGTGTCGATCGACACCCGTACCCTTGAGCCGGGTGATCTGTTTGTGGCGCTAAAGGCCGCGCGTGATGGGCATGAGTTTGTGGGGCAAGCTTTGGAGAAGGGAGCGGGTGCCGCTCTTGTCTCTCATATTCCCAATGACTTATCGGATGATGCGCCTTTGTTGCTGGTTGATGATGTGCAAACCGCGCTCGAGGATTTGGGTCGGGCAGCGCGCGCGCGCACAGATGCGCGGGTTGTGGCCGTGACCGGCTCGGTCGGCAAAACCTCGACCAAAGAAATGCTGGCAGCAATGCTGGGTGGTCAGGGCAAGACCCACGCCAGCGTGGCCAGCTACAACAACCACTGGGGCGTGCCGCTGACGCTGGCCCGGATGCCGGCAGACACTGAATTCGCAGTGATCGAGATCGGCATGAATCATCCCGGAGAGATCGCCCCGCTGGCCAAACAGACCCGCCCTCATGTGGCGATGGTCACCACCGTGGCCGCCGCACATCTAGAGGCATTCGATAGCGTAACCGCAATCGCACAAGAGAAAGCTTCGATCTTTGAAGGGTTGGAACCGGGCGGCGTGGCCGTAGTGAACGCGGATATCGACGACGCAGAGGTCCTGCGCGAAGCGGCATCGCAGGCTCGGGCGACCGTCCTCGCCTTTGGCACTAAAGCACAGGGCTATCACCTGCAAAGTGTTGAGCTTGATGGGGATCAAACCATTTCGCGTGCAGCCGTTGCGGGGCAGGAAATTACATTTGAAATTCAATCCGCTGGCGTTCATTTTGCAATGAACGGTTTAGGTGCCCTGGCTGCTGCCGCAGCCCTTGGCGCGGATCAAGGAGCCTCTGTCACCGGGCTTGCAACTTGGCGCCCCTTCAAGGGGCGCGGCGTGCGCGAGACGCTGACCTTGCCAGATGGGTCCTTCGAGTTGCTTGACGACAGCTACAATGCCAATCCTACGTCGATGGCGGCAGCGCTGGCGGTTCTTGCCGCAGCCAAGGGTGTGCGTCGCATCGCTTTTGTGGGTGACATGAAGGAGTTGGGCCCGCAAGCTGACGCGTTGCACGCAGGGCTTGCGGATTTGGAGGCGATGTCCAGCATTGAGAAGGTGCATTGTGTCGGACCTTTGATGAAATCTCTTCATTTGGCTTTACCGAATGACAAACGCGGTTTCTGGTGCGAAACCAGTGCTGAAATGGCACAAAAGCTGAATGAACTGGTCGAAACTGGCGACATCGTGCTTGCCAAAGGCTCGCTCAGCATGGGATTGGCGCGGATCGTTGACGGTCTGCGGAAATTGGGTCAAGGGGCCGGATAATCGAAGACCACGGATGAGTAGGGGCAAAAGCAGATGTTGTATTGGTTGACCGCGCTGTCGGATGGGGGGATTTCTTTAACCTCTTCCGCTATATCACTTTCCGCGCGGGCGGGGCTTTTATGACAGCGTTGCTGTTTGGCTTTCTGTTCGGGCGCCCATTGATCAACGTTCTTCGTCGCAAGCAGGGCAAGGGGCAACCGATCCGCGATGACGGCCCTGAGGGGCATTTTGCCAAAGCCGGAACGCCAACCATGGGTGGTCTGTTGATCGTCGGTGCGCTGGTGACTTCGACGCTCATGTGGGCACGGCTGGACAATCCGTTTGTATGGCTGGTGCTCTTTGTGACGCTGTCTTATGCGGCAATAGGGTTCGCCGATGATTACGCCAAAGTGTCGAAACAAAACACCAAAGGTGTGCCCGGAAGACTGAGGCTGGCGTTGGGGATCATCATTGCGGTGATCGCGTCGATCTGGGCGGCCTACAACCATCCCGAGGCGTTGCAGTATCAACTGGCGATGCCGGTGTTCAAGGACACGCTGATCAACCTCGGTCTTTTTTATGTGCCGTTTTCGATCTGCGTCATCGTTGGCGCAGCCAACGCCGTGAACCTGACCGATGGTTTGGATGGACTGGCGATTATGCCCGCCATGATCGCAGCCTCGACCCTTGGCGTGATTGCTTATGCCGTGGGGCGGGTCGACTTTACCGAATACCTTGACGTGCACTATGTGCCCGGTACTGGCGAGATCCTGATTTTCACCGCTGCACTGTTTGGCGGCGGCCTGGGTTTCCTGTGGTACAATGCTCCGCCTGCTGCAGTCTTTATGGGCGACACAGGCTCACTGGCGCTTGGCGGCGCTTTGGGTGCAATCGCCGTGGCCACCAAACACGAGCTGGTTTTGGCTATTGTGGGTGGTCTCTTCGTGGTCGAGGCACTCAGCGTGATCATTCAGGTGCTTTACTTCAAACGCACAGGCAAGCGAGTCTTTCTGATGGCTCCGATCCATCATCACTATGAGAAAAAGGGCTGGGCCGAACCCACCATCGTCATCCGTTTCTGGATCATTTCTCTGATCCTGGCGATGATCGGGTTGGCGACGTTGAAAGTCAGATAACAGAAGCTCCCGCCAGGGTGCCGACGGGCCTTTGGCCCATCTGCACCCTGTTGGGCCCTGCTCACGCTGACGCGTGAGCCTATTTGGTGGCTTGCACTGGGTCTCATGTTGCGGGCAGGGTGTCGAACAAATGTCAGAATTTCACGAGGATAGCGCATGATCCCTGTCAAAGGGTGCACTGGACAAAAGGTGGCCGTTCTTGGGTTGGGGCGGTCTGGACTTTCCGCTGCGCGCAGTTTGCGGGCTGGTGGAGCAGAGGTGGTGTGCTGGGACGACAACCCAGCTGCTCGCGAGGCCGCAGAAAGCGAGGGGTTCACCTGTGCCGAGATGCGCCGTGTCGCCGCTTTTGAGGGCGTCGCGCGACTGATTGTCAGTCCAGGTATTCCACATCTCTACCCAACCCCGAATCCAGTGGTTGCTGTCGCGATGGATGCTGGTGTGCCCGTGGACAACGACATCGGATTGTTTTTCCAATCCTTTGCCGATGCCACCTGGAACAATTTCGAAACCTTGCCGCGGGTCGTGGCTGTGACGGGATCGAATGGAAAGTCGACAACGGCAGCCTTGATACATCACATACTGACCGAAGCAGGCCACCCGTCGCAATTGGCTGGCAATATTGGTCGGGGTGTTTTGGACATCGATCCTGCCGAGAATGGCTCGGTGATCGTTCTGGAATTGTCCAGCTATCAGACAGAACTTGCGCGATCCTTGACCCCTGACGTGGCGGTCTTCACTAACCTCAGCCCTGACCATTTGGATCGCCATGGCGGAATCGGCGGTTATTTCGCGGCCAAGAGGCGGCTGTTTTCTGAGGGTGGACCGGATCGTGCCATCATTGGGATCGATGAAGCTGAGGGGATGTTTCTGGCCAATCAACTGTCCGAGGGCACGGCAGATGACCGGGTCATTCGATTGTCTGTGGACCGCAAGCTCTCTGGTCCTGGCTGGCATGTTTTTTCCCGAAAGGGGTTTCTGAGCGAATACCGCAAAGGTCGGCAGGCTGGATCGATCGACCTGCGGCCGATCAAGGGTTTGCCTGGCTCTCACAATCATCAGAATGCCTGTGCCGCCTATGCCGCCTGTCGGTCGTTGGGTTTGGCTCCACGCGTGATCGAGGCGGCTTTGCACAGCTATCCGGGTCTGCCTCATCGCAGCCAGATCATCGCGGAAGCGAATGGCGTGACCTTTGTTAATGATTCCAAGGCCACAAATGTCGACTCGGCGGTTAAAGCTTTGCAGGCGTTCAAGAAGATCCGGTGGATCTGTGGCGGGCTGGAAAAGGAAGGCGGGCTATCGGCATTGAGTGCAGCAACGGACAATGTCCAAAAGGCCTATGTAATCGGGCGCGAGGCGGCGGCATTTGCCATGCAGCTAGAGGTCGAGGCCGAGGTGTGCACGACCATGTCCCGCGCCGTTGAGCGAGCAATGGCGGAAATGCAGGACGGGGAAACTGTGTTGCTTGCTCCCGCGGCTGCGAGTTTCGATCAATACGACAACTTTGAACAACGCGGCGAAGATTTCGAGGCAGAGGTCCGCGCCAGGCTATCTGGCTGAGCGGGCACACGATGCGATTGATCTTGCTCGTGATGCTATCGTTTTTTGGGGTCTCGTCACCGGGGTTAACCCAGACCAGGCAATATGTCCTGGATGTGCAGTTGAATGAGCAGGTTCATGTTGGCCGTTTGGATGGAATCTGCGCTCTGGGTCAGAACCTGGCCAAGGGTTGTACCGCCATACGTGAACGAAGGATTTTGGATGCGTCAGTAAACCCATGGCAAGCGATCGGCCGGGTCAATTTCGCAAGCCGTCAAATCCTTACGCATTGTTCGGGTGTGCTTGTTTCAAGTCGCTTGGTCCTGACGGCTGCGCATTGTTTGTTCAACAACGCGCGCAAGACATGGATCCCTCCGTCGTCCATCAGATTTGTGGCCGGGTATCAACGTGGCAAGGCCGTTGCGGTATCGACTGTGACGCGGTTTATCATGGATCCGGTCAATGACACCCGGCAACGCAGCTTTCAGGCCAAAGCACAACAGGATTGGGCTCTATTGGTGCTGAAAGATCCGCTTGGGGATCGCGTCGGGTTTCTTCCGATGACAACGAAGTTAGACCCGAATGCAGCATATAGCGTTGCTGGTTATCCTGCGCTGCGAAAGAATGTACTTTCTCTGGCCACCGATTGCGGGGCTCCAGTCGAGGGTGTTGAAACTGATCTGTTGATCCAGCGTTGTTCGGTCATGAAAGGCGATTCAGGAGCGCCTTTGTTGATGATGAAAGGGGATCGCCCTTGGGTCGTGGGGGTTTTGTCGGCCCTTTCGAGCAGTCGGGATGGACCGGTCAGCGTCGGAGTGCCCTCATCCACGTTCAGCCGGTATTTCAACCCGATTTGAATTGGCGACTTACTTCGCGGAAATGGCTTTGCCCGCTGCATGCCCTGACGCCCAGGCCCATTGGAAATTGAACCCGCCGAGCCAGCCAGTCACATCCACCGCCTCGCCAATAAAATAAAGGCCTGGAACGGTTTCGACCTCCATTGTTCGTGACGACAGCGCCGAAGTGTCGATGCCACCCAGTGTAACTTCGGCAGTGCGGTAGCCCTCGGTTCCTGAAGGTGTAACGCACCAGTTTGAAAGTGCGGTACACAAGGCCTGCAACCTGTCGTCCGACTGATCCGCCAAGTTTCCGTCCATTGGAATATCACCCTTGAGGCTATCAACAAGGCGGGCCGGGAGATGCGTGGCCAATTCGGTGGTCAGTGCCTTGCGTCCATGGACCTGACGCTGCTCGCGCAGGGCGTCGAAGAGGGAGCCGTTGGGGTTAAAATTGATCGAGATCTCCTCTCCCTCGCGCCAGAAAGACGACAATTGCAACACAGCAGGCCCGCTAAGGCCGCGATGGGTAAATAGGAGGGCCTCGTCAAAGCTGGTACGAGAGTTGCTCAGACGCACGGGGGTGGAGACACCGGCAAGTGGCTTGAACCGTCCCTCGGGAAAGGTAAAGGGCACCAAAGCAGGGCGCGTTTCTGTAACAGGGACGTCGAATTGGCGTGCGACGTCATATGCGAGACCGGTGGCGCCCATCTTGGGGATTGATTTGCCGCCGGTGGCCAGAACCAGATTTCGGCACGTTACAACATGGCGCTGGCTGTCCTTTTCGAAAGTCAGGCGGTAACCACTGTCTGTCTTGCTCAAATCCACAAGCGAGGTTTGCAGCCACAAGGTAGCACCTGCTTGGTTCATCTCTTGCACAAGCATCGATACGATCTGCTTTGACGAGCCGTCGCAAAACAGCTGCCCAAGTGTCTTTTCGTGCCAAGCGATGCCGTGGCGCCCGACCAATTCGATGAAATCCCACTGGGTATAGCGCGCGAGTGCAGATTTGCAGAAATGGGGGTTCTGCGACAGAAAGTTGCCAGGCTCGGCATACATGTTGGTGAAATTGCAGCGCCCGCCACCCGAAATGCGGATTTTCTCGCCCGGATTCTTGGCGTGATCCACCACCAAAGTGCGCCCGCCCGCATAGGCGGCGCACATCATGCCAGCAGCTCCGGCACCCAGGATGATCGTGTCAAATCTCATGCGCCGGGCATGGCCGGGTTTGGGCGCGATGGCAAGAGGAATGGGGTTCGACGTCTTGCTCGAAAAGTGCGGAAAGTCCGTGACGAGCCCATACCAGACAACCTCTTCCGACAACTGATAACATAAAAACGAGAGTTAAAGATGTGTGTGGACAACTTTGAGAGCATGCTCAAGTGTTGCGCGTGCAAAGTCAGCGTCTATGTTGCCATCTCTACCGACCGGAGGCATCAACGACGCTTTTCTCTCTGCCTTTTCAACTGGAAAAACCCGCCCTTCCATTACGGTTCCCCAGACTTTAACGTCTCTGATTTTCATTGGATCCACCGCAATAGGGTTGTCGTCGAGAATGGTAAAGTTTGCGCGTTTCCCTGGTTCAATGCTGCCGATCTCATCTTCAAGTTTCAATGAAAAGGCGGCTTTGATCGTGACACCTCGAAGGGCTTCCTCCGCACCGACCCGTTGATCCGGCCCCGCGATACGACCTGACGCAGTCACCCTGTTTACGGCACACCACATCAGGAAAAGCGGATCGGCTTAGCGCCATTGGCATATCGGAATGCAGCGACCAAGAAATGCCTGCCCTCGAAACATCGCCCAGACGTACCATCGCATCCGCTCTCTTCGGCCCGAGTCCGACAGCAGAATATTGGTCTGAAAGGGCAGTGACGTAGTATGGATTGCCACTGACGATGGCGCCAAGGTTCGAAATTCTGTGCACCTGTTCTTCGGCGCTAACTGCGAAATGAACCAGAACGGTCCGATGGTCATAGCGCGGATTGCGTCTTAGGTTCATTTCCAGTGCGTCCAGAACGCGATCAAGTCCAGCGTCTCCGTTTACGTGCACATGGATTTGGTAACCTGCATCCCAGTAGATGCGAAATGCTCTGTCAAACAGGCTTTTGTCCATCATCCATTCGCCTTCGTGCCCATCCAGATACGGATCACGTACCTGCATGAGTAACGAATAGATTGCCCCGTCCGCAAACAGCTTGGCTTGCTTGGGCGCAAGGCTGGTCATGCCCCCATACCAGCTTTCAAGTTTTTCGGTCTCGGCGATTACCTGATCGTCATCGGCGTAGGTGTCGACCAAGGTTTTCGCGTCCGGCATGAAGGACCAACGGAAGGGCATGTCGGGACTGGACATAACCGCGTTGATGCCGTCCTGAACTGGCTTGGCCAGAATGCCACCGGGTTCGTTTCCAAACGTAATGCCTTTGGCGTGCATGTAGTCACGCGTCAGTTCCAAACCGGACTGCAGTCGTTCTGGGGTTGCGGCAATTGAAGCTATGAATGGCAACACCGCAAACAATCCCTGTTCCCAGAACCGTCCCTCCGAAAAATTGGACTGTGCCTGCTCCGAAGCTCCAAACCCTTCGACGACGTCCTGCGTGACACCGCCCATTTCCAGTGCGGCACTGTTCAGTATCATCTCATGGCACGACCTTGCCCAAACCAGTATCGGTTGGGTCGAACTTATAGCGTCAAGGTCCTCCCGCGTAAGCGGGCCATAAAAGGCTGGGTGATACCCCCATGAAACGACTGGCTCAGATGGGTCGGTACGTTGCTCGACTGCTTTTGTCAGCCGGTCGGTGAAGTCTTTTTGTCCTTTACGGCAGGCACCGTGCCCGTGGGCAAAACCCAATCTTCAATTGAAAGGATTTCCGAAGACATCGTGAGAGCCGCCAAAAGCGGGTGATCATGCTGGGCGATAAAACCAGGCACAATGACGTGGTCGGCAAATGTTGTATCGACTTTATGGCGCTGCCCTTTAAGGATGCGTTGAACGTCTTCAAGACTACCAACCAAAAGGATGCGGCCATTTACGACGGCGACGGCTTCAGCCGAGGGCTTTGCCGGATCAAGCGTCATTATTTCTCTGGCGGTGTAAACCGTCACCTCAGGAAGTGGTACGATTGCCGTTCCCAATTCAGAAAGCGAACTGGACTGTCCAAATGCAGCGCTAAGCGGTGTTAATGCCGTTGCACCGGCAAGCCCTGCTCTTAGAAATATGCGACGGTTGATCCTGGGCATTTCTGACCTCCTGAAGTCTGTTTTTGTACTATGCCGGAGAAACGCAGCGGCAACCAAATGGTTTTCAAGTAGGTTTACATACAGAAGTTACTTCTTTGCGAGCGTCCGCTTAGTCCGCACAGCAGGTCTTGGACTTTACTAGCGCTGCGTCGTTTCAGTTTTGGTTAAGCGTTGTAGAAAGACGCCGCACTTTTCGCTGGAAAGGCAGCTCGCTAAGCGCTCAGTTTCTTAGCCAGTTGCTGTTGGCTGGTCAGTTGGTCCTGTTGGATCGCTTCACCGAAAGTGGCGAGTTGGGGGGCAGATACGCCACTTCAGGCCGTTTTTTGCCCGCCTCCCGTATATCCCCTAGCCCAAATGCAAAACTGTCTGTAGAGTCGGCCACAGATCCCGAAAAGGGACATCAACGAGGCAGATCAGTGGCGGTAATCTCATGACTGAGATGGTGTATGGTGCCGTGCCCGCGCAGGGCGGCGAACCAATTCTTCCGAAATGGTGGCGGACGCTCGACAAATGGTCGATGTCCTGTGTGTTGATCCTGTTTGGGATCGGCTTGCTGTTGGGGCTGGCTGCATCGCCGCCCCTTGCCGCGCGCAACGGGTTTGATCCCTTCCACTATGTTGAACGTCAAGCGATCTTTGGCGGGGCGGCTTTGGTTGCCATGCTGCTGACGTCGATGATGTCGCCCACGCTAGTGCGGCGTTTGGCGGTTCTTGGGTTTTTGTGTTCTTTTGTGGCGCTTGCGTTTCTGCCGATCTTTGGAACGGATTTCGGCAAAGGTGCTGTGCGGTGGTATTCGTTGGGTTTTGCATCTGTGCAGCCATCCGAATTTCTGAAGCCGGGCTTTGTGGTTGTCGCCGCGTGGCTTTTTGCCGCCAGCCAGCAGATCAACGGCCCTCCGGGTCGCCTGTGGTCGTTTGCGCTGTGCATGGCGATCGTGGCGATGCTGGTGATGCAGCCCGATTTTGGTCAGGCCTGTCTGGTGCTCTTTGGCTGGGGCGTAATGTACTTCGTGGCCGGAGCGCCGATGTTGCTCTTGGTGGCCATGGCGGGTGTTGTGGTTCTGGGCGGCATGGTTGCCTATTCCAGTTCCGAGCATTTCGCGCGTCGAATTGACGGCTTTCTGAACCCCGACGTGGACCCCACAACTCAGCTGGGCTATGCGACCAACGCGATCCGCGAGGGTGGCTTGTTTGGTGTTGGCGTGGGCGAGGGGCAGGTGAAATGGTCGCTGCCTGACGCGCATACCGATTTCATCATTGCCGTCGCCGCCGAGGAATATGGTCTGATCCTGGTTCTGATCATCATCCTGCTCTACGCCTCGATCGTGGTGCGCTCCTTGCTGCGTCTGATGCGGGAACGTGATCCGTTCATCCGACTGGCCGGTACCGGTCTGGCCTGCATGTTCGGTGTTCAGGCGATGATCAACATGGGTGTGGCAGTGCGACTGCTGCCAGCAAAAGGCATGACGTTGCCCTTTGTCAGCTACGGTGGATCATCGCTGATTGCCGGTGGGATTGCTCTGGGGATGCTGCTGGCGTTTACAAGAACGCGCCCTCAAGGCGAATTTGGTGACATTTTGCGCGGACGGGGATGATGACGCAAAACTATCTGCTGATTGCGGCAGGCGGCACTGGTGGGCACATGTTCCCGGCACAGGCGCTGGCCGAAGCGATGTTAAAAAAGGTTGGCGGGTGCGCCTGTCAACAGATGCACGCGGCGCGCGCTATACGGGCGGCTTTCCGCATACGACCGAGATTGTCGAGGCATCGAGTGCGACTTTTGCCCGCGGCGGTGTGCTGGCCAAAGCACTGGTGGCCCCAAAGATCGCGGGTGGCATCGCCAGCATGGCCTGGCAGATGAAGCGCGACACGCCGGATGTTGTCGTGGGATTTGGCGGCTATCCGTCGATCCCGGCGCTTGGAGCGGCGACGCTGTTGAAGCTGCCGCGCATGATCCACGAACAGAACGGGGTTCTGGGACGGGTCAATCAGCTTTTTGCAAAACGCGTCGCAGGTATTGCCTGCGGCACCTGGCCCACGGATGTGCCCGAGGGCGTGGAGGCCGGTCATGTGGGCAACCCGGTGCGCGCCGCGATCCTGGAACGGGCCGGGGCAGGCTATATCTCGCCCGGGGATTATCCGATGTCGGTGCTGGTCATGGGCGGCTCACAAGGTGCGCGCATCCTGTCGGATGTGGTGCCCGGAGCGATCGCAATGTTGCCCGATGACTTGCGTCAATACATTCGCGTCGCCCATCAGGCCCGCGATGAAGATGGCGAGCGGGTGACGCAGTTTTACGCCGAAAACGGCATTGCAGCCGAAGTGAAGCCCTTCTTCAACGATGTCCCGCGTCGCATGTCCGAGGCGCAACTGGTAGTGAGCCGGTCCGGTGCCTCCAGTGTCGCGGATATTTCTGTCATTGGGCGGCCATCCATCCTGATCCCCTTTGCCGCGGCGACGGGGATCACCAGACCGCCAATGCGCGTGGGCTGGTCGACGCCGGTGGCGCGATCATGATCCCGGAAAGCCGCCTTGACTCTGCCGTGTTGGCAGAGCAGATGGCGGCGGTTCTTACAAACCCACAAGCCGCTCAGCAGATGGCCAACGCCGCGCTCAGTGTTGGTATCCCGGATGCAACCGAGCGTCTGGTGGCGCTTGTCGAAGATCTGGCCCAAGGCGCGGCCTGAAAGGAAAACGGATGACCCCTGCAACCAAGCTCCCCACTGACGTCGGACCGATCCATTTCGTGGGCATCGGCGGGATTGGCATGTCGGGCATCGCCGAGGTGTTGTTGAACCTTGGCTACCAGGTGCAGGGTTCCGACCTGAAGGCGTCGAAAATCACCGACCGCCTTGGCGAACTGGGCGCGCGCATCTTTGTTGGCCAGAGCGCCGAAAACCTTGAAGGCGCGGCAGTTGTCGTGGTGTCCACCGCGATCAAGCCGGGTAACCCCGAGCTGGACGGCGCACGCGCCCAGGGCCTGCCGGTGGTGCGTCGCGCCGACATGCTGGCGGAACTGATGCGCCTGAAATCCAACATCGCGATTGCAGGCACGCACGGTAAGACCACCACCACGACGATGATGGCCGAATTGATGGTGGCCGGAGACTTTGACCCAACCGTGATCAATGGCGGCATCATTCACGCCTATGGCTCAAACGCGCGGATGGGGCAGGGCGAATGGATGGTGGTCGAAGCGGATGAAAGCGACGGCTCGTTCAACCGTCTGCCCGCGACAATCGCCATCGTTACCAACATCGACCCCGAGCACATGGAGCATTGGGGCGATTTCGACACGCTGCGCGACGGGTTTTATGAATTTGTCTCGAACCTGCCGTTCTACGGGCTGGCCGTTTGCTGCACCGATCATACCGAGGTGCAGGCACTGGTGGGCCGGATCACTGATCGCCGCGTGCGCACCTATGGGTTCAACGCGCAGGCCGATGTGCGCGCCGTCAACCTGACCTACAAGGGGGGCGTGGCGCATTTCGACGTTCATTTGCAGCACGAGGATATGGTGATCGAGGGATGTACCCTGCCGATGCCGGGTGACCACAATGTCTCAAACGCTTTGTCTGCCATCGCAGTGGCCCGTCATCTGGGCATGAAGGCCGATGAAATCCGCACCGCGCTAGCCAACTTTGGCGGCGTCAACCGGCGCTTTACCAAGGTGGGTGAGGTGGACGGTGTGACCATCATTGACGATTATGGTCACCACCCTGTTGAGATTGCCGCCGTTTTGAAAGCGGCGCGACAGGCGAGCGAGGGTCGTGTGATTGCAGTGCACCAGCCGCACCGCTATTCGCGCCTGCACAGCCTGTTTGATGATTTCTGCGCCTGTTTTAACGAAGCCGACGTCGTGGCTATTGCCGAGGTCTTTGCCGCAGGCGAAGACCCGATTGAGGGCGCCGACCGGGACGCTTTGGTCGAGGGGTTGATCCGCCATGGCCACCGTCATGCACGCGCCATCCTGAACGAGGATGATCTGGAGCGTTTGGTGCGCGAACAAGCGCGCGCAGGCGACATGGTTGTCTGCCTTGGTGCTGGCACGATCAGCGCCTGGGCCAACGGGTTGCCAGCGCGTCTTGGGTGACGCGGTTATAGGAAGAGAGCCAACGTGACGCTTTTGATTGTTGTTTCGGCCATTTGGGTTCTTGCCGCCATGCGGCGTTGCGATGTTGCCGCTGCGCCATCAATACGTGCCGGGCGTCACCTTGATGTTGGCGGCACCGGTTCTGATTTACCTGTTGAGTCGCGAGTTTGGTTGGGTTGCCGGGATTGCTGCCGCAATTGCATTCATGTCGATGTTCCGCAATCCGCTGCGCTATTTTTGGCGCAAGTGGGCGGGTGGCGATGCTGACACTCTGATCAAGGAACAGGAGCCTCACTGATGATTTCCATCGCGCTTGTCTGTTTTTGGGCCATCGTGGCCAACGTGCTGGCGATGACGCCAAGCAAGGACAACCATTGGCGCAACGCCTATGTGTTGATCGCCATCGGCATCCCGCTTTTGGGTTATGTCACCTACGAAAACGGCCCCTGGGTTGGGCTGGTGGTCCTGCTGGGTGGCATGTCGGTACTGCGCTGGCCAGTGATCTACCTGGGCCGTTGGGTGCGGGGAAAAAGCTGAGCCGGGGTTCGCGATTTGGATATCGCTTGCCCAGTGTACATAGATCAGCCCCTGACCCTGGGTTGAGGGCTGGTCGGCGTCGCCGACTTGGGGACGACCCTGTTGCCGAACTCCTATTGCGGTCTATCCGATTTGTGGTGTCATGGAGCTGTGGTTCCATCGTTGAAGGCATTGTGAAACCGATCCTCCTTGGGCTAGATGCATCCCAAGAGACCACCAGCCGGATGACCTTATGATCCCCACCAACACCCTACGCGGAAAATTGACCCCGCAGCGCGATCTGTCTGATTTTACCTGGCTGCGCGTGGGTGGTCCGGCAGACTATCTGTTTCAACCTGCCGATATTGAGGATCTGCAGGACTTATTGCGGCAACTGCCCGGTGATGTGGATGTATTTCCCATGGGTGTCGGCTCGAACCTGATCGTGCGGGATGGGGGGTTGCGAGCCGTTGTGATCCGGCTGGGGCGTGGCTTCAACTCAATCGACGTTGATGGTCTGACCGTGACCGCAGGGGCGGCGGCGCTGGATGCGCATGTGGCGCGTAAGGCAGCGGATGCAGGTGTTGATCTGACCTTTCTGCGCACCATTCCGGGCTCCATCGGCGGGGCAGTTCGGATGAATGCGGGCTGCTACGGCAGCTACACGGCGGATGTGTTTCAATCGGCCACCATTGTGACGCGGCGGGGAGAGCTGCGCGAGATCGGGCCGGATGAGCTGAACTTTCGCTATCGCCAGACGGATATGCCTGAGGGCGCTGTACTGGTGTCGGCCACGCTCAAGGGGGTGCCGGGCGATGCGGAGGAGTTGCATGCCCGAATGGCGGCGCAGCTGCACAAGCGTGACGAGACGCAGCCGACCAAGGATCGTAGCGCCGGATCGACCTTTCGCAACCCGGCCGGTTTTTCTTCCACGGGGCGCGCGGATGATGTGCATGACCTGAAAGCGTGGAAGGTCATCGACAACGCCGGCATGCGGGGCGCGCGCGTCGGCGGCGCTCAGATGAGCGAAAAACACTCGAACTTCATGATCAACACCGGTGGCGCAACTGCCGCAGACCTCGAAGGCCTTGGGGAAGAGGTGCGAAAAAAGGTTTACGATTCCAGCGGGATCACGCTAGAATGGGAAATCATGCGGGTCGGTGAGCCGCTGAGCAAATAACACCCCGTTTCCCGAACCTGATCAGGCCAATAAAACAGGCGGGAATGGCGGCAAATAGCAGACACGGACCACCAAATAAGGTCCGGCAAATTCGAGGCACGTGTTGTGGGTCAGTCGAGCAGGGCACCCCGGACAGTGGCGGTATTGATGGGCGGACCCTCGGCTGAACGCGAGGTTTCCCTTTCCAGTGGGCGTGAATGCGCCGCCGCGCTGCGGGACGAAGGATTTAACGTGATAGAGCTGGACGCAGGTCCGGACCTGTCCGAACGCCTGCAAGAGATCAAGCCAGATGTTGTCTTTAATGCTCTGCATGGCCGCTGGGGCGAGGATGGATGCGTTCAGGGTCTGCTGGAGTGGCTGAACATCCCTTACACGCATTCAGGTGTGTTGTCGTCGGCGCTGGCGATGGACAAGGACCGCGCCAAAGAGATGTTTCGTGCGGCTGGCCTGCCTGTGGCCCAAAGCGTGATTGCCGACCGTGACGAGGTGAAGACGCGCCATGTGATCGCGCCACCTTATGTCGTTAAGCCCAACAACGAAGGTTCGTCTGTCGGCATCTATATCGTGCAAGAGGCTGCCAATTCACCACCGCAGCTGGAATCCACCATGCCCGCGCAGGTGATGGTTGAACAATATGTGCCAGGGCGCGAGTTGACGACGACTGTTGTGGGCGACAAGCCAGTGACCGTGACAGAGATCTTTGCCGATGGCTGGTACGACTACGAGGCCAAGTATTCCCCCGGCGGTTCGCGCCACGAGGTGCCCGCCAACATCCCGCAAGACATCTTTGACCTTTGCCTGGACTATGCCCTGCGCGCCCATCAGGCTTTGGGCTGTCGCGGTGCCAGCCGGACCGATTTCCGCTGGGATGACAGCAACGGCGCTGACGGCCTGTTCCTGTTGGAAACAAATACACAGCCCGGCATGACACCGACCTCGCTGGTACCCGAACAAGCGGGTGAACTGGGCATGACATTTGGTCAGCTCTGCGCCTGGATGGTGGAGGACGCCTCGTGCAACAGGTAAAGCGCAACCGCATGCTGCCGGTGCTGTTCCGGTCCAAGGTGCCACAGGCGCAGGATGCGGAATTTGCCAGTGGCGAGTTTGACGCTCAGGGCAAAGGCATGCCCTTGGAGGGCGTGGGTCGTATTCGTGTCTCGGGGAAATCTGCAGACCCGGCTCCATCTCGTTGGAGCTACCGGTTTCAACGGTGGATGCTTACCCCGGGCATCCGTCTGGGGTTGCGGATCGGGGTTCCCTTTTGTCTTGTGTTTGTTGCAGGTAGCGCCTTTTTGGCAAACGAGAAACGGCGCGATGCACTGAACCTCTTTGTCGCCGATGTACGTGCTTCGATCCAGGAGCGGCCTGAATTCATGGTCAACCTTATGGCCATCGATGGGGCGGGCGATAGCCTGTCCGCCGACATTCGCGAAGTTGTTCCATTCGACTTTCCGATCAGTTCTTTCGATCTGGATGTCGAACAAATTCGTGAAGTCGTCGCAGGCTTGGACCCGGTTAAATCGGCGTCAGTCCGTATTCGTCCAGGCGGTATTTTGCAAGTCAACGTAACCGAGCGCATTCCTACCGTTGTTTGGAGGACGCGTGAAGGTCTTGAGGTTTTGGACGAAACCGGAGCCCACGTAGACGATCTAAAAGCGCGGTCCGATCGAGCGGATCTTCCCCTGATCGTGGGGGATGCCGCGGATGAAGCAGTTGGCGAAGCAATGGCACTGCTTCGAGCTGCCCGCCCTCTGGGGAAACGATTGCGTGGTTTGGCACGTATCGGCGAACGCCGGTGGGACGTGGTTCTGGATCGCGGCCAACGCATTCAATTGCCCAGTGAACGCCCAGTGCGTGCGCTCGAAAGGGTCCTCGCGGTCAACGAAGTGCAGGATCTTCTGGAGAGAGACGTAGCGGTAGTGGATATGCGCCTTGGCGCGCGACCAACAATACGAATGACGGAAAACGCTGTCGAAGAATGGTGGCGGATAAGAAAAACAAGCGAGAACGGACAGTAATCATGATGGCGGACCTCTATCAGTCTCAGCGCGCAATGCGGCAGATGCGACGTCAGGCGATGCAGCGTGGTGTTGTGGCCATTCTGGACGTGGGCAGCTCGAAAATCTCATGCCTTGTGCTGCGGTTTGACGGAACCGGCCGCTTGAGCGAGGACAACTCCATCGGCTCAATGGCGGGGCAGACAGGCTTTCGGGTGATCGGTGCCGCGACTACGCGCTCTCGGGGCGTGCAGTTCGGAGAGATCACCGCGATGCAGGAAACCGAGCGCGCGATCAGGACGGCGTTGCAGGCGGCGCAGAAGATGGCGGAAATTCGGGTGGATCACGTGATTGCCTGTTTCTCGGGGGCCAACCCGCGCTCTTACGGTCTGGACGCGCAGATCGAACTGGAAAGTCAGATGGTTACCGAAGCAGAGGTGGCCCGGGTCCTCAGTTCATGCGATGTGCCAGAGTATGGAGAGGGGCGTGAAGTCTTGCACGCACAACCGGTGAACTTTGCATTGGACCACCGTTCAGGGTTGAGCGATCCCCGGGGGCAACTGGGGCAGGCGCTCGCGGTGGACATGCATATGCTAACCGTTGACGGCGCGGCCATCCAGAACCTCGTGCATTGCATCAAACGCTGCGATCTGGAGCTGGCAGGTATCGCGTCATCTGCCTATGTCTCGGGCATTTCGTCATTGGTTGAAGACGAGCAGGAACTGGGCGCGGCGTGTATCGACATGGGTGGCGGGTCTACCAGCGTTTCGATCTTCCTCAAGAAACACATGATCTACGCTGACAGCGTTCGGATGGGCGGTGATCACGTGACCAGTGACATCTCTATGGGTCTGGGTGTGCCGATGGCCAACGCCGAGCGGATCAAGACGTTCTGCGGTGGTGTCCATGCCACTGGCGCGGATGACCGAGACATGATCGACATTGGCGGCGACACGGGAGACTGGGAGCATGACCGGCGAACTGTTAGCCGCGCTGAATTGATTGGTATCATGCGCCCACGCGTTGAAGAGATCCTCGAAGAGGTACGTGCAAGGTTGGATGCAGCAGGTTTCGACCATTTACCGAGTCAGCAGATTGTATTGACCGGCGGTGGTAGCCAGATCATGGGGCTGGATGGCCTGGCAAGCCGAATTCTGGGCCAACGTGTGCGACTGGGACGGCCATTGAGAGTTCACGGTCTGCCACAATCCGCGACAGGTCCTGGCTTTTCGAGCGCAGTAGGACTGAGCCTGTTTGCGGCAAACCCGCAGGACGAATGGTGGGATTTTGAGATCCCGATTGATCGCTACTCGGGCCGGTCTCTCAAACGCGCAGTGAAATGGTTCCGTGACAACTGGTGAACCTTGATGTGGCGTGTCGGAGCTTTGGTGGGCTGGGTACTGGCATCATCAGCGTCGGCGCAAACTCTTATGCCTGCCGAGGCCTTCATCGATTTTGTGCTGGGTAAGACCATCAGGTTCGAGGATTTTCAATCCGGACGGCTGGTTGGGGAAGAGCAGTTTCTAAGCCGGTCTCAAACCATTTGGAAAACACCCGAGAACGGGTGCGTCACCGGCCAACTATATGTTGATCGCGGACGCGTGTGCTTCATCTACGATGACCTTCATGGAGACGAACCTGCGTGCTGGTGGCCTTATGAATACAAAGGCAGGATCATTGTCCGTCCGGTTGGTAATTTCACGCTTGGCGTGCAAAGCGTTGGTGGCATTTCGGAAGAGCCATTGATGTGTGAAACCCTGCCCTTGAGCTGAAGAAACGGCTTGCGGACCGTAGAGTTATCCCCCAAACTGTCCACAAGGTTCATCAGAAACCCGACGGCAGGATGAGCAGTCGTCAAGACATTGAACTAATACGCGTCCAACGGTGCCCAGACATACTTGCGGCAATCCGAGGGGGTGTTTTGTGCTGTTCGGGTGAAAGCTCGCAATATGTAGCGGGTGCTTAGGCGAAATACTGCTGATGCACACCAGAAACCCTCGATATTTTGGGGTTATATTGCGTTTTTTTGATGACGCCCTTGCCAGATCACAGTAGAGTCAACTGTGGATAGGTAAGAAAAAGCTTGCGCAAGCGGGCATCTAAACAGGCGGACAGAGCATGACATTGAATCTTTCGATGCCCGGTCAGGACGATTTGAAGCCGCGGATCACGGTTTTTGGCGTCGGCGGCGCGGGTGGTAACGCAGTCAACAACATGATCGAAAAAGAACTCGACGGGGTCGAGTTCGTGGTGGCAAACACCGACGCTCAAGCCTTGCAGCAGAACCATGCGACCAGCCGGGTTCAGTTGGGCGTGAAGGTCACCGAAGGTCTGGGCGCGGGGGCCCGTGCCTCGGTCGGGGCCGCGGCAGCCGAAGAAAGCATCGAGCAGATCGTCGATCACCTGGCAGGCGCGCACATGTGCTTCATCACCGCCGGAATGGGCGGAGGCACCGGAACCGGCGCTGCCCCGATTATCGCGCAGGCTGCACGTGAACTGGGTGTTCTGACCGTTGGTGTTGTGACCAAGCCGTTTCAGTTCGAAGGTGCCAAGCGCATGCGTCAGGCTGAAGACGGCGTAGAGGCGCTGCAAAAGGTCGTCGACACGCTGATCATCATCCCGAACCAGAACCTGTTCCGCCTGGCCAACGAAAAGACGACCTTTACCGAGGCGTTTTCGATGGCCGATGACGTTCTGTATCAGGGCGTCAAGGGTGTGACTGACCTGATGGTCCGTCCGGGCCTGATCAACCTCGACTTTGCAGACGTTCGTGCCGTGATGGACGAGATGGGCAAGGCAATGATGGGCACGGGTGAAGGTGAGGGCGAGGATCGCGCCACCCAAGCCGCTGAAAAAGCTATTGCAAACCCCTTGCTGGACGAAATCAGCCTGCGGGGCGCAAAGGGTGTTCTGATCAACATCACCGGCAGCCACGACCTGACCCTGTTCGAACTGGACGAGGCCGCAAACCGCATCCGCGAAGAAGTCGACCCCGAAGCAAACATCATCGTTGGTTCGACTTTGGACACGGCAATGGAAGGTGCGATGCGCGTTTCCGTTGTGGCAACAGGCATTGATGCATCCGAGGTTCATTCGGACGTCCCTGTGCCGCGCCGCCCGATGGCTTCGCCGCTTAAGCAGAAAGTTTCGGCAGAAGACACTCAGCCCGTAATGACCCCCGAGGTCGCCCCGGAGCAGCCGTTGACGTTGGAAACCCCGGCAGCACCGGTTGTTGCAGAGGCAGCCGAAGAGCCTAGCCTGTTCACTGGCATGGGTGTTGAAGAGGTTGCCGCGCAAGATCTGGGTGAGGACATTTTGAAGCAGATGACCCCGAGCTGGCATCTGATGATGGTCTGCCACCGCCAGCGTATCAACCACAAGTGGCAGCCTTTGAGCCCCGTCACGAAGAGGTCGAAACCGAAGCCGAGACTTTTGTCGCACCACGTGCACCAGCTCCCGGTACCCCCTCACCAGAGGCGTTGCAAAGGTTGCAGGCTGCGGCTCAAAAAGTGCCTTCAGCGTCGTCGCGTCAGGCGGCAGCACCCGAGGCTGCGCCCGCGCAGGAAAAGGGACGTTTCGGCTTCAATCGCTTGATCGACCGCATGACAGGTCACGCGGCTGACACGCCAGCTGAACGCCCCGCTCCGCAGGTCCGTCAACAACCTATGATGCGTCAAGCTGACGCCGCGGCACCTGCTGCGGTTGAGAGTGATCCAGAGCAGGAACGGATCGAAATTCCGGCATTCCTGCGTCGCCAAGCGAACTGATAGCGGTCACAAAATTGATGAATAAGGCCACCGAAAGGTGGCCTTTTTTAATTGTTTTACATGATGTTAGTGGGCGATGAGCAGTGTTTCGCTTATCTGTTACATCGATGTTTCATTCGGTTACAAAGATTGAGTTGAGAGTGAGCTCCCCCTCCCTTACTTCAGGGTCAACACAGCGCAAGGACGCTGGAAACTGATGTATGAGGCACACGTTGCAAAATACGCTCAAAACCTCTGTAACCTTTGAAGGTGTCGGCCTGCATGGCGGCGCTGGTGTCAAAATGGTTCTGCGTCCGGCCGCGGCTGGACATGGTATCTGGTTCAAGCGAACCGATATCCAGGTGGGCGATGCAATGATCCCTGCAATCTATGATCTGGTTGAACGCACCCCGCTGTGCACGAAACTGGTCAACGATGCCGGTGTGACCATCTCGACTGTCGAGCACATCATGGCCGCTTTGGCTGGCTGCGGCATCCATAATGTTCTGATCGAAATTGATGGACCAGAAGTCCCGATCATGGATGGATCGTCGGTCGACTTTGTTCGCGGCATAATGGCCAAAGGTGTGCGTCGTCAGGCAGCGCCGGTTCTGGCCTACGAAGTCCTGAAGCCGATAACCGTGGAAAAAGACGGCGCCAAAGCGACGCTTTTGCCGTCGGACCGGCTGGAAATCGAATTCCACATTGATTTCGAAGACAAGGCAATCGGGTGTCAAAACAAGAAGCTGGATATGCGCAATGGAACGTTTGCCCGGGAATTGAGCGATAGCCGCACATTCTGCCGCCAGGCCGACGTGGATGCCATGCACGAAAACGGTTTGGCGTTGGGTGGTACTCTTGACAATGCGGTTGTTGTTGATGGTTCGGACGTCCTGAGCCCAGGCGGTTTCCGCCATGCCGACGAAGCTGTTCGTCACAAAATGCTGGATGCGCTTGGTGATCTCTATATGGCCGACGGCCCGCTGCTTGGTCACTATATTGGTGAACGTGCGGGTCATTCACTGACGAATACCCTTCTGCGAAAGCTGTTCGAGACACCCGGCGCGGTTCGCCCCGTTTTGTGTGACCCTGAAACTGCGGCGCGCCTGCCAGGGCAGGGGTTGGTCTGGGCAGAAATTCCGCAGGTTGCTTAAGGACTCGACGCGAGACTGCAGGTCTTTTTCTTAACTGGTCGTTAAGGCGTTTTGCAGCGGAAATTAATGTGCTAGACCGATGCTCAGTCGGGTTAACCGGCAAGGCAAGACGACAAGGATGAGCGAGTATGATCGGCGGCAAGGTGGGGGCCAAATTAGTTGGTGCACTTCTTCTGACGGCTTTTCTGGCAGCTTGTAGCGGAGGGGGATTGCGCAACTCGGCAGACCGCAGCCAGAACCTTGAGGGGTTTACGCCAGAACAGATTTTTGAACGCGGTGAATTTGAACTGGCACAATCCCGGACCGACGATGCCGCATGGTATTTTTCCGAGATTGAACGGCTTTACCCGTATTCCAATTGGGCAAAGCGCGCATTGATCATGCAGGCCTTCGCTTATCATTCGGGCAAAGACTATCCCGAGAGCCGGGCTTCGGCTCAGCGCTACATTGACTTTTATCCAACGGATGAAGATGCGGCCTATGCTCAATACCTTCTTGCGCTCAGCTACTACGATCAGATCGACGAAGTGGGTCGCGATCAGGGTCTGACCTTTCAGGCTTTGCAGTCTCTGCGTACGGTGATCGAGGTCTATCCTGACAGCGAATACGCAACATCGGCGATCCTTAAGTTTGATTTGGCCTTCGATCATCTGGCAGCAAAAGAAATGGAGATCGGGCGCTATTATTTGCGGCGTGATCACTACACCGCTGCAATCAACCGATTCCGAGTTGTCGTCGAGGATTTCCAGACCACAACGCACACAGCCGAGGCTCTGCATCGACTTGTAGAGGCTTATCTGTCCCTGGGACTGGTGAACGAGGCCCAGACTGCTGGTGCCATCCTGGGCTACAATTACCAATCCTCTGAATGGTACGAGAGCAGCTACAAACTTCTGACGGCCGCAGGGCTGAAACTCAAGGACCGTGGCAACAACTGGTTGAGCCAGATCTATCGTCAATCGGTCAAGGGTGAGTGGCTGTAAAGGCCCGGCAAACGGGATCGCATTATGCTGCGAACACTTGATATCCGCGACATGCTGATCATCGACCGGCTGGAACTGGAGTTCCAGCCGGGTTTGAATGTTTTGACCGGGGAAACCGGGGCCGGAAAATCCATCTTGCTGGATTCGCTGGGGTTTGTTCTTGGTTGGCGGGGGCGTGCTGAACTGGTTCGCCAGGGGGCACAACAAGGTGAAGTGACCGCGGAATTCCACCTTCCGGCGGGACACCCGGCACATGACATCCTTGCCGAAGCAGGTTTGCCAACCGGGGAAGAACTCATTTTGCGCCGTGTGAATACCGCTGACGGGCGCAAAACGGCGTGGGTTAACGATCGCCGCTGTTCGGGAGAGGTGCTGCGCACTCTGTCTGAGACATTGATCGAACTGCACGGTCAACATGATGATCGGGGTCTTTTGAACGCGCGCGGTCATCGGGCCATGTTGGACGCGTTTGCCAAGCTTGATGGAATGTTGACGACTACTCGAGCGAGCTGGACGCATATGGCCAAGGCTCGAAAAGCAGTAGATGCGACGCAATCTGCGCTGGATGCTGTTCGGGCCGAAGAAGAGTTTCTACGCCATGCGGTGGCTGAACTGGATCAACTGGATCCGGTTGCAGGCGAAGATGCAGATTTGGATGCGCGCCGCCGCTTGATGCAAGGTGCAGAGAAGATCCGCGATGACGTGGCCCGGGCCTTTGCTCTGTTGGGCGGAGAGGGCGCCGAAGGCGCGATGTCTGATGCGTTGCGTTGGCTCGAAGGCGTTTCATCCGAGGCGGGTGGTCAGTTGGAGGAGCCATTGGCCGCCTTGGGACGCGCCATTATCGAATTGGGAGAAGCCCAATCTGGCGTTGAAAGCTGTTTGAATGCCCTTGAATTTGATCCGGCAGAATTGGAAACAACTGAAGAACGCCTGTTTGCCATCAGGGCCTTGGCCCGAAAACATGACGTATTGCCTGACGAACTTGGCAACTACGCAGAGACGCTGCGCGAAAAACTGAATGCTCTTGACGCTGGGGACGCTGACTTGGCCCGGCTAGAAGCAGAGTTAGCCGAAGCCAAAGTCGCCTATGACGATGCAGCTGATGCCCTGTCGAAGGCTCGGACTGACGCAGCAGGGCAGTTGGATGTTTCGGTTATGTCAGAGTTGGCGCCGCTCAAGATGGAGCGCGCTGTGTTCGAAACCAAACTGACCAGAGGCGAAGCTGGTCCTGAAGGTTACGACTTGGTCGCCTTTACCGTAGCGACTAACCCGGGCGCACCAGCCGGTCCGCTAAACAAAATCGCGTCAGGTGGCGAGCTCAGTCGTTTCCTGCTAGCGCTCAAGGTGTGCCTGACCGGCGACGACAGTGCACGAACAATGATTTTTGACGAGATCGATCGCGGCGTTGGTGGTGCAACTGCCGATGCGGTGGGACGGCGTCTTGCCTCGTTGGCTCAAGGCGGTCAGGTTTTGGTGGTCACGCATTCCCCTCAGGTTGCGGCGCAAGGTCAACATCACTGGCGCGTGCAGAAACAGGTGCAAAACAATGCGACCCTGTCATCGGTTGTGCCTTTGTCGACGGATGAACGCGTGGACGAGATTGCCCGAATGGTTGCTGGCGACACCATCACGGACGAGGCGCGGGCGGCGGCGAGGGCTTTGCTGACGTCCTGACTTTTACTGCCGATTGCTGAGCTTCTTACATGGGCAGGGCTGTGAACTTGGTACCAGTCAGGCATTTTATAGGGTTCGATGGACAAGGCGTACGTAATATGGGGCGATCTCACGCAATTAGGGGCCTGAGACACAAGCTCGACAGTAGCAAAAATTGACGTCTTTCCAGCGCCCCTAGGCGGGAATGCTCCTTTTCTGTTAACTCTCAGTGTCCTAAACAGGTTTAAGAGATGTCCTGAGGTCGCGCATGACCCCTTCTACCAGAAGCTTGCTCAAGCAGCAGATCACATTGGCCATGGCGGCCATCAAAGACGGTTGGCGTGTGATGCGCCATCGTGGTCCAAGCCAGATACAGTTTTGGTTCATAGCCTTGGTTATCGGTATTGTTGCCGGATTTGCTGCTTTGTTCTTTCGCAAGGCAATCAACGCTTTGCAGGCCACTCTTTACGGGACAGAAGACGTACAGTTTCTGCACAGTTTTGCAGAACAACTACCGTGGTACTGGGTTCTGTGTATTCCGATTGTCGGTGGATTGATTGTCGGTGTAATCCTGCACAAGTTTACCGAAGATGGTCGGGTTCGCTCGGTTGCGGACGTCATCGAAGGGGCTGCCTTAACCGACGGAAGGGTCGAGAAGAAGGCGGGTATCGCATCGATGCTGGCCTCTTGGATAACGTTGAGCTCTGGCGGGTCAACCGGGCGCGAGGGTCCCGTGGTACATATGGCCGGTGTTGTATCAACCTGGGTCAGCGACCGGATCAACGCTGATGGCATTACCGGTCGTGATCTCCTAGGGTGCGCGGTCGCCGCTGCGGTCTCCGCAAGCTTCAACGCGCCCATAGCAGGTGCTCTTTTCGCGCTTGAAGTGGTGCTTCGCCATTTTGCTGTCCACGCCTTTGCCCCAATCGTCATTGCTTCTGTGGCGGGCACAGTGATCAACAGGCTCGAATTCGGAGATGTCACTGAATTTGTGCTGAACACGCCGGGGTCGCTGAAGTTCTACGTTGAATTGCCAGCATTTTTGTTGCTTGGCCTGTTGTGTGGGGTGATCGCGGTTGCCTTGATGCGTTCGATTTTTCTGGCCGAAGATCTGGCCAACCATTTTCAAGCCAAGTTCAGCTTACCGCGCTGGTTACGCCCTGCGATATCGGGCGCCATGTTGGGAGGGTTGGCAATATGGTTCCCCCATATCATTGGTGTTGGGTATGAGACGACGACGTTGGCCTTGAGCGGCGATCTACTTTTGCACAACGCGATCATCTTTGCCGTGCTCAAAACCATTGCAGTTGCCATTACCTTTGGTGGTCGCATGGGGGGTGGGGTTTTTTCACCGTCATTGATGGTGGGTGCCTTGTCTGGCTTGGCTTTTGGCCTGGTCGCTACAGGGTTGCTGCCAGATGTTTCTGGCACGCACACGCTTTATGCCTTTGCCGGAATGGGCGCCGTGGCCGCCGCCGTCTTGGGCGCACCGATTTCGACGACGCTCATCGTGTTTGAATTGACAGGAGACTGGCAGATCGGGATTGCGGTCATGGTTTCTGTTTCGATGTCCACGGCCCTTGCGTCACGGCTGGTCGATCGCTCGTTCTTTTTGACACAGCTAGAACGAAGGAACATCCATCTCGCGGCGGGTCCGCAAGCGTATTTGCTTGCTTTGATGCGATGTTCTTCAGTAATGCGCGCGCTGGATGACCCGCGCTGCGCTGATGTCGAGACCTGCGAACGCATGATCGGCGAAGGACTGTGCGTAGAGGCCAGCGCCACGCTCGAGGCGGCAATGCCCTTCTTTGACCGGGCGGACGTGCCATTTATTCCGGTTGTTGTCCCAAAGGAGAATATGCCGCCTAAGCTGGTGGGTGCATTGTTCCACATAGATGCACTCAAGGCATATAACCGGGCGCTAGCGGCGACTGCGGCCGAGGAGCACTCGTAGCGTACAAGAGTGTTGCCGCTGATTTTTGGTCGTGATCTCAACACGACCATTGCATATCGATAATTGCCCATGGCTTGGCCAGCCGTTGACGGCAATCAATTGTCTAAAATTCGTCTGACCCGTAACGTTCCAGATCTTGATACTCAGAGCTTTGGATATGTTTGGGGAGGGTAGGCATCTCGGATACGTCGCGGTCATTAAGGCGAGTAAGGGGTGCGCCCGATCGGTTGGAAAAACCATTGGACAATTGGCCTAAGCTGTCTTTGTCGAGGAGGCTATAGAGAAAGACGTCGTTCTCTGACGTCATCGTCTCTTTCTCAAAAGTACCAAATGCACGTCTTGGGGACCGTTATGCGATGGTCACGATACGCGACACTGATGACAACCCATAGAAAGTCGATCTGAGAACTGATCAGGATGACGTTTCTAAAGGATTGAAGGAACGAAACGGAGTTTGCTGTTCAGGCAATTCACCCCGTTTCGAAATTCTTAGCTATGGATTGGATTGCAAAATTCCTTTGCCGCCCGCTTCAGAGCTGTTCCACCGTCACGCCATCGCGCAGGTGAAAGGCCAGGTAGTCCTTTATCTCTGCCACAGCCTCGATGGGGGCCTCATACGACCAGGCGGCATCCTTGGTGACTGATGAACGGTTGACGATAGAAAAGTAAGTTGCATCACCCTTATGTGGGCAGTGCGTGGTCTTGTCAGACACGTCCAGGAACGCCATCGCAATATCCTTGCGGGGGAAGTAGATCACCGGATCAAGATCGCCTTCGCTCAGTTCCAGCACCTCGCTGCTTTCGCCAAGAATGGCCCCACCGGAACGTACGCTCCACTTGCCGCCCGGTTTTCGGATCTTGATGTGATCTGTCATATTGTCTCCTTCCCCATCGTCTTTCATGGTGAGCGGTCTTGTCGCCCGCTCGTGTAACAGCCAAGTGTCAGACCTCTTGTGTCAAACTGGCGCGGTTGCTGCGTCCAGCCACTGGCGCGCCTCGGGTCCCACACGTGGGCCGATCTTGTCGGCCACGTCGCGGTGATAGCCATTCAGCCAATCCCGTTCTTCGGCGGACAACATATCCACGACGATCAGCCGCCGGTCAATGGGGGCAAAGGTCAAAGTACGCCACGACAGGAAGGTGCGTTCCGGATCGGATGTCGGTAACGCGGAGGCATCCTGCACCACCACCAGGTTTTCGATGCGGATGCCAAAGGCCCCTTCGCGGTAATATCCCGGCTCATTGGACAGAATCATGCCCGGTTCCAGCGGCACATGGCTGGTGCGTGCCAGTCGTTGGGGACCCTCATGAACACTCAGATATGCGCCAACGCCGTGGCCGACACCGTGGTTGAAATCCTGCCCGGCTAGCCACAGCGGCAAACGTGCGACACATTCGATGTCGCGCCCAGCCAGACCCGCAGGCCAGCGCAGCATCGACAGGGCAATCATGCCTTTCAGGACACGGGTGAAGCAGGCTTTTTCTTCATCGCCCACGTCGCCAATGGCGATCGTGCGGGTGATGTCGGTGGTGCCGTCCAGATATTGCCCGCCGCTGTCCAGAACCAGCAGGTGACCGTTTTCCAGCTTGCTGTCGGTCTCTTCTGTCACGCGATAATGCATGATCGCGCCATTGGGACCGGCGCCCGAGATCGTCTCGAAACTGATGTCTTGCAGGGCGTTGTCGGTGCGGCGACGGGCCTCCAGTTCGGTGACGACCTGTGTCTCGGTCAGAGAGCCGGGGGCTTGCGCGTCAAGCCAGGTCAACAGCTCGACAATTGCGGCCCCGTCGCGCAGATGCGCCTCGGCCGAGCCTTCGATCTCAGCGGCGTTCTTGCGTGCCTTGGGCAGGGCGCAGGGATCACCTGCGTCCACCATGCGATCACCCAAGATATCGGCGACCTTCTGTGGCACGGTGCCCGCGTCGACCTGCACCTTGCCCGCAAGCGTTTCCACTTCCACCAAGAATTCGGCTGGGTCATGAACGGACACGGTCTCGGGGAAATGATCACCGAGATTCGAGAGCCTTGCACCGGCCATGAACAGATCCATTGCGCCGCTGTCATGCAGAATGGCAAACCCATGTGCGACTGGATTGCGGGGGATGTCAGCGCCGCGAATGTTCAAAAGCCACATGATCGAATCCGGCAGGGTGATCACTGCGGAACTGTGCCCGGCGTTCGTCAGCCCGGCGGCCAGTCGGGCCATCTTATCAGCGGCGCTTTCGCCTGCAAATTCAATTGGGTGCGCTTTGACAGGGCTCATCGGTGGGGCGGGTTGATCGTCCCAGATGGCATCGACCAGGTTGTCTGTGCGGATCAGTTCAATGCCTGTGCCCTGCAATTCTTTTTCGGCCTGGGTGATTTGACCGGCTGAATGCAACCAGGCGTCATAGCCCACCTTGCCACCATCAGGGAGCTGTTCCTTCAGCCAGGTCGACAGGGTGATGTCAGGCCAGGGGACAGGGGTGTACACATCGGCCACCTGCGCCTTGACTTGGGTACGGTAACGCCCGTCGATGAAAACACCCGCGATCTGATCCAGTACGACGCAAAACCCGGCAGAGCCGGTAAAGCCGGTGAGCCAGGCAAGCCGTTCGTCCCGCGCGGCCACATATTCCCCCTGATGCGCATCAGCGCGAGGCACGAGGAAGCCGTTCAGGCCTTGCTTGGCTAGTTCGGCGCGCAAGGCTGCCAACCGGGGCGGGCCTTGTTCCGGGCGGGCGGTTACCTCAAAGCTTTGAAACATGGGGGCCTCGATCTGGTTGTCTTTGGTTCGGGCAAAAGGTGAGGCGACGGGTAAGAAATGTCCAGACGGGAAAGCGTGACCCTTGGCAATTTGCGTGCCGTCGCTAAGGTGGCCATATGACCCGATACCTTGCATTTATTCTGTGTTTTGCCTGTCCAGCATATGCGCAAACGCAATCCGAGCTTGTGGAGCGTGCCCGTCAAACGGCTGCGGAAGCGATTGCCAAGAGTATGACCGATCCATCTAACCCGGGACAGGCTGGCGTGTCGCGGCTGTTCGATAAGGGGGGCGCCCCACTTTATGTTCAGTGACGGATGCCCACACATCAGGCGGCACATACATCGGCCGGACCTATTGGGAGGTCACGCTGAGCGAAGACGGGTCCGAGGTTTTGCGAACACGTGACGTGACCGGCCTGTTTTCGAATTGCTATGGCGAGGATTATCAGGTGTTTCGCGAGCTATTAAAAAAATAAGTGGGGGCGCTGCCCTCGTCACTGCGCGCGCCCCCGAGATATTTTTGGCAAGAAGAAGAGCAAGGCCTTAGGAGGCCCGACGCATTCCCATAACCCGGGCGCGAGCACGCGGGTCGCTGTCGAAAAGGGCTGCGAGCTGTTCGGTCATGGCCCCGGCCAGTTGTTCGACATCAGTGATAGTCACCGCGCGGTCATAATAGCGGGTCACGTCGTGGCCGATGCCGATGGCCAGAAGTTCGACCATCTTGCGCTTTTCGACCATGGCGATCACATCGCGCAGATGCTTTTCAAGATAGTTGGCCGGGTTCACCGACAGGGTGCTGTCATCCACTGGGGCGCCGTCTGAAATGACCATCAGGATTTTACGCTGTTCACGCCGCGCCATCATCCGGCGGTGTGCCCATTCCAGCGCCTCGCCGTCGATGTTTTCCTTCAAGAGCCCCTCTTTCATCATCAGGCCCAGGTTGGGCGCGCGCGCCGCCATGGGGCGTCGGCGTTTTTGTAGATGATGTGGCGCAGGTCGTTCAGTCGGCCGGGCTGTTGCGGGCGGCCATCGTTCAGCCAGGCCTCGCGGGCTTGTCCGCCTTTCCAGGCGCGGGTGGTGAAGCCCAGGATTTCGACCTTGACGTTGCACCGTTCCAGCGTGCGCGCCAGAACGTCGGCGCAAATCGCGGCGATCGAAATCGGGCGGCCGCGCATCGAACCGGAGTTGTCCAACAGCAGCGTCACCACGGTGTCGCGGAATTCGGTGTCTTTTTCGACCTTGAAGCTGAGCGGTGTGGTCGGGCTGGCGACAACACGGGCCAGACGGCCGGCATCCAGAATGCCCTCTTCGCGGTCGAATTCCCAGCTGCGGTTCTGTTGCGCCTGCAGGCGGCGTTGCAGCTTGTTGGCCAGACGGCTCACCGCGCCTTTGAGCGGTTCGAGCTGCTGGTCCAGATAGGCGCGCAGACGTTCCAGCTCGGCCGGTTCGGCCAGATCTTCGGCGGCAATTTCTTCGTCATGCTCGGACAGGTAGACCAGATAGTCAGGGTCGGCATCTGACACAGGCTGTGGCGCAGGCGGCTCAAGTGGGGCCTCGCCCTCGGGCATCTCGGCCTCTTCGCCCAATTCCTCGTCTGCCATCTCGTCCATCGAGACTTGGGCTTGGGATTGGTCCTGTTGCTCTTCCTGCGATTGCTCGGGATTGGCGTCGGCGTCTTCCTGATCTTGCTGGTCGTCTCCGGTGCTATCGGGATCGGGTTGCTCGTCTGCGTCGTCTTCGGCCTGATCTTCCTGATCTTCGTCCAGCTCATCCGGGTCATCGCCCAATTGGTCGCCGTAGCCCAGATCTTCGATCACCTGACGGGCGAATTTGGCGAACTCGGCCTGATCGCTGAGCATGTCCTGAAGGTTATCCAGCGTCCCGCCGGCCTGTTCTTCGATGAAGCCGCGCCACAGGTTCATGACGTTGTCGGCAGCAGCTGGCAGGTCGCGGCCCGTAGCCAGATGGCGGATCAGGTACCCGGCGGCGACGGGCAGGGGGGCATCGGCGGCCTGGGTGCATTGGTCATAGCCCCGGCGCAGCGCCTCATGCGTGATCTTGACGTCGATGTTGGATGCAGTGCCCGGCATGTCGCGGGCGCCCATGGCCTCGCACCGGGCGGTTTCCATCGCCTCATAGAGATCGCGCGCCATATTGCCCGGAGGGGCATAGCGGGCATGGGTTTCAGCGTTGTGGTACTTGCGTTGCAAGGCCAGAGCATCGGCGGTGCCGCGCGCCAGCAGAACCTCTTCGCGGGACATGCGGCGGCTGACTTGGGGCAGGCGCATCGAGTCGCCCGAAACCCCCGATGGATCAACCGTATAGCTGACGTTCAGCTCGGGATCATCGGCCATGACCTTGGTCGCCTCGGCCAGGGCCTTCTTGAACGGATCAGCGGGGTTGTCGTTGGGCTTTTTCATAGGGACAAATCCTGCAGTTTCAGGGCGCCAGAGGCAAGAAGGAAGAGTTGATCGACATGCACGTCGATGGCGTCGATGACCGGATACCCAGTGGTTTTGGCCGTCAAAGGCCAGTCCCAAATCAGTGCTTAGCCAATACAACGGCATCTGCTCCCATTTCATCAACCATTCTGCGTCCTGCAGTAAAAAACAAGTCTCGTTGAGCATCGCCTACCTGCCCCGCAAGAGCGGTGTCTACATAGGCTTGGCCCACTTCGGCGATCTGACCTTCGGGCACAACCGTGCGGGTCTTTGTCAACCGCCCGTAGAGGTGGCTTTGCATGACGGTCTCGGTGCCCAGGATACCGACGGTGTCGATCCCCTGATTGGCAAAGTGATCGTCCAATGCCCCAAGCGCGCTGATCAAAGGCAACGAAGACAATGCGCGGGTTTCATCCTCGCAAAAGCTGCCACCGATCGAGGTGATCGCCGCCACCTTGGCGCCGGATGCCGCAAGGCGGGTGATGACATGGGCATAGACGCGGGCCTGATCGTCGCGACGGTCGGTCTGCGCATTGCGCGCAAGTACCTGAATGTCTGCGTTGACGATGGTCAGGTCAAGCGGAACACCGGCCGCGCGACAACGATCAGACAGCTTGAGGTAATAAGCTGCCGTGGCTGCCGGGCCAATGCCTCCGATCAAACCGATGTGCATCACGTCCCCCCTTTGCGAACGCCGTGTGGGGAGCGAGGGGCTTACCCCATGCTCGCGCTGGCGGCGCTTTCGGGGAGTTCCTCGTCAAAGCAGCGCTGATAGAACTCGGCTACGGTCTGGCGCTCCAGCTCGTCGCATTTGTTCAGGAACGACAGGCGGAAAGCATAGCCCACATCGCGGAAGATCTCGGCGTTTTGCGCCCAGTTGATCACGGTCCGTGGCGACATGACGGTCGACAGATCGCCGTTCATGAAGGCGGTCCGGGTCAGGTCCGCAACGGTGACCATCTGGCTGACGGTCTTGCGGCCATCGGCGGTGTTGTAATGCGGTGCCTTCGACAGGACGATCATCGTCTCGGCGTCGTGGCTGAGGTAGTTCAGCGTCGCGACCAGCGACCAGCGGTCCATCTGGGCCTGGTTGATCTGCTGGGTACCGTGATAGAGGCCGGTGGTATCACCCAGACCCACGGTGTTTGCGGTGGCAAACAGGCGGAAGTGCGGGTTGGGCGTGATGATCTCGTTCTGGTCCATTAGCGTTAGCTTACCGTCGTGTTCCAGAACGCGCTGGATCACGAACATCACGTCAGCACGGCCTGCGTCGTATTCGTCGAACACGATCGCAACCGGGTTGCGCAGGGCCCAGGGCAGGATGCCCTCGTGGAATTCGGTGACCTGCTTGCCGTCGCGCAGTTTGATCGCGTCCTTGCCGATCAGGTCGATACGGGAAATATGGCTGTCCAGGTTCACACGGACGGCGGGCCAGTTCAAGCGCGCGGCGACCTGTTCGATGTGGGTCGATTTGCCCGTACCGTGGTAGCCCTGAACCATGACACGACGGTTGTGGCTGAATCCGGCCAGGATCGCCATCGTGGTGTCGGGGTCGAACTTGTAGGTGTGGTCGATTTCGGGCACGCGGTCCGAGCGCTCGGCAAACCCCTTGATCGTCATGTCGGTGTCGATGCCGAACACCTCACGGACCGAGATTTCTTCGGTGGGTTTTGCGTTGATGTCGATCAAACCGTCAGCCATGCCAATCGTCCTTATCCTCTCGGCCCCTGTCTGTGGGGCATGAACTTGCGTTTGGTGCAACATCTTTGGGGCAAGGGCAAGGGGAACCGGACGTTCCTGACGGCTGTGTCCAAAAAAGGTTGTGAACTGGACTTATCAACCGGCCGGAATACGTCACATCTGACGGAATTAGTTGTTGTCTTCTGCGATTGGTGGTCGCTGTTTTTGAGACTCAACGTATCAAAACACTAGAGCCAATGCGGATCGCGCGCTATGCTGTCTGTGTTTAACCGGGTTGTTGTTCAAAAAATGACCGGCGATCCAGAAACTCAACTTTGGTTGTTTTTGGGGAGAAAAATGACTGTACTTACACATTTTGGAAGAACGTTGCTGGCAGGTGCTCTTAGCCTTGCAGGCACTGGGGCCGCATTAGCCCAAGAGAAACCGATGAATTTCCTGGTCATATGGGGAGACGACATCGGATATTGGAATGTCAGCGCCTACAATCAGGGCATGATGGGGTATGAGACCCCCAACATCGACCGCATCGCGAAAGAGGGGATGTTGTTCACCCACGGCTATGGCGAGCAATCCTGTACCGCAGGGCGCGCTTCTTTCGTGACCGGACAGTCGGGTTTTCGCACCGGATTGCTCAAGGTCGGACTGCCGGGCGCCAAAGAGGGGATCAGCGAAAAAGACCCCACAATCGCAGAATACATGAAGTCCAAAGGCTACATGACAGCCCAATACGGCAAGAACCATCTGGGTGATCTGGATGAGCACTTGCCTACAAACCACGGATTTGATGAATTTTTTGGCAATCTTTATCACCTGAATGCCGAAGAAGAGCCGGAAAATTCGGATTATCCACAAGACCCTGAATTCCGAGAAAATTTTGGACCGCGCGGGGTTATCAAATCGTCTGCCGACGGCAGTGTCGAAGACACCGGACCCTTAACTCGCAAGCGTATGGAGACCATCGACGAAGAGGTCACGGCAGGGGCGCTGGATTTCATCGATCGGGCCGCCGAGCAGGAGAAACCCTTTTTCCTGTGGTACAACACTACGCGGATGCACATTCATACGCACCTCAAGGAAGAAAGCGAGGGCGTGACCGGGCTGGGTGTTTACCCGGACGGGATGGTCGAGCATGACAAGATGGTCGGGCAAATGCTGGACAAGCTTGATGAGCTAGGCATCGCAGACAATACGGTTGTCATGTATTCGACCGACAACGGAGCCGAAGTGTTCAGTTGGCCTGATGGCGGTACCACGCCGTTCCGTGGCGAAAAGAACGACAATTGGGAAGGCGGGTTTCGCGTCCCCATGATGATCAAGTGGCCCGGTGTGATCGAACCCGGCAGCCGGTCGAACCAGATCATCAGCCACTTGGATTGGTTTCCGACGGTCATGTCCGCCCTTGGCGATACCGATATGAAGGAGCGAATGCTGTCCGAGGCCCCCTTTGGCGAGGGCAATGAGCCGGTGCATCTGGATGGTTATGACTTCATGCCGTATTTCCGAGGCGAAGCCGAAGAAGGCCCCCGGCGCGAATTCCTGTATTTCTCGGACGGCGGGGATTTGATGAACCTGCGCTACAACCGGTGGAAGGTGGTTTTTGCCGAACAGCGGGCTCATGGGTTTGATGTCTGGCAGGAGCCGCTGACGTTCTTGCGTCTGCCCAAGATCATTGATCTGTATTCGGATCCATTTGAGCGCGCTGAACACGAGTCGATCGGGTATTCGAAATGGCGTCTGGATCGCACTTATCTGCTGGTGCTTAGCCCAAGCTTTTGTCGCGCAGTTCCTGGGGACATTCCAAGACTACCCGCCGCGTCAGAAACCTGCCAGTTTCTCGATTGATCAGGTGCTGGAGAGCTTGCAGCGCAACCAAGGAGGGTAGGAGACAACTTTAAATTTGTCTCGAAGTTTTCGGGCCCAAGCTCGAGCTTGGCGCCCCTGTCTGCCCTTGGAGGCAGGTGGTCCGGGGGCTCTCCCGCCCGTCGTTCGTGCATCACAGATGCCCTCCTCCTGTTGGGCCGGGCCTCGCTACGCTCGGTAGTCGGTAATTGTGGCAATATGGGCGCGTCCAGCGCGACCGCGCCGAGCAATTAGCGAGGCGCCCGGCCCAAGCCCGCTAGCGGGGCTGACGTAGTCAGGTCTGCTCGGGCGCGGGAGTGTCCCGTATAAAGGTTCGTTGAGTTGGGAAATGTCTGGGTGGAAAGGCCCGATTGAGGAGGCACGCTGACGCTGGGCTTTCGCGGCAACGCTCCAAAAGGGCGACCGCCGAAACCTTTGGCCAAAGTACTTCGACGACCACGCTGCATTTATGTCTTCGAATTTTGTTTCGTCCGCTTCAAAGACGTCTAGGGCATGTGGGATGTGGCGCATCGCCGAAACTGGTGGGCACCCAAGATTGCTTAGAAATCTGCGTATGTTGACCACCACTTGTGAACTGCGGCATCGGCCTGCGGAATGGGGGACGATTGCGTATGTCTTGAACGAAAGCAGCGAGCCGCTGAAATGACTAAAAAGACCAGCCAGTGCCGGGCCCGTGGAGCAATTGCATTCCGGGTTCACAGCGCATTGGCGAAGTGCGGCTTGTTTGGGTGGCTCAGCTCGTAGTCGAGCGGGCCTTTGATCAAGGTACCCACTCCGACCTCTATGTGCTTTCGCGCTGATCCCCCCAGAAAGACAAGCGTTTTCGGCACTGTAAAAACCCCGAACTATGAAAAAGAAATGCTCAAAGGCTTCCTTTCACAGAACCTTCATCGCCCCAGCCGAAGGCGGTGAAGGTCAACAAGTGGTCCGTACAAGGGTAAAACTGGTTTGCAGACACCTGCCGTTTACTTGAAGTTGCGACTGTCCTTGATCTGATCCCAAGCCCAGACGACTTCTTGCAACTGTTCTTCCTGGCTGCGATCGCCGCCGTTCATATCTGGGTGCAGGACCTTGATCAGCTTTTTATAGGCTTTGCGCACCTCGGCCTTGGTCCAGCTGTCTTTGGCTTCCAGAATCTCGACAGCGCGACGCTCGGTGGGGGAGGCGTTTGCCGCCGCCACCGGATGTGCGGCCCTTGTTCTGCGTGCCGTTGGCGCCCAAAACCTGATGCGGGTCCTCGATGCCAAGACGGGCCCAGGCGCGTGCTTCGGGGTCGCCCATGGGTTTGGTCTCGCGTTCCCAGACCTTGTCCTTGGATTGCTGTGCGTTCAGCTCGGCCTCGGTGGTGCCGTCAAAGAAGTTCCATTTGAGGTTGTATTCGCGCACGTGCTGCTGGCAGAACCAGAAAAAATCATCCAGAACGTCTGGCGCTTTGGGGGCGCGAAACTTGCCTGGTTCTTCGCAACCCTCATGCTCGCAGACACGCACCGAAGTTTCGGATGCTCCCGACATGCCCCGACGTCCGCGCGGGTTCTTTTTCTTTGCTGAGGAGACAGACATATCGAACCCAAAGGGATCTGATTTGGCCATGACGGATACCTTTCGAACGCAACTTCTCGACTCGGAGGCAGGAGTTTAATCTAAGTGGCGCCAGATAGAAGAGGGCACGGCAAAAAAAACCGTGAAATAAGGAAAGAAAACACCAATGAGCATAACAGAAGAGATCCGGGATCGGCTGGAAACCGCCTTTAGTCCAACGGATTTGGAGGTAGTTGACGACAGCGAAAGCCACCGCGGTCACGCGGGTTACCAAGAAGGTGGTGAAAGCCATTTCAATGTGCGAATCCGTTCAGCGGCCTTTGTGGGCAAATCGCGTGTTGCACGTCATCGAGCTGTGCATACCGCCCTGGGCGACATTGTACCGCGTATTCACGCGCTGGCGCTGGATATTGACGTTTGAAATATCCTGCCATTGGAGAGAGAGACTTTGACAGCAAGTGTTCCTAGATCTGAAATGGTCAGATGAAGCACCGTTTGCTCGACTCCAATTGGCAAAGGATTGCGGATCAGGCGTCCCTCTTGGGGGCGTCGCCGTCGTCGGTGTCGGATGTTTCGACTTCGGCAGACTGCTGTTCGGCACGATTCTTGAGCGCGGTTGTCATTCCGGACACATCACTCAGTTCTTCTACACCATTGTCTTTGAGCATGCGTTCAGCGCCAGATGCCAGGGGCGGGTCTTGAGGGGCCTCAGAGATCGGGGCAGGCGCTGCAACGGGTGCAGGTTCGGATATTGGGCCAGGCACCGGTCTCGCGGCAATTTCGTCATCAGGATCGTCGGTTGGCATATCCGGTGCTACTTTCCTACGGAACACCAATACATTGCGCCAGTTTTGAACCGATCCTGTTAGGCCTGTCCGTTCATCGCTGGGCAACAACTCTGCGCGCTGAAACTCCCACCCGTCGGCGCCCATCTGATTGAGCAGCTGTTCAACAGTCAGGGCAAAGCGCCCTTCGGGCGTTTTCACGCCTTTTGCTTTGGTGCCTTTGGACGGCGCAGGAACGACTTTGTATTCGTAGCGATGCATGGTGCTTCCCGGAACTTCGTGTCGCGGCAATCTAGCAGGTTAACGCGCAGGTAAAAGACCTGTTCGCGGGGAAAGGGCCGGTCTAAGGTGACACCAATGATCCCTTCCAAGGAGGAAGGGCGAGGCGATGGGCAAGGGCGTGGTGCAAAAAACGGGTTTCATTCAAGGCGTTTTGGTTGGCGTAGCCTTAGTTTGCCTGCAGGCTTGCTCCGAGACACCGCTTGATCAGGTTACTCCCGTCACTCAGGCGCGCAATGCTCCGCATTCTACCCTTGCAAGTGCGGCAGCTCGCTTGTCACAAGGGCAGGCGGGGTTCGTGCCGCTGCCGGATGGGGATCAGGCCCTGGGCGCCCGGTTACGGTTGATCGAAGGTGCTCAAGACACGCTGGATCTACAGTATTTTCTAATGAAGCCGGACTTAGGTGGATCGTTAATCGCCGACGCTTTGCTCAGGGCAGCCGATCGCGGAGTGCGAGTGCGGTTTCTGTTGGATGATTTTTTTACCACCGTGGAGGACAGTAGCCTTGCCCTGATTGATGCACACGACAACATTCAGGTGCGAATTTACAATCCGGCGGCACGCCCCTGGCCCAAACCGGTGGGCATGGCCTTGGAGTTCTCGCGGGTCAATCGACGAATGCACAACAAATCCTTCGCCGCGGATCAAGCCTTTGCCATCATCGGGGGGCGGAACATTGCGGACGAGTATTTTCAGCTCAACACCAATTCCGAGTTTGCCGATTTTGATCTGCTGGTGGTGGGGCCGCCGGTTTCTGAGATCGGTGAAGAATTCGACCGTTATTGGAACGACGGCTGGGCCGTGCCTTTGAGCAGCCTGTATGAGCCCGCAAGCGCGCAGGAATTGCGCGAAGCTCGGGTAGAATTGACCGCAGAACTGAAGCCGGCGCGCCAAGTCTATGATGATGCGGTAGAAAACCGATATATCCGTCAGATCGGCACCTCGGCGGTGCCGCTCTATCGCGGGCGGGCCGAACTGGTGGTTGACCCGCCAGAAAAGCTAAAGCAGCCGGTGCGGGGAGGGCCCAGGCCCCTTGCCGAGACTTTGCTGGCGCGGATGCGGGATGCCAAACACGAAGTCATTCTGCTGACGCCTTACTTTGTTCCCGAAGACTATGGCGCTCGGCTGTTGTCCGATTTGGCACAGCGCGGAGTGCGGGTTCGGATCGTCACTAACTCGCTGGCGGCGACCAACCATACCTATGTTCACGCAGGATACCGCAGGCACCGGGTGAATCTGCTAAAGGCAGGGGTCGAACTGTATGAGCTGCGCGCAGATTCGCTGCAAGCGCTTGGGCTGGTTCCGGCAGAGTCCGAGATCGGCGTTGTCATGCACACCAAGCTGGCGGTGATCGACGACACTGTGTTTGTGGGCTCGCTGAACTTGGACCCCAGTGTCGATCAAGCAAAACACCGAACTGGGCGTGTTCATGGCCAGTCAGCAATTCGCGCGCGATACCCTGTCCGAGCTGGAGCAAGGGCTGGCAGATTACACCTATCGTATCACGTTGGATGACAGCGATCGGCTTCAATGGCGCTATGAGCAGCCCGATCAGATCACCGTGAAAACAGCCGAGCCGGGCGCCACATTCGGGAAGCAACTGGTGGTGGGTATCACCGCACTGCTGCCGGTCGAGCAACAGTTGTAAAGTTAATCAACAAAGTCGGGCGCGTATTCGGCGACCTGAACGCGGCGCTCCAGAAGGCTGCTTTTGCGGTAAGCTGTCAATTGCGCGTCTCCGTAGACCACATAGTCCTAGGTCTCGTAGGCGTCGGCGAAAAACGCGCGGGTCGGGATCAGAGGGGAGAGCACTGGCTTGCAAGGTGGAGTGAGTAGCTGCGGTGTCACGGGTGAGGAAAAGGGAAGTGCCGGTGACAACTGCGGAAACGGCTGCGAGCCCAACAAACGTTTTCTTGAACATGTAACCTATTAAAACCAATCAAAGCTGTATTTTGAATCTGCCCAGGCGGGAAAACAGGTCAAGTCGCTGGATGTATGATTGACCTGGCCGCGAAAAAAAAGGCGGCACATCCGCGCCGCCCTTGGAAAATTCTGATGGTCAGCTTTTCCTGTTATTGGCCCAGCTTCTGCGCCACCAGTTGGTTGACCGCCTTGGGGTTGGCCTTGCCGCCGGTCGCTTTCATCACCTGACCCACGAACCAGCCCGCCAGTTTCGGGTTTACTTTGGCCTTTTCGACCTGCGCTGGGTTGGCTGCGATGATGTCATCCAGGGCGGCTTCGATGGCGCCGGTATCGGTCACCTGTTTCATGCCGCGCTCTTCGACGATCTGAGACGGATCGCCGCCTTCGGTGTAGACGATCTCAAACAGGTCCTTGGCGATCTTGCCCGAAATGGCGTCTGAACTAATCAGATCAATGATGCCACCCAATTGGTCCGGGGACACGGGGCTGTCGGTGATCTCGTGGTCTTCTTTTTTAGGCGACCAAAGAGCTCGTTGATGACCCAGTTGGCGGCCAATTTGCCCGAACGGCCATTAGCGACTTCTTCGAAATAGGCCGCCGATTCCACTTCGGCCGTCAGAACCGAGGCATCATAGTCGGTCAGGCCAAAGTCCGCGATAAAGCGCGCCTTTTTGGCGTCCGGGAGTTCCGGCAGATTGCTCGCGATGTCATCGACCCAAGCCTGTTCGATCTCCAGCGGCAGCAGGTCGGGGTCGGGGAAGTAGCGGTAATCATGCGCTTCTTCCTTGGACCGCATCGAGCGGGTTTCGCCCTTGTCCGGATCATAGAGGCGGGTTTCCTGATCGACCGTACCACCACCTTCGACGATTGCGATTTGACGGCGGGCTTCGACATCGATCGCCTGCTGAATAAAGCGCATCGAGTTCATGTTCTTGATTTCGCAACGGGTACCCAGGTGCGAGAAGTCCTGTGTTTCCATGTACTTCTCATACTGACCGGGACGGCAGATCGAGACGTTGACGTCCGCGCGCAGGTTGCCGTTTTGCATGTTGCCGTCGCAGGTGCCCAGGTAGCGCAGGATCTGGCGCAGCTTGGCGATATAGGCGGCGGCCTCTTCGGGGCCGCGAATATCGGGGCGAGAGACAATTTCCATCAGGCAGACGCCGGTGCGGTTGAGATCGACAAACGACATGTTGGGGTCCATGTCGTGGATCGACTTGCCCGCGTCCTGCTCCATGTGGATACGCTCGATGCGCACCAGACGGGCAGTGCCGTCGCCCATTTCAACCAGCACTTCGCCTTCGCCCACGATGGGGTGGTACAGCTGGGAAATCTGATAGCCTTGAGGCAGGTCGGGGTAGAAATAGTTCTTACGGTCAAACGCCGATTTCAGGTTGATATCGGCCTTGAGGCCCAGACCAGTACGAACGGCCTGCTCGACGCAATACTCGTTGATCACTGGCAGCATTCCAGGCATAGCAGCGTCCACGAAGGCCACGTTCGAGTTCGGTTCGGCGCCGAATTGAGTCGATGCGCCCGAAAACAGTTTGGCGTTCGACGAAACCTGCGCGTGTACCTCCATCCCGATCACCAGTTCCCAATCGTGTTTGGCTCCGGCGATGGTCTTTACCTTTGGGGTGTCGAAAGTCAGGTCCAACATGGCTTTTTCTCTTGTCCGCTTGGTTCAATCCGCCTTCTAGGCCGCTGCGCGCTGCAGGGCAAGAGCAGAACGGCGCAGTGTGGCGACACCCAGTAGAGGGGAGGGAAGGGAAAGGAAGTAGAAAACAACGCTTGGCTGTTGGACGACAGACTGCGATCAGATCTCTTTGGAGCCTTCAGCAAAGCTGTTTTTTTGCCAGAGACGTTGATTCATCCGGCGTCCAATTGTGGTCCGTTGGGGGTAAAGGTTACCCGCAGTCCACGGTTGATTTCGTCTCGGAAAAGATCCGCGATTACCTGCAATGCGTCTGCCCGCCCACGTGCCGCAAAGCGACTGGGTGAGGTGATCCGTACGTTGTTATCAAAGCCATCCGCTGCATGGGCCCAGATCATCGGATGGACTTCTGTCAGATGATCGCGGATCAACCAGCGTTCGTTGTCGCATATCTGGACCCGAACCAAATCTCCCGCTTCATCCAGCCCCATTCCTGCGCGCAGGGCAACAGAGCAGTAGGCTGCCAGAAGATTTATCATTTCCTGATCCGGGCGAGTTTTGATGATGTCTCTTAGGCCATCCACAAAGAACTCGACATCAACTCTGCCACAAGCACCTTCGTCCAGCGCGATGGCGTCGAAATACACCCAAGTATAGCCGTCGGCACCCCAAGTGGCTTGTGTCCGTGATGCGGTTCGGCGGGCTTCAAGCTCCAATTCTTCATAGCTTCCGAACCATCGTGGCAACAGTTGGGTTCCCATTGAACGCATATGCCGGTGATTGTCAGGAGCCAGATCAATAAGTTTTTCGTATTCGTCCCCGATCCGAACCTTGGGCAGACGGCGGCCTGCAAACAGGGCGCATCGGGCAGTGGACAAAAAGGCGCTGTTTCGGGTGCGTTCGGCATATGGTGCCAGCAGGTCAGCCGCTCGATCAAAATGGGCAGCGCAGCGCTCCTGATTCAGCCGCGGAACGATGGAATCCCAACCAGTCCCTCGCCATGCCCAACCTAGATCTATGTGCGCCAACGCGACAACGGCGCTCAACATCGCATTGTCAGGCGTTTCGAGTAAAACTTCCTCTAGGCCAATTACGCCTTCGACCAAAGACGACGAATTTGTTAGCGCGTCATCCATCAAGGCGTGCTCGGCGGCCTGAACAACATCCGAGCGGGCGCCATACGCCAGCAAATCTGCTGCAGGGGCCCCGTCGGCCAACACGTGCTTATCGGCGTCGGCAACTTCAATTTCTCGCGCAAGTTCTTCCCAAAGGTCCTGTCTGGCCAGAAACCTACCCCGGTTTTGCAGCTCACTTGCCGTTGTTTCGCTGTGGGATATGTCTGCCATCGGAACAGATAGGTGATCCTCGATGCGGAAGGGTTTGGAGACCGCCCGAGCTTGGAAGTTACCTGACCGAAATTCAGGACTGCGACGGGACAGCAAATCGCGAAAGCGAGACATAAAACGGCTGGACCTGGTGCTTGGGCGGTGAAACATTGCTGCTCCGAAAACGGGTTCTTACTCCGTGCAAAGCTGACGCTGGTTTGCGGCACAATCGTGTCCAAGCTGGGGAGTTTCAGGACAGCTTTGTGGATTAGCAGGTGAAAGGTCGCCACATTCCCTAAAGAATGGTGAAGTGGTGTCTCTCTACACGTAAACCGTGTGCCTGGAACGCGAATTCCAGGTCGCGATGAGGGGGCAGGCTGTCATATGGTAAGCGGACACGCTTGTTTGTTTTTAGATACAAGGTGACTCGTACTGAAAAATCCCAACGGGTGCCCATGCGAACAAAATCGATTTCGTTCAGGTCAACCTGCGCAGTGCGTTTCCCGCTGAACCAGCGTAAGCCCTGCCCATCGATGGACAAACCTGCGGCCGTGTTTTGTGCCAGATCCCACAGCGTCGGCAGAGTAACCAATGCCAACCCACCGGCAATCCACCATGCGGCATCAAACAGCACCATCAGGGCAATCAGGCCAGAGTAGACCATGATCAGGATCGCCACCGTCTTTGGTTGCCTATGGTGGCGCACAAACGAATAGGGCTCGGTCATCATCTTCCGCCTGATACGTCCAGGCAGGTTCCGGTGACGTAAGAGGCCTGGTCCGATAGCAGATACAGCACGGCGTCTGCGACCTCTCGGGGTGATCCTGTCCGTTTCATCGGAACCATGTGCGAAAGTCTTTGGGCCCGACCCGGTTCGCCCCCTTGGAATGGATGTCAGTTTCGATCAAACCGGGGCGGATCGCATTGACGCGGATATTTTGTGCCGCGACCTCATCGCTCAAGCCTTTGGTGAAAATGTCGATTGCTGCTTTTGAGGCCGCGTAGTCGACATATTGATTGGCCGATCCAAGGCGGGAAGCGGCGGAAGAAATGTTGACAATAGACCCACCCTGACCATGGGCTTGCATTCGCAGCACTGCCTCTTTCGCGACCAGCATGGCGCCTATCACATTGATGTCGAACATCCGGCGCAGCCGCTCGTGGGTCAGGTCAGTGACCTTGGCGGCCACATCGACAACGCCGGCGTTGTTCACCAGACCGTCGAGACGCGGGAAGGCCGCGTCCACCTGCGCATAAATCTGCGCGATGTCGCCGGGGTCGGCCACGTCGCCTTGGCACAACACCACCTGCGCGCCGGCAGCTTGCGCAGCCTCGGCTACCGCAGCAGCCCCGGCATGGTCGCTGCGATAGTTCAGGGCCAGGTCATAGCCCTGTTCAGCCGCCAACCGAGCCGTTGCCGCGCCGATCCCGGCGCTGGCGCCTGTAATAAGGAGGGTCTTGCGCATGGTTCATGCCCCCCGGATGCGGGTGATCATTTCGGTGACATCACGGGACAGCTGGGGTGTTGCGGCGATACGATCAAGCTGTGCGCCGATCAGGGTTTGGCGGGCATCGTCATAGCGCCGCCATGTCTGGAAGGCCGAGCACATACGTGCAGTTGTCTGCGGATTGATTGGGTCGAGTCGGATCAGCCAATCTGCGAGCAGCTTATAAGACGCACCGCTGGCATGGTGGAACCCTGCATGGTTCATCGCAAGCGCGCCAAAAACGGCACGGAAGCGGTTGGGGTTCTTCCAGTTGAAATCGGGGTGTTCGCTTAAGGTGTGTGCGACATTGGCCGTCTGCTCGGGATCAGCCAGCGACACCTGCAGGCCGAACCATTTGTCGATCACCAGACGATCCGCTTTCCATTGATCATAGAACGCCTGCAATTCAACCTCTCCTTTTCCTGCCTTGATCAGGCAGCCAAGCGAGGAGAGTTGTAGCGTCATGTTGTCGGCCTTGCTGAATTCCGCGCTGGCCAAAGCCCCGCCATCCAAGCGAGTGATCAAGGACAGCGCCATACCGCCAAGAGCCCGGCGGCCGGATTGATTTGCATCTGGTTGATAGCTGGCCGAAACCTGAGCTTCGCTGTGGAGCCGTGGCAACAGGTCCTGCATGTGTTGAGCTTGCGCCTGACGCAAAGTTTCAGTTGCCGACCAGATCGCTTGTGGATCCGGTGTTGTGCCGCCATCGTGCAAGGCCGCGGCCAGTTCCGACTGACCGGGCAGGCCCAGCATCAGCGCGCGATAGGCGGGATCAAGCGTATCGTCCCGCAGAACTGCCTGCACGCCGTCAAGGTATGCACCCGACGGCGAAGTACCGTCAGTGATCATCGCAAGCAGGGTCTCGCGTGCCAGTGACCGGCCTGCCTCCCACCGATTGAACGGATCGGTGTCGTGCGACAGCAGAAAAGCGCGCTGGGCGCTGGTGGTATCGTGATCCAGAATGACCGGGGCCGAAAAACCTCGCAGGATTGAGGGGACAGGTTTGGCGGCCAGCCCGTCGAAGGTAAAGCTCTGTTCCGCTTCGGTCAGTTCCAGCACCCGCGTTTGCGCGACCTCATCGCCGTTTGCCCCCAACAGCCCCACGGCGACCGGGATCACTTGTGGTTGCTTGTCGTCCTGACCGGGGGTCGCGGGCGTCGATTGCGACAAGGTCAGGGTATAGGTGCCATCGGCCCACGCGTCCGAAACTGTCACGCGAGGTGTTCCCGCTTGCGAATACCAGCGTTTGAACTGGCTCAAATCGCGGCCGGTGGCATCCTGAAACACTGCCAGCCAATCCTCGATCGTGGCGGCGTCGCCATCGTGGCGATCAAAGTACAGATCGACCGCCTTGGAATAGGCTTCATCGCCGACCAGAGTCTTGAGCATGCCGATCACCTCGGCGCCTTTTTCATAGACAGTGGCGGTGTAGAAGTTGTTGATCTCGACAAAACTCTCGGGTCGCACGGGATGCGACAGGGGGCCGTTGTCTTCGGGGAACTGGCGCCCGCGCAGGTCGATCACGTCGCGGATGCGTTTGACCGGCTCGCTGCGCATGTCGGATGTGAACTGCGCGTCGCGGAAGACGGTCAGGCCTTCTTTCAAACACAGCTGGAACCAATCTCGACAGGTGATGCGGTTGCCGGTCCAATTGTGGAAATACTCATGCGCGATGATCGCTTCGATCCGTTCGAAGTTGTCGTCGGTCGAGGTTTCGGGGCTCGCCAGAACGCACGACGAGTTGAAGATGTTCAGCCCCTTGTTCTCCATCGCGCCCATGTTGAAGTCGTCGACGGCGACGATGTTGAACACATCCAGGTCGTATTCGCGGCCATAGACATCCTCGTCCCAGGTCATCGATTTTTTCAGCGCCTCCATCCCAAAGGCGCATTTGTTTTCGTCACCAGGGCGAACCCAGATGTTCAGCTCGACATCCTTGCCCGATTTGGTGGTGAAACGGTCGGGATGGTTGATCAGGTCTCCGGCCACCAGTGCAAAGAGGTAGGTCGGCTTTGGCCATGGGTCATGCCATTCTGCAAAACCCTCGCCTTGATTGGTGGGGTTGCCGTTCGACAGCATCACCTGTTCGGACCCGTTGATGCGCACGGTGAATGTGCTCATCACATCGGGGCGGTCGGGGTAATAGGTGATCTTGCGGAACCCTTCAGCCTCACACTGGGTGCAATACATGCCGTTCGACATGTAAAGCCCTTCGAGTGCGGTGTTGCCTGCCGGGTCGATCTCGACTTCGGTCTCCCAAACAAACGGCGCGTCGGGGACATCGCAAGTCAGGCCCTTGTCGGTGACGTCGGGTGTCACGGGCTGGCCGTCGATGCTGGCCCGGATCAGCTTCAACTCTTCGCCATGCAGGAAAAACGTCGGGTCGGTGGCGTTCGGGTTAGGGCTGAATGTGATCCGCGACGTGACGCGCGTGGCACCGGGGGACAGATCGAATGTCAGATGCACATCATCGACGGTAAATCCGAAGGGCGTGTAATCCTTGAGGTAGATCGTGGTCGGGGCAGCGTCGCGCATGGGGGCCTCTGGATGATAGGAGTTTCGGGTGACGTTATGGGGTTCGTCAAGGAGCCGCAAGCCGGTCCGGTTTGCCAATCATTCGAGTGGCGATTGTTCGGTGCCATTTGAAACTGCATTCACCAAAACAGCACAGTTTCGACGCGGCGACAAAAGTTGCCTATCGGAAACTTTCGATCTATCTGGGACTGCATACTGTTGTACACGGTCCGCCAGAGGGGCCGCCAGAGGGAGAGCGCAATGAGTGTCAGAGAAAACCGGGCAGGGTTGCAGGTCGCGTCCGAGTTTGTGGCGTTTGTCGAAGGGCAGGCGTTGCCGGGAACGGGTGTCGAGGCGGGCGATTTCTGGGCCGGTCTGGCACGTATGATGGCCGAGCTTGGGCCGAAGAATCGCGCCTTGCTGGGTAAACGCGCTGAGATCCAGAGCCGTATTGACGCCTGGCATCAGGCCAACCGCGATGCGGACGCCGTCGCATATGAGGCGTTTCTGCGCGAGATTGGCTATCTGGTCAAAGAAGGCGATGCGTTCTCTATCGACACGGCCAATGTTGACCCCGAGATCGCCCACATTCCCGGCCCGCAGCTGGTGGTGCCGATCACCAATGCGCGCTTTGCTCTGAACGCGGCAAACGCGCGGTGGGGCAGCCTATATGACGCGCTCTATGGCACCGACGCCATGGGCGATCTGCCGTCGGGTAGGGGCTATGACACGGCGCGCGGCGCGCGCGTGATTGCCTGGGCCAAAGGGTTTCTAGATGATGCAGTTCCACTGGCCAGCGGGTCGTGGAGTGATGTTGACGGCGTGAGCGTCGTGAATGGTACTTTGATTCCAGCACTGTCAAATGCAGGCGCATTTGTGGGCCATGGCGGCGCGGCCGATAAACCGGATTTCGTTTTGCTCAAAAACAATGGGCTGCACATCCAGATCATGATCGATGCAAGTTCGAACATTGGCTCGACCGATCCGGCGGGCATTGCCGACGTGCGCACTGGAATCGGCTCTGTCGACAATCATGGACTGCGAAGATTCCGTCGCTGCCGTCGATGCCGAAGACAAGGCGTTGGCTTATGGCAACTGGCTGGGCCTGATGAAGGGCGATCTGGCCCAAGAGGTGACTAAGGGCGGTTCGACCTTTACCCGCACCTTATCTGACGATCTGAGCTACACTGCTGCAGACGGCAGCACGGGCAGCGTCAAGGGCCGCTCGCTGATGCTGGTGCGCAACGTCGGCCACTTGATGACCAACCCCGCCGTGTTGGATAGCGAAGGCAATGAGGTCGGCGAAGGGCTGCTGGATGCGCTCTGCACCACGATGATCGCGATGCATGACCTGCAGCGCGAAGGGGGCAACTCGGTCCATGGCTCGGTCTATGTGGTGAAGCCCAAGATGCACGGACCTGAAGAGGTCGCTATCTCGGTTGAGATTTTTGATATGGTCGAGGACATCCTGGGCCTGCCGCGCAACACCGTGAAACTGGGCATCATGGATGAAGAACGCCGCACGTCGGTGAACCTCAAGGAATGTATCAGGGCCGCAAAAAGCCGGGTGGCGTTCATCAACACCGGATTCCTTGACCGGACGGGCGACGAAATCCACACCTCGATGGAAGCAGGCCCGATGCTGCCCAAGGGCGACATCAAGAACACGCCTTGGATCGCGTCCTATGAGGACCGCAATGTCGACATTGGCCTGACTTGTGGCCTTAAGGGGCGTGCGCAGATCGGCAAAGGCATGTGGGCCATGCCGGATCGCATGGGCGAGATGCTGGAAGCCAAGATTGGCCATCCGCAGTCGGGTGCGACCTGTGCACGGGTACCGTCGCCGACGGCGGCGACCCTTCACGCGACGCATTACCACAAGGTTGATGTGCTTGCGCGGCAGGATGAGCTGGCCGCTGGTGGGGCGCGTGGAACATTGGCTGATCTTTTGACTGTGCCGCTGCTTGGTGGTCGCAACTTGAGCGACGAAGAGATCACCCGCGAGATCGAGAACAATGCGCAAGGCATCCTAGGGTATGTGGTGCGTTGGGTCGATCAGGGCGTTGGCTGCTCGAAAGTACCTGACATCAACGACGTGGGGCTGATGGAAGACCGAGCCACCTGCCGGATCTCGTCTCAGGCGTTGGCCAACTGGCTGCACCATGGTGTGATCGAAGAAGGTCAGGTGATGGATGCGATGCAGAAGATGGCCGCCGTTGTGGATGGTCAGAACAGCCGGCGATACGGACTATCGGCCAATGGCCCCCGGATTTGATGGGGTTGCCTTTCAGGCGGCCTGCGACCTTGTGTTCAAGGGGCGTGTGCAACCTTCGGGTTACACAGAGCCGGTATTGCATGCACGGCGTCTGGAGCTGAAGGCCAGCTTGAGCGCGTGAAGACAAATGGGGGGCGAGACCACGCCTCGCTCCCTGAACACAGCAAGAAAAAGGAAAAGCAGGGATGGCACTTTCACTGAGACGGGCGCGGACGATCATCCGCAAGGCGCTGGAAAAAGGCCGTGAGATGGAGCTGAAGCCGCTTTCGGTTGTGGTTCTGGACGCGGGCGGTCACGTACAGGCGTTCGAGCGTGAGGATGGCGCAGCACCGGGGCGGTTCGCGATTGCCCATGGCAAGGCTTATGGCTCGGTCATGTTGGGAATGGCCGGTACAGCGCAGATGGCGCGGGCCGAGGGGCAGGCTTACTTCATGGCGGCCGTGAACGGGGTTTATGGCGGTCAGGTCATCCCAGTTCCGGGTGGCGTGCTGGTGCGCGACAAGAAGGGTGTCGTGATTGGTGCCGTTGGGGTCACTGGCGACACATCGGACAACGACGCGGCGGCGGCTTTGGCAGCGATCGAGGCGGTTGGGTTGGTTGGCGAAGTCTGATCCACCAAATGTGCATCACTGAACAACGGCCTGCGCCATGGTGCAGGTCGTGCGCTGTTGCGGAGGTTCGATAGGCTGGGTAGGTTGACCCTGAACACATCCTAGGGAGACCCCATGTCGCGACCGGTCGTTGGTATCATTGGCAACTCATATCTGATGAATGATCAGTATCCCACCCACGCGGGCGGGACGATGAATTCGGACGCGGTGGCCAATGTGGCCGGATGTATTCCTTTGCTGATCCCGGCGGACCCGCGGTTTCTATCGGTGGATGAACTGCTGGACACCTGCGATGGCTTTTTGCTGACCGGTGGTCGACCCAACGTACACCCCGAAGAATACGGTGAGCCCGAGACCGAGGCGCATGGGGCTTTTGATCGGGCGCGCGATGCCATCGTGTTGCCGTTGGTGCGGGCTTGTGTCGAACGAGGGCAGCCGTTTCTGGGCATTTGCCGTGGCTTTCAAGAGGTGAACGTTGCCATGGGTGGCACGCTCTATCCCGAAATCCGCGATTTGCCGGGCCGCATGAACCACCGGATGCCCCCCGACGGGACGCTTGAAGAGAAATTTGCCCTGCGCCACACGGTCGAGATGACCGAGAACGGCCCATTCCATCGGCTTTTCGGCGCGCGTGAGGTGATGACCAACACGCTGCACGGGCAGGGGATCAAGCGCCCCGGCGCGCGGATTGTGATTGACGGGTATGCCCCAGATGGAACGCCCGAAGCCATTTACGTCGAAGATGCCCCCGGGTTCACCTTGTCTGTGCAATGGCACCCGGAATGGGATGCCGCCAACGATCCGGTATCCAGGCCCTTGTTTGAAGCTTTTGGAAAGGCGACTCATGTCTGGGCGCGTGATCGCCGTGGTCACTCGCTGCAAAAGTCCGCGTAGACTTTTGTTGAACACGTGAACCTGTGATAGATTTCTACCGGTACGCTCGCATTCACAGCTCTATACTCAATTGTCTTGGCTGCGCGTCATGCAGCCAAGACTCGTGCTTCGTGAGCCCTTAGACATAGGCGCGCGGTTTCGCCAAAAGCTCCGTGATGGCTGCGCAATTCCGGGAACACCGAGAACATCTCGTTTCTGCAGGCTGGCGTCAAAGCACTCAGGGCGGTGTTGCCCGGGAAGAAACTTTCGGTCGGGGCGCCATTAGCATAAATGACCTCGTGGCGATCAAGCATCAAATGGATGTAGGTAACGTCTCCACCCTCGCGAACAACGGCTCCTGGGTTGCCGAGCAAATGCTGTGCGGCCACAAGGACTTCGCTGTCGCCAAACAACATTTGCGCCCGCGGACCAGTCCACAGCATCCGATGTTGTGGTGAGACCAGCAGAGGGGCGTTGGCATCCTGTAGCAAGGATGAGTTCAATTCGATCGGGGCGTTTGCACCAAGGGCCGCAACAGTTCGTCGGCCAATCCACCGCAGCGGCTGCGGGCCGTTGTCACGGGTGAGAATCAAATCACCCAAGCACAGATCTTCGATCCGGCGCGGTCCTTGGACCGTTGCTATCTGTGTGCCGGGGGTAAAGCAGATAATACGTTCGATGTTTGAAAAGGTGACAACAGACCCGTCAGCCATCTCGACCGTGCCAGCCAGATCTCCTGGTGTGGTCGAGGTGAAATTCAACGTTCCATCGACCGCCAGCCCGTTGAAATCAAGCAGGTCACCGTCGGTTTCGCCACCTTCCCCGCCGATGATTTCGATATCGGCACCACCTGCTTCACTCAGATCGGTCAGAACAAAGGTGTCATCGCCTTCTCCGCCTAGAACGGTGTCACCTTGCGCCGTGTTGAACGTATCGTCACCGGTGCCACCATCTGCTGCGTCTGCTCCACGTCCACCACTCAGAACATCATCGCCGTCTTCTCCAAACAGGATGTCGTCACCAGAGCCGCCGAACAATGTGTCATTGCCAGCGATCAGAGGAATCGTCTCGAAATGGATGTCCGTGACCCAGATGGCCTGAGTGCCGTCCAAGCCGTTCTCGTAACCGATTTCGATCTCAGACACGGGGCCAGCGATTTCAACCAGAACCGATCCGGCCTGATCCGCCTGGCTCTCACTGGATTCTCCTGCAGTGACTGTGTTTCCTGATACCGTGTCGGGATTAGCCGCCGTAGTATCGGGTGTGATTATCACCGTGACCGGATTCCCATCAGCATCGATCGCGTTGACAGTTACGATGTCGCGGTGATTGCCCGCGGAGAAGTCGATGTCGTTTATGCGAAAGGAAACGTTTTCGACCTCGTCGCGTACGTCACCACCGGTTGCCGATGAAAACTCGAATGTCGTGATCGACGTAGAGCCGTCGCCGTTGCCAAACAGATAGAGAGAAGATTGTGTATTGAACGGCTCGTCCGTGCCGATGTAGAGGGCGTCCGAGCTTTCGATCGAAAATTGTGGAGCGTTGTCGCCGTCATTGAGAAAGCTGACTTCGATGTCGATGTCACCGGTGTTCTGCGTGAAGCCCGCAGATACATCCGCTTCGTCAGCGTCTTGTGTATCCCAATTCAAGGCCTCGAGCGAACGGTCGCCATAGAGAACGTCGTTACCTTGGTTGCCTCGCAGGATGTCATTGCCAGCACCCCCAAACAGCCAATCATCCCCCGACAGTCCGCGCATCGTATCATCGCCGGAAAAGCCAAGAACAAGATCTTCATTGTCTGCGGAATCATTCAGGCTGCTGCCAAAAACATCCGTATAGGACGCGTCGATGGAATCGTCCCCAACAGATCCAAAGACGACGTTGTCCGGGAGGCTGGAAGACACGTCAAATGGAGACGGCGGAGTATAGAGAGGAGCAGTAACGGTTGATGCGCTGTCCAGTGTATCAACTTCGCCGAAGTCAGGAACGAAGTAGACGTTACCGTCTTCGGCGACGAAGAATTCACCCGGTTCTTGTTCATCGGTATAGAGAGTACCTGCATCTGTGCCGGTAAACACCCATTGCCCGGAACCAAGGGCTGTCTGTGTGACGAACTCTATCCATGCGCCGCTGATGACATCATTGGCGTTGAGCGTGTTGTCCGCTCCCAACGAAACGAGATACCCAAATGGCATGGTTCTGGCCCCTGTCTGGCTTGCAGCCCGATAAGGGGTGCCTGCGCGTATTTCTGCTCTGTGGGCTTCGACTGGTCTCGTTTGCCAGTTCTTTTGCCCCATCTGACGGTCTAGGCGCCGCGCAAGGCAAAAGGACGGAGGTAATCTGACGAAAAGGGGTGATTTTCAGAAGTTTTGCCACAATTGTTTCCAATTCGTGGACGGTGGTGGGTCGACGGCGGGGAACTCCCGCCCGTCGGCCACGTGCCTGGCGGGACATAGCCTCCCGTTGGGCCGGGCCTCGCTTCGCTCGGCGGTTGGTGTCGGGTTACGACTTTTGTGGTTCAAGAATTCACTGGATTCGACGGTGGAGCGAAACAGCCGGCTAACAAGCGGGCCCGCGCCGAGCGAAGCGCGGCGCCACGCCCAAGGCCGCTGGCGGTGCTGGCAAAGCCAGGACTGCTCGGGTGCGGGAGCACCCCGGCCTTTGAACGGCGCTGCAGGTATTGTGCCTTAGATCAACAGATCAAAGGTGTGGCTCAGTGGCAATGAGCGCGCGCGTGTCCCTGTCAGATCAAACAACGCATTGCCGAGCGCGGGCATGGAGGGTGGAGTTCCTGGCTCGCCTGCGCCGCCCATGAAGCGGTTAGTTTCCAGCACCTCGACTTCGACCTTTGGGGCTGTGTGCATCCTCAGGGCATCGTAGTCGGGGAAGTTCCATTGATCCACTTCACCCTCGTCAAAGGTGATTTCACCAAAGCAGGCAGCTGACAGGCCATAGATCATGCCGCTGAACATCTGCGCTTTGACCACGTGTGGATCAAGCGCAAGTCCCATGTCACAGGCGATCCAGGCCTTGTTGATGCGGATGGTGCCGTCCTCATCCACCACCTCGATCACCTGTGCAACTGGTGTTCCGAAGCTGTAGGTCATTGCAACACCACGCCCCACACCCTCTGGCGTCTTCCCTGTCCAGCCCGACATGTCGCGCACTTTCTCCAGGCACCCTGCGGCGACATCCCATTCATCACGGGCATGCTCCAGTCGAAATTCCAGAGGGTCACGGTAAGCCGCATGGGCCAGCTCATCCATGAATGTCTCGTGGAAAAAGCCGTTGTAGCTGTTGCCGACCGAGCGCCAGAAGCCCACCGGAACCTGCACGTCGGACACATATCCGCTCATGCGGTAGTTGGGTACGGCATAAGGCTGGTTGAAAAAGCCTTCGACCAGTACCTTGTCGGGGCCTCCGCCAGCCATTCCGGTGATCCGCTCCATTGCCTGCTGCACGGGTGATTGAGCCGCGACATGACCGTCGATCAGTACCGCTTTGCCGTCTTTCAAAGCTCCGCGTAGACGGGCCATTGCGCCGGGACGGAAATAGTCGTGGCGCATGTCCTCTTCTCGAGACCATGTGGTCAACACCGGGGTGCCGGGGACTGCCATGGCGACCTTGACGGCCACTTCGACGAAATCCAGCTCCAATCGGCGACCAAAGCCGCCACCCAGGTATGTTGTGTTGATTTCGACCTGTTCGCTTTCAAGTCCTGCGACGCTTGCAGCGCGCATTTGCGCAAAAAGCGGCATCTGTGTGCCGGTCCAGACTTGCAACCCGTTGCCGTCCAGCTGAGCCGCAGCTGTCATCGGTTCCATAGTCGAATGCGCCAGGAAGGGGGCGGTGTAGTCCGCCGTGATCTCGGTCGCGCCCTCTACGGCCACGTCCACATCGCCGTCATTGCGCATGGTCGAATTTGGTGATCCGTCAAAAGCCTTTGCGATCTGTTCGAAAATTGCGTCTGTTGTTGGCGGATAAGGGGCATCTTCCCATTCGATCTCGACCGCTTCGGCGGCTTGGATGACCAGCCAGGTGTTGGTGCCGATCACAGCGATGCCGTCGCCGATATCAATGATCTTTTCCACGCCAGGCATGGACTTGGCATCGCGATCGTTAAACGACTTCATCCCGCCGCCCAGCTTGGGGTTGCGTCGCACAGTGGCGAATTTCATTCCCGGTAGGCGCACGTCGATTGCAAACTCGGCGGTGCCGGTGGATTTGCCCACCATATCCAGACGCGGCTGGCTGCGACCAAGGTAACGCCACTCAGTCGGATCGCGCAGCTCGGTCTCGATAGGCTCAAGCCTGGCGGCCGCCTTTGCCAACTCGGTATATGGGATAGCAGTGCCGTCGGGAGCAATCACCTGACCAGCTTCGGTTTTCAGCTGCTCACGATCCACACCCAAACGTTCTGCGGCAGCCTGTTTTATGGTCTCGCGCGCGCTGGCACCAGCCTCTCGCATGCGGGTGAACCCGTCCTTCATCGAGGTCGATCCACCGGTACCGTGCAGCGACAGGGATTTGCCAATGATACCCAGAGCCTCGCCCAGATTGTGCTGGAATTCACTCTTGTCATAGCCTTTGCCGGGCAGACCATCAGACAGGAAGGCCGAATTGTAATATGCCGCCGCTGCGGGTCCGTGAAGCACGTTGACCTGCTCCAGCTCGACGTCCAGCTCCTCGGCGATGAGTGCCGCCCAGGAGGTTTTGACGCCTTGGCCCATTTCGGCGCGCGGCGCAAAGAGCGTCACGCCATTCTGGTCGATTAGAACAAAGGGGTTCAGTGCGGCCTGACCCTCGCCCGGGTCTAGCGGGTTAGGGGCGGCACGCGTGACGCGGTAGGCGCCAAAGGCCACACCGCCGACGATTGCTGCGGAACCGATTAAGAAAGTGCGGCGCAAGATTTTTCCGATACCCATGGATCAGGCCTCCTTCATCTTGACAGCAGCATCATGAATAGCGGCGCGAATGCGAGGGTAAGTACCGCAGCGACATAGATTGCCCTGCATCGCATCGTCGATGTCTTCATCCGTGGGGTTGGGGTTCTCGGCCAGAAGCGAGGCCGCCTGCATAATCTGACCCGACTGGCAGTAGCCACATTGCGCTACCTGGTTTTCGATCCAGGCCTGCTGGATCGCGGCCAGGCTGTCGGGTGTGCCGATGCCTTCGATTGTTGTAACCGGGCCATCAATGTCAGACAGCGGTGTCTGGCAGCTGCGCACCGCCTCGCCATTGATGTGCACTGTGCAGGCGCCACAGGCGGCAACGCCGCAGCCAAATTTGGTTCCCGTCAATCCGACCTCGTCGCGCAGCACCCACAGCAGGGGCACGTCGTCGGGCAGGTCGACCTGATGGGTCTTGCCGTTGATGGTAAGTGTGGTGGCCATGGCGCGTCGGTCTCCGCTTCAGCTTAGGATTCTGACATATTTAATACGAAACGTCAGGGTGTCAATTGACAGTTTGAACAAAAACTGTCAGATCATGAAGTATGAAAGACATCAGTACTGATCCAAAGCAGCAGGCGATCCTTGGGTCGGCGTTTCAGGCCTTTGCGACCTATGGGTTCCGCAAGACGTCGATGGATGACATCGCGCGCGGTGCAGGCATGTCGCGTCCAGCGCTGTATCAGCACTACCGCAACAAGGAAGACATCTGCCGCAGCCTTGTTCAACATCACTATGACAAAGCCACAACGGCCGTGTCAGAGGCTTTGAGTGCAAGTGGGTCTGTAACGGAATTGCTGAGCTCAGCCATGCTCAAGCAGGGCGAGGGCATCGCGGTGTTGTTGGCTTCTCCGCATGGTATGGAACTGCTGGATGCCAGCTCTAGCATGGCCTCTGATCTTGTCGATGCGGGCGAGGGTGCGCTACAGGCGCTTTATGCCGAGTGGATGACCCAAGAGGCCGCCAAGGGCCGGGTGCATCTGCCGGGCGATGCGTCCGAGATCGCGGCAACGCTGACCACGGCGCTCAAGGGCGTGAAAATCCACGCCCCTGATTTTGAAGTCTATACCGCCCGCGTCAGCCTGCTGGCGGCCATCGCAGGGGCAGGGTTGTCCGTCAAGTAACGCGGTTGCGGACTTTGTATTCCGGCCGGTCCCACAGTTTGTTGTTCATCACATCTGAAATGATTGCCACGGCGGCATGCACGTCGCCCTCGTCGATGTAGAGCGGGGTGAAGCCGAACCGCATGATGTCAGGGGCGCGGAAATCGCCAATTACACCGCGCGCGATGATGGCCTGCATTGCGGCATAGCCCTCGTCAAAGCTGAACGACACCTGGCTGCCGCGGATTTCAGCATCGCGCGGGCTGGCCAGCGAGAGCATCGGGCAGGCGGCTTCGATTTCGGCGATGAACAGCTCCGTCAGTTCGATGGATTTTGCACGTACGTCGTGGATGTCGGCCATGTCCCAGACGTCCATCGCTGTTTCCAGCGCAGTCATCTGAATGACCGGCGGGGTGCCGACACGCATCCGTTCAATGCCCGAACCGGGGCGATAGTCCAGATCAAAGGCAAAGGGGGCCTCATGCCCCAGCCAGCCAGACAAGGCCGGGCGGACCTGATCTGCGTGACGAGGGGACACGTAGATGAACGCAGGCGCACCAGGGCCGCCGTTGAGGTATTTATAAGTGCACCCGACAGCGAAATCGGCATTACAGCCCGCCAGATCTACGGGCACCGCACCCGCCGTATGTGCCAGATCCCAAACGGTGATAATGCCGTTGGCATGGGCCTTTTCGGTCAGCACCTTCATGTCGTGCTTGCGCCCGGTCCGATAGTCGACCTCGGTTAGCATCATCACGGCGACATCGTCGGTCAGGTTGTCAGCCACCGCCTCGGGGTCGACCACGCGCAGTTCATAGTCATCGCCGAGTGAGCCCAACAGGCCGTCTGCCATGTAGAGATCAGTGGGGAAATTGCCATTGTCGGACAGGACAACTTTGCGTTTGGGGTTGAGTTCCAGCGCAGAGGCCACTGCCTGATAGACTTTGATCGAAAGGGTGTCGCCCATCACGACGCTGCCTGGTTCTGCCCCAATCAACTTACCAACACGATCGCCCAGATCGGTTGGCTTGGCCATCCAGCCTGCTTTGTTCCAGCCGGTGATCAGCAGCTTGCCCCATTCCTGTGTCAGCATGTTCTGGACGCGCGCGTTGGCCGCCTTGGGCAGCGGGCCCAGAGAGTTTCCGTCCAGATAAATCATGCTCTCGGGCAGCTCGAACATGGCCTTTGTAGCAGCGAAGTCGGTCATGATGGCCTCTCAGGTATTTTAAGCTTGAAGTATTCTGTGCCGTGGCTATCCCAGAACCGACGCACATGTCCAGCTTTTGTGCGTGTGAGCCATCAAAAGGCAAGAGCGCCCGTCGATGGTAGAACGGGGTGAAAATTGGGAAATGCGCTTATTCTCAAAGCCTTGCGAGTTGATATTCAGTTCTCTGAACTGGGTTGCGTATTTTTGAATATCGGCACGGTTGTCGAGGGTTGACCTTAAAGAGGTGGTTTGGTCAGCATCAGCCAGACAATAGCCAGCACCGCTGCAAACGCTGGAAAACCACAGGCGAACCAGATGCTGTAAAGGCGGTGATAGGTTGATGGCAAAACTTGCCCGGTGTCGCGCGCAACGATGGCCAAATCGCGCATTCTGATCTGTATCCACACTACGGGAAGCCAGAAGGCGCCGACAAAAACATAAAGCACAAGTGAGAGCGCTACCCAGCCTTCCAACATTGGCCAACCGATCTCCTTGGCCAAAAAGTAACCGGTAATCGGCTGAAAAATGGCGGCTGTTGCGGTAAAGAGCATGTCCGCCAGCACAACGATGCCCGCCACATGGGCGATCAGCTGCGGATCCTTGCTGCGATTAGACATGACCATGAAAAAGGCGATACCGGCGCCGGTGCCCAAGAGAACCGTGGCGCCGACTACGTGTAGAAAAAGGAGCGCTTCATAGGTCATCTGTCCTCCACCATCAGCCAGACCATCGATGCCAAGGCGATCCCCGGTAATACCTTGATCATCGGTCCAAGAGGATCGGACCAAAGATCAGGAGCAAGGACCAGTCCCCCCAGCAGATAAACAGCTGACAGGGCAATCATGCCCAAGGACGCTTGTTTGGTCCACGGACGATAGAGGATGGCGAAGCCAAGGAAAATGTCGGCGATGGCACCCCCAATGACGCTTGGCGTGACCATCCAACGGGGTGCGTTTCGCTCGGTCAGAACCGCCATGGCCCCCTGTGGATCAAACAGCGTGATAATCCCGGATAGCAGCCAGAACAGCGCCAGAACGCAGATGGCGACGGGCAATGCGAGATATGCCCGCGCATAGAGCCGCTCTTGCCGTGTCGATGGCAGATGCAAAAGCGTGTCCTCCAACGACCGGCAGGGCCGCCCACCTGCGACTTCCCACGCCTGCGGGTCACCGCGCACCCCGTCGGACAGGACCCGCAAGGCGGTTGTTCTGAGCGGCGAGCGCCAGCCGAAGTATCCGAGCATGTCAGCAATCCGCCCAAGGGCTGAGATGCAAAGGCCTGCCACGCGGAGGGATATACGCGGGGCTGGCCACCCCTGCCACCTCCGTATTTCTGCGATCAGTTCGGGGAGGCTGCGCTCTGTGGGTTCGGTCAAGTCGGCGATGGTGCCAGCGGCGACTTCACCTTCGGCAGCGCAAACCACTGCGGCGGCTACGTCGTCGATGTGTACAGTCCGGACTTGCGCGTCAGGCAGGATGACCGGATGGACGAGAGGAATTGCAGCGGCCGCGCGTAACGCGGCCGTACCACCGTAAGCTTGAGGGGCTAACAACAGGGTGGGGCGCAGGATGACCCAGTTCTGCATTGCGCTCATCAGCGTCGCGTCCCCGCGTGCCTTGGTGCGAAAGAAAGCTGTGGAAGCCTGTTCGCTCACGCCTGCCGCTGAGATTTGGATGACCCTGATGGGCAGGTCCGCCGCTGCTTGGGCCAGTTGCGCGATGGCGGTAACGTGGATTGCCTCCAGATCATCCAAGAGGCCGTCTTGAAGGGCCCCGGCTGCGTTAACGACCACATCCACGCCAGCTAGGATCTCGCGCCATTCTACGGGTGAGACCGTCGTAGCGTCCCGGATGATCCATTGGGCCATAGCGTCGGCTGTGTCCGCGGCCTTGCGCGAGCGGCCCAATCCGACGACGTCAAAGCCGGATTGCGCCAACGCACGCATACAAGCCGATCCGATCAGGCCATAACCGCCAAGAACAATAGCCTTGGGCACACCTATTCCCTTCATCATCCCGATGTCTTTTGTGCACCAGTTGAGAGAGTAAGGTGTTGAAATTCAACAGGCCTCTTGTCGCAGCCGCGTCAGATTTTGCCGCCCGATATTTCGATGCACTGGCCATTCATGCTTTCTGATCCGGGGCGAACCAACCACAGCGCGGCGGCGGCGACCTCTTCAGGTGCAATCAGGCGTTTGTGGCGGTTTGAGCTGACCATCATCTTTAGAGCGTCTTCTTTGCTGACCCCGGCACGTTCCGAGATCGACACGGTGTTACGGTCAACGATAGGCGTATCCACGTAGCCGGGGCAAAGCGCGTTGAAAGTATAAGGCGTGCCCATGAACTCTTCTGAATAGGTTCTCGTTAGCCCCACGAGCCCGTGTTTCGATGCCGCATAGGCACCAGCTCCTGGAGCGCCACGCAAACCTGCGATCGAGGCCACGGGGATCACGCGACCCCAGTCGGTCTCCAACATTGAGCGCAGGCTTTCGCGAATGGTCAGGAACGCACCGTCCAGATTGGTTGCCATTATGTTGCGCCAAAATTCCATGTCGGTCTTTTGCAGCATCTTCCCCTCGGCAATTCCGGCATTGGGAACAGAGATCTGGATGGGGCCATTCTTGGCAACAGCAGCGGCAATCTTGGTGGTCACGTCTTCCTCGTCCCGGACATCCATGGCCATGGCTGTCATGTTATCGGTGGCAACCTCTTCCAGCACCTCTTGGCGGCGTCCGGTGATCGTCACATGTGCACCCTCATCAGCAAGGGCGCGTGCAATGGCCAGTCCTATCCCTGTACCGCCGCCTGTGACCAGCGCGTGTTTTCCCTGCAAGCTCATATCCTGTCCTCCCGTTTCCTGATCCAACCCTACCTTTGACGCGCGATGAGGCAAGTCGCGCCGTTCCGTCACAACATGGTATCGGAGCATACCATTGCATGCCGGAAACGACGTTCAAATTGTCGCATTTCACATGTTCATCTGTACAGATCCCCCGTTCGTGCAGTAGGGGACACACAACTTGCCCGAAAGGTGCGTTTCATCCATGGAACAACGCACATGACTTTGCAAAAGATCGACCTGCCGCCGATTTGGCTGTTGGGGTTTGCAGTTTTGGCCTGGCTTCAGGCGCGGTATCTACCCATGGGGTTGTCGTTGGACGGGCCTATCACGGATTTGCTGAGCGGTATTCTGATCGGGGCCGGGCTGTTGCTGATGGTGCTGGCGGTAAGTGAGATGCGCAGGCATCAAACGACGCTCTGGCCACATGAAAACGCCCAATCCCTAGTGCAATCGGGTATATTGAAACGCACGCGTAACCCGATTTATCTGGGCGATGTGCTGATTTTGGCGGGGCTGATTCTGCGGTTCGACGCGGTGTTGGCGCTACCACTGGTTCCGATCTTTGTCTGGCTGCTGGAGCGACGCTTTGTCATCCCAGAAGAAAACCGGCTCAGACGGGCGTTTCGCGCGGATTTTGCTCGTTATCAAGGCAAAACGCGCCGTTGGGTGTAGGAGTTTTGTGACACTGGACCTAACGTTCTTTATGCTGCGCTTGCGAAATAATCTTGCGCAATTTATGGCATGGCTTTGCGAACCGAACCAAACCGCGTCCAGTTTTGGGCGAAAAAGGGGGACCTGACGGGTGAAAATAGGCACACCAAAGGAAATATTTGAGGGGGAAGCGCGAGTCGCGATGACCCCGGCGTCTGCGCTGCAGTTGCAGAAACTTGGCTATGACTGTGCGATAGAAAGCGGGGCAGGTGTTGCTGCTGGCTTTTCGGATGCGACATACGAAGAAGCAGGGGTCGAGGTCATCAAGACCGCGGCGGCCCTGTGGAAAGAGGTCGACATCATCGCCAAGGTGCGCCAGCCCAACGAGACCGAGCTCAAGCGCCTGAACGGCGACAAGACGTTGATCTCGTTCTTCAACCCGGCAGGGAACGAAGAGGGGATGGAGCTGGCCAAGTCCAAGGGTGCAAACGTCATCGCCATGGAAATGGTGCCGCGCATCTCCCGCGCGCAGAAGATGGACGCGTTGTCGTCGATGGCCAACATCGCCGGTTACCGTGCCGTGATCGAGGCGGGCAACAACTTTGGTCGCTTCTTCACTGGTCAGATCACCGCTGCGGGTAAAGTGCCTCCGGCCAAGGTTCTGGTTGTGGGGGCGGGCGTTGCCGGTCTGGCCGCCATCGGGACCTCGACCTCGCTTGGTGCGATCACCTTGGCGTTCGACGTGCGTCCTGAAGTGGCCGAACAGGTCGAATCCATGGGCGCCGAGTTCGTTTACCTCGACTTCGAAGAAGAACAGCAGGACGGTGCTGCGACGGGCGGTTATGCGTCCGTGTCTTCGCCCGAATTCCGGGAAGCACAGCTGGCCAAGTTCCGCGAACTGGCCCCAGAGGTCGACATCGTCATCACCACGGCCCTGATCCCCAACCGCGAAGCGCCGGAGCTGTGGACCGAAGACATGGTCGCCGCGATGAAGCCGGGTTCGGTCATCGTTGACCTTGCGGCTGAAAAGGGCGGCAACTGCAAGCTGACCGTCATGGACGAGAAGATCGTGACCGACAATGGCGTGACCATCATCGGCTACACCGACTTCCCCAGCCGGATGGCGTCGCAGGCATCGACCCTCTATGCGACCAACATCCGTCACATGATGACTGACCTGACCCCTGAAAAAGACGGTCAGATCAATCACAACATGGAAGACGACGTGATCCGCGGTGCAACCGTGACCCACCAGGGTGAGATCACTTTCCCGCCGCCGCCGCCAAAAGTGGCCGCGATTGCCGCGCAGAAAAAACCCGAGGTCAAGGAACTGACCCCGGAAGAGAAACGCGAGCAAGAGGTTGCAGCCTTCAAGGCGCAGACCAAGCAGCAAGTAACACTGTTGGTTGTTGGCGCGGTTCTGCTGCTGGGTGTCGGTTTGGTGGCTCCCGCCAGCTTCATGCAGCACTTCATCGTGTTTGTTCTGGCCGTGTTTGTGGGCTTCCAGGTGATCTGGAACGTCTCGCACTCTTTGCATACGCCGCTGATGGCCGTAACCAACGCCATTTCATCGATCATCATTCTGGGTGCTGTGATGCAGATCGGATCAGGCTCGTTCCTAGTGATCCTGCTCGCTGCGATTTCGGTTTTCTTTGCCGGGATCAACATCTTTGGTGGCTTCCTCGTGACACGGCGCATGCTTGCCATGTTCCAGAAATCCTAAGGAGTAGAGGACAATGGACTTTGGATTTACGACTGCCGCCTATGTTGTCGCGGCTGTTCTCTTCATCCTGTCGCTCGGCGGTCTGTCGGGTCAGGAAAGCGCCAAGCGCGCCGTCTGGTATGGTATCGTCGGTATGGCGATTGCGGTCTTTGCGACCCTGATCGGCCCCGGCGCCGGTCTGTGGTGGCTGTCGATCATCCTGATCGCGCTTGGTGGCATGATCGGGTATCAGCTGGCGTCTAAGGTCGAAATGACCCAGATGCCGGAACTGGTTGCAGGCATGCACGCGCTTGTCGGTTTGGCGGCTGTGTTCGTGGGCTTCAACGCTCATTTCGAACTTGGCAATGTCATGGCCATGGACGAGGCGACCAAGAAAACCCTTGAAGGGTTTGCAGCTCTGCTGGCCAAGAAAGACGGCGTCGAGATCAACATCCTGCGTGTTGAGGCTGCCCTGGGCATCTGGATTGGTGCCGTGACCTTTACCGGGTCGGTCATCGCCTATGGCAAGCTGTCGGGCAAGGTCACCTCGGCGGCGGAAAAACTGCCGGGCGGCCACATGCTGAACGCTGGTGCAGCTGCGCTGTCGCTGATCTGCCTGATCTGGTACCTGAACTCGGGCGGCTTCTTCCCGCTGCTGATCCTGACCATCGCGGCGCTGTTCATCGGCTATCACCTGATCATGGGCATCGGTGGTGCGGACATGCCGGTGGTTGTGTCCATGCTGAACTCCTACTCGGGGTGGGCTGCGGCTGCTATCGGCTTCTCGCTTGGCAACGACCTGTTGATCGTTGTGGGTGCTCTGGTGGGCTCCTCGGGTGCGATCCTGTCCTACATCATGTGTAAGGCGATGAACCGTTCGTTCGTCAGCGTGATCCTGGGCGGCTTTGGCGGCACAACTGGTCCCGCGATGGAAGTCGAAGGCGAGCAGATCGCAATCGACGCCGAAGGTGTGGCAACTGCACTGGACGAGGCCGACAGCGTCATCATCATCCCGGGCTACGGCATGGCCGTTGCTCAGGCACAGCAGAACGTGGCGGAACTGACCCGTCGTCTGCGCGCCAAGGGCAAAGAGGTACGCTTTGCGATCCACCCCGTTGCGGGGCGTCTGCCGGGGCACATGAACGTGCTCTTGGCCGAAGCCAAAGTGCCGTATGACATCGTGATGGAGATGGACGAGATCAACGATGACTTCCCGGACACAGATGTGGCCATCGTCATCGGCTCGAACGACATCGTGAACCCGGCGGCGCAAGAAGATCCGAACTCCCCCATTGCGGGCATGCCGGTTCTGGAGTGTTGGAAGGCCAAGCAGGTTTTCGTGTCCAAACGTGGTCAGGGTACTGGCTATTCAGGCATCGAAAACCCGCTGTTCTACAAAGAGAACACCCGCATGTTCTATGGCGACGCCAAGGCCTCGCTGGACACGCTGCTGACCATGATCAACTGATCTTAGGTCTGCACGAAATCAGGAAGGGCGCTCTTTGGAGCGCCCTTTTTTCATGCGAGGCTCTGCTGCGCGTTCCGGGATATTCTTGGTAAGAGGAACGGGCAAGGTTGAAAAATCGCCAGCTTTCAAGGTGTTGTCAGGTTTGTATGCATTGGTATTCAGGTAAGTTGTTGATTTAAAAAGATAATTGATGTTGCGTCGGGCGACGCTATAGTAGCGCAAAGCCCGGAGACACCCCATGCCGCCTATTCATGACCACCCACTGCGATATGCGCTGGCCAACGAGTTGCACGCGCGGCCGTTTCCTGTGTCACAAGCGCCGTGCACGGTGGTGTTTCTGGCGATAAAGAAGCCGGACCAGGCGGCAGGGCGTGATCGGGGATTGGACCGGGCGCATCTGTTGGACTTGCTGGACCGTCACGGCGCGCCTCACCCGCAACCGGATGCCACGCATTACGCCGGGCAGATCGGGCGGCATTGGTTAAAGTGGGAACAGCACACAGAGTTTGTGACCTATACCGCGTTTTCGGATGGCGTGAGTGAGCGAGAGTTCAACCCGACCGATTTTGAGGTGTTCCCTTCAGACTGGTTGGAGCAAGCTCCGGGGCAACGAGTGACATCGGCGATGGTGCGTGTTTTGGATCGTCCTGACCAAGCGCAGGTCAAGCGATATTTGGCGGACTGGTTTGTGCCCGAAAGCCTTGCTGTGTCGCACATGCTGGATGATGCTGCCATTGCGGCGGGGGACTTTCGGATCGACCCGGCCGGGCACATGCGCTTTGCCGCCTTCGTCTCCAAAACCACCGGCAAGCGCCGGGTGGGGCGGATTGTGCAGCGACTGTGCGAGATCGAAACCTATAAGGCGATGTCGATGCTGGGTTTCGCGCGGGTCAAATCCCTGAACGAGCGGCTTGGCGAGATGGACATGCGGCTGACGAAACTGATGGTCGAAATGACGGAGGGTGATGCTCCTGCCGAGGAGATGCTGCCACAGCTGATTTCGACCTCGACAGAGTTGGAAACTATGGCCGCGCGTTCGTCGTTTCGTTTCGGCGCGACGGGGGCTTATGAGGCCATCGTCAACCAGCGGATCCAATCCCTGCGCGAAGAGCGGTTCGAAGGGCGGCAAAGCTTTGCTGATTTCATGATGCGCCGGTACGAACCTGCCATGCGGACGGTTAAGTCTACGGAAACCCGGCTGCAGATGCTGTCGGATCGGGCGATCAGGGCAGGGGAGTTGCTGAGAACGCGGGTAGATGTGGAACGCAGTGCTCAGAATCAGGCCTTGCTGGAAAGCATGGACCGCCGTGCCGATCTGGCCTTGCGCTTACAACATACCGTCGAAGGATTGTCCGTGGTTGCGATCAGTTATTATGCCGTGTCCCTTGCGGGCTATCTGCTCTACCCGCTGACCTCGACTGGGTTGAGCAAAGGGATGATCACGGCGTTGGTGACGCTGCCCGTGGTGGCAGGGGTTTGGATGTCGGTGCGCAGGATCAAGAAGAAACTGCATTGAAAAAAGGCCGCCCGGTTGGGGCGGCCTTTTGACGATGTGGTTGCCAATCAACGGCCCCGGATGCGCGGGTCAAGCGCGTCGCGCAGGCCATCACCCAGGTAGTTGACGCTGAGCACGGTAAGCGAGATTGCCAGGCCCGGCCAGATCACACGCTCGGGGTATTGCTGCAAGTAGTCGACACCATCAAACAACAGGCGCCCCCAAGTTGGGAAGTCGGGTGGGAAGCCCAGGCCAAGGAAGCTGAGTGCGCTTTCGGTGATGATCGCCGTTGCGATGCCCAGTGTGGCCGACACCATGATCGGCGACAGCACGTTGGGCAGAATGTGACGGGTGATCAGCTTGGAGTTAGTTGTGCCGATGGAGCGCGCGGCCAAAACAAATTCACGCTCTTTCAGGGCCAACACATCGCCGCGCACAATGCGGGCGGTTGGCATCCACGAGGTGATGCCAATGGCCGACACGATCAGGATGAAAATGCCTTGCTCCAGGCCGAAGGCAGCGTTCAGCGGTTCGCGGAACAGCAGCATCATGACCAGCAAGAGCGGTAGCAGGGGCAGGGCCAGGAACAGATCGGTCAGGCGCATCAGGGGGCCGTCCAACCGCTTGAAGAACCCGGCGAGGACGCCAATGAACGAACCGAGGAAAAGCGCCAGCAGCATCGCGGTGATGCCAACGGACACGGACGTCGCGCCCCCGGCCATCATGCGAGCCAGCAGGTCACGGCCCAATTGGTCAGTGCCAAAGGGATGAGCCCAGCTGGGCCCCTGGTTGCGGGACCGGATGTCGATCTGCGTTGCGTCGATGTCCCAGAAGAAAGGCCCAAGATAAACCCCGGCCAAGATAAAGACGAACAGAACGCCGCCCATCATCGCGCCCTTGTGGGTCTTGAACTGGTCCCACACGTCCAGCCATTGGCTACGCGGCGGCTTCGTCGGTTCCGGTTGGTTCAGCTCCGTCTGAGTTTTGCTTAGTTCAGTCATAGCGGATCCGTGGGTCAAGGATGCCATACAGGACATCGGCGATCAGGTTGAACAGCACGATGAGCACGGCGAAAATGAATGTGAGGGTCTGCACCATCGGCAGGTCGTTGGCCTGAATGGCGCCGATCAGCAATTGGCCGATGCCGTTCACCTTGAACACCTGTTCAGTGATGATGGCGCCGCCGAAGATGGCCGGGATACCCAGGGCGATCACAGTGACAACCGGGATCATCGAGTTGCGCAGGACGTGAACCATGACCACGACATATTCGCTCAGGCCCTTGGCGCGTGCGGTACGGACGTAATCCTGGTTGAGGTTGTCCAGCATCGAAGCTCGCATGAAACGGCTGAGCTGTGCGGTGATCTGCAACGCCAGAACCATGACCGGCATGATCATCTGCTGGAGCTGTTTGACGAAACTGTCCCAACTGTTGACGACTAGCGTGGTGTCATAAATCGACGGGAACCATCCCAGTTGGACCGAGAAGATCACGATTACCAGAACGCCAGAGAAGAAGGGCGGAACCGAGAAGCCAACCATCGATACAAATGTTCCCAACTGGTCGAACCAGCTGTACTGGCGATAGGCCGAATAGATGCCGATGGGCAGGGCGATGATGATCGCGACCACATAGGCGGTGCCAACAACCCACAGGGTCTGGGGGATGCGCTGAACCACGATGTCCATGACGGGCGAGCGGGTCTGCCAGCTGATCACGCGCAGCTTACCTTCGGAGAATGTCGTGCCCAGGTAATGATCGATCAGCACCTGCGGTTCGATCCAAAAGAACTGAACGATCCATTTCCAGAACCGGATGGGCATCGGCTCACCCAGGCCAAGGGCCTCGCGCATCTTTTCTTTGACTTCGGGGGGAACTGTCAGTGGAACCTGGGCCATCGGGTCACCGGGGGCCATTTCTAGCAACAGAAAGATTACAAGACTGATGAACAAAAGCGTCGGTACAGCCAGAACCAAACGTCGGATAGTGAAGGTCAGCATTCGTGTGCGCCTTTGTTTATGAGTCTTTTTCTTGGGTGCGACCTGAGGGTCGAGGTGCCAGAGGCCGCGCCCCGATAATCATCGGAGCGCGGCTTTGCAAGGGCTAACGCTTAGGAACCGGTCTTACGATACCAGTCTGCTGCGTTCCACAGTTCGCTGTCCCAAACGTTCAGGACAACGCCGCCAAGGGTGTTGGCGTGGGCCGACAGACGACCACGGTGAACCAGCGGGATCATGCCGCCGTTTTCAACCATGATGTCGTTCAGGCGCCGTGCGATTTCGGCACGTTTGTCTGCATCAGCTGTCTGGGTCAGTTCACCGTGCAGCTTGTCGAACTCTTCGTTGCAGAAGCGGCTGATGTTCTCACCCTGCCACTGGCTTTCCGGCTTGGGTGCTTTGTCGCACAGGCCGTTGCCCAGATAGGACTGCGGGTCGGTACCATTGAAGGTGTTCGCATACATTTCAACGTCTGCATAGAACTTCTGGAAGGTGTCAGGCGAACCCGGATCACCACCGAAGAAGACCGATGCGTTGAGGTTACGCAGCTCGGTTTCGATACCAATCTGGCTCCACCACTCTTTGATCAGAGCCTGGAAGTCCTGACGAACGGCGTTTGTCGAAGTCTGATAGACAACTTTGAGCGGCACACCGTCTTTTTCACGTACGCCATCACCGTTGGTGTCAACGATACCTGCATCATCCAGCAGCTTGTTGGCGCCAGCGATGTCTTGGGTGTCGCACGAGAAAGTCGATGAGTTGACAGCGGCAGGAGCCGGAACCCAGTTACAGGTGACCTGACCTGCTTTGCCATAGCCGATTTCCACCAGCAGCGGGCGGTCAATTGCCATGGACATGGCTTTGTAGACGGCAGGATCCTGCAGGAATGGGTGCGGATGCTTGGCAGTCGAACGCTCGCCTTCAGGCAGGTCGGGCGACGCGTTGGTTTGGTTCAGCATGATACGCTCGACCAGCGGGCCGAAACCTGCAACAGGCGTACCTTTGCCTCCAGCTTCCATCTGCGCGATCACTTCGGGTGCCAGCTGCAGGTTCCAAGCGTAGTCAAACTCGCCCGTTTCCATAACCGCACGACCCGCCGCAGTTGCATCGCCGCCACCTTTGAAGGTCAAAGTGGCAAATGCGGGCTTGGCCGGATCACGATAGTTCTCGTTCGCCGCCATGGTGATCACGTCGTTCGGTTTGAACTCGGTTACAACAAACGGGCCAGTTCCGATCGGGCCAAAGTTTTCCGTCGTGCATTCCGGCGCTTTTGCACCCATGCAGTTTTCAAACTGAGCTTTTTGGATGATGGGGCTTTCACCGCCAACAAAGGGGCCATACGGGAAAGGGGTCGGTTTGTCGAAAGTGACGACAACGGTCATGTCATCAGGCGTTTCGACTGACGTAACACCATCGAATTTGGTTAGCTGGGCGCAGCCGCCTTCGGGGTGCATGCAGTAGTCTGCTGTGAATTTGACGTCTGCCGACGTAAAGGGCGTTCCGTCCGACCAAGTGATGCCGGGGGCGATCTTCCATGTGATCTGGGTCAGGTCTTCGCTGACACCGCCGTTGCTGACTGTCGGAATATCGGACGCCAGAAATGGCACCATAACGCCATCCTGATTGTAGCGTGCCAGAGGTTCAATAACCAGCGAGGCCGATTCTACGTCCTTGGTACCGCCGGAAAGGAACGGATTCAGGATGGAAGGCGCCTGCCAGTAAATGATGCTGACGTTGCCGTCCGAACCACGCTCGGCCATGGCCATCGGGGCCATTGCCGTGCTTGCGATCGCACCAAGTAAAAGGGCTCTAACTTTCATTATACACTCCATGTTGGACACATTCGTGTCTCGATTATCTCCGCGATGCCCGCGGACTTAGCGTGTGCCGACCAGTGGGTAAGAATTTGGAATCGAACGATAAACGCTGTTACGCGGCGTAAGCTTCACTCTCCCCAGGGAACGGTTACGAGGCGTATCGAAACAGAGTTTCAAAAAATTGCAAGCCTATGTGACCGGAAAATCTATGCGTTTGACTTTCCCCCTTGAGGGGTCTTAGCGTTTGGAACTCAATGAAATGGGGCGGCCAAAGGGGAGCGCGCGCGTGCTGGATCAGCCTATTGCACAGATCAATGGTCTTCGGGTCGAGTTTCAGACCAAGGACGGCCCGGTTGTCGGCGTCGAAGATGTTTCGTTCGAAGTAAATCCCGGCGAAACCGTATGTATTGTTGGCGAATCCGGATCTGGTAAATCGGTCTCATCTTTGTCGCTGATGCGCTTGGTCGAGTTCGGGGGCGGCAAAATCGCGGGTGGCAAGCTTCTGTTCGACCGTCGTGATGGCGGCGAAATGGATTTGGCCAATGCCGACCAGGAATTGATGAAACAGATTCGCGGCAACGAAATCGGAATGATCTTTCAGGAACCGATGACGGCCCTGAATCCCGTCTTTACCGTTGGTCGTCAGTTGACCGAAGGCCTGCGCGTTCACAAGAACATGTCGCAAAAGGATGCCGAGGCCAGGGCGCTGGAACTGCTGCGTCAGGTGCGAGATCCCCGAACCCGAGCGCCGGTTGAAGCAATATCCGCACGAACTTTCGGGTGGGATGCGCCAGCGTGTGGTGATTGCCATGGCGATGGCGTGTGAGCCGCGCCTGCTGATCGCGGATGAACCCACAACCGCACTGGATGTGACCATTCAGGCCGAAATTCTGGCACTGATGGACCGCCTGAAGCGTGAAACCGGCACTGCCGTGATGTTCATCACCCACGACATGGCGGTGGTGGCGCAGATGGCCGACCGCGTGGTCGTCATGTTCCGTGGCAACAAGGTCGAAGAGGGCACGGTTCAGGAAATCTTCGAGAACCCGCAGCACGACTACACCAAGGCGCTGTTGGCCGCGGTCCCGAAACTGGGCGAGATGCGCGGAAGCACCCAACCTAGCCCGATGAAACTGATGGGAGTAGAGGGGCAGAACCTCGACCCCATCCCCGGTACCAATGAGGTGCTGCTGCGCGTCAAAGGTCTGACCACGCGGTTCCCGGTTAAGGGCGGTTTTTTCCGTCGCACCATTTCCAATGTGCACGCGGTCGAGGATGTGTCATTCACCATCAATCGGGGCCAGACCCTGAGCCTGGTGGGCGAATCGGGCTGCGGTAAGTCTTCTGCCGGACGTTCGATTCTACGGCTTGTCGAACCTATGGCCGGCGAGATCGACCTTGATGGCGTCGATATCATGAAGCTGGACCCAGGCGGCCTGCGCAAGGCGCGTCTGGACATGCAAATGATTTTCCAGGACCCGTTTGCTTCGCTCAACCCGCAAATGCAGTTGTTGGAGCAGGTGGCCGAGCCGATGCGCAACTATGGCGTTGCCAGCGGGTCTGAGTTGACGGATCGGGTGGCGAACCTGTTCGACCGTGTACAACTGCCGCGCAGCTTCATGCGCCGCTATCCGCACGAGATGTCCGGCGGTCAGCGTCAGCGAGATCGCGATCGCGCGTGCCTTGGCCCTGAACCCCAAGCTGATCATCGCGGACGAGGCAGTCTCAGCGTTGGATGTGTCGGTGCAGGCGCAGGTTCTGAACCTGATGATGGAACTACAGGCCGAATTGGGGCTGAGCTATCTGTTCATTTCCCATGACATGGCTGTGGTCGAACGCGTCAGCCATCAGGTCGGCGTGATGTATCTGGGCCGGATCGTGGAACTTGGCCCGCGCAATCGCGTGTTTGAGAACCCGCAACACCCCTATACACAGGCGCTGATGAAGGCTGTTCCGATCGCCGATCCGAATAAGCGAAAGTCGGAAAAAGATTTGAATTTCAAGCCGATCCCGTCGCCGATTCACGGGCTGGATTACGATCCGACCCCCTCGGAATACAATGAGGTCGAACCGGGTCACTACGTGCTGACCACCGACAGCGGTTACTAAGAGGGCATCATGACCGAGCGATTATCGCCGCTGGAGATCATGACCCAGCTGATCTCGTTCCCGACGGTCAGCCGGGATACAAACCTGCCGCTGATCGACTGGGTCGAAGGGTATCTGGCTGACCACGGCATCGAAAGCCACCGTTGGCCCGATCCAGATCAACCGCACAAAGCCGCACTTTTTGCTCATGTCGGCCCCTGGGTAGAGGGGGCTGTTGTTCTGTCCGGCCATACGGACGTGGTGCCGGTTGATGGGCAACCTTGGGACAGTGATCCGTTCACGGTGGTTGAACGCGACGGCAAGTATTTCGGGCGTGGCACTTGCGACATGAAGGGGTTCGACGCCATTGCCATCTGGGCTTTGGTCGAGGCCAAATATCGCGATCTCAAGCGGCCCCTGCAATTGGCGCTCAGCTTTGACGAAGAAATCGGCTGCACCGGTGCGCCGCCGATGATCGAAGCGATGCAGCCGGTGTTGCCCAAAGGGTCCGCCGTCATTGTGGGTGAACCGTCGATGATGAAAGCGGTCACCGGCCACAAGGGCGGGCAGGGCTTTGTCGTGGATGTCTGGGGGTTCGAAGTCCACAGCTCGATCATGCACACCGGCGTCAACGCGATCATGGAAGCCGCCAAGATAATTGCTTGGGCGAACGATGTGAACGAGGTCGAGCGCGCAAAAGAACCGACACCCGTTGCCGCCATGTTTGAACCGCCCTGGACGACGCTGCACACCGGTGTGATCGAAGGGGGCACCGCCGCCAACATCACCGCCAAACACTGCCAGTTCGATCTGGGGTACCGCGCTGTGCCGGATGCGGACAAAAACGCTTGGGACGCGATGGTCAAAGACAAGATCAGCGAAGTCGAAGCCGGAATGCAGGCGATCCACCCTGAAGCTCGAATCGAACTTCATCAGCGCTTTGCCGTACCGGGTCTGAAGCCGGAGACCGATGGCGAGGCCGAAGGGCTGGTGCGCAAGATCACCGGCGACAACGCGGGACATGTGGTCAGCTACGGCACTGAGGCCGGACAGTTTCAAGAGGCGGGCTATTCCGCCGTGGTGTGCGGACCGGGCGACATTGCCCAGGCCCACCAGCCGAACGAGTTTATCACGGTGGAACAGTTCAACGCGGGCCATGCATTCATGGAACGCCTGCTGGACCGATTATCGGAGTAACGCCACATGACGCGAACTGAGCGGATCGAAGCTTACTTTGAAGCGCTGACCGCCGGAGATATCCCGGCAATCCTGGCGCTTTTCACACCTGAGGCAGAGATCCACTCGCCGTTCTTGGGTGTGCTCAATGTCTCGGATTTCTATGCCCGCCTCGACAGCGCCTCTGCCAACAGCGAGTTGACGGTGCTGGACGTGCTGATGGGCAAGAACAGCGGCGCAGCACGGTTCCGCTATGACTGGACGCTGAAATCGGGCGACAACATCGTCTTTGAGGGCGTGGATCATTTCACCTTTGGTCCCGACGACCGATTTATCGCGATGCGCATCTACTACGACACGCACCCCGTCCGCGAGGATGTGGGTGACAAATACGCCTGAGGCGTGACAGCAAGGGAGAGAGAAATGCCAATCAAGAACCGCCTGGCGGAAATGCATGACGAAATCACCGGCTGGCGTCGGCACCTCCACGCACATCCCGAATTGCTCTTTGACGTCGAAGAGACCGCCGCCTTTGTTGGCGAGCGGCTCAAAGAGATCGGTGTTGATACGATCACGCCGGGCATCGGGCGCACGGGCGTCGTGGCCACCATTAAGGGTCGCACCGACACCAAGGGCCGGGTGATTGGCCTGCGCGCCGATATGGACGCGTTGCCGATCCACGAGGCTACGGGGCTCGACTATGCCTCGACCGTGGAGGGCAAGATGCATGCTTGCGGGCATGACGGGCATACTTCGATGTTGTTGGGGGCGGCAAAATATCTGGCCGAAACACGGAATTTTGACGGCACCGCCGTTTTAATCTTTCAACCCGCAGAAGAGGGCGGAGCCGGTGGTCTGGAAATGTGCCAGGACGGGATGATGGACCGTTGGGGCATTCAGGAAGTCTATGGGATGCACAACACGCCAGGCATGCCAGTTGGTGAATTTGCGATTCGTCCCGGTGCGCTGCTGGCCTCATCTGACGAGTTCGAAATCGTCGTGACCGGCAAGGGTGGCCATGCGGCGGCTCCGCATGATGCGGTCGACACCACTCTGGTCGCATCGCAGATTGTTGTGACATTGCAATCAGTTGTGGCCCGTACTGTTGACCCGATCAAACGCGTCGTGCTGACCGTCGGCACCTTTGAAACCGACAGCGTTGCATCCAACGTGATCGCGCATACCGCGCGCCTTCAGGGCACTGTGCGGACGCTTGATCCCGAATACCGTGCCATTGCCGAAGAGCGTGTTCGCCGGATCGCCGAAGATACCGCGTCGGCTTTTGGAGCGACAGCTCAGGTCACTTGGACCCCGGGTTATCCTGCTACTGTCAATACTCCAGACGAGACAGAATTCGCGGCCGAGGCCGCCAAAGCAGTATCCGGATCAGTCAACGACGCCACTGATCCAATCATGCCGAGCGAAGATTTTGCCTACATGCTTGAAGAGCGCCCCGGAGCCTACATCTTTATTGGCAACGGGGACACGGCCATGTGCCATCACCCGGAATACAATTTCGATGATGAGGCGATCCCGGCTGGGTGTAGCTGGTACGCCGAAATCATCGAACGACGAATGCCTGCCGCCTGAGCGCGGCCCATCCATAGGTGTGACAAAGGGGAGAGTGACATGCCGATCAAGAACCGCCTGGCCGAAATGCACGCCGAAATTACCGCGTGGCGGCGCGACATCCATGAAAACCCCGAGATCCTGTATGACACCCACCGCACCAGCGCACTGGTGGCCGAGCGGCTGAAAGAATTCGGCTGCGACGAGGTCGTAACCGGCATCGGGCGCACCGGAGTTGTCGGTGTCATCAAAGGCAAGACCGACACCAAGGGCGCGGTCATCGGGTTACGTGCGGACATGGACGCACTACCCATGCAAGAACAGACCGGGCTGGAGTATGCTTCAAAAACCGATGGAGCGATGCACGCCTGTGGTCATGATGGTCACACGGCGATGGTTTTAGGGGCGGCGAAATACCTATCGGAAACTCGCAATTTTGATGGCACCGCTGTGGTCATCTTTCAGCCCGCCGAAGAGGGCGGCAATGGCGCCGAGGCGATGGTCAATGACGGGATGATGGACCGCTTTGGCATTCAAGAGGTCTATGCCATGCACAATGTGCCGGGGCTGGAGGTAGGGCAATTTGCAATTCGATCCGGCCCTATGCTGGCTGCTGCTGACACCTTCGACATTGCGCTCGAAGGACGTGGCGGTCATGCAGCCAAACCGCATGAAACGGTTGATACGACCGTGATGGCTGCGCAACTCATCGTGGCGTTGCAGACTATCGTGTCACGCAACACCGATCCGGTGTTGCAGGCCGTGGTGTCGGTGACGTCGGTGGAAACCTCATCGAATGCGTTCAACGTCATTCCGCAAAGCGCGCGGATAAAAGGCACGGTGCGGACCCATTCCAACGACATGCGCGCCCTTATCGAACAGCGGGTGCATGAAGTTACCCAAGGGATTGCGGCGACTTTTGGTGGTTCTGCCAAAGTGACTTATGAACATGGTGTTCCAGTGACCAGCAACGCGGATGAACAGACCGAATACGCCGCCGAAGCCGCGAACAGCGTCGGGGGAGTTGTGTCGAAGCACCCATGGTCATGGGGGAGAGGACTTCTCGTTCATGCTTGAAGCGCGACCGGGGGCCTTTATCATTTTGGGCAACGGCGACAGCGCCGGGCTGCACCATCCTGAATACAACTTTAACGATGAGATCATCCCAATCGGTTGCAGCTGGTTTGCCGAGATGGTCGAGCGGCGCATGCCCGCCGCGTGAACAAGATAAACCAAGAGAGAGAAGAGACATGCCAGTCAAGAACCGCTTTGCGGAACTGCAAAATGAAATCACCGAATGGCGACGCGATATTCACGAAAATCCGGAAATTCTGTTCGAAACCCATCGCACCAGCGCTCTGGTAGCCGAAAAATTGCAAGAGTTCGGCTGTGACGAGATCGTAACCGGTATTGGCCGCACCGGCGTTGTGGGCGTGATCAAGGGCAAGTCCGACACCAGTGGTAAAGTCATTGGTCTGCGCGCGGATATGGACGCACTGCCGATCCTTGAGGCGACCGGGTTGGAGTATGCCTCGAAAACCGACGGAGCGATGCATGCCTGTGGCCACGATGGTCACACAGCCATGTTGTTGGGCGCAGCGAAATACCTGTCCGAGACGCGCAATTTTGACGGCACGGTCGTGGTGATCTTCCAGCCTGCCGAAGAAGGCGGTGGTGGCGGCAAAGAGATGTGCGACGATGGCATGATGGAGCGTTGGAACATTCAGGAAGTGTACGGCATGCATAACTGGCCGGGCCGTCCGGTTGGCTCGTTTGCGATCCGCCCGGGTGCGTTCTTTGCGGCAACCGATACGTTTGACATCACGCTTGAGGGGCGTGGCGGCCACGCGGCGAAACCGCATGATACCATCGACACCACCGTGATGGCGGCGCAGACCGTGCTGGCGCTGCAGACGATTGCGTCGCGCAATGCCGATCCTGTGGATCAGGTTGTGGTGTCCGTCACTTCGTTCGAAACGTCGTCCAAGGCGTTCAACGTGATTCCGCAGACGGTGCAGATCAAAGGCACCGTGCGCACCATGTCGAAAGAGATGCGTGATCTGGCCGAGACCCGGATCAAAGAGATCTGCAACGGTACCGCGGCCACTTTTGGTGGAACCGCCGACATCAACTATATGCGCGGCTATCCAGTGATGGTGAACAGCGAGGAGCAGACCGAATTTGCCGCCAAGGTGGCGGCGTCTGTGTCAGGCTCCTGCGATGATGCCCCTTTGGTGATGGGAGGCGAGGATTTCGCTTACATGCTCGAAGAGCGCCCAGGGGCTTACATTCTGGTCGGCAATGGCGACACGGCGATGGTGCACCATCCCGAGTACAACTTCGATGATGACGCAATCCCGGCTGGCTGCAGCTGGTGGGCTGAGATTGTCGAGCAGCGGATGCCTGCTGCTTGATCGTGACGAGGGAAGGGGCTCTGCCCCCGACCCATACGGGGCCTCCCCGGAGTATTTCTGAAAAGGTGAAGAGGCGGTCAGGGGTTTGACCAGATCTCTTCATAAACAGCGCCGATGCCCGCGGCTTCTCGTGCGGCGCTGAAGCTGTGTTCGGCAACTTCACGTGCGGCGTGGGACATGGCGTTGTGTTTGTCTGCATCTAACAGAAGCGCTTTGGCTTCTTTGGCAGCGTTTTCGGCAGCTTCCACCGGGACGATCGACCCGGTGCGCCCTTGGGCTGAGAAGGCCTGGTAATAGCCTGCGTCGCTGCCCACAAAAGGCACGCCGCTGGCCATCCCTTCGAGAGGGGCCATACCGTAGCCTTCGTACCGGGGCAGTTGCATCACCAGTGACAGGGCGCGCATCAGGGCAGGCAACTCGGCGGCGGGAACCTCACCAGGAAAAAGGATGCGGTCGCTTAGGCCTGCGGCGGCGATCCGGTCTTCGAGAGTTTTCTGAAAGGCGCTATGCTTACCCCCTGCGCGTCCGATTACAAGGGCAGTTGCGCCCGGCAGATCTGGCAGCAGGCGCAGCATGGCCTCGACAAACAGATCGGTGCCTTTTTCGGGCCGGATGCGCCCAATTGTGGCGATGCCCATTGTGCCGCCATATCCGGTTGCAGCCCAGGCGGCGGCACGGGCATCGGTCGGCGTGAAAAGGTCCGTGTCGACGCCATGCGGAACCACGGCGCGCACATGGGGTACAAACTCGGCGGCACGCTCGGTAGTGGCGACCACCGCATCCATGCGGCTGATCAGCCAGCGGGGATAGGCGGAATGCAGGCGCTGCGCGGCCGAGGTAAAGATGATGCGAATGGGCAGTTGCAGCACATCACGCGCCCAGATTGCCACGCGCATTTCCGGGTTGCGGCGAACATGCCAAATGGCAAATGGGCGACCCTTTGGTGTCTGTCGGCTCAGGCGTTTGGCATCGCTGATGGTGATCGGATCAGGACAGCCGGGCAGGGGATGCCCCACAAGCCGCAGGTCGTGGTGCTTGACTTGTTGGCGGATCACATTCGCGGCCGTGGCCGACACCCCGGTGAAGTTCTTGTTGAAGTTGGTGACAAAGAGCTCGGGCGTCATTCCAGCTCCAGCGCGGAGATCAGGGTTTCCACGACGTCGTCCAGAGCTTTGGCTTGATCCTGAACGCAGGTGCTTGCGGCGGCGCAAGCCGCTTCCAGAGCTCGCGAGTTGGTAAGCCAGTGTGAGACGGCTTTTGCCAGACTGGCGGCGTCCGTGATCTCCACCGCGCCCCTTTGGGCAATCAGCGGTTCAAACGTCTCGCGGAAATTGTAGTATCCGGGTCCGGTGATGACGGCGGCTCCGGCTTGTGCCGGTTCGAACGGATTGTGGCCGCCTATTTCCAGCAGCGAGCCACCCATGAACACCAGTGGGCAGAGCGCATACCATGTGCCAGTCTCACCCAGTGTATCCGCCATATAGACTTGCGTGTCCGGGGCCAACGATTGCCCGGCCGAGCGTTGCGCGCATGTCAGCCCCGCTTGCCCGACCAGACGTTTGACCTCTTCCCCGCGATCCGGGTGACGGGGGATGAGCAGCAGCAGAAGATCGGGGTCGCTCTTGAGCAGTTCCTTGTGTGCGGCCAGCACCGTTTCCTCTTCGCCTGCGTGGGTCGAGCTGGCGATCCAGATCGGGCGGTCACCGATCTCCCCCGGATACGCGCCAAGGTTAACTCGTCCACCGGCAGCGGGGCCGAGGTGGCCTTGAGGTTGGTGCCCGGTTTAACACGGGCCGGATCGGCGCCCATTTCCAGCAGGTTCTGCGCGGTTTTGTCGTTCTGCGTTAGCATCAAGCGGAACTGATCCAGAAGAAAGCGCGCCGTCTTGGGACGTTTCTTCCAACCGTCGACAGACTTCTGAGACAATCGCGCGTTTAGCAGAGCCAATCGGGTGCCGCTTTCGCGTCCCTTAACCAGCATCTGCGGCCAGATCTCGCTTTCGACAAATATCCCGGCCTCAGGCCGCCAGTGATTGTAGAACCGTCCCACAGGGCCGTGCACGTCGAGCGGCGCGAATTGATGTCGGGTGCGCGGCGGCAGGCGTTTGGCAATCAACTCGGCCGATGTTGGCGTGCCGGATGTGATCAGAAACTCGGTCCCGGGCAGGCGTTCACCCATGCGGGTGATCAGGGTCAGCACTGACAGGCTTTCGCCGACACTGGCGGCGTGAAACCACACCAGCTGTCCCGGCGGGCGCGGCAGGCTGGCCACGCCCAGGCGTTCCTGTTGGCGTTCTGCAGGCACGCCGACCTTGCGCAGCTTGCGCGCGACAGAAGCCCAGGCAAATGGTGCAATCGCCGCCGTCACACCCCGATACAGGTGATATAGCGGCGTCGGTTTCCCGGATGGGGCAGACATCAGCCGCCCGTGTGGCTCATATGGCGGCTCATCTGGCCGTCAGCGCGTTGGCGGGAATAGTCGAAATCGTGACCCTTGGGTTTGTGCGAGATGGCATCGCGGATCGCGGCCTCAAGCGCAGCTGGGTCATCGGGATGCGCCCTGAGAGGCGCCCGCAGGTCGGCCATGTCTTCTTGACCCAGGCACATGTACAGCTCGCCGGTGCAGGTCAAACGCACGCGGTTGCAGCTTTCACAGAAGTTGTGGCTGAGCGGTGTGATGAAGCCGATCTTCTGACCGGTTTCTTCCAGCCGCACGTAACGCGCAGGTCCGCCGGTCCGCTCGGCCAGATCGGTGACAGTGTAATGCTGGGCATATTCGGCGCGCACATCTTTGAGTGACCAATACTGATCCAGCCGGTCCTCGTTGCCCAGATCACCCATCGGCATGACCTCGATCCAGGTCAGGTCCATGTCCCGTTCGGCGCACCACTGGGTGATCTGCGGCAGTTCGGGTTCGTTGAACCCTTTAAGAGCCACGGCGTTGATCTTGACCCGCAGGCCCGCCTTTTGCGCCGCATCAATGCCGCGCAAAACTTGCGGCAAGCGGCCCCAGCGGGTGACATCGGCGAACTTTTTTTCATCCAGCGTATCAAGCGAGATGTTCACGCGGCGCACGCCAGCGGCATAGAGCTGATCGGCAAAGCGTTCGAGTTGTGAGCCATTGGTGGTCAGCGTCAGCTCTTTGAGAGCGCCGCTTTCCAGATGCCGGGTCATCGACTGGAAGAACGTCATGATATCGCGCCGCACCAGCGGCTCTCCACCCGTGATGCGCAGCTTTTCAACGCCAAGGCCCACAAAGGTCGAGCACATGCGGTCCAGCTCTTCGAGTGTCAGCAGTTCTTTCTTGGGCAGAAAGGTCATGTTTTCCGACATGCAATAGACACAGCGAAAATCGCAGCGGTCTGTAACGGAAACACGCAGGTATGTGATGGCGCGGGCGAATGGGTCTATCAACGGTGCGGTCATGAATCCATAGGTAAAGCTTGGTCACCACCCCGGCAAGGGCATAGTACGAATTGGGCTGGCGAGTCACCGATGCGGTGACTAGAGTCAGAGACATGAAGTACTTTTTTCTATTTGCTGTTGTGGTGGTTGCAGGATGCAGCCAGGTTCGATCGACCACAGATAAGGTTGGGGGGTGGTTCTCCTCTGATCCCAAGCCCGCCGAATCCACAGTCGTTGAAACTTCTGCAGAGGCTTCCGTGGATGCCGACCCAATCGAGGCGGCTGCAACAGATGCGCCGCAGACCACCGAAGCACAATCGCTGGAAACCTGGGAAGGGGCAAAGCCGACCATAGCTGGATTGGGCGATCCCACCCGAGGTGGGATTTGGATGGAAACGCCTTTGGTAAAAATTGAGCGGACCGGCAGGGTTGTCGTGCGAAAGACGGGCCTGTCTGCGCCCGTCACTCTCATACCTATCCCTGGGGATGAAGGGGCGGGCAGCCATCTTTCGCTTGAGGCCATGCGCAAGTTGCTTGCACCGTTGGACGAACTTGTGGAGCTTGACGTTTACTCTAGCTAGATCCCTAGAAATCGCCCTGCTTCCTTGCGAGCAAAAGGCTTCATATTTTCGCCATGGGTTTCCAGAAAGGCGATGGTCCTGCCCGCGTCGTGCTTGGACAGTTCGCGCAACCACCATGCGATCGCTTTCTGAATGAACCAATCCCGATCCGGAACATAACCTGCGGCCCAACTCAAAATTCGGTCGCGGTGAATCAGATCATCAGGTTTTGGGTGGTTTTGCTTGGTCCATGGTAAGGTGGCGACCAAAGCGGCACGTCTGGTCCACATGTGATCTGATTTGGTCCAAAGTTCGACCTGGTCCAAACGATTGGGGTCAGCTGTCAGACGTTTTTGCGCTGCCATACAGGCATGATCTGCGATCGCCCAACTGTCGAAATCACTGAGCCAACTTTGAAGCAATTCCCAGACGCTGTCATCTGGTCGAATTCGGGCCTGGGTCAAAAGTTTCGAAGCAGCAAGGCGCGCTTCGTAAATGTTCGTCTGCCACAGCTCTGAAGCCAGGTTTACACGCTCATCTACCGTCAGCTCTTTTCGCCAAGCCTTTGTAAGGTCGTTAATAATCGGGTTTGAGACACCAAGGTACTCTCGGTCGATCTTGTGGTACGATGCCATGCCAACCGCGCGTTCAGGATCGGCATGAGATTTGATCTGCTCCAGATAAGGGCTCATTCCCGAGTGACTTTCTTTCATGCCGGAACGCCAGTTGGCTTTCCATCGATGGTCGCGGTGTTTTTGTCGTGCCAATACTGGCGAATTTGCTCGTCCGACTTGTCGTCTACCCATTTCTGCATGGTATCTCGGTCTGACTGAAATTCCATGAAAGGGACGGCATAGCCGCAAGACGTCTGTACAAGGTCGATATCCAGGTCGAAAATCTGCCGAGCGCTGCGGTGCGCCGGGAAATGCGCGGCCAGTTCCTCCCAGCCTGCGTCATTGACGTGCACCGTACGCGCTGTGCCAAAGGTCCGCAGGATCATGGGGCGGGTTGTGAATGAACACCACATAAGTGTCATTCGGCTGTTTTCCAGCAAGTGACCGGCTGTTTCGTTGCCGCTGCCCGTCAGGTTCATCCAGAGAATTCGGTTCGATCCCAGAACGCGAAGAGAATCCATCCCCTTGGGTGAAACATTCACACGGCCCTCGGGTCCTGCCGATCCGGTGAAAAACATATGCTGGTCTTGAATGAATTTCTGCTGCGTTTCGTCCAGACTTTTGAACTGTTTGGCCATGATCACTCCACCGTCACGGATTTGGCAAGGTTTCGGGGCTGATCGACATCCGTCCCCTTTGCCACTGCCGTATGATACGCCAAAAGCTGCGCCGGTATAGAGTACACAATAGGGGTCAGGTTGGGATGAACTGGGGGCATCGTTATCGAAGACCAGATGCCATCCTTGGCCTCGGCAATGCCATCTTGATCGGAAACCAATACGACTTTGCCCTTACGCGCCATCACCTCTTGCATATTAGAGACCGACTTGTCGAAAATCGCGTCGCGGGGGGCCATAACGACAACCGGCATATGTTTGTCGATCAGGGCAATTGGCCCATGCTTTAGTTCTCCTGAAGCATAAGCTTCAGCATGTATATAGCTGATTTCTTTTAGTTTAAGGGCACCTTCAAGAGCCAGAGGATACATCAGACCCCGACCCAGAAAAAGGATATCCCTCGCTTCGCTGAGGCGTTGAGCGGCTGCTCGAATGGCGTCGTTCTGTTCAAGAGCCGTGTTCAAAACAGTCGGTATTCCCCGCAACGCCGACACGTGATCTGACAACTCCTCGGCAGCGATCGTTCCCCGGTCGGTGGCAGCCTTGAGGGCCAACATCAGAAGAACGCTTAACTGACATGTAAAGGCCTTGGTCGAAGCAACGCCAACCTCGACGCCGGCGTGAATAGGCAGGGCCAGATCGCTTTCCCTTGCAATAGAGCTTTCGGGCACGTTGATCACAGATACGATTTTGTCAGCTTTGCCTTCGCAATACCTAAGCGCTGCCAAAGTGTCTGCGGTTTCACCTGACTGGCTGACAAACAGGGCAACGGTCCGGTCGGCAATCGGTGGTTCGCGGTACCGAAATTCCGAGGCGATATCGACCTCGACTGGCAATCGAGCCAGTTGCTCGAACCAATACTTCGCCGTCAGGCAGGCGTAGTAAGCCGTGCCGCAGGCCACCATTGTCAGGCGATCCACCTTGCTGAAGTCCAGGCCCTTGCCAGGTAACACAACGTTTTCAGAGCCAGTTGGTAGATAGTGACGGATGGCTTCGGCAATGACGGTTGGCTGTTCGGCGATTTCCTTGGCCATGAAGTGCTTGTGGCCGCCTTTGTCGACCCGTGTGGCATCCAGTTGGACAGTTTTGATTTCGCGGTTGGCCAGTTCCCCTTGGGCATCGCGGATCTCAAGCGAGGTTCGGGTCAACACGGCCCGGTCGCCCTCTTCAAGATACGTGATCCGGTCCGTCAGCGGCGAAAGCGCTATGGCGTCCGAGCCGACGTACATTTCGCCGTCCCCATGACCAATGGCCAAGGGAGAGCCCTTGCGCGCCGCTACAATCAGATCCTGATGCCCGTCAAACAAGAATGCCAAAGCAAACGCTCCGTCGAGCTTGTCGAGTGTCCGGTTTGCAGCGTCCACTGGGGAAAGGCCTTCGCTCAGATAGCGTTCGGTCATCAGCGCGACGGTTTCAGTGTCGGTCTCGGTTTGAAAATCAACGCCCAATTCGCCCAGTTCAGCCCGCAAGTCGCGATAGTTTTCGATGATACCATTGTGTACGACGGCCACACCCCCAGCACGGTGGGGGTGTGCGTTTCCAACGGACGGTGCGCCATGCGTTGCCCAACGGGTATGGCCGATCCCGGACTTGCCTGGCAGCGGCTCATGAACCAGAAGGTCACTGAGGTTAACCAGTTTTCCAACGGCTCGGCGGCGATCAAGGTTGCCCTTGTTTACCGTGGCGATACCCGCACTGTCGTAGCCGCGATATTCGAGCCGTTTTAGCGCCTCAACAAGGATCGGCGCTGCCTCGTGGTTGCCGAGGACCCCAACAATTCCACACATTATTCTGCCTCCTGGCTGCGCTTTTCTTTTTTGAACTTTAACATTTCGAACAATTTCCGCGCATAGCCTTCTTTTGTGTCCTGCTTGGCTCGTCCGACTGCCAAAGCATCATTCGGTACGTTTCTGGTCACCACAGTACCGGTCGCCGTCATGGCGCCATTGCCGACGGAAACAGGTGCAACCAGCATAGTATTCGACCCGATGAACGCATCTGATCCAATCTCGGTGCGGTGCTTCATGAAGCCATCGTAATTGCAGGTGATTGTGCCTGCGCCGATATTTGTATGGGCTCCAACTGAGGCATCGCCGACATAGCTCAGGTGGTTGACCTTCGCGCCTTCGGCAATCTCGGCGTTTTTGATTTCGACAAAGTTCCCGACCCGCGTATTTTCCGCAAGTTCGGCGCCAGGTCGCAGACGTGCGTAGGGACCAACAACCGCTCCACGGCTGACATGGCAACCTTCCAGATGTGAGAATGCGCGAATGTTCGCACCACTTTCGATTGTTACACCGGGGCCAAAGACCACGTTTGGTTCGATCACTGCGTCTCGGCCAACAACGGTGTCTGCCGCCAGAAATACCGTTTCAGGGGCCATCATTGTTACCCCATTGTCCAGCAGCGCCGCTCGCGCGTGCGTCTGAAAAACGGATTCCGCAGCAGCGAGGTCAGCGCGTGAGTTGACACCCAGTGTTTGTTCTTCGTCGCAGGCCACAGCGGTCACGCGCAGACCCCTGTTGCGAGCCAACTCAACGATATCGGTCAAATAGTATTCTTCCGAGGCGTTTTTGTTGCCGACTTCTGAGATTAGAGAAAACAATGTTGCACAGTCGCATGCCATCAGGCCGCTGTTGCAGAAAGTCAAAGCCCGTTCGTCTTCCGTCGCATCCTTGAATTCAACAATGCGCTCCAATGTGTCACCCTTCATGACCAGTCGCCCATAGCGTTTTGGGTCGGCTGCTTCAAAACCCAGGATCACCAGGTCATGGGTCGCTCGCGCTGCAACCATGCGCTCCAGTGTTTCTGGCTGCAGAAAGGGCGTGTCTCCAAAAAGGACAACCACGTCGCCGTCGAACCCATCCAGCAGGTCCCTCGCTTGATCAACTGCATGAGCCGTACCCAGTTGTTCGGATTGCAAGACAACTTCGGCCGTGTCGTCCTCGGCCTGGGCTGCCCTGGCCACGGCGTCGGCGCCATGGCTAGGCAACAATCACGGTCCGGTCAGGCGACAATGCGGCGCCAGTGCGCATCGCGTGAACAAGCATCGACGCGTGGGCGATGGGGTGTAGAACCTTGGGCAGATCCGAGTTCATCCGGGTGCCTTTGCCTGCAGCCAGGATGACAAGTGCGGTGCTCATGCTTTTTGTTTTCTCTTTTGTTTTCGGTTGGTCCGTTTTATCCGCTTGGAGCAGGCACGCAAGCTCTGCTGCAATCAAACATGGTTGCGGGTTGCAACAAGACATGGCGAAAATACGCCTAGCGAGGACAATATGCAGACTGTCATCTTTGATTTGGACGGGACTTTGGCCGACACATCAGGCGATTTGCTCGCAGCAGCAAACCATTGTTTTCGGGACATGGGGTATGGCGATGTGTTGGTGCCGGATCAGGATGCAGGGATAGCGTTGCGGGGTGGCCGGATAATGCTGACCCGGGGGCTGGAACGTGTGGGAGCATTTGAGGTTGACACGGTTGATCGGTATTACCCGGTTCTGCTGGAAGCGTACCGGGACGCGATCGACACTCATACCTTTCTTTATCCCGGGGCCATGGCGGCAATCGAACGTCTCAAGACACTAGGGTATGGTGTCGGAATTTGCACCAACAAACCAGAAGCACTGGCCGAATTGCTGATGCAGCGGCTAGGAGTGCGTGATGTGTTTGCGTCCTTGGTCGGCGCAGACACATTGCCGGTGCGCAAGCCTGATCCCGAGCCACTGCGCGAGGCCGCTCGGCAGGCAGGCGGACATCCGGATCATTGCGTGCTGATCGGGGATTCGGACACGGATCGCAATACCTCGCGCGCGGCGGGCGTGCCTTCGATACTTGTGACTTTTGGCCCGTCAGGTGCAGATATGGCTGCCCTGGAGCCCGAGGCGCTGTTGGAGGACTACGCCGATCTGCCCGAACTGGTGGGGCGGGTCCTGAGTGCCAAGACCAAAAACGCGACTTTAGGAAATGTGAATTGACCATTGGGCGCTTGACGGCCCTGTACTGCAATCGGAAAAACCTAGCATGACAGAGAACTTTACAGGCAGCTTCACGCAGCAGGAACCTATCCCGGATGAGGCTATCGAGGCGGCTTTGGCCGTTTTGCGGCACGGGCGTTTGCATCGTTACAATGTGGTGGAAGGAGAGTTGGGCGAGACCGCTCTGCTCGAGCAGGAGTTTGCGGCGCAAACGGGTGCGAAATACTGTCTCGCAGTGGCCTCGGGTGGTTATGCGATGGCGACGGCCCTGCGGGCCGTGGGGGTCCAGCCGGGTGACGCAGTTTTAACCAACGCGTTCACGCTGGCGCCGGTGCCGGGGGCAATCGCCTCGGTCAATGCGCGGCCGGTGTTTGTTGGCGTGACCGAAGAATTGACCATTGATCTGGACGATCTTGCAGCTAAAGCGGATCAGGCCAAAGTTTTGCTTCTCAGCCATATGCGCGGGCATCTGTGCAACATGGACCGGTTGATGGAGATCTGTGATGCTGCCGGGATCACGGTGATCGAGGACTGCGCGCACACTATGGGTGCCGCGTGGCGCGGGGTGCCTTCGGGGCGGCAGGGGGCCTTTGGCTGCTATTCCTGTCAGACCTACAAACATGTGAATTCGGGCGAGGGTGGTCTGTTGATCACCGACGACGAAGAACTGGCCGCCAAGGCGGTGATGCTGTCGGGGTCGTATATGCTCTATGAACGGCATCTGGCGGCGCCAGGGCCGGAGGTGTTTGATCGCATCAAGTATCACACGCCCAATGTCTCGGGCCGGATGGACAACTTGCGGGCTTCGATTCTGCGCCCGCAGTTGAAAGATCTGGACCGTCAGGTTGCGCGATGGAATGAGCGGTATCAGGCGTTGGAGGCGGGGCTGCGCGACATCCCCGGGCTGACGGTGATCGAACGGCCCAAAGAAGAGAGCTATGTCGGGTCGTCGATCCAGTTCTTGCTGCTCGATTGGACACCGAAGGCGGTGCAGGAGGCGATAGCTCGCTGCGCGGCACGTGGGGTAGAGCTCAAATGGTTTGGTGCGGATGAGCCTGCGGGATTCACGTCGCGCTATGACAGTTGGCGCTATGCGCAAAGCGAACGGATGCCTGCAAGTGATCGGGTTTTGACCGGCATTGTAGATATGCGTGTACCGCTCACGTTCAGCTTGGATGATTGCGCGTTGATTGCACGGCTCATCAGGGCCGAAGTGAGCGCGGTGCACCAGTCACAGCTGTAGCTAAATTGTGTGCGCTTGCGCGCACGCTCGAGTGTTTGTTTGCCGCCCCGCCGCACCCGGTGGGGCGGTTTTCTTTTGTCGCCTCAGGCCGCGACATCGCAGCACAATACGCAATCGTTGACGCATATCGGAATCGCTGCTATCTCTTTATTGAACACTTGTTCATAAACGGTTGTTCTTAGACTCGATGGGAGAGGCGATGTTTACCGCAACAATGAAGTTTGATCATGGCGAGGATGTGGACGCCCTGCGCGATATGGTTCACCGTTGGGCTCAAGAGCGGGTCAAGCCAATGGCGGCCGAGATCGACCAGACAAACGAGTTTCCGGCCGAGCTGTGGAAGGAAATGGGCGATCTGGGGCTGCTGGGTGTAACTGTCCCCGAAGAGTTCGGTGGCGCGGGCATGTCCTATTTGGCCCATACCATCGTTGTGGAAGAGATCGCGCGCGCCAGTGCATCAGTTTCGCTGTCTTATGGCGCGCATTCGAACCTGTGTGTTAACCAGATCAAGCTGAACGGCACGCAGGAGCAGAAGGAAAAGTACCTGACGCGTCTGGTGTCGGGTGAGCATGTGGGTGCGCTTGCGATGTCCGAGCCGAGCGCTAGCTCGGACGTGGTGTCGATGAAGCTGCGTGCCGAAAAGCGCAATGGTTACTACCGGCTGAACGGCAACAAATACTGGATCACCAATGGTCCTGATGCAGACACGCTGGTGGTTTATGCCAAAACAGACCCAGAGGGTGGGTCCAAAGGGATCACCGCGTTCCTGATTGAGAAAGAGTTCAAGGGGTTCTCGACCTCGCCACATTTTGACAAGCTGGGTATGCGTGGGTCCAACACCGCCGAATTGATCTTTGAAGACGTCGAAGTGCCGTTCGAGAATGTTCTGGGCGAAGAGGGCAAAGGCGTTGCGGTTCTGATGTCCGGTCTGGATTACGAGCGCGTGGTGCTTGCGGGTATCGGCCTGGGCATCATGGCGGGCTGTATGGACGAGGTCATGCCCTATATGGCCGAGCGCAAGCAGTTTGGGCAGCCCATCGGGAACTTTCAGCTGATGCAGGGCAAGATTGCGGACATGTACACCGCGATGAATTCGTCGCGCGCTTATGTTTATGAGGTCGCCAAGGCCTGTGATCGGGGTGACGTGACCCGTCAGGATGCGGCGGCCTGCTGCCTCTATGCCTCGGAACAGGCGATGGTGCAGGCGCATCAAGCGGTGCAGGCCTTTGGTGGCGCAGGTTACCTGTCTGACAACCCGGTGGGGCGCATTTTCCGCGATGCCAAGTTGATGGAGATCGGGGCCGGTACGTCGGAAATTCGCCGGATGCTGGTCGGGCGCGAGCTGATGAGCTCGATGCTCTGAGACGAAAAAGCCCCCATGCGGTTCGGGTCGCATGAGGGCGTTGCGTGACGACCTGAGTGAAGGCGTCACGCGTGGGAGGGAAGGATCAGAACCGGTGCACGTAAGCCAGACCAACCACAACAGGGTCGATCTTTGCTTCGCCGATGTTCGCGCCATTCAGGCTGGCGTCCGAGCGGATCTGCATCCAGCGCACGTTCAGTCGCAGCGCGCCGTTGTCGGAAATCTGGTAGTCGGCCCCGGCGTTCAGTGCGACGCCAAAGCTGTCGTCGAGGCTCAGGTCGCCGAGCGGCGAGCTTTCCTCGAAGAACGTGGTGTAGTTCAGGCCGATGCCGACAAAGGGCTTGATCGCCGATTTGGTCGGAAAGTGGTAGTTGACCGACAGGGTGGGCGGCAGGTGTTTGACCGAACCCACTTTGCCTGCGCCCGCCAGCGAGACGTCATGTTCGAACGGGGTCGCCAACAGCAGCTCGATGCCGATGTTGTCGCGCACGAAGTATTCGAACGTCAGGGTCGGGCGGGTGTCGTCCCCGATCGAGGCCGCGGCACCGGCCAGCGTGCCGTTCGAGGATTTGGGATTGACGTTGGCAACACCGATACCGACGGTCCAGTCGCCTTGGGATTGGGCCAAAGCCGGGGCGGATACGGCGGCAAGCGCGGCAGCACAGACCGCGGCAGCTGTCAGGGATTTCATCAGAATGCCTACTCTTTCTATTGTGAGTCTTTGCGAGACATCCCGGTTTTTAAACAGCGGTGGACTGAGTGCTCTGATCTGGATCAAGTTCTGCATTCAGATCGTCCGACAAGTAATTTGATTTACATCAAAAAACGCCAAAATGATGTCGCGACTTCAAGCGTTTCTGGTGAGGTCGCCTCATGACTTTCGCTGAGCACATTCCAGGTTTGACCCAGGCGGGCAGCTGGGACATCCCCGAGCGTCTGAACATGGCACGCCAATGCCTGTCACAGGACGCGGATCAGGTGGCGATCATCGACCTGACCGGCGTAGAGCGCCGAGACGTGCGTTTTGGCGAATTGGCGGATATGGTCGATGGTCTGGCACGTGCCTTGATGGTACAGGTTCGCCCCGGGGATCGGGTCGGGGTGTTGCTCAGCCAGTCGCCCTGGTGCGCGGCGGCTCATCTGGCGATCTGGAAGATTGGCGCGATCTCGGTGCCGTTGTTCAAACTGTTCAAGCGAGACGCTTTGGCCTCCCGCATCGGCGACGCGGGTGCCGCGCTGGTGCTAACCGATGTCGAAGGGGCCGCGTTGCTGGATGATCTGGCGACGCCGTTGATGGTGGCGGAGATCGGGCAGAATGGTGGTCCTGTTGATTTCGTCGAAACCGGCCCCGAGGATCCGGCGGTTCTGATCTATACCAGCGGCACAACCGGTACGCCCAAGGGCGCGCTGCACGGCCACCGTGTGTTGACTGGCCACTTGCCGGGCGTCTCGATCAGCCACAACCATCTGCGCGCGGGCGATTGCCTTTGGACAGCCGGCCGATTGGGCCTGGATCGGGGGACTGTTCGATGTGCTGATGCCGGGGCTGGCGCTTGGCATTCCTGTGGTCGCGGCGCGTCTGGATAAGTTCACACCCGAGGCCTGCGCCGACATCGTGGCGCGCGGCGATGTGCGCAACGTGTTCTTTCCCCCTACAGCCCTGCGCATGCTCAAGGCGGCGGGGCAGGGGCTCGACGGTCTGCGCTCGGTTGCCTCCGGTGGAGAGCCCCTGGGCGCAGAGATGCTCGCTTGGGGCGAACGCTCCTTTGGGCTGACGTTCAACGAATTCTATGGCCAGACCGAATGCAACATGGTGGTGTCGTCTTGTGGTCTGGATTTTCCGGTTCAGCCCGGCTGCATCGGTAAGCCGGTGCCGGGGCATGAGGTTGCGGTGATCGATGACGATGGCAACCCAACGCGTGAAGAGGGCGATGTGGCGGTCCGGCGTGGCTCGGCGTCGATGCTGCTGGAATACTGGAAACGGCCCCAGGAAACGGCCGAGAAGTTTCGGGGGATTGGCTGATCACCGGCGATCGCGGTGTGTGGGAGGGCGACTATCTGCGCTTTGTTGGCCGTGATGACGATGTGATCACTTCGGTCGGCTATCGCATTGGCCCCGCCGAGATCGAGGACTGCCTGCTGACCCATCCGGACGTAGCGACCGTAGGCGTGGTCGGCAAACCCGATCCGCTGCGCACCGAGATCGTCAAAGCATATGTGGTGCAAAAAGAAGGGGCCGAGGTCAGCGCCGAAGATCTACAGGCCTGGGTCAAGGACCGGCTGGCGCAGTATTCCTACCCGCGCGAGATCGCCTTTCTGGACGCGCTGCCGATGACGGTGACAGGGAAAGTTATTCGGAAAGAGTTGAAGGCGCGGGCTGCGGGGGAGTTAGAAACGTGACAATAAGATCTGAGTTCTTGTTTGCTGCTATTGTCGTCATCACGTGCTTCATTGGATCAAAACAGGCGAGCGCAGACGAAAATTTCGAAACGGGTGCCTTTTTGTCCTACTGTGCGGATTTTGTTCCCAATGTTCCACTTGCAGTGCCGATGGATGCGCAGTGCGTTTCACATGGGCGGAAAATGTGTGAACTGGCTGCGACAGGGACACCTCCGGATCATTGCCTGCTCGAAGTTACGAAATGGATGCTGGATGAAATCTCTGCAAAATGGGTGAGGCTACCAGCAGATCTGCGAAAGGGGCGTGACACTCCGCCCAAGCTCGAGGAAATGGCAGGCGATGGCATGTTGTCCACCTTGAGCTTGTCTACGCCCGACTGTGAAACCGTTCAAATCAATGGCATTCCAAAGCAATCGCTGTGCGACTACTCAAGCGCATTAGCGGGGTGGCATGCTCTTAGAGTACTCCAACGTTCGGCGAAAGCCGTCAGTCAATAACGGATGGACACGACATGAAGCTCAACTCCAAAGCCATGCCCTCCTCGGACGGCTTCAAACAGAACCGCGCGTCGCATCTGGATGCGTTGGCGCAAATCAGCGAGGCGGCGGAGGCTGCGCGTTTGGGGGGCGGTGAGAAGTCCCGTGCCCGCCATGAAAGCCGGGGCAAGATGCTGCCGCGCCGCAGGGTGGCGAACCTGCTCGATCCGGGCTCGCCGTTTCTGGAGGTTGGCGCGACGGCGGCCCATGACATGTACGGTAACGCGGCCCCTGCGGCGGGTGTTGTTGCGGGCATCGGACGGGTGCACGGGCAAGAGGTCATGGTGGTCTGCAACGACGCTACCGTGAAGGGCGGCACCTACTTTCCAATGACGGTCAAGAAACATCTGCGCGCGCAGGAGATTGCTGAGGAAAACCATCTGCCCTGCATCTATCTGGTCGACAGCGGCGGCGCCAACCTGCCGCAACAAGATGAGGTGTTCCCGGACCGCGACCACTTTGGCCGTATCTTCTATAATCAGGCACGGATGTCTGCGAAGGGCATCCCGCAGATCGCGGTGGTCATGGGGTCGTGCACGGCGGGCGGCGCTTATGTTCCGGCGATGTCGGACGTCACTATCATCGTCAAGGAACAGGGCACCATCTTTCTGGCGGGTCCGCCGCTGGTGAAAGCCGCCACTGGAGAGGTGGTGAGCGCCGAGGATCTAGGCGGCGGTGATGTCCACACGCGCCTGTCCGGTGTGGCGGATTACCTGGCCGAGGATGACGCGCACGCTCTTGCTCTGGCCCGGCGCGCGGTGCAGTCGCTCAATATCACCAAGCCGCTGACGGTGAACTGGGCCAATTCGGAAGATCCCGCTTATGACCCCGAGGAAATTCTGGGCGTGGTGCCGGGCGACCTGCGCACGCCATATGACATCCGCGAGGTGATCGCGCGGCTGGTCGATGGTTCGCGGTTTGATGAGTTCAAGCCGCGCTTTGGCGAGACGCTGGTGACGGGCTTTGCCCACCTCAAGGGCTGCCCCATCGGAATCATCGCCAACAATGGCGTGCTGTTTTCCGAGGCCGCCCAAAAGGGCGCGCATTTTGTCGAGCTGTGCTCGCAACGTAAGATCCCGCTCGTGTTCCTGCAGAACATCACCGGCTTCATGGTGGGCCGCAAATACGAAAACGAAGGCATCGCGCGGCATGGGGCCAAGATGGTGACCGCCGTGGCCTCGACCAACGTGCCCAAGATCACCATGCTGGTGGGTGGCTCGTTTGGCGCGGGCAACTATGGCATGGCGGGGCGCGCCTATCAGCCGCGCTTCCTGTGGACCTGGCCCAACAGCCGCATCTCGGTCATGGGCGGCGAACAGGCGGCGGGCGTGTTGGCCACCGTCAAACGCGACGCCATCGAACGGCAGGGTGGCGAATGGTCGGCCGAGGAAGAGGCCGAGTTCAAGCGCCCCACGATTGAGATGTTCGAAGAGCAGAGCCACCCGCTCTACGCCTCGGCGCGCCTGTGGGACGACGGCATCATCGACCCGCGCAAATCGCGCGATGTGCTGGCTCTCAGCCTCAGCGCCGCATTGAACGCCCCAATCGAGGAGACACGTTTCGGCGTGTTCCGGATGTGAAGCATGGTCCAGTTTCGAGGTTTGATTGAGGATGCATTGCTATTGTCTAAGAAGCCAGGGACCGCGCTGATGCTGTCGCACATCGAGGGAATGCCGAAAGCCGGTATGCAGGTATCCGTTTCTGGCAAGTTTGCCGAGACAAAGGAACTGGGGCGTAATACGACGGATGGCCAGCCAGTATCTGCGAGATGTTGTTTAACGGGCCAACCTTGCGCTCCGTATGGAAGCATTTTGGTTGAATGGAAAGAAGACGCAGTGGCGCTGAATGATCTTCATTTGCTGTGGGTAACAGAAGAGGCTATGAACTGATGTCTCGATACAATTCTGATCGCAAATCGTGGCGAAATCGCATGCCGTGTGATGGACACAGCCCGCTCCATGGGCGTCAAAACCGTGGCTGTCTATTCCGATGCGGATGCTGGCGCGAAACATGTTGAAAAGGCCGACCGGGCCGTCCACATCGGCGGGCCTGCGCCTGCCGACAGTTACCTGCGGGGCGATGTGATCATTCAGGCCGCGCTTGATAGCGGCGCGCAGGCGATCCATCCCGGCTATGGCTTTCTGTCCGAGAACCCCGATTTTGTGGACGCGGTCGAGGCGGCGGGACTCACTTTCATTGGCCCTTCGGCCAAGGCGATCCGGGCCATGGGGCTTAAAGATGCGGCCAAGGCATTGATGGAAGAGGCGGGCGTTCCGGTTGTCCCCGGTTATCACGGCGCCAATCAGGAGCCCGCATTCCTGGCAGAGCAGGCGGCGCAAATCGGTTATCCGGTTCTGATCAAGGCCGTCGCGGGCGGCGGTGGCAAGGGGATGCGGCTGGTCGAAGATCCCGCTGATTTTGCAATGGCGCTTGAAAGTGCGCAGGGTGAAGCAACCACGGCCTTTGGCAACCCGGATGTGCTGATCGAGAAATTCGTGCAAAAGCCGCGCCATATCGAGGTGCAGGTGTTTGGCGACGGCACCCATGCGGTGCATCTGTTCGAGCGCGACTGCTCGCTGCAACGGCGCCACCAAAAGGTGATCGAAGAAGCACCGGCGCCGGGTATGACGGCCGAGATGCGCGAAGCCATGGGGCAGGCAGGTGTCCTTGCCGCCGAGGCGATCGGCTATTCGGGCGCGGGCACGGTGGAGTTCATCGTTGACGGCTCGGGCGGGGGAACGGGCGGGCTGCACCCAGATCACTTCTGGTTCATGGAGATGAACACGCGCCTGCAGGTTGAACATCCTGTGACCGAGGAAATCACCGGTGTGGATCTGGTGGAATGGCAGCTACGGGTGGCCTCGGGTGAGTCCTTGCCTGCGCAACAATCGGACTTGAGCTTCAAGGGCCACGCGTTTGAGGCGCGGATCTATGCCGAAGATGTGCCAAAGGGGTTCCTCCCTGCAACCGGTACACTGACCCATCTGGAGTTCCCCGAAGATGCGCGCATCGACAGCGGTGTGCGTGCGGGTGACACGATCAGCCCCTGGTATGATCCAATGATCGCCAAGGTGACGGTGTACGGTCCTACCCGGGGTGCCGCACTGCGCAAGTTGGAACGTGCCTTGCGCTGGACCGATGTGGGCGGGACGGTGACCAATGTCTCGTTCCTGAGCGTGCTGTCGGCGCAGCCTGATTTTGTGGCTGGCAACATGGACACCGGTCTGATCGACCGCGAGTTGGAGGCGTTGACGCCTGCGCCGGTGGCGTGCACCAAGGCGCGTTCGATTGCGGCATTGGCGGCTTTGGGGCTGACCGATGGGGCGGGCAACGAGGGTGGCTTCACCCTCTGGGGGCCGCTTGGTTGGGACGTGACGCTAACCCATCATGACGAGACATCTCGAGGCCCGCGTTCTGGCCGAGGGACCGGAGAGTTTCACTGTTGCATTGCCGGATGTGACGCATCGCGTCAGCCGCCGCGATAGCACCTGGTGGGTGGATGCCACCAAAGTGCAGGCGCGCGTGTCGCACGTCGGCGACGAGGTCACGGTGTTCTGGGGCAATGGCTATCGGTTCGCTGTGACGGACCCGTTGGATCGCGACGCGAGCACCGCAGGCGACGGCAATGTGATCGAGGCGCCGATGCCCGGTCTGGTCAAGGCGGTATTTGCCGAGGCAGGGCAAACAGTGAGCGAAGGCGACCGGCTGGCCATTCTTGAGGCGATGAAGATGGAGCATTCGCTGCTAGCAGCGCGTGACGGGGTCGTGGCCGAAGTTTTGACCGAGGCGGGGGCTCAGGTCGAAGCCGGGGCTGCTCTGGTACGGTTGGAAGAGGAATAAGTTGGGACCATCGCCCCGGGCGGGCGGTGGTTCTTCCGTATTTGGAACAAAAAAGAAGCAGGGGGCATGCGTCATGGGTGACCGGGTCGAGGTATTCGAGATGGGTCCGCGGGACGGGCTGCAGAACGAAAAGCGTGAGATTCCGGTGGCCGAGAAGATCGCGCTGGTTGATTGCCTCAGCCGCGCGGGCTTTCGCCGGATCGAGGTGGCCAGTTTTGTCTCTCCCAAATGGGTGCCGCAGATGGCAGGCTCGGGCGAGGTTTTGGGCGGCATAACCCGAGCTGAGGGCGTGAGTTATGCAGCGCTGACACCGAATATGCGCGGTTATCAGGATGCCGTGGCGGCCAAAGCGGACGAGATCGCGGTTTTTGCCAGTGCGTCTGAAGGGTTTTCCAAGGCCAACATCAACGCCACCATCGCCGAGAGCATCGAGCGGTTTGTGCCGATCCTTGAGGCCGCTCGAGAAATCGGCTTGCCGGTGCGGGGCTATGTCTCTTGCGTGACCGACTGCCCCTTTGACGGGCCAACCCCACCGGGGAAAGTGGCGGAGGTTGCTGGGCGGCTGTTGGAACTGGGCTGCTATGAGGTGTCGTTGGGGGATACCATCGGGCAGGGCACGCCCGAGAGCATCGCAGCGATGTTGCGCGCGGTGCTTGACCGGGTGCCCGCAGATAAGCTGGCCGGGCATTACCACGATACCGCTGGCCGGGCGCTGATCAACATCGACGCTTCGCTGGAGTTGGGAGTGCGTGTCTTTGATGCGGCCGTTGGTGGTTTGGGCGGCTGCCCTTATGCGCCGGGCGCGGCGGGCAATGTGGCGACCGAGGCCGTTGTGAAGCATTTGACCGAGCAGGGCTATGAAACCGGGTTGGACATGGCGGTTCTGGATGAGGCGGCACAGATGGCTCGCATGATGCGGACAGGATGAGTGCCGGTTCTTGTGTCTCTCACCGGCTTGCCGGGCGTGGGCAAATCCACGGTTGCCAAGCAGGTGGCTGAGGAAACCGGTGCGCTGTGGTTGCGGATTGATCAGATCGAGGTGGCGATGAAGGCTTCTCACATGGTGACAGATGATCTGGCCGATGGTGGATATGCTGCAGCACAGGCCGTGGCCAAAGGGGCCTTGCGTCAAGGGTTCGACGTCATTGCGGATTGCGTGAACCCGATCGCGATGACACGCGCGTCGTGGCGTGCTGTGGCGGACGATACAGGTGCCCGTTTGATCACGGTCGAGCTGATGTGTTCGGATCAGGATGCACATCGCCGCAGGATCGAAACGCGGCAGGTTGATCTGCCGGGCTGGGTCGGCCCCGACTGGCAGGCGGTGCAAGACCGCAAGTATGAGCCGATGGCGGATGCGGATGTGACATTGGACACCGGCCTGACCTCGGTCGAGGTCTGCGTTGAGAGATTGAACCGGGCACTCGAGGCGGCGAAACAGGAGACTTGAAAATGTTTGAGACCATCGACCTTTCGACTGACGCACGTGGAGTTGCGACGCTTACCCTGAACCGTGTGGATAAGCACAACGCCATGTCGGCACAGATGCTGGCTGAGTTGACACAGGCGGCAGGGCAGATTGCAATCGATGACGCAATACGGGTCGTGGTTCTGACTGGTGCTGGAAAAACGTTCTGTGCGGGTGGTGATCTGGGCTGGATGCGGCAGCAGATGGCAGCCGATTCCGAGACGCGGTTTGTCGAGGCACGCAAGCTGGCCGAGATGCTGCAGGCGCTCAACACCCTGCCGAAACCACTTATCGGAGCCTTGCAGGGGAATGCCTTTGGCGGGGGTGTGGGTATGGCGTCGGTCTGTGACATCGCCATCGGGGTCGATACACTGAAGATGGGGCTGACCGAGACACGCCTGGGGATCATCCCGGCGACCATTGGGCCCTATGTCATCTCTCGCATGGGAGAGGCACGGGCGCGGCGTGTGTTCATGTCCGGTCGCATTTTTGGCGCGGCCGAGGCGGTTGAGCTGGGTCTTTTGGCAAAGACAGTTCCGGCCGAGGATCTGGCAGCTGCGGTCGAGGCGGAGGTGACGCCGTACCTCAGCTGTGCGCCAGGGGCTGTGGCGGCAGCCAAACAGCTGACCCGAGAGCTGGGACCGCGCATTGATGATGCGGTGATCGACACCACGATCCAGGCGTTGGTTGATCGGTGGGAAACCATTGAGGCGGCCGAGGGGATCGGAGCGTTTTTCGACAAACGCAAACCCAACTGGGTTTGAGGTAAAGGTGAATCTGGCCCTACTCTTTTGTGGCGAACTGGGGGAATCACATAAAGTTTTGCTGCCATTCGCCGATCAGGAGCTACATGCCGACGGGCACAGCCACTAAATTCGCTAACCCCTTCTGATCACGGCAATCTGTCCAAAGATTGCCGCTTTTCCCCAGTTCGGCGCCGGAAAGGCCAAATTGCGTGTGTTCCGGCGGTGAATCGAGGGCAAACACCGAAATCACTCATTTCCCCGTTGCGGCAATTCGACGGGGTTTCGAGGCCTCGCTTTGGTTGACGCTCTGGTGCGGCACAGGTAGAGAATGTCCAGTCAACACGCCAATTGACGGCGCGCCAACACGTGGTGCGCAGGAAAGGAGCCACTCGTGGAAGAGCTGTTGCGGGAGTACCTCCCGATTCTTGTGTTTCTGGCCGTTGCTGTCGGCCTTGGCATCGTTTTGATTTTGGCCGCCGTGATCCTGGCCGTGCGCAACCCGGACCCCGAAAAGGTAAGTGCCTACGAATGCGGTTTCAACGCCTTCGACGATGCGCGTATGAAATTCGATGTGCGGTTCTATCTCGTCTCGATTCTTTTCATCATTTTTGATCTGGAAATCGCATTCCTGTTCCCTTGGGCCGTTGGGTTCAAGGACATCAGCGACGTGGGTTTCTGGTCGATGATGGTGTTCCTGGGCGTTTTGACCATCGGCTTTGCCTATGAGTGGAAGAAGGGGGCCCTGGAATGGGAGTGATGACCGGAGCCAACACGGCAGGCGTCGACAAGGAAGTCGCCACTCAGGCTTTGAATGCCGAATTGCAGGATAAGGGCTTTCTGCTGACCTCGACCGAGGACATCATCAACTGGGCACGCACGGGTTCGTTGCACTGGATGACGTTTGGTCTGGCCTGCTGCGCGGTCGAGATGATGCATACCTCGATGCCGCGCTATGATGCAGAACGCTTTGGCATCGCACCGCGTGCCTCCCCGCGTCAGTCGGACGTGATGATCGTGGCCGGGACGCTGACCAACAAAATGGCCCCGGCGCTGCGTAAGGTTTACGACCAGATGCCCGAGCCGCGCTATGTGATCTCGATGGGGTCCTGCGCCAATGGCGGTGGCTACTATCACTATTCCTATTCGGTGGTGCGCGGCTGTGACCGCATTGTTCCGGTGGACATCTATGTTCCCGGCTGCCCGCCAACGGCCGAAGCGCTGCTGTATGGTCTGATGCAGCTGCAACGCAAAATCCGCCGCACAGGGACGATTGTAAGATGAGTGAAGCCTTGAAAGAACTGGGCGCGCATATCGAGCTCAAGCGCAGTGACTGTGTGCTGGCGTGGGATGTGACCCATGACGAGTTGAATCTGGATGTCACGCCCTCGAACATCGTTGGCTTGGTCGAGTTTTTGAAATCCGACCCGAACTGCAAGTTCTCGACTTTGGTGGATATCACTGGGGTCGATTATCCCGAGCGCGCCAAGCGGTTCGACGTTGTCTATCACCTGCTTTCGATGTACCAGAACCAGCGCATTCGCCTGCGGGTGTCGATCCGCGAGGATGATATGGTCCCGTCGATCATCGACGTGCACCCCTCGGCGAACTGGTTTGAACGCGAGGTGTTCGACATGTTCGGCATCCTGTTCAGTGGTCATCCCGATCTGCGTCGCATTCTGACTGACTATGGTTTCCGCGGCTATCCGCTACGCAAGGATTTCCCGACCACCGGCTATACCGAGGTCCGCTATGACGAGGCGCAAAAGCGTGTTGTTTATGAACCTGTCAGCCTTGTGCAGGAATACCGTCAATTTGATTTTATGTCACCGTGGGAAGGCGCTGAATACATTTTGCCGGGGGACGAAAAACAGGAGGCCAAGTAATGGGAACCATCGTCTGGATCACCTTTGTCATTGCGACGGTCATACCGATGCTCAAGTTGCTGCCCCATTTCGGCATCAACAAGTACTGGGCGGCGGCCTGTGTGGTCCCCTTGGGGGTGCTGGTGCTGCTTTGGGTCATGGCGATGAAGTTGCAGGAGCTTGACCGCAGATGATGGCGTTTCTTGGTGAGTTGGCGGCTCTTGGTGTTCTGGGTATCCTGCTGACAGGCGCCGCAGCCAAGGCGGCTCAAGCAGAAAAGGCCCGGGTTCGGGTCAAGGCAAAGACCAAATCGCGCACCGTGCGGCGGAAAGGGTGACGATGGCGTTGGATATTACAACAGCCCTGGAACACGTGAACGCGGCGGCCGAGGCCTACTGCGTGGCGCTGAACAAGGCGGACGGCGATGCTCTGGATGCGCTGTGTCATGACCGGTTCTTGATGACATGGGTCAAGGACGACGGCACCCCACGCTTTCTGAACAAGGAAAAGTTCGTGGGTGGTATCCACACATTGGATGCCGACAAGGACGGGCCCTCGTTCGAGGTGATCTCGGTCGATGTCGAAGGCCCTGACATGGCCCACGTCAAACTGTGGGTCGACATGCCGCCGCGCCGGTATCTGGATTACCTGGGCTTCTTCCGGGTCGAAGGTGAATGGCGCCTGATTACAAAACTGTTCCGCGTGGCCGAAGGCCCCGAACTGTAAAGGAAACGCCGGGGGCAACCCGGACAGGAGAGACACGGATGATGGACGGCAGCAAGGGCTTCGACGACGCTCTGACGGGCGAGCAAAAAATCCGCAACTTCAACATCAACTTTGGCCCCCAGCACCCGGCGGCACACGGTGTGCTGCGCCTAGTTCTGGAACTGGACGGCGAGATCGTGGAACGCTGCGACCCGCACATCGGTCTGCTGCACCGTGGCACCGAAAAGCTGATGGAAAGCCGCACTTATCTGCAGAACTTGCCGTATTTTGACCGATTGGATTACGTGGCTCCGATGAACCAGGAACATGCCTGGTGTCTGGCCATCGAAAAACTGACCGGAGTAGAGGTGCCGCGCCGCGCTTCGCTGATCCGGGTGCTCTATTCCGAGATTGGCCGGATTCTGAACCACTTGCTGAACGTGACCACTCAGGCGATGGACGTGGGCGCGCTGACCCCGCCGCTGTGGGGGTTTGAAGAGCGTGAAAAGCTGATGGTTTTTTATGAACGCGCCTGTGGCGCTCGCCTTCACGCAGCCTATTTCCGCCCGGGTGGTGTGCATCAGGACCTGCCTGACGCCCTGATTGACGATATCGAGACATGGAGCCACGAGTTCCCGTCCGTTCTGGACGACATCGACGGGCTGCTGACTGAAAACCGTATCTTCAAACAGCGCAACGCGGATATCGGCGTCGTGACCGAAGATGACATCCAGAAGTATGGCTTCTCGGGTGTGATGGTGCGTGGCTCGGGGTTGGCGTGGGATTTGCGCCGTGCGCAGCCCTATGAATGCTACAACGAGTTTGAATTCCAGGTGCCCGTGGGCAAAAACGGCGACTGTTACGACCGCTATCTGGTGAGGATGGAAGAGATGCGCCAGTCACTCTCCATCATTCGCCAGTGTATCGGAAAGCTCCGCGAGACACCGGGTGATATCCTGGCTCGCGGTAAAATCACGCCACCGAAACGTTCGGACATGAAAACGTCGATGGAGAGTTTGATCCACCATTTCAAACTTTATACGGAAGGCTTCCACGTTCCGGCAGGCGAGGTTTACGCTGCTGTCGAAGCGCCAAAAGGCGAGTTTGGTGTCTATTTGGTCGCTGATGGAAGTAACAAACCCTATCGCGCCAAATTGCGGGCACCGGGTTTCCTGCATTTGCAGGCCATGGATCACGTCGCCAAGGGACATCAATTGGCCGACGTCGCGGCGATCATTGGAACCATGGACGTTGTTTTCGGGGAGATCGACCGATGAGGGTGGCAACTTTGTCTGTGGCGGCGGCGGTTGCTCTGACGGCATGCGAAACCACGACGATAGGTGGTGCCGGAGGAGCGATTACTCAGGAAATGCGTCAGGAATACCTGACCGCGGTCGCATCTGTTGGATGTGTTCTGAGGGACGAACGGCAATACGGTGCGGTCGGCTTCCAAGCCGGGTTGACTCGTGAGCAAACGGTTTCCATCACGTCAAGCTATCTGGCGCGCGGCAAAGCCAAGCGCATTGATGACGGCAACTCTGTCCGGATTACTGCCGGACCGTGCGCTGCCTAACGGGAAAAAGAAGGACTACAAGAAATTATGCTACGCCGTCTGCATCCCGAACAACCCGACAGCTTTGCTTTCACCTCGGCCAACCAGGCTTGGGCTGAAGGGCAGATCAGCAAGTATCCCGAAGGGCGTCAGGCCAGCGCGGTCATCCCGCTGTTGTGGCGCGCGCAAGAACAGGAGGGATGGCTGAGCCGTCCCGCCATAGAAGCTGTCGCCGACATGCTGGATATGGCCTATATCCGTGTGCTCGAGGTGGCCTCGTTCTACTTTATGTTCCAACTACAACCGGTTGGTTCTGTTGCGCATATCCAGGTGTGCGGCACAACGTCCTGCATGATCTGCGGCGCTGAGGATCTGATCGCCGTATGTCAGGAAAAGATCGCGGCCAAGCCGCATGTGGTCTCTGCCGATGGCAAGTTCAGCTGGGAAGAAGTGGAATGCCTGGGCTCTTGTACCAACGCGCCCATGGCTCAGATCGGCAAAGATTACTACGAAGATCTGACAGCCGAAAAGTTCGGCCAGCTGATCGACGAGCTGGCGGCTGGCAGGGTGCCGACACCCGGCCCTCAGAACGGTCGCTATGGCGCCGAGCCGCTGAGCGGTTTGACCAGTCTTACGGAATACGACAGCGGCCGCACGCAGTATAACGCATCCGTGCAACTGGCGACGGACATTGGCGATACGGTTAAGCGCATCGATGGCACCGAAGTGCCGCTGCTGACACCCTGGCTCAAGGACGCCAAGGCACCCGCGGCTGAAAAGCCCAAAGTCAAACCTGCACCCAAGAAGGCGGCAGCGCCGGAGGCTGAAGCAGAGGCGGGCGACAAGCCTGCAACTCTGGACGCGGCGCGCGGTGGCAAGGCGGATGATCTGAAGATGATCAAGGGAGTTGGTCCCAAGCTGGAAGGGGTGCTGAACGGCATCGGCATCTTCCACTATGACCAGATCGCTGCATGGAGTGCGGATGAGGTTGCTTGGGCGGACCAGAACCTGGTCGGTTTCAAGGGCCGTGTAAGCCGGGATGATTGGGTGGCTCAAGCCAAGCAGCTTGCCACCGGAGAGGAAACAGAGTTCGCGAAGCGGGCCAAAGAAGACGGGACATACGACGAGGACTAACAAACGGGAAGGGAGACCCACATCATGACGAATGCGACAGACGAGGCAGGCTGCAAGGCACGCAGCTGGAGATTATCCGCCTATGGCGGCGTAGTATTGGCAGTTTTGTTCATGCTTGTGGGGAATGCCGGGATCGTATCAGCAGCCATTGGGGGCGTTGTCGGATTTGTCGTGTTGGGTTTTGTGCTGACACGCTTTCTGTGCCCCGAGGGTCAGCAGGATACGGCGTCTGCGGCACCTGCTCCGGCACCGGAACCCGCGGCAGAGCCAGTGGTAGAGGCGGCACCAGAGCCAGAGGCAGTGCCCGAGCCAGAGGCGACACCCGAACCGGAGCCAGTGGCCGCGACCGAAGCCACCCCGGACCCGACACCCGTTTCGGCCAGCTCGCTGGTCAAACCGTCAAAAGAATTGCCCGGCCAGATCGAATTGGCCAACCGCAAGGGCAGTTGGACATACAAAGGAAACGCCACTGCATAATGCGCAGTGGTCAACGACAGGAAGAAGATGAACACGGAACAGGACAAAGCCATTGCCCAAAAGGGCCGCCACATCGGTCTGGTTATCGCCGGAACGATGGTGCTGTGGATTGTCATGACTCTGTTCGTTGGTCCGGCCATTGGTTTGGCCGGGCGCTATGCGCTGCTGTTTGATCTCGCTGCATTGGCGGGGTTCATCTATGCGGTGATCAATATCATTCAACTCTGGCGGATGCGTCAGGCCAGTGAACAAGACAGGCAAAGGTAGGCACGCGATGCTGAAGGATCAGGACCGGATCTTTACCAACCTCTACGGGATGCACGACCGAACGCTCAAAGGTGCGCAGATGCGTGGCCATTGGGACGGCACCGCCGGGATCATCGAAAAGGGGCGTGACTGGATCGTCCAGAATATGAAGGATTCCGGTCTGCGTGGTCGTGGAGGCGCGGGCTTTCCCACGGGTTTGAAATGGTCCTTCATGCCCAAGGAAAGCGACGGTCGCCCGGCGTACCTGGTTGTGAATGCAGATGAATCCGAGCACTGGCACCTGCAAAGACCGCGAGATCATGCGCCATGATCCGCACACACTGATCGAAGGGTGCCTGATCGCGTCTTTCGCGATGAATGCGCACACCTGCTATATCTACATCCGCGGCGAATACATCCGTGAGCGCGAAGCGCTTCAGGCTGCAATCGATGAGGCATATGACGCGGGCCTTCTGGGCAAGAACGCCGCTGGCTCGGGCTGGGATTTCGATCTGTTCCTGCACCACGGGGCGGGTGCTTACATCTGCGGCGAAGAAACTGCGCTGATCGAAAGCCTTGAGGGTAAAAAGGGCATGCCCCGCATGAAGCCGCCGTTCCCTGCGGGCGCGGGCCTTTATGGCTGCCCGACCACCGTGAACAACGTTGAATCCATTGCCGTCGTGCCCACGATCCTGCGCCGTGGGGCCGACTGGTTCAGCTCCTTCGGGCGTCCGAACAATGCGGGCACCAAGCTCTTTGGCATCTCGGGTCACGTCAACAACCCTTGTGTGGTTGAAGAGGCGATGTCGATTTCGTTCGAAGAGCTGATCGAGAAACACTGCGGCGGCATTCGCGGCGGCTGGGACAACCTCAAGGCGGTGATCCCGGGCGGCTCGTCGGTTCCCTGCGTGACCGGCGAGAACATGCGGGACGCGATCATGGATTTCGACGCGCTCAAAGAAAAGGGATCATCCCTTGGAACCGCTGCGGTCATCGTGATGGACAAGCAGACCGACATCATCAAGGCGATCTGGCGTCTGTCCAAGTTCTACAAGCACGAAAGCTGTGGTCAGTGCACGCCCTGCCGCGAAGGCACCGGCTGGATGATGCGGGTGATGGATCGTCTAGTGAAAGGTGAGGCGGAGGTCGAAGAGATCGACATGCTGCTGAGCGTGACCAAGCAGGTCGAAGGTCACACCATCTGTGCCCTTGGCGATGCGGCAGCCTGGCCGATCCAGGGCTTGATCAAGAACTTCCGCGAGGAAATCGAAGACCGGATCAAGGCCAAGCGCACCGGTCGCATGGGAGCAATGGCGGCCGAGTAAAGGAGGAGACGATGGAAGGTTTTGCAGAATATTCCCACGCGATTGTGTCGTTGGTGCTGTTCACGCTGGTCGTGCTCGCACTCTCGCCATTTTCGGCGCTCGCCAAGGCGGGCAAGGGGCTGGCACCGGGTGCCACGCCCGAACAGGACTATTCTGACAAGGCCTATCGTCTGAACCGGGCTTATCTGAATGGCACTGAAACCCTGCCTGCGTTTCTAACCGTGACCGTGGCGGCGATGCTGGCCGGGGCGAGCCCGTTCTGGGTTAACCTTTTGGCCTCACTGTTCCTTGTGGTGCGTCTGATCATGCTGGTCATCCACTTACAGGGCGTCGGCAAGCCGCACAGCGGGCTGCGCTCGGTGTTTTATGTGGCTAAGCTGGGCCTGCTTGGTGGTTCTGGGCGTAATGGCATTGGTGGCAGCGTTTTGAAACAACCTGACGGATATCATTTGGCCGAGCTGAACGTTGGCCGCCTGCTGGCACCGACGGATGATCCGCGCGTGGCTGAATTCATGGACAACCTTGATCGGGTGAACGGGTTGGGCAAGCGCATGCCCGGATTTGTCTGGATGATGGAGGGCTCGGGCGAGCCCGGCACCGGCAACACCGAAAACAGCATTGGCGATGATCCACAGTTCGTGGCCAATCTAACCGTCTGGAAAGACGCCCCAAGCCTAGAGAAATTCGTCTGGGGCACAATCCACAAACAATTCTACGAACGTCGCCAGGACTGGTTCGAGGTTCTGGGTCAAATGCATTTCGTTATGTGGTGGGTGCCCGAGGGGCATGAACCCACGGTTGACGAAGCCATGGAGCGGCTTGAGCACTTGCGCACGCATGGCGCCACCGAACACGCCTTTGACTGGTCTTCCCTGAAGGACGCCAACATGTGGCAAACCCACGGTTGCACCCATGTGGCGGCGGAGTAAGAGAAGATGAAGAAATTGAAACTCAACAGCCAACCCAGGGTTCTGGGCACAGCGACAGGAGGACATTGACATGAAGACCACTCGTCTTGCCCTGCTTGGGGTTCTGTGCGCAGCCGTTGCTGTTGCCGGATGCAACCGTAAGAAAAACAAGGTGAACCTGGTCACCTATGATGGCATCGAATTCCGCACCGATGCTCAACCAATCGACAAGAAAGTTACTTTGGCCGACTTCTACGTTCGCGTTGAAGGCGCGGCCATCTCGCTGGATTCGGCGCGCAAGGCCGGTCGCGACCGGGCGTATCGTTATTGCATCGAAAACTTCGGCACCTCGAAAATCGATTGGACCGTAGGGCCTGATACCGACCCCGCGCAACTGCAACTGGTTGACGGGGCGCTGACCTTCCGCGGGACATGTGGCCGCCCATGATCCGCGCATTGGCATATCCTTGCTCATCTGGCGGGCTGTTATTGAATAGCAGCGCAGATGACGTTCGTTTTGGAACATCCAAAACGAAAGGGAATGTCATGTCCGTTATCAAGTATGCCGTTTTTGCGACCCTGGTTGCTCTGCCAGTCTCGATCCCTGCTACGGCTCAGGCCAAACCACCCTTGCGCCAAGTAAGCGAGATCGACAACGAGCTTTACTACATCGCCATCGCCAATGAGATCGCCGAGATTTGTGACAGCATCACCGGTCGACGCATGAAGGCTATTGGCGTGATGTGGGGACTGCGGTCTAAGGCCAACAAACTGGGCTACTCGGACGATGAAATCCGGGCCTACGTGGAATCAGATTCCGAAAAAGACCGTATGCGCGCCAGGGGCGAATCTTATTTGGCCGCCAATGGTGCGAAATACGGACAACCCGAAACCTTCTGCGCGCTTGGCCGCACAGAGATCAATAAAAACAGCGCGATCGGCGTGTATTTGAGGGCGAAATAGACCATGTCTGACCTCCGCAAGATCAATATCGATGGGCAAGAGCTCGAAGTGGACGGCGCAATGACCCTGATCCAGGCCTGCGAGCAGGCCGGGGTCGAGGTGCCGCGGTTCTGTTATCACGAGCGCCTGTCCATCGCGGGCAACTGCCGCATGTGCCTGGTTGAGGTTGTGGGCGGCCCGCCCAAACCTGCGGCATCCTGTGCGATGCAGGTGCGCGATCTGCGTCCTGGTCCCGAAGGTCAGGCGCCGGTGGTCAAGACAAACTCGCCCATGGTCAAGAAGGCCCGCGAAGGGGTGATGGAGTTCATGCTCATCAACCACCCGCTGGATTGCCCGATCTGCGATCAGGGCGGCGAATGCGATCTGCAGGATCAGGCGATGGCCTATGGCATCTCGGCGACGCGCTTCAAGGAAGCCAAGCGCGCGGTTGATGATCTGGATCTGGGCCCGCTGGTGTCGACCGCGATGACCCGCTGCATCAGCTGCACCCGCTGCGTGCGCTTCACGTCTGAAGTGGCCGGTATCACCCAAATGGGCCAGACCGGTCGCGGTGAAGACGCCGAGATCACCAGCTATCTGAACGAAACGTTGGTGTCGAACCTGCAGGGCAACATTATCGACCTGTGCCCGGTTGGCGCGCTGACGTCCAAGCCTTACGCGTTTACTGCGCGTCCGTGGGAGCTGACGAAGACCGAAAGCATTGATGTGATGGACGCGCTTGGGTCCAACATCCGCGTTGACACCAAGGGTCGCGAAGTGATGCGGTTCCTGCCGCGCAATCATGACGGCGTGAACGAAGAATGGATCAGCGACAAGACCCGTTTTGTCTGGGACGGCCTGCGCCGCCAGCGTCTAGACCGGCCCTATGTGCGCGTTGATGGCAAGCTGAAACCCGCAAGCTGGCCCGAAGCTCTGGCCGCCGCCGCGAAAGCGATAAGCGGGGCCGAAAAGCTGGCTGGACTGGTTGGCGATCTGGCGTCAGTCGAGGCGACATTTGCGCTGAAACAACTGGTTGAGGGGAAAGGCGGGGTTGTGGAATGCCGCACCGATGGCGCGAAGCTGCCTGCGGGCAACCGTGGCGCCTATGCCGGGACCGCAGCGATCGAGGACATCGACAGCGCCGAGCGTATCTTGCTGATCGGAACCGACCCGCGCAACGAGGCACCCGTGCTGAACGCGCGTATTCGCAAAGCCTGGATCAACGGGGCCGAAGTTGCGCTGGTCGGTCAGGCTGTCGATCTGACCTATGACTATGCCCACATGGGCGATGACCGCGCAGCGCTGCAAAAGGTCGTCGACATGGGCGGCGATGATGAAATCAAGGCCAAGCGCTCATTGGTGATTTTAGGGCAGGGCGCCTTGCAAGAGGCGGACGGCGCGGCTGTTCTGGCCGCGGCCCAAGCTGTTGCGGCAAACACCGACAGCGGATTGTTGATCCTGCACACCGCCGCCGCGCGCGTTGGCGCGATGGATGTGGACGCGACCAACGAACGCGGCATGGACGCGATCAGCGAAGCGGACGTGATCTATAACCTCGGCGCGGATGAGGTCGAGATCGGAGACGGCGCCTTTGTCATCTATCAGGGCAGCCATGGCGATCGCGGTGCGCACCGCGCCGACGTGATCCTGCCGGGCGCGGCCTATACCGAAGAGAACGGCCTGTTTGTGAACACCGAGGGGCGCCCGCAACTGGCCCTGCGTGCCGGATTTGCACCGGGAGAGGCCAAGGAAAATTGGGCTATTCTGCGTGCACTCAGCGCGGAAACAGGCGAGGCGCTGCCATACGACAGCCTTGCACAATTGCGTCAGGCACTGATTGCCGCTGTGCCGCATCTGGCCCGGATCGACGAAGTTTCCGAAAAAGAGGTGCAGGCCCTGGAAACAGGCCAGCTTGGCAAGGCGACGTTCCGCACGGCGGTCAAGGATTTCTACCTGACCAACCCAATCGCGCGTGCATCCGAGCTGATGGCTGAACTGTCGGCAGGGGCTAAGGCGCGTACCGCGGAGCAGATTGCGGCAGAATGATCCGGATTGCTCTCATATCCCTGATCGCATTGGCGGCCTGTGAAGAGCAGGCCGACGATACGGTGACGCGGTTCTCGCCTGATTATCAGGGTGTTGAAACCTCGCTACTGGATGGGGATCTGGTGCAATTTGATGTGACTATGGCAGGCGCCCGCGACGAAAAGGACGTGGACGCTTATGCCGAATGTGCGGCGGCGCAATATGCGCTGATCCGTGGTTACGGTTTTGCGCGGCATTTGCGCACGAACATGAATGAAAAAGGTGGCGTGTGGTCGGCGGATGCTGTTTACACCATCTCGTCATCATTACCCCGTGGGTTGGATACCATCGACGCCGAAGTCGTGGTCGCCAATTGCGCGGAAAACGGAATACCCACGGTGTGAGGACCTATGGCTGAATTCTTTAACACCCCAGGCGGCATCGCCGTGATCATCCTGGCACAAGTGCTTGCAGTTGTTGCTTTTGTGATGATCTCTCTGCTTTTCCTGGTGTACGGCGACCGCAAGATCTGGGCCGCAGTTCAGATGCGCCGGGGCCCCAACGTGGTTGGTGTCTTTGGTCTGCTGCAATCGGTGGCGGACGCGCTGAAATATGTGGTCAAAGAGGTGGTGATCCCCGCTAGCGCCGACCGCACCGTGTTTATCCTGGCGCCGCTGACCTCGTTTGTGCTGGCGATGATCGCTTGGGCGGTTATCCCGTTCAACGATGGCTGGGTTCTGTCGGACATCAACGTCGCGATCCTCTATGTCTTCGCCGTCTCCTCGCTTGAGGTTTACGGCGTGATCATGGGCGGTTGGGCCTCGAACTCGAAATACCCGTTCCTGGGATCGCTGCGTTCAGCCGCGCAGATGATTTCTTACGAGGTCTCGATCGGTCTGATCATCATCGGCGTGATCCTGTCGACCGGGTCGATGAACTTTGGCGACATCGTGCGCGCGCAGGACGGTAATCTGGGCTTGTTCAACTGGTACTGGCTGCCGCATTTCCCGATGGTCTTCCTGTTCTTTATTTCGGCACTGGCCGAAACCAACCGACCCCCATTCGACCTGCCTGAGGCGGAATCCGAACTGGTGGCTAGGCTATCAGGTGGAATATTCGGCAACCCCATTCCTGTTGTTCATGGCAGGTGAATACATCGCGATCTTCCTGATGTGTGCGCTGACCACGCTGCTGTTCTTTGGCGGTTGGCTGTCGCCGATCCCGGGGCTGCCAGATGGCGTGCTGTGGATGGTCGCCAAGATGGCGTTTTTCTTCTTCCTCTTCGCGATGGTCAAGGCGATCACGCCGCGCTACCGCTATGACCAGTTGATGCGCCTGGGGTGGAAAGTGTTTCTGCCGTTCTCGCTGGGTTGGGTGGTTTTCGTGGCCTTTGCGGCAAAATTTGACTGGTTCTGGGGGGCATTTGCCCGCTGGAGCGTAGGGGGCTGATCATGGCAAACATCGACTATACCCGCGCCGCCAAGTACTTCCTGCTACAGGATTTCTGGGTCGGCATGAAACTGGGACTCAAGTATTTTTTTGCGCCCAAGGCAACGATCAACTACCCGCACGAAAAGGGGCCACTTAGCCCACGTTTCCGCGGCGAACATGCGCTGCGTCGTTATCCCAATGGCGAAGAACGCTGCATCGCGTGTAAGCTGTGTGAGGCGGTCTGCCCGGCACAGGCGATCACCATCGACGCCGAACCCCGCGAAGACGGCAGCCGTCGCACCACGCGCTATGACATCGACATGACCAAATGCATCTACTGCGGCTTCTGCCAAGAGGCCTGCCCGGTGGATGCAATCGTCGAGGGGCCGAATTTCGAATTCGCTACTGAGACCCGCGAAGAGTTGTTCTATGACAAGGACAAGCTGTTGGCGAACGGCGAGCGGTGGGAAGCCGAAATTGCCCGCAACCTGGAAATGGATGCGCCCTACAGATGACCGATCCGAAAAACCCGTTTGAGATGATGATGAAGCAGGCGCAGGACATGGCTAAGGCCATGAACCCCGCGCTTGAGAACTTCTCGCCCACCGATGCCTTCAAAGGGTTCGAAGCCATGTGGCCGACCATGCCCAAAGAGGTCATGGAGATGATGTTTGGCAACACCGTCAACAAAGACGGACTGGATGCCAAGACACGTCTGTTGATTACGTTGGCAGGGTTGACCATGCAGGGCGCGCAGGCGGATTCAGCCGTACGCCAGACGGTGCGCCACGCGGTCGAGGCGGGCGCCAAGAAACAAGAGATCGTTGAAACGATCGGACAGATGTCGGTGTTTGCCGGCATTCCGGCCATGACCCGCGCCTTGGAGCTGGCGCAAGAGGTCATGGGCGAAGAAGGGGACAGCGAAACATGAGTGTATTTGCCTTTTACCTATTCGCGATCAGCGCGATCACCGGGGGGCTGTTCACCGTGATCAGCCGCCAGCCGGTGCATTCGGTGCTGTGGTTGATCTTGTCGTTCATCTCGTCAGCGGGGCTGTTTGTTCTGCTGGGGGCGGAATTCGTGGCGATGCTGCTGATCATCGTCTACGTGGGTGCGGTCGCGGTTCTGTTCCTGTTTGTGGTGATGATGCTGGATGTGGATTTTGCCGAGCTGAAGGCCGAGATGGCCCGCTATATGCCGCTGGCCTTGCTGATCGGCCTGGTCATCCTGATGCAGTTTGTCATGGCCTTTGGGGCATGGGAAAGTGCTCCTGGGGCCGCAAATCATCTGGCGCAGCCGGTGCCGGCGGACCGCCACAACACCGAGGCGCTCGGCGTCATCCTATACGATCAATATTTCCTTCTGTTCCAGCTGGCGGGCCTGATCCTGCTGGTCGCAATGATCGGCGCCATCGTGCTGACCCTGCGCCATCGGACCGACATCAAGCGTCAGGACATCGTCGCCCAGATGATGCGCGACCCGGCAACCGCGATGGAGCTCAAGGACGTCAAACCGGGGCAGGGGCTGTAACCATGATCGGACTTGAACATTATTTGACTGTCGCGGCGACTCTGTTCGTCATCGGCATCTTTGGTCTGTTCCTGAACCGCAAGAACGTGATCATCCTGCTGATGAGCATCGAACTGATGCTCTTGGCCGTGAACATCAACCTTGTGGCGTTCTCCAGTTTCCTTGGCGATCTGGTCGGGCAGGTCTTCACGCTCTTCGTGCTGACCGTGGCCGCCGCCGAGGCCGCGATTGGTCTGGCCATCCTGGTCTGCTTCTTCCGCAACCGCGGCACCATCGCCGTCGAAGACATCAACGTGATGAAGGGTTAAGAGATTATGGAAACCACTATCCTCTTTGCCCCTCTGGTCGGCGCGATCCTGTGCGGGTTCGGCTGGAAGTTCCTGGGCGAAAAAGCCGCCATGTGGACGGCCACTGGCCTGCTGTTCCTAAGCTGTCTGCTCAGCTGGATCGTCTTTTTCACCTTTGACGGCCAGACCCAGCAGATCGAGCTTCTGCGCTGGATCGAAAGTGGCGCGCTGAGCACCGACTGGGCGATCCGTCTGGACCGGATGACCGCGATCATGTTGATTGTTGTGACCACGGTTTCAGCGCTCGTGCACCTTTATTCCTTTGGCTATATGGATCACGATCCGCAGTGGCGCGAAGGCGAGAGCTATAAGCCGCGCTTCTTTGCCTATCTGTCGTTCTTTACCTTCGCCATGCTGATGCTGGTGACGGCCGACAACTTGGTGCAGATGTTCTTTGGCTGGGAAGGCGTGGGTGTCGCGTCCTATCTGCTGATTGGGTTTTACTATCGCAAACCAACGGCCAATGCGGCGGCGATGAAAGCCTTTATCGTCAACCGCGTGGGTGACTTTGGTTTTGCGCTTGGCATCTTTGCGCTGTTCTTCCTGGTCGACAGCATCAATTTTGACGACATCTTTGCCGCTGCCCCGACGCTTGCGGAAACGCAGCTGACGTTCCTGTGGGGCGAGTGGTCTGCGATCGAGGTTGTCTGTGTGCTGCTCTTCATCGGCGCGATGGGGAAATCAGCGCAGTTGATCCTGCACACCTGGCTGCCGGACGCGATGGAAGGCCCGACGCCTGTGTCGGCCCTGATCCACGCTGCGACCATGGTTACGGCTGGTGTCTTCCTGGTCTGCCGCATGTCGCCGCTGATGGAGTTCGCGCCGGGCGCGACCGGCTTCATCACCGTTCTGGGTGCCACAACCGCATTCTTTGCCGCGACCGTGGGTCTGGTTCAGACCGACATCAAGCGCGTCATCGCCTATTCGACCTGTTCGCAGCTTGGCTACATGTTCGTGGCTGCGGGTGTGGGCATGTATTCGGCGGCGATGTTCCACCTGTTCACACACGCCTTCTTCAAGGCGCTGTTGTTCCTTGGGGCCGGTTCGGTAATCCACGCGATGCATCACGAGCAGGACATGATGAACTATGGCAACCTGCGTAAGAAGATCCCCTATACCTTTGCGGCGATGATGATTGGTACGCTGGCGATCACCGGTGTAGGCATTCCGCTGACGCACTTTGGCTTTGCAGGCTTCTTGTCCAAGGACGCCATCATCGAAAGCGCTTATGCGGGCGGCTCGTCTTATGGCTTCTGGCTGCTGGTTGTGGCCGCTGCGATGACGTCGTTCTACAGCTGGCGTCTGATCCTTCTGACCTTCTATGGCGAAGAGCGCGGCGACAAACATACGCATGAGCACGCGCATGAAAGCCCGATGACCATGCTGGTGCCGCTTGGTGTTCTGTCGGCTGGTGCCGTCTTTGCCGGTATGATCTGGTACAACAGCTTCTTTGGTCACACCGATCAGGTTGCCAAGTTCTATGGCATTCCGGTGGCCGAGGCCGTAGCGGAAGGTCATGGTACATCGCATGGTGCGTCAGGTTCCGACACTGTGTCGTCGGATGACCACGGCAATGACGCTGGCCATGCTGATGACGGACATGGCGAGGCGTCTTCGGGCGAGCACCACTATGTCTTTGCCGGTGAACCGGGTGAGGGTGCTTTGTACATGGCACCGGATAACACCGTTCTTGATGACGCGCATGCCGCACCCAAATGGGTCAAGGTCTCGCCCTTCATCGCGATGGCCTTGGGTTTGATCGTGGCGCTTTGGTTCTATGTCTGGAACCCGGCGATGCCCGGCCGCATGGTCGAGAACTTCAACCCGCTGTACAGGTTCCTCAAGAACAAGTGGTACTTTGACGAGCTCTATGACGTGGTCTTTGTCAAACCTGCCCTGGCAATTGGTCGGTTCCTGTGGAAACGCGGTGACGGCAACACCATCGACGGCTTCCTGAACGGGATTGCCATGGGCGTTGTTCCCTTCTTTACCCGCCTCGCAGGCAAGGCGCAGTCGGGCTACATCTTTACCTATGCCTTCTGGATGGTTCTGGGCATTGCAGCCCTGGTCACCTGGATGTCGATCGGCGGAGGCGCACACTAATGGATAATATCCTCTCCATCGTCACCTTTGTCCCGGCGATTGCCGCGCTCATCCTGGCCGTGTTCCTGCGCGGCGAAGATGCAGCCGCACAGCGCAACGCCAAATGGGGGGCGTTGTTTGCGACGACCGTGACCTTCCTGGTGTCCATCGGGATCTATACGGGCTTTGATCCGGCCAACACGGGCTTTCAGTTCGTGGAAGAGGCCGAATGGTTCATGGGGCTGAAGTACAAGATGGGCGTTGACGGCATCAGTGTGCTGTTTGTCCTGCTGACCACCTTCATCATGCCGCTGACCATTCTGGCCAGCTGGAACGTGGAAACACGGGTCAAGGAATACATGATCGCCTTCCTGCTCTTGGAAACGCTCATGCTGGGCGTGTTCATGGCGCTGGATCTGATCCTGTTCTACCTGTTCTTCGAGGCGGGCCTGATCCCGATGTTCCTGATCATCGGCATCTGGGGCGGCAAGGAACGCATCTATGCCAGCTTCAAGTTCTTCCTTTACACCTTCCTTGGCTCGGTGCTGATGCTGGTGGCGATGGTGGCCATGTATGTGGATGCAGGCACCACCGACATCGAGGCGCTGATGAGCCATCAGTTCGCATCGCAGAGCTTCAGCGTGCTGGGGATCTATGTCGTGGGCGGCATGCAGACGCTGATGTTCCTGGCGTTCTTTGCTTCCTTCGCGGTCAAAATGCCGATGTGGCCGGTCCACACCTGGTTGCCGGATGCGCACGTTCAAGCGCCAACAGCCGGTTCGGTCGTTCTGGCGGCGATCCTGTTGAAAATGGGCGGCTACGGCTTCCTGCGTTTCAGCCTGCCAATGTTCCCAGTCGGTGCAGAGGTTCTGACGCCGCTGGTGTTGTGGATGTCGGCGATTGCGATTGTCTACACCTCGCTGGTGGCGATGGTGCAGGAAGACATGAAAAAGCTGATCGCCTATTCGTCGGTTGCGCACATGGGCTTTGTGACCATGGGCATCTTTGCGGCCAATCAGCAGGGTGTGGATGGCGCGATCTTTCAGATGATCAGCCACGGCTTCATCTCGGCGGCGCTCTTCCTATGTGTGGGCGTGATCTATGACCGGATGCACACCCGTGACATCGACGCCTATGGCGGTTTGGTGAACCGGATGCCTGCCTACGCAATGGTGTTCATGCTTTTCACTATGGCCAATGTGGGCTTGCCGGGCACGTCCGGGTTTGTCGGCGAATTCCTGACACTGATGGGCATCTTCCAGGTCAACACCTGGGTGGCGGCTGTTGCAACTTCGGGCGTGATCTTTTCGGCTGGTTATGCCCTGTGGCTCTATCGTCGGGTGGTCTTTGGCGACCTGATTAAGGAAAGCCTCAAGTCCATCACCGACATGAGCTCGCGCGAGCGTGCAGTGTTCACACCGCTGATTGTCATGACTATCCTGCTGGGGGTCTACCCCTCGCTGGTCACCGACATCATCGGCCCGTCGACTGCCGCGCTGATTTCGAACTATGACACGGCCCTGGCCGCGGCAGAGGCCGCGACCCAGGTTGCCGAGACGCACTAAGGGGGCCCCGGGACATGATCCAGGCTGATCTGACCGTAATCCTGCCAGAGATTGTTCTGGCCGTGTACGCCATGGTGGCGCTCTTGGGGGCAGTTTACACCACCAAGGACGGCATGGCCCCGTTGCTGGTTTGGACGACCAGCGGCTTGATGGCCGTGCTGGCCATCTGGATCGCAACCGGCGGCCATGGCACCAATGTGGCGTTCAATGGCATGTTCGTCGATGACGGCTTCGCCCGGTTCGCCAAGGTGGCGATCCTGCTGAGTGCGGCGGCGGTTCTGGTGATGAGCCAGGACTATATGAACCGCCGCGGTTTGCTGCGGTTCGAATACCCGTTGCTGGTGGCCTTGGCTGCTGTTGGTATGATGATGATGGTGTCGGCGGGCGACCTGATGGCGCTTTACATGGGGCTCGAGCTGCAATCGCTGGCGCTCTATGTTGTGGCCGCCTTGCGTCGTGACAGTGTGAAATCGACCGAAGCGGGACTGAAGTACTTTGTCCTGGGCGCGCTTAGCTCAGGCTTGCTGCTCTATGGCGCTTCGCTGGTTTACGGCTTCTCGGGCACCACCCTGTTCTCGGGGATCATCCAGACCGCTAAGCATGGCGAGCTGTCGGTTGGTATGCTGTTTGGCCTGATCTTCCTGATCTCGGGTCTGGCGTTCAAGGTCTCGGCCGTTCCATTCCACATGTGGACCCCGGACGTGTACGAGGGCTCGCCCACGCCGATCACCGCCTTCTTTGCCACCGCACCCAAGGTTGCTGCGATGGCTCTGTTTGCGCGTCTGATGCACGACGCATTTGGCGCGGCAGTGAAAGACTGGCAGCAAGTCATCGTCCTGCTGTCGGTGCTTTCGATGTTCCTGGGCGCGATTGCAGCCATCGGGCAGCGTGACATCAAGCGACTGATGGCGTTCTCGTCGATTGCGCACATGGGTTATGCCCTGATTGGTTTGGCGGCTGGTACGGAACTGGGCGTCAAGTCGATGCTGATGTATTTGGCGATCTACGTGACCATGAACGTGGGTACCTTTGCCTTTATCCTGATGATGGAGCGTGACGGCCAGCCCGTCACCGACATCGAAGCGCTGCGCCAGTATGGTCGCCGCGAGCCGGGCAAGGCTCTGGCCGTTCTGATCCTGATGTTCAGCCTCGCCGGTGTGCCGCCGATGCTGGGCTTCTTTGCCAAGTACGGCGTCTGGCAGGCGGGTGTGCAGGCGGATTTGACCGGGCTTGTGATCGCCTCGGCCGTGGCCTCGGTCATTGGTGCGTTCTACTACCTTCGGATCGTGTTCTACATGTACTTCGGGGAAGAGACCGAAGAGGCTCTCGATACCCATTCCTCGCCCATCCTGTGGGCGGCCTTGATGGGATCGGCGGCGTTGATGCTGGTCGGTGTGGTCTATCAGTTCGGGATTGAGGGCGCAGCGGCTGCTGCGGCGGCTACTCTTGTCAACTGATCTGCACAAACGCTACGAACAAGGGGGCCTGGTCACACGACCGGGCCTTTTGTCATGAAGGCCTGGCCGCATGGATATGGCCGCCGGGTGTTCGAAGAGATCGACAGCACCCTGAACGAGGCCGCCCGGATCGCGCCAACGCTGGCAGGGCCGGAATGGATCATGGCCTATCACCAGACCGCAGGTCGGGGGCGGCGTGGCCGGGTGTGGAAAAACCCGCGCGGTAACTTTTCGTCCACATTGGTTTTGCGCCCCGAGGGTCCGCCCGAACAGGCGGCTCTGCGCAGCTTTGTGGCAGCACTGGCGCTGTTTGATGCCTTTGTGGCCGTGACGGGCCGGGCAGACGGCCTTTCGCTGAAATGGCCCAACGATGTGCTGTTGAACGGTGGCAAGGTCGCGGGCATCCTGCTGGAAAGCGCGGGCAACGGGGGCGGGGTTACCCATCTGGCGGTTGGCATTGGCGTGAACCTGATTGCTGGCCCACCTGATGACATTCTGGAAGAGCGTGCGACGCGGCCTGTGTCGCTGCTTGGCGAAACCGGTCTTAAGATTGAGCCCGAGGATTTCCTGCTGGAGTTGGCGCTTTCGTTCGACAAATACGAAACCCAGCTGCGAACCTATGGGTTTGAGCCCATTCGCACCGCTTGGTTGGCGCGGGCTGCCAAGCTGGGAGAGGTCATAACCGCCCGTACCGCTACGTCCGAAACCGTGGGCACCTTTGAAACGGTGGACGCAGACGGCAACCTTGTCCTAAAAACCGCCAAAGGACGCGTCAGCATTCCCGCCGCTGACGTGTATTTCTAAGAAAGGGGCAGATCATGCTCTTGGCCATCGACTGCGGCAACACCAACACCGTCTTTTCGATCTGGGACGGGACCGAGTTCCTGTGCACCCTGCGCACCTCGACCCACCATTCACGGACGGCGGACGCCTATTTCACCTGGTATTCGACGCTTGTGAAACACTATGGGCTGGATGTGGACATCACCGAGGTGATCATCTCGTCCACCGTGCCGCGGGTTGTGTTCAACCTGCGCGTCTTTGCAGATCGCTTCTTTGGCGCGCGTCCTATTGTGGTGGGTAAGCCCGAGTGCCTGCTGCCGCATCAGCCACGTGTGGACGAGGGGACGCAAGTTGGCCCTGACCGGTTGGTGAACTCGGCAGGGGCCTATGACCGCCATGGCGGTGATCTGATCGTGGTAGATTTCGGCACTGCGACCACCTTTGACGTTGTGGATCACGATGGCGCCTATGTGGGGGGCGCAATCGCTCCTGGCGTGAACCTGAGCCTTGAGGCGCTGCATATGGCCGCCGCTGCGCTGCCACATGTGGACATTGCCAAGCCACAGCGTGTAGTAGGCACCAACACCGTGGCCTGCATGCAATCTGGCGTGTTCTGGGGCTATGTCGGCCTGGTGCGAGAAATTTGTACGCGCATCCGCGAGGAGCGCGACCGACCAATGAAGATCGTGGCGACAGGTGGGCTGGCCCCGCTGTTTCAGCAAAACGCTGATCTGTTTGATGCCATGGAAGAAGATTTGACGATGCACGGGCTGACCGTGATTCATCGCTATAACAAGGAAAATAGCTGACAATGAGCAGCGAGAGATTGATTTACCTGCCCCTCGGTGGGGCGGGCGAAATTGGCATGAATGCCTATGTGTACGGTTATGGGGCAGCGGATAAGGAACGCTTTATCCTAGTCGACCTGGGCGTCGCCTTTCCCGATATGGACACCACGCCGGGCGTGGATCTGATCATGCCCGACATGGCTTGGTTGATGGAGCGCGCGGACCGGTTGGACGCGATTTTCATCACCCACGCGCATGAGGATCACGTAGGCGGTGTGGCGCATTTTTACGCCAAGCTGGGTGCGCCGGTTTATGCCCGCGCCTTTACCGCCAACATCGCCCGCCGCAAGCTGGACGAACACGGTCACCCGGCAGAGGCAGTGCGCACGGCGTCAGCTTGGCCCGAGACGGTCAAGGCTGGGCCCTTCACAGTGGGGTTTGCACCCATGTCGCATTCCATTCCCGAAAGCGCGGGTCTGGTTATCGACAGCCCGGCGGGTCGCGTGGTGCACACTGGTGATTTCAAACTGGACCCGAACCCGGTGGTGGGCGAAGCGTTTGACCCTGACATGTGGGCCGAGATCGCCAAACCCGGTGTGCGTGCTTTGGTCTGTGACAGCACCAATGTGTTCTCGCAGCACGCGGGCCGCTCGGAAACCGAAGTGGGCCCTGAGATCGTGCGTCTGGTCAGCGAGGCTACTGGCATGGTGGTGGCGACGACATTCGCCAGCAACGTGGCCCGCGTGAAAACACTGGCCGAAGCAGCGGATCGGGCCGGACGTTCGGTCGTGCTGTTGGGCCGTGCCATGCGACGGATGATCGAGGCTGCGATTGAAACCGGCGTTCTGACCGACTTTCCAAAGGTGATCAGCGCCGAAGAAGCGCGCGATGTGCCGCGAGACCATCTGATGCTTCTGGTTACTGGCAGCCAGGGTGAGCGTCGTGCGGCAAGTGCTCAGTTGGCGCGCGGGAAATACCGCGGTCTTGAGGTCAAAGAGGGCGATCTGTTCCTGTTCTCGTCCAAGACCATTCCGGGCAACGAAAAAGGTGTGATCCGCATCATCAACCAGCTTAGCGAAAAGGGCGTGGACGTCGTTGATGACAGCTCGGGCCTTTATCACGTTTCTGGCCACGCCAACGGCCCGGATCTGGAGCGGTTGCATGGTATTATTGATCCGCAAATGGTGATCCCGATGCACGGGGAACACCGTCATTTGCGCGAACATTCCAAATTAGCCGAGAAAAACGGACGTCCGGGTATTGTGGCAGTTAACGGCATGATGCTGGATCTGTCGGGTAATGCGCCAACTGTTGCAGAATATGTTGAAACCGGGCGCAGCTATTTGGACGGTTCCGTCCTTGTGGGCGCGTTGGATGGTGTCGTCAGAGATCGAATTCGGATGGCTCTGAACGGACATGTACTCGTCACGGTTATTCTGGATGAGGAAGACGAACCATTGGGTGAGCCCTGGTGCGAGACGATGGGTCTGCCCGAGATGGGCAGCTCGAAGGCCGCGCTGATTGAGGTCATGGAAGAAGACTTGAATCAGTTCCTGATGCGAGCGGATGCCAAGACGTTGAAGGATGACGACCGGCTTGAAGAAGCGTTGCGCCGTATCGTGCGCCAGACCGGGCAGGCCGAGATTGGGAAGAAGCCTGAGGTTACCGTAGTCACCAGTCGGATGCGTTAAAACGCCCGTCTCAAACCTGAGGCACGAATGTCCTGACATGTCTTTGGCATTCTTGGGACATTCGTGCCAATTTTGGGTTCCAGAAATGAGGCCGGATGCCGTAAGTTTTCAGCCTACAAAAAAACGCCTGCTAGATCACTCTGGCAGGCGGTTTTCTTTTTGTGAGTGGTGGTTTTTTGCTTTGCGTTTACGCCGGGCGCTTGCCTGCAAACAGCAGGCCGATCTTGCGGGGCAGGGTAAAAATTGCCTTGACCACAGAGGTCACGCCATCGGCCATGGCACGGCTGCGGGCCATTTCGGCCTGCAGGCGGATGGCCTCAATTTCGTCGGAGCACGGAAAGTGCATGTCTTTGGTGTTCATCTTCGTATCTCGGGTCAAACTTGTGAACCCGTGAGATAAGGCACCAATGGTCCAAGTACATCGGATGTTTGTGCAATGCCGTCATGACTCCGCTGCACGGCTACTGCACAAAAAAAGCGCCCGTAAAAGGCGCTTCTTCCTTGTTGGTAGTCCGGGCCCTAGCTGGCGCGGCGTTCTTCAAAGCTCAGGGCGATGAAGCTGGGCAGGTGATCGCCCATGCCTACCACCTTGTTGCCGCCACGGTCGTTACGGTCGCGTCCGCGTGGCTTTTGCTTGCCTTCGACGGGTTTGTCCGATTTGCGAGGTTTGCTGACGGATTTCTTTTCGCGAGGCTCCTTGGCCTCGTCGCTTGTGACCTTTGAAGGCTGTTCCTTGGCTTCGACCTGCTTGGTTTTGACCGGATTTTCCAGACGTGGAATTTCCTTTTGGATCAATTTTTCAACTGCATCCAAGGCTTTCTCGTCTCGCGGACCGCAAATTGTAATCGCCTTGCCTTCGCGTCCTGCTCGACCGGTGCGACCAATACGGTGGACGTAATCCTCGGGGTGGCCGGGGACGTCGAAATTGATCACGTGACTGACGCTGGGAACGTCCAGACCGCGTGCGGCCACATCCGAGGCGACCAGCAGGCGCAGGGATCCGTCGCGGAACCCATCGAGCGTCCTGGTGCGCTGCGATTGATCCAGATCACCGTGAATGGCAGCAGCGTCATAGCCATACTTCTTGAGCGATTTCGCGCAGATATCCACGTCGGTCTTGCGGTTGCAGAAGATGATGGCGTTGGTGCATTTGTCGCCTTCGTCGTCGATCAACGCGCGCAGTACCTTACGTTTCTCGCTGCTCTCGCGATCGCGGCGTGAGGCTTTAAACATCACGACTTGCTGTTCGATGGTCTCGGACGCGGTAGCTTGGCGCGCCACCTCGACCCGTTCGGGTGCGGAAAGGAACGTGTTTGTGATCCGTTCAATCTCGGGCGCCATGGTGGCCGAGAAGAACAGGGTCTGTCGGGTGAACGGTGTCAGGCCAAAGATGCGTTCGATGTCGGGGATGAAGCCCATGTCGAGCATCCGGTCGGCTTCGTCCACGACCATGACCTTGACGTCCGACAAGATCAGCTTGCCGCGTTCGAAATGGTCCAGCAGACGACCGGGGGTAGCGATCAGAACGTCGACACCTTTGTCGATGATCGCCTCCTGCTCCTTGAAGCTGACGCCGCCGATAAGCAGCGCTTTGGTCAGCTTCATGTGCTTTGTATATGTGTCAAAGTTCTCGGCCACCTGGGCCGCCAACTCGCGCGTTGGGCACAGCACCAAGCTACGCGGCATGCGCGCACGGGCGCGGCCACGGGCCAGAAGCGTGATCATCGGCAGCGTGAAGCTGGCGGTTTTGCCAGTGCCAGTCTGAGCGATCCCCAGAACATCACGCCCCTCAAGAGCGGGGGGATGGCTCCGGCCTGAATCGGGGTGGGGGTTTCATACCCCGCCTCGGCAACAGCCTTGAGAACCTTGGGGTTCAGGTTGAGGTCGGTAAATTTCGTCATGTGTTTCCGCGGTTTGCGGACACAATCACGGCCCGCACGTCTGAAGTGAGCCGGGTCCGGATGACCCTGCGTTGATTGCGCATCACGGCTCGGTCGGGGGCATAGCAAAATCCCCGGCTGCGGTCAAATGCCGAGGGTTTGTATTAAGTTGAAACGTGACGATACATGCTTTCCGGAGACAAATTATTCAAAATCAGGGAACTGTTTCCTGAGTTTTTGATCAAGGTCGAGGGAGCAATGGAAAAGAAGATCACGATCTGCCAGCCGTTGACGGCCTTCGGGAAAGGTGGCGTTCATTTCATTGTAGAACGCCCGTAGCCCGCTCTCTCCGTCCTGATCTTCGATTTTGGCGAGCAATTCGTGCAGGGACAATCCGCCTTTGTCACGAGGCTGATTGGTGGCGAGGTCGGCGCGATAGGCGCCTTGTTTGCGGCGAAACTCAAGGCTGTTCCTCCAGTCGGTCCAATTTTTGGCGTGACAGTGAAGCAAAGCTACATCGGGTAACTCGTTCGAAGGGATCTGAGTTTTTCCGCTATGAAACGCGTTGTGAATGCGGATACCGATCTTGTCTAAACCTGTGCGAACTATGACCTTACCGGCCAGGTGACTAAGGAAACCGCCTTTGACGTATCTGCCGTAGATTGGAAAGATATCGTTGACTGTGGTGGCCCGGTCAGGACCTGGGGGAATGAACCCTTTGAACAAATTGTCGGAGCCCGCCAATTGTTCTCGCGGGCGGACCCTTAGGCAAAGGGTCTCAGATGAAATGGTACTCAGAATCTGATCCAGGGGCCGTTGGGGCCACAGGAATTCGTCGACATCGATGTGGGCCAGCCAATCTACGTCAGGGCGTCGACGATAGGCGCGCGTGGCATTGAGACTTTGGCGCGGCTGGTGCATGTCCGGACGTTCTTTGCCCCATTTGGTCCAATAAGCATCATCGCAGGTGGTAACGCGGACTTTGGGGTGGGCTTTAAGGTGGACAAAGGCGACCTCGTCCGGGGCATCCAGATAGATGTGAACGCGGTGCGCACCAAGTTCCAGGTGGTGGGCGGCGAACTTCAGCGTGTCCTGCGTTGGGGCCTTGATTGTTGCGACGACACCCCATGTGGGGTTAGGTTTCGGCATCTGGCTTCTTTGGTTTGTAGCGCCGCAGGCGGGCAAATATGGTTTTGCGGTCTGACATGATCATGCGGAGCATGCGGAACCCCAGCGGACGCAAGACTGGGTCCGCTTCGGAAAGGCGCCAGAGGCGCGCAAGCATGTTCATGTCCAGATCACCTTTTTCAAGGGAATAGGCATCCATGTCGAAAGCCAGCGGGTCACGTGGTTTTGCCCCCGGACGCGGGGAAAGCCAGCGTCGTTTGCCCGGCCAGAGATTCGGCGCTCGCTGTCGTGGAGCTTGATGAGATCAAAGAGCATCGACAGCCCTTGGCCGCCCAAACGTTGTTCGATGGTGTCGCCATGATCGCCAAAGGTAGTGGCGGCAGAGATCATCCAGCGGACAGAGAGGCTGTCGGCAAGAAACTGACCCTGTTCGCGCCACAAGCGCAGGTAAAGCTGGCGTGCGTCTTGTGATGGATCGCGGCGGCGTAGCAGGGCGATTGTCAGCGCATGTAGCAGGTGTAGGGCATTGCCACCGTCAAATTCCAGCTCAAGGGCGTGAAGCTTACGCCGGGCGTCGGTAACGCCGTCCGGCAGGAGACGGTCGGGGGCGGCGGTCACAGTTCGATCCACCAAAGTCGCCAGGTCGATATCCGGTGGAGGCAGCACCATATGGGCGTTCAAGAACGGCCGTTCGGCGTGTTCCAGATGCCGCATCAGGCTGTAGTAACCGCCCGGATATACAGGGTTTTCAATGTCCATCGGGCTGACTTTAGGCCAGCCCGAGGTTCAGGTCATCATTTCTTTTGTCGCGGTCAGGCGCACGTCCGGATAGTCTCGTTCTACCCGGTCGATGTCCCACTGCAGGCGCGTCAGATAGACTACATCGCCATCATGATCGTGGCTGATGTGCTGCTTGTTGGCGTTGATGAACTTGTCCACCGCCTGTTTGTCACCGCTGACCCAACGGGCCGAGGTGAACTGCGACTGTTCGAACCGCACCGGCAGGCCGTATTCCATTTCGATCCGGCTTGCCAGAACCTCGAACTGAAGCTGGCCAACAACGCCCACGATAAAGCCGGAGCCAATGGACGGCTTGAACACCTTGGCCGCGCCTTCTTCGGCAAACTGCATCAGCGCCTTTTCCAGATGCTTGGCCTTCATCGGATCACCAGCCCGCACACCCTGGAGCAGTTCGGGAGCAAAGCTGGGAATACCCTTAACACGCAAAGCTTCACCTTCGGTTAACGTGTCGCCGATTCTGAGCTGTCCGTGGTTCGGGATGCCGATGATGTCGCTAGCCCAGGCCTCTTCGGCCAGTTCCCGGTCGGAAGCGAGGAAGAGCACCGGGTTTGAGATTGCCATGGGTTTCTTGGACCGCACATGGGTCAGTTTCATGCCGCGTTTGAAGTGACCGGATGCCATGCGAACAAAGGCCACGCGGTCGCGGTGCTTGGGGTCCATGTTGGCTTGAACTTTGAACACAAAGCCGGAAACCTTTGTTTCTTCAGGCGAAATCTCGCGTGGTTGTGCCGATTGAATCTGCGGCTCTGGCCCGTAGTTGCCGATGCCGTCCATCAATTCCTTGACGCCGAAAGAGTTGATTGCCGAACCAAACCAAATGGGGGTCAGCGTGCCATCCAAAAGCGCCTGCGGGTCAAGCGGCGGCAGCAACTCGCGCGCCATTTCCAGCTCTTCCTGCAGCTGCTCCAGCAGATGCGCGGGCACATGTTCGGCCAGTTTAGGGTCGTCCAAGCCGTTGATTTCAATGCTTTCCGCGACCTTGTTGCGGTCGGCGCGGTCCATCAGTTCCAGCCGGTCGCGCAGGATGTCGTAGCAGCCGACAAAGTCGCGGCCAACCCCGATGGGCCAGCTGGCCGGGGTCACGTCGATGGCCAGGTTTTCCTGAATCTCGTCAATGATTTCAAAGACATCCCGGCTTTCGCGGTCCATCTTGTTACAAAACGTCAGGATCGGCAGGTCGCGCAGGCGGCAGACCTCGAACAGTTTCTGAGTCTGGCTTTCAACACCCTTGGCCCCGTCGATCACCATCACCGCCGCGTCCACCGCTGTGAGCGTGCGATAGGTGTCTTCGGAGAAATCGCTGTGGCCGGGCGTGTCCACAAGATTGAATCGGTAGTTGTTGTAATCAAACGACATTGCGGATGCGCTGACCGAGATTCCACGGTCCTTTTCCATCTGCATGAAGTCCGAGCGCGTGCGCCGTGCCTCACCCTTGGCGCGCACCTGACCGGCCATCTGGATGGCACCCCCATAGAGGAGGAATTTCTCGGTCAGGGTCGTCTTGCCGGCATCCGGGTGAGAGATGATCGCGAATGTGCGGCGACGCGCGATCTCGGGCGGCAATTCGGGGCGGTTTGTGGCACTATCAAGCATGAGCGCGCGTATAGGTAAGGAACGCAGGCAACGCAAGAAAAACGCGATGTGACATGCGTGCACCAAGCGTGCACAACCCGTACACCGGTCGGTGACCAGATCGGGCGTTAACCTTTGTGCTGCAAAGTTGCTGGCACGTTAACGAGAGGTAACGCGATGGTAAGCCGGAAACAGGCGCGGACCGAGATGCTGCATGAGCTGGAAGCGCTGCAAGATGGATTGGCAAGCGAGTGGCTGGACAAGAGCCTGCCCGACGATTGGCATGGGATCGACACCTGGCACGGGGCGGTGCGTGACAAGACCCGCGTAACCCTGCGCCTGGATGCGGATATGGTGCGGTGGTTTCGCAAGCTGGGGCCGGGATATCAGGCGCGGATCAATCAGGTGCTTCGGATCTATTGGACAGCGCTGCTGAGTGGGCACATCAGCGGGCATCAGTATGACGATACGTTGCCCCGGCTGGTGCTTGAGGCGAAGCGTATTCAAGAGGAGTTCTCGCGGTAGGGGCGCTCTCCTTATGCTTGTAAAGCTCCTGGGTCGATCTTATCAAATCATCCGACTAACAGTTTGAGAATGGATTTGATTTAGGTGTTTCAGTCTAAGTGTTTTAGGAATGCGGTTTATGGGGCATTGCTGTGTCTGAGTGTCGTTGTTTCGCCGGATTACGCTTTGGGTCAGAGTTGGGATCCAGGGACATCTGATGGCAAGTATGTCGTGAACCCGAAGGTTGACCTGTCGAAGCCTGTCAAACGGCACGTCCGACAGGGTGGGCGACGTGGCGGTACCCCCGGGTTTTATGGCGCAATTGCCGTCAGCCAGGGTGCCAGACCGGTTTGGCATGAAACTCAAGGTTATCAGAGCATGGATCTGGCGATCGATGTTGCCATTGCGGCCTGTGAAGCGAAAGCGGGGGAAGCGGTGGATGCCGCGTTGCGGCTGTGACAGTTCCCGACAGTTACGACGTAACTTTTGAGCAGTCCCTGCATCTGACTGGTCTGAACCGGAGGTGCCTGTGGACATTGGAAAGCGTGCGAACCCCCAAGAAACGCTCAACCTTTTCATCTGGTGGTGGAGGATGTGCGTCGTTTTTTGCAAGTACAACAGGAAGTCGGAATATCAACGATGCGCGCGAGGCTGGGCATACGTTGGTCGTCGCATCCAACGGAGTGTTTGCAACCGGGCTTGTTTTTGGGCCGGATCCACAGCTTGCAAAGCGCAAAGCACTGGAGTTGTGCATGAACAGTCATGACGCTTTCCAAAAAGGGCTGGGGAAGCCAAAATTCAGAGATCCAGGTGCGCGGATTAGAAATCGGGCGGAGCTGGAATTGGAGCTGCGCGCCTTTCAGTTGGTTATCGTTAATCACAAGAAAGCCGCGACCTGTCAGATACTGGGATCTGAAACCCTGAAATAAGTGTGGATCAGGATTGCACTGTGGCGCGGTAAGTCAGGTCCAATGCACCCGGCGGTCGTAGAGGCGGAGGGGGTGGGGGCTGTGAACGGCGCCTATTCTCGATAGCGCTTATGACATGCTCGGCAGGCGCCGCCGATGTTGGCGATGGCCTGGGCCAGGGTGGGGCGATCCTGGATCGTGGGGGCGGCTTTGGCGGCGGCCTGCTCCAGTTCGCGGGTCAAAGCGGTGAAGGCGTCAAACTCGTCCCAGATGGCGGGCAGGGCCTCGGACTTGGGGTCGGATTCGGGGGCTTTGAACAGGGTGGTGATCTTGGGTGTTGCCGCCTGGATGCGCTGAACGGCGGCTTGGGCGGCGTTAGCGTCCATCGCAGTTTCCCCCTTGGCCATCGCAATCATAAGCTTGAGGTCATCGTCCAGCCCCATCATAGAATGCATCCGCGCTTTGACGGCGGCGTTCTGGACCCCTTGATGCGCGAAAGCTGTGGTTGCTGCAAAGAGGAGAGCTGCGGTCGTTAGGCGGTGTGGGATCATGGGGTTCCGGGGCTTTTTTAGAACTTGAAAACCTCTCACCAACATCAAGAGGGCGTGTGCCGACATTTTTGCAGCGTTTGGCAGCGGTTGACAATGGTGAGCAGCGGCAAAGCAAGTGCTCCCGCCCGTCGTCGGTGTTTCTGACGAAACATCTCCGCCCGTTGGGCCCGGCGTCGCGCAAAGCGCGGCGCCGGGCCCAAGGCCGCCAGCGGTGCCGACATTGTCGGGACCGCGCGGGCGCGGGAGCCCCCGGCATTATTTGGCGACGCTTGTGCGAAGGTTGGGGGCAGTACCTATTCGCTGGGTAGTCTTCAGTGTCGCGAGGCGCGTTTCAAAAGTGCGATTGCATCGGGGCGATCCAGCAGCGCTTTTGCTACGTCCAAGCCATGATCGGTTCCCGACCCGTGTTGATCCAACAACGGCGCGATGCGGTCGATCAGATCCTTCGGCAGTGCGGGTTTGGTGCGGGGGTCCAGCAGCATGGATTCCGCTGCGATCCCTTCGGCATATATGATGTGGTGCCTGTCGAACAGCAGCTGGAAGTAGTCTACAAATCCCCCGTTCTGCACAAAAACGGTCTCTCCATTCACGAGGTGTCGGGCCTTGACCAGCAGCTCAGGGCGTCCGGCTCCAAGTTGGTCGGAGCGTTGATAGACAAAAAGCCGGTGGTCCGGGCTGACCAACAGGTCGTTCTCGTTATTGAGCGCGCTCGGCCTTGATCATGATGGGCGCCAGCTCACCAACCGCGCGTACCGTGCTTTGTCCGATCCAGCGAACCTGCTGTACGCCATCATCCCGTGTCAGGATGCGGTCGCCAACTTTCAGATCCTCAATCCGGATCTGCGCACCCGAAGCAAGGGTGATGTGTGTGCCGCGGGTGAACGACACGCAGGCCACTTGGGCAAATTTCTGTCGAGCACTGTCGCGGTCCATCCCGACCAGTGTGTATTCGATCTTGGGGTTGAGCGGAGACAGCGGAAGCAGGTATACGTCGGCAATGTGGCCGGTTTCATCAACTTCGACCAATATGAGGGCGTCGGTGGTTTGCCCGTCCGGCGACATCAGGTTGAGCGCGCAATCTAGATGGATGAGTGCTCCGGGCGTGCCACAATCGGTGTCGGACGCAACCTCGAACAACCCTTCCGCATCGGCTTGTACGGCCAATCGGTCCAGGCTTGCCCCATTTGCCAGCGCATAAATGTCATCCAGCATCAACTCGTCCAGATAGGATATCTCGTCCCCGAGGTTGGCACCGTTTACAACAGTGAAGCAGTGGGCACGGTAAACAGGGATGGATTGAACTGGACTGGTTGCGGTCACGGGTGTTGGCTCTTGCTTGTTCGGTTTTAAAGAGTGTGTGATTGCGGATTGCGTTACAAGTCACGATACCGCCAGATTATGGCGGATATCGGTCAAGGCTTCGGTGAATTGCTGGCATTTCAAGGTTGGCTGGTGCTAACTCGGGGCAACGCATGTCCGTACAGGATAAACTTGGGAGTGAGAAATGGATCTGGGAATCACCGGAAAACGGGCCTTGGTTTCGGCCAGTAGTAAAGGGTTGGGACTGGGGTGTGCCGAGGCTTTGGCAGAAGCGGGCGTTGATTTGATCATGACCGCCCGCGGGGTGGACGCGCTTGAGGCTTCGGCAAACGCCATTCGATCGGCGCACAATGTCAACGTGCAGACCGTGGCGGCGGATGTAACCACGCAAGAGGGGCAAGCGCGCGTGATCGAAGCCGCGCAGGGTGTCGATATCCTGGTGACAAATGCGGGCGGCCCGCCTCCTGGCATGTGGTCGGATTGGGAGCGTGACGATTTCATTAAGGCGCTGGATGCCAACATGCTGACGCCGATCGCCTTTATGAAGGCGCTGTTGCCGGGGATGATGGACAAAGGCTGGGGCCGGGTGGTCAACATCACCTCGCAATCCGTGCGCGCGCCTATCGCCGTTTTGGGGTTGTCGAATGCAGCGCGTACAGGGTTGACGGGCTATGTCGCGGGCACCTCGCGGCAGGTGGCGCCGCATGGGGTGACGATCAACAACCTGCTGCCGGGCATTCACGCCACTGACCGGGCCGTATCACTGGACACCGGGGTGGCAGGTCAGGAGGGGATTTCTCTGGACGAGGCCAAGGCCGCGCGCGAGGCGACGATCCCGGCGCGCCGCTATGGCACACGTCAGGAGTTTGGAGCGGCCTGTGCGTTCCTGTGTTCGCAACATGCAGGATTCATCGTCGGCCAGAACATCCTGTTGGATGGTGGCGCCACAAATATGACGATGTGATCCATGACTTCCGGTTTTTCGATGAAAGATCAGCTGTTTAATGCCGAAAAGGTCCGCTATTTGGCGGATCTTTTTGCGTCTGACAGTTTTGATGCAGAGGCGTTTCAGGGCCGCGTCATGTCGCGGTTGCTGGAGCTGGAGTTGAAAGAGCGGATGACCTGGATCGCGGCTTGTCTGGCCGAGGCGGTGCCGGGTCAGCTGCCGGATGTGGCACCGGTGATTTTGCGCGCGCTGCCGCCGCCGCTGGATCCGAATTTGAACGATGATGACTTTGGCGATTTCATCTTTGCCCCGTTGGGTGAGTGGGTGGCCGAGGTGGGGATTGACCACCCCGATCTTGCGCTGGATGTGTTGGCGGAACTGACGCAGCGGTTTTCGATGGAATGGGCGATCCGCCCTTTTCTGAACCGCTGGCCAGATGCAGTTCTGGAGCGGATGGAGCGCTGGGCGGAGCACGACAGCTATCACGTGCGGCGGTTGGTGAGCGAGGGGACGCGGCCCCGCTTGCCCTGGGGCATGGCCGTAGGATTGTCACTGGATGATCCGTTGCCGCTGCTGGACCGGTTGCATGGGGACCAGACCCGGTATGTCACGCGGTCGGTGGCGAACCATCTGAACGACATTGCCAAGAAAGACCCAGATCTGGTGTTGGCGCGGTTAGGGCAGTGGCAGGCGCTGGGCGTGCAGGATGCTCCAGAGCTTGGGTGGATGACGTCTCATGCCCTGCGCGGGTTGGTCAAAGCGGGGCATCCGGGCGCTATGGCGATGCTGGGGTTTGACCCGGAGGCGGACATCCGAGTGACTGTGGGAATCGACGGTGAGGCGCGCATTGGTGGCGCGCTGGAGTTTGAGGTTACGATTGCCCACGCCGATGAGGTCCCTGTGCTGGTGGACTATATCATTCATTTTCAACGCCCTGGCGGCAAAACATCAGCCAAGGTTCACAAGTTGAAACAGGCCACGGTCAAAGATGGCAATCTGACACTTCGCAAGCGTCACAAGCTCAAAGGCGATGCCACCACGTTCAAGCTGGTGCCGGGGGCGCATCTGTTGCAGGTGCAGGTGAATGGGCGGGTTCGGACCGAAGTTGGGTTCGATTTGCTGGGGTAGAAGTATTGGGTGCGCGCCCCTTCACGGTTGTGTTAAGTGAGCCTCTGACGGATTGCCGGGTGGCTTGCGGGCGGCTAGCTGCGTCGGGACAATCAAGGAAAGGGCGGTCAGATGAAGCATGAATCTGTGCAGAACTATTATGGCGAGGTACTGCAAGGGAGCGAGGATCTGCAGACCAATGCGTGCTGCACACCCGATGAGATGCCCGATCATCTGAAGAAGATCTTGTCGTTGGTACATGACGAGGTTTTGACACGGTATTATGGTTGCGGGTTGATCGCTCCACTGGATCTGACCGGTATGCGCATTCTGGATCTGGGATGCGGCGCGGGGCGCGATGTCTATGCATTGTCGGCTATGGTAGGCGAAACAGGTCGCGTTGTGGGCGTGGACATGACGCCCGCGCAGCTGGACGTCGCTCGCGCCCATCAGGACTATCACGCCGAGGCCTTTGGGCATTCCGCAAGCAATGTAGAGTTTTATCACGGGTTCATCGAGAAGCTGGATGAGTTGGACCTTGAGCCGGGTTCGTTCGACATCATCGTGTCGAACTGTGTGGTCAACCTGGCCACCGACAAGGGTGCGGTGTTGCGCGGGGTGCATCGCCTGTTGAAACCGGGTGGGGAGATGTATTTCTCGGACGTTTACGCAGATCGCCGGGTGCCGCAGGCGATGGCCGAGGATGACGTTCTGTATGGCGAGTGCCTTTCGGGGGCGTTGTATTGGAATGATTTTCTGTCGATTGCCAAGGCATCGGGGTTTGACGATCCGCGCCGGGTGACCCAACGCCCGCTGACCATTGAGAACCCCCAGTTGGAGGCTCGGGTGGCTCCGCTGTCGTTCCTGTCGGCCACGTATCGTCTGTTCAAGCTGCCGGAACTGGAGCTAGCCTGCGAGGACTATGGGCAGGCCGTGATCTACAAGGGCACGGTCGAACATGCGCCCCATGAGTTTGTGTTGGACGATCACCATGTGATTGAAGCAGGTAAGGTTTTCCCGGTCTGCGGCAACACATGGATGATGTTGAAGGATACGCGGTTTGCACGCCATTTCGAGTTTATCGGCTCATTTGACACGCATTTTGGCATCTTTGAGGGCTGCGGGGGCGAAAGCCCGTTCAACCAAGAGCCGGGAACGGCGGTCAGCTGCTGCTGATCCCTTGCGCCGGATGGGGTGGGTTGCTATCCCGTTCAAAGCCCGATGAAAGTGGTCGGGAAAGGCGATGAGGCGTGCTTTGAGCTTTGATACACAGGCCCCTGCGGTTCCCCGGTTGGAAATTCGCAATATGATACGCCGCTTTGACGGGCGCGCGGTTGTTGATGATGTTTCGATGACCATTCAGGCAGGACAGGTGACTTGTCTTCTGGGGCCGTCCGGCTGCGGGAAGTCGACGACGTTGCGAATGATCGCGGGCGTCGAAATGCAGGATGCTGGCGAGATTTATGTCGATGGCAAACTGATCTGTGATACGCGATTCCGTGTGCCGCCCGAACGACGCGAGATCGGGCTGATGTTCCAGGACTTTGCCTTGTTTCCGCATCTGAGCGTGGCTGACAATGTTGCCTTTGGTCTGAAAGGGCCAAAAACCGAGAAACGCGCAAGGGTCGAGGAGCTGCTGAGCAAGGTCGATCTGATCAGGTATATCGACGACTTCCCGCACCAGTTGTCAGGGGGCGAACAGCAGCGGGTCGCGCTGGCACGAGCCCTGGCGCCGCGGCCCCGGATCATGCTGATGGATGAACCGTTTTCCGGCCTCGACAACAGGTTGCGCGATGGTATCCGGGATGAGACATTGGCGCTGTTGAAAGAAGAAGACACTGCCGTTTTGCTGGTAACCCATGAGCCGGAAGAAGCGATGCGGATGGCTGATGAGATCGCACTGATGCGCGATGGTAAGATCGTTCAGCGCGGTGCTCCCTACAATGTTTATACCCGTCCCATGGACAAGGCTGCAGTTGCATTTTTTAGCGATATCAATGTCTTGAACTCCAAAGTTGAAGGCGCTTTGGCGCAAACGCCTTTCGGCCAGTTCCTGGCGCCCGGGGTGCCGGATGGCACAGAGGTTGAGATCGTCTTTCGCCCGCAGCATGTGAAGTTGGATTTTGATCGGGGCGGCAAAGGGCCGTTGCCGACACCGGCTGCAGGGGTGGCTGCTCGGGGCGTTGTGGAACGGGCGCGGTTTCTGGGCAATGAATCTCTGGTCGAGTTTCGGATGGATTTCGATGGATCTGTCCTGCGCGCTACGGTGCCCAATGTCTTTGTTCCCGAGGCGGGTCGGGTGATGTGGCTGACAGTGCGGCGGGATCGCTGTTTCGTGTTCCCGGCCTGAACGGGCGCAACGCATGAATTGCCTGATTGTGTCCTGAACGACTCGGTTGTCTGAATTTCCAACCGGCTGCGCGAGTGTGCTTGCCGCCTGCGGGGGGCGCGTCTATCAAGGGCGAAATCGGCAAAAACCAGATGGGGCGGCGGTTTCATGCGCATTCTTTTGACAAACGACGATGGCATCAACGCGCCTGGACTGGCCGCGTTAGAGGAGATCGCGGCAGAACTGGCCGGACCTGACGGAGAGGTTTGGGTCGTGGCTCCTGCGTTTGAGCAATCGGGCGTCGGACATTGCATCAGCTACACCCACCCGATGCTGGTCGCCAAGATGGGCGAGCGGCGCTATGCGACCGAAGGCAGCCCAGCAGATTGCGTACTGGCAGGGTTGCATCACGTGATGAAGGACGCGCGCCCCGACCTGGTGTTGTCTGGGGTGAACCGGGGCAACAACTCGGCTGAAAATGCACTTTATTCCGGCACATTGGGTGGCGCGATGGAGGCCGCTCTTCAAGGTCTGCCCGCGATTGCCATGTCGCAATACTTCGGTCCGCAGAACTATGGCATTGACGAGCCGTTTGAACTGGCGCGTGCCCACGGGGTAGATGTCATCCGAAAGATACTGGCCAAGACACCTGATCAGGATCAGGACTATCGATTGTTCTACAACGTCAATCTGCCGCCTGTGCGCGTGGGCAACGTCAAGGGCATTCGTGTCGTGCCGCAGGGGTTCCGGCGTGGGTCGTGTTTCAGTGTCGAGCCGCATAACTCCCCCTCTGGAAAGCAATTTTTGTGGATCAAGGGCGGCAACCAGCAAGTGATGACCGCTCCTGGAACAGATGCAGCGGTGAACCTGGAGGGCTATATCTCGGTGACGCCAATGCGGGCGGATCTGACGGCCCATGACGCGATGGAGGCCTTTGCGGACATCGAATGAGTGGGCCTGACGCACAAACCAAAATGCAGTTTCTCTTTGCTCTGCGCTCCAAAGGGGTGACAGACAAGAAAGTGCTGAACGCGATGGAAGGGATCGATCGTGGGCCGTTTGTACGCGGCATCTTTACCGATCGCGCATACGAAGATATGCCGCTGCCGATTGCCTGCGGGCAGACGATCAGCCAGCCCTCGGTTGTGGGGATCATGACGCAGGCTTTGCAGGTCAACCCGCGCGACAAGGTGCTCGAGGTGGGGACCGGATCGGGCTATCAGGCGGCGATCCTGAGCAAGCTGGCGCGCCGGGTCTATACGGTGGAACGCCACGCTCGGCTGGTGCGTGAAGCACAAGAGATTTTCCAGGCGCTGCAGCTGGTAAATATCACCACGATGACGGCTGACGGGTCGTTCGGTTTACCGGATCAGGCACCCTTTGACCGCATCATTGTTACCGCGGCGGCCGAAGACCCGCCGGGACCGCTCTTGGCGCAGCTCAAAATCGGCGGTATCATGGTCGTGCCGGTAGGCCAGTCCGATGCGGTGCAGACCCTTATCCGGGTACGGCGTACGGAAAGCGGCTTTGACTATGACGAGATCCGGCCCGTTCGGTTTGTTCCTTTGCTTGAGGGATTGGGCAAGGACGGCTAGAGACGAGTTGTAAAGAATGTATCGCCAAACCTCCGGACAACAGGGGGCGCGTATTGAGGATAGCGAGATGAGATTTTCCACTCGGAACACGCCCGCCCGACTGGCATTTGTCGGTGTGGCAGCTGCTTTGGTTGCAGGGTGCGAAGGCCCGCTGGATTACGACCTGCGGGGGCAACTTGGTGGGTTCAGCACCACGGAAGCCGCGCAATCGGTCAAAACCGCGCCGCGCCCCAAGCCCGATGATCGCGGTGTTATTTCCTATCCCAACTATCAAGTGGCGGTGGCACGGTCCGGCGACAGCGTGACGGATCTGTCGAACCGGCTTGGCCTGCCTGCCGGTGAAGTGGCCAGGTACAATGGGCTGGACCCGAATACCAAGTTGCGCAAGGGCGAAGTGGTGGCACTGCCACGCCGGGTGCCCGAAAGCGCCGCCTCAGGCAACGTGGATATCGAGTCGCTGGCGAGCAGTGCGATCGACCAGGCGCCGGATACGACGCCGGTTGAAAGCACGACACTTGCTCCGGCCCAAACATCCAAACCCGCAGCGAAACCTCCAGTTGGGCCAGAACCCGTGCGCCACAAAGTAGCCCGGGGTGAAACCGCCTATACCGTGTCGCGGCTGTACCAGGTTCCTGTGAAATCCCTGGCTGAATGGAACGGGTTGGGGTCAGATTTCGCCGTGCGTGAGGGGCAGTATCTAATCATTCCCGTAAAGGATCAGGCCGCGCCAAGCAGTGGAACAGCCGCCGCGGCGGCGACGACCTCTGCTGCAGCGGTGACAAAACCCGGTGCAGGTAGCCCGACCCCAACCCCGCCAAGCGCCACAGCGCCGCTGCCGGACGAAAAGGTTTCGGCCAAAGCGCCTGAACCGGAACCAGTCAAGGTGGAGCAGCCGACGCAGGCCAGCACTGCTGCGATGTCGATGCCGGTAAACGGCAAGATCGTTCGTCCATACAAGAAGGGAAAGAACGACGGGATCGACATTTCCGCCGCTGCGGGTTCGGCAGTTGTTGCAGCCGACAAGGGCACAGTAGCGGCGATCACTGCGGATGCGGACCAGGTGCCGATCATCGTGGTGCGCCATAAGGACAACCTGCTGACCGTCTATGCCAATGTCGAGAACATCGAGGTCAACAAGGGCGACCGGGTGAAACGTGGGCAGAAGTTGGCTCAGCTGCGCTCGGGTGACAATGCTTATGTGCATTTCGAAGTGCGCAAGGGCTTCGACAGCGTCGACCCGACCCCCTATTTGCAGTAGCGGGTACTGAAGGGCAGCGAGGCCCGGCCCAACGGGAGGAGGGCATCTTTGATGCCTGATCGACGGGCGGGAGCGCCCCCGGATTTGGCGAGGTGATAGGCTAGGGTGTGTAGTCCTCGAGCCGTTTGCCGGGTTCATCGACAAAGAGTTCGGGTAAGGGCGTAATCTCTTCGATCAGATCGACGCGGAAGACGCGGAAATCGCCGCGTGTCTCGCACCAGGCCGTCAGCGTCCACACCCGGCCCCAGTATTCCATGTGCAACGGTCTGATGGTTCGGTCTGTCAGCGTGCCGTCGATACGGCGGTATTTGAGCGCCAGTTTCTGGCGGGACTTTATGGCTGATCGGAGCGGCGCCATGTGGGTAAAGCCACGCGCCGCATCGGCAAAGGGGTAGACTGCGAATTTCCAGGTGTCTGCTTCGGCCACCGTTTGCGTTGGCAGCACCGCGTCGATTTTGTCGACCAGCGATTGCGCCGCCGCTTTCAACCCCGGATCTGCAGCTTCAGCGACGATGGCCATCCCTAGGTTCAACGCCTCCAGCTCCTCGGTTGTCAGGGTCAGCGGGGGCAGGGTGATCGCCTCGCGCACCATGTAACCCACGCCGCGTTCACCCTCGACCGGCACACCGCTGGCGACCAGAGTGTCCATGTCGCGATAGATCGTGCGCACCGACACCTCTAGCCGGGTGGCGATGTCCTGCGCGCGGTGCAGTTTGCCGTCGCGCAGGATCTGGATGATGTCAAAAAGGCGGTCGGTGCGGCGCATGGGCGTATCCTTGCCGCGCCCGACCACCTACCGTCAAGCAGCCATCATCTGCCAGTGCACCTCTTCGTGGCGCATTTGCTCACTGCCAGACGCAATCGCGGCCATCAAAGCGGGGGCAAACTCTTGTTGAGGGAAAGAAGCGGCCACCTTCTGTGCGGTCTCCATGTCTTGCCAGATCACATAATCCGTCCAGCGGCCGTCCGCGCCTTTGCTCAATTGGCGGTGCAGAAAGCCGGGTGTGGCGCGCACAAATGCCTCTGAGGCCTGACTGAGGGCGACGAATTCGGCATCGCTGATACCGGGGGCGAGCGAGAAGGTGACGATTTCGGCGACTTGGGTCATTTGGGTACTCCTTGTGTTTGACCTTTGATGGGGTGGACCTATCGCAGGGCAACTGACATAAACCTGTCAGTTGGGTTTCGGCGGCGGCGGAAAACTTCACTTTTGCCGGAGCAGGGCACGAATTCTGGACCCATGTGCCTTTCCCCGCATCAAGCCGCCGCGCTAGACCTGTGCCCGAGATATTCCCCGCGCCACTGCGCGCGGACCCAAGTTGAGGAGACATCACATGTTGAACAATATCGGCCTTCCCGGCATCCTGCTGATCGCGGTTGTGGTTCTGGTCCTGTTTGGACGCGGCAAAATCAGCTCGCTGATGGGCGAAGTGGGCAAAGGCATCACCTCGTTCAAGAAAGGCATCAACGAAGGCACCGCCGAACTGGAGCAGGAAGCCGCGGAAGAGGCCAAGGACGTGACCCCCGAAGCCGAAGCCGTGTCCGAAAAAGACAAGGTATAAACTCGCATGTTCGATCTGGGCTGGACCGAGCTGCTGGTGATCGGCATCGTGGCGCTGATCGTTGTTGGCCCCAAGGATTTGCCGGTGCTCTTTCGCAATGTCGGCCGGTGGGTCGGCAAGGCCCGCGGCATGGCGCGCGAGTTTTCCAGTGCGATGAATGACGCGGCCGATCAGGCAGGCGTCAATGACATTGCCAAGGGGTTGAAAACTGCGTCGAACCCGATGGGGGCGGCCATGGACGGCGTCAAGGACGCTGCGCGCGAGATGACCAGCGCCATTGATCCCACCAAGTTCGACCCTGAAAGCGAGACCGGCAAGCTGGCGGCTGAACGGGCGGAGGCTGCGAAGAAAATCCAGTGCCTCGACCGCGCGGGCAGCGGCTGAACGCAAGGCGCGCGAGGCTGAAGAGGCGATGGCCAAGGCCGAGGCTGCCGAGGCGGCGTTGAACACAGACACTGAGACCAAAACATGAGCCATACCGACGAGATCGACGACAGCTCTGCCCCGCTGATCGAACACCTGGCCGAGCTGCGCACGCGGCTGATCCACTGTGTGATCGCGTTCCTGGTGGGCATGATCGCGTGTTTCACGGTCGCGACGCCGATCTTTAACTTTCTAACTGCGCCGCTCTGTGAGGTGCTGAATGAACGCGGGCAGGACTGCGGGCTGATCTTTATCTCGCCGCAAGAGGGCTTTTTCGTCGCCATCAAGGTCTCGCTTCTGGGTGGGTTCATGCTGGCCTTCCCCTACATCGGGATGCAGATGTGGCGCTTTGTGGCGCCGGGCCTATACAAAAGCGAGAAGGGCGCGTTCCTGCCGTTCCTGGTTGCGTCGCCCTTCATGTTCATTCTGGGCGCGTCTTTTGCCTTCTACGTTGTCACGCCGCTGGCCTATGATTTCTTTTTGGGTTTCCAGCAGTTTGGTGCCGAGGGAGAGGCCGTGACCGACACTGCCACGGCTGCACCGCTGAGCGTGGTGTTCCAGGGCTCGGCGCAGGAATACCTCAACCTGACCATCAAGTTCATCGTGGCCTTTGGCATGTGTTTCCAGCTGCCTGTATTGCTGACGCTGATGGGCAAGGCCGGGTTGGTGAGTGCCGAAGGTCTGGGCAACGTGCGCAAATATGCGGTGGTGGCCATTCTGGTGCTGGCCGCGTTGGTGACGCCGCCGGATGTGATCACTCAGGTCATCCTGTTTGTTGTGGTCTATGGCCTCTATGAGGTGTCGATCTTCCTGGTGGCTCGCGTCGAGAAGAAGCGCGAGGAACAGCTGCGCGCTGATGGCTACTATGACGACGAGATGGACGCCGAAATGGATGATGATCTGGCCGAGCACGGTGATGATCTGAAATAAGGTATGATCAGTATGGGGCGCGGGGTCCAAACTTCTCGCCCGGCGCATTTGATCGCCTGATCCGGCGCCTTTAACCGCTGACAAAAAGAACAACACCCTTGCTGAATGCGGCGAGGGTGTTTCTGTTTTAAGCTTCGGGTTTGTCGGTAAACTGACCATTCACGTGGAATAGTCTAAGCGGTGCGTGAGACCCTGTGCAGATACTCGAGCAAAATGCGGCGAACGGAAGATTCGAGCCCAATTTGACGGATGCTGCAATTTGCCCGAAGGTCTGGTTTGCATCAACGGACCACTCTTGTGTCGAAGTTCAGACGGGTCGGGCCAAGGGTCTGCTACAAAGCTCCATTCTTACCAGTGTTGTCGGGTTTCTGCTGGCCTCGGGATGACGAGCCGCCACACGGTTCGCAGATTCAAGAACACGTCTCAATATTGTCCGATTTCAACAAGGACATTGCTGTAAGGCGTCCAGAGTGGCTACGATACGTTCACAAAGAAAGGGGCCAATTTGGAGCGGCGTCTGTCAGCCATCATGATGACCGACATGGTCGGGTACTCTCGCCTTATGGAACAGGATGAGGCGAGCACGCTTTACCGCCAGAAATCCCATCGTGAAGACCTCTTCGATCCAGCGCTGGCCAAACATCACGGTCGCATTGTCAAAACGACCGGGGATGGGTTGCTGGCAGAGTTTCCCAGCGTGGTCGAGGCTGTTGCCTGTAGCGTTGACGTTCAGCGAGAAATGGCCAAGCGAGAGGCCGACCAGCCCAAAGACAGTCGCATCGAATACCGCATCGGAATCCACTTGGGCGATATTTTCCATGAGGACGGAGATATTCACGGCGACGGCGTGAACATAGCGGCTCGCCTAGAAGCCCTCGCAGAGCCCGGTGGTATTTGCCTATCAGGTGACGCTTACAACCAACTGCGCAATGTTGATGACATAGGTTTTGAAGACCTGAGCGAGGTGCAGGTAAAGAATATCGCGCGCCCAATCCGCGCTTGGCGAGTGCTGCTTGACCCAGAGCTGGCAGGGAAACGAACCAGCGCGCCAAAAGCCCGTCCCAACACCTTAAGATTTGCTGCTATTGCGGCCTCTATCATTTTGGCGCTCGCACTAGGCGGGGTCTGGTGGTCCCAGCGCACCGATTTCACACCCGCAGATCCAGATAAAATGGTGTTCGAATTGCCAAAGGACCCGTCCATCGCGGTGATGCCATTCGAAAACCTGGCTGATAGCACGGAAACGGATTACCTTGGTCGTGGTTTGACCGAAACCCTCATCAATACTCTGGCCAGCTCTCCCATTTTGTTGGTTGTGACGGCCGAGTCTATTCCCGGGAAAAGGGGTGTCTCTGCCGCGCAAGAAACTGCGGAAGCCAACAGTGTTCGCTACGTACTCAGTGGCACCTATCAAGTTCAGGGTGGAAGTCTTCGGGTTTCAACGCAACTCGTTGACGCGCTACAGGGCCGCTTGCTGTGGGGAGAAACGCTGGATCGTGCTTTGTCGCCTGAGGCGTTGTTTGAGATCCAGGATGAGATTGCAGAACAAGTCGCCTTTAACGTTGATGCAGAACTTGGATCTGGATCCACACTGCGATCAAGATATTCCGACGCGACGACCTTGGAAAGCATTCGCCTGGGCATTGAAGTCGTGGACGCGTTTCAACGCTGGGACCAAGCAGGAAACGCCAGGGCCAAGAACATTGCGAATGAAATGTTGGCACTGGATTCTGAATGACTCTAGCGCCATGACTATGGCGGCTTGGGCCCATTGGCAAGAAGTGGCAATGGGTTGGGCAGAGCCTGATTTTTCGATTGCACGGGGCTATGCTGAACAGGCAATTGAGGCTGATCCCGAAAATGCAGGCCCTCATGCCGTGTTGGCTTGGGTTTCACTTTCTCGACAAGATTTCTCAGCCACTCAGGATCAGGTGGATCTACATATTGCCAAAGCCAATGGCGACGTGGAGGTCAGTGTCGGGCTGGCCTTGTTACGGCTGGATCGACCTCAAGAGGCGGAGGTGGTTTTTCGCAACGTCCTGCGCCGTCAGCCACGCTTCCACGACTGGACGCCGCGCGCACTTGGCGATGCCTTAATGAGACAAGGGCGGTACGAAGAAGCGCGTTTCTTTTATGACGCGGTGCTCGCGTCAGACACCCAGGACGTACGCCTAAAGCCGCAAACATTGGTCAGGCTCATCGTACTTTCAACCCTTGTGGATCGCCCCGATGACGTGCGCCTCTATGCAGAGCAACTGATGACAGTGGCCCCAGGGTACTCGATACAGGCTGACACGCTTGGGGAATTCAAAAGTGAAGTCAACCGGGCCTGGGTTGATACTTTTTTAAAGGCGCTTCGTGCGGCCGGTATCCCTGAATGACTGCGGAGCGAGTTTACACAGAGATCTGATAGATCTCCGAAAGCGGTCATCAAAGTGGCGGCAACGAAGGGCAGCTCCGTCCCGCGAAGAAGTGTTTCGCTTTTGTTGCAGCCAATGACAGCTCCCTGTCTTTTTTTGAAGGCCGCTGGGACCAAACTCAAAGTCGTTTTCGGGTTCATGCTCGGCACTGATGAGTTGCTGAACTGGTCTGCATGCGCAATGAATGGGCGAAACATACTTTGAGAGGTCAGTTTGGTGCTGGCCCGTGCATTTGGGGATCCCATGACAGCGACCGACCACACGAGCTTTGACACCGAACTGCAAGACCGTCTGATGCGCTATGCGGCCATCGACAGCCAGAGTGATGCCACGACAGGCATCACCCCCAGCACGGAATGCCAGTGGGACATGCTGCGCCTGCTGGAGCAGGAGTTGACCGAGATTGGCGCGGCGGATGTGGAACTGACCGAGTACGGCGTGGTGCTCGCCACCGTGCCAGGCACGGTAGAGGGACCAACGATCGGGTTTTTGGCCCATGTGGACACGGCGCCGCAATTCAACGCCACCGGCGTCAAGCCGCGTGTGATCGAGGGGTACAACGGCGGCGACATCACTTATCCCGATGATGCAGAGCTTGTGCTATCGCCTAAGGATCACCCCTATCTTGGCACCAAGGTGGGGCATGACATCATCACGGCGTCTGGGACGACTTTGCTGGGTGGCGATGATAAGGCTGGGGTTGCGATCATCATGACAATGGCGCGGGAGTTGCTGAATGCCCAAGGCGTGCAGCACCCGACGTTGCGGATCGCGTTTACGCCCGACGAAGAGATTGGCTGTGGGTTCGACAACCGGTTGGCCGAGGATCTGAAGGTTGATTTCGCTTATACGCTGGATGGCGGCGTTGTGGGTGAGATCGTCTATGAGAGCTTTTCAGCAGACGGGGCCGTTGTGACGGTCACCGGCGTGTCGATCCATCCCGGCTACGCAAAGGACAAGATGGTGAATGCCGCGCATCTTGCGTCCAAGATCATCCAGACCCTGCCGCAGGCCACGATGCAGCCGGAAACCACGGACGGGGACGAGGGGTTCATCCATGTTACCGACATGAACGGCGGCTCGTCCGAGATGGAGCTGAAGTTCATTTTGCGCGATTTCGAACTGGACGGGCTGGCGGCCAAGGGCGATCTGTTGCGGCAGGTTTGCGCGGCAGTGCAGGCGTCCGAGCCGCGCGCCAAGATCAGTTGTGAGATCACGCCGCAGTATCGCAACATGCGCTATTGGCTGGAAAATGACATGACCCCGGTCGAACTGGCCCGCGCGGCATGCACCGACAACGGGGTCGAGGTTCTATCAGTGCCGATCCGGGGCGGCACGGACGGCTCGCGCCTGACCGAGATGGGCATTCCAACGCCCAACATCTTTACCGGTATGCAGTGCATCCACGGGCCAAAGGAATGGATTTCGGTTCAGGATATGGCGCTGGCCACAAAGGTGTGCCTGAGCCTGGTGCAGCGCGCCGTCTAGGCAGGCGGGGGATTGTACCCCCGTCCAAACCTGCTTTGACCTGCTGCCAGACAATACCCGGAGGATCACATGACCGAGATGACCCTGACCCGCATTGCCGAAGCATTGGAGCGTATGGCGCCTAGCCCCGCTTGCGGCACCGGATTTCAACGCGGCCAGCGCCTTTGTCTGGCATGTGGAGCCGGACCGTCTAACGCCGGTGCCTCAGGTCAACCGCGTGGCGCTGGAGTTGCTGGTGGGGATCAACCGGTCGCGGGATACATTGCTCGACAATACCCGTCGGTTTGCGGCCGGATTTGGGGCCAACAACGCACTTCTCTGGGGTGCGCGCGGGATGGGAAAATCAAGCCTTGTCAAAGCAGTACATGGTGCGGTTCATGCAGATTTTCCCGATTTGAAACTTGTGGAGTTACAGCGCGAGGACCTGCCTTCGGTAGGACGTCTGCTGAACCATCTTCGCGGGTCCGAGCACCGGTTCATCCTGTTCTGTGACGACCTGTCCTTCAGCCACGATGACCAGCATTACAAAAGCCTCAAGGCGGTGCTGGATGGTGGTATTGAGGGTCGGCCCGAGAACGTACTGTTTTACGCAACATCGAACCGGCGCCACTTGATGCCGCGCGACATGATCGAGAACGAGCGCCAAAGCGCGATCAACCCGTCCGAGGCCGTAGAGGAGAAGGTCTCGCTGTCGGACCGCTTTGGTCTGTGGTTGGGCTTTCATCCCTGCGACCAGGACGAGTACCTGGCGATGATCGACGGGTATTGTGCCGCCCATGGTCTGACCATCGACCCCGCCACATTGCGGGCCGAAGCGATTGAATGGCAGGCCACACGAGGCGCGCGCTCGGGGCGGGTGGCGTGGCAGTTCTTTTGCGATCTGGCGGGGCGAAACGGGATCGCCTTGGGGTGAGGTATCGAAACCGCCGGTGATGACGTTTTCGGAATAGACAGGCTGTGACCTCTGACGCGACATGATCGCAGCCAGTCACGGAGGACAAGCAATGCGGGACGAACGGGCATTCGAGAACTGCCGCAAACCGGCGAATGAAGCGTCAAGCCTGTCGCCACAATGCTACGTAAGCGCTGAGGTGCAGGGCGCTGAAGTAAAAGATTTTTCCGTCAGGGTTGGGTCGGCGTTGGGCGCTCGGATATGGTGGCTAACCCGGGTGACTACATCACCCTAGATTTCGCAGGTCAGACCGTCTTGCTGCTGCGCGACAACGATGGTCATCTGCGCGCCTATGCCAACTCTTGTCGTCACCGTGGGGCGCGGCTGGCGGATGGGTCAGGCACCTGCAAAGGTATCCGTTGCCCATTTCATTCCTGGTTCTATGCGCTGGATGGGCGGTTGGTGTCAGCGCCACAGATGGAGGCGGCGAAGGGGTTTGACCGCGCCGATAACGGGTTGATTGCCTATCGCGCTGAGGAACGGGCGGGGTTTGTCTTTGTTTGTCTGGATCAGGCGTCGGGGCCGCTGGATGCACATCTGGGGGAGTTTCTGGAATTCCATGCTCCCTGGCCGCTGGCTGAATTGCAAACTGTGCGGCGGCGCGAGCTGGAGATCGACTGCAACTGGAAAATGTTCCTTGAGGTTTTCAACGAATATTACCACCTGCCGTTTGTGCACCCCGATTCTATCGACAGCATCTATGCCACGCCCGATCCGGCGGATCAGGTGACAGGAGCTTTTGCCACACAGTTCGGGCGAACTGAGGGCACCGGGGGGCTGCTGGAAAGCGCGCAGGACAGTGCGCTGCCAGATATGCCGGGGCTGACCGGGCAGGCGAAGCAGGGCGCGCGCTATACGTGGGTGTTCCCGAACATGACCTTTGCCGCCAACAAGGATGCGCTGTGGTGTTACGAGGCTTATCCGCTGGCCCCTAACCGCTGCAAGGTCGTGCAGACCGCCTGTTTCCATCCCGAGACCTGCGGGCTGCCCGGGTTCGACACTCGTGTGGCTGCCTATCTGGAGCGGTTGGATGCGGCTTTGGTCGAAGATGTGCCTGCGTTGGTCAACCAACAGCGCGGGACGGCGTGCCCCGACGCGGTGCCGGGGCGGTTTCAGCCGGATCTGGAGCCGAATGTGGCCAGTTTCGCACGCTGGTACAGCGACGCGATCTGAGGCTTACAGGCTGGCGACGATCTTTGCGGCCTCGTCCGAGACCGAAGCCAGCGCCTCGCGGTCCTCGCCCGGGTGGAAGCGTGCGCGCAGGGCGGTCGGCATAGGAGCAGGTTCTACGATGGTGACACGTGGGCCGGTCTTGACCGTCTCGGCCGCCCAACTGCGGGCCAGTGCCATCTGAGCGCCTTTGGTGGCGCCATAGGTGCCATAGAACTTCTCGCCCGCCTTGGGGTCGTCAAAGAACACAGCGTGCCCTTCGTGGCCCAGAAGGGGCGCGACATATGGGATCAGGACGGACGTCGCGGTGGTGTTGATCGCCAGAGATTTGTTCCAATCCTTGGGATCGACAAAGTTTGCAGGCGTCAGAGGGGCGGCGTGAATGGCGGTGTGCAGCCACAGGTCCAGCTTGCCCCAGCGGTCATGAATACCCCGGCAAAGTGTTGCCATGGCATTGGGGTCGGTGATGTCCATTGGGGCAAGGGTGGCGCTGCCGCCCGCCGCCTGAATGCGGTCATCCAGCTCTTCGAGCGCGCCGGTTGTGCGGGCCACGGCGATAATGTGATGGGTCGGCGCAAGCGCCTCGGCCAGGGCAGCGCCTAGGCCGCGCGAGGCGCCGGTGATCAGGGCAAGTTTGGGTGCATCGGTCATGGGCGCGGTTTGGACTCGCTGATGCGAGGCGTCAAGGGCAGATCAGCTGCCCGCGATGTTCAGCCGCTCTGTCTTGCCGTTTTTCTCGAGGATCAGCCCGTCTTTGTCGATGCCGACGACCTTGGCGGAATTGATCCGCGCGCCGGGCTTGATCTGTTTCACACGGCCTGAAGAAGTGCGCACAAGTGCACGCATGTTACCCTGGGCACCAAAAACGCCGAGGACTGACGTGCTGTTTCGATTGAGCGCACCCGATTGCGTGGCCGCCTTGTTGACGGTGGAATTGGACATGAGCGTTTCCCCAAAAAAGCTCGGAACTAAGTTACCGAAGCGGGGACCTATCAGTCCCGTAGGGGAGGTTAAAGAGGGTGGGCTGCCCCATGCGCGGGGTTTTGCTGCAACTGCACGGTGAGTTATGTGGCTATCTGAAACTCGTTAGTGACGGTCGGCTCATGGCCAACATTTCGCGCATTGCAAGAAGTTTGAGTGGGCAATCATTTAGACATGCCGGAGGGAGCAATCGTCAAACCAGGGAGAAAAACCGGAGAGATTTATTTAGTCCAAGTGGACTAAATAAATTGACACAGGCAAAACACCCTCCTAAATGGCCTCCAAGCCCAAAGCATTGGAGAGACGCAAAATGAAAATCAGTTGGGACTTGCCTGCATTCCGACCAGGAATTTGGGGCAGCATAGACAAGTTCATCGGTCCGGGTGCCACCAAAGCCGAAAAGAACATCCAGCTTTACCCGCCCTTTATTCTGGCGGCGGGTGTCGTTGCCTTTGGTCTTTTTCACCAGGTCGATTGGTCAGTTTGGCAGTATGTCATCATCGCCCTTCTGGCGGTGGACATGCTTGGGGGCGTCATCACCAATGCGACGTCAGCGGCCAAAAGGTGGTTCTTCCGCGAGGGGGAGGGGTTCAAGGAACATATGACGTTTGTGGCGTTGCATCTGCTCCAAACGGTTGCCTTCAGTTGGGCGTTTCTGGGTTTCAACCTGATGTGGATCGCCGGAGTTTATGGCGTTCTTTTGGGGGGCAGTGCCGTCATTCTAAAAACACCGCTGTACCTGCAGCGTCCGGTTGCGGCGTTGATCTATGTGGTGACGCTGTTCCTGTCGCTCTACGTTTTTGAAACGGCGCCATATCTGGAGTGGTTTCTGCCGGTTCTTTTCTTCAAGATACTGGTCAGCCACGTTTTGCGAGAAGAGCCCTATCAACCCGAATAGGCGGGGCAGCAATCACCGGCCGGACATATAGTCGAGCATCAGAATGCCAAACAAACGGGCCAGGGTTTCTTCGGCTCGTTCTTCGCCCACAATGCGCGCCGCAACAGTGCGATAAGCCTGCATGGCAATTTGCATCGCTTCATCACCCGCAATTTCAGTTCGATCTTTCCCCCTGAGATAGTCAAAAACCAGAGCCATCTCGGTCGCGAAATCCTTGCGCAGCGCATCTTCTAAACGGCGAAGGTTTTCTTTTTCCGACAGCTCCTGATCGACGATGTCGGTATCGAAGGTGGCCATAACCTCATTCGTGCAGGCCAGAAACAGGTCGTCTTTGGTCGGGAAGTAGTGGTAGAGCGCGCTTTTAGAAACGCCGAGATACTCGGCCACCTTGCGCATGCTTGTTCCAGAATAGCCGTGATCCGAAAAGTATTTTGCGGCGCGCTGTGCCAAATCTTTGCTGTGTGCTTCGTGATCGACGATTTTGGGCATGTTGTTCGTCCAATGACCTTAGATATTGGTCCTGTTTGATCGATCGAAAGCTCATACAACCGGCGACATCACATGTGCCGCTTTCGGCAACGCCGAAAGCGACGTCAATTTTTTGGGTTACCCCGACGCCAGTTTGGCCGCATTCCACGATGCGCCTGCGACCGGCATGTCTTCGATCTTTTTGCTGACGCGGCTGCTGCTTTCCAGGCTTTCTAGATAGCTGTCGTCCAGACCAGTGATGTAGTTGCCGTCAAAGCAGGAGCAGTCGAATTGTTTGATCTCGGGGTTGCCCTCTTGTGCGGCCCAGATCAGGTCGTCGAGGTTTTGGTAGAACAGCGCGTCCGCGCCAAGTTCTTCGCGGATTTCCTCGATGCTCAGGCCATTGGCGATGAGCTCATGCTTGGTGGGCATGTCGATGCCATAGACGTTGGGGAAAATCACCGGCGGCGAGGCAGAGGCGATGTAGACCTTCTTGGCGCCCGCTTCCCGGCACATCTCGACGATTTTTTTGATGGTGTTGCCGCGCACGATGGAGTCGTCGATCAGCAGCACGTTGTGGCCGTCGAATTCCAGCGGGATGGCGTTGAGCTTGCGGCGGACCGATTTCTGGCGCTCGGCCTGACCGGGCATGATGAAGGTGCGGCCCACATAGCGGTTTTTCACCAGACCCTCGCGATAGGGGATGCCGGTGGCTTTGGCGACCTCAAGCGCGACCGGGCGGGCGCTGTCGGGGACGGGGATGATGCGGTCGATGTCCAGACCGCTGTCTTCGATCTGCTTCGCAAGGGTCTGCCCCATGCGCATCTGCGTCTTGTAGACCGAAATCCCGTCGAGCAGCGAATCCGGGCGGGCGAGGTAGACATATTCGAAGATGCAGGGGGTCAGGTTGCCCTCGACCGCCTGAAACTCATGCAGGTTTCCATCTAGGTCGACCAGCATTGCCTCGCCAGGTTTCAGGTCGCGCAGCTTGGTAAAGCTGTTGATGCCGAACGCGACATCCTCGGACGCAAAGGCGTAATCGTCACCGGTCCCTTCTGCGTCGCGTTTGGCGACAGACAGAGGGCGGATGCCGTGGGGGTCGCGGAACGCGAGCATGCCGACGCCCGCGATCAGGCAGATGACGGAATAGGCACCCTGGATGCGCTCCATCGTCATTTTCACGCCCGCAAACAGGTTGCGGATCGGGTCGGCGTTGCCGTTGACCTTGATCGCATCAGCCACTTTGTCGGCCAGCACGTTCAGCAGGATTTCGGAATCGGATGTGGTGCGCAGGTGGCGGCTGTATTTCGCCGTAACCTTCTGGCGTTGTTCCTCGGTGTTGGTGATGTTGCCGTTGTGAACCAGATAGATGCCGTAGGGCGCGTTCACAAAGAACGGCTGCGCCTCGGCCGCCGACAGCGAACCGGCGGTGGGGTAGCGGACATGACCCATGCCGATCTTGCCGCGCAGGGTATCGGCGTCTTCGGCCTTGAACACATCTTTGACCAGACCGTTGGCCTTGCGCTCGCGAAAGTTCTCGCCAGTGTAAGTCACAATACCCGAGGCGTCCTGTCCGCGGTGCTGCAGCATCAGCAAGCCGTCATATATCTCGGCAAAAACTTCGTCTGTCCGGCTTGCGATCCCCAAAATCCCGCACATGTAAGGGCTCCAAAATCTGCGGCTTTGGCCGCGTGAGGTGTTGCTGCAGTTGGCGATGTGGTGGTGCCGTGGCGGCAGTATAGATCAAGATCGGCCAAATTGGAGCGTCGATTGCAGCATCAACTCGACAGCACCGGAGAGATTGGACAGACCTTTGCGGGGTTAGCTGTCCGGGGACATGATCAGTGCGTCGTTTTTCAGTCTTGGCACGGCCCTGAGGAAGGGGCCGGTCCGGTCGGCGGGGGGCATCTGCGGGCTAGGCAAGGCAGGCAGCTCCGATTCCGTTGCGAGTGGTTGGCTTCCACATAATGCCTCGGAGCCGCTCTGTCACGAAAGGATCACATTTCTTTTTGCCGCAGGGGGTGTGAAATACTCCGCTGCAGATCAAGCTGCGATGTCAGGGGCGTGGCAGCCGTTGCTGGAGAGAAGGAGAAGCGCGCGCGTTTCGCCATAATTGAGCTTGCGATAGTGGCTGGATGATTGGTCCTCCGCGCCAACGTGTACACGGGCCCCGGTGTGCGCCCAGATCACCTCTTCCTCGTTGAAATGCAGGGCAAAAACGCCAGTTTGAGTTACTGTTTGTTGATGAATTCCCTGATGACCGGCCAGTGCGGAAACCGGGGCGAGCACGGTGGGAATGCCAAACAGGCGACGGCAAGCGGGGTCATTCAGTGCCAGGTACTGATCCTGGGTCAGGAAGAGATCCGAACAGGTACCCAAAGCGCCACCGGGAATGCGCCAAACCGATGTCACGTCTTCACGGCTGTTGATTCGTGTTATCGCGCGAAACCTGCCATCCAAGGTGGCGACCAAATCGCCTGGTTTCAAATCCTGAACTTGCGTCCAACCCGAGGGCGTTTCGACAAGTGTCCCCGAGACAAATCCGGGCTGAACCTTTGGGGCAGGGGTGTAGGTGGCAAATGCGGTTTTGTGGTTGAGTTGCATGGCGGGGTTCCTCCGAAAGTTGGTCAATTCTGGACTGACCCCAAACAAGCCCGGCAAGTTTGCCAAATTTTCGACACGATTAAGGCCGAATTCGAGAACTGTTTCCGCTGTTGATACAAAGCCGGAGGGGATCTTGGGATTCCTTCGAGTTCGAGAACGTGGAGTAAGGAATCATTAACCAAGACAACGGGTTAACATGCCCATGATACCAGAAGTCTTGTGCGATTCGGGGGCGAAACCGGGGTCGATACGGGGCAGGAACTTGAAAAAAGTATGGCGAGATGTCGGGGCAATTTTCGCGACATACACAGAAGTGGTGGAAATCTTAGCGCCACGGGGTAAGGCAGCCTGTCTACTCTGGCATGCCTGCGGTTCTCAAATCATCAAGCCAGCGGTCCAGACCACCTGGCGCGGTCCACACATCGGCGTAGCGGTCGATTTCAAACTGCAATGTTCGGTTCGGAATGGCCTCGAGAAGTTGGGACATTGAATTGCGTGCTGCTTCGATCTCGCCCGCGCACACCTGGATCACGATACGTTTGGGCAATGCTCGCGAAGGCAGGTTCGAGACTTGCTGTATTGTTTGCAACGCCTTGTCGCATTGTTCATCAGCCCAAAGTGCAAACGCCATTTCGGTATTGTAGGACCAGTCATAGAGAGGGTTGATGTCGATAGCCTGCTGAATGTCGGCAATGGCCCCATCGATGTCCCCCAACAAAATCTTGGTAGAACCACTGGCCCGAAAGACGTTTGAGTAGCTTGGATTGAGTTGTTTTACCTTTTCGTAGAATTGAAGTGCTGCTTGCAGGTTGCCGCGTGATTCCTGCAATCGGCCCAACAAATAGTGGTTCATATAGTTGTCGCCATCCAGTGAGATAGCCTTGTTCGCAAAGGCTTCGGCTTTGTCCAGTTCTGCTTCACGCTCGTCATTGGTGCTCGAGCGTAGTGAGATTCACTCCAATGAACGAAACCCATGGACATGTAACCGATGGAAGCCTCGGGATCTGCCTCGATTGCTGCTTCATAAAATTCGACGGCCCGAGCGTTTGCCTCCTGCCCGGGTTTGCGGAAATGGCTGAACCCTTCGGCTGCCAGGTGCATGGCCGTTACCGTGCGACGCGTGCCTTTGGGCGGCGTATAGTGTGAAACGCGCCCACCTACGGTTGAGGCGACCGATCGGATAATTTGGCCCTGAAATTCGAAGAGTTGCGCAACCTCGCCTTCAAACCTTTCAGACCAGATGTGCTCTCCATTGGTTGCGTCGACCAATTGAACCGAGATCGTCAGGTTTTCGCCGATCTTTTGTTGACTGCCAGTCAAGAGCAGGTCAGCTCCCAGTGCTTTGCGAATGCTTTCCACACTGGCGTCTTGGTCCTTGAACTTGAAACTGGAAGTCCGGGCGATTGTGTTGAACGTGGTGTAGCGCGACAGGTTATTCAGGATGCCGTCGCTTATCGCGTCGCTCAGATAACCACGATCAGGACCGGGGCTTTGATCGTCAAAGGCCATGACGGCGAGGGTCGGCTCACCTGATTCGAGGTTGGAGTTCGTCGAGGGCGTGAAAAAGTAGGTGGCTACAGCAGCGATCAACAAAATTGCCGTCAGTATCAACGCCAGGGGACGATGGGAGCGCGCCTGTTTGGTAATTGCCTTTGCATCCTGTTCCGGCCAAACGCAGACGCCGATTTTCTTTTTGATGTTCTTCAGTTTGTGATCGCCTGCAAAGGAAAACTGTGCATCAACCTTGTCGACAACCAAATCGGCAATTGGTTTTGAAAGGCAAATTCCGCCAGCCGGAGCCAATTTTTCCAGCCGTGCAGCGACGTTCACACCGTCACCGAAAAGGTTATCGCCATCAACAAGAACATCGCCGATGTGAAGGCCGATCCGAAACGGCATATCGTCTGTGCGGAGTGTGGTCTGGATGCTAAGCGCACAACGCACGGCTTCAACCGGGCTGGCAAATTCAGCGACAACGCTGTCGCTAAGCACTGCCAAAAACGCGCCCTCCATGGGACGCGATTTCGGTGTCGATTTTTTGGCGTAGGTTTTTGAGAAGAGAGAAAGTTTCTTCTTCGTTTTTCTCCATCCTCGTGGAGAAACCAACTGCATCCGCAGCCAATATGGTCGCCAGTCGCCGCGTCACGTTCATGTCCATCGGTTACAGCCCACTTCAGGAAAGTGTGCTCAACTCAATGAGTCAAGTAGTGTGCGCATGTCCGGTTGCCGCCATCGGCCCCGGACACCAGCAGGATGTTGGGAGGGTTTTGCGGCGGAGTTGACCTATCTCGCGCCGCTTTAAACTCTTACTCCGAGCAAGCGCCAACCAGGTTTTCATATTGCTGTGTAACCCAGCCAAGGGCCTGCTCGGGGTTCTGTTCTTCGATCTTGCCGGTCATACGTTCAAACACCTGCGCCGAACGGCTCTCGTCGACGATGGTGAAGTTCTGACCGGTCATGACGGTGTCGTAGACAAAAAAGGCAATCGCAACGAGCAGGATGCCTCGTGCAACCCCAAAGAGGAAACCAAGCGCCTGATCCAACCCACCAAGAGCCGAGCGTTGCACCAGAGAAGAAAACAGCGGCGTGAAGAAGCTGACGATGATCAGCGCCAGAGCAAACACAGCTGCAAAGGATGCGATGATTGACAGTTCGCAGCTACCAGTCAGAAAATCACCCACGACGGGCAATTCCTTGATCAAGGGCATGGCTTTGGGCGCAAATATGAAAGCCAGCACAGCGGCAGCCACCCAGCCTGCGATTGCCATGGCCTCGCGTACCACGCCACGCGAATAGGCCAGCAGCGCCGACACAACAATTACAAGGGCCACAACCCCGTCAACAATGGTAAAACCTTCCATGGCCCTCGCCTGTTCTTCTCAATTGCCCGCCCGTGTGGGGGACCTTAGCCTGCTCCGAATGTTTCGCCAACAAAACCGGTCAGATCTGCTGGCCGCTTGAGCGTCAGCCCGCCGCCTGTGCCAGTTTTGCCACCAGCCGGAGCAATGGCTGAGGTGAAACCAAGTTTTTGCGCCTCTTTCAACCTGTTTTCCGTCTGAGGGGCCGGTCTAAGGGCGCCAGAGAGGGAAATCTCGCCAAAAACCACGGTATCGGCGGGCAGGGCGGCGTCTTCGCGCGCACTGAGCAGGGCGGCGGCGACAGCAAGGTCAGCAGCGGGTTCGGAAATTTTCATGCCGCCTGCGACGTTGAGATAGACATCTAGTCCGGCAAAGGGGATGCCGCAGCGCGCCTCGAGCACGGCGAGGATCATCGCCAGCCGCCCGCCATCCCAGCCCACGACGGTGCGGCGGGGTTGGGAATGGGGCGAGGGGGCGACAAGCGCCTGCAACTCGACCAGCACGGGGCGGGTGCCTTCGATGCCGGCAAAGACCACCGAGCCGGGGCTGGGTTCGCCGCGCTCGGACAGGAAAAGGGCAGAGGGGTTGAGGACCTCGGCCAATCCCGCCCCGGTCATTTCAAAGACGCCGATTTCGTCTGCCGGGCCAAAACGGTTTTTGACCGCGCGCAGAATGCGGAACTGGTGGCCGCGTTCGCCTTCGAAATAGAGCACCGTGTCGACCATATGTTCGACCACGCGGGGGCCTGCGATTTGGCCCTCTTTGGTGACATGGCCGACCATGACGATCGACACGCCGTGGCGTTTGGCAAATGTCGTCAACTCATGCGCGGCGGCGCGCACTTGGCTGACCGAACCCGGCGCGCTGTCGACATTGTCGGCCCACATGGTCTGAATCGAATCGATAATGGCAAGCTGGGGCTTCTCGGCCTCAAGCGTGGTCAGAATGTCGCGTAGGTTGGTTTCTGCGGCCAGCTGCACTGGCGCGTCGCTGAGACCCAGACGTTTGGCGCGCATGCGGACTTGGGCGGAGGCTTCTTCGCCCGAGACATAAAGGGTTTTGAGGCCGGAGCGGGCAAATTGCGCCGCCGCTTGCAACAGCAAGGTCGACTTGCCGATGCCGGGATCGCCTCCCACCAGAATGGCCGAGGCGGGCACCAGGCCGCCACCGAGGACGCGGTCAAGCTCTCCCATACCGCTGAGGGTACGGGGGGCGGTGTCTCTTCGGTTGAGAGGTCTGTGAGAATGATGGATTGGCCACGCTTAGCCCCAAGGGATTTTGAGGCGGGGCCGGTGGAGAGGCCCTTGTCCTGGGAAATGGTGTTCCAGTCGCCGCAGCCTTCGCAGCGACCGGACCATTTGGAGAATGAGGCCCCACAGGCGGAGCAGGAGAAGGATGTTTTTGCCATGGCGCCTTGATGCCCCATGGTTGGCAGCTCCTCAAGCCCTGACGGACTTTTGTCGCTGCCGGGGGCGCAGGGCGCGCCTCAGGCCCCGTTGGGGCCATCGGCGCGCCCTTGGGAACAGATGCGGCCGGTATGCTGTGGCGAAATGGCCGATTGTTCCGGGAATGTTTGGGACACAGATCAGTGTAGGGGCGAAATAGGGATGACAGGATGAGCAAAGCAGCAGGGTGCGAAGTCAGGTTGGTAGGTGCAGAGACCGAGTTGGATTTTCTGGACCGCCAGTCGGTTACGCTGGCGCGTCCGCTGAGCGCAGTTGAAGTGTGGCGGTTGATCATGGCACAGCCCATGCCGCTGATGCAGCGGGCCTTTCAAATCCGCGACGCGGTGGCGTCAAAGTTCGGGGTCAAGCGGATCGGTGGCTTTTCTGGCCGAGTGCCGGAGCGCGTCGAAGTTGGGCAGATGCTGGATTTCTTTTTGGTTGAAGAGGTGAGTGCACAGATTTTGGTTTTGACCGAGCGGGACCGGCATCTGGATGTGATGACATGTGTGTCCGTTGACGGGCATGAGGTCTCGGTCACCTCGTCCGTCAAGACACACAATTGGTTCGGGCGTCTCTACATGATCCCAGTTCGCCCTGCGCATAAATGGATTGTCGCCAGAAACCTGAAGGCTTTGCGGGCCTCGGTGGTTTGATCCTATTCCTTGGAACGCGTGGATTGCAGCGGCACTACCGAACCCTCGTCGGGATCGGTACCGTCGGGAGGGCTTTGCAGTTGCGCAGACAGTTCCGGCAGCAGTTCAAACAGCTCTTCGCGCAGGCGGGAGAGTTGTGACTTGGCGACGGATTCTTCGATTTCAACATCGCGGGTCCATTGCCGCAGCTCGTGCATGATGATCTTGGCTTCGTCCAGTCGGATTTCGAACTTCTGCATCTCTTCTTGCCGTTGGCGCAGGAAGGTGCGTGCGCGTTCGACCTTGGTATCCGAGTAGACGTCGGCCAATTCGTGGCTGACCTGGCTCATCTGGGCGGCAAGTTCCAGCACTTCGGGTTCCAGGTCGCCGAGTTCCGGGTGTTCCCGCAGGAAGGCAAGCCGGTCCTTGACGGCATCGAATTCGGACGCGATCTGAAACGTGTCCGCCCGGTCGGCCGCGTGGGCGGCATGATATGCGCGGGCTACATCATTCATATGGATGTGGAAGTCACGATGAGAACGTTCCAAAGCCAGAATGCGCCCGTTTGCAGGCAGGTAGAAAGCCAGCATGACCGCAAGTCCGGTCAATCCAACCTGCGCAATCATCCCTGCGTAGGGATGGGTTTGCCCGTCGATGCCAGCCTGAAGCGAAAGCCAGGGCCACACACCGGTGGCCGACAGAAGTGTCGCGAGAACTGACATAAAGGCGGCGAGACAGATAAGAAAAAATGCAAGCCGTACAAACAGAGCTTGAACACGAATAACGAGCTGACGAAGGGTAGACATGGGCAACCTTTCCGACCGAAACCAATGCTGGCGCAGGGACCGGCGGAATTATGCCCAACTAAAATCTGGGTTTCCTTTTGCCGACCCGGCCTATCAATTACTTTGCTGCCCGAACATAAATGATGATACACAAATGCAGCTTTTCAAGCAATTACAAGGTTTCCTTGTTCCGGCTCATGCCCCGTTCACTGAGGTATCCCAGCAACATTGATGTCAGAATGCAGGCCGTAAACAGGTAGAGACCCCATGCAGGTTCAATGGTTCCGACACCAATGCTCTTGACAACCGTAATGTATATGGCAGCCAGAAAAATGTCGGCCATTGCCAGTTTACCAAGCACATGTAAGACGGGAAAAGTTCGGGTATCCAGCAGCCCCCATTGCACCAACGCCAAACCGATTGTTTTGAGGTAGGGGGCGAAGATCGCAAAGAACGTCACCAGCAGGGCCAGAAAGATGTCTGAGGCCCAGAGCGCCTGCAGGCCGGTGAGCACGCTGATCTCGGAGAGGCCAAAGATCGGCAGCAGGCCCGCGCGCATGAGCGGCGCAAACCAGGCGATGGGGTAGAGGATCAGCAGAGAGAGGGTGGCCAGGCGTAAAAGCATGAGCGCGACTTAAGGGCTTGGCGGTGAGGGTGCAAGGTTGGGGGCGCTGCTAGCATCGCCCATTTGTCGATTGTTTCGGGATACTTTGGGTAAAGAGGATGGGCGACGTTGCCCAAAACGAACCAGTGGGACACGTTCAAAAGATGAACAACGTGGCGTAGAAGATGATCGAGATCGCCCAGACGGTCAGAGCAATATGCAAACGAACTGGAGCGAGCCCTGATTTTCGCAGGTTTATCAAGTCGATGCCGGATTTGATGTAGAAGAGGACGGCCAGTAGAAGGGAGACGTTGACCTTCCAGTTCAGCGGCGGTTCTGGTGTAATCCAAATTAGCGAAAGAGAACTAAGCAGGATTGGAAGGGTTCCGGTCGCTGCATATTTGATGAATTCGCGTTCCCGGCGACCTTCGTATCTGAGATCGATGATGGCCAACAAGTTTAGGCCCAAATAGATCAGAGGGCTAAAATACAGCAGTATTATCAATGGAAAAACTAGCGGACCGCCTCAATCGGCCCCTCAGCCCTACCGTGGATAAATTGGTCCAGATGCGGGTCACCGCTGGCGTCCATGTCCGCCACTGGGCCGGTCCATTGGATCACGCCGTTGTGCAGCATCGCCACATTGTCGGCGATGGCGCGGACCGATGACATGTCGTGGGTGATAGTCATTGCAGTGGCGCCCATTTCCACCACGATCTCGCGGATCAGGTCGTTGATGACGCCGGACATGATCGGGTCGAGGCCGGTTGTGGGTTCGTCGAAAAAGATGATCTCTGGCTCGGCGGCAATCGCGCGGGCAAGGCCGACGCGTTTCTGCATGCCACCCGACAGTTCAGCGGGCAGGCGGTCGGCGACATCCGATTTCAGGCCCACGCGGCGCAGTTTCTCGATCGCGATTTCGCGCGCCTCGTCCGTGGGGCGTTTAAGCGAGCCGCGCAGCAGGCGGAAGGCGACGTTCTGCCAGACGGTGAGGCTGTCAAACAGCGCGCCGCCCTGAAACAGCATCCCGAACTTGGCGAGAAACGCGTCGCGGTCGCCCTTGCTGGCGTCCTGACCGTCGACCGTGATCGTGCCGCTGTCGGGCGTGATCAGACCAAGGACGCACTTCAGCGCCACGGATTTGCCAGTGCCCGAGCCGCCGATGATCACCATGGAAGAGCCCTTGGGGATATCGAGGTTAAGCCCTTGCAGCACGTGGTTCTCGCCAAAGGACTTGTAGACGTTGTCGAGCTTAATCATAGAGCACCGTGAAATCGCTGTCTTTGGGGCGGCGGTGCCAGGGAACTTCGCCGGTTTCATAGCGGAAGTTGGCGGAAAGGTCCTGCGGCGAGCGAATGACGTCCGTCAGCAGCGTGATGGCAAAGGTGGCGCGCGTGGTGCGGCGCTTGCTGAAAATGCTGCCGGCCTCGTTCGAGGTTTCCTTGTCCACGATCACCCGTTCGCAAACCCCTTCGAGACAGCGAAAGCGTTCGGCGACCAGAAATGCGTGCGCCTCGGCCTTGGTCTTGCCCTGGAGGAAGCCAAAGGCGATCTGGCGCAATTCGGCATCGAACCCCATGGTCTGTTCGAGGCGTTGGGTGTTGAACTCTCCCAGCAACTGGCTTTGCGCACTGGCTGCCATTGGCAGGGACAGGGCGATTGCGGTGGCGGCGGACAGGATCAGGCGGGTCATAGCGAAAAGAACACTCCGGTCAGGACGAAGTTGGCGGCCAGGATGAGCACGGCGGCGGCCTCGACCGAGCCTTTGGTGGCGCGGCCCACGCCTTGGGCCCCACGGCCCGAGTTCATGCCGTAGTAGCAGCCCATGATGGCGGCGATGGTGCCAAAGGCGGCGCCTTTGACAAGCGAAGAGACGATGTCGCGCATCTCGAGAAAATCAACGGTGTTGCGCAGATAGGCGGCAGAGTTGAAGCCCAGATTCTGCACCGCGACGGTGTAACCACCAGCAATGCCGATGATGTCGCCAACGGCCACAAGCGCAGGTACCGTCAACAGCGCGGCCAAAACGCGGGGCGCGACGAGGTACTTCATCGGGTGGGTCGACAGGGTGACCAGAGCGTCGATCTGTTCGGTCACTTTCATTGTGGCGATTTCGGCTGCGATGGACGAGGTGACACGGGCTGCGATCATCAGGCCGACCAGAACGGGGCCAAGCTCGCGCACCATGCCGATGGCGACGATCTGGGGTACTACGGCTTCGGCATTGAAGCGCGCGCCGCCAGCATAGATTTGCAAGGCCAACGCGCCACCGGTGAAGATTGCCGTCAGGCCCACAACTGGCAGAGACAGCCAGCCGATGTTCAACAGTGCCACGCCGAATTCACGCGGATAAAACGGCGGGCGCAGGATGTGCGACAGTGCATCAAGCGCAAAGAGTGCCACCCGGCCAAAAGCCGCCATGACGGTCAGAACAGCCCGTCCCAAGTGGCCCAACAACAAACCCGGGTTCATCCAGCAAAACCTGCGCGTGCAAGTTCGGGACGTTTGCGTAGAAGTTTCTGCTGAATGCTTTCCAGCGAAGCCGCCTTTTTAGAGGCAGAGACGCTTTCAGCCCCTCGATAGCTGCGGGTATAGCGGCGGCCCATCGAGGTGAGGATTTCATAACCGATGGTTTCGGCGGCCTCGGCCAGATCATCGACGGTCTGAAGGCGGTTGAGGATCTGAACGCTTTCGGGCGAGCCGTCGACGTCGGTGATGTCGACGGTAATCATGTCCATCGAGACACGACCGACAACGGGGCAGGCGGCGTCACCGACATAGACGTCAATGCCATTGCCGATGGCACGGATCAGACCGTCGGCATATCCAGCGGCGATTGTAGCGATGCGTGACGGGCGCTTGGCGGTCCAGCGGTTGGAATAGCCAACGCTCTCGCCTTCCACGACCTCGCGGATCTGGATCACAGGAACGTCTACGGTGACCACTGCCTTGGCCTCGTCGTAGGGTTCGCCACCGTAAAGACCGACGCCAGGGCGACAAAGATCGAAATGGTAGTCAGGACCCATCAGCAACCCACCTGTGGCCGCGAGCGATCTGGGAACCCGAATTCCGTCAGTCATCTCTTTGAAAGCGTTCAACTGCTTTCGGTTCATCTCGTGTCCGGGCTCGTCCGCGCAGGCCAGATGTGACATGACCAGCACGGGGTTTTGTTGCAACGCGATGTCACGCAGGGCGGCCCATTCGTCGGGTTCCATCCCCAGTCGGTTCATGCCGGTATCTAGCTGGACGCCAAAGGCGTGTCCCGGGAGTTCCTCGACATGGCGTAGCATCTGATCGACCGAGTTCAGCATGGGCGTCAGGTCATTGTCGCGCAACATATCGCGGTCACCTGCCATGTGGCCGGAAAACACCGACACCCGGGGGCCGGGGCCAACCGCGCGGCGCACGGCGATGCCCTCTTCGGCGGCGGCGACAAAGAAATGGCGCGCGCCTGCATCGGCCAGAGCTCGCGATACGCGGCCCGCGTCCAGCCCATAGCCGTCTGCCTTTACCACCGCGGCGGTCTCGACAGAGGTTTTTGCATCCAGCGCCCGCCAGTTGTCGGCGAGCGCGCCCAGATCAATTGTCAGTCTTGCAGTGCTCATGGCCCGTTCTTGACAGGCGCGGGCCATAGGTCAAGGGGAAATACCCTAATTGCTTAAGCGGGTTTATGCGCATCATAGGCCGCTTCAAGTTCAGATCGCAGGAAATCGGCGAATTTGAGCGGCGGGAACTTTGGCTCCCCGGTTCCCGGAAGCGGTTCAATCACCGTGTTCACATGGGGATCGTAGAAGAACGGGCAACTGTAACGTTCGCGGCCAGATCGGTTGATCACCCGGTGCGGGGTGGACAGCAACCTGCCGTTCGACATCCGATGCAACATGTCGCCCACGTTGACCACAAAGGTGCCTTCACGGCGGGGCACGTCGACCCAATTGCCCGCAGGCGTCTTGACCTGCAGCCCGCCGACATCGTCCTGCACCAGCAGCGTCAGGCAGCCGAAATCGGTATGAGGCGCCGAGCCATAGAGGTCTTCGGGGCTGCGTTCAGGTTGCGAAGGATAGTGTAGCAGACGCAACCACGTGGTTGGTGTGTCAAACGCTGAAAGAATTGAAGAGTCCGTGATTTCAGCGGCTTGCAGCGCAATGTTCATAAGACGGCGGCCAAGTTTCTGCATGGCCGTGTCATAGGCCACCAGCGCCTCGCGGAAGTCTGTCACCTCGGGCCAGCGGTTGGGGCCGCTGAGATAGACGTCTGGGTCGGTCTGTGCATCCTCTCGCATCATCATGAAGCTTGCGGACTGGTTGGGCTTGGTGACATCGGCCAGTGTCGAGTTGACGTCAGTTGAGCTGTTGATCGGGATATAGCCGCGATGGGTCTTGTCGACGGCGACGGCCATTTTCTGCTCCAGTGGCAAGGCGTGGAACCGGGCAGAGGCGTCGAACAGATCCTCGATCAGCTGCGGATCAATTCCGTGATCAGCGATATAGCCAAAGCCAGTGGTGCCATAGGCGGCGCGAAACTCGGCTGCGATGTCGGCATCGGGGCGGTTCCCCAGTCGAATGACGGGGATTTCAGTGAATTCGGTCATGATGAACCCTTTGTGCGTTTCGTTGGATGGGAACAGGGGCGAAGCGCCCCCGGTCTATCCAGCGAAGCGTTTACGGCGGTGGCCGTAGTGGCGTTCCAGCACCACGAGATGTGCGAACTTGCGGGTCATGGGCGCATCTGGCGGAAAGAGGCGTTCCAAGTCAAGCGGGCATCTGCTGGGTGGCGCAATGGATGCCGCCGCCAAGCTCGCCCAGGACGTCAGTGTTCAGCATGATCACCTCACGGCCGGGGTAGTGCCGGGCAAGGGCCGCGCGGGCTGTGGCATCTGTGCGGCGGTCGCCTGTGTTCGAAGCAATCACACCGCCGTTGCAGACATAGTAGTTGGCATAGCTGCTGAGCTTATCTGGGTTGCGGACGCGGCCATCATAGCCGGGCGGGACAACATCAACGCCCAGTCCGGCATCCAGTAACCGATCACGCAGAGCATAAGCCGAACGTGAAAAGGGGTCGTTTGCCTCGGGTTCCGGGTCGAGCATCATCAGCACCGATCTGGGTCCTGTGAAGCGCGCAAAGCCGTCGATGTGATCGTCGGTCACGTCCTGACCTTTGACCCCTGTGCCCCAGATCATGCGCGTCGCGCCATAGGCGGCGAGTAGGCGTTTCTCGATCTGATCGCGGCTCATGCCTGGATTGCGGTTCTTGTTCACCCAACTGCTTTCATTTGCCAACAACAGGCCATGACCACTGGCCTCAACCCCGCCAGCTTCACCGCGCAAGCCACTGTCAACAAAGAGCAACTCCAAACGCTCGGCCACGCGTCGAGCGATCTGTTCGTCGTTCCGCAGGTGATAACGACGCCCCCAGCCGTTGAAGTTAACGCCACGAACCGACAGTTGCCCGGCGCTGTTCTTGGCAAAAAGCGGCCCGGCATCGCGGCACCAAAGATCATCAGTCGGGATGTCCCATAGCTCGACTTGATCCGAGAGCAGTTTGCGAGCCTTGGCATGCTGATCGGGGTGGGCCAGCAAGGTGACGGGTTCGAACTCGGCGATGGTGTTGGCAATCTCGGCGATGGTGGCCTGCGTCCGGCGCAGAAAGCGGCCCCGGCCATAGACCGAAGCGATGTTCGGCCACTGCATGAAGGTGCGCTGGTGGTGGGCTTCTTCGGGCGGAACACGGAACCCATCTGCAAGCGCCATTCCTGCACCTCCTACATACAATGACGCCCCGGCAATCTGGGCCAGGGCGTGACGTCGTGTGATCGGGGTGGGGTTCAATAGCCGCCTTCGTCGCCGTCCTGTTGCCAGGGTTTGGCGAGATTTCCGAAGCGGGTGAACTGACCCTCAAACGACAGGTCCACCGAGCCGATGGGGCCATGACGCTGCTTGCCGATGATCACCTCGGCGCGGGCGTGCAGGCGTTCCATGCGTTCCTGCCAGGCGGCCATTTCATCCAAGCGGTCGTCCGATGGTTTTTCCCGTTCCACATAATATTCCTCGCGAAACACGAACATAACCACGTCGGCGTCCTGCTCGATCGAGCCGGATTCGCGCAGGTCGCTGAGCTGCGGGCGTTTGTCGTCGCGGCTTTCCACGGTACGAGACAGCTGGGACAGCGCGATGACGGGGATGTTGAGTTCCTTGGCGATGGCCTTCATGCCCATCGAAATCTCGCCAATTTCCTGCACACGGTTGTCCGCTGTACCGCGGCACAGCTGCAGATAGTCGATGATCAACAGGTCCAGCCCGTGGGTCCGTTTCAGGCGACGGGCGCGGGCGGCCAGCTGGCTGATCGGCAGTGCGGGCGTGTCGTCGATGAAAAGCGGGCAGGCCTCAAGCGATTTGGCGGCGTCGACAAAGCGGCGGAATTCGGTCTCGGTCATGTCACCACGGCGGATCTGCTCGGATGGCACCTCGGCCGCCTCGGACAGGATACGCGCGGCAAGCTGTTCCGAGCTCATTTCCAGTGAGTAGAACCCCACAACGCCGCCCTGAATGGTGCCTTCGGTGCCGTCCGGGCGAATGCCCTTTTTGTACGCTTTGGCGACGTTAAAGGCGATGTTGGTTGCGAGCGAGGTTTTCCCCATCGACGGGCGACCCGCCAGGATCAAAAGGTCGGATGGGTGCAGACCACCAAGTTTCTTGTCCAGATCAATTAGCCCGGTCGAGACACCGGCCAAACCACCGTCGCGCTGATAAGCGGCGTTGGCGGTGTTGACGGCTTCGGTCACGGCCTTGAGGAAGGAGACAAACCCGCTTTCGGTCTGGCCCTGCTCGGACAGCTTGTAGAGCTTCTGTTCGGCCTCGACGATCTGCTCGCGCGGCTCGGATGCGACGTCGACCTTGGCGGCCTTGTCCGAGATGTCGCGGCCCAAGCCGATCAGCTCGCGCCGGATCGCCAGATCATAGATCATCTGCGCATAGTCGCGCACGGCAAAGGCCGAGATCGAGGCGGCGGCCAGGTTGACCAGATAAGCGGGACCGCCGAGTTCCTTGAGGCCCTCGTCATCCTCCATAAAGGCCTTGAGGGTGACCGGCGAGGCCAGTGCATTCTTGGCGATCCGCGCCGCTGCGATCTCATAGATGCGCGCGTGCACGGGGTCATAAAAATGCTGTGGACCGATAACCGATGCCACCCGGTCGTAGACGTCATTGTTGGTCAGAATCGCGCCCAGCAGTTGCTGTTCTGCTTCGACCGAATGTGGCATCGTATCGGCATTCTGGACCTGCGCCGGTACCTGCTCGATGTTACTTATCTCGTTCATTTGTGTGTGTGCATCCCCTTGAGCACAAGGTCATAGCCGAGGCACGGGATTCCTAGCAAATTGTATGTTTGTGTGGATAAGATGTGCATATCCTGACCCCCATCATATTGACGGGGATCTGGGTAAAAATCCAACATTTTGTGATGCGGGGCAGGAAACCGCGCTGCGGAAACCTGCCAATGCCATACCTGACCCTAGGTCAGGATTTGTTGGCATCCTGCCATGCGCGCGGGTCATTCAGGAAGGATTCGACCTCGGTCAGGGTCTCTTCGTCGAACGCCTTTTGTGCCTTGGCCTCGGCCAGGACGTCCCACCAGGTGCATAGGGAATGCAACTGCACGCCGTGATCGCCGAGCGTCTTTTCGGTTTCGGGGAAGATGCCGTAGTAGAAGATAACCGCCGTATGCCCGCAGGTGGCGCCGGTCTCGCGGATGGCGTCCACAAAGCTGAGTTTCGAGCCGCCATCAGTGGTCAGATCCTCGACCAGAAGAACGCGCTCGCCTTCGCTCATCGCGCCCTCGATCCGGGCGTTGCGGCCGTACCCTTTGGGCTTCTTGCGCACGTAGGTCATCGGCAGGGCCATCCGCTCGGCCACAAAGGCGGCGAAAGGAATGCCTGCGGTCTCGCCGCCAGCGATATTGTCGAATGCCTCAAACCCGGCGTTGCGCATGACGGTGACAGTCAGAAAATCCATCAGCGTCGAGCGGATGCGGGGGTAAGAGATCAGCTTACGGCAGTCGATATAGGTCGGGCTCGGCAGACCCGAGGCCAGCGTGAAGGGCTCACGCGAGTTGAAATGGACCGCTTTGATTTCCAGCAGCATGCGGGCGGTGAGGCGAGCGATCTCTTCGGCGGGCGGATATGAGGTGGGGATCATCGGAGCATCCTTGGGGCAGGGGCCAGAGGCGCGAGCAGGGCCTCTGGCGGAAGTGGAGTTCAAAGGGTGACGTCAGGAGACGTGCCAATGCAGTGGGAAACCTGCGTCAAAGACGGTGACGGGACCATCGCCGCTTTCGATCTTGTCAGGGTAAGTGACGACATCGCCTTTGGTCAGGGTGATGGTTTCCTCGTTTACGGGCAGGCGGTAGAAGCCGGGGCCGTTGAGCGAGGTGAAGGCTTCGAGCTTGTCCAGAGCGTCAGCTTTTTCAAACACCTCGGCAAGCAGCGACATGGTGTTGGTGGCGGTGAAACAACCCGCACAGCCACAGGCCATTTCCTTGTTCGCGTCGGTGTGGGGCGCCGAGTCGGTGCCCAGGAAGAAGCGCGCGTCGCCGGATGTGGCGGCGTTGACCAATGCCAGGCGGTGCTCTTCGCGCTTGGCGACGGGCAGGCAGTAATAATGCGGCTTGATCCCACCAACCAGGATGTGGTTGCGGTTGATGATCAGGTGGTGCGTGGTGATCGTTGCGCCCAGATCGGCCTCATGGGCTTTGACATAGTCGACGCCGTTGGCAGTTGTGATGTGTTCCATCACGACGCGCAGGCCAGGGGTAGATTTACGTACGGGGTCAAGCACGCGGTCGATGAACACGGCTTCACGGTCGAAAATGTCGATGTCGTGATCAGTGACCTCGCCGTGGCAGCAGAGCGGCAGGCCGATCTCGGCCATTTTTTCCAGAACCGGGCGGACTTTGTCGAAATCTTTCACGCCCGAGGCGGAGTTGGTGGTGGCCCCGGCCGGGTAGAGCTTAACCGCTTTGACCAAACCGCTGGCATGGGCTGCGGCTACATCTTCGGGGTCAGTGTCTTCGGTCAGGTAGAGTGTCATCAGCGGCTCGAACGTCCTGCCATCGGGCAGGGCGGCCAGGATGCGGTCGCGATAGGCTGCAGCATCAGAGCCTTTGACCACGGGCGGCACCAGGTTCGGCATTATGATCGCACGGGCAAAATGGCGGGCGGTTTCGGGCAGGACGGCCTGCAACATTGCGCCATCGCGCAGGTGCAGATGCCAGTCGTCGGGGCGGCGGATGGTGAGGCTGTGGGTCATGCGGTTCCGCTAGCACAGGCGGCCAAAGCGGAAAACCCCTGCCAAACATTGGACGGAGAATTTTGAGTTCAATTTGGGTGTGTTGTGGTCTGTATCAACTCTGCGTCGTGGGTGGGGGAACAAAACTCCCCTTGTCCGCCAGTTCTTCCAACTGTTCCAGTCGAATGCGAAAGCGTCGGGCTGGCATGCGCGAGGTGACGTTTCGGCACAAAAGCGTATTCAGATAGAACCGCTCACCGGCGTCCAGTTGACCCATAAGGCCACGCAAGTAGCGCGGATAGGACCGACGTGCCCGATAAACGCGATGGAAACTGCGCGCGCTCAACTTGCCAGCGCCTGCCATCGCGAGCAGACGATAAAGCAGATTCATGTCAAGCAGGCGCGACTGCAGCTCGCCACCCATGTTGCGCATGCGCAGGCGGGTGACGTTGGAACGTTCGAAAAGTGTGGCGTGCATCGCATCGAGTGTTTCATGGGGATCATAAAGAACAAAGGCGTGCTCGGCAGCATCCAGCATATCAGGGGCATAGCCATAGCGATCCGTGAACGACGTTCTGCGCATCTCGATAAAACGGTCGTCCCATTCCGTCATTTTGGGGTCCAGTGTTGCCTGAGGCTGGACTGCGACCACGGTGGCACCAGGTGAAGCCACGGAAAAGGCCGCTGCCGCATACCCGCATGGGCCAGCACCGTAAAATATGACGCGCTCGAAATCCTCGAAGAAGCCATCGTCAATCAGTCGATCAAAAAACCCATAGACTTTGGGATCGCGAAACCAGGTATCCCCGTTTGAAATGATGCACAAATGTGACCAGTTCTTGGTTTTTACCAGATCAAAACCAAAGGGTTGCTGGGTTTCGGACATCGCGCGGATGCCCTGCATCGTTTCGAATGTGACGACCAGGGTTGCATCCCGGTCAATGAAGGTCGCGAAGTGTTTGTCACCTAGTTGCTGTGCCATGCCTTCGGCCTCGGCCTGTTCCAACAGCTTACGTTTCCAGATCGCAGGGCGGTAACCTGCGATGGATGTGTCGATACCGATTTGTGCGTCCTGCATTTGCTCGTCCTCGAAACTCCAGCCGCTTTTCGGGCTGGTTGTTTCCAAGAAATCTAAGCGCAGAATGAGGCCAAAATGGGAAAAACTCAGGCCCGTTTCGGGCCGTTTCCGTTTTCAGGTGAGCGGTCGCGCAATCGGCCCAGGTTCGCGAAACCGGTCAGGGTTCGGGCCGTGGCGGCGTTTATCGGGCGGGATGGGGGTCATCATCAGCCGTGCCAAAAGCGCGCGATAGGGTTCTTGCTCCATCAGTTTCTGGAAGCGGTTCAATCGCCAATCGACAGCGCGCTGATGCAGTTTTGCAAGGGTGGGATCTGCTGTCAGCGTCTCGCGCAGACCACTTGTTTGGGCTGCATATCTGCTGATGGACGTGTCTGTGTCGGTGTTGAAGTTTCGTTCAACCCAATAATCGACATCCAGCATGTGTTCGGAATGTACCGCGCGTCCTCGGTCCGCCTTGAGGATGTAGCTTTCCATTGCTCCAAGTGGATAGTGGTTCATCTGGGCCAGTTGGAAATTGTCTCGACCGTAGTTGGAAAACAACCGCTTGAGTTTGAACTGCTCGTCCAACTCGCGACCATTGCAATCAAACCAACGGCTTTGATCGAGCAGGTCTGGATCCGGGCTGCGGGGACGGTGGACGCCAAGTTTGGAATAGACGCCGTCGTTCTTGTACAGCGTCTTGAACATCGAAGCCCGCCATGGCCAAAACATCACCGCAGGGGCGCAGCGGGTAAAGCTCTCCGTAATGGCAGCGTCCTGGTATCGGATCGTGTCAGAATTGCCGAACAGGCGCCAGGTCAGCGTGATTGCTGTCGCATCAGGTAGAGCATCAATCAGGTCGGTCAGCCTGCCGTTCCCGGTGTGGATGTTAACGAACTCGTCCACGTCCAGTGACAATATCCAATCAGCCTGCTTGACCAACGGGTGCTTGCCCGCGGTCTTGAGTGCCGTGAATTGTATCCCGCGTTTATCATATGGCCCGTTGTTTGGTTGATGTGTCACAAGACCCATGGCTTGCAGACGGTCCAGGATCTTGTCGGTTCCATCCTGGCAATCGTTAGAAAAAACAAGAAAATCAGTGAACCCGACGGCCTGATGATGGGCAAGCCATTCCAATAGAAAGGCGCCTTCGTTTTTGACGGTCAGGACGGCAAGTGCACGCATGGGTTACCCGCCTTTGCTTCGTTTAACGGGCACGAACATGATAACCTCCTGCCAAGGGGGCTATTGTGGGCCAACCGTGCTGAAGTGTTATTCGGGTGCGGGAACTTTCCAAAACTCAGCTCTCCAGATCCAGAGCAAGCGCATAGGCAACGCGTTCATTTTGTGAAAGCTTCACTTTAAGTGCTTGTTGGTACAGATCCTCGAATTCGGGGTTTTCGTGTAATTCCCGAGCTTTGGATTGGTGCCATTCAACGCCTTTGTTGTGCCAATTGCGCAGTTCGTCGTCCTGCATCAGACGGTCAAATTCTGCGCGCAGGCGTGGAAGGTTACGCTTGATCGTTACATCACGATAGTCAGACCAATCCATTCGGATCCAGTAGTTCAGCCCAATGGAACGATCCACATGCAAAGCCCGGCCACGCTGACGTTTGATCAGGTAACTTTCGGCGCTGCGCAGTGCATAGTGGTTCAGCTGAATCAGGTCGTAACCAATGGATTTCTTGGAGTTTCGCCATCCATTGTCCACGGCTTCTTGTGTCATGTCACGCCCCGACCCATTGACCCAACGCACCCGGTCGCGCTTGTTTTCGTTCAGTTTGTTGGGGCGGTGGCAGCTGATCTTGGAGTAGGCGCCGATGTTCTTGAACATGGTCTTGAACCCCCAGACCGTGTGCGGCTTGGGGCAGAACTTGGGGGCGCAGGTGTCGAACTGGTTGATCACGAAATCGTCTGCCAGTCTGGTTACACCGTTGTGACCGAACAACCGCCACGTCATGGCAACATTTGTTGCGTCAGGAACTGCGTCAAAGAAGTCCTGCAATGTTCCGTTTCCGGTCCTGACATTGACAAACTCGTCCACGTCGATGTGCAAAATCCAGTCAGCGTTTCGAATGACCGGTTCATCGAGAGCCTGATTCAAGGCGTACTGCTGGGGAGAATTGCCTTTCCAGTTGTCATTGTTGCGATGTTCCACGATGCCCATGGCTTGCAACCGATCCAGGATCTCGGACGTGCCGTCGCTACAGTCATTGGTGTAGATCAGAATGTTGTCGACACCGATCGAACGGTGATAAGCGACCCATTCAACAATATACGGCGCCTCGTTTTTCATACAGCCAACGATTACGTTGCCACTCTTGCCTTTGGACAAGGATCGCGTCGGGACCTCGGTGTATGCTGCCGCCAATTGCTCTTCATCTACAGCACCCAACCTATTGTGGGGCGCAAATGTCGACTTTCTCAGGCGCTCAAAATTTTCGACCGCTTGCGGTGGCATCAAATTGCGTGCCACGTCTGAAAGCCCGTCAAATTCCTGTGCCGAGGGGACGCTTTGACCACTGGCATCTGGTGCCGAGTTGGTATCCGTCGTCAGGTCCTCTATGCGCTGAGCGTATTTTTCATTGGTCGCCTTGTTAATCCGAAACAGAAACGACAGCAGATATTGCGACGCGCGAAACCCATATTCGGGATCGGCTTCTGTCCAGATGTCTTTTGCATGCGGTGACGTATAAGTGTCCTGGTCCAGATCCTGGTACCTGTCGATCAGATCGGCGTTATCCTTTTCAAAGTGCTGGGAAATCGGGAAGAGACTTCCCGGATCCATCGCTTGACCAGGCACCTCTAACTCGGCCACCAGACTTCGCCATAGCTGCCTTGGGGCGTGCTTACCTCCTTGGGCAAGCAAGGTGATCAGCAATGCATTGAACTGCCGCCCCCGGGCTGTCCAGGCTGCCGACATGGGGGGTGTTTCGGAGGCTGCCAGGCCTTTACCGATTGTTGCCTTGATCCCGAACGCGGTTCGGATTTCATTTGTGATCATGTCAGGTGCAAACACATCTTCGGCATAGGTTCGCAGATCTACCGAACCATCGCCAAAAACCGTTTCCCACTCGTGGACCAACGCTTTGGTGTCGAGCCAGAAAGCGGGCCCCTGCGTCTCTTCGAACTGGCCCGCCATGGGATCAATGGCCAGCATAGCGTCGATGCACGCTTGCCACCAGTTGTCAGACCCTACAAGGTCAAGCTCCTGGGTTAGTGGTTCTGCCCGTCCTTCAAGCACTTGCTGGCAATAGTGGGACGATAAAAGGCGCGCCGGATCGTCCACATAAGTCAGTATTCTGATGTCATCAGATAGAGCGCTCAAGATTTCATGAATGCGTTCAATCTCGGGCCGTCGATAGATGGACGTCGCCAGCTGCGGCACCGACAATATCATGGTTTCGGGTTGGTGTTGGTCAATTTCCTGTTTGAGGTCTTTGATCACAGAATTTCGAAGTTGGGCCTGTTTGTCCGTAGCCGCAAATCCACGATTGAACCGAAGGGGGTCGATGTGGTCGGGACTTGTCACGGCCATGAAAACCTTGGTGTGGCTGACGTTGCCGATTTTTCGAGGATAGAGAACGCCCTTCGACAGCAGTTGATCCCGCTTGGCAGACAGCGTTTTTTGCAGCGCTGCGGCTCCGGCAACTTCAGGGCCGATGTGCAGATAAATTCGCATTAACTGTCCTGTTCGATCATCTGGTCCTGCGCGTCTGCGTCAGCCTTGCGGTTTTCGTTGGTGTTGGCCTTGCCCCACCAGGTAATTTCCATCCCCAAAAAGGCCCCGATCTTGTTGGGCGCGTCAGGGTCAAGGATGTCGTATTCCAGAAAGGCGTCGCTTCCTGCAAAAACCCGGTGACAGAATTTTCGATGCCCTTCGACCCAACGGACAAGTTCGTCATATTCAAACCCGTATCCCGCAGGTAGGCCGGGCACTGAAAATTTTGGCAACCGCCGCCGACCAAGGTTGGACCACCGCAACATGCTGTCGACCAACTTGTCAGCGGGGCGGCTGCTGTAGAGAAACTTTGCACCCGGGTGATGGTCCAGTATTGCACTCAATAAACCCCAGTCGGTTTGGGGCCATTCATTGTGACCGCGCGAGGCAACACTGATCTCGGTAAACGCGTCGAACTCGTCCATGTAGTGCAGCGGATCACCTGTTTTGAAATACCCTCGATACATCGTCCGACCCACAAAATTTCCGGCGATATCGCGGTTTTCCGACTGTCCGCGCCGAATGCGCCAATCCGCCACCTTCAGACCGGATTCCTTGAGAGCCACGCCAAGTGTCGTGGTGCCTGACTTTGGCAAGCCCAAATTAATTACCCGCAAACGGCTCATAACGTAGCCCCCAATTCCAGCAGCAGACGCTCTTCGGCAGGGGGCAGGGTTGACGCCTCACGCAACTGGTGGCGCATTGCCTGATATTCTGGCTTGGCCATTAGTTCGTCGCGTTTGGCGCGGTGCAGGCTCACAGCTTCTTGGTGCAAGGCATTGATCTCAACGTCCTGGCGAAGTGTGTCCATCTCGCGTCTTAGGTCCGGTAGATAACGCTGAATGCTCAGATCCTGCCATGCCGGGTCATTTCGGTCTCGCCAATAGCTGTCGTCGAAATTGCGATGCTCGCGGTTGACGTCGCCGCGATCGTTCTTGACCAGGTAGCTGTCGAGGCTGCGTAGAGCGTAGTGGTTCAGTGTTGCCAGGTCTCGGGAACCGCGGGCCGGAAATTTGCGAATGCGGCGCGGATTGGCCGCGATTTTGAATCGGAACGGCACGTCCCGACCTGATCCATCTGTCCAACTGGGGCGGTTGGCCTGAGCCAGCTTCTTGGGAAAGAAAGGGCGATGCGCGCCATAATACTGCAACGGAAAGTCTTTGCGGGTCAGTGTTTTAACCTCGGCAGCGCTTTCACCGCCCCACATGTCGGGATTATGCGAGCGGGTGAACTGTTCGATCACCGGCCTGTCTTCGAATGTCTCGATCCCATCATTGGCAAAGAACTGAAACGAGACGCTGATGGCCTGTGGGTTTTTGCACGCATCAATCAGTGCGGGGATTGTGCGGTCTCCCACGTGGATGTTCAGAAACTCATCCACGTCCGCGATCCAGACCCAATCGGCCTGTTTCACGATGTCTTCGTGTGCAGCGGCCTTAAGCGCCTCCATCTGGTAATTGCGCCCCTGAGCCGGGTTGGGCAGGTGTCGCACGATACCGCGATCCTGCAAGGCATCGAGTAGCCTGTCAGTCGCATCCGAGCAATCGTTGGAATAAAACAGAAAGTCAGTGACCCCGATCAGACGGTTAAAGGCGATCCATTCCAGCAGAAAGGGCCCTTCGTTTTTGACGCAGGTTACAGCCGTGATTTTCATGTCCGGCGCTCCTCCGGTCGCGATGCCGGTTCATTCTTCGCCACGTCTGCCCCGATCCATACCTTTTGCGCGCCATTCTTTGGGCGTTGATTGTTTCCCAAGTCATGACATTAGTGGGCGAATCCGTCAACATTTCGCAAACTCTTGGCGGGGAAGACAAGACGGTTTTGGCCTTTACGTCACAACGCTGATGGGCATCAGAAAAACCGGCATTGCAGATCTTGGCATGGATCGCAGCGCAGGTCTCGAAAGAGCCCTTTGGGGCTGATGCTGTGGATTGCATCAGCAGCTCCTTTTAGGCGTTACAGACGCTAGCAAACGAGCCGCAGAAAACCCTGTCTCGTGGAAAAGTGTCCACGCGGATCAAAGTGAATCCGAAGTTGGCGATGACTGCCGCCAGTTGATGACTAGCCTGAAAACCCGCCTTGCCGTGCAAATCAAACAAAGACGATCACAACCAAGCGGTTTTCAGGAGCAATCACTCAAGGTTCGGATTGATAGGTGTAGGTTCCACCTTTCATCGTGGCGAGTATTTTCACATTTGCGATCTCTGAGGGCAGAACCGAGAAAAGATCTTTTTCCAGGACAACGAGGTCTGCGTATTTCCCAAACTCCAGACTTCCGACCTTATCCTCCAATCGCGCCTCATAGGCCCCTCCCATGGTTGCTGCGTAGAGGCATTGCTCAAGGGTGATTGCCTGGTAAACCGGCGGAAAGACACGATCATCTTCGGGGTTTGATGGGTCTCTGCGCGTGACGCCTGCTTCGCACAAAGTCAACGCGCCCATCAACTGGGGGTCTGTGCTCGGCACGTCCGCTCCGATGCTGACGGGGGCTCCTGCATCCATCAAAGTCCGGATGCGCTGAAATTGCGCGACGGTGAGATGGCGCCCCATGATCGTCAAAGCACCATCAAGCCCACCACCCCAGGTCGTTGCCCAAATCGGGGTGATGTTTGCAAGGATGTCGTGTTCTATGATGTTTGCGATGTCATCCGGATGCGCAAAAGCAAGGTGTTGCAACGAGTTGCGCGCGTCAGTGTACCCAGCTTTCTTGGAGCTGATGAATGAATTGACTGTTTCCCGGACGGTTTTGCTGCCGTCGACGTGAACAGACACGTCAAGCCCTGCGGCATTCGCCTTTTGCACGATCTCATCGGTCAACTGGGCAGAAACCCCGCGCACTGCTGTCTTCTCAGGCTGATCCTTCCAGGGATCGAGCATGATAGAAGCGTGGCTTGTATGAACGCCTTCCGGGTGAATTTTTATGCCGAGCACCCGGACGTCATCGCTGTCGAACGCCTCTCTTAGTTCCAGCGTATTCGCGACGGCTTCATCTGCGTCGAAGTCATCGCCCTTGACCAGTGTCATCAACATCGTGCGCAGTTTGAGCGAACCCTCATCTGCCTGAGACCGCAGAATGTCTAGGGCAACCTTGTTGTCTTCGTGATGCTTGGACTGAGACTTGATGTTTGGCGTCACAAGTCCCTGGTTGATATAGCTTGTATATCCAAAGCTCGCAGCCAGATCGTAGAGCGTTTGTTGGCTTTCCGGGATCATCGTGTCCGGCTGCCAGGCACCGGATGTTACATATGCTCCCATCCAGGCGAATTCCTTTGCATATCCTGTTGGGGCACCGTCGGCGTCTCTCACCCAATAGATCAGCCCGGGAACCGGATCGGGGGTGTTGGCGTCAACACCGCCCATTTCCATCGCTTTGGAGTTCAGCCATGCGTCGTGAATTGTATAGTCCTGTAAGAAAACAGGCCGGTCGGGAACGACTGCGTCAAGGTCTGCTGCCGTGAACTCCCCACCCATCAAAGTCGCATTCCAACCGATGCCGCGGATATACGCCTCGTCAGGATTGGCGTCTGCATATTCCTTGATCAGCTTGAGGTAATCCTCCTTGGATTGTCCCGAACCAAGCTGGACGCCGAGTTGCGTCCATCCGGAAGCGATTAAATGCTCGTGACCGCTGATGAAGCCCGGAAGCACCATCTTGCCGTCAAGATCCACGACGTTCGTTCCGTCGCCTATCAGAGATCGCACTCCATTGTCTGAACCCACGAAAGAAATCTGTTTGCCAGAAATAGCAAGCGCTTGCGCGGTGGGCCTGGACTCGTCCATCGTGTAAATATTGCCGTTGAGGAATACCGTATCGGCGCTCTGGGCGAGGGTTAACGTCGGTAAGAGGCCAACTGCCGAGATGATAGCCGCCGTCGTTGAAATAATACGGGCCATGAAACTGCTCCTCTGAACCTCGTTGTCACTGAATATTAGGGGGCACTAACGATAGCCCGTCAACGGCAATCATTCTCAGCCACGCGTGAAACTGCAAGTGACCAGAAGAACTTATTGGCACGCCCTCAGGCCGCAGTCACTTCGATGAGATCCTTCGATGCCTCATCCGTACAGGGTTACTCGGGCTAAACGGCGATGCTCCGGGCGCGTGATCATCAAACATTACGACTGGCAGCGATGCGCAGTGAGCAGCCGATGGGGTCGAGCGGACGAATGGTGGCTTTGTCCGCGTCTGGATCGTTCAAACCTGCGCGCTGAATTGTTGCTTTAAGGTGGAAATGCCTGACGTTCGCGGCAGGATTGCGTGACGCGGGGCATTCAGTCAGAGGTCTGTGACGTTCCAAACTTGGACAGCATGCCACTGCGACCTAAGTAGCCTTGAAATGCGACGGCAAGGGTGGTTGACGGCAGGCGCTCGCTCGTGCCCTCTACAACGTCAAGGGGAGAGAGCATGACAGTTCCAAATTCGATCGATGCGGTGCAAGAGATGTTGACCGCTCAAGGCTATGTTTGTGGCAGGGCGTTGGCGACGGTGGTTTTCCTGTCGCTCAAACTTGGGCGGCCGCTGTTTCTGGAAGGCGAAGCGGGCGTTGGTAAGACCGAAATAGCCAAAGCGTTGAGTGCGGCCCTGGGGCGACGCTTGATCCGGTTGCAGTGTTACGAGGGGCTTGATGCCTCGTCTGCGGTTTATGAATGGAACTTTCCGGCACAGATGGTTGCGATCCGTACTGCCGAAGCCTCGGGCGGGGCGGATCGTAAGGCGCTGCAGACCGAGCTTTTTTCTGATGAGTTCCTTGTTGAACGTCCGCTGCTTGAAGCGATGCGCCCCGATGAAAACGGCGCGCCGGTGCTGCTGATTGACGAGTTGGACCGCACCGATGAACCGTTCGAGGCATTTCTGCTTGAAGCACTCAGCGATTTTCAGGTCACGATCCCCGAACTGGGCACCATCAAGGCACCGGAACCGCCGGTGGTGATCCTGACCTCGAACCGCACGCGCGAGGTGCATGATGCCCTCAAACGCCGCTGCCTCTATCACTGGGTCGACTACCCGGATTTCGAACGCGAGGTGGAAATCCTGCACGCTCGCGCGCCCGAGGCGGCAGAAAACTTGTCCCGAGAAATCGTAGCCTTTGTCCAGCAATTGAGGACCGAGGATCTGTTCAAGAAACCTGGCGTGGCGGAAACTATCGATTGGGCAAAGTGCCTGTTGGCGCTGGATGTCATCAACCTGAGCCCTGAGGTGATCGCAGATACATTGGGAGCGATCCTTAAGTACCAGGATGATATCCAAAAGATGCAAGGCTCCGAGGCCAAGCGTATTCTTGATCAAGCCCACGCCAGTCTGGAGCCGGCATGAGCTCTACGCCGCTGGTCATCCACATCTGCGGCTGGCCGGGATCAGGGAAACAGACAATAGGGCAGGCGCTCGCGGCAAAAATCGGGGGGCGGTTGATCGACAATCATCTGATGATTGGCCCCGCCAGTGCAGTCTACGAGCGTGGGCAGTCAGGGCATTTGGAACTCAGACGGCAAGTGCAACGAGCGATATTCGATCACGCGTTGCAGTTGCCTGGGGACGTTGCGATCATCTTCACCAATGCCTTGGCGGATAGGCCGGATGATCACGCGCTTTACTCACCTTTTGCGGAATTTGTCTCAAAGCGTGGTGCGCGAATGGTGGCCGTGACATTGGAAATTTCCGAGCAAGAGAATGTCGCACGGTTGACGGACCCCAAGCGAGTCGGGCGGGGCAAGCTGATGGACACGGGTATTCTGCGCTCTCATCGGGCCAAACTGGAATTGCTTCGACCGGAAGGTGCGATTGACGTGCCTGTGGATGGCCTAACGGCAGAGAAGGTCGCTGACCGGATTGCAGCGCTTTGCGACTGCGAGGTGTCCTGTGGCTGAACAGATCCCACTGGATATCCCTGACAGCCCCAAGCTGGCGCAGAATATCACCCATTTTGCGCGTGCGTTGCGCAAGGCTGGGCTGCCCATCGGGCCGGGGCGGGTGATTGACGCCATTTATGCGGTCGAGGCAGCGGGGTTCACCGAAAAGCGCGATTTCTACTGGACGCTGCACGCCTGTTTCGTGAACAAGCCCGAGCACCGCGAGGTCTTTGCCCAGATCTTTCGCCTCTACTGGCGAGACCCGCGTTATCTGGAGCAGATGATGGCCGCGATGCTGCCCGCCATTCGTGGCGTACAAGAGGATCGCGAGGCCCAAGCCGCCGAGCGCCGCGCCGCCGAGGCATTGCTGGACGGTGTCGAGCGGGACGCGCCGCCACAGGAAGACGGCGGCGAAGAAGAAAGTGAGATCGAGATCGACGCCTCGCGCACGATGTCGGGCGAAGAACGGCTGCGGAGCCTGGATTTCGAGCTGATGAGCACCGATGAGATTGCGCAAGCCAAGCGGATGCTGGCGCAGCTGTCGTTGCCAGTAAAACCGATCCCCTCGCGGCGCGGCATGGCCAGCCTGCGGGGCAGCCGCGTGGATTGGCGGCGCACGCTGCGTGCATCGATGCGTCAGGGGGCGAAATTCACGACATCGCCCGGCTTACCCCGCGGCCACGCTGGCCCAATCTGGTCGTGCTTTGCGATATTTCAGGGTCGATGAGTCAATACAGCCGCGTCATCTTGCATTTTCTGCACGCTGTCAGCAACGCAAAGGGCGCGGGTTGGGCCAAGGTGCATGCCTTTACCTTTGGCACTCGGCTCACCAACATCACCCGCCATCTGGCGCAGCGGGACGTCGATGCAGCACTTAAATCCGCAGGTGCTGAGGCGCAGGATTGGGAAGGCGGTACGCGGATCGGTTCGTGCCTGCATGATTTCAACCGCGATTGGTCGCGGCGGGTCATGGGGCAGGGGGCGGTGGTGCTGTTAATCACAGACGGGCTGGACCGCGACGACCCTGATCAGCTGAGCCTGGAGATGCAGCGCCTGCAGTTGTCATCCCGGCGGTTGATCTGGCTGAATCCGCTGCTGCGGTGGGAGGGTTTTGCCCCAAAAGCGCAAGGTATTGCTGCGATGCTGCCCCATGTGGACAGTTTCCGAGCAGGTCATTCCATCGCGTCGTTGCAAGACTTGGCGCAGGTCATTTCACGTCCTGATGACGTGGGTGAGAAAGCGCGGCTCATGTCCGCGCTTCCATGAGAGATGTCTACTGAAGTTGCTCTTCATTACATTTTGCGGCCGCTTCAATGGCTTTGTACGTGCCTTTGAGGTTCACAACGAAACCATAAGCCTTTTCAGGAAAGACTGTCATGACGTGCTCTTTTGCAACGGCTTCAACCACCGATGGGTCATCAGTCAGTACGTAGCCGCCTGAATAGCCTTTGGTGATATTGCCACGCATTCCGGTTGCTTCGCCGACATAAACCTTGTCACCCAACCCGATCACCACGGCTTGTTTGTCACCTTTCTTGATGTCAGTCTCAGCCTGTGTGAAGACACCGATGTATGCCACCCCTCGGTCGGCGGTCAGGCCCATCTGAACGACATTGCCAAGGTCATCCTTGCTTTCGATCATGCAGGACTTCTTTTCTGTGTCTGCGTAGACGTTCCAGCCTTCGACCGAGCCGTATGGCTCGAACTGTTCAGCGATGGCCGTGGATGTCAAAGACAGAACGGCAGCTGTCGTAAACGCGGCAAGGGATTTGAACATAGGGCACTCCTGTTCGAAAATATGGAAAATTAATCGGCGCCCAAGTCGGGTACTTCACAACTCATGGGCAGTTCGCCAGCAACCTAGATCGCGTTAAGGTATCTTTCAATGTCATTGCATCGAATAAATCCTGTTTCTCAATGCGTGAGAATGCCGCCGTCAGACGCGCAGAAAATTGGGCACATTTGGGGTTCCCCTGCCATTCTGTTTCCTAAGGGCTGCTTTTCTTTGCTCAAATCCTCCTTATGTTGTGCGCAACTTACACGCCCAATGATACACGGCCAGGCCATGAGGAGCCTTCATGGAGAGATTTGACAACAGCCCCGAGACCGCCTTGGACTGGCATCGCAAGGGAATTGGCGCGGCCTTGGCCACCGTGGTTCAAACCTGGGGTAGCGCACCGCGGCGGGTTGGTTCGCAATTGGTGATCGGCGGCGATGGCCGGATCGAAGGTTCGGTATCGGGTGGCTGTGTCGAAGGCGCGGTGATCGTCGAGGCGATCGAAGCCATCGAAGAGGGCGAAGCGCGGCTTTTGGAATTTGGTGTCAGCGACGAGGATGCTTTTGCCGTTGGGCTGGCCTGTGGTGGTACGATCCGGATTTTGATCGAACCGGTTGGAAAAGTGTTGAGCGAAGAGATGCTTGCCGAGATGGTCCAGATCCGGGCCGGGCGTGATGCGGTTGCCTATGAAGTCAATATTGCCACTGGCAAGCGGCGGTTGGTGCCTGATGGTTATGGCGAGCGGATGCGCATGGACCGGTCCGGGTTCGAAGAGGACGGTGAGACGTTTGTGGCAGTGCACAACCCGCCACTGCGCCTGATCGTGGTGGGAGCGGTCCACATCGCACAGGCGCTTGTGCCGATGGCGCGAATTGCAGGATATGATCCGGTGATCGTCGACCCGCGCGAGGCGTTTGCTTCAGACCGGAGGTTTCCGGGCGAGCAGATCCTGCATGACTGGCCAGACGAAGCGGTGGCAAAGCTGGGCCTTGATTCTGCGCACGGCGCTGGTGCTGTTGACACATGATCCGAAACTGGACGATCCAGCGTTGCAGGCGGCTTTGGCTGCGGATGTGTTTTACATCGGCGCGCTTGGGTCGACGCGTACACACGCCAAGCGGGTTGAGCGGATGCAGGCCGTTGGCTTCACCTCCGAACAGATCGGGCGCATTCACGGGCCAGTTGGCCTCGACATCGGGGCGGCGGGACCGTCCGAGATCGCAGTGGCGATCCTCGCACAGATGACAGCCGTGCTGCGGGGCAAGGCATGAAATTCGGACCCGTCCCGCTGGAGCAGGCTCAAGGGGCCATTCTGGCGCATTCGGTGACGACGACGAAACGGAAACTCCGCAAGGGGATCTGGCTAGAGGCCGATCATCTGGCGGAACTGCGCGCCGCCGGGATCAATAAGGTCACGGTTGCCCGGCTGGAACAGGGCGATCTGCACGAGGATGAAGCGGCGGGGCGTTTGGCAGCGGCCTTGGCCAGCGATCTGCAAGCCGCAGGTCTGCGTGTGACAGCCCCTTTCACCGGGCGGGTCAATCTGTTGGCAGATGGGCCGGGTGTGGTCGAACTCGACGTGTCGGCGATCGAGGCGTTCAACCGGGTGCATCCGATGATCACCGTCGCCACAGTGCCACAAATGCAGCAGATGACCAGTGGCGGCATGGTGGCGACGATCAAGGTGATCTCCTACGCTGTCCCTGAGGCGGATGTGACCGCGGCCTGCAATGCGGCGCGTGATGCGGTGCGGTTGATCGCGCCGACGTACAGGACCGCTGGGCTGGTGGTGACTGACATCCCGGGCGGGCCACCCAACGAAAAGGGTATTCAGGCCATCCGGGGCAGGGTCGAGGCCTTGGGGATGGACCTTTGTGATGTACAGATCGTACGGCATCACACGGATGAGCTGGCGCAAGCCGTGGCGCGCGTCGAGGGCGAGATTGCGATGATCTTGACCGGTTCGGCCACGTCGGATGTGAATGACGTGGCCCCCAGTGCGGTGCGCGCGGCTGGCGGTCAGGTGGATCGGTTCGGAATGCCCGTTGATCCCGGCAACCTGTTGTTTTCCGGTCGGATCGGCGCGCGACCGGTCATCGGCCTGCCAGGGTGCGCGCGGTCCCCCGCGCTGAACGGTGCGGATTGGGTTCTCAGCCGTGTGGCGTGTGGAATCACCGTCACGGGCGATGACATTGCTGCGATGGGGGTGGGGGGATTGCTCAAGGAAATCCCGACGCGGCCACAGCCTCGCGCAGGAAAACGCAAGTGACGCTGGGTTGAAACCCAGACAGGCTTGCCCGGTGATAACTCTGCTCTAGGTATAGAAAACTTTCATTTTGACCTAAACCAAACGGTCAAAAATTTTAGTTCTCAAATGCTTGGACCCGTGTTTAACTCTTCCCCAGCTAAAAGCCAAAAAGGGGAGAGACGAATGACACAGGTCACGATGACCGTGAATGGCCGGACTGCCAGCGGTGAGGTCGAAGGCCGCACGCTGCTGTCGAGCTTTCTGCGGGATCACCTGTCACTGACCGGTACACATGTGGGATGCGACACGGCGCAATGCGGTGCTTGCATGGTCCATGTGAACGGCGAGGCGGTGAAATCCTGCAACATGCTGGCGATGGAGGCGAACGGTGCCGAGGTTGCCACGATCGAGGGGCAGGCGGCCCCGGATGGAACGCTGAACACGATCCAGCAGGCGTTCCAGGACCACCACGGCCTTCAGTGCGGATTCTGCACGCCCGGCATGGTGATGTCGGCAGCCGCGCTGCTGAAGGACAACCCCAAGCCGACCGAGGCCGAGGTGCGCGCGCATCTTGAAGGCAACATCTGCCGTTGCACGGGCTACCACAACATCGTCAAGGCGATCATGGCCGCATCCGGTCAGGACGTGGGCGCAATTGCCGCCGAATAAGCAAGACGCGAATTTCCGGCACGGGCGAATTTGAGGAGATGCGCCCGGAGCTATGACCGGTGGGCTATGGTGCCCGACCCGGTATCCAGGGAGGAGAACAAGCTATGCCCAAAGACAGTGGCATCGGAGCCAGTTCAAAGCGCCGCGAAGACGTGCGCTTTTTGACCGGCGAGGGTAATTATACCGACGACATCAACGTACATGGTCAGGCCCATGTGTATTTCCTGCGCTCTGACGTGGCGCATGGAACCATCAACAGCATCGGAACCGAGGCCGCCGCTGGCATGCCCGGCGTCGTGCGCATCTTTACCGGCGCCGATTTCGAAGGCGTGGGCGGCATCCCCTGCGGCTGGCAGGTGACAGACCGCAATGGCGAGCCGATGCAAGAGCCGCCGCACCCGATCCTGGCGCAAGGCAAGGTCCGCCACGTGGGCGATCCGATTGCGGCTGTTGTGGCCGAGACGCTGGAACAGGCGCGCGATGCGGCCGAAGCGATTGAACTCGACATTGCTGAACTGCCCGCAGTTGTGGACATGAAGGCCGCGGCCGCCGAAGGATCGACCAAGGTTCACGACGATCTGACGTCCAACGTCTGTTATGACTGGGTGCTGGGTGAGACTGATGAACAGGTCGTGTCCGACACCTTCGCCAATGCAGCGCATGTGACGACTCTGGATTTGGTGAACAACCGTTTGGTTGCCAACCCGATGGAGCCGCGCGTTGCCGTGGGTGATTACAGCCGTGGCACAGATGAGCACACGCTCTACACCACCTCGCAGAACCCCCATGTGATCCGCCTGCTGATGTGCGCCTTTGTTCTAGGCCTGCCCGAGCACAAGGTTCGCGTTGTGGCCCCGGATGTGGGTGGCGGCTTTGGCACCAAGATCTTCCACTACGCGGAAGAGGCGTTCGTGACCTTTGCGGCCAAGGCCTGCAACCGTCCGGTCAAATGGACAGCCAGCCGGTCCGAGGCGTTCATGTCGGATGCCCATGGTCGCGATCATGTGACCACCATCGAACTGGCGTTGGATGCGGACAACAACTTTGTCGGTCTGCGCACCAATACGCATGCCAACATGGGCGCGTATCTGTCGACCTTCTCCAGCTCGGTTCCGACCTGGTTGCACGGCACGCTGATGGCGGGGAACTACAAGACCCCGATGATTCAGGTGAACGTGAAGGCGATGTTCACCAACACGGTTCCGGTTGACGCCTATCGCGGCGCAGGCCGCCCTGAGGCGACGTTCCAGCTGGAGCGGGTGATCGATAAGGCCGCGCGTGAATTGGGCGCCGACCCAATCGCATTGCGTCGTCAGAACTTCATCACCGAGTTCCCCTATGACACGCCTGTGGCGCTGACCTATGACACCGGCGACTACAATGGCACCATGGATAAGCTGGAAACCGCTGCCGACATCGCAGGCTTTGCCGCACGGCGCGCGGAAAGCGAGGCCAATGGCAAGCTGCGGGGTCTGGGCGTCAACTGCTACATCGAGGCGTGCGGCATCGCGCCGTCGAACATCGTGGGCATGTTGGGTGCGCGTGCGGGTCTGTATGACGCCGCAACTGTGCGGGTGAACGCCACCGGCTCGATCAGCGTGATGGTTGGTGCGCACAGCCACGGTCAGGGACATGAGACTGCGTTCCCGCAAGTCGTGGCCGAGATGATCGGGATTGATGAAAGTCAGGTCGAGATCGTGCATGGTGACACCTCGAAAATCCCGTTTGGCATGGGCACCTATGGCTCGCGTTCGCTGGCGGTCTGTGGATCGGCCATGGTTCGGGCAACCGAGAAGATCATCAACAAGGCCAAGAAGATCGCGGCGCACCTGCTCGAAGCATCTGATGCAGATATAGAGCTGAAGGACGGTCAGTTCACCGTTGCAGGCACCGACAAATCGGTCGCTTGGGGCGATGTCACGCTGACGGCCTATGTCCCCCACAACTTCCCGCTCGAAGACATCGAACCGGGGTTGGAGGAAACCGCGTTCTATGATCCGGCGAACTTCACCTACCCGGCAGGCGCTTATGCCTGTGAGGTCGAAGTTGATCCGGAGACCGGGAAGGTCACCATCGAACGGTTTGCGGCGGCGGACGACTTTGGCAACATCGTCAACCCGATGATCGTGGACGGTCAGGTGCATGGCGGGATCGGTCAGGGCATCGGTCAGGCGCTGCTGGAAAACTGCGTCTATGACGACAACGGCCAGCTGCTGAGCGCATCCTACATGGATTACGCGATGCCGCGTGCTGATGACGTGCCGTTCTACACCGTGGATCATTCCAGCCAGACGCCGTGTACCCACAACCCGTTGGGGGTCAAGGGCTGCGGCGAGGCCGGTGCGATTGGCTCACCGCCTGCGGTGGTGAATGCAGTCATCGACGCGATGCAGTCGGGCGGCAAGGATATCGGTCATATCGATATGCCAGTGTCACCGTCCCGTGTTTGGGCCGCGATGAACGGTTGAGTTGAGAGAGTGGGTGCAAGGGGTCAGCCCCTCGCACCCCTCGGAATTTTTCAGCAAGAAGAAGGGGCGTTTCCCGAGCTTCTTGAAGGAGGACCGAAATGTATAATTTCGACTATGAACAGCCCGGCACGATCGCAGATGCGGTTGCGGCACTTGGGGCTGAAGATGCGCAGGCTTTGGGGGGTGGGCAGACCCTGATCCCCACGATGAAACAGCGGTTGGCATCGCCCAGCAAACTGGTGTCGCTGGCAGCGATTGCCGAGATGAAGGGTGTCTGTGCCGAGGATGGCGCAGTCGTCATTGGCGGTGGAACCACCCATGCCACTGTCGCAGCCGAAGCTGGCGCCCATTACCCCGCACTGGCAGATCTGGCGAGCCATATCGGTGACCCGGCCGTGCGCAACCGTGGCACCATTGGTGGCTCGCTGGCCAACAATGACCCATCGGCGTGCTACCCGGCCGCAGCTTTGGGGTCAGGCGCCACGATCGTTACCAACGCACGCGAGATCGCGGCGGATGACTATTTCCAGGGCATGTTCACAACTGCGCTGAATGAGGGAGAGATCGTAACCTCGGTCAGCTTCCCGATCCCCGAGGCGGCGAACTATCAGAAGTTCGTCCAGCCTGCCTCGCGCTTTGCGCTTGTGGGTGTCTATGTCGCCAAATACGCCGACGGCGCGCGGGTGGCTGTGACCGGTGCGTCCGAGGATGGCGTATTCCGCTGGTCCGAGGCCGAAGAGGCGCTGAACAAGAACTTCAGCGGCGATGCGCTGATGGATTTGAGCATCAACCCCGCCAATATGATTGGGGATCTGCACGGCTCGAAAGAATACCGCGCGCATCTGGTGGCCGTTATGACCAAACGGGCGGTGGCCGCCTGCGGGTAAGCCTTGCCGAAGTTGAAGAAAGCCGCGCGGGAAACTGCGCGGCTTTTGCCATGAGAGAGCGTGCCATGATCACCGAAATCTGGGCCAGTTTTCGCAGGCTCCCCGTGTGGGTACAGATCTGGGTTGGGGTGATCCTGATGCCAGTGAACCTGCTGCCGCTGGCGTTTCTGGGGCAACCGGGCGCGGGGCTGATTGCCGTTTTGGCAATTGGGGGGATGGTTTTGAATCTGCCGATTTTGCTGTTCGAACGGGGTTTTTCGAAAGCTATGGCTTTTCCTCATTTCCTGCTTTGGACACCCCTTTTGGGAGTGATTTCTGGGCAGCTGCAAGGCGGGGTTAGTGGCGGTTATCTTCAGGCTTTGGTTTTGCTTGTGATCGTCGACTTGATCTCTTTGCTGTTTGACTATGTCGATGCCATTAAGTGGTGGCAGGGCGATCGTGGGATCGCCTAGGCGGGCAGGGCGGTATAGATGCCGATGCCGCCCACCAGGATCAAACTGAGGGCCCAGATGGTTTCCAAGTCGAACCAAGTGCGAGACAGGAATTGCAGGCCCAACCAACGATACACAGCCACGGCCAACCCGCCGCCGGCGATGATCATTGCAGCCGTGTGAACTACAGCCACGCCCAGTGTCAGCAGCATATTGCGTCCCATCAAGTCCGCAGCGGCGCGGTGGCCTGCGTCAAGCTCTTCGATCCGGCAAAGGCCAAGGTAGATGGGCACCAGCATAAGGGCGGCACCATGAACCAGCGCCACAAGGAACGACCATAGCGCCAGTTGCGTGGGCGGGATGCGGGACAGAAACCTTGGATGTCTACGCGTGATCAGCAGCCAGAGGCCAAGGGCCACAACGATGATGCCCGCCCCAAGTCGGAGTTGGCGTTCGTAATCTAAAAGAAGCGTCATCAGCGAAAACGGTAGCAGGATCACCAGCATCGCCATGAAATGCCCACCCGCCAACGCTCCTAACGCGCCATAAAGCGCGCGGGGGCGTTGCTCCATTAGGGCCGAGGAGACCGCCAAGGGCCAACCCATACCGGGATTCAGCCCGTGATAAAGCCCGCTCAGAACAACGGCCAGCCACAGGCCAGCCGTTGTACTCATCAGCGTTTCCAATGTTTACACCGACGGGTAGCAGAAGCTGTCGGTCGAGCAGTCTCCGCCCTCGAGCCGGATCTGGTGTGAACGATATCCATCAGGGAACTCGACCCAAAAGTTTTCGTCCAGGGTCAACCCGCCGCCTGCGCCAACGTTGGCCATGACCATCGCAGCACCGCGTTCGCCGGGATAGAACTGATCGTCCCATGTGGAATAGAGCGAGTTGGTCCAATAGACGCGTTTGCCATCGCGGCTGATTTCGACCATCTGCGGGCCATAGCCAAAGTCCTGACCATTGGGATGCTTGGTTTTCTTGACGATACCGCCGATGTCGACCTTGCCCGCCAGTGTTGGGTTCATCGGGTCCGAGACATCGTATTGATGCATCTCGCCGGTGCCCCAGCACGCGACATAGAGGTATTTGTCATCCAGGCTCAGGTCGATGTCAGTGACCAGGGGCGGCACGGCCGAGAACCCTTTGAGCAACTCGGGCAGGTCATCGGGATCGGCCGGTTGCGGGTCGATGGTGATGGTCTTCTTAGCCTCAAACGTGCCATCGTCCTTGCGCCACCAGGTAAAGATGGCGCCTTGCAGGTTGGTTGTGTCGACAACCACGCCACAGAATCCGTATTGTTTGACGGGGTCATGGGCAGGTCGGATTTCCAGAGCCATCTGGTGATTTTCACCTAGGTCGATGGTCTGGACATTCTTGCGCGCGCGCAGGTCCCAGAAATGGATCGAATGACCGTATTTGTTGCTCAGCAGATCTTCGGCGACGATGCCGTTTTCGAACTGCGGAGGCAGGCCCCATTCAGAGCTGACCATGTAGTCGCGCGGAAGGTTCCACCAGAAGTCATAGTGTTTGTCTTGCACACCACGGTCCATTTCATATCGGCCAATGATATCAAACGTTTCGCAGTCCATGATGAAGATGCCTGGCGGGCCGTCAGTGCCGTCAGGTCCACCGCCACCCAGTGTCGAGACATAGATGCCTTCGGGGCCGCAATGGATGGTGTGGGGGCGGGAATAGCCGGTCTTGGCAAAGACCTCTTCGGGTTCGATTATTTTGTGAATCTTCGCCTTTAGCGGCTCCTTGACGTCGATCACATAGATGCGCGACGAACGAATGCCGGGGATGATCAGGTAACGCCGTTCCAGAAACGCGTGACCGGTCAAAGGCGACAGGGCCGAAGAGCAGGCGTTCCAGCCAAAATGATGAAACTCATCGCCCTTGTTTGGCATCATCACCTTGTGAACGATTTTGCCATAGTCGTCCGACTTGGGGTCCACATTCACTACGGCCAACCCATCAGGTTGCGAGAAATCCGGACTGAGCATCAAGGTGAACGCCAGCGTCTCGGGCGGGGCTTCCATCGCGAGTTTGGGCGAGGGGTGAAACGTCGGATCAGGTCTTAAATTCATTTGCGGTCCTCCCATGCAAAATCACCGGGGCGGAACAATGTTCTAAATTTTTGTAGTGGGTCGCAATTTTCTCCCGGCCCGACTATCGTTCACGGGCTGATCGTTTGGGTCAAGTCAAACCTGCATGTCGGGCGTATCTTCGCCGCTACTCCAGAGGTGCCCAATCGGGACCAGGGTCGAATAAGGTCAGGGTGTGCGCGCCTTCCAGCGTGTCCTCGCCCAGGTCGGCCTCGTAGATGGCGCCGTTTTCACCCACCATGAAGCTGGTGATGCCGCTGTTGCCATAGTCTGCAGGTACTGCCAGCATCGCGTGTCCGGCGACCATGTGCCCGTTGATTTGATAATCCATCGCGCCGCCGGGGGCGTTATCGGTCTGCCCGGTCAAGATGCGATAGTAGTAGCCACCAAAAGGCTCGGGCGCTTGGTCTTCTTCGCCATCGTTGTAGCCGTCCAGCGAGGCGAGAGCTATCCGTTCGCCCAGGGGGCTGTCAGCATCAGCCCAAAACAGACCATCGCGGCCTTGTGGCGACGACAAAAGTGCGCTTGCAAACTCCATCACCCCGTCGCCGTCGTGATCGGTCAGCCGGTATTCGGCTTGAATGTCCACATAGGCCTGCAGCATCTCGATGGTTTCAAGCTCGTTTAGGCCGATGCGGCGGGCGTGGGTCTCTTCCTCGCCTGCGACGATGTCAAAGGCCCATCCCACATCCGTCCGTGTTAGCGGGATAGGGAACGGCCAGCCGTCTTCGCCAAGCAAGAGCGTGACTTGCCCTTCGCCAGAAGGAAGGAAACGATAGCCCGCGGCATACATGCCAAGGATCTCCTGACGGTTTGCATTGTCCCGATCCGGGTTGCCGGTCGAGAGCAACTCTTCGGCGTCGTTGCCGAATACAGTCAGCATGGCTTGGGTGTCCTGCGCTGACGCCGCCGTCATCATCGCATCAAGCGCGTCTTGCGGGGTGTCATAGGTCGCCGGGGATTCTGCGGCTTGCAAAGGCAGGGCAAGGATCAAAGCCGTCGAACAAAGAGCGGAGGAAAGCGATTGATATTTCATGGTTTATCTCCTCCGTCCGCCACCGCGCGACGCGTGTCCACGTGCAGCCCCGGCATTAGCCCGCTGGCCAGAAGAGGCACGCCGTTGCATGGCAGCACCCCGGTTACCGTTCCCCTGCGCCTTTGGGGCAGGGCGTGAAGCTTGTTTGGGGCGCGACTGAACCTTGGCCTTGGCCTTTGGTTTCGGAGCGTTCGGCGCCTTGGCCTTGGTTCGATCCACCGCGTCGCGGCGGGCATCGGGGCGTTGAACATCGCGGTCTGCACCGGGTCGCGAAATGTCGGCCGCCCCGGTTTCCTTGGACAGGCGCTGGCGCATTTCGTCACCGCGATCGGGTTTCTTGACCGGCATCGTAGTTGCACCATCACCGCGCCGCTGACCGATCTCGTCACGGGCTTTGTCACGGCGGTCATCGTCAGGCTTCCAGCCGATGTTGTCGCGGTCGCCGATGTTTACATCACCGTCGATATCAATGTCGATGTCCGGGTTGCGGATGATCGGGTTGCCATGCCAGCCGCCGCAATTCCGGCAGCCCCAATAGTCATACCAGTCGTCGTCATCATCAAAAATCTCGGCGATCAGGGCCACCGTGGCAAAGGTGATCACACCTGCAGCAACGGCGTCACCCACGTCCGAGCCATCGTCGACATAGACCGTTTCGGGCTCATACTGCGGGACATAGATGACTTCAGGATCGGTGGGTTGGATGATGATGGTTTCCTCGCCTGCGTCCTGTGTGACCTCCACCGTTTGTTCATCGCCACTGGTCAGCGTGCCGGCATCCTCGGCGATCTTGCGCATGTCCTGAACGGCGGCCATCACGTCATCGTCTTGGGCCAGCATCGCTGTGCCGATGGTTTCGGTCCATTCAACATGCACGGCCATGTCGGTCAGTACATCCGGAAAGGCGGTGGCCAGCACTGCGACGCTTTCATCCCAGCCTTGTGCCTCAATCTGGGCTTCCAAATCGTCAGCGTCCTTGTTGTCCTGCACAAAACGGTCGGCTTTGACCACTTCAAGCGGGAAGGTCGCCGCCACCAGAATCTGAATGAGTAGAGTGTCAGGATAGAGGGCCACTGGGCCGACCAGCTCTTGCAGCTCTTCTTTCGTCAACAGGTTCTGAGTTTCCTGATCTGTCGGCGCCTCAGTCGTGGCCGCGTCTGACGTGTCTTGGGCTATCAGGGGCTGCGTGCCAAATACGGCGCACAACATCGCCGCAGAAATTATGCGGTAGGTCATCCGGTCTCCCCTCCGGCTGTGAATAACGAAAGCCTAGGGGAAAGAGCCTTTGAAACCAAATGGTTTTCTGATGTGAAACGAAAAGCGCCCCGTCGCGGATGCAACGGGGCGCCTGAATTCGATTTCGGTCTGTCGCCTATTTTTGCGGCAGTGGGCCGATCATCATGATCATCTGACGGCCTTCCATCTTCGGCATGTTTTCGATCTTGCCGATTTCCTTGACGTCTGCGGCCACACGTTCCAACAGCTCGCGGCCAAGGTTCTGGTGCGCCATTTCACGACCACGGAAGCGCAGGGTCACTTTGACCTTGTCGCCGTTTTCCAAGAACTTGAACACATTGCGCATCTTCACTTCATAATCATGCGTGTCGGTGTTGGGCCGGAATTTGACCTCTTTCACCTCGATGATCTTCTGTTTCTTGCGCGCTTCGCTTTCGCGTTTCTGCTGTTCATACTTGAACTTGCCAAAGTCCATGATCTTGCAGACCGGAGGGTTGGCATTGGGCGAAATCTCAACAAGGTCCAGACCTGCATCAGCAGCCATTTGCATGGCTCTGGCGGGTTGAACCACACCGACGTTATCGCCATCGGCGCCGATCAGGCGGATTTCGGTGGCACGGATTTTGTCGTTGACGCGTGGGCCTGTGTCGCGTTGCGGCGGCGCGTTGTGTGGTCTGCGGGCTATGGGATCATTCCTTTGGTAATGGCAGATTTTCGATGTCGGAATTTAGACTGCGACGCGCGGCACTGCAAGCGGGATCATCGCGGAAATCGGCCGAAATCATGTATGTTTTTCGGTCATTCAGGGTGCTCTGCCAGGAATTGGCGGAAACTGCGACAGAAACTGTCGTAAGCAGGCGTTCCCGGCAGCAGCATGTGATTGTCGCCGGGCAAGGTTTGAAAGCGTGCGCCCGGGATCAGCGCAGCCAGTCTGCGGCCTTCCTCGACGGGGACGCGCTTGTCCCCTTCGGAATGCAAAACCAGCACCGGAACCTGCACTTGCCGTGCCAGGTCACTGACATCGCAGCGGGCATTCATCTCGTTGATCCGCGCGGCATTTTCCGCCGGAGAGGCCACTCGCTGCAACTCGTCAAAGCTGTCCTTTTGCGCAGGGCTGGCCTTGGGGATCATCATCTCGGTGAACATGTGCCGAAAGGCGGGCGTGACTGAGCCCCAACCGGCACGGATGACCTGTGTTGTGGCCTCGTGAAGGGCTTCTTGGTCGGGGTGGCCGCGCATCAGGCTGCCGCGCGCATAGCCGCCGTACATCACGATGCAGCGCACCCGTTCGGGGTGGGTCACAGCATAACGCACGGCGATGGCGCAGCCCTGCGAGGCGGCAAAGACGGCGAACCGGTCCAGACCCGAGGCCTCGACGACGGTTTCTACGTCCCGGGCCATGGCGTCGTCCGAGATCTCGTCCACCTCCCAATCCGACAGGCCATTGCCGCGTTGGTCGAACCGCACAAAGTGATGGTCGCGGGCCATGTCCTGCAGCAGGGGACCCCAGATCGGACTGAGCCAGTCGTGTTCCAGATGGTTGAGCCAATTGGGCATCTTGAACACCGCTGGACCCGAGCCGACCGAGGCATAGGCCAGTTGCACCCCATTTGGCGTAATGCAGAATTCGATCTGCTGGGTACGGGACAGGGCGGTCTGGTCGTCGAACCGCTCGCGTGCTTTTGGCGTCCACTGCCAGACCCGGATCGGGCGCGAGATGTTCTTGACGTTTTGTGACCCTAGATCGGCAAAGGCGGCGTCCAGGTGACTGTGAACGAGTTGGTGCAGCGCGTCCGAGATGCAGACACCACCCGGTTCCGCCATCTGTTCAAGGCGCGCAGCCACGTTGATATCATCGCCAAACAGATCCCCGTCTTCGTCCAGCACATCGCCAATGTTGATCCCGATGCGATATTGGATGCGGGTGTCGGGCGGATGATCGCCTTCGTGTTTTTCCATGCCGGACTGGATTGCCAAAGCACAGGTGACAGCGGCACGGGGGCTGGAAAATTCGGCCATCATTCCGTCGCCGGTGGTTTTGATGACGCGGCCGTGCACTTCGGCAATCGCGGGGTCGATCAGGGTTTTGCGGTAGGTGCGCTGGCGAGCAAGGATACCATCTTCATCCGCCTCGATTAAGCGGCTGTATCCGGCCATGTCGGCCATCAGGATGGTGGTCAGGCGGCGTTGAATGTCACTGGCCCTGCTAAATCTTCAAAGAATAGGGGCAGTATACATATAAAACGGCCCCGGACGAATATTTCGTTCCGAGGCCGTTTTGATTTCAAGTTGTGAGAGGCTTAGCCAACAAAGGCTTTTTCAACCACAAACTGCTTGGGATCCGAGTTTGCGCCTTCTTCCAAGCCGAACCCTTCGAGGATTTCGGTAATGTCCTTGTTGAAGGCCAGGCTACCGCAGACCATGCCGCGATCGGTTTCCGGGTTGATCGGGTCGATGCCCAGATCCTTGAACACGGTGCCATCGGTCAGCAGATCGGTGATCCGGCCCATCTTGGGGCTCTCTTCGCGGGTGGTGGTCGGATAATAGCGGATCTTGTCGGCAAACCCTTCGCCGATCAATTCTGCCAGCATTTCGTCCTGTTTGATGCTTTCAATCAGCTGACGACCATACTCCAACTCGGCCACTTCGCGGCAGGTGTGGGTGATCACGACCTCGTCGTAGTCCTCATAAGTCTGCGGTTCACGCAGCAGCGACGCAAAAGGCGCAAAGCCGGTGCCAGTGGCAAAGAACCACAGGCGCTTGCCGGGCAGCAGGGCGTCGTGCACCAGCGTGCCGACGGGCTTGGGCCGCAAGATGATCTGATCACCCGCTTTGATGTGTTGCAGTTTCGAGGTCAGCGGTCCTTCTTGCACCTTGATCGAATAGAACTCCAGCTCTTCGTCCCAGGACGGCGAGGCGATGGAATAGGCGCGCAGCAGCGGCTTGCCGTTGTCACCCAAGAGGCCGATCATCACGAACTCTCCCGAGCGGAAGCGCAATGAGGCAGGGCGCGACACCTTGAAAGAGAACAGGCTGTCGGTCCAGTGCTTCACATCAGTGACGGTCTGGGCGTCGGGGAGAACGGGGGCCTTGGTGGTGGGGGCGTCGGTCACGGATTTCATCTCTGTCATCGTTATATCTGCCGGTGCTCTACACCGACAACTCCGTTTAAGCGTTGATCCAAGTCAGGAAAAGGGGGCAATCGGCCCCCTTTGGTTCACAAGCTGGCTATGACGCAGGATTATCCGCGCAGGCGGGCCTGATAGTTGTGGTCTTTCCAGTTCGCGCGGGCCAGCCATTGATCCTCGGGCTGACGGGCGGCCAGGGCATCGTCAATCTCGACCTCGTCAAAGCCGCTGCGGCGCGCCATGGCGTATTGGTCGGCCAGAACATGGCCTTTGGCGCGCAGACGCCCTGTGAAGCCTTTCAGGCGCAGGGTGCGCGCGATGGTAAAGCCGCGTCCATCCGCAAAGGAGGGGAAATCCACTCGCACCATCTTGGCCGCGCCGAGGCGGTCAATCAGTTCGTCGGGGTTGGTGTCGGACGGCACGTCCAGCGCCACCACGTCATTTGCGGCATCGTCCAGGGTGACAAAGCCGTCGGTCCAGTCGTCAGGCTGAAAGCCTTCGTCGCTTACGATCACGTTCATGTCTTTTCTCCTACGCGCACCATCTTGCCGTCGACAAAATGGATGCCGCATTCTTCCTTGTTCTGATCGCGCCAGCGTCCGGCGCGAGGATCTTCTCCGGGTTTGACCTTCGAGGTGCACGGCGCACAGCCGATCGAAGGGTACCCTTGGGCTACCAGCGGATGCCGGGGCAGGCGGTTTTCTTCCATGTAGGCGCGCACATCTTCGGGCGCCCAATGGGCCAGTGGATTGACCTTGATCCGGCCAGTGCCGTCCTCGACCTCGAAAAAGTCGAGCGCGGCGCGGGTGCCCGCCTGAAACCGCTTGCGACCGGTGATCCAGCCATCAAAACCATTCAGGGCGCGCTGCAACGGGATCGTCTTGCGCAGCGTGCAGCAGGCGTCGGTGTCGCTCAGGTTCAGGGCACCGTAAGGGTCCTGCTTGGCTATGTCGTCTTCATGGGCGCGGATGATGCGAACATCTTTCAACCCCAGTCGTTCTGCCACCTCAGCCTGATAAACCAGCGTCTCGGCAAACAGCATCTGAGTATCCACAAACAACACTGGCACCGATTGGTCGATCACCGCCGCCATGTGCAGCAGAACCACCGATTCCGCGCCAAAACTGGACACCAGAGCGATGTTCCCCGCCTGCGTCAGCGCCCCGTGCATGACATCGGTGGCGCTGTGGTGGCGGTAGCGGGTGTTCAGGGCCTCGACCTTTTCGGTCAGGGCATGACGATCCGCTCCCAGTTCCGTCTGGATCTCGTCAAGCGGCATCGGCCTGTGCCTCAGGGTAAAGAGCCGCTTTGAACGGCGCCAAACCAAGGCGACGATAGGCCTGCAGGAACGTCTCATCCTTGCTGTTGCGCAGATCGAGGTAGGCGTAAACCAGACGTTCGACGGCAGGTACGATCTCGTCATACGAGAAGCCGGGGCCAGCACGCTCGCCGATGGAGGCGTTTTCCGAACCGTCGCCACCCAGAGTGATCTGGTAGTTTTCGACGCCAGCCCGGTCCAGGCCCAGGATGCCGATGTGACCCACGTGGTGGTGCCCACAAGCGTTGATGCAGCCCGAAATCTTGACTTTCAGGTGACCGATGTTGTGTTCCAGTTTCAGCTCGTCAAATCGGGTCGCGATGGTTTCGGCAACCGGGATCGAACGGGCCGTGGCCAGCGCACAGTAGTCCATGCCGGGGCAGGCGATGATGTCGCTGATCAGGCCGATATTGGCGGTGGCCAGTTCGTGCTTTTTCAGACGTGCATGGATCGCAGGCAGGTCCGATTTGTGGACATGCGGAAGGATCACGTTCTGCTCGTGGCTGATGCGCAGTTCGTCATAGCCGAACTCCTGCGCCAGATCCGCCATCACGCGCATCTGTTCCGCTGTCGCATCACCCGGTGTGTTGCCGTGCTTCTTGATCGAGATCGTGACGATCGCGTGGTCCGCGTTCTTGTGCGGCGCGATGTTGGTGTCGACCCACGAGCGGAAGACCGGATCATTGGTGTACGCACCTTCGAACGTGGCCACGGATGCCTCGCGGAAGACGGGCAGGGCAAAGTGCGTCTTGATCTCGTCCAACAGCGTCATGTCGACACCTTTGAACTGCGGGCGCACTTGGGCGTAACGCTCGTCCACGCGGGAGCGGATGTCGTCGATGCCGTGCTCGTGCACGGTGATCTTGATACGGGCCTTATACTTGTTGTCGCGGCGGCCGATCTGGTTCCAGACTGAAACGGTGGCTTCCAGATAGGCTAACAGATCGTCGAACGCGATGAATTCGTTCAAGGTTTTGCCGATCATCGGTGTCCGGCCCAGGCCACCACCCACGATGACCTTGGCACCCAGAACGCCCTCACGCTCGACCAGTTGCAGGCCGATGTCATGCGCCTTGATCACGGCGCGGTCATTTTCCGAGCCGGTGATGGCGATCTTGAACTTGCGCGGCATGAACTGGAATTCCGGGTGGTCGGTCGACCACTGGCGCAGCAGCTCGGCATAGGGGCGCGGATCGGCAACCTCATCAGCCGCAGCACCGGCAAAGTGGTCGGCGGTCACGTTGCGGATGGTGTTGCCCGACGTTTGAATGGCGTGCATGCCAACTTCGGCCAGCGCGTCCAGCATATCCGGCACGTCATTCAGCTTGGGCCAGTTGTACTGGATGTTCTGGCGCGTGGTGAAATGGCCGTAACCCTTGTCCCACTTCTCGGCCAACAGGGCCAGCTGGCGCATCTGTGCGCTGTTGAGCGTGCCATAGGGAATGGCAACCCGCAGCATATAGGCGTGCAGCTGCAGATACAGGCCGTTCATCAGGCGGAGCGGCTTGAATTCATCCTCGGTCAGCGAGCCGTCGATGCGGCGTTCGACCTGGGCGCGGAACTGAGCGTTGCGTTCAGCAAGAAAGGCTGTGTCAAACTCGGAGTAGCGATACATGGTTTGCTGTCCTTGTTGCAGCCCCGGACATGGGGCCTTTTGAGGGGAGAGAGAAGGGGCCGATCAGGCCCGGGGCTGCGGAGAGGTTTCCTGCTTGCCGTGCACGTAGTTCGACGGCCCGGTGCGGCGGAAATCCTCTCTAAAGTGGGTGGGTTCGGGGCCGTTGTCGCCGACCACCGCATCGGCCAGATAGGCCCCCACGATCACGTTTGCCTGCCGCGAGGCATCCAGCAGCCGCAGCTGCGCATGTGCCTCGTCGGTGATCAGCTCAGCCTCGGAAATATGGCGCGACCAGCGATCATCGGCGGTTTGATAAATCACGTCACCTTCCAGCAGGTGGTTGGCAGTGACGATCTTGGGGGAAAAGGCACGGGCCATCAGGCAAATTCCTTGTGCAATTGGGTCAGTGCCTGCGCCGCGTCACGGGGCGCGAGGCCATAAAGGGTCAGGGCGGGGCCATCCATTTCGGCGGCCGCCAGATCGGTGGGCAGCTTGTCCAGCGTGGTGGCCAGGACGCGCTGATCAGGGCGCGAGGCGTTTTCGACCAGCGTGACCGGAGTTGCGCGATCGGCACCGTGCATGATCAGACGGCCCTGCACGAACCGGGCTGACTTCTTGCCCATGTAGATCGCGGCAACCTCGCCCGAGCGCGCCAAAGCGGCCCAGTCGTGATCGGCAAAGCCCTTCATGTCGTGGCCGGTCAGGAACCGGACCGAGGAATTGCGGCCACGGCGCGTCAGGCTTTGGCCAATACCGGCCACAGCCGCCGAGGCGGCAGTCAGGCCGGGCACGATGCGCCAAGTGACGCCAGCGGCCTCAACCGCTTCGATCTCTTCGTCCAGGCGACCAAACACGGTGGGGTCGCCGGACTTGAGCCGGACCACACGCGCACCGGTCAGGGCGGTCTCGACCAGCAGCGCGTCGATGTCCGATTGCTTCCACGAGGGGCCAAAGCCTGCCTTGCCCACATCGACCAGACGCGCGGTCTTGCCAGCAAGCGCCAGGATATCGTCGCTGATCAGACGATCGTGCATGACCACATCCGCCATCTCAAACGCGCGCATGGCTTTCAGCGTCAGCAGTTCGGGATCACCTGGACCTGCACCGACAAAGTCGACGTGGCCGTGTGGCTTGTGTTGTGTGGTCGTGGACATTGCTGGTCCCTGTAGTGTGTTTGACTTGGCGTCCAATATAGGAAATATTCCCGCCAATACGCCATATTGGCGATCAAATAAGGACAAAAGTTTTCGGTAGCCGGTAAAGTGGAACGCTGGTTTCGAATGAGAGGGAAAACAGGAATGTCGGTACGAATAGATGACACAGATCGGAAAATTCTGGCTGAGCTGCAACGCGACGCCAGCCAATCACTGGACGAAATCGCCGGTCGCGTAGGGTCATCGAAGACACCCGTGTGGAATCGCATCCGCAAGCTGCGCGGGGCCGGAGTGATTGGCCAGCAGACAGTGCAATTGGATGCCGAGGCGCTTGGATTTGAGGCCTGTTTCTTTGTTCTGATCCGCACTTCAGAACATGAAGCGGACTGGCAGAGAGCGTTTCTCAAGGCCCTGCGCGATCGCCCAGAAGTGCAAGAGGCACACAGGCTTGCCGGGGACATCGATTACATCCTGAAAGTGCGGGTGCAGAACGCGCGGGCCTATGACGCGTTTTATCAGGCGCTGATTTCCGAGGTGCGGGTGCACAACGTCACGGCGCTCTTGTCGATGGAAGAAATCAAGTCGACAACCATGTTGCCACTTTAGATCGGGGAGGGGGCGCTGCCCTTAACCTACTCGAAAGTTGCGCTTTCAGTTGCGGTCGAGAAATGCTTGCCTCAAGTGCGAACGTTGCCTCGGCCCGTAGCCGACATTCTTTGAATTGTGGAGAGCGTCCGCTTAAGATCAACTCAACCTCGCCTGACCGACAACCGAAGCCAAGAGTGAGGAGCGGGTACTCGTTACACATAAAAAATTGGTCACCTAAAGACGGTAATTTTCAACCAATTTCCCAGCGGCATTGGTACTTTCTCATGAAACTTTCATCCGACTTGCCAACGCAAAGGCCAACGCTGCCAGCGCCGCAAGGACAAGAAACGACAGTCGCATACCTATTCCCTGGGCAACGAAGCCAATGATCGGCGGGCCGAGCAACATGCCGCCGTACCCAAGAGTGGCAACGCTTGCAATGGCAGGACCTGCTGGAATTTGCGGGTCAGCCGCAGCACGCGAAAACACAAGCGGCATTACGATGGCATATCCAACTCCCATTAGGGCAAAACCAATCAACGCAGCATGAAAGGACCCACCAAAGATCGCGGCCATAAGCCCAGTAAATGCAATACCCGCACTAGCGCGCGTTGTCGTGACGGGGCCCAAACCCTCAACAATTCTTCCGCCAGCTAGTCTTGTAAGCACCATCATGACGCAAAAAACCGCGTAACCGAGAGCGGCCTGCGCCTCATCCGCTTCTGTCACAAGACGCAAGAAAACCGCACTCCAGTCAGCCATTGCACCTTCCCCCATCGAGATCGAAAAGGCGATGAGGCCGACCAACAGAAGCGAACGGGATGGCAGAAACAGAGATGGCGTTTTGCGGGATGTGGACTTCGCAGGGGCGGTTGGAGCCTTGGCCTTGGCCATGACCCGGACAGTAAAGACACCTCCCGTCACGGCGACGACAAGGAAATGCCAAAACGGATTAACTTCGAGGCTGGCAGCAATAAATCCGCTGGCAGCTCCGATCCCAGCCCCAAGGCTGAACATGGCGTGGAAAGTCGACATGGTGCTACGGCCAAGGCGATCCTCGACCTGTGCGCCCCACCCATTCATTGCCACGTCCATGGCACCATGGAACGCACCGAAGAAGAACAAGCCTACCCCAAGTGCCAGTCCCGTTGGAGCCATCGCTAGTAGCACCAGAGAAGGCGCATAAAACCAAGAGCACAGAACAGTCAGCCGCTCCGCACCCCAGCGTTCGGACAGCCCACCGGCCAAAGGAAAGGACACGATGGCCCCACTGGCCAGCGCCAGAAGCAAGGTGCCCAGGACTGACGGCTCTAAGGCAAAATCCTCCTTGAATGCCGGAACGCGTGAAGCCCAGGAACCAAACAACAACCCATTAAGAACGAATGCAGCAACAACAGCCCGCCAATTCGCATCCTTGAACAATCTGAGAGGTTCAGACATTCAATACCTCAGCTGATTAGTACGAACATCAACATAGTGAACTGACCACGGATCGCTTCTTTCAGCTGAACCCTTTCCCAATTCGAACCTAGACCTAAAGAAAGTTCATCATCTTTGCGATCCAGAAAAGAACGTTGGCAAGTACCGCAATGGCTCCAGCATCCTCGGTAATCACCAGCCCTGTGCCAGAGGTGCCCAGATGCAGGTAAGACGATGGCAAGTGATTTGGGATCTCCATTCTGACAATGTACCTGGCGCCGCCGCTGATCTCCCGGATAGAGGGAAGGCCGTTTCGGGGTGCAAATTCGCCTTCCGAAGTGCCAATGGGGATCGCTGAAATCGGCACCGCGATCTCTTGCCCTGGCATTGTGCGCAGAGCGATCCGGATTTCGTCCCCAACGGAAACTTTGGCGCGGCTGGATTGGGGAAGCGACGCTACAAAAACCCTGTCGTAAACTGAGATGAAGCTCATCGCGCCCCCTGCTGGAGAAACCCTGTCGCCGACTCTGAGCGCCAGCGCAGTGACCTCGCCATCCGATGGTGCAAGCACTGTTGTCTGCTTTAGCGCCCAACGGGCCTTTGCGAGTCTTTCGGACGCTTCGACGATACCGACATCCACGTTGTCAACCTGCGCCGCAATGCGGGTTTCCAAGCTGGCCTTTCTGGCCTCAGCCCCGCGAATGCCAGCCGAGAGCTGGTCTATTGTGGACACCGCTTCTTGCATCTGAAAGCCTGTTGAGGCACCGCGTTCTTCCAGCCGGACGATGTCATCCCGTCGCTGAATACCGAACGCCAATTGCACCTTCAGACCTTCAATCTCAGCCTCGACTGCTGCCAGATCGGACTGAAGCTGCTGCGCTGCTGCCTTGGCGGCTTCCAGCCCAGCTTCGGCAATGGCGACATCGGCGCGCTGAGTTTCGGAGTCGATTGAAAATAGCACGTCGCCCTCGCGTACGGGCTCGTTCGGCTGGACGGCGATGCTTGTGACAGTTCCCCCCACATTCGGCTTGACCTGGATCACCGCCCCCTGAACCGAGACCGCGCCCGTGGGCGTCGTATGGTTCAGCGCGCCGATCACGACCAGCGCAATGAGCAGGGCTATGCCGTAAATCACCGATTTCCAGAACCCGCTCCAAGGCAGCAGTTTCAGTTTAGAAAAGACCAGCCAGACGACACCGAAATAGGCACCAAGCACGATAAGCATGTCGAATTTCCTGTGAAAAGATGGGGGCAGACTGTTAGGTCAGAGCGAACGGAGCCCCGTTAAGGGCTCCATTCTGATCGTGGGTCGGGTTTAGAACTTGCCCATTTCCTTTAGGATCGCACGGTTGCGTTCGCGGTGTTCCCACGCAGCGCCCATGCTGTTCTTGAGCGTTTCTGGCATCATCTCCATGGGCACAACGAGATCACCTTCGACGGGCCAAACCGGGAGAAGCTCGGGCTTGTAACCTTCCGGGTAGTAAAGATCCGGGTCGATCTCGGTTGCGCGAGATCTCTGGGTTCTGGATGTCCTCTCGAGCATGCGGCGGTGCGGGCACCACCAATTGACCATTTGTGAAATCAAACTGCGGCGCGCGCACGTTGGGGAACTCGGGCAGGATACCTTCGCGTACCCAGATCTGATCCTTCGTGACGTTCACAACGATCCCATCCGGTGCGCCAAAGTGGAACGGCCCTTTCCAGTGTTCGCGGATCTCGGCCACTGACTCCTCCAGGAGATACTTGTCGTAGCTCATATGGGTCGTCATGAACAAACGCGGTTGGATGAGATTGGCCACATATCCGGCCGCGTAGGTCGGCGTATGGTGAGTGTCGATTGTGTACCGTGCGAGGAAAGGCGGAACACCCTGAACACCCGAGTTGATCTCGACCACTTCCTGCTGCTGTTCTGTGATGTAGACGTCACACCCCTTGGCGTACTCCACATCAAGCATGTTGGGGCGACCATCGCCAGTCCAGACGAAACACAGGTCGTTCCAGTCAAGACGATAGGCCGTAGCACCATCCTTGGCGTGGCTGCGTTGCCAGTGACGGACAGTCACGCCGTTCTCGTCGTAGATGATCCCACCATTATCTGCGAAATCGAACTCATTGACCTCAATGTCCCACCCGGTGCCTGCGGGGAAAACGCTGAACGCGTCCCGATGCCACGCGGTCATCATTTTCATCCCTTCAACCATGGCCGCCGTGCCGTATTCAGGGGTGCGCCCGGAAGGGCCGTGGACGCGCAGCGGCTCATGCCAGCCACCATTCCAAGTGCGGAACATCCAGAGATAGGGAAGTGCACCAAAGTGGTCCACATGAAGGTGCGTGATGAATACGTTTGTCAGCTCGTTAAGGGCCACACGCGCAGCCTGATAGTTGGCGACAGAGCCTTCTCCGATGTCAAAGATGAAGTTGTCGCCATTGCCAAGCTCGACAAACACAGAGGTGTTCATCTGACCGGGACGCAGTAGCGGCGCGGTCCCCATGAAGGTGATGCGCATTTCTTCGGGCTGCACTTCCTCTGTTCCGGGGAACCAGTTTGCCGCGCTTTGTAGCCAAGGATGTGGAGAGATGCCTTCGAACAACAGGCCCTCTTTCCAGCGTCCATTCGGAACACCGCCAGATAGTGCTGCCTGAATATCCTCGGGCGACGAAGGTTCGCTCATATCGGGTATCTGCTGGGCTTGGGCCAAGCCGGAAATCGATAGGGATGCCAGGGCCGCGATGCCTATGGCTTTTAGGTTCTTCATGATGTGCCTCCTGATCGTTGGCGGTTGTTCTCTGGCGATGGAAGTGATCCAAAGACTGCTGATTAAGTTATTGATACTGAGCAATGTTGAGGGCGTTCATCGTATAGCTGGAAGCCACCATCCGCTGCCCGTCGGAGTAACCAACCAGCTCACTGTGGGTCTCTGCATTCAAGGTCCCATCGATCCAGACCGGGTCGTAGAGACCGCGCAGGGGATAGCCTTCGGGATACTTGACGTGGATTAACTGATTGGCAGGGGGAGGCGGGGTATGGATGCATGCTCCGGCGGTGGGAACGAGCAGAAACTCGGTAACCAAAGTTCCATCGAACTGAAGCGGAACGATGTATCCCGGTACGCGCACATGTTGGCCAAGAACCTCGGGGTTCGGAGCTGCGAACTGCTGCGCGTGTTCCTGAAAAACCCTTTCGCGTTCCTGAAGGTACCAATCCGGATCAAGACCTTCCGCCTCGAGTTCAATCCGGATCGTCGCGGCCTGCGCCTTCATGAATTCAGAGGCGGTCTCGGCTTCCTTGACTTCGATCCGATAAAGCTTGGCAAGCGCGTTGGACTGACGGAACGGGAGGCTGTCAAACGGATTGGCCCCAACAGCCACATTGGGCAGAAGGGCCTTCCATCCGATGTCGCGGGGGTCTGAGGCCTGAGCCACGCTGACGCCAAAGATGTAAAAAATGGTGGCAAGCCAAAGCTGATACCGTTTCATCTAAATCTCCATTTCGTTTGGGCATCTCCAGGAGGGCAACTTGTCCAGTTCATCATGCGCTTCCGCTGTCTTGCCGTGGTTGGTGCAAACGGGACACCAGCCGACGAAGTTCCTGCGCCGTTTCCTTACGAATCCGGGTCCATTCGCTTCGTTCGGCCTCGGAAGCATGGAGTGCCTCTTCAAATTGGCAGGCGGTGTCAAAGTCGGCCAACGCTTCCTTCACCGCGCCGTGAACCTGGGCCAATTTACGTATTTCTTCGGCAATATCCGGTAGCTCTGTTTCAAGTTCTGACATTGACTTTCAACCAACCCCGAATAGGTTCAACTCTGTATTCACATGTTGGAATTCTTGACTGGATCAAAGTGAGTTACCGTAAGGCAGGGGTAAGTTGGCTTCAGCGTCTGACAAGTTAATATATATAAATCAGGAGCTTGGGGATTTGAGCGACGTGGACGTCACGGCTGCACTCGCACGGATTGTCTCAAGTGAAGGTTTTATCGCCTCACCCCGTTTACAGGAGTTTTTAACCTATGTTGTGACCGAAACTCTGGCCGGACGAGGGGAGCAGATACTGGGTAAGTCCATTGCGGTTGATGTCTACGGGCGTCAAATTGGCAGCGAGGCTGGCGTAAGTCTTGTTCGGGTTGAAGCTCGGCGTCTCAGACGGCTTCTGGCTGAATATTACGAAGGTGCAGGAACTGACGACCCAATACGATTTGTAATTGATCCAGGCGGCTACAAACCACGTTTTGAAGTTGCGGCCCCCCAAAAAATATTCCAAATTCACCCCTCGAAACCAAACCGTTGATGTCTAGCAGGCGGCTTGGCTTGGGCGGACTGGCCGTGGCGCTCGTGCTAATCGAGTCACTTTGGGGGGCGTTTTCGTTCTGGTCAGATCAAGCGTCTCAGGAAGAGGTCGATCTTGAACGGGTCGCACTACGAGAGCATTCCGCCCTAAGCCTTCAGGCGGTCAATCTCGTTGAACAAGCTCAGGGCATGATGTTCCCTGTCTTCGACTTTGAACGGCAGCGTCTGGCGTATGGAATGTTTCGTCACGCGATTTCTTTGGATGACACCTTTTATGGCGGTTATGCAGGCGCCAGTCAGACGATGGTTGTGCTTGGTATATTTAATCCAGATCGGGACGCATCTGAACAGCAATTGTCTGAGGCGAAAGCCCTCGCTGAAAAAGCTGTTGATCTAGCCCATTCCAACGCTTGGGCGATTGCAGCAGAGGCGCAAAGTTTGGCAGGATTGCGCTCCTTTCCAGAAGCTCTGAGGATGGCGAAACTGGCAAGTGATATCGCTCCGCATGACGGGCACGTTCTGGATTTGGTGGGTGTGACCGCTATCCTGGCAAACGACCCCGAGCTGGCTGCCCTGGTTTCAGATCCTGACCGGCCTCGCACGGGAGCCGGGCGGTTTGGATCGCGAAACATCTGGGGGGTATCTCAGATGATGCTTGGAAACTACGAAAACGCTATCGAAGCTTTCAACGGGGCTGCCGCCGTGGGCGCGCCAGTCAGTGCTCCTTCTCTGTTGTTTCAGGCAGTCTCGCACGATCAGATGGGCGAGGCTGACAAGGCAGCGGCACTTTTGGCCGAAATGGGGGCAACCTGGCCGGATTTTCCGGCTGCCTTCGTTGTGGATGTGATGTTTCATGATGAAACCAGCCTGAAACGCGAGATTTTTCGGTTGCTCGGTGTCGGTGATAAGCTGTCGCCATAGCTATGCTATTGACCGCTGCCGATTTTTCGGGACAGCCATCGTGGCAAACTTGACGGTTTGTTCCAAACAACTTCAATTGCAACCTTGTCCGAAAAGCGGACGACGATGCGCGGCGCAGCGAAGTTCTGGCTTCCGGCCAGATTGACTAAGGCAAGTTATGGCCCATCCTTGCCATTGACCAAGTCACCGCACTGCTGCGGTGCAACCCGCCAGAGCCGCCATTCGCTGCGGTAAAACAGTCTATAGCAGTAGCGCCAAACAGAGCGGTGGTTTTTTCAACACTTCGCACTCAGTTCCTTGATTTTGATGTTCAGGATTTTGTCGTTCTCGCTGTAATCGACGGGGCAATCGATAAGATGCACACCTTCTGTGGATAGGCACTTGTCAAGTGTTTCACCGAGTGAAGCTGCACTTTCGATCCTGTGTCCGGTCGCCCCGTAGCTTTCGGCATACTTCACGAAATCCGGATTGCCATAGGTGAGGCCCCAATCCTCAAAGCCCATATTGGCTTGCTTCCAACGGATCATGCCATAGCTGTCGTCGCGCAGTACAAGAACAGTCAGGTTAAGCCCAAGGCGTACCGCGGTCTCCATCTCTTGACTGTTCATCATGAATCCGCCGTCTCCGCAGATCGCCATGACTTTGCGGTCGGGATACAGGATCGCCGACATCATCGCCGATGGAAGGCCCGCACCCATAGTTGCAAGCGCGTTGTCCAGCAGCACGGTGTTCGGCTTAGCCGCTTCGTAATTACGCGCAAACCAGATTTTGTAGACCCCGTTATCGAGGGCGATGATCCCGTCGTCAGGCAAGACGTCCCGAACGACCTTGACCAGATGAGGTGGGAAGATGGGGTAGCGCGTATCGTTTGACAAACTGTTGTCATGCGCCTTTTGAGCCGCCTTCGCGCGGTACATCGCATCGAATTTCCACTCTGGCGAGACAACGAGCTCTTCCTTCATTTGCCAGATGGCATTGCCAATATCGCCAATGACTTCGACCTGAGGGAAATAAACGGGATCGACATTGGCGGTATTCATCGAGATATGCACGACTCTCGCGCCGCCTTGCTCCATGAAAAACGGAGGTTTCTCGATGACATCGTGGCCGACATTGAGAATGAGGTCCGCTTGGCCGATGGCGCGGTGTACAAAATCATCCGCCGACAGCGCTGCGCATCCCATGAATTCCGCGCGATTCTCGTTCACCACCCCTTTGCCCAGCTGAGTTGTCACGAACGGGATGCCAGACTTCTCGATGAACTGCGTTAGCATGCGGCCCGTTGTGGTGCGGTTTGCGCCGCCGCCGAGCACCAAAATAGGTGATTTGGCCTCTTCAAGCATCTTTACCGCTGCTCGAATGGCCTTTGCTTCGGCGACCGGGCGGCGGGCAACACTGGCTCTGATAGGAGCAGCGTCTGTCTGCTCAGCTGCTACGTCCTCAGGAAACTCGATATGCGTCGCACCGGGTTTTTCTTCCTCAGCAAGACGCATGGCTTCGCGCACGCGGGTGGCAATATTGTCGGCACCGGCGAGTTGATGTGTGAACTTCGTGAGTGGGCCCATCATGTCGACAACATCGAGGATCTGGAAACGGCCTTGCTTGGAATGCTTGATTGGCTTTTGCCCCGTCACCATGAGCATCGGCATCCCACCCAGTTGCGCGTAGGCCGCTGTGGTCACGAGATTGGTGGCTCCGGGACCTAGAGTAGCCATGCAAACCCCAGCTTTACCCGTGTGTCTACCATAGGTGGCGGCCATGAATCCTGCACCCTGTTCGTGCCGCGTCAAAACAAGTTTGATCTTTCGCGATCTCGAAAGGCTGTCCAGCATGTCGAGATTTTCTTCACCAGGCACGGCGAAGATGTACTCCACACCTTCTTCTTCCAAACACTGCACAAATAGGTCAGATGCTTTTGTCATTAAAAAAGAACTACTTCGCTGCTCTATTATCGAGTGCTTCGTGCACCTGACTTTGATCGAGTATAGCCGTTCGTGTAGCGACTTGAACAGCTGAAGTGCGAACTTTAATCAGGCAGGCGCCAGAGCGCAGCCGATAGTGGTCTTGAGCCGACATCTGGACCTGTACGCGAATGCCGTTGGCGTAGCACGCATTGCTGCCATTCACTGTTCCCGCTCGATTTCGGCAATGTCAAATGTCTGGATCGTGGACAAAGTCGACCTTGACACTCAGCGACTGAAGGTCCGCTTTCAATTCTTTTGTGGACTGGCAAATTGACAATTCGCGTTCCTACGACTACCCGATAGCCCATAGCCTGCCGGGACGTCCCGGCCGTGAAAGGGCATCAGTCAGGACGACCTGCAAGCAGTGGAGGTCAACATGGCTTGGATTTTTCTTCTCATCGCAGGTGGACTGGAAGTCGTTTGGGCAACGGGGCTCAAGAAGCTCGGCATCGGTTTTTCTTGAACGCTCGGCGCTCTGACGCTCATCGCGATGATCACTAGCCTCGTTGCTCTCTACGCTGCGATGACCCGACTGCCGCTTGGTATCGCCTATCCGATCTGGACCGGTATCAGCTCCGTTGGGTCGGTGCTGGTTGGCGTGATGGCCCTTAACCATAATCTTGGCATCGCCGGTATTGCTGGTTTGATTTTTCTGGTTGTCGGGATGTTTCTGCTCGGCTCAGATGCCCATTAAGACGAAAGGACATGAACAATGACGTCAAAAACCAAAACAGCGAGAAATCTGATCGAAGGTCGGCCCGCGCTCATTGTGATCGACATTCAGAAAAGCACCTTCATCGACGATAGCGAAGTGCGGTCCATCGACAACATGCCGGGCTACAAGGATCGAATGATCGCTGCACGTGAACTGGTCGATGCGGCGCACGAGCACAATGTGCCGGTCATTTTCATTCAAGAAATTCACCGGTCCGACCTCATTGATTTTGGTCGCGAATTGGACGGGGATGAGGACGTGCATTGTCTTGAAGACGACCCGCGCACAGATGTTGCCAAAGAGGAAATGGGATTCCAACGCGGTGACTACATCATTCCAAAGCGACGCTACTCGGCGTTTTTCGGGACGGATCTGGAAATCTTACTGCGGGGGTTGAAGGTCGACACGCTTCTGCTGTGTGGCGGGCTGACCGATGTTTGCGTCCACTACACGTTCGTGGATGGCCACCAATCCGACTACTTCTGCCGCGTCGTGGAGGACTGTGTCGGCGGTTCATCAGTTGAGGCGCATGGGGCGGCACTCAAAGCGATGGAATACTTACAGACTGGGGCTGTTCAGGACCGGGCAACTGTGATCGATGCGATTTCAAAGTACCAGCAGACGAATTGACTGCCCCGAGCATTCCCTGCGGACACCAATGCTAAACCGGACATGCGTCTCGCTGCAGCAGCGCCGAAGTCTGGGCTCTGTGCAGCCCTTCGCTGCAACGAAAGTCAAAGAGGGCAAGGGGCCGACAGCGCCATCTATGTATCCCAAATAGGATTTGTTTGAAGGTGTGGTTGTTGCCTTGACGCTCAGCAATATGCGAGAGTGCCAAAGCATTTGACCCAGTCTGACAAGTGCGAGATTGTGCCGACCTAAAGTGCAATCAACGACTTGGTAGCTCCCCCGTCACCTGCGGTGACTCCGACGAAATTTATCTGGCCAGATGAAGTAACGGATCCTTAACCATGCCACGTCAACTTAGGCGTTGCGGTGCAGGCGGGGACGCCGATGACCGGGCCGGGTGAAAGGCCCCAGCCCTTGTTGGGGCGAAGATCCTTGGGTTCGGTTTCGTATCTTATGAGCCTCAAGCCGTGACCATTAATCGGGTGAGACCGTGGAAATGGTAGCTATTGGTGTATTCCGGTGGCCTGGTCAGATGTAGATCGGGGCAACGCTGAAACAGAATCGGCAGGGCGATGCGCAACTCCAGGCGCGCGAGCGGCGCGCCGACACAGAAATGCAAACCGCCGCCAAAGCTGGTGTTGGTCTGAATATGGCGGGTGGGATCAAAGCGATCTGGTTTTGCCCAAACCGCCGGGTCGCGGTTTGCAGACCCTAGCAGAAGCGCCACCTGATCGCCGCGATTGAAATCATGCCCATAGAGCTGCATGTCCTCATAGGCGTAACGTGTGAACATGTGCAGAGGTGGATCGTAACGCAGGATTTCCTCGACCGTTTCGTCTAGGGTATCGCCGAAGAGCGCGTTGACCGAACTGGTTTCAAGCAACGTCTTCACGCCGTTTGAAAGGGCATGCACCGTCGCCTCATGCCCGGCGTTCAACAACAGGATGCAGGTGCCGATCAACTCGTCGGTGTTCAGCTTCTCGCCTTCTTCCTCGGCTGCGATCAGCCGGGTGATCAGATCATCACGGGGGTCACTGCGGCGTTCACCGATGTAACCGCGCAGGAAATCCGCAAACTCGGTTGAAGCTGCTGCTGCGGCGTCCTCGGTCTCACGTGTGCGGCTGGCTTGATACATCGCAACCATGGCGTGAGACCAATTGAGTAGATCCGGTGCCATGGCTTCGGGCACGCCCAACAGTCGGCAAATCGTGATCACCGGCACCTGGGTGCAATAGGCGTCAAGCAGGTCAAAAGGGCCGTCGGGGAATTGATCGATCAGGTGGTGACACAGGGTCTCGATGTCTGGTGCCAGCGAGCTGATCGCGCGCGAGGTAAAGGCGCGCAAAACCAGCGCGCGCAATCGCGTGTGGCGGGGTGGTTCCGCTTCGAGCAATGAGGTCGCCTCGATCGCGAGCCAGGGGGCCAGATGCGCCGGGCCGGGCTTGGCCATTTCGGGCGGAACCTCGCGGCCAAAGCGACGGTCACGCAGGATGCTTTGAACTGCATCATGGGTAAAGGCGGCAGGCATGTCGTAGTCTGCCCAAAATTGCAGATCCCCATCGGCGCGGGCTGCGCGATAGAAGGCATAAGGATCTTGGACAAATTCCGGTTCCGTCGGGTTCTGGTGCAAGGTCTTCATATCCCGGGTGTGCCGCGCGCCTCTGGTCAATGCAAGAGCAGCTTTGCTAAGACTAGGGACATGAAGGGATATTGGCGTCAGCGCAGCTGGATAATCGTTGGGTTCTTTGGCGTGGTGGCGACCCTTGCCGCGGGCGTCTGGACCTATGGCTATCGTCAGGCGCTTGATCAATTGGGGCTTAGGGCTGAGGCCGATCTGGCGTTGGCCAGTGACCGGTTAAGCACGCAGTTGCAGATTTATCAGGAACTTGCGGTGCTGACGGCGACGCATCCTGGGTTGCGCGGCCTCGACAACAGCCCCGAGATGCAGGCCCAGGCCAATACGCTGATGGTGGCAATTGCCGACAAGACCGGGGCTTTGGATGTGGCTTTTGCCGACCGCAACGGCCGAGTGGTGGCTGCTGCACAAGGGTTGGCGGGGCAGGACTTGTCGAGGACGCCCTATTTCGAACGCGCACTACAGGGCGCGCTTGGCACCCATCACGAGGTCATGCCCCAGACCGGGCGACGCGCCTATTTCTATGCCGCTCCCGCGTTTGAGCCGGACGGTCCGGTGCGCGGCGTGCTGATCGTGGTCGCCGATCTGGAGGATGTGGAACAGACATGGCGCGGCTCGCTGCCGCCGGTGTTCTTCACTGATGATGCTGGAGAGGTATTTATCTCGAACCGGCCCGAGCTGCTGTTTTGGCAGCGCGAGGCGGGGCAGATCGGTCTGGGCCCGGCCACGGGCGATGCGCCTGCTTTTGCGTCCATTGATGTGGGCGAGCATGAGATCTGGCAGCTCAACTGGGGGCCACATGTGCCGCGCGCCGGTCTGCACACCACCGTCAGCCTGCCGCAGATTGGCATGACGGGCGAAATCATCGTGGATGTTGCACCCGCGGCCCGGATCGCAGGACTTCAGGCAGCCGCTTTGGCGGCCTTGTGCTTGGCCTTTGGCGCGCTGCTGTTTCTGGCCTCGGAACGGCGCCGGGCGTTGGCCCCGGCCAATGCTGATCTGGAAAGCCGCGTCGCAGATCGGACGCAGGTTCTGCAAGACACCAACGTGCAACTGCGCCGCGAAGTGACAGAGCGTGAAGAGGCCGAAGCGGCGCTCAAACGCGCGCAGGCGGATCTGGTGCAGGCAGGTAAGCTCAGCGCTCTTGGGCAGATGTCGGCGGGCATCAGCCATGAGCTCAATCAGCCGCTGATGGCGATCCAGCAGTTTGCCGACAATGGTGCGGCCTTTCTGGACCGGGGGCGGTCTGAGAAAGCGGGTGAAAATCTGGGTCGCATTTCGGACATGGCCGCGAGGATGGCCCGGATCATCAAGAACCTGCGCGCCTTTGCCCGCAATGAAAGCGAACCGATGGGCAAGGTTGATCTTGTGCACGTGATTGACACGGCCGTCGAACTGACGGCCACGCATCTCAAGGCAGAAGGTGTCACGCTGCATTGGTCCCGCCCAGTGACGCCGGTTTATGCCTGGGGTGGTGAAGTGCGGTTGGGGCAGGTGTTCGTCAACCTGATCACCAACGCGGTGGACGCCATGGCGGATGTCGAACGCAAGCAGATCGAGATCACGGTTCACAGCGGCGATCGGCTGCAAGTTACCGTATCTGACACTGGGCCGGGTATCGAGGAGCCGGAAAAGATCTTTGATCCGTTCTATTCCACCAAGGCGGTTGGCAGTTCCGAGGGGATGGGATTGGGGCTTTCGATCTCATACGGGTTGGTGCAGAGCTTTGGCGGCAATATCCGCGGGGCCAACACAGACCAGGGCGCGGTGTTTACAGTGGAACTGGAGCCTTTTGGCAAGGAGCAGGCGGCATGACGCGCAGGGTCTTACTGGTCGACGATGATGCCGCCGTGCGTGAGGCGCTGTCGCAGACGCTTGAGCTGGCAGATTATGACACGCTGACGGCGGGGTCATTTGTGGCCGCCAAGGATCACATCCGACCCGATTTCGATGGGGTGATCCTGTCGGACATCCGCATGCCGGGGCGGGACGGGTTTCATCTGCTCGATTACACGCAAGAGGTAGACGCCGAACTGCCGGTGATACTTCTGACCGGAGAAGGGGATATTCCCATGGCGGTCAAGGCTATGGGGCAGGGGGCGTTCGGGTTCCTCGAAAAACCCTGCGCCAGTGTGGATCTGCTGGCGGTGCTGGAGCGGGCCAGCCGCACGCGGGCGCTGGTGCTGGAAAACCGGGCGTTGAAACTTCAGCTGGAGACCGGCGACCCGGCAGCGCGGATGCTCTTTGGTACCTCGTCGCAGTCCGAAGAGCTGCGTGCGCGTGTGCGATCGGTGGCGCGCACGGGGGCCGAGGTGCTGGTAACCGGACCAGCAGGCAGTGGCATTTCCAAGGTGGCCGAGGTGGTGCACCTGATGTCGCTCGCCGGTCAGGGCCCATTTGTCAAACGTCTCGCCGCTGGGCTAAGCGCGCAGGAGTTTGCACGGCTGTGCGACGAGGCTTCGGGTGGGTCTTTGTTCCTCGATGAAGTTTCGGCCATGCCCGAGGCGACGCAATACGCCGCGCTTGAGCTGATCGAGCAGGGGGCTGGCACGCGCATTTTGGCCGGGACTACTGCGGATCTGGGCGCTTTGGTGGCGCAGGGCGCGTTCAATGCCGATCTTTTCTATCGTCTGGATGTGATGCGGGTGCGCATCCCGTCACTGGCCGAGCGGCCAGAGGATATCCCGGTATTGTTCCGGCATTACGTTGCACAGGCCGCTGAGCAGTCGGGCATCGATGCGCCTGAGATCACGCCCGATCATCTGGCTTCTCTCATGGCCCAAGACTGGCCAGGCAATGCACGATCTCTTATGTCGGCGGCGATGCGGTTTGTATTGGGTATGCCCGAGGATGTGGCGCAGGCCGCAGAGCTGGGTTTGGCGGAACAATTGGCGCAGGTGGAACGCGCACTGCTGGTGTCGGCTTTGGGGCGCAACAACGGCAAGGCGTCCGAGGCGGCCAAGGTGCTGAAACTGCCGCGCAAGACGTTTTATGACAAGCTCACCCGTTATGGCATTAGACCCGAAGACTACCGTCGGTAGAGGGGAGCGCTCCCGCGTATGCGGATCGCATCAAAGATGTGGCCGAGCAGACTTGGCTAACATCACTTGAACAAGGCAATCCGATCCCTGTCGGGCCCCGTTTGTGACACCGTGATTCGCAAAAGTGATTCGTTTGGGTGTGCGGTTTTTCGCACAATAGATAGGTGCGATGTGCGGAATTTCGCACACAGGTTGACCGCGACACTTCAGGCTGCAATCGGGGTGGCATGAAGTATATTGATAATAAACGATTTATTCAGAAATCTCGCCAAGTTCAGACAAATCGTTGAGCCAATCACTGTGAGTCGGTTCACTTCCCTCAGCACGCCGAACTCCGGCGTTTGCCAATCTGGTTCAGATATTCTGTAGGGAGAGAGCAGATGAAATTTCTAGCAACCGCCGCAACGGCACTGGCCTTGAGCGTCACCGCCACCGCAGGCTTTGCCGCTTGTGATGATGGCGAGATCGTCGTCAAATTTGCCCACGTCACCAACACCGACAAGCACCCCAAGGGGATCGCTGCCTCGCTGCTGGAGCAGCGCGTAAATGACGAGATGAACGGCACCATGTGCATGGAGGTCTATCCGAACTCCACGCTCTACAACGACAACAAAGTGCTCGAAGCCATGTTGCAGGGCGACGTGCAGCTTGCCGCGCCATCGCTGTCGAAGTTTGAAAAGTTCACCAAGCAGTTCCGCCTGTTCGACCTGCCGTTCATGTTCAAGAACATCGAAGCCGTGGATGCGTTCCAATCCTCGGATGACGGTCAGGCCATGCTCGACAGCATGCAGCGCCGCGGTCTGCAGGGACTGGCGTTCTGGCACAACGGCATGAAGCAGATGTCGGCCAACAAGCCGCTGGTCGCGCCGACCGATGCAAACGGCCTAAAGTTCCGGGTTCAGTCGTCGGACGTTCTGGTGGCCCAGATGGAAGCCATCGGTGGTTCGCCGCAGAAGATGGCCTTCTCGGAAGTGTATGGCGCGCTGCAGCAGGGCGTAGTGGACGGGCAGGAGAACACCTGGTCGAACATCTACGGCAAGAAGTTCTTTGAGGTTCAGGACGGTGTGACCGAAACCAACCACGGCATCATCGACTATCTGGTCGTGACTTCGGTCGATTGGCTGGACAGCCTGGATCCTGCCGTGCGTGATCAGTTCACCACCATCCTGAGCGAAGTCACAGAGACCCGCAACAGCGAAGCCTTTGCCGTAAACGAAGGGGCCAAGCAGGCAATCATTGATGCAGGCGGCACCATCCGTCAGCTGGACGCCACGCAGCGTCAGGCCTGGGTCGACACAATGAAGCCGGTTTGGGAAAAATTTGCAGGCGATGTGGGTCAGGACAAGATCGACGCAGCACAGGCGATCAACGCCGGTTTCTGATCTCATCAGATAGCGCCGCGTTCGAAGCTGGGGAGTGTTGGATGCGCGCGCGGGCGGGCCGGTTGATCGGCCCGCCTCAAACCCAAAAATCCAAAACAAAATGAGGACAGTGAGATGTCTGGTCAGACCACCGGGTCACCCGGGTTTGTCGACCGGCTTGAGGAGACCGTGATTGCGGCGCTTCTAGGGCTGATGACGATTATCACCTTCGCAAACGTCGTTGCGCGCTTTGCTTTCAACTCGAACATTCTGTGGGCGCTGGAAGCGACGGTGTTTCTGTTCGCCTGGCTGGTTCTGCTGGGGGCCTCTTACGCGGTCAAGAAACACGCACACCTTGGTGTCGACGCGATTGTGAACATGCTGGCTCCGGCTGCCCGACGCGCACTGGCGCTGATTGCCGTGGCCGCCTGTCTGATCTTCTCGCTGCTGATGCTGAAAGGCGCCTATGACTATTGGGCCGTCTTTGCGGATTTGCCGCCCACTTCGGGCCGTTGGTTCCCGACCGGGTTCGACATGAAGGCGCGTAGCCAGTCGTTCTATGAGGTGCAGGACGTGCCGATGATCGGAATGCTGCGGTTTCTCGAGGATCTGATCAACTACGGCGACGCCTATGAAAAGATGCCCAAAGTGGTGCCTTATCTGGTGTTGCCATTGTCGATGCTGCTGCTGGTCTATCGCTTTGCGCAAGCCGCGATGCAGATCTTTCGTGGCGAAACCGACCGGCTGGTCGCCAGCCACGAAGTAGAGGACGAGCTTGAAGCCGTCCGTGCTCAGCAAGGGGAGCATGAGTGATGGACGTCGTTCTTCTATTTTCGATGGTGATCGGCCTGTTGCTGATCGGTGTGCCGATTGCCGTTTCTCTGGGCCTGAGTTCCACCCTGTTCCTGCTGGTCTATTCCGACAGTTCGCTGGCCTCGGTCGCGGGTACTCTGTTCGAGGCGTTCGAGGGTCACTTCACCCTACTGGCGATTCCCTTCTTCATCCTGGCCTCGTCCTTCATGACGACGGGCGGTGTGGCACGGCGGATCATCCGCTTCTCGATCGCCTGTGTGGGCCATCTTCCCGGTGGTCTGGCAATTGCAGGCGTCTTTGCTTGTATGCTCTTTGCGGCTTTGTCCGGGTCTTCGTCGGCGACCGTTGTGGCCATCGGATCCATCGTGATCGCAGGCATGCGGCAGGTGGGGTATACCAAGGAATTTGCAGCAGGCGTCATTTGTAACGCCGGTACGCTCGGCATCTTGATCCCGCCGTCCATCGTGATGGTTGTCTATGCCGCCGCGGTCGAGGTGTCGGTAGGTCGCATGTTCCTGGCGGGCATCATTCCGGGCCTGATGGCGGGCATCATGCTGATGGTGACGATCTATGTCATGGCCAAGGTCAAGAATCTGCCCAAGGGCGAATGGCAGGGCTGGGGCGAGATTTTCCAGTCGGCGCGTGACGCCGGGTGGGGTCTGTTCCTGATCGTGATCATCCTGGGTGGCATCTATGGTGGTATCTTTACCCCGACCGAGGCTGCTGCGGTGGCGGCTGTTTATGCCTTCTTCATCGCGTGTTTTGTCTACAAGGACATGGGTCCGCTGTCGAATGGCGAGGAAGAAGCCAAAACGCCTCTTCTGAAAAAGCCAATTGCATTGGTCACGGCCTTCTTCCACGCGGATACCAAGCACACGCTGTTCGAGGCAGGTAAGCTGACCGTCACGCTGCTGTTCGTCATCGCCAATGCTTTGATCCTCAAGCACGTGCTGACCGACGAGCAGATCCCGCAGCATATCGCCAACGCGATGCTGTCGGCGGGCTTTGGTCCGGTGATGTTCCTGGTGGTGGTGAACGTGATCCTGCTGATCGGTGGTCAGTTCATGGAGCCCTCGGGCCTGTTGGTGATCGTCGCGCCACTGGTGTTCCCGATTGCCATCGAACTGGGCATCGACCCGATCCATCTGGGCATCATCATGGTGGTGAACATGGAGATTGGGATGATCACGCCGCCGGTTGGTCTGAACCTCTTCGTGACGTCCGGTGTCGCAGGTATGCCAATGATGAGCGTTGTGCGGGCGGCCCTGCCGTTCCTGGCGGTGCTCTTCGTCTTCCTGATCATGATCACCTACATCCCATGGCTCAGCACGGTCATTCCGAACGCGGTGATGGGGCCTGAGATCATAACGAAGTAGAGGCAGATGTTGTCTTCAAAGGCGCCGGGGATTCCTCGGCGCCTTTTTGTTGCTCAGCCGTATTTGCGCGTGGCTTCGAGTTCCAACGCATAGCGCGTCTGAAGATCGGCGAGCGTCTTCATTTCTGCCTTGCGCTCGTTTGGGTCGGTCAGTGTCTGAAGGCGGGCGCGCGATTGGCTGATTTTCTCGTTCAGCACGACGGCCTGAGGTTTCGCCTGATGTTCCGTCATAATGCGGTTGAGCACAGCGTCCTTACCAAGATGCGCATCTGTCAGCGGTTTGCTAGGCCCCGGGCAGATTGTCCAGCTCACCCCGCCGGGCGGAGTTTGCTACAATTCGGTCGATCAGTGTTTCAAGCGGATGGTCCATGTCTGATGTCTCCAACGATCACATCAAACATGGTGTCTGTTTCGCTTCATTCCAGAGGTGATGCTCGTCAGCTCCTCAGGATGTCTCAAGAGCGGTAATAATTGGCGAGAAATCTGCGGCTTTCAGGCTGGCACCGCCGACCAGAGCGCCGTCCACATTGGGGACGGCAAAGATCTCGACCGCATTGCTGGGCTTGACCGAGCCGCCGTAGAGCAGGCGGATTGAGCGGCCCACGCCTTCGCCAAAGCGGCGTTCCAGACGGGCGCGGATGAAATCATGCACTTCGCCGATCTGTTCCAGCGTGGGCACTTTACCGGTGCCGATGGCCCAGATCGGTTCATAGGCGATCACGGTGTTTTCTCCTGTCGCGAGATCCGGGATCGAGCCGGACATCTGACCTGCGATAATGTCGAGGGTGTTGGCAGCTTCACGCTGCGCCAGGCTCTCGCCCAGGCAGATCACGGCCGTCAACCCGGCGTCGATAGCGGCTTTGGCTTTGGCACGGACATCTTCGTTGCGCTCGTCATGGTCGTCGCGCCGTTCCGAATGGCCCACGATAACTGCGGTGGCACCGGCATCAACCAACATACCGGCGCTGATGTCGCCTGTGTGTGCACCCGCCGCTTGCGCGTGACAGTCTTGTCCACCTACCGAAAGGACGGTTCCATTTGTGGCGTGTGAAGCGCGATGAAGCAACGTGGCCGGTGGGCAGATCAGGATATCGACAGAGGCGTCAGAGTGAGCCTTTGCCAAGGCGGCCAACTCGCTCAACCCCGCCTCAAGGCCATTCATTTTCCAGTTGCCCGCTGCCAGTTTACGCCGCATGTGATGACCTCGTCTTGGTTCATTTTTTCTATCCCGCCTCCGATAGCATCGCCACGGCGATGTGACAATTCCGGTTGCTCGGCTTGAGGGGGCACGATACAGGCCTTCTTGGTTAGGGGAGGCAGTGCATGCTTGAGAATCTGGACCTGCAGCTTTTGGTTGCGCGAAACCCAAGTGAAATGCACAGGCTCAGATGCGCTGTGCGGGATGTTGGCTTTTTGACGGTGACAAACACCGGAATTAGCGCAGATCGAGTTGGCGAAGTTATCGAAACCTACCGCAGTTTCTTTCAGCAACCGGATGCAATGAAGCGGTCGGTGGATATGGCGCGCACAGGGTCCAACAGGGGATGGGGCGCAAGCAAATCCGAACAGGTCGATCCCAATGCAAACCCTGACTACAAGCAAGTTTTTGATTGCGGGTACGAATTACCTCTGGATCATCCGTTCAAACGTGACAACTTGAGTGTTTATGCGCCGAACCTCTGGCCCGAGGGACTTGAAGACTTTCGAACCGAAATTCTGGCGTATTTTGGTCAGGCGTCTGAGGTGGCCATGAATGTGCTGAGAGCCATAGCTTTCGCCATCGGTCGGGACGAAGCTGCATTTGACAGGGCATTTGATCCACCGATGGCGCTTCTTCGCGGTAATTACTATCCCAAGCGTCCCAGCTGGGCAGGCGCACGTGACTTCGGGATCGCTGCGCATACGGACTATGGCTGCCTGACTCTGTTGGCAACAGACGGAGTGCCGGGGCTTGAGGTCAAGATGCCCAATGGAACTTGGCAAGGTATAACCGTCCACCCTGGAACATTCGTGATCAACTTTGGTGAGATGCTCGAGTTCTGGACAGAGGGGCAGGTCAAAGCAACGCAGCACCGAGTGATTGGAAGCCACGAGGAACGTGTGTCCGTTCCGCTGTTTTTCAATCCATCCTATAACACCAATGTCGCCCCTCCGGGATCTGGGCAGGTGATTACTGCGGGCGAACACCTGACACGTCGGTATGATGAGACTTATGTGCATTTACAGGAAAAGCGTGCACCGTCCAGGCAGGCCGTGTCGCAGGTGTAACTCAAGGCCCACCAATCCATAGTTGAGCATACTGATCACAAAAACTTTGAGATCACTCTGGTTTCCAGAGTGATGAGGGCCAAAAACTGACCGCCTTTTTGCAATAGATGTTGCTGGTTGGTTAGTTTTGCACTGGTACCCTGCACTTGGACACCAATCGGCAGAGTTTTGTTCTGACGGGATAGTTGACCCACTCAAGCAGTTCGGTCGCTTGCGCATCGCGCAGCGAAAGAGGCAACAGAACCCAGTTTTCCGGTTGTTGGCTGGTTACCAAATCAGAAGGTGTTTCAGGCGCCCTGTTGCAGCTCGTTGGCGTCCTTAAACTTAATCGACTCGCCACATCCGCAGGCATCCTCAACATTGGGATTGTTGAACTTAAAACCAGCTTCAAGCAACGAAACCTCATAGTCGATCTGGGTTCCGAACAAGAACATCTGAGCCATTGGGGCAATCATGACACGGGCACCATCCTGTTCGACAACCTCGTCGTTGGGATCGCTCTCGTTTACGTATTCCATGGTGTATTCCATGCCTGCGCAACCGCCTTTCTTGACGCCAATCCGCAAGCCTTTGTGGCCATCTTTTGCCATGAGCTTGGCAATTTGTTCCGCCGCCTTGGGCGTCATTGTAATTGCCTGTTTGCCGGGAATGCCGAACATGAAAATCTCCATCGCGCGTTGTCTGTAACTTAAGGCGCGGCCCCCGCAGTCTCAAGGGGTATGTACAACACAAAAAAGGAACCGTTCCCTTTGGGCAGGAACGGTTCCGGCTATGAGGCTGATGTTTGTAGAGTCAGAGGCCCATGCAGTTCGCGTAGTACGTCACAGTTGCAGGCCAGTCCGAGAACACGCCTTCGACGCCAACGTCCTGAGCCAACACATCAAGAACCTGGAAATACATGCCGTCATTTTCAGTCAGATCCATGACTGACTGAAAATACCACCCACCTCCGTTGGCCAATGGGCCCGAACGCTCCAGTGTCCAGGTGATTAGTTTCAAATCAGCTGCTTTGGCGGCCATGGCCCATGCAGACGGCACGATTCTGTTGTTCTCTACGGTCAGCAGCATCCACATCGGCGGAGCGATGTAGTTGACACCCTTGGCTTTCAGCTCGGCAAAGTCGTGAGGGAAGGTTGCCGGGTTGGTGTGATCGAAACCTTCGATGTCATAGGAGTTGTCCAGGAAAACCGCTTGTTTGCCGAACTCCGGCTCGTTCTCGATCCAATAGAGTACATCTTCAAGGTTGAAGGATTGTGCCCAGACATCCGAAGCGGGGATGCCCGCCGCCTTGTATTCGTCAATAAGCTTTTGCGCATAGTCGGCCTGACTGAACCCGTCATGTGGCATGTCAACAGAAGGGTACTTTAGTTCTGGTGTAAACTTGGCGCCCAGATCCCGGAATAGCGCGATGGATTCGGCGTGCGTCATGCTGCGCGCGCCATCTATGTAAAGCGTACTCCGCCAAGGTGCGACGCCACCCTGATAGGCCTCTGCGGTTCGGGCGGTTTTGTCTGCACTGTCCATCTTGGGCTTGAGTGTGCGGAACTGCTCCAACGTCAGCTCGGACGTTCGGCATTCAGCAGCGGCAGGAGTGTCACCGGACGCCGGAGTAAAAGGTACATTGCACGTATCGGCAAGGTCACTGACCAGAATGTTGGTGGTGGTGTGCAGATCGTTTTGGGCGTGGCGACAGACCAGTTCGTGATCCTTTGTGAATGTCACATCGCATTCCAGAATGCCTGCGCCCATTCGGGCCGCCGCCACATTCGATTCCACTGTGTGCTCGGGATAAAGCAAAGGCGCACCCCGGTGGCCGATCGAAAACAGGCTGCGTTTGGGTGTCTGACCTTCGCAAGACTGCAGTTTGGATTTCAGCGCACCCTCAGGCAGCTTGTCGATCAGATAGGCGGGGCGGTCGCCAAAGGACAGAGCAGGTTCGGCCGTATTGGATTGGTTGCCACCTACAGCAAAGGCAAGCGTGGGGCACAGCATCAGTACTGTGCTGGCCAAGGTAAAGCGCATGGGAATTCTCCGACGTTGTTAGCTATTCGGAGTGTTGCGCGGCAACTGTAACATTGATCGGTCGTTTTGGTAACGAAGCAGCAAATCTTTTGTGACGCTTCGCAAAGCCCTGTGGATAAGTCCATGTAAAAACAGGGGCTTACATGAATCCCAGTTCCAGGCGGGCTTCGTCCGACATCATTTCCATGCCCCAGGGTGGCTCCCAGGTGAGTTCGACATCAACCTGTTTGACACCGGGAAGCGGGTCAACGGCATCGGCAACCCAGCCGGGCATTTCACCAGCAACGGGACAACCGGGGGCGGTCAGAGACATGATCACCCGAACCTCGTTTTCCTCGTTTATTTCAATTGTGTAGATCAGACCCAGCTCATAGATATTGACCGGGATTTCCGGGTCATAGACGCTCCTGCACGCATCCACCACGGCGTCATACAGCGGGTGATTGACAGAGGACGGCGCAATCAGCGGCGCGCCTTCCATGGGTTCGGTCGAGATGGGTCATCAGGGCCTCGATCTGCTTCCTGAGTGATTATATAGGGAAAGCGCAATGTGGCGTCCAGAGGTCGCGTGTTCATGCCGCAGGCGCAAAAGGATCGCGGCTGAGGGGGCTGTGACATCCGTGCACTACGCGTGCACCAAGCGTGCACCGCTGAAATGCGCCGCAGTGCAGCAGGTGTCCGGCCTGTACTGGGGCATCTAAGAAATTCGCCAAAGCCCTTTGCATCTAGACGGTCTTGCCCGAATTGTTTGGTCTTGGAATGACTTGCCCAATGCGCGGGCGGGTTTTGGTACGGAAGAACATCAGGAGAAGGCGTGGGCGACGAACTGGGCGCGTTGGTGGCGGGTGCGGTCGCTAGTGGGGCGTTGGCTATGTGATCATGCGGGCCTGACCGTGCCAGACGTATGATGGTGATTGAATGGGTGATCTGTGACGCCGCGAAATAGTGTGGCGGGGAGGGCTTTGAATGGTCAAACTTCGGGGTATTCACCCCAGGTCCCGGGGGCAGCAAACACCTCTAAGGCGGTCGATATCTCAGCTACGAGTGCTCTTGATCGTGTCCAACCGCAATTTCCGCCTGCGTTTCGAAGGCGGAAACCTCTAGATTGAACACGTCCCCTGTATTTGCGCTTTGTTGGTAATGCAGGTCTTAAGCCGTTGAATTTCAGTAATTTGACATTTGCACGCATCCGCGTCCTGTTGCGCCTGTAGGATAACGAACGGCTTCGAAAGTGGTCTACTGTTTGCGGGCAACACAAATGCCAATCGAAACTGGCACAAAGACAGGGTAGACCCATGAACTGGACGACACATGCAGTTGGCGCGGCGGTCCTGAGCGCTCAGATGACCGTCGCTTTCGCCGACACAGCCGAGATCAACGGTGCAAACCTATATTATGAAACGCTTGGATCGGGACCGGCGGTCTTGATGATGCACGGTGGTCTGGGGCTAAGCCATGATTACCTGCGTCCTTATTTTGACAAGCTGTCCGAGACGCATACTGTGGTTTACTATGACCACTTCGGCAATGGACGGTCCGACAAACCCGATGACTATGCTTCGATGACGTTTGAGCGCCTGACCTCGGATGCGGCGGCGTTGATGACGACATTGGGGCACGACACATTTACGCTGATTGGCCATTCTTATGGCGGATTTATCGCGCAGGAATTTGCGGCCAGTCACGCAGAACGGCTGGATGGGCTTGTGTTGATCGACACTGTGCTGGCCTTCGACTATCAGCCGACGGTTTCCGGTAGCGACGAACAAATGGCGGCCTTTGGCAAGCTCTTCTCGCAGCCGATGGCAGACAACGCGGATTGGCAGGCCACCTGGAACCCTGTGGTGCAGATGTATTTCCACGAGTGGGATCCCGAAGTCGGCGCGGATCTGGATGCGCGAACCGTCTATGAGTATCGGGCTTGGAATGCAGCGGGGGCTTTGCTGGGAGGGTTCAACACGTTGGAAAAACTGCCCGGCATTTCGACGCCAACTTTGGTTGCCTCAGGTCGTCATGACGGGATCACGCCACCCGAGCCCGGCGCCGAACGCATTGCATCCGTGATGCCGAATGCCGAAGTCGCCATTTTTGAAAGCTCTGGCCATTATCCGTTTATTGAAGAGCAAGAGGCGTTCTTTGATAGGCTGACGCAATGGCTTGCGCGCTAGGCAACACTCACGAAAAAGGCCGCCCAAGGAGGGCGGCCTTTCTTAGGTGCGCGGGGGGTCACCCGTTGATGTCATCCTCGAAGTGTTTCACCTGACCGGTGCGCAGGGCAAAGCTGCGGCGCAGGATGAGCCAGGCGGCCAGCGACAGGGCGGCGAAGATCAAGGCCAGAACGGGCAGGGTCCAAGCTATGGGTACGATCAGCAGCATGAGGCCAGTGATCGCAGCGCCAATGGCGAAGCCCAGGAAGATGAAGCCGGGGGCTAGAACCTCGACAATGGCCAGTACCAGCGCGGCGGCCATCCAGACCCACCAGACGGACCAGAGATCAGCCATCATTTGCCTCCTTTCAGCATCTTGAAGGCGTCGCCAAAGGCCTCGATCGCGTTCGCGGGCAGGACGATGGTTTGTTTGCCGCTGCCGTTGCCGAGCGCATTGAGCGATTCAACCTGCTTCAGGGCGACCTGATACTGCGCCGCCTCGATGCCGTTTTCGGCGATGGCCTTGGCAACAACCTCGGTGGCATAGGCTTCGGCCTCGGCCTGAATGCGGCGGGCTTTGGCGGTTTGCTCGGCGGCATAAAGCTCGGCGTCGGCCTGCAATTCGACCGAGCGTTTCATGCCCTCGGCCTCGGTCACCTGCGCACGGCGGGCGCGTTCGGCATTGAGCTGTTGCAGCATGGCGTCGCGGGTGGCCTGATCCAGGTTCACGTCGAGGATCTCGGCGCGCGTCACTTCGATGCCCCAGTCGTCAACAGCGGTTTCGACCGAGTGCTGGATCTGACCGATCAGTTGGGCACGGTTGGATTGCACCTCGTCGAGGTCCATTTTACCGATCTCGGCACGCACGATGCCGGCCACGGTGGTGGCAATGGCGCCATCGACGTCGCGGATGCGGTAGACGGTCTTTTCCGGCTCAAGAATGCGGTAGAAGACCGAGGTATCGATCTGCACCAGCACGTTGTCCTTGGTGATAGCGTCTTGCGTTGCATTGGGCAGCTGGCGCTCCAGGATCGAGATCTTGTGGCGGGCCACGTCCAGAAACGGCACGATGAAGTTGATGCCCGGCCCAAGCACCGAATGCAGGCGGCCGAACCGTTCGACCACGTATTTTTCCGACTGAGGCACGATCTTGATGCCTTTGAGGATGACCACCACGATAAAGATGGCACCCAGAACCAGAACGATGTTCTGTGTGATCAGGCCAAGGATCTGTTCTTCTGTCATTTACTGCTCCTTATTTCATTTGTGTACAATTGTATACATTTAGGGGTTGAGTTGCCCGTTTTCAAGACAGGTATGAGGAGAAGGCAGGAGGCTGACAAGGGGAAATGGCGGTGTTGGGGCCTCTCGGATGGGCTGGCGCGGCGGTCGAGATCGGCGTAAAGGGCAGGCATGAAACTGATCATTGATACGGATCCGGGCATCGACGATGCCATGGCGATTGCCTATGCCCATGCGGCCCCAGAGATCGAACTCTTGGGGCTGACCACCGTGTTTGGCAACACGCATGTGGCGCAATCCAGCCGGAACGCGCGCTATCTGTTGAACCTGTTGGGGGCCGACCTGCCGGTAGCGACGGGGGCGGCGCTGCCCTATGGCGCGAGCAGCTATGAGCCGTCGGCCTATGTGCACGGGGACGAAGGGTTCGGGGATTTGACGGACATCCCCCAAATTGGCGCGGATCATCCCTTGTCTGCGGCCGAGTATCTGGTGGACATGGCACGTGCGCATCGCGGCGAGCTGTCGGTCTGTGCCATCGGGCCATTGACGAACATTGCCGATGCGATCCAGCTGGACCCTGAGTTCCTGAGCAATCTGGCGCAGTTGGTGATCATGGGTGGGGCGGTGTTTTGCCCGGGCAACATCACCAAACATGCCGAGGCGAATATTTATCACGACGCACGGGCGGCGGCAGAGGTTCTGGGGGCAGAGGGCAACATCGTATTGGTGGGGTTGGATGTGACCCTGCAGACGCTCTACCAAGCGCAGGATTTTGCAGGGCTGGCACAGGCTTCGGCCAAGACGGGCGGGTTCTTGCGCGAAATTTCCCGGTTCTATCTGGAGTTCTATCAGAACGTCGCAGGCGAAGACGGGTGCGGATTGCATGATTCCACCGCTGTTATTGCCTGCACCCATCCGCATCTGTTCGAGATGGTGGAAACAGGCGTGCGGGTCGAGCTTATTGGTGAAGCGGTAGGGGCGACGCGCGCAGTGAACACCGGATCCAGAGTGCGGGTGTGCCGGGGCATTGATGGCAAGGCTGTTGTGAACCTGTTTACAGGGCAGGTAGCCAGCCTGCCTTGACGGCTTGCATTGGTTAGGACGATGGGGCAAACCCTGCAGGCTGAGCGTATCTGCCTGCAAGAGCCCCAAGGACGTAACATGACCGAGCGTTTTTCATTCGATTTGAAGGCCACAGATGGCAAGGCCCGGACCGGCGTGATCAACACGCCGCGCGGCGAAATCCGTACGCCTGCTTTCATGCCGGTGGGCACGGCCGCGACGGTCAAGGCGATGATGCCCGAGAGTGTGCGCGCAACCGGGGCGGATATTCTGCTGGGCAATACCTATCACCTGATGCTGCGTCCTACGGCGGAGCGCATTGACCGCCTTGGTGGCTTGCATAAGTTCATGAACTGGGAGCGGCCGATCCTGACGGACTCGGGTGGGTTTCAGGTGATGTCGCTGGCGGGGCTGCGCAAGCTGACCGAAAAAGGCGTGACCTTCAAGAGCCACATTGATGGCTCCAAGCATGAACTGACGCCGGAACGCTCGATGGAGATCCAGAAGCTTTTGGGCAGTGACATCGTGATGTGTTTTGACGAATGCCCCGCGCTGCCCGCAGATCGGGACCGGATTGCGGAAAGCATGCGCTTGTCGATGCGCTGGGCGGAGCGGTCGAAGGAAGCATTCGGCGATCGGCCGGGGCATGCGCTGTTTGGGATCATGCAGGGGGACTTGAACCTGATCTGCGTGAGGAGAGCGCCGAGGCGCTTAAGACGGTTGGTTTTGATGGCTATGCGGTTGGCGGTCTGGCTGTGGGTGAAGGGCAGGAGGCAATGTTTGATTGCCTGGATTATGCGCCCGGATACCTGCCTGAGGACAAGCCGCGCTATTTGATGGGCGTGGGCAAACCCGATGACATCGTGGGCGCTGTTGCGCGTGGCATCGATATGATGGACTGCGTGTTGCCGTCGCGCTCGGGGCGGACAGGGCAGGTGTTTACCCGCCACGGTGTGGTGAATATCAAAAACGCGCGCCACGCGGACGATCCGCGCCCGCTTGATGAGGCATGCAGCTGCCCCGCGTGTTCGAATTATTCACGCGCCTATCTGCATCATGTGTACCGCTCGAACGAGATGATCTCGGGGATGCTGCTGACCTGGCACAACCTGCATTATTTTCAGGAGATCATGGCCGGAATGCGCGACGCGATTGGGGCCGGTATGTTTGAGGCCTGGCAGGCTGAGTTCCATGCGCAGCGGGCGCAAGGGGATATCGAGCCGATCTGATTTTGGAGCTTTGTCCCGGCGCTTGGGCTTGCGGGTGCATTTTTGGATAACCTTTGGCCGAACTGAGTGAGAATCTGCATTTTCGGTGCAGTGAAACGCCCCCAGGATGACAGGTTGGGTGCTTCGTGATACCTTTGATTTCATAGCTTATTGTTATTGGAAGGGGGATTTCGATGTTGCGGCGCGTAGGTTTGATCGCTGTTTTGAATTTGGGTTTTGGTGCTGCCGAAAGCATCGCGGATATTTGGACTTTTGAAACGCCGTCTGAGAACATTCAATGTTCAGTAGGACAGGAAGCCAACTTTGCAGACATTTATTGCACGATCATCGAGCACCGCAGCGCACCAGCGCAACCCAGACCGCAAAACTGCAATTCTGGGTGGGGTCACAGTTTTTCAATGAATGACAGAGGGCGTGTTTTGATGCTGTGTGGCCCGGTGGATCGAAATCGGGATGGGTATTCACGTGCGGAGTACGGACAGACCGGAGAATTCGGCGATATCACATGTCATTCCTCTCGCAAGGGGTTGGAATGCTGGAACCTGGATGGGCACGGATTTTTCCTATCACGCGCGGTTCAGCGCGTATATTGAAACCAGTCGGCGGTGCGCCGCTCGTGCAAACACGTCGCCCCGCCCGCCGTCCCGCACAACGTTCCGATTGCGATGCGATCATTGAAAATTCACCATTGCAGGATTCCTGCCTTGCAGCCCGTTCCGCGGCAGGTCATTGTCTTGGTCACGAATTGAACCGTGAGGTTGAAATGGGGGGCAGGTTGCCCCACCTATTCAGTCCATGACCGGAGATGGCCGAGTGTTGCCTGCAACAGGGACCGGTGCCGTCTTGCCAACGATAAGGAAAGAGCATGCAAGAGCCTCTCAACTCCTCATACCCCGTTCTGCCGCTGCGCGACATTGTCGTGTTCCCGCATATGATCGTGCCCCTGTTTGTGGGTCGCGAGAAGTCGGTGCGCGCGCTGGAAGAGGTGATGCAGGATGACAAGCAGATCCTGCTGTCGAGCCAGATCGACCCGTCGGTCGATGAGCCGGACACGGACGGAATTTTCAAGGCCGGCGTGCTGGCCAATGTGCTGCAGCTGCTGAAACTGCCCGATGGCACCGTCAAGGTGCTGGTCGAAGGGCAGGCACGGGTGCGGATCACCGAATTTCTGGAAAACGATAACTTCTTCGAGGCGCGTGCCGAATATCTGACCGAGATGCCGGGTGACGTGACCACCACCGAGGCTCTGTTGCGCTCGGTCGGTGATGAGTTCGAGCGCTATGCCAAAGTGCGCAAGAACATCCCCGAAGAGGCGCTGGCGGCTGTGGGTGAAGCCACTGAACCGGCGAAACTGGCCGATCTGGTGTCGGGCCACCTGGGCCTGGAGGTCGAGCAGAAGCAGGAACTGCTGGAAACGCTGTCGGTCAGCGAGCGGCTGGAGAAGGTCTATGGCCTGATGCAGGGCGAGATGAGCGTTCTGCAGGTCGAGAAAAAGATCAAAACCCGCGTCAAATCCCAGATGGAGAAGACGCAGCGTGAATATTACCTGAATGAGCAGATGAAGGCCATTCAGAAGGAGCTGGGTGATGGCGAGGACGGCGGCAACGAGGTTGCCGAGCTGGAAGCCAAGATCGCCGAGACCAAGCTGAGCAAAGAGGCCCGTGAAAAGGCCGATGCCGAGCTGAAAAAGCTCAAGAACATGTCGCCCATGTCGGCCGAGGCCACCGTGGTGCGCAACTATCTGGACTGGATGCTGTCGATCCCGTGGGGCACCAAATCCCGCGTCAAGAAAGACCTGGGCCGCGCTCAAGAGATCCTGGATGCGGATCACTATGGTCTTGAGAAGGTCAAAGAACGCATTGTCGAATATCTGGCCGTGCAACAGCGCTCGAAGAAGCTCAAGGGGCCGATCCTGTGCCTTGTTGGACCTCCGGGTGTTGGTAAAACCTCGCTTGGTAAATCGGTTGCCAAGGCGACCGGCCGTGAGTTCATCCGCATCAGCTTGGGTGGTGTGCGCGACGAAAGCGAGATCTCGCGGTCACCGCCGGACCTATATTGGTTCGATGCCGGGCAAGATCATTCAGGCGCTGAAGAAGGCCAAGACCACGAACCCGCTGATCTTGCTCGATGAGATCGACAAGATGGGGCAGGACTTCCGCGGTGACCCGTCTTCGGCGATGCTGGAGGTGCTGGATCCGGAACAGAACAACACGTTCATGGATCACTATCTTGAGGTCGAATATGACCTGTCGAACGTGATGTTCCTGACCACATCCAACAGCTACAACATGCCCGGGCCGCTTCTGGACCGGATGGAGATCATTCCACTGTCGGGTTACACCGAGGACGAAAAACGCGAGATCGCCAAGCAGCATCTGATCGAAAAGCAGGTCAAGAACCACGGTCTTAAGGCCAAGGAATTTGAACTGACCGACGAGGCGCTGACAGAGATCATCCGCACCTATACCCGCGAGGCGGGCGTGCGGAACCTGGAGCGTGAAATCGCCAAGGTGGCGCGGAAATCGCTGACCAAGATCGTCAAGAAAGAAGCTGAAGAAGTTACTGTAACTAGCGATAATCTCGACGATTTCCTGGGCGTTAAGAAGTATCGCTATGGCTTGGCTGAGAAAGAGGATCAGGTGGGTGTTGTCACTGGTCTGGCCTATACCTCGGTCGGTGGCGAGCTTTTGAGCATCGAGGCGCTGCGCCTGCCGGGCAAAGGTCGGATGAAAACCACCGGCAAACTGGGCGACGTGATGAAGGAGTCGATCGAGGCGGCTTCATCCTATGTGCGTTCAATCAGCCCGCAGATCGGGGTAAAACCGCCGCAGTTCGACAAACTGGACATCCACGTGCACGTGCCCGATGGCGCCACGCCAAAAGACGGCCCAAGCGCGGGTCTGGCCATGGTTACGGCCATAGTCTCGGTTCTGACGGGATTGCCGGTGCGCAAGGACATCGCCATGACAGGCGAAGTGACTTTGCGCGGCAACGCGAGTGCTATTGGTGGTCTCAAGGAAAAGCTGTTGGCTGCTCTCCGTGGTGGCGTCACAACGGTTCTGATTCCAGAGGAGAACGAAAAGGATCTGCCAGAGATCCCGGACAATGTGAAAGAAGGGCTGAAAATCATCCCGGTTTCACATGTTTCAGAAGTTCTTAAGCATGCGCTTGTCGGTGAGCCGGAGCCCATTGAATGGGACGAGGCTGCCGAGGAAGAAGCCGCTGCAGCCAAAGCCGCGATTTCCGGTGGGGAAGGACCCGCTGCAACCGCGCACTAAGCAGGCGAACAATTTTAGTCAAAAACAGGCAGGGTCAGAATTGACCCTGCCTGTTTTTTTGGGGACTTGTGATCCTGTTTCAGTGGGGCACAGTTTCTTGCCCCGTTCGACACGAAAGCGGTCGTCAGACGGCGCGTGTCAGACCTCCGTCGATACGCAAGTTTTGACCGGTCATGTATCCGCCATCTTCGGAGGCCAACCAAGACACCAAAGAAGAGACTTCGTGAGCGTAACCGTAGCGTCCCATTGGGATCCGGGCCTTGCGGTCGGTGGTTTCAGGCAGGCTGTCGATAAAGCCGGGCAGTATGTTGTTCATGCGGATGTTGTCCGGTGCATACTTGTCCGAGTAGAGCTTGGTAAATGCCGCCAGCCCGGCCCTGAAGACGCCTGATGTTGGAAAGAGCGGGTCAGGTTCAAATGCCGCAAATGTCGAGATGTTGACAATTGTTCCGCCACCCTGCGCTTGCATCACGGGCGTGATGAGCCTTGTCGGGCGGATCACATTCATCAGGTAAACTTCCATACCCTGATGCCAATCCTCGTCGCTGATTTCGAGAACTGGACCTTTTGGCCCGTGGCCTGCTGAGTTCACCAACACATCTACACGGCCCCAACGCTCCTTTGCCCCTTCGATCAGCGCGGTCAGGGCTTCGCTGTCAAGATTGGAGCCTGTGACGCCAAAGCCTCCAAGTTCAGTACCAAGCGCCTCACCTTTGCCGGAAGACGAGAGCACCCCGACTTTGAACCCATCTTTCGCCAGTTTGCGTGCTGCATCTGCGCCCATACCACTGCCGCGCGACTGTGATTAGCGCTACTTTTTCTACTGTCATAGTGGAGCCTCCTTCTGTGATTTCTAACGGTATCGCACAATTATCTATCGGTTCAGAGCGAGAATTGATGTTTTCAGGCAGTAGGAATACTATTGCAAAATGATCAATCTTCCTCCTCTCAACGGTCTGCGTGCTTTTGATGCAGCAGGCCGTCGCCTCAGCTTCCGCGCGGCCGCAGATGAGTTAGGCGTCACGCAAGGGGCCGTCGCTCAACAAGTGCGCCACCTGGAAACGCATCTAAATGTAACCTTGTTTGAACGTGTGCCGAAGGGCTTGGTCTTCACATCAGCAGGGCGGAGCTATCACAGCCGGATAGAGGGGGTGTTCGCCGACATTCGATCCGCAACCGCCGAGTTGAAGCCAGAACCAAACAAGGTCTTGATCAGCGTCACCCCAACCTTTGCTGCGAAATGGTTAATCCCCAATCTGCCAGACTTCGCGGCAGCTCATCCGAATATCGATTTGCGGATTGTGGCGACGGAAAAAGTGTCAAGCTTTCATAGCGACGGAATAGACCTCGCGGTACGCCAGGGATCGCCGCCCTTTGGTGCGTCGCTGGAAGTGACGCGGCTGTTTAAGCAAACGCTGATCCCGGTCGCCTCATCGACGTTGGTTGGCCACGGAAGCCACCCACTGGATCCAGACGCCCTATCCAGACAGCCGAAAATCCATGATGCCCATGATCTTTGGCCAAGTTATCTTGCGTATTTGGGCGTGCCAGACCAGTCAACTCGAAGTCTTCGCCTTAGCCAGACATCGTTAGCAGTCGACGCTGCCATAGCAGGGCAGGGTGTGGCGTTGGTCAGTCGGTTTTTGGTGGATCATGATCTTGAAGCTGGTCGTTTGGTTGAAGTGGGTGAGATGTGGGAACCAGATGGAAACGACTTTTATGCTCTCAGCCCCCGTACCGCAAAGAACAATGGTCCGGTGTTCGAGGTCATGACGTGGCTTAAGGCGCGCTCTGCTGTAGATACCAGTCTGCCTTGAATTCAAGCGGTCAGTGAGGTCATCAAGAAGACCTGCAGCTTTTGTCCGCGTAGCCGAATTCCAAAGTCATTTCCCTTTCTTGCTGGCTAGTCGTTGTAAAGCCAAACCGGGTTCTTTCAGCCTAATTACAACGCAATCTGGGGCCGATATGTGACGGATTGGAAACTTTTGGCGGTGTTTTCTGGTTTCAAAGGGTTTTTGTCGCTAAGGTGGAAACAGATAACAATAAGCAGGTATGAGGCACCCCATGGCAAAGAGCACCACAACCACGCCGCGCAAGACGCCCACGCGCCGTACCACGACTAAGACTGCACCCTCCAAGACCGCGACTGCAAAAACAGCTGCGCCCAAAACCACAGAGGCCAAGTCGGCATCTGCTGCAAAGGCTGAACTGCCCAAGGTTGTCAAACCTGCCGCGGCGGATGTGGTGGTGCCGTCGAACGACGGACCCGAGCTGAAAAAGCGTGAATTGATCGACCTTGTTGTGGATCGGGCCGGGGTCAAGAAAAAGGACGCCAAGCTTAGCCATCGAAGCGGCGCTGGCAATTCTGGGAGAGGCCATCGCTTCAGGTCGGGAACTGAACCTCCAACCCTTGGGAAAACTCCGTATCAACCGGACTGAAGACAAGGGCAATGGGCGTGTCATTGTATGTAAACTGCGCCAGAGCGTGTCGACCGGCCCATCAGATAAAGAACCTCTTGCGGAGGCTGCGGAGTAACTGTAATACCCCGCGTCATGGGTGATTAGCTCAGTGGTAGAGCGCTTCGTTCACATCGAAGATGTCAGGAGTTCAAATCTCTTATCACCCACCATTTTCCGATTTTTGAAGGGCGTTTGGCATTAGTTCCAAATTCGTCAAAACGCGCCAGAAATTGTCGGTGCGGTGATGGTCTAGTGGCCGCTGTGCGGACTTTTCGGACCTTCAAGATACTCGTACCAATGACCGCTTAAGAAAAGCCCCGTACAAACTAGAGTGGAACAAGAAAAAGTATCAACCATAAATCTTGGGCACAGCCGTGTCGTTCGTGATAGACCACCTTATCGCGAGAGCTTAGCGGCATTTTGATTGAGGGAGATCGAATTGGATAAGTTTCGTTTGACGCACGCTGCGGCGCAAAAATATGACGATCACAGTGTGCCTGCGATGTTTGGTCCTTTGGCGCGTGCCACGTTAGATAAAACTCCCTTGCCAGCGGGTGCCCATATCATTGATGTAGCATGTGGTACCGGTGCCTTAACACGCGAGATCGCCTCTCGCTTAAAAGGGAATGGTCGCATTGTCGGCGCAGATTTGAATGAGACAATGACTGAGTTGGCGGCGCAGCGACATCCATCTGATGCCCACGAGGCGACTTATGTTGCTTCTGACGTCCGCGAACTTCCATTTGAGGATGCAGTTTTCGACCTAGCATTTTGTCAGCAAGGCTTACAGTTTTTCCCCGAAAAAGCAGCAGCATTGACTGAAATCCGACGCGTTCTCAAGCAAGGGGGAGAGCTGAAACTTACATGCTGGAGTGCGATTTCTCCTTTCAATGGAGCACTGTCTGAAGCTTTGAGCGACCATGTTGGTGAAGCGGCATCAACAAAAGCCAAAGCTCCTTTTTCCTTTCGAGACGGCAATGTAATACGCGCGCTTTTGGAGGGTTCCAGCTTCACAATTGAAGCCCAACAAAGCATCGTACTTGAACGTCGGTTTGATAACCTTTTCGAACAGATAATGGCATTGCCGATCGAGAAAGATTTAAGCGAAGCTGGAGAAGTTGTCACGAATGCTGTCGTCAATGACGTGGCCTCAAAACTTGAAAAGTATAGAGTGGGCGAAGCCTTTGTAGTGCCGCAAGAGGCCCATTTGTTTGAAGCACGAACCTAATTTGCATCTTTAGTAGTAGTGATGAATGCCATGCACGATCCGGACCTTCGCTGCGCCAATGCAATACTATCACTTTGGGCTCATAGCGGATATTGACTGTTTGGCTCGGAAGGTGTTTCGGCTGTCATTACAATTGCAGTTTCTTTGAGGTGCCAAGCGTCAATTGCGTCTTGGTGCGTCTCTTAATTCCACTCACGACCCGGCCCTGGTGTTGACATTTTGTTCTCTATCTCGCGATAGTCGGTAAAAACCAAATCGGGGGCATCTTATGCAGGGGAAACTGACATCGCTGGAGCTGTGCGCGGGCGCCGGTGGTCAAGCCCTTGGCATTGAGCGGGCGGGATTTGAGCACGAGGCAATGGTCGAGGTCGACAAATGGTGTCGCCAGACCTTGTCGTTGAACCGTCCCCAGTGGAATGTCATCGAAGGCGATGAGGCCGATCTGACCAATTTTGATGCACGCCCTTTCGCCGGAGTTGATCTGGTCGCCGGAGGGGTGCCTTGCCCACCATTTTCCAAGGCGGGTAAACAGTTGGGTGCAGCAGACGAGCGGGATCTGTTTCCCGAGGCCGTGCGTGTCGTGGACGAGGTGCGGCCCAAAGCCGTGATGCTCGAAAACGTGCGCGGTTTCATGGATGCGGTGTTTCACGACTACCGGCAAAAGCTGAAGTCACAACTCAAGAAAATGGGGTACGGCCTCGTTGAGTGGCACCTGTACAATGCCAGTGATTTCGGCGTGTCACAGCTGCGGCCTCGTGTGGTCATCGTTGCCGTGCGAAACGAATACATGGATAAATTTGAGTGGCCCCAGGGCGGAGACATGCATCCCCCCAGTGTTGGGGCACTGCTTCATGATCTGATGGGCGCGCGTGGCTGGAGCGGAGTGGATGCCTGGCGTGACGGGGCAGACGAAATTGCACCGACCATTGTTGGCGGGTCCAAGAAACACGGGGGGCCCGATCTGGGACCCACACGCGCTCGCCGCGCCTGGGAAGCCTTGGGTGTCAACGGCAAGTCCATTGCCGAAGAAGCGCCTGATCCCGACTTCGAAGGGATGCCCCGTTTGACCGTGCGCATGGTTGCCCGCATTCAGGGTTTTCCTGATGACTGGCAGTTTGCCGGGCGCAAAACCAACGCTTACCGGCAGGTTGGTAACGCGTTTCCTCCGCCCGTCGCCGAGGCTGTGGCCCGCAATCTGAAGGCGGCTATCACGGCAAGGCGACTATACGCGGTGGCGTGAGCATGACGTGGTTGCGCGCCGCACGGGCGAGGTTTCATGCCAAGTGCCTGGCGGGACCGATCACGCAAACACGCGGTGTGCCATCGATCGCTGACGTGTCCAACCGGACAAGCCGCGAGATCGCGAGCGCCTTGGTCGACAAGATCGGACCGCCGGTGAACCAAGAGGAAAAGCCCGCTGGACAGACGTCGGGCAGTCTTTTTGAAGGGGCTTGTCAGGAGTTCCTTGCCGAGTGCTTTGTGCAGTTCCAGCATCTGCGCCCGGGGCGGTTTTCGGTCGAACGAGGACAGCCTATATCGCGTTACGCTCAATATGCTCATCTAGACGAGTTGCGCAGCTTGGCAGATGCCAGCAGGGCGCTCAAAACCCATCTTGGGACCGACTATCTGATTAAGCCCGATGTCGTTGTGGTACGCGCTGCCGAGACCGACGCGGTGATCAACCTGCACAGTGATCTGGTGGGTGAAGATGTCGCCGAAAACTCTAGTCTACGACAGGCCAACGGTGCACTGGCGACGTTGCATGCTTCGGTCAGTTGCAAACTGACGATCCGGTCTGATCGGGTGCAGAATACCAGATCAGAGGCACTAAATCTGATCCGAAATCGAAAGGGGCGTTTGCCGCACATTGTTGCTGTGACCGCCGAGCCATTGCCGTCGCGGATTGCGGCCATTGCTCTGGGAACCGGGGATATGGATTGTGTCTATCATTTTGCGCTTTCTGAATTGGTCCAGACCTTGCGGGATCAGCAACGTGATGCGTTGGAACTCGTCGAAACCATGATCGAGGGGCAGCGTTTACGTGACATTGCTGATCTTCCGCTGGACCTTATGATTTAGGCTTTGGCTTAGCAAAACCTGACAAGATTGCTGCGTTGATGTAGGGCCTTGCTTTGCCTTCGACTATTCCGGTTCAATGCAATCAGGTTTATTGCCAACAAAAGATAGTTTGGAGCCAACATGTCCTTGCTGCCCCGTGTGGCGACATTTCTAATTGCGGCCATAGGGGCAGGGGTTTTCTGGTTTCTGCAATTCCCTCTGCCGTTTCTGTTCGGGCCGATGTGCGCCTGCCTCGTGGCTGCTCTGGCCGGGGTTCGATTGCAGGGCGTCGGTGTGATTTCAGCAAGTGCGCGTACCGTTCTGGGGCTTGCGGTTGGCAGTGCGATCACCGTTGAGCTGGCCCTGGCTCTTCCAGACATGGCCATCACACTGCTCCTGATGGCTGTATATGTTGTGTTGATCGCGGTGATCGGCGTGCCGTTTTTCACGCGGGTGTGCGGGTTTGACCGCGTCACGGCCTATTTCAGCGCGATGCCAGGCGGATTGCAGGATATGATCCTGTTTGGTCAGGAAGCGGGGGGCGATGTCAGGGCTCTGTCATTGATACACACAACACGTGTGTTGGTGATCGTGATCATAGCGCCGCTGATGCTGACCGAATATTACGGTGTTTCGTTGAACAATCCGGTTGGTGCGCCCACCAGCTCGATTCCTGTTGGCGCAGTTGCTGTTGATGGTGGCGGCTGCCTTGGTCGGCTGGAAAGGTGGCGAACGGATCGGATTGTTCGGAGCCGCGATTCTTGGGCCACTGATTGTCAGTGCCTTCTTGTCCCTCATTGGTGTGTTGCAGTTCCGTCCGCCCGCCGAAGCAATCTTTGCTGCGCAATTCGTGATCGGCATGGGGCTGGGAGTGTCCTATTCAGGGATCACTGGATCTGAGTTGAGGCATGATGTTCTGTCGGGTGTTGCATTTGTTGTCCTGCTGGCAGTCATGGCGATGGCGATTACGCAAGCTGTCGTTTCTCTGGGACTAGCAGACCCGGTCGAGGCCTTCCTGGCGTTTTCGCCTGGTGGGCAAGCTGAAATGACGGTTCTGGCTTTGGTGGTCGGAGCCGATCTGGGATTTGTTGTTATTCACCATCTTGTGCGGATGCTGGTCGTCATTACGGGGGCACCAATCGCGGCCCGGATGTTTGTTCCCAAAAAGATTAAAGAAAAGACTGTATTTGCCTCTTGCGTCTGCCTGACAGCTTGGGTAAATCCGCCCTCACGGGTGATTAGCTCAGTTGGTAGAGCGCTTCGTTTACACCGAAGATGTCGGGAGTTCGAGTCTCTCATCACCCACCATCCCCTTTGTCTGCCGAATTCAGTCTGCACAGCCGAAATGGCCAAAGAAACGTGCGGTTTGGCAATACGCCAAGGGCAGCGCGCATTCTTTCAAATGGTGGGGGTTTTCGTGGAAACTTGGACTCGACCTGAGCCCATGGTGCCTTTGCAAAATGCACCGGTTGGCAAGGAAGTCGGCGCCATTTGCAACGCCGACTCCGCGTTTGGCTTAGAGGCCAGGCAATTTGTCCAGAAGACCGCGACGGCCAAAGGTTGTACCGCGTTTGGCACCCAGATTGTACCGCAAGCCAATACCGACAAAGGCCTCGGTTGCTCCTAGGTTACCGGCGTTGGCATTAAAGCCGCCTGCTTCCGCATAGAAAGCGCCGCCTTGGCCAAAGTCATAATCGGCACCGATGCTGTAACGTGTTGCGTCCACACCATTGCGGGCGTCAACGTAATCGATGGACGCCTTGAGGCGAACTTCCTCGGTCAAATTACCACGAACCTGGACGCCGAGCAGGCTGCCATTGCCGTTAGCCCCATTGCCCGGATCTGCGATCGCGGCATAGCCTTCAAGCTCCACACGGCCGGCTTCATGCCCAACTTCGAGACCGTAGAAGTTCATGTCTAGGTTGTCTATGTTGTCGCGCCCGGCAAATACACCCAAGGACGTGAAATCGCCTACATGAAAGTTGCCGTGAAGGGTTAGGTTCACACCAGTTTCATCAACGGCATTCAAGCTGTGGAACCCCAGATCACCCTGCAAGGCGAATGTACGGGTAAATGCCACTTCGGCCGAGCCGGTGAGGGATCGCTTGGATACGCTTGTGTTGTCAGTAAAGGCAGAATAGCCAAGATCAACATAGCCACCGGTCAATTCAGCGGCAGATGCGGCCTGCGCAAGCAATGTGGTCAGCCCAAGGGCTGCCAAAGTAGTTTTTTTCATGGACCTGCTCCAATATTTTGCTTTGCTTTTTGGTGCGTTAGCGCACTTTTTAGTTCCAGCTATCATAACGAGCCGTTGGCCGTATAGATCGGATTGGAAATTCATCGACTTGTTGCTGGGGGATCACACCGGCGTTGGCTGAAGGACGTCTGGTGTCATTTGATTGAAAAAACGGCCTCAATCGCCGTCGATTGAGGCCGTGTTACTTGGCAATGCGCTCTTAGCGCCGAAGCGGGTGCTTCAAAGAATTGCTTCAAACAAAGCGCGGGTATTGCTCTGTGTCATCTCGATCGGATTGCCCCCTGTAGAAGGGTCGTTGAGCGCGTCGCGCACCAAAACGTCCAGATCAGGATTGATGACACCCAATTCAGTGAGCGTCTTGGGAATGCCAAGGCTCTCGTTAAGGTTGTCAACGTAGGCAGCAAACCCATCGAACCCACCTTCGATGCCAAGATAGGCTGCGGCTTGGGTCAAAACGCCCTCGGCGGCAGGGCGGTTGAATTTCAGAACGGCGGGCATGCAGACGGCGTTGGTGGTGCCGTGATGGGTGTGATGATGCGCTCCGATGGGATGAGACATGGCGTGAATGGCGCCCAGACCTTTTTGGAACGCGGTTGCGCCCATGGCTGCGGCGGACATCATATGCGCGCGCGCCTCCAGGTCAGAGCCATCGGCATAGGCGCGCGGCAGATACTCTTTGACCAAGCGCATGCCTTCCAAAGCCATGCCTTGAGACATCGGGTGGTAATGCGGCGAGCAGAAGGCCTCGACACAATGGGCAAAAGCATCCAGCCCGGTGCCTGCGGTGATGAATTTCGGCATGCCCACGGTTAGTTCCGGGTCGCAGATCACCACCTTGGGCAGCATAAGCGGGTGGAAGATGATCTTTTTCTCGTGGGTGACCGAGTTGGTGATGACACCAGCGCGACCTACTTCTGATCCGGTACCAGCGGTGGTGGGTACGGCCACGATGGGGTGGATGCCTGCAGGGTCGGCGCGGGTCCACCAGTCGCCGACATCCTCAAAGTCCCACAAGGGGCGGGTCTGACCGGCCATGAACGCCAGTGGTCTTGCCCAGATCGAGGCCAGAGCCGCCGCCAAAGGCGATCACCCCGTCAAAGCCACCCTCGCGGTACCTTGCCAGCCCGGCCTCGACGTTCTTTTCGTTCGGGTTCGGGTCAACGTCCGAAAAGATCGCGCGACCCAGGCCAGCCGCCTCGAGCAGGTCCAGCGTGTCTTGCGTGATCGGCAGATCAGCCAGGCCTTTGTCGGTCACCAACAGGGGTTTGGTGATGCCAGCCGCCGCGCAGGCGTCAGCGATTTCGGAAATGCGTCCTGCGCCAAAGCGCATCGCGGTGGGATAGGACCAGTTGCCAACAAGTTTCATCAGTTCAGGCCTTTTTCAGGTGGTAGGATTTGGGGCGCGTCAGAGCATGAAAGCCCAGGACGGACAAGCCTGCACCGCGCCCGGTGTCTTTGCATCCGGTCCAGCAGAGCGCCGGATCCAGATAGTCGCAACGGTTCATGAAGACGGTGCCGGTTTCCAACTGCGCGCCGATCTCGTCGGCCTTGTCGGTATCGGCGGTCCAGATCGAGGCAGTAAGGCCGAACTGGCTGTCGTTCATCAGTTCGATGGCTTCCTCGTCGCTGGTAACTTTCATGATGCCCACAACCGGACCAAAGCTTTCATCGCGCATGACGCGCATGTCGTGGGTCACGTTGGTCAGGATCTGCGGCGTCAGATAGGCGCCGCCATCGTCGGCTTTCATCGTCTCGATGTGAGCCACGGCACCAGCCTCAACAGCCTCGGCAATCTGCGCACGGACCTCTGTGGCAAAGCGCACATGCGCCATCGGACCCATGGTGGTGTCTGCTTCCAACGGGTTGCCCAGCTTGTAGGTCTTGACCAGTGCCACGGCCTTTTCGACGAAAGCGTCATAAAGGCTCTCGTGGACATAGATGCGTTCGATCCCGCAACAGCACTGCCCCGAGTTGAACATCGCCCCGTCGATCAGCGTATCAACGGCAGCGTCCAAATCGGCGTCCGCGCGGACATAGCCTGGGTCTTTGCCACCCAGCTCGGTAGAAACTGAGGTAAAGGTGCCAGCGGCGGCCCGTTCCATCGCCTGACCACCGCGCACCGAGCCGGTGAAGTTCACAAAATTTACATGGCGGTCCGAGATCAGCTCAGCCGTTGTGTCGTGGTTCAGGAACAGGTTCTGGAACACGTCCTGGGGCACACCTGCGGCAAGGAATGCCTCAGCCATCCGCTCACCCACCTGCAGGGTTTGCGCGGCGTGTTTCAACAGCACGGTGTTGCCTGCAATGAGGGCAGGAGCCACGGTGTTGATCGCGGTCATGTAGGGATAGTTCCAAGGTGCCACGACCAGCACGACGCCATGGGCTTCACGCTCGATCTTGCGCAGGAACGCATCGCTGTCTTCGACCACGATGGGCGCAAGCGCGCTTTCGGCGATCTCGGCCATGTGGCTGGCGCGCTCGTTAAAGCCGCCGAACTCGCCGCCATAGCGCACCGGGCGGCCCATCTGATGGGCCAGTTCCACGGCCATGCGGTCGGTCGTCTTGCCGACTTCGGCCACAGCGGCCTGGACCAGAGCAATCCGCTCGGCCAAGGGACGCGCGGCCCACTCTCTTTGCGCGGCCTTGGCGCGGGCTGCGGCAGCCAAAGCTTCCGACGGGCTGGCCAAGGGCCGCTCCAGATACACCGATCCATCAATCGGTGAGATACATTGAACGGTTCCAGTCATCACTGAACTCCAACTAAGGGGCACCAACGTCCCTGACTTCATCTTTTCAAAAATACTCCGGGGTCTGGGGCAGCGCCCCAGTCCGACATATCAAGCTTTTTCGAACCCGCGCGCGATTTCCCAATCGGTCACCACGCGGTCGAACTCTTCCTGCTCCCACTCGGCGCAGCGGGTGTAGTGATCCACTGCCCAATCCCCCATGGCCTCGCGCAGCATGGTCGAGCCGCGCAGTGTTTCCACCGCATCGCGCAGGGTGCGCGGGATTTCGCGGGCGTCGCTGTCCTCATAGAGATCACCTGCCGTTGGCGGTGCGAGCTCCAGTTTTTCCTCAATCCCTTTCAGGCCAGCGGCCAGCAGGGCGGCTTGCGCCAGGTAAGGGTTCAGATCAGAGCCACCGATCCGGCATTCCATGCGCACACCTTTGGTGCCTTCGCCACACATACGGAACCCTGCCGTGCGATTGTCCACCGACCAGACGGTCTTGGTGGGGGCGAATGTGCCCTTCATGAAGCGTTTGTAGCTGTTAACGTAAGGCGCCAGGAAGAAGGTGTAGTCGGGCGCATATTTGATCATGCCCGCGCAAAACTGCTTAGCCCAGCTCGCTCAGCCCGTGGGGGGCGTCGGCGTCGTAGAATTCAGGGTTGCCATCGCGCCACAGCGAGAGGTGCACATGGCTGGCCGAGCCGACCCGGTCATGGTGCCATTTCGGCAGGAACGACGCGGCGTGGCCGTGGAAATGTGCGATCTCCTTGGTCGCATGTTTGGCGATGGTGTGGTTGTCGGCGCAAGCCAAAGCATCGGCGTAACGGATGTTGAGCTCTTCTTGCCCTGCCTCTGCTTCGCCTTTGGTGTTTTCCACAGGAATTCCAGCAGCATAGAGGTGATTGCGGATGGGCCGCATCACGTGCTCTTCCTTGCTGGTTTGCAGGATGTGATAGTCCTCGTTGTAGCCTGAGATCGGCGTCAGATCCCTGAAATCACCTGCGCGGATTTCGTCAAAGGTGCGGTCGAACAGAAAGAACTCCAGCTCGGTCGCCATCATCGGCGTCAGGCCCATGGCTTCGGCGCGGGCGACTTGTGCCTGCAGGATCTGGCGGGGGGAATGGGGGACCGGTTCATGCGTGTGGTGATCCAACACATCGCAGAGCACCATCACGGTGCCCTCTAGCCAGGGCATCGGACGTAGGGTGGAAAGGTCGGGTTTCATGACATAATCGCCATAGCCTGCCTCCCAGCTGGTGGCCTTGTAGCCATCAGGCGTAGCCATCTCCAGGTCGGTGGCCAGCAGGTAGTTGCAGCAGTGGGTTTCCTCGTATGCACTGTCGAGGAAGTTCTGAACGTGAAAGCGTTTGCCCATCAGGCGGCCCTGCATATCCACAAGACACACCAGAACCGTGTCCACCTCGCCCGAGGCGGCCTGTTGCTTGAGGGTTTCGAATGTCAGCATGACGCACCTTTTCTGTGGTCGCGGGTCGTTTGCATGACCCGGAAATGTTCAGTGTGGGATGTCTGGCCCGCACAGGGCGGACCAGACTTGTTTCATATCAGCCGTAGCGGTAGGGGCGACCGGCCTTTTCCATGTCCGCATTGTACTGCTTGAAGATCTCGACAACCTTGGCTTTGGTCTCGGACTCGGCGGCGATTTCGTCCCAGAAGACGCGCGCGGCGGCCTCGACTGTGGCCCATTCTTCGTCGGGGATCGAGGTCAGCTCCATCTTGGGGCCATTGACCCGCAGGTTGGCTTCGCCACCCCAATACCACCACTGGCGGTAATAGTGCGACTGGTCACAGCAGACGCGGAACAGGGTTTGCAGGTCTTCGGGCAGTTCGTTCCAACGATCCATGTTGGCAAAGAACGATCCGGCCCATGCGCCCGAGATGTTGTTGGTCAGGAAGTAGTTGGTCACATCGGCCCAGCCAACGGTGTAGTCCTCGGTGATGCCCGACCACGCGATGCCGTCCAGTTCGCCGGTTTGCACGGCAACCTCGATGTCTTCCCACGGCAGGGTGACCGGCACGACGCCGAACTGAGCCAAGAAGCGGCCCGCTGTGGGGAAGGTGAAGACGCGCTTGCCCTTGAGGTCGGCCAACGAGCGGATCGGGTCTTTGGTGGCAAAGTGGCAGGGGTCCCAGGAACCCGCGCTGATGTGCTTGACGCCGACCTTTGAATATTCCGCGTCCCAGATCTCGTTCAATCCGTACTGGTTGAACAGCACCGGCACATCCAGCGAATAGCGCGAAGCGAAGGGGAAGTAGCCGCCAAAGACCGTGACTTCGGTGGGCGATGCCATCGAGTCGTCGTCCGACTGCACCGCGTCAATGGTGCCGCGCTGCATGGCGCGGAACAGCTCACCCGTGGGGACCAGCTGATCGGCGTAGAACAATTCGATCTGCATGCGATCGCCCGCGATGGTGTTGAACATCTTGATCGCCGGATCAATTACGTGCTCGGCCAGGGCCGCGCCAGCATATGTCTGCATCCGCCATTTGATAGTGGACTGCGCCAGCGCCGGAGTGGCCAGCGGGGCCGCGGCGGTGCCGACGGCGGCGGTGGTTAAAAACTTGCGTCTTGTCGTCATTGGTACTCTCCCATGATTGGTGTCAATTCTGCGCCCCGGTGTTGCCGGGATCAGTTGTTGTAAACGTAGTCGGGTAGCCACAGCGCGATCTGCGGGAAGGTCATGATTGTGGCGAGCGCCAAAGTCATCACCAATACAAAGGGCAGGATCGAGCCGTAGATGTCGCGCAGGGTCACCTCGGGTGGGGCCATGGCGCGCATCAGGAACAGGTTATAGCCAAAGGGCGGGGTCATATAGGCGATCTGGGTGGTGATCGTGTAAAGCACGCCGTACCAGATCAGATCGAACCCAAGCTCACCCACCAGCGGCACATAAAGCGGGGCGACGATGACCAGCATGGCCGTGTCATCCAGAAAGGTGCCCATCAGGATAAAGCTCAGCTGCATCAGGATCAGGATCATCCAAGGGGACAGGCCGAGTTTTTCGGTGAACACGCTTTCGATCGCCTTGACGGCACCCAGCCCGTCAAAGACCGCGCCAAAGGCCAGAGCAGCCAGGATGATCCACATGAACATGCAGGAAATACCCAAAGTTGACCGAACGGATTTCTCGAATACTTCGCGGGTCATCCGCCCCTTGAGAACGGCGGCGGCAAAGGCCGTCAGCGCGCCGATGGCCGAGCTTTCGACAAGCGAGGTCCAACCGTTCACGAAGGGCACCATCATGGCGGCAAAGATGCCCAGAGGTAACAAGCCAGAGCGCAGCAGGCGCATCTTTTCCGCCATCGGCACATCGCGCTCTTCTTTGGGCAGGGCGGGGCCAAGCGCAGGATTCATCCGGCAGCGGATCACGATATAAAGGATGAACATCGCGGCCATCATCAGCCCGGGCACAACGCCCGCAAGCCACAGTTGGCCCACCGGTTGGCGCGCAATCATCGCATAAAGCACCAGCACGACTGACGGAGGCACAAGGATACCAAGGCTGGAACCCGCCTGGATGACCCCTGTCACCATTTTCTTGTCATAACCGCGTTTCAACAACTCGGGCAGGGCGATGGTCGAGCCGATGGCCATACCGGCCACTGACAGACCGTTCATGGCCGAGATCAGAACCATCAAACCGATGGTGCCAATCGCCAGACCGCCGTTCAGGCCGCCCATCCAGACGTGAAACATCTTGTAAAGGTCGTCGGCGATTTTACTCTCGGACAGCACATAGCCCATGAAGATGAACATCGGCAGCGTCAGCAGCGGATACCACTTCATCAGCTTCATCGCCGCCGAAAAGCCCAGATCATAGCCGCCACGATCCCCCCAGAGCAGAAGCGAGGCCATGACAGCCACAAACCCGATGGCCCCGAACACGCGCTGGCCGGTCAACAGCATCAGCATCATGGTCGAGAACATGAGGATCGCGATCAACTCGTATGACATCAGGTGGTCTCCTTCGGAATGTCTTCTCCGCGGATACGCAGGATGTCTTTTAGAAGTTCGGAAATCGCCTGCAGCAGCATAAGGAACAGACCAACACACATGATTGTCTTGATCGGCCACAGATAGGGGCGCCAGGCGGTGGGGCTGCGCTCACCGTATTGGAACGAATAGCTAAGGCTGTCATAGCCGCCATAGAGCATGACGCAGAGGTAGACGATCAGGAAGAACACGGTGAACGCGTCGGTCCAGGCCTGCCGTTTGACCGACCATTCGCCATAAAGCAGGTCCATCCGCACGTTGGAGCCCATCTGGATCGAATAGGGCCCACCCAGAATGTAATAGGCGACCATGGCGAACTGCGCCATTTCCAGCGTCCAGAGGGAAGGCAGAAAGAAAGTCTTCGAGATCGAAGACCAGAGCAGAATGCCCATCATCACAAAGATACCGTACATCACCACCCGGCCAATGAGCCGGTTCATCCCGTCGATCCAGGCAATGTAGCGCCGCGCGAGGGTCATGTCGTGGCCTCCCCAGTTATTTCCAAGGCAGACAGTTGTTTGACCATCTGTGCCAGCATCGGTGCCAGCAGGCCCGAGATTCGGTTGACGCCCGCAGGCGAATTGATCAGGTCATTGCGCACTTCGATCATTACATTTGGCAATCCGCGCTTTAGGCCATGTTCACGTAACGTGTGTGTGACACCGTCGGTTGCTGAATAGGGCTCGTTTAACGCAGTTTCGAGGCCGCTGCCTTGCGCCGCTTTCAGCAACAGTTGCGCGGCGCGATCGTCAGCGTCGTGCAAGATGCCCAATTCGACCGTGCGCGGTTGGCCACGGTAGATCGGAGTGAAGCTGTGGATGGTGACCATCACGGGCGGCGTGGAGCGCGCGTCCAGGGATTGGCTCAGCAATTTGCGGAAAGGGTCATAAACTTCGGTTATGCGAGCATTGCGCTGGGCGTCTGATAGGGCGTCATTGCCCGAAATATCGAACCGCTCGCTTTTGGACGGGATGGCGTCGGGTGCGGACGGGGGGCGATTGCAGTCATAGACAAGACGGCTGATGCGGGAATGGACCAGTGGAGCATCAAGTGCACCCATCAGTTCGACCGACAACTCCAATGCACCGATGTCCCAGGCGGCATGAGAGTGCGCGGCCTCGTCGCTCAACCCCAGACCATTCAAGCTGGAAGGGATGAAACGGCTGGCGTGTTCACAGACCAGGAATGCCTGACCTTGGCCGCGCACGTTTAAAGCGCGCGCCGCAGGGCGCTCCAGTTCGGACAGGAGAGGTGACTCGGGTTTGGCAGACATGTGTAGCATTAGTTACAGCCAGCCATCGCCTGTCAATATAATTTCTGTAGACATCTCTACATTGCTGGTTAGGCTGTAGCAAATGCTATACGGACGTTGCCGATTGGCGTCGTCCAGAGCCGATGCGAAAGAAGAGGGCCTGCCCGTGACCCCGACAACCAAGCTTGTGAAGCAATTGCTACAGGACCATACCGCCGAGTTGACGCCGTCGGAACGGCAGCTGGCCTCGGTCTTGTTGCAGGACTATCCGATGGGCGGGCTGCAATCGATCACCAAGCTGGCGTCGTCTGCGGGCGTGTCGACACCCACGGTCATTCGCATGGCGCGTAAGCTGGGATTCGATGGCTTTCCCGATCTGCAGGATGCACTGCGCGAAGAGGTCGCGGCGCAGATCAAACAACCGCTGTCCAAGCGCGACGCCTGGATGGTGGATGACAGTGCGGAACATCCCCTGATGCGGTTTGCGCAAGTTGTCTGGACCAACATGCGCCACACGTTGGAACGGGTGGATACCGAGATGTTCGACTCTGTCGCGCGGCTTTTGGCAGACAAATCCCGCCCCCTGTACGTGGTGGGGGGCGCATTACCCGGTCGAACGCGGATTACCTGTTCAACCACATGCAGATCATCCGCCCCAACGTGACCATGCTGGGCAATTCCGCCAATGTCTGGCCGCAGTACCTGCTCGACATGGACAAAAACTCGGTCCTGGTGATCTTTGATATCCGTCGGTACGAGGCGCATCTTGAGAAACTTGCCCAGATCGCGAGCGAGCGCGGGGTGACGGTGGTGCTGTTCACCGATCAATGGGGCTCTCCGATCGGGCGCTGCGCGGACTACACGTTCAATGGCCTGGTCGAGGCACCGTCGAGTTGGGACAGCACCATGGCGATCCTGCTGATTGTCGAGGCCTTGATCGCCGAAGTGCAGGGTGCGCGGTGGGAGGAAAGCAAGGAGCGGATCGAAGAGCTCGAGTCGATGTTCTCGTCAACACGACTGTTCCGCAATCAGGGGAACTGACGGCGAGAATCATCGGTTCCAATGGCCGATTTGCGCAGGAAGCGGCCTTTGCAAAGTCGCACGCCTGGCCCGAAAGAGACATTCTCAAAACTTCCTGCGCCGCGGTGCGGCTACTTCAAACCGGTCTTTCGCTGCCACCTCTACGTTGTAGGCGCTTCGAGCATAGGCGATACGCGGCGATTTCAAGTAGTTATCGAGTGTCGGCCAGAGATTTGGCCTTTGCATACTCGTCCAATAGCGGTTGCATCACTTTTGGATCGTAAACTACTCTTTCCAGCCACCATCTGAGCGGGAACGTTTCACCTTCGGCAATCAACGCAGAGAGGCTTTTGAGTATTTCATTTTCTTCTTCGAATTGCTCGAGCGCAGCGTAACCCGCGGCCTGATAGACCATCATATGTGGTCCCGAAGGTCCGCCGATGTCCAGATTTTCCTGTAGCGTGTCAAGGCTATCCCGGTAGCGACCTGCATGGAATTGAGACACCCCCAGAATATTTCTGTAGGGCCGCCGAATATTGAGGGGGTCCAGACTTAGAGACCGCTTTAGCGGCGTGATGGCTTGTTCTGCCTTGCCAGCGTACAAAAGGAACATCCCGAGATAGGCCTGGGCCAAGCTGGAGCTCGGTTCTTGCTCGACCGCGCGCTCACCGAAATTAATCGCCGGTTGCGGATTGCCGGTCACAATTTCAAGAACCCCCAAAGTCAAAAGAGCACGTACATTGGCCGGGTCCATGTCCAGCGCGCTGTCGGCGTATTGCCTGATCACGTCGCGCGTTTCCTGCGTGTTCGGAGCAAGTCCAAACCAGGTTCGATGTGATTCTGCGAACGCCAGTCCCGCATGCCCATGTGGAGCATTTGGCTCAAGCTTTACAACACGTAGCAACAAGGATTGCGCCGCGTCAAACCTCGAAGGATCGCTTGGTGGGTGAATGATGTCCAACGCTTGCTGATACAGGATTTTGGCGTCCCGACGTGTCCAGCGCGCATCCTCAATCCGCGAGGTCAGTTCCGGAAACAGCTCGATCGAGAAGGTGGAGCTGATCTCGCGTGAAATCTCGGTTTGGGTATCGAAGCGTTCCGCTGTTTTGTAGTCGAACCGCTTGGCCCAGATTTCACTGCGGCTGTCCACGTCGACTAGACCAATGTTGAGCCGATAGCCCTCTGTCATGGTCTGTAGGCTGCCCCGTAAGACATGTGTGGCGCCCAATTTTTGCCCCTCGTCGACCAGATCGATAGACTTATCGGACAACCTGGCTGTTGACGCGTATGATATGACGCGAAGCCCCTGCACGCGTGCTAAGTCAGTTGTAATGTCCTCGGCGATCCCACGAGCCGCCACGGACACAACAGCGCTGTTTCCCAACGGGTTGAACGGCATCACGGCAACGATCGGCAATTCTCCCCACAGATTATTGTCTATCTCCGCATGATCCGTAGGTACATTTTCCGGTCTGAGATTTTGAAACACAAGTGATCCCGTCACGGCCACCAACAGCGCAATCAGAACCAACAAAAGCCAGTTTGGAGCGAGTCGACCGGACTTACCTGACGCGCTGTCCCGCTTCGAAGGATTGGGAGATGTCGCAGATACATTCCTAAAGTCAAACGATGGCACATATGACCCTTTGGGAATGGTGATCACTAAAGGGTCGTCACTTCCGTCAGTAAGGTAATAGTGTTCCAGCTCGCGTCGCAGGCGGCGCGCTTCCAAACGAACGACAGGATCAGCGGTTGCGTCGAAATCCTCTGAGCGACCCAGGACGGAAACGCCAATCGAATACCCTTTCAAACGATCAGCACGTCCGGCCAAAGTTTCTTCAACGATGTATTTGAGAAATGCACGTCGACGATCATTCGCACCGAACTGAGAGCTCTGGAACATACGCGCGATCTGATCGTTGATCGCAACCTGCTCCGAAGGTGGCGCTGACTTCTGTTCGGAAAACTCACTTTCCATCGAAGCGTCTGCTGGCTGATTTCGTTCCATCCACTCTATCCCAACAGTATCCGGCTGTGTCGTGTTTCGTCCAGTATTACATTCAAACAAAAGCATTTTTAATGTTCATAACACGTTCCGAACATGTTCAATACCCCGGCCCACCGGCCCTAGTTGTTAGTCTGGGAATGCCACGGAGCGTCCACACGGAAGCACCGCTGGCTGAATTTCTCACTGCCGCCAGAGGTCTTTGCAGGGGGAGCAAGTGGAAAACTATCTCGCTGCCGGGTGTTCCGAACTAGTGAAACAGTCACCCAGCGATGAATTTGCAATCGGGTCTTTGTCACGAAGCGATCCAAAGTTTCAGACCATCTGCCGTGATTTCGGCGAGGCGCTGACTGCGCTCCGCGGTTTTCAGGAGCAAGGAGAACGCGGAAAGACCAGAACGGCTGAATTCCAACAGATCTGCGAGGATCTGAGGATCGAACTGATGGAACTCGTTGATCAGGCCACGACCCGAACCAAGGCGCGGGGTCAGCAATAGTATTCGCAAGGGCCGCCGGAATGTGCAGCTTGCCCGACACAGCGAACTGAGATCACGCACGCAAGGAGACGAAAATGATCAAACAGACCTGCAGAACGCTTGCTTTTGCATTCCCGATTGTGATCGGTCTCATATCTGCGGTCCACGCACAGGATGGCAGCTCCGAGGAGTGCAAAGCGTTGTTCGTGCACAATGCCGGTTCGGTGTCCATGACCGGTGATACGATAACCATGAAAGACGCCAGCCCGATGGTCACGTTCTTCTGCGACCGTCCGGTTCGGTATGCAGGTGTTCTGAGTTTACAAGGCTTTCTGGATATGGTGTCCGAAGGCAACGACAGTTTTGCCGAAAATCCACCCAATGCCGTTTTGTCCATTGTTGCGAATGACAAGCAGCCTGTCGACGTCGTGGTCGAACTGTCGCTACGCCCGCAAATAGGGGCAGGAACGATCACATATCCCGGCGTCAAGGTGATCACAGGTGACATTTCGAATGCCACTGGTCCGGGCACGTTGTTCATCGACCATTTTGGCCACCCGATGTCGCCGGGCTCTGTAGCTGGCGTGCATCGTCGAAACGAGCGTCGAGAAGTGCGTGATTGCAGAGCCGACAATCTGAATGACCCTAACGATTTCTGTAATTGCGGCGCCGGTCTCGTCTGCAACTGAAACAGGAGAAAGCAGTCGAGATCCTCGGACCAAGGACCGATTTCAGGAGAACCGATATTGCTGCCCCGCATGCGAATAATAGAAACGATGGAGGAAGTTATGTTTTCAAAATTTTGTAGACGATGTCTAAATGTGGCCCTGGTCTGCACAGCAACGGCCCTGACTTTCGGCGCTGCGTCGGTTCACGCCGAAAACCTGCCGACAGGGCGAACCGCAACGCAGATCAACGACGACGTTTATCCCGCCAGCTATTTCCCGAATACGGAAATCCTGAAAGCCGACGAAATGCGGGTCACTGCTTTGGGAACCGGCATGCCAAACCAGACCAAGGCGGCTGTGTCCATTTCCTTTCTTGTCGAACTTGGCAATGGTGATGCGTTCCTGTTCGACATCGGCATGGGCTCGATGGGTAACCTGTTTTCCATTCGCCCGGATTTCTCAAAAATAGACAAAGTCTTTATCAGCCACCTACATGTCGACCATGTCGGCGATCTCATGGGATTGCACGTCGGCAGCTGGCTGTCCGGACGCTACACAGCTTTGCGGATCTTTGGCCCCACCGGCTCGACAGAGGAATTGGGTACCAAAGCCTTCGTCGAAGCCAGTAAGGCTGCCTATGCGTGGGATCTGGAAGGTCGCACTGGCGCATTGCCGGATGACGGTGCCAAGCTTGAGGTAACGGAATTCGACTACATGCAAGAAAACGAAGTGGTCTACCAGGAAAACGGTGTGACCATCCGGTCCTGGCTCAGCGATCCACAGTTTGGATGGGTCGGTGAGTTACTCGCTGGAATGGAACGGATTGAAGTATGTATTCGGTGGAGACACGTATCCGAACAAGTGGTACGTGAAATATGCAAAAGGCGCAGATCTTGCTACGCATGAGGCATTTCTCCCCCCAAAGTGCTAGCGCCTTATTTCGGCTGGAGCCTTAGGCAAGCCACATATGTCGCAACGCGCGTTCATACCGAACCAGCAGCTTTTGGAAAAGTCATGGCCGAGGTTAATCCGCGTCATGCCGTCGGCTATCACTCGGTTTTGTCACCGGAAAACTATCAGGCGATCCTAGAGGGCATTCGCACGACCTATGATGGCGAATTGACCTTGGCCCGAGACCTAACGGTCATCAATCTGACCAAGGACAAGATCGTCGTACGAGAAGCATCGGTAGATGAATATGCACTGCCACCGTCCGTGTCGCAGGCCTACATTGACGCGCCGAGATCCAAGGAAAAGGAACCGTCCAACAAGGTTCTGGCGGGAAAGTGGAAAGAGTACACCCCGCCCAAAATGCCAGAAGACAAATGACCCAACAGCAAAAGGCGCGCCTTAATCGGGTGCGCCTTTCTGTAGCAACATATTTGTAGCTTTGGCGGATCGGCGTTTTGAATCTTTGACCTAATGGGTCAGGAAAGGAAGAGTTTGATGTCAACCGCAGTCAAGTTCCCGATATATTTCCCGGTTGGAAAGATTGTGGTGGTATCAATTGCGCTGATCACATCGCATTCAATCCCCGCAGCGGCAGATGATTCAGAATTGGCCAAGAAATTGTCCAACCCGCTGGCGTCGTTGATCTCGGTTCCGCTCCAGTTCAATTACGACTCGGGCTATGGCAGCGCCGAAGGAAATCAAACTACGCTGAACATTCAGCCTGTCATACCGATTTCGCTAAGTGAAAATCTGAACCTGATCACCCGGACGATCATTCCATACAAATGGCAGAACGATGTCTCAGGCCTGTCCGGGCAGGAAAACGGGTTTGGAGATACGACGGTGAGCCTTTGGTTCAGCCCAACCAATTCGTCCTTCACATGGGGCGTTGGACCGATTTTCTATTTGCCCACGTCCAGCAACCGTGACTTGGGCGTGGGCGAGTGGGGCGGAGGTGTTACCGGTGTCGTGCTCTTGCAGGATGGGCCCTGGACTATCGGCGGGCTCGCCAACCACGTCTGGTCATTTGAAAGCAGCAAAATCAACTCGACTTATGTTCAGCCTTTCCTTGCGCACACAACAAAGAACGCCTGGACGTACACTGTGAATTCTGAATCAACTTACGACTGGAACACGAATGAGTGGACTGTTCCGGTGAACTTCCTGATTTCAAAACTGCTCACGTTTGGCGGTCAGCGCGTGTCGATCCAGGCAGGCGCGCGCTACTATCTAACGTCGCCAGCGTCTGCTCCTGATGGCTGGGGCGCCCGATTATCCATGACGTTTGTGTATCCGAAATAGTTGGATGGAGGGCGCACTAGCGTCGATACGATCAATGATGAGATTGTCAAAACAGATCAGTTACTTGTTGGCAATATTCACGATTTCCGCTTTGGCGACCTTTGCAAGGGGGATGTGACCCCGTTCAACGGGGCCGAGGTCGCAAACAACATCGCTGTATTCCGTATAGAAGATGAAGGTATTCGCCTGGAACTGGAGATTTATCCAGAGGATTTAGCGTTGTTCGAACGCGTGTTATCACCACAGACTGGGTCTGGTCCTCAATCGAAGCAGGCGACGTTCGACCCGATTTCCGGCCATATCCTGAGTGATTTCTTGATGTCGCGCTCCGACGGGCAATCGCTGCCGTTTCAATTGCTAAAGGTTGAACACAGGAAACGAATTGACCGTGCGTCCCCATTCGCCGGAATGATCGATCCCCTTTCCGGAGGCAAATTTCCAACTCCGCCGACAAACTCAGATGTGCTTTTTCTTGAGGCATTCTACAACCTTGAAGGGGCGCGTCCCGAGACTCTATTCATTCGTCCACCTTATGCCGAAGATGGCACTCCTGCCGCCTCAATTGGGTTCATGGTGTTTGACCGCTCGCTCCCAGTTACCCGGTTCAGTTTTTTTGAGAGGGAAATGCAACTCGCGATCAACTGGCAAGATCCGTGGTTAACTGCATTCAAAAATCCAAATCTCAATCGCTCGACACGCAGTGGCACCACGTCTTTCCTGTATGTCGAGTCGCGCGAGATCCGACACGAAATCCTTATTCGGGTTCGGGAACTCGCGCCTTGGATCGGTCAGAACCTGACGACAGGTTTTGAGTTGGACCCTGCGTATCAATCGCAATTCCTGGCCGCCGCCCTTGAAGAGTTCGCGGCCCGGAACCCGGTGAGTATCGCGGGTGTTTCCGTTGAACCCACATCAGCCCATGGTACTTTTCTGACATTGGGAGAACGCGGGTTTGAGGTGGTTGATGGATCACCGCCGCTTGTTGCTGACACGACGTTCGTTGGCGTGATGCTGACCTATCCGGTTTCGGAATTGCCAACTTCAGCGTCGATAACCTGGGATATGTTCAATGATACCATCCAGAAAGTTCCGGTGACACTGACCGATGCTGCAGGGCCATTTTTGGACTGGGCATCTCCGGATAGCCCTGAAGTCTTTTGGACCAACCATCTCAAACGACATGTAAATCCTCAAGTCGAACCAGTTCATGCGGCAGGCATTGTATTTGTACCGCTTTGGACGCTTGCCTCCATTACCCTTTCGATCAGCGCAGGTGTGATCGCGTTCCGCAAGATGGAAGTGCAATGGCGCTTTGTCTTTGGCCTCGTTTCAATTGGCTGCTTAATCGTGGGCATCATGTTTCCCGGAAAACACACAATTACAATTCTAAATTCGCGTTCAGGTCAGTCCGATAGCGAGATCGCGGCGGAAGTTCTTTCCCGGCTTTTGGCCAACAAATATGTGGCAGCTCTAGAGGTATCACCCGCCGAGCGAAAAGCGGCGCTTGAGCCAATTGTCGTCAATGCATCGCTCGCGGATGTGGCCGCTGAGCTTGAGACGAACCTCGCGATCCGGGTGCCCGGAGGGGGCCGGGCGAAAGTCGTTGATGTTGCCGACGTCGTTATCGTCGATGGCAAAATGAATCGCCGAGGAGCTTTCGAAGGCGTCGCGCAGTGGCGCGTAGCCGCCCGCGCCGGGCACTGGGGCCACGATCATCGTCGACAAGTTGAATATCGCGCCCGTGTAGAGTTTCGGCCAGACCGGGGAAACTGGGCAATCTCGGCAATCACTGTGTTGGGGGCTCGTACACCAGATGTCTAACTACCTGCGAAAAGTGCTTCTTGTCTGGATAACCGTCTGCTTGGTCGTTTCGGCAGTTGCAGTTCAGGCGCATTTTCTTCTGAACCTCAATGTACGCGTGTTTCATGTCGAACACACCCGTGACGGACTCCGCGTTTTTCTTAGAATGCCAATGCCTTATCTTGTAGCGGACAAAACGGGTGATCCCACTGGAGAGGGCCTTCCCTCGGCGGCCCCATTTACTAGAAACACGTTTGAAGAAGGCAGAGTGGTTCACTACCTCAATCCGGCTGAAGTTTTCACAGATCCGCTTGGTCTCGGTCGTCTCGCAGAAGTCGGCACGGTGTTAGAGATCGGCGGGGAACGTGTGCTTGGTACAGTTGAATCCGTTTCGATCCACCGGGTGAGCAACGAACCTGGCTTTGCGACCCTTGGTGAGGCCAAATATGCCGTTTCCAAAGGATCAACCCTGTCTGCCACTTCACCGGTTTATGTTGGCGACGTGGTTGTTGATGTAACGATATTCTATGAGCTCGTGCGCCCGCCATCGTCTTACTCTCTCTCAAGTCTTCTGGACCCTGGCTTGCCTGACCAGAAAATGACCGCCAACCTCATCCTTGACTACAGTTCCAGTGATCCTCTTGTCTTTCGAACCCGTGGGTTGATGGCGGAACCGGTCGAAATCTCCCGGTCCAGAATAGCGGGAATTGCGACCTTTGTCTGGGAGGGCGTTCGTCACATTCTGGAAGGCATCGACCATGTTTTGTTCGTCATTTGCCTTGTCATCGGCGCGCGCGGCTTGCACGCACTCCTCTGGCGGGTCACTGGGTTTACCGTTGGGCACAGTGTTACACTTTCACTGGGTTTCTTTGGCTTTGTACCTTCTGGTGCTTGGTTCGTCCCTTTCGTCGAAACTGGAATTGCGCTGTCTATCATCTATGCGGCATTTCTGGCGGTATCAGAGGACAACTCGGAGGCCGCTTCCAACAGAAAGATCTTTGTAACAACCGTCCTGATGGGCCTTCTTCATGGCTTGGGATTCAGCTTCGTCCTGCATGAAATTCTTCAAGTGACCTCACCAAATATCTGGCAAAGCCTGCTGGCCTTCAATATCGGCGTTGAAGTTGGGCAGCTGGCCATTGTTTTGATGACTTGGCCGCTATTGGCCTTGTTCACAAGGCTGGGGCCAAACCCGGAGATGACGTTGAGGGTGTCGATAGCAATCGGTTGCGGCACGATCGCAAGTTGGTGGACCTTTGAACGTGGTAAAGCCTTATTAGAGATACTTCCCAGTTAAGGTACAACACTCGGTCCCGTTCAAGAAACCTCAGTCATCATTAACCATACGCCAGACTCTCGAATGTCTGCTTTCACAATGAGACAGAATACTATGGGGAAACAGCGAAACTCCGGTTCCCGCCGGAGATGCAAGACAGCCATGTCCGCTTTGGGCTGAGAGCGGTTGGTTTTGGCTCTCCTTTGATGCGTGTCCGAGATCGAAAGTAGTTGTCTCTTTGCGCAGTGACTCTTTCGTGCATCGACCTATCCTTGGATCGAGAAAAATCTACAGAGGGTGAGTACATGTTGACACGTCTTCAATGTCTGTTCCTGGTAGGGGTCATCTCGGGTCTTGCAGCATGTGTGCCGGAGCCAGGGACGCAAGCCTATCAGGACTATCAGGTGCACAAAGCAAACCGCAATTCGGTGATGGGCCAGGGCGGCCGATAAGCATCGATTAGAGGTTTTCAGGATTGCTAGACCTCTGAATGAGCCTATCCTTCTGCGGTCACTGATGTCCGCTTTGGGCTGGAAACGCTCATTGTTGATACAGCGTCCAACGTCGGCACAATCCGCATAGGTGGAGTTGGGTCAGAGTTGAGTGTCGTGACAGTCAAATCTCTCAAAAGCCGAAATTTCTGCGCGCCAGAGATCGGGTGTGTTTATTGTGAGCGGACGTTATGGGCGCGGCGACGGGGGCAGGGATGGCAAGCAAGTACAGCGCGGATACGGAACGGGTGGCGGTGGATGCGGCGCAGGCGCGATCTCTGGCGCAGGCCATCATGGCGGCCAAGGGATGTCCTGAGGACATCGCAGAGGAGGTGGCGATGCATCTGATCGACGCCGATTGGTCCGGGGTCGAATCTCATGGGGTTTGGCGCATCCTGCCTTATGCCGGATACTACGATAGCGGATACCTCAAAGCCGACGTGAGACCCGAGCTGAAGCAGAATGCTCAAGGGGCCTGGATCGTCGATGGTCACGGCGGGATCGGTATCTCGGCGATGAGCATCGCCACGCGGGATGTGGTGGCGCGCGCAAAGGTCAGCGGGATGGCGGCGATTGCCTTGCAGAAAGTAGGACACACGGGAAGGTTGGGGGCTTTTGCTGAAGAGGCCGCCAAACAGGGTTGTCTGATCATCATCATTGGTGGCGGCGGGCGTAAGAACTGGCGGCTGGTTGCCCCGTACGGGGGGCGAAAGGCGCTGATGTCCACAAACCCTTACAGCATCGGCATTCCTGGCGGGGACCGTGGCCCGGTGGTGGTGGACTTTGCCACCTCTGCTGTTGCCGCGGGCTGGGTCTATGGCGCCAAGATTGCGGGTGCGCACTTGCCTGAAGGGGTGTTGATCGACAAAGACGGCGCGCCCACCACTGAACCGCAGGACTATTTTGATGGCGGTGCGATCCTGACGGCAGGCGGAGCCAAGGGGTATGCGCTGTCTGTGGCGGCCGAGATGATCGCCGAGGCGCTGTTGGGGCCTGCGACAACCGAATGCAATTGGCTGATGCTGGCGATGGATTGCACGATGTACCGCGAGCCCACACAGATGCAGGGCATCGCCGAAGAGATATTGGACGAGTTCCGCAACTGCCCCCCGGCGGCAGGATTTGACAAGGTAGAGATTCCCGGAGAGCGCGAAGCCGACGCGCGAACACGAAACCAGGGCAAGCCAATTTCCCTTCCCCTGGCAACCTGGAAACATATTATCAAATTAGCAGATGATTTGGGTGTTACCCATTAAGGCAGGTAAAGCTTTGTCCGTCTGTGCTTTGAAACTGAATTGAAGAGCGGAGACTATTGTGACGGATCGATTGGTTCTTTTGTTGGGCGCTGTTGGGTTGGTTCCAATTGCCTTGTCCTATGGGGTGATGCCTCAGACCACTGTGACATGGTTGTTTGGCTTTCCCGTAGAGGGGACAAACCAAACCCATATCTTTCGTGCCATCATGGGGCTCTATCTGGCAAACGCCGCCTTTTGGCTGCTTGCGGTGTTTCGGCCCGGGCTGCGTAGAACTGGACTGTGGGTGATGGTGCTTTTCATGGTCGGGCTGGCGATGGGGCGTCTGTTGAGCATCGTGGTTGATGGGATGCCCGGTATCGTGCTTTGGGCCTATCTTGGGGCAGAGGTGTTTTTCGCCGTGCTGGCAATCAATTGCCTGAGACAGGTGGAGTGACCTTCATGACGCTTAATAGACATTTCATTGCGGGGTCGATTGTCGCTCTGCTCGTTGTAGGTACGGCCGCCGCACAACAGAGTATTCAAAATCAGGTGGACCAAAATGCCGAAGCCGTTCAGAGAGCGGCAGATGCGGCGGGGTTGGATGCTGTCGTGGCTATTGATCACGCCCGACTGGCCGCGGCTGAAGGTGTCGAGATGCCAGCCTCTCGCGTGCAGGTGTTTTCCGATGCCAGCCTCAATACGGCGATACTGTCACAGAACATCAGGGCGGGTCTGGATCTGCCTTTGCGAGTCCTGTCGTATGATCAGACGGGTCAAGCGACGGTCATGTACACCGATTTTGCCTTTCTTGAGAAACGCCATGGATTGACGTCTGCGGAGCTGGAGAATGCCTTCAGCGCAAAGATTGAAACAGCTTTGTCCCCGGTAGAGGCGATTACGGCCCGAACCGAGGGGTTGACCGAAAACTACGGCGTTCTGGAGCTGACTTCGGCCCATGGGCATTCCGACACCATTGAAAGGCTGCGCGCAGCTGTCATGTCACAAGGCGATACGGTCTGGTTTGCAGATGTGGACTTTACCCAGGACGCCAAGGCGCTGGGCCATGATCTGGGACCGGCAACGCTGTTGCTCTTTGGTGGTCCTGCACCGGGTGGGGTGGCCATGGCGCAGTTTCCGTCCATCGGGCTGGACGCCTTTTGTCAAAAGCTGTTGGTGTATGAAGAAGCGAACGGTGTGGTCAAGGTCATCTACAACGACATCGCGGCGCTGGCCGAGCTTCACTATGGGCAAACCATCAAGCCACACCACCAGTTGAACGAGCGGTTGACTGCTACGTTTTCAAAGGCCGTCAAATAGCGCCTCACTTCATGCGGTGATCATTCGCCCTCGCGCTTTTTATCCAGGTATTCTCGTACCTCAACCAGCATTGGCAAGGCGTCAGTTATGCGCGTTACGTCGATGCGCTGGGCCATCTGCGCCATGTCCGGGCCAAGGGCTGCGATGGCATCCTCGCGGAACGCGCGACCCTGATCCGTGAGACGCACGAGCTTTGACCGGCTGTCTGTGGGGTTCGGTTCAAACGCGATTAGCCCAGCCTTTTGCAGCCCTTTGAGCGTGTGGGTCATCGAGGTTTTCGGTACTTGCAGTGCCTGCGCGATCGACAGCGGCGTGCGGCCATCGCCCAGGCGGGTCAGGTGGTTGAGTACTGCAAAGTGTGAGACCAGGAATCCGTCGGGCAGACGGGTTTCGAACAGGCGGCTGGAAAGTTGGCTAATGATCCCGATCTCGTTGAAAAGGGCAAAGATCGTTGGAATGTCCTGTTCAGGTTTGGACAAGTTTTGCCTCCAATGGCCAGCGTGGGCTTGGCGCCACCTGCGGACCGTAACCGATGCGGGCAAACATTTGAACCGTTCCTCCGCTTGGGGCTAGGCGGTTGTGGATGTCGCGATAAAACCCCGCCATTTCAGGATATTCCTGCAAGGCTTGGCTAAGGGGCTGCATGCCCAGGCCAATGCCCGTAGCGGCCAGGTTAAGTCTCACCCAATCGGCGCCAGCGGCGATCTGATCGCGGCGGCTGTTGGTCTTGGTGACCAGCCAGATGTGCCCCATCGCCGTATCGGTGTTGGCAAAGACCGCATCCAGCCCACCGGTATAGGCCAACGAGGTTGTGTCCAGCGCCACGTCGCGTGTGAATAGGCCGGTCATGTGAAGCGTTTCGAACATGGGTCCGGTAAAGTCGATGCCATCGGGATTGGCATCGACTTCGCGATGGCCGATGCGGAACAGATCAACACTTTCCTTGTAAGTCGCCGGTGTTTCGATCTCGATCCTCAGCGCGTCGTGCGACAACTCGCGAAAGGTGGCGATGTCGTCAGGCTCTATCGAGCCGCCAAAGGTTGTTGCGGTTGCGGCGGCTTGCAGGGTGGCAAGTTCGGCCGGAAGAACCGCACGAGTGGTGTCAAAGGGCTCTTTGAGAGAGCGGCGGTTCATCACATGGGCAAAGAGCGGATCTGGGCGCTGTTTTGGATCTTTGGTAAATCTGGCGCGGGCGATGGGGCGATGGTCGAGCGTCGCCGGGTCTTCGCCTTCGGGGAAAAGATCCAGATCGACGCGATAGCCGTCCTGGGCGGCAGCCATGCGCATGACCTCTAGGAAACAGCCAAGGCCGATGGTGATCTGACGGCTGAAGGGGTCGGTTTCCGGTAGAATCCGATCCGGATCGCAATTGAGGGTGACCTCATCGTCTTGGGACAGGTCAACCACCCAAGGCTGCCGGTTGTGCGGGTTGGGGGCGAGCAGGGCAAAGGAAAGCGCGTTACGGCGTGGCTCGGCGTATTGCCCGGCAAGGGACCAGGGGCGCAGGGCCTGGTTAGGGCGACGGGTGACGGTGTATCCGGCAGTGGCAGTGGCGGCGACGATGCAACCGCCGCCAATCAGTGCAAGGGTCTTCCGGCGAGAAAGGGACATGAGGGCTCTCCATTTGGTGCGATATCGAATTAAATAGTGCGAAATCGAACTAATGCAAGGAGTGTTGAAGGACATGGTGCGCGAAATGGCGGGGGGCTCCCGCCCGTCGTCAATTTTTCTGACGAAAAACCTCCTCCCGTTGGGCCGGGCCTCGCTGCGCTCGGCGTTTGGCATTTGTTGTGAATCAGTCGCCCCAAGCGGGACCGCGCCGAGCCAAAGGCGAGGCGCCCGACCCAAGGCCGTTGGCGGGGCTGGCGAAGCCAGGATCGCTCGGGTGCGGGAGCACTCCCGGATCACCGCAAGATCTCAGATCACAAGAACGCCCGCTCCATCAGGAACGGGCGTTGGCGCATGTCCTTGCGCCATCTCGTGAATACCAATCATACTCCGCGAGAGTTCATGACCTTCAGAGCGATGAGAACGCCTGGTCCAGGCCGTCCGCCACGCGGTCAACATCTTCGAGCGTGAGACACATGGGCGGCACCATTCGCAGCGAGCTTTGGAAGGGGCCGGATTTCGACAGGATCAAGCGTTGCGCGCGGCAGTGTTCGAACACGGCGGAGGTGGTTGCCGCGTCGGGTTCCTTGGTCTTGCGGTCCTTGACCATCTCAATGGCCAGCATCAAACCCCGCCCGCGCACATCGCCAATGGCGGCGTGTTTGCCCTTAAGCTCGTGCAGGCGCGCCAGCAGCGCAGCGCCAACGGTCTTAGCGTTCTCCATCACCTTGTCTTCGCGAATGACTTGCAGCACCGCGCGACCCGCCGCACAGGAGGTCGGGTTGGCGCCATAGGTGTGGAACATGAACTTTTCGGCCATGGGGGCCGCGATCTCTTTCTTCGCCACCACAGCCCCGATGGGGAAGCCATTGCCCAACCCCTTGGCCATCACGACGATGTCTGGCACCACGCCGTCCGCCTCGAACCCCCACATGTGATCACCGGTTCGGCCAAAGCCCGATTGCACTTCGTCCGCGATGTAGAGCCCACCTGCCGCACGGACCCGCTCGGCCGCGCCTGACATATACCCCTGTGGCATTTCGATGATGCCGCCGTAGCCCTGGACACTTTCTACAAACATCCCGGCGATCTGACCGGTGGTGGCGGTGCGGATGGTCTGGTCGATCTCGTCCAGATAGGGCGCGGCCCCGGCGTTTTCGCCAAAGATGCCGCGATATTGGTTGGGTTCTGCCACAAAGGCCACGTTGCCGGGCATGCCGGGATGGCGCCAGCCGCTGATGCCGGTGAGCGACTGCGCGGAGGCGGTGGGACCATGATAGGCGGTTCGCAAGGCCAGCAGGTCCAGATTGCCTGTGTAGCTGCGCGCCATGGTCATCGCCAGATCAACAGCCTCGGACCCCGAGTTGGTGAAATGCACCACCCATTCGTGGCCCTTGGGCATGGTCGCGGCCAGTTCTTCTGCCAGATGCGCAGGGGTGGGGTGGTAGAACATCGTCGTGCAATGGGTCAGCTGTTGCGCCTGCTCCATCGCGGCGGCCACCACGGTGGGATGGGAATGGCCGACCGAGATGCAGACATTCATGCCCAGAAGGTCGGTATATTTGTTCCCCTCGGCATCCCACAGGTACTGCATCGACCCTTTCTGGAACACGATTGGGTCCTTGAAGGGGACAAACTTGCGCTGACTGGCGGCGTAGTAATTGTCGCGTCGGGCGGCGGTGGCCTCGGTGGACCATTCGGTGTTGAGCGGTTGGTGGGTCATGCTTGCCTCCCTCAGGCTTTCAAGCGCAGGTTTTCGGGGTCAAAGGGTGCGTCTGGCAGGATCGTGGCCTGCGTCCTGCGCCCCAGAATGGAAACGGTGAGATTCTCGCGCGCTCTGCGGTCGCGCAGATAGGCGAGCGCCAGTGTTTTTCCGGTGCGATGGCCATGGGCACCCGAGGTGATAACGCCAACGATTTCATCGCCTTGCAGGACAGAGTGCGCGTAGAACGGATCGAACTCGGGATCGTGGATTTCGAGCAGGACCATGTCCCAGCGGTCATCTTTGGACTTGCGTTCCAGCATTGCCTCGCGCCCGGTAAAGGCGCGGTCCTTGGCGCGGGCGAACATGCCCAGACCGGCTTCGTGCAGGGTGCGTTCGGTGGTCAGGTCGCTGCCCCAGCCGCGATAGCCCTTTTCCAGCCGCATGGAGTTGGCGGCATATGCGCCGTAATAGCCCATCTCAAGCGGTTTTCCGGTGGCCTCAAGCGCCAGAAACACCTGTTCTGCGTCGGCGCGGTCCATGTGCAGTTCCCACCCAAGTTCACCCAAGTAGGAAACCCTCAGCGCGCGCACCTGTGCGCCCGCCACGTCGATCACCTGTGCGTTGAGCCGGGGGAAACCGTTGCCCAGATCAGCGTCCGTATGCTGGCTCAGGATCTCACGTGACAGCGGCCCCATCAGGCCGATAACCGCCAGCTCTTCGCAGCGGTTGGTCACGGCAACGTCGAACCCTTCGGCATGGGCTGCCAGCTGATCCATGTCGATCTCTTCTGCCGCCGCAGCCGAGGTCAGATAAGCGTGGGTGTCGCTGAGCATGGTCACGGTGAATTCAGACAGAACACCGCCCGCCGGGGTCAGCACATGGGTCAAGCCAATACGCCCATTGGCAGGCGCGCGGTTGGCACCCAGGCCGTCGATGAAGGCACGGGCATCCGGGCCGGTGATGTCGAATTTCGAGAACACCGACAGGTCGGCCAATGCGGCCTTGGTGGTGACGGTCTCGACCTCTTTGGCGACATGTGGGAACCAGTTCGGGCGACGAAAGCTCTCATGCGCGATGTCGCCCTGTTTGTCCGAGAACCAGTTGGGCCGTTCCCAGCCATAGGCCGCGCCCATGACGGCGCCACGTTCCACCATCAGATCATGCAGCGGTGACAGACGCTTGCCGCGTCCGGCGGGGCGCTCTTCGAACGGGTAGTGCACGCCGAACTGCAGGCCAAAGCATTCGATCGCCTTTTCCACGCGATAATCGCGGTCAGCCCAGTTCCCGAACCGGCGTGAATCCACCGCCAAAGCATCCATAGGCGGCGCGCCGTGAGTCATCCAATGCGCCAGGAACCAGCCCGAGCCACCGCCCTCCATCACGCCCATACTTGACCCGGTCAAGAGCCAGGCGTTCTCCAACCCATGCGCAGGGCCGATCAGAGGGTTGGCGTCCGGAGTAAAGGTGATCGGGCCGTTCACCACGGTTTTCACGCCGCCATTCATCAGGGCCGGGATACGCTCCATGGCGGCCTCGATTATGTGTTCGACCCGGTCCAGATCGGGCGGCATCAGGTCGGCGCCAAACTCGGGCGGTACGCCGTCGACCGACCAGACCTGCGCCTCTTTCTCGTAAGGGCCAAGGATCAGCCCGTCGCGTTCCTGGCGCACATACCAGCTTTCTTCGGGGTCGCGGATCATTGGCAGTTCGGGCAGTTTGGCATCGATGCGCTCGGTAACTTCGGGCACCGCGTCGGTTACCAAATATTGGTGCAGCACCGGTACGGACGGGATGTTGAGCCCCATCATGTGCCCGATCTCCCAGCCCCAGGTTCCAGCCGCATTGACGATATGCGTGGCGCGGAACGTCTCCTTGGCGGTCTCTACGATCCACTTACCATCCTCTCGCCGGATGGATTGCACCGCATTGTAGCGGCTGATCTTGGCTCCGTTGCGCGTGGCCACCTGCGCCATCGCATTGGTGGCCAGCGTCGGATCCACATGTCCGTCATCGGGCTCATAAATGCCCCCCAGCAACCCGTCCAATTTCGCCAGCGGGTGCAGTTCGGCGATCCGTTCGGGCGTCAGCACCTCCAGCGGATATCCGGTGAAATCCGACAGGCCCGCGACATGACGGAACTCATCCATCCGATCTGGGTTCGAGGTGATGCGCATCGCGCCAGAGCGGTGAAAGCCGCAGTTCTGCCCGGTCTCCTCCGGCAGGATGTCGCGATACAGGCGCACGGAAGTGGCGCGCAGCTCTTGAATGGTCGGGTTATGCGCAAAATGTGTGCACAGGCTTAAGCAGCATGCCGGTGGACCCGTGGGTGAGGTCGTTCTTTTCGACCAGCACCACGTCGCGCCATCCGGCCTTGGTAAGGTGGTACATCAGCGACACGCCCATGGCGCCGCCACCAATGATCAGGACCTGTGCGTTGCTCATCCGCGCATCCTTTCGCCTTTGGGGTCAAATGGGGGCGGGGCAGGGCCCGCGCCGGATAGGTCTTGCCTGCGATGTCGAAGGTGAAATCACGAGCGCAGGTGTCTGTCAGCTTTTCGCCTGGTGCGATCTCGATCATCCCCAAGGCCAGCGTCAGGCCTGTGCGGGCGCCTTTTGCACCCGATGTAGTCAGGCCCACGACGTGGCCACTCTCAAGGATCGGCTCGTCATGCAAGATTAGCGGATCGCCCTCGACCTGGAACAGGCAGAGCTTGCGGGTCAGCCCTTTGGCGCGTTGTGCCTCCAGCGCCGCTTTGCCGATGAAATCCTTGTTCCAGTCGATGGTAAAGCCAAGCCCGGCCTCCAACGGGGTAATCTCGGGGCCAAGGTCATGGCCCCAGTGGCGAAACGCCTTCTCGATCCGGCAAGCGTCCAGCGCATACATGCCCATCGGCTTGGCCCCAGCGGCAGAGAGCGTGTCAAAGACGGCGCGCGCCTGCGCGGTGGGAATGTTCAGCTCCCACCCCAACTCACCGACAAAGCTCATCCGTGTCGCCCGGCAAGAGACACCGGCGATCACCACATCCCGCACGGTCGAAAACGGGAAATCACCCCAATCCGCATCACTCAACCCGCCCAGAATGTCACGCGCGGCTGCACCCATCAGGCCAATCACACACTCGTCCTCGGTGACATCATGCAAGGCAACCCGCCAGACCGCGAAGCGGCGGCGCAGCAGCGCCTCGTCCCGCCAGCGCGTCGCAGCACCAGAGGTGATGCGATAATGCTGGCCCCCAAGGCGGGTTACAGTCAGATCACCCTCAATCCCACTTTGCTCGTTCAACATCGGGGTATAGACAGCACGGCCCACTGGCACATCCATCTGGGCGCAGACCAGTTCATTCATTGCATCGACGGCATCTGGTCCGATGACATCGAACTTGCCAAAGGGGGACAGATCCAGCAGCACGGCACCGCTCTCCATGTGCTCGGCTTCTCGTTGAGCGATCGGATACCAGGGCTGCGCACCAACCGCATACGGCAGATCGCGTTCAGCGTCGCTCTCAGCATACCACAACCCACGCTCCCAGCCTGCGGTCAGGCCAAAGACAGCCCCCTTTGCTGCCCATGCCTTATGCAATGCAGAACATCGCAACCCGCGCCCCGCCTTGGGCTGCTTGAACGGCCAATGCATCGCCATCAGATCGGCCACACTCTCGGCCATCCGATCCGCCATATGCGCATTCGTTGCCGCACGCGGATCGGCTCGGGCCACATCGACCTCCCACAGGTCCATCGGGGCCTCGCCATCCACGATCCAATCCGCCAAAACACGCCCGATGCCGGCCGAGGACATTATCCCGACCGAGTTCATTCCAGCCGCAACAAACAACCCGTCCACATCCGGTGCAGCCCCAACCAAAGGCCGCGTGTCATTGGTGAAACTTTCCGGCCCGTTCATGAAATGCTGGATGCCGGTCTCAGCCAGTGCCGGAACCAGGTCCAACGCGGCCTCCATGAAGGGCATGAACTGCTCCCAATCTTCTGGCATCTCCAGAAATGGCCGGTTGCCTTCAGGGCCAAAGGCATCCCAGATCTTGGCGTCGGGTTCAAACCCACCGATTACCAACTTGCCCGCATCGCCCTTGATGTAGATGCCAGTGTCCATATCTCGGATCACCGGAAACGGATCGGGCAGGCCGGGCATTGGCTCGGTCACCACATACATGTGTTCCACAGCCTGCAAGGGCAGGTGCAATCCGGCCTCTTCGGCGAGGGGTTTCGACCACGCCCCGGCGCAGATCACCACGTTCTCGGCTTCGATCTCTGTCCCATCGGCCAGCGCGACGCCCCGCGCGGTCCCGCCCTCAGAGAGGATATTGGCAACGGCGCAGTTTTCGCGAATCTCTACGCCTTTGGAACGGGCCGCGCGGGCATAGGCCATGCACAGATCGACCGGGTTCACATTGGCATCCTCTGCCACCCACATGGCACCTGCATGGCCCGAGACATCTAGGCCCGGAACATCCACTTCATCCGCGCCGATGACCTGCGCATTCAACCCGAAATGTCGGCCTAAAGCGGAAATGCGGTGCAATTCGTCCAGCCGCTCCTCGCATCGCGCCAACCAGTAACCGCCGGTTTGCCGATACCCGGTCGCCATGCCGGTCTCGGCTTCCAGCTTGGGGAACAGCTCCAGCGCATAACTCGCCAGTTTGGTCATGTTGGGCGTGGCGCGCAGCGGGCCCACGATCCCGGCGGCGTGCCAGGATGTACCAGAGGTCAGCTGGTTGCGCTCCAACAGTAGCACGTCCGTCGCCCCGCGATGGGCCAGGTGATAGGCCACCGATAGCCCGATAGCACCGCCGCCGATGATGATCGTGCGTCCCATCAGAAGTAATCCATGTCTGGCGTCTCGGACTTGCGCTGCGCGATATAGGCCTGCAACTCCTCGTCGATGGCCGGGTCAAGCCCGGGGTCCTCATAGGCCTCCAGATGCTTCTTCCATAGGCCGTTGGCCCGTTGTGCCGTATCCAGAGACCCTGCCGCCTCCCAATGTTCATAGGCGTTGTTGTCCGGTGTCTCGGGCCGGAAGAGGGCGGACATGAAATTCGTTTGCGTGTGTTCGCTCCCCAGAAAATGCGCGCCGGGGCCGGTGGCCGCGATGGCAGACATGGCTTGCGCGTTTTCGCTTAGGTCGATGCCGTCAAAGAACCGGCCCAGTTTGCCGCACAAATCGGCGTCGATCATCGTCTTCTCAAAGCTGGTCACAAGCCCGCCTTCCAGCCAGCCGGTGGCGTGGTTGATCAAGTTTGCGCCTGCAAACATCGACATCATCAGGCCCCATGTGGCTTCCTGTTGGCTTTGTGCATCCGGGATTTTGGACGCCGACAGCGTCCCGACCGTGTGCAGCGGCACGCCCAAGCGGCGCGCCAGTTGTCCGGCGGCCAGCACCATCTGTCCTGCTTCGGGCGTGCCAAAGGTCGGTGCGCCCGATTGCATCGACATGGTCGAGGCGAACGAGCCCATCAGCACAGGCGCGCCGGGTTTGACCAGCTGGGTCAGCGTCAGGCAGGCCAGAGCCTCGGCCAGAACTTGCGCCATGGTGCCCGCAACGGTGCAGGGGCTCATCGCGCCTGTTAGAACCCAGGGGGCGGTGGCAACCGGCTGACCGGCGCGGGCATAGGTTTTCAAAGCGCCTGACATATGCGCATCCATTACCAGCGGCGCATTGGTGTTAGACACGCAATACAGCACCGGGTTTTCCGCTACATAGTCCGCGCCAAAAACGATCCGCGCCATATCCAGAGCATGGCCTGCGCGTTCGGCCCCGATGAAGGCGCCCATGAATGCACGGTCAGAATAGCGGATGTGGGCATAGAGCATGTCCAGATGCCGCTTGTTGGCGGGCAGGTCGACAGGCTCGCAGACCACGCCGCCCGAATGATGCAGCCAGGGAATGGTGTGGTGCAGTTTCACCAGCGTCTGGAAATCGTCATAGGTCGCATAGCGGCGGCCCCGATCCAGATCGTGCACAAAGGGTGGCCCCCAAGAGGGGCAGAGCACCGTGGCATCGCCGCCCATCTGCACCGAATTGGCCGGGTTGCGGGCGTGTTGCATGAACTGCTTCGGCGCGGTGGCCTGAATGGTCTTGCGGCAGAACCCGCGTTCGAACCGGACCCGCGTGCCGTCGACGTCACAGCCCGCATTGGCAAAGATTTCAAGGATTTCGGGATCATCCACAAACTCCATCCCGGTTTCGGCCAAGATGGTGTCAGCGTTCTCTTCAATCAGGCTCAGACCCTCTTCGCCAAGGATGTTGAACGTGCCCAGTTTGCGCAGGATGAAGGGTGCTCGGGGCTGCCCGACTTGACTGCGCGCGGCCCCCGGTCGCGTTTGCGACGGCGTTTTACAGGTGTCTCAGTCATGGCCCGTCTCCCTCGGTTGGGCACAATCTGGCGGTTAGGGTGGTTTCGATCAATTGACAGTTGTCAGTATTAGGATTTCTAATAGTGGTAGGTGCGAAAGGCTGATCATGGACATAAAATTCACAACGAACGCAAATATTATCAAAGCGTTGGAGGTCTTTGTTGCGGTTGTGGAAACCGGGCAGATGACGGCAGCGGCGCGGCTGGTTGGCATGACGCAATCCGCCGCCTCGCAACACATCGGAACCTTGGAAAAATACTATGATGTCAAGTTGTTGGACCGCTCAACGCGCCCGGTAAAGCCGACCCAGGCGGGTGTCCTGATGTACCGTCACGCGGGCCGCATCCTTCAGGCCGTAGGGGAACTGGCCAGCGACATGCGTCATCAGGGGCCGACGCCCATCAGCCGGTTGCGGTTGGGGTTGCAGGCCTCGATCGCCACGACCCTGTCACCCGGTTTGGTGCGTATGGCCAAGGATCGCTTTGGTGTGCAGGACATGGCATTGCACGCGGGCCAAAGCGGGGATCACGAAGCGCTGCTGAGGACCAAGCAGGCCGACATCGCCATCACCTCGGACCCGCTGCTCGATATGGACGGGTTGGAACGCCATCCGGTTCTAACCGAAGCGTTTCTGCTGGTCTTGCCGCCGGGCTTTGATCAACCGGTGCAAGACCTTGAGCATGTACTGCGCCACTTGCCGCTGGTGCGTTTTGCGGACACCACCAACGTGGGCCGTCGGATCGGTCAGCACCTGCGCCGCCTTCGTTTGCAGCCCGAGCGGGTGATTCAGGCCGACCGATCCAGCATGGTGACGGCCTGTGTGGCCGATGGCATGGGGTTCACTTTGCTGACGCCTACCTTGTTGATCGACGGGCTGGTGGAACGGATGCCGCTGGATCTGCGGCCTTTGCCGGGGGCCGGGATGAGCCGCTCGATCACTGTTGTGGCTCGGGACGGAGAGTTGGGAGAGCTGCCCAAGGCCTTTGCCGACTATGCCCGCGCGTCGCTGGTGGACCAGATCGCAGGGCAGATGGGCAAGATCGGCAGTGCTGCTTTGGCTGGTCTGGAGACAGAGGAGGAGCTGGTATGACGCCGAACGATTTGCCACCCCATATTGACACGCCTGCCGCTTGGGTGGGGCGTGACCTGGCCGAGCGGCCCGAGGATTGGCTGTATCAGCTGACGCTGGATGACATCGCCGACCTGGAACAGGCAGCGCGCCATTACCTGTCACTGGATCGCGATGTCGGAGAGATCACGGCAGAGGATTTTCCTTTGACCCAGTTTGCTGCTCACCTGAGCACCTTGCGTGACAAGCTGCTGAAAGGAGTCGGTGTCGAAGTTCTGCGTGGTTTGCCGATTGAAAGCTACGATCAGAAGATGGCCGCCACGGTGTTCTGTGGCATCGGCGCACATCTGGGCTCGGCCCGGTCACAGAACGCGGATGGGCACATTCTGGGTCATGTGCGCGATGTGGGGCGTGACCCTAATGATCCCACGGCGCGAATTTATCAGACCTCGGCCCGGCAGAGCTTTCACACCGACAGCGCAGATGTGGTGGGGCTGCTTTGTTTGCGGGATGCCAAAGAGGGAGGTGACTCACTGCTGGTTAGCGCCGAGACGATTTTCAACCGGATGCGCGCCGCACGGCCCGATTTGTTGGCTTTGCTCTTTGACCCCATCGCCACTGATCGGCGTGGCGAGGTGCCCGAGGGGATGGAACCCTACATGACCATCCCGCCGTTCAACTGGCATGCGGGCAAGCTGACCGTGTTCTATCAACGCCAATACATCGACAGCGCGCAGCGGTTCGAAGGTGCGATGCGGCTGACCCCCCAACATGTCGAGGCGCTGGATATGTTCGATGCATTGGCCAATGACCCGGATCTTTACATTACGATGCGATTGCAGCCGGGCGACATGCAGTTCGTCTATAACCACGCCATGCTGCACGACCGAACCGGGTTTGTGGACTGGTCTGATCCCGGCAAACGCCGTCACCTGTTTCGGCTTTGGCTGTCATTGCCCGGGGATCGGCCACTGCCGCCCGTGTTTGCAGAACGTTATGGGGATTTGACGGTGGGCGCGCGTGGGGGGATCATCACCAACCAGACACGATTGCACGCACCTTTGGATTGAATTGGCGTTCATTTGTGCATGTGCGCACCGTTTCTATTCGGATTCACTCAATTGTTTGAACCGCGCACAGGCTTAGGTTGGCTGTCAAGCAATCAGGAGACACTGAAATGAGCTGGAACCCCATTCTTGACGTCGACATCCCAATCGGCGACGCCGTAGATGCCATTGAAACCGTCATCGTGCCGCGTGCGCGTGATCTGGGCGGGTTCGAAGTGCGACGTGCCTTGCCTGCGCCCAAGCGGCAGATGGTCGGACCCTTCATCTTTTTCGATCAGATGGGGCCGGTTGAGTTTCTGACGGGGCAGGGGATCGACGTGCGCCCACATCCGCACATCGGCCTGGCGACGGTCACTTACCTTTACAAGGGAAAGCTGCATCACCGGGATTCGCTGGGCACGGACCAGTGGATCGAACCGGGTGCGGTCAACTGGATGGTCGCGGGCCACGGTGTGACCCATTCCGAACGCACGGATGAAGAGGCTCGCCGCTCGCCCCTTTCGATGTTTGGCATCCAGACTTGGGTGGCGCTGCCGGATGAGCTGGAAGACACGCCCGCTTCGTTTGAGCATGTGGGTGCAGCCGATTTGCCGGAACTGAAGGGCGAGGGGAAAACCGTGCGCGTTATTCTGGGGGACGCATATGGTGAACGCGCATCGGTCAAAACGCCGACCGAGATGTTCTATGTTGACGCGGTTTTGGAGGCCGGTGCTGCCATTCCGATGCCTGACAACCACGAGGATCGTGGGCTGTATGTTGTCAGCGGCTCGGTAACCATCACGGGGCAAGAGTTCGAGGCAGGGCAGATGGTTGTGTTCCGCCCCGGAGACCGCATAAGTGCCAAAGCTGGTACCGCGGGCGCGCGGCTGATGATGCTTGGAGGTGCCACCATGAACGGGCCGCGCCATATTTGGTGGAACTTTGTTGCTTCATCCAAAGAACGAATTGAAGCTGCAAAAGAGGCCTGGCGCGCGGGTGACTGGATGCATGGGCGATTTCAGTTGCCTCCGGGCGACGACGAGGAATTCATTCCCTTGCCCCGGCATTAAACGCCTGCCACCACTGGCGGCATGAAAATTCGTGCCGCCAGACCCGAAGATTTGCCCGCCATTAGGGATGTTCACATCCAAAGTTGGCGAACAGCATATACCGGGAGCTTACCTGCTGATTTTCTGGGAAACCCACTTGAGAACGAGATGACGCGTCGGTGGAAAGGAATGCCATGCGGCTCTCATATTTTGCTGGTGGCGGTATGCGACAAGATTGAAGGCTTTGCTTTCGTACGCCTTGAAGATCCTCGGGGTCCGCATTTGGAAAACTTGCATGTGATGCAGTCGGCGCAAGGTACCGGCATGGGACGCGCATTGATGCGATCACTGGCAGAAGGTTTGAAGAATCGTGGAATGACAACGCTTTGGCTTGAAGTTCTGGATGACAATGCATCGGCGCGACGATTTTATGCTGGTCTCGGAGGAGCAGAAGGCCCGGTTTTCCATGATAATTTGATTGGAAACAATGTCCCGGCGCGCAGGATCATTTGGACCGGTTTGGAGAAAATCTTGGTGCCAGACGAAAAAGTTGATGACGCCGCTTGACGATGCCCGACCGTACCCATAATACACCCCAACGTTCCGCAGGGAACGACAACAAAAGCAGCGAGCGGTTGTAGCTCAGTTGGTTAGAGTACCGGCCTGTCACGCCGGGGGTCGCGGGTTCGAGCCCCGTCAACCGCGCCACTGCTTTGCCCCTTTCCCGGGGAATTGGGATCCGGCCCGGATAGGGCAATGGTGGTCACCACCAAAAATAGATGCGCGGTTGTAGCTCAGCTGGTTAGAGTACCGGCCTGTCACGCCGGGGGTCGCGGGTTCGAGCCCCGTCAACCGCGCCACTTTCTTTCTCTCGTTCTCCTCGATTGATTTCCGGCTTGAAGCAGCGGCGCGTAGCGTATCTGATTGTCAGGGCAGGCTCACAGGAAGGGGCGTCTTATGCTGTGTCGTATCGGAGAGGTGGAAGTTTGGCGAATCCTTGAGATCAACGCCCCATTTTTGACGCCGGAAAAGCTTTACCCCAATGCGGGCCCCGAGGTGCATCACGTCTTACGCGAACATGCACCGGAACAGCTGTGCGAACTTAGTGGAAAGCTGATTTTGCCGGTGCAGGGCTTTTTGCTCAAGACGCCTGATCACATCATTTTGGTTGATGCCTGTGTGGGGAACGACAAGACGGCGGGCCATTCCGACTGGAACCAGCGCTCGGACGGACGGTTCATGGCCGCGCTCACCGCCGCTGGCGTGACGCCAGAGGACGTCGACTATGTTTTGTGTACGCATTTGCACGTCGATCACGTCGGATGGAACACAAGGTTAGAGGGCGGCAGATGGGTCCCGACGTTTTCCAAGGCGAAATATCTGTTGCCTGCGAATGATGTTCGTCATTTTGGCGTCAATCCTGGCGACACCTACCTCGAAAGTGTGCTGCCGGTGATCGAGGCCGGGCAAGCCGAAGAGGTGCAGCCGGGGCATTGCCTGGGGGACTATGTGCGACTTGTGCCGTCTCCGGGACATACACCGGGGCATGTTTCAGTGCTGGTACAAAGCGGCGGTACCGAGGCCCTGATCACCGGTGATGCATTGCATTCCACAGCGCAGTGCCATCGGCCCGATTGGCATTTCGCCTTTGATGACGACCCTGAACAGGCGGTGCAGTCCCGCGTGGCTCTGCTAGAGGATCTCGGCAGAAACTGGGCGGCGTGTATTGGGCAGCCATTTTACATTGCCTTCGATGGGGCGGGTTCGCGCCTCTGGTGATACCTTCCGGTGGGAGCCGGAATGAAAAAAGGCCGAAGGTGAACTTCGGCCTTTTACGCGTTGAATTTACAGGGATCTAGCTAAGCGCATCCAGGACGCGAGCCCATGAGCGGATGCCTTTGTGAAAGCTTTCCATGTCGTATTTTTCGTTGGGAGAGTGGATTTGGTCGTCGTCTTTGCCAAAGCCGATCAGCATGGCGTCGGTGTCAACAATATCCTTGAAGAAACCCGCGATCGGGATCGAGCCGCCACAGCCCACATAGGCGGCTGGGATGCCCCATTCGTCGCTGAGCGCCTGGCGGGCTTTCTCGAATGCAGGGTCCTCGACCGACATCTGCGAGGCCGCCGAGCCTTTTTCGGTGCGGTATTCGACGGAAAAACCCTCGGGCAGTTTGCTTTCCAGATAGTGGCGGAAGGCATCGCGGATCGCGTCCGGATCCTGCTGGCCAACCAGTCGGAAGCTGACCTTGGCGCTGGCCTGACTGGGCAACACGGTTTTGAAACCGTCGCCTGTGTAACCACCCCAGATGCCGTTCACGTCACAGGTGGGTCGCGACCAGATCTGTTCCAGAGGGGTGCGGTCCTGTTCGCCTGCGGGGGCTTTTAGGCCGACGTCGCCCAGGAATGTCTGATGATCAAAGTTCAGACCCTGCCATTGCGCGCGCATCTCGTCCGAGAGTTCTGTCACGCCATCGTAGAAGCCAGGCAGGGTGATGGCGCCGGTTTCATCGTGCAGACCTGCAAGAATCTTGGTCAAAACGCGGATCGGGTTCATGCCGATGCCGCCATACATGCCCGAGTGCAGGTCGCGGTCGGGACCGGTAATGGTGAAATCCTCGCCCAGTAAACCACGTAGCATGGTGGTGATGGCAGGAACCTTGCTTTCAAAAAGTCCGGTGTCGCAGATCAGCGCGATGTCCGATTTCAGCTCATCGCGGTTTTCTTCCATGAAAGGCACCAGAGAAGGCGAACCCGATTCTTCTTCACCTTCGAAGAAAAACGTCAGCTTGCAGGGCAGGGAGCCGTGAACCTCTTTCCAGGCACGACATGCCTCGACAAAAGTCATCAACTGGCCCTTGTCGTCAGACGCGCCGCGTGCGCGGATCACCTTGCCATTGGGCGTGTCCTGAATTTCGGGGTCAAACGGGTCACGGTCCCACAGTTCCAGTGGATCAACTGGTTGCACGTCGTAGTGGCCATAAAACAGCAGGTGCGGTCCGTCACCCTCGACATGGCCTACAACCATCGGATGGCCCGGTGTGGGGCGCTTTTGCGCGTCTACGCCAAGGCTTTGCAGGTCTGCTACCAGCCAATCGGCGGCCGCATCACAGTGCTCTTTGAAGGCCGGGTCGGTCGAGATCGACGGGATCTTGAGCAGATCGATCAGGCGGTCGGTGGCGGCGGGCAGGTCGGCATCAATGCGCGACAGGACATCATCCAGTGACATCGCGGATTCCTTTTTTGGGCAAAACGAATTGGCGCGAAAGGTATCAGCGCGGGCTGAACTGTCCAGAGGGGTTGAGAGCTTCACTGCTCAATTCTCTGATCGGAAACATTTGAAACTGTTTCGGGACGGCTTGCGACGTTTTCGCGCTCCTAAAGGGCGCAGTTTGTCTTGTTACATGTGAACTGGGTGTATATTTGATGCAAATCAATGCCGCATCTTTGTGCCCGGATGTAAGTAGACAAAACAGCGGTCTCCAAGTGTTCGCAATAGAACGTGAAAATTGGAGCGCTATGTGCCAAACTGGCTGTGGGCCGGACGACCAATGGAGACCTCGGTGGACTATACCGCGAAACTCGACGACGCCATTCAAAAGCTGCATGACGAAGGCCGCTATCGTACGTTCATCGACATTGAGCGTCGTAATGGTAAATTTCCGCATGCCGTCTGGACCCGTCCTGATGGCAGCGAGCAGGACATCACCGTCTGGTGTGGCAACGACTATCTTGGCATGGGCCAGCACCCTGTTGTGCTTGAGGCCATGCAGGAAGCCATTGAATCGGCTGGTGCGGGTTCGGGTGGAACGCGAAACATTTCGGGCACCACGGTCTATCATAAACGTCTGGAGGCGGAACTGGCGGATTTGCACGGCAAAGAGGCCGCGCTTCTGTTCACCAGTGCTTACATCGCCAACGATGCGACGCTGAGCACGCTGCCGAAACTTTTCCCCGGGCTGATCATCTATTCCGATGCGCTCAACCACGCCTCGATGATCGAAGGTGTGCGCCGCAACGGTGGCGCCAAGCGTATCTTCCGTCACAACGACGTTGCCCATCTGCGTGAGTTGCTTGCAGCAGACGATCCGGCGGCACCCAAGCTGATCGCCTTTGAATCGATTTATTCCATGGATGGCGATTTTGGTCCCATCGAGGAAATCTGTGATCTGGCCGACGAGTTCGGTGCGCTGACCTACATCGACGAGGTGCACGCGGTTGGTATGTACGGTCCTCGCGGTGGCGGCGTGACCGAACGGGATCGTCTGGCGCATCGCATCGACATCGTCAACGGCACGCTGGCCAAGGCGTATGGCGTGATGGGCGGTTACATCGCAGCTAGCGAGAAAATGTGTGACGCCATTCGCTCCTATGCGCCGGGCTTCATTTTCACTACATCGCTCCCGCCGGCTGTGGCGGCGGGTGCTGCTGCCTCAGTCGCCTATCTGAAAACGGCACCTGAACTGCGCGAGCGTCATCAGACCCAAGCCAGCATACTGAAACTGCGCCTCAAGGGTATGGGCCTGCCGATCATCGATCATGGCTCGCACATTGTGCCGGTGATCGTGGGTAACCCGGTACACACCAAAAAGCTCAGCGACATGTTGCTGGAAAGCTTTGGCATCTACGTGCAGCCAATCAATTTCCCAACCGTTCCGCGGGGCACCGAACGTTTGCGGTTCACTCCGTCGCCAGTTCACGGCCCGGATGAAATGAACCGCCTGGTAAATGCGATGGACGAACTTTGGTCACATTGTGCGCTGAATCGCGCCGAATTGGCCGGGTAACCTGACGCTGCTGTGTGCAAAACACTTGTCTCGTGTTAAGCTAACAGTAACAAAAAGAGCGGACGAGATCGTGTAAGGATGATTCCACGCTTTGCTGACAACTTGCAGCAGGCAGTATGGGGCGGCAGAAATGATTGGGCGCAGATCACAGCGCAAGTCAGAAGATGTAGAAGTCGACAAGCCAAAGGGGTTTGACGACTTTGAATTGCGTCTCGGTGACATGATGCGTGGTGAACGAGCAACCATGGGCAAGTCGCTGCTTGACGTTCAGCGCGAGCTGCGGATCAAAGCCAACTATATCGCCGCCATTGAAAACTCGGATCCAACGGCTTTTGATACGCCCGGGTTTATTGCTGGGTATGTGCGTTCCTACGCGCGCTATCTAGGCATGAATCCAGATGAAGCGTTTGAAATTTTTTGCACGGAAAGCGGGTTCGAAGTTGCCCACGGTATGTCCGCGCAAGCGTCCAGCATTCGTAAGCCGGGCTCTGACCTGATTTCCAAGTCGCCAAAACTGAACGACCCCTTTGTGACACCGAACACACCCTTTGTGCCGACAGGGGAATCGTTCCTGAACCACATTGAACCGCGGGCCATTGGCTCGACACTGGTGTTGCTCGCTTTGATTGGCGGTATCGGCTTCGGTGGATGGTCGGTTCTCAAAGAGGTTCAGCAAGTTCAGTTTGCACCAGTCGAACAGACTCCAGTTGTCCTGTCGGATCTGGATCCCTTGGATGCTGCAACGCGAACCGCGGATGCTTCACCGGGTGGCAACGCCGGGTTGACGGTTCCGGATACCGATGCCTTGGATCGTTTGTACCGTCCACAGGCGTTGGATGTGCCGGTTCTGGTGTCTCGCGACGCTCCGATCTCCACGTTGGACCCCCGTACTTTGGGGAATTTCACTGCTCCCGCAGTACCTGAAGTTCAGGTCGCAAATGCCTATCCGTCAAGTGAATTCAATGCGCAGCCAGTGCCGCAGGTGGTTGAAGACATTTCTCCGTCGCTAACCATGGTTGCGGTTCGCCCGTCTTGGGTGCGGGTGACTGCTGCTGACGGATCGCATATCTTTGAGGCGATCATGGAGCCCGGAACCACCTATGAAGTTCCTCTGACAGAGGATGCTCCGACGCTACATGCCGAGCGAGTCGAGTGGTATCTTTTTCTTTGTGAACGGCGAGCATTTTGGCCCGGTTGGTGAACGTGGCGTGGTTACACGAGGTGTTGTCCTGTCACCGGAAGCTGTCGAAGAGCGGTATCAGGTTGCCGAGATATCGGGTGAAGATCAGGTGATGCTGAACAAGGTCGCCGAGGCCATGACCGCACCCGCAGTCGATTCTGACGAATAGGCGGCCATTGCACCGGGCTGCCTATCGGCCTATCTAAAGCGCAGGCCCAACTGGACGTGGATCTCAACAGCGATGTCTCTCAATCATGTGCGCCCATGGCGTAATATATACCGTCGAAAATCCCGACAGATCATGGTGGGAAACGTAGCTGTCGGAGGGGATGCGCCGATTGCGGTGCAGACGATGACCAACACGCTTACAACAGACGTGGCAGCCACAATTGCACAGGTTCAGGCTGCGGCCGAAGCTGGGGCTGATCTGGTTCGTATTTCTATACCGGATGAGGCGTCTTCACGCGCGTTGAAAGAGATCGTACCAGAAAGCCCTGTGCCGATCATCGCGGATATTCATTTTCACTACAAACGCGGGATAGAGGCTGCAGAATCCGGGGCTGCATGTCTACGGATCAACCCTGGAAACATCGGGGACGAAAAACGTGTCGCCGAAGTGATCAAGGCTGCTCGCGATCACAATTGTTCCATTCGGATTGGCGTGAATGCAGGGAGCCTTGAGAAGCACCTGTTGGAAAAATACGGCGAGCCGTGCCCCGACGCGATGGTCGAATCCGGATTGGACCACATCAAGATCCTGCAAGATCATGATTTTCATGAATTCAAAATCTCGGTGAAAGCATCGGACGTCTTCATGTCGGCTGCTGCATATCAGGCTTTGGCCGAGGCGACAGACGCACCGATTCATTTGGGGATTACCGAAGCTGGCGGGCTGGTTTCCGGCACCATCAAGTCCGCAATCGGGCTGGGTCAGCTTTTGTGGATGGGGATCGGTGACACAATTCGGGTTAGCCTGTCGGCTGATCCTGTCGAAGAGGTCAAGGTCGGGTATGAAATCCTCAAGAGTTTGGGGCTGCGTCATCGCGGGGTGAACATCATCTCGTGCCCTTCTTGTGCGCGGCAAGGATTTGACGTGATCAAAACGGTAGAGACGCTGGAAAGGCGGCTTGAGCACATCAAGACGCCGATGAGCTTGTCGATCATTGGTTGCGTGGTGAACGGCCCTGGTGAGGCCTTGATGACGGATGTCGGTTTCACCGGAGGTGGAGCGGGCTCTGGTATGGTCTATCTTGCCGGTAAGGCAAGCCACAAGATGTCGAACGAGCAAATGGTCGACCACATCGTTGAAGAGGTCGAGAAAAAGGCCGAAGAACTCGACGCGGCTCAAAATGCTGCCGAATAACGACGGCACTGCCTGATAGCCTTGGGTATGGCGCAATGAATGTCTGCCTCAAATCTGTGATTTGAGGCAGCCGATGGAGTTCATGTTGCCCTATTGTGATCTAATCGTTCGCAAGGCTCCCACCTGTCGTCAATGTCCCTGGTGGAACATCTCCTCTCGTTGGGCCGGGCAGTTTGACAGGCTTGAATTGGTTCGCGCTCAGCTGCGTTCGCGTACTTCCTGCACAATGAGTTCCAGTTGATCCGCTGGCAGATAGCCACGGAGCAGTTCGGTGCCCAAAACAAAGGTCGGAGTGCCGGAGATATTGAGTTTTTGAGCAAGTTCTCGCGTCTGTGCGATCTCTTTTGTGACGGCATCGCTGTCCATGGCTTCAAAAACCTTGTCGGTGTCCAGCCCAAGGCTGTCGGACAGGCGGCGCAAGGTGACCTCTGTCGGTTCACCGCCAAACTCCAACAGGGCATCGTGCACTTGCTTGTAGGCATCATCGCCTGCCACATGTTTGGCCGCGACCGCAAAGCGCGACGAGATCACTGAAGCTTCACCCAAGATCGGGAATTCCTTGATCACAAGGCGGATGTTGCCGTCGCTTTTCAACAGTTTGGCGACTTCCGGGACGGCACGTCGGCAATAGCCGCAGCGGTAGTCCATGAACTCGACAAGGGTAACGTCCCCGTCCGGGTTGCCGCCGACCCAAGAATAGCCGTCGTTGAACAATTCGTCTTCATGGGCCGCAACCAATTGCAGATCGGCCTGTGTTTCGGCCAATTCGCGGCGTTGCTCTAGGATTTGGAACGCTTCCAGGATGATATCCGGGTTTTCAAGCAGATAGGCCCGCACTTCGGCACCAAATGCCTCTTTTTCGTCGGGGCTCATGGATGTCAGGTCAAAGGCCTGAGCAGGGCCTGAAATCAGTGCGAGCGCAGTCAGCGCGGGGGCGGCAAGGCGAAGCATTATCGTTTCCTTTTGTTTGCACGTTCTGACGCAAGGAGCACATCCTGTGCCCGTTGCCAACCCGTTGAACCAACGGGGAGCTGCCCGACAGCGCGTCGAGCATGGAGTTCTGCATCTTCAGTTCGACCAAGCAGTGCATATCGCTCGGCGGTAACAAGCGAAGCCATTCCGTTCTGGTTTGTCTTTGCATAAGCAACGCCGAGATCACGCAGCATGCGGGCATCACGGTAATCTCGAGCACGGGCTTTTTCCAGCACGTCCAGTGCTTGTTTGGGCTGCCCGTCTGCCAGCAAAGCCCGCCCATAGCCCGCCAGAATGAGTGGATCCGTAGGGGCGAGTTCCACAGCCTTGCCGTAGGCTGAAATTGCACTGTCGATACGGCGGTTCTCGATCAGGATCTGCCCTTTGAGTTCATAATAGAACGGATCGTCAGGCCGTTCCTCAATTGCAGCGTCAATTGCCGCGCGCGCCTGGGCAAGGTTTCGATCTTGGTGATAGGCGATGGCCTGGCGCATTAGGCGAATGTCGCGATGGGTTTCCTCACTTGCGCGGCGGTGGGTCCATTTCGAGGATCGTGTGAAGGCCGAGATTTTGCCCCGGATCTCGCGCGAACCAATAGTCGGCATTGGGGTTGGTCTGCGACTGATCTCCGTGTACTGCAACGAACCTTTCGGCAGCGCGTACTCGATCTCGCGATACGGGATGTGACAGCATGTACGGGTCGCGACGCCCCGGTGTCAGCAGTTCCTGACCTGCAAAAGCTTTGTGTAGGTCGACCAACCCTTGAGGGCTGATCCCGGACAGGCGCAGGTAGTTCGCCGCCGACCGGTCAGCAGAGGCTTCTTCGGCCCGGGTATGCGCCAGAAACGATCGAAATGCTGAGGATTGGGTCCCGGCGGCGATGCCAGCCGCGGCTTCTCCGCCACCTGCAGCGGCAGCGATCAGAGCAAGGGCGACACCCAGCCCGGACAGTGTGCGCGCGTTTTCCAGATTGCCGATACGGCGTTGAATATGGCCGTTGGCGATATGGGCGGCTTCATGTGCAATAACGGCCTGCAAGACGTCAGCGCGGTCTACCTTGAGGATCAAGCCGTAGTGCAGAAAGATGGTATTGTGATCGATCACGAAGGCGTTGAACGAACTGTTGTTCACCAGCAAGATCTTGACTCGGTTTGGGTTAAGACCCGCTGCTCGCAAAATGGGAAAGGCCAATTCCCGCAAGCCGTTTTCGATGTCCGGGTCACGCAGCAGGCTAACGGCTGCGGCAGGGACACTGGCTGTCAGGTACATCGCAAGACTCAGTATCAAACCCAGGAAACGGGGCGGGATTGACGTCAGCCTGGATACGCGTTCAAAAGCCATGGCGGCAACATGGGAGAAGGCCATGCGAAACTCAACCCGGTCCAATGTCGATCCCTTCATTGTGATGGACGTTATGGAGGCCGCGCGACGCGCCGAGGCAGCGGGACGTAGGGTCATTCACATGGAAGTTGGCCAGCCTGGAACTGGGGCTCCGAAGGAAGCTGCCCGGGCGTTGGCACGTGCGCTAGAGGACGATCCGCTCGGATATACTGTAGCATTGGGTTTGCCTGCATTGCGGGAACGGATCGCGCGGATGTACGGCGATTGGTATGACGTTGATCTGAACCCGGACAGGGTTGTGGTTACACCTGGTTCGTCGGGCGGGTTCTTGCTGACTTTTACTGCGCTCTTTGACAGCGGTGACCGCGTCGGTATCGGGGCGCCGGGCTATCCGTCTTATCGCCAGATCCTCTCGGCACTCGGGTTGGTCCCCGTCGATCTGCCCACGGCGCCCGAAAACCGGTTGCAACCTGTGCCATCTGACTTTGCAGGCTTAGATCTTGCCGGGCTTTTGGTGGCTTCTCCTGCCAACCCTACGGGAACGATGTTGAATCGAGAGGCGATGGCGGCGCTTATTGACGCTTCGCAGGAACAAGGCGCGTCATTCATAAGTGACGAAATCTATCACGGTATCGAGTACGAAGCCAAAGCCGTCACCGCACTTGAAGTAACGGACGACTGCTACGTCATAAATTCATTCTCCAAGTACTTCTCGATGACCGGGTGGCGCGTCGGATGGATGGTGGTGCCCGAAGATCAGGTTCGCGTGGTCGAGCGAATTGCTCAGAACATGTTCATCTGTGCGCCTCATGCAAGTCAGGTGGCCGCGCTCGCAGCAATGGATTGCGAGGACGAGTTGCAAGCCAACCTAGATGTCTACAAGGTAAATCGTGCTCTCATGCTGGATGGCTTGCCAAAGGCTGGGTTCACCAAGATTGCTCCGCCGGACGGGGCGTTCTACGTTTATGCGGACGTATCAGACATCACCGATGACAGCCGAGCGTTTGCCGCCGAGATTTTGGACAAGGCCGGGGTTGCCGTGACGCCAGGTTTGGATTTCGATCCTATTCGCGGCGGTGGAACTTTGCGCTTTTCCTATGCACGCTCAACCGAAGATATCGAAGAAGGTCTACAGCGTCTGGCGACTTTCATGGCGGCACGCGGCTGAGTTTTGCAAATGGTGCGTTGCTCCATGACGAACCTCTGGGGTAGGTTGCCCCAAAACGGGTAGGGCACAATTAGGGCACCGGACCAATGAGCAGAATTTGGATGAGTATCGCCCTTCTGGGGCTGTTGGTCACGTCAGCGTTTGCGCAAGACTTTTCCGGTCTTGCCCGAGTGGATGCGGAAGCGAGCCGGGTCACTGATTCTGGGCGCAAGGGAGTTGATATCACTCTCGGTCTTAGTCAGGGGGTGCCATACCGGGTGTTTACCCTCGATGCGCCACCGCGTCTGGTTCTGGATTTCAAGGAAGTAGATTGGACCGGTTTGGATCGCAGGGTGTTCAAGCAGACGGACCGGGTGTTGCAGGCACAGTTTGGAACATATGTTCCGGGCTGGTCGCGAATGGTGCTGGAACTAGACAATCCCATGGACGTCGAACAAGCCGGGATCACGGTGAACCAGACTACGGCATCCGCCGAGTTGACTGTGCGGTTGCAACCCGTTTCTGCTGAGGTTTTTGCAGCGCAGTCGGGCGCTCCGAATGATCCAAGGTGGGATTTGCCCGAACCGGCTGACATCGAAGTCATGCCAGAACGGAATGACGATGCCCCTTTGCGAGTTGTGCTGGATCCCGGTCATGGCGGCATCGACCCCGGCGCAGAAAGTGGCTCGATCACGGAAAAACATTTGATGCTGACTTTTGCGCGCGAACTACAAGAACTCTTGGTACGCAGCGGTGGGTTCGAGGTGATTTTGACCCGAACTGACGATTATTTCGTCTCACTTGAGCAACGGATCGCCTTGACGCACCGGGCGGGGGCAGACCTCTTTGTTTCTTTGCATGCGGATTCCCTGGCCGAAGGGCTAGCACACGGCGCGACAGTCTACGTTTTGTCCGAAGAGGCATCGGATGTTGCCAGTGCTAAACTTGCGGAACGCCATGATCGGGCCGATCTGTTGGCTGGTGTCGACCTGAGCGATGCGGACGATCAAGTGACGGACATCCTGTTGGATCTGGCACGAACAGAAACACAGCCGCGTACAATGGCCATGGCGCAGGAACTCATTGATGGCATGGCGCAAACAGGCGGGCCAATGAACAGACGTCCGTTGCGGTCGGCCGCATTTTCGGTTCTGAAGGCCGCGGATATTCCTTCTGTTCTTATTGAAATCGGATTCCTGTCCAGCCCCCGTGATCTCAAGAACCTGCAGAACCCCCAATGGCGCGCTGCCATGGCTGAGGGTATTCGCAATGGGCTTGCGAGTTGGCGCCAAGTGGATCTGGAACAACGAGAACTGGTCCGGCAATAGGTGTCAGGCGTCCACGGAGTTCAAAATGGCCCGTGCTTCAAAACTTCGCAGCAGGATACGTGCAGCCTGACCAAACTTGAATGGCCCCCGGTCTGGTTCGGTCTCATCGAAGATAGCGGACAACTCCTGCAATGCTTCGGAAGAAAGCTGATACAGGGCCTCGTCCCCAAGAAAAAGGGATTCCGCCGGTACGCCGTTTGCGTCCAGAATTTCATGCGTATCCAGCAAGATGTGAAAGTAGCGAACGTCTTCATCTGGAAGCACGATGTCGACACCATCCCAATGGCACAGGTCTTGGGCGCAAACCAAGGCCTCTGACTCTCCAACGAAGAGCTCAACTGCAGGGCCTGAAATCAGTACTCGGTGCTGTTGCGAGACGTATATGTCTTGTTTCGGTCGTCCAGGCCCCAAGGCGTTTTGCCGAATCCGGACCGGGCGCAGCGATGGGTCTTTTTTCAGTCGCTGTAATGAAACGGAATTGGATTCAAGCAACTGAATCTCTTTTTGGCCGTGATCGCGGGTCCAGACGATGTCACCGGGCTGCAAGTTTTCAACCATCTCATACCCCTTTGAGGTCCGGATCGGCGTGCCCATCACAAAGCAGACACCCTCGATGCTGATTGTGACCTCTTGGGTTTCGGTTTCGACAAACAATCCGCCACCGGGGCCAAAGGCAAAGACGCTAAATTCAACTTCAAACGTGTCTTCGGCGATTTCACCAAAGTCCAAGGCATCAAATTCTGCAGGATCTACCGTATAGGTCCACTCACCCGTCGAGCCATCGATCGTTGCAGCACCCAGATCCGGTGCATCCGAAATCTCCCAATCGGAAAAGAAGAATGACCACCCCGGAAGAGGCAGGTCTATGCTGGCGTCCAAATCACCAGTTTCGACATTGGGCGGTGTGCCTGTCACGTCGCCCGTGGTATCACCGGTGATCGTGATGTTGATGGCACCGGGGGCGCGTTAGAAACCATCCTTGCGATCCTCAAGATTGAGTTGTCGGCGAAAAGTTGCGGCCCGATAAAGGCGCATATGCACATCGCCTTCTTCGTCCCGCGACCACTCAACAATGCGGTTGGTGCTCATGTCGCTGTCCAGCCTGTTTGCGCGGACACGGTGATGCGGGATGCTCTTCTTCAGTTGTCTGACCATCTGACGGATCTGGCCGAACGGGGCAACAAGATCCACCAGCCAGAAAGAGTTGCCCGAGGCGTAATCCTCGGGCTTCAGCGCTTCTTGTCGGATCGCGAACCGACGCTCGGCTTGATTGGAGAGCCCGGCAAATGTGACGAAACCGCGAGGAAACCCATTTTGACGAAAAATGTGATACTGTCCCAACCTAAGCGGTGTCTCAAAAGTGTAGACTGCTTGGGTGAGCATCCGGTCTCGATGAACGGGCGTCAGGGATGACAAATAGAGCATGGCACCGAAATCGGCGTATTTCTGTGGCGAAATATCAAACCAACCCCGTGGAAACTGCTGCGCCACGCGTCTTGTGCCTCCTGATTATTGTCTTCTTTTGAGGGCGATGATGTGTCACGTCCCGGGGACTTGGCAAGTCTTATGTGAAATGTCTGGCTGTGTGTTGTATATTGCCACAACGTCACTGACCGAAAAACGGCGAAATCTGGCCACTGAGGGACTTTGACCATGCGGGTAAGCCACCCTATATAGAAAGAACTTCAAACGGTGGGCAGCAACGTGATCCGGTTCATTCTTTCGTTCTTTGGAGCGATCTTCAGCCTTGTTACTCTGGGGTTCTTCATGGTCGCCCTCACCATCGGTGGGGTGTTCTGGATGTACGGCCGGGACTTGCCGAGCCATGAGTCCCTGGCGCAGTACAAGCCCCCCACAATCAGCCGGATTTATTCAGGTGAGGGGCAGCTGATTGACGAATTCGCCAAAGAACGCCGTCTGTTCACCCCGTCCGAAGAGATACCGGATCTGGTAAAGCAGGCCTTCATTTCGGCCGAAGACAAGAATTTCTATACCCATCAGGGATACGACATCCGTGGTATAGCGGCAGCCGGGTTCGAGGCCGTCAAATCACGAGGGCAGAACGTTCGCGGGGCTTCGACGATCACCCAGCAGGTTATGAAGAATTTCCTGCTGTCGGGTGACCGCAAGGCCGAGCGCAAGATCAAGGAAATCATTCTCGCCGCGCGGCTTGAGGATACGCTCGACAAGGAGCAAATCCTTGAGCTGTACCTGAACGAGATTTTTCTGGGTCAAAATTCCTATGGGGTGACCGCCGCTGCGCAAACCTATTTCAACAAGACGCTGCAAGAGCTTGCGCCGCATGAAGCAGCATTCTTGGCATCGTTGCCCAAGGCGCCTTCGGATTATCATCCGGTTCGCCGCAAAGACCGACTGTTGGCGCGCCGGGATTTCGTGCTCGAAGAGATGTACGAGAATGGCTACATCGACAAGGCGACATATGATTTCGAAGTCGCTGAACCTCTGCGCTCGGTTCAAAATGGAGACTTCGAAAGCTTTCGGACTGCGCTGCCGCCGCGTGACTATTTCACCGATGAGATCCGTCGACAGTTGAGCGAGGATTTTGGTGAGGGAGAGTTCTTTACTGGTGGCTTCACCGTGCGCGCCTCGATCGACGAAAAGATGCAGGTCGAAGCGGCTGACGCGCTGCGTACAGCTTTGCAGAAGTACGACCGATCGCGTGGCGTCTGGCGGGGCACGGGTAAGAAGGTGCCCGCAGAGCTGCTGGGTGAAGAGGCCATTTGGCGCGAAGCTCTTAGCAACGCTGAAGTGTCGCGGGATGTCGATCTGGGCGGCAAATGGTACCCGGCTGTTGTTCTGAACGTTGCTGACCAGTCCCTGACGGTGGGTGTCGAAAAGCACGAAGGGACGGGCTCTGTCCCCCGATCCGACATCAAGTGGATGAAAGGCAATTTCCAGGACAACTTTGCGCAGGGTGATATCGTGCTGGTGCGCAAGGCCGAGGAAGGTGACGGTTGGTCTCTGCGGCAGGTGCCCGAAGTGCAGGGCGGCTTTGTTGCGATGGACGTCAACTCGGGTCGTGTTCTGGCGATGCAAGGCGGTTTTTCTTACCAGGACTCGGTGTTCAACCGGGCCACGCAGGCGCAGCGCCAGCCGGGGTCGAGCTTCAAGCCGTTTGTCTACGCGGCGGCATTGGACAGTGGATATAGCCCGGCGACCATTGTTGTGGACGCACCGATCGAAGTGAACACACCGCAGGGATTGTGGCGACCCAAGAACGCGTCGAACAAATTCTATGGCCCGACGCCGCTGCGGACAGGCATCGAACGCTCGCGGAACCTGATGACAATTCGCTTGGCACAAGAGGTGTCGATGCCCGTTGTCGCCGGTTACGCAGAACGTTTCGGTGTGTACGACCATATGGGGCCGTTCCTGGCCAATGCTTTGGGATCTGAAGAAACCACGCTCTACAAGATGGTCGCGGCCTACGCGATGTTCGCCAACGGTGGCGAGCGAGTAGAGCCGACGCTGGTCGACCGTATCCAAGACCGGTATGGCGAGACGATTTATCGTCACGATGATCGCGACTGCATTGATTGCAATTCGGCTTCGATACCACTTGATGAATCCCCTCGTATCGAGACCAATCGCGAGCAGGTGATGGATGCCATCACCGCCTATCAGCTGACCTCAATGATGAAAGGTGTCGTGGATCGGGGCACCGCAAGCCGCACAGTGAAGTTGCCAGTTCCGACAGCAGGTAAGACGGGAACAACCAATGATGCAAAAGACGTTTGGTTTGTTGGGTTTACGTCAAACATCGTAGCGGGTTGCTATATTGGATACGACCGCCCGCGTGCCCTTGGACGTGGGGCCTCGGGCGGCGGAATGTGCGGCCCGGTCTTCCAGAGTTTCATGGAAGAGGCGGTGAAAAAATATGGTGGTGGTCCATTTGATGTCCCACCAGGTGGTCACTTCATCAAGATCGACCGGTTCACGGGTGGACGCCTGCCAGACAACGCCTCTGGTGAATACGTGGTGGCCGAGTATTTCCGCGATGGTGCCGAACCGATATTTGGACGGACCTATGACGGTGGCTTTGCTATGGGCTCGAACTTGCCACTGTTCGAAGAGGCGCAGCAGGCCGGGGTGGAGGTGACAACGTCAACGGGCGAAACCACAACTGTGGGACCAAAGGCCAACTTTGGCACGGTCAGTTCCGGCGGGCTCTATTGATCCAGCGCAATGTGAAAGGGTGATGGTGGCCAAAACACCTCTGATCCCACGCGAATTGTTGAACCGGCCTGGACAGCTGGCAATTTCGCCAGGAATTTTCTCAGGCGGACACGCGTTCCTGACTGGTATGACCGGGAGCTCGGCCGATGGCACGATGCCGGTCGATCCTGAGGTCCAGTTCCGCAATGCCTTTGCAAAGATCGCCGGAGTTCTGAGCGAGGCCGATCTGACCCTGGACGCAATTGTCGAGATGACCACCTATCACGTCGGCATGGAAGCTCATTTTGATCAGTTCGACAGTATTCGTCTTGAATTGCTAAATCCACCGTATCCGGCCTGGACAGCAGTTGAGGTTGCCGGGTTGCGACGCAAGGGTGCCTTGGTGGAAATCAGAGTGATCGCATCCGTTGAATGCTAATGTGATCGGGCGCTGGCTTGCAAAATTGCAAGAAGGTCAGCCTTGGGGTCGTTGATACCGAACCACCTGGGCGCCAGACGATGAAGCACGCGCTTGTGCAGCTTTAAGACCAACCCCCGTGCCATCTTCTTGCCGAAGCCGCTACAGGGCGGCTCCTGTGGTCTCGGCCAGTGGTTCCGGATTGTGCAGGGCAAGCTGTTTCAGCGCCTCTCTTAGCCTGTGATGCATTCCCTCCTCAGTCACCTTGTGGAGCGTCCCGGCTCTTGGTATCACGCAGGTCTGACCAAGCAAATCGAGACCCGACCATGCGCGCCGAAACCCAGAATATCGTGACCGAGATCGAGAAATCCCCGGAGCTGTTGGCTCAGCGGATGGATCACGAAACGGCCGCCTACCGGTTGGAAGAATTCAACGCCCGTGTCGAGGACCCAAACTTGTGGGACGACCCCGAAGCGGCGCAGAAACTGATGCGCGAGCGCCAATCTCTGGTCGATGCGATGGACACGTTCAACTCGATCAAGACCGATCTGAGTGACAACATCGAGCTCATCGAACTTGGTGAGATGGAAGAAGACGAAGAGGTGGTCAAAGACGCCGAAGAGGCACTGGCCACTTTACGTGAAAAGGCTGCTGAAAAGGAGCTTGAAGCGCTGCTGGATGGCGAAGCTGACAGCAACGACACCTTCCTTGAGATCAACTCCGGGGCAGGCGGCACCGAAAGCTGTGACTGGGCCTCGATGCTGGCGCGGATGTATGTCCGTTGGGCCGAGAAAAAGGGCTATAAGGTTGAACTTCAGTCCGAGAGTGCAGGCGAAGAGGCTGGCATCAAATCGGCTGCTTACAAAATTTCCGGGCACAACGCCTATGGTTGGCTGAAGTCCGAAAGCGGTGTGCACCGTCTGGTGCGGATTTCGCCCTTTGACAGCGCCGCCAAGCGCCACACGTCGTTCAGCTCGGTCTGGGTCTATCCGGTGGTTGATGACAACATCGAGATCGAAGTGAACCCCGCCGACATCCGTATCGATACTTACCGGTCGTCCGGTGCCGGTGGTCAGCACGTCAACACCACAGACTCGGCCGTGCGTATTACGCACAACCCGACAGGCATTGTCGTGACCAGTTCGGAAAAGTCGCAGCACCAGAACCGCGACATTGCCATGAAGGCGCTGAAATCGCGGCTATACCAGATGGAGCTGGACCGCCGGAACGCCGACATCAATGCCGCGCATGAGGCCAAAGGCGATGCAGGGTGGGGCAACCAGATCCGCTCTTATGTTCTGCAACCCTATCAGATGGTCAAGGACCTGCGCACCAACCACGAGACCTCGGACACCAAGGGTGTGCTGGATGGTGATCTGGACGGCTTCATGGCTGCGACTTTGGCGATGGATGTCTCGGGCAAGTCGCGGGCCGAGGCGCAAGGCGAAGACTGAGCGTTCTGGGGGGCGCTGCCCCCGCCGCCTTTGGCGACTCCTCCGCCGTATTTTCAACAAGAAGAAGCAGGACCGAGGCCGCGTTGGCGGCCCCAATAATAGATTCATTCAAACAGTGGGTTTTAATGGAAATTCTGCAAGGCTAGGCTGACCGGACAGCGGGAGAGCAGGGGGAGCGGAATGGATTTGAGCCAGGTTTCAGCGAGAGGGCTGATGACTGATATGGCAGCAGGGCGTTTGAGTGCTGTCGAGTTGATGCAGGCCACATTGGACCGGATCGCTGCAGTCAATGGGCAAGTCAATGCCATCGTGGCCATGCGCGACGTCGAGGTTCTGATGCAGGAGGCGGCGGCCGCCGATCAGGCTGAGGATCGTGGACCACTGCATGGGTTGCCGATCGCGATCAAGGATTTGGTGAATGTGGCGGGCATCGTCTCGACCAGCGGGTCACCCTCGCTAAAGGATTTTGTACCGGAGAGGGATGATGAACTGGCCAGGCGTTTGCGTGCGGCGGGCGCTATCTTGATCGGCAAGACCAACACGCCCGAGTTTGGCTTGGGTTCACATACCTTCAATCCGGTCTATGGCGCGACCCGCAACCCCTATGATGTAAGTCGAAGCTGTGGCGGATCTTCTGGCGGCGCGGCTGTGGCCCTGGCGACCGGGATGCTGGCCTTGGCCGATGGCTCCGACATGATGGGATCACTTCGCAATCCGGCTGCGTGGAACAACGTCTATGGGCTTCGGCCCAGTTGGGGACGCGTTCCCTCGGAGCCGGACGGAGAGATGTTCCTGCATCAGCTATCCACGCTTGGCCCGATGGCTCGTAGTCCCGAGGATATCGGGCTGTTGCTGGATGTTTTGTCGGGACCCGACCCAAGGCATCCGCATGGGCAGACCTGTCCAGATGTTTCGCCGGTTCAGGCTTGCGATCCCCGTGGTTTGCGCGTCGGATGGTTGTCCGACTGGGGCGGCGCTATGCCGATGGAGCAAGGTATCCTGACGCAGTGTGAAGCTGCTTTGGATATTCTGAGCGACTTGGGATGCGAGGTCGAGACAATTGCACCACCTTTTGACGCTGAAGACATGTGGTCCAGTTGGATCGATCTTCGGTCCTGGGCGGTGTCGGGGTCGTTGGGAGGGCTTTATGACATCAAAGCCGATCTAAAAGACACGGCCATCTGGGAAATCGAACGGGGTCGTGCTTTGTCGGGGCAGGCGATACAAAAAGCCGGTGCAATCCGTTCTGATTGGTTCCGGCGGGCCGCAGAGCTGTTTGAAACCTACGACGTGCTTGTTTTGCCGTCCGTGCAGGTTTGGCCGTTTGATGCTGAAAAACCGTACCCCACTGAAATTGATGGACATGAGATGGACACCTATCATCGCTGGATGCAGGTGACGGTTCCGGTCAGTCTGATTGGTTTGCCTGCGTTGGCAACGCCTGCCGGATTTGGCGAGGCTGGTGTACCGATGGGGCTGCAGATGATTGGGCCACGCGGAGGTGACGCCGGACTTTTGTCCCTTGGTGCGGCGTATCATGCGGCGACCCAATGGCCGCAAAAAAGACCGGCGTATACAAAAAAGGCATAGGAGCAGAGACAGTGACTAAACCCTTTGGCGTTCCACCAATGCGCCCTGCAACTGGTCAGATGTTAACAGAATCGCTCAAGTTGGGATGGGCGGATTTCAGAAAAGCTCCGCTTTATGGCCTCTTTTTTCAGGTGTTTACGTGCTGGCGGGTTGGGCCATGTACTGGATCACCGTCAACACCGGCACGACCTTTTGGCTGGTTTTGGCAGCCATCGGGTTCCCGCTTGTCGGGCCCTTTGCTGCAGTGGGGTTGTATGAAGTATCCCACCGCCTGAAACTTGGGCAATCGCCAGAGTTTAAAGCGATTTTGGGCGTTGTCATTCAGCAAAGCCGCCGTCAGTTGCCTTCGATATGTGCCATCATTGTCGTGGTATTTTTGTTCTGGTTCTTCCTGGGGCACATGATTTTCGCTTTGTTTCTGGGCTTGTCCACGATGACCAATATTTCTTCGTCTTTTGAGGTTTTCCTGACCATGAATGGCCTGATGATGTTGGCTATGGGATCAGTTGTAGGGGCACTGTTTGCGCTTTTGCTTTATATGATCACAGTGCTGGCTATACCGATGCTTCTGGATCGCGAGTTGGATTTTGTGACAGCGATGATCGCCAGCTTTGCCTATGTAAGAACCAATTTCTTGGTGATGTTGGGATGGGCATTCTTTATTGCGGCTGTGACTTTTGCAGCGTTGTTGCCAGGCTTCTTGGGGCTGTTCTTGGTTCTTCCATGGCTTGGGCATGCAAGCTGGCACTTGTACGATCAGGTGACAGCGGATCGTTTCGCGTAAACGGCGTCCTTGCCTGCCCAACGGAAAGGGTGGTTTTCCATCAGGAATGTCGACGATGGGCTGGAACGTCTCAGTTCGTTTCCCGCCCTGCGCGCACAAGGCGTTCACGGATATCAGAGGCTTCGGGCAGGCCTAATTCCAATGCAAACACCATCGCATGGGTCAGAAAAAGCAGGTAGCGTCCATGTCCAAGGCCGCGTCAGCTGCTTCGATGTAAAGCCCAACCAGTGCAACTTTGTCTCCGGCGGCATGAGCCGCCAGAAGACGATCATTCAACTCCGTCATTCGGCGGCCTTTAATCCACGATAGTCTTGAATCTTGCCTGCGACCCAATCGTGGAATACATGCGTCGGCCCATCCATGACAGGAGAGAATCTGCCACCGTCAAACCCTGGTGCGGAACGACCTTTTTGCATGCCTTCGACAACAAAGATGTCTTCTTCGAAGACTGTTTTCCACTGTTCGGCATTCGCCTGTCGCAGATCGTGATCTGTTTCCGCTGTCGTATAGTACAGGTTCACATGCTCAACGGTTCGGTCCTGTGCTTCGGGAACCAGTATGATGGCAAAGCTGTGATCGCGGTGCACGCCAAGAAGTACGTTGGGGTAGACGGCAATATATTCTGCTGCTGTATCCCACTTCTCGCTTAGGCCCTCAAAGTCAGAGAAGGTCTTTCCATTTTCAGTCTTCAACTGACGATAAACCAGCGTACCCTGGCCTGAGAAGTTGCCTGGGTTTTCGATGTGGTAGTGGTCTTCCAGTCGCGAATAGCTGTTCAGTCCGGGATGCACCCACGGCAGGTGATAGCTTTCACAATAATTCTCGACAGCAAGTTTCCAATTGCAGTTGACGTGCAACTGAAATTTGCTGTCCTGGCCACCATGATGGATTGGCTGTGCGAACTCAGACCAGCGGTTCAACAGGTCACTATGAACGTCTTCAAATTCGGGGGCATCGCCTGAAATATTGATCCAAACCACATCCATCCAGATGTGGCTGCGCACTTCGATCAGTCCTAGAGTGGCTCGATCAATTCCCTCATGGGTATTGTGACCCGCGCCGCCCACATGTGGCGTGGACACCAACCGACCAGACGTAGAGTAGCACCAACTGTGATAAGGACAGCGAATGGCGCCTTCGATCTTGCGTGGTTCTTCTACAAGAATCATGCCACGATGTCGGCAGATATTTTGGAAAACCCGAACCACACCATCACGGTCTCGAACCAAGAGCAGAGGCATGCCAAGGAATGTCATCGGCACCGCATCGCCCAGTTCGGCAACGTCCGCGGCAACTGCAAGACCCGCCCAGCCTTCTACCAACAGAGCCTGATTTTCTTCGGCAAACATGTCGGGATCGGTGTAGTGCGCGTTTGGCAGGCCGTTGGCGCGTTCTATTGGCTGTCTTACATCCGATAGTGTCGTGGTGGCTTTGGTCATGGCGAGCTCCCTAAACTTGGGTTCCACTAAGCATGATACGTTCTGGTCATCCCATCAATCTGCGACGCGCATTTGCAAGAAACGACATAGGTGTCGATTCATCGGCTCTGATCCCTGCACTTGCCATTGAATGGTTGGATGTTTGTTGAGCGTTTTTTGGTCCGCCTTGAAAAACTGGTTCTTCGTCAAAGAAGAGCGCGCGCCTTGAGGATTTCCGGGGTCAGTTTAACATTTTTATAAATAAAAATAAGCAATTAAGAGCTTTGGGGGAGCGACTTGTTAGGAACGGAACTTGTTGATTTACAAGATCTGTTTTTGCGCTATCCCCCTAAGCTTGGAAAATGAACAACGTTACACTGTGCCTTGTGTAACCGCTGTCGGCCTATGGCACCTATCGAAACGGGTCCTGCGGCTGTAGTAGCCTCTGGTGAAAGGGCATCAGATCTTCTTCGGCTACAAACCCTGAGGTTCGCGCGGCCTCAAAAACTGCCGCTCGGTCCGTTCCCAGATATTCATAGACCATCCGTGCAGCCCGTGTGCCGGTGACGCTTTCACGAACCGTTCTCGTAACATACCCAACCCAGAAATTGTTCTCAAACGAGGCAATGCGCGACAGGTAGTTGAACGAGCAGGTCATCGATTTACGCCGCGAAATTACCATGGCGACACCGTCCTCTTGGCGCGTGACATAGCCACGGAACTCTCGTGCTCGCGCATCGGTTGAAAGGCCTTGCTGCGTCATAGCATCCTTGGCTTCGTAACCGCGAATGTAGGTTTGATTGTCCGTTCGGAAGACGAAGACCAAACCAACAATAAACTGAGTGTCGTTGACAAAGCTTCGACGGGAAAACCTGTAAAAACCGTTTGGAAAGGTTTCCTCAGGCAGGTTGTTGACACCTGCTCCAAAAAAGTCACCCAGAACGGGGCCGTTCAGAATTTGGCCTTGGGATGGAATGTCTAAAACAGGGTCTAGTAGGATGCGCGCATCAACGTCAAAAAAGACGCAGATCCGCTCCAGAACATCTGGTCTCGGAAAGCTCTCCCCGGATAAGTAGCGGTTAAATTGCGTCCTGTTTATGCCAAGCCTTCGCGAAAGCTCGGATATTGACGGGTATTGCCGGGCAAGAAAGCGCAAGTTTTCCCCAAACATATTGCGCAATTCCGCTGCAGCGTGCGAGTGGTTTTGGTCATTTGTGCCCCAGCACTGATTGTATTTTTCGTTCGAAAACAAAAAAGCGGGAGAGTGGACGCCGCTTTTAACCAACTATCACCGTACTGATGCTATTTAGCGTCAGTGGAGACGCGTAAATGCGTCACAAGGCTACTCAGGTGGACACAAAATGCAAGAGCGAGACGCTTAAATAAGCATGTTTGTGGCACACAAATTGTCCCAATCTTGAGAAAACAAAAGAATGGAACGGAATATGTTTGGTGTAGTTCTTTGGAGCGATCAAAATGATCGCAAAGCGGTCATTTGGTGCGAGGATCAAGGGGACCTTGCATTCTACCGCCATACGGATGAGACACAGGAAATCGCTCTTGAAGCGGGGGATTGGGTTCAATTTGATCTTGACGTGAAACGTCAACAGAGACTGGCTCGCAATCCAAGGTTGATTGAAGGCGGGGCGTGCCGATCTCTGCCGACCATGTTGATCGAGGCCAGAGAAGAGATGCTTGACGAGCAGGAAATTGCCAGCCCAGACAGTCCGGCGAGAACTGATAATGCACCGCTGACGGCAGAAATCATTCCATTCAGCTCGTCGGGTCGTCTTTCTGATACTGCTGTCGTGCAGGAAAAGGCCTGCCGCGCTTAAGCGGCAGGCTTTGATCGTTCAATAATCAGTCGCCGCGCAGCAATGCGGCGACACCGGTTCTTGCGATTTCGGACAAACCTAGCGGACGCATCAAATCCGCAAACGCGTCGATTTTGTCCGGTGCGCCAGTGATTTCGAACACGAAGGAGTTCAGCGTGCTGTCGACGACATTGGCACGAAAGATATCGGCCAGACGCAAAGCTTCGACGCGCTTCTCGCCATCTCCAACGACTTTGAGAATTGCAAGTTCCCGCTCAACCGCGGGTCCTTCGACGGTCAAGTCGTGAACGTCGTGAACTGAAACAATCCGGCCCAATTGAGCTTTGATCTGTTCGATGACCTGGGGGTGCCCGTCGTAACGATCGTAATCCGGCTGAGGTGACCGGTGTGATCCACCTCTGCCACTGTCAGGCTTTCGATATTGTACCCTCGTCCCGAAAACAGGCCGATCACGCGGGCCAAAACACCGGGTTCGTTTTCCACCAGAACTGCAATGGTGTGACGTTCCTGAACATCTGAAAAATTCGGACGTAGGTTGTATGCTGAATGACGCTGAGCGCCTTTTTTGATATGTAGGGCAGACATTTAAGTCCCTTTCCTAAAGTCGTTGGCGCAGTTGGCTTTGGTTTGCGCCGAATTCTGTAAGACAGGCGATGCGGGTTAAACCAGCACCGAACCCTTTGAATCGATCACGCCCTGCGTCTCGGCTTCGCCAAGCAGCATTTCGTTGTGTGCCTTGCCCGATGGGATCATCGGGAAGCAGTTCTCGTGCTTTTCGACGAGGCAGTCAAAAATCACCGGGCCATCGTGGTTGATCATCTCCATGATCGCATCGTCAAGGTCTGCCGGGTCGGAACACAGGATACCTTTGGCACCAAAGGCCTCGGCGAGCTTGACGAAGTCGGGCAGCGCTTCGGACCAGCTGTGTGAGTAGCGCTCGCCATGCAGCAATTCCTGCCACTGGCGGACCATGCCCAAACGTTCATTGTTCAGGATGAACTGTTTCACGGGCAGGCGATATTGGGCAGCGGTGCCCATTTCCTGCATATTCATCAGCCAGGATGCCTCACCGGCGACGTTGATCACCAGCGATTCAGGGTGCGCCATCTGCACACCGATGGAGGCGGGAAAGCCATAGCCCATGGTGCCCAGACCGCCGGAGGTCATCCAGCGGTTGGGATCTTCGAATCCCAGGTATTGCGCCGCCCACATCTGGTGCTGACCCACCTCGGTCGTGATGTAGCGGTCGTGGTTCTTGGTCAACTCTTCAAGGCGCACAAGCGCTTGCTGCGGTTTGATTGTCTTGCCTTCTTGCGTGAAAGCCAGGCAGTTGACCTTGCGCCAGTCGCTGATCTGCGCCTGCCACTGGGCTACATTTGCGGTATCAGTCTTGCGCCCACGCGATTTCCAGACCTTCAGGATGTCTTCGAGCACATGGGCCACGTCACCAACAATCGGGATATCAACGCGGATCACCTTGTTGATCGATGAGGGGTCGATGTCGATATGCGCCTTGGTCGAGTTCGGGCTAAAGGCGTCGATGCGGCCGGTGATGCGGTCGTCAAAACGGGCACCGATGTTGATCATCAGGTCGCAGTCGTGCATCGCCATATTGGCCTCATAAAGACCGTGCATGCCCAGCATCCCGATCCAGTTGTCACCCGATGCGGGATAAGCGCCAAGACCCATCAGGGTTGAGGTGATCGGGAAACCCGTGGCGTCCACCAACTCGCGGAGCAGCTGGCTGGCCGCCGGGCCGGAATTGATCACGCCACCGCCGGTGTAGAAAACCGGCTTTTTGGCAGTTTCGATTGCGGCAACCAACTCGGTAATCTCTTCCATGTCGCCTTTTACAACAGGCTGATAATGTGAAGCAGAGGGTTTGGGCGGTTGGTATTCACCATTGGCAAACTGAACATCCTTTGGGATGTCGATCAGCACCGGGCCTGGGCGGCCTGCGGTTGCGACGTGGAACGCCTCGTGCAGGGTTTCAGCGAGCTTGTCCGTTTCTTTCACCAGCCAGTTGTGTTTGGTGCAGGGGCGGGTGATGCCCACCGTGTCGGCCTCTTGAAAGGCGTCCGAGCCGATCATGAAGGTTGGCACCTGACCGGTCAGAACCACGATCGGGATCGAATCCAGCAACGCATCCGTCAGGCCGGTCACCGCGTTGGTAGCCCCAGGGCCGGATGTCACCAGCGCAACGCCGGGTTTACCGGTTGAGCGCGCATATCCTTCTGCGGCATGCACCGCGCCCTGTTCGTGGCGGACCAGGATGTGGCGGATGTCATTTTGCAGGAAAATTTCATCATATATCGGCAGAACAGCGCCGCCTGGATATCCAAAGACGGTGTCGACGCCCTGATCCTTAAGGGCTTGAACCACCATTTTTGCGCCGGTCATTTCACGTGTCATCTGCTTTGCTCCATTGGCGACATGCGTCCTGTTTGCATAAAAAAAGCCCCCGAACTTTCGGAGGCGCATGGGTCTGATTGTGGTCTACCGTCACCGGCCCATGCGCGTTGTTCCTACGATTACGACTAGCGAGTTCATTGCCAGCGGCTCCTTTTAGCTTGGAGGCGACATTATGAGCGGCGCGCGGGGTCGTCAACAGGCAATGTGATGGAATTTATGACCCGGTGGGGTGTTTTTTGCGACATTTTCTTGCGCAAACCCACGGGTGCGACGAAATATCCGCGAAGTGACCCTGCGTTGCACCTGTTTGACGGGGATATCTGAGGTCTGAAACCGTCATCGCCTTGTCCAAAATGTGCCAGATCAGCCAACTTTGGAGTGGCAGTCTGAAAGCAATGAGAAGTTTTCAGGAGGTGAGCGATGGAAATACAAGATCTTGTGGATTTGGGTCGCTATCCAATCGACCGCCCCGACAGCGCCGCCTTTGAACGCATGATCATGGATTTGCGACGCGAGCTGGATACAGATGGGTGTGCTGTGCTTCCGGGGTTTGTGCATGACACCGGGATCACGGAGCTGGTGAGGGAGGCGGACAAAGTAGCACCTTGTGCGCATCGCTCGTTTGGTCGCACTAACGCGTATTTCAGCCAGGACGACCCCAAGCTGCGGCGCTCGCACCCGATCCGGCAGTTCTTTGAGCGCTCGAACGCATTTGTGCCAGCCGATAACTTCCCGGCCAAGGGTCCGTTACGGCGGATCTATGAGCATCCAGGGTTCATGCCGTTCATTCGTGCGGCGTTGAATGAACCAGAGGATCGGTTTTTTCGCTATGACGACCCGCTGGCGGATGTGATCATCAACGTGGTGGAAGAGGGGCAGGGGTTCCCCTGGCATTTCGACACCAACAATTTCACGGTGACGCTTGCGATCCAGAACGGCGAGACCGGTGGCCAGTTTGAATATGTGCCTGGATTGCGCACAGGCGAGGACGAGAATTTCGACGGGGTTGCCCGAATACTGGAAGGCGACATGAGCAACGTGCGTCAGTTGGAATTGCAGCCGGGCGATCTGCAAATTTTCAAGGGGCGCTATTCCTTGCACCGCGTGGCGGCCGTCAAAGGCACGCGGACTCGATATGTTGGGATTTTTTCCTTTGTCGAGACCGAAGGCATGTGCGGTGGTGTAGAGCGTACCAAGCAGCTTTATGGTCGTGTGTTGCAGCACCATCATGACCGCGAAGGGCGTCGATCAGATCTGCTGTTGGACTAATCCGGAAACGCTCCCGCCCGGTTCACGTGCATCATAGATGCTCTGCAACCGGTTGGGCGCAGCAGCCCTGCGGGGCGTTGCCCCTTGTGCTGCGCGGCGTCGCGTCTAGAGAGGCGCGCCGGTGCCTTGAAGCATCCCGTGTTCCATCGCGTAGCGGGTCAGGCCAGCGGTAGAGGAGATGCCCAGCTTGCGTTTGATGTTCTTGCGGTGCGTTTCTACCGTGCGGACCGAGATATCCAGCGCAATGGCCACTTCTTTGTTTGATTTGCCCTGCGCCAACTGCAGCAAGATGGTTTGTTCGCGCCCGGTCAGCGCTTCGCGCGTCGTACCAACCTTGGGTTCCAGCGATCCTTTGGCCCCGGTACAAAGATAGCGTTCGCCTTGCATTACGGTATCAATGGCTTGTTTGATCTCGTCTGTGGGCACATCCTTAAGCACGTATCCCATGGCTCCGTGGCTGAGCGCGGTGGAGATGTATTCGGGGCTATCGTGCATCGAAAGGATCAGGATGCGGGTATCGGGGGCACGTTCCAGCAAAATCTCGGTCGCGGACAGCCCGCCCAGGTTAGGCATGTTCAGATCCATCAAGATCACGTCCGGCTTCAGGGTGCCGGTTTGGTCAACCGCTTCTTGTCCATTGCCGAGCGTGCCGACAACTTCGATATCGTCATAACTTTCCAGGATCGACTGGATCCCTTCGGCGACCATCGGGTGATCGTCGACGATCAGCACGCGAACCGGTTCATGTGTCATGACGTCATCTCCTTGGGCGCGGTTTCGTCCTGTGGCGGCAACAGATGCGAGAGAGGCAGATGCACCTCGATAACCGTTCCGCTTTGCGCGCCGCGTGATGACAGAATGCGCAGGGTGCCGTCAAGCTGCTCGATCTCGTTCCTGCATGTTGCGCAGGCCAAGGCCAGAACTCACGTGATCGGGACCCGAGCGGATGCCGCGCCCATTGTCGGTGATCCGCATGGTGGCGCCTTTCTTGTGGCCGCGCAGGTCCATGGTGACATGGGTGGCCTCGGAATGGCGTTCGATGTTTGTCAGCGCCTCTTGTGCAATACGATAGAGTGCGATCTTGGCGTCCTGGTCCAGGCGGTTGCGGAAGACCACCGTGGTAAACTCGGTCTCGATCCCCGTTCGCTCGCTGAAATCATCCGTCAGCGCCTTGAGCGCCGGGCCAAGACCCAGATCGTCCAGCACACCGGGACGCAGATCGCGGCTGATGCGGCGCACCTCGGTGATTGCTGTCCCAAGTGTGTCCAGCCCCTTGTCCAACGGCGCGGCCGCCCCGTCATGATCGCCCCGTGCCAATCGGCGGCGGGTGTTGTCAAGCGCGTAGCGGATGCCCACCAGCATCTGGCTGATACCGTCGTGAAGCTCGCGGGCCACGCGACCGCGTTCTTCTTCTTGCGCGTCGAACACCCGCTGGGTCAGTTCCTTGAGTTTGGCGTCTGCCAGGCGGCGTTCGCGGATGTTCAGCATCATACCGGACAGGAACACGGTCAGCAGGGCGCCCAGTGTGATCGCGCCGATATAAACAAATGTGCGCTGCACACGCGCCTCAACCTCGGCCCGGGCTGCGGCGACCGACGCTAGGACGTCGTCGATGAACACTCCCGTTCCAACGGCCCAACGCCAGCTTTGAAAGCCGGTGACATAGGCGACCATCTGCGCTTCTTCCCCGGTGGATGGCTTGGGCCACATAAATGTGTGCCAGCCTGCGCCCTGTCGCGCCAATCGGATCAATTCGTCCACCACCGGCGTGCTGGCGCTGTCTGTCAAACCGGCCCAGTTTTCATTGATCATCTCGGTCTGGCGGGGGCTGACGATATTGGTTCCGTCATATTCGTAGACAAAAAAGAACCCGTCGGTGCCATAGATCATCGCCGACAGGATCTGCGTGACCTGATCCTTGGCCTGTTGGTCGTCGGGCTGCGCTGAGCCGTAGATGTAATAGAACCCGTTGCGGGCTTGGGTCACGTAGTTGCGCAGTTCGGCTTTCTTGGCCTCGAGAAGCTGTTGTTCCAACGCGTCTATCTCGCGTTCGGCCAAGGCGCGGCTTTGATAGGCGACCAGCGCGGCAATGGCCGCCACGGCGCAAACCAACGGCAGCGTCGCCAGCAGCGAGAGCTTTTGCGCATAGTTTGGGCGTAGGATGTTGGTCAGAAACCGCATGGCGAATCGATACGAGAAGTCGCGCCAAAAAGCAAAGAGGCATAGAAAATACATGTAACTGCGCAGAGCTGCGGACGTGAATTTAGCAACTTTTACAGTGTCAGAAGCAAAAAATCCGGCTTTCTACGCAGTAGTAGGTATTCACATCAAAGTGAGGGTCGCTAGGCTTGGCCACACTGGAAACGATCCGTCCGTGCCTTTCATGAGGGGGCTCGGGCAATGTACAATTTTGGGAGGAATGTCTCTGATGGATCGCCGTTCTTTTTTGAAAACATCCGCACTAGGCGGAAGCGCCGCAGCCGCCACCACTCTGGCAGCACCGGCCTATGCCCAAGGTAAGCGGACCCTGACCATGGTTCAGTCCTGGCCCCGCGGCTTTGCGGTTCTGGATGATGCGGCCAGCTATATGGTCGAAATGGTTGGCGCCATGTCTGACGGTCAGCTGACCATCGACAAGAAAGCACCGGGCGAGCTGGTGGGCGCGCTGGAAGTGTTCGACGCCGTATCGTCGGGCCAGGCGGACATGTACCACTCGGCCGACTACTATTTCATCGGTCAGCACCCGGGTTACGCCTATTTCACCGCCGTTCCGTTCGGCGGCACCGCTCAGGAAGTCACCAACTGGTACTACCATGGCGGCGGCGAAGAGCTGCACGATGAACTGGGTGAGATCTTTAACCTGAAAGGCCTGCTGGCCGGTAACTCGGGCTCGCAGTCCGGTGGTTGGTTCCGCAAGGAAATCAACTCGGCCGCTGACTTCAACGGTCTGAAGTTCCGTATGCCGGGTCTGGGTGGCAAGGTTCTGGGTAAACTGGGCGCATCCGTGCAGAACATCCCCGGTGGCGAACTGTATCAGGCGCTGTCGTCGGGTGCTCTGGACGGTCTGGAGTGGGTTGGCCCGATGGCAGACGAACGCGCCAGCTTCCAGGAAGTTGCCAAGGTCTACTACACTGCGGGCTTCCACGAGCCGGGTTCGGCTCTGGCGGCTTCGGTCAACCTGGACGTCTGGAACGACCTGACACCGCAGCACCAGGCAATCCTGCGCAACGCGTCGATGGCCGTGACACACTATCAGCTGTCGGAAACCCTGGCCAACAACGGTGCCGCGCTGGCCCGTCTGCAGGCGCAAGGCGTCAAGACCCTGCAATTCTCGGACGATGTTTGGGATGCATTCGGCCAGGCGTCGGCAGAGGTCATGGACGAGAACATGGGCGACGAGATCTTTGCAAAGATCCGTGGTTCGTTCGAAGAGTCGCTGGCGAACTCGGCGTCCTGGATCAACAAGTCGGACGGTTACTACGTTCAGCAGCGCGTTCGCGTTCTGGGCGGCTAAGCCACTATTTGAAACGAAAGAGGCCCCGATGCGGGGCCTCTTTTGCAGTGCACCCGGCACTGCCTGAGCAGACCCCAAAGACGGGTCACGGGGAATACACTGGGGGACACCATGCAGGAAGAGAGTACTGCGAGCATCGGCTCGGCGTTCGGCGCCCTATGGAATGGGTTGCTGTGGACGCTGCAAAACTTGGCCGAAGCATTTTTGAACATTGGATACGCCATCGCGAACCCGTCGATGTGGCTGGACTGGTCCAACAAGGAAGCAGTCATGCGCTTCGTCTATTACGGGGGATCGGTGGAGTTCTTCTTTGCCGTTTTTGTTATTGTCCTGGTGATCACCATCATCGGTATGATCCGCAACCAATTCATGTGGGGTTGCGTGCGCGTCCTGGAAGGGTTCGCCAACACGGTTGGTCGCTTCTTTGCCTGGGCCGGTCTGCTGATGGTGCTGCAACAGATCATCATCGTCTTCATGCAGCGGATTTTCACCCGTCCCGACATCGTGTTCGGGTTTGGTGTCCCGTTGCAGTACGACATCAGCTGGTATGCTGAAGAACTTAAACTTTACAATGCCTTGGTGGTCGCTCTTTGTGTGACATATACCTTTGTGCAGGGCGGGCATGTGCGCGTTGACTTGATCTATTCGGCGGTGCGGTTCCGCACCAAGAAGGTCATCGACATGTTTGGCTCGGTTTTCTTCATGATCCCCACGGCCGTGCTGATCTGGATGTATGGTTGGTACTTCATGTGGCGCCACCTGATCGTGCCGAAACCATCGGCCAGTGACACGCTGGACCGCTTGCTGCTGAAATCGCGTGCGATGCGGTGGAACGTGGAAACCATTGGCTTTTCGCCCAACGGGTTCACCGCCTACTTCATCTTCAAGATCCTTCTGGTGGCTTTTGCCGGTCTGGTCTTCATCCACGCGATTGCTTTCTTCTACCGCTCGTATCTTGAGTTCGTAGAAGGCGAAGGCAGCGAAAACAAATACCTCGACAAGGACAGCCTTGGAGAGGGTGAAGAAGCCTATGAAGGCGCTCATTGAGAATAGGAACCTGAGCTATGCTATTCGGTCTTGATGGCGTCGAAATCGGCCTCATTATTGTTTTCTTCTGCCTCTTCGGGGGCATTCTATCCGGCTTTCCGGTGGCTTTTGCCATCGGTGGTGCCGGGATCATTTCCTTTGGTATCATCGCCGCGCTCGACAGCGCGGGGCTGCTGATCCACCAGGCAATCGACACCTCGTCCACGGTCTATCGCGATCTGGTCAATTCCGGCGTCAAACCGGACTCGATCTCGGTCTTCCGATATCCGGAATTGCCAAGGGTGGCCGAAGCGGTTTTCCCCAAGGGCTGGGAAGTTGCGATGGACCGCAACGTTTCGTTCATCGTGAACCGCATCAACGAGCGTGTTCTGGCGGGGCAGTCGATTGAAACCCTGCTGGCGGTTCTGATGTTCGTTCTGATGGGCATCACGCTGGAACGGTCCAAGATCGCTGACGACTTGCTGACCACCATGGCGCGCGTCTTTGGCCCGCTGCCCGGCGGTCTGGCGGTGTCGATTGTTGTTGTGGGTGCGTTCCTGGCGGCGTCGACCGGTATCGTTGGCGCAACCGTGGTGACCATGGGCCTGCTGGCGTTGCCGACGATGTTGCGCAACGGGTATTCGCCCGAGCTGGCAACCGGTGTTATCGCGGCATCGGGCACGCTGGGGCAGATCATTCCGCCCTCGATCGTGATCGTTCTGCTGGGCACTTTGGCGGGTGACCTCTATTCCGCCGCGCAGGAGAGTCGCGCGGTTGCAGCGGGTTGTACCGACGCATTGACCTACCTTGGCAAGCCTGCGGTTGTTTCTGTCGGTACGCTGTTTCAGGCGGCGCTGCTGCCGGGGATCATGCTGGCGCTGCTCTATGCGCTTTATGCCTTCGGCTATGCGATGCTGAACCCGGACAAGGCGCCTGCGGTGGCCTTGGGCAGTTCCAACAACGAACCGATCACGCGCAACGAGGGCCTGCTGTGGTTCCTGGCGGCACCCATCGGTCTGGTTGGCGGCGCGTTCCTTTTGGGCAGCGTGGGTCTAATTGGTTCGCAGGACATCACCGTGTCGGCGTTCTCGGACATTGGCGAAGGCGCCAGCTTGCGCACTAACGTTGGTCCTGAATGTCAGGCGTCGATGATCGAACTGCATGGGCAAGAGGCATGGGATGCCGCTCTGACCGAGCAACAAGCGATCAACGATGAAGGAGGCGTCACGCAAAGCGAACGCCTGAGCGACGAACAGATCGCCGAGTCCCGTCAGGCTAAGATCGACGCAGCCGCGCCAATCGGTTCGGGGCTGGCGGTTCTGGCGGTGCTTTTGGGTCTGACCCTGATCCTGGGTCGCGGCATCGCGCCGTCCAAGGACACCAAGCCACTGATCGTGGGGACCATTGGCCTGTTGCTGATGGTGCTGGTGGACATCCTCTTTGTGAAACCCACCACGTCTTCGGGCGTGATGGCGGTGATGTTGGCCATTCCTGCGGTCATCACGCTCTATGGCTGTAAAGAGGCCGCAATTCGCGCCACCAAGAATGAGCTGATCCGGGTGGTCTTCCCACCGCTGGTTCTGATCATCGCGGTTCTGGGTTCGATCCTGGGCGGCATCACCAACCCGACACCGGCTGCGGCGCTTGGGGCAGGCGGGGCCATCATGCTGGCGGCCTATCGCAAGCTGCAGGACGACGGGCGTTCGGGCAAGGTGATCATCATGTCCACCTTCGCGATCCTGATCTGTATCCTGGTGGGTGTGAACTTTGACCTGCGGATCAATCAGGACGGTGTGAGTGTTGAAACCTGGATCGCGTTCTTTGTTGCCTATGCGGCGTACCTTTATGCGCTGTTCGGTTTGATCTTTGCCTGCTGGGTTCTGTACGGCGGCGGGGTTCTGACACCAGTGGTTCGCGAGACTGCCAAGGTTACATCTATGGTGTTCACCATCTTGATCGGCTCTCAGCTGCTCAACCTGGTGGTCATCTCCTTTGGTGGTGAGCACTACATCCAGCAATTCCTGAAGAGTTTCGACAACGAGTTCACGGTCTTCCTGATCGTGATGCTGGTGCTCTTCATTCTGGGGTTCGTGCTCGACTTCCTGGAGATCATCTACATCGTGATCCCGATTGTGGGCCCGGTGATCTATGGCGGGTCGTTTGACCCGAAGTGGGTCACGATCATGGTGGCGGTGAACCTGCAAACCTCGTTCCTGACGCCACCCTTTGGCTTTGCGTTGTTCTACCTGCGAGGCGTAGCACCCAAAGAGGTCACGACAGGGCACATCTACCGCGGGATCCTGCCATTTGTGCTGATCCAGGTGGCGGGGCTTGCGATCCTCTGGACCTTCCCCAGCATCGTGACGATTGTCCCGGACCTGATCCCCAACTGATGACGGATCACTGGTCAAGGGCCATGCAATTGGCTCGCAGCGCCAGAGACTGATGAAATAGAAACGTCCCGCCAATTTGTTGGTGGGGCGTTTTTTTTGGGGAAGGCCGTCAGTAATAAACCGTGACCGTAATGCTTGGTGGACAACATTTGGGCGCTTCAGTCGCGGCACATAGCCCACCCCTTCGAATCGTTGAAGTGAACGCAGAAGTGACTTTTACTTGCTTGGGAGACCGGCGATCCTTCATCGGTTCATGACGGCCAAGTAAAGGAAAACGCATGACAAAGACGTATTTGCGCGCCATCTCAATCTTGTTTCTTGGGATGCTGGGGACGCAGTCCATGGCACAGACACGACTTCACCTGCATGGCCAGGATCATCTGTGTTCCTTTGCCCCGGACGAGGTGTTCGAGGATCAGATCTATTCGTTTTCCTCCAGCCAGCAGGCCGAGGATATGGTGGCACAGATCCTGTCGACCGTGGGGCTTGTTCCGCGGTTCCGGATTTACGCGGCCAACGTGCCGAATGCGGCTGCGGTGATCGACGGCGAAGAGCGGTTGATCGTCTACAGCGAGGATTGGATTCAGAACAGCATTTCGAACAACCGTTGGGCTGCCGTTGCACTTCTGAGCCATGAAATCGCTCATCACCTTAATGGGCACACTCTTGAAGCTGGCGGAAGCCGCCCTCCGACCGAGCTGGAGGCAGATAAATTCGCAGGCTTTGCCGTCGGAAAACTGGGCGGATCTCTGCAAGAGGCACAATGGCTGTTCCGTCAGCTTTCGGCAGAAGGGAGCGACACGCACCCACCCAGAAGTGCAAGGCTTGAGGCCGTGGCCGTGGGTTGGCGCGATGCCACCGGGGGGCAGGTCATCCAGACGCCGGTTGTCACCAACGCGCCCACATCCGGGTCTGTAAGTGGGGATTGGTTCGTCATCGCCGGATCTTACCCGCATGCCGCCGGAAATCAGGCAAAGGAATTGCTGCAATCTCTGCAAAGCAACGGAATTGACGCGCGTTTGATCAGCACTGATGACTATTCCAAACTTCGCAACGGGCTGTATTCGGTGGTGGTCGCGTCCAGCAGCCGGGCCTCGGCCTTTGCGCAGTTGGACACAGTCAAACGCCACGTCCCCGATGCCTATGTCAAAAAAGGCAACTGAGTTGCGGCTTGCCCTGACCCTTGCAGTGTTGGTCGTGGCAAGCCCTGTTGCGGCGTTGGATATCGTGAAGCGCGGCGAATGGGGGGCAAAGCCGCCTCTGTTCGAAATGTCGCGGCAGGTGCCGGATCGAATTACCATTCATCACACCGCCACGCCCCAACGGCAAACCCAAACTATGGAACAAAAGCTTCGTTCGCTTCAGGCGTTTTCGCAAAGCAATGCCAAACTTGCGGATGGGCGGACAAAACAGGCGTGGGCTGACGTCCCGTATCATTTCTATGTCGATGCCACGGGCCGTGTGGGCGAGGGGCGGGCGCTTGATTTTGTCGGTGACACCAATACAAACTATGATCCGACAGGTCATATTGCCGTGGTCGTCGAGGGCAACTTTGAGATTGAAACGCCGAATGACGCTCAAATTCACGCCTTGACCCAGCTGATCCAAGAGCTGTCCGACACGCATGGCATTTCCACCGACCACATCGGGCATCACGGAACATTTGCCAGCACGTTGTGCCCTGGTGCAAATCTGGCGAATGAATTGCCGGAGATTCTTGCGGCCATCAACTAACGGGGCACGAGCCGAATTCAACAGCAAACCAAAAGTATCGAAATTCAACCATTGAACCCCGCCCATCAGCGTGATGCGTTCCTGCTGGCAACGGAGGTCTTTTCCCAAGCCAGCACATTGCACAAGGCGCTTGGTGTGCGGCTGGAGGATTACCGCGCTTACCTCTGGCCCGGGTTTCGGGACATGGTCGAACAGCGGCTGTCCGTGATCGCACTCGACACACAATCCGGCGCAGTTGTCGGGTGCATGATTGTCACCGACTTTGCAGATCAACCAACGGGCAATGTCAGGGCGTACCCTGTGATGGCCCCGCTTGTTGCTCTGACAGCGACCTTGGAACACCAGTACCAAACCAAAAGAAACCTATCGCGGGGTCAGGCCATTCTGGTTGATATGGGCGCTGTCCTGCCCGAGAATTCAGGCGGCGGCATCTATCAGGCGATGCGCGCCCGGGTGCACGAGATTGCCAAGGCCAAGGGCTACGGCCTGGTTGTCGGAGAGCTGTCCTCGGCCGCCACGCAACATGTCGTGTTGAACCGTCTTGGCCATGATCGGGTCGCCGAGGTCAGTTTCCAGGACTTTGAATTTGAAGGGTCTTACCCTTTCCGCGGGATCAAAGACCCAAGAACCATTGTACTGTCCGAAGGGCACCTGTGACGGGCCTCATCCGCTCAGGGACACGGTCCAGGCGCGATTAGGCGGGGTTTTTCCGGCAAGCACGTCTTGATACGCAGATAGGGCTTGATCGGCTCCCTGGGCGTGAGTGATCTCCAGCCAGGCAGAGCTTTTGTGCATCGCTTGTGTCCAGAACACGCCCGAGCGGCGTTCGAACTCGCCAGGACCCCAGTCGGCCTTGCGTTTGGCAATGTGACCGGGGGCAAAGAACATCTCGGACCGGTCGCGAATATAACCGTCGCCCATGCCCGCGTCGGAATGATGGGTCAGGCCGACGTGGCTGGTGAAACGCATGTTGTCGCCCAGATGTTGATGCAGTCGCGAGATCACTGGACCAGAACCGGACATATCGATGATCAGAGTGGGAACATTGTTCACCCCAGTCTCGATCTGATCATAGGTGAGTACCTGGTCATAGAGGTTCAGCGCGTCAACTTTGGCCTTGTTTCCAGTCGACGTCAGGCCAACAATCTTGGGCGCGTTCGGATCAGCTCGAAAAGCATAGCCTGTACCGATCCCGGTCTTAGACGAGGCAGACACGATCAGCACTTGTTCAGCACCGTACCATTCACCCGCGAGTGCAAAGTCGTAAAGGCAGAAGGATGTCGCATAAAGCGGCCAGAGCACCATGCGCATGTCATCGGTTCCAGGGTCATCGTTTGGATCATTCGAAAGGCGCAAATAGCGATTATAAACGGCAGCGAGCTTGGAGCGATGGTCCGAGCCGTCAAAAAACACCATGTCATCTACCCGCTTCGGTTCTAGCAGAGCATGGCTGCTCATGGGCCAATACCCATAGAGCCTCTCCCCGACTGAAATCCCGTCTACTCCGCTGTGTTCGACATAGCCGATGCCCCAAACCGGAATAACTCCAAAGGAAGGGTCGGAGGTGGGAAAAAACTGCCAGTAACCAATTCGGTCGCCAACGACGCCATAGGTGACATTGTTGGCCGTCAATCCAAAGCGTGACACACGGACTAGAACCTTGCCGTCCAGTTCGGTCGGCAGTTCGGCGTACGAAGTACGTGTTTTGGCGAGGTCAGACTTGTAAACTTCGAGTGTTGTGATTCCAGGCATCCGATCCTCCACTTTGGGATGAAGCTAAAGTGTTTCATGTTGCTTTTACAGGGAAATGCCGACCGCTTGGCTTCGAGGGCAACTTGTGGGTTTGAGCTGGCTAACCATACAGCCGCAGTATCGGGGCATTTCATGAATAGAATTGCATCATGAAAATTGGATTAGATCCCAGCGGTTCCCAAATGGATCTTTCCATACCGCAACCATCCCATAGGGTTCAGATCTCGGCACCTCTTCGAATTCTATGCCTTGTTCGATCATCTTCGCATGATCCGAGGCAAAGTTGGTCGTTGCCAGGAAAAACCCTACTCGCCCGCCGGTTTGCTTACCTACGGCCGCAGATTGTTCCGGCCCATCGGCCTTGGCCAGAATAAGAGAACAGTTTCCTTCTCCTTGTGGAGAAACACGGACCCAGCGTTTCCCTCCGCCCAGGTTTTCATCCTGATTAAGAGTGAACCCCAACTTTTCTACGTAGAAGTTGAGGGCTTGATCATAGTCTGGCACCACAAGGGTGACGGCAAAAAGATGCTGCGACATAGTTGGTGCGGCCTCATGGTGTTTCAGGAGCTTGCTGGCGATCTGTGTCGCGCAATAGGTCAACCGGATGAGTTTTGCACCCAACCGGTTTTTTGAGATCGGCGGGACCTCAGGTGGCGCGGCGGTCCGGCAATTGAATATTGGCGACCTGTTCAGCGATCGGGTCGGTTGACAGAGGGTGTGAAGCAGCTTTGTAGTCATCAGGGTCGGTCATTGTCTGCCATTCCCCATTGATATAGATCTCTAAGCCTGAGAACCGGGCCTTGTACCCCATTTTGGGGCTGCCTGGCACCCAATACCCCAGATAAACATAGGGCAAATCAGCTTCCCTTGCGATTTCGATATGATCCAGGATCATGTACGTGCCGAGAGAATGCGACCGGAATTCCGGCTCGTAGAACGAATACACCATGCTCAACCCGTCTTCGAGTACGTCTGTCAAACTGACTGCTGCCAGAGCGTCGGTTTCACGTTCACTGTATTCGATGACCCTGCTGCGGATCGGGGTCTCTTCGATCATTGCCGCAAATTCGAACACATCCATGTCGGCCATGCCGCCGTCCGCATGCCGCCTATCCAGGTAGCGACGAAACAATTCGTATTGCTCGTCCGTGGCCCAGGGAGATGTCGCTCTGCGCCCAAGGTGAGCGTTACGTTTGAGAGTGCGCCGTTGACTTTTGTTGGCTGCAAAATCGCTGACTTTGATCCGTGCAGACAAGCAAGCCGAGCAATCAGCACATGAAGGGCGGTACAAAACGTTCTGCGAGCGCCTGAACCCCTGTCGTGACAGGGCATTGTTCAGCTGATCCGCGCCCTCACCCTGAAGCGCAGTGAACAGTTTTCGCTCCATGCGATCTTCGAGATACGGACAGGGCTGCGGGGCCGTCACATAAAACTGAGGTACAATCGGCAGCGTATGGCGCATTAAAAACTCTTACAGGCGGCTCGCGGGTTCAAAGAATGATAGCAACCGATCTTGAGGCCGCCAAGTGGCGAATGCAAAGCCCTTGGGCTGCCTGTCCTGCTTGCCCTACGGGAGAAGGAGTTTCGTCAGGAATATCGAAGGCGGGCGGGGGGCTTCGGTCAGATTGGGCTTGGACCCTTGCTGCCGAAGACATTGCAGGTATGTACTGCTCAGGCGACAGCGCGACGGTTCAAGGCCACAGTGCCAATCATACTGTCGGTCAACCCCTGAGCACGTGCACTTGTCAGCATCATGATTACTGAGATGATTTGCAGGACAGGCAGGGCCATCGAGACGGTATAGCCTGCGGTATGGGCAAGGGCGAGGCCTCCATCCAGGCGAGCGCCACGGGCGTCACGCAATTCGATCCCGACAAAGCGCATGCCCCACGTTGCCGAGCCACTGGAAATTGTCGCAACCCGATAGGCAAATCCGATGATCAGATACAACAATGGCCAGACAAAAAGCCCGACAAATGCGGTCATGAGAACGGCAACCACACTCAGAGCCAGAATAACGCAACTGTCCAATATCCAGGCAAACAGTCGTTTCATGGCCACGGTTTCATAAAACTCGGGCTGGTGGTCGGGATGGGGGAGGTGTGTCATTTTGCTCACGACTAGGTTTAGAGGAGGTACCATGACCCTCACCCTGTTGGGCGAGGGTCGCTGGGAAAATCCTGAGGATCAGGCTGCGTCGTCTTTTTTGTCGTCGTCAAGGTTTGCAGCGTCACGGGCACGGTCGTCCATGAACTGATCGAATTCGGATTTATCCTTGGCTTCGCGAAGACGCTCTAGGAAAGCTTCGAAATCGACCTGTTCCTGTTCCAGGCGGGCCAGGGTGTCGGCCTTGTACGAGTCAAAGGCGGTGTTTCCGGTTGAACGCATGGCGTTCATACCATGGCGTTTCCACGACTTGCGATGGCGGCTGCAGGATTTGCTGAACATTCGGTCACTCCAGATCATGTAGAACAGAAGGGCAAGGCCAATGGGCCAGAAAAAGACAAAGCCAAGGACCATAGCAGCGATCCAGGCGCCTTTGCCTTTGCTATCAAGCCAGGCTTCGGTGCGATGCAGCCAGCCCGGATTGGACGGGGGGCAACGGGTTCGGTCATTGAAGTCATTGTCAGTCTCTCCAGATCAAGGTTTATGTGAATGCCTTTCACATTGTGATAGATGGGGGCTGTACCTTCGTATGCAAGAGGTGATGTAAATGTTTTTTACATTTTGCTCATTTCTGGGTGCCCAAATAGAAAAACAAGACGCATTGACCTTAGCGACCCGGAATGCACACCCTGCTTTTATGACAAGAGCATTGCAAATCACCCGCGTACCCCGAGCATTTGATCCGTCCCTTGGAGACGAAATCCTGTCCAAATTTCCCTCTCTGGCTGGCGAACGCACCGATTTGATCAGCGGAACCGCCGCAACAAGTCCTTACTTGAAGGAACTTCTCGAACATGAGGCGGAGTGGGTAGCACAGGCGCTGGACGATCCGGAACAGTCTGCTAACGGTGTTTTTGATGCGTGTCGCATGTTGCCCTTTGATCAGATCAAGCCAGGACTGAGACAGGCAAAGCGCCGGATTGCTCTGCTCACTGCACTTGCCGATTTGTCAGGAGGTTGGTCGCTGGAGCAGGTCACAAGAGTTCTGACTGATTTTGGTGCGCTGGCGGCAGATGTTGCCGCCAAAGGAGAGATTGCCAATCTGATCCGTCGGAAAAAGTTGCCGGGGCAAACCGAGGACGACGTCCAAGACGCCGGGGGATTGATTATTCTGGCTATGGGAAAGATGGGCGCATATGAGCTGAATTACAGTTCTGACATCGACCTGATCGTGTTGTTTGACGAGACACGCTATGACCCGGACGACTTCTATGATGTCCGGCAGGGGATGGTCCGGGCCACACGGAACTTTTGCGCGGCTCTAAGTGATCGAACTGCAGAAGGTTACGTGTTCCGCACCGATTTGCGATTGCGCCCTGATCCGGCAGTAACACCTGTTTGCCTGGCGACCGAGGCCGCCGAGCGATACTATGAAAGCTTGGGCAGAACCTGGGAAAGGGCGGCGTATATCAAGGCGCGTGCCTGTGCAGGTGACATCGCCGCAGGCGAGCGTTTTCTGAAGACACTCACACCGTTCGTGTGGCGGAGGCACCTGGACTTTGCCGCCATTCAGGACGCACATGACATGCGTCTGCGTATTCGTGAAAACAAGGGCACAGGCGGGCCAATCACGGTTCCGGGCCATGATATGAAGCTGGGTCGGGGCGGTATCAGAGAGATCGAGTTTTTCACCCAGACTCGCCAATTGATCGCTGGCGGGCGCGACCGGGATCTGCGCGTTAGGGGCACAGTTCCGGGTTTGGCTGGTTTGGCCTCCAAGGGCTGGATTCCAACTGATGTGGCTGAACGCCTGACCAACCATTACCGGGCCCACCGGGATGTAGAGCACCGGATTCAGATGATCCATGACGCCCAAACACACAAAATGCCCAAATCCGATGATGGAATTCGGCGCATCGCCTGTTTGATGGATGTTGATGTCGACAGGTTGCAGGGTGACCTGAAGGAGAGGCTGACCGAAGTGCACGACCTGACAGAGGGGTTCTTTGCTCCCGATGCTGCACCAAATCCAGCTGCCGAAGCCGCACCGGTTGAGTTTGACACTGACATCATCTCACGATGGACAACTTATCCCGCCTTGAGATCGGCACGGGGGCGCAGATATTCGAGCGTCTCAAACCGGAACTGCTCACGCGACTTGCCCGAACGGCTAAGCCGGAAGAGGCGCTTGTGGCGCTTGACGGGTTTCTTGCTGGCTTGCCTGCTGGTGTGCAGCTGTTTTCCTTGTTCGAGGCCAACCCACAACTAATCGACCTGTTGGTGGATATTGTCGGAACTTCTCATGCCTTGGCCGAGCACCTGTCGCGCAACTCTTCGGTATTCGACGCCGTTATCGGGGGCTCGTTCTTTGACGATTGGCCAGGGCAGGGGGCGTTACAAGCGGAACTGACCGAGGCTCTTGAGGCTGAGACCGACTATGAGCGGCAACTGGACATGGCGCGGCGTTGGACCAAGGAATGGCATTTCCGTGTTGGCGTCCACCATTTACGTGGCCTCATAGGAGCCGAGCTCGCCGGTCAACATTACGCCGAGCTGGCCAATGCCGTGATCGCGGCAATCCTGCCGGTGGTACAAAAGCAGTTCGCAGCAAAACATGGTCCGGCACCGGGACGAGGCGTTGCCGTGCTTGGAATGGGGTCATTGGGTGCTGAGCGACTGAATTCGATGTCTGATCTGGACCTGATTGTGATCTATGATCCGATGGACGACGACATGTCTGATGGTCCTCGTCCCTTGGCGACACGGCCGTACTTTGCCCGCTTTACTCAGGCGTTGATTACGGCGCTGACGGCACCGATGGCCCAGGGGCGGCTCTACGAGGTGGACATGCGATTGCGCCCCTCGGGCAGTCAGGGACCGGTTGCGACCAGTTGGGGAAGCTTTACCAACTACCAGACAAACGAGGCCTGGGTATGGGAACATCTGGCTTTGACCCGTGCCCGGGCTGTTACAGGCGAAAAGGGTTTGCAAGAAGACATTGAAAATTTCCGTCGCGAGGTTTTGCAAACCCCTCGAAACCGCAACAAAATAATGACAGAGGTCAGCGATATGAGGGCGCGCCTTGCCGCTGCAAAACACCCCACGGGTGTATTGGATGCCAAGACCGGACCTGGCCGGATGCTGGACATCGAATTGATTGCGCAAACCGGGAGCCTTTTGGCAGGCAATCCTGCGCGGGATGTGCACTCGGGACTTGATGCAGCAGTCGCAGTTGACTGGCTGGATGTCGCAGAAGTTCGAACTCTGAAAGAAACCTATGATCTATGTTGGTCTGTACAAACTGCGGCGCGGTTGCTGTCAGGGCGTGGGATCGAGGCTGAGGAAATTGGCGAGGGTGGAGGCGCATTTCTATGCCGCAGCACTGGATTTGACCGGATTCAGGACCTTGAAGCTGATCTCGAATCTGGATACGCGCGCGCGGATGCGTTGATATCGGCGGCGTTGGAAAGGGGGTAGGGATGACAAGTGACAAAGATGTGCTGGATCCCAAAGGGCTGATCCGGGAATCATACAAGATCGAAGGCATCGTGGATTCTCAGTGTCGCAGCATATTCCTCGATTGGGCTTTGAGCCTACCTGGCAGTCAGGATTCTCGGTCGGCGATCTCGCTATTGCTGGAACGCCATGCGAACGAGGCTGCGGACCATCCGATGACCATCGTGTTGCGGCAGGGGTTGGAGGAAATGAAAACACCCAAACGTCGCGGCGGATGGCGGTCCAGACCACGGGATTCGACCTGAACGTAGTTCCCCAAAATCGAAACAATCTCTAAATCGGTCAGAAATTGTCTCAAAGTTGCCTCAATTGAACAGCAATCCTTGAACCACAAAGTTGCAAAGAGTCCCATTTAGGGCTCGTTCAAGGAGAAGAGACAATGAAATCCATGCGAATGATTCTGCTGATGGGTTTAGGCTTGACTGTCTCGGCATGTGCTGCAGTCGACGTGCCGACGCGCAACGCCCCTTTCGAGCCTCTTCCTGATGGTGCGGTTTCCGCTCCGGCAGGTTATGAACTTACCCAAACAGCACGTGCCACTATTCCCCCAGCAGCGGTTGGGCAGGTGGCAATTCCTGCGACACGTGCCGCAACTCCGGACGCCACTCCGGGGCTTTCCGGTCCCTTGGTGATTGTTCCAGGACAAACCCCTGTTTCTGTGAACTCGGTTACTGTGCGCGTACCGCGTTCCCTTAAGGTTTCAGAGGCCAACCGGTATTTGCCGCGCGGTGACATCGTTTGGCGTGAAGATCCGATCGGAGACCGCCACGCCCAGGTACAAAAGATCGTTCAGGATGCGCTGGTAAAAGGCGTGTCACCGCTGAATGGCCCCGTTTCTGTTGATGTTTACGTGCAGGTGTCGCGGTTCCATGCTCTGACTGAAAAGGCGCGGTATACGACCGGCGGTGTCCATTCGATCACTTTTGAGCTGGCTCTCAAGAACCCAAAGACGGGCGAGCTTCTGGTGCCAGTACGTCGTGTTCGCGCCGACCTGGATGCCTTTGGTGGTAAAGAAGCCCTGGCTGCCGAGGCTCGTGGGCAAACCCAAAAGGTTCGGATCACCAATCACCTGGCCGAGGTTATCCGCCAAGAATTGAGCAACCCCAAAGGGTATGAGAACGCTTCACTGGGCTTCTATCAGTTGCTTAACAACATCTGAGGCTTTCACACTCAAAGCAATCTTAGTAAGAGGGCGCTATGACAGCGCCTTCTTTTGCATCCGAACGTCCAATTATTCGCCTGAAACCCAAGGCCAACGCCCGTGCCATTCGGCACGGTTTTCCGTGGGTTTACGCCAATGAACTGGTCACCGACCGGCGCACCAGGAAACTGGAGCCCGGTACTTTGGCAATTCTCGAAGATGACACACGTGCACCCTTGGGGGTGGTGTCGATAAATTCGAACTCCAAAATCATTGCTCGAATGTTGGATCGCGATCCCGGCACCGAGTTGAATGCCAGCTGGTTCGAGGCCCGCCTCCTCAAGGCGCTGCGTTTGCGCGAGCAGATGTACGACGCACCATTCTATCGCCTGGTTCATGCCGAGGCTGATGGGTTGCCAGGGGTCATTATCGACCGGTTCGGTGATACTTGTGTTCTGCAACCCAATGCCGCCTGGGCGGAGAGCCATCTTGACATGCTGGCAGGAGCGATTGCTTCGGTCACTGGTGTCAGCACCATCCTCAAAAACGCCTCAGGCAGGACACGCGGTCTGGAAGGTTTGGATGATGTCAATGCGGTGCTCTTGGGCGCCGCGCCGAATGCGCCGCTACATGTGCCGATGAATGGGGCGACGTACATGGCTGACTTGACCGGCGGTCAGAAAACGGGGCTGTTCTTTGATCAGCGGGAAAACCACGCCTTTGCAGCGCGGTTGGTGCATCCCGGTGCCAAGGTGCTGGATGTCTTTTCCCATGTTGGCGGCTTTGGCCTGGCCATGCTTGCCGGTGGCGCAGGCGAGGCGCTGTCGGTTGATGGTTCTGCTGCCGCATTGAGCCTTGCAGAACAGGGCGCTGAAGCGAGCGGGGTAGGTGACCGTTTCACCACGCGCAAGGGCGATGCCTTTGACGTGCTGACCGCGCTGGCAGATGAAGGGCAGAGTTTTGACGTTGTGATTTGCGACCCACCTGCCTTTGCTCCGTCGAAACAGACGTTGGAAGCCGGGTTACGCGCCTATGAGCGTGTCGCGCGATTGGCGGCGCCTCTGGTGCGCGAAGGTGGCTATCTGGGGCTGTGTTCGTGCTCTCATTCCGCAGATCTGGGCAAGTTCCGTGCGGCTTCCGCACGGGGCATCGGTCGGGCCGGGCGCAATGCGCAACTGCTTCACACCGGCTACGCAGGTCCTGATCACCCGCAATTGCCGCAACTGGCTGAAAGCGGATACCTCAAGGCAGTATTCTTTCGTCTATGAGGGCCGTACTGGACACCTGTGTCATCTTCCCCACGGTGATGCGCGAAATGTTGTTGGGCGCTGCCAAAGCGGGGTTCTACACCCCTCTTTGGTCCGAGCGCATCTTAGAAGAATGGGCGCGGGCCAGCGTCAAGCTAGGCCCAACGGGTGAGGCACAGGCGAGATCCGAGATTGCGTTGATCCGCGCAAGTTGGCCTGGGGCAGAGATTCCACCGGCGCCGGGTATCGAACAACGCCTGTGGCTGCCGGATGCGGCTGACGTCCATGTTTTGGCGGCTGCAATCTCTGGTTCGGCGGATATGATCGTCACCGTCAATCGCCGGGACTTTCCCCGACACATCCTGGCCGAAGAGGGGCTGGATCGCATTGATCCGGACACCTTGCTTTTGCAGTTTTGGCAGGAGCAACCTAGTCAGATCGCCCTTGTGGCCGCAAAAGTGCTGGACGAAGCCAATCGCCTGTCCGGAGACGCTTGGGAGATGCGCTCTCTGTTAAAAAAAGCGCGTCTGCCGCGTTTGGCAAAAGCGCTGACGACCTGAGCGGTTCTGTAGCCAAAACAGCCCCGCCTGCAACGACGGGGCTGTTTTTTGTCAGGACCCTGCACCGGGCTGGCAGGGGGTAAATTCGATCATCTGGCGACCTTCGTTGGCTTGGGCCATTGCATCGGCACAGACCTGACCGCCATTGAGTTCATGCGCGATTTTGGCGTCTGTGATCGAGTAGCTGATCTCGGCCGCGGTCGAGAAATCGCGTACGGTCACCACGTCATCGCCCAGAATGGTCCTGCTGGTCTGCCAGGTGGTGTAGGTATCCCCGATGGCGGGGTCGATCACCTGTGCGGGAACACTTGCACCGCTGTCATACATGTTCTGCACCGTACCCAAGGCCTGCGGTTTGGACATGCCCTCGAGCGTGATGTTCTGGTTCAACCAGGTCAGGCGCAAGTGACGGCTTGGCGACGAAATGTCGGCAGGCACGTTGGCTGCGGTCTTGCCATCCTCGGCATTGAACTGGGCGATATTCTCACGGTGTTCCTGCAGCAAGGGTGCGTTGGCTTTGACGCCCAGATCGCTGTCTTGAACGTTGCCGGTGTAGACCACGACCTTGCCGCCCTTGTTTACCTGAAACAGGATGACATCGCCGTTGGCATCAACCGCCGAGACATGGACACCGTGTTGGTGCAGCGGCTCCCAGGTCGGCGAACCAGGCAAGCTGGAATTCTCCGGCCTCGTAAGCTGCGGCGATCTGTGGCGCGGTGTCGTACATGGCCACCATATAGCCGGGGGCGTCGGCAAGGTTCACAGCTGGGGCGCCAGTGTCTTCATATTCGGTGATGTAGTCCGCGCTAACCGCCATATAAAGCGTGTCTGCCACCATCCCCTTGTCATTGAAGGCCTGGGCCTGCACCCCGTGAAAGGTTTTGTTTTCAACCCAGGCCACGGTGAAGTTCCGCGCGCCGCGGTTGGTTTGTGCGTCGTATCCGTCGGCTGTGTAGCTTGTGACATCATCCCCCACGCCAAAGGTCACAAGATCCATCCCGGTTTTGGTGCCCCAATCGACCGAGCGTACATAAGCGACGCCGTGGTCCGAGGGTTTGGCCAGGCGCGAGCAGGCGTCTGCGGCAGAGGCCAGAGCGGTCGAGGCCATCAAGGTGGCCATCATCAGTTTCGAAAGGAATGTCATGTCGGTTTTCCATCTGCTTTGAAGGATTGATCATCGCTGTGATACTCAAATAGACGGCACTTCATCCACTTTCAATGATCAGACGTTCTTTTCCGAAGCATATCTGCTATGCAATTTTTCGCAGGTGAGGTTGATACCGGACAATACGCAAGATACATCAAGGACGTTGAATCATTCTTTCTCGGGGAACTGTCATGCATTACGAGGACGACGCAGAGCTGGGGAAACACATCGCGCGCAAGATCGCGGCTCTGATTGAAGAGCAAGGGACCAATCCCGGCGCTGTGGCGCGCGAGGCCGGGCTGGGTGTCACGTCCGTTCGCGATATTCTAAGTGGTCGGGCCAAGACACCCAATGTGGCGACACTGGTCAAGATCGCTCATGTTTTGCATGCGGATCCGGGCGACCTGATCACGCCGATGCAAAGCGATCCGCAGGCCAATGCGCTCTATTTCGCTTTGGACGAAGACAATCAGCGCCGTGCACGCGCAATCATGCGTGCGCTGCTCAGCGATCAAGAGGCGCGCGGCTAGGCCTGATCCCAGCGGGTTTCCAACTCTTCCAAAGCGGCGATACGCTCTGTGGTTTTGGGATGGCTCATCAACCAGGCCGGGGTGACGCCTGCGCGCTGGCCGGTCAGCTCTTCGAGCTTGTGGAACAGTGATTTCTGCGGGCTGATCCCGATACCTGCCTTGGTCAACAGCGCCGCGGCGTATTCATCGGCCTCATATTCATCGGAACGGGACAGGCGCGCCGCCAGCAACGACGTCAGACCACCGGCGATCCAGGCGCCGATGAAGGGGATGAACCGGCTCAGGATCATGGCCAGAGCGGTACGCATGGCATTTTGCCCGGAAAAGTCGATCATCCGACGCCGTGAATGCCCAAGCGCCACATGCCCCATTTCATGGGCAATAACCGAGACCATCTCGGGGCCCGTGATCTCGCCGTTCTGGTACTTGCGGTAAAACCCGCGGGTAATAAAAATGCGCCCGTCCGGGGCGGCCAACCCGTTCACTGGATCTATTTCATAGATGTAAACCGGGATACGCCGCAGATCGAGCGCTGCTGCCAGCCGATCGGTCAGAGCCTTAAGACCGGGATCAGCCAGTTCGGTCGAGCGCGCGTCCAATTCGCGGTTGGTGCGCCACACCGAAAACCGATACATCACCAGCGCATACAGAATGGCCAGCAGGATTGGGGTGAACCTGATCATGTCTCAAAGATGGGGCCAAGGGGCGGGCAGGGCAAGGGACCTGCCCGCATTGTGATCAACCTTCGGGCGCGTACCAGATGGGTGACGTATAGGCGCGCTCTTGCCCGATGCGCACGGCGTCAGCCGGAACCTCGACATCTAGGCGGACCTTGTCATAGAGCACCCACCTCGGTGTCGGGATTTCCAACACACGCGCGTAATAGAACGCCTGTTGGCCCGCGTCGAAATCCGGGTCGGTCCAGACGGTGGCCAGTTCTGATGCGCCGATGGTGTTGCTCCAGCTGGCAGCCTCTTCATCCACCGTGTTGCCGACTGCGGGCAGCTTGCCGTTGGCGTCCAGTTCGCGGTCGTCGGACCAAGCAACGTCATAGACCTTTTCGTGCAGTTCACCGTCCGCATCCATCCAGCCTTTGATGATCTGCACACGGTCAAGGTTGGCCCCGATGGGATCACGCAGGGCATAGACCATGAATGTCGGCGCATCTGAGGTCGCCGCGCGCAGGTCAGCGCCCATTGGCACACCCTTGTCGTACCCGATGAAGGCTGGATTACGGGTGCGAAGGTCAGCGTCCGAGAACTCCCACCCACCAAAGAAGCGCACGGCCATGCGGGGGCCGGTGGTGGCATAGACCTCGCGCCGGACCATGGCGTCCCAGATCGCCTCTCGGGTGTTTTCTTCGGCCCAGACCCCGGTGTAGCCCGACGCAACCAGAGACCAGCCGGGGAATTCACCCTGATCGGTCTTTGTAAAGGGGTGCGCCATCCGGGTCGGCGACGGCTCGGCATTGGTGGCTTTGCCGAAATAGTTGTCGCTATCGGCAGTGGCCAGCGAGGTGTGGCTGTCCGTGGCGCCAGAGAAGCCAAAACGGTAAGGATTCACACCGAACTTCTGCGCCAGCGCAAAGCCCAGTTTCAACGCTTCGCGGGCATATTCGCCGCGCAACATGTCCTCGGTCTTGGCCTCGGTCAGGTCAAGGTTGCCAGCATCCCAGGTTTCGTAATCGGCAAATTCGTCATCCGGGCTCAGGATCGGGTGGGTCTCGCCGTCGCCTTTGATCTGGGTGATCTCATACAGAGGCTCCCATTTGGCGCGGGCAGTGACATAGGCCTCGTCGACCATGTCACCGGTAAAGCGTTCGTCTGTGGGGAACATGATGCCGTTGGACAGGTTCCCGTTATGGGCCAGGGCAAAAGCTTGGCCGCCGGTTTTGGCCTCATAGTCTTCTAGCCAGGCATAAAGCCCCATGGGGTCAGTCGTGCCGCCAGCCCCTTGGGTGACCATTGGTTCGACTTGCGAGGCTTTGTTGGCGCCGTCACGCAGGATGACATTGCGGTGCAGGTTGTTGCCCTTATCAAGCGAGGTCCATTCAAACCCGTGAAAGGCAGTGAACCGGCCCGGCTCGTTGTAGGTCTCGGCCGTCTGAATCAGATCTTCCCAGACTGAGGCGTAGATTGGCGAGCCGGGCGAATAATCCGCGATCAAATTGGGGTCCATTTCGCCCTGGGAAAAGGTGGTGATCAGGTCGAGCGTGGCGGCTATCGACGCTTCACCGCCCTCGTTGATCGCCTCGCTCCAGCGGCGGCCCTGATCGGTGGCCAGAACGTTGGGTGCGCCATCCTTGAGGTCAAAGATCATGCCCATGCCATCGGAATGCTCCGTTACCACAAGCCAATCCAACGGACGGGCCAGTTTGACTGGCTGGCCTGAGGCGGCGGTGACTTCCTCGCCACGCGCGAATTTATAGGCGGTGTCCGGGCCGGTGGTGTTGCCAAACAGGCCCGCATCCATCGAATAGCCAGTGTGCAGGTGCGTATCGCCCCAGAACACGCGGCTTGGGAAAGAACGCTTGGCGTAGGGTGAATAGGCTTTACCGGGGTATAGGCCCTCAAGCGATTCCTGTGACGGAACAAATTGTGCAGCAGCAGGTCCGGTCAGGGCCAGAGTGGCGACAGAAAGAAGCAATAAATGTCTCATGAAAACCCCCATGAGTCTGAATCAAAGTCATAGCAGCGATGGCCACAGCTTTGCACGTAAGGGGCGAGATGCGAAGGTAAATTCGTCCCGGAGGGGGTTAGCGCGTCAACTCGCGCATGCCCTGTTCCAGACCGGACAGGGTCATGGGCACCATGTTGTCTGCAAAGATCTCGCGGATCATGCCGATGGAATGCGTGTATTCCCAATACTTCTCGGGCACCGGGTTAATCCAAAGGTTGGAATTCCACTGATCGCGGGCGCGTTGCAGCCAGACCTGGCCTGCCTCGGGGTTCCAATGTTCGTTGGCGCCACCGGGATAAGCAATTTCATACGGCGACATGCTGGCGTCGCCCACAAAGATGCATTTGTAGTCTGGCCCATAGGTGCGTAGCACCTCATGCGTGGGCATCTGTTCATCCCAACGGCGGCGATTGTCGCGCCAGACACCTTCGTACAGGCAATTGTGGAAATAGAAATATTCCATGTGCTTGAACTCGGTCCGGGCCGCCGAAAACAGTTCTTCCACCACCTTGATGTGGGGATCCATCGAACCGCCTACGTCAAGAAACAGAAGCACTTTGACTGCGTTGTGACGCTCGGGGCGGGTTTTGACGTCCAGATAGCCATGTTCAGCCGTGGCGCGGATGGTGCCGTCCAGATCCAGCTCGTCATGCGCCCCTTCGCGGGCCCACCGGCGCAGGCGTTTCAGGGCGACTTTGATGTTTCGGGTGCCAAGTTCAACAGTGTCATCAAGGTTCTTGAACTCGCGCTTGTCCCAGACTTTGACCGCGCGCTTGTGGCGGCTTTCCTTCTGGCCGATGCGCACGCCTTCGGGGTTGTAGCCGTAGGCACCAAAGGGTGAGGTTCCGGCAGTGCCGATCCATTTGTTGCCACCCTGATGGCGACCTTCTTGTTCCTTGAGCCGCTCTTGCAGCGTCTCCATCAGCTTTTCAAAGCCACCCATGGCCTCGATCTCGGCCATTTCTTCTGGGCTCAGGTGTTTTTCGGCCATCTTTTCCAGCCACTCGCTGGGAATGTCGACGGCTTCCATCACCTGTTGAAAGCTGATCTCTTCCAAGCCTTTGAAGCTGTGTGCGAACGCCTGATCGAACTTGTCGATGTTGCGCTCGTCTTTCACCATCGACACGCGGGCGAGGTAGTAGAACGCCTCAACATCGTATGTGGCCAGACCCCGTTTCATCCCCTCCAGAAAAGTCAGGTATTCACGCAGAGATACGGGAATGCCAGCTTTGCGGAGGTTTTCGAAAAAGGGCAGGAACATGAGGTTATAGCGCCATTCGGTGAAGGATAAGCGTTGCTACCACCCCAATGAGCGCAAAAGCAATTCCGTAACCGGCCGCATACTGTGCAATATCGGCCCGCGTGCCGTTACGTTTTTTAGCGGTCATACCGCCAAGAACCGCCCCAAACAGGGCCAATCCGATAATGATCATCTGCGTTTAACCGCCCACTCGCTTGTTGGGGTTCAAGGCCGAAATCTCGCGCATTCTTGCCCGAACCGCATAGTCTGATCCAAACCCGTAACGCGCCCATCCCAGACTGTCCAGCCTGACAGAGCGTGCCTCATCATAGCGACCAGTCATCTCCAGCGCTTCGGCTTTTAGCAACATGAGCAGTGAAAGAAGTGCGGCATTCTCGGCCTTTGCGGCAACTTCGATGCTGGGGTTGATCTGACGTAAGGCGCCTTTTCCGTTTCCACGTGCGATCTCATAGGCAGACGTATGGGTCGCAATATTGGCCTTGTGCAAATCCGTTCCGGGTGTTTGCGCCAGATAATGCAAGGCGGTTCCAAAATATTGCTGCGCTAGAACCGGGTCCGAAACCTGTGTCAAACGTCCCAGATTGAACAGGCTGAAGGCGTGGCGATTTTCTTTCCAACCCATACGTTGCGCAATATTGACGGCTTGAGTTGCCGCTGCTTTGCGTTCTTGTGTGGAGGCGCCTGGCCCCAGAGTCTTTTGCACTGCGTCAATCCAGCTGCGCGGGGTGGTCGTAACCGGCTGGGATGCTACCGAAGCGCCGCGTGGGTTCAGGCGGGCCAGAATGCCCGGTAGCGCGTTGGACACTTCGGCGCGTGTCATGCCATTGCGCAATTCAGGCGAATAGGTCGCCCGCAGGATCAGCATGTCAAATCCGGTCAGAACCGTATGAATATTGTCGTCGTTGAAGATCGAGTCCGGAAGACGATAGAGGTCGTTTAGCGGGCCAATGGCCTGGGCCAATTCTTCGTGCAGGCAATCGCGAACCTCTTGCGGGCTGGCGTCATAAGGCAAGAAAATTCCTAGACGTTCCCGCGATCTAAGCAATGACCAGTTTGTCTTGGCCTTACGTCGGTCGCGACGGAACTCGGCAAGACTGGACACATTCGGAACCACAAAACACGCAGCCTGAGGCAAGGCACGACGAATCTCGGCGCGGCTCACGGCTTCGATGGTGATGTCTGCCGCTCCACTTTGAACACGCTGAATGTCGACACCGGCTTCGCGTTGCAAACGCACGAGCAACCGGTTGAGATCGCCATTGAGTGTCTGCGGCGGCGAACCGGTTACGCGAACAGTGATCGGTTTTTCAAAACGTGTGAAAACAGGCAGGTCCCGGCCGCTTTCCAACTCGAAATGCAAAGATAAAAAGTCGGCGGCTATGTTCCCATTCGACCGGGTCGGCGCCGTTGGATGTGGCGTCACGAATGCTTTCATCGGCGGAAGGCTGCTGTCGGCTATCTGGGCTCGGGTTGGGGGATCTTCCAAGGGCACTGTGTTACATGCCGAACCCAAAAGCGCCAAAAGCAGCACGGTTTTGCGGATCATGAAAGCTGCCTCGTGCTGGATTCATCACGGTGTATTCCGACGTCGATGATGTGAATAACGCGCATAATGTCTAGACTGGCCACTCTCAAATAATCCCGATTGCTAAGACGGTCTGCAATCCATTCAATCTGCTGCGCCTTCTCGTCAGTACTATGGTCGCATTCTGACACAGTTAAGGCAAGTTGGCTTGTGTCCTGATTTCAATTAGAAAATTACTCTTCGCCTTGATCGGCCAAAGCTCGACAACCCGCAGTGGTGACACTGCGGGTCTGGTCATTTTTAAGTTGATTTACCGTTGTCCACGCGCCATGAATGCCAGGCGTTCGAATAGATGCACGTCCTGCTCGTTCTTGAGCAATGCACCGTGAAGCTTTGGCAGGGCACTTGCTCCATCGCGTTTCAGATCTTCCGAAGTCAGATCCTCGGCCAGCAGCAGCTTGAGCCAGTCCAGAACTTCCGAGGTCGATGGTTTTTTCTTCAGGCCGGATGTCTCGCGGATTTCGTAGAATTGGGTCAGTGCGGTGGTCAGAAGGCCTTCTTTGATGCCCGGGTGGTGGACCCCGACGATTTTGCGCATGGTCTGTTCGTCCGGGAAGCGAATATAGTGGAAAAAACAGCGGCGCAGGAAGGCGTCGGGTAGCTCTTTCTCGTTGTTCGAAGTGATGATGACGATCGGGCGCTGTTTCGCCTTGATGGTCTCGCCAGTTTCGTAGACGTGGAACTCCATCTTATCGAGTTCCTGCAGCAGGTCGTTGGGGAATTCGATGTCGGCCTTGTCGATCTCGTCAATCAGCAGCACGACCTTTTCGTCTGCCTCAAAGGCCTGCCACAGCTTGCCTTTTTTGATGTAGTTGCTGACGTCGTGAACTTTTTCTTCGCCCAGCTGACTGTCGCGCAGACGGCTGACGGCATCGTATTCATACAGGCCCTGCTGCGCTCGGGTGGTCGATTTGATGTTCCACTCGATCATTCGCAGACCCAAGGCGCCCGCGACCTGCTTTGCAAGCTCGGTTTTCCCGGTACCAGGTTCGCCCTTAACCAGCAGCGGGCGCTCAAGCGTTACGGCGGCGTTTACGGCAATCGTCAGATCGTCTGTCGCCACATACTCGGCGGTTCCCTGGAAGCGTGCGGTCATGTCTTGCCCTCTTTCACTCGGATATCGTGGCGCACTTTGCGCGTTGCTTCAGTGGGTAGTTTGGTCAGGGTGGTTTGACAAGGTGCGCCGCTGCGTCGGCAAAGAGGTATTTTTAGCGGAATGGGCTGATAATGCCCCGGTTTCACCCGGGTGGGACCTGCCAAACTCCGCCGCTGAGTCGCAACTTGAGAGTATTTCTCGGTCAATTCTTTGTGGAATTCAGCCAGTAGCCGCTGCGATGAGTAACCTTTGGGTAAACAATCTGACGCAAAATATCCCAATTAAACTGGAGTTTGACCCGGTTTTGCCACAAGTTCGCGGTTCCTGTTCGCTGATCGTGTTTGTGTAGTGACATTCTTATTAGCGTCAGATAAATGCTGCGGCAGAAGGGGGAGCCAAATGTCTGGAGAAGCAAGATGACGGACGTTGTGGGCCATACCGAGGGAGCCAAGATGAAGCAGGAAGTTTTTCTGCCGGAGGACTATCGTCCGGCCGAGGATGAACCTTTTATGAATGATCGACAGCTTGAGTATTTCCGTCGCAAGCTGATCAATTGGAAAAGCGAACTTCTGGCGGGAAGCCGCGACACTATCGAAGGTTTGCAGGACAGCACACGCAACATTCCTGATGTTGCCGATCGTGCCAGCGAAGAAACCGACCGAGCGCTTGAACTGCGCACACGGGATCGACAGCGCAAACTGGTTGCCAAGATCGACAGTGCCCTACGCCGCATCGACGAAGGTGAATATGGTTACTGCGACGTGACGGGGGAGCCTATCTCGCTCAAACGCCTGGACGCCCGCCCAATTGCTACCATGAGCCTGGAAGCACAGGAGCGGCACGAGCGGCGCGAAAAAGTTCACCGCGACGACTGAGGTCGTAAGGCTGACCAAAAGATTGAAACGCCGGGGCTTGTTGCTCCGGCTTTTTTTGTTCAAGAGACCCCTATGAGACTGAGCGGTCAAAAGATTATCGTTGTAGGTGCCGGTGTCGGCGGTTTGACCGCGGCATTGGCATTTCGCCAGTTGGGTGCGGACGTCACCGTTTTGGAGCAGGCCGAAGCCATCACGGAAGTGGGAGCGGGTTTGCAGATCAGCCCCAATGGTGGCGTTGTATTGAAAGCACTAGGTTTGGTCCAAAGCGTAGCGCAACATTCGGTCAAAGCCGAGGCCGTGCAACTTCGCGACTATCGCCACGGAGCGCCAGTGGTGACTTTGGACTTGGCACATTATGCCGCCGACCAGATCTATCAATTCGTGCACCGGGCCGACCTGATCGACGCCCTGGCGACGGCCGTGCGCAAGGCGGGTGTTCATGTTCGCCTATTGCAAAAGGTTAATCAGGTGGTGCCGGGACGCGTGCCAGCTGTCTCACTGGCCAATGGGGCACAGATGCAAGCGGATCTGATCGTGGGAGCGGACGGATTACACTCTAAAACACGAGTGGCGTTGAATGGCGAGGCCGAGCCTCAGTTCACAGGCCAAGTCGCTTGGCGGGCGACCGTGCCCAACGATCTGGGCCTGGGGGCGCAAGCTCAGGTCTTTATGGGGCCGCGTCGTCATCTGGTATGCTATCCACTACGCGGCGGTGAACTTGTCAACATCGTTGCGGTTCAAGAACGCGCAGCCTGGGTTGCCGAAGGGTGGAACCACCAGGATGACCCGGATGCAATGCGCGAGGTCTTTTCGGATTTTGGCGGCGTGGCCAAACAGCTGCTCGACCGGGTGGATCGGGTGCATCTGTGGGGTCTCTTCCGTCATTCGGTGGCCGAGAATTGGTTTGGCGATGGCCTGGCTATTCTGGGCGATGCAGCTCACCCGACACTACCGTTTCTGGCACAGGGCGCGAACCTTGCGTTCGAAGATGCCTGGACACTGGTTGACAGCTTGACCCAAGCAAGATCACAGGGCGAGGGGCTGGAGCTCTATCAATCCCGCCGCCGCGACCGTGCCGTGCGCGTGATCGAGGCCGCCAACGGGAACGCCTGGAAATACCACTTGAGCTTTCCGCCCCTGCGCTTTGCCGCTCACAGCGCGATGCGGCTGATGGGACGGTTCGCACCTGAAAAAATGGTGAACCAGTTCGACTGGCTCTATCGCCACGACGTGACGGATCAGAGATCCAGTTCGACCCAAACCGGCACGTGATCCGACGGTTTCTCGCGCCCGCGTACCTCGGCGTCGATCTGACAGTCCTGTAGCAGGTCGGCCGCCGTGGGTGTCAGCAGGAAATGGTCGATGCGGATGCCATCGTTGCGGTTCCAGGCGCCCGCCTGATAGTCCCAGAATGAATAATGCCCCGGACCTTGGGTGCGGGCACGGAAGGCTTCAGTGAAGCCCAGGTTTACGATCCGACGATAGGCTTCGCGGCTTTCGGGGCGGTGCAGCGCATCCTCAAGCCAGGCTTCGGGGCGTTTGGCATCTTCGGCTTGTGGGATGATGTTGTAGTCACCGGCCATCAGGACAGGGGTCTCGTCCGCCAACAGTTCTGTCGCACGGGCATGCAGCCGTTCCATCCAACGCAGTTTGTAGTCGTATTTGCCGCCGGGCAAGGGCGAGCCATCCTCTTGCAACTCGACCGGGTTGCCGTTGGGCAGGTAAAGCCCGCAAATGCGCAGCGCCTGTTTGCCCACCACGGTCGCCTCGATCCAGCGGGCCTGTTCGTCGCTGTCATCGCCTGGCAGCCCGCGCGAGACATCTTCGAGCGGAAGCTTGGAAAGAATAGCCACCCCATTGAAGCTTTTTTGCCCATGTGTTTCGACGTTATAGCCGCGCTCTTCAAACAGCTCGCGGGGAAAAGCTTCATCCACGGATTTGATTTCTTGCAGCAGCACAACATCCGGCTGTGCTTCGTCCAGCCAGGTAGGAAGGGCCTGCGCGCGTGCTTTGATGCCGTTGATGTTGAACGTGGCGATTTTCATGAAGTGTCTCCGGCTGACTGCGGTTCGATCTATCGCCGATGTGAGGGGACAGGGCAAGCGTTGGATCGGGAGAATCAGAGGCAGGAGATTCGGCGGAAATGGGGCTGAATTATGGCACTTGTATTATGTGGTTCTAATGCAATCCATGGTTGAAATGGGAAAAACCTATGTAAAACAGGCCTGTGGATAAGATTTTGTGTTCGGTCCCTGAAAATTCAAGAGTCCAAGGCTGACAAAATTCTGCCTAGTTTTCTTAATGTGGATAACTTTTCTTACCCACACCTTTAGATTGAAAAACCGTTTTGAGACTCTCGTTACAGCTGCAAGCGTGAAAGGGCATTCAACTTCGCAAAATGAGGAAAATACGATGTCTGCTCAGCACAAGATCACCGCCACTACCGAAGCTCTGATCACTGGCCGTAACAGCCTGTTTGATGGCGAGGGTACTCAGATGTTTTCATCCGGCTCTGCCCCCACCATGACCGTCGATGCATTTGGTGGCGACGCGACCGAAATGTTCTCTTCCGGCTCTGCCCCCACACTGACCACCGAGGCCATCACAGGCGACGCGGTCGAAATGTTCTCGTCAGGATCCGCGCCTGCCACCACCTCTGCCACAGCTGGTGACCTGGTGCAAATGTTCTCCTCCGGTTCGGCCCCTGTCGCCACCGCGGACGTGATCTCCGGCGAGGGCACACAGATGTTTTCGTCCGGTTCGGCCCCTTCGGTCGGTGCCGATGCGACCAGGGGTGAAGGCACGCAGATGTTCTCGTCGGGTTCCGCACCGTCGATCAGTGCAGATGCAACCACCGGAGAAGGCACACAGATGTTTTCGTCGGGCTCTGCCCCTTCGGCCAGCGCAGACGCCACTGCGGGCGAGGGTACACAGATGTTTTCATCCGGTTCGGCTCCGGTTGCCACGGCGGACACTGCTGCGGGTGACGGCACCCACATGTTCTCGTCAGGCAGCTGATCTGACGCGCACGTGCCTTAGAAGTTGAAACGGGGGCGTTCAGGAAACGCCATTTGAAACGGAGACTACCCCATGACAAATGTGATCCACCTGAACGCGCCTGTTCAACGTCTGGACCCAAAAGTGCGCAATGCCAATCTGGTGGCCGGGTTCGCCCGCCACCGGAGGTTCGGCGACGATGTGTTCTGGCTGAAAGAGAATGCAGAGCTGTTGAACATTCTGGAGTGCACTGGCCTGTCGTTGACCGATGACGCGCTGGTCGCGCATCAGGGGTTTCATGATCAGATTGAAAAGCGGCTGGGGTTCTTCCCGCAGTACTATCGCTTCTTGTTGTCGATCTGTCTGGATCTGGAGGATCTGGGCATTCAAGGCTCCAAGGGTGAGGCTTTGTGCCACTGGATCGATCGCGAGGGTTTGGCCCAAGCAGAACTGTCGGATCTGCAACGCGCCGAAGCCCGGCGTTTGCTCGCCCGGCGTGGCGTGGACAGCGGCGCGGATGGTGGTCTGACCGAGCGTCTTCATGCTTTTGTTAACCGTTCTGAAACTTTTGCGCTGCCCAATAAGAAGGCGGCGTATGAACTGACCCACATCCTGTTTTACCTAAGCGAATATGGCCGCCGCGACCCGCAGGTGTCAGAACAGGCGATCACCAGCTTGGAGTATGCCGGACTATTGGCCTATCTCGATCAAAACGCCGATCTGCTGGCCGAGATATGTGTCGCACTACGGTATGCCGGGGCCACGCCCTCGCCCATCTGGGAAGGTTGGATTGCGCGCGAGGTCGCTCGTTTTGCCATCCAAACCGAAGATCATGCTGACCCACAGGATGATTATCACGACTATTTTGTCTGCAACTGGCTGCTGGCGATGTCGGGACGCGAGGCGTTCAATCACACGGTTGGGGACACACGGATGAGCTTTCAACGGGCAAGCCATTGGCCAGGGCCGCTGCGGGACATGTCGGAATGCCTGTTCCAGATGGATGACCATCGCTGTGACGACTGGCAGGTGATGCGCCTTCGGATTGAGCCGTCGCTAAGTGAGATTGGTCACGACATCTTGTCCGAGGCTGAGGAAAGCACCGACAAATTCGATAGTTTTTTCAGCGCCTTCTCGCGCACTGGTCTGCGTGGGGTCACTCTATGAAGGCCTCTATTCTTGGCGCGGCGCTGGTCGCGTTCTACACAATTTTGATTTCATCCGCCGACGCCATCACCAAGCTGATCGCGGGTGGATATGCGGCGCCGCAGCTGTTTTGCCTTTCCGGGCTGATCGTTGTGGCGCTCAGTCTGTTGGTGGATCGTTTACCCTCGCAACGTCAGGGCCTGCGCACCCGCAGCCCCTGGGCGATGGCGGTGCGGTCAGGTGCCACCGTGCTAGCGGCGGTCTGTTTCTTCAATGCCTTTGGGGCGCTGCCGCTTGCAGATGTCTTTTTATTCATCGGATTGATGCCGCTGTTGTCCGGGCTGATGTCGGGCCTGATTTTGGGCGAACAAGTGCGCCCGTCGGCCTGGTTTGCACTGACAGCGGGTTTCATTGGGGTGCTCAGTCTCTTTCCCGGAGGCTTACAGGCGGTGACGACCGGGCATCTGTTTGGCTTGGGCGCTGCTGTCTTTGGGACGCTTTCCATCGTGATGTCGCGATACATCGGGCGGCATGAGTCGAACGTACTAGCGCAGGTCTTCTATCCGAACCTGGCGCTTTTTGTTGCGATGGGGGCGGCGCTGCCCTTTGTCTGGGTGCCCATGCCGCTGTCCGATCTGGGTTGGGTTGTTGTCTACGCTGCCGTGCTGTTTTCGGCTCGCTGGGTTCTGGTCCTGTCGCTGCGCAACCTTGCGGTTTACGTGGTGACGCCCCTGATGAACTTGCAATTTGTTTGGATGGTGGTCCTGGGCGCGATGTTCTTTGGCGAGCTGCCGACCACCGCGACCTTGCTGGGCGTGGCCATTGTCATGGCCTCGGGGCTCTATTTGGTGTGGGAGCAATTCGCCCCGTATGAGCCAGGAGAAACCTTTGCGCAAAACTTTAAAACAGACCCGTAGAGGTCTGTTTTACATCGAGAAAGACGTTCCGCATCCGCAAGACGATGTGGCGTTCGGGTTCTCGATTACAAAGCGCGCGCCGATCAGTTCCTCGGTGAAGTCGATCACTGCATTTTCCAGAAATGGCAGCGATACGGCATCGACCACAACTTTCTCGCCCTGGCCTTCAAGGATCAGATCGTCGGTGCCAGGTGCGTCAAGCGCGATCTCGTACTGAAAGCCCGAGCATCCGCCACCTTCGACGGCCACGCGCAGGGCTTGGCCTTGATCTGACGCGCCAATCTCGGCAAGGCGGGCAAAGGCGCGGTCTGTGACTTTGGGAGGCAGATTCATGCCGGACTCCAACGGTTTCTTTATGCTGCGGAGTACAATATAGAAGGCCGAAGGACAGGCGACAAGGACGAGGCTGCACATGAGGGCAGGTTTTGCCTCGGATCCGGACCGGGCGCGGGGGCGCTTGGTTCCTGAGGAGGAGAGCAGTTTCCGCTCCTGCTTTATGCGGGACCGGGACCGTATCATTCATGCAAGCGCGTTTCGGCGGCTCAAGCACAAGACACAGGTCTTCGTTGAGCACGAGGGCGACAATTACCGCACGCGGTTGACCCATTCGATCGAGGTGGCGCAGGTGGCGCGTACAATTGCGGGCGCTTTGGGGCTGAACCCCGAACTGACCGAGGCCGTAGCGTTGGCCCATGATCTGGGCCATACGCCCTTTGGCCACACGGGCGAGGATGCGCTGCATGAGATGATGTTGCCCTATGGCGGGTTTGATCACAACGCGCAGGCCATTCGCATCGTGACCAAGATGGAGCGGCACTATGCCGAGTTTGACGGGTTGAACCTGACCTGGGAAACCCTTGAAGCCATTGCAAAACACAACGGTCCGGTGAAGGGCGAACTGCCTTGGGCGCTGGCCGAGTGCAACGCCGAATTTGATCTGGAACTGCAGACCCACGCCAGTGCCGAAGCGCAGGTTGCTGCGCTGTCCGACGACATTGCATACAACAACCATGATCTGCATGACGGGTTGCGGGCAGAGCTGTTCACCGACGACGAAATCGCAGAGCTGCCCATCGTGGGCAGCTGTTATGCCGAGGTGGACCGCATGTATCCCGACACCAACTCCTATCGCCGTCGTCACGAGGCTTTGCGGCGTGTGTTCGGCGTCATGGTGAGTGATGTGATTAATACGTCGCGAGCGCTGCTGGCGAACTCGGGCGCCCAATCAGTCGAAGAGGTGCGCCATTTGGGGCATCCGGTGGTGCAGTTCTCGCCCGAACTGTGGGCGCAGCTCAAAGTGATCCGCAAGTTTCTGTTTTCGCGCATGTACCGCGCACCTTCGGTGATGGTGAAACGGGCCGAAGTGTCCGAGGTCGTGGAAGAGCTGTTTCCGATTTATCTTAATGATCCCATGCAGATGCCCAGGCATTGGCATGCCGAGATCAAGGCCGCCGCCGATGAAACGAAGCTGGCCCGGATCGTTTCGGATTACATTGCGGGGATGACGGATCGATTTGCGTTGCAGGATCACGCCCGACTGACGGGGAGCGATCCTACTCGGGTTTGATCATTCGATTCCGATGTACGCGATGGCCCAGACTTGCATGCCGGGAATCGCTTCGGCGTCTTCGATGTTATCTGTCGGCGGGAACACTACCATCGTTGGTCCATAGGCACCTATCCCCATCGGTGTACTGTCAACATGGGTGGCCAGGATCGGGTTCAAACGTTCGATCATGTCCCATGGTATTTCGGCCTGATAGCCATCCATTGCCATGGGCAGGGCTGTTTTGCCGCTTGCCCCGGCCAGTGCCATCACATCTACCAAGGCAGGTCCGGAAAATGCATGGTCGCGCTGGTTGTCTTCGGGACCATAGGGAATCGTGATCGTGCTTTGGGGTAGTTTGCTCAGCATGACCGTATCCAAGCCAACAGCCGCGTCATATTCAACCTCAAGAAACCCGAACAACCCGCCGTCGTCTGCACTGCGCGCGGGCAGGTTGCTCTCGCCAACTGCACCGCCGAGCGTCACCAGAACGGGGCCTGTAGGTGCGGCGAGCTCGGCCGCAACGGGCAGGGGGGACAACAAGGCGAAGCAGAGGGCTGCGGTTCGTGCAAGTGTCATGAAAAGCTCCAAACGGTTGATCTGCTCCGACCCTAACCGCGAAATGACACAGGCCAAGCGAAACCTTTGGGGATACGGGGACCGGCCCTCATTGACCTTGGCGCTTTGCGTGGTAAACCGCCCTCAAGCAAAAGGACATCGCAATGAACCTGTTTTCCGAGATCCGCAGCCTCGTGCTGGACGCGCTTGCGCAAATGCAGGCCGAAGGAACCCTGCCCGAGGGGCTGAGCTTTGATAATGTCGCCGTTGAACCGCCACGCGACGCCGCGCATGGCGACATGGCCACCAATGCGGCCATGGTGCTGGCTAAACCTGCTAAGATGAAGCCACGCGACATTGCAGATGCACTGGCGGCCAAGCTGGCCGACGATGCACGCGTCACCTCGGCCGAGGTTGCCGGACCTGGCTTTTTGAATCTGCGTCTGGCAGATAGCGCCTGGCACGGTGTTCTGTCCGCAATTTTGGAACAGGGCTCAGTCTATGGTCGTTCGGACATGGGGCAGGGCAAGAAGGTCAACGTAGAGTATGTCTCGGCCAACCCGACCGGCCCGTTGCACGTGGGCCACACCCGCGGCGCGGTGTTCGGCGACGCTTTGGCGAGCCTGCTGGACTATGCCGGTTACGACGTGACCCGCGAATACTACATCAACGATGGCGGCGCGCAGGTCGATGTCCTCGCGCGCTCGGTTTACCTGCGCTATCTCGAAGCGCACGGCGAGGCGGTCGAATTTCCCGATGGCACCTATCCGGGTGAGTATCTGGTCGAGGTTGGCCAGACGCTCAAGGACAAGGTGGGCGATGCCTATATCGGCAAGGGCGAAGAGGTCTGGTTGGAAGAGATCCGCAACTTTGCTACAGACGCGATGATGGACCTGATCCGGGCGGACTTGTTGCAGCTTGGTGTGAAGATGGACGTCTTCTTCTCGGAAAAATCGCTGTATGGCACGGGCCGGATCGAAGCCGCGTTGGAAAGCCTCGACAGCAAGGGCCTGATCTATGAGGGTGTGCTGGAACCGCCCAAGGGCAAGAAGCCCGAGGATTGGGAGCCGCGCGAGCAAACCCTGTTCAAATCAACCGAACATGGTGATGACGTCGACCGCCCTGTGAAGAAATCCGATGGCAGCTGGACCTATTTTGCACCGGATATCGCGTACCATTTTGACAAAGTTTCCCGTGGCTTCGACGAGCTTATTGATGTGTTTGGCGCCGACCACGGCGGTTATGTCAAACGGATGAAGGCGGCCGTGTCGGCGCTGTCGGATGGCAAGGTGTCGTTGGACATCAAGCTGACGCAGCTGGTGAAACTGTGGAAAAACGGCGAACCGTTCAAGATGTCCAAACGTGCGGGCAACTTTGTCACTCTGCGTGATGTGGTTGATCAGGTGGGCTCGGACGTGACCCGCTTTGTGATGCTCACCCGGAAAAACGACGCTTCGCTCGATTTCGATTTCGACAAGGTTCTGGAGCAAAGCCGCGAAAACCCTGTGTTCTATGTGCAATACGCTCACGCCCGGATCCAAAGCGTTCTGCGCCGCGCCGCCGAGGCCGGGATTGCCACGGATGACGCTACGCTGAAAGCGGCCGATCTGGGCAAAGTCGGGCACGAGGCCGAGCTGGCGGTGGCCAAGAAACTGGCAGAATGGCCACGACTTGTCGAGATCGCTGCGCGCACGAACGAGCCGCACCGCGTTGCGTTTTACCTTTATGAATTGGTCAGCGATTTTCATGCGCTTTGGAACCGTGGCAACGAGCTGCATGAGCTGCGATTTATTCAGGATGGCGACGGGGCCACAAGTCAGGCAAAAATTGCGTTGGCACAAACAGTTGCCGTTGTGATTTCGGCTGGCCTTGGTATTCTTGGGATCAAGCTGGCGCAGGAAATGCGGTAACAAACTCGCCAAGCCGCCGGTCTGAGGCAGACGAAAAGAGAACCTGAGCACGGCAACGTCCGTGCAGTCGGGGCAGTGAGGCGGACATGGCAAGTTTTGACTATTCGGGGCAGGTGCCCCCGCAACAGGTGAATTACACCTATCAGGTGCCCGAGCTTGAGGTGACTGAAGACGATGTCGACTTCGAAACAGAAGTCGACTCTGGAGCATTCAGCCGGGTTGCCGCGTTTCTTGGAGCAACGGCGTCGATTGCCCTGGTGGTTGGTGTCGGCATCTGGGGATACAAGCTTGTTAGTCGGGACGTGAGCGGGGTACCGGTTGTTCGCGCCATCGAAGGACCGATGCGCATTCAACCCACCAACCCGGGTGGTACGCCTGCTGATCATCAGGGCCTTGCGGTGAACACCGTGGCCGCGAAAGGGACGGCGGCACCGCCGCCGGATCGTCTGATCCTGGCGCCTCAGCCTGTTTCGCTCAGCGACGACGACGCCCCGGTTGCAACTCTTGAAGCCAAAGCGACCGTCGCGCAAACCAACCCAACACCGACCACTGTGTCTGAAGATGCTGTTGTATCTTTCCAGGAAGGCGCTGTTGACGCTATTGTGGCAGAGTTGACCGTGGGCGTTGAACCATTGGAAAACACGGGAGAGCTGCTTTCGACGGACGGTGCACGGCAGGATTTGATCGTTCAACCCAAGCCTGTCAGTTTGACCGAGCCGGATGATGAGGTGGCGATTGACCCGGCCGACCTCGTGAAGTTTCAACCAGATGCATCTGTTGTGAACGCTCCTGGTGTAGTGCGCTCGCTTCGACCACAAACAAGGCCAGCGCGCGCTGTGGCATCTGGCGACGCCGCTGAAAGTGCGACACTGAATGCAGCCATCAACGCCGCTGTCGAAACTGCGGCTGGGTTAGATGTAGACCCTGAAAGCCTGCCTGTCGGCACACGTTTGGCCCAATTGGGGGCCTATGACACACCCGAGATTGCGAGTGCTGAATGGGATCGCTTGAACGCTCGTTTTGGCGACTACATGGACGGTAAGAACCGCGTTATCCAAAAGGCCAGCAGTGGAGGGCGTACGTTCTATCGCCTGCGCGCGATGGGATTTGATGACCTAAGCGATGCACGCCGTTTTTGCTCGGCTCTTGTGGCCGAGCGTGCAGATTGCATACCGGTGACGACACGATGAGGTTCGGAGCTGCGATCCTCGGTGCCGAAGGTCTGCGGCTCACAGAACAGGAAAAGGCACTCTATCGCGGCATGAATCCTTTTGGGTTCATCTTGTTCGCGCGAAATATCGACACTGCTGATCAGATAAGAGCCCTCTGTAGCGAACTTCGTGAAGCCGTCGGTCGTGATTGCCCGATTACGATTGACCAAGAAGGAGGGCGGGTACAACGCGTTCGACCCCCGATTGCGCGGCAGTGGTTACCACCTCTTGATCACGCGGAACGGGCAGGGGTAAACGCTGCCCGCGCCATGTATTTGCGGTATCGGCTGATTGCACACGAACTTTTGTCCATGGGGATCGACAGCAATTGTGCGCCAATGGTTGATCTGGCAAGCGACGAGACCCATCCGTTCCTTCGCAACCGCTGCTATGGAGATACCGCGGAAGACGTAGCAGAAATTGGCCGTTCAGTGGCTGAGGCGCATCTGGACGGTGGCGTGCTGCCAATTGTCAAACACATGCCTGGTCACGGACGAGCCACGCTAGACAGTCATCACGAATTGCCTCGCGTCGATCTGGAACCAGAAGAGTTGTTCGACACGGACTTTGCCCCGTTTCGTGCGCTGAACGACCTGCCAATGGGCATGACCGCGCATCTGGTTTACGACCAGATCGACAAAAGACCCGCGACCACGTCGCCCAAAATGATGCAGGTGATCCGCGAAGACATTGGATTTGATGGTTTGATCATGACAGATGACATATCCATGCAGGCACTGACCGGGACGTTGACAGAACGCTCTCAAGCCGCGATTGCCGCAGGCTGTGACGTCGTGCTCCATTGCAATGGCCCATTGTCGGATCGTGCTGAAGCAGCCGAGGCTGCGGGTGAAATGACTGCTGCTGCCCAATCTCGCGCGGAACGGGCACTTGCTGCACGCCGCGCCCCAGATGAGCTTGACATAGGCGCCGTCGAGGCGGAACTATCACAGCTCATGAACGGGCAGGTGTATGACGGATAACCTTTTCACGGAAGATCAGACATCGGTGGCCGATCGGCTGGCTGCCGAGGCCCTGATCATCGATGTGGATGGGTTTGAAGGTCCCTTGGATGTGTTGCTGACACTGTCGCGCACGCAAAAGGTGGACCTGCGCAAAATTTCGGTTTTGGAGTTGGCTCGGCAATACTTGTCCTTTGTCGAGAAGGCCAAGGAATTGAGGATCGAACTTGCGGCCGACTACCTGGTTATGGCAGCTTGGTTGGCCTTTCTTAAGTCACGGCTTCTGCTTCCCCCGGATCCCAGCGAGGAGGGACCCACCGGAGAGGAACTTGCAGCGCACCTGGCATTCCAGCTGGAGCGATTGCAGGCCATGCGGGACGCGGCGGCGCGATTGATGGCGCGGGATCGTCTGGGGCGTGATTTTTTTGCACGTGGGCAAAGTGAGGACGTGACCCGGATTCGAACCGTGACTTATTCGGCGACCCTTTTGGATCTGATGCAGGGATATGCGCGCATCCGCACCCGTGATGAATTCAGACCATTTGTCATGGACAGGGATTCCGTGTTCACCATGGAACAGGCGCTTGACCGGATGCGCGGGCTGATTGGTTTTGCAGGAAGCTGGACGGATATGGTGAGCTATCTGCCTGATGGCTGGGGGACAGATCCTATGCGCCGACGCTCGGCCACAGCAGCCACGTTTGCGGCCTCGCTGGAATTGGTCAAGGAAGGGCATCTGGAGATCAAGCAAACTGACACTTTTGCCCCGATCCATTTGCGAAAGAGGAATGACAGCGCGTGACGGACGACACAGACAACGCAATTGACAGCCTGTTCGAAGCGCCACCCATGGCCGAGCAGGAACGCATGGTCGAAGCAGTACTGTTTGCTAGCGCCGAGCCTGTAACTGTGCGTGATCTTGAACACCGGATGCCGCATGGTTGTGACGCAAATCAGGCGTTGGAACACTTGCGCAACCGTTACGAAGGGCGCGGTGTACGGGTGGTCCGAATTGGTGAGGCATGGGCAATGCGGACGGCGCCGGACCTGGGTTTCCTGATGCAAAAAGAGACGGTTGAAACACGCAAACTTAGTCGTGCGGCAATCGAGACTCTGGCCATCATTTCCTATCATCAACCGTGTACTCGCGCTGAAATTGAAGAGATCAGGGGCGTTTCGGTGTCGCGCGGGACGATTGACCAACTCATCGAGATGGAATGGGTTCGGTTGGGTCGCCGCCGCATGACGCCCGGTCGACCGGTCACGTTTGTTGTAACCCCCACGTTCCTCGATCACTTTGGATTGGAAAGTGCCCGTGACTTACCCGGTCTCAAGGAACTTCGGGCTGCTGGATTGCTTGAAAACCGCCCGCCACCGGGCGCTATGCCAATCGGTGAGGATCAAGCAGAAGAGAATGGTGACGAGGGGCAGCCGGAACTCTTCGAGGAAGAGTGATCCGTTGTACATGGAAATTTTGCGCAGATCGTGTAGTTTGAGGGCGAGCAGTCAGTAAAGGCAAAAGCCATGAACACGAACCAGATTATCAACATGATCATGCGGACGGTCATGCGACGGCTGGTCAATACGGGCGTGAATTCGGGTATTGATGCCATGTCCAAAGTTGGCAAATCCAGAAACAAACCGTCTCAGGCTGTTTCTGGTGAGGCTAAGGCCAAGCCAAAAGCATCCTCCGAGGAAAGGGAACGCATACGCGCTATCCGTCAAGCGCGGCGCGCGGCACGCAAAGAAAGTCAGGGGTAAACCAATCAGCTACGATCTTTGGCTTGTATTCGAGCCAAAGGGTGTGCTTGGTTTCAGGCCCTTTTTGACAGAGTTTTACGCGATTGATTTGAAGTGCTTGGACAGCTTCAGGCCTTGACCCTGGTAGTTTGAGGCAATGCCAGCGCCATAGAGCTGCGTCGGCAACTCGGCCATCCGTTCATAAACCAGACGCCCGACCACTTGGCCGTGTTCAAGAACAAATGGCGCTTCGTGACACCGCACTTCCAACACCCCGCGCGAACCGGAGCCGCCAGCTTCGGCGTGGCCAAAACCGGGATCAAAGAAACCGGCATAGTGGACCCGGAATTCACCCACCATCGCCAGATAGGGTGCCATTTCGGCAGCATATTGCGGGGGAATATGTACGGCTTCTTGGCTGACAAGAATATAAAATGCACCCGGATCCAGAATGATACGTCCGTCGGTGCTGCGCACGTCTTCCCAATATTCAGCAGGGTTGTATTGGCCAATCCGATCCAGGTCGATGACGCCTGTGTGCGGCTTGGCGCGGTATCCAACCAGATCAGTGTCTTTCAAGCGCAGGTCCACTGAAAAACCCAACCCGTCCTGTATTACGGCGTCTCCGTCCACAAGGGGCGTTTGAGCGTGCAGCGTTTTGAGTTCGCTATCTGTCAAAACCGCCTGTCCGCGTCGGAAACGAATTTGGTTTAGACGCATGCCCGGGCGGACCAGTACCGAGAAGGATCGAGGGCATATCTCGGCATATAGAGGACCTGTGTAACCGGCAGGAACGCGGTCAAATTCCACCCCCGTCGGTGATGGTGCGCGTCAGCAGATCGAGACGACCAGTCGAGCTTTTGGCGTTGGCTACTGCGCTCAATTCATCGGGAAGCTTGAGCGATTCGAGAAGCGGCACCAGGTAGACGCATCCCTTTTCCAGAACGGCACCTTGTGTCAGGTCAATCCGGTGCATTTCGAACTCTGTAAGGCGATCGGACACCGAGTTTCCGTCACCTGCCAAGAACGACGCCCTTACGCGATAGGCCACCGTTCCAAGACGCAGATCCAGGCTGGCAGGCTGGATTTGCTCATGCAGAACCGGCACATCGGCACTGATCGTGCCGTCGGCAATCATGGTTTCAATTTGCTGGTTTGGACACACGCCAGTCATCCGGCCTCTCCCCTTTGGCAGAGGCCCCGGCATCCCTTTCGGGTTCGCCTCAATTTGTATCGTCGGTGTGATTTGGTCGGGCTAGCAGGACTCGAACCTGCGACCTTCCGTCCCCCAGACGGACGCGCTACCAGGCTGCGCCATAGCCCGACGATGTGGCGTTCATAACGGTTTTCCCGGCAGGGGCAAGAGGAAATCATTGCCTTTTTTTATCCTGCCAAATTCGCCTCGTGGCGTTCGATCCATGCGCGCAGTTCAACAGCCAGTGGTTTGAGTTGTTCGGCCTGTGCAGAGGTCAAGCTGTCGAGCGATGCAAGATGCTCCAAGACACCCGTATCTGCTTCGATTTGATCGTCAGAGGGAACATCGGGGACATTTATCGCGCGTGGTTTTGGCTCAGCAGCTTCGGCAGCAGCAGGTGTTTGAGATGAAATTTCCATGGCACCGGGCGACTTGCCAGAGGTTTTGCCATCGGTGGGCTCGGATGCTTCGATATTCAATGTCGCCTGTTGTGGTTCTTGATCAGATCCCTCTGGCAACTCTGTTTTGATTCGGGCGGGCTTCGACAGGAACGACGGCAACTCCTGTGATCCGCTTTCTGCTAGTTCCTCGGGTGACGCCAGCTCCATCCCGATTTGACCATTACCTTCTTTTTCAGTTGAAGGTTTTTCGATCGTCTTGGTTTGAAACGGAACAACAGTTGCGTCCGCTTCGATTTGAACGCTTGCTGCGGTTTCTTCCAGGCCTTGCGACAACTCGGCGACATGCCCGACACCTTGCTCCCGCAGTATCTTTTGCACGCCCTTGATGGTCAGCCCGTCGTCGTGGAGCAGTTTCTTGATCCCCCCAACAACAACATGTCGGCGGGGCGATAGTAGCGTCGCCCACCAGCGCGCTTTACCGGTTTGACCTGACTGAACTTGCTTTCCCAGAAGCGAAGAACATGCGCCTGAATCCCCAGCCACTCCGCAACTTCACTGATTGTGCGAAAGGCGTCTGGTGATTTGCTCATGCGCTCGAATTCCTAGAACTATTTTCGATTCCCGGCAGCAACCCGGTCCTTCATTAAATGAGAAGGTCTGAATGTAAGTACCCGTCGTGGTTGAATTGGAACTTCTTCTCCGGTTTTGGGATTGCGGCCGATACGCGCCGATTTATCCCGCACGCTGAAGGTGCCGAAGGAAGAGATCTTCACTTGTTCTCCACGTACCAGGGCGTCGGACATATGCTCCAGCATACTTTCAACCAGCTGAGCACTTTCGTTTCTGGAAAGCCCGACCTCGCGGAAAACCGCTTCGCTCAAGTCCATTCGAGTTAGAGTTTTTTCACCCATACCATCCCCCTGTTCTTGCCAGAGCATAGGGTGTCTGGAATTTAGCTGTCAATATCAATGAATTGCACAATGGTCCGTGCGCTGTATCGTGCCCAAGTTACGAATGGTCACCAACGCAGGGCAACGGCCCCCCACGCAAGACCACCGCCAATGGCCTCGGTCACGATTAAGTCACCTTGTTTGACCTGGCCCCGTGCTTTTCCGACGGACAATGCAAGCGGAATTGACGCGGCTGAGGTGTTGCCGTGATCCTGAACAGTCACAACAACCTTTTCCATGGGCAGCCCCATTTTCTTGGCCGTTCCTTGAATGATGCGGATATTGGCCTGATGCGGAACAATCCAGTCAACGTCCGACGCCTCAAGATTGGCCTTTGCCAATGCTGATTCGGCCGTTCTGGCCAGTTTTTCAACTGCGTGGCGAAATACTTGGTTGCCTTGCATCCTTAGATGGCCGGTCGACTGCGTGGACACACCACCATCAACATAAAGTAGATCCTTGTAGCGTCCGTCAGAATTCAAATCGACGGAAAGGATTCCGCGGTCGTCAGAGGTCCCGTTTCCCTGTTGTAGTTCAAGAACCAGCGCGCCAGCGCCATCACCAAACAAGACGCACGTCGAACGATCAGTCCAATCCATGATCCGGGAAAACGTTTCCGCACCAATGACGAGAACGCGCTTGGCTTGTCCTGAAATGATCAAGGCATTTGCATTGCTCAGTGCAAAGACAAACCCGGCACAAACAGCCTGAACGTCAAAAGCAAAGCCTCGGGTCATTTCCAAAGCGGACTGAACCATGGTTGCTGCGGACGGAAAGGTGAGGTCCGCAGTCGATGTCGCGACGATAATCGCATCTACGTCGTCTGGCTCAAGTCCGGCGTCGGCAAGAGCAGCCAGTGCGGCCTTAGTAGCCAATTGGGATGTTGTTTCACCCTCGGCGGCGAAATGCCGACGTTCAATGCCCGAGCGGGCTCTGATCCATTCATCGGTAGTATCGAGGGTCGCCTCGAACTCGGAATTAGGAACGATGCGTTCGGGCAGATAGTGCCCAACACCTGTGACGACTGCGCGGCCTGTCATGGGTTATTTTTGCCCTTCTTGTCCTTCTGCGTCCGTCGACGCTGAGTGAGCTTCATCTTGGGTAAGCTCGACAGTGGATGCAACCCGCGCGGCAAGTTTTTCCGCGAATCCTGATTGCGCCAACGTAAAGGCCAGTTTGACGGCCGAAGAAACGCCGGTTGCATCGGCGCCTCCGTGTGATTTCACAACCGTTCCATTCAGGCCCAGAAATACACCGCCATTGACCCGACGCGGATCAATCCGCTTTTTGAGACGATTGAGCGAGGTGATGGCCAGAACCGACGCCAATCGTGACAACGGGGAGTATTTGAAGGCCTGTCTGAGAAGATCACCAATCAAACTGGCAGTGCCTTCGCCGGTCTTGATCGCGACGTTGCCAGTGAATCCATCCGTTACGATCACGTCTGCTCGGGTTCCCGGAATATCGCCACCTTCTACGAAGCCCACGAACTCGAAACTCGCAGCTTCGGCAAAGTCGGCAATCTGGGCGTGCGCCTCTTTTAATTCGGGGCGACCCTTGTGCTCTTCGGTTCCGACGTTCAACAGGCCGATGCGAGGGCGGGTCAGTTCGAGGCCGTTGCGGGCATATGAGGCGCCCATCAAGGCGTACTGCAGCAGGTCTTTGGCATCAGCACGCACATCAGCCCCGACGTCCAGCATAACGTTAAACCCCTGCGGGTTCATGGATGGCCACAATACGGCAATCGCCGGGCGGTTCACCCCGGGAAGTTTGCGAAGGCGCATCATGCTGAGAGCCATCAGGGCGCCGGTGTTGCCGCAGGATACGGCACCTGCAGCGTCGCCGTTACGCACGGATTCCAGCGTTGACCACATGGATGTTCCCTTACCATGTCTGACGACTTGGCTTGGTTTGTCTTCCATCGTAACGACGTCAGTGGAATCACAAAAAGCGACGCGTCCATCCAGGATGCGTCGCTTTGCGACCAAGGGGCGCAATGTGTCTTCTGGTCCATGCAGAATGAACCCGATATCCGGATTCTTGTCTGCTGACTGTGCAATACCTGCCACAACGGCCAACGGTCCGGCGTCACCGCCCATAGCGTCAACCGAGATAATGATACGACCAGCAGTGGTGCCGATCTGATCGGACTGTGCCGTCATTATTGCGTGGCCTGTGCGTGCAAGGACTTAGGCTGCGTCTTCGTCCAGATCGATTTCGTCGGCCTGAGCGACGATCTCTTTGTCGTCGTAGTGGCCGCACGCCGCGCAAACGTGGTGGGGGCGTTTCAGCTCACCACAGTTGGGGCATTCGTTCGGGTTAGCAGCAACCAGAGCATCGTGCGCACGACGGTTGTTGCGGCGCGACTTGGATACTTTGTTCTGTTGGACAGCCATTGTCTCAACCTTTGTTACAGAGGGCCTTGGAGTTGCTCCATGGGCCGAGTTTCAGTGTTCGTTCTCTTGGTGTGACGCGCGTTTAAGCCTGAGCCGCGGCAATGTCCAACCGTAAATCCGATGAGCGCGCGAAAATACTGCGATTCTCGTTTTGCGCAAGGGGTTTTTGTGCAGGCCTGCTATGACAGCTTTCGCAGGCTCTGTCATTCCTATTTTTTCAGCTTGTCCCGCAATTCTGCAAGACCGGCAAAGGGTTTGACATCCTCGTCCGTCAACGCCGCCTTTCCGGGTTCGGTAATATTCAATTGTCCCAGTTCGGCCCCATCCGCGCGTGGATATTCAGGAAGATTGAGCGCCAATGCCTCGACCATGATCGCAAACACATCGATTTCTGATCCAAGTTGGTCGGTTTCATCATCCTCGCTCATTTCCACTTCGGATTCTTCTGGATCATCCCATTCGGCCAAAAGGACGCGGCGAATAGGCAGGTCCAGACGGTTGGTCACAGGTTCCAGCGTGACAACACAAGGCTGTACGACGGTTGCGCCCAGATCAGCCCGGATTTCCCAGTCTTTCTTGCCGCTGGTGGCGATGTTTCCTGCGAAACTAAGCTTGCGCAGGCCAAGCAATCCCAGTTCCGATTGAATCCGGCTCAGCGTGTCGGCATCGGGGCGCAAAGAAAAAGACGTCGGAGCGTTCTGCGGCAGATCTGCGACCCGCCAAACGGTTTTGTCGGTCATGAAACGACTTTCGTTGGTTGAACCAGAGGCTCGGTTTCTGTAATCGGGATAAAAGGCGTAATGAGCCAAGGCAAGAGGGCAGACATGTTCAAGACCGCAGACCTGCTGAAACCGGCGTATCGCATCGCTATTTTATGCGCAACGGCCGGTGTCCTGACGGCCTGTACCTCTATCTACCGTAACCATGGCTATGTTCCCACCGCAGAGGATTTGGCCCAGGTTCAGGTTGGGGTCGACACACGCGACAGTGTGATCGAAACTGTGGGTGCACCCAGTTCGGGCGGTGTGCTTGAAGAAAGTGGATACTATTATGTCGCCACCCGGATGCGTCACTACGGGCCTCGTCGTCCCGAAGTAGTCTCGCGACAGCTGGTCGCCATCAGCTTTGATCAGCGCGGTGTGGTTCGCAACATCGAACGGTTCAGCCTGGCCGATGGTCAGGTGGTCCCGCTGGAGCGTCGCGTGACCGACTCGAGCATCGAAGACAAAACGTTCCTGCGTCAGTTGCTGGGCAACTTGGGCAACTTCAACCCCGGTTCGGTTCTTAACCAGTAACCCCAATACCTGTCACCATGGCGACACACCTTGTATGCTAGGCGGGGCTTGGCTACGGTTTTGGCGTCATCGTGCAGAGGAACGGGATCTTGGCATCGGGTACACTTCTGAGCAGAGGTCGCTACCGCGCCCGAGTGGGCAGTGGGGCCGATGATGCCCTGGACGCACAACGACTGCGAACAGCGGCCTTTGGAAGGGATGCGTTGGACCAGGATGCCTTTGACGACATCTGTGTACACATCCTGATTGAGGATTCTGAGACAAGCCAATTGGTGTGCTGCTTCCGGATGCTTACGATGGAGGGGGGCATGAGGTTGCTCGCAGTTATTCGGCTCAATTCTATGATCTCTCTGCACTTGGTGACTTTCAGGGTCGCATGGTCGAGATGGGGCGGTTTTGCATCGACCCGGCACTCAAGGATCCGGACATCCTGCGTGTGGCTTGGGGGGCGATGACTACCTTTGTCGATGACAACGGGATTGAGATGCTGTTTGGCTGCTCGTCCTTTGCAGGCACCGCGACCGAGGAATATTTGGACGCGTTTGCCATGCTCAAGCACCGCTACCTCGCGCCCAAACGCTGGTTGCCCCGGGTCAAGGCGCCCAACGTTTTTCGCTTTGCTGCCCGGCTGCAGCGCAAACCGGATGCCAGGAAAGCGATGCTCAGGATGCCACCCTTGCTGCGTACCTATCTGATGATGGGGGGCTGGGTGAGTGATCATGCGGTTGTTGATGACCAGATGAACACGCTGCATGTTTTTACGGGCGTCGAAATCCAGGCGATTCCACCCGCGCGCAAAAAACTACTGCGGGGTGTGGCGGGCAGCGCGACTTGATCTTGTTGCAACGGACCTTCTGCTGACATAGTCAGCGTTTATGTCGACGATACCTCTTTTGCAGATGTCCGGAATTTCGCTGACCTTTGGCGGCAACCCGGTGTTTTCCGAGCTTGATCTGGTGGTTCAGCCAAGCGACCGTGTAGCGCTTGTTGGCCGCAATGGCTCGGGCAAATCCACCTTGATGAAGGTTATGGCCGGTTTGGTTGAACCAGACGAGGGCTCCATCGTCGTGCCGCCGGGCAAATCGGTGGGCTACATGGAACAAGACCCTACGATGGAAGGGTTTGCCACGCTTGGCGATTATGCCACCAGCGCGCTGGAGCCGGGCGAACTCTACAAGGTCGAACGTGCAGGCGAGGGGCTGAAATTCGATCCTGCACGCCCTGTGGAAACCGCCTCAGGGGGTGAACGGCGCCGTGCAGCCCTTGCCAAGCTGATGGCCGAAGCCCCCGATCTGATGCTGCTGGACGAACCCACCAACCATCTGGACATCGAAGCGATCGCCTGGCTGGAGCGTGAATTGGGCGCGACACGCGCAGGATATGTGCTGATTTCACACGACCGCGCGTTTTTGCGGGCGCTGACCCGCGCGACGCTCTGGATCGACCGGGGGCAGGTGCGGCGGCAAGAGAAAGGGTTCGAAGCCTTCGAGGCGTGGCGCGATCAGGTCTGGGAAGAAGAAGACATGCAGCGCCACAAGCTGAACCGCCTGATCAAATCCGAGGCCCGTTGGGCCGTCGAGGGCATCAGTGCACGCCGCAAACGCAATCAGGGCAGGGTGCGCGCTCTGCAAAACCTGCGCGCCGAACGGGCGGGCCAGATCAAACGGCAGGGGACTGCGGATTTTGCCTTGGAAGCCAGCCCCAAATCGGGCCGCAAGGTGATCGAGGCGCAGGGGATTGCTAAAAGTTTTGGCGACAAACAGATCACACGCGGTTTTGATCTGACCGTGCAGCGCGGCGACCGGGTCGCCTTTGTCGGCCCCAACGGCGTTGGCAAGACCACGCTGCTCAAGTTGCTTTTGGGACAGGAAACTGCGGACGAAGGCACAGTCAAGCAGGGTACCAACCTGGAGATCGCCGTCTTCGACCAGGCCCGCTCGCAGCTGGACCCTGACATGAGCCTGTGGGACAGTCTTACGGGTGATCCGGACATGCGCGTTTCGGGCAAAGCTGATCAGGTCATGGTGCGCGGGATGCCAAAACACGTTGTGGGCTATCTCAAGGACTTCTTGTTTGATGAACGCCAAGCTCGCGCGCCGGTCCGTTCGCTGTCGGGCGGAGAGAAAGCACGTCTGTTGTTGGCCAAGCTGATGGCACAAAGCTCGAACCTTTTGGTGCTTGATGAACCAACAAACGATCTGGACGTCGAAACCCTCGACCTGCTGCAAGAGTTGCTCGATGACTATGACGGTACCGTACTACTGGTAAGCCACGATCGTGATTTTCTAGACAGGGTGGCCACGACAACCATCGCGATGGAGGGCAACGGCAAGGCAACGGTCTATGCAGGCGGTTGGAGTGATTACATCGCGCAGCGTGGGCCGATGGAAGGTGAAAAAGCTGCAAAACCAAAGGCCAACAAGCCGAAGGTCAAGCAAGAGCCCAAGCAGAAATCGGGGCTGTCCTACACTGAAAAACACCGGTTGGAGAAACTGCCAGCCGAGATCGAACGCCTTGAGGCCGAGATTGCCAAGCTCGAAGAGTTAATGGCCGATCCTGAACTCTTCACCCGCGAGCCGGTCAAGTTCAAAAAGGCCACCGAGGCTTTGGTGCAGCGGCAGGAAAAACTCGCCGCTACCGAAGAAGAGTGGCTGGAGCTGGAAGAAAAGGCCGAAGGATGACACATCTGATCCGGCTGGCCACACAAGACGACGCCGCAGCCTGCGCCGCAATTGTGAACGGCTGGATCGATGCAACTCCCTGGTTAGAGCGGTTTCACAGCGCGCAAGCCATCGAAGATATGATCTACTCCGGTATTCCCCTGCGCGAGTTCTGGGTCGCGGGGGATCCGGTCTCGGGCTACCTGTCTTACAACGTCGAAGACGGGTGCGTCATGGGGCTCTACACCGCGCAGCCCGGATCGGGTGTCGGCAAAGCGCTGCTGGATCGCGTGAAGCAGGGGCGGGATCGTGTAACGCTGTGGTCGCACCTGCCCAACACCGACGCACATCGTTTCTATCGGCGCGAGGGTTTCGAACTGACCGGCGCACAGCGCGATGGTGACGACGGTTTGGTCGAGATCGAATTCGCTTTGGAGCGGTAGATGGCGCAGGTCATCCTTTTGAACGGCCCCTCCAGCAGCGGCAAATCCACCTTGGCGCGGGCAGTGCAAGCAAAAGCTGACCCGCCGTTCTGGCATATCTCGCTCGATCATCTGCGCGACGGTGGCATCCTGCCAATGGATCGGTTCCGGTCAGGTGATCTGGATTGGAAAGCGCATCGGGCCCGCGTGTTCGACGGGCTGCATGCAATGGCCTCTGCCGCAGCAGATGCAGGTAACAATCTGATTTTCGATCATATTCTGGAAGAACAAGTGTGGATCGACACGCTAAAGGACAGCCTTGCGGGGCATGATGTGCTCTTTGTTGGCGTTTACTGCGATCTTGATGTTCTCAATGCGCGCGAACGCAAACGAGGGGATCGTCCGATTGGCAGCGCGGCGCTGGATCATGCGTCGGTACATTTCGGTCGAACTTATGACATCAAGGTGGACGGATCGGCATCAGTTCAAACGAATGTCGATGCCATCCTGAAGGTCTTGGACAGTGGGCGGCGTGTGTCCGAATTTCACACCGCCCGCTGACATCACCGCATGCGCAATGCGCCGTCTAGGCGGATCACTTCGCCGTTCAAATAACCCATCTCGACCATGAACCCGGCCAGACGCCCGTATTCCGCCGGATCGCCCAGGCGGGCAGGGTTTGGAACATCTGCGGCCAGCGAGGCTTGGATGTCTTCGGGCAGCCCGGCCAGCATAGGCGTCATGAAGATCCCCGGTGCGATGGTGTTCACGCGAATGCCGGTTGAGGCCAGATCACGCGCCATCGGCAAGGTCATCCCAACGACACCGCCCTTGGAGGCGGAATAGGCAGCCTGACCCTTTTGGCCGTCGAATGCCGCGATCGAGGCGGTGTTGATGATCACACCGCGCGCGCCATCGGGTTCCGGCTCGTTTCGGCCCATTTCCATCGCAGCCAGACGCGAGACGTTGAACGTGCCAACCAGGTTAATGTCGATGGTGCGCTGAAACGCGTCCAACGGATGCGGGCCGTCTTTGCCCACGGTCTTGATGCCATAGGCAATACCGGCGCAGTTCACACAGGCGGTGATCTTGCCCATCTTGTCCATGGCATGTGCGATTGCCGTCGCCACAGATTCTTCGTCGGTGACGTCGGTCTGGGCAAAATAGCCGCCAATCTCTTCGGCGACCTTGGGGCCGCGCTCGGCGTCGCGATCCAGAATGGTGACCAGCGCGCCCTTGCTGGCAAAGTGGCGGGCGGTGGCTTCGCCCAGGCCAGATGCGCCACCAGTGATGACTGCGGTCGTGGTGGACAGTTCCATTTTGGGCTCCTCTCCCTATGATTTGAACATGTGTTCAAATAATCACGCAGACGTCACCCTGTCCAGTCATCGAACATCAGCTTGGCATCGAGCGCGGCGAGGGGACGCAGCGTTCTGCCCAGAGGCGGCCACCAGAGCCAGGTACCACCCAGTTTGCGCGCCTGTGCCCCAGTGCCCAGCTTGAACCGCGCAAGTCCCGGCGCGTCCTCTGTCGAAATGAGGCCCAGATCGAACCGCTGCACGCCCTTGCGCGCGGCCCAGGTCACGGCCTGCCATAAGAGCAAGTTCTGCGCCGAATGATGCCGTCCCCGTGCCGTCGTGTGGGCCACGTGATAGGTTGCCACCGGGCCGTGCCGCAGCAGCAAAAGCCCCGCGACCGGGGTTTTGTCGGCAAGGGCGGTGAAAAGTTTGACCTTGCCCGGATTAGCCTTGGCAAACGCACAGGTCAGCGCGGTTGGCCAATTGCGATAGCGTCGCTGGCGCTGGACCGTGGCGTCCTTGCTAAGCAACCAATGGCCCGTATCGAAAGGCATGTTCTGGCGGGTAACCCGCAGGTTCTGCTTTTCGGCCTGTTTTAGTCGGTTGCGCCATTTCTGGTGTAGGGCCGCCCGCAGATCACCTGTCAGGTCCAACTCGGCACAGGTGACCGGGCTGATCAGGGGCAGCGCGCCGATCCCGGGCAGATCTGGAGAGGGCTGGTCCGGATTCAACAGGACCGGCGTGCGTACGCCAGCCAGAATCGTAGGCAAGTCCTGAACACGCGTCTGAAACCGCGACAGCATCAAACACGGGCCACGTTTCAAGGCAAATGTCTCGTCCTCAAGCTGCACTGGGGAGCGTCCAAAACGCGTCAGCGCGGCGGCAAACTCGGGGCTTTGTTGCAATGCGGGCAGGGGCGCCGTGGCGGTAAAATCGAACATGTGTCCGATTAACGCGTCAGAAACCTAAATCACGGTTAATGACATGCATGACCCGTGTATACGGCCAATCGGCCCCTAGCCCCCGAATGACCAAGGTTGCCGCCCTTTTGCTGGCCATTGGGTTTTCAGTGCCCGTGTATTTGGTGCTGAGCTTGATTGACTGGCTTTGGCTATAGACAAAGAAAAACCGCCGTCTCCGTCGGAGCGGCGGTTTTTCAGTCGTTCAAGTGGGCTTAGCCGAGCTGCACCAGCGCGTGGCGCTTCTTGCCCGCGCTCAGCTTGATCGGCGAGGTCAGCGTGCCTGCGTCAATCATCAATCCGCCATCTGTCAGTGGCGCGTCGTCCAGTTTGGCACCATTTTCAGCAATCAGGCGCTTGGCCTCTTTGCCGGATTTGGCCAGGCCGGATTTGACGATCAACTGCACAATGGAAACCGGCAGGTCACCTTCGGCCAAGGTCAGGGTGGGCAGGTCATCGCCCACACCGCCCTTTTCGAACACTTCGCGCGCAGTTGCTTCGGCGGCAGCCGCTGCATCGGCGCCATGGCAGAGCGTGGTCACCTCATTGGCCAGCACGATCTTGGCATCGTTGATCTCGGACCCGGCCAGCGCGCCCAGGCGGTCACATTCGTCCACCGGTAACTCGGTGTAGAGCTTGAGGAACCGGCCGACGTCAGCATCGGTAGTGTTGCGCCAGAACTGCCAGAACTCGTAAGGCGAGCGCATGTCGGCATTGAGCCAGACCGCGCCGTCCTGCGATTTGCCCATCTTCTTGCCATCGCTGGTGGTCAGCAGCGGCGAGGTCAGGCCAAACACTTCGCCTTCAATCGTGCGACGGGTCAGGTCAATGCCGTTGACGATGTTGCCCCATTGATCCGAGCCGCCCATCTGCAGGATGCAGCCATAACGGCGGTTCAGTTCCATGAAGTCATAGGCTTGCAGGATCATGTAGTTGAATTCCAGGAACGACAGCGATTGTTCGCGGTCGAGACGGGATTTCACGGATTCAAACGCCAGCATCCGGTTGACCGAGAAATGACGCCCGATGTCACGCAGGAATTCCAGGTAGTTCAGGCCATCGAGCCATTCCGCATTGTTCAGCATCAGCGCCGCGTTCTCAGCTCCGCTGTCATAGTCGATGTAGGCCGAGAATACCTTTTTGATGCCCGCGATGTTGTCGTCGATCTGCGCCTCAGTCAGCAGCGGGCGCTCATCGGCCCGGAAGGACGGATCGCCCACTTTAGTGGTGCCGCCGCCCATCAGTGTGATCGGTTTGTGACCGGTCTTTTGCAGCCACCGCAACATCATGATCTGGATGAGAGAACCCACATGCAACGACTTGGCCGTCGCATCAAAGCCGATATAACCCGGTTGCACACCCTTGATCAGTGCCTCATCAAGGCCCTGATAATCGGTGCAGTCAGCCAAAAAGCCGCGCTCGATCATCACAGCGATGAAATCCGATTTGGGATGGTAGGTCATGTCTTGCCTCGGGTTTGTGTTGCGGGGCAGTGTATAGAGTGCAAAGGCACCAGAGGGAAACCATTTTCCATGTGTTTTTGCGGGGTGGGACAACAAAGGATAGGGCCATGAGCAGGGCCATCAGGCAAGACGGGCCGATCCGGGCCTTGGGGGCGATGTCGGGCACTTCGCTGGACGGGGTGGACGCAGCCGTAGTCGAGACCGACGGCAAGCGCATTTTCGAATTTGGGCCAAGTGGTTATGAGGGGTACACACCCCAGCAGCGCGAGGTATTGAGGGCGGGTCTGGGACAATGGACCGGCGATGCCGTTGATGCGGCCGGAGAGCTGGTGACGCAAGCACATGCGTTGGCGTTGTCCGAATTCGAAGATGTGGAGCTGGTAGGGTTTCATGGCCAGACCTTGGCGCATGACCCACAGGGGCGACGAACCCTGCAGGTTGGCAACGGTGCAGAGCTGGCGCAGGCTTTGGGGCGCCCGGTGGTCTGGGATTTCCGGACCGATGATGTTGCCATGGGCGGCGAGGGCGCGCCGCTGGCGCCGTTTTTTCACTTTGCCTGTGCCAAGTGGATGGGGGCGACCGCGCCGCTGTGTTTCCTGAACCTGGGCGGGGTAGGCAATCTGACTTACGTCGATCCGTCCTTTGACCACCCCGAACAGCCGGGTGCCTTGCTCGCTTTTGACACCGGCCCAGCCAATGCCCCGATCAACGACTTGATGCAGGCTCGCCTTGGGGTGCCGATGGATAAGGACGGCGCCGTTGCCGCGGATGGCGAAGTTGAAACCGGTGCTTTGGAGTTGTTCTTGGCAGAGCCGTATTTCTCAAGAATGCCTCCTAAATCTCTGGATAGGAATGATTTTTCTGAAATGATCGGTTTGGTGCAGGAACTGGGAAACCCTGATGCTGTCGCCACGTTGACAGGCATGTGCGCCGCCGGTGTGGTTCAGGGCATGGAGCACTGCCCCAAACCACCCACCCGCGTTCTGGTTACAGGTGGCGGTCGCCAAAATCCGGTGCTGATGGAGATGCTGCGCGTCTCGCTCGATTGCCCTGTCGAAGCGGTCGAGGCAGTAGGGCTGGACGGCGACATGCTTGAGGCGCAGGCTTTTGCCTATCTCGCTGTGCGGGTGGCAAGGGGAATGCCTACGTCCTGTCCTGGAACCACCGGGGTTAAGGCCTTGGTCGGCGGCGGGATTGTCAGTGTACCGGATGTAGAATAGCGGGTATGGGGCTCTGCCCCTGTCGCTGTGCGACTTCTCCGGGATATTTTTGGCCAGATGAAGATTGGACCCTAACGTTTAAGGGCGCGGGCGTAATCCGCCGTGAACTCGGTGTAGCCGTCTGAGGTTGATTTAAGGTGCTCTTGCGTCCAGCGGTGGAAGGCTGGGAGTTGGTAGAATGGCACGTTGGGAAAGCTGTGATGCTCGGCGTGATAGGGCATGTTCCAGGCCAGAAATCGCACAATCCGGTTGGTGAAAGTCGTGCGTGAATTCTCTAGCATGTTGGCCACTGGCGGGCAGAGGCCGTGTTCTGCAAGCAGATAGAGCCGCAGAATCGGCTGGCCAACAACGAGTGGCAGCAGCCAAACCCAAAACAGCAGCGGTGACCAGATCAGGCTGAATGCACCAAGCAAATAGAGACCAAGCAGAACGCGTGCCTCGCGCTGCATTGCGCCATGTTGGCGTTCGGGCAGGTAGGGGGCGTCGAGTTGTCCCTGTGCGTTGGCGGCAAGCGTTTTCGCCATGCCGGACCAATAGAACCAGCCGCTGAGGTAGATCAGCATATCGGGCCAGTTTCCCGGGCGTGGTTTGCCCGCCAGTTCCGGGTCACGGTCGGGGTCGTTGGTCCATTTGTGATGGGCCAGGTGGAAATAGCGAAACCAGATAAAGGGCAGGGCAATCAGCAAGCCGACAGCGTGGCCTACGACCTCGTTCAGCCAGCGGCTTTTGAACGGGGTCTGGTGGGTGCATTCGTGGCTGAGCGTGAAGAGGAACACCAGCAGAATCCCCTGGGGCAGGATCAGCAGGCCCCAAAACGGAACCTGTATCACGATGCCAAAGGTGCTGAGCCCCAAGGCCGCGACATAGAGTGCCAGGTGTTTTGATCCGGCCCAGTCAGACCGTTCGATCAGCTTAGCTTTGGCCTCGGGCGGCAGGCTGGAGATGAGCATGCGGTGGTCCATGGGATCAGCCTGTCAGCGGCTTCTGGGTTTGGCAAGCACCTCATGCGCGGGGGATGTCGAACCCTTTGTTCGCCAATTCGAACCCTTCGAATTGGAAACCGGGGGAAACAGTGCAACTGACCAGAGTGTAATCGCCCGTGGTCCGCGCCGCCTGCCAATGGCCTTCGGGGACAATTAGTTGCGGTGCCCCGTTGTTGAGATCAGGACAGAGCGTGTGGTCACTGGCGGGGCCTTCATCGGTGGCGCTCAACGACAGGATCAGAGGAGCGCCCGCGTGATAGAGCCAGATCTCAGTTGCATCGACCCGGTGCCAATGGCTGTTTTCGTCGGCTTTCAACAGAAAGTAGATGCAGGTGCCGGTGGGACGACCGTCATTTTCGGCCACCCATGTCTGGCGATACCAGCCGCCTTCGGGATGGGGGGACAATTGCAGGTGGTTGATGATCTGCTCAGGGGTCATTGGGGCCTCGATGGTAGGTTTGGTGCAACTATGCCGAGGACGGGCGGATTGTGCTATGGCAATCGTGGGTTCAGGACTTATGTTGCGGCACATGACACTGATGATCCCCTTCGACAATTCTTATGCCCGCCTGCCCGGCGTGTTCTATTCGAAACAGGCGCCGGTTCCAGTGCGCGCGCCGCGACTGGTAGCATTCAACACGGATCTGGCAGCGGTGATGGGCATCGCGCCGGGTGACGTGCAAGAGATGGCGCAGGTTTTTGCAGGAAATCAGTTGCCCGAGGGTGCCGACCCGATCGCGCAGCTTTATGCGGGGCATCAATTCGGCCATTACAACCCACAGCTTGGCGATGGACGCGCGGTGCTTTTGGGGGAAACCATTGGTTCGGATGGCCTGCGGCGAGATCTGCAACTCAAAGGGTCTGGCCGCACGCCTTATTCGCGGCAAGGCGACGGGCGCGCCTGGTTAGGGCCGGTGTTGCGTGAATATGTGGTTTCCGAGGCAATGCATGCGCTAGGTATTCCGACCACCCGTGCCCTGGCCGCAGTTGAGACCGGTGAACCTGTATTGCGAGAGGCGCCATTGCCGGGGGCCGTGCTGGCGCGTGTGGCGTCAAGTCACCTTAGGGTGGGAACGTTTCAGATTTTTGCGGCGCGCGGTGAGATGGGCAGTCTCAAGCAGCTGACCGACTACGCCATCGCGCGGCATTATCCGCAGGCTGATGGTGCAATGGGACTGCTGCGCGGGGTAAGGGACGCGCAGGTTAAGCTGATCGCGCAGTGGATGGGCGTGGGGTTCATCCACGGGGTGATGAACACGGACAACAGCTCGATCGCAGGGGAAACCATCGACTATGGACCGTGTGCCTTTATGGACAGCTATCACCCGAACACGGTCTACAGCTCGATCGATCGGATGGGTCGATACGCCTATTCCAATCAGCCTGACATCGCGGTCTGGAATATGGCGCAGCTCGCCACATCCCTGATCCAGCAGATGCCGGATCGCGAGGCCGCTGTGGAAGAGGCGACCGAGATTGTGCATGCCATGCCCGACCTGCTGCAAAAGGCGTGGCTGGTGCAGTTTCGGCACAAAATTGGGCTGACCCAGTCACAGGATGGCGATGCCGAACTGATTGCGGATCTGCTGCAGCGCATGGCGCAGAATCAAGCGGATTTCACCAATACGTTCCGTAACATCGGGCGTGCTGAGGCTCGGGATCAATTTATTGATCCGGTGGCTTATGACGAATGGCTGAAGGGTTGGCAGGCAAGAGTTCAGGGCGAGGAAAATCCACTGGACGTGATCAAAGCTACAAACCCTGCCTTCATTCCTCGCAATCACCGGGTTGAGCAGATGATCAAGGCGGCGGTCGATGGGGACTATGATCTCTTTCAAAGACTGCAAGAGGTTCTGGCCAAACCCTACGAGGATCAGTCGGATCATGCTGATCTGCAAAGACCTCCGGCCGAGAATGAGGTTGTGCAGGCGACATTCTGCGGAACCTGATCTCCGCCGGTCACATCTCAATGCCCTCTCGTTCTGCAGTGGCACGCCTCGCCGCAGGCGAGGCGCCCGGCCCAACGGAGGAAGGGCCCGTCAGGGCATGCTGCGAAGGCGGGAGTGCCCCAAGTCCTCAGGGCCGGTTGATCAGATAGATGCCAACGGCGACCAGCGCCAAAGCGGCCCAGATTTGCAGGCCGATCTGTTCACCCAGCAATGCCCAACCCAGCAGAACCGCCAGCACTGGCGACAAAAAGCTGAACGAGGCCACACCGCTGGCCTGATAGACAGCCAACAGGCGAAACCAGGCCATGAAACCCAGACCAACAACGCCGATGGCTTGAAACGCAAGGCCCGCCAAGTGAATGGGCTGCACGTCCCGCACCAGCTCGCCAAACAAAGGGGCGGCCAGCAACAAGAGCGGTGCAGACACCACCAACTGACACATCAGCTGCATCTCGGCGCTGGCCTTTGACAGGTCCGTCATCCGCACCACAAGCGCAATACCGGCCCAGCACATTGCGCCAAGAAGCGAATAAAGATCACCCGCAAGGCTCACTTGGCCGCCATCACGCTCGGCAAACGCCACGATGATGCCACCCATGGCCAACATCAGGCCCACAATACGCACCGGACTGAGCTTTTCGCCGGGCAACAGCAGGTGCCCGGCCAATGTCAGCCACACGGGCATTGAGTAGAAAATGATCGAGGTGCGTGACACGGTCGTCACATCCAGCGCGGAATAAAGGCTTATGAATTCGATCGTGAACAGCACGCCCGAGAGAAGCCCACCCCAAAGGGCAGTTCGGGGCAATTCGACTCGCTTGCGAAACACCCACATCCAGCCGAATAGGAAAATCAGGGCGATCACCGAACGCAGGCCCGCTTGAAACACCGGGCCGAACCCTGTGCCAGTGACCTTGATCACCACTTGGTTGAAGGCAAGCAACAGCGCGATACCGATCAGGGCGACGGCACCGGTGGTGTCAATGGGGCGTTTTTGATCCATTTGCCCAGAGGATGGGCAATGTGTTGTTATGTCAACCGGTTTCCGGTTCATCATCCAGGGTGAGACCTTGCGTCCCTTGGACCTATCCCGCAACATCGCTCAGATTGCAGACATTCTCTTTTTGGACCCCACTCCATGCTTCGATTGGCCAGTTACAACATACAAAAATGCGTCGGGCTCGACTTTAGACGTTTGCCACGGCGCATCCTTCAGGTGCTGGACAGGATCGGCGCGCAAATCGTGGTGCTGCAAGAAGCCGACAAACGCCTGCCGCCGCGCCCTGCAGCCCTGCCGCATTTCGTGTTGGACGAAGCGGGCTGGAACATCGTCGATCTGGGTGGGGCAGGCAGCCTGGGTTGGCATGGCAATGCTGTAATCTGGCGGGGCGAGGGGCTGCGCGAGCTGGAAACCGGGCAAATGGCCCTGCCGGGGATGGAGCCGCGCGGCGCGGTTTGGGTGTCCTTTGACACGCCCATCGGTCCGCTGCGGGTGGTAGGGGCGCATTTGGGGCTGTTGTCCCATTCGAGGCAGCAGCAGGTGATGCACATCAGCCGCCACATTCAAGACCTGCCAGAAATACCCACTGTCTGGGCCGGAGATTTCAACGAATGGTCGCGACAACCGGTGCTGGACCATCTGGCACCCAAGATGAAATTCCTGCCGCCACTTCCCAGCTTTCCTTCACCACAGCCAATTGGCCCACTTGATCGGATCGCTCTGGGGCCGGGCCTGCACGCCGCCCGGCACGGGGTGCATTCGGACCGCCCGGCGCATATTGCCTCAGACCATCTGCCGATTTGGGCGGATTTACAGGCAAGTTAATTGGCGGGCTGGCACGGGTCCATTTGGGTTTTGATGGTATCACCGCAGCAATGTGTCATCATAGCTTCGGTTGGCGTGGTTCATCACCTCACGCCGCAACTCGGTCAGAAATCTCGTCCCTTACCGATCAACAAAACTGATTGCGCCAGCGCATCCTGTCCCACCGGTTTTTGCGACTGCTGGCCGCGCCCCTTTGGCCGGTTCGTTTGAGAGATGTCAGCCTTGGTGGACAGGCGCTGTAGCAGTGAAAAACACGCAGCTGAGAGCATTTGCTTTCCGTTTTTAAGCCGCGTGGGAGAGAAAAAGATCAAAGAAGCTGGCATTTTACGTCCTCCAGAAATGAACTCTGGTCAGGATCTCATTGGTGAAGATGTGCAGATAGTCACGCGTTGACATTGGTCCGCTACGCTTTTGGTACTGGACTGGAAAACCTCTGCGAGTCTCAGCCTTGCAGCAGGGGGATGTGATGACATCAGCAAAGCCATATGGCCTCCTTTGTCCGGTATCCAAGGCCTGCGACGTTCTTGGCGCGCGGTGGACGCTACCGATCCTTTGTGAAATGTGGGCCGGAGAAACGCGGTTCAACGACATTCGGCGGGCCGTCGGTGGCGTCTCTCCAACCGTTCTTTCACGGCGTCTGGCCGAAATGGAGCAAGCTGGTCTGATTGTTCGCGTCAAAGACCCGGCAACAGGGACGATTGACTATATGCGAACCCAAAAGGCAATTGACCTTGAACCGGCGTTGGTTGCGTTGGGGCGCTGGTCTCAGCGCAACATCGACGCTGAAATGGCGTTGTCATATGATCTGTCGACACTCATGTGGGCCATGCGCCGACTGGATACCAGAAGTTTTCCAAACAGACGTGTCGTGATCCGTTTCAAGTTCAACGAAAGCTCGGGAGCGCATGACAAATACTGGCTTTTGTTTCGACCGGGCATTCCGCTGGAGATCTGCGTTGACGTTCCCGGCTTTGACGTCGATGTCTTCGTTGAAACAACACAGCAGTCGTTTGCCGCCGTCATAATGGGGCGGTCGACGATAGAAAGAGAAATTGGTGATGAACGGCTATTCATAACCGGCGATGCGTTCATGATGAAAAATCTGTGTGAGTGGTTCCCGCGCTCAAACTACGCAAATACAGAAGAGATTTTGCAAACCCGGGACGCGACACTCAGCGTTGGCTCGTGAAGAGCGTCGGGTTCGTTCATCAAGTTTCCAACAGCATTCGAATTTAAAAAAAACGCGCCCATAAAGGGCGCGCTTCGTTGAAACTTATGCCGCTGAGCGTGGCCCGCTTTTGGCACCGCGCTTGGGGCCGCGACGGCGCCGGTTGCTGCTGCCTCCAGGCTTGGCGCCGACCCCACCTTGTGGGCCGCCACGGTTACCACCACGGTTGCCGGCACCACGACGCGGACCTTTGCCTCGCGCGGGCTTTGCCTCTTCCTCGACCGGCTGCCACGGGCGCCCTGAGGCGACCGGGATCTGCTGGCCGATAACCTTCTGGATCGCGCGGAATTCATCCATTTCATCGGGTGCGCAAAATGCAATCGCAGCACCGTCCTTGCCTGCACGGGCAGTACGTCCGATCCGGTGAACATAGGCGTCCGGAACGTTGGGCAAATCATAATTGTAGACGTGTTTGACGTCCGGGATGTCCAGACCACGAGCAGCAACATCCGTAGCCACCAACACTTTGACGGTGCCGGACTTAAAGGCGGCAATCGCCCGTTCACGCTGACCTTGGCTTTTGTTGCCGTGCACGGCTGCTGTAGCGTAACCGGCTTTCTCAAGCACGCGCGCCAACTTGTCCGATCCATGTTTGGTGCGGCCAAAAACAATTGCGCGTTCTTCGCGGTGACCATCCAACAATTCGATCAGCAGCTTGCTCTTTTCGGCCTTGGCGATGAAATGGATCGCCTGCGTGACCTTGTCGGCGGTTTTGCCGGGGGGCGAGACCTCGATCCGTTTGGGATTGTGCAGATAGCTTTGTGCAATCTCGTTCATCTGCTTGGGCATGGTGGCCGAAAACAGCATGGTCTGGCGCTCTTTGGGCAGGACGCCCGCAATTTTGCGCAAAGCATGGATAAAGCCCAAATCCAGCATCTGGTCAGCCTCGTCCAGCACCAGAAAAGAACACTCCTCCAAGTCCACAGCCTTGCGGTCCATCAGGTCCAGCAGGCGGCCAGGCGTGGCCACCAGAATGTCGACACCACGTTCCAGCCGCTTGATCTGAGGATTGATCGAAACACCGCCCACAACGATCGCGACTTTGATCGGCGTGTTTTCTGTAAATGCTTTCAGCGTCTCGGCAATTTGTTGTGCCAGTTCGCGTGTGGGGGCCAGGATCAGGCTGCGCACCACGCCTTGTGCGGGCTTGCGGCCGTACTTCAGCATCAAAGTAACCAGCGGCAGGCCAAAGGCTGCCGTCTTGCCGGTGCCTGTCTGGGCCAGGCCCATTACGTCTTCTCCGTTCAGAGCGTGCGGAATGGCACGTTTCTGGATCGGGGTCGGGTCGGTGATGCCCATATCGGTCAGGCGGTTCACCAGGACCTTGGGCAGGTCCATCATGTCAAAATCGCTCACTTCATATCCTTTCGCGCCTGCCGAAAGGACAAGCGCAACATCGTCGCCCCCTATGGGCGACGTCTTGGGGCGCGCGGAGCCTCGGGCTTGCGGGGCCGAATGCCCTTCAAGCCGGTCCGGCGCTTTGCCCCACGCGTGATTTTGGGAACAGCAGGTTCAGGTCCATGACTACGATCCGGGTCTCGGATCGGGCGGTTCGGCCGCTCTTTGGTCTTTTCTGCTCACGCGGCAGAGGACAAAAACCTTACGCTCACATGGAGGTAAGGTCGGAGTTTGTCAACCCAATGCGCGTTTCACGTTGCAAGTGAGCAACGTGCACTTTGGCAAGATTTTCGGTTTTCCTGTGACCTGATTTGGATTACACCGGAAAACCATTCGACCTTTGGGGACCGCGTTCATGCCGGACACAATTATCTCGCGTTGCGAAGCCAAAGGGCTGCGCATGACAGGTCAGCGGCGTGTTATCGCCAAGGTTCTGCAAGAAAGCGATGACCATCCAGACGTCGAAGAGCTTTACTCTCGGGCCAGCGCGCTTGATTCCGCGATCTCGATTGCCACGGTCTATCGGACTGTCAAACTGTTCGAGGAGGCTGGCATTCTGGAACGCCTGGAATTCGGTGATGGCCGCGCCCGCTATGAGGATGCCGAACGCGATCATCATGATCACTTGATCGACATGAACTCGGGCGAGGTGATTGAATTCTGTGACCCCGAGATTGAGGCGTTGCAGGAAAAGATCGCCGCCAAGCTGGGATATGAGCTGCGCGGTCACAAGCTGGAACTATACGGCGTGCCGCGCAACAAAGATTAGTCCCGGATCGTTTTGTCGTAGCAGTATGCCTGAGCTTGTGCCGAACTGAGCGTATTGCCCACCAGATCAACAGTGTTCGAAACCGAGTTTACCTGTCCCTGTTGGGGTGGCGTAAGGCTGAATTGGACCGACGTCTTGCCCGGTTCTGCGGCGCTGTTACCACGGCCTCGCCAAACAAAGATGCGGTCGCTGGATGACCCTGACAGCTGCGAGATAACATAGTCGCCAGCACCACACCAATAATCACCGGGTGCGCGCCCGCTTTTGACCACCACTTCGAACACATTTGCAGCGATGGGATAGACGTTGAAGTTGTTGGCATAACCTGCCGAGGCCATATGACCCGGCACCATGAGACCCGTCAGCAGGACGGCTTTGATCATGTTCATTTTCGTTCTCCCCTTTGGTATCTGTGATACGCGTCAGGGCAGGGGATGGATCACCGGCGTGCTCGGTTCACTGCCTCGCGGTGAAAGATGTAGAGCGACGAGGCGATGATTATCATGGCCCCAAGCAGGGTCATCGCGTCTGGTATTTCAGCAAAGAAAAAGAACCCAAACGCGGATGCATAGATAAGCTTCATGTATTGAACGTTGCCAATGATGCTGGCTTCGCCCAAGCGCAGGGCCTGAACGCCTATCCACTGGGCCACGGTGGCGATAACGCCAAGAGCGATCATGAATAACAGATCATCCACGTTTGGCGCTTTCCAAAGCCAGATGAGTGGGATGCCTGCCAGTAGCCCCACAAAGAACGATTGATAGATGAGCAGAGTGGCCGTGCTTTCAGTCTGAGAAAGTTTGCGGATGCAGACTCCGGCAGTTGCTGCTCCCAAGGCGCCCACAACGGGGATCAATGCATATGGGTCGATGAACCCGTCCAATCCGGGACGCATGGCCACGAGAACGCCCAGAAACCCCACGCCAATGGCGGCAATGCGGTGGCGACCAACGTTTTCGCCCAGGAAAAATGCCGCCAAGAGCGCCAGAAAAAACACCTGAGCAAAGGTCAGCGTCACGGCGGTTGCCAGAGGCAGAACGGCGACGGCCCAAATGCCCGCGGTCAGGGCCACAAATGCTCCGATGATCCGGATTGCGTGGATGCCCGGGCGACGGGTGCGCAGGCTGCTCGGGAAATTGCGGATGACCTGTGGTGTGGCCGACAGAAACACAACGATCTGGCGAATGAACAGGATCTGCAGCACGTGGTATTCCGTCACTGCCACCTTGGCCATGGCCGCTGTGGTAGAAAAGAGCGCCACCGACACCATTGACCACAGGACCCCCTGCAGGTTCCTCGACATGCGTTGCTCTCCCACTCGGCTTCGCTTGGGGCGAGTATCGGACACTGCCATGACAATGAAAAGTCTGCCCGCTTTGCCGCTTGCACAAGTGATGCGAATTCGTCATGGCTTGCGCAGTACACGACCCTTTTTTGTGGGACCCCTGACAATGGAAAATCTGCGCGGCGCCGGATTGATGACGCTGGCCATGCTTGGCTTTGCGTTTGAGGACATGTTCATCAAGCTGATGGCAGATGCCATGGCGACCTGGCAGATCATTCTGGTGCTTGGGTCGGGCGGGGCGTCTGTCTTTGCCTTGCTCACCCTGTTCAAGCGCCAGCCGCTCTTTACCCGCGCTTATCTGAGCGCGCCTGTTATGTTGCGCAATTTGGGCGAGTTGATCGGCACCTTGGGGTTTGTCACCGCCATCGCTCTGACGCCCATCTCGCAGGCCTCGGCTATTTTGCAAGCCACACCCTTGGCTGTGACCCTTGGCGCTGCGTTGTTTTTGAACGAGCCTGTAGGTTGGCGGCGATGGTCGGCGATCCTGGTGGGTTTTGCGGGAGTTATGCTGGTTATCCGTCCGGGCACAGAAGGGTTCGACATCCGCTCACTTTTTGCCGTGCAGGGCGTTGTGGGACTGGCGATCCGCGATCTGGCTACCCGTAAAGTTCCCGCCGAGACATCCTCTTTCCAACTGAGTTTTCTGGCGTTCCTGATGTTGATCCCGGCGGCCTTTATCCTGTCGCAGTTCAGTGATCAGACGTGGGTCGCGCCCACGCCTCATATCTGGGGCCTGTTTGTGGGCGTCGTAGGTCTAGGTGTTGCCGCTTACTACGCCATCGTTGCCGCCATGCGTATCGGCGAGGTGTCATTTGTGACTCCGTTCCGCTACTCGCGCATGATCTTTGCGCTGATAGTGGGTTTTGTGGTGTTCAACGAGCGTCCCGACACTTTGATGCTGGCAGGGGCGGCCGTCATTGTGGGCTCGGGCATTTATACGATCTGGCGTGAGCGCAAACATCGCCCTGCGGCTTAAGAGCCCCTTTTATCATGGGCTTTTGCCCGGTATGAGGCGCTCAACGCATCTCTACTGGGACGATATCATGAGCACCATCATCGACATTCACGCACGCGAAATTCTGGACAGCCGGGGCAACCCGACGGTTGAGGTGGACGTGATCCTGGAAGACGGCACATTGGGTCGCGCTGCCGTCCCCTCGGGCGCCTCGACCGGCGCGCATGAGGCCGTCGAGAAACGCGATGGCGATAAGGACCGCTACTTGGGCAAAGGCGTGCTGGAAGCGGTGGCATCGGTGAATGGCGAGATCGCCGAAGCGCTGGTCGGTTTCGACGCGGTTGAGCAAGTTGCCATCGACGCCGCGATGATTGAGCTGGACGGCACCCCCAACAAAGGGCGTCTTGGCGCAAACGCCATTCTGGGCGTGTCGATGGCTGTTGCCAAAGCCGCAGCCGAATACACCGGTCAGCCACTGTTCCGTTACGTGGGCGGCACCTCGGCCCGTGTTTTGCCGGTACCGATGATGAACATCATCAACGGCGGTGAGCATGCCGACAACCCGATCGACATCCAGGAATTCATGATCATGCCTGTGTCGGCCAGCAACATTCGCGAAGCGATCCGTATGGGCGCCGAAGTGTTCCACACCCTGAAAAAGGAACTGTCAGCCGCTGGCCTGTCGACCGGCATCGGCGACGAGGGCGGCTTTGCCCCCAACATCGCCTCGACCCGCGACGCGCTGGATTTCATCAAGACGTCCGTTGAAAAGGCTGGCTACAAACTGGGTGAAGACATCTACCTGGCGCTCGATTGCGCCTCGTCTGAATACTACAAGGACGGCAAATACGAGCTGAAGGGCGAAGGCAAATCGCTGACCTCGGCCGAGAACGCGCAGTATCTGGCCGATCTCTGCGGTGACTACCCGATCATCTCGATCGAAGACGGCATGGACGAGGACGACTGGGAAGGCTGGAAACTGCTGACTGACAAGATCGGCGATAAGGTGCAGCTGGTGGGCGACGACCTGTTCGTGACCAACCCCGTGCGCCTGGCGGATGGCATCGCGCAGGGCGTGGCAAATTCGATGCTGGTCAAGGTCAACCAGATCGGCTCACTGACCGAAACGCTGAAAGCCGTCGATATGGCACACCGCGCGCGCTACACCAACGTGATGTCGCACCGTTCGGGCGAGACCGAAGACGCCACCATCGCCGACCTCGCCGTTGCCACCAACTGCGGCCAGATCAAAACCGGCTCGCTGGCACGTTCGGACCGGTTGGCTAAATACAACCAGTTGATCCGGATCGAGGAACTGCTGGGTGAGACCGCGGAGTACGCTGGTCGCTCGATCCTGAAAGGCTGAATGAGCCTATTGTAGATTTTGAGAGGCCCGGAACCATATTCCGGGCCTTTTTTTGTGTTCCGCCTCAATGATGTGACGGATGTGAGAAGACCAGCGTGCACGAGGTTGAGGCTTTGGCTGTTGATGAAAAGGCAAGACAAAGGGGCGCTCCCGCGCCCGCGCTGATCCCGGCTTCGCCGAGATCGCTGGCGGCCTTGGGCCGGGCGCCTCGCCTTCGGCTCGGCGCGGTCGGCGCTTGGGGCAGCCGTTGTAGCACAAACGCCGACCGCCGAGCGCAGCGAGGCTTGGCCCAACGGGAGGAGGGCATCTTTGATGCACGAACGACGGGCGGGAGAGCTACCTGTCCCGGACATCGCGACAATCTCGGAATATGTGACGTTCAGAGCCCCTCAACCAGCATCAAGTCGGTTTCGGCGGCCGTTTCGCGCACTAATCGGGCGGCGGTGTATTCTTGCGACTCGTAGAAACTGCGAGCCCCGTCCATGTCGTCAAATTCGATCACGATGTTTAAACCACGCAGATCGCCTTCACGGTGATCAGGGGCAGGATTGCGCACCAGAACGCGGCCTCCGTACTGCTGGATCGCCGGGCCGGACATGGCCTTGAACTCTTCAAATTTCACTGGATCGTGTACCCGGATGTGGGCAATCAGATAAGCTTTGGGCATGGCAATGACCTTTCGAAAACAAGGTCGATCATAGCCTAAATGGCACTGACTTTGAATGAGATCCCTGTTGGGGTATTTTCGGCAGCCCGACACGAGGTAATTCGCCGGGCTGCCGAGATGTGCAGGTGAGCGTGTTGCTCAGCCGCGCATTTTTTGACGATCATGCCAACGACGACCTGAACCACCAGGCCAGCGACACCACCGCCAACCAGATTGGCCGCCATGGCGCCTAGATCGACACCACCGGCCGCCGCCGCGCCACCGGCACCCATCAGGCTGCTGATCAGTTGACCGCCACCGATACCACCCACGGCGCCCGCTAGCATGTTGCCCAAGCCACCCATGTCAGAGCCAGGCATCGCTTTGGCTCCGCCCGCGCCGCCAACCGCACCGCCTACGATCTGCGCCAGAAGTTGTTCCATCTCTTCACTCCCTGTTCTTACTCGTTACCAAACATGACAGGGCCTAACCGGTACATGTAGGAAACGTCACGGGGAAAGCTTTGGGGAAATTGTCTGATTTGAATAGTTTGCGAAGCGTGTCAGAGCGTCTTGCTCATCAACATGTATCTGACACGCGGTCGGAATCCGGTGCGGGAATACAGACGCTGCGCGGTTTCGTTTTCGCGGTCGACCTCTAGATGAAGTGCGGTCATGCCGACCGCGGCAAGCGCCTTGGGCAATTGGATCAGAACTTCGGTCGCAATTCCACGTCCACGTACGGCGGGGCGAATGTAGATCTCGTCGACGAAACCATCCATGCCACCGAATTCGATCGACCAGCCGAATGTGACGATGACATAGCCCAAGGGCGCGCGGGCCGGGCCGATCAGATAGACGCAGCCATGCGGGATACCTTCGAGCAGAGGCATCAGCGCCGCATATCTGGCCTCATCGGTGCTCTCGAGCCCTTCTTCGGCGTGAAAGGCCGCCACCAAGGCCAGCAAGCGCTCGATGTCTTCGGGGCGGGCGAGGTGCAGGGCTGCGCTCATGAATAGTGCTCCAGGGCCTTGGTTTCCGCCTTGTCGATCCAATCCGCCTTGCAGGCGCCATAGGCCCGGTGATCGCCGGGATGCAAAGCTGCACATCGGGCTTTGACAGAGGTGTAGGCCGCGCGCAAGGGCGCGTTGCCGCGTAGTGCATCGCGAAAGGCCAGATGTCGCGTGATCTCGGCAGAGCCTTGCGCATAACAGTGCGCGTGAAACAGACGTTTGCCGGTGTCCGGGTCGATTAGGCGGGCATAGCGGCGAGCGGGCAGGCCAAACTCGCCCAACCACTCATAGCCCAAGCTCTCGATCTGTTGTTGCACTGCATCGCAGACCGCGATGGTTTCGAACACTGGCAGCAGGTCGATGATCGGTTTGGCGGGCAGGCCCGGGACCGAGGTTGAGCCGACATGATGGATCGCCACCAGCCCCGGCAGATCAAGAGCGCGCCAGCGGTCGGCCTCTGTCTGGGCTTGCGCAGGCCACTCGGGGTTATAGGCGTCAATCAGGCTCATAGCCGGGCCAGACGCTCGGTGAGCAGGTCAAAAAAGCCGCTGGCATCCAGGTCGCCCATGAACATGGCATTGGGTGCGCGATCCGTGACGCGCCACCAGTCCGCAACGGTCATGCCTAGCGTCAACGTGGATTGGGTTTCGATCTCGACGTTGATGTGCCGACCTGTGAAAAGCTCGGGTTTGATCAGATATGCGGTCACGCAAGGGTCGTGCAGTGGGGCACCTTCGGAGCCGTATTTTTCCTTGTCGAAGCGCTCAAAGAATTCGGTCATTTCGGCGACGGCTATACTGGCCTTGGTTCCAAGCGCACGGAACGCGTCGTTACGGGGTTTGGTGACCAGCGCCTTATGGGTTACGTCAAGCGGCATGGCCACGATAGGTGCGCCGGATTTAAACACGATATCAGCGGCTTCGGGGTCGACGTAGATGTTGAATTCCGCAGCGGGTGTGATGTTGCCCACCTCAAAATAGGCGCCACCCATCAGAACGATTTCCTGCACGCGATCCACGATGTCGGGGGCTTTTTGAAAGGCGGTCGCGATGTTGGTAAGCGGCCCAAGCGGGCAGAGTGTCACCGTGCCTGCGTCGTGCGACCGTAGCGTGTCGATGATGAAATCAACCGCGTGGCCGTCTGCGAGCGGCATCTCGGGGTCGGGCAGGACAGGGCCATCCAGGCCGGTTTTGCCATGCACATGTTCGGCGGTGACCAGCTTGCGCGACAGTGGCGCGTCGCAGCCTGCATAGACCGGCATGTTCGTCTTGCCTGCCAGTTCACACACGATGCGGGCGTTCTTCTGGGTGAGCGGCAGAGGAACGTTGCTTAGCCACGGCGGTGATGCCCAGAACGTCTATCTCTTCGGGGCTGGCCAATGCCAGAAGGATGGCAACCGCGTCGTCCTGGCCGGGGTCGGTGTCGATGATGATTTTGCGGGCGGTCATTTGGGCCTCCGATGTTGTTCAGGGTGGGGGTTCTGCCCCCGTCGCTGCGCGACTCCCCGGAGTATTTGAAAAAGGGTGAAGAGATCATGGGGCGCTTTTTTCGCGGGCCTTAGCCAGATCCCACAATGCGTCCATCTCTTCGAGCGTCGACGCCTGCGGGGACTTTCCCCGTTTGGTTAACTCGGCTTCAACTGCTTCGAACCGGCGGGTGAATTTGGCGTTGGTGCGACGCAGAGCGGTTTCAGGTTCAACGCCCAAGTGGCGCCCCAGGTTGACCATGACAAAGAGGAGATCGCCGAATTCATCCTCCATAGCGTCGGCGTCGAGGTTGTCGCGTGCCTCGACCAGTTCAGCGGCCTCTTCGGTGATTTTGGCCAGCACGTTGCTGGCGTCGGGCCAGTCGAACCCCACGCGGGCAGCGCGTTTTTGCAGTTTCAAAGCACGCAGCAGCGCGGGCAGGTTGGGGGCTACACCGTCGAGCGCGCCCTTCTGCTCCTTGCCTGCACGTTCAGCGGCTTTGATCTTTTCCCAATCGGCGGTTTGCTGGTCGGCGGATTTGGCGTTGGATTCGTCGCCAAAGACATGCGGGTGACGGCTGACCATCTTGTCGGACATGGTGCGCACCACGTCCTGAAAGGTGAAATGTCCCGCTTCCTGAGCCATCTGCGCATGAAACACCGATTGGAACAGCAGATCGCCCAACTCGCCCTTGAGCTCGTCCCAGGCTTCGCGTTCGATTGCGTCAGCGACCTCGTAGGCTTCTTCGATGGTGTAGGGCGCGATGGTGGCAAAATCCTGCTCGACGTCCCACGGGCAGCCAGTTTTGGGATCGCGCAGACGGCGCATGATTTCCAGCAGGCGCTCTATCCCTGCGTCAGAGTCGTGGATCAGAGGATTTTCGGGCATTGCGGCGGCTTTCATTCCGGTGTCTGATGCATCAATTCCGCACCTTAGCCATGGAGTCCAGACCATATGCCCATCGTGAACCGCATCGCCGACTTTGCCGCTGACATGGCAACCTGGCGTCAGCATCTGCATACTATCCCCGAATTGGAGCTGGAGTGCCACCAAACCGCTGCCTTTGTGGCCGAACGTCTGCGGGAGTTTGGGGTGGATGAGTTGCACGAGGGGATTGCCGAAAGCGGCATCGTGGCGATCATCGAAGGGCACGGGGCGGGTCCTACCATTGGTTTGCGAGCCGATATGGACGCGCTGCCGATGTCTGAGGAAACCGGGCTGGATTATGCCTCGACCCATCCTGGTAAGATGCATGCCTGTGGGCATGATGGGCATACGACGATGCTGTTGGGGGCCGCGCGGTATCTGGCAGAGACGCGGAATTTTGCGGGTCGAGTGGCTTTGATCTTTCAGCCAGGTGAGGAAGCGGGCGGCGGTGCCGATGTCATGGTGCAGGAAGGGATCATGGAGCGGTTCGAGATCACTCAGGTCTATGCGCTGCACAATGCGCCGGGTACCGAAGAAGGGACGTTTTTTACCACGCCGGGGCCGATCATGGCCGCCGTAGATACGTTTCATGTGCATATTCAGGGCAAGGGCGGGCACGGTGCAATGCCGCATGAAACCCGTGATCCGGTGATGGCGGCCTGCGGCATTGCGCAGGCGATCCAGACGATTGTGAGCCGGAACCACTATGCTTTGGATGATCTGGTGGTGTCGGTGACGCAGATCCACACCGGAACGGTCGACAATGTGATCCCGGACACTGCTTACATCAACGGCACGGTGCGGACGTTTGATCCAGCGGTGCAGAAGATGGTGATGGAACGGATGGCGCAGATCGTTGCCGGTCAGGCGGCAAGTTATGGCGTCGAGGCCGAGTTGATTTATGACGTTGGCTATCCTGCGACGATCAACGATGCGACCAAGGCCGGGTTTGCGGCAGAAGTGGCAAGCGAAGTTGTGGGTGAGAGCAAGGTTATTGCGGACGCCGGGCGTGAGATGGGGGCTGAGGATTTTTCCTACATGCTGAACGCGCGACCGGGGGCCTATCTGTTTTTGGGGCAGGGCGAGAGCGCCGGGCTGCATCACCCCAAGTACAACTTCAACGATGAAGTGGCGCCCATTGGTGCCTCGTTCTTTGCGCGGATCGTGGAAACAGCGCAGCCGGTTTCCCAGTAAGCGGTTCAAGACGACGCCCATTTGAGCGTCGACCACCCACCCCGACACTCAAAAGGGCGTCAGATCATGGCTTTGGAAGATGCAAAAAATCAGGTGGACGAGGCGTTCACCAACCCGGACCTCAAGGGCTTGTCCTATGAGAACACCTTTGGCGGCGCCACGTCGTTCCTACGACGCCTTTATACAAAGGATCTGACTGGGGTTGATATTGCCGTCACAGGTGTGCCGTTTGATCAGGCAGTGACCAACCGACCAGGCACCAGGCTCGGCCCGCGCGCGATCCGCGAGGCCAGCGCCTTGCAATCCCCCGATGCGCCTTATGGCTGGCCCTTTGATGCGCTCAGTGAACTGGCGATCGTGGACTATGGTGACATGGCCTATGATTATGCCAACGTCCCCGCCTTTCCCGATACGCTGACGGATCACATTCGAGGGATCCTGAAAGAAGACGTGGCCTCGGTCACCTTGGGTGGGGATCACTACATCAGCTTTCCGATCCTGAAAGCCTATGCCGAAAAATACGGGCCGATTTCACTGCTGCAGTTTGATGCCCACACCGACACTTGGGCCGATGATGACATGTCACGCGTGGATCATGGCACCATGTTTTACAAGGCGGTGAAGTCCGGGATCGTGGATCCCAAACGCTCGGTCCAGGTTGGCATCCGAACCCACAATGAAGACACGCTTGGCGTTAATATTATCGACGCGCGAGAGGTTTATGAGAGTGGTCCGGCCGCTGCTGCAAAAAAGATCAAGAGCATTCTGGGCGACAATCCTGTTTATCTGAGTTTCGACATCGACGGGCTGGACCCGGCCTTTGCACCGGGTACCGGTACGCCCGTTTGGGGCGGGATCACATCCATTCAGGCTGCGATTATCCTGCGTGACATCGCAGGGATCAACATCAAGGGCGGCGACGTGGTCGAGGTTTCACCTCCCTATGACACGTCGGGTGCCACCGCCATCGCGGGTGCGCATGTTGCGACGCAAATCATTTGCCTGTTGGGGTGGAACAAACTGACATGAAGGTGCTGCTGACCCTGACCGAGGTTGGGATGTTGGCGTATTGGGTGCTGGCGTTGATGATGTTGGCGGGCTGGCAATTGGTCCCGCCGGACGCCATGTATTCGGAGTTCGACAATCCGTTGATTGTGGCGTGGAATTGGTCCTTTTTTCCGCTTGATGTGGCCTTTGCTTTTCTGGGGTTGCTCAGCCGTTTTGTCGTTCGTGAACCCGTGCTGAAAGATCGGCTTGCGTTGATCGGACTGACGTTGATGTTTTGTGCGGGGCTGATGGCTTTGACGTTCTGGTTTATCCAGGGGTGGTTCGATCCGTTTTGGTGGGGGATGAATCTGTGGCTCATAGTGTTGCCGGTTCTGGCGCTCTGGCGGATTTGAAGGCTGCACATAATTCACTGGAAAAGCACGTATAGGTTGCGTTACTGAAGGGGAAAGAACAGGTGAGACGATGACCAATTTCAACCAACCCATCAGCGGCAATGACCTGGCGCGGTTCTCCGGGCCTAACACATTCATGCGATTGCCGACGGCTGATAACCTTGCAGGGTTGGATGTGGCAGTTCTGGGCATACCGCAGGACGTCGGCACGTCTTGGCGGTCTGGCACCCGGTTCGGGCCCAAGCAGATCCGGGCCGAAAGCGCGATGATCCGGCCCTACAACATGGCCACTGGGGCCGCCCCTTTTGACAGTTTGCAGATCGCGGACATCGGCGATCTGGCGATCAACACCTTCTCGCTGGCGGAAAGCCTCAAGATCATCAAAGAGAGCTATGACGGCATTCTTAAACACGATCTGATCCCAGTAGCTATGGGGGGCGATCATTCGATTACACTGCCGATCTTGAGGGCGATTGCGGCCAAGCATGGGCCAGTCGCTTTGGTCCATGTGGATGCCCATGCCGATGTAAACGACGAAATGTTTGGCGAACGCGAAACCCATGGAACCGTGTTCCGGCGCGCTTATGAAGAGGGGTTAATCCAAGCCGACAAGACCTATCAGATCGGCATTCGCGGCTCGGGGTATGCCGCCACCGATTTCACCGAGGCGCAGGATTGGGGATTCCAACATTTTCCGGCGCACGAGTTGTGGCACCGCTCGCTTGCGCCCTTGGGGGCTGAGATCCGGCGCGATATCGGAGACAGGCCAGTATACGTGACCTATGACATCGACAGCCTGGACCCGGCCTATGCCCCGGGAACCGGAACGCCCGAGATTGGTGGGCTGACGACGCCGCAAGCGTTAGAGTTGATTCAGGCGCTTAAGGGGCTGAACATCGTAGGCTGCGATCTGGTCGAGGTCTCGCCGCCCTATGACACATCGGGCAATACGGCGCTGACGGCGGCCAACCTGCTGTATGAGCTGCTCTGTGTATTGCCTGGCGTGACGTCACGATAAACGTGTTTTAACGGTGGTTGTGCCGTACTGTTTTCACAACCTGTTGGTCTGGACCAAAGATGAGACGCGCGATGACTGTAGTTTGGGTACTTTTGGCAATTGTGATCCTTGGCATGGCGTTCATCCGCCTTGCCCCCAGCGATCCGGCACGCTGGCATGTGTCGCCTAAGGGCGACGCGGACAAGGACTTAGATGGCGGCGTCGTACGTGTTATGCAGACAGGTCCGCTTGGGCTAAAAAACTTCAACGCGATTGTTCAGGCAGATGCAACAACCCACGCACTGGCCGGGTCGGTTGACGAGGGGATGGTCACCTATGTCTCGCGGAGCAAGGTTATGGGGTTTCCTGACTACACCACCGCCCAACAGGACGGGGACACCTTGCGGGTCTATGGTCGGCTACGCTTTGGCCGTTCGGACATGGGTGTGAATCGCAAGCGGGTTGATGGCTGGTTGCAGAAGTTGCCAAGCACAGCGAACTAGGGCGCCCTTCAACCGTGGGTTATGAAAAGGTGACAGTGGTTGAACATGGCTTATCAGCAAAGGCTTGATCGATCCTTACAGGAACTGCGAGTCAGAGGTGCCGAAAAGCACTCTAGATTGCCCTGGCTGTTTAGGCTGTTGCAGAAGTTAGGATTTGAACCCATTCCGCCTCTGTATCGTTCGTTTTTTCGAAATTTTGTCGGAACGGCTGGTTATTTTGGTCCGGTCTGGGGCGTTTTGATGTATCTTGCAGCCTGGAGCCAGACGGGCATGCATCCCTACATCATGATCGCGGCCAGTCTTTTGGCAGGCGTACTGTTCGGTCTGTTAATGGCCGGGTATTTCTATTTGCAGCGAAAGCTCAAACTGACAGCGTGGGATCGCCTTTGATCAGCCAGCGTTCACCCACGGGGCAGGGGACATCAGTGGTGGTTGGACCTGTGACGACAAACATCCCTCTTGCACCTCGCGCCACATTGGCACGTTCAGCGACATCTGACATTGCGCCATGAACATGCGGCCATCGACTTGTAGGCAGATGGTTTCCCCCAGCTCGATCCGCGAGCCGGATTGGTCGGTGCAATAGCAATCCTGTACCTTGCCGCCAGGCCCGACGACATCGGCAGCGGCAGGTGTGGCCATGGCCAGGATGAGTGTAAAAAACCGGGTCATAGGCAAAGTCTAGCACAGGCTTGCCCCTTGACCAACGCGCTGTGATATCGGACACCCGCCAAATGGTTCCTGAAGATCGCCTAGAACAAATCACGCAACGGTTTCAATTTCTTGAGGCCGCTATGGCCGATGGCGCTGCGGGTGGTGACATCGCTGCTCTGGCCAAAGAGTATTCTGATCTCAAACCGGTGGTCGAACAGATCGCCGCCTGGCGTCAACTGCGCGCTGATCTGGCCGAGGCCGAGGCGATGCTCGACGACCCCGACATGCGCGAGCTGGCGGAAGAGGAAATCCCTGCATTGAAAGAACAACTGCCCGAGGCGGAGCATGCTTTGCAGCTTACGTTGCTGCCCAAGGATGCCGCTGACGCACGCCCGGCAATGTTGGAAATTAGGCCCGGTACGGGCGGGGATGAAGCTGCCTTGTTCGCTGGTGATCTGCTGCGGATGTACCAACGCCATGCCGAGGCACGCGGTTGGAAATTTGACATCATCGAAGAGCAGGCCACCGAATTGGGTGGCATCAAAGAGGTCGTCGCCCACATTAAGGGCGAGGGCGTATTTGCCCGGATGAAATACGAATCCGGTGTGCACCGGGTGCAGCGTGTGCCGACAACCGAAAGCGGCGGGCGTATCCATACTTCGGCGGCCACCGTGGCCGTTCTGCCCGAGGCCGAGGACGTGGACATTCACATCGACGCCAATGACATTCGCATCGACACGATGCGCAGTTCGGGCGCAGGGGGCAGCACGTCAATACCACCGATTCGGCGGTGCGGATCACGCATATTCCGTCGGGAATCGTTGTCACCAGCTCGGAGAAATCCCAGCACCGCAATCGAGAGATCGCGATGCAGGTATTGAAGACGCGGTTATATGACCAGGAGCGCCAGCGGATCGACAGCGAGCGCTCTGCTGATCGCGCCAGCCAAGTCGGCACGGGCGACCGGTCGGAACGCATTCGAACCTACAATTTCCCACAGGGGCGCATGACGGACCACCGTATCAATTTGACGCTCTACAAGCTCGACCAGGTGATGCAGGGCGATTTGGATGAGGTGATCGACGCGCTGACAGCGGACGCTCAGGCCCGTATGCTGGCCGAGATGGGACAGTGACCGACGCGCCGACAGCTGCCCAGGCCATGGTGGCCGCAACCGCTCGGCTGCGGGCGGCGGGGGTACCAGACCCGGCGCGGGATGCGCGCGTGCTGTTGGCTCACGCGGCCCGTATCGAGGCCAGTCGCGTAACTCTGATCGCGCCCGAAGAATTGGACCCGGACATTGGCGAGCGCTATGAACAGCTGATCGCATTGCGCGCCATTCGGGTGCCCGTGTCGCACCTGCTGGGCGAGCGCGAATTCTACGGCCGCCGCTTTAAGGTCAGCGGTGATGTGCTTGATCCCAGACCAGAAACCGAAACGCTGATCGAAGCCGCATTAGCGCAACCGTTTGACCAGGTTCTTGATCTTGGGGTTGGGTCCGGGTGTATTCTGGTCACGCTTTTGGCCGAAATGACCCAGGCCCACGGTGTCGGTTCAGATTTGAGCGAAGCGGCCTGTTTGCAGGCCAGTGCCAATGCGGTGTTGCACAGGGTGCAGACGCGGGCGCAGATCATCTGTTCGGATTGGTTCGAAGCCGTCAGCGGACACTATGACCTGATCGTGTCCAATCCCCCCTATATCGCGTTTGATGAAATGTCGGGATTGGATGTCGAGGTGCGCGAGCACGAGCCGGAAATGGCGCTGACCGATTTTGGAGACGGGTTGGAGGCGTATCGCAAGATTTCGGCCCGAGTGAGCGAATACCTGATTCCAGGGGGGCGTGTGCTGGTGGAAATCGGCCCAACCCAGGGGCAGGCGGTGGCTGATATGTTTCGACAAGCAGGGCTGGTTGATGTCACAGTGATGCAGGATCTGGATGGGCGCGACCGGGTCGTTGGTGGACGATCATTCTCCTGAGTTGCGAACATGCGGCTGAAATGTGCCAATCTGCGTGAAAAACCCGGAAAAAATGCAACCACCCCCTTGTCTGAACCTGCAGGACATGTTTACTCAGAGGTGTCGCGGCGGTTGATGCTTTGCAGCTCACGCCAGACACCAAGCCCAAAAAGTCGATCACCCGGCGGTATATGAACGCAAGAGGCGTCAAACGGGATAATCGATAGGTAATGACAAGGCTGACGTAAAGTAAGATGAGATCTTCCAAATCCCGTTCGCGGTCCAAGAACAACCGCAACCGGCCCTCTGGTGGCAATGTCGTCAATCGAGTGTTTGACAGCTCGGGTCCCGAAGGCAAGGTGCGCGGTACGCCGCAGCAGATCATAGACAAATATAACCAGCTTGCGCGCGATGCGCAGCTGAGCAACGACCGGGTTGCGACCGAAAACTTTCAACAGCATGCTGAGCACTATCTTCGCATGCTGAGCGAAGCACAGCGCGAACAGGAAGCACGTCGGGAAGAGCAGGAACGGCAAAACCGTGAACGCCAAGCAGAACGTGATCGCGAGCGTGCGGAAAGGGCCGAGCGCCAGGAACGCGAATCCGCAGGAGGCGAGGCTCCGCAACATGATCCCGGAGCAGCACCGCAACCTGATGTTTTCGACGTGAGCGGAGCCGACAAAGAAGACGACAATGGTCTGGTCGAAACGCCCGAGAACAAGCCTCTGGAAGAAGCAGCCGAGAGCAAGCCCAAGAAAGCGGCTCGTCGTCCGCGCGCACCACGCAAGCCAAAGGCAGTCCCTGAAAGTGACAAGCCTTCGGAAACGGCATCTTCAGATGGCGACGCGCCGGAAGCCGCAGAATAATACCAAGGCGTTTCCAGTTTCTAACCGGAGCAGGAAACGCCTTAGAGAATTTCGTCCAGCATTTGTGACCACTCATCGAAGGACGCGCCCATGCGCCCCATCGCATGAGAGCCCAGGTACAGTCGCTGCAAGGCTGTTGCCTTGCGCCTGACGGCGTCAGGTTTTGCGTTCGGTAACATGTCTTGTAGGGCTGTCGACAAAGCCTGATGCAGACGGCTTGAGATGTTCTCGCAGCGGTTCGCACATTCCTCGTCGAACGGAGCCAACTCAACAAGCGCGTTGCACAGAAAACATCCTACTTTGCGCGCCGGTTTGGCCGGATGGTACTCTGTTCGCAAAAAGAATGCCAAAAGCCGCTCTCGTGGAGTTCCCGCATCGGTGCTTTGCAACTCGGAAAGGGCGCGAGCCATTCGAGTCTGGTCGTAGTGATCCAACGCACGCAGGTAGACAGAGTGCTTGTCTTCGAACGCCTTGTAGAAAGAACCGCGCGTCAAGGACATGGCGTCAAGAAGGTCCGGCATGTTGGTTCCGGCGTACCCTTGTTTCCAGAAAATGACCATTGCGCCTTCGATAGCGTCCGTTTCATCGAATTGTCTGGGGCGGCTCATCGGGGTCTCTTTGAAAATGATGTGCGCCCGGTCATTACAGCCGGGCGACAGTTTGGGCAACATTAGGGCCCTTGTTTCACGCGCGCAATCGGCGTTCTGCTTCAGCTTTCAGGCAGTTGCTGAGGGTGGACAAAGCCCAAGGCAGGCCGTTGCGAATGGGAAACGAATTTGACCGATCCATCCAAAAGACCACTGTGAACGGTGTCCCAATTCGTTTTGGATTGGGCCAGCAAGGCCTCCTTGTCTTTTAAGAAACGTTCTTTCACGTCGGATGACCAGGTGACATACAGTTTGTCATCCGCGATGAACCAACCATCGACAAAGTCCACTTCGGCGGCATAACCATGAGCCACGGCCCAAGCGCACCAGCCATTGTTTTGCGGCGCGAAACCCTCTGGGTTGGCCAAAAACGTTTCGCGGTTTTCGGCACTCGCAAAGAGCCACGTGCGCCCCTTGTGATCAACGCGATGCGCCTGATCTCCCTTTGTCGGTTTGCCTGCGGTGAAATAGGCGACCGGGTCAAAACCATCCATCGCCACGCCACGGCTTGTCGCGTTGACCACGTGATCCGAATACTCATCGGCTTTGGAAACCACTGCTCCAAAAGAAAATGCCATTGCACACAAGACGCCCAAAATCAGGTTCTTCATACTTACCTCCCTAGGTGTACCATTTGGTTCCTTAAATAGTGGAACAAACGGTACATTAAATCCGGTAACTCGCAATTCACGACTTTGTGTGGAGAAGGTTCTGCGTATTTCCGTTTGTTTTGCAGATATTTACGCGGTGCAATTGATGGTCAAGGTCAGGCCCTGGCAATTTCCCGTGCCAGTGCGCAGAAAGCTTCGAGCGAAACTTGTTCGGCTCGTTCTGTGGGTTTGATGCCAGCTGCGTGCAAGTGGTCTTCAATTCCCGGGGTCACACCCTTGAGCGCCGCCCGGAGCATCTTTCGCCTTTGATTGAACGCAGCGGCTACGACGCGGCTGAGTACCGCGGCATCAGCAGGAAAGCGAGGTTCAGGCAAAGCTGTAAGATGAACCACGGCGCTTGATACTTTTGGGGGTGGGGTGAAGGCGTCCGGGGGCAATGACAAAGCAATTCGAGCATCGGCACGCCACTGTGCAAGTATGGCCAGCCTCCCATACGCCTTGCTACCTGGCTGCGCCACAATACGTTCGGCCACCTCACGTTGAAACATCAGCGTCAGGCTGACCCAGAACGGAGGCCATTCGGATGGCGTTAGCCACCGCACCAAAAGCTCGGTACCTACGTTATAGGGAAGGTTTGCCGCGATGCGCACAGGTGGTGTGAGATGTGCCAAGGGATTGATTTCGAGAGCATCCCCATTGATGACTTCCAGCCGGTCAGGGTAGGCAGCAGCAATCTCTTGAAGCGCTGGCATGCAGCGGGCATCCTTTTCAAGAGCAAGGATTTTGCGCGCACCTTCGGACAACAACCCACGTGTAAGTCCACCTGGTCCCGGGCCGATTTCGAGAACATCGCAGTTGGTCAGATCACCGGCCTGACGCGCAATCTTGGCTGTAAGGTTCAAATCCAACAAGAAATTCTGCCCCAAGGATTTGCGGGCAGACAGTTGATGGTTCGCGATGACTTCGCGAAGTGGGGGAAGGTTATCGATGGCGCTCATAGTACTGATGTAGAGCCTGCAGCAGGGAAAAGACCAGAGCTTTCACAAGGTCACAGGCCGTATTTCGGCCTTTATGCGGATTGTGCCATTTGCTGCGCCATTTTCAGGGCTTCGATCAGGGACGTCGGATTGGCTTGACCTTGCCCGGCAATGTCAAAGGCTGTGCCATGATCAGGGGACGTTCGTATGAACGGCAACCCGAGGGTTACGTTCACGCCGCGGTCGAAGTCCAGCGTCTTGATCGGGATCAACGCCTGATCGTGATACATGCATACTGCGGCATCATAGCGCCGCCTTGCAGCGGCATGAAACAGGGTATCGGCTGGATGAGGTCCAGTGACCGAGTACTGCTCTTCTTGGTCCATCTTTGCAATGAACGCGGCTATCCAGTCACCTTCTTCTCGACCCATGGCCCCGCCTTCACCAGCGTGTGGATTCAACCCCGCCACTGCGATGCGGGGATGAGCAATACCGAACTGGGTCTGTAAACCGTTGGCCGTGATCGCAATTGTCTCGCGCAGTAATTCCGGAGAAAGAACCTCTGGCACATCCCGCAAAGCGATGTGGATGGTTGCCGGAACCACGCGCAGTTGTTCACTGGCCAACATCATCACAACCCGTTCTTTTCCTGCCAATGCGGCCAAGAATTCGGTGTGACCGGGATAAGCAAAACTGGCACCATCAATCAGTGCCTTTTTGTGGATCGGCGCAGTGCAAAGAGCAGATGCCTGTCCTGACATGACAAGTTTGACGCCCGTTCTCGATTGACGTGATCACACCTTGCGCGTTGTTTGGGTTTGGCGAGCCGGGGATGGCGTTTGCCGCAAAGGAAACTTCAAGCACCGGTAAGGCTTCGGCGCTGACGTCATGCGCCTGTGCAAGATCGTCGATCTGCCGATAGGGCACGGTACTTGGCAAGTGGCGGGGATCACCCAACCAGACAAAAGGACAATCCTGCCTCAGTTGGCTCCAGGCAGCTGAGGCAATTTCCGGGCCAATCCCAGACGGTTCACCGCAACTGAGCGCGAGGGGTTTCATTACTCCTCGACGATTATCGCGTCAGCCTTGAGCTGCGCAATCAGACTTTCCGCGAAAGACCGAAGTCGCTGTTGTGTCAGCGAATTTGCAACTTCTTCGCGGCTCGCATCCTCAGCCAACTGGGTCGTGCGGCCGCAAAGCATGAGAAAGACCAGCGTTTGACCATTGTTTCGTGTCAGAGCCGTTGAAAACTCGCCTTGGTCCAGCTTGGCCAACTCGATCGAGATGTCCTGCGGGATCTCGGACGGTTTCGCGGTCACGCGATCCAGAACGCTTGCGGGTTGCCCCTTGGCAATTCCATAAAGGTCGTCGCAATCATCCACCCGAGCGCCGATCTCGGCGGCGGTTGTCAATGCTTCGGCACTGCGACCGCCGGGCAAAAAATAGGTCGCGTATTCTATGGAACTGTAGCGTTGGGATCCACCAACGATTTCCTGAATGCCACGCATCTGGAAAAGGGCAACCGCGTTCGGCAAGGCAATCGGGTCAGTGATTTCCCCTGGATTCAAACCCAAGATAACGGGCTGAAGCGCCGGTGGGAGGTTGCTGACAGGCAACCAATTCATGCGCCCGCCGTTGTTTCGGGTCTCGGACGCAGAAAACTGCTCGGCCGCGGCCGAAAAATCATCGTATGTCTTGAGATCCGCGATCTGTTTGGCGACTTCGTCGACCTGACCGACGGTCTGAGGGGTAACCGGAATAATGACTTCCGACAGTAAAACGCGAATTCCACCTCCGCCGCCTTGTCCCAACGCGCGATCAATCTCGGCCTCGGTCGGGCGAGCCTGCGAAACATAGCGCGCCTGAACATAGTCGCGCCAGGCCAATTGAATCGCGATAAAGTCACGAACTGTTTCGGCAGAGACGCCCGAGCTTTCCAACGCCTGGATGAATTCTTCGTTGGACAAGTTGCCTTGCGACGCGAATTGGTCAATGCCTTGCTGAATGTCCTCAGGAGGGACGACGATACCCGCTTCCTTGATCACTTGCTGCCGGAGCCGGTCTTCGATCAATCCATCTCGGGCAATTTCGGATGGGTTGCCGGGAAACCGCAGAATCTCAAGAAACCGTTCGCGTTGTTCCAATTCGAATTGAGTTATGACTTCCTGATTCACGCGAATGGCAGGAGCAAAAAGGCTTTGCGTTGCAGCGGGGAGTGGCGCGAACGTCAGAACACCAGCAGCTGCCAATGCACAGGCTGATGTGGACCAACGACGAAAAGTTCGGGTCAAAGGGGTCAGGATTTGCTGCATGATCGCCTGTATTCTTTATTTCCGCTCGCTATCGCGAACCCGTTCAACGCAATGCTAAAGCCGAAATCCGTCGACGGTTCAACACTTGTCGAAGAGGTATAGCGCCTGTTGAGCGAAAGATTAACCGTTACACATTCATTTTGATAGACCAGTCCGACACCGGCGCGGGTGGCGCGGCTGTCTTCGATATCATAGCGCAGATTTGCGGATGCGGTCCAGTTGGGGTTCACCTTGTAGTTGCCATCAAACCAAAATTCCGACACCGCAAGGTTGCGGTTTTCAGCCGGATCACGACCCAACCACAGATAAGATCCACTGACCTTTGTACGCGTGCTTTCCCAATCGCCCCGCAACTCAGCTTTTGAGAAGTTCAAAGAGTTGTTCAGCAACCCACGGGCTGTCAGGGCAAGCCCCTTGTCCATCTTGACCTGGCCCGCCAACAGGATGTCCGACGACGTTCCGCTGAGGCCAGAGGTTTTGGAAAAATCAGGGTCGGCAGTTTCTCGGAACACCTGACCGATCGTGGCCGATGCCTGCCAACCTTTCGGAGCAAATCTCGCCCAATTCAGCCCGACAACGGCCCGTGCACCATCTTCACGCCTGTCGGGTGCCGGAAAACGGGACAACTCCAGCAGGTTGCCCTGATCGAATTCCACAAAACCACTTTCGTCGTTTGGAACTTCGGGGCCTGAAACGTTTGACCACCCGATTTGCGCGATCGGTTCAAGAAAATGCGTCGACCCGTCGCCCATTACCTGGGTCATGGGATACCGCAGGGTGAGAGCAGCACGAGGAGTGGTGATCGTCGCGTTCGGTGGGTATGTATCATCGTCATAGACGTTGAACCGATCAACAGAGGCACCCAAGGTCCAGTCTGCTCTTAGACCTGATGCAAAAGTCCAACTGCGCAGCCATTCTGCGTTTGCAGTGGCACGGGCGATATCTCGCCCGATGATGTTGGCGTCCGAATTCCGCTGGTGCGCGTGAGCATCGAAACCAAGTCGAATCTCACCACCAATCGACGCTGGGAATATCCTTTTTTCGTAGTTGAGATCGAGGATATCCGAAGGGATTTCGTCCTCGTTCTCGCTGTCACGCAAAGTTTCATAGTGAATGAGGCCGACACGGAATGCACTGTCGCGTCTGATCTGCGTAAGAGCGATTTCGCTGCGCAAACGGTCCAGATCAGGCAGTCCATAATCCGCGAGATAGGCGTTATCCGACGTGGTCTGTACATCGAATTCAAGCTTAAAATCGTCGTTCAGTTCAAATTGACCAAACGCAAAAACGTAGCCGCGGTCGTCGCCTGGGATCAGGTCATCACGAGTAAATGCGCCTTCTATCTCAATTCCACCCCGTCTGAACGCCTGGCGAAAACGGAAATCCAAGGTCGTCGTCCGGGGCGATACGTAAGGTGACAATGTCAGGTCGGCATGATCACCCAATCTGAAGAAGTAAGGAACTTTGACCCCGGTTCCTAATTGCGACGTGGTTCGGATCGAGGGGATCAGAAACCCAGTTGCGCGTTTCAGGTTCGGATCAGGCAGGCGCATGCCCGGAAAGTAAAAGACCGGCACATCAAGGATGCGAAACTGTGCTTCTTCAAAATAGAGCTGCTGTTCAAGTTGGTCATGGGTCACCTTCTTAGCTCGGATTTGCCAGAGAGGTGGTTTGCCATTTTCGCAAACATGACAGGATGTTACGGCAGTTTTGTAAAGTTGAGTATACCGTCCGCCCACACGGGTCATCTGCAGCGCGGCCAATTGCAATTGTTGATCGAACACCAAGCGGGCTCCGGACAGCAAGCCGTTTTGCAACCCTTCGTCCAATTCCGCTGAATTGGCCAGAACAGTCGCCTGACCGCCTTGGTCGATCCGGATTGGGCCTTCGATGGTCAACTTGCCGCTTTGTCGGTCAAAAGTGATCTTTCGAGCCCGCAGTCGCATGTCGCCTTGGAACGCTTCAACGTTGCCTTCGGCAATCAATTGTCGCTCAGGGGTAATAAGGACCGAATCCGCAACAAGCACTGCGGGCTGTACTTCTTGTTCGGTCTGATCGGACGGTTGTTGTTGCGCCATGGAGGGCTGAACGGAACTCAGAACCGCTACACTCGTCAGTAGCAAAGTCAGCAAATGGCAACGCATCAACCGTCCTCCGCATGCAGGAGCAGACCAAATGTCAGCATGATTGCGGCTATGGGTGGGGCCCACGCCGCCAGCGCCACGGGTATCTGACCGTTTTCACCTAATATCTGAGCAAAGTTGCGAATAAAATACAGTGAAAAACCCAAAAGTACTGCTGCCAAAACAGCAACACCGGTGCCTCCAAATCTGGCATGCCGCATGGTAAAGGCAGCACCGACCAGAACCATAGAGATCAAAAACAGAGGTCTAGCCAGCTCAACTTGAAGCCATACTTCGTGTTGCTTGGTCGAAAAACCAGCCTGTTTGAGTTGTCCGATCATATCGGGCAGGTCGTAGATTGAAATACTTTCCCGGCGGCCAAGGCTGTCGCGGATCCGATCCTGCGTCAATGTTGTTGGGATTTTCAGGGTTTCATGAATCTCGGCGTTTGCCTCGGGGTTCAGGCCCGAAACCAGAGGCCATATCTTAACTGTCTTGAGTACCCAGGTGTCATCTTGCAATTGCGCGCTTTCAGCGGTGATTTGACGTGTCGGTCCACCATCTTTCGCATAGCTCAAAATGGTCACGCCGAACAGTGTGATGCCGTCACCACCAAACCCGGTTGCATGGATAACGGACTGCCCATCCTGTCCACCCTGGCGCAACCAAAGTCCTTCGCCACTGAGCGATAGAACTGATGGGCCGCCGGTTCGGTAGGTGTCAGCAAGGCGCTGATACCGTTCAGCTGTGGCCGCAACGATAGGGTTCAATGTGGTCACTGCCAATCCACCGATTATGCAGGCCATAAAGACCGGCGCCACTAGAGCACGTATACCGGATCGGCCTATAGACCGCGTGACTACGAGTTCTGAACTTCGGGCCAATCCAACAAACAACACAATGGTAGACAGGATCATCAGAAGAGGGAGAATCTCACTCAGTGCGGCCGGTGCATTCAGCAAGGTAAGGCTGAACAACTGCCCAAAACTGACATCCACACCCTCGAAACGGCGCAGTTGCTCAATCAGGTCGATCAACAGGATCAACGTCAGGAAAACAGATCCGATGACCAGAAAACTCTGCAGAAAGCGGCGCGCGAAATAGCGATCCAGAATCATGCTGCGGCCTCCTTCGTGGGCGAGCGGCGAAACAGCAGGGATAGCGGTCGCGAGGCAAACTGCATGAATAAGCAGGCGATGGCTATGCCGATCAGAGTCGGCAAATAGATCAGTGGCCACAAATCTGCGTTCTCCAAAACGGGCTCGGACGTCACACCGCGCAGAACCTCGAGAAACACCAACATGACGAAAGCAATCAGGGCCTGTCGCCAGACGCCAAATCTGGAAAAACCGCCGAGCATCAGCGCCGAGTATCCGATCAAGGTGACGGCAATACATATCAAGGCGCGGGCAAACCTTAGGTGTACTTCTTCGGCGAGTTGACCGGGGGTATAGCCTTCGGTCTCGGTAATTTGTTCCGGCGACAGGAATATTTCCATTGTTGGGATCGCACGAATATTGCGTGCACGCATGGCATCCTGCTTGATTAGTGAGCTGATGTCATAGGAAAAGTCGGCGAAAACAGTTGTCGACAGTTGGTTGGTTTCGGTGTCCAGTCGCTGCGCCAGACCGTCTACCATGATCAAGTTGCTCCGGTCTTCATTGCGGACAAGAAAGGCGCGTGCCCCAGTGTACGTAACGGTTTGTGCCGGATCTCGTCGGTCGGAAAGAAAGACATCGTTCAGCGTTCCATCCGTATCGATTTGCCGGATGTAGAACGTAACGCCGGGCGCGGGGTGTAGAAAGCTCCCTTCGCTGAGCAGCCGCGCTGTGACGTTCCGCGCAACTTCGGCCTCGCGAACAGCCAGCTGGCTGATGGATGCGGGTAGCAGAACGTGGGTTAGAATGCTCATCATGCCTGCCGAAATAAGTCCAAAGGCCAAGGCAGGGCGGGCCAGCCGCCACGGGCTGGATCCTGTGGCCTGCATTACGGTTAGCTCGCTGTCGTTGTTCAATCGGTTGGTGACATAGACCGAGGCCGCAAAAGCAGCCATGGGCAGCACCATGCGGATCAGATTCGGTAGAGTCAGCGCTGTGAATTCCAGGAAGACGAATGCCGACTGCCCGTCGCCGATCAGCTTATCGAACAGGACAACCGCCCGGTTAATCCAGAAAACGGCGACGAGAATCAGTGCAAAAAAGCCGAAGAACAGCAGAAATTGCGACAGGACGTATCTGTCGTATCGTGACACCGCGATCCCCCAGGAGCCTGCCAAATTATTATCGGGCAACCTTAATGGATTCGCGTGCCGGGGAAAACTGCTATCTGGTCAAGATGCAGTGGGCAGGCTACCTGTTGCCTAACCACATGTTGAGAGGAGCCCAAATGAGCAGCCTGACCGAAATCCGTTTTCAGCCCGTTGACCTGGACAGTATAGCCACCGCCGAGGGGCGCGTGGCCGTTATTATCCCCCCGAAGGTAAGCTGAACCCAGCTGCACGCCGGGCGAACCGGTTGACCAAGGGCGCGGTGGCTCGTCTGGTTGAAAGTGAACGGTTCGAGAAGGCCAAGCCCGGGCAGGTGATTTCTCTGGCCTGGCCTGCTGGCATGGCAGCCGAGGCGCTTGATGTTTTGGTTCTGCCACGCCGCGCCGATGCAGCGCAGGCCCGTGAGGCAGGGGCGGCTTTGGCCAAGGCGATTGGAACCTCCGCGCTGACCCTAATGGCTGTCAGCCAGACGCGCGCGCAAGAGGTCGCCATGGGCCTCACCCTGCGCGCCTACAGCTTTGACGCACACAAGTCTGCCGATGCCGACCCGGCGGGCGCAGTAACATTTGCCCACACCAAACACGAAGAAGTCGAGGCCGCCTATGCCCCGCTGCGCGCTGTGGCCGAGGGCGTGCACATGACCCGAGATCTGGTCAACGAGCCCGCAAATGTTCTGACCACCACCGAATTTGCCGACCGCCTGAAAGAGATGGAGGCAATTGGGCTGAAAGTCGAAGTGCTCGACGAAGACAAACTGGCCGAACTGGGCATGCGCACGTTACTGAGCGTCGGGCAGGGCTCGGACAGCCCGTCCAAGGTCGTGGTGATGCATTGGAATGGCGGCGACAAGGATGCCGCGCCGCTGGCTTTAGTCGGTAAAGGCGTTGTCTTTGACACCGGTGGCATCTCGCTGAAACCGGCGGGCGGCATGGAAGACATGACCATGGACATGGGTGGTGCGGGTGTAGTTGCGGGAACCATGCGTGCACTTGCCTTGCGCAAGGCCAAAGCCAATGTGGTCGGTTTGGTCGGGCTGGTGGAAAACATGCCCTCGGGCAACGCCACTCGCCCAGGCGATGTGGTCAAATCGATGAAAGGCGACACGGTCGAGATCATCAACACAGACGCCGAGGGTCGTTTGGTTCTTTGTGATGTGATGTGGTACGCGCAGGATCGGTTCAAGCCAGTCGGCATGATTGATCTGGCCACTCTCACAGGCGCGATCATCATCGGGTTGGGCCATGAAAATGCTGGGGTTTTCTCGAACAACGATGCGTTGTGCAACGCCTTTCTGAAGGCTGCCAATAATGAGAACGAGGGCGCCTGGCGAATGCCGCTTGGACAAGCGTATGATGACCAATTGAAATCACGGATTGCCGACATGAAGAACGTCGGCGGTCGGCCCGCGGGCTCGATCACCGCGGCGCAGTTTCTGCAGCGGTTCGTCAAAGAAGACACGCCCTGGATTCATTTGGACATTGCGGGCGTCGCTTCGGTCAAATCGGACACTTCCTATGCTCCCAAGGGCGCGACCGGTTGGGGCGTGATGGCGCTGAGCCGCCTGGTTCAGGACAACTTCGAGTAATGTAATGGGGGCCGCCTATTTCTATCATCTGACACGCAACCCGTTGGAGGTCACCTTACCCGTTCTTTTGGGTAAGGCGCGTCAGGCAGGCTGGACGATTGCAGTTCGTGGGGCTGATCCCGAAAGACTGGAATGGCTGGACGAAAAACTGTGGCAGGGACCGGATGACGCGTTCCTGCCGCATGGATTGGTCGGTGGTGCGCATGATGCACTGCAGCCCGTTCTGCTAACGACAGAAGCGGAAACACCCAATGGCGCTACCTGTGTGATGGCTGTAGATGGCGCGCAGGTGGCAGCAGAGGAGGTCGATGCGCTCGATCGTGTTTGCATCCTGTTCGATGGCACCGACCCCGAGGCCGTGCAACAGGCACGCGGCCAGTGGAAGGCGCTGACAGGTGCGGGCTGCAAAGCACAATACTGGTCCGAGGAATCGGGCCGGTGGGAAAAGAAGGCCGAGGCCTGAGTGTCACGGAGGCGGGGCGCTCCCGCCTTCGCGTCATGCCCTGACGGGCCCTTGCTCAGTTGGGCCGGGCGCCTCGCCTTCGGCAAGGCGCGTCATCGCAGAACACATCCGGCTTTGACGTTTTGGTGGTCGTTTGTATTCAAGGAAAAATTCACGACCTTGGGACAAAACTTTTGGTCAACTTGCGCTGCGTGGTTTGAGTTTTTTGGAGTAGCGGGATGCGTGATCCAGATGAGAATGGCTGGTCTTCGTCTGCTCCGGCGTGGATCAGACGCATGGGGGATGCGGGCGATTTCTCGCGGCAGCACGTGCTGGATGCTCCAATGGTGGCGCGAGTGAAGCAGGCGAAACCAGAGCGAGCGTTGGACGTTGGCTGTGGTGAGGGTCGGTTCTGTCGGTTGTTGGATCAGGCAGGCATACAGACAGTTGGCGTCGATCCGGTTGAGGAGATGGTGCATGAAGCGCGCGCTCGACATAGCCGCGGCGACTATCGACTAGGTTTCGCCGAGGCGCTTCCCTGCGACGATCAGAGCTTTGATCTGGTGGTGTCGTACCTGTCCTTGATCGACATCGACGATCTGGACCGGGCGGCGTCGGAAATGGTGCGTGTGTTGCGACCTGGAGGGCGATTGCTGATTGCCAATTTGTCGAGCTTTTCCACTTCGAGCGCGTCGGTGGGTAAACGGTATTGCCGGGATACGGGTCAGATGTTGCGACCCTTGGGGCGCTACCTGGCAGAGGAAAAAGTCTGGCTGGAATGGGATGGATTGCGCATTCAGAACTGGCACCGACCTCTGTCACGGTACATGTCGGTTTATCTGTCCTTAGGGTTGACCTTGCGGTTCTTTGATGAACCTAGGCCGCACTCTGGCCCACCAGAGCGATTGGAGGCCTATGACAGCATGCCATACCTTATGTTGATGGAGTGGGAAAAACCGGCAGCTTGAGAAAGCGGGTTTGGACTTTATCGCGCTAGCGTCAGCGACTGCGGGTTGATCTGCAAGGTCGAAAACCGCTGCAGATATTCCATCCCCAGCAGGGATTGATCCATCTCACCTTCGTTCACCCAAGCTGTCAGCCCGCTATCGTTGAAGGGTCCTAAAACCACGTTATCAAGCTTGGTCGGGGCAGTGCGCACCTCTCCATTTGCTGTAAGCGCACGCCCGAAGTAGTTAAGATCGTTCAAGTCTACTCCAATACGCTCGGCATCTTCCTGGCTCAGGACGATTTGGCTGGCTCCTGTGTCCACGAGGAAATCAACCGGTTTACCGTTCACCTCTAGTCGCAGGTAATAGTGCCCGTCGCGCCCACGTGGCACCACCACACTGTTGTCTGTAGTGGTCATGCGGCTTGCGGGCGCAGTTGTGTTTCGAATGTCATCCCACAGGCCAACCACGGCGACCACGCCAACGAAGATAAAAACCCAAACCAACGCCTGCTGCGTGATCTTGCCAAGAGATTCCCGGTTTTGGGTCACGAACCACATCAGTACCGCGGCTCCCAGAAGCCCCAGATAGCCAAGCCGTGCTACATTGTCAGCGTCCAGATCCATGTCGTTATCCTTAGGTTCTCATGAATATGGTCATTTAACCGGCAAACCCAAAGTCTTTGAGACCGCTCAGGATAAACTGAACGGAAAGAGCTGCGAGCAACATTCCCAACAAACGGGTTACCACGTTCAGGCCTGTCTTGCCCAAAAGCCGCGCCAACGGTCCGGACATGAGATAGAGCAACAAAACCACCGCCATCACGGCCAGCATCACGGCGATCACCATCGTAAGCCCCTGCATGCCGGGATGTTGGCCTGCCAGCAGGATCATTGTGGCGATAGAACCGGGACCCGCGATTAGCGGAATGCCTAGGGGAAAGACGGAAGGATCGGAATGTTCTTCTTCCTCGGCCCGATCTTCACGACGTTTGGTGCGCCGTTCGAACAGCATGTCCATCGCAGTCAAGAACAACAGCACGCCTCCTGCAACGCGGAATGCTGGCATGGAGATGCCTACAAAGCCCAAAACCGCTTCGCCAAAGGCTGCGAACATCGCCAGAATTCCAGCGGCCGTCAGGCAGGCGCGAATGGCGATGCCGCGACGGGTACGAGCATCCATATCTTGTGTCAGCGCCATGAAAATTGGGGCTTGCCCTGGCGGATCAATAACAACAAACAACGTAGTAAAAGCGGTGATCAGGAACGCCATGTCGATCATGTTGCAGCCTCTTTCTGCAGTTGGCGCAGGATGCTCATCGCCAGATCCGCCATGTCGTGTGGCACGTAGACGTGATCGTGGTGAAAACCGGCAACCACATTGGCCGGTATGCCTGCTGCGGCCAGTCCAGCCGAGACAGCAGCGGTCAATCCGACCCCTTCGAGCGAGGAGTGAACTTGCAAAGTGATGCATCGCATGGCCACGGCATCGGCAGGTGCCGCGTCGATGGGGACGATCAGCGAAAGACCTTCGTCCTCGACACAGCTGGCGCGCGTTCCGTCAGGCCACGATTTACCGTCGGGCCAGGGGACAAAGGCAAATGAACCCTCGACCAACACGGGTTCCATCCCGGCGATCATGGCGTTTGTGTCCTTAACGGGGGCGTCATTGCGCGGTCTCCGCTGCATCCAGTTTTTCCTGTGCGGCCACCCAGAGCGTTTCAGCCCGGTCCATCGCATCCACCACCTCGGCGAACTTGCGGTTCCAGGTTTCCAGATCGTTGATCTTCTCATCGTCATAAAGCGCAGGATCAGCCAGCTTGGCCGACAGTTTGTCGTGCATGTCGGTCAGCTTTTCGACTCGTTCTTCACATTTGCGCACTTCGGCACGCAGGGCCAGGATCGCATCGCGGGACGGGCGTTTGGGCTTGGGCTTTTCAGCCTTGGCCTTGGGTTTGTCACGGGCCAGCAGAAGCGAACGATAGGCCTCCAGATCGTCGTCAAAGGGTTTGACCGTGCCATCCGACACCAACCACAGCCGATCCGCCACCAGACTCAGCAGGTGCATGTCGTGGGTGACCAGGATCACCGCGCCGGAATACTGCGTCAGCGCCTCGACTAAAGCCTCGCGGCTTTCGATGTCCAGGTGGTTGGTAGGTTCGTCAAGGATCAGCATGTGCGGTGCGTCGATGGTGGCAATTAGCAGGCTAAGCCGTGCCTTTTGGCCGCCCGAAAGACGCCCCACAACGGTGTCGGCTTGATCCGCGTTCAACCCAAAACCCGCTAAACGCGCGCGCCATTTTGCAGGGGTCTCAGCGGGCCGCAGGCGACGCAGGTGATCAAGTGGGGTTTCATCCACGTACAGTTCATCAACCTGATGCTGGGCAAAGAACCCGATGCGCAGTTTCGACGATTTGGTCATTTTGCCCGCCATCAGAGGCAGGCGGTCGGACAGCAGTTTGGACAGGGTCGATTTGCCTTGGCCGTTCTTGCCCAGCAGAGCAATCCGGTCGTCTTGATCAATACGCAGGTTCAGTTTGCGCAGCACCTCGACCTCGCCATAACCCGTCACGCCGCCCTCAAGGTTGATGATCGGAGGAGACAGTTCTTCTGGATTGGGAAAGGTGAAACTGCGCAGTGCTGCCTCTTGCGGGCTAGAGATCGGCTGCATCCGCGCCAATGCCTTGAGCCGGGATTGCGCCTGTTTCGCCTTGTCTGCCTTGTACCGGAAGCGATCCACATAAGATTGCAGATGCGCGCGCCTAGCGTCCTGTTTCTTGGCCATCGCCTCGGCCTGGGCCAGTTTTTCGGCGCGTTGGCGGGCGAACTGGTCGTAAGGGCCCTGATAAAGCGTCAGCTTGCGATCCTCTAAGTGCAGGATCGCCCCCACGGCCCGGTTCAGCAGACCCCGGTCGTGGCTGATGATGATCACCGTGTGCGGGTATTTCGCCAGGTAACTTTCCAGCCACAACGCCCCTTCGAGGTCGAGATAGTTGGTCGGCTCGTCCAAGAGCAGCAAGTCGGGCTGCGAGAACAGCACTGCGGCCAAAGCTACCCGCATCCGCCACCCACCCGAGAAATCGGCGCAGGGTCGTTTTTGGTCCTCGTCGTCAAACCCAAGCCCCTTGAGGATGGATGATGCCCGCGCCTCGGCCGACCAGGCGTCGATGTCCGCCAGACGGGTCTGGATTTCAGCGATGCGGGCCGGGTCTTGCGCGGTGTCTGCCTCAGCCATCAGTTCAGTGCGCTCGGTGTCGGCGGCCAGAACCGTTTCGACCAGAGAGACGTCTGATGCCGGTGCCTCTTGCGCGACACCGCCGATACGGGCGCGTTTGGGCAGGGCGATATCGCCCGATTCCAGCGCCAGTTCCCCCCGGATCAGGCGAAAGAGGGTGGTCTTGCCAGTGCCATTGCGGCCCACTAGCCCCACCTTGTGCCCATCGGGAATGGTGGCGCTGGCGCCGTCGAACAAGGGACGGCCTTCGACCGCATAGACGATATCCTGAATTCGTAACATATGCCGCTCATAACAGAGGGTTGAATGGGCCGCTAGCGGGTAAGCAAACGGGCAGGGTGGTCAGTTCAATCTCTGGGTGATAGCCGTCGTGAGAGCCCAATCGGAAAGCCTGCAAGACAATGCGACCTGCAAAAAGCCCTCCGCACATCGTGACGCTGATCCTGGCATCGGCTGTGGCAGTAGTGTCGCTGAACATGTTCCTACCGTCGCTGACGCAGATGGCTCGGGATTTTGAGACTGACTATGCGATCATCAACCTCTCTATTGCGGGATATCTGATCGTATCGGGGATCTTGCAACTTATCATGGGGCCGTTGTCGGACCGGTATGGGCGGCGACCGCTTTTGCTGATGTCGATGGCGATTTTTGTACTGGCCTCGGTCGGGTGTGTTCTGGCGGAAAACGTCTGGGTGTTTCTGGGCTGGCGCATGCTGCAAGGGGCAGTGGTTGCGGGACAGGTGATTTCGCGTGCGGTGATCCGGGATATGCATCCCCCCAACGAGGCGGCAAGCAAGCTGGGCTATGTCACAATGACCATGGCGCTGGCACCGATGCTTGGCCCGATGTTGGGCGGGGCGTTGGATATGGCGTTTGGCTGGCGATCAGGATTTGTGCTTTTTGCGGTGATGGGATTTGGGATGCTTGCGTTGCTTTGGGGTGATTTGGGGGAAACCAACACCGAGCCGTCCGCCACCTTGGGCACGCAATTCCGGCAGTATCCGCATCTTTTTGCGTCGCGCCGGTTCTGGGGCCATGCCCTGTGCGCAGCGTTTTCCATCGGCGGGTTCTATGCGTTCATCACGGGCGCCCCCCTTGTGGCGGCGACATGGTTTGATCTGAGCCCGGCGATGTTGGGGTTGGGGATCGGGATCATCACCGGTGGTTTCATGGCCGGTAACTTTGTGACAGCTCGACTGGCTGAGCGCACGAAATTAACCACCATGATCCTGATTGGGCGCGTTGTGGCAACTGTTGGCCCGTTGATAGGCTTGGTGTTGTTCTTCAGCGGGGCCGGGTCGGTCTGGGTGTTCTTTGGCTCTGCGATCTTTGTGGGCTTTGGCAATGGGCTGACGGTGGCCAATGCAACTGTTGGGTTGATGTCTGTGCGCCCGAAACTGGCGGGCAGTGCGTCGGGTCTTTCGGGGGCAATGACAGTGGCATTGGGCGCGGTGCTCACGATGGCAACAGGCGGGTTCGTGAGCGAAGCAAACGCGCCTTATTTTGTGTTATCGATGATGACGGTGGCCAGCGGCTTGGGCCTTTTGGCGGTGATGTATGTCCGTTGGGTCGACCGGGTCGAGCCATTGCCGGACGCTGCTTGAGGCTACAAAGCCCTGACACCCCCAACAAGGCACTTTTCTTGCGCGTCAGACCATGTTACGCGGCGCGCAGCATATTTCGGCGCACCCGCGCCAGAGCAAGGAGAAGCCAACATGGCACTGGAACGCACCTTTTCGATCATCAAACCTGATGCAACCCGCCGCAACCTGACCGGCGCAATCAACGCCAAGTTCGAAGAAGCTGGCCTGCGCGTTGTCGCACAAAAGCGCATCCACCTGACCAAAGCGCAGGCGGGTGAGTTCTATGCCGTGCACAAAGAGCGCCCCTTCTACGACGAACTGTGCGAATTCATGGCGTCGGCTCCGATCGTTGCTCAGGTTCTCGAAGGCGAAGGCGCCATCGCAAAGAACCGCGAAGTGATGGGTGCAACCAACCCCGCAGACGCAGCCGTCGGCACCATCCGTGCCGAGTTCGCTGAATCGGTTGGCGAAAACTCGGTCCACGGTTCGGATGCTCCTGAAACTGCGGCTGTTGAAATCGCATACTTCTTCTCGGGTCTTGAGCTGGTTGGCTAAACCCCGAGGGATGGCAGCCGGGATGTCCAGCTAGCCTCGCTTTTCGATCACACCGATCGCATCAAGGGCCGCTTCGAAATCGGAGCGGCCCTTGTCGTAAGACGCCGCGACAATTGCGTCAAACTGCACGCGCAGGGCTTTTTCTCTTCGCCCTTGCAGTCGTTCCAGGGCCGACCCTGCAGCGCCATCACAAGCACGTAGTATCCAATGAAATGCGGTTTGCTGCCCGATTGGAGCAAGCGACCATAAGCGTCATCAGCCCCTATGTCCCGCAACTCTTGCGCCGAATTGATACCAGCGCGCGTGCAGCTCTCTTCGAATGCAGGACCAAGGTTACGGATTGATGACACCGGGTCTGACATGAGTGTGTCCTAATTGCTTGCGACGGGATTTGGGTTGGTGGCGCGTTGGAATGAACCCTGCGTTGATCATAATCGACGCAATAATTCCACGACAGAAAAATCCCCACTTGGTGGTTGCTTCGGAAAACGGGGCGCTCCCGTACTCGAACGATCCTGACTGCGTCAGCGCCATCAGCGGCTTTGGGCTGGGCGTCTCGCCTTGGGTTCGGAGCGGTTGCGTGTGTTGTGTCTGGTGAGGTCGACACCATGATCGCCTTGCTATCGGAATGAACCGACCGCCGAGCGTAGCGAGGCCGGGCCCAACGGGAGGAGGTTTTTCGTCAGAAAAATTGACGACGGGCGGGAGCTCCTTCGGGCTGTTAAGCAGACCCTCGTTCAATTTGCGATTTTCCTGACCTTGCGGTCGGTTAATTTTTTGGCCTATGCATACAGTCACGAGAGGGAGAGGATTGATGACAAGAGTTTTGCCACCTGAGGCCGTGATCTCGCTGGACCTAACCAATCCACCGCCTGGGTTTTTGGAAGACCCATTCCCATTCTACGACGCGCTTTTGGCCCATTCGCCTGTATTGCCACAGCCGGACGGCTCGATCTTACTCAGCCGACATAAGGATCTGGACCGGATCTATCGCGATACCAAGCTCTACTCGTCGGACAAAAAGGCCGCTTTTGGTCCCAAGTTCGGCATCGGCTCTCCGCTGTTCGAACATCACACAACCTCGCTGGTGTTTTCCGACCCGCCACTCCACACCCGTGTTCGAAAGATCATGACCTCTGCCTTGACCCCCCGTGCGATTGCCAAGATGGAACCGGGACTGATCAGCACTGTCGACCATCTGTTGGATGGGTTGGCAGACAAGAGAGAGGTGGATCTGATCGAGGATTTTGCCTCCACCATTCCTATCCAGATCATCGGCAATCTGCTCGACGTCCCAATAGAAGAACGCGGTCCGCTGAGGGATTGGTCTCTTGCGATCCTTGGTGCTTTGGAACCGTCGCTGACCAACGAGCAGCTGGCGACAGGGCACAAAGCAGTTGAGGAGTTCAAAGCCTACCTCGAAGATCTGGTCGCCCGCAGGCGGATGTCTCCGGGTGACATCGAGACAGACGTGTTGACCCGACTGATCACCGGAGAAGGCGCGGATGGGCAATTGTCTGAAATAGAGCTTTTGCAGAATTGCATCTTCATCCTGAACGCAGGCCATGAAACGACCACGAACCTGATCGGAAACGGTCTGGCGCTGCTTAACGATCACCCGGATCAACGCCAGCGACTGATGGACGACCCTACGTTGTTGAACCCCGCAATTGAAGAGGTTCTGCGCGTCCGCTCACCTAACCAATTCGGCAACCGTGAAACCACCGCCGAAATTGACCTGAACGGCCAAACCATTCCCGTGGGAACCAACTTGCACCTCTGCATCGGTGCAGCCAACCGGGATCCCGCAGTTTTTGATGAACCGACCCGTTTTGACATCGCGCGCAAACCCAACCGACATCTTGCCTTTGCAGGCGGTCCACATGTCTGCGTGGGTCTGACCCTCGCGCGGATGGAAGGACGTATAGGCATCGGACGGCTGCTAGAGCGATTTCCCGATTTTCAGTTGCTCGATGGACGCGTTCCCGGCGGGCGCATCCGGTTTCGGGGCTACGCAACCTTGCCCGCCAAGATGAGCTGACGGGCAAGTCAGCTTCAATCGTCGCCTTTGTAATATCCGATAACGTCGTTTTCGGTCGTTGCACCCAACCCATTCAGCAGCCGGTTGGAATAGTTGAAATAGGCGCAGACCTGATTGACCTCGAGGATTTCCTCGTCACTGGCGCCTGCAATCTTGAGCGCCTCGAAGTCGGATTTTGTCATCTTGCCTACATCCGTGGTCAACTTGCCCGCATAGCGCAGCAGGGCAAGCTGCTTGCCTTGGAACTCATCCTCAGGACGATGCGCTTTCAAGGCAAGAAAAATTCGATCACTGCGGGGCTGGTCACGCAGCAGATTGCGCACGTTCATGAAGTGATGCGTTAGCGAATAGGTGCAATCATTCAGGATCGACGTATAGCTGGCGATCACCTCAAGAAACCAAAACGGCAGCGTGTTGTCATCCGAATGAAGGACCGAACGATAGAGCGTGACGTGACCATTCATCGTTTCCGGGCGCAGGGAATGTACGCGCATCACCGTATCCACTGTACCGTGGGGTGTGCGGGCCTTGTCCAGCAACTCTTTCAGCCGCCCATCAGCCTCTGCATCTTCGATCATGCAGAATCCATGCGCTCATCTTGGTCTCCGTCAAATGGAAGGTTTGGGGCAGCTTATCGCAGGTGTGGTTACTTAGGTCAGTAGAAAATTCTACTGTGAGTAAAATTTTTCTGGCGCGAGATTTGTAACTCACGTAGATGTGAGGCAGCCAACAGGGCGAGAGCCCCGCTTGCCAATCGGGATTTTGGACATGAATACGGATCTGCAAAAGGGTGCGGATAATCTGCTGCTGACCTGCGCGGGGCTGGCCCCGGGGGATCGGTTGCTGGTGCTGCACGAAGGGGCGGAGGAGACCTATTACCACGTTGATATTCTTGACGCTGTTTTAGAGCGCGCCCGAGATTTGGGGATAGAGGTCGCAACCCAAGAGGTGCCATTCAGCCCAGAGGGGGCCACTCCAAGCGACAACCTTGTGGCACAAATGAAGGGCGCTACGCGGTCCCTGTTTCTTGCGAGATTTGGTGATCAGATACGGTTCAATGCAGACATGGTCGGGATCCGCCCGATCATGAGCTATGCGTTGGATGCGGGCATGCTGGCGTCCGGCTTCGGGCAGGCGCATTATCATGGGTTTGTTGCGATCAAGGATGCGGTCAACCGCATGGTGGCGCGGGCCGAGGATATCCATGTAACCTGTCCTTTGGGGACTGATTTCCGCGGCGATGGAGCCAAGTTCTCGACCCAGATCGCGGATGTGGCCGTGACGCGCTTTCCGATGTCCGTGTTCGCGCCAGTGCCTGCGAGCAATTTCAGCGGGCAAGTGGTGCAACATGGGTTTCTTGTCGGGACGGGATCGCGGTTTTACGAGCCCTATGCCCGCGCTCTGGAAACCCCGGTGACCTTCACCGTACATCAGGGTCGGATCACGGCGTTGGATGGGGGCGATAGGGATGTTTCGGTCGCACGACACCATTATGATTGGGTCTCGGCGCGCTATGGCATTGATCCCTGGTGTATCCATTCCTGGCATGCAGGTATCCACCCCGGGTGCAGCTATGACCGGCCGGTGGCTGAAGACTTTGCCAGATGGAGCGGGGCTGCTTTTGGCAATCCTCGCCTTTTGCATGCCCACACTTGCGGCAGCTATGCGCCGGGTGAGATTTCGTTGAACGTGTTAGACCCGACGATTCGTCTGGATGGGATTGCGGTCTGGAACAGCGGCCGGTTTGATGCACATCTTGTGCCAGGCGTAACAGAAATACTCGAAGAACATCCCGATATCGCAAGCATCTTCGCAAAACCATCGCGTGAAGTGGGGCAATGCCCTGAAGAGACGTTGTCGGGTACTTGGGCCTGAGCTGTTTCAGATCATACGCTACGGGCCGTCCCGGGCGGACTCCCATGCCCGTGCGGTCCTGACTGCGTCGGCACCACTATCGGCCTTGGGCTGAGCGCCACGTTTCGCACGGCTTGGTCTTTCTTGGTGATGTCCATTCTGACTAAAGATGCCGGTGGCTTGCAGAGACCTCGGTCTCGACTCAAACCAACCGCCGAGCGGAGCGAGGCCCGGCCCAACGGGAGGAGGTGTTTCTTCAGAAACATCGACGACGGACGGGAGCCTCCCTTTACTAGGCCCTCAAGGTCTCTGCGGAAAATGTGTCGTATGCCTTGAGCGCCTTGGCCGAATAGGCCAGCGACGGTCCACCGCCCATATAAGTTGCCATCGCCAGGGCCTCGCACATCTCTTCCCGCGTCAGGCCAAGGCGCACCAGGGACCGCACGTGAAAACCGATGCAGCTGTCGCAACGGGTAGCGATTGCGATGCCAAGTGCCATGATTTCTTTTGTTTTTTCATCCAAAGCACCACTTTTCTTGGCCGCAGCCCCCATGGTGCCGAACCCTTTCATCGTTTCGGGTATTTCCTTGGCATAGGTGCCGATATCACCCTCGATCTCGGCCATGAATGCGTTCCAGTCCATCTGTCTGCTCTCCTAATTCAACGTTCGTCCGCCCCCATGCGCCGCTCCAGCCAGCGCACACCTGCACTGATGATCAGCACCAGCACCAGATATTCCAGGATCAGCAGGGTATAGATTTCCAACGGGCGGTATTCCGTCACCACCAGCTCATTGGCGCGGCGTGTCAGTTCTTGCATGCCGATGACAGAGGCAAAGGCGCTCATCTTCACGATATAAATGAACTGGTTCGCCAAGGGAGGCAGAATGCGGCGGATCGCTTGCGGCAGGATCACATAGCGCATCGACTGTCCGTAGGTGAGGCCGATCGTTTGCGCTGCCTCGCTCTGGCCCTTGGGAATGGACTGGATACCCGCGCGGTAAATTTCGGCTGTAAAGGCACTGTCCGAGATCGCCAATGTGATGATCGCGCCCCAGAAGGGATCAATGGGGATGTTCAGGCCCATCGACTGAAAGACAATCGGCAGCCCGTAGAACACCCAGAACAGCATGGGCAACAGCGGGATCGAGCGAACGAATTCCACATAGACCCGGTTGATCATGCGAATGGGCCAGCGGTTCGACAGGGCGGGCAGTGCCACTAGTAGACCAAGCGCAATCGAGATGACCGCCGCGATGACCGAAATCAGGATGGTGTCACCCATACCCGAGATCAGAAATTTGATGTTAATCCAGCCCGTATTGGTGCGCGGGTCGATTACATACCAGCCCCAGGTCGAAGAGCTCCCGCATCCGGAAAGGATCAACAGGGGCAGGGAAAATGCAAGTATCTTCTTCATGGTACGCCCCATTCTTAATGTTGCAGGATCTGGCTGAGGAATTTTTGGCACCGCTCGGACCTGGGCGCGCCAAAGAACTCTTCGGGCGGGCCTTGTTCGACAATCTCGCCCGCGTCCATGAAAATCATGTTGTCCGCCACCTTGCGGGCAAAACCCATCTCATGGGTCACCACCACCATGGTCATGCCTTCGTTGGCAAGATCGACCATTACATCCAGAACCTCGGAAATCATTTCCGGATCCAGCGCGGATGTGGGCTCGTCAAAAAGCAAAACCTTCGGCTCCATGCACAAGGATCGTGCAATCGCCACGCGTTGCTGTTGCCCTCCAGACAGCTGACCGGGTCGTTTTTCGGCCTGATCGGGGATGTGAACCCGCTCAAGATAGTGGCGCGCGCGCTCTTCTGCCTCTTTTTTGGTCATGCCGCGTGCCTTGATCGGACCAAGGGTCAAATTGTCTAATACAGTGAGGTGCGGAAAGAGGTTGAACTGCTGAAACACCATGCCAACCTCGGACCGGATTCGGTTGACGGATGCGGCGTCATTCGTCAGCTCGGTGCCGTCCACCAGAATCTGACCTTTTTGGTGTTCTTCCAATCGGTTAATGCATCTGACGACTGTGGATTTTCCCGAACCTGAGGGGCCGCAGATCACAACTTTTTGACCGGATCCAACCGTCAGGTTGATGTCCTTGAGCACATGGAACGTGCCATACCATTTGTTGACTCCAACAAGCTCGATTGCAGTTTCCGACATCGCACTCTCCCTGGGGTTAATTTTCCTGGGGGAAAATTTTTTCTTGAGACTAAGAGTTATCTTTGCCTTAAATCAAGCAGCAATCGGGTTATGATACCCACAAGAAAAGCCACCAACGGGAGAATCTCATGAAAAACCTTCTTAAGGCCGCTGCAGTTGCGGCTGTCAGCCTGGCCCTATCCGGCGCCGCGCAGGCGCAATCGGCATTGAACGAAATTCTGGATGGCGGAGTCCTCAAGGTGGGCACGACCGGCGACTGGAACCCAATGACCCTGCGCGACCCGGCTACCAACAGCTACAAGGGGTTCGACATTGACGTGATGAACCAACTGGCTGCTGACCTGGGAGTGGAGGTTGAGTTTGTTCCGACAGACTGGAAAACACTGGTGAATGGCGTGGTCGCGGGTAAGTACCACATGACCGGCTCGGCCTCGATCTCGCCGCCCCGGATGAAAGTTGCCGGTTTTTCTGAAAGCTACATTTCGGTGGAGTTGTATCCCTATACACTCAAAGATAAGGCCGACAAATTCGACGGGTATGACTCGATCAACCAACCAGACGTGAAAGTCGCTACGACACTCGGTACCACCTTCGAAAAGCGCGTACGCGAATGGTTCCCGAATGCGGACATCAAGGTGGTTGAAGCTCCAGCTCGCGGTTTCCAGGAAGTTCTGGCTGGCCGGGCTGACGTTTTTATCACCTCGAATATCGAAGGATCGACCTTGGAACAGAAATTCCCGGTTGTGCGCGTCAGCGGCGCCGAAGCGCGCTCCCCTTCACCAATTGCCATGCTGTTGCCGCAAGCCGATCAGGTCTGGATCAATTACGTGAACAATTGGGTCAAGGTGAAACAGGCGCAGGGGTTCTTTGAAACCACCAAGGCCAAATGGGGGTTGTAACCGCTGATTGAAACCGAATTGAAAAGGGCGCTATTTGGGCGCCCTTTTTTATGACCCCGATCCGGTTTCGGCCTTTGCGACTACGGTAATGAACCGCACGACGTCGGTGAGCAATTCGTCCGGGCAATGTGCGCTGTTGCTGTCAAACGACAAACTGTCGCCGGGGCGCATGTGATATTTCGCATCGCCGCAGCGATAGACCATTTCACCTTCGGTCATGTGAATAAACTCGACCCCACGATGCAAGTAAACCGGGCGCGAGGATAAGGGCCGTTCCAGTGTCACATCGAAGCTTTCAAAGCTTACATGGTCGGCACTGGCCCGGCCTATCATTTTGTAAACATGTCCAAAATCGCTGCCTAGACGTTGTACCGTGATCCCTTCGCCTGCTTTGACAAAGGACATGTCAGACCAGCGTACTGTGCCCGCAAAGAAGTTGATCAACGGTACATCGATGCCTGTCGCCAGTGCGTCCAGTGTCGACAAAGAGGCGGAAACCTGCCCGCGTTCAATCTTCGAGATCATCGCAGTCGAGACCTGTGCGACGCGAGACAGCTCCGCCAAGGTAAGTCCCGCAAGAATACGGTGATGTTTGACTGCGGCACCGACCGTTTGGTCCAATGTCGGTGCAAGAGGTGTTGATGGGGCTGAGTCTTCCATGCGCGAAGCGTAGTATGCATAGATGAAAACGGAAAGAGCGCAGAGGGGATCAAAAGCCATGCAACTTTCAGATATGACATGGCCCGAAGTGGATGATCGCATCAGGCAAGGTGCTTGCGTCATGCTTCCCGTCGGCTCCACCGAACAACACGGACCGATGGGGCGGATCGGGACAGACACGATCTGTGCAGAAGCGGTGGCGCAAAGGGCAGCTGCTTTGTGTGATGCCGTTGTTGCACCGGTGCTGGCCTATACGCCTGCGCCATTCAATACGAGCTTCCCAGGAACCGTGTCGGTATCAGAGCCGGTGTTTGCGGCCCACGCTCGCGAGGTGATCCGGGGATTGTTGGCGCAAGGGTTTCGCGGGGTGTTTATCGTGAACGGTCATGGAGCAAACATCGCGCCGCTACGGGACATTGGCCAGGAACTGCCCCACAACGCCCTTACCTTGCTGAGCTGGTGGGAGCCCAAGGCCGTCAACGCGTTGCGACAGGACCTCTATGGGTCGTGGGAAGGTATGCACGCAACCCCCTCGGAAGTTGCCATCACTCAAGCACTCATTGGAGTGCTGCCGTCAAACGGGGCCGAAGATCCGCCCCAAGCCCTGAGTGCCGAATACATCAACGCTCATAAGGGTGACAAACACGGGCCCCCGGACGAACATCGCGCCATGTTCCCTGATGGCCGGGTAGGATCGCATTCCGCTTTGGCCAATCCCGAAGATGGCGCGCGCTTGTTGGAACTGGCGGCTCAGGGTATCGCGGACGCTTTTGTCAGCTACGCCGAAAGCCAGGCGAAGTTGATGCAAGGTCAGTGAACTGGAATTGTGAATACAAAGTGCGCGCAGGAAATGTCTGCGTTGAGCCCATTTGCGACATTGGGGACCGTCGCAACATCCGTCTCAAAGGGCGAAAGCGGTCATCCGCCTCGGGATGGATCAATGAATTCAAAGTGTAGAAGGATGCTATTAGAAAAATGAGCCTTAGGATTTTTCTTGCTGCTCATTATTGCGTTTGTGTTAGCTTTGAATGGACGCAACCTCGTCATGGCCTTTTCAGAATAACTCGACCTTTATCGCTTCATTCTCGTTTCGTTAGGAAGTTCACCAAAGGTCGCTTTGTAATCGGCAGAAAAATGTCCCCCATGCCAGAACCCTTCTGCCGCGGCGATGTCTGCGACGGTCAGGTTTTTCTGTTCCGCGGCTTTCAAACGTTGGCGAACCCTAACCAGTCGGCGATTTTTTACAAACTTAGCTGGCGTTAAACCGAACCTTTCACGAAACGCATACTCTAAGGTGCGCTCACTCACACTGGTGGCTTGCCTAAGGTCCGCAGAGGTTACAGTTGCTAGATCGGCTGTCTCAAGAAAATTAAGGCATTGGGACAAGGCTTTGTCACGTTCCCTACAAATTGCCGCGGCATTGCCTCTGGTGTTGGCCTGCGAAGTCCAAGCCTTGAGCAACAGTTCGAGTACAGTTTGCAGCTCTGCGCCGGTCTGTTGGTCAAATCGAGTGCGAAACAGTGTCAGAGCAACGCGAACCTGATCCAAAACACTTGGGGGCATTCTGAAAGTCTCTGGCAATGTGGATGCTTTGGGCAGTTTTATCTTCATTGAAGCGCAGAGCGCTTCGATTGTTTCGCGCGAAGCCGAGACGGTCTGAATTGAAAACGACGGGTTGCTGACACTGCGCAACTCGCCACCAACTTGATAGACCAATACTTCGTCACCGCAGGTGTCGTCCCCTCGCCACCAAAGCCGCCCCATTTCGGGGTCCTTGATGACGAAGGTCAAAACACCGGGGGGGCTGACCCAAATTGGTCAAGGTTAGCGTTGAGACTGCAGAACCCATAGTGCAGTCCGCCTGCCTGCGCCTGAAACAATGCGCCTGCCTCTTGTCCCTGTTTGACCTTGGAAAGCGGTCTCAGGTCCAGATCCCACAGGCGCACCACGTCGCAGAGGTCCTCGATTTCTTGAAATCGGGCTTCGAGAACAGGAACCGGGGTGAGGGGGTTGTTTGTGCGCACGGACAGGAGTTTGCGGTTTTTGGATACTGTGTCAACGTTGATCGGCGCTAGTATCTCGTGCAATTGTCTACACCTTCAAAAGGTTTGCGTTATCCGCAAGCTTTGAAGTCCAAAACCAAAAAGAACAGCAGAGCGAGAGAAAACATGCACCCATTCCATTCACGAAAGGGCTTGTTCAGCGCATGTGCCACGATAGCGTTGATGGGCCAGCCACTATTCGTCGGCGACATCATTCATGACGCTGATTTTTATGTCCTCGAGGCCCAGCACGGCGAAGACTGGGCGGCGATGGACAGCGAGATTGATGAGAAACTTGCCGCGTTGCGCGAGAAATTCGGTACGCCTCCGAACATCATCCATATCATGTGGGATGACACGCCTGTGGGCGATGTCGGCATACCTGCGCTGCAATTGCTCAGGGGGATAAAGACGCCCAATATCAATCAATTGGCCGCTGAAGGCGCCAACTTTATGCGCATGTACACCGAACCTTCCTGCACCCAGAGCCGGGCCGCGGTCATCACGGGCCGTCACCCAATCCGGAATGGGCTCACGGAAGTCGGTTTTCCTTACGAATATGGTGGGCTAGCCGCCAGTGAAGTGACAATGGCCGAGGTGTTGGGGCCAGCGGGCTACAACACGGCATTCTACGGCAAGTCGCATATGGGCGACATCGAAGAAAGCTATATGAACCGCCAGGGTTTTGATGATGCTGTGTGGTCCTCTTACAATCAGTTTCCGGTCATCTATGGGCCGGGTGCTGAAATCGCCGGTGGTGTTTCCCCAACGACGACCAACCCCGAGATCTATCCCGAGGATCCTTATGACATGGACCCCGGATGGCGCACCACCGATCACCCTGCGATCCTTGCCGGTGAAAAGAACGGACCCGTTCGCGAGCTTGTAACGTCTGGAGATATTGAAGGCTGGTATCGTGAGATGGAGGCCAATAAGGATCGCCATCTCGCCTTTATCGACAAGAGCATTGAAGAAGGAAAACCCTTCTATATTGCGCATTGGCCTCAATTGATCGCTTTTGTGCCCTATCCGGAACGGAAAACGCTTTCGGGTGGTTTCCTTCAGGAAGGATTGGCGCGATTTGACCCGTTTGTGGGCCAACTGATGGACCACCTTGAGGCAAAAGGGATTGCTGAAAACACGCTGGTCATCTTGATGGCAGACAATGGGCCCATGGTGCACAACGGTCCCCCGGGTATGGTGGAAACGCTGCACCGTGGCGGCAAGGGCGACTATCTCGAAGGAGGCATTCGTGTGCCTGCGATGGCTTGGTGGCCTGGCATGATCGAGCCGGGACAGACGATTGGCGACATTATTCACGAGACCGATCTGTTCACGACCTTCGCGCGTCTTGGTGGGGCTCTCGACCATGTCCCAACGGACCGTGTTATTGATGGCGTGGACCAAACTGCCCTGTTCGTCGAGGGCGATAGCCACAGCCGTCGCGACTGGGTGCATGTTTACACTGGCGACGTTTACGCAGCCTCAGTCAAGGGGCGCTTCAAGCGCCATTGGGCTGGCAATCAGCCGGGTTTGTCCAAGGCCGCGTATTTCGATCTCTACAATGATCCGCGCGAGGTGCAGCCCAAGATGCTGCCGATGTTCCCGACCAAGGGCATGTTCGACGTGATGAAAGCCCGCCACGAGTTGTGGATGGAGCAATTTCCGAACAATGAAGAGGCGTTTGGCTTCCCATTCACGGGTATCGAGAATGCGCGAGCGAAAACACTGGAACACACAAAACCCCGGTTCTCACCGGATGAAGTTCCCTTTGATGCCGAAGCCGCCCTTCGTCGTGCCCGCAAGAATAGCGAGTACATGGAGCAGTACTGGGGACTGGAGTAAGGCGAAAATGCCCCCGCTTTCGTCAAAGGAGCGGGGGATTGTAAGAAGCTTTCGCTTATAGCCCGTTTGTGAATTGCTGATGTGACGACATGAATGTGCTTAGTATAAGGCTCCAAGCTGCCATTCACGGCGACGTTGACCAAAGCCCGCAAAGGGCCGCTTTCCGCTATTTGTCCACTCGTTACGAGCGACTGCTTTGTCCGCCATGCGGTCATCAGTACAGTTTGGAGCTAACGACCGCTCGGAGCACATTCTGACAGATGCTCGCTCTCGCTTTCTTAAGAGTAAGCGCCAGATGAGTAGGTTAGTTCGTAGGAGTGGCTGTACAACTCGAATACGATGCCGAACGGGTCTTCGACGTATACCATTCGATATGGCTTTTCGCCCGGATAGTAATACCTGATCGGCATCCTTTGTTTGCCACCCGCAGCTACAATCTTTTCAACAAGACCTTCGACATCGGGGTCTTGAATGCAAAAGTGAAAAGTGCCGTTTCGGCGAAAGTCGATATTATTCTCTGGCGCGTAGTTTCCATCGAACTCAAAAATCTCAATGCCGACGCGATCGGCTGTAGCCATGTGCGCGATGCGCAACTTTTTCCATTCTGGTCCAAAAACATCTGAACACATCAATCCTATATCACTGTCATCCTCCACAACATCTGTGGGCGGCATAATCGTGTAGAAGCCAAGCACCTCAGAATAGAACTTTACGGCCGCATCAACATCAGGGACGGACAGGCCAATGTGAGAGAAAGATCGAGGTGTGCGGGACATAAATACTCCATTCGATATAGTCGCGTTGACGTTTGGCTAGATCTTGGTGAAACAGCACATAGAGCCAAAATCAATAATAGCACATCGGGCGCGACACTTGCGAACACAAGTTTTTGGCACTCGACAAGTCGATCGTGACGCTAAGGCTTCAGCAGTAAGCGCGAAAATGCCCGCAGTTTCCTTTAGTTTCTGTATCATGCGGCGAAGGGCCGTTTTGTCCGCTTTGCAGGCAAAGGCCCAGAACTCCACAGTATTGTAAAACCCGCAACACTAACGAGCGGGATCATCTCGCGATGGTGATCGACGCCTCCAGCCCCGGTTTGCGGTTGCGTGCCTCGAACCGTCCGCCATGCATCCGCGCAATGGCCGCGACCAGTGCCAGTCCCAGGCCAGAGTTTTGGTCCGTTCTGGCTGGGTCCAGCGTGACAAAAGGCTGTGAGAGTTGGTCAAGCTTGTCGGCGGGTACGCCAGGGCCTTGATCGCGAACGCTCAGGGTCAAGCCGTCATCCACATTGGTCAATGTAACCGTGAGGGTGCTACCTGTAGGGGCATAGCGCAGCGCGTTTTCCAGCAGGTTCGATAGCGCTTGCGCCAAAAGCGGTTTGTGCCCTGGGATCGACCCGGCAGCGCCTTCGATGACGACATGTACGCCCTGGTCTGCAGCGACGGGTTCATAGAATTCGGTGACGTCTTGAACCAGGGCCTTCATATCCACGACTTCAAATTCATCCCGGCCAAGGCCCGCTTCGGCCCGCGAAATCTCGGTCAGTTGTGAAAAGACGCGCAGTAGGTGGTCGACTTCGGCCAGGGCACGGGCTGCGTTGGCGTCGCGGTCTTTCGCCTCACTTGCCGGATCAGTCAAGCTTTCGACCCGTTGCCGCAACCGGCTGAGTGGGCTGCGCAGGTCGTGGGCGATGGAGTTCGTGGTCATGCGCAGATTTCCGACCAGCTCTTCGATCTTGTCGAGCATGTCGTTGAGCGTTTGTGCCATCTGATCAAACTCATCACCGCTGCCGCGTACTGGAATGCGCCGGGACAGATCGCCGGACACGATGTCACCTGCAGTTTGAGCAATGTCCGCCAGACGCGAGAACACAAGCCGCGTAAGCAGCCAGCCGGTGAGCAGGCTGAGCGCGAGCGCCGCCAGCAGCGCCAGCCCGACCGAGCGCAGCAGCACCCGGTCGAATTGTTGCCGGGCAGAAGCATCGCGACCGACCAACAGACGTTCATAAAGGGGTAGGCGGATCGATGCGGCCGAGATCGAGACCTCATCGCCCGAAGACATCTTGGTCAGGTCCAGATCGACCCAACCCGAGCCGGGCTCGATCCCTTCGGGCCACCGCGCCAAATTGCCTGCCAGCACGTTGCCCTGCGCGTCCGTCAGCAGATAAAGCGCGTCGCGATCAGCGGCGTCTTGGACCCGGCGGTCAATGGCGGCCATCAACCCGATGGTGCCAAGGCGTTCGTATTCATCGCGCAGTCCCGCCAGTTCGGCGGTCACTACGCTGCGGGTCTCGTTCTCGATGGTGCGGTTGGCGGTGACATAGACCAAACCCAGCACTAGCGCTGTCAGCGCAGTACTCAGTACCATGCTAGCTAGCACTAAACGGGTCCGGGCGTTGCGCAATAAGATCAATGATTTAGCCATCGGACATCATGTAGCCCGCGCCACGAACGGTTTCGATCAGAGACGTCTCAGCTCCTTCATCAACTGCGCGACGGAGTTTCGAGATATGAACGTCAACGATATTGGTGTTGGGGTCGAAATGATATTCCCACACCCCCTCAAGCAGCATGGTGCGCGAGATCACGCGGTTCTTGCGGCGCAGGAAAAACTCAAGAATCTGGAATTCACGGGGGGTCAGCGTCAGTTCGCGTTCCCCACGGGTTACCCGTCGCTTGAGCAGGTCCATTTCAAGATCACGGCAAGTGAGTAGCGCGCTTTCTTCAGTGTCCTGAGGGCGGCGCAATAGCGCCTCGATCCGCGCGTGCAGTTCTTGGAAGGAGAACGGTTTGACCAGATAATCGTCGGCGCCAGCGCGCAGACCCTTGACCCTTTCGTCCACCGCGCTCATCGCCGTCAACATAAGAACCGGGGTCTTCAGCCCGGCCGCCCGGATGGATTTGATCAGCGCCAGTCCATCCAGCCCCGGCAGCATACGGTCCAGAACGATTGCGTCAAAACCGCCGTCCGTGGCGTGATACAACCCCTCACGACCGTCCGGAGCGGTCTCGACCGTGAACCCTTCCTCGGTAAACCCTTTGGCCAGGAATTCGCGGGTGTCGTTGTCGTCTTCAACGATGAGGAGGCGGCGGCTCATGCGTGGATTATCCTTGGTCTTTGGACCTATACGCGGGGTTTTCCGGCGCAAGGTCAAGGGGGACACAGGCGAACCGGGCGCAGATGGGTGCGCCCGGTCGGTTCAGCAACCCGGGGACAGGTCAAGGCCGCTGAACAGCGGGCGCGCGCCGAACTCCCCGTGCATCACACGCGCCCTTGCTTTAATTCAGGCGATCTCGATCGCTACGAACAACTGGTTGCCACCGCGATTAATCAGCACCAAGGCGGGATCGGTCTTTTCGCTTTTCAGAGCGGCTTTTAACTCCTTGGGTGTCTCGGTTTCCTGACTGCCCAGTTTCACGATCACGTCGCCCACCCGCAGGCCCGCCCTAGCTGCGGCGCCCTCTTGGTTCAGCGATGTAACGACGACGCCCGAAACATCCTTGCTGACGCCGATCTCGGCCCGAGCGGTTTCGGTGAGTGGCGCGACAGTGACACCCAGTTGCTTGCCTGAAGTTTCATCGATTTTTGTCTCAACTTCGGCCTGTGCAAGCTGATGTGCACCGATGGTGACGTTCACCTGTTCTGGTTCACCGTTGCGAATGATCTCGATCGCACTGGTTGCACCAATTTTTGTCGCGCCAACAAGACGGGGCAGATCAGCACTGGATTTAACCGGCTTACCGTCAAAGCTCACGATCACGTCACCAGACTTCAACGCACCATCTGCGGGGCTGTCGGTCACGACGTCCGACACTAGCGCACCGTTGGATCCATCCAGACCAATCGCCGCCGCGATGTCGGGGCTGACGTTCTGGATCGACACTCCCAGCCAACCACGGTCCACTTGCCCGTCTTCAATCAGATCGGCCACGATGGTCTCGGCAATGTTCGATGTGACCGCAAAGCCCAGACCCACGGACCCGCCGGTGGGTGAATAGATGGCCGAGTTCACTCCAATGACCTCACCTTCCATGTTGAACAGGGGTCCGCCCGAGTTGCCCTTGTTGATCGCTGCATCCGTTTGGATGAATTCGGCATAGGGCCCTTCGGAGATGTTGCGTCCCTTGGCTGAAACGATGCCGGTTGTCACGGTTGAGCTAAGGCCAAAGGGGTTGCCAACGGCCACCACATCTTCGCCCACGCGGATAACGTCGCTGTTGCCCAGTTCAACGGCGGGCAGGGGGGCGCCGGCCTTGATCTGAAGCACCGCCAGATCCGTCAGCGGGTCAGCACCCACGATGGTGGCCTCAAACTCGCGATCATCCGAGAGACGAACGGTCACCGTGTCGGCGCCGTCAATGACGTGGTGGTTGGTGACGATCAAGCCGTCCTCGTCCAGGATAAAACCTGATCCCAGACCTTGTTTTGGACCTTGCGGACCGGGTTTCATGCCTTCGGGCATGCCAAACTGGCGAAAGAACTCGCCGAACGGGTGGTTTTCCATCCCGCGGCCTTTCATGCTGGTAAGCTCGGTCGTGGCCTCCTGAGTGGCTAGGATGGTCACGACCGAGGGGCCGACCTCTTCGACCAGATCGGCCAGCGCTTCGTCGGCTGCAGCGGGCAGCGCGGTCGAGGCCAGCAACAAGGCCGAGAGGGCAGAGGCGCCCGCCCATCCGGGCAGGCCAGCGGTGAGGCGGGTGGTGTTGCGAATGCTCATAGAATTCTCCTGTCATCGAACCCGGCTTTTCCCGGGGTTGAGACAAGGAATATTCCCTGCGTCTGTGGATTACCTGATCGCAGGATTAAGGTTTCTTAATGTTGCGATGTTTTTGGTGGATGGGGTGTTTCGGTGTCACCCAAGTCCCAAAACAGCCCGGTCATCACCTGTCCGGCCTGCTCGCAAGTTGAAGAGAGCACGTGTTCGTTGGGCGCGTGCTGATTGCAGCCGCGATAGGAATGCGGAACCCAGATTGTGGGCAGGCCAAGAACGTCGGCGAAACATTCGTTGGGCAGCGAGCCGCCCAAGTTCGGCAATATATGGGGTAGTGCACCTGTTGTCGCCTCGATCGAGTGGATTGCGAATTGCGCCCAGGGGTGGCTGGGGTCCAGGCGGGTGGCCGGAAATGCGCCGCCGTCCATGGGCACGATCTCGACTTGATGGAACCCGCCCTTGTCGAGGTGGTTTCGTAATGAAGGCAAGATGTTATCGGCGTCAGTTCCCACGACATAACGCAGCTGGCAGGTGGCTGACGCATGGCCAGAAATGGCATTCACCGGCGCTTCGGGCTTGCCCGATTGCATCGCCAGAACAGCAAAGGAGTTCCAACCAAACACACGCTCGGCCGGAGTTAGTTCAGCCTCTCCCCATTCAGGGTCGATGGCCGGATCTGAACCGTCAAATGATGGCAAGGTCGCCAGAGTTTCGCGGATTTCGGGCGTCAGACTATCCGGGCGCCAATCGGGTATGCGGATTTGACCGCGTGCGTCAGTGATGGTCGAAAGGGCTTGCGCCAGTATCATTGCGGGGTCCGCCAGCAAACCACCCCAATTGCCTGAATGATGCGCCCCGTCGCGCAGATCGACATTTAGCGTAAAACTCAGGCCCCCGCGCGCTCCCATGAAGACAGTGGGCACATCCGACCTTAAGCGAGGCCCGTCGGATGCGATCAGGACGTCTGCCTTGAGCAATTCGCCGTTCGCCGCACAAAAGGCATGCAGCCCGGGCGAGCCGATCTCTTCACCCATTTCGACGAGCAATTTGATGTTGAACCCCAGACTTCCCCGGGCTTCGATCACGGAGGCCAGGGCATGCAAGTTAATCAAATGCTGTCCCTTGTTATCGGCGGTGCCTCGGCCATAGACGCGCTCGTCTACGCGGGTAAGGGCAAACGGGTCCATCCCATCCAACCAATCTTCGCGCTGCCCGTGAGTGACATCGCCGTGGCCATAGGACAGCACCATTGGCAAGGCAGGCTCTTCGACCCGCTCGGCGACCAAAAAGGGGCACCCGGTCGGATCGGGATTGTCGTGCAGTGCCCATGTGAATCCCAAGGCCTGCAGGTGCGGGGGCAGAGCCTTAACCAAGTAAGGCATCAACGCGTCCAGGTTGTCCGGTTTCTGACTTTCGGTCGGAAAAGACACCAGCCACGCCAGATCATTCCAAAATCTGCCATCAATGAAGCGGCCATCACAGGCATTTAAGGCGGCAGTTCTGGACATGGGAACCTCTTGTTGGAAAACGTTAGTTAACTTTGACCATCGGTTATACGTTGGTTCAGAATGGCGAGATGTATCCTAAAAAATGTCCGGATCGATCCCAAGCCTGTGGATTTCGCAATTGACGGCGAAACAACTGTTCAACCGCGCTGTCTCATCTCTAAAGCGTCTTTGGTGGTCAGGACGTTTCCGGCGTAACCCCATGAGCCACTGCTGATTTCCAGTATTCGGACCGAGGTTCCAGCTTTTATCGTTTGACCGGCCACTTCCCCAAAAGCCTCAGTGACCTTTTCAATTATTTTTCCCTTTTCCTTTGCGGAAAAAACGCCTTCGAGTACCTGAATTTCTATTGAAGGCATCGCATGCTCCCCCATGTTGTGATCTGCCAAATGCTGGCCACTGTCGTCGCAAGATGACACGCAAGGTCCGCCTATGTAAGGTGTATGGGCAGACAGAGTGGAGCATTTGCATGGCGGCGATGGTTTCTTTTCGCTCGGTGGTCGATCCAACGGATTGCGATTTTCTTGGGCACATGAACGTTTCAAGATACTTCGCCGCATGTTCCGACGGTGTATTGGCAATTCAATCTGAAATGGGCCTAACCGCAAAGGATATGCGAACCGGGCGACGCGTTTCCTTTGCGGTTGTTAACGCTCAAAGTGATTTTCGGGCTGAGCTTGTTGCAGGGGACTCGATACGGTTAGAGACGTCAGTGGTTGCGATCGGGTCCAAATCCATGACCTTTCGGCACAGGTTGTTTCGATCCGATGGCGCCAAGCTGGCATTTGAGACTGTGTTCAAGTGCGTTTTGTTAAGTCTTGAAACACGCCGAGCCGCAGAAATCCCTGATGACGTGCGCGATCATGCGGTTGAATGGCTCGAAAAGTCAAACTGACCCTGTTTTTCCTGACGAATTGGAAATTCCGTGCTTAGGGGACCAGCAGCCAGATCATTTTGTCGACCACCAATCGTCAATTTGCTGGGCTGTCAGCCGATCCGACAAGCCGAGTGCGACGAGGGCAGGGGTCTTGCCCTTCGACGTGCGGATGTCGACGTGTTTGCCAACCACGTGCACTTCATGCATGCCGTCGGGGCCATCCACGAAGCCTTTTACGCGATAAAGCCCTTCGGGTCGGGTCGCAAATCGGTCCTTCAGCTGGGTACGGGAGAGATCTCCGGGTGTCTCAGAATTCCATTGCACATAGAGCGGGTGCGACGCCGTTGGGCGCCCTTTGGGTCGAGGCAGCACATCTGACAGCAGCGGCGCGATCGGCGCGTCCCCTGACAAGGCGCCTGGACTGCATAAACCGTGTTCGGCCAGTGCTTTGGTTAGGGCGGTCGAGGGCGCGTCCGATTTGGTCATCAACACCATATCCGCCACCTTGATTTGTTGAGCAACCTGCGGCGCAATCAGCGGATCACGCAGTAAGTCCGCCCCGTTCAACCCATCAATCAGCGTGATGATCCCGGCATAGGACAGATCCGGTTCGGCGATAGCCGCATTGGCAATGGCAGCCGGGTCGGCGATGCCGCTGGCCTCGACAACCAGGTGATCGGGGCGTGGGCTCCGGTCCAACGCGTCGCCAAGCGCCATATATAGATCCGCCCCCATGGTGCAGCAGACACAGCCGTTGGACAGCGAGATCGTATCGTCCTGACGGGATTCAATCAGGGCCGCGTCGATGTTGATGGCCCCAAAGTCATTGACCAGGATCATCAGGCGCAGCCCGTGATCTTCGGCCAAAAGGCGGTTGATAAGCGTCGTCTTACCAGCGCCCAGATAACCACTGATCACCGTTAGAGGCAGGCGCATCAGTTCATCTGCACCCTGCCGCCAAAGACGATGCCATTCACGGGCACATCCTTGAGAGCCATTGGGGCCACAGCAGTAGGATCATCGCCAAGCACGGCAAAATCTGCGCGTTTCCCGGTTTCGATACTACCGATCTCGGCGTCCAGTTTCAGGGTGTAGGCCGCGCCAAGCGTGATGGCATAAAGCGCCTCATCCACTGTGATCCGCTGCTCTTCACCCAAAGTGCGCCCTGACATTGTCTGCCGGTTTACGGCACACCATGCGGTGAACAACGGTCCCAACGGGGTTACTGGCGCGTCCGAATGTAGGGCCACATTGACACCTGCGTCCAGCGCCGAGCGGGCAGCGTCCATGCGGGTGGCGCGGGCTTCGCCAATGGTCAGCGCGGCGTGCTGATCTCCGAAATACCAGATGTGGTTGGAAAAGATGTTGGTGCAGACGTTCATCTCAACACAGCGGCGGAACTGATCCGGGCCCATCATCTGACAGTGTTGCAACACGTGCCGGGCCGAGGGCCAGGGATGCTTGCGCGAGGCCTCTTCCAAGGCATCTAGCGAGACAGAAGACGCCTCATCGCCATTCACGTGAATATGCATCTGTACGCCATTGGCCTGCATCGCCTCACACAGGGCATAGATCTGCTCGGGTGGGGTGTTCCACAGCCCGTTGGGATGTCCGCCCACATAGCCGGGCCATTTCACCCGCGCAGTCCAGCCCTGGATCGAACCGTCGGTCATCAGCTTGACCGCCCCCATGCGCAGCTTGTCGGTGGATTGTTTGCCAAGGGCATTGGCCTTGTCCGCGATCTCTTGCGGGGTGGCTCCAACTGCGGCCAAAACGGGCACAAGGCGCAGGCCAAAATCGTCTTGTCCGGTAACCTGGGTAAGCACCCCCAAGTCTTCCTCTTCCATGTGGGAAAACAGATCGGTGATCGTCGTCACGCCTGCCAGTCGACAGACATCAGCATAGGTTTTGACCGCTTGTGGCGTCTGCGACAGGCCACGGAAATCCAGACCCGTGCGCCGCATCACCGGGAACATGGCCGCCATTTCCTGCAACTCGCCGGTGGGTTCGCCGTTGGCGTCCTTAAGCACGCCTTCGACGTTGGATTCGCGTGAATACCCAACCATGTCGAGGCACTGGGAGTTTACGCACATTAGGTGGAAGTTGGAAAACATCACCATCACGGGACGGTCACTGGCGATGCTGTCCAGATGTGTTCGGTTCAACCGCTCGGATTGCAGGAAGATCGGGTCAAATCCCCAGGCCACAACGGGTTCTCCGGGAGGGAGATCAGCCGCGTAGTCGCGCAGTCGGGACACCACGGCGTCAATATCGGTCATACCTTTATGAAGCTTGCCTTTTGGGTCGATGCGGTCGTGGTACCCTGCATATGCGAATTGCCACATCGAGCCTGCCATCATATGCGCATGACCTTCGACAAATCCGGGCATCAGCACCTGTTGGGCAAGGCTGTCGTCGTGGGTGACTGCCCCCCAGGCGTCGGCGCAATCAGCCCCGCCCACAGCCAAAATTTTGCCATCCTGGACCGCCACATGGGTCGCTTCTGGCCTGCTGGGGTCCATCGTGATGATTTTTTGTGCAGCAAATACAGTGATTTCCGACATATTGTCCTCCCCGAATGGGTTTAGGGGTAGCGGGGGATTGATCCGCTGTAAAATAGAATTACTGTCAACCATTGAGGGAGAAAATGAGGGAAGCGGATGAATTTCACGCTCAAGCAGTTGCGCTACTTTGATGCGGCGCTGCGCAACGGGTCTATTGCCCGGGCCGCGGTTGAGATGAATATTTCTCAGTCGTCTATCACTGCCGCGATCGACATGATCGAACAATGCGTTGGGGTCGAACTGTTCCGTCGTGTGCCTGCAAAGGGGATCGTGGCCACGCAAGTGGGCAAGCGGGTGGGGGACAGGGTGTCGGCCTTTCTGGATACTGCTCGGGTGTTCGAATCCGATCTGATGTCATTGACCGGGGATCCGACTGGCACCCTGCGTTTGGGGTGCTACGCGCCAACGGCCCCGTACGTTTTGCCGCCGATTCTATCGCGGCTTGCCCAACGCTATCCGGGCATTCGGATCGAATTGGCCGAAGGCGACATGACCACCATGGGCGATCTTCTGGTGTCGGGTGGTGTCGATCTGGCGCTGACTTATCAAAAAGACCCGGTCAAGGGATTGCCGTTCGACCAGCTGTTCGAGGCTCACCCCCGGGCACTGTTGCCCAACAGCTCGCCTCTGGCCAACAAGGCCTCGGTCAGCCTGCGGGATTTGGCGGATCTGCCGATGATCCTGCTCGACCTGCCCCTGACCGAAGAGTATTTTCGCTCGCTGTTTGAGGAACTCGGGCTGGAACCCAATGTGGTGCATTCGACCAAATCGAGTTCGGTCTTGCGCGGTTTGGTGGCCAGCGAATTCGGCTATTCGATCCTGAATATTTGTGGTCCCAATGACCGGGACGGACGCAATGGGTACAGGGCTTTGCCGATTTCAGATGCGTTCTTCTCACCTTCTCTAGGGGTAGCCTATGTCGAAGGTCTCAAAGGGTCCGCGATTGTCAGCGCAGTACGCAACATCACACAGGAATTGACCGCCGAGCGAGCCTTTGATCACCTGATCATGCAGCCGGAATTGCGCAAAACAGCATAAAATGGGGTATGCCGCTACAGAAAGAACTGTTTTCTGTGACTACGGCCTTGGCTAGCCTCTGAGTTGTAAGGTTCAAAAAGGGCCTGCAAGGGAGGAGAAAACCATGAAGCATATGACACGCCTGTTAGGCGCTGTGTCCCTTGCCGTCACCAGTCTGGCGGCTCCTGTATTTGCGGATGGCGGAACGCTTGTGATTGCGTCGACCCAGGTGCCGCGACACCTGAACGGTGCGGTGCAATCTGGGATCGCGACGGCTGTCCCGTCCACTCAGATCTTTGCATCGCCCCTGCGCTATGACGAAAACTGGGAACCGCAGCCCTATCTGGCCGAAAGCTGGGAAGTCAGTGAGGACGGCCTGACCGTCACCCTGAACCTGGTGCAGAACGCCACGTTCCACGATGGCAAGCCGGTCACATCCGAGGATGTCGCGTTTTCGATCATGACGACCAAGGAAAACCATCCATTCAAGTCGATGTTTGCGCCGGTCGATTCGATCGAGACGCCTGACGCCCACACGGCCGTTATCAAGCTGAACAAACCGCACCCCGCACTGCTGTTGGCCCTGTCGCCTGCATTGGCACCGGTTCTGCCCAAGCATGTTTATGGTGATGGGCAGGACGCCAAATCGCACCCGGCGAATTCCGCACCCATCGGCTCTGGCCCCTTCATGCTGGAGGAATTCACGCCGGGAGAAGCCGTGGTGATGAAAAAGAACCCCAACTTCTTTATTGATGGCCGCCCCAAGCTGGACGAGATCATCATTCGCATCATCAAAGACCCTTCGGCCCTGTTGATCGCGATGGAGAACGGTGAAGCGGATATGTACCCGTTCATGGCAGGCAGCCAGGAAATCAAACGCCTTGAAAAGGCCGAGCATCTGGGGGTCACCACAGAAGGCTATGCAGCTGTCGGCCCGGTCAACTGGCTGGCGTTCAACACGGCATCCGAAAAGCTCAGCGATGTGCGGGTGCGCCAGGCGATCGCCTATGCAGTAGACCGCGAGTTCATCACCAAGGCGCTGCACCGCGGTGTTTCGGCTCCGCAGCGTGGCCCGATCATCGAAAGCTCGCCCTTCTTCGACGAGACCATCCCGGCCTATGACGTCGACCTGGACAAGGCCAAGGCGCTGATGGCAGAGGCGGGATTTGCCGATGGCATGGACCTGACCATCGACTATATCCCCGGGCCCAAGGAGCAACAGCAGTCCGTTGCAGAATACATGAAGTCGCAGCTGAAGAAGATCGGCATCAACGTGACCGTGCGCGCTGCACCTGACTTCCCCACCTGGGCGGGTCGTGTCGGCGGGCATGACTTTGAACTGTCAATGGATGTGGTGTTCAACTGGGGTGACCCGGTGATTGGCGTGCATCGTACCTATCTGTCGTCCAACATCCGCAAGGGTGTGATTTGGTCGAACACGCAGCAATACACCAATGAAAAGGTCGACGAGATCCTGAACGCCGCAGCTGTTGAAGCGGATCCGGCCAAACGCAAGGCACTTTATGCCGAGTTCCAGCAGATGGTCGCGGCTGATCTGCCGATCTACTGGATCAACGCGCTGCCCTATCACACGGCCTATGACAAGAAGCTGCAGAATGTGCCCACGGGCATCTGGGGCACCATGCATCCGATGGACATGGTCAGCTGGTCCGAGTGACCCTTTAACCTATCAATCCAGGGCGGCTGATCCGTCGCCCTGGGTATTGAGAGGCATATTATGAACACGTCTTATATATTGCGGCGTCTGTTTTATGGCCTGCTATTGATGCTGGGTGTGGTGGTTTTGAACTTCCTTCTCATCCGGCTGGCGCCCGGTGACCCTGCCGTGGTGATTGCAGGCGAAATGGGCGGAGCGACCGAAGAGATGCTGGAAAGCATCCGCGAGGAATACGGGCTCAACAAGCCGGTCCTGACCCAGCTGGGGATTTACATTGCTAATGTGGCGCAGTTCGACCTGGGCGAGAGCTTTTTCTTCAATCAGCCGGTCACGACGCTGATCGGACACCGGATCGGGCCGACCATACTGTTGGTGATCACCGCGCAGCTGTTGTCGATTGTGCTGGGGGTTTTCCTGGGCGTCATCGCTGCGCGCAAACCCAACGGACCGATGAGCGCCTTTGTCTCGGTCTTTGCCACCATCGGTTATGCGGTGCCCGTGTTCTGGACCGGGATCATGCTGATCATCCTGTTTGCCAGTGTGGTGCCGATCTTTCCGGTCGAGGGTATGCAATCGGTCAAGTTGCGCGATGCGGGTTTCTTTGTGCGCGCCTTGGATGTGCTGCACCACCTAATCCTGCCGGCCTTCACCTTGGCGATCATCTATCTGGCCCAATACGCGCGCCTCTCGCGGGCTTCGATGCTTGAGGTTCTGGGGTCCGACTATATCCGCACGGCGCGGGCCAAGGGCGCGTCCGAGGGCTCGGTACTGTTCAAACACGCCCTGCGCAATGCGGCGTTGCCGATCCTGACAGTCGCGGGTCTCCAATTCGGCAACCTGATTTCCGGCGCGCTTCTGGTCGAGACGGTGTTCAACTGGCCCGGCATGGGGCGGCTGGCCTTCGACAGTATTCTGCGGCGCGATTATCCGACCATCATGGGTGTCTTGTTCTTTGCCTCCTTCATGGTTGTGGTCGCCAATATATTGACGGATCTGAGCTATCGTCTTGCTGATCCAAGATTGAGGGGGCGGTGATGTCTGATCAATCCGTAACCGAGTTCAAGGCCGAAAGCCCCGCGCTTGAAGCGTGGCGGATGTTCCGGCGTAACATTCCCGCGGTCATCGGGGTCATTATGTTGACCTTCATCGTGGGTGCGACGCTTTACGGCACCTTTCTTTATGGTGGCGACCCGTTTGAGATTGTTTGGGCCCCACATGAACCACCAGGCGTCACACCGGAGTTTCCGATGGGCACTGATTACTTGGGGCGCAACATTGTGGCTGGCATGTTGACGGGTGGTGGCCCAACGCTGGCCGTTGGATTGGCGGCTGCTGCGCTGACCATGGTGATCGGCATCTCTCTGGGGGCTTTGGCAGGGTATTATGGCGGCTGGGTCGACAACCTGCTGATGCGCATCACCGAATTCTTTCAGGTTTTGCCTGCTCTGCTCTTCGCCATGGTGCTTGTGACGCTTTTGTCGCCCTCGCTCTGGACCATTGCTCTGGCCATTGGTGTTGTCAGCTGGCCCCAAACCGCACGTCTGACGCGGGCCGAGTTTCTCAAGATCAAGGAGCTGGAATACGTGACCGCCGCCCGCGCTATTGGCGCGCGCAACAAGCGGATCATCTGGAAAGTGATCCTACCAAACGCAGCGCCGCCGCTGATCGTTTCGGCGACGTTGACCATTGGGGTCGCCATCCTGTTCGAGGCGGGCCTGTCCTTCCTGGGCCTGGGCGATCCCAATGTGATGAGCTGGGGCCTGATGATCGGGGCCAACCGGGAATATATCCTGGACGCCTGGTGGCCGGTGACTTTCCCGGGGCTTGCGATCTTTTTCACTGTCTTTGCTGTCAGTCTGATCGGCGACGGGCTGAACGATGCCTTTAATCCGAAGTTGAGGGAAAGATGAGCGCGCTACTGGAAATCGAAGACCTGCGCGTGACCTTTCGGACGCGCTATGGCGAGGTGACGGCACTCGATTCCGTGTCGATGCATGTGAACGAGGGCGAAACGCTTGGTGTTGTCGGCGAAAGCGGCTGCGGCAAGTCGATCACCGCGCTGTCGGTGATGGGGCTAATCCCATCACCACCCGGCAAGATCGCGGGCGGCTCGATCCGCCTGAACGGAGAAGAGCTGACCACCGCCAGCCCGGCGCGCCTGCGCGCGATGCGGGGACCGGATGCGGCAATGATTTTTCAGGAGCCGATGACCTCGCTCAACCCGGTGTTCACCGTGGGCGATCAGATCGCCGAGGCGATCATGCTGCACCAAAAGGTCGATAAGGCGCAGGCGATGAAAGATGCGGTTGCCTTGCTGGATCGTGTCGGCATCCCCAGCCCCGAGGCGCGGTCGCGGGATTATCCGCACCAACTGTCAGGCGGGATGCGCCAACGGGTGATGATCGCCATGGCGGTTAGCTGCCGCCCAAAGGTGCTGATCGCGGATGAGCCCACGACAGCTCTGGATGTGACGGTACAGGCTCAGATCTTTGATTTGCTGAACGAAATTCAGCGTGATTTTGGCGTCGCCATTATCCTGATCACCCACGACATGGGGGCGATCAGCGAGATGGCCGACCGCGTGGCCGTAATGTATGCCGGTCGGGTAATCGAGGATGCCAGCGCCGATGATGTGCTCGACTATCCACAGCATCCTTATGCGCGCGGGCTGATCGACTGTATCCCTGCACTTGGCCGCGATGATCACCGTCTTGCGGAAATTCCCGGCGTGGTGCCGCCGCTGCATTTGTTGGGGCAGGGGTGTGCCTTTGCCGACCGCTGCGCGTTCAAGCAGGACCGCTGTACCCGAGAAAAACCCATGTTGGGTAACCACGGTCATCATCCGGTTGCCTGCCACGGGGTCGAGGAGGCGCGGTTATGAGCATTTTGATGGATGTGCGCGATCTGACGGTGCGCTTTGCCTTGCCAAAGCCGTCGTTCTTCGCCGAACGTCCGCATCTAGAGGCGGTGCGGCAGGTGTCGTTCCAGCTGGAAGCCGGAAAAGCGCTTGGCATTGTTGGCGAAAGCGGCTCGGGCAAGACCACGACTGCGATGGCTGCGATCCGGCTGACCAAGGCTGCTGGTGGGCAGGTGCTGTTTGAAGGGGATGATCTTCTGACGCTGGATGACGAGGCGATGCGCCAGCGTCGCCGCGACGTGCAACTGATCTTTCAGGATCCCTATTCATCACTCAATCCGCGGGCGCGGGTGGTGGACATCGTGCGCGAGCCAATGGACCTGATGGAGATTGGCACGCCCGAGGAACGCCATGCCGAGGTCGAGGAGCTGTTCGCCCTGGTGGGTCTGCGGCCCGATCAGCTGAATCTGTTTCCCCATCAGTTCTCGGGTGGGCAACGGCAGCGTATCTCGATTGCGCGGGCATTGACGACCAATCCCAAACTACTGGTCTGCGATGAACCTGTGAGTGCTCTGGATGTCGCCATTCAGGCGCAGATTTTGAACCTGTTGGCTGATCTGAAGGCCAAACTTGGGCTCAGTTACCTGTTCATCAGCCATGATCTCGGTGTAGTGCGACACGTCTGTGACGAGGTCGCGGTGATGTATTTGGGCAAGATCGTGGAAAGTGGACCCACGTCTGCGCTGTTCGAGAGCCCACAGCACCCTTACACGCAAGCTCTGCTCTCGGCGGCTCCTTCGTTGTCACGTCGCAAATCCAAAGGATACGTCCGACCTTTGAAAGTATCTGGTGATCCACCCAGCCCGATTGCCCCACCTCCGGGATGTGCTTTTGCCGAGCGGTGTCCGAAGGCGCAGGATGTGTGCAGAAAGACGCCGCCGGATCTTGTATCGGGGGCTGGAACGGCCGTCGCCTGCCATTTTCCCGGACCTGCTGATTTTGCTTAAACCAACGGACCCTGAGGGGTCCGTTTTCGTTTGAATCAGGTCAGTCCAATTTCTGTCTCAATTGAGTTTGATTCGAGTGATTTTGTGGCCGATTGTTCCTGGCTGCTTGAAAATCACCCCTCAATATTCGGGATTGGTTCCAAAAAGTGCTCAAACTTGGGCAAAATGAAGGCACGTTTTCGTGTGTGTCGCGTTGGTTGTGCATGCCAGTTGATTGTTTTCCTAGAAGAAACAAAAATAAGGCATTGGTAGGCAGGCTCCTCAACCAATGGACATACGGCGCCTTCGGGACCGGGTTTTTGCAAGTTTTGCAGCCAGCCAGGAAACAATATTCTACCTAAGGTAGAGAGATTGCTTGATTGACCTTAGGTTAATTTGAATTCGAAACACCAAGAGTGATGTTTTTAAATTTTTTTTCACTTTGACCGCATTATGGCGCACCGGTATTCATTGGATAGCCCAACTGGGGGGCGATGTCTGAAGGTCACGGGGGCGACCGCACGAAATTTGCATCTGAGGGGATGTGAGGGGATGTGTGTTCGCGCAGCGGCTGCCACGCTGTTTGTGACGATAACGCACCGTGACTGACCAAGTGTCGGTTGCGTTGCCGTCCGTATATATATGGACGGGGATTTCTCTCTCATTTGTGCCTAGGTGCTGTTGGTGCAGTCGCCAGTGAATTTCAGGTCATCGGCCTTTGGTTCACTTGGAGGTTTCCGCGGTTAAGCGGTTTGGTGTCGTAGGCACCGTAGAGGAGAATGTGATGGCGAATAACTTTGACAACCCGTATGTGGCCAACGTTATTGGATTGTGGGATTTCCGCCCGACTGCGGAAACACGTGACACAGGCCTGGGGGACGGCATTGCACAGGACGGCACTCCGGTGGGCGATCCTCAATTCGCTGCTGGTTGGATGTTCACCAACGATAACGACAACCAACGTTTTGATGTGGATGACGGCGATGACGCGGCATTCGATCTGACTGAGGGTACGATTGTCACCGAGTTCCGCTTTTACAATGGCGAAGGAACCGACCCTGAAACCGTTGTCAGCCGTGGCGTCGAAGACTCGGGCGAAGAGAGCGATGGCGGTCAGGGCACCGAAACCGACAGCGGCTTCTTTGAAATCCGTGTAACCGATGATGGCGCGGCCGAGGTTTATCACCGTTCCGGTGGAATCGAGACACTGTTGAGCACGTCAAGCGGCTTTGTCGGCAATGGCGATGTCATCAAGATCACTTATTCCTGGTCTGAAGACGGCGTCGCCTTTGAGGTCGAAAACACGACCCAGGGCACAACCGAGATGGCAGCCAATGCTGTCGAGGGGATTACGCTGGATGTGACAACGGGAGAGGAACAATCCTTTACCATAGGCGCGCGCGAGACGACCGAAGACAACTTTGATCAGCATTTTTACGGCGGCATCGACTATGTTGCTGTCCTTGACCAGCCTGTCGTGGGCGGTGGTGGCGACGGCATCGTCGAGGGAACGCCGGGCGATGACGTGATCGATACCGGTTACGACGGTGACCCCGAGGGTGACGTTGTTGATGGTGGCGATGCGCCCAATCCGTTTGACGGACCTGACGACGATCTGATCGACGGCGGTGCCGGAGATGACAGTATCGATGCGGGCGAAGGCGATGACACTGTAAACGCAGGCAGCGGCAATGACACCGTCAATGGCGAGGCTGGAGACGACTTGCTGATTGGTGACGGTGTTACCCCAGGAGCAGGCGTTGGATCGACTCGCGAGACCTTTGAATGGCACTTGGCCCCAGATCCGGATGATGGCGGTCAGATCGACGACGAAGATGACCTGAGCGGTGGGTTTACGCAAAACACTGGCTCGGTGGATGTGACGTTCTCTGTTGAGCAGCAGTCGTCCGGTGTAGAGACAGCATTCCAGGATCAGGAACAGTTCGTCGGCAATATCGACACCAACGGCCCGGACGCATCGGATACCAGCGCTATGGAATCCGAACTCAATGGCCAGGCGAATACGGTCACTTATCAGTTGGCCTTCTCGGATGCTGTGCAGAATGTATCTTTCCGCATCAATGACATAGATGGCGATGGTCAGGCGCAGGTTCAGGCTTATGACGATGCCGGCAACCCGATTGACGTGGTCGTGTCCGGCGGTCTGGGCGTCACCGTAACAGACGAAGACGGCGTCACTGGGGGGGACACCGCGACAGGGGATGGCGGTTACGCAAACCCTGACAACCCGAACTATTCGGTATTGGTGACAATTCCAGGACCGGTTGCGCGCTTGACGATTGAACATAGCCAAGCTGGACCTAACCCTTCTGAGATCGACGTTACGGATGTCTATTTCGACGTACCTACGGATGACGGAACAGGTGGTGATCCCGGGGAAGGTGGGGACGACAGTCTGACCGGTGGCGATGGAAACGACACTCTGATCGGTCAGGATGGCGATGATACTCTGATCGGTGGTGACGGCGACGACAGCGTTGACGGCGGCGACGGGGATGATGAAATCGATACCGGTGGTCCGGGTGGGGCAAATCTGCCAGACCGCGGATTCCCCGAATATGATGGCCTACCTGCGGTTCCAGCTGATCCTGACGTGTTCAATGATCGGGACACCGTTGATGGCGGTGATGGCAACGACATCATTAGAACGGGTGACGACGTTGACGTCATCATGGGCGGTGCCGGGTCCGATACAATTGATGGCGGCTTGGACGACGATACGATTTCGGGCGGCGACGATGCCGACCTGATCGTCGGCAGCGAAGGCTCGGACGATATTTCGGGCGATGCGGGTGACGACACTATTTATGGTGGCCTCGATCCGATCTTCCCTGATGTGCTGAACATCCGCGACGATGGATCGGACGGTCGTCCGGCAGATCCCGAAGTAACCAACGGAATGGACACCCTTTCGGGTGGAGAAGGCAATGACCTGATCATGGGGCAGGACGACGACGACGTCCTGAGCGGTGATGAGGGAGACGACACGCTGGACGGCGGGATCGACGAGGATAGCATCACGGGTGGTGTCGGCAATGACGTGATCATTGGTGGGCACGGTGACGATACCCTGAGCGGTGGAGACGACCGCGACACCTTCTTGGGTGGCGAGGGCTTTGATCAGGTCGACGGTGGCTCGGGTGGTGACGACTTTGACACTCTGGACCTGCGCGGCCTGGGTCCGGTCGGTGTGGTCTATACCTCTGAGGATCGCGAGGATGGTGTGGCTGTTGTTGGTGCAACCGGCGACATCATCACGTTCGAAGAAATCGAAAACGTGCTGATCGACGACCCGTTGAGCCCAGATGGCATTGTCGAAGGTACCAGCGGCGATGACGTGATCGACATCAACTATGATGGCGATCCGGATGGCGACTTTGTCGACAATGACGATGCTCTGCTGCCCGGGCAGGTGGGTGATCAGGACATCATCGTAGCCGGTAATGGCGACGACACGATCGATGCCGGTCTGGACAACGACTATGTCTTTGCCGGAGCGGGCAACGATGCGGCCAGTGGCGAAGAGGGTGATGACACCATTCTTGGTCAGGACGGCGATGACCTGCTCGAAGGCGACAGCGGTGATGATCTGTTGTTCGGCGGCGACGGCGACGACGTTCTTGACGCGGGTCGCGGTGACGACACCCTGCGCGGTGGTGAAGGCAATGACAACCTGACCGGCAACCCGGGTGATGACCTGCTATACGGTGGCGCAGGTGATGACACTGTCATCGGCAACGACGGTACGGATACGCTCTATGGTGGTGCGGGTAACGACACCATCTCGACGGGGCCAGGCAACGACGAAGCCTTTGGTGGCGATGACCGTGACACGATCATTGTTGTGGGTCAGGACGATCAGTTTGTTGACGGCAACGAAGGCGGCGATGACTACGATACGCTGGTTGTCTTTGGGAATGCCGAGGTCGAGTTTGATCCCGAGAACGATGAGAACGGCGTGGTTTATTACCTGGATGACGCAGATGAGCGCACCGGGGTAACCACCACATTCATCAACATCGAAAACGTGGAAATCCGTAACCCACTGTTGGACGGTGTGGTCGAAGGTGGAGACGGTGCAGATCTGATCGACGCCTCATACGAGGGCGACCCCGAAGGGGATCGGATCGACAATTTCGACAGCCTCGAAAATTTCCTGGATGAACCGATCGCCAGCTTGACGCCTTCGGAATTCTTCGAAGACCTGGGCGGAACACCGCGTGGTGACCAACGTGACGCGGTCGATGCGGGCGCCGGTGATGACACTGTGTTCTCGGGTGCGGGCGACGACATTGTTAAAGGCCGCGAAGGCAACGACTCCATCGTTGCGGGACTCGGCTTCGACGATGTCGACGGCGGCGAGGGCAACGACACCATCGACGGTGGCGAAGGCAGCGACAAACTCTACGGTGGCGAAGGTGACGACTCGCTGATCGGCGGCCTGAGTGCTGACACGCTTGTTGGTGGCGACGGTAGCGATACGTTGCATGGTGGCCTTGGCGACAACTTCATTGATGCTGGCGCTGGCGATGACTTGATTGTTGTCGACGCCGGTGACGATTCGGTCCTGGCCGGTGATGGTGCTGACACCATCTCCACCGGAGAGGGTAACGACACCGTGCTCGGATATGACCCGGCGTTTACCGGTGTGGCCTCTGTAGGCCGTACGCCAGATGTCATTGACGGTGGCGGCGGAAACGACGCGTTGGCGGGCGGTTCTGGCGCTGACACCATCGACGGCGGCGAAGGTGACGATACGCTCTATGGCGGTCTTGCCGGCGACGAGCTGAACGGAGACGCGGGCAACGACGTCATCTATGGTGACAGCGACTTCAGCATGGAGACGCCTGCCGACATTCAAGCTGCGCTGCTTCTTGAACCCGGTGACGATACCATTCGGGGCGGTGAAGGCGAAGATACGCTTTATGGCGAGTACGGCAATGATGTTCTCTTGGGCGGAGCCGACGCCGACCTGGTCTTTGGCGGAGATGACCGCGACACGATCGGTGCCGGAATTGGTGACACCATCGAAGGTGGTGAAGGTGGCGATGACTTCGACATCCTCATCGCGAGCGGTCTCGCGGTTATCGATTACGACGAATCTGATCCGACAGGTGAATCGGGAACTGTCACGTACTACAATGACGATCTGACGGTCGCTGGAACGGCAGAGTTCTCGGAAATCGAACGTGCTCTGGTCATCGGATCTCCGTCGGCGACGCCTACCGCTGGCCCTGGTGGCGGGGTAACTCCGCTTGGGGTCGACGGGGTCGTCGAAGGAACTGCCGGCGACGATGTCATTGATCTTGCTTATACCGGGGACCCAGAGGGTGATCTGGTGGATGGTGATGACGCCATCCCACCGCTGGTGGATGAGCAGGATATTATCCTTGCTGGTGACGGCGATGACAGTGTTCGCGGTGAGCTCGATACCGATGTCATTTTTGGTGGCACTGGGGAAGACACGATCCTAGGCAATGGTGGCAACGACGCCATTGACGGCGGTGAAGGTGACGACTCGCTGGACGGCGGCGAAGGTCGCGATATCGTGGTTGGCGGTGACGGCGACGATACGATTTCGGGCGGCAACGATGTTCCTGATGACGGTGGAGATATTCTGTCCGGTCAATTCGGCGACGACACCTTTGTCCGTATCGGTCAAGGTGAGGTCATCATCGGTGGCGAAGATGCCGACGATCTGGACAACGACATCCTTGATCTGACCGGAGCTGCCGAAGCAGTGAACCCCGGCGGCTCTCTGGAGGTCGAGTTTGATCCGTCAAATGCCGAAGCGGGTACGATCCGGTTCTTCAACGCCGACGGCGACGAGACTGGAACATCGGAATTCAGCGAGATCGAACAGGTCATCGTGCCTTGCTTCACACCGGGTACACTGATTGCTACGCCCAAAGGCGAGCGGCGGGTCGAGGATCTGGAGGCTGGTGATCGCATCATCACGCGCGACAACGGCATTCAGGAAATCAAGTGGGTGGGCACAAAGACTATGTCAGGTCAGGAGTTGACCCGTGCCGAGTACCTGAACCCGATCATGATCCGCGAAGGTGCCTTGGGTGGCGGTCTGCCTGAGCGGGATATGATGGTCAGCCCGAACCACCGAGTTCTGGTCGCCAACGACAAAACCGCTCTCTACTTTGAAGACCGCGAAGTACTGGTTGCGGCCAAATACCTGACCGGGATCGAAGGGGTGGACGTGGTGGATGTCTCGTCCGTGACATACATCCACTTTATGTTCGACCAGCACGAAGTCGTGCTGTCGGACGGAACCTGGACCGAGAGCTTCCAGCCGGGGGATCATACGCTCGCAGGTCTGGGCAACGCACAGCGCAACGAGATCTTTGAACTCTTCCCAGAGCTCAAGGAGCATGAGGGCTTGCATGCCTATGCCGCGGCGCGCCGTTCGTTGAAAAAGCACGAGGCCCATCTGTTAACGCGGTAACTTGGGGGCGCGTCCCGGGAGATCCGGGACGGCAGCCGCTCGCGTAGGTAGGGGGACGCGAGTGAGAGGACAGGGCGCTTAGCGCCCTGTTCTTGTGTGTCATCAGCCGCGTTTGGCGCGCCACTTTGCCCAGGCTTCAGGGGTATCCAGATCAAGTCTTGCACGGTCTCCGGCAAGGGGGACCAGTTGGACGTGATCTTTGTGGCGCAAAACCACCGATTGAGCGCCTTCATCCCCATGTAGCGCTCGTAACTCTGAAAATAAAGAAGGATGAAATGCAACCGGATGGCCGGGCTTTCCATCCTCCGTCACGCCACGAGATATTGTTGTTTTTTCTTCGTTTACAATTGATTGAGAGACTTTCCTTATGTCCTCTGTGGTCAAGTCAGGTAAGTCAGCGAGCAAGACAACAACACCTGTCGCATCGTCTGATAGATGAAGCATTGCAGTGCGCAAGCTGGCGTTCATCCCTTCGGATGCTTCGGGCACTGGCACTTTTTGCACCGGTAAATCGCCGAGAGCTGCGTATCGGTCGTGGGGTTCGGGAGGAAGAGCCACAATCACCGGCCCGGCGCCAAGCGCAATTTGGGCAGAACGGCGCAACAGGGGTATGCCGTCCACCTGCTGCAACAGTTTGTCGGTGCCGCGCATCCGGCGGGATTGGCCAGCCGCCAAAAGGATGATGGGTACAGTGCTCATCCCGCCACAATGGCGCGGGACGAGCCGCTTGTCATCCGCGCATCCGCGCGCCGTCCGCATCAAATAGCGGCTCGGTTACCACGCGGGCCTTGCGCATATGGCCCAGGATTTCGATCTCGACCTCCAGCCCGTCCGCTACGCGATCCGAGGGAAGGAACCCCTGCGCAATCGATTTTTGTGCATGATGTGAGTAGCCGCCCGAGGTGCAGAAGCCCACGACAGTGCCGTCAAGCCAGATAGGCTCGTATGCATTCACATCAGCATCATCCGCGTCCACTTCAAAGGCTACAAGCTTGCGGTCGGTGCCATTTGCGCGATCCGCCTCGGCAGCGGCGCGGCCGATGAAGTCGACGTTTTTCTTGAAGCTGATGAAGCGGTCCAGCCCGGTCTCGGCGGCAGTGTAGTCGGGCGAGAACTCGGCCATCCACGAACCAAAGAACTTGTCTAGGCGCAAGGACATCATCGCGCGCATGCCAAATGGTGTGATGCCATGCGGTTGACCTGCCTCCCACAGTGTCCACCAAAGCTGCCGTTGGGACAGAAGATCGCAATAAATCTCATACCCAAGATCGCCGGTATAGCTCACCCGCTGCACGATGCAGTCGGTCATGCCAACCGTGACTTTGGCCACATCCATGAACCGCATCGAGGCGACATCATCCCGGGTACAAGCCCGCAAAACCTCCAACGCCTTGGGGCCTGCGATCTGGAATCCGTTCCGTTTATCACTGATATTTTCTATGGTTACGGCGTGTTCCTTGTGTTGCAGAAACCACCGCATGTGGAAGGCTTGGCTGCCGTAAGACGCCGTCAGCTGAAATTCTTCCTCGCTCAGACAGGACACGGTGAAATCCCCGATCAGTTTGCCTTTGGGTGACAGCATCGGTGTCAACGACAGGCGGCCGGGCTGCGGAATGCGGCCTGCCATGATCTTGTCCAGCCACGCACGCGCGTTCTTGCCCTTGATCAGGTATTTGCCAAAGTTGTGCACCTCGTTGATGCCCACGGCTTCGCGCACGGCACGTACCTCGCGCCCGGTCGCGTCAAAGGCGTCGGAGCGGCGGAAGGACGGCGTTTCAAAGGTCGGCTCATCGCCTTGGGCAAAATAGTTGGGCACCTCTAGCCCGAATTGCTGACCCCAGACCGCGCCCAGATCGGTGAATAAGTCATACATTGGCGTGGTGCGGTTGGGTCGTGCGGCGGGCAGTTCCTCGTTGGGGTAGGCGACGGAGAACCGTTTTTGGTAGTTCTCGATCACTTTGGGGCGGGTGTAGCCGGGGCTGATCCAGTCGCCAAAGCGGGCGACATCCATGGCAAAAACATCGCGCTCCGGTTCACCCTCGATCATCCATTGTGCCAGCGTCAAGCCAACGCCGCCACCCTGGCTGAAGCCAGCCATGACGCCACAGGCGGACCAATAGTTTTGTACACCGGGCACGGGGCCGACCAGCGGGTTGCCGTCCGGGGCAAAGGTGAACGGCCCGTGGATCACGGACTTCACGCCAGCCTCGGCCAGCACAGGGAACCGTTGATAGGCGAATTCGATGCTATCGGTAATCTTGTCAAAGTCATCGGGCAGCAATTCGTGCCCGAAATTCCACGGCGTGCCATCGACGGCCCAGGGTTTGCAGGGTTGCTCGTAGAAGCCGATGCACAGCCCGCGACCCTCTTGCCGTAAATAGCTTTCACCGGCCGGGTCCATCACATGCGGATGTTCGCCGCCCGCGTCGATGATCGCCTCGATCTCGGGGATGTTGTCGGTCACCAGATACTGGTGTTCCATCGGGTGCAGCGGGAAGTAGATGCCCGCCATGGCCCCAACCTCGCGCGCCCACAGACCACCCGCGTTGACGATATGCTCGGCGTGGATGGTGCCCTTGTCGGTGACCACGTCCCAGGTGCCGTCTGCACGCTGGTTGGTTTCCTTGACCATGCAGTGCGTCTCAATCGTGGCGCCGCCCATGCGGGCCGCTTTGGCATAGGCATGCGTTGTACCCGAGGGGTCCAAATGCCCATCAAGCGGATCATACAACGCGCCGATAATGCCGTCGGTGTTGGTGACGGGGGCGATCTTCTTGATCTCTTCCGGGCCGACAATTTCTGTCTCTAGCCCCATGAACCGATGCTTGGCGCGCTCGGCCAGCAGCATGTCGAACCGGTCCTGGTTGTCTGCCAGCGTTACGCCTCCAACATGGTGCAACCCACAGGACATACCGGTGATCTCTTCCAGCTCCTTATAGAGCCGAATGGTGTACCCCTGTAGCGCCGCCATGTTTGTGTCGCCGTTTAGCGTGTGAAAGCCACCAGCCGCGTGCCAGGTGGACCCCGACGTCAGCTCTGACCGTTCCAGCAGCATCACGTCAGACCAGCCCAGCTTGGTCAGGTGATAAAGCACGGAACAGCCAACGACGCCGCCCCCAATAACGGCCACACGGGTAGTGGTTTTCATGAAATGCCTCCTTCGTTTGGGGTTACCGTTTCGCGAACGGCGCAGTTTCTCCAACTCGAATCCGACAGAATATGTCGCTACAGGAACTCGTTGGGTCGCAAGACGTCAGGTTGGGGAACGAACCGGCCCCGGGGGCATTTGTGGTGCGCCCGGGGCCGACTTCCCACCCAATCGGTAGTGGGTGGGAATTCTTTGGTCAGAGTCCCATTGAAGAGGGGGACGAGAACACACTAGTACCACGTCTGACCGTCCCAGAGGGTCGTGTGTCTAATGCTACGAAAACAAACTTGCTCTGGGGTGATGCAATTGCACCCTGAGAGCCGAAATGAAGAAAGATGATTATCGCGAATATCGCGTTTTGCTCACGAATGGAAAGATTGAGTATTTCACGTTCCGTGAATTGCGCAGCTTTACCTTTAGTCCCAACGTACTGTTTTTGTGCGCGATAATGCTCGTAGTCATGACTTCCGGGCACCCGTTTCTTTTTCCTACACTACCTGACGTCTATTCACGGCTGTTCTATTGGTCGATTGGCATCTTGTTGTATCTGCTGTTGATCTTACCATGGAGTAGGCTGGCACTAGGGCTTTGGCAGCGCGTTTCTTCGGTGCCCATACCGTTGGTTTCGGTTTCAGGACCGCTGGTTGCAGGGATCACCATCCTGATGGCGTTTCTTCCTGAATTGCTGGGCTCAGTTGTTCTTGCGCGAAGCGGATCTTTGAACTGGGTTGGCGTTTTAAGAAACATCGCTGTTGCGCATCTTACGGAAATGGTCGCGTTTCTATGGTTGCTGCCATTGGCCCGAAATACCAAGACCACCTCTGCCGCAACCAGCGGGGGGCAACCGGCATCACAGTTCGTCCGCATAGCCGGGCGAAGCTTTCCGTTGGACTCTGTGCGGTGTGTCAGAAATGAAGAACACTATCTTGTAGTCACGACAACCATGGGCACTCTGCGATTGCGGGCACGGATGAACGACCTTCTGATGCAAGTCACATCCGATGACGGCATTCAAACTCACCGGTCCTTTTGGGTTTCAACGAGTGAGGTGAATGAGTTGCGAGGCGGCACCATTCAAACGCAATCGGGCTGCACGATCCCCGTATCGCGCTACAGGATGAAGGCAGTCCGCGCCTGGTGCGAGACGCATGGTAAACCCCACTAGGGCCTCACAAGCTAAAGAGGTCGGATCTTGAGGCCAGTGATACGGTTGCCTTCGCGCTCAGTTACCTCAAACCGGAAACCGTGGAACGAAAACACCTGTCCCACGGTTGGGATCATCTGGGCCTCGTGTATGACAAGACCGGCAACGGTATTGGCCTCTTCGTCTGGCAGTGTCCAATCAGTGGCCCGATTCAGGTCACGGATCGTCATGGCGCCTTCGACCAGGTACTGACCGTCGGGTGCTTTTTCGATTTGATCTTCTTCGGCGATGTCGAATTCGTCAGCAATTTCCCCCACGATCTCTTCGAGAATATCTTCGAGTGTGATCAGTCCCTGAAGCGAGCCGTATTCATCAACGACCAGTGCAAAGTGGCTTCGGATCCTCAGAAACTCTCGCATCTGATCGTCCAGTGGCGTGGTTTCCGGCACAAAGTAAGGCGGGTTGGCCACTTGGGAGACATCAAAGTCTTTCAGCCGACCAGCGGCACCCTCGGCACCGCCAACTTGGGCATACATCGAACGGAATAGGTCCTTGGCATGAACAAGCCCAATGATGTTCTCTGGTTCATTTCGATACACGGGCAGGCGGGTGTGCGGACTTTCCAGGCATTGTTGAAGAATGACTTCGGGTGCCGCCTCAGCGTCGATCATCTCAATCTTCGAACGGTGCAGCATGATTTCCTCGACGGTGCGATCGCTCAGGTCAAGCGCGCCCAGAATGCGGTCTCGGTCCTCTTTTTCGACGATACCTTCGGAATGACCCAGTTGCAGAGCGCCGGCGATCTCTTCTCTTACAGCCAGCATCTGACTGTCTGGATCAACCTTAACGCCAAATAGGGCCAGGACACCGCGCACCAGCAGACGCACCGCCCCAACGATGGGGGAGAACAGTGTCACTAGGACGCTGATCACCGGGGCTACGGCTGCGGCGGCCTTTTCCGCGTTGATGATCGCATAGGTTTTGGGAAGCACTTCGGCAAAGACCAGAACGAGCAACGTCATGACCAAAGTTGCCAGCGCCACACCGCTTTCACCAAACAGACGCGTAAAAAGCGCAGTCGCTAGAGACGCGGCGAGGATGTTCACAAGGTTGTTGCCCAACAACACCGATCCGATAAGACGTTCGTTGTCTTCGGTGATATCAAGTGCCGTTTGTGCCCCGCGCGATCCCTTGTCTGCTTGCGCTCGCAGTTTGCCACGAGACGAAGCGGTCAACGCTGTTTCAGACCCCGAAAAGAAGCCAGACAGCACGAGTAGTAAGATAATAGCGCCACAGCTCAGCCAAAATGCGCCGTCGATCATGGTTGGGGTAGGGTCCATTGGTCCTTGAAGTGTCCTTGATGCTCATCCCGTTATGGGGTGCGCTTACTGTCCGATCAAGGGGTTACCCGTCAGAGTTCTTGTCATCCGGTTTTGCCAGCGGATGATGTTCAAGAACAAGTTCCGCCAACCGTTCGTCCAAGACATGGGTGTAAATTTCGGTCGTGGCGACGTCCGCGTGTCCCAGCAACGTTTGGATCGAACGGAGATCTGCGCCGTTTGCAAGCAGATGAGTGGCGAATGCGTGTCGCAACGTATGGGGCGTGACCTTGTCAGGAGATACCCCGCCTTGAACGGCAAATTCCTTGATCAGAAGGTAAAACCGATGCCGCGTAAGATGTCCTAATTTACCACGAGAGGGGAACAGGAATCGCGAGCGTGCTCCGCCCTTGCTGAGTGTCTTTTGCTCGGCTTCATCGCGCGCGGCCAACCAAACCCCCAATGCATCCCGCGCGGGTGGAGACAGCGGTACCAGGCGTTCTTTGTCACCTTTGCCCATGATCAACAACATTCGGGGATCACCGCGGGCCGAGGACACCGGCAACGAGACCAATTCAGTTACCCGCATGCCCGTTGCATACAGAAGTTCCATCAAACAAATGTTTCGTAGCCTGTCGTGCAGGTTTCGTCCTGAGTTGCGGGCTGAGTTCACCAACTTGTCGACCTCAACCACTTCCAGGGTTTTGGGCAGGCGTTTTTCTCGTCCTGGCCCTCTGATTTGAATGGCGGGATTGTCAGCCCGCCATCCTTCCTCAAAGGCAAAGCGAAATATCTGTTTGATGGCAGACAGTCGACGAGCTCGGGTCGATTTGGCCAACCCCTGTGCGTCACAGTCTATCAAGTAGGCCTCGACCAGGTTTCGATCAACGGACGCAAAATCGGCGTTTTTGTTTTCTATCCAGCCAGCGAAATCCTTGAGATCACGACCATAAGCCAATTGCGTGTTGGTCGCAGCGCCCAATTCTGCTGCTTGTGCTTCCAGAAAGGTTGAGATCCATTGATTGGATGTCGACGGGGCCTGCATGGTACTAGCCCCGCCCAAGTAACATGAGTTGCAGTGCAGCGCGCCGCGAAGTGTCTTCCAATCCGACTGAACGGAAGGCCGCCAAAGCAGAGGTCAAATCCGCCTCATTGCCACGCGCGCCTTGAACGAACAGATGCATTGTTTGCAAAATTGCCTCGCCTAGCTGGCCGTTGTCGATCAAGGTTTGCACTTCTGTCGGAGCAGGGGCGTCATCAGCAAATCCATCCGCTATTGCCTGAGTTTGCGCATCAGGTGCAATTGCACGCCCCGGATCGCCTTGTGCCAAAGCCGCAAGAAAAGTGTGTCTGCTGGAATTGTCGGGAGGCCTTTTTGAGGCGGTTTCATAGGCTCCGGCCAACAAGCGGATGCGCCAGGCCAGTCCTGCAATCTGTGGATCAGCAAAGCTATGAGCAGCCAATTGATCGGAAAACAATTCGGCAAAGGCAACTTCTAGCCGCGCCTCTCGCATTGCCGCCCAAACCGTGGTCAACGCCTTGCCGATCGCTTTTTCGTTCCCTGTGTTCAGAGCAGTTTCAAAGCGCTGGACGGCTCTCACCCGGTCCCAAATCCCACCAGACGCAGCCGGTTGCCGGTCCGTATAGAGACCAAGAAGGTGGTTAGGGGTTAGCGCGCCGATGCGTGTCAGGCGCTCAGCGGCTTCGAGCTGGGCTTTCCAGCCGACGATGTCGCGCAGATCAGCAGTAGCAAATGCCCGTGGCAAGGATGAAGTGGGCAGGCGCTCTCCGATGGTTTCAAAAAGCCGAAACGTAAGCGGATCAGGGCGCTGCGGCTGGGGCAGGGCTGGTGCCCCCTCAAAGATGTCAGGGCTTAGGAACCGATCCAGAACGGCCAGTTCATCCGGCGGCAACAGTTCAAGGGCGTGAGTGGTTTCAAGTGTAAGGGCCGCAGATTGCCAGTCACCCAAACGCGCCTTGCAGAAAATCTGGGCGGAGTAACTGTCTGACAAATAGGGGGCGGCAGTCAGTGCACTACAGGCGCGATCCTCATCTCCGGTCAACAGTGTCGCGTCAAACCAGCGCTGAAAGCGATCCCTGCTGTCGGTCGGCCCCGCAAGCTGAACAAGTGCCTGGGTCGGATCAACAGCCCCAAGCTGCATCAATCGGTCCAAACGCGCAAGCAACATGGCCTCGCTGGCCTGCGCCCCCTGAGGGGCGCGAGATTCAGAAAGCAACAAGGTAAACAGAAGTGTTTGCATCGCCGGGCTGCCGCGAACGTTGATCCGTTCAATCAGCTGGACAAGGCGCTCGGGGTCGCTGCCCTTCCAAAGATCGACGGGCAAACCGGTAACGTTCGATGCGACCAAACCCAAAGGAGGCGTTAGCGCATCAAGAGGAACGGCTTCGATTTCGGGGCGAAGACCGGTTTTGGTAACGGGTGGCTCCAACAAAACAGTTCCTGGCAAGGAAACGTCAGGTGCCTTGTTCAGCCAATCAATGGCAGAAAGCGGTTGCTGGGCCAGAACAGCGGCCGGAACGCAAAAAAGAAAAAGGCAAACGCTAATCCGCATTCAATATCACCGGTTGTGTTACCTCTGACTGCGGGGCTGAAAAGTCTACCCCGAAGAAAGGTCCTACATATGCGTATCCAACCAGTCCGATCACACACAGACACAAAAGATACACCAGAAATTTGATCAAGCGACCCATGACGTCCCGAAGCCTCAAATTGTTCTTTTGCCCAAGTTATAACTGGCCTTTTTGCCAAGATCACGTCATTCACTGAGGAATGAGCGAAATTGAGCATAACACGGCGCATAGCCACATGGGTAGCGGTCTGAAAGTCAGGAAAACCATAGTCATGGTGGGAATGATGGGGGCAGGAAAGACCGCTGTTGGACGTGCTTTGGCCGCGCGACTGGGGGTTCCGTTTCTTGATAGCGATGCTGAGATAGAATCAGCGGCGAACATGTCTATCCCTGAGATTTTCGAACGCGACGGAGAGGCCTTTTTTCGCGATAAGGAATCGCAAGTAATCGGGCGGTTGCTAGATGAAGAACGCGGTGTGTTGTCCACCGGTGGTGGCGCGTTCCTGTCGCACGACAACCGGGCCATGATTTCAGACAAAGGCGTGTCGGTGTGGCTTAAGGCGGATCTGGATGTCTTATGGAATCGTGTGCGCCATAAGGATACGCGCCCGCTTTTGCGAACATCCGATCCACGTGCGACGTTGCGCGCATTGTATGAGGCGCGCGTGCCGCTCTATGCACAGGCTGATTTGACGGTCCAGTCGGACGGAGAAGCATCCATTGACGAGATGGTGGGGCGAGTGATCGAGGTGCTGAAAACACGCCCCGATGTCGTTGAATAACTGTGAAAGACACGCTGATGCAGCAAACGGTACATGTGGATCTGGGCGAACGATCCTATGATGTGGAAATTGGACCCGGCCTGATCGATCAGGCTGGTGTACGGATTGCGCCATTGCTTTCACGGCCACGTGTTGCGGTATTGACGGATGAAACCGTTGCGGGACTGCATCTGGATGCGCTGCGCGAGGGATTGTCCGAGGCTGGGATCAATATGGTGTCGCTGGCGCTGCCTGCTGGTGAAAGCACGAAGGGCTGGCCCCAGTTCACCCGTGCCGTTGAATGGTTGCTAGAGCAGAAAATCGAACGCAATGACGTTGTTGTTGCCTTTGGCGGTGGTGTCATTGGGGATTTGGCGGGGTTTGCGGCAGCAGTTCTGCGGCGTGGTGTTCGATTCGTGCAAATTCCGACCTCTCTTTTGGCACAAGTCGATAGTTCGGTCGGGGGCAAGACCGGCATCAACTCTCCCGTAGGTAAAAACCTGATTGGGGCGTTTCATCAACCTTCGCTGGTGTTGGCTGATACGGCGGTGCTGGCGGCGTTGCCGCAACGTGACTTCCTATCGGGATATGGAGAGGTGGTTAAATACGGGCTGTTGGGGGACGCAGAGTTCTTTGACTGGCTGGAACAGCATGGCCCTGACCTTGCAGCCGGGGATATGGCGGCGCGGGTGCATGCGGTTACACGTTCGGTTCAAATGAAGGCCGACATCGTCTCGCGGGACGAGACAGAGCAGGGCGACCGGGCCTTATTGAACCTTGGACATACGTTCTGCCACGCGCTTGAAGCTGCAACCGGATATTCCAATCGCCTTCTGCACGGCGAAGGGGTGGCGATCGGTTGCGCACTTGCCTTCGAAATGTCGTCTCGATTGGGTCTGTGTTCTCAAGAAGATCCCAGCCGTGTACGTGCCCACCTCCGGGCAATGGGCATGAAAACGGACCTGTCTGATGTTCCGGGGGATCTACCGGATGCGCAGGCGCTGGTAGAACTTATGGGGCAAGACAAGAAGGTCGTCGATGGCCAGCTGCGTTTCATCCTTGCGCGGGGAATAGGGGCGGCTTTCGTGACTGACGAGGTAACAAGATCGCAAGTTACCGACTTGATGCAAGACGCCTTGTCTGTGTGACGGAACTAACCTCGCGAGGCAACAACAAGAGCCTGCGCTGTGACGTGTTACCGAATTGGTGCGACTTACAACTTGTCAAATCGTGAATTGACCTTGATCTGTCCAACATGGGTCAGACTTGCGTCTTCGGCGGCCCAAACTTTGCCTCCTGCCTTTCGATGCCTGAGGCAAAAGGCGTAGTCCTCTGAGTACTCTCGGCCGTTCACCAGCGTCCGGTCAAAGGCGATTAGATACTTAGGCAATCTCTGTTCCCCAAGAACGCCATCATAGCGCTTTTCTTGAACGACACCGGGCATTTTCTTGATCAAGTTGTCTATTCCCGATCGACGGAGCAGCATAAAGCCGGTCCCGACGTAGTCGGCCGTCACAAATCGCCCTTTCTTGAACGAAACCTTGGATTTCTGACCTACAAACCCAGTGGAATTTGCGTAAGCTGTGTCAAAGTCCCTATCTGCGCTGGAATGCAGTCCCCGAAGATCAACGCTTCTCTTGGGATAGAACGCACCAACAACATCCTGATCTAAGGCCAAGCTATCCACCAATAGTTTGGTGTCAAATCCCATGTCATCATCAATGAACAGCAGATGCGTAAAGTCAGTTTGTTCATAGTAAAACATTGAAAGCAGAATATTTCGGGTAGCCGAGATGTCTGCGTAGTTGAACATTTGCAGTTTCAGCCGTGTGCCCGTTTTCTGGGCCCAGGTTGTCAATCCCATCAAACTGGCGACGAAGTCACCGCAGAAACTGTCTTTGTATGAGGGCACGGCAAGAAAGATGCTGGGCTGTCCTTCTGGCTTTGCGGGTCTTGCGACAGATATTTGTCCTGAAGCTTGCAGAGCGCCATTGGAGTTAGTCGAACCAGATGTCTTTTTTGTCATTTGGATTTGCCCCAATGCCTAGAGTTTCTCGTCAGGAAATCCTAGTTTTCGATCACTTCAAAGCACCCCAGCGGGCAACGCAGCCGTGTTGTTTAACGTCGATCTCGATACGTTTCTTTCAATCGAGATCGACGGTGTTTGTCGGTTTGTGACTTTCGTCTGTTCAGTGTTCAGAACGGGATTTCATCGTCGTCGATGCCACCCGAAGCTGGGCCGCGACCACCACCACCCTGGGGAGCTCCGCCGTAGGGGTCACCACTTGCCGGACCGCTGTCATAGCCACCGTCGCTGTATCCACCACCTGCTTGACCACCACCGCCAAAGCCGCCACCGCCGCCTTCGCCGCGCCCGTCCAGCATGGTTAGCGTTGATCCGAAACCTTGCAGGACGACCTCGGTTGAGTAGCGATCCTGCCCAGACTGATCCTGCCATTTGCGGGTTTGCAACTGACCTTCGACATAGACCTTTGAACCTTTGCGCAGATATTGCTCTGCCACGCGCACCAGGCCCTCGTTGAAGATCGCAACCGAATGCCATTCGGTTCTTTCACGGCGCTCACCTGTGTTGCGATCCTTCCAGTTTTCCGAGGTCGCAATGCGCAGGTTGCAAACCTTTCCGCCGTTCTGAAACGAGCGCACCTCGGGGTCGCGGCCCAGATTACCGATAAGAATGACTTTGTTGACTGAGCTTACCATAGAATTCCCCGCGTTGTTTTTTTCAAGTGAACCGAATCTGTTTCGGTCTGATCACTTGAACTTATACGGCCCACAAGGTGGATCGGCCATATGATCATGACCCGATGGCCGCAGATTTTTGCGCATGATCACGAAGGCAAAAGCCGTGTCTTTCAATTCGGTGCAGTTTTTGTATAGTCTGCCGCGAGGGTAAACGAGTAGGGCTGATTGATGCGCAGGCTGGGCCTTGGGATTGTGGTTGTATCGATGGGGCTGACGTCAGCGCCTGTTTATGCGGATATGTTCTCGAGCAAGAACCGTCGCGACATGTTTCGCAATCAGGCAAAATTTCTCGATACCCGTGGCGCAAGCCAGTACGAGAACTCCACGCGCCTCAAACCACCGAGCTCTTACGGAACCTTCGACAAGCGTTATACCGGGAAGTACCGCGGTAAATATATGAGCATGGCACGAGAGGCGGCACGTCGGCACAATGTTCCGGAAGAATTGTTCCTGAGGTTGGTCCAACAGGAAAGCAATTGGAACCCGCACGCTAAATCGCACAAGGGGGCATTGGGCCTGGCACAATTGATGCTTACCACTGCGCGCTCTTTGGGTGTAAACCCGAAAGACCCCTATCAGAACCTCGATGGTGGAGCACGCTACCTGTCTCGTCAGTATCGAGAGTTCAAGTCCTGGCGACTGGCACTGGCGGCCTACAACGCTGGTCCCGAAGCCGTAAAAAGGTATGGTGGTGTGCCGCCTTACAAAGAAACGAAACACTACGTTAAAAAGATCTGGGGTGGCTGAGGCCAGGCAGAAATTTTCTGACAAAAACACATAGGAATTGCGCTGGATCAATTTTCCGCGTAGGCGCTTTGGGTTAACTCGTCCGGCCTGACTATACGGAGACCCAGTGCATGCCTCCATTCCGCATCTGTTTCTCAGCTTTTGTAACTTCGGCCGTTCTATCAACGCATGCCGCTTTTGCGCAGTTTGGCAGCGTTGAAGATCTGGGCGAGGCGTTGTATTTTGATACAGATTTATCGGCCAACCGAACGCAGTCCTGTGCCAGTTGCCATGATCCGGAAACTGGGTTTGCTGATCCCCGTGAAACAGACGCGGGTACAGCGGTTTCCCTTGGTGATGACGGGGTGTCACTTGGGGATCGCAACGCGCCTACTGCAAGCTATGCAGCACTGACGCCCGCGTTTCATCTGAATGAAGATGGTGAATGGGTCGGAGGCATGTTCTGGGACGGGCGAGAGCCCGATCTGGCCAGGCAGGCAGGTGGACCACCACTGAACCCGATTGAGATGGGGATGCCTCACAAATCTGCAGTCGCGCGACGGCTGGCGCAGAACGCGGATTATGTCACGGCCTTTCAGTCCCTTTATGATGTGGATGTCCAAAGTCAACCAGAGCAAGCTTATGCTGCAATGACACAGGCGATTGCGGCTTTTGAAACAACTGAGCAGTTTGCGCCATTTGACAGCAAATATGATCGCTATTTACGTGGTGAAGTGGAGCTGACCCGCGATGAAGAATTGGGGCGTGTTCTGTTCTTTTCCGAACAGTTCACCAACTGCAACCAATGCCACCAATTGAAGGCCAGCCCGATAGACACGGCCGAAACCTTCACCGATTACACCTATCACAACATTGGCGTGCCCCCAAATCTGAATGCGCGGGCCGTGAACGGTGTCGGGGCGGAGATGAAGGACCTCGGGCTGCTGGCAAATCCCTTGGTTAATGACCCTGCACAAGGTGGCAAATTCAAGGTGCCAACGCTGCGCAACGTGGCCGTCACCGGCCCCTATATGCACAACGGTGTGTTCAATGATCTGCGAACGGTGATCCTGTTTTACAACAAGTACAACACCAGAGCCGAAGCCAGACATATCAACCCCGAAACTGGTAAGCCCTGGCGCTGGCCCGAGGTGCCGCAAAACCTGGCTGTCAAGGAACTGACCCACGGGCCTGCATTGGATGATCAACGGATTGATGCACTGGTGGCCTTTCTGAAAACGCTGACGGATGAAAGATATGAGCCGCTGCTTGAGGGCGAATAAGCCATGCCGCACAGCGGCGTAAGCCAGGCTTGATTGCCGCGTTCGCGCGGTCCTAGGCTGTTGGGCAAGAATGCCCAACGCCCGCAGGTCCGCCTATGCCCCAAGATGTGCCCCATATTCGGCCAGAGACATTGAAGAACTGGCAGCGTTTGGTCGATCTGGTGGCCCGTCTGGCGGATGTCCCTGCCAGCCTGATCATGAAAACGGACGCCCCAGAACACTCGGTTTTGGTGACCAGCGATCACCCCGACAACCCTTATCCGGTGGGGATGGAGTTTCGGTTGAACCCCAAGCTGTATTGTCAGGGCGTGTTTGAAAATGATGGTGAATTGGTGGTCGAGGACGCCACCTGTGACCCCCGATGGCAGGATAACGAGGATCTTGAACACGGTATGGCGTTTTACATTGGCCTGCCGTTGAAATGGCCAGATGGGGCAATCTTTGGCACCATCTGCGTGTTAGACAGGGATCGCAACCGCCGGGCGCTGTTGTTTCGCGAAGGGCTGGCGCAATTCGCGCGGCTGGTCGAACAGGATTTGGCTTTGCTGCAAGAGGTTTATCTACGCCGCGCACTTGAGGCAAAGTTGACCGAAACGATGGAACATCTGGAGCAGCGCGTCGATGACCGCACCCGTGCATTACAAGAGGCCAACACTGCGCTGCGGGTATTGCTGAGCAGTGTCGAGGACGAACGCCGCGCGCGGGACGAGGAAATCCTGTCTCAAGTGCGATCGATGGTTTGGCCTTATCTGGAGCGGCTTCGCGACCGGATCGGGCAGACAGAGCCGCAGCGGTCCTATCTGGATCTGGCGCAGCAGAACCTGGACCAGATAACATCCGCCATGACCGACCAGCTGTCCGAGGCATTTGCCATCATGACCCCGACCGAGATCGAGGTGGCGCAGATGGTGATGGCTGGAAAAACCACCAAGGACATCGCCAAAACGCTTTCGCGCGAAACCTCGACCATCGACTTTCATCGCAACAATATCCGACGGAAATTGGGGCTTGAGGGGCGCGGATCGAATCTGCGCAGCCATCTGCTCGCGATTTCGTGAACATGAAGTAAGGGGATCGCCCCCATATTCCCCCATGATTTTTCTGATCTGATCCTAAGGTCCTCTCACCGCTAGCCTGTTCCCAGAGCCCCGTAACTGGGCCGAGAAACAGGGAGACAAGACATGGATCGGAAAGATCTGAAACCTACCATCGTGAACGGCCAAAAGGACGATATGGCACCGGGCCTGTCCCGGCGATCATTCTTCATGGCCGCAGGTGCAGCAGGTGTGGGCGCAACCGCCGGGTTGATCGGGGCCAAACCCGCCCAAGCGCAATCTTTGGCCTGGATGCAACCGGGCAACAACAACCACGTCTTGGACCTGCAAGGCAGCACGGGTCAGGCCTCGACCGGGGTGGTGGGGATCGACTATTACGGCCATTGCGCGATCAAAATCACTTCGCCCAACGGGGCGACGGTGCTGTTTGATCCCTGGCGCGATGATCCCTCGGGTGCATGGGGGCTGTGGTTTAAGAACGAATTCCCGCAGATCCCGGTCGATATCACCATGTCCACACATGCCCATTTTGACCACGACGCCATCGAACGACCTGTGTCCACCATGGTGCTGGATCGGATGGCCGGGAATTTCGAATTTGCCGACCTGAAAATTACCGGATTTGCCGACAAACACGCCTGTGTCGCGCCGGGCTGGTACAATTGGACCAACGCGTTGGCAGAGTTCGGGGTCGAGGCCTGTCCGCCCAACAACGTGGGTCACATGGATATGGTGGTTTACCTGGTGGAAACCGGCGGCATCCGCACGCTGATCTGGGGCGACAACCGCCACAACCCGCCGCAAGAGTTCTGGGACGCTATCGGTCAGGTCGATGTGCTGACGCTCCCAGTGGATGGGTCACAGCACATCCTCAGCTACGGGCAGGGTGATGACATCGTGTCCAAACTGAAACCCAAGGTGATCATTCCGACCCATTACCTGAGTGAGACCACATCCTACACGCTCACAACTCTGCAGGACGCAGATGAATGGGTGAAATCCCAAAAGAGCTACAAGATTCTCGACAGCGCCTCTCTCAAGCTCGAGGCCGGAGAGGTCGCGGGCATGAATGCCGAGTTTATGTATTTCGGCAATCACGCCCTGACAAGCTAACCACGAGTAGAGTGCGTCCTGTATGTAAGGGCGTGCTATACCTAGGTCGCCCGCCAATCATGCCGGTCAGAGGAAGGGACGCTCCCGCCCGTCGTCAATTTTTCTGACGAAAAACCTCCTCCCGTTGGGCCGGGCCTCGCTACGCTCGGCGGTTGGTGTTTGTGGCGAACCTGCTTCCCCAAGCGGGCTCGCGCCGAGCGATAAGCGAGGCGCCCGACCCAAGGCCGCCAGCGGGGCCGACGAAGTCGGGATCGTGCGGGCGCGGGAGCGCTCCCGGTATGTGTTGAGATCTCTTTTGCCAATAGTTCAACAAAAAACGGCCCGTCTGATACAGACGGGCCGCATGTTATTGAGATGACACGCGGATGTTATTCCGCCGCGATCTTGATCACCGGTTGCATCTTCTCGAGCGTTTCGTCGCTGAGGTGGCATTTTACCTGATGCCCTTCGGCCAAGGTCCGCACCGGCGGTACCTCTTTCTCGCACAGGCCACCACTCACTTCGGACTTCCAGCGGCAACGCGTCTGGAACGGGCAACCCGGCGGCGGGTTCATCGCGGATGGAATGTCGCCTTCAAGTACGATGTGCTCTTTCTCGACCGATGTGTCTGCGATTGGAACAGCTGATAGCAGCGCCTCGGTATAGGGATGGTAGGGCGGGCTAAAGACCTGATCAGTTGTTCCCAACTCGACCACATGACCCAGATACATCACCATGACCCGGTCGCTGAGGTAACGCACGATCGACAGGTCGTGGCTAATGAACAGCAGCGTTGTCTTCTGTTCGCGCTGAATCTCCATCAACAGGTCCGTCACTGCCGCCTGCACGGACACATCCAGCGCCGAGACGGGTTCATCCGCCACAACGATGCGCGCATCACCTGCAAAGGCACGGGCGATACCAACGCGCTGTTTCTGACCACCTGACAGCTGTCTGGGCATTCGCTCTGCAAAGGCGCGGGGCAGTTTGACCAGATCCAGCAGTTCCAGCATCCGCTTCCTGCGCTCGGCCTCGGAATTGCCGATGCCAAAGATTTCCAGCGCACGAATGATCTGCCGCCCCACAGTCATCGACGGGTTCAGCGTGTCAAACGGGTTCTGGAACACCATCTGAACCTCGCCAACCGTCTTGGCGTCACGCTCTTCGATGGGCAGGCTTTCGATGTTGCGGTTGTCCAGCAGAATCTGGCCTTCGGTGGCTGTCTCAAGCCCCATCAGAACCTTGGCAAATGTCGACTTGCCGCAGCCGGATTCGCCCACGATAGCCAACGTCTCGGATTCGCGCGCCTCGAATGACAAGGTTTCGTTGGCCTTGACCACCTTCTTCTCGCCGCCCCCAAAGAGTGCATTGGCCGCGACCTCGTAGTACTTCTTGAGGTTGTCCATCTTCAGGACGACCTTGCCGATCTCGCCCTTTTCTTTTTGCTCAGCCAACTCCAGCGGTGCGTTCCAATCGATTTCCTGGAATTTCAAGCACCTGGTGTGGTGCCGATCATTGCCTGGCACCGGCTCCATGAGGATATCGGTCGCATCACATCGGCCTTCCTCAAAGTAATCGCAGCGCGGGCCAAAGTTGCAGCCGGGGGGCGCTCGTGGGGTAGGGGAAGTTGCCCGGAATCGCAATCAGCGGTCGTGCGTTCTTGTCAGCGCCCGGCAACGGGATCGAGCGGAACAGCGCCTGCGTATAAGGGTGCTGCATTTCGTCAAAGACATCCTTGATCGAGCCGCGTTCGACCGCTTCACCCGAATACATCACACACAGACGGTCGCAGGTTTCGAGTACCAGTCCCAAATTGTGCGAAATGAACAGCATCGAAGTGCCGTATTTCTTGCCCAGATCCTTGACCAGTTCGACCACGGCAGCCTCAACAGTCACGTCGAGCGCAGTCGTCGGCTCATCCAGGATCAGCAGCGCCGGTTTGGACATCAGCGCCATGGCGATGACGATGCGCTGCTGCTGACCGCCCGACAGCTGGTGTGGAAATGAATTCAGCATCCGCTCGGGGTCGGGCAGGCGCACGTCGGTGACAACTTCAAGGGCCCGTTGATAAGCTTCCTTTTCGTTGACCCCTTCGTGAATCATCGGCACTTCCATCAGCTGTTTGCCGATCTTCATCGCCGGGTTCAGCGAGGCCATCGGCTCCTGATAGATCATCGCGATCTCATTACCGCGTATATCGCGCAGCTCTTCGGCGCTCATCTCGGCCAGATCGCGGCCTTTGAACTTGATCGAGCCGCCAACGACACGACCGTTCTTGCCAAGGTCTTGCATGACGCCAAGGGCCACAGTGGACTTGCCGCAGCCTGATTCACCCACAAGGCCCACGGCCTCGCCGGGTTGCACAGTGACCGAGAAATCCATTACCGCAGGAATTTCCCGCAGGCGGGTAAAGAATGAGATGGACAGCTTATCGATCTCTAGGATCGGGCCGTCATATTCCGCCATTTTGTTCATTTTGTTTCTCCCTGTTGGAGCAGGATAGAGGGTGTCTTTTCCTCTTGCTCCAAATATCCCGGGGGTCCGGGGGCAAAGCCCCCGGCCTCGATCACATCAGTCCTTCAGACTTTCTTCGCGCAGACCATCCGCCAGTAGGTTCAAACCCAGCACCAAGCTAAGCAGAGCAAAGGCGGGTGGCAGGGCAGGGTGCAGGTAGATCGACAAGAGCTTGCGGCCCTCATTGATGGTTGAACCCCAATCCGGGCTTTCCGGCGGTAGGCCCAGACCAAAGAAGCCCAAGGTCCCCAGCAGGATGGTGGTATAGCCGATGCGCAGGCAGAAATCGACGATCAGCGGCCCACGTGCGTTGGGCAGGATCTCCCACAGCATGATGTACCATGGACCCTCGCCCCGGGTTTGCGCGGCAGCCACATAGTCGCGGGTTTTGATGTCCAGCGCCAGACCGCGCACGATGCGGAACACCGTGGGCGAGTTGACGAAGACCACCGAGACAAAGACCACAAGGATACCCCCCGGAATGTCGAACGGATCGAGTACCGAGGGCAGGCCCGGGATCGCCACGTCGCCATTGTTGACCACGTAACCGCTGGTCGAGATCAGCGCCAGATACAGCCAGATCGCAACACCCAGCACCCCGATCAGCAGCGGTGTGCGGAAGTTGGGGCGAGTGTAGTAACGTGAGTTCAGCAGAACGCCGATGAACACGATCGGGAAGATGAACAGCACGGCCGCCATATAGTTCGGCACACCGGTTGCCACGATCTCGGGCGTGACCAGCAGGTAGAACAGCAAGATCACCGGGAAGGCCAGGATCAGGTTCGCCAGAAACGACAGGAATGTGTCGAGACGTCCACCGTAGTAGCCCGCAGGCAAGCCCAAAGTGATACCAACCATGAACGCAAAGAGCGTCGCCAGCGGTGCGATCTGCACCACGATCCATGCCCCGCTCACCATGCGGCTGAAGACATCGCGGGCCAGGTTGTCACCGCCCAGCAGATACCAGGCATATTCGCCCTCTTCGGCACCGTTCAAGGGGGTACCGGGCACTTTGTTCTTCATGCCCGAAACCTGGCTGAGCGGATCATGAGTCACGATCAGATCCATGGCGCCAAAGATGCCGGTGAAGACCCAGAACATGACAAGACCAAAGCCGATCATGCCGATAGGGCTGTCAAACAGTTTGCCATAGAGGCCCAGTCGACGCTTGAACGCGACCGAAAGGGCAAAGAGAAGGATCAGCGCGACCCAAACAGACGAGAACTGATACAGCACGCGTCCGATGATTTCCCAATTCGAAAGGGGTTCCATAATTCTTATCCTCCCTTACGAAATGCGAATGCGCGGATTGAGGTAGACATAGCCGATGTCTGATATGAGCTGTGTGAACAGCACCACAAAGACCGACACGACCGAGATCGCCAGCAAGAGCTGAATGTCGTTGTTGCCCGCGGCCTGAACCAGCGCCCAGCCGAAGCCCTTGTAGTTGAACAGGGTCTCGACGATCACCACGCCGTTCAGCAGCCATGGGAACTGCAGCATGATGACGGTAAAGGGCGCGATCAGCGCGTTGCGCAGGGCGTGTTTCATCACGATATTGGGGAATGATACCCCCTTAAGCCGCGCGGTTCGGATGTATTGCGCGGTCATGACCTCGGTCATCGAGGCGCGTGTCATTCGAGCGATGTAACCCATGCCGTATAGCGAGATGGTCAGCACCGGCAGAAAGAAGTTTTCGAACGTCGGGTTGTCCATCGCCGAGGTCGCCGTGCCCTTGAACCATTTCAGGCCCACCGTGGACGACGTGAAGATCGCGATGAAGATAACGCCCGAGACATATTCCGGCGTCGCCGTGGTGATAATCGAGAAGGTCGACAAAGACCGATCTAGGAACGAACCCTCTTTCATCCCGGCAAGAACGCCCACGATCAGCGCCGATGGGATCATCAGGACCAGAACCCAGAACATAAGGTAGCCTGTATTGCCCAAACGTTTCGAGACAATAGAGCCTACATCGTCCTTGAAGACGGTGGATTGACCCCACTCCCCTTGCAGAACGCCACAGAACGTTGCGGTGTCTTCGGGCGCTACTCCGGGGCGAACGCAATTGCCAACAACTTGGCCGTCAGCCAGCGTGTTGGTGAACCCGGGCGCAACGCCCAGCCATTGGCCGTACTTCACCAACAAAGGCTGTGAATAGCCACGGTTTTCCAACCAGTTGGCGACTTGCTCGTCGCTCATGCGTTGGTTGCCCTGGGTCTTAGCGAGTTTTTCTAGGTTTGGATAAAGATTGGTCAGAAAGAAGACCACGAAAGTAAGGCAAAGTGCTGTGAGCAGCATGACGCCAAACCGTCGGAGTATGAACAGTCCCATGATGGCCCCTGTTGGTCAGGTCTATCCGCAGTACAGTTTTGGACCATTGTCTGGCCTCTGACATCGGCACGTTGCGCACGTCTGTCTGCGGCTGGATAGGGGGCCGAATACCGGCCCCCCAATTGGGAGATTTGTCAGGCGGTCAGCTTAAGCTGCCCAACCATATTTGTAGAGGTGCATCTCGAACGAGACGTGCATGTCGGTGTTCACCAGGCCCTCTTTCATGTGACGGTAAAGCGAACGCCAGTAAGGCTGAACCGTGATGCCTTCTTCCTGGATCATGGCCTGACCTTTGGCCGACACTTCGCGGCGCTTGTCCGCGTCAGCAATGGCCAGTGCGTCCTGCAGCAGGGAGTCGAACTCGGGGTTGGCCCAGCCAAACTCGTTCCAGGCTTCACCCGACTTATAGGCGAGTGCCCAGATTTGGACGCCCAGTGGGCGGTGGTTCCAGTTGGTCGAGCTGTAGGGATATTTGGCCCAGTCGTTCCAGAAGGTGTTGCCCGGCAGAACGGTCCGCTTGACTTTGATGCCAGCGTCACGCAGCTGCGCGGCGACGGCGTCAGTGGTGTTACGGCGCCAGTCGTCGTCGATCGACAGCAGCTCGTGCTCGAAATCGGCCATGCCGGCCTCTTCCATCAGCTTGCGCGCGCCTTCGGGATCAACCTTCTGCGGCGGCAGTTCGGCATACTCGGGGTGGATCGGACCGACGTGGTGGTTTTCCGCAGGCGCGCCGCGGCCACCAAAGCCCAGTTCCAGTGCAGACCGAGTTGTCGACGGCCATCTGCAGAGCCTGACGGACGCGCTTGTCCGCGTAGGGCTTCATGCCGTCCACTTCAGCCAGCTGGTTCGGGCGAACCACGATGGTGTTCATGGTGACAACTTCGGACTTCGCATAGCCTAGGCCGTCCATGACGTCGATGAATTCACCCACGGATTCATACAGCATGTCGACTTCATCGGACTCCAACGCGGCCAACCATGCAGACGGGTCGGTGCCGTAGTCGATGAATTCGATCCGGTCGAGCGGCGGCTTGCCAAAGACATCGGTGCCCCACCAGGTATGGCCTTCGTTGCGAACCAGTACCGATTTCACGCCAACTTCGAGCGATTCCATCGAGTAAGGGCCGGTGCCCACGTTGTTCAGCAGGTCGTTTTCGCTAAAGCTCTGGTGAACGATGGCCGCAGGATAATCGGCCATGCCCGGGATCAGCGAGATGTCGGATGCAGGCAGGTTCAGCTTGACAGTGTGGCTGTCCACAACTTCGATGCCGCCTTCGATGGCCTGACCGGTTTCGGTGTCGACCAGGGTCGCGAAACGACCCGCCATCGAGTTGGTTTCCGAGCTCTTGTCACACCAGCGGGCCACGTTGAACGCCACGTCGTCGGCGGTAAAGTCCTCACCGTTGTTCCACTTGACGCCCTTGCGGACGTTCAGAGTGTAGACGGTGGCGTCTTCGTTAACTTCCCAGCTTTCCAGCAGCATGCCGTTGAACGTACCGTCCGAGTTGTATTGGACGAGATATTCCAGTGAACCGCGGCTGAAGTTGGCGATCTGCGACCAGTCGTAGGTGCGCGGATCCTTGAGCGCGCGGACTTCCATCTGGATGCGGAGCGTGCCACCTTCTTTGGCTTCACCGGCCGCCGCTGCAGGGGTGGACAGCCCGATCATGCCATAGGCGGCAGCGGCTGTCACACCCAGGCCAGTGGCACGGGTCAGGAACTCACGGCGGTTCAGTTTCCCTTCGCGGAACTCCTGTGCATGCATTTCGGCGGCCCAATGTACGGGTGCACCTGTGAGTGTTTTATGTGTCATTTAGTTCTCCCTGTGACGCATTTCTGATTTTTGGAGGAGTCACGTGACCATTACACGCAAGCACGCGTCTTGTTCACGGATGTATCTGTTGTGGAAGCGACATTTCCCCATGAACGACATTCGGCACCAGATTTTGGGATACGTCAATGTTTGGTTTCGTCATTCCAGCGCACAAAAACGACATTTGCACTGCAAAAAAACGACTTGTCAAAATTGGGCATTGGCTTAGCCGAACGAAGGATCAATTTTCATCGTCTTCCTGACGACAGATGGTGTCAGCCCGGTATGTTGTTGAATGAAACGCGTGAAATAAGCGGCACTATGAAAGCCCAGGTGACCTGCGATGTCCTGAATAGGATAATCTGTCGCCCCCAGAAGAGTTTGCGAGGCATGCAAAATCCGGCCTGTAAGCAAGGCTGCGGCGGTTTCTCCCGTTTCAAACTTACTGACGCGGGCCAAATGGGTTGGGGTCACGCCAAGGGCTGCGGCATGGTCTGCCATTGTACCCCCGTCAGCAAACGAAGTGACCAGGCGCGCAAAGTACTTCCGAGACAATTTGCGAGAGGCGAGTTCACGTCGTGACGGCCTGGCCAAATCGATGTGACGTCGCAACCAGATGCCAGCTAAATCGCACAAGGCCAGCATGGCGCTTTGGGTCAACGGCCGGTCAGTTTCCTGCTCGCGCGACAGTGAGTCCAGCAAGCTGGTCAGTTCAGTCTGCGAAGCCGTTTCGCGGATACGCAGGTGTAGGGGGTTTGCGGCAGGGTTAAATTGCTGCCGGGCGGAACCATCAGAACATGGCCCAACGTTTGACGCCCGGTGGATACCGCCATCAGATGTCGCGAGGGAACGAACAAGACATTGTGCGACCCCAATCCGATTTTGACGCCATCCATCAACGCCGTACCCTGACCCTGCGTAATCCAGATCAAGACGTGCTCGGAACGATCATGCGGAAGTTCGAGTTGCCAGCGCCCCGCCCGAGTGACTTGCGCCAGGGATCTCAGGCGGATCAAAGGTGATTCGGTCGGATTGAATGCCATCAGTTGGAATATTCTGACAAATTGCCCCTGTTATGGATCGGAGTTACAACATGTAATTGAATTTTAAACAATGATTTCCCTTAGCTTAACTGTCATTGTTCATGTTGGCGAGAGATGGTGCCAATTCCTCATTCGTCCGCGAAACCAGGTGCGCTGACGTTTGGCAAATTGCCGTGTAGCAATTGTTGCCCGGTCGCGAGCTGTCGCAAGATCCGTCTTGCCCAGGATGTAGTCGGTCAATTCTGGGACGCCGATTGCTCTGCAGGATGGTAATAGTGGATCGTATCGGTCGACCATTGCCTCGACTTCTTCCAGCGCCCCCATTTCCAGCATCAAGTCAAACCGGCGCTCGATCCGTGCAGTTAACCAATCCTTGTCGACATCAAAAACAATCGGAACGGTTTTTGCGACCGGCAACAGCGGCGGTGGGGTTTCGTCCTGCCATGTTGCAAGCGGGCGTCCGGTTGCAGTCAGAACTTCCCATGCACGTTGAACTCTAGCCCGATTCTTGAGATCGATGCGGGCCGCCGTTTCGCTGTCGAGTTCCTGGAGCAAAACGTCCAGAGGCAACTCATCTGCTCGTTGGCGAACGCTAGGGGGCGTTGCGGGGATGTCGACCATGCCTTGGGTCAGGGTGTTGAAATAAAGGCCAGTTCCGCCCACGATGATCGGACGCTGCCCTGAGCGCAGCATCGGTGACACCTCGCGGAGCCAATGACCGGCCGAGTATTGTGCATCATACGCGACATGACGGTAAAGAGCATGGGGCGCTTGCGCTTCTTCGTCGATCGACGGACAGGCGGTGATAACGCGCCAGCAGTCATAAATTTGACTGGCGTCAGCGTTGATGATTACCCCACCGTGACGTTGGGCAATATCCAGCGCAAGTGCCGATTTTCCTGATGCGGTTGGACCAGCAATCAGCACCGGTCTGTCGTCCGGGATATCCGGCAGTTTGTTCAGCATCGTCATTTCTTATTTCCGGGCCTCACGAGAATCCAGCGTCTTTGGTTGCATACCGCATTGAACCCAGCAGTCTTTTCCTTCATTTTGCGCCGGAAACTAACCCCGTGTGAGCCCGGAGTGCAACATGACCCCTTCTTCCTCGAATGAACCTGAAACAGGGACCGAGCAACCCGAAACCACTTATAAGCGTGTGATGCTCAAGATTTCGGGGGAGGCATTGATGGGGGACCAGGGATTTGGTCTGCATCCACCTACGGTTCTGCGTGTCGCAGAAGAAGTGAAACGCGTGCATGACCTAGGTGTCGAGATCTGTATGGTCATCGGCGGGGGCAACATCTTTCGCGGGCTCAGCGGCTCGGCCCAGGGGATGGAGCGCACCACGGCGGATTACATGGGGATGCTGGCCACTGTAATGAATGCTTTGGCCATGCAATCTGCATTGGAAGGGGTCGGCGTGTTCACACGCGTTATTAGCGCCATCCGAATGGACGAAGTGGCAGAGCCTTACATTCGCCGCCGCGCGGTGCGCCACCTTGAAAAGAAACGTGTCTGCATCTTTGCCGCCGGTACCGGCAACCCGTATTTCACCACAGATACGGCAGCGACCCTGCGTGCCAATGAAATGGCCTGCGAGGCAATTTTCATGGGTAAGAACGGTGTCGACGGTGTTTATGACAAGGACCCGGCCACAAATGACGACGCAGTGCGTTACGATGCGGTGAGCTATGATGACGTTCTGGCCAAGCGCCTTCGGGTCATGGATGCCTCTGCAATTGCTTTGGCGCGGGACAACAATCTGCCGCTGATCGTCTTTGGACTGGACGAACCGGGTGGGTTCCGTGGCATTCTGGCAGGCAAGGGCACCTATACAAAGGTATCCGGCTAAGGCTATAGGCTTTGGCAACCGATAATCCTGTTAAGGGGAGTGGGCAGCATGTCTGACGAATTTATGCTTGATACAGATGACCTTGAACGCCGCATGGACGGCGCCATGGCCAATTTGAAAACCGAATTTGCGTCTTTACGTACGGGGCGTGCGTCGGGTTCGATGCTGGAACCGGTGATGGTAGACGCATATGGTTCGATGACGCCGATCAACCAGGTCGGCACCGTGAACGTGCCCGAGCCGCGCATGGTCACTATCAACGTTTGGGACAAGTCCTTGGTGGGCAAGGTGGAAAAAGCCATCCGTGAAAGCGGCCTGGGTATTAACCCGCAGCTCAACGGCACCATCATCATGCTGCCCATCCCCGAATTGAACGAAGAACGCCGCCGCGAATTGACCAAGGTTGCGGGACAGTATGCAGAAAACGCGCGCATTTCGGTACGTAACGTGCGCCGCGACGGTATGGATCAGATCAAGAAAGCCAAGTCTGATGGTGAAGTCTCCGAGGACGATCAAAAGTTCTGGGAGGCCGAAGTGCAGGAACTGACCGACAAGATGATCAAAGTCGTCGACGATGCGCTGGAGACCAAACAAGCCGAAATCATGCAGGTTTGAACGGCGCGCCGATGCCCAAGGACCCGTATTCCGACCCACCGGCAGGCCCACGTCATGTCGCCATCATCATGGATGGCAATGGGCGTTGGGCACAGGCCCGAGGGCGTCCTCGCCTGTTTGGCCACCATGCTGGCGCCAAACGTGTACGCGAAGTTGTTGAAGCTTGCCCGAGTTTGGGTGTTAAGTATTTAACAATATTTGCGTTTTCCACCGAGAACTGGAAGCGTACTCAGGTCGAAGTGGCCGGGTTGATGAGCCTGTTTCGCCGCTACATTGCCAAGGAAACCCGTGCGCTGGACGCCAGAGGCGTTCGGGTTCGCTTTATCGGAGACAGGGTGAGGCTGGATGCCAAACTGATTTCGCTGATGGATCAGTTGGAGGTGCAGACCAGTAGAAATGAAGGGGTTCATCTGACGATTGCGCTAAACTACGGCGGTCGGGATGAGGTGGCGCGGGCAACCAAGCGGTTGGCTCAGGATGTCGCCGAAGGCAAGCTTCGACCCGAGGATGTGGACGAGGAAACTCTGCCGCGTTACCTGGATACGCATGTGCTGCCAGATCCCGATCTGGTTATTCGAACCAGCGGTGAGGCGCGGATTTCAAACTTCCTTCTGTGGCAGTCGGCCTATGCCGAATACGAGTTCATCGACACACTATGGCCGGATTTCACCGCGGAAGAACTGGGGCGGCTATGTCGAGGCTATGGTAGTCGAGACCGCCGGTTCGGAGCGGTCAAGAAATGAGTGAAGGACGTTGGTCAGATCTTACCGCACGCGTCGGTTCGGCAATTGTGCTGGTGGCAATCGGCGCGGTCGAAGTCTGGTTGGGTGGTCTTTGGTTTGAGGCCTTCATCGCAGCGGCCTGTGGGATCATGACCTGGGAACTTGTCAGGATGATCGATCCGGCCAAACCTCAGGTTGCCAATCAACTTGCGCTATTGACGGCTGCGGCCGTGGTGCTCAGCTATCACATCCCAGCACTCTTTGTGCTGCCAGTGTTGCTCTCGCTGGCGCTCGTTGGTGTGGGGCAGATCACCAAACAACGCGGCCTCTACGGCATGTTTGCCTTTTGGATCACCTGTGCGGGGCTGGGCTTCATTTCGATCCGCGAGAACATGGGGTTCGAGTGGATGCTGTGGTTGATCGGCGTGGTCGTCGCAACCGATGTTGCAGGCTATTTCATTGGCAAAGCTATCGGTGGGCCAAAGTTTTGGCCTGCCATCAGCCCCAAGAAAACCTGGTCAGGAACAGCAGGCGGTTGGGTTGCTGCTGCGATTGTTGGTATTGGGTTTGCGATCTACGGCGGGTACGGGGTGCGACTGGTTGTGATCTCGATTCTGGCATCGATGTTCTCACAGGCGGGCGACATCGCCGAAAGCGCGCTAAAGCGAAGAGTTGGGATCAAGGACAGCTCGAACCTGATCCCGGGGCACGGCGGATTTCTGGATCGATTTGATGGCATGATGGGCGCGGCATTGTTTGTGTTGCTAGCTGGTCTGCTTTACGCGCCCGGAGATATGTGATGCGCAAAGTCTCGATTTTCGGGGCAACAGGATCCGTCGGGCAGAACACGGTTGATCTGATTTCCCGCGATCCTGCCAGCTATGACATCGTGGCGCTGACAGGCGGTGCGAATGTTGCCTTGTTGGCCGACGATGCCAAACGTCTGAAGGCCGATATCGCGATCACGGCCTATGAAACACATCTGGATGACTTGCGCGCAGCCCTCGCCGGAACCGGGATCGAGGCCGCCGCAGGGCAGGCGGCTTTGGTCGAAGCCGGGGCACGGCCCGCTGATTGGGTGATGTCGGCCATCGTGGGAGCAGCAGGTCTGGCACCGGGGCTCGAAGCGTTGAAGCAAGGCGCGACACTGGCCTTGGCAAACAAGGAAACACTTGTGTGTGCCGGTCAGTTGGTGCTTGAAACCGCGCAGAAATACAACGCGCGGCTTTTGCCGGTTGATAGCGAACATTCGGCTATCTTTCAGGCGCTGGTTGGCGAAGACATTTCGTCAGTTGAACGGATCATAATTACGGCAAGCGGCGGGGCATTTCGCGACTGGCCGCTTGAAGCTCTGGAACATGCGACACTGGCCGAGGCGTCAAGCCACCCGAATTGGGACATGGGGCAGCGCATTACAATTGACAGTGCTTCCATGTTCAACAAAGCACTCGAAGTCATTGAAACCCGAGAGTTCTTTGGCGTAGACCCATCGCAGATCGAGGTCATCATTCACCCGGAATCCATGGTGCATTCGCTGGTCGGGTTCCGTGACGGTGCCCTGATGGCTCATCTTGGAGCTCCAGACATGCGTCATGCCATAGGTTATGCGCTAAACTGGCCCGTGCGGCGCGATCTGCCGATTGCACGTCTGGATCTGGCACAATTGGGTCAGTTGAATTTCAAGTCACCAAATCTTGATAGGTACCCAGCTTTGCGCTTGGCCTATGGTGTCATGGAGCGGGGCGGTTTGTCCGGGGCGGTTTTCAACGCGGCCAAGGAACGAGCCCTGGATGCGTTTATCGCGGAGCGGATCGGTTTTCTGGAGATGGCGCAGGTGGTCGAGACGGTGCTGGACCGATTTGAGGCCAATCCGGGTCTTATTGATGCCCAAATGACACTTGATAACGTCACCCAAACAGACCATTTGGCCCGTACATGGGCAGATGAAGCAATGGCGCAGCGAGCAGGATAGGTAAGTTGGATATTCTTGGATTGATTCCTCAGTTCGGCAGTGCGGTCTATACCGTCGCCGCCTTTGTACTGGCGTTGTCGGTCATCGTGTTTGTGCATGAATACGGACACTACATCGTGGGCCGCTGGTCCGGCATTCACCCGGAAGTTTTCTCTTTGGGTTTCGGCCCAGTGATCTGGAGCCGCATCGACAAGCGCGGCACGCGCTGGCAGTTGGCGCTTTTGCCCTTCGGTGGGTACGTCAAGTTCCTTGGAGATGCCAATGCTGCGTCGGGCAAGGATACCGACGCCATGGAATCCTTCGACGATCCCGAAACCCTGCGGCGCACCATGCACGGGGCGCCTTTGTGGGCCCGCACAGCCACTGTTGCGGCAGGGCCCGTGTTCAATTTCATCATGTCTATTCTGGTCTTTGCGGCGATTTTCATGTTCCGCGGCGAGGCGACCGATCCGCTGACGGTTGGCGAACTCAAGGCGTTGCCGAACACCGTTCAGGAATTGCGCATCGGGGATGAGATTACGTCGATCAACGGTGTTGCTACGCCCAGATTCGATGATCAGGGCGAGTGGAGTGCCTTTATAGACAAGCTCGAGCCGCAGCCACAGCTGGACTATGGCGTGCTACGCGATGGCCAGTCCTTGACTGTGACCGGGCCTTGGTTATTCCCTCCGCTGATACAGCAAGTGGCGCCGCGGAGTGCCGCGATGGATATCGAATTGCAGTCCGGTGATGTTATTACCGCCGTCGAAGGCGAGCCAATCTATGCGTTTTCACAGCTTAAGGAGCACGTCGAAACCTCGAACGGTCGTGTGCTACTGCTTGATGTCTGGCGGGATGGTGCAATGTTGGAATTCGCTCTGGCACCTCGCCGAACGGATGAACCTCAGCCAGAAGGTGGGTTCAAGACCCATTGGCGCATCGGCATCGTTGGCGGCATGGCGTTACTACCTGCGACTCAAACGTCAGGCCCGATTGACGCTTTGTCGGGTGGTGTTTCACAAACCATTCGAATCGTGCAGGGATCTTTGTCTGGTGTCTGGCACATGATCACTGGTGCGATCAGCACCTGCAATATTTCCGGTCCTATCGGGATCGCCGAAACCTCGGGCGCGATGGCCAGTCAGGGTGCGCAAAACTTCATTTGGTTCATCGCCGTCCTGTCCACCGCCGTGGGGTTGATCAATCTATTCCCGGTGCCTGTTCTGGATGGTGGCCACTTGGTGTTCTACGCCTATGAGGCGGTCGTCGGCAAGCCGCCCAGCGATGGTGCGCTGCGGGTGTTGATGGGCATTGGCATTACGCTGGTTCTGTCTTTGATGGTCTTTTCGGTGGGCAACGATTTGTTCTGCTAAAGGGCCACGCCCAAGTCCTGCCACATTTGCCTGTTAAGTTTTGGTGAAGATGAACACCAGAGGATCAGGACCATGCAGACCCTGCAGCATTCTTACCGCGGATTGAGCCTTTTGTTCCAGTTGAACTGGGACCGGTTGCTATATTTGGGAACGATTGCCGCGGCGCTTATGCTGGGAGCCTTCCTGGGCAGCCTTTGATTCTCACGATTTTGGTTTGGAAATGACACGCGGTCCTTGGGGCCGCGTGTCTTTTGTGCTTTTGACAACGCGACCCAATCCCGCTACTGACAACCCAATGTCTGCTAAACATTCGGGTTGATAATAAAATGAAAATCAGGAGAGGCGCAGGAACATCCTGCGGTTGTCAGCATACAGGCTCCTATATGTTGTATCGAGCGCTAGGCGTATTTTTTCTTTTTTTGCAGCCACCTTTATGGTTTTTTCCTCCGAGGTTTCGGCTCAGAATTACACATTCAATTCGGTTCAGGTTGAGGGCAACCAGAGGATTGAAAGTTCGACGATTATTACCCGTGCAGGAATCACGCGCGGGCAAAACGTATCCGCAGGTCAATTAAATGACGCCTACAAGCGTATTCTTGACAGTGGCGTTTTTGAGACAGTTGAGTTGACGCCACGTGGCAGTACGTTGGTTATCTCGGTGACGGAATACCCGACGATCAACAAAATCAACTTCGAGGGCAATCGCCGTATCAAGGATGAAAACCTGATGGACGCCATTGGGTCCGAGTCACGTCGCGTGTTTACTCCGGACCAGGCTGAAAAAGATGCCTCAACCATTGCTGAAATCTACTCGGCTCAAGGTCGTGTTGCAGCAACCGTTGTGCCTCGGATCATTCGTCGGGACGGAAACCGTGTCGATCTGGTGTTTGAAATCAGCGAAGGCGACACGATCGAGATTGAGCGCGTCAGCTTTGTTGGCAACCGTGCGTATTCCGACCGACGCCTGCGCCGGATTCTGGAAACCAAACAGGCCGGTTTCTTGCGCACTTTCATCCGGTCAGACACGTTCATCGCGGATCGTATCGAGTTCGATAAACAGGTGTTGCGAGATTTCTATCTGTCGCGCGGGTATGTCGATTTTCGTGTAAACAGCGCCAATGTGGAATTCACCCGAGAGCGTGATGCGTTCTTCCTTGTTTTGGATGTACAGGAAGGGCAGCAGTTCTCCTTTGGCAATATCTCGACTGTCAGCGAAATTAACGGTGTAGATGCTGCGGAATTTCAGGAAGCGCTCAAGATTAAACCTGGCGTGATCTACTCGCCGTCACTTGTCGAAAACTCTATTGCGCGTCAGGAACGGTTGGGCCTTCGTAAAGGTGTTGATTTTCTTCGCGTGGAGCCACGGATCACACGCAATGACCGGGATCTGACACTGGACGTTGTGTTTGCCCTTGTGAAAGGCCCGCGCATTTTCGTCGAGCGGATTGATATCGAGGGTAATACGACCACTCTGGATCGGGTGATCCGTCAGCAATTCCGTACGGTCGAAGGCGATCCTTTTAATCCTCGGGAAATCCGCGAGAGTGCCGAGCGCATCCGGGCTTTGGGATTCTTTGCCGAGTCGAACGTGGAAACACGTGAAGGGACAACCCCGGACCGCGTAATTGTCGACGTAGACGTTGAAGAGCAACCCACGGGTTCGTTGAGCCTGGGTGGTAGTTTTTCGGCAAACGACGGTTTTGGTATCGCGATTGGCTTGAACGAAAGCAACTTTCTGGGCCGCGGCCAAAACTTGAGTTTGACCTTGTCGACGGCACAGGATGCCGAGCAATATATTCTGGGATTTTCAGAACCGCATCTTCTGGGTCGAAACCTTATGTTTGACCTCGACCTTGGGGTTTCGACGCGGAACTCTAGCTTTGCCAGCTATGATACAGAGCGTAAGTTCTTTGCGCCGGGGTTGACGTTCTCTACAGGTGAACTGTCCTCACTGCAGCTTCGGTACCGTTGGGAAGCAAGCGAAATGCTGGCACGGGAAAATTCGACCACTGGTTCAGTTATCACATCGGAAATTGCTCAAGGCGAGCGGTCATCGAGTGTCTTGGGACTGGCTTATATCTATGACAGCCGTTTGGGTGGGTTGAACCCCAATGCAGGTTTTAGGTTCGAAGTTGGGGTCGATGCTGCCGGATTGGGCGGTGACAACGAGTATGTCAAAACAACCGCCAAAACGATTGCCCAGACTCGTGTTTGGCACGAAGAGGTCACACTGCGGGCCACTCTGGAAATGGGGGCCTTCAGCTGGCGTGGTACCGGTTCGAGCCGTACCATCGACCGTTTCATCTTTGGGCCGGATACGTTCCGAGGCTTTGAACCTGCCGGTGTGGGTCCGCGAGACTTGTCCGGCGGTGTAGATGACGCCATTGGTGGTAACTACTATGCCGTTGCCAGGTTCGAGGCTGAATTCCCATTGGGACTACCGGAAGAGCTGGGTATTCGCGGGGGTGTCTTCTACGATGTTGGCAACCTTTGGGATGTGAGCAACGTGAACACAGCTGGTGGGAATATTGTGGGTGGCGATGGGTCATTCCGCCATGTCATCGGATTCTCCGTGTTGTGGACCACAGCCTTTGGACCGCTGCGGTTCAACTTTTCCAAGGCCCTCAAGAAAGAGAGCTTTGACAAAGAGCAGAGCTTTGACCTGACCATTCAGGCTAGATTCTGATATCTGCATGCGGATTTGGTCATACCAGACAAAAACACAGGGCCAAGTTTTGGCCCTGTGTTTTGCTTTTGCCTGACGGTTGTCTGCGGCGCCGTCAGTGCCCAGCAACTTGGAGTCGTTCAAAGCCAGATCATGACAATTTCGATCGAGCGGCTTTTTGCGGAGTCTCAGTTCGGCAGACGGATATCCAACGAAATAGATGCGGAAAGCGCTGTTCTTGCTGCTGAAAATCGGCGGATTGAGGGGGAGCTTGAGCAGGAAGAGCAGGACCTGACTGAGCGGCGAGCGTCACTGGAAGCCGAAGCCTTTCGCGTTTTGGCAGATGCATTCGATCAAAAAGTGCAGACACATCGGACAACGCAAAAACAAAAATACGAGGCTCTCAATCAGAAGAGTGATATCGCCAGGGCCGAGTTTTTACAGGTTATTGTGCCGATCCTCGAAAATCTTCGCCGTGAATCGGGCGCGGTTGTGTTGATTGAACAGTCGACCGTGTTTTTGGCCGACCCGGCGGTGGACGCAACCGAGATTGCAATTTCTAGGGTCAATTTGGCCCTTGGCGACGGCAAACGCCTCGATCCGGTTGAGCAAGATTAGCGGAGCTTGCTCTGACTGCCCGAGATTGTTACTCAATCTGCTAATTTCATAAGACAGGAAACCTGCGTCATGACCACCGAAACAAAGAGTGCTGACATCCAGTTGATCCAGCGCATTCTACCGCATCGCTACCCGTTTCTGCTGGTTGACCGGGTTGAAGATATCGACGGGTTTTCATCTGCGCGGGGCATCAAGAACGTGACGATGAACGAGCCTCATTTCCAGGGGCACTTTCCCGGAACGCCTATCATGCCCGGGGTTACCATAGTCGAAGCAATGGCTCAGACCGCAGGGATTTTGCTGGGTGTTGGATTGGACATGATCGACACCAATATGCTGATCTATTTCATGAACATCGACAAATGCAAGTTCCGCCGAAAAGTGGTTCCAGGCGATGTGCTGGAGATGCATGTGACAATTGTGCGCGGCAAGCCAGGGGGCAAGGTTTTCAAGTTCCACGGCAAGGCCGTTGTCGGAGATGAGGTCGCGGCCGAGGCCGAATTCACCGCTATGGTCGACCGGCAAGAGGGCTGAATTATGGCGCAGATACACCCAAGCGCGGTGATAGAAGATGGCGCACAGTTGGGCGCAGACTGCATTGTAGGCCCGTTCTGCCTTGTTGGGCCGAACGTGCGGCTTGGCGATCGAGTTGAGCTGAAATCCCATGTAGTTGTCACGGGTCATACCGAGATAGGTGAAGAGACGATAGTCTTCCCTTTTTCGGTTATCGGGGAAATTCCTCAGGACCTGAAGTTCAAGGGCGAAGACAGCAGGTTGATCATCGGCAAACGTAACCGGATCCGAGAAAATGTTACGATGAACGCGGGTACCGAAGGCGGTGGTGGATTGACTCGCGTTGGTGATGACGGGCTGTTCATGGCCGGATGCCATATTGCACATGATGCTCTGATCGGTGACAGGGTCATTGTTGTGAACTCGGCAGCTGTGGCTGGGCACTGTGTGCTCGAAGATGACGTCATCATCGGCGGACTGTCCGGCATCCACCAGTGGGTTCGCATCGGCAGAGGGGCTATCATTGGAGCGGTCACGATGGTGACCAATGATGTCATTCCCTTTGGTTTGGTACAGGCTCCGCGCGGAGAGCTGCACGGGCTGAATCTTGTTGGTCTCAAGCGTCGTGGCGTGCCACGGGCGGATATCACAGCGTTGCGAGCCGCTTTTCAGATGATGGCTCAGGGCGAAGGAACTTTTCAGAACCGGATCAAGCGAATGGGGGATGAATTCGACAGCGAATACGTAACCGAGATCGTGGATTTTGTTCTTGGTGACACTGATCGATCATTCCTGACCCCGGGGGGCTGACGATGTTGGCACTGATTGCTGGTGGGGGTGATCTACCCTCAGAACTGGTTGCGCGGTTGACGGATCGCCCGGTGATTTGCGCCCTCGAAGGATTTGGGCCGGATACGCTGGACGTGGATTTGCCCTTTCGCCTGGAAACTCTTGGAACGTTGCTTGCAGCCTTGTCAGAGCAGGGCGTGACCCAAATCTGTATGGCAGGGTCCGTAGGGCGCCCAGCTGTCGATCCGGCACGGATCGACGCTGCCACGATGCCGTTGGTGCCGACACTGCAACAGGCTCTTGTATCGGGTGATGACAGTGCCTTGCGCGCGGCGATCGGCATTTTCGAACAGGCAGGGCTGAATGTTATTGCTGCGCATGAGCTTGCGCCTGACCTGTTACCTCAGCTGGGTGTTCTGACCGAGACGAGCCCATCTGAGAGCGATGAAAAAGACGCTGATCGCGGCGTCAGCATTGTGCGCGCGATGGCTACGGCAGACGTTGGTCAAGCCTGCGTTGTGCTCAAGGGGCAGGCCTTGGCGATCGAGGGCGTGTATGGCACCAACTGGATGCTGCAATCGCTCACACGGCGCCCTGATGCGGGGGGCGGTGTGATGATCAAGCTGCCCAAACCGGGTCAGGACCGCCGCGTCGACCTGCCGACCATTGGGCCGGACACTGTAACGGCTGCCGTCGCGGCAGGCCTGTCGGGCATCGTTATCGAAAAGGGCGGTGTCATGGTGTTGGACCGGGACGCGGTGGTGGCGGAATGCAACCGCTTGGGCCTGTTTCTGTGGGTGCGGGAGCGCGCGTCCTGATGCGTGTTTTTGTCCTTGCCGGTGAACCCTCGGGCGACCGGCTGGGAGGTGCTTTGATGGCGGGGCTACGGCAATTGCGCCCTGAGGTGCAATCTCGACGGTATTGGCGGCCCCCTGATGCAGGCACAGGGGCTGCAAAGCCAATTCCCGATGCAGGAACTCTCTGTCATGGGTCTGACCGAGGTTCTGCCCAAATACTTTCACCTTAAACGCCGCATAGCGGAAACGGCTCAGGCCATTCTGGATTTGCGCCCGGATGTGGTGATCACCATCGACAGCCCCGATTTCAGCCTGCGGGTGGCCAAGCTGGTAAAAGACGCCAGCGATATCCGCACCGTGCATTACGTGGCCCCGAGTGTCTGGGCCTGGCGTCCCAAAAGGGCCGACAAGATGGCAAAGGTCATCGACCATGTACTGGCGCTCTTGCCCTTCGAGCCGCCCTATATGGAACGCGCGGGGATGGAGTGCGATTTCGTGGGCCATCCGGTGGTAGGCGAGCCGCAAGCGACGGAGGCCGAGATTGCGCAGCTGCGCGTTGAGCATGAGCTTGGCGACGCGCCGATTCTTTTGGCCTTGCCAGGCTCACGCCGCAGCGAGGTCGAGCGGCTCTCAGACGTCTTTGGCGCAGCTTTGCGGGAATTCCTGAACAAACACCCAGATATGCGCATCGTCATCCCAACCGCGCCGCATGTGGCCGAGTTGGTGCGTCAGAAAACGGCGCAATGGCCGGGGCAACCAGTGGTGCTGGCCTCGGACAAGCAGGATGCAGATACGGCGGCGGCGCAAAAACGTGCGGCCTTTTCCGCGGCCGAACTGGCTCTGGCGGCATCCGGCACCGTGTCGTTGGAACTTGCGGCGACACAAACACCCATGGTGATCGCTTATAGGTTCAGCTGGCTGACTTACAAAATCATGGAGAGTATGGCCCTGATCGACACCGTGACCCTGGTCAACCTGGTTAGCGACACGCGCGTGATCCCCGAATGCCTGGGGCCTGCCTGCCTGCCGGGCAACATCGCGCAAGCCCTGTCAGATGTACGCGCCAACCCGCAAGCTCAGGCTGAAGCGATGCGGGTGACGATGGAACGTCTGGGGCAGGGCGGCGAGGCGCCGGGCCTGCGCGCGGCGCGTGCGGTGTTGAGCCGACTGGCCACGAGCTAGGGCGATGGATTTGTTCGCCTTTGGCCTGTCCGCTGCCGTGGCCCAGGTTCTGACCAACATCGACAACCTGGCGGCGCTCCTGGCCCTGTCGCTGGTGGTGGGGAAGTGGCGCGCAATCGCGGGCTATGTGGCCGCCCAGGCTGTGATCCTGACCTTCGCTTTGGCTGTTGCAATCGGGTCCGAGCAATTGGTGCCAAGCAATGTGGGCCTGTTGGGGGTGATCCCTATCGGTTTGGGGGTGCGTGGCCTTTGGAAGCAGTTTCGCGATGCCGACGGAGAGCAGGCAGAGATCTATTCACGCAGCAGTTCGTTTGCAATGACAGGCCTCTTGTTCCTCGGTCTGTCGATGGACAGCTTTGCGGTCATGGCGCCACTCTTGGCCGATTCTGCGTCGCTCTATCGGCTTGCAGCCCTTGTGGGGGCCGTGGTGGCGGTTTTGGCGCTTGGAGCGATTGGGTTGATCTTTGCTCTGAACGCGCGCCCGACGGGTTTTGGACACGTAGGTTCGAGCGACTGGCGCCCTTTGTGATGATTGCTGCGGGGTTTTACGTGCTGCTCGACAGCGGCACCGACCTGCTGTGACGCAAGCGGGATGCCAGGGAGACAAACCCTCCCGCCCATCGAAGATGCCCTTGCGGGGCACCTCCTCTGGTTGGGCCGGGCGCCTCGCCTTCGGCTCGGCGCGCAACCGCAGAACGCGGGCATTGGCCTGACAGGTCAGCCTGTTGGCGAGATCAGTAGCCGCGCCAGATCCAGCCGCCGCCAAAAATGCGACTGCCTCCGGTCTCATAGAACACGCAAGCCTGGCCCGGCGACACACCTTCTTCGGGGCTGAGCAGTTCTACCTCGGCGGTGGTATCGCTGAGCGGGCGGATGATCGCCTCGCGTGGAGGGCGGGTTGAGCGCACCTTGACCGAGACATGCCATTCCTTTTGCGAAGTGAATGGCTCATCCCCCAGCCAGTTGATCTCACGCACAGGGATCGTGCGGGTCGAGAGCAGCTCTTTGGGGCCGACGACGACCTGTTTGCTGTCCACATCCAGTTTTACCACATACAGCGGCTCACTCAGGCCGCCGATGCCCAAACCCCGGCGTTGACCGATGGTGTAGTGGATGACGCCGTGGTGTTCGCCCAACACGCGGCCGTCGGCATGTACGATCTGTCCGGGCTCTGCCGCACCGGGACGCAGCTTCTCGATCACGCTGGCGTAGTTGCCGTTGGGAACAAAGCAGATGTCCTGGCTGTCGGGTTTGTCGGCCACCGACAAGCCATACTCGGCCGCCATTTCGCGCGTTGCGTCCTTGGACGGCAGGTGCCCCAATGGGAAACGCAGGTAGTCGAGCTGTTCCGGCGTGGTCGAGAACAGGAAATACGATTGATCGCGGTTGGCATCTTCGGCCGAATGCAACTCGGGACCGTTACTACCTATCATGCGTTGGATGTAGTGGCCGGTGGCCATACAGTCAGCCTCGAGATCCTTGGCGGTTTCCAGCAAGTCCTTGAATTTCACCCTCTCGTTGCAGCGGATACAAGGAACAGGTGTGGCGCCCGCCAAATAGCTGTCGGCAAACTCGTCGATGACGGCTTCTTGGAAGATGTTTTCATAGTCCAGAACGTAGTGTGGGAACCCGCGCTCTTCGGCGACGCGGCGCGCATCATGGATATCGATGCCCGCACAGCAGGCGCCTTTCTTGGCCAGCGCAGCGCCATGGTCATAAAGCTGTAGCGTCACGCCCACCACGTCATAGCCCTGATCGGACAGGTAAGCGGCCACGACCGAGCTGTCGACACCCCCTGACATGGCAACAACGACCCGCGTTTCCGACGGGGGTTTCGCAAATCCAAGCGAGTTCAGCGGTGCGTCGGTATCCAGCGCCATGGGGCGGCTCCTGTTCGAACGGGAAAGACCAGCGGAATATAAGAAAATCCTACACACTCTCAAGAGGCGGTTTCATCCCCCGTTAAGTAGGCTGGCCCAAAGTCCTTCATATCAGGAAAAAGGACAGGTGATGTTTTTGCGTAAAGTAGAAGGGCCAAGGTCTGTGACTCTGCCGGATGGAAGTATCATGACACGGGCCGATTTGCCGCCATCAAACACACAACGATGGGTTGCATCTCGTAAAGTCGCAGTGGTGCGTGGAGTAGTTTATGGTTTGATCACTCTTTCCGACGCTCAAAAACTCTATGGGCTCAGTAAAGAGGAATTTAACAGTTGGGTAGAAGCGGTTGCAGATCACGGAGTCGACGCGCTCAAGGCGACGTCTCTAAAAAAATATAGACAACCTAAGGTTGATCAAGCATAACTGCATTAATGGTAACGCGAGGTTAACCTTTATTGGTCACGGTTAATCACAATGACGGGACCTGATTAAGGCGGAGATATTCTATGCGCGTACTTCTTGTTGAAGACGATCCAACGACATCAAAGAGTATCGAGTTGATGCTGACGCATGCCAACTTGAACGTATATGCAACGGACCTCGGAGAAGAAGGGATCGATCTGGCCAAGTTGTATGACTATGACCTGATCCTTTTGGACCTGAACCTGCCTGATATGAACGGGCATGAGGTGCTGCGCCAATTGCGCATGGCGCAGAATCGAAACTCCGATTTTGATACTGTCAGGAGCTGATGACACCGAAAGCAAAATCAAGGGATTTGGCTTTGGGGCCGATGATTACCTGACCAAGCCATTCCATCGCGAGGAGCTGGTGGCGCGTATCCACGCGATCATTCGCCGTTCCAAGGGGCATTCCCAATCGATCATAAAGACAGGAAGAGTGTCCGTGAATCTGGATGCCAAGACGGTGGATGTGGACGGGAAGACGGTTCATTTGACCGGCAAGGAATACCAGATGCTTGAGCTTCTGAGCCTGCGTAAAGGAACTACGCTCACCAAAGAGATGTTCCTCAATCACCTTTATGGCGGGATGGATGAACCCGAACTCAAAATCATCGACGTGTTCATCTGTAAACTACGAAAGAAATTGAGCAACGCGACAGACGGTGAGAACTACATCGAAACTGTTTGGGGGCGCGGCTATGTGCTTCGAGATCCTCAACCAACCGAGATGTCGGACCCACGCCTGGCCGTTGGCGCCTGACAACAGAAAATTGCCTAACTGCCGGTCCAGACGGCCACCACTCACGCATGAACACATCTGGACCTGATCGTAGCCTCGTCCTATCACTTGAAACACTTCTCAAGTTTGGGGCGAGGCCGTGACAGACACCATCGACATCGAGGCAATGACCGAGGATCAAGCCAGTGCTGAACTAGCCCGGCTGGCGGATCTTTTGGGGCAGGCAAATGCCGCCTATCACAGCGCTGACGATCCGGTGATGTCAGATGCAGATTATGATGCGCTGAAACGGCGCAATACTGCGATCGAAGCACGGTTTCCGCAACTCAAGCGCGACGACAGCCCAACCGATCAGGTGGGAGCTGGCCCGACCGAGGCGTTCTCCAAGATCACCCATGTGGTGCGGATGCTGTCGCTGGGCAACGCTTTTGATGACGAAGACGTCGATGGATTCGACACATCGATTCGTAAATACCTGGGACTTGGGGGCAAAGATCCGCTGGCCTATACGGCTGAACCCAAGATCGACGGTCTGTCTCTGTCCCTGCGGTATGAGCAGGGTGTATTGGTGCAGGCCGCCACCCGGGGGGATGGCGAGACGGGCGAAAACGTCACTGCCAATGCCCGCACCATAACGGATATTCCGCAACAATTGCAGGGCGCGCCGGATGTGCTTGAAGTGCGGGGTGAGGTCTATATGTCCCACCCGGATTTCGAGGCGCTGAATGCGCGTCAGACCGAGCGGGGCGGAAAAACCTTTGCCAATCCGCGCAACGCCGCTGCGGGCTCCTTGCGGCAATTGGATGCGGAAATCACCAAGTCCCGCCCTTTGCGGTTCTTTGCCTATGCCTTGGGGGATCTGTCTACACCTCTTGCTGAAACGCAGATGGGGGCTATCGACAAGCTGGCGGATTTGGGGTTTCAGACCAATCCGCTCACCAAACTCTGCGCGACACCTGCCGAGTTGATCGCGCATTACCACGACATCGAAGAGCAGCGCGCGACGCTTGGCTATGATATCGACGGCGTCGTCTACAAGGTCAACGATCTGGACCTGCAAGCGCGGCTTGGCTTTCGCTCGACCACGCCCCGTTGGGCGATTGCCCACAAATTCCCGGCAGAGCTGGCCTGGACCCGGCTCGAATCGATCGACATTCAGGTGGGCCGCACCGGCGCGATCAGCCCTGTGGCACGTCTGGCCCCGGTCACGGTGGGCGGCGTTGTAGTGTCCAATGCGACGCTGCACAACGAAGATTACATACAGGGCCGCGATGCCTCGGGCAATGAAATCCGCGGCGGTAAGGACATCCGCGTCGGCGATTGGGTGCAGGTCTACCGCGCCGGTGACGTGATCCCCAAAGTGGCCGATGTGGACCTGAGAAAACGACCTGCGGACGCGCAGCCATACATCTTTCCAACCACATGCCCCGAATGCGGCAGTCCTGCGATCCGCGAAGAAGGCGATGCCGTACGCCGATGCACCGGTGGGGTCATTTGTCCTGCGCAGGCTGTTGAAAAATTGAAACATTTCGTCTCTCGCAAGGCGTTTGACATCGAAGGCCTGGGCGCCAAACAGATCGAGATGTTTCATGGTGATGAGATGCTGCCGATCCGCACGCCCGAAGACATCTTTACACTGCAGGCTCGTGATGCAGCCACTCTGGTGCGGCTCAAGAACCGCGATGGCTGGGGCGATACCTCGGCCAGTAACCTGTTCGCGGCCATTGACGAAAAGCGGACCATCCCGTTGATCCGGCTGATCTTTGCCCTTGGTATCCGACATGTGGGCGAGGTTGGTGCGCGTGATCTGGCACTGCATTTCGGCGATTGGGACGCGATGGCGCAGGCAGTCGACATAACGCGTCCCGCAGCTTTGGCGCATCGCGGCGCAGACGAAGCAGAAGACGCCGAGCGGATCGCGGCCAAGGCCGAAGGTCGTCGCGCCCGAGTGAAAGAAGTGCGCGACAAGGCGCTGGCCCAAGCCGAAGTACCAACTGACGCTGCCGCAGCTTGGTCGGACCTGACCGGCATTGACGGGATCGGCGCCACTTTGGGACTGTCACTGTCGGATGCTTTTGCCAATGCTGATGAACGCGCGGCATTCGATGCCTTGCGGGCTCATTTGACCATCGTGCCGCCCGAAGCGCCCACTCAAGACAGCCCTGTTGCAGGCAAAACTGTTGTCTTCACCGGTACTTTGGAAAAGATGACGCGGGCCGAAGCCAAAGCGCGTGCGGAATCACTGGGGGCAAAGGTCTCCGGCTCGGTCAGCAAGAAAACCGACCTGCTAGTGGCGGGGCCGGGTGCAGGATCCAAGGCCAAGAAGGCAGCGGATTTGGGGATCGAGACGCTGGATGAAGACGGCTGGCTAGAGCTGATCGAGGGGCTATGAGCGGACGCCCAGAACCCCTTTTCCCGCTGTTTGCGGGTCTGGAAACACTGGACGGTGTCGGCCCAAAAACGGCCCAACTATTGGCCGCGCTTGAGATCGAGACGCCGCGTGACGTCTTGTTTTCACTGCCTTATGCGGTGGTTGATCGCCGTCGCCGTGACACGATCAAGGGCGCGGATCTGCCGGGTACGCTGACGGTCGAGGTGACGGTCGACAGCCACCGTCCATCTCGCAATCGCGGCGGGGCCTATCGTATCCACGTTCATGACGCGCAGATGGATTTCCAACTGGTGTTCTTCCATGCGCGCTCGGATTACCTCAATCGTGTTCTGCCGCAAGGGTCGGTACGGGTGGTTTCAGGCAAGCTCGAGCTGTTTGACGGCATGGCCCAAATGGTTCATCCCGATCACATCCTGCCCGTGGCCGAGGCGGGCGATATCCCCGAATTTGAGCCGGTTTATCACCTGACCCAAGGTGTGACGCAAAAGACGGCTAATAAAGCCGCGCAAAGCGCTTTGACGCGCGCGCCGGAGCTGGCTGAATGGATTGATCCCGCCCATCTAGAGCGCGAAGGCTGGCCCGATTGGGTCTCGGCCATGGATGCGGCACATCATCCGCAAGGCTTGGACGACGTCAGCCCGTTTTCAACTGCGCGCATGCGCCTGGCGTATGACGAGTTGATGGCGCATCAGATGACCTTGGCTCTGGCGCGGCAGCGTGAGCGCAAGACGCGAGGTGTGATCAGCATCGCCACGGGGGATCTGCAATCGCGGGTGCTGCGTAAGTTGCCCTATCGCCCGACCGGAGCCCAAGCCCGCGCGATTGAAGAGATCGCCGCTGATATGGCCTCGGACCAACGGATGAACCGGCTGCTGCAGGGCGATGTGGGTGCGGGTAAGACGCTGGTGGCCTTCATGGCGTTGCTGGTCGCGGTCGAAGCCGGTGGGCAGGGCGTCATGATGGCGCCAACAGAAATACTGGCGCGTCAGCATTTGGAAGCGTTGCAGCCCTTGGCCGAAGACGCAGGCGTGGTGCTGGAACTTCTGACGGGCCGGGACAAGGGGGCGGAACGGCGCGCCAAACTGGCGGCGCTGGAACGCGGCGATATTCAGATCCTCGTCGGCACGCACGCGGTGTTTCAGGCTGATGTAGAGTTCAATGACCTGCGCTTGGCAATTATCGACGAACAGCACAGGTTTGGTGTGCGTCAGCGGATGGAATTGGCCAAAAAGGGCGTTGGCGCGGACGTTCTGGTGATGACCGCCACGCCGATCCCGCGCAGCCTGTCGCTGGCACAATACGGCGACATGGATGTCTCGATCCTTGATGAAAAACCGCCGGGACGGAAACCGATCAAGACGGCCGTCATAAGCACCGATCGGATGGATGCAGTTGTGAATCGTCTGCGTCAGGCCATTGATGAGGGGCGGCAGTGTTATTGGGTCTGCCCACTGGTGGACGAATCCGAACTGGTTGATCTGACCGCCGCCGAAGAACGGTTCAAACGCCTGCGTGCTATTTTGGGCGAGGGGGTTGTGGGGTTGGTCCATGGTCAGATGCCGCCTGCCGAAAAAGATGCGGCCATGGCGGCGTTCCAGTCGGGTAAGACCAAGGTTCTGGTCGCCACCACGGTGATCGAGGTTGGGGTGAACGTGCCCAATGCCACCATCATGGTGATCGAACGGGCCGAGATATTTGGCCTGGCACAGCTGCACCAGCTGCGCGGTCGGGTGGGGCGCGGGGATGCGGAATCGACCTGCCTGTTGATGTACCAAGCACCACTCAGCGAAACGGGGCGCAAACGGCTTGAGGTGCTGCGCGAAACAGAGGACGGGTTCCGGATTGCTGAAACCGACCTGCAGATGAGAGGCGCTGGCGATCTGATCGGGACAGCTCAATCAGGGCTGCCTCGATTCCGTATTGCAGACCTGGAACGTCAAGCCGCGTTGATGGCGGTGGCACAGTCTGATGCTCGAGCTTTGCTTGCCGCTGATCCAGATCTTTCCACAGACAGGGGGCAGGCGGCGCGTGTTCTGCTGTGGTTGATGAAACAGGATCAGGCGATCCGGCTAATTTCTGTCGGTTAACTTGCAGTAATCGAAAGGTTTTTTCAAAAAGAGCGATTGTATGTTCTCATCGAGAGAACAAAAAGTTCACAAATGTTCTCAAAAAGTTCTTTACAGACTCGGCGAGAAATGAGAACAAAAGGTCAACAAAGACTTAACGCTGACACCAACCATTAACCCGGAGACGCCAGATGCTGAGCCAGATCAAAACCGCCATGACCCGTTCCCAGAACACGCTGCTGCAAGACGCGGCTGGTGCGGCGTCTTTAGTGGTGATGCTGGTGGTGGCGCTGCACCTTCCCAACCTTTGACATTCGAATTTCTGCCTGCGATCTCATGCCCGGACCCATTCGCATCCTGTCCCATTGATGAAAGGGTGACCTGCCTATCCTTACCCTGAACGGGCCCTGCCTCGGCCCTGAATGGCCACCGGACCCCACATGAGACCCGCAATACCTTCCGCCGCTCTTTCCCGCCCGAAAGAGCGGCGGATTTTTCTTTAGAGTTGGCCGGTTTTGACGATTTCAAGGATCGCTGACAGCACCGCGTTGGCGGCGACCGAGGCCAGGATCATCCCCATCACACGGCTGACAATTGCGGATCCTGCGTGACCGATCAGACGAATGATCGGATCAGCAAACAGCATGAACAAAAAGGCAGCAGCAATAACCACCAGCATGACACCTGCTGTCAAAGCCTGATCCGCAATTCCCACCTGATTGTTGTCCGTGAGCATAACGATTGCCAGCATGGCGCCGGGTGACGCAAGCGATGGCACAGCCAGCGGAAAGATGGCTGGATTGGGTTTCTCAGCGTCTGCGGCGTTGTATTGTTCGGACTGTTTTTGATCTGTTTCCGGTTTGCTTTCGCCGAAAATCATGGTCAGGGCAAAAAGAAACAAAACGATGCCGCCCGCAACCTGAAAGGAGTTCAGACCAATATCCAATGCATCAATCAGCAATTGCCCGAACACAAGGAAGAACAGCAAAACACCAGCGCTGACCAACGCAGCCTGAAACGCAGTCTTGCGTCGTGCTGCAGCGTCTAGTCCTGCGGTAACGGCAATGAACACCGGTACCGTGCCAATGGGGTCAATTACGACCCAAAGGGTGACAAAACTGTCGATCAATTCCTGCAACACAACTCTCCCCTGAAATCTGGGGCGAGCCTAGCGTCGTGATTGCATGTTGACCAGCGTCAGGCGCAATTGGCCTGTTCTGCCTGATCCATTGCTTCGAGTGTCGCCTCAAGCGCCAGCAGGATCGAGGCATGGCGGTTTTTGTAGTCACGAGCGGGAATCAGCACTTCGAGCCCGTCAAAGGGGGCATCGGGGACAGGTCCGTCTGATTTTAGCATCGCCTTGAGCTGATCACGCGCGGTTTCCACCTGCGCCCGCGTGGCGCCAATGATGGCACTGCCCACGACCGAAGCCGAAGCCTGACCAAGCGCGCAGGCCTTCACGTCTTGGCCATACTCGGCAATCTTACCGTCTTTCATGGTCACATCGACGGTGACGGTGGACCCGCACAAGGGCGAACGGCGCTTGACCGTGGCGCCGGGGCTTTCGAGCCGGTCCAAGTGAGGAATATCAGCGGCAAGCGCCAAAATCTTAGCTGAATAAAGCTTGATCAGATCGGTTTCGCCGGACATGGCTTTCCCTCGTTGTTCGTTCCCCATACATAGTGGGCCAACGCCGCGATGCAAAAGGTTTTTGCCATGACATTTGATCCCTCGACTTTGACCTATAACGACGCGGGCCTTATCCCGGCAATTGCACAGGATGCGACCTCAGGCGAGGTGCTGATGATGGCCTGGATGAACGCCGAGGCGGTGACAAAGACGCTGGAAACGGGCCGAGTGACCTATTGGTCGCGTTCGCGACAGTCGTTCTGGATCAAGGGCGAAAGCTCGGGGCACGTTCAGGAGTTGGTGGACTTTCGCCTTGATTGCGACCGCGATTGCCTGCTGATGACAGTGAACCAGACCGGGGCTGCCTGTCACACCAACCGGCGGACGTGCTTCTATACGGCGGTTCGTGAGGGCGACGAGGTCGAGTTGATGAAGCCGATGGAGTGAGTGGCGCTTGTCGTGCAATGGCCTTCGGCGAGAGTATTTGTGAAAGGGTGAAGGGGTTCAGAGCCCGACCAATTGACGGATGTCTTGCGCCGTTGCACCCTCGCTTCGGTATTTGGCAATGGCCTTGGAGTCATCGCGTTTGGCGAGACGCTTGCCGACCTCATCCCGGATTAGGCGATGGTGATGATAGATCGGGGTGGGCAAATTCAGCAAGTGTTGCAGCAACACTTGCAGAAAGGTTGTCTGATACAGGTCTTCGCCACGCACCACATGGGTGATCTCTTGCGCGGCGTCGTCGATGACAGCGGCGAGTACATAGGATGGTGTTTCGATCTCTTTGCGGCCCAGAACCGGATCGCCGATTTCGTGGATCAGCTGCGCATGGTTCACCATGTGGGTGCCCGCGTGTTTCAGCCCTGTTTCAATCAGGCGCATCTCAGGCACCTGTTCCAGAGCCTTTGCCATATCTAGGCGTAGTGCATCGCCGGGTTCGCGGCTGTCCATATCCCGGGTGCGGCAGGTGCCGGGATAGACGCCGGGGGCCAGTGGCACGCCTTCTTGTGGGGCGGACAAGGCGGCGCGGATGTCGCTGCGACGACAGGAGCAGGGGTAGATCAGCCCTCGATCCGCCAGTTGCATCAGGGACGCATTGTAACGCTCTAGATGCTCGGATTGGCGCAGAACGGGTGTTTCCCAGCTCAGCCCAAGCCACTGCAGATCGTCATAAATCTGCGCCTCCCAATGATCGCGCGCGCGGGCTGTGTCGGTGTCTTCGATCCGCAGCAGGAATTGGCCTTGTTCGGCCGTTGCCATGTCAAATGCGAGCAACGCGGAATAGGCATGCCCAAGATGCAGTGGTCCGGTCGGAGATGGGGCAAATCGGGTTTTGAAAGTCACGCTTTTTCAACGACGTAGACGTTAGATTTCATGTCCATGCCGGGCAGGTGGTCACCGTAATCCTTGCTGAGCAACCGCGCGGCCCCCATGTCCAGCCAATCGTTCAGGCGTCCCTCAAAAGCCGGATCGCTGAGAGCGTGATCGTTGAAAGAGAACGCCAGCAAACCGCCACGTGGCAAGGCATGCATCAACAAGTCAAAGGTCTCGGGTGGAGCTGCGCCGATGCCGATGACGCCTGTCGCGGTGATTGCGGAGTAGGCGCCCTGTGCAATCGGAGCAGGGTCAGCAATGTCGAAACCCGTCAAGGTGCGATAAGCATCCTTGGAACGCGCGCCGTCAAGCATCTCGGACGACGGGTCCATCCCGTCCACTATCAAAAATCCCGCGCGCCGCAGTGCCAGTCCTGACAGCCCAGTGCCGCATCCGAAATCCAAAACGGGCGTATCCAGATCCGTGATCTGTGCCTTTAACGCCTCGGCCACGCGACCGGGGGTGGCATAGCCGTTTTCGGCAATTTCGGCGTCGTACGACGCGGCCCATTTGTCGTAATGGTCACGGGTCGCTTCGGGGGTATCAAGGCTATAGGCGTCGGCCAGGAATTTCTCACTCATAGCCGACATGTTAAGCGCGGGTTTCAGGCCGCGTCCAGAGTGGAATGGCCCAACCAGTCGGTCCAAGCCGCCTTGGCGCGGTCGGTATAGGCTTTGTAGCGGTCCTTGCGCCCGCGACGCCCGCCCTTGAGACCGTCGACCGGGCGAAACAGACCAAAGTTGACGTTCATCGGCTGGAACGTCTTTGCCTCGGCGCCCCCGGTGATGTGGTGGATCAAGGCACCCATGGCACTGTCTTGCGGAACTTGCGGCAATTCGATCCCGAGAATCTCTGCCGCCGCCATCCGGCCGGCAAGCAACCCCATGGCCGCGCTTTCGACGTAGCCTTCGACGCCGGTGATTTGCCCCGCAAAGCGTACGTTGGGCCGCGATTTCAGCCGCATCTGATCGTCCAGCAGTGTGGGCGAGTTCAAAAACGTGTTGCGGTGGATGCCGCCAAGGCGGGCAAAGCTGGCGTTTTCCAACCCCGGGATCATGCGGAGAACTTCGGTTTGAGCGCCGTATTTCATCTTGGTCTGGAAGCCTACGATATTGAACAGCGTGCCAAGCGCGTTGTCGCGGCGCAGCTGCACAACGGCGTGTGCCTTGATGTCGGGCTGATGCGGGTTGGTCAGCCCCACAGGCTTCATCGGTCCGTGGCGCAGGGTTTCGCGCCCACGTTCGGCCATAACCTCGATCGGCAGGCAGCCGTCGAAATATCCAGCGGTCTCGCCCTCGTGGAATTCGGTTTTGTCAGCGGTCAGCAGCGCGTCGATGAACGCCTCGTACTGGTCCTTGTCCATCGGACAGTTCAGATACGCGGTGCGTTCTTCTTCGGTCTCGCCCTTGTCATAGCGCGACTGCATCCACGCTTTGGACATGTCGATGCTCTCGGCGTAAATGATCGGCGCGATTGCGTCGAAAAAGGCCAGCGCCTCGGCGCCGGTTTCGGCCTGGATCGCCGCGCCCAGATCGGGTGAGGTCAGCGGACCCGTGGCAAAGATCCAATTGCCGTCGTCGGGCAGGTCGGTGATTTCTTCGTATGACACGGTCACACGGGGGTGTGACTTCAGCTTGGCTGTCACGGTTTCGGCAAAGGGTTCGCGATCGACGGCAAGGGCACCGCCCGCGGGCAGCTTGTGTTTGTCTGCCGTTGTCATGATCAGGCCATTGGCGGCGCGCATTTCCCAATGCAGTAGTCCAACGGCGTTTTGCTCGTCATCGTCCGAGCGGAAGGAGTTCGAGCACACCATCTCTCCCAGATTGCCGGTCTGGTGGGCAAAGGTTTCGACCTTGGGGCGCATTTCATGCAGCACCACGTCAACGCCCATTTCCGCCGCCTGCCAGGCGGCCTCGGACCCGGCCATGCCGCCGCCCACGATATGCAAGATCTGTGTCATGAGGTGCCATTTAGGGCAGGGTGGCCGCGCACGCAACGCCAGACAGCGGGCGTCAAGGGGCTGAAACTGCCTTTAGTGCCATCTGTCCAGATTGTGATGGGGGTGTTTTTGGGGTCGCCGCTGCGGGAATGTCGGTGTCAGAGAGAGGCTGACAAGGAGGGACCTTCCGCCCACGGCGACCCAAAAATCGCTTAAGTGCCCAGCCGTTACCGGACCCTTGCCCAAGGTTTGCCACAGTGTTGCCCAGATTGAAAGTTCAAATTTGGAAACAATTTTCCGGGTTTTGGGAAACGATCAACTTATTGGGTCCAATCGGGATCTCTTTTCTCGATAAAGGCGGCGATTCCTTCTTCGGTGTCGCGATAGAGCATGTTCTCGACCATGACGTCACCGGTATAGCCATAGGCCTGATCCAGTGGCATCTGCAGTTGCTGATAGAACGCCTGCTTGCCGATCTTGACGGCGGCACCCAACTTGCTGGCTAGGGTTTGGGCCAAGGCTGCGGTCTCATCTGCAAGGCTTTCGGCAGGAACCGCCCGGTTGATCAGGCCCAGCTCTTCTGCACGGGCGGCGTCGATGAATTGTCCGGTGGTTAGCATCTCGAACGCCTGTTTGCGCGCGATGTTGCGCGACAGTGCCACCATGGGTGTAGAGCAGAAGAGGCCGATGTTCACCCCGTTTACGCCAAATCGTGTGCCCTCGGCGGCGATTGCCAGATCACATGTGGCAACCAATTGACAGCCCGCAGCCGTGGCAATGCCATGGACTTGCGCGATCACGGGTTGTGGCAGTTGCTGGACCGTCATCATCATCTTGGCGCAGCGATCAAAGAGATCCTTGAAATAGGCCTTGCCGCCATCTTCGGCCTGACGCCCGGCAGTCATTTGTTTCAGGTCGTGGCCTGCACAGAATGCCTTGCCGGACCCCGACAGGATCACGGCGCGGATGGATCGATCATCTTTCAGCCGGTCGAACTCTTCCTGCAACGCCGCCAACATCTCGTCGCTGAGCGCATTCAGTCGCTCGGGCGCGTTCATGTGCAAATGCGCCACTGCGCCTGTGTCGCTACGTTCCAGAATTGCCATCTTGCTCTCCACCCAAATCTGGGCGCAACTCTAGGGACAACTGGGGAAGAGGGAAAGCAGCATGTCACTGGCACTGAATATCGACGAACTGATGGAGTATATGGCCAGTGTGTTTCCGCAGGTTTCAGATGATTTCGCTGTCGAAGAGTTGAGCGAGGATCGTCTCATCATGCGCCTGAAGGTGGCGAACCGGCATCTTCGGCCCGGTGGCACCGTTTCGGGGCCGTCGATGTTTGCCTTGGCTGATTGCGGCGTTTACGCAATGGTTCTGGCGCGGGTCGGGCGGCAGGGGTTGGCCGTAACGACCAGTTGTTCGATGGACTTTATGCGCAAGCCCGAGGGCGGCGTCGACATGCTGGCCGAGGTACGCCTGTTGAAACTGGGCAAGCTGCTGGCTGTTGGTGATGTTTTGATGCGCTCAGACGGGTCGGGCAAGATCGTAGCGCGGGCAACGATGACCTATTCGATACCGCCTGTCGGCTCAGCGGCAGCTAAGGCCGAGCTAACAAAAAAGGCCGGAGCAAGCTCCGGCCAGTGAAGAGGTCCCAAATGAAAAATGGGACGGGGATAACTTCTTAGATCTGCCAGAACCGGCGTTTGACCTCACGCGTGCGCTGTTTTGGGGTCAGGCCCACATCAGCCAGCAAATGATCGTCCAGATAACTCAGATTGACGCGGGTTCGGCGCCGTTGTTCCCATGTCGTGACCGTGGCTGCAAAGCGGACGGCCAAATCCGCGATCAGCGGCAGCCGGGGGCTCGCGTTCAGCAGGGTCAGGGCGGGGCTATGCATCAGACGTGTCATGACAGGTTCCTTTCCAAATTGTATTGACACAATGGTACGCTACTTGGTACATTGACTTGATACATTTTGGATTGTGTCAAATCAAAGGAAGAATTGTAATGGGTACAATTTGGCCGAGCGCACTGCCTGATGTCAAAGGTCCGAAATATAAGATGGTGGCGGACACGATCCGAAAAGCTATCGAAAACAACGATCTGGAGGTTGGTGCGAAACTCCCGCCCGTGCGTGAACTGGCCTATACATTGTCCATTACGCCCGGCACCGTGGCGCGGGCCTATACCATCCTGACGGACGAAGGGTTGCTTGAAGCAGGGGTCGGACGGGGTACATTTGTCGCTGATCCAAAGACCCAAGAGATCGAGTTTGCTCCGATCGAAGTCGATGTCATCGCCCACAACAGCGACGCAAAGGACGGGTATGCGGTCAATATGTTCTCGCCGCATTTGCCTGCTGTTGGACAATCACATCTGATCCGGCAACTGATGATGCAGATCGCCCAGGACCCTCCCTCGGGTCTGATGCATTATCCCAGCCGGGCAGGGGCGTTGCCTGCGCGACAGGCCGCGCTCAAATGGTTGGCGCAAGCCCCGTTGGGGCGTGTCAGCGAAAAAGAGATCGTGCTGACCAATGGCGGGCAAAACGCGATTTCGATGATCCTGCAAGCCGTGTTGCGGGGGCGTCGCCCCGTGGTTCTGGTTGAAGAGCTGTCTTATCCAGGGTTCCGTCGTGCCGCCGAACTGCTAAGGGCCGAGGTTGTTCCGGTGCCCATGGACGAACACGGCGTCATCCCTGAGGCCCTGGATGCTTTGGCCCGGCAGCATGAGGCGCAGATTTTTTGCACATCACCTGAAGTGCACAACCCGACCACTGTTTTCACACCGCTGGATCGGCGGGAGGCAGTGGTGGCCATTTCGCGAAAGCGGGGATTTCTCCTGCTCGAAGACGACTGTTATCGGCACATGCTGACTCAAGCACCGGGTTACCGGATGCTGGCGCCCGATCGAACTTGGTTTGTGACATCCATTTCCAAATCTATCACACCGGCGCTGCGCATTGGTATTGCTGTCGCTCCCGAGGGGCAGGTGGCCGACCTGCGCCGTGCCGTTGAACATGGTTTCTTTGGCCTGGCCACGCCGCTCTTGGATCTGAGCGCCGCGTTGTTGGGTCATCCACAATTGCCGCAGATGCTGGACGCGCTGCAGCAGGTGACGGGCGACTACATCAAGGCAGCGGTGAACATCCTGGGATCATACTCGCTCAGCTGGCGCCACCCGGTACCGTTTCTTTGGCTGACTCTGCCATCAGGCTGGCGCGCCGCGGCCTTTTGTCAAGCGGCTGAGGCGCAGGGCATACAGATCCGCTCGGCCGAAGAATACGCCTGCCGCACCTCGCGCACGCCCCATGCGGTGCGGTTAGCGGTGAACGCGGGCGTCAGTCTGCAAACCTATGAGGCCGCGCTGATGCGCCTGCGCATCTTGCTGGACAACCCGCCGGAGCGTCTTAGCGTTTGAACCAACCCAACAGACCCTTTTTGCCGCCAATCGGTTCAGGGTCACCAAAGAACCCGACCAACTGCTTAATGCGGCCGTCGGCGTCCAGTGTGCCAAAATCGTGGCCTTTGAGCAGGGGAATGCCGCCGACGGCTTTCATGGCCCAGGTGAAATGAACCATCTCATGATGCTGGACCGCGGCACTGGTCACCACGATCTGCGACCCCTTGGCCTGCGCGTGAAAGGCATCCATGTAACCGGCCAACCCTTCGCGCCCGGAGACATCACCGTTGGGATCGACATAGCGCCCATCGTCGGCCCATGCGGTTTCGAGGTGTTTCATTCGCTTGGCCGGGTCCTTTTCCAGCCAAGCCGCCCCATATGCCCCGATAACCGTATCTAGTGATGCCATGTCGTCTGTTCCCCGTCTTGTGTTGCCGGTAGAGTGGCACAGGCCGGAGGTTTTGATCCACAGTTAATTGTCACATCAGACGAAAAACGGGTTTTGGGTTCGATTTTATGGGGTAAAATAATACCTATTTTGTAATGCTTTGATTTTGCAAAATAAAATAAGATTTACGGTCCTTGACGCGAACACATCAGGCACATAGAACCCGTCCATCGAATTCGGAGAGGCCCGGCTGGGTCACTCTTTCACACCAAACAGGACTATCCTGCCATGAAAACCTTTTCTGCAACACCTGCAGACATCGACAAGAAGTGGATCCTGATCGACGCCGAGGGCGTTGTTCTGGGCCGTCTTGCTTCGATCGTCGCCATGCGTCTGCGTGGCAAGCACAAAGCGTCGTTCACCCCGAACATGGACATGGGCGACAATGTCATCGTGATCAACGCTGACAAGATCCAGATGACCGGCAAGAAGCGCGAAGAAAACTTCTACTGGCACACTGGTCACCCGGGCGGCATCAAGTCGCGCACCAAGCAGCAGATCCTCGAGGGTGCACACCCCGAGCGCGTCGTGACCCAAGCGGTCAAGCGCATGCTGCCGGGCAACCGTCTGGCCCGCACCCAGATGACCAACCTGCGCGTCTATGCTGGTGCCGAGCACCCGCACGAAGCCCAGTCGCCCGAAGTTCTGGATGTTGCATCCATGAACAAGAAAAATACCCGGAGCTAATGACCGATGGCTGATCAGATCAATACTCTCGAAGAGCTGAGCGCCGTTGCAGGCGTTGAAACCGTGGCCGAAGAAATCGTCCTGCGCGAACCCGTGCGTGACGAACTGGGCCGCTCATATGCCACCGGCAAGCGTAAAGACGCTGTTGCACGCGTGTGGATCAAGCCGGGTTCCGGCAAGGTCACCGTGAACGGCAAGGACCAGGACATCTACTTCGCACGTCCCGTTCTGCAGCTGATCCTGCGCCAGCCCATGCAAGTTGCCGGTGTCGAAGGCGAGTTTGACGTTGTTGCAACCGTCAAAGGCGGTGGCCTGACCGGTCAGGCCGGTGCGGTCAAGCACGGCATCTCAAAAGCGCTGCAGCTTTATGATCCCTCCCTGCGTGGCGCACTGAAGGCCGCTGGCTTCCTGACCCGCGACAGCCGCGTTGTGGAACGTAAGAAATACGGTAAGCGCAAAGCGCGTCGTTCGTTCCAGTTCTCCAAGCGTTAAGCTCTGGAATTTTCGAACAGATTGGGGCCACGCAAGCGCGTGGCCCTTTTTCGTTTCAGTGCCCAGTTGGGTCTCAATTTGATTTGAGGGCCCGTTCGGCCTAATGTGCATGCATATTGCATGAATATTGGCGGAATTTGTTATGGGCACAACGGTGTACGAGAAGTACGGCGGTTTCAAAACCATCAGCCGCATCGTCATGAGCTTTTACGAGATGGCGCTCGATTCAGATGAGATCGGCGACTACTTCGCGGAGGTGGACATGCCGCGCCTGATGGATCATCAGACCAAGTTCATTTCCTCTTTGGTGGGGGGGCCGGTGTCTTTTTCCGATGACCGGCTGCGGGCAGTTCATGCACAGCTGAATATCTCGCACTCGGATTTTGACGAGATGGGGCGGCTGTTGTCCGAGGCGCTCAGCGATCACGGCATGAAGCCTGCGGATGTGGATTTTGTGTTGCACGAGATCGAAAGCAAACGCGCGATCATTGTCACGGCAGATGCCGGATGACCATTGCTGCCATCAATGAAAAACTGTTGCGGTCCATCGGGGTCGGCGTGGCCATCCTGGATGGTGACAGTCACGAGATCATTTTTGCCAACAAGCCGTTCTGCGATTGGTTTGGGACACCGGATCAAAGAACCAGGATGAGCGAACTGGTCGAGGAGCTCTCGCCCGAGGACCTTGGTGAAGACGAAGCCGAAGGTCGTGTTTTTACCGGAGAGGTCGAACTCAAGCGGAAACGCAGGACATTGGTCATTGCGGTATCTATCTCGGCCACGCGATCGGGGGATCAGCGTCTTCTTGTGGTGGAATGTCAGAACATCACCCGCATCCGCGAACTGGAATCGATGATCGACAGCTATTCTACCATGGTCGAGCGGAACACGCGCGAGTTGGAGCGCGAAAAGGAGCGGGTGGAAAAGCTGCTGCTGAATCTGATGCCGCGTTCCGTCTATGAGGAATTCAAGACCTTTGGCGTGGTCACGCCGCAGTTGTTCAGCCAAGTCTCGGTGGTGATGCTGGATTTCGTGGACTTCACTGAATTTGCCACCAAGACCGACCCCACGGTGACGCTGGCCGAGTTGAACGATATTTTTACTGCCTTTGACCGAATAGTTGAACAATACGGGTGCGAACGGATCAAAACGATCGGCGACGCGTATTTGGCGGTGAGTGGAATGCCGGACCCTGCGCCAGAACATGCTTCGGCAGTCGCGCATTGCGCGGTTCGTTTCCTTAGATACCTTGAGCGTCGGAATGAGAGCCACCAACATACTTGGCGTGCCAGGATTGGTCTGGGGACAGGGGCGGCCGTTGGATCGGTGGTCGGTATTCAAAAGTATGTCTATGACGTCTTTGGTCCGGCAGTAAATATGGCCTCGCGTCTTCAGATCATGGCCGATCCCATGTGTATCGTTGCACCGGAAGAAATGAAATTCGACCTGATCGACGAGTTCCAGATCGGCGAATTCGGTGTGCATTCAATCAAGGGGTTGGGTGACATGGAACTGATTACGGTAGAGGCCAACCTCAGGCCCGCTCATATCCGATAGGGGCTTTTTGCCACTTTCCACACGAATGCTTGTCGCGCGGCTGTGTTCCGTGTAACGCCTTGATACAAGACGTTTGAAGATCGCAGGCAGCGGGAGAGACACTTTGAAGGCAGTCATTCTTGCCGGGGGACTTGGCACACGTATCAGCGAAGAATCCCACCTACGCCCAAAGCCGATGATCGAGATCGGTGGCCGTCCCATCCTGTGGCATATCATGAAGCTCTATGGGCACCATGGGATCAATGAGTTCGTGATTTGCTGCGGTTACAAAGGGTATATGATCAAGGAGTATTTTGCGAATTACTTCTTACATATGTCGGATGTGACCATCGATCTGTCCGACAATTCGATGGAGGTCCACAACCAGACGGCCGAACCATGGAAGATTACGCTGATCGACACGGGCGAGCTGACGCAAACAGGTGGCCGGATCAAGCGGGTGGCGCCCTACCTGGATGGCACGTTCTGTTTGACCTATGGCGATGGTGTTTCCAACGTTGATATTACCGCGCTGGTCGAATTTCACCGCACGCAAGGGACTGAGGCGACGGTCACGGCAATTCAACCGGCCGGACGGTTTGGAGCGCTTGGGATCGAGGGGGAACGGGTAACTTCGTTTCAAGAAAAGCCGCAGGGCGATAACCGCTGGATAAACGGTGGTTTCATGGTTTGTGAACCGAAAGTCATCGATCGTCTGGCTGGGGACGACACGATCTTTGAAAAGGATCCGCTAGAAGGGTTGGCTGAAGATCGTCAGCTAAGCCTCTGGAAACACTCCGGTTTCTGGATGGCAATGGATACCTTGCGCGACAAGAACCAGCTCGAAGATCTCTGGTCTTCGGATCAGGCACCCTGGAAAGTGTGGGAGCCGCTGCGCTCATGAGTTTTTGGGCTGGAAAACGGGTCTTGGTGACAGGTCACACCGGTTTCAAGGGATCTTGGTTGTCGCTTTGGCTGCATGATCTTGGGGCTCAGGTCTTTGGTTTGGCATTGGAACCTGACACGACACCCGCGCTCTTTGAACAGCTTGCGCTGGCCGACAAGGTCGATCATCGGATCGGAGATATCCGCAACGCGCAAACGGTTCGCGAACGTGTGGCCGAAGCACGCCCGGACGTGGTATTTCACTTGGCTGCGCAGCCATTGGTGCTGGCGTCTTATGATGATCCGGTGGCCAATTGGAACAGCAACGTCATGGGGACGGTGCATGTACTGGACGCCCTCAGACAACTGGAGCATCCTTGTGCAGCTGTGATGATCACGACGGACAAGGTTTATGAAAACCGCGAGTGGTTGCACCCTTATCGCGAGGGTGATCGCTTGGGGGGCATGATCCGTATTCTGCATCTAAATCTGCCTGCGAGATTGCGATCGCCAGCTATCGCAAGTCGTTCTTTGCGGATCACCCTGTTCGTGTCGTGTCGGCGCGCGCGGGGAATGTGATCGGCGGCGGCGATTGGGCAGAAAATCGCATCTTGCCGGACATCGTTCGCGCCCTGTCTGCGGGTAAGGCTATCCCAGTGCGCAACCCGCACGCGCGTCGCCCGTGGCAACATGTGCTGGAGCCGCTGGCTGGCTATCTGAGGCTGGCGGAACAGATGAGCAACGGTCATCAAGTTGCCGAGGCCTATAATTTCGGACCTGAAACCCATGACGTCAAAGCGGTTGGGGATCTGGTGCACGGCGCTTTGGCGCAGTGGCCGGGTGAATGGTTGGATCAATCGGATCCGAATGCTCGCCACGAGGCTTCGTTGTTGAGCCTTGGGATTGAACAGGCTCGGGTCGATCTGGAGTATGCGCCGCGATGGGACTTTGCCAGAGGTTTGGACAAATCGGTAGAATGGTATCGCGCGGTGCATGAAGGCGCCGACGCGCTTGCTGTGACGCGCGGCCAGATTGCAGAATTTGGTGCGCCATGAAATTCGAACCACTACCCCTGAAAGGCGCCTTCGAGGTTCACTTGGATCGCCGAGAAGATGACCGCGGTTTTTTTGCGCGGATGTATTGCGATGATGAGTTTGCGGCGCACGATCTGAACACCACCTGGGTGCAGATGAACGTGTCGCTCAGCCGAGAGGCCGGAACGCTTCGAGGTATGCACTTTCAGCGCGAGTCCGCAGCAGAGGTCAAGCTGGTGCGCTGTTTGCGTGGGCAAGCTTTTGATGTCATCGTTGATCTACGCAACGGGTCTGCAACTTATGGTCAGCATTGCCGTGTGCTTTTGGATCAGGATGCGTTGAATGCGATCTATGTTCCCAAGGGCTTCGCTCATGGATTTCAAACCCTGACGGACAATACGGAATTGCAATATGCCCATTCAACAGCCTACGCACCGGGGTATGAAGGCGGGGTAAACCCGCTTGATCCCGGTTTGGGCATTGACTGGCCTCGTCCTGTGACGGTCCTTTCTGATCGTGACCAAAATCTACCATCACTGGGGGAGTGCGCCGCGCTATGACCCAAACTTGCCGACATTGTAACACCCCGCTGACGTTGGAGTTCCTGGACTTGGGCCATGCGCCGCCGTCGAATGCCTATGTCTCGCCCGCAGGGCTGTCGCAACCCGAGCTGACTTTTCCTTTGCGGATCAAGGCCTGTCCAAATTGCCGTTTGGTTCAGACCGAGGATTTTGCCGAGGCCGATCAGTTGTTCACTCATGACTATGCCTATTTTTCGTCCACGTCGCGTAGCTGGTTGGACCATGCCGAACGTTATGTTGAGATGATCACCAAGCGGCTGGGCTTGACGGCAGACAGCCATGTGATCGAGGTGGCCTCGAATGACGGGTACCTGCTCAAGAACTTTGTGGCGGCTGGAATTCCGTGTTTGGGTGTGGAGCCAACAGAAAGCACGGCCAAGGCAGCCGAAGCTCTGGGTGTGCCTGTTCTACAAGCGTTCTTTGGTGAAGAGATGGCGCATGATCTGCCCAAGGCCGATTTAGTTCTGGGCAACAATGTCTACGCTCATGTACCTGATATCAATGATTTTACACGCGGTCTGCGTGAAGTCCTGAAACCTCAAGGTGTGATCACTCTGGAGTTTCCACACCTGATGCGTCTGGTCGAGTTCAACCAGTTCGACACGGTGTATCATGAGCATTTTTCGTATCTGTCTTTGCTGGCAGTCGAGAGCATCATGCAGGCAGCCGGATGTCGCGTCTTCGATGTCGAAGAGCTGCCAACCCACGGCGGCAGCCTGCGCATCTATGCCTGTCGTGCCGAAGCGGACCACGCAGAAACTCCGGCCGTTGGCGCATTGCGCGCAGAAGAAGCGGCGCGCGGAATGGGCACAGACGCTTACTACACTGCGTTTCAGGCGAAGGCTGAGATGGTCAAGAACGATTTCCTGCGTTTCCTGTTGCAGGCCAAGTCCGATGGAAAATCTGTCGCTGCTTATGGCGCTGCCGCCAAAGGCAATACATTGATGAACTTCGGTGGGGTAAAGCCCGATTTGGTTCCATTTGTTTGTGATGCCGCGCCATCGAAGCAGGGCATGCTGATGCCAGGAAGCCATGTTCCGATCCTTTCCCCCAGTGTGTTGACGGATCGTCGTCCGGATTACTTGGTGATTTTTCCCTGGAACATCGGGCCTGAGATCATGGCCCAGAACAAGGCGCTGGCGGATGCTGGAACCAAATTCGTAACTGCCGTTCCCGAACTCAAGGTGATGGGATGAAACGCGTTTTGCTGACCGGCGCCACTGGCTTTGTCGGACAGGCAGTCATGCGTGCGCTGACAGCGCGCGGTGTCAAACCCATCTGCGTGGTGCGACAAGGCCGAGAGGTGAGCGGCGCGAGCAAAACTGTTGAAGTTGAAGATGTTTTTGCGCGGTCTTCTGATTGGTGGGCACAGACCTGTCAGGACATCGATTTGGTTTTGCATGTGGCATGGTATGCCGAACCGGGCAAATACCTGACCTCGGACAAGAATCTGGATTGCCTTGCCGGAACCTTGGCCCTGGCCAAAGGCGCGGCACAGGCGGGCGTGCGTCGATTTGTGGGTGTCGGCACATGTTTTGAATACGATCTGACGGTCGGGAAGTTGTGCCCGAACACGGCCTTGGACCCGTTGACGCCCTACGCTGCAGCAAAGGCAGCTGCATTTTTGGCGTTGAACCAACTTGCACCTCAAATGGGGATGGAGTTTCTCTGGGCTCGATTGTTTTACCTGTACGGGAAGGGCGAAGATCCACGACGGTTGGTACCCTATCTGCACCAGCAGATGCAGGCCGGTGAGCAGGCTGATTTGACCAGTGGGACACAGCTGCGCGATTTCATGGACGTGGACGATGCAGCGTCTCTTTTGCTCGACGATGCGTTCAGTGACCGAACCGGGGCTAGCAACATTGCCAGCGGGCAGGGGATCACTGTTCGCGCTCTGGCGGAACGGATCGCCGACCAGTATGATCGACGTGATCTTTTGAATTTCGGCGCGCGCCCCGACAATCTGACCGATCCACCGGTTGTGATTGGCCTGCGCCCACCCGAGGACCCGGCATGACCCAACGAATACTTTATGAGGCAGCTGACTTCCCGATCTTTCAAAACCGCATGTACGACACCGTCGAAGCCGCGCAGGCCTGTCCTCGCGGTCAAATTCGCATTGTCGAGGATCTGAAAACGGGTCTTGTTTACAACGCCGCGTTCGATCCGGATCTGATGGTTTATGATGCCGCCTACCAGAATGAACAGGCCAACTCGGCCCCGTTCAAGACGCATCTTGATTGGGCTGCTGATCTGATCCGATCCGAGATGGGCAACCGGCTGATCGAAGTGGGGTGTGGCAAGGGCACATTCCTGGACATGCTGGCAGATCGCGGAGCCGACATCACCGGTTTTGATCCCACCTACGAAGGCGATGACACGCGCATCGAAAAGGTCTATTTCGGCCCCGAAGTTGGCATGAATGGCGACGGGCTGGTATTGCGTCATGTGCTTGAGCACATTCAGGACCCTGTCGATTTTCTGATGCAACTGGCCGAGGCCAATGGCGGGCAGGGGCTGATCTATATCGAGGTGCCATGCCTTGACTGGATCGGTGAAAACCGGGCCTGGTTCGATTTCTTCTACGAACACGTCAACTACTTCCGGCTCAGCGACTTTCACAAGATCTTTGGCCGCGTCGTGGCCTCGGGCAATTGCTTTGGCGGTCAGTACCTCTACGTGATCGGCGACCTTGCCAGCCTGCGTCGCCCTTCTTACGACCCGGACGCACCTGTGCGCTTTCCGGCTGATTTCACCGACAGCCTCAAGGCTGCCAACACCACGGACCAGGATGTTGTCTGGGGCGGAGCATCCAAGGGGTTGATCTATTCCATGTTGCGGGCCCGGGCGGGACGTCCCGTTGCAGGCATCATCGACATCAACCCGGCGAAACAGGGTAAGCACCTGGCCGGGACCGGGCTTCGGGTCAGCGCGCCGGATGAGCTGTTGCCGCAGCTCTCTGGGGATACCCGAATTCTGGTCATGAACCCGAACTATACCGAGGAAATCAAATCCATGTCTGACAATGCTTTTACATACGTTGAGGTGGGCGCATGAGCGACTTCAAATCCGATATCCCGAAACGCGTTGTCGAAATGCGTGAGAACGAAGCGCTGACCAAACCCGGTCTCGATTTTCTGCGCGCCTCGGCTCTCGCTGAATATTCTTACAATTATCACTGGATGGATCGTCCGATTATCCAGTACCCGCAAGACATTGTCGCGATGCAGGAATTGATCTGGGAGATCAAGCCTGACCTGATCGTTGAAATGGGAATTGCTCATGGTGGGTCACTGATCTTTTCCGCCTCGATGTTGGCACTGATGGATATGGAAGAGGCGATACAAGAGGGCAAGACACTGGATCCCGCTATATCAAAGCGCAAGGTTCTGGGTGTTGATGTCGACATTCGCGCCCATAACCGGGCTGCGATTGATGCGCACTCGATGCGTTCCCGCATCGAGATGATTGAAGGGTCGTCGATCGACCCTGAAATCATTTCTCGTGTTCAGGACTTTGCCAAGGATTACAATCGTGTTCTGGTTTGCCTGGACAGCAATCACACCCACGATCACGTCCGAGCCGAGCTCGAGGCTTACGCGCCGCTGACGTCAGTTGGCAGTTATTGTGTGGTCTTCGATACGCTGATCGAGGATATGGCCGAAGACACCTATCCCAATCGGCCATGGGGCAAGGGCGACAATCCCAAGACCGCGGTTTGGGATTACCTCAAGACCCATCCCGAGTTTGAAATTGATAAGGACATTCCCGACAAGCTGCAGATCACCGTCGCGCACGACGGGTTCCTCAAGCGTGTGTCATAACTGTCGTTTGAACTCTTTGGAACGGCGCTTGGCTTTGCTCCAGGCGCCGTTTTTCGTCTCCTGGCCATCAAGAATTGCGCCGTAGTCACTGCCCAATACTGCATCCATTACGCAGGCCGCCGAATGCACAGTGTTAGCATTTTCAATTTCTGCTGACAGGCGAAAGGACTGCATCTGTGATTGTACACGGGCCCATCGTTCCACCAATGTGCGTTTCGATCTTACCGGCATGACGCGCGCGGCCTGTAGCTCTGCCTGTGTATCGGTGCGTTCTGCATGGTCGGTCAGAATCTTGTCGATCCGATCCGCCTCGGCCGGTTTGGCACGTGCCGCATTGAGGGCATAGTTGTACCAGCGTGCATAATCCGGGGAGGGGGTGTCAAACCCACCGCGTGCCCGCAAAGTCTCCAGGGTCGAAAAGAACACCAATTGGATCGTCAGGGCATGATCGATGATGTCGTCATAAGGATCGGCCTTGTTTTCAGCGACAAAGCTCTTGCCGATTTTGTCGCCTTCGCTTCCCTCTTTTGGATTGGAGTGTGCCCCCCGGTCGAGGCGGGGCTGTATCCGTTGATTGTAAATGGATGGCGCAGGTGCAGAAAGCGTCCGCCAGTGTAGATACTGCGATACTGAAAATTCACGTCCGGAATTGTGCTGTCGAACAACACCCCGTCAGAGGGCCTGTGGGCCTCAAAATATGCACGAGACACGCAGCCATGATAGGTGTTCGGCGTTGGATTCAACTGCGCGATTTCGCAGCGCATTAGGTTATCCAGGTAATTCTTGGGATCATAGTGCTGCGGTGTGCCAAAGCAGTCTTCTCGGTAGAACCTGATACCGCCGGTCTTGTCCCCGAACCCCTCAATCGGCCAGCCGTATGTGGCCTTGAACCAACTCACCCCATCGGGGCGGTGTTCCAGTAGAAGTCGCCGCAGAAACGGGAATTGCCCAGGCAGGATCGCGTCGTCGTCACCAAAAACAATGACGTACTCGCCGGTACTGGCCAAAACGGACCGGTTGAAGTTTTCGCGCATCGAAACGCGTACACTTGAAGGCAAGTATATCAAACGTTGGTCGTCAAACCCGGCGACGACCTGATCGGTGCCATCGCCGGAGGCATTATCAGCAACAATCAGTTCGATGTCGGGGTCGTCAACATCCAGAACCGTTCGGATGGATGAGCCAAGATAACTTGCCCGTTCCCGAGAGGGAATGATGATGCTGATTTTCATGTTGTTGCCCGCCGCCGCTTGCCTGCGTGGCTTTTAATCGTGTTTCTGCCCAAAAGGGAACTCAGTTCGCCGGAATGTACCAATAGTCAAACATCGACAAATCCTCGAGCACCCGCTTGTATCCTTTGGATGTCATAAGCGCGTGAATGTCGTCCTGTTGACTGAGATGAGCATGTTCAACCGTCAAAACACCAAAGGTCCAGTGATCGAAATCCAATGCTTGCAGTATTTGGTATTCGCTGCCTTCGGTATCTACAGACAAATAATCGATATGGCGGGGCGCCTTGTGTTCGACCAGCAGGTCGTGGAGCGAAATCGTTTCGACCTCATAGCTTGAACCGCGCAACTTGTCCTTGGTCGATGCATATTCACTGATGGCAGAATTAACCTCCCGTCGCGCTTGGGTGAACTGAACTGTGGCGCCGGTTTCTTTCCAGACACAGCGCGTGTCGATGATGGCAGTACGGTTCCGTCGAAGCTCGTCGTGCCAACCACGACTGGGTTCGGCCAGGATACCGGTCCAGCCAAATTCTCGCTCCATCAAACAAGTGTTGCTCAGGGAAACGCCATTTGTTGCCCCAAATTCAACAAAGTAACCATCTTTCTTAAAGTCAAGTTGTGCCAAGGCGAACAAGTCTTGCCGAATCTGGGAATGTCCATGATCAAGCAGGTCAATACAGCGGCTTCTGTGTTCCGGTGCGATGGCTTTGACAAATTGCAGATCATGCCACCCGCTTTCGCGTTCCTTCAATTGGCGAAGACGGTCGCGACGTATCAGAGTTGTATTGGTAATCAGGCGGCTCACGATCCGGTTTCCCCTCTCAAGTCAGTTCACAAACACGTTAGAGGGTCCGTTGAATTGCCACAAGCAGCAGTATCAATCGGGTGGAATTAGCCCCAGCCCGCGCAAGTAGATACCAATGCCGGTTTCCAGCAGATCCTCGGGCGGGAACGGGGACACCGTACCGGTGTTCCTGGCATAAAGTTCGACCACCCCATGGCTCATAGCCCAGATGTGGGCGCTGAACATTGAAGCAGGCGGGCGCTTGTCGGCTGGGATATGCTCGGACAACTCGGCTGCGGCGCGCTCCAGCACCGACTTGGCACGGTTCGCGGCGGTTGCCAGTTCGGGGGTGCGGTTCATCGAAATACCGCTTTCAAACATCGAAATATAGTGTCCGGGATGGCGTCGGGCAAAGGCCAGATAAGCCCGTCCGGTCGCCTCGAAGGCGGCAAGTGCGGATGGTTGTCCTTTGTCGTAGGCGTATTGCATCAAGTCAGCGAACATGTCGAAGCCTTGGCGCGCCGCCTCGGCAATCAAGTCTTCGCGTCCTTCGAAATGACGGTATACGGCGGCCGGGGTGACACCGGCGGTTTTTGCTGCTTCGGACAGCGTGAAACCGGTCGGGCCCTTCACTTCGATAAGCTTGAGCGCCGCCTCGATCAGAGCCTGGCGCAGATTGCCGTGATGATAACCGCGTTTAGGCATCCCAGATGTCCGGTCCGCCACAGATGTTCATGTCTGGATGCCCAACGGTATTGGTGTCCTTGTCATCGTAGTCCAATTGACCCAGTACGGTCCGTATTGCCGCGATGCGGGCCCGCTTTTTGTCGTCTGAACGTATGATGGTCCAGGGGTTACTGTCCGAGTGCGACCGAAGCAGGGTTTCTCGAATTGCGTTGGTATAGCTGTCCCACTTGTGCAGCCCCTTCACGTCAATCGGGCTAAGTTTCCATTGCTTCAGGGGGTCGCTCTCTCGGTCGTGAAAGCGGCGCAATTGTTCGGCGCGTCCAACGTTCAGCCAGAACTTGAATATGCGGATCCCGTCGTTGACCAGGCCCCGCTCGATGGGCAGGACCTGCCGAAAAAAGCGCTCGCGTTCCTCATCAGTGCAGAAACCGAAAACTTTTTCCACGACACCACGGTTGTACCAGCTGCGGTCATAAAAAACGATTTCACCGGCCGAGGGCAGGTGTTGTACATAGCGTTGAAAATACCACTGACTGCGTTCCGCGTCCGAAGGCTTGGCCAACGCAACAACGCGCGCGCCGCGTGGGTTCAGGTTCTCGCGGAAGCGCTTGATTGTACCGCCTTTTCCGGCTGCATCGCGCCCTTCAAATAAAATGGCGATACGTTCGCCGGTGTCCTTGGCCCAGGCCTGCATTTTGACCAGTTCGATCTGCAGGGCATCCATCTGTTTGTTATAGTCTTTGTTGCCCATGCGTGCGTCATAGGGATAGTCCGGATTCAAAATGTCGTCCTTGCTGGATTCTAGGACAAGATCCCGGACCTCTTGTGGTGCATCGTTATTGAGGTAGTTGCTGATCTCGCCTTTTTCTGGCCGGGCCATTTGGTGCCGCCTCCGGATTATTGCTTTTGTTTCCGTCCACTATGTAATGTTAATCGACTTAACGCAAACCTGCGCGCGCAGCTGCACGATCGATTGCGGCGATTACGTCCGGAACGGCGACATGTTGCGGCATGTGACCAATGCCGGGGAGCAGGGTAAGCGTTGCATCCGGGATGCGTTTAACCAGGTTCTTCGAATGCAGCTTATGGCTGACAATGTCGTCCGCGTCGCCATGCAAAATTTCGGTCGGTACAGAAATTGCGGGATACATGGGGTGCAGCTCTGTTACCTCATTCAGCAGATTGTACCGTTGGCGGGCATTGGCTCGGGTCGCCGACCGGCGAAGGCTCAGGCGCGGATTGAAGTGTTCCAGATATCCTTGAGGCACATCTTGTGGCGCAAAGACCTCGGCCATTGTCTCCTCGATCCGGGTGTCGGGAACAAAAGCGGTGATCAGCGGCACGACCAGTAAGTTACCCCATCCAGACGTGACTAGCTGGTAGTAGGCATCAAGGGGGTGGTCCAAGGTGTAGAGGGGGCCGAGACCGGGACAAGTGCCGATATCCTGTCAGAATGATGCACGGCCCAGGCCAGTGCAACTGCGCCACCATAACTTTGCCCCATCACAATCGGTCGAGAGGCGCCCAACTCCAAAGCAGCCTCACTAAGCACGCGGGCTTGTTCGGCAATGGTTTCTTTCCCGATGGGTAAAGCATCGGAATACCCATGCCCTGGTCGATCAAACAGAAAAACCCGGTATCTGTCAGTCAAAGCTGGCGACAGGGCAAAATTCATGTCTCGTATTGATCCGCTAGAGCCATGAATTAACACAAGATCCGGGCCGCTTCCCGAGACATTGACGTGAATGCGGATTCCATCGACAGTGACAAACTGACCGAACGCCGGGTGGGTTCTTTCGGCGCTGGCTTCGTTCTTGGCCGCTTTCCATTGCGTGGTTGCGACGCTCGCAATCACGACAATGAAAAGTGCTATCAGGACCTTAAGAACCAATCTGGGCCATGTCGAACGGGGTCGACTGATAGATCTCGTTGATCCAGTTGCCGTAGAGCAGATGCGCATGACTGCGCCAGCGGTTCTGCGGCGTACGGCTGGGATCATCATCGGGATAGTAGTTCATCGGCACATTGATCGGCGTGCCATTGGCCACGTCCCGGTCGTACTCTTGCTTCAACGTATCGCTGTCATATTCGAAGTGATTAAAGATATAGAGCGAACGGTGACCGGGGTCCTCGACAAGGCAAGGGCCGACCTCATCACTGCCCAACAGCGTGCGAAGCCCTGGAGCTGCATCGATCTCATTTTGTTTCATTTCGGTCCAGCGGCTTACTGGGATCACGCAATCATCTGAAAACCCGCGCAGAAATGGAGACGCGGCATCAAGGTTCTGATGACGGAAACACCCAAATGCCTTGGCAGGCAACATGTGTTTTTTGACGCCATGGAAATGGTTGATCATCGCCATCCCGCCCCAGCAAACGCCAAAAGTAGAATGCACGTTGGTCTGGGTCCAATCCATCACCTCGCGCAGTTCGTCCCAATAGGTGACATCCGGGAACTCCAGATGTTCAATCGGTGCGCCGGTAATGATCAGCCCGTCGAACTTCTGATCCTTGATCTCTTGGAACGGGTGATAAAACTCAACCATATGTTCAGCCGCAGTATTGCGCGTGCGGTGTTCCGACATCCGGATGAGGCTTAATTCGATCTGCAGCGGCGTGGCACCAATCAAACGCGCGAACTGGTTCTCGGTCTGGATCTTCTTGGGCATCAGATTGAGCAGCCCAATGCGCAGGGCACGAATGTCCTGACGTGCCGCCTGATCCGGCGACATGACCATGACACCCTCTTTGGTGAGGACGTCATATGCGGGCAGGTCGGAAGGGATCTTGATGGGCATCGTATCAGCTTTTCGTTGCGAATGAATTGGGGAACCTAGGTGGTCTGGCCTTTGGCCTCAAGGGCTTGTGCGATCACGTCCTCGAAATCGGATGCATCGCGCACAGCGCTGATCTGGTCAGCAGTGACGGTCACGCCCCAGTTGCGGGCCATGGCCTCATACCTGGGTTGGCGATGTGCCAGCGCTTGAGCGTAAGTCCAGCGGATAAAAGCATCGGGATCAACCTCGTCGGGGCCACAGTCCTGCTCGACCAGGTATTGGTCCCAGACGCGGGTCAAAAAGGCGGGCTGATAGGACATCGGCTTGGGCGCCTTGTCAAAGCGGCGGATCAGTTCCTCGGTGTGGGCGTCATCGCCTTTGAGCCAGATCATCAGCGTGTGTTTGGAGAGTTCCGACAACAGCGGGTCGTCGGGATTGTCGGCATCGACCCATTCACAGATCGACCCACCGGTGTCGCAGATGAAGTTCGGATAGCCATAAAGCCGCTCGGCCCGGTCGCTGAAGTATTCGGTGTCCAGCAATGCATGGGTCTCGGCCATGCGGAACTGTTCTTGCCGACGGTGGTATTCACCGATCGGCAGACCGCCTTTGGCTGGATCACCCGGTTTTCCAAGGTAGGTCGCCACCGGGGTTAGGTTCTCAAACGAAATGTTCGAGCCAATGTAGATTGAATCAGACAACAGCAGATCGCGCAGAAACGGCACTTTCATCGCTTCGGCCTTGGCGTTGTCAGTGATGTATTCGCCCATATAGCGGGTGCCGATGCGGTAATCGATGGAGTAGTGGAACCAGTCGCCCGTATCGCGCAGGATATTCGAGACATAGGTCTTGCCCAGTCCCGACATGCCAAAAAACAGCACCTTTTTGCGCGCCGCCGCGCGCCAATCCTGAGCCGAGCCGTAAATCATGTCCCGCCGTCCGTTCCACCGTTGGTCGTTTTGCCCTTGCTAGAGTGCAGGGCAGGCGGGGTCAATTGCGCCGACGCCCAATCGTGCCATTCAGGATCAACAGACCCGCTGCTAGCAAGGCAAACCCGACATAGGCCTGCGGCATCAGCGTTTCGTTCCGTACATATGCGCCCAGAACGATGGCCACGGGTGGGATCAACAGGGTGACCAGCATCAGGTTGCCGCTGCCTGCCATCGCCAGCACCCGGTAATACAGCAGATATGCACCGGCCGTGGCGATGATCGCGTAGTATCCGATGGCGACCCAAGTGTCCGTTTCAAGCGACATGGATACCGGGCCGTCAACAATAAGCGCCACGGGCAACAATATGATGGTTGATCCGGTCAACATACCCGCTGCTGCGACTTCGGGTGGCAGGTGGCTCAATTTCGCGCGGGCCCATGCACCTGCAAGTGCGTATGAGAATGTTCCTGCAATAATAGCAAGTTGCGCGATGCTTTGAATGCTGAATGAGGTGAAGTTCTGTAACCCGATAGCCACCGCTACGCCTAAAAAACCCAGCCCCACGCCAATGATTTTGCGTGCCGTCAGACGCTCGTCAATGAACACTATAGCCGCAACCAGCACGCCAAATATCGCCGTTGCCGCGTTCAGGATCGAGGTCAGTCCTGTTTCGATATAAAGCTGCCCCCATGCCATCAGGCCAAATGGGATCACGTTGTTCAGCAGGCCCATGACAAGAAATGCGCCCCATACGCGCGGATCTTTCGGGATGGGCAATCGGAGGGCGATTATGACAAGCCACAATGCGATCATCGCCCATCCTGTCCGATGCAGAACAGATGTGATCACGGGAACTTCGTCCAATGCGATGCGGATGGCCAGAAAGGAACCACCCCAGATGAGGGCCAGCAGAAACAACTCTGCCCAAGCGCGCGGAGACATGGTTTTTTGTTCGGTCATTCCAGAATTCTTGCCCGGATTTTCGTTGGTTTTCGACCCGATTCTTGCGCATAGGGAGGGATAGGAGGAGGTCTTCGGTTGCTTCCCATCTTCAGGCTATTCTGTGATGAAAAGCGTCATACCGATCGTGCACAACGCGATTTGATCGGTGGGGTGCCGGGAAATTAGGTCAAACTCCGGGTGCTTTGGATCAAATTTGGTTTTCGTTCTTGGTTTTGCCAGTGTGGCTGGTCGTGATATGCATAAACATGAAGGACGATACATGTTTGTAAAGTCGAGCAGATTTTTTCAATTTTCGAAGTTGGTATTTGGGGAGAAGATGATGTCAAAGGTCCTGCAAGGTGCGCTGTTGTCCGCGGTGTTCGGGAGCATCGCTTGGGCAAACACGTCGAACCCGTGGGGGACATCCGGGGATTGGGAAATTCTGGTAAACCCGGATGTTGGACATGGATGTTTCATGCAGCGAACCTCGCCAGATGGAACGGTAGTGCAGGTTGGGGCCGAACCCGACAAGCAGGGCGGTTTTTTTGCGGTTCTGAACGCAGAATGGACAGAAATCACCGACGGTCAAGAAGCGGTTTTGACGTTTGACTTTGGGGACGCCAAATTTGCCGGAGACGCCAGAGGAGTGATCAAAGGTGATCTCTTTGGAGGATATGCCTTTTTTGATAACCCCAAGTTCGTGGACGAATTTGGCAAACGGTCAAAGGTCACAGTGTCCGGCGAAGGGGACCGACAGGTTGAAATCAGCCTGAAAGGTAGCCAGAAGGCGATTCAGGCCGTTCAGGCATGCCAAAAAGAGCAACCAAAACAGGATCCCTGATCAGCGGTCGCCCCCATTTTGCAGGCTGTCTGGTTTGCATGGGGTGCGATTTGATTGTTGCTGTGGTCGTCCGCGCTCCTGGCTTCGTACTCCACCTACGTGGAGCTTGAATTTTGGTTCAGAAAGCTTGCCCGACACGGAAAACGGCCAGGCACTGCGCGCGAGGGGGCGTCCCACCGGCCTGGGTTCCGCACGCAAAGCGATCGTGTCATTCTTCCAGTCCGCGCCGCCATTTGCTACCAATTGAACGCTTTTGGTTTCAACCACGACGGCGTTTGATGTGACTTTGCCGGGTTGGATTTGCAGGGGCGCGACAAGGCAAACAATATCAGTATATCCTTGGCCAAGTTCGGCCGAGAACAGCCAGGGAAAAATGCCCAACCCGGCTAGTTCGACCAGGCTGGTTGCGATGTCTCCGTTCTGCATCGAAATTGTTGCACGCCCGGACATCGTATTGATGAATGTCTTGAGGGACTTGCGGTTTCCACTAACGTTAAAGTCTCCGCGCAGGGTGCCATGCGCTTGAATGCCCAAGCCGACCGAGTCCAGAATTTTACCAAAGTCCCAGCCACTCGTTGCGCCCGATACATTGAGCCTTTCAGGAGCATCCAAAAGGTCCATTCCGGCACTGGCACGAATGTATCCACCACCATAGTGCACTTCGAGGGGGCCCAGATCCGCTTTCCCGTCTTTCAACGTCAGCGCGCTTTCAACCTTGGATATGCCCTCTTGTCCAACGATCCGTGCTATGTTCACCACTATTTCAAGGTCGGTATCCCGCAGCCTGCGCTCCACATCCAGCAACTTGTCGTCGGCCGGAAGAACCAGTGGCTGCACATCAGGGTCTTTGTCATCGCTGTCATCTTTCGAGACGAGAGGTTGAACATCGTCCTGATCTTCTGGTTTGTCCTCAGTTAACTTGTCCAATTGAACAAATGCAGCGATCCCATTTTGCAAGTCTTTCAGGTCCAGTTTGTCACTCGAGATGACCCCTCGGATGAAGGGCTTGGTTGTCAGCCCTTCAACGTCCAGTTGGGTTTCAAGTCGTGACGTTGCAACTCCGGCTTGAACGTTCATGCTGACTGAACTGTCTTGACTGGACAGGGATAACAGGAGCTCCAGTGCACCTGCGTCTACAGGTTCGAGATCGAGCGCCTCAAGAAATTCAACGGTTTCCGGAATGTCGAGATCGATGTGCATCTCGCTTCCATCAAGCTTGCGGACGTCTCCGACCTGGCCGTGTGCGTCCAGGGCCCACAACTCTGTATCAAGCGCCTGAGCTTTGAATTGCGCCAGACGCAGATGCCCGGGAGCGTCGTCGACTTCAAACTGCGCATCTACGCGACCGAATTTCTCTGCAACGTCCTGACCCATTTCACCCAACAAAAGAGACGCCGGAGCCATCAGATTGCCGGCAACATCGAGGTCCTTGAGTTCCAGAAGGTTGTTGATGTTCGCTTGGGCCCTGAGATAGGGCGCATCCAATGGACCGGCCTGAATCGAAATGTCCCGCATGGCAAGCGAGCCCTCTTCGGTTCGCCGTATTTCTCCGATGGACACTGGACCTACCTTGTCCAGTCCCTGCTCAAATAGGTTGGTTTCAAGAAACAACTCCCGAAACTCCAGATTCCCCGTATCGCCGATGACTTCAACCTGGGCCCCAGTCAATTTGATGTCAGAGATTTCTCGCGCTTTGGGTGGTGGTGCGCCCTCAGGGTGCAGGCGTGCTTCGAGCTTGATATCTACGTCTTTTCCTGTCCAAAAATCCGCGATTGATCCTTGAGCGTAAAGTCTTTGCCCTTCGCTAAGGTCAATAACCGTTTCGGTGTTTGAAATTTTCAAAACACCGTTCTGATTGGTCATTTCGGCAGAGAACGCACCCTTGCCGTCCAATACGGGGTCCAATTGTAGGATCTCTAGAAACTCGGCAAATGAGCCAGTTTCAAACGCGAGCAGGGCCGTATATCCCCCACCTTGGTCCAACGGGATTGGAGTGCCGTCATATGTTAGTTCCAGCCCACCAAACTCGGCTCGGGTGGTAAACGCCTCTCCGCGTGGAAACTGCGCGTCAATATGAAAGCTCTGACCATTCACTCCACCGCGACCCGTAACAGTCGTGAGTTGCCCTTCTTGCTTCTGAGCAAGGGCCAGAACCTCGATCTGGAAATCAAAGACAAAGCCCGTCACCTCGTTAAGGCGCCGTAGACTGATGTTTGAAAAAGCGACGGTTTTATCCGACAAAAACTCGATTATGCCGCCCTGTTGCTCTTCTTCTACTGTTTCCGGGCGGTCGTTGACACGGGCAGTTTCGTGTTCCGACCAGCTTTTAGAGCCGTCTGCCCGATGCAATAGATTTACACCCAACCCGTCGACAACAAGATTGTCAAAGTCCACGACACCTTTCGCCAGTGACAAGAGGTCAAGTTCCAATTCAAGACGTTTGAGTTCTGCCAAGGCTACGTCCGGAATATCCTGACTGGGAATTTCAACACCTGAAACAAAGATCTGACTGACCGGGGCAGGGCGCACTCGTACATCGCCGTGAATAATGACGGGTTGCCCGAGTTGTTCTGACAAAACACCGCTCACAAGCCGCTTGCGCAGATCAGAGAACACCGAAGAGGCCAGAAGCATCCATAAGATGCCAAAGACAACAGCGGTCAAAATCATTAACCAAAGTGAAAACCGATAAAGTCGTTGGAACACTATGGACCTCCCTCATCAAGGCGCTCTCCTGTGTGCCAGGGAGGGCATTGTGAAATTCAAACATTCAAACAAGTTGAATGATTGGGTCCCAGCCTATCGCGATTTGCTCAAAACAAAAGAAAAATCAGTTCGTTGGAGTTGGCTCTGGCTTATTGTGAAACCAGAGCCAAAGTGATGATCACCCGCTGATTAAGCCCTTGAGCTCTTGCATTTTTGCATCAAAGGTTTCGGGCGACGCCTTAATGTCCCCGAGAATCTTCAGGATTGTGTCCTTGGTTTCCTGAGACAGAGAGCTTCCCTGCACTGCCAGAACAAGTGCGTCGTAGTTGAAGCCTTCTTTGGTCAAAATGCCGGTGTCTTGCATGGACTGGACCAAATCTTGAGCGTCGTTGCTCAGGCTCGCGACCTGATCCGAAGCTGCGTTTGCCAGATCCGTGGCCGCGGTGGTTGCCTGATCCGCCGCGTCCGACGCGGCTTGAGCGGCCTGTTCAGTTGCAGATGACACTGCCTCTGACGCTTGGTCGGCTGCACTGTCGAGCGCTTCGCTGGCCTGACCGGTTGCTTCGTTTACTGCCTCTTCAGCAGCGTCACGCACAGCACCGGCCGCATCGCTCAAAGCGTCTCCGGCATCTTGTGCCGCGCTTTCAAGCCGTTCAGCCGGTGTCGGTTCGGGTTGATTCATGAAATAATAGGCAGCACCGCCTCCAACAGCGATGATGGCCACAATGATTAGGGTACGAGACATGAGAGACTCCTGAATGAACTGATGTGAACCACATGAAGCATAGTGCCTTGCGATTCCAGTGGTAGGATAAAATTTTTGTGTGAAATCAATGTATAGGCTATTATCCGCAAGTTTTCCGTGTGTCGGGCGGCAGGTTCTCGCCCTGTGATACCTATCGGTCTGAATTCCCCTGTACTTTGCGGGTTGTCGCGCGGCTTACCAGTTTCACGTCGCATTCCAGCCGGGTCGGTAGCGTAACTTGATCTGCGATTGCGCGTGTAATCTCTTCGCTAAGCCAACCGTCCGATGCGTTGAGCCGGAATACGGATGGTTGTCAGGGCAGGTTCCATTTCCTCAGATCCTTTGAAGTCTCCGATCCCGATCACCGAAATATCCCGAGGGACGCGCAGTCCGAGTTTCACGGCTGCATAGATCGCGCCTTGGGCAATTACATCGTTTCCGCAGAGCAAAGCCGAAGGAAGTGACTCGGTTGCCAGCATTGCCTCAGCGGCGGCCTTCGCCTGTTGCAGGCTATAGGGGGCCTCGCTTTGCCAGTTCTCAGGTACGGTAACACCGTTGGCTTCCAACTGTTGCAGCGCTCCGATAAGGCGATCACCTGCACGGTCATTGCCTTGGGTTGGAGGGAAAATGGTGCCAATGGAACGATGCCCCAAGTCAAGTAGGTGTTCGGCAGCCATTGCGCTCAGCCTTCTGGTTGTCGGCGCCAATACAGGCGATTGGCGAGTTATCTGAAAAGTTCCAGATCGCCAGAGCTGGAACACCTTGTTGTTCCAGCAATTGGAACGTTTCGGTGTTATGGTCCAACCCGATCAGGGCCACGCCATCAACGCGATGTTCAAGCAGTTTGCGCAACACACCATATTCGGCTTCAAGGTCATATCCGTGCGAGGCGATGAGAATGGTGAATCCTTCGGCTTCGACCGCGCTGGAAAAGGCTTGGATCACTTCGGCAAAGATCGCGTGATCGATGGTGGGCACGATCAGACCGATCGTCGCAGACCTTTTGCCATGCATCGCTTGGGCTGCCCGGTTGCGGATGTAGCCCAGCTTGCGAACGGCGCGGTCGATCTTTTTCCGAGTCGCAAGGTTGACCAAATCAGGGTGGTTAAAGCTGCGCGACACCGTCGACGGTGACACTTTAGCGGCCCTTGCCACGGCCACAATATCTACCTTACCAGATTGTTTTTGCGCCATAAAAATGACCTCCTGAGGATATTTTATGAAAACATTTGCAATACTATTTTCATCCCATACCCTAGTTTGTCAACAAAGCTATGGACCGCAGCGCGGACCACTTGCCTGAATGTCGGGCAAACGGGTTGGGAGGCCCCGGAATGGAATTTATCTACTACTTTGGCGATGTGTTTTCGCCGCTCTCATTTGCCCTGCTGCTTGGGGGAACGATCGGGGGCCTCATCCTTGGGGCGACGCCCGGATTGTCACCCACGATGGCTGTGGCTCTGTTGATCCCGTTTACCTTTCAGCTTGAGGCGGTTCAGGGCCTGATCCTGCTGGGGGCGGCCTATACCTCGACTGTGGCGGGGGGCGCTGTGAGCGCCATCTTGCTCAAGATCCCCGGTGCCCCGGCCAACATCGCCACAACTCTGGACGGTCATACGATGGCCAAAAAAGGGGAGGGTGCACGGGCACTGCAACTGTCATTCCTGGCCTCGGCTGTTGGCGGTGTGTTTGGTGTGCTGCTCCTGATCTTTCTGACGCCGGTTCTGGCGCAGTGGGCACTGGCCTTTGGTCCATCGCATCTGTTCTGGTTGGCTATTCTGGGCGTTACCGTCATTGGCTCGCTCGACAGTGACTCGGTGGTCAAAGGGCTGCTCTCTGGCTGTATTGGACTGTGGCTTGCGACGATCGGTTTTGATGACATCATGGGTGCGCAGCGGTTCATCTTTCACCCCTCGCTTGGTGGTGGGATCAACATCATCGCTGCTTTGATCGGTCTCTTTGCGATCCCGCAGGTGCTGACCATGTTTGCCAAGGGGCGCAGAACCCAAGGCGCCGAAGTGATCGAGGTACAGAAGCATTCCGTCGGCAAGGCAGCGGGTGAACTGGTGCGCAATCCACGGGCGCTGTCCATCGGTACAATCACTGGTTCCATCATCGGCCTGATCCCCGGTGTGGGCGGTCAGATTGCCGGTCTGGTCGCATATGACCAGACCAAGAAGTTCAGCCCCGATCAGGACAAGTTCGGTAAAGGTCACCCAGAAGGCGTGATTGCAGCCGAAGCTGCCAACAACGCCATGGTCGGCCCCTCGCTGGTGCCCTTGCTGACGCTGTCGATCCCCGGCAGCCCTACGGCCGCGGTTCTGCTGGGCGGTCTGCTGATCCACGGGATTTTCCCGGGCACAGATTTGTTCGACAACCACCCCGATGTGGCCTGGACCTTCATCAACTCGATGCTGATCGGGCAGGTTCTGATGTGTATCTTTGGCCTTTACGTGGCCGGTCTTGCTGCCCGCGTTGCTCAGGTCCCGCAGTCAGTTATGGCCGCCGTGGTTCTGGGGTTGTCGGTCTTTGGTGCGTATTCGGTGCAAAGCTCGATGGGGGACGTTTACGTTATGGCCTGCCTGGGTGTGATGATGTTCTTCCTTGAACGCTTTGGCTTTTCGGCAGCGCCACTGGTGCTTGGCCTGATCCTAGGTCCGATTGCCGAGGCGAACTTTATCCAAGGGTCGATGATCGCCAATGCAACTGATGGAATGGCCCCGTACTTCTTCGGTGGTCCGCTTAACATCTTCCTGATGGTCGTGGTCGCAGCCTCTGTTGCCTATTCGATCTGGATGGAGCTGCGCACGCGCAAAATCCAAAACACAGTCGAGGTGCAATCATGAGCCGCGCACAACACATTGTCCCGTCAGGCATAATCTTCGCCGTTGGCTGCTGGATCGCCTGGGTCAGCTACACCCAGCAACCTGCCGAGGCCTTCCTGTTCCCACGCCTGATCTCATCGGTCTTTGTGGTGCTGGCGGGTTGGACATTCGGCAAGGCCCTGATGGGCCTCAGCCGGGTCGGTGCGGGTGTGTCGCGCACCATGATCGTAAATCTGCTGCCCGGTCTGATGGTTGCCCTGATCTACATCTTCTGGGCTGCCAAAACCTTTGGCTTTTACACCGCCACCACCGTGGCATTCTTCATCCTGCTTTCGCTCTATGATCCAGCGCCTCACAACGAGGGACGTACATGGGTCAAACGGGCGCTGATCACCGCAGGGTTCATCGCCGTGATGTACGGGCTCTTTGCCTTGCTGCTCAAAGTCTACACACCACGTGAAATACTGTTCTGACCGCGATTAACGCGGCTGATTTCCAAGGGAGGAAACACTCATGATGAAAAACTGGATCGCAGGGGCCGCCGTGGCCTTGATGGGGATGACGGGGGGCGCAATGGCGCAGGATTACCCGGATCGCCCAGTGATGATGATGGTGTCGTATGGCGCAGGTGGTGCCACCGATTTCCAGGCGCGGATCGTGACCATGACCGCAGGGAACGAGGACGCGCTTGGCATGCCGATCGCGATCATCAACAAGCCAGGCGCCGGTGGGCGTGTTGGTTGGAACTGGCTAGCGACGCAAGCCGATGCCGATGGATATACGCTAGGTGCATATAACGTACCCCACTTCATCGCGCAGTCGATCAAAGGCGGCGTCTCGTATTCGACCGACAGCTTTGAACCCATCGCCAACTGGGGTGCGGACCCGGCCGTGTTTGTTGTGGGCGCGGATAGCGAATTCAACTCGATGGATGACGTTGTGGCCTTTGCCAAGGAAAACCCGGGCAAGCTGACCTTCTCGGGCGCAGGCCTGTTTGTGGGCCACCACATCGCAGCGCTGCAGATCGAAAAGGCGGCAGGCGTCAAGATGGCCTATATCCCGACCAAAGGCGGCGGTGCTGCCGCGATGAAGGCCGTGATCGCGGGTGAAGTCATGGGCGGGGTCAACAACCTGTCCGATGCCTTCCGTGCGCAACAGGCGGGCAACGTCAAGATCCTTGGTGTGGCTGACCTGGAACGCAGCGCCTTCTTGCCGGATGTTCCGACAATGAAAGAGCAGGGCCTGGACGTCGACAACGCTTCTGTGAACTTCCGCGGTGTCATGGTGCCCAAAGGCACCCCGCAAGAGGTGATCGACAAGCTGGCCGCAACCGTACCGGCAATGTTCGAGAACAGCCGTGTCGCGAAAAAGATGAAAGCAGGCGGTTCGCCCATGCACATCATGAACCGTGACGAGGTGATCGAAATGTGGGCCGCGCGCGAAGCAACTCTGAAAGAGCTGCTGGCGGGTCTCTAATCATAACTCCCTGAGAGAGGCGGCGGATGTGCCGTTGGCTGCTGCCGCCTCGCTCGTAGACTTTTACAGGACATTTACCGATGAACGCTCATGATGATCTTGCCGCCATTGATGCGATTGTTGCCCGCGCCCGGGCCGCGCAGGCGGCGTATGAGGCCGGTGCCGATCAGGCCCGCTATGACAGGGCCGCGCAAGCCGCTGGCTGGGCCATCATGGAACCCACCCGCAACAAAACGCTCGCTGAACTGGCGGTAAAGACGACTGGTCTGGGCAATGTTTCGGACAAGATTACCAAGAACCACCGCAAGACGCTTGGTCTGTTGCGTGACATCGCAGACGCAAAAACGCATGGCGTCATCAGTGATGATCCTGCGACCGGCATCACCGAGATTGTGCGCCCTGTGGGTGTTGTAGGGGCTGTTGTCCCTTCGACCAACCCGGCGGCGACCCCGGCAAACAACATCATCAACGCGCTGAAAGGCGGCAACGCCATCATCGTGGCCCCATCGCCCAAGGGCGTCGCCAGCTGCGAGCTGCTGCTCGACTATGTTCATGCCGAGTTTGACAAGGTCGGGCTGGACCGTGATCTGGTTCAGATGGTTCCGGCGCCCGGCTCCAAGGCCAAGACCCAAGCCCTGATGGAGGCCTGCGACCGCGTGATTTGCACCGGCAGCCAGAACAACGTCCACCGCGCGCAGACCGCTGGTACCCCGGCCGTAGCTGTGGGGGCGGGCAATGTGATCACCATCGTGGATGAAACTGCCGATCTTCAGGCCGCGGCGGAAAAAATCACTGCCTCCAAGACGTTCGACAATGCCACGTCATGTTCGTCCGAGAACGCAGCCGTGGTGGTTGATGCAGTCTATGACGCCTTTGTGGCCGAGATGGCCAAGGCAGGTGGCGCGCTGGTGCCTGCAGATCAGGCCGACACCATCATTGGCAAACTCTGGCCCGATGGTCATCTGAACCGCGAAGTCATCGCGCAGGACGCCGACAAAATGTTGGTCGCCCTCGGCATGGCCGGTCAGGTCCCTGCCGACACCAAATTCATCGCTGTTGAGACCGATGGCATTGGCTCAGATCATCCGCTGAGCGGGGAGAAGCTCAGCCGCGTGCTGGCCCTCTATCGCGCAAGCGACTATGAGGCCGCAGTTGAAACCGCCAAGCGCGTGCTGACCTATCAGGGCGCTGGCCATTCGGTCGGTATCCACACTGATCAGGATGATCGTGCGGTGGAGCTTGGCCGCTCGATGCCCACCTGTCGGGTGATCGTCAATCAGGCGCATACTTTTGCCACCGGTGGGTCGTTCACCAACGGCATGCCGTTCTCTCTTTCGATGGGGTGCGGCAGCTGGGGTGGCAACTCAATCGACGATAACCTGCATTGGAAGCACTTTGTTCAGTCTACCAAGGTGATCCGCGAGATCCCTGCGCGTGAGCCGTCACTGGACGACGTGTTTGGTGCCTACTGGGCCGAGGCAGGCAAATGAGCGTCGCGTCGAACCGCCCGCCCAAAGGGACAATCCGAGACTGGATTGATGCCCGTGCCGAAAGCGGTGGAGAAGGTTTTGTCTTTCCAGAAGGTGAGGCCGCGCTGCGCTGGTATGAGCTGCGCTTGTCTGCACGCCGGATCGCGCAGGATCTGACCGCGCGTGGTATTCAGCCCGGCGAAAGCGTGGCGCTGATGATGCCCAACGGACGCGCAGCTGTCGAAGTGCTGTTTGGCGTGCTCTATGGCGGGTTCCGGGCCACAATGATCAATCTGGTCGCGGGCAATGAAGCGATCAACTATGCACTGGATCACAGCGGTGCGCGCTTTGCCTTTGTTGGCCCCGCACAACAGAATCTGTTTGCGGCGACGACACCGGGCAATGTGCAGCCTCTCGACCCCTCGCGTCTAGGAGATGGGGAAGAGGTCAAACTGCACAAGGTTACACCTGATAGCCATGCGCTCTTGATGTATACCTCGGGCACCACCGGCAAGCCCAAAGGAGTGGTTCATACCCAGGCCAGCCTGCTTGCCGGTGGCTGGACCACCGCCGTGGCCCATGCCCTGACACCCGAGGATCGTGGCCTATGCGTGCTGCCGATCTATCACATTAACGGGCTCTGCGTGACCGTCATGGGCGCGCTTGTGTCGGGTGGATCGCTGGCAATGTGCTCGAAATTCTCGGCCTCTCGCTTCTGGCAGTACTGCGCCGAAGGTGAGGCGACATGGTTTTCGGTTGTGCCGACGATCATTTCGCACCTTCTGGCCTCGGACAATGATCCGGACACAACCACTCGAGACCGCCTTCGGTTTGGGCGCTCGGCCTCTTCAGCACTGGCACCGGACGTTCAACGCGCGTTTGAGGCTCGTTTTGAAGTTCCGATTATCGAAACCATGGGGCTGACAGAAACGGCGGCACAAATCTTGTCCAACCCAATGCCTCCGGGCGTACGCAAGATCGGTTCACCTGGCTGTGCCTATGGCAATGAAGTCGCTATTTTTGGGAATGATCTCAAGCCGGTAGCGGCGGGAGTTGAGGGGGAATTGGTGGTTCGAGGTCCGAACGTCATGCTCGAATATTTAAACAACCCCGATGCGACGCGCGATACCTTCACTGCTGATGGGTGGCTGCGCACTGGTGATTTGGGTCGTCAGGACGCGGATGGCTATGTCTTTGTCACTGGTCGCCTGAAAGAGCTGATCATCAAAGGCGGTGAAAACATTGCCCCGCGCGAGATTGACGAGGCGCTGTACACGCACCCGGATGTGGTTGAGGCAGCCGCCTTTGCGCGACCTTGCAAGTCATATGGCGAATTGGTCGAGGCCGCCGTTAAGCTGCGGGACGGGTCAGATCAGACCGAAGACAGCCTAAAAGCGCTGTGTAAATCCAAAGTCGGTGCGTTCAAGGCGCCGGACCGGGTTTACATTCTGGATGACCTGCCCAAAGGGCCATCGGGCAAGATCCAAAGACGCCTGCTCGTTGAGATGACCGTTTCCGAGACTTGAGCTGAAAACAAAAAAAGGAGGCTCTGATCAGAACCTCCTTATGTTTCTTTGGTCAGTTTGCCGCTTTGGACATCCGCTTGCGTTCATGCGGGTCCAGGTAACGTTTGCGCAGGCGCACGTTGTTGGGGGTCACTTCGACCAGCTCGTCGTCGTTGATGTAGGCAATTGCCTCTTCCAGTGACAGGGTCATTGGCGTGGTCAGACGCACCGCATCGTCGGTGCCCGAGGCGCGCACGTTGGTCAGCTTTTTACCCTTGAGCGGGTTCACTTCCAGATCGTTGTTGCGCGAATGCTCGCCGATAATCATGCCGGTATAGACGTCGGCCTGCGCGCCGATCATCATCTTGCCACGCTCTTCGAGGTTCCACAGAGCAAAGGCAACCGAAGAGCCATTTTCCATCGAAATCAGGACGCCTGCACGACGGCCCGGGATCGACCCTTTGTGCGCGGTCCACCCATGGAACACGCGGTTCAGAACGCCGGTGCCGCGGGTGTCGGTCAGGAATTCGCCGTGATAGCCGATCAGGCCACGCGACGGAACATGTGCGATGATGCGGGTTTTGCCTGCACCTGCGGGGCGCATTTCAACCAGCTCGCCCTTGCGTGCGCCGGTCAGCTTTTCGATCACCGCGCCGGAATACTCGTCATCGACGTCGATGGTGGCCTCTTCAACCGGCTCCATCCGCACGCCGTCTTCTTCGCGCATGATCACCTGCGGGCGTGAGATCGACAGTTCGAACCCTTCGCGGCGCATGTTTTCGATCAGAACGCCCATCTGCAGTTCGCCACGGCCCGACACTTCGAACGCGTCACCGCCGGGGGTGTCGGCGATCTTGATGGCGACGTTGGATTCCGCCTCTTTCATCAGACGGTCGCGGATCACTCGTGACTGCACCTTTTTGCCATCACGACCGGCCAGTGGGCTGTCGTTTATGCCGAAAGTTACGGTGATGGTGGGCGGATCGATGGGTTGCGCGTCCAGTGGTTCGTCCACGGCAAGCGCGCAGATGGTGTCAGCCACGGTGGCCTTGGCCATGCCTGCGATGGACACGATGTCACCGGCTTGCGCCTCTTCGATGTCCTGCTGGGCCAGACCGCGGAAGGCCTGGATTTTGGTAACGCGGAACTGCTCGATCTTTTGGCCGATGCGGGTCAGGGCCTGCACAGTTGCACCGACCTTGAGCGTGCCGGATTCAACACGGCCGGTCAGGATGCGGCCCACGAAAGGGTCGGACCCCAGAGTGGTGGCCAGCATGCGGAAATCTTCGCCTTGGCGCTTGATCTGCTTGGGCTCGGGCACGTGGTTGACGATCAGGTTGAACAGTGCGTGCAGGTCCTGACGCGGGCCATCGAGTTCGGCGTCCGCCCAGCCATTACGGCCAGAGGCATACATGTGCGGGAAATCCAGCTGATCTTCGTCGGCGTCCAGCGAGGCAAAGAGGTCGAAACACTCGTCCAGCGCGCGATCCGGCTCGGCATCCGGCTTGTCGACCTTGTTCAGCACCACGATCGGACGCAGTCCCAGTGGCCAGCGCCTTGGAGGTCACGAACTTGGTCTGTGGCATGGGACCTTCGGCAGCGTCCACCAGCAGTACAACGCCATCCACCATCGACAGGATCCGTTCAACCTCGCCACCGAAATCGGCGTGGCCGGGGGTGTCAACGATGTTGATCCGCGTGCCTTTCCATTCAACGCTGGTGGGCTTGGCAAAGATGGTGATGCCGCGCTCGCGCTCCAGGTCGTTGCTGTCCATGGCACGCTCGGCCACAGCCTGATTTTCCCGGAATGCACCGGATTGTTTAAGCAGCTCGTCAACCAGGGTCGTTTTACCGTGGTCAACGTGAGCAATGATTGCGATGTTTCGCATGTCCATGAGAAATAGGCCTTTGAACGGAGAGTTGCCGCGCGCATACAGTGCTGTGGCGCAATATACCAGCGAAAAGACAAGAGGTCCTAGTGGCTGGCGGAATTCGAGAAGAGATGGATGATCAGGATACCGGAAATGATCAGGCCAAGGCCAAGAATGGCAGGAAGATCGAGCCGCTGCCCAAAGACCAAAAAGCCGATGATCGCGATCAATACGATACCCAATCCCGACCACATCGCATAGACGACACCTACGGGCATGTACCGCAAGGTGATCGACATGAAATAGAACGCCAACCCGTATCCGACAACCACAACCACCGATGGCCAAAGCCGGGTGAACTGTTGGCTCGCTTGCAGGGCTGTTGTCCCGATTGTTTCGGCAATGACGGCGATTAGCAAAAAGAAATAGGCCTGAGGCATAGGGCACGTCCAAGGTTGGCTTTGGGGGAGAAGGCGCTGCGGCCGCCTTAGGTGGTGTTAATCACAAAACCCATTTATTGGGCAATATGATTTCTGTGGTGCGAATTTTGTGCGATTTCAACAACAAACGCGCCAAAACAGCGCTGGTCGGGGAAACCTGACTTTGAATTGGTAGGTATGGCGCCTATATTTGTTAATGTTTTGTATTTGTTTTGAAAGGTTCACGTTATGACACCATTTGCAAAGAAGATTATTCTTGCTTCGTCTCTGCTGGCAGCGGTCGGCTGGGTTGTAAGCGCAGCGTCGGCTTGATGCCGGGCTTCTGATCCATTGGATGTGCTAATTGTAAGCGCTTCCATCATAGAATGTCGAAAACAGGGGCCATTCGGGCCCCTGTTTTTGTTTGAGAATTCGGCAACTTGGCTCACACTGAAGGAAGCTGATCACATTCGGAGGGGAGAACGAAATGAGAATACCTATTCTGGCTCTGCTATTTGTAGTTGGTTCTGCAACGCAAGGCACCGCACAAGTGTTTGGAAGCGAATACGAAGGTGATCCACAGCCGTTGCGAGAGGGAGAGCAGCCAGTGATCCCCTTGGACACTGGGGATCCTACACTCAACGTTTGGCGCACCCCGCTGGAAACGTTTGAAGGCGAACGAGAAGGGCGGACACCGGGTCTTGTTGATACCCAGCGGTTCTTGAACATGGGGTGGGGGCAGATACCGACCTTTCTGAATCAGCCGCTGGCGTTTACGCCCGAAGACCTTGCTGCAGCCAAGGTGGATGTTGCGATCATGGGGGCCTTCACTGATATGGGCTCTGGCGCACGGGGCGCGTCGCGTGGACCCAATGCGGTTCGAAACTCGGCAATCTATCTGCCTTACGGCGTTCGTGCGCCGCACATGCATGTGATGGTCGATCCGCTGACCGAAATGACAGTTGTCGACTACGGCAACGCACCCAACGACATGATGAGCACCGAGCGAACCGTTCACGCTGTGCGGTCTTTTGTGCGGCAAGTCGCCGAAGTTCAGCACGAAGACGGAAGCCGCGTGATCCCAGTTATTATTGGTGGTGATCATTCCTTGATGTATCCGGATGTGGCTGCGCTGGCAGACGTCTATGGCAAAGGCAACGTGGGCGTTGTGCATTTTGACGCGCATTATGACGCGACCAAATACTTGATGGGGCATCTTATCGGCCACGGTATGCCGATCTATCGTCTGATCGAAGAGGGGCATCTGCCCGGCAAGAACTTCATCCAGGTGGCTTTACGGGGCTACTATCCAGACGAAAACTCGTTTGAATGGATGCGCGAGAACGAGTTGCGCTATCACACGATGGCTGAAATCGAGCACCGCGGTTGGGACGCCGTGATGGAGGATGTGATTGCCGAAGCCAACGATGGTCCCGAACACATCTTTATCTCGTTCGATATGGACACATTCGATCCGGCGTTTGTTCCGGGCACGGGCACGCCCGAACCGGGTGGGCTGATGCCGCGCGAAATTTTTCCGATCCTGCGCCGCCTGTGCGCGGAATCCAATGTCGTTGGGTTCGAAGTTGTAGAACTCGCGCCTTTGATGGATCCGACTTATGTGTCTGCGTTGAATGCAAACCGTGTGGTTCGGGAATGTCTGACCGGGATTGCCATGCGCAAGAAGGGCATCACCGAACCAGACTACAAGAGCCCGCTTACGGTTAGCCATGGTCAGAACGACAATTAAGGCGCTATCAACAGCCGTGCTGGTCCTGTTTGTCCAGCACGGCGCGCCGAACGCCGAGCCACTGCTGCCCACTTGGAAAGAACTGCGCAAAGAAAGACCTGCCGAATGTCTGGCCTTTCTGGAACAGTATTTGGCCCATCCCGACTGTGCCCAACAAACCATGATGGCAACATTGGCTGCAAACCGGATTGCCCAGTGCACTTTGGGTGACAGTTCATTGGACGGCAAAACCATCACCATTGCGGGGTATGCACATCCGTTCGAGATTGGCGTTCAGCGGCGTAACAGAGTTCCTTTTGATCCCGCGCGCGCCGCAGGACTGCCGTCACCCGCCGCCACCCTTGCCAGATCAGGTCGTTTCGGTGGAGTTCCCAGAGGGTTTGGATATCAACCTTGATCCGGTTTGGGTCACTGGCGTTTTACGCGTGCGAGCAGGCAAGACCCATCTTGCTCCGTTCAGCTACTTTCTTGAGGCGACTACCGTTGCACCAGCCGTAATCCCTGATGTGCCCGAAAGCGGGTGAGGGCCTCTATGATCAGGCCGTCTGCATCTTGTTGAAATGCGCGACGAGTTGCGGGCGCAGCCAAGCCCACAAACCGGGTGCGCCGCGCTCGACCGGAACGCCGACCCGCTGATCTATTTGCTCCAGAGTGACCTTGTATTCCACCCAGCTGCCGCCGCCGTTTTCCAGATTGGCGATCGGGGTTTGTACACGATCCACCGATTTGGCGAACTGCGCGTCTGGTGTCTCAGCAGCCTCAAATTCATGCCACAACGCGTGCAGGTCGTTGTATTGATCCTCTGGTAGCAACCCAAAAAGCCGTTCGGCTGCGGCCTCTTCCTTGGCGGCCATGGCGGCGTGGTCAACTTGCCCGTGAATGGGCGCATCACCTGCGTCGATCTCGACAATGTCATGGATCAGCAGCATCCGCAGAACACGGTCGATCTGCACTGCCACACCGGCCTGATCCGCCAGAACCATCGCATAAAGCATGATGTGCCAGGAATGCTCGGCCGAGTTTTCAAAGCGCGAGTCGTCGATAAGCCGCGAGGCGCGATAGATCGACTTGAGTTGATCCGCCTCGGCCAGAAACGTCAGCCAGTTGGGCACAAGCCCGGTGTCATAGTTGTCCGTGCCCCCCAACAGTCGCTTGGCGTACCAATAGATTTCGGGGCAGGCGTGCTGCAGATAGGCGGCCCGGCCCGAGGCCAGATTGTCACGCACGATTTGCAGGTGATCTTGCAAAGGATCCGGCGCGCATAGCACCTGGAACAAGGGTTGAGACCGATCCAGCAATTTGGCGAATTGCGCATCCGGCGTTTGATCGTCTTCGAACTCGGTCCAAAGCGTCAGGTACTCCGCCGCCTGATCATCCGGTAGAATTCCAAAAATGCGCCGTGCTGCCTGTTGTTCGCGTTCTGCGACCGCACCCCAATCCACGGCTTCGTGAATGGGGTGATCGCCCACGTCAATTTCGACCAGATCGTGAAGCAGCAGCATGCGGATCACTCGATCCAGTGACACGTCAGGGCCAGCCATCGGGGCAAAGATCAGCGCATAAAGCGCCAGGTGCCAGCTGTGTTCGGCCGAGTTTTCGGGGCGTGAGAGATCCAGCAAAACGTTGGAGCGATCCACCCGTTTCAGCCGGTCGGCCTCTTTCAAAAAGGCAACCTGTGCTGAAATGCGGGTGTCGGTCATTGTGTCTGCTCAGCCTCTTTCGCGGCCTTGAATTCGGTCGCTTTCTTGATCAAGAACTTGCGCGCCACACGTTCAGCAAGGCGCACACGAACTTCGGTCAGATACGCTTCTTCCAAGGACTGCGATGCCGCGGCCAGCACATCGCCGACCTCGACATACAGACGATCTTCACCGGTCTGATCCATGACCTTCATCGTGTCCTCGGCCAATTTGGCGGCCAGGGCGTCGATTGTTCCCGACATCAGCGGGTGTTCTCGGTCAGGCGACGTTTCACATAGTCGGTGGTCGTCGTCATCAGGGTGTCCATATGCGGATCCTGGAAGAAGTGATCGGCGCCTTCGACCTCTTCATGGGTGATGGTGATGCCCTTTTGCTCGTGCAGCTTGTTGACCAGCGACACGGTGTCCGCAGGCGGGGCCACGCGGTCGGCCGAACCGTTGATGATCAGGCCAGAGGACGGGCAGGGCGCCAGGAACGAGAAGTCGTACATGTTCGCGGGCGGCGATACGCTGATAAAGCCGGTGATTTCCGGGCGGCGCATCAAAAGCTGCATGCCGATCCAGGCCCCGAAAGAAAACCCAGCAACCCAGCAATGTTTGGAGTTGTTGTTCATCGACTGCAGGTAATCCAGCGCCGATGCCGCATCGCTCAACTCACCCACGCCCTGATCGTATTCGCCCTGGCTGCGGCCCACGCCGCGAAAGTTAAAGCGAAGGACAGTAAAGCCCATGTTGTAGAACGCATAGTGGAGGTTATAGACCACCTTGTTGTTCATGGTCCCGCCGAACTGTGGGTGCGGATGCAGCACGATGGCGATCGGTGCGTCTTTTTCCTTTTGCGGGTGGTAGCGGCCTTCCAGACGGCCTTCTGGTCCGGGAAAAATCACCTCGGGCATATGTGCGTTCATCCTGTTGTTATATTCGTGCCGTTCGGAATGTTGACGAATTCCCTAAGGCACTTTAGAACGGTTCTAACTACGGCGCAGCGTCATTTGACACCGTCATTGCGGAATACGCATAGATGGTGAAAAGGTCAATGATTGCGCGCAAATGTCACAGGTGGGGAAGGCCTAAGATGAAACTATCGACAAAGGGACGTTACGCGATGGTCGCACTGGCCGACATCGCGCTGCAACCTACTGATACGCTTGTGACATTGGGTGAAATCTCCGAACGTCAGGATATCTCGCTGCCCTATCTGGAGCAGTTGTTTGTCAAACTGCGACGGGCGGATCTGGTGACATCGGTGCGTGGCCCCGGTGGTGGATATCGTCTTGCACGGTCCGCATCCAAGATCTCGCGTGGTCGAGGTTCTGGCCGCCGTGGATGAAACTGTGGATGCCATGCACAAGGGGGCAGGCGCTTCGGGCGGATCATCGGGAAGCCGCGCTCAATCGCTCACCAATCGTTTGTGGGAGGGGCTGAGCGCCCATGTTTATGTCTTCCTGCATCAAACCCGGCTCTCGGACGTGATCAAGAACGATCTCGCCCCGTGCCCTGCGGTGCCTAGCATTTTTGCCGTGGTGGACGCGGAATGAGAGCCAGCGGCTTAATCATGTCAAAAAAGATGCATCCATGACGCGTGTTTACCTGGATCATAATGCGACAACCCCGCTGCGCCCCGAAGCGCGCGAGGCGATGATTGCCGCAATGGATACCTGCGGGAACCCGTCTTCTGTGCATGCCGAGGGGCGTGCCGCCAAGGCTTTGGTCGAAAGGGCGCGGGCGCAAATCGCCACAGCCTTTGGCGCAGATGGAGCAGATATCGTGTTCACCTCAGGCTCCACCGAAGGGGCGGCACTGACTTTAACGGGACGTGGCTTGCGCGGATCTGGACTTGAGCATGACGCGGTAAGGGCTTGGATTGATGAGGATTTACCGGTTTCCAATGCGGGGAATGTAACGGTATCCGATCCGGCATCGTCAACGCTTCAACTTGCCAACTCCGAGACCGGGATTGTGCAGGATTTGCCCCAAGGCCTCGCCGTCACGGATGCAACACAGGCCTTTGGCAAGCTGCCCATTGCATTCAACTGGATGGGCGTGCAGATGGCTCTGATCTCGGCGCACAAGCTAGGTGGCCCTAAGGGAATCGGTGCGGTGGTCATGCCACGCGGCACCGACTTGCAAGCGCAGATCAAAGGTGGCGGGCAAGAGATGGGGCGCCGCTCGGGCACCGAAAACGTGCTTGGGATGGTCGGTTTTGGTGCCGCAGCCCAAGCGGCCGCCCGCGATTTGGCGGATGGCGTATGGGAACGGGTTGCGGAACTTAGAAATATTCTAGAAAAGGCTCTTGAGGCTGGATCAAGCAAGACTATTTTTGTCGGGAATGGACAAAAACGTTTGCCCAACACGCTGTGTTTTGCCACGCCCGGTTGGAAGGGCGAAACACAGGTGATGCAGATGGACCTGGCCGGATTTGCCATCAGCGCGGGCTCTGCCTGCTCGAGCGGCAAGGTCAAGGCCAGCACAGTGCTGACCGCGATGGGATATGATGAGGCCACGGCAAGCAGCGCGATCCGCGTGTCGCTGGGGCCCGAGACGAGTGAAGAAGATGTGCTGCGCTTTGCTGACGCGTGGCTGCTAAAGGAAAGAAGCATCACGCGCGTGCTGCGTGATCTGACGGAGGGTTTGTCATGGCCGCATTGGACCAGACACAGGTAAAAGACGGCGTTGATCAGGAAACCGTGGACGCGGTTCGCGAGGTCGGCGGCGCTTATAAATACGGTTGGGAAACCGATATTGAGATGGAATACGCCCCCAAAGGGCTGACCACCGATATTGTCCGTCTGATTTCGGAAAAGAACGAAGAGCCCGAGTGGATGCTGAACTGGCGGCTCGAGGCGTATGAGCGCTGGCTAACCAAGACCGAACCAGACTGGGCGATGGTCGACTATCCCGAAATCGATTTCCAGGACCAGTATTACTATGCTCGTCCCAAGTCGATGGAGGTCAAGCCCAAGTCGTTGGACGAAGTCGACCCCAAGCTGCTAGCCACTTACGAAAAGCTGGGCATCCCGCTGAAAGAACAGATGATTTTGGCAGGCGTTGAAGGGGCAGAAAACATGCCCGCCGAGGGCCGCAAGGTCGCTGTGGATGCCGTGTTTGACTCCGTCTCGGTTGGCACAACGTTCCAGGCTGAATTGAAAAAAGCGGGCGTAATCTTCTGCTCGATTTCCGAGGCGATCCGCGAACACCCTGAGCTGGTCAAGAAGTACCTGGGATCGGTCGTTCCGGTGTCGGACAACTTTTATGCCACGCTGAACTCGGCTGTGTTCTCGGACGGTTCGTTCGTCTACGTGCCGCCGGGCGTGCGCTGCCCGATGGAGCTGTCGACCTATTTCCGCATCAACGCGGAAAACACTGGTCAGTTCGAACGCACGTTGATCATCGCCGATAAAGGAAGCTATGTCAGCTACTTGGAAGGCTGTACTGCTCCGGCGCGTGACATCGCACAGCTGCACGCGGCTGTGGTCGAGATCATCATCGAAGAAGACGCCGAGGTGAAATATTCGACCGTTCAGAACTGGTATCCTGGTGATGAAAACGGCAAGGGCGGCATCTACAACTTTGTGACCAAACGCGCTGACTGTCGCGGTGATCGGTCCAAGGTTATGTGGACACAGGTGGAAACCGGCTCGGCCGTGACCTGGAAATACCCGTCGTGCATTCTGCGCGGCAACGAAAGCCAGGGCGAATTCTATTCGATCGCCATTGCCAACAACATGCAGCAGGCTGATACCGGCACCAAGATGATCCATCTGGGCAAGGACACCAAGTCGCGGATCGTGTCCAAAGGCATCAGTGCGGGTAAGGCGCAGAACACCTATCGTGGTCTGGTTTCGATGCATCCCAAGGCCAAGAACGGGCGCAACTACACCCAGTGTGACTCGCTGCTTATTGGCGACAAATGCGGGGCGCACACGGTGCCGTACATCGAGGTCAAGAACAACTCGGCCCGGGTCGAGCACGAGGCGACCACATCCAAGGTGGACGACGATCAGCTGTTCTACTGCCGCTCGCGCGGGATGGACGAGGAAGAGGCGGTCGCGCTGGTTGTGAACGGCTTCTGCAAGGACGTTCTACAGGCCCTGCCGATGGAATTCGCCATGGAAGCCCAGCAACTGGTAGCTATCTCTCTTGAAGGATCAGTCGGTTAACTGGAAGTCATTTCAGTTCGCAAGATCACTTGTATGTGGAGGCCCAGTTGGTCGACGACGCGAAGAACCTGAAGAAAATGCAATCCGCGATCAATGACGGCTCAACCTTCATTTTTCGCGATTTGGATATGGTGACCTGTACGATCTTTGGGCGTCCGATAAATTTTGTCATCGGTCGGCAGCGAGATCATATTCAGCGACAAATGCGTCATGGCCGGTTCTATGAAGCCGAAGAACTCGAAGTCATCCGGCAGAACTTTCAACCTGGTGGTGTCTTCGTGGACATCGGCGCCAACATCGGCAATCACAGCCTTTTTGTTGCGTCGTTCCTGTCGCCATCCAAAGTGGTTCCATTCGAACCAAACCCCGAGGCGTATACACTATTGGTTGCCAATGTTGCCGCCAATGGCGTGGGACATTGCTTTGACCTGAGTAAACTCGGGTTTGGGGTGTCGGATCATCAGGATGACGGCTTTTCAATTGACAAGCCCGCGCGAAACCTTGGTGCCGGACGCATGGTCAAGGGCGAAGGCAACATCAGCACGGTTGTTGCCGACGACGCCCTGGCGGACATCGTACCTGATTTCATCAAAATTGATGTCGAGGGTATGGAAATGGATGTTCTCAACGGGTTGCGTGACACGCTTGAACGGGCGCGACCGAAGATTTTTGTCGAGGTCGACAATGATAATGCTGATGCCTTTGACAATTGGCTCCGCGAAAGCGGCTATGTCGCAAAGGAAACCTTGGTGCGTTACGTCTCAAACAAGAACTACTTGCTGGTTCCAGGGACCAGAGACGTCTGATCATGGTTTTAGTTGAAATCAACCCGGTACCGTCACGTACCGCCACAGATACACGCCGCGCAACTGTTGCGGGACAGAGATGAAAAGTGAGTCAAAAATGCTCGAAATCAAAAACTTGCACGTCAAACTTGAAGAAGAAGAGAAACAGATCCTAAAAGGCGTCGACCTGAAAGTCGAAGCTGGCAAGGTGCACGCGATCATGGGCCCCAACGGCTCGGGCAAGTCGACGCTGTCTTATGTTCTGTCGGGCCGCGACGGTTACGAGGTGACTGACGGTGCAGCCTCTCTCGGTGGCGAAGACCTGCTGGAGCTGGAACCTGAAGAGCGCGCCGCCGCTGGCCTGTTCCTGGCATTCCAGTATCCGGTCGAGATTCCCGGCGTCGGTAACATGACGTTCCTGCGCACAGCCGTGAACGCACAGCGCAAGGCACGCGGCGAAGAAGAGTTGAGCGCGGCCGATTTCCTGAAAATCGTTCGTGAACGCGCCAAGTCTCTGAAAATCAACGCAGATATGCTTAAGCGCCCAGTGAACGTCGGTTTCTCGGGCGGTGAGAAAAAGCGCAACGAGATCCTGCAGATGGCGATGCTGGAACCAAAAATGTGCATTCTCGACGAGACCGATTCCGGCCTTGACGTGGACGCGATGAAATTGGTGGCCGAAGGCGTTAATGCCCTGCGCAATGAAGGTCGCGGTTTCCTGGTGATCACCCACTATCAGCGCCTGCTGGACCACATCAAACCCGATGTCGTTCACATCATGGCGGATGGCCGTATCGTAAAAACCGGCGGACCCGAGCTGGCGCTCGAAGTGGAAAACAACGGTTACGCCGACATTCTGGCTGAGGTGCAGTAATGGCTTTGCCCGAGATCAAACAAACCGCAACCGAGGCGCGCCTGGCCGTGTTGCAGCTGCCAACGGTCAGCTGCACCAAGCCTGCGCGCGAGGCGGCAATCGCCCGCGTGCGCGAAATGGGTCTGCCGGATCGTCGCGACGAATATTGGAAATACACCCGCCCCGACACCTTGGTTCAGGCCGAGGCCCCCACGGCGGCGTTGTTCGACAATGATGAGCCGTTGATGTTCGACCAGATCGATCGTCTCAAGATCATTTTTGTCGATGGTATTTTTGACGCCGAAGCTTCGGATGACCTGTCGCTCGAAGGGGTGCAGATCGAACGGCTTGAGGATATCTGCTGCACGGACATTCACTGGGCCAAGGACTTGTACGGCGTTCTGGAAACCCGGGGTCATACCCCGGTGCCGCGCCCCTTGGCCGCGCTGAACACGGCTTTTGCGGCCGATGGCGTCGCCATTCACGTGACCGGCAAACCATCGAAACCGATCAGCTTGATCTATGTGCACAAGGATGAGGCATCGGACGCATTCCTGCACCACATCGTGCGCGTTGAAAGCGGGGCCGAGGCGACCATTCTGGAAAACGGTCCTGCAGCCGCGCGGTTCAACAAATGCATGGAGATCGACATCGCTGATGGCGGTAAACTGCATCATGTGCGCTCGCAGGGCCGCGATCACGAGCGTCGCGCCGTAACCCATATGTTCACCCGTTTGGGCGCAGAGTCGGTTTATAAATCCTTCACCCTGACCGTGAATGGCGTTCTGACGCGCAATGAGCAGGTGATCGAGATTTTGGGCGATGATGCGGTTGCGCATGTGGCAGGCGCCTGTGTTGGCGATGGCGACTTTCACCACGACGACACGGTCTTTATCACCCATGACGCTGTGAACTGCGAAAGCCGTCAGGTGTTCAAAAAGGTTCTGCGCAACGGCGCGACGGGCGTGTTTCAGGGCAAGATCCTGGTCAAGGAAGGGGCCCAGAAAACAGACGGTTACCAGATCAGCCAATCGCTGCTGCTGGATGACGACAGCCAATTCCTCGCCAAGCCCGAGTTGGAAATCTATGCCGATGATGTGGCCTGTTCGCACGGCTCGACGTCTGGCGCGATCGACGAAACCGCACTGTTCTACCTGCGCTCGCGTGGCGTGCCGGTGAGTGATGCGACCGATCTGCTAACTTTGGCGTTCCTGGCCGAAGCGGTCGAGGAAATCGAGGACGAGGATCTGGCGGCGGACATCGTAAACCGTCTGGAATCCTGGTTGTCGCGCCGCCGCTGATGTCGGTGACGACGGACATCTTGGCCACATATCGTGGCCCGGGGCGCGTTGTGCGGCGCCTGCTGGACATGGGTCAGCGCGAAGATCGTGCGCTGGCCATTCTCATGGCCAGCTGTGTGGTGCTGTTCATCGCGCAGCTGCCGCGCCTATCGCGTGAGGCGCATCTGGAAGGCCGGGACCTGAACGAACTGATGGCGGGTAGCCTGATGGCCCTGATCCTGATTGCGCCGCTTTTGATGTATGTCATCGCGGCGGTCTCGCATGTCGTGGCCAAGGTGGTTGGCGGCAAGGGCGATTGGTTTGGGGCGCGTCTGGCGCTGTTCTGGGCGCTGCTCGCGGCCAGCCCGCTGGTTCTGTTGCATGGCTTGGTGGCCGGGTTCATCGGCCCCGGTCCATCGCTGCAACTGGTGGGTGCTGTATGGTTTGCGGTCTTTGCATGGTTTTGGATCGCAGGGTTGTTTCAGGCGGAAAGGCCAAAAGAAAGGGCAGGCGCATGAACGCTCTGAACCTCAAGGATCTGGCGGTGATGTCCGTCACCAACCCCGCTCAGGCGGCCCAGATCCTGTTGGCGCAGAATATGCGGCGGGACGTGTTGTGGTTGGGCCTCTCCTTAGCGGTTGTCCTGAATACGCTGTTGTTTTCTCTCTCGGACATGCTGCTGCCAAAGCCTGACGATTTTCCTGTAACGTTCGCTTCTCCGATGTTCTACGCCGGGTTTGTTGCAGGAGGAGTGTTGGCGACGATCATCGCGATCCACCGCGTAGGTGGCTTGCTGGGCGGGCAGGGATCATTTGATGATGTCATGATCCTGATGGTCTGGATGCAATTCTTGCGTGTCGCCGTCCAGGCGGTTGCATTGGTTCTGGCACTCACCTTCCCAATCCTGTCGTTCTTGCTTGTGCTGGGGGCCACGCTGGTGGGCCTTTTCGTCTTTTTACATTTTATCGATCAGGCGCATCGTCTCGCCTCGTTGATGAAGGCCGCAGGCGTTTTGGTCGCCTCCCTTCTTGCCATCGCTGTGGCGCTATTCATTCTTCTCTCCCTCCTTGGGGTTGGTTAACTGGGATCGTTCCTCATGTATGACGTCACAAATATCCGCGCCGATTTTCCGATCCTCTCGCGTGAGGTGAACGGCAAGCCGCTGACCTATCTCGACAATGGCGCATCAGCGCAGAAGCCGCAGGTGGTGATCGACGCGATCACGCAGGCCTATTCGATGGAATACGCCAACGTGCACCGCGGCCTGCATTATCTGTCGAACCTGGCCACCGACAAATACGAGGCTGTGCGCGGGATCATCGCCACATTCCTGAATGCAGCGTCCGAGGATGAGATTGTGCTGAATTCGGGCACGACCGAGGGGATCAACATGGTCGCTTATGGCTGGGCCATGCCCCGTCTTCAGGCGGGTGATGAGATCGTGCTGAGTGTGATGGAGCATCACGCCAACATCGTGCCTTGGCATTTCCTGCGCGAACGCCAGGGTGTTGTGCTGAAATGGGTCGATGTGGACAGCACTGGCGCACTCGACCCACAGGCGGTAATCGATGCGATCGGTCCCAAAACCAAGCTGGTCGCCGTCACGCAATGCTCCAACGTTCTTGGCACCGTAGTAGACGTCAAAGCAATCACCCAAGGCGCCCACGCCAAGGGCGTGCCGGTGCTGGTCGATGGCAGCCAGGGCGCGGTGCACATGCCGGTTGACGTGCAGGACATCGGTTGTGATTTCTACGCCATTACGGGCCACAAGCTCTATGGCCCTTCCGGCTCCGGCGCGATCTATTGCAAAGCCGAGCGTATGGCCGAGATGCGCCCCTTCATAGGGGGTGGCGACATGATCCGCGAAGTGTCCAAGGAAACGGTCACCTACAACGATCCACCCATGAAATTCGAGGCCGGAACCCCCGGCATTGTACAGACCATCGGACTGGGCGTGGCGCTTGAATACATGATGGAACTGGGGATGGACAACATCGCCGCACACGAGGCCGGTTTGCGCGACTATGCGGTGTCCAAACTGCAGGGGCTGAACTGGTTGCAGGTGCAAGGCACGACACCAGACAAGGCCGCGATCTTCAGCTTTACGTTGGATGGCGCGGGCCACCCGCATGACGTCTCGACCATTCTGGATAAGAAAGGCGTCGCGGTGCGCGCAGGTCACCATTGCGCCGGGCCTTTGATGGATCATCTGGGTGTTACGGCCACCTGCCGCGCCAGCTTTGGCCTTTACAACACCGAAGCCGAAGTCGACACGCTGGTCGACGCGCTGGAATTGGCACACGAGCTTTTTGGCTAAGTACAAGCCCACGGAAAAGCCGGAGAATTTTTCGGCTTTTCCGATTGCGAAGGTGCAGGCGATCTTTTATAGCCCGTGCACAGGCACCCATAGCTCAGCTGGATAGAGCGCTGCCCTCCGAAGGCAGAGGTCTCAGGTTCGAATCCTGATGGGTGCGCCATTTTCCGACATGCTTTTCAGCCCCAATCCCGCGACTGGATGAATTCGGCGCAGTCTTGCGTTATCGTCGCGTGGGTTGTTCGGGTACGTATGTAGAGGTAAACGTCCCGTTGATCGGGCAGATCGGCGATCGGGCGAAAGACCGTGCCGTCTGGCAAAAATCGCGTGACGGTTCGGGGCAGGATTGTCACCCAGTCGCCGGTTTGGACCATCGCAATCAAAGACAACGTGTTTTGAATGGTAACGTCCGACTTTGTGACGGCTTCCAAAAACGCGGGCGTCTGGATCAGTTCACACAGTGCGTTTCGAACGAACCTTGGTGTGACGACGTCTTCAAGCGTTGGCTGTTGCGGCGACAGGGCAAGGGGATGCTCAGCCGAGGAGACAAGACCAAACTGATCACAAAAAAGCGGGATCGCTTCGACGCCGTTTAACGCATGGCGACCAGATGCAATGCCGATATCTGCCCGTCCGGTCAAAAGCGCATCCAGAATTTGGGCCGTATGGGTGTCGCGAAGTTCGATCTTCAGTCCAGGAAAGCGGCGCGTCATGTGGTCGGTCACGGCTGGAAACACCACGGCAGCAACCGACGGGACAGAGGCAATGCGGATTTGGCCATGTCGCGATTGCGCGGCAGATTCAATGCCCTGAATGGTCTCATCATATTCGCGCACCTGTTTGACGGCTTGCTCAAAGACCTGTTCGCCCAAGGCAGACAGCTGCGCCTTGCGCTCGCCTTGAAACAGCTTGCGCCCAAGATGCTCCTCAAAGTGTTTGAGCGTCATGGACACGGCCGACTGGGTGCGCCCCAACCGGTTGGCAGCTTCGGCCAGGTTGCCAGTTTGGGCGACTGTACAAAAGGTGCGAAGGGTTTCCAGTTTGATCGACATATAATTTCAGTTTTGCTGAAGTAGGTTTGAGTTAATTGAATTTGACTGATGTGGGCTGCAAAGTCCATCCTACTGGCAACTGAACTCTGTTGCCTGGGGCATACCATGACCAAATTGAACCTGATTGCTGGCGAGTGGCTGGCTGGCGAAAGCGAAATCGAAAACCGCAACCCATCGGATCTGAGCGATCTGGTTGGCATGTTCACTCAGGCCAGCGCGGATCAGCTGGAGGCGACGCTGGATCAGGCACGTATGGCTCAAGCCGAATGGGCCGCTTATGGGATGGAGCGCAAGCAGGCCGTGCTGAATGCCATCGGCAATGAGATGATGGCACGCGCCGAAGAGCTGGGCACGTTGCTCAGCCGCGAAGAGGGCAAGCCGCTTGCCGAAGGCAAAGGCGAAGTGTTCCGCGCCGGTCAGTTCTTTACCTACTATGCCGCCGAATGCCTGCGCCAGTTGGGTGAAAACGCAGACAGCGTACGCCCCGGCGTCGAAGTCGATGTGCGCCGCGAAGCCGTTGGCGTTGTGGCGATTATCAGCCCCTGGAACTTTCCGACCGCGACCGCTTCGTGGAAGATCGCTCCGGCGCTGTGCTACGGCAATGCCGTTGTCTGGAAACCGGCCAACATTACCCCGGCTTCGGCAGTGGCTTTGGCAGAAATTATCGAGCGTCAGGACATCCCCAAAGGCCTGTTCTCGCTGGTTATGGGGTCAGGCCGTTCTATCGGTCAGCGTTTGGTCGAAAGCCCCAAGGTCAATGCGATCTCTTTCACCGGTTCGGTTCCGGTTGGCAAAGGTATTGCCGCTGCCGCGATCCAGAACCTGACGAAAGTTCAGATGGAAATGGGCTCAAAGAACGCTCTGGCGGTGATGGGCGATGCGGATTTGGATCTGGCTGTGTCGCTGGCCTTGGGTGGCGCATTTGGCGGTACGGGTCAGAAATGCACCGCATCCTCGCGTCTGGTGGTTCATGCGGGCATCCACGACGCCTTTGTCGAAAAACTGGTGGCTGGTGCACAGGCAATGAAGGTGGGCCATGCGCTGGAAGAAGGCGTGCAGATGGGCCCCGTTGTCAGCGCGCAGCAGTTGCAGGAAAACCTGGACTATGTCGAATTGGGCAAATCCGAAGGGGCCGAGCTGGCCTGCGGTGGTGCGCGTCTCGAAATGCCGACCGAGGGTTTTTACATGTCACCGGGCGTATTCCTGAACACCACCAACGACATGCGCATCAACCGCGAGGAAATGTTTGCTCCTCTGACATCCGTGATCAAAGTGGGCAGCTATGACGAGGCGCTGGCCGTCGTCAACGACACCAACTTTGGCCTGACCTCGGGCATCGTGACCAAATCGCTGGCCCGCGCAACGCATTTCCGCCGCAACGCACGCACCGGTGTTGTGACCGTCAACCTGCCGACGGCAGGTACCGACTATCACGTGCCGTTTGGCGGCCGTGGTGACAGCTCTTATGGTCCGCGCGAGCAGGGCAAGGCTGCGGCCGAGTTCTACACCACCGTCAAAACCGCCTACATCAGCGCAGGTCCGGTGTAAGCAAACTGCAAGGCTTGCGCCCGGCTTGAGACGTCGGGCGCAATTCAGATCGCGAGTGATCCAAGGGAGAGCAACATGTCCGGGTACCTGATCGACGGCCTGCAATATGTGAACTGGTCGGAAAAGGTGTTCCGCCAATTGCGCGAGGGGGCGTGGATGCGATCCACGTCACCATCTCGTACCACGAGAACTTTCGTGAAACGGTTCTGAACTTTGAAAAGTGGAACCGCTGGTTCGAGCAATACCCCGACCTGATCATGAAAGGCCAATGGGCCAGCGACATCGACAAAGCCCGCGAAACCGGGCGCACTGCGGTGTTCTTTGGCTTTCAGAACCCCAGCCCCATCGAAGATGACATCGGTCTTGTTGAAATCCTGCACACCCTTGGTGCGCGGTTCATGCAGTTGACGTACAACAACCAATCGCTGCTGGCGACAGGCTGTTACGAGGCCGAGGACCCCGGCATCACCCGCATGGGTAAGCAGGTCATCAAGGAAATGAACCGCGTTGGTCTGGTCGTCGACATGAGCCACTCGGCGGACCGCTCGACCATTGAGGCGGCGGAAATCTCGGAACGTCCCATCGCTATCACCCACGCCAATCCCCACGAATGGCAGCCCGCATTGCGCAACAAACGCGAAAGCGTCATGCGCGCAGTAACGGAAAATGGTGGGATGTTTGGGTTTTCGGTCTATCCTCACCACCTGAAAGACAAATCCGACTGCACGCTTGAAAGTTTCTGCGAGATGATCGCGCGCACGGCGGAAAAGTACGGTGCTCAGCATTTGGGGATCGGTACCGACCTGTGCCAGGATCAACCTGACAGTATTGTCGAGTGGATGCGTGTGGGCCGCTGGACCAAGGAAATCGACTATGGCGAAGGTTCGGCCAGCAATCCGGGCTTCCCGCCGATGCCCAGCTGGTTCGAGGACAACCGCCACTTTGGCAACATCCGTCAGGGACTGCGTGCGACCGGCCTGAATGCGGATGAAATTGACGGGATCATGGGCGGGAACTGGTATCGGTTCTTCGCTGAAAACTTCACCCCAAAAGGATAACGGTCATGGATGCAACCGCGCAGACCACAATCCCACGGCGAGACCCAGCGACAGTGATGCGCCTGTCGCGGCTGGGTTCGCTACATCAATGCCGCCTGAGCTTCATGCGGCAGCTGACCCGCCGTATGGCGCAGGAAAACTGGAGCTTTGCGCGCCCGGTGTTCCGGGTCGATGAAAATGGGGTTGGTTGCGCGGTCTATTCGGCCAAAGGGCCGGAACGGACCTATTCATTGGTGGCTTTTGCCCATGATCTGCCACCCGAGATGCGCTCGGACCGGGTGATCGCCGAGGCCTGGGACGCGACATTTGCGCTGTTTGACGGGGTGCCGACCGAGGCGGACATCGAACGGCTGTCGCAGAATGTTCCGCTGCAAGAAGCTGGCCGGGTGAGCGAGAGCGAGCTGTCCTTGTCTCGCGCCAACCGCTCGGTGCGCCTGTGGGCACATGTGGTGGACCGGCTAGCGTCCGGCCAGCAACCGGACTTCGATCAGATCGACAACGTTGGTTATCTGATGCGCACGACAGCCGTTTACGGCTCGGGTAAATTTGGCGCTGCAGACCGGGATAAGATCGCTGACCGGACAGAGGTGCAGGCCCCGTTTCAGGCCGAGATGCTATCGGTGTTCCTGACCCGTACCTTTGTGCGTGATCTGGTGCAGCACATGGCCCGCGCCAAAGGAGGCGATAGGGCTGTTCCGCTGGATCCGGCCATCGCGCGGCGTCTGGGGATCGGCAACTCAACAGGCCTTGGTATGGCGCCCTTCATCGTCAACCACCCCATACTGTTCAACAACTGGATCATGGTGCGCGAAGAGGCCATATCCCGGGTGCGCTCGGTCGCCGAAGCAACCGAGGACGAGGTGCAGCAGTTTCGGAAGATGCTGCGCCGAAGCGAGGTTTCGGTAGATCGCTGGCGGTCCGAGCATCCGATCCAGATCGAGAAGCTGAAGGCTTTGAAAGATGATCTTTCAACGCTTACTGCTCATGTCGGGGCGGACGATCTGATCAACGATCACCCTTGGGATCGCTTGATGAATTGGGCCGCCGGTTCCCTCACCGAGGAAGGGCAAGAACTTGTCGCTTCGTTGATCCTGGAGCCTTACGCCGACCTGGTTGATGGGCTGACGTCCTGCATGGCCGACAGCAATGGCGCGGCGTTTGCCATCGACGGTGCAATGGATGTGGCCGAGCTGCGCGCGCTGATCGAAAACAGCTTTGGCTGGGCGGTTGATTTGGATTGGAACGCGCCCGAAAACTGCGCGCGCGCCTGGTATGTTTCCGAGGAAAAGTTGGAACCGCGCATGGGGGAACGATTTGACGAGCCTATTGCGGACTACGAACAACCCTTGGCCCCGGCGCGGGATGCGGCGTTGGCCTATCGAGACTTGGAGGGTCAACAGGGAACCGTTGCGGCGTTCCTGCTGAACTACCCCCAACACCGCCACACGGTCCGGCGCGCGCAGATGAGCCGGTTCGCACCTTATGGCGAGATCCGTGACAACACGATCAGCGCTCAGGTGCTGCCCATCGACATGCTGCGCGCCAAACTGTCGTTCTTTGGCGCAACGCATTTTGATCCACGCTCGGACCGCTGGGTTCGGATCTGCATGTACGCGGGCGCTCCGTATCCCGAAGAGCTGTCGCCTGAAACGGCTGACCTTTGGGTCTACCCGCAGGAGGGCGCAGCATGAGCTATTCCCTGAACGAGGTCGAAGCCACGGCCAAACGCGCAACTCGCGGGGCGGGCTATGCATGGGGCGTGGCCGAGGACGCAGCCAAGGCGACCCGTTGGCTGTGCGCCCATGATGTCGATGGGGTAGAGCATCTGGCCAGCCTTCTGGATCAAGCAGACCGCGATTTGCACGTGCCCACGTCTCTTGATGGCGATTGGGTGGGCGAGGGGGCCTTGTGCCCGCTGCGCGCCGGGTGCGTGCTCGCGGATAGCGCGCACTTGTTGAATTCGCAGCCCATCATCATGCAACACGTTGCCGTTCCTGTGCTTTTGTTGTCTTTCGTCGCCTTGGCTGCGCGACAGTTGAACAAGCCGGTTACGCTCGACTGTGACGGCATGACCGCCTGTACGGATGGCCACATCCTGTCAGCGACGTTGGATTGGCCCGTAATGGCCCGGTCGGTTACTGTCACGTCAGGGGGTGAACTGCCTGTGTCCTCTCATCGGCGAACCCGCGCGACGCCACGCTCCGCCGATTGGAATACCCTCAACCGGCTTGCCCACAAAACCTATGCTCCCGCCACCGAAGAATCCCGTTTGTTGGGTGCCGGTGCCGGGCTTTCCGACAACGACTGACAAGAGGCCCCAACATGATCGAAACCCGCACGCTTTCCCTCGTTGAAATCGAAGACCTGTCGTTTCGCGCCCTTGTGGCCGCTGGCACGTCCGAAGCCAACGCGCGTCCTTTGGCTGTTGCCACGGCTGCAACCGAGGCCGATGGCGTGGCCAGTCACGGGTTGGCCTATATCCCGATCTATTGCGAGCACGTGCAGTGCGGCAAAGTGGATGGTGCAGCGACACCTGCTCTGACGCGACCAACACCGGGTGTGGTGAACGTGGATGCGGCGACCGGGTTTGCCCACGCTGCAATTGATGCGGGATTTGACGCTTTGATCCCCGCCGCGCGCGAGCAGGGCATTGCTGTGCTGGCGATCCGCAACAGCTATAACTGCGGGGTTCTGGGCTATCACACTTGGCGCCTGGCACAGGAAGGGCTGGTGGGTCTTGGGTTCACCAACGCGCCGGCCTCTATTGCGCCATCGGGTGGGTCCAAGCCGGTGGTCGGCACCAACCCGTTTTCTATTGCAGTGCCCGGCACCGACGGTCAGCCCGCGCTTTTGATCGACCAAAGCGCCAGCACAATCGCTAAAAGCGAGGTCATGAAACACGCCCGCGAGGGTAAGCCGATCCCGGTTGGTTGGGCATTGGATGCAGACGGAAACCCGACAACTGATCCCAATGTGGGGCTCAAGGGATCAATGGCACCGTCGGGAGGATACAAGGGCGTCGGCGTCGCCATCCTGACCGAAGTTTTGGCCGCCGCACTCACCGGCGCGACCCTTGGCGTCAATGCCTCACCGTTCTCGGGCACTGTGGGTGGACCGCCCAAAACGGGTCAGATGTTCATCGCAATCGACCCAAAAGCGACAGCGGGTGACGCATTTGCCTCGGGAATTGCCGGTCTCGTCCAAGTGATCCGTGATCAATCCGGCGCACATTTGCCGGGCGATGGCCGCCGGTCAAAACGGTTGGCCGCTCAGTCAGATGGCGTCGCGGTCAACGTGGCCACATTGGAAAAAATCGAAGCCATTCTGAGTTAACCCCAAGGCCGCGACGTCCGGTTCGGAGCGTGACGGCCAGAAAACTCTCTCAATCCGAACCAAGGGACACGTGCGAACAGGGAGGATACACATGTCAATCAAGCAACCCTTCACCGATCTGGAGATCAAGCGATCTTCGGGTGGGTTCTATGAGGGGCACAGCGTTGAAATCGCTTTGCTCAGTAAAGCCATTATGGTCGCACTTGTGATCTGGGCCCTTGTATGGCCTGCCAACGCCAATGGTGTTCTTGGCAGCCTGAACGGCCGCTTGTTGGAATCCTTCAACGGGTTTTACATTGTGATCGTCGGCTTTTTTGCCTTCTTCCTGTTTGTGGTGGCGATGCTTCCGGGAACGGGTAAGAAAATCATGGGCACTCCGGGCGAAGCGCCCGAGTTCTCGAACTTCTCATGGTTCTCGATGATGTTTGGCGCCGGTCTGGGTGTTGGCCTGATGGTCTTCGCCACGGCTGAACCTCTGGGCCTTTGGGGATCGAACCCCGTTGTCATCGCACAAGAAGTTGCGCCCAACACCGAAGCCTCGCTTCAGTCAGGGTATCGCTACACCTTCCTGCATTATGGTTTTCACGCTTGGTCGATCTACGTGGTGACAGGTCTGTCGCTGGCCTATTACGCCTATACGCGCAATATGCCACTGACCATCCGTACCGCGCTGACACCGCTGTTTGGTAAGCTGATGAATGGTTTCCTGGGTCACGTCGTTGACGTTCTGGGCGTTGTTGCCACCATCCTGGGTGTGTCGGTGACGATCGGTTTCGGCGTGTCTCAGTTCATTGACGGTGTCTATGCGATCACCGGTATGGAGTGGATGATGGACATGACGGGCGAAGCACCTGCTCCGGGGACAGTTGGTCTACTGGCGGGTCTGATCGTGATCATGGGCCTGTCGATCATCTCGGCTGTTTCGGGTGTTGGTCGCGGCGTTAAGTACCTGTCGAACCTGAACCTGGTTCTGTCGCTTATCCTGCTCTTTACCTTTGTTGCGTTCGGTTCGTTCCTGTTTGCGATGACCACATATGCGTCGGCATTTGTCGATTATGTGCTGAACTTTATCTCGCTTAGCTTTGGCGCATTCGGTCCGCAATCTGCGTCTGATTTTGCGGCAGGCCTGCCAAGTGAAGCTGCACCGTTTGCAGATGCTCTACGCGGCGGTGCAACCAACGCATGGGGATCTTTTGCAGGTTTCAAATCCGGTCTGGAAGGCGAAGCCGCTGCTCTGTCCGACGAAGTGCTGACAGCAGCCTATGCAGCGGGTGAACCGGCACGTCAATTCGGTTGGCAAGCAGGCTGGACAACCTTCTACTGGGCGTGGTGGATTGCCTTCTCGCCCTTTGTTGGCTTGTTCCTGGCGCGTATCTCCAAGGGTCGCACCGTGCGTGAATTCATCATCGGCTGCGTGTTTGCTCCGGCGATGGTTTGCTTTGCCTGGATGACCATCTTGGGTGGCACGGCGATTGATCTGGAACTTACTGGTGGCGCCGATGGCGCAATCATCGGCGCGTCCAACACCGCCAAGTTGTTCGTGACCTTGGGTCAGATGATCGAAGGCGGGCTGCTGTCCGGTCTGACCATCATGTGCGTGGTGCTGATCATGACTTTCCTGGTCACCTCGGCGGACTCGGGCATTCTGGTGATGAACACCATCATGTCGGGCGGCGACCAAGAGGTCGGCAACAAGCACAAGATCGTTTGGGGTCTGATCCTGACAGCTGTGATTGGCGCGCTGATCCTGGCAGCGGGTGAGAACAACCCGATGGACGCCTTGCGCAACGCCATGATCATCGGCGCGTTGCCGTTCACCATGGTCATGGGGCTGATGTGTGTGGCGCTTGCCAAAGCGCTTTATCGTGACAGCCATCGCGAAAAAGCGGGTGTTGCAGAACCTGCCGAGTAAGAACGCGAAAGGGCCGCCGTTCCATTGGCGGCCCTCAACTTTCCTAAGCCGCAAGGGCGTATGCCTCTGCGGCTTTTTTTATGTGTCGTTTAGCGCGCTCAACGCGGTCAAGCAGGCCCGTGCTCTGTCATTTCTCTCGCCGTTGCGGGTCAGACGCGCATAGATACCGACATCGGTTGAAAACCATGGAACAGGTAGCCCGACCAGCGTTCCCCGTTCCAGGTAGCTGCTGACAAATCCGCGCCATCCCAAGGCCAGGCTAGGCGCCCGCCGCTGCCATTTCGAGCACGTAGACATAATTGTCGTGGGTGTCGCATTCGGTCCAGCTTGCCGCCGACGGATGCGCGGCCTGCCAGGTTCGCCACGTCGTCCAACCAAGGTTTCTCTGTTGCAGTTCCAGCAACCCAGGCGCTAAGCCATCGCCTGCCCAGGCCGCCATCGCTCGGTCCACTACCTCAGGGGTGCCCACGGGTTTTACCTCTTCCCGGCAAATGAGTACGTGTTCGCGACGAGGCGGGGTGCGCGCATACTCAAAAACAATATCCGCTCCGGTTTCGATCGCCGCGCCGATCAGATGGTATTCGGCAGTCAGAAACCTGAGCTCAACACCTTTGCCCAAGGCGCGCCTTAGATCGCGATAACGGGGCATCAGCAGAAGATGAGAAACGGCATGAGAACTGGCGAGCGTCACTTCGCGTGCCGTTTCCGCGACTGTGTCAACAGCCTGCTGCAACCCGTCCAATGCCTGCAGGCAGGATGAATAAAACCCTTCGCCCGCAGGGGTCAGGCGAATGTCATGGCCGTCGCGATGAAAGAGCCGGGTACCAAAGCGGATTTCAAGATTGCGGATGTGCTTAGCTGATCGCGGGTTGCGAGGTGTTCAGCTCTTCGGCGGCGCGTGCAAACCCCTTGCGACGTGCCACGGCCTCAAACGCGGTCAGGGCCGAGATCGAGGGGAGGGAGTATCGTCGCTTGCTCATATCAAAATTGATATTGTCGACGTCCTTCGAAAGCAATGGATTTGCCAAACAGCCTGCGAGAGGATCGGATTATCTGAGCGCAACAATTCGGTGCCCCAAGCGATGACCCAATATCAAAAGCCGCCCAAGTGGCGCGACCATAAGGTCAAACTCTTTCCCCATCAGGTCGGTTTCACATGCCCGCCGCATGATTTTGACGCTGCGCCCTCGGATTTCCTGCGCATGGCCCCACGCAGTGTCGGCGTACATGGCCGGATGCTGCATGTCCCGGACTATGAGCACCGGCTGGACCAAAGGAAAAAGAACTTTGGCCTGCTTGAGGAGTTCATGGAGTGCATGGCGAACAATGGCGCCGACGTTTGTGCACAGGTAGGATCGAACTGGGTCCATGCCAGCGGGTTGGGGGTCGAGGGCATCAGGCAGCACTGCGAGATGCTGTCGGACAAATACGAAACCCCGTTTCACATGGCCGGTTACGCCATGGTCGAGGCGCTGCGCGAACTGAACGTGGAAAAGGTGGCGCTGAACGCCTGTTATCACCCCTCCAGCTGGTATCAGGGCACCGTGGGCTTCTTGCGCGAGGCTGGGTTCGATGTGGTCTGGGCCGGGAACTTCTTTGATCAGGGCTGGTTTGGATCGCAGCAAGAAGTCGACGATTGCATTTGGTGCTTTGACGAAGATCTGATCTGGAAGTCGTTTGATTATACCGCCGAACAGGCCCCCAATGTGGACGCTTACCTGATCAACGGCATGAGCAACTATCGCCGCGCCAAGGATGGGATCGCACAGCGCCCGGTCCACTATGACGCCGAGCTAGAGGAACGGTTGGGCAAGCCCGTCGTTGGCCACGACATCGCGCTTTACTGGCGGGTCTTTAAGACGCTGGGGCTCGGTCCAGAAACCCGACAGGGTCGCCTGCTGTCGTCGTTGAAGGAGTGACCATGCACAAGATAGTAGCCCTGTGGGCGGTGCCCCGGTCGACCTCGACCGCGTTTGAATGGATGATGCGTCAACGTGGGGATATGGATTGCCTGCATGAACCCTTTGGCGAGGCTTGGTATCAAGGCGAAGACCCTCTGTGGCCGCGGTTCACCGACGGGGAAAAGACCACGCCTGGTCTGACGCTGGAAAGCGTATGGGACGACATTCAGGCGCGAGCCAAACAGGGGCCGGTCTTCATCAAGGACTTCCCTCATTACATCAACCACATGTGGGACGCCGAGTTTCTGTCCCATTTCACCCACGCCTTCCTGATCCGTGATCCGGCCAAAACCATCACCTCGATGTATGACAAATGGCCCGATTTCGACGAGTTAGAGGTCGGCTTTCCCGAACAACGTGCTCTGTTTGATCTGATCACCGCACTCAATGGTATCGCGCCGCCGGTGATTGACAGCGACGATCTGCTCGAAGATCCGCATCGCCTGACGCGGATGTTCTGCGAGGCGGTGGATATTCCGTTCCTGCCCGACGCGCTGAGTTGGGAGCCGGGTGGCGATCCGTCAGCGCACAGCTGGTGGGATGGTGGTTCGTTTCACGCAAATCTGGCCAAATCGACAGGGCTGACACCGCAGAAACGCAAGTATGTCGATCTAGAAAGCACGCCTGAACGGGTGTGGCGTGTGCATCGACGGATGAAGCCGCACTACGATCATCTCTATTCGAAACGCCTGGGGGTGTAGCGCGCGGGGCTGGATGCCCCGCGCGCCGATATCAGGTCACATTCAGCCATGTTCTCATGCCGGCGGCGGCGTGTGACAGCATATGGCAGTGCAGAAGCCACTTGCCGGGCGCATCAGCGCGGAACGCGACGGTACGCGTTTCGCCGCGCCCCATCAGCAGCGTGTCGCGCCGGGGGCCAAAGGTGCCATCGTCCAGAACCTCTTGGAAATGCTGACCGTGCAGGTGCATGGCATGGGCAAAGGCGGTGTCGTTTACCATCTCGATCATCACCGTCTCACCCGTACTTGCAGAGAGCAGTGGCTCATCCGGCATACCAACCACGCCGTTGAAGGCCCAGGCCTGACCCAGTTGTACCATCTCCTGAATGCTCAGACGTTGCCCCTTGAAAGTAGCTTCGCGTAGGCCGCCCATGGCGCCGCCCTCCATCTTGAGAGGAACCTTGCGTGCATCTTTGACCGTCGTTAGCCGGTGATGCGGGTTGTCGGGCAGGGCGGGCATTTCCCCTCGCCGGGTGTCTGACCCGTCCACGGGAAACTCGGCAATGGCGAAGACACCGTCGCGTTCGTGGCTGGCGATCAAGGCATCTTCGCCCACATCTGCCGTGACATCGACAATCAGGTCGACGCGTTGCGCCGGTCCCATGAACAACTTCTCGGGCGTTTGTGGTCGCAGCAGAGGCATGCCGTCGAAGGCGACGATCTTGCCCTCCAACCCGATCAAGCTGAGTTCCATGATGCGGTCGGTTGCCACGTTGATCAGCCGCAGCCGCAGGCGGGCGTTTTTGCGAACAGTGGTCATCTCTGGTGCAGTCACGGCGTGAACGAAGTTCCCCAACCGCCCGGCGTGGGTCCAGTCATGGGGTCGGTCGAAATCCTCGGCTATGGTACCCTCTTTGGTCAGCCGCCAGTCATCCAGAACCACGGTCAGATCGTGGTCCACGTCCGGCGGTTCACTCTCATCCACGATCAAAACGCCGTAAAGCCCGCGCGCCACTTGTTCGGTCGATTGATGGTGCGAGTGATACCAATAGGTACCCGCATCCGGAGGTGTGAAGCTGTAGGTGAAATCATCCCCGGTCTGGACCGCATCCTGGGTCATGCCGGGAACACCATCCATGGCGTTGGGTACGCGCACGCCATGCCAGTGGATGGATGTGGGTGCGGGCAATTGATTGACCAGATTGCGGGTCATCGCTTGGCCTTGGGGCAGCCGGATCATGGGGCCGGGCACTTGTCCTTCAAAGCCCCAGACCTCTGTTTCGGGATACTCGTCTGGCAGCAAGCGGATCTGCCCGGGCCGTGCGGTCAATGTGGGGACTGAGGCGCGCGCAGGCAGGGGCAACAGCGCCGCTACGGTGGCCGTGGCAAGAAAGCTGCGGCGCGTTAGGCCGGTTTTGAAGTCGTCCGTCATGATCTCGCCCTCTTACAGGTGGTCAAAAAAGACATGGAAATTTGTGGCGCGGTATGTGCGCCTAGGGTCAATCTAGCAGGTTGCATCAGTTTTTCTCGGTTTCGTTCGCGTTTTCACACCTGATGGTGCTGAAGGGTCGGTCACGATCAGAGACGGGGAGGGGCGGGTCGAACTCTGGCAGGATGCCATCTGCCAAGGCGTGGAACAATGTTGGCAGCCCTTTGGCCCAGGGCGTCTCGGTACTGGCTGCGCCGATGGGAGCCACAGAAATTTCCGCATTGCAAAGATGCCCCTGACAGCACGTGTTCCGGTCCGGTGCGTGGCAGGTCATCTCTTTCGGGCAATGAGTTTCGGCCTCGGCCGTAATGTCTAACGAAGATGCCGGTGATGCCCAGACCATAAGTCCGACCATGAGCGCACAGATCATCCCCAGGAAGACGGGCAGTCGTGTGCCCAAAGCCAAAGTGCGCGATATGTGTGGTTCGGGTTTCATCTTGTCCGCACCTTCTGCCCGGATCTGAACCGGGTCAAGCCGCCCTCCTGCGGCAAAGCCGCCGGTGCTTGTGACGTGGGGTTGTGGGGTTCGTTCCGCCATGCCCCCATTGACGGATCGTCAAGTCGGCCAAACCATAGTCCTGCATTCACCCGGAGGAGAGAGAAAAGATGCCCGAGTTCACTACCCTGCGAATTGACCATGATCCGGATGAGCCCCGCATTGCGCGCCTGTTGCTGAACCGGCCCGAGCGTTTGAATGCGATCTGCGATGAAACGCCGCAGCGGAAATTCGTGCCGCGGTGGAATGGGCCGAGGCCAACGATCAGGTGCACGTCATCGTGGTCGAAGGCGCAGGCAAGGGGTTCTGCGGCGGTTATGATCTGGGGGCCTATGCCGAGCAGGACATCGACCATCCTTGTCAGCAGGAGAGCTATCCCTGGGATCCGATGGTCGACTATGCCGTGATGAAAAAGAACACCGAAGATTTCATGACGCTCTGGAAATGCGGCAAACCGACCATTGCAAAGGTGCATGGCGCGGCCGCAGCCGGTGGCAGCGACATCGCTTTGTGCTGTGACATGCTGGTGATGGCGGATGATGCCCGCATCGGCTACATGCCCACCCGCGTCTGGGGCTGCCCGACGACGGCGATGTGGACCTATCGATTGGGCCCGACACGGGCGAAAGAGCTGATGTTTACCGGCAACCTGATCACCGGCAAACAAGCCGCCGAATGGGGGCTGGCCAATTACTCCGTGCCCGTTGACCAGCTAGAGGCCGAGACCATGAAGATGGCGCGCCGGATCGCTGGCGTCCCCTCGGGCCATCTGGCGATGCACAAGATGGTGGTCAATCAGGTCATGTTGACCATGGGGCTTGAGCAAACCCAGATGATGGCGACCGTTTTTGACGGCATTACCCGCCACAATCCCGAAGGGCTCTGGTTCCGTCGCTATGCCCAGGCTGAGGGTTTCAAGGCCGCCGTAGAATGGCGTGACAGTGGCCGACCGATTCCCGAAGGCGACGAAGCACGGGCGTTAATCCGAGAATTGGAAGCCCGGGCAAAGGCTTCTGATTAACACGTTCAGCAGCTGAACCTCTGCTGCGGGGAAAATTCGGATTTTGTCTTCAGTTTTGAAGATTCCATGGTCGACGATCCCCGCAGTCTCCCAATGAGCCTTGACAAGTCGCGGGCACGGGTGAAACCCTGTTCGCATCGGGAGAGAAAAAGTTCTTATATTTTGACCTGTTGCAGGGGGCTCACGCGAAAGTGTGGGCTTGTGCATTTGGATCGAAAGCCACTACGAGGACCTCCCGACCGCAAAAAAGAAACTGGGAGTTCTTAAATGAAACGTTACAGCAAGCTGAGCCTGACTGCTCTGGCGGCGACCGCAATGATGGCTCCGGCAGCTTTCGCCGAAGAGTTCATCACCATCGGTACCGGCGGTGTGACCGGCGTGTATTACCCGACTGGCGGCGCGATCTGCCGTCTGGTGAACAAAGGCCGCAAAGAGCACGGCGTGCGCTGCTCGGTCGAGATCCACTGGCGGTTCGGTTTACAACATCAACACCATCCGCGAAGGCGAGCTGGAGTTCGGTGTGGCACAGTCCGACTGGCAATTCCACGCCTACAACGGCAGCTCGAAATTCCAGGACGCCGGCAAGTTCGAAGACCTGCGCGCCGTTTTCTCGGTCCACCCCGAGCCCTTCACCGTGGTTGCCCGCGCAGACGCTGGCATCACCAACTTTGACGACCTCAAAGGCAAGCGTGTGAACATCGGCAACCCCGGTTCCGGTCAGCGCGGCACCATGGAAGTGGTGATGGCTGCCAAAGAGTGGACCATGAAAGACTTCGCTCTGGCCACCGAGCTGAAAGCAGCTGAACAGTCGGCGGCTCTGTGTGACAACCAGATCGACGCGATGGTTTACACCGTTGGTCACCCGTCCGGTTCAATCCAGGAAGCCACCACAGCGTGTGACTCGGTTCTGGTGAACGTCGATGGCGCGGGTGTTGATCGACTGGTTGACGAAAACTCGTTCTACCGTAAGGCCAGAATCGTTGGTGGTACCTACCGCGGCAACCCAGATGACACCCATACGTTTGGTGTGGGCGCAACACTTGTGACCTCGGCCAACGTGTCGGATGACGCAGTTTATGCGCTGGTGTCCGGTGTCTTCGAAAACTTCGACGCCTTCAAAAAGTTGCACCCCGCGTTTGGCAACCTGACCCCTGAAGAGATGATCAAGGACGGTCTTTCGGCTCCGCTGCACCCCGGTGCTGCGAAGTACTACAAAGAAAAAGGCTGGATGGAATAATCCACCAAGGCTAACGGAACGAGGCGCCATCTGGCGCCTCGTTTCTCACCCGGACAACGGGTCAAAAAAGAAACTGCCCGGTCAGGCCGTTCTGACACGAGGCGGTTGGACAGGGAGATGATCTATGGCCTCTGATACTCAGGGCAATCGTCCGCTTACCGAAGAAGAACTGCAGGATCTGGTCGCATCGTCCGATGCGGGCGCCCGTGATCCGGCTGGCAGCGTAGGGCTGTTCCTGGCAATCGTGGCCGTGATCTGGTCCGTGTTCCAGGTCGTTTTGGCCTCGCCAGTTTCGAACCTTCTTCTGCCCGGTAGCGTTGTTAACAATTCTCGCCAGATCCATCTGGCTTTTGCCATGTTCCTGGCGTTTGCGGCCTATCCGGCGCTCAAATCCAGTCCGCGAAACTATATCCCGATTCAGGATTGGATCATGGGTGTCGTGGGGGCGGGTATCGCGCTCTATGGCTACATATTCTATCAGAAAATCGTGGATTCAGGCGGACTTGCCGATGACGTGGACAAATGGTTCGCGCTCGCCGGTCTGCTGTTGCTATTCGAAGCCGCGCGCCGTGCGCTTGGCCCGGCAATGGCGATCATCGCAACGATCTTCTTGGCCTATGTTTTCTTTGGTTCATCCAACTGGGTGCCCGAAGTGATCCAATGGAAAGGCGCCAGCCTGAAAAAGGCGATGAGCCATATGTGGATCACTTCCGAAGGCGTCTTTGGCATCGCCTTGGGGGTTTCGACCAAATTCGTCTTCCTCTTCGTTCTGTTTGGCGCTTTGCTGGATAAGGCCGGGGCAGGGAACTATTTTATCAAGATGGCGTTCGGCGCACTTGGCCACCTGCGTGGTGGCCCCGCAAAGGCAGCCGTTGTGGGTTCGGCCGCAACCGGCCTGATCTCGGGCTCATCTATCGCCAACGTTGTGACCACCGGCACCTTCACCATCCCGTTGATGAAGCGGGTGGGCTTTACCAGCGAACAGGCTGGTTCGGTCGAGGTTGCCTCGTCAGTCAACGGTCAGATCATGCCACCCGTCATGGGCGCGGCGGCCTTCCTGATGGTGGAATATGTGGGCATCTCGTACGTCGAGGTCATCACCCACGCGTTCCTGCCTGCTGCGATTTCCTACATCGCGCTGGTTTACATCGTGCATCTGGAAGCGGTGAAGCGGAACATGCCGACCCTGGGCAACCGGGTCGTGTCGATGGGTCGGACCATTGGCGGCATGGCGCTGTTCTTTGCTGGCTTTGCGGGCCTCTGCTACGGCGTGCAATATCCGGTGCAGTTCATCATCAATATGATGCCAGGCGCCTCGGGCCTCGCACTGTCTGCGCTGATCGTCTTGGCCTATGTCATCCTTCTGTGGTTTGCGTCTGGCGTGGACGACCTAGTGCCGGATGATCCAAACGCCAAAGAGGTCGAACTGCCCGTGGTGTCCGAGATCTACAAGGCGGGTCTGCACTATCTGCTGCCGATCATCGTTCTGGTCTACTTCCTGATGATCGAACAGAAATCTCCGGGTCTTTCGGCGTTCTGGGCAACTGCGCTGCTGTTTGTGATCCTGCTGACGCAGAAACCGCTCAAGGCAATCTTCCGTGGTCAGACCAACATGGGCGCGACCTTCATGGAAGGTGTCGGCGACCTGTGGCAGGGGCTGATCGACGGTGCACGCAACATGATCGGTATCGCCCTGGCCACGGCCACTGCGGGCGTGATCGTGGGGACCGTGACGCTGACGGGTGTGGGACAGGTAATGGCCGATCTGGTCGAGTTCCTGTCCGGCGGCAACCTGATCCTGATGCTGGTGATGGTGGGTCTGCTCAGCCTTGTTCTGGGCATGGGCTTGCCGACCACGGCGAACTACATCGTTGTCAGCTCGTTGATGGCGGGCGTGGTTGTGGAACTGGGCGCGCAGTCTGGCCTGATCGTGCCGCTGATCGCGGTGCACCTGTTTGTGTTCTACTTCGGGATCATGGCGGATGTGACGCCCCCCGTGGGGCTTGCGAGTTTCGCGGCGGCTGCTGTGTCGGGCGGTGACGCGATCAAGACCGGCTTCACGGCCTTCTTCTACTCGCTTCGCACCGTGGCCCTGCCGTTTGTGTTCATCTTCAACACCGATCTGTTGTTGATTGATGTGACATGGACGCAAGGGATAATCGTGGCCATAGCGGCAACCATCGCGATCCTCGTGTTCACGGCGGGTACCATGGGCTACTTCCTGACCAAGAGCCGTATCTATGAAAGCATCGCTCTGATCCTGGTGGCATTCGCACTGTTCCGCCCGGACTTCTTCATGAACCGTATCGTGCCCCCATTCGAAAACATCGAACCGGCTGCATTCGTGCAAGCGGTGGGGGAAGCCGAAGAGGGCAAGGAGATCCGAATGGTCGTCAGTGGCCCGGACTTCGACACCGGCAACACCAAGGAAACCACCCTGGTGCTGACCGTTGGCCCCGAGGCGGATGGTGCAGCGCGCGTCGATGCCTTTGGCCTGCTGCTGTTGGAAGAGGACGGCGTGATGAAGCTGGACGAACCGGCCTTTGGCTCGCCCGTCGCAGCCAACCTGGAATCGTTTGACTTCTACGCCGACGATCCAGTGCAGATCGCCTCGATCCAGGCACCTGCCGATCAACCCTTCAAAGAGCTGGTCTACATCCCGGCGCTGATCCTGTTGGGTCTGATCGCGATGCTGCAACGCGGCCGTGCCGCCAAAGAAGGAGAACCCGCATGAGCAAGTCCATTCTTTGTGCAATCGACATCAGCAACGGTGAACATGACGGACCTGTCCTGGCCCGTGCCGCCAAACTGGCGGACATGGACGGGGCACGGCTGGATGTCGTGACGGTGCTGCCTGATTTCGGCGAGAGCTGGGTATCGGGGTTCTTTGAGGCTGATCACCACGAAAAGGCGGTGCATGAGGCCGGGGAGCAGTTGCAGCGCCTGTGCATCGACACCCTGGGCGAGGATCGAAACGAAGAAATTCGTCACGTTGTCGCCACAGGCACGGCCTATCAGGAGATCCTGAAAACGGCCGAAGGCGCAGGCGCCGATCTGATCGTGATCGGGGCCCACAAGCCGGACTTCAAAGACTATCTGCTGGGTCCCAACGCGGCGCGTGTCGTGCGCCATTCACAGGTGTCAGTCTACGTGGTTCGCTGAGCCTTTCACATTAAAAAGCCCCGCCCGATGTCTTGTCGGGCGGGGCTTTGTTTTGTCTTGTGACGGGGTTTACTCGAGGTTTTCCGTCGAGAGATCGTCCAGCTTCGGCATCAGATCCAGCAATTCGCGGGTGTATTCCGTCTGCGGATTGGCAAAGAGGCTTTCCGTGTCCTGAATCTCGGCAATCTTGCCTGCCTTCATCACTGCCACCCGGTCGCACATCTGACGTACAACTGGCAGGTCGTGACTGATGAACAGCATGGTCAGGCCAAGATGTTCCTGCAGGTCCTTCAGGATATTCAGGATCTGCGCCTGGATCGACACGTCCAAAGCACTGGTTGGTTCGTCACAGATCAGGAACCTCGGCTGCGTCGCCAAGGCCCGCGCGATCGAAATCCGCTGACGCTGACCACCCGAGAACTCATGTGGGTATTTCAACGCCGCCGAGGAACCAAGCCCTACCTGGTCCAGCAAATCGGCCACGCGTTTCTGGATGGCATTGCCCTCCATCAGCTTGTGATGCCGGATCGGTTCGGCCACGATTTCATCGACCCGCATGCGCGGGTTGAGCGACGAAAACGGGTCCTGAAAAATCATCTGGATGTCTTGGCGATAGGCCTCTTGTACGGGCTTGTCGCTCAGGTTGCTGACGGTTTTGCCATCAAAGATGACCTCACCTTCATCCACCTGATAAAGCCCCGCGATCATCCGCGCGACGGTGGATTTGCCGGACCCGGACTCACCTACGACGCCAAAGACCTCACCGGGTTTGATGTCAAAGCTGACCTGATCCACGGCGGTGAAATATTCACGGCTCCACGGCAGTAGCCCGCGCTTTTGCAGGAACCGCTTGGTGATCCCCTTGATCTCATACAAAGGCTTGGACGGATCATTTTCCACCTTGGGCCAATTGCGCGCCAGATCCTCGATCGCAAAGCGGGTTTCGCGCCCGCCATAACTGATCTGCGGAAAGCGATGCAGCTTCAACGTAGGCCGCGGCACGGCGGCGATGAGCGATTTGGTATAGGGATGCTCAGGCCGTCCCATGACCTGCTCGGTTGGGCCGCTTTCGACCACTTCACCGGCATACATCACGGTCACCACATCGGTGGTTTCCGCAATCACGCCCATGTCGTGGGTCACAAGGATGACGCCCACCTGACGTTCGCGCGCAAGTTCCTTGATTAGTTCAAGGATCTGCGCCTGAACCGAGACGTCCAGAGCCGTTGTGGGTTCATCCGCGATGATCACATCCGGCTCGGAACACAAGGCCAAAGCGATCACCACGCGCTGACGCATGCCCCCTGAAAACTGGTGCGGGTACTGATCTAGCCGGGTGTCCGGGTCAGGGATGCCAACCCGGTCGATCAGGTCGCGCGCGCGCTGAACGGCCTCGGCATCCGAAACATCGTGATGTGCCTGGATGGTTTCAACCAGTTGCTCCTTGACCGTGAACAGCGGATTGAGAGAGGTCAGCGGATCCTGAAAGATCATCGAGATCTTCTTGCCGCGCAGCTTGCGCATGGCGTCGGCATTCAGACCGCTGATGGTATCGCCCTTAAAAACGATATCCCCTCCGGTGATGTGGCCGGGACGTTCCAGCAGGCCCAGAACGGCGGCGCCGATCGTGGACTTGCCAGCCCCGGATTCCCCAACCAGACCGTGGATCTGACCGGGTTCGACGGTGAGCGACGCTGCATCGACAGCGCGGAACACCTTGCGACGGGTCGGAAACTCGACCGTCAGTTTGTTGATATCAAGCAGGGTCATCGTAGCTTCGGATTCAATGCGTCCCGGAGCCAGTCTCCGAGCAGGTTGATGGACAGGGCGAGGGCCAGCAGGGTGATCGACGGGAACAGCAGGATCCACCATTCACCCGAGAAGAGATACCCCTGACCGATGCGGATCAGCGTACCCAGCGAGGGTTGCGTCGGTGGTGCACCCACACCCAGAAAGCTGAGCGTTGCCTCGGCGATGATCGCCAGCGCCAGCGAGATGGTCGAGATGACCAGAACCGGCGACAAAACGTTGGGCAGCATGTGGCGGAACATGATCGGAATAGGACCACGGCCAATCAGGCGGGCGGCCTGAACGTATTCCTTGTTCTTCTCCACCAATGCGGCACCACGCACAACGCGGGCGAACTGCACCCAGTCCGACAGCGCAATCGCCACGATCAATACCCAGATCGCCATTTCATTGCGATACTCGGGCGGCGTGATCCCCTTGGCGATGCCAAAGATCAGCATGGCCACCAGGATGGCCGGAAAGGTCAGCTGTACGTCAGCGACGCGCATGATGATGGTCTCGGTCCAGCCGCCGACGTAAGCCGCGACAAGGCCCAGTACCACGCCGATGATCATCGCCAGCATGACGGCCGAGATACCCACGAAGAGGGAGATGCGCAGACCATACAGGATGGTCGAGAACACATCGCGGCCCTGGTCGTCGGTACCCAACAGGAAGGTTTCCTGCGTGAACGCATTGGGCTGCCCCGGTGGGGTGAACCCGTTCATCAGGTTCAGCGTGGCCGGGTTGAAAGGATCATGCGGCGCAATCAGCGGCGCGAACAGCGCGGCCAGCAGCAGGATCGCAACCACCAGAAGGGCGATCATCGCCACCGGTGAATGGCGGAAGGACCAGACGAAATCGCTGTCCCAGAATGTTGCCAAGCGCGACGGCGGCTTGGTTGCGAGGTCTTTGGTTGTATCGCTCATGCGGTCCTCCCATCCACGCGCAGGCGCGGGTCGATGGCAAAGTAAAGAAGGTCAACGATCAGGTTGATGCCCACGAACATCACAGAAATCAGCATCAGGTAGGCGGCCATCACGGGGATGTCGACAAACTGGATCGCGTTGATGAACAGCAGGCCAACGCCTGGCCACTGGAACACGGTCTCAGTAATGATCGCAAAGGCGATGATCGAGCCAAGCTGAAGGCCCGTCACCGTGATCACCGGAACCAGAGTGTTCTTCAGCGCATGGCGGAAGTTGATGGCGCGTTCGGCCAACCCGCGCGCGCGGGCAAAGCGGACATAATCGGCACGCAGCACCTCAAGCATCTCGGATCGGACCAGACGCATGATCAGCGTCATCTGATAGAGGCCAAGTGTGATCGACGGCAAGATCAACGCCTTGAGCCCTGAGACCGTCAAAAAGCCCGTAGACCAGCCGCCGATTTGCACCGTATCCCCCCTGCCAAAACTGGGTAAGAGGTCCAACTCCACCGAGAATATGTAGATAAGTAAGATGCCTATGAGGAAGGTTGGCAGTGACACCCCTATGAGACTGAGCGTCATGATCGTATTGGCGGCTATCCCGTTCCTTCGGATCGCGGTGAAGACGCCCAATGCGATGCCAATGCTAATGGCCAGGAACCCCGACACCAGCGCCAGTTCCAGCGTCGCAGGTGCGCGTTCGGCGATGATGGTCGAAACTGGGCGACCCTGGCGATAGGACACGCCAAAGTTGCCTTGGACCGCGCCCTGCAGGAATTTGAAGTACTGCACCGGAAATGGCTGATCTAGGCCAAGGTCCGTGCGCAGTCGGTCGATGTCGGCTTGGGTGCGTTCCTGTCCCAGCATGTTGTCGATGGGATCACCGACAAATCGGAACATGGAAAAGGCGACCAACCCCACCACCAACAAAACGATGACGGATTGGAACACCCGCCGGATGATGTATGCGAGCATAGTGTTTCCCCTTGCGCGTTTTTGGCCAGGCCCATGCCGTCTGATGCGGCGGATTGTTTGAGATGCGTGACAGGATCACGCCGACCGGGTCTCAGGCTGAAACGCTTTGATGCTCCCTCTTTGCAGGATGTGAAGGGATGGTCAAGTTGTCGCAGGGTCAGACTACCCAGAAGGCCGCTGATCATTGTCTTGCTAAGGCCGAGTTTCTGGGAAAAGTAGACTCTGTAAGGTTTCCATTCCACATGACATGCCAGGTCATTCAACCCACGGCCAAGCATGACGTCATCTTCTTGTTGTGTCCGCCGCATTGCGCATGGGCCCGGTAAAACAACGCACTGATACAGTTTCTGGTGTCGGTTATTTCAAGCTTTCAAAAGGGTGATGCATCTGGCTTGGACAGCACTTTCAGTTTAGCTTGAAGCCTATATTCGGAGACCGAGTGTTGGAAAGACGTCTGACTGCGATCCTTGCGGCCGATGTGGTCGGCTACAGCCGCCTTGTTCAAAAAAATGAGGCGGGGGCTCTTGCTGCTGTCAAATCCCATCGCGAGCAGTTGTTCGAACCAATAATCACCGCCCGAAACGGTCGAATTGTTAAGCTTATGGGCGACGGTTTGCTTGTCGAATTCGCAAGCGCAGTCGAGGCAGTCCAATGCGCAGTTGAAATGCAGCACCATGTAGAATCCGCCAATGCGGACGTGCCTCAGGACGCGCAAGTGCGGTACCGAATTGGTCTAAACATTGGCGACATAGTTGTGGATCAGGGCGACATTTTTGGGGATGGCGTCAACGTCGCGGCACGAATTGAAAGCCTCGCTTCCGTCGGCAGCATCTACATGTCGGCCAATGTTGTCGAACAGGTCAAAACCAAACTCGATCTGACCATCGAAGACTTGGGAATGCATGAGGTAAAGAACATCTCTGATCCAGTGCGGGTGTTCCGCCTGGTCAGGGACGATAAGGCCGCAGGCATCATTTCTCCGGTTGCACAGGCAGTACCTAAACCAACCGGGCGGCGGATGCTTCCGGCGTTCATAGCCATTTTAGCTCTGGTTTTGGGCGGAACCGTATTGTGGCTGACGTGGTTTTCCAAAATGCCCTCGGAACCAGAGGGTCACCTCGCGAATGTGTCCGGTAAACCATCGATAGCCGTCATGGCGTTCGACAACCTCAACAACGATCCCGCACAGGATTTTCTTAGCGATGGTTTAAGCGAAAATATCCTGACGGCCTTGTCCCGATTTGCTGATTTTTTCGTCGTCGCGCGCAATTCGACGTTCACTTACAAAAACAGCCCGACAGATGTTCAACAGGTGGCTCGGGAGTTGGGGGTCCGCTACATTGTTGAGGGCGCAGTGCAGGTCTCGGGGGATCGGTTGCGGGTCACGTCTCAACTGATTGATGCGACAACAGGTCAAAACATCTGGGCGGACAGCTATGACCGGGAGCTGCAGGACATTTTCGCGGTTCAGGATGAAATCACGCGCACCGTGGCCTCTCTTTTGTCAACGAACATTGATCTAGCAGAATACAGCCGTCTAAAGCACCAGCCAACTGAAAGCCTTGGTGCCTATGAGTTGCGAAAGCGCGCTCAGGAGGAATGGTTTACTTTCACGAAAGAGGGAAACATCAAGGCGGAAGAGTTCAGCGCCAAGGCAATTGCGCTCGATCCGAACTACGCCGGGGCATATGTTGAAAATGCCTGGGCACACATCAACGGCTATCGTTGGGGGTGGACCAATACGCTGACACGCGACGAGTCGCTGGAACGCGCATTTCAGATGGCGCGCAAAGCTATCGAACTGGAGCCATTCAATTTCAAAGGCCATTGGGTTCTGGCCAACGCCACAACGCAAAGTGGCAACTTGGAAAGGGCGGCCGAGCTCTATGACAAGGCCATTTCACTCAATCCGAATTCGGCGTCCGTTTTGGCAGATTCCATTGATCCGCTTGTCTATGGGGGCAACGCAGCCAAGGCCGTTGATCGAATGAAGCAGGCGATACGTCTGAATCCCCATCATCAGGATTGGTACCTTTGGAACCTTGGGTGGGCCCAGTATTTTGCCCAGGACTACATTGGGGCAAAAAACTCCATCGAAAAGATGAACGAGATACCCAACGGATTGAAGCGCACCTATGCACCGGTCCTGCTCCGGCTTGGGTTTAACGACGATGCGCAGATCGTCATTAAAGAGTTCCTGACGGCCAATCCTGATTTCACCATCCAGGAAGCAAAAAAAGCGCCTTTCGAAAGCGAACCGTACCTCACACGTTGGGTAGATGACTTGAAGGAACTTGGTGTGCCTAACATCAAACCATGACACCCCATCCCGGCAACAGACAACTTACATCGGCTCGGACTTGATCAGAGACATCTTCAGCAAGGATTGAATTCGCTCACAGTTGCCCACTTCGGTCGATGTCTGAGATTTAGTGCCCCGAGGAAGTTTAAAAATATCAGTGCCTTGAGGTCGTAGCCGGTAACGCGATTGTTGCGTTGTCCGCCGTCGAAGCTATGAGAGCCTCCAGTTGTACGACAGGCTGAAAACATTGGTAGTCGTTCTGATGACCGCGCGATCCGGCTTATGGAATTTGACACTAGGTGACAGGGCAAAGGCGCATTTTCCGTTCCCACGCCGATGCATCCGCGATTAATCCATTGGGTCTACAGGACCTTGGGCGGGGCCTCTCTCTTAGACTTGGAAGTCTGGCCTCAAAGACTGCGCTGGGATTTTTTGATCGAGATGTACAAATCGCAATCTCGGGGGGATGATCGGGCGTAGCTCGGGCTTTGGCGACGCCGGTCTCGTCATGGCTTCAACGAATTCACCTTCGCCCATTCCGGCCAGAACCCAAAATACTCGATCCCGAACAGGATCAAACACACTCCCAACACTGCAAGCAACCGCAACACCTGTTTTTCAGACGGCGGGTTGCGGGCCCAGCGGGACATTCGCAGAAAATGGCGGATATTCATCTGCTCTCCCTCGGGTCAAAACTTGCTGCGCTGCCGCGCGTCAAGCGGTGCACGCTTGGTGCACGGTTAGTGCACGCATGGTGCATTGCAGATTTTGGCCGTTATTCTGCATCTGCAACAAAACGCACTTTGCCGATGAACGGCAGGTTGCGGTTGCGTTGTGCATAGTCGATGCCATAGCCCACGACAAATTCATCCGGGATTTCGAACCCGATCCAATCCGAACGGAAATCAACCTCGCGCCGCGACGGTTTGTCCAGCAGAGCGATGGATTTTAACCGTTTGGGGCTGCGGCTTTCCAGCAGTTGAGTGACGTGGTTCAGCGTGTGACCGGTGTCGACAATATCCTCTACCACTAGCACGTCACGCCCTTCAATTGCGCCGCGTAAGTCTTTGAGAATGCGAACTTCTCTGCTGCTTTCCATCGCGTCGCCATAAGATGACGCTTCCAGGAAATCCACCTCGATCGGAAGGTCCAGCTCACGCACAAGATCGGCGATGAACACAAACGAGCCACGCAACAGGCCGACAACAACCAGCTTGTCGGTGCCCTGAAATTCGGTCTGAATCTCACGGCACAACTCTTCAATCCGGGCCGCAATGGCCTTGGCCGAAATCATCGTATCAATCACATAAGCACGCTGGCTCATCGCTACCCCCTTGATCTTTGTCGCGCAACATACGACATGATCGCCCAGAGTCACCCCAAAATACAGGCCCAAATGCCCACCCACTCCGAGACCCGCCATCTGCCGTACACCGCGCAACAGATGTATGATCTGGTAGCGGATGTGGGCCAATATCCCAAGTTCCTGCCGTGGTGTTCAGCGGCTCGCATCCGGCGCACGCACGAGGTGGGGGATGCAACGGTCATGGACGCGGATCTGGTAATTTCTTTCAAAGTCTTCCGCGAGCGATTTGGCAGCCGTGTGACGCTGTTCCCCGATGAGTACAAGATCGATACCGAATACCTAGACGGCCCGTTCAGCCACATGAAATCCACCTGGGCTTTTGCTGATCGTCCAGATGGCGGTTGCGATGTATCCTTTTTCGTAGATTTCGAGTTCAAAAACGCGATTCTTCAAGGGGTTATTGGTGTGGTTTTCAACGAGGCGATGCAGCGGATCGTGCGTGCATTCGAACGCCGCGCAGCCGAGCTCTACACTTAGACTTTACCCCCATCTGCGGCGCGCTACACTACGCCCATGACTTAGCTAACCACGCATTTGGCGGATTTTGCCGCTGGCCCCGTGACAACCACCGCTTCGGCGCGGTTGGTGACCTCTCTCTCCGCGCTCGATTGGTTCGCCGTGGGACGCGCAGGCCAGGCTGAACCTGTGTCCGAGATCGTCCGCGACATGGTATTTGTCGAACAGGGGGCGGGCCAGGCGCATGTCTTCGGCGGTGGTGCAGCCCCGGCGCGCTCTGCGGTTTTGGCCAATGGCACGATCAGTCACGCGCTTGATTATGACGACACCCATTTCGCCCACATCGGCCATCCATCTGTCGCCGTTTTCCCCGCAGCTCTGGCCATGGCCGAGATGCGCGATCTGCCTCTGGTCGAGGTGCTTGAAGCGGCTCTTGTAGGTATGGAAGTTTCCGTTCGTGTGGGCCTGTGGTTGGGGCGCAGCCACTATCAAATCGGGTTCCATCAGACTGCGACTGCGGGGGCTTTTGGCGCAGCCGTGGCTGCTGGTCGGCTGGTGGGGCTGCAGGCCGATGGTATGGCACAGGCCCTGGGCCTTACAGCTACGCGTGCGGCAGGGCTCAAGGCGCAGTTCGGAACCATGGGCAAGCCTTATAACGCGGGACTTGCTGCTTCAGCCGGAGTCGAGGTGGTGCAATTGGTTCAACGCGGATTTCAGGCCAATCCGGATGCACTTGAAGGGAGCTTCGGCTTTGGCGCCACTCATCACGGGGAGAGTAACCTGAATGAGGCGCTGGAGGGGCTCGGCGTCGAATGGCTGTTCGAGACCGTCAGCCACAAGTTCCACGCCTGCTGTCATGGTCTTCACGCCGCGCTCGAGGCTGCGCGGACGCTTGATATCGCCGAGCCGGAAGTGGCCGAGATGACGGTGCGCACCCATCCACGCTGGATGAGCGTATGCAATCAGACGGAACCGTCGACGGGCCTTGGCGCCAAGTTTTCGTATCGCACGGTGCTTGCGATGCATGCGCTTGGACATGATACCGCGCGGCTCGACAGTTATTCCGAGGCGGTCTGCGCCGATCCGCGCCTGATCGCGTTGCGGGGCCGGATCAACGTCGAGGCAGATGAGACCCTGACGGAAACCCAAGCCCATCTGTCGATCTTGCGCCGCGATGGCAGCCGAGATGAGGCAACCCATGATCTGCAGGCGCCACTGCCGCTTGCCATACGAGAGGAGCGGGTGCGCACCAAGGCTGCCAAGCTGATCGGTGGGTCACTGACAGATGAGGTTTGGTCCCTTTTGCGCACCGGGGGGCGAGCGGCGGATTTGGCGGAACGGCTCTGAACCATGTGTGAGTCTCTCAAGGCGGTAAGGTGGGGGCTCCCGCGCCCGCGCCAACCTGACTGCGTCAGCTCGTCGAACAGCCTTGGGCCGGGCGCCTCGCTTTCGGCTCGGCGCGGTTGCGTTTAGCCACACTCCACCGCGTTAATTTCTGGGGCTTGTCGTCAGGCGCCAACCGCCGAGCGCAGCGAGGCCTGGCCCAACGGGAGGAGGGTATCTTTGATGCCTGATCGATGGGCGGGAGCGCCCCTGAGGATAGTCCAACCTCTTAAAGCTAGAAAAGCGGGCCTCCCAAGAGGTCCGCTTTTCGCTGCCCTTGCGGGCATAAGTCAGCCAAGGTGGGCTCAGCTGCTTATGTCATAGGCCCGTTCGCCGTGTACGCTAAGGTCCAGACCATTTGTTTCGGTCTCGGCGTCTACGCGAAGCGGGGTGACAAGTGCAACCAGTTTCACCAATATTACGGTCACAACTGCCGTGAAGACACCCACGATGACCAGGCCACCCAGCTGTGCGGCCCAGCTTCCCAGGCCGAAGACCGCGATCATGATGGTGCCAAAGATGCCGCCAACACCATGCACGGCAAAGACGTCCAGCGTGTCGTCGATTTTCAGCAGATTGCGCACAACATTCACGGCTTCTTGACACAGGATACCAGCCACAGCGCCGATGATCAGCGCCTGAACAGGGTCAACAAAACCGGATGCAGGTGTGATCGAGGCTAGACCGGCAATCGTACCGGTCACAAGACCCACCATCGACGCCTTGCCGTATTTGATCTTTTCCCACAACGCCCATGTCAGTGAAGCAGTCGCCGCGGAGATATGCGTTACGGTCAGCGCCATCGCGGCACCACCATCGGCCGCCAGCTGCGAGCCGCCGTTGAAGCCAAACCAGCCGACCCACAGCATCGCAGCACCGATCATCACATAGCCCGGGCTGTGCGGTGGGGTGGTGCGATGACGGCGCGGGCCAAGAAAGACGGCGATGATCAGAGCAGCCAAACCTGCAGTTTCGTGCACTACGATGCCGCCTGCAAAATCTTTCACACCTGTGTCACCAAAGATACCGCCATCAGCCAAGAAACCACCGCCCCAGATCCAATGGACCACGGGCGCATAACACAGCAGCATCCAGAGGCCCGAAAAGGTCAGGACAAAACCAAAGCCAACACGTTCTACATAAGCGCCAACGATCAGGGCCGGTGTGATGATGGCGAACGTCATCTGAAAGGCAAAGAACAGGATCTCGGGCAGGGTGCCCGACAGGGTGTCTGGCGTGATGTCCAGCAGGAACATCTTGTCCAACCCGCCCCAATACCCTGATGTACCGCTGCCAAAGGCGATGGAATATCCTGCGACCAGCCACAGGATGCTCATCAAACAGGCAATGGCAAAGCAATGCATGAACACGCTGAGTACATTTCGGGCACGCACCAGACCGCCATAGAACAAGGCAAGTCCCGGTAGTGTCATGAACAGGACCAGGGCGGTTGCCACAATGATCCAGGCTGTATCGGCTCCATTCATGGGGCCTCTCCTTTTCGGTAAGCGAGTGGTTTTGTGTGTTCAAAACCAATGCCGCTTGAGGAAAAAAGAGGCACCTGCCGTAAACCCCGCCTGTTTTTGACGCTTTTTGCGATGTGGTGAAATAATGGGCGCTGTTTTGGTCAGCCGCCCTTATTTTCAGCGATGCGCGAAAGCCCTGCCTGCAAGAGCTTTAGCGCATGATCCCGCGCCGCGAGCCGCACTTGGTCGCGGCCAAGGGCGCCGAACTCGATGGTTTCGGTGGTGGTGAGCAGTCCCGTTCCCGCTAGCCCAAAGCAAACGCGTCCTTCCGGTTTGAACTCGGACCCGCCGGGGCTGGCGATGCCGGTGATCGAGACCGTCAACTGCACCGGGGCATGTGCCAGGGCGCCCTCTGCCATCTCAAGCGCAACTTCTTCAGAGACCGCGCCGACCGCGTCCAAGGTTGCGGGTTTCACGCCCAGCATTTCTTGCTTGGCGCGGTTGGTGTAGGTGACAAAGCTGCGTTCGACCACGGAGGAACTGCCGGGGATGTCGGTGAGCGCGGCGGCAACCATGCCCCCCGTACAGCTTTCGGCGGTGGCGATCATGACGCCCAACCGTTTCGCCTCTTCCAACAGCTCAGTTACAGTCAAAGTCCCAGAACCCCATGCGAAAAGCCAGCCAGTAGCGCTACACCGATGGCGGCAAAGACGCCTGCGATCAGGTCGTCCAGCATCACCCCAAGCGCATCGCCGCGTCGGTCGGCCCACCCGATAGGGCCGGGTTTTGTGATGTCAAAAAGACGGAACAATAAGAACCCAGCGATCCAACCGGGCCAGAGCGCGGTGATCTCGATCCCATGGGACCACGCCGGGTAGGAGATAGCCATGAGCGCGATGAACTGGCCAGCGACCTCATCAATCACGATCTCAGACGGGTCGTGGTCGTCTTGCCCGGCGGTCATGACCCCGGTGGCCCAGATCCCGGCGACGATCACAACGACGGTAGCTACTGCCAGCAGAGGAAAGCCACCCAATTGGTGCAACACATAGGTCAGGGGCAGGGCAGCCAGCGACCCCCAGGTGCCCGGCGCAGGGCGCAGGTAGCCGACGCCGCCGACTGTGGCGATGGCCTTTGCCAGACCGATCATGCCGACACCAGGCAAGCAGTGGCCAGCGAGGCGATGCCTTCGCTGCGCCCGGTAAAACCTAAACGTTCAGATGTGGTGGCCTTGACCGAAACCTGCCCCTCGCTCAGTCCCATGATCCGCGCCATTTCACTGCGCATGGCGGCCGAATGTGGTCCGATCTTTGGATACTCGCAGACCAACGTGCAGTCGACGTTGGAGATGCGATAGCCCATCGAGGCGGCCAGTTCGACAGCGTGACGCAAGAAGATCTCGCTCGCTGCGCCCTTCCACTGTGGATCGGAAGGGGGAAGTGCTGGCCGATGTCACCCTGCGCCAATGCACCATAGATCGCGTCCGTGACAGCATGCATACCCACATCCGCGTCCGAATGCCCCTGAAGCCCGCGCTCATGTGGCACCTTAACACCGCAGAGCACCACGTGATCGCCATCACCAAAACGATGTACGTCGTATCCATTGCCCAGCCTGATATCCATATCCGTCCTTAGTATGCGTTCGGCCCGGGCAAAATCCTCAGGCCTTGTTATTTTCAGATTGTCCGCGTCGCCGGGCACAATTGCCACCGGCAGGCCCGCGTCCCGCGCCACCTGCACATCATCCGCAGCGCCACCGGTGTGGGTGTTGTGTGCAGCCACAATGGCGTCATAGTGAAATCCTTGCGGGGTTTGAGCCGCATAAAGGCCATCGCGGTCCCGTGTGCCAGTCACTTGCCCCATTGCACCGCTCCAGAGCGCGTCTGTTACCGCAAGACCCGGAGCGGCAGCAGGATACTCATCCAGAGCCGCCAGAATATCCGAGATAATTTGCGCACTGACACACGGGCGCGCAACATCATGAATCAAAACCTTGGTTACACCTTGGTTTTCCAATGCCGCCAACCCGTTACGCACTGATCCTGCGCGGTCTGTGCCGCCTGTGGACAGAGTGTACCGACCGCCCTCGAACTCGGCCCACGCATCAGTGTCCTCTGCCGACAGCACCAGAACGATATGATCCAAGCCAGCAATTTCGAATTGCGCCAACGTCCAATCCGCCACGCGCCGACCGGCCAGTGGACGCCATTGCTTGGGTACGCCGCCACCCGCACGTTGGCCGCGTCCTGCGGCGACGATTATGGCGGCTGTGGTCATGGCTTGGACGCTCCTGATCTGGTGGGGACTGTTTATGAGGTGGCGCGCGTTTCGGCAATCACCTGCGTCACCTTGCCTAAAAATTAGGCATATGCTGTTTTGATGGGCCTTGAAACAGTCCGTTTCATTGTGCGATTAGGGGCGTTTCGTTACCAACGTAGCACATGCACAAGGATTAGGCATCTTGACCCTCCGTCTTGCCAACAAAGAGCTGACCCCACCCGTGGTCCTCGCCCCGATGGCTGGAATCACTGACCGCCCGTTTCGCGATCTGGTGTCCAGCTTCGGCGCGGGCCTGGTGGTGAGCGAAATGGTCGCCAGCCAAGAGATGGTTCAGGCCAAGCCGGGCGTGCGTGAACGCGCCGAGCTGAGCGCGGATGTTGAAAACACCGCTGTGCAACTTGCGGGGCGCGAAGCGACCTGGATGGCCGAGGCTGCGCGGCAAGTCGCGGACCAAGGCGCCCGTATCATCGACATCAACATGGGCTGTCCGGCCAAGAAAGTGACCAACGGTTATTCCGGCTCGGCCCTTCTCAAGACCCCCGATCACGCCCTGACATTGATCGAGGCGGTGGTAGAGGCGGTGGATGTGCCCGTGACCCTCAAGACTCGGCTGGGGTGGGACGACAAGCTGCTGAATGCCGCGAACGTGGCGCGTCGTGCGCAGGATGCAGGCGTGCAGATGGTGACAATCCACGGGCGCACCCGGTGTCAGTTCTACAAAGGTCACGCGGATTGGGCGGCAATCCGGTCAGTGACCGAAGCAGTGGATGTGCCAGTTGTGGCAAACGGCGACATCGTCAGTACAGAGACTGCCCGTCAGGCGCTGGAGTTGTCCGGTGCGGCGGGTGTGATGATCGGGCGAGGCGCCCAGGGTAAACCCTGGTTGCTGGCGCAGGTCTCGCATGATCTGTACGGCACACCTGCGCCCATCATTCCGCAAGGCGTCGATCTGGTTGATATGGTAACGCGCCACTACCACGCGATGCTTTCTTTCTACGGCGCTGATCTGGGCCTGCGCGTCGCGCGCAAACATCTGGGCTGGTACATGGACGAGGCGGGCACCGCTGCACCGCTGCGCCGCGCCGTTCTGACGTCGCGCGACACGGAAGAGGTCACACGCCTGTTGGCCGATGCCTTGACCCCATCCAAGGAGGTCGCCGCGTGACATCGGATCATTCCATCTGGGCCTCCTTGCCGGTTCCAACCTTCCTTATTGATGCACAAGACAAGATCGCCGATGTGAACTCTGCTCGGCGAAGGCTTTTTGAATGCATCGAAAAAAGCAGTTGAAGGCACGCCGGTCTGGGACCAGATCGCGATTGATGCGCCGATTGAAGAGGCATTTGAACGTGCCCGCACCAATGGCACACCTCTGTTCGTCAACGACATTGATGTCGGCTCGGGCAGCCACGCTCCACTGCAATGCGCGTTGCAGATCGCGCCTCTTGTTGGGCACCGGGGAACAATGATCATGATCATCACGCCCCGCGAACTGGCTGGGCGAATGACCCAGAACCACACAGTCAAATCCGCAGCACAATCGGCGATTGGCATGGCTGAGATGTTGGCTCATGAGATTAAGAACCCACTGGCCGGGATCACCGGGGCAGCGCAGTTGTTGAGCATGAACCTTGCTGCCGAAGACCTTGAACTTACTGATCTAATTGTTGCCGAAAGTCGCCGGATCGTAAAACTGTTGGAACAGGTGGAGCAGTTCGGAAACCTCAGCGCGCCCGATTTCAAACCGGTCAACATCCACGATGTTTTGGACCGTGCCCGCCGTTCGGCACAGCTTGGGTTTGGCGCGCATATGACCATCATTGAGGATTACGACCCGTCGCTCCCGATGGCCTTTGGAGACCCGGATCAGCTGTTGCAGGTCATTTCGAACCTGCTGCGCAACGCCTCCGAGGTGGCGGGCCAACAGGGTGGCACCATCCGTCTGCGCAGCTATTTCGAACACAGTTTTCGCCTGCGCCGCTCGGATGGCACAGGTCAATCGCTGCCCTTACAGATCGAGATCATCGACGATGGCCCTGGCCTGCCGGACAAGATCAAGGACGACATCTTTGATCCCTTTGTCTCGGGGCGTGAGAACGGCACCGGGCTGGGTCTGGCCCTGGTGAGCAAAATCATATCGGACCACAACGGCTGGGTCTCGGTCACGTCTGTGCCGGGACGCACGGTGTTCCGCCTGTCGCTGCCGCGGGTTCCGCGCGGACATATGGATAAGGAGTAAACTGGCATGGATGGCACGGTTCTGGTTGCTGACGACGACCGCACAATTCGCACGGTACTGACCCAGGCGCTGACCCGGGCTGGGTGCAAGGTGCACGCCACCAGCTCGTTGACAACGCTGATGCGGTGGGTTGGCGAAGGCAAGGGTGACGTGGTGATCTCGGACGTGGTCATGCCCGATGGCAACGGGCTGGAGATGCTGCCAAAGATCGCCGAAGACCGCCCAGGCTTGCCGGTCATCGTGATTTCAGCCCAGAACACCATCATGACCGCTATTCAGGCGGCCGAAGCCGAGGCATATGACTATCTACCCAAGCCCTTTGATCTGCCAGATCTTATGAAGCGGACCGCGCGGGCGTTGGAGCAAAAACGCAAAACGCCGACGACACCTGCGGATGAGGCTGGCGAGCGCTCGGATGAATTGCCGCTTGTTGGGCGCACACCGGCCATGCAGGCTCTTTACCGGTTGGTAGCCAAAGTCATGAATACAGACTTGCCGGTGATGATTTCGGGTGAAAGCGGCACGGGTAAATCATTGATCGGCAGAGCTATTCATGACTTTTCAGACCGACGCACCTTGCCCTTTGTGACCGTCACAGGGGCAGACTTGCAGGACCTCGAAGGACCTGCACGGGTTCTTGCAAGGGTTAAGGGCGGTACGCTGCTCATTGACGAAATCACCGATATCGATGACGAGATCCAGGCCCGAATTGTGCGCATGATGGACGCACCGGGAGATCACGTGCCGCGGTTTATGGCGACCAGCCAGGGTGATCTGTCCAAGGCGATGGAGCAAGGGCGCGTGCGCCGGGACTTGTATTATCGCCTGTGCGGAGCGCCGATCCAGGTGCCTGCTTTGCGCGAGCGGGTCGACGATATCCCGTTGCTGACGGAACATTTTCTGGCGCGTGCCGAACGTGATGGCGCTCCCAAACGTTGGCTGAGCAACGAGGCAAAGGAGCTGTTCCGCGTCTACAGCTGGCCCGGCAACGTAAGGCAGTTGGAACACGCTGTACGCCGCCTTGGATTGACCAGCCGCGCAGATGAAATTTCACGAACAGAGGTCGAACTGGTTCTTGGCAGCCAACCCGAAGTCGAACCCGTTCTGGGGGGCGGCGATACCGAGAAATTGTCGGCGTCGGTTGAACGGCATCTTCGGCGCTATTTCGATCTGCACGGGAACATGCTACCCCCGCCGGGTTTGTACCAGCGTATTCTGCGCGAGATTGAGGCACCACTCATTGAAATCGCTTTGGATGCGACGGGTGGAAACCAAGCCAAATGCGCTGACCTTTTGGGGATCAATCGAAATACGCTGCGAAAAAAGATCACCGATCTCGATATTCAGGTGACACGGCGTCGCAAACTGATGTAATATCGCCACACAAACCGTGACATCTGGGTTGTAGCCTAGGACAGATCACGAAATATGGCGGTTCGTCGCGCATGCGACACATCAGAATGAGGGCAGAAGGTGGCAACCCGGTCACAGAACGGGCCAATCTTTTCGATTAGCCGGTGGCGAAAAACCCGAAAAGCCCGCAATATCGGGACCTTGGGCCTTGTGGTTCTGGGCCCTGTTCTGACTCTCGCCACTTTCCTGGCAATTGGTCCATTTGATCAAGGTGCGTCGTCCTTGTCACTGCGACTCATCCTTCTGGCCGATCTCGTCTACATTCTGGTTCTGGCTGCTCTTGTACTGGGGCAAGTGGGGCGTCTGATCGCGGCTCGTAGAGCCAAGTCGGCGGGTTCCCGCCTGCACTTACGCTTGATCGGTGTCTTTGCTCTTTTGGCTCTCATTCCGGCTGTGACGGTTGCGATATTTGCCGGGTTAACGCTCAACGTTGGTCTTGAAGGATGGTTTTCTGATCGGGTTCGTGCCGTGGTTGGTTCGTCACTGACAGCCGCCGAGGCCTATGAGAATGAACAACGCGTAGATCTTTCTGAAGACGCTTTGGTGCTGGCGCAGTTTCTGGACCAAAGTCGTGGCGTCAATTTCTTTATTAACGATGCGGAATTCCGTCAGCTGCTCGCGCAGGGACAATCCCAGATTCAAAGGGGTCTACGCGAGGCTTACGTGATCGATGGCACGGGTGACATCCGGTTTCGTGGTGCCCGCTCTTATCTTTTTGATTTTGAACGACCAAGTCCAGCGCAAATCACCGAGGCCCAGGAGAGGGGGCTACTGATCATACAGGATTGGGACAACAACGAGTTTCGTGCGCTTGTTCCATTGAATGCGTTTTTGGATCGGTACCTCTATGTCAGTCGCGAGGTGGATGGCCAACTGTTGAACCTTCTTGATGACACCAAGGAAACAGCAAAGTTCTATCAGCAACTCGAAAGTGAAAGGGGGCGAGTGCTCTTTCAATTCGGACTGCTTTACTTGGGGTTCGCGGTCATATTGCTTTTGGCGGCTGTATGGTTGGGGTTGTGGTTTGCCGAACGGCTTTCAAGGCCCGTTGGCCGTTTGACCACGGCCGCTCAGCGGGTTGGTGGTGGTGATTTGGCGGTTCAGGTCGTGGATGATGGTGGGGATGACGAGATTGCAATGCTCGGCCGCTACTTCAATCAGATGACCCGACAACTCAAAGGGCAACGCGACGCGCTGCTTGAAAACACCCAACAAATCGAGCAACGGCGGAGGTTGTTTGATTCAGTTTTGTCGTCGGTGACATCGGGTGTTGTTGGTCTTGATCCGGACGGCAAAGTGACCTTTGTCAATCGCTCGGCAGAGCGTCTGTTGGATTGGTCCGGGGCCGAGCAAAGTCTAGCACTGGCAATCGCTGTGCCAGAGTTCTTGCCGTTGTTTGAGGCGCTGGTGTCAACTGGATCCGAGACCGCGCAAGGAGAGGTCAAGGTGACCCGCAAGGGTCGGTTGGAAAACCTTCTGGTCCGATTGGCCACCCGCCGTGGAGAGGATGGTGGGTTGGAAGGCTATGTTGTTGCTTTTGATGATGTTACAGATCTCGTCAGTGCGCAACGCATGGCAGCTTGGGGCGATGTCGCTCGGAGAATTGCGCATGAGATCAAAAATCCTTTGACGCCAATTCAGTTGAGCGCGGAACGGATCAAAAGAAAATTCTCGCGGATGCTGCCAGAAGAGGACAGCGAAAAGCTTGAATCGATGACAGATGTGATCGTTCGCCAGACCAATGATCTGCGTCGCATTGTCGACGAATTCTCTAAGTTTGCTCGTATGCCGGAACCGGATCGTCGGGCCGAAGATCTGACTCAGTTGGTTCGCGATGCCGTGTTGCTGCAAGAAACTGGTCAACCTGATTTGCGGATCCTGTCAGATTTGCCAGAACAACCGATCATGACGGATGTCGACGCGACAATGTTGTCGCAGGCTCTGACCAACCTGATCAAGAACGCAGGCGAAGCGATTGCGACGCTTAAACAAAAGGGCGCTCCTGAGAACTTGGATCCGCAAATTCATGTAAGTCTGAACGAAGGTGATGCGGGTATTACGATCAAGATTGCCGACAACGGTATAGGCCTGCCTGAAGATCGGGCGCGGCTCTTTGAGCCCTATGTTACCACACGCGACGAAGGCACCGGACTGGGATTGCCGATCGTCAAGAAAATCATCGAAGAACACGGCGGCACTCTCACACTCGAGGATGCGCCGGTATTTGACGGACAGGACCATTTTGGCGCGATGGCCGTGATCCGGTTGATGCGGACCGATCCGCGAAAATCCAAAGCGCCGATGGAACAGGCGACAAAGAAATTAGTGAAAGCAGGACAAGATGAGTGACATTCTGATCGTCGACGACGAACGCGATATTCGTGAGTTGGTTTCCGATATCCTGGAGGACGAAGGATTTTCGACCCGTTTGGCAGGAAACTCGGATGAATGCATGAACGAGATCAATTCGGAACCTCCGGGCCTGTTGATCCTGGATATCTGGCTCAAGGACAGCCGCATGGACGGGATCGACATTCTGAAGGCCGTCAAACGGGACAATCCAGACGTTCCTGTGGTCATCATATCTGGTCACGGCAACATCGAAATTGCGGTAGCTGCCATCAAGCAGGGCGCCTATGATTTTATCGAAAAGCCGTTCAACATCGACCAGTTGATGGTTGTGATCCGTCGAGCGATGGAAGCGTCACGTTTGCGTCGGGAAAACAGCGCGCTGAAGCGACGCGAAGTTACAAGCTCTGACATGATTGGCAGTTCGGCAGCATATCGGACGATGGTAGGGCAGCTTGATAAGGTTACCAAATCCAATGGCCGCGTCATGCTGAAAGGTCCGGCAGGAGCTGGCAAAGAAATCGCGGCGCGTTACATCCATGCACATTCCAACCGCGCCAACGCGCCATTTGTGACCGTAAACTGTGCCGGTATTGAACCTGAGCGTGTGGAAGAGGTGCTGTTTGGCCGCGAGTCGACTGAACGTGGTGTGGAATCGGGGCTGTTGGAACAGGCGCATGGCGGTGTTGTCTATTTTGATGAAGTTGCTGACATGCCCCTGGGTACGCAGTCGAAAATCCTGCGGGTTCTGGTCGATCAACAGTTCCAACGCGTTGGCGGAAGCGACAAGGTTCGAGTTGATTTGCGGGTGATTTCTTCGACCAACAAAGACCTTGATGCCGAGATCTCGAGCCGAACGTTTCCGCGAAGAGCTTTATCATCGTCTGAACGTGGTGCCGATTGCTGTGCCATCGCTTGAGGAACGTCGCGAAGATATCCCTGTATTGGCAGATCACTTTATCGAAATGTGCAATTCTTCCCAGGGTCTGCCGCAGCGCGAGCTCAGCGAGGAAGCGGTGGCATTGATGCAAACAATGCAATGGCCCGGAAACGTGCGGCAACTTAAGAACCTGGTGGAGCGGGTATTGATCTTGGGTGATAGCGGCGGTCCGATCGAAGCACGTGAATTGCCGAATGAAGAAGAAAAACAGTCAGACGACGGGCGTGTGGTGTTGTCGGGTGCCCTTGCTACCTTGCCGCTGCGTGAGGCGCGAGAAGCGTTTGAAAGGGAATACCTGCTGACTCAGATCAATCGGTTTGGAGGCAATATCAGTCGAACGGCCAGTTTTGTTGGAATGGAGCGCAGCGCTCTGCACCGCAAGCTGAAGTCTTTGGGCGTCGTAACTTCGACTAAGGCCGGTGCCCGTGTCGCGCATGTCGACGAAGAGACAACGGAAGCGGCGGAGTAATCCGCCGCTTCTGGCGATTGTTTTCCCAGAACGTCAGTTTGGTTTTGAGGCCACCTGAGACACGATCTGGTAGCTGTCGTCGTTGTTTTTGATGTAACAGGACGTTCCCGTCAGGACTGGCAGTTTTGTGGTGCGGGCTGGGGATACACTGGCCTTTACCCCGCTTGAGCATTGTGGAATCGAAACCGGGCTATACCCCTTGGATGCCATGCATTGCGTGAGGACCCGGTTGCGCAAATCCTTGTTCACATCGACCGAATAGACACCACCATCGGCCCAAAATCCGGGCCGGTACCAACAATTCCCGTATCCGTCGCAAATTGGATAGCCGGGATAATAAATCGGTGGGCGTTGGCGAATTTCCTGGGCTACCGGCGCATCCTTTAGCGCTTTGACTTCGCATTGGGTTTGGTCGGTCTGCAATCGCGAGACCGTCGCACCCGGCTTGTAGTAAACATCCAAGGGGCTGGAACAGGCCCCCAGAACCATCGCAAGCGTCAGAAAACCTAGAGCTTTTTTCATAACGCCATTTTGCGCGCTTGATTTGCTTTTTACAATTGAATTGACGCTCAACCCCCCATCTGCCATTCAAAACTCTCAGGCAGTAAAGGGCCAAGGTGTATGAAGGTCATAATTTGCGGGGCCGGTCAGGTTGGTTGGCAAATCGCGCGTCACCTGTCAGGCGAGCTCAATGACGTAACTGTCGTGGACAACAACCCCGACTTGGTTCGACGCGCAACCGATACGCTGGATGTTCAGGGTATTGCAGGTTTTGCCAGCTACCCGGATGTTCTAGATCGGGCCGGTGCTCGCGATGCGGACATGATCATTGCTGCCACTCATTCCGACGAAGTGAACATGGTCACTTGTCAGGTGGCCCATTCGGTCTTTGGTATTCAGCGAAAGATCGCACGCCTCCGGTCGCAGAGCTACCTCACAGCAATTTACTCGGACTTGTACCGTCGCGATCATCTGCCCATCGACGTTGTCATCAGCCCTGAACGTGAGGTCGCCGCCGCTGCCATGCGTCGTTTGTCGGCGCCTGCAGCTTTTGACACGGAAACCTTCATGAATGGTCAAGCCCAGTTGTTGGGCATCGTAATTCACGAAGATTGCCCGATCATCAACACTCCACTACGGCAACTGACCGATCTGTTTTCGACCTTACGCTCGATTGTTGTTGGCGTTCGGCGCGAGGGGACGCTCTTTGCCCCAGAGCCGGGCGATCAGCTTTTTGTAGGGGATCAGTGCTATGTGTTCTCTCATGTCGAAGACGTGAACAGAACTATGGATGTCTTTGGTAAGACACAGAAAAAACAGGATCGCGTTGTCATTGTCGGAGGCGGAAACGTTGGTTTGGAGGTGGCAAGCACACTGGAAGACCAGGAAAAACGCATTCGCTCGAAGGTGATCGAAAGGGACCGGGCCTCGGCGGAACGCGCAGCCGAAGCTTTGGAGCGGACCATTGTATTGAATGGCGATGGTCTGGATGCGGCCCTTTTGAAAGAGGCCGGGATTGAACGCGCGGACGCGATGTTGGCAGTGACTGATGACGACAAGACCAACATGTTGGCGGCTGTGCGGGCTAAAGCCGAAGGGTGCCCGTTGGCCATTGCCCTGATCAATGATCCCACGTTGGTTCCGCTGATGAGCCCCATGGGTATCGACGCCTACATCAATCCACGTGCGACCACTGTCAGTTCGATCCTGCGCCACATTCGCCACGGTCGCGTTCGGCAAGTCTATTCCATAGGGGATGCCGAGGCTGAAGTGATCGAGGCAGAAGTCCTTTCGACATCGCCCATGGCTGGAGCAAGGCTCAGAGACATAGATTTCCCTGAAGGTGTTCTTGTAGGTGCAGTTCTAAAAGGTGAAGAGGTTGTGCGGCCAACCGGTGGGTTGCGTATCGACGAAGGGGATGTTGTCGCCATCTTTTCGATGGCGGATGATGTACCAGAGGTCGAGCGGCTCATGCAGGTCTCGATCGACTTTTTCTGATGACGCGGGTTCAAAAGCCAAAGGTCGGATTGTTACGGCGCTTGCCGCTGTTTCTGTTGATCTGGGGTTTTGCATCGCTTTCAATGTGGATCCCGGCCGGTCATGCGCTCTATCTGGACAACCACCCCGTTTCCCGGTCGTTTTTCTATTCCGGAATTCTGGGGTTATTTGGCGTGGTGATGATCACCATTGCGGTCAGCGGGCACACACCCAAACGCGGCGCTCTGGGGCAGCTGTTGGTTCTGTTGGCAACTTTTGCAGTTTTACCGGTGTTTTTGGCGATTCCGTTTCATGATGCGCTGCAGACGACAAGCTTTCTCAATGCATATTTCGACATGGTAAGCGCTATTACGACTACGGGTGCAGATCTTTTTAATGAACCCGGTCGCTTGGCTGACCCGTTGCATTTGTGGCGTGCACAGGTCGGATGGTTCGGTGGCTTGTTGATGTGGATTGCGGCTTCAGCCATCCTGGCTCCTTTGTCACTCGGTGGGTTTGAAGTCACCGCGCGCGGGCAACCAGGGCGGACGGTTCCTGGTTTCAATCAGGCCGAACTCAGTGACCCGCGAGGACGGTTGATCCGGATAACCCGCACACTGGCGCCGATTTATGCTGGTTTGACGCTGGTGATGTCGATCCTGCTGATGATCGCAGGCGAGCAGGGCCTGACGGCGATCTGTCACGCCATGTCCGTCATGGCGACGTCTGGCATCTCTCCGGTAGGCGGTATCGGGGGATCAACTGCAGGGCTGACTGGCGAAGCGATCCTTTTCTTGTTCATGTTTTTTGCTCTGTCCCGCCTGACTTTTTCGGCCGACACGGCAAGCCAGGGCTACGCGCGACTGGATAAGGACCCGGAATTCCGCATTGGGTTGATGATCGTCATTGGCGTGCCGGTTCTTTTGTTCTTTCGACATTGGCTGGCGGCCTATGACGTCGATATGGTTGGGGATCCAACACTTGCGCTGCGTTCCTTGTGGGGGGATGTTCACTGTTTTGTCCTTCTTGACCACAACGGGCTTTGAAAGTTCAGACTGGGAGGAGGCACGCACTTGGTCGGGGTTGGGCACTCCAGGCTTGATCCTGATGGGGCTCGCGCTGATCGGTGGCGGAGTGGCCACCACGGCGGGCGGTGTAAAGCTGCTGCGGGTGTTTGCGCTCTATTTGAACGGCCTGCGCGAGATGGAGCGCCTGGTTCACCCTTCGTCAGTCAGCGGCGAGGGGGTTGGCAACCGTCGTATCCAAAAAGATGGGGCGTTCATTGCGTGGATTTTCTTCATGCTGTTCGCTCTGTCTCTGGCTTTGATTTCAGTCGTGTTGGCTGCCTTGGGGTCCAGCTTGGAAGAGGCTTTGGTACTCAGTATCGCGGCGCTTTCGACTACCGGGCCATTGATCATTTTTGCTGCAGAAGACCCCATTCGTTTGGCTGAACTGAGTGGTGCATCCAAAATTGTCCTGTGTTTCGCCATGGTTCTGGGGAGATTGGAAACACTTGCAATCATCGCCTTGTTGACGCCAACGCTCTGGCGAAATTAGGCCATTGAAGCTGACGTAAGGTTAGCATGGTGCTTTTTATGGCTGGAATCTCATTTCACCTCACTCCATACTCCCCTTGGAGGGACGTACTGGTCCGCAGTGCGTAGCAAGAACAAAGGCGAGAATTAAAGAAAATGGCTTCGGACAGACAGAATCTTCAGGATGCGTTCCTGAATCATGTGCGGAAAACCAAGGTTCCGGTAACTATTTTTCTGATCAACGGTGTGAAATTGCAGGGTGTTATCACCTGGTTCGACAATTTCTGCGTGCTGCTGCGCCGCGACGGACAGTCGCAGTTGGTGTACAAGCATGCGATCTCGACCATCATGCCGTCCCAGCCGATCAGCCTGTATGAGGGCGAAGACGCCTCTTGATGGAACATGAAAGGGAGCTGACCCGCGCTTGGGTCCTGCATCCCGAGATTAAATCAGACGAAAACCGCCGTGTTCCCGAACCGGCGCTTGAAGAGGCCGTTTCTCTTGCCGCGGCATTACCCGATCTGGATGTGATCGGATCCGGTATCGTGCGCCTGCCAAAACCACAGCCCGGATACCTGTTTGGCTCGGGCAAGATCGAAGAGCTTGGGGCGCAATTCAAGGCCAATGAGGTCGAACTGGTCCTGATCGACGGGCCGGTCACCCCGGTGCAGCAGCGCAATCTGGAAAAGGCGTGGAAGGTCAAGATCCTCGACCGAACCGGCCTGATCCTTGAGATATTCAGCGACCGGGCGAGGACCCGTGAAGGTGTGTTGCAGGTTGAAATGGCCGCGCTGTCTTACCAACGGACCCGACTTGTCCGCGCCTGGACCCACCTGGAACGACAGCGGGGCGGATTGGGGTTTGTTGGCGGACCTGGTGAAACCCAGATCGAGGCTGACCGCCGCGCTATCGATGATCAATTGGTTCGACTGAGGCGGCAGTTGGAAAAGGTCGTGAAGACACGCACTTTGCACCGAGCTGCTCGCGCCAAGGTGCCGTATCCGATCGTTGCTCTTGTAGGCTACACCAATGCCGGTAAATCGACCTTGTTCAATCGTTTGACCGGGGCCGAGGTCATGGCCAAGGACATGTTGTTTGCTACCTTGGATCCAACCATGCGACGTGTGGTTTTGCCGGACGGCCCCGAGATTATTCTGTCTGATACCGTTGGATTTATTTCAAATTTGCCAACCGAACTCGTGGCGTCATTTAGGGCAACGCTGGAAGAAGTCCTTGGAGCCAATCTGGTGGTTCATGTCCGCGACATCAGCCATGCTGATACCGAAAGTCAGGCACTGGATGTGGAAACCATTTTGAATTCACTTGGCGTGGAAGATGACCGGCCGCGTATCGAGGTGTGGAACAAGCTGGACCAGGTTGACCCGGATGAACGCGATGCAATCTTGGCCAAGACCGACCGCGAAGACGACATTTTTGCCATTTCTGCGCTGACGGGGCAGGGGCTGGACAATTTGCTGGAGGCGATTGCGGTCAAGCTACAAGGGGCTCGACATACCAGCGTGCTTGAGCTCGGGTTTGCAGATGGTCGCCAACGCGCATGGCTGTTCCAGCAAGATATCGTTCAGGAAGAAGAACAGACCGAGAGCGGCTTCACCTTGACGGTGCATTGGACGGACAAACAAGAGGCACAGTTTAAGGCGCTTGGGTCGTGATGGCCTGGGGCGGCTCCTTTTTGTTCTGAGTTTGAACTGCTGACAACTCTAAAATACGTCTCGAATTTTCAGGTTGTGTAAGTCAGGCGCTAGCGGCTCGGTGGGGCTTGCTTGAACACCTGTGCGCTTTAAATTATACGTTGTATAAATATTCAAGTAAGGGGATCCAAGATGCCGATCGGACAAATTATGATGGCGATGACTTTGGATGGGTTCGTTGCCAGAAAGGATCATTCGCTTGACTGGCTGATGAAACAGCCGACCCAAGCAGAGGACCACGGTTTCTTTGAATTTATGGACAGCATTGATGTTCTGGTTATGGGAACCGGGTCGCTCAAGACTGTGCTTGGGTTTGACGAATGGCCATACAACAAACCGGTTGTCGTGCTTAGTCGATCAATGACCCAGGACGACATTCCGGTGGAACTACATGACAAAGTGGAGTTTTCAACGGCACATCCAAAAGAACTTTGGGCAGATTTTTCCAAACGCGGTTTCGCCCGTGTTTATGTTGACGGCGGTGCGATCATTCAGTCGTTTTTTAAGGAAGGGCTTATTCGCGACATCAAAGTTTCCATAATCCCAATTTTGATTGGAGAAGGCATTCGCATCTTCGGAGAACTGAACGGCGATATTGACCTCGAACTCATGTCTTCCCAGGGTTTCCCTTCTGGGGCGGTTGACCTGGTTTACCGGGTGAAAGGTGCATGACGCCCAAGTCTGCCGCAGGGCGGCCTCACAAATCGAAACAGCGACTATCGAAGCAACTCATTCTTCAGACAGCAATGCCGATCATTCAACAGGACGGGATCGACGCCCTGACATTCAGGGTGCTTGCACAACGTCTGGACGTTACCCCGATGGCAATAAACTATCATTCGGGAAGCAAGCATGCCTTGGTCGCAGATCTTGTCAGGACTGCATTTAGGGGTACTTTGACAGACGTAGAAGGCAGCGATCCTCGGGGTTTGGCACGAAGAATTTTAGCTTCGTATTACGCACGAGCCCTTCAACATGCCAACCTGTTGCGGGCAATTTTGGACGACATCTCATTGATGAGTGATGAACTTGTTCAAATAACGGATGAACTTAGGCAAAACACACAGGCATTGGCCAACGGCGATCCGGGCGACGTCCTATTGCATTTGTTGATCGATTACACCCACGGGTTTGTGCTTTCGGCCTCCGCAGGCAAAAACAACCCGCTGACTGTGCAGGACTATTTGCGTGGAGTAGATTGGGTTCTGGCTCGAGCATCAAGCGCGTGTGAATAGCTTGAACATCGGGAAACCTGAATCGTCCACCACTTTTGGAAATCAAAGGTACCAACGCTCTGGATGAAAACGGTATGGTGCGACCAAAACCGGCTTCATTCCAGACGGGGCGACCATTCGGTTCGATCATGGCTCATAAGGTGACGTCACTTTAGTTTGCCGCAGGACAATTGACCTGCGAACGCTCCACGCATCCGGGCCTCGGCTTTAGGCCCCATCGATTTGCCTTTGGTATTCGTCAGCGTCGAACCAGCCTTTCGACGACACGACCTGCAACTCGTCATTCAGGTCCCATTCCTCCCAACCGCCAACGACGACGTGGTTTTTGGTTTCGGCATGGTGCCCCTCTAGCGTCCAGATAAACACGGCATGCGATCCGGCCTTTCGCATCAGATCACATCGCACTTCAAGATCTGGGAACTCTGCATAAAACCCTGCGGCCATTTCAGCGACGGCAGCCCGGCCCTTGATGGGATCCCCGCGGTTGATCACGATTTCGCCGTCAACGGCGTAAAAGGAGGCCACAGCTTCGGGTTCGCCGGAACTCCAGGCCAGCGCATAGTCCCGCGCCAGCTTTTGTAAGATGTCTTGCGCAGTTGCCATCGTGTATCTCTCCCATTTGGGGAAGCCTACGCGAAATGACAGCGTTACGTCTATGGCGCAGGGTGTAGGACAGTCACCCCAACGGCGGCTGCGCGCGCAAGTTCGGAGTCCAGCGACATCGGGATGTACTCGCCGCGCCGCCAAAGCTGCGCCATGTCGTCATAGTGGCGAGACAGGAAATGGCCTGATTGCCCGGTCGATGTGATAAAGACCGAACTGTCAGGATCGGCAAAGTCATAAACGCCACGATACCCTGCACCATGCACGTTGTAGAACGGATTGGGATCCTCGCCAGATGTCCGGCCCCGCTGCAACGTGTTGTCACCGCCGCTGGTGGATTGCCGAATGTTCACAAAAAACCGCAGGACAGGCGCTTTACCCAGAGTTGGGTGATCATGGGTTGCCTGATGCGCATCCCCCCAACGTAAGGACTCGAGTGCTGTACCGTATCGGTCCGAAATCCATACCAAGGCGTCATCCAAAGCAAGGTGCGCCATTTCCGTGCAGGTTTCATCCGGAGCACTCTGGCGGACATTGCACCAGGCTGACGCGCCATCGACGTCGCGAAAAACACGTTCGATGAACAGGGGCTCCACATGCTTGAATTCTTTTGCCAGCGGGCCCAATTCATCGGAGATCAGCCGATTTTGCAACGCGCGCAACCAGGCCGCATAGATAAGCGGTTCTGGCAGATGTTCGTTCATTTCACCGTTCCATTCAGCCAGAAGCGACAAGGCAATCTGACGTTGACGCTCGGGCGTGCCGTCGGGAGCAGCCTGACCCGTGAACCAAAGATCAGCCCCGATGAGCGGCAAAAGAGTTCGAGCGGTGGGGCTAACCGGATCCAATTGAGCTTCGATGAAACTATCGCGAGTATGTACCTGACGCGATTGCATCAAGCGCTGCCATCGATTGACACGTTGTGTGTCTCCCCATGAGTACGAAACATGGTTTGGAAACGGGCGCTCGACCAATTTGTTGTTTGTATTGCCCAGCAGGCCTCCGCGCGGGCTGATGAATTGCGGATTGGCGGCATAAGGCGCACGTCCCAGCCATCTGTTTTCGTCGCGCCATCCTTGCGAGGGCAGGCGGCCCTTACCCTGATTGCGCGTGTCGCGTCGTGGCATTGCGCCAATCATCTTCAAACCAACGGTTTCGCCGTCGGCCACAGTTAGGTTCAGGGAAGGCGCCACGAAATTTTCTGCGGTGCGAATGGCATCGCGCACGGTCGAGGTGCGCATCAAACCCATGGATGCAGTCAGAGAGGTGTCTTTGGGACTTAACGCCGTCCAACTCAGCGAGACCACATGGCCAGGAGGAGTTACAGTTGCCAGGTCATACATGCTTCCGGGCAAGACCGGGCCGTTCTCTGTCCAGCGCAGAGTCAGCGTGATGGGGGGCATCCTTAATCTCAATAATCGACGGTCGAGTGTCAAAGGGTTTGAAGCCGTCAGGGGTCAGGTATTCTTCAGGGTTTTGGGAATTCAACTGCTCGATAAATAGATCCTGATCATCCATGTAAGACGATGTCAGGCCCCATCCCATCTTATTGCTGCGTCCGATTAAGATGGATGGCACCCCAGGTATGCTCGGCACCGATCACACCACCGCCTTGAAGTTCGAGGCGCGCCAGATACCAGGTAGATGGAGCGGCAAACCCTAAGTGAGGGTCGTTGGCCAGCAAGGTTCCACCGGCAGCCGAACGTGTCGGGTCTGCGGCCCATGCGTTCGACGCCCCGGACAGCCCCCGCTTTGGAAATGGCGACAGGGGGAAACTGGCATTGAGGGCCCCTCCGCATAGCGGGGAACGTCGGGAAAAAGCTGGGCGTACTCCGGCAGGGCGGCCACTCCAGTGCCGGGGATATCGGGCAGGATGTCGAGAAGCCGGTCAGGGTCATTAAGCATTAGCGAAGTGCGGGCGCGCAGAACTTCTTCTTCGAGATGACCGGTCAATTGCAAGGCCATCAGCTTTATGATGGCCAGGCTGTCGCCTGGTTGCCAGGGGGCAATCGGGGCATTGAACAAGAACATCTCGGGTGCTCCGCGACCCAGTGCTTCCCGGTTTATCTCGGCCAAACGGGCGTTGACGCCGCGCGGCATAGGCGCGCAATGCGTCCTTGGTATAGTCGTCCTGAACCTCAACTGACTGCAAAGCTAGACGATAAAGATCGAGGCGGCGCATCAAGCGGTCGATGCGTACTGTGCGCTCACCAAACACTTCTGACAGCCGACCCTGCACTGTGCGGCGGAAAATGGTCATCTGCCACAACCGATCCTGTGCATGAGCATAGCCCATACCAAAAAAGACATCTGGATCGTCTTGACCAAAGATGTGAGGCACGTTGGCGTTGTCGCGAACGATTTCGACCGGGGCACCGAGCCCCTGAACCTCGACCGTTTGATTGTATTCGGGCAAAGACTGGCTGGCTAGAAAATAGACCAGCACCACGCCTCCCACCACCAGTGCAATCAAACCGGCGGCAATGCGCAGAAGCCAACGAAACAGAAGAGCCATGAAGATCCCGCAAAAGGTTTGGATGGGCGATACGGAGGCACCCTAATTCATGGCGTGGACAGGGAAAAGGCCTGCCGTAACAGCAGGCCCTGCAAAGTCAGTACTTGTTTTCGGGCGGTGATCGGTATCAAGGAATGATACGCGTGTATTTTGTACCTTCCAGAGTTGCGCCAACTCGCAGACCGGCCCGGCCAAATACGGCCGCAAGAACTGGCGAACGCAGAGTGTTCGTATCCGCTGCCAGGGAATCGCCCTGATCGCTGACCACATACTCGAGGTCGGCGCCAGCCGACCATCCGCTGGATTGGCGAAACTCGTTCAGCGCGTCCTGGGTCATGAAGAACAGAACATGGGCGTATTGTTGTGCGCCAATCTGGAACCCGGCACTGCCTTTCACGGCTGAATAGTAGTCAACCGAAACACCGTTGATCCGCAATGCGCCCTGACCATAGCCTGCACCAAAAACAAAGCCGGCTTCGGTCAGCAGAGGCATCACCAGCATGCCAGAGGCTTTGTTGGCGATCTCAATGGTGTTGGGGAACTGGTTGTACATTTCGTTCAGCGTCGAATCCACGCGCGCGTCGATCGTTGCTGCATTGTTGTTGCCGACACCGTTGCCGCAAGCGGCTGTAACGGTCAATCCAGCCAAGCCAAGGCCGAAGCCGCGACGCGAAACGCGCGGGTTTGCGCGGGATGTGATGGAACTGCTCATGTCATTTCTCTGTATTTTTGCCTGATTAAGCCGGATTTTTCCGGTCTTGCCGCGACTTTACGCGGATTGTTGCTCGCTGTCACGGGGGCAGCGTGCTTTCGGCGGGTTGTCGCCGTGAATTTGGTCTAAAATTGCCCTCTATCCCTGTAAAATTTGGGCCACTCTAGGCGCAAAATAAGTCAAAACGCCGTCGCAGCCCGCGCGTTTGAACGCTGTCAGACTTTCCAGCATGACTTTGTCACCATCGATCCAACCGTTCTGAGCAGCAGCTTGCACCATCGCGTATTCGCCGGAGACTTGATAGGCATAGGTCGGCACACCGAAGCCATCTTTTACGCGGCGGCAGATATCCAGATAGGGCATGCCGGGCTTGACCATGACCATATCCGCGCCCTCGGTCAGGTCGCGTTCGATCATCCGCAGGGCTTCGTTGCCGTTGGCGGGATCCATCTGATAGGTCTTTTTATCCCCAGTCAGTGCGCCCGAGGCCCCGACCGCATCGCGAAAGGGTCCGTAAAAGGCACTGGCGTATTTCGCGGCATAGCTCAGGATCATGACGTTGTGATGACCGGCCCCTTCAAGAGCCCGCCGCATCGCTCCGATCCGCCCGTCCATCATGTCCGAGGGTCCGATGATGTCGGCGCCTGCATCCGCTTGTGCCAGTGTCATTTTCACCAGAGCCTCGATTGTGCGGTCGTTTACAATCTCGCCGTTTTCGACATACCCGTCGTGACCGTTGATGTTGTAGGGGTCCAGAGCCACGTCGGTCATCACAGCGATGTCCGGAGCCGCGGCTTTGATTGCGCGAATGGCGCGATTTGAAAGGTTGTCGGGGTTCCACGCTTCGGCGCAATCCTCGGTCTTCAAACTGGCGTCTGTGTAAGGAAAGATGCAGATCGCGGGAATGCCAAGCGCCTGCGCTTCGACTGCAGCCTTGGCGATCAGGTCAACCGAGCGTCGGACTACACCGGGCATCGAGGGTACGGGCTCTTCGATCCCTTCACCATCACGTACAAAAACCGGCCAGATCATGTCGTTGACGGTCAAAACATTCTCACGCACGAGGCCGCGAATGGCTTCGGACTGGCGGGTTCTGCGGGCGCGGGCAGCCGGATAGGGGGCAATCGTCGGTTTCATGGCGCGGACTCCTTGCACAATTGCCCATTGGGTGGCATGGAAATGCTTCGGTCTTCAAGAGTACCAATGGCCGCGATTGGCCGATAAGTCACGAACATGGACCGCGAGCACAGGGGCAAGGTAGTTGAATTGGTATTCCTCGATATTCGAGCTCATCGATATGCGGAGCTTCTCGAACCTGTGGTTTTGGATTGCCCTGGCGGTTGTGTGGTCTTCTGCCAGCCACTGGATTTTGGGTGTGCCATTCGACATGGTACTACGTGCGCGCCGCGTTGGAGGTCAGGCAGCCGTTGATCTGCAAGATATCACGCGGGTGAACGTTAATCGTGTCCTCTATGTTGTTGAAGTTTCAGGATTGTGGCTGTTGGGACTTGTCTGTTTCCTACTGTCTGCACTCGCCGTTCTGGGCTTTTATTACTGGGTGGAATTTGCGCAAGCTCTGTTTCTGTTGGGGTTTCCGCTATCGCTTGTGGGTCTTGTGAACCTGACGACCGCGCGCAGAATTCGCAGAGAAGAACTGCAAGGGGCTGATCTGTCAAAACGCTTGGTTCGTTGTCGGATCTACACTCAGATTATCGGAATGATCTCAATTTTCTTTACCGCGTTGTTTGGCATGTACCAAAACCTGTCTATCGGCGTTCTTGGGTAATCTGCAGATAGGGATTTCTGGAGATGAACACACAAAACCATATCACCGTAGGTGGCGCCCCAGAAGGTTATGACGCGCAACTGATCCTGAACGAGGTGCAACGCAGCAGCGGGCCCGTTTTGCACGTCGCGCGCGATGACAAGCGGATGGAAGCCACTCGCGCGGCGCTGTCTTTCTTTGCTCCTGATATGCCCGTCTTCGTCTTCCCGGGCTGGGATTGTCTGCCTTACGATCGGGTATCTCCCAATGCCGATATCTCGGCGGCACGGATGGCCACACTGGCCGCACTTGTACATCAGATGCCCGAACGATTTGTGCTTCTGACGACGTTGAATGCGGCCTCGCAACGGGTTCCTTCGCGTGACGTATTGCGCAATGCTGCCTTCACCGCGCGCGTTAACTATCAGATTGACGAACAAGCCTTGCGCAGTTTCCTGGTGCGCATGGGCTTTAGCCAAAGCCCAACCGTGATGGAGCCCGGGGACTATGCGATCCGGGGCGGGATCATCGATATTTTCCCGCCGGGTGAGGGTGGGCCTGTACGCCTGGACCTGTTTGGTGACGTGTTGGACGGCGCGCGGCGGTTCGACCCAGTCAGCCAACGAACGACCGACAAGCTGGACCTTATCGAACTTGCCCCAGTCAGCGAGGTCATTCTGGATGATGCGGCGATTACCCGATTCCGCCAGAACTATCGCATCGAATTTGGCGCAGCAGGCACTGATGATCCTCTTTATGAGGCTGTGAGCGCAGGCCGCAAGCATCAGGGAATTGAACATTGGTTGCCGTTCTTTCACGAAAAGCTGGAAACGCTGTTTGATTACCTGCCAAAGGCATCTGTCACGCTGGATGATCAGTTGACACCTGCGCGTCTGTCGCGGTGGGACAGCATTGCGGACCAATACGAAACACGCCAGCACGCGATGCAGACCAAGTCGCGGATGGACAGCGTCTATAAACCGACCCCTCCCGAATTGCTGTATCTGGATGACAGGGCTTGGGAAGAGGCCGTGGCCGAGCGCCGTGTGCTGCAATTCAATCCGCTGCCCCAGGCCTCTGGACCAGGGGTGATCGACGCCGGTGGCCGGATCGGGCGCAATTTCTCGCCTGAGCGTCAGCAGGAAAATATCAGCCTCTTTGGTGCTTTGGCCGATCACATCAAGGCGCGCATGGGAGAGGGGCCGGTGGTTGTGGCCTCATACTCAGAAGGCGCGCGCGAACGTCTTGCAGGTTTGATTGAGGACGAGGGCCTTGCCGAGGCGATCCCGACCATGGACGGCACACGCATCGGTCAGCGTGGGCTGTTTCTGGCGGTCTGGGCGTTGGAGCACGGGTTCACAACACCAGATATGACCGTCATATCTGAGCAGGATGTTCTTGGCGACCGACTGATCCGTGCACCCAAAAAACGGCGCAAGGCCGAGAATTTCCTGACCGAGACGCAGTCGCTTTCGCCCGGCGATTTGGTGGTTCACGTTGATCACGGCATTGGTCGCTACAAGGGGTTGGAAGTTGTTACTGCCGCTGGTGCGGCGCATGAGTGCATTCTGCTGGAGTATGCCGAACAGTCGAAACTGTATCTGCCGGTCGAGAACATCGAGTTGCTGTCGAAATACGGCCATGACGAGGGGTTGCTCGACCGCTTGGGCGGTGGTGCCTGGCAAGCGAAGAAGGCCAAGCTCAAAGAACGTATTCGCGAGATGGCAGATCGGCTTATCCGCATCGCGGCGGAACGTGCTCTGCGCAAGGCGCCGATCATGGACCCGCCACCTCATGCATGGGAAGAGTTCAGCGCTCGTTTCCCGTATCAGGAAACTGACGACCAACTGCGCGCCATTGGCGAGGTGATGGACGACATGCACTCGGGTCAACCGATGGATCGGTTGATCTGCGGTGACGTCGGCTTTGGTAAAACCGAAGTCGCGATGCGCGCGGCATTTGTTGCGGCGATGAGTGGTGTGCAGGTGGCTATTGTGGCGCCAACAACCCTGCTGGCGCGACAACATGCGGCCAGTTTTGCGGAACGATTCAGGGGCTTTCCTCTCGAAGTGCGCCAGCTCAGTCGCTTCATTTCGGGCAAGGAAGCGCAAACAACGCGCGATGGCATGGCGCGTGGCACAGTGGATATTGTGGTGGGCACCCATGCTTTGTTGGCAAAAGGTGTGCGGTTCAACAACTTGGGCCTGCTCATTATTGACGAAGAACAGCATTTTGGTGTTGCCCACAAAGAGCGCCTGAAACAGCTTCGCAGTGACATTCACGTGCTGACCCTAACGGCAACTCCAATTCCGCGTACCCTGCAACTGTCACTTACGGGCGTGCGCGACCTTTCCATCATCGGAACCCCACCGATCGATCGCCTTGCGATCCGCACCTATGTGAGCGAGTTCGATGCGGTAACCATCCGCGAGGCGCTGTTGCGCGAACACTATCGCGGCGGGCAGAGCTTCTATGTCGTTCCTCGCATTAGCGATCTGCCCGATATCGAGGCGTTTCTGAAGGAGCAGTTGCCGGAGCTCACCTACGTCGTGGCCCATGGCCAGATGGCGGCGGGTGAACTTGATGACCGGATGAACGCCTTTTATGACGGCAAATACGATGTGCTACTGGCAACCACGATTGTCGAAAGCGGGTTGGACATTCCGACGGCGAACACGATGGTAGTGCATCGTGCCGACATGTTTGGATTGGCACAGCTTTACCAAATTCGGGGTCGCGTAGGGCGTTCCAAAACGCGGGCCTATGCTTATCTCACCACCAAGCCGCGTATGCGCTTGACCCCGCAGCTGAAAAACGCCTGCGCGTACTGGGGTCGCTCGACACCCTTGGCGCGGGGTTCACTCTAGCGAGTCAAGACCTCGACATTCGAGGTGCTGGCAACTTGCTTGGCGAGGAACAGTCGGGCCAGATGCGTGATGTCGGCTACGAACTCTATCAGTCGATGCTGGAAGAAGCGATCGCCAAGATCAAGGCGGGCGAAATGGAAGGGTTGGCAGACAGCGATGACCAATGGGCGCCGCAGATTAATCTGGGTGTACCGGTTCTGATCCCTGATAACTATGTACCTGACCTGGACGTGCGGTTGGGGTTGTACCGCCGCCTCTCGTCGCTTTCGACCAAGGTCGAGCTCGAGGGATTTGCCGCGGAGCTGATTGACCGTTTCGGGAAGCTGCCGAAAGAGGTCAACACGCTACTACTGGTCGTTCGCATTAAATCCATGTGTAAACGCGCCGGTATTTCAAAACTCGACGGTGGTCCAAAAGGGGCGACGATTCAATTCCACAACGACAAATATGGCTCTCCGAAGGGCTTGGTAGAATTCATCCAAGGCCAGAATGGGTTGGCCAAGGTGAGGGATAACAAAATCATTGTTCGTCGAGATTGGCGCAAAGACTCCGACAAAATCAAAGGTGCTTTTGCCATCGCACGTGATCTTGCCGAAAAGCTTATCGCCGAGAAGAAGAAGGCCAAAGCAAAGAGCTGATCTGAAAAGGTTTTTGTGCTATCTTTGATCATTCTGTTTTGGATGATTGATATGCGAAAAGCCTTGTCCTCACTGTTGTTGACCCTTGCAGTGCTGGTATTTGCGCAGCCCGGTTCTGGCCAACCCATGGTCGTGCGTGGGTAATTCGACGAATATTCCAAGGATGATCCTATCTCATTTGCGGCAGAAAACCTGAGTGCTGCACATTGCCTTTCATCCGAGTTGTGTTTCACCGCCTCGGACGAAGTGAGATTCATCCAGAGTTTTCGAGTGCGTGGTGATCAGGTTGATGCGGCTAAGAAGCTGTATCTGTGGAACATACCCGATGGACGCGATGCCGATGAGCTTGACGTTGAAGGCATTACTTCTGTCGACGGTCACCTTGTCGTGGTGGGATCACATTCGGTGTCTCGCCAGAAATGCGATTTGCGAGAAGACAATGAGCAAGTCTATGTCGGGGCCTTTGACCCGGCATTTCTGGGAACCAAAGAGGTTCTGACCACATCGTCTATTTCAATGCGCCCATCTTTTGCAGAATTCAATATTCTGCGCCGATCGTTTCATCAGCCGCTACAGAAGAACGGATTGAATATCGAAGGCGTGGCTGCAAATGGAAATCAGGTGTTCTTCGATGGACCGGGCAATGGCAGCCCGCATAGGTTTATGTTTCCTGAACTCGCCAACTGATCACGACGCATTCTCCATTGCAGCTTGTGCGCAAAAGCAGGACGCAGCAACCCTCGTGTCTGCTCGCGCCAAGGCCAAATCCAGTCGCTGTTTGATCTGCACGATTTCGATGGCTTCATTTCGGGCATTTAGACAATCAAGCAACCCTTTCAAACTCCAAACATTATCGGGATGAATGCTGGCGCGGCTAAGCGTTCCGCCCAAACCAAGATCTGCGCGATAGACGGCTTCGGCTTCTGTCACTTGGCCCTGCTCAAAGAGAAGTGCGCCAAGCGCGTGCCGCGCGGGTTGCATCCAACCCCAAGGCTCGTCATATGGCAATTCATCGTCCAACGTGACCGAGCGGCGCAAATGGGCAAATGCGGCGTCATAGTTCTCTTTGCGGTATTCGATTTCGCCACGGAGCATTTCTCCTGCGATTTCAAGTAGATCAACGACCCGGTTATTGTGAAGAAGCCGGGTTTCAGGCACCCGGTCCTTAGCTGCAAGGAATAGTTGCTCTTCAGCCTCGGCCTCTGGCACGCGGCCCATGGCGGCATAGGCTACAGCTCGGGCGTAATGCGTGTTGGCAGTCAAAGTTCTGAACAGATCCTGATCTTGGGGCAATTCCATCTCGACCGCATCTTGCCAGCGACCAAACCGGATCAAGATGTGAGGTTTCATCGCCATATAGCTTTCAAAGAAATCAGCCATGGGCGGGGACGGTACGCGCAACATATCCTCGGGTACCGTATCGATCATGCCTTGCACAGCGTCCAACGCAGGCTGCATTTGCCCCAGAAACAGTGCGCCATAGATGACAAAATGGTAATTGTGTTGACGATAGCCTGTGTAGATGTTGAACGCCCCTTCGCGTTCGTAGAACTTCAGGTCGGCCTCAACCGCCTTTTGGTTCCAATGCACCACATTCTGATAGTGCCCGCACAGAACGTCGATGTGAGTTGGCATGTGGACCAGATGGCCAGCATCCGGCACCAGCGTACGCAGTACATCACCGGCTTTTAGTGCTTTCTCCGGTGTGGGCGACATTTCCATCAGGTGGACATATAGGTGCAGCAAACCAGGATGTTCCATTGCGGCCGGATTGTCGCGCATCGCGGTTTCAAGTGCGTCTTGTGCCTCTAGCGTTGCGGCTCCTTCTGCGGGCAGGCCAGATTTCAGGTCCCACATCTTCCACGGCGTCAGGTTCAACAGGGCTTCGACATAGATTGTACGCAAGTCCAGATCATCGGGGTGGGACGCAAAGGCCAAGCGCATAGCGTCGGCATAGTCAAAATCCCATGAATGCATGTCCTCACCCGGCTCACGCTGGGGATATCGGGAAGGCAGGGCACGGATCAACGCCTGCTCGACGGGTGTGCAACTGTCAATGGCGGCCAATGCGGCTTGCGTGGCGTCGAAGGCTTCAGCCAGGGCCTTCCCGCGACCCTGATCATCCAGAAGGTCCCATGGCAGATTATAGTTCGGGCCTGCTGCGTAGGCCACACCCCATTGAGCCATGGCGCAGTCGGGGTCGTGTTCCAGTGCACGACGAAAACAAACTACGGCCTCGTGGTGATTGTATCCATATGTCCAATTCAAACCACGGTCGAACCACTGCTGAGCTTGGGCGCTGTTGGTTGTGATCGGGCAAGTGTAATGCCCGAGGTTGTAATAGTCGTTCATGAAATCTCTCCCCAAAATCCAGAGAGATCATACCCCGATTCAGTCTTTCAGAACAGTTCAAGCTCAGGCAGGCTGTTTTCGACCCGTCCCATGTGCAGCATCAGACCGAACCCAAGTATGCACATCACCAGAAGAGCCGCGGTCAACGGCAAAAGCGAGCCATCAAAGAGCAGCCCAACGGGAGCCGCAATGGCGGCCGCCAGAACCGTCGAGATGCCACCAATGACCGAAGCTGCCATGCCTGCAATGTGTCCCATCGGCTCCATTGCAATGGCCTGTAGGTTGCCCATTGTCATACCCGCCATAAAGAAGACGGTCGATTGCCAGAAAACAAAGATGGCAAAGCCGACGTCGAGCGGCAGATCAACGCCCGTCAGCGCGACCATGATCCCTGACAGTATGATCTGTCCGCCCAGGGTCCAGGTTACCAGACGGCGCATTCCAACACGCACCACCAGCATCGCGTTCAGCAGGCTTGCGCTGCCAGAAATCAGGGCGACTGCGCCGAACCAAAACGGAAAGCTCTCGGCCCGGTCGTAGATCACATCATAGACCGGTTGCACCATGGTGAGCATGGTGAACAGAATACTGAGTGCCAAGGTTTGAACCAGGATCGACAGGCGCACGGTGGGATGGCGGAACATTTCTCCAACCGCGGCGATTAGCAGGGGCAGGCGAAAGGCGCGACGTTCAGGTGCCGGTAGGGTTTCAGGCAAGCGAGAGCCGGTCCAGGAGATGATCACCAACCCAAAGATGGCGAAGGCCGCAAAGATACCGCGCCAACCCACAAAATATATGATCCCGGCACCCAGCATTGGAGCAAAAGCGGGAAACAGGGTGAAAATCATCATCGCAATCGACATGATCCGTGCCATTTCGCGGCCCGAAAACAGATCACGAACGATAGCTACGCCAACGATACGCGGAGCTGCTGCGGCGACGCCTTGCAACACGCGGGCAGCCAACACCAGCTCCAGAGAACTCGCCGCCCAAGCCAGACCTGAGGCCAGCACATAAATCGCCGCCCCGATCAGCAACACTGGCTTGCGACCAAAGGTGTCCGACAATGGGCCGGTAAAAAACGTGCCGATGCCCATCCCCAACACAAAGGAGGTCAGGATCAACTGTGCACGGTTGATGTCGTCAGGGCTCAGCTCAGCGCCAATCTCGGGCAGGGCTGGCAGCATCGCATCGATGGAAAAAGCAATGGTGGCGAACATCACCGCAATCAGCGCGATGAATTCTACCTTGGACAAGCGATCAGCCATTGGGGCACTCCTTACTCACCTGCGCTATCACGCAAGCGGGCGTAGGGCCACCCAACAGAAATGCACAGAGGTCTGTGTGAAAATGTGGATTAAGTCTCGATTTGAGACATGAGGTCTGCGATCACCTTTTGCCACAACTCAGGCGGTTGCGCGCCCGGAACTGCGTGCTGATTGGCGACGATGAAGGTAGGGACAGAACTGACGCCCATTTCGCGGGAATGGCTGTCTCGTTGTTTCATCAGATCGCGATCTGCTTCTGATTTCAGAAGCTTACGCACCACAGCTGCATCCATGCCGATGCCATCTGAAATATCCGCCAGCACGTCATGATCACCAATGTCACGAGTTTCGACAAAATAGGCGTTAAACAATGCATCAACGGCAGCAGTCTGTTTTCCTTCGATCCCGGCCCAATGGATCAGGCGATGCGCATCCAGCGTGTTGGGGGTGCGCTGCATCCCTTCGAAATTGATCGACAGGCCTGCTTTTTCGGCATGTTCTACCACCGGAGCGTAGGCGCGCACGGCCCCTTCTTTGCCACCGAACTTGGTTTCAAGGTATTCGCGCCGGTCCATACCGTCTGTCGGCATGTCAGGGTTTAGTTGAAAGGGGTGCCATTCGATGACAAAGGGATGCTCGGGCACGGATGCCAGAGCTTTGTCCAGATGGGTCTTGCCAATGTAGCACCAGGGGCAGATCGGGTCGGACAGGATGTCGAGCTTGACGGTTTTATCGGTCATGGTCAGCTGGCCTTGAAGTATGCGGGCAGGGCGCGGCGCAACAGCTTGCCGTTGCCGCCTGCGGGCAGGGTTTCTAGATGGACAAAGGCACGTGGTTGCTTGTAGCGCGCCAGGTTGTCTTGGACATAGGCGCGCAGCTCGGCTTCGTCCAGCGTTTCGGGGCCGGTATAGAAGGCCGCTATCACAAATGTGTTCTCTTTGACCTCGACTTGCGCGGCGCCGACCTGTGTTATGCCAGGGTGTTTGGTTAGGGCGTCCTCGACCTCTACAGGGGACACACGGTAACCTCCGGCGTTCATCATGTCATCGTCGCGACCCAAATAGGTGATTTGCCCATCGACGGCCATCGCTCCTTGGTCCCCGGTCAGAAACCAATCGCCCTGCATCTTAGCGTCCGCCTCATCCGGGGCGTTGAGGTATGTGAGCATCAGGCCTGGATCTGATTTGTGCACGGCTATGGTGCCCTCGTCACCCTGTGGAACTGGGCCATCGGGGCCAAGGATCGCGATTTTGCGACCCGGCTGCGGTTGGCCCAATGCTTCGCCTCGTGCCGGATGGGCGGGGCTGGACGAGATGAAGGTCGAGCATTCAGACATGCCGTAAGCCTCATAAAGCTCGGTCCCAGTGGCCGTGGCCCAACTCGCGTACAATTCGCGGGGCAGCTTCTCACCGGCGCTTAGTCCGTGGCGCAGATGAGGCAGATCTAGGGGCTGGGGAGAGCTGAGGAATTTGCGGTAAACCCCCGGTGCTGCAGCAAAAATAGTTGCTTTGTGCGCTTTGAGAAGCGCCGGTATTTCGCCCAGATCGGTCCCGGGTTCCGGGATCAAAGCGGTCGCGCCAATGGCCCATGGGTCCATCAATCCGGTGCCCAGGGTATAAGTCCAATTGAACGCGCCCGCGTGACACAGGCGGTCGTCGGGTGTCAGCCCGTACCAGCCATCCACCATCATCTGCCGGGCCCAGATCGCCCGATGCGCATGAGCAACAGCGCGAGGTTTCCCGGAGGTGCCCGAAGTGTAGACCACATAGGCCATCCGGTTCGGATCGCCCATGTCATAATCGGCAGGCGGCAGATCCCGCATTGCGGTCAGCTGCGCGATATCGATTTGCAATGGATGATCGGCACAGGCGACGTCCGGATCGCGCAGGATGGCGGCGGGCGACAGCTCGTCGATCATCTTTTTGGTCTCGGGCGCAGTCAATTGGGATGATGTCGGAACCGGCACGATCCCGGCCGCAATAGCGCCCAGATAAGCCAGCGGAAAGTCGACGGTATTGCCCAGGCGCATAAGCACGATCTGCCCCGGTGCAATGCCTGCCTGCAGCAGGCCGGTTGCAGTGCCACGTATTGCGGCCTCCAGCGCGCCAAAGCTCCAATCATCTGAACCTTCCTGGCGCAGAACCGAAAGGGCCACCTTGTCAGGGTGCTGAGCGGCATGGCGCATCACATGGGCGGCCAGGTTGAACGGGGTCGGGCAGGGCGTGCACGCCCCTTGGTCAAAGATCGAAAGCATGCCAATCGCTAGCCCGATGGGCCGCGCGTTGCAAGCAGAGGCTTGGCACCGTATAGAGCACGCATGACAGGCCGAGATCCCAAATCCATCATTCGCATCGCCCGCGACTCGGGCGTTGAAGATACCGCAGAACCTCTGGACCTGGGTGCACGCGTACGCGAATTGCGCAAAGCTCGCGACTGGACTCTGGAACAAGCGGCAACGCAGGCGGGGCTTGCTCGTTCGACACTGTCAAAGATCGAAAACGGCCAGATGTCGCCCACATATGATGCGTTGAAAAAGCTGGCCGTCGGGTTGCAGATCTCTGTACCGCAGCTGTTTACACCGCCCGAGCGGGATCAAATCAACGGGCGTATGGCGGTGACCAAGTTCGGTGATGGCGCTGCCCATGCAACGGCCACCTATGAGCATGAGTTGTTGGCCGACACTCTGACAAAAAAGAATATGCTTCCCTATCGGGCCCGTGTGCGGGCGCGCAATATGGAAGAGTTTGATGGATGGGTGCGCCACGATGGCGAAGAATTTCTGTATGTGTTGACCGGTGTTGTGCGCCTATTTACCGAATTCTACGAGCCAGTTGAAATGCGTCGGGGCGACAGCGCCTATTATGACGCAGCCATGGGGCACAACGTTATCTCGGTAAGTGATGAGGACGCTACGATCCTGTGGGTGACGTCACTGGCGTGACGCTCAGGAATCCAGTTCCTTGTTCAGCGATTCCACGAACAAGAAATCTTCGAACTCCTCGCGGGCTTCGGTCAGTGTCAGTTGATGCTTTTCCGCCAGATAGGCCTCGAACCGAGACCGGTCGAGTTTCAGAAACGGTGCATCCCCATCGTCTAGCTGCGGAAATCGCGATTTTACACGTGGAAACGCTTGTGCCCAGTTCTGGGTTAGCTCCGACCAATTCATCATACTTGAGCATTCCTCGATTGAGTAACAGAAACGCTCCTCCCGTTGATCAGCCTAGAAATGTAACCGCTGTGTGAAGACTGCGCAAAATGTCGCACGAATAATAGGCAAGTTGATCAAAAAATGATCTTCTTCTGCGTGTGCGGCATTTTCTTCCAACTATTTTGCACTTCGACCGAGAATAGCTTTGACGTTCTCCGTTTTTTTGGTCTCGCTAAAACGTCCGTCGTTTGCTCTAGTTCTGATACCACCAGACCTCGGGCATGTAACTGGGGCCGTCGCCGTAGATCGGAAATCTGTCGGGGTGTCTTAGCGCCTTGATATGCGCGATCCGGCCTACGTCAAAACTCCAGATTGGGATCACGTAACGTCCGGCAGTTAGCACTCGGTCCAACGCACGGGTGGCGGCGACAAAGTCCTCATGTGTTTGCGAATTGAGCATCGCGTCAATCATTGCATCCACTGCGCGGTCGTTGATCCCCATCAAGTTGCGAGTGCCCGGAGTGTCGGCCACATCGCTGCCCCAATAGAGCCGCTGTTCGTTGCCCGGGGACAGCGACAAGGCTCGGCGGAACGGAGTCATGTCAAAATCCAGCTCAGCCAGTCTTCCTGTGTATTGAGCATTGTCGACCTTTGCTTCGGTCACTTGGATACCCAAACGGGCGAGCGCCTGGCTGTATATCTCAGTCACGGTCAGGTTTCCGCTGTCTCCCTGACGCATGAGCATGGTGAATTCGAACGGATCGCCTTGGGTATTGCGCAGCACGCCGTCCTGCACAGTCCATCCCGCGTCAGCCAGCAGTTTGATCGCCTTGCGCAGGTTCTTGCGGTTACGGCTGCTACCGTCGCTCTGGGACAGGGTGTAGCCTTCGATCGTGCCTGCGGGCAGGGTGTCGGCAAAGGGGGTAAGCAATTCGAGAACGCGCCCCTCGGCCGCACCGGGCAGCATCGCCAAGTCCGAGCCCGAGAAATAGGACGTGATGCGTGGCTGCGCGCCACCCGTCATAGTGTCGTTGATGAATTCGAAATTGAACGCGAGCGTCAGCGCCTCGCGCACGCGCCAATCCTTGAACAGAGGGCGTCGTGTATTCATCACAAACCCGGTCATGCCCGAAGGCTTCTCATGCGGGATTTCAGTCTTGATCACATCACCCCGCTGTGCGGCGGGGAAGTTGTACTTGGTGGACCAGTTTTCCGCGTTGAATTCCCGCACGGCGCTCAGTTCGCCGCAGCGGTAAAGGCTTCGAACAACACGGCTTGATCGCCATAAAAATCGATCCGCATCTCATCCAGATTGCGGGTGCCACGGCGCAGCGGCAGGTCCTTGGCCCAATAGTCCGGGTTGCGTTTGAAGGTCACAAAGCGCCCGGCCTCGTAGTCGTCGACCACATAGGCGCCGGTCCCAATGGGGATGTCTTGCAACTTGCCATCAGCAAAGCTTTTGCCCTCCCACTGATCTTTCTTAAGGATCGGACGCAGACCAGAAACCAGCGCCAGCTCGCGGTCCGGGTCCGAGAAGGTGAGACGCACAGAACGTGGACCGGTTTGTTTGATGCTGGCAATCTTGCCCCACAGCCCGCGATAGCGGAGGTGTCCTTGGGTTCCCAACGTTTCGTATGACCAGATCACATCTGCAACAGTGACCGGGCTGCCGTCCGAGAATCGAGCCTCAGGCCGCAGCGTAAACTCGACCCAAGAACGGTCTGGCGCGGTCTCAATCGATTCGGCCAAAAGGCCATAAAGAGAGAAGGGTTCGTCCTGTGACCTCCCCATCAGCCCCTCGTAGCCCCAGAACCGCATCTGCCAAGGTACGGTGCCTTTCTGGATGAACGGATTCAAACTGTCGAAGCCGCCGGTGTTACCAAACACCACACGGCCGCCTTTGGGCGCATCAGCGTTTACATAAGGTAAAGACACAAAATCCGGTGGGAGAGCGGGCTCTCCATACATAGCTATGCCATGTGCCGATTCTGCCGACGCCATCTGAGTGACAAAAACGGTTGCGATTCCCGCCAACAGAGGGCGGAAGATTGGGAAATAAACTGGACGCACTTTGGCAACAATCCTGCTCAGGCCTTATTTTATTAACGTTTAACCTATCTGGGGTTTCGCGTCTTTTCAAACTTTTAGCTTGGATGCCGCGGGGTAATTGCGTATAAAGGTCTCACTGCTCGATAGGTTTCTTGCCTGTATGAAACCTGCCTCAATAACTTAACGCCCGCTTCGCGCGGGCGTTTTTTTTGATCAGCTTTCCTAAAAATAGGCAATTTGGATTACGTCTGAAAGTGGCAGTCTTTTGCCATGTGACTTTTCCCCGTTTTCTTTGCACCTGCAGCATGGCAGGGTGCGCGCGACTTTGGATCAGCAAGGGAATATCGTCATGTCTCTCAACGGGAAAACCGCCATAATCACCGGATCAAACTCGGGCATTGGCCTGGGTGTGGCGTGGGAGATCGCAAAGTCCGGCGCAAACGTTGTGCTGAATTCGTTCACCGATCGGGATGAAGATCACGCACTGGCGGCTGAGATCGCCAAGGAGACCGGAGTTGAGGCGCGCTATATCAAGGCAGACATGTCCAAGGGTGACGAATGCCGTGCGCTGATTGAACAGGCCGGTGTCTGCGACGTACTGGTGAACAACGCCGGCATTCAGCATGTGGCGCCGATTGACGAATTCCCGTCCGATAAATGGGATGCGATCATCGCGATCAACATGAACTCGGCCTTTCACACCACAGCAGCGGCGTTGCCGATGATGCGCAAGGCAGGCTGGGGCCGGGTGGTGAACATCGCCTCGGCCCATGGATTGACCGCCTCGCCGTTCAAGGCGGCTTATGTGGCCGCGAAACACGGCGTGGTCGGCATGACCAAGACCGTGGCGCTGGAGACGGCCGAAGAGCCGATCACCTGCAATGCCATATGTCCGGGCTATGTACTGACCCCGCTGGTCGAGGCACAGATCCCTGACACCATGGAAAAATACAATATGGGCCGCGAAGAAGTAATCAAGAAGGTCATGCTGGAGCGTCAGCCCTCGCGCGAGTTTGCCACGGTTGAGCAATTGGGCGGCACCGTTGCGTTCCTGTGTTCGGATGCAGCCAAGCAGATCACCGGGACCACGATTTCGGTCGACGGCGGCTGGACCGCACTTTGATGTGACGCGGGGATGGGGGCTCTGCCCCCGTCGCTGAGCGACTCCCCGGAGTATTTTCAAAAGGGTGAAGGAATGGCCTCATGAAGCGGATCAATCTGGCTTTGCAAGGCGGCGGCGCACACGGGGCCTTTACCTGGGTGTGCTGGATCGGCTGCTGGATGAAGAGGACGTCGAGGTCGCGGCGATCACCGGCACGTCGGCGGGCGCGCTCAACGGGGCGGCGTTCAAGTCAGGCATGGTCAAGGGCGGGCGTGAGGGCGCGCGCGAGACTTTGAACTGGCTCTGGGGCAAGATGGGCGCTGTTGGTGACATGCGCCTGGCCAATTGGATGCGCGGTTTCGAACCCGCGCAGATGGCGCAGGCCTTGGAGTATTCGCTGCCGTTTTCCATGGCCGACACGCTGTCGCGCATGGTGTCGCCCTATGCCTATGGGCCGTTCTATGTGAACCCGTTGAAATCCGTGGTCGACGCTTTTGATTTCGACAACGTCTGTGTGGAAGAGGGGCCCGAGCTTTTCGTCTGCGCTACACGGGTGCGCACCGGTAAGATCCGCATCTTCAAGGGGGCAGAGATCAGCAGCGACGCGATCCTAGCCTCGGCCTGTCTGCCAACCTTGTTCAAGGCGGTCGAAATCGATGATCCCGAAACCGGACGGCGCGAGGCGTATTGGGACGGCGGCTATACCGGCAATCCGGCGCTGTTCCCGTTGTTCAATGCAGGTTTGCCAGATGACGTGGTGGTGGTGAACATCAACCCACTGGAACGAGACGAATTGCCGGTGACGCCGCAGCAGATCCACAATCGGGTGAACGAGATCAGCTTCAATTCCTCTCTGTTACGCGAACTCCGTGCGATCAACTTTGTCCAGCGGCTGTTGGAAGATGGCACGCTGAAGAAGGGTACAATGAGCCGGGTTTTGGTGCATATGATCGCCGATGATGAACTGATGACCGAGCTGTCGGTGGCGACCAAGATGGTGCCGACACCAATGGTTCTGAACAAGCTCAAGCAGGCTGGGCGCGCCGCGGCTGACGGTTTCTTGTCGACACACAAGGCGGATCTGGGAAAGCGCAGTTCTATTGATCTGTCCGAAATGTTCGGATGATCTATTCCTTGGGCGGAAGCGACGGGTCTTTGTCGTTGGGGTAGACCAGACCTGCCGAAATCACCAGTTTGGCCGCATCCTCGATGCTCATGTCCAGGTAAATGATGTCCTCCTCGGGGAAGAACAGCAAAAAACCGGATGTGGGGTTCGGCGTGGTGGGGACGAAGACACTGACGAGGTTGCCGCCGGTTTCGGCGCGATCTGCGACCTCGCCCTTGGCATCGGTCGAGACAAAGCCGATGGCCCAGATCCCGCGACGTGGATATTGGATCAGGCAGGCCTTTTCAAAACTGCGCTCGGTCTGCGCAAATACCGTTTCCGAGATTTGCTTGATGCCGGAATAGATCGAGCGCACAACCGGCATCCGATCAACCAGACCTTCGGCAAAGTGGATCAGCGAACGCCCGATCAGACCTTTGGCAATCCACCCTACGATGATCGTGAACATCAGGAAGAAGATGACGCCAACGCCGCGCAGGTTTATTCCGATGTATTCCTCTGGCTGGAACTGATGCGGTACCAAGGGCAAGACAAAACTGTCAAACCACCCAACGACCGTCCACAACAGCCACAGCGTCAGCCCAACCGGAGCAATGACAACGATCCCCGTCAGGAATGACGCGCGCAACCCGGCAAAGAGGCCGGGGCGGCGGTGATGAGGTTCCTCGTCAAAAGGCGTGTTCATTGAGTCTTCCGTCCGTTCCGCCGCTGAACCTATGCACGATTTGGCCCGCCGACAATGGGGTTGCGGGCCATTGTTCAATTCACTTGGTTATCTTGATCAAATCCTGTGCAATTTGCGCGGCCAGACGGGCATTGTTGCGCACCAATGCGATGTTCGCGGTCAGCGAGCGACCTTTGGTCAGTTCAAAGATGCGTTGCAGCAGATAAGGTGTCACCCCTTTACCGGTGATGCCATGTGTGTCGGCGTCTGCTTGGGCGGCTTCGATGATCGGGGTCAGTTCCTCGGCCGGGATCTGATCAGCCACTGGGATCGGGTTGGCCACCAGTTGACCACCAGTGCAAGCCAAGGGCGCTGCGTGTTGTGTGGGCCTGCGCGATCTGGGTTGCATCATCCATACGCAGGGGAGCGGACAGCGGGGATTGAGCCGACCAGAAGGCGGGAAAGGCGTCTTGTCCGTAGGCAATGACCGGTACGCCGAGGGTTTCCAGAACTTCGAGCGTCTTCGGCACGTCCAGAATTGCTTTGGCACCAGCGGCGACAACCGTCACCCGGGTTTGGGCCAACTCATGCAAGTCAGCCGAGATATCGAAGGTTGTCTCAGCGCCTTTGTGGACGCCGCCGATGCCGCCAGTGGCAAAAACTTCGATCCCGGCGAAATGCGCGGCGATCATGGTGGCCGCCACGGTTGTGGCCCCGGTGCCACCCGTGGCGATACAGGCCGCCATGTCAGCGCGCGACAGTTTGGCAACGCCCTTGGCCTGACCAAGGGATTGCAACTGATCAGGCTCCAGACCCACGTGCAGCTTGCCGTCAATCACGGCGATCGTTGCGGGCGTCGCGCCTGCATCGCGGATGTCCTGTTCCACCTGCGCCGCGACTTCGACGTTCTGGGGGTAGGGCATGCCGTGGGTGATGATGGTGCTTTCCAGTGCCACGATGGCGGCGCCCGCGTCTTTGGCAGTGCGGACTTCAGAGGATAGAACGAGGTCGATCACAGTGGGGTGTCTCCTGAAACATAGGTGGCCGCGGCCTGCAGCGCGCGGGCAAGGGCATCGGCGCGGGACGCGCCGTCGGCCTCGGCTGCGATATGGGCAGCCATGAAGGTGTCGCCGGCACCGGTCACACGGGTGACCAGCACTTCGGGTGGGGTTTGACTGATCAGATCGTTGGCATCTGCTTCGGTCGCAGCATTGCCGCCATCGGTGACCAGCGCGCGCCGAGCGCCACGGGCCAGCAGACCGCGCGCGGCGTCAGCAGAGGTGTCGAATTGTGTCTGGCAGAGCAGCCCGGCTTCTTCGAGGTTCACATAAAGCGTTCCGCGGGCCGAATTGACAAAGGGCAGCAGCCGTTCGGCCTTGCCGGGCGAGGCAGGTGCAACCCGCAGGTCGGCGGCGGAGAATGCGGGGTTGTGGGCTATTTCTTTCAAAAGCGACGCCGTCAGGTTTCCGTCCAGCGCGACAAGGCCGTCGAACGGGGTGTCAGGGCTGCCAAGTGCGCCATCTTCAAGAGGGTTAAGGATTTTGGCGCCCGCTGCTTCAAGCGAATGGGCATCGGCAATCGCCGCGATCAGACCGTTGGCCCCTTCGACTGCCATATAACGATCCGTTGGCAGATCGTCGGAGCGGTAGACCAAATCGGTTCGCATGCCCATTTGCTGGCAGGCATTGATCAATTCGTCACCTTCCGGGTCGCGACCGATGGCCGTCAGCAGGGTTGGGGTCATGCCGAAACGTGCCAGTGTCATGGCAATATTAAGGGCCACACCGCCAGGCAGGCGCGTGATGCGGCCCGGCACGTCCGAGCCCTGGCGCATGTGGCTGGCGGACCGTCCGATTATGTCCCAAAGGACGGACCCGATACACAGGATGTCTTTACGCTCTGTCATTTGCTGTACATGCCGCAGCGGGCAGGGCAGCGCAAGAGTAGGGCGTCAGCGGTCCGGCACAAAGAAAGTGAGTGCCGCCCATCGGGTGTCCCAGACCGCCTCGCTGTCCTTGGGTGCGGGGCGCAGAACCACGGCGTCCAGTAAATAAGTGTGGCCCGGACGGGTGGGGATCATGGCCTTGCCCACACCATCTGTGTGCAGGGTTTCGATGCGCACATCCCCCGTTGGCGTACGGTCGAAGATGGTGATCTGTGTCTCGGGCAATGGCTGACCCTGATAGAGAAGTTGAACCGGCAGCCCTTGGGTTAGGTCATCCACATAGGGGTTTGCGCCCGCCACGAACTCGATCTCCATCCCGGTTTCGTAGTCGGAACCGGAACCGGCCCCCACGTTGATCAGTGCCTTGGCATGTCGTGTGTAGCTTTCACGGAATCCATCTTTGGCAAGACCGCGTGCTTGATGGCGCGAAGCGACGTCGCCAAACCCCTTTTCATCCACGAAGGCCTGAAACTTGGGCCATTCGTGGTACTTTAGAGTCGATGGTTGTGTCTGATGCACGATGATCAACAATCCCGGATCGCTGAGCGTTGTTTCCAGTGCCGGAACGTCACCCATTCGGCCCGCATAGGGCGCGACTTGTCCGCCCAGATGCAGCTCAAACCTTTCGATGCGGGTGTCAAAGAACATCTGCGGGCTGCCCTCAAAACCCTGACCGATCAGAAGATTGGCAACCAGCGGCGCTCCGGTTTCAACTTGATATTTTTCCGGTTCGATCCAAAACTCGTGTGCAAGGGCCAGCCTTGGCAGGGGCAGGCAAAGGGCAATGACCAAGAGCAGACGGGGCAACATGCGAAAAACCTATGTTGGGCTGATCCACAAGCTGCGGTTCTGGGCTGCGCTGTCAACCCTTTGGTTGCTGGCTACAGCTGCTGCCGCACATGAAGTGACACCCACCATTGGCGATCTGAGTGTTCAGGACGGCCAGCTGAGGCTGGAACTGCGCCTGAACGTCGAGGCGTTTGTCGCTGGAATCGATTTAGACGGGATGGCCGACACAGATGCCTCTGACCTGTCGGATCGTTACGATGAACTGCGCAAAATGGATTCGGTGTCGCTGGAGCGCATGGTGCGAGAATTTGCACCGGTTTGGGCCGCGACTATCTGGGCCCGGGCCGGTGAACCGATTGACTGGAAATATGAAGGGATCAGCATTCCGGTAGTCGGTAATCCTGAACTGCCAAGGGCTTCGGAGCTTTTGTTGGTTGGAGACTTGCCCCAAGGCGCTCGTGCAGTGACCTTGACATGGCCGGAAGGTGCGGGCGCGCTCGTCTTGCGCCAACAGGGGGTTGAACAACCCTATACCGGTTACCTGCAAGGTGGCGAAACCAGCCCACCGATTTCTTTGGCGGGCGGTGCCGCGCGCAGCGGGTGGGAGGCGTTTGTGGCCTATATCCCAGTGGGGTTTGATCACATTCTGCCGCGCGGTACCGATCATATCCTATTTGTGCTGGGGCTCTTTTTTCTCAGCGCGCGTCTGAGACCACTTTTGTGGCAGATTACGGCCTTTACGCTGGCGCATACCGTCACCCTCGCGCTTGGGACGCTGGATGTGATCACCATCAGCCCTGCCATTGTCGAGCCGCTGATTGCGCTGTCCATCGTCTTTGTCGCAGTCGAAAACGTCTTTACACGCGCACTGAATCCCTGGCGACCGTTAGTGGTCTTTGGCTTCGGTCTGTTGCACGGGCTGGGCTTTGCCAGCGTGTTGGGAGAGTTCGGCCTGCCTCAGGATCAGTTCTTTGCCGCGCTTTTGGGGTTCAACATTGGTGTCGAACTGGGCCAGCTGGCGGTCATTGCTGCCGCGTTCCTGACCGTTGGTCTGTGGTTCCGAAACAAGTATTGGTACCGAGGCCGGATTGCGATCCCGGCCTCGATCGTCATTGCCTTGATCGGGGCATATTGGTTCGTCGAGCGGGTGGTCTAACTCATTGCCGCCATCAGAGTGTTGAGAGCGGCCAATGGATCCTCGGCATTCCAGATCTCATCCCCGATGCCAAAGAAGTCGGTGCATGGCGTCAGGGTACGGATCAACTCGGGCGTCAGACCGCCTTCAGCGACAATTGGAACCTCGACGACGTCGGACCACCATTGAAACAACTCGGTCTCGGCAACGGTTCCGTCCCCCAAGGCTGTGTTGCCCACAGGGCCAAAACTGACGTAGTCCACACCGGCCTCACCTGCATTCAACCCGTCATGGCGCGAGGTGCCACAGAAGCTGCCGACGATGGCATCTGCGCCCAACTCCTTGCGGGCGACACGGACCGATTTGGCCGCATCTGTCAGATGTACGCCGTCCAACCCTAACCGCTGCGCCATCAGCACGTGATCGGCGATGACCAGAGCGATGTCGCGGGCATGGGCCACTTCGCGTACCGCATCGGCTGCGCGAGCCACGTGATCCTCATCGGTGCTGGCCAGCGACAGGCGCAAGCAGGCGATTTCGGCGCCGTCCAGAACACGAGCGAGCGTGTCGGGATAGCTCTCCAAGTCCAAACTGGACGGGGTGGAAAGGTAAATCTGCGGCAGCTCGGGCGTGTCCATGGGCGTTGGTCCTTATCCGTGTTTGGCGCGGTTTAGCGGATTGTGTGGGGGAAGGAAACTTTATTGCCTGTTCATGTAGGCGAAAACAGCGCCTTCTCTTGCCCTGCGGCGCGCGCGGCAGTAGAGCAGGCGAGATTTTTCGAAAGGTGAGACCATGCCAAGCGAGACCGCTCAGCCCTCATTCGTGTTGGTTCGGCCCCAGATGGGTGAAAACATCGGTGCCGCGGCGCGGGCGATGTGGAACTTCGGTCTAGACCGGATGCGCATTGTTGGTCCGCGAGATGGCTGGCCAAACCCCAAGGCGGTTGCCATGTCGAGCGGAGCAGGGCGGTTGCTGGACGAGGCGCAGATTTTCGAGGATCTGTCAGGTGCCTTGTCGGACCGGACGTTTGTATTCGCCACCACCGCGCGGCCACGTGACCTGACGAAGCCGGTCTACAGTCCCGAACACGCAATGAAGATGGCGGCTGAAATGGTTGCGGCTGGTGAACAGGTCGCGGTACTTTTTGGTCCCGAACGCGCGGGGCTGGAAAACGACGATATCGCCAAGGCCAACGCCATCATCTCGGTCCCGGTAAACCCTGAGTATGCTTCGCTCAACCTCGGCCAATGCGTGCTGCTGACCGCTTACGAGTGGATGCGGCAGGCAGGTGATGTGACCCATGTGTCCGAGGTGCCGGGCAATAAGGGCGATTGGGCAACCGGGGTAGAGATCGAGAAGTTGGTCGATCACTACGAAGAGCGGCTCGACGAGGCCGGGTTCTTTTATCCACCCGCCAAAGCCGAAAACATGAAGCTGAATCTGCGCAACCTCTGGAGCCGCATGCGCCTGACCCGGGCAGACGTGCAGATGCTGCATGGGATCATGCGGCAAATGGTGCGCTGGAAAGAACGCGGCTAGAACTGGACGCCGAGGGGCCTCCGACATAGCTTGCCCAACAAGACAACACCCGAGGTAGCGATGAGCCAGAAGCGCAATATCTTTGAGGAGGTCTCGGACGAGGCCCGCGACGAGCAGACCGTGCAGCCCGGCATGATTGACCGGGGCCGCGGCGGCGCGCGCAAGGCGATCCGGGCGTGGTTGATGGTGCTCTTTGGGCTCGTGGTGGCGATGATCGTTGTGGGTGGGCTGACGCGGCTGACCGACAGCGGGTTGTCGATCACCGAATGGCGCCCCGTGACCGGGGCGCTGCCGCCGATGTCCGAAGCCGAGTGGCAGTCGGAGTTCGACAAATACAAGCAGATCGATCAGTGGCGCATTCAGAACCAATGGATGGAACTGGCTGATTTCAAAGAGATCTATTGGTGGGAGTGGGGCCATCGCCAACTGGGGCGCCTGATCGGCGTGGTTTGGGCGCTTGGGTTCTTTGGCTTTATGGCTGCGCGAAAAATACCCACCGGTTGGACCGGTCGGTTGCTCTTGCTTGGCGTTCTGGGCGGTGCTCAAGGCGCGATTGGCTGGTGGATGGTCGCGTCTGGTGTGACGCAGGGCGAGGGGATGACCTCGGTCGCGAGTTATCGTCTGGCGGTGCACTTGGGGCTTGCTTTTGTGATCCTGGGCTTTATCGCCTGGTATTCCTACATGCTGGGCCGGGACGAGCGTGACCTGATGCAGGCACGACGCGCCAAAGAGGCCAAGCTGTTCTCGCTCTCCACTGGGTTGATGCACTTTGCATTTCTGCAGATCATAATCGGCGCTTTTGTTGCAGGCATCGACGCAGGCCGGTCCTTTACAGATTGGCCTCTGATTGGCGGGAAGCTGCTGCCACCGGACATGTCGGTACTGGACCCGTGGTGGCGCAACCTTTTCGAAAGCCCCGGTCTGGTGCAGTTCATTCATCGCTGTGCGGGCTATCTGCTGTTTGTCTTTGGCATCGTTGTCTGGCTGCGGGGCCGACAGAGCGCGCATCCGCAGACGCGTTTTGCCTTCAACGCGGTGTTCGCAGCCCTGTTGCTGCAAGTCGTTCTGGGCATCACCACTGTTGTTTACGCGGCTCCCTGGCACATTGCGATTGTGCACCAGTTGCTGGCCGTGATCTTATGGGCGCTGATCCTGCGCGCCCGGTTCCTGAGTGCTTACCCTGTTGCTACATCTGTTCGAGGAAATTCTGCATGACCGCTTTTGACCAATTGATGGCCTTCCAACGCGACACTTCGGCATTGGGACAGATCGCAGGGCGTTTGGGCTGGGATCAGGAAACCGTCATGCCACGCGGCGCTGCCGGGCAGCGCGGGCAGGAAATGGCAGCGCTTGAGGCGGTGTTGCATGCGCGCAAATCAGATCCGCGTGTGGCGGACTGGCTTGAAGCTGCAAAAGCTCCGGACGAAGCAGGCGCAGCGCAACTTCGTGAGATCCGGCGGGCTTTTGAACGCGCGCAAAAGGTGCCTGCTGATCTGGCCAAGAAACTGGCTCAGGTGACATCTGAGGCGCAAGGCAAATGGGCCCAAGCCCGTGCGGACGAGGATGTCGCTGCCTTCTTGCCAGTGCTGGAAGAGGTTGTTGCCCTGAAGCGCGAAGAAGGTGCGGCTTTGGCGAATGGTGGCGATATCTATGATGCGTTGGTCGAGGATTATGAACCCCATACCACAAGCGACGAAATCGCGGCCATCTTTGACGCGATGCGTCCACGCCTCGTCGCTTTGCGGGCGGCTGTTCTAGAACGCCCGTTACCGAAAGGCGTTCAAGGCGAGTTTGACGAAGCCAAACAGATGAAATTGTCTCGTCAACTTGCCAAGGCCTTTGGCTATGACATGAGCAAGGGGCGCGTGGACAAGGCAGTTCACCCTTTTAGTTCGGGAAGTGGGTCAGATGTTCGGATCACGACCCGAACCAGCCTGACCGACCCGTTCAACTGTTTCTATTCCACCATTCACGAGGTCGGCCATGCCGCCTATGAACAGGGGATTGATCCGGCCTTCGAGCTGACACCGTTAGGGCGTGGCGTGTCGATGGGCGTGCACGAAAGCCAGAGCAGGATTTACGAGAACCAATTGGGTCGCGGTCGCGCCTTTACTGGTTGGCTGTTTGGCCAGATGACTGAGATATTTGGTGATTTCGGGCTGGACAACGCTCACGAATTCTACGCCGCTGTGAACAGGGTTCAGAACGGCTACATCCGAACTGAGGCAGATGAGGTGCAATACAATCTGCACATTATGCTGCGGTTTGATCTGGAACGCGCGATGATGCGCGGCGATTTGACAGTCGCTGACATTGAAGCTGCCTGGAATGATCGTTTCAAATCCGATTTCGGGTATGAAGTCGACAAGCCATCAAATGGTTTGCTGCAGGATGTTCATTGGTCCGTCGGATATCTGGGCTATTTTCCCACATACTCTCTGGGCAACGTCTATGCTGGGTGTCTTTACGATGCTCTTTTCGACGCTGTTCCTGATCTGAACTCTCAATTGGCCAAGGGCGACACTTCGGGTGCAACCGGCTGGCTGCGCGATAACCTACAATGTCATGGTAGTCTTTATGCCCCGCGCGAAGTGATTGAGCGGGCCAGCGGCAAGGAGCCGGGCCCTGAGCCTCTGTTGCGCTACATCGAACAGAAGTTCAGTCAGATTTACGAATTGTAGGGTCTGACCCGCAGTCTCAAAGGCGCCTCAATTGTGTGATTGTCTGTGATAAAAACCGAAACGGAATAGTCACAGGCAATCATGGGCCATACTCAAGACGACAACGGTACAGCCCAGTTGATCCGACTGGACACAGGTCAGGCGTTTGAACAGGCCCGACCGGTTTTTGAGCGGATCCATGCACAAGACAATACTGCGGGAATACATCTAAGCTGGTCTTGGCTTCGAAGGTTATTCCGAGACTATGTAGGGCGTTGCCGTATCTACGCCTACGCGCCGTCTGGTAACTTTGAAGATACCACAGCAGTATTGCCGCTGCGTCGAGATCTGCACTGGAGTGAAACACGGCAGGAGTTCGTAACGCGCTATGCGGCCATGGGAATGCTCAACATTGCCGATTATACCGGTTTTGTTTGTTCTGATGAACGAGTGATCCCGGCGCTGGCCCGACAGTTGCAAAACGAACCCTGGGCGCGCCTGTCGTTGCGCTATGAGGCGACGGGTGTACGGGCGCATAGCTTTGCCCAAGGATTTGACACTGTGGCGGTCAATTGGCCTGTGAGAATGTCGTCAGGAGGGACGATAGACAACCTGGTTTGCCCCCGCATTCCGGTGGTCGGTTCGACCGACGAATATGTGGCGTCACTCGACAGGAAAATGCGAAAGAAGTTCCGCCGCGCACAACGGCAAGCCTTGCAGATGAGCGCGACTATTCGTCAGTCGGCCCCACATGAACAGGCCGAACATCTTGAATTGATCCTGACCCATTGGGCCAGATTTTGGGATGGGAAAAAAATCTCGAGACACGCTACCGTCTAGGGGACCGATACCGTCAGTATCTGGCCCGGGCAATGGAGTTGGGTTCGCTGTCCCTGACGACGCTTTGGATCGGCGAGAGGTTTGTTGGTGGAACCGCAAATCTGTTGGATGACAAACTGGGTGTGTTGCACAGTGTGGTTGAGGGGCGAGACGACAGAGCAGGTATCGATGTCGGGATTTTGTTGGCTGTTGAAATGATGCGTATCGCTGCCGAAATGGGACTGGATTGGATAGATCTTGGACATGGCAACTATGCCTACAAATACCGCTTGGGCGCGCATGATCGAAACGTCAGTTATCTTACCCTGCGTCGTCGTAGTCGTTGGAAGGGGCCGCTGTTCGACTCAGCCATGACACCGATGGCCATAGAGGCCACCCGGGAATTCATCAAAAACGGTGAAAACGAAAAAGCCCACGCAGCTTTGGTACAACTGCGTGGGCTTGTTTCAAGTTATCACCAAGCAGGTTAGGCTTCCGCTTCTTCCTCGTCGCCTTGATCCGCGATCCATGCCACGCTGACCACGCTTTCACCTTTGCCAGTGTTGAACACCTTGACGCCACCGGCACTGCGGGACCGGAACGAGATGCCATCAACCGGCACCCGGATCGATTGTCCTTTGGACGTTGCCAGCATGATCTGATCGTCGATCTCAACCGGGAAGGATGCGATCAATTCACCGCCGCGCATGGCCTTGTCCATCGCCGCAACACCCATGCCGCCACGACCACGTACTGGGTAGTCGTGGCTGGAACTCAGCTTGCCCGAGCCGCCTTCGGAGATGGTCAGGATCAAGTTTTCCGCCGCCGACATCTCGGCGTATCGCTCCTGGCTTATCGTAGCCATGGCGTTACCTTCCTCATCCGAGGCTTCGGCATCGTCGGTCAGGCCTGCCACTGCGCGCCGCATTTTCAGATAGGCGGAACGCTCGTCCGAGGTCGCGTTGAAATGGCGAATCACGGACATGGACACAACACGGTCATTGCCGCTGAGTTTGATGCCGCGCACCCCGGTCGACTTACGGCCCTTGAAGACACGCACATCCGTGGTCTGGAAGCGGATCGCGCGACCTGAGTTGGTGACCAGCATCACGTCGTCATCTTCGGAACAGATGCGCGCATTTACCAGTTCCACCTCTTCGGGCAGGTCCATGGCGATCTTGCCGTTGCGCTTCACGTTGGTGAAATCACTCAGCGCATTGCGGCGCACGTCGCCTGCGCTGGTGGCGAATACGATCTGCAAGTTCTCCCACTCATCCTCGGGCACATCTACCGGCATGATCGCGGCGATGGAAACGCCGGTTGGGATCGGCAGGATGTTCACGATGGCCTTGCCCTTTCCCGTGCGGCCCGATTGGGGCAAGCGCCAAGTCTTGAGCTTGTAGACCATACCGTCCGTGGTGAAGAACAGAAGTTGCGTATGCGTATTGGCCACAAAGAGGGTGGTGATCACATCCTCCTCTTTGGTCTGCATGCCGGACACACCCTTGCCGCCGCGCTTTTGCGCGCGGAAATCGGCTAGCGGCGTTCGCTTGATGTAGCCACCGCTGGTGACAGTAACGACCATGTCTTCGCGTTCGATCAGGTCTTCGTCGTCCATGTCGCCTGACCAGTCGACGATCTCGGTCCGTCGAGGCACGGCAAACTGGTCTCGAACTTCGCGCAGTTCGTCCCCAATGATGCCCATGATCCGTTCGCGTGACGACAGGATTTCAAGGTATTCCTTGATCTTGCCTGCCAGCTCTTCCAACTCGTCAGTAACTTCCTTGACCCCAATCTGGGTCAGGCGCTGCAGGCGCAGTTCCAGAATGGCGCGGGCCTGAGTTTCCGACAGGTTGTACGTGCCATCGTCATTGGCGGTATGGGTCGGGTCGTCGATCAGCGCAATGTATTCCAGGATCGGTTGGGCGGGCCAGCGGCGGGTCATCAGCTTTTCACGCGCCTCAGCAGCATCCGCCGATTGGCGAATGGTGGTAACGATTTCATCGATGTTGGTCACAGCCACAGCCAGGCCACACAAGATGTGGCTGCGTTCGCGGGCTTTGCGCAGAAGATACGCAGTCCGGCGCGCCACGACATCCTCGCGGAAATCGATAAAGCTGGTAAGGAACCGGCGCAGTGTAAGCTGTTCGGGGCGACCGCCGTTCAGCGCCAGCATGTTGCAACCGAAATAGGTTTGCATCGGTGAGAAACGATAAAGCTGGTTCAGAACCACCTCGGGCGTTGCGTCGCGTTTCAGTTCGACCACCACGCGCACGCCGTTGCGGTCGGATTCGTCTTGAACGTGGGCCACGCCTTCGATGCGCTTTTCCCGCACCGCTTCGGCGATCTTTTCGATCATCGAGGCCTTGTTCACCTGATATGGGATCTCGTCCACAATGATGGCATACCGGTCGCGACGGATCTCTTCTACGCGAGTCTTGGCGCGCACAATGACGCTGCCGCGTCCCTCAAGATACGCTTTGCGAGCACCGGACCGGCCCAGCATTACGCCGCCAGTCGGAAAATCGGGCCCGGGCACATAATCGATCAGCTGTTCGGATGTAAGATCCGGATCGTCGATCAACGCCAGCGTCGCATCAACCACTTCGCCCAGGTTATGGGGCGGAATGTTGGTCGCCATACCAACAGCGATACCACCAGCACCATTGACCAGCATGTTGGGGAAGCGGGCAGGCAGAACCGTCGGTTCCTGATCCTTGCCGTCATAGTTGTCCTGGAAATCAACCGTATCTTTTTCGATGTCGTTCAGCAAAAACGCAGCAGGCTTGTCCATGCGTACTTCGGTGTAACGCATCGCGGCCGGGTTATCGCCGTCCATCGACCCAAAGTTACCTTGACCATCGAGCAGGGGCAGAGACATCGAAAAATCCTGCGCCATCCGCACCAAGGCGTCGTAAATCGCGCTGTCGCCGTGGGGGTGATATTTACCCATGACGTCGCCAACCGGGCGGGCCGATTTGCGATAAGCTTTGTCGTGGGAATTGCTGGTCTCGTGCATCGCGTACAGGATGCGCCGGTGCACCGGTTTCAGACCGTCGCGAAGGTCGGGAATGGCACGAGAGACGATCACCGACATCGCATAGTCGAGGTACGAGGTCTTCATCTCGGATTCGATGGATACCGTCGGCCCGTCGTAAACGGGGCGCTCAGGTGGGGTTTCGTCCATGTTTTCAGGAGTTTCTGGCGTGTCGCTCACGTATGTTGCCCGATCTTTGTCCAGGGTCTATATCTTGTGGATGCATCTTATCAGAAGGGGTATATGGGGTGCAAGCAAGCTGCTCATTTCCCTGTCAGAAATTGTTCACAAAGTCATAACACATTGTTTTTGTAAGCGATTAACCTTTTTCGTGCTACGGTGAAGAGACCGAACCAGAAATGGAGGTCAAAAATGGAGCAGAGCGAAACAGAACTGATGCTCAAAGGGTATGGGCTGACGACGGCGGAATTCTTCTATCACATGCCTGATTACATACACGTCCTGAACACATTCGTCTGGCAAGACTACGATCTGGCCCCAGATCATCCTAAGTTGTTCAAATTCGTCGAGTTTTGGCAACGCGAGATCGAAGGCCCACTGCACTCCGTGCGCTTCACTCACCGCAAAATGATTTCTCCGGGAGAATGGCGCAATGTCGTTGGAGAGTTTCGGTTGAATTGATCGGCGACAGGACAAGATTGTTTTGATCAAAGTATCGGGGCATAGTCCAATCGCGCTTTGGGTTGGGGGTAGCTATGCTGCGAATTGGACTTGTAACGGTTCTGGTCTTTCTGGCTGGCACGGCGACGGCTGAGAAACTGTGGGACAAGGTCAAAAAGGGCGCGGAGAGCGCCGCCGAAGCCGTTGGAGAAGGCGCTCAATCTGTCGGAAGCGCCGTAGAACAAGGCGCCAAGGTTGTTGGAGAAACAGTCGATTCAACGGCCGAGTTGGTCAGCAACGAAGACACACCGGAAGCGACACGGGCCAGACTGGATGCCATGTCAGAGCAGATCTTGGCTCAACTGCTGGCAGAAAATGCTGATGCGCGTCAGCTGTTTGATCAAAGTGCGGGGTATGCAGCGTTTGACAGCCGAAAGGTGACCGTGTTTCCAGTAAGCGCCGGGTACGGGCGCGGGGTTGCGGTGTCCGGTTCCAATAGCGCACGCACCTATATGAACATGGGAACAGGCGGCGTGGGGGCCGCATTCGGGATTGGTGGTTTTGTCAGCAAGTTCGTGATCATGTTCGAAACGCAGGCTGACTTTGATGGCTTTGTCACCAATGGATATGACGCGACAGCCGAAGCAGGTGCCATGCAAGGGCAGGAAAGCAGCAGTGAATCTGTACGTTTCCTCGAGGGGCGTTCATTTTTTGTACTGGACAAGACAGGCTGGCGGGTAAACGCCAATGCCAGCGGAACCAAATATTGGCCATCTCCGGAACTAAATTAGGCTACGCTGAACAACTTGCCCCGCCCAAGACACAAAACTTGGCGCAATGGGGGTGGTTCAATTGCACGTCGGATTCGGCCTGTTCAAGAGTTTGGCCAAGTTCGAATTCAGGTGAATAGGGCAGGAGAGTACACGCCAGTACCGCCGGTTTGTCAGCGCCCTTGCGTTTGACGACCATCCGAGAATTCGAGCACATCACGGACTCAGGGCTTTTTCCCAGAATGCCCCAGCAAGCTGTCGTGATTTCGGGCACTTCAACCGTTTCGTCCATTTCCGGGAATAGGACGGTTTGTCCGGGGTTTTGGGCGTCGATGTCCAACCCATGCTGGGCAAAAAACGCCGCATATCCTGCGCGGCTTTGAACCTCGTCATGGTCCCAAAGGGAGCGTCCGGCAATGGCCATTTTGAAGCCGTGGTCGCGCAGCCACTGCATACCCTCAAGTGTCTTGGCAAAGCTGCCCGTGCCGCGTTCTTCATCATGCAGGTCGGGGCGATAGTGATCGACCGAGATGCGCAGTGTCAGCTTGTCGGCATGATCGCGTTGCAACTCCATCAATCCCTCGCGCATGGATTTGCGCATCATAGGACGCATGGCGTTCGTTAGGATCAGCACCTCGAAACCGCGTTCCAGCGAGGCCCGCGCCATGTCGATCATCTGCGGGTTCATGAACGGTTCGCCGCCGGTAAAGCCGATCTCGCGGATGGGCCATTTGCGCTCGGCGATCTGGTCAAGATAGTCACGCACCTCGTCCGCTGTGATGTAGACAAGCGCGTCATTGGTCGGGCTGCTGTCGATATAGCAATTGACGCATTGGATGTTGCACAGCGTGCCCGTGTTGAACCACAGCGTTTCCGGCTGGACCAGCGCGACCGAGGCGCGGGTTTCTCCTTTGGCTGTCACAAAACTGTCTTCAAACTTGCCGACATTTGCGATCTGCGATCCGAGGTCTTTCATGAACTTTCACCTTGCTGCTCAAGGTTTCATCTAGCCTATTTTGGGAAAGAAGTTAAAGTCGCCGATGATCGTCTGACAGACTTGTGAAGCATTGGGATTGAAGAATTGTTTGCGCTAACATTGGACTTTGCGAGTAAGAGAGATTAAGGACGGATCATGGTTTCACGTGTCATCCCGGTCGATCCTTTCGATCTGATCATTTTCGGCGGTACTGGCGATCTTGCGCGACGCAAGATCCTGCCCGCTTTGTTCCGCCGGTATTGTGCGGGGCAGATCCCGCAGGAGGCGCGGATCATAGGGGCTGCACGTCGAACGCAGGATGCAGATGCCTATCGTGCTTTTGTCGCCGAAGCGATCAAGGAGTTTTCGACACCGCGCCACTGTGAAGATGGCACGCTGGACGGGTTCCTGTCCTGTCTGGATTACGTGGCGGTTGATGCCTTGGGAGACGTTGGCTGGCAAGAGTTGTCTGCCAAAATCACCGGAGATCGGGTGCGGGCCTATTACTTTTCAGTCGGGCCGCGTCTGTTCGGTTCCTTGGCGCAGCGTACAAAGGCGCATGGGATGGTCAATGACCATACCCGGATCGTGGTTGAGAAACCCTTCGGTCATGATCTGGACAGCGCCAAGGCATTGAATGCGACTTTGGCGGATCATTTTCACGAAGGCCAGATCTATCGCATCGATCACTATCTGGGCAAAGAGACGGTACAGAATCTGATGGCGGTCCGGTTCGGCAATATGTTGTTCGAGCCACTTTGGAATAGCCAATACGTTGATCATATCCAGATTACGGTTGCTGAGAGTGTCGGCGTCGGGGGCAGAGGCGAGTATTATGATCGCGCTGGTGCCATGCGGGACATGATGCAAAACCACTTGATGCAGCTTCTGTGCCTGATCGCGATGGAACCGCCAGCCAAGTTTGATCCGGATGCGGTGCGGGACGAAAAATTAAAAGTCATCCGTGCTCTTGATGCGGTTGAACCTCATCATATCGTGCGTGGGCAGTATTTGGCGCGTGACGGAGAAGCCGAAGAGCATCCAAGTTACCGCGAGGCCGTGGGAAATCCTCGCAGTACCACCGAAAGCTATATTGCTTTGCGGACCCGCATCAGCAATTGGCGGTGGGCAGGCACGCCGTTCTACCTGCGTACTGGCAAACGGCTTAAGGCGCGGTCATCTGTGATCAACGTCATGTTCAAGGACGCGCCGCATTCGATATTTGGAGCGGACGCCGGGCGCCATGCCAACGTCCTGTCGATCCGATTGCAGCCGAACGAGGGTATCACGCTCAAGGTGACGATCAAGGAACCGGGGCAGGGTGGCATGCGGCTGGTCGACGTGCCACTGGACATGTCCTTTGCCGAGGCGCTTGGACCTGAGGGACAAGATCCGCCTGATGCCTATGAACGGCTGATCATGGATGTCGTGCGTGGCAATCAGACCCTGTTCATGCGCGGGGACGAGGTCGAGGCCGCTTGGGCCTGGACCGATCCGGTGATCGCTGGATGGGAGGCACGCGGCGATGTGCCCAAGCCTTACGAAAGCGGCAGTACAGGACCCGGCGACGCTGAACTGCTGATCAAACGTGACGGTCGCCATTGGCAGGGAATCGACCCATGAGACTAGTGGAATATGCCGATCGAGATATGCTGGCGATAGACGTCGCCAATATTCTGGCAGGGGCTTTGGAAACTGCTTTGCTGCATCATGAAACCGTTTCTTTTGCAGTTCCTGGCGGAACCACGCCGGGGCCGGTTTTTGATGCGCTATGTGCATCCAACCTAGAGTGGCACCGAGTTCACGTTCTGCCAACTGACGAACGTTGTGTGGCGGAAAGTGACGATCGCTCGAATGCCAGGCTGATCAAGGAACGTCTTTTGGTAGATCGCGCATCTACCGCGAATTTTCTATCGCTGTTTGACGGTGAACAATCGGTTGAGGACCATCTGTCGGAAACCGAAGCAACTTTGGCTCCTCACTTGCCATTGTCGGTTCTGGTTCTGGGGATGGGGACAGATATGCACACCGCGTCCCTGTTTCCGGGAATGGATGGGCTAGAAGCAAGTCTGGCATCAGATGCACGGGTTTTGACCATGGCGCGCCCCCAGACTCAACCCGAGGCCAGGGTTTCTTTGACAGCAACCGTATTGAACGGGGCCTTGTCAAAGCATCTGGTGATCTATGGGCGAGAAAAACGCGAAGCGCTTGAGCGGTCTATGACCATGCCCCCGGAGGAGGCCCCGATTTCGGCCGTTTTGAGCAACACCAACGTATATTGGGCAGAGTAACAGGTATCTATATGTGGACGGAACTGCACGATTTGTGCGCGGCGAGCAATGGTCGCCGGATCAAGGAATTGTTTGAAGCCGAAGCTGATCGGGTCACTGCGTTTTCGGTTGAGACCAGTGATCTGCGGTTCGACTATTCTAAAACCCAAATTGACTCCCAAATACGCAACGCACTGATCAATCTGTGTAAAGTGGCTGGTGTGGCCGAAAGGCGCGACGCGATGTTCTCTGGTCTCGCGATCAACGAAACCGAAGAACGCGCCGTGCTGCACACGGCCCTGCGCAATCTGGACGGTGATGCGGTTTACGTCGACGATCAGGATGTTATGCCAGAAGTGTTGGCGACCCTTGAGCGGATGCGCGGTTTCGCGCGGGATGTCAGAACTGCCAAGATCACCGGTACCGGCGGAGCGATCACAGATGTGGTCAGTATCGGCATCGGTGGGTCTGACCTGGGTCCTGCAATGGCGACGCTGGCATTGGCGCCTTACCATGACGGGCCGACGTGCCATTTTGTTTCCAACGTTGACGGCGCGCACATATCGGACACATTGCGACAACTTGATCCCAAAACAACTCTTGTGGTTGTGGCGTCCAAGACTTTCACCACTGTCGAAACCATGACCAACGCGCGTACAGCGCGGGCCTGGATGTCCGAAGGTGGAGGCGACCCGGAGCGCCAGTTTGCGGCTGTGTCAACGGCGCTGGACAAAACGGGTTCCTTTGGAATTTTGCCCAAACATGTGTTCGGGTTCGAGGACTGGGTTGGCGGTCGGTATTCGGTATGGGGACCTATTGGATTACCGGTGATGCTTGCCATTGGCCCGCAAGCGTTTGACGCGTTCCTGCGAGGTGGACAAGAGATGGACCGCCATTTCTGCACTGCCGACTGGCAAGAAAACATGCCTGTGATGCTGGCACTGGTTGGGATTTGGCACCACCAGGTAAGTGGCTTTCCTACCCGCGCTGTTCTTCCCTATGACCAACGCCTTTCAAAACTGCCTGCATATCTTCAGCAATTGGAGATGGAATCCAATGGCAAATCTGTGGCCATGGATGGTTCGCGCCTGTCAATCCCAGCGGGCCCCGTGGTTTGGGGTGAGCCGGGTACAAACGGCCAGCACGCGTTCTATCAGTTGATCCATCAAGGCACGGACGTGGTGCCTTGTGAATTTATGGTCGCAGCCAACGGGCACGAACCTGAGCTGTCCCATCATCATCGGTTGCTGGTGGCCAATTGCCTGGCTCAATCCGAAGCTTTGATGCTTGGCCGGACGTTGGAACAAGCGCGTGAGTTGATGGCCTCCAGCGGTTTGACCGGAAGTGCGTTGGAGCGACAGGCTCGTCACCGAGAGTTTGCTGGCAATCGCCCTTCCACTACGTTGATCTATCCGAAGCTGACGCCGTTTGTGTTGGGCCAAATCATTGCGCTTTATGAACATCGAGTTTTCGTTGAAGGGGTGATCCTTGGGATCAATTCTTTCGATCAGTGGGGCGTAGAGTTGGGTAAGGAACTTGCCACGTCTTTGGCACAGATCGTGGATGGTGAAAAAGGAACCGACGACAAGGATGGCTCAACTGCGGCGCTGGTTCACTACGTACTGAAACATCGTGAGTGATTCAGGTAGAGGGTGTGGCGCCGTCATGTGAGACAAAAGCGTCGCGCAACCCCTGAGGCAAGGGATACTTGCCGGATCCGTCAGACTTCAGCAGGACCATCACTCCGGTCAGGGTCGCGCGCAAATCGCCGGACCAAAGTTGTTGTTCGATTGTGAAAGAGGTGTTGCGAAAAGCGCTGGTTCTGGCCGTAGCAACATAAACTTCGGATGCCAGCATTTCACGTACGTAATGGATATGTGCGCTTCGGATTACCAGTCTCGGTTCAGGTAATCCTGCAAAGTGCTGCGCGCAAAGCGTGTCGAAATAACCGACGCGCAGGGTTTCGAACCACTCGACGTAAGCTTTGTTGTTAACGTGACCTAAGGGGTCGAGTTCGGCAAAGCGGACTTTGTCAGCTAGCGCCATGGGCTGAGGTGTCTTCAAACCAAACTCAAGCTGTTCCTCGGCCGATAGCGGCGTATGAAATCGGATATCCATGTCCGAATTGCTAGTGATTGCTGCGGTGGGGTGCAAGCAATTGTCACAACTGTCTTATCCCTTGACAGAACAAGTCATCCTGAATTGTCTGACAATTGAGTTCTGTGGTTATCACAGAAAGGGGGAATCGGCCTGATCACCCAAAAATGGCCGACCAATAGGAGGATTCGGGATGCTCGGACAGATGATGGCCCAGCCACTACTGATTTCATCGCTCATAGATCATGCCGCGCGATACCACGGAGATACCGACATCTGGTCGGTTGAAACGAGCGGTGGGATAGAACAGACAAATTGGGCAGGCATTGCCGAAAATGCACGTAGGCTGGGATCTGCCTTGACTGAATTGGGATTGGATCCGCAAACGCGGGTTGCAACATTGGCGTGGAACAATCGGCGGCATCTTGAGATCTATTATGGTGTATCCGGCGCGGGGTTCGTCTGCCACACCATCAATCCGCGTTTGTTTCCAGAACAACTCGTCTACATCATCAATCACGCTCAGGATAAGGTCTTGTTTCTGGATGAAACATTTGTGCCCCTTATTGCGCCGTTGTTGGATCAATTGCCCGACCTCGATCACGTTGTCCTGATGAGTGGGCGCAACGCTGAGGCTGCTGCCAAAATCCCCGGACTAAAATTCTATGACGAGTTGCTTGAGCAAGGGAACAGGTCGTTCGAGTGGCCGAATTTGGATGAATTAACCGCATCAAGCCTTTGTTATACTTCGGGAACCACCGGAAACCCAAAAGGGGTTCTATATTCTCATCGGTCCACGGTTCTGCACAGCTTTGCATCCAATACGTTAGATTGTGTCGGGTATTCAGCACGCGATGTGGTCATGCCGGTTGTGCCGATGTTTCACGTCAATGCATGGGGCTCTCCTTACGCTTGCGCTATGTCCGGCTCACGTATGGTTCTGCCGGGACCCGATCTTCAGGGGCAAGCGCTTGTGGATCTGATCGACACTTATGGCGTGACTCTTGCGATGGGAGTGCCGACGATCTGGGCGGGCCTTCTTGCATATGCGCGTGAGTCGAACACACAGCTAAATAGTCTGGAACGAACAGTGATTGGTGGGTCAGCCTGTCCGCCGTCAATGATGAGCGAATTTCGCGATATCTACGGGGTTGAGACCATTCATGCCTGGGGCATGTCTGAGATGAGCCCACTCGGGTCAACTAATACACTCTTGGGAAAACACCTTGATTTACCCGAGGACGCACAGAATGTTCTGCGGGAAAATCAGGGCCGTCCACCGTTTGGAGTCGAGCTCAAGATCGTGGATGACGAGGGACGGGACCTGCCCAACGACGGAACATCACAAGGCGATTTGATGGTGCGGGGACACTGGGTGCTGGACAGCTATTTTCTGAAACAGGATGAGGCCTTGCTGCAAGACGGGTGGTTCGCTACGGGCGATGTCGCTAGCATCGACGCAGACGGCTACATGACCATACGTGATCGCTCTAAGGATATCATCAAGTCGGGCGGTGAATGGATCAGTTCGGTTGAACTGGAAAACATTGCGGTTGCTCATCCAAAGCTGGCTGATGCGGCTGTTGTGGGTGTTCCACATCCAAAATGGGATGAGCGCCCGCTGTTGATTGCTGTTCTTGCACCGGGTCAAACTGCAACAGAACAGGAGCTATTGGGCTTTTTTGCTAGGCAAGATCGCCGGTTGGCAAAAACCCGATAAAGTCGTGTTTGTGGACACTCTTCCGCGGAATGCGACCGGAAAGGTTCTCAAGCGGAACCTTAGGGATCAGTTCAACAGTGTGCTGTTATGAACGCCTAGGCATAGTGAAGGGCGTTGACCGCCCTTCTGCTTAACAGTGCAGGTGATGCGCTTTCAAGTTTCGTCTGCGATTGACCTCTGGAGTTTTCCATCCCACGGCGCTTCGGGAATTTTTGGGACCTCGGGGTCCGAGATGTAGGACGGGGTCATAATTTGGGTTCCGTTCTCATTGAATACTTCCACGATGTTTTCGTGCAAGTCCGATCGAATTTTTGGAAGACTGGCCCCGCGAGACGTGAACGCGTTAATTTCGTAGTTGATCGCGTAGTCGGCCAATTGGGTCCATAGCACGAAGGGAGCAGGGCTCTTCTTCAAACCTTGCGTCCGGTGAGCGGCTTCAATCAGCATTGCCTTCACCTTTTGTGGGGGCTCTTCGTAACCGATACCAACCGTAGTGTGAACCAAAATGCCCCGCCCATCCACCTTTCGGGAGTAATTTATGACTTCCGAGTCAAGAAGCTGTGCATTGGGAATGCTGATCATTTCGTTCTTGATGGATTTGACCACGGTTTCCATAAGCTTGATTTCGACTACGTCGCCAATCTTGTCGCCAACTTGAATGCGATCACCGATGTTGGTGCTGCGTCGGTAGATGACGAAAAGGCCTGCCATCATGTTTGAAACAACCGTGTTGGATCCCAACGAAACCATAACGCTTAGCCAGGATGGTCAAACCCTGAAAGGCACGCGAATCCGAGCCGGGTATATAGGGATATGCAAAGACCAGTGCGATTACGATGATCAGGATCTTGGTCAAGAAAAAGGTCGGACCGATCCAGTGGGTTTCGAAATCTTTGATTTCAAAGACGCCTTGTTCGAGGTTGTCGAAAAAGATGCGAACCCCTTCGATCAGGTATTTGGCGATGATCGCGATGATCGCCAGCATGATCAAGTTCGGTAGATAGGCGATCACGGCTTGCAAGACCCTCAGCAGGGGTTCACTGACGTATTTCAACAGCAACTCGGCAACTGGTCTTGTTTCGGCAAAGGAGAGCAGCACGAAACTCAGGTAGTAATAAAACAGAATGAGATAGGCTGACCACATCAGGATCTGGACCAAAAACGTCACAAGGCTTGTTAGCGCCTTTCGTTGCAGGATAGATTTTGTAGCTGCCTCAACCTGCGCTGAACGTTTTGCGACAAGGCGCTCGACCATGACCGAGACCCGTTTTCTGCGCGTAAAAAACAAAAGACTAATAACAAGAAAGCCGACCGACCAGGCGATAGCACTAAGCGCGCTGTCAATGCGAGCCGACTGGGATCTGTTTTCCCGATAAGTCCTGATTGCACGGTCGATGGCTTGAGCCTGCAGCCCGGCCAGAACCTCAATCTCCATCTGTTCAAATTCGGCGTCTGCAACGGTTGTGACCGTGACCATCTGGCCATTGATCAGAATATCTCGGCCAAACTCTCCGGGGCGGATACTGATTTCAAAATCATCCGTCTGCAATGCATCGGCCGTGTCAGTGATGCGTTGCTGGATACGATCTGCCCGTTCACTTGCGGGCAATGCCGTCGAGCCCCGAATGAGGAACAACTTGTCCCCATCCACCACGACAGGAGCAAGAAAGGCCGGGTCGTCCCTTTGTTCTTGAAGGGGCAGTTCACCAGCGGTTTGTGCGAGTGCTGAAGCGCTCGCGCATACCAAAAATAGAATACAAAGGATAAACGATTTCATTGTGTTACTCCTTCTGCAGGAATGAGATGAACATCTCGCTGCGGGAAGGGAATCGAAATTCCGACAGCATCAAACTCTATTTTGGCTTGTCCGGTCAGATCCCAGAAGACGGTCCAGTAATCATCGTTCTTGGACCAGGGTCGACAGAAGATGTTGACTGAACTCTCTCCAAGTTCCCCAACAAAAATCTCCGGAACCGGATCCTTGAGGCACAATGCGTGTTGTTCAACCAGCTTGCTCAACACTTCGATGGCCAGGGCCGCATCGTCGGAATATCCTATTCCAAAAACCAGATCGACGCGTCGGGTTTCAGATGCGCTGACATTGGTGATGATGTCCCCCCAGATCTTGCTGTTTGGAACGACAATGATTTGATTGTCGAAGGTACGGATCTTGGTGGAAACAACAGACATTTCATCGACAAAGCCTGAGGAACTGCCGATTTGAATGTAATCGCCGGTGTCAAATGGCTTGAGGACCATGATCATAAGCCCACTGGCAAGGTTTCCGAGCGTTTCCTGCAGAGCGAACCCGAGAATGAACGACAGACCACCCAGGACGGCAAAAAGTGGAGTGACATTCACACCAAACAGGCCAAGGACAATCAGGATGCCAAGGGTCATCACCGCCCAATATGCAGCGGTACAGATAAAGGTCTTGAGCAGCTTGGAAATTGACGGAACCCGTTCCAGACCGCGTTGGGTCATGCGCCGGGCCGTCCGCGCAATGAACATCAAGACCCAGATTGCGACCACGACCATCAGGATGTTGAACAAGAAACCCAATCCACCATCTGTAGCCGTCAACCAAGTGATGGCTGACCCTGCCAGTGTTTTGAAATCACTGGTTCTCAAGGCTCCCGAGGCAGCTGCATAAGCGTAGTCCTGAAATGGCTTCAACTCTTCTGGCGTAGCACCCTTTTCCTGCCAACCGGAAAGGGTTGCTTTGTAATTAGCAAGGTAGTTCTTGCTGGTCTGCTGCTCTTTAGTCAGTTGTTCTCTGAGGGTACTTGCCCCGGACCCGGACGCACCGTTTAGTTCGAGGTTCAGGTAGGACATTTTCTCCAGCTGGGATCGAACGTGGTCCTGCCATCCTTGGACCAATTCTGACGACTCTGCTGCCGTCATAGGTACCATGAGTACCTGCAAATCTGATTGTGAAACCTTGGTAGAAAGCGCCTTGGCAACAAGCGTTGATGTTTGCTCTGTTGCCTCAGCTTGAGATGCTTCTGTGCTTTCATCCTGGGCTATCGCTGGTCCAACAATCAAACATAGGGCAGCAATCAGGCCCAAAATCGCGCTACGCACACAGTCAATTTGTCGAGTGAGGCAATTCATGTTCTCTCCCCTGAACAAGATTATTGTCTATTTCTCCGTAGCTTACTGTGCGGTATTTGAGAGTTTCAGGCAATGCGCACGCGCGTTTCGCCAATTTGTGATGGCGAAAGTGCGTGTTTGTCGGAATAAGGGGAATTGTCCGGCGGACGGTTAGGAAATGTTCCCTTGGGGATAGCACCATAAGGAGTGCAAACGTCAAACCAGCTGTTGGGGATGGAGCGGGTAACGGGAATCGAACCCGTAACTTAAGCTTGGGAAGGGTGTGTGAACTTGGATGATTCACTATGAATTTATGATTTAACTGGCAGATTGTTCAAAAACTAGTTCAAAAATATGCGGACTTTGTTGAACTTTGATGGACGGATAGCGTCACGTACTGGGCTGGTATCCAACGGTGAAGCGATATGGGGGAGACGTAGGGGTTCCATTTGGTTAAGCCTCGATGTCTTAGCGTCAAGATGGGTCTTCCTTCCACGAGTTTACCCACCTCAACAAGGCACGTGTTATGCTGTTGAATGATCGCCCAAGACCTAATCTGACTGTTGATAACGAAATGTGGCAATCTTCGTCATGACGTCGATGGCTTCAACGCCAATGAATACCTCCTGATTGTGCTCAGTGACGCTTGCGGCGAATGCTCGATGTAGTTCGGCCTCAACAGCTTGCGCAGCCTGTTCCGAAGGGTAGGGTTGCGTTCCCGACAATTGCCACAGTTTCTCGCCTCGCTCTGGTATCCTTCCCAGATTGTAGGCGTCACATCGGCTCTGAGGATTGTGGCTGTATCCGATTTTCACAGTGCCTCCCAAGGTCAGCACGTAAACATACCAAAACTCATGAGTCTGCGGCTCAACAGAATAAGGGTTTCTGTGTTTGTTGAGCAGCTTAATAACCTGGCCTTCCATGGAACTGAATTGAGGCTGCATTGGCTCGACTTCAGTGGTTTGAAGTCCCATCAATGAGTCGACCAAAATTGGATCACTCACCTCGCGAATGGTTGTAACAGCATCCATGTGATGCGTGGTCCTGTCATATCCATCCAGATCGCGAAAACGAGGTGGTTCGTCGATCCCCCAAATGCGCATCGCACGGAGTGCATAAGGCCATCGATAGTCGCCGTTCTCGTCGGTGTCCCATTCGCTTTGAGAGGTAATTCCGAAATCTGCGGTATCTGCTGTTGCATGTGTTATCTGCCAAACACAGGCGACACGACCGGCAAGTTTAGGATCAATTGGTGCGCCTGAGGTTGGGTTATTGGACACAATCCCAAAGACCAAATCACCTGGCTTACTTCTGTTCTTCGCCATGGTCCGCGCACCTTTTCCGGTGAACGTCATGGGGTAACCTTTCGAAGAACCGGCAGCGGAACCCCAAATATAGGTATAGAAAACCTTCCGGCCTTCATCATCCCACTCGACTAAGTTTTCGTTTGGAACCCAAAGCTCACGGTCATCACCGCCATAACGGTGAACTAGTGCCATGCCTTTCTTTTCGTCAATCTCCAAAACCTTGCATTCCGGCGACACATGCCTGCCATTGTTGCGGGTGTTTCTTACAACCATCCCAACGGCTAGATGCTCGCCCCTGCTTAACTGATTTTGATCGAACATCATTACCAAAACTCCTCCGTGTTCTCTAATCTCAAATGAAAGGTGGGCATCAAACCCGCGACGTTCTTTGATTTAGATGTCAATTTCTTGCGAATTTCGGTCAGTATTTTTCGAGAACCTTCCAACAGCCATTCTGCTTAAGGTGGAACTGTTGCATTGAACATCCTCCGCCACAATGTGATGTTGCGACAGAGCAGTATCGGGAAGCCCATGTACGAAAACGCCTTCAACAGCATCGAAAAAGCCCTCCGCGCGGAAGAGGGCATCGCCAACGAGTTGGACTATGTTGAACAGACCTCCTGGCTTCTGTTCCTCAAGTACCTGCACGACCTCGAAAACGAACGCCAGGACAGGGCAGAGCTGGATGGCGAGGATTACACCCCGATCATCGACGGCCAGTATCGCTGGGATAAGTGGGCTGCTCCTAAAGTTAATGGCAAATTTGACCACAACGCAGCCCGCATCGGTGATGATCTGGTCGCCTTTGTCGACAATGAGCTGTTCCCGTACCTGGCCGCGTTCCGGCAATCCGCTGCGCATGCCAGCACTATTGAATACAAGATCGGCGAGGTTTTCACCGAGCTTCGCAACAAATTCCGGTCCGGTTACATTCTGCGCGACGTGCTGGAGGTTATCGACGGTCTGGCCTTCAACACCCAGGCACAGCGCCACGAACTCTCCGAACTGTATGAAACACGCATCCGCCGCATGGGCAATGCCGGTCGGAACGGCGGCGAATACTACACGCCACGTCCCCTAATTAGGGCAATGATCAAGGTCACCGACCCTCAGGTGGGTGAAACCATCTATGATGGTGCCGTAGGCTCTGCGGGCTTCCTCTGCGAAGCGTTTGAGTACATGCGCACCGACAACCTGTCGGCCTCGGATTGGGAGACGCTGCAGACCACAACTTTCTATGGACAGGAAAAGAAGGGCCTGGCCTATATCATCGGCATCATGAACATGGTCCTGCACGGCATCGAAACGCCGAACCTTGTCCACTCCAACACGCTCAATGAAAACGTGATGGATATTCAGGAAAAGGACCGCCACGACATCGTGCTGGCCAATCCCCCCTTTGGTGGTGGCGAACGCAAAGAGGTGCAACAGAACTTCCCCATTCGCACGGGTGAGACAGCTTACCTGTTTTTGCAGCACTTCATCCGCAAACTTCGCGCGGGGGGCGTGGGGCCGTGGTGATCAAGAACACTTTCCTGTCCAACACCGACAATGCCAGCGTGGACTTGCGCAAAGAGCTGCTAGACAGCTGCAACCTGCATACCATCCTTGACTGCCCGCAGGGGACGTTTCAGGGGGCCGGGGTCAAGACCGTGGTGCTGTTCTTTGAAAAGGGCGCACCGACACGCGACATCTGGGTCTATCAACTCGACCCTGGTCGGTCTTTGGGCAAGACCAACCCGCTGAACGATGCCGATCTGGCCGAATTTGTGGAACTGCAGAAGGTCAAAGCCGACAGCCCAAAGAGCTGGAGCGTCAGCAAGGGCGAACTGGACGAAGACACCTGTGACCTGTCGGTCAAGAACCCCAATACCCCCGAGGAGGCCCCCTTGCGGTCCCCTGAAGAGATTATTGCCGACATGCTGGCACGGGATGCTGAAACAGCGGGCATTCTGGAAAACATTCGGAGGATGCTGTGAAGGACGGTTGGGAGGTCAAGCCGCTTGGTGAACTTCTGTCTATACAGAATGGATTTGCCTTCAAATCCAAGCAGTTTAGCGAGACTGAAGGCACACCACTTATTCGCATCCGCGATCTAAAATCTGGTTCGCGGACGGTGGTCAACTTCATGGGCGACTATGATCCGCAATACTTGGTCAATGAAGGTGACTACCTGATTGGAATGGATGGTGAGTTTCGTTGCCACGAGTGGCACGGGAAACCTGCGCTTCTAAACCAACGAGTTTGCAGACTAGAGCAATTCTCTGGGTCACTGCTGCCACGTTTCTTGTATTACGGGATAAACAAATTCCTAAAAGACATTGAGGATGTGACTTCTTTTACCACGGTCAAACATCTTTCCGCGAAAACAATTAGGTCCATTCCTTTTCCCCTCCCACCGCTCGAAGAACAACAGCGGATTGTTGCGGTTCTGGACGAGGCCGTCGAGGGTCTGGCCCACGCCCGCACCCACGCCGAAGCCAACCTCCAAAACGCGCGGGAGTTTTTCCCAGTGTTCTCCGGAGCGTGTTTGGCAATGACTCGCGGAAATGGGAAACAAGCCTAACCGGTGATGTGGTTGGTTCTAAATCCAACCAAAAGTCAGCGAAAAGGAAAAAAGCTCTACACAGACAGGTGGGAGAGGGGCGACTCTAAGGCCTATTGAGGGTGCGTATTCACTTGCTGTATTGCCAATGAATCATAGTCCTCGACAGGGCTGGAAGTGGACTCAGTTGACGGATTTGGCACGCTTGGAAAGTGGCCACACTCCAAGCCGGAAACGGCCTGAATACTGGGGTGGAGATGTTCCTTGGATTGGCATCAAAGATGCTCGGGATCATCATGGCCAAGAGGTGATCACAACATTTGAGAACACCAACTCTCTTGGTATCGCCAACTCCAGTGCCCGCATTCTCCCGGCAAGAACCGTATGTTTGTCCAGAACGGCGTCAGTTGGGTATGTGACAGTGATGGGAACCGATATGGCTACCAGCCAGGATTTCGTGAATTGGGTGTGCGGAAGCGCCCTACTTCCAGATTTTCTCAAGTTCCTCTTGTTGGCACAAGGGGACGACATTAGGCGCTTTGCTAGTGGGTCTGTTCATCAAACGATTTATTTTCCCGAGGTAAAGGCATTCCATATCTGCCATCCCCCAGTCGCGGTTCAAGAACAAATTTGTGATGCACTTGAGGCAGTGCGGGCCGAGTCAGCTCATCTTGTGGATTATTACACTGCCAAGCTCCAAGACCTCGACGAACTCCGCCAATCCCTTCTGCAAAAAGCCTTTGCGGGCGAGTTGACGTGAGGCAATAGTCCAAGATGCCAAATAGTAACGAGAGAAAATTGAGATTGCCCGTCCGGTTCGTGGAAGGGGCTTGGGAATTGGAGTTTGGAGGTGCGATCCCAGTCGACGACGGTCAGTCCGCTGAACTGGTCTTGCCGATGTCTGCCGTTAAGGACAAAAATCTGGTCCGGCAGATGATGTCAATAACCGTTATGAAAATCTTGGACCCCGGCACCAAGTTGCGTGCTGTATTGCACACAAAGCCAGGCACTGGCATTTCTGCGGAGCAACAGAAGCAGTTAATTGACTGGCCTTATTGGCGGACCGAAATCGCCAACATAACAACTTCCAGATGGACTGGCAAAACACCCAGCTTCTTTGAACTAACATTAGGGCCACCTACTGAACGTCAGTTGCAGCAGCCTGCAACATCTTCGGGCGGCCTTTGGCTATTTATTGAAGGGCGAAAACCGAAGGAACTGAAATCCTCAAAGTTCCTACTTCCAGACTGTGTTTCGGATTTTGATGCACAAAGCCTGAACCATGCGCTGACCATTTTGTCAGAAGTCTATGAGCCCTGGCGTATTTCACATAGTGGGAATGTCTATTCGCAGGTTTTGTATCAGGAACAGGACAAGCTTTGGTATCCGTTGTCATCCCTGCGCGATTTCAAGTTAGCTCAAAAGGATCAGGAAATTGCCTATAAGTTGTGGACCGATTTCATGGAAAAAATGAAATCCATAAGATAGGCAAGGCTAGGACTCTGGCAGCATGAATATTTACGACGAAACAGAAGCAGAAACACGAACCAATCGCATTTTGCCAGTATTGCAGGCCGCTGGCTGGGGTGTCGGGCCAGGGTCTCGCATTCGCGAGGAGCTGATCTGCCCTGGTCGTATTCAGTCTGGTGGCACACGCGGCAAATCGCTGAAATGCGATTACGTGTTGGAGTATCGGGGCCACAAGCTGGCAGTACTAGAGGCCAAACGCGCTGGCGTCAGTTATCGGGATGGCATTGGGCAAGCCAAGGACTACGCCCAGCGCCTGAAATCCCGATTTGCTTATGCCAGCAACGGGCTGGGCTGGTATGCCATCGACATGGACACTGGGGTTGAAGGCGACATGACCCTACCGTTCCCGACACCAGATGAGCTATGGGATCGCACCTTTGGCAAAGCCAACGACTGGCGGGATAGGTTCGGAGCCGTGCCGTTTGAGACCGACGGCGGCAAGTGGGAACCAAGGTATTACCAACACAACGCGATCACAGCGGCTTTAGAAGCCGTGGCGTTGGGCGACACCCGTATCCTGCTGACATTGGCCACAGGGACCGGCAAGACTTCTATTGCCTTTCAGATCGCCTGGAAGCTGTTTGAGGCCAAATGGAGCCTGACAGGGGAGCCAACACGACGCCCCCGCATTCTGTTTCTCGCTGACCGCAATATTCTGGCCGATCAGGCTTACAACGCCTTTTCTGCTTTCCCCCTGATGCCATCACCCGCATCGATCCGGAGACCATCCGCAAGAAAGGCGGCGTTCCAAAGAACGCCAGCATTTTCTTCACCATTTTTCAGACCTTCATGACTGGTGAAGGCGACCCGGTGTTTCACGACTACCCGGAGGATTTCTTTGATTTCATCATCATTGATGAATGCCATCGGGGCGGGGCCAAGGACGAAAGCCAGTGGCGGGGCATTCTGGAATATTTCTCGCCCGCTGTGCAGCTTGGCCTAACGGCTACACCGCAACGCAAACATAACGCCGATACCTACGCCTATTTCGGTGATCCAGTTTATACCTACGCTCTGAGAGATGGGATCGAAGATGGCTTCCTGACTCCCTTTAAGGTGCGCCAGATGGCCAGCACTATCGACGCCTACGTCTGGAACCCCGAAGACGAGGTGATCCAAGGTGAGGTCGAGATTGGAGACACGTTTACCGAGGGCGACTTCAATACCAAGATCGTGATCGAAGAACGCGAACGCAGCCGGGTCTTGGAGTATTTACAGGAAGTGGATCAGCGACAAAAGGCGTTGGTCTTCTGTGCGACCCAAGACCATGCAGCCCTCGTTCGCGATCTTATCAATCAGGAAAAGGCCAGCACTGACCCCGATTATTGTCAGCGTGTCACTGCCGATGATGGTAAGATTGGCGATGCACACTTGAGAGCCTTTCAAGACAACGACAAGACCATTCCAACGATCCTGACAACCTCTCAGAAGCTGTCCACAGGGGTGGATGCCGGGAACGTCCGCCACATCGTCCTGATGCGCCCCATCCGGTCTATGATCGAGTTTAAGCAGATCATAGGTAGAGGAACCCGAACCTATGACGGCAAGGACTTTTTCACGATCTGGGACTTTGTGAAGGCCCACGAGAACTTCAACGATCCCGATTGGGACGGCGAACCGATCGCCCCTGAGCCACCTAAGGGTGGCCCGAAGCCGGAACCGAAGGGAGATGATCCCGAACACGGAGATGATGGCTTTGAGCCTGGTGATGATGATCCGCCAAAACAGAAACTTGTAGTGAAGCTATCCGATGGCAAGAAACGGTCGATCCGGTACATAAAAACTACGACTTATTGGAGTGCCGATGGCAAACCGATGTCGGCTTCAGAATTTATGGAAAGGCTGTTCGGGGACCTGTCTGACCTGATCAAAGATGAAGACCATCTGCGTGACATCTGGAGCGACCCAGATAATAGGGAGCATTTCCTGACACAGTTGTCGGACAACGGTTACGATGCTGATCGATTAAACGAAATACGCCTCCTTGTGGACGCTCCCAAAAGCGATTTGTTCGATGTTCTGTCCTATATACTGTTTGTTAATCCACCGATGACCAGACATGAGCGAGCTGAAGGGGTCAGACAAGGAAAGTTGGGTGCACATGACAAGGAGGTACGCCAACTTCTATTGGGTATCTTGACGGCCTATGAAGTCGGTGGAGTTGCCGAGTTGGCTACTACGAAACTGGGTCAGTTCATTATTGCCAGATACGGCAGCGTAAGCGAAGGGAAGGCCAAGTTAGGCGACTTGGCAACGGTAAAGGGGGCTTACAAGGCTATGCAGATTGGGCTGTATTTGCGCTAGGCTCGAGAGATGACAAGTCACTTTCCACGCAAGCATTTAGCTATACGAAGTCCCGATCCACATGGGCAATAATCATCTTTGTTGAAAGCAAACTTGGAGGCACGAACATTTCTGTGGATGTTCTTTTTGTTGACCTTGTCAGCTGTTGAGAGAAGTTTTTTTAACTGCATGGCCAACTCTGGCACTGTTGAAATCATGCGTTCAGCGAACTTGTAAGCTTGATTGATTATCACTATCCGTTCGGCGTATCCCGTGTCGGCTGAAGTGGTTATTTCAAAAAGCCTAGTGTCAAATTTCGTATAGACTGCAACTCTTCCAAGATCGGTTTTTATCATTTTTTTTGACGATCCAGCAGCAATCGTGTCACCTGCATTTGGATGCACAAACTCGCAACAAAACTCGTAGAATGCCACTGGCACCGGGTAGCTGGTGCTTGTCGAGTTTGTCGATGGCATTTAGAATTTGAGGTGCAGTATGATCTTGCCGCGTGTGTTCTGGATCGTGAGAATAAGTAGGTTTTTTAGGCATATCAGAAAAGTTCTCAAACTGATATTTTTTCCAATCGAACCTAGTGCCAACCAATAAAACAGCGAAATCGCTAATCTCAATCAAATCTTCAAAGGTTGCGACAGTCAGAGGGGGGCTAACTTTTCCTACTTTGGATAGGAATTCGTGGATCACCGCAATGCGTTCTATCATAAACCTGAATTCTCCAATTTCCTCGGTGAAGGACCCCGAGCCGTCCTCCAATTTGGAAACGCTGTCCCGCAGAACTAATACTTTTGGGACGATGGCCATACGCAATCTGTTGACGTTTTTTCCGATTTGACGCTGAACGCGTACATATTCGGAGGTGGTAAGATGCTCCTTTGGATCAGCACCCCGAGCCATGATGGTGTTAATCTTCGCGTATACATCAGGGTCTGGCTCCCAAATGAACGTTCTGGGGTTTTCGTTCGCAACTGCTTCCAAGGCTTGTTTTGCCAGTAGGCATGCAGATTGCAGTTGCAGCCGGACATCATGGATGTTCGAACTTTCTTCGTTGTTTCTGTTTTCCGAATTGCTCATTCGACTGATCTGCATTTTCTATACTTATGAACGCTCATGGTATCGATTTCTGACGGACTTGGCACGGCGCTACATCAAATCCCTTCCGTCGAATCCCATGGAAGTTCTAACTGTGCGAGCCTGCTCGCCTCGGTTCGCACGGCTGCGTTTGTCGTTGACAGACATACTTGTCAGGCCAAGCCTCCTGGACAAGCTGTTAACGCTACCGTTCAAGTCAAACACAATGCGGGCGCGGGGATTGACAACTTTCGTTGTCCCGTTTTTGCCCCCGGTTACTATCATGCCTTCTTCCCTCAACATGTCATGTTGATCGAAAAGGTCTGATTGCAGTTTGCAGAGGTTGGCCAAGCTGACAATATCAAGCGGTGTCCAGTCCTGATGAGCCCTCTGCAGCTGCGCCTTCTGGAAAAGGTAATCATCCTCGCCTGAGGGCTCACCCGCCTCCAGCGGCCACGCCCACAGCTTGTCAGCGTCCCGTGCGGCTTGAACCTGTTGAAATGTGCTGGAGACTCTGTTCATCGCATTTCCATCTAAGCATAAATTCCATCCACGGAACATGTTCGGCACGCGTTAGAGGTATTATAATACCCTGAAGTGCTTTGTCACTTAGGTCATTTTGTGTCGTTGGTTTTAAAGAACACGACCCTGCGCGGTGCGACCCCCTCGACCGAACCTTCGACCCACCCCGCCCCTAGACGGTGACGGCCCTTTCGGCGCGGGCGGTAGGTCAGTGGCAGGCAGCATCGAGCCGTCATCCATCCATCAGCCGGTGCAATGCTGCACGGTGGAGGAGTATGTGGTGGGTGGTGCAAGTGTAGGGGAGGTGTCTGTCCCTCATCGCTGGGCGTAGTGAGGGGCGCACTAGGCTGATCAGACATACAAGCGGAACTTATAGGCCCACTCAGGAAAGATATAAGCGAAAATTATGGAACATTGGACGTTCACGATAGGATACGACCCAGTGACACCAGTGACATCTATTCTGAAAACTAACGCATAGGGAAGTTTCAGATGAAGCCCTTATGTATTAGTATAATGTTCAGAATTCCTGTCGTTGGTGTCACTGAACCTTCAATCTGATGCCTGCAAAGCCGCGAACAAGCCCATCGTTGCGTGTAGAACGTGCAATGTTCAGTGGTTTGGACGCCAGCGTTTTGGAAAACCCGTTCATTGACCAAACACCAGCGTCGTTCTGTTCGCAGTAATTCTGGAACCAGCCGAACAATTGAGCTGTAGAAAGGAAGTCTTGCCCGTTTCCGGTAGCTTCAAACCAGTGTTCAATGAACTTCCCAACCGGGTCCATTCGTATCTCTGACGCTTCCAGCAGCTTCTTGTGCTGTTCCGACTCGGTAAACCGGCGCTGTCGGCGCAGGCGTTGCCAACCATCAACAGCCCACTTCAGTATCGCGGCACGTTCGGCCAGCAGGTTGTCCAGCAATCCGGTGTCTTCTTTCCCGTAGAACGAATTGGGCATCATGAAGTAGACGAACCGGCTGGCAAGCACACCGTCGCCATCGCGGAACTGCGGCACACTGTTGGACAGCAGGAACAGTCGCACAGTTGTCTTGCCTTGCCATGCTGTCTTGTGCTTGCGCGGCACATCGACATCATCTTCACCGGTCACGGTCAGGATCATTTCGGCGATGGCGGCGAAGTCCGAGTCTTGGCTTAGTCTAACATCCGGTATCGCAAGAACCGATTTGCCGATGGTGTTTTCCAGGGCGAAAGACTTCCCCAGTTCCGTGGATCGGATACTGGCAAACTGTCCACCAACCAGCGACTTGATCACCCGCATCAAGGTTCCCTTGCCGCACCGCTTCTTCCCGATTGGCATAAACGCTTTCTGTATGCTGGTGTCACCGGACAGGGTGTATCCCAGTACTTCCTGCATCGCTAAAATCTGATCATCCCAGACCAGCATTTCACGCAGGTATGACACCATGCGCGTCCCGTTGATCACCGCATCGGGTTCCCACGGGGCATCGATCCACGTGGTGTTGAAAAAGTCGGGATCGTGCGGCGCGACCTTTCCGGTATCAAGGTCCAGAATTCCGTTCTGAACCGCCTGCCACGTCCCTGAACGCGCATCGGGCCATCCCATTGGTTTACCCCGTGACCGGCCCGTCACGGCCTTCAGCGCAGCCACATAGTTCGCCACGGTCGGTCGCGTCGCGGGGATCACGGCAGGGAAGGTTACGACCTTGCCATCGACCTTCTTTTCTTTCAGCGTGCACATCATCTTGCTGATCCAGTGGAACAGGACGTCTTCGATCCAGTCCTTCGGGATCATTTCCCAATGCGTCACGTTCCACCGGTAAAACTCTCCTTGCCAGCAAAGCAGAGTGCGCCTTTGATCATGGGTGAAGAACGTATCGACCAGACTGCGAACGTTCGGTTCCATATCCGCCGGATCGACCACCACGCGCATGTCAATTGGTACGGGTTCCATGTCGCGGAATTGTTCGGCGACGTCAGTGGGCGTGATCGGTGCCAAGGGTGTGGTCGGAACCCTGGGATTTGGAGGCATCACGCCATCAGCGACCAACTTATCGATCCTTTCTTGTCCGGTGCCGATGCGATACCGGACATTGCCACCATGTGCGTGGTCGATGATGACGCCCTGACCGGCAAAGATCGTCGCGCACCTGGCCCAATTTCGATAATCGGGTTCAAGCGGGCTGCAACACGACTTCTTTTGCCGGTCACCGGGCGCGTCCATTATCTCGCCCACTGTGATCGACCGTGCGCGGCCCAGGTGAATTGTGTAGTCGCGGGGCAGGTCCACGCCTTCACCCCTGAACACGGCTTCCAGTTGCGCCCTGTCGCCCTGTCCGGACGCGACAAGCTGATCAATCCTTTCGGCCCGGACGCGATCCGCTTCGGGCTGTGCCTTTGCCTTGGCGGCATCGACAAGGGCCGCAAATTCCGACTCTTCATCATGAGTCAGATCGGGGGACACGGCCCGCGTATCGACCCAATCCATCGCCATCATACCGGGCAGAACTTCAGCTTTTCGATCTTGTCGAACACCGTCGCCACAATGCGCCCCTGCCGCAAAATCCAGCGACACGTCATCCCAAACTGATTTGTCGATCAGGGTGCGGGGATGTAGCCGACCGGCCTTGTCGATCAGGATTGTGCCATGCCCTGCCAGCCACAGCCGCTTGAACAGCACCAGACCGGCGCGGGGGATGTCAGATGCATCCCGCACCCCGTAGTAAAGACGTTGCCCCCTCAGGCCGCGCACAGGCTCCGTCACGCCGTCCAGGTAGATGTTTGATGACGCCGACACCACTGACACGGCATTGGCCATCACCAGACCCGCAGAGGCCCCGTGCATGGCCGACAGCAGGTCTTTGCGGGCGATAGGCGTGTCAACGTCCAACATCATCACACCGCGCCCGTCCGGCCAGTCGAAGTTCTCACCAGTGCGCGTCACCTGATGGTCATTGTCCGGGCTACTGGATACCTCGATCGCGCCATTCACATGCGCGGCCGGGATTTGGTATTGCAGCACGTTCTTACCCGGTGTCAGACCGTTCAGCAGATCGGCAAGTTCCGACATGCTGGCGATGGTCGTGGTGGAAAAACCGGCGCGGGTGATGAATGGGATCATGTCGGATTGCAGCACCGATCCGGCCAGCCAATGCCGCTTGCCGATAATCTCGGGTTCGATGGCGGAAAAGATCGTGATCATTGCTCACCCCCGAACAGTCCGGGGGGCATTGTACGAACGAACCCAAACAGCCTCGGTTTAGGATAAAACATCGGTTATATTCCTGTTGGAGACCGGTCAGGGGCAGACACACCAGACCGGTCATTGTTTACTGAAACGGGCCGCGACGTGCTGTCGTGGCCCGCCTTTCATTCAGCGGCCAGAGCGAGTTGGGTGGCTGCATTGTACGAGCCGGGCATTTCACGTTCGATACGTTCCATCGACTTCCGGTAGGTGTCGGGAACCAGTTCCGAACCGACAAATCGGCACCCGTACTCCATCGCCACGATTGCCGTTGTTCCGGAGCCGGAATGCGGATCGCAGATCAGGTCACCCGGTCGCGCAAACTGATCGCAGATTGCTCGAACAAAATCCTTGGGGAATGCCGCGCTAAAACCAAATGCTTCGGCCTTTTCCGCCTTTTTCATCGGCGGTACTTCCAACACTTCGTCTTCGATCTGCCAGAAGTCCGATTTTTGCAGCTTGTTTTTGCCGTTGCGCATCCTGTTTTTTCCATCTGCGCGATGGAACAAATAGACGCGTTCGCAGTGCTGGTAAAACATCGACGGTTCGTGGTTGTGCGTCGATTTCCTGTGCCAGACCACTTGACCGAAACACTTCAGCCCATCCACCCGGCACAAAAACTCCCACGGGTCCAAAATCAGCCCGTTCTTTCTGCGTACTTGGATGTCGTAGGCTAGGATGCCATCTTTCTTAAACGCAGGAGCAGCGGTGTTCAGCCATTCGACTTGCCCATCCTGAAATTCCTGTTCAGGAAGATCATCGAAATAGTCGTTGATTCCTGAGAATGACTTTTTGTCCTTTAGGCCCAGTTTCCGAAAACCGTCGTCGCGCTTCTGAGGCGAATTGCCCTTGTTGAACGGCGGGCTGGTGATTAGCAGGTCGATCCCTTCATCTGGACCGGTATCACGATACCGGCTCAGAAGTTTGTTCCGGTCTTCGTTTAGCAGCCAGTATGGTCGCGGGAGACCCGGTAGAATAGTCATGCCGCATCCCCCGCACTTCGATCCCGATCCATTCGAGGAACGCTCCGGTATCGATAAACCGGCGACGGCCAATCTCGCGTATCGGCGGGAACTTGGGGTCTTTAGGTAGTTCGAACGTAGTGGTGCGTCCAAGTTTCAGGACGACTTGCACATCGTCGGGAAATGCCATGAACGGCTTGTTCAGGATGGACACGATCATTTCGTTGACCGCAATGCCACCTTGCAGCCTGTGCGCTTCGGCTTCCACCGCCTTGCTCACCGCAGCACTTAGCTGAGTTTCGAGTTGATTAAGATCGATCATTGGATCGGCACCTTTCCCTGTTGAGTTACAGTGCCTTTCCAATTGTCAGGAATTTTCCAGCAGTGCCAAATGCTACTGCTGGACTACTTTCGTCGCACGATACTGCTAGGGATATAACGAACCAAAGATGTCCAGCTCCCAAACGGTTTCTGATCATTTTCGGCCAAAAGCCGGTTCACTTCCTTAATGAGTTTATCAGCCGCGTTATCTTTGCTCGGATACCGCATGTCGCCAGCCGCTTGCGCTATCGCCTGCTGAATTGCGGGTATGCGACCATCCCATCGACTACCCCCAACACCGGCCATACGTTGGCTATCTGCGGCCCGTTTCTGCGCCGCAAGTAAACGGGCTCGCGCCTGTTCGTACCGGTTCCAATAGTCCGTATCTTTGACGCTATTCCACGGTTCGGCCCCCAAAACGGGATCACCTACAAATCCGCCATCAGCTGCCTTTGCCCAACCGCGCCGGATCATTTCGGCTTCGACGTGGTGGCCGGTGATTTCACCTTTGATCAAGGGCGGGGTATCAAGCGCCGGTTGCGCCTCGTATTCGGTCTGGATGCGTCTTGCGCGGTCTATCGGTCGGTCGGTCATAGCAACACCGCTTCCATCGATTCGAAAGTCTTTGCCTGCAAATCGGCAAGGATGTGACCATAGGTGCGTTCTAGCATTTCGACGCTTGTTCCCACGTGGCGGACAAGCGGGAAAACCGGCACACCTGCATAAAGTGCTGCGGTGATGAAACTGTGCCTGATCGCGTACATCGTCACCCCTTCGGGCAGGGTGTCGCGACAGGCTTCGACCAGAGCGTCCCAACGATACCGGAACGCGTCGCGGCGGTCGGGTAGGGCGGCGACGGCTTCGATATTGTCGGCGAACCACGCGGCCACCTGTGGCGTCAGAGTGATGTGTCTGGTGCCGGTCTTGCCGGTCAGGGTCAGGGCTGATCCCCTGAACGCCTTGGTCGTTATGGTCCGTATTTCTCCCGGTCTTGCACCAACCAGCCACATGGCCCGCAGATACAACGCCAGATCGGGATCGGTCTGGCCTGCCACTGACAGCAGGTGCTGCACCTGATCCGGTGTCAACACCACGGCTTCATCTTCTGTACCGCTTTCGGCTTCGGGGAACTTCTTCAGCTTCCGCCACGGACCGTCTACGCCATAGGCATTTAGTGCGGCCTTTAGAGTACCAATGATCTTGTTTGCGCCCACAGGCCCGCGCTTGTCAGTCAGCAGGTCGTCACGCCACTTGGTCAGATCGCGCAGGGCCGTGTCCGTGATGGTATTCGACCGCAGCGGTTCGATCCGTTTCACGTGACCGCGTATCACCGCCAATGAAGACTTGCCCTTGGTCTTTTCGGCACGGGCGATATAGACGTCCAGAGCCTCTCCGATGGTGATCAGCACGTCGGGCTGGACGTCGGTATCGGCGTTGCCCATTTCCCGCACCAGAACGGCCACCTGGTCGAATGTCATGGCCTCGACAGGACCAATTGCCTTATCGGGCCGTCCCGGTACTCGTGCGCCCCACACAGCGCCCCGTGCGCCCTTACGCATGAGAACGTACCGTTTCGAACCCAAAGAGTGCGAGTAGTAGCTGGATCGGGCGGGCAGGGCGTCCCGCCTGGTCGGATTCGATAAGTCTATTTTGGCCATATTTGCTGACCATTTCGATAGTCGGCAGGCGACAGCCGCTTCTTTTCGTGGAACGCTATGCGGTAAGCATCGACTTCCCATAGCCACGCTTCAGAAATCTCGTACCGGGTTGTGTAGTGAACCCAGATTAGGCGGTCCCACTCGTAATTACTGGCTTTGGCAACCAGAGTGACCTTGCTTCCCTTCCTTCCACTGGGACGGTTTGCCTTCACTTGATACCTGATGCCATTGTGAATGAAGTCATGCCCACGTTGCACTTGCGTGGCACCGATCATTGCAGCTTCATACTCCGCAACGTTCATTCCGATCATTAAAGCAGCGTCAAATTCTGACAAAGTTGAAGTGATTGCAGGTGCGACGCCGAAACGATTCTGCCACTCTAAAGCGCAACGAACCAACTCATCTCTCAGTCCATCCTGAGCCATAAATTCCCTATTAGTTCAAACTTGTTCAAAAGTATTCTTGAACGGAATTGAATGGCTATTCCAGTGCTTTTGAACTACTTTGAACTAAGATGCTGTTTAAGTGGCGAAAGTTATGGAGCGGGTAACGGAATCGAACCCGTAACTTAAGCTTGGGAAGCTCGCGTGATACCTTTTCACCATACCCGCGCTCTGGTCGGTTGAGTATGTCTTGACGCAAGAGAGGTCAAGCGGGAATGACCCCGCTTGATGTTCGTTTCAGGACTATCCCCTGCGACGGCGCCGACGGCCGCCCGAAGCTGCCGAAGCCTCGGTGCCGGTGTTGAAATTCACCTCTGGCAAGGTCACTTCGGTCGCCAGGATCGGGAAAGGCTCGGCAGAGTTGGGGATGGCCGAAGCGTTTACAAAATGTTCCTGAAAACGTGGTTCGATCGCGGTTTCCACCTTGTGGATCGCGCGTACGGTGTCTTCGATCTCGGTCCGGGCCTTGGAGTTCAAGAGTGCGATGCGGGCACCTGTGCCTGCCGCGTTGCCTGCAGACGTTACCTTGTCCAGCTGACAATCGGGGATCATGCCCAGAACCATGGCATGTTTCGGGCTGATGTGGGCGCCAAAGGCGCTGACCAGCACGATACGGTCCACGTTGTCGACGCCGAACTTGTCCATCAGCAGGCGTGCACCGGAATAGAGCGCCGCCTTGGCCATTTGAATTTCCCTGATGTCACGGTTGGTGACAGTGATCACCGGGCCGCCGTCGGCGCTGCCGTCCCAGACCTTGTAAGAATAGGTGCGCCCGTCCAGGAAACATCGCTCAGTGCCGGTCTGCTCGGGGTTGCCGATCAGGCCCGGCCCGTCGACGATGCCCGCCATGCGCATCTCGGCCACCATTTCGATGATGCCAGAGCCGCAGATGCCGGTGATGCCGGTGGTGGCAATGGCCTCAGCAAAACCGTCTTCGTCCGACCAAAGATCGGATCCGATGACACGGAACCGCGGCTCTTTGGTGACCGGGTCGATCTGCACCCGTTCGATGGCACCGGGAGCCGCCCGCTGGCCCGAGCTGATCTGAGCGCCCTCGAATGCGGGACCAGTGGGTGATGAACAGGCCAGAACTTTATCTGTGTTGCCCAGCAGGATTTCAGCGTTGGTGCCTACGTCAACGACAAGAACCAAGTCTTGCGACTTGTCGGGGGCCTCAGACAGCGCCACAGCCGCGGCGTCCGCGCCAACATGACCAGCGATGCAGGGCAATAGATAGACCTGTGCCGAGGGGTGGATGCTGTTCAGTTCCAGTTCGGATGCGGCCAGGTTCATGCTGTTGGCGGTAGCAAGCGCAAAAGGTGCTTGCCCCAGTTCGAACGGGTCGATGCCAAGGAAAAGGTGGTGCATGACCGGGTTGCAGACAAACACTGCATCAACCACCTGGTGCGCCTCGATCTGCGCATCCGCCACGATATTGCGGAACAGCTCGTTCATGCCGTCGCGCACGGCTCGGGTCATTTCCTTATCGCCGCCCGCGTTCATCATCGCGTAACTCACGCGGCTCATCAGATCTTCGCCAAAACGGATCTGAGGGTTCATCAGTCCCGAGGATGCGACGACTTCGCCGGTCGCCAGATCACACAGGTGCGCGGCGATGGTGGTCGAGCCAAGGTCGACGGCCAAGCCATAGATGCTGTTTTCATGCAGACCGGGATACAGATCGAGCAGGCGGGTAGGACGGTTTGGTGCCTCGTGCAGAAGGCAGGTGACGGTCCAGCCACCTTTGCGCAGCACTGGCTGCATCTTGGAAATGATCGGCAATGCGATCTCGAACCCTTCAACCTGCCACTGATCGCGCAGTGCATCTCGTAGACGTTCCAAATCACCGGATGGGTCGTGCATGTCCGGCTCCTGCACCTCGACATAGCACAGGCGCACAGTGGGGTTCAGGGTGATGTCGCGCGCCTCGGCCCGTTTGCGGACCACCTGACGGTGGACCTGACTTTCGGGCGGCACGTCGATAACAATGTCGCCCTGCACGGTGGCCTGACAGCCCAGACGGCGGCCCGGGGTCAGACCGCGCTTGTCGTCATAGCGCTGCTCGACCTTGTTCCATTCCGACAGCGCATCCTCTTTCACGGTCACGCCGTGTTTGGGAAACTCGCCATAAGACGGGGTGATCTGGCACTTCGAACAGATTCCCCGGCCCCCACAGACCGAATCCAAGTCAACGCCCAACTGGCGAGCAGCCGTAAGGATCGGCGTGCCAACAGGAAAATGTCCGCGCTTGCCGGACGGGGTGAAAACGACGAGAGGATCGATGCTCATTCAGGTGCCTTCTGGTTCCGGGTTTGAGGCGGAGAATATGGTGTTCGCGGCAAAGCGAAAGGTGTCGGGCGGCATATTTCGGTCAGCGGGCGTCATTTTGTCAAAAATCTTGCAGCTGAAATGCGATATTTTGATCCAAGACGGCGGAGGCAGCGGGCCAAATGCCCAATCCTCACTGGTCACAAATCAGCGGCGTTAACCTTTTGGGCGTCTGGTCCGAATTCTTTCGCCAAATTGCGCAATGGCTGCCCCAATCCCGACAGAATCGAGACGCTAATTGGCGTCAAAGGCATTTAACCCCAGGTTTTATCAGTGAGGTATTTGTTATGGATTTTGGGTTTGACGTATCCGGCGCAGCGGCCGGAGTTTCAGAGGCACGCAGCGGTCTGTCCGGGAAATTTACGATCATCATGATAATCGCTGTCTTGGGTCTGGTTGGCCGACAGGTATTTGTGGCCTTTGGTCCCAGCCTGAATTTCTCTAACCCGATTTCCCAGTTTTCCGGATTTGGCATGATGGGCGTTGCGGTTGCGGCTTTTGTCGGCGGTCTGATCGTGACGGGCAAGGGGCGCACGGCGTTGATACAACTGCAGCGCAATATCTCGGACCCGTTCATTGTAAGCGTTCTAGAGCGTGACAGCTGCGATGTGACCTCGGGCGCCTATTGTGTCGTGGTCTTTGAAGAAGATCGCGAGATAGTGGTGAACTGGTTTGACAAACGCGTCGACATGTTCGCCATTGTCAATCCTCAGACCGAAGTGCATTGGCTCATGGTGAGGCCGCAATCGCGACCTGAGGTGCATGTGATGGCTGGGGAGTAAGTGGTCCTAGTCCCGGGCAACACATGACACGGCGTCTCCTCGCGTCAAATAACTTGTCCCAAGACCTTTCCCCCGGTTTCGATCCATGTCATAGGGTCACCGCCAAACGGGGTTATGCATGGGGATGACAAATGCAGATTCGTGAGGCGCTCACCTTTGATGATGTTCTACTAGAGCCAGCAGCTTCGTCGGTCCTGCCAGCAACGGCGGATACGGCGACGCGTGTAACGCGGTCGATCTCGATGAACATCCCGCTTCTCAGCTCGGCCATGGACACCGTGACCGAAGCCCGGATGGCTATTGCAATGGCGCAGGCGGGTGGTATCGGTGTGGTTCACAAGAACCTGGATGCTGAAACCCAGTCACGCGAAATCCGCCGCGTGAAGCGGTTCGAATCCGGTATCGTGTACAATCCCGTCACGTTGCGCGGTGATCAGACTGTGGCGGATGCCAAGGCGCTGGTTCAACGCTATAACTTCACGGGTTTTCCTGTCGTAGACGAAGCAGGCCGTGTTGTTGGAATTGTGACCAACCGCGACATGCGCTTTGCCACATCCGACGACACGCCGGTCAGAGCTGTGATGACATCCGAGAACCTGGCGATTCTGCGCGAGCCCGCCGACCGGGACGAGGCCAAATCGTTGATGCAGGCTCGCCGGATCGAAAAGCTGCTGGTGACGGATGCTGACGGCAAGCTGACCGGTCTGTTGACCTTGAAAGACACTGAACAAGCGGTGCTGAACCCCACAGCTTGCAAGGATCAGTTAGGGCGTCTTCGTGTTGCCGCGGCAAGCTCGGTAGGCGACAGCGGGTTTGCCCGTAGCGAGATGCTGGTGGACGCCGGTGTTGATATCATCGTGGTGGACACGGCGCATGGACATTCGGCTGGTGTTATCGATGCGGTGAAACGCGCCAAGGCTCTGTCAAACGAGGTTCAGATCATCGCGGGTAACGTAGCCACGGGCGAAGCGACCAAAGCTCTGATCGATGCGGGCGCGGATGCGATCAAGGTCGGCATCGGGCCGGGCTCGATCTGTACCACGCGCATGGTTGCCGGAGTGGGCGTTCCGCAGCTGACCGCGATCATGGATTGCGCCGCAGCAGCCGGAGATGTGCCGGTGATTGCCGACGGTGGCATCAAGTTTTCCGGCGATTTTGCCAAGGCCATCGCAGCGGGCGCCTCTTGTGCCATGGTGGGTTCGATGATTGCGGGCACGGACGAAAGCCCGGGCGAGGTGATCCTGTACCAGGGCCGGTCGTTCAAATCCTATCGTGGCATGGGGTCGTTGGGTGCCATGGCTCGTGGTTCGGCAGATCGCTATTTCCAAAAAGACGCGGCCAGCGACAAACTGGTGCCCGAGGGGATCGAAGGGCAGGTACCCTACAAAGGCCCGGCAAGTGCCGTAATCCATCAATTGGTTGGCGGCTTGCGGGCAGCCATGGGATATACCGGTTGTGCCACGGTGGAAGAGATGCGTCGCAACTGCAATTTCGTAAAAATCACCGGGGCAGGGCTGAAAGAAAGCCATGTGCATGATGTGCAAATCACCCGCGAAAGCCCAAACTATCGCATCATGTAAGTTTCGCGTGATCAGGGTGCGAACAAGCAGTCTGGGTTGGCAGGTTGATGGGCCTTCGCACCGAAGGGTTCTGACCCTGTGTCACGCAATCACATGTCAGGCAAGGCAGGACGCCTAAATCTGGCAAGGCTTGGAGATCGGATATGACCCCTGCGGCACGTGTCAGCGCAGCAATTGAGCTGTTGGATCGTATTCAGAGTGGCGAACTCGCAGATCGCGCCTTGGCGGATTGGGGGCGAAAAAACCGCTACGCCGGGTCCAAGGATCGTGCGGCGATCGGGGACATTGTCTATGATGTATTACGGCGCAAGCGAAGCCTGTCGGCCCGTGGCGGCGGTCACACAGGCCGTTCTCTTTTGTTGGGGTACGTCAGAGAGCTTGGCCAGGATCCGGAAGACATTTTTGGATCGGGCCCTTATGCGCCTCCGGCCTTGTCCGAAAAAGAACGTTCGCAAGGGAGTTCTCCACGGTCGGGCTCTGGCGAAGACTTGGATATTCCTGAATGGCTCTGGCCTGACTTTCAGTCGTCTTTGGGGGACAATACGCATAGTGTCGCTCTTGCGTTGCGTGCTCGTGCGCCGGTTCACATTCGGGTAAACCTATCTCGGTTGAGCCGAGACGCAGCAATTTCTCAGTTGGCCGATGAGGGAATTGAAACGCGATCGAACGATCTTTCACCCTCGGCGTTGGATGTCGTCAATGGTGCCAGAAGAATACGCAACTCTCAGCTGTATCTGAATGGGGGCGCCGAACTGCAGGATGCGTCGTCTCAAGCAGTAGCTGATCTTGTGCCGCTGCAGACGGATCAAACTCTTTTGGATTTTTGCGCCGGTGGAGGGGGTAAGACACTGGCAGTAGGTGCTCGCGTGTCAGGAGCGTTTTTTGCGCACGATGCTGACCCGAGAAGAATGAAAGATTTGCCGCAGCGAGCCAAACGTGCGGGTCTTCCCGTCACGCTGGTCACTCAGACTGATCTTAAGACATCAGACAATTTTGATAGCGTACTGGTTGACGCCCCCTGTTCCGGAAGTGGCTCTTGGCGTCGTGACCCTCAGGGAAAGTGGGTGCTGACCCAAGAGAAGCTGAACCAAACTGTCTTGGTACAGAAGCAAATTCTGGAACAGGCAAAATTGTTGGTTAAGCCGCGCGGACACCTGATTTATGCGACCTGCTCCTTGTTGGAGATCGAAAACAACGTACAGGTTTGCGGTTTTCTCGATGCAAATCCTGATTTCTCCATGGTGGTTGAAAAGAAGTTCACGCCGCTGGATGGGGGCGATGGGTTTTATTGCTCTGTGCTGCAAAGGGCAGGCTCGTAACGCGCACTGTTAGAGCGAGCAGATCGTTTCGAAAATCAACAAATAAACAGCACTTTAGCACCTCTTCTTCTTGCGGGGGGCCAAGCTCGTTCATGGAAATTTGTTCGACCCCCTTTTGTTGAGAGTGTACTTCAATTCGAAAGAAATGTCGCTTGAGGAGAGTGATCATCTTGTGTTGCAATCTATGATAGAATTTGCTTTCGTTAAACACAGCTTAACTTTGTACCGCCATTCATAGACGACGAGATCTTGAACGGAACCGCGCCTTGACCAAATTTAGCGCTTCGATCTCTCCTGCTTTAACTGCGCCACCTATCGGCTACGCACGCTTGGGCGCAATTTTGTTGTTGGCCTTGGTGTTTGCTGCAACCGGCCTGGTGGGGGCATTTGGTGAGTTGGTCAGCAAACTTTTGATAGCTGCTTCGGGCAGTATGGCCGCTATTGCCATGCTCTTGATGATCCGCGAAGGGAGGGGACTTGCATCTCGAAAGATGGCTCGGATCATGCTGGCTGAATTTATTGATAAGGATGCAACACCCACTTTCATAACTGATGACGACGGGATGATCGGGTCAAGAAACGCGGCAGCTGATAAACGGTTTTCCGATGAGCGGGCTGAAACACTGTCCGCCACTCTCAGGTCAATCTTTGCAAATCCATCCGCTGTGCTTTTTCGCCTTCAATCGCGGGCTGGTATTGACGGAAACGCGCGCGAAGATGTCGTGACACGTCGCGGGCATATTCGCATCGCTGTCCATCTGTTGGGAGACGGTGGTTACATGTGGCGCGTCGAAGACGTACCGGACAACGGAGCGGGGTCACGGGGGCCGGATACCATTCCTGTTCCGATGCTGACAGTTGGAAGATCTGGCGCGGTTCTGTTCATGAACGAGGCTGCCCGGACGCTGATTGGCACCAGAATAAAATCTTTGAGCCAGTTGTTCGTGTCTCTACCATTCGAGAGTGGCAAACTGCAGGTCATATCCACGGCTGAGGGACCAATCCCGGTTTCCGTCCTTGAATCAGGCCACTCAACAGTCCGTAGAGAATTGTATCTGATGCCTGCCGATAAGGGGGTGGAGAACGACGGTGAAGCCAGGTTCGATACCTTGCCGTTACCGATGATCAGGATCGCCAGCGACGGTAAAGTCACAGAGGCCAATCAATTGGCATTGGAGCTAATTGGCGATCCGGTCACCAACACCACCTACATTGACAATCTGATGCAGGGATTGGGGCGTCCCATCTCGGATTGGTTGCGCGATACATTGCGAGGTGTTGCAATCCAGAAGTCGGAATTTCTGCGTTTGGCGCGCAAGGACAAAGAGGTATTTGTCCAGGTCACATTGCGACGGGTATCCGAGAATGAAAAAGATGGACTGGTTGCAGTTTTGAATGACGCAACAGAGCTCAAAACGATGGAAGCTCAGTTCGTACAGAACCAGAAGATGCAGGCGATTGGTCAGTTGGCGGGCGGTGTTGCGCATGATTTCAACAACTTGTTGACCGCAATTTCAGGTCACTGTGATTTGTTGTTGCTGCGTCACGATCAAGGCGATCATGACTATGGAGACCTTGTGCAGATCAGTCAAAATGCCAATCGCGCAGCAGCGTTGGTTAGTCAGTTGTTGGCGTTTTCAAGAAAGCAGACGCTCAGGCCCGAAACGCTCGACCTGCGAGATACTCTTTCGGATCTAACCCATCTGCTGAACCGACTCGTCGGCGAGAAAGTGACGCTAACGTTGAGCCACGACCCGATCCTGAAACCTGTCAGAGCAGATAAGCGGCAACTGGAACAGGTGCTGATGAATCTTGTTGTCAATGCCAGGGATGCTATGCCAGGCGGTGGTGAAATCCGGATCGAGAACTGAAGTCATCCAACTGGATGAACCTCTGGAAAGGGATCGTGCGACCCTGCCGATTGGAGAATATGTGACGGTCAAGGTCAGTGATCAGGGGCACGGTGTTGCTCCGGACAAACGACAAAAGATTTTCGAACCGTTCTACACGACCAAGCGAACGGGTGAAGGTACCGGTCTGGGCTTATCCACAGCCTATGGGATTATCAAACAAACTGGGGGCTTTATTTTCGTGGATAGTATCGAAGGGCAGGGTGCTGATTTCACACTGTTCTTTCCAGTTCACACAGAAGACAAACCAGTCCGCCCTGAACCCAAGGAAGAGACCAAGGCAATGCCTGTTCGGACCTCTGAGGGTGTGGTGCTCTTGGTCGAAGACGAAGCACCCGTTCGGGCATTTGCGTCGCGAGCGTTGCGATTGCGCGGGTACACCGTTCTGGAGGCCGAGTCCGCGGAAGATGCGCTTCGCACCTTGGAAGACCCCGATCTATCGGTAGATGTTTTTGTCACTGACGTCGTAATGCCTGGTATGGATGGTCCTTCTTGGGTTCGAGAAGCCTTGAAAGACAGGCCAGATGTTCGTGTTGTATTCGTATCTGGCTATTCTGAAGGTGCGTTCGGTGAAACCGGGCCGCATATTGACAATAGTGTATTTCTCCCGAAGCCGTTTTCATTGAACCAGCTTACTGACACTGTTCTTAAGCAATTGAACTAAAATAATTAATGTCAATCTGATGCTGTTTGGAAACTTCAAAGAGCATTGGCGTGCATCTGATACTCCTGTGCCAGTTTCCTCTCCAGTTTTGCCTGTGTCTCTTTGGCGAGTGACAAGTCCATGTGTGGCGAAACGTTGGTCTGTTTCAGGTTAAGCTTAACCTTGAGGCGGTTTTCTAAGAAACTGTTCAAAGCATCCTGGTTTTCATACTTGAACAAATGTGTGATGCCGGTGCCATTTGGTCTAGTTTCTAAGAACTTGTACTGACTTCCAACATTCGCAAACGCCGGACGATCACCTTGCAAGTAGGCGTTCACAAAGTGGTCGAAACTGATGCCATGCGTGGCGTTCTTGTGACCCTCCATGCTCAGGCGCGTTGTCTGTAGCGGAACCAGCTGCCCAGCCAACTCAGGGGTTCTCGTATCACGGCCATTGTTTCCATTTCAACACCGCAGACTCGTTCGAACATGGGCCTGAAGAACCGGTTGTATCGGTATACTGGCGCGTGTTTGAGTTCGGGCGGGTTGGACACAACAATGTCAGCACGCTCTTGCAGAGCCATTTGATATGCGGTGGTTCCCGTCTTTGGAACAGCCAAAAAAGCCAACCTTTCCTTGTAGAAAACAAGCATTTGCGGGATCTCCTTAAACACACCCTGAACTGGAAAATGCCGTAAACCAATCATTAACTCAATTCGGAAAGAATGTGGGAAGAAAGAATTTTATTGAAATGTTCTCCTTTTGATCTCATAAGGAACAAGAGTGGAACAAAGCAGTGATTGCCGCCTGCGGCAGGCTATGACAATAAGGAAGGCGAACGATACAATGGCGGATCTTCTAACAATGAGCAGCAAGCAGAACGCGGACAAGCAAAAGGCGTTGGACAGCGCCACTGGCTCAGATCGAACGGCAGTTCGGCAAAGGGTCGATCATGAAACTAGGTGACGGCAACGCAATCCAAGAGATCGAGGCCAGCTCGACCGGTTCGCTGGGTCTGGACATCGCTCTAGGCATCGGGGGATTGCCTATGGGACGGATCGTCGAGATTTATGGACCCGAGAGTTCGGGCAAGACGACGCTGACGCTGCACTGCGTGGCAGAGCAGCAAAAGCGCGGTGGGGTGTGTGCCTTTGTCGATGCTGAACATGCGCTGGATCCCCAATACGCCCGTAAACTCGGAGTTGATCTGGACGAATTGCTGATCTCTCAACCCGACACTGGCGAGCAAGCGCTCGAGATCACGGATACATTGGTGCGCTCTGGTGCTGTTAACATGGTCGTTGTCGACTCGGTCGCGGCACTGACGCCGAAATCCGAATTGGAAGGCGACATGGGGGATAGCAGCGTAGGCGTTCAGGCCCGGCTGATGAGCCAGGCCATGCGCAAGCTGACTGGGTCAATCAGCCGTTCGAACTGTATGGTGATCTTCATCAACCAGATTCGAATGAAAATCGGTGTCATGTTCGGTTCGCCCGAAACCACCACCGGTGGCAACGCGTTGAAATTCTACAGCTCGGTGCGTTTGGACATCCGTCGCATCGGCCAGATTAAAGATCGCGACGAGGTGGTTGGAAACGCAACCCGGGTCAAGGTCGTCAAGAACAAGGTGGCGCCGCCTTTCAAGCAGGTTGAATTCGACATTATGTACGGCGAAGGCATCTCGAAGATGGGCGAGCTGTTAGATCTGGGCGTCAAGGCAGGCGTGGTCGCGAAATCGGGATCCTGGTTCAGCTATGGTGACGAGCGGATTGGGCAGGGTCGAGAGAATGCCAAGCAGTTCCTACGCGACAACAGCCGGGTCGCGTTTGAAATCGAAGACAAAATCCGCGCCGCACATGGGCTGGATTTCGACATGCCGCCTGGCGAAACGGCGGATGACGATATCTTGGAAGCCTGATGGGTGGCTAGGGGGGACATCCTTCCCCGCGCTGAAACAGAGCTGAAAATACCCCGAACAAGGCGGCCCTGGGGCCGTCTTGTTTCGTTTGCGGCATTGCGGCCTGTGGACAGTCGGAAACCGTGGCGATACACCTGCACGGAAACACTTTCCCCGCCGCCGAGAGAACCTGATGGCCACGCTGAACGATATCCGCTCGACCTTTTTGAACTATTTTGCCAAGCAGGGGCACGAGGTCGTCGCCTCGAGTCCGCTTGTGCCACGCAACGACCCGACGTTGATGTTCGCGAACTCAGGGATGGTGCAGTTCAAGAATCTGTTCACCGGTCTGGAAACACGCGACTACAAACGTGCAACCACATCACAGAAATGCGTACGGGCGGGTGGCAAACACAACGACCTGGACAACGTGGGTTATACCGCGCGCCACCATACATTTTTTGAGATGCTCGGTAACTTTTCATTCGGTGATTATTTCAAGCATGAGGCGATCCCTTTTGCTTGGGAACTGATCACCAAGGATTTTGAAATTGACAAGTCGCGCCTGTTGACCACGGTCTATCACACCGATGACGAGGCGTTTGAAATCTGGAAAAAGGTCGGCGTGCCAGAGGATCGGATCATCCGCATCGATACATCCGACAACTTCTGGCAGATGGGGCCGACCGGCCCCTGCGGACCGTGCACTGAAATCTTCTATGACCACGGTGATCATATTTGGGGTGGCCCTCCTGGTTCACCCGAAGAGGACGGCGACCGGTTTATCGAGATCTGGAACATCGTTTTCATGCAGAACGAGCAATTCGAAGACGGCTCGATGGTCCCGTTGGACATGCAATCGATCGACACCGGTATGGGGTTGGAGCGGATTGGCGCACTGCTGCAAGGCAGTCACGACAATTATGACACCGACCTGTTCAAGGCGCTGATCGAAGCCAGTGCTGATGTCACCAACGTTGACCCATATGGGGACCAGAATGTGCATCACCGTGTGATCGCTGATCACCTGCGCTCGACCTCGTTTTTGATTGCGGATGGCGTGATGCCTAGCCAGCGACGGGCGCGGCTACGTACTGCGGCGGATCATGCGCCGCGCTATGCGCCATGCACATCTGCTGGGGGCCAAGGATCCGGTCATGCACCGCTTGGTGCCCGCCCTGGTTCAACAGATGGGCGCGGCTTATCCGGAACTGGGTCAAGCGCAAGCGCTGATCGAGGAAACGTTGCAACAAGAAGAAACCCGGTTCAAAAAGATGCTGGACCGCGGTCTGAGCCTTTTGGATGACGAATTGGACGGCCTGAATGAGGGCGCGCCTTTGTCAGGGCAGGCCGCTTTCAAACTTTATGACACTTATGGTTTCCCGTTGGATTTGACGCAGGACGCCCTGCGCGAGGTCGGCCGTACGGTGGATACCGAAGCGTTTGATGCGGCCATGGCCGAGCAGAAAGCAAAGGCGCGCGCTGCCTGGGCGGGCTCGGGCGAAGCTGCGGACAACGCGGTCTGGTTCGATGTGCTGGACGCCGCAGAAGCCACCGATTTCCTGGGCTATGACACCGAAAAGGCCGAGGGGCAGGTGATGGCCATGGTTGCTGATGGGGCGCTGACCGACAAAATCGCCGAGGGGGGCACGGGCTGGATCATCGTGAACCAGACGCCGTTTTACGGCGAAGCGGGCGGTCAAGTTGGCGACAGCGGCGTGATCCGTCGTCTGGAAAACCGCGACGAGGTTGCCTTGGTCGAGGACACCAAAAAATTTGCAGACGGCAAGATTTATGCCCACAAGGTCACCCTTGAACGCGGCACGATCTCCAAAGGTGATCCGGTCGAATTAGAGGTGGAACATGGCCGTCGCTCCGCCATTCGCGCCAATCACTCGGCCACGCATCTTTTGCACGAAGCTCTGCGCGAGCATCTGGGGGATCACGTGGCGCAGCGCGGGTCGCTGAATGCAGCTGATCGACTGCGGTTCGATTTCAGCCATGGCAAGGCGCTGAGCGAAGATGAGTTGGGCAAGGTTGCGGCAGATGTGAACAGCTTCATCCGTCAAAATTCGACTGTGGAAACCCGGATCATGACGCCGGATGATGCCCGTGCCATTGGTGCGCAGGCACTGTTTGGTGAAAAATACGGCGACGAAGTGCGTGTTGTGTCCATGGGTCAGGCCGAGACCGGTAAAGGACAGGACGGCAATACCTATTCGATCGAGCTTTGCGGCGGAACCCACGTCAAACAAACAGGTGACATTGGGACCTTTGTCTTGCTGGGCGACAGTGCGTCGTCCGCAGGTGTGCGTCGGATCGAGGCGCTGACCGGCGCGGCGGCTTTTGACCATCTTTCGTCCGAAGCTGCCCGGATGGGCGAGATTAACGGCATGCTAAAGGCGCAATCGACCGATGCGGTGGATCGTGTCAAGGCGCTGATGGATGAGCGCAAGGCGCTACAGAACGAGGTTGCAAGCTTGCGTCGCGAGCTTGCTATGGCCGGTGGTTCTGGTCAGGGTGGCGGTGCCGAGGCACGCGAGGTGAATGGCGTCAAATTCCTGGCACAAGCACTCAGCGGTGTGTCTGGTAAGGATCTGCCTGCGTTGATCGACGAGCACAAGGAACGTTTGGGCTCTGGTGCAGTTTTGTTGATAGCTGATGCAGGTGGCAAAGCGGCCGTGGCGGCCAGCGTGACCAAGGATCTGACCGACACGGTATCGGCGGTGGATCTGGTAAAGGCGGCCGTGGTTGAACTTGGTGGCAAGGGCGGCGGTGGCCGCCCCGATATGGCCCAAGGTGGCGGCAAGGATGCGTCGAAAGCAGATGCAGCGATCAAGGCAGCCGAGGCTGTTCTAAAAGCTTGATCAACTGGTCAAAAATGAATTGGTCTTTCCGGCAGATGACGTAAGCTGCCGGAAAACACACTAAGGAGAACTCCGATGCCAGCACTTTGGATTGCGCATGTGACCGTCACCGACGCCGAAGCCTATGGTAAATATGCGGAATTGGCAGGGCCAGCGATTGCCAAACATGGCGGAAGTTTTGTCGCGCGGGGTGGACGGTTCGTTCAGCTTGAAGGTAAGGAGCGCCCCCGCAACGTGGTGGCCCGTTTCCCAAGCGTGGATGCTGCTGTCGACTGCTACAATTCGCCAGAATACCAAGAGGCGTTGAGCCATGCCCGCGATGCCTCGGAACGTGAGTTGATGGTTGTTGAAACCTCTGAGTAGCCGGGTCGACAAGAGAGAATTGAAGCCCGCTTACGACATCGCGGCGGGTTCCGTCTTCTCGGAGCTAGACACTGACTGAAAGCACTATTGTGACAGGCAACCAGTGCCACGAGGGAGTAAGTCGTGAAGAAAAGAAAATTTCCTAAAATCAACGCAATACTTGACCCTCTTAATGTGAAGTTGATTGACCGCGTTGACGAAGTCGCCGAGACCGAGCGTTTGATTGCCTTTGAGCGCCACGGTGGTTTGACTAAACCGGCCTATGCCTTGAGCCCGGGCATGGAAGGCTTTGATGTATCCGGCTTGGTTCGAGAATACGAAACACATATGGACGCGTTGGCTGCTTTGCATGATCCCGCAAAGAACAAGACAGGGTACCAGTCAAACAACGGCTATTATGACACACCGGATGCTGAAGCGCTGTATTTGATGGTGCGTCGCTATCAACCGAAACACGTAATCGAAGTCGGATGTGGCAATTCAACCCGTATCACACGGCAGGCCGTTATCGATGGTGGTCTGGAGACGAGGATTACCGCTATTGACCCGTATCCTCGGGCCGATATCGCCCATGTGGTCAACGCATTCGAACAAAAAAGATTGGAAGAGGTAGATCCGGCGCTTTTTGACACACTGGGGCCGGGAGACATCTTGTTCATCGATAGCAGCCATCAGGTGCGCATGAGCAACGACGTGGCGCACCTGTTCTGCCGGATTATCCCGCGTCTTGCGCCGGGAGTGGTGATCCACGTGCATGATATCTTTTTACCGTATGAATACCCCAAGCGGTTCTTCTATGATTGTCCGTCGTGGGGTGAACAATACGTTCTTCATACTTTGATACAGACAAGTGGATATCAATTGTTGTGGCCGGGGTACTATTTGCAACAGGCGCGCCCGGATGCCGTTGCTGCTTTGCCTTTCCTGGCCGGTGGCAGGGCACAGAGTTTCTGGATCCGAAAGACATGAAATTGAAAAACTGCCATAGTCTGGTCGAATTTCACGATTAACCTTTTGTTGAACATGTTCAGCCTGGCATCAGATCGGGTGCAACAAGAGGCAATAGATGATGGCAGTGAAGCAGTCCCTTTGGGCCACCGCAACAGTTCTGCTCAGCGCCACAACGGCGGTATCCGGGCCGGATCAGATTTCGATTCTGTTGGGGTCGCATCATGTCGGCGCGACCCAAGACTTTGAGGAATTCAACCCAGGGATCATTCTGACGTGGCGCGAGGCCATGTGGCAAAACCGATTGGACGTCGGGGTTGGGGCGTACCGCAACAGCTATGGCGACGCCTCTGTTGTCGTAACCACGGCCTATCCATTGTTTCGCAGCGAGACCTGGGGGCTGGATCTTTTTGGTGCTCTGGCCACGTATCCGGGTGAAGGGGACCAGTTCAGCCACTCAATCGGCGACGTCGTTCCGATCGCGGGGCTGCAAGGCCGCTATCGAAACCTGTTTGTTCAGGCGCTACCTTCTGCGGGGAGCTCTGCTGATGCCACGGTGACTTACGGGCTGACGTTCTCTTTGGACTGATCTAAAGCAAGCGCACCTGAGTGCCAATTTTGACCAGAGCATACAGCTCCTCGACGTGCTGATTGTAGAGCCCGATACAGCCCGATGAGCTTTGTCGACCGATTTTTCGGGTGTCGTGAGTGCCATGTACCAAATACGCGGGCCACGTCAGATACATTGCTCGCGTACCCAGAGGGTTACCAGCTTCGCCGCCTTCGATCCGAACTGGCAACGAAGGGTCGCGCTCGCGCATCGAGGAGGTCGGCGTCCAACTTGGATTTTCGCGTTTGCGAACGACTTCGGTGTATCCGCGCTTGGTCAGTTCTTCGGTCATGGGAACAGAAGAGGGATAAAGTCGGTAACTCCCGTCCTCACCCCAATAATGCACGGCACGGCTTGTGATGTCTGCTAACAGACAACCGACGCCCAGTTTGTCGAAATGGTCTTGCCAATTCTGTTGTGCAAATGACGAAACATTGCGGCGCACCGGTATCTGCGTTTCGATGGGTGGCTCATCCTGCGGGAAGGCATCCTGCGCCTTCAAAAGCGCGGGCGTGGAAATGGTGGCTGCGACACCCAGCAGGGCGCTGCGGCGGGTTATTTTGCTGCCGGACATCTGAACCTCGTTTCGATCGTTTGCGACTAACTATGTTGGGTTTGGCTGCATTTCCATAGGGGACCAGTTCACTTTTTCGCGTGGGAGTTCTGGTTCGGTTGGACAGGCAGAATTGTGCCGATGCCAAAAGGCTGCAGATATGGTAGTATACTCCTATTTTTAAGGAGTTGATTATGGCGATGCATAAGATTGCGGTTGCAGTCATTCACGGGATGGGCAGCCAGGGAAAAAAACACAAGGTGTAAACGAAATCAGTTTCTCAGCGGGGTTGTACAAGCGTTTGAAGGAACAGTTGGGAGATGGGTTTTTTCAAAGGGTGGGATGGCGAGAAATTTTCTGGGCCGACATTCTGCAGTCCCGGCAGGAAGACTTCATAGACCAAAATCTCGTGGGAAAGGGCGCGCGCTGGATGAAGACGAGGCGCTTTGTGATGCACAACCTTGCCGATGCAGCATCATACCGGCGCAACAAGGCTGACACCCGGGATCAAATTTATCATGACATTCACGCCCGAGTTCACCGGACGGTTGAACGGCTTGAGCAGATCACCGATGGACAAACGCCCCTTGTGATCTTTGCTCATTCGCTGGGGGGGCATATCATGTCGAACTACATCTATGACATGATGAAGGGCGATCCAGAGGTGGCGGCCTCCACCGATTTCCAGAAACTCAAAACAGTGGCGGCATTTGTGACATTTGGCTGCAATATCCCGGTATTTTCATTTTCCTACAAACCGCAAGATATCCGCCCGATCAATTTTCCGGGCACAAACATTCCCGGCTCAAAACGGCTGCAGCCTTGGTGGTTGAATATGAATGACAAGGACGATGCCTTGGGTATGCCGTTGGCGGGAACTTCGCCAGGATATCAGGCGCTTGCGACATCAGGTCAGTTGGAGGACCGCTGGATTGATGCTGGTGGAGCGTTAGAGTTTTGGAATCCTGCGTCACACAACGGATATTGGACGGATCGCCACTTTTATCGACCGGCCGCCGCTATCTTGAGAAAAGCAATGGAGATCGGCCCGGTCTGAATGCAAAACGCCCCGGCCATTTGACCGGGGCGTATAGTGTTATTTGCAGGTGGGGGTTTATTCCATCACCGGGATCGAGAACTCGCCGCCCTCTTTGATGCCTGATGGCCAGCGCGCCGTGATCGTTTTAGTGCGGGTGTAGAACTTGAAGGCGTCTGGCCCGTGCTGGTTCAGGTCACCAAAGGCAGATTTTTTCCAGCCACCAAAGGTGTGATAGGCTAACGGGACCGGGATCGGAACGTTAACGCCTACCATGCCGATGTTGATCCGGTTGGCAAAGTCACGCGCGGTGTCGCCATCACGGGTAAAGATGGCGGTGCCATTGCCGTACTCGTGATCCATGGCCAAACCAATGGCCTCTTCATAAGACTGAGCGCGCACGGTGGACAGGACCGGACCAAAGATTTCCTTCTTGTAGATGTCCATGTCCTTGGTGACGTTGTCGAACAGATGTGCGCCGACAAAGAACCCGTCTTCATAGCCCTGCAAACTGAAATCTCTGCCGTCGACCACCAACTTGGCACCCTGGTCGATGCCCGACTGCACCAGGTTAAGGATGTTCTGCTTGGCCGCGCCGGTGACCACTGGGCCATAATCCACATCATTGCCTGAGGTGTAGGGGCCAACCTTGAGCGCCTCGACCCGTGGGACCAGCTTTTCGATCAAGCGGTCTGCGGTTTCATCACCCACAGGAACCGCAACTGAGATCGCCATGCAGCGTTCACCAGCCGCGCCGTAACCGGCACCGACCAGAGCGTCGGCAGCCTGATCCATGTCCGCGTCGGGCATGATGATCATGTGGTTCTTGGCGCCGCCAAAACACTGAACGCGTTTGCCCTGCGAGCAGCCGGTACCATAGATATACTCAGCAATCGGGGTCGAGCCGACAAAGCCCACCGACTGGATCGTGTCGTTGTACAGGATCGCGTCGACCGCTTCCTTGTCGCCGTTCACAACTTGCAGAATGCCTTTGGGCAGACCGGCTTCTTCCATCAGTTCTGCCAGCATCAGCGGCACCGATGGATCCCGTTCGGACGGTTTCAGGATGAAAGCATTGCCGCAAGCGATAGCCGGGGCAAACATCCACATCGGGATCATCGCCGGGAAGTTAAATGGCGTGATGCCAGCTGTAACACCCAGGGCCTGCCGCATCGAGTACATGTCGATGCCGGGGCCTGCGCTGTCGGTGAATTCCCCCTTCAGCATCTGCGGCGCGGCAATACAATATTCGACAACTTCCAGCCCGCGTTGTACGTCGCCGGCGGCGTCAGGGAGGGTCTTGCCGTGTTCGCGGCTCAATGCCTCGGCCAGTTTGTCCATGTCACGGTTCAGCAGAGCGACGTATTTCATCAGCACGCGCGCGCGTCGCTGCGGGTTGGTGGCGGCCCATGCAGGCTGTGCAGCGGCTGCAATTTCGACTGCCTTTTCCATCTCTGCTGTGCTGGCAAGTGGGCACTTCGCTTGTACTTCGCCTGTTGCGGGGTTGAACACGTCGGCAAAACGGCCCGAGGTGCCTTTGACGTGTTCGCCATTGATGTAGTGAGTCAGTTCCTGCATTGGACATCTCCTCCTAAATTTCGTGCGTAGGATAGGCTTGCAATTTTCCCTCGAACAGAGGCAAGATTTCAAAAAGGTTTTGCAAAACCGCAGGGTGCGTGCCGCGTGCGAACCCGCATTGTGAGACAAGAGTAAGGGGCAGAGATGGATCCACATTGGGATGACATGAAGATTTTTCTGGCGGTTGCGCGAGAGGCGAGCCTTTCGGCGGCAGGGCGCAATTTGAAGTTGGATCCTGCGACGGTTGGGCGCCGGATTGCCCGGTTTGAAACCGCGATGGGGTCCTCGCTCTTTGTGAAGTCGCCGCAAGGTTATGCCCTGAGCGCCGCCGGTGAGCGGCTTATGGCACACGCCGAAATGGCAGAACAGGCGATGCGGGCCGCGACCGAAGAGATGACAGGCCCCGATGATACACTTTCGGGACAGATCCGTATCGGCGCTCCAGATGGCAGCGCAAACTACATCCTGCCACAGGTCTGCTCAAAGATTGCCGAACAAAACCCGGACCTTGATATTCAAATTGTGGCCTTGCCGCGGGTCATCAACCTTTCACGGCGCGAGGCCGACATGGCCGTGACAGTCAGTCAACCGACAGCTGGCCAGTTACTGGTGCAGAAGATTTGCGACTACAAACTTCACATGGTTGCATCGCGTCGCTATCTGCGGACGAATCCACCGATCGAGACGTTAGAGGATCTCGAAGGGCGACCCATGATCGGGTACATCCCGGACATGATCTTCGACAAGGAGTTGGACTATCTTAACGATCTGGGTATCAGCCGGGTGTCATTGGCTTCGAACTCGGTTTCGGTCCAAATAAAGATGTTGGGGCAGGGAACGGCCATAGGTGTTGCCCACGACTTTGCATTGCCGTGGCACCGTCAACTTCGCAAAATCCTGACGGACGATATCAGCCTTACGCGAAGCTTTTACCTCGTTCGGCATCAGGGAGATCAGCGTAGTGAACGCCTGAACCGCTTTGCCGAAGCTTTTTCGCGCGAGATTCGCGACGAGGTGGCGCGGTTGGAAGCGATGACTTGACACCCTCACTTAATGCGGCAACGCTTTGGAATATGAAAGATTATTGCGGAGGTCCAGCGGCATGCTAGTTCGGGCAATTTTGAATTCCAAGTCGGGTTCCGGTGTGGTCACAGTGCAAACGTCTGCGTCCATTGCGGAAGCTGCCAAAATCTTATCGGACAAACGAATTGGTACGGTTGTTGTTTCAGATGATGGTGAAACGCCACAAGGCATTCTGTCGGAACGTGATATCGTCCGTGAACTGGCCAAAAGCGGAAGCGGTTGTCTGACACAAGCAGTCAGCACCTACATGACCTCGGAATTGGTCACATGCACCAGTGATTCGAACGTTCAGGATGTATTGACCCAAATGACCGAAGGCCGCTTTCGACATATGCCTGTTGTGGAGGATGGAAAATTGGTGGGAATCGTGACGCTTGGCGACGCGGTCAAAGCTCAATTGGCCGAAGTGGCAATGGAAAAGGATGCATTGGCTGGAATGATCATGGGGCACTGATAACCAGCCCTTGAACCAGCCGCGCACATATGTTTGCGTGCGCAGCAAGATGACCAAAGTTGGAGACAGTCATGCGCATCGGTTTGTATCCGGGAACCTTTGACCCGATTACTCTTGGCCATGTGGACATCATTCGCCGTGCTGCGGCCTTGGTTGACAAGCTGGTCATCGGCGTTGCGATCAACCGGGATAAGGGCCCGTTGTTCTCGTTGGAGGAACGAGTCGCCATGATCGAAGCGGAGTGCAGCAAGCTTTCCGAACAAACCGGTACTGAAATTGTTGCGCATCCTTTTGAGAATCTTCTGATTGATTGCGCCCATGATGTCGGCGCACAGATTATCGTGCGTGGTTTGCGGGCGGTTGCTGATTTTGAATATGAATTCCAAATGGTTGGTATGAACCGGGCTCTCGACGATTCAGTTGAAACCGTTTTTCTGATGGCCGAAGCAAAACACCAGGCAATTGCATCCAAATTGGTTAAGGAAATTGCCAGACTGGGTGGAGACGTATCGAAGTTTGTTACACCCCGGGTTCATGGCGCGCTGATAGAGCGTTTGCGTTGATTGAATCGGCCTGAAATCTGGTTGCTTTGGGAGTGAAGGGCACAAACTGCTGATGCAGTGAGCCGATCCGATGACCTCCAACAATCTCAGAAGTCCAAAGTCTAGGTGTCAGGACTTTTGTGTTCGCTCAGACACCTTAGGCATGTTCATTGAGGTCTTCGTCATTCACCGCCAGAATGCCAGCCACTCCAAAAAGTCGTAAAACTTTTTGCCAAGGAAGTAGATGTGTTCTGTTCCGAAAAAGGAAACATCGAGCAACAGGGCCCCGAGGATGAACACCCCAAGCCACATGGCAATCTGATTGGTCATGTCATCCCCGAATAACAGAAAACGCCCGCTCAGATAACCTGGACGGGCGTTTAATTTCAAGAGGTTGCTCAGATCAGTTCAATTTGCCCATGGCAACAGCCACGTCGGCCATGCGCATCGAGAAGCCCCACTCGTTGTCGTACCAAGCCAGCACACGGACCAGGCGGTCACCGACGACACGGGTTTGATCCGGTGCGAAAATTGAACTTTCAGGCGAGTGGTTGAAGTCGGTCGAGACCAGCGGCGCGGTCTCGTATCCTAGCACGCCCTTCATGGTACCCTCGGCAGCGGCGCGGACGGCTTCGTTCACTTCTTCTGCGGTCACATCACGCGCCGCGCGGAACGTCAGGTCTACAGCTGAAACGTTGGGCGTCGGTACCCGGATCGCCGAACCGTCCAGACGACCTTTGAGGTTGGGGAGCACTTCGCCAAGCGCCTTGGCTGCACCGGTTGAGGTTGGGATCATCGACATCGCAGCAGCACGTGCGCGGTACAGATCCTTGTGACCGCGATCGTGCGTAGGCTGATCCCCTGTGTAGGCGTGAATCGTGGTCATTTGACCATGTTCGATGCCGAATGAAGTATCCAAGACCTTCGCTAACGGAGCCAAGCAATTGGTTGTGCATGACGCGTTCGAGATGATCTGATCCTCGACCAATAATTGCTCGTCATTCACACCGAAAACGATGGTTTTTACGGGAGCATCACCTTGGGCTGGAGCTGAAATTAGGACTTTGCGCGAACCGTTCTGTAGATGCCTGCCGGCTTGTTCCTTGCTGCGGAAGATGCCGGTGCATTCCAGCACAACATCAACGTCATTCCAGTCCAGTTCTTCTGGATTTCGGGCTTGGCTGAGACGGATGGGGCGTCTGTTGAGGACGAATTTGTCATTTGTGTATTGGAGATCTCCAGCAAAACGGCCGTGGACACTGTCAAATTGCAAGAGGTGTGCATTCACTGAAGCTGGGAACAAATCGTTGATGGCGATGATTTCTAAATCATCACGTCTGGTTTCCGTGATGGCGCGCAAGGCACAGCGTCCGATGCGGCCAAATCCGTTGATTGCAACTGTTATCGTCATCTTGACATCCCTAAGAATCGTTAGCGCTAACATTGCAGTGTTAGTTGAGAAGTCAAGCCGTTTTGGTTTCGGGCCCTAATTAGTAAAAAACCCGCCGGGAGGAATTCCGGGCGGGTTCAAAAAGCAGACTAAAAAAGGGACGGGGAGGATTTATCCCAGCTTGCCCATGGCAACGGCGACGTCGGCCATGCGCACAGAGAAGCCCCACTCGTTGTCATACCAGGCCAGCACGCGGACCAGACGGTCACCGACGATGCGGGTCTGATCAGGTGCAAAGATCGAGCTTTCGGGCGAGTGGTTGAAGTCGGTCGATACCAACGGCGCGGGCTCATAGCCCAGAACACCTTTCAAGGCGCCTGTCGCAGCGGCGCGGGCAGCCTCGTTTACCTCTTCCGCGGTCACGTCACGCGCCGCACGGAAGGTCAGGTCCACGGCTGAAACGTTTGGTGTAGGCACCCGGATCGCAGAACCATCAAGGCGGCCCTTGAGATTGGGCAGCACTTCGCCAAGCGCCTTGGCGGCACCGGTCGAGGTTGGGATCATCGACATCGCCGCTGCGCGAGCGCGGTACAGGTCCTTGTGACGGCGGTCCAGAGTTGGCTGATCACCAGTGTAGGCGTGGATGGTGGTCATGATCCCGTGCTCGATGCCTACGGCTTCGTCCAGAACCTTGGCCAGCGGGGCCGGGCAGTTGGTTGTGCATGATCCGTTCGACACCATCTTATCATTTGTGGTCAACTCACCGTCGTTGACGCCGAAAACAATGGTCTTGTCGACGTTTTTGCCCGGCGCTGACAGCAGCACTTTTTTGGCGCCACGATCGAGGTGGGCGTTCGCCTTGGTGCCGTCGTTGAACTTGCCGGTACATTCCAGAACAACGTCACAGTCTTCCCAGTCCAATTCGTTCATGTCGTAGGTCGAAAACATCTGCATATCACCACGGCCCAGATTCATGGTGCCGTCGCCGATGGAAACCTCACCCGGGAAGCGACCATGCACGCTGTCGTATTTGATCAGGTGGGCAGCGGTTTCCGGGGGGCCGGTCGCGTTGACCTTGATCACTTCGATATCATCGCGGCCCGAAGCAGCGATGTGGGACAGGGTGCAGCGGCCGATGCGGCCAAAACCGTTGATGCCAACCTTGATGGTCATTTTGCGACTCCGAACATGTGCAATTGTCTCGCCGTATAGACGCCCTGTACGCTTGCAGAAAGGGTAAAAGCGCCGCATTTTTAGCGTGTTAGCGCAAACTGTTCACGGTTGCGCTAACGCTTGCACCGGGCGTGTGATCGTTTAGGGTGCAGCTGCGACAGATCAAGGTGAAAGGTGTCTCAATGAGCGGTCTTCTGGCGTTGTTGGATGATGTGGCGGGGATCGCCAAGGTTGCAGCCGCGTCGGTGGATGACGTCGCTGCCCAAGCACTCAAGGCTGGAACAAAGGCGGCGGGCGCCGTGATCGATGACGCAGCTGTGACACCCAAGTACCTGCATGGGTTCTCGGCCGCGCGGGAATTGCCGGTGATCTGGAAAATCGCCAAGGGCTCGTTCAAGAACAAGCTGTTGTTTCTTCTTCCTGCCGCGCTGATCCTGAGCAGTTTTGCGCCTTGGGCCATCGCGCCTCTGCTGATGCTGGGCGGTGGCTATCTGTGTTTTGAGGGCGCGGAAAAAATCTATCACCTGTTGGCGCCACATGACGACACGCATGTGTTCAAAGAGGATGCACCGGGTGATCCCGCACACTTGGAAGAGCAAAAGGCGGCCGGTGCAATCAAGACGGATTTTATCCTGTCGGCTGAGATCATGACCATTGCCCTAGCGGCTATTCCACCCAGCAACATCTGGATGCAGGCAGCGACCCTGGCCTTGGTCGGAATTGGCATCACGGTTGCGGTTTATGGTGCGGTCGCCCTGATCGTTAAGGCGGACGATGTCGGGCTCTACGTGGCCCAAAACGGCAACTTCGCCCTGACTCGCTCGCTTGGTCGCGGCTTGGTACGCGCGATGCCGAGTTTCATGAAGTTGCTGACCATCGTGGGCACCGCTGCGATGCTTTGGGTCGGCGGCTCGATCATCGTTCACGGGCTCGAAGAGATGGGATACGGCTGGCTGGGGCATCACATCCATGATTGGGCCTATGCTGCGGGTCATATGGTCCCAGAGGGTTGGACCGGTTTCGTCGAATGGTTCACCAAAGCGACGTTGGACGGCATCCTTGGTCTGGTAATTGGGTTTGCCTTGATACCTGTCGCCACCAGGGTTTTGGCACCGTTGGCGGGTGCGATGCAATCAATGTTCAAGCGGAGTTGAAGGCCGACGCCGCCAAAAAAGGTCTTGCTCTGCATAGGGTTTAACCTGTCAAATTCCTTGGTATTCAGCCCAAGGAGATTTTGTTCAGATGGCACGTCATTTTGCTGCACCCACCACGAGACTGGTAAAAAGACCATCCAAAGGCGAGGACAATGTCTGGGCGCTTGATTTGCAAACCGTCATCAACAAGGCGCAACCCGGCGATGTGATCGAACTGCTTCCCGGAAATTACCTATCGCCGGTCGTGATTTCAATTTCAGGAACCAAGTCCAAGCCAATTGTCATTCGAGGTCCCAAAAAGGGTAAAGCTTGCATGGATGGAGGACGAACTCGAGAGCAGGGTCGGGCAGGGGGAATGAAACCCACTGACGGGGATTTCGCATTTATCAAGATTTTTCACGCAGAACACATCAGGCTTGAAGGGCTGGATTTTGAAAATTGCTGGCCCTGTGCGATCTTTGCGCGTTCCGCCCGAAACATCGAGATCCGCAAATGCAGCGGACGCGGATCACGGTATTTCTTTTATGCTCGGCAAACCGACAGGCACCCGACCAAGGGGATAACACTGGATGGAGTTGACTGGATTCAAGACCCTGATTTCGAGATGTGGGAAGGAAAGGTTACCTGGAAGGGGGTCAAGGCCAAGCCAAACCATATCGACAGCAGTTTTTTCAATGGGGCACTGTTTGGATCTTTTGACATCAAAGGGAATGTCACCATTCGGAATTGCAAGATCGCTCATGCGTTCAACGCGATCAGGATGGATATTCGAGCCGAGCGGATAAAACTTGCCAAAGATGGACCCAGGATCTCGCGTAACAAAGGAGTACGTATCTACGACAACGCCTTTTCGTTTATACGTGACAACGCTGTTGAGCCCGAAATGGGGGCCGAAGACTGGGCGATCTTCAACAACCGCTTTTTTAACTGCCACGCCGCGATGTCCCTGGATGGGGTGGCTTTGCGCGATTACCTCATCATCGGCAACTGGTTCTTGAACACCGAGCGTCCAGGCGGGCAGCCAAAACAGAAAAACTCGGGCGGAAAAATATTCAAGTTCTTGGCACCTCCGCGCCTGACAAACAACATGAAACCCGCGCCACGCAAGGGACTTTGGTCGGTGTTCAATTCAGTCCAATCCCGCACAAATTATGCGGTCGAGGGGCGCGCATCGGAATGGCGCGATCGCTACACTCTGATGGGGCTTTATCCCAAGGAACACCCATACGAAACCGCACCGCTGCAACAGGTGTTCGAGTTTATGACTTGGACAGACGGTATGGAGGTGTCCGAAATGGTGACAAATGAACCCTGCTTTCCACGCAAGTACGTGTCCGAAGGGGGCAGGGTAACTGGCAGCAATGTAAGTGGCGATGTGTTCAAAGTTCGCACCTTCACGCTCAAACCCGAGCGCCACCTTGGTGGTTGGAATGGGCGGCTCAAGCGTTCAAAGGTCTCGGCCAAATTTACTTCAAAGGCGTTCAAGATCAAACGCCGGTCGGGCAAAGCACTCTCATTCAGAACAGGGCTGCCTTATGGCGCTAGCCCCGTGAAGTCTTTGGGGCTGAAAGAAGTCTGACGCGAGGTTACGGCTGGTCCAGTCGTACTTGCCCGATATGGTCGCTGCAGAAATAAGCCGGAGCATGAAAGATGAGCGATCTGACCCTTGGCAAAATACTGACCCAAGCTGAAGAAGTCCCTGAGGGTCTGAGGTTCGAAGTCACTGACAATTGGAAACAGGGGCGTACTGCCTTTGGTGGGTTCACTGCCGGGCTGTTGTTAGCCGCTGCGCGCAGAGCTGCTCCCGACTTACCTCCTTTGAGGTCGGTATTGATCAATTTCACTGGCCCGGTGGCTAGTCCCCCGACAATCTCGACCCGTGTTCTCCGACAAGGTCGAAATGTTGTAACCGTTCAGTCCGATGCGATCTGTGACGGGAAGCTTTGCGCACAGGGCACATTTTCCTTCGGTCAGGCGCAAGAGAGCCACGTCAGTCATGCTATGTCAGCACCGGATGCACCGGAACCAGAGCAAACCGAGGATTTCTTGCCTCCCAATATCCCGCTTCCGATCAACTTCTTTCAGAATTTTGAAGCCAAACTGATCGAAGGTCACCGACCCTTTACCGGCGCGGACACGGGGTATGTACGGGCTTGGGTTCGGCATCGTGATGAAGAGGTGCGGAACACGCCCGAAGGGTTAATGAGCATTGCGGACGTTCTGCCCCCCGCGGTTTTTTCCAAAGCCCGAACACTGGGACCAAACTCGTCGATGAACTGGATCTGCAATTTTCTAAGCGAGGATCTGACCAGCCCCGATGGGTGGTGGATGATGGAAAACAACCTGACGGTCGCCGACGACGGTTACAGTTCGCAGGTCATGCGGGTGTGGAATGCCCATGGTCAGTTGGTGATAGACGGTATGCAATCGGTTGTTATCTTTGTGTGACGTTGATTTGACACCAGCGTTTGCTGTTAGCATCAAGAAGTGAAACCAGCTGGAAACCAATGCAGTTTCAGGAAATTCTGGCTTGCACGCCTTCAAGGAACAATACCTACTGGTCAAAAGGTTGGGCTTTGTTCCTATCTTTGCAATCTGTAGTCTAAGGGCATGAGACTACTCGCGAATCCAGCTGTGTCAGAACCGATCAGAGCATTCGGCTTAGCGATCTATCGTTTTGCAGGCAAAGGAGGGTGGGTGATGAGCAGCCATGTGGCCATGTCCATGATGCTTGCACTGTTCCCATTCATTCTGTTTGTGGTCGCCCTTGCAGGCACTTTGTCACATGATTTGATTACCGAAGACCTGATCGAATTGATTTTTGGCACCTGGCCCGAAGTCGTCGCTGACCCAATTGAGACCGAGCTCAACGCGGTTCTGGCCAGCGCCAATTCTCAGGTCATGACAGTGGGTGGTTTATTGGCAATTTACTTTGCATCCAATGGAGTCGATGCCGTCCGCGAAGCAATGACGCGCGCGTATCATGATGTGGACAGCCGCCCATTCTGGCAAGCTCGACTTTTGTGCATAACGATAGTCGTTGCGGGTGGGGCGATTTTGATCATTACAGCCGCAGTCGAAGTTGTGTTTCCAATCTATGCCAACCTCGTCGCCGAGGCTATTCCGGGTGAAACGCCCGCATGGATATCGAAAGAGCGTCTGAGTTGGATATTTATTGTTGCCATACCGGCTGGGGGCGTTCTTGCGTGCCATATGTTGTTGCTTAGCCCGTCGGCATGGCGTGTTTCAAATTTTGCCGGGCGTCGTGTTGACCCTTGTCTTGTGGGCCGCGGCCGGTTGGGGATTTTCGTACTACATCGGGCGATTTGCAGTTTACAGCGCGACTTATGCTGGTCTTGCCGGTGCGATGGCAGCACTTATCTTTTTGTATCTTAATTCAGCTATTCTAATCTTTGGTGCCGAGTACAACGGTGCCTTGATAGATCTGCGTGCAGGCGGTGGAAAAGAGGATCGGTTGTGAAAAATACCGAGATACACACCCGCAAAACAAATGAAAGCCACTTTTTTATGAAAATTCTCACAGCCTTGGCCCTGTTACTTCTGGCAAGTGGATCAGAACTTTTTGCGCAGCAGGACCCGACTTATGTTGGCTCGGACCAATGTCGTGAATGCCATGAAGAAGAAGCCTTGTATTGGGATCAGTCCCACCATGCACAGGCATGGATGCCGCCCAACAATACGTCGATCAAAGGTGATTTCAATCAGTCCTCATTTGACCATGACGGCATGGAAGTTACCTTTTCGTCCGACGACACAGGGTATTTTGCGCAAGTCACGGAAAAGGATGGAAAAACCACTCAATACCTAGTTCACTCCGTTGCCGGGATTGAGCCGCTCCAGCAGTATCTGTTCGAAACAGGCAAAGGACGGCTGCAGAGTTTTGATGTGGCGTGGGATACAGAGCGGCAGGAATGGTTTCACCTTTACCCGGATCAAGACCTGCCACCCGATGATGGCTTGCACTGGACCGGGCCTTACAAGAACTGGAATGCGCGTTGTGCGGAATGTCATGCAACGGGCTACAAGCGTAACTATGGACCACAAACGCGAACCTATCGCTCGAAACAGGTTGAAATCGGGGTTGGGTGTGAAGCGTGCCATGGCCCGGCCTCAGCGCACATTGAATGGACGACTGGCAAAGCACCCGCCGCGGGATTGACAGAGCTTGGGTTTACAATGGACTGGTCGAATGCAGAGGCCGCGGTTCAACAATGCGCCGGATGCCATTCTCGCCGCGAGGCGCTGGCAGATGGAAATCCGGTGCCCGGCACACCTTACCATAATGCCTATACGCTCAGTCTGTTGCGTCCTGGCCTTTACTACCCGGACGGGCAAATCCTGGACGAGGTCTATGTCTTTGGTTCGTTCCTGCAATCAAAGATGTATGCAAAGGGCGTGACATGTATGAATTGCCACAATCCGCACAGCGGCGCCCTGCTGGCCGAGGGAACAGCTGTCTGTACCCAATGTCACTCGCTTGCTGGAAACCCCGATTTCCCAAGCCTGACGTTGGCTGATTATGATAGCCCCGAGCACCATCATCATCCCGAAGGAAGTGAAGGCGCGCAGTGCCGCAACTGTCACATGCCCGAAAAAACCTATATGCAGGTCGACGTGCGAAGCGATCACAGCTTTCGAATTCCGCGTCCTGACCTAAGTGCCGAAACAGGTGCCCCAGACACCTGTACGACTTGCCACGCCGACAAGGACCCGGCGTGGGCGGCATCCCGCATAGCAGAGTGGTTCCCCGACAGCGCCCAAAGGCAGCCTCACTATGGGTCCGCCTTTGCCCGGGCGCAGATTGATCCAGTTCGGGCTTCGGGCGATCTGTTGGGCATCGCATTGGATGAGGGGCAGGCAGGTATAGTGCGCGCAACCGCCCTTTATTTGATGCAAGGGGGCGTGACACCGGATCTGGCTGGGCAGACTGCTGTTTTGCTAGGTTCTGATGACCCGTTGATCCGATCTAGTGCTGCAACCCTGCAACAAGCGGCGCCTCCCGCAGAGCAGGTTGAACGGTTGTTGCCACTTCTTTCGGACCCGGTTCGCTCGGTTCGGATTGCAGCCGCAAAAGCGGTTTTGAACTTGCCCGCGTCTAGTGTCACACGCAGTCAACAGGCCCTTGTTGGAGCTGAGCGTTCAGGACTGGCAGGCATCGCTGCGAACCCGCTTGGATTTCCCTGAGACACATCTGGTTCTGGGCGGTTTGGCCCTGACCATGCGCAACGCACCAGCGGCAGAAAGGGCCTTCCGCGAAGTGGTCGAGATGGACCCGCAACGTGCCGAAGCCTGGCCCATGCTGGTTCGGCTCGCTCACATCAATGGCGGACCACAGGCCGCACGGCGAACTTTGATTGAAGCCTTGGAGCGGGTGCCGGGTGATCCCGCTTTGCTACAATTGAAACAGGAGCTTTCCAGATAGTGCAGTATCCTTGAGATCGCCTTTTTGCTGCCAAATTGCCCACGCATTCCACGGATAGGCAGTCTTGACATGTCGCTGCTCCGAGGATGCCATGTCGAACGCTGCCTATGTGCCAAAAACCGGATACTCTGACGGACGCCACGCGCGTCTGTTCGAATTGTTGCGTCAACAATCGCTGTCGCAACGAGCCACGAAACGCGTCGATCAGAGAGCGCGTAAGCCAGTCACACACGGAGACAGGTTGGCCCTTCAATCCATGGCCGCTGCGTCCTTTCGCGTTCAACGGCTGGGGTAAAATTTAGCCACGAAACCCTGTTGCCACCACAAACTTCTCAGAACTGTCTGACCGGGATGACGGTGGTTTGACGTTGAACACCTTTGTGAATTTTTGCTTGAGCAATTTCTGCAAGTCGCCCTCGGCTCCACCCGCCAGCACCTTAGCCACGAACGTTCCGCCTTCTTCCAGAACGTCAAATGCAAAATAGGCTGCGGTTTCACACAATGAGATGATCCGAAGGTGGTCGGTTTGTTTGTGCCCGCTTGAGGCTGCTGCCATGTCCGACATCACCACATCTGCCTTGCCACCCAGCCAATCCTTGACCTTGTTGTCGGCACCATCGTCCATGAAATCCAGCTGATGAACATCGGCCCCCGCAACCGGCTCAACCTCTTGCAGGTCGATACCAAGAACGGTGCCGATCCGCTTGCCGGAACGTTCGCCCAGCGCATTCACCCGCTTGACCGCAACTTGCAGCCACCCGCCAGGTGCACAGCCAAGATCAACCACTCGCGCGCCAGGCACCAGAAAGCGAAACTTTTCGTCCAGCTCCAGGATCTTGAACGCCGCGCGTCCACGGTACCCTTCGGCCTGAGCGCGTTTGACATAAGGATCGTTCAACTGCCGCTGCAGCCAGCGGGTCGAACTGAGCTTGCGCCCGCGCGCGGACTTCACCTTGACCTTCAGGTCACGCTGTCCACGCCCCGAGGTGTTCTTGCCATCAGGTGTTTTTGCCATGCGGGCCGCCTCCGTTCAGAACGTAGCGTGTACCCTGTTCGATGCGCAGCTTCAAGACGGGCAGGGGCAATCGTCCAGCGGACGCATCAGGGTTTCTTTTCGAACACAATTGTAACCTCACCCACCGTGATGCCAAACCGTTTCATGTAGGCAATATTGAGGACCCGATCCTCGGACAAGTGCCACATCCAGTCATCAAAACTCACTCGTACGGTCTCGCCGTCAACCGGCAGATCGATAGTATAGGCCCAGTTGAACGTGTCGCCGGATTCTGTTCCTTTGGCCGTGCCGATCACACCGGGCGCTGTGCCGGACCAAGTTTCCTTGCCGGTTTTGGTGAGAGTCCAGATACGTTGCTCGGTGGTTTTATCGGAATAGGTGAAATCCTCGACCAGTGTCAGCGTTTCACCATCCCACGTCCCCTCGATATCGACAACAAACCGGCGCGAGACGCGGCCCAGTATGTCCTTGAATTGGCCATAGGCCACCGTCTCGCCCACAAAGAACTCTTCGAGGTTAAATTCAAGATCCGAAAGCTTGTCCTGATCCAGGCTGGGACGCCCGGAACAGGCCGCAAGAAAGAGAAAGGCAAACAAGAGTGCAGCGCGCATAAGAAACCTCGTGATGTTTCTTATGATACGAAGCAGCGCCCAAGTTGGATGAAGGGGCCCTTTAGATCGGTTCAGAAGGGCCCGTCTTCGAGCACACCGTCGCCACTCATCTGAGCGTAAAGCAGCCCTTCGCGCAGTCCCCGGTCCGCAACCGACAACCGGTCGGTGGGCCAACAGCGTAACAGCGCCTGCAGGATGGCCGAGCCGGACATGATCAGCGCCTGCCGATCCTCGCCAATGCGCGGATCGCGGCGGCGCCCAATGGGGCCAAGTTCCAGGTATCCTCGGATCACCTTATCAATCTGATCCGAGGTCATGCGCAAACCGTCGACCTTGGTCCGGTCATAACGTTTCAGACCCAGATGCGAGGCGGCAACGGTTGTCACAGTGCCACTGGTACCGACGATCTGGAACCCTTCGCGGACTTGTTCGTTTTTGTAAGGGGCGAAATCGGCCAGGTTCTCTTCAAAGAACCAACTCATCAATGCGAAGCGGGCGGCGTCATCTTCGACGTCGTTAAACTGATCACGCAAAGTGGCAACGCCCAGCGGCACACTGATCCAATCCACTACTTTTGCGGCCTGAAATGGGCTGTCTGCGGAATGGAACCCTGCGTGCAGGCGGGTGATCGAAACGGGGCGATCCCGACGGGGTACCGACGACAGATCAATCCACACCAGCTCGGTCGAACCACCGCCGATGTCCACAACCAACAACTGTTCGGTTTTGGTTGAAACCAGCGGTGCACAAGAGATAACAGCCAGACGGGCTTCTTCCTCGGGGAGGATGATTTCCAAGGTCAGGCCGGTTTCGCGTTTTACCTGCCGGATAAAGTCGCGAGAATTCTTGGCACGACGGCAGGCTTCGGTCGCGACCAGGCGCATGCGCTTGACCTTGTTGCGCTTCAGTTTTTGCTGACAGATGCGCAGCGCCTGAACGGTGCGCGCCATCGACGAGCGGGACAGTCGACCCGTTCGTTCCAGTCCGGCGCCCAATTGCACCGACTTTGAAAAGCTGTCGACCACATGAAAGCCACTGCCCTTGGGTTGGGCAATCAGCATACGACAACTATTTGTTCCCAGATCCAGCGCTGCATAAAGCTCATCCGGATCCGGCCGTTGAGGCGCGGGGGTTTCGACCGCTTTCGGGAACGCGCCCGCACCTTTGGGACGCTTGGGCGCCATGACTTCACGCCCTCCGATTTCGAGTTGATTTGACCCTAGGCGGCGCTTTGCTCACGCGCAAGAGAATTCACCATCAAGTTGATCCCAACTGTCACATCCGCTTCACATATCAATGCGAGCACAGCGCCAAGATTTCCCGTGTAGGGATTCGTGGATGTAACTCAGCAAGCCAATTCGGAGCACGCTATGAAAAATAATCACGATCTGTCGTTTGACGACTTTGACGAAGCCGTAACTCCCCGCCCCGAAGGGTGCGACTTTGATGATGTGATCGAAGAGGCGCTGAGCCGTCGCGGCTTTCTGGGCGGTGTGCTGGCCATGGGCGGTTTTGCCGCCCTAGGGGGGCTGTTTTGCCCGCCGGTGCCAAGGCGTCAAGCAACCGTTTTGCCTTTGAGGCCGTGGCCACGTCGACCGAAGATGGAATTGTCGTTCCAAAGGGGTACAGGTCCGAGGTTGTCATGCGTTGGGCCGATGTGATGTGGTCTGACAGCGTTGCCTTTGATCAGTACACGCGCGGCACTGCAGAAACGCAGGCCCGCACCTTTGGTGACAACACCGATGGGATGGAGGTTTTCCTTCACGAAGGTCGCACTCTGATGGCGATCAATAACGAGTACACCAACCGCAAGATCATTTGGGGTAACCGCGAAAGTGGCAAATTCGCAAACGCCGATGACGTTGAAAAGGGCATGCTGGCCCATGGTGTGTCGGTGGTCGAGATCGCACATGACGGTTCCGGCTGGGGTATCGTGATTGATAGCCCGTTCAACCGCCGTATCACTCCACAAACTGAAATGGCATTGACCGGGCCCGCCGCAGGTCATGACCTGTTGAAAACCGCCGCTGACCCCACAGGCACCAAGACCTTTGGCACATGGAACAACTGCGGTTCGGGCAAGACCCCCTGGGGCACCTATCTGGCATGTGAAGAGAACTTTAACGGTTACTTTTCAGCCGCCGATGAACATCACGAAGTGTCGGCGGAACTTGCTCGCTACGGTGTTTCAGCCAATGACTGGGGCTATGGCTGGGCCACGATTGACGCGCGTTTTGACGTCGCCAAAACCCCAAATGAGCCGAACCGTGCAGGTTATGTTGTCGAGATTGATCCGCGAGATCCGAACTCGATCCCGAAAAAACGCACTGCCTTGGGCCGCTTCAAGCATGAGAATGCCGAATGTGTCGTCAATTACGACGGGCGACTGGTCATTTATTTGGGCGATGATGAACGTGGTGAGTTCTTGTACCGATATGTCTCGAACGGAAAATATGCTGCTGGTGTCGATACCGATGATCTGATGGAAAACGGTACGCTCTACGCGGCCAAGTTCGACCCGTCAGGCAAAGGCAGCTGGTTGGCCTTGACGCCGGACAACACGGGCATGACGCAGGCAGAAATTTGTATTCACACAAGGATCGCTGCCTCGAAAATGGGGGCGACAACCATGGATCGTCCCGAGTGGGTTACCGCCAATCCAAACTCGGACGAGGTTTATTGCGCGCTGACCAACAACAAGAACCGTGGCATCAAGACCAATGCGGGTGGGGATGAAACACCTGTTGGTGGCCCCAACCCACGTGAGGCGAACAAATACGGCCAGATCGTGCGCTGGCGACCTGCGGGTGGTGATCACACAGCCGATGGGTTCGACTGGGATCTTTATGTGCTGGCTAAGCAATCCGACTGTACATCAGGACGACCGTGCCGGTTCCGACAACATCAACGCGGGCAACATGTTCAACTCGCCCGACGGTCTGGCTTTTGACAGCACTGGGTTGTTGTGGATCCAGACCGACGGCAAAACCTCGAACGAGGGCAGCTATGAGGGGCAGGGGAACAACCAGATGCTGGCGGGTGATCCCGTAACCGGTGAAATCCGCCGCTTTTTGGTTGGCCCAGTCGGGGCCGAGGTCACAGGGCTGTGCTGGTCTGGCGATCGGCGCACCATGTTTGTCGGTATTCAGCACCCTGGCGACAAGGGCGGCAGCCATTGGCCAGATGGTGGCACTTCGGTGCCGCGTTCGGCCATCATCGCTGTGACCCGCGAAGATGGCGGCCTTATTGGGTAGCACAATCCATTCGATAGATGATCATGTGACAATTATGGACCTCGCGCGTGTGATTGCGCGGGGTTTTATTTTTGAAACGGTCTGCCCCGTGCCGCAAGCCTATTCTGCGTACATTACTAAGTGAAGCTGGAGCGCTGTTGCCATTCATGGACCCTGGAAACCCACTGGCATTGAGTGAATGCTAGGATTCGGCTTATCGTAGCGGGAATTTGTCAATCAAAGGCTTTTTTGAATATGAAATCTATTCCTGTACGCCCTGGCGGTCTCAACCTTACTGCAAAGTCTGGCCCCGAAGGGCTTCCACTTCCCGGCATCAACGATGTGGGCCGTGGTCTGGATGTAATTGGAGCCCCTTTCGCCACTCGAGATTGTCTTCTTGAAAAGCTCTTCACCATTGAAGAACGAATTTATCCAGATGCCGACGATACGCCCTCTGAGTATGCGGAATTGGCTAACGCCTATGCGTTGTGTCAGCGTCTCTATGGGAAAAATACTTGGGGTCTTTTGGATGTCTACCCGCTGGTCGGGGGGCGCTCGGATTACCACAAGTGGGAGGGAAACAATCTGACCGAAGTGCAGAACTCGATCATGGGCGAGGTGAGCGTTCAGGGTGAATATGTGGGTTTTTCGGGCCAAGTTTCTGCGATGTCAAAGAGTCGTTCCGCATCCTCTGCAGCGACCTATTTTGTGAACATTTTTGGCTATTTCCCAAAGTACAGTTTGCGTCTTATGCCGCAAAGACCGCTTCGGGATCTCCTCAAACCTGAAGTGCGCGAAATGCTTGACACACATGACGCCGAACGCTTGAAATCCGAGTTTTTCACCCGGTTTGGTGGCTATTATCTCAAGAATGCTGTGATCGGGGGGATCTGCAATTACACCGCCATTCGAACGATGGCGGCTAGCATGGATGATGAGGAGTTTTCCGCAAGTGCAAATGCGTCGTACAGCTATGCCAAGGGATCAGGCAGTGTTGAAGAAGCGGCGAGTCATAAGAAACTGAGTGGCAACGCAGAGGTCGAAATGTATGCCCAAGGTGGAAACGGAACAATTGACTTCGCCGACCCGAAATCATTCCGCCGATGGACGGACTCTGTCCAGGAACAGCCCGAACTGATTGACTTTGAAACGGTCAACAACCAGGCGGGGTGCGCGCCTGTTTGGGATTTGGCCATCACCGAAGAGCGTAAAACGGTAATCCGCGAGGCATTCCTAGAGTACGCGATAGAGCGGCAAACGACTTATGAGTATTTTGACCCGGATCTGAAGGAACTTTATGCCTTTTTTGACTCAAAGACCAACCCCAAGCTGAAGCGCTGGTGCTACTCGATTGCAAAGGGCGACAAGCCAGGGGGTAACTGGACGATCAAGTATCATGGTTTGCATGTTTACAAGGTGCCACGCCCGGGGTGCCAAAAGTTCACGGTCGGTCGGAAAACAAAACAAATGCAGGAAGGCAAGCTCATCAAGAAAAAGGTTGATGTGGACGTGCACCAAATCTTTTCCGGAGGCATCAAGAAAGGGTGGAAAGAGGTCTGCACTTTCTACGCACCAACTCAACCTCTCAAAGCCACAATGGACAAATGGACGCCGATTAACAGTTACAAACGCAACATCAACGGAAACTTTTGCGGCTTGCACTATCACAGCAAGGTAGACGGTGCATGGAGCAAGGTCGAAGACAGTGTCTTTTTCGCAGTCGTAAAAAAGTAGTCTGTTTGAGAGCATCTTCGTGGTAATCAGCGCGGCGAGCGTTGCTGCTTAGCGTCTGTATTTTCCAGCCTTGTGTTTGGTTTCGACGGAGCTCTTTGTGCTCAAGCAAAGAGAATTGTTTATATATGCATGTGGCTCATGTTTGTTCTGAATATTTGGGGCAAGCAAAGCTTCGGAGTATCCACTATTCATCTGACACGCGCCGAAAGGTCGCTTCAAAGTCTGCCAGTGTCGAAATCAGGCCGACCGAAACCCATATTGCCGTTTAGAACCTGTTCATCAGGTCAGGAGGAATCACATCAATGCCCGACGTCACCATCGTTTACTGGCGCGACATCCCAGCCCAAGTCATCGTCGGCAAAGGCCGCCGTGGGGCAAAGCGTCAACTTGAGGAACGGTTCGAACAAGCCATCGACCGTGCCGCGATGAAGGTGAACGCCAAGGACAGCGATGCCTATCTGGCCGAATGGCGCAAGGCTGCCCCCTATGCCGTCGACGGCGATCCCGCCGAGGTGGCCGAGGCAGAGGCCCTGCGTTTGGAGACAGAATACGATCAGGAGCGCATCAAGGCCCTGATTGCCAAAGACGGATGGGCATGAGCCCCACATCAGTATGGGAGGCCGTGATGGCTTTGCTGAATTTCAAGAAACGTGACACGGTCGAAAACGGGCCGGTGAACCCCACCGTCGAGGCGTTCCTCAAAGGTTACTCGATCGAGGTGATGCCGCGCACTGCCGCCAAGGTCGAAGACTTTCGCGCGCTGCTGCCCGAAGACACCCGCGTCTATATCGCCCACATCGAAGGCACGCCGATCGAGGATATGGTGGCTACCGCCAAGCGTCTGAAAGACGAAGGCTATGACGCGATGCCCCATTTCCCGGCACGTATCATCAAGGACAAGGCGACGCTGGCCGATTGGATTTCGCGCTATCAAGGCGAAGCGGACGTCAAGCAAGGTCTAATCCTGGCCGGTGGCGTGGCCGAGCCGCACGGCGATTTCAGCGACTCGATGCAGCTGTTGGAAACTGGCCTGTTCGATCAGGCGGGCTTCAACAACCTGCACGTCGCGGGCCACCCCGAGCCGAACCTGGACATCGACCCCAAGGGCGGCCGTGCCAACACCTATGCGGCGCTGGACTGGAAACTGGAATTCTCCAAGCGCACCGACGCGCAGATGGCTCTGGCGACGCAGTTCTGCTTTGAAGCACAGCCCGTCATCGACTGGGTCAACGAACTGGCCGAGCGCGGCATGAACCTGCCGGTGCACATCGGCATCGCCGGTCCGGCGAAATTGCAGACCATGATCAAGTTCGCCATCGCCTGTGGCGTTGGCCCGTCGCTCAAGGTTCTGCAGAAACGTGCCAAGGACGTGACCAAACTGCTGCTGCCGCACGAGCCAAACGAGATCATTACCGATCTGGCGGTGCACAAGGCGGCAAACCCGGACTTCCAGATCGATAAGGTCCACTTCTTCCCACTCGGTGGCATCAAGACCAACGCCACCTGGGCCATCAACAATGGCGGCGAGAGCACTCGCCCCGTAAACCCCGCATAAGAGGCCGACATGACGCAGACCATCGTAGAGAGCAAAACCAAAACGGCAGTGATCGGCTTTGATCAGCCGTTCTGCGTGATTGGCGAACGCATCAACCCCACCGGCCGCAAAAAGCTGGCAGCTGAATTGGAAGCGGGCGACTTTTCGACCGTTGAGAAGGATGCCGTTGCTCAGGTTCTGGCGGGTGCGACCGTTCTCGATATCAACGCGGGCGTGGTCTACAACTCGAACCCCAACCCGAACGAGACCGAGCCGCCGCTGATGAAAAAGATCGTCGAGCTGGTTCAGGGCCTGGTCGACGTGCCGCTCTGCATCGATAGTTCGGTTCCCGGCGCTCTTGAAGCAGGTCTTGAGGTCTGCGAAGGCCGCCCGCTGCTGAACTCGGTCACCGGTGAAGAAGAGCGCCTGGAAGAGATCCTGCCTCTGGTCAAGAAATACAACGTGCCGGTTGTGGCCATCTCGAACGACGATACCGGTATTTCCGAGGACCCCGATGTGCGCTTTGCCGTGGCCAAGAAGATCGTGGAACGTGCTGCCGATTTTGGCATCCCGGCTCATGACATCGTGGTTGACCCGCTGGTGATGCCTGTGGGCGCGATGGGGACTGCTGGCTTGCAGGTGTTTGCCCTGGTCCGTCGTCTGCGCGAAGAACTGGGCGTGAACACCACGTGCGGCGCATCCAACATCTCGTTTGGTCTGCCCAACCGTCACGGCATCAACAACGCCTTCTTGCCGATGGCGATGGGGGCAGGCATGACCTCGGCGATCATGAACCCTGTTGCTCTGCCCATCGGTCCCAAGAAGATCGCTGAAAAGCGCGCCGAGGTCGAAGCATCGGGCATCGTTCTGCCTGCGGACATGGATGACGAGGCATTCTGCCAGATGTTTGGCCCGGGCTCGACCAAGCCGCGTGCAGGCAAGGAAATGGAGGCCATCCGTGCCGCCAACTTCCTGACCAACAACGACCCGCACGGTGGCGAGTGGATCAAGTTCAACAAGCCGCCTGCCAAAGCTGGTGAAGAAGGCCGTGGCCGGGGTGGCCGCGCCGACGGTCGCCGTCGCCGCGCTTAATCTGCGGAACCAGAATTCATCGGAAAGGCCGGGCCAATGGCGCCCGGCCTTTTTTGTTCTCCGAGAAAATTTCAGGATCTTTGACAACTCGGTCTATAGTTCCCGGATATGAGGGGGAGACTGGATGATGTATGACGTTGAACTGACACGATCCGAATTTCCGATACAAGATGATGAGGTCATTATTGAGTCCACCGTTGGCGGGCTGTTGCGAGAGGTGGCACAAGAGGCCCCTGAACAACTGGCCTTGGTCGAAGTAGACGAGGCTGGACAAAACGGGCGGCGCTGGACTTATGGGGATCTGGCTCGCGATGCCGAAAGGATTGCTTTGGCCCTGTCCACGCGCTACCGGCCTGGCGAACGTATTTGTGTCTGGGCGCCGAACATCCCTGAATGGGTTTTACTGGAATACGCCTGCGCGTTGGCAGGTTTGACCCTTGTTACTGCAAATCCTGCCTATCAAGCGCAGGAACTGGCCTATGTTCTCAAACAATCACGTTCGGTTGCTCTGTTTCGAACCACCTCGTTTAGGGGTAACCCGATGGCTGAGATAGCTGAAAAAGCCGTACAGGGTTTGCCAAATTTGCGGGATGTGGTTGATATCGAAGACTGGGATGCGCTTTTGGCGCAAGGCCAGAATTCGCCACAATTACCGGCAGTTGCTGCAGATGACGCGGCGCAGATACAGTATACCTCAGGTACAACCGGGTTTCCGAAAGGGGCCGTCCTAGGCCATCGCGGGATCACCAACAACGCGCGGTTCTACGCCAAACGCACGGGGGCAACACCCGGCGCGCTTTGGGCCACCATGATGCCTTTGTTTCACACCGCTGGCTGCGGCATGGCCGTGCTTGGGGCGCTGCAATCGAAATCACCTTTGTTTCTGATCAAGATGTTTGCCCCAGAACCGGTGCTCGAATTGTTCGAAAGGGAAAGGATCGCGGCTACGGGCGGAGTTCCGACAATGGTTGTTGCGTTGCTCGAGGTTTTGGAACACCGATCTTTTGACTTGAGCGCGCTCGATACATTTATGTCGGGTGGATCCATGGTCGCGCCTGATTTGGTCGAAAAGATCACGACTGCTCTCGGTTGTACCTTTCAAACCGTCTACGGCCAGACCGAGTGTTCTCCGCTGGTCACGCAGCACCACGTGGGTGAGGCTATGGAGGACATTTCAACAACCGTCGGGCAACCGATGCCGCAGACAGAGGTTTCGATCCGGTCAACGGATAGCAATGATGTCGTCGCGGTCGGTGAGATCGGTGAAATTTGTGTGCGTGGCTACTGCACGATGTTGAAATACAACGACAATCCCGAAGCGACAGCTGCCACAATTGACGCCCAAGGGTGGCTGCACACTGGCGATCTGGGAACGATGGATGCGCGTGGATATGTGGCTGTGACAGGGCGGGTCAAAGAGATGATCATTCGCGGCGGTGAAAACCTGTTTCCCGCCGAGATCGAGAATGTGCTGCTGACTCACCCGTCGGTGGCCGAGGTTGCGGTGGTTGGTTTGCCGGATGATAAATGGGGAGAGGTGGTGGCTGCATTCATCCGCCCGACCGAGGGGTTTGACGTGGATCCAGATACACTCAAGACCCATTGTCGTGCGGAAATGGCCGCAATCAAAACGCCCGTAGTTTGGAGTAAAGTAAATTCGTTTCCGCTTACCGGATCAGGGAAGATACAGAAATTCAACTTACGTGACAGTTATTTAAGTGGAGAACTTCGTGCAATTTGACTGGTGCGAGATTTATCAAAACTAAATATATCTGTATTGTTCTCAAAGCCAACGTTGCTACCGTTGACGTTGCCCTACTTCCAGGCGTTTTCTCTGCGCAGGAAAACGGAGGCAGGACATGCGCAAAACGGCCAAAGTGGTTGTCATCGGTGGCGGTATCGCCGGGTGTTCAACGATCTACCACCTTACGAAAGAGGGCTGGACGGACGTCATGCTGCTGGAGCGGGACGAGCTGACGTCCGGCACCACTTGGCATTCGGCAGCACAGGTCACCAACTTTGGGATGAACCAGACAATGGTCGGCCTGAAAACTCATTCCATAAACCTTTACAAAGAGTTGGCGGACGATCCTGAGTATCCGATCAACTACCACCATGGCGATGGTGGCATTCGCCTGGCCAACACTAACGCGCAAATGGACGGCTATCGCCACTTCGCCTCGATGGCGCGGGGCATGGATGTGCATTTCGAATTGATTGATGCCGAAGAGTGCGCTCGCCGCCATCCCTTGCTGGCCACCGACAATTTGGTGGGCGGGCTTTGGGACCCGCTCGATGGGGATATTGACCCGGCGCAACTGTGTCAGGCGCTAGCACGGCGGGCACGCAAAGCGGGTGCAGAGGTTCATCGCAACACGCCTGTTACGGCGCTGAAGCAGCTCAAAGATGACAGCTGGATCGTGTCCACACCAAAGGGTGACGTGCATGCAGAGATTGTCGTTAATGCGTGCGGATACAGGGTAAATGAGGTGGGCGCTATGATGGGTGTGCACCACCCCGTCGCCTCGATGGAGCATCAGTACTTCCTGACCGAAGAGATACCCGCGATCAAGGACGCAGGTCACCGCATGCCGCTGATCCGTTGCCCGATCAGCGACTACTACTCGCGGCAGGAAAAAAACGGCCTGCTGGTGGGGTTTTACGAGCAGGATTGCAAAACCTGGGGTATGGACGGGATCGATCCGAATTTCGTCAACGCACTCTGTCCCGACGATCTGGACCGGGTGACCGATGTGCTCGAGGGAGCCATCGCGCGGATGCCAGCGTTGGCGGAGGTGGGCATTCACACGATCGTCAACGGTCCAATTACTTATACGATCGATGGCGCGCCACTGGTTGGGCCAATTCCGGGCAAGAGAAATGCGTTTTGTATCATTGGCTTGCGTGCCGGTTTGGGCGAGGGCGGCGGTCATGGATGGCTGTTGGCGCAACAGATCGTGCATGGTGAGGCGTGTTATGACACCTGGTGCCTCGACCCGCGACGGTTTACTGCGCATGGCAATGTGGAGCTTACGGCTCTTAAGGCAATCGAGGACTACCAGAACGAGTTCCGGTTCCATTTCCCACACGAACACCGCCCAGCCGGACGCCCGATCAAGACAACACCGCTGACGCCCGTGTTGGCAGCAGAGGGGGCCGAATTTGGAGTCGTGAACGGATGGGAGCGGGTGGACTACATCAAGCCCGATCCGGAATTCACCGAGACACACAGTTTCCGCTTCAACGAAACCTTTGATGTTGTCGCCAAAGAAGTCGCTGCCGTGCAATCCGGCGTGGGTCTGACCGAGGTCAATGGATTCAACCGGTTCGAGCTGACGGGCGCGGATGTTCATACATTTCTGGATCGAATGATCTGTGGCCGCGTACCGCGCAAAGCGGGGCGTGTAGGGCTGACCTATTTGCTCAACCACCACGGCATGGTCAAATCCGAAGCCACTATTGCGAACTTGCCTGACGGGCGTGTCTGGTACGGTTCAGCTGCTGCCTCGGAATGGCACGATATGGATTGGTTGGAGGCGCATGTGCGCGGCGGAGAAGACGTTCAGATCCGCTCACTGACCAATGAGCATACAATTCTGGTTCTCGCCGGTCCCAAAGCCCGCGATGTGCTGTCCGCGGCCTCGCGCGGGGATTGGTCGGCCGAGTCCTTTCCGTGGCTTTCGGTGCGTGAGGCATTCATCGGTATCGCGCCCGCCGTCGTTATGGCGGTCAGTTTCTCGGGCGAATTGGCCTATGAGATTCACGTGCCCAATAATCAACTTTACGGTGCCTATCTGGCGCTCCGTCGGGCGGGCAGGGCGCATGACATGACTCTCTTCGGCAGTCGGGCGGTTGAATCCATGCGATTGGAAAAAGGTTATCTGCACTGGAAAGCCGAGCTTCAGACCGAGTTTGATCCGTTTGAGACCGGGTTGGAACGTTTTGTGAAACTCGACAAGAACGATTTCATTGGTCGTGAGGCCCTGATCGCACGAAAGGCAAACGGTCCTAATCGGCAACGTGTAACCTTGCTTTTGGATAGCCAGGTTGCACCAGCTCACGCAGGTGCTTCGGTGATGTTGGGCGATCGGGTGGTGGGCACCGTCACGTCGGGTGACTGGGGACATCGCGTTGGCCGGAACATCGCCATGGCCTTTGTAGAGCCGGAATACGCCAGTGGTGTTGGCGACCTGAGCGTCGACGTCATCGGATTGCGGGTTGCGGCACAGGTTTCAAAGAACTCGTGTCTTTACGATCCGCAAAACGCCCGGGTTAAAACCTAATCTTCCGGAGGTCCTTTAGGGTTCAGTTTTGGGTTCAGGTCGTCGGGCCAACGACGACCGTGCTCACTGGGCAGAACAAGGACATCACAGGGCAGGACGGGTGCCAGATCGTACTCCAACCGCAACGTCAGAGCATCGACCTCGCGCGCCGTGACCGTCTTGCCCGGATTGTAGTAGACCGTCACAACAAAGGTTCGGCCCAACTTCATCACTGACAGGTCCGTCAGGACTCCATTGGTTTCGGTAAGGGCAGGGCGTACGGTACGGCGAACGGTGGCGATGTGTTCCGGCGAAGCGGTGACACCGGCAAGTTCACCCAACCCTTTCATGAAGTCCGAGAAATACCGTGTGACAACTGTTGAACACAGGATCAGCACGATAATGGAATCGCCGATCGGTGTGATAAAGGACAGCACTGTATCCTGAAGCAGAACGATGCCGACCATTCCAACTCCGGCGGCCCCGGTGATGATCCCGTCAAACGCTGCCGCTGTTGCCTCTAGCCGTAGGATATCGCTCTTTTTCCGGTCCGTGACCAGGCCCAACGGTGCATCGCCCAAAGCAGGAAGCAGGTGATGCCAATCACGACGAAGTAGATAATTAGCGGCCCAAACACGAGAGGCGTCGGGACACCGCCCGAAGCGTAGCTGACGATGTTCATAATCGCGCTGGCGATGGCAAAAAGAACCAGCCCCAACAGCGACATGGATCGAAAAGTTGTAAAGATGGCCTCGTCTGCAGCATATCCGGCAGGTCGAATGCGATCCGGACCTGAGTCTGCTTTTTGACTGACTTTTCGACCGAGAATGGCGGCAGTGAATCCGATCAGTGAAAACAGACCATCCACCAAAATAGCATTCGAATTCGATAAGATGGCGGCAGCAACACCTGCTATGCCCATGAACAGGTTGCCCCACATGCCAACGATCAGAGAGCGGCCTTCGATGCGCTTCATTTTTTCGGTAGAAAACGGCGATGTTTTAGTCACGGAACCACCTCGTTCTAATTGTCAGAGCCGTGTTGAGCGAGGCCGATTGCCGCGCCTGCCGGGTCAATCAGTATCGCCAAATTCGCTTGTTGTGCCGCAACCCGCGCCCCAAGACCACGCGCCTTGGCGATCGCGGCATCCAGATCTGGCACCAGTACATAAGGGATCCAAGTCGACGTGATTTGCTTTGACGAGACTTGGATCAATCCACCGCGATCTTTGCCCTCAGAAGTAAAGACCTTGAAATTGGGTGCGCCCGGACGGCTTTCCACACGCGTATCAAAGCCGACAATCTTTCTATAAAAACCTACGGTGGCGCTGGTTTGTGATGTCAAAAGATCGGTCCAAACCCACGAACTAATTTGAGGCTCTTGCCCGAGTGGTATCCCTTCGGTGCCGTCGTACAGAGTAATGTGAGCCCCATCCGGATCACGAAATGCAGCCAGAGCGCCGGTTTGCCCAACATATGTCTGACCGAGTTGCCGCCCTCCAGCGCTAATGGCTTGCTGACTGGCGATCTCGGTGCTCTCGACGCTCAGTACCGGTTGCCACCGTGTCTCAGGCTGGTCGGGATCATCGCCAGCGATAGAGATCAGGCCGCCAATCAAAGACTGCTGGCTGGTAATAACTTCCAGATTGTCCGAACGACCGTCCGCAAAACGCCAGTCAAACATTTCCGAATAAAAGTTCTTTGCGGCTTCAGGACTATCAGTGACTAGATCGAACCAGGCAAAGCTGCCTGGAGTTTTTTGCGTTCGCATCGTTGGAGTGCACGCGATCAGGAAACACAGGGCGAAAGCTGCAACTACGCGACCCACGTGTCTGGCAAGTTGAAATTTCATAGAAGCCTGCATTCCAGATTTGGGACGATTGTTCAGTTACTGATGACGGGCCAAGTGTCCATCATCACAAGGATTCTGTCCATTGTGTTCCGTGCAGGTATCAGACGTGATCAATGGAGTTCTTTCGGATCGAACTTAAGGCTTATCCACGACGTGATGATCGACACGGTAATGAGAACATGGAAATGCCGGACATCTCGGCAATTTCCTTGCGGCCAATCGGAAACTGTTTCGTCAAGCTGAATCTTGGCGGCCATTGCCCACTTGATCTCGTCAATGTCTAAAGGCGCCTCGGCTAGGTTTGAGGGCAGCGTGGTCAACCAACCGCGAGATTTGAGAGTACGTTTTGTTTGTGAAATAAGTTTCATGCCGTCTTTTTTGTGATGTCGGTTTCATCTGGCATTTCATGAGTGCTGTCTGAGTCTTAATTCAATGTAAGAACAACGAAAGTCGGCTCAGTCGCATTTGCAATAGGTGACTAGACTTTCACCGAAAGATGCGAACGCGTCCGGGCCATAATCGCTCGGTCGTGAAGACACACACCGAGACCCAGAAATCTGGACTGATGAGTTTGCGATGAAAACTGCGACCCTGACGCCAAAAGCCGTGGCATTCGAAGAAAATGTCCGTTGGCTTGGCCTATGCGTCGGCATGCAAAGAGCATGGGCATCCACTCTGATGCCAAGTCTCATTTGTTGGAAAAGCTACTAACGATAGAAGGTTAGTGGCGGAGAGACAGGGATTCGAACCCTGGGTGGGCTTGCACCCACAACGGTTTTCGAGACCGCCCCGTTCGACCACTCCGGCACCTCTCCGCGGGGGTCTGTGAGGGGGGATTTAGTGACAACAGCCAAGGTGTGCAAGCAGATTTTTTGCAGTTTTTTGACAAAGATCGTTTTTCCGTTGTTCCAGTCCTGAAATCGCTTAGATTTCTTGTCATGATTATGATTGCTACACGGGATGTTTCCTGCATTGCCCAAAAAATGCGGGTCCTTTTGTTCAGCTTGGTCGTCTTGCTCGGCAACTTTGTGACGTCTTCGGTCGATGCCGCTGACAAGGAACGGATTGAGGGGTTTTTGACCACAACTGGGTTTGACGTCGCATTGGACAGTATTGCGCTTACGTCGTCTTCGGCTCCGACCATGCTCGGGATCGAACCAGGTGCGTTTGGCGCGGATTGGAAGCGGCTTACCCAACAGGTGTTTGACACGGACTTGATGTACGAGATGGCCGTGGGGATATTGGAAAAAACACTGGACGACGGGCCGCTGGATCACGCCGTGTCCTTTTATGCAAGTGAGCTTGGTCAGCGCCTGGTAAATGCGGAAAATGCTTCTCATATGCTAGAAGATGACGAGACCAAACAACTGCAAGGGCGCGAGATCGTAAGTGGACTTGTACGCATCGGGTCTTCCCGTGTCGAACTGCTGAAGCGAATGAACCTTGCAATTTCTTCAACAGAAACCGCGTTGCGGGCGCTGCAGGAAATTCAGATACGCTTTTTGCTGGCCGCCAGTGCGGCTGGTGTTGTCGAACTAAGGTTGGACGCAGATGGCTTGCGGGCTGCGATGAAAGAGAATGAAGCAGGTTTGCGTCGGGCGTTGCAACAATCGGCTCTTGCCGGAGCAGCCTACACTTATCAGGCGTTTTCCGATGACGAGGTTCTGGAATATACCCGCGCGCTTGAGCAGCCGTTGATGCAAGAGGTTTATGAACTGTTGAACGCTGTCCAGTATGAAATTATGGCAAACCGGTTCGAAGTATTGGCACAGCAAATGGCTGATCTTCATCCTGGACAGGATATCTGATGATGCGGCGACTCCTGATCGGAATGGCGGGATGGTTCGTCTTCTTTGTGGGGCCTCTGTGGGCTAACCCCAACCTGGACAGACTGGTAGAGGCCATGCAATTGCCGGAAGTTGCCGAAATATTGCGGGACGAAGGCCTCAGCTATGGCAAGTCCGTTGACGAAGACATGTTGGGCGGGCAGGGCGGTAAGCATTTCGCGCAAGTTATCTCGGGCATCTACCGGGAAGACAGGATTATTCAGGCACTACAAGACAGTTTGGAACATAACCTGAGCGACGAACAAGTTGCCAAGGCGACCGAGTTTTTTGAAAGCTCACTTGGACAAACCATCATTTCGTTGGAAAATTCGGCTCGGCGGGCGTTTTCTGATCCTGCCATCGAAGAAGTTGCTCGCCAAAGCTATGAAGAGGCATCTTCGGACCACCGACTGCTGCAGCAATTGGACACTTACATTGAAGTCAACGACCTTATCGAACAAAACGTCGAGGGGTCTCTCTCTGCTGACTACAATTTTTTCCTTGGTCTGGCTGAAGGGAACAATACCGCGCGAGATGATTACGCCATGTTATCTTCCATCCTTGAAAGCCGTGAAGAAGTACGTGTGGAAACGCAAGCCTGGCTATACGGGTTTCTGATGATGGCATACAGCCCGTTGAGCGAGGCAGAGATGGAAGAAAACATAGCCTTCTCAAGGTCTGCAACTGGTGCTGCACTCAATACGGCCTTGTTCGAAGGTTTCGATGTTCTCTACGATGGCATCTCTTTCGAGTTGGGAAGCGCTGTATCGCGTGTCATGCGGGCCAGCGATCTGTAACAGGTACGCTTCGCGCGCTTACGAAGGTTGACTTTCACCTCCAATCCGACAATAAGCGCCCATCCCGGCTCGGAATCCCGCGCCGGGTTTCGTTATCGTATTGCCCGTAAGGGCATGAATTCGCCTAACAAAGGCGCGCTGTTTGCAGGTGGTAACCCGTGTGAGTCGGGAGCCATGAACGCCCGGAACCGGGGACCGAAGAACGCGGTAGAAAAAGGAAAGACGCATGTTTGCGGTCCTCAAGACTGGCGGCAAGCAGTACAAAGTTCAGGCGGGCGACACGCTCCGCGTTGAAAAATTGGCTGCAGATGCTGGCGAAACAGTTCAATTCAACGACATCCTGATGCTGGGCGGTGACGCTCCGGTTGTGGGTGCCCCGTTCGTGGACGGTGCTGCGGTTCAGGCCGAAGTCATCGACCAGATCAAAGGCGAAAAGGTTATCCATTTCGTCAAGCGCCGTCGTAAGCACAGCTCGAAGCGCACCAAAGGCCACCGTCAGAAGCTGACCCTGGTCCGCATCACCGAGATCCTGACCTCGGGTGCAGACAAATCGGGCGTCAAAGCTGCTCCGGCTGCTGCAAAAGCAGAAGCAAAAGCAGAGGCACCCGCCGCTGCGGCTGCTGCTGCTGACGATCTGACCAAGCTGAACGGTGTCGGCCCTGCCGCCGCCAAGAAGCTGGCTGAGGCCGGTATCGAGAGCTTTGCCGCTCTGGCCGCCTTGTCGGACGAGCAGATTGCTGCTATCGAGACGGTCAAAGTGAAACCCGAATGGGTTGAGCAGGCCAAAGAACTGGCTCAAGGCTAAGGAGAGAGAGAATGGCACATAAAAAAGCTGGCGGTTCCTCCCGTAACGGTCGCGACTCTGCTGGTCGCCGCCTTGGCGTAAAACTCTACGGTGGTCAGGCTGCAACCGCAGGCAACATCATCGTGCGTCAGCGCGGCACCAAATTCTGGCCAGGCGAAGGCGTTGGCATGGGCAAAGATCACACAATCTTTGCAACTGTCGACGGCGCCGTGAAGTTCCACAAGGGACTGAAAAAGCGCACCTTCATTTCGGTACTGCCAGTCGCAGAAGCAGCCGAGTAACAGCCGGAACCTGAAGGTTAAGTCAAAATCAGGGGGATCGGCGGAAACGCCGGTCCCTTTCCTTGTTTTAGGGTCAATTTCACCAACGCTTGAAAAAGTTCATCCATGCCCGTCGCAACAACCAGTTTCTTGATTTTTGCCGCCTCTCAGGTTGGCACACCAGGGTATAGCCAACATGGCCCTGCTGGCGACAGGTGCGCGTTATGGGTTTCGTGCGGCTTTGCCTTTTGTGTTTGGGGTGGCTTTGGGCAAGCAACTGGTGATTTGGCCCGTAGGTTTCGGGCTGATGGAGCTGGCCGATCAGGTGCCGTGGCTGTTTACGGTTCTGAAATACGCCTCGGCGACCTACATTTGCTGGTTGGCGTGGAAGGTTGCCAATCTGCGTTTGACGGTTGGTCAAGGGCAGGACAAGGCACCTGGGTTTCTGGCTGGGCTGATTGTTCATCCTTTGAACCCCAAGGCATGGGCCATGATTGTGGCTGGCTTTACCGGCTTTGTATCAGCGGGAACCTCGACGTTTGAGGCGACGCTAACCATCGCTCTCGTTTTGTTGAGCTGTCAGTTGGTGTTGCACCCGATCTGGACGTTTGCAGGCGATAAAATTGCGCAGGCGGTTGCAGGACGGCCTGCCGAGAAATATTTGATGAGGACACTGGCGGCACTAACCGTTCTGTCCGTTCTTTTTGTGTTGTTCGGAGGAGGAGCGCACATATGAAACTGGATACAATAATCAACCAGCCGGTCATTGAAACCGAGCGGTTCGACCTGCGCCCGTTGCGCAAGTCGGACATGGGGCTGATCGAGCACTATGCATCTGATGAACGTGTGGCGCGTATGACTACGTCGATCCCGCACCCGCTACCACCGGCCGCGACCGAGGCGTTTGTCGCCCGTGCCATGGCCGATGACCGCGAAGAGGACGTCTGGGCCATGGATGGCACCAAGGACGGCGGGCCGGAATTGATGGGGCTCATCTCGCTTCAAAAAATGGACCGCAACCAAACAGAAGTAGGCTATTGGGTGGCTCCGATTTTTGGAATACTGGCTTGGCATCAATGGCCGTCGAAGCGCTGGTTGTGGCTAATCCATTGAAGAATGCCAATATGTTTGCCAGCGTTTTTCAAGACAACCCGGCCTCGGCTCGCGTGTTGACCCATTGCGGATTCCAATATCTGGGTGACGCCGAAAGCTTTTCGGTCGCTCGAGATGCCGCAGTGCCGACTTGGACCTATAGCCACAAACTGTAGTGGATCTTGGGCCGCATGAAATGCGGCCCGTATTCCACTTTATCCTACGACATTGTGACCGCGTCCGCGCATGCAGTTTTTAATCACAGCTTCGCGCTGGTTGTTTTTGCGCACTGCATCTCCGGTTACAGCCGCAAGCGCGCCAATGGCCGCGGCGCGGCCCAGGTCGTCTGAGCTGTCGTTCCAGATGGCGCTGGTAGCTGCGCCACCTACGGCACCTGCAGCAGCTGCTCCCGCGGTGTTGCCATCCACACTGGGCTGGCTTGCGGCAAGGGACTGACAGGCGGCAAGATCGGATTCGTAGCCTGGCCCAGTTGGCCCGTCTACGACAGGTCGATAATTGGCACCTGAGTTTTCGCAAGCGGCGGTTAACAATAGGATGGCGGGAAGAACAAAGTGCTTCATGACTAAATCCAATAGTGGCGGGAATGATTGTCACAACTATAGGCGGTCTGAACAATCGGATACAAGGGACCCGGTGCATACGGCTTTCTTTCCTGCGATGCTTGCGGTAAAGCCCGGTTTCAAACGATTTGTCAGATCGACGAAAGACAATTCTGTTGTCACGACGTTTGTTGAAACGGTCTGCTGGAAAAGGACAAAAACATGAAATTCCTGGATCTGGCCAAGGTTTATATCCGTTCGGGCGCAGGCGGCAGTGGTTGCGTCAGTTTCCGTCGTGAGAAGTTTATGGAGTACGGCGGCCCGGATGGTGGCGATGGCGGCAAGGGTGGTTCTGTCTGGGCCGAAGCGGTCGACGGGCTGAACACGCTGATCGACTTCCGCTATCAGCAGCATTTCTTTGCCAAGAATGGTCAGCCAGGCAAGGGCCAGCAGCGCACCGGAAAAGACGGCGACGAGATCGTTCTGCGTGTTCCTGTGGGGACCGAGATTCTGGATGAGGATCAGGAAACGGTAATTGCCGACCTGACCGAGGTGGGTGAGCGCATCCAATTGGCGCGAGGCGGCAATGGCGGCTTTGGCAACCTGCATTTCAAAAGCTCGACCAACCAGGCGCCACGCCGTGCCAACCCGGGCCAAGAAGCTGTGGAACGCACCCTTTGGCTGCGTCTGAAGTTGATCGCGGATGTGGGGCTGTTAGGCCTGCCCAATGCGGGCAAGTCGACCTTTTTGGCAGCAACTTCGAACGCACGACCAAAAATTGCCGATTACCCGTTTACGACTCTGCACCCGAACCTGGGCGTTGTGGGTGTAGATGGCGTCGAGTTTGTCATTGCCGACATTCCGGGTTTGATCGCTGGCGCGTCAGAGGGACGTGGGATTGGTGACCGTTTCCTGGGGCACGTTGAACGCTGTGCAGTGTTGTTGCATCTGGTCGATGGCACGTCCGAGACGGTGGCAGAGGATTACCAGACAATCATCACCGAACTTGAGGCCTACGGCGGTCATCTGGCCGACAAACCGCGTGTGACTGTGCTCAACAAGATCGATGCTCTGGACGAAGAAGAGCAGGACGAGGCGCGCGCCGCCTTGGAAGAGGCGGTTGGACACAAGGTCATGACCATGTCTGGCGTCGCCAAATCGGGCGTGACAGACGTATTGCGCGCGTTGCGCACCCAGATCGACGAAGACCGCCTGCGGTATAAACCCGTCGAGGAGGACGAGCCTTGGCAACCCTGACGAAGGCACGTCGGATCGTCGTCAAGATCGGTTCAGCCCTGCTGGTTGATCGTGACACCGGTGACCTGCGCGCTGATTGGCTTCATTCTCTGGCCCATGATGTGACTTGGCTCAAGGGCAATGGCACGGATGTGATCCTGGTATCTTCGGGCTCGATCGCCCTGGGACGCGGCGTTCTGGGTTTGCCGATGACGGCGCTGTCGCTGGAGCAATCGCAAGCGGCGGCAGCTGTTGGGCAGATCCGTCTCGCGCGCGCCTATGAAGAGGCGCTGACCCCGCATGAAATCACGACCGCGCAGGTTCTGGTCACACTTGAAGACAGCGAAGACCGGCGCCGTTACCTGAACTCGCGCGCGACACTTGAGACGCTTCTTTCGCTGGGTGTCGTGCCCATCGTCAACGAGAATGACACCGTGGCGACAGACGAAATTCGTTACGGTGACAACGACCGTCTGGCGGCGCAGATCGCCGTGACGGTTGGGGCAGATCAACTGATCCTGTTGTCGGATGTCGATGGCTTCTACACCGGTAACCCCAACGACGACCCGGACGCCACCCGGTATGACGTGATCGACCACATCACGCCTGAGATCGAAGCGATGGCTAAGCGATGCCGGTTCTGGTCTCTCCAAGGGCGGTATGAAGACCAAGCTGATGGCGGCCAAGATGGCCACCGCGGCAGGTTGCGATATGGCGATTGCTGAAGGTTCCCCCCTGAACCCGTTGAAAACGCTTGAAAACGGTGCAAATTCCACTGGTTCACCGCCACGCTTGATCCGCAAGCTGCGCGCAAGCGTTGGATTGCGGCGATGAAACCGCGTGGTGAAATTATCGTGGATGCAGGCGCGGCAGGCGCTTTGGGCAATGGCAAGAGCTTGTTGCCCGCTGGCGTGACCGAAGTAACCGGCGATTTTGGTCGCGGCGACCCGGTGGCGATCATGGACGCAAACGCTCGCAAACTGGGTCAGGGCCTCAGCCGATATACTGCGCAAGAGGCGGACGCGATCAAAGGGCGACAATCGCGCGAGATCGAGCCAACACTGGGCTATCCAGGTCGCGCCGCGTTGATCCACCGTGACGACATGGCACTCTAATTCTCTTCCTCTTGCTTTAAAAATCCCAGCCGGAGGCATAAAATCAAAAAATGCCCTGCAGCCAACCAAAGGCGACCAACATGAAAGACCTTGATAGTATTCCCGCGCTCATGGCCGATCTGGGCGCCCGTGCCAAAGCGGCATCGCGCGAGTTGGGCTTTGCCAGCGCCGAGCAGAAAACAGCAGCGTTGCTGGCTGCGGCTGACGCCGTTTGGGCGCGCCGAGCCGAGATCATCGAAGCCAATGCGAAAGATCTGGAGTTTGGACGGGATAAGGGGTTGAGCCCTGCGATGATGGACCGCCTGATGCTGGATGAGGCGCGCGTTCAGAGCATGGTTGACGGCCTGCGCACCGTAGCCCAGCAAGACGATCCCATTGGCGAGGTGATGACCGAATGGGATATGCCAAGTGGGCTGAACATCCAACGCGTACGCACGCCTTTGGGCGTGATCGGAGTGATCTATGAAAGCCGCCCCAATGTGACGGCAGACGCGGGTGCGCTTTGCCTGAAATCAGGCAATGCCGTGATCCTTCGCGGTGGCTCGGAAAGCTTTCATTCGTCAAGCGCGATCCGCGATTGCCTGGTTGAGGGGCTGAAAGCCGCTGAACTGCCTGAGGATGCGATCCAGCTGGTTCCGACTCGCGACCGTGCAGCAGTGTCCGAACTGCTGACCATGACCGATTATGTTGATGTCATCGTGCCTCGTGGCGGTAAGGGTCTTGTCGGACTGGTTCAGCGCGAGGCGCGCGTGCCGGTTTTTGCGCACCTTGAAGGGATCGTGCACATCTACATCGACAAAGCGGCGGACCTGCAAAAGACGCTGGATGTGGTGATGAACGCCAAGACACGGCGCACGGGCATCTGTGGCGCGGCGGAATGTCTGCTGATTCATCAGGATGTGGTAGACACCCTGGGCCGAGATGTCATCAATGCGCTGTTGGCAGCCGGTGTTGAAGTTCACGCCGAGGGTGGCTTGCAGATTGACGAGACATTGGTCGCCACCGATGCCGACTGGGGTAAGGAATTCTTGGACATGATCATCGCCGCGCGCCCGGTGGCAGACATTGATGCGGCGATTGCGCATATCCAGAAGTTCGGCTCTAACCACACCGATTGCATCATGACCGAGGACAAAGAGACCGCGCAGCGGTTCTTTACCCGCCTCGACAGTGCAATCTTGATGCACAACGCCTCGACCCAGTTTGCAGATGGGGGTGAGTTTGGGATGGGGGCCGAGATCGGGATCGCCACCGGCAAGATGCACGCGCGGGGGCCGGTGGGTGCCACTCAGCTCACCAGCTTCAAGTATCTGGTCACCGGTGACGGCACCACACGCGGCTAAAGATCAAATGCGATCCGGTTCAATACCGGATCGTGATATGCGTGTCGCCTTGGTCGTACAACACCCGGCGGCCCATTTCTTCGGCAACAGCAGGCAACAATGCAAACTGCACCTGCGCGGGTGAAACCTGGGCAGGACCAGCAGTGCTCACCAACCCTTCCCACAAGTCCACGGCTGCCGTGATCTTGGACCCAGTGCCAGTAATCTGCCACTGGTCGTCTTGCTTGCTGATCCGGATATCGCCACCAAAGGGCAGGGCGGTTTCGCAGCATTGCAACGCCAGAAAGGCCATGCGCACGTCCGAACGCGACACCGGCTCAATCGGACCCCAATGGGCCTGAATGCGGTTGCCCTTGTTCACGTCGTCCAACAATGTGGAAATCTCCGCATGGCCAATCTGTTGGTCCCCGGCAGCCCCAAAGGCAATCCGGAAAAAGCGGATGCGTGCACCGGCATTACCCACGCTGTCAGCGATCAAATCCATTTCGGGGCCCTGCACAGCGCCTGCCATATCCAACAGCTCCAGCCCGTTAGTTATGGCACCGATGGGGCTGATCAGATCGTGACAGATCCGCGAGCCGATCAATGCAGCCAGGTTGACGTTGCTTTCACCCATGGGGTACCTCCGAATTGAACCCGCCAACCCGCCCGGAAAAGAGAGCGTCATGACAGATCTGAATGCCATCCTTGCACCTGGCATGTACGTGCGCCACCCTGATTTTCCCGACTGGGGTGTCGGGCAGGTGCAGTCCAACATCGCAGGCAAGATCACGGTCAATTTTCGCGATCAGGGAAAAGTGGTGATCGACGGCTCACGCATCGCGCTGATGCCGGTCTTTGATCCGTGAAACTGGTTGACGATTGGTTAACGCGGCGGCGTATCGCCACCTCGTCGGCAGTGTGTTGCCAATAACGGCCCAATCGGGCTAATTGCCGCCAAGTTCCTGTCGCCACAAAGGGCTGTTTCATGCCGGACACCGGACCCACATTCACGGTCAAGATCGCCGAAACCGCTGACGAGCTGCTGGCCGCGCAGCGCCTGCGCTATGATGTCTTTGTGCGCGAGCTGGGTGGCGGCGGCGAGATGGTTGATCATGAACGTGGCTTGGAACAGGACCGCTTTGATCCCTTTTTTGACCATATGCTGGTGACAGATGACACCAAGGGTGAGGTTGTCGGCGTCTATCGGTTGCTGCGTGGTGAACAGGCGCGTGCCCTTGGGCAGTTTTACTCCGAAGATGAATATGATCTGAGTGTCCTGAAAAACAGTGGTCGCAAGCTGCTGGAACTGGGCCGATCATGTCTGCATCCCGACTATCGCGGGGGCATGGCAATGTTTCACCTGTGGAACGGTTTGGCGGCTTATGTGTCCGAGCACGAGGTCGAGGTTTTGTTTGGCGTTGCCAGTTTTCATGGCACGAATGCAGACGCCTTGGCGCAGCCATTGTCGATGCTGCATCACAACTACCTTGCACCCGAGGATCTGCGTGTGCGCACCCAAGCGAAGCACTTTGTCGATATGAATCGGGTTGCCCCCGAAAAACTGGATCGCCGCAAAGCCATGCTCGGGGTGCTGGCTTTGATTAAAGCGTACCTGCGACTTGGCGGCTTTGTCGGGCAGGGAGCCTATATCGACCGTGCATTCAATACCACAGACGTCTGTCTGATCCTGGACACAGCCCGGATGAACGAAAAACAACGGCGCCTTTACACCGGCGAGCGCGACGCATGAACACCACTTGGGACAGTGACGAGGCCCCCGATCCCATCAAGATCGGGTTTGTCGGGTGGCTGCTGATCGTGCTGCGCGGTTCGGCCTTGATCGTGCTGATTGCGGTATGCCTGATCCTGCTTTTGTTCTTACGCCTGATTGAGGTACCGTTCTTTGGCATGAAGCGCCCGATCACGCCCTTCATCGTGCAATTTGTCTGCCGCAACGCCTTTCGCATTTTGGGGATGGAGCACCGCATCAGCGGGCAGTTGATGACCGAGCGCGGGGCTGTGGTGGCCAATCACACATCCTGGCTGGACATTTTTTCGCTGAATGCGCGTAAGCGGGTTTACTTTGTCTCTAAGGCCGAAGTGGCGGGATGGCCGGGGATTGGCACCTTGGCCAAGGCAACTGGCACTGTGTTCATCGAGCGCAATCCCAAGAAGGCCAAGGAACAGACCGAGATGTTCGAGACACGTCTGAAAGCCGGGCACAAGCTGTTGTTTTTCCCCGAGGGCACCTCGACCGATGGGTTGCGGGTGTTGCCGTTCAAGACGACGCTATTCGCGGCGTTCTTTTCTGAACATTTGCGCGACTTCATGCACGTACAGCCAGTATCGGTTATTTATCATGCGCCCACGGGGCAGCCTGCGCGGTTTTATGGCTGGTGGGGAGAGATGGAATTTGGTGAACATCTGCTCAAGACGCTGGCGGCACGCAGGCAAGGCGCGGTCGAGTTGATCTATCACACGCCTGTTGCCGTGCGCGATTTTCCCAACCGCAAGGCGCTTGCGGCTGAAATGGAGCGGGTAATCCGCGAAAGTCACGCGCAAGCAATGGAAAGAGCACAAAACCCTCTTGCACCTAAGTAAGTCCTGACGTATACGCGCGCCATTCAAACCCGCAGGCGGGGTTTGGGCCTGTCGGGGGAGACATCCCCGATAAGTCCGCCGGTTGGCGCATCCGCGTCGAAACCCCCGCCGAGGCGAAAACCGGAAAGGAAAATGAGCATGGCTCTTCCCGAGTTCACCATGCGTCAGCTGCTGGAAGCTGGCGTTCACTTTGGTCACCAGACACAGCGTTGGAACCCGCGCATGTCGCCGTTCATCTACGGCTCGCGCAATGGCATCCACATCATGGACCTGACCCAGACTGTTCCGATGCTGGATCAGGCTCTGCAGGCCGTGCGTGACACCGTTGCAAAAGGCGGCCGCGTTCTGTTCGTCGGTACCAAGCGTCAGGCAGCTCAGCCGATCGCAGAAGCAGCTGAAAAGTCGGCTCAGTACTACATGAACCACCGCTGGCTAGGCGGCACACTGACCAACTGGAAAACCGTTTCCCAGTCGATCAACCGTCTGAACCAGATCGACGAAGCCATGGAAGGCGGCGCCGAAGGCCTGACCAAGAAAGAGCGTCTGGGCATGGAACGTGACCAGGGCAAACTGCAAGCGTCGCTGGGCGGTATCCGCGAAATGGGCGGCACCCCGGACCTGCTGTTCGTCATCGACGTGAAAAAAGAAGCACTGGCCATCGCCGAAGCCAACAAGCTGGGTATCCCGGTTGTGGCTGTTGTCGACACCAACTGCTCGCCTGACGGTGTTGATTACATCATCCCCGGCAACGATGACGCATCGCGCGCCATCTCGCTGTACTGCGACCTGGCGGCACGTGCCGCTCTGGACGGTATGTCGGCTCAGCTGGGTGCCGCAGGCGTTGACCTGGGCGCGATGGAAGAAGCCCCCGTCGAAGAAGCTGTTGCGGAAGAAGCGCCCGCCGAGGCCTGATCCCACCTGTCACAGCTTTGACATATGGGGCAGGGTATGACCTGCCCCAATTCCGTTTGATTTGAGGAGAGCCAAAAGATGGCAATCACAGCAGCACTCGTGAAAGAACTGCGCGACAGCACCGGCGCAGGCATGATGGACGCCAAGAAGGCACTGACCGAAACCGCTGGCGACATGGAAGCCGCCGTTGACTGGCTGCGCACCAAAGGTCTGGCCAAAGCGGCCAAGAAATCGGGCCGCACCGCTGCCGAAGGTCTGGTCGCGGTTGTCGTTGACGGTAGCAAGGGCGTCGCTGTCGAAGTGAACTCGGAAACCGACTTTGTGGGCAAGAACGCTGACTTCCAAGAGTTTGTTGGCGGCATCGCCAAGGCTGCTTTGAACGTTGCTGATGTCGACGCGCTGTTGGCTGCTGACCTGGGTGGCAAATCCGTTGCCGACACCCTGACCAGCAAGATCGCCACCATCGGCGAAAACATGTCGGTGCGTCGCATGGCGTCGCTGGAAGGTGACACCGTCGTGAACTACGTCCACAACGCTGCAACGGCTGGTATGGGCAAAATCGGTGTTCTGGTTGCGCTGAAAGGCGGCGACGAGGCCCTGGGCAAGCAGATCGCGATGCACATCGCCGCTGTGAATCCGGCCGCGCTTTCCGAAGCGGACATGGACGCCGCCGTGATCGAGAAAGAAAAGCAGGTCCAGATGGACATCGCGCGTGAATCCGGCAAGCCGGAGCAGGTCATTGAGAAGATGATCGTTGGCCGCATGAAGAAGTTCGTCGCTGAATCGACCCTGCTGAACCAGCAGTTTGTCGTGAACCCGGACCTGACCGTTGGCGCCGCTGCTGCTGAAGCGGGTGCTGAGATCACCGGTTTCGTGCGCCTGGAAGTTGGCGAAGGCATCGAAGTTGAAAAAGAAGACTTCGCAGCTGAAGTGGCCAAAGCAGCACAAGGCTAAGGCCCTAAAGCGAAGCGTCACAAAAGCGCTTTGTGTAAAGTTGAATGAGCCCCGTCCGGTGTTTGCTGGACGGGGTTTTCTTTTGCGCAAGTTTGGTTTGACGCCGGGATGCTCCCACCCGTCGACGATGTTCCAGAGAAACATCTCTTTCCGTTTGGTCAGTCTCATGAAGGTTTTGGCCTCATGAGCCTGACCCGCTTCGTTAGCGGTGTCGGCAAAGGCGAAGCAACAGAAATAAAGAATTTGCGACATAAGGATTCGGGAAGAATTTGGCGTACTGTGTTAAAGTTTGAGCCAAGCGAGATCAAATCCTAAGAAAAACAAAAGACGGTTTCGCCAGCGGCGAAACCGTCTTTTGTTTGGTGATTGAGGGACCCCGTTTTGATGGGGATGGACGGGATCCCTCAAATTCTCCGGTGCGAGCAAGGAACAATACATGCCCAACACCGAACAGGACGGAGAGCCTCGAAATTACAAGGTTCAGTACCCGATGTTCCCAGGCTAAAGCCACCACTCACGGAACAGTGTCATATTGCAACTAAGCCTTGGTTTCGGAAAGTCATGAATTCCTTACCCAACGTAATGCAACATATTTGTTACAGGTTTTCTGGCGGTTAGGCTTCCATAACGAACATTTGGTTGTGCAGAGCTGCTTTTAGAACCGCTTGCGCAGTGGTTTCGACCGAAAGCGCTTCGCGCGCCAAGCGAAGGTGTTTTTCAACGGTGGCCGATGTGAGCCCCATCAAGATGGCGATGTCCTGCGTTGTCTTTCCGTCACCGACCCATTCCAGCGCTTCACGTTGACGCTTTGTCAGTGAACGATTGGGCGCGGTATAGGGAAGCGTCAGGATTTTCAGGTGTGCGACGTTGTTCATCAACAACAGATCTTCGCCATGTTCCGCCCACAAGTCATCCACTTCTTCCTGAGACATCCCTTCACGGGCGCAAAGTGAAATTGCCCCCTTTGACCGAACCGAAACAGAATTGAAGCTGACAGTGTATCCCACCGTCACCCCTTTGGAGAAATTGAATTCATAGACTTGGCGCTGTTCCCGCGTCATGGATTCGCTTTCCATGAGTTGATTGATCATTTGCCAACTCTGGGCTCCTTCATTTTCAAGCGCCCATTTAAGCATAGGAGCATGAAAATATAGGCCAGAATGAAGGAACCCGTCGATATAGTCCTGGTTGTGATTGCTTAGAATCACAAAATCTTCGGGATCTCCCAATGATGTTTCTGTCTTGTACCGGGTATAGCCGTACAACAAACGGTCAAACCCGTATTCGGCCATCTTCGACGTGTGAGCAGCCCACAGTTCTTCGAGCGTTTTTGCGTAGGATACTGTATTCAAATATTCCGACAGTTCCATCATGCGTTGCGCTCCTTGAGATGATTCAGAAGCGCATCGATGGCCAGGATGTAGCTGTGCAATCCAAACCCACAGATCTGACCTATGGCAACTGGCGCAATAACGGACTTATGGCGAAAGCTTTCACGTGCATGAATGTTGGACAGATGCACTTCGACAACCGGCAACTGAACCGAGGAGAGCGCATCCAATAGAGCGATAGACGTGTGGGTATAAGCACCGGCGTTGAGGATAATGCCGTCCTGGTCAGCCTTTGCAGCGTGAATGGCGTCAATCAAGGCGCCCTCGTGATTGGACTGAAAAAAGCTCGTTTCAGCACCAGATGACTCTGCGTGCTGACGACAGGCCGTCTCGACCATATCCAGAGTGGTCCGACCATAAATCTCGGGTTGTCTTGTACCCAAAAGGTTCAGGTTCGGGCCGTTCAGGACCAGAATTCTACTCATATCAACAGTATCCCCATTCGAGTGCTCTGATACTCATGAATATGAGCCTCTGTCCAGCGCTCTGGGTTTGTCGGAGTTTATTTTCGCCCAATGTGGTTTTGGATCGACAGTTAGCCTGGTTGAACTTCGGTCAGATTGGCTAAGCAAACACGCTCAGGCTCAACCATTCCGCGATCAACGCGGGGCTGTCGCTTCCTTCGATTTCGATGGTGAGAAATGTCTCGCGTTGCAACTCTGTGTCTGAACGTTTCTTTACGTCGCGCAAGACGAACCGTCCACGTAGACGTGAGCCAGCTTTGACCGGGCTGAGAAATCGAATTTTGTTGAAACCATAATTGATACCCATAACCTGGCCGTTGTAGGCGGGCAGGCAGTCATAGGCAAAGCGACTGGCCAGCGACAGCGACAGAAACCCATGTGCGATTGTGCCGCCAAAGGGCGTTTCGGCGGCCGCACGGGCAGGATCGACATGGATCCATTGCTCGTCATCCGTCACGCTGGCGAATTGATCGATCATTGCCTGATCCACCTCGATCCAATTCGACACGCCGATTTCCGTCCCGATCTTGTGTTGGTCCTGGCTGACCGCTTCGTCAATCTTGCTCATGATCTTTCCTCCTCAACCTTTGGGGTCGGGGCCGACCCGAACCATACGTTTGCCTATGTTTTCTCCTGCCAAAAGTCCGATCAGGGCATACGGGGCATTTTCTAAACCTTCGACGATATCTTCTTCGATTTTGATCTGGCCTGCCTCGACCCATTGGCGCAGGGCACGTAGCGCCGTGTCATCCTGATCTGCGAAATCCATGACGATGAATCCCTCCATCCGCAGGCGTTTGACCACCACCAACCCCGGCAGGTTCCGCGGGCCGGTGATCTGGTCGGTGTCATACTGGCTGATGGCGCCACAACAGACGATGCGTCCGCGGGTGTTCATCTGGAACACTGCTGTTTCAAGGATCTGACCGCCGACGTTGTCGAAATAGACGTCGATCCCGTCAGGGCAAGCGGAGCGCAGGGCCTTGAACAGGCCCGGCTCGCGATAGTCCACGCAGGCGTCAAAACCCAGGTCATTGACTACACGCGCGCATTTTTCCGGTCCGCCAGCGATGCCGACGACGTGGCAGCCCAATGCCTTGGCAATCTGACCGACGTAACCGCCAACAGATCCTGCAGCGGCCGAGACGACAACGGTTTCGCCAGCAGTGGGCTTAGCCCACGTTGATCAGCCCATGAAACGCTGTCTTGCCCGCGATGCCATAGACGGACATCAGATGCGACAGGGGGCGCACATCTGGAAGCTTCTCGATCCCCTGCGCAGGGCGGGTCACGTAATCTGCCCAAACGCTTTCGCTCGCCACCAAGTCGCCCGGCGCAAAGTGGGGAGAGTTGCTCTGAACTACTTCGCAGATCGCATAAGTGGGCATCGTATCACTCGCCTTTACCGCGTCACGGTAGGTGGCCCCCTGCATCCACGAACGGTTGGCGGCGTCAATCGACATCAGTATTGTACGCAGCAGGACCTCTCCGTCGCCTGGTACAGGCATTTCCGCATCTTCCAGCTTGAAGTGCTCTGGCATCAATTGAGCTTTGGGTAGTTCAGCGATGATGATTTTGCGATTTTGCATGATTTACTGCCCTTTGAACTCTGGCTTGCGTTTCTCCATGAATGCGCGGGCACCTTCCTTGTGGTCGTCACTCATCAAGGTGCGGATCATCCGGTCAGCTTCCATGTTCATGGCGGTGCGCAGGTCGGTCGAGCGTGCGCGGTTGTGGTTTTCTTTCATGTAGCGCAATGCCATGGGCGCAAAGCCTGCAATCTGCTGGGCCAGCGCTTGGGTTTCTTTCTGCAAATCCTCATCTGCAACCACGCGGTTGAACAGGCCAAGGGACAACCCTTCGTCCGGCAGAATCCGGTGGTTGGTGAAATAAACCTCTTTGGCGCGGGCCGGGCCAATGTAGTGGCTCAGCAGCCAGCTGCCGCCAAAATCGCCGCTCAACCCGATGGCGCCAAACGCCGGGTAAAGGAAGCCACTTTGTCCTGTGATCCGCAAATCGCAGGCCAGCGCGATCGACATGCCGGCACCCGCCGCAGCACCGGGTAGGGCAGCGATGGTGGGCTTGGAGTATTCGTAGAGACGCAACGAGGCCGTGTTCTGCGCCTCACGCAAATGGCTTATCATGTCGTCGGTGTTGGGTGTCGTGCCACCGGCCAGAGAACTGCCCATACCGCCAATATCACCACCGGCGCAAAACGCGCCTTCCGCACCGGTCAGTACCAGCACCCGCACGTCCGGGTCGGTCTCGGTCTCTAACAGCATCCGGCGCAGGGCCGGGGTCATCTCGTCCCCCAAAGCGTTGCGTTTGCTGGGGTTGTTCAGGGTCAAGGTCGCGACGCCGTCGGTGACAGAGCCCAATAGCATCTCAGTTCCGGTATCCAAAGTGCGTGTGGTCATTGCAATTCCTTTGTCGTTGCGCTCAATCTGCGCGGGATTGCTTGCCCGACAGATTGAGAGAGTTTGATATGGCCCGTGAATACCGCCAGAACGTTTATCAGCCGCCCAAAGGGGCCGTGGACCTGTTCCTGATCCGCCACGGCGAAAGCCAGGCGGCGATCCCGGGGCAGAGTTTCCCGATGAAAGATGGCCATGGCGACCCGGCGCTGCATTCCAATGGCGAGGTGCAGGCGGAGGCGGTAGGGCATCGGATGAAGACCGAGCCGCTGGATGCGATCTATGTCACCACGCTGGTGCGGACGCACCAAACAGCCGCGCCGTTGGCGACGCATATGGGTATGACGCCTTCGGTTGAGGCGGACTTGCGAGAGGTGAGCCTGGGCGATTGGGACGGCGGCCTCTACCGTATCAAGGCCGCCGAGGGTGCGCCCGAGTTTGCGCGCGCCAAGGCCAACCAGGAATGGGGCGAAATCCCGGGCGCCGAAACCACCGCGCAATTGCACGCGCGGGTGCGGGCCGGGCTGTTGCGCATCGCGGCCAACCACGCGGATCAGCGCGTTGCGGCCTTTGTGCATGGCGGCGTGATCGGCGCGGCGATGGCGATTGCCAGCGGGTCCGCACCTTTGCGTTCAACGGTGCGGCCAACGGCTCCATCAGCCGCCTTGTGATTCAAGGCGACACGATGGTGGTCCGTGGGTTCAACGACTGCACGCATCTGCCCTGATCCCGCTTAATCCAGAGTGATGACGACTTTGCCCATCACCTTGCGGTCCTGCATCATCTCAAGCGCGGCGGGCACCTCGGCGAGGGGAAAGCGCGCAGAGATCTGTGGTTTGACCTTACCCTCACCGTAGAACTTGAACAGTTCTGCCATGTTCTCAGCATGATTTTTGGGTTCACGGAAGACATGCGCACCCCAGAACACGCCCATAACCTGGCTGCCTTTTAGCAGCGTCAGGTTCAGCGGAATTTTGGGGATCCCAGCCGGGAAGCCCACGACCAAGAACCGGCCCTTCCACGCCAGGGCACGCAGCGCGGGTTCGGCGTAATCGCCACCAACCGCGTCATAAACCACATCAACGCCATCAGGACCGGCCAGTTTCTTGATCTCGCCCGACAGCGCCTTTTGCGCGTCTCGGTCCAGCTCGCGGGGGTAGACGATCACTTCGTCCGCGCCGACCTGCCGGCAGAACTCACCCTTTTCCTCGGAGGACACAGCCGCAATCACCTTGGCACCCGCGGCCTTGCCCAGTTCGATCGCGGCAACGCCGACGCCACCAGCCGCGCCTAGGATCAACAGGCTTTCGCCCGGCTGAATTTGCGCGCGATCTTTCAGCGCGTGATGCGAGGTGCCGTAGGTAAAGATGAAACAAGCCGCATCCTCATAGGGCATGGCGTCTGGGATCTTGATCGCGCTGGCGGCCTTGAGCGCAAGATGCGTGGCGAAGCCGCCGTGGCCGGTCAGTGCCAACACACGGTCACCAACTTCGAAGCCCGAGACGCCTTCGCCAATGGCCACCACATCACCCGCGATCTCACCGCCCGGCGCAAAGGGGCGGGGCGGCTTCATCTGGTACAAATCACGGATCATCAGTGTGTCGGGAAAGTTCACTCCGGCTGCGCGCACGCGAACGATCAACTCGCCCTTCTTGGGTTCTGGGTCCGGAAATTCGGTCAGTTCCAAGGTTTCGGGGCCGCCCACGGCGGTGCTGAGCATGGCTTTCATCTGGATGTCTCCCTGACCCTCACGGGCATGTCGTACTGCTATTTGACGTGAAGTCTTTCCCCCGGTTCCCATGTTGTCAATCGAATTTCGAAATGCAATTCTGCACAGCGGAACAGGGATCTGCATGTGGGAGGAACCATGACAGAGACGACAGAGCAGCTGAGTGCTTTTCAGGCCGAATTGCGTGCGTGGCTTGAAGAAAATTGCCCCCAGGAGATGCGCGATGGTCGCAATGATGAGACTACCATCTGCTGGGGTGGAAAGAACTGGAACTTTACGTCAGAAGCCCAAAGTACCTGGCTGCAACGCTGCGTCACCAAAGGGTATACCGTGCCAACATGGCCGGTTGAGTATGGTGGAGCCGGTCTGAGCCGTGACGAAGAGAAGGTCTTTCACGCCGAAATGGCGCGGATCAACGCGCGGTATCCATTGCAGAGCTTTGGCATCTGGATGCTTGGCCCGGCGTTGCTGCACTTTGGTACGCATGAGCAGAAACTGCATTATCTTCCCCCCATCGCGCGCGGTGAAGTGCGCTGGTGTCAGGGATATTCGGAACCGGGTGCGGGATCAGACTTGGCCAATGTACAAACCAAGTGCGAAGACATGGGCGATCATTGGCTCGTGAATGGTCAAAAGATTTGGACCTCTTATGCTGACAAGGCCGACTGGATCTTTGCCTTGGTGCGCACCGACAAGGACGCGCCCAAGCACAAGGGCATTTCCTTTGTTCTCATCAATATGGAGACCGAAGGGGTTTCGACCCGGCCGATTAAGCTGATCTCGGGTGTGTCGCCGTTCTGCGAGACCTTCTTTGATGATGTGAAATTCCCCAAGGAACAGGTTGTTGGCACCATCAATCGAGGCTGGGACGTGGCCAAATACCTGCTGACGCACGAGCGCGAGATGATCTCGGCAGCTGGCGGGTCGATGGGCACGGGTCGTCCTTTGGGCGCTGTGATTGCCGATTGCGAAACCGGTGCGACTGATCCGGTCTTGCGGGGCGATGCGATGCGAGCCGAGGTGGATACTCTGGCCGTGGAACTGACACTCGAACGTTACAAGGATCAGGCCGAGGCCGGTGGCAGTGTTGGCGATGCATCAGCCATGTTGAAATACATGGGAACCGAGCTGAACAAGCGGCGGCTGGAACTTCTGATGGCGGCTGGTGGCTCTGACGCCTTGGAATGGGACGAAGGCAGCGCGCCCAACTGGCTGCGAACCAAGGCCAATTCGATCGAGGGTGGCACATCCGAAGTGATGCTCTCGATCCTGTCGAAACGTGTTTTGGGACTTCCGGGGTAAGGCATCATGGCAAAACTGGTAGCAACAGAAGAAGAGGTCATGCTGGCCGACGCCGCACGCGGGTTCCTAGACGAGGCCGCACCTGTGTCTCATCTGCGCGGATTGCGCGATGCGGGCAAGACAGAAGACAAGGCTTTGTGGAAGTCCATGGCCGACATGGGCTGGGCGGGCATTCTGGTGCCCGAAAGCGCCGGAGGGTCCGACATGGGCCATGCCGCGGCCTGTGTTCTGGCGGGTGAGATGGGCAAGACGTTGGCAACGAGCCCGTTCATTTCTACCGCTGTGATCGCGGCCACGGCTTTGCGTCAGGTGGCGGACGAGCGGGCAAACGCAGCGCTCGCGCGGATCGCGTCGGGTGACGTGACGTATGCCTTGGCGGTGGATGAAAGCGCCAAGTTCAACCCTGAGGCCACGCAGTTGAGTGGGGATCGCGAAGGTAATGGGTTCCGCCTGAACGGTTCCAAAGGGTTCGTCGTGGATGGCGGTAATGCCGACCGTATTCTGGTTCTTGCCCGGACGGGCGAGGGGCTGACCTTGTTCGACCTGCCTGCGGACCGCGAGGGTATCACGCGCGGGTCCAAATCGATGATCGATAGCCGGAATGCTGCAACAGTGGAGTTCAAAGACGTTGAGGCCACAGGCGAAGATGTTCTGGGGCAAGTGGACGACGCGATGACGGTTCTGAAGCCAGCCACCGAGGCTGGGCAGGCTGCTTTGGCAGCAGAAATGGCCGGTGTTGCGGCAGGGGCCTTTGGTCTGACCGTTGAATACTTGAAAGAGCGCAAGCAGTTCGGCGTGCCCATTGGTGCATTTCAGGCGTTGCAACACCGCGCGGCGCATCTGTGGTGCGAATGTGAGGTGACGGCGTCGGCCATCCTGAACGCAGGTCGGAAACTGGACGAAGACCCTGAAAATGCCACCCTCGCCGTGTCGTTGGCCAAAGCCCGAGCGACCGACACCGTGCAATTGGCTGTGCAGGAAGGTGTGCAGATGCATGGCGGGATCGGCATGACCGACGCCTTTGACATGGGCTTTTACATGAAACGCGCCCGCGTAGGTGCCGAATGGCTGGGCGACTATGGATACCACGCGAACATCGTCGCGCAAGCACGCGGATTTTAAGGATTTATCATGACACCTGAAACTCTATTCTCTCTCCACGGTAAGACAGCGCTGGTTACAGGCGGAGCCACTGGCATCGGGCGCATGGCCGCCGAAGCCTTGGTTCGGGCTGGTGCGCGGGTCCTGATCGCATCGCGCAAGGGCGATGCTTGCGAGGCGGTAGCCGCGCAACTCAATGAACTGGACGCGCCTGGATCGGCCGAAGGTTTTGCCGGGGACGTAGGTTCGGCCGAAGGCATTGATGCCATGGTTGCCGAAGTAAAAAGCCGCACGGAAACCCTTGATATCCTGATGAATAACTCTGGCGTGACTTGGGGAGCGCCGATGGGTCAATTCCCGCATGAAGCCTGGGAAAAGGTGATGAATGTGAACGTCGCGGGCGTGTTCGACCTGACCCAAAAGCTGCTGCCGATGCTCATGGCTTCGGCTAAAGATGGCGATCCGGCTCGGGTGATCAATGTCGGCTCGGTGATGGGCGAGATTCCAATGGGCGACGGGGCTTACAGCTATTCCGCGTCCAAAGCTGCCGTCATGCATCTCTCGAAAGTCATGGCCAAAGAACTGGCAGGTTACAATGTCACCGTGAACTCGCTGGCCCCGGGGCCGTTTGTTTCGCGCATGACAGCCTTTGCCACTGCGGACGAAGAAAAGCGCGCCAAAGTGGGCAGCGATGTGCCTTTGGGCCGTGTGGGCCGGGACGAGGACATCGCGGGGTGCATGTTGTTCCTGTGCGGACGCGGCGGGGCTTATGTCACGGGCGCGATCATTCCGGTGTCGGGCGGCATCAACGTGATGTCTGGCCACAACATCTTTGAAAAAGCACTCTAAGGGACGGAAAACATGAGCATTCGTTTTGACGGCCGCGTAGCCATTGTCACCGGGTCAGGTATTGGATTGGGGCGCTCTCATGCTCTTGGGCTGGCCGAGCGTGGCGCAAAGGTAGTGATTAACGACCTGGGCGTTTCAACCGACGGGCAAGGTACCTCGTCCGATGCAGCAGAGTCCGTGGTGGCCGAGATCAAGGCCATGGGCGGCGATGCGATTGCCCATGGCGCTGACGTTTCAAACGAAGAACAGGTGGCCGACATGGTCGCCAAGACGATGGAGGCCTTCGGCCGGATCGACATCGTGGTCAACAACGCGGGCATCTTGCGGGATAAGACGTTTTCGAAAATGACCATGGCGGACTTCCGCAAGGTGGTAGAGGTCCACCTGATCGGCTCTGCCAATGTCACCCATGCTTGCTGGCCCATCATGCGAGAGCAGGGGTATGGGCGTGTGGTGCTGACCTCTTCGGCGTCGGGCCTCTACGGTAACTTTGGTCAGTCCAACTATGGCGCGGCCAAGGCGGCGATGATGGGCATGATGAACGTGCTGCACCTTGAAGGCGCGCGTGACGACATCCGCGTCAACTGTCTGGCACCTACGGCGGCCACGCGAATGACCGAAAGCCTGATGCCGCCAGAGGCGCTGGAGCTGCTGAAACCAGAAACCATCACGCCCGGTCTGCTCTATCTGGTTAGCGAAGATGCCCCGTCGCGGGTGATCATGTCCGCGGGTGCAGGTTGTTTTGCGCAAACGCGTGTCTATGAAACGCCCGGTATCCTGCTGGAAGGGGGCGATAACACACCCGAAAACGTGGCGGCGCAGTTTGCGCAGATGAACGATGGTGAAGGTCAAGAGGAACTGACCGACGCTTTTGCCCAAACCAAGAAATATGCCCGCAAGGCAGCCGAGGCCGCTGGCCTTACGCTCCCGTGGTGAGCACAACTTCCCAAGGAAATATGACGTGACTCAAATGCATCCAAACCTTCAAGGGCTGCGCATTCCGTTGATCGGTTCGCCGCTCTTTATCATCTCGAACCCTGAACTGGTGATCGCACAGTGCAAAGCGGGCATCATCGGCTCTTTTCCGGCGCTGAATGCGCGTGAGGCCGACGGAGAGCCGCCGCTGCTGGAGGCTTGGCTGAAACGGATCACCGAGGAACTCGACCGGCACAACCAGGAAAACCCGGACAATCCGGCAGCGCCCTATGCGGTCAACCAGATCGTGCACCGCTCGAACGGACGGCTGGATCGGGATCTGGAGATTTGTGCGAAATGGAACGTGCCGGTCTGGATCACGTCCCTTGGCGCACGGGTCGAGGTTAATGAGGCCGCGCATTCCTGTGGCGGCGTAGTGCTGCACGACATCATCAACAACACCTTTGCCAAAAAGGCGATCGACAAGGGCGCTGACGGCCTGATCGCTGTGGCAGCTGGGGCAGGCGGTCATGCGGGGCAGCAATCGCCGCTCGCGCTGATCCGCGAAATCCGCTCGTGGTTTGATGGGCCTGTGGCTTTGTCCGGTGCGATTGCCTGTGGCGAGAGCCTGCTGGCTGCACGCGCCATGGGGGCTGATTTCGGCTATATGGGTTCGCCTTTTATCGCCACGCACGAGGCCAACGCGCAAGAAGAATACAAGCGGATGATCGTCGACAGCACCGCTGAGGATATTGTCTATTCCTCGCTCTTTACAGGTGTCAGTGGCAACTATCTCAAGAAATCGGTGGAACGCGCCGGGATGGACCCGGACAACCTGCCGTCGGCGGATGCGTCTTCGATGAACTTCTCAAGCGGGTCATCCAAACCTAAAGCTTGGAAAGAGATCTGGGGATCGGGACAAGGCATTGGCGACGTAAAAGACATTGTTGGCACTGGTCAGCTGGTGGACCGCGTGGCCGCCGAATACAAGGCCGCAGGCAAGCGTCTGGCGGTCGAGTTTGCGGGGTAGACCATGCCAGAACTGATGGTCGTCCGTCACGCGCAAGCCTCGTTCGGGGCGGACAACTATGACCAACTCAGCGAGCTTGGGCATCGCCAGTCCGCTTTGGCGGGCGAAGCCTTACGCGAAATGGGTTGGGTGCCGGACCGATTGGTCACCGGCACTCTGACTCGGCAGAAAGAGACCCTGCATTCGATGGGGTTCACGGACGCGCCCGAAGAACACGCAGGCTGGAATGAGTATGATTTCCACGACCTGCTGCGGGTGAAACACGGCGGCACCATTCCTGATTTGGTGCAGCACGACCGCAAAACGCACTTTCGCACACTGCGCGAGACTTTGCGGGAATGGCAGGATGCTGGATTGGACGGTGCCGTTGAAAGCTGGGTCGACTTCAAGGCCCGCATTCAGGCCGCTCGCCAGTTTTCGACCGACACAGATGCGCAAAAGGTACTGGTGGTCAGTTCCGGCGGCGCCATTGGGCAGCTCGTGGCCAGCGCCATGAGCGCCCCGCCCGAGCAGATGATTGCGCTGAACTTGCAGGTGAAGAATACCTCGATGACGCGGTTTATCTTTTCGACCCGCGCTTTCTTTTTGCACGAATTCAACGCGACGCCGCATTTTGCCCCCAAGGCGCGCGCAGATATGCTGACCTACAGCTAAGGAGCAGATCATGACCAACACCGCTCAAACCCTCGATCTGGATGTGGTTGACGCCTATCTGCGCGAACACCTGCCGGGGTATGAGGGACCGCTTGAGGCCGACAAGTTCGAAACCGGGCAATCGAACCCGACCTTTCTGTTAAAAACCCCGAAGCAGAACTATGTCCTGCGGCGCAAACCACCGGGGGTTTTGCTGAAATCGGCCCATGCGGTGGATCGCGAGTTCCGGGTGCAAAGCGCGCTTGCGGATACGGATGTGCCGGTGGCCAAAATGCATCTGTTGTGTGAAGACGATGATGTCATCGGCTCGGCGTTTTACGTGATGGAGCATCTCGATGGGCGCAACTTCTCGCAGCCCACAATGGAGAGTGAGACCAACGAGACGCGCACAGCCGTGATTGATGAGATGAACCAGGTGCTGGCGGCGTTGCATTCGGTGGACATCGACGCGGTCGGCCTGTCGGATTATGGCCCACCGGGCAACTATTTTGAGCGTCAGATCGGGCGCTGGACCAAGCAATATCGGGCCTCGGAAACCGACAGCATTGCCGAGATGGATGAGCTGATCGAAGCGCTGCAAGCTTCAATTCCCGAAGATGATGGACAGCGCACGCTGGTTCATGGTGATTATCGCATCGACAACATGATGTTCGAAAAGGGCGGCACCCGGTGTCTGGGTGTGCTGGACTGGGAGCTGTCGACCATCGGACACCCCTTTGCCGATCTGGCCGCGGTGATCATGCAATGGCAATTGCCGCCGGGCAAAGAGGGACGCGGGATGGCCGGGCTGGATCGGGCGTCGCTTGGTCTGCCAACAGATCAGGAGTTCATCGCCAAATACTGCCAACGGCGCGGGCTTGCGGGCATCGATAATTTTGGCTTCTACCTGTCATTCAATTTCTTCCGCATGGCCTCGATCATCCAGGGTGTCTATAAACGGGCGCTGGATGGCAACGCATCGAACCCCGAGCGGGCGATGATGTTGGGCGCCTATGTCAAGGTTTTTGCCGGGCACGGGCTGGCGGCCCTCAAAGGCTAGAGGGCAGGGGATGGACCAAGCAGGCATCGAGGGCGATGACGGCAAAGATCGAAATTTTGTCACCGCGTTGGCGCGGGGACTGGATGTGTTGCGCTGCTTCCGTCCGGGCGAAACCTCGCTGACCAATCTGGATTTGTCTGAGCGAACCGCCCTGCCAAAACCCACCATCTCTCGCCTGACGCATACCCTGTGTCAGCTGGGCTATCTGGTCCATGACCCAAGCAGCGGCTCCTATCGCTTAGGCGTGGGGGTGCTGCAACTGGGGTTCGGCGTGTTGGCGGGCATGGACATCTGCGACCGCGCGGCGGATGTGCTGCGCACACTGCGTAACGGTCCGAACTCTTACATCACCGCCGCCTTGGGAGAGGTCCATCGGGCCGAGGTAATCTATGTTGCGGTTCACCGCTCAAGAGAGGATGTGTCGCTGTCTATGCATGTTGGCGCGCGCCTGCCGCTCTTTCGATCGGCCATCGGTCGCGCCATCTTGGCGGGTCTTCCTGATGACGCTCGGAAGACGGCTATTGCCAACGGGGTGAAGGACGGTGCGGGGAGCGAGGCGGAATTGACGCGAGCCATGCGCATGGCCTGCGATGAGTTCGCGTCCAAAGGCTATTGCACCGGATATGGCGAATGGCGCGCTGATGTAAACGGCTTGGCCGTGCCGGTGTTTTCGTTGGATGGCGCGCGTGTGTTTGGACTGAACGTTGGCGGACCCGCTTTTCATGTGTCGCCACAAGAATTGGAGCGCGACTATTCCGGGCTGTTGACGGAAGCTGCCGCTTTTCTAAGCTTCAAGCCCTGAAAAACAAATCATTTTGTTGACTTTGCGTCAGACTGTGCAAGCCTGAGAAGGTCCAAGGCGGAAACCGCCAGGGCTTGGATTAGGGAGGAGAAATCCAATATGCGCAATAAAAAACTGTTTGGTTTGACCACTGCTTTGGCTCTGACGTTGAGCGCTGCAGCCAGTTACGCGGAAAATATCAAAATTGCTTTCATTGACCCGCTTTCGGGGCCGTTTGCGGCCACGGGTGAGGACGGCTTGCACCAGTATGAATTTGCAGCAGACATGCTTGTAAACGAAAAGGGTGGTGTCCTGGACGGTCAGATGTTTGAGATCGTGCCGTTTGATAACAAGATCAGCGCCAAAGAGTCGCTGATCCAGCTTCAGGTTGCGATCGATCAGGGCATTAGGTTCATTGCCCAAGGGAACTCGTCCGGCGTTGCAAACGCACTGACAGATGCCATCAACAAGCACAACAAGCGAAACCCGGACAAGCAGGTTCTGTTCTTGAACTATTCGGCTGTGGACCCGGCGCTGACCAACGACAAGTGCAACTTCTGGCACTTCCGCTTTGATGCAAATGCCGACATCAAGATGGATGCGCTGACAGATGTGATCGCGGGTAACGAAGATATCAAAAAAGTCTACGTTATTGGTCAGGACTACTCGTTTGGTAAGGCTGTTGCCGCGGCAGCGGTCAAGTTCCTGGGCGAAAAGCGTCCCGACATCGAAATCGTCGGCAATGAGCTGCACCCGATCGGCAAGATCAAGGACTTCACGCCCTATGGTCGCAAGATCATGGCTGCCGAAGCGGACGCCGTGATCACCGGCAACTGGGGTGCAGACATGCGTGGTCTGGGCAAGGCGATCCTGGAAAACGGCTATGATGGTCCGATCTATACCTACTATGCCGCCGGCACCGGTATTACGGCTGCGTTTGGTGAATCCGGCAAGGGTTCGCTGAAATTGGTTGGTGAGGGACAGATCAACCCGCCGGTCTCGGATCGCGCCGATGCCTATTCAAAAGCGTTCAAAGAGAAATATCCCGATGATGATCTGGGGCAGCCGCGCATCGCCAATGTGATCGAAATGCTGGCGCGTGCGATCAACGATGCAGGTACCGCAACCGATATGGTTGCTGTTGCCACTGCGCTCGAAGGGATGGAGCATGACTCGATCTGGGGCACCAAGATCAAGATGCGTGAGCAGGATCACCAGGCGATCCAAGCGGTTCACATCCAGGCGCACACCGATGATGTGACCCATGACATGGACAACTCGGGCTATGGTCTGCTGGTGGAAAACACTGTCGAAATGGCGTCGGCAGATGCACCGACCACCTGCAAAATGAAACGCCCCTGATGGGGTGACAGACCCCGCCCGGTGTCGGGCGGGGTCGAATTTACGCTGTCAGGGCCTCTTCGATCTCTGGAAGCGTTTCTTTGCCAAAGAACATCTCATCCCCCACAAACATTGTGGGCGATCCAAAAACACCACGGCTCACGGCAGAGGATGTGGCGTCAATCAGGCCCTGTTTGACGGGCTGATCTTGCGTTGCCTCGATGATTTGTTTGGCAGGCAGATCGTTTTCGCGCAGAACGTCGGTGATGACAGCGGGGTCATCCATCTTTTGCCCATGCACCCACATTGCATCAAAGATTGCGTCTATATACTTGCTTTCCCATTCTTTTCCTTGCGCAAAGACTGCGCCGCGCATCACGCCAATGGTCATCACCGGGAAATGCGGGTTCATGTGAAAGGTCAGGTCATGGCGTTTGATAAAGCGCTGAGTTTCTTGGGCATGGTATTGAAGCTTGCCTTGCACACTGCCGAAGGCTTGCATCGGACTTTGGTTGTTTGTCGCTTTGAATACACCGCCCAACAGGATGGGTTGATAGCTCACGGATACCCCAAATCGTGCTGCCAGATCGGGCAGGGTCTTGTGCACCAGATAGGCGTTCGGAGATCCGAAATCATAAAGAAAATCAATAACTTTAGTCACCATCTTTCTCCAAATGGGCGCAGGTCCAATTCAAAGGTCCAGGCGTCTCGGGTCTGATGCTGCAACGTCCAATAGGCCTCGGCCACGGACATGGGATTCATCAGAGTATCTTCGGGCAGTGTATCAGGATTGTGACCAGATTGCGCGATGCGATCACGCACAAAGGCAGTGTCGACGCCAGCATCGATCACCAGGTGGGCGACATGAATGTTCTTTGGCCCCAGTTCCTTGGCCATACTTTGCGCCAAGGCGCGCAAACCGGATTTTCCAGCCGAAAACGCCGCATAGCCGCTGTTGCCGCGCATCGAGGCGGAGGCGCCGGTAAAGAAGATGTTGCCGCGACCGCGGGGCACCATGTACCGCGCCGCCTCGCGCCCCGACAGAAAGCCCGCAAAACAGGCCATTTCCCAGACCTTGCGAAAAACCCTCGAAGTGGTGTCCAGAATGGGGAAGCGCACGTTGCCGCCGACGTTGTAAATCACCGTTTCAATCGGGCCGACTTCGTCCTCGACCTGCTTGAAAACGGACATGACGCTGTCTTCGTCGCGCGCATCCAGCGTGTAACCGATGGCGGTGCCGCCCTCGGCCTCGATCTCGGCCACCAGCGGGGCGAGCTTGTCGCCATTGCGACGGCCCATACAGACGGTGAACCCTCCGCTGGCAAAGCGTTTGGCAATAGCCGCGCCGATATAGTCCCCCGCACCGACGATCAGAACAACGGGTCCGCTCATAGCGACCACGCTTTTTGTAGGGCAGGCCGGGCCATCAACCGGTCGGCATAGGGTTGAAGGTTCGGTTTGTCCGAAAAATCGGCTCCCAATCGACCCGACATAATAATGGAATGACCCGTCATAATATCAGCGGCGGTGAACTCACCGGCCAGAAACTCGCGCCCCTCAAGGTGGTTGTTCACTGCCATCAGCATCTGGTTCAGCAGCTTGGTGGCACGTTTCACATTCACCTCGGTCCGCCGCTCTGGCGGCAACAGGATGGTTTCCACGACGATAGAATTTATCGGCGGCATGATCATGCCTTCGCAATAATGCAACCATTGCAAATAGTTGGCGAACTCTGGTGAGCCAACCTCTGGCTGCAATCGACCCTCGCCATAAAGCGCCAGAACATATTGCACGATGGCACCGGATTCAAAGATGGTCACGCCCTTATCTTCCAGCGCGGGCACTCGTCCCATGGGATGCACCTTCAAGTAATCCGGCTCGCGCATGGCCCGATCGCCAAGCGTGAACTTCTCAATCTCATAGTCCACCCCCAACTCTTCAAGCAGCCACGCGATGCGTACGGCGCGGGTATTCTGTGCGTAATAGAGCTTCATCAGACCTCCCAAAATTGACCGGAAATTGACAGATGGACCGGCCTGTGGGAAAGGTGACTACAAAAAATGAAGGGTGTCAACGATGAGCCGAAATGACCTCGCGGACACGTTGTGTCCGGTATCGCGCGCAGTCGAGCGGGTTGGGGATCCGTGGGTTTTGATGATCCTGCGGGAAATGTTCATGGGACGAAGGCGGTTCGAGGACATGCAGCGGTTAACCGGCGCATCGCCACATATCCTCAGCAACCGTCTCAAGCGTTTGTGCTCCGATGATATTCTGGAAAAACGACGCTACAGCGAGCGTCCGGTCAGATACGAATATCACCTTACTGAAAAAGGCCACGACCTTTGGCCAGTCATCATCATGCTCAAATCTTGGAGCGATAAGTGGTTGGATTCTGAAGGAACGGTAAATCTGACACATAAATCTTGTGGTCATACAATTGAACCCAAGGTCACTTGCCCGGAATGTGCACAAACACTCGACGCGCGACAAATCACGGCCGATATTGACCCTGCGTTACGGGCAGAAAACCAAAGCCGTCGCACAGGGAGAGGAACATGATGCCAGAAAACTTCTTTGTACGAACCGACCACGACAATGGGATTGTGGAAGTCGGTTTGAACCGTGCGCCTGTCAATGCCCTCAGTCCTGAGTTTCTGTTCTCTTTCCGCGATCTATTGAATGACTTGGCAAAGGATGGCGAAGTGCGCGCTATCGTCCTGACCAGCCCGTTCAAGGTATTCTCTGCCGGTTTGGATTTGAAAGAAGCGCAAACTTTTGACCTAGAACAACAAAACGCAATCGTCGAAGGGTTGAACGTGGGTTTCCTAAGCCTTTTCGCCAATCCAAAACCGGTCGTTTGTTCGGTTGACGGCGCTGCTATCGCTGGTGGTTTGTTTTTTGTTTTGGGCAGTGATGTTCGCGTCGCAAGCTCTCGCGCCAAATTGGGGTTGGCTGAGGTTCGAGTTGGCGCGAATTTTCCAATTGGCCCTCTGGAAATCGCACGTGCATCACTGGCGCCCGACGCCTTGCGGCGATTGATGCTTACCGGACAACCATTGAATGCCCAAGAGGCCTTTCGCTACGGAATTCTGGACGCAGTAACGGAAGACAGTTCTCGCGAACAGGCCATGAAGGAAGCTAAATCTTTGGCAGAGCTTCCACCACAAACATTTGCCTCGATCAAACAACAAATCCGCGGCAGTGCAATCGGGATAATTGAACATGCCATGCAGGATGAAGCAAACCGTTCTGACACTGGGTGGTTCAACGAAGAAACCAGAGCCGCGATGAAACGGATGATCGGCTAAATGGGGTCTTTGATTGAATTTGAGCAGAAAGAGCAACTGGCGATCGTCTGTTTGAACCGACCTGACGCACTGAACGCTTTGTCGCGTGAATTGGTTTCACAACTGACCCAAATGTTCCGCGAGCTTTCTGAGCGTTCTGATTTGCGTGCCATTGTGATGTCGGGCAGGGGGCGGGCTTTTTGTGTTGGGGTCGACCTGAAGGAAATGTCAGAGTCTGATGCTGTGTCCGAGCAGTTTGCGTGGCATGGGCCTGACAGCCTGTTTTCAGTTGTAAGATCTTGCCCTCATCCGATCATCAGTGCGGTGAATGGCTATGCAATTACCGGGGGCTTGGAATTGGCGCTTCTTGGCGATTTCATAATTGCATCCGCAGACGCGGTTTTTGCTGACACCCATGCTCGTGTGGGCATTACTCCAAGTTGGGGCATGACACAGGTTTTGCCACGCCTCGTCGGTATCAATCGTGCCAGGCAAATGAGTCTGACGGGGGAATTTGTACGTGCTGACAAAGCTTTGGAATGGGGACTTGTGAACGAGGTCGTCCCACCTGACACCCTGATGGATCGCGCCGTCGAACTGGCAACACAGATTGCGGGCACTGATGCCGTCACCATGCGCCGCATACGTGGATTGATTGCCGAAGGGGCAGACTTGCCGCTGGATCAAGCTCTGCAGCGAGAAATAGAGGTTTTTGACAAGCATATGTCATCCATATCGGCGTCGAATATTGCCGAGGGGCGTGAGCGGGCGACGCAACGTGGACGACAGATGGCTGAATCAAGTAAGAAAGAACATTAATAATGACCCTTAGGGAATTGAAAAATATAAATTTTGAAAGGCTGGATCGCATCTCACTTTGGATGGATCGATATGTGGCCGAGCGGAAATATGCAGGTTGTTCAGCATTGGTTTTTCATGGCGGGCGCGAGGTGTATTTCGGGGCCACCGGAAAGCGCAGCCTTGAACAGGATCAGCCGTTCGAGCGCAACACGATAGCGCGTATCTATTCGATGACAAAGCCAATCACATCCGTTGCGATTATGATGTTGGCTGAACGTGGGCTGTTTCATTTGGATGCACCGGTGTCCAATTTCATACCGTCTTTCAATGATATGCAGGCGCTTGTTCCAGGTGCAGAGCGCATCGATCAAGTCGAACCAAGCAAACCACCCACTCTGCACCAACTGCTGACCCACACCAGCGGATTGAGTTATCCGTTCAATCCCGGTGTGTTGCCGCAAGCGATGGAGGAGCGGGATCTTCTGTTCAAACCCAATCAGGGCGCGCTTTCCGGCATGGTCGATCAGGTTGCCGCGCTTCCGCTGGCGTTTCAACCGGGGTCACGCTGGGAGTACTCGGTCAGCACTGACATTCTTGGGCGTGTGGTTGAGGTCGTTTCCGGGAAATCGCTGGGAGAGTTCTTTGCAAGCAACATTTTCGAACCGCTTGGCATGGATGAGACTGCTTTTTCCATCGATCCGGCCAAGCTGGGACGGTTTGCGTCGCTATACACACCGCTCGCAGGGGATGCGATGGCGCTCAATGATGCGAGCACGGATGGCGACACGCTCAGGCTGTTTGACGAGGCGGGCTCCTCACCGTTTGAAGGTGCACGGATGCAGTCTGGCGGTGGCGGCCTTGTGGGCACCCTCGACGACTATATGAAATTTGTGGAAATGCTGCGGCTCGGCGGAATTTGCGACGGCGTGCGGTTGCTCAGTCCAAGTACCCTTGGCTTCATGATGAGAAACCACTTGCCAGGTGACATAGCTTCCATGGGCCCTCAGAGTTTTGCCGAGCAACCCATGGAAGGGATGGGGTTTGGTCTTGGCGGTGCTGTGGTTCTGGATCCCGCGCGTGCACGTTGCCCAGGGCATTTTGGTGATTTCAGCTGGGGCGGCATGGCCTCGACGTTCTTCTGGACAGACCCTCAGGCCGATTTGTCGGTCGTCTTTTTTACACAGCTGTCGCCGTCGAGCTCGTACCCATCGCGCGCAGAGCTCAAAGCCTTGGTACATGGAGCATTGGTTGAATGACTACGGACCGTAAAATCCTGTGGACACCATCGAATGAGCGATCCGAGCAAAGCAGGATGGCTGATTTCACCCGTTGGATTGAAGAACACAAAGGACGCCGCTTTGATACCTACAATGAACTTTGGACCTGGAGTGTAACGGACCTGGACGGGTTCTGGTCAGCCATCTGGGAGTACTTTGACATCCGTTCCGATGTCAGCCCTGTAGAGGTACTGGCTGAGCGAAAGATGCCTGGTGCGGTCTGGTTCCCGGGTGTGCAAGTCAATTTCGCAGAGCAGATGTTGCGGCATGCTTTGACGAAACCGGATGCCACCGCACTGATTGTTCAATCGGAAACCTTTGGACGACGAGAGATAACCTGGGCTGAATTGGCAGCGCAAGTCGCGAGTGTCGCGGCAAACTTGCGCGCCCACGGGGTGACCAAGGGAGACCGTGTGGTCGCAATCCTGCCCAATACCGAGGTGTCGATCATTGCCTGTCTGGCCACAGTCAGCATTGGGGCAATTTGGTCACTTTGCGCACCGGATATGGGACATGTCGCTATTCTGGATCGGTTCAAGCAGATCGAACCCAAGGTGTTGATCGCTCAGGACGGGTATGTGCATGGCGGTAAGACCTATGACAAACAGGACGTTCTGGCCGAAATCAGGCAAGGTCTGCCCACAGTTGAAACAACGATTTTGGTTCCTGTCGTTGGCACGCCAACCGAAGGTGCGTTGGCATGGGATGATCAAATCACGACGGATGCCGATCTTACATTTGAAAAGGTCGAGTTCGATCACCCGATCTGGGTGGTTTATTCGTCGGGTACCACCGGAAACCCCAAACCGATCGTTCATGGTCATGGTGGGATACTGCTGGAAGGTGCGAAACAGTCGTTGCATCAGGACCTGGGACCAGATGATCGGTTCTGCTGGCTGACAAGCTCCGGGTGGGTGATGTGGAACGCGCAATTTGTGGCCTTGGGGCAGGGCGCTTGCGTACTGGCCTTTGACGGTGCCCCCAATCATCCCGATATGATGTCGCTATGGCGGACAGTCGCAGAAGAACGAATTACTTATCTTGGTCTTGGAGCGGCTTATGTCACTGTATGTGCGAAGTCAGGCATTCGACCGATTGATGATCTGGACCTGAGCGCTCTTGTTTCTGTTGGTACGACTGGATCGCCGCTTACCTCGGACGGTTACGCCTGGATCTATGACGCGGTAGGCGATGATATTTGGTTGGCGCCAATTTCAGGTGGCACCGATTTCTGTGGTGCCTTTGTCGGCGGCAACCCGATGCTGCCGGTTCGTGCCGGTGAGATGCAGTGCCGACTGCTTGGCAACGCGGTGCGCAGTTTCGACCCATTTGGAAAGGAACTCTTTGATGAAGTCGGGGAGCTGGTATGCACAGAACCCTTGCCGTCGATGCCGTTGTTCTTTTGGGGCGACACAGACGGTACCCGATTGCATGACAGTTATTTCGATACCTATCCGGGTATCTGGCGCCACGGGGACTGGATCGAGATCTCGCAAGATGGCGGCTCGGTTATTTACGGTCGTTCAGACGCCACGATCAACCGCAAGGGGCTTCGCATGGGATCGTCCGAGATCTATCAGGCGGTTGAGGGCCTGGAGGACATCCTGGACAGTCTCGTCGTCGATCTGGAGTTTCTGGGGCGCGACAGCTTTATGCCGCTGTTTGTCGTGACAGTCGACAACACACCGCTGAGTGATACGACAAAAGACAAGATCAACGCGGCCATCCGTTCGTCGATTTCGGCACGTTTCGTACCAAACGAGATTGTTCAGATCGCCGAAGTCCCCAGAACCCTGTCTGGTAAAAAGCTGGAAGTTCCCGTGAAAAAGCTGCTACTTGGCGGTGACCCGGCCAAGGTGGTCAATCGGGATCTCGATGGTGAACCCGGACAGTTTCGACGTGTTTGTCGAGTACGCCCGCTCCCGGGACCTGGCCTAGCATAAGGTTGCACTCATGACCGACGCCGAAACCAAGCTCCTTGATTTGCTGGATATAGAACGGCTTGAAGTTGATTTGTTTCGCGGTGTTGGATCAGGCGGGGAAACCACAACACGAATTTACGGGGGCAAGTCATTGCCCAAGCTTTGGCGGCTGCCTATCGGACTGTACCCGATCGCTTGTGCCATTCGCTGCATGCCTATTTTATCCGTCCAGGTGATCCGTCCATTCCGGTCATCTATTCGGTTGATCGGGCTCGCGATGGCGGTAGCTTCACCACCCGTCGGGTTGTTGCCATTCAACATGGCAGGCAAATCCTGAACATGTCAGCGTCATTCCACGTTCGGGATGAAGGTTGGGACTACCAACACCCGATGCCACAGGTTGACCGACCGGAAACGCTCGAATCCCGCGAGGCCGTGCACGATAAATACATCGACCGCATACCCGAGAAGCACCGCGCCGAGTTTCTGCGCCAGCGCCCCATCGAGATCCGAGAAGTGGCGCCGCGGGATCTATTCGACCCTGAGCCTACAGATGACGTCAATCATCTGTGGTTCCGCATGTCGGCAGCGGCTGGGGCTAACCCTCAAATGCAGCACATTCTACTTGCTTATGCCTCGGACATGGCGTTGCTAAGTTCAGCACTCAGACCTCATGGGCTGAGTTGGTTCAAAGGAGAAGTAAACGGTGCCAGTCTGGATCATGCTATGTGGTTTCACGCGCCCATTCAATTTCAAGACTGGCACCTGTACTCAATGGATGCTCCCTTCTCTGGTGGCGGTCGAAGCTTCAACCGCGGCTCGATTTATCAAGCCGATGGCACATTGGTCGCGAGTGTCGCACAAGAAGGTTTGATGCGCCCCAATCGAAAAAAACCGAGTTGAGGCGCAATTTCGATCAGTCGAGTTTGCCACCGAACTGTCGATTGAGCTTTTTCATGCCTCCGAGCCACCGGTCGTAGTCGGCTGTTTTCATTCGGATGTAGTCCAGAACTTGTGGATGGGGCAATACTAGGAACGTTCCGGTTCGAATGGCCTCGATACAGGCGTCAGCGACATCTTCGGGTTCCAGCATGCCGTCCATTGCGGCAACGGATTCCTCGTGCCCCCGTGTCATTTCTGACCTAACCGCTTGTGGGCACAAAACCGAAACGCCAATCCCATCGTCGGCGTGACTCATCGCCAACCACTCCGCTAACCCAACAGAGGCATGTTTCGTAACACCATAAGGAGCAGCTCCAACTTGGTTGAGTAACCCCGCTGCAGACGCCGTGTTCAGAAGATACCCACCACCCCGTTCTACCATGCGCGGGATCACGTGGCGCGCCGCCCAAACTTGGGACATCACGTTGATATCCCAAATCTTTTGCCAGTCTTCATTACTTGCGTCGACACCGCCTAGCGTCAAGATTCCAGCGTTTGAACAGAATATGTCGATCGGCCCAATTTCTGTTTCAACCTGATCGACAAGGTTCTTTATGTCTTCTTCAACGCCAACATCGGTCGCGATGGCAATACCGTTTATCTCATCGGCGACAGCCTGAGCACCTTCAAGATTTCGGTCCGAGCAAATGACCTTTTTCGCCCCATTTGCAGCAAATCTTTGAGCCAGAGCGCGACCAATGCCGCTGGCTGCTCCGGTTACGACGATGATCTTGTTTTCTACTTCCATTTCAACCTCTAGCTGGGGTGATATTCTGTTTTAGCTGCCAAGTTCAGCCAGGCAGGCTGTTTGTATTCCACGACGATCAATCTTGTCAGTCGTGCCGCGGGGCAGGGGATCCGACTGAATCCAAAGGTGTTCCGGTAATTTGAACCGCGCTATTCTGTCAGACAGGAATTCCAGAATTTCTGATTGAGACACCGACCAGCCCGGTCGGGTTTGAACGGCGGCGCCGACAACTTCTCCTAACCTTGGATGCGGAACAGGAAAGGCGCAGGACTCCAGAATAGCCGGATGCTGATGCAACACGCCCTCGACATCCAGACAGGCGATGTTTTCGCCACCTCGGATGATGATGTTCTTCTTTCGATCAACAATCGTAATGATACCATCCGCATCGATCATTCCGAGGTCACCGGTTTTGAACCAGCCGTTCTGCAGTGCTTCAGCTGTTTCTTCAGGTTTGTTGATATAACACTGCATGTTACAGGGACTTTTTACAGTCATTTCACCGACAACACCGACTGCAACTGGTTCTCCGTCGTCATCCAGAAACTTCATTTCCTGAAGCGGTGGGTGAAGACGCCCTGCAGCGCCGGGCTGCGCGACATATTCCTCTCCTGAAAAGCCAATACCGATCGCATTGGTTTCAGTCATTCCCCAACCGGTTGCGATTTCTGCCTGAGGGAACGAACGAGCCAGTTCACTGACTTGTGCGGCGGGACGCTTAGCGCCACCAGCAACGATATGAGTCAAGGTTTCAAGCGTCTTTCCAGCGGCTTGCGCTGCAATTTGAATGTCAGCTGATTGGGTGGGAACCCCAACAAATCGTGTTACACCTTCAGCTTGGATAAGGCGAACCGCGGTTTCGGCATCCCATTTGTCCATCAATACAACTTTTGCACCAGCAGGCAGGCTGAGCAGAAAGCCTGGATGCGAAGCTGTGACGTGAAAAAGCGGTGTAGTTATCATTGTCACTGGGCGCGGTTTTTCGGCATTTGCGTCTTCAGGCGGTGAAATCAAAGGTGCAATGGCAGCTTGCAATAGCCATGTGAAAACAGCATTTACAGCGCCACGGTGGGTGAGGGCGACCCCTTTGGGGTCACTGGTGGTGCCCGAAGAATACATGATGGCATAATCACTGTCCGGATCTATCGGAACTGTTGGCCAAGTGATGTCCGGGTCCTGAGAAAGAATACTAGCGTAGTTGATTTCCGCTTGTCCGTCTCGCGTTCCGATCAAAGTCAAACCGCGTTTTGGTACCAGAGGTGCCAAGTTTTCGATACGTTGGGCATCCGCAAATATAATTTTAATATCAGTATCTTGAACAGCATAATCTAGTTCGTCAGTTGTCCACCATGAATTTAGAAACACTGCTGTCGCCCCAACGGAGCTGATGGCCATCATGAGCACCATCATTTCGGGACAGTTTCTCATTGAGATGCCCACACGATCACCAATGCCGACCTTAAGTTCGACCTGAAGTGCTCGAGCCAAACGTTTAACTTCATTGCAAAACTCATCGTATGAGTAACGTCGGTCTTCGAAGACCAGGTATTCCGATTGACCGTTATCCTGTGGTTCTCGGCTAGCTTGCAGTAAGGCGCGCAAGTTTTCGGGAATATTTTTAAACACTGTATATTCGACGCCTGCAACAATAGCAGTCGTGGTTTCGAAAACATGTTCATTCTCTAGCACATGTTGGACGGCGGCATGATAACTTAAGGCGGCCATCAAACGATGCCTTTTTCCGTGGACATGCGATATACCTCCCCAGATTCCCTCACGCCATTGGCACTCAGGGTAGACAGGAAGGAAACGTCTGCCAATATCAGGTGACGGAACGTTCAAAGTTGGTATCTGTGGTGTTTGCTGTATCCAGTTATTTACCATAATATCGATTACACGCACTTTGAACGTGACCGCAAAGCTTTGTTTAATACTCTCAAAGAAATTGTTTCTCTTGTTTTGGGGTTCGTTTTGCAGAGAAATTCTGAAACGCTGCCCCCTTAGATAGGAAGCTCGAGTCTGGAAATGTAGAAGATGTGAGACATTGCTCTTTCCAAGATTACCTCGCCGTGGCTGTGGCCAAGTACTGGCACGCTCCTCCTACGGATTAGCCACGCCCTTGGGCAGACCAAATGACTATTGTTCGCTAACGTCTCGCCCCAAAGTATTTTTTTTGTTGCTTGTAGCCTGTCTCCACGAAAAAGCCCGGCTTGAACACCGGGCTTTTTCGGATCATTCGGCTTGGCTGATCAATAGAATGCCTGCAACCCTGTTTGAGCCCGCCCAAGGATCAGAGCGTGAACGTCATGGGTACCTTCGTACGTATTGACGGTCTCGAGGTTCACCATGTGTCGGATGACCTGGAATTCTAGGCTGATCCCATTGCCGCCGTGCATATCACGGCTGTGGCGCGCGATCTCCAGTGCCTTGCCACAGTTGTTGCGTTTAACGATCGAAACCATTTCTGGCGCCGCGTTGGCTTCGTCCATCAAACGGCCTACCCGCAGGCTGGCCTGCAGGCCCAAGGCGATCTCGGTCTGCATGTCGGCCAGCTTGCGCTGGAACAGTTGAGTTTGTGCTAGCGGACGGTTGAATTGCTGACGGTCCAGACCGTACTGACGTGCACCGTGCCAGCAGGCCTCGGCCGCGCCCATCACACCCCAGCTGATGCCGTAACGCGCGCGGTTCAGACAGCCAAAAGGACCTTTGAGGCCTTGAACATTTGGCAGCAAGGCATCCTCACCGACCTCAACCCCGTCCATGACAATCTCGCCTGTGATCGAGGCCCGCAGGCTCATCTTGTTATCGATCTTGGGTGCGCTGAGACCCTTGGTGCCTTTGTCCAAGACAAAGCCACGGATTTTGCCATCGTGCGCGTCGGATTTGGCCCAAACCACAAAGACATCCGCAATCGGTGCGTTCGAGATCCACATCTTGGATCCGGTCAGACGATAGCCTCCGTCGATCTTCTCGGCGCGGGTTTTCATTCCAGCCGGGTCCGAGCCCGCGTCAGGTTCGGTCAGGCCAAAGCAGCCGATGAATTCGCCGCTAGACAGTTTCGGCAGGTATTTGTTGCGCTGCTCTTCGCTGCCATAGGCATAGATCGGGTACATCACCAACGAGCTTTGCACAGACATCATCGAGCGATAACCGCTGTCGACACGCTCGACTTCGCGCGCAACCAAACCATAGCTGACATAGCCCGAACCCAGACCACCGTATTGCTCTGGGACAGTTACGCCCAAAAGGCCCATTTCCCCCATTTCGCGGAAGATTTCCGGATCGGTCTGTTCGGTCTGGAATGCCTCGGTGACGCGCGGTTGCAGCTTTTCCTGCGCGTATGCGCGGGCGCTGGAAGCGATCATGCGTTCGTCTTCGTTCAGCTGATCGTTCAGGCGAAACGGGTCTTCCCAATCAAATTTGCCAAGATCAGGTGCGTCTTTGGCGCGAAGGGTCGGTTTGGCAATGGGGGCATTCATAGCGCGTCTCCAGTTAAGATTTGTGCGCACATTAACCTGCAAAATAGTCAAAAAACAGCGAGACTTTCGCATTGTTTCATGACAAAAACGCATGCATGAGCATTTCCCATCGATTTTTGCCCTCTATTTCCTCGCTACGCGCGCTAGAGGCATTGGACCGTTTGGGTTCAGCTTCCGCTGTCGCGGACGAAATGTCTCTCACCCAAAGCGCCGTCAGTCGGCAGTTGCAGGGGTTGGAGCAGCATCTGGGGGTCGAGCTGATCCAGCGGGATCGCAAGCGCCTGTCGATTGCACCTGCTGCACAGGATTACGTGACCGAGGTCAGGCAGGCGTTGAACCAGATCGCCCAAGCCTCGTTGCGATTGCAAGTGGCACCGGTGGGGGGAACTTTGAATCTCGCGATCCTGCCGACCTTTGGAATGCGATGGTTGATGCCGCGTCTGCCCGAGTTTGCGCGGCTTCACCCCGAGATCACGATCAACATGTCTACCCGCCTCGAGGCTTTCAACTTTGCGCAAGAACCCTTTGATGCCGCGATACATTTTGGTGTTGGGGATTGGCCAGATACGGACAACTTGTTGCTGCGCACCGAACGCGTTTTGCCTGTTTGCGCACCCTCGTTGATTCAAGCCAAAACCCCACAATCACCCAAAGACCTGTTGCGTTTGCCGCTCCTGCACATTCAGACGCGGCCAAACGCATGGCAGGATTGGTTGGAGCAAAATTACGTGACACTAACTGCTCCCCTTCCCGGCACCATGTACGATCAATTTTCAACCATCACTCAGGCGGCGTTGCATGGACTGGGTGTGGCTTTGATCCCGGATTACCTGGCCGAGCAAGATTTGGCGACAGGGCGTCTTATGGCGTTGCACCCCCAGGCAATTGAAACCAAGGGCGCTTATTATCTCGTCTGGCCGCGCGCCAAATCACGCGACCAGTCTTTGATGGATTTCCGGCATTGGCTGGCCTCCAAAGCGCAGCCCGAGGACGATCTGCCCCGTTAACCCAAAGCGTAGCCTGCTCCACGCACGGTGCGCACCGGATCGGATCCGCCGTGCTGAGTCAGAGCTTTGCGCAGACGGCCGATGTGTACATCCACGGTGCGCGTGTCGACATAGATGTCCCTACCCCACACGCGGTCCAGCAGCTGCTCACGGCTCCAGACGCGGCCCGGCTTTTCCATGAACGTTGACAGCAAGCGAAACTCAGTCGGGCCGAGCTTTAGCGGCTTCTCGTTGCGGCTGACCTTGTGGGTCTCGGCATCGAGGATGATGTCGTCGAACTCCAGTCGAATGCCAACGGTCGCCGGGCGCACACGCCGCAGCTGGGTGCGGACGCGGGCCATCAGCTCGACCACCGAATACGGCTTGACCACATAGTCATCTGCCCCGGTTTCCAGTCCGCGCACCTTGTCCACCTCTTCGGACCTGGCCGAGAGCATGATGATCGGAATACTCCGCGTTTCGGGCCGGGTCTTCAGGCGACGACAGACTTCGATCCCGCTCAAGTTCGGCATCATCCAGTCCAGCACGATGATGTCGGGGTTGTCTTCATCCACCAACAAAAGTGCCTCATCCCCGTTTTCGGCCTTGGAGACGCGGAATCCCTCAGCTTCAAGGTTGTAGGCCAGGACCTCGCGTTGTGCCAACTCGTCCTCGACAACCAGAACGGTGGGTTGATCGGCTGACATGGTCCCTACCCCTTGCTCGCAATCGACGTGGTGTCGGCTTTGGGGCGCGCCTCTTCTGGACGCGAGCCAGTCACGAGATAGACCACCTGTTCGGCGATCGAGGTCACGTGATCCCCCATGCGTTCGATGTTCTTGGCAATGAAATGCAGGTGCATGCAGGATGTGATGTTGCGCGGATCCTCGGCCATGAAGGTCAGGAATTCCCGGAACAACGCGTTGTACATCTGGTCAACCTCGTGGTCACGATTGACCACGTCCTGCGCCAGCTCGGCGTCGCGCTGGATATAGGCGTCCAGTGCGTCCTTGAGCATCAGCTCGACCTCACGCGCCATGCGGCGCAGGGCTGCGGCGCTGTCGTTGACAGGCGGTGATTGCACCAGCACGCCAGTCCGCTTGGCGATGTTCTTGGAATAGTCTCCAATGCGTTCCAGATTGCCCGAGACCTTGAGCACCGACAGCACCAACCGCAGGTCAGAGGCAGTTGGTGAACGCAGCGCGATTACACGGGCGGTTTCTTCGTTGATCAGATCTTCAAGCGCGTCGATGGCCTTGTCGCCTGCGCGGACCTGCTCGGCCAGTTCCTCGTCGCGAGTTTCCAGCGAGCGTGCCGCGCCCATGATGGCGGCCTCGACCAGACCGCCCATCTTCATGATGTGGGCCTGAATGGCTTCCAGGTCGCGGTCGAATGCCGATGCAATATGTTGTTCGGTGGTGTTCATGAACTTGTCCTCAGCCGATCCGTCCGGTGATGTAGCTTTCGGTGCGGGGGTCGTTGGGGTTGGTAAAAATCTGGCCGGTTTCGCCAAATTCGACCAGGTTGCCCAAGTGAAAGAATGCGGTCTTCTGACTGACGCGTGCGGCCTGCTGCATCGAGTGGGTCACGATGACCACCGAATAGCGCTGGCGTAGCTCGTCGATCAATTCTTCGACCTGTGCGGTTGCGATCGGGTCGAGCGCCGAGCACGGTTCGTCCATCAGCAGCACTTCGGGTTCGGTCGCCACAGCGCGGGCGATGCACAGACGTTGTTGCTGACCACCCGACAGGCCCGTGCCCGGCGCATCCAGACGATCTTTGACCTCGTCCCAGATGGCACCGCGACGCAACGCCTTTTCGACAATCTCATCGAGGTCGGCCTTGTTCTTGGCCAGCCCGTGGATCTTGGGGCCATAAGCCACGTTGTCATAGATCGACTTGGGGAACGGGTTGGGTTTCTGGAATACCATCCCAACCTTGGCGCGCAGCTGCACCGGGTCGACCCGCTTGTCATAAATCTCTTCCCCGTCCAGCTTGAATGACCCTTCGACACGGGCGATGTCGATGGTGTCGTTCATGCGGTTCAGACACCGCAAAAAGGTGGACTTGCCGCAGCCCGAAGGGCCGATGAATGCGGTGACAGTCTTGTCTTCGATGTCGACGTTCACATCCTTGATGGCGTGTGTGTCACCATAGTAGACTTGGCAATCGCGACATTCGATTTTGGTCGTTTTGTTTTCCACGGCGTTGTCCTTGTGTGTCCGCGTATCAAACATGGGTTCGATCCTAACTTATTACCAGCGGCGCTCGAAGCGGCGACGCAGAATGATGGCGATGGCGTTCATGATCAGCAAGAAGACCAGCAGAACAATGATTGCCCCCGAGGCGCGTTCCACAAACGCCGGGTCGGCGCGTTGGGTCCAGTTGTAAACCTGCACCGGTAGTGCAGCGGCGGGTTCAAAGAAACCTTCGGGCGGGGCACTGGGGTATTCGCGCACAAAGGCGACCATACCGATCAGCATCAGAGGGGCGGTTTCACCAAGCGCCTGTGCCAAACCGATGATGGTACCAGTAAGAATGCCTGGCATCGCCAAGGGCAGCACATGGTGGAACACGGCCTGCATCTTCGAGGCACCAACCCCCAATGCGGCGTCCCGGATCGACGGCGGAACCGCCTTGAGTGACGCGCGCGTCGCAATGATGATCGTAGGCAAGGTCATCAGCGTCAGCACCAGACCGCCTACAATCGGGGCCGACTGCGGCAGGCCGGCAAAGTTGATAAAGATCGACAAGCCCAGGATACCGAAAACGATCGACGGCACAGCTGCAAGGTTCGAGATATTCACCTCAACCAGATCGGTGAACCGGTTTTTCGGCGCGAACTCTTCCAGATAAATCGAGGCTGCAACGCCAATGGGCAGCGTCAGACACAGAACGATGATCATCATATAAAGCGAACCGATGATCGCGACACCAAGGCCAGCCGCTTCGGGGCGGTTCTCGGATGCGTCTGCCATGGTCAGGAAACCCCAGTTCCATGAGGTTTTCAACAGGCCGGCCTCTTTCAGCTGATCGGCCAATTGCAGCTGCTCGGGCGAGACGTTCTTATCAATCTCGGCGGATTCCATCGTTACCCGGCCTTTGTAGTAGCCATCGATACGACCCGAGGCGAGGAACTTGAACTCCACCGTTTCCCCTACGCGGTTTACATCCTCGCGCACATAGCGGCGGAGGTCGGCAGCGCCCTCTTTCGAGATCAGAGCAGCGGCTTTTTTGGCGGTGAGGCCATCAACTGCGATACCGTTTTCTTCGGCCAGTTTTTCGAACGATGCGACAATCAGAGGTGCATAGCCAAATGTGGTAACCTTGCGGATCTCTTCAGGGTCGCCGGTCCCTTTCTTGTCCAGCTTGGCGGGGTCCAGATATACCTCAAGCGTGATGAACGTTTGAAAGAAAGCCGAAGAACCGTTGTAAAGGATCGAGCTGACAAGACCTACCAGCGCCATGACAGCGACAAAGATGGCGGCAATGCCGTAGCCTCGAAACCGGGCTTCGGCCGCGTTGCGTCGGCGGGTTCTGTCATCGGCGGCCAGAAGCGAAGTAGCGGGCTTGGTCGTGGGCGATGCTCCAGACGAGGTTGCGTCGGTCATTCGTACTGCTCCCGGTACTTACGGACGATGTAAAGCGCCAGGACGTTCAGCCCCAACGTGATGACAAAGAGGGACAGGCCAAGGGCAAAGGCCACCAGGGTCTCGGGGCTTTCAAATTCAGTGTCCCCGGTCAACTGGCTGACGATCTTGACTGTGATGGTTGTCATGGCTTCGAGCGGGTTGAGCGACAGTTTGGCTGCCGCCCCTGCCCCCATGACCACGATCATGGTCTCGCCAATGGCACGAGAGGCGGCCAGCAGGATCGCGCCAACAACACCCGGCAGAGCGGCAGGCAAGATCACCTGCTTGACGGTTTCCGACTGCGTTGCGCCCAAGCCGTAGGACCCGTCACGCATAGATTGCGGAACCGCGTTGATCACGTCATCGGACAACGAAGAAACAAAGGGGATCAGCATGATCCCCATGACAAGGCCGAGCTGTCAGCACAGAAGACGAGGACGTGCCCAGTCCCAAAGGCTGAGCAAAGTAGTCGCGTAGCAATGGGCCGACCGTGATCAACGCGAAGAGACCGTAAACAATTGTGGGAATACCAGCCAAAACTTCGACCATCGGCTTGATGATCGAACGCACTCGGCTGGTGGCATATTCGGACAAGTAGATCGCGACCATTAATCCGATGGGTACAGCAAAAAGAAGTGCCACAAAGGACACGTATAGCGTGCCCCACAGCAGCGGGAAGATACCTAGATCAGAACCGCCGCTGAACTGCGGGTTCCAGGTCAGGCTGAAGAAGAAATCTTTGGCTGGGTACAGCCCAAAGAACCGCACGGTCTCGAACACCAGCGAAAAGATGATGCCAACAGTTGTCAGGATGGCCACCAGGCTCGCCACGATCAAAAGCGTCTTGATCGCCCTCTCTGACACGTTCCGAGCGCGGTAGTCGGGGTGGATCCGCTTGACGGAAACGATAAAGCCAAAGATTGCAATCAAAAGGACCACGCCAGCCATCAAGAACCCAAGCGTACCTTTGATCTGGCGGTATTCTTTGGCCACCGACAGAACGTTTTGCTCAACTGCCGAAGCCAGCGCAATCCCCGCCTGACCCAGCATAGCGCGAACGTCAGTGTTTTCGGTTGTCATCGAGCTGATCTGCGTCTCGGTCACGATACCCGTTTCGACAGCAGTGTTCAGACCAGATGCAACCCTGCGGACATCAGACAACACAAGGCTGCGCGAGCTGCCCTCGGCAATGTCGGCATCGCTGATCATGTCGGAAATCTGGCCGTCGATGTAAAGCGGTTGCAGCAGCAACCAACCAATCATCACCAGAAGCGCAGGAACGGCCGTAAACAGGAACACGGTTTGACCGTAGTAGCCCGGCAAAGAATGAAGCCCGCGCGCGTCTCCGCCAGCGGAGCTGATCGCACGAGAGCGACCGATGACAAAGCCAATCGCGGCAAGGGCTACAACGACAAGAAGGACAAGACCGGCGTTCATGAAAACTCCAACGCGGAAGTCAAAGGGAGATAGCGAACAAGGTGGCGCCGATAACGTGGCGCCACCTTGAAAATCAATCGTCGATTAGTTCGACAGTGGTTCCATTGGGGTGCCGTTTGCGACCATTTCCTGGGTTGCGGCCAGTTCGGGGTCGGAAACCAGGCCATATTCAGCCAGAGGACCGTCAGGACCCGCCATGTCGTCGCTCACGAAGAAGTCGACATATTCCTGCAGGCCAGGGGTCACACCCAGGTGGGCCTTCTTGATGTAGAAAAACAGCGGACGCGATACGGGATACTCACCCGATGCGACGGTTTCGGTCGAGGGCGTGACATTATCCATGGTGGCGACGACCAGCTTGTCAGTGTTGTTCTGATAGAACGACAGGCCAAACACACCGATGGCTTCGGAGTTGGCCGCCAGACGCGACAGGGTCTCGGTGTAGTCACCGTCGATGTCGACCGAAACGCCGTCTGTGCGCAGAGCGTGACAGGCTTTCTTGGCCGCTTTCTTGTCGCCGCCGTTGGCTTCGGCAAAGATGTCCATGGCGCCGGTAGCTTTACAGCCTGCTTCCAGAACTTTCTTGTCGAACACTTCGCGGGTGCCGTGCTTGGTGCCGGGAATGAAGGCCAAAATGTTCTGTGCTCGGCAAGTCGCCGTTCACGTCCGACCACTGGGCGTTGGTGTTGTCGACCAGCTTGCCGTCAACCACCACCTGCTTGGCAATGGCGTTAAACCAGTCCGCCGGAGTGAAGCCAAACGATGGGCCGTTGATGTCGGATGCGAATACGATGCCGTCATAACCAAAACGAACTTCGATGATCTCGGTCACACCGTTCGAGGCGCACAGGTCGATGTCCGACTGCTTGATGCGCGACGACGAGTTAGCAATGTCGATGGTGTTGGGGCCAACGCCTTCACACATTTTCTTGCGGCCTGCGCCCGAACCGCCGCCTTCGACAACCGGTGTCGGGAAGTCAAAGTTTTCGCCGAAAGCTTCGGCCACGATCGACGCGTAAGGCAGAACGGTGGACGAGCCAGCAACCTGAACGTTGTCACGTGCGTATGCGGTGGTGGCAGAAACGGCAGCAATGGCGATGGCCGATGCAGAGAGTTTCACGAAGGACATTCTATGTCTCCTGATGAACAAAACTTGGGTCGATCACCCCCATGATGATCTTGCCGCGACTCGTAAGCGGCTTTGGTGAGGCTTTTGTGACAGGTATGTAACAGCTGTATGACAATGGCAGTTTTATGACGGATTTTTCTGCGGTGCAGAATGACGTCAGCCGCGATCGTTTTTTTGGTCCGAGGCCATGATCGCCGCAATTTCGGCACCTGCCATGGCCTGATCTGTGTAAGAAAACGTACCCGTTTCAAGGACTTCCTTACCCGCGTTCTGGATGGCCCCCAAGGCAGCCCGCGCAAAGGACCCACCTACACTGACCCGGCGCACCCCGGCGTCGGCCAACGCTTGCACCGAAAAAAACGGGGGTCTTAATCCCATGACAACGTTAACGGGCTTGTCGACTTCGTTACAAACGGTACGGATCGCCTCCAGATCCGGCAGGCCAGGCGCATAAAGGACATCCGCTCCAGCCTCGGCAAAGGCCTGCAGTCGCCTGATGGTATCGCCGATGTCTGGACGGTCCCACAAATGCCCTTCAGCCCGCGCCGTCAGCAGAAATGGAAGATCATAAGATGCCTCGGCCGCTGCACGCACCCGGTCGACGGCGTGCTCAAATTCAAAGATCGGATCGCTGGCATTTCCGGTGGCATCTTCGATGGACCCACCCACCAATCCGATGGCAGCAGCTTGTCGGATGGTTTCGGAACAGTCCGCCGGGTCACGGCCAAACCCATCTTCCAGATCTGCCGTGACAGGTAGGTCTGTCGCCTCAACGATCTCTCGCGCGTTGTCCAAAATCTCGGCCCGGCTCAATCCACAGATGCCATCGACCTGGCCCCGCGAAAATGCATAGCCAGCGCTGGTTGTGGCAAGCGCGGGAAATCCGACGACCGACAATAGCCGAGCGGTGCCACCATCCCAAGCGTTGGCCACGACAAAGGCACCGGGCCCTTGGTGCAATTTTAGAAATGTCTGAAACTTCTGCTGCGTGTCCATGTTTTCACTCTTCCCCAAAACCCAATGGTTGGAGTTTGATGGGCTGAGAACAAAATGGCAACTTACTTATAGCGGCAGTATGACGGTAAAGGTCGTCCCCTGCCCCAATTCGCTTTCAACCCGCAGCTAAGCCCCGATGGCGGTTGATGATATGTTTGACAATAGCCAGACCAAGGCCGGTTCCGCCCAACTCTCGCGAGCGATGGCTATCTGCGCGATAGAACCGTTCAGTTAGTCTCGGCAGGTGCACAGGATCAATGCCCGGTCCATGGTCGATCACCTGAATGCGGGCAGACGGGCCACGCACGGCCACATCGCGCTCCATCACGGTCAGTTTGATGTCCACGCGCCCGCCGCTACCACCGTATTTTATGGCGTTTTCGATAAGGTTGGTGAACACCTGCTGCAACTGATCCGGATCTCCCATTGTCCTGACAGGTGTATCCGGCGCGTCCAGGTTCAGTACGACACCTGCATCTTGGGCCAGGGGGCGAATGGAGTGTATTGTAGAGTTAATCTGAACTGTCAGATCCAGTTCTTCCTTAGGCCGCACGCGCTCTTCGCTTTCAACCCGGTTCAGGGACAACAGGTCGCCCACCAACCGGTTCATCCGGTTGGCTTCGCCATCCATGATCTCCAAGAACCGCTCGCGGGCCCCGGCGTCATCCTTGGCAGGCCCCCGTAATGTTTCGATGAACCCCATCAGCGCGGTCAGTGGCGTGCGCAACTCGTGGCTGACGTTGGCGACAAAGTCGCGGCGCATCTGATTGGCTTGTTCCAGGTGGGTGACGTCCGTGAAGCTGACCACCACTGCACCGCCTTGCACAGCGCCCACGTAGCGTACGTAGCGGCAGTTAACAATGAAAGTTGTATCTTGCGCTCCGTCATTGGACAGAAACCGCGTTTCCGCTGGATCCTTGGTGTCCAGGCTCTTTTCGATGGCTTCGATGACCTGCGGTTGGCGCAACAGCGTCGCAAAGTGGCGTCCGACGATGTTCTGCCCAAACATGGATCGCGCAACCCCATTGGCCCCGATCAAGCGTTCTGATTGATCAATCATCACCATGCGGCAGTGGGATCGCTTCGACAAAGTCGGGGATCAGGTCATCGGACATGAAAATACTCATAACGTTTTTCGGGTCTTACGCGCATCTTGCAATTGAACTGTAACACTTATGCGTCAAACGCCCGAGCTCACATCTTACCCTACAGGCTTCATGGTATCGCGAAACCGGCGCATGTTTTCCTGATAGTGCAATGCGCTCATTGTGATGCGCTGCGCGTTGGCATCATCGATTTCGCGAACCACTTTGCCTGGTGCTCCCATAACCAAAGAATTGTCAGGGATCTCCTTGTTTTCAGTGATCAGTGCGCCTGCCCCGATCAGGCAATTCTTGCCAATCTTTGCACCGTTCAAAATGGTTGCTCCCATTCCGATCAGCGTGTTGTCACCAATGGTGCAACCATGCAGCATGACCTTGTGACCAATTGTGCAGTTCTTGCCTATCGACAAGGGAAATCCAGCATCAATGTGCATGACACAGTTTTCCTGCACATTGCTGCCCTCACCCACGCGGATTTCTTCATGATCCGCCCGGATGGTGCAGCCGAACCAGACACTTGATCCTGCTTCTAAAACAACTTTACCAATAAGGTTGGCATCATGGGCAACCCAAGTGTCTTCGTGAATTTGCGGTGTGTTCTCGCCAAGTGAAAAAATCGTCATGACAGTTCCTCGAATTCGGTCTGCAGGGTTCGGACGTGTCGTTGCAAGGCTGGCTGTTGAATGCGACGCATACGTTCCGCTTCAACGATTGTCTTCAGTCGCGCTTCTGTCTCGTTCAGATCGTCGTTGATCAGCACATAATCGTAATACCCCCAATGGCTGATTTCGTCCCAGCTTTTGAGCATACGCTTGGAGATCACATCATCGCTGTCCTGAGCGCGGGTTTCCAGTCGACGCCGAAGCTCGCGGATGGAGGGGGCAAGATGAAAATCGATAATGCGTGTTTGCCAAGATCAGAATTGCGTATCTGGATTTCGCCCTGCCAATCCACGTCAAAAAGGACATCGTGACCCGAAACGATGGTATCTCGCACCGGACCGGCAGGCGATCCATAGAAGTTTCCGAACACATGAGCGTGTTCCAACATCTCTCCGTCCATCACCTGCTGTTTGAATTCATCCTCGCTCAAAAAGAAATAGTCGCGGCCATGTTCTTCTCCGGGGCGAGGTTGCCGTGTAGTCGCCGAAACCGAAAACTTCAGGCTGTCGTCCCAGGCCATCAATCGCTTAGCCAACGTGGATTTTCCAGCACCTGAAGGTGAGGAGAGTATTATCAAAAGGCCGCGGCGATCTGTCATGATGCTCTCTTTCTCTTGCTCATTCGACATTCTGAACCTGCTCACGCATCTGGTCGATCACAGCTTTGAGTTCCAAACCGACAGCGGTCAATTCCGAGTTCTGGGATTTTGAGCACAAGGTGTTGGCTTCGCGGTTGAACTCTTGCATCAGGAAGTCGAGTTTTCGCCCGACAGACCCGCCTTGCTCAAGCAGGTCCCGTGCTGCTGAAACGTGGGCCCCAAGACGATCAATCTCTTCTGTGACATCTGATTTTACTGCCAGGATGGCCAATTCCTGTGCCACCCTATCCGGGTCGACCCCATCTGCATTGTCCAGAACACGCGCCAGATTGGCTTTGAGTGTTTCTGCAACCGTCGCCGCGCGGACTTCGGTCAGGTCAACCGCCTGAGACGTCAGGGCTTCTACGATCCGCAATTGTTCGGTCAAGATACCGTACAAAGCCCGCCCTTCGACGGCGCGCATTTGCAAGAACTCACCAATCAACGCGTCAAATTCTGTTTTCAGTTGCGCCACCAATGGCGCCGGATCGTCATCGGCAGCCGTGGCATCCAGCATTCCGCGCAAGGCCAACAGATCCGAAGCTTTGGATGGCGCGAGCGTTACGCCACGCAGCATCGCCTTGTCTTCGATTTCGGACATCGCTTCGAGTGCTGCGTCCAGTACTGCCGTGTTCAAACTCAGCACACCCGCATCTTCGACCCGGCTAATCTTGAGCGCGACGGTCACGCTCCCGCGGGACACCGACTTAGGCAACGTCGAGCGCAAAGCGGCTTCCAGGCCATCCAACCAGTCCGGAACGCGGACACGCAAATCCAATCCCTTCGAATTGACACTGCGCAATTCCCAGGCCCAGCTGTGGGGGCCGAGCTCCCCTCGCGCCGAGGCAAAACCGGTCATAGATCTGATCATGTGTTCCCCATCTCTGTAAACGTTCCCAATCGAGGGTTGGCGGCACCTAATGCCATACAGTGGAACAGAGCAAGCCCTGCTTGATCCGGACGCTGCTCTTGCTTTTCGCAAGATCGACGCGAAGCGGCAAGTTCATGCCACCTTCCGACCCGACCCCAAGCGTTAACCATTCATTAAAGATTTGCTCCAAAATTGACTCAACGCGTGTCAGATTAACCTTTGAGTAACCTAATGCGTCGGCCAGGTATTTTCCCTATCATGGGAGCAACAACGGCGCCAAAGGACGAGGACATGCGCATGTTGCGATTTATTGGTGAGAAGTTAAGCGGCAATACGGACAAGGTGGTTTCAATGGATCGGTTCCTTAACGGGCGCAGCCTGTCCCCTATCCGACAGGCCGAGGCGTATTGGTCGGCCTTGCGTGTTGACGGTGGCATTCCACACCGTTCGGACATCGACCCGCGTGGATTGGGCAACATTCTGGAATACACCTTTGTGTTAGAGCGAATTGCTCCGGGCATCGCCCGCTTTCGTCTTGCCGGTCAACACCTGAGCAAAGTCTCAGGAATGGAAGTTCGGGGCATGCCCTTGACGGCCTTGTTTTCAGGCAGTGCCCGGGCCGAAATTGGCGCAACGCTGGAACATATCTTCGATACACCCGCAATTGCCGAGCTGGATTTGTCAGCACAGCGTCGGTTTGCACGCGCCCCGCTCGAAGCTCGTATGATACTTTTGCCATTACTGAGCGACTTTGGCGAAGCCAGCCGCGCGTTGGGGGTTCTTGTAACTGAAAGCGATCCCGACAAACGATCCTCTCACAGTTTCGATATCAAGCACTCACGGATCAGGAACCTGAACCGCGCATCTGAGCAAGTTGCACGCAAGCCTGACCCCGTGCCCGGATCTCGCCGAAGAGCAAAAAACACTTGAAGCTAAACCGGCTTTGAAACTGGTCGTATCAAGAGATTAAAACAAAAACGGCGGGCACAGCGGCCCGCCGTTTTGCATTTTCGCAACATGGCCAATTATCCAGCTGCGCGTGCTTTGCGTCCTGACCGCAGCTCTCGACAACTCTTCGGCCACAAGGAACGCCAGTTCCAGCGACTGGCTGGCATTCAGACGTGGGTCGCATGCCGTGTGGTAGCGATCGCTCAGGCCTTCTTCGGTCACAGCACGCACGCCACCAGTGCATTCGGTCACGTCCAGGCCGGTCATCTCAAAATGAACGCCGCCGGGGATCGTACCCTCAGCCGAATGCACACCAAAGAAGTCGCGAACTTCGCGCAGAACGGACTCAAATGGCCGGGTTTTGTAGCCGGTCGACGACTTGATGGTGTTACCGTGCATGGGATCACAGACCCAAGTCACGTTCGCGCCTTCTTCCTGTACCGCCTTGATCAGGCGCGGCAGGTGCTCGCCGACATTGCCCGCACCAAAGCGCGCAATCAGAGTCAGGCGCCCCTCTTCGTTTTCAGGGTTCAGCTTGGACATCAATACCTTGAGGTCATCGGCTGTGGTTGTTGGACCGGTTTTCAGGCCGATGGGGTTCAGAACACCACGGCAGAATTCCACATGTGCGCCGTCGGGCTGACGGGTGCGATCGCCGATCCAGATCATGTGGCCCGAGCCAGCCAGCCAGTTCCCAGAGGTTGTGTCCAGCCGGGTCAGCGCTTCTTCGTATTCCAACAGCAGACTTTCGTGGCTGGTGTAGAAATCAACCGTGGCCACCTCATGCGTTGTGTCGGCGTTGATACCCGCCGCTGCCATGAAGTCGATGCTGTCCTGAATCCGGTCGGCAACTTCGGAATACTTCCGCACATCCTGATCATTGGCAAAGCCAAGTGTCCAGGAGTGCAGCCGTGTCATGTCGGCGAAACCACCGGTCGAGAACGCACGCAGCAGGTTCAGGGTCGCTGCAGCCTGCGTGTAAGCCTGCAACATCTTTTTGGGGTCCGGGATGCGGGCCTCGGGTGTGAAGGCCAGTTCGTTAATGATGTCGCCACGGTAGCTAGGCAGTTCCACGCCATCCACCACCTCGGTCGGAGCCGAGCGAGGTTTGGCGAATTGCCCGGCCATCCGGCCCACCTTAACCACAGGCACCTTGGCCCCATAGGTCAGGACGATCGCCATCTGTAGCATCACCTTGAAGGTGTCGCGGATAGCATCAGCGCTGAACTGTTCAAAGCTCTCGGCGCAATCGCCACCCTGCAACAGAAAGGCTTCGCCACGTGCGGCGGCGCCAAGTTGTTTCTTCAGGCGGCGGGCCTCGCCAGCAAACACCAGCGGCGGATAATTCGAAAGCTGCGACTCAACGGCCGCCAGGGCCGCTTGATCGGTATAGTCAGGCATCTGAACCCGCGGTTTGCTGCGCCAGTTCGATTTTTGCCACTCACTCATAGCTCTATTCTCCGCTAAGGTAATCTTAGGGGGTCTCTATACAAAAAGCGGCGATCAGAGGCCATATGCGATTTGCGGCTCTTGACGAGAGAATTAAGCTCTGAGCATGGTGCCTAATGCGCCGCAAAAGCCACGAAACCCTCGGCGCTTACAGATAAGGAATACTGAGCCATGCAAGAGCAACGCCAAGTTGTCGATGTGGACACCGATCAAACCAAACCCAAGAGGTTCGTCTTTGTCCTGTTGGACAGATTTTCGATGTTGTCATTTGCTTCGGCGCTGGACAGCTTGAGAATCGCAAATCGCATGTCCAATCGCGAGCTCTATAGCTGGCTCCTTATTGGTGAGAGTGGTGACGTTGTAAGTTGCTCGGCCGGAACCACGTTCAAATTAGACGATGAACTTATCGAACTGTCGCGTGATGATGTCGTGTTGCTCTGCGGTGGTGTGGACGTTCAGTTGGCAACAACCAAGAAGCTTCTGAACTGGCTACGACGCGAAGCCCGTAAAGGGTTGCGAATTGGTGGGTTGTGCACCGGAGCCTATACGATGGCCAAGGCTGGAATGCTCGACGGCAAGAAGGCGACGATCCATTGGGAAAACGCAGACAGCTTTGCGGAAGAGTTTGACGAAGTCGAACTAACCAAGTCGGTTTTTCTGATCGAAGGGAACCGAATGACGACTGCCGACGGCACGTCTTCGATTGACCTGATGCTCAAGGTCATCGCCGAAGGTCACGGCGAAGAACTTGCAAACGCCGTTGCTGACCAGATGATCTACTCCTCGATCCGAACTGATCAGGACACCCAACGACTGTCGGTACCAACCCGGATTGGCGTGCGGCACCCCAAGTTGAGCCAGGTCATCCAGATGATGGAAAAGAACATCGAGGAACCGATCAGCCCTTCGATCCTGGCCAAGGATGTGGGCATGTCGACCCGGCAGCTCGAACGGCTGTTCCGCCGGTATCTGAATCGCTCGCCCAAACGCTACTACATGGAACTGCGCCTGCAAAAGGCACGTAACCTGTTGATGCAAACGGACATGAGCGTGATCAACGTCGCTCTTGCCTGCGGCTTTGCCTCACCCAGCCATTTCTCAAAGTGCTACCGGGCGCATTACAACACTACGCCCTACCGTGAGCGTGGCGCGCAGGCTTCGCGACTATCGGTGTGATCCGAACAGGCCGCTTGCTGCTGCGCCCCGCGCGCGCAGATGATTTGACTGCGCTGCACGCAATCTTCTCTGATCCCTCTGCCATGCGGTACTGGGATCGGCCTGCTTATGATGAAATCGAGATCACCGCGCGGTTTCTCGATGGTTTGATGGCACAGAACCCAAAGGTCAGTTTCGACCTCATCATCGATTTTGAGGGGCGCTGCATCGGAAAAGCCGGGGTTTGGAACAGCCCTGAGGTCGGTTACATTTTGCATCCAGACTTTTGGCGCAAGGGAATTGCGTTCGAGGCCCTGTCGACCCTTCTTCCCAGGGCATTCGAACGATTTCCGGATGAGCCTGCCTTGACGGCACAATGTGACCCACGCAATTCAGCATCGATCGCATTGTTGTCGAAACTGGGATTTCGCAAGGTCGGACACGAGAAAGCCAACTTTCTCTATGGTGACGACGAGTGGTGTGACACTGCATATTTTGAACTTTTGCGAACCGCTATTTCGCAGGAGTCATCCGATAAACCGCCCCCTGCCCAACCGAAATGAACCAGATCGAGCCATCGGGTGCTTCGACGATATCGCGCACGCGTTCTGTTTCAGCGCTCTTAATCTGTTCTACCTCGCGCACATTGCCGCCGTCCAACCGCGAGATGTAGTTGAATTTCAACGATCCGACAAACAGATCGCCTCGCCATTGCGGCCAGAGTTTCCCGGAATAAACCATCAACCCCGAAGGCGCGATGGAGGGGTCCCAATAGTGCTTGGGTTGTTCCATGCCGGGTTTCGATGTCCCCTCGCCGATCTTGCCGCCTGAATAATGAACACCGTAAGAAATGATCGGCCAGCCATAGTTCGCGCCCTTGCGGACGGCGTTGACCTCATCTCCGCCCTTGGCCCCGTGCTCAGACGTCCAAAGCCGACCCTTTGCATCCAACCCAGCACCTTGTGGATTGCGATGGCCGTAGGACCAAATCTCGGGCCGGATCCCTGCACTGGCCAACGAAGGGGTTGTCTCCGGGCACGGTGCCATTGCGGTTGATGCGCACGATGGTGCCGTTGTGATTTGACCGATCCTGTGCTGAAGGTCGATCGCCACGATCTCCGATGGTGACAAAGAGGGTACCGTCGCGCGCCTCAACCACCCGGCTGCCAAAATGTCTCCCGCCTGAACCGCCTGCCGCGGCTTCAAAGATCGTGCGAACATTTGTCAGTCTCCGCCCGTTGGTGTCCAGTTTGGCTACTGCCAAAGCGGTGCCTGCACCGCCACGTTGCCGTTTGGAATAGGTCAAGAAAATCTCACGCGAACGGGCGAAGTCCCGAGCCACGGTAACATCCAGCAACCCACCCTGCCCCCGAGCATGCACCTTGGGGACGCCTGAAACCTTGGTGGCTTTCCCTTCGCGCACATGCAGCAGATCGCCATCTCTTTCCGTGATCAGATATCCACCCGTCGGTAGAACCCCAATGGCCCAGGGGGTTTCCAGCCCGCCAATCATTTTCGTGAGTTGAACTGCCCCGGCCCGAGTGTTGAATGTTTGCGCCGTGACGGGGTGCGCCAACCCCATGATCAGCAGAATCGCGAACCTAACCCACATGACTGAAACCTCCGAATTGGCAAACTTAACTCTCAATCTGGTGTGAAAATCGCTGAAACCAAACAGGATCGCCACGCAAAAACACGTTATCGTTAGGACTTTTCTTTTTTGCAGAGCTTGCCTAGGGTCGATCACAGAACGATCACGTTCCAACTAGGGAGTTAACCATATGAAAAAGCTGCTCACCGCAACTGCGGCAACGGCGCTGATGGCAACCACTGCTATGGCAGGCGGTCACGCCAAAGAAGTCAAACTGGGTATCATCTTCGGCTTTACCGGCCCGATTGAATCGCTGACCCCACCGATGGCGGCTGCCGCCGAACTGGCGATGAAAGAAGCAACCGACAGCGGCTTGCTGCTGGACGCGGCCACAGTCACTCCGATCCGTGCTGACTCGACCTGCATCGACTCGGGCGCAGCGACCGCGGCCGCTGAGCGTCTGATCACATCCGATGGCGTGAACGGCATCGTGGGCGGCGACTGCTCGGGCGTCACCGGCGCGATCCTGTCGAACGTTGCACTGCCCAACGGCATGGTCATGATCTCGCCGTCGGCGACCTCGCCCGCTCTGTCGACCGCCGAAGACAACGGCCTGTTCTTCCGCACCGCACCGTCGGATGCCCGTCAGGGTGTTGTGATGACCGAAGTTCTGATGGAACAGGGCGTCAAGGAAGTCGCGCTGACCTACACCAACAACGACTACGGCAAGGGCCTGGCAGACAGCTTCCAAGGCGCGTTTGAAGCCGCAGGCGGCACCGTGACCATTTCCGCCGCACACGAAGACGGCAAGGCCGACTACTCGGCCGAAGTAGGCGCATTGGCTGCTGCGGGTGGCGAAAAGCTGGTGATCGCCGGTTACGTTGACCAGGGCGGTTCGGGCGTGATGCGTGCGGCGCTGGATTCGGGCGCGTTTGACAGCTTCCACTTCCCCGATGGCATGTACGGCGCCAAGCTGGAAGAGAACTTTGGTTCCGAAATCGACGGCTCGACCGGTCAGCTGCCGGGCACCGACAGCCCCGGCGCTGGCACCATGGTTGAAATGGGCGAAGCCAACGGTTTTGACGGCACCTCGTCGTTTGTAGGTGAATCCTATGACGCCGCAGCCCTGATCATGCTGGCGATGCAGGCCGCAAACTCCAACGCACCTGGCGACTATGCCTAGGCAAGGTGATGGATGTCGCCAACGCACCGGGCGAAAAGATCTATCCGGGTGAGCTGGCCAAGGCGCTGCAGATCCTGAAAGACGGCGGCGAAGTCGATTATGTCGGCGCCACTGCTGTTGAATTGATCGGCGGCGGCGAGTCGGCTGGTAACTATCGCCAGTACGAGATCAAGGACGGTAAAATCACCACAGTCAAATTCCGCTGATGCGAAATTGACCTGAAAAACGATCAGCCCGGGCCTTGTGTCCGGGCTGTTTCGATGACAGAAGGCCGCACCTCAAAATCGGATGAGGCCAACAAATAAGGGGTCCGCGCCAAAAAACAGCGGACGGGGGAAAACATGATCGTCGTCGAAGACGTGCATAAGCACTTTGGCGGGTTTCGCGCGGTGGATGGTGCATCGCTGGAAATCGCCGAGGGTTCCATTACTGGGCTGATCGGCCCGAACGGGGCCGGAAAGACCACACTGTTCAATGTCATCGCAGGTGTCCTGCCGCCCACCAGCGGCAAGGTGACCATGGCGGGTGAAGATATCACCGGCCTGCCGCCGCATGAGTTGTTTCACAAAGGGCTGCTGCGGACCTTTCAGATCGCACATGAGTTCAGCTCGATGTCGTGCCGCGAGAACCTGATGATGGTTCCAGGTGCGCAATCGGGTGAGGCACTGTGGAACACCTGGTTCGGACGCAAGCGCATTGCCGACGAGGAACGCGCGCTGCGGGCTAAGGCCGATGAAGTGCTGGAGTTCCTGACCATCGAACATCTGGCCGACCACAAGGCGGGTCAGGTTTCAGGCGGTCAAAAGAAACTTCTGGAACTGGGCCGGACCATGATGGTCGACGCCAAGATCGTCTTCCTCGACGAGGTCGGTGCCGGCGTGAACCGCACGCTCTTGATGACCATCGGTGACACGATCCTGCGCCTGAACAAGGAACGCGGATACACATTTGTCGTCATCGAGCACGACATGGATTTCATCGGCAAGATCTGCGGCCCGGTCATTTGTATGGCCGAGGGCAAGGTTTTGGCCGAAGGTTCGCTGGACGAGATCAAGGCCAACGAGCAGGTGATCGAGGCCTATCTGGGCACCGGTCTGAAGAACAAGGATCAGTTGGAGAACGCAGATGGCTGAACCCTTTCTGATCGGTGACACGATGACCGGCGGCTACGGCAAGGGCCCCGACATCCTTCACGAGTGCACCATTGCCGTGAACCCCGGCGAGATTGCTGTCATCGTCGGCCCCAACGGCGCTGGTAAATCCACAGCGATGAAGGCCGTGTTTGGCATGCTCGACGTCCGTCAGGGCGCGGTGCGTTTGGACGGCGAGGACATCACCAAGCTCAGCCCGCAGGACCGCGTGGTCAAGGGCATGGGGTTTGTGCCGCAGACCTCGAACATCTTCACCTCAATGACGGTTGAAGAGAACCTTGAGATGGGTGCATTTATCCGCACCGATGACATCTCGGACACAATGGAGCAGGTGTATACCCTGTTCCCGATCCTGCGCGACAAGCGCCATCAGGCAGCTGGCGAGCTGTCGGGGGGTCAGCGTCAGCAGGTGGCCGTGGGTCGCGCGCTGATGACCCAACCCAAGGTGTTGATGCTGGACGAACCCACCGCGGGTGTGTCGCCCATCGTCATGGACGAGCTGTTTGACCGCATCATCGAGGTCAGCCGCACCGGCATTCCGATCCTGATGGTGGAACAGAACGCCCGCCAGGCGCTGGAAATCGCCGACAAGGGATATGTGCTGGTCCAGGGCCGCAACGCCTATACCGGCACCGGGAAAGAGCTGCTGGCTGATCCCGAAGTCCGCAAATCATTCCTGGGGGGCTAACTGATGGATTTCCTCAACGCCCTTGTGGCGCTTTCCAACTTTGTGCTGGTCCCTGCGATCGCCTATGGCAGCCAATTGGCCTTGGGTGCGCTTGGGGTCACACTGATCTATGGCATCCTGCGGTTCTCGAACTTTGCCCATGGGGACACCATGGCCTTTGGGGCGATGATCACCGTGCTGGTGACTTGGTGGATGCAGAGCATCGGGATCAGCTTTGGTCCCCTACCGACCGCCCTGCTCGCCCTGCCCTTTGGCATTCTGGGCACCATGTTGCTGGTGCTGTTCACAGATCGAGTGGTGTACAAATTTTACCGCGAGCAAAAGGCCAAGCCGGTGATCCTGGTGATCGTATCGATGGGCGTCATGTTTATCATGAACGGTCTGGTGCGCTTCGTCATCGGTCCCGGTGATCAACGCTTTGCTGACGGCGAACGCTTCATCATCTCGGCACGCGACTTCAAGACCATGACCGGCCTGAAGGAAGGTCTGGCGATCAAGACCACCCAAGGGATCACGGTTGTGGTCGCGGTGATCTGTGTGATCGCTCTGTTCTGGTTTCTCAACCGCACTCGCACGGGTAAGTCGATGCGGGCCTATTCGGACAATGAGGATCTGGCGCTTTTGTCGGGCATCAATCCCGAGCGTGTGGTCATGTACACATGGCTGATCGTGGCCGCACTGGCCGCCACGGCGGGCGTACTCTATGGCCTCGACAAATCGTTCAAGCCGTTTGTCTACTTCCAGCTTTTGCTGCCCATCTTTGCCTCGGCCATCGTGGGTGGTTTGGGCAACCCGCTGGGGGCCATTGCAGGTGGCTTTGTCATCGCATTTTCCGAGGTGACGATCACATACGCCTGGAAGAAGGTGGCGAAATACATGCTGCCTGAAAGTCTGGAACCCTCGGGCCTCGCCCAACTGCTCAGCACAGATTACAAGTTCGCGGTTAGTTTCGTGATCCTGCTTATTGTGCTGCTGTTCAAGCCAACCGGTCTGTTCAAGGGGAAAGCGGTATGAACGAGACGCTTAAAAATACCGGCCTCTTTGCCATTGTCGGCGGTCTGATCATCGCGACAGGTTTCATGCAAAGCTGGAACTCGGCCATTTTGATTATCAACATGGGTCTGATCTCGGCCATCATGGCGATTGGTGTGAACCTACAGTGGGGCTTTGCAGGTCTCTTTAACGTTGGTGTCATGGGCTTTGTGGCGCTTGGCGGTCTGGCGGTTGTGCTGATTGCCGGAGACTATAGCCCCGAGGCGTGGAGTGCCGGTGGCTTCGGCATCGTCTTGGCCCTGCTCTTGGGTGCGGCCACGGTGACAGCGGCGGTCATGATCTCAAAAAAGATGGCAAAAGGACGTGCCCGGACGGTTGCCATGTTGGCTGTTTTGGTGCTTGGCTTTGTCATTTATCGGGCGGTCTTTGATCCGAATGTCGCAGCGGTCGAGGCGATCAATCCTGCCGCTGCGGGCAACATCGGCGGCCTTGGCTTGCCGGTTCTGCTGGCTTGGCCTGCGGGCGGTCTGCTGGCGGCAGGCGCCGCTTGGCTGATCGGCAAGACCGCTCTAGGGCTACGGTCGGACTATCTGGCGATTGCAACTCTTGGCATCGCCGAGATCATCATCGCTGTGCTCAAGAACGAGGACTGGCTGGCGCGCGGCGTGAAAAACGTCATCGGCCTGCCCCGTCCGGTTCCCTATGAGATCGACCTGCAAAACGATCCCGCATTTGTGGAACGGGCTGCAGGCATGGGGTTGGACCCGGTGTTGGCATCGACGCTCTATGTCAAGCTGGGATATTCGGTTCTGTTCATGGTCGTGCTGCTGGTTCTGCTCTGGATGGCGCAGATGGCTTTGAAAAGCCCTTGGGGCCGCATGATGCGCGCCATCCGTGACAATGAAGTTGCAGCTGAGGCCATGGGTAAGGATGTCACGCGTCGGCATTTGCAGATTTTTGTTCTGGGGTCCGCAGTTTGTGGCATCGCGGGTGCAATGATGACAACGCTGGATGGTCAGCTAACGCCTGGTACCTACAACCCGCTGCGTTTCACTTTCCTTGTGTGGGTCATGGTCATCGTTGGCGGGTCTGGAAACAACTTTGGTGCCGTTCTGGGCGCGATGTTGATCTGGTTTCTCTGGGTTCAGGTTGAACCGCTTGGCATCTGGGTGATGGAACTGGTGACATCCGGAATGGCCGAAGACAGTGCCTTGCGCGATCACCTTCTGGACAGCGCAGCGCACATGCGATTGCTCACCATGGGTGTGATCCTGCTTCTTGTGCTCAGGTTCAGTCCACGCGGGTTGATCCCCGAGAAATAAAAAGGAAACGCCGCCTCTTGAGGCGGCGTTTTTCATTTTGCGATCCGGGATAAGGGGCGCTGCCCCTTTTTAGCTGCGCCCAATTAACCCCAAGAATATCTATAGAGGGGAGTTACCGCCCTTTGAAAAAGCCGCCCAGAATGCCACGCACGATGCGGCGACCTGTGGTGCCCTTCAGCTCTTTGATCACTGCCTCGCCCATGGCGCTGGCAAATGTGTCCTTCTTGCGAGAATAGCGCGAGGACGACCGGCTGACGCGCGCCCCGGAGTAACGACGAGCAGCAGAATATTCGCGCTGCATCATCGGCTGTTCCTCTTCTTCAACCTCGGCTTCTTCGGCCTCTTTTGCCGCCTGTTCTGCGCGTTTGGACAAAATTTCGAATGCCGATTTTCGATCCAGCAGCGTGTCATATTTTCCGCCCATATCCGAGGTTGCCAGATGGGCATCGCGTTCGGATTTGGTAATAGGGCCAAGCTGTGAAGACGGCGGACGGATCAGGGTTCGTTCAACAATACCCGGCACGCCTTTCTTTTGCAGCATCGAGGTCACGGCCTCGCCCACGCCAACCTCGCGAATGGCTGCTTCGGTATCGAAGGCGGGGTTCTCGCGGTAAGTTTCTGCTGCCAGCCGTAAGTTTTTGCGGTCCTTCGCCGTAAACGCGCGCAAGGCGTGTTGGATACGGTTACCAAGCTGCCCGAGGATATCCTCGGGCACGTCCGCCGGGTTCTGTGTGATGAAGTAGACGCCCACCCCTTTGGAACGGATCAGGCGCGCAACCTGCTCAACCTTGTCGACCAGAACTTTGGGCGCGTCGTCAAAGAGCAGATGGGCCTCGTCAAAAAAGAACACCAGTTTGGGTTTGTCAGGGTCCCCAACTTCTGGCAGTTCTTCGAACAATTCGCTCAGCAACCACAAGAGAAACGTTGCATACAGCCCCGGCGCGGCCATCAATTTGTCTGAAGCCAGGATATTGATCATGCCGCGCCCCTCGGCGTCAGAACGCATCAAATCCGCCAGTTCCAGCGCAGGTTCGCCAAAAAGCTTAGACGCGCCCTGATTTTCAATCACCAGAAGTCGACGCTGTATTGCACCGATCGATGCTGTCGAGACATTGCCATAGCGCAGAGACAACTGCGCGCGGTTCTCACCGATCCACACCAAAAGGGCTTGCAGGTCCTTGAGGTCGAGCAACGGCAAGCCGTCCTCGTCCGCTAAGCGAAAAGCTATATTCAGGATACCCTCTTGGGCCTCGGTCAATTCCAGCAGACGCGATAGCAACAGAGGGCCCATTTCAGTCACCGTGGTGCGTACTGGGTGGCCCTGTTCACCAAAAAGATCCCAGAATGTCACTGGACTGGCACGATATACGAAATCTGTGAATCCGATGGTATTTGCACGCTCGGTAAACGGATTGTGAAGCTTATGTTCGGTCGTGCCAGACTTAGCCAGACCGGAAAGATCCCCTTTAACATCGGAAAGAAACACCGGCACGCCAGCTTCGGAAAATCCCTCTGCCAGGATTTGCAAAGTCACGGTCTTCCCCGTGCCGGTAGCCCCTGCGATCAAGCCGTGCCGGTTGGCATATTTCAACGACAACCCCTGAGGCTCGCCATAATTTTCTCCGCCACCGCCCAAAAAAACCTTGCCGTCCATCCAGTTATGCCCCGTTTTGCATCGTTTCGCTGCAAGCATACAAAGTTAACCTTTCGCTGCCATAGTTCTTTCTTGTTCGGGGTCTGAAGTTTCTGAGGGTTTCGAACACCTTCCTCCCTGTTTGACTGGCCGTGCCCTAGGGCACGGTTTTTTTCGACGAGATCAGGCCATTACCTGGCTGTTTCTCAATCGGTTGTAAAAAATCTGACCTTGCCTGTTGACCGACGCCGCCTCAATTCGTAACGTCCCCCCAATAACTAAGTCGGCCAGTCCGACGGGGAGCAAAATATGAAAAGGAGACCATCTTTATGGTCTCCTTTTCTTATTTCTGACTGGGGTAAAATCCCGTTGTGTCCGCTCATTCAAAACAATCTGGTCGAATGGCACTGACAGCGCGCCAAAGGCATGGTACAGCGGGCCAAAGCAGTACTGAATGTATGAGGCAAACATGTTTAGATCCGTTATTGGCCTGAGTTCTTTGGCGACCATCCTGCTGACCGGCGCAGTCCACGCTCAAGAGACAGCAACACAGGAAGATACCCCCCAGACCGAACAGACAGAACAAGCCGAGCCGTTGGCCGGATCCGAAGCACTGGATTTGGGACAGCCCGTGTCCGAGGGCCCAAAACTTGGTGAGCGCTATTCTAAAGAAAAATTCGGCGATTGGGATCTTGCCTGCGTCAAAACCGAAGAGGAGCAGGACCCCTGTTCGCTGCTTCAGGTTATGACTGATCCTTCAAACAACCCTATGGCCGAGATTTCTCTGTTCCGGCTTGCAGGTGAACAGGCAGCCGTTGCCGGAGCGACAATCGTTGTCCCGCTCGAGACTCTGCTGCCTGCGCAACTGACCATCGCCATCGATGGTGCGCCGGGCAAACGTTACAACTATTCTTTTTGCAATCCGATCGGCTGTGTTGCTCAGATTGGCCTGACCCAGGTCGATATTGATGCGATGAAGAAAGGGGCAAAGGCGACAGTGTCCTTGGTGCCAGCTCCTGCACCGGATCAAACCATCAGCCTGGATCTGTCCCTGTCTGGATTTACGGCGGGTTATGATGTTGTGGACGTCGTCACGAACTGATCTCGGCACCACGCGCGAAAAGGAAACGCCACCATTTAAGGTGGCGTTTTTTGTTTAGACGCGACGAAGAGCCAATACTGCGTTCAGCCCGCCAAAGGCGAAGGCATTGGACAACACGACGTCGACATCGACGTCGCGGGCGTCGTTAGGAACCACGTCCAGCGCGCATTCCGGATCTGGTTCTTCATAACCAATCGTCGGAGCAACAACGCCGTCGCGAAGGGCCATGATGCAGGCGAGTAATTCTACGGCGCCCGTCCCACCAATCAGATGCCCATGCATGGACTTCGTTGAACTGATCATCAGGTTGTCGGCATGTTGGCCGAATACACCTGCAACTGCTGCGCATTCGGTCTTGTCGTTTGCCGCGGTACCAGTGCCATGCGCATTGATGTAACCGACATCTTCAGGATTTAACTTTGCATCCGTTAGGGCGCCAGAGATCGCTCGGGCAGCCCCCTGTTTGGATGGCATAACGATATCCGCTGCATCCGAGGACATGGCCGAACCAATCACTTCACACAGGATGTCGGCTCCACGAGCCTTGGCATGTTCATACTCTTCGAAAACAAAGATCCCAGCACCTTCGCCCTGCACCATTCCGTTTCGATTGGCACTGAACGGGCGGCAGGCGTCCTTGGACATGACCCGCAGTCCTTCCCATGCTTTAACACCACCGAAACAGAGCATCGATTCAGAACCACCGGTGATCATGACCGGCGCCATGCCACTGCGAACCATCCCAAGGGCCTGCGCCATGGCATGGTTGGAAGACGCGCAGGCTGTCGACACTGTGAAAGATGGTCCCTTCAGATTGTATTCCATCGAAAGGTGGCTGGCCGCTGCATTGTTCATAAGCTTTGGAACAACAAATGGGTGAACACGGTTTTTTCCGTCCTCATACACCGAACGATAGTTGTCGTCCCAGGTGCTGACACCTCCGCCTGCTGTTCCCAGAACCACTCCCGAGCGCGCTGACAGATCACCATGAAACGTCAGACCGGATTGATGGATCGCCTCTTTGGCTGCGGCCAATGTAAATTGCGTGAATCGATCGTATAACGACATTTGTTGACGGTTGAACTGGCCTTCTGCCTCGAACCCGCGGACCTGCCCGCCAATCTTGATCGAAAGACGTTCGACATCGCGAAATTCCAATTGGCCGATTCCACACCGACCTTCGCGCATTGCTTCCAGCGTCTCTGGCACCGAATGGCCCAAAGAGTTGATTGTTCCGGCCCCAGTGATGACAACGCGTTTCATCGTGATGTTCCCGCTTGCCCGTTATGCTTTCTCGGACATGAGCTTTTCGATGCTTAGCCACGATGGCCGCCACGTTCGAGATATCGAAATCGCTTTGGGTTGGTTCATTTGCGTTGAAGGGTACCGAAATGTCGAACTCTTCTTCGATCGCAAAAATACTCTCTACCAATCCAAGGCTGTCGATGCCCAAGTCTTCCAGAGTGCTTTCGGGAGTGACATCTGAAGGGTCCAGAACGGCCTGCTCTGCGATGATCGCGATAACACGGTCGTTGATGCTCATAATCAGTCCTCTGATAAATGATCTGAGGCTGATTTAATCACTTGAGGTCAATTTGGAAACCGCCTTTTTCAGCGCATCAACGTCACGTAAAATGCGCGGCAACCTGCGTTGAGCTTTGTAAATATCTGTATGTGTTTCCATTTTTACGGCCGGGTAGCCCATCATGACCCGGCCTGCCGGGACATTTGACAGTATTTTGGTCGCACCTGTTGCAACCACTCCATCGCCAATGAACAGATTGTCCGCAATGCCAACCTGCCCTCCAAGAACCACATTGTTACCAATCTCAATAGAGCCGGACAGGCCAACCTGGCCACACAGCAGGCAATCTTGCCCGATGCGCGTATTGTGTCCAACGTGTACCTGATTATCCAACTTGGTTCCCGAACCGATCACCGTGTTTCTGATCGTACCGTTGTCGATGGTCGAGTTGGCCCCAATTTCCACATCGTCGCCAATTTCAACCGCTCCTAGTGAATGAATGCGCACCCAGCTTTGTGCTTTTGCATCACCGGTATCCCCCATGGATTTGCGCGCGTTCTCGACATTAGAAATCTCGGGAGTCACAAAGCTGAACCCGTCTGATCCAATGCGCACTCCTGGTTGGGCCCGAAACCTATCGCCGATTTTCGCCCGTGCTCCGATGCTCACCATCTCGCGAAAATGCGCGTTTTCACCCAAAGACACGTCAGCCCCGATAAAGCAATGTGCCCCGATGACAGACCCTGCGCCAATACGAGCATTGGCACTGATTACGGTCAACGGGCCGACAGACACATTGTCTCCGATTTGAGCCGATGGGTCCACTACGGCAGAGGGATGGATACCTTGCCCTTCGCCCTGCCCCGCATCCATCATCACAGTTAGCCCGGCCATGGCCATCCGAGGTCGTGGTGCAAAGATTACCGCCTTCAACCCCATCGCCTGCCAATCTGCCCCTGGCCAGACAATTGCGGCCAATGCCTGGCCAGTGCCAAGTTCATCTGCATATTTGGGAGACATAGCCAAAGCCAGAGCATCGGGCGTCGCGTCTTGCGGTTCCGCAGCTTTTTCGATCCGAAGATCCAAATCTCCGTTGGCTTCTGCCCCAAGAGCTTGCGCAATTTCTCCGACGGTAAAGCTCATGTTGGACCCCATGTATTTTGCTGTGGTCCTTGTTGCTTACCCGCGAACCGCAGATAGGGCCACCCCCGCGTTGCTCAGCGCCTCCCAAACCTTTGCGTCACGACCATAGATATCGCGGCGATATTCGGCCTGACCTTTCGGTGAGATTACGGCGGTGCGATAGATGATGTGTACTGGCACGGGTTTTTCCAATTCAACTTTGGTTTCTTTGCCGGAATCCAGAACGCGATGAAAAAAGTCTTTTGGCGCTTCGCTCTGCCGGGCCAACAAGGCGTAAGCAAACTCGAACGGCTGAGCCAAACGAATACAGCCATGGGAATAGGCCCGCACTTCGCGCGCAAACAGATGTTTTTGCGGCGTGTCATGCAGATAGATGTTGTACTTGTTTGGGAACATGAATTTCACCAAACCAAGCGCATTTTTCTTTCCCGGTGGTTGGCGCATCGCAAAAGGAAAGCTGCGCGCGGAATACTGGGCAAAGTTGTGGTTACGGCTTACACGACGACCGCGGCTGTCAGTGATTTCTAAATGTCCCACCGCACCAGGGTTAGCTCGCAGTTTAGGCAGATATTCCTTGGTAATGATCGACCGCGGAACATACCAACTGGGGTTGATAACCATATGTTCCATAACGTCCGAAAACTCGGGTGTGCGCCGATCGCTGGTATTCTTGCCGATGACCGAACGCGTTTGGAACGTGACATGGCCTTCATCCACGATCTTTGCCGAAAAATCCGTTTGATTGACCAAAACGTGCCGGTTGCCGCGATCCCTGGACAACCAACGCTCGCGTTCCAACGCTACGATGACGGACTTGAGCCTGTCGCCAACGCTTTTGTTGATCTCAGCAATGGTTTCCTTGCCAGCAACCCCGTCTGCTTCAAGGCCATGGGCGGATTGAAACGACTGAACCGCCTCTTGCAGAGCACTATCATACTGCAAACTTGCACTGCGCTCCATGTAACCCATGTCGATCAGGCGGTTACGCAGGTCGACAACTGATGTACCGCTGTTTCCTGGCTCAAGTTTTCGAACTGGCAACGCCGCACCCCATCCACCTTCGCCCAACAGGTGCTCGAGCCGCATTTTTTCTTTCAACAAGGCCCGATACTGCAACGACGCAGGCGGTAGAGAATTCAAGTATGCGCCCGGTGTTTGTGTGCGGAACTCTTGCAAAAATTCGTCGCCTTCGCGACGTTCCACTTTGCGCACCATGCCGTCGTCAATGGTCGAAGGTCTGAGCACGCCTGTTTGTATGTCGCTTGCATAAGTTACGAATGCGCGGCTGAGAGCAACCTCAACAAATCCCAGATCGCGCGTCGTCTGCGCGGTCCGCATCTTTTCCATCAATTGATCCAGACGGTAGCGGTCGACCGGCAATCCATGAACATCTGCATTGGATAGTGCCTGAACCAACGCCGCTCTTCGGGCCTGGTGTTCAGGCTCATCCCCTGTCCAGATGGGGTGATACCCGTTTTCACGATAGAACTTGGCAACAGAACTGCTCTTAGAGGCTGCTTCGGCAACAGCTTGCTTGAACGCCGTTACTTGCGCCGAAAGCGGCGAGCTAAGAAAAAGGAGCAGGCCTGCCGTGCTCAGAAGTTGGGTCAGGGTTCTGGCGATAGGACGCCGAAACATTTCCTGCATGGGATGGTCCTTGAGGTCTTGAAGAATATGTGAATCAACGGGTGTTCATCAAGTTTCAAAACTTGACCGCGTGATGTCCACTCACATTTTCTTCACAATGAAAAATGTCCGCGGACCTGATGCCCACATGCATCGACTTCGCGATAGAGCCCCCGCTGCAGCTGATAAATGAGGCGCCTATAAGGCAAATGTTCATATTTGCGCAAAAAATCGCCGAAAATTCCCCCTAACTAAAACTTGCAGCATTCCTTTCTTGGCTCACGAATCTGTCTGTGCCATACAGTCTGCATCTGGGGATGGATACAAACAAAGTGCACGTAACATCGTGCGCAGGCAGGAATCGTACGGGACGACACAGGAAATGGCGGACATTAGCTCTTCGGGTTTAACCCGACGCGCCCTATTGGGTGCGTTTGCGGCAACCACAATCACAGCAGCTCCCACATTCTCAAACGCCGCAGGTTTTCTGCGCGGCGGCGGAGATATTCGGCGCATCAGAATGTACTCGGGCCGGACCGGTGAACGGATCGACATGGTCTATTGGATTGACGGCGACTACATCAAGGACGCGGTCAAGGAAGTGAACCATTTCATGCGCGATTGGCGCACCGATCAAGTCAAGTCGATGGATCTTCGCACGATCGACATAATGGCCGCGGCTCACAACCTCATGGATGTCAACGAGCCGTATATGCTTTTGTCGGGTTATCGCAGCCCACAGACGAACGCTATGCTACGCCGCCGGTCACGCGGTGTAGCCAAAAACTCTCTCCACATGAAGGGGCAGGCAGCAGATTTGAGACTGTCGTCACGCTCGGTCGGTCAGATCGCGCGCGCAGCTCAAACATGCCGTGCAGGCGGCGTAGGAAGCTATTCACGGTCTAACTTTGTCCATATGGACTGCGGAGAAGTTCGCAACTGGGGGCGCTAACCCCCCTGCGTACCCGGTTATCGCGAACCACTGCAAACCCTTCAAGCACAGAGCTTGAGGGGTTTTTTGTTTTGTGGCCTAATATCTCTAGAAGCTATTTGTAAAAATTTTTCAATAACCTAGCTTCACCTTCCCCAACGTTACCACGGCTTCCAGATTGACTACATACCGAGTAGTATGTTGAACTTTGCCCGAAATTGAAGGGAACCGGAACCATGGCTCAGGCTGCGACACAGACCCGGAATGATCGATACGAGGAACTTTTGCGCGCAGCAGCCGAATGCTTCCAAAGCCGGGGATTTGCAGCCACATCAATTGACACAGTCGCACGGCACTTAGGGGCGACCAAAGGGCGGGTTTACCACTATTTCCCTTCGAAAATGGATCTGTTCAACGCAGTTCGTGACCGCGCGATGGATCTTGTGTTCGCTGCATCCGAAGAAGGCTACAACCTGAAGGCGTCAGCGGCGGAACGGCTTTATGACATGTCCGCAGGTCATACTCGTTCCATGCTTGATGACTTGCCTTATATGCACGTCCTGATGGATGGCCTTCAGATGTTGCGCTACTCGACAACCACTCAGTTTCAACGCGAAGCAATGGAAGCACACCTAACCCGCCGCGATCTGTATGAACAACGGTTCAGAGAGGTCGTGCTTCAGGGCGTCGCAGATGGAGATCTTGTTGTTGGTCCCCAGCTTTCGGTAACTATTCAGAGTTTCATGAGTGTTCTCAACGGACCGGTATTCTGGTTTCGACCCAGAGAGGATGACACACCCGAAAGCCGCCAGGCGATCGTGGATGATATTGTGCGCTTCGCTATGTCCGGTCTCGGGCTGAGTTCAGAGAGCTTCACCCGGCATTCAACCCAATCACATAAGGTACTTGCATGACACAGATTCCAGAAACCATGTTCGCTGTCCTGCAAACCGGGGACGGCTATTCCGGTAAAGCCACCGGCCCGGCTATTGCTGACGCTTCCGACTATCTTGAAAACGGGCAGATTGCTGTGCCCTCTCCGGGTCCAGGACAGGTCGTGCTCAAACTGCGAATGGCATCGGTGAATCCATCGGATTTGCATTTCATAAAGGGTGAGTACGGGCAACCGCGTGTAAAGGGGCACCCTGCCGGGTTCGAAGGCTGCGGCGATGTAGTGGCCACCGGCAAAGGTGCCGAAGCTCTGGCCGGGCAGCGCGTGGCCTTTGTCGCTGCGGGTTCGGGTGCCTGGGCAGATTATGTCGTGACGCAGGCGCAGATGTGCATTCCTCTGCGCCCCGATGTCTCGGACGAGGATGGCGCAGCGCAGATCGTCAACCCGCTGACCGCCATGGCCATGGTGGACATTGCACAATCCGAAGGCGATGCTTTCGTCATCTCAGCAGCCACAAGTCAGTTGGGTAAACTGATGTGCACTTTGGGGCGCGATCTAGGGCTCAAGCCCATCGCGCTTGTGCGCCGGGCCGAGGCGATCGAGCCTCTCAAAGAGTTGGGTGCCGCCGAGGTACTGGTGACCAGCGATCCGGAGATGTTGGATAAATTTGCCAAGATCAGCGCCAAGTTGAAGCCGCGCGTCTTTTTGGATGCGGTCAGCAATCAGCAATCCGAAAAGATTTTTTGTGCCATGCCAAACCGTGCTCGCTGGGTTAGCTACGGCAAGTTGGACGCTGAATTGCCCAGTCTGTCGCGTATGGGACAGCTCGTTTTCATGGGGAAGAAGATCGAAGGATTCTGGCTGACAAGCTGGATGATGACCACTCCGCCCGCTGATCAGGCGCGTGTGGTGGGCGAAGTTCAGGCACGATTTGCAGATGGCCGCTGGAAAACCGACGTCTCAGCGCACCTACCCCTTCGTGACGTTGTGTCAGGTTTGGCGGATGCGCTCAAAAAGACTGACGGAAAGGTCATGATCACGCCATAGTACAGGTGACCGCCCCCGATGATGTGGAGGATCTAGGGGGGCAGTTGCATAAGCCGGACAACCGGCGCAGGGAGGAAAATTTGGACAATTTGCAGCTGCTGATCAGCGGGCTGGCGAATGGCTGTGTGTACGGCCTGATCGCGCTTGGCTTTGTGCTGATCTACAAGGCGACCGAGGCCGTGAATTTCGCCCAGGGCGATCTCATGATGCTGGGCGCATTCATAACTATCGGGCTTACCAACACGGAATACATGGGGTTGCCATTCTGGATGGCCTTGCCAATCTCGTTGGGATTGATGGCCGTTCTTGGGTATCTTCTGGATCGCTTCCTGATCCGTAAGATGTTCGGCGAAAGCCAAACATCGGTGGTGATCCTGACCATCGCGCTTGGCTTTGTGATCCGTTTTGTGGCGGGTTTGATCTGGGGTCACGAGCCGCAGACCCTGCAAAACCCCTTGGCTTAGCAAAGAGCTTGCCCTTGGCGGACTTGTGTTGGGTATGGAAGACGTTGCCGTCATCATCGTCACGGTGCTGTTGACCTGGTCTCTGTATGTCTTCTTCTCCAAAACCAAGATGGGCCTGGCGATGCAAGGGGCCTCACAAAACCAGTTGGCCGCCTATTACATGGGGGTTCCGGTCAAGCAGGTGCAGGGGCTGATCTGGGCACTTGGCGGAGTTGTCGCCTGTGTTGCGGGGCTCCTTTTCGCAGCCAAGGGGTCCGTTGATCCGGCCACTGGCCTCATTGGGATCAAGGCGTTTGCCGCGGCGGTCATCGGTGGCTTTGGTTCGCTGCCCGGTGCATTGGCAGGTGGCCTGATCGTCGGCGTGATCGAACCTTTCGCCAGCCGATATATCGCTGCCGGGTACAGCCAGATCGCGCCTTACGCGCTGCTGCTTGCGGTGTTGATCTTCCGTCCGCACGGGCTGTTCAGCCAAGTGCGCACAAAGAAGGTATAAGTTCATGCGGATCGTATTCAAAACCGACTACATGCAAGACATTCGCCCTTGGAAGGACGGATATCAGTTGAGCCTTTATCTGCTGCTTCTGGCCGTGGCGATTGCCGCGCCGTGGCTGCTGGATGACTTCTATCTGGGTGAACTTACCAACGTGCTGATCTGGGCGATTGCGGGTTTGGGGTTGATGGTTCTGACCGGGCACACCGGCCAGGCCAGCCTGGGCCACGCCGCGTTCCTGGCCATCGGATGTTACGCCAATATTATCCTGGTTGAGGCTGGCGTACCCTTCATGATCGCCTTTCCGGTTGCTGGTCTGATCACGGGTATCATCGGGGCGACCATCGCGGTCCCTGCCCTGCGCCTGCACGGCATCTATCTGGCGATCTTTACTCTGGCGATGTCGATCCTGATGGATGACATTATCGTTCTGGCCGAACCGATCACCGGCGGTGTTGCGGGCAAATACGCGCCATCGGTTGGCGTCTTTGGTTTCATGGTCGATCGCTGGGGCACACCCAATGAGTTTTATTGGCTCACGCTTGGCGTCGTGGTGCTGGTCACGCTTGGCTATATCAACCTGCTGCGCGCGCCCTTGGGCCGCTCGTTCATCGCCGTGCGCGACAGCGAAGTGTCGGCGCAGGCCATGGGCGTGGATATCTCACGCACCAAGACGATCTCGTTCGGTCTGAGCTGTATGGTCACCGGATGGGCGGGTGCCCTGATGGGGCTATATGCCGGGGCGTTCAACAACGAGACGTTCAGCGTCGTGATCTCGATCCAGCTGTTGATGATGATTGTCATCGGTGGGCTCGGCTCAATCCACGGAGCGTTCTTCGGCGCGATCGTCATCGGCTTCTTGCCGCAGTTCCTGTCGATCGCCAAGGAATACGTCGGCGCTGTCTTTGGTGGCTCGACCGTGGCCATTCCCGGGCTCGAGTTCGGCATATTCGGCATGATCCTGATCGCCTTTATCCTGTTTGAACCCATGGGGATCTATGGCCGATGGCTCAAGATCCGCACTTGGTTCGAGCTTTTCCCCTTCTACCGCAAGGACATGTTCAAGCGGCAGAAATCCTACCTCAAGACGGAGCGCCTGAGATGAGCTTGCTTGAGCTTGAAAACGTCACATTGAAGTTTGGCGGGCTGACGGCGGTGGATGATCTGTCGTTCAGTGTCGAAGAAGACGAAGTGTTTGCTATCGTGGGTCCCAACGGGGCGGGCAAATCGACCGTGTTCAACCTGATCTCGCGGTTCTATGACCCTTATGCGGGCAAGATCCGGTTCGACGGACATGACCTGTTGCAGGTCAAACCATCGGGTGTTGCGGCCTATGGCGTGGCGCGGACGTTTCAGAACATCGAACTGTTCGAACATGCCACCGTTCTGCAAAACCTGCTGGTTGGGCGGCATCGTCATTCCAAGACCAATCTGGTGTCGGAACTGTTCTTCACCCCCTCGGCCAAACGGCAGGAGATGGAGAACCGAGAAAAAGTCGAAGAGGTGATCGATTTCCTCGACCTGCAGGCTTATCGCGACAAGATGATTGCCGGACTGCCTTACGGCGTTCGCAAAGTTGTCGAGGTGGCGCGCGCCCTGTCTACCGATCCCAAGCTGCTTTTACTTGATGAACCGGCCTCGGGCCTGTCTGTTGAGGAAACGGCAGACATGCGGTGGTGGATCGACGATATCCGCCGTCAGATGGGTATCACTGTTTTGATGGTGGAACATGACATGGGGCTGGTCTCGGGCGTGTCCGACCGGGTTCTGGCCATGGCAGATGGCGCGAAACTGGCGCTTGGCACCCCGGCCGAGGTGCAATCGCACCCCGCCGTCATTGAGGCATATCTGGGGAAAGCATCATGAGCGAACCCATTCTGAAAATTCGCAATATCGAGAGCTTCTACGGGCCGATCATGGCGATCCGGGGCGTGTCCTTGGATGTGCACGAGGGGCGCGTGGTTTCGATTCTGGGCGCCAATGGCGCCAAGCAAGACAACGCTGATGAAAACCGTCTCAGGAGTCATGGACCCTGAAAAAGGAACCATCACCTTTGACGGAAAGGAAATCCAAGGGTCCGAGCCGCATAAAGTCGTGCAACAAGGCATCGTGCATGTCCCCGAGGGGCGCGAGGTATTCCCGCTGCTCACCGTCGACGAAAACCTGAGCCTTGGGGCCTATACCAGCACTGACAAGGGCCAGATAGAACATGACCGGGAACTGGTGTTCAGTTACTTCCCGATCCTGAAAGAGCGCCGCAATCAAGAGGCCGGCACGCTTTCAGGCGGGCAGCAGCAGATGCTGGCCATCGGTCGGGGTCTGATGGCCAACCCGCGCATCATGCTCTTGGATGAACCCAGCCTTGGGCTATCTCCTCTCTTGGTGCAGGAAATCTTTGCCATCCTCAAACGGCTCAATGAAGAGCAGAACATGACCATGATGCTGGTGGAACAAAACGCCAGTGCCGCGCTGAACCTGGCGCATGATGGTTACGTGATGGAGGTGGGCCGCATCGTTATGGACGGCACCGCCGAAGCGCTGATGGCGTCCGAGGACATCCAGAACTTCTATCTGGGTGTGCAAGAAGAAGGCGAGCGGGAAAACCGCCGCTGGAAACGCAAGAAAACGTGGAGGTGAGCCAGATGGATGCAACCACCCTACCCGCCCAGACCGTGATCAACGGCGTGTCCTACAACGCAACACCGGGCCAGCGCCCGGTGATGGTGGACGGCACACAGACGATCGTGTCCCTGTTCCAGAAACGCTGCGCCGAACTGGGCAAACGCACCGCGCACCGCGAAAAGGACTTTGGCATCTGGAAGACTTATTCCTGGGCCGACTATTGGACCCATGCCAAATGGATCGGGCTTGCCCTGCGCAAGCTGGGTCTTCAACGGGGCGAGGTCGTGTCGATCCTGTCCGAGGACCGCAAGGAATGGGCCTATTCTGATCTGGGCATTCAGTGTGTCGGCGGCATCGCCTCGGGCGTTTACACCACCGACAGCGCCAAACAGCTCGCCTATCTGATCAATGACAGCGACAGCCGCTTTCTGATCGTCGAGAACGAAGAGCAGCTGGACAAGTACCTGCAGATCGAGGCCGAGGTTCCCGGCCTGCTGAACGTCATCATCCTTGAGGACGAAGGGCTGCATGATCTGGACCATGATCGCTGCATCATGATCGACGACCTATACAAGATCGGCCAGCAGGCGGAAAAAGAAGAGCCCGGCGCGTTTGAAACCGAGATCGACAAGGCGCAGCCGCAGGACATCGGCTTGCTGATCTATACATCAGGCACCACCGGCATGCCCAAAGGCGCGATGTTGAGCCAGGAAAACGTGATGGCCGGAATCGAGGCGGGAGCACATCGCCTGCCGGTCGAGGAAACGGATGAGCAGCTGTGTTTCCTGCCGCTCTGTCACATCCTGGAACGCAACGTGTCGATCTATTTTCCGCTGGCCTGCAAGGCGACCGTAAATTTCGCCGAAAGCCCCGAAACGGTGTTTGCCAACCTGCAAGAGGTCTCGCCTGCCACTTTTGTGGCCGTGCCGCGGGTTTGGGAGAAGATCTATTCCCAAGTGCTGATCCTGACACAAGAGGCCACACCTGCCGGGCGCGCGGCGTTTGGCATGGCTTTGAAAGCGGGCTTCGAGCGAGCTGAGTATCTGCTCGACAACAAACCGGTGCCTGCTGGTGTTGCCGCCAAGTTCTGGCTGTGGGATCGACTGGTGTTGCGCAACCTGCGCCGAATGCTGGGCATGGACAACATGCGTCGTGGCGGGTCCGGTGCCGCACCAATCTCGCCTGACCTGCTGAAATGGTACTGGGCCATTGGTGTGCCCCTGCTCGAAGGTTGGGGGATGACTGAAACATCCGGTCTGGGCTCGATCAACACGTTTGAAGAGAACAAGGTCGGCTCGATCGGGAAACCTGTTCCGGGCTATGAAATCCGCATCGCGGACGATGGTGAAATTCAGACTAAGGGTCTGAACAACTTCATGGGCTATTGGCGCAACAACGAAAAGACGGCGGAAACCTTTACCGACGACGGCTGGCTGCGCACCGGTGATATCGGCGAGATTGACTCGGATGGCTATCTGAAGATCACCGGCCGCCTCAAGGACATCATCATCACCGCAGGTGGCAAGAACATCACCCCTGCCGAGATCGAAAGCCGGCTGAAGTTCAGCCACTATGTCTCGGACGCGGTGATCATAGGCGACCGCCGTAAGTACCTGACGGCGCTGATTATGATTGATCAAGAGAACGTCGAGAAATACGCTCAGGACAGAAAGGTCCCGTTCTCGAACTTTGCCTCGCTCTGCGCGGCACAAGAGATCAAGGACCTGATCGCCGAAGAGGTTAAGGCGGTCAACAAGGAGTTTGCGCGGGTCGAACAGATCAAGGATTTCCGCCTGATCGACGTGCTTCTGACGGCCGAGGATGAGGAGCTTACGGCCACCATGAAGCTCAAGCGCAGCTATGTTGAAAAGGCGCACGCGCATCTGATCGACGACATGTACTGAGAGAACAACAAAGTTCCAAAGGGAGGAAACTTATGAAGACACTCATCAAACGGCTGGTTACAGCCACGGCGCTGACTGCAGCCGCCTCGCTGGCCCATGCCGAAACCCAAGGTGTGACAGATACCGAAGTGCGTATCGGCTCGGTCAACGACCTGTCCGGTGTGTTTGCCGCTGTTGGCGTACCTGCGACCAAGGGTGCAAACGTGTACTTTGACAAGGTCAACGCTGCAGGCGGTGTGCACGGGCGCAAGATCACGTTCATCGTCGAAGACAACGGCTATCAAATGCCGCGCGCGATGCAGGGCTATAACAAGCTGCTGAACCGCGACAAAGTTTTTGCGATGTTGCAATCTTTGGGCACGCCGATGAACCTGGCTGGCTTCAAACTGCTGGACCCCAAAGGCATCCCGAACATCGCGCCCTTGTCTGCTGCACGTCAGATGCTGCAAGAACCGGTCCGCAACAAATTCGTGTCCTTTGCCGATTACTTCGAGCAGGCCCGCATCGGTGTGAAATTTCTCGCCGAGAAATATGACGCCAAGAACGTTTGCACCATGTATCTGCCCACCGATTTCGGCAAAGAGATTCTGGAAGGATCCCATGCCGGAGCCAAGGAAGCAGGCATCACATTCGCCTCTGAAACCACACACAAGCCAGACGAGTCGGATTTCGTGGGTTCACTCAGCAAGCTCAAGGCTGATGGCTGTGACATCGTCTCGATGGCGCTGACTGTGCGTCAGAGCATCACCGTTGCCGGCACCGCCAAGAAGATGGGCCTGAACGACATGAAGTTCATGAACACTTCGGCCGGTTTCCTGACTGTGGTTGCCAAGGTGCCCGGTGGCGTGACCGAGGGTCTCTATGCAGCGGCCAGCTGGCAGGACCTGTGGGCGCGTGCAGATGACGCCGCACCCAAAGCGTTCATCGAAGAGTACAAAGCCGCAACTGGTGAAGACCCGGTTGGCTTTGCGATGCTGGGGTACGCGGGTGCCCAGATGATGGTCAAAGCGCTTGAAGCGGCTGGCCCTGATCTGACACACGACAGTTTCATCGCAGCTATGGAAAGCCTCCAGTATGAGGATGAGCTGGTCGGCAACTACATCGACTACAGCGCCGACGATCACCAGGGCGCCGACACCGTGTACGTTTCGGTCGTTGAAAACGGCAACTGGAAGAAAGTTCACGAAGAATAAGCACTTCGTCACGGGGCGTTCGGGAAACCGGACGCCCTTTTTCTATCTACCGATCCCCCAGCGAGGCCCCTATGACCCAGCCGCAAATCCAGCACCGTACCTGCAACATCTGCGAGGCCATGTGTGGGCTGATCATCACCCATGACGACACACAGGTGCTGTCGATCAAGCCTGATCCGAATGATCCGCTGTCGCGTGGACACATCTGCCCCAAGGCCGTCGCTTTGCAAGATTTCCGCACCGACCCGGATCGCATCACAAAGCCTTTGCGTAAAATCAACGGCGAGTTTGTCGAGATCGGCTGGGAGGAAGCGCTGGACTTTGCTGCCGAACGTATTCGCGCTGTGCAGTCTGCCCATGACCGGGACGCTGTTGGCGTTTATCTCGGCAATCCGAATGCTCATAAGTTCGGCAACCTTCTGAACCTACCGAGTTTGGTCAAAGCCATTAGCACGTCAAACCGCTACAGCTCGGCCACGGCGGACCAGATCCCGCATCACGTCGCCTCGATCCACATGCTCGGCCACCCCATGCTGATCCCGGTGCCAGACATCGACCGCACCGATTATATGCTGATCATTGGCGGCAACCCGGTTGTGTCAAACGGCTCGATGATGACCGCCCCCGGGTTTGGCCGCCGCATTGACGAGGTCAAAGCACGTGGCGGGCAAGTCGTGGTCATCGACCCAAGACGAACCGAGACCGCCGAAAAGGCGACCGCACACCATTTTATCCGCCCTGAAACCGACGCCCTGCTGATGCTAGCGATGGTTCACGTGATCCTGGATCGCAACTTGGTCGATTTGGGGCATCTGTCTGACAAGATTGACGGGTTGGACGCGTTGCAAGCTGCGATCACGCCCTTCACCCCTGCCCTTGCCGCTGAACATACAGGCATTGCACAGGGTGTGATCGAGCAGATGGCATTGGATTTTGCCAAGGCCAAATCCGCCGTTTGTTATGCTCGCATGGGGGCCTCGACCCAAAGCTTTGGCAGCTTGTGCCAATGGGCCAACAATGTGCTCAACATCATCACCGGCAATTTCGACGCTGAAGGTGGTGCGATGTTCACAACGCCCGCGCTGGATTATGTCGGCATGACCAGCCGCAAGGGCAAGCACCGAACCTACCCCGAGCGCCGCTCGCGTGTGTCTGGACAGCCGCTATATAACGGTGAATTCCCCGTTTCGGTCATGGCCGAAGAGATGGAAGCGCCCGGTCCCGGTCAGATCAAGGCCTTGGTCACGGTTGCGGGCAATCCGGTACTGACTGCGCCCAATGGACGCCGGATTGAGGCCGCGTTGGACGGGCTTGATTTCATGATGTCCATCGACATTCACCTCAATGACACCACCCGCCACGCAGATCTGATCTTGCCCGGCACGGTGGCGTTGGAAGAGATGATGTATGACATCGTCTTTCACACCTTTGCCGTGCGCAACACGGCAGCCTATGCCCCTGCGATGTTCGCGCCGCCTGAAGGCAACCCACCCGAGTGGGAGGTCATCGCCCGCCTGACCGCCAAGCTGACCGGTGCCAATCAGATCGGTCCGGCCCCGGATAAGGTGTTGTCGATGCTGTTGACCCAAGGGTTCCATGCCGATCAGATCACGATCCCTGCAATGGAAACAGCAGAAGGATCCATCGACCTTGGGCCGATGGTGCCCAATCTGGCAGAGCGGCTGGAAACGCCTGAGGGGCGCCTGAACCTTGCGCCTGATGTATTTCTGGCTGACCTGCCCCGATTGCTGGAGAGTTCGCCTGTCAACACCGACTTCCCCTATCTGATGATTGGTCGCCGCCAGGTCCGCAGCCACAACAGCTGGACCCAGAACAGCCCGCGTCTGGTCAAAGGGCGCAACCGGTGCACGGTGCAGATCAACCCGGAAGATGCGAGCCATCTTGGCATTACAGACGAAAGTGAAGTGCATGTCAGCGGTCGCGTCGGATCGCTCACACTTCCGGCCGAAGTGACGGACGCGATGGCACCGGGTGTGGTGTCGATCCCCCAAGGATGGGGCCAGCGCAACGGAAAACTTTCGGCGGCCACCAAGGTGCAAACTGTGTCAATCAACGATCTGACAGATGATCAAAGGGTCGATCCGATCAGCGGAAATGCTGCGTTCAATGGCGTGCCTGTCGCCTTAAGTGCCGTGGAATAGCCGTGTCGTTTGACAGCCTGATCAAATCCCGCATCGCACAACACCTGACTTCCCAAAGCCGGATGCAATCACAGCGCAACGCGGCAGAGCGGAAACGCACTAAAACCGGCCAGCCCCATGTTGTGTCGTATTTTCACGATGTGTCTGATCCCTATTCCCACCTCGCAGCGCAAGTTTTACGGGGACTGCGGGACAAATACGATATCGAGTTGCGGGTTCACTTGATCTCTGGCCCTCCGGCATGGGCCACACCCGAACGCGAGGCTTTGCAGGCCTATGCGCGCCTGGATGCGGCGCGGCTTGCACGCAATTTGGGGCTGTCGTTTCCAACCGCGCCCATCGTTCCTAAGCCAGAAGCAGTCGCCCACACTGAGGCCCAGATTGCGCTTGCGATCACGTCCGGTGATGCTGTCCAAGCGGTTGAACATGCGGGGCATCAGCTGTGGTTCGATGGACCGCATTCTGATCTGGACCCCGCTCAAGCGGTTGAAGCAAAGGCCAAGGGCGACGCTGAACTGGAACGGTTGGGGCATTATCTGGGGGCGACCTTTCATTATGGTGGTGAATGGTATTGGGGCATTGACCGCCTGCACTATCTGGAAGAACGGCTCACTTCCCTTGGTTTGGCGAGTGATATCGAACAAATAACACCACTCCATCCATGCGGCCTCAGAAGCCGAGGCAACAGGTTCTTCAAAGCAGGCAGAGATTGAGGTCTTTTTGTCCTTTCGAAGCCCCTACAGCTACCTTGCCTACGAACGTGTCCGTGACTTGGCACGCCGACATGGTTCAACCCTGCGTTTGCGTCCGGTCTTGCCCATGGTCATGCGCGGCCTTCCGGTGCCCAAAGCCAAACGCATGTACATCTTGTTGGATGCTGCACGCGAGGCACGGCGTATGAACATCCCCTTTGGCCGCATTTGCGATCCCTTGGGAGAGGCCGTTGAACGTGCCTATGCCCTATTGGGATCTCGCCCGCGAAAACGGTCAACTCAACGCTTTTACATCCAGCTTTTTGCGGGGTGTCTGGTCCGAAGGCATTGACGCACGCACGGACCGTGGGTTGGGCCGGATCGTCGAACGGGCGGGTATGAGTTGGGACAAGGCCAGACCACTGTTGTGCGATACCAGCTGGCGCGCAGACGTTGAAGACAACAGACAGGCCCTGACCGATTTGGGCCTGTGGGGCGTGCCCAGCTTTCGCGTTGGTCAAACGACGACATGGGGTCAAGACCGCCTATGGCTGATCGAAGACCACTTGCGTGGCATGGACATCTAAAAACAAAACTGTGGGTGGTTGTGGCGGAGAGACAGGGATTCGAACCCTGGAGACGGTCTCCCGCCTACACACTTTCCAGGCGTGCGCCTTCGACCACTCGGCCACCTCTCCGTGTCGGGGTTATTTGGATGATCCCGTAAGGTTTTGCAAGAGGATAATCGCGAAGATCATGCATCTAAATGCAAGTAGACGCGACGGTTCTGCCGACCCTTCTTTTCGACCTTGCCCAGTCGTATTTTTCCAATCTCGCTAGTGCGTGCTACATGAGTGCCGCCACAAGGCTGCAGATCGACTTGAGCGTCACCTTGCCCGATCCGAACCAGACGGATTTTGCCCGACCCACGCGGGGGCTGCACCGACATTGTCTTGACCAGACCGGGATTCGCGTCCAACTCGGCGTCGGTGATCCAATCCTCGGTCACCGGCAAATCCCTATCGATCAATTCCTGTAACTGAAGCTGCAGGGCTTCCTTGTCTTCAGGTGCTTCGGGCATGTTGAAGTCAAGTCGCCCCTTGCCCGCACTGATGGACCCGCCTGTCACTTCAAGCGGGATCACAACAGACAATAGGTGCAACGCTGTGTGGACACGCATGAAGGCGTATCGTTGGTCCCAATTCAGATGTTGGGTGATCTGAGCGCCAACACGCGGAACGCTTGCCCCGTCGACTGGAACGCAGGCGATTGCACTCCCGTCCGCTTTGACGGTTGTGGCAACCTCCATTTCACCGTTGTCCCATCGCAGCATACCAGCGTCGCCAGGCTGACCACCGCCAGTGGCGTAGAACAGACTCTGATCCAAGATGACGCCGCCCTGCTCGGTGTGCGCCATAACTGTTGCCGGGGCTTCACGCAAATAAGCATCTTGCCGGAACAAAGGCTCAGTGGGTGTCGCCATCTGCATCTCCATCACTGTCTTCAACGCCGTTCAGATCGGCCTCGGTCATTTCCACAGGACCTTGAGAGACAGTCGGAACACCCGGTTCATTAGCCGCCCCCGACGGCTGCAGAGCTTCCGGATTACGCAGCCAGATATCACGCTGAGCAAACGGAATTTCGATCCCTTCTTCGGTGAACCTTTTGGCAATCTCATGATTCATGTCTGATTTCACAGAGAGCACCCAATTCACATCCCGCAAGATTGCACGGATTTCAAAGTCCAATGCATCTGCGCCAAACCCTTGGAACACAACGCTCGGGGCTGGATTGGCCAGAACCATCGGGTGCGCGTTTGCGATCTCACTCAAGATATTCTCGACTAGGCGTGTATCGGTCCCGTACGCGACGCCAACAGGAACGATCACACGGCCCACAGTGTTACCGCGAGTATAGTTCGTGACACTGCCGCTGATCAGATCAGAGTTGGGAACAATAACATCCGTCCGGTCAAATGTTTCGATCCGGGTTGAACGCACGGAAATATCCCGAACGTACCCCATCTGACCGTTGACATCGATCCAGTCCCCTTTCGAGATCGGCCGTTCTACCAGAAGGATAATGCCCGAGACGAAATTGGACACAATGGTCTGAAGGCCAAAACCGATACCAACAGATAACGCACCAGCGACAATCGCGAGCGAAGATAAATCGAAACCGGCACCGGTGATCGCGGCCAAGGCTGCAAGAAAGATCCCCACATAGCCTGTCCCGGCGACAATGGCGTTTTGCCCTCCGGGATCAAGTTTTGTCTTTGGCAGCAGCGAGTTTCGCAATCCACCTTGCAGCAATCGGGTGAACACATAGCCAATCGCAAAGATCAAGGCGAATGTCAGGAAGTTCGTCGGCGAGATTGTAACGCCGCCAATGTCGATCCCATGCAGCAGACGCGACCATTGTTCAGTCAGGTCAGCTTCTCTTGCGCCCCAATAGAGCGCAATAACCGGCAAGGATACTATGGCTAAAACAAAGCCGACGATCACCGAAAAGAGCGAATCGCGACCAGCGTCTCCTTTGCCTGAAAGCCACCCGTAGAGGTTGCCAAGAAACTGCTGCACAATCACCATGACGGCGATCAGGGCCAGGGTTTTAACTGCCGGAAAGACAATGGCTTCGGCGGCATTGATGTAGCCAAAAGCCGCCAGAACAGGCGAGGAAATGCCCAGAAAATAAAGCGCCCTTCTGAAAAAGTTGACCAGACGGGCAAAACCCGGTCCCGACTTGTTGTCGCTTTCTTCAAGGAGGTCCGATGACCCGTCACTCGTTCGAACGCGTTGAAGCTGAAACAACAAAAAGGCCGTTGCTAAGATGACCGGGAATGATGTTACGGCGCGGCTCGCGTCCGAGATATTCTCGATCTGCTCTAACATCAGAACCAGATCGTGCAGAACAAGCATGACCGCGAGCAAATCGATGTATATGCGCAGAACCGCGATTTGCCCTTCAGGCATATAGCTAAATCGCGTTTTCGCTCCAATCAGGTAGATGTGGCGACCGATCCAGTTGAAATACAGGATCGTCGCAGCCCAAAGAGGAATATGATCCAGTAGCAACAGGCCTCGAATGCCCAGTACGCCACTTAAATAAAGGGCAGCTGTAAGACAAAGAACACCAATCCAGGGCAAGAAAATTCGAAACAACGAAGTTACAAAGGTCCAGACACCCGTTCCTCGACCACCAATCGAGCGCAGGTAATTGCCCGCAAACTGAGACCAGGATTTGCCACGCCACAAAAGGACAGATCCAATCACAACAAGCACAAGTATAGCAGGAGCGTTGTCCTGCGACTGTTCACGAACAGTATCTGACTTCAGATTGGTCGCTGTTTCATTGAACAGAGCGCGGCTAGCTTCCTTCACATCTGTCCAGGCTAAAGGCCAATAAATCGGGTTGAGCGGTGAGGGTCCTCGTTTGAGGGTCTCCTTTGTCTGTCGCGCCCTGATGACCCGGTCCACCTCGTCGATCAGACCATTGGCCCGGCTAAACGCCTCTTGTGCGATGATCCGGGGAACCTGAATAGCATCAAGTTGCTCTTCAAGATGTTCGCGCAAATCCGCAAGATCCGGCGGTTCGCTCTTGCCATCCTCTGGCGGAGGTCCCAGCGCATCAAGCTGTCCCTGAAGCGTCTTCAATCGCTCGGAATTTTGGTTCCGGACCCGATCGAAAATTTCGCGGTATCCGTCGATATCATTGCGCAGCTGTTCAAATGCTGCGTTTGACGCCTTGTTGGCGTCAACTGCAGCCTCGGCACGTTCAGCCGTGCTGAGCCAATTCTTAAAATAGTCCCGACTCTTATCGGTCAACTGGGCTTGGGCAACGCCTGAAAACGCCAGCAGTAGAACGGCAAACGTCGCCAAAAGAATGCGGCGTAGGCCTGTCATCTCAGACGTCCTCGAACACACCGGGAATGCTGCTTGGCGCTCGGGTCATCCACTCGGGCACGGGCAGTTCTTTTTCGCGCAGGAAGTCGGGATTGAAGAGTTTGGATTGGTACCGGGTGCCAAAGTCACACAAAACCGTAACGATGGTATGCCCTGGCCCAAGGTCTTTTGCCAGGCGCACCGCGCCAGCAATGTTAATCGCTGTCGAGCCGCCCATCACCAGCCCCTCGTCCCGAAGCAAATCAAAGATGTAAGGCAGCGCCTCGGCATCAGATATCTGATAGGCATGGTCAGGTTTGAACCCTTCCAGATTCTTGGTGATGCGTACTTGTCCGATGCCCTCGGCAATCGATCCACCCTCCATCGCCAGCTCGCCTGTGGTGTAATAGCTGAAAAGTGCGGCCCCCATTGGATCGGCAAGGCCAATTTTGACACCCTTCGGCTGCAGCACCTCGGCTACTCCCGTCAATGTACCACCTGAACCCACGGCCGAGACAAAGCCATCCACCTTGCCGCCAGTCTGTTCCCAGATCTCGGGTCCAGTGGTTTCAGTATGCGCCTGGCGGTTTGCCACATTGTCAAACTGGTTGGCCCAGATCGCTCCATTTGGTTCGGTCTTGTTGAGCTCGTGCGCCAGACGCTCCGAATAGCGCACAAAATTGTTCGGATTTCGATATGGAGCTGCGGGCACCTGTACCAGCTGTGCACCAGCCAGTCGCAACATGTCCTTTTTTTCTTCGGACTGCGTTTCAGGAATGACGATCACCGTCTTGAACCCCATCGAGGCACCGACAAGCGCAAGCCCGATTCCGGTATTGCCTGCTGTCCCTTCAACGATCGTGCCACCCGGCTTGAGTTCGCCGCGCGCGATGGCGTCCTTGATGATGTAGAGCGCCGCCCGATCCTTAACCGATTGGCCCGGGTTCATGAACTCGGCCTTGCCAAGGATTTCGCACCCCGTCTCTTCGCTGACGCGGCGCAGCCGGATCAAGGGTGTTTTGCCAACGGCGTCGGCCAGATCGCGTGCTATGCGCATGGTGCCCCCAAAATCTGAATTTATGTAACAGCTTTAACGTTGTGGAGGTGCGACCTCAAGCAATCATCATCGCCAAGTATTAACTGTGATCGCGCCGAATGCGATCACGATGTCTACCCAACCAGTTGGCGATCGTCAAAAGCGGAAGATCTTTCAGCTGATGAGTGTCCACACGGTCCAAGAGTTCGTCAAAAGACAGTATATGGCTTCGAATGTTCTCGCCCTCACTGGCCAGCCCACCATCCGTAACCTGGCCGTTCAAATCAGCAATGCCGACAAAAAGGTGAAGAAACTCCGAGGATGATCCGCTGCTTGAGTACCCATTCCCGGCAGGAATCACTGCTCGCAGGGTCACATGAGCCTCTTCGCGAGTTTCCCGTTTTGCAGCTTCTTGCGGGTTTTCACCGGGGTCGATCATGCCTGCCACAGCTTCGATCATCCACGGCGCCGGATCCCCGACCAGATAAACCGGTGCTCGAAACTGTTCGATGAGTAATACTGAATCCGTTTTCGGATCATAGGGAACTACTACAACCGCATGGCCTGTCATAAGGGCCCCACGGTTCAACACCGGCCCCATCTGCCCGTCAAAATGACGAAACTGAAGATCGGCCTCTTCCATAGCGAAGTAGTTCAGATAAGGACGCTTGTGTTCATGCACGATAACGTCTTGTTGAACGTCCCAATTCTGGTCTGTTTTCCGGTGCCGGGCAGCGCGCCGCCCCTCTGCCCTCATACGGATAGCTGAAAACCGTGCGGCTACCTGCTGTGCTGTCATGGCCCCAAAGTGCGCCATGACTTCTTCGGCGGCCAAGAGCGTCAACTCTCCCCAGTTTGCGGTCCACGCATGCAGATCCCAAAGTGGTCCAGGTGTCCACAATCCCGGAGTTGGGAAGAAAACCATTCCCGTGACTTCCGATCCGTCAGCCGTTCGCAAATTGACCTGTTCAAGATCATATTCGAAACCGCCTTCATAATATGTCAGCCGGTCAATGTCGTCCTGTGTCAATCCGCGAACCAGAACCCCTTCAGCTACAGAACCATTCTGATGTTGAATCATCGGGAAAATCTGATCCTGAACTGCAAACACCGCATGATCGACAAGTGATGCCTGCGTCAAATCTATGGTGTCAGACGGACGACCAAGAACGCGCTCAAGAAGCGGCACATAGCGAAGTGTGCCGTAAAAAAAGAGATCGGTCACAAAGTACCCTTTGAAGCTTAGGTGTTAACGCCACTGTCTCCAGGCATACTCGGTCGCAAGACCTGCGAGTACGCCACCAACCAGCAAAGTCCATATAATGCTGGGAACCATGATCGTCAGCCCATAATCAAACCCGATTTTAAAGATTGCCCCCAAGGCCTCAAATGGACCATCAAACCGGTTCCGCATGGCCTGCCTGAACATTTCATAGGCGCCTTGAACAAAAAGCCCCCAGAACACCAAAGAAAGCACGCCGGTGATCCCGTTGTTGATGGCCGACGTTTTGCCTCGCCCGGCCCGTTTGCCCATGATGACCCAACCGCACAGGATGCCCAGCCCGACATTCACCCAAGTGAAATAGCCAAAATCCAAGCCCTCTGGCATCAGGGGCATGACGAGGCCCGAAACGATAAAGGCAATTAATGCCAAACTCAGAGCGGCAACTAAACGGGCGGCGTTTGGCATTTCCTGGTCTTTCTTTCTTCGATCACTGAGGGAGCATCAGGCAGGGCGTTCGATGGTGATCTGCGTCACATCGCAGTTGCCCATGTAAAAGGCGGCACCACAAGAGGTCAGGTAGAAATTCCACATTCGGCGGAAACGTTCATCAAATCCCATAGCCGAAATTTCATCCCACCGATCGTTGAAGGTATCGTACCATCGTCTGAGGGTCAGATCGTAGCTTTGACCAAATTCCTTGGACTTGACGAAGTTCAAACCAGCCTGACCGACCTGTTCACGAAGAACTTTAGGCGCCAGCAGCATGCCTCCGGGAAAGATGTGTTTTTGAATGAAATCAACACCGTTTCGATAAACCTCCCACCGGTTGTCCGCCACGGTAATGATCTGCAATGTTGCCTGAGCCCCGGGTTTAAGCCGATCTCTGACGGTTTCAAAATAGACTGGCCAGTACTTTTGTCCGACGGCTTCGAACATTTCTATGCTGGCGATTCCATCGTATGACCCGGTTTCATCTCTGTAGTCCTGGAGCTTGAAATCAACCACCTCAGAAAGCCCAGCCTTTTCAATACGTTTTTGCGCATAGTTAAACTGCTCCTGACTGATAGTCAGGCCAGTGACCTTCAATCCGCGCTCCTTGGCGGCATATTCCGCAAAACCACCCCAACCGCAGCCGATTTCCAACACGTGATCTCCTGGTTGGACGCCCATTTCGTCAATCAAGCTCGCATATTTGGCTGTTTGCGCTTTCTCAAGGCTTTCCTGACCTGTCTCATAGAGCGCACTGGAGTATGTCATCGTGTCATCCAGCCATAAGGCGTAGAAATCATTCCCCAAGTCGTAGTGGTATGAGATGTTTTTCTTGGCCTGTTCCTTATGATTGCGATGCAACCAAAAGCGCAGACGCTCATAGGCCCTGATCAGTCCTCGCCCTGGAAAATGATCGTAAACTGTTTCCGATCCTTGGTGCACAAGATCCATGAATGCGCGTAAGTCCGGAGAACTCCACCATTCTTCCAGGTAAGCGTCGGAAAAACCCAGATCGCCTTCGCGGATCAGCCGCGAAAAAAGATCCGGGTGGTGCACGTCAATCTGTGCAACCGTTCCAGGTTTAGCACCTTCGGATCGAAACACTCTTCCATCGGGCAGTACGATGTCCAACCGCCCTGCTTCCATCTTGCGCAACATCTTCATGACTTGCGCGAAATACCTTGGCAGATTCTCCTGCCCGTCCGTTGTGGTTAGAACCATCTTTCCTCCCCATGGTGGCTCTGAATCAGAGGCTAGGGCGAGAAGTGGTTTCTGGCAAGTTTTGAATGATTTAGCGATGTTTTGGGATCAAATCAGCCTGTTTTCTCATCCTGTTTCCCTTTTTTCAATCAAGTTGCCAAAGGCATTGAAAAGAGAACTACAAAACAACGTCCAAAGCCTCGATCAATTTGTCGACTTCGGCCCGAGAGGTGTAGTGGGTAAAACTCAGCCGTAAAACGCCCTGCCTCATCGGATCCACTCCCATCGCTTCAAGGGCCCGCACCGCGTAGAAGTCGCCGCCTCCAGCCATGATGCCATGGTTCGCCAAATCAGCGGCAACTGGTTCTGCTGGGCGGTTCAAAGCCAACGCAACTGTTGGAGCGCGTTGTTCAGCCCGATCCGGGCCGAGCAGACGCACCGAATTTCGATCTTTTACCGCATCCAGCAGCGGCTGAAGCAGATCAATTTCATGTCCCCGCATCAGATCGTGGACAAACGCGCCCTGCTCTGTCGCATCACTGGTAGGTCCACCGTGATGATCGTTCAAAAGCGAGACATAATCCGCCATGCCCGCGCACGCCGCGACTTGGGCGTGATCAGGCCCTGCCGGGGTAAAGCGCTTGTACAGCACATCCGCGTTGAAATAATGCGCCTGATTGGGAAGTAACTCTCCCAAAGCCCGCCGGACCACCATACATCCCTGGTGTGGGCCGTAGGTCTTGTAAGCCGAAAACAAATAGACGTCTGGCCCGAGCTCTCCGACATTTGGAAAGCCATGAGGCGCATAGGATACCCCGTCGACGCAGACAAACGCCCCAGCAGCATGCGCAATGGCTGTGATCTCTGTCACTGGATTGATCTCACCGACGACGTTCGAACAGTGAGGAAAGCACACCAGTCGAACGTGTTCATCCAAAAGGTTTTCTAAGGCCAAGGGATCAAGATGGCCCGTCTCGGGGTCAATCTTCCATTCACGAATTTCGATCCCGTCGTCCGCAAGTCGACGCCACGGGCCGGTGTTCGCCTCGTGGTCCTGATTTGTGACGATGATGGCCTCTCCGGGTTGCATCCACTGGCGAAAAGCCTGTGCCAGCACGTAAGTGTTCTGCGTGGTAGATGGGCCGAAACTTAACTCATCTGTCTCAACCCCAAGGATTGCGGCCATGCGCACACGCGCTTCGTCCATTTCTTCACCACCCAGACGACTTGCATCGTAGGCGCTGTAAGGTTGCACCTTGCGTTGGGTATAAAACCGGGTAAGGCGGTCAATGACGGACAGGCAGGTATAAGAACCGCCCGCGTTCTCGAAGAACGCCTGACCTTGCAACGACGGTTCCTGAAATGCAGGAAACTGCCCGCGTACAAAATCGATATCCAGCGTCATGATCACCTCCCAAACCTGATCTGATGAATGGATGAACTTCTTACCAGCTAAGGTCAAGAACATCTGATGACGGGAATTGTCATCACCGCGTGCAACTCTGAAATTCCCCCAATGAACGGAGCATCATTATGGCATTTCAACCCGAGGATTTTCTGGTGTGGGGTGAAATCCCCGTGTCGGATCTTGAGGAATCTTTACGCTTTTACGGTACCGTAATCGGAGCTGAGCTTGAAGTTGACGAAGGCGGGCCAAACCCGGTGGTGATGATCCAGCCTTCGGACAAGGTAAAAGGCGTCGGATTGCATCTTTACCCCGGAAAACCCGCACAGGATGGCAATGGTCCAACACTTCATCTCTCTGCTGAAGGAACGTTGGAACAGGTAATGCTGCGCGTTAGGAATGCCGGAGGGCAGGTTATTTCAGATCCGATACAGATACCTGCTGGCCGGTTTTTCTATGCCAAAGATCCCGACGGAAACTCAGTCGGGTTCTTCGCAGAGTAACAAGTTGCCCACACCGCAACCTTGACCATCTGTTGTGACCAAATGCGCACCGCGGGCAATATCCGCGGTGCTTTCTTTTAGATAGCCGGACGATCAGGCGTTGACGTCAACAACAACTCGACCCTTGACCTGCCCCTGCAAAATGTCCGCGCCCAATTGGGGCAAATCACTCAATGTTGCAGGGTGAACCATCGCTTCGAGCTTGTCCAAAGGCAAATCAGTTGCCACGCGTTGCCACGCGCGCAAGCGGTTGTCATAGGGTTGCATGACACTGTCGATGCCCAGCAGGTTCACCCCGCGCAGCAGGAACGGAATGACGGTTGCAGGCAGAGCCGCGCCACCAGCCAACCCGACCGAGGCAACGGATGCACCGTATTTCATCTGCCCCAGCACGCGGGCCAGCATTGCGCCGCCAACCGCATCGACACAGCCCGCCCAGGTCTCGCTTTCCAGTGGGCGTTTGGTGGTCTCGTTGATTTCTTCGCGCGCCACGATCTGGGTTGCGCCCAGAGATTTGAGGTAATCCGCTGTCTCGGGCCGCCCGGTGACACCGGCCACCTCATAGCCCAGATGCGCCAAGATCGCGGTCGCGACCGAGCCAACGCCGCCCGCAGCGCCGGTGACCAGAACAGGGCCATCGTCGGGTTTCATGCCGTGATCCTGCAACGCCATGACCGAAAGCATAGCCGTAAAACCAGCGGTTCCCACGGCCATCGCCTGACGCGTATTCAGCCCGTCTGGTAGCGGCACCAGCCAATCAGCACGCACATTTGCTTTTTGGCTGTAGCCGCCCCAATGGGCCTCGCCCACACGCCAGCCGGTCAGCACAACCTTATCACCGGGTTTGTAGCGGTCATTAGACGACGCCTCGACGGTGCTAGGCAAAGTCGATGCCTGGAATATGCGGATACTTGCGGACCAAACCGCCACCGCTGGAACTCAGACACAGGCCATCCTTGTAGTTGACGGTTGAATATTCCACCGCAACCGTCACTTCGCCTTCGGGCAGCGCGTCCAGCCCGATCTGTTGGACCGAGGCGCTTGCCTTGCCGCTTTCTTCGTCTTTCTCAACAATCAATGCGTTGAACATGTCAGTTCTCCATTTCTCAAAGCACCAGATCCAACTTCATCTGGCCAAAAATATCCCGGGGGAACGCGGCATGCCGCGATGGGGGCAGAGCCCCCTGTCGGGTCTCATCTCCAAAAGCGCTCCTGCACCTTGGCCCACCTCATCCCGTGCTCGGTCTCGATCTCCATCTGCGTGCCGGCATCCCAATGGGACCGGTCCACCATGCCGATGGCGACGTTCACCCCGAACTCGGGGCTGAACACCGCCGAGGCCACCTGCCCCACCTGACGCCCATCCGCCAGCAACGGCCAAGACCCGGTACACGCCCCGATTTCACCCTCGATCACAATGGGCCGGATCTGACGCGGCGGACCGTTCTTGGCCTGCTCGGCCAGTGCCGCCTTGCCGATGTAATCCTCGGGCGAGTTGCAGAACCGCCCCAGACCACATTCATAAGGCGTGTTCTCGCGTCGCATGTCCGAGCCGAAGCTCAACAACCCGCTTTCGATCCGCTCGACGTTGTTGGGGCACCCTGCCCGCACGTTCAGATCCTGACCGGCCGCAAAAAGCGCATCCCACAGAGGCATGCCGTATTCCGTGCCCTCGACGTAAATCTCGAACCCGCCCTGTTTGGACCAGCCGGAACGCGCCACGACAAATTCCTGCCCCTCGAACGACAGCCGCTTGTAACGGAAGAATTTGATGTCGCGAACCACGTCGCCAAAGACCCGCGCCATCAGATCGTCAGCCTTGGGCCCTTGCACAGCCAGCGGCGAGACATCCGGCTCGTCCACTTCGACATCCAACCCAAGCGCAATGGCAATCCCAAGCGCATACTGCCACAAATCGCCATCCGCGACCGAGAGCCAATAGTGATCATCGGCCAGTTTGATCGACACCGGATCGTTCAACATCCCGCCGTTTTGATCCACGGACGGGACGTAATAACACTGATCGTCCGCCATCTTGTCCATGTCGCGCGGGCTGATCATTTTCATCAACCGCAACGCATCCGGCCCTTTGATCTGCACCTGGCGTTCGACCGATACATCCCAGACCTGTACATGCTGCTTCAGATGCGCGGCATCCGCGTCGACGCTTTCAAAAAACGTCGGAAGCAACATGTGGTTGTAGACGGTATAGCCTTTGACCCCGGCGGCTTCGACCCCCGGCGAAAACGGTGTTTTGCGCACGCGGCGCGACGGCATGATGATTGCCATGCCTGATCTCCTCACACAGAAAAAAGCACCGCCAACTCTCCCCCTTTGGCGGCAGAGGGGTCTTTAGCGTGCGCCGCTCCAGTTGATCGGGCAGATTTCGGCGGATTTGCCCCCGAAATCCCAGACCCGACCATAGTCGCGCACCTTGGATTTGATACCGCGTGCCACGATGATGTCAGGGCCCATCCAGTATTTCGAGTTGCTGACCATCACGGGGTGCTCGGGATCGAGCCCGCCCAGCATTTCGATCTCACCCTGGATTTTGCGGCCAATGGTGATCCGGCGCTTAGCCCCGTCGCGTTCGATCACAACAGGCGCACGTTCGGCACCGATGATATCGCTGACCAGCATGGTGAACAGCCCGGTGGTGCCACCTGCCTTGCCCGAGAAGATCTCGAGCAGCCCGTTATAGGCTTTGCCGCTGGCGTTCTCGTCCACATAGGCCGCGACCTTCCACTGCCCCTCGCCCATACGGCCGGGGATGTCGACCAGCAAGCCCACGTTCAGGCCCGACAGGTCCTCACCCTCGTAATGCCCCTCGTCGATGATGATCCCCATCCAGGCATGACAATGTCCCTCGGTCGGAGGGTGCGCGCCAAGCGACACCACGCAGGGACAGAACACATCACACGAACAGTTCAGGATCAGCTCGCCCTTGATGGCCCAGTCCGTCGGCGTTTTATCGCGGCGGCTGGGGTTGGCCATGCGGCTGTCGATCCGTTGGCTGACCGGCAAACGGTCGGCATTTGGTTTGCGTTTCACTGCCATCGGTTATCCTCCAATTACATATACATAGACCAGCAGGGCGACGCCTGCGGCGATCAGCAAGCCGCCAAGGGGCTTGGTCACACGGTGGCCGATCTGCGGTAGTTTTTCCAGAACCATGAAAAAGGTGGCAAGGCCCATCCACAACAGGCTCATCACCCCCCGACAAAGCCAAGCGCCATAAAGCCCCAGCAGCAGACGGCACAGAAGGCACCAAGGCCAAGCCCCATGCGCAGACCACCCCCGAAGCCAGTGCGCCAATTGCCGATGAAGTACATCATCGGTGCATGACAGACGCCATGGCAGACCTCTTTGGTGCGGGTAAACTGGAACGCGCCCACCACAATCAGCAGCCCGGCCGAAAGCCAGGGCGATTTGGCAATGCCCAGCATATCCACCGCGCCGCCAAAAAGCAGCGCCAGCTGCACGCTGGTGATCACAGCGGCAAAGGCAAGCCAGACCAGGAAATAGCCCAGCAACACACCGATCCATCCTGCCCGCGTGCCATTGGCCGAATTCATCAGGTCCTCATAGCTGCGCAGGGTCGGCACCAGCGTTGGCAGCATCATAGCCGCCATCATGATACCCCACATCCAGAACAGCGGGCCAAACTCGGCCATGGGCATATACATGTCCATGCGCGGATCCATTGCGGCCATCGCCTGCCCCATCGGGCCCGGACGGCCGATCAGGTCCAGGTCCATGTCCATCGCCATGGAATACATGACCCACCACGCCGCCAGGATGGTTCCGTAGAACCCCAGCCACAAAAGTGATCTGACAGACAGACGGCTCACTTGATCCTCCCCAGTGCATCCCGTACGACTCAAATGTCAGACTTTTAAATGTCAGACAAATGAAAAATGGTGATGTCGTGAAAATTGATCCCAACAGCTCGGCCGATCTTTCGGTGCAAATTGCTCAGGCCATCAAAGATGCCATCATCGGCGGCGAGCTGATCGTGGACGAGCGCCTTCCATCCGAGACTGAGCTTTGTGAGCAGTTTCAGGTCTCACGCTCAACCGTGCGCGAGGCGCTCAAACGTCTGGCGGCGCAATCCCTGATTCGTACCCAACGTGGCGCGTCCGGCGGCGCTTTCGTGAACCGGCTGAGCTTTGAGGACGCCTATCCGCAGCAGGTCACCACCTCGACCCTGCTGCTCAGCATGAATGCCGTCAGTTTCGACACCGCATGTGAGGCGCGCTTTGCGCTGGAGCGCGCCTGTGCGCCACTGTCCGCCGACCGCCGCACGCCTGACCATCTGGCCACCATGCGGGCCGAAATTGTCCGCCAAAGCCAGCCAGGCCTGACGGATGAGGCATTCTGCGCCTCGGACGTCGCCTTTCACCGAGCATTGGTGGACGGGGCCGACAACCCGGTGTTGTCTTACCAACTGGCCTAGCGCGGTCGAGGCGATGCAGCCGCTGATGAACATGATCACCTTCACCGCCCGTTCGCGCGAAGAGATCGTATCACTTCACACCCGGATCGCCGATGCGATCGAAGGGCACGATGCAACAGCCGCTGATGCGGCTCTGCAAGAGCTCACTGCCTATACGCTGACACTCAAAGACAGCGTGATGGCAGCGCGTGCGGCACGCGACAAAAGCTGATCTTGCATCAAAGGAGGGACCTGTCCTAGAGGCCAGCAAAAGACCTCAAGATCAGGGAGACCCAGATGCGTCCCACCGAGAACCTGCGCCAACTGGCTGCCGATGATTGGCACGCCGCCACAACGCATGCATTCACCACCGAATTGGCCGACGGCACGCTGCCGCTGGAAAAAATGCGTTGGTATCTTGCGCAGGATTACCAGTTCATCGATGGTTTTGTCCGCTTGCTTGCCAGCGCCATCGCCCATGCGCCCACGCTGGCCGACAGCGTCCCGGCCGCACAGTTTCTGGCCGTGATCACTGGTCCTGAAAACACCTTCTTCCTACGCTCGTTTGAGGCGTTGGAGGTGACCACCGAACAGCAAAACGCAGCCCCTGCCCCTGCGACCCGCGATTTTCAGGCGCTGATGGCCGAGGCCGCCGCCTCGGGCCGGTATGAGCTCATGCTGACGGTGTTGGTGGTTGCGGAATGGACCTACCTCAGCTGGGCCACCCCTGTGAACCCACCGCATGAGGATTTGCCGTTCTGGTTTGCCGAATGGATCACGCTTCACGCGGGCGAAGGGTTTGAGGGGGTCGTCGAATACCTGCGCACCCAACTCGATCAGGTCTGGCACACGTTGGACGCAGTCGCGCAAAAAGAGGTTGAGACGCTCTTTACCCGCGCCGTCGCTCTGGAACGCGCTTTCTTCGACGCGTCCTACACGGCCTGAGCTTGCCACATCCCGACGGGGCTCTACCTGCCCCCTCTAAAGGAGAGCCCCGCATGATCCCCATCCTCAATACTACCGCCGCCCTACTGACCATCGGATTTGGTCTGTTCGGCTTTCTGGCCCCCAGCTTTACTTTGGGTGCGCTAGATCTGACGACCACCAGCAGCACCATGGGCCTCAGCGAGATGCGTGCCTCGGTTGGTGGGCTCTTTGTCGTAACCGCCGCTGCGGCGATCTGGTTGGGTACGCCAACTGCGTTCACCATGCTGGGCTTTGTCTATGCCGGGGCGGCTTTGGGACGGTTCGTATCGCTCGCACTGGACAATCCCCCCTTTGTCAAAGCCCTGCTGTTTGGTGGGATCGAAGCTGTCCTGGCTGCTTTCCTGATCCTCGCTAACATGAGCCGTAGCACCTAACTCCCTGCTTCTTCTTGTTAAAAATACGATGAATCCGGAGATTGCATCCCGCGTGCCGCTTGCCTATATATGGAATGTCCCTCGGGACTATGGACATAAACGCGCTCGTAATAAACGGATCGGACCCGGGGGCGGTACCCGGCGACTCCACCATTCACTTTCGGCAGCATCCTTCGTTTGGGGATCACTTTCGAAATCGTGGGGTCGAAATAGGATCGACGGACGTCTAAAGGGGTTAGCTTTGTCTCGGCTGTCTGCCACCGTTACCGGCGAAAACAGTACAATTGCAAACGACAATCGTGCTCCGGTTGCTCTGGCTGCGTAAGCAGTCCGGGTTGAACCGACTTTAAGCCCTTATGCCTAGCCGCGTAAGGCGGGGTTCGCAGGTACCTGGCAACAGAAACCTGCACTTCCTCCCAACAAACACGCGAACTTCGCAATAAATTTCACCATTTGTTCACCTCTGAGTCTCAGTTTGGGAACCGCAACGATGGAGGTGAAAGATGACGAAATCCGAGTTGTTGAAGGAATGGTACGACCGCGTTTGGGTCGATGGTGATGTCGAAGCGATCGAGACTTTTTTTGATCCCGAGACCATGGCAGAGGGGATTATCCCTGAAATGCAAGTGGGCGTAGATGACTTTCGCGATCTGGTGATGGCCTTTCGACATCATGTTGGCGACATTGAAGTCAAACTGCCAAAGACGATCGAAAACGGCGACTGGGTTGCGGCGATGTTGCATGTGCACACGTCTCGTGCTGACAACGGTGCTCCGATCGAAGTTACCGGCCAGGTCATGGCGCGTATCAAGGAAGACAAGGTTGTCGAGGCATACAACCAATTCGACTTCATCTCATTGTTTGAACAGCTTGGGCAATTGCCCGAGGATACGCTCCCCATCTGCATGACAGGGCAGCAACTTACCTGGTCCTGACGCAGTTTAGTTTGCTTCGGTCGACCCAAGACCGGACCATTGACCCCGTGCGCCATTTTCCGTTACCCATGGCGCAAGGGGTCAATGTGCGAACACCCCGTCAGGCTCAGGCCCAAGGTTCGCGTTCTTTGCTGATCTCAAGCTGAAGGATGCTGACATGCCTGCTTTCAATTCTATTTCTCCAGCCGTTTTGGCGCGCCGGGTCGGAACCGAAAATTGTCCTACGATCCTGGACGTGCGCATCGAGCAGGATTTTCAAGACGACCCGTTTCTGATTCCCACGGCTTTCAGGTGGCCCCACGACAGTTGCGAAGACCTCGCCCAGACGTTGCAAGGCGCAGAGGTGATTGTCGTCTGTCAAAAGGGGTTGAAGCTCAGCCACGGAGCGGCGGCGCTGCTTCGGTACAAAGGCGTCAATGCCCAAGTTCTCGAGGGAGGGATGTTCGCTTGGAACGACGGAGGCCATCCGCGTATTTCCGCTTCTGCCATCGGTACAAACTGGAACGGCCGCGGTAGCAAATGGGTCACGCGTCAAAGACCCAAGGTCGACCGCATCGCCTGCGCGTGGCTCATTCGCAGGTTCGTTGACCCGGATGCCACCTTCCTTTTTGTTCCCTCTTCCGAAGTCGACGAGGTCGCTATCAAATTCAAAGCCACAGCGTTTGACACCCCAAACGCGCTGTGGACGCATAATGGGGACCTTTGCACATTCGATTCCATGGTGCAGGGTTTTTGCTTGCAGGATTTGGCGCTCGATACGCTGGCTAAGGTGGTTCGTGCCGCAGATACGGACCAGCATGATTTGGTACCGCAAGCCGCCGGGTTGTTGGCCATATCAGTAGGCTTGTCACGCGCTTTCAAATCAGATCTCGAACAGCTTGATGCGGGAATGACCTTGTATGACGCTCTGTACAGATGGGCACGCGACGGGCAGTCCGAGACACACAGTTGGCCGGAAAGGCACGGCCTATGACGCCAACTTACACCCAGATGGCACGCGTGTTCGGCCACATCGGTTTGATGTCCTTTGGTGGTCCCGCGGCCCAAATAGCCTTGATGCACAAAGAACTGGTTGAGGAACGCCCCTGGCTGGACGAACAGACTTTTTTGCAGGCCCTGTCTTTGTGCATGTTGCTGCCAGGTCCTGAAGCTATGCAACTTGCGACCTACTCCGGGTGGCGACTCCGTGGGGTTTGGGGTGGGTTGCTCGTGCGGCGGTTTATTCGTTTTGCCCGGCGCCTGTGTTATCGCCGTCCTCGTTGGTCTTTATGCGCAATTTGGCGATCTACCATTGGTTCAGTCGGCGTTTCTTGGCGTCAAAGCGGCCGTTATCGTCATTGTATTGCAGGCCTTGAGAAATTTGTCGAAGAAGGCACTGACTGAACAGCAGTCGTGGGTGTTGGCGGCGTTGGGATTTCTGGCCATCTTTGCGTTCGACCTTCCCTTTCCACTGATCATCGCGTGTGCGGCGGTCTGGGGATATTTCACCGCAAGCGAAACAACGACTGCACAAGCCCCCAAGGTGCAAAAAGTTCGACGCTACCCACCGCCATTGTTTGGGGTACGCTTTGGCTGGCACCGCTCGTAGCACTGTCCTTGACGGATCAGGGATTGCTCGCGGATCTTGGATGGTTCTTTGCCAAACTCGCGGTTGTGACCTTTGGCGGAGCCTATGCCGTGTTGGCGTATATGACGCAAACAATCGTCGAACAATATGGTTGGATCAGTACGGACCAAATGATCGACGCGCTCGGCTTGGCCGAAACAACTCCGGGCCCATTGATCTTGGTGACTCAGTTTGTGGCCATGCTAACCGGGCAGGAAACCGGCGGCGCAGCGATGGCTATTTCAGCAGGTATTGTGGCGCTATGGGCTACGTTCGTTCCGTGTTTTTTATGGATATTCCTCGCAGCGCCTTACCTTGATCACATTGCAGCGCGTCCACGACTGTCCGCGGCATTGCGCGCCATCACGGCCACCGTTGTAGGAATCATTTTGAACCTGTCTGTCTGGTTTGCCATGAATATCCTCTTTGAAAAGACGGTTCCGTTAGATTGGGGATTTGTGTCTTTGCCGATTCCGGATTTTGGCACTCTTGATGGAACTGCCGCCCTCTTTTGTATGATAGCCGCAGTCTTGATGCTGGGCCTCCGCCGGGGACTTGGACAAACATTGATCATGATGGCAACGCTTGGCGCTTTGGTTCATCTGATTTGGGTAAATTGACCCACTGGCGGTCTTTTGTTTCCGATCGAATCCGTTATGGTGAAGAGAAGACTTTTCAAGGGAATGACATGTCGCGGGACATCGACTACGGGAACCTTATGCACACGGCAATGCGCGGTCTGATCAAGACCGTTCTACAGGATATTGCCGAGCGTGGCTTGCCTGGTGCGCACCACTTTTTCATCACCTTCGACACGGCGCATCCTGACGCAGAACTGGCTGATTGGCTTTCTGACCGTTACCCAGGCGAGATGACGGTTGTCATGCAGCATTGGTTCGAAAATCTGAACGTCGGTGATGACGGGTTCTCTATCACCCTGAATTTCGGAGATGCGCCCGAACCTCTCTATATTCCGTACGACGCGATCAAGACATTTGTCGATCCATCGGTTGAATTTGGACTGCGCTTCGAGACCGGTGAAGACGACGACGATGATGCAGAAAAGCCCATCGTCGTAGAGGCGGGCAACCCCAAAGATCCGACCGAGGAAGAGGCGCCACACGATGCAGAAGTCGTCTCCTTGGACAGCTTCCGCAAATAGCCCAACCAACTATTTAGGTCGAAACGCGATGCCCGCCTTAATGAGCGGGCACCTTTTGTGTTTGAGAGATCCAAAAAGGTCAAAAACTTTTGACGCCGCCAAAATGATGACATCAAAAGGCACGAACATCCTAGGTCACTGTACCTAGAAGGTTCTGGGGCCCAGCCACAACCTATTGTTTTTCAAGAAATGTTTCCACCGATCTAGCCTGAACGCCGTTGCTAATCCGAGAGAACTCCAACATCAACCCACCCTCTGTGAGGGTTCGGTCAAACTGCTGCAATTCATATCCACCCGTCGCATCTATGAACAGGTTATAGACTGTCAGGGTATCGCTCACGATTTGCCCCCAAACATAAGGTTCACCTTTCATGGGATCGAGCTGAACGGCATGTCCAAACACATTGCGTTTCATCGCGGCAGAATAAACGCCAGCCCGGTCAGTGGGTAAGAAATCGACCGAGTAAGACTTCTCCTTGGTTCGGCCATCTGGCTTATGTGTGGTCGAGCTCCAGGTGACGTTGAACCCATCTTCGGTTTCGCTGACCTCAACACTCATATCGCGGGCAGCACTGGATCCATCTGCATTAACTACGTCCGCTGAGCCACTGTATTTACCAACAAAAGGTGCTGCCAATGTGTCGGCCGCTTGGGCCTGACCAACCAACATCATAAGGGTAACTGCCAATACGGACCAAAACTGTGGCGCCAAAAGCCTTAGAAATGGTGATTGCATCCGTTTTCCTTTCAAATGCCGGATTTATTACACTTACTTTAGCTCGCAGAGCAAAAGGAACAATGACCCAGTTTACAGACAGGTCGAAAAATTGATCGTCCCGCCCGTCTATACCTTGGCAAACGTTCTATCTATGCTGCGCGCAACTGGCCAATTGCCTTGAGCACGCAGGATGGCTAAACGGCATACAACTGCATACCAGACGGAGAATATTCATGTCCGCAACCCGCACTGAAACCGACAGCTTTGGCCCGCTGGAGGTCCCCACAGATAAGTATTGGGGCGCGCAGACGCAGCGTTCGATCATGAACTTTCCCATCGGTTGGGAAAAGCAGCCCGTTGCAATCGTACGGGCCCTTGGCGTGATCAAGAAGGCCTGCGCCATGGCCAACAAAGCCAGCGGCAAAATGGATGCCAAGATCGCCGATGCGGTCATTCAGGCAGCGGGCGAAGTGTTCGAGGGCAAATTCGACGACAACTTCCCCCTCGTGGTCTGGCAGACCGGTTCGGGCACTCAGTCGAACATGAACTCGAATGAGGTGATCGCAAACCGTGCTATCGAAATTCTGGGCGGCGTCATAGGTTCCAAGGAGCCGGTGCACCCCAACGATCACTGCAACATGGGCCAGTCGTCGAACGACACCTTCCCGACCGCCATGCACATCGCCGCCGCGATGACCGTGCGTGACGTGCTGCTGCCGGGTCTGATCAAACTGGCCGAGGGGCTGGAGCAGAAGGCCGAAGAGTTCAAAGACATCATCAAGATCGGCCGCACACACACACAGGACGCGACACCGCTAACTCTGGGTCAGGAGTTTGGCGGTTACGCGCACCAAATCCGTCAGGGTATCGCCCGGGTCGAAGCTGCCCTGCCCGGCATATATGAGCTGGCCCAAGGCGGCACCGCCGTTGGCACCGGCCTGAACACACAAAGGGGTTGGGGCGAGACCGTAGCAGCAAATATGGCGGAGATCACCGGCCTGCCCTTTGTTACCGCACCGAACAAGTTCGAAGCCCTGGCCGCTCATGACGCAATGGTCTTCATGTCGGGCGCTTTGGCCACCGTTGCGGGGTCGATGTACAAGATCGCCAACGACATCCGCTTCCTGGGCTCTGGGCCACGCTCGGGTCTGGGCGAGTTGATCCTGCCGGAAAACGAACCGGGTTCGTCGATCATGCCGGGCAAGGTAAACCCGACACAGGCCGAGGCGATGACACAGGTCGCAGCGCACGTCATGGGCAACAACGCCGCGATGACTTTTGCCGGATCGCAGGGTCATTTTGAGCTGAACGTCTACAACCCGATGATGTCCTACAACCTGCTGCAATCCATGCAACTTTTGGGTGACGTCGCCGATAGCTTCACCGAGCGGATGCTGCTTGGCATTCAGGCCAACGAGCCGCGCATCGACAAGCTGATGAAGGAATCGCTGATGCTGGTGACTGCTCTGGCCCCTACCATCGGTTATGACAACGCCACCAAGGTCGCGAAGACCGCGCACAAGAACGGCACCACCTTGAAAGAGGAGGCCATCGCGCTTGGCTTTGTGGACGAAGCGACCTTTGACGCAGTTGTCCGCCCCGAACAGATGATCGGGCCAAAAGACTGATGGCTGAACCGGTCAACCTGAACCGGTTTCGAAAAGAAAAGGCGCGGGCCACGAAAAAGGCCCGCGCAGACCAAAACGCTGTGAAATTTGGCCGCACCAAGGCCGAAAAGGAACTGGAGCGTGCGCGATCGGACAAGGCAGCGCGTGATCTGGATGGACACAAGGCCGACGAATGAGTGGGCCGCCTGTGAAACGATCCCTGACGTTGAAAGGTCACCGAACATCGGTGTCCTTGGAAGACGAATTTTGGACAGCCTTTCGCGAGATAGCCAAAATAAATCAGAAACCAATCAATGTATTAGCTGCTGAAATTGATGTCGATCGTGATCCCGATACTGGCTTGGCATCTGCCATTCGAGTATTTGTTTTGAACTGGTATCGTACGTCACAAAACACTTGATTGTTTGCTTTGTTGCTGACCAAATGACGCTGGAACAAAAGGGGATCAAAATGACCAGACTTACTGATGGACCAGACGGAAAAACCCGATGTTCTTGGGCCGGATCGGCGCCAGAATTTTTTGAGTATCACGACACCGAATGGGGATATCCTGTTGGCGATGATCAACGCCTCTTCGAAAAGCTGTGTCTCGAAAGCTTTCAATCAGGCCTAAGTTGGCGGACCATTCTGGCCAAGCGTGAGAATTTTCGCACCGCCTTTGCCGGGTTCGATTTCAACAAGATGGCCCAGTTTGATGAGACGGATGTCGAACGCCTTGTTCAGGACGCGGGCATCATCCGACATCGCGGCAAGATCGAGGCCGTAATCAACAACGCCAAACGCGCTCAGGAGCTGGTGGCAGAACATGGCTCGATAGCGGCTTATGTCTGGTCCTACGAACCTGACTTTGCCGACCTGCCCGAACCGCAGACCGCCAGCATTATCCCTGCTTCGACCGCCATGTCCAAAGATTTGAAAAAACGCGGGTGGAAATTTGTCGGTCCTACAACTGTCTTTGCATTTATGCAGGCTATGGGGCTGGTCAATGATCACGCCATCGGCTGCGTGATGCGCGACAAGGCGGCAGAATTGCGAAAGAGCTTTGTAAAACCGGTTTGAACGCAGCGACCTTTGGGTCATGCCCTTTCAATTTTGCGCAGCAGTTGCTGCAAACGGCTTCTCGAAATATCCCGCGCAATTACGACGATCTTTGAGCGCTTGTCTTCCCCTTGCCAGTTTCTCAGCCTCACGGGTGGCTCAATGGTATGTTGCACACAGTGGAACACCACCGGGGTGCCCTCGCCTTGAAAAAAGACGATCCCTTTGACCCGCAGAATGTTCTCGCTGCGCCCCATGAGCAATTCGCTGAGCCAAATCCCCAGTTCTTTTCGATCCAAGGGGCCATCCAACACCAAAGAGGCCGAGTCGATGCGCTCTTCGTGCGCCGACAAAACTGCAACATCTGCAGGCGCACTTGCAGCCAATCCAGACATATTGGCAAAGGGGTCGAGTTTTACGCTCACTTTCTTTGGAGTCAGCCAGGACAAAACATCCTCGTGCGCCGCATCCTGTTTGACCACAGAACACCCCCAGAGAAGCCCAGGTTGGGCAACTGCCTGATCTATTTCAACGATCTGCGCCGCATTCAACCGCTCTAGGCGTTTACGCAAATGTTGGGTCTGTGCAACCCTTGCAACATCCGTCTTGGTCAACACAATCAGATCCGCCATCGTGGCCTGCGAGACCGCCTCGAAATGCGTATCCAGTGTTTTTGCGCCGTTTACCGCATCCACAAGGGTCACGATGCCATCGAGCTTGATCAGCTCGGCCAAGGACGGCTCCATGAGGAGCGTGCGTTGGATCGGCCCCGGATCGGCGAGCCCGGTTGTCTCGATCACGATCCGCTCAAATTCCAATTCCCCGCATGCCCGCCGATTTAGAAGATCGGGGATAGCCTGCACCAGATCGCCGCGTAAAGAACAGCAGATGCAACCCGAGGACAGCAGCGTTATGTCTTCGGGGGTGGCTTCGATGATCTCATGATCCAACCCGGCATCGCCAAACTCATTCATGATCACCGCAACCCGTCCGGTGTCAGGATGCGACAGCACTTTGTTGAGGAGCGTTGTCTTTCCCGCCCCCAAAAAACCGGTGAGCAAAGTGACAGGAATGCGGGGTTCGGTCATGTAAGCGCAGCCCTTTCCTTTTCCCAGGGGCTGAATGCAGATAGGCCGGTTCCGGTCCCGATGCCAAGCCCAGGATTTCTAAACGATGGTGCGAACAAGGGATTGAGGCGCAATCGGTCTCGAAGTCGCTTTGCGGACATATCAAAACGAAAAGACCCGCCACCGACGTGGCAGGTCAATCTCAATCATTCCGTCAGCCATGTGGCTGGCTGTATCGCTAGCCCCTAGATCGAGGCGCAATAGATCTTGTCGATATTACTGCCAAGAGCAGCGTTGAATTCGTCGTCCGACTGCTGCTTGGACAGACCTTCGGTCAACGCACGCGAGAAAGACGCGATCATCTTGCCGTTTTGGGCCAGTTTGGCGCATGCATCTTCCGTCGAATAGCCCCCCGACAAAGCCACAACACGCACAACGCGGGCGTGATCGGCGAGCGCGTCATAGAGGTTCGCCTCGGACGGGATTGTAAGCTTGAGCATCACGTCCTGGCCCTCGTCCAGAGTTTCCAGATTTTTCAGAATCTCAGCCTTCAAAATCTCCTCAGCTTCGGCCTTGGTTTCCGAGTGGATGTTGACCTCGGGTTCGACAATAGGGACCATGCCTGCTGCGATCACTTCGCGGGCAACCTGGAACTGCTGTGCCACAACGGCGGCGATACCTGTCGCGTTGGCCTCATGAATGACGGAACGCTCTTTGGTGCCGAACACACCTGTCGCCTTCGCCAGAGTGTCCGCCAGACCGGGGATCGGTTTCATCATCTGAACACCGTTTGCCTCGTCTTCCAAACCCTTGTCGATCTTCAGGAACGGCACGACACCCTTTTCCGACCAAATATAGTCAGCTACGGATTTGCCGTTGATCTGCTCGCCCAGAGTGCGTTCGAACAGGATCGCGCCGATCACCTTGGCCTTGTTAAAGTCGTCCGACAGGATAATGCGGGCGCGCATGTTCTGGATCTCGGCAAACATTTCTTCTTCGGATCCGTACTGCGCTGCATCAACGCCATAAAGCGCCAGCGCCTTTGGGGTCGAGCCGCCGCTCTGGTCGAGGGCCGCGATGAAACCCGCGCCGTTGGCCATCTGTTCGCGCTGTTCTGCCTTGGACATATCTCTTTCCCGTAAATTGATTCCACGTCCCGCCCCGCATACAGCAAGCGATTGCGGGATGGTAGATTGTTAGCGCCGGACAAGACGCAGCCAGATGCCGTCTTTTGACCGCACTGTCAGATGGGCGACTGGCACCGGGTCGCGGCCCTCGACCCGCTCCACGCGATAGGCCTGCAATATCATCGACAGGATCAATGGCCCTTCAACCATCGCAAAGCCCGCCCCGGTGCAAACACGGGCACCAGCGGAGAACGGCATATAGGCCTCTCGCTGGCATTTTTTTCCATTCTCGGTCGCCCATCGGGTCGGATCAAAACCGTCGGGGTTATCCCACAGCCTTTCATGCCGATGCAGATGCCATGGACTGAGCACGATTTGAGACCCCTTAGGCACGTCGCGATCCCTGAACCGTTCGGGGCAAGTGGCCTGCCGCACCATCATCGGCACGGGTGGATAAAGGCGTAGCGCCTCGCGGAACACATCCCGGCTGAGCTTGAGTTTGGACATGACCGAGAAATCTGGTGTATCCAACACCTGAGCTTCTGCTGACAGCTTCTCTTGCCAGTCCGGATAGAGCGCCATCAGGTAAAGCGTCCAGGCGAGCGCAGAGGCGCTGGTTTCATGCCCGGCAAGGAAAAAGATCGCCACCTGGTCAACCATCTCTTGCGTGCTGAACCGATCACCCGTCTTCGGGTCAGCGGTCGTCATGATCTTGGTCGCCAGATCATCGGGCGCAGATCCGTCTTTGATCTGCGCCATGCGTTCGGTTGTAAGCTGCGTGATCAGGTTGCGGATCGTCTTGGCGGTGGCCTTCGTCTTGCGCGAATGAAACCGGGGCATCCAGCGCGGCAACGGAATGAAGGCCGCGATGTTCAAGATAGGTTGTTCCCGCTGATAGGCGCGGAACTGGTGGAACACCTCGGCGGCCACCTCATGTTCGATCGGCAATGAAAAAAGCGTGCGAAAGATCACATCAGCGGCGGCGTGGCTGGTGATCTCTTCGATTTCGACAACTTGATCCACCTGCCCATGCATCCGGGCAACGCAAGCCTCGGCCGCCGCCCACATTGCCGGAAACGTGTCGCGCAGGCGTCCGCCTTCGAAGGCGGGGTCAATGATGCGACGTTGGCGCTTCCATGTGTCTCCGTTGGTCAAAAACACCGAGTCCCCCAACAGCGGACGCAGCCCCTCGCTTATCCGGCTGGATTTGGGAAAGTCGTCGGGACGCTGTTTCAGAACCTCATCCACCAATTCAGGTTGGTTCATCAGGAACGAGCGAAAGAACGGCGTTTTGAACTCGGCCATCCAGGCCCGGTATAGGCGCGCGGGTTGGGCCGACAGGATGTCTTGTCGAAACAGGCGCATGTAGCGGCCGAGCGAGACCTTGTCAGGCCGTGCGGGCGGTTTTGGCGGGATCATGCAGCGGCCACCGATGTGTATTTGGAAACGGCCGCGTCGATGCGCGATTTCGACGGGGCACGATCGCGGTACCGCTCGGCCAGTGTCAGAGGACCAGCCGTGATGCGGAAATAATCGTAGTCACCGGGACGGTCGAAGGCGCAAAGATACTGGAAATGCAGTCGGAAGAACCGCCAGCGCAATTCGGCCCACCGTTCAGGCGACAGGGTTTGTGTGAACGCCGCAGAGAAAACAAGCGGCCAGCGCTTCTCGTCTGTGGCCACACCGCTGACTGTCACTGGATCACAGAGCGCAAAGGCACAGCCATCGCCGGGGGCCGAGACATCGACCCATGCAAGCTCATCGCGGCTACATAGGTACTGTAAATCAGTGCGCAGTCGGGTGGCTTCTGGCAGGAATGACACCATAGGTACAACCTGCCCCAGCGACATAAACCCAAGTGCAGGCCCCTCTTCAGGCACCCGACCCTGCCGTATCAGATCGGCTAGAACCGAAACGCCCACATGCGCGCCTGAGGAATGCCCGACTACCAGCACCTCGTCGACATTGCTTTGCAGTGCCTCCGCCACCAACTCAGTGAATTCCGCGATCCGTGCTTCAAGCTCGGGCGGATTAGCCCCCTGCGATTGCGCCGAATAGGCATAATCATGCATCAAGTAATAGGCAAAGAACTTGCCATCCCGCGCCCGGAACCACCGCAGCAAGGCAATGCCCGCCGCAAGCCCTACAACACAGCCTGCAACCCGCAAGGCGAGCGACGGCAGAAAACCATCTAAAAGCAAGACAGCGCTCGCCACACCCCAGGCCAAAAGCCCCGCCAGCAGCAGTTGCAGCAGCAACATCCCAACCGGATAGAGCGCCGCTATCACAGGCCCCTTGCGAAGCTTCATCAGCCTCCATAACGCACCGGACATGATGTAGGTCCAAGCCGTGCGCGCCAGTTGCAGGTATGTGGCCGGAATGGTTGACGACATGCTGTCGCGCACGATGTCAGACCAGACCAGAACCTGGACATCCGCCGTGACTGCAACACCGTCCTGGGTTGAGGCGACATGCCAGCCGTAAGGGCCCTTGGTGGTCTTGGGCTTCAGGCCTATCTCATAACCCGAAATACCGGCCTGGGCCGTGCCTTCCTTGCGGTAGAGCTCGCGGTAGCGGCGCGGATGAATGGGGTCGTATCCGGGGATATAGAACACCCGGCGGCGACGCACCTGTTTCTGGGGCACTGGACTGCTCATGCTCTGACCTCTTTGGCAAAAGCATAACCTATCAATGTGGCAAGACTAGAGCATTTTGCGGGTTTACGCCCGCCCCATGGACCAACCGCCGAGCGGAGCGAGGCCTGGCCCAACGGGAGAAGGTTTTTCGCAAGAAAAATTGACGACGGGCGGGAGCACCCGGGATCTTAAGAACCGGAGTTAGCCCAACAAGGCCAGACCCGGGAAGGTTTCCAGCAACCACCAGCTGAACTGTGTGAAGGCTCCTGTCACCAGCATCACTCCAACAAGTAACAACAGACCACCCATCACCTTTTCGATGGTGCCCATGTGCGGTTTGATCTTGTTCATCACCCGCATCGAGCGGTTCAGGAACATCGCGGCCAACAGAAACGGGATACCAAGCCCTGCAGCATAGACGCCCAGCAACAACGTGCCGCGCGCTACCGATGCCTCGGACGCTGCCAGTGACAGGATCGCGCCCAACTGCGGCCCGATACAGGGTGTCCAGCCAAAGGCAAAGGCCAAACCCAGAACATAGGCGCCAAAGCTCGACCCGCCCGCTTCACCTGTCTCCATTCTCGCCTCGCGATCCAGGATCGAAATACGGAAGATGCCCAGGAAATGCAGACCAAACAGGATGACCACACCGCCCGATATCTTGGTGAACAACTCCTGGTTCTGCAGGACAAAGGCTCCAAAGGCCGACGCAGTGAACCCCAACAGCAAAAAGACGGTCGACAGACCCAGCACAAAAAACAGCGCCGCGATCGTCGCCTTGCGGCGCGCCCGCGCCTCGTCCTGCATCTCGTTGATCGTCACGCCGCTCATGTAGGCCAGATAGGGTGGCACGATGGGCAGGACGCAGGGTGACAGAAAGCTGATGACGCCGCCAAGCAGGGCCACCATCATGGCGGGAATCAGGCCCGCGTCTATGATCTCAATTCCGAACATGTTCCAGCACTTAAGCCATCCCTTGGCCTGCGTCACGGGGCCATCCAGTCACATCCTCGTGGTGATAGTGTGGACAGCCGTGATCAGGCGTCATATCTCAGGTGCATGACTGATGAAACCGATACGCTGGACGCTCTGGGATTGCTGTGCCCTCTGCCCGTTCTAAAAGCCCGCAAACGGCTTAAATCCATGCCCACTGGAGCGTTGTTGCGCCTTTTGGCTGATGACCCGGCCGCGATAATTGACGTACCTCATTTTTGCAATGAAAGCGGCCACCGGCTGGTGTCGCAATCTGAAACGGAAAGCCATCAGGTCTACGTGATCGAACGCAAGTAGTGCCTCACAGAAGTAGCGATAGGCTCTCAGATATCTGACTTTCACAAAAGTGAAGTTGCGTACACTTGGTTGCCGGGCGTATTTGCGCCTCTGGATGTGATCCACCTTCCAGCCATTGGGAAATGACCATGAAAACAGGTCATTTCCCAGCGAAACCTGGCTTCCTTCTAAACGCGCATGTTCGCCCCGTTTGCGTCATAGGCAGGCGCCCCAAGAACCTCGGCATCATACATTTCACCCAGAATCTCGACTTGCAGTGTCGTGCCAGGCTCCGCGTTTTCAGTAGACACATAGCCCATTGCCAACGATTGACCGACGCGGTGGCCGTAGCCCCCAGATGAAACATACCCCACAGCTACACCATTTTTCAGGATCGCCTCGTCGTTGGACACATCAATGCCGTCTACGTCGATCTTCATGGTTACAAGCCTTTGCTTTGTTCCTTCTGCCTTGGCTATTTCTGTTGCCTCTTTGCCTACAAAGTCCTTTTTCCAGTTGATGAATGCATCCATGCCACTTTCAACCGCATTGAAGTCCGGTCGAAACTCCAGCGTCCATACACCCCATCCCTTTTCCAGCCGCATCGACATCAACGCGCGGGCGCCATACCAGCAATAGCCCAGATCGGCCCCGGCCTCCTCGATGGCTTCAGCCAGCCGCAACAGGTATTGCGGTTTACAATAGATTTCATACCCGAGTTCGCCACTGAAACTGATCCGGTTCAAGATCACCGGTACACCAGCAACAAAAGTCTGTCGCAAGTCTCGGAACTTCATGGTTGTCACATCATCGCGCGTGATACGCTGGAGCAGTTCGCGCGACTTGGGACCGGACAGCGCAACACCATGCCATTCATCGCTTACGTTTGCGTAAGACACATCTTTGGGCAGATCGCGCTCGAACCAGCGACGGTGCGCTTCCTGCATGGCGCCAGACCCGAACAGGATAAAGTGATCCTCTGCAAGACAAGCTACTGTCAGATCGCCATACAGTTTTCCCTTGGGCGTCAACATTGGCGTCAGGGCCAGTCGCCCGGGTTTTGGAACATGGCCAGCAAGCACGCGATCCAAATAGGCTCGTGCGCCAGCACCTTTGAAATCATGTTTTGAGAAATTCGCAATTTCAATTCCGCCGACAGCATCCTGCACCGCTTTCACTTCGCGGGCTACAAACGCGTGAGAGCGATTGCGTTCAAAGGTCGGTTCTTCATGGGCGTCTTCGGGTCCGTCAGCAAACCAAAGCGCGTTCTCCAACCCAAACCCCTGCCCCATGCGTGCACCCCTGGAGACCAGACGGTCATAGAGAGCGGTAGTTTTTTGCATCCGACCCTTTGGCAGGGTTTCGTTCGGAAAAGTCATCACAAATCGCCGCTCGTAGTTCTCTGAAGACTTCACGGTGCCCCAATCCGGCGTTGCGAACTCTCCGAAGCGGGCAACATCCATGGCCCAAACGTCGATAGAGGGTTCTCCGTCCATCATCCATTCGGCCATAGTCAGGCCCACGCCACCACCTTGGCAGAACCCGGCCATGACCCCTACGGCAACCCAGTAGTTTTTCATACCAGGCACTGGTCCGATCATTGGATTACCGTCAGGGCCAAATGTGAAAGGACCATTGATCATGTCCTTGATCCCTGCCTGTCCAATGGTTGGGATGCGGTCGAATGACATTTCCAACCTATCCGCGATCCGATCTAGATCGGGTTGCAGCAACTCGTGACCAAAGTCCCACGGCGTCCCCTCAACCTTCCACGGTGTTGATTTTGGCTCATAGGTGCCGAGCAACATTCCCTGACGTTCCTGCCGGAAATAGATGTTAGCCTCGTAATCGATTCCCGCAGGCAAACGTCCATCCTCTCCAAGTGTTTCCATCCGGTCTCGGATCAAGGGGATGGTTTCGGTGATCAGATAATGGTGCTCCATCGGTTGTACAGGCAGATGGATACCGGACATATGCCCCACTTCCCGGGCCCAGAGACCGCCGCAATTTACCACCTGCTCGGCGTTGATCATCCCTTTGGGAGTGTGCAGGTCCCAAGACCCATCAGGTCGCTGCACCATCGAAGTCACGCCGCAATGCGTGAAATATTGCGCACCATGAACGCGCGCAGATTTTGCAAAGGCATATGTCGCGCCGGACGGATCCAGATCACCATCCTGATCATCCCAGAGCGCCGCGTAGTAATGCTTTGGATCAATAAGGGGGTGTCGCTCAGCCAATTCTTTGGGTGAGATGAACTCCTGCTGCAAGCCCATGTAGCGAGCTTTGGATCGCTCGCGCTTTAGGTAATCGTACCATTCCTTCGTCGAGGCAGCATAGAACCCGCCTGTAATGTGCAGGCCAACCGAATGGCCCGAGGTTTCTTCGATCTCCTTATAAAGATCGATTGTATAGCTTTGCAGACGTGAAATATTCGGGTCTGAACTGATAGTGTGTATCTGCCCCGCCGCGTGCCAACTCGACCCCGAAGTCAACTCATCGCGTTCCAACAGAACGACATCACTCCACCCAAACTTGGCAAGGTGAAACAGGATCGAACACCCCACGACGCCACCGCCGATAACAACGACTTTTGCGTGAGAGGGAAGCTGTTTGCCGCTGCTGGCATCATCAGTTTGAATTTCCGGCATTCTCAGTCTCCTTTAGTACCAGGCATCGGGCAGTTCTTCTTTGCGTTTCGCCACATAGGCGTGCAGCTCTTCGCGCGTGGATGCATCCATCGGCGGCTCTTGGTATTCCCTTAGAAGTTGCTGCACACGGGCGTTGGCGCGCTGTCGCATATCTAGGGAACCGCCTTCTTCCCAGCTCTCCACGTTTTCACTGTCGCTCAGCTTTGGCTCATAGAACGCTGTCTGATAGTTCCGCATCGTATGCGACGACCCAAGAAAGTGGCCGCCCGGATCAACCTCGTCATAGGAATCGCGAGCAAATTGTTCGTCAGACGTGTCCAATCCCTGGTCGAGAACTTTTTGGTAACCCCCAAGTCGATCCGCATCCATTACGAGTTTCTCAAAACCCGTACAGAGACCTCCCTCTAACCAACCGGCCGAATGAAGCACGAAGTTTGCCCCGGCCAACATGGTGGAATGCATCGAATCTGCACTTTCATAAGCTGCCTGGGCATCTTCGACCTTGGAAGCAGTCAGCGATCCGCCGCACCTAAGCGGCAGGCCCGCACGCCGCGCAAGTTGCCCGATCACATAATTCGAAATGACCGGCTCGGGCATCCCAAACGTGGGCGCGCCAGATTTGAGTGACATGGAAGACAAGAAGTTTCCAAGCACGAAAGGCGCCCCCGGGCGCAACAGTTGTACATAAGCGCAGACCATCATTGCCTCGGCCATGGCTTGAGCTACGGATGCCGCCGTGGAAACTGGGCCCATGGCCCCGGAAAGGATAAAGGGGACCACGACCAAACCCTGCCCCCTGAGCGAATAGACCCGGGCAGCTTCGGTTACCACTTTGTCGACCAGCATTGGCGAATTGGTGTTGACGTTGCCCATGATCACGCAATTCTTGTCCATGAGTTCCTTGCCAAAGACGATTTCAGCCATGTCGACGCTGTCTTGTGCCCGGCTCATTTCCGTGATGGCGCCAAGGTGCGGTTTGTCCGACAGGGTCATATGGGCCAGCAACATGTCCAGATGGCGTTTACTCACCGGTTCGTCGCATGGTTCACAAGTGACAAAACCGCCGTGGTGCAACCCGGGCAGCATGTAGGTGAGTCGCACGAGATCGCGAAACGCCTTCATATCCCCATAGCGACGGCCACCATCAAGATCACGCACGAATGGTGCCCCGTAAATCGGAGCAAACACTTGGTTTCGCCCTCCAATTCGGACGGAACGCTCGGGGTTGCGAGCAAGCTGGGTAAATTGGGATGGCGCTTTTGCACAAAGCGAGCGGATCCAATCAGCCGGGGCACGGACGATATCCCCTTCGATACTTGCGCCTTCGCGTTTCCATAGTTCCAGCGCAACCGGGTCATCGCGGAACGCAACGCCGACCTCTTGCATCAGCCAGTCAACCTGGTCTTCCAAGCGAACCATTTGTTCGTCATCCAGAGGATCAAAAAGGGAAGCGTTCGCTTGACGCAGGGTGAAGCCGGAGCTCCCTCAACGACATCACGGGACTGACGTTTTCGACTTCGTCTGGCCATGGAAACTCTCCCTTTGGTTTGGATAACTTCTATCAACCTCAGGAGCGCCTGTGACGCTTGAAAAAAGTAATCGTTAGGATAATTTCAAATTATGCAAAACCTTTGGCGACATCTTTCTTCCCCACGGCACCTGGTTGTTTTTGAAGCCGCTGCGCGCCTTGGTTCGTTCACCAGGGCCGCTAAAGAATTGAACGTGCAGCAGCCTGCGGTCAGCGCCTCGATCCGACAACTGGAAGAAAGCCTGGGCACTGCATTGTTCACACGGAAACACCGCAAGGTTTCACTTACGGTGGCAGGAGAAAGGCTTTTGACGGATGTAACGTTGGCGTTCGAGCATCTAGCGCAATCCGCCTCGGCCATCCGGCAACTCGCCCGACCGGAATACGTGACTCTGAGCGCGTCGACTGCATTTAATAACTATTGGATGATGCCGCGCCTTTCCGACCTAAAAACACAACATCCACACATCGACCTGAGATTACAATCAAGTGACCGCGAACCAGATATTGATACGGAGAACATAAGCTTGGCCGTTCGCCGTGGAACCGGTGACTGGTCAGGATGTGAAAGCGCGCTTATCGCCGAAGAAATCATCTATCCCGTGGCTGCCCCCCGGACAATGGCAGCGGCCCTTGGGTTACGAAGCCTACCCGGCCTCCTCCACCAAAGATTGATCCATCTAGAGGAACCCGTAAGGGAGCGCCCGACATGGCGTGACTGGTTCGCACAATTTGACATTCGTGACGCGGTGCCGAGCGAAGGTCTTCGGCTCAACGACTATGCTCTGGTTCTTCAGGCAGCAATGGCCGGAGAAGGATTTGCGTTTGGTTGGCACCACATTGCGGACAGGTTGGTCGAACAGGGTCTGCTGGCCGCGCGAACCGATTGGCAATGGCGATCAGGTAAGGGGTTTTATCTTGTTTGGTCGAGCAATCGCCAGTTGAGCCATCAAGCCCTGAACGTTCGAGATTGGATACTGTCGAATAAACCATAACCTAGATCACCCGCGTCGATGCAGCGGATGCTTCTGCACAGACAACTTGTGCTGTCGCTCAAAGAAAAAGCCCCCAAAGAATCCTTTGAGGGCTTTCTACTTTCAGCTTGTTAGATCAGGTGACCAACCGGGTCACACAATCCGATTGTTCCGGCGAAGTTAACTTCCCAAGGACCACCAGCCGCGTTTCTTGGGCTTTGGCGGCTCAGTAGGTTCAGGTGCAGAGGCTGGTACCTCAGCAACAGTTTCCAGCACCGGTTCAGGTTGAGTTTCTTCAACTTGCGCCTCCGGGACCTCATCTGCAACAGCCTTGGCGGGTTCTTCTTTCACGACTTCAGGTTCTTGAGGCACGTCTGGCGCAACAGTCTCTGCCAGTTGTTGTCCCTCAGAAGCACTGTCTTCGCTTTGCGCCTCGCTCGCATTCTCTGATGCGGGTTCCTCAGCAACTTCAACAGCCTCGACAGGAGCCTCAGTTTCCTGAACTGACGCGTCGACCTCTTTCGCATTGTCCGCACTGGCATCTTCGATCTGACCATCGGTTTCCTGTTGTTCAACAGCAACCTCGGGTTCGACTTTCTTGCGTGTACGGCGACGTTTGGGTTTGGCCTCTTTCTTAGGTTCTTCTTCGCCCACTGTGGCGACTTCACCTTCGGCCGCTTGAGCCTCGACACTTTCGGTCGTGGGCTCTTCTACTGACGCGTCATCAGCTTTCTTGCGGGTTCGACGACGGCGCTTAGGTTTTGGCGCTTCTTCAGCCGTTTCAGCTTCTGCGGGCTTTTCTACTTCACCCTGTTCGCCATCAGCAGAGATTTCACCTTCTTCAAGTGCAGAGTCCGCATCTTCCTGCTTGGACTCTTCCTCGTCGCTCTCTTCGCCCTCAGCTTGCTGTGTTTGCTCGCCGCCATTTCCACTCCGACGACGACGCCGACGACGGCGTTTGCGTTTGGGTTTGCTATCGTCAGTGTCTACGGCTTCCTGTGTTTCGATTTCGGCCTCAGCTTCATCAGATTCGTCAGCGTCAACCTGATCCATCAACGAGGTATCAACCGAAACCACAGGCGCCGTAGCCTCTGGCACCTTGCGAGTTGCCGTTTTGAACTTCTCTATCGAGAAATCAGGGCTGACCAGATGAACGTCGCCCTCAATCCGAATTGATAGGCCATATCGCGCTTCGATCTGAGCAATGTGCTCGCGTTTCTGGTTCATCAGGAAGTTTGCGATGCTCACCGGGCAACGAACCAAAACCTCGCGCGAGCGGCGGCGGGTGCCTTCCTCTTCGATCTGGCGCAGGATCGACAACGCCATGTTATCGTCCGAACGGATCAGACCAGTGCCGTGACAATGCGGGCAAGGTTGCGTCGTGGCCTCGATCATGCCCGGACGCAAACGCTGACGGCTCATCTCCATCAGGCCAAAGCCCGAGATGCGGCCCACCTGGATGCGCGCGCGGTCGGTCTTAAGCTTGTCCTTCATCCGCTTTTCAACGGCGGCGTTGTTTTTGCGCTCGTCCATATCGATGAAATCGATGACGATCAGACCGGCAAGGTCACGCAGACGCAGCTGGCGCGCCACTTCTTCGGCAGCTTCCAGATTGGTCTTGAGTGCCGTTTCCTCGATCGAGCCCTCTTTGGTGGCCCGGCCAGAGTTGACGTCGATGGCGACCAGAGCTTCGGTCACGCCGATGACGATGTAACCACCCGATTTCAGCTGCACGGTCGGGTTGAACATCCCCGCGAGGTAGCTTTCCACCTGATAGCGTGCGAACAGCGGCAGCGCGTCCTCGTACCGCTTCACGTTTTTGGCGTGAGACGGCATGATCATCTTCATGAAGTCCTTGGCGATGCGGTAGCCGCGTTCGCCCTCGACAAAGACCTCGTCAATCTCGCGGTTATACAAGTCGCGGATCGAGCGTTTGATCAGGTCGCCTTCTTCATAGATTTTGGCAGGCGCGATCGACTTGAGCGTAAGTTCACGGATCTGCTCCCACAAGCGTTGCAGGTATTCATAGTCGCGCTTGATCTCGGCTTTGGTGCGTTTGGCACCGGCCGTGCGTACAATCAGGCCCGCGCCGGTGGGCACGTCAATTTCAGCAGCGATTTCCTTCAGTTTCTTGCGGTCGGCGGCGTTGGTGATCTTGCGGCTGATGCCACCCCCACGTGCGGTGTTGGGCATCAAAACGCAGTAGCGGCTAAGCCAGCGACAGATATGTGGTCAGAGCTGCGCCCTTGTTGCCGCGCTCTTCTTTGACGACCTGCACCAACAGAACCTGACGGACCTTGATGACTTCCTGGATCTTGTAACGACGCGGGCGCGGTTTGCGCGGCGGACGGATATCGTCGCTGTCATCCTCATCCGCAACGGATTCGATGCTGTCATCTTTCGAGGTCGCGTCAGCCTTGGACTCGATCTCGTCTTCTTCTCCTTCGTCGTCCGACGCATCTTGCGACTCGTCCGACGCCTCAACAGTTGCGTCTTCCGGGTCTGCCGAAGAGCCGTCTTCGCTGTTGTTTTCAACAGTTTCTTCTGCGGCGGCCTCTTCGGGCTGCGCGTCAGCTGTTTCAGGAGTATCTTCTGCTTTGGGCGTTTCGACGCCCTCGGCGTTCTCTTCCTTGGCCTGAACTTCATCGGCTTCTTCAGCAGGCGCATCTTCGGTTGACGCTTCTACCTCGACCTCTGCATCTGCTTCATTAGCAGGTTCAGCCGCTTCTTCACCATCGGAAGCCACAGGTTCCTCGACAGGTGTATCCGCAACCCGTTCCATAGGGGAACTGCCTTCAAGCGGATCGGTGATTTGATCTTCACCATCATCGGTGAGATCAATGGTCTCCATACCGCTGATTTCGCTCTCGACCTCTTTGGTCTCCACCGCATCTTCGGACTTGACCCGAGCCGCCTTGGATTTTGATCGCGACCGAGATTTGCGTTTCGGCTTGGCCTCTTCTTCTTCGTCGCGCGCTTTCATTGCCTCGGCATAAGCACGTTCTTCTTCCATCAGGGCTTCGCGGTCTGCGACCGGGATTTGATAGTAGTCGGGATGGATTTCGGAAAAGGCCAAGAACCCATGGCGGTTGCCGCCATAGTCCACAAAGGCCGCCTGCAGCGACGGCTCGACCCGGGTTACCTTTGCGAGGTAGATATTGCCAGCAAGCTGGCGCTTGTTTTCGGATTCAAAATCGAACTCCTCGACCTTGTTTCCGTCGACCACCACAACCCGAGTTTCCTCGGCATGGGTGGCATCAATGAGCATCTTCTTTGCCATGTTACCTTGGTGCACCGCCGCAATCGCCCGTACCTGACCTGTCCTGGCGGTCCGGTGAGATTGGGGAGGTGTCTTGTAGGGGCGATAGAGAACGGCGCGCGGCAGGGTTTGGCCAATTGGCCCCCTGCCCGGTTTCTCGAAACTAGCGCGCGCGTCATCGCGGTTCTTCTCCGACAGGCGGGGTGTGTCCCTGCGCCTGCCCATTTATTCCTTTCGCCCGCATTGGAGCGAAGGCACTACAGCGCCCCTTTCAGGGCTCAATCGGTCTGTTGGATCCTTCGGCTTTGTGCCGTAGCAGATCAAACAGCGAGATCTCAGATTTGGGGCTTAGTACGCAGGATGTGCGCTGCCCGTCCCGCCAACATAAGGGCAGACCTGTGGAAAAGACAATAGGTCAATGTATCTTCACCAAGACATGACGGGATTTCACTCCGTTACACTCAACCCTTGATTGAAATCCGTAATGACTTCGCGCCCGGAAAAGAGTAGCGAACACCCAGTCTTACAGATAATCCGACCGTTGCAAACCGTATTTGGCCATCTTTTCGTTCAACGTGCGGCGTGGAAGGCAGAGCTCTTCCATCACGCTGGCAATCGAGCCTTTGTGGCGGCGCATAGTGTTGTCGATCAGCATGCGTTCGAAGGCCTCAACATATTCCTTGAGTGGCTTGCCCTCGGTCGTCATCACTGGCTGCATTTCTTCGTGGTCGGACATCAGTAGAGAAGCAATCGTTCCGGACCCTCGGCGGGCTTGCAGCACTGCGCGTTCGGCAATGTTGATCAGCTGGCGCACATTGCCCGGCCAAGGAGCCTGCAACAGTTGCGCGGCTTCTTGTGCCGACACCTGCGGCGCATCACAGCCATACTCATCGGCAAACTGCTCGCTGAGACGGGTAAAGAGCGACAGTATATCCTCTCCCCTCTGGCGTAGTGGGGGCATGGTAATCCGCAGTGCGGCCAAGCGATAGAACAGGTCCGGGCGCAAGGCATCTTCACATGTCCGACCCGCTTCCTGCAGATTTGAAATGGCAACAATACGGGTTTCGGCTGGCGTTCCCTGCTCATTGATCACGTTCAGAAGACGCGCTTGCAATGTATCGCTAAGCGCTTCGATGTCTTCCAAAACCAAAGTGCCCCCACGCGCCTCTTCGATGGCAGGAAGTTGCGTATCCTCTGGCAACATCGGACCAAAGAGGCGCTTGGCCAAGGCCTCTTCCTCCAAAGCACCGCAGGACACCAGTACAAATTTCTTGCCCGCCCGGCTGCCAACTGCGTGCAATGCATGGGCCACCAGAGTTTTACCGGTTCCGGTTTCGCCGTCGATCAATACGTGACCATCGGCCTGCCCCAGATCCAGAATATCTTCTTTCAACCGCTCCATCACCGGGCTGGCACCGATGAGCTTGTTCATCAATTGAGTACCATCACTCAACTCGCGTCGCAGTGCGCGATTGTCCATTGTCAGCCGTCGGGCGTTGGTGGCGCGTTTGGCAAGCTCGGACATACGGTCCGGGTTGAACGGTTTCTCCAGGAAGTCAAATGCCCCCACTCGCATCGCTTCGACCGCCATGGGAACATCGCCGTGCCCGGTGATCATGATCACCGGCAAAGTACTATCCGAACCCATCAGCTTTTTCAGGAACTGCATTCCATCCATGCCAGGCATCTTGATGTCCGAAATCACGATGCCCGGGTAATCCGGCCCCAAAACCTTGAGCGCTTCTTCGGCGCTGCCAAAGGTTTCGGTGTCATAGCCTGACAAAGCCAACCACTGGCTGATGGACTGACGCATATCCTGTTCGTCGTCGACAATCGCGATTTTCATGGCCTGTGCCATACTGGTACCTCGTCATTCCGCGGCCTCAAGGCCATCCTCTAAAATCGGCAGCTGCATTTCAAAGACCGCGCCGCCGTTTTGCCCGTTGCGCGCCGTCAGGCGCCCCCCAAGGTCGTTCACGATCCCGGACGAGATGGCAAGCCCCAGTCCCACCCCATCGCCCGGCTGTTTGGTGGTATAGAACGGCTCGAACAGGGCATCGAAATCCTCGATCCCCTGACCATTGTCGCGCACAGTCAGCGTCGCGGTTTCCCCTGCGGCCAGAATGATTTCCACCTCGGGGTCCCTTACTGATTTGGTGGCATCCAGTGCATTCCGCAAGAGGTTCACCATTACCTGCTCAATACGCAGTCTGTCGCCCATGACCTGCACCTGATCATCGGGCAGAATTTGAGTGATCTGTACCTGCCTCTGACGCAGCTGCGGTTCCATCATGGATAGGGACGAGGCCAGTGCATCGCCCATGTTTACAGGCGAAAGCGTCTCACCGCCCTTACGGGCATACGACTTGAGCTGCCGGGTGATCGCACCCATGCGTTCGATCAAACTGTCGATCCGTCCAAAGCTCGCCAGCGCCTCCTCGGGACGGTTGCGACGCAGCAACAGACGAGCACCTGCCAGATAAGTTTTCATTGCCGCCAGCGGCTGGTTCAACTCGTGGCTCACGGCTGCTGACATCTCGCCCAAAGCAGCGAGTTTTGAGCTTTGCGCAAGGCTCTGTTCGGCCACTTCCAGCGTCTTTTGCACCCGCTCCCGCTCAGCAATTTCCCGCTGTAGCCGCGCGTTCAATGCGCGAAGCTCTGCCGACTCGCGCTGGAACAGCGCCATGCGAACTGCTGTCTTACGACTGAGCGCATAGAAGGCCAGCGCCAGCAGAATCGCGAATCCCATGATTTCAAGCGCCAACACACCATTCACTCGCTCGCGGATCGAGGCGTAGGTGGTGAAAGACGTCATCTGCCACCCTCGGAAAGGAATACGGCTCTCCATTCGCATCACCGCCTCACCCTGCAGATAGGCGTCAGCTGGAAGCGCGGTCCAATCCGCTGTCACACGGATGGCGCGTTGAATGGCGCCCTGCGGGGTTTGCCGCTGCAAGGCTTCGGCCTCGTTCAAACCGCGCCAGCGAGGTTCGGTTGCCAAAATGATCGAGCCAGTGCTGTCGGTTACCATCACCGCATCGGAAATGCCTGACCAGGCGCGTTCAAACTTGGCCAGATCAACCTCTACCACGATAATGCCAAGAATTTCGGATCCATCTTCAAGTCGGCGCGCGTAGGTAAAACTATATCCGCCCGCCTCGCGTGGAATGACGGTAAAAACCGTTGCATTGGCTCGCATCGCATCTACAAAGTGCGGCTCGCCACGATGCGGTTCCCCAAGACGGTTCCGATCGGTGGCAGCCACTGTGCGCCCATCAGAATCCAACAGCATGAGAGACGCCGCCCCGATTTCCTCGACAAAGGAAATCAGGCGCTGGGTCGAACGGCTGAAGTCGTTGGACTGTAGCGCCGAAATCAAAGTTGGGTCTCGAGCCAGCAACTGAGGCACGATCGCATTACGGCGCAGTTCGCTAAGCAAGTTACCGGAATAAAGCGTCAATCGCAGTTCAGCCCGGTTGCGCGTGCTTTCAGTAAACCGGTCCGTCAGCAACCTGTTGGTGACCCAAACCGTGGCCGTTGCTACCACTAGCAAAACAACCAAAGCCAGCCGCACACGCCAGCTGATTGCCGAAGACCTGGGCCAAGCCAATGGAAGTTCCGTCGCTTTCCTAGAGGTGCTGCTCATGGCCCCACGCTACGCGCACGGGGCCATCTACTCAAGTCAGGCTGGCGTGAGCACGCCTGCCAATGCGCGGAAGAGCGCCGTTCCGTCGGTGCCGCCGTGGCCTTCATCCGCCGCCCGTTCCGGGTGAGGCATCATGCCAAGCACGCGGCGGTTTTCCGACAGGATGCCGGCGATGTCATCGCGCGAACCATTGGGGTTCTCGGTATAGGTGAACGCGATACGGTCCTGATCGCGCAGTGCGGCCAGCGTCTCGTCATCGGCAAAGTAGTTGCCGTCGTGGTGCGCGATAGGAATGCCGATCACATCGCCTGCGTTATACCCTTCGGTAAAGGCGCTGTTGCTGGTTTCCACTTTAAGGCCAATGGTTTTGCAGATGTACTTCAACCCCGCATTGCGCAGCAGCGCACCCGGCAGGATGCCGGTTTCGGTCAGCACTTGAAATCCGTTGCAAACGCCAAAGGCATAACCGCCACGCTCGGTATGCGCAGCAACGGCCTTGCAAATCGGCGATTGCGCGGCAATGGCGCCGCAGCGCAGGTAGTCGCCGTAGGAGAACCCGCCCGGTACGCCAACAATGTCCACCCCTTCGGGCAACGCGTTGTCCTTGTGCCAGACCATCGAGACATCAAATCCCGCCTGTTCAAACGCTACCGCCAGATCGCGGTCACAGTTCGAACCCGGGAAAACTACGACCGCTGCTTTCATCCCTGCATCTCGATGCTGTAGGATTCGATCACGGTGTTGGCCAGCAGCTTTTCGCACATGGCGGTTACATCCGCCTCGGTCGCGCCTGCGGCCAGATCCAAGTCGATCACCTTGCCCTGACGCACGCCTTCGACCTTGTCAAAGCCCATGGCACCCAATGCGTGGCGCACGGCCTCGCCCTGCGGGTCCAGAACCCCGTTCTTCAGCATTACATGCACCCGTGCTTTCATGTCGCGTCGTCCTTTGGCTCAGGTTCGAGAACCTTTGTCAGGCTTCATCTTGTTTTCGTGGTCTCAACCTCAACGAGGCGAGGAATTCAATTGATCAGCGTCGGTTTGGTGATCGAGGCCGGGTTGTTCGGCATCAGACCCAGACGGCGCGCGACCTCGGAATAGGCATCCGTCAGGCTGCCGAGATCGCGGCGAAACACGTCCTTGTCCAGTTTCTGGTTGGTTTCCATGTCCCACAGGCGGCAGCTGTCGGGGCTGATCTCGTCAGCAACCACCAGACGCTGGAAATCGCCGTCATAGATGCGGCCAATCTCGATTTTGAAATCGACCAACTTGATGCCGACGCCATACATAATGCCCGACATGAAATCGTTCACCCGCAGCGCCAGGCTCAGAATATCGTCCATGTCCTGCTGGCTGGCCCAACCAAAGGCGGCGATATGCTCTTCGGTGACAAGCGGATCGCCAAGGCTGTCGTCTTTGTAGCAATATTCTACGATCGGGCGCGGCAATTGCGTGCCTTCGTCAATGCCCAGACGCTTGGACATGGTCCCCGCGGCATAGTTGCGCACGATGACTTCCAACGGCACAATCTCACACGAGCGCACCAGCTGTTCACGCATATTGAGGCGTTTCAGGAAGTGCGTGGGAACACCCACCTGACCCAAGCCTACCATGAAATATTCGCTCAGCAGGTTGTTGAGTACGCCCTTGCCTTCGATCACGTCTTTCTTCTCGGCGTTGAAGGCGGTCGCGTCATCCTTGAAATACTGCACGATGGTGCCCGGTTCGGGGCCTTCGTACAGGGTCTTGGCTTTGCCTTCGTAGATCTTTTTGCGACGTGCCATGGGCAACCTTTCCAGGATGTGTGGGGAAATGAGTCCCCCCGCTTTGCCGCTCTCATAGTGCAAGCGCCGCAGTGTCGCAAGTTGGGTGCGCCCTCTTGCAGATATGATTGTCCGGCGTCATATGTTGATCAACGGTTTTACTGATAAAAGGGCCTAGCCAATGAGCACATTCGACGACCGCGAAAATGCGTTTGAAAACAAGTTCGCGCATGACGAGGAAATGCAATTCAAAGCTGTTGCGCGCCGCAACAAACTGGTGGGGCTTTGGGCCGCAGAGCTGATGGGCAAATCGGGCGACGACGCCGCAGAGTATGCCAAGAGCGTTGTTCTGGCCGATTTCGAAGAGGCCGACCACGAAGATGTGGTGCGCAAAGTCGAAGGTGACCTGAACGGGATCGCCGACGCGGATGCCATTCGCGCCAAAATGGCCGAACTGATGCCTGAAGCCAAAGAGCAGATCATGAATGAGGTCGGCTAAGCTGACTTGCTGATGGGCTCATGATCTTCATGAGTTTTATGAATTTGATTTGACACCCCGTTCATGAGAGACGGGGTGTCTGTATTTCCGGGCTATGAATCCGGCCCCTTCTTCTCAGGAACACGATCATGACCAATGCGTTCTCCGCCATGCTGGAAAGCCACGATGTCATCCTTGCCGATGGCGCAACCGGCACCAACCTGTTCAACATGGGACTGCAGTCAGGCGATGCGCCTGAACTGTGGAACGTGGATGAGCCTGCAAAAATCCGCGCGCTCTATCAGGGTTCAGTCGATGCCGGCAGCGACCTGTTTCTGACCAACACATTCGGTGGCACCGCCGCCCGCCTGAAACTGCACGACGCTCAAGGTCGCGTACGCGAGTTGAACCGCGCAGGTGCCGAATTGGGCCGCGAAGTGGCCGACAAAGCGGGCCGTAAGGTCATCGTCGCAGGGTCAGTCGGCCCAACCGGTGAAATCATGGAGCCCGTCGGGTCGCTGAGCCACGCCGCTGCTGTCGAGATGTTCCACGAACAGGCCGAGGGCCTGAAAGAGGGCGGCGTTGATGTTTTGTGGCTCGAGACGATCTCGGCTCCCGAAGAATACCGCGCCGCTGCCGAAGCCTTTGCAATGGCCGACATGCCTTGGGTTGGCACCATGAGCTTTGACACCGCAGGCCGTACCATGATGGGCGTGACCTCCGCCGATATGGTGCAGCTGGTCGAAAGCCTGCCAAACGCGCCGCTTGCCTTTGGCGCCAACTGCGGCACCGGCTCGTCGGACATTCTGCGCACCGTTCTGGGCTTTGCCGCCCAAGGGACAGAGCGTCCGATCATTTCCAAGGGCAATGCAGGCATACCCAAGTATGTCGACGGCCACATCCACTATGACGGCACGCCGGAACTGATGGGCGAATATGCGGTGATGGCGCGCAATTCTGGCGCCAAGATCATTGGCGGCTGCTGCGGTACCATGCCTGATCACCTGCGTTCGATGCGCAACGCTCTGGACACTACGCCACGTGGTGACCGCCCGACGCTGGACCAGATCACAGAAAAGCTTGGTGCGTTCACATCGGCCAGCGATGGCACCGGTGATGACGCTTCAGCCGCCCCCGAGCGCCGCAACCGTCGGCGTCGCCGCGCCTGAACGACAAAGGGAGCGTCCTGCGGCGCTCCCTCTTCTTCTCTCCGAAAATGTCCTAGGGTCTGGGGCAGAGCCCAAGTGCGCCCTCAGCGGCCTTCGAACTCGGCCGGACGTTTTTGCATGAAGGCAACGACACCTTCCTGAAAGTCCCGCGTGCGACCGCATTCGCCCTGCAAATGTGCTTCGCGGTTCAATTGATCCGGCAGGTTGTTATCATACGTCCCACGGACAGCTTTTTTGATCGCGCCGTATGCCGCCGTCGGACCTTTCGCCAAAGTCGCGGCGCGCTTGCGCCAATGTGCGTCAAAGGCATCGTCTGAAACAGCTTCCCAGATCATACCCCAGTCATCGGCCTGACGGGCACTGATCTTGTCGGCGAACAGAGCCGCCCCCATTGCCTTAGCCATGCCCATTTGACGCGGCATAAACCAGGTTCCGCCTGCGTCTGGCATCAGTCCGATGCGGGAAAATGCCTGCAAAAAATAAGCGCTTTCGGTGGCAATCACCACATCCGCGCACAGTGCCAGATTGGCCCCGGCCCCCGCCGCCGGGCCGTTCACGGCCGCGATCGTCGGCACCGGGCAATCATAGACCGCTTCAAGCATCGGGTTGTATTCGTCGCGCAGTGTCCGTTCCAAGTCGATCTTGCCGGATGAGCCTGCATCACCCAGATCCTGGCCCGTGCAAAACGCCCCGCCTGCCCCAGTCAACACGATGGCGCGCGAGGTCTTGGCGGCCTCGCGCATGGCATAGGTGATCTCGGCCCGCATCTGCGAGGTCAGCGAGTTCATCTTGTCCGGGCGATTGAGCGTCAGAACGGCCAGACCGTCCGTGATGTCGAGCGTGATGGTTTGGTATTCCATGACAAAGGCCTTCACATATGCAGGGTTTGACGCAGCCTGACCCAAGCGCGCGTCAGAGAAAAGGGGGACGGCGCGTCAATCGTCGAGAATTTCTTTCAGCCGCGCCTGCTCATCGTCGCTGAGTTTTTCCTCGGGAGTCGGCGCAGCCTGTGACCGTCCACGCAGATAGATGATCCCAACACCTGCAGCAACCATCAGCATGATTGGCCCAGCCGCCCACAACAGCCAGTTCGCCCCTGTCACCGTGGGCTTGAGCAGAACATACTCACCATAGCGATCGACAATGAACTCGATGGCCTCATCGTCGCTGTCCCCCGCCACCAGCCGTTCGCGCACCAGCAGGCGCAGATCCCGTGCCAGATCAGCGTTGCTCTCATCAATGCTTTCATTGCGACAAACCAGGCACCGCAACCCCTGGCTCAGGTCACGGGCGCGTTGCTCTAGCGCCGGGTCATCCAGAACTTCATCGGGCTCAACAGCCATCGCAGTAAGCGGGGCCATCAAACAGGCCAGCAAGGCAGCGCACAGGACAAGCATCCGGGTCATTCTGCAGGCACTCCACCTTCGGGTGCTTTGCGAGCTCCGGCCGCGACGCGAAAACGACGGTCCGACAGGCTGATGAAACCGCCAAGCGCCATCAGGATACAGCCGCCCCAGATCCAGTTGGCAAAGGGCTTGATATAGGTCCGCACGGTCCAGCCGCCATTGTTCTGCTGATCCCCTATCACGACATAAACATCCCTCATCAAACGATAATCGATCGCAGCTTCGGTGGTGGGCATCCGAGCCACGGGGTAATCTCGCTTCTCTGGTCGCAGAAGGGCGATTTCACGCCCGTCCTCTTCGAGGCGTACAAAGCCCATGGTAGAGATGTAGTTGGGCCCTGGAACACGCTCTACCATCTCAAGCGTCAAGGTGTACCCGCCGACGTCGAACGGCTCATTGAACTGCACCACACGGATGTCTTCTTTTTCCCATGCGGTCAGCCCGGCAACGGCAAAGATTGTGATCCCAAGCCCCGCATGTGCTACAGCCTTGCCCCAATCCGCCCGCGGCAGGCGAACTAGCCGCCCCAGTCGGCCCTTGCGGCCCGTACGGCCCCATAAGTCCATAACCGCACCTGAGACCACCCAAGCACCAAGGAACAAGCCAGCCGGGCCAAGGGCGCTCTGCCCGGTTTGCATTGCCCAGACGAGCAGCGCCAGGGCCACCGACAGAACAAAGGCATAGCGCAACGACCAAGCCGTTCGCCCCAGTCGCCCGCGTTTCCACGGCAGCATCGAGCCGATCGGCAAGGCCAGTCCCAGAAGCACCATGAAGGGCGTGAAAGCAGCGTTGAAAAACGGTGGTCCAACCGACAGCTTCCGATCGAAGAACATCTCGGCCACAATCGGCCACATGGTGCCAAAGAACACCACGAAACAGCTGACTGCCAGTAGGATGTTGTTCACAATCAACGCGCTTTCCCGGCTGACGATGCCAAACACACCTTTGGCTTCCATCTCTTGCGCACGAGCCGCAAAGAGCGTCAGCGCCCCGCCGGTAAAGAAGGCCAGAATGATCAGGATGAACACACCACGTTCTGGGTCGTTGGCAAAGGCATGGACCGAAGTCAGCAGGCCCGAGCGAACGATAAAGGTGCCAATCAACGAGAACCCAAACGCCAGGATGGCCAGCAGGATGGTCCAGCTTTTTAACGCTTCTCGCTTTTCAACAACGATGGCGGAATGCAGCAAGGCGGCGGCCAGAAGCCAAGGCATGAATGACGCGTTTTCAACCGGATCCCAGAACCAGAACCCGCCCCAGCCAAGCTCGTAATAAGCCCACCACGACCCAAGCGCGATGCCGATGGTCAGGAATACCCACGCAGCTAATGTCCATGGGCGCACCCAGCGGCCCCACGCGGCGTCAACGCGGCCTTCGATCAACGCGGCCACAGCGAAGGAAAACGACATGCTCAATCCGACGTAGCCCAGATAGAGGAACGGTGGATGGAACGCCAAGCCGGGGTCTTGGAGCAGCGGGTTCAGGTCCTGCCCGTCAAAGGGCGGTACCGCCATGCGCAGGAACGGGTTCGATGTGAACAGAATGAAAGCAAAAAACGCCACGGCGATAGCTGATTGCACGCTGAGCACCCGGGCCCGCAGACCGGGCGGCAAGTTGCCGCCGAACCAGGCCGCCATGGCGCCAAACAAGGTGACGATCAACACCCACAAGAGCATTGACCCCTCGTGGTTTCCCCAAGTGCCGCTGATTTTGTACAGCATTGGTTTGGCTGAATGGCTATTCAGGACCACCAGTCGTAACGAGAAATCCGAGGTGACAAAGGCCCACGTCAGTGCCGCAAAGGCAAAGGCTGTCAGCAGAAACTGCACGTTTGCTGCAGGCTCGGCCACGGCCATCCAGCCAGACCAGCGTTTCTGTGCACCCACCATGGGCACAATCATTTGAACAATTGCGACCATGAAGGCCAGGATAAGGGCGAAGTGACCGAGCTCTGTAATCATGCTCAAATGTATAGACCGACCAAGGGGGCGGTCCAATCGCATTCGTGCGAGGTCTCAGCGCATAGTGTCGCGGATCAGGCCGATTTTCTCTGAAGTTGTTTCCAATCGTCCAAGGCCGGATTGTCCGTCGGTGTCAGCGCCTTTGCAACAGAACGTGTATCATCAGGATTAGCCACACCGGGGCTGTCCGACCGCATGGCGTGCAGCTTTGCGATGTTGGACATCACTTGTGGTGCCCGTGACATGGTGTTGGCCAGATCACGCTGCAGATCCTGTACTTTGGCCTGATGACGTGCGCCAAAATAGAACGACACAATGACGCCCAACAGCCACCAGAGCGGTTCCGGTACCAGTGCGATTCCCTGCATTCGGGCGGAAAACCACAACGGGTCCACCATCGCCGAGATAAACAACCCCAAAGTACCAAGAGCCAAGGCCGGACGCGGCAAGCGGTTGAGCCCATCCATAAAACGATCAAACCACCCCGTCCGAGGCGCTGCAAACTCGGCCCCGAATTGGGTCATCGCCTGAGTTTGCACCGATTGCGCTCTCTGCGCACCGGCTTCGGCGTTCTCGCGAAACACCTCGGCCGTTTCGCGCACCACATTGCGCCCACCGCCAAACAGCAATTCGAACACGCCTGACATCAATCCCATCCCGCAACCTTCTTTTGAAATTCCGCATCCGTCAGATGATAACGAGGCGAGATGAACTCCTCAGCACGCTTGATCCAGCCGCCTTTGCCGCCGCGCCGGGTACGGGCGTATTTGCGGCTTTGCTCACGTCGATCCGCCAGCCGGAAATAGTAATTCCGCCGCGCCACTCCATAAGCATCGCGAAACGCCTGCGCGCCTGCATCGGCCGCCTTCGCAGCCGCCCCTTCCGTTTGTGGCCCCAAAGCCCCATCAACGGTTACAATGAACCCCATATCCCTGAGCAACCGTTGTAGGATTTTCACGGCGTTCGCACCGGCGTTGACGTACATGTCAAAGACCGAGGGCTGAACAATGCCCGGCAACCGGTTGATCCGCGGTCGTTCAAAGTAGTGATCGATAAATATCTCGACGGCTTGAACACGGCTCAACGCCTTAACGTCGGCAACCGACACCCGACCGTCTCCGGTCAGATCCATGCCCAACCGCTTCATCGTGTGAATGGTCACGCCAAACTTCGTGGCTCCACCCGGATCATCGGGATCATTCACATAGCCCCCCTCGCGGGCAACGATGTCTTTCGCAATCTGCCGTACCGTCTGCATCAGCCCAAGCCTCCATCAGAAACGGCAAGCATCAGGCCACAGAGCCATTAACAGCCCTAAAAATCAAAGGGCGCTGCCAACGCAACGCCCTTCATTCTCTGTGTCAAAAATACGGGCGCCGCAGGCAAGCAGCCAAAGCTGCCTTCAGCTGTCTTCGCCCTGATACACGCCCTGCTCTTTCAGAGCATCCACGACCTCTTTTGGCATGTAGGTTTCATCATGTTTTGCCAGTATTTCAGATGCTTGAAAAACACCGTTAACGTACTTTCCTGTACCCACCATACCCTGATTTTCTGAAAACAAGTCAGGAAGCACCCCGGAGAACTCCACCGGGATTGTGGCTCCGCCATCCGTCACGGAAAAGCGCACGATTTCGCCTTGCCCGCGTTGCAAGCTACCCTCTTCAACCAGCCCGCCGATCCGAAACACCTCGGTCGGCTGTGGCGGTTCGGCCGCGATCTGGCTGGGTGAGCGGAAAAAGTTGATACCGTCGCGCATCGCATACCCGATCAGGCCCGTCGCAACCACAAGGGCCACGACGGCCAGCATGATGACCTGAATTCGACGTTGTTTCTTGAGCGACTTCATGACGACCTCTGGCTGGTGGCTTAGGGGAACAGCGGCGCCATCATAAGGCCACGCGTCTCGTCCTCACCTAACATCAGGTTGGCGTTCTGCAAGGCTTGGCCGCTGCTACCTTTTGTCAGGTTATCCAAAGCCCCGATCACGATAGCGCGCCGTTCGATCCGGTCCGCGGTCACGCCGATATGACAAAAGTTCGATCCACGCACATGATGCGTCGATGGTGCCTCGCCAAAAGGCAGCATCTGGATAAAGGGTTCGTTTTCGTAAGCGGCACAGAGCGTCTCATAGATACTCTGCGGATCACCATGCACATAAGTCGTCGCCAGAATACCCCGATTAGCAGGCACCAGATGTGGCGTGAACTGCACATGCACCGTACGGCCCGCGATCTTGGAAAATTCCTGGTCAAACTCACCCAGATGCCGGTGTGTGCCACCCACAGCATAGGCGTTGTAACCCTCGCTCAATTCGGCATGCAGCAGGTTTTCCTTCAGGCTCCGTCCTGCGCCCGAAACGGCGCATTTCAGGTCCAGAATGATATCGTCCAGATCAATCACATTGGCGGCAATCAGCGGGCGCAGCACATATTGACCGGTCGCCGCGTTACAACCCGTCCCAGCAACCAACCGCGCGTTGCGGATATCGTCCCGATAAAACTCGGTCAGTCCGTAAACCGCTTCTTTCTGCTGCTCCAGAGCAACATGCGGATTGCCGTACCACTTTTCGTATTCGGCGGGATCGCGCAGCCGGAAGTCCGCCGACAGGTCCACGATCTTCAGCGTTTTGGGCAGCTCGCGAATGACCTCTTGGCTTGTCTTGTGCGGCAAGGCGCAGAAACACAGGTCGATCTGGCTGAAATCAATTTCACCAATCTTGCACAGGTCCGGCAGATCCATGTGGCGCAGATGTGGGAACACCTGGGCCATACTCATGCCTGCCTTACGCTCGGCCGCCAGGGCCACGATGTCCATGTTCGGGTGCTCGGCGATCAGCCGCACCAGTTCGGCGCCGGTGTATCCGCTGGCGCCCAGAATTGCGATCTTATGGGTCATGTCAGACCTCTTCTCTTCATATGTCGTGCAGTTTGGGACCGCTGCGTCGCGGTCCGGAGTTACCGGGCAAGATGCCCGCCGTCCTTGATCAGGGTCAAGCGGCTTGAAAGGTGATTTGTCGTCGGAGGAACTGCGTCGCCCGGTCACTGACGCGGGTCGGGTTGCCTGTGGTCAGATACCCCGCCTCACCCGAGCCCAGCATATGCGGGTGCCGGTCCAGATAATCTGCCAGTGAATCGGCCACGAGCCGCCCTTGGCTGAACACCTTGACGCCCTCGCCCAATGCCGCCTGAAACGCTTCTTCCATAAGCGGGTAATGCGTGCAGCCTAGAATGGCGGCCTGCGGATGGGGCATCTTGCGCTGCAAGGCCTCGACATGCGAGCGCACCAAGGCTTCGGCCAGGATCAAGTCGCCGTCTTCGATGGCATCGACCACGCCGCCACAGGCCTGCGCTTCGACATCGACACCGATGGCACGGAACGCGAGTTCCCGCTGAAATGCACGGCTCATCACGGTCGCGGGCGTAGCAAAGAGCGCGACGTGTTTGGTTTCCACCTCACGCGGCGGGGAATTGTCACCCCAGTTCCGTTCGGTCAGCGCCTCGATCAACGGCACAAAGACACCCAGAACCCGCTTGCCCTCTGGCACGCCCGCTTCTTGCATCCGACGCAACGCCGCAGCGCTTGCCGTATTGCAGGCCAAGATCACCAGATTGCAGCCCGCATCCCAAAGATGATGCACCGCCTTGTTGGTCAGCTGAAAGATATCTTCGGCGTCGCGCACACCGTAAGGCGCGTGATCACTGTCAGCGTAATACAGAAAGTCCACATCCGGCAGCCGCTTTTGCGCTGCGTTCAAAACGGTCAAGCCGCCCAAACCAGAATCAAAGATACCTACTGCCATTTGCCCCTTAGGCGCGATGCCGTTCCTCAAACTCATAGCCGTAGTCATAAGACTTCAACGGCTTCGGAGACAGCTCATACGTCGCTTTGCGCAGGAAATCCATCATCGCGCGGCTATCTTTTGCCATCGGGTCTAGAATGTCACGGCCAATGGGCTCACCAACAACCACTTTGACGGGGGTATCGACGCGTTTTTTGAATTCCTTGATCAGCAACCCCATGCGCAGAGTGTTATGCAAATGGCTGGCGATCTGGAACAGGCGGCTGGTGTGGCCATCAAAATAAACCGGCACAACAGTGGCATTCGACTTGCCCACCATCCGCGCCGTAAACCCGCGCCAGCCCGGATCCATCGGCTGACCAAAGGGGCTGGTCGCGGTGCTGACGGTCCCGCCTGGGAAAATCCCGATCGCGCCGCCCTGCCCCAGATAGTTCAGCGAAGTCTTGCGGGTGTCGAGGTTCAGCTTCATCGCCTCTTTCGTCTGTTCAAATGAGATCGGCAGGATGATGCGGTTGATGTCTTCGGCCTTGCGGAACACGCGATGCGCCAGAATGCGGAAATCACCACGTGTCTCGGACAGGATATGTCCCATCATCAGCCCGTCCAGAATGCCGTAAGGGTGGTTCGCAATCAAAATCAGCGGCCCGTCCTTCGGGATGTTCGACAGCGTTCCGTCGATCACATCCAGCGATAATCCGTAGCGTTCCACCATGACTGACCAGAAGTCGCGCCCATTGGCCACGTCGCGTTCATACCCATCTGCCCGCTTGATCAGCCCAAGCCGCCCGGTAGAATTCTCCATCAACCGGATAACCGTACGACCGCCTTTGGTCGCAGCCGAATGAGCGTAAGAAATGTCGCGAGCGATATGGCGGCGCGAGGTCATAGTCGTCTCCGATAGGGTGCCCACTACATAGGAACGGGCACCCAGTGTGCAAAGTCTGCATGACAACAGTGTGACGGTATTACTCAGCCGCCTGTTTCAGGTCGGCACCACCTTGACGGATTGCAGCCAACAGCTCTTCACGTCGCTTGGCGGCTTTGGTCTCGTTTTGCATTTTGACCGGACCAAAGCCGCGAATATCCAAGGGCAACCGCGCAAGCGCGCATATCGCGTCCTTGGTTTCAGGCGTCACTTTGGCCAGAACATCCTTCATGTCCTTTTCGAACTGACGGATCAACGCGCGCTCCATCTTGCGCTCGGCTGTATAGCCAAAAATGTCGAGCGGCGTGCCCCGCAAGCCTTTCATGCGCGACAGCAGCTTCATGGGCCCAAGCATCCATTCCCCAAACTCGCGCTTTTTGGGGCGCCCATCCGGTCCGGTGCCGCCCAGGATCGGCGGCGCCAGATGCAGGGTCATTTTCAGGTCGCCGTCAAACTCGGCCGCGGCCTTGTTCCGACTGTCGAGCAGCAGACGCGCAACCTCGTATTCATCCTTGTAAGACAAGAGTTTGTGATAGCCCAAAGCCACCGCCTCTTTCAGGTCGCCATCCTCAATCCCGTCGAGCATTTTGGCATAGCGTTTTGCCAGACGTTTGCCCTGATAGGCCGTCAGGTGATCAGAGCGATAGGCGATCTTGTCATCCAGAGATTTCGGCAGCTCCACCACGTTAGGCGTCAGCACCTTGGCCACCTGATCCGGGTGCAGCACGGCCCAACGGCCAATCTCGAACGCGCGTTTGTTACGTTCAACGGCTGCACCGTTCAGGTCGATGGCCCCCATGATCGCATCATGGCTCAGCGGCAGCAGACCGCGTTGCCAGGCCGCGCCAAAGACCATCATGTTCGAAAAGATCGAGTCGCCCATAACAGCCCGCGCCAGATCAGAGGCATCAAAGAGCGCCAGCCGCTCTTTCAGTCGCGCCTCAAGCGCCAGTTCCAGCCGGTCGGACGGGATCTGGAACTCGGTATCGCGAGTAAAATCACCGGTGATGATTTCGTGAGAGTTGACCACAGCTCCGGCAATCTCGTTGCGCAGCAGGCCAATGGTCTTGGCGCCAGCACTGACCACGAGGTCCCCACCGATCAACGCATCACATTCCCCAGTGGCCACACGGATGGCGCTGATGTCGCCCGGATCATTGGCCAGGCGACAGTGGATGTGCACCGCCCCGCCCTTTTGCGCTAGGCCTGCCATCTCCATCATGCCGGCACCCTTGCCGTCAATCTGAGCGGCCTGTGCCAGCACCGCACCGATGGTCACGACGCCAGTACCGCCAACGCCTGTGATCACCACGTTATGGGTGCCATTGATCATCGGCAATTCAGGCATCGGCAGGTCCGGCAAATCAATCTCGGTCGTCGCCTCTTTGCGCAGCTTGGCCCCTTCGAGGGTCACAAACGACGGACAGAACCCTTTGACACAGGAGAAATCCTTGTTGCAGCTGGATTGATCAATCGCACGCTTGCGGCCCAACTCGGTCTCTTTCGGAACAATCGAGACACAGTTTGACTGCACCCCACAATCGCCGCACCCCTCGCAAATGTCGGTGTTGATGAACACGCGCTTGTCGGGATCAGGGAATGTGCCCCGTTTGCGACGGCGGCGTTTTTCGGCAGCACATGTCTGGATGTAGACAATGGCGCTGACGCCTTCGATCTCGCGGAATTTCTCCTGCACGTTCATCAACTCGGCGCGCTCGTGGGTTTCGATGCCAGATGGTAGCGCCTTGAAGTTCACGTCTTCCTTTTCGTCATAAACAACAGCGACATGTTCGACACCCATCGCCTTGACCTCGGCGACGATGCGTTCGGCGCTCAGGCCGCCCTCGTTGTCCTGACCGCCGGTCATGGCAACCGCATCGTTGTAGAGGATCTTGTAGGTGATGTTGGTTCCAGCAGCCAAAGCCGCACGAATGGCCTGCACGCCAGAGTGGTTGTACGTGCCATCGCCCAGGTTCTGGAACACGTGGCTCGTGGTTGAAAACGGCTCTTCCCCGATCCAGTTCGCGCCTTCGCCGCCCATGTGGGTATACCCAAGTGTTTCGCGATCCATCCACTGAACCATGAAATGGCACCCGATCCCGGCATAGGCGCGGCTCCCGTCCGGCACTTTTGTCCCGGTGTTATGCGGACAGCCCGAGCAGAAATATGGCAGGCGCGCAGCAATTTCCTGAGCGTTATCGGCTCGTCTCGCGTCATCCAGCGCCTGTAGCCCCGCTCGCACGCCATCCGTATCGTGGCCCTCGTCAATCAGGATATGACCCAGCTTCTCGGCAATCATGGTCGGATCAAGAGCTCCGCGTGTTGGGAACAACTCTTCGCCATGCATTGACCCGGCACCGCCACCCTTGTGCCAGCCCCAGACACGGCGACCACGGCGGTCGTCAAAGATGGCTTCTTTGATCTGAACTTCGATCAGCTTGCGCTTTTCTTCGACCACCACGATCAGATCAAGGCCTTCGGCCCAATCATGGAAGCCTTTCATATCCAGAGGGAACACCTGTCCGACCTTGTATGTCGTGACGCCCAGGCGTTCGGCTTCAGCCTCGTCAATGTTCAGCAAGGCCATGGCGTGGACCAGATCCAACCAATTCTTGCCCGCTGCGACAAAGCCGATCTTGGCGCCGGGTTTGCCCCAGACACGCTTGTCCATCTTGTTGGCATGACTGAACGCCTCGGCCGCAAAGCGTTTGTGATCGATGATCCGCGCCTCTTGCGGGGTGCGATCGTCCACCAGACGAATGTTCAACCCGCCTTCGGGCATGTCGAATTCGGGCGTGACGATCTGCATCCGGTTCGGGTCGCCATCGACTACGGAAGTGACTTCGATCGTGTCTTTCATTGTCTTCAGGCCAACCCAAAGGCCCGAAAACCGTGACAAAGCCATGCCGTAAAGCCCATAGTCCAGAATTTCCTGCACTCCGGCCGGGCTGACGATGGGCATGTAGGCATCCATCAAGGCCCATTCCGACTGGTGCAACACGGTCGAGCTTTCGCCCGTGTGGTCATCCCCCATAGCCATGACAACGCCACCCAAAGGCGCCGTGCCTGCCATATTGGCATGCCGGATTGCATCGCCTGAGCGGTCAACACCTGGGCCCTTGCCATACCAAAGACCAAAGACACCATCGTACTTGCCGTCACCTCGCAATCCAGCTTGCTGCGCGCCCCAAAGCGCGGTGGCTGCCAGATCTTCGTTCAACCCGTACTGAAAGGTGACATCCGCTTCGGCTAGTTGCTTGGCGGCGCGGTTCATCTGCATATCCACTGCGCCCAGAGGTGATCCGCGATAACCCGTCACCAGCCCGGCCGTGTTGTGGCCCACCGCCTCGTCCCGCGCCTTTTGCATCAGCATCAGGCGAACCAGCGCCTGCGTGCCGTTCAGCAAGACCTGTTTCTTGCTCAAGTCAAAGCGGTCGTTCAGCGAAATTTCGTGCTGACTCATCAAACGTCTCCCCACGTCAGATTAGTTTGCCAGGGTATTTTCCCCTCTTGTCACCTACGTTAGGTCATAAATACTGACCTGTATAGGTGCTTTTTTTCACTTTGCGGCAGCAAGACGGTTGATTGTGGCTATTGGCATGCCTTTGATATAGGGCGTCGGCCTGAAATCGAAAGTTGGGACAATGGACTGGGATAAACTGAGAATTTTTCACGCAGTGGCCGATGCAGGCAGTCTGACCCATGCGGGTGACAAGCTAAATCTGTCACAGTCTGCCGTCAGCCGCCAAATCCGCGCACTCGAGGAATCCCTGAACTCGACCCTGTTCCATCGCCACGCGCGGGGGCTGATTCTGACCGAGCAAGGTGAGCTCTTATTCGATGCCACCAGCGCAATGAGCAAACGTCTCGATGCGGCAGCTGCGCGTATTCGCGACAGCGAAGAAGAAGTGTTCGGCGAACTGCGTGTTACCACAACGTTCGGCTTTGGTACGTTATGGCTCGCGCCGCGCCTGCCCAAGCTTTACGAAAAATACCCCGATCTCAAAGTCGACCTGATGCTCGAAGAACGCGTGCTCGACTTGCCCATGCGCGAAGCTGACGTGGCTATCCGCATGAAAGAACCCAGCCAGGCCGATTTGATCCGCAAGCGGTTGATGACGGTTCGGATGCAGCTTTATGCATCGCGAGAATACCTGAAGCAGCACAGCACCCCGAGCGGAATCGACGACATCGTAAAGCACCGATTGATTTGCCAGAACACAAGCGCCGCCCAAGTAGGGGCTGGTGCTTTGCTCGTGCAGACATTGATGGCGCATAATCCACAATCGCTCCTGACAGTGAACAATTACTTCGGCGTCTTGCAGGGCGTGCTGCACAATCTGGGGATTGGTGTTCTGCCAGACTATGTAACCCAGGATTTTCCAGACCTGGTCCATGTCATGACTGAAACGGAATCTGCGGACGTGCCTGTTTTCCTGGCCTACCCTGAAGAATTGCGCCATTCGCAACGCATCTCGGCGTTCAAGGATTTTGTTCAGGATGAGATTATTGCGCACCGCAAGCAATTGCGTCAGCAGGGAAAAATCTGAGCTATGCATTTCCGTCATATCGGGAATGTCAAGAGCGCGACGTTATAAACCTTGATCGTTCACAAAGTGCCACCTAAATGAACACTCGAAGGCGATGAAGCTGAAACGCTAATCACCTTCATACCTCCCTGTTGGACTTCGGCCGAGCTTAGTGCTCGGCCTTTTTTTTGCTCAATGGCCAGTCTCCCGCAATCATTGTCCAAGTTTCTGCGGCCCAACGCCCTTTGAGCAAAATAATTGTACTATGAACTCGGCGCACGGTTGAGTAAGCTTCCAAAAAAACAGCCAAAATTCGTTTCGAGGGCTAATTTATGGTCAATATGTTCCGCTTGATGACAGTGCTGGTCTTTACCAGCATTCTCGCATTTCCTTTACACGCTCAGGTGCCGGTTTCCACGTCAACCGGCAGCAGCTCAACGGCTTCGGCGCCAGTTGTGCCCGAGGACCTGACCCCTGAACAGGTCGATGACCTAGTGGCGCGAATGTCCGATGACCAAGTTCGCGCGCTTTTGCTTGAGCGTCTGGATGCGGTGGCAGAACAACAGACCACGGCAGCGCCGCCAAAAGGCATTCTTACCGTTATTCAAGAACTTGGCACCAACATGGTAATGGGTTGGGCACACGTCTTGCAGCAGATTCCCAACCTTGTTTCCGGTCAATTCGAGGCCTTCTCGAATTTCTCTGCATCGTTCGGTTCCGGCGAAATGGTCACAATGTTCGGCTTTATCCTTGCAGCTCTTGCTGCAGGCTATGGAGCGGAAAGGTTGACGATCTTTCTAATGGCAAAACGCGCGAGGCCCGAGACCGGACAGGAGGCAGACAACCTGTGGTCAACTGTCGGGTTCCTGTTCCGCCGTTTCTGCCGCGAACTGCTGGGATTGGTAGTTTTTTATGTGATGCTGCGCTTTGTCGGCAAAAATCTGTTGTCCGCAGAAGAACTTACCTTTGCTGCCCCGATGGTTTTCTATCTGATCTGGATCCCGCGGCTTGGGGCTGCGATTTCTCGGTTTGTGCTTGCGCCAAATCGTGCGGATCTTCGTCTGGTCAATGTGTCGGACAAATGGGCCAAATATCTGCATCGAAACCTTATCGGTCTGTTCCTGCTTGGCGGCTTTACCATCTTCATCGTTGGCTTCAACCAGGCCAACGGGGTTCCCATGGGAGAAACACGCCTTGGCTTCTGGCTCAACACGTCCGTGCATATCTACATCGGCATTATTGCCTGGCGCGCACGCGAAGGCTTGAGCGACATGATGCGTGGCACTGATCCCGACCGGTCGCGGTTCGACGAAGCCGTGGCCAAGGCCTACCCGTTCATGGCTATCGGTGTGTCGTTTGTCATGTGGCTCGTGGTCGAAATGATCATTGGTTCAGGGAACCAGCGTCTTCTGATGTTGCTGGGAACCGCACCACATTACACAACAATGTTCTGGCTGCTGATGGCCCCTGCCATAGATACACTGATCCGAGGGTTGGTCCGTCATCTGGCACCGCCAATGATGGGCGAAGGCCCAATCGCGGAAAAAGCCTATAACTCGACAAAGCGAAGCTATATTCGCATCGGCCGGGTTCTGGCGGGGATCTTCGTGGTTCTGCAAATAGCCAACGCCTGGGAGATTGACCTTCGCAACGTCGCAGCCGTTGGGGTTGGGCATGATGTGGCAGGCGCCTTGGTCGAATTCCTGATGATCGTAGCCGTGGGTTACATCGTGAATGAGGTCGTATCGCTGTGGATCAACCGCCGTTTGGCCATGGAGATGACGGCCGCCGATCAAACATCGGACCAGGAAGCTGACGAAGGTGGCGGCGCAGGAGGATCGCGGCTTGCAACTGTATTGCCGTTGTTGCGGGTCAGCGCCCAAGTTGCAATTGCGGTCATTTTCGGCCTGCTTGCCATTGGTGCATTGGGTGTCGACATCACGCCGCTTTTGGCTGGTGCTGGTATTCTGGGTCTCGCTATCGGTTTTGGTGCGCAAAAACTGGTTGCGGATATCGTCGGCGGTATCTTCTTCCTGATTGATGACGCGTTCCGCGTGGGTGAATATGTCGATGTCGGTGGCACAATGGGTACGGTCGAGAAGATTTCGATCAGATCGATGCAACTGCGCCACCACCGCGGTGCTGTTCACACAATCCCTTACGGCGAAATTCAAAAACTCACCAACTTCAGCCGTGACTGGGTAATCATGAAGCTCAAGTTCACCGTGCCTTTCGATACCGACCCCAACAAGGTCAAAAAGATCTTCAAGAAAATCGGAGCGGAAATGATGCAGGACGAAGTCCACAAAGACGGTTTCCTGCAACCGTTCAAGTCACAAGGTGTGTTCGATTTTGACGACGTTGGCATGATCATTCGAGGGAAATTCATGGCCAAACCGGGAGAGCAGTTCACTCTACGCAAGGAGATCTTCAACCGGGTCAAAGCGGAATTCAAAGAAGCCGGCATCGACTTTGCACGTCGCGAGGTTCGTGTTGCATTGCCTGGCGTGGATGACACCGAAAACATGACCGAAGAGCAAAGGCGCTCTGTCGCCGCCGCCGCCAGCGAAGCTGCAAACCAGCAGCAACAGGCCGGACCACCCGCTGACGATCGATAAACTCTCAAAACCCACTGCGAGCTGAAGAACTCGTGGTGGGTTCAATCCTTCAAAGCATGAGATATCGGTGTTTGAAGTTTCACAAAAGATAAACTGGACCGGATTGATCACATGCGTCGGCCTGTCGTTCGCAGGTTCAAGCGCTCTTGCTCAGGGTGTCGTCGACTCTCATGTCAGCGACTTTGATGACGTCCAACACGAAGAAACCGTGGGGTTCAGGCAAGGGTCGATTGTTGTGGCCCCAATTCCGTTCAGCAACCCGACCATCGGTTCAGGGTTGATCCTGGGTGCTGGCTATCTGTTCACTCTGGACGAAGGTTCGGATCCTTCGGTTTTGGGGATCGCCGCACTGAGATCCGACAACGGCAGTGAAGGGTATGGGCTTTCGGCCAATTTCGCATTCGATAACAACAGGTGGTTAATCGAGACGTTGTTTGCCAATGCGCAGCTGAACTATGATCTCTACACACCAACTGGTCCCTTACCGATAAGTCAGAACGGCATCTACGCCCGGGCAAGCCTGTCCTACGGCGTTACTCCTGACCTCTCTTTCGGATCGTCCCTGAGATATTTGAATACAGACATCAGTCCGCAAGTTCCGGGGCTACCTCCCATTCCCCTCCCTTTGACCAATTCCTCAACGTCGAAATCGCTAGCTTCGGATTGGTAAGTAAATGGGATACTCGCAACGATACCCTTTATCCGACCAAGGGGTTTGTCCTGGATGCTGAAATCAATCGTTCTTACACGCTGGCTGGGGTCACCGATGATTATTCAAAGGGCTGGATAAATTTCACCCACTACATGCAACCGTTCAATAACGCCGTGGTTGCAACTCGCGTGTCTACATGCGCCGTCTCGACAAGCACCCCATTCTTTGATCAATGTTCACTTGGTGGCACCGATGGTTTTCGCGGGTTCTCAGCCACGCAGTTTTTGGACTTGAGATCGCTTTCGGCACAAGTCGAGTACCGTCAACAATTCACCAAACGTCTGGGTGGCATTGCTTTTGCCGGCATTGGTCAGGTCGGACCTCAGTTCAATGAACTCAAAATCGGTGGCACACATGGTTCTTATGGCGTGGGTGCCCGCTACCGTGTTTCCAAGAAGTTCCCGGTTGATTTTTCGGTCGACATTTCACGCAACAGCGAGAAAGAAAACCAGCTCTATATCTATGTGGGGCAGCGCTTCTAACGGGCGAGAGCACAGTATTGTATTCTTCACCCTTTCCTCGGGCGTGCCCTTGCCCTAAAAGGCGCGCAATATCGGCCACCTTGGGGATACGGATAAACGATGCAAGAGCCAGCCATCACACCCGAACTGATCGCGAACCATGGGCTCAAGCCCGAGGAATACGACATGATCCTCGAGATCATCGGGCGCGAACCGACTTTTACCGAGCTCGGCATCTTTTCGGCCATGTGGAACGAACACTGCTCGTACAAATCCTCAAAGAAATGGCTGCGCACCCTGCCCACCGATGGCCCCCAGGTAATCTGTGGTCCCGGCGAAAACGCGGGCATTGTGGACATTGGCGACGGTCAGGCTGTGGTTTTCAAAATGGAAAGCCACAACCACCCGTCTTACATCGAACCGTATCAGGGTGCCGCGACAGGCGTAGGTGGCATCCTGCGTGACGTCTTTACCATGGGTGCGCGCCCGATTGCCTCAATGAACGCGCTGTCCTTTGGCGAGCCTGACCACCACAAAACCCGTCAGCTGGTCAACGGCGTGGTCGAAGGCGTCGGCGGCTATGGCAACTGCTTTGGCGTGCCGTGCGTTGGCGGCGAGGTTCGCTTTCACCCTGCTTACAACGGCAACTGCCTTGTGAATGCTTTCGCCGCTGGCCTGGCCGACGCGGACAAAATCTTCTACTCCGCCGCATCCGGCATCGGCATGCCCGTTGTATATCTGGGTGCCAAGACCGGCCGTGACGGCGTTGGCGGGGCCACCATGGCCTCGGCAGAGTTCGACGACACAATCGAGGAAAAACGCCCCACCGTTCAGGTCGGCGACCCCTTCACCGAAAAACGCCTGATGGAGGCGACACTGGAGCTGATGCAGACCGGCGCTGTGATCTCGATCCAGGATATGGGGGCTGCTGGCCTGACCTGTTCCGCTGTCGAGATGGGCGACAAGGGCGGGCTGGGTGTTCGTCTTGATCTGGAAAACGTACCACAGCGCGAAGAGAACATGACAGCCTACGAAATGATGCTGTCGGAATCTCAGGAACGCATGCTGATGGTCCTGAAACCCGAATTAGAGACCGAAGCCCGCGCCGTGTTCGAGAAGTGGGACCTGGATTTCGCCATCGTTGGTGAAACCATTGCCGAAGACCGCTTCTTGATCATGCACAACGGTGAAGTGAAAGCCGACCTCGTGCTGTCGAAACTGTCCTCGACCGCCCCCGAATATGACCGCCCCCGGGAACCTACTCCACAGGCCGAGCCACTGGCGGACGTGCCCCAGATCGACCCAATCGATGGACTGCGCGCCCTACTCGCTTCGCCCAACTACGCGGGCAAGCAATGGGTCTATGAACAATATGACACCATGGTCATGGCCGACAGCACCCGCACGCCGGGTCTGGGCGCCGGAATGGTCCGCGTGCACGGCACCGACAAGGTGCTGGCATTCACCAGCGACGTGACACCCCGCTATGTGCGCGCCAACCCGGTTGAGGGCGGCAAGCAGGCCGTGGCTGAAGCGTATCGCAACCTGACAGCTGTTGGCGCCAAGCCGTTGGCAACAACCGACAACCTGAACTTTGGCAACCCCGAAAAACCCGAGATCATGGGACAGTTTGTGGGCGCCATTCAGGGCATCGGCGCGGCCGTTGGCGCGCTGGACATGCCAATCGTTTCGGGCAACGTCTCTCTCTACAACGAGACCGACGGCCAGGCTATCTTGCCCACGCCAACCATCGGTGCCGTGGGTTTGTTGACTTCGACGGATGACATCATCGGTAACGAAGTCCGCGACGGCCACATTGCGATGGTCATCGGCACCACCGAAGGCCACCTAGGTCAGTCGGCCCTGCTGGCCGAGGTGTTCAACCGCGAAGAAGGCGACGCACCTGCAGTCGACCTGGCAGCCGAAGCACGCAATGGCGATTTCATCCGCGAAAACCGTGCCATGATCAAAGCCTGCACCGACCTTTCCGACGGTGGCCTGGCCTTGGCCGCGTTCGAACTTGCCGAAGCCGCAGGCGTTGGCGTTCAGCTGGACGATGCTCCGACCGAGGTGCTGTTTGGTGAAGATCAGGCGCGCTATCTGGTGGCATGCAACTTTGACCAAGCCGAAGCGTTGATGATCGCCGCCGGACAGGTTGGCGTTCCCGTTGTTTCTGTTGGCCGCTTCACTGGCGATAGCGTCAAGATCGGCAACTCCGAGGCGCCTTTGGCTGAACTGACCGAGGTGTTCCGCAGCAGCTTTGCCGCCGCGGTCGCCTGATCAAGCTCGAACTTCGCCCTTCCAATTTCGGCAAGCCCTGCACTCTTCCGAGGGTGCTGGGCTTTCCTCTGAGACGGGCCACGCCCACTTGCACGCCCTGACCCATCGCCCTACATTTCAGCCAAGAGCAACTCACGAAGGACCACCCTAATGCCAATGACAGCCCACGAGATCGAAGAACTGCTGCGCGAAAGCTTTCCGGATGCAGAGATTCAGGTCGGCGGCAACGACGGTGTCCATATGGCAGCCATGGTCGTGGACGAAAGCTTTCGCGGCAAGAACCGGATCCAGCAACAGCGTGCGGTCTATGCCGCTCTGAAAGGCAAGATGGATGGCCCTGACGGCGATCTGCACGCACTTGCCCTAACCACCAAAGTGCCGGGCTAACACTCTTACGGATCCCCTCTCGTGTCCCAAGGACAATAAACACATGTCACTCTGGAACCACTTCATTGCATTGTTTCGACCGGGTCCGCGCCGGCCTTTGGCCACGCGGCAGCCGAAACTGGAAGAGCGAGAAGTTCCGCTTGGCATGGAGGCCATTGATCTGGACGTTGTCGAGGCTACGATCCGACAAAACCATTCGCTGGAACGCTCCAGCACCCTCTTTGGCCGCAATCGCGGCAGCTTTGCCGAGGCCGCCGAAAGATCGGTTCGCGAATTCAAGGACGATGAAACCTATGCTGCGGAATACCACCGCACCTTTGGGAAAAAGGACTGACCCATGACCGAGACCACCAACCCAGCCCACGCGCAGATTGACGAGACCGTCAAAGCAAACGACGTTGTGCTCTTCATGAAAGGCACCAAAGAAATGCCGCAGTGCGGGTTTTCATCCCGCGTGGCCGGTGTGTTGAACTACATGGGCGTGGAATTTTCCGACGTCAACGTTTTGGCCAACGAAGACCTGCGCCAAGGCATCAAGGATTATTCCGAGTGGCCGACCATCCCCCAACTCTACGTCAAAGGCGAGTTTGTCGGTGGTTGCGACATCATTACCGAGATGACCCTGTCGGGTGAGTTGGACACCCTGTTTGACGACAACGGTGTTGGTTATGACAAAGACGCCGCAGACAAGATCCGCGAAGCAAACGCCTAACACTCTTTCCGAGATCGCAGCGATACACTTCGCGCTGCTTTTTCAGTGCCCTGTCGCTATAGACCAGCGTCGGGGCACCTTTCTAGTTTGATCTAGCCTGGACCAGTACGCCGCATTGACCGGGTCGCGCTGAAACGCCCCCAATGCAACCCGCCAGTGTTATTCTGCTGCGGCTTTTTCCGGATGCAAAGCAGCGAAATGGCGAATGTAGCTCATTCCTACAGTGTCCCCAACTTCCTGGGTTTTCTGGAAAATTCCAACCGTATCCCCCCAGACCGTATTTTCCGTCCGCATCGTCTTGCGCATGCGACGGGCGCTGCGGGTGTGTTTAGGGCGGCGGATGCAATACTCAAAGTGCTCGGGGGCCCAATCCGTGGTCGCGTCGAGCATTTCCAAGCCCGACCACTTTGCCATCGCGGCCATGCCGTCCCGATACCAGCGCCAGCAATCCTGGGGATCGCGATGTTCCAATCCACGAGACGGCGCAATATGCACCATTATCCCACCCATCTTTAACACTCGGGCCATTTCAAGAAACGTCAACCAGAAGAACTCGTTGTGTTCCAGCATTTGTCCTGAAATTACAGCATCGTACGAGGCATCCTCGATGTCGAACTTCCAAGGGTCATCGACAATGATGTCAATTCCATCACCATCCACCAGGTTCAGACCATGATATGTCCAACCACCTTCTTCCCAGATATTGCGGTACCCCATCTTCTTGGTACTTGCTCCGACATCCAGGACCTTGCCAGCCGGGCGCTCTGATGCGTGCTTGTCAAAAGCATCATTCATATACTGCAAACTGGTCTTATGCATATTACCTCAATCCTGCTGTAACGGTTCCCTTGGTTTCTTCGCGAACCATCTGAAACATATCTTGCGCGGGAACGGCAGTTTCTGGCGGCTGCGTCTCGTCCCAGCTAACTTTTACCCTGCGTTCTGGCTGTTTGCCGCGCGTTCATCCACCTCTTGCGCCAACGCTTCAGCACGGGCAGCCAGTTCGGCCAGTGTGTCCGTGACCGAAGGTGGTATGACCGCCACCTCGACCCGTTCAGGATCCGGTGCCGGTGCACTTCGCAGTTGGGACAATTCGGCTTCGCGCTCTGCCAACTGTCCTTCGACCTCCTTGATCCGGTCTTCGACCGCCGCCGTTTTGTCGGCCAACATCAAACCGGCCATCAACAACATCCGCGCCTCGGGCATGCGCCCAATCTGATCCGAAAGCACCTGGGCTTCATCGTCAAGCATCTTGGCGGCAGAATGCAAATAGCTTTCCTCGCCTTCCTGACAGGACACTTCAAAAGAACGACCGCCGATATGAATGGTAACTTCAGGCATTATTCGTCCTCTCCTTCTGCAAGATCAGCCTGCGCCAGCAAAGGCTCCAGTCGAGACAAGATCGCCTTGGCTTCGGCGGCATCCGTCGCCCTGCTCGCACGCAATGATTCAAGCTCGGCCAACATGGCTTTGTTGATCAGATGTGGCTCTCCGACGCCTGCTTCGTTTGCCTCACGCAGGGCTGAATTCGCCTCGCGCAATTGATCGTTGGCCTTACGCAACCGCTGTAGATCCTTGTCCAGTTGAGCCGTGACTTCTGCCTGGCTGACTCGCTCGCTCCGCAGCATTTCAAGCTCGGTCTTCAGATCATCCAGCCGTTCCGAATTGTTCAACTCGGCTTTGAGTGTCGCGATCTCTGCTTTAAGCCCGTCGACCTCCTCGCTGTTTTCAGCGCGAGCGCGCAATTCCTCATTTTCCGCCCGTAGCGTATCAAGTTCACCGGTATCGGACGCCACCGCGTTGGATTCTTCCTTAGCCGCCTCTGCCGCAACCAATTTTGCCGTTGCATCCGCCAGTTCAGCTTTCAGCCCATCAACTTGGGATGTGTCGGCGACTTGCGCCTTCAACGTATCCAGTTCGGCTTGCAATTCCTCTGGATTGGGCCCGTCCTGGGGCACGTGGGACGCCTGCAATTCTTCAAGCTCTGCCGCGTGCTTGGCCTTGATGGATTTCAGCCGCTCTTCCAGTTGGGAATTGGCCAGTTTCTCTTCTTCCAGAGCTGACTTTATGGCCGCGTCCGCCTCGGCATTGGACCCCATCTGACCTGCCAGAGTTTCGACCCCGGCCCCGATGCGGTCCATCGCGGCTGTGATGCGGCTCTGCAATTCTTCGATCTGACTCATGCCCCTCACCCGTGTTGGTTTTGCTTTCTTTTGCCCGTTGCGCGTCAAAAATCAATGAATCGCGAATCGGACCTGCCTGATATCTGGCTTAGTCTAACCAAACATGACGGAAAATACCCCCCTTTGGTTTCAGTCACTTGTCGCGCACTCCTGATGTTGCCCTAGACAGTTTCGACCGGTTCTGCTTGATCTTTGGGGGATGGGTGGTATTGAGCGCGCAACTTGTCCGAACTTCCAAAGGAATGCTTCCCGTGGATCTTACTGCGTTGCGCACTGCGAACCCTGAACACTGGACCAAGGCTGCGGCCATTCGTGCCCTGACCCTTGATGCCGTACATGCAGCAAACTCGGGCCACTCCGGCATGCCGATGGGCATGGCTGACGTGGCAACCGTGCTGTATGAAAAGCACCTCAAGTTTGATGCATCTGCCCCGAACTGGCCCGATCGAGACCGGTTTATCCTGTCCGCAGGTCATGGCTCCATGCTGCTCTATTCGCTGCTTTACCTTACCGGCAATCCGGACATCACCCTGGATCAGGTCAAGAACTTCCGCCAAATGGGTGCTCTGACAGCAGGCCACCCGGAAAACTTCCTGGCCTCGGGCATCGAGACCACCACCGGCCCACTGGGCCAGGGTATTTCGAATGCCGTGGGTTTTGCCATGGCCGAAGAGGTTCAGCGCGCCCGTTATGGCAAGAAGATCGTTGACCACTACACCTATGTTATCGCCGGTGACGGCTGCCTGATGGAAGGCGTCAGCCAAGAGGCCATCGGTCTTGCGGGACGTCACGAGCTGGGCAAGCTGATCGTTCTATGGGACAACAACAACATCACCATCGACGGCACCGTTGATATCTCCGACCGAACCGATCAGGTAGCGCGTTTCAAGGCGTCGGGCTGGCAGGTGATCGAGATCGACGGCCACAACCCGGCCGAGATCGACGCGGCGTTGACCAAGGCTAAGTCGTCCAGCAAACCAACCATGATCGCGTGCAAGACCCATATCGCTCTGGGGCACGCAGCACAGGATACCTCCAAGGGCCACGGTGCGTTGACCGACCCTGATCAGCTCAAGGCTGCCAAGGAAGCTTACGGCTGGGCACATGGTGCTTTCGAAGTTCCCTCGGATGTTCTGGGCGCTTGGCGCGCGATCGGATCACGTGGCGCAGCCGACCGCGTCGCATGGGAAGAGCGGTTTACTGAGATCTCAGAACGCAAACAGGGTGAGTTCCGCCGGGCCTACGCGTTTGAAGCGCCCAAGAAACTTGCCGGTGCTATCCGTTCGCTGAAAAAGCAGGTGTCCGAAGAGCAGCCCAAGTGGGCCACCCGTAAAAGCTCGGAAGAAGTGCTTAAGGTTGTGAACCCGATCGTCACCGAAACCGTTGGCGGCTCGGCCGACCTGACAGGCTCGAACAACACCAAGACCGACGACATGGGGGTATTCCTGCCAGAAAACCGCAAAGGTCGTTACGTTTATTGGGGCATCCGCGAGCATGGCATGGCGGCTGCGATGAACGGCATGGCGCTGCACGGCGGCATCCGCCCATATGGCGGCACCTTCATGTGCTTCACCGACTATGCGCGTCCTGCAATGCGTCTGGCCGCTCTGATGAAGATCCCGACCGTCTTTGTTATGACCCACGACAGCATCGGATTGGGCGAAGACGGCCCGACCCACCAGCCGGTCGAGCATCTGGCAATCAGCCGCGCAACACCCAACACCTATGTGTTCCGCCCTGCGGACACCGTCGAAACCGCCGAGGCTTGGGAAATTGCGCTTAGCGCCAAGGAAACACCATCGGTCCTGTCGCTGACCCGTCAAGGGCTGCCCACCGTGCGCACCCAGCACAAGACCAAGAACCTGACCGCACAAGGCGCTTATGTCCTGGCCGAAGCTGAAGGCAAGCGTCAGGCGATCCTGATTGCCACCGGATCCGAAGTCTCCATCGCGATGGAAGCCAAGTCCAAGCTTGAAGCAATGGGCGTCGGCACCCGCGTCGTATCCATGCCTTGCATGGAACTGTTTGCACAGCAGGACGAAGCCTACCGCAAGCGTGTCCTTCCCGCGGGCGCCGTTCGTGTCGGTATTGAGGCCGCCGTTCGTAACGGTGGCTGGGATCGCTGGCTCCTTGGTGAACGTGGACGCGAAGCGAAGGCAGGTTTCATTGGCATGTCGTCGTTTGGCGCATCGGCCCCTGCAGACGAACTATATGAAAAGTTCGGCATCACCGCCGAGGCAACGGTGACCAAAGTCAAAGACCTGCTGGGGTAAGTCCCCGTTATTTAGGTTTGAACTTGAAGGGGCGGTTTCGGATCGCCCCTTTTTTCATGCGTTAGTTCCGCAAATGCTCGGTTGCCCCTCATGATGCACGGATGTGCATCATGTAACATGCCGGAAAAGTTGCATTTAATCCAAACACGTTGCAACATCGTGTTATACTTCCAAAACCCATTTCAAATTTCTCTAACACGGCAGGTATACTATGTCCGACTTCGACGAATGGCTCGCGGATCTCAAACAAAAGCGCGACGAGCTGAAAGTAAAATTGCACCTGGCCACCAAAGACGCCGAGGACGAGTGGGACGAACTAGTCTCCGACTGGGACAAGTTCGTCCGCGATTCTGCAGCTGGACAAATCCAAAGAGGAAGTAGGCGAGGCCGCCAAGGAGCTTGGGTTGAAGATGAAGGCCGCATTTGACCGCATGAAAAAAACCTAAGACCGAACTGCTCCGATGAAAGCCAACAACAACGCACCCGTCGGTCGAATACGTCCTCGCCTTTCCACATGTCGCGACATCGCGATTATTCTGGGGCTTGCGGTTTGGGGACTGTACATGGGTGCCGGGTTTTTGATTCCTCTGACGTTGGCTTTGCTGGTCTATGTCTTGATCATTGCAGTTGCGGACCGCGTTGTCGGCGCCCTCGGGTTCATCCCGGTTTGGCTCGCAAATTTGGTTGGCACCATTGTCGTTTTGACCGGGCTGTTTGCAGTCATGTTCGTGTTGGGCAACCAGGCAACGCAATTTGCGCGTGCTGTGCCAAACTATGAAAGCCAGTTTGATTCAGCGATCAGTCGCATCGTTGATCTGGTCGGGAATGAAGTGACAGTGTTTATCCGAGATCACCTGATCAATATCGATATGTCGATCGTGGCGCGAAGCGCCTTTGGCGGGGCGACGTCTTTTTTGAACACCTTTCTGCTGATCGCGCTCTATGTGTTTTTCATGATGTCCGAACGGATGATTTTTCGCGATAAGCTGCGAATTGCGGCCAATGACGCGGCACTGGGACGAGAATTGTCTTCGATGCTGGAAGCAATCTCAATCAGCCTGCAAGCCTATGTCGGCGTTAAAACCTTTGTCAGCGTGCTGACTTCGACAATTAGCTATTTGGTGTTCCGCTGGCTTGATTTGGAATACGCCGAAACCTGGGCTGTGCTGACTTTCGCTTTGAATTTCATACCGTCCATCGGTTCTATCGTCGCTGTGGTTTTTCCGGCACTGGTATCGCTGGTGCAATTTGACACCATCACCCCGTTTCTGATCATCGTGTTGTTCTGTGGCACGATCCAATTCCTGATCGGTAATTTTCTGGACCCGGCGCTGCTGGGACGTTCGTTGAATATGTCGACGTTCATGGTGATTATTGCGCTTACCTTCTGGAGCGCGGTTTGGGGTATCATTGGCGCCTTTCTAAGTGTCCCCCTGACAGTCTGTATTCTAATTATTTTCAGCCACATACCCGCCCTCAGACCCCTAGCTATCCTAATGTCAAAAGACGGCAATCTTCTGACTGCCGAGCCCACCAAATCGGAGTGATTGATATGGCCACTAAAGCCCAGCTCGAGGCCGAACTGGCGACCCTGAAACAGCAGTTGGAAGATCGGAAAACGGTCCACGAGACAACTGCTAACGCGGATGTGAAACCTGACAATCCTGATGAGCAGTCTGCATTTTCAGGGCTGTTGAAAGAGCATGGTTTTGACGGTCACGAAATCGACGCCTTGTGGGAACAATTTTCGACCGAATTGGGGGATTTCCCGGAAAAGAAGCCCCTCCTCACCGCTGTAGCCGCCTTTGGCACTGGGATTTGTCCTAGGCCGGATGTCCAAGTCCTAAGGAGAAACCAGAGATGAACCGGATCAGTCGCAACTTGACCATCCTGTTTCGAACCGAGCGCCTAATTGCCCGGCGTCAGATGGCTGTCCTGCGCCGACAGACAGGTCTGGTCGCCTTTGCGGGGCTGATCGCCGGTATAGCGGTCATAATGCTGAACGTGTCAATTTTCTATGCTCTGAGCACAGTCATGGCCGCTCACTTTGCCGCATTGATCGTTGCGGCAGGCAACGCTGCGGTTGCTTTGGCGCTGGTGGCCATCGCCAACCGGATCAACGCCGACGCAGAGCTGGAACCCGCCGTTGAAGTGCGGGACATGGCCCTGACCGAAATCGAACAAGACCTAAACGACGTGGCCGAAGAGGCGCGCGAGCTTACCCGAAATGTCAGTCGCATTGCGCGGGACCCCTTAGGCACGGCTCTACCCGCCCTGGTCGGGCCTCTACTGACGTTACTGTTGAAAAGCCCCAAGAAATAGACCAACGAACCGGAGTTCGACATGAGTGCAAGAGATCAAATTCTGGACCTGAAAGCTCGTATGGGGCAATCGATTATCGGGCAGGCAGACGTGATTGACCGACTTCTTATCGGCCTTCTCGCCAACGGTAACCTGCTGGTCGAGGGGCTGCCTGGCCTGGCCAAAACCCGCGCGATCAAGGCGATGGCCAAAAACCTGGACGCGCAGTTCAGCCGGATTCAGTTCACCCCGGACCTGTTGCCCTCGGACGTGACAGGAACCGAGGTGTACACTCAAACCGATGCGGGCGGCGTGTTCCGTTTTGATCCCGGCCCAATCTTTGCCAACATCGTTCTGGCAGATGAAATCAACCGTGCGCCTGCCAAGGTGCAGGCGGCCTTGCTTGAAGCAATGGAGGAACGGCAAGTCACGGTCTCTGGCAAGACCCATAAAATGGAACCACTGTTTACCGTAATGGCAACACAAAACCCGATTGAGCAGGAAGGCACCTATCCTCTGCCCGAAGCGCAAATGGATCGGTTCCTGATGCACGTGAACATCACATATCCGCCCGTAGAGGACGAGGTCGAAGTCATTCGCCTTGTCCGCAATGAAGAAGTTGCAGCGACCGGTGGCAGCGATGTTGGCGGCAAGCCCAAACCCGCTGCCATCTCGCAAGATGCCGTTTTCCAGGCTCGCAGTGAAATTGGCCAGATCGCTGTATCCGATGCCATGGAACGTTACATGGCCGATCTTGTTTATGCCACCCGCACTCCGGCTGCTGTCAGCGAGGATCTGGCCCGCTGGATCGAGGTTGGCGCCAGCCCGCGTGCCTCTCTTGCGTTGGACAAATGTGGCCGCACCCATGCCTGGCTTCAGGGTCGCGACTATGTCGACCCGCAAGACGTTCGAGCCATCGCCCACGACGTCTTCCGCCACCGCATCACCCTAAGCTTTGAGGCGCAAGGAGACGGAAAGTCCCCCGACGATATCACTGACGAAATGATACGGACAGTTGCCCTGCCCTGAATGGATTTCTGCTGATGCCGACTCCTGTAGAAAATGACCTGCGAATACGGACAACCCCGGACCACCTACGCAAACTGGGGTTGATGTCCCGTGGTATTTCTCTTTTGCCGCGTCAACCTGCCAGATCGATCCTGAATGGGCGTCACTCTTCGAAATTGCGTGGACGGGGGCTGAACTTTGAAGAGTTGCGCGACTACCTGCCCGGCGATGACATTCGTACCATCGACTGGAAAGTCACCGCCCGAACCGGAACACCGCATGTCCGCGTCTATACCGAAGAACGCGACCGCCCCACCCTGTTGATTGTCGACCAACGCATGTCGATGTTCTTTGGCACCGTTGAGTATATGAAGTCGGTGATTGCAGCCGAGGCAGCCGCCATTATCGCACATCGAATTCTGGCCCAGGGGGATCGCATCGGTGGTTTGGTCGTCGCCGAAGGCCGCATAGCTGAACACCGCCCAGAGCGAAGCCCGCGCGCGTTGGACCGTTTGCTCAATTCAATCTCTCAGGCCAATGAAGCACTTTCACCAACCTTAAAAACATCAGACGGCAACGGGCTGACCGATGTGCTCGGTCAAGCCACCCGGATCGCCAAGACAAACGCTCTGGTGGCTGTCTTTTCGGATTTCGCAGGTATCGACGAAAGATCCGAACCCATCTTGCGACGCCTTGCCCGTCACAACGACTTGATCTTGTTCAACGTGTCCGATCCCGCCTCAGGCGGTTTACCCAAAAATCTGCGCTTGTCCATTTCGGACGGGGATCTTCAGGCCGAATTGGATACATCCAACGCCACGACCCACGAACAGGTTCAGAATGTCATTCGTAGTCGACTAAACACCCTGCGCGACTGGACGCGCCGCAGCGCCGTTCCCTTGTTCGAACTCACCGCCGACCGATCGGCGCTAGAACAGTTGCAAGTGCTCTTTGGCCTGCGCGGAGGGCGGCGATGACTGACGAAACCAAAGCTACTTCGCTGTCTGGCTTGCTGGATCAACTTGAACCCGTGCCAGAACCACCCGCAGTTGCGATGTATCCACAAACATTCGGCTGGGCGATTGTTGCAGGTCTACTCTTTTGCCTTCTGATTTGGGCCGTTTGGACATGGCGCCGCCACCGCAGATCCACAGCCTACCGCCGCGCGGCGTTGTCGGAGTTGGACAGAGCTGGCGACGATCGCGCAACCATTGCCGTTATTCTGCGCCGAACTGCATTGACGTCCTTTCCCCGCGCACAGGTGGCTGGGTTATATGGGGACGAATGGGCGACTTTTCTGGACGAAACTTACAAAGGAACCGGCTTTGGCTCGGTTACGGGGCAGTCTTTACTATCTGCCCCCTACACCGGATCAACGCGTGACCCCGAAGCCACCGCTTTGGCTCGAGACTGGATCCTGCGCCATAAATCACCGCCGGAGGCGCGCTGATGCTGTCACTGACCCATCCGTGGCTGCTGGTATTACTCCCGCTCCCTCTTGCTGTTTGGTGGTTCGTTCCGCCGCACCGGCATCGGGTTGCCGCCACACGGGTTCCGTTCTTTCGGGAATTGACACAAGCTGCTGGCCTAGAAGCAAGGCAAGGTGCGCTGATCCTACGGCGTAAGCGGTTGCAGATGATCGCCGCCATTGTGTCATGGGGGCTTGTCGTTCTGGCCTTGGCCGGGCCCGAAAGGTTGGGCGAGCCAATTGTGACCGAAAGCGCGGCACGCGACACCATCCTGGCCCTGGATATCTCTGGGTCTATGGATGAACGGGATTTTGTGACACAGGACGGAACCCGTAAGCAACGGCTTGAAGCTGTGACGGATGTCCTGCGACCTTTCATTGCCGGGCGTGACGGTGATCGGATGGCGCTGATTGTTTTTGGGACACAAGCCTTTGTGCAGGCCCCATTTACCGAAGACCTTCAAAGTTTGAACGGGTTTCTGGACCAAACGGCGGTTGGCATGGCGGGTCCAAATACAGCTTTAGGAGATTCCATTGGCCTGGCGATCAGAACGTTTAAAGGCAGCGATATCGAACAACGTCTGATGATCCTGCTGAGCGACGGCAGCGACACGTCAAGCACGATGACACCTGTTAATGCTGCGACAATTGCCGCCAATGAAGGTGTAACCATCTTCACCATTGGTGTTGGCGATCCAGAGGCCACAGGCGAAGCCCGTGTGGACCTGGATGCGTTGCAGGACATCGCAAACAGAACGGGCGGTGCGTTCTACTTTGCTGATGACGAGCAGGCCCTGGAATCGATTTACAAGCAAATTGATGAATTGAACCCACGCGTGGTGGAAACCTCAACCTATCGCCCCAAGACAAGCTTGGCTTACCTGCTGCTGGCTGCAGCGTTGATTGTTATTCTTGTATCAACCGCGGCAATGCACGTCCGTTTTGGAACGCGGAGGGGGCGACATGTTTGAATCCTTGACCCTGTTTCATTTCCTACGCCCCTTCTGGCTGCTTGCCATCCCAGCTGTAATCATTCTTTGGTATTTGATCCGGCCCAAACAAGAAACGTCAGCACAGCAGACGACAGCAATGGCCCCTCATCTGGCGCGCGCACTGCGCGTTGGCGACAGCGAACGCCGCCGATTTCACCCGATTGATGGGGTCGCGCTGGTTGGCATATTACTTACCGTTGCCTGCGCTGGGCCAACGTGGAGCAAACTGCCCAATCCTTTGATTGCGGACACAGCACCTTTGGTGGTTGCTCTCAAGGTTACACCAAGCATGGAAGGTACCGATCTGGCGCCCAGCAGATTGGAGCGCGCCAAATTCAAGATCAGCGATCTGATCGCATCGCGTTCCGGTGCACGCACCGCTCTTATCGCCTATGCCGGTACCGCGCATCGCGTGGCGCCGTTGACAGAGGACCCAAACATACTGCGCCCGCTGCTCGAAGGGCTGACCCCCAAAACCATGCCGGTTGACGGAGACAAGGCCTCGGCCGCACTGACCCTGGCAAGCGGGATACTGTCAGATGCCGGAACCGAAGGGGCTATTCTGTTTGTTTTGGACGACATGAACCCGACCGAAGCAAAACTCATTGCTACGGATGCAGCCAAAAATGCCGCGCAACTGATTTTTCTGACTGCCGTTCCCGCACACCAATCGCTGGCTCAAATTGAACAGATTCCAAACGCGACAGTAGTGAAAATGACGACAGACGACAGTGATTTGTCTCAACTCGACCGAGCCATTCGCACGGCATATGTCGATGCCTTGGGCGAAGACGATCGTTTGCAGTGGAATGATCGTGGCCGCCTTATTGCCATTCCTGCCGCCATCTTGCTGTTGTTGTGGTTTCGCAGAGGTTGGACAATGCAGTGGGTCATGATCTTGGCCTTGGTGCAACTCTTCTCAAGTCCAAGCAGCGCGCGGGCCGAAGGTTGGCGCGATTGGTTCCTGACGCCGGATCAACAAGGTCAAGTCGCCATGAACCGAAAAGAGTTCTCAACCGCAGGCCAGCTGTACGAAGATCCATATCTGTCCGGCTACGCTAAGTATAAAGCCGGCGAATATGCGGATGCAGCGACCATCTTTACCTCGTTGTCGACGCCCGAAGCGGCCTTTGCGGAAGGGATGGCACGCATCCGAAACCGAGAGTATCGCCCGGCGATCGCCAGTTTTGAACGGGCGCTTGAGCTACGCCCGGATTGGCCTGAGGCGGAACACAACTTGGAACTAAGCAAGGAGATACTGGAATACGTCGAGACCACGCGCGAACAATCTGACACCGGCGAAGACTCTGGCATCGGGGCTGATGACATCGTGTATGACAACGAAGCACAGCGTGGAGCAGATACAACCATCGAAGGGACCGATGGAGAAAACTCACCACAGACTGCGGATCAATGGATTTCCAGTATCGACACGGATATGTCAAAATTCCTACGCAGCAGGTTTGTACTGGAAAATCAGGAGCGTAAAGAATGAAGCTCTTGTACACCGTCTTGGGGTTTCAACTGTTCTATGCTGCGGTGTCCGGGTCAGTCTTGGCACAAGAAGCTCTATACCCAACACCCAGATCCCAGCAGGTCGAGCCGGACGTCGACGTACAGTCCACAAATTCCGAGACCGAGACCGACGTTGTCAAAGTCGCTCCAATTGTCGAGGTCGAATTGTCCGAAAACGAGGTATTTGTCGGGCAACCGGTCAAACTCCAGATAAAAATCCTGGTGCCGACCTACATGCCCAACCCACCGGTATATCCGAGTATCGAGTTGCCAGACCTGCTGGTGCGTTTACCCGATCGCGCGACAACCCCGACAAGCGAGCGACGAGATGGAATTTCCATGTCGGGCACCATCCGAACCTACCGTCTCTATCCACTCGCCACCGGATCGTTTGAATTTCCACCGCAACCTATTACGCTGACGTACGCCGACCCCGGTACAAATTCTCCGACCCAGGTCGAAATCCAAATGCCTTCACTGACATTCCAGGCAACGGTTCCTTTGTCAGCAGCAAATCTTGACCCAATGGTGTTGGCAACCGGCTTCGATCTGTCACAACAAGTCGAAGGGGAAACGACAATGTCGGTCGGTGACGCAATAACGCGCACGATCACCGCAAAAATAGACGGAACCACTCCCATCCTGATCCCCCAACTCATCTCGCCCTTGGAATCCGAAATTCTACGCGCCTATCCCAAGGAACCAAGGGTTTCCAGTAAGGAAGAACGCGGGGTGCTTTCGGGAACACGAACGGAAACCGTGACGTATCTCGTACAAACAGACGGAACAGTAAGTCTGCCTGCTGTCCGAATTGATTGGTATGATTTGAAAAACGACACCATCGCTACGGCACAGTTAGATGCCATCGACCTTGTACTTGAACCCGCCCCTCCGCCGCCGCCGGATTACCGCCAGATTGCAATCAAACTGTTTGCAGTCGCTGCAATCCTTGGAGCATCTCTCTTGCTTCTTCGCCGTTTTCTACCACGATTTCGAAACATCTGGCGACGAGGCGCGGAGCGATACTTTGCTTCGGAACACTATGCTTCAAAGCAGGTCAGCCGCATGATTGCCAAACAAGATTTGTCCGGCACATACACAGCGCTTGAACGATGGGCACAGCATTTTCCGGATTTAGACGCATCCGATTGGGACAACATGAACACCGAACTGCTGGCCATAGGACGAAACATCTATGGCGCGAGTCCGAATTCAAGAGCACCCGATTGGCGACATCTCGCTCCTACCTTCCAAAAATTGCGAAAACTGGGACAGGCCCGACATTTGTCGTTGAAAAATCAGGTTTTTCTGCCACAGTTAAACTCAGATCAATACATTCCGATTGATGCAAAACACTAGAGCGACGAACGATTTTTTTGAAAAATTCTGAAGTCGTTGCAATGACTGTGTAAACTGGTTTTTGGTTCATTTGAGGAGACACACATGAACTTTTTTCGAAGTAGTTTAACCTACCTGTCAGCGGCCTCTGCCGCGCTGGTTCTGACCGTTGGGACAGCGCTGGCACAAGACGGCGAGAAACCCAATATCCTGGTAATCTGGGGCGATGACATCGGTCAGTCGAACATTTCGGCCTACACGATGGGCGTAATGGGCTATCGCACGCCCAACATCGACCGCATCGCGCAAGAGGGCATGATTTTTACCGACTACTACGGTGAACAATCCTGTACCGCGGGTCGCTCATCGTTCATCACCGGCCAGTCCGTATTCCGCACCGGCCTGTCCAAGGTTGGTATGCCCGGTGCACCTGAGGGCATGCAGGTCGAGGACCCCACCATTGCTGGTCTGCTCAAGGAGCAAGGCTATGCCACGGGTCAATTCGGTAAAAATCACCTGGGCGACCGGGATGAAATGCTGCCGACAAACCACGGTTTTGACGAATTTTTCGGCAACCTCTACCACCTGAACGCAGAAGAAGAGCCGGAAAACGAAGACTATCCGCAAAGTCCCGAGTTTCGCGAGCGTTTTGGTCCGCGCGGCGTCATCAGCTCGAAATCTGATGGCACCATCGAAGACACCGGTCCGCTGACCAAAAAGCGGATGGAAACCGTGGATGATGAAACCTTGGCCGCTGCCATCGACTTTATCAAACGCAAAGAAGAACAGGGCGTTCCGTGGTTCGTCTGGTGGAACGGTACGCGCATGCACTTCCGCACTCACGTCAAGGACGAGATGCGGGCACAGGCCAATGACATCGTTGGCGGTGTGGCTGATGAATACACTGCAGGCATGATCGAACACGACATGCATGTGGGTCAGCTGCTGGATCTACTTGACGAGCTGGGTATCGCAGACAAGACCTTTGTTCAGTATTCCACCGACAACGGTCCCCATATGAACACTTGGCCCGATGCGGCGATGACCCCCTTCCGCGGCGAAAAGAATACCAACTGGGAAGGAGGCTTCCGCGTGCCTGCCATGGTCCGTTGGCCTGGCAAAATCGACGCAGGAACAGTGTCGAACGAAATTGTGCACCACATGGACTGGCTGCCGACGTTCGTGGCTATGGCTGGCGTTTCGGACATCAAGGAACAGCTGAAATCTGGCGGTGTTCAGGCCATTGGACGTGAATACAAAGTGCATCTGGACGGTTACAACACTCTGCCCTATCTGCTGGGAGAAGAGGACGCCTCGCCCCGCAACGAGATCTTCTATTTCTCGGATGACGGCGACCTGACAGCGCTGCGTTACAACGACTGGAAGGCGATCTTCCTTGAGCATCGTTACCCGCAGACCCTGCGCGCCTGGGCCGAGCCTTGGACTCCGCTGCGTATTCCACTGCTGTTCAACCTGCGTCGTGACCCCTATGAGCGTTCGAATATCACTTCGAACACCTACTGGGACTGGTACATCGACCGCGCGTACCTGCTGCTGCCAGCAGCGGATTACGTGGGCAGTTTCCTGGCCACGTTCGAAGAGTTCCCGCCGCGTCAGAAACCGGGTAGCTTCACCATCGGCGATGCGTCCGACATGATCCTGAACAGTGTTGGATCCAAGTAATCGACACCATTTGTGCAAGGCCCCGGATCACCCCGGGGCCTTGTTTCTTTTCTTTTGATTTTTGGGATGTCTATCGTGCTCCGCTCTTTGACTTCTGCTCTCGCTCTTTTTGCCGCCACAACCGTAATGGCCGACCCTTTGCCATCCTGGTCTGAAACTGGCGCCAAGTCCGATATCCTCGCTTTTGTTGAAACCGTGACGGATCCCTCATCGGGCGACTACATCACGCCAAGCGAACGGATTGCCGTCTTTGACAACGACGGGACATTGTGGGGGGAACAGCCGGTCTATTTCCAATTCATCTTTGCCATCGATCGACTGAAAACAATGGCTGAAGCTGACCCAGGCGTTCTAAGCACGGATGTCCTCAAAGCCGCTGCTGCGGGCGACATGGAAACGGTGCTTGCAGGTGGTCACGACGCCCTGTTCGAAATTCTGAATGCCACACACAGCGGCATGACCGTTGACGCCTTCCAACAAGAAGTCGCGCAGTGGTTGGACGCAACGAAACACCCTGATACCGACCTCCCCTATGACGAAATGACCTATCAGCCGATGGTCGAGCTGCTGCGCTATCTGCGCGACGAAGGGTTCAAGACTTACATCGTATCCGGTGGGGGCATCCACTTTATGCGGGTCTTTGCGCACGAGGCTTATGGTATCCCGCCCGAACAGGTACTGGGCACGTACACCAACACCGAATACGCCATAGTTGACGGCGCACCTGTGATCTCCAAAGTGCCGGGCATCGCCTTTGTTGACGACAAGGAAGGCAAGCCCATCAATATCGAACGCACCATTGGGCGGCGACCGATCTTTGCAGGTGGCAACTCGGATGGTGATTTCGCCATGTTGGAGTGGACCACCGCCGGGGATGGCCCGCGCTTTGGCCTGCTGGTGCATCACACTGATGCCGACCGCGAATACGCCTATGATCGCGAAAGCCCGATTGGCCGATTGGTCGACGGGCTGGACAAGGGCCCGGGCTTGGGATGGACTATCGTTGACATGAAGCAGGATTGGCAGCGGATTTACACCGGCCAGAATTGAAGCAAGAGAGGGGGAGCAAGCGACATGTGGTCATTTTTGGTGGCACTGGGAGTTCTGCTACTTTTCATCTCTGCCGTTTTTTGCGCTGTTCGGGCAGCCCAAACCGCCCGCACACCACAGGGCGCCGTTGGCTGGGTGGTTTTCCTAATTTCAGTTCCCTGGGCTGGGGTGCCACTCTATCTGTTCCTGGGCCACCATCGTTTCACCGGCTACCGCGTCGCACGTCGCGAGAGTGAACGCGTGGTGCAAGGGATCAAAGCCTATTCCGAACACATCCGCCCTGCCCCCGAAACCCTCACCATGAACATCAAACCGTTCGAAGCGATCGCCAATCTACCGGTTCTCACGGGCAATGAGGCCGAGTTGCTGGTCGATGGTGAAGCAACGTTCAAGGCAATCTTTGACGCTGTTGACGCGGCACAGAATTACATCCTGATCCAGTTCTATATCGTGAGGGCTGATGATCTGGGAATGCGCTTGCAGGCCAGATTGATTGCCGCCGCCAAACGTGGGGTCAAAGTCCGTTTCATGACGGACGCCGTTGGCAGCTATCACCTTCCCGGCTCTTATTCCGAAGAGATGCGTAGTGCCGGTATTGATGTGGTCGACCCGGCAGATCAGCGCGGCCCCAAGTACCGTTTTCAGCTAAATTACCGCAACCACCGCAAAACGGTTGTGATCGACGGCACCACTGGCTTTATCGGTGGGCACAATGTAGGCGATGAATACCTTGGGCTTGATCCGAAATTCGGGCGTTGGCGCGATACGCACATGCGCATTCAAGGACCGATCGTATCGCAACTACAACTGATCTTTGTCGAAGATTGGCATTGGGCCAGAGACGAGGATTTGCTGGATGTCCTGAACTGGACCGCGCCAGATGCCGAAAAAAACGCCAATGCTGTCATCGTTGCCACAGGCCCTGGCGATCGGACAGAGACTGGCTCGATGATGTTTTTTCCGCCATCGCTGCCGCGCAAGAGAGGATCTGGCTCGCATCCCCATACTTTGTGCCAGATATCGATGTCATGACTGCGTTAACCAATGCGGCTATGCGCGGTGTCGATGTACGTCTGTTGGTGCCTGACGTCATCGACCACAAGATGCCCTGGCTTGCCGCATTCGCTTATTTCGACGAGATCATCGAGGCAGGCGTCAAGGTGTACCGGTACACGGATGGGTTCATGCACCAAAAGGCCTTTGTCGTGGATCACGCGCTCGCTGCCGTTGGCACGACCAACCTGGACAATCGTTCCTTCCGCTTGAATTTCGAGGCGATGGCTCTGTTTTTTGATGCAGAGGTCGCCGCCGCTGTCGACGACATGTTTCAGGAAGACTTTGAAAACTCTTACGAGCTAATCAAACCACTTGCTCTTCAGTCCACCTATGTACGCTATGGGGCGCCTTTAGCCCGGCTGGTGTCACCGGTTTTATGAATTGTCGGTTCAAAATCTTCCATCCAGTTGGAACATCCGACTCATCATGGCAACAAGATAGGCAGTGGACAGACCAAATGCCAAAAGCCCAGTAACTGCCGCAAACGCCGCGAAAATTCGCAATTCTGGGCCAAGAACGATATCCCCGTAACCAAGCGTCGTATACGTGACCAGCGAAAAGTAGATTGCCGAGTTCCAATCCGGCATCACTGCTGTGAACACCCAAGCTCCCGCCCACATCCAGACTTGAATGGTATGGGCCAGAACGATGACACCAAGGGACAGCCCGATCATCGACCCAGCACGCAAGGTCATGGAAAAATTCTGTGTTCTTCTCGAAAGCCGCTGCAACCAAATCGTGCAAAAAACCAACAGTACAATCTCTACCGCAAAACATATTCCAAGGTTTACACTTCCCCAAAATATCTGCTGAGCCATTGACAATGGTCATTCCCCCAAGAGTGTCAGATCCGCCAAAATGCGTTTGAAACAGATCCCTTCGTGTCGGAATTCGGATGCAAGGTCAATCCGTTCGGTTGGGTGCGACGGAAGGTTGCTCTTATCATTTCGTCTCTGGACAGCCGACTTTTTCAAACCAAACTATGTCTTCGGGCATCCGAACTGGAAAGGACCGGAACAGGCATGCTGCTGTGTATAGATCAGATCTCCAAGACATATCCCGGCGGGCGCCCGGTCCTTGCAGGTGTATCTCTGGAACTGAGACGCAGAGAAACCCTTGCGCTGACTGGCGACAGCGGAAGCGGCAAAAGCACCCTACTGAACCTAGCTGCGGCATTGGATCAATTTGATACCGGCGAAATCACGTTGAATGGTGTGCACTATTCTTTGCTTGACGACGCAGGCCGAGCGGCCCTCAGACGCGATCAGGTTGCACTGGTGTTTCAGCAATTCAACCTGATCCCATCACTGACGGTTGAACAGAACCTGTCTTTTCACGCGCGGCTTGCCAATCGGTTTGACCCGGACTGGCAGCGCCAATTGTCAGATCGTTTGGGGCTTGCCGATCTTTTAGATCGCAAGCCCGAGCAACTCTCGGGTGGCCAACAGCAGCGCGTGGCCATTGGGCGGGCAATGGCTGTGAAGCCCTCGCTGCTGCTGGCAGACGAACCCACTGGCAATCTTGACGATGTGGCAAGCACAACCGTCATGGATCTGATGCTTGAATTGGTGCAGGATACCGGATCTGCCCTTCTCCTGGTCACGCATTCAAGCACCATTGCAGCGAGAACAGATCGTCAGGTACATTTGTCCCAAGGACAGATTGCATGACACGTGCCGCTTTATTGGCCATCTGGTCCCACTGGCGCAGGCACCCATTGCAATTGATGACGTTGCTTGGTGGAATAGCTCTGGCGACGGCCCTGTGGTCAGCGGTTCAGGCCATCAACGCCGAAGCGCGCGCCAGCTATTCACGCGCGTCGGATCAATTGTCGATAGGCGCTCTTGATCGGCTGATCCATCCATCTGGTCAGATGTCACTGCAACAGTATCGAATGCTTCGGCGCTCTGGATGGCAGGTAGCCGCTGTTCTCGAAGGTCAGCTTTCGTTGAATCTGGGTCGCGTCGATTTGTTGGGGGTTGATCTGCTCAGCTATCCGACCCTGCCCGCCATTGCCGAAGCGGCAAACGAACAGGGAATTGCTCCAGTGGAAGCATTGACTGCCCCCGGTCGGTTATTTGCACGTCCCGCGTTGGCTGAACGATTGCGAAAAGTGGAAGGTCTACCTCCCGTTGTTGAAAGCAACAACGTACCTGTTGGAACTGTTCTGACTGACATTGGGACAGCGGCCTATCTGCTCAACAGCCCCTCCCATATCAGTTACGTCGTTGTTTTACCCCGGCAACCAAAGGGGTTACCTGCATTTGATCAAGTGGCCCCCGAGCTTTCCCGGGTCAATGCTCGGGGAGACGACGGAATTGCCAGCCTGACTGACAGTTTCCACCTGAACCTGACAGCCTTTGGATTGCTGTCCTTTGCCGTCGGGCTATTCATTGTGCATGGCACCGTTGGCTTGGCCTTTGAGCAACGCCGCCCCATGATCCGCACCCTACGGGCGCTTGGGTTGCCACTTGCACATTTACGACGAATTCTCGTGGTGGAACTGCTGACACTGGCTCTAGTCGGGGGGAGCCTCGGACTGGGACTGGGCCTAGTCATCGCCGCCGCCCTTTTGCCTGATGTCGCCGCTACACTCAGGGGTCTGTATGGGGCTCCTGTGGAAGGTACCCTGACGATACGTCCTTGGTGGATCGCATCGGGGTTGGGTATGGCACTTTTGGGAACCGTTGCCGCCAGTGGACAGGCGATGTGGAAATTGGCTCGGATGCCCCTTCTGTCGGCACCCGGTGTCGGCGCATGGTCCGAAAGAGCGAACAGGTCGGCCCGTCAATTGGCAGTGGCGGGGCTCGGTTTAGCAGGTTTGGGTGTCACCGCGCTTTTGATTGCCGACGGGCTGATTGCCGGGTTTGCCTTCTTGGCAGGGCTTTTAACCGGGGCTGCGCTCACCCTGCCGTTGCTTCTTTCATTGCTGCTGACGCTTGGTAGCCGATTTGCAAGGTCGGCATTGGCGGAATGGATTTGGGCCGACATGAAGGCGCAGCTTCCCGGGTTGTCGTTGGCCCTGATGGCGCTTTTGCTGGCCATGGCTGCGAACATTGGTGTTGGCACCATGGTGTCTAGTTTTCGTCTGACCTTCACCGGCTGGCTGGATCAGCGACTGACGGCAGAGCTCTATGTGACCGCACGAAATGACGAACAAGGTGCACGCATTGAACAATGGTTGACCCAAAACGCCGAGCGGGTTTTGCCCATCAGATCTTTTGAAATGCAATTCAGGGACGCGCCCTTGTTCATCTACGGGGTTGTCGACGATCAAACCTATCGCGCCCATTGGCCTTTGTTGCACAAGATCGACGGCGCCTGGGACAGGGTGATGGGTGGTAATGGTATTTTGATCAACGAACAGATGGCGCGGCGGAATGACATTTGGCCCGGCGATAGCGTCGCTTTGGGCGCGATACAGAAATACCCGGTTGTTGGTGTCTACTCGGATTATGGGAATCCGACAGCGCAAGCCATTGTCGCAATCTCCGAACTTCATCGGTTCGGGCATCACGTTCCCAACACCCGGTTCGGCGTTCGATTGCCCCCAGGCGATGTGCCTCAGCTGGTCACCACTTTGCGGGCCAAGTTTGACCTGCCACCGGGATCGGTCATTGACCAGGCCAGCCTGAAGGCCCGCTCGATGGAGGTGTTTGACAAAACATTTGTTGTCACCGGGGCGCTCAACATCCTGACGCTCGGGGTGGCGGGGTTTGCCATTTTCACCAGCCTCCTGACGCTTTGGACCCAACGCCTACCTCAGCTTGCCCCTGTTTGGGCCATGGGTATCACACGGGGAAAACTTGCCGGGCTGGAGTTGCTGCGAAGCGTAGTTCTGGCAATGCTGACGACCCTGCTTGCCCTGCCCCTTGGGCTGTTGTTGGCTTGGATCCTGCTTGCCGTGATCAATGTCGAGGCCTTTGGCTGGAGGCTTCCCATGTTTGTGTTCCCGGCGGATTGGCTACGGCTCGGTGTTTTGGCGATGATTACAGCTGTTATCGCAGGCTTACTGCCTGCCCGTCGGCTTCTCAAAGTTCCACCATCTGATCTGCTCAAGGTATTTGCCCATGAACGTTAAGTGGTTGATCCTGTCTTTGGTTTTGGTCTGTCCATCGCTGTCGCAAGCGCAAGGTTTTGCTAGGCTTGGGAGCCAATGCGGACGGGTTTGCGGTTCCCGAACGCGGTTACAAGTTGAGCTTTCCCAAAGACCACGGGCCACATCCGGAGTTCAGGATCGAATGGTGGTATGTCACGGCCAATCTGACAGGTGCGGATGGCCGGGATTATGGCATCCAATGGACGCTGTTTCGCAGTGCCTTGCGCCCTTTTGAAGCTGAAGGATGGAACAGTCCTCAACTTTGGATGGGTCATGCTGCGGTGACGACACCGGACGCTCACTTTTTTGAAGAACGTTTCTCACGAGGTGGAATCGGTCAGGCGGGTGCAAACGCCGCCCCCTTCGAAGCCTGGATTGACGACTGGCAAATGGTCGGCCCGGACTTTGAAAACCTGTCGTTGCGAGCAAGTGGCGCTGAATTCACCTATGATTTGCAACTTGTAGCGACCGGCCCTCTTGTCGCGCATGGCGATAACGGCTTTTCCGTCAAATCCGCAGCCGGTCAGGCCAGTTACTATTATTCGCAGCCCGGCTACGAAGTTACCGGATCACTGAACCTGCCAGACGGGCCGATGCCCGTGACAGGATCAGCGTGGCTGGATCGAGAATGGTCGTCTCAACCGTTGTCCGAAGATCAATCCGGATGGGACTGGTTTTCACTAACTTTCGACAGCGGTGACCGCTTGATGGCCTTTCGCTTGCGCGGAACGGACGATTTCTTCACGTCTGGCACTTGGATAACCAAGGAAGGGACGGCAACGCCCATCCAAAACGGTGCAGTGAGCGCCACCCCGAAACTCTGGGATGACACAACGGGACGCCGGGTTCCGGTTGAATGGAACCTGGCACTGTCTGATCGAGACGTAGACGTGACGATCAAGGCTATCAATTCGGAGGCTTGGATGGGGACGACTTTTCCATATTGGGAAGGCCCCGTGCGGGTCACTGGCACCCACACCGGCAAAGGATATCTGGAAATGACGGGATATGATTGAACCTTCATTGAGTACTGTTTGGGAGCACACCTGGGCCATGTTGAATCAAGCGATCGCCACCGACCGCTCTCCCCTTCGGTTCGTGACTTTGGCAACTGTGGACAAAAAAACGCGCCTCAGGTCAGAACGGTTGTGCTGCGTGAGCTTGACAGGCGTGCAGCCGTTCTTTCCGTCTTTACCGATGCCCGATCCATCAAAGTACAGGAGCTTTTGGCAAACAATGCCGTTTCAATACATCTGTGGGCACCCGATCAACTGATGCAATTGCGTTTGTCCGGGCAGGCAACAATGACAACTGGAAACGTAATCCAGCCTGACTGGAACGAAGTTCCCGATCACATGCGCGAAGCCTATGGTCACGTTCCGCCCCCGGAGCACCGATCGCTGCATCGGATGCGTGGAAGGTTTCACCTGACATCCAGAACTTTGCCAAAATTTCCGTTTCGCTGAATCACCTCGACGTGGTTTGCCTGTCTGACGCCGGACATTGGCGGGCGGAATTCCTACGCAAAAACAACTGGAACGGCCACTGGCTGTCCCCCTGACAGCAAAGAAATCGCACTTGACGTTGGGATATGGTGCAGACAACCGTTGCAACCTGCCAAAGTATTTGGATGATACTCCCCATGAGGACCGCCAAGGTCCAACCGCCTGCGGCAATAGAATCGCAGGCTAAAAAAATGGGAGAGAAAGATGAAATTGAAACATCTATTGGTCGCAGTAAGTGCGACCGCGTTGATGGCGTCTGCGGTATCGGCCGAGACGTTGCGATGGGCACGCGCAGGTGACGCGCTGACACTGGACCCGCACGCACAGAACGAAGGACCGACTTCAGCTCTGGCGCATCAGATCATGGAACCGCTGGTGATGCGCGACATGACCGGTGCGATGGTGCCAGCGCTGGCCACCGAATGGGGCCCGTCCGAAGCCAACCCTAATGTTTGGGTATTCAAACTGCGTGAAGGCGTGACCTTCCACGATGGGGCCGAGTTTGACAGCGAAGACGTAGTCTTCTCGCTGAACCGCGCGATGACGCCGGACTCGGATTACAAGGAACTGCTGGCATCGGTAAAAGAGGTCCGTGCCACCGACAAATACACCGTCGAGATCGAGACCGATGGTCCGAACCCGATCATGCCGAACAACCTGACCAACATGTTCATGATGGACAAAGGTTGGGCCGAAGCAAACGACGCGGTCAAGGTTCAGGACTATGAAGGTGGCGAAGACACCTTCGCGGCCAAGAACGCCATGGGCACCGGCCCTTACATGCTGGTCAGCCGTGAACCTGACGTGAAGACCGTCATGAAGATCAACGAGAACTATTGGGGCAAAGGTGAATTCCCAATGGTCGTGACCGAGATCGTCTATACCCCGATCCAGAACGCCGCGACCCGTGTTGCAGCTCTGTTGTCTGGCGAAGTTGATTTCATTCAGGACGTTCCGGTTCAGGATCTCGAGCGTGTGGCAGGTTCCGATGGTCTGGACGTGCGTACCGCACCGCAGAACCGCGTCATCTTCTTTGGTATGAACCAAGGCGATGCAGACCTGAAGAATGATAACGTCGACGGCAAGAACCCTCTGGCAGACGTGCGCGTGCGCAAGGCGATGTCGATGGCGATCAACCGCGATGCGATCAAACAGGTCGTGATGCGTGGCCAATCGGCCCCTGCTGGCATGATCTCGCCGCCCTTCGTGAACGGCTGGAACGAGGCCATGGACAGCTCGTCCACGACCGACATCGAAGGTGCCAAGGCGCTGATGGCCGAGGCAGGCTATGGTGATGGCTTCAGCATTCAGCTGGACTGCCCGAACGATCGCTACATCAACGACGAAGCGATCTGCCAGGCAGCCGTTGGCATGCTGGCGCAGATCGGCGTGACCGTGAACCTGGATGCCAAGCCCAAGGCGCAACACTTCCCGCTGATCAACAACCTGGAAACCGACTTCTACATGCTGGGTTGGGGCGTTCCGACATATGACTCGGAATACATCTTCAACTTCCTGGCCCACACCAAGGGTGAGAAGTACGGCTCGTGGAACGGTACGCGCTACTCGAACCCGGATCTGGACGCAAAGATCGTAGCGTTGGCATCGGAAACCAACCTGCCCAAGCGCAACGAGATGATCAACGAGATCTGGACTGCCGTGCAGGACGATCAGCTGTATATCCCGATCCACCACCAGGTTCTGAATTGGGGCATGAACTCCAAGGTTGGCACCATCGTGGCACCGGATGACACCGCCAAGTTCAAGTATTTCACGCTGAACTGATCCGCGCTGCTCAGTGGAACCAAAAAATGGGCCCGTCGAGACATCGACGGGCCTTTGTCGTGTCTGGTCAGGGCACGTCAGATCGAGCTGGGTGCCGGGGTGTAAGCCTGCTCGTCACCCGCTAGAATGGCGTCGACACCACCGCAGGCGTCTATCTTCCTTTGCTGGTTCGCAAAGGCCCGAGCGTTGATCTGATCAATATCGACGATCACATCCAATCGGTCGCGCATGTCCTGTAACACCAGTAAAAATGCGGGATCATCGGCCAAATCGATTGCTTCTTGCGGATCCTTTTGCATGTCGAACAATTGGTCCGGATAGCCCGGATATCGAATGATCTTCCACCGCGCAGTGCGTAGCATGAACATGCCCGTCACCGATGACCAATCGTGATACTCGCTGAACACTTCTCGGTCTTGGTTCGGGGTCTCAAACCACCGGCTCAAGGGAGTGCCCGGAAGATCCGGGTCGGATGCCCCGCCCGCGAATTCCAGCAGCGTTGGATGCACGTCCACCAAAGACACCGGTGTGTCGACACTTTGCCCGGCCGGAATATCCGGGCCCGAGACAATCAGCGGCACTGCCACGGCATCTTCATACATCACGGATTTTCCCCACAACCCGCGATGGCCCAGGTTGTCGCCGTGATCCGACGAGTAGATGACCCGCGTGCTGTCAGTCAGCCCGCTGTCCGACAGCGCCCCAAGGATCTGACCGATGTTGTGATCCAGAAAGGACACCAGACCATAATAGGCCTGCCGCGCAATGCGCAGGCTGTCCGGATCAAAGCTGTCATCATAATTGGACGACACCCGCAGGGCATCCAGAACCGGGTGCCTGGGTCTGTCAGCTTCGGTGTATTGCCGGGGCGGCGGGATCTCTGCATCCTGGTACAGATCAAAGAAACGTTGTGGCGCAACGAGCGGGAAATGGGGTGCAACTAACCCGACATACAAGACCCAAGGCTTGTCGCGTGGAGCCGATGCAGCCTTTCGCAGCCAGTCACAGGCCTTTTGGGTGATGTCCCGGTCGTACCGGGTATAGCCTGTCTCGCCCGGTCCGATCTGCCCGGCCATCTGCTCTGCGCCCGCAATTGGCGGTGGTGGGCTGCGCAGCAGGCTCGACATCCAACCAGTGCCATTGTGCACATGCATAGGCGCGATTTCGTCCGTAAACCCATTGTCATCCGTACTACTGCGGAAATGGAGCTTTCCGATGGACACGACCTGATGGCCCAGATCCCGCAGCTGTGCAGCCCATCCACCATGTCGACCGTCAAAGGGCGACGTGCTGTCCCATGCCCCGATCTGATGCGGATAGCGCCCGGTCATGAAGGACGCCCGCGACGGCACACAGACCGGCGAGTTGCAATAGGCCGTGCGAAAGACAGTGCCCTGCGCAGCAAGCTGATCCAGATGCGGCGTCTGTGCGACAGGGTCACCGTTACACCCAAGGACGTCCCGGTTATGTTCATCTGACAGGATCACCACCGTATTCATTGGGCGCGTGGTCATTCCTGGTTGTCCTCTCTGCTGTTCCGAGTTCACTGCAACCCGGCAACGGGCGGATTGGTCGCTAAAACGGGGCGGCGCATAGCAAGCGTGTGCTTGGCCTCGGCGTCGCGGCCAAGTCTCATCAGGGCGTTGACGTAAGTCAGCTCAAGCAGATCCCGCTGCGCCCGACTGCCACCAAACCTTTCGGTTTGCGCCAGTGCAGGGATCAGGTGGTCAACCGCGCCAAGCCAGTCCTGCCGGGCAATGGCGGCCCAAGCTTGCGCCGCTGGCCGTACCAGATCCGCCGCAAACCCCTTGGCCGTGTCTACCACATACGCCAAACGATCTCCGTTGCCAGCCATGGCGTGGGCCAGTGCAACATGCAGATCTGCAAAACTCTGCCCTGTTTCCGGGAAATACTTGGCGGCATAGTCGCTCATTTCCGCCCAGCGTTCAGACGGAACTGCAATACCGGCCAGTTCCGCACGATGCAGAATCGCTGCCGTGTCCGTAAGAGTGTTGATCGGCAATCCGCGCGAACCTCCTGGCCCTACTCCGCTGTCAATGTATGCCCACATGTCGTCAATCTCACCCAAGTGCAGGGCATGAAGCGCAATGTGCCAGCTGAGGTGCCCATGCAAGAGTCCGCGATTGTCATACTCTTTGATCCAATCCTTGAGGTAAGCCAGCCCCGCTTGCGCCTCTCCCATCTCATACAGCGTGTGCCCCTTGAAGTGCGCTGCATTGGCGTTTCGAGGATTGAGTGCGAGAGACCGCTCCATGATGGCTTCTGCCTCGAGCAACCGCCCTGTCTCGCATAATGACACAGCATGAATACCCATCATCCACCAATCTTCGCCGTAATGCGGTAAAAGGGCCGAGGTGAAAGCCAACAGGTCAGCTTCGCGCCCAACCTCGCCCGAAAACCCGATTAGACCAAAGACACTGCTGCAGAGCTGCGCCACCATGGCGTCACGGGGGTGATCCTGAACATGCGATTTGACAGCAGCGCGGCACCCGACCGGGTTGCCCTGAAACAACAGGTCAAAGGTGTTCAAATGCGCCTGTTCCCGGGCTGTTGCCCCATCGATATGCGCCTTGGCTGAAACCATCGACGCTTTGGCAGAGACCATGTCCCCTGCCATCATCTGCGCCCGCGCCAGCCCGACGTGCCCAAGGGCAAAGCCAGGGTCTGCCTCAACCGATTTGGCAAAATGGTCACCGGCATCATGACCAGCGGCCAAAAAGCTGGCCACCCCCGGTCATAAGAATCGCGGGCCTGATCCACCCCCGTGGTAATGTCGTTTCCGTAATGATCTTTGAACATGAATTGGCTCGCTTCCACTGGGATATGGCTATGCAAACAGTCTGCGCAGGCGGCTGGCACAAATCAACATTGTACAGCGGTCGTTGCTTTTCTCGTCAAACGGGTCAAACTGTCTCAAGCTGACACGAAAAGAATACTCAGGGAGATTGTCATGTTCCGCGCATTTGCCGTAGGGGCCGTTGCACTGGCGGCCACTTCACTACACGCCGCAGAATTCAAATGGGCCTCGACCACAGATCCACAGACACTGGATCCGCATGCTGTGAATTCCGCCCCCGTGTTGGGGTTTCTCAACAACGTCTACGAGGGGTTGGTTCGGCGGGGCAAAGACATGCGCGTCGAACCGGCGCTGGCGACCGCGTGGGAACCCATCGGCGATGGCGAAGGGTGGAGGTTCACCCTGCGCGAGGGGGTGACGTTCCAGGACGGTAGCGCCTTTGACGCGCAGGATGTGTTGTTTTCATATCAACGCGCCTCTAGCGAGGCGGCAGACACCCGCAGTTGGTTTGCGCCAATCGCAGATGTAAAAGTGGTCGATGACTACACGGTCGATTTCCTCACCAGTGCGCCCAACCCGCTGTTCCCATCCTCTATCGCCAACTGGATGATCATGGACAGTGGCTGGACCGAGGCGAACGAGGCCACCCTGCCCGACAAGGACAATGGCAACTTTGCGACCCTCAACGCCAATGGCACCGGCGCGTTTCAGGTGACTGCACGTGAGCCGGGCTTGCGCACGGTGCTGGAACCGTTCGAGGGTTGGTGGGGTGAGGCAGAACATAACATCACCCGGGCCGAATTCACGCCGATCCAGAACCCTGCCACCGCCGTCGCTGCGTTGCTGTCGGGTGATGTGGACATGATCAACCCGGTGCCTATCCAGGACGCCGAACGCCTGTCATCTTCCCCCGATGTGACTGTGATCAAGGGAATCGAGGCGCGCGTCATCATGCTGGGCTTTCCACATGAGGCCGATGTGCTGAAATTTGGTGCCGATCAGGGCAAACCCAACCCGTTCAAAGACACCCGCGTGCGCAAGGCCGTGGCCCATGCCATCAGCGTACCTGCCATCCTGCGCACCATCATGCGCGGCAATGCCGAAGCTGCCTCGCAATTGGTGAGCCCGGCGATGAACGGGTATTCCCGTGTGCTGTCCGAGCGGCCACCCTTTGACGTAGCCAAAGCCAAGGAACTGCTGACCGAGGCGGGTTATCCTGACGGTTTCTCGTTTGGCCTGAAATGCCCCAACGACCGCTATCTGAATGATGAGGCAGTGTGTCAGGCCGTGGTCAGCATGCTGGCCCAGATCGGTCTGACGGCGGAACTCGATGCAATGCCAGTGCGCAACTACTGGCCCGAGCTGCGCGAAGACAACTACGACATGTACCTGCTGGGCTGGTCGCCCGGAACCTTTGATGCAGAACATCCCATCCGCTTTCTGGCCACCACGCCCAACCCGGACAAAAAACTGGGTAGCTGGAACTTTGGCGGCTTCTCCAACCCGCGGGTGGACGAGTTGCTGCCGTTGATCCAATCCGAGATCAACCCCGAGACCCGGCAAGCGATGCTGGATGAGGTGGTCAAGGTCCTGCAGGACGAACAGGCCTATGTGACCTTGTATGTTCAACCGCTTGTATGGGGCACCGGCAAAAACATCGAATTGACCCAACGGCCCGACAACTTCTTTATTCTGCGTTGGGTCACGGTGAACTGAGGCACAGTCGATCTACACTGAACCGGCACAAACCCAACCGGTTCAGTGTATCGCGAATTTCCGCTGGGCTTAACCCAGGTTTCACCAATAAAATCATGTACTTGAATTGACACGAGGTATTCGGCTGACGCTAACACACAGCCGTGTCAGGGCGATGTTTTGCAATGGGTGAAGAGAGACCATTTGGCAACCCCTTGTCCAAAAGGTCGCACAAGGAACAGGCGAATTCTTGCCGGGCATTTGACAAGTCACTTTTCATAGCCAATGAGATCACTTTAAAACGTTGTGAAAGTTCAAACTGGTAGAGAAGCTTCTTGCGAAACACCGCCTGTAAAAGACGTATGAATTGGCTTCGCCTGCCCCAAACCACCCGCACTGTGGTCACTTTGGGGCTATTTGCTTTGGTCGCTGCCTGTAGCCAAAGACCGGATTACACAGAACTAAATCCGGAACGCCAATCCTTCGCATTGCTTGAGGTTTCACAGAAGCACTCTAAGGGACAAAGAGTATGGTGCGTGCCTTACGCCCGAGATCTCAGCGGTATCCAAATTCGTGGCAACGCAAAGGACTGGTGGGGTAAAGCGCGCAATACATACGAGCGTGGCGCTGAACCTGTTGTTGGATCGGTGATGTCGTTTCGGGCGACCGGTGGGATGCCTTTGGGACATGTAGCGGTCGTGTCCGATGTTGTCAGCGAACGCGAAATCATCATCAACCACGCCAATTGGCACCGCAACAAGGTTTCGTTGAAAATGGGCGTCAAGGACGTCTCGAAAAACAACGACTGGACATTGGTCCGGGTCGAAAGCCAGCCAGGGCAATATGGCAACTTTTACCCCGTGAACGGTTTCATTTATCCGTCGGTTGACGGATAGCCCGCACCAAACGCAATTCCTAAGAAGACCTTTTTTGTCTGGCTTCGAATTGCTTCCACACGTACATACGGCCTTTCTGTCGAGCATCAGCCAAGAAGAGCTTCTTGCGGATGCCTGGCACTTCGAGTTGTGCATATTTCTTACCAGAATATTTGGGCCAATCGATCGCCAATCCTTGCTTTACCATTTCTGCTGACAGATCCCGACCGTCGGGTAAATAGCACTTTGCGACCGTTCGTTCATATTCGTCTACATCAACGATCTCGGCCCGAATTTCGTGTCCCTTGCAAAGCTTATGCAACGCCCACTTAGCCTTGACGCCAAAGGGATGGTTCAGTTCTGGAGCGTCAATTCCATACAAACGTATTTGGGTCTTCTTGATTGTCATTGTATCGCCATCGGTGATCCATGCCGCTCCGGTTAGAATCCGTGGTTCGCGCAGATGTTTGACACTACTATCGTTGAAGCGTCCCACTTTACGCGAGGTACGCCTTGTTGGTGTTGGCGAATTAGAGGGCTTCGGCTTACGAGGCGTGGAATCTCGCTGATCAATTACGTCATTGTTTCCAATACGAAATATTATGACCAAAACACCGATAAAAATCACAAGACCAATAGCTATTTCCAACTTAAAGTCCTCACTTGATTAAACTTCGTTGAAATCCACTTATTGCTTGCCCTCAGCCGGTGCTTTGGTTTCGATGCCAAGATCTTTCGAACTTTGGTCATCCTAAGGACTGACCAGCTTTGGCCTACAAAAAGACAGCCGTGAGAATTTCGGCTGCTTGACGATCAGAGTACTGGATAGGGTTCCGCTTTTTTGGCAATTTCGAAACAACAATCGTTTCATACAGAGTACGCCCGACCTCTCCAGTCAAACCGCAGTTCTCACAAACAACATGCAAGGTGTTTTCGTACCCGCCAGAGGTCGGGCGCTGCCCCATGTGGCGGGGGATGCGACCTCATCCTTAGGGTGCATCGGTTGGGGCTTGAACGGGAAATTGCATGGATGGGCAACACCATAGACAGATTAGACGCGGCCCGTTAGCTTTGATGTATTCAGGAGGTTGATTATGAAATTCACCAGCATCGTACTAAGCGCGCTTGCCGTGTCTGCTCTGGTTCTGGGCGCCGATTTGGCCGAAGCCAAGGACAAGGGAAACAAAGGCAACAAGGGCGGTGCCAAGGTCAAAGTTGACAAGGGCAACAAAGGGGTCAAGGTCCCGCCCGGTCAGATCAAGCGCTATACACGTGGCGCGAAACTTCCTGGCGATCTGAACTTTGATTACATTGACGATCTGAGCAAATGGAAGCTCAAGCCGCTGCCCAAGGGTCAGCGTTACGTCAAGGTCGGGGACGAGATCCTGTCGATCTCGGACGACACCAAGACTGTGGTTGATGCCGTTGGGATCGTGGGCGACCTGCTGAAGTAAGCCGATCAGCCCAAAGCGGCGCGTAAGGCGTGCAGGAAGATACCTGCGCCAACTGGGATCAGGGCGTCGGGGAAGTCGTAGTCAGGGTTGTGGAGTTGAGGGTGTTTTTCACCTGAGCCGAGCCAGAACATGGCGGCTTCGGCCGACTTGCCGAATTGGCCGAAATCTTCGGAGAATTTTTGCGGCCTGTCGGTCAGTAGCACCGGGACGCTCAGCGATTGGCAGGACTGCTGCAAGTGCCGGGTGGCTTCAGACCCGTTTGTGCAGGCCTCGAATATGTCGTCATAGGTGATCTTTACCGTCAGCCCTGCGGCTTGGGCGAATGTGGTGACGAGGGTTTCGGCCTCGTTCACCAATGCCTCCATCCGGGGGTCGGTGACGGTGCGCAGGGTGATCCAGAGCTCGCCGTGGCCCGGCGCGACGCCGAAGGTGCGTTCGCCTAATGTGGCGTGGGTCAGGGTGGTCAGGGCAAAGTCTGCGTTCAACTCGCCACCCTGCCCCAGCCCCGCCAATTTCGGCATCAGATTGGCCATCACGGCGGCCGGAGACAGCCCGTCCTGGGGCGCTGCGGCGTGAGAGGTCTTGCCGGTCAGCACCACACGCATGCCGCGGGAGGCGCAGTTGGCGGCAGAGGTGCAAAGCTCGACATGGCCCAAGGGGAGGCCCGGCAGGTTGTGCAAGGAAAAGACCACGTCGGGGGCGATTTCAGCAAATTGAGGGTCAGCGCGAAAGGCGGGAGCGCCTTTGCCAGTTTCCTCGGCCGGTTGAAAGATCAGCACGGCGCGGCCTTTGGCGGGGCGTTTGGAGGCGAGCGCCTCGGCCACAGCAACAACTATCGTCATATGACCATCATGACCGCAAAGGTGGCCCTTGCCCGGTATCTGTGAGGCATAGGGCGCGCCGGTTTCTTCGGGGATCGGCAGTGCGTCAAGTTCGCAACGGATGGCGACGGTGGGACCCGGTTCGGTGCCCTTGAAGATCGCGGCGACGCCGTGGCCGCCGATGCCTGTCAGCACCTGGTCGGCCCCCAGATCGCGCATGACCTTCGCGATTTTGGCCGCGGTTTGCGCCTCTTCCCCCGAAATCTCGGGGGTGCGGTGCAGATCATGGCGCAGCGCGGTCAGTCGCGCCAGCTGTTCGGACGTCATTGCTGGCCGAGTTTGGCCTGACGCGCATCGCGCAGGCGGGCAAAGTCGTCACCCGCGTGATAGGACGAGCGTGTCAACGGTGTGGCCGAAACCATCAAGAAGCCCTTGCCATAGGCGGCTTTTTCGTAGCTCGCGAATTCCTCGGGCGTGACAAAGCGGTCGACTCCGTGGTGTTTCGGCGTGGGCTGCAAGTACTGCCCGATGGTCAGGAAGTCGATGTCGGCGGCGCGCATGTCGTCCATGACCTGGCGGACGGCTTGTTCGTCTTCGCCCAGGCCGACCATAATGCCGGATTTGGTGAACATCGACGGGTCGAGTTCTTTGACCCGTTGCAGAAGACGCAGCGAGTGGAAGTAACGCGCGCCAGGGCGCACCTCGGGGTACAGGCCCGGTACGGTTTCCAGGTTGTGGTTGAAGACATCGGGGCGCGCCTCGACCACGACCTCTAACACCGACGGTTCACATTTGATGAAGTCGGGCGTCAGGATTTCGATCGTTGTACTGGGCGATCGGTGGCGCACGGCGCGGATGGTTTGCGCGAAATGCTCGGCGCCGCCGTCCTTGATGTCGTCACGATCCACCGAGGTGATGACCACGTGGTTCAGGCCCAGCTTTTCGACCGCATGGGCAACGCGGCCGGGCTCGAACGCGTCCAGATCCTTGGGCGGTTTGCCGGTGGCGATGTTGCAGAAGGTGCAAGCGCGGGTGCAGACCTCGCCCATGATCATCATGGTGGCGTGGCCACGGGACCAGCATTCGCCGACGTTGGGGCAGCCTGCCTCTTCACAGACCGTCACAAGGTTGTTCTCGCGCATGATCTTGTGGGTGTCGGCATAGCCCTTGCCGCCGGGCGCCTTAACACGGATCCAGCTGGGTTTCTTGGGCTGGGCATTGTCCGGGCGGTGGGCTTTTTCCGGGTGGCGTTGCTCGGGTACTTTCAGATCACGCACAGGATTGTCCCTCGGCTAGGTTACGGGCATGGGTCAGCATTCATTCCCTTCTATCATAACGCCGCGTCACAAAAAGTACCAGCATCGCATGGCCGCTATGCACAGCCGTTGTGCAAGCGCGGCATACGCATCAAAACTTGGGTGCCAAATACATGTTTTATATAATTAAACTCCATATGTGCAAATGCAGCAATTTCAAGCATTGAAGCCGGTTTAGAATCGTTTTAATTCACGACTGAAACACACCAAATCACAGGAGCTTGAACGATGAAAGCTGGTGCAAAACTGCCCGACGTGACCTTTCACACCCGTGTCCGCGACGAGGCCGTAGGCGGCGACAACCCCTTCCGTTGGGAAGACAAGACCACCGCCGATTACTTTGCAGGCAAGCGCGTCGTGCTGTTCTCACTTCCGGGTGCCTTCACCCCCACCTGCTCGACCTATCAGCTGCCGGGTTTTGAAAACGGCCACGCTGATTTCATCGCGCAGGGCATCGACGAAATCTATTGCATGTCGGTGAACGACAGCTTTGTGATGAACAAATGGGCCGAAGGTCAGAATCTGAAGAACGTTAAGGTGATCCCTGACGGATCGGGCGAATTCACCCGCAAAATGGGCATGCTGGTCGACAAGGATAATCTGGGCTTTGGCATGCGCTCGTGGCGCTATGCGGCCATCGTTACAGACGGCGTGGTAGAAGCCTGGTTCGAAGAGCCCGGCCTGATGGACAACTGCCCCGAAGACCCCTACGGCGTTTCGTCGCCCGAGACCGTGATGAAGCATCTGGTCGAAGCGAAGACGGCAGAACCTGCATAAGTCGCTCCCTTTTTTCTAAAGCACATAGGCCCGCCGTTAGGTGGGCCTATTTTTGATTAAAGCGTAGCTGCGCGACTGTCTTGCACGATTCCTTCGCCCACTTGACGGATCAGAAATGCAAGATCGTCAAACCAGCCGTCCCCATTGGTGGTGTTGCGCCGTACCAAACCCACAGTCCGGGCGGGTTCAGGTTCCGGAAATCTGATCAGGTTCAAGCCCGGTACTGCGGCCAGTTCCGATTGCGCGGCTAACTCGGGCATCAGGGTCAGGCCAAATCCCTCGGCCACCAGCCGCGACAAGGTCGGCAAAGAGGATGCCCCCATGTTGATTTGAGCGCTATTGCGGTCATGACCGCAGACTTCAAGCGCTTGATCACTCAGGCAATGGCCATCTTCCAGCAACATAAGGTGGGCCGCCTTCAGATCGGTTGGCCGCACAGCATCAGCACCTTGGGGTAAGCTGCGCAAACGCCGTTCGGACCCGGCCAAAAGAAAGCGGTCTTCGAACAGCGGTTGTTCGCTAAGACCTTTGGTGGCCGTTGGCAGCGCCAGTACGGCGGCATCTATTTCGCCGGCCTTCAGGGCCGCAATCAGGCGTTCGGTTCGTGCCTCGCGGATTTGCACCTGCAACGACAGATCCCCAGCCCGCAGAGCCGCCAGCACGCCGGGTAACAGATAAGGTGCCATGGTTGGGATGATGCCAAGGGACAGCGAACGCCGACCATCGCTTTGGTCTCGGGCCAGTCGGTCAAGTCGCGACGCCGCTCCCAGGACATCCTCGACCAATGAAAGCACATCACGCCCCAGAGGGGTTGGCACCACATTGCGAGCATGCCGCTCGACCAGGGCGCCACCCATCAGGTCTTCAAGCTGTTTGATCTGGACAGACAACGCAGGCTGCGAAACATGGCACACTTGGGCGGCACGCCCAAAGTTGCGTTGCTGTACGAGCGCCTTGAAGTAGTGCAATTGTCGAAGCGTAAAATTCATTAGAGAACGTTATTGTACCATCCGAGAATTACAAGGCTGCGCCAATGAGTCCCTGGTTCAGACAATTCCTCTTAATCAACACAAAAGACTACGACCAACCAATTTGATTGCAGCCAGTCCCGGTTCACTGTGTGATGGAGGCCACCTATGCCTGTCTTTGACTTTGTTTAAGAACCCGGCACTGAACGACTGAAAAGCGCCGCATGCAAAACGCAGCGCTGGGCTTTATGAAGTACGTTAACCAATCTGAGAGGGTGAAACCCTTACGTTGGTTTCAACCAATCAACTGATCGCGTGCACTGCGTTCCTCGTAGTGGCGCTTAAGTCGTTGCAACGCAATCCGAAGCACAATCTTGCCCGACCGGGCCGACCACCCCAATTGCTTTTCCGCAGTTTCCAACCCTTCCAGGTAGCAACAACACCGCAATGCCACATCGCTTAGCCCGGGGCCAAGGTCTGCAAGCGCACAAGAAACGCGATCTTTTGCTTCGCTCGCGGCTGCCCCAGTATGCGCTCGGTTTGCTACCCCACCCTGAACGCCCGCAGTCAAAAAGCTATTCCAATCTTGTGTGACGTTGGATCCCACCTGGGCCAGTTCAAAATCTTCACGCAATCTCTCGCCTGCTCGAACCAACCCTTCGTCCAGGAACGGTTGCCCGTCCCTGTCCCTGCGTCGTGCAAGTGCGACTAGCGGGCTGTCCGCAAGACTATAGCGCGCGCGGCGATTTCGCAGACCTGCCCCTTCACCCGATGCAAGGTCGGCACCGTGGCCGACAAAGGGCGACTGGGCTTCTGCAAAGCCCCTGTCCTGTTGCATCCGAGCCCTATTTTCAGCTTCAGCCAACAATTGCCCTAAAGCGCCCCGACCAGTTGCTGTAATCCGGTAGCGGCTTATGCGTCCCGGTTTGTCGCAAGAAATCCAGTCCTTGAGCGCAAGGGCCTGCGCAATCGGACTGTCGACAACCGCAGTGCGTGCACTGGCTCCACTGCCGTCATCGCGAACAACCACGGCCTTGTCCATATCTTCCGCAACCGCCAGGACAGCACCGCTTTCGCACAAACGTCGCAGCACGCGCGTGGCCTCATTGTCGAAAGTCGCACTGTCCAATGGCTCGTCCGAGCCGACATTGGATGTGTCTATCTCGGCAACATTCGTCGACTTCCTCCTCGCCCCTTCACGCGCATCGCTGCGCGTGTCTGTCGAGGGAAAGTGAGTTGCCGCCAATGTGTGCAGCGCTGCATCGACCAAAGGATCGTCACGGCGAAGTTCAACTTTTCGAATCTGACGCATCACAGTCGACGCATGGCAACCGGCCCCGCGCGCCAGATCTCGAATGGAACGCCCCGCTTCGGTATGCGCCAAGTATCGCCGCGCTCCCTCGGGAACCCAACGAGGTACAGGTAAGACCGAGACATTGTTCATCCTATCGCACCCTCAATGACAAAGTTGCTGACCTAGTTATCCAGCTGTTATCCGATGAGTTTTCCACACAACCTAGGGATGCATTGGTTACCTTATCGTTAAAATCAGGCTGTGTTTTCATTATTGTTTCCAAAACATAAACACTGGTGAACCCAACGCACGGTCGACTCCGCACTTCAGCAACACCCGCTAAAGTTGTGTCAGAAATGACGACGGAAACAATCCGAACCTGTGAGGACGATTATGCAAGATTTGATGACTATGATTTCAACAATCCGCCGCCCACGCATTTTGATCCGTGCGGCGCGATTTGGCACTCAAGACTACAATCGCACACGTCACCTACAGCGTATTCTTGGGTACGGTTCCCTACCGCGACCTGCGTCAGCGTTGATGCGTTTGATAGAAATGGAACGTGGACTGAACGATCAACGCTGTAATGACGACGCGGGGTATTCCCTGTCGCGGCATCTGGACATTCTGATCGCAATGATGGGCGAAGCGCAGCTGGTACAAACCAACCGCGCTTCTCAGTTCGAATAAGCTTGGTGCAATGGCACGGAGCAAACTACATCAAATAAAGGCGTCCGGCATTGATGCCTTTTTCTCGGCTACGTAAGTCGCCAGTTTTTCGGCAATTTCGGGATCAAGGTGCGGTTGCTGGTAATTTGCCAGCAAGTATTCCACCCGATTAGTAGCCAGTGAGTAAGTATCGCGAGCGCCCTCTTCTTCCCAGGTCTCAAACGGTTTGTAGTCAAGCACCTCGGTCTTCCAGAACGCGTCCTTAAAGTTGGCCTGCGTGTGTGCGCAGCCCAGGTAGTGGCCACCGGGACCCACTTCGCGGATGGCATCCATCGCCTGTGCGTTCTCGTCAATCTCGACGCCTTTGGCCAATCCATGCAGAACACCCAGCTGATCGGCGTCCATTACGAATTTCTCAAAGTCAGACACCAGCCCACCTTCGAGCCAGCCACACGAGTGCAGCATGAAGTTGACGCCCGACAGCAGACCCATGTTGAGCGAATTCGACGTCTCATACGCAGCCTGCGCATCCGGCAATTTCGAGCCACAGAACGAGCTTAGCCGAGCGATACGGCAGGCCCAGACGGCGGGCCAGCTGACCCGCGCCATAGGTGATGTGCGACGCTTCAGGCGTGCCAAAGGTCGGCGCGCCCGAGTTCATGTCGATCGAGGTCACCATCGCGCCCATGATCACCGGAGCACCGGGGCGGCACAGCTGATTGTACGCAATACCCGCCAGACATTCCGCCATCACCTGTGTCAGCGTTCCAGCGACTGAGACCGGCGCCATGGCGCCGCCCACGATAAAGGGCGAAACGATACAGGCTTGATTGTTTTTGGCGTAAACCTCCATCGCACCCATCATCACATCGTCGAAGGTCATCGGCGAGTTGATGTTGATGAGCGAGGTCATCACGGTGTTTTCTTGCACAAATTCCTTGCCGAACAGGATCTCGCACATCTCGACCGAATCCTGCGCGCGACTTGGCTCGGTCACCGAGCCCATGAAGGGCTTGTCTGACAGGGTCATGTGGGCCAGCAGCATATCCAGGTGACGTTTGTTCACCGGAATATCCGTGGGTTCACATACGGTACCGCCCGAATGGTGCAGCCATTTGGACATATAGCCCAGCTTCACGAACTTCTGGAAATCATCCATGGTCGCGTAACGACGGCCACCTTGGGCATCGCGCACAAAGGGCGGACCATAGACTGGGGCCAGAACCATGTTCTTACCGCCGATGACCACGGATTTTTCCGGGTTGCGGGCGTGCTGGGTGAATTGGCTGGGTGCGGTTTTGATCAACTCGCGGGCCAGACCACGTGGGATGCGCACACGTTCGCCGTCGATGTCGGCACCAGCTGCGCGCCAGCGTTCCAGCGCGGGCGGATTGTCGACAAAGTTGACGCCGACCTCTTCCAGGATGGTTTCGGCGTTGGCCTCGATGATATCCAGCGCTTCTTCGGACAGAACCTCAAAGTTCGGGATGTTGCGCTCGATGTATTTGGCGGTTTCGATTTTGACCGCTGTACGCTCGGCGCGACGGGCGGCCCCACCGCCACCACGAGATCTGCGCCGTGTGTTTGCCTCTGCCATAGGAATATCCCCGGGATAGATAGTGTTCACGTTGGTATACTTGTTAGCGTACCTGACGGGCCGCGCGATTGCTCGGAACGGCGCTTAAGAGGTAAAAGCGACATGCTTTGAACAGCAATGCGACAGGCTGAATTGATCAGAGCGGTTTCGACATCGAAACCACATTGCCCGTTTGCTCCGTCTCTCGCCAACCCAGATGCAGATACATCGCGCGCGTGTCTGTCAGCCCTGCGTGTGTTCGCAAGTTCATTTCACGGCACTGCATCTTGCGAGCTTCGGCCTCGGCCAAAGACATCAAACGCCCTCCGATCCCCTGCCCCGAATGGCTTGGGTCCACGCCCAGATTGGCAATCAACAAGACATCGCCGCGCGCCACTAGAATTATGACCCCAACGAGGTTTGTTGCCTCTTGTGCGACAAGGACAAGGTTGTCCGCGATGTCATCTGCGACACCTCCTGTGACGTCCGGCAAGTCCGGCAACTGCGCTCGTGCCAGGGCATAAGCAGCAGTCAGACAGGATTCGATCGCAGCCACATCTTCTGGTTTCGCCGGGCGCAAAGTGATCACGTCTTAACCCTTCCCTTGTTGCTCGTTTCATCCTGGGAATTCCTGAATACACTTGCACAAAACACCGCTGCAACCTAAGAGCCATCGCATGAGCCAGACATCCCACGACCGCCTTTTGATCATCGACTTTGGCAGCCAGGTCACGCAGCTTATTGCGCGCCGCCTGCGCGAGCTGAACGTCTATTGCGAAATCCACCCCTATCAGAATGTCACGATGGACTTTGTGCGCGAGATGGCGCCCAAGGCCGTGATCTTTTCCGGTGGGCCTGACAGTGTGACCCGCGAGGGCTCTCCCCGCGCGCCGCAAGAGATTTTCGACTATGGCGTACCGATCCTGGGTATCTGCTATGGTCAGCAGACGATGATGGCCCAGCTGGGTGGCAAAGTTGAAAGCGGGCATGGTACGGCCGAGTTTGGTCGCGCTTATGTAACGCCGAACAGCAAGTTGGACATTCTGGATGGCTGGTTTGCGGACGGCGACGAGCAAGTCTGGATGAGCCACGGCGATCATGTTTCTGAAATCGCACCAGGTTTTGAGGTTTATGGCACTTCGCCCAATGCGCCCTACGCGATCACTGCTGACCCCAGCCGCCATTTCTATGCAGTGCAGTTCCATCCCGAAGTGCACCACACGCCCAATGGCGCAAAGCTGTATGAAAATTTTGTCAAACTGGCCGGGTTTTCAGGTGACTGGACCATGGGCGCCTACCGCGAGCAGATGATCCAGGCGATCCGCGATCAGGTGGGCGACAAGAACGTCATCTGTGGTCTGTCTGGCGGCGTCGACAGCTCGGTCGCAGCGATCCTGATTCACGAAGCGATCGGCGATCAACTTACATGCGTGTTTGTCGACCACGGTCTGCTGCGCAAGAACGAGGCCGAAGAAGTCGTTGGCATGTTCCGCGACAACTATAACATCCAGCTGATCCATGCGGATGAGTCGGACCTGTTCCTGGGTGAGCTGGACGGTCAATCCGACCCGGAAACCAAGCGCAAGATCATCGGCAAGCTGTTCATCGATGTGTTCCAGAAACACGCCGATACCATCGATGGCGCCGAATTCCTGGCCCAAGGGACGCTCTACCCCGACGTCATCGAATCGGTGTCGTTCAGCGGCGGTCCCTCGGTCACCATTAAATCGCACCACAACGTGGGCGGTCTGCCAGAGAAAATGGGCCTGAAACTGGTCGAACCGCTGCGAGAGCTGTTCAAGGACGAGGTTCGCGCGCTGGGCCGCGAGCTTGGTCTGCCGCAATCATTCATCGGTCGCCACCCCTTCCCCGGTCCGGGTCTGGCAATCCGCTGCCCCGGCGAGATCACCCGCGAAAAGCTGGCTATCCTGCGCGAGGCGGATGCGATCTATATCGATCAGATTCGCAAGCATGGCCTGTATGACGACATCTGGCAGGCATTCGTCGCGATCCTCCCGGTGCGTACCGTGGGCGTGATGGGCGACGGTCGAACTTATGACTATGCCTGCGCGTTGCGCGCGGTCACGTCCGTGGATGGCATGACTGCGGACTACTATCCGTTCAGCCACGAGTTCCTGGGTGAAACCGCCACACGGATTATCAACGAGGTCAAGGGCATCAACCGCTGCACCTATGACATCACTTCGAAGCCTCCGGGCACGATCGAGTGGGAATGAACTCTGACAAAAGGCAGACCCTTCAGGGCCTGCCTTTTTTTCTTCAAGCTCGCTGTAACGCCTGATTGCAGATCACGACGTTTGTGCAAATGGCCAACCGATAGGTTTGGGTCGACGGACTGGTTGGGGAACAATCCGGGTTGACGGCACCTGCGCATTCGGCGTTCGTGTCCCACATGGATCAAGAACCCACCCATATCGCCAAGGCCGCGCTTTGGATGACCGGCGCAATCGGTTCCTTTTCGGCGATGGCCGTGGCCGGGCGAGAGGTCTCCTTCGCGCTCGATACCTTTGAAATCATGATGTACCGAAGTCTTGTGGGTGTTGTTGTCGTCTGCCTGGTGTTGACGGCCACACGCAGGTGGGCACAGGTCACGACCCGTTCAATGGGCTTGCAACTGTTTCGGAACACAGCACATTTCGCGGGTCAGAATCTGTGGTTTTTCGCGGTGACGGTGATTCCGTTGGCCCAGGTGTTTGCGTTGGAGTTCACCACCCCTTTGTGGGTGATCGTGCTATCCCCGCTTGTTCTGAAAGAGCGCCTGACACAGATCCGGGTGTGGGCGGCCATACTGGGTTTTACGGGCATTCTGATCGTCGCACGCCCCAGCCCCGAAACCATTAGCCCCGGCCTGATCGCCGCTGCTAGCTCGGCCATATTCTTTGCTTTCACCATCATGACCACCAAACACCTGACCAAGACCGAGGCTATCGGATGTATCCTGTTCTGGCTGACCGTCATTCAATTGGGTCTTGGACTTTTGGTTTCTGGAGTTGACGGTGACATCACCTTACCAGATGCGCAGACCGCCCCTTGGCTGGTTGTCATAGGTATCGCCGGGTTGTTGGCGCATTTTTGTATAACCAACGCGTTGGCCATTGCTCCGGCCACAGTCGTGGTGCCTTTTGATTTTGTTCGCCTGCCTGTCATCGCGATCATAGGAATGCTGATGTATGGCGAACCCTTGGATTTGTGGGTGTTGGTTGGTGCGATCGTCATTTTTGGCGGAAATTACCTCAACATCTACGGAGAAACACGCAAGCGAAAGACCGATGGTAAAATTGCTTAGATTTGAACGCCAAACTCGGCAATTTATCAAAGATTTCAGCGTGTTGTGTGACAACCCATAAGGCATGATCAAGCGGATATCGCCTTAAGGTACAAGAACGGCGTCGTGACCAGTCAAAGTATTGAATGCCTCGATTTTAGGCACATCAGAAGGCTCAAGGGGCTTACTATTGTAGGTACACTTGAGCGTTGAAATCCAGACGCTTTGAAACGGATAGATTACGCGCGTCTCGCCCGCGCCGTTTCAATAGGCATTGGCAACTCCCGCTCCGGGCAGTCCTGTAACCGTGCAGTTTTACGTCATCAATCCGGCGATCGTGTCGTCTCTGACATCCAGCAGAACGCGCCAAACCGGCATAATACAATTTAAACCAATTGCGGCGGACCTAGGATAGTTGTCATCCACAACCGTTCCATCCACGGTCTGATTATCAGCATACAGAGACACCACATCGTCGTCAGATGTAAGTGTGACTGCTCTATGATTGCCGCCAATCCACCGGAGCCCTGATTTCAACTTGTGCCCTGCTTCGATATGAATGCGAACAGACCTACCGTTTGGAATGACCATCCCTGACAATGCGTCTAGGGCGTCTTGCAGATGCTCACAATCAGACGGAACGCGCAGAGTGAAATCAGCTTCAATCAGCCGGGCCAAACGCGTGCTGGCGTTTTCTTCTATACGCCGCTGCAGCACAACGGTCGCATATCTTTGTTCCAATTTGGCGCGATCAACCGATTGCCAACTAACAGACTTGCTGTTTGTCGACGTACTAGTGACGGTATCCGCTTGTGCAAAACTAAGATGGTAAAAGAGCCAAATCGGACCAGAAAGATCAAGGCAGTTCACACACGTTTCGGCAACTGCAAAAACCCAATCCCAAAACTATCTCTGTTGATTGTTTGAGGTTCCAGGCTGCCTTGTCGAACAAGTCGACAAGATGCTGGGTACTGTCAAAAAAAACGCAGCAGAGCAGGACAACTGCAAAACGCGGTGCGTGAGCAAATTGTGTACGCTAGCCGAAAAATAGAAACAGGGGCTTGAATAAGCCCCTGTTTTTATTGGTACCCAAGGCCGGACTCGAACCGGCACGCCCGCAAAGGCGGGGGATTTTGAATCCCCTGCGTCTACCATTCCGCCACTTGGGCAACTGAGCATTGAATTAGCCGTGTTGCCCGGGAAGGTCCAGAGGCAAAAAGCTGCGAACCGCCAAGAAGTTCCATATGCAATCGCTTGACCCTGCGGTGCGATCATGTTTTCCCAACTCCCGGACACTGAGCAAGAGTTAGCGACCATCATGCTGCAACGCCTGTACGACAAAACGATTGCTCTGGCGGAACACCCGCAAGCTTTGTGGGTGTTGGCCGGTGTCGCCTTTATCGAAAGCTCGTTCTTTCCAATCCCACCTGACGTTTTGATGATCCCGATGATTCTGGCCCGTCCCAATCGGGCGTTTCTGATCGCCACCGTGGCCCTGGTTGCCTCGGTTCTGGGCGGTATGTTGGGCTACTTCATCGGTGCGTTTTTCTATGAAAGCATCGGACAGCCCATCCTTGCATCCATGGGCAAGACCGAAGCAATGGAAGCCTTCAACACCAAGTTCAATGACTTCGGGTTTTGGGCTGTTCTGACTGCTGGTGTCACACCATTTCCCTACAAGGTCATTACTATCATGTCGGGTTGGACCGGCATGCCCATTGGAACATTTATAGCTACGTCGATTCTCGCCCGTGCGCTGCGGTTCTTTATCGTAGCGGGCTTGTTGCGGGCCTTTGGCGCTCCGATCCGTGAGTTCATCGAAAAGCGGTTGGGGCTGATGTTCACTCTCTTCATCGTCCTCCTGATAGGAGGCTTTGCCGTGGTAAAATTCCTATGAGCACACGCACAAACCTGATTCTGACCGCCGCCGCCGGGTCGGCCGCCATGCTGCTTGGTGCTTGGGGGTTTCAATTCATTGGCGAAATGGCGCCCTGTAAAATGTGTTACTGGCAACGGTACCCGCATGCCGCCGCATTTGTAATCGGAATTCTGGCCGTGTTCATGCCGGGCCGGTTGCTGCCCCTGTTGGGCGGCTTGGCGGCATTGACGACGTCCGTCATCGGGTTTTATCACACCGGGGTCGAACGCGGTTGGTGGGAAGGCCCGTCAACCTGCACATCCGGGCCCATCGGCGGGCTGACACCCGAGCAGTTGATGGAACAGATCATGTCGGCCCCCCTGACCCGCTGTGACGAGGTTCCATGGGAGCTGTTCACCCTTTCAATGGCCAGTTGGAATGCGTTGATCTCTCTGGGTCTGGCGGCGATCTGGTTCGCCGCCGCCCGGGCGTCGCGTTAAGTCGATTTCTTGGTCGACAAAAGCAGACTGGTTTCACTGCTCTGTACGCCTTCGAGCATTCGAATTTTGGCCAGTGCCTGATCCAGTTCCTCCAATGTCTCGGTCCCCAATTCTACGATCAGATCCCACCGACCATTGGTTGAATGAACCGCGCGCACGTCCTTGAGCCCCTGAAGGGTCCGCGTGATGCGATTCGTCCCGCGGCCTTCGATTCCGATCATCATCAGGCCACGCACGGGATCACGCAGCACATCCTCTTTCAGAACCACCGTGAACCCCAGTACATCGCCACGCTGAATAAGCCGTTCGATTCTGCGCCCGCACTGTTGTGCGAGATAGGTTGAGTTGAAGCGCCAAGTCCGACAAAGAGGCCCGTGCATCATGACGCAGCGCCGCGATCAGTCGCTCATCCGTTTTGTCCATAACGAACCTCCAATTCGATCATATTGACGTCAGTTTGTTCAAATTTACCTCTGTTCTTCAACCCATTTCGATCAGAAATTGGAAAAAACACTGATTTTCGAGGTTTCTCATGAACGCCAAACACTGCATTTTGATCGGAGCACCGGTCGACAGCGGCAAGCGTCGTGCGGGATGTCTGATGGGCCCCGACGCCTATCGCACTGCAGGCCTGGCCGAAGCGCTGACCGATCTGGGTCACACGGTCGAGGATCTGGGTAATCTGACGCCTGCGTCGCACCCGACGGAACCGGGTGACACCCATCTGCACCAACCCAGCAAAACCATCGGCTGGACTCACCGCCTCATCCGCACCGCCGGAGAGACAATGCCGCGAGGCATGCCGATCTTTCTCGGCGGCGATCATGCGCTCGCCCTGGGCAGCGTTGCAGGAGTGGCCAACCACGCCGCGAAAGAGGAACGCCCGCTATTCGTGTTGTGGCTGGATGCCCACAGCGACTTTCACACCCCTGAAACCTCAGGTTCCGGCAACTTGCACGGCACTCCCTTGGGCTATGTCACAGGTCGCGGTGGTTTTGCGGGCTTTCCTGTCATTACCAATCCAGTCCCACAGGAAAACATATGCATCATCGGACTACGCTCGGTTGATCGTGCTGAACGCGAAGCCTTGCAGCAAACAAAAATCCGGTTCCACGACATGCGCGAGATCGACGAAAGCGGAATTGCCAAGCCGCTTGCAGCCTTCCTGGACCATGTAGCAAATCACAACGGGCTGCTTCATGTATCTTTGGATGTGGACTTTCTGGACCCGTCCATTGCACCTGCGGTCGGCACAACTGTTCCAGGCGGTGCCACCATCCGCGAAGGTCACCTTGCAATGGAAATGATTTGCGACAGCGGGCTGATGACCTCGCTGGATCTGGTCGAACTGAACCCCTTCCTGGATGAACGTGGCCGCACCGCGCAAGTCATGGTCGATTTGGCCGCCTCCTCGCTTGGGCGCCGCGTATTTGACCGTCCCACACGCAGCTTTCTATAATTCCCTTACAGGAGCCCCAAATGACCCCTTCTGACAAAGCCCTGGTTCCTTTCGTTTCGGTCGACCACATGATGCAACTGATCCACCGGATCGGGCTGGAGCCGATGCTTCGTGGCATCGCCGACTATATCGAGGCCGATTTCCATCGCTGGGAGCTGTTCGACAAGACACCCCGGGTGGCCAGCCACTCGACCGAAGGCGTGATCGAGTTGATGCCCACTTCGGACGGCGAGGTCTATGGCTTCAAATACGTCAACGGTCACCCCAAGAACACCAAAGAGGGTCTTCAAACGGTCACCGCCTTTGGACTTTTGGCTGACGTGGCAACGGGTTACCCGGTACTTTTAAGTGAAATGACCATGCTGACGGCTCTGCGCACGGCTGCAACATCGGCCATGGTAGCCAAACATCTGGCCCCCAAAGGGGCGGACACAATGGCGATGATCGGCAATGGTGCGCAGTCCGAGTTCCAGACTCTGGCGATGAAGGCTATCTGCGGTCTGAAGTCAGTTAGGCTCTTCGATATCGACCCCGCCGCGACCAAAAAATGTGCCACCAATTTGGCGACCCACGGGATCGAGGTGGTCTCATGCGCCACCCCCGAAGAAGCTATACAAGGCGCGCAAATTTTGACCACCTGCACGGCAGACAAGCAATACGCCACGATACTCAGCGACAACATGGTGGGCAGTGGCGTGCATATCAACGCCATCGGTGGCGACTGCCCTGGCAAGACAGAACTGGCCGCGGGCATTCTGAAGCGATCGGACATCTTCGTCGAATACCCGCCCCAAACCCGAATTGAGGGCGAGATTCAGCAACTGGACGAGGATCATCCGGTGATCGAGTTCTGGCAGGTTGTCACTAGCCAACACCAAGGGCGGACATCTGACCGTCAGATTACTCTCTTCGATAGTGTCGGCTTCGCAATTGAGGATTTCAGCGCTTTGCGCTACGTCCGAGACCAGCTGGAGCAAACCGGTTTGTACCACGCGCTCGATCTGCTGGCCGACCCAGATGACCCACGCGATCTATTTGGCATGCTGCAACGCGCTACGCCCAACTGAGACGACCCCAGGCTCTTTATGTTTAAAACACCGCAATAGCATAGCGGTGAGCTGAAGCTGGGGTAGCGTTCCCTGCCCCAGCCCCTGCTCAAGCATCCAGCTCGGCGTCCCAATACAGAAAATCCATCCAACTTTCATGCAGATGGTTGGGCGGGAATTTACGGCCGACATTACGAAGTTCTTCTGCCTGAGGCTGCCGCGGCGGCTTTCGCAAAGACATGCTAGCTTGGCGCAAAGATTTGGACCCCTTGCGCAGGTTGCAAGGGCTACAGGCGGCGACCACGTTTTCCCAACTGGTCACACCCCCAGAGGCCCGGGGAACGACATGGTCAAATGTCAAATCGCCACGCGCTCCGCAATATTGGCAACTGAATTCATCCCTCAAAAACAAATTAAAGCGCGTAAAGGCAACGCGCTTTTGAGGTTTGACATAATCTTTGAGGACAACAACCGACGGTATCCTGATCTCAGTCGATGGACTTCGAACGACCTCATCGTATTCTGCGACGATATCCACCCGTTCGAGCCAAGCGGCTTTGATCGCCTCCTGCCATGGCCACAGCGACAAGGGGTAATACGACAACGGCCTGTAGTCTGCGTTCAGAACCAGTGCCGGATGCTGTTTCAACGCACCCGGTTCGCGCACAAAACCTGTCCTGAAATCACCGTCCATCAAAGACTCTCTCCTCGCCCTGCACTGCCCGTTTTTTAGGCACCAAGGCGGGGATCCCCGCCCCAGCTTACCCACAACTATATATCGTGTCCGAACTCTGGCAAGCCCTGAATTAACACAATATATCGCGGATGCTTAACGTGGTTCCGTGACAGGAAAATGACAATTATCCACAGCTTGCGGAGTCCATCATCCACGCGGTATGCAATGGTACCATGACCCGCCTGATCCGCTTCAACAAACCCTTTGACGTACTGCCGCAGTTCACCGACCGGGCCAATACCGATAGCCCGCGAGCAACCCTGTCAGACTATGTCAATGTACCTCGCATTTACCCTGCCGGACGGTTGGATCGCGACAGCGAAGGTCTGATGCTGCTGACCGACAACGGTAAACTCCAGGCGCAGATATCCGACCCGAAACACAAGATGCCCAAAACCTACTGGGTTCAGGTCGAAGGTAGCCCGGACCAGGACGCACTCAAGGCCCTGCGTGAGGGTGTGGAGCTCAAGGACGGGCTGACTCGCCCCTCGAAAGCGCGGATCATGAACGAACCTCCTGAGCTATGGAGCCGAACACCGCCCATTCGGATACGCCAATCCATCCCCGACACCTGGATCGAGCTGACCATCCGCGAAGGTCGCAATCGGCAAGTCCGACGCATGACCGCAGCTGTGGGGCACCCGACGCTGCGGCTGATCCGCTACGGGATCGGGGCCTGGACCCTGGATGGGTTGAAAAGCGGCGCCTGGGACGAATTGCAAGTCCCTTTGATCGAAACGCCTGCCCGTCCAGGCGGCAAGAATCGACGCAAGACGCCGCCACGGCGTCACTGATACTCAATCACACTTACGTTCTGCGGAGCCGCGCCTCGCGTCAGCGAGGCGCCCGGCCTAACGCCGTAAGGGCCCGTCAGGGCATGAAACGGTGGCGGGAGTGCTCTGTCTCTTCGGCACACCGGCTTATTACTGGCGGTTCAGAAAAAATCGTTTCGAGATTCGGTCAATCGGAGTTCCATTCCTCAGCGGGCGACTGTGGAATACCGAATGATCCTGAAAGCCCATTTTGGTATAATAGCTCAGCCCCGGTATGTTGTCGGCGCGGATGGTGGCGTTGATCTGAACAAAGCCCAATTTGCGCGCCAAACGCGAGGTTTTGTCGAACAAGGACCGTCCGACACCGCGAATGACCCGCTCTTGCCGAGCAAAAGTGGCTATGTCGGCGCAATCTGGGGGTAGATCCTCGGAAATACCCAACCATTGAAACCCTGCAATTTCACCGCCTGCGTCAACCGCAACATGACAACAGACGTGATCAGAGCCTGTCAGATAGTATTCGCGAAACAGGGCCTCTGACAACGGCACCTCCATCGCAGTGGTCCCGCCCGCCTCGATGATATCGTTCAGGATGGCGCAGCTTGCGGCCACGTCATCCGGCATCATCGGGCGGACGGTCACGGTCATGATCAGAGGCTCAGCTTGTCGCGCATAAACGCCAACGCCACACTCAATCCATCCGGCGCAATACCATGACCTGTACCCTTCATGATATGGGCGTAAACCTCTTTGAATTCAGCGCTCTGCAGTGCTTCGGCCGCCTGAGGCAGTGACTGAGGCGGCACCACATCGTCGGCATCGCCGTGCACCAGCAGAACCGGCATACGGCTAACCACTTCGTCTTCCAGCGTCTCAGGCGTCAGCAACCGTCCCGAGAAGGCCACGATTCCGGCAACCGGATCTTCGCGGCGCGGTGCGACGTGCAGGCTCATCATTGTACCCTGGCTAAAGCCGAACAGAACGACTTGCTCGGGCAAGACATCTTCATCCACCATCAGGGCATCGAGGAAAGCGTTGAAATCATCAACCGCCGACGCCATGCCGCGCATCGCTTCCTCTTCGGACGAACCATCGATCCAAGGGATCGGGAACCACTGGAACCCGTTTGGCATGCCGGGGATCTGCTCAGGCGCATCCGGAGCAACAAACAACGTATCGGGCAGATGTTCGCCCAAAGGATCGGCCAGCCCCAGCAGGTCAGCACCATTGGCCCCATAGCCGTGTACGAACACCACAACCGAGCGTGTGCTACCCGAAACCGGCTCCTTGCGGAGCGCATTCAAAACTCTGGTCATCTGATACCTTCCCTGTCTTTGGCAACGCGGTAATAGGCCCACAGAACCCGGGCCGCAACCGAGCGCCATGGCGACCAGGCCTCGGCGATGGTCCGCATCTCTTTTTCCGTCGGCCTCTTGGGCAAGTCATAAAGGACACGCGCGGCCTCTTGCAGGGCCAGATCACCATGAGCAAAGACATCTGCTCGCCCCAGCGAAAACATCGCATAGATCTCGGCCGTCCAGACACCGATGCCCGAAACTTCGGTCAGAACTGAAATGACTTCGACATCAGGTGCATCCCGCAAGGCTTTGAAATCGATACGTGCTTCGGCCAATGCACGGGCATAGCGCATCTTTTGGCGGCTCAGGCCAGCGGCGCGCAAATCATCATCGCTGGCCCACATGATCTTGCGCGGTCCGGTCAGGCGGGCGTCTTTCATGCGTTTCCAAATGGCATTGGCCGATGCAACGCTGACCTGCTGACTAACGATGGCGCTGAGCAACTGTTCAAACCCATCCGGTCTACGACGCAGCGGCAGTGGTCCGGTTTGCTCCATGGCGTAAGCCATGCGCGGGCACGCACCTCGCAGCCAATCCGCGCCTTCAATGACGCACGCAGGTGTTTCAATGATGCGTCCAATGTCGGTCATGACGGTCCTTGTCTTGTCGCCCTGCACCCTACCTGCATCACATCACGTTTCAACCCGCTTGTGCGCCAACAATTTCAACGATACGCATGCGTCATGACCATGACCGCCACCCCCTCGGATGACAGCCGCGCCAAGCGCAACGTCGCTGTCCTTGTCGCCGCCCAGGCCCTACTGGGTGCGCAGATGCCAATGATTTTCACCATCGGAGGCCTCGCAGGTCAGTCACTGGCCACCAATGTCTGCCTCGCCACCTTGCCGATCTCGCTGATCGTTCTGGGGTCAATGCTGACCGCCACACCGATTTCTGCGATCATGCAGAAATGGGGGCGTCGTGCTGGCTTTCTGATCGGCAGCGCCGGAGGCGCCGCTGGTGGACTGGTTGGGGCCTATGGTCTGTATCTTGGCTCGTTCCCGATTTTCCTGATGGGCAGCTTCCTGACCGGCATCTACATGAGCGCGCAAGGGTTTTACCGCTTTGCCGCCGCCGACACCGCGTCCGAGGCGTTTCGACCCAAGGCAATTTCTTATGTCATGGCAGGCGGGCTGGTTTCTGCGGTCATAGGCCCGCAATTGGTCAAGGCCACCAGCCAAGCCCTTGTAGTGCCATTCATGGGAACCTACCTGGCCGTGATCGCCGTCAACGTCATTGGCTCGCTGCTCTTCTTCTTCATCGACATCCCGAAACCTGAAGCCCCCGCTGCGGACGCGCCCAAGGGCCGCACCCGGTGGGAGCTGATCACCACGCCTCGCATTGCGGTCGCCGTGATTTGCGCCATGGTTTCTTATGCCTTGATGAACCTTGTAATGACCTCTACCCCCTTGGCCGTCGTGGGCTGTGGCTATACCGAAGGCGACGCGGCTGATGTGGTTACAAGCCATGTTCTGGCAATGTTTGCCCCTAGCTTTTTCACCGGTCACCTGATCGCACGCTTTGGGGTGGAAAAGATCGTGGCCACCGGTTTGATCATTTTGGCTGGCGCAGGCGCGGTGGCTTTGCAAGGCGTGGACATTGGTAACTTTTTCATCGCTTTGGTCTTGCTTGGCCTTGGGTGGAACTTTGGTTTCATCGGTGCGACCACAATGCTGGCAGGCGCGCATGAGCCGCATGAACGCGGACGGATGCAGGGCCTCAATGACCTATTGGTCTTTGGCGGCGTGACAGTAGCCTCTCTCGCTTCGGGTGGTTTGATGAACTGTTCCGGCGGCTCTGCGATAGAGGGCTGGACCGCCGTCAATCTGGCGATGGGACCGTTCCTTGTTCTTGCAGGCGGCGCGTTGATCTGGCTGGTGCTGCGCCCCAAAGAGGCTTAACTCATGAGATCGACCACTGGATTCAAAACCTGATCGGTCTGTGCTTGTTCCATACCTCGATCAATCTCTGCACGGTAGATGACCCACATCTGAGCGCGCAAGTCCCGCCCCTTGACGGTGATCCTCAACAATCGGCCGCGCCCGTCGCCTTGCACAGTGTCTCGGGTAACAAGCCCTTCATCGACCATTCTTCCCACTCTGCGGGAAAAGCTGGACTGATCGAACAAAAGCTTCTGTTCCAACTGAATTGAACGAAGCCCGTCAGGCGCCTGCTCCAATTCCCACAGCACGTCATACCAATTGAGGCGCGGTAACCCAGCGGCTACCAGAGCGCGCTCGGTTTGAGTGAAAATCTGAGAGCGCACTCGATTTAAAGCAATCCAGGCCGCCTCTCGCTGTTCGAATCCCACCTTCACACCTCCGTTATCCAAGGTTTTTCATTTGCTTCGTGCAGTTCATGCATTTACATGCAAATACATCTTTCCCTCTAAACTTTAGGAAACAAGATGAAAACCCTAACCGCAAGTGCTCTTGTCCTGGCCATCGCTACCCCTGCATTGGCTGAAACCTATCATCTGGACCCCACGCACACGGAAGTTCGATTTCACTACAACCACGCCGGTATCACTGAACAATCAGGTGAATGGACCGGCGTTGGCGGTACAATCGACTTTGATCCAGAGCAGGTAGAGAACACCCAAGCCAATATCACCATCGACGCAAACAGTGTGCATACGGGTGTTGGAGCATTGGACGATCACTTGAAAAGTGCGGATTTCTTCGAAGTCGAGACTTATCCCAAAATCACGTTTGTTTCGACATCCGCAGTACAAACCGGAGCCTCGTCTCTGCGGTTGACCGGGGATCTGACGATCAAGGATCAGACAAAGCCAGCGACCCTGGATGTTGACTTGACCTTCATGGGGGCGCATCCACTGGGTGGCTTCTTTGATTACTACGAAGGGGATTGGGTGGGTGTCGAAGCCACCGGAACAATGCTGCGCAGTGAATTCGGTGTCGGCATGTTTGCACCCGGCACGTCCGACGCCGTTCGGTTGGAAATTTCTGCCGAAATGCGTGCAGGTGGTTGGAAGTAAGTCACCATCGCCCCGTCGTCGCTTGTAGTGCAAACGCCAGGCGACGACGGATCACTCCCTGCCCCAGTAAACCCTGTGCGACTTGCCCCGGCATCCTGACCGCTTGTTTCAAGATTGCTTCGGCCTGGTACCCGGGCAATAGGGCTGGACGCGCGTCTTGTGAAACATTGTGTCTAGCGGCCCGCGAAAGGGCTAACCGGTTCAGCGCCTTTTGGGCCAACAGAACCACCGCCTCCGATGTACCATCAACCAAAGGAATACGCCCGCGTGCTTCCAGCTCTGGGATGGCCTTGAACCACGAAGCTATTCCAGCCGCATACGCATAATCGCGAACAACAGCCTCATCTGCCGCCCCCAAGGCCTGAGCTGCGGCAACCATCAGGCTTCCCGAACTGCATTCAATATAGTTGTCAAAATGCGCCTCATCCTCAAAGGGATCTTTGTATATATCCCAGCGCCTTACCGCGATAAATTCATCCAACATATCGGCCAGATGAGGTGACAGGACACCGGCCAAGGGCGTCACCACCTCATGCCGCCGCACCGGACCGCCCTCGGCGATTTCCTGCAAGGCATCACGCCACCACTGCAGGCGCATTTCAGCGATCATCGGCTCTTGCGTGACCCAAGGCGCGCGTGTGACTTCGACGTTCAAAGCATAGAGCGGGAAGAGCACGGTCCGCGCCGCGACGGGCGCTGCCATGGCTGCGCGAAATCGGTCAGGGTCGGCCTTTTCGACCAAGGCCGCGCAGGCATTCAGATCCGCATCAAATTCCATGCATCCCAGCTCCTGCGTCGCTGTTCAACCCGCACAGTCGCGGATCAGCTTCCACTGTATGGCGTCCAGAAGCGCCTCGAACGAGGCATCCACTATGTTGGCACTGACCCCCACTGTCGACCAATGTCGTCCCTGCCCGTCTTCACTGTCGATGATGACACGTGTGACAGCCTCGGTTCCGCCTTGCGTGATCCGTACTTTGAAATCCACCAGTTTCATGTCGCTCAAAGCGCCAGAGTATTGCCCTAAATCCTTGGACAGTGCCTTGGCCAGTGCATTCACCGGTCCTCTATCGCTACCGCTGTCATCCATGCTCTCGCTGACCGAGAGTTTCTTTTCGCCATCGACCTTCACCACAACAACCGCCTCGGACAGGCTGACCATCTTGTTGTATTTGTTTTTGCGCCGCTCAACCGTGACCTTATAGCGTTTGACCTCAAAGAACTGCGGCAGTTGCCCCAATTCCTCTCGCGCCAGCAGTTCAAAGCTCGCCTGCGCGGTATCATAGGAATAACCTTTGCCTTCCCGCGCCTTGATCCGCTCCAGAATGCGGCCCAATGCGGGATCGCCCTTTTCGACCGACATACCTGCGTCCGCCAGTCGCTTGCGCAGGTTCGACTGCCCCGCCTGGTTCGACATCGGGATGATGCGCGTGTTGCCGACAACGCTGGGGTCGACGTGCTCATAGGTCGAAGGGTCCTTCAGGATCGCGCTCGCATGCAGCCCCGCCTTATGAGCAAAGGCCGAGGCGCCCACGTAAGCCGCCTGTTTCGACGGCACGCGGTTGAGGATGTCATCCAGCATCCGGCTGATACGGGTCAGATCGGCCAGTCCCTCACGGCTCACGCCGGTTTCAAATCGGCTGGCATAGGGCTCTTTCAATAGCAGCGTCGGGATCAACGCGGTCAGGTTGGCGTTGCCACAGCGCTCACCCAAGCCATTGAGCGTGCCCTGGATCTGCCGTGCACCTGCGTCGACTGCCGCCAAAGAACAAGCCACCGCCTGTTCGGTGTCGTTGTGGGTGTGGATGCCCAGACGATCACCGGGAATACCTGCTGCAATCACCTCGGACACGATCCGGCCAACTTCGGAAGGCAATGCACCACCGTTGGTGTCACACAGAACGATCCACCGCGCGCCCGCATCCAACGCCGCCTTGCAAACCGAGATCGCATAGGCGGGGTTGTCCTTGTAGCCATCAAAGAAATGCTCGGCGTCATAGAGCGCCTCGCGCCCCTGCGCCACGATATGCGCCATCGAGGCGGCGACGTTGTCGGTGTTTTCCTCAAGCGGAATGCCAAGGGCTTGCGTTACATGGTAATCATGCGACTTGCCCACCAGACAGATCGCACCCGTTCCGGCATTCATCACCGCCGCCAGCACATCATCATTGGCAGCAGATCTGCCCGAGCGTTTGGTCATGCCGAATGCGGTCAGTTGTGCGCGGGTCTCGGGCGCTTCGGCAAAAAACGCACTGTCGGTCGGGTTTGCCCCCGGCCAGCCGCCTTCGATGTAATCAATACCAAGGGAATCGAGCGCCTGGGTAATCTGCACCTTCTCAGAGGTCGAGAACTGCACGCCCTGGGTCTGCTGCCCGTCGCGCAGGGTGGTGTCGTAAAGATAAAGGCGTTCCTTGGTCATTCTTCTGGCTCTCTGGCTAGTTCGGGCAGCGCCCGACCTCGGGTAGGTGCAACGCGCCCGGACCTCGCCGGGCGCATTCTAATTCAGCCGTTCGGCAATCTGGCAGCGTCAAAGGATGATGTCGGTACAAGCTCAACCCCGGCCTTGCTCATGCGAACTTCCAGTCCCGCCTCGATGAAGGCTGATTTCAACCGATCTACTTCACTGAAGTCCTTGGTTTCCATCGCAGTTTCACGCGCCGAGGCCAATTGATCGATAAAAGCGGACAGATCCACATCATCAGCTTCCGCCCAAGCGCCGAATTCATCGGACAGCAGCCCCAGAATCTGCGCCGAGGCCAATAACCCTGCGACATCCCCAGCAGCCGCCAGCTTGTGCAACTCCGCCATAGCGCCGGCGGTGTTCAGATCATCCGACAGCGCGTCAACGACCGCGGCAGCAGCGGTGGACGCGGGCTCGATGCCCGCGGTCAGCGCCCGCCACTTGCGCAGCGTACCTTCGGCCTCTTTGGCCTTTTTCTCGGTCCAATCCATCGGCTTGCGATAATGCGTCGACAGAAACACAAAACGGATTACCTCGCCCGGGACACCCTGATCCAGCAGGTCGCGGACGGTAAAGAAGTTGCCAAGCGACTTGGACATCTTCTTACCCTCGACCTGCAACATCTCGTTGTGCAGCCAGAAGTTTGCAAAATCCCCCTCGGGATTCGCGCAGCAGCTTTGCGCGATTTCATTCTCGTGGTGCGGGAACATCAGGTCGTTTCCACCGCCGTGGATGTCAAAGCTCACCCCCAGCAGCTCCTTGGCCATGGCCGAGCATTCGATGTGCCAGCCCGGACGACCCCGGCCCCATGGAGACTCCCACCCCGGCAGGTCATCGGTCGAGGGCTTCCACAGCACAAAATCCATAGGGTTCCTTTTGTACGGTGCAACCTCGACCCGCGCACCGGCGATCATGTCGTCAACCGAGCGGCCCGAGAGCTTGCCGTAACTCTCTTTCCAACTGTCCACGGCAAACAGAACATGACCTTCGGCCGCATAGGCGTGGCCTTTTTCGATCAGCACCTCGCACATGGTGATCATCTGGTTGATGTATTGCGTGGCGCGCGGCATGTGATCGGGTTCCATCGCCCCCAAGGCTCCCATGTCCTTGAGATACCAGTCGATGGTTTCTTCTGTGCGCTCGTGCACCAACTCTTCCAGCGTGCCTTGAGCGCCCGCCTCTTTCCGGGACAAGGCGGTTGCGTTGATCTTGTCATCTACATCGGTGAAGTTGCGCACGTAGGTGACGTGATCCACGCCGTAAACATGGCGCAGCAGACGATAGAGCACGTCGAACACCACCACGGGGCGTGCGTTGCCCAGATGCGCCCGATCATAGACGGTCGGGCCACAGACATACATCCGCACGTTTTCAGGATCGATCGGAACAAAATCCTCTTTTGTCCGGCTCTTGGTGTTGTGCAGTTTGATCGTCGTCATGTTTCACGTCCTTAGCAACAGGCTCAGTCCACCACTGGCTGCGTCTGGCCGCGGGCTTAGCAAGTTGTCTTATAAATGAAAACGAAAGAAACCAGCCCGCGACGATGTCAGCAGGTAATGCAGCAGATAATGATGCAAATGGTCTGGTTCATGTGTCTCGCATACCACGGGTCGGCTGATCCGCCAAGCCTTGAGTGAACGCCCCCTTAGGTCACACTGCCAAACATGAGCCGAGAGATCGTCAATTCCATCTGCGAGACCCTTCCTGGGGCCGAATTGTCGGACCCCTGGGGTGGCGGCCATGACGCTTGGAAGGTGGGCGGCAAAATGTTTGCCTGTGTCGGATCGATGGGCGATGGGGTGTCGGTCAAGACACCCGATGTAGAGACAGCACAAATGCTGATCGAAGCAGGCGTGGGTGTCAAAGCCCCCTATTTCCACCGCAGCTGGATCAGATTGCCGTGGGAAACGGACGCCGACGAGATGCGACATCGGCTTGAAGCAAGTTATGACATTGTTCGCTCGGGCCTGACCAAGAAGCTTCAGGCCACCTTAGCACCGCGCACATAACACAACCAAAACACAAACACTGGAATTGACAAATCAACGCGGCTCTGTCCCTCTCCGCCGGTGATCTGCTGAGGGAGGCTAACATGCAGTTGTCGCATCGTATCACGCATCTGACCGGTGGAGGGTCAGATGGCTGGGATGTGTTTTATCGCGCCCGTCGGATGAAGGCCGAGGGGGTTCCGGTGACGGAATTGACCATTGGTGAGCATGACATTCGCACGCATGCCTCAATTCTGGAGGCGATGGATGCCTCGGCCAAAGGTGGTCATACCGGCTATGCCATGGTTCCGGGTGTCGCATCACTGCGTGAGACAGTGGCAAAGCGCATCGAAGCGCAGACGGGCGTCCCGACCACCGCCGACAACGTTCTGATCACGCCTGGTGGTCAGGCGGCGCTGTTTGCGGCCCACGCCGCAACTTGTAATTCGGGCGATACTGCACTGTATCTTGACCCATATTACGCGACATATCCGGGAACAATTCGGGGCATAGGGGCCGTCGCCAAGGCGGTACAAACCCATGCCGAGGATGCGTTCCAGCCCCGCGCGTCCGACATTGACGCCGCGGCCGAGGGCGCCGTTTCGCTGCTGATCAACTCACCCAACAACCCCACCGGCGTCGTCTATTCCCGGGAAACGCTGGAAGGGATTGCCGAGGTCTGCAAAGCACGCGATCTGTGGCTGATCTCGGACGAGGTCTATGACACGCAAGTGTGGGAGGGCGAGCACATCTCGCCTCGCGCCCTGCCCGACATGGCCGAGCGGACGCTTGTTGTGGGCTCGATGTCGAAGTCTCACGCCATGACCGGCTCGCGCTGCGGTTGGATCGTTGGACCGACCGAAGTGATCACCCATTTGATCAACCTCGCGACTCACACCACTTATGGCGTTCCCGGCTTTATTCAGGATGCCGCCGAGTTTGCACTCAAATCCGGGGCTGCGTTGGAAGAGGAAATCGCCGCGCCCTTCCGTCGTCGGCGTTCCCTGGCAAAGGACATTCTGGCGGCGCAAAACACGGTTAGCTTGGTTCCTGCGCAGGGCGCGATGTACCTGATGCTTGACGTGCGCGCGACGGGGATGAGTGGCGAAGCCTTTGCCAACGCATTGCTTGATGCGCACCACATTGCCGTGATGCCGGGGGAAAGCTTTGGCACTGCTGCAGCCGGACATGTCCGGGTTGCCATGACCATCGCGGATGAGGAATTCGCGTCGGCGCTGAAGACGCTTTGCGCCTTTGCCGCGACACAGGCAAATCACGTCGCAGCACAATAAAAAACCGGTGCTCAGAACTGGCTGAGCACCGGGTTTACTCATCAAACAGTCAACTTAGAACCGAAACGAAGCTCGCAGGTTCACAGACGTCGAGATCGAAGTCCGACGTTGTGTTGCCGACATCGTTGAAATCGTGCTTCAGCACCTCGCCGCTGACGGTGAATTGATCATTCACCTGATAAGCAAGGCCGACGCCGTAAACCAAGCCGGTGTCGTTGCCCAGGGACGAAAACGAGCGCGCGCCACCAACCACTGCATAGCCAAGAGCGGGCCCAAAATCATAGCCCCCCTTCAGCTTAAGGTTGGCCACGTTGTCGATGGTGCCGCCGCCTGCGGGCAGAGCCAGATCAACCCTGTTGACCTCAAGCTCACCCCCGACGACGAAATCGCCGAAGTCGTAGTCATAACCGATGTGACCACCAAAAGTGGTCTCTTTACCGTCCGCAGCTCCGGGGCCGTCGACATCTACATGTCCGATGCCAAAACCCGCATATGGGCCCGTCCAATCCGCAGCCATGGCAGCCGGAGCGGCCAACAGGGCAATCGAAGTTACTGCAGGAACTAAGAGTTTCATTTTTTACTCCATATTTGTTAGCACACCACGGAGAAAACCGTTTACTTATAACACCTTGAACAAATTCTCGCGTGGTGTGACCTGTAGGTGGTCGTTTTTCGGCGCGGTTTCAATACCGCTGGCAATCATTTTTTGTCATTTTTGACATTATTTGCAGAATTTCGCCCATCGGGCAAAAACTCGCCCAAAATCACCGGCTTGAGCGTCGCAAATAGAACAGACCCGCCATGCACTCCTTGAAAAACTGGTCCCCGGTTGAGGAGAGAGCCATGCAAGCTGAACAGAGTAAGATCTGTCTGGTTAGCCGCACAATTGGTGCGGATCGTGGTCGTGCGGCCCGGGGACGACCCTTTTCGAGTTGATTTGAAGCTTACTCCAGTCAACTCACATCGGACCCAAAACAACATGAACGACCAATCCCGATCCACAACGCGCAGCGGCGGACGCGCCGCGCGCCGTGCCGCCCGTGCTGCCGCCCTGCCCGATCATCTGCGCCCGGTGCGCCACGGTATGGAAAGCACGGCTCTGAATCTGCTCAGCCAACAGGACATGGAGCGTATCCATTCCACAGCCCTCGACGCGCTGGAAACCATCGGCTTGGCCGACGCACCGCAAAGCGGCATCGACTATCTGGTGGGTGCGGGTTGCACCCTGGGTGACGATGGCCGCATCCGCATTCCCCGCGCCTTAGTCGAGGACACTCTGGCCAAGGCCAACCGTGAGGTCACCCTTTACAGCCGGGATGGTAAAACCGACCTGGAACTGACTGGCGCAAAGGTCCACTACGGCACCGCGGGCGCCGCCGTATCGATGGTAGATGTGGATGGACGCAACTATCGCGATTCCACAGTGCAGGACCTGCACGACGCGGCGCGGATCTGCCAGCAGCTCGACAACATCCATTTTGTCCAGCGCCCGATGGTGTGCCGTGACATCCCCGATAACCGTGAGATGGACCTGAACACCATCTATGCCTGCACATCTGGCACCTTCAAACACATCGGCACCTCGTTCACCGAACCATCCTATGTGAAGCCCGCACTGGAAATGCTCCACATGATCGCTGGTGGTGAGGACAAGTGGCGCGAACGCCCATTCATGTCGAACTCAAACTGTTTCGTTGTGCCACCGATGAAGTTCGCGACCGAGGCCTGCGAAGTGATGGAGGAATGCATCAAGGGCGGCATGCCCGTGTTGCTATTGTCCGCTGGTATGGCCGGGGCCACTGCGCCTTCGACAATTGCAGGTGCGATCGTTCAAGCCACTGCTGAATGTCTGGCGGGTCTGGTCTATGTCAACGCGGTTAAACCGGGCCACCCGGCGATTATGGGCACCTGGCCTTTTGGTCTGGACCTGCGCACTGGTGCGATGACTGTAGGATCTGGCGAACAAGCACTGCTGAGCGCAGGCTGCGCACAGATGCACCGGTTCTATGACCTCCCCGGAGGCGCTGCAGCCGGCGCGGCAGATTCTAAGTTGCCCGACATGCAGGCCGGTTGGGAGCAGATGTGTTCTGCCGTCATGACCGGCCTTTCGGGGTTAAACATGGTCTACGAGGCGGCCGGAATGCATGCCTCTCTGCTTGGGTTCTGTTTTGAAAGCCTGATCCTGAGCGACGATCTGCTGGGTCAAGCCTTGCGTTGCGTACGTGGGATCGAGGTCACCGAGGAGACGATGGCTCTAGATCAGATTGCCGAGGTCTGTCTTGGTGGGACCGGGCATTACTTGGGCACCGATGCAACCCTGAGCCGGATGCAACAGGATTTCGTCTACCCCACCTTTGGCGATCGCACGTCACCAAAAGAATGGGCGGAATTGGACAAACCTGATCTTATTGCCAAGGCGACAGCGCGAAAGCTAGAAATTCTGGGACAACCTTCGCCAGCACAATTCGATCCGGTTCTGGATCTGGCGATCCGTGATCAGTTCAAGATCCACTTGCCCGGCTAAGCCTCCGCTGACGCACCTTGCATAGGGGGGAACGCCCCCTATACAGGTTTCGAACCCGAGCGGAGCACAACATGGCCTCACTAAATCGCTGGCTGCAAAAGCTGAGACATCCGTGGAAAGCGGAGCTTTTTGATTCCTTTACAAAATTTCGCAAGGAAAACGGCAACGCTCGGCTCTATGACTATGCCTCGCTGCCCGGTGGATCAACGGTTCTTGATTTTGGCGGGTTCAAGGGTGAATGGACAGACCGCGTCCTGGCCGCGCAGCCCGATTGCACAGTTCATGTATTCGAACCCCATCCTGGCTACGCGGAAATGATCCGGGAAAAATTCAGCGGTGATCAACGCGTCAAAATTCACCAGGCCGCCTTGGCCCGCGAGGACGGAACATTGCACCTGTCCGATGCCGGAGATGCGTCGTCTGCAGTCGCGGATCACGACCGTAGCTTTGAGGCGGAAACCATTGCTGTGGAAAGGTTTTTCTCTGAACAAGGCCTCACAGATGTGGCTCTGGCGAAGATGAATATCGAGGGGGTGAGTACTCTCTTTTGCCTGCCCTGATCGACAGCGAGATGATCGCCCGAATAGACCGAATTCAAGTGCAGTTCCACCTGTTCTCACCAGAACTCAAGCCTGAGCGTGATGCCATCAGGACGCAGTTGGAACGGACTCACAGCTGCGCTTGGTGCTACCCGTTCATATGGGAAGAATGGCGCCGAAGCGTGAGTTGAAAAAAGGGGGCCTCTCGGCCCCCTTTACTTTTATTCGCGTCACTTTAACCGTCTGTTTCAGGTATCAATCCTGCCTTCTGCGCGGCGGTCACCTCGTCCCCATCCAGAACACCGTCAGCGTTCTGATCCATGGCAACAAAGCTGCTGGTCTCTAGTTCAGGGAACACAGCCTGAACTTCTTCCAGTGTCAGAACACCGTCGGCGTTCGCGTCAATCTTTCCAGCGGCCAGAACAGGAGTGGACAGCACAATAGCGGCAACAGGCAGAGATTTGATCAGTTTCATAGGGGGCTCCTTTTTTCGAATATCCGTTGATCGGATGCCCCTAGAAACAGACAAACACGTCGCGCCGTCATCGGCTATTCCCCAAACGGCGGATTTCGAGCCAACCCACGCCGGATTCTGCAAGATAATCTCGGCAAGGTTCGGCATACAAAAACCGTCTCACGCCGCATCGGCAAATCATGCCTGATCAGAAAGACCCAAACGAGCAGAGCCCTGCCTGTTTTCGCCCCAGACGTGCATCGGCATCTATCAGCCGGGTTCAGAATCAGGGAACAAAAAAAGGGGGCCACTGGCCCCCTTTGAGTTTCGCCGTCCAGGCTCATCTAGTTTACCGCCCGGTGTGTTTTATGCCTGCGGCACTGGACTGCGTCTGGGGCGAGCGCACCCGCCCCGTGGTCAGGTGGGAAGGACTGGTCTTCCGGCCCACCCTGTCTCGTCGGGGCCAGGATCACCGAGGGTGGATCCTTTGGCCCCTACGCACCCCCGGGAGTGCGATCTTGTTGCCCCACGAATTTACGAGCAGCCGCTCGTGGACCCGCAGGTGTTGCATTTCATGCAGGTGCCATTACGCACCAGCGTATAGTTTCCGCATTCGCCGCAAGCCTCGCCCTCATAGCCTTGCATTTTGGCCTTAGCACGGGCGTCCATGCCCACCGCGGGACTTGCAGTCGTTTCGGTTCCGGTTTCTGGCACCAGCGTTTGCAGCGCACTGACCGGATCGGCAGTGCCATTCAAAGCTGTTTCGCCAGACTGGCCGCCGTTCAGCACCACCAGATCCTGCGGCAGACGCTTGCGCAGATAGCCGGTCGAGCTGATTTGCTTCAGCACTTCCAACGATTTGGACGCCGCGGTTTCGCTGATCTCGTTGATGTTGGACACACCCTCTTCCTCGCCGCGACCGATGTCGTCGAATGTGGCGCCCTCGGGCTTCACATGCGCCAGATCGGTGCGATCCAGATAGCTGACGGCCAATTCGCGGAAGATGTAATCAAGGATAGAGGTCGCGTTCTTGATCGAGTCGTTGCCCTGCACCATCCCTGCCGGTTCGAACTTGGTGAAGGTAAAGGCATCGACAAACTCTTCCAGTGGCACGCCGTATTGCAGACCAACCGACACGGCGATGGCAAAGTTGTTCATCATCGCGCGGAAGCCGGCACCTTCCTTGTGCATGTCGATGAAGATCTCACCCAACTTACCGTCTTCGAACTCACCGGTGCGCAGGTAAACCTTGTGACCACCAACGACGGCCTTTTGGGTGTACCCCTTGCGGCGATGCGGAAGCTTTTCGCGGTGGCTGCGGATGATTTCCTTGACCACAACCTTTTCGATCACCTTCTCGGCCAGCACAGCGGCCTTTTCCTGGATCGAACCGCTTTCCAACACTTCGGCTGCTTCATCATCGTCATCGACCAGAGCTGCGGCCAGCGGTTGGCTGAGCTTGGAGCCATCACGATAGAGCGCGTTGGCTTTGACCCCCAGCGACCAGCTGAGTTCATAAGCTTTCTGACAATCCTCGATGGTTGCATCGTTGGGCATGTTGATCGTCTTCGAGATCGCGCCCGAAATGAACGACTGCGCAGCGGCCATCATGGTGATGTGGCTATCCACCGACAAGAAGCGCTTGCCTTTCTTGCCGCACGGGTTGGCACAGTCAAAGATGTGATAGTGCTCTTCCTTCAGGTGCGGCGCACCTTCCAGGGTCATTGTCCCGCAGACGTGGTCGTTTGCTGCCTCGATGTCGCCCTTGGTGAACCCAAGATGGCGCAGCAAGTCAAAGGTGGGGTCGTTCAGCTTTTCGGCCGGGATGCCCAGAACGCCGGTGCAGAACTCTTCGCCCAGGGTCCACTGGTTGAACACAAACCGGATGTCGAACGCGCTTTCCAGCGCCTCGTCCACCTTGCGCAGCTCATTCGGGCCAAAACCGTGACCGGTCAGCGAGGTGTGGTTGATGCCCGGCGCGTTGCCGATGGAACCGTGACCCACGGCATATGATACGATCTCTTCGATCTGGGCTGAGCTGTAGCCTTGGAATTCCAACGCAGCGGGAACCGAGCGATTGATGATCTTGAAGTAACCGCCGCCCGCAAGCTTCTTAAACTTGACCAAGGCAAAGTCAGGCTCGATCCCAGTCGTGTCACAGTCCATCACCAAGCCAATGGTGCCGGTTGGGGCGATCACAGTGGCCTGCGCATTACGGAAACCGTTCTTTTCACCAAGGTCCAACGCCTCGTCCCATGCAGACATGGCAAGATCGATCAAACGCGCGTCCGGGCAATTGGCGTGGTCCAATGGTACTGGTTTGACGGCCAACTTTTCGTACCCATGCGAGGCACCATGAGCAGCCTTACGGTGATTGCGCATCACGCGCAGCATGTGTTCGGCGTTGCGCTCGTAACCTGCGAAAGGACCCAGCTCTCCGGCGATTTCGGCCGAGGTGGCGTAGGCAACACCGGTCATGATCGCGGTCAGGGCGCCACACAGCGCGCGGCCCTCGTCGCTGTCATAGCCGTGGCCCATGTTCATCAGCAGACCGCCGATGTTGGCATAACCCAGACCCAAGGTGCGGAAGTCATAGGAAAGCTGCGCGATTTCCTTAGAGGGGAACTGCGCCATGGTCACGCTGATTTCCAGCGTCAGGGTCCAAAGACGCGCTGTGTGCATGTAATCGTCGGCCTGAAACTTGCCATCCTCAAGGAAAGTCAGCAGGTTCATCGACGCCAGATTACAGGCGGTGTCGTCCAGGAACATGTATTCCGAACAAGGGTTTGAGCCGCGAATCTCACCGTCTTCGGGGCATGTGTGCCACTCGTTTACGGTGTCGTGGTACTGAATGCCCGGATCGGCACAGGCCCAGGCCGCATGGCCCACTTGTGCCCACAGATCGCGCGCCTTGATCGTCTTCGATACTTTACCGTCGGTGCGGTTGATCAGCTCCCAATCGGCGTCTTTTTCGATCGCCTTGAGGAAAGTGTTCGTCACCCGGATCGAATTGTTCGAATTCTGGCCCGAGACCGAGCTGTAGGCTTCGCTATCCCAATCCGTGTCATAGGTCGGGAATTCGATGCTGGTATGGCCCTGCTTGGCGTAATCCAGCACGCGCTTCACATAGGTTTCGGGGATCGCGACCTTCTTGGCCTCGCGGATCGCCGTTTTCAGTGCCTCGTTGTGAGCTGGATCGTAGGCATCATCGGCCTTACCGTCCCAAGTGCGCAGCGCTTCGAAAATTCCGTTGAGCTTGGCTTCGTGCATCTTGGAGCCCGCGACGATGCTCGCCACTTTCTGCTCTTCGATGACCTTCCAGTTGATAAAATCCTCGATATCCGGGTGATCGGCGTCAACGATAACCATCTTGGCTGCGCGCCGCGTGGTGCCGCCGGATTTGATCGCGCCCGCTGCACGGTCGCCAATTTTCAGGAAACCCATCAGGCCCGAAGATTTACCGCCACCGGACAAGGGCTCACCCTCGCCACGCAGGTGGCTAAAGTTGGTTCCGGTGCCTGAACCGTATTTGAACAGGCGCGCCTCGCGGACCCACAGGTCCATGATGCCGCCTTCGTTGACCAAATCATCGTCGACACCCTGAATAAAGCACGCATGCGGCTGCGGATGCTCGTAAGACGATTTGGATTTGGTCAGCTTGCCGGTCTTGTAGTCGACATAGTGATGACCTTGTGCCGGGCCGTCGATACCATAGGCCCAATGCAGGCCGGTGTTGAACCATTGGGGAGAGTTCGGCGCCGCACGCTGTGTCGCCAGCATGTAACGCATCTCGTCGAAATAAGCGCGCGCGTCCTCTTCCTTCGAGAAATAGCCACCTTTCCAACCCCAAAAGGTCCAAGCACCTGCCAGACGGTCGAAAACCTGTTTGGATGAGTTTTCGCCACCAAACTCAACCTCGCCATCAGGCACAGACCGCCACAAAAATTCGGGCACGTCTTTTTCACGGACTTTTTTAGACGCGTCGGAACACCTGCCTTGCGAAAGTACTTCTGGGCGATGACGTCGCTTGCGACCTGGCTCCAGCTGGCAGGAACTTCAATGTCGTCTAGTTTGAACACGATTGTGCCGTCGGGATTACGGATTTCCGAAGTGGCCGAGACAAAATCCAGCTCTGCGTACGCGTCCTGCCCTGCCTTGGTGAATTTCCGTTCTATCTTCATCCCGCTGCCCCTAATTTCCAGCTTCAAACTTACGGCCACATCGGCCTATGAGTGCTCCGAACCAGTCTCGAAGCATTGACAGAAGGCAAAGGTATCCCGCCGCAGTCGAAACCGCGTTGAGAACAGGCGCTAAAGCACCAGATTCCGAGAATTACCCCACTGTCTTGTCGTGCAGCAGCCCACTGGTCTTACCTACCAGATTTAGTGGCTGTGCGTCCGACCCCCACAATTTGACGTATAGAGACATAGAAGGTCAACGTTCTTTTTACCAACGAATGGGAAAGATTTGTATTGACCTGCATCGGAAAGCCGCTCGGCTCAGAGCGGTTCCGATTCCTCCACAAGTTATGCCCACAACAGCTTGCGCAACGTGGGCCAAGCAGTATTGGGATTTCTCGATTTTTCCGGCACACTTACCGAATTTCATTAACATTTATTAACGCGAAATTCCGCACTGCAGCAAAAATTTCGTGGCGGAAATTCCCTGTGACAAAATTATCAAATGGGCCTCACGATCCCGGTCCCAAGAATGAAACATTGCACCGATCATCACCGAGAATCGGGTGAACAACTTCCGTGTTTCTGTTTCTCGAACGACCGCTAGATATCGGTGTTGGTCAGCCTAGAAAGAAAATAGGCAGTACCGATTTCTCGATACTGCCTTCGCCAAATCTACCAGATTTAGTGTTGCGCGTGCTGGCTGAGATAGCTTTGCAGATCACCCGAAGCCGTAGACTGTGCGCTGGACAACAAGACACTGCCCTCAAGCATCGCCTCTTTCATGTTGGGCAGCTCGTGCGCGATTCCCTTGTGGCAATCGATACAGGTCTTTTCGCCGGTGAACAAAAGCCGCTCGTGAAAATCGGCTGCGCGCGGGCTTTGCCGGGTGATGTCCATCGACTCGGCCGAGTGGCAATTGCGGCATTCCAACGAGTCGTTTGCCTTGAGCCGCGCCCATTCGTGCTGCGCCAGCTCCAATCGCTTCTCGACAAACTTTTCACGCGTGTTGATGGTACCGAAAATCTTACCCCATACCTCTTTGCTCGCCTGCATCTTACGCGCGATTTTGGGTGTCCATTCATGTGGCACATGGCAATCCGGGCACGTCGCCCGCACGCCCGAGCGGTTGGAATAGTGAATGGTCGTCTTCAGCTCGGCGAAGACGTTGTCACGCATCTCGTGGCAGCCAGTGCAAAAGGTTTCGGTGTTGGTCAATTCAAGTGCGGTGTTGAACCCGCCCCAGAAGATGATCCCCATAAGGAAGCCGCCCATTGTCAGCCCACCCAGGCTGTAATGGACGCTGGGGCGCCGAATGGTTCCCCAGAGTTTACGCAAGAAGCCCAACATCAGTCGCTGCCCCCTTTGTTCTTCTCGACGTACTCAAGCACGCTGTCGATATCGACAAAGCCGTTTTCGACCAGCGCTTTGGCCTCGACCTGAACCACGTGACACTGTGTACAAAAGTATCGGCGCGGTGTCACCGAGGCGAGGAACTGATTGTCTCGGCTCATGAAATGCGTGATCGACACCATTGGCGCCTGGCTGACCTCAATCGCAGTGCGGCTGTGGCATTGCAGACATTGGTTAGCATTGAGGTCAATCTGATACCCATCGATCTTGTGCGGGATTAGCGGCGGCTGCTCAGGGTAATTGCGCACCTGGCGCAAGTCCGAATTTACGACCTTGGCAATCGCGGGTGGTTCAGCATTGTCCGCCAAAGGTGTTCCTGATCGTAGTGTGGCCACGCTTTCCTGAGCGAAAGCGGTTCCTGCAAGTGCGGTGATGCTGATGACGGCTGCTGAAATCCAAAGGTTGCGTGTCATGATCAGGCCCCCACTGGTACGATTTTGACCGCACATTTCTTAAAGTCGGTCTGTTTCGACAGCGGATCAGTGGCGTCCAGCGTAACCTTGTTGATCAACTGACGCGCATCGAACCATGGCACAAAGATCAGCCCCTTGGGCGGCTTGTTACGCCCCCGGGTTTCAACCCGGCTCAGGATATGACCGCGGCGCGATTCCACTTTGACCTCGGATCCCCGCCTGACCCCCATCGCCTCGGCATCATCTGGATGCATGTAGACCAACGCGTCCGGGATTGCCTTATGCAGTTCGGGCACGCGTTGGGTCATTGACCCCGAATGCCAATGTTCCAGCACTCGGCCCGTGGCGAGCCAGAACGGGTATTCGTCGTCGGGCTGTTCCGGCGCGGGTTCAAATGGCAGCGCAAAGATGATCGCCTTGCCGTCCTTATGGCCGTAGAACTCAAAATCGCTTCCGGCGGTGACATAAGGATCAGACCCTTCCTTGAACCTCCACTTGGTCTCTTTCCCGTCAACAACTGGCCAACGCAGGCCGCGTACCTCGTGATAGGTATCGAAAGGCGCCAAGTCGTGGGCCTTGCCGCGACCGAATTCAGCGTATTCTTCGAACAGGCCCTTCTGGATGTAGAACCCAAAGTCCTCGGCCTCGTGGTTGGCGTACTCATCAGATGCTTGTTCAAGCGGATAAGCATCGACCTTGCCATTTTTGTACAGCACTTCGTACAGCGTCTTACCCCTGTAGTCGGGGTTGGCATCCAGAATTTCGGCAGGCCAAACCTCGTCCGTGGTGAAACGTTTGGAAAACTCGACCAGCTGCCAAAGGTCCGATTTGGATTCGCCCGGAGCATCAACCAGTTGGTGCCAGAACTGTGTGCGCCGTTCTGCGTTGCCGTATGCGCCTTCTTTCTCGACCCACATCGCTGCAGGCAGGATCAGGTCGGCGGCTTCGGCCGTCACAGTTGGATAAGCATCCGACACCACGATGAAGTTGTCGGGGTTACGATAGCCCGGCAGCCCCTCTTCCATCATGTTGGGCGCGGCTTGCATATTGTTATTCACCTGCACCCAATAGCAGTTGATCTTGCCATCCTTCAGGTCGCGGTTCTGTTTGACCGCGTGCGACCCCACCCAATCCGGCACACCGCCGTCGGGCAGCTTCCAGATCTTTTCCGCTTTCTTGCGATGCTCTGGGTTGTTCACAACCATGTCGGCTAAGCAAACGGTGCGAGAATGTCCCCACCTCGCGCGCCGTACCGCAGGCCGAGGGCTGTCCAGTCAACGAGAACGGCGAGTTGCCGGGGGTCGAGATTTTGCCCGTCAGAAGGTGCAGGTTGTAGATCATGTTGTTGACCCAAACGCCCCGCGTGTGCTGGTTCACGCCCATGGTCCACAGCGACATGACCTTGGTGTCGGGATCGGCGTAAAGTTTCGCGATCTTCTCCAACGCGTCTTTGGACACGCCCGACATCTCATGCGCCTTTTCCAGCGTATAAGGCTTCACGAACTCGGCAAACTCTTCGAACGTGATCGGATCCGACTTGCCGCTATCGGGGTTGGCGGCGGCCTGTTGCAACGGATTTTCGGGTCGCAGGCCATAGCCGATGTCTTGCGCACCCTTCTTGAAGTTCACGTGCTTTGCGACAAAGTCTTTGTTCACAGCATCGTTTTCGATGATGTAGTTGGCGATGTAGTTCAGGATCGCCAGATCTGTCTGCGGCTCAAAGATCGCCGGGATATCGGCCAAATCAAAGCTGCGGTGGGTAAAGGTCGACAAAACAGCCACCTGGACATGTGGATGGCCAAACCGGCGGTCGGCAATGCGCGTCCACAGAATCGGGTGCATTTCCGCCATATTCGAACCCCAGAGCACAAAGGCATCCGCGTTCTCGAAATCGTCATAACACCCCATCGGCTCATCAATGCCAAAGGTCCGCATGAACCCTACAACTGCACTCGCCATGCAGTGGCGCGCGTTGGGGTCGATGTTGTTAGACCGGAAACCCGCCTTCATCAACTTGGATGCGGCATAGCCTTCCCACACGGTCCACTGGCCCGACCCGAACATGCCGATGCCCTTGGGCCCCTTTTCTTTCAACGTGGCCTTCCACTTCTCGGCCATGATGTCGAATGCCTCATCCCAGCTTACCGGCTCAAACGCGCCATCCTTGTGATAGGCACCGTCTTTCTTGCGTAAGAGCGGCTGGGTCAGGCGGTCCGAGCCATACATGATCTTGGACAGGAAATAGCCTTTGACGCAGTTAAGGCCCCGGTTCACCTCGGCCTCGGCATCGCCATGGCTGGCCACCACGCGGCCTGCCTTGGTCGCGACCATGATGGAACAGCCCGTTCCGCAAAACCTGCAAGGCGCTTTGGACCATTTCAAATCGGTGAGCTGCGCATCCGTGACTAGGTTTTGCGCGGCTGCCGGTATCGGCAACCCTGCCGCCGCCGCCGCGGCCGCCACGGCTTGGGCTTTGATGACATCGCGTCTGGACAAGTTAGGCATTTCAATCTCCCCGATCTAAAGACCTTGTTCTTTTTGGTGGTAAACCAAAGCCACGCTGACCACGCCGTCGAGCAGGCTTAGTGAATTCATGTGTGAGACGATCACCGCTTCGCTGTCTGTTTCCAGCGTGACGATGATCTTTCCGGTGTCGTCGGTCATCGCGACCTCGGCCCCGTCGTGTGTCAGAACCCGCGCGCAAACCGCGTCCAGGTTTGCTGGATCAGCCCTGAGCAGCAGGCTTGAGATATGGACCTCATCCCTCATGCACGTATTCCCCCAAAGTGATGGCATCCGTTGGGCAGAGCGGCAGGCAAGCGCCGCACCCCGTACAAGCGTCCTGATCGATTGCGATCCGACCTACAGGGCGTACCCTAAGATCCAGGCGCAGGGCCGATCTGTCGCAAATGTCGGTACACAACTGACAGCCAATCCCCATCGACAGCATACACCCATCCGAGATCTGTGCGGCCAAAGTCCATGGAGGTTCAGAGGTGTCGGCAAAAACTGGCTCAGGGCACGCCTGTGCACAGGCCTTGCAAAAGGTGCACGCCCCAACGTTGAAATCCACAACTGGTGTATTGCCCGGCCCTGGTTTCAGGATCGCTTCGGGACAGGCATCAATGCAGCGACCGCAACTGGTGCAGTCCGATTTGATTGTGGTCTCGCTGGACCATGGCGGTCGAAAGTCTGCCGACCGACCCGTTAGTACCTTGCGAAAGCTGGGGGCACGAGTCTGAGTGGTCATCTTATCTTTCTAGCCGGTGGGCGGCCCGTAAAACATTTGCAGGATCCAGATGAAAAAGCCCCAACCACCGACAATGGCGACGGCAAGCACAGGGGCGCACACGACAGCAAGTATCAGAAAAGCCATACGCTCGTCCGATTTGCTCGGCGGCGCAGGATCATCGTGGAAGTCCGGAGTATCTGACATAACACCTTAACCTCTTCGAACATATGTGATTGAGCGTACAACGAGTTCGGCGAAAATCAATTTTTTTCGCGCAATAGCCGAGCATTTCCCGAAACAACTCCAACTTAACGTGTGCTTGGATGAACAAGCGCCCCAACTCAGTTGCGCTCAAACAGTCACCCGAGCTAATCACGTCTTTTGGTGCCTTCGAATTGACCTAGATCAAATATTGGTGCGTCAACCGAACGCGAGCAGTAAAACCTGTTGTTAAAAACGCAAAGACCCCGACACCGTGTGACGAGGTTTGCGTCAAATCATTCGTGGATTTGAAAGAAGTGGTCGGGGCGGCGAGATTCGAACTCACGACCCCCTGTACCCAAAACAGGTGCGCTACCAGACTGCGCCACGCCCCGGACCGTGCGCCGTTCCTAACGGGCTTGTTCTGATTTGAAAACCCCTAACAAGGCCATGCAGCGGGTCCATCTGAAAAAACTTTGTGCCGCACCACGGTTCCAACTGAAATCCCATACCTTTTTGCAAGGCCGGCATTGATTTCAAGCACCGAATACACCTGGTCTCCACCTGGAATCGGCGTTTCATCCCCGGGAATCGCACCGTGATGCACGCGACTGACCGTGCCGGTTCGATCCAGAAAAATCATATCAAGGGGAATCAGTGTGTTCTTCATCCAGAACGCAACCCGCTGAGGGCGCTCGAACACGAACAACATCCCAGAACGCGCGGCCATGTGATCGCGAAACATCAAACCGCGCGAACGCTCTTCGGGCGTCTGAGCAAGTTCAATGGAAAAGCGGATTTCGGTCTGATCGTTTTTAAGGGTTACTTCGTCAGGCTGGCACCCGGCCGCGAGCGCCGATGTGACGCTGAACATTGAAACAAGAAACAGCGTCACAACTCTGATACACACAGTTAGTCCTCGCCCTCGTCGACGGCCACTTCCCAGGCCAGAACTTCGGCTGCCATCCGGCCACGCTTACCGTCGATCACACGCATCGCCATAGCTTCGCCCGGCTGCAGATCTGCCAGACCGGATTGGCGCAGAACCTCAATGTGAAGAAATACGTCCTCGGACCGGCCAAAGACATTGGCAAAACCAAACCCCTTGCCCTTGTCGAACCATTTTACGCGCGCAGGCTCCAGCACCGCACTTTCAATGGCCTCGACATCAAGATCGGCAAAATCTGCCAGAACCATGGAATCGCTTCGATCTGGAGGTGAAATTGAGATCACCTCAACAGCCTGAACGCCGCGATCCGTTCGGTGGGTTACAATCTCGATTTGAGCGCCGTCTGCTACGGAACTCTGTCCAAAATTTCTTAGGACATTGACATGCAACAGGATGTCGGGCCCGCCATCGTTTGAGACCACGAAACCGTATCCTTTCGCGGGGTCAAACCATTTCACGTGACCTTGCACATGATACATACTGCTTAGATCTTCAGCCACTGCTCATCCATTGCGGAGTGTTAGTTAACGATATTTCAGGCCCATGGTGTGCCGGATTTTGCACGCGAATTTCAAGCGAAAAAACGTGTGTTATTTCAACGCTCTGCATTTCGCGACACGTGAACATCATGGATTCAGACGTTGGATTTGCCAAGTTTCCTCCAAATTTTTTCGTGTCCACGCGAACCGATCGTGCAATCGAAACGCCCCATCTGCCCAGAATTCGATATGGCTGGGCTTTAAGCGATACCCCCCAGTACGGAGGACGCGCAGGATTGGTGCCATACTTTGCCGTAACCTTGGCGACCTCGGCAACCAGCGCTGTTCGACTGCTGAGCGGTTGCGACTGCTTGGACGCCCAGGCTCCCAGTCTGCTCTTCAGAGAGCGTGATGCATAATATGCGTCAGCCTTCGGCCCATCCTCGCGCGTGATCTCGCCGCGAACCCGAACTTGGCGGCGGAGTGATTTCCAATGCATCACAAACGAAGCTTTTCCCGCAAAATCAAGCTCTTCCGCTTTGGTGCTTTCATAGTTTGTATAGAAAACAAAAGCATCGTCCTCAATTTCCTTGAGGAGCACCATGCGTACGTTTGGCAGCCCGGCAGAATCCACTGTCGCCAATGCAATCGCATTGGCGTCATTAGGCTCCGTTCCTTCTGCTTCGGCCAGCCAAAGACGCGCAATTGCAAACGGATCTTCTCCCGCAAAGATGCCTTCGCGATCACTCATTCCATCCCCCTGTCTTTCCAATTGTTGACCCTAGGACCAACTTGTGTTCGCGACAAGCCCTGGGCGCACACTTGAAGCCGTCAATTCAATGGCATAAACCACCAAGACACAACGCGACGTTAGGCGGAGAACCGAACATGTCAAATCAGCTGATGGCCGGAAAGCGCGGCCTCATCATGGGACTGGCGAATGACAAATCAATCGCGTGGGGTATCGCAAAAGCGCTCGCCGACGCGGGGGCTGAACTGGCATTCTCATACCAGGGGGACGCGCTCAAGAAACGTGTCGATCCATTGGCCGCCCAATTGGGCAGCGAGATCGTCCTGCCGTGTGACGTCGGTGACGAGGCTTCGATCGACGGTCTGTTCAATGCACTTCAGGAAAAATGGGGCAAACTGGATTTCATCGTCCATGCCATCGGCTTTTCCGACAAGAACGAGCTGCGCGGACGTTATGTCGACACCAGCCGCGCCAATTTCCAACTGACCATGGATATCTCGGTTTATTCCTTCACCGCTGTTGCAGCGCGGGCGGAGAAGATGATGTCCGAGGGCGGCTCGATGCTGACGCTCACTTATTATGGCGCCGAGCAGGTGATGCCGCACTACAACGTCATGGGTGTGGCCAAAGCCGCACTAGAGGCATCGGTGAAGTACCTGGCCGAAGATCTGGGCAAGGACGGTATCCGCGTCAACGCCATCTCGGCTAGCCCTATCAAGACCTTGGCCGCCAGCGGCATCGGGGATTTCCGTTACATCATGAAGTGGAACGAATACAATTCGCCGCTACGCCGTAATGTGACCATCGATGATGTCGGAAATTCAGCTCTCTATCTCTTGTCGGATCTCAGCGCCGGTGTCACCGGCGAGAACCTGCATGTTGATGCGGGCTATCACGTGGTCGGCATGAAAGCCGTCGACGCCCCCGACATCACAAAGTAAGCGCCAGATGACTCTCGCCACTTTTCTGGCAACGTGGGCCGTTTGCCTACTGGCAGCGGTCAGCCCGGGCCCAGCGGTCCTGATGGCCGCCCGCGTCGGCTTGGCAGAAGGGTTCCGGACCGGATTCTGCCTTGGCTGCAGGCATTGGGGTGGGCGCTGTTGCCTGGGCGGGGGCTGCACTTTTCGGCCTCTCCCTCTTGTTTGAATATGCCCCGATGCTTTTAACGGCTCTCAAGTTCGGCGGTGCTGCTTTTCTGATCTGGCTCGCGATTTCGATGTGGCGTCACGCAGACGAACCGATTTCCGAGCCTGACCCCACGGCCAGACCCCGTTCCATTTTGTCGGCCTTTCGGCTGGGTGTCCTGACCCAATTCGCCAACCCGAAACCAGCTGTGTTTTTTGGCGCTGTCTTTGTTGGCATGGTTCCGGCCGAGACGCCCAACTGGACTCTAGCCGCCCTGCTCTTTTGCATTTTCCTCGGCGAAACGCTCTGGACCGCCCTTGTGGCCCGACTTTTCGCCCTTGAGAAAACGCGCCGCTTCTATATGACCCTCAAACACCTGATTGATCGCACCTTTGGTGGGCTTTTAGCCCTGCTCGCAGCAAAGGTCGCGGCCACCTGACGCCACCATCCAGCGGGGAGCAAAAACCATGACCGACCGTTTGCCACACGAAAAAGGGTTCCACATCAGCTGGGACCAGATTCATCGCGATAGCCGCGCTTTGGCCTGGCGTCTGGACGGCCAAGGCCCGGATGAGGGCGGCTGGCGCGCGATTGTTGCCATCACACGCGGCGGTCTGGCCCCAGCCATGATCATCGCGCGCGAGCTGGATATCCGCACTGTCGACACCATCAGCGTCAAATCCTATCACCATCAGGATCAAGGCAAGGCAGAGGTGCTGAAATCCCCCGACGCCGATCTGATGGGTGATGGTGAGGGTATTCTGATCATCGACGATCTGGTCGACAGCGGCAAAACCCTTGAACTGGTACGCGAGCTGTTTCCCAAGGCCCATTTCGCCACGGTCTATGCCAAACCCAAGGGCCGCCCGATGGTCGATACCTTCATTACCGAGGTGAGCCAGGACACTTGGATCTTCTTCCCGTGGGACATGGCGTTGCAATACGTCGAACCCTATCGTGGCACCGACTGATCCGATCTGCTGCTTTGGTGAACCCGAGCCGTTCGTTCAATAAAACAGAAGCGCGCCACAGTTCCTCAATTCGTTGGCGCACAAGTTGACAACAGGATCCCGAAGATGACCCAGAGCCGCACCGCAACCACCTTTGCCCCCCGGTGATGGAGGCGCGCCGCTGGCTCGAAGGTGTCAGTTTCACGGATGACCGCCCCCTGATCAACGTTAGTCAGGCCGCACCGGTCGATCCGCCCCCGCAGCCTTTGCGCCAAGCGATGGCTGATTTTGCCCTGACCGAAGACAGCGCGCATTTATATGGGCCTGTTTTGGGCAACGATGATCTACGGGCCGGGCTGGCGCGCGAAATCTCTGACCACTACGGCGCGCCAGTGCGTGCCGATCAGGTTGCGATAACCTCGGGCTGCAATCAGGCCTTTGCTTGCACCATCTCGGCCATTACGACCGAAGGGGATGAGGTTATCCTGCCAACTCCTTGGTATTTCAATCATAAAATGTGGCTCGACATGGCAGGCGTGACAGCCGTACCGCTGGCCACCGGCCTTAGTCTTCTGCCCGACCCGACCAAGGCCGAGGCTTTGATCACACCGCGCACACGGGCCATTTCGCTGGTTACGCCAAACAACCCCGGCGGCGTCGAATACCCCGCCGAATTGGTCGAGGCCTTCTTTGAGTTGGCCCGGAAACATGGGCTGCATCTGCTGCTGGACGAGACCTATCGCGACTTCGACAGCCGTGAGGGCGCGCCACACCCGCTGTTCTCGCGACCCGATTGGGACGACACACTGGTCCATCTCTATTCCTTCTCCAAGGCCTACCGTCTGACTGGCCACCGAGTTGGCGCATTGGCCACCAGCTCTGCGTTGCTGTCCGAGATTGAAAAGTTTCTGGACACCGTCGCCATCTGCCCCGGCCAAATCGGCCAGCATGCGGCGCTCTGGGGGATGGAAAACCTTAGCGACTGGCTCGCCGGAGAGCGCCAGGAGATCCTCGATCGCCGCGCCGCCATTGCAGAAGGCATGTCCGCGCTCGAGGCCAAAGGATGGAAGCTGTTGGGGCTTGGAGCATACTTTGCATATCTCGAACATCCCTTCGCCCTCCCGTCCGACGAGTTGGCCCGCAAACTGGTGCCTGAGGCGGGTCTACTCCTGTTACCCGGCACAATGTTCATGCCTGTAGGCGATGAAGCCGGGAAGCATCAGGTTCGGGTGGCATTTGCCAATCTGGACCGGACCGGGATCGGGGAGCTCTTCAAGCGTCTGGGCAGCCTGTCACTCTGAGCCCGTTCGGCCCTTGCCCACCGGCACCTGCCATCGTAGACAAGGCGTCGATCAACACGGCAGCAAAAGCCGAAACAGGGGGCGAACCATGGCCGCAGGCGTCAAAAGTCTATCGAAAACCTTTGTCTGGATCCTGATGGGCCTGCTGATGCTGGGTCTGGCAGGCTTTGGCGCGACCAACTTGACCGGCACAGTACGTACTGTCGCCACCGTTGGCACCCAAACCGTCAGCGTTGACGACTACGCCCGCGAGCTGCAACGCGAGATCCGAGCCATCGAAGCACAAACAGGGCAAACGTTACCAATGGCTCAGGCCAGCGAATTGGGCATTGACCGCATCGCATTGTCCAACCTGATCAGCATTGCGTCGCTTGACAACGAGGTCGCGGAACTGGGGGTTTCGATTGGTGACGAGAACCTTCAGAAAGAGATCATTGAAATCCCGGCGTTCCAAGGTGTGAACGGTGAGTTCGACCGCGAAGGTTATCGCTTTGCATTGGAACAGGCGGGACTGAACGAGACTGAGTTCGAAGATGATCTGCGTCGGGAAACCGCCCGAACACTGGTTCAAGGTGCGATCATGGAAGGGGTGGAAATGCCTCAGGTCATGACCAACGCAATAGCCGCCTATGTCGCCTCTCGCCGCAGTTTTACCGTTGCAACCTTGACGGCTGACGCATTGGACGCACCTGTTGCGCCCCCTTCGGACCCGCAGTTGCAAGCCTACTACAATGAAAACTCGGACAGTTTCACCCTGCCCGAAACCAAGCGCATGACATACGCGTTGCTGTCACCGGAAATGCTCCTGGATCAGGTCGAATTGGACGATGCCGCAGTTCGCCGCCTCTATGATGAGCGTGAGGCGCAATACAACCTGCCGGAACGCCGTCTGATCGAACGGTTGGTGTTTGCCGATGAAGCTGCGGCCAATGACGCCAAGGCACAGCTCGAAGTTGGTGGAACAACATTTGAACGCCTCGTCGAAGACCGCGGGCTGTCGCTTGGCGATGTGGATCTCGGGGATCTTGATGCCGCTGCATTGGGTGAAGCCGCCGAAGGCGTTTTTGCCGCTCAGGTCGGCGACGTGGTCGGCCCCCTGCCCTCGTCCCTTGGTCCCGCATTGTTCCGAGTGAACGGTACGCTGGCTGCCCGCACCACGGCTTTTGAAAACGTCGAGGCCGAATTACGTGACGAGCTGGCCGCGGAACGCGCTCGTCGTCTGATCGAATCTCAATCCGAGGATATCAACGACTTGCTGGCAGGCGGTGCAACGCTGGAAGAACTAACAAATGAGACGGACATGACCGTCGGTGAAATCGACTGGACTACCGAAAGTTCGGACGGCGTTGCCGCCTACTCTGGTTTCAGGGATGTGGCGCAGGCTGTAACCGAAAACGACTTTCCAGAGATCGGATTTCTAGAAGACGGTTCGATCTTTGCTGTGCGCCTGAACGAAGTTTTGCCACCGCGCCCGGAACCCTTTGAGAGCGCGCGAGACCGAGTTGCAGCTGCATGGACCGCTGTCGAGACCGACAAAGCGCTGAGTGCAAAGGCTGACGGTGTACTCGCTGCGTTGGCGACAGACGGCGATTTCAACGCGACCGGCCTGCCTACCCGTGTCGAAAACGGACTGACCCGAACCGCGTTTTTGGACAACACACCCGTTGATTTCATGACCCAGGTATTCGAGATGGAACCCGGCGATTTGCGTATCATCACAGGTAACGGGCGCGCGCTGATCGTCCGTCTGGACGAAGTTCTTCCCCCTGCAGAAACCGACGAACTTCAGCAGATGCAAACAGCCTATTCCGCACAGATGAACCAAGCTCTGTCGCGCAACCTTTTCGACATTTATGTCCGTGACGCACAAACTCGCGCCCAGCCTACACTGGATCAGCGGGCTCTGAGTGCGGTACAGGCCAACTTTCACTAAGAGCTGATCATGGCCCTCACACCAGACTACGACAGATTTGCCCGCGCTTATGAAGCAGGTGAAAACCAAGTCGTCTATACCAGACTAGCCGCCGATCTGGACACGCCGGTGTCGCTGATGCTCAAGCTTACGGGGGCCCAAAAAGACGCCTTTATGCTGGAATCGGTGACCGGCGGCGAGGTGCGCGGTCGCTACTCCATCATCGGGATGAAACCGGACCTGATCTGGCGCTGTCATGGGGACCAATCCGCGTTGAACAGATCAGCGCGCTTTGATGCAGATGATTTCGCGCCCCAAGACGGCGACCCGATGGCCAACCTGCGGGCACTGCTGGCAGAAAGCCGGATCGACTTGCCAGATGATCTGCCGCAGGCTGCCGCCGGTCTGTTTGGCTATTTGGGCTACGACATGGTCCGCCTTGTCGAACATCTGCCAAATGTGAACCCTGACCCGTTGGGCTTGCCCGATGCGGTGATGATGCGCCCTTCTGTCGTGGCGGTTCTGGACGGCGTCAAAGGCGAGGTAACGGTTGTGTCGCCTGCATGGGTCAGCGACGGACAATCGGCTAAGGCCGCCTATGCCCAGGCCGCTGAACGCGTGATGGACGCGGTACGAGATCTGGAACGTGCCATGCTTGACTGAGACTCGCGATCTGGGTGACGCACGCGAAGTGGCGGAACCGGTCAGCAACTTTACCAAATCCGGCTATATGGAAGCGGTAGAAAAGGCCAAGGACTACATCCGCGCAGGCGACATCTTTCAGGTGGTCCCCGCACAGCGCTGGACGCAGGAATTCCCGTTGCCTCCCTTTGCGCTCTATCGGAGCTTGCGGCGAACCAACCCCTCGCCCTTTATGTTCTATTTTAACTTCGGTGGCTTTCAGGTGATCGGTGCATCGCCGGAAATTCTGGTGCGTGTCTTTGGGGACGAGGTTACGATCCGACCCATCGCCGGCACTCGTCCTCGTGGTGCTACACCGGAAGAAGACCGCGCGTTGGAAGAGGATCTGCTGGCCGACAAAAAGGAACTTGCAGAACACCTGATGCTGCTCGATCTGGGCCGCAACGACACAGGCCGCGTTGCCAAAATCGGCACAGTGCGCCCGACAGAGCAGTTCATCATCGAACGCTACAGCCACGTCATGCACATCGTGTCGAACGTTGTCGGCGAAATGGCCGAGGACAAAGACGCGCTTGATGCATTTTTTGCCGGTATGCCTGCTGGCACAGTGTCCGGCGCACCGAAAGTCCGCGCGATGGAGATCATCGACGAATTGGAACCGGAAAAGCGCGGCGTTTATGGCGGCGGTGTGGGCTACTTCAGCGCCGGTGGCGATATGGACATGTGCATCGCCTTGCGCACAGCAGTGGTGCAGGACCAAAAGCTGTATATCCAGGCAGGCGGTGGCGTGGTCTATGATAGCGACCCCGAGGCCGAATATATGGAGACGGTCCATAAATCCAATGCCATCCGACGTGCGGCAGCGGATGCGGCGCGGTTCACGGGCAATGGGAACAGATAACGTCGCTTTAGACCTGTCAAAAGGGCTCGGCTTATCCTCAAGCCAAGGTTCGAATGCTAAAACGACGGCTCGCCTAAACCCGTGTTTACAACTTCCATGTTCTGGAAGGTCGGCATCCGACGAACTTAGTCAGTTATTCTCTGTAAGCTCATGCTTCCAGGATGTTGTGCCAGGACCAACGGCCGCCAGTCCGCAATATCGTTGACTTTGCTCTCTTGCGTGCTTTATCGCTGACGCCATGATGAAATCGTTCTTCGCATCGCAGGAATACTATCCTCAGCTTCCATAGCTGCGGGTCATTTATCATTGGTTTTCCGCTGCCCCTGACAGCGGTCAACATACAATCGACCTTGTGCCGGGCGGCAAATTCAAAGGTCGAAAAATGAAAAACAACAACAGAAGTCAAAAGCCGTCGCTAGGCATTGTGGGGTTTGGAGCATTCGGACAACTTGCTGCCCTTCATCTCGGCCAGCATTTCGAAATAACTGCCTACGATCCGTCCTTAGATGTTGCCAATGTTGCAAACCAACTCGGAGTGCGCCTTTCATCGTTACATTCAGTGTCGCAGGCTGATGTGATCCTCATTGCCGCGCCAGTATCCTCGTTTGAGCAGGTTGTCAGCGAAATCGCGGTTGCATGTAAACCTGGCGCGCTGATTGTTGATGTAGGCTCAGTCAAAGTCATACCCTCGGAAATCATGCGGCGACTGCTACCCAATCATGTGGACATCGTTGCGACTCACCCCTTGTTTGGTCCCCAGAGCGCCACAACAGGTATTGAGGGTTTGAAAATTGCGGTCTGCCCTATTCAAGGGAGGCGACATACAAGGCTGGCTGCGTTTTTGCGCAAGGTTTTGGGGCTGACTGTCATTGTGACGACACCAGAAGATCACGACCAAGAAGCAGCAGTTGTACAAGGTCTCACGCATCTCATCGCCAAAGTGCTACTTAGAATGGGGCCGCTGCCAACGCGTATGACGACCAAGAGCTTTGATTTGCTATCTGAAGCGATTTCCATGGTTCAGCATGATGCGCCGGAAGTTTTTGAAGCGATTGAAAAAGCCAATCCCTACGCCGAAACCGTGCGGCGACGTTTTTTTGGTTTGGCCGCAAGTTTGAGTGATGAGCTGGAAACCGCATTGAGAACACCGCCCAAAAACGAAACCGGGCATTGAAGGCGCAGAAGCCAAGGTCAGCTTCCTTTTGCCTGGCGGTTGTGATCCGCTTCATTTGATTACCCGCATTTCAGGAACACGAGGAACCACTCAATGAAATATTCAAAAGGTACCGGTCGTTTAAAATCGCCAACAAACGGCGAACCGGTGTAGTTTTTTCAATTTCGGCTTAGGCTGGCAGACAACCTGAGCTTTTTGCTTACTGGCGCTAATCCGCCAATCACAAGACAACCGTTACAATCGCCTGCTATAGTTTCATCATGACACCTGACTCATTCCGAGTCGGTTTTTTCGTTTCAAAATATCATTCGCTGAAAGAGGTTCGACATGTCACGTCTCATGCTGTCCCGCCGTCAATTCCTGGGCACCACCGCCGGGTTCATCGCCCTTCACCCCTTCTCGGCCCGTGCCGCATCCAATCAGGCGCATCTGCGGATCATGGAGACGACCGACCTGCATGTGCATGTCTTTCCCTATGACTATTACGCCGATAAACCGCGCGACACCGTGGGTCTGGCGCGCACCGCGTCGATCATTAAGGATATCCGGGACGAGGCCACGAACTCGGTTTTGATCGACAATGGCGACTTTCTGCAGGGCAACCCGATGGGTGACTACATCGCTTACGAACGCGGCATGAAAGAGGGCGACATGCACCCGGTCATCACCGCGATGAACACCGTTGGTTTTGATGCTTCGACCCTAGGCAATCACGAATTCAACTATGGCCTCGACTTCCTGATGAAGTCGCTGGCCGGTGCCGACTTCCCGGTGGTCAGCGCAAATGTCGCTTTGGAACAAGGCAGCGATCCCACCAAGGACAAGACGCTGATCAAGCCTTATGTCATCCTTGACCGCGAAGTGACCGATGGTACGGGCACAACGCATCCCATCAAGATCGGCCTGATCGGTTTTGTGCCGCCACAGATCATGAACTGGGACCGGCGTCATCTGGAAGGCAAGGTACAGGCACGCGACATTGTCGAGACCGCGCAGGCCTTTGTCCCCGAGATGAAGGAACAGGGTTGCGATCTGATCATCGCGCTCAGCCATTCGGGGATCGGCGAGGCCGATCACAGCGACGGCATGGAAAACGCAAGTGTCCCGCTAGCCGCCATTGAGGGCATCGACGCGGTCCTGACCGGGCATCACCATCGTGTCTTCCCGTCGTCTGCGTATGACGGCATGGCAGCGGTGGATGTGACCAAAGGCACGATCCACGGCAAACCGGCGGCCATGGGCGGGTTCTGGGGTTCGCATCTGGGGTTGGTCGACTTGATGTTGGAGCGCTCGGGCAATGAATGGAAGATTGTAAGCCATTCCGCTGAGGCGCGCCCGATTTCGAAACGTAACGAAGATCGATCGATCACGGCACTGGTCGAAAGTCAGCAGGATGTGCTGGACAGCGTGCAAGCCGATCACGACGCAACGCTCGCCTATGTCCGCCGCGCCGTTGGTAAGACCGACGCGCCGCTGCATTCCTATTTTGCGCTGGTGGCGGATGACCCATCGGTGCAGATCGTGTCGATCGCGCAGCTTTGGTACATCGAACAGATGCTCAAGGGCACTGAACACGAGGGCCTGCCGATTCTGTCCGCTGCTGCACCGTTCAAGGCTGGTGGCCGGGGCGGACCCGAGTATTTCACCGATGTGCCCAAGGGCGATGTGGCGATCAAGAACGTCTCGGACCTTTACCTCTATCCCAACACCGCCCGCGCCGTTTTGGTCACCGGGCAGCAAGTTAAGGATTGGCTGGAACGGTCTGCAGGGATGTTCAATCAGGTCGAACCCGGCAAGGCGGATCAGGTTCTGCTGAACCCCGACTTCCCCAGCTACAACTTTGATGTGATCGACGGGGTGACTTATCAGATCGACCTGAGCCAACCCTCCAAGTTCACCCCCAAAGGGGAAATGGCAAACCCGGATGCAAACCGTATCGTCAACTTGCAGTTTGATGGCCAGCCGCTTGATATGAATGCGAAATTCGTGATCGCCACCAACAACTACCGCGCGGGTGGCGGTGGCAAATTCCCCGGTGCGATGGGCGACACGGTGATCTTTGAGGGCCCAGACACCAACCGCGATGTCATCGTGCGCTATATCGTGGAAAAGGGCACCATAAGCCCGAAAGCGGATGCCAACTGGTCATTTGCACCACTGGCGGACACCTCGGTCCTGTTCGACACAGGCCCCAAGGCAGCAGACTATGCGGACGATGTTAAAGGCGTCACAATCGAACCTGCAGGCGAAGGCCCTGATGGCTTCGCGCGGTTCCGAATTCAGCTGTAACCAGGTTAGTTGTGAACCGGCCGTGTTGGCCGGTTCACAAACGCCAACCTACTGATCAGCTTCTCGTTTTAGGCGAGCCGCCTTGAGTCGTTTGGTTTTTTCTTCGCGAGCCACTTTTTCATCGTGCAGGATCTCTCGTGCCGCGTGATCTGTTTGCTCGTCTTTGGACAGCCGTTTGCCCGGTAGATAGGGCTCTTTCTTTTGTATCATTTGACACAACTTTCGCTGCCAGAGTTCTAGTGCATAGATAGGACGGCCCAAGGGGCCGCCCCGAGAACTCTCACTTAGGCAAGTGCGATGTTGGACGCGCTGCTGCGGCCGTCACGGCCGTCTTCAATATCGAACGTCACTTTCTGATCGTCAGCCAGGCCAGTCAGACCTGCGCGTTCGACGGCCGAGATGTGTACGAAAACATCCTTGCCGCCATCTTCCGGGGCAATAAAGCCGAAACCTTTGGTAGTGTTGAACCATTTCACGGTGCCATTAGCCATTCCGTGTTCTCCTTTTTGAATAGTGCCACCAGCGTGTTGCGGTGGCCTTGGCGTCAGTCAGAGCAATCGAGACTGAAGCCGATACTGGAGACAGTTGGTCGAGGTGCGATAACAGTCGCAGGTGCTATATGGACAGAAGTAGGGCAAATGACAAGGGTCGTCTGAATTAGGCTTCGAATTGCCGGTGCCTGCGAGTCGGCCTATCCGTCGCATCAATAGATGTCCCGCTTGGCCGGTGTCGCTTGTCGGCCGATCAGTAAGGCAAACGCCAATCTGCCTCAGCTTTTTGAACTAACCCGGATTTACCTCTACGTTGTCACTCTTGCTGACGTGTCAAAATTGCCGATATCGGCGCAAGGGCCACGCGGCTAGCGCGGTCTTGCAATCCCCAAAGCAGCAGCGCGGACACCGTATCGGGGCGCACGCGGCCCAGCATGATCACGGCGCCCTCTTGTCCGGCGCGGAACGCGGCCTGATCCAGGAAGCGGCGCATCACGGTGGGCGTCTGCCCTGCCCCGTCAAAGTCCCGGAACACCACCGCCGACGGCACACCGGCGCGCGCAGCAAGCTTTTGCGCTGTGTTCAGCCCGTTGTCCTGCGTCACCAGCCCACGACCCGTGCCACCAGCGATGGCGGCCACGTGATCCGACAGTGCGCGGTTGCCCTGAATGCCCGATCCCGTGCCTTCGATGATGGCGACGGTTTCTGGCAGAGTGTCGAGCCAGACCGACATAGAGACCTCGGCGTCTTGTGCAGTTGCCGCAGCGGGCAGGTTGGTCATGGCCAACACTTCGAACCCGGCATCACGGTAAGTTCTCATCTTGTCAGAGGCCCCCGGCTCGGCGGGGTCAATTGCAAATGAAAGCGGATAAGGAAAATCCTTTAGCGCTTCTAATCCAAGCGATTCTTCGTCATCGATCAAGACGATAGCCATCATCGGCTTGTCATCCGGGTTCTCAAACGGTGCGGCAAACGCCTTGAGAGGCTCGATTCCAGTCTCAGTTGCGGTTGGCAGGGTTGTCTCTCGCTCAGTCAAGGGAACCACAGGCGTACCGATCGAAGGACTTGGCGCCGTGGTGACACCGCTTTCCTCGGCAGGGACTTCTGCCTGCTGTGGAGGTTGATCCGAGGTATCCGGCGTCGGGGCTGTCTCGGCTGCCGGAACTTGCTGTGCTGGTTCCGTCGCAGGTTCTGGCTCCGCTTCGGTCGCTGGAGCATCGGTTGTTGGCAGCGCTTCAGGCTCTGGTTCTGTCTGTTCCGAGGCTGATTCAACAGGTGTCTGATCTTCGTCTGTCTGCGACGAACCAAACCCTGATCCACCGTCTTCCACTTTAGGTGCCGACGGTTGGCTGGGCTGATCGACAACTGTTGGAGCTTGGGTTTGTTCCTCAGGCGCCGGAAGTCCAGAAGACGGGCCTGAAGAAACCACCGGCTCATCCGGGTTCACAGCCACCTCGGCATCCGAGGACGCTTGAGGCGCGTCCAAACCTTCGGTCGCATCGGCGACTGTTGGCTTTTCTCCAGGTTGTGTGTCGCTGTCCGACATCGAGGACAAATCATCACCGGTCGCCTGCCCACCTTCCGGGGCCCTGGGTGCCAGCTCGACAAGATCAGCGTCTTTGCCCGCGGGGTCCTGACCACTGGCTGTCTCTTCCGTGGTCGTTTCACCAGTTACCTCTGGTGTGTTGGCAATTAATTCCGGTCTGTTTTGCAACGGAAAAGACAGCGACAGAACCGACGCAGTTCCTGTTACGACCACGCCCCCGACCAGGAGTCCTCCAAAAAATCCACGCATCCCTGCCGCGCCCCTTTTGCCCGTTTCATTCCTGTCACCGTCTAAGCGGCGTTGATAATCAAAACGATTTGCCCTGCGATGCGCCCTTGACGCTGCCGTGCAAGCCTGAACATGTATACGCAACCACTATACTGCGGCTGAGGCCCCTGCCACCAGCCCCTAATGAACGTATCACCATGCTGCTGCTGATCGACAACTACGATTCCTTTACCTACAACCTCGTACACTATCTGGGAGAGTTGGGGGCCAAGGTTGAAATCCACCGCAACGACGCCATCGACGTGCAACAGGCGATGGCAATGAAACCCGCCGGTATCCTGCTTAGCCCTGGTCCGTGCGACCCGGATCAAGCCGGTATTTGCCTTGCCCTGACTCAAGCAGCGGCAGAAACGGGCACGCCCCTGATGGGTGTGTGCCTGGGTCATCAAACCATTGGCCAGACGTTCGGTGGCAAGGTTGTGCGCTGCCATGAGATCGTACACGGAAAAATGGGCACGATGGCCCATTCGGGCAAAGGTCTGTTCGCCGGTCTGCCTTCGCCATTCGAGGCGACCCGCTATCATTCTCTGGTTGTTGACCGCGCCACCCTGCCCGACTGCCTGGAGATCACAGCGGAACTGGATGACGGCACAATCATGGGATTACAGCACAAAGAATTGCCCATTCACGGTGTTCAGTTCCATCCCGAGTCGATTGCTTCTGAACACGGGCATGCCCTGTTGCAGAATTTTCTAAACGAGATGAAAGTCCCGGCATGAGTGACGCCCTGAAACCCCTGATCGGAGCGGCGGCCGAACGTGCACTGACGCGCGCCGAAGCTGAAACAGCCTTTGGCATCCTGTTCGATGGTGAAGCCACGCCAAGTCAGATCGGCGGGCTGCTGATGGCCCTGCGCACACGCGGCGAAACCGTTGAGGAATACGCCGCCGCTGCCGCCGTCATGCGCGACAAATGCAATGCTGTGCGCGCGCCCGAGGGCGCAATGGACATCGTTGGCACCGGTGGTGATGGTAAGAACACGTTGAATATTTCGACTGCAACTGCGTTTGTGACTGCGGGCGCGGGAGTGATCGTCGCCAAACACGGCAACCGCAATCTCAGCTCAAAGTCCGGCACCGCCGATCTGCAATCTCAAATGGGTATCAATGTCATGGTCGGGCCTGAGGTAGTCGAACGCGCCCTGTCCGAGGTCGGGATTGGTTTCATGATGGCGCCCATGCACCATCCAGCAACTGCTCATGTAATGCCTACCCGAACCGAACTTGGCACGCGCACGATCTTCAACATTCTGGGGCCGCTGACCAACCCGGCGGGCGTCAAACGTCAGTTAACCGGAGCCTTTACCCGCGATCTGATCCGCCCGATGGCAGAGACACTTGGGCTTCTGGGCTCGGATCGTGCTTGGCTGGTGCATGGCTCGGACGGCACTGACGAGTTGACCATTACGGGTGTTAGCTGGGTCGCTGCTCTTGAAGATGGCACCGTAAAAGACGTCGAATTGCACCCCGAAGACGCCGGTTTGCCTGTTCATCCATTCGAAGACATTATTGGCGGGACACCAGAACAAAATGCAACGGCGTTCCGCGCCTTGCTCGACGGCGCTCCGTCTGCATATCGCGACGCGGTACTGCTTAATTCCGCCGCTGCTCTGGTCGTAGTCGAAGCTGCATCCGACCTGCGTGAGGGCGTGGCCATGGCCGCGGAAAGCATCGACAGTGGCAAGGCTAAAGACAAGATCACGGCTCTGGCTCGCATTACACAAGGCACGACATGACCGATACCATTCTCGACAAGATCAAGGCGTATAAACTGGAAGAGGTTGCTGCTGACAAAGCGGCCAAACCGATGGCAGAGGTCGAGGCGCAGGCACGCGAAGCAGGCCCGGTTCGCCCTTTTGCAAAGGCCCTTTATGAAGCCAGTCGAGATGGATATGGGTTGATAGCCGAAATCAAGAAGGCCAGCCCGTCCAAGGGTTTGATCCGGCCCGAATTTGATCCACTTGCTTTGGCTCAAGCCTACCAGGATGGTGGTGCTACCTGTCTGTCGGTATTGACCGATAGCCCCAGTTTCCAAGGCGCCAAAGAGTTCTTGACGGCTGCCCGCGACGCTTGCGATCTCCCCGCGCTGCGCAAAGATTTCATGTATGATCCTTACCAAGTGGCCGAAGCCCGAGCATTAGGTGCGGATTGTATCCTGATCATCATGGCCTCCGTCGAAGACGACCAGGCCGCCGAATTGGAGCAGACTGCGTTCGACTGGGGCATGGACGTTTTGATCGAAGTGCACGACGAAGCAGAACTGGAGCGCGCCGAAACGCTCAAGAGTCCTCTAATCGGGGTCAACAACCGAAATCTCAAGACGTTTGAAACCACTTTGGACACCACACGACGGCTGTCCAAGCTCGTATCGTTTGACCGGACGATCGTATGTGAAAGTGGCCTGAACACGCCCGAAGATCTGTCCGATATTGCCCGGTATGGCGCTCGTTGCTTCTTGATCGGGGAAAGCCTGATGCGGCAAGATGACGTGGCTGCTGCAACCCGGAAAATCTTGTCCAAACCGCTTGTTCCGGGAGCAATGTAATGTCCCTGACGCATTTTGACGGAAAGGGCGATGCGCATATGGTTGACGTCTCGGACAAGGACGTGACAGCCCGTATTGCCGTTGCCAATGGGTACATCAAGATGCAGAGGGAAACCTTTGAAATCATTGCAGGCGGCAAAGCAAAAAAGGGTGATGTTCTGGGCGTTGCGCGTCTGGCTGGAATCATGGGAGCCAAGAAGACGGCGGATCTGATCCCTCTCTGCCATCCGCTGCCTATCACAAAGGTTTCGATCGACATGGAATTGGACCCCGCTCTACCGGGTGTTCGCATTGCGGCGACCGTAAAGACAACTGGTCAAACCGGTGTCGAAATGGAAGCACTGACCGCGGTGTCGACCGCCGCACTCACGATCTATGACATGAGCAAAGCAGTCGACAAGTCGATGGAGATTGGCGGCATTCACGTGCGCCTTAAGGATGGCGGAAAATCAGGCCGTTACGAGGCGTCATGATCACCGTTGCCGAGGCACGTGCGCTTCTTCTTGATCTGGTGTCTCAGGGTAAAGTCGAAAGCGTTCCGCTGACACAGGCTGCCGGTCGGGTTCTGGCGCAGGACGTGACAGCCACACGGGATCAACCGCCGTTTGCGGCTTCGTCTATGGATGGATACGCGGTAAAGGCGGCAGAAGTTGAACAGCACGCGATGTTCAAAGTCATCGGCGAGGCAGCAGCGGGCCACGGTTTTGGCGGCACCGTCGGAGCAGGTCAATCGGTGCGTATCTTTACCGGAGCACCAATCCCTTCGGGCGCCGATTTTGTTGTTATTCAAGAAGATGTCGACCGCAAAAGCGACTTGATCACCATTGCCGCCGATCCAGGGTCCAAGACCAATATCCGTCCCGCAGGTGTCGATTTCAGTATTGGCGATACAATTTCAGCCCCTCGGGTATTGCGGGCCGAGGATGTCGCTCTGATGGCATCAATGAATGTTCCCCGCATTCCAGTGCGACGTAAGCCTATCGTGGCACTTATCTCTACCGGTGACGAACTGGTCATGCCCGGAGAGGCGCCGGGCCCAGATCAGATCATAGCTTCGAATACGTTCGGCCTAAAGGCGATGCTGGAAAACCATGGCGCCCACGTCAGGGTGTTGCCTATTGCACGCGACACGGTCGGTTCGCTGGAAACCGCCTTTGATCTGGCCAGAGGGTCCGATTTGGTCATCACCATAGGCGGAGCCTCGGTTGGCGACCATGATCTGGTGGAACAGGTCACCGCGCAATTGGGTATGGAACGATCTTTCTACAAGGTTCGAATGCGCCCGGGAAAACCGCTGATGGCTGGCCGTCTGGGAAAGACAGCAATGGTTGGATTACCGGGGAATCCCGTGTCTGCCATGGTTTGCGGGTATATCTTTGTCCTTCCAATGCTGCGCAGGATGCTGGGCCTCCCTAACGTCGACGAGACTAACCCCAGCGCCGCTTTAACCCATGACCTGGCACAAAACGGACCCCGAGAGCACTACATGCGGGCCCGTGTCAAAGACGGTCAAATTACAGTTTTTGACAATCAGGACAGTTCCTTGCTGTCGGTTCTTTCACAATCAAATGCATTGGCCATCCGCTCACCGGAGGACCCAGCGCGCTCAATTGGCGAACATTTGCACTACCTGCCGTTGTAACGACAAATACAACAAGCGTTGACACAAAACAGGAACATGCGTAGAACAAATGTAAACACATGGTTCCAGAGGTGATGCAATGCTGACGAAGAAGCAACTGGATTTGTTGGAGTTTATTCACAAACGCCTGCAAGCAGACGGCGTACCCCCCAGTTTCGACGAAATGAAGGTCGCGCTGGACTTGCGCAGCAAATCGGGGATCCATCGCCTGATCACGGCGCTGGAAGAACGCGGCTTTATTCGACGACTGGCACATCGAGCCCGCGCCATCGAAATTGTTAAATTGCCAGAAAGCTTGGGCGGTGAACCCACAACCGGATTTACGCCCCGCGTGATCGAGGGTGACAGACCAACCGCTGGTCGTCCTGCCAACTCTGAACCGGTAACTGTGCACGCTGTTGAACTTCCTGTAATGGGCCGTATCGCGGCTGGCGTCCCGATCGAAGCGATTAATCAGGTTTCTCATCAAGTTGCGGTACCAGGGCAGATGCTTTCAGGGTCCGGCGAACATTATGCCCTCGAGGTCAAAGGGGATCTCGATGATTGACGCGGGTATCAACGATGGTGATGTGGTCGTTATTCGCGAGACTTCGACCGCTGACAATGGTGATATCGTGGTGGCACTGGTCGAGGATCAAGAGGCAACGTTGAAACGCTTTTTCCGCCGTGGCAACGTCATCGCGCTAGAAGCCGCCAACCCCGCGTATGAAACGCGCATGTTCCCGGACAACAAGGTCAAGGTACAAGGCCGCCTTGTTGGACTGATCAGAACATACTGAACGTCACTCTGGCGTTGTGTTCCACAAGCGGTGGCCCGAAATCTGGGCCGCCGTTTTCACACCTTCATCCGAAATCGCAAGGCTTCCGGTTTTACGTAAACGTTGCGGATCAAACAGGTCGCAACCACCAGAGATCGTTGCAGGCACCGAAGTTATCACGATCTGGGTGTTTTTGCAGTTGTCAAACCCTGCAACCGCTCGCTTTCCGACCAAGTGGATGATCTCAACTCCGTCAACTGCCATTCTTCGTTGCTTTTCCGCGCCTTCGTTCCAGCGCAAAGCCGCTTGTTTCTGATCGGCGACATCTCCATCATTCTCCAGCCAGACAGTGGCAATGAACCCCGCTCCTTTTGGTTTGCTCAGCGCACGGCCCTCTTCCGTCATCACTCCTACCAGCCCACCGGTATCCGCAATCAGAATGCGGGGACGTTCCGCCTGCGTCCAAAGGACCAGCGCCGTGATCGCTGGGATCGCGCCAATCCATCGCAGTTGTCCGCGCCACAAAATCAGCCACAAGAACCCAATCGACAACAGCGGTAGCGTCAGATCTGGCGGCGACACCACACGGCTTTGCGCGCCGTCCATACCGGACACCCAATGGGCAACCCACAAGATCCATCGCAACCCTGCCCCCATCAGTTCCAATCCAATCCACTCAAAACCCAACGGGGCAAGGCAAGCCGCCATTACGGCGGCAGGTATGACCAGAACACCCATGAGCGGTACCGAAAGCAAATTCGCGATCAAGCCGTAGCTGGAAATGGTGTTGAAATGCGCCGCGCCAAAGGGTGCGGTTGCCAGTCCTGCCACGGCTGAACTGATTACGACACCCAAGATGGGTTTGAGCCAATTCGGCCCCATGGGCCATTCCATGTCTCGTATGGTGCCAAACACTGCGATCAGCGCAGTGGTCGCGGCAAATGACATTTGGAAGCCTGGCCCAAGCAAGCTTTCGGGGCGCAACACCAGAACAATCATCGCCGCCACCGCAACAGCTCGGAGCGACAACGCTCGTCGATCCACCAACACTGCACAAAGCATCACTGCGACCATGACAAAGGCGCGCTCGGTCGCGACGTTCCCCCCAGACAAGGCAAGGTAAAAGGCCGCTACGGCCAGCGCGCCGATGGCCGCAATCTTTTTAACCGGCCTCCGCAAGGCCAGTGATGGGATCAGAGACAGCGCTGTACGCAAAGCTCCAAACACAAAGGCCGTGAGCAATCCCATATGCAGGCCCGAAATAGCCAACAAATGCGCCAAATTACTGGTCCGCAGATCCCGCAATGTCTCTTGGCTAACAGCACTTCGATCGCCTGTGGTAATAGCGGCGGCAAAGCCCCCCGCTTCATCAGTGAGAATGGACTGGATATGGCGCGATGCGGACAGCCGGAGTCGATAAATCCAGACGCCCCAGTCGCCATAGTCCGGTGCTCCGGTTCTTAGGACCGGAGATCGCGTATACCCCACGGCACCAAGCCGTAAAAACCAAGCATGACGGCGAAAGTCAAAGCCACCCGGCTCGACGGGGCCTTGCGGTGGGGACAGATGACCTGTCGTCATGATGACATCGCCCGGAGATAAAACAGGTGCAGAGCCATGCAAGGACAGGCGGACCTTATGAGGCAGCTCTTCGGGTGAAACCCGGTCCAGACGTACGTGGTCTAGCGTGATCCGCACGGCATCCGAGGCAGAGCGGTCGATCGCAATAATACGTCCTTCGACTGGTCCATAGTAACGCCAGTCCAGAACCGGCCCCGAGACCCCGTGCGCCCGAATGCCCGCAAAAACAAAGCCCAAGGAGATCAAAGAGACGCAAACAATCAATGGGGTCCAAATATCCGGGTAGCGCGCCGCACGGTAGAAACCCGTCCCTGCAGAAATCGACAAAACAAGATATGCCCACCACTCTGGTTCGGATTTGAGCAGAAAATACAAACCGATCCCGATACCCAGGCTGATGGGCGACCAGGGGAACAGATATCCGCGCTGCTCTTGCAATGCGGCCTCGGCCGATACCAGAAAGCGCATGCTTGCTCCTACCTGTCGGTCTGGTTAGACAGGCGCAAACGTTACCGCCACCATAGTTACCAAAAGGTAAATGCTGCTTATGTCCGATCAGGTCGTCACTCGTTTCGCCCCGTCCCCAACTGGCTTTTTGCACATCGGCGGGGCCCGCACGGCCCTGTTCAACTGGCTCTATGCGCGTGGCCGGGGTGGCAAATTCTTGCTCCGGATCGAAGACACCGACCGCGAACGATCGACTCCCGAGGCCACTGCCGCCATCCTGCAGGGCATGGAATGGCTGGGGCTGGATCACGATGGCGAGGTTGTCAGTCAGTTCGAAGGTGCAGCGAGGCACGCCGAAGTGGCCAATCAACTGCTGGCCGAAGGCAAGGCGTACAAATGCTTTTCGACCCAAGACGAGATCGCTGCTTTCCGCGATGCGGCCCGGACCGAGGGCAAGTCGACCTTGTTCCGCAGTCCTTGGCGCGACGCTGATGCCGCCAGCCACCCGGATGCACCGTATGTAATCCGCATCAAGGCCCCGCAAGACGGCACGACCGTGATCCGCGACCAAGTGCAGGGTGAAGTGACCATTCGCAACGATCAGCTCGATGACATGATCTTGCTGCGCTCTGACGGGACACCGGTTTACATGCTGGCCGTGGTCGTCGATGACCACGACATGGGCGTGACCCATGTAATCCGGGGCGACGACCACCTGAACAACGCTGCGCGGCAGATGATGATCTATGAGGCGATGGGTTGGGATGTTCCTGTGTGGGCGCATATCCCGCTGATCCACGGATCCGACGGCAAGAAGCTGTCCAAACGTCACGGAGCGCTTGGGGCACAGGAATATCAGGCCATGGGCTATCCCGCCGCTGGCATGCGCAACTATCTGGCACGCCTGGGCTGGAGCCACGGTGACGACGAATTCTTTACTGACGCCCAAGCCAAAGAGTGGTTTGACCTGGACAGCATCGGCAAAAGCCCAGCACGTTTTGACACCAAGAAGCTTGAGAACCTGTGCGGTCAGCATATCGCAATCACGGATGACGCTGCACTGCGGCACGAGATACAAGGGTACTTGTCAGCGGCAGATCTTTCGGCTCTCACGGAAACACAATCCAGTGATTTGGAGCGTGCGATGTATTGCCTCAAGGATCGCGCACGCACTTTCCCAGAACTACTTGAAAAAGCACACTTTATCCTGACATCGCGGCCGATTGAACAAGACGAAAAAGCGACAAAGGTACTGGCATCGGTATCCAATGGTATACTGAATGAATTGACGCCGCATCTGCAAAATGCTAGCTGGACCCGAGACGATCTGGAGGCTTCTCTGAACGGTTTTGCCGAAGCAAGAGAGACAAAGTTCGGAAAACTGGTAAGCCCCCTGCGGGCTGCGCTGGCAGGACGAGCAGTAACACCTTCGGTTTTTGACATGATGCTGGTGCTGGGCAAGGACGAAAGCCTGGCGCGGCTTCAGGATGCAGCGGTAAAAGCCCAGTCTTCATAAACGGGTAACGCTGCACAGATACGACGGACCTGCGCGAAGCCGCGCAGGCGCTGACCGCATGACTGCGGCGTCTGAGTGATACAACTCAGGCGCTCCTTTCGTGCCAGTACAGAGGAAGGGACATCTATGACCGAGAACAATAAATCAGCCACGCTAAGCCTGAATGGCGAAACCTACGAGCTGCCCATTTTCTCTCCGACTGCTGGTCCGGACGTCATCGACATCCGCAAGCTTTATGGCACTGCGGGTGTGTTCACGTATGACCCCGGTTTCACATCAACCGCCAGCTGTGACAGCACCATCACATACATTGATGGCATCAAGGGCGAATTGCTGCATCGCGGCTACCCCATTGACCAATTGGCAAGCAAATCGCACTTCCTCGAAGTGTGCTATCTGCTGCTTTACGGTGAATTGCCGGTTGCTGCGGATCTGGAGAAATTCGAAAGCACCATCACGCGTCACACGATGCTGCACGAGCAGATGCACAACTTTTTCCGTGGCTTCCGCCGGGACGCACATCCAATGGCCATCATGGTGGGTGTGGTTGGCGCCATGTCGGCGTTTTATCACGATCTGACGGACATCTCAGATCCTCAACAACGCGAGATTGCTTCGCATCGCCTGATCGCAAAAATGCCGACCATTGCTGCGATGGCATACAAATATTCCATCGGACAGCCGTTCATCTATCCACGCAATGACCTCGACTATGCGTCTAACTTCCTGCGCATGTGTTTCGCTGTTCCAGCCGAGGACTATGAGGTCAACCCGATCCTGAGCCGGGCCATGGATCGCATCCTGACCCTGCACGCTGATCACGAGCAGAACGCTTCCACCTCGACCGTTCGTCTGGCGTCTTCATCCGGGGCCAACCCGTTTGCCTGTATCGCGGCGGGTATTGCATGTCTCTGGGGGCCTGCTCACGGTGGTGCCAACCAGGCTTGTCTGGAAATGCTCAAGGAAATCGGCACTGTCGATCGCATCCCCGAGTTCATTGCCCGCGCCAAGGACAAGGACGACCCGTTCCGACTGATGGGTTTCGGCCACCGCGTCTACAAAAACTTCGATCCGCGCGCGACTGTGATGAAACAGTCGGCTGACGAAGTTCTGGATTTGCTTGGCGTCGAAAACAACCCTGTTTTGCAGGTCGCTAAGGAACTGGAAAAGGCGGCTCTGGAAGACCCCTACTTCGCAGACAAGAAGCTGTTCCCGAATGTTGATTTCTATTCGGGCATCATCCTTGAGGCGATGGGTTTCCCCACGTCGATGTTCACCCCGATCTTTGCGCTGTCACGCACCGTCGGCTGGATTTCGCAGTGGAAGGAAATGATCGGCGACCCGCAAAACAAGATCGGCCGTCCGCGCCAGCTGTATCTGGGCGAAACAGAACGCGACTATGTCGACATCGAAAATCGCTGATCTGTAGATCCAAATTTTCTTCGACCCTCGCATGTCACATGCGGGGGTCTTTTTGTTTGAACAGATTGTTTCCAAATTTTACTGTCAATTTTGGAAACTAAACGATTGCGCCGCCATTGACGCCAAATAACGTCAAGCTGTAATTGCTTGTAAAATTGTTCCTTTTTGGATTTTGTCGTATGTGGTTGATTATGTTGCTTGGTATTGGGGCACTTGCCTAGCGCGGTGGCCTTGGGTGACAGCGACGACGGCGCGGATGGCATGGAGGGACAGGCTCCTGAACCGGAAGTAGATCCTGATCCTCTTATTGCACTACCGCTTCCGCCCCGAACCCGGTGCCGGAACCGACACCAGAACCAGAACCAACGCCTGAACGCGAACCGACGCCTGATCCGGAAGAAACACTTCGCAGTGGTACGCCAGGTAACGATCTGTTTCGCGGTGATGTTCAAGCTGATCGTTTTAGCGGTCTTGGCGGCAACGACTCCATCTTCGGGGCGGACGGCGACGACCAGTTGAATGGCAACAATGGCGACGACGTCAATATCCTGTTAGGAGGTTCTGGTGGGGACAGCTTAAACGGGGACGCCGAAGAAGACCTCCTTCTTGGGGGGACCGGGGCTGATACGATTGTCGGCGACGGCGGTGATGATGTCATTTATGGCGGGAATTTTTTCTCTCGGGAGCTTTCACTTGATGAATGGGTTCAAGTTCTCACAAGTTCGAATGTAGAATTTGAGCTGATATTCTCGGGTTCAACACCTGCCCCTACAGACGACAACATCGCGGATCTACTCGATGGTGGCGACGGTAACGATACACTCGGCGCAGCAAGCGGCGATACCGTGATCACTGGCGACGGAAAGGATACGGTCTTGTATTGGGGCGACGGCAGTGAAGCTGCGCGCATCACCGACTTTGATAGCCGTGAAGATCGCATTGTCATTCAATGCGAAAACCTGTTCGTCGACCAGCCAGTTTACCGGCTTGAAACCAACGAAGACGGCAGCCAAAGCCTGTTTGAAGACAACAAGGAACTTGTAATTTTTGAACGCGGCGACGTCAGTTTGGCTGATATCTTGGTCAATGATCCATTGCTCATTCCAACTTAGACCTTTCAAAACAACGACAACTGATCTCCAGGCAATTCTGGCACCTTAAACAGATCCTGGCGCAATGCTTCGGTTTTTTGGCGCAAACCCAACCGTCGCGTGGCGATGTCAAACCGCTGCGCAATAACCGCGGCATACTGTCCTTCACCGCGCATTCGGTGTCCCCATCGCGGATCATAGTCCCGTCCGCCGTGCATCTCGCGCAGACGGGCCATGATACGTTCTGCCCGGTTGGGTTCATGTTCTGCCAGCCACGCCTGCCACAAGCCAGAGACCTCACGCGGCAGTCGCAGCATGATCCAACTGGCCGCGTCCGCGCCGAGCATCTTTACCCGCAGCCAACAGCCCCTCTAGCTCGTGATCGGTCAGACCCGGCACCAAAGGTGAAGTCATGACCCGAACTGGCACCCCTGCCCCGGTTAACGCGCGAATGACCCGCAAACGCTGTATCGGCCCCGGTGCACGCGGCTCCATACGGCGAGACAGTTCCGGATCCAGTGTTGTGAGGGAAACACCCACGCGCACCAAACCCTTGCGTGCCATTGGAGCCAAAATATCCAGATCTCGCTCAATCATTGTGCCCTTTGTCACAATTGCCACCGGGCTGTTGAATTTCGCCAGAACTTCGAGACATGACCGCGTGATTTTCATATCCCGCTCAATGGGTTGATAGGGATCAGTGTTTGTTCCGATTGCAATCGGTGCAACCTTGTATTTCTTAGCGCTCAATTCTCGTTGCAACACTTCGGCCGCGTTGGGTCGAGCTATCAATCGGGTTTCAAAATCCAAGCCGGGTGACAAACCCAGATAGGCATGGGTAGGACGCGCAAAACAGTAACTGCACCCATGCTCGCAACCGCGATAAGGATTGATCGACCGATCAAAAGGCAGGTCCGGAGACCGATTGTACGTGATCAGGCTGCGGGCAACTTCACATGAGACATGTGTACGAAGCGGAGGAAGGTCGTCTTTTGTGGTCCACCCGTCATCAAATCGCACACGTGTCGTGGCCTCGTACCGACCTGACGCGTTTGACTCGACACCTCGGCCGCGTATCGCGCGCCCCAAAAGGCGTTCTGTGTCCGAATGATCCATTTGACGAAATATGGAACATAACAAGAACATTAACAAGCGCCAATCAATGAGAACTTCTGCGGTGCAGAAAATAACTCTCTGAAAGAATTTATGTTTCACGGATTAGGTTGCGTTGAAGTCGCGTTGAATCTGCGCACCCAGATTCGCGAAATCAACCTATGCCAATCCGCATCGCCAACTGCCTGTTATGCGGATTTTCAAACATCTTCCTGCGGATTTCTCATTATCAATCCTGCAAAATCGCACCTATAGGTCGGTTGCAGAACCATCAGTGTCGCAACTGACGCAGTCGAAACGCAGTCAAACGGCAAAAACAGAAAAAACGGCCATCAGTCGGGCGCGCCCCGCACAGCTTAAGGAATCGCACCATGTCGGAAGAAGATGACATCATCCTGTCGGAACTCGACGACGAGGAACTTGTCCAACAGATGTTCGACGACCTTTATGACGGTCTCAAGGAAGAGATCGAAGAAGGCGTCAACATTCTTCTCGAACGCAAATGGATGCCCTATGACATCCTGACCAAAGCTTTGGTCGGTGGCATGACCATCGTGGGCGCTGACTTCCGGGACGGCATCCTGTTCGTGCCCGAGGTTCTGCTGGCGGCAAACGCGATGAAGGGTGGCATGCACATCCTGAAGCCGCTGCTGGCTGAAACTGGCGCGCCGCGCGTTGGCAAGATGGTTATCGGCACCGTCAAAGGCGACATCCACGACATCGGCAAGAACCTGGTGTCGATGATGATGGAAGGCGCCGGTTTCGAGGTGGTCGATCTGGGCATCAACAACCCTGTCGAGAACTATCTGGAAGCGTTGGAAAACGAAGAGCCCGACATTCTGGGCATGTCCGCCCTGCTGACAACCACAATGCCCTATATGAAGGTCGTGATCGACACGATGGTCGAACAGGGCATTCGCGATGACTATATCGTTCTGGTTGGCGGTGCGCCTCTGAACGAAGAATTCGGCAAAGCAATCGGCGCGGACGCCTATTGCCGTGATGCAGCTGTGGCCGTGGAAACCGCCAAAGATTTTGTCGGTCGCAAGCACAACCAACTCAGCGCCTGATCCGGTTGTTCTGAAGGTTTTAGAGGCCTCGCCAAGTGGCGAGGCCTTTTGTATTTGTCAGAAACAAAAAATTCAGTTCTTCTACAGAGAGCGATCATTCGACCCAATTTGTCACAAGCTCAGACTGACCTTACATGCGCCTAAGCCCGATCTGTCCCCGCTGGTTATTCATATCCGTTTTTCTCGTTTCACTAATCAACATATCGATCCTGGTTTCCAGTCGCGCCACGTTTCAGTTTTCAAAGGCGTGGCCACTTGGGGTCCTGATTGTCCTTCTGTTTGCAGTATATATTCAGAGACCCAAGACCACTGATTTGCCATATTGGAAAGTGGTCGTCTTCAGGGTGTGCGAAGGGTTGTTATTCCTGCAATTGGCCTGGCTCAACATCCGTACATTCAACCACCTCAGCATGATGATGCCAGTTCCGTTAACAGATGACTTGCTGTTGAAATGGGATCAGATGCTTGGGCTGGATTGGCTTGCCTACTTTGAATTTATTCACGCGCATCCGTCTATTATCAAATTGTACGACGCTAGCTATGAATCCCTGTCATTGCTCAGCTTGTGTGCATTGATTGTATTGTGTTTCTTTCGCGATCCGCGTCGAGTGCGGTACTTTGTCGAGGTGTTTTTTACGACTGCAATGTTTTGCGCGGTAGTAGGTGCTTTTTTCCCGGCAAAGGCAGCGGTGTTCACACTGATTCCCGATTTGGCTGCTTACCCAAATTTTGCAGCGACCCCGCCTGGGATTTATCACTTGGTCTATCTGGACACGCTGCGCGACAGCACCAAAGCCGTGGCACTCGACCCAAACTCAATGCCTGGGCTTGTGACCTTTCCGTCCTTTCACACCGCTGCTGGCATCATCTTGATCTTGGCCTTCTGGCGCACCTGGCTCTTTGTTCCGGTTCTGCTTTATTCAGTCGTCATGATCGCGTCGACGCCAGTGTTCGGTGGTCATTACTTTATTGACCTCGTTGCAGGCACCGCCGTCGCTTTGGCAATTGGGCATTACTTTGCCTCTCGCCCCCTCTATTCCGGGTTGTTCACCTCAAGAAAACCAAATTTGGTCCCCCCTGATGTGGAGCCCGGATAACCCAAGCCACCCTGCGATTCCGGGGTTTGGATGCCTTTTCCGGTACGTTTGTGCGCTTTTGAACACTGATGGAAACATGTCGCTGTCTTAGCGTGGCCTGTCGGTTCAATGCTTGCGTACTGATCAGTTCTGCGGTTTCCTGATCCCCCGATGCCTGGACAAATTGCCATGTCACACGACGATCTTCCCGATGACGACAGCCTGACCCGCAAGGGATATGCTTCCGAAACAAAACAACAACCTTTGCTGCTAATCGCTTGCGGAGCACTTGCGCGCGAGATTGTTGATCTGAAGGCTCGTAACGGCTGGGATCACATGGCACTGACCTGCCTGCCCGCGATTTTACACATCCATCCCGAAAAGATCACGCAGGCGGTCGAAGACACCGTAGCCAAACATCGCGACGATTATGAACAGATATTCGTTGTCTACGCCGATTGCGGTACAGGTGGATTGTTACAGGCCGCGTGCGAGCGTTTGGGCGTCGAGATGATCAAGGGACCGCATTGCTATTCGTTCTTTGAGGGCAACGATACCTTCTCGGAGCGCGAAGAAGACGAAATGACTGCGTTCTATTTGACAGATTTCCTGGCCCGGCAGTTCGACGCGTTCGTCTGGAAGCCCATGGGGTTGGATCGCCATCCAGAGTTACGCGACATGTACTTTGGCAACTACACGAAAGTTGTCTATCAAGCACAGACCGACGATCCAAAGCTCACCGCACGCGCGCGCGAGGTTGCAGATCGCATGGGATTGGCTTTTGAGCGGCGTTTCACCGGTTACGGCGATCTAGAGACCACCATGGCGGCTTGGGCAAAACCGCCCTCGTCTACCAGCTAAAAAACAGCCTGGAGCGACTGGGTGGCAGGCCCAAGCGAGCTTGCCCCGTTCATACTGCCGCAAACGCGACCTCTTGAATGCGTGCAATCATGGACCGCACGCCATTAGACCTTTGCGCAGACAGATGCTCATTCAATCCCAGACGCTCCAGTTCGGCCCGCGCGTCCACCTGCCCCACTTGCGACACAGGCAGACCGTTATAGAGCGCGCGAAGAACCGCGATCAGACCGCGTACAATCAACGCGTCGCTATCTCCGTCAAAGTGAAAGACACCGTTTTCTATGGTGGGCTGCAACCAGACCTGGCTGGCACAACCATGAACTTTGGTTGCAGGAACTTTGAACGCCTCGTCCAGAGGATCCATTGCCTTGCCCTGTTCGATCACGTGTCGATAGCGGTCTTCCCAATCATCCAGGAATTCAAAATCTTCCACCAAGTCTTCGAACGCGGCACTGGCCATAGGTGATCTTCCTTCAGTCTGCTGGCCTGTGACCTAAGCCGCCTGCTGGCCTCTGTCCAGACCTACGACGGCTTTTCAATGTGCCGCAGATGCGGTAACCGGTAACAACGAAAAGACTTGCAACAAAGACGTTCAATATGGGGCGGGGCAAAATGAACAAACCTCTTGCAGTTCTCCTAATCGCTGGCCTGACTTTGTCGGCTTGCAGCAGTTGGCGCAGCTCGCGAGCAAATCCGACAAACTGGTTTGGCAGCAGCACGTCCGCCCCGGTCGAGACAGCGGCAGTGCCGGTTGAAACCAACCCACTGATCCCACCAAAGCGCGCAGGTATCCTGGCTCGGCCCGAGGCAGAAGACCGTAGCGTTCCGATAGCCAACATCGCCGATATGCGGATCGATCCCACCCCAAGCGGTGCCATCGTGAATGTAACTGGAATCGCAAACAGGCAAGGCGCCTTTGGTGCTGAGTTGCGCCTGGACCAAACAGAAGAAAACGCAAAGAACGGCGTGCTGTCTTACACTTTCTTAGTCTCCTACCCGGAAACACCGACCCCACAAGGTTCTGAGCGATCCCGAACTATCAATCAAGCGATCTCCCTTTCCAATCAAGATCTGGAAAGCGTCCGTTTGATCCGTGTTGTCGGACAGCAAAACGCAAGAGAATCTCGCCGCCGTTAACTGGTCAAAGAGAGCGTTTGAAAATTTGCGGAACTTCCGCATTTGATTGTGTTGTTCAGTGGCGCAGGCGGTTTGCGAAGCAATCCAAGTGTCAAACGACCCTGAATACCGCGCTAGATTGAAACCACTTTGACGGCTTGCCCCTTGGCGGTAAGGGCAATCTTGCCTTCACACAAACGCAAGGCGTCTTCTCCAAAGACTTCATAGCGCCATCCTGTCAAAGCAGGCACATCGCGAACACCGGCCGCGATTGCATCCAGATCCGAGCTTGGTGCAATGAGCTTGGCCGCCACTCCCGCGCTTTCAGTTTTGGATTTTAACAAAACACGGAGCAAATCTGCCAGCGCCGGATTGACTTGCAACTTATCGCGACTCTTGTCGATCTTTGGGTGTTTGTCCTGAGGACAATCCACGCCACGTTTGACAGCAGCCAAAATCCCTTCGGAAACTGCACCCTTGCGCGCCTCGCGCAGCAACAGTCGAGAATTGCCCAGATCCGAACCACTTTTGGGTTTGGTCGAAGCCAATTCGATCAGTGCATCATCCTTAAAAACGCGGTTGCGTGGCACGTTGTTGGTCTGTGCATGCTCTTCGCGAAATTGAGCCAATTCACGTACGACGGCCAAAAACTTGCCAGACGTCGTGCGTGTCTTCACCCTTTTCCAGGCGTCCTTTGGCTCAATCTCATAGGTCGCCGGAGCTGTCAGAATGGCTAACTCCTCGGTCACCCAACGGCTACGGCCCGATTTCTCAAGCTCGGTTTTCAGATGTTCATAGATTTTGCGGAGATGCGTCACGTCCGCCAGAGCATAGGTTTTCTGAGCGCTGCTCAGGGGGCGACGGGACCAGTCTGTAAAGCGGGATGTTTTATCCAACCCTTCTTTGCAGATCTTGCGCACCAGAGTTTCATAGCCCACCTGCTCTCCAAATCCACAAACCATTGCAGCGACTTGCGTGTCGAACAAGGGTTCGGGAAACACTTTGGCATCGATCCAGAATATCTCTAGGTCCTGACGGGCGGCATGGAAAACCTTGACCACGTCAGTATTGCGAAACAGCTCGTGCAGCGGTTCCAGCGACATTCCTTCGGCCAGAGGGTCGACTAGAACGGCGTTTTCATCCCCTTCTCCGGGAAAGGCCAACTGAACCAGACATAACTTGGAATAATATGTCCGTTCCCGAAGGAATTCAGTGTCAACAGTCACATAGGGATGTTCAGCTGCCGCCGTGCAAAAGTCGGCGAGGTCTTGCGTCGAGGTGAGGGTTTTCATCCGGCCAGTTTGTTTGCTCTTATTGCTTCTACGCCTGTATCCCGGCGTTTGAGGGTAGTGTTCGCGACCTTACGACTAATCACAAGACTGTGTAAATCCACAGGTCTCAAATTGACAAAAAACTTAACTCAGAAGGACCTGAGTGCGGTCATTTTGGGCAAACCGGCGTAAAACCGCCGGGTACAGACGGTGCTCTTGGACCAGAACTCGTGCAGCAAGAGTGGCCGGTGTGTCATTTGCCAGAACCGGTACCCGCGCCTGTCCCAGAATTGGGCCATCGTCCAGCGCCGCTGTCACCTCATGGACACTGCATCCATGTTCGCAATCACCTGCCTCTAGCGCACGCGCATGGGTATTGAGGCCCTTGTATTTTGGCAGAAGCGACGGGTGAATATTCAACATCCTCCCTTGAAACTGCGAAACAAAGTCTCCGGTCAAAACTCGCATGAACCCGGCCAAACAAACGATGTCCGGTTTGGCAGCCAACATAGGTTTGATCAGCTCAGCCTCAAACGCTGCGCGGTCGCCGTTGAACGGGCGATGATCAACCCAAGCCGTGGCTACACCACGCTCGGCTGCCTTTTTCAGTCCACCTGCGTGCTCGTCGTTGGACAACACCAAGCAAGGTCGAGCCGGATGATCACCTGCCATGCTTTCAAGCAGGGCCACCATGTTGGAGCCCCCACCCGAGAGCAGAATCGCAACACGCTTGTGGGTCACAGCAACTGGCCCGAATAGGCAACGCCCGCAGTTCCAGTGACCGAGCCTAGGCGCGCCACGCTCTCTCCCGCCTCGGTCAACAGTTCGGTCAAGGCGTCGGCCTGCCCGGCATCACAGACGACAATCATGCCAATGCCACAGTTAAAGGTCTTGAGCATTTCCCTTTCGACGATACCACCGGTGTTTGCCATCCATTTGAAAACCGGCGGCAGATCCCAAGCGCTCAGGTCAATCTCTGCACCCATACCGTCGGGCAGAACTCGTGGCAGGTTTTCGGTCAAGCCACCGCCGGTAATATGGGCCAGGGCATGAACGCCACCTGCGCGGATCGCATCCAACACCGATTTCACATAAAGACGCGTGGGTGTCAGTAGCACTTCGCCTACGGTGCCCTCGCCAAACGGGCAATCCGATTCCCAGGTCAGACCCGAGACCTCGACCAGTTTGCGCACCAGCGAATAGCCGTTGGAATGCACCCCGTCAGAGGCCAACCCAAGCAGCACATCGCCCTCGGTAACTCCGGCAGGCAGCGCGGCACCGCGTTCCATCGCACCGACGGAAAAGCCCGCAAGGTCAAAATCACCCTCGGGGTACATGCCCGGCATTTCCGCGGTTTCACCACCGATCAATGCACAGTTCGAGCGTACACAGCCCTCGGCGATGCCTTCGATGATGCGCGCGGCAGTTTCAGTTTCTAATTTGCCGGTCGCGAAATAATCGAGGAAAAACAGCGGCTCAGCCCCTTGGCAGACCAGATCGTTGACGCACATGGCCACCAGGTCGATGCCCACGCCATCGACAACTCCCGTGTCAATTGCGATCCGCAGCTTTGTTCCAACCCCATCGGTGGCTCCGACCAGAATGGGATCGTTGTATCCTGCATCCTTGAGATCAAAAAGCGCGCCAAATCCACCCAGACCGCTCATCACGCCAGAGCGATTGGTGCGCTTGGCAGCGGGCTTGATCCGGTCGACCAGAGCGTTACCTGCATCAATATCTACGCCTGCTTCGGCGTAGGTCATCCCGTTCTTGCCCGCTGTCATCGGTCCATCCTCATGTTTCCTGACGCGCGGGTTAGTCGATTGTGCCCGCTCATGCAACGGTCAGGCTTGACGCGGGTGTGGATCATGATACGGATGGGCCCAAGGTGGGCCTGTAGCTCAACGGTTAGAGCAGAGCGCTCATAACGCTTTGGTTGGGGGTTCAAATCCCTCCGGGCCTACCAGATTTTTGGCAAAAAATTTTATAATCAATCCCCAGCGTCCCACGCCCAAAAATGCCGCCTGCTAAGTATCAATCGGTTACGAGCAAGGTGTACCGCGGCCTTTGATAACAACGCACAAATTGACCAAAAAAGTCCAAACCCAGATGCGGGGTATCGGGCGCATGCACCCGACTGGATCACCCCACACCCGGTCGTACTTTAATGACGGGAAAGAAATCACCAAATGCGATGGGATATGAGCCTGATAGCTGCCCTCCCATCGCCTTTGGGTCAGGTAAATCCCAAACCTTAGATCCCTGCTTCGTCGATGACACAATTGACGTACTCGGCACCAGCAGTGTTGACAGACCCCGAAATGACATTGATTCCACGAACACCGTAGAGCCCGCGTTCGATCACGCCAACAATCAGCACGTTTTCTATCCGGTTCTTTTTACTGCCAACCAATTCAATGTTCTCGTGATCATCATTGCCGCGTTTGAACCGGCCAGTGATCCGGGCCCCACCAAGGGCATGATCAGACGACGTTTTGATCTGAACCACACTGTGGGCGGGACTGCCAATGATATCTGCGTCCAAGTTAACGTGCAAAAAGTCGCAACCTCCTTTGGACAAAGAGGCACGGAGCGCCTCTTGTGCGCAGTTTACAACCGACCCCTTGATACGAACCAAAGACATCGCCGCACCTATCGGCTTCACAAGAACACCTTTGGCACCGGACCCTTGAACATCGACTTCGATATCTGCCCACCATTTCTCGCCTGCATAGTTCACCTTGCATTGCGAATGCGCAGCGTGGCGCCCGACGCCGTGCATGTTGATAACCGCCCCACGAACGGTGGCGTTGGCACCCTGGATCATCAGGCCATCCTCACCGTCCTCGAATGACGCTCCTTCGTGGGTCACCTGATCGACACTGCATTCAAGACAGGGCGCGTGCTGGTCATAGACAGCAGCCAACGGGTTCACCACGTGCACCTGATCGGTGTGAACATTGACATTTACGCCGTCGTTTCCGGTTCCCGTAACACCGTGTCGCAAGTCCTGCCCCATCAGGGTGCCGGTGCGCCCATTCTGGCATCCATCACGGTAACAGATTCCGTAGTTGAGCTTAAATTGCCCCGAGCCGTTCGCATGGGTGGCACCCAAGTGAAAATCCGCACAGGTCGTCAAAACAAGATTTCGATCCCGAATACCGTCAAAGTGCAACGTCCCGGTGCGCAGACCGGTTGTAAAGCGAAAATCAATGCCGTTCGACTGGGTGCCGTCGCCAATTACGCTTACGTTGTCCCAAAAGCCGACTGGAATCCGGGTAACCTTCATCAGAACTGCATTGTCGGTGACCAAATAGGAAAAGCGCACCGGTCGGTCAAACTTTAGTGACGTGTCAGAATCGACCGACGCGACTACGAGCTCCTCGCTCAGATAAGTGTCACCGGACTTCCACCAATAGTCCTCCGACATCAAGCGGACCGTGTCACCGGCGGCAAACTCCGACGTGTCAGCAAGTGCGATTGTCATATCCGCGCTTGTGACATCCTTCGTGACGGTTACCCCCGGCTCCAATCCACCGCCTATGGTTTCAAGAACAGCCGAATTACTGTCTGTTGCCACACCAGTCGCATCCAGGATGGCGTTGGTCAGGCCCGTGCCCGCAACAAACGTCAAGGGTTCGCCCAAGACATATCGTTCCCCGTCCCCATCCAACTGAATCCCGTCAGAAAGAGCGGCGGCCAGGCTTTCAAAGTGGCCCACACGCGCCTGCCCGTTTGGCGACCACGTCCGCCCGTCTCCGGTGACCAAAGCCGTCCCGGATGGGTCATATACATAGTGATAATCTGCAACGGCAATGTGCGTCGCAGCCCCTGTCTGGCCCGAAACAGCGCTTGTCGCACAGGCGCGGGTATCAAATGAGATGTCCTGTTGTGAAGACGCCGACGCACTCTGTCGCAGGATTGGATTAGGAACCGGACCATCAGCAACCCGCAGAACCGGCGGCTCGGCAGGTTGAACAAGCTGAGAATCTGCCGAGGTATCATAAGTCCAGCGCATTTTCAGGCGCAGTTCACCGTTGCGCCGTTCGATGGAACCGACAAAAGGATGATCACCCACGAGATCGATTTTTCCACCATTGGGAACATTGGACAGGTCAAATGACACCGTGTCGACAGTTATGGTGTCACCTGACACGCTCGCCACGGTTTCACGAGTGCCGGTTGGACCGGCAAAGGGCAAAATTGTAATCTGCATCGTCAGTTCCACGTTCCTTTTGCAAACCAAGTCACTACGATACCCATCGAAAAGTCGTGGTTTGCTTAATGATACGAACGGTACATTCTAATCTGCGTCATCGCCATGTTGCCGTAACTTTCAACAATCAATTCGAAAAAAGAAGGCCCCTCACAGTCGAAACCGTAGGGGAAGCACCAAGGTTTGGCGAGCAGGAAAAAACACATAAGATCAACATCATCTGCCCCTTTAAAGGGGACCGGTCAAACAACGACAAAGCTTCTCTGGCGTTGCACCGCGCAAGATGACTTTAACCGACACCGGCAGAGAACACGTCACATTTTCGGCAACGGAAAAGCAAATACGAAACTATGATTTGTTAATCTGGTACAAGTTTTTTTATCGGACAGTTTTCCAAAGAAACAAACGCCCTCTCAGACAGACCAATTTGAGGCACGTTCAGCGTCCGATAACGATATCCGCCTGCAATCCGCCAAGCGATTCACTTTCTCCCATGCGCAAGGTTCCCCCATGTGCGCGAGCAATATCCGCCACAATGGCAAGGCCCAGGCCAACACCCGATCCAAGGTTCTGATTGCGCGCCGGATCAAGGCGAGAAAACGGTTTGACCGCCTCTTCCCGCATCTCGGCAGGAATCCCGGGCCCATCGTCTTCGACGCGTATGCGCAGAGATTTCTGCGTCATAACCATACTGACATTCGCTTGCGTTCCATACCTGACGGCATTGCCGATCAGGTTTTCCACTGCGCGCCGTATGGCCAATGGACGCAGCATGATGTCACCCTGACCTTCGCATGCGGTTAAAGTAACGTTCCTGCCCGCCCGACGCGCATCATCCACGATCCTCTGCACAAGACTTGCTGGATCTGTTGGCTCAGGAGCAGCTTCAGACGCACCACGTGAGAATTCCAGAAAGGCATCAAGAAGTTGCTGCATCTCGTCGACATCCCGGAGCATCGGCTCAGCGTCTTCTTCATCTAGCATCGACAAGCCAAGCTTGAGTCGGGTCAGTGGCGTGCGCAAGTCATGGCTAACCCCGGACAACATTAGGGTTCGTTGTTCAATCTGACGCTCGATCCGTGCTCGCATGTTCAAAAACGCACTGCCTGCCGCGCGAACCTCGATGGCGCCGGATGGCCAATAAGGCACAGTGTTTCCGCGCCCAAACGCTTGCGCAGCGTTGGCCAGACGGGTGATTGGCCTGAGCTGATTGCGCATATACAGGAACGAAATCGCCGTCATCAAAATTCCAAAGAACACCATCGTCACGATCAATTGATGTGGCGCCGCCGGGGACAACCTGCGCCTGTCAAACGACACTTCGACCGGCCCTAAATCGGATTCGACATAAACATGGGCTACCCTGCTGTCAGGCAAGATCACTGCCAAGGTACCCTGTAAACGATTGTGAAAGGTGTTTGTTACGATGCGCCCGGTGTAGTCATACCAACGGCGACTGTCTTTTGTCGGGATTTCATCATCGTTTGCAAAGCGCACCTGCATTTGCAACGCAGACAGAAACGGGCGCATAGATGCCAACATGTCCTGTTGGTTCTGGGCGTTGTTTGCCTGTTGTCCGATCATCTCGATCTCGCGGACGATGGTCAGCGTCATCTGCTTGGTGACGTCCTCAAGGTTTCGTTGAATGAAGGCAACAGAAACAACAAGTTGCAGTACAATCACCGGCAAAACCAGGATCAGCGCAGCGCGGCCATACAGGCTGCGCGGCATATAGTATTTGAGCCAACGGAAGTTCATGCGCTAAGCCTAACGGGCACGCAGCACAAGAGAAAGAGCGGATGATTCAGCCTCCTGATGATTTTGACCCGCCCATTGGCGAGGCAATCGAACTTGCACCGGGTGTCCAACGCATATTGGCCCCCAACCCATCGCCGATGACATACCGGGGAACAAACACCTACTTGATCGGAAGCAGGGAACTGGCGGTTATTGACCCTGGCCCCGACAGCCCTGCGCATCTCGATGCTATCCTGTCAGCTCTGCAACCGAGACAAAGCATCAGCCACATCGTCGTGACCCACACTCACGTGGATCACTCACCGCTTGCCGCTGCCCTTTCGGAAAGAACCGGAGCACAGATTTGGGCCTTTGGCGGCCCCGAAGCCGGTCGCAGCGCAGTGATGCAACAACTGGCCCGTGATGGTTTGGCGGGCGGTGGGGAAGGTATCGACGTGAACTTCAACCCTGATGTAACCGTTGCCGACGGAGACGTTATCAAAGGAGACGACTGGGCACTCGAAGTCATCCATACGCCGGGACATCTGGGAAACCATATCGCATTGGCACTGGGCGACACCTGCTTTACAGCTGATCACGTCATGGGTTGGGCCAGCTCACTGGTGTCGCCGCCAGATGGCGATTTGACTGACTTCATGCAGGCCTGTGCCAGGCTGCGTGACCGCAACTGGTCTGTCTTTCATCCCGGCCATGGAGCACCCATTGCAGATCCAGCCGGTCGACTTGATTGGTTGATCGAGCACCGTCTCATGCGCGAAGAGCAAATTCTGACATCGCTTGAACAAGGCCCGACAACCGCCCGCGGACTGGCACAGCGTATCTACACCGATACACCGTCGGCCCTGTTGCCTGCGGCCGAACGCAACGTCTTCGCTCATTTGATTGATCTCTATGGAAAATCTCGTGTTGAAACAACGGGCCAACTGTCGGCAACAACCGCGTTCTTGCTGACCTAGCTATGTCGCCCAAAAAACTTTTTGGAATCGACGAAATCCCTCTGGACGGTCGAAATACAGATTGCTATACGGCGCAAACCGTTCCGGCGTAGCTCAGCGGTAGAGCAGTTGACTGTTAATCAATTGGTCGTAGGTTCGATCCCTACCGCCGGAGCCATTATCCCACTTAATCACATCAGCGACTGCTGGCATCAGCCAGGCATTTGTTCTGGTGTTGGCTGTTCGTACACTGTAAGCGTTGCATCTGGCCCCCGATTTGAGGTCTTCCGACATCGGACCGATGAGGTCATATTGGCGCTACGCGCCAATATCGATGCCAACAAAATGGCTTACCGCTTGTTGTTGCCATCGTTTTCAAAGTCGATTCTGTGACGCGATCCGGCGTTTTGGGCATCTGCAAAAGTGCCGCACGTTTAGGGCGATCAAACTACACAATTAGGTCGCAACCGCCTTCAACTTCACTCATAGTTGTGGTTGATTGAAGTGCGAGGTGGGTATCTTTAACCGAGGTACCTTCCGAGGATCGGTAACAGGAAAGAATTTATGAAGTGTTTTTTGTCGCATAGTAGCAAAGACAAAGGCAGCTACGTTTCCATTGTCGCCAACAAACTCAAGCCGAATGTAGAATACGACGAGTTCACCTTCGAGGAAGGTATGGGGAACTTTGAAGAAATACTAAATGCTTTGGGACGTTCGGACATTTTTGTGCTTTTCCTTTCTGAGCATTCTCTTGAATCCGAATGGGTACGCAAGGAAATTACAGAGGCCAAACTTCAACTTGAAAATGGAAATTTGAAGCGGTTTTTTCCAATCGTTATCGACAAACACATAACTTATGACGACAGCAGGATCCCAGATTGGATCAGCAACAACTACAATCTGAGGCCGATCACGCGACCAACAATTGCCGCTAAACGTATCCGCGAAAGAATGGTCGAAGCGTCTTGGAAAGACCATCCGATGCTGAAGCATCGAGACCAAATTTTTGTGGGACGGAACCAGCACATTGCCGACTTCGAGCAAAGAATGGATGATCTCTCAAAAGAGCAACCGTTGGTGATTTTCGCCTCCGGTCTGAGAGATATCGGTCGAAAAAGCATGATGCGAAACGCACTGCGCAAATCAAATGTCACGCGTGAAGCATACGAACCGATACGAATTGACCTTACACCAGAAGACAATGTTGAAGGACTAATTCTCAAGTTAGCCGACTTTGGACTTTCCGACAGGCTGGACACTTCCAATCTTTTGCATCGATCAGCAGACGACAAGCACACTCTTTGCGCTCAGCTAATAACTGACTTGTTTTCATATAAAGAAATCCTTCTCATCGAGGATCGCTACTGCATAGTGCGGTATGATCGGGAAATCGCTCCTTGGTTTCTTAGCGTTGTTGAAAAATTGGACCACAATGCCCTAGGAATTTGTGTGGCCACATCTGCAAAGGCAGCCAAGTACAAGTACGTGCGGGACGACAGGTTTTTTTTCGTCGAGTTGCCGGAACTTCAGAAAGTCGAAAGAGAAGGGCTATTCAAGCGGTATTGTGAATTTCTTGGAGTTGACCTTACCCGTGAGGACTATCAAAACTTTACGCCTTTGCTAAAGGGGTTTCCCGAACAGGTGACATATGCGGCATCGCTAGTAAGCGAACTCGGCAAAGTGGACGCGTTCAATAAGGCTGATGAAATCGTTTCCTTCTCGTCGTACAAAGCGAGTATCTTTTTGAAAAGGTACGAGGGCGACGATGAGATCCTGTCTTTCCTGAGGTTTCTGTCTTCTTTCGACTTTGCATCTCTAGATTTTGTTATTTGGATTGCCGAGAAAACTTCAAAACCTCTCACCGAATATATGGATCGGTTTGTTGCGGATAGTGTCTGTGAATCTATTGGCACTACGGGGCAGTATTTTCGCGTCAATGAAGTAATACGTGACGCTATCGTCCGGGACCGCGTTAAGATGACTGAAGTCTACCATGAGGCCTTAAAGGATTTTGTGGAGAACTTTACTGAAAGTTATTCGACAGAGGGTTTCGACGTTTCAGAGTACCACATTGCAGTCAAGCAAGCTCTCGCGACGGGCGTTGACTTGCCAGAAAGCATGATGATCCCTGCCCATTTTCTTCAGACCATGAAAGATCTCTACAACAAGCGTTCGTATGGAGATGTGGTTGCGCTGGCGGACCGGGTTCTGCAAAACTCCGACTTCTATGATGAACACACCAAGCAAGACATCTTGTACTATCTTTGCCAATCGCTTGCTCGATTGAAGAACGCGCGATTTACCGAAGAAGTTCAAAAGATTACTGGGCCAGAGCACGATTTTCTTTTCGGATTCTACTATCGTCAAAAGCGGAGATTTGTGGATGCCCTGAAGCGATACAAATCGGCCATGCAGCATCAGAGAACGGAGCAACGTGCTAGGCGAGAGGTGGTATTCGTTCTAACGGCAATTGAAGATTTCGAAGAAGGAATCTCTTTAGCTAAAGAAAACTACGAAAGATATCCCTCCAACCCATTCTTGGCTCAGGCATATTTTCAATGCCTTTTACATAGCCCAGATGACCCGGACGTAGCGGGAAAGTTGCAGGATGTGCTGAATTCCTTAAGCCAAATCGGCGGTACAAGAGCCGATGAAATGCACTCCACGTTGGCAGCACGATACGAATTTCAATTTGGCAACAAAGAAACTGCCTACCAACTCATTGATACTGCGATTCATGAACACGAAAACGTTGTCTATCCAGTGCTTACAAAGTTGGATATGGCTATCTACGACATGAACGCCGAACTAATTTCGAGCTGTGTAAAAAAGCTTCAGACGGGCGGCCTTGGGACTGGACACCATACGGCATTAGGCAAAGCCAAGGCTGTTCAAGCGGCGCTTGAAGGAGATAGAGCAAGGGCTATCAGGATTATTGAATCGGATTTGAGGGAGTTAAGTGCCGCTGCCAAAGAAAGGCTATTGAAGCGGGTTAATGGCGTTGCGACTTGAGTGTTTTTCAGCGACGAAGAGAAATAACCTTAGCATACAAACCATTTTAGATCCGTCCCTTAGACTCAATCTAAAACAATTTGTATGCGGGTTTTCGGGCCATTGATGTCCTAGCTTAAGGTATTCAGTCAGTCCTATTTCACTTGCGGTGACCGAACATGACAAAAAGTCGGTGCGTTCCACGGCAAGTACCGACTGAAGTCGATATCATCATCAATGAAATTTGATTTTGCCGCAGCGAGATCATCAATCATCCATTCAAAGTACCGAAATGGATCAACCCGGTTCAGTTTGCAGGTCTCGACAAGAGACGACATCATAGCCCAAGCGTTCCCACCTTCTTCGCTGCCAACGAACAGAACCCCTTGCGCAACAGAATGATGGGTTTGAACTGTCGTTCGACCGGATTTGTATCAAGATCGATACGCCCATCTTCAAGGAACAACTCCAAAGAACTCCTCCTCTCCAAGGCATAACGTATAGCTTTCCCGAGAGTGCTTTTCTGCGGGATCGAGGGAGACATTATGTTCAATCTCGACCAAATCTCTTCGATTATTGGCGTTGACTGGCTTTGCCGGTACCTAGCTCGACGGTCCGGTGGCCAACCACGAATCTCTTCTTCGACGATGTACAGCTTGTCGATTAATTTTGTGATTTCGTTGGCCAATGGCGAACTTGCCACTCTAGCTGCTTTGATGAAGTTGCGTCTAGTGTGAACCCAGCATTCAACTGAGAGGATTCCGCTAACGTCAGTGCCCGCATTGCCTAGACGGTTGTAGCCGACGTATCCGTCGTGCTGGGCAATTAGATTCCTGCCACTGAAAATTGCGTGAATGTGGGCCATTCCCCTGGTGGGGCGGTGGTAGTAGACCGTTGCTCGAGGTGCGTTGCCGCCATACGAACTGTCATCGCGATGTGCGGCGTACATAAATGTTTGACCGGTTTTTCCTTTTCCCGGTCGCTGTATTTTTAGTGGAGTTTCATCGATGAATACGCGCTGCGCATCATCCAGCGTGTGGTGTTCGAGTGCAACGAATACGCCCTCAAGGGCTTTGGCAAGCTTGTTCACTTGGGCGCACATTGTGGACCTGCGAAACACGACCCCTTCGTGATTGAGCTTGTTTTCGATGCGATACCAAGGCATCCCCCAACCGAAGCGCATGGTCACGAGATACGCCAACATACTCGTTCCACTGTTTATGCCAGTTACGAGGGTCGGTTTGTACAGGGAGCCGATGATCGCTTCATCTTTTCGGCATCGGTAGCGTGGCTGTTTTCTGACAGCCACGAATACCTTTGCAGGTATTACTTCGCGCTTTTCATCCACGTCCCAAGACAAAATAGATCCACCACATCCGCATGGGCATGTTTCTGGGAAATCCATATCAATCTCGATGCGCTCCAGATTGTCCCAGTTTTTGGGCCTGCGACCGCTCTTGTTCCTAGGTTTTGAAAGTTTCAAGCCAGAGTAGTTGAAAGGCCTGTTGCCCTTAGGCGTTTCGTCCGCGTCCTCATCGTTCCCCGTACTCAGAGTTTGATCGCCCCTTTGGGCCTTGGCAGTTTCGGATTTTTGACCATGTTGAGAGTGGAGAAGTTCTTTGATCCGCTCGTCTTTTTTTGCAATTTCGTTCCTCAACGTCCGAATTTCGGACTTGAGGTGTGTAACCTCTCCGGACCGCTTTGTGGCTAGGGACTTTTCTGCCTCGTACATCTCCCACAGCTCGGAAGATAGCTCCTCTAGAACTCTGATGGGGTCGTCAATTTGACCCCCTCTCAATGAGCGGGCAATCCCAACGAATTTTTGAAACTGGTCGTTCACTTTTGGAGCCTTACGAATAGATCGCAAGGCCCCATGGAATCAAAATTTCGATTCCACAAAAAAAAGAGACTCAAAAGTTGGAATAAAATCAATATGTTATCTAGCGTCACAATGTCAAGGCAATTGCAATTTTTGATTACATTTTTCGCTCCTCACCTGCCAAAAACTGCGAAAGAATTGCTTCCGCAAGGACGTAGCGAGATTGAACGGGTTGGAGACTTTGACATTGGGTCGACCGTAATCGCTAGCTTCGTCAAGCGACCGTGGGGCGATGATAAGTTGCGGACTCGACTCGTCTCCAATCAAGACCTTCGAACAGGGCCTCAAACTGGGATTTGGTTAGGGATAACTTGCCTTCATTTAGCTTCGGCCAAACGAAGCCAGCGCCCTCAATGCGTTTGTAGATTAGAACGAGGCCCGTGCCGTCCCACATTAGGACCTTCATTTTATCTCGGCCCTTCGATCTGAAAACGAAAAAGGCACCGGAGAATGGGTCAAGTTCAAAGTTACTGACTACGTAACTGGCAAGACCATCCATCCCCTTCCGAAAATCAACAGGAGCAGTTGCCAAGTAGATTTTATAGGTGTTCGAAGGTGCAATCATTTTTGTTGCCCCGCCACCCTAACGAGTTTGGCAAGGTCACCTTCTGAAATGGCCAGCGGAAACTCTATCACGACTTCACCGCAACGTATGCGCCCGCATTCCGAATGCTGAATCGAGGGCCTTGAAGTTTCAATTTCAGGTTTCTCATTCTCGACATTCAGTTCCGCAAATGCAGGACCCAAAACGGTGATTTTCTCGCCTCGGCTTCGCCGGTCTGCTACCGACCATTTACGCACTAGGCATTCATGAGCGCCTAACTCCGCAGCAATCTCTCCCGGAGAAAACCCCTCCTCCCGAATGCGGCGCGTCGCCTCCCATTTCAACTCTTTGGGCCAAATGTGTTTTCCAGAAGGGGACTTTTGAATGGTGAAGCCCCAAACCTCATTTTCCGCCATTGTGGCCTCCTGCTGATCTCCAGCAGAAAATACCATTTGTCGTTGCGGTAAGTTTAGAGAGCAAAAAGGGGGCCAGATGCAACGCTTACCGTACACTCTGCTTCATCACCCAAAAGAAAAGTGAAATTCCGCTCTGGACGCCAGTTGAACCGGTTGCTATATCGCACGAACCGTTCCGGCGTAGCTCAGCGGTAGAGCAGTTGACTGTTAATCAATTGGTCGTAGGTTCGATCCCTACCGCCGGAGCCAAAATCCCCCAATAATTGAAGCGAATTCACTTGACCGGCGGAGATACGCCCAAGGGTTTTTTGGTGCCTTGAACATGACGCAGGACACCACTAATTCGCTGTTCATGAGCAGCGATCCAAATCTAAAACGGCAACACTTTTCCAGTATCGAAAAGATTCTGATGGCCCTTGCATTGTTTCTTGTGGCGCTTGGTTTTTTCGCCGCAGGTTCAGAGCTACTGCAAGCCATGTTGGCAAATTGAATATTTGCCGGGTCAACGGATGGAAGACGTAGACTTTCGACTACGTAATCCCCGTGAGATTGCGATAATTACTTTGCTCGTAGTGATTTGATTTCAAAAAGTAAATCCAGATGTCAATTCTTACAATGCACTAAGCATGCTGCAAGAGAACGGCGCAGTTTCACTGATACCGGCAAAAATTGCATCACCACCTATCTTGCAGATTCTGCTCTGTTGGTCTTGTCGCTGATGAGTTTGGTGGAACTTTTGTTCTTCATCCAGCAAGCTCTTTCTGACCTTGCAAAACTTCTGTAAGAATCAGGAAATAAACAGCCGTTCAATTCATATTCACTTGGATCGTCACTGGGGAGGAGGCACCACATGGATTTCGCGCTTACCGAGGAACAGACCGCCATTTTCGATATGGCCCATCAGTTCGGACAAGAGCACATCGCACCCTTTGCCCGTCAGTGGGAGGCCGAAGGCACCATCCCGAAAGAACTTTGGCCACAGGTGGGCGAGTTGGGGTTTGGCGGGTTGTATGTCTCGGAAGAGGCTGGCGGCTCGGGCCTCAGCCGTCTGGACGCAACACTGGTGTTTGAGGCGCTCAGCATGGCCTGCCCCTCGGTCGCCGCCTTCCTGTCGATCCACAACATGTGCGCCAAGATGCTCGACAGCTTTGGCGATGAGGCGTTGAAAGCTCGGATCATGCCCGATGTGCTGAGCCTGAACACAGTGCTCAGCTATTGCCTGACCGAACCGGGCTCGGGCTCGGACGCCGCCGCGCTGAAAACCCGCGCGGAACGCACGAATGAGGGCTATACGCTCAACGGGACCAAGGCATTCATTTCGGGTGGCGGCTATTCCGACGCCTATGTTTGCATGGTGCGCACCGGCGAGGATGGCCCCAAGGGCGTTTCGACCGTTTATGTCGAGGATGGCACCGCAGGCCTGAGTTTTGGTGGGCTCGAAGACAAGATGGGATGGAAAAGCCAGCCAACCGCGCAGGTGCAATTTGACGACTGCAAGGTGCCCGCAGGCAACCTGGTCGGCACCGAAGGGGACGGGTTCAAATACGCCATGATGGGTTTGGACGGCGGGCGCTTGAACATCGCGTCCTGTTCGTTGGGGGCGGCGCAGACCGCGATGAACCTGACGCTGCAATACATGTCCGAGCGCAAGGCGTTCGGCAAATCCATCGACCAATTTCAGGGCCTTCAATTCCGTCTGGCCGATATGGAGATCGAGCTGCAAGCCGCCCGCGTCTTCCTGCGTCAGGCTGCGTGGAAGCTGGATCAAGGCGCGCCGGATGCGTCCAAACATTGTGCCATGGCCAAGAAATTCGTGACCGAGGCCGGATCCAAGATCGTGGATCAATGCCTGCAACTGCACGGCGGCTATGGCTATTTGGCGGATTATGGCATCGAAAAGCTGGTGCGCGATCTGCGGGTCCACCAGATCCTGGAAGGCACCAACGAGATCATGCGCGTGATCACCGCCCGCCACCTGCTGGCCAATAGATGATCCTAAGATGGTACAAAGCCCTGAAACGCTCGACGCTGTATCGGGCGTTTCTTGTTCACCGTGTGTGGACGGCCAAGGCGATTTCATCGTCAGGGATTTTGTACTGTTTTCCACTCATCACATTGCTCGCCGTGTGGTGGTTTTTGCCCGTGACGGTACTGTCAGTGTCCTGGCTTCTTGCAACAACATCTGCCGGAGTATCAGAGCACGCAATGCTAGGACTTGCGCTTTTGCAGCTGGCATACGTCGTGGCAGCGGGCCCTATCGTGCTCCAAGCCTTGCATGACACATTCCGTGGCTATTTTGCTGGTTTCTCGGCAGTGTTCGGCAACACCAACTCGATTACCAGCCTGCGACGCGACTCACAGAACGAATTGAAATATTGGGGACATCACCATGTCTGACATCGACATCCGCGTCACCGGCCGTGCGGGCCGCATCACCTTGACCCGACCGAACGCCCTGAATGCGATGAGCTATGACATGTGCATGGCCATCGACACCGCCCTGCGCAATTGGCGCGAGGATAATGCGGTTGATCTGGTGATCTTTGACGCCGAGGGCGACAAGGCGTTCTGTGCCGGTGGCGATATTGCCGAACTTTATGACACCGGCACCAATGGCAATTTCGAGTATGGTCGCACCTTCTGGCGCGATGAATACCGGATGAACGCGCTGTTGTTCGAATACCCAAAACCGGTGATCAGCTTCCTGCAAGGCTTCACCATGGGCGGCGGGGTTGGCATCGGCTGTCATGGCTCGCACCGGGTGGTCTGCGAAAGCTCCAAGATTGCCATGCCGGAAAATGGGATCGGCTTGGTTCCGGATGTAGGCGGCACCTTGATGCTGGCTTTGGCACCGGGTCGGTTGGGCGAATACCTCGGGCTCACGGCAGGACGCATGGGCCCCGGTGATGCGATGTTCGCCGGGTTCGCCGATCACTATATCCCGCGCGAAAGTTGGGGCGGTCTGATCCAGATGCTTGAGGCCTCGGGCGACGCGTCCCACGTGGAAACCCACGCGCAACCTGTCCCCGAAAGCGCACTGGAAGCGCAGATGCCACAGATTGACGAGGCATTCGGCGGCGAGAGTCTGGGAGACATCCTGAACACACTTCGCACGCTGGACAGCGTCTTTGCTGCCGACACGCTCAAGACAATGTCGCGCATTTCGCCTCTATCGATGGCTTGCACCATCGAGATGCTGCGTCGCCTGCGAGGACCGTCGCTGACCATTCGCAAAGCGCTGGAGCTGGAATACCGCTTTACCTATCGCGCGATGGAGCATGGTGATTTCCTTGAAGGCATCCGCGCGCAGATCATCGACAAGGACCGCAACCCGGCCTGGCAGTTTGCCGATCAGAATGTGCCTGTTGCGGCGGTGTCAAAAATGCTGCAGCCATTAGGCAAGGATGCGCTGACTTTTGAGGAGGAGAAACAGGGTATGAAGATCGGGTTCATCGGACTTGGAAACATGGGCGGCCCGATGGCGGCCAACCTTGCCAAAGCGGGCCACGAGGTCACGGGCTTTGACATGGCAGAGGTCGCCATCGAAGGCGTTTCTATGGCAGACAGCGCCGCAGCAGCAGCTGCGGGCGCAGATGTGGTCATCACCATGCTTCCCAACGGTCAAATCCTGCGCGCCGTGGCCGCAGATGTGATCCCGGCGATGGCGGCTGGTGCAGCGCTGGTCGACTGCTCGACCGTTGACGTCGACAGCGCCCGCGCGGTGAATGAGGACGCGGCGGCGGCGGGTCTGCTCTTTGTCGATGCACCCGTTTCGGGTGGCATTGGCGGGGCTGCTGGCGGCACGCTCACCTTCATGGCAGGCGGCAGTGCGGACGCCTTTGCCAAGGCCGCGCCATTGTTCGACATCATGGGTCAGAAAGCCGTGCATTGCGGTGATGCAGGGGCCGGTCAGGCGGCCAAGATCTGCAACAACATGATCCTGGGCGTCACCATGATTGCTACGTGTGAAGCGTTTGCATTGGCCGATAAGCTGGGTCTGGACCGGCAAAAGATGTTCGACGTGGTGTCGACCTCGTCTGGCTACAGCTGGACGATGAATGCCTATTGCCCTGCGCCGGGTGTCGGCCCGCAAAGCCCCGCCGACAACGACTATACCCCCGGATTTGCCGCCGATCTGATGCTCAAGGACCTGCGCCTGTCGCAGCAAGCCGCCGAAAGCGCAGATGCGGACACGCCCATGGGTCAATTGGCGCAGGCTTTGTATGCGCAATTTGTCGAAGGCGAAGATGGCGCCGAGCAAAGATTTCAGCGCAATGCTGCCCCGGTTCGAAAAGCGCTCGCGCAACTGAACACCTACCACTTGGCCCGGCACCCGCCGGGCCGCGCCCGACCTTCCCCAGGGAGGGCACAGCCCTCGTCCTTAGCCGTGTTCTTTTTACGGCCAGCAAACCAAGTGTTCCATTTGGCTGACCATCCAAGGTGATTTCTGTCGCAAACAGACAACGCATCTGCCATCACCGCCCCTAGGCTCGATCCAAATGACCGGAGCCCTGAGATGCCTATATTTGACCGTTTCGTCGCTGACCTGACCTATGCCGACCTGCCAGAATCGGTTCTGCAGGTCCTGCGCCGCAGTTTCTTGGACACCATGGGCGTCGCCGCGGTTGGTTCGACCACACCGCTTGCCGCCATCGCCCGCAAGGGAGCCGCTGCGCTGTTCGGAGTAACGGATGCGGGCCCAGCCCGAATGATAATGGAGGGCACCGCAGTCAGCCCAGCCGGCGCTGCGATGGCCGGAGCCTTCACCGTCGACAGCATCGACGCGCACGACGGGACCTCTCCCTGCAAAGGCCATGCCGGGTCGGCCATCTTTCCCGCGCTCATGGCCGTGGCAGATGCACGCCGCAGCCAAGGCCAGCCGATCTCAGGGGCGGATTTCGCCACTCTGCTCGCTGTCGCCTATGAAGTCAGCTATCGCGCGGGCCTGGCGCAGCACGCGACCTGTGCCGACTATCACACGTCCGGGGCCTGGACCGCTGTTGGCGTGGCCGCTGCCGTCGCCCGACAATTGGGCGCAGAGGCCCCCACCATCCGCCAGGCCGCCGGGATCGGAGAATACCACGGCCCCCGCAGCCAGATGATGCGCTGCATCGACCACCCCACGATGGTCCGCGACGGTGTGGGTTGGGGTGCGCCATCAGGCGTGACTGCGGCCTACCTCGCCACTATGGGGTTCACCGGTGCCCCTGCCCTGACCTGCGAAGGTGAGGATGTCGCCGAATTCTGGTCCGACCTGGGTGACGGCTGGCGACTTGTCGAAGACACCCACTACAAGCCCTACCCCTGTTGCCGATGGGCGCACCCGGCGCTGGACGCCGCCGCCGAACTGGTGTCTGCGCACAATCTGACCCACAACCAAGTGGCCGAAGTCGAAATCCGCACCTTCCACAATGCCACCCGTCTGGCTGGCCACGAACCGGCCACGCCTGACGAATTTGCCTATTCCATCGCCTTTCCGGTCGCGACGCAAATCGTGCGCGGTCAGGTTGGTGTGCCGGAACTTGCTCCGGAAACCCTGACCAACCCCGACATTCTGCGCCTGAGCCGAGCCACAAAACTCATCGACGATCCGCATTTCACCAAGATTAGCATCGGCAAACGGTGGGCGCAGGTGACGCTTGTATTGCAAGACGGGACCCGGTTGACGTCCGAGCCACGCACGCCCCGTGGCGATACCGATCTGCCGCTCAGCGATCAGGATATCTCGGACAAGTTCCACCTGTTCGCCGATCCCGTGCTGGGGCGGTCCCGCGCCGATGAGATCGAAGATCTGAGCACGCGTTTTGACGGCCTGTCGGCGCAGGAGGTTTCACGCCTGCTGGACCTATGCTTAAACGCCCCCGGTTAACACCAAACGCGTCGCTTCATCCGCAGGAAACATTAACTCCACTTTCAGTTCAGACATCGCCAGATCGCCGGTTGTGCCAAACTGCGCGATGGTCGAAAAGAACGACAAGACCTGATCGCCCATCCGGTAGCGAGCCGGGATGACCGCTGGCAGAACCGTATCGTCCCCGGAGACCCGTGCCTGCAACGCCTCGACCCCCCGTTCGATCACGGGATCGCGGCCGAAATGCGTGAGTTCTGTTTTGAGCCGCGCCAGCGTGTGCCGCTCAACCTCTTCCAGATTGTCCAAGGCCTCGCGCAAAGCCCCATTGCTCACCAAAGCCTCGATCAGACTGTCCCCCAACTTCAAGCCCGACGCGCTCAACATCATCGCCGCCGGGCCATTCATCGCCTCGAGTTGCCAATGCCGGTTCAACGCCATCGCGGGGTATGGCGTATGGTTGTCCAGCATCCATGCCACCGCCTCCTGCAACGGCTTCAAATCTTCGGCGTCGGGGGAGCGAGACACATAGGCCGGGGCCATTCCCGCCGCTGTCAGCAACTGGTTGCGTCCCGCGTTGGGAACGCTCAACTCATCACACAATCGCAGCACCATGCCCCGACTTGGCCGCGCCCGCCCGGTTTCCAGAAAAGACAGATGTCGTGAAGACACGCCTGCTGACAGGGCCAAGTCCATCTGGCTCATCCGCCGCGTTGTTCGCCATTCCTTCAGCGCAGGACCAAATTCAGCCATAGGACACCTCCGATCATGAGTTTACCGGGGTCACGCAGAAATGCACTTACCTGCAAGGTAATTGTTTTACCTATGTGGCATCAGTCAGGGTTTCCGGGATCAAACAGGAGAACCTGACATGACCAACACCAAAACCATCCATAAAACGACCCAGTGGCTTAAATCCGCATCTGTGTTCTGCATCGCTATCGGGCTGGCCATGGCGATGGCCCCATACACCTTTCTAGCCCACGCCCTGAGCTTCTTTGTGGACCTCGCCCATCTGCCCGTTGACGGCGCACAGCAGGTCAACACCGACACCGAAGCTCTACTGAGCGCCATCAGTGGCGGGTTACTCTGCGGATTGGGTGCTGCCGTCTGGCTGATCACCGACCACCTTTATGCAAGCGATCCCGCCTTGGCCCGGCGCATCATAACTCTCACTCTTTTGGCTTGGTACATCCCCGACAGCCTAGGCTCACTCGCGGTTGGGGCCTGGTTCAACGTGGTGATGAATTCAGGCTTCCTGGCGCTGTTTCTGGTGCCGATCATGATGGCTCGCACATCACGCGCAGCAGCAGCCTGAACCGCCCCTTCACCTTTTTAGAAATACTCCGGGGTGAATGCGTCCAGCGGGCGCAGAGGGGCAACGCCCCTCACCCCGTCATTCTGCCGCAACCCGCTCGGGGTTCAGCATCGATTTCAGGTAATGCCCTGTGTGGCTGCCCTCACATTCGGCCACCTCTTCTGGCGTGCCTTTGGCCACGATCCTGCCACCTCCATCGCCGCCCTCGGGGCCGATGTCGATGATATGGTCGGCGGTTTTCACCACGTCCAAATTGTGTTCGATCACCACCACTGTGTTGCCCTGATCAACCAGTTCATGCAGCACTTCCAACAGCTTGCGCACATCTTCGAAATGCAGACCGGTGGTGGGTTCGTCGAGAATATATAGCGTCCGGCCCGTCGAGCGTTTCGATAGTTCCTTGGACAGTTTCACCCGCTGCGCCTCGCCCCCCGAAAGGGTCGTCGCCTGCTGGCCCACCTTGATGTACCCCAGTCCCACACGGGCCAGCGCGTCCATCTTGTCGCGGATTGAAGGCACTGCCTTGAAGAAGTCCTGCGCGTCCTCGACTGTCATGTCGAGCACGTCGGCAATCGATTTGCCCTTGAACTTAATCTCAAGCGTTTCGCGGTTATACCGCGCGCCCTTGCAGGTTTCGCAGGTGACGTAGACATCGGGCAGAAAGTGCATCTCGATCTTGATCACGCCGTCACCCTGGCAGGCCTCACACCGGCCGCCCTTGACGTTGAAGCTGAAGCGGCCGGGTTTGTAGCCGCGCGCCTTGGACTCGGGCAGACCAGCGAACCAGTCACGGATCGGGGTGAAGGCCCCGGTGTAAGTCGCTGGATTTGAACGAGGAGTTCGCCCGATGGGGCGCTGGTCGATGTCGATGACTTTGTCCAGATGTTCCAGTCCCTTGATCGTCTCACAAGGTGCCGGCGTTTGCCGCGCGCCGTTCAGACGCATCGAGGCGGTCTTGAACAGCGTTTCAATCGTCAGTGTGGATTTGCCCCCGCCCGATACGCCGGTCACGCAGACAAATTTGCCAAGCGGGAAATCCGCCGTGACCTTTTTCAAGTTGTTGCCGGTCGCCTTGACCACCGTGAGGGTTTTACCGTTGCCAGAACGGCGCTCAGCGGGCACCGCGATCTCGCGCAACCCGGACAGGTACTGCCCAGTGATAGAGGCCGCATCATTCGTGATGTCGGCTGGCGTTCCGTGGCTGACAACTTGCCCCCCGTGCACTCCGGCACCGGGACCGATGTCAAAGACATAGTCCGCCTCGCGAATAGCCTCTTCATCATGTTCAACCACGATCACCGTGTTGCCCTGGTCGCGCAGGTTTTTTAGCGTGCCGAGCAGTCGATCGTTGTCGCGCTGGTGCAGACCGATGGACGGCTCGTCAAGCACGTACAGAACCCCGGTCAGACCCGAGCCGATCTGGCTAGCCAGTCGGATGCGCTGGCTTTCGCCCCCTGACAACGTTCCACTTGAACGTGACAGCGTAAGGTATTCCAAACCAACGTTATTCAGAAACCCAAGACGCTCGCGGATCTCTTTCAGAATAGCGCGGGCAATCTCGTTTTTCTGCTGGCTCATATGCCCGGGCGCACTTTCGACCCAGGCCAGAGCCTCGCGGATCGACATTTGCACCACTTGGCCCACGTGCAGACCTGCAATCTTGACCGCCAATGCCTCGGGCCGCAGACGGTATCCCTCACAAGTGCCGCAAGGCCGGTTGTTCTGGTAGCGTTCGAACTCCTCCCGAATCCAATTCGAATCTGTCTCGCGATAGCGGCGTTCCATATTGGGAATGACGCCTTCGAACACGCGGGTAACCTGATAGACGCGGCCGCCTTCGTCATAGCGGAACTCGATCTCTTCCTCGCCCGAACCGTACAAAAACACCTGCTGAACCTTCTTGGGCAGGTCCTTCCACGGAATGTTCTTATCAAATTCGAAATGCTTGGCGATGGCTTCGATGGTCTGCAGGAAATAGGGCGACTTTCCTTTGCGCCACGGAGCCAGCGCTCCATCGTAGACCTTTAGAGTTTGATCAGGCACGACCAGGCGTTCATCAAAGAACAACTCGACCCCCAGACCGTCGCAATCTGGGCAAGCGCCGAATGGCGCGTTGAACGAAAACAGACGCGGCTCGATCTCGGGGATGGTGAAACCGCTGACGGGACAAGCAAAATTCTCGGAGAACGTGATACGCTCTGAATCACCCTCTTTCGGGGCAGTCTCAAGGATCGCGATACCGTCCGCCAGATCCAGCGCAGTGCGCAGGCTGTCTGCTAGTCGGGTTTCCATCCCTTCGCGCACAACCAGACGGTCAACCACGACGTCGATGTCATGGCGAAACTTCTTGTCCAGCGTGGGCGGTTCGTCCAGTTCATAAAACTCTCCATCGACCTTCACGCGCTGAAAACCCTGTTTACGAAGTTCCAGGAATTCCTTTTTGTACTCGCCTTTGCGGTCGCGCACGATGGGGGCCAGCAGATAGCCGCGTGTGCCCTCTTCCATGGTCATGATCCTGTCGACCATGTCCTGCACTTGTTGCGCCTCGATCGGCTTGCCGGTGGCCGGGCTGTACGGCGTGCCAGCGCGTGCAAAAAGCAGACGCATGTAATCGTAGATTTCGGTCACCGTTCCGACGGTCGACCGGGGATTCTTCGATGTCGTCTTCTGTTCGATCGAGATGGCAGGGCTCAACCCGCTGATGTGATCCACATCAGGTTTTTCCATCATATCAAGGAATTGGCGTGCATAGGCCGACAGGCTTTCGACATAGCGCCGCTGACCTTCAGCATAGATCGTGTCAAACGCCAGCGAGGACTTGCCCGAGCCGGACAGACCGGTGATCACCACCAGCTGATCCCGAGGGATGTCAACGTCGATGCCTTTGAGGTTGTGTTCGCGCGCGCCGCGCACCTCAATGTTCTTCAGCTCAGCCATCCGGGCCCCCTGCACTCAAGTGGTTAAGAGATAGTGGACAGCCGCTGAGTCTCCAACCAAAAAATTAGAACAAAATGAGAACCTGCAACTTTTCGCCACGATCTTTGCGTTAAGTCTTTTTTGCAATGGCCCAGGCACAGATAGGCATATTGGGGTCATTGTCGAGCGGATCACGCTTGGGATCGTATTGTGGTGGCCAACGATCTTCGAGGTTGCGTAGGGCAGCGTGTTTGTTGCCCCATTGCTCGGCTCGGATCGCATCTGGGGCAAACCCGCATTCGATCAACAGGTTTTTCAGCCCCCGTGCGGACCAACGACTGCAATCATTGGGCGCGGCGTGAAATGGAACAAAAAGGGGACGGCAAGCCAAAAATGTCCACCCGGACGCAGCATTTCGTGCACGTTCAGTGTTGCCTCAAACGGACGATCCAGATGTTCCCAAACCTGATTGGCCAAAATCAAATCGAATTGGCGGATCTTTCCATCGGCATCCAGAAAGGGTGCTTTGCAGATATCGTACTCGGGGTAATTGAACTGTTCATAGCTGAAGAAATCGAACATCTTGCCCCACCAGCCCGAAACCTCGGCCACTTGTAACTTTGATGGATCAAGGGCGCGGATCATTTCGCGGCTGGATCGCCCCATGACAATTCGATTGAGACTGGGCAACGTCGATCCTCCGGGCTGACACTTTACCCTTATACAACCTCAAATTGAGGGGTCCAGAACCCTAGGCGGCCTGTCTTCTGTGTAGCCCCAAAACCAAACACCCCGTCGTGAAGTGACGGGGTGTTTGAATTTTCCAGCGATTACTCTGTGCAATCTACATGTGTATGACGCGGTCGTAGGCGTCCAATACACTTTCGTGCATCATCTCACTCAGGGTCGGATGCGGGAAGACCGTATTCATCAGATCTTCTTCGGTTGTCTCCAATTGCCGTCCGACGACATACCCCTGGATCATCTCGGTCACTTCGGCGCCAACCATATGGGCGCCCAAAAGCTCACCTGTTTTGGCATCGAAGATGGTTTTGATCATCCCCTCGGGCTCTCCTAGTGCGATCGCCTTACCGTTGCCGATGAAAGGAAAGCGGCCGACCTTGATGTCATAGCCGAGCTCTTTTGCTTTGGCTTCGGTATAGCCGACCGACGCAACCTGTGGGTGGCAATAAGTGCAGCCTGCAATGCTTTCTGGCTTGACTGGATGCGCATGTTTGCCCGCGATCAGGTCTGCGACCATCACACCTTCATGGCTGGCTTTGTGTGCCAACCAGGGTGCGCTTAGCGATGTCGCCGATGGCATAGAGCCCATCGACACCAGTGCGACAGAATTCGTCTGTTACAACATGGGTGCGGTCGATCTTGACACCCAAAGCCTCAAGCCCCAGACCCTCGACATTGCCGACGATACCCACGGCGGAGATCACCGTGTCAAAGTCTTGTTTCTCGATTTTTCCACCCACTTCGATATGTGCAGTGACCTTTCCCTTGCCCCGGTCGAGCTGCTTGACCATGGCTTTTTCCATGATCTTCATGCCCTGCTTGGTAAAGGCTTTCTTGGCGAATGCGCTGATTTCTGCGTCTTCGACCGGCAACACACGATCCATCACCTCGACCACAGTCGTGGCGGCACCCAACGTGTTATAGAAGCTGGCAAATTCAATGCCGATGGCACCTGAGCCGATCACCAGAAGCTTCTTGGGCATGCGCACCGGATCAAGGGCGTGCTTGTAGGTCCAGACAAGATCGCCGTCCGCTTCAAGCCCCGGCAATTCACGGGCACGGGCACCGGTGGCCAGGATGATGTTCTTGGCGGTCAGTTCTTCGACGCCTTTGTCGGTTTTGACCGATACCTTACCCTTGGCTGCAATCGTCGCCTCGCCCATAACCACGGTGACCTTGTTCTTTTTCAACAAGTGACCGATGCCACCCGACAGCTGCCCGGCCACACCGCGCGAGCGCTTTACGACAGCATTCAGATCATAGCCAATATTTTCAGCCTTGAGGCCAAAGTCCTTTGCGCGCTCCATCAGGTGGAAGACCTCGGACGAGCGCAAGAGCGCTTTGGTCGGGATACAGCCCCAGTTCAGACAGATGCCGCCTAGGTGCTCGCGCTCGACCACGGCCACATTCAGGCCCAGTTGGGCGCCCCGAATGGCCGCGACGTAACCGCCAGGCCCGGCACCAATAACAATCAGATCAAAGGATTTCGCAGCCATGGTCACTCCTCACCGCAGGCGTTGTCAGAAATTAGTTTACCGTTAAACTATTTTTTCAGACACATCAATCCCCGCTCCCTGCGACATGTGTGACGCAAGGGAAGATGAGCGGGGATGTGCTTAAATCAACCTATACCCCTTTACTTCAAAACGCTAGAAATGGAGTGGAGCCGCCCAAATGGGCATTTGCTCGACGTCTTCGATTTCAAACACTGGATACGATATGGCCAAGACCCTCAAGGACCTCGCCCTTGCCCTGCTGAACGCGACCCTGATCCTGTTGGCTCTGTGTCTTTTCTTGGCATGGAAAGTAGCAACAACCGCCGATGGCCTGATGGCCACGTTTTCCCAAAACCTCGTTACTGTCACACCACTTCGAGACGAAGTAGCGGGTTTGCGAGGCGATCTAGCAGAAATCAAAGGCGATCTGGCTGCACTGACAACACAGAGCGGGTCGTTCAATACCGCGACCTTGAACAGGCTGCAGCAGAAAGTTCAAACTATAGAAACCAATGTACAGGGGTTGCAGACCCGCGTTCGCCAATTGGTCGATACGCCCGAGCTGCTAATTGACCATACAGTGGAAACGGCTGCGGATGCCCTCACCCGCAGCATTTCAGATGTAAAAGGATGCGTACCTGCGGGTTAACCCGCAGCCTGCATCTCGCGCACGGTCTGACCGTAGCCACCAGCCGAGACATATGTAGCCTCTTGTGCTGTCGGCGTCCGATGCAGGGCGTCGTTGCGATACGGGAACCTGCCGAACTGACGGATCACCTCGCGATGTGCCCGGGCGTGCAGCATGTTGCTGTCACCACTCTCTGGCATGCGTTCACACAGCAGACGCACGCAGCGTTCCTGATCACACAGGTTCTCTGAATGCATCATCGGCAGGTAAAAGAACTGCCTTGCCGGTTCGTCGATACGCATGTCCCACCGCTTGTCGACCGCACATTTGGCTGCCGCCAGGGCCGCCTTGTCGGTCTTGAAGGCTCGGGCATCTCCGCGGAACATATTCCTGGGGAACTGATCCGTGAGGATGATGTAAGCCAGAGCACCGCTAGGATAGGTCAGCCACATTGAAAAGCGACCTTCACAGGCGGCCTCCCACGTCGACTGAAACTTTTCGGTGATCTGGGCATCCAGCGCATCGTCTTGTACATACCACCCAGCCGGACCAACCTCGTCCAGCCAGAAACTCAATATATCTTCGGGACCAACCATTGGCCTCACCCCGCTCTTAATTTCCCCCAGGGAATGTAGGTATTAAAATATCTTTTACACAATTGTTACAGTAACATATTGCAACATCAGCGGCCTTTTTTGAAGCAAATCGCGACTTATTGCGCCTCTTGCTCCTCCAATTCGGCCTCGATGGCAACTTCTTGCGCAAATTCGACCGCAACTGGGGTCGAGGTGGGTGTCATTACCGTAAAGGTACCGGTTTCCTCGACCGGAATCGCGGCACGCTGCGTGGTGCGGTACAGTGCGTAAACTGCCATAGCCGCAAGCAGAGCAGCCATGAATGCAAAAAAGCCCGGCGGTCCCATCAAGGCATCCCCCATCAGCCAACCAGTAATCATCGGGCCAGCAATCGCACCCAGACCATTGATGAAGACCAGACCACCTGAAGCCGCCGCCATATCGTCGTGATCCAGATAGTCGTTGGTATAGGCGATGAGCAGCGAATAGAGCGGGTTCGACATGCCCCCGATCAGAAAAGCCGAAACCAGAAGCATCGAGAACTGATCGCCAAACATCATACCCACGACCGCCGCAACGCCTCCGACGGCTGCGACAAGCATGATCAAGACGCGGCGATCCATCCTGTCGCTAATCCACCCCAGAGGATATTGTAGGATCAAAGCGCCAATGTAGAAGGTCGCAATGAACAGAGACAGGTTCGTCAGCGACAGGCCAATCGTGGCGCCGTAGACCGAACTCATACCGAACTGGGCTGAGAAGATGCCGCCCAGCAGAAACATACCGACACAGCCCAGGGGCGAGATCTTCATGATTTCGCGCAGGGTCATCGGCTTGGTGGTATCGAAGGCCGAGCGTAGGCGAAATAGACAGCAAAATCGGGCCAAAAGAAATGGAAACCAGGATCGAGGCAATGATAAACGCCTCGTACCCACCGGGATCGCCCACCTGGATCAAACCCTGAGCCGAGATGATACCGATCATTTGCACGATCATATAAAGCGAAAGCGCTTTACCCCGGTTCGAGTTGTCAGCGGCATTGTTCAACCAGCTTTCAGCTGTCACATACACGCCCGAGAAACAGAAACCGATGATCACGCGGCCTAGAATCCAGACCCACATGTTGGGCAGCGCCGGATAAAGGATCATGACGGCCGAGATGAACGAGGCCAACGCAGCAAAAACCCGCACATGGCCGACGCGCCGGATCAACTGAGGTGCCATGCGTGAGCCACCTAGAAAGCCAAGGAAATAGGCCGACATCACGATCGACATCTCGAAGGTCGAAAACCCTTCGATTTCCCCCCGCACACCAAGCAGCGTACCTTGTAGCCCGTTGCCCACGAGCAGCAGGCAAATACCCAAAAGCAGCGCCCATGCGCTGGAAAGAACCTGAAGCATCGGGCGTCCTCGCTCGTATCCGACTGAATTGGCTCTGATGTGTCATGAGACACCAGCCACAGCGTGCTTGTCTACGACATTTACCGAGTCGGGTTTGGCATTTTCGCCTAAGCCGGGATCAAAAGCGACGCGTCCCCATAAGAAAAGAAGCGATATCCAGACTTAACCGCATGATCATAAACATGCGCCATCCGGTCCTGCCCCATCAACGCCGATACCAACATCAGAAGGGTTGATTTCGGCAGGTGAAAATTAGTCATCAACGCATCGGTCACTTGGAACTTGAACCCTGGATAGATGAAGATATCCGTGTCGCCATCCCAGGGTTTCAACGTGCCGGTCTGCGCCGCGCTTTCGATCAGGCGCAGTGCGGTGGTTCCCACGGGGATCACACGCCCGCCTGCAGCTTTGGTGGCGTTGATCTCGTCAACGGCGCGTTCACTGACCCGCCCCCATTCCGCGTGCATTTTGTGGGTGATCACATCCTCGACCTTGACCGGCAGGAAGGTACCTGCCCCCACATGCAAAGTGACATAAGTGATCTCCACGCCCATTGCGCGGATTTGTTCCAACAATCCGTCGTCGAAATGCAACGAAGCCGTTGGGGCCGCCACAGCGCCCGAGTTCCTGGCCCAGACCGTTTGATAATCTGTCTTGTCCTGCTCGTCCGCGGGACGTTTGGCGGCAATATAAGGCGGCAATGGCATCGCACCAGCCTGGGCAAGCGCCGCGTCAAAATCATCCCCAGACAGGTTGAACTTCAATCTTCCCTGCCCGTCCTCGACAGCAACCAATTCGGCAGACAACTCGTTTGAAAAGATGATCTCTTCGCCGGGCTTCACTTTCTTGAGTGGCTTGATCAGCGCCGACCAGTTGCCATCGGCAGTGGGATCCAGCAGCGTGACCTCGATTTTGGCAGACACCGGCCCTTGGGCGCTTTCACGGTGTCGGCGTCCGCTGAGCCGCGCAGGGATAACGCGGGTGTCATTCAAGACCAACCGGTCGCCAGGCCGCAGCCATTGCGTCAGGTCACGCACTACTGCATCGGCGATGGCATCTCCCTGCGCCACCAGAAGCCGGGCTGCAGTCCGCGGGGTGGCCGGGCGTGTCGCGATCAGCTCGTCCGGCAGATCAAAATCAAAGTCACTCAGTTTCATGGCCGCGCTATACGTCGGTATTTGATCGTTGACCACACCTTCAGCGATCTCCGGCAGTGCTGTCCAGAATTGGATCTTGGGCAGGTTCCGGCCCCTCTCCCGGAACCCGAGGTTGCGTGGGTGCCGGTTCGCGCAGGAAATCCCGCAGAAAGCCCGGGGCCAAACCCGACAAAGGATTGACCCAAACCTGTGGCGAGGTCAGCTGTCCTGTCAGGGTGTAGTTGAAGCCGACCAGACCCTCGCCGCGGCGCGTCGACAACACACTACCAATCACGTTTAGAAGGTAGACCGGGGAAATCACACCGCGCAGGTTAAGTGTTCGGCGCTCGGTATCCACTGTGCCGTCAACTGACAGCCCCATCGAGGGCCCGACTGCACTGCCTTCGTAAACCGTGACCTTGTCGGGATCCAATCGAAAACGGCCGTCAATCGAAGCGAACTGAATGCCCGCTCCTGCCATTTCGTCCAGCAGCCCAACCACACTGATGGCATTCAGCAAAGCGGCCATTGCCGGGGCATCCTGCACCCGAGTGTCTCTCACCCGTAAGGTGCCGTCGTAGCTGCCGGTTGCTCCAACCGGCGTTAGTGACAATTGAAAGTCCCCGCCGCGCGCCTGGTTGAGCAGTTGAGCGGAGCGAAACACCCCGCCTGCATCATCAGCCTGAATAAAGAACCCACTTCGACCATTTTGTGGAAGCACCTGCCCATTGACCGAAGTTTGGCCGTTTATGCGCCCGGTAAAATTCCCGCTCAGACCCGCGCCAGACGTCAACTTCCCCGAAAACCCGGTCAATGCAATGCTGTCTGTAATCTGCAACCGGCCCAATGCCACGGAAATGGCCTGTCCCCCTGCTGCACCAGTCGAAGACCCGGACTGCGTATCGCTGTTTCCAGAGAACGTCGCCCCACGCATGTCCAGTGTGCCGCTGCGAATGTTCAAGTCTGGTGCTCGAGTCCCACGCCCTGTCATGTCCAATTGCACGTTCATCCAGTTTCCAACACGCAAATTGTCGAAACGCGCGCTTTCCATTGTCCCGGCCTCATTGAAAGACATGTTTCCGGACGCGTCCAAACCAGGCGCTTTTATGGAAAAACGTTCAACCACTTCTTGGTCGCCCAGGCGGGCTTCGAACGTCAACTCACCTGACGCTGCAGCGGACTTGGTCCATCCTATCTCGGGAACACTTAACCCAACGCCTACAAGGTCAGATCTTCCGGTCAGCCTCGGGGGCTGCCCTTTTTCCAACTCCAACAGATATTGCGCCTCGCCAAGACCGCTGACAACACGTGCAGCATAGTTTGAGTTGAACTGATCCATCAATCGATCTGAAAGTTCGATGGTCCCGCTAACCTGACTTTTTGGCGGTGGGTTCTGAACGCCGATCGGCTGCGTCCAAGTTGCAGTCATCGGAACCTCTCCCAGAAAGCCCTGCCCCGACAATGAAATCTGCGACTGATCGCCAACAGCCATCAGAATCGGAGCACGCAGTTCCTGCCCCGGGACCAGTACATCGCTTGCGACGTCCTCGATTTCTGCTGTCAGGTGAAATGCCATGTCTTCAAGTTTAGCTTTGTCTTTCAGCGGCAAGGACAGGGTGCCGCGCATCGTTACCTGCCCTTTAGCCAGATCCACAGGGAGGTTGGCCTTGGACATAAGGTTGAGCGGTGGCCGCTCAAGCAGGGACAATACGGACGTGACGCTTCCGGTTCCCACGATGCGCGCAATACCTGGAGCTGCCTTTTTGATCGAGATATCTGGAATGATGAATGACGTGCCCGAAGCGTCAATCTGATCCCCGTGATCGGTAATGACACGCCCTTCGTGTGCCAAAACTGAAAAACGCTGCCCCAACAGGCTGGCTTGACCCCGAGCCCCTACAACCGGTGGCAGTGTCTTGGCAAACTTGATCGTCGCATTATCAAAATCAAAGTCGGCGTACAGGTCAGGACGCTTGCCCGGTTCCAAACGCAAAGCAAAGTCGCCGCCAGTGAGTTCACCTTCGGTCAGGTTCATTCGAACCCATTTGCGCGGCTTGGGGGCTACGGCTTCGGGCCAGTACTTCATCAGTTCATCTGGCGAGATCCGGTCAAGTTGCCCATCCAACGCGACACGCCACCCGTCAGGATCTGCCACCAGACTTCCATTTGCGCGCAATAGTTTGTTGTCATCTGCAACGGTCAACTGCCCGACCTGAACATGCAATGGGTCAAGCTCAAGCTTGAGGTCAACATGTGCACTCTCAAGCGAAACCGGCTCGGGCATTAGCTGGGCCGGATTAAGTGTCACTTCGGTAAATCTCAACTGCCCGACAAGGCTTTCCAACACGCCGGTTTCCACCCCATTGAGAAAGGCCTGTCCTTCGACTGCCACATTGCCCCAGGAGCTGTTGACAGAAAACTCGTTGAAATCAAGAATCTGACGTTTCGGGTCATAGGTGAAATATGTTCGCGCGCCAGTGAACCGAACCGGCCGGGTTTCTGGGTTTGGCTGTACGACCCCAGCCCCGATCTGAAGCGTCGCTGAAACCTGACTGGGCGTGCCTTGAGCGTCAATCCCGCCCCGGACCGCTCCGGAAATCGGGGCGTCCAGAACGTTCAACCAGGACATCGCCGCGTTCTGCAGAGCAATATCCTCAGAGGGTATATCACTGACGGAGATGCCGAATTTCGCCTCGGGCGATCCTAATGTGCTGGTATAGTTCGCCTCGACCGAGCTTGCATAGTCCCGCCCTGATAGAAGCGAAAACCCAGTAGCGATCCGCATGTCCTGACCGTCCCGTGTCAGTTGCAAGTGACCGCCATCCAGGGTCCAGACCCGCCTCCGACCAAGATCTTCAAGGCTGAGCGTCACACCTTCCAGTTCGATCGACGTCAGAGCTGACAATTGCTGCGTCAGAAACACCTGATCAGCAGTTTCTATCATTTGAGCCAAATTTCGTGCACGCCCAACTGGTGCTGCCCCTTGTCCCAGCGATAGTGAAAGAAGTCCCTCGGCGTCACGTTGAACCGTGACAAATGCACCGTTCAAGAATATTCGCTTGGGTTTAATCTGCCCCGACAGCAAAGGTCGCATGGCCAGACTGGCCTCGGCATTGGCAAGGCGTGCAATCATCTGTCCATCACTGCTACGTAGCGAAACATCCTGCAGGCTGACGCGTGGGCGCCATCCTTTATGGACAATGAAATTGACTTCGCCGAACTCCAACTGCAAGCCGTTCAGGCCCCGCTCGAGGCGCGTTGCGACTCGCTCTCTCAGCCAATCGGGAGCACTGACGGACTGGCCGATGACCATCACCGCTGAAACCGCCGCCAGCAAAATCAGGATCAAAAGTCCGCGAAAAGTCCATCGACCCACGGCCCTAGGACCACGGAACGATTTGCGGGTCTCAGGTTTTCCGTCTTTTTCCGGTTCCGAGGCCGGGGATTTTTGTTCTGCGCCTTCCAACTTCTTCTTCGACACCTATTATCCGGACCAACACCAACCGAACCCTACCGGAGTCGCCTGATGCCCGAAGTTTCCGATGCTGCCCCCGATTTCAACCTGCCTCGCGATGGAGGCGGATCAGTCAGCCTGTCTGACTTGCGCGGACAGCTTGTTGTTCTGTTCTTTTATCCCCGCGATGATACGCCGGGCTGCACCAAGGAATCCATCGGCTTTTCCGAACAGTTGCAAGCCTTTGCCGATGCGGGTGCCCAAGTCTTTGGTATCTCTAAGGACAGTATTGCCAAGCACGACAAATTTGTCGCCAAACATGCCCTGACGACGCCGCTTTTGTCTGATGAAGCCGGATCAATGTGTGAAGATTATGGCGTGTGGAAAGAAAAGAACATGTACGGCAAGAAACACTGGGGGATCGAGCGGTCCACCTTTATCCTTGATCGTGAAGGCAAGATCGCGCAAGTCTGGCGAAAGGTCAAAGTGCCCGGTCATGTCGACGAGGTACTTGCCACAGTCAAAGAGCTTTGAATACACAGGCGCGCCTCAATTGGCGGGCGCGCCAAACTTTGAGGTCTGTGTGGCCGGGCACATAAGATGTGCACGGATGTCACTTGGTTCGTGAACTCTCTTTCACCAGATGTTGTGGCGAAAGGAGTAAGACCATGCTCGACACATTCAACATTCGAACACAGGACATGCCGAGTGAGACGCGTTTCTTGCTCGATCAATACCCCAGAGAAACTTGGGGCACGCATCCCGGATTCAAGGAAAAAACCCGTCATTGGCTGGGCGCTCACCAGATGTTTCGGCGTCTGGCAGAGGTGCTGCGATCCGACGCAGAGGCATTTCTGAACAAGGATACCTCGGACGAGGAATATGCCAGTCGGTTATCGTACTATGGCAACGCGTTGGTTGGAAATCTGCATGGGCACCATGGCTGGGAAGACCATAGCTATTTCCCAGAGTTGTCCGAAGCCGACCCGCGTTTCAATGCTGGTTTGGAGGTTCTGGAGAAGGATCACGCCGATCTGGATACTGTTCTGGACAGCTACACTAAAACAGCCAATCGTGTGATCAAACTGATGCAGCTTGATCCGGGTCAAGTTCGTGATGAAGTCGGTATTCTGCACACGACATCCGAAACCATCGAAGCCTTTTTGAAACGCCATCTGAGCGACGAAGAAGAACTTGCAGTGCCGATTATCTTGCACCACCGTTTGCGTGGATAACACCGTGAGGCAAGGCACTTAGCTGCATTTGAAACGGCACCACACAGAAACAAATGACCGATGTGGTGCCGTTGAATCCTACCGTTTGCAGTTTGAGGGAGAGAGGGCGCGCCTCTTGTAGGTATGTTGTTTTAGCCTAAAGGCTTGGCTTGAAGACGCGTCACTGGACGCAACCAATTCAAAAAAACTGGCAACGCATGACAAAATTATCCATTGCTCATGACTTTTTCTCATCCATCTCGCAAAGCCGGAACAACCCCGGTTTTTTTGGCTTACCGCTTGCGCCCTAACAGCTGAGCAGCAATAAAGCCGGTCAACCGTCCTAGACGAGGTCTTCGAGACCCAATTGAATTGACCATTGCCTTCGCAGTCGGAACATAAGGAAACGGCTCTAAGCAATTGAACCTATTGAGCTTTAGGAACATCAACCTCATGAGTGATCCAATTCTAAGCGACACTGGCGCGACTCTTGACAAGTCACTGACCGAAATGGCCGTCGATGTTCTTTCAACGTCGGACGGGCGCCTGAAAACTCAAAAATCACGCGCTTATGCCAACCTTTGGAAATCTGCCCGGGCCCAGGGAAAGCCAATTGAAATCGGAACCTGCGCACCCCCAGACCACCCTGCACGTCCGCAAAAGCCAGAGTTGCTTAGCCCTCGCGATGTGCCGAAACGAAAACCTGGATCGCCGACCGGGCGCATAGCACTGTTGCACGCGGTCGCCCATATCGAACTCAACGCTGTGGACCTGCATTGGGACATCATCGCCCGCTACTCCCATATCCAGATGCCAATGGGGTTCTATGACGATTGGGTTCAAGCGGCAGAAGAAGAATCGAAACACTTCAACCTGATCTGCGATTGCCTGGAAGACATGGGCAGTCACTATGGCGCCCTGCCCGCCCACGCCGGAATGTGGCGCGCTGCGACGGACACGGCACAGGACTTCCAGGGACGGCTTGCCATTGTCCCGATGGTGCTTGAAGCCCGAGGCCTGGATGTAACGCCTGGAATGATAGAGATATTCAAAAAAGCCGGTGAAAGCGCAGCAGTTGAAAGCCTTGAAACGATATACCGCGAAGAGGTCAGCCACGTTGCATACGGGTCTAAGTGGTTCAATTTCATCTGCGGCCGTGAAAACAGCGATCCAAAGGAGGTGTTTCACACCCTTGTACGTCAATACTTCAAGGGTGGGCTGAAGCCGCCGTTCAACGAGGAAAAACGCGCAGATGCGGGTTTACCTCCGGACTTTTACTGGCCTTTGGCCGAAGAATACCCGCCACACGTTCGCTGAGCAGTTGCTCTGAAGTCAGCTGTCCCAAAGGTTTGCCCAACTACGCCTGGACGCTGATCAATCCCAGGCAGATCAGCAGGGCAACCACACACTTTCGTGGCAACTGACTGAACTACAGGGGAAAAACCCAATCAATCGGCAACAATCCGCTCATGTTAGGCGCGAAACCCCGTCAGAATCGCTGACGGATTCAACAAACTTGCTCAAACGGCTCGGTCTGGCTATTCAAACGGCCCAAGGCCGATGAACACTCATTCAAAGGCTGACGGAGGGGTAATACAAGGAAAGACGCGTGCGAACACGTCTGGCAATCAAGATACACGCGTTCCTGGAAAGGGTTTTTCCCGAACGCCGACTGTTTCTTAAATCTGATACCGACACTCGGTTCATCCGGTTGCGTCCGGAAACTCAACTCGTTGCGTATGCTGGTGTGACCTTGGTCGTTGCATGGACAATCATCACAACGGCGATTTTGTTGATGGACAGCATCGGATCAGGCAATTTCCGGGAGCAGGCAAAGCGAGATCAGGCCACTTATCAGGACAGATTGAACGCACTTTCATCGGAACGCGATGCAAGAGCCGAAGAGGCCTTGGCCGCGCAGGAACGGTTCAACGCTGCTTTGGCACAGATATCGGTTATGCAGTCCGAACTTCTGGAATCCGAAACCCGCCGCCGCGAATTGGAAACCGGGATCGACGTAATCCAGACAACGCTGCGACACACAATGAAGGATCGCGAAGCCGCGCGAGACACCCTGGCACAGTTACAGCAGCAAAATCAGGATGAAACTGCGGTGCACAATGTCGCCGCCGCTGCGCCAGTTCAGATGACCTTTATGGCGGATGCGCTGGAACGCACGGCGCAGCAACGCGATCAGGTCATCACGGATGCGCAAGACGCTCTGGATCAGCGTGATGAACTGGAGTTGGAAATCCGCCTGATGCGGGAACAGAACGATCAGATTTTCCGACAGCTGGAAGAGGCGATGACCGTTTCGGTTGAGCCGTTGGACAAGATGTTCCGAAGCGCAGGCATGCCCACGGACCGCATCATCGAACAGGTGCGGCGTGGATATAGCGGTCAGGGCGGTCCGCTCACCCCTTTATCCCTGAGCACGCGCGGTAAAGAACCCTCGGCCGACGAGGCCCGCGCGAACCGTCTGTTACAGCAGATGGAGCAGTTGAATTTTTATCGCATCGCCGCTGAGAAAGCGCCATTTGCCAGCCCGGTTCGCTCTGCTGTCCGCTATACCAGCGGCTTTGGTTATCGCCGCGATCCAAAGACCGGCGGACGTCGCATGCATAATGGTTCGGATTTTGCTGGCCCCCACGGCACCGACATCTTTGCAACCGCCGACGGCGTTGTGACGCATGCGAGCTGGCAATCCGGGTTCGGACGCTTGGTCAAAATCCAGCATGCCTTTGGAATCGAGACACTTTACGCTCACAATACACGGATCTCGCGTCAAGAAAGGCCAAAGGGTCTCGCGCGGGGATCATATTGCTGATATGGGTAGCACCGGACGGTCGACTGGCACCCATCTCCATTATGAGGTACGCGTGAACGGAAGACCCGTAAACCCCATGATCTACATCAAGGCTGCAAGAAATGTTTTCTAAGAGCAAAATCAACGAGCCGGGCACCAAGGCCCCAGAAGCTGCTGCTAAACCGGCGGCCCCGACCTCTGCACCGGCAGCGCCTGCCCAAAGCGATTTCAAAGCCAGCGCCCCCAAAGCCAAGCCACCCGCATCCGTACTGTCGTCGGACCTGCACATCACTGGCAACATGAAGACCACTGGTGACATCCAGGTCGAGGGCACCGTCGAAGGCGATATCCGAGCGCATCTGCTGACTATTGGCGAAAGCGCCACGATAAAAGGTGAAGTGACCGCCGATGACGTTGTGATCAACGGTCGCATCGTGGGTCGCGTACGTGGCTTGAAGGTGCGCCTGACATCGACTGCACGCGTCGAAGGCGACATCATCCACAAAACCATCGCGATCGAAAGCGGTGCCCATTTTGAGGGGTCCGTGCAGCGTCAGGACGATCCGTTGAACCCGGGCCGCTCGACCAAACCTGCTGCCAACCCGGCTGCAGCCCCGGCCGCGGCCCCGAACGAAGGCAAGTAATCTCGCGCTAACGCGCCGACAAGACGCTGAACGCCAACGCAGGGTATCCCCCGGCGTTGGCGTTTTCTTTTGGAGGGAAGTTTTTTAGGGCAATTCCAGACTTAAGCTCTTTAACCTTTAACGTTTTTTCGCAACATCTCCTTCGAACCTCTGTCCGTGATCTACGCAACAGCAGGTTTGCAAATGTAGGAAAGAACAATGAAACGTATTTTACTGACAGCTGCGGTTGCGGCGCTCACCTTTGGCACAATCGCCCAGGCTGAAGACCTTGAATTTCTGCTCATCAACGACTCCAGCGCGGACATGACCGGCTTCAACGTTAGCCCCGCTTCATCTGATGAATGGGACGAGAACCTGCTCGAGGGCGGATACCTGGCACCTGACTATGAAATCGGTGTGGTGATCGCAGACGGGCTGAACACCTGCGTTTATGACATTCGAGGGCAGTTCTCGGATGGGACCGCCTTCGAGGACTTTGGTCTCGATCTGTGTGACATGGGGTCTTACACTTTTACTGACGAATAGACCTAACTCGGCTCATTCGACCTCAAATGAGTAAACCAACGCGTTAAAACCCATGGATTCAACGCGTTGGGCAATTGCGATTTACCGTTTTCCACTTAGCGGCCCAGCATCCACTGACCATCAGGCCAAAAAGCGTGAAACGCAAATGCGAACATGACGTCATGAGGCAGATCGCGTCCCTCCTCGTCCGTCACACGTATGCTGCCCACATCTTTGCCACGTGCAATGCGGCCCGTGTCCAGAGCCGAAGCTTGTCCCGCCTTCCAGATGAGCCTTACCCCCGCCTCCTGTACGTCGGGCGTGTCTCGCAGGCGCGATACAGGCCAGGCTCGGCCACCTACCCGAACAACACGTGCAAGCGCCGGAATGCCATGGGGTGGCACTTCTCCGGAATAGAGGAACGGACGTTTCAAGCTGTCGTACCCTTCGTAGGGGTTTCGGCCGTAGGATCGATTGTAGCTCGGCTCGACCATCACCAACCCTTGCGGATTGCGAGCCTTGAATTCTGACCAGCTTTCCATCCAGCTTGGCAACGCCTGCAATTTGGTGCCGGTCAACTCCCCTACGATAGCTTCACCAATGGCCTGCTGCCACCAGCTTTGGGTTTCGCGATCATACATCACCATGTCCGAGTGACGTAGCTTGCCCGAAACGCCAAAAGAAAGCACCCGCCCTTGGACGCGCCGATCAAATGTGATCCCTGAATTGCAAAGCGGACAAAACGTCACCGCCACCGGAATGCCGCCAACGGTGTCATTCACAATCTCATGCCACATGAGATAGCGAATTGGATAGGCCCGTGGCTGGGCCCCGTCTATTTCCACTGTAATCACAGGCTCGCGGCCCTTGATCCGGCGTTCATCGTCTGCTCGCAGGAAGCTTGGGTTGCTAAGCGCTGGAATGCCATCCTTGGGCGGGCCGCCTGACAGGATTTCTCCCCAGTTCTTGATGCTGCTGCGCGAGAAATCAGTGTCGGGCCATTCGCTGCGCCAGAACTCAGGGTTAGCCAATACGGAGGTGGCGACCAGAAAAAAGAGGAAAGCAAGCAGTCCGCGCATGAGTCACACCTTTGAAGTGTTTCGACACGGAAAGTCTGCAAGCACGAAGCGGGACTGGATAGTCCCCAACACGCAGATTTGACCAAAGGTGCGGTGTCCCAGTGTGGGACACCGCTAAAAGCATCACTCGGTCACGGTGACCTTTTTCATGACATCCGGCTGACCGATCACAGCACCATTCTGGCCCGTACCCAGTTTGATCTGATCAACCACGTCCATGCCACCGGTGACCTTACCCACAACGGTGTATTGCCCGTTCAGAAAGTGGCCCGGATCGAACATGATAAAAAACTGTGAGTTGGCCGAGTTCGGGTTCTGCGAACGCGCCATTCCCACGACACCGCGATCAAACGGGATGTCCGAGAATTCGGCGGGCAGGTCCGGACGGCTGGAGCCACCACGACCCGCAGCGGCCATATTACCACCCAGTTTTCCGAACTCGACATCGCCTGTCTGCGCCATAAAGCCGTCGATCACGCGGTGGAACACCACGCCATCATACTGACCGTCGGCGGCCAGAGCCGCGATCTGTTCCACATGCTTGGGAGCCACATCTTCCAGCAGGTCGATGGTGATCGTGCCGTTGGCTTCGCCTTCGACTTCGATCTGCAAACCTGTAGCCAGCGCAGGGCTGGCCATCAGCGCAAAGACAGCTGCCAGCTTATGCATCTGCGGCAACCTTGACGCTGATCATGCGGTCGGGGCTTGCAGGCGGCTCGCCGCGCACGATGGCGTCGACATGCTCCATACCTTCGATGACACGGCCGTAAACAGTGTATTGGCCGTTCAGGAAGTGGTTGTCCTTGAAATTGATGAAGAACTGCGAATTGGCGCTGTCGGGGTTGGCCGAACGTGCCGCGCCCAAGGTGCCACGGTCATGCGGCAGTTTCGAGAACTCGGCCGGAACGTTGGGCATCGAGGAACCACCGGTTCCTGCCATACGCAGGTTGAACCCATCTTCCATGTCGCCGTGTTGCACGTCGCCGGTCTGCGCCATGAAGCCATCGATCACACGGTGAAAGGCAACGTTGTCATATTCACCTGCGCGCGCCAATTCCTTCATCCGCTCGGCGTGCTTGGGTGCCACATCTGCCAGCAGCTCGATAACGACATTGCCGCCCTTCAGCTCGACGATGACGGTGTTTTCTGGATCCTTGATCTCGGCCATTGGGCCCTCCTGTAGCAAGTTGTTGAGCGAATACCTAAGCGCCCCCTGCCCGAATGCCAAGTCACGCATTGACCTGAGGCCCGATTCCGGGGAAAGAGCAGCGAAGTTTTGTTGATTTTGAACGGAGCAGATGATGGCCTGGAAAACACTCGACGACATGGATCTGAGCGGCAAACGCGTTTTGGTGCGCGTGGACATCAACGTGCCGATCGTGGACGGGGTTGTGACTGACTCGACCCGCATCCGCCGCATCGCACCCACAGTACGCGACATCCTGGCCGCCGGAGGCCGTCCGATCCTGCTTGCGCACTTTGGTCGCCCTGGTGGCGAGCGCCGTGAGAACCTATCGCTGAACCAGCTGCTGCCAACGCTGGAACGTGCGTTCGAAACCAAAGTGCTGTTCGCTGCTGATTGTGTAGGCACCGAGGCCGAACTGGCCGCCGAACAAATGCAGCCAGGAGAAGTTCTTCTGCTGGAAAACACCCGTTTTCACGCCTCGGAAACCAAGAACGACCCGGACCTGGCTGCAGGCATGGCTAGGCTGGGCGACGTCTACTGCAATGACGCTTTCTCGGCGGCTCACCGCGCGCATTCCTCGACCGAAGCTCTGGCACGTCTGCTACCAGCCTGTGCCTAGCCGTTTGATGCAAGCCGAGCTTGAAGCTCTGGAAAGCGCGCTTGGTCAGCCTGAACGCCCGGTGACAGCAGTTGTGGGCGGGGCCAAGGTGTCGACCAAGCTGGAACTGTTGAGCAATCTGATCGAAAAGGTGGATTACCTGGTGATCGGTGGCGGCATGGCCAACACTTTTCTGGTCGCTAAAGGCCTGAATGTAGGTAAGTCGCTGGCTGAACGTATCATGAAAGACACCGCTGCCGAGATCATCGCCAAAGCGGAAACTCTGGGTTGTCAGATCATCTTGCCATCGGACATCGTTGTGGCCGAGACCTTTGCAAGTCACGCGCCCCATCAGGTATTGCCTGCGGATAAGTGCCCCGACGAGGGCATGATCCTGGACGCAGGACCCGACAGCGTCTCGCGCATTACCGAGATCTTCGACCAAAGCAAGACCGTGATCTGGAACGGCCCTTTGGGGGCCTTTGAGCTCGAACCTTTTGATGCCGCGACAAACGCTGCTGCTCTCAAGGCTGCCGCAATGACCCGCGCGGGGCAACTGATATCGGTTGCAGGGGGCGGTGATACCGTCGCCGCGTTGAACGCTTCAGGTGCGGCTGGTGATTTCTCTTACATCTCGACTGCGGGGGGCATTCCTGGAATGGATGGAAGGTAAGGTCCTGCCCGGCGTAGCCGCTTTGGAAGCTGCCGCAGTAGATCAGAAATAACACGCTGTTACCGTTTGAAAACAAAGTGAATCCTCAGTCAATTTGGGGATTCACAAGGTGATCTCGACTGTGCCATAGTGCAGCTAGACGCCCGTTAAGGGTGCTGGCGGCAGTTTTTTAAAGGCAGTAATCGGCGTGACACGATCCAACAGACCCAGCTTTGGCGCCCTGCTCTTTTTTGCCGTGACCTTTGCCTTGGGCACGTATTTCACCTTTGCCGCCGTGCAAGGCGATTTCGGACTGTTTCGCCGGGCCGAGATTGCCGCTGAAGCTGACATGCTTGCTCGTGATCTCGATTTGCTCAACGCCGAAATCGAAGAGATGGGCAATCTGACCCTGCGTTTGTCTGACAGCTATCTGGACCTTGATCTGCTTGATCAACAAGCGCGGTCAGTCTTGGGCTTGCTGCGAGCCGACGAAATCGTCATTCGCTGAGCTCTCACAACGCCCGACTATTCAAGGTACACGCCCTCAAGAAGCCAGAGGCGGGTGAACCTCCCTCATAGTTTAGGCCAATGCAGGTCTTCCATTCATTCTGCAGGCGGCCAGCAGCCTTGCAATGATACGTTTGGTTAGAAGTATCCCGTTTTTGGAGCATCGGTTAACCAAGTGCCCGAAAATCGCATCGGGCGATTTAAGCAAAACTTGGCGCGATGTTACCCCGCGTCACAATTTTACTCGCCTTGCCGTGGGAAATGCTCTATTAGATAGTTTAACGCTAAACTATCTTGCCGGAAGGGGAGATCGCCACGATGGCCGCGCGAAAAAGTACAAAAAAACCAAACGTTTCCGCTGAAGAACTTTTACACTACTACAAGGAAATGTTGCTGATCCGCCGATTCGAAGAAAAGGCAGGGCAACTTTATGGCATGGGCCTGATCGGTGGGTTCTGTCACCTTTACATCGGGCAAGAGGCCGTTGTTGTGGGCCTCGAGGCTGCTGCCGAAGAAGGCGACAAGCGTATCACATCCTATCGTGATCACGGCCACATGTTGGCTTGCGGCATGGACCCTGGCGGCGTCATGGCCGAGCTGACAGGTCGCGAGGGTGGCCTGTCCAAGGGTAAAGGCGGCTCTATGCACATGTTCTCGAAAGAGAAGCATTTCTACGGCGGCCACGGTATCGTAGGCGCGCAGGTTCCCTTGGGGGCTTACCGCCTTTGCTGACAAGTACAAGGGCAACGGACGTGTGACTTTCACCTATTTTGGGGATGGCGCCGCGAACCAGGGCCAGGTGTACGAGGCGTTCAATATGGCCGCCATCTGGGATCTTCCGGTGATTTTCGTGATTGAGAATAACCAATACGCCATGGGCACTGCGCAGACGCGTTCAACATCGACACCCGACATTTACACCCGTGGAGAGGCATTCGGCATCCCCGGCGAGGCAGTCGACGGCATGAACGTGCTGGCGGTCAAGGAAGCTGGCGAAAAGGCCGTGGCGCACTGCCGCGCAGGCAAAGGCCCCTACATCCTTGAGATCAAGACCTATCGCTATCGTGGTCACTCCATGTCGGACCCGGCGAAATACCGGACCCGCGAAGAGGTACAGAAAATGCGCGAAGAGCGTGACCCGATCGAACAGGTCCGTTCGATGTTGCTGACCGGCAAGCACGCCAGCGAAGATGACCTCAAGGCCATCGACAAGGAAATCAAGGACGTGGTGAACGCGGCCGCCGATTTCGCCAAGGAAAGCCCCGAGCCCGCTGTTGAAGAGCTCTGGACTGACATTTACGCCTGAGGGGAAAGATAGACATGGCAACCGAAATTCTCATGCCCGCCCTGTCGCCGACCATGGAGGAAGGCACGCTGGCCAAATGGCTGGTCAAAGAGGGCGACACCGTATCCTCGGGCGATATCATGGCCGAGATCGAAACTGACAAAGCCACGATGGAATTCGAGGCGGTGGACGAAGGCACCATCGGCAAGATCCTGGTGACTGAAGGCACCGAAGGGGTCAAGGTGAACACCCCCATCGCCGTCCTACTTGAAGAAGGCGAAAGCGCCGACGCCATCGTTGGTGCGCCAGCGGCCGCCGCCGCGGGCAACGATGCCGCGCCTGTCGCGGTTGAGGCGCCCGCCCCTGCCCCAGCGGTTGCAGCTCCCGCTGCACCCCAGGTTGATCTGACCCCAGATTGGCCCGAAGGCACTGAAATGAAACAGCAGACCGTACGCGAAGCGCTACGCGACGCCATGGCCGAAGAGATGCGCCGCGACGAAGACGTCTATTTGATGGGCGAAGAAGTCGCAGAATATCAAGGTGCCTACAAAGTGTCTCAAGGCATGCTGGACGAGTTCGGACCCAAGCGCGTCATCGACACGCCGATCACCGAGCACGGCTTTGCAGGTATCGCCACAGGTTCGGCCATGGCCGGTCTGCGCCCGATCGTTGAATTCATGACGTTCAACTTTGCGATGCAGGCCATCGACCACATCCTGAATTCTGCCGCCAAGACGCTCTATATGTCCGGCGGTCAGATGGGTGCGCCCATGGTCTTCCGCGGTCCCAACGGCGCCGCCGCCCGCGTGGGTGCGCAACACAGCCAGGACTATGCCGCCTGGTACATGCAGATCCCTGGTTTGAAGGTCGTCATGCCTTACTCGGCCTCGGACGCCAAAGGTCTGATGAAAACCGCCATCCGCGACAACAACCCTGTGGTCTTCCTGGAAAACGAAATCCTCTATGGTCGCTCGTTCGACGTGCCAGTCATGGATGATTTCACAGTTCCCTTCGGCAAGGCCCGCATCTGGCGCGAGGGTACGGATGTGACCATCGTCTCCTTCGGCATCGGCTTGCAGTATGCTCTGGAAGCGGCTGACAAACTTGCCGAAGAAGGCATCTCAGCCGAAGTCATCGACCTGCGCACACTGCGTCCGATGGACACCGGCTCGATCATCAACTCGGTGATGAAAACCAACCGCCTCGTTACCGTCGAAGAAGGCTGGCCCCAAGGATCCGTCGGCAGCTACATCTCTTCTGTCGTGATGCAGGAAGCGTTCGATTACCTAGACGCGCCTGTTATCAATCTCACCGGCAAAGATGTCCCGATGCCTTATGCCGCCAACCTGGAAAAGCTGGCGCTGGTGACCACGGACGAGGTAATCGCAGCGGTCAAGCAAGTGACCTACCGCTGAACGGATGGAGGTTCGGGGTCGTGATCCAGGAACCGAATGTTACCACGTCACCCACGAAGTGGATGGACGTAAAGTGACAGCTCTGGTTCCTGAACGACTGGCCGCCGACCTCCGCCTTTTCGGCTCCAGGCCCTCCCATCAGATGGCATACGTCTGGATGGCCGAGAACAAAAACAAGATCGAAGCCGCAATTGCCAAACTGGCACGCGGCAAGGGGGCTCCCCGGCCCCCATTTGACCAAATCACATTGATTGAGGAGCGCTGACATGCCCACCGAAATCCTGATGCCTGCCCTCTCCCCCACGATGGAGGAAGGCACCCTGGCCAAATGGCTCGTCAAGGAAGGCGACACCGTTGCCTCGGGCGACCTGCTGGCCGAGATTGAAACCGACAAGGCGACGATGGAATTCGAAGCCGTCGACGAAGGCGTCGTTGGCAAGATCCTGGTCGCTGAAGGCACCGAAGGCGTCAAGGTCAACACCCTGATCGCCATCCTGCTCGAAGACGGCGAAAGCGCGGACGATATCGGCGCAACGCCAGCGGCTGCTCCCGCAGCCGCCGCGGGCAACGAGGTGGCCCCCGCAGGGGGCTCCGAGGCGCCCGCCCCTGCGACCAGCCCGGCTCCGGCGGCGCCGGTCAAAGCCGACGGTGGCCGTGTATTCGCATCGCCTTTGGCGCGCCGCATCGCTGCCCAAAAAGGCCTGGATCTGGCGCAGATCGCAGGTTCCGGCCCGCATGGCCGCATCGTCAAGGCGGACGTCGAAGGGGCCACGGCAACGGCTCCAGCCCCGGCTGCCGCCGCTGCGCCCACAGCCGCACCTGCCGCCGCCCCGGCCACGGGCCCCTCGGCTGATATGGTCGCCCGCATGTACGAGGGTCGCGAGTACGAGGAAATCAAACTCGACGGCATGCGCAAGACCATCGCCGCACGCCTGTCCGAAGCCAAGCAGACCATCCCGCATTTCTACCTGCGCCGCGACATCCAACTGGATGCGCTGCTCAAGTTTCGCGGCCAGCTCAACAAACAGCTCGAAGGGCGCGGCATCAAGCTCAGCGTCAACGACTTTATCATCAAAGCCGTAGCCAACGCCCTGCAACAGGTTCCGGAATGCAACGCCGTCTGGGCCGGTGACCGAGTGCTGCAACTGAAACCTTCGGACGTGGCTGTTGCCGTCGCCATTGAGGGCGGTCTTTTCACCCCCGTCCTGCAGGATGCTGACACCAAGTCACTCTCGGCGCTCTCGACCGAAATGAAGGATCTGGCTTAGCCGTGCACGCGAGCGCAAACTGGCTCCGCATGAATATCAAGGCGGCACCTTCGCCATCTCGAATCTGGGTATGTTCGGCATCGACAACTTCGACGCCATCGTGAACCCGCCACATGCAGGCATCCTGGCCGTCGGCACAGGCGTCAAAAAACCGGTTGTGGGCACGGATGGCGAGCTGACCGTGGCCACCGTCATGTCGGTCACCATGTCGGTCGATCACCGCGTTATCGACGGCGCACTTGGGGCGAACCTGCTCAAAGCCATCGTCGAAAACCTTGAAAACCCAATGATGATGCTGGCCTAAGGCCATCATCTAGACACGAAAAAAGGGGCGGCCTGATTTCTCAGGCCGCCCCTTTTTTCTTGGAATGCACTTAACCCGCGTCAGGTCCCAGCATGTGGTCCATGCTGACGGAGGGTTGTTCGCAGCCAGCCTCGCCCACGATCTTGGCCGGGATGCCCGCCACGGTCTTACACGGCGGCACCTCTGACAGCACGACCGAGCCTGCGGCGATGCGGCTGCAATGACCAACACGGATATTTCCCAAAACCTTAGCTCCAGCGCCGATCAACACGCCGTCTTCGATCTTGGGATGGCGGTCTTCTTCTTCCTTGCCGGTTCCGCCAAGCGTAACGGAATGTAGCATCGAGACATTGTCACCCACCACGGCGGTTTCACCGATAACGATGGAATGGGCATGGTCAATCATGATGCCGCGACCGATTCGGGCACCGGGATGAATGTCGATGCCAAAAATCTCGGATATCCGCATCTGAAAGAAATAAGCCAGGTCCTTTTTGCCCTGTGTCCACAGCCAATGGCCGACGCGATACCCCTGCATCGCCTGGTACCCTTTAAAGTAAAGGATTGGCTGCAGCAGGCGATAGCAGGCTGGGTCGCGCTCATACACAGCAACTAGGTCGGCACGCGCCGCCTCGACCAAATCCGGGTTCTCCTGATAGGCTGTATCCGCAATTTCTCGCAGTACAACCATCGACATCTCGTTCGAGGCCAGCTTAGCCGCGATACGGTATGACAGAGCCTTCTCCAGCGATTTGTGATGCAGGATACAGGCATGAACCAACCCGCCCATCAGAGGCTCTGAACGAACGGCATCCTGGGCTTCGGTGGTAATCTGATTCCAAACCGGATCGACCGTCGAAATCTGTGCGCGTGTTTCTACCATGGCTCGATGTCCTAGCGTTTAGCGAGACACCTTATGTAACGTAGAAACACCCCAGCGCAAAGGGATCGCCCATGAAAATTCTTGAACGTGCTGATCACACAACTGAAAGTATGAACAATATTTTCGCCGTACATTCACTGGAATGACCTGGTGGCAAACCAAACCGTCTGCCACCAGGAGTATTCGTTCTGACCTAGCCGTTGACGACCTTTCGAGCCGCCAAACCCGGGCCGAATCTGGCTGATATCTGTGCAACTTCAACAATATAGGGCACCGATACCCCATCGCTTGCCTGAGCCGTAGCTGCGTAGCTCCAACTAGGAGTGTTCACCACCTCCTCGCGAACAACCTGCTGTCCAATGAGAATGCGCACCAGATAAGCTTCACTTTCTTCACCCAAGGGCACGTCGATTCCTGACCAGTCATCACCTTCTATTCGCGTACGTCGGATCCAACTGATGTCGCAGCTTCCGTTCGGCGCTTGGCTGACAGTCAAATGTACTGGCGAATAGGGTCGCAACCCATTTCCATCGAATGCTTCAATCCGATGAACATAGGTGGGATCTTCGTAGCCACGTCGAGCAGGTCCGATACGGTAGTGCCTTGCGAGCCTGCGTTGCGCAGACTTGAGAGGTATCTGAACCACATGTTCATCTAGTAACACAACGACCGAACCCGCGGGCCAAGTCTCGGGCATCGCAGCATCAGTTCCTGCCTGTCCTCTCAAACGGTTCGACAGCAGATACGTATTGGGCGCGACCAGATCAGCTGACTGAAACTGAAACAGCTCCCAGTTGCCGCTGCTTCCATCACCAATTGCACACAAATTGGCGCCATTTAGAACGGCTTCAGTCGGCTTGCTCTCAAATGCACCGGTGATCAGTTTGACCTGAAGTGACTGACCACGGTCCCATACTCCGGCCGCTGCTCGGATCAATTCTGTTTCCGTGGTACCAATCACAGAACGCGTCGCGATGATCTCGTCCAAGGCGTAATTGTTATCGCTGTCCGATGAATATAGTGCCGCCGTCCCCGGCCAAGGGTTCGCTGTCACCGCCAGATGGGGGGCGTGCGGCACCTCATCCCCTGTGAGCAATGGCAAGTCCAGAAACTGCGGGAACACAGGGAGCGGTGGGACAAACTCTTTGACACCCGGCAGATCATCCAGCATTTCCACCGGTTCGTAGAGTTTTGGTTCCGTTCGAACAGCTTCGATCATCTGGCGATCGGATTGCTCAACACGGTCAATTCTGTACAGCCCTGGTTCACCGCCCGACGGGCCGTTCAATGCCACAACGTCCCCGGCTCCCAGGTCCAGCTTGGACAGCGGCAAGCCGAAGCGCACTCTATCGCGAGACACTCTCGCTTCTGCCAGCCAACGTTCTACTGTTTGGCGCCCATCCGCCCGAGACATAGCCAACGGAATCTCGCTTGCCGCTACAGCATGGGTCGAATCATCAGAAAGAACTGCCTCTTCAGACACTGCATCATGATCTGCTCCGGCCTGAATGAACCGAAGGCGAACACGGCCGGTCATTTCTGCTTCTGCATCTCGAGTGTGTTCTATGGCGCCGGACAGGTTGTCTGATAAGGCAAAGTCATCCATCGACAATTCAACTGCCGTTTTCTGCCCTCTGGTTACAAATTGCAGAACACCATCGCGGTCAACTGCATCAAAGCCGTATTTTAACATCAACGGCTGCAAAGCCGAACGGGCATCCCCGACTTGATCGATGCTGTATCCATGCACAGTTCCATACAGCGCACTGACGTCGAAAGCCTTCAATCCGGCCTTTCGGCAAATCTCGGCGACCACTGAAGCCAGCGTTCGCCCTCCACTTCGACCATTCAGCCAATGTCCCCGTGCGTAGTTTTCGCCGTCACTCCAAAGATCGCGCTTGTTAGGAAATGCTGGAAATGGACGGGCATCCCACGACCAGGCAAACGCATTGTCCATATCGATCATATGGCCATCATACTCCGATGAAACCGGATTACTCTTAGGGTCGGCCCAATGCCCAATAAACGCCTTTAGATACTGATGTTGTATCAGGTCGTCTCGGAAGCCTTTTGAAAAATAAGGCAAACTGGATTCCGAAGACTTCGGGTCGAGAAATTTGTTGGGTTGGTTGGTGCCCTTGTCGACAGCGCCGCATCCAAATTCCGTGAACCAGATCGGCTTTGACATCGGGACCCAAGGTGATGCTTCCGTTTGCCGTTCACCTTCAATCCGATCATGGTGTGCATTGGACCACCATCCACGCAGGTCCTTGTAACGCCAGATCCAATGTTCCTGATGTGCCTCGTCCTTGATCTCAGTTCGAATTTGCGCAGCCCGAGCTTCGGCCGAATGGTAGTACCAATCGTATCCCTCGCCGCCCTCAACATTGCTTTGCAAATAAGCTTCTTCATAGATGCTTTTCCATCCAGCCGACGCGTCAAGATGATCCTCTTCATCACGCCAATCCGACAGGGGCATGTAGTTGTCGATGCCAATAAAGTCGATGTCAGGGTCTGCCCACAACGGGTCTAGATGAAAATACCGGCTACCTTTTTCAAAGCTGGGACTATAGCCAAAGTATTCTGACCAATCTGCCGCATACCCTATCTTGGTTTCGCCGCCGAGAAGCAGACGCACCTGACCCGTTAGTGTCTTGAGAGCATCCACCATCGGAAAACCTGTCGCGCCCCGAATTTGGGTCAGGCCACGTAATTCCGATCCGACACAGAAGGAATCAACCCCTCCTGCTGCTGTACACAGGGCCGCGTAATGAAGAATGAAACGGCTGAAGCTCCACTCTTCAGGGCCAGTGTATGTGACGACACCATCCCCAACTACAAAATCTGAGGCTTGCACGGTTCCGACAAATGCAGCGACTTCAGCATCTGCAACAGATGTTTTATCCGGGCTCCCGTCCATTCCCGGCGCTGAACTGAGAGTGATCCGCCCGCGCCATGGCAAGCTGGGTTGTGCGTCATTTTCACTCCAAGGATCAGGCAAGGTATTTCCCTGTAATTGATCCATCAGGATGAAGGGGTAAAACATCACCCGCTTTCCGCGATCCTTCAGATGCTTGATCGATTCCACGACAGATGCGTCTGCAGGTGTGGCTCCGTACACAGGGCGATCATCGACCTTAGGCACTTCGCTGGCTGCAGAGCGTGAGAGGCCGGAAACCGACCATGGCATATTGACACCCTCAATGGTCTTCTTGCCCACCTTGGGCTCCAAAACACATTCACCGCACCGAAGATCGTTACCAAACCAAGAGACAACCAACGATGTCGCGTCGCATTGCGGTAGTTCCCCCTCCAAAGCGTCGATCGACGTCACAAAATCACTCTTGCCCGACGGTGAGTTCACGTTGGCAGCCCATGTACTGCCAGGACCATCGGAATAATTGATCTGCGATGTCGCCAAAGCATACTCCCCGGTGCACTGGGATCACCGCCACACCCTTAAGTGCTTGGGCGACAGTGTTCTCAAAACCAGGCTGGTCCGGCTGATCCAGTCGTACCACTTCAAACGAAAACTGCGGGACGCGATTGCCGAAAGGCTCAAGCGGTAAGTCTTCCATAACCACATAGGCCGTACCACGATAAGCCGGAACCTGACCGGCGCCCTCGATTGCTTCGATCACCGGATCTGGCAACTGATCAGCAGACCCCGGATAAACCCGTATGTTCAGATCTTGCAAGGCGACCTCTTCACCATCGGCCCAAACCCGACCGATCGAAGAAATTTCACCCTCGCAAACTGCCACGGCCAAGGACACCGTATAGCTGAATTTTGTTGTTGCGGGTTTCGGCCGAGCACCTTTACCACCGCCGTAAGTCTCTGAGCTTTCTTTGAAATCCGAAGCCCAAATCACTTGCCCACCGGTTCTTACACGCCCGAACACGCCCGAGATCGCCGCACCCTCGCCTGTTTGGGTCAGGCGAAAACGGTCCACGCGGCCGGTTTCGACCGCGTCACTTCCACTGCCCAGAAGGCGCTGATCGATTACACGACCAGCGGTGGCTCCGACGGCTCTACCGACAACTGCCGATGCCAACCCAGCGACTGTTCCCCCAACCGAGCCGCCAATCGCGGCTCCGGCCGCAGAAAATAGAATTGTCGCCATCAGTTAACCTCCAAAGGAAATTCAAAACGCGATGCCAACCTTCTGGCCCATGGAAGGCTAAGTTGGCTTTCAACAACACCGTGTCCGGTGTAAGCGTGCACAAAGCGACACGGGGAAACCGCTGTTGCGATACCCACATGCTTGGCTACAGATCTGTCACGCATCCGGAACAAAAGGACTTGCCCTGGTTCGATTGCACAACCTTCAGCATCGAGCAGGTGGCGACAGGCCGCAGCCCACAATCGCTCTTCTTGTTGCGGCTCTGACCAATCCATCGAATAGGCGGGAACTTGTTCCGGCTCGGCTCCAAAAAGCTCTCGCCAAACACCTCGAACCAGTCCAAGGCAATCACTACCGGCCCCCTTTGTCGACGCTTGATGCACGTATGGCGTGCCTACCCAGGACAGCGCAGCTTTGACGATCTTCTTCTGCTCAGGTGTCACCGTAGGCTCCCACCGCTGTTGGCGCCCGATTGCTTGGGAACAGCCATAACCCAATCCTCTGAAGGAATGTCGGGAAACCCCTGAAAATTCACCACATTATTGAATTTCAGACGGCAAGTTTCCATGCGCTTATCGCACCCGGCCAAAAGCCTGACCCTATCCCCGACCTTAAGCCCGCCCCGGATTGGTTCCCACATGTGGATCTCGCGTGACCCCTCATTGATAACGTCGCGCTTGATCAAAGCTCCAAGCCCATTGGCCGAGCCGGTCAAGACTGATATTTGTCCCCTCTCGAACCAACCGTGCTCGAACCCCGACAATTCAGGCCAGACAAGTACCAGATTGTTGTCGATGGTCTCTACGTCCAAATCGACCGAGTATCCCGGAGTATCCCTAGCGAACCGACAAGTCCCATCCCCCAAAACCGCTGTACACGGTTTTTGAAAAATTCGGCCTGTCGGCTGGTTCAATGCTTCGGTCAACCCGCGCAGTTCGGCCTGAAAGGCGTTACCTGACCTGCGAAGTTCCCCGATTGTCCCGCGAAATTGTAGCCAACGCATATCAGGATCAGCCCAATTTACGAGCCATGCCATGACCTCGGCTCCATCAAAGCGGCCTGCTTCTATGTCTTCGGCTTTCACTGATACGTCGCTGAACGCACCCAAGGCCTCTGTATTGTCTACTGACAATCCGGTGCTTTGCTCTACTGCAAGAGCAGTCAGTCCAGTATCGGCCCGAAATACGATACCGTCGAACGTTAGATTCCGATCATGGTCCGTAAACCCATGTTTCTGACCATCTGCTCGATGAATGCACCAGCATCGAGCCAGAGTGGTCAATCCGGACTGAAGGTGAGCTTTGAATTGAATATCCATCGGTCTGATCACACCCTGACTTCGACAACAGGAACGTTTGGCACATCACCAGCTTGAAAACTGGCCACGCTGGTCTGAATCCTGTCGGTGTCAAATCGCACTGGGACATCAAATTCGAACCCAGCCACAATCGACATGCGATCAGCCGGAGGGTGCATAAAGTTCACCTCTCCCGTACTGAGATCCAATTCATAGTCCACTTTCTCCTTAAGCTCATCTTGCTCGACGCCCACACGAACTGTTCCCAAAACGGGCTTGGAGATGGGTCGCTGATAGGTAAATTCACCAGAACGATACGTCTTGCTCAATTGAAAGCGCGTGGTTACCCCGTCACCCGCCCCAATGAGCTGGTCGTCAAACGCCACTTCACCTGTTGCCCTACTGGTCTTGTAGTCGGACCAATCCTTCCAGCGGAAACCGAACATCTGGCCTTGTCGCGCCTCGTAGAACGCGATCAAGGTTTCGATGTCATCCAAGGATCGCATTCCCAGTCCGGCGTCATATCGACGGCGCGAATGTGCCCAAGGCGTGTTGCGTTCCTCAAACCCGTTGGCGAGCGTCACTACGTCAGTACGACGCTCGGGGCCCCCAACAGAACCAAAGCTCAAATTGGCAGGAAATCTCACTTCATGAAAGTTCATCTCTGTCTCCCCGTCTCAGCGATTGCGGTTGCCGCGGTTCAATGCGCGGGTCATTTGCGCCGCGATCTGCCCCTGCGAGCGCTGAAAGCTTTGTGCATCTGGTGTTGAAATGTTCATGACTACGCTCACAGGCCGTCCCCCGCCTGCACTGCGCACGCCCAGCTTGCCATCGGCACCACGTGTCAGCGGCATGATAGCCTCGGGGCCAGCTTCACCCATCAGACCGGTGCCACCACGCATGGGAAAGGTCACCGGCCCATTAACGACACCACCATTGGCAAACGGCATGACCCGCCCCTGCGAAAAGCTCCCACCCTTGGCAAATCCAAACAACCCACCAACAAAGTCGCCAATACCGCTGGAGATCGATCCAGCAATACCATCAATGGCTGGGTTTACAGCCGCGTTGTAGGTTGAACGCACGACAGAGCTGGCCGCATCCTTCATCACATCCGACAGCTTGCCACCCTCGAACACCAGATCCTCGAACGCACCTTTCAAGCCCGAGCGCATGCCGCGCTCCAACCCGGACATGTCCTTGACCAAACTTGCCACCGCCTTGTCGGTCGTTTCAGACGCGCGACCCAATTCGGCCAAACTCATGTTGGTTCCACGCACCGCACTGGGATGCGCTTTCGCTGGCGTCCTCCAGCTCGATAAAGCTCTCACTCTCGGCCATCACACTCTCCTTGTTTTTGATCCGGATAGGCCTCAAGCAGTGCCTCCAGACCAGCCCGGTTCAACGGGGCCGAGGCACCGTCTTGCCCCAGCATCAACTTCAGTTCAGCAGGTGTCAGACGCCAAAACTGCTCTGGCGTCAGTCTCAATCCGTAAAGGCTGGCCCGCATCAACGCGGGCCAGTCAAAGCCGCTCATGCCCCTTCAGGCAGGACAAAGGCCCGCGCCAATAGGGTGCCAGCCGCGCGCGCAGCCGCCAGCGGCCCGCCTTCGATCTCGGCCTTCAGCAGGTCGGCGCGGTCAACATCCGTACCGCCACCACGCAACCCCGCCAGGATCAGCGCCAGCACATCGCGGCTGGAAAAAGCGGCCTCTTCAAACCGCTGAACCAGCTCGATGAGCGAGCCACACTCCAGGCTGTCTTCCAGTTCGGCCAATGCGCCCAGCGTTAACTTGAGCACCCGCCGCTCTCCATCGATGGTCAATGCCACCTCTCCCGTCCACGGATTGGCCATCGGATCACAGCGCCGTAAAGGTCAGCGCACCCGCACTTGCCAGGCTCAGCTCATAGGTCGCCTCACCATTGTGCGAACCTGCATACTCGATCGCGGTCACCTGAAACGGCCCCTCGACCGTGCCGAAGTCCGGGATGATCACCTGGAACGCAGGTGTCACACCATCAAAAAACAGCTGCCGCGTACGCTCATCTGTGCCCTCGTCCTTGAACACTCCCGAGCCCGAGATCGAGGCCGACTTGACCCCTGCCCCCGACAGCAGTTCACGCCACCCGCCCTGGCTCTCCAAGCTGGTAACATCCACGCTTTCTGCGTTGAAACTCACCCGCGTAGCGCGCAGGCCTGCGACGGTCTCGAACTGACCGGCACCATTCATGTCGACCTTGATCAACAGGTCTTTACCGTTTTGAGCACCCATATCGTCTCTCCAGTGATTGGTTGATTAGTTGTCTTCCACGCGGGCCCGGAACCGCAGATCGATCTGCCGGATCTGCCCAGTTGAGCCCGTGCGACGCGCCGTTGCCCGCTCAAACCACAGCCCCACGACCCGCCCTCGGTTGAGCGTCAGTGAGGCATTCGCCAAGGCGTCCCCAATGGCTGCTGCAACCTGCTTGGCCGCCGCAAACCCCGCCACTTCGGATACAATGGAAATAGTGAACTGATGCCGTGCACCCCGGCCCGTTTTGTCAGAGGCATCTCGCACATCCTCGGGCCCCAGCAGCACGTAGGTCTGCGGCAAAGTGCCGGCAGGCAGCGCGTCATAGATCGCATCGCCTACAAGGGCATCAACATTCGTATCCACCTGCAACAGGTCGTAAACCGCACTCTGCAGCGCCGCTGCCACTCCATAGCTCATACCGCTACCTCTTCATCTGCAAAGCATGTCAGGAACCGCCCGACCGGGTCGTACTCGGCCACAGCGCGGATCACGAAAACACGCGAGCCATCACGGAACCGCTGGTCCGGCGACGGACGATTGCTCGCTCCCAACGGCGCACCGCGCACAACAATCCGGTAGCTCATCCGCGATAACGCCGCGCCACCGACCGAAGTCTCACGCCCCGTGCGCGCACTGACGGCAGCCCAAACCGTGCCCAGCGTCTCCCAACCTTGGGTAAAACCACCCGCCCCATCAGCGGCGCGTGTCGGGCGTTCCAGCACCAGACGCCGGTTCAGATGCGGCCGCTTCATTGCACCGCTCCGGAGCCAAAGCGCATGATGCGATAGCGCTGGATCAGGCTGGTTACCCCAAAGGGCATGCAGCCATCGCTCAGCTTGGTTTCATCGCGATATTCGTAGTAGTGCGCCGCCAGCAGCAGCACCGCCTGTCCCAGATCCGCAGGCAATCCACCCCAATCCCCGGCCATCCCGGCCTCGAAACTGATCTTGGCCGATCCACCGGTCGCCAACGCAGGCAACAAAATTCCCTTCGGACGCAGACGCGGGCGCTGGCTGTCTTTCTCCAGCCGATAGTCCCCCAGCGCTACAGCTGCCTCATCACCTACAGCATTCGTCAGAACCAGCGCGGAAATCTCGCGCACCGGCGCCACGGGCAGAACCTCGCCAGCGCGATCGCGCCAGCCATTCACGCTCCAGGAAAATGCCCGGGTGATCAGCACCTTGCCGATCCGCGCCTCAATCGCCGCAATCGACGCACGTAGAAAGCCCCTCAGCATATCGTCCTGCACGTCATCCTCGGCAAAGCCGCTGCCCAGACGCAGATGCGCCTTGAACTGGTCCACCGGCAGCGCCACGTCCGGGACAGGTGTTTCCTCGATCAACATCATCACTTCTCTCCGCAAGCTCGGGGCCCTCAGCCGGGCCAAATCCGTCGGATACGGGCGGGCACACTTCTCCTCACGTTGCTCGGACGGAGGGGAGCAGCTAGACAACGCAAGGGCCCATTCCCGGCGCGCGCCCGCCCCCGGGACCAGCGCACCGGTCCCGGATTCAGCACCGCTTAGGCAGTGCCGAATTTCAGCAGCTTGATGGCCGCAAAGTCGCTCACGTCACCACCCACGCGCTTGGTGGCGTAGAACAGGACATGCGGCTTGGCGCTGAACGGATCACGCAGAACACGCAGATCGGGACGCTCGGCCACGGTGTAACCGGCGGCAAAGTCACCAAAGGCAATCGAGTAACTGTCGGTTGCCGCATCGGGCATATCCTCGGCGATGACCACCGGATAGCCCATCAGACGCGCAGGTTCCCCCGCCGCTAGACCATCGGACCACAAGAAACGGCCATCGGCATCCTTCAGCTTGCGGATCAAGCCCGCAGTCTTCGAGTTCATCACAAAGGTGCCATTGGCACGGTACTGCGCCCCCAAGGCGTAAACCAGGTCGACGATGTCGTCGGCATCCACACCACCCGCAACGCCCGAGGCCACATAACCGATGTTGCCCCAGCTCCAAGTGCCATCTTCAACCACCGGGTGGTCCAGGAAACCACGCGGCTTGTCGGCACCGTCGCCATTGATGAAGGCATCCGCTTCGGCCCGCGAGAATTTGTCGGCGATGCGGCCAGCCAGCCAGCCTTCGATGTCAAACGCGCTGTCATCCAACAGGCGCTGCGATGCTTTGGGCAAGGCCGACAGCTCGTGCAACGGGATCGAGACGCGGTCAATCGACGGCGTACCAGTCTCAGCCGTCGCCGTGGTCTCATCGGCCCAGCCAGCGCCAACATCGGTATGGTCGATCAGCACGTCAAAAGAGTTCGCCTCGACGTTCACCACATTGGCAATCGAACGGATCGACGCGGTCGATTTGAGCACTGATTTGACAGTATCAGCCGTCTGAGGGTCAACTAGGTATCCGCCGTCACTGTTGACCGAAGAGACAAGCGATTTGCCCTCCATCTCCAGGCCGCGCAAGGCGTCATCATCACCCGAACGCACATAGGCGTTGAATGCTTTCTGATGCGGCGCGCCCTCGTCGATCGAGGCGGCCAGATGCGGACGTGCCGCGAATTGAGATTTACGATCAAGCATGGTCAGTCGCTCTTCTGTCTGTTTCAGTTTCATTTGAACTTCATCTTGAAAGCCCTTGAATTCATTTACGAAGCCGGTCACTGCCTGCTTCACTTCATGAACCAGGGGCGCACCCTCTCCGGCCAAGGCCGCGATATCGGTCTTGCTCATCAGCACGTCCTTTTGTTGGGTGTGTTTGCGGCGCCGTTACCTGCGCGCCATCTCCTGCCGGGCACTGTCAAACACCTCGGCAATGCTGCGCCAGATGCCTTCGACTTCAGGGGCTGTCCCCTTTGCCGCTACCCGCGCACTGGGAAGCATCGGGAAGGTCACAAGCGACACCTCCCACAACTCCAGTTCGGTCAAGAGCCGCTGGCCCTTGTCATTCTTGGTGGCCCGCTTGGTGCGATAGCCGATTGAAAGCCCATCAATCGCACCCGCCTGGATCAAAGCCGCCGCCTCGCGCCCTTTTTGCGTGGTCTCAAGCAGACGCCCTTTGACCCTCAAGCCCTTATCGTCCTCGCGTACCTCATCCCAGACCCCGATGGGCTGCGCCGGATCATGCTGCCAAAGCATCTTGACCCGCTGTCCCGAGGCCGACAGCGTCTTGAGCGAGGCGCGATAAGCCCCTTTCTGAACATTGTCGCCGCCCTGATCAGTTTCACCAAACAGGCTCGCATAGCCTTCGATCACCGCGTCATCCGAGACGGTCAAACCCTCGCCAAACCGCGCGAATTTATGTTCTAATCCGGTATCAATTTCCATGAGATACTCCTCGTAACCCATTGATGTTTCAGTTTGCTGCGGCATTCAAAACCGACTGGAATGCCTGTGCCAGGATCACCGCGACCACGCCATAGACCGTCAGCCACAACCGCTTTTCCAGCCGCTCGATCATCTCTTCGAGCTGATCCAACCGGCGATTGATATGCTCCAGCTGAATGGTCATCACTCGCTCATGTGCCGCCAGCTTCAACCCCGGCGCGCATTCGAACGTCGGATGCCCATTGCCATCAGCCATCCGTGTCACCACTCACCGCAGGCAGCCCCAATAGGGCCCGTTTTTCGGCATCCGTAAGGAAATTTGCACCCGTTACCCGGGCCCATTGCGCGTCCCGTTCCGAGGCCAGAGCAGGCACCTGATCCAAATCCGGTTTCAACATCAGATCCTCGCCGCTGTAGCCCGACAACCACTCCGCCAACGCCGCCGCCACCCGCGTCACCAGGGGCAGAACCGTCAGGCGATAGAACGCCCGGTTGGCCTCCTGATAGTTCGAATAGGTCGCGTCACCCTGGATGCCCAGCAACATAGGCGGCACCCCAAAGGCCAGCGCGATCTCGCGGGCGGCGGCTTCCTTGGTCTTCTGAAACTCCATGTCGGAGGGCGAAAAGCCCATCGGCTTCCAATCCAGGCCGCCCTCCAGCACCATCGGACGTCCCGCATTTCGCGCGCCCTGATAGTTGGCCTCGATCTCGTCGCTCAATCGACGGAATTGATCCTCGGCCATGACACCCTGCCCGTCGCCGCCATTCCAAACCAAAGCGCCAGAAGGCCGCGCCGCATTGTCCAGCAGCGACTTGGACCAGCGCGAGGCGCTATTGTGGACATCCACCGCCATCGCCGCCGCCTGCATTGGCGCAAAGCCATAGTGGTCATCCTGTGGATGGAACGACTTGATGTGGCAGATCGCCTCCGCGTCAAAGCGGTGTTTCTTGGCCCCCACAGTGTAATCAAACGCCACCGGCCAACCATCTGACCCCGGCACCACCGACATCCGGTCCGAGCGCAGAACATGCAGCTCCAACGGCAGACCATCCTCCGCCTGCAGCGCCTCGACATAGGCATTGCCCGACAACAGCAGCTGCCCAAACAGCGCCTCCATCAACTCGGCCCGCCCCTGCGCGCCGTTGGGTCGCTTGATCAGCGACAGCAGCGGATGCACATCAAAGCGTTGTTCACGATCCTGCAACACCAGCGGCAGCGCCGCCGCCGCCTCGGCAATCAGCTTGACCGAACGAAACCCGACCGGGTTGCCCGCAAACCCTGTCCGTGTCAGTGAGGCGGTATCTCGCGGGCTCCAGGCAACGCGACCGCTCGTCTGCCAGGCCACAATGGGGCCTGCCGCACTTGCCTTGGTCTCGTGCGCTGCCTTGTCGCCAACAGCATTGCGACGCAAGAAATCGAAAACCATATCTGATGCTCCTATCTGCTCACCGCTGCGCCGGACACGCCGCTCGGCCTTGTTGATGAGAGTTATCGCTGAAGATTGTTGAAGGGCTGGAAACAGAGCGAACGGTGCTCGCGCAACACTCACAAAGCCCGAACACGCGGACGTCGAAACTGCGCAGCAGGCGCAATCATCAGTTCATGCATCGCCCAGACCAATGCATCCACACGGTCCGGCGACCCCTGCCCCTCAAACCCATGCGCGGTCATCTGGCACATCTGCTCTTCCAACTCGGACAGATTCCCGACGTGGCGCACTTTGCCCTGCTCGTACAAAGCCGCCACAGGCTCCGCCCGCGCCACTTTCCCACGCGAGGCATGCACCGCCTTGAACGGCACCAACGGGTCGATCTGACGTACCACCTCTTCGACCAACTGCCCGCCCTGGTTCACCTCGGCAACCAGCCGCTCGGCCCCAAACTCATCCATCGCCGCAATCGCCGCCGCAGCCCATCCAGACGGCCCTTTGCCGCGTACTGTTCGATCGGCCAGCACATAGCCGCGCCAATCCTGCGGCGGGCCTTTCATCTTCACGCCAGCCACCACGATCCCGCATTCATCGGCCTGCGCGCCAGACGTAACAGACGGGTCAATCGCCACCACAATCCGATCCAACGCCGGAGACTCTGATTTGCGCGCAAGTTCCAACTGATCTGACGACCACAATGCGCCCTCAGCGTCCTGCAACAGAACCCCGTCCAGCTCCTGACGTCCCAATCGCGTCCCCGCATAGCGCGCCCGCACCTCTTCCAGAAACGACGCAGCTAGATTGGCCCGGTTCGCCTCAGTAGGCGCATGTGTGGTCACGGTCGACGGCGACTCCAACAGTTGTTTCAGAACGCCAACATTGCGCGGCGTTGTAGTCACGCAAACCTGCGGCCGATCCCCCAACCGCAGCGCAAACTGCAACATGTCCCAGGTTTCTCTTGCCTTCTTCCATTTGGCCAACTCATCAACCCAGGCCCCATCAAATTGCGGCCCGCGCAGCCCCTCGGGGTCATGCGCCGAAAACGCCTGCGCCTCGGCACCATTGGGCCAGATCAGTTTTCGCTCGCTTGCCTTCCACCGTGGGCGACGGTCGGGGGCGAACACTGCAATATCCCGCTGTCGCCAAAGATCATCACGTCCCGCACCTGATCGAACGTCTCACCGACAAGCGCCACGCGTTTGCTTTGCCCTGTATCAAGCGGCTTGCTCCCCTCAACGATCGAACGCACCCACTCGGCACCGGCACGCGTCTTGCCCGCACCGCGTCCGCCCATGATCACCCAGGATCGCCAATCTCCATCGGGCGGAAACTGATGCGGAAACGCCCAGAACTCAAAAAGGAAAGGGAGGGCACAAAGCCCTCCCTCCCCGATCTCACTCAGAAATGTCTCGCGCGTCGCAGCAGGTGCGGAGGCGAGCCAGCCTGCACCCGACCTCAAACCGAGCTCGGTCAAGGTCGAGCGCATAGCCGCCTTGGGCAATTCCGGCCTGTCTGTTGTGTTCTTCGACAAAACTCGTCTCCACTTTTTGACAGTTGCTGATCAGGGACTTAACCGATCCCAACTGCTTGCTGGTTCCAGCAAGATCTGCATCCTCCCCGGTCTCGATCTGCTTGCGCAGGTCTTCCGCCGCTTGCCGCAAATCGCGAATGGATCTCTCCAGGGACTGCAAAAGCTCAGCCGTCTGCGAAATCCGCTCCTCCGGGGTAATCAAAGTCATGTGTGCTTTGGACCTCATGCGTGAGTGATCTCCGCACGAGAGAAACGAAAAACGACCTCCGGATCATCTCCGGGGCCGTTTGCCCACTTCTTCTAGCATGACACAACTTATAGCTGAAACCGGACGCTCTGTCAAGGCTTGGCGCAACAGGCGCAACACCTAAGCGCCCGTTATTATTAATAAATTCTTAATCTGAAGGAAAAAGGGCGGCCTGGGCCGCCCGTTTCAGTTGTTGTTTCTTTCGGCTTCAATCTCACGCCATTTGGCTACGTTCCGATTGTGCTCTTGCAGCGTTTCGGCAAAGGCATGACCACCCGTTCCATCGGCTACAAAGAAGATATAGTCGGTCTCATCTGGTGCCACTGCAGCCTCAAGGCTGGCAAGTCCAGGATTGGCAATCGGAGTTGGCGGCAAGCCGTCAATCAAGTAAGTATTCCAGGGCGTTATGCGACGAAGCTCACTCCGGCGAAGACCACGTCCAAGTACACCTTGGCCTTTCGTGATACCATAGATCACGGTCGGATCTGTTTGCAATTTCATGCCCTGGTTCAATCGATTGGTAAACACACTCGCCACCTGCCCACGTTCTTCAGAAACACCTGTTTCCTTTTCGATGATAGACGCCAAGATCAACATTTCCTCAGGACCATCGAGAGGCAATCCGTCCTGACGGCTCTCCCAAACAGAGTTGATACGCAGTTCCTGTTTTTCCTGCATTTGCGCCAAAATCGCGGTACGCTGAGAGCCGGGTGTCACTTCATAGCTGTCAGGAGCCAACATACCTTCTTGGGGTATCTCGGTCACATCACCTTCCAGCACGTCCATCGCCTTCAGGCCTTCAACGATTTGCCAACTGGTTACACCTTCAGCCACGGCCACACGGTACCGCGTGTCGCGCTCTTTGCGTTTCTCGCCGTATACCCCCGGAATATCTTCTCCAGATGGATCAAAAGATGCCAACTCGACGAAACGTTCGGTTGCAGGGTCCAATTCCCGGATCTGTGTCTGTAGTCGGGTAACACCAATTCGGTAGACAATTTCAGTGCCGCAAGTGCTCGCCCCACCGCGGGTAATTTGCTCAACAATATCTTCCATTGTCGAACCTTCAGCGATCAGGAAGCTGCCCGCTTTCAGCTGACTGGCTTTATCGCTATAGTCAGCGCCCAACCGAAAAATCGTACCATTTGAAACGGCCCCGCTGCGCTCCAGCTCCTTACTCACCTGACCCATGTTCGAGCCGGTCTTGACCTGCAGACAGATCGCCTGATCCAATGGCCCCTGGGCCGTATACTGCGACTGTCCCCACAGGATCACACCCGCAGCCAGAAACATGCCAACCACTAGAATGGTCAGCATATTCGAGGCAAGCGCCCGCCACATTACTCGGGTTTCCCGAAGATCACGCTCGCATTTGTGCCGCCAAACCCAAACGAATTCGACAAGGCAACGTCGATCTTGCGCTCACGCTTGGCGTTTGGCGCCAGATCAATCGGCGTTTCAACGGCCGGATTGTCTAGGTTGATCGTGGGTGGTGCCACCTGATCACGGATCGCCAAGATTGAGAAAATCGCCTCAATCGCGCCAGCCGCGCCCAGCAAGTGACCGGTTGCAGATTTTGTCGAAGTCATGGTGGCATTTGCCGCATGATCCCCCAAAAGCCGCTCAACCGCTCCCAACTCGATGGTATCTGCCATGGTCGAGGTGCCGTGCGCGTTGATGTAATCCAAATCCGACGGCTCCAGACCGGCGCTGCGCAAGGCTGCCCGCATCGAACGCTCGGCCCCATCGCCATCCTCGGACGGCGCGGTGATGTGATAGGCATCGCCCGACATGCCATAGCCCAGCACCTCGGCGTAAATCTTGGCACCACGCGCTTTGGCGTGTTCATAATCTTCCAGAACCACGATGCCTGCGCCTTCACCCATGACGAACCCATCACGGTCATTGTCATAGGGGCGGCTCGCGGCTTGCGGGTTGTCCGCATATTTCGTCGACAACGCCTTGCACGCGTTGAAACCCGCGATCCCGATCTCGCAGATGCAGCCCTCGCCACCACCCGCGATCATCACATCTGCATCACCTGCACGAATGATCCGGCTTGCGTCCCCAATGGCATGTGCCCCGGTCGAGCACGCTGTCACCACCGAATGGTTTGGACCTTTGAAGCCATGACGGATCGACACCTGACCCGAAGCCAAGTTGATCAGCGCGCCCGGAATAAAGAACGGCGAGACCCGACGCGGGCCTTTGTCGCGGATAAGGTTGGCGGTGTTTGCGATCGAACCCAGACCACCAATACCCGATCCGATCAGAACGCCGGTGCGCAACTTTTCTTCTTCGTCCTCAGGCGTCCAGCCCGCATCCTGTACGGCCATGTCCGCGGCTGCGATGGAATAAAGGATAAAATCCTCGATCTTGCGCTGCTCTTTCGGCGGCATCCAGTCATTTGGGTTGAATGTCCCGTCACTGCCATCGCCACGCGGAACTTCGCAGGCATAGGTTGTGGTAACGCCCGATGCTTCTGCATCGAACAGGGTGATCGGACCCGCGCCCGATTGCCCATCCAACAATCGCGACCAGGTTTCCTCGACTCCGCTGGCCAGCGGTGTGACCAAACCCAAACCGGTTACAACGACTCTGCGCATGAACTGCCCTCTTGCCTGCTTGCCTTTGAAAACCGCTCATACCCCGCCCAAGGGTCCGGGGGCAAGAGCAAGGGCCGAATTGACACAAGCGCAATTCGGCCCAACCGCCCATATTGGGCTAATTTTTGCACCCACAAGAGGCGCGATCTGTTTTTTGCTGCGTTATTGGAACTCGGCCACCGGTTCCGGCCCCGGTTGCGACACTGATAGAGCCTCAGCCAGATCCACGGTTTTGCGGAACAGCGCCCGCCCGACCATAGCGCCCGAGATGTTGGGCAGATAGGTTAGCCGTGCGATGTCGTCGACGCTGCGCACAACACCACTGGCAATCACGGGCGTCCGCGATTTTTCCGCCAGACCGGCAATCAGACCCAGCTGCGCTTCGACGTCTTCCATGTCGCTGTCGATGTCAGTCACCACGATGCCCGCAAAGGGAGTGTCACCAAAAGCTTCGACAAAGCCCTCCGGTGTGAATGCGCTGGAACTACGCCACCCTTCGGTCATCACCTGACCCTGCCAGACGTCGACGGCCAGCACGATTTGGTCCGGGTGGTGTTTCGCCACTTCCTTCACCAATTGTGGATCTCGCGCAGCCAAGGTGCCCACGACAACGCGCCCAACTCCCTTGTCGATCCAATACTCAATGGATTCGCGGGTGCGCATACCACCGCCAAGCTGAACCGGAATTCCGGCCGAGCGAATGATCTCTTCTACCAATTCGGCGTTGGCATCGCTGCCATCAATTGCATCGAAGTCGGTCAAGTGCATCCACTCGGCCCCGGCAGCAGCCCAGGCCCGCGCGGTTTCAACAGGATCGACATGCCACAGCATCGCCGAATCCAAACGCCCCTTGTCCAGGGTCACACATTTTCCCTGCTGGAGCTCCATGGTTGGGTAAATCATCATGAGCCTATTCCTCCGCTCAATGTGGCCACGCTCTAATCGAGTGTACCATACAGTGGAGAATCTTTGGACTATGACCCAGTTTCGGCATCGTCCGATCTGTTTGCGGCGTCTAAAACCCGGGGTGTTTCAGGACCTCGGCGGCGGGCCGTTTCGCCGAAACAATTCAACCTCAGTCCCCAGATACTCGGCCGTACGCAAAGATGAATACCCAAGCTTGTGCGCCAGCTTTACCGATGGCTGGTTTCGTGTATCGACCATCGCCACCAAAACACCCGGAATTACCCGGTCGAACCAATCATGCGCGGCTTGTACGGCCTCAAAACCCAAACCTAGGCCATGCGCTTCGGGCAAAAGAACCCAACCAGCTTCGGGGTAGATGTCAAAGTCCTCGCCCAAAGCCCTATCCTTAAAGAAAAACCCAGCCTGACCAACCATCTGACGTGTGCTTTGCAGCACAATGGCCCACTGACCAAACCCCGTCATTTGCCAATGCCCCGCATTTCGCAGGAACGCGTCCCAAGCCTCGCCTCGAGTCTTGGCCTCACCACCGATGAAACGCACGACATCGGGGTCCGTCCAGATTTCGACAAACCGTTCGAAATCTTCCGGTCTCATACCACTCAGGGTCACCCTGGCAGTGTTGATCATGGGAATATTGCGGATCATTGCGCGTGATGTCTTGTTCGGGTCTGCCTCAGACCCACCGTGCAACTGCCAGACTGTCAGAGCAAGCTGAATTCACACCACGCAAAGAAAAACGGCGCCTCCCCGCCGGGGAAGCGCCGCTTTCTTGCTCACAATAAAACTTAAGAAGCTTCGGTGATGAATTTGACTGCGTCGCCAAAGGTCTGGATGGTTTCGGCCGCGTCATCGGGGATCTCGATCCCGAACTCTTCTTCAAAGGCCATGACCAGCTCGACAGTATCCAGGCTGTCTGCGCCCAGATCGTCAATGAACGAGGCGCTCTCGGTCACTTTGTCTTCTTCAACACCCAGGTGCTCTACAACGATCTTTTTTACGCGGTCTGCGACGTCGCTCATGTCAATTCCTCATTCATGCAGGGCGCTTTGCCCGGTTCTGCCCGTACCCGCTCGGGGTGGCTTGGTTTTGCCCGATCCGGGCGGTTAAGGTCCCGGAGTTCCGGGCAACTGCGGGAACAGACCCCATCGCCCGTCCCCATCAAAGATGCGCCGCCTATAGCATAGACGGACGCAGAGGCAAACGATTTCGCCGTTTGCCCCTGCGTTGCGCTTACAACATGGCCATACCGCCGTTCACATGCAAGGTCGAGCCTGTGACATAAGCGGCCTCAGGGCTTGCAAGATACAATACGGCAGCCGCAATTTCATTTGCTTCACCCATGCGACCGGCCGGAACTTTGGTCAAAAGTCCCGCTTTTTGATCATCAGTCAGCTTGTCGGTCATCGCAGTGGTGATGAAGCCCGGCGCCACAGTGTTAACGGTGATTCCCCGGCTGGCAACTTCGTGTGCGATGGATTTTGCCATGCCAACCATACCCGCCTTTGACGCGGCATAGTTCACCTGACCGGGGTTGCCGATTGAACCCACAACGGACGAAACATTCACGATCCGGCCCCAGCGTGCCTTCATCATAGGACGCATGACACCCCGACACAGACGCATGGTCGCGCTCAGGTTGACGTCGATGACGCTCTGCCATTCGTCGTCCGACATCCGCATGAACAGGTTGTCGCGTGTGATACCTGCATTGTTCACCAAAATATCGACCGAGCCCATGGCCTCGACCGCTTGTTTCGGCAGCGCCGAAACCGCTTCAGCGTCACTCAGGTTACAAGGCAGTACATGCGCGCGTTCACCCAGTTCATCTGCCAGCGCCTGCAGCGGCTCCACCCGTGTGCCTGACAGGCCCACGGTTGCCCCGGCCCCATGCAGGACGCGGGCAATCTCGCCGCCAATGCCACCAGACGCCCCAGTAATCAGGGCGTTCTTTCCGGTTAAATCAAACATAGTCATTTCCTTCCTGCACCCCAGGGTGTTCCAGTGGCGTTAACCATGCCCCCAGGGGTGTGAAAATTGCAAACATTCAAGAGTCGTTTTGGACGACTTTTTGCACATCTTCGGGCGTTCCAACCGCTTTCGAAGCAATCGAACGGTCAATTTTGCGGATCATACCGGACAGAGCCTTGCCCGCACCGATCTCCCACGCCTCGATCACGCCGTGAGCCGCCATATACTGCACGCTCTCGCGCCAGCGGACTGAGCCGGTGACCTGTTCGACCAGCAATTGGCGAATGGTGTTCGGATCACTCACCGCTTCGGCACGCACGTTGGCGATGACCGGCACGGCAGATGCATTGATAGTGACCCCTGCCAAGGCTTCGGCCATCGCATCCGCAGCAGGCTGCATCAAAGCACAATGGAACGGCGCACTCACAGGCAGCATCACCGCGCGCTTGGCGCCTTTTTCCTTGGCAATCTCAGCCGCACGTTCAACCGCGGCCTTTGCACCAGACACCACAACTTGCGTCGGATCATTGTCGTTGGCGGCCTGGCACACCTCACCCTGAGCGGCCTCTTCTGCGACAGTGCGCACAGCCTCCAGGTCCAGCCCCAGAATGGCGGCCATCGCACCTTCACCCACTGGCACGGCGCTCTGCATCGCCAGTCCACGGGTGCGCAGCAAACGCGCGGTGTCGGCCACCGAAATCGCCCCAGCCGCCGCCAGCGCCGAATATTCCCCCAGCGAATGACCGGCCACAAAGGACGCAGCATCAATCGAAACGCCTTCGGCCTCAAGCGCGCGCATCGCGGCCATCGACGTAGCCATCAGCGCAGGCTGCGCGTTCCGCGTCAGCGTCAGCTCGGCGATGTCGCCTTCCCAGATCAACGCACTCAGCTTTTCCCCAAGCGCCTCATCCACCTCATCAAAGATGGCCTGCGCCGCCGGGTAGGCATCAGCCAGAGCCTTACCCATACCGATGGTTTGCGCCCCCTGACCGGGGAAAACGAAAGCTGTGGTCATTGCGATCTTGTCCTGAGCTGTCCAAAGTTGACGCTGGGTTTAGACCGACACGAGCCGCCGCACAAGCAAATGCACAAGAACGCTCACGTGCCTGCACACAAGCACGGCATCTGTGCACGGTCGCATATTGTACGTCGCGTCATCCCAGGTAGGGTAGCCACAGGAATACACAGGAGCACCCGCATGTCCCTCTCCAACTCCTTCCAAAGTTACGGAGGCGTAGCAAAAACCTTTCATTGGCTCACGGCACTGCTGATCCTGACAGCCCTGCCCCTGGGTCTGATTGCTGACAATCTGGCCGAGGCGGTCACTGACCCCGAAATTCCCACTACCGACGCGGACGTGGCGCGCGCAGCGCTCCTATTCTCATTGCACAAGACCGTTGGCGTCACCGTCTTCTTCGTAGCCCTGCTGCGTATTCTCTGGGCGCTGACACAACCCAAACCCGGCTTGCTCAATGCCAACCACAAGCTCGAAGCATTGGCGGCGGAAACCGTGCATTGGCTTCTGTATGGCTCGCTGGTGTTCGTGCCCCTCACTGGCTGGATTCATCACGCTGCCACCACCGGCTTTGCCCCTATCTGGTGGCCCTTTGGGCAGAATCTGCCATTTGTGTCCAAAGATGCCCATGTAGCCGAGCTGTTTGCAGGTTTGCACTATGTGCTGCAATGGGTGCTGATCGGGGCTCTGGTTTTGCACATTGTCGGGGCCGTCAAACACCATGTTGTTGATCGCGACATGACGCTGCGCCGCATGCTGCCCGGTTCAGCAGAGCTGCCTCAGCCTCCCGCTCAGAAACACTCGCTCCTGCCACTCTTGTGCGCCCTGATCCTGTTGGGCGGCGCCCTGTACGGTGGAGCCATGATCGGAGCCTACTCTCACGCCACAGATCAGGCCGAAGTGGCCGAACTTGAGGCGGTGCAATCAGACTGGCAAGTGACCGAAGGTTCGCTGGCGATCACGGTAAAGCAATTTGGCAGCCCTGTGTCGGGTGCATTCGCCGACTGGACCGCTGCGATCACCTTTGACGAACCTGCCGCGCCTGGACCTGCCGGGTCAGTCGATGTCACTATTTCAATCGGTTCGCTGACATTGGGTTCGGTCACGGATCAAGCCATGGGCGCAGATTTCTTCAATGTCGAAACCTTCCCAACCGCCAACTTCAACGGTGAAATCACCAAATCCGAAACCGGCTACGAAGTGACAGGGCCGCTGACCATACGGGACCAATCTGTACCGATCACCTTACCCTTTGCACTGGACCTGCAAGACGACACAGCGACCATGACCGGCAAACTGCAACTCAACCGGTTGGACTTTGCCGTCGGCGCGCACATGCCTGACGAAGGTTCGCTTGGCTTCGGTGTTGACGTGGACATCGCTTTGACCGCCACACGCGGCCAATAGGTCCGACCACGGAAAAGGGCCGCCAGATCCACTCTGACGGCCCATTCTCGTGTCTGAAAAAGGCGCTTACTCAGCCTTCATAGCCTCGATCGAGATCTTTACGTTCACTTCGTCGCCGACGAAGGGCGCAAACTTGCCCAGGTTATAATCCGAACGAACCACAGTGGTGGTCGCGTCAAACCCGGCCCAAGGCTTGCCCGCCATCGGATGCTCACCCACCTGGTTAAGTTTCGCGTCCAGAACAACCGACTTGGTCACGCCGTTCAGGGTCAAATCGCCGGTAATCTTGGCGGTGCCTTCGCCGGTTACTTCGATCCCGGTGGAGGAAAAGGTCACCAGGTCACCCTCTTTTGCGCCAAAAAAGTCATCGGACATAAAGTGACCTTCGCGCTGTTCCCAGCCCGTGAACATCGACATCACTGGCATCGACACATTCACCGAAGAGTTCGCGGGGTCTTCCTGATCAAACATGATCTCGCCCTCGAATCCCGAGAACATGCCATAGGTGGTCGAGAACCCAAGGTGGTTGTAGTTGAACAGAACCTGACTGTGGCTGGAGTCCAGTACATATTTTTCAGGGGCGGCAAAGCCTGCAGTTGCTGCAGTTGCCAGGGCGGCGGCCAGCAGGGTGGTTTTCATTGGAATGGCTCCATGCATTGAATACGCAAAAACACGCGACCGCATCACGGCCACGTTAAAAAAGGATGTGCCGCCCAAGGGCGGCAAACAAGTCTCAATTATCCAACAGAGTCTGTTCCCAGATGAACAATCCGTGATCAGGTGGCAATGTTGACCATGCCACCCAGTTGCGTACGCAGGGCATGACGCACCTCGGATGTTTCCAACGGGAGTTTCATCAGGATGCTGCCATCCACGTCGTACAACTCCATCATGCGCTCATGGAACTTGACGCTGCCCAAGCTCTCGTAGCTGCGGCGCAGAACAGTTTGCGGACGACCGCGATTATTCTTCTGCAATACGCGAACTTCGCGGCGGATCGGATCAAAATAGGCGTCCGGCTGATTGTCCACGTGATGCATCATCAATAGGACCATGCCACACAGCAACAAAAAGAAAGACAGACCCAGCTTCATTATCGCAAGCTCTGGATCAACCGAAGTGCCAGGCATGACCCACATCCCGGCCGAACCCAATATCAATGCCGTACCAACGATCCGGAACATTACGCTCCGAATGGGCCAGTTTGGCGCAAAGGTGATCATCAGTGGAACGGTGTCCTCGAATGAGGGCATCGCCAATGGTTGTGTCAGTTTTTGCTGTTGAACCGCAGTCATGTCTGTCGTGTCCTGTCGCACTATGCTCCTGAGACGGGCCAATCCCGCCTGCTTTGATTAACCTTCGGTAAACAAGGTGACAGGAATGGGGCGAAGGCGCGGCCAAATGGGGCAAAGCCGGGGTAATATGCAGGCATATCAGAATCTGGTTTTTTACCTGAAACTGGGATCTCTGAAGTCGTGAACACAATCGTCAAAGGCGAACATTATTTGGATGCAGCTGAGAAACATGGTGGCTTTCCCCCACTGAAATTCGCGTCCTCAGGCGCGTTGCCAATGGGAATGACAGCTCTATTTCATCCTCATGCCTGCAAGTTGCTCGCATACATGAGCGACTTTCCCCCGCTCTACTGGGGGTAGAGTCCGACTCTGGTTGACAAAGCTTGCAACTCAGGCTGACTATAAATTGCCATATTCAGATATCGGCACTTAAAAAATATCCTTTTCTGGGAGACTAAAAAAATGACAATTAGAAGAATTCTGACTGCCGCAGTTTTTGCAGGTTTCGGCACTTCAGCAGCTTTCGCCTCTGACGTTCTTCCGTCAGCGGATTCAGTGTTTGAAGATTGGGGTACCGAATCCGGATGGAAGATCTACGTCGACACCAGCCGCGGTTCCTGCCTGATCGAACGTGTAGATGAGAACGAAAACGTTGTTCAAATGGGCCTCACCAAGGATCATGATTTTGGTTACCTGGGCGTTTTCACCAAGTCGGATATCGGCTTGAAAGGGAACAAGGAAGACATCATCCTCTCGCTTGACGGAAAACTATACAGCGCAGAGGCGCGCAAAAAGACCAAAAATTTGGCCGGTGGTTACACCGGAGGTTACTTCGTCGCCAATAATCCCCAGTTTGTTGAAGACGTCATGAAAAGATACGACATGACCGTGTTTCCAGAAGAAGAGTTCGCATTCAACGTAAGCCTTGATGGAACCTTCAAAGCGATCGAACAAGCTCGCAAATGCAACATGGAACAAGCCAGCTGATCTTTTGGTAGCTATTCTCTCCGGCGCCCCCAAAATGGGGTGCCGGTTACGAGGCACACTTTAATTCCAATCTGCACGGGTCAGCGGCTTGGTACACTATACCATGGATTAGGTGCGGACGTTGCCGCGTCTGCTGATGCGTTCAGGTATTTTCGACCCATCTTTTTTCCGACCGTTGTATTTGATGCTGAACGCACAGGCTTCTTGCAACTTACACCAAACAATGGCCGGTGGGACACCTAGGGATCAGGTAGCGGCTTAACTGTCCCCAGCATTCAGATCGCAAGCCGCTGTTCACAACGATGCTGACTGTGTATGAAACCGATCAACTCGGTCAAAACGTTTGCACCAAAGCCAGTGCTCACAACGATCAGCTCTTGCCCACACCGCCCAGCCGTGTATATGGGGCCATCCTTTCACAAAACGGATAACCGCGCAGCCTCTCGTGGCAGGGTCGTGAAAGGGAACTGGCCCCGCCTTTGAAATGCGCCTTGATAGAAACAGGAGTTCACATGCCGCTGTATGAGCATGTAATGATTGCGCGTCAGGACCTGTCCAACACGCAAGCCGAAGGTCTCATCGAACACTTTGGTGCCGTGCTGTCCGACAATGGCGGTAGCCTTGTCGACCACGAGTACTGGGGCGTCAAAACGATGGCCTACAAGATCAACAAGAACCGCAAGGGCCACTATGCCTTCCTGCGTTCGGACGCACCTGCTCCGGCCGTTCAGGAAATGGAACGCCTGATGCGCCTGCATGACGACGTGATGCGCGTTCTGACCATCAAGGTCGACGAGCACAAAGAGGGCCCCTCGGTCCAGATGCAGAAGCGCGATGAGCGCGAAGGCCGCCGCGAGCGCCGCTGATCTTAGCTTGAGAAAAGGACACTAAACCATGGCCGCAAAACCATTTTTCCGCCGTCGTAAGGTCTGCCCCTTCTCGGGCGACAATGCACCGGCAATCGACTACAAGGACACTCGTCTGCTGCAGCGCTACATCTCTGAGCGCGGCAAGATTGTCCCCAGCCGTATCACCGCCGTTTCGGCAAAAAAGCAGCGTGAACTGGCCCGTGCTATCAAGCGCGCCCGCTTCCTCGCCCTGCTGCCCTACGCCGTGAAGTAAGGAGAGACTGACATGCAAGTTATCCTTCTCGAACGCGTTGCGAAACTGGGCCAGATGGGCGACGTCGTCGACGTCCGCTCTGGTTACGCCCGCAACTTCCTGCTGCCCCAAGGCAAAGCCCTGAGCGCATCGGACGCCAACATCGCGTCCTTTGAAGCCCAGAAAGCGCAGCTGGAAGCACGCAACCTGGAATCCAAGAAAGAAGCCGAAGCGCTGGCTGAAAAGCTGGACGGTCAGCAGTTCATCGTGATTCGCTCAGCATCGGACGCTGGCGCCCTTTACGGTTCGGTCACCCCGCGTGACGCCGCAGACGCAGCGACCGAAGCAGGTTTCTCGGTCGACAAGAAACAGATTGCCCTGATCGCTCCGATCAAGGATCTGGGTCTGCACGCGGTTGCCGTTAAACTGCACCCCGAAGTTGAAGTCACGATCAACATGAACGTTGCCCGTTCGGAAGAAGAAGCCGAACTGCAGGCATCGGGCAAGTCGATCCAGGAACTGGCCGCCGAAGAAGAAGCAGCTGCAGAATTCGAAATCGCCGAACTGTTCGACGACATCGGTTCAGCCGCTTCGGAAGACGACGAGCTGGCCCCTGCTGTAGAAGAAGATGCACCGGCCGAGGACGACACCAACGCCTAAGCTCTTTCAGCTTGAGAAAAGCAAAAGCCGCGCAAGAAATTGCGCGGCTTTTTTTGTTTGGGCCGGTTCTTCTGAACACACTTTGATCCATCCGCTGTTTTGAGACGTAGACTCATCAATCATAACTGAAACCTCGGAGATCTTAGTGGACACCTCAATTTTGAAAACCTTCGCCGCCTGTTGCGCTGCGTCTCTGCTCTGCGCCACTGCGGCCCAAGCCGATCTGAATATCAGTTTCATTGAAGGCGCACCAAAGGACCGGTTCCAGATCAACAACAACGGGTCATGCGACATCAAATCGGCAACCCTTAGCTTGGACTTATCATCATCACAGGGCGCCCTGATCTTTGACGTGACCGGGTCCGGCGCAGGCGTAGAGGTGTATCAGCCGTTTGAATTGGTCGAAGGTCAATCCGCGCTTGCAGCAGTTCCCAGCGTTCTGGACGGCCAAACGGCACTCAGCCTGGATGTTGCAAGATTGAAGCCAGGTGCATCTGTAGCGTTCACAATCGACGTTGATGACACTTTGAGTGCCCGCCAGATCACGGTCACCGGCTCTGAGATTGCCGGTGCAACGGTGCACTTGGCGCAGGGCAACCAAACCAACACTGCGGTCTTCTCGTCCGCTGCCTCTGCCACCCTTCCTGGGCAATCCTGTTAAAGGCTTTAAGCGTGACCTGATATGAACGTAACCGCCCTACCCCCGACCGGCCAAAGCTGGATTACACGTTTGGCGTTCCTTGTTTTGGTGATGGGCGGCGGCATTGCAATCGGCATCATGACCGCGCCAGGGGATTGGTACGCTGCCTTGAGCAAGCCGTGGTTCAACCCACCCAATTGGGTGTTCGGCCCCGCATGGACCATCCTTTACGTTCTAATTGCCCTAGCGGGCTGGCGCTCATACGCGGTTGATGCGCGGTCCACACAATCCAAGCTTTGGTGGGCACAGCTTGCGTTAAACTTCACTTGGTCACCTGTCTTCTTTGTCTTTCAGCAACCCGCGCTCGCCCTCGGTGTGATCGCGGCTCTCCTGCTTGTCATTGCCCTCTTCATTCGCGTCAGTTGGCCGTCTGACAGACCCTCCGCTTTGGCGATGCTTCCCTACCTTGCTTGGGTAACCTTCGCATCTGTCCTGAATCTGTCGATCGTATTTCTGAACTAAGGAGCGCCCGGTGAAACTCGTCAAACACTTGCTTATTTCGGCCCAGTTCTGGCTGATCGGAGCCATGAACTTGAATGCTGAACCATTTGAAATCTTTGAGAATAACCCTGAATCCCGGTGGCAATATGTTGCAGACACGGTGATGGGGGGCGTTTCGACAGGGAAGGTAAGCTTTGAACAGTCTTCCAACGCTTCCTTTGCCCGTCTAGAAGGTCAGGTAAGCACCGCAAACAATGGTGGCTTCATACAGTTTCGGCATTTGCTTGAAACACGCGCCCCATCGGATGCCCAAGGTATTCGAATGGTCGTCCGAGGAAACAACCAAGCGTACTTTATTCACTTGCGGACGACTGGAACACTGCTTCCGTGGCAATATTATCAGGCAAGTTTTGAAACCACTGGGAGCTGGACTGAGGTTCGTTTGCCCTTTTCTGCGTTTGAACGCTCAGGTCGACTGTTACGCTCGACGGTATCCGCCGGGTCGGTCACTTCGGTTGGTGTCGTTGCTTTTGGACGTGACCATACGGCACAGATTGACGTCGCTGAGGTCGGGTTCTTCTAAAATCAGCCTGCGTTTGTCATCGGCAAGGTTCGATCGCGATAGGTCGGCAACTTTCAGCACATGTGGCGGATATGAGCTTGCGGCAAAGTCGTGGTGGGATAGGGTCAGCTGATTACCGAGCGGAGATCCCAATGAAGCACCTGACACGACGTTCCGCCATTTTGATGACATTGAGCTTTGCCACCGCGGCTTGCAGTAGGGAAGAGCCCGCGCCGCCCGCCTATGACCCGCCGCTGTTCCCGAACGAAACGCCCGAACTGCGCGCATCGATCAACAAATGGGCTGATCACTATGAACTGCCGCGAGAAATGGTTCACAAGTTGGCTATTCGAGAAAGCACGCATCGACCATGGGCAATAAATCGCCCCTACTACGGATTGCTTCAGATACTGCCAGCCACTGCCCGTTCGATGGGTTTCAAAGGGACCCCTCAAGACCTTTTGAATGCCGAAACGAACCTGGAGTTTGCACTAAAGTATCTCAAGGGTGCGTGGTTATTGGCAGATGGGGATCAATCCCGCGCCATACGGCTTTACGCTACAGGCTACTACTACGAAGCCAAACGTCGTGGGATGCTGGTGGAAACCGGGCTTGTCAAACCCTAGTCGGACGAAGGCCCGCGTGACATGTCACACGGGCCTCCTTCAGGGGGATCTCAAAAGGATCAGTCGTCAGTTGAGAGGACCCTCCAGATCAAAGCGCCCAATGCCGCGCCGATCAGGGGAGCCACCCAGAACATCCACAGTTGTGCCAGCGCTGGTCCGTCAGCAAACAGTGCCACACCAGTCGACCGCGCAGGGTTCACCGACGTGTTCGTAACTGGAATCGAAATCAAGTGGATAAGGGTCAGTCCCAAACCGATGGCAATCGGGGCAAACCCTGCGGGGGCGCCCTTAGACGTGGCCCCAAGAATGATGATCAGGAAAATGGCCGTCATCACGACTTCGATCACAAAACCGGACGCCATTGAATAACCTTGCGGAGAGGCCTCGCCATATCCATTGGATGCAAATCCGCCTACACCCTCGAAACCACTCCCACCGGACACGATAATATAAAGCACAACAGCCGCAGCAATCGCGCCCAGAACCTGTGCAATCCAGTACGGTAACAGCTCTTTGGCGTCATGCCTCCCCCCATGACCAATCCGAGCGTCACAGCCGGGTTGAAATGTCCGCCCGAGATGTGTCCAACGGCAAAAGCCATTGTTAAGACGGTCAAACCAAAGGCAAAAGACACGCCAAGCCACCCGATACCTACGTCCGCGACACCAGCAGCCAGCACCGCGCTTCCGCAACCGCCCAATACCAACCAGAATGTTCCGACAAATTCCGCGGCAAGCTTGTTCATCATATTCTTTGCTCCCTTTCATCCGTGCCCCTGATCAGAGAACCCGGAATGTCCTTGTGAATTGTTTTGTCTATTCGTTCCGTTCAGAAATTTCTGAGCGGTACATCTCTTAAAGCTCGGCACTTGAGCACCAGGCTAATGTCAGTTCACTTCAACAACTTGTATTTATGTATCTTTTTCTTTGCACATCAAGGAAACTATGGCTTGGCCCCAAAAAGAAACAACTTATAGATGAAATGATGTTGCCTAGCACCCCTATGTGGGGCAGTATCATTTAGCAATGTGCACTCGATGCCCAAAGGACAACCGGGCAACGCTGCTATCGGCTGCAGAAGGTATGACCATTACTTTGATGACGCGTAGGTACGTAGTATGGAAACGATAGACGGGATTGTCGGTCAAAAAATCCGGACCAGACGCACCGATTTGGGAATGAGCCAAGTTGAGTTGGGAAAAGCTATCGGGGTACGCTTTCAGCAGGTTCAGAAGTACGAGTCCGGGGTCAACAGAGTAAGTGCATCGCGTCTGTGGATGATTGCAAAGGCGCTTGATGTACACATCAGTCATTTCTTTGATGACAGCTCACACAAGGACAACTCTCTGACTAAACCCTATGAACGCCCCAGAAACTCGGCGGTTTTTCGCGACGATCAGGACACACTGGAGCTTGTAAAGAGATTTACGGACTTGTCAGCCGAACAAAAGCATGCTGTTCTTACCATAATCAAGAACATGTCGGTCCGTTCGCACCCGTCTAAAATAGACATACAGGGATAGGTACCGACATCCTAACTGTCCTGGCTGAAGTCAAAATGGATATTGTGGATCTCGGGGCCCTGCCCAAGCCAGAAGATCACTACGGTGGTTTCATTCTGCAGGTGCGCGAGAAATTCGAAATGGATCATGTCGCTTACGCGGGGATAAATCCGGTAAGTGGAACTATCCATGGCCATGTCACCTATGATGACACATGGAAAACGCACTATACCGAGCAGAGCTATCATCTGATCGACCCCACCCTGCACATGCCGCAACGAAGTATTGCCCCGGTTGATTGGAGCAGACTTGACCGTGGCGACGAGTTCAAGACGGTGTTTCGCGACGCCCACGATTTCGGCATTGGCGATCAGGGCATGACGATCCCTGTGCGTGGACCATACGGCGACGTCGGATTGCTTAGCGTGACCCGAGATTGCAGCAAGGATGAATGGAACAAGCTTGTCGCCCATGTCATTAGCGATTTGCAGTCGATGGCTGTTCACATTCACGATTCAGTCATGAGTTCTGACGCGTTGACGCGCGCTTTGATGCACCCCTCACTTTCGAAACGGGAAATTGAGATTTTGCAATGGGTCGCCGCAGGTAAATCCCAACAGGATGTTGGTGACATCCTGTCCATATCCCATCGGACCGTCGAAGTGCATCTGCGGTCGAGCCGGGAAAAACTGTATGCTCTGACAACCGCACAGGCCGTCGGTCGTGCAATTGGGCACGGTTTGATCTTCCCGGGCTGACAAATTAGCCAAATATTAGTGGTTTACCCGCTGGTGATCGCGTTCTTTGCGTTGTCGGCACTCCGTTGACTGGCTTTGCGGGCCAAACTTTGCACATTCTCCAAAAAGTTCACTTTTCTGGCGATTACGGGAAACCCCCAATGGTTCATTCCGTTGAGATGGGTAACGATTGGTTTACCGATAACCACTCGATGGGGGAATATATGATTATCGTAATTGATGCTCTCAATAAGCACCTGTTCACTGACGTGCTAGAAGACATGTTTCGACTGCGCGGCCGCGTCTTTGGGGATAGACTTGGCTGGGAAGTTAACATTCAAGACGGCAAGGAAATCGACGACTTTGACAACCTGGACCCTGCGTATGTGGTTGGGTTGGATGATGAGGGCAATGTCGTCTCGGCGGTACGGGCCTTGCAAACGACTGGACCGCATATGCTGTCTGACGTGTTTCACGCCATTCTAGACGGCGAACCGCCAATCCGTAGCGCAACGATGTGGGAATCCACCCGTTTCTGCGTTGACACCAAACGGTTGACGCGCGGCAAAGATCGCAACTCTGTCTCTTATGCCACCTGTGAGTTGATGATCGGTTCGCTGGAATTCGCCCGGCGTTCAGGCATCAAAGACATCATCACGGTCATGGACCCAATCATGGACCGTGTCTTGAAGCGTTCAAACAACGCGCCTTACGACTACGTCGGCAAAACGGTTCCCATGGGCAAGGTTCCTGCACTGGCTGCGCTTCTGGATTGTAGCGAAGAGCGCATCAGCAGGGTCCGTGAATTTGCGGGCATCGAACATGATGTTTTCCTCACCGAGGATGAGGCACTGAAACTTTTAGAAAAAACAAGGAGCACCCAAGATATGCCCCTGGATCTTATCTCCCCCACTCCGGCGAACCGAGATCACAAACCCCTCAGCTCACTTGAGAAGTATTTTGTCGAGCAGATGAGAGCGGCACGAACAGAACAAGAGGTTAAATCCGTATTGTCCCTGATCGAAGCCCTCAGTGATAGCTTCTCGCCTGAGCAAAAGCTTGCTTTGCGTCAATCGCCCTGGGCGCTGGCTAACGAAGCTTGAGGCTGCTCACTCAGAGCCACGCCAACACCACTCACGAAAAGAGCCGCCCAATGGGCGGCTCCTTCATTTTGATGTCATTGGTGCCGACGATGATTATTCGTCTTCCAGCGCCTCAACAGCTTTCTCCAGATCGTCCTTGCTGACCTCTTTTTCGTTCACTGCAGCCAGTTCAAAAACATAGTCGACGACTTTGTCTTCGAAGATAGGCGCGCGCAGCTGCTGTTGCATCTGTGCGTTCTGCTGAATGAATTCAAAGAACTGACGCTCTTGGCCAGGGTACTGACGCGCCTGTGCCATGATCGCCTGGGTCATCTCGGCGTCGGTCACTTCGACTTCGGCTTTCTGGCCCAGTTCGGCCAACAGCAGACCAAGGCGCACGCGGCGGGCCGCCAGCTTGGTGTGCTCTTCAGTAGCTTCGATCTCGGCGTGGTCGTGACCTTCCACTTCCGGGTTTTCCTCGTGCCACAGTTGGTGCGCGATCTGCTTAGCTTCGGCATCCAACAGCGACGGCGGCAGGTCGAAAGACACTTTTTCATCCAGCGCGTCGAGCAGTGCACGCTTTTGAACCGCGCGGGCTGCGCCAGCATATTCTGCTTCCAGACGCTCGCTGATTTGACCTTTCAGGGCAGCCAGATCTTCGGCACCGAACTTGGTTGCCAGCTCGTCGTTGATCTCAGCCGCAACCGGCTCTTTGACCTCTTTGACATTGCACGAGAAGACGGCCTCTTTGCTTAGCCAGATGCTCAGCCTGATAGTCTTCCGGGAAGGTGACGGTGACGTCTTTTTCTTCCTCGGCCTTCACGCCAACCAGCTGATCCTCGAAGCCGGGAATGAAGCTGTTGGAGCCCAGGACCAACGGGTAATCTTCGGCGGAACCACCTTCGAACGCTTCGCCATCTACTTTGCCGACAAAATCAAACACGACCTGGTCGCCGTCTTTGGCTTTGGAGCCCTTGCGGCGCGCTTTGAAGTCCTGCGCGGTTTCGGCCAGGTTAGCCAAGGCTTCATCTACGGCAGCATCATCCGCCTTGACGACCATCTTTTCCAGCGAGATCGACTTCAGGTCAACCTCGGGGATCTCGGGCAGCGCTTCATAAGCCATCTCGACGTGAACGTCGTCGCCCTCTTTCCAGTCTTCGTTGGTCATCTTGACTTCGGGCTGCAGCGCCGGACGGTCACCGCTGTCCTCGAAATGCTTGTTCATGGCGCCGTCGATGGTTTCTTGCATCGCTTCACCCAGCAGACGCTGACCAAACTGCTTTTTCAGCAGGGCCATGGGCACCTTGCCCTTGCGAAAGCCTTTCATTTCGATCTCGGGCTGCGCCTCGACCAGCTTTTCGTTAACCTTCGAGTCCAGCTCGTCAGCCGTCACAACAATGTTGTAACCGCGTTTCAAACCTTCGTTCAGCGTCTCGGTAACCTGCATTCTTAGTCCCCATAGGAATCGGGGCGCGCGAAATGGGCGCGCCGGGAAATTTGACGCCTTCTATTTGCCCAGCCGCGCCGGTGCAAGAGGCATTGCACAGGAACAGGCCAAGACTTGCCGCCAAACCAACAAAAAACACGCCGCACGAGGGAGAGCGACGTGTTCTTTTGACAATCTGATACGAAGATCAGAACTTCCAGCGGGCGCCCAGGATCATGGACTGGTTGTCCTGATAGTTTGCCGCAACTGCATCATGCTCGTGTTGCTGATAGCCAAAATATGCGTCAGCATTGATCGGGTCGATGCGCTGCGCGATACCAATACCGATCACCTTGGTTTTCGAACCGTTGGTGTCAAAGTCGCTGCCGTCCTTGTAGTGGATACCGATGCCGGTGGTGCCGATCGAGAACCAGTCCTGCTCATAGGCAATCTTGCCGTAGACGTAGTTGGGGTCGGTTGCACCCGCTGCGTCATCCCTGCGGTTACCGGCTGCCATGGTGAAGCTCAGACCATTCTGCAGTTTGACTGAGGCCGAACCAACAGTGTCGGAACGCTTGGCACCGTTTGCGCGGTCACGAACCAGGTACGCGATGGACGCTTGGAATTCAGCAGCGCCAAAGTCTTTCGCATAGTTCAGGGCGATGTCATAGTAATCGTCGTCGTCGGTGCGCGACAAGGCATTCTGACCATAGGCGATTGCACCCGAGAAGCCGTTGAACTCCGGAGTGTCATAGCGCACACGGGTCCGGCGCGGGCCGTCGAGGTCGCTGACAGTATCGCCAACGGTCGGACCACTGAGCGCGCCTGCGGTATCCCGGAACAGGAAGCTGTCGTTGTAGTCGGTCGTAGCCGAGTTCAGCACGGTCCCAACATAGGACAAGTCAACGCCCGCAGCACCATCCGACGCCATGCTGCCCTGCCCTGCCGAGAACGTGCCGTAGCTTCCGCGCATGGCAAAATCGATGTAACGGATATCTTCACGCGACCAACCGCTGGAGTTGCGGCCATTCTGATCGATATCAGCTGAACCCGGCAAGCTCAGACCGGTTTCAAAACGGAATGTGAAGGTGTTCGCGCCAAAGTCCTGGCCACCACGTACGCCGATCCGGCTATTCGAGATCGAACTGTCGGTGAAGTTGGTTTCGCGTTGCTGGCCGTCGTCGACCGAGGTGATCGCTGGGTTGAACTGACCATACAGTTGCACCCATCCGCCGTTGCCATTTTCATAGCGCAATTCCGCTGCAGCCGGTACTGCAACGCTTGTCGCGACCAATGCAAAGGCGGATGTAAGTTTAAGTTTTTGTGACATTTTTTCACCGCAGTGTGTTTCTGATAGTAACAGTCGGGAATATGGAGATGGACCGGAGATCTTGAAGAGATCGAGCCCCCCTCCAGCCTCTCTATTGCAATTCCGTCACAGTGAATTTGAGTCGCAAAGACCCCCACGCCAAAGAAACAAGGGATTTGCACGACAAGGCGTGATTTCGAAAAACCTGTCACAAGAGAAAATCGTGCGTATACGCATGACCTGATCACATATCGGAATTGCGCTTGCGCGATGACGGCGGCGGCGTTCCGCTGATCAAGCACTTTGTAATTGCAGCTATCCGCCCAAAAATGACCTCAAAATAGTAGGCTCACCAATCATCAGCGGTCTTTCGAATTTCAGTTCTGGATAGGCACAAGAAAAAACGCCGCGTAACAACGCGGCGTTCAACAATCTCTGTTTTCTGAAGTATGATCAGAACCGCCAGCGCGCACCAAACAGGACCGCGTTTACGTCTTGATAGGCCACACCCGGATCCGAAAGCTCGTGTGTCCGGTACCCCAGATAGACCTGAGTGCTGATACTGTCGATGTTCTGGTTAAATCCAAGGCCAATGACCTTGGATTTCCTACCGGCCAAACCAAAGTCATTTCCGTTGTAGAAGTCCACCGCAATCGAAGTTTTCCCCGCTTGCCACCAATCAGCCTCATAACCAGCCAGGAAGTAGGTATAGTCACCGTCGTTTTTTCGGCTACCAGCCGAGAAGGCAAAGTTCAGGCCATTCTCAAGTTTGACCGCCAGCGAACCAAAAGTATCGTCGCGATCAACACCATTGGTATCTCGACGCGAGAAACCAATACCACCTGCAACCTTGGTACCCCCAAATTCGCGTACGTAACGCAATGCAATGTCATAGAACTTGTCGCTACTGTTCGGCGTCAATACATCCTGACCCGCGGCCAAGGACACCTGGAACCCGTTGAACGTAGGGGAATCATAGCGAATGCGCCCTTGGCGCCCACCGTCCAAACTTGGTGTCACACTACTGATGCTCACACCGGAAAGGGCACCTGCCGCGGTTCGGAATTGAAAGCTGCCCGCGAAGTCGCCGATGCCGTTGTAAGTGGTCATGATGTTGTTGTTCAGAGATTTGTCGGCCACGCCATCAGTCGCCATCGACCCCTGCCCTAGATAAACCGTGCCCCAGTCAGCCTTGTAGGCAAAATCGACCTTACGAATATCGGTTCGATCCCAGTCAATCCCCTTGGGGGTATTGGTTTGGCTCACGCCGCCAGAGCTGCGCAGACCAAGCGCCGTTTCGAAATTGAAACTAAACTCGCCACTCGAGAGGGGTTGGCGAACCCACATGCCAACCCGCGTATTCGAATGCGCGTTGTCGACCAAATTGTCCGTGCTTTGCACGCCGTCATCGACAGATTGGAACGCCGGGGAAAACTGGCCATAAATCTTAACGTATCCACCGGACGAGTTGTCCCATTTCAGTTCTGCCACTGCCGGGCTGGATACACTCGCGGCGAATACGGCGATGGCAGAAGTAACTATAAGTTTTTGTGTCATTTTCTTCACCATTTGGGCTTCTAGTTTTGAGTATCAAACACCTTGGAACTGCAAATTTGTATTGAAGGGACCTCGATGTAATGTCCTAGGCGTATCGTATCTAAGTAACAGCCGGACCGAAGGTCGGCCCATAAGCTCTTGAAGCACAGGGGTTGGTTTATTCAGAAGACGTAGACGAAAAGACGAACCCGACAAGATAAATTCAACTCTAGCCCTGTGCCCGCCCAGCATAATCGAAATACGCTTGGTTTCAATTCATTGGCGAATTATTAGCAAGAGTGTCTCGATGGGTGGCAATTTCCCGCTCTAACGCAGGCGACACTCTCAGCGCCACATTGTTGTAACCGCAACAACCAGGCAGCTTTGCCCCACCATTTTTCTTGTCAAATAGAAGTGGTGCGGGTGAAGGGACTCGAACCCCCACGCCAAAGGCGCCAGAACCTAAATCTGGTGCGTCTACCAATTCCGCCACACCCGCACTGCATCCTCGCCGAAGCCCCCCACATAAGGGGATCTCCGCGAGACTTGCGCTAGATACACATCCACTATGCCGGGGGCAAGTGCCACAATCGCTGTTTTCGCTTGCTGTTCATCAACACTGATTTCAACAGGTTTTAGCCACTCGTACTCTATGGTTAGCCGAGCTTGACAAAAAATGCCGCGACTTGTGCACAACTTTGCCATATTGTGGCAGTCAAAGTAATGAGGCAACTGAGCGAGAAGCGCCATGAAACCGAATACGGTCGGGCGTGCTGGTGGGGAAAACCCGCTTTCGCACCCCTATGCTACACCGATGGATGACATCGGATTTCTATCTGGAACCATCTTGCTGACCCAAGACGGCGAAGTGCCGGTCGAGTTCATCTCGGCAGGTGACAAGATCATCACCCGCGACGCGGGTTTTGTAGAGGTTCTGGGCGTCACACGCACAATCCAAACCGTGCACGCGATTTCCTTCGCCGCCGGATCCTTGGGCGACACCCGCCCCGAACAGGATCTGACCCTACCCGCAGGCCAACCTGTGCTGATCCGCGACTGGCGCGCCCAGGCGATGTTTGGTGCCCCCCAAGTCATGGTGCGCGCTGACGCCTTGCTGGACGGCGAATTCATCCGTGATCTGGGGAAGCAGGAAATGGAGCTGTTCCAATTGCATTTCAACAGCTCTCACATCCTTTATGCCGGAGGGCTGGAACTGGGCGCGCAAACACTCGCCGCCGAAATCCGCTCTGCCGCTTAAACGCCAAGCTTTCGAAAAACCGTCGGGAGCTGTTCCGGCAAATCCTCGGCGATCAGGCCGGGGCCAAATTCCAACGCGCATTCCACATGCAACCAGGCGGCTATCTCGGCCGCTTGCATTGGCGCGATCCTGCGCGCCAACAGCCCAGTGATGAATCCCGCCAACACATCTCCAGACCCAGCGGTCGCCAACCAAGGCGCCGCACGGTCATAATGCGCCGAATTCACTGAACAGTGCCCTTCGGGGTTGGCGATCACAGTATCCGGCCCCTTGAACAGCACAACGCACCCTGCCCGTTTGGCTGCCTCTCGCGTAGCGTCCACCTTGGAGTAAGCCGGGCCCTTGGTCGGCGTCTCGTTCAGTTTAGCGGCAATATCCGGGAACAGCCGTGCAAATTCGCCTCCATGCGGGGTAAGTACACAATCCTCATGCAATTGCGAAAACAGAGCCTCCGGTTCATCCGCAAATACCGACAACGCATCTGCATCCAACACCGTCGCCCGCTTGGCCGCCAATGCCACTGGCACCAACTCTCGCGCCCGCGCCTGTCCCAGTCCTGGTCCAAGACACAAGGCGTTGAGACGCGCATCCTCCAGAACGGCCATCAGCCCTTCGACCCCCTCGACACGCGTCATCATCAGAGCCGTGATATGGCTGGCCACCTCCATCTGTGCTGAGGGCGACACACCCAAGGTCACCAACCCCGCACCGACCCGCAACGCACCGCGTGCCGACAAACGCGCCGCGCCGGTTTTGCCGAACCCACCGGTCAGGATCAAGGCATGACCATTGCCGAATTTGTGTCCTGTCGCTGACTTCCGCAACCATGGCCCACGCGGCTCGCCAATTGCGCGGCAGATACCTGGTGTTGCAGGTACCTGCGGTAACCCAATGTCTTTGACGACCACTTTCCCGCATATGGCGGGACCAACGGCGGTGTGGTGACCAAGCTTTGCCCGATGAAACGTGACGGTCAGCTCAGCCTGGAATGCAAATAAGCACTCATCGACACCAGTGGCACGACAATCGATCCCCAATGTCTCTCCACTGTCGGAACACAGGCCACTGGGCACATCAACGGCCACAAGCCGACAGATCGCCCGCGTATCCAGGTCGAAAGCGGACCTGACATCGGCGTGAACACTGCCGAGTTCGCGCGACAACCCGGTTCCGAATACCGCATCGATGGTCAAGTCAGCAGAGAACAACTTGCCACGCAGTTCCCCATCAGTGTCATAAATGGTCGAGAGCCAAGGATGACAAATCCCTCCCAGCCCCAACCACCGCTCATAGTTCACCCGCGCATCTGGCGGCAGCTTCTCGGCATCCCCAAAAAGAAACACCTCCACACCCCACCCCCGCTCCTTCAACAGACGAGCTACAACAAATCCATCACCGCCATTGTTCCCCGGCCCGCACAAAACCACCGCCCGCAACGGCCGTGGCTCCGTATCGAGAGCCTCCATCGGCTGGGGTGTTGGCCCCCAATCCGTTGCCAGGTCCGGCGTCAGCCCATGGTGTTCTTCTGCCAGCTCCGGCCATTCCTCGAAAATCGCCTCAACCACGCCGCGCCCGGCCCGCTCCATCAGTTCCAAACCGGTCACCGCACATGAATCGATGGCGGCCTGTTCGATGGCCCGCATCTGCGCCGCTGTCAGCAATTCCGTCATGGCTCAAACCTCGCCCGATTCAATTCTGCGCATTTTTTGTGCAACATGCTCAAAATTTGACACACCCCGCAAATTTGCTGCACTGCAACAGCCGCCCGTGCGCAATCCGATTGTGAGCAAAACTTAGACGTGATCTGAGAGCCGATGACAAGCATGCGAGGTACCGCCATGAAGAAGATCGAAGCCATCATCAAGCCGTTCAAACTGGACGAGGTGAAGGAAGCGCTGCAGGACGTGGGCGTTCAGGGCCTCAGCGTGATCGAGGTCAAAGGCTTTGGCCGACAAAAGGGGCACACCGAACTGTACCGTGGCGCCGAATACGTCGTCGACTTTCTGCCCAAGGTGAAGGTCGAGGTGGTGCTGGACGATGATCAGGTCGATGCAGCCATCGACGCCATCGTCGGCGCGGCCAAAACCGACAAGATCGGTGACGGCAAGATTTTCGTCAGCCCCGTCGAACAAACAATTCGCATTCGCACCGGCGAGACCGGCTCGGACGCGCTGTAATTCACTAACAAACTGACACATCTATCAGAAGGACCAAGGGAATGAGCGTAGACGCAGTTCTCCAGACAATCCGGGATGAAGACGTAGCCTATGTCGACATCCGTTTCACCGACGTGCGTGGCAAGTTGCAGCACGTGACCGTGGACGTTGACCTGGTCGATGAAGACTTCCTTGAAGAAGGCTTCATGTTCGACGGTTCGTCCATCGCCGGTTGGAAGTCGATTGAAAACTCGGACATGAAACTGATCGCAGACACCGAGTCGGCCTATATCGATCCGTTCTATGCCGAAAAGACCCTGTGCCTGCACTGCTCGATCGTCGAGCCCGACACTGGCGAAGCTTACGAGCGTGACCCCCGCGGCACCGCGCAGAAGGCCGAAGCCTATCTGAAAGCCTCCGGTATCGGCGATGTGGCCTACATGGGTCCCGAAGCGGAATTCTTCCTGTTTGACGATGTGCGCTTCTCGAACACCATCAACAAGGTGTCGTTCGAAGTAGATGCAACCGATGCATCGTGGAACACCGACACCGAGTACGAGATGGGCAACATGGGCCATCGTCCGGGCGTCAAGGGCGGCTATTTCCCGGTGAACCCGATCGACGAGGCGCAAGACCTGCGTTCGGAAATGCTGTCGACCATGAAGCGTCTGGGTATGAAAGTGGACAAGCACCACCACGAGGTTGCGTCCTGTCAGCACGAACTGGGCCTGATCTTTGACAGCCTGACCAAACAGGCCGACGAGCTGCAGAAATACAAGTACGTGATCCACAACGTGGCACACGCCTACGGCAAATCGGCAACCTTCATGCCGAAGCCAATCTATGGCGACAACGGCACTGGCATGCACGTAAACATGTCGATCTGGAAAGACGGCAAGCCGCTCTTTGCAGGCGACAAATACGCGGACCTGTCGAGCGAAGCGCTGTATTTCATTGGCGGCATCCTGAAGCACGCCAAGACCCTGAACGCCTTCACCAACCCGGCAACCAACAGCTACAAACGTCTGATCCCCGGCTTTGAAGCCCCCGTTCTGCGCGCCTACTCAGCCCGTAACCGTTCGGGTTGTGTGCGTATTCCGTGGACTGAATCGCCCAAAGCCAAGCGCGTCGAGGCCCGCTTCCCCGACCCGGCCGCAAACCCCTACCTGGCGTTTGCCGCTCTGCTGATGGCTGGTCTGGACGGCATCAAAAACAAGATCGATCCGGGCGAAGCCATGGACAAGAACCTGTACGATCTGCCCGCCGAAGAGCTGGCCGGGATCCCGACCGTCTGCGGCAGCTTGCGCGAAGCGATGGAGGCCCTGGCCGCCGATCACGACTTCCTGTTGCAGGGCGACGTGTTCACCAAAGACCAGATCGAAGGCTACATCGCACTGAAGATGGAAGAGGTGGAAACCTACGAACACACGCCGCATCCGGTAGAGTACGGAATGTACTACAGCTGCTGATCAGGCAAGCAGTAACCAGAAAATGGCGGCGCCCGGCTTTGGGCGCCGCCTTTTTTTGGCTAATATCCCATTGTTTGACGCCTTGAATTTCTCTTGGAAAAGCGGTGGCACGATTTCCCAAGGCTATGTCTCAAACCCCGAAAGCAAAGCCTAATCGACCCATAGAACACATTAAGACACGGGCATACATCCCTTCTGGATCAAACGAACGAGGCAATTCAGGCCTTTGTTCATGGCACCAATTTGCAGCACTGAAAGCTTCAAACCTGAGGGGAAAGGAAATGCCAAAACAAAACATCCTGACCGCGCTTGCCGAAGGCCCGGAAACCGATTTCGAAACCTGGTTGGACGAAAACGCCTCTTGGCTGGACGCCGTAGGCGAGAACACAAGGCCCGGCCTGTTCAAAAGCGCCGAGTCAGACACCAATGGCGAAGACGCAGACGGTTTCTATACGTTGAACGTACGTGGACTGAGCAAGCAGCTTCTTAACCAAGGCGACGGGTTCAACCCAGTGAATGGTGAGGATACGGAAACCGGCCTCGAAGTAGGTGGTTTATCCTTTGACGTCGAGTTTGAAGGCAACCGTGCCGATAACCTGCTTGGCGATTCCGCGTCGACAAACATCCAAGTGCTGACGGGCGGCAACGGCGACGACGTGATCAAAGGTGGCCTTGGTGACGACATCGTAGCCAGCAACAGAGGCAATGACCTGATCGAAACTGGCGCAGGCAACGACTTTGTAAAGGGCGGACACGGCAGCGACACAATTGATGGCGGCGACGGCAATGATTACCTTGTCGGTGATTACTCCGACAGCACTCGTCATGAAGACAAGTCAGGTGAAGGCTGGAACGATTGGATCAAGGGCGGCAAGGGCGATGACGTCGTTTTGGGCAACCAGGGTGACGACCGCCTGAACGGCGGCACCGGCAATGACACCGTCAAGGGCGGCAGTGGCGATGACCGGATCGAGCATTCCAAAGGGTTCGATGCCGTATCCGGTGGCACAGGCGCAGATACTTTCACCTTTGACAACCGTCAGGGTTCCGAAGCTGAGGATGGCACGGTAACAACCGTCACCACGATCACCGACTTCGAGCTTGGTGTCGACAAAATGACATTCCGGATGGACAATTTCCAACCGGCTTCTCACCCGGACGGAAAGTTCGGCTACTTCGAGTTTGACGCCATCAATGATGACGGCATCCACACACGCAACCAGTCCCAGGCTACCGTGTCCACTCAGGAAGATATCCAGAACCTTGTTGACAACGTTCTGTTCCTGGAAACTCTGGATCCGTCGCGCGACAACGCGGTCACCAAAGATGGCGACGATCTGGTTCTGACAATGGAGTCCAGCAACCACGACGCGTTCTCGATTGTCCTCGAAGGTATGGCCGATCAGGTTGAAACGACGTCCTTCTCGGATCAGGGGTGGAACGATCTGGCTGGCCGGTTCGATTCCTTCTTCTTCCGCGAGTTGGTGTCGAACGTCGATACGGACAACAGCAGCTTCCGCGGCGTTCAGAGCCTTCAATACGAAGATGGTTCTTATGTTGCCAAGATCTCGGGTGCAGGTGTTGGTGGCAATGCGGTTGCCAAATTCGAAACCGCTGCAGACCGCGATCAGTTTGTTGAGATTGCAAATTCACTTATCGAGCAGAATGACTACGACACCTTGTTCTTCTGAAAACTTGGGTCATCGGTCATAATGGCAGACGCCCGGCGAAACAGCCGGGCGTCTTTTTTGTCTGACATTCGTCGATCTTGATGTAGATGAAAATTCCCTCAGACTGCCTAGTGGAAATTTGCCGCTACTTAGGACCATATTCCTCTTTGTGTTCCTGCTCTGGGCGGCTACGTTTGGACAACTTTGAACGCAAAGGAAGTTTTCATGCGCCTTTTTTCTTTCGCCCTGGCAGCCGCCACGGTGGTTGCAAGTACAGTTTCGGCCCAAACCTTGGACCGCATCAAAGAGACAAAACAATTCAACATCGGCTTTCGCACTGATGCAGCGCCCTTGTCTTTTCTGGATGCCAACGACAAACCTGCTGGGTATTCCCCGATCATCTGTGACCAGATAGCCCAAGCCATTGCCGACACACTGCAGTTGGACGAAATGAACGCAACATTTATCCCGGTGGACCCGGAAACGCGGTTTGAAAAAGTTGCAAGTGGCGAGATCGACCTGCTGTGCGGCGCTGCCACGATTACCCTGGGGCGCCGTGAATTGGTCGATTTTTCAATTCCGACCTACATCGACGGGACCGACGTTTTACTTCCTCGCCAGGCCAGCAACGACCTTAATCAACTCGCAGGTAAAAAGGTTGGTATGCGCAGCGGCACAACAACAGAAGAAGCCGTTAAGAACTCTTTTGCAGCAGCAGGAGTAGAGGCGGACATGGTACGCTTTGACACCCACCCTGCTGGAATCACCGCTTTGGCCAATGGTGAAATCTCGGCCTATTTCGCGGATCAATCGATCCTGCTTGTGAATTTTGTTGCTGCTGGAATGGCAAATGATTTCAAAATTTCCGGCGAGATCATGACCATCGAAAAGCATGGGCTTGCCTTGGCCCGAGGCGATGCTGATTTCCGACTGTTGGTAGATACAGTTCTATCTGATCTCTATGGAACGGGCGCGATGGCTGAAATATTCCAAACCGCTCTACCCGGCGTGGAACCCGGGTTCGCTATCGATGCTCTGCATACAGTTGCACCAACCTTACCCTGACACCGGATGCCCGGGAACGTGCTTCCCTGCTCCGACAGTGACCTTGAGGAAAACATGCCAAGATCCCTATTGATCCCTGCTTTCGTCGTACTTGCTCTGTCTGGGCATGCTGCAACTGCCGCCACCTGCGGCAACACTGGGTCAGGGTTCGAGGCTTGGAAAAAGAATTTTCCAAACAAGCTCGAAAAGCTGGCGTACGCAAACCTGGGCTGACGGCATTGTCGCAAGCAAAATATGCCACGCGCACAATTGCTGCCGACAGAAATCAAAAGAGTTTTCGCTACTCTCTAGACAAGTTCATGCAAATCCGAGGGGCCAATACAATCGTTGCCCAGGGTCGTAAGCGCAAGGCGCGAAACCCCCAGTTCTATGCCACGCTGGAACGCCAATACGGCGTGCCTGCGGGTGTCCTGATTGCGATCCACGGAATGGAAACAGGTTTTGGCAACTTCATGGGTGACAGCCAAGTTGTATCAGCAATCACCACCCTAGCCTATGATTGCCGCCGGTCGGATTTTTCATTCCCCACGCTATCGGAGCATTGAAGCTTGTGGATCAAGGTGCAATCACTCCAGCGACCAAGGGCGCAAAACACGGCGAACTGGGGCACACACAATTCTTGCCCGGAAACGCGCTGACCTATGGGGTCGATGCAACCGGAGATGGTAAAGTCGATTTTTACAACGTCACTGACGCACTCGCCTCTACCGCGAACTTCCTCCGACAGAAAGGATGGAAGCCAGGTCGGGGATATCAACCCGGAGAGCCTAATTTTGCGGTAATAAAGCAATGGAACGCAGCCACTGTTTACCAAAAGGCAATTGCGATTATGGGTGCACGTATAGACAACTAGAAGTCGCATCGTGGCCACTTGCATGCCTCGCAGCCGCCCCAATTCGGTCAAGTTCTAGCAAATTTTCCATAAAAACACTGGTTTCCGTTCCTTCACCAATCATGAACTTTTTCCATGATTGCCCCGCGATCTGTCAGTTTCAGTCAAACTTTCTCCCATATCCGTGAGTAGTTTTGTCGGTGAACAAACACACGCAATGGAGGATTCACACTGTGACACAGACAGGCACGTATCACGGTGGACTAGTATTCCTGGGTACCCAAGACGGCTCGATGGACCGGTTCAGTCGCATTGTTACGGCGACACTCGAGGACTATGGTCACGCAGTCGAACGTCAAACTTTGTCCGGAAAGCTCGAAGCCCGGATCATCACCAGCCAGTTTCTGGTCAAGTTAAGCCTTGATCCGAATCCGGTCTGCGTCGATCACACGGCGCGTCTGGATGACGCTGCAGGGTTGAATCGCGGTCGGCAAAAAATTCACGAAAGAGTGCGAAATCGACTGGTGATTTCGCTCTGTCCCGTGTCTGAGCAGTATGATGACCGGGATATGACCGAGTTGATGCTGGTGGTCATGCTCTACCGCATGGTTGACCTATACGCATCCGAGCAAATCGAGTGGCTTGATCCGAACGTCTCGCTGACTCTGGACGAATTTCTGGCAGCATTTGCAAATGTGTCACCACGACGGGTTCGTGGGCGACAGGAAATCATCCATGAGAACGGCAATCGCTTTGCACCTGTAGATGACACTGCGCCAGAGTTGGCCATACGCTACGACACGATTGCAGGGCAAAGGCCACACGTCGGCGAATTTGGCTTGGTTCAATTGACCGATGAAGAGGCATTGGCTCTGGCATTTCGGAGTAATCCGCATCCAGATGAGTTGGATGGATTGTCACCAGAAGAACGCGCACAGAACGACATTCAGCGTTTGACCAGTTGGGCGATGACGGGAACTCTGGCGTTTGTCTCTGCTCCAGTTGCCATTTCCCTTGCTGCGGTCAACCTGGTTCGAGGTGAGGACTTTAGGTTGAACACCCAGGTGCTGTCACTGACTGGCGCGCTTGTATTCCTGCAAAGCTCGGGCGCAATGGCGAGTGTGATGTCCTTCTTACCAATGTAAGAAGCACGACAAAAACTGCAAAGCTCCGCGTCTTTTTGGATAGCGGAGCTTTACCCGTCGGGCACATCATCTTTTGCCAAAATATACGTGTGAATGGAAAAAACCTTTGCCCCAGTTTGCGGCAAGGCCAGAATGCACTGGCGCTCGGATCGAAAGTATCGTGCATCGGCGGGGCTGGGCTTGGTACGGGATTCATGAACGGTCCTCGGCTGATGCAAGTCCGGGTCTGAATACCAGAGTGCATTGAACCGCCACATTGGGCGTCCCGGTTTAACCCCGTCGAAAAGGCGCTGCACCCGCTTGGCGATACCGGCATCATACTCATCCACCTTGTCATGGATGCCGATCAAGGGCCGCATGAATTTCTCGGACAAGGTCCAACTGGCCGGAAAACACAAAACAGCGCCCGATAAGACGTGCTCGGCCCCCTGTTTTTGCAAAATGCAAAAATCCTCCTGAACGATGCGCCCCAGAGTCCCCAGAGGATCGTCGCGCTTGATCGGCACGGTCACACCATCGGGGCGCTCAACCTGTTCCGTCTGCCCCGGATAGGCGTGCGCCAAGACTTCGTCCAACAGCTCCTGGGCTGCCGAGCAACGCTTGAGCATCCATCGCAAGAACCCGATCTCGATTGCGGGTCAGCAGTTCGTCCCGATAGGCCATCTGCCCGGCAAAAGCCTCGTCCTGATGCAACCATCCCTCGTCCCCGATGGGGGCAATCCCCGGCAGGGGCTTGGCTGTTTGAAAATCATAGGGAATCGATGACTGAAGGATCTCTTTCATGCCCCAGCCCTAACACCTGCCGTCGAAAAACGACACCTATGTCGGTCGCTTTCTGAGGGGACGATGCGTCGCCCTCTGTTGCAGGCTATCTGACAAGATCCAAGGAGCCAGTAACGTGAACCAGCATTACAGAGACCAGCGTAAGATTGACCCTAACCGGGGCGCGACCCTTGGCGATGGAACCCCAAATGACAATGATCGCGTTGAAATTGGCCCCACCCAATTGGCCTTTGCCGAATGGGAAATGGCGGGGCTGATACTGCCCAACCTTGAACGGATGCGCGAACACCGGTGGAAGCGTCTGACCCAGCATGTGGTCGATCGCGGCTATGGCGGTGTGCTTCTGTTTGACCCGCTCAACATCCGCTACGCCACCGACAGCACCAACATGCAGCTGTGGAACACGCACAATCCGTTTCGTGCCCTGCTGCTATGTGCCGACGGCTACATGGTGATCTGGGATTATAAGCAGTCGCCATTCCTGAGCACCTTCAACCCGCTGGTGCGCGAGCAGCGCTCGGGTGCGGATCTGTTCTATTTCGACCGGGGCGACAAAGTCGATGTGGCCGCCGACAAGCTGTCGAACGAGGTACGCGAGCTCATCCAGGAACACGGCGGTGGCAACATGCGGTTGGCCGTCGACAAGATCATGCTGCACGGTCTTCGTGCTTTGGAGGCCCAGGGTTTCGAGATCATGGAGGGCGAAGAGCTCACCGAAAAGGCGCGCGCCGTCAAAGGCCCTGACGAAATCCTGGCCATGCGCTGCGCCAACCATGCCTGCGAAACGTCAGTGCGCGCGATGGAGGACTTTGCGCGCGCTCATGCGGGCGATGGCCAGACAAGCGAAGATGACATCTGGGCCGTGCTACACGCCGAAAACATCCGCCGAGGCGGCGAATGGATCGAAACTCGCCTACTGGCGTCGGGTCAGCGCACCAACCCCTGGTTTCAGGAATGTGGCCCCAGGATCACGCAGAAAAACGAGATCATCTCGTTTGACACAGACCTGATCGGATCCTACGGCATCTGCATCGACATTTCGCGCAGTTGGTGGATCGGCGACGCAAAACCACCCGCTGAAATGGTCTATGCCATGCAACATGCGCACGAACACATCATGACCAATATGGAAATGCTGAAACCCGGTGTAATGATCCCGGAATTGACGGCCAACGCGCATGTTCTGGACGAGCAATTTCAGGCCCAGAAATACGGCTGCCTGATGCACGGTGTGGGTTTGTGTGATGAATGGCCTTTGGTGGCCTATCCCGATGCTGCTGTCGAAGGGGCCTATGACTATCCATTGGAACCCGGCATGGTTCTGTGTGTCGAGGCCTGTGTGGGAGCAGTAGGCGGAGGGTTCTCGATCAAGCTAGAGGATCAGGTGCTAATCACCGAGGACGGTTACGAAAATCTGACAACCTATCCCTTCGACCCATCACTTATGGGATGATGCGCCGGTAGTTTGGCTACATCTTAGGGCGCATCGTTATGTGACGCGCCCCGAGAAAGCTCTATACGATCAGAACAAGAAATCGTTCTCGTCAAGATCAACAATCGAGACACCTTCGATACGGATCGTCAGGTCTCGTTTGTCGTCGATAATTGAATCCACTCTGAAGTCATTTTCATCCGGACCAGTGGACACTTGCTCTTCAGTCAGGTGATTGGTGATCAGGTCATTGTAACCTTTGATCCTTGAGACATCTCGCAAAACGATTTTTTCATCGTCATCAAAAGCGTCAAAGTCGACGATGACATCATCGTCGTCATTATCGCGGAAGATGAAGCGATCACTACCTGCACCGCCGATAAGTACATCGTCGCCACCTTTTCCGGTCAGTTTGTCATCACCACCTCGGCCATCAAGAATATTGGCCTTCCTGCCGCCGATCAACCTGTCATCGTCGTCACGCGAACCTCTGATGTTTTCAATACTTCTCAACGTGTCCGTGAAGGCTTCGCCGTTCCAGGTTCCCGAAGCCGTCTCTTTGCTCAGATCAACGTGTACACTTTCCACACCACTACGATCGTAACGTACCAGGTCGTAGCCGCGACCACCGGAAACAAAATCGTCACCCTGACGCAGGATGAACACGTCGTTTTCCTTGCTGCCCAAAATCCGATCGTCGTGATCTGTACCGCGGATTTGCGCAACCCGACCTTCGCCTTCGATCCGGTCGACTTCAAAACCCGGGCTTCCGTCTACGACGAACCCAAATTTGAGGCTGGCAAAAATACCGTCATTGTGATCGGAGTAATCTAGCCGGACTGTTCCCCCTTCACCTTCAACACGGATCAAATCCGATCCTTCGCCTGGGCGAATTTGAATCCATCCTTGTTCACCCGGGTCGATCATGAACACATCGTCATAAGCCGTGCCGTTGATCCCCATGCCACCTTCGGGCTTATCATAGTCCAATTGAAGCGCATTATTCAGATCGTTGATCATCAAAATGCCTTCGGGGTCCTCTCCATTATCAACACGAATTGCGCCGAAGTTTTCATCGCCGTCTAATATCGCAAAGATTCCCAATGCACCTTGGTGAGCAGAAATCGATACGTAGCCTTCACCACGTACAAAGTTGCTCAAGTCGGCAATGTCCTGCCCTATTCCGGTTTCAATATGTTCATACCGACCCGTCAAAACGAAGGTGTCGTCATCTTCGCCACCGATAAAGGTATTGTCACCCTCTCCGCCGTTGAGCGTGTCGTTGCCTTCACCGCCCTCCATCACGTCATTTCCGCCAAGACCGTTTAGAATGTCGTCTCCTGCCAAACCGCGGATAATGTCGTCATCTACTGTGCCGTCCAGTGTTTCGCTGGCACCACTTCCATCAATGTTCATTAAATTCTCCAAGTTTATAATTGCTCGCTTCAATTGCTACCCGTTTGCAGCCCCCCAAAACGAACAGTGCACTGATTAATTGACGTCAATTTTAGAAAAACAAGTAATAATTAAAGTCGATATAAAAATTCTTTTGGCGATGTGCGTTTCTGCACTGTTGCTCTAGTGAATAATCAAATTTCCGTGAATTCCCACCTCATCACCACTGCGTGAACCCCCCGAAGTAAATCTTGGCAAATCACCGTAGGAGCCACAAGTTTGCGAAAACTCGGAGGAACAGCCATGCCAACTGAACGCATCACCTTTCCGGGCCATGACGGAAATGCTTTGGCCGCTCGGCTGGACTTACCAGATAGCCCTGTTCTTGCTACGGCTTTGTTTGCCCATTGTTTTACCTGTTCTAAGGATATCCCTGCTGCACGGCGCATTTCTGCGCGTCTGTCCGCTATGGGTATTGCCGTATTGCGTTTCGATTTCACCGGTTTGGGTCATTCCGAAGGGGAATTCGCCAATACGACGTTCACATCCAATGTGCAGGACCTCATTTCAGCCGCTCAGTATCTTGCAGGGCGAGGCATGGCCCCTGCTCTGCTGATCGGCCATTCTTTGGGTGGCGCGGCTGTTTTGCGGGCGCGTGCTTGAGCATACCATCGATAAAGGGCGTGGTAACATTGGGCGCTCCGGCCGATCCAGGACATGTGTCCCACCATTTCGACGCGGCCCTTCCGGAAATCGAAGCCGAAGGCTCGGCCGAGGTTTGCCTGGCCGGACGCCCATTTCGCATTGGTCGGGATTTTGTGCACGACATTTCGAAAGAGGCCCTCAAGCCAGCAATTGCCGACTTGAACGCGGCCTTGCTCGTTTTGCATGCCCCGTTAGATGACACCGTCAGCATCGACAACGCGGCCGAGATTTTTATGGCCGCAAAACACCCCAAGAGTTTTGTCACCCTGGATGATGCAGATCACCTGATCACTCGAGCAAAAGATGCCGAATACGCGGCCGACGTCATAGCTGCATGGGCTGCAAGATATGTCGACTTGACACCTCCTGCTCCTCCCCCGGCGCACCGGAGGGCATTGTGCGCGTAACCGAGGCAGACCCCAATGGCTTTCGACAGGACGTGCAATCCGGCCCTGATCATCATGCGGTTGCGGATGAACCTTTGTCATATGGCGGAACGCACCAAGGTATGTCTCCTTATGGGTTTGTGTCAGCGGGGCTTGGGGCCTGCACATCCATGACCATACGCATGTACGCTCGCCGCAAGGGCTGGCCTCTTGACGGTGTAAGTGTGGATGTCAGTCACAACAAGGTGCATGCGCAGGACGCCAATACGGCCGCCAGTGGGAAGATTGACAAGTTCACACGCCGAATTCACCTGAAAGGTACGTTGACCGAAGAGCAACAAGCCAAACTGCTTGAAATAGCGGACAAGTGCCCCGTCCACCGCACGCTTGAAGCCAGCAGCGAAGTCGAAACCTATCTTGAAAAGTTGGACCAACCAGCCTGAAACTGTTGTCGTCTCGCAGACTGATCTGACTATGAACATGCTGGAACCGCAGCAGGTCGAAGCCTCGATTGACAGTGCAGATGCCCAAAAAGAAACGACCGCCGAAGCGGTCGTTTTAAATGGGCAAACCGTAATCCTACCTTGGTCGCGCCGGCAGTGGCCGTGCAACCGGAGGCCTGTGGATAGGCGGGCGCGCAACGGGTGGGCGAGCAATGGGCGGCTCTGGCCGTGGTCTCTCAGGACGCGGCGGGCGCGGATGCCCATAGTAGTAGTCGTTCCACATCATACTGTCATAGTAGACCGAGCCCCCGACAGACGTCGCGTTGGGGTCACATGCCGCCAACAACAACCCAGAGATCGTCAATGCTGATCCAAGGAAGAGTTTTCTTATCTTCATTGTCTTCTCCCTCACCGAGCCGCACGAAATGAATCATAAATTGCATTAACGTCTCCGATCAGATCCGCATTGGCCCCTGCTTCGGAAATAGCCAGGGATATCGCTACGCGATTTCCTGGAAGATCAATCAGAACCGCTGTGAAATTCACAGAATGCCCATCTCTGCGCCCGTGCCCAGCATATTTTTGTGCTGGCAAACCGCCAATTCGCATCGGTTTACTTTCATCCAATGTCGGATCTTCAACGATCGACTGACCGATATTGCGCAGGTATTCCACCGCGCCCTCAAAGGTTGAGACGCCATTGGGGGACATGAAACCGACCCAAACACCTTTTTCGGCCACCGGTTCCAAACCAATAACCCGATTTATCAAACGCGCCTCATCCGATCCCGGAGGAGTGATAGCGCGAGGTCCACCAGCGCGAACCTGCCAGAAATCCGGTGCGTTGACATGAAACAAGGCACGGTTGTCCTCGACATATGTGACCGGCATATCGGCCTTGGCCAATACCGGGGACATCGCGGTTGCAATGGCCAGTGCCGTGGCTCGCAGTCGGCCGAAAATACGTTTGGGCATGAAACTGTCTCCCACTGTTCAATCACAGCGAGTTTCAGGTTTAGGTCATTAAAAGTAAACAAAGAAAATCAGTCTGACCTCAGTCGACATAGGTACCTATTGAGACGTCGCCATTTCCTCCGACGAACCGAACACCGCTCTCGGTGAGTTCGATGTCATAGCAAGCCCAAAGGCTTGATGGCGGCCATTGCGAACAATACTGGCCATCACGAACCGCCCAGTATCCCCAGCTAGGACGCCCCGAGTGATAAAGCGTCTTCATTGATGGGCGAAAATCCTGCCATATGCCTTCACCATAATCGAGTTTTTTGCCCATCAGCGCATCCAGCACGCGAGTGTCCTCGGGCTTTTCACTCGCATATGCCGCTGCAGCCCCCACCAAAACCGCCAAAATCAGGGCAAACCGTCTCATGTTCCCGCTCCTGCCTTGTTCATTTGTCGCCACGAGTCTAAGACGCGCGCGACCCCCGTGCCAATCACAATAAGGTGCCGCCGCCAATGATTCCCCGCTATTCCCGCCCCGACATGGTCGCCATCTGGTCGCCCGAGACCAAATTCCGCATCTGGTACGAGATCGAGGCGCACGCCTGCGACGCCATGGCCGATCTGGGCGTGATCCCGCGCGAGAACGCCGAGGCCGTGTGGAAAGCCAAGGATGTCGAATTTGACGTGGCCCGCATCGATGAAATCGAAGCCGTCACCAAACATGACGTCATCGCTTTTCTGACGCACCTTGCTGAACATGTCGGCAGCGAAGAAGCCCGTTTCGTGCATCAGGGCATGACCTCCTCTGACGTGCTGGACACCTGCCTGAATGTGCAGCTGGTGCGCGCCGCCGACATCCTGCTGGAAGGTATGGACCGGGTTCTGGCCGCACTGAAAACCCGCGCGTTTGAACACAAAGACACAGTTCGCGTCGGCCGCAGCCACGGCATCCACGCTGAACCAACCACCATGGGCCTGACTTTTGCGCGCTTCTATGCCGAAATGGATCGCAACAAGAACCGTCTGGAAAAAGCCCGTTGGGAAATCGCCACCGGTGCGATCTCGGGCGCGGTTGGCACCTTCGCCAACATCGACCCGGCCGTCGAAGACCACGTCTGCGAGAAACTGGGCCTGCGCCCAGAACCGATCAGCACCCAAGTTATCCCGCGCGACCGTCACGCGATGTTCTTTGCCACCCTTGGTGTCATCGCCAGCTCGATCGAAAACGTCGCCGTTGAAATCCGCCACATGCAGCGCACCGAAGTTCTGGAAGGCGCCGAGTTTTTCTCGATGGGTCAAAAAGGCTCGTCCGCGATGCCGCACAAGAAGAACCCCGTTCTGACCGAAAACCTGACCGGCCTCGCGCGTCTGGTGCGCATGGCTGTGGTGCCTGCGATGGAAAACGTGGCGCTCTGGCATGAACGCGACATCAGCCACAGCTCGGTCGAGCGCGCGATTGGCCCCGATGCCACCATCACGCTGGACTTTGCCCTGCACCGTTTGGCTGGCGTTGTCGAAAAGATGCTGATCTTCCCCGACAACATGCTGGACAACATGAACAAGTTCCCCGGTCTGGTGATGTCGCAGCGCGTTCTGCTGGCCCTGACCCAAGCCGGTGTGAGCCGCGAGGACGCCTATTCCATGGTTCAACGCAACGCGCTGAAAGTTTGGGAACACCGCGTCGATTTCCGCGAGCAGCTGTTGGCGGACGCCGATGTTGTCGCCGTCTTGGGCGAAGACGGCATCAACGAAAAGTTTGACATGGGCTACCACACCAAGCACGTGGACACGATTTTCAAGCGTGTTTTCAAAGACTAACAAAACTAACTTCGTGTGAACTTAAGACCGGCCTCTTGCGCCGGTCTAATTCGTTTCAGGAACCCAATACATCTTTCGCTTTGGATATTGGGCTTCTAGGCGTATGCTTAGAACCATGAAATAGGAGGACGGGTTATGAAGATCGGAACTCTTGTACTGACGGCGGCACTGCTATTGCCGACTGTTGCATCAGCGATTGGATGCTCGGGACGCGGTCATCAAGCACAGTCCTGTGCGCCAGGAACCGCTTGGGACGCCAACAGCCAAAGCTGCGTCAAAATCGTAAACAGCTGACGTAAAGCTCACACCTTTTTTATCCTGAGCGTGCTGATTTCAAGGGCGCTCTTTTTTTTGCACTACACTCTTTGCCAATGATCAATTGGAGTGACTGTAATGCGTGTTCTTCTTGCCTTGGCCATCGCCCTGCCCGGATATGCCTTTGCCGCAGGTGGCAACGGTGACGGTGGCACCACATGGACCAATCCCCCCAAACCTTCTGAAACCACCAAGAACTGCAAAGGCGTTCGGGTCTGGGATGAAAAAGAAGCGCTGCGTGAAACCCAAGAAGTCCTCGTTGGACACTGACACTCTTTACGGAGCTGTTCGTGAGCTGGCCTATGCCGGGCGCTACGATGACGCTCAAGGTGTGCTGAGCGCGATGGCGGATCAAACGGATGACCGCGTGCTGACCTATTGGGGCTTCACACACCGCAAGAAAGGCCAGCTGGATTTGGCCGCCGCGTTCTACGAAAAAGCGATTGCCACTAACCCGGACAACATTCTGGCGCGCAGCTACATGGGCCAAGGATTTGTCGAGGAAGGTAAAATTGATCTGGCCATTGCTCAGTGGCGCGAAATCAAGGCCCGTGGTGGCGAAGGAAGTTGGGCCGAGGCATCGCTGCGCGAAGCCATTCGAACCGGCACCACATACAGCTACTGATTTTCAGTCTTTCTTTACTGCCTACAGTCTAGCTTGGGTCAACACCCCGGAATTGATGTACAGGCAGAAACATGAAGGACGATGGAGCACTGATGCAATTGGCCCCTGTGGCCGATGGTATGATTGCAATGAACACGGGCACCTCTGGTAGTGAGGAGGTCCGTGTTCCACGCCAACTTAGCGGACGAGCCAAGGCGGCGATCGTTGTGCGTTTGTTGCTCAACGATGGGGCAGACATTCCCCTTGAGGACCTGCCAGAAGAGCTCCAGACCCTTCTCACGGAACAAATGGGCGCTATCGGTCTTGTTGACCGCATCACGCTGAGCGCCGTTGCACAGGAGTTTGCAGAAGCTCTTGACGGGGTTGGTCTATCCATGCCCCACGACCTTGCCGGGGCCTTGACGGTGTTGGATGGCAAAATCGGGGCCCGAACTGCTGCAAAGCTTCGCAAACAGGCCGGTGTCCGACAAACCGGCGATCCATGGGTGCGACTGAAATCGATGGCCGCCAAGGATTTGGCGGAACTGGCCCAGGCCGAAAGCATCGAAGTGGCCGCAGTTCTTTTGTCCAAGCTGGATACCCCTAAAGCCGCGGAAATGTTGGGCCAATTGCCCGGGCCGGTTGCCAGACAGATTACTTATGCCGTTTCAAAAACTGGAAAAGTCACTCCAGAAGCTGTTGACAGGATTGGGTTTTCTCTTGTTGCTCAACTTGACCAACGACCCGTTCCCGCTTTTCAGGATGAACCAGATAAAAGAGTGGGTGCAATTTTGAATCAATCTCCGTCTCAGACACGGGATGACATGTTGGAATCTTTGGACGCCGAGGACGAGGATTTTGCCGTATCTGTACGAAAGATGATCTTTACTTTTGCGCATATTGCCGAGCGGGTTTCCGAACGTGATGTGCCAGCCTTGGTTCGCGCGGTGGATCAAGACGATCTTGTAACGGCCCTTGCCGCAGCAACTGACGAAAGAAATGCACCAATAGCCGAGTTTCTGCTGGGCAATATGTCCAGCCGTATGGCGGACAACTTACGGGAAGAAGTGCAGGAACGAGGCGCCGTCAAGCGTGTCGATGGCGAGCAGGCCATGAACGTCGTCGTCAATGCGATCCGACAACTTGAAGAAGAGGGCGCCATTACCCTGGTCGTTGCAGAAGAGGACGAGGGGTAACCTCGGCCTATACTCCATTGCAAGGCCCCGAAAAACGGTCCGTTCCCCCTATTCTGCACGACTCCTTTACGTAGATAATCTGGCGTCTGCTTGTGCTTTTTGCGTCCATTGAAAAGACGACCGCAGTCGACGCTTGCCAACCTTGAACTCGCTTTTCAGCCCGCGCTCGGGTCGAAGTGTGAACCGCCAGCACACCACCGTTTGAACCGGCTTGCATTTCGTACATGGACAGCGTCACGGGCGGTGCCTATGACGTTAGCATGCTCATGATAATCGAGCGATGCAACGCCGCAGGCACCCTGATGACTTCATTGAACTCTTTGCGCCCATGACACCTGGGTCAGACACACAAGGCAGGGCCATCCTGCTGATGGTTGGTGCCATTTTGTTCTTTTCATTGATGGATGCCTCGGTCAAAGCGCTGGCCCCTCGCATCGGGGTTATTCCCAGCCTTTGGGCACGCTATGCCGGGCAGATGCTTTTTGTCTTTGTCCTGGTGTTGCCCCGTCTGCGCAGCGTGGTGCGAACCCGCTATCCTGTCTTGCAGTTCTTGCGCTCTTTGCTCTTGATGGGCGCAACCGGTTTCTTCTTTCTTGCACTAACACTTATCCCACTGACCGACGCCTCGGCGCTGATGTCGGTAAATCCTGTTCTGATCACATTGGGTGCAGCGCTATTTCTGCAAGAACCACTGGGGCCTCGCCGGATCATAGGCATCATCGTGGCTCTCTTCGGCGCCATGCTGATCATTCGCCCTGGCAGCAGTGTATTTTCACTAGCCTCGCTGTATCCGCTGGCCGCCGCCTGCTGCTACTCTGGCTATGCATTGCTGACCCGCAAAGTCGGCCCAGACGAAGATGTCTGGACCTCTCTGTTTTACACCGGTTTGGTCGGCACCATCATCCTGAGCCTGGTCGCTCCACCCTATTGGACGATGCCGGACGCCACAGGTTGGGGCCTGATTGCCCTGGTGTCGGGCTTTGGAACGATCGCTCAGATGCTGTTGATCCGGGCATTCACATTGGGTCAGGCCTCGATGCTGGCACCTTACGCCTATTGCGGGCTGGGATTCGCGGCGATCTGGGGCGCTCTTTTCTTTTCTGAACTCCCTGACACCTGGACCGTCTGCGGCGCGCTTGTGATCGCAGGAGCGGGACTATATGTGTGGCACCGCGAAACTAAAACGTCCTGAGGCGCATACATGCCCGTTGAAAAATCAGAACTCAGCCGTATGGAACGTGCAAAATACTATGCTTCGTTCCTGTTCCTGCGCGCCTTTATCGGCGGTATGCGGATGCTGCCCTATGAAACTCGCATTGCGACGATGGGCTCAATCGTCAGTACGATCTCGCCTCTCGTCGGGTTTCGTCAGCGGGTGCGCAAGAACCTGAACCTGACCTGTCCTGAATTGCCCGAGGCCGAAGTCAAACGACTAACCAAAGCCGTACCTAATACGGCTGGGCGCGCGGTGATGGAGCATTTTTCACCAGAAGATTTTAACGAACGGCAAAAACACGCCAAAGTGTCTGGCCCCGGGATCGAAGCCTTTGAACAAGCCTGTGCCGAGGGGCGACCGGTGATGTTCATCACCGCCCACTTCGGTCACTATCTTGCGGCTCGTGTCGCCCTGCAACATCGCAATGGCAAGCCTATCGGTTGCCTCTATCGTCGAATGGCAAACCCTTATTTTAACGAAATCTATGTCGACGCGTTTCACAAAACCGGCGAACCAATGTTCGAGCAAGGTCGCCGCGGCATGATGGAGATGGTGCGCTCGTTGAAACAAGGCGGCATCATTGCAATCGTTTCGGATCTGCACGCACATGGCGGTGAAGAGTTGAAATTCTTTGGCAAGCCTGCGGTCACCTCGGTACTGAATGCCGAATTGGCAATCAAATACAAAGCCGTCACCATTCCCTGCTACGCTATCCGCGATCCCAACGGTTTGGATTTCGAGATCGTTCTTCATGAACCATTGGAACACACTGATCCAACGACCATGACGCAACAAATGAACGATGACCTAGAAGTCATGGTACGCAAGCATATGGATCAATGGTTCTGGATCCACCGGCGTTGGAAAGCATGGAAGGGTCTTGGCGTCCCGGACGCCTGATCCGTCAATCCAGCTTGGCCGCAGCCACAATTGGTCCATATCCGGGCGCCTGTACCAGGACAGCAGATTTCAGGTCTGGGGACAAACGCACCGTGAACGAGACATCCTCAGACCCATCCCACTGGCCGATCAGGCTCAGGTCGTCGACGACGTTTGCATAATCAAGGTCATGCCCGGCCAGTTCCCCACGTTTGATGCTGACGTGGCGTTCAGTTGCATAACGAACAAGTTGCACGGCATAAGGTCCAGTGGGCAATCCTTCAGCCGCGGAAACGCGCACTTCGACTTGATCGCCGGTAGCGACCGTATGCAACCTTGCTTTCGGCTCTTGTTCCTTGTGGCGGCTGATAAGTGACATCAATTCGCCGCCTCTTGCACCCACGACATCGTCTTGACCATTGATCACCATCTGCGGGGTATAGATCATCGTTCGCCCACCTGCCTGCGCATAGCCTTGCTGACGTATCGTATGCGATGGTCTGGCGTATTCATCCTTCCAACCGATGTAATCCCAGTAATCCACATGCAGGGCCAACCCCAGCACATCATCGCGTTCGACCAGTTTATGCATCAGCGCATCCATGCGGCATGGGCAGGATGAACATCCTTGCGAGGTGTAGAGTTCAACCACCACCGGATTATTGTTTTCAGCAACCGCTGCGTTGGTCGACATAACGGTTAGAGCAATAGAAAAAAGGGTGCGTTTCATGTCTGGGACTATCCTGCTTAGGCGCCCTCCGGTCTAATGGGCGGAGCAATCAAAGGCCAATCAACGTTTCTTGAGACGCAGGTGAGTCTTATGGGTTGTATCAATTGATATTTGTATACAATTGCATACATATACATGAATTCATTGCGCAGCCCCTTGAATCACGAGGCTGCGTCATGCAGAAAACACCTAGCAAAACCTCATTCTCACATCTCATTAGAGGGAAGCCACCTTATGCCCATCACCGTTGGACAGGACACCGCCAAGACACGCCGCGAATTGAGCGTGAATGGCAAGACCATCTCGTATTTCTCGATCCCCGCCGCAACCGAGGCCGGGCTGGGCGATTTTTCCAAGCTGCCCGCTGCTCTTAAAGTGGTGCTGGAAAACATGCTGCGGTTCGAGGATGGCGATTTTTCCGTCTCGGTCGATGACATCAAGGCCTTTGCCGAATGGGGGGCCAATGGTGGCCAAAACCCGCGTGAGATAGCATACCGCCCTGCCCGCGTCTTGATGCAGGATTTCACCGGCGTTCCGGCGGTTGTGGATCTGGCCGCGATGCGCGACGGCATTGTCGGGCTCAAGGGTTCCGCATCCAAGATCAACCCGTTGGTGCCGGTTGATCTGGTCATCGATCACTCGGTCATGATCGATGAATTTGGCAACCCGCGCGCGTTCCAGATGAATGTGGACCGCGAGTACGAGCGCAACATGGAGCGCTACACCTTCCTGAAATGGGGTCAGAACGCGTTCGACAACTTCCGTGTTGTGCCTCCCGGTACCGGCATCTGCCATCAGGTGAACCTCGAGTATCTGGCCCAGACCGTCTGGACCGACACGGACCAGAACGGGGTCGAGGTCGCCTACCCGGATACTCTTGTGGGCACTGACAGCCACACCACCATGGTCAACGGCGTGGCCGTTCTGGGCTGGGGCGTTGGCGGGATCGAGGCCGAGGCCGCGATGCTGGGACAACCTATTTCAATGTTGATCCCCGAAGTCATCGGCTTCGAGCTGACCGGCGCCATGGTCGAAGGCACCACCGGCACCGATCTGGTGCTCAAGGTCGTCGAGATGCTGCGCGCCAAGGGTGTTGTGGGCAAATTCGTTGAATTCTACGGTGACGGTCTGGATCGTCTGCCGCTGGCCGATCGCGCCACCATCGCCAACATGGCGCCCGAATATGGTGCCACTTGTGGTTTCTTCCCGATCGACGGCGAAACCATTCGCTATCTGACCAACACCGGTCGTGACGAGGACCGGATTGCATTGGTCGAAGCTTATGCCAAGGCCAACGGGCTGTGGCGCGATGCGGATTATGCGCCCATCTACACCAATACCCTGCATCTGGACATGGGCACCATCGTCCCTGCGATTTCCGGTCCCAAACGCCCGCAGGATTACGTGGCGCTGAGCGATGGTAAGACCGCCTTCCTCCGCGAAATGGAAGAGACATTCAAACGCCCCATGGGCAAAGAAGTTGCCGTTGCGGGCGAAGACTACACCATGGAAAGCGGCAAGGTCGTCATCGCCTCGATCACGTCCTGCACAAATACGTCGAACCCCTACGTCATGATCGGCGCGGGCTTGGTGGCACGCAAAGCCGCCGAATTGGGCCTGAACCGCAAGCCTTGGGTCAAGACTTCGCTGGCGCACGGGTCTCAGGTGGTCAGCGCTTACCTCGAGGCCGCCGGGTTGCAGGATGATCTGGACGCCATCGGGTTTAACCTCGTGGGCTATGGCTGCACCACCTGTATCGGTAACTCGGGCCCCATCCAGAAAGAGATCAGCGATGCCATTGCCGAGGGCGATCTGGTGGCAACATCAGTCCTGTCCGGCAACCGCAATTTCGAGGGGCGGATCAGCCCGGACGTGCGCGCCAACTACCTCGCCTCTCCGCCGCTAGTGGTGGCTTATGCTCTTGCCGGGACCATGGACATTGACCTGTCCTCGGACGTGATTGCGCAAGACAAGAACGGCAACGACGTCTATCTGAAAGACATCTGGCCTTCGACCGATGAGATCGCCGATCTGGTGCAGCAGACCGTGACGCGCGAGGCGTTCCAGTCGAAATATGCCGACGTCTTCAAGGGAGACGAGAAATGGCGCGGCGTCGAGGTTCCGCAGCAGGAAACCTATGATTGGCCCGCCAATTCGACCTACATCCAGAACCCGCCCTATTTCCAAGGCATGGGCGACGAGCCGGGTACCATCGAAAACATCGAAGGTGCCAAGGTGCTGCTGGTTCTGGGCGATATGATCACCACCGACCATATCTCGCCCGCCGGATCCTTTGCCGCCTCGTCCCCCGCCGGTCAGTACCTGATCGAACGTCAGGTGCAGCCGCGCGAGTTCAATTCCTACGGCTCGCGCCGTGGCAACCACGAGATCATGATGCGCGGTACTTTCGCCAACATCCGCATCAAGAACGAGATGCTGGATGGGGTTGAGGGTGGCTATACCAAGGGGCCGGATGGCGCGCAGACAAGCGTTTATGACGCCTCGATGGCGCATCAGGCCAATGGCACACCGCTGGTGGTCTTTGGCGGTGAACAATACGGTGCAGGCTCGTCGCGGGACTGGGCGGCCAAGGGCACGGCGCTCTTGGGAGTCAAAGCAGTGATCGCCGAAAGCTTTGAGCGCATCCACCGGTCGAACCTCGTGGGCATGGGGGTCATTCCGTTGGAATTCACTGGCGGCGAGACCCGCAAGTCGCTGGGGTTGACCGGGGAAGAAACCGTCACGATCACCGGTCTGGACAGCGTAGAACCGCTGCAAGAAGTACCCTGCTCGATCACCATGGGCGATGGCACGGTGAAAGAGATCATGCTGAAATGCCGGATCGATACTGCGCCCGAGATAGAATACATCGAACATGGCGGTGTGCTGCACTATGTGCTGCGCAACCTTGCCAAGTCGTAAGGCATCAAAATCAAACATGAAAAACCCCGGTCCTGGCGCTGGGGTTTTTTTGTGATGTTCTAGACCTTTGGCCTGGGTTTGGGCATCTTTGCAAGATCACCCCTTGGTCGGAGTCTTCTCATGGGTAAACCCAACGCTCTGCTTGTATGTTCACTGATCGTCATTGCCGCAGTTGGAATCTGGGGCATCGTCGACATCGGCGGGCTGGTGGATTGGGCCAGCGGTATCGTGCATCAAACCTTTCACAGCCGGGGCTGGTTCGTGATGCTTTCGGCCAGCGGCATGCTGATCAGTTGTCTGTATCTGGCGTTTTCCAAATACGGCAACATCCGTTTGGGCAAGGATGACGACCGGCCGGAATTTTCAACCGCCTCATGGATCGCCATGCTGTTTTCCGCTGGGATGGGCGTGGGTCTATTATTCTGGGCTGTGGCTGAACCGTTGACTCACTATAACTTCATGGATGAGTTCGAAGCCTCGCCCGAGGCAGCGCGCCAAGCCATGCTGGCGACCAATTTCCACTGGGGTCTGCACGCCTGGGCAATCTACGGCTCAACTGCTTTGACGATCGCCTATTTCAGCTTTCGCCGGGGCACCGGCATGATGGTTGGTGCACCTCTCGTGTCCCTGTTTCCCGGTGAAAAATGGGCCAGAGTTGTGGGGTGGTTCTCCGATTTTGCCGCGATCATCGCAATTGCCATCGGAGTTGGCGGGTCAATGGCCATGGGCGTGTTTCAGGTGGCCGATGGCGTGTCCGTCCTCACCAATTGGCCGGTCACCTCTTACCTCATTGGGGGCGTTCTGGTGGCTATGGTTGCCGCCTATATCCCTGCCCTGCTGATCGACCTGGGTCAGGGCATGGCCAAATTGTCGAACACCGCCATGCTTATCGCCATCGCCCTGGTGCTTTACACCATCATCCTTGGCCCGACCGAGTACCTACTGAACACCGTGGTGCAAAGCTTTGGCGACTATGTCTCACACGTCATTCCGCGCGGGTTCCAGACCTTCACATTCTACGGCGACGCCGTGCATCGCTGGTTCAGCGACTGGACCCTGACGTACATGGTCTGGTGGATCGCGTGGGGACCCTTCGTGGGCGTCTTTGTTGCGCGCATATCGCGCGGCCGCACGATCCGAGAGTTCGTTCTAGGCGTGCTCTTTGCACCGACGATTTTCTCAATTTTCTGGTTCAGCGCCTTTGGTGGCATCGGCCTTTACGAGGCGCTCAACGGCGCTGGAGAGTTGCTTTCGATGACCGAAACCAATGTCGAGCGGGTGACCTTTGGCCTGTTGGATCGCCTGCCCCTGACCGGCGTTACGACGCTGGCTACGGTTCTGGCGGCGTTTCTGTTCATCGTCACCAGCGTAGTCAGCGCAGCCTTTGTACTGGGGACGTTTTCCAGCGGCGGGGACGCAAACCCTGCGCCGCGCATCCGCTTGATCTGGGGCGTTTTGCTGGGGCTTCTGAGTGTGGCGATGATCCTGTCGGGCTCGGTCAATTCGGTGAAGATATTGATCTCGGTCGGTGCCCTGCCCTTTGTCTTTATCTCGGTGCTGCTACTAGTCTGCCTGTTCCGTGGACTGCGGGAAGAGGAGGTTTAAACGATGCTGACCGGAGATCTGACAGACACGCTCATGAATCTGACCACCTTTGCCTTTATCGGCGCGATGGTCTGGATTCTTGTGCGGAAATAACTAGTTGCCAGCCGCTTTTTCGAGCGCCGGGCGGATCGTGCTTTCGATCACCCGCTGCGTGATCGGCCCGGCAAAGCGCAACACAATCGTGCCATCACCCGCGATCACATAGGTCTCGGGAACGCCATAGACGCCCCAATCCAACGCCATGCGCCCCTGTTCGTCGCGACCAATCCCGGCGTAGGGATCGCCCAGCTCGTCCAGAAAGGCCGAAGCGTTGTTTTGGCTGTCCTTGTAGTTCACGCCATAAACCGGAATGCCCTGCTCTGACAGCGCGTCAAGGCTTGGGTGCTCGGCGCGGCACGGCGCACACCAGCTGGCCCAATAGTTGACCAGCTTGACCTCGCCATCACGCAGCGTGGCATCGTCAAACCCGGTCTTGCCGGGAAACTCGGACATCACCACAGGCGGTGCCGGTTGCCCCTCGCGCGCCGACGGAAGGCTGTTGGGGTCTTCTCGGAACATACCGACTGCCGCCAACAGGACGAAGCCGCCAAAGATCAGCGGCGGGGCAACCATCAAAGGTGAAAACTTAGCCATCCCGGCGCACCCTTTTTCGATCTCTTCCATCTCGGCTCGCACCTTGCGTCCGCGCAGGACGGACATCACAACCAAGGCCACGAGCAGCAGCAGCGAGGCGGCATAGGCCGACAGCACGGTATCAGCGTATTTTCCCAGATCAGGCATCAAGCGCTCATCCTTTCGCGGGCTTGCAGGGCCTTGATCCGGCGGGCCCGGATCTCGGTCCCGGTGCGGTAAAACACCAGCGCCACAAACAGCAGAACAAAGCCGATCATGCAGATCAGCAGGGGGTAGAAATAGACGTTGCTCACCTTCTCGGTCGTGTCGGTTCCGGTCACGGCACCAGCGCGGAACACCGAAGCCCCCTGATGCAGCCCCTGGTTCCAGAAGTTCACGGCATAACGGCTGAGGATCGCAAACACGGACCCCACCAAACACAGAACCGAAGTCAGATCGGCAGCGGTGTCGGGGTCCTCGATCGCCTCCCACAGGGCGATGTAGCCCAGGTAAAACAGGAACAGGATCAGGAACGACGTCAGGCGCGGGTCCCATTCCCACCAGGTGCCCCACATTGGTTGGCCCCAGATCGCCCCGGTCACCAGCGCGATCAGGGTGAAAACGGCCCCCACAGGCGCAGCAGCACGGGCGGCCAGCGCGCTCACATGATGACGGCGCACGACCCAGATCAACGAGGTTACCAGCATCATCAGCCAGGCGTTGATCGCCATCAGAGCCGCAGGCACGTGCAGGTAAATGATCTTGACGGTCGAGCCCTGCTTGTAGTCATCGCCCGTGAAGAAGAACCCCCAGATCAACCCGACTGCCAGGCAAAGGGAAGTGATGATCCACAGACCGGGCAGAAACCGCTCGGTCGTGGACAGGAACTTCTTCGGGTTGGCATATTCCCACAGGGAATTGAGCTTGGACGTCTGTGTCATGTCTTGGTATCTAGCCCGGATTTCATACGGCCTCAATTCACATCGCTAGCGCAGATTGACGCGCAGCACAGCAGCGCTGGCAAAGGGTAGAAGCGCGATGACTGCCGCCGTGATCCCGGCCAGCAGCAACAGCGGCGTCGACGTTGCCATCCCCTCGGCCCCGCGTCGCGCGACCTCGGCCCCAAAGATCAGCGTGGGCACATACATTGGCAACACCAACAGTGAAAGCAGTAAGCCACCACGTTTCAGGCCAACAGTCAGTGCCGCACCGAAGGTACCGATGACCGATAGCGCGGGCGTGCCCACCAGCAGCGACACCACCAGCCAGACATAGCCCGGCGTGGGCAGGTTCAGCAGGATACCCAGAACGGGTGCCGCCAGCACCAGCGGCAGGCCGGTGGTCAGCCAATGGGCCAGTGCCTTGATGGTAACGACGGATTCCAGCGGCAAAGGCGCGGTGGCCAAAAGGTCCAGCGTCCCGTCCTCCCAATCCAGAGCCAGCAGGCGGTCCAGGGACAAAAGGCAGGCAAGCAAGGCCCCCAGCCACAACACGCCGGGCGCGATGACGGCCAGCAGGGCCGATTGCGGGCCAACGGAGAATGGCACCAATACCGTCAGGATCAGGAAAAACGCGAGGCCCAGACCAAAACCACCCCCGGCACGCAAGGCAAGGCGAAGGTCGCGTGTCAGCAGCGCAATCACAGAAAGCCCCCGTCAAAGTCATCCAATGCGGGCAGCTTGGCGCGGAACGGCCCAACATCCAGCACCTGCGCCTCAAGCCCCAGGTCGATGTGAGTGGCAATCATCGTCGACCCGCCCTGCCCCAGATGGTCGCGCACCGCATCGGCAAACATCTGCACAGCGCGTGTATCGAGTGAAACGGTCGGTTCGTCCAAGACCCAGATGGGGCGCCCCGTTACCAGCAGGCGCGCAAGACCCAATCGACGCTTTTGTCCCGCCGACAGGTTGCCCGCATGGCGTTCTGCAAGCTCATTCAGATCAAACGCGTCCAAAGCGGGTTGGATGGAGTCCATGCCAAAGACCGAGGCCCAGAAGGTCAGGTTCTCGGTCACCGTCAACGTGGGTTTCAACCCATCCGAATGCCCAGCATAGGCGATGGTGTCTTCGGCGCCTTGAACTGTTCCGCTGACAGCTGGTTGCAGTCCGGCGATCGTGCGCAAGAGCGTCGTCTTACCGATGCCGTTGGGCCCACGGATCACCAGCGCCTGCCCCGGCTGCAGCGTCAGGTTCAGCCCTTCGAGCACGGGCACCCCACCGCGGGCGATGGTCAGGTCTGAGACGATCAGTGTCATGAAACCCGCTTAGCCGATTGATGCATCTCGCAAAAGGGGCGTTGTTGCCGCAAAAGGTGGGCGCTCAGACAGGAAGGGCTGCCAGCGCGATGCGGCGTCCCTCGGACAGGAGCACGTTATAGGTGCGGCAGGCGGCGGGAGAGTTCATCACTTCGACGCCCAGACCCGCAGCTTCAAGGCTCTGTCGGAGAGCGCCGGGAATATGGGCGATTTCGGCACCGGTCCCGACAAAGAGCACGTCGGTCTCTCCGGCCAAAGCCAGCAGAGCCTGCACGTCGTCATAGCCGCCCCATGTGGTCGTGCCATTAGCACCGGTAAGAACCGCGCCCTCAATCACCTCACCCCCGATGCGAAAGAAACCGGGGCCATAGCCGTCCACGGGAACCGAACCGGCGAATGAGATTTCGTTCAACTGCATCAATGCGCTCCGGTGTTCCAGAAGGGCAGCCCCGAAATCGCCGAGGCCGCGATGATGATATAGGCCGCCGTGCGATAAAGCCGCTCGCGGTCTGGGTTGAAGATAGCAGTTCCGATCAGATTGCCAATGAAAGTTGGCACAACCATGAACAGGCCGATCCACGCGGCAATGCCGACAAAGCCACCTTGCAGGATCAGGGCGGTGAAGAACAAGATGTCAAAAGCCCAGAGATAGAGCAGCGTGTTGGCGCGGATCACCTCGGGGCCGTGACGGCTGGCCATGTAGAACAGGATCACCACCGGTCCGGGCAGCCCCGCAACGCCGCCCATGAAGCCGGCACCGCCGCCGATTCCGTAAACCATCGGGCGCGAGACATCACCGGAATAGCGAAAGCCCGACAGCAGAATGGCCAGCATCAAAAGTGCCAAGATCGAGATGCCATAGCGATAGATGTCCGGATCGGTGTGGCGCAGGATCAGCACACCGATGGGCACGGTGATCACGGTCCCAATCAACAGGCGGCGCAGGTCATTGCGGTGGCAAGCGCGCCAAGCGCGCGGCAGGATCGGTAGCGGGCCGAAGGCGTCCATCACCGTCAGCACGATCACGGCCCAGACCGGTGGCAGCACTTGGGCAGCGGCGGGAAGGAACACCAGGGCAGTGCCAAAACCCGAAAACCCACGCACAACGGCGGCCACGAAAGAGGCCGCCGTCAACCACCAGAGACCCGGCGTCTCAAGCGCCGCCAGAAGGGTTTCAGGCATCAGGCATCAATGTCGGCGTATTGGTTGCCAGCGGTGTTCGACGGCTTGGACCAGTCGCGCTTGACCCCCAGGTAGAGCAGGATCGCCGAGGCCACAAAGACCGACGAATACGTCCCTACAATCACGCCCCAGATCATCGCAAAGACGAACCCACGGATCACGTCGCCGCCCAGAACATAGAGCGAGATCAAAGCTAGAAGGGTCGTGACCGAGGTCATGACCGTCCGGCTCAGCGTCTCGTTGATAGAGATGTTGAGAACGTCCTTGAGGTCTTTCTTCTTGTACTTGCGCAGGTTCTCGCGAACGCGGTCAAAGACAACCACGGTATCGTTGAGCGAATAGCCCACGATCGTCAGCAGGGCCGCGATGATCGCCAGATCGAACTTGATCTGAAGTTCCGAGAAGATACCGATGGTCAGCGCCACGTCGTGGACCAACGCGGCCACAGCACCAAGCGCGAACTGCCACTCAAAGCGCAGCCAAATGTAAACAAGCACCGCCCCGATAGCCAGCACCACCGCAAGGACGGCAGTCTGAACCAACTCGCCCGAGACCTTGGGACCCACGGATTCGACCGAGATGAACTTGATGTCAGGGTCGTGCCCTTGCAGCGCGGCCTGAACATCGTTGACCACTTGGGCTGTGACAGACTCCGCCCCTTCTTGTGCTTGGATGCGGATCATGGCGACGTTTTCGTCATCGTCGAATGTGGGGTCGAACACTTCGGTGATCGACACGTCACCCAGTGCCCAAAGGCTCCATCGCGGCACGGTAGGCTGCCACATCGATGGGCTGCGGGCTTTCGGTGCGCACGGTGGTACCGCCGCGAAAGTCGATGCCGAAGTTCAGGCCCTGGTAGGCGAACGACGCCATGCCAACGATGATCATCAGTGCCGACAGGCCCAGCCACAGTTTCCAGCGGCTGAAGAAATCGAATGAGGTGTTTTGGGGGACAAGTTTCAGTCGCATATCAAACCTCGATCGTCTTGGGGCGGCGGCGTTCGAACCAGATGACAATCATCAGGCGCGTCACGAAGATGGCGGTAAAGACCGAGGTCAAGATCCCCAGCCCAAGCGTAATGGCAAAGCCGCGCACTGGGCCCGAGCCCATGGCAAACAGGATCACGGCGGTGATGAAGGTGGTGATGTTGGCGTCCAGAATGGCCGACAGCGCCTTTTCATAGCCCAACTCGATCGCGCGCGCCGGACCTTTGGCTGTTTTCAACTCTTCGCGGATACGCTCGAAGATCAGCACGTTGGCGTCCACGGCCATACCCACGGTCAGCACGATGCCCGCGATCCCCGGCAGGGTCAGTGTGGCGCCGATGGTAGACAGTAGGCCAAAAATCAGACCCACGTTGATGATGAGAGCAACGTTTGCGAAAAGGCCAAACAGACCATAGCTGAGCGCCATGAACACCAGCACGGCGACAAAGGCGATGATTGTCGCGATCTTACCGGCGTCGATGCTGTCTTGGCCCAATTCGGGGCCAATGGTGCGCTCTTCCAGGAATTCCAGTCCCGCAGGCAAAGCACCTGCGCGCAAAAGTACGGCCAGATTGGTGCTTTCCTCAACCGTGAAATTGCCGGTGATGATGCCTGAACCGCCGGGAATATGGCTTTGGATCACCGGGGCACTGATCACCTCGTCATCCAGAACAATGGCGAAGGGTGAGCCAATGTTGTCGCGGGTGTAGTCGCCGAATTTGCGCGCGCCGGATGTGTTGAACCGGAAACTAACCGCCGGGCGGCCGTTCTGGTCAAAACTGGGCTGTGCATCGACAAGTTCTTCGCCAGTGACAACCGGAGCTGCTTCGATGACATAATAGACGCCACTTTCATCAATCGACGGGATGAGTTCGTTTCCGACACCCGCAACGGCATTGGCATCGGTACCACGTGAGACAACCGGGTTGAACGTCAACTGAGCAGTTGTGCCGATAATGGCCTTCAACTCGGAAGCACTGCCGATGCCCGGAACCTGGATCAGGATGCGATCTGCGCCCTGACGTTGGATGGTGGGCTCACGGGTGCCAACCTCGTCGATACGGCGGCGGATGATTTCCAGCGCCTGACGTACTGTGCGGTCATCAGAGGCCAGTTTTTCTGCATCTGACAGACGCACGGTTAGTACATCGCCCTGCCCGCTCACCTCGATGTCGGTTGCTCCCGCTCCGGTCAGTGTCTGGATCGGACGCGCAAGTTCACGCACGACATCAACCGCGCGGGACATACCTTCGGGCTGTGAAATACGAACGCGAATCTCATCTGCCGGAGATTGCTGCAAGCGAATAGTACCGATAGTGCCGCGTTCCGGGCGCAAAGCATCGCGGATTTCCGGCCACATGGCCTCCATCCGGCTGGCATAGACATCCTCTACTTTCACCTCGGCCAACAGATGCGCACCGCCGCGCAGATCCAGACCAAGGTTCACCAGCGAGGACGGCATCCAGCTAGGCCATTGTTCAGCCAGAACCAGCCGTTCGGGCGTGTCGCCTTTAAGCTCGATCTCGGCAATTGCGTCGTTGCTTTGCTCGACGCGTGTGTAGAACGCATTCGGCAGGGCCATGAGCAAGCCAGTCACACAGACCAGCCAGATCAGAACCCGCTTCCAGGTATCAATTTGCAGCATTACCCTGCCTTTTGAATGTGTTAGAGGTCGCGGTTACTTTGCTGGCTCGGTCTTGTTCAGAACCTGAGCGATAGTGGCTTTGACCACGCGCACTTTGACGTTCTCGGCCAGTTCAACCTCGACCTCGCCATCGTCTTTCACCTTTACGACCTTACCGATCAGACCTCCTTGGGTGATCACCTGATCACCACGACGCACGGCGTCGACCATGGCTTGATGTTCCTTGACCTTTTTCTGCTGAGGGCGGATCAGCAGGAAGTACATGATGGCAAAGATCAGGATGAGCGGCAGAAACTGACCGAGTGCACCAGCGTCCATGGGATTTTCCTTTGTGTAAGAGGCAAGGGCTAACCCCTCGCAATTTTGGCCGGAACCTATGCGCTGGCCACGGGGTTTGCAAGGGAACCTGTCGTTTGACGCCCGCTCCTGGATGAAGGGCCTTTGCGCTTTGTCTTGAACCGTTGCAGATAAGTCCTAGGCAGGGTGTCAGCTCCCGATATAGTCAGGGAATGGGGAGACATTCATGACGCTTGAATTTGGTGTGGTTCGATCAGGCTTGTTGCAAGTTGTCGCAAGCTTGCTGTTGATGCTGACTGTGATGGTTGGTTCACAGGCTTCAGCGCAGTCCCCGACTGAGATCATCCCCCCACCCACTGCCGACACAGAAGACAACGATACGTTTCAGGCCCCCGTAATCATTGACGGCCACGAGCTTTTCATCTTGCGGGGCTCCAGTGCTCTACCGGCCCAGGAACGCGTTGCCTCAGTACAAGCCCGTATTACTGAAATTGCCGCTGCGTCGACGAAAGAGACAGTTGAAATTACGTTTCGGGAAAGCGAACTCGGTGTCGAGATTCTGGCCGATGGTGAACTGATCACCTTGGTAACTCAGGCCGACGCTGAGCTGGACCAGATGGATATCAACGTTCTTGCAACCTTGCAGGCCGAAGCGATTCGAGATGCCATTCTTGAGTATCGCCGTGGAAGGACAGAAGAGGCCCGCGTAACCGGGGCCATCGAAGCCGGTCTATGGACCTTGGGGTTTGCCCTGTTCACGGTATTGATTTTCTGGCTACGCAAACGGTTCAGGCTGGGCATCAACAAGATCGTGCGTCGCAACTTTGCCGAATTTGAAACAGCCACCAACGCGCAGGTGCAGGCCGAGGCGATCGCGGCATTGATCCGGTTTGGTGTGAATTTTGCGCTGTTGGTGATCTTTTTCCTGGGTGTTTACTACTACCTGTCCTTTATTTTGCTGGCTTTTGCAGAAACCCGATACGTCGCCCAAATTTTGCTGACCTATGTGACCGAACCTGTTTTGAACATCGTTCTTGGTTTTGTCGCTTATCTGCCAAACCTAATCACCCTTCTGATCATCGGACTTCTTACGCAATATGTAATCAAGGGGCTCAAGGTGTTCTTTGACGCGGTCGAGGCTGGTACGTTCGATCTGGGCGATTTTGAAAAGCACTGGATCAACCCGACTTTCAACATTGCCCGCGCTTTCATCATCCTGATCGCGCTGGTTTTTGCCTTTCCCTACATCCCCGGTTCGGACTCCGCAGCATTCCAGGGGCTGACCATCCTGGTCGGCGCCATGCTCTCTCTGGGGTCGAACTCGGTCGTGGGCAATGTCCTGGCAGGTCTTTTCGTGATCTACCGTCGCTCGACATCCATGGGCGATCGCATTCAGGTTGGCGAACACATTGGAGACGTCGTTCAGATCAAGTTGATGGAAACGCACATCAAGTCGATCAAGAATGAGTTGATTTCAATTCCAAACGCCCTGCTTCTGAATTCAGAAGTTATCAACTACAGCAAGAAAGTTGACGGTTCGGGTTTGCTACTGCACACAACCGTCGGCATCGGCTATGAAGAGCCCCCCGAAAAAGTCGAGGCCATGCTGATAGAGGCCGCACACCGCACCAAGGACCTCAAGGCGCGCCCTGCCCCGTTTGTGTTGTGGACTGCCCTGGCCGATTACGCGATCAATTATCAGGTCAACGCTTTCACGACCCGAGGCGCATCCATTCCCCGCATTAAATCCGACCTGCACCGAAATATCATGGCCGTGTTCACGGAAAACGGCGTCCAGATCATGACGCCCAGCTACATCGCCGACCCGCCCGAGGCAAAAATCCCGCCGTCAGATTGGGATGGACAGTTGGCTCATATGGACGACACCTAACCCTCGACCCTGACGTTTATCGGCGTCATAGTGCGCTCATTTCGATTATGATCTAGTTTTGCTTACCATTAGAGCATGCTATCGAAACCTTATGCAAAATGACATTGAACGACTTCAGCGGAAGATTTTAGGGGACGGAGCTGCGGAGCGGCAGATTCTTCTGATGAAACTGCTCCACGAATTCGAAAACTCGCCAAACTTCGGCGACAAATACGTGGCAAACGCAAATTCACCACCGCAACAATGGATAGCTAGAGTGGGAGCGCTGTTAGCCAGAGTGGGATTTGAGCATAAAATAGCATTTCGGACTAAAAAAAGTAATGCGGTTCAGTGTTGGAAATTCGCGCGTGAACCAATGCGCCAAGTTTTGTTGGCCGCCGCAGAAGAGATAAAACTTGAACTTGAATTAGATGGTCACGACGAAATTGGTCAAGTCTACGAAGCAGGGCAGCAATATGACTTTCTCCGAGATTTCAAAGCTATCTTGTTGGGGGCCCAAACCGAAGTCTTCATAGTGGACCCGTATTTCGACGGTGGAGCCTTCGAGACCTATATATCGCCGCTTGGAAGTGGCTGTAAAATACGCGTTTTGTGCGAGCGCTACACCAAAGACGTTGCGGGACATATCAGTGCGTTCGAAGCGCAGTTTGGTATGGCACCGGAACTTAGACGCTCAAAAGATATCCATGACCGCCTAACGATACTGGATGGCGTAGACTGTTGGGTTGTAGGGGGTTCGATAAAGGATGCGGGAAAAAACCTACACATCTTGTTCCTCTTCAACCCAGTATTGCACCTGCGAAGATCGACATCTACGAAACCCTTTGGAGAAACTCAAAACCGGTCTCATCGTCAGTATAAAATTGGTTTTTCACAAATTACCACAATTACTTACCGCTCCAATCGTTCGGATCCAGCCTGTCAGCAAAAAGTGAAGGCTGGCTAGATCACGGGTAGTGATCTTAGTTGAGACCGAGTGAGCCAAGCCGCTCAGTTCAAACAGATCAGGTTCGGGAAAGCCTTGAAGCTTTAGCGCGGGCACATCAGCCGCAATGATCATTTCCACCAATTCAACCGCATGACGGCAGTCCCCGCCCAAGGGGGCGGTCGGGGGCTGCCCGGCCTTCGTCCAGCGGGACAGGCTGACGGCTTCGCACCCTCTACCCTTCCCTCTGCACATCGGGCATAACGCCCCTAGTTGAATCACCCAAAGGGACAAGACCCATGCACGACATCCGCGCTATTCGCGAAAATCCTGCCGCTTTTGATGCCGCTCTGGCGCGTCGTGGGGATGATGCGATGTCGTCGTCGCTGTTGGAGCTGGACGAGGCGCGCCGGGCCAAGATCCTGGCGGCCGAGACCGCTCAGGCTGAACAGAACAAGGCCGCCAAGGCAATCGGTGCCGCCAAGGCCAAGGGCGATGAGGCCGAGTTTGAGCGACTGCGTGCAGAAGTATCTGCCAAAAAGGCCGAAGTGGCCGCGATGCAGACCGAAGCCAAGGAGCTGGACGCCAAGCTGACCGATCAGCTGGCCCGCATCCCGAACCTGCCCGCTGATGATGTGCCCGACGGCGCAGATGAGGATGACAACGTCGAGGTGAACCGCTGGGGCACCCCGCGTGAGCTGTCGTTCGCAGCCAAGGAGCACTTCGAAATCCCAGCCGTGGCGGCTGCGATGGACTTTGAAACCGCCGTCAAAACATCCGGTAGCCGGTTTGTGAACCTGACCAAGGGCGTCGCGCGCATTCACCGTGCACTGGCCCAGTTCATGCTGGACACGCACGTCGACAAGAACGGGCTGATCGAGACACAGACCCCGGTTCTGGTGCGTGACGAGGCGATGTATGGCACGGACAAGCTGCCAAAGTTTGGCGATGACAGCTATCAGACCACCAATGGCTGGTGGCTGATCCCCACATCCGAGGTCACGCTGACCTATTCGGTGGCAGGTGATATTCTGGACGAGGGCGACCTGCCCCGCCGCATGACTGCACACACCGCCTGTTTCCGCTCGGAAGCGGGAAGTGCCGGCAAGGACACATCCGGCATGCTGCGTCAGCACCAGTTCGAAAAGGTCGAGATGGTGTCGGTGACCCACCCCGACAATTCGGACGACGAGCAAAAGCGCATGCTGCGCTGCGCCGAGGATTTGTTGGAACAGCTGGGCATCCCCTATCGCACCGTTGTGCTGTGCACGGGCGACATGGGCTTTGGCGCACGCCGGACGTTCGACATCGAGGCGTGGCTGCCCGGTCAGGACACCTATCGCGAAATCTCGTCCGTTTCGACGACCGGAGATTTTCAGGCCCGCCGCATGAACGCGCGGTTCAAGCCAACAGATGGTGGTAAACCTCAGTTTGTTCATACACTGAACGGCTCGGGCCTTGCTGTCGGGCGCTGCTTGATTGCCGTTTTGGAAAATGGCCAGAACGAAGACGGCACCGTCTCTCTTCCAGAGGTTCTGGCGCCCTACCTGGGCGGCAAAACACTCTTGCAGCTTAACGGTACGCTGGGCTGATCACGCTCACCCACCATTCGTAGCGAGGCGAAGAAGTTTACCTCTTCTTCGCCTTTTTCTTATCTTGCTTCTTTGCTTTGCCTGGCTTGTCATTTTTTGACTTGGACTTGGCCTTTTTGTCTTTCTTGGCCCAGGCATTGGACTTGGCCTTTTCCTTGGCCTTCTGGATCTTGGCTTCCAGTTCTTCAATTTTCTTGGCCGCCTTTTCAGCCTTGGCTTTTGCTTTGGCCTTCTTCCGCGACTTTTCGGCGTTTTTGCTCGACTTGTCTTTAGTCGAAGTCTTTTCCTGTTTCGCATCCTTCTTCGACGGTTTACCGGCCGTTGAAGACTTGTTCTTGGCGGCCTTTGTCGCAGGCACTGATTTTGCTGCGGATTTGCGGCTGGTAGATTTTCGATCTGTCGACTTGCGTGTCTCGGGTTTGGATGTCTGTTCGTGCACTGGCGCATTGATCGCAGTTGCCGCCGCCAGGAGTGATTTGGCTCTGGCTGCGCCCACGCGCGGAATGGACTGCAACTGTTCCTCTGTTGCTCGAGCCAGCGCGTCAATTGTTGCAAAACCCGCTTCTGTCAGAGCCTTTTCCAGAGCGACACCAACGCCGCGCAAAGAGGAAAATTTCGTCATTGCAGTTCCTTTCCTTTCAGATCGTTTCGGCTTCGGATCGTGTATATACAGAAGATATACAAAGTTAGAAGAAGCTATGCCGAATGTCCAATTTTGATGTGCGTTACGTTATAGACCGCGCTGCGGTTTCGCCTCTGGTTGTGGTTTTGGGAATGGAACCAGACGTTTTTGATCTTCGTCCCAGAGTTTGAGATTGAGTGCCGCAATAGCTTCTGGAAGCTTTATCCGACGCGGTGCGATGTCAGGTGGCAGATTATAGTGGCACGCCCGTAGGCGGTAAGATGGAATACGGGCATTGAAATGATGAATATCGTGCAGGGTGATGCAAGCTACGATCAGGTCGAAGAACCACCCAAAATCCAAAGCCGAAGAGCCCTGCAGGGCGGCAACTTGCGGGTTCAAATTCGGTCGTCGATCCCAATACGTGTCCTCGAAGTTGTGCTGCAAATAGACAAGAAAAACCCCGATCATGCCTCCAAGAAATGAAAAGACAAGCCACACCAATACCCCGGTGGTACCAGACAATAGATAAAGTGAACCAATGAAGATGACGATGGATACATTGTGCAAAAGGACGCCCATGATACCAAATCGCATCGTGTTTTTGGGCCAACGGTAACGTATGAAATAGGTGAAGGCCGATCCAAGCGGAACCAACACGAAAGGATTTCGGTACAACCGATAGGCCAATCGCTCCCAGAATCCCGCTTCGGTCCATTCCCGCAACGTCATGGTATGGATCTCTCCTGTTTCACGATGTTCCAGGTTGCCGATACCACTGTGATGCAGGTTGTGGTTCTGTTTCATCACTTCGAAGGGTGCAAAGGTAAACGGAGATAATCCGTGACCAGCCAATTCATTCTGAAGTCGCGTTTCGAACAGGGAGTGATGGCCACAATCATGTTGCAGCACATAAAGTCTAACAGCTGCAAATGAGAATACGATCCCCGCCGCTATCATTACGATCCAAAAATCAGAAAAGGTAATCGCAACGTGGAGCGACAAGAAATAAACCAAGAATGTACCGAAATAGCTAAGGGCAGCCAAACGGTTGTCTTTGTTGCAATACGCTCGCGTGTATTCTCTTAGATCCATGCCCTTCCTCTCTCCTGGATGGCCGGGTTCAATCAATTGCAATCGTAAAATTTGTCTTAGGACGGGACGAGTAGGAAAAGTCGCCCCCATACATGCATAACGGGAATGTTCGCACAGGTAGCGCCAGATGACAAACGGTGTTGTAGGCATCTTTGTAGCGCCCGATTCTGAGCGTAAGACACGCGTACCCTGTTAAGCCGCGGGCTCGCGCATGACATCAGTATATAAAGTCAGTTCAAGTATTAGGTTGCCAAGTCTGGTTGGTCTAAAACCAAATTTCTCCAGTTCCAGCGTCATTCCAAGAAGTCAGACCCTCCGACCTGAAGCCAATGTCTCTGACGAGAAATTCTCTCTCGGTGGACCGAGCAGCGCAGTCGCGGGCTGCGCCCGCGCCTGCTGACTTTGTCCCTTTGTGGAGCGCAAGACCCCAAGCTCAGGGTTGCCCACGTCCCTTGTTCAGGTGTTTGGACAATTTGCTGGGCTGTTTCTTGCGTTTGCCCTTGTACGGGTTCTTGTCGCCTTGACCACGCAACACCAACCGGATCGGTGTACCCGGCATGTCGAAGTCTTCGCGCAGGCCATTCACCAGATATCTCGAATAGCTGTCAGGCGTCTTGTCGGGGTGCGAGCACATGACCACGAAATGCGGCGGACGCGTCTTGGCCTGGGTCATGTAGCGCAACTTGATCTGCTTGCCTTGCGGGGCTGGAGGCGGGTGCTGTTCCAGCATGCCGATCAGCCAGCGGTTCAATGCGGCCGTTGGCACCCGCCGGTTCCAGACGTCATGAGCGCGTAGGATCGCGTCATGCAGACGCTCCAGTCCACGCCCTGTTTTGGCTGATACCGTGACCAGTGGTGCACCACGCAACTGCGGCAGCAGGCGATTGAACGCCTCTTTCAGATCGCGCAGCTTTTCCTGTTTGTTCTCTTCAACGTCCCATTTATTGACGGCCACAACAACAGCCCGGCCTTCGCGTTCGGCCAGGTCCGCGATCCGCAAATCCTGTTGTTCAAAGGGGATTTCCGCATCCAGAAGCACCACGACGACTTCGGCGAACTTCACCGCGCGCAGCCCGTCCGAGACCGATAGCTTTTCCAGCTTTTCCTGGACCTTGGCTTTTTTGCGCATGCCTGCGGTGTCAAAGATCCGCATCGGCGTGCCCGACCATTCGGTGCGCAACGAGATGGCATCTCGGGTGATGCCGACCTCGGGGCCTGTCAGCAGACGATCCTCGCCCAGAATTTTGTTGATCAGGGTCGATTTGCCCGCGTTGGGTCGACCTACAACGGCCACCTGCAACGGTTTGTCGGCGGTGATGGCCGGAACCTCGATGTCGTCTTCACCATCCTCGGACAGTACAACATCCGTGAGTGGCGCATCTTCTTCCGCCTTCTCGGCCATCTTGTCGGCCAGTGGCATCAGATGCGTGTAAAGGTCGTTCATCCCCTCGCCGTGCTCGGCAGACAGACGAACCGGTTCACCCAACCCCAAGGCATAAGCCTCAATCACGCCCGCGTCCGCAGCCGATCCCTCGCCTTTGTTGGCGGCCAGGATCACGTGATCGGCGCGTTTGCGCAAGATGTCGGCAAATATCTCGTCGGTTGGCGTGACGCCGGTACGCGCATCGATCATGAACAGACACACGTCTGCCATATCCACCGCTCGCTCGGTCAAACGGCGCATGCGTCCTTGCAGGCTGTCATCGGTGGCATCTTCCAGCCCCGCCGTGTCGATCACGGTAAACCGCAAATCGCCCAGCCGGGCCTCACCTTCGCGCAGGTCGCGAGTCACCCCCGGCTGGTCGTCGACCAAGGCCAGGCGTTTGCCCACAAGGCGGTTGAACAACGTGGATTTGCCCACATTGGGGCGCCCCACAATGGCGAGGGTCAGGGACATGGTTTCAAACTTTGCAAAGACTCAAGATGCGCCCTTTAGCGCATCTGAGCGTCAACGGAAAGCGTGGAGTTCACCTTTGGCGCCCACGACGTACAACGTATTGCCCGCAACTACAGGTCCGGTTGTGGCGCCGTCCGGCACTTCGATGCGCGCCAACAGAGACCCGTCCGTGGGGTTATAGAAACGCAAGAAGCCGTCGTTCGATGCCACGACAATACGGCCGCCTGCAAGGATGGGCCCGTAATGTGCGTAGACTGCCCCTCGTTTCTTGGGTTTGTCCTTCACGAAACCCGGCAGGTCCTGGGCCCAAATGACGGAACCATCGGACGTACTCAGGCGTAACAGCTGGCTTCGGTCACTGACCAGAAAGACGCTATCGCCAGCAGGCCAGACCGGGCCAACAGCACCTTCAGATGCTGTCCACTTACGTTCGCCTGAATCAGCGTCAAATGCGACCGTGCGTCCGGAATGGTTCGCCGTGTACACAGTACCACCCGAAATGACAGGGCTGCCTGTGACATCGCCAATGCGTGACGCTGCCCGCCCCTTGCGCTGACCGGACACGGACGCAAACCAGCGACGCACCCCGCCCTTGCGGAAAGTAGCGATGATATCGCCTGACCCGTAAGCAAAAATGGCGAGGTCGGACGTCAGCGCTGGTGCCGGTGCACCCAATACGTTGCCAACACTGGGCGTTCCGCTGACTTGCCAAGCAATGCGACCGTCCTTTGTATTAATCGCCCAAGCTGTTTCGTCGCCTGCGACCAGATAAAGCAAACCATCCCGAACTGTCGGAGTGCCGCTGCCTGTCGCATTGAGTTTCTGGCGCCAACGAACCACGCCGGTTTTTGCGTCCAGCGCCGTCAGGCGCCCAAAGCCGGAAGAAACATAAAGAACACCGCCGTCAAAGGCCATTCCACCACCGGTGGCCTGCTTCTCATCTTCGCCTTCTGGTACCAGGTTCGTGCTCCACACGACCCCACCGTTGGGGGCAACACCAGTAACGGTCGCTCCCGAATCCAAAGTATAGATCAAACCACCTGCAACCACGGGATCAGCAGTAATCCGACGACGACGTTCATCACCAGCGCCAATCGATGTCGACCAGATCAGCTGCGGAGTGGCGCGCATCGCTGCATTGTTGGTTCGAAACGCTTGAGTACCATAACCCTGTGCCCACGACGTGTTGCTTACCTGCTTGGGCAGGCTAATCGGTTTGGATTGGTTTACCTGTTCTGTCGCAGTATCTGAACCACGAATGTCCTCGCGTTCTCCCGGCAGGATAACTTCAGGTTCGGCACAGGCGGCCAACAACAACAAGGATCCGCCCACAACAGCGGCTCCGACACGGGGAAAGGAAATCTTTGCACTCATCGGTCTTGCCTGTCGTCCTGTTCAATTCCTGTTTCGCACGGGTTCTGTGGATGCCCGGCTCAGCCTTGTTGTCCCGACAGGGACGCGGGCTCTGCGCCCAAGGCCACAATCAACTGACTGACGCGTTGTTGCAAGTCCGTGCTCGCCTCGGAATCCTGCAAGATCGCCTGCAACCGATCCACGGCAGCCTCAGTGTCGCCTTCGGCAACATCGATCAGTGCCAGTTGTTCTTCGGCCAGCAGACGAAGTGGGGCACCGGGTGTTGCCAGGGCACTGAATTGCTGACGGCGGTCTTCAACCGACAGGGTTTCAGCTTGCAGGGTCAATGCCTTGAAGCTGGCAATGTGACGGTAGATCTGCGGCAACTCGCCGTCGGTGGCTACCGCGTTGAGGTTTTCCACCGATGCGGCCAGCTGATCGGAATTGGCTTGAGCTGCCGCAGCCATCATGGCGACTACAGCCTGACCACCCGGTGTTTCGGCCTTGATCTCTGCCAAATTCGACGCTCGGGTTTGGGCATCATTGGCAGCGAGCGCGTTCACAATATCATCACCCAGTTTCTGAGCCGTCGCGGTAGCCTGCGATTTACGGTATTCGTTTACTGCAGCGCCACCGACAATTGCGACAACGACGAGCGCAGCAATCCAACCATATCGGCGCAGCAACAGATACATGCGATCCCGGCGGACCTCTTCGGTCACCTCATCAATGAAACTGTCGGTATCGCTCATGCCTGCCCCCTTGGTGCACGTTGTTGACGCCCCTCTTAACGCGCCCCTTGCATCAAGCCAAGTGTTGGAAATGCGTCATTTGCCTGTGGCCAGCGTCTGAAACTAAAAAAAGTGATCTGAACTGGTCAGTTTAGTGTAGACATCACGAAACTGAGACCCCATGTGAAAGCCTAACGCCCGTAGGGGCATTGGGACATAGATAAGAAATTCAGGAAGCTGCGCGATGCGACTAATCCCTTTCATCACAGCAATTCTGGTCTCCGCCAGTCTATATCTGATTGTTTTCGAAAGAGACGCGCTTTTGGCCTTTGCCAAGGGGGATGCGGCTCAGACACAGGATGCAGAAGCCGCAAACACGGATGCGGACGCCACACAGACGGTGGCGCAAGTCAGTGAAGACGCCGTTGGTGTAGTGGTTATTCAATCCAAGGCAACTCAGATCGACAGCGCCGTTGTACTGCGAGGTCAGACGCGCGCCATTCGTCAGGTCGAGGTTCGCGCGGAAACGTCGGCTACGGTTGTTTCAGAACCAAAGCGCAAAGGTGCCTTTGTCGAAGCGGGGGATCTTCTGTGTCAGCTTGATACCGGCACACGCGATGCAACACTGGCTGAAATGCGCGCAAGAGAGCTTGAAGCCAAAAGCCGCGTTCCAGAAGCTGAGGCCCGGCTGGAAGAAGCGAAGGCCCGCCTGCTCGAAGCCCAGATCAACAACAATGCCGCGCAAAAACTGTCCGAAGGTGGATACGCATCCGAAACCCGCCGCGTTGCCACAGAAGCTGCTGTAAGCTCGGCCGAAGCCGGGATTGAAAGCGCCAAATCAGGACTGGAAGCGACCAAAGCCGGTATCGAAAGCGCTGCCGCCGCCGTGGCCGCCGCAGAGCGCGAAATCGCCCGTTTGTCGATTTCTGCTCCATTCCGGGGCCTGCTGGAAAGTGACACCTCCGAGATTGGCAGCCTGATGCAGCCCGGTAGCCTTTGTGCCACCGTGATCCAGTTGAACCCGATCAAGGTTGTCGGCTTTGTTCCTGAAACCGAGGTGAACCGGGTAACTGTTGGCTCTCCTGCAGGTGCTCGTCTTGCCACCGGGCAAGAGGTGCAGGGACGCGTAACGTTCCTGAGCCGCTCGGCTGACCCAACCACGCGTACATTCGAAGTGGAAATTACAGTACCCAATCCAGAGCTGTTGATCCGCGACGGCCAGACAGCCACCATTGGTATTGCCTCGGATGGTTCCTCGGCGCATCTGCTGCCGCAATCCTCTCTGACCCTGAACAATGATGGTCAGCTGGGGGTTCGCGTCGTCGGATCCGACAACATCGTGCAGTTTCGCAAGGTTTCGCTGCTCAAGGATCAGGCCGACGGCGTTTGGGTTGGCGGTCTGGGTGAGCAGGCGGACGTGATTGTCGTAGGTCAGGAGTTCGTGACCGAAGGCGTCCTTGTCGCACCGACCTACCAGGAGGCCGCGCGATGACCGGTATCGTCGACTGGGCCGCGTCCCGGGCGCGGATGGTCATAGCCTTCATCATCATTTCACTGGTGATTGGAGGCTATTCCTATGTGAGCCTGCCCAAAGAAGGTGAACCGGACATCGATATCCCGATGTTGTTCGTCTCTTCTCAGTTTCCGGGCATCTCGGCAGAAGACAGTGAAAACCTGCTGATCAAGCCGATCGAAGCAGAAATGGTCGATCTGGACGGTCTCAAGAAAATGACCGCGACAGCTGCCGAAAATTATGCCTAGGCGTGTTGCTGGAATTTGACTTTGGATGGGACAAATCCGCGACCATCGCGGACGTGCGCGATGCAATGAACACCGCGCAAGCAAACTTCCCTGATGGAGCCGAACAATACACAATCACCGAGATCAATTTCTCGGAATTTCCGATCGTTATCATCAGCCTGACAGGTTCGGTGCCCGAACGGACCATGGCACGCATAGCCAAAAACCTGCAGGATGATATCGAAGCTCTTGATTCCGTTCTCGAAGCCGGGATTGCAGGCAACCGGGATGAAATGCTTGAGGTTGTGATCGATCCGCTGCGCCTCGAAGCCTACAACGTCACCGCCGCCGAACTGATCAATGTCGTAAGTAACAACAACCAGTTGATCGCTGCAGGTGAAGTCGAAACCGAACAGGGCACCTTCTCGGTCAAGATCCCCTCGTCCTTCAAAACCGCCGAAGATGTTTATGGTCTGCCGGTCAAGGTGAACGGCGACCGGGTTGTGACCCTGGGAGAGTTGGCGCAGATCAACTATACTTTTGAAGACCGCGCAGGCACCGCTCGGTTTGACGGTGAATCGACCGTCGCCCTGCAGGTGGTTAAGCGCAAGGGCTACAACCTGATCGACACCGTTGATCAGGTCAAAGACGTACTGGCACAGTCGCGCTCGGAATGGCCTGCAGAACTGCAAACCGCGATCCGTGTCGACACCTCGAACGATCAGAGCCGTGTGGTGGGCTCGATGGTCAGCCAGCTCGAAGGCTCGGTTCTGACGGCTGTGGCGCTGGTGATGATCGTGGTTTTGGCCAGCCTCGGCAGCCGCGCGGCGCTGCTGGTTGGTTTTGCGATCCCGACCTCATTCCTTTTGTGTTTCGCTTTCCTTGCCCTCATGGGCGTAAGCGTTTCGAACATTGTGATGTTCGGCCTGATTCTGGCTGTTGGGATGCTGGTCGACGGGGCCATCGTTGTGGTGGAATACGCCGACAAGCGGATCAAGGACGGCATCGGCCCGATGCACGCCTATGTCGAGGCCGCCAAGCGCATGTTCTGGCCTGTGATCTCGTCCACCGCGACGACGCTCTGCGCCTTCCTGCCCATGCTGTTCTGGCCCGGCGTTCCGGGTGAGTTCATGGGCATGTTGCCGGTGACCCTGATCTTTGTTTTGTCTGCCTCGCTGGTGGTTGCATTGGTTTATCTGCCGGTCGTGGGCGGGGTTTCTGGCCGCATCAGCCGCCTGTTCACCAATGGATCGACTTGGCTGCGGTCGCGGACCCCATGGATCGTGCGGGCGCTGCTGGTGCCACCGTCGCTCTACGGTATGTTCCTGGGTGCGATGCAGATGCTCAATCCTGGCTACCTGATTCCCGGCAACGAAAGCTTTCTTCTGGGCGAAGTCGTTGGGGCGCTGGTCTTTGTCCTGTCGGCCTTTGCCGCCTCAACAACCCTCAGCGCAGCCAAGATCAGTTTTCAAGCTCGCGAAGTTCGCACTCAGACAGGGCACACCCCATTCGGTCATGTGGTGAAGTTCCTCGTCGGCAATCCGGTTATGCCGATCGTGTCGATTGCAGCAGTGTTTGCAGCTGTATTTTACGTAGTTGCAGTTCTCTTCCCGGCCAACTCTCGCGGGGTCGAGTTCTTTGTCGAAAACGAACCAGAGCAGGCGACCACCTACGTCCGTGCGCGCGGCAACCTGTCGCTGACCGAGAAAGACGAGATGGTCCGACAGGTCGAAGACATCATCTCCGAACATCCGGCGGTCATCAATGTCTTCTCATTCGCGGGCGAAGGCGGGTTGAACACCGGCGGCCCCGGTGGCGGCCAATCACCTGCCGACACCGTTGGTCAGGTTCAGTTCGAGATGATCCCGTGGGAGAATCGTCCCACCCAAACCGAAACCTGGTTCTACGGCTTACTTACGCGCGAAGTGACGGCGACCGACTATGACGGCAATACGGTGATCGATGAGATCAACGCAGAGCTCGTAAAACTGCCCGGTATCGTGGCCGAGGTTGAGGCTCTGGAACAAGGTCCTGGCTCGGCCAAGCCCGTGCACCTGCGCATCAAGGGCGACGATTGGGAACAGCTGGTAGCCAGCACCGAAGTCGCACGCGCACATTTCGACACGGTCCCCGGACTGATCAAGATCGAAGATACGCTTCCCCTGCCCGGCATCGACTGGGAAATCTCGGTCGATGTCGCCAAGGCCGGTCGCTATGGCGCCGATGTCGTGACAGTAGGTGCCATGGTGCAATTGGTGACACGCGGTATCCTGCTGGGTGAAATGCGCCCCAATGACAGCGACGAAGAGATCGAGATCCGCGTCCGCCTGCCCGACAATGATAGGGTTCTGTCGACGCTCGATACGTTGCGGGTGCGTACACCGGACGGTCTGGTGCCGCTGGCCAACTTCATCACCCGCAAGCCGGTGGCCAAACTGGCCGAGATCAAGCGGGTCGATCAGAAGCGGTACTTTGACGTAAAATCGGATGTGGAAACAGGGCTGACCAGTCTGGAGCTGACGGCCGATGATGGAAGCAAAGCCCGCCTTGCGGTTCTCCGCGCTGTGCCTGAAGGCAGCTCGCCGCAGGGGCCTGCAGTGAACAATTCTGCAGGGGATGAGTTTGACGTTCTTACATTCCTCGATGACGCTGACATCGACACGCTGACATCAGCGATCGACGACGGCGCACAGTTTGTCTCGATCAACCCCAACGAACGCATTGGGGTGCTGACCGAGTGGCTTGAAGCCAATCCCCTGCCCGCAGGGCTGGAATGGGAATGGACCGGGGATCAAGAAGAACAGGCTGAAAGTCAGGCCTTCCTGTCCAGCGCTTTCCTAGCCGCGCTCGGGCTGATGTTCGTAATCCTGCTGGCGCAGTTCAACAGCTTCTACAACTCCGTTCTGGTTCTGCTCGCAGTTATCCTGTCCACGACCGGTGTTCTGATCGGGATGATGGTGATGCAACAACCCTTCTCGATCATCATGACCGGCACTGGTATCGTGGCGCTTGCGGGGATCGTGGTGAACAATAACATCGTTCTGATCGACACCTATCAGGAATACAGCCGCTACATGCCCCGGATCGAGGCGATCATTCGCACCGCCGAGGCGCGTATCCGCCCCGTTTTGTTGACCACCATCACCACAATGGCCGGTCTGACGCCCATGATGTTCGGCCTGAGCCTGGACTTCATCGGTGGCGGCTATTCCATCGACAGCCCTACGGCGCTGTGGTGGAAGCAGCTGGCAACGGCTGTGGTGTTTGGCCTGGGCATCGCGACGATCTTGACACTGATCGTGACGCCATCGTTTCTGGCGCTGCGTGTCTGGTTCACGACCTATGCGGTTTGGATCGGCCGTATGCTGGCGCGCGCCACCCGTGGCCGGTCTAGCCGGATCGCTCGCGACATGCGCCTGAACCGCTCGGCCAAAGAGTTGGCGGCAACCGAGATCATCTGGGATGAAACCGGCAAATCAAAACCGAAAGAGGCTACGGATAGTCAAGTCGATGAACCGCAACACGAAGTCGGAGCCTCCCTGCGTGCGGCGGAGTGATCAAAGCAACCACTGAATTGGCAAAAGGCCCATCACCCAAACCACTGCGCGACTGAGCGCGGTGGTTTTTGGTTCTGTGGAATGCACAATTTCGGTTTCGTCCTCTCCGATCTCTTGCCATTGCAGGTTGCCGCTCGTTCCCCTGGAAACGGTGTAGGACCAGGTTGGCAAATGGCGGTCCAGACCACGGGCCATTTCGCTGGCCAGCTCTGGACTGTCGATCAGGAAACCCATTTCGGTATTAAGCCGCGCCGAGCGCGGATCGAAGTTGAAAGATCCCACAAAGATCTGCCGACCATCAATTTCAAATGTCTTGGCATGCAAACTGGTGTTCGACGAACCGACCAGCCCAAACTGTTCTAATAAATCCGGCTTTACTTGATCTGATTTCAGTTCGTGAACCTCTACGCCGCCATCGACCAACTGGTCACGATATTGCAGGTAACCGGAATGCACGGGCAGCACGTCTGTTGCCTCTTGCGCGTTGGTCAGAGTCCGCACGCGAATGCCTGCCTTGGCCCATTGGGTCAACTGATCCGTAAACCGTGCCCCCGGTACGAAATAGGCAGATATTACGCTTACCTCGCTCTTGGGTTCGGCAAGCAGTTTGATCAGACGTGTCGCCATCAGATCGTGTGCCGCGACAGCCCCTTGTCCCTTGAGCGGGCTATCGCTGACCATCTTCATCGGCACCCATTCAAACCCGCGAGCATCATTCAACAATTCATCCATCAGGTTCGACGATCGGACAACATCCGCATAAGCCTGTCCACCGGGCAATGCCCTGACTTTCGCAGCCGAGGCATCCAGCAGCCCACCGTCAGCGGGACGCGGCTGCAGGACATCGTCGACCGGAACCGCAGATGGGCTGGCCCAGTACAGGTCGAAGTCATCTGCGACGTCACCGGCTGCAGCCCCGATAGCAGCGACGTCGAGGTCGAAGTAATTCACATCTTCGCTGCGCGAAAAATATATGTCACCAACGTTGCGCCCCCCACAACGGTGACGACGCCATCAACCGTAAGGCTTTTGTTGTGCATACGTCGGTTGATGCGCCCAAAATCCAGAATGTAAGAAGCCATACGCGGACTGCGCAGCACGAATGGATTGAACAGGCGCACTTCGATATTGGGATGCGCGTTCATTTCGGCCAGTTCAGGGTCCAGGTCTGGGGTGCCATTGTCATCCAGTAACATACGGACCAGCACGCCACGCTGCGCTGCGTTCTGGATCGCCTCAAGCAGCAACAGCCCGGTTATGTCCTTTTGCCAGATGTAGTACCGGACATCGATGCTTACTTCGGCGGCATCGATCAAAAGCAGTCGGGCCGCAAAGGCAGCAGCACCATCGCGCAACCCCGCCACCCCGGACTTGTCCGGGTTTTGTGTCATCAATGGCAAAACAACGGCGCCCAAAGTGGTCTGTTCGCTGGCGGGAAGAGCCATGGTGTTCTGTCGTTCTGGATCGTGAGGCACCGGAAAGAACGCCTGAAACCCAAAACTTGCGATCAAAAATAAGACAACTGCAACCAAGACAAATCGCAGTAGTTTCAACATTTTGATCTCCATTCCTCATCAAGGCCTGGATCAGGCTACGCGCTGTTTCACCAAAGATGCAACAGGGTCAGGCAGCATCGGCATCCGCCTGTTGCCGGTTCCATAGCTGCGCGTACCGCCCATTAGCGGTCAGAAGTTCATCATGGGTGCCCTGTTCTGCAATCTCGCCCTTGTCCAGCACCACGATCCGGTCGGCTTCGGCAATTGTGCTCAGGCGATGTGCTATTGTGATCACCGACCGGCCCTCGCTAGGCCCGTGACAAGGCTTCCTTGATCTCCTGTTCGGTCTCGGTATCGAGTGCACTTGTGGCTTCGTCAAGAAGCAGAATGGGTGGGTTCTTGAGCAACGTGCGCGCGATCCCGACACGCTGCTTCTCGCCGCCCGACAACTTTAGTCCGCGCTCGCCAACCTTGGTGTCATAGCCTTCCGGCAGGCTAACGATGAAATCATGAATCTGGGCCGCCCGCGCCGCCGCCTCGACATCGTCTTGGGTGGCGTCTTCTCGGCCATAGGCAATGTTGTAGCGGATCGTGTCGTTGAACAGCACCGTATCCTGCGGCACCACGCCGATGGCCGCATGCAAGCTGTCGAGCGTGACATCGCGCACGTCCTGCCCGTCGATCTTCAGCGCCCCGCCGGTCACGTCATAGAATCGGAACAACAGCCGCCCGATGGTAGATTTGCCCGACCCGGTAGAACCCACTATCGCCACGGTCTTGCCCGCTGGTACGGTCAGCGAAACATCCTTGAGGATCTCGCGGTCCGGGTCATATCCGAACCGCACATTGTCCAGCGTGATCTCTCCGCCCTTCACTTGCAGGGCCTTGGCGCCAGGCTTGTTCATCACTTCCGAGGGCTGTTCGAGCAGATCGAACATTTCGCCCATGTCCACCAAAGACTGGCGAATTTCGCGATAGACCGTGCCCAGGAAATTCAGCGGTACAGTGATCTGGATCATATATGCGTTGACCATGACAAAGTCGCCCACCGTCAGACTGCCGCTCTGCACCCCTACGGCGGCCAGAACCATGACGCCCACCAGACCAGCGGTGATCAACAGTGACTGGCCAAAGTTCAGGAAAGCCAGCGAGTAGGACGTCTTGAGCGCCGCACGGGCATAAGCCCCCATCGAGGCATCATAGCGAAGCGCCTCACGCTCTTCGGCGCCAAAGTATTTGACCGTTTCGAAATTCAGCAGGCTGTCGATCGCCTTTTGATTGGCGTCCGTATCCTGATCGTTCATCTCGCGCCGCAGTTTCACCCGCCATTCGGTGACTGCAAAGGTGAACCAGATGTAGATCACAATGGTGACGGCAACGATCACCAGATACCAGACATCAAACAGCCACAACAGAACCACGGCGATCATCAACAGTTCCAGGATCAGCGGTCCGATGGAAAAGAGCATGAAGCGTAACAGGAATTCGACGCCCTTTACCCCACGCTCGATGATCCGACTTAAGCCACCAGTCTTTCGGGTGATGTGATAGCGCATCGAAAGGCGATGGATGTGCCGAAAGGTTTCCAACGCCAGCGCTCTGAGTGCGCGTTGCCCAACCGGGGCAAAAACCACGTCTCGCAGTTGTTGAAAACCCACGGTCATCATCCGCGCCACACCATAGGCGACCGTCAGCCCCACAGCCCCCAGTGCCAGCGGTGGCACGCCTTCTCCGGCCAGACCGTCAACCGCACCTTTGTAAAGGATAGGGGTGTAAACGGCGATAACCTTGGCAAGAAATAGAATTGCGATGGCCAGGACGACCCGTCGTTTCACCCAAGCCTCTTCATCCGGCCACAAGTAAGGTGAGACCTTGCGAAGCGTGCGCCAGCCTGACCGCCGCTCGTTCTCGGCAATACTGTCATCCGTCTGGGTTGGCGCGTTGTCTTGCATGGCCTGCCTTGTGCTGTTTCGCACCTGATATGATGGTCGGGATGCCCCGAATGCAACATCAATCAGGGATGTTGAAGACCTGCCCCGGATAGATAAGGTCAGGATTGCGGATGGCGCCACGATTGGCATCAAACACTTTCACATACAAAACACCGTCACCGTAGCGCTCGCGCGAGATTGCCCAGAGGGTGTCTCCTTTCTGCACGGTGACTGCGCGAATTGCGGGCGTTTCCGGTGATTGGGAAGAAGATGGTTCCCTTGGCACCAAAACCTCGGGCGCCTCGCGTTTGAACGGAGTCTCCAAGCGGCTCAGTACGACATCTCCAGGCCCCAGTTCATCAAGGCGCAACGTGTAAATTCCAGGGCTGACGTTTTCCAACTCGCCACGCCAACGTCCCTGAACGTCGGCTATTAAGTCAGAGACGGCCAGATTATTCAGATAAACCCGAACCAGAGCGCCCTGTGTGGCGCGGCCTGTCAGTTGAACTTCGCCTTCCTCGGAATATCCGATCGTGTCCAGCGCAATCGAAGCATCGGGCGCTGTGTTCGTGGAAGATGGAGCCTGCACAAGTTCAACGCCTTCTTCATCGGATTTCAGGATGGCGACGACCTGCGGTTGTTCTTGCTCACCCGTTTGCTGTTCCTGCTCGATCTTTTGCGGTTGATCGCCGCCGTCAGAGGCAGCCGTGGTCAGCACGGGCTCTTCCGCTGTCGGCTCGGATGATCCCGGACTGACAACCTGTGTCTCAGAACCGTCAGAAGATGCGTCCGCAACATTCAGTGTCGGACTGTCATTCGCAGGCTCGGATGCGGGTTCGGCCACTGTGGCTTCGGCCATTGTGGTTTCGGTCGTCTGCGTTTGCTCGACGTCAGGCACCGCTGGCTGCGATGTGTCAGACACCTCTGCAGTTTCCGTATTGTCAGCGGCACTTTCCGCGATGGTCGTATCCTGGGTCTGCGCTGATCCCGTTGCTGCAACAACGTCAGATCCAACGTCCGTCTCCGGTTCGTTGTCTTCTGGCTGTGTATTCGCCTCGGCCACATCGACAGGCTGTGGATCGGGTAGCGCTGCTACAATATAGTCATCCGATTGCGCCACCTGGCCTTTGTGCTCTGATGTCAGGCTCAAACCTCTTGGCGCGTCACTGAACGGCAACGTCAAGAATAAGGCAAAGGCGCCGCTGCGATCGACTGTCGTTCGTTCGATCTCTTGCCCGTTGAGCAGTACAGCCAGTGCACTGCCAGGGGCCGCCTTGCCGGATAAAAGAGTCGTGCCATCGGGTTCGATGCGGATTGTGTCCAATGCGGGAGCAGCAAGTTCGGCTTCTGGCTCAGCTTCCGGTTCAGCCTTTGGCTCAGCTTCCGGCTCAGATTCTGTCTCAGACTCTGCGGGCTGCACTGAAGCAGTATCTACTTCCACCTCTTTGGCTGGCTGCTGGGTGGTTTCACTTTCGGCTACAGACTCGCTTTCGGCAGGTTTCGCGGCCTCGGCCACACCTTGTTCCACTTCAGCTTCCGGTTTCAGTATGCCTGAAAAATAAAGTCCAGCTGCCCCAGCGACGGCCACACCGCCTGCCACGACAACCCATCCGAAGGCGCTCAGCCCTCCAGTTCCGGCGTCCGCTGCCATAGTCTTCCTTCCCCATCCGCATCATTCGGTTCTGGCCCCATTCCCAGTCCAAATTCCGCGCAGTTGAGCCAGCCTAGCAATCCGGCTATCAGGGGTCAAAACACATGTTCATTCCCACTGAAAGGCTTGCCATGACTGTCAAATCCGTCTGTGTGTATTGCGGATCGCGCTTCGGAGCAATGCCTGCGTATGCACTAGCTGCCGAAACCTTTGGAACATTGCTTGCCGAGGAAGGCTGGCGACTGGTTTACGGGGCTGGCGACGTAGGGCTAATGGGAGCCGTCGCACGCGCTGCCCAAGCTGCGGGTGGAGACACCTTTGGCGTTATCCCCACCCATCTGCTGAACCGCGAAGTGGGCAAGACAGACCTAACCAGCTTTGTCGTGACCGAGACCATGCACGAGCGCAAAAAGGTGATGATCATGAACGCCGATGCGGTGGTCGTCCTGCCCGGCGGTCCCGGCTCACTGGACGAGTTCTTCGAGGCGCTGACATGGCGACAGTTGGGGCTGCATGACAAACCCATTCTGGTGATGAATGTCGATGGCTATTGGGACAAGCTGTGCGCGCTGATGGATCACACCACCGATCAGGGTTTTGCCGATGCGTCGCTTTTGGAGTTCGTCACCTGGGCCAACACCCCAGAGGATGCCATGGCCGCTCTGCGCGCGACCCTGTCCTGACGCAAGGCGGAGACGGAAAACACTGCCAACGCCACCCAGATCAGTGGAAAGGCGATGGCATGCCATTGTGAGAACGGTTCGCCAAAGATCACCACAGCGCACATGAATTGCAGCGTCGGGTTGATGTATTGCAGCAAACCGAGCGTCGACAGCGCGACCCGACGTGCGGCATAGCTGAACAGGATCAGCGGCACGGCGGTCAACGGACCTGACACCATCAGAAGCAGGCTGGTGGTCAGATCCACGCCAAAACTCCCCTGCCCCTGCATGTGGAACCAGCCCATCACCATCAACCACAACGGCAGCACCAGCAGAATTTCAGCCGTGACCGAAACCACAGGCCCAAGTGCCAGCCCTTTTTTGATTGCGCCATAGAGCGCAAAGGTGGTTGAAATGATGATCGCGATCCATGGCGCCACGCCCAAACCCCAGGTGAGGATCACAACCGCCAGCGTCGCCAGGGCAACGGCTAGCCACTGTCCCATACCAAGCCGTTCAGCAAACCAGACGCGTGCGATCACTACTGCCATCAGCGGAAAAATGTAGTACCCCAGCGACGCCTCGGTCGTCTTACCGATCTGGATCGACAGGATAAAACAGAACCAGTTCGTCGCCACCATGAGCGACGCAATCGCCAGAAGCGCCACCTGTTTTCGTCCACTTAGCACCTGTCGCAATTCCCCGACACGGCCCTGCAATGTCAGCAAAGCGGCGAAAAACACAACCGACCACAGGGTGCGATGGGACAGCAACTCGGCCGGAGGCACATGTTCAAGCAGCTTGTAGTAAAGCGGAGAAAGCCCCCAGACCACGCATGAGGTGATCATGGCTAAAATGCCACGCAGCGTATCCGTCATGGTCCCTCTCTCTCGCCCTTTGGTGTGCAGGTCGGGTGGACCAATGGCAAGGAGTTTTAGCCCTGCCAATCGAACTTGCGTCGAGCAGGATCCATGAAATGTTCGATCATGACGGGTGTGGCCAGATCATAAGCCTCGCGCAGGGGCAGATCTAAGTGCTGATGTAATGTCTGTTTGCCCACACTGACCGTACTGGGGACACGGCCAGCCAGCGTGATCGCAAGATTATGCACGTGCGCTGCAAGCTCATCGGCCGGAAGGATTCGGTTGACCAGCCCGGCGGCCAAAGCCCAATCCGCATCATAGGCGCCCCCTGTCAGCGCCATCTCCATCACCGCCTTGCGCCCGATAGCACGAGAGACAGCCACGGCAGGCGTAGTACAAAACCCGCCATTTTGAACGCCCGGCAGACAGAACGTCGCTTGCGGCGAGGCATAGGCTAGATCACAGGCTGCGACCATCTGCAGCCCCGCTGCCGTGGCAATCCCCTCGACCATTGCGATGGTGGGTTTGGGGCTGTGGGTGATGTCCAGCATCATGTCAGAGCAGGCCTGAAACAGATCCTCGACATAAGCCCGCCCTTCGTCCGGGTCTGCCCGGTGGCGTGCGATTTCCTTGAGATCATGACCAGCACAGAATATCCGACCCGGTCCGTGGATCACGATCACCCGGACGGCGTCATCCTGTCCCGCCTGCACAATCGCATCATGCAATGCACCGATCATGTCACGCGACAGCGGGTGTGCAGGCGCGCGGCCCAACGTCAGTGTCAGGACACCCTTTTCAAGGGTTTGGGCGACCAACGGCTCGGCAGTCATTTGGTTCATGGTAACTTCCTCCCACGGTGACAAGGATGCCTTGCCCCACTCCGTCTGACCAGTCCGAATAGAAAACACCCACATGGATCAGTTCAGGTGGGCGTCTCGACTGTTCCAAGTCGACGCAAATCGCACAAAACCGTCGAAACGAGACAGAGGACCAGTAGCGGAGTACGTTCGTAAAGCGGGACCAAGCAGTCTTTCGCTGCAAGTGCGTCCCCCTCTTGCGGTCAGTCTAGTGGCATTTCTTTGGGATGGGACAGTACAACGCCTTATCTGAGAATGGCTTTGGCCGTCGCCAAGTTTGTCCATGGGTCGTGCTGGCCGAAGTACATCGCAGGAGGTTCAATCGAGGAGTCGACCAGCCCTTTGATCGCCAAAATCGCCCCGAGGACGCTGTACTCGGTGGTGAACACGATCCCGTCGGGGATTTCCACAAACTGCCCCAGCAATGCAAAGTTCTGAGACCCTTCGGGAATGACAGGTGGCCGGTCCCCTTCTGCACGAGGCAAAAACTGAGAAATGCCATAGGGCAAGCGACAAGGCACGCAGTAAGAGGTGTCAAGGAGTTCTGCTTTTTCGTCCCCGTCTAGGTCACCCCAGAGATGACCAAGGATCTCCTCCAGAATCTCGCGCCCTGTACACTCATACATTGGCTTTTTCACGAATTGCCCTTCGTTGTCCTCGCCGAGGGCTGAAACCCAGATCACGCAGGTGTCAGCGGCCTGTCCAGGATAAAAGGGTTGCCGATAGGTGTGCAGATGCAAGATCCAAGGTGAGTGCGTAAGGGGTAATGGGCTTTGCCGTCCCATCACCCGCTCTACGAGCCACTGGAACTTTCGCTCAAAAAGGTTGCCGCGGAAGGTCACAGTGCAATGCATCATCCTGGAGAGCGATACATCCCGCAGGAAGCGCTCAGGGCGGCCCAAATCAGATTGCTTAGCCACCAATTTCTGCCAGAGTAAATACGCTCCGCCTGGCTTCTCCGGGGGCGACATCGAGACGGGTTGGTCGTGGGACCCATAGGCGTGGTTGGATACGATTGAACCAATCGTCAAGAACGCCCTATCGTGCGGCTGAACCTCGATCGGATCCATGACCTCTCCGTCCGAGCTCTCCAAATGCAAGCGCTCAATCCAGCGCTGTGTGCCGTCAACTTTGAAGTCCGCGTCCGTAACGCGGCAGTTATAGTGGATTTGAACGCCTTTCTCGGTCAACAAACGCAGCGCTAAGCAAGATAAAGGAATGATAATTCGTGTAGCGGGTTCGCTCTAGCGAGGTCATCTTCTCCATATCGGACATCCGATGGAAGAACAGACGCATATAGCGCCGCATCTCGACCGCCGAGTGCCATGGCTGAAATGCAAAAAGGGCGCGCCACATGTACCAGTAGTTGCTGCGGAAAAAGGCGTCACTGAAATAGTCGGTGATTTTGGCATCATCGGGAATCGACGACTCGGGTGTCGCCATCAAGCGCGCCATCTGAACTGTCTCAATTGGGCCGAGGCCGAGGTCGTGGCCGCTGTCCTTTTTACCATCTGCATGCAGCAGGCGGACGACGGTATCAACCTGGCATTCTGCATGGTTGCGCTCATGATCGTCGAGGCAAGAGCCATGTTCGTCATAGGGGATCAACGACCAGAGCTCTTTGGTGCAGCAGTAGACCTTGTCTTCGTACATCCGGCTGCCGCGCATGAAATAGACAGGCTTGCCGTCGACCATTTTCATTGAAGCATCCATCGAACCGCCTACCAGATCTCTCTCCGGGTTTTGTTCGAAAATATGGATGCTCGCCGGATCAAAACCGGCTTTCTGCACCAGATAGACTGCGGCTGATATAGATCCTAGACCCAGACCGTTGAGATAAACCTTGGCATTCTTGCTGCTATCTTGCATCTGGCCCATTCTACTCTCCCCAATTGTACCTCGAAGTAACTCCGTCAAAGCTGTTGGCAAGGTCGGTTTTTTGATCAGCCAACCGTTATCCCCCAGATTTATCTAATTGTAGTCGCGCTGAAGGCCTATTTGTCTCTACATTCCATGCCGTTGGCTCTAGAGTGGTCTTGCTGCACGAGCGAAGAGCGCGAATTTGTTCTGACCGGTGTGGGCTCAGATCAGACGTTCCATCCAAACCCATAGGTCAAAGCAAAAAAACCCGACCTTCTGGCCGGGTTTTTTGTATGAACCTGAGGCTCACAATTACATGCGCGAAGCGACGTTTTCCCAGTTCACCAGGTTGTCGAGGAAGTTCGACAGGTACACAGGGCGCTTGTTGCGGAAGTCGATGTAGTAGGAATGCTCCCACACGTCGCAACCCAGCAGCGCGGTCTGGTTAAAGCACAGCGGGTTCACGCCGTTTTCAGTCTTGGTCACAGCCAGCGAACCGTCGGCGTTCTTAACCAGCCAACACCAGCCCGAACCGAACTGACCGGCACCTGCGGCGGAAAACTGCGATTTGAACTCGTCAACCGAGCCAAAGTTCTCGATCAGCGCCTTTTCCAGCTCACCCGGCATGGCGTTGCCGTTCGGGCCCATCATTTCCCAGAACTGGTTGTGGTTCCACAGCTGGCTGATGTTGTTGAAGATGCCGTTTTGGGCGACAGCGTTTGCGTCATAGGTGCCAACGATGATCTCTTCCAGCGACTTGCCGTCCCACTCGGTGCCAGCAATCGCGGCGTTGCCGTTGGTGACATAAGCGTTGTGGTGCAGGTCGTGGTGATATTCCAGAGTTTCCGCCGACATGCCCTTGGCAGCCAGAGCGTCGTGTGCGTAAGGAAGATCAGGAAGTTCAAAAGCCATGGTGGCCCCCTGTATAATAAATGTTGCGGTTCCCAAGGTTACATGCTTTGACCACGCGCGCAGGTCAAGGGCCGAGAGGCGAAAACAACGACAGGGAAGCAGAGCAATGCTGACAAAGATCCGCAAAATGTTCTATCGCGCGCGTGGGTATTACGCGGGCACCCTGAACGGCGAACCCTTTCGGCTGGACCCCTATCATTCAAAATTCTGGCGCAAAGCGGCGGCGGGCACATGGGAGCCAGAGACCTTTGCCATCCTCGACCGGCATCTGAACAAGGACAGTGATTATCTGGACATCGGCGCATGGATCGGCCCCACAGTTCTCTATGGCGCGCGCAAGGCCCGAAGCGTGATGTGCTTTGAGCCCGATCCAGTCGCCCTGCGGCATTTGCTGTGGAACATCGAACTCAACGACATCCGCAACGTTTCGGCCTTTGGTGTGGCGTTGTCGGACAGCTTTGGCGTGACCCGCATGGCGTCCATGCATGGCGAGGCAGGCGATTCCACTTCTTCCCTGCTCAACGACGGCACCCACGGGACCGACGCGCTGACGATCAGCTGGGACCAGTTTGCAGAGGCCAATGATCTGTCCCGAGTGTCGCTGGTCAAGATGGACATCGAAGGCGCAGAATACGGCGTTCTACCTTCGCTTTTGCCCTGGCTGAAAGAGCACCGCCCTACCCTGTATCTGTCCACCCACGCGCCGTATCTTGACGCGGACACACGGGCCGAGCGCACGCATCAACTGATGTCGTCGCTGTCATTCTATGAAACATGCACCGATGACAAAGGCAGTGCTGTTACCGCCGAAGACTGGACATCGAAAGATGCGCTGTCCCGTTTTGGAAGCTTTCTGTTTTCCTAGTAAGAGTCGCGTGGTTCGTGGCGGCCCTGTCATGGCTTGGAAACCAACAAAAAAGCCCCCGCGCCGATGCGCGGGGGCTTTTGTCTGTCAAAGTTCCCCGAAAAATCAGAAAACGCCAACCTCACTGCCCGGCTGAGCGGCTACGCTGAGCAGCTTGAACACGTAATCCGCAGTCGAGCGGAAGCAGATGACGCGGAAAGCACCGTCCTCTTCCATCCAGAACGCGCCAGCCACTTGCGCCAAACGGGTGCGGCGGATTTCGCCGGCCTCGAATACGCCGGGCGACAGATCAACGGGGGCAAGTTTGGCCATGACTTCGCGCGCGGGGCCGTCCGAGATGCGGAACACGGCGCGGGCGTCTGAGACGTTGACCGCCAGTGCATGCTCGCCCTTGAGCGCCTCGTTCAAAGCAGCCAGCTTGGCCTCGACCTCTGCATAAGGCACCAGCAGCAGCAGCTCGTCCGGCGACATCCAGCATGCACCGCTGTCCCCGGTCACTGAAACGCGGCGGACGTCTGGGACGCCCTGACCAGTGGCGGCCTTTACGGCCTTGCCCAAAGTGGCCGAGGACAGATCACCGCGCAGGGTGATCATGCCTTGCAGACCGGTTTCCTCGACACGGGCAATGCCGGTGTACGAGACGTGGTTTAGTGCGCTTACGGGATCAGACATTCTGCTTCTTCCCTTCCTTGTCGTAGAACACGGTGTCCACGATTTTTGCTTTGTAGATCTTGCCGTCGGTTCCGGGGAACTCGATCACCTCGCCCATGCGATCCGGGCCGTGCAGCACCAGACCCATGGCGATGCCACGATCCAGGTTGGCCGAGTAATAGGTCGAGGTCACCCGCCCGATCACGTTGCGCTGGCCGTTGGCATTGACGCCCTCGCCCGCCGCATAAGCCCCATCCGGCAGGACCGAACCATCGACGGTTTCCAGACCCACCAGCTTCCAGCGGTTGCGGTCTGTCATGTGGCTGCGCTGTTGTGCGCGCTTGCCCAGGAAGTCCTCTTTCTTTTTCGAGATCGCCCAGTTCAGGCCCAAGTCTTGTGGGATGATAGTCCCGTCAGTCTCGTCCCCGATCATGATAAAGCCCTTTTCGGCCCGCAGGATATGCAGCGCTTCGGTGCCATAAGGCATCACGCCGAATTCCTTGCCTGCCTCCAGCAGAGCCTCCCAGAAGGCCAGCCCCTGGCTTGCCGGAACCGCGATCTCGCAGCTGAGTTCGCCCGAGAAAGAGATGCGGAACATGCGGCAGTCAAAGCCGCCGATCTTACCGTCTGCCCAGCCCATGAAGGGGATCGCCGCGTCGCTGACATCCATGCCGCCCAGCTTTTCCAGCACCTTGCGGGCGTTGGGGCCGACAACCGCGATCTGAGCATATTGTTCGGTCACGTTGGCGACATAGACGTTCCAGTCCCACCATTCGGTCTGCAGCCATTCCTCCATGTGACCGTGGATGCGCTCAGCCCCGCCGGTGGTGGTGTGACACAGCCAGGTGTCGTCATCGATGCGCGCCACAACGCCGTCGTCGATGAGGAACCCGTTTTCCGAACACATCAGGCCATAGCGGCATTTGCCCGGTTTCAGGTTCGACATCATGTTGGTGTACATCATGTCCAGGAATTTGCCCGCATCCGCGCCCTTGACGATGATCTTGCCCAGGGTAGAGGCATCGAGAAGGCCGAGGTTTTCACGCGCGTTTTTGACCTCACGGTTGACCGCATCGTGCACACCTTCGCCCGGACGGACATAGGCATAAGGACGGCGCCAGTGGCCGACCGGTTCCCAATCCGCACCATTGGCGTCGTTCCAGTCGTGGACCGGCGTCTTGCGGATCGGCTGGAACACTTCGCCACGGGCTTCGCCACCGATGGCCCCCATCGAGATCGGGGTATACGGCGGGCGGAAGGTGGTGGTGCCGACCTGTGGAATATCCTCACCCAATGCTTTCGCGAGAGTCGCCAAGCCATTGATATTGCTCAACTTGCCCTGATCTGTCGCCATACCCAAAGTGGTGTAGCGTTTGGTGTGCTCGACGCTTTCATAGCCTTCGCGCGCAGCCAGCTGCACGTCCGAGACCTTGACGTCGTTCTGGAAATCCAACCAGGCCTTCATGCGCAACGGCATGTCAGCGTTGGCAGGCATCAGCCAGACGGGCTCCAGCGGCAGTTCAACCTCAGAATCGCCCTTGGGCGCATCCGTAGTTTTGGGCGTGAAACCTGCTGCATTGGCCGCAGCCTCACCCGCCGTCTGTGCGTCTGCCAGAACTTCACCCAGCGAAACCGGCCCGTTGGCCGCGCCTGCGGGAACCACGAACCCGTTGCCATCCGCGCCGAGAGGCGGACGTGCGGGATCGGGGCGGAAATGCGCCTGTGCATCGTCCCAGATCAGCTTGCCACCGCAGTGCGACCACAGGTGTACAACCGGCGACCAACCGCCCGACATGGCGACCGCATCACACGCGACCTCTTCGCGCGCGCCGCCGATGCCGTCCTGATTGCAGATCGCAACCTTCTTGACCCGCTTGCCGCCTTTGACCTTGGCGATTGCTTTGCCCGGATCAACGCGGATGCCAAGACCGCGCGCCTCATCCGCCAAAACGCCGCCGCCCGAGGTGCGCGCGTCGATCACGCGCAGCACGTCAACACCAGCCTTTTTCAGTGAAATCGCCGTGCGGTAAGCATCGTCGTTGTTGGTCGCCACGATCACGCGCTGGCCCGGTGTCACGCCCCAGTTCACCACATAATCGCGCATGGCCGAGGCCAGCATGACACCCGGAACATCGTTGCCTGCGAACGACAGCGGACGTTCGATGGCGCCGGTTGCAGTCACGATCTGCTTGGCACGGATGCGCCACAGACGGTGACGGGGGCCTTGAGCACCCGGAGTGTGATCGGTCAGACGCTCATACGCCAAGGCATAACCGTGGTCATAGACGCCCGCCCCCATGGTGCGGGTGCGAATGGTAACGTTGTCCATCGCCTGCAGTTCGGCCAGGGTCTGCTTGACCCAAGCGTCGGGAGTCTGGCCATCAATGGTGCCGCCATCAACCGGTGCACGACCGCCCCAGTGGCTGGTTTGCTCGACCAGCAAAACCTTGGCCCCCGATTGCGCCGCTGCTTTAGCGGCTTGCAGACCGGCAACACCGCCACCCACAACCAGAACATCGGCAAAAGCATAGAAATGCTCATAGGTGTCAGCGTCTTTGGTTTCCTTGTCCGGGGCTTTACCCAGACCGGCCGAGCGACGAATGATCGGCTCATACACGTGCTTCCAGAACGGCTGCGGGTGGATGAACATCTTGTAATAGAACCCGGCAGGCAGGAACCGTGCCAGTGCGGTGTTCACCGCGCCCACGTCAAATTCCAAGTTCGGCCAGTGGTTCTGCGAGGCCGATGTCAGCCCCTCGAACAGCTCGGTGGTGGTGGCGCGCTGGTTCGGCTCGAACCGTGCGCCCTCACCCAAGCCAACCAGGGCATTGGGTTCTTCGGCGCCGCTGGCAACCACCCCACGCGGGCGGTGGTATTTGAACGAACGGCCCATCATCATCTGGTCATTGGCCATCAGGGCCGAGGCCAGCGTGTCGCCCTCAAACCCACGCATGGTGGTGCCGTTGAATTTAAAGGTGATCTGTTTCGACCGGTCAATCAGACGGCCTTGTTTTTGCAGACGCGTGCTCATGGATCAGACCCTTTCGCAAGAGGAGGCGTGGGAGCCTCCGGCGGGAGTATTTTTGAAAAGATGAAGGCTCACGAAAACTCTCTCCAGCTCCAGCCGGGGCGCTTTGCGCTGATGGCATCCTTGATATCCTGCGGCGGCTCGTAAACCTGCGCGGAATAAGTGCCAAAAACCTCAAGCGTGGCGGTACAACGGGCCGCGTGGAACCACTTGCCGCAGCCCGCAGTGTGCCGCCAGCGTTCCAGATGCACACCTTTGGGATTTTCGCGGGTGAAGAGGTAGTCGTGGAACTGATCATCATCCGAGCCGGGGCCATGGCGCTTGATATGCGCCTCGCCACCAGCGGCCAGTTCAGTTTCATCGGCATCAACGCCGCAATAGGGGCAATGCAGGGTCAGCATGTGATCATCCTTACATGTTCATTTCGGTGGCAGGCTGGCCGCATTGGCCAGCGACAATTCGGTTAGTGTGGCGCGCAGGGCCGCGTCTTCGAACGCGCCTGCGTCAACCTCGACCATGCCGCCCATTGGGCGACCGGTGAACGACAGAGGCTCGGCCCCTGCTTCCAAAGCCTGGGCTTCGCGATCCTTGCCGGGGCGGTACATCGCCCCGTCTTTGGTCACACCGCAGACCATGTTGCCGTGGAGCAGAAAGCACAGGCCGCCGAACATCTTCTTCTCGGACAATCCCGGCTCGACCCCAAGATCGGCACGCATGGTTTCCGCCAAGGCTTCGGAATAGGCCATCACATACACCCATTCCCACAGGCGCGGGTCAGAGTTTCCTTGAAAATCTGGATCAATGCGCCACCCCTGCGGCGACGCTTTCGTCGATGAAGCGGCCCTCTTTGAAGCGATCCAGCGAGAAGGCTTCGGTCAGCGGGGAATGACCTGTGGCCATCAGCTGTGCCATGCCCCAACCCGAGCCCGGGATCGCCTTGAAGCCGCCCGTGCCCCAGCCGCCGTTGATGAAACAGCCACCCAGCGGGGTTTTCGAGATCAGCGGCGAGCGGTCGCCGGTCATGTCCACGATCCCGCCCCACTGGCGCAGCATCTTCAGGCGCGAGATCATCGGGAAGGTCTCGACCAAGGCGCGCACGGTTTCCTCGATATGATGGAACGAGCCGCGTTGCGTGTAGTTGTTGAACCCGTCGGTGCCGCCGCCAATCACCATCTCGCCCTTGTCGGATTGCGACATGTAGCCGTGCACGGTGTTGGCCATCACGACCACGTCCATGCAGGGTTTGATCGGCTCGGATACCAACGCCTGCAGCGCGATCCCTTCCAGCGGCAGACGGAAACCTGCCATCTCGGCCAATTGACCCGAGTGACCCGCAACCACCATGCCCAGCTTGTCACAGTCGATTGCGCCCTTGGTGGTGTCGACGCCCACAACGTGGCCGTTTTCTGACCGAACGCCGGTAACTTCGCACTGCTGGATGATGTCCATGCCCATGGCCGAACACGCACGCGCATAACCCCAGGCCACCGCATCGTGACGCGCGGTGCCGCCGCGTTCCTGCCAGAGCGCGCCCAGAACCGGGTAACGCGGACCGTCCAGGTTGATGATCGGCACCAGCTCTTTCACACGCTCGGGCGTGATCCATTCGGTCTTGACGCCTTGCAACGCGTTGGCGTGGGCGGTGCGCTGATAGCCGCGGATCTCGTGCTGGGTCTGGGCCAGCATCATGACACCGCGCGGGCTGAACATGACGTTGTAGTTCAGGTCCTGGCTTAGACCTTCATAGAGCGAGCGTGCTTTTTCATAAATCGCAGCAGATGGATCCTGCAGATAGTTCGAGCGGATGATGGTGGTGTTGCGCCCGGTGTTGCCACCGCCCAGCCAGCCCTTTTCGATGATGGCAACATTCTGGATGCCATAGTTCTTGCCCAGGTAATAAGCCGTGGCCAGACCATGACCACCCGCACCGACAATGATCACGTCATAGCGTTTCTTGGGCTCGGGCGAGCGCCAGGCGCGCTCCCATCCGGTGTGATAGCGTAGGGCTTCTCGCGCCACAGCAAAGGCTGAGTAATGTTTCATGAGCGAATCCATCCGGTTCGTAGGTTGTCGCAGATATGCCGCGCGCACGCATTTTACCCACGCCGCGTTCCGCCGCAATAATGCGCAGTTGCGACATGGTCGCCGACATTGCGACACACAGCGGCCATTTGCCCCTTTTGCCTTGGGTCTGACAGGGATAGATGAAAGGCAGTTGACATCGGAGACCCCATGACGTTTTGGATCCTCATTGCCGTGATGGCGCTGGCCGTGACCGGCCTGCTGCTTTTGGCGTTGCTGCGTGCGCGTAGCGGACAGACCCCGGCGGCCGAGTATGATTTGCAGGTCTACCGCGATCAGCTCAAGGGCGTGGATCGAGATCTGGCACGCGGTGTGATTGCTGAAGGCGATGCCGAACGCATCCGAACCGAAATCTCGCGCCGCATTCTCGCGGCGGATGCGCAGATGCAAGCCGAGGTTGAGGGCAACAGACAACCCCGCACCCTGACAACCATCGCTGCAGGTAGTGTTGCCATAATTGTCGTCGTTGGCGCCTTTTTCATTTACCGCGATCTGGGCGCCCCGGGCTACGGCGATCTACCGCTGTCGCTACGGGTGGAACTGGCGCAGGAAGCGCGTGAAAACCGCCCCGATCAAACCCGCGCCGAAGAGCGGATGCCCGCGATCCCGAAACCCGAGATTGATCCCGGCTATGCCAAGCTGATCGAGCAGCTGCGCGAAACTGTGAAGAAGCGTCCCGACGATCTGCAAGGTCAGGTCCTTCTGGCTCAGCACGAGGCCAACAGCGGCAATCACAAGGCTGCTTACGAAGCCAAAGCGCGTGTGATCGAGATCCTCGGCAGTCAAGCCAACGCCCAAGACTATGCCGAACAGGCCGAGATGATGATCCTTGCAGCTGGCGGCTATGTCTCTCCAGAAGCCGAGGCCGTGCTGGAAACCGCACTGGAGCGTGACCCGACGCATGGGCCTGCGCGCTATTACTACGGCCTCAGCCTGTCGCAAACCGGTCGTCCCGACATCGCCTTTCGCATCTGGGAAGAGACGCTGCGCGAAAGCCCCAGCGATGCCCCTTGGGTGCCGGCGATCCGGTCGCAGATCGTCGATCTGGCGTTCCGTGCCGGGGTGGACTATCGCCTGCCGGACGCCCCTGCTCTGGTCGGCCCCAGTGCCGAGGATATCGAAGCCGCCGGTGACATGAATGCCGCCGAAGTGCAGGATATGGCGCGCGGCATGGTCGAGCGCCTGTCTGAACGCCTCGCCAACGAGGGCGGCTCACCCCCGAGTGGGCCCGCCTGATCCAGGCCCTTGGGGTTTTGGGAGATACAGACCGTGCTCGCGCGATCTATGATGAAGCACAGCAGGTCTTTGGCAATGACGCCAACGCGGTCGCCTTGCTGAAGGCCGCCGCCCAAACTGCAGGGATCGACGGATGATTTTTGACGCTTTCGAAGATTTTGCCGCTGCTGTTCCTAAGATGTCGGCCCTTGCCGGGCTGGACCTAGGTGACAAGACTATCGGCGTCGCCGTCTCCGATCGGATGCTGACCGTAGCCTCGCCTTTGGAAACCATCCGACGCAAGAAATTTGGCGTCGATGCAGAGAAATTGCTTAAGATCGTCACTGACCGCGAGATTGGCGGCATCCTCTTGGGATTGCCTCGCAACATGGACGGAACCGAAGGCCCACGCTGCCAATCCACCCGCGCTTTTGCCCGAAACCTCAGCCGTCTGACCGAGCTGCCAATTGGCTTTTGGGACGAGCGGTTAAGTACAGTTGCGGCAGAAAAAGCACTGCTTGAGGCGGATACGACACGAAAACGTCGCGCAGAGGTCATTGATCACGTGGCAGCTGGGTATATCTTGCAAGGAGCGCTCGATCGGATGCGCTTTCTGACTTAGCCCTTGCCGGAGCCTGACGACGATATGAACGACATGGTCTGGAAACGCGACGAGATCGAGTCGCCCTGCATACAGATTTGCGTGGTGCACCCCACCGAACGCATCTGTACCGGCTGCTATCGCACCATCGACGAGATCACCCGTTGGTCCAAGATGGACAACGACGAACGCGCCGAGATCATGCAGGATTTGCCCGACCGCGCACCACGTCTGAGTAAACGTCGCGGCGGCCGCGCAGCACGGATCAAACGCTGACCAATTCTTGATCGGCCCGCTTCTCGGTCCGATCTGACGTTGGCCCTGATTGTTTAACCTGCAGCAAGCCAGGCTTTGGCATTTTCCATTTCTTCTTGCGCGAAGTACTGCACATCCGCCTTGATCAATTGATTGCCGATCCGCTGTGCCATGTGCTGCCACGTTTTGTTGCCAACAATCGCTGCGCGGTCCAGCAGCGGCGCGTGTGTCCGCCCCAGATGGAAATGTGCATCCAACGCCGACAGGCCCTGCCAGCCATCAAACTCGGTCACGTCGATGAGCAAACGGAACCCCTGCTTGTCGCGGATCATTGCATCCAGGTCACCAGTGGCTTGCGCATATTCACCGGGGTCCACCTGCCCCAACAATCGCACCTGCACACACGGCCCGCCCAGGTCAATCACATGGATCGCCCCCAGTGACTCTCTCAGCCAGCGTCGCGCCTCTTCAATGCTTTCCAGCGAGAACACCTGCATTGGGCACGGCATCATCGGCGAGGCCAATCGGGCCGAGATTTGCACCCATCCGGTATCGGTGACCAGTGCGATCCGGTCGAACCCCCGCCAATGGCTGACACCCAGTTTCGTGTCAGCCCACACGGCGGACATGTCAAAGCCAGAAAACTCCTCGCCCACCTGGATCAACAACCGAATCCGATCGTGATCCGCCAGCGCGGCTTCGACCGCGGGGATCAGTGTTGTTTCATAATCAGAACTGGAAACCGTACCGGAGGCGGTCACCTCCAGAATTGCGCCATCACTTTGCGTTTCTACAGAAATCATCGAAAAATATCCCTCTCACACAATGATGAGGCGAGGTTATGGGGATTCGATCCATCCCGCCACACCTCCGGGCATCTCGGGCCGGAAATAGGCAATCATCCGACCATCCGAACAAGCGGTGGCCCCCTTTCCCCAAGGCGCAACCCCGTGCAGGCAGTGACGATGCAACACATAGGCCTCACCCGGCTGCGCATGAACCTCAATTCGGGGGCATGTTTCGAACACCTCGCGGCGGGCAGCCTGATAGACCTCGGTCACATCAACAAGATGCATCGTGGCCGGGTCGTTTCCCGCCAAGGTCACGCGAAAGGCTTCGGCCATGATCTTGTGACTACCCTCCCACACGACCATGGGGGCCGCTGTGGCGCTGGCCTTGGTCAGTGGCAGACCCAGGATCCAACTGTGCGGTTCATCCACATGTCGGCGACGATCAGGCCCCGAGGGTTTCAGCCCATCCACATGCGCCCCGTCCCGGTTGCGGCGATAGCGCAACGCCGACTCACTCTCGCCCCGGCGCGCCTTTGGGTAGCCGGGATAGATCACCGAGACTTGGCCACGATGCAGCGGCTGCATCCCGTATTCCTGCGAGATGAAATCAATGGCCGCCCCCGCCAAGGGCGTCCGCCCATCCACGCAACCTGTGGGATCGTTTGGCAAGGCATCCACACCAATGAACCACGTCCCCTCGCAATCCAGCCATTGCGCATGCGCCGGGTCGATGACCGATGCCCGCGCCGTCGGCAGCGCGCTGTGTACCCATGCAAGTGTTTGCGGATCAACCGAAAATTGAACCCAGCCCCGATCGTGAAACTCGGTTACCACCCAAGCGCCTTTCGCAGCATGTTCAATGCCACCAGAGTCAGAAACACCGCAAAAACTCGCTTAAGCGGCTTGGGATCCATCGCATGGGCCAACTTAACGCCCCAGGGTGTGGTGATCAGCGTCATGCAGATGACGACACCAAAAGCCACTAGATTGACGGCCCCGATGGTCAGCGGCGGGCGCTGGCTGGGGTCGATCTCAAGAAACAGAAAACCCAGAACAGACGGCACCGCAATGATGACACCTAAGCCTGCGGCGGTGGCCACCGCGCGGTGAATGGGCGTGTTGTACAAGCTCATGAGCGGCACGCCAAAGCTACCGCCGCCGATCCCCATCAGAACCGACAAAAAGCCCAGCAACGATGAAAGCACAGCCCGGTGCAGACCGCCCGGCATGGCCTGTCCCAGCCGCCACTCGGCCTTGCCCAGACCCAGATAGGCACCAATCACTATGCCCAAGACACCGAACAGAGCCTGCAACGCCACCGATTTCAGCGAAGCCGCCACAAAAACCCCTAAAACAGCACCAATGGCGATCCCCGGCCCCCAGCCGCGCAGGATCGCCCAGTCCACCGCGCCCTTTTTGTTGTGGCTCAACACCGAGCGCACCGATGTCACGATGATCGTCGCCAGCGAGGTCGCCAGACACATCTGCATCAGCTGTGGGCCATCATAGCCAAGCGTTTTAAAGGCATAGAAAAACGCAGGCACCAGGACAATGCCGCCACCGACCCCCAACAGTCCTGCCAAAACCCCGGCAAACCCGCCGATCACCAACAACAGACCTAACATCTGCACCAGCAGCATCGTATCCGGCATGGACCTCTCCCCTCCGTTGTTACGCTTTGCCTAGCCCGTTCAGCCCGCCTGCGCCAGAGGGGTTACACACGCCAGAGCATCAAAAAGAACATCTGTTCCCGCATCCTTGCGTGCTGCACCTTCGGACAGCGTTCGGCGCCATTGTCGTGCACCGGGGCGACCCGCAAAAAGACCAAGCATGTGACGGGTGATCTGATGCAACCGCCCCCCTTCGGCAAGATGTGTCTCAATGTAAGGCACCATCTTGTGCACAACCTCGACTGGATCGATGGCCGTGCCCGTACCAAAGACCTCTGCATCGGCTGAACACAGAACGTCACCTGGCTGATGATAGGCCGCGCGCCCGATCATCACCCCATCCAATCCTGCAACCAGATGCGACTTCGCCTCTTCGAGCGAGGTGATGCCACCGTTGATCGAGATATGTAACTTGGGGAACCGAACCTTCATCCGGTGCACGAGGTCGTAGTCCAAAGGAGGAATATCGCGGTTTTCCTTGGGACTGAGCCCTTGAAGCCAGGCCTTGCGCGCGTGAATCGTCACCCGCTCACACCCTGCCTTCGCGATTTTTTCCAGGAAATCGGGCAGCACGACCTCGGGGTCCTGGTCGTCCACCCCGATGCGGCATTTGACAGTGACATCCACGTCTACTGTGTCACGCATCGCTGAGACACAGTCGGCCACCAACTGTGGGTGCTTCATAAGAACGGCACCAAACGTCCCCGATTGAACCCGGTCCGAAGGACAGCCGCAATTCAGGTTAATTTCATCATATCCTGCATCTGCACCCAGTTTGGCAGCTTTGGCCAGTTCCTTGGGATCAGAGCCCCCCAATTGAAGGGCCACGGGATGCTCCTCAGGGCTGAAGTCGAGCAAGTGCAGTGCGTTGCCTCGAACCAAAGCCGGCGATGTCACCATTTCTGTATAGAGCAGCGATTGAGCGCTGAGCAAACGATGAAAGTAACGGCAATGCCTGTCCGTCCAATCCATCATGGGCGCCACGCTCAGGCGAGATGCTGTTCGTGGATTACTTCTCAACGTGCTACCTCCAACGTTACATAGACCGATTGTCTTGCTTTGCTTGGCTTTTTACGCACTTTTCGCCGTTCTGAAGACATTCGATTCGGATGTCATTCGGTTTAGCATGTCTGCAGAGCTTAGACAGTGACCCAATGCAGCTCCATTACAGTAGACCCTACCAATACTCTCACAAGGCTTCTCTTGGTGGTTCATCCGCGAGATTTTAGTGATTACTTCAGGCGTTCGAACCTCACTCTCAAAAACCGAAACTTGATAGGTGGAGTATTCCAAAGTCTTTGGCATGCAATCACAACCAACAGGCAGATCTGCGCATGAAAGGCTGTGCATGATGTCAGCAAGTTCGGCCGGGAACAAATAGTGCGTATGAGAGCCAAAATTGCTTAACTGAAAAAGCAAACTGTGCGCTATGTTCAACTTGCTTGCGGTGACCTCGGCGCGGATCTCACGGTTGCCTTCAACAAAGCAGTGTTTGCATCGATGTCGCGAGTAACATCAAATACGATCTGAATGCCACCAGAGATGGCGCTCGTTGATCAATCGGTCCAGTTCCACCCCTTGGCAATAACTGTTTGCGCGACTGAAGGTGCCTGCGGTTGAGGACTATTTGCCCTTGATCTCAACCGAAAACTGACGGCCCGCACCGGCTGGTGGTTTGGGGAAAGGCGCAGCTGCTCGGATCTGTGCCAATGCCACCTGATCAAGCCGGTTTGATCCGGAACTGCGGCTTATGGAAACTGCAGACAACATACCGTTGTCAGCTATCCGAAATGTAACGCGGGCGGCGCCGCGAACATTCACGGTCTTGCGCCTCGCCCGATGGATTTTGCGTTTCACCAATCCCTTGTAGTTGTTTGCCGCTGCATTTCCTTTTGCACTCGACTGGGTTGAAGCACGCTTTGAAGTGGCGGCACCTTTTGGCTTGCTCCCGGTCTCAGCCCCTTGCTTGGCATTTTGTTTTGCGTCCCCTGCCTTGGCAACAACCGAGGGCTTTTTCTTGGGGGTCTGCTCAGCCTGTTTCTTTGGCTTCTCGTGTGCTGGTTCAGGGAGTTCGGGGCGCGACATCGGGCGGATCACAGCAAGTCGTGATTCAACTTCAGGCTCAGGTTCAGCAGGCTTTGCAGTTTGCGCCTGTTCGATCGGTTTTATTGGTGCCTTGGCTTCTACCGGTGAACTTTCGGTGGGAGCTTTAGGTTTCGGGTCAGGTTGTTTCGCGTCCACGGTTTTGGCCGGATTAACGGTATCTGGCTCTGACGGCTTGGCTTCGGATGCGGCAACTGGCACAACCGCCTGCCCATCGGGCGCGCGTGATGCCCGTTGCTCTGAAATAGGTGCCACAGGTTGCGGTGGTTGCATTGACCGAGCCGGCATGGCTGCAGCTCAACCGCCTTGGGTGGCAGGGAGTCAACCTGTTCTGACGTTGGTCTTTTTGCTTCAACCGCTTGCGATGGCGCAATGGTACCGGCCGTCATGTCGCGGAAAGACGCGCCCAGGGCGGCAACCTGAACTTCACCTCCTCCTTCTAATTCAACCGGCGTATCCGCGTTGACCCTACCCAGGGCCACGGCGTGGGCGCCGAGTGCAGCCAGACCGGCTAGTATCGCAATGTATCTGGATTGGGGGATCATTGCAGTCGCCTTTCAGAAACAACAAATACTCGGGTCGCACCAAGAGCCCGCAACTCGGCCCCGATGCGCACCAATTCGCGCGCAGGTAATGCACGATCCGGCACGATCCTGACCTCTTGCAACGGAGCAGCAATACTCACCCGTCCGACATACGCGGCAACCGACGTCAGCGTCGCGCCGCGCAAGCTCAGCCTGCCATCCGCATGAACGATTAGTGTGTCAGGGGGCTCACGCCCCTCCAACTCGGTGGTTTCGATCAAAGACAGCGAGTGGTCCAAAGGTGGCGCAAGCGACCCTGCTATCATGAAAAAAATCAGCATCAGAAAAACGATGTTGATCAGGGCAATCGTAGGTTCTTTTGCAGAATTTTGTTTCTTGCGAAGGATCATGTCAGCGCAACACCATGGTTTGAGTATTGGGCAAGGGGCGCAAGATCGTCAGAGCATCCATGAGTTGTTGCGAGGTGGTTTCGTCTGACAGTGACAGCACGATGACTTGCTTTTTGTCTGACAACAGATGCTCAGTCAGGGTTTCGAGAGTCACAGTATCACCATTCAACAGGACACGATCATCATCGAGCTTGAGGAAACGTATCTGATGATCGGATTGCGCCGGGGCACCAGCGGCACCACCCGTCAGTTCAATCTCGCCGTATCTAGAAAAGGTCGACGTTAGCATAAAAAACAGCAACAGCAGAAAGATGACGTCGATCAGGGACGTCATCGACAGCCGCTTTCGACGTTTCTTTGCCGTCTCAAGCGCCATGGGCAACCGGCTGTGCAGAACCCTTTACCGGGGATTTTTCACCAATAGCGCGGCCCGGTGCAAACACGGTTCGCAATGCCCGGTTGGCAAAAACACGTTCGCGGTGCATGCGCGCTTCGAACCATGTCAGAACCAGGGAGGTCGGCATAGCGACCGCGAGGCCCGCAGCAGTGGTCAGCAATGCAACCCAAATTCCGCCCGCCAAAAGTGACGGATCAACCGAGCTCCCAGCGCTTTGCAGTTTCTGAAAAGCTTCGATCATGCCGAGAACAGTTCCAAACAACCCCAAAAGCGGTGCAAGTTGGGCCACCATATCCAGCGCACTCAGGCCGCGTTCAAGCTGGCTAAAGCGCTCTTCGGCCTCTGCGTCAGTACGATCCGACAACGCCTCTGGTCCACCGTCGATGGCCATTTCAATCACCGGCGCCAAATAGCTACGGCTCTTGGTCAGATACCGAAGGGCAAGGCCCTCTTCTCCGTCGTCCCAAGCTGAAACCGCATTCGAAAGTTCAATATGGCGCCCTACCCCGGCAGTCCGATACTGCCACAGTTTATAAAGCACCAGCGCCGTTGTCAGAACAGACGTAACAATCAACACGGCCACGACTGGGCCGCCAAGGTTCACTATGCCAAGGATGGTTTGTCCAATACGATCCATCGGGTCACCCAATCAGTTCTGTTTTTGTGCGCGTCGTCAGATCCAGACCTTGAATGCAGGCACGCGCATCCAGTCCTTCGGCCTCGCAACGCTCGGCCCCGTTGATCAAGACACGAGAAATTTCGGCACAGGCCATACCTGAAAAATGGAACTGCCGGACCCGTGGTCGAGACGAAGGCAGTTCCTGAAAGTCGAGCAAGGCCATTTGCACAACCTGCCCGTTCTCGCCAAAGAGCACGGTTTCATAAACGGCTCCCGCAATGTCCGAAGGATGGTGATTGTGAACCAGGAAACTGATCCGGCACCCCTCCCCTTCGTCCCGTGCTGCACTCAGCTCAATGGCGACGCCGGGCGCTGGGTTGGCGTCTTGCGCCACAGTGCTGCCTGCCCCAAGTGAAAGGGGCAGAGCAAGAAGGGCAAACAGTTGATTTTTCATCATTTCACGTACCATCGTTGCCTGCTTTCTATGATCAGAAGGTTTTTGCGAGGGTCAGCTTGAAGTTTCGGCCTGGCGAATTGCGGGTTGAGAGATAAGGTTGGTACGCCTTGTCAAAGATGTTTTCGATCCCGGCGCGAACTTCCAGTCCAGCCAATGTTCCTTGCTGCATCACATAGGTCGCGCGTAGGTTGTTGACCCCAAAACCAGGGGTGACATTGCCTGCAGAATCGGTCACCGACTTGGCTGCTATCAGTTCCCAACTGACATCCCACGCCTGACCAAAGCGCTTACCCAGTGTCAGACGCGCCGAGTCGGCAGGCGTGTTGCGCCAACGGGTTGCGATCCCGAGGGCTGACACCTCTTCGCCATCCGTGATGTTTGCGTTGAAGTCTGCATAGAACCCAGACGCGTGGGCATAAGACGCTTCCAGTTCGATACCTTGGGTGTTTACTTCGGACAGGGGTTGCGACGGCGTCCCAGATACGTATGAGGTCACGTCACGCAAGTTGGTGTCATAAAGATTGACCTTGGCGCGGATTACGTCGCCCTGCGAGAAGACATGGCTTTTGTTGTACGAGGCCCCAATCTCGTACGTGCGAGATTTCTCTGGTTGTGTCATGAACAGAGGCGTGCCCAGATCGTCGATAATCGGAAGGCTTTCAGTGTAGGCTGCGCTACCAAAGACGGCGATGCCGCTTTGGAACTCATAGCGCGCAGAAAGTCCGCCCATCAGAGCATCGTTGTCATAGCTGGCGTTCGCCGGTGGCGTTGCCGTCGCATCACCTTTGATGTCCTGAGTTTCATACCGCAGTGCCGGTGTCAGCGTGAATTGATCCGTCACCTGGATGTCGTCAACGGCGAACAACGCAAATCTGCGATCGGTGCCCCCTGGCGCGGATGAGGCGTCCAGACGTTCGCGATTGATAATCTCTGCCCCGAAACGAAGGTCATGAGCCATTGAACCGGTAGTGAAGTAAGAGGTGTTCTTGATCGTCAGCTTGGTGGTTTCATAACGATGATCCGCATCACCCAGATCTCTGATCCCGGGAAAAACAGCTTCCAGAGGAGACGATCCCGCGATGTAGCTGCTGTCAATTCTTTGATCTGAATAAGACAGGTTGACCTGAAGGTCGATCAGATCATTGTCAACAGGGCTGTAATCATAGCGCAGCACCGCAACCTTCGTTTCAATGTCACGATCAACGTTACCGAACGACCCTCCGGTGGTGGCGAATGTGTCATAGGGAACGTCTCGCTCCTGAGAGCTGGACTGGTTCCATGACAATGTAATGGCGTGATCGTCGTTGTCTCCGAAGGTGTACTTACCCTTGGCCAAAATGGACGGCAGCTCAAATGCGCTGTTGGCGATGACGTTGCCGTTGCCGTCTTTCTGATCGTCCTGCTGACGGTGAGTGTAATTCAGCAAGAATTCCCAATTCTGGGTTGGTTGCCATGCAAGAATAGATGAGGAAACAAACCCGTTTCCGTTGCTGGCCCCCTCAAATGTTTGGCGGAACCTGAACCCGACTTCGCCACCGGTAAAATCCGATGCATCTTTCGTTTCCAGCTGTACCACACCGCCGACAACACCAGATCCATACTCAAACGAGCCAACCGTACCGCGAATGACGGATACGCTTTTGTACAGTTGCGGATCGGTAAACAGCTGGTTGCCAATCCGGTAAAGCTCTTCGGCGCCCGTGGTTGCACCATCAACAAGAACCAGCACCTTCTGGTCAGTCCCGAATGTACCATTGGCGCCAAAACCGCGGATGTTGATGCCTGATCCCTGCGGTGTTGATCCGTTCACCAGAGACACACCCGGAACCGAATCTATCAACTCTGCCACTGTGCCCGCCTGGCGGTCGTTGATCTCGTCTTGATCAATGTTGGTCACCGGAACGGCGGTGTCAGTCTGAATTTCACGTTTACTCCCGCCGAGCTCGATTGTCCCCAGAAACTCATCGTCTTGTTCCGTCTCTTGCGCCGAGGCCATTCCGGCAACCAGACTGAGACAAGAGGCTGAGCCGATAAGAACGGTCCTCAGGTTACGTGCACGCATATCTATCCCTTCGATACATACGAAGACCGAATAGGGCTGGCAGGTGCTGGCGAGGGGTCTTTTTTGTTTGTCGTTTTGGAATCGTGTTCCAGTGATCTTGCGTTCGGTATTAAACTTTAGTAAAACAGTCAACAAATATCGTTACAGTGTGAACGATCCAGCCAGCACGCCATGCGACCAATGTGGCAGCCAGCATCGACAACCCATATTATCGAACTGGAAAACACATGACCGAACAGGCGTCATTACCCCAAAAGGGCACTCAAATCATGTCCCCCGAAGACATTCGCATTGCTCGTCAAGAGAACTTGTCTCTGCGAGATCGCGATCTGGCTGACAAGCTGGGGATCACCGAAGGTCAACTGGTAGCGGCCCATGTGGGCATTGATGTGACCCGTGTGTCAGCTGAACTTGACGACATCTTCCCTCGTCTCAACGGGTTGGGAGAAGTCATGGCCCTGACACGCAACCGCTACTGCGTTATCGAAAAGGTTGGACAATACGACAACTATCACTCGGGCCAACACGCCTCGATGGTGCTGACAGCAGACATCGACCTGCGCATGTTCCCATCCCATTGGGTTTCGGCCTTTGCCGTCGAACGTGACAGCGACAGAGGTCCGCGCCGGTCTTTACAAGTATTTGATGCCGCAGGCGACGCAATTCACAAGATCTTTCTGCGCGAGGGATCCAACCTTGAACATTGGAATGCTCTCGTCGATGCGCTTCGTCTCGATGATCAGTCCCAGACACTTGATGTTGTCGAACGTAAACCAACAGAAATCCCCAAAGCGAACCCGGACAAGGTCGAGATCCTCCGTTCGGAGTGGGCCAAGATGACGGACACGCACCAGTTCATGCGACTGACGTCCAAACTCAAGATGAACCGACTGGGTGCATATCGTATTGCCGGGGAACCATTGGCGCGTTTGATCGAAACGACAGAGGTCGACACCATGCTCGAAGCTGTCCGCCATCAGGGCATCGAGGTCATGGTTTTTGTCGGCAACCAAGGCTGCATCGAAATCCACGGGGGACCTATCGAAACGCTGAAATCCATTGGGCCTTGGCAAAATGTGCTCGATCCGCGTTTCAATTTGCACCTGCGTAGTGACCACATCGCCGAGGTCTGGGCTGTCACCAAGCCCACTCAACGGGGTCCAGCTGTTTCGATCGAAGCATTCGATGCCGAAGGTGGGCTGATTTTTCAGGTCTTCGGGCGCAAAACCGAAGCCCGCGATAGTCGTCCTGCATGGGGCGAAATCGTGAATGGTCTGCAATCGGTCAAAGAGAAAGAAACCGCATGATGCGTACCCTAGTGAGCTCGGTGGCAGCCCTCGTTCTGGCAACCACCTGCGTGCATGCCGAAGAACAACCTGACCGGATCATCTCGATCGGCGGAGCCGTCACCGAGATCATCTATGCGCTTGGACAAGAAGATCGCTTGGCAGGGCGAGACAGAACATCGACATACCCTGTTGCCGCCAATGACCTGCCGGACATCGGCTATATGCGCGCGCTTTCACCCGAAGGTGTGCTTTCGGTGGAGCCTGACCTGATCATCACCGTCGAGGGTGCCGGGCCGCCGGAAACAATGGATGTCCTGAAAAACGCCAACGTCGCGCTGGTCGAAATCCCAGAACACTACACAAGAGATGGTATTGTCCAAAAAATCCGAGCCGTTGGAACCGCATTGGGACAAGACGAAGCTGCCAATTCACTGGCGGAAACCGTTAAGGCCGAAATTGACGCCGCCCACGAAGCGGCCATCGACGCATCACTCTCAGATCCGCAGCGGGTACTGTTTATTCTGTCCACCCAAGGGGGTCGTATCACGGCGTCTGGCACAGCTACGAGCGCGGATGGCATCATCCGGCTGGCGGGCGGTGTGAACGCGATCGCGGACTTTGAAGGCTTCAAGCAGATGTCGCCCGAGGCCGTCACCCTTGCCGCCCCCGACGTGATCTTGATGATGGATCGCGGTGGGGACCACGGTGCCGCATCTGAAGACCTGCTTGCATTGCCTGCCATTGCCCTAACCCCCGCAGGCCGCAACGGCCGGATTGTAAGAATGAACGGGTTGCATCTGTTGGGATTTGGGCCACGTACCGCAAGCGCCATTTCAGAATTGTCAGCAGCCCTGCTGAAAGGAACCGAGTCGTGACACTGGTGATCGACCACGTCGGCGAGATCGAGGTCGACCGGCGAGTTTTGGCCCGCCGCATGACCTGGACCCTGACTGCGCTGCTCGTCGCGGTCAGCTTGAGCAGCCTTGCAGTGGGCGCATCCGAGGCATCCCTGTTCGGCGCCGTGTCCGATCTCGTTCAGGGACGCGCGCTTTCGACCCTGGACAGGGTGGTCTTGTTGGATATTCGGCTGCCCCGCCTGTTCATGGGTATTTTGGTTGGTGGCGCTCTGGCTGTGTCCGGCGTGGTCATGCAGGGGTTATTTCGCAATCCGTTGGCCGATCCTGGCATAGTCGGGGTGAGCGCAGGCGCGGGTTTTGGTGCGATCATCGCAATCGTCCTGGGCAACCTGTTGCCTGCGGCCATTCTGGCCTGGGCCGGAAGCTGGCTGGTGGTGATTGCCGCCTTTCTAGGCAGCTGGATTACCACCCTGCTGCTATATCGGGTGTCGACACGTCGCGGGCACACATCGGTCGCCACCATGCTGCTGGCGGGCATTGCGCTTGGCGCACTGACCGGCGCACTCGGTGGCATCCTTGTCTATATGGCCGACGATCAGCAACTTCGGGATTTGACATTCTGGGGGATGGGGTCACTGGCGGCAGCCACATGGACCAAGATCCTGACGGCAGCCCCGATCATGCTGATCGCCGGGATCACCTCTGTTTTCATCGCGCGCGGCCTTAACGGTCTTGCCATGGGAGAGGCTGTTGCCCATCACATCGGCATCAACGTGCAGCGCACCAAAAACATCGCCATCCTGTCCGTGGCCGCCGCTACCGGCGCAGCCGTGGCCATATCGGGTGGCATCGGGTTTGTCGGGATCGTGGTGCCGCATCTTTTGCGGCTGTCGACCGGCCCGGATCATCACCGACTGCTGCCAAATGCGGCTTTGCTGGGCGCAAGCCTGTTGCTCGCGGCAGATATGATCAGCCGAGTCGTCGTCGCTCCTGCTGAACTGCCCATCGGCATCGTCACCGCCATCCTGGGCGCACCTGTCTTCATGTGGATTTTGCTGCGCCGTTTTGGTCAGTTGGGAATGTAACCATGCAAGCCGAAAACATACGCGTCAAAATCGGGCGTAAAGAAATCCTACACGGCGTGAATTTTCACGCCAGTCCCGGCGAGGTTACTGCCATCATCGGGCCCAACGGCTCGGGCAAATCGACTTTGCTCAAGGCCATGACAGGTGAGCACGACTACACCGGGGACATCACCCTGAACGGGGCGAACATTCGCACACTGAAACCATGGGAGCTTGCGCCCATTCGAGGCGTGTTGCCACAGGTCGCCAATGTGGCCTTTCCCTATACCGTAACCGAGATTGTGCGCATGGGGCAGATGGGCGGGCTTCACACCGAGGATGAAGCCCTGCCCGCTCGGACCCTTGCCAAAGTCGATCTTGGGGGGTTCGGCCCCAGATTCTATCAGGACCTGTCTGGTGGCGAACAGCAACGGGTCCAACTCGCCCGCGTTCTGGCGCAAGTTTGGTCTCCTGTTGAAGAGGGTGTGCCACGCTGGCTTATTCTGGACGAGCCTGTTGCCAGCCTCGACATAGCGCATCAATTCACAGTCTTGGACGTTGCCCGAGATTTCGCTTCGGCAGGTGGTGGAGTTGTCGTTGTCATGCATGACTTGAACTTGACGGCCATGTTCGCTGACAAGGTGACGGTCATGCACGACGGGCGTGTCGCAGCCAGCGGAAAGCCGACCGATACCATCACAAGCAAGATTTTGCAGGACGTATATGGCTGTTCCATCGACGTCGGTTGTGCACCATCCACTGATGTGCCCTACCTGCTGCCTCAGATGCGCCATGGCAAGGTTGCTTAAATCACACAACGGGGCTGCAAAGGTCTCGTCACATCAAGCCGACGGTGCGTCCCGACCAGGGAGTTCGAGTTTGAGAACCGAAAACGCGCCGGGTTTCAACATGCAGACCCCGATTTCACACAAAAGCCGCCCGGCGTCCAAATCTGCCGGGGTCATGGTGTTGACCCCGCATCGCACAAAGAATGACTGCTCTGCCGTTTGCCCAACAAGAGCACCGCTACGCCACAGGATGTTCAGGAACCCCTCGATCTGGTCACGGACTTTCGCCCAAAGTCGTTCATCGTTCTCTTCGAACGCGGTCCATTCCAAACCATGAAGCACCGACACTTCGATCATGTTTAGCAAGCGGCGTTCAGGCACGTAACGCATCTCATGCCCTTTGGGCGCTCGGGTTCGGGCCCCCCAGATGCGGTAATCCTGCTCGTCAAACGCGCGGATGGCATTCACGTTGGCCTCGTTCAAGTTTCTTTGTTCATCGTTGGTAAAGGCCTGGGTCAAACCATCGATCCCCAAAAGGGCTACATTCGCTGGTGCATGCCATACACCACGTTCAAGGTCGTTCCGGGCATAGGTGCCGCACACATGCCCGGATGGCGGCACCTTGCGCGCCTGTTTCTGCCCTTCCCCAACCACTTCGACCCAGGGAACATAAAGAGCAGCCTTACCAGACGATGAAACGGGTTCATCCAAAAGCTCGGTCCCTTGCGAAACCATGGGGGGGCCGTCCAGAACGGCAAAGCGACCCTTGTGCCCCTCGCAATGAGCAATCAGCGCCCTATGACTTTCAGCATCAACATATCCCGGGGCTGCCACAAGATTGATGTCCGGGCTTTGATCCAGAACCTTCAGGTCATTTGTCGTGATGTTCGGCTTGTCTGGCCCTAGGTTAACAAGAAAAAGCTGCGTTCCTCCGTTCTGGAAATACCCCTGAACTGCGCATTTCATTGTTCCATCTGGCCAGTTTTCAACAGCCGCATCGCCCACTGTTTCAAACGAGAACTCAATCAGTTGGTTGGCAACGAAGAGTTCATCCGGAAGATCCCCCAATAAAGCAGTCACATGGGTTCGGCCAGGAACAACCCCTGCTCCCGACATCCCAATGTCTTCAACATAAATTCCGGGATATAAAATATCTGGCATCACAAAACTCGAACAAAAACAACTTGATACACCTTAAGCGCCTATAACGGGATCAGGCAATCCCGTTATAGGTCAAAACACCTGGTTACTGCGCCAACGATGGTAGGTACAAAACAATTGCCGGGAATGCGACCAGCAGAGCAATGGTGATGGCATCTGCCACGAAAAACGGCATCACACCGCGGAACACGTCCTGCACACTTAGGTCAGGGCGCACACCCGCGACGACGAAACAGTTCAAGCCGATCGGCGGGGTAATCAGGCAAAACTCGGCCATTTTCACCACCAGAATTCCGAACCAGATCGCACACATGGGACCACTCATGCCAAACGCACTGTCGGCAGCAGCAATACTTTCGCCACCGTTCAACGCCATGACCGCCGGATAGACCACAGGCAAGGTGAGCAGCAACATACCAATGGCATCCATGAACATCCCCAGCACCGCATAGGCCAGCAGGATGCAGACAAGGATCAGCATGGGTGACATTTCCAGCGCGGTGATCCAATCGGAAAATGCGCCGGGCAAATCTGCAAAGCCGAGGAATCGTACGTAAATCAGGACGCCCCAGATGATGGTGAAGATCATCACCGTCAACTTGGCAGTTTCCAAAAGCGCGGATTTGAACTCGGCCCATTTCATGCCTTCTTTGACTGCGTAACAGAAAACGATAAAAGCCCCAATCGCACCACCTTCAGTCGGAGTTCCCCAAGCTTCCTCACCGAATGGATTGTAAACAAAGCAGATAATGATCAAAACCACAGCGACGATTGGCAACGCTCCAGGCAAAGCCTCGAACCTTTGACGCCAAGTGAACCCGCCAACTGGCGGCCCAACGCTCTTGAATACAACTGCAATTCCAACAATAAGCAGACCATAAATAACCGCCGAAAACGCGCCGGGGATAAACCCTGCCAACAACAGCTTGCCCACGTCCTGTTCGACGATGATAGCATAGATCACCAGAATGGCCGATGGCGGGATCAGCGAAGCCAACGTCCCCCCCGCAGCGACCACGCCTGCGGCAAAGCGTTTGTTGTATCCCACTTCAAGCATCTCTGGGATGGCAATACGTGCAAACACGGCTGAAGTTGCAACAGATGCCCCAGAAACTGCCGCAAATCCTGCCGTCGCAAAAACTGTCGAGACAGCCAAACCGCCTGGAACCCATGCGATCCAACGCTTTGCAGCTACAAAGAGAGCCTTGGTCAGTCCCGCGTAATAGGCGAGATACCCGATCAGGATGAAGGTGGGGATCAGGCTGAGCGCCTGAGATGACACCTTGGAATGGGGCACCTGCCCCGCGATCTTGATTGAAACGGTCAGCGCTTTGCCGAATTTGTCGGGTTCATAGCCAAACTTGGCCCAGAATATCCAGATCAGGCCCACCAGGTACGGCCATGCCGGCAGCAAAAGCCACGCGCATGCCAAGCACGACCATCAGCAGCAAGCCGCCGGTGACCCAAAGGCCGATATCAATGCTATCCATTGTCGTGACCTTCCAACTGCTCAGCCTCGGCGGCAGCCTGCGCCGCCACATCTTGGATCAAGGGCACTGCCACAGGGCTTTCCAATCCCAAGACAAACGCTCGCCCGTATCCCCAGACCTGCAGGATCAGCCGCAGGCACAACACGCCAAAGGCCACCGGAGCCAGCAACTTTGCAGGCCAAATCGGAATGCCGATGTCGATGGAACTGTCCCGGCTCCAGAGTGGCGCGTTGAAATCAAAGGCGCGCAGGAAATGCTCCCAGCTGCCCCAGACCAGAGCCATCATCAAAAGCAGGATCAAGGTTACAGAGAGCAGTTCAAAGAACCAAAGCGCCCGGCCCGACAGCTTGCCGACCACCAGATCCATACGGATATGCCCTCCGTCGCGCTGCACATAGGCGATCCCCATGAACGCAATCAGCGGCATCGCCTGTTCGATCCAATCCACATACCCCGGCAGCGGCGCGTTAAAGGCATTGCGCCCCCCACCGACACCACGGCCAGCACCATAAGGCTGAACACGGCCAACCCGCTGAGCAATGCCAGAAATCGTTCAATCGTCAACAACGACCGATCCAACCTGCTGAGCAGGCTGTGATCCTCTAAGACCGAGGCTTGTCCTGCCATAGCAGAACTCCTTTTTGTCGGTGGGGAGTATTTCAGGAAAAAGGCCGGGCGTTTTTGCCGCCCGGCCCTGATAGCTTAGTTGCCGCCGCGCTGTGCTTTGAGCGTGGTCATAACCAGATCATAAAGCTCTTGCGCAGGCAGGCCCTGAGCGGTCATGTCTGCAATCCACTTTTCGCGGATCGGATCAGCAGCGGCCTTGCGGAAGGCGTCCAGCTCGCTTTCGGCCAGCTCAACCTTTGTCACGTTCTTTTCGGCCAGAACGCTGTCCCACTTTTCAAGCAGCGCGCCGTAGTTGGCCAGGTAGTGACTGATGGCCTCGTCAATCGAGCTGTCCAGCGCTTCGCGGTGCTCGGGGCTCAGCGCCTCATAGGCGTCAGTGTTCACCACCACCGGGCAGTTCACAGTGCCGGGGTTCAGGTTCGCGGTCCACCAATCGGCGCGGTTGATGGTGCCAAACGCCAGATGCGCGTGCTGGGCAAAGGCCACGGTGTCCACAACACCCGATTCCATCGCGTTGTATGCTTCGGTCGCGGTGACCGAAGTCGGCACGCCGCCAACGGCCGAGAACGCCTGACCAATGCCGCCGGTTGCGCGAACGCGCATGTCCTTGAACTCTGCCAACTCATCGCGCGGCTCGCCGGTGCCAACCAGATTGTATTGCGGCATGGGCGAGGTCATGATGATGCGCGCATTCCACTGTGCCATCTCTTCCTGCACCGCAGGGTGATCATACACCGCGTGGCTGACGGCCACCTCTTCGTCCAGAGTGTTCACACCCAGGAACGGCAGTTCGAGCACAGTGATCGCGCGGTTCTTGTCGCGATGATAGCCGGCACAGAACTGCGCCATCTCGAACGCGCCAATGGAAATCCCGTCCAGGTTTTCCTTGTTCTTCGACAACCCGCCATAGCTGATGTTCAGCGTGAACGCGCCACCGGTTTTTTCGTCGACCAACTCGGCCAGTTTTTCAACATGTTCGGTAAAGGCCCGGCGCTTACCCCAGAGCGACACATTCCATTCGGTCGCCATGGCTTCGGACACAAAAGCAAAGCTGGCAGCAGCGGCCACTGCACCCGTCAACATCTTGTTCATAAAAGTCTCTCCCTTTCATGCGCCCCCTCGTCGGAGGGCGCTTGACGGTAAAGCTAGCGCCAACACAGCTAGCTGCCAAGTCCTGAACCAAAGCCTGGCGAATCTGGAACATTCTAGGGATGCACGCGCAGCAATTGTGCGGCCGAACAGGCTGGGCCGAAACAATATGTCACACCGGATTCGGGTGCAAAGTGACCCTACGTCCCCAACCGCAGGCCAGGCAGACACTGAAACGGACAAGATTTCGTTGACACTCAAGCAGTTATAAATATGCAGTTTTTGCAGCCCTCACCGCCGTTTGTTTACAAAAATAACAGGGACACAAGAAACGGATTTACAAGCTAATCCTTATATTACTGCAAGTTATTTCCATATTTTCAACTTTGACTATTATTTACGCAGGGATGGAACCAGATCGACAAAACCCGCACTTCGGGTGAAAACGGTCTCTGAATAGTAAAGTCGAGGGAGGAGCCTCATATGACAACCGCAGCCCAGACCGATTCCCCGGTCTTTCCCCCATCTGCAGACACCGTCGCTCGCGCCCATGTGGACGCCGCCAAATATGATGCGATGTATGCTGCCTCGATCGCCGATCCCGAAGGATTCTGGTCCGAACAGGGCAAGCGCGTCGACTGGATCAAGCCGTTTTCCCAGGTCAAGGACGTCAACTACAACTTTGGCGAAGTCAGCATCAACTGGTATGCCGATGGTGCGCTGAACGTATCGGCCAACTGTATCGACCGTCATCTGGAAACACGCGGTGATCAAACTGCGATCATCTGGGAACCCGATGAGCCGACCGATCCGGCCAAACACATTACTTACAAAGAGCTGCACCGCGACGTGTGCCGCATGGCCAATGTTCTTGAAGAACTCGGCGTACGCAAAGGCGACCGGGTTGTCATCTACCTCCCGATGATCCCCGAAGCCGCCTATGCCATGCTGGCCTGTGCCCGCATCGGTGCGATACATTCCATCGTTTTTGCCGGTTTCTCTCCCGACGCTCTGGCGGCCCGTGTCAACGGCTGCGATGCCAAGGTTGTCATCACCGCGGATGAAGCCCCGCGCGGTGGCCGCAAGACACCGCTGAAATCCAACGCCGACGCCGCCCTGCTGCACTGCAAGGACAGCGTGAAATGTCTGGTGGTCAAGCGCACCGGTGGTCAGACCACATGGATTGACGGTCGTGACTTTGATTACAACGAGATGGCGCTTGAGGCGTCTGATTATTGCGCCCCGGCCGAGATAAACGCCGAAGACCCGCTGTTCATCCTCTACACCTCCGGCTCGACCGGTCAGCCCAAGGGCGTGGTTCACACCACCGGCGGTTATCTGGTCTACGCCGCCATGACGCATGAGGTGACCTTCGATTACCACGACGGCGACATCTATTGGTGTACCGCTGACGTGGGCTGGGTCACCGGCCACAGCTATATCGTCTATGGCCCGCTGGCCAATGGCGCGACCACGCTGATGTTCGAAGGTGTGCCGACCTACCCCGACGCCAGCCGCTTCTGGCAGGTCTGCGAAAAGCATAAAGTGAACCAGTTCTACACTGCTCCCACCGCCCTGCGCGCGCTGATGGGTCAGGGCAACGAATGGGTCGAGAAATGCGACCTGAGCGATCTGCGCACCCTGGGCACCGTGGGTGAACCGATCAACCCCGAGGCCTGGAACTGGTACAACGAGGTTGTCGGCGGCGGCCGCTGCCCGATCGTTGATACCTGGTGGCAGACCGAAACCGGCGGTCATCTGATGACCCCCCTGCCCGGCGCTCACGCGATGAAGCCCGGCTCGGCGATGAAGCCGTTCTTTGGCATCGAACCGGTTGTCTTGGACCCGCAGTCGGGTGTCGAGATCGAAGGCAACGATGTCGAAGGCGTGCTCTGCATCAAGGACAGCTGGCCCGGTCAGATGCGCACTGTCTGGGGCGACCACGAGCGGTTCCAGAAGACGTATTTTGCCGATTACAAAGGCTATTACTTCACCGGTGACGGCTGTAAGCGCGACGCCGATGGCGACTACTGGATTACTGGCCGCGTCGATGACGTGATCAACGTTTCGGGTCACCGGATGGGCACCGCCGAAGTGGAAAGCGCGCTGGTCGCACATGCCGCCGTGGCCGAGGCCGCCGTGGTGGGCTACCCGCACGAGATCAAGGGCCAGGGCATCTATTGCTATGTCACCCTGATGAACGACCGTGAACCGTCGGATGAGCTGCTGAAAGAGCTGCGCACCTGGGTCCGGACCGAGATTGGCCCGATTGCATCCCCAGATGTGATCCAGTGGGCACCCGGCCTGCCGAAAACCCGCTCTGGCAAAATCATGCGTCGCATTCTGCGCAAGATCGCCGAAAACGACTTTGGCTCGCTTGGCGACACATCGACCCTGGCCGATCCTTCGGTTGTGGACGATCTGATCGCCAACCGCGCGGGCGCGTGAGGGTGACCGCATGACAACCGAAACCCTTACACGCACCGCCAACGTGATCCTTCTCGGCCCCCCCGGGGTCGGCAAGGGCACGCAGGCACAGATCCTGGTGGAAAAGCTCGGCATGGTGCAGCTGTCCACAGGTGACATGCTGCGCGAGGCCAAGGCCAGCGGCTCGGAAATGGGCAAGCGCGTGGCCGAGGTGATGGCACGCGGCGATCTGGTCACGGATGAGATCGTGATTGGCCTGATCGAAGAAAAACTGACCGGCTCTGACGCCGCCGGTTTCATCTTTGACGGCTTCCCCCGCACGTTGGCACAGGCCGACGCGCTGGAGGCGCTGCTGGAAAAGACAGGCCAAACCCTGGACGCGGTGATCGAGCTGCAGGTGGACGACGAGATCCTCGTCGATCGCATCGTGGGTCGTGCCGAACAGGCCAAGGCCGCAGGCCAGCCTGTGCGTGCTGATGACAACGCCGAAAGCCTGAAAATCCGGCTAATGGAATACTACAAAAAGACCTCGCCGCTCATCGGATACTACCACGCCAAGGGTGCGTTGCAGTCCGTGAACGGCATGGGTGACATTGACGAGATCGCCCAAGGTTTGAATGACATTGTTGCGTCAGCGATGACGTAACCGGACCCCAAGGCCCCCCGCTCCCCGCTATTCCTTAAGGGGGCCTTGGGTTTCCAAAACCCGCAAGACCCGATGGACCCGCCCCGGCGGACCAGAGGAGGCATGTCCGCGTTTCAACACATGAGCGCGGGCAAACAGAGAAGGTTTGTCCGCTCCGCAATCGGGCAGACCAGGAGGAAACCAAGGAGGACCGCGCTCATGGCGGATCAAACAACAACCTCCGCACAGACTGCTGAAAGCGACAAGGGCTATTGGCAGGCCAACGTGCGGATCATCCTCGTCAGCCTGGTAATCTGGGCTGTCGTGTCATTTGGGTTCGGCATCCTGCTGCGCCCCATGCTCTCAGGCATCAGCGTCGGTGGCACCGATCTTGGCTTCTGGTTCGCCCAGCAAGGCTCGATCCTGGTGTTCCTGGCCCTGATCTTTTTCTACGCCTGGCGCATGAACAAACTCGACAAAGAATTTGGCGTTGAGGAATAAGGCAGATGGATCAGTTTACCATTAACCTGCTGTTTGTGGGCGCCTCTTTCGCGCTTTACATCGGCATCGCGATCTGGGCCCGCGCGGGTTCCACATCAGAATTCTACGCCGCCGGTCGCGGCGTTCACCCGGTCACCAACGGTATGGCGACTGCTGCTGACTGGATGTCGGCGGCCTCGTTCATTTCGATGGCTGGCCTGATTGCCTTTACCGGTTACGACAACAGCTCGTTCCTGATGGGTTGGACGGGCGGCTACGTGTTGCTGGCGTTGCTGCTTGCACCTTACCTGCGCAAGTTCGGCAAATACACCGTGTCGGAATTCATCGGCGACCGCTTCTACAGCCCCACAGCCCGTATCGTGGCCGTGATCTGTCTGATCGTTGCCTCGACCACATATGTTATCGGTCAGATGACTGGCGTGGGCGTGGCCTTTGGTCGTTTTCTTGAGGTATCGAACACTGCCGGTTTGTTGATCGGTGCTTGTGTCGTGTTCGCCTACGCCGTGTTCGGCGGCATGAAGGGCGTGACCTACACTCAGGTGGCGCAGTATTGCGTTCTGATCATGGCCTACACCATCCCGGCCATCTTCATCTCGCTGCAGCTGACCGGCAACCCGATCCCGGCCCTGGGCCTGTTCGGCGATCACGCTGCTTCGGGTGAACCCCTGCTGGCGAAACTGGACGCAGTGGTGACCGAGCTTGGCTTCAAAGAGTACACCGCACATCACGCCGACACCTTCAACATGGTGCTCTTCACCCTGTCGTTGATGATCGGTACCGCGGGTCTGCCCCACGTCATCATGCGCTTCTTTACCGTGCCGCGTGTTGCAGACGCCCGTTGGTCGGCTGGCTGGACCCTGGTGTTCATCGCTCTGCTGTATCTGACCGCGCCTGCGGTGGGTGCCATGGCGCGCCTGAACATCACCGACATGATGTGGCCGAATGGGACGGACGCCGAGGCTGTCACCGTCGAGCAGATCGAAAGCGATCCGCGCTATGACTGGATGGCGACCTGGCAGAAAACCGGTCTGCTGGATTGGGAAGACAAGAACGACGACGGCAAGATTCAGTACTACAACGACAAGAATGCGGACATGCAGGCCAAAGCAGCTGAAAACGGCTGGGAAGGCAACGAGCTGACCAAGTTCAACCGTGATATCCTGGTTCTGGCCAACCCCGAGATTGCCAACCTGCCCGGTTGGGTGATCGGTTTGGTCGCCGCTGGTGGTCTTGCGGCTGCTTTGTCGACCGCTGCGGGTCTATTGCTGGCGATCTCGTCGGCTGTATCCCACGATCTGATCAAAGGGTCCATCAACCCGCAGATCAGCGAAAAGGGTGAGCTTCTGTCGGCGCGTATTGCCATGGCCGTGGCCATCTTGGTTGCAACCTACCTGGGTCTGAACCCACCGGGCTTTGCCGCGCAAACCGTGGCCCTGGCGTTTGGTCTGGCGGCTGCCTCGATCTTCCCGGCACTGATGATGGGCATCTTCTCGAAGCGCATCAACAACACCGGCGCCGTGGCGGGTATGCTGGCAGGCCTGATCGTCACCCTGATCTACATCTTCCTGCACAAGGGCTGGCTGTTCATTCCGGGCACCAACTCCTTCACCGATGCGGACCCGCTGTTGGGCACCGTCAAGTCGACCTCGTTCGGCGCCATCGGTGCAGCGGTCAACTTTGCCGTCGCCTACATCGTGGCTGGCATGACCAAGGAGACCCCACAGGAGATCAAAGACCTGGTCGAAAGCGTCCGCATTCCCCGTGGCGCAGGCGCAGCTCAGGATCACTGAGATGTGCAGCGGGCCCTGTTCCCTCCCGATTGGGGCCCGCTTCAACTGACCATGGTCCCGCCCGGAATTTTTGCCGGGCGGGGCTTTTTCCCTTTTTCCGCAGGCTGATGCCCCATGCCCCTGACCCATGAGCAGATCACCCGTTTCCTGAAATCCGTGCACCCTTATGATGCGCTGCCAGTGACCGAGCTCGACGCCCTCGCGCCGCAGCTGGACGTGTGGGAGGTCGAGCGTGACTTTTCCGTCTATGACCTGGGCGAGGCCCTGCCGGGACTGTTCATCGTTTACGAGGGCCAGATCGAAGTGACGGATGAGAACGGCGTTGTGGTCTCGCACCTGGGTCTGCGCAATTCCTTTGGCGAACGCGGCCTGCTGCGCGATGGCAAGGCCGTCACCAGCGCGCGCGCCGATGCCCATTCCGTGCTCCTGGTGCTGCCACCTGCCCTGTTTTCCGAATTGATCACCCGTCACGATGTAGTCGCGAAGTTCTTCGACCGCGCCCGCGCACCGCGCCCGCAGCAAGAGACGTTGGCCACCAGCTCCGTTGACACGCTGATGGCCCGCGACCCAGCCAGTTGTTCGCCGGAAGACACCGTTCAAGCCGCCGCGCAGTTGATGCGGGATCGCCGGATTTCATCGCTTTGCGTCACCGAAGGCGATGTGTTGCAAGGTATTCTGACCACCCGTGACCTGTCAGGGAAAGTCGTGGCGCAAGCCCTGCCCGCCACGACCCCCGTGTCCCAGATCATGACCGCCGATCCGCTGACGCTGTCACCTTCGGCCATCGGGTCGGACGTGCTGCATTCGATGATGGAGCATCACATCGGCCATATCCCGATCACCCAAGGCGACCGCGTCGTGGGCATTGTCACTCAGACCGACCTGACCCGGTATCAAGCGGTCAGTTCCGCCGAACTGGTCAGTCAGATCGCCAAGGCGACCACGGCGGAAGATATGGCTAAGGTCACCGCCGAGATCCCGCAGCTGCTGGTGCAGCTGGTGGCCAGTGGAAACCGGCACGAGGTGGTGACACGGCTGATCACCGACATCGCCGACACCGCCACCCGTCGCCTGCTTGCCCTGGCCGAAGCCAAGCTGGGTCCGGCGCCCGTACCCTACCTGTGGCTGGCCTGTGGCAGTCAGGGGCGGCAGGAACAGACAGGCGTCAGTGATCAGGACAATTGCCTGATGCTGGATGACGCGGTGACAGATGCCGACATGCCCTATTTCACCGACTTGGCGAAGTTTGTAAGCGACGGCCTTGATACCTGCGGATATTTCTACTGCCCTGGCGACATGATGGCCACGAACCCTCGCTGGTGTCAGCCGGTGCGTGTGTGGCGTGAATATTTCGAAGGCTGGATCGCCAAACCCAACCCCGAAGCACAGATGTTGGCGAGCGTCATGTTCGACCTGCGTCCCATCGGGGGCAGTTTCGATTTGTTTTCCGATCTGCAAGAAGACACCCTGAAGGCCGCCAACGCCAATTCGATCTTTGTGGCGCACATGATCTCGAATTCACTCAAGCACACGCCGCCCCTGGGCCTTCTTCGCGGCTTTGCCACCATCCGGTCGGGCGAGCATCGCAACACGCTGGATCTGAAACACAACGGCGTTGTGCCCGTGGTTGATCTGGGGCGGATCTATGCGCTGCAAGGGCGGTTGGGCGTGGCTGGCACCCGTGCGCGGCTGCAGGCGGCGCAAGAGGCAGGCGTGCTCAGCCCATCAGGGGCGCGCGACCTGCTGGATGCCTTTGACCTGATTGCCGAAACGCGGCTGGATCATCAGGTGGGCCGGATCAAGGCGGGGCTGGCCCCCGACAACTATCTGGCACCCACCGATTTGTCGGACTTTGAGCGAAGTCATCTGCGCGATGCATTTGTCGTGGTAAAGACGATGCAATCGGCAGTGGGCCATGGCAAGGGTATGCTGGGATGAGAGCGCGGGCCGCCTTCGGCGACCGTATTTGAAACGAGAAGAAAACTGGATCTGGAGAATAGGCAATGTTTCTGGAGTTGATCGCAACGGTTTTTGCCGGTCTCGCCGCTGCGGGCGTCATGATGTTGGTGGGTCGTTGGGTACCCGGCCTGCCACGTTGGCTGACCCCGGTGGTCGCTGGTGCCGCCATGATCGCAGTGACAATTGCCAGCGAGTATGGCTGGTACGAGCGTACGCGTGCGGCTCTGCCTGCCGAGTTTGAGGTGATCGAGAAGGTCGAAAACCGGGCCATGTATCGCCCCTGGACCTATGTTGTGCCTTTTGTCGATCGCTTTGCCGCTGTCGACATGGCCTCGATCCAGACCCACGGCACGCGACCTGACCAACGTTTGGCCGAGCTTTACTTCATGGGCCGGTGGGCACCGGTGTCCAAGCTGCCTGTGGCCGTGGATTGCGCCGGATCGCGCCGTGCCAATCTGGCCGATGGCGTCGAATTTGACGCCGACGGAAACGTCAGCGGCGCGTCCTGGATTGCAGTGTCCCCGGACGACAGCGTTGTTGCGGCGGTTTGCGGGGTGTCGTGATGTTGGCAAGTCTCAGCCTGCGGCTGCGGATCTTCCTTTTCTTCTGCCTGCTTGCCCTCGGCGGTGTGGGGGTGGTGCTTGTCTCGCTCTATCTGGGCCTGCAACGCAGTGCCGAGGCAGGTGTGGCTGGCGGCTTCACCTTTGCCGCGATCCTGGCAAGCTTTGGCTTTTTGGCCTTGAGCGCGGGCATCTGGCTGCTCTTTGACGAAAACGTCGCCAAACCCATCGAAAAACTGGCCGCGCTCATGCGGGTGCGCGCCCATTCAGAAGCGGATACAGACATCGACCCCGAGCTGGCCCGCTATCTTGGCGATCTGGCCCCTGCTGCTGTGGGGCTTGCGGATCGCGCAGGCAGTGCAGCACAGGATCTAGCCGCAAACATTGCCGATCACACGGCACAATTGGCGGCCGAACGCGATCAACTTACGGCACTTCTCACCGATATCCCGGTGGCCATGACCGTTCTCAGCGCCGATTTGCACATCGTGCTCTATGACGGGCAATCGGCGGACCTGTTAGCGCGGATCGCACAGCCGCGCCTAAATGCGCCCATGACCGACTATTTTGAGCCAGAGGCCCTGGACCAGGCCCGCGCACAGGTAAACCGGACCGGATTGCCGGTTCACAGTTTACTGACCAGCCTCCATGGTGGTCTGAGCTGCCCGGCCCTGATGCGCCCCTTGGATGGTGCACCCGGATATCTGCTGTCTTTTGAAATAACAGAACCCACCTTGTCCACCGAGCAACCCCGCCCGCTGGTCTATGATTTCAACCTTCTGGACACTGCAGGTCAGGCACGGACCGAGGACACTGCGCTGTCCGCGCTGACCTATGCTGTGTTTGACACCGAAACCACCGGGCTTTTGCCGCACAAGGATGACATCGTGCAGATCGGGGCCTTGCGGATGGTGCGCGGCAAGATTGTCGAGGGCGAGGCCTTTGACACTCTGGTGGATCCCAGCCGCCCGATCCCCGCGACCTCAAGCGCCGTGCACGGAATCACCGACGCGATGGTCGCCGGTGCGCCAGATGTGATCGAGGCCGCGCGTGGGTTCCATGGCTTTGCCAGAGGCGCGGTGCTGGTCGCGCACAATGCGCCCTTTGACCTGGCCTTTTTGCGCAGGCAGGCGCAGGCCTGTGGGGTGACATGGGATCACCCGGTTCTGGATACGGTTCTTTTGTCTGCCGTACTGTTTGGAGCCAGCGAAACCCATACACTGGATGCGATCTGTGACCGGCTGGGCATCGTGATCGAAGACCGTGACCGGCACACCGCCCTTGGCGATGCCCGCGCCACCGCTCAGGTACTGGCCTGCATGATCCCCATGCTTGAGGCGCGCGGATTGAGCACCTTTGGCGAGGTCGTGGCCGAAACCAAAAAACATGGTCGCCTGTTGCAGGATCTGAACTAAACCGTGGACAAGGCGCGCGGCCCGTGGCACGTGGGCCAAGACCATCAGGACAAGCGCGCGATGACCGAAACCCATTTCACCCCCGGCCCTGACACCACCCTTGCCTTCCGCGAGGCGCTTGGTTGTTTCGGCACCGGCGTCACCGTTGTGACCACCATGACGCCGCAAGGGCCGATGGCGATCACGGTCAACTCCTTTGCCTCTGTCTCGCTGGACCCAGCCCTGGTTCTGTGGTGTCCGGCCAAGACATCGACCCGCTATGCTGAGTTCATGGCAGCTCGATCATACGTCATACACGTCATGTCCGAGGACCAGTTCGACATCGCCAAGGGATTTGCCATGGACGGCGCGGACTTTTCCGCCGCTGATTGGACGCCTAGCGCCACTGGTGCACCTTTGCTGAGTGGCTGCCTGGCCCGATTTGAATGCAGCCAGCACGCGGTGCATGACGCGGGCGATCATTCCATCATCGTTGGTCAGGTGGATGCGGCCATGCATCGCCCCGGCCGCGGATTGATCTTCAAACGCGGGCAATACGGCGATTTCGCCCCGCGTGGGTAATTGCAGTTTCCGAGTTGCGGCCTCGTAAGTTCGCCTTGAACCCCAAAATCTACTCTCCTCGCGACCGGAGCACGCCACATATGCGACCGACCCTCAGGGCCAAAGCCATTGCAATTTGCAACGACAAAATTGCCAAGAAAGGGGAAACCGTAGGTCTGTCTTTCTATGCGTTCTTTGCCAACAAAAACGATGATCCAGAACTACTGATGGAGGCGGCGGAATGGTGGATAAAGACCCACGAACTGGACCATTTTGAAAAGGCGGCAAAAATTAGGGACATGATCGCTTCCGGGGCCTGAAAGGGCCCGCATCCTTCGCCCCTAGTCGTCGGTGACATGCACCGCCAGCAGATCCAGTTCGGCCTCTTGCGGTTCGATCACACGGTACGCCTCCCGTACACCACCTTCGGCCAGTTCTCGCGCCACAGTCAGCAATGTGTTGGCGTCATGTTCGTCGCACAAGTCCACCATTTGATCGATCTCTTCTTGCGCCACGGACAGGGCGACCTCGATCGAGGGAGCGCCGTAAAGATCCACGAAATGCTGCGCCAGGGCCTGCTCTGCAGCTTCGCGTTCGGCCGGTTCGATCTGCGTCACGGCCACAAATGTTACCCGGCCAAAGGTTTCCAACCCCAGCCAGCCGTTGGCGAAAGCCTGTCGCGCCTTGCCCTCAAGGTCATTCTCGGACCAGTTGGAAAACTCAAAGCCCCCCGATATGCACAGCTCGCCTGTGCGGGCTGCACGAGTGAAACACGTTCCTGTCGCTGTCGTCGAAATGTATGGCGCGTGCCAGTTTCATGTCTCATCCTCCAACAGCGTGCTCAGCGGGATGAGCGAGGTCTCATCGCCCTCTCGCACCAGCATTCCGAAATCTTCGTCCACACCCAGGAAGGTGCCGTCGTGCCCAGCGCGGTTGACGGGCTCGCCGACCCCTTGCACCAACCCCATCCACTCACCGTGCAGCGGTGCATTGCCTTCTGCGTCCCAGCGGTTGATCCAGACCAGCGTATGCCGCGCCCAGCTTTCCAACAGGGCCAGCGGCTCTACGTCGGCGCAGCCTTCATCATAGAGCGCGGTGACGTCGGGGTTAGCGCCGGGGTCCTCCCCGGTTTGCAGAATCGTGATATCGATCCCCACAACCAGCCAATCGGGCACCTGATCCGGGGTGCGGGTCGAGGCCACTACCCGCAACCGTCCACAACGGGCACCGTTGACACGGATCACCCCGTCCCAGCCCAGATGCACCGCCACCTCGGGCGGGGCGAGCGCGCCAAGGGCATTCTGGAACCCCACCGCACACAATGGCAGCATTACCATCGCCTGTTCCAGCACCACCTCGGGGGCAAAGACCAGCGCCGCGCGCAGGCGGTCTGCCTGTACCGAATGCACAACCGTACCACCGTCACAGCCCAGCGCCGCCAGCGCCTGGGCCTTGTCAAAGGATCCTCTCCGCCACTTGCGGGGTGTCCCTGTATCAGTGGCGGAAAGGAAGGGGTCATCAGGCCTGCCCCTTGGCGATCATGTCACGGGCAATGGCGCGGAACGCCTCGGCCTGTGGGCTGTCGGGTTTGGCGACCACGATGGGCGCGCCGCTGTCAGCCGCCATACGGACATCCAAATGCAACGGGATTTCCCCAATCAGTGGCACACCCAGCTTTTCAGCCTCGGCCGCGACGCCGCCATGACCAAAGATGTGTTCCTCGTGCCCGCAGTTCGAACAGATGTGCGTAGACATGTTTTCGATCATGCCCAATATCGGCGTCTGGGTCTGGCGGAACATGTCGATGCCCTTGCGCGCATCGATCAGGGCAACGTCTTGCGGGGTCGAGACTACAATGGCCCCGTCCAAAGCGAACTTTTGTGTCAGCGTCAGCTGCACGTCACCGGTGCCGGGCGGCAGGTCAACGATCAGAACATCCAAAGCGCCCCACTGCACTTGGTTCATCATCTGCTGCAGCGCACCCATCAGCATCGGGCCGCGCCAGACAACCGCCTGCCCTTCGTTGGTCATCAACCCCATAGACATCATAGTGACGCCATGGTTGCGCAGTGGAAGGATGGTCTTGCCATCGGGGCTGGCGGGACGACCCGAGACGCCCAGCATGCGCGGTTGCGATGGTCCATAGACGTCAGCGTCGAGCAATCCCACCCGGCGGCCTTCGGCAGCCAAAGCGCAGGCCAGGTTGGCCGAGACGGTGGATTTGCCCACGCCGCCCTTGCCGCTGGCAATGGCCACGATGCGATCAACACCCGCAACCGGCGCCGGACCGGTTTGCGAAGGTTTCGGTTTGGGTTTCAGATCCGGCGGTGCTTTTTCCGAATGCGCGGTCAACATGGCCGTCACTTTGTTGACGCCGTCCACCATTTGCGCCGCCTGCTCAGCAGCCGCGCGCACAGGCTCCATCTTTTCGGCCAGCTTGGGGTCAACTTCGATAACGAAGCGCACGGTGTCGCCTTCGACGTTGAGCGCACGCATGACGCCCGCGCTTACGATATCCTGCCCACTAACCGGGTCAGTGATCTTCTTCAGGTTCGCAAGAACCGCATCGCGCAGGCTCATGCCTCACCATCCTTGATCTGTCCGGTCACCACATGCTCGACCTCCAGCCCGTCGATGGTCAGCACCACCTTGGCCTCAAAGCTTCCGCCCTTGGGCGTGCCCGCCTTGCGCAACCCCTCTTCGATGGCCTGCTGGCTGGTCACGCCAACCTGTTTCAGGAACTTGCGCATGGACATGTTGTAATCGCCGCTCATCGCATGGATCTCCGTTCATTCATTTCCTGTATTTGACGCATCATACCCGCCCGACTTAGGCTGACACCATGCGCTTTGCCCTGTTGTGCCTGAGCATTGTCCTGACCGCCAGCCCCTCTTGGTCTCAAGAGGCGCTTGGACTGACTGCGCCCGACAAAGTGGTACGATCTGGTCTTCTGAAACATATCCTTCCGCGCTTCTCTCTCAAGACCGGAGTGCGTGTTCAGGCCGTCGAGACGGGCGGCGCGCTGCAAATCACCAACAGCGCGCCCGGTGATCCTGTGTTTCAGTATGAAGAGGTCACATATTTTCTGCGAGTGCCAGAAGATGACAAACCGCGGCGGTTCCGTGACTGGATGCTGTCGGACATCGGCAAGCGCACCATTGAAAGCTTCCAGATCGACGGAACCAATCCCTTTACCGCGAATTTCGAGGTGGTCGAAGTTGAAGAAGCCCCCGACTTTGACGGCGACGCCATGCTTGGTGAAGATCTGGCGCTGGCCCACTGCGGGCGGTGTCACGTGATTGGGCCGCGCAACCGGATGAGCGGCCTGGGTTCGACGCCATCCTTTGCGGTGTTGCGCGCCTTTCCCGATTGGTCGGACCGGTTTCAGCAGTTCTATGTCCTGAAACCCCACGGCGCATTTACCCAGATCGAAGACGTGACCGAACCCTTCAGCCCCGAGCGTCCATCTCCCATTGTGCCGGTAGAGATGACGCTGGACGATCTGGACGCAATCCTGGCCTTTGTGGCCGCCGTGCCTGCGGCCGATCTGGGGGCACCGCTGCAATTTCAGTGATCCTTGCGCTTGCTGAAATAATCTTCGGTGCGCACCACACGAGGTTTAGGAGCAGCCTGGAACGGATTGTCTTTGCTGTGAAACTGCGCCTCGACCCGGCAGTCATCACACATCTGCATCACCCGGGCCTGATCTGTCGTAGCAAACATCGGATTGACGCCTACCAGTTTGTCCATCACCCGCTCGATGGTGGATTTCACCCCAAAGAGCGACCCGCATTCGATACAGGCAAAGGGTTCTTCCTCGTTCAGAACCCGCTGGCTGAGCGCACCATCGCTCAGGTCCAGTTGCGGCACCAATGTGATCGCCTGTTCCGGGCAGATCGTCTGGCACATTCCACATTGCAAACAAGCGTCTTCCTGAAAGTTCAGTTGTGGCATATCCGGATTGTCGATCAGCGCGCCGGACGGGCACAGCGACACACAACTCAGGCACAATGTGCAGCTGTCAGTGTTCACCGCCACCGCGCCATAAGGCGCGCCCTCTGGCAAAGGCAGCGTCTCACCACCGGGGTTCAACGCCTGCGCCGCCAACCGCGCTATTTGACGCCGGTTGCCCATGGGCAGCACCGGATCAGCCAACGGTTCAACCACCTCGGCTCCATAGAGCACATCCGACAGCGCATCAGGGTCCGTAACGTCGATCAGCCCCAGTTTGCCAGCGCCCCCAATCGCCTCGGCCAGAACCAGCTCGCGATCCAATGCATCGCGTTCTGTCTTGGGCGCCAGCAGCACTTGCACCTGCGCAAACCCATGGGCCAGACCCGCCAACATTTCGGCGTGACCAAACCCGGAAATAACCTGCAATTCCATCGGAATAACGTCGCCGGGCAATCCACGCCCAAAGCGCGCCGCCAGCCGGATCATCTCGGCCCCGTGCGCGTCATGCACCAACAGTCGCGGAGCAACCCCACCCGCCTTGCGATAGCTACGCGCCAGCATCTGCATCCGCGCAAGAACAAAGCCGACACCGGGATCCTGATAGGTGATCGCGGTCGACGGGCACAGCGCCGCGCAGGCCCCGCAGCCTGCACAGACCATCGGGTCAATCGTCACATGATCTCCTGCAGGCGTAATCGCGCCGGTTGGGCAAATGTCCAGACAGTTCGAACACCCCACCTGCTCGGCTCGCGAATGGGCGCAGAGCGTTTCTTCTAGCTGTACATAAAGCGGCTTTTCAAACGTCCCTGTTAGTTGCACCGCCTCAAACGCCAAATCAGCAACTGCCACAGGATCACGCGGATCGGCGCGCAGATATCCCTCGCGCTTTTCAGGTGCAGGCACAAACGGCACCCCTCCGGACAGGTCAATCACAATATCACAGGCCGAACGCGCGCCATCCCCGGGATCAGCCCAAAGCTGCGCCCCTCGTCCTGCGGGTTCGATCACTTGCAAGCGGTCTATGTGAACCTCAAAGCCACCCAAAGCGCCACGTACCTGCCGCACCTGACCCCGGATCACATCAAACGCCTCGGATTGCATCACTTCGGCCTCATCCGAGACCAAGGCCGTCACCGCCAACACAGACCCCAACCTTGACGCCAGTGGTTCAACAACCTCTCCCGGTCCAATGATGAAACAGACGCCTTCGCTGATCACATCCACCGCTGGTGTCTCTGGCGTGGGCAACAACGCTTCGGCCGCAAGCGCCGCCATCTTGGGCCCTGCGTCCCCTTCGCCCCATCCCGCACGATCGCGCAGATCGACAAACCCGGGCAGGTCTACATCCATATCCTCCGCCAGCGCCTCAAACGTCGCGCGCTCCTGCTGGCAGGCGATCAACGCCTCTCCCTCGTGCAACGCTGCCTCAGCTGCTGACAATTCAGTGGTGCACAGCGCGGTGTGAATCCTGCTACAGCTCAGCCCACACCCTGCCTCGATCGCAGACACATCCAGATGTTGCGATCCGGCGCAGTCGCATAAAATCAGTGACTTGACCATATTCTCCCCTCGGGCCGCCCAAGACTGCCCGTTTCTCTCCTGACACAGCCTAGGCGCACGACACCCTGCGGGTAAACCCCGCGCCAAAACCCGATCACGTTTTTGCGGCCCGCCCTTTCTTTGCACACGGTCCGCTCTAAATTTTGACTTTAGGCGATACGAGAATCGGCCATTACGCCAAAAAATGTAACTTTCAATTGATGCTATTACCCTTTGCAGGGCTTGGCAGACCGTCCGTTCCGTTTATAGTTCCCCCTACGGAAGGAAGGGGAGAGCCTTTCGGGGAGGAGCTCGTGGCGCAGGCCGCTATTCACATAGAAATGCCTCTGGGCGTCGTCGTCCGGAAATCACCCGGCGTAACCCGCTGGGCCAAATGGACGTGGAAGGCTGTTGCGGTGCTTCCGGTGCAGGCCCTGCGGATTGGGCCGAGTTGCGTCGCGAGGGGGCGGTTGTGGACTACCACGCCGCCACCCTTCCTCTTGTTCTCTGGGCAGCCGAGGCCGAGGCCTATGTCACCAATCTGGCCGATGGCCAGCCCTCAATCTATCTGGTCCTGCGAGAAGAACGTGATGGCGACCCGCCGCTCGAGGCGGTGCTTGTGACCGCCTCACCGTTCGAGGGGCAGGATTACGCCGACACGGGCGAAGATATCGTCGAGAAAATCCCAATGACACCGGGTCTGATCGCCTGGGTTCGGGATTTCACGCAAGAACACTATCAGCCCGAACACTTCGTAAAACGCCGCCGCGACAAGAAACGTGTGGACTTATCCGAGGATGGCAAGGGCGACCCAAGGATCAGACAGACCTCAGATGTCTATCGCGCCCCCAGGAGGGTCCTACAATGACCCAAGCCCGCGATTTCTGGAGCAAGCGTAAAGCGGCCGTTCAAGCCGAGGCACAGGCGGAAGAGACCGCCCTGGCCTTGCACATTGAAGACGCGGAACTTCAAGCGGACGAGCGCAGCGATGCTGATATCCTGACAGAGCTGAACCTCCCCGACCCCGACAGCCTGCAAATGGGCGATGACGTCTCTGGCTTCATGGCCAAAGCTGTGCCCGACCGTCTCCGCCGCCGCGCACTGCGCAGGCTCTGGCGGCTCAACCCGGTGCTGGCCAATGTCGATGGGCTGGTGGACTATGGCGAGGATTACACCGACGCGGCCTGCGTGATCGAAAACCTGCAAACCGCTTATCAGGTTGGCAAGGGCATGCTGGCCCATGTCGAGGCACTGGCCAAAGCAGACGAAGACCCCGAAGACCAAACCCCCACCGCCGAAGAACTTGACGTCGACACCGCTCCCAGCCTCCCCGACCCAGACGAGCCAGAACCTCTGGCGGCACTGGCGGAGGATGCGCCAGCATCCGACCCGGGCGATGAGGTGACCCCGTCAGGGGTCGGCGAAGAGCCCGCCTTCCCTATTTACTCCCCAACCCCGCGCCGCATGCGGTTCGAATTCGAAGGATAACCCATGGCCACAGCCCAGCAGCCAGATACCACAGTTACAGAGGAAGATCGGCTGCGCGCTGATTTCTACAATTTCCTCGGGCTGATCCTGGCCGGTCCGCCAGACCAGATGCTGCTGGACCAGATCGCGGGCCTCTCGGGCGACGACACGGACTTGGGACAGGCCATCACCGCACTGGCCCGTGTTGCACGCGTCACCAAACCCGCCGCCGCAGAACGCGAATTCAACGCGCTTTTCATTGGTTTGGGCCGCGGAGAACTCCTGCCGTACGCCAGTTACTACCTCACCGGATTCCTGAACGAAAAACCGCTGGCCCAGCTGCGCGGCGACATGGCTGCACGCACCATCACCCGCGCGCCCAACGTCTATGAACCCGAAGACAACATCGCCTCCATGATGGAGATGATGGCCGGGTTGATCGTGGGCCGCTTTGGCGCACCTGCCTCGCTCGAGGATCAAAAAACATTTTACAACAAACACATCGGCCCGTGGGCCGGACATTTCTATTCGGATCTCGAAGCCGCCGAACACTCGGTGCTCTATGCCTCGGTCGGCGCTGCCGGTCGTGTGTTCATGGAAATCGAACGCGACGGCTTTCGGATGACGGCGGATTGACCGCCACCAACCGGCGCCCCACGCGGGCGCCATAACTGCCAAGGGAAAGGAGACTCCCATGAGCAAACCAGAGGAAACCGGCGCAACCCGCCGCGACTTCCTGAAACTGGCCGGAACTGCAGCACCCGCTGCTGTTGCTGCGGCCACCCTAAGCGGCAAGGCCGAAGCGGCCGACCTGCCCGTGGACGAAACACGCATTCAAGATACCGCGCACACCCGCGCATATCTGGACAGCGCCCGTTTCTGACGCCGACGCGCGCGATGTGCGCGCGGACACCAAGACCACGCCCGGAGCCCCCGGACGCCGTCACCCCGGAGAGAGAGGTAGCGAGAGGCCCTTGATCCCCGGTTATCGGAGGAGAGTACCAAGCCAGCCACGACCCCCGTGGCCAGCAAGGGAGGAAAGAAATGTTAAGGAAAAAGACCAACGGGGTTGCGAGACGCCCCCAGCGGACAAGTATCCTGTCCCAGGTTGGCGAGAAAACCGTCGACCGCCGCGCCTTTTTGCGTGGTTCGGGGCTGGCGATCGGCGGCTTGGCCGCGATCAGTGCCACGGGTGGAACCGTGACACAGGCCAGCGCCCAGACAGCGGCGGGCACCGCCGTTGAGACAGTCAAATCCGTTTGTACCCATTGTTCCGTCGGCTGCACCGTGGTGGCCGAGGTTTCCAGCGGCGTCTGGATCGGGCAAGAACCTGGTTGGGACAGCCCGTTCAACCTGGGTGCCCATTGCGCCAAGGGCGCGTCGGTGCGCGAGCACGCGCATGGCGAGCGCCGCCTCAAATACCCGATGAAGAAAGAGGGTGGAGAGTGGAAGCGCATCAGCTGGGATGAGGCGATCAACGAGATCGGCGACGGCATGATGAACATCCGCCAGGAAAGCGGACCTGACAGCGTGTACTGGCTGGGATCAGCCAAGCACAACAACGAACAGGCCTATCTGTTCCGCAAGTTCGCCGCCTATTGGGGCACGAACAACGTGGATCACCAGGCCCGGATTTGTCACTCGACCACTGTTGCGGGTGTGGCGAACACATGGGGCTACGGCGCCATGACCAACAGCTACAACGACATCCACAACTCCAAGGCCATCTTCATCATCGGCGGCAACCCGGCCGAGGCGCACCCCGTCTCGCTGTTGCATGTTCTGCGTGCGAAAGAGCAGAACAACGCGCCGCTCATCGTCTGCGACCCGCGCTTTACCCGCACCGCAGCCCATGCCGATGAATATGTCCGCTTCCGTCCGGGCACGGACGTTGCTTTGGTTTGGGGTCTTCTGTGGCACATCTTCGAAAACGGTTGGGAGGACAAAGAGTTCATCCGCACCCGTGTTTGGGGCATGGACCAGATCCGCGAAGAAGTTCGCAAGTGGAACCCGGATGAGGTCGAACGCGTCACCGGCACCCCCGGTGAACAGCTGCGCCGCGTCGCGCGCACCATGGCCAACAACCGCCCCGGCACGGTGATCTGGTGCATGGGTGGCACGCAGCACACCAACGGCAACAACAACACCCGCGCCTACTGCATCCTGCAACTGGCCCTTGGCAACATGGGCACCTCGGGTGGTGGCACCAACATCTTCCGCGGCCACGACAACGTGCAAGGCGCGACCGATCTGGGCGTGCTGTCTCACACCCTGCACTGGCTATTATGGCCTGTCCAAGGGTGCGTGGGGTCACTGGGCTCGCGTTTGGGAAGAAGAGCCCGAATGGCTTGCCAGCCAGTTTGATTCCATCAAGGACAAGGACGGCAAGGACAAGTCGCTCCAGAATGAGCGGGGTATCCCGGTCAGTCGCTGGATCGACGGGGTACTTGAGGACGCCGACAACATGGACCAACCCAACAAGGTTCGAGCCATGGTGCTTTGGGGTCACGCGCCAAACTCGCAAACGCGCGGTCCTGAGATGAAGACGGCGATGGAACAGCTGGACATGCTGGTGGTGGTTGATCCCTACCCGACTGTCTCGGCCGTTCTGCATGATCGCACCGACGGGGTTTACCTGCTGCCTGCATGTACGCAGTTTGAAACCCGTGGCTCGGTCACCGCGTCGAACCGCTCGTTCCAGTGGCGCGACAAGGTTGTCGAACCGCTGTTCGAGAGCTTGCCGGATGAGGTCATCATGGCCAAGTTCGCCAACAAGTTCGGCTGGGCAGATCGCCTGTTCCGCAACATCGAGATGGACGATCCGGAAACGCCAAACGTCGAAAGCATCACGCGAGAGTTCAACCGTGGTCTCTGGACCATCGGGTACACCGGACAGGATCCGGACCGGCTCAAGCTGCATATGGCGAACCAGCACACCTTTGACCGCACCACGTTGCGCGCCAACGGTGGACCGGCAGATGGAGACTACTATGGTCTGCCATGGCCATGTTGGGGTACGGCCGAAATGGGGCATCCGGGGACACCAAACCTCTATGACATGTCCAAACCGGTGGCCGAAGGCGGCCTGACTTTCCGCGCCCGCTTTGGCGTGGAACGTGATGGTGACAACCTGCTGGCCGAAGGCGTCTATTCAGTGGGCTCGGAAATTCAGGATGGCTATCCTGAATTCACGATGCAGATGCTGATGGATCTGGGCTGGGATGGTGATCTGACCGACGACGAACGCGCCGCAATCGACGCGGTTGCCGGTCCCAAGACCAACTGGAAAACCGACCTGTCGGGCGGCATCCAGCGGGTTGCGATCGAACATGGTTGTGCCCCCTTTGGCAACGCCAAGGCCCGCGCAGTGGTCTGGACCTTCCCGGATCCGATCCCGCTGCACCGCGAGCCGCTTTACACACCACGTCGCGATCTGGTGGAGGACTATCCCACCTACGAGGACCGTCAGAGCTATCGCCTGCCGACCCTTTATGCGTCGATCCAAAAGAACGACTTTTCAAAGGATTACCCGATAATCCTAACGTCAGGTCGTCTGGTGGAATACGAAGGTGGCGGCGAAGAGAGCCGGTCGAACCCCTGGCTTGCTGAGCTTCAGCAGGACATGTTCGTCGAAATCAATCCACGCGATGCCAACAACCTTGGCATTCGGGATGGCTCTCAGGTTTGGGTCGAAGGCCCCGAAGGTGGCAAAGTCAAAGTGATGGCGATGCTGACCGAACGGGTCGGAGCCGGAGTGGCCTTCATGCCATTCCATTTCGGTGGCCACTTCCAAGGCGATGACCTGAGGCACAAATACCCCTCAGGCGCAGACCCTTATGTGCTGGGCGAAAGCTCGAATACGGCACAGACCTATGGCTATGATTCAGTGACCCAGATGCAAGAGACCAAGACCACTCTCTGCAAAATCTGGACAGCGTAAGGAGGACCCAACATGGCAAGAGCAAAGTTTCTTTGTGACTCTGAACGCTGCATCGAATGCAATGCCTGTGTCACGGCCTGTAAGAACGAGCATGAAGTGCCCTGGGGCATCAACCGCCGCCGCGTGGTGACCATCAATGATGGCAAACCTGGCGAACGGTCGATTTCCGTGGCCTGCATGCATTGTTCTGACGCGCCCTGCATGGCGGTGTGTCCGGTGGATTGTTTCTACCAGAACGAAGAAGGCGTGGTTCTGCACTCCAAGGACCTGTGCATCGGCTGCGGCTATTGCTTCTACGCGTGCCCCTTTGGCGCGCCGCAGTATCCGCAGGCGGGCAACTTCGGCTCACGCGGCAAGATGGACAAATGTACCTTCTGCGCCGGTGGCCCCGAGGAAAACCACTCCACCGCCGAGTTCGCCAAATATGGCCGCAACCGGATCGCCGAGGGCAAACTGCCCCTTTGCGCCGAGATGTGTGCTACCAAGGCCCTGCTCGCTGGCGACGGCGACGTGGTGTCGGCCATCTACCGCGAGCGCGTTGTGGCGCGCGGTTTTGGCACCGGCGCCTGGGGCTGGGGAACCGCCTATGAACAGAAAGGCGGCTGATGCCGCTGGGGTCGCACTGATGTGACCCCACTCTGATCCTTGGGATGGCCCGCCTTTGCGGGCCGTTCCCTGACGCATAGACAACAGGACTGCCGACATGTTCCGTTTCATTGCCGCCCTTATCCTTGCCTATTTTGTGACGGCCTTCCCCGTTGCTGCGCAAGAGGCCGCCCCAGAGGCGCCTCGCGCTGAGACTGGCGGCGCCACAACGCTCGAAGACATCATGGCGCGTCAGCGCGGCGAAAAGGTCGATGACGAGTATCGATCCTCTAACACCGGCGCTAGCAACACCGAGGCGTTGATCGGGCAACTCGGCACACGTGGAGTGGCGTCCGACAGCGATCTCTATCGTTCGCTTCGCTATGGTTCTGCGGACATTACGGTTTCCTCTCGTGGACCAGCCTCGGATGTGATCATCCAGGACGGCGGCATGTGGTGGCTTACCTTCCGCACTGGCCCCCTGCGCACCTACGGGACATACATCATTGGCGGTATGCTGGGCCTGCTGGTCCTCTTCTTCATCCTGCGTGGCAAAATCCGCATCGAAGGCGAACGCACGGGCCGTCGCATCCTGCGGTTCAACGGGTTTGAACGCTTTGGCCACTGGCTGTTTGGTGGGTCATTCCTGATCCTGGGTGCGACCGGACTGATCACGCTCTATGGCCGCGACTTCCTGATCCCCCTGATTGGACGAGACGGCTTTGCCACGATCGCGCAGGCCTGCAAATGGCTGCACAACAACATCGCCTGGGCCTTCATGCTTGGGCTGGTGATCATCACCGTAAACTGGGTCGCCCACAACATTCCCAACAAGCTCGACCTCAAATGGTTGGCCGCTGGCGGTGGCCTGTTCACCAAGGGCTCGCACCCGCCCGCGCGCAAGTTCAACGCCGGGCAAAAGATCATCTTCTGGGCCTGCGTCGTGCTAGGGGTCTCGATCAGCTTGTCGGGCCTGTCGCTACTCTTTCCCTTTGAAATGCCGATGTTTGCCAAGACTTTTGTCATCGCCAATGCCACAGGTCTGCCTGAACTGATGGGCCTGAACCTGCCCGAGCAGATGTCGCCCCATGAAGAGATGCAATATGCTCAGGTGTGGCACGTCATGGTTGCCTATGGCTTCCTCGCCATCATATTCGCCCACATCTATTTGGGCTCGGTCGGCATGGAAGGTGCGTTTGACGCCATGAGCACCGGCGAAGTCGAAGAACAATGGGCGCGCGAACATCACCCAAATTGGCTAGAAGAGGTCAAGGACGCCGAAACTCAAAGCGGCGCGACCTCACCCGCCGAATAGATGCGCGCGCTGCTGGCCGTGCTTTTGTTGCTGCCGCCTGCTTCGGCGGCCTCGGATTTCTTTACCCTCAAAGGCCACGGCGGCCCGATCATGGGCATCGCCAGCGCACCTGACGGTCGCATCGCCACCGCAAGTTTCGACAACACGGTGGGGCTCTGGACCGATGGCGCCCCTCAATGGCTCGAAGGGCATGAGGCCGCAGTGAACGTTGTGCTGTTCAACGGCACAGGGGTCTACTCCGCGGGCGACGACTTCACCCTGCGCCATTGGCCCGGAGGCGAAGTTCTGGGCCGCCACAAAGGCAAGATCGTCGATCTCGCTGCCAGCAAAACCCATGTCGCCAGCGCCAGCTGGGACGGCACCATCGGGATCTGGCCACTGGATGGCAGCCCTTCGCAAATGCTTCCCGTGGGCAGTGGCGGCATCAATGCAGTCACCTTTTCCCCAGATGGAACGCAGCTCTATTCCGCTGGTACCGACGGCACCCTGCGCCTGTGGGATGTGGCTACAGGCGAAGAGCGCCAACAACTGCTGCGCCACGGCTTTGGTCTGAACGAACTTTTGATCAACCCCGATGACGGCTGGCTGGCCTATGGCGCAGTTGACGGCGGCACTCGCATTCTAGACCTAAAAAGCGGAGAGGAGTTGCACGACTTCACCCTCGACCGCCGCCCCATTCTGGCACTGGCGCTCAGCCCGGATCGTGGCCATCTCGCCGTAGGCGATGGCGAGGGGTACATCATGGTAATCGATACCCAAAGCTGGCGCATTACCCGTGATTTTCGCGCCACCCTGCGCGGCCCCATCTGGGCGCTGGCCTTTTCGGCCGATGGCCAGAACATCCACGCAGGCGGCATTGATGACGCCATGTACAGCTGGCCGCTGGCTTCGCTCAGCGAACATGAGCAGATGGCCCAAGACGCCCGCAGTTTTCTCAAGGACCCCGACGAGATGGACAATGGCGAGCGGCAGTTTGCGCGCAAATGCTCGATCTGCCACGCACTGACGCCAGATGGGAAGCGGCGTGCGGGGCCCACGCTTCACGGAGTTTTCGGCAGGCCAGCAGGCACTGTACCGGGATATCTTTATTCGCAGACATTGACGGGATCGGACATAATCTGGTCAGATGACACGATAAATCAGCTTTTCGATCAGGGCCCAGACCATTACATTCCCGGATCAAAGATGCCGATGCAACAGATCGCAAAAGCGCAGGACCGCGCCGATCTGATCGCCTATTTGCGTCGCGCCACAGCACCGGAGGACACGAAATGAAAGCCTTTCTTGCCGCCCTTGTCGCAATGGCTGTGATCACCGTTGCCGCCCCGTATGCGCTGCAGGCCGTGGGGTTCACTGCTGCTGACAGCACCACCAGTTCCTCGGTGCGCCTCGACTAGCGCATGTTGCGTTTTCGCCGGAAACAGAAAACACTGCCTCTCCCTTCGGTCGAACGTGTTTTCTGTTGGACCCTTTCATCTAATAAAACGAAACACGCCTCAAATGTCCGACTACCTGACCACCCGCGAACTGGCTGAACTGCTTCGTTTGGGTGAGCGCAAGGTCTACGATCTTGTCTCATCCGGCGAGATTCCTTGCGTGCGCGCCACCGGAAAACTGCTGTTCCCGCGCGCCGAAATTGCTGCGTGGCTTGCCGCATCACACACCGGCCCACAAGTGGCCGAACCTCCCCTGCCCGCCATCGTTGCCGGCAGCCACGACCCGCTGCTCGACTGGGCCATCCGCGAAAGCGGCTCGGGGTTGGCGACGTATTATGACGGCTCGTTCGATGGGCTAACCCGGTTGGCCGACCGCTCGGCGCAGGCTGCGGCGTTGCATATCCATGAAGAAGACGGGTTCAACACGCGCGCTTTGCGCGATCGCACTGGGCGAGGCCCCGGTGGTGCTGATCGAGGTCGCCCGCAGACAACGCGGATTGCTACTGGCCCCCGGAGTTACAGACATCGATGGTTTTGGCGACTTGATCGGGCGCCGCGTCGTCTTGCGCCAACCGACGGCGGCGAGCCAACACCTGTTCCTGTCCGAATTAACCGCACGTGGTCTATCGCCCGAGGACCTGCAAACCCCTGCTCCTTGCGCGCGCACCGAAGAGGACATGGCTATTGCTCTGCAGAGCGGCAAAGGAGAGATCGGGTTCGGATTGGGGGCCATGGCCAAGCTCTATCGGCTGGGCTTTGTTCCCACCCATAGCGAGCGCGTGGATCTGGCCATCTGGCGACGCGCTGCCTTTGATGCACCGATGCAGGCGCTATTGTCGTTCCTGCGCTCGGACGGTTTCGCCGCCCGCGCAGATGAGATGGGCGGCTACGACCTGGCACACGCAGGCCAGATACACCACAATGGCGCCAGCGGCTGACGCGCCCTTTTCTTCTTGTTCCCAAGTACGGTCGCCGAAGACCTTGGCCACAGGCCAAATCATCAGCACCCCAAGCGCTCCCGCCCGTCGTCGATGCCCCTGGCGGGACACCTCCTCCCGTTGGGCCAGGCTCATGCGGGCAAAGCCCGCATGAGCCTGGCCCCGCCGTCCGCAGGACGCAAGACCGATAGGTCGCGCAGAACCTATTGTGCGTTTGGAAAGAAAAGCTGTTCACCGTCCAGCTTGTAGCCAGCAATTGCCGCTTGCCCGTCAGGCCCAACCAGCCAATCAATGAACCGCTGCCCGGCCTCGGCACGGACGCCAGGATGTTTTTCGGGGTTCACCAGGATGACGCCGTACTGGTTGAACAATCCCTGATCGCCTTCGACCAACACCTCCAGCCCATGAGCATTGCCGAAAGCCAACCAAGTTGCCCTGTCAGTCAGCGCATAGGCGCCCATGCCGGCCGCGACGTTCAGCGTTGCCCCCATGCCAGACCCGGTCTCGCGGTACCAATCGCCCGAGACTTGGGCCACATCCACACCAGCCAGGCCCCATTGGCGCAACTCGGCCTTGTGGGTACCACTATCGTCCCCGCGCGAAACAAAGACCGCCCCAGCCTCGGCAATCGCGGTGAAGGCAGCCACCGCATCAGACCCGCCACGAATGCCCGCCGGATCGTCGCTGGGACCAACAATGACAAAATCATTATACATCACGTCTTGGCGCGACACGCCCCAGCCTTCGGCGACAAATACCTCTTCGGCAGGTTTGGCGTGCACCAGCAGCACATCACCATCGCCGTTGCGTGCGTTTCGGATTGCCTGACCGGTGCCTACAGCCACAACCCGCACGTCAATCCCGCTTTCGGCTTCGAACCATGGCAGGATCGCTTCAAAGAGCCCGGAGTTTTGCGTCGACGTGGTCGATTGCACCACGATGAACGGATCCGCAGCCTGTGCCGATCCCACCGCCAGAGCAAACACGGCTATTGCCGCGCGCATCCAATTTCTCACCATACCTCGTGTCTCTCCATCTGTCTCGAGGTCACACCATCAACCCGCCGGACAAGAACCGCCGGGTCAAATCGTTTTGAGGCGCGGCAAACATCTGCTCCGCACGCCCCTGTTCTACGACGAGTCCGCCATGCATCATCACCACATCACGCGCAAGACGCCGTGCACTGGCCAATGTCATGGGTCACCATCACCACACGCAGGCCCTGATCCGAGGCTTGCTGGACCATCTGTTCGATCTCTTGCGTAGCTTGCGGATCCAACGCACTGGTGGGTTCGTCCAGAAACAGCACTGACGGTTTGCAAGCCAAGGCCCGAAGGATTGCCAACCGCTGTGCTTCCCCGCCCGACAAAGAACGCGCCGACTGCCGTGCTCTGTCCGCCAACCCGCCCTGCGTCAGCAGCGTCTCACACTCCGACTTGCGCGCAGCCCACGACAGTCCCCGGCGCCGCAACACAAAGTCCAGATTACCCGCCACTGTCCGGCGCAGCAGCACTGGGCGCTGGAACACCATCGCTTGCCCGGCCCGCACCTGATCTGTGAGGGCTTGCCTACCTTGGGTGACCATTCCACGATCAGGCGTGATGAGCCCATGCAAACAGCGCAGCAGCAAGCTTTTACCCGCCCCGTTTGGACCAAGGATGATCGTTGGCCCGGGGCCGTCCAGATCCAGGTGATCCACATTGAGCAGCGCCTTGCCGTCCCGCGCGATGCTGAGCCCCCGAATGCTTAGGGTCGGATGATCGGTCATGACCGGAAAATCACGCATGGCCCAGCCCCTGACGCTCGCCGCGCAAGCTCAATACGCTCACAGCGCCTGTGACAGTCACCGCCAGTGCAATCAGAACCGCCCCGAGAGCCAGCGCCAACGCCAAGTTACCCTTGGAGGTCTCAAGCGCAATGGTCGTCGTCATCACCCGGGTCACGTGATTGATGTTGCCGCCCACGATGATCACCGCGCCCACCTCGGCAATGGCGCGACCAAAGCCGACCAACAACGCTGTCATCAGCGCCAAGCGCCCATCCCAGAGCAGGACCGGAACGGACGACAGGCGCGATACGCCCAGGGACCGCAATTGCTCGTCATATTCCACCGCCAGAGTCTCGACCACCTGCCGTGTCAGAGCTGCGATGATTGGCGTCACCAGAACCACTTGCGCGATGATCATGGCCGTCGGGGTGTAAAGCAACTGCAGTACACCAAGCGGCCCGGACCGTGACAGCATCAGATACACGAGCAGCCCAACAACCACTGGCGGCAACCCCATCAGCGCGTTTATCAAAACGATCAGAGCCCGCCGCCCCGGGAACCGTCCAACCGCCAGTCCCGCACCCAAAGGCATGCCGATCAGCGCTGCGATGACCACGGCCCAAACAGAAACCTTCAGCGACAGCAGGACAATCGCCCATAGCTCTGGGTCACCGGTGAAGATGAGTCCAAGCGCCGTCATGAATTCTTGCGAAAATTCCTGCATTTTCTACGTTCAGCTGATAGATAGTGGATGTTATTCAACATATTACACCAAAAAACTAACACATTACTCAGCCATTTCCACATCAGAACCGACCAACCGCATTCAAAAACCGCGCGGGTTGGACACTTTGCGCCTACACCCTCGGACTTTCCTCCACATTCGGTTCTTAGACTGACCTACAACAGCAGAGCAAAACAGGCGCTGACATTCATTTCAAAATTGATATTGAACGTGTTTGGCAGGCGGGACACTCCCGCACCCGAGCGATCCTGACTGCGTCAGCACCGCGAGCGGCCTTGGGCCGGGCGCCGGGCAAAGCCCGGCGCGGTTCCGGTCGAGGCATCCGCTCCGCCACAGGCACCGACCACCGAGCGCAGCGAGGCGCGGCCCAACGGGAGGCGATGACCCGTCAGGGGCATCAACGACGGGCGGGAGCGCTTCTGAATCTCGGAATGTTTGAAAAATTGTCTGGATCAGAGACACCCGGCACGTCATTCACGTGAGAGATGCCATTTTCGTCCAAAGAAGCAGCGCCCCAACGCGGGGACGCTACTCATAGCTTGGAAAACGGCTTACTTCAGTGCCGCATCGGTGATGTCATGCGTCCAGGCCCCTTCGGGCTTGGCCGTGATCACCGGATCGGAGCCACCGGCCAACAGCGTGCTCACCGTCCGGTCGAAATCAGCCGGGTCAAGCGCGCCGTTGCTGCCTGCGGTCAGCTTGGCAATCTCACCCATCATCCGAACCTGATGCGCTTCGGTCTGAGCACCGCTGGCGTCGTTGTCCAGCACGATGCCCGCAGCCTCGCCCGGGTTCTCTTCGGCATATTTCCACCCTTTCATCGAGGCACGCACAAAGCGGGTCATCTTGTCCTTGAAGGCCGGGTCGGACAGGTTGTCTTCGAGCACATAAATGCCGTCCTCGAGCGTTGCTACACCCATGTCCTCATACTTGAAGGTCACCAGCTCGTCCTCGGACACGCCCGCATCCAGCACCTGACCGTATTCGTTGTAGGTCATGGTCGAGATACAGTCCGCCTGACGCTGCAGCAGCGGGTCGACGTTGAAGCCCTGTTTCAGAACCGTCACGCCGTCATCGCCGCCATCGGTGCTGATCCCCTCCTGGCTCATCCAGCTGAGGAACGGGTATTCGTTGCCGAAGAACCAGACGCCAATGGTCTTGCCCTTGAAGTCCTGCGGCCCGGTGATCCCGGTGTCCTTCCAGCAGGTCAGCATCAGGCCGGACGATTTGAACGGCTGTGCGATGTTCACCACCGGCAGGCCTTTTTCCCGTGCCGCCAGCGCCGAGGGCATCCAGTTCAGCATCGCATCAGCGCCACCACCGGCCAGAACCTGCGGCGGCGCAATGTCGGGGCCACCCGGCAGGATAGTCACATCCAGGTCTTCTTCGCCGTAATACCCTTTGTCGAGTGCCACGTAATACCCGGCGAATTGGGCTTGCGTCACCCATTGCAGCTGCAGTTTGACCTCATCGGCTGCCAGGGCCGACGTCGCCGCAAATCCTGCGGCCAGAGCGGCGCCACTCAGTAGCTTTTTCATTGTCTTCTCTCCTTGTTGGTTTGTTTTTCTGCCCCGTTTGTCAGGGTCTTGAAATTGAAATGCTCCTTGATCCCCCATTTATCCTCTCTGCGATGGGTGCCAGAAGGTCACCGTTTTTTCGATCATCGCGACACAGCCATAAAACAGCGAACCCGCCAGCGCGGCCACCACAATTTCAGCCCAGACCATGTCTAGCGCAAGTTGTCCCACGCTGGTCGATATGCGGAACCCCATGCCCACGGTAGGCGAGCCAAAGAATTCGGCCACAATCGCACCGATAAGCGCCAGTGTGGTCGATATCTTGAGCCCGTTGAAAATGAAGGGCATCGCCGCTGGCAGGCGCAGCTTGAAGAAGCTCTGCCAATAACTGGCGGCATAAGTCTCCATCAGGTCGCGCTGCATCGCCGTGGTTTCACGCAGGCCCGCCACTGTGTTCACCAGCACCGGAAAGAACACCATGACCACCACAACGGCTGCCTTGGACTGCCAGTCAAAGCCGAACCACATCACCAGAATGGGCGCGGTCCCCACAATGGGCAGCGCAGCAACGAAGTTGCCCACAGGCAGCAGTCCCAAACGCAAGAACTCATACCTGTCCACAGCAATCGCCATCAGAAACGCCGCGCCACACCCAATAATGTAGCCACTCAACGCGCCTTTCAGGAACGTCTGGGCAAAGTCCGCCCACAAGATCGGCATCGATGATCCAAACCGCTCGGCAATCATCGAGGGCGGCGGCAAAATCACCAATGGCACTTGCAGCCCTCGGACCACCAGTTCCCAGACGACGAGGATGGTCACCCCAAAGATCACCGGCACAAGCAATTGCACCGCGCGCGTGCCCGCCTGCGGTCCCTCTGCCAGGCGCGTGTTGATCCACCATCCGGCGATCCAGACCAGAAGGGCCAGCACAATCAACATCATGACGCCATCCCCATCCGTTTCAGAACCATCCGTTCAATCAGGCCCAGCAACGCCACCAGACAGGCGGCAAGAATGGCAGCGGCAAACAGCGCCGACCAGATCTGCACCGTCTGACCATAATAGCTCCCCGCCAACAGACGCGCGCCAAGGCCCGCCACGGCCCCTGTCGGCAACTCACCCACAATGGCCCCCACCAGCGAGGCCGCGATGCCGATCTTGAGTGAGGCAAACAGGTAAGGCATCGAGGCTAAGCAGGCGCAGCTTCCAGAACCCTTGGCTTTGCGAGGCATTGTAGGTCCGCAGCAGATCCAACTGCATGTGATCCGGGCTGCGCAGCCCCTTCACCATGCCGACAACGACCGGGAAGAAGCTTAGGTAAGCCGATATCACCGCCTTGGGGATGATCCCCTGAACGCCCACGGAATAAAGCACCACGATGATCATCGGTGCCAGCGCAATGATCGGGATGGTCTGGCTGACGATGGCCCATGGCATCACCGACATATCCATCACCTTGGAATGTACGATCCCCACGGCCAGCAGAATGCCCAACCCTGTCCCGATGGCAAACCCCAAGAGTGTGGCGCTCAAAGTCACCCAGCCGTGATAGATCAGCGAGCGTTTCGAGGTGATCTTTTTGCCCACTGTGGTCTTCCACAGCTCGGTCGCCACCTGATGCGGCGCAGGCAATCGCGGACGGTCCTGCTCCCAGGTTGCAGGGATAGCGAAGCTGTTGTTTAGAACCAAACCAAGCTCGCCCATGTCGCGGCGATCCTTGGCGGATGGCGGCTGCACCTCGGCTCCCGCACGCTCGACCTCAACCAGAACGCCTTTGATGTTCATCGGAACGCAGGCAGCGTACCACAGCACGATGATGGCAGCGACAACAGTCAGAACGGCCAGAACGGATTTCATACCAGCCCCTCCTTATTGCCGCATTGCGGCGGTGTACGGGTGGTGCACGTGTTGTGCACGCATGTCACAGCACCAGTGACGCCCTCTTTCATGGAGTTATGCTGCATCTGCATGCCCTGCCCGCAGACCCTCGCGGACCCGATGCGCCACTTCGATGAACTCGGGTGTGTCGCGAATGTCCAGGGGGCGTTCCTTGGGCAGCGGACTTTCGATCACATCCGTGATCCGGCCCGGTCGCGGGCTCATCACCACGATCTTCGTCGACAGGTACACCGCCTCGGGGATCGAGTGGGTAACAAAGCCGATGGTCTTGTTGGTCCGCGCCCACAGCTGCAACAGCTGCTCGTTCAGGTGATCGCGCACAATCTCATCCAGCGCCCCGAACGGTTCGTCCATAAGCAGGATATCCGCGTCAAAGGCCAGCGCCCGCGCAATCGAGGCGCGTTGTTGCATCCCCCCTGACAGCTGCCAGGGATATTTGCCGCCAAACCCTTCTAGATCAACAAGTTCCAGCACGTCGTTGACGCGCTTTTCCTGATCGGACTTAGAGTATCCCATAATTTCGAGCGGCAGTTTGATGTTCTTGGCAATCGTGCGCCAAGGATATAGGCCCGCAGCCTGAAACACATAACCATAAGCCCGGTTGCGCCGCGCCTCGTCCGGGGTCATGCCATTGACGCTCAGACTGCCGCCGGTGGGTGCTTCAAGGGCAGCGATGCACCGCAAGAACGTGGTCTTGCCACAGCCCGAGGGACCGATGAAGCTGACAAAATCGCCCTTGTTGATCTCAAGGTTCACATCCTTGAGCGCGTGCACTGGACCATCGTTGGTTTGAAACGTCAGATCCAGTTGCCTCGCCTCGATCACAGGCTGGGTGGTGTTTTCAGTAGTCATTCTATCGCCTTGTAAAGACAGGAAATTGGGCCGCGCAAAAAGCGGCCCAGATCCAAATTATACGCCAGTGGCAGGAATACCGGTGCGCTCGACCGGACGCGGTGACGTCAGCTCTTTCCAGCTGCTGAGTGCGCGGTTGACGGGCGTGTTGGCCTCACGTTCAACAAACTTGCCATGGCCCTCCTGGGTGCGGATTTCGCCATCGTACACAGCGACTTGTCCACGGGTCAGGGTAAAGCGCGGCAAGCCTTTGACCTCTTTGCCTTCGAACACGTTGTAGTCGATAGAACTTTGCTGCGTAGACGCCTGAATTGTCTTCGTTTTATTCGGGTCCCAAACAACCAGATCGGCATCCGCCCCAACCAGAACTGCGCCCTTCTTGGGGTAGCAGTTCAAGATCTTGGCAATGTTGGTCGACGTAACGGCCACAAACTCATTCGGTGTCAGCCGCCCGGTTTCAACGCCATGGGTCCAGAGCATCGGCATCCGATCTTCAAGCCCCCCGGTTCCATTGGGGATCTTCGAAAAATCACCCACGCCATAGCGTTTCTGTTCGGTCGTAAAGGCACAGTGATCCGTCGCCACAACCGACAGCGATCCGCCCTGCAGACCGGCCCACAGGCTCTCCTGATGGCGCGCATCGCGGAACGGCGGGCTCATCACCCGGCGAGCTGCATGGTCCCAATCCTCGTGGAAATACTCGCGCTCATCCAAGGTCAGGTGCTGGATCAGCGGCTCACCCCAGACGCGTTTGCCCTGCATCCGGGCCCGGCGGATCGCCTCGTGCGCCTCTTCGCACGAGGTGTGCACCACATAGAGCGGCACGCCCGCCATGTCGGCGATCATGATCGCACGGTTGGTGGCTTCGCCCTCAACCTGGCTGGGCCGCGAATAGGCGTGCCCCTCGGGGCCGGTGTTACCCTCGGCCAGCAGCTTGGCAGTCATCTCGGCCACCACGTCGCCGTTTTCAGCGTGGACCATGGCGATGCCGCCCAGTTCGGCCAGACGGTTGAAGGACGAGAACAGCTCGTCATCGTTCACCATCAGCGCGCCCTTGTACGCCAGGAAGTGCTTGAACGTGTTGATGCCGCGCTGCTCGATCACGGTTTTCATGTCGTTGAACACCTGCTCGCCCCACCAGGTCACCGCCATGTGGAAAGAATAGTCGCAGTTCGCGCGGGTCGATTTATTGTCCCAGCGTTTGATCGCATCCAGCAGGCTTTCACCCTGATTGGGCAGACAGAAATCCACCACCATGGTGGTGCCACCGGCAAGCCCTGCGCGAGTGCCGCTTTCGAAATCATCGCTGGAGTATGTGCCCATGAAGGGCATTTCCAGATGCACATGCGGATCAATGCCACCCGGCATCACGTAACAGCCGGTGGCGTCAAGCTCCTCGTCACCGCTCAGCCCCATGCCAATCTCGATGATCTGACCGCCCTCAACCAACACATCCGCCTTGTAAGACAGGTCAGCCGTGACGACCGTGCCGTTCTTGATGACTGTACTCATAGCGATAACTCCCTGTTTTTCTTGTCAGACCGAGCTGAAGCAGCCGATCGCACTTCCATGTACGCCGATGTCGAGCGGGCCGAACTGGCTCTCGACACAAAGCGAAAAATATCCCGCCAGCGGCAGATAGATTACCCGGTAATCCCCGTTGGACCGCGTCACCGCCCAACACGTCTGCATGACGCCGCCGCTGAATTGCACCTCGACCCGGGTTGGCGGACAGGTGGCGCGTTCAAACGCCTCCAATGTCGCCGCCCCTTGGACCGAGCTCACATCGAACTCGGTCACTTCCATCGCAATCAGATCGCCTATCCGATCGGGGATGGAGAGGTCGTGTTGAATCACTCCACGATTTCAGCGGTTTCCACCACCGCGTGGAACAGCACATCCGCGCCCGCAGCCGCCCATTGGGGGCTGATCTCTTCGGCTTCGTTGTGGGACAGACCATCCACGCAGGGGCACATGACCATCGCGGTCGGGGCCACCCGGTTGATCCAGCAAGCATCGTGACCGGCACCGGAAATGATATCCAGATGCGTATGCCCCAGCCGTTCAGCGGCACTGCGCACGGCCGCCACACATCCCTCGTCAAAGGTCACCGGATCGAACCCGCCCACCTTCTCGAATTCAATGCTCAAGCCCATGTCGTCCGCGATTTTTTGGCCTTCGACCCTCAGGCGCGCTTCCATGTCTTCGATCACGCTCAGGTCTGGCGAGCGGAAATCAACTGTAAACACCACCTTGCCCGGGATCACGTTGCGCGAGTTCGGATAGACATCGACATGACCCGCCGCTCCCACTGCGTGAGGTGCGTGGGACCAGGCGATCTCGTCGACCTTTTCCAGCACCCGCGCCATGCCAAGCCCTGCATTCTTGCGCATCGGCATGGGCGTTGATCCGGTGTGCAGATCCTTGCCCTCGATCGTGACTTGCGTCCAACTCAGGCCCTGACCATGGGTGACCACACCGATGTCCTTGCCTTCTGCTTCCAAAATCGGCCCCTGTTCGATGTGCAGCTCAAAAAAGGCATGCATCTTGCGCGCACCGACCTCTTCATCGCCACGCCAGCCGATGCGTTTCAGCTCATCACCGAACTTCTTGCCCTCGGCATCCTCGCGGTCATAGGCCCAATCCTGCGTGTGAACACCCGCAAACACACCGGATGACAGCATCGCCGGAGCATAGCGCGTTCCCTCTTCGTTGGTGAAATTGGTCACCACGATGGGATGTTTGGTCTTGATCCCCAAGTCATTGAGCGTGCGCAGAATTTCCAGTCCGCCAAGCACCCCCAAGACGCCGTCATACTTGCCGCCCGTCGGCTGCGTATCCAGGTGAGAGCCCACATAAACTGGCAGCGCTTCGGGATCCGTCCCCTCGCGCCGGGCAAACATGTTGCCCATCTGATCCAGACCCATCGAGCAACCCGCCGCCTCGCACCAGCTTTGGAACAGGGCGCGGCCTTCGCCGTCCTCATCCGTCAAAGTCTGGCGATTGTTGCCACCTGCGACGCCCGGGCCGATCTTGGCCATCTCCATCAGACTGTCCCACAGGCGTTCGCCATTGATCTTCATATTCGCGGCTGGCGCTGCCATGTCTCATCCCCTGTTGCTTGCTTGCGATTGGCTCGCTCTTGGTATGTGATTTGACCAAACGGTCAAACTCACGCTATCACGGGTTTGACACCAGTCAAGAAATTGCGGCACAGACCCGCAAAAATGCTGGTAAAAAATGCACTCTGCACGGCAATCGCGCAGCCAACAAAGGACAATCGCCCCATGCCAAAGGACCGCAGCCCGACACGGATCCAGAAAAAGAACCGTGCCGCGATCCTTGAGGCGGCGTTGAACGTGTTTTCGGCCAATGGATTCCGCGGCGCAACGGTGGATCAAATCGCCAGTGAGGCGGGGCTGTCCAAGCCCAATCTTCTCTATTACTTCCCCTCCAAGGTGGACATGCACAACGCCCTTTTGGCCCAACTGATGGACACTTGGCTGGATCCGCTGCGCGAAATGGACGAGGATGGTGAACCACTGTCCGAGATCATGGCCTATGTCCGCCGCAAGCTGCAGATGAGCCGCGATTTCCCCCGCGAAAGCCGCCTGTTTGCCAATGAAATCGTGCAAGGCGCGCCACGAATTCATGACGCACTGAACGATGATCTGAAAACGCTTGTGGACGAGAAAACCAAACTGCTCGAGCGCTGGATGGCAGACGGCAAAATTGCCCGCGTCCACCCGTATCACCTGCTGTTTTCGGTTTGGTCGCTGACCCAACACTACGCCGACTTCGACGTGCAGGTCCGGGCCATCTTGGGGGACGAAGATCCGTTCGACGGCGCCGATCCGTTCCTGGAAACGCTCTATCTGCGCCTGCTCACTCCCTAAGCAAACCCATGTCTGAGTGTCGCTTTGGTCCGCTCTGAGCCCAAAAGCACCAAACGCTGCGGGCCCAACCAGTGGCGGCTATGCAACTTGACCCAACGTGTTTAGTGTCATTTGCATGAGCAAGTTCCGAAATGCCCGACGATCTGATGCACTGCGATGCTTTGAGATCGAAACTGCTGCCTATGAAGGCGATGAAGCAGCAACCCTCAAAAAGATATCCAACAGGATCGAGGTCTATCCAGATGGTTTTCTCATTCTTGAGGAGCTAGGCAAGATCGTTGGCTTTATCAATTGCGGATGTGCCCATGAAGTCGAAATGTCTGATGAGGAATTTAAGGAACTTGTGGGGCATGACCCTGACGCACCATATGTCGTCATTATGTCTGTCGTCGTTGATCCAGCGCATCAGGGAACAGGCCTATCGCGGGCATTGATGACTGAATTCGTTACCCGCATGAGAAATATGGGCAAATCCGCGATCTACCTTATGTGCAAAGAGCATCACGTCCCACTTTATCAGAGATTTGGTTACAACTATCTTCATCCATCAACCTCTGATCATGGAGGAATGACTTGGCATGAAATGTCCATGCAACTTTGAACCGATTGTTGGTTGAGCCATGGTGAGCTGACATTGCGGCAGCCGCAGCGAAGGGCAGTTTCGTCCAGTTAGCAGAGCAATACGCTTAGAGGGCACCACCTAAAGCAAAGGGCGGTGCTCTTTCGCACCGCCCCTTCTTCTTGTTCCAAATACGGTCGCCGAAGGCGTCCCTCACTCCGCCGCTTGTGCCGCCGGGTTGTTGGGATGCGTCGTCCAGTTGGCGTATTCCTCTTCCACCACTTTACCGGTACGCGGATCGACCGTGCCGGGCGCCATCCGCTCCATCGAGATGCATCCATCAATTGGGCAGACATCAACGCACAGGTTGCAGGCCACGCATTCATCGTCGATCACTTCGAACACGCGATCATCGGACATAGAAATCGCCTGATGAGATGTGTCTTCGCAGGCCGCATAGCAACGGCCACATTTGATGCATTGATCCTGATCGATTTTGGCCTTGGCGACAAAGTTCAGGTTCAGATACTGCCAATCGGTGACATTTGGTACCGCGCGCCCGACAAACTGATCAACCGAGGTATAGCCCTTTTCGTCCATCCACTGGCTGAGGCCAGATTTCATCTCTTCCACCACGCGGAAGCCATAGGTCATCGCCGCCGTGCAGACCTGCACCGTGCCGCAGCCCAGGGACATGAATTCGGCTGCATCGCGCCATGTGGTCACACCGCCGATGCCGCTGATCGGCAAACCATGCGTTTCAGGGTCACGGGCAATTTCCGCCACCATGTTCATCGCAATGGGTTTCACCGCCGGGCCGCAATAGCCCCCGTGGCTACCCTTGCCATCAATCGAGGGTTCAGGGCTGAAATCATCCAGGTTCACGGATGTGATCGAACTGATCGTGTTGATCAGGCTCACCGCGTCTGCGCCACCGTTCTTGGCCGCCCGCGCCGGATAGCGCACGTCGGTGATGTTGGGCGTCAGCTTGACGATCACCGGCTTGTCATAGTTTTCCTTGCACCAGCGGGTCACCATTTCAATGTACTCTGGTACCTGCCCGACGGCGGCCCCCATGCCACGCTCGGACATCCCATGCGGGCAGCCGAAGTTGAGCTCGATGCCATCCGCGCCGGTTTCGGCCACGCGCGGGAGGATCGCTTTCCACTCGGCCTCTTCACAAGGCACCATGAGAGAGACGATAACCGCGCGATCCGGGTAATCCGCTTTGACACGCGCGATCTCTTCAAGGTTGGTTTCCAGCGGACGATCGGTGATCAACTCGATGTTGTTAAGCCCCAACAGACGCCGGTCGGCGCCATAGATCGCGCCGTAGCGCGGGCCGTTCACATTCACCACCGGCGGCCCTTCGGCCCCCAGTGTTTTCCAAACCACGCCGCCCCAACCGGCCTCGAACGCGCGGCGGACGTTATATTCCTTGTCCGTGGGTGGTGCGGATGCCAGCCAGAACGGGTTGGGGCTTTCGATACCCAGGAAATTTGTTTTCAGATCAGCCATTTGCGTCTCCCTGCACGCTAGTCGCGCTTTTTGAACATCATTTCGACGGGGGCAATGTCGCCCGCGCCGACTGCATTTGTCATGTTGGCCACCTTTTCCCCGGCATTGATTCCCATGAGCATAGGCAATCCCAGTACCGGTGGGCCGGAGGCGGCAACCTTTTCGCGAAGGGCCGCAAAAAACTCTTTGGCCACTTCGCCCCTGTCCCGCCGTGTTTCCAGTTCAAAACCAGCCTTGTCAGCGGCTTCAAGATAGACATCAGGTGTCTCAAGAAACGACGTCATTGGTTCGCTGGCCCACGGCACCGGAAAGGCAGGAGCAGATCCAAAGCGCATCACATCGTAGACAGCAAACCGACCTTCCGGTTTCAACACGCGTGCCACTTCGGCAAAAAGCCGGTCCTTGTCGGGCAAGTTCATGCCCACATGCAGCAGAGTTGCCACATCGAATTCTCCGTCCTCGAACGGGATATCCAAAGCGCTGCCAACCTTGAATCGGGTAGGCAGGCTGAGTAGTCCGGTCAGTTGCTTTGCCGTCTCGACGAAATCAGGAGTAAGATCCAACCCGGTCACGTCTGCACCATATCGGGCCGTCATCAGGCGAGCAGGCCCACCGATCCCAGATCCGACATCCAAAACCTTGACGCCGTTTTCCAACCCCAACTGGTCAAGAAGCGCAATTGTGGCCTCTTCCCCGCCGATATGGAACTCATCAATAGACTTCAGGTGCTGTTCTGAAATGTCGGCCGCCTTAACACCATGGGTCTCTAGCGTCTCCATGATCTTTTGGAACAGCTCTGCGCCACCATAGTGCGATACGATTTTTGCGTCTGGCTTTTTGGTTCGATCAGTCATCGGGTGTCTCCTCCAATTGTGTGCCCGAATATCCTACCCCTTTAGCATTTCGTGAATGTCCATCGCCGCGTCGCGACCTTCCGCCACCGCGGTCACGGTCAAGTCGTCACCACCAGCGGCACAATCGCCCCCAGCCCAGACACCTTCGACCGAAGTGCGGCCTGCACCCGTCACGGCGATTTTGCGACCGTCCAAGGCCAACTCGCTCGGCGCACCTTCAAGCGTCTGACCAATGGCCTTGAACACCTGGTCAGCGGCTAAACGAGTGGTTTCTCCAGTGCCGGTCAATTCACCACCGGTGGACGAAGTATACTCCAGCTCGATCTCTGTCGCAGCCCCGTTGCCGTGCACAGCGACCGGCTGAACGTTGAACATAAGTTTCACCCCCTTGGAGGCCGCCAGATCCTGTTCGAACCGGCTGGCACCCATGGCCTCGCGGCCCCGGCGATAGGCGATTGTGACATTTTCCGCGCCGAGAAGCTTCGATTGCACAGCCGCGTCCACGGCTGTCATGCCGCCGCCGATCACAACCACATTGCGGCCCACTGGCAGGGCGGACAAATCGTCGGCCTGACGCAGATCGGCAATGAAATCCACCGCGTCGCGCACGCCGTCCTTGTCCTCACCCTCAGCCCGCAGCGCGTTCACGCCGCCCAGACCGATGGACAGGAACACGGCGTCATACGCCTCTTGCAGACCGGCCAGCGTCACGCCCTGACCCAGAGCCGAGCCGTTTTCGATGGTGATACCGCCGATTTTCAGCAGCCAGTCGACCTCGGCCTCGGCGTAGTTTTCGGTGCTTTTGTAGGCGGCGATGCCAAATTCATTCAGGCCACCGGCCTTTGGGCGCGCCTCGTGGATCACCACGTCATGCCCCAACATCGCAAGACGATGGGCGCAGGACAGACCCGCAGGCCCTGCCCCGACGACTGCCACGGTCTTTCCGGTGGATGCGGCGCGTTCAAACGGATGCACGCCTGCCGCCATTACGGTGTCGGTGGCGTAGCGCTGCAGGCGGCCGATTTCTACCGGCTTGCCCTCGGCCACCTCGCGCACGCAGACCTCTTCGCACAGCGTTTCGGTCGGACAGACCCGGGCGCACATGCCGCCCAGAATGTTCTGATCCAGAATGGTCTGCGCCGCAGCTTCTGGATGTCCGACTTGGATTTGACGGATGAACAGCGGAATGTCGATGTCCGTGGGACAGGCCGTCACGCACGGCGCGTCATAACAGAAATAGCAACGATCTGCGGCCACGGCGGCCTCGTGCGGCGCATAGGCCGGATGGAGGTCGTCAAAGTTGGCGGCAATGTCTTCGCTGGATAGCCGCCCGGCGACGATGCCGGGTGCTGTCTGGCCCTGTGCCATCACTCTCTCCCTGAGATATGTTGTTCTTGCCCTCCAGACTGCCACATTTGATTTTTTTATCAATTGGTAAAATTTATCAAAGGGTCAAAAAATTGAAAAAACCGGACCAATGGCCCGGTTTTGCTACAAAATTCATCAGGTTTTGGATGGATCTAGGGTCAGACCATTTGGCTTAGATGACCTGATTTCACCCAAATCTCTGCCCCATCAGCTCCTGTGACCGCCTGAAACGTCCCGTTTGGAGGCACCCGCAGCCAATCCCATTTCGCAAAGGTTTCACCACTTTCTGCGTAGCTGCCAGACAGCACAAAGACCTCTAACCCGCCGTCAGCATCCAGTTCGACCGCTTCGCCTGCCCCCCATCTTTCCACGCGCACATCTTCGACTGCATCACGATGGAGATCGACCCGCCCCGCCCCGGCGATGGGGTGACGCACTTCGGTGCGGTCTGCGGGATCGAACTGGTGCAGCTTCACCAGAATGGTCGCCCCCGGCTCGGTCGCGGGCGTATGGGACGAGGTCGGTGGGTTGCGCACATAGGTGCCGATCGGAAAGTCGCCCAACTCGTCCTGGAACACGCCATCAAGGACCAGATATTCTTCGCCCCCATCGTGGGTGTGCGCAGAAAAAGCGCTGCCCGGCGCGAAGCGTACGATGCTGGTGGCGCGCGCAACCTCTTCGCCAATCCGGTCCAACATCTTGCGCTCTACGCCAGCTGCGGGGGATGGCACCCACTCGGTTTCATCAAAGTGAACAGCGACGCGTTTGGTGAAATCGGCATTGATCCGCATGTGGCTCTCCTAAGGCGATATCCGGTCTGGGATGTGGGTCTTTTGGTAGTCCAAACAAACACCCCTCACCGTGACGTGAAGATGACGGTTGAAATTGATTGGTGCAATATAGATCGCCCGATCAACACGAACACAAACGATTACAATACCTTACCCACCTCAACAAAAACCTGACCAATTGGCAAACTTTGGTTGCCTCAGAAAAATTCTTGACTCATACACATACTTTAAACCTAAACTTTCAAGCATGAAGTAACTTAAGCGGCAATCACGCCCCCCTCGTCGCCTATCCGGCTGAGTTATGCCAAGAGAAACAGGTATCCATGTTTTTGATATCAACATTCGGACAATTCTCTTGTTCCAATGCCCCTGGTTGCCCGACCTTTGGCACATGGGCAACCCGGCACATTTGGCTAAGCCCACTTGGGAGGATACTGAACCATGGCACGCCTGAGCGCCTTCAATTTCCAGAAATGGATCGACGAGCACAAACATCTTCTGAAACCGCCCGTGGGCAATCAACAGGTCTGGGAGGACGCGGACCTGATGGTGACCGTCGTGGGCGGGCCAAACAAGCGCACCGATTATCACGACGACCCGGTCGAGGAGTTCTTTTATCAGCTCAAGGGGGACATGGTTCTCAAGCTCTATGAGGGCGGCGAGTTCTATGATGTCCCGATCCGCGAAGGCGAAATTTTCCTGTTGCCTGCACATGTCCGCCACTCACCTCAGCGGCCGCAAGAGGGCTCGATCGGTTTGGTGATCGAGCCCAAACGCCCCGAGGGAGAACATGACGCCATCGAGTGGTACTGTTTCAACTGTGGTGATCTGGTGCATCGGTCTGAGTTGATCCTGGAAAGCATCGTCCGCGATCTGCCGCCCGTTTATCAGGCGTTCTATGCCGATGAAAAAGCGCGCACGTGCAAAAGCTGCGGTGAGGTCCATCCGGGCAAGGAACCCCCAGAGGGTTGGGTGAAACTCTGATCCGCGCTTAAACTCGCAAAAAATAATGATTCTATCAGGGAGAGAGAGAACATGACCATCAGCCTAAAGGGCCTGACAAAGGGCGTCGCAGCCGCAGCCCTCGTACTGGCCGCGCTGCCCGCCACCGCCAAGGAATTCAAGCTGGGCCTGATCACGCCCCCGCCGCACGTCTGGACCAAAGCCGCCGAGGCCTTTGGCGCGGAACTGGCCGAAAAGTCAGGCGGTGAGCACAGCGTCACTGTCTTCCCTGCCCGTCAGCTGGGTAACGAGGCGCAGATGCTCCAGCAGCTGCAGACCGGCGCGCTGGACATGGCGTTCATGACCGTGGCTGAAGTGTCGAACCGGGTGCCGAACATGGGCGCGTTTTATGCCCCCTATCTGGCCAATGACATGACCCACGCCGCTGCAATTCTGCGCTCGGACACCGCCAAGGGCATGCTCGAGGTGCTGCCACAAGAGGCAGGCGTTGTGGGCGTGGGCTATGGCAGTGCCGGCATGCGCCAGATCCTGAGCCGGGGCGAAGTGAATTCGGCCGCTGATCTTTCTGGTGTCAAACTGCGGATCACGCCGTTCGACCCGATCCTGGATTTCTACAACCTGCTGGGCTCGGCCCCCACGCCGATGCCGCTGCCTGCGGTTTATGACGCGTTGGCCAACGGTCAGGTGGACGCCATCGACATGGACGTCGAGCTGATCAACGTGCTGAAGTATTATGAGCACGCCGACACGCTGCTGATCTCGAACCACATGATGTTCCCGATGGTCGGTCTGATCTCGGCGCGCGTCTACGCTGGCATGAGCGACGAAGACAAGGCGATGGTGTCTGAACTGATGGCCAAGCACGTGGACACCACTCTGGACGCCTACATCGAAAAGTCGCCCGCCTGGACCGAGAAACTGAACACCGTCGGCATCACCGTACATACCGTGGATGCGGAATACTTTGGTGACGTCATGGGCAAATGGGAAGAGATCTGGGCCGCCAAGGCACCGTCCCTGCCCGATCTGCGCAAGACCGCAGACGCGACCAAGTAAGCTCTGACAAACACGCGCGGGCCGGTCATGCACCGGCCCGTTCGCAATCAATACCAAAGGCAGGCACATGCTCTATCGGGCTTCCCACTTCTGGGCACGGGTCGAGATATTCTTTGCGGCAGCTCTGGCCGCATCCGTCACCGGGCTCATCCTTCTCAACGTCATCACCCGCGCCTCAGGCAATGCGATCTACTGGGTCGATGAGGCGGCGATTTACGCCATGGTCTGGATGACGTTTCTGGCGGCGTCCGCCGCGATCCATTTCCGCTCGGCCATCTCGGTGACAATCCTGAACGAAATGCTGCCTACCTCGGGTCGTCATTGGATCAACCGCTTTGTCGATCTGACCATCTTTGTCTTTGCCTGCCTGATGGTCTGGATCTGCCTGCGCTGGTTCATGCCGCTACAACTGATGGAGGCCGGATGGGACATAAAAGCGTTCCAGGGCCAGACGTTCAATTTCATCTATGCCGAACCCACCAACACCATCGGGCTCAAGAAGGTTTGGATCTGGTTGGTGATGCCGCTCTTTACCCTTGGCGCGCTGCTGCATTCGGGCGCCAACCTGCTGCACCCCGGCAAGACATCGCAAGTGGAGGCCGTGTAAATGACCCCTCTCCTCTTCCTTGTCCTGCTATTTGGCTCTGTCCCCATCGCACTGGTGCTGGCGCTGACTGCACTTTGGTACATCTATGACAGCGGCAATCTGGTGCTTTATGACAGCTACGCACAGCAGATTTTCTCTGGCGTCGAAAACTACGGCCTTCTCGCCATTCCGCTTTTCATCCTGACGGGCGAGTTGATGAATGAGGGCGGCATGACCCAACGCCTGGTCCACGCTGCGCGCGTCTTTGTGGGCGGGTTCCGGGGAGGATTGGCCTATATCAACTTGCTGGCCAACATGTTCATGGCCGCCATCATCGGGTCAGCCGCCAGTCAGATCGCGGTGATGAGCCGCGCCATGGTGCCAGCCATGACGAAAGAAGGTTATGACCCCGGCTTTTCGGCCGCAACCACCGCCGCCGGAGGCCTGCTTGCCCCCGTGATACCGCCGTCGATGCTGTTTGTGATCTATGGCGTTCTGGCACAGCTTCCCATCGGGGATTTGTTCATTGCGGGCATCATTCCGGGCTTCATTCTGGCGGGTACATTCTTTGTCGTGGTTGCCCTGATCGGGCTGGCCAAGGACTTCCCCAAAGGCGAATGGATGTCGCTGCGTGAAGCCACCATTGCTTTGCGCAATGCCCTGCCCGCCTTTTTGATCCCCATCGCCATCGTGGGCGGCATCCTTTTCGGAATCGCCACGCCAACCGAATCCGCGGCTGTTGCCTCGCTGATCGCTTTTGCCGTGGGGTGGCTGTTCTATCGCGAGATCACACCGCGTGATCTGGGACAGTTGTTTGTGCGCACCGCCACAAACTCTTCTCTGGTGATCTTCATGATTGCTGCTGCGAACGTATTCGGTTGGGTCGTGGTCTATGAAGAACTGCCGCAGAAACTCGCGGCCTTTATCTCAACCGTGACTTCGGACCCGTTCACGTTCTTGCTGATCGTGAACCTTTGCCTGCTGTTTGTGGGTATGCTGATCGACGGCATCGCGGCGTTGATCCTGATCACGCCGATCCTGTTGCCGATTGCGATGAACACTTACAACATCGACCCCTTCCAATTCGGCGTGGTCATCAGCCTGAATCTGGTGCTGGGACTGTTGACGCCGCCCGTGGGTGTGGGCCTATACATCGCGTCGGCCATGTCCGGCGTCCGCCCGTTCACGATCTTTGCCGCGCTTTGGCCTTTCTTGCTTGCGGTCACGGTGGTGCTCATTCTGCTGAGCTATTTCCCGATCTTAAGCACAGCGCTGATCTAAATCGCAATGTCAGAAGTTGAACACGACACCCAGCAGCGGCCCGTCCTGTTCAACATCGTAAATGAAACTGCCGCTTCGTCGGTCAACTGACATGTATCGGTAACCGAGCACCCCAGACGTCGTCTGAGTGAATTGATAGCCGACCCCCCCAAACAGATCGACCATGCTCTCTGATCCGGCACCAAACCCACCCACGTAGGCCCATCCCGAGACATAGGCTCTGTCTGAAATGGCGCGACGTCCGTACATACCGATCACCGGGTCCACCCAATCGTCCGAGCCGTTGGCGGTTCGCCCCGGCAAAGCGCCCGGTGTGAATGTCAGGTCCGTACTCACCGACCAATGACGTATCCCCCCGGACACCCAAAGTTCATGATCCAAACTCTGGCTGACCTGGTAGTCGGCATAGAGCGATACAATCGTGTTTTTTATCTTGGCCTGGGCCTGCCCATAATTCGGCCCGATTGGCCCGCTCGCAGCATTCAGCTTGACGTATTGGACATCGCCCGAAAAACCCCAGCGCCCGTTGCGCGCCTGCAAGGCAACCATGCCGGCAAAATCAAGATTATCCAGGATGTCGCTAAAACTCGCATCAACTTCGACCGGCGGCAGGCCCGGCACGGTTGCTGCGGTGCCCGACAGCGTGGTGCCCCACAGGTAAGGAGCAATGCGCCATTCCCATCCCTCTTGAGCTTGCCCAACAATCGGAAAACAACATAAGGCCAAGGCCGCCAGCCTTCGTACAGTTACTGCTCCAACGTAATTTTCGTCGGCATTCAGCTGATTTAACATATTCTGTCCTCTTCGAGGTTGGGGCGGCTTAGGCAGTATTCCTTGTTAGTTCACTTCAGTCTTTCAGGCTTCAGGTTTACGGTAGCTTAACAGCACTGCGCTCGAATTGGGCAGTTTCCGTAGTTAGATCGTCATAGGTCAGTTCAACATCGATAACGTTCACAGATCCCAGGCCAAAACTCCGGTAGGGCAAACCGTCCTGCTCGAGTATCATGTTGGGAGAGGGCTGGTCCGCATGACAAGAGGGTAAAGGCCAGACTTCGGGGGCAGCTCCGTTGATACCCAGGCGCACTTGAGCCAAACCACACCGCCACGACCAGAGATGCGTGACGTACAGCAAGTCTTGACCATCGAATTCTCGCACGGCCACCCAGTTTCCTCGGGTGGCGCCAAGTATTGGTTTCACCTCGACAGCAGTGGTGAACTTGCCTGTCGGAACCTGTGGCTCGGCTGTCAATTGGGGTGTCGGACTTAGAAACGCGGGGGGCGCATCCGTTGTTTGTTCAACGGCAGAGCTGTCTACCGCTTCACCGGTACTGGCGCTGGACACCTCCCCAGCAGCGCCAGTTTCCGACCTGCTGTCAGACTGGGCTGCTATGGCAGCAAGGAACAAAAATACATCAATCATTTAAGGTTCCTGACCCTAATCCAAATCATCCGAACAAAGACGCCGATTACGGCTTTTGAGATCGCCCAACGCGCCCTATAGTGCCCATCAGGGCAGAGGCCGCATTCGCAATTCAGTCGCGGCTGGAATTCAGTATGGCAAAAAAACCGGCGTTACGCCAATCGTTTAACATTGTAATCGTTGGCCAGAACAACAGACTTCAATACGAAGCCCTGCTGTTTGCAGCCTCGTTGCGTTATTCGTCCCCTGAATTTTCGGGGCGGCTTTTTGTTGCAGTGCCTCAACCCGGCAACAGGTGGTCCGGGGATCCCAGCATTCGAAATCCCGATATCTTGCGGGTGCTGAAAGAGCTGGGAGCAGAGTGCATTCCCTTTACAAATCGGATCTTCGGTGAGCGTTACCCGCATGGCAACAAGATCGAAGCTTTGAGCGCGCTCCCCAAGGGAGAGCCATTTGTGTTTTTCGATACCGACACACTGATCACCGGTGATGTTTCTGGCGTCCCTTTCAATTTCGACCGCCCTTCAGCGTCCTTACGTCGCGAAGGTACCTGGCCCGAGCCAACTCTGTACGGCCCAGGTTATTCTGGTATCTGGCAGTCATTGTACGACCGGTTCGGACTGAATTTCGAAAGCTCGTTGGATAAAACCCAGCCTGACGAATACTGGGAAAGATACCTTTATTTCAACGCGGGCTATTTCTACTACTCTTGCCCACACAAATTTGGATCACGGTTTCTGGAATACGCCACCAGCATCTATCGCAATCCACCGCGCGAGTTGGTCTGCCAATCTCTGGATCCGTGGCTGGATCAAGTTGCTTTGCCATTGGTCATTCATTCTTTCAAAGGGGGTCGAAGCGCACTAGCACCTGGGTTGTTGGACGGCACCGTCAGTTGCCACTATCGAAATTTTCCATTGCTATACGCCCGTGAAAGCGACTTTGTGATCGATGTGCTGGAAACCGTGGCCGCCCCAAACAAGATCAAGAAATTGCTCAAAGAATACGAACCGATGAAGAAAATGATCTATCAGGGCAAAGGTCACAAGGTGCGTGCGCTGTTTGACCAAAACGACCTGCCGCGAAAAGAGCAGGCTATTCGCAACCGGATCAAGTCCAATGGCTGGTGGATGCGCTAAACTTGCACTGACGCAGGATGCGGCTTAAGTGGCAAGCATCCCAAAGGTAAATTGTCATGCTTGATGGCCAAGAGCTTTCCCTCGTTACACTACTGCGCGTTTTTCGTTGGAAGATCGGCTTAACTTGGGCGCTGACGATCCTGGAAACTGGTTTGCTCACACTGATTCCACTTTTCATCGGATTTGCTATCGATGGCCTGATGGCGCGCGAGTTCGGTTCGCTCTACCTTCTCTGTGCGATATTGGTTTTGCTGCTGATTGTTGCCACAGGCCGCCGTGTGTACGACACACGCGCCTACGGTACGATCCGCGTACAGCTTGGCGCGGAACTCGCTGATCGCAACGCGAGCCTTCCGATTTCATCGCTGAGCGCGCGGGTGCACATGGCGCGAGAGCTGGTTGATTTCCTGGAGACGGAACTACCGGACATTATGACAGCCCTGCTGCAACTCATTATCGCCGTGATTGTACTTGGGGTGTTTCATTGGGTGTTGGCCGCGACGGCTGTCGGGGCAGCAATCGTAATGCTTGCGATTTATGGCCTGTCCCACCGCCGTTTTTTTCGCTTGAATCGCGCCTTGAACACCCAGGCAGAAAAAGAAGTGCGCTTGCTGGAACGCAGAAATCCAATGACTTTTCGCAGTCATCTACAAGCCCTGAGAAAGTTCACAGTTAACGTCTCGGATACCGAAGCTTTGGTTTATGGCGTGATCTTTTTTGTTCTTTTGGCAGTCATCGTCTTCAATCTTGGCTACGCCGCTCTTGTTTTGGCGGCCTCGGCTGGAACAATGTTCTCGATTGTTACCTACAGCTGGGATTTTGTTAACGGTGCCGTCAGCGTACCGATGGCCCTGCAAAGTTGGTCCCGTCTGAGTGAGATCATCGCGCGCATAAACCGGGCTGCGTGAACGGTTGTTAAATGATCAACGGTCCTCTAACTCTGTTGCCAAGAATTTGATCCAGGGAGACTTTGACCATGACCGACGGCCCGACCTACGGCTTTGATACGCTGCAGATTCACGCTGGCGCCCGCCCCGATCCGGCAACTGGCGCCCGCCAAACGCCAATCTACCAAACCACCGCATATGTGTTCCGCGATGCTGACCATGCTGCAGCGCTCTTTAACCTGCAAGAAGTTGGCTACATCTATTCGCGCCTGACAAACCCGACAGTGGCCGTTTTGCAGGAGCGAGTTGCAACTCTGGAAGGTGGTGTTGGTGCGGTTTGCTGTTCGTCGGGGCATGCAGCTCAGATCATGGCACTCTTCCCGCTGATGGGCCCGGGGCGAAATGTCGTGGCATCGACCCGCCTGTATGGAGGCACTGTCACCCAGTTCAGTCAGACCATCAAACGCTTTGGCTGGTCCGCCAAGTTCGTCGATTTCGACGACCCCAAGGCGGTGGCCGATGCCATCGACGAAGACACACGTGCGGTCTTTGGTGAATCCATCGCCAACCCGGGTGGCTATGTGACCGACATTCGTTCAATTGCAGATGTAGCAGATGCTGCGGGCATTCCGTTGATCATCGACAACACATCGGCCACTCCGTACCTGTGCCGCCCGATTGACCAGGGCGCGACCCTGGTGGTCCATTCGACGACCAAATACCTCACTGGCAATGGCACCGTCACAGGTGGCTGCGTTGTAGACAGCGGCACATTCGATTGGTCGGCCAGCGACAAGTTCCCCTCGCTCAGTGAACCAGAACCGGCTTATCACGGTTTGCGTTTTCACGAGACGTTTGGCGGCTTGGCCTATACTTTCCATGGTATTGCAATCGGCCTGCGCGATCTGGGTATGACCATGAACCCACAGGCCGCGCATTACACGCTGATGGGCATCGAGACCCTGTCGCTTCGTATGCAGCGCCATGTGGAAAACGCCGAGAAAGTTGCGGGCTGGCTCGAGGCGGACGACCGCGTTGATTACGTGACGTATGCGGGTCTGCCATCCTCGCCCTATCATGACCGCGCGCAGCAGCATTATCCGCGCGGCGCCGGTGGTCTGTTCACTTTTGCGGTCAAGGGTGGCTACGACGCCTGCGTCAAGCTGGTCAACACTCTGGAAATTTTCAGCCACGTGGCAAACCTCGGCGACGCACGTTCGCTCATCATCCACTCGGCATCCACCACGCACCGGCAGTTGACCCCAGAACAACAAGAAGCCGCAGGTGCCGGCCCCGGTGTCGTTCGCGTGTCCATCGGCATTGAGGACGCAGATGATCTGATTGCTGATCTGGACAAAGCATTGTCTGCGGCCTGCAGCTGACAACAGTGTCCTGATGACATCAAAAAAAACGCCCCATCAAGCGATTGATGGGGCGTTTTTCTTACAGCAATTGTGTACCTTGGCGATCCGGTAGCCGAAACCAAACACATCGCGTCTTGCTCGGACCTCAGTCCTTGATCGCGAAAACCATCGAAACCGTTGATTGATAGCTGACTTCGCCCGCAGCGATCGGCACGCTTTCGGCGTCCATGGCCGCAAATTTCGCCGTTGCACTGCGTGCATGTGGGCGCCCGCTGTTTTCGGACATGCTCTGCACCTCACCGAGTTCAATACCCGCTGCCATTGCAAGTTGCGACGCCTTGTCCATGGCATCCTTAACTGCATCTGCGCGTGCCTTTTCGATCAAAGGCTCGGGATTTTGCACCGAGAAGTTCAAGCCCTGAAACTCATTTGCCCCATCGGCGACAACTTCGCCCAGGATATCTCCGATCTTGGCCATATCTTTGATCCGCACAGCCAGAACATTTGTCGCGGAAAAGCCGGTGATTTCATTCATTGCATGACCTGTGGCCTTGTCGACCTTCTGCGTCCACACAGGGTTGAGCGACAGTTGTTGCGTTTGAATATCACGATCTTCCACGCCTTGTGCCTTCAAACGCGCGATTACATCTGACAGCGCCTGTGACGTCATGGCCATAGCCTCGTTAGCGGTTTCGGCTTCATGAGTGACGCCCAGGCTAATCATCGCCTGATCCGGTACCGCTTCGACCTGTGCTTGCCCAGTGACGGAAATCGTGCGGCGCTGCTCTTCGGCTTGCGCAAGGCTTGCTGCGGCGGCCATCAGCGCGGCTACAAGAAAAACAAGTGTCTTCAAAGAACTTCTCCTGTTGGTTCATGTATCAGATCGTATGCGTTCCTTCGCCCAACAAGGGGGAATATCTGTCTTTTTCTTTCCCTCGGCGAATGTCTGCTTTAAGGTCGTCGCGCGGGTGTTCATACACCTGCAGATTGCTTGGGATGGTACGACCGCAACATGAAACCCGCATTTGCGCTTTCTTTGTCGTTCGAGGGGATTTCTCTGCTGCACCGCGCCGCCGGTGGATGGCGGCTGGTTGGTGATGTTGATATCAACAAAGCCGATTTTCTTCAGGATCTGTCAAAGTTACGAGACAAAGCCCTCTTGCTGTCTCCCGAAGGGGTCAGCTGCAAGCTCATTCTGCCTAACGACCAGATACGATACCTGACCGTTAACACGGGCTCGTTCGAGGGTGAAACACGCGACGGCATCATTCAAAGCGCGGTGGCTGAAGCGACCCCTTACCAGCTTGCTGATCTGGCATTTGATACCTCTCCAGAAAGTCATCTAACGCATATCGCGGTCGTTGCTCGTGAGACTTTGTCCGAAGCTGAAGAGTTTGCCGCTGGAAACGGCTTCGACCCGGTTAGCTTCGTGGCAATTCCCGGCGAAAACGACTTTTTGGGTGAACCGTTTTTCGGATCTACACGGGCTTACAGCGGATCAACCGGAGCAGACGCCGTCGAACCGGACGGAATTGCAGTGGTTATTATCGGCCCGGCAGAATTCCCCGAAGTCGAAGATGTTTCCGAACCCGTTCCTGATGACCCCGAAGCTGAAGCGTCGACCGCGCCCGATGGGTCACCATCGACAGGCAAGGGCGCCGCGGAGACGGATTCGGCCCCGACCGTCGGTTTTGCCAGCCGACGCGCCAACAAAACACCCGCGACAGACCAATCGACCACCCAAGTGCACGCGGCAGAGCTCGTTGAATCTTCAACACATGAGAGCCCGGCATTCAGCACGTCGCGCGTTGTACCCTTGGCGCCTTCCAAAACACAGGCACGGATTCCACCTGCCCCCAAAGCGGCAGAGCCGACCACAGCCGAACCACCCGCCGTTGCGATTGCTGAGACAGAGCCAGTAGCGGCGTTTACTGCCCCGCGCCTTCCTGGACAAGACAGCGAGATCCGAAAAACAACGGATGACGATATTTGGGGCGCGCGATGCCGCAATCGGCGGCAAACCGCGTTTTCTTGGTCTGCTGCTGACTGTAGCACTAGTTCTGGTTTTGGCCGCCGTCGCAACTTGGGCCAGTTGGACTTCTGGTTTTGGATTGTTTGACCCTGAAACAGACAATGCACCTTCCACTTCGTCTCCACCACAGGTTCCATTGGATCCGGTGCAGCCTTTGGCTCCAGATGATGAGCCACAGGCAGTTCCGGCAGAAAATGCTCCGCAATCACCGGGAACGGTCCAAGACAATACAAACACTGAAGAGCAACTGGCGAACCTGCCACCCGGTGTTTCCGACACCGGACTAACCGGTACGGACAGCGCAATTTTGGACGCACTGCGTGTTGACCCGGAAACCGTCGAAACGATCACCCCGGAAGAGCCTGCTGAATCAACGGGCGCATCGGACGCTCTTTCGCAGATCAGCCCTGAAACCCGTTATGCCGTTACCGGCATCTGGGACAGCGCGCCGGTAGAGCCAACGACGCCTTCGATCATTGATCTGGATGACCTTTACGTAGCATCAATTGATCGCACCGATTTGTCTCAGGATGCGGTCGCATTGCCGTCGCCGATCTCGTTCGATACGGATCTGGGCGTTTCGCTGACCAGTTCCCCCGTCGCACCCGGGTCGAACTTTGCCCTCAATGAGCGGGGCCTTGTAGAGCCAACCGTCGAGGGCACCCTAAACCCAGGGGGTGTTGTGGTTTATCTCGGGCGCCCTGCCCGTGTTCCACCAGCCGTCCCTGTCCGGTTTGAAACCGCCCCTGAAACGGATGAGGCCCAAGAGCGTCTGGCTAGTAAACGCCCACGTTTGCGACCAGGTAACCTGGTTGAACAGGCAGAGCGCAGCCAACTGGGCGGGCGCAGCCGCGAGGAACTGGCTGGCGTCAGACCGAAACTACGACCGTTTACAGAAAAAGAAGAAGCAGAAGAAGATCAAACCCCAACAGCGCTTGCCGTTGTTCAAACGAAACGGCCCAAACTGCGGCCACAAAATATCGCGGCCACTGCAACACGCCGCACGGCCAATCTTGGGTCAGCTGCTAATATCGATCGAAACGGTTCGCGGTCTGAACAGGTTGGAAGCATTGCCCCACGCACCGTCAAGCCCAAGGCTCCTTCACCAGCGTCAGTGGCGCGGCAAGCAACAATGAACAATGCCATAAACCTTCGCAGGGTGAATCTGATTGGCGTCTATGGCACCCCTTCCAATCGCCGCGCGTTGGTGCGCCTGCCCAGCGGGCGTTACAAAAAAGTTAAAGTCGGTGACAGAGTGGACGGCGGGCGTGTCGTTGCGATTGGTGACAGCGAGTTACGCTACCAAAAAGGCGGTCGTAACATGACGCTGAAGATCCCAAGCGGTTGATGGCGTATCCAAACGAACGTTTACTGCTCACCTAGCTCGGAGAACTCCCGCACCCGAGCGATCCACCACCAACCGCCGAGCGTAGCGAGGCACTGGCTCAACGGGAGGAGACGTCCCGACAGGGGCGTCAACGACGGGCGGGAGTTTCCCCGACAAGTTCCCCCTTCATGCACAAAAAAACCGCCACCCGCTGCGAAACAGGTGACGGCCAGTCTGGAAGGGCCGGATCGCCCGACCACATCCGATCCAATTATTCTGCGGCAGTGATCTCGCCGCTTTCGATCTGCTCACGCTCGATCGATTCAAACAGGGCTTTGAAGTTGCCCTCGCCAAAGCCGTCATCCCCCTTGCGCTGGATGAACTCGAAGAAGATCGGCCCAATTACGGTTTTCGAAAAAATTTGCAGCAGGATCTTGGTCTCTCCACCATCGACGACACCTTCACCGTCAATCAGGATCCCGTGTTTCATCATCTGGTCCTTGGGCTCGTCATGGCCTGCAACACGGTCGTAAGACATGTCATAGTAGGCTTCGTTGGGGCCTGGCATGAATTTTAGCCCCTTGTCTGCAATCGCGTCAGTGCTGGCATAGATATCGTCCGATCCTACGGCGATATGCTGAATGCCCTCGCCTTTGTATTTCTTCAGGTACGACACAATCTGACCGGATTCACCGCGATCTTCGTTGATTGGGATACGGATGCGCCCACAAGGTGAGGTCAGCGCGCGGCTCAACAGACCGGTGAACTTGCCCTGAATGTCAAAGAAGCGGATTTCCTTGAAGTTGAACAGATCACCATAAAACCCGAACCACTTGTCCATGTTGCCCTTGAACACATTGTGAGTCAGGTGATCGAGGTAATAAAACCCGTCGCCGCGCGGCTTGGACTGGGTCTCCCAGTCGAATTCCTCGTTATAGGGCGACGTGTCATAGTACTGGTCGATGAAGTAGATCAGTGAACCGCCAATGCCTTTGATCGCAGGCACATCAATGGTCTTGTCGTCGGTGTCATAGGGCTCGGCCCCTTTAGAAACCGCATGCTCGTACGCCTTCTGCGCATCTACAACGCGCCAACCCATGGCCGGGGCACAGGGGCCGTGCTCTTCGACAAAGCGTGCAGCAAAGCTGTTTGGTTCGGCGTTCAGTATGTAAGTGACATCCCCCTGCTGCCACAGTTCGACGTTCTTTGTCTTGTGGCGGCCTGTCAGAGCATACCCCATGCGCGCGAACAGATCGCGCAGTTCTTGAGGTTCGGGATGGGCAAACTCGACAAACTCGAAACCGTCGGTCCCAGCTGGGTTTTCTTCGCTGATCACGGACTTGGGGGCATTGTGCGGGAACGGACCCATGGCGCATCTCCTGGCAAAAATGAGGTGTTGATACCAAAATAACCCATGCACGGCACGGCGTTTGCGCGTATTATACCAAGAATTTACAAAAACATGCGTGCTTCCCGCATTCATGTCAAACAACACAGGAATACTCCGCACGTGCTGGACGAAACCGACAATCGACTGCTGGCAGCCCTGCAGAAGGATGCGCACCTGACCGCGCAACAATTGGGCGAGATGTTGAACCTGTCTCCAAGCCAGGCGGGACGCCGTCGCCAACGGCTCGAGGCCGAAGGATTCATCACCAACTACGCCGCCAAACTGGACCCCGCCCGCCTGGGCCTTCACGTTCAGGGGTTTGTCCAGGTTCACCTCGGCACACATGGACCAGATCAGTCCCAGGCCTTTGCTCGCATGGTGGACACCCGCCCTGAAATTACCAGCGCTTGGACCATGACGGGCGACGCCGATTACCTGCTACACGTGTATTGTGCGGATTTGCCCGCGCTCAACAGCTTGATTCATCAGGTGATCTTGCCGCATCCTGCAGTGGCACGGGTGCAAAGCCAAATAGTCATGGACCAATTGAAACGAGACGCCCCGTTGCCCACTTGAACCGGACCAATTTCCGAAGCAAGTCTAACACAGGATTGACCCACGCATGGAAAGCTTCCTCTACCAAGCCTCGATCTATCTCGCCGCGGCGGTGATTGCGGTACCACTTTCGGCCAGGTTGGGATTGGGATCAGTTTTGGGTTATTTGGCGGCGGGTATCGTCATTGGCCCGGTTTTGGGCCTTGTCGGCGCAGAAACCGAGAATTTACAACACGTTGCCGAGTTCGGCGTGGTCATGATGTTGTTTCTGATCGGTCTGGAACTTGAGCCGCGCGCCCTTTGGGATATGCGAGACAAACTTCTGGGTTTAGGGGGGTTGCAGGTCGGCGTTTCCACCTTGGCGCTGATGGTTGCTGCAATGCTGGCAGGTCATCCTTGGTCAGTATCACTTGCTGTTGGGCTGACGCTGTCTCTGTCGTCTACGGCGATCGTTTTGCAAACTCTTTCTGAAAAGGGTCTTATTCAGACAAACGGTGGGCGAGCAACATTTTCAGTTCTGTTGACGCAGGATATTGCGGTCATCCCAATTCTAGCATTGCTGCCTTTGCTCGCCTTGCCGCAGGTCGCACACATCGAATCCGATGGCTCGATTGAGCGCGCTACAGGTCACGGAGCAGAGGCCGCCCATCACTCGTTGTCATTGGTAGAAGGTCTGCCAGGCTGGGCCGTAACCCTTGTAACCATAGGCGCGGTTGTTTTTGTCATTCTGGCAGGTGTCTACCTGACACGCCCTCTATTCAAGTTTATCCACGCCACCCGCTTGCGTGAGATGTACACCGCATTGGCCTTGATGATCGTGGTGGGAATTTCCTTTCTCATGACGCTGGTTGGGCTCTCGCCCGCATTGGGTGCTTTCCTGGCCGGTGTCGTTCTGGCCAGCTCCGAATTCCGCCACGAACTAGAAAGCGACCTGGAACCGTTCAAAGGCCTGTTTCTTGGGCTGTTCTTCATCACAGTCGGCGCAGGTATCGATTTTGGCTTTTTCTTTCAGGAGCCCTTGGATCTAATCGGGCTGGCATTGCTGGTCATCGCCGCCAAAGGTGCAATTCTCTATGCGGTTGGACGAGCATTCAAACTCAAAGGCCGCGATCATTGGCTGTTTACCCTGGGCCTTGCTCAGGCCGGAGAATTTGGATTCGTCTTGCTGGCGTTTTCGGTTCAGCAAAATGTCATCCCCACGGATCTGTCGCAAAAGCTGTTGCTGATTATCGCTCTGTCGATGCTGATCACGCCCCTGTTGTTCATTGTCTATGACATTCTAAGTCGCAACATGAAGGACAGCACGCCAGAACATGAACCGGACAAGATCGACGAGAAGGGCCCGGTGATCATCGCGGGCATCGGACGCTTTGGACAGATTGTGAACCGCCTTGTTCTGGCTTCAGGGTTCAAAACCATCGTTCTGGATCATGACATCGACACGATCCAGTTGATGCGACGGTTCGGGGTCAAGGGCTTTTTGGGGGACCCCACCCGCCCCGAGCTGCTCAAAGCTGCTGGCGTGGACAAAGCACAGGTGTTGGTCGCCGCCATGGATCAGCGCGATCAGGTGACCAAACTGGTGGCTTATACCCGACGTGTGCGCCCCGACATCCACATCATTGCCCGAGCAGCAGACCGCAATCATGTCTATGAGCTTTATCAGGCCGGTGCAGACGATATTGTACGCGAAACCTTCGACGCCTCGTTGCGAGCCGGGCGTTACGTTCTCGAGAATATCGGTTTGAGCGAATACGAGGCTGCCGCAGCTGAAAAGACGTTTTACCACCATGATCGGGACACTGTCCGCGAATTGGCAGAACTGTGGATACCCGGCACACCGACAGCCGAAAACAAAGCCTATATCGAACGGGCACAGGAACTGGAGAAAGATCTGGAAACCGCACTCCTCGAACTGGCCGAGGAGCACGCCAAGAGATCCGCCTGAGCGGTTAGCCGTCGGAAACTCCCGCTTCAGCAAATGTTGCCATGCCTGAGTGGCAGGCCACTGCGCTTTTGATGATGTTGATCGCCAAGGCGCCTCCAGACGCCTCACCCAGGCGCAGACCCAGTGACAACAGCGGGTCCTTACCCAGGTGCTCCAGCAAGGTTCCATGTGCACCTTCGGCGCTTTGGTGCCCTGCAACAGCGTGATCCAAAGCGCCGCCTGCGATCTTGGCCAGACAGGCCGCTGCCGCGCAACAAATGAACCCGTCCAAAACAACTGGAATGCGCAGCACGCGCGCTGCAGCAATCGCGCCAGCCATTGCCGCTATCTCACGCCCACCCAGCCGTTGCAGCACCTCCAGCCCATCATCCGAGCCGTGCAGCGCCACGCCTTCAGCCACAACGCGGGTCTTGTTGGCAAGACCCGCATCATCCACACCGGTACCGCGCCCGGTCCAGTCACCAGCCTCGCCACCAAAGAGCGCGCAGCTGATGGCTGCTGCCGGGGTGGTGTTGCCTATTCCCATTTCGCCTACTACCAGCAAGTCAGAGTTGGGATCGACCGCATTCCAGCCGGTCTGCAAAGCGGAAAGCAGTTCGTCCACGCTCATCGCGGGACCTTGGGTGAAATCCACGGTTGGATTATCCAAGTCGAGCGCATGGACATCCATCTTGGCACCCGCCGCTTTGGCCAGTTGATTGATCGCTGCCCCTCCGTGTTGGAAGTTCGCAACCATCTGCACGGTCACTTCCGGCGGGAAGGCTGAAACGCCCTGCGCCGTTACCCCATGATTGCCTGCGAACACGATGACCTGAGGCGCCTGGATGCTGGGCCGCGCATCCCCGCGCCAGCCGCCATACCAGATCGCCAGGTCCTCGAGCCGTCCCAAGGCGCCCGGGGGTTTGGTCAATTGACCGTTGCGCTCTTGCGCTCCTGCCGTCGCGACCGCGTCCGGGCCGGGGGCCGCCGCCAATTGCGAGCGAAAAGTCGAGAGGTCGGTGAGTTGGGGCAGCATATAAAGCCTCGTTGCATCTGAGTGGTCACATGTGTTTAACCAATGCACCCCGTGTCACAAGACCCCGAAAGGACAGGACGTGCACAAAAACGACACTTCTGCCTCTTGGGTCTGGGATATTCCTCTTGCTGTGGTCCTACTGACGCGCCTTCCGCTGCCGCGCCTGCCCGAACATGTCTTTGCGCGTCAGGCTGCAAGTGCCTGGGCATTTCCTGTAGTTGGCCTGATCGTTGGCGGGTTGGCGTGCTGTGTTGGCTCAACTCTGCTGTACCTTGGCCTGCCACCGACCGCCGTAGCCGGTGTCATGCTGGCGGTACTGATCATGACCACTGGTGCCATGCATGAAGACGGGCTGGCGGACACAGCAGACGGGCTTTGGGGCGGGTTCACGCGTGAGCGGCGGTTGGAAATCATGAAGGACAGCCACATCGGCACCTACGGCGTGCTGGCATTGATTGTGGTGCAACTGCTGAGGTTTACGGCCCTTACAGGGCTGATCGCCAGCGGCGCGCTTTGGGCGGCTCTCTTTGCGCCGATCTGGTCTCGGGCCTTGATGCCAGTACTGATGACCACCCTGCCCAATGCCCGTGGGTCGGGGTTGAGCCAAAGTGTTGGTGCCCCATCCGCAGTGACAAGCATGATCGGCGTTTTGGTGCCTCTGGTGATTGGTTTACTCGGACTCGGCTGGCTAATACTGATGCCGGCGATCGTCGCAGCAGTGAGTGTCTTTATCCTGGCACTGGTTGCCCGCACGAAGATCGGCGGCCAGACCGGCGATATACTGGGCGCCAGTCAACAAATCGCTGAGGTTTCAGTGCTATTGGCCCTACTTGCCATAGTGTGACTATCCGATCAGTTCTGTTTGCTGAGGCATCACTCCAAAAGCTCTCCCGCTCGTCGTCAATTTTTCTAATGAAAAACCTCCTCCCGTTGGGCCGTGCCTCGCTGCGCTCGGCGGTTGGCGCATTTGATGAAACAGGTGCCCCAAGCGGGACCGCGTCGGGCTTTGCCCGGCGCCCGGCCCAAAGCCGCCAGCGGTGCTGGCGAAGCCAGGATCGCTCGGGTGCGGGAGCGCCCCCGGCCCTAGCTCACACCACCGGTTTCGATGTTGAGCAAACCGCCGCAATGCTTGCAATGCACAGCATCCGGGTCATGACGAAACAGGCCACACTTACGGCATTTGTGACGCACTTTCTGCGGCATGAAGATCGCTTGAGCCAGCCGGACAAACAATGCCACACCGACAACCATGATGAAGACAGAAAAGAGCTTTCCCCCGGCGTTTGAAACGTGATGTCGCCAAACCCGGTCGTCGTCAGTGTCGCCATCGTGAAATACAGCGCGTCGATATAGGGCGTCTGACTTGCCTCTTGATCGATAAAAAACACAAAAACGGCCGTGGACGTCGCAAAAACAAATACCATCAGATTGATCGCCGCGATCACCGCATCCTCATGCGTTCGAAAAAAGTCGCTGTCCCGTCGCAAATCTCGCAGCAGGTGATACGAGTGGATCAAACGAAGTCCACGCAAAATACGCAAAAAGGCAAGGCTCTCGGTCAAATATGGATCAAGGATCAGTGAGAGGATCACCACAATGTCCGCCAGCGTGTAAATCTGCAGGAGAAACTTTTTTCGGTCTCTGGAAATCCAAAGCCGAGCGCTGAAATCCAAAAGAATGATCAACCCTACGAATTGGCTGATTGAGGTCAGCATCGGCCCATGGGTCTTATGCGCTGTTCCGACAAAGAAGACGATCGTGGCGAGATCGAACACGATGAGGCAATAGCGAAACCATCGCGGCACCGTGCCGGAGCCCAAGTACAGCCCACGAACCTGCTTTTTCAATGCCCTCATGCGTCGCTCTCCCCTGCAGATTATCTAAGCGCAAAGGGGGCTTGGGGCGCAAGACGCGCCCCCGATTTTGTTAACAACATGTGCCACACTTCCCTAGCGAGGGTTGGCTTTGGCCAGTCCCAAGATAGGTCTGGTCCGACAAGTAGAAGTCAGTGAAAGCCTGTTCAAAATCCTCGGCCACGGTTTTGGCGGGCAATCCGGTGTGATCCAACGCCTGCTGCCAAGCTTTCACCTTCGGCAACCCACTCAGGAAGTCATGTCCCGTGTGTTTTGTGATAATCCGCGCCCGATCCAGCAAGGGCAGCCAAGCTAGGTCGACGTTCCCGAGAGTTGCGCCGTTAAAGAATGGCCCATCACCCAGTTCCCTCTCGGCTCGGGCAAAAGCCTTGGACAGGTTGGCGCTGCGGTCCACAAATGTATCCTTATCCGCGCTGCGCATCGCCCCACATTGCACTAGGTAATGTTTCGAAGCCTGATAACTCCACGCGCGGTTTCTCGCGCGTGTCACTGCGGTCAGATCAGCCTCTAGTGGCGGCGCGATCTCGTCGATGTATTCCGAAATTGCATCAGATTCGAAGATCGGTTCACCCTGTTCCGTGATCAAAACCGGTACCTGCCCATTGGGCGAGATGTCCAGAAACCACTGCGGTTTGTCGCTGAGCGAGATGTAGTCGACCTTATAAGGGATGTTTCGCGCCTCAAGCATGGCGGTCACACGTTGCACAAAGGGGCAGATCTTGAAGCTTACGATTTTGATCATTGGAGGTGTCCTTATCTTTCCAACTTCGTTCATTCCTGAAGACGAAGCAGATCGAAAAAAGACGACATTTAGATCAACATTTCTTGCAACTGCCTGATTTTAATTCATAATCTGACACCCCACCCCGCGAGTCAAAGCTCAAACGGCAGCAATCTTCGAACAGTGTACGCAGATGTCTGCGCCCTGTTTGCACTTTCGACTTGAGAGTCGAATAGGGGACGGCTCGGGCGGTGGCATAGTCTTTTTGTGACTGACCGTGAAGGTCAACAGCGGTCAGGACTTCGGCATATTCACTGGGCAATGCACGAACCATTGGCGCGATACAATCGGCCAGATCATCCCGCGCCGTGGCCGGATCCGGGTTCTGGTACCACAGGTCGCCAACCTGCAATTCCGCATCTCGCCCAGCCTTGCGATAATAATCAATAACCACATTGCGAGCGATCTGATAAATCCAGGCCCGCAACTTGGTGTCTTCGCGCAATTCGAACAAGTGCCTGTGGGTTCGGATCATGATCTCTTGCAACAGATCCTCGACATCATCCGGGTCGTTGATACGTGCGCGTAGAAAACCACGCAACGCTTGCCCATATTCACGCCAAATCTGATCGAGATCAGACATCATCGCCTCCTCAAACAAAGAGAGCCGCCCCTAAGGTGGGACGGCTCTTTTCGTTGTTCAATACCAAATCAGGCGGCGCGCGACATCAGCACTTCGTCAACCTGCTTTGCGGCCTGAATCTCGTCGCCGCTGCGGCAACAGCTGCCACTTCGCGGGTCAGACGTTCCAGAGCGGCCTCATAAAGCTGACGCTCTGAGTAGCTTTGCTCGCGTTGATCGTCGGTGCGATGCAGGTCGCGCACCACTTCGGCGATGGCGATCAGATCGCCCGAGTTGATTTTCTGTTCGTATTCCTGCGCGCGGCGCGACCACATGGCGCGTTTGACCTTGGCCTTGCCCTTGAGCGTCCTCATCGCCTGATTGATGACATCAGGCGAGCTGAGGCCCCGCATGCCGATTTCGGTTGCTTTGTTGGTGGGCACCCGCAGGGTCATCTTGTCCTTCTCAAAGGACACCACAAACAGTTCAAGCGCGTAGCCAGCGACTTCCTGCTCTTCGATTGAGATGATCTGGCCGACACCATGCGCCGGATAGACCACATAGTCGTTGGGGCGGAAATCGAGCTTTTCGACTTGGTCATACAGGTCTTTCCTTGCTGCGAACGGGACATTGGGCGACAAAAAAACCACAAGCGGGGAATGCGTTTCCCCGACAGGCGGTTAAATGTTCGTAAACTCTATAGCTCCAACACGAGCATCTGAGTGGAGCACATCCCGATCGTTGACATCATTTGAACAGAGAACGTAACACAAAAAACAGGAAACTGGAAGCCGACGGTGGGTCAACTTCCACTTTATTTCTTGTTTTCAGCGCCTTACCTACACTCATTCGACATACAGAATGTCAAAAAGGTGCGAATCGCTTACCCAATTAAGGTTAACCACCTTCACCGGGTGTTTCAGAGAAGTACTTCTCCATCTTGTCCGTCTCTCCGTCGCGTTCTTCGGCTTCGGGAAGCTGGTCCTTCTTCGTGACGATCACAGGCCACAATTCGGCGTATTTGCGGTTCATCTCGACCCATTTGTCCATATCAGGTTCAGTGTCCGGGCGAATGGCGTCGGCGGGGCATTCGGGTTCACACACACCACAGTCGATGCATTCATCGGGATGGATGACCAGCATATTCTCGCCCTCGTAGAAACAATCCACGGGGCAGACCTCGACGCAGTCGGTGTATTTGCAAGCGATGCAATTGTCGGTGACGATGTAGGTCATGTGCAGCTTTCCGGTTTCGTCTGTTGCGGGTCTAGCTAAATCAGAGCGCGCCCATCTTCAAGGGATCATTCGGGGTCGAACGGGTTGGAAAGGTCAAGCGCCCTGCGATCCCGCTTGGATGGACGACCTTTTCCCTCATATTTGGGATTGGCAGGAGGTTTTTCCTGTTTCGGCGTCAAATCCGCATACAGCGTTTGCGCTTCAGGTGCTGGGCCACGGCGCTCGCCAAGTCCTTCGATGCGAACCACGCGCACGATTTTGGCCTGAGGAAAGGTCAGAACGTCGCCGGGGCTCACACCAAAAGACGGTTTGAGTACCCGGTTTCCGTTCACACGCACGTGCCCACCGCTGACCTGTTTGGCCGACAGAGAGCGGGTCTTGAAGAACCGCGCCTGCCAGAGCCATTTATCGATCCGCAGTTTTGCGGCGGGTGTGTCGTTCAAGGCTTACTTGCCCTCTTTCAGCCCCATCAGCGCCGCTGCAAAGGGGTTGTCGGGGTCGATCTGTTTTTCACGGCGCGGGGGACGCGACGAGAAGGTCTTGGCGCCTTGCGGCTTGCCACCCTTCTTACCCGGGTTACCGCGGCCACCGTCCTGCGGCTTGCCACGGGGTTTGCCTTTGCCCTGACCACGACCTTCGCCACGGCCTTGTGCGTTTTGACCATCCCGGCGCGGACCACGCCCACCCTGACGGGCACGGCCACCCCAAGTGAAGGTGTAGAACACTTCGACCTCAGGTTCTGCGGGGTCCGCAGGTGTCTCAGTGGCGGGAGCCTCGGCTACCGCCTCGGCGATCTCGGCGGCCTCGGCTGGCGCCTCGGCGGTTGCGACTTCTACCTCGGTCTCGGGTGCAGCTTCCGTAGGTGCCTCTACCTCTGCTGGTACTTCAGCACTTTGATCCTCAGTCGGAGCGGGGTCCGCAGGTACCTTGACCTTGGGTCGTTCACCCTTTTCGGCCTTGTAACCCAGACCACCCATGAGATCAGCAAACTGATCCAGCGTCATGCCGGTGATCGAAAGCATGTCGGCCTTGGCCTCGAACCCTCCCCGGCTGTCCTCGGACCGCAGCATATCAGCCAGGCGTTCCAGCATATCGATGCGGATCGCCCGTTCACCTGCATTGCGGTATCCGCACATTGTGTCATAGCCCTGCGGCGCATCCGCGACCGTCGGCACAGTGACCAGACCTGGCGGGGGCGATTCGGGAAATTCTTGCAGACCTTGGGTCAACGACCACAGAACCAGACGCAGGCGCGTCGGCGCCGAGCTTCAACAGCAAAGGCATGAAGATGGTGAACTGACCGAAGCGGATGCCGTGCTTGCGCAACCCGCCACGGGCGTCCTGATCCAGTTCCTTGACGTCCTGCGCCACATCTGCACGTGGCAGAACGCCAAGCGCCTCGACCATGCGGAAAGCAAATCCACGGGCCAGGCCATTCAACTCTTCGTCGCGCGACAGGTTCAGCAGCGGCTCAAACAGCGCGGCAACCTTGCGGTCGATGAAATGCTGCAGACGGCGCTGCACCTTCTGTTCCACGTCCGGGCCTGCGGCCTCGTCTACAAACACCTCGACCATGGGCTTGAGCGGCTCCGCACCGGCAACCAGTTTGCCGACAGCGTGCTCGCCCCACATGAGGCCACCCTGTTCGGTAAAATCAATCTCGGTATCGGGCGCGTTATAAAAGCGATCCGCCCGCAGATGGAATTGCGGGGCAAGCGCCTGGAGCGATGCGGATTTCAACGCCTTCGCTTCGGCACCTTGTGCGCTTTTGTCCGGGGAAAACCGGAACCCTTCCAAACGACCGACAAATTCGCCTTCGACGGTCACTTCACCCTTGTCATTCACTTCGGCCAAAAGGGCCTCCTTCTGTTTGAGCTAAGCGCAGCAATACGGAGGTGCGCCGATCCACAAATCTCTGGGTCAGACGCTCGTGCAGAGCGTCAGATACACGGTCTTCTACAGCGCGGGTTTCGTCGCGCCAATGGTTTTCGTCACGCACCCATCCGTTCCGCTGCGCAACATATGTCCAGGTGCGAATATACGCCAGTCGTTTCGACAGCGCATCAATATCACCATGCGTCTTGTCAATTCGGCGGATTTGCCGCGCCATGAAGTCGTCGGGGATATGCCCGCGCTCGTGCAGATGGCCAAAAATAACCTCGAGCAGGCTGGCATGCTCTGCGTGGCTGATGCCGCGAAAGTCGGGGATCTGACAGACATCCCACAAAAGCCGCACACTGTCGCCGCTGCTGGCGCGCGCGGTGACTTCGGCCACCTGGCTCAGCGATTTTAGCGCCTGTAGGTCATCCGCTTCGCGTGCTTTGAGCAGATTTTCACCCTTGGGGCTCTCCTCAAGCGATCGGATCAACGCCTCGATCGAGCCGAACTGTAGCGCCGCATTGCGCCAATTGAGTTTTTTGAGCGGTGTGAATCGGTGATCCATAATCGCCTGCGCCATGCCATCATCCAGCGGGCGCGCCTCGCCTGTCACACCAAAGGTGCCGTCCGACATCCCCCGCCCGGCCCGCCCTGCGATCTGGGCCAGCTCATTGGGGGCCAAGGGACGCATGCGACGGCCGTCGAACTTGGACAGCGCGGAAAAGGCCACGTGATCGACGTCCAAGTTCAGGCCCATGCCAATGGCATCGGTGGCGACCAGATAATCGACCTCGCCATTCTGGTAGAGGTCAACTTGCGCATTCCGGGTGCGCGGGCTGAGCGCGCCCATGACCACAGCCGCCCCACCCTTTTGGCGGCGCAGCAGTTCGGCAATGGCGTACACATTGTCGACGGAAAACCCGACGATGGCACTGCGCGCGGGCATGCGGCTTATTTTCTTGGAACCTGAATAGACCAGCTGTGACATCCGTTCGCGCTGAACAAACTGCGCCTCGGGCACCAGCTCGCGAATGGGCCCGCGCATGGTGTCCGAGCCCATGAACAGCGTCTCGTTTGTGCCGCGCGCACGCAGCAATCGGTCGGTAAAGACATGACCTCGCTCAGGATCGGCGCAAAGCTGGATTTCATCGATGGCCAGAAAATCGGTACCCATGCCTTCGGGCATCGCCTCGACCGTGCAGACCCAATACTGCGTTCGGGGTGGAACGATTCGCTCTTCACCAGTGACCAGTGCCACGACGGACGGCCCGCGAATGGCGACGATCTTGTCATAGACCTCGCGCGCGAGCAGGCGCAGCGGCAGACCGATGATGCCGGTGCGATAGCCCAGCATACGTTCGATCGCATAGTGTGTTTTGCCAGTGTTGGTCGGGCCCAAGACAGCCACGATCCGGGATGACCCGCTCACCATTTGCCCCCTGCCCGACTGCTTCGGGCTTTAGTTTGCCGTCTCAGATGGACTTACCCTTAACGTGGGCCGCCAACCGTGAGACGGCTTTGGATACGTCTTCGTGATGCGGATGTATAGACTGCGCCCGAACATAGGCGTCATAGGCCAATTCGGGCTGATTGATCTGCTCTAGAATATGCCCAAGCCCCAGCATTGCGGTGTAATTGTTGGGGTTCAGCATCAGCGCGCGTTCCAGATCAGTGATCGCAGGGCCAAAGAGGTTGGCATTGTAAAAAGCAGACGCACGCAAATGCCAGCCTTCGGCAAAATCAGGCGCATGATCCGTCAGCGCAGTGAAGTGTTCGATGGCCACGCGATAGTTTTCAGCCTCCATTGCCTCGCGTCCGCGTTTCAGCAGCAGATCAGCCGAGGCAGAGCCTGATTTCGACCACAGCGCCTGCAACTGTCGTTCCAACCGTTTCGCTTCGGTCGGGTCGGCCTGAAGTAACGCTGCCAGTAGCTCGGATTCGTCGTTCAAATCCGCTTCTTGTGCCCATGCCGCAGCGGAAAACATCACGAATGTGACGGTTGCCGCAACGATAGCTTTGAGATTGATGCTTGCAATGCCCATAACAATCATCAGTGTAGCGTGGCGTGCGTGGATGTCCATTCACAGCGCCGTTGTCACAACGATGTTAAATGGAGAGAAACCATGAGCGAACTTCTTGACCAGGCTCTGGCCGGATTGAACGAAAAACTGGGCGGCGGCGGCTTTGACGGGTCGGCCAAATTTGCCATCGCGGATGTGGGCGCAATTGTCCTGGACAGCGACGGCGCGCGCATCAGCGATGATGAGGCGGACGTGACCATGACTGCAGACGCGGACACATTCACTCAGATCTTCTCGGGTGAGCTGAACCCCACTGGTGCGTTCATGTCCGGCAAGCTGACCATCGACGGTGACATGGGCATCGCGATGAAACTGGCCTCGGTGCTAGCCTGATGAGTTTGACGCCTAGCCCCGTTCTTTGATGATGTGGTAAGCGGACCTGCCGGTGGCGCCGCCTGGTGGGTGCACACCTCGGACGATGTGCGCATTCGCGTGGCTGTCTGGCGCACCGAGGGAAGTGCAAAGGGAACCGTTTTGATGTTCCCCGGACGTACCGAATACATAGAAAAATATGGTGAAACAGCGAGCCAGCTGGTGTCGCGCGGCTATACCGTTCTGTCGGTGGACTGGCGTGGTCAGGGATTGGCCGATCGCCTGCTGGATGACCCGCGTGTGGGTCACGTGGGCCACTTCACCGACTACCAGAAAGACATCGCCGCTGTTTTGCGGGTGGCGCGAGAGCAAGAGCTGCCCAAGCCCTGGCACGTCATCGGCCATTCCATGGGCGGCGCGATCACCCTACGCGCGGTGATGGAGGGGATGCCGGTGCAAACCTGCGCCTTTACCGGGCCAATGTGGGGCATCTATTTCTCGCCACTTATGAAGCCGCTGAGCAAGATGACCATGGCGCTGGCGCCCTTGTTCGGGGCCGCGCACAAGAACCCGCCCAGCACGTCGCTGGGCAGCTATGTTCTAGAACAGGAATTCGACGGCAACACTCTGACCCGTGACCCTGCTATGTATCAGATGATGCGTGATCAGTTGAACGCCCACCCCGAGTTGTCATTGGGGGCGCCCTCGATCCATTGGCTCAAGGAATCTGTGACCGAATGCGCCAATCTGGCCGAGCGCGCCTCGCCCGATCTGCCGTGCCTGACCTATCTGGGCACGCATGAGCAGATCGTTGACCGCGACGCCATCCGCGCCCGCATGCCGAACTGGCCACGCGGCCATCTGGTCGAAGTACCCGATGGCGAGCATGAGGTGCTGATGGAGGCACCCGACGTGCGCGGCCCGGTGTTTGACCAGCTTGATCACCTCTTTACCACGGGCGATGCCCGCGCGGCGGCCAAAGCGTAACTTGTGGTCGCCCCACCCCCGCCTTAGATACGGGGGTAAGACAGATTTTCATGAGGTCCCACATGCTCCACCTTCCTTTTCCCGTGCGCGATGCCAATGCTGGCGGCGGATCCGATCCCTTGGGCAACCTGCCCGAATGGGACCTGAGCGATCTTTACACCGGTGATGACGCGCCCGAACTGAAGCGGGATCTGGAGTGGCTGGAAAAAGCCTGTGCCGAGTTTGCCGCCGACTATGAGGGCAAGCTGGCTGATCTGGACGCTGCAGGTCTGCTGGACTGTGTGCTGCGCAACGAAAAGATCAACGCCATCGCCGGGCGCATCATGTCCTATGCGGGCCTGCGCTATTACCAGCTGACCACAGATGCCGAACGCGCCAAGTTCATGTCGGATGCGCAAGAAGCGATCACCAACTACACCACACCACTGGTGTTCTTCACGCTGGAACTGAACCGCATCGACGATGATGTTCTGGCGGCGCATTTTGCAGAAAATGCCGATCTCGCTCGCTATGAACCCGTCTTCCGTCGCATTCGTGCAATGAAACCCTATCAGCTGAGCGACGAGTTGGAACGCTTCATGCACGATCTGGGTATGGTCGGCGACGCGTGGGAGCGGCTCTTTGACGAGACCATCGCAGGCCTCACCTTTGACGTCGACGGTGAAGAGCTGAACATCGAAGGCACGTTGAACCTGTTGACCGAACAGGATCGCTCCAAACGCGAGGCCGCCTCGCGCGAATTGGCCCGCGTCTTTGCTGACAACATCAAGACCTTTGCCCGCGTCCACAACACGCAAGCGAAGGAAAAGGAAATCATCGACCGCTGGCGCGGCATGCCCAGCCCGCAGACCGGCCGTCACCTGTCCAACGACGTGGAACCCGAGGTGGTCGAGGCGCTGCGCGAGGCCGTCGTGGCCGCCTACCCCAAGCTATCGCACCGCTATTATGAGCTGAAACGCAAGTGGCTGGGTCTGGACGTGATGCAGGTCTGGGACCGCAACGCGCCCCTGCCGATGGAAGACACCCGCACCGTTGCCTGGCCCGAGGCCGAAAAGATGGTAATGGACGCCTATTCCGCCTTTGACCCGCGCATGGGGGATCTGGCCGCACCCTTCTTCTCCAAAGGTTGGATCGACGCCGAGGTGAAACCCGGAAAAGCGCCCGGCGCTTTTGCCCACCCTACCGTGACAGACGTGCACCCCTATGTGATGCTGAACTACCTGGGCAAACCGCGTGATGTAATGACCCTGGCGCACGAGCTGGGTCACGGCGTGCATCAGGTGCTGGCTGCCGAACAGGGAGAGATGCTGTCGTCGACCCCACTGACACTGGCCGAGACCGCGTCTGTCTTTGGCGAGATGCTGACCTTCCGCAAGATGCTGGACAAAGCCGAGACCAAGGAACAACGCAAGGTGCTGCTGGCCTAGCAAGGTCGAGGACATGATCAACACGGTCGTCCGCCAGATCGCCTTTTATGACTTCGAATGCAAACTGCACGCTGCACGGGCTGAGGGCGAGCTGACCCCGGATGACATCAATGCCCTGTGGATGAGCGTACAAGCCGAGAGCCTTGGCCCGGCGTTTGAGTTCATGGAAGGGTATGAAACCTTCTGGGCCTACATCCCGCACTTCGTCCACTCGCCATTTTACGTCTATGCCTATGCCTTTGGCGACGGCCTCGTAAATGCGCTCTATTCGGTCTATGCCGACGGCAAGGAAGGCTTCGAAGATCTCTACTTCGACATGCTCCGCGCCGGTGGATCGAAACACCACAAAGAGCTGCTCGCCCCCTTTGGCCTCGACGCCAGCGACCCCACCTTCTGGGACAAGGGCCTGTCGATGATCTCGGGCTTCATCGACGAGCTAGAGGCCATGGAGGACTAACCTCTCGCCAAGTTACAGCACTTAGTTCGCGCCTAATCTTTTACTTGGGCGCGAACCAGTTCACGGGCCCTTGAGAACCCAAAATGACTGGCGTTTCTAAGGCATCTGCCTAAGAGTGTGCCAAATCCATTTTCGGTCCAATTCCTATGTCCATGCCCGCCCTCTCTCTCAGCCCAATCACCGACGCCAACCAGGCAAAGTTCCTGTCCGTCTCGGTTTCCTCTGAACAGATCAAATTCTCAGGCACCGTAGCCGAGGCCTATGGCTCGGCCGAAGAAGGCATCGACTTTCATGGCATCTGGCTGGGCGATCAGCCGGTTGGGTTCTTCAAGATCGACCGCCTTTACTACACGCGCTATCCCTTTGTTGCCAAAGGCGATCTGGGTCTGCGCGCCTTCATGATTGATGCGGGCAGACAGGGTCAGGGACTGGCAACGCGCGCGGTTGAGGCGCTCAAGGCGTACATCCCTCAGCAATATTCCGAGGCAAAAGCCGTGGTCCTGACTGTCAACATGGCAAACCCGGCTGCGATCCGCTGCTATCTAAAAGGCGGGTTCGCGGACACCGGAGAGACCTGGCCACATGGCGAAGCCGGTCCGCAGCATATCATGCGACTGGATTTGGCGACCGAGCCCGCCAAGCCCACCCTGCGAGAACGATTCAAGCCCTTCTTCGCATGGGTCCGCCGCAATGTGCCAAGGGGTATGCGCCTGTTTCTGGGCATCCTGCTGATCATCGGCGGTATCTTCGGCTTTCTGCCCATTCTCGGCTTCTGGATGGTCCCCTTGGGCGTGATGGTGGCTGCCATGGACGTTCGCCTTTACCGCCGTTGGCGCAGCCGCAGGAACAATCGGAAATAGTGCAATGTATCGCATGAAACCCGGCGTCAAAAAGAACCCTGAGCGTCGATGGGTGCTGCCGGATCGGGTGTTCTTTGGCAACGGCGCTTGCCACATTTTGGCCGGTGTCTACCTGTGCGAGCCACCCTTACCCGGATTTTATGCCGAGCGGATCATTCCCGGTGACGACTTTGCCGGGAACCACATCTATGTCACCGACGGCACCGTGGCCTTTGACTATCACGGGTACACCATCCGCAATCGGTTGCTGCGCTATTACACGAACAACTGGGCGGGAGAATATGCCCAAGGCTGGCATTGCAGGTTGGAGTCGGTGGACTTTGACCTGCTGAACACTCAGGCCCTCAACGCCCGCAAAATGCTTGGCCCGGATCAATACCTGTTCGATCCGATCCTCAGGGCACAGCGCTACTTGCGGAATATCGACCATTCTGCGGCCCGCAACAAAGCTTTGCAGCGGGCAAAAAATAAATCTCTGCCGAACCTACAAATTCACTCTTGAACCTACAGCGGCTAGAGCAATTACCTTGTGTGTCGAACCAAGGATCAAAGGAGTCGGCATATGGCCGGATGCTGTAACAACGACGCCAAGTTCGACGGGCTGTCGTCAGATTATAAACGCAGGCTTTGGATTGTGATCGCCATCAACGCCATCATGTTCGCAGTCGAGATGGGTGCGGGTCACATGGCACGATCGCAGGCCTTGCAAGCGGATGCGCTCGACTTTCTGGGCGACGCGCTGACCTATGGTCTCTCGCTCGCCGTCATCGGCGCATCTGTCCGGGTCCGGACCAATGCAGCGTTGTTCAAGGCCGTCAGCCTGCTGGTCATGGCGATTTGGGTGATGGGCTCGACCCTGTATCGCGTGTTCTATGTGGGTGTCCCAGAGGCACAAATCATGGGAGTGATCGGATTCATGGCGCTGGTTGCGAACCTGGCCAGCGTCGCGCTTTTGGTGCGTTACAAAGACGGGGACGCAAACGTCCGCTCGGTCTGGCTGTGTTCCCGCAATGACGCGATTGGCAACGTCGCCGTCATGGCGGCTGCCGCAGGGGTCTGGGGCACTACGTCAGGTTGGCCCGATCTGATCGTTGCTGGCATCATGGGCGGGCTATTCCTGACGTCAGCCACCCAGATTTTCCGTCAAGCCGTGGACGAGCGTCGCGCCCTTGTCCAACCGGTCACTTGAGTTGACTGTCTTTCGATCCGCGCCGGTTGATCCCGGCGCGTGCCTGAAACGCCCCGTCGCGGTCCTGCTGACAGTCGATGCATAGCTTTACCCCCGGCAGCGCCAAGCGGCGTTTTTCTGGGATCGGCTCTTCACACTCGGCACAGTGGGTCAGGCTCTCGCCCTGAGGCCCCCGGCGCTGCTTCATCCGCGCCAACTCGTCCGAGATCGAGGCCTCGATCTGTTCACTCACCGCCCCGTCGCGGGCCCATCCTCCGGCCATGTGACGCTCTCCTCTACGCTCTGTTCTGCGAGTATTCCACACAGACGCAAGCGACGCAAAGTCAGCCTTTGCTGCGTGACCAACCCACCCTAACCTGACGCCACAACGCATCGGTGAGGGAGAGACTACATGCGCAGAGTTTTGAAATGGTTGGGCGGGATCGTCGCTTTGGCCATCATCGCCGGGGCCATCGTCTTCTTCGGTTTCCTGCCCGCCTATGTTGAAGACACCAGCAACAATGTGATTGAACACGACGCCCACTCGGTCTCGGAAGAGGCCGCCGCACTGCACAAGACGCTAATCGTGGGCGACCTGCACGCCGATCCATTGCTGTGGAGCCGGGACTTGAACGAACGCGGCACGCGCGGCCAAGTGGACGTGCCCCGGCTGATCGACGGCAATGTAGCTTTGCAGGTGTTTACGGCTGTGACCAAATCCCCGCTTAGCCAAAACTATGACAACAACTCAGCAGAGGCCTTTGACAACATTACCCTATTAGCGATTGGTCAACTTTGGCCACTGCGCACTTGGGGGAGCTTGTTTGAACGTGCGCTCTATCAGGCGGAAAAACTGCACGAGTTCGAGGCCAAGTCAGGTGGCCGCCTGAAGATCATCAAGACCAAGGCCGATCTGGAAGCCGTTCTGACAGCCAAGGCAGACGGTCAGGACATTGTCGGCGGCATCTTGGGCATCGAGGGTGCACATCCGCTAGAAGGGGATCTGTCCAAGATCGACCCGATCTTTGACGCCTAGCCATCGAGTTTTTGGCCTGCACCACTTCTTTGACAACGAATTAGGTGGCTCGCTGCATGGGCAAGGCAACCAGGGTCTAAGCGATTTTGGCCGCGCCGTTGTCGAAGAATTAGAAGGTCTTCCCGTCGTGGTCGATCTGGCCCATTCCAGCCCTCAGGTCGCGTTGGAGGTGATGGAAATGACGGACATGCCGTTGATTGTCAGTCACACGGGCTTGCACGGCTTTTGTCCGGTAAAACGCAACTACCCGGATGAACTGATGAAGGCGATCGCCGCAACCGGCGGAGTGATTGGCATGGGCTATTGGGCCGACGTGTCCTGTGGCGACATCACTCCGCGCGGCATCGCCAAGATGATCAAGGCCGCTGTAGACACGGTGGGTGAGGATCATGTCTCACTTGGGTCGGACTATGATGGGTCGGTCGAAACCGCGTTTGACACCTCAGAGTTGGCCGCCCTCACATCAGGCCTGATGGCCGAAGGACTCAGCGAGGCGCAAATTCGCAAGGTCATGGGTGAAAATATGGTGCGCGTGTTTCGCGAGCGACTTCAATAAGGGGTCGAACTCATGGCGCCTTGCAGATAGAGAGGCGCCATGAACACCTCTATCCACTCTGGCGCGAAATTCGAAATCTTTGCGGTCGTCGCCCCCGGCCTGGAGCTTGCCCTGCGCGACGAGGCGCTGGAACGCGGCTTTCGCAAGGCCAAGGCCACAACTGGCGGCGTGCGATTTCGCGGCAATTGGGCCGATGTCTGGCGCGCCAATCTGGAGCTGCGCGGAGCGGCCAAGATTTTGGCCCGTATCGGTCAGTTTCGGGTGACCCACCTGGCACAGCTCGACAAGCTGGCGCGCGAGTTTGAGTGGAACCGCGTTTTACGTACCGATGTGCCGGTGAAGGTTGAGGTCACCTGCAAACGCTCAAAAATCTACCACGAGGGGGCAGCCGCCGAACGTATTGAACGCGCAATCGTCGAGGAACTGGGCGCACAGATTGATCCCGATGCACAGGTGATTGTGAAAGCTCGGATCGAGGACGACACCTGCACGCTCAGCGTGGATACTTCGGGTGAACTGCTACACAAACGCGGCTACAAGGTGGCGGTCGGCAAAGCACCCATGCGCGAGAATATGGCCGCGCTGTTCCTGCGCCAATGTGGTTATGACGGACAAGAACCGGTGCTCGACCCGATGTGCGGTTCGGGAACATTTGTAATCGAAGCTGCCGAAATGGCGCTTGGCCTGCAAGCCGGTCGATCCCGCAGTTTTGCCTTCGAACGCATGGTAACATTTGATACAGATGCATTTGACCTCTTGAAGATCACTTCAGAACAAACTGACATTGCTTGGAAATTCCATGGCTCAGACAGAAACGCTGGGGCCGTTGAGATGAGCACGACCAACGCCGAGCGCGCTGGCATCTCGCACATCTCCAAGTTCCGTCACTGCGGCGTCAGCGAGATTGAGCGCCCCGACGGACCGCCAGGATTGGTCATCATCAATCCACCTTACGGCGGCCGTATCGGCGACAAGAAATCCCTCTTCGCTCTCTACGATGCACTTGGTCGCACGCTTAAGCAACGCTTCAAGGGCTGGCGCGTGGGCATCGTCACCAATGAGGCAAGCCTGGCCAAAGCCACCGGACTTCCCTTCAAACCGACAATGGCCCCGGTTGCGCATGGCGGGATCAAGGTCACGCTCTACCAAACCGACCCCATAGCATAGTTCGGCCATAGTAGAGCGCCAACCGCCGAGCGAAGCGAGGCCCCGCCCAACCAGAGAAGGGCATCTTTGATGCACGTAGGATGGGCGGGAGCATCCCGCTCCTCCAAACGCAACAAGCCCCGATCATGTGACCGGGGCTTGCGCACGAGGGGCGTCTAGAAAGGTCAGCTGGTGCCCAGCATCCCCTTTTCACGCGCCAGTTCGCGCATCTTCTTTTGCAGCTTTTCAAACGCGCGCACTTCGATCTGTCGAATGCGCTCGCGGCTGACGTTGTACTGCGTGCTCAGATCCTCAAGCGTCACGGTCTGTTCGGCCAGACGGCGTTGGGTCAGGATGTCCTTTTCCCGATCGTTCAGCACATCTAGTGCCTGCGCCAGCAATTCACGTCGCGCTTCCATTTCGTCGCGCGCTTCATAATCGCCGGCCTGATCGGCGTCTTCATCCTCCAGCCAGTCCTGCCATTGCATGGTCCCCTCGCCCTCGGAGCCGACGGTCGCGTTCAACGACGCGTCGCCACCCGACATGCGGCGGTTCATGCTGATGACCTCATCCTCGGTCACACCCAGATCATTGGCGATCTGTTTGACGTTCTCAGGGCGCAGGTCGCCTTCTTCCAATGCGCCAATACGGGCCTTGGCCTTGCGCAGGTTGAAAAACAGCTTCTTCTGCGCCGAAGTCGTACCCAGTTTCACCATCGACCACGAGCGCAGGACATATTCCTGGATCGAGGCACGAATCCACCACATCGCATAGGTCGCAAGGCGGAATCCCTTTTCAGGGTCAAACTTTTTGACTGCCTGCATCAGGCCAACATTGGCCTCGGAAATCACCTCGGCCTGCGGCAAACCATAGCCGCGATAGCCCATGGCGATCTTGGCCGCCAAACGCAGGTGCGAGGTGACCATTTTATGCGCAGCTTCAGTGTCTTGCTTTTCAACCCACCGTTTGGCGAGCATGTATTCTTCTTCCGGTTCCAGCAGCGGGAACTTGCGGATTTCCTGCATATAGCGGTTCAGACCACCCTCAGGCGTCGGTGCGGGGAGATTTGCGTAATTTGCCATGTATGATGTCCCTCCCTTAAATGTTTAAGGACTTAACATAGGATATGGGTCATGTATGTTTCCCTTTCAAGAGCCAGTCCTACACTTTCCAGATTAAGCTTTGATTAAGGAAACCTTACCATGTGTGGCCCACACGTGCGCCTCATATTCTCATGATGATTTGTTACAACTGATATCATTCCTATCCCGATGTAAATGGGGGGACCTGAGTGTGGCATCCGGATATCACTTGTTCAGGTTGATTGAGGCACACCTCTAGTCTGACGCGTAGAAAGCGGGCTAGATCACGTCATGCCCTTTCCTGATCACGTTTTCCGTCACACCCCGGCCCTGCAGGGTCGGATCACGTCACCAGACCAATCCGAAATGCGCTTCGGGATGGAGCGTTTTGCCGAACTGGACGCCCAAGCCCTCGCCGAGGGTTGGCCGCCCGGTTGGCGGATGGACCATGACGCCCGTGAAGCCAATCGGCAGGCGGTACTGAACGGGCGCTTTGACCACGATCTTTGGGTCTTTGCCTATGGCTCGCTGATCTGGGATCCAGCAGTTCAGGTCGAGGAGTACCGGTTTGGCATGCTGGATGGCTGGCATCGCAGCTTTTGCATGCGCCTTGAGGGCGGGCGCGGCACACCGGACTGCCCCGGTCTAATGGCTGCATTGGACGAGGGTGGCATGTGTCAGGGGGTCGTGATCCGCATCGCCGCAGATCTTGTCGCTCAGGAAAGCGAATTCATGTGGCGGCGCGAGATGTTCGGTGGCGCATATCGCCCGATTTTCCAGCCCGTGGAAACACCGCAAGGCTGTGTCGACGCACTGGTGTTTGTGATGGATCGCGACAACCATCGTTACACGCCGGACCTCAGCGAGGACGTCTCTGCCCGCATGATTGCCGAAGCCAGCGGCACGATTGGTCCAAACTTTGACTATCTGGACGCAATGGTTCGCCATCTGGACGAACTGGGTATTCCCGACAACACCATGCACCGGCTCCACAGTCGCGCGCAGGCGTTGCAAAAGGCTAACTCACCCGCAGCCTGAGCGCCTCGATCAGATCGGCCATGTCCCGAGGCAGCGCCGCCTCAAACCGCATGTCCTGCCCCGAGACCGGGTGCACAAAGCCAAGAACGGCCGCATGCAGCGCTTGGCGGGGAAAACGGCGCACGGCGTCTTGCGCTTGCAAGGGCAGTGCCTTGGCTGACAACTTGCGTTTGCCGCCATAGGTCGGATCGCCGATCAACCCGTGGCCTGCATGTGCCATGTGCACGCGGATCTGATGCGTCCGCCCGGTTTCCAGCCAGCATTCCACCAAGGCCGCCACATGCGGCTTGCCAAAGGGTTCCACGATGCGGACCCGGGTCACCGCATGACGCCCGCCCTGAAACAGAACAGCTTGCCGCTGACGGTCAGTCTTGTGGCGCGCAAGATTTGTGGTCAGCTTCATAATGTTGCCGGGCTCAAAGCTCACGCCCTTGACCCCGCGCAGGCGCGGGTCATTGGCATCCGGCACACCATAACACAGGGCGCGGTAATACCGCTCGACCGTATGCTTTTCGAACTGTGCAGCCAGCCCCTGATGCGCGACATCTGATTTAGCAACGACCAGCAAGCCACTGGTTTCTTTGTCAATTCTATGTACGATCCCGGGGCGTTTGACCCCACCCACACCAGAAAGGTTGTCGCCGCAATGGTGCAGCAAAGCGTTCACCAAAGTGCCAGAAGGCGAACCCGGCGCCGGGTGTACAACCATGCTTGCAGGTTTGTTGATGACGATCAGGTCATCGTCTTCGAACACAACATCCAGCGGTATGTTTTCGGGACCGATATGGCTGTCTTCAGCCTCTTCCAGGGTGATGACTACAACCGCCTCGGCCACCACCTTCGCCCTGGCATCCGTGACCACTGCGCCGTTGATCATGACCTGCCCGGCCTCAATCAGCCGCGCCAGGCGGGTGCGCGACAGGGTGGCTTCGGCTGGAACATCCCGCGAAAGCGCCTTATCAAGGCGGGGCGGCGGTGCGTCCGCGATGACGAATTCAATCTGGCGGGTGCCCATGACGATCCCTTCTGACGAGCCTGTGGAACCGCAGGAAACCCCGCAACTTAAATGGTTGCGGCGGATGGTCATGGCGCTGACCGCGGTGATGATTGGCGGGGTTGTATTGACTTTCGCCCTGATTGTCATCCGCTTGTCTGACCGCACGCCCACATTGCCGGAAGAGGTTGAGTTGCCTGACGGGGCATCGGCCCTGGCCGTGACGATCGGACCCAACTGGTATGCCGTGGTGACCGATGACAACCGCATCCTGATTTTCGACAAGACCACCGGCTCGCTGAAGCAGACCGTGGCGGTAGATTGAAGCCGGTCGAATGGCCGCTATCCTTTAGTATAGGTCGAATATACCTCTGCACGCATTGCGACCACGAAACCATCGGCTAGAGTAAGGGTAAGAGGCTTATCCATCACTCACGGCCTCACGTGGGTTCGTCAGGCCCCCCGGTTCTGACGGACCCACGGTCCCTCCGCTCTCTTGCCTCGTCACAAAGTCATGGATCGCCGTTTGGATCAGCCACTGGTTGGGATGAACAGCCGCTCGGTGTGAGTTCAAGTTTTTGGGGGGTACGACGGTCACTGGAACAGTGAACCTTGCAGGGATGACGTCTCAATGCATCGACACGATCCAACGCGAGGTTCATGCTCCATACCCCTGTAACTGAAACAGAAATTCAGGCGAACACTGGTCCGTGGGGTCAATAAATCATGAAGTTGAGGGATGGTACCACCTCCCCGGCTCGAACGGGGGACCTCCTGATCCACAATCAGGCGCTCTAACCTACTGAGCTAAGGCGGCACTGGGGGCGATTTATATAACCCGCTGAGGGATTGCAAGAGGTTAAAGATCAATCCGCCAGCTTTGTTCGACCAAATCTACCCCAAAAGATCGAACCGGTTTGCTGTCCACCAATTGCCACCCGAACTTGGCGTACAAAGCACAAGCCGCGCGGTGGCTTTCGTGGGTCCATAGCACCATTTCAGTATAGCCAGCTTCACGGGCAAAATCCATGCAAGCCTGCAGCAGCCGTTTTCCCAGCCCCTTGCCCCGCGCTTGCGGCGTCAGCAAAAACAGCCGCAGCTTTGCCGTTTCAGATCCGTTAGATACGCAGAAAATACTGCCGAGTCTTTGGCCCTGCTGTTCGGCGATCCAACCCCGTTCACGTGCAGGATCATGATCAGCAACAAAACCCGCAAGAATCTGGCCCACCAACTCGCCAAAGCTCGCATCAAAACCTTCGGCACTGGCGTAGAGAGTGCCGTGTTGTTCAACCAGCCAAGTCACGTCGCTCTCATGGAACTTGCGCAAGGCAATTTCGGCAGAAACTTGATCATCCAAACTATCAGATGTTCCAGTCACAATTCAAAAACTCCGTCATTCCGAACTAGTGTACTGCAATATCCTCGACCTGGGGAACTTTCGTATCGCTTCACGTCTGTTTTTGTCACTGGCTGAATAGAGTGACTAGGCGTTTTCTATACATGCTCACTCGACGCACTTCGACTTTCGTCTTTGACCAAAAAATCACACCAGAATTCACGAATGAGAATAAACGCATCACTCTGGTTGCTAAGGTAACCTTTGCAGACTTACGGTTTTAGAATGAACCGTTTTTGCAAACTCGTACCGATAGTAACGTATGTCGCCGCAGTGATCGGCTGGTCACAAAGTGTTTCAGCCGAAACCTTAGGTGGCGTAACCTCGTTTGAAGGAGCATACGCCGGTTTCAGTATTGGCGTTGCTACCGCCGATGGAACCACGGAGTACCCGCTTTTGGCTGGCGGAACTCGTTATGCGCCATTCGATCCGGGAACAGGTCAAGGCTATGGCACTTTTGCGGGATACAACTTTCAGCGTTATAACCTCATCTACGGCGTTGAGCTGCACTACATCAATATGGTTAGCGTGGCAGACAGTAACCCCGCGGCACAGGAAGCGCGTGAGGTAATCGAATTGGTCGATCTGCGCGGGCGCGTTGGCTACGTCAAGGGCGACCTGATGCTCTATGGCGCCTTGGGATACAGCTGGGCCAAGTTTCGTGTTCACCCAGGAAGTGGTTTTGCCCCAAGAGAAAACCAAACGAATCTGACCGGTTTCAACGTCGGTGTTGGTTTGGAGTATGCGTTGAACGACAATTGGTTGATCGGTGGGGAGTACATATACCGAGACTTAAATGGACGGTTCTCTGAGGCCACCCAAGACACAAACCTTGATGTGAGCAACGTATCGCTCAGACTCGTTTACAAGTTTTGATGGTCTATCTCACAGGCAACCTGAGCCGCAGCAAGACATGTTCACGACCATGCAGCATCCAATCTGTGAGTGTCACAATAGGTAATCATTAGCGAGAGGACTGCTTTGGCAATCTATCACTCCCATAAGGCGATTTTTCTTCACATTCCCAAGAATGGTGGCACCACCGTGACCACCTTGTTAAAAAGAAACTGGTTCTTTGGTCGAAAAGTCAATGAAGCCGACGAAAGAGAAGTGGGCGGCGAAACCATCGTTGAACTGATGGACATGCTCGGACCACAAGCTGACGACTACTTCAAGTTTAGTTTCGTGAGAAACCCATGGGACCGATTTGTTTCCGCTTATCATTACGTTTGTCAACGTCGCTCGGACATGGACATCGTGACCTCCCACCGGTCGTTTTCGGAATTTGTTTCAGCATTTGCGGAAGAACCATCCAAATACCTCCAAATCAGGTACTTTCGAGAACAGTGGCCATATCTTTTGGACGCTAAAGGCGACTGTCCACTCGATTTCCTTGGGCGTTTCGAGAACTTTGACAATGACCTCGATACGGCTTTGAAGCGAATTGGAATTCGAAGACTCGTGGTCCGTCATCGGAAAAAAACCAAGCGAGATGACTATCGCACTTACTACGATGACGTTTCACGTTCGTTGATCGCCGACGTCTACACCCGCGATATTGAACAATTTGGCTATGAGTTCGACGCTGGTACAATTCGTAAGAAGAACCTGGCAGTTCGAAAGCTCAATTCGTGAATTTTGAGAGGCCAAGCAGACAGATCGAATTTCAGGTGGATGAAAAAAATACACCCCACAGCAACGCATTAGGCAATTCCGTTCATCATTTGAACAATTTGCTTTTGGGGAGTTTGATCTAGTTGTGAGACACGGAGGAGAAAATTTGTCCATGTCCAATGAAACAGAGATCCCGTTGAAAAGGACGGCCACGTCTTATGATTGATCTCACAGGGCATAAAGTGCTTCGAGAAAGTCAGAATCATAGGATCTATGACCATCCTCATTTTGAGGGAATGCTGCTTAAAGTAAGGATTGATTGCCCCAAGAAGCGGCTGATCGCACGCCCTTCGCAATACAGGTTCGGGAACCTGAGGCAATGGCATCGCGAAGCAAACGAATACCTGTCCGCGCTCAACCGTGGTTGTCCAGAAATAGAACGGCTTGCCGGATTCTTTGGATTTGCGCAGACGACCGAAGGGCCTGCACTTATAGCAGAGAAATTCTCTGGACCTGACGGTCAGCTGGCTCACAACCTCAGCGAAGAAATCGCAGCTTTGTCACCAGACGACCCAAGACGAAACATCATCAAACAAGAAATCATCGAACTCGTGGATGATCTGGAGAGAGGCCGAATTATTGTCGGCGATTTAAGCCCTGACAATATTGTTCGCGCGAAGGAACGGGACAACAAACTTGTTATCGTTGACGGTGTTGGCGAGCGGCTTTTGATCCCCCTCAACATTATCAGCCGTCATGCATTCAAGGCCTCACTAAAGCGACGCAGACGCCTCATGCAAGGCGCCACTCACCCACCTCCCCCAAAAACGAACTTGCTTACGCAGGTACGACATCACGCCCTACGGTGGTTAGGCCATGATCGTTTCGAAAAAAAGATGTCGCGGATCACTGACAATCTTTGGGTCAAGCAACCCTAAACCATAAACACGCAATCTGAATCGCGTCCCGCTTCGGGCAGCGGCGGTCAATTTCTTTCTAGTGCGCTTGATCTTGTAACGGCTGCACGATAGCAAAAACCGTTATCAACGGAGATCAGTTATGGGTATCAACACCGAACGCGACATCGAAGCCAACATGCAGATCGGCCCCACCGACGCGGGAATGGTGCGCATTTTCATCGAATCGCAGGGTATCGAGGTGCCGATGGATTTCGACCCCGAAGAGGCCGAAGAGATCGCCGAAGAGATCCGTGCCGCCGCTCAGGCCGCCCGCACTGTCTCAGGGTAACATCTCGGGTGGAAGTCCGGGATCGCGCAGGGCATGCAATCTGCGGGCCGCGTGGGTCGCGAATTTCTGTACCATCACCTTGCGCCGCGCAGGTGCAAGTTTTTGCTCGTCTGGCATGCGAATGATTTCGGCCCCATAGGAATCAGCGATGATCAGTCCCGACTCGGGCGGCAAAAGCTCGGTTGGAAAGTCGAGATCAACCGCCCAAAAGTAGCGGTCGCACCATTCCAGATAGCCCTGCCACTTGTGATCAGACTGAAAATCGACACGACTGGATTTACATTCGATCACCCAGAGTTCGCCCTTTGGGCCAAGGCCCAGAACGTCCACCCGCAGACCACGGGTTGGTACAAATTCTTCAACAGAAACAAAGTTGTGACTGCGCAGGTGCCGGGCGACACCGCGCGCTAGTTTCTGTCCGGGTTGCATGTCCAAATCCATGCCCGAAATAGTGAACAATACGTGAACAAAATTCAAGCCTGATTTACAAGGCTTGACGTAATACCAAATAGTATCACAATAATGATACCCATTGGTATCCCTTTTATGGTGACATGAGATGACCCAAAACCCGCACCTTGCCTTTCGCGCCCTGGCCGATCCAACCCGCCGCGAGATCATGCGCCTGCTCAGTGATCAGGACATGACCATCGCTCAAGTTTCAGGCCAATTCGACATGACCCGTGCTGCTGTCAAAAAGCACCTGACCATGCTGTCAGATGGCGGGCTGATCACGGTCGAGGTTCGAGGCCGAGAGCGCCTCAACCGGCTGAACCCTGCGGGGTTGGCGCCCGTGTTTGACTGGCTCAGTTACTTTGATCGGTTCTGGGATGCCCGCCTGACTGATTTGAAAACTGCCATTGAAGGAGAAAGAGATGACTGACGCCGTCCTGAGAAAGACCATTTATCTGCGTGCCGAGCGGGAAACCGTCTGGGCCTATCTGACACAACCCGACCACCTGGCGGAATGGTTTCACCGCCCCGAGCGCGCCCTGGAACAGGGGTCAAGGCTTGAAATGTTTGGGACCGAAAGCGGCGACCTGTTGATTTGGGGTAAGGTCACGGCGGCCCGCGCGCCTGAGTACTTGGAATATTCTTTTACCGTCAAACCCATGGGCGACGCGGTAAGCACCGTGAAATGGACATTGACGCAAGTCGCCGACGGCACGCAGCTGTCGTTGGAGCACGAGGGTTTGCCGCAAGGCGCCGAAGCGTTTGGTCTTATCCTTGCGCTCGACAAAGGCTGGGACGATCACATTGCCCGGATGCGTGGCGCGATCCACGAACTTGTTGACGCCTGAACCCTTGTAAGAACCTGCCAAGCCGCCTAGTTAGGGCTGTGGCGGGTTCTGCCCTACTCGTGATATGCAGCATTCCGGTGGCCTTAAGCAATTCCGAGGGAGCTGGCTCTGTCCGGACCGTGGTCCGGTTACCTGGCGCCCACCTGTATATACAGGTCCTCGGGAATCAAAGCACCACGGTTGACTGGTGGTCCCGCCACATCCCCCAAAATATCAATGACTTAGCCGCGCGAATTGGCCCGTGCGACAACCTTTACAGGGGTGAAATCAGCCGCGATCGGGGTACCCCCACGGCGGTTGTCGTCCTTGTCGGCCAAGTTCATTACGGCCAGGGCAAACTGTACACCCGCAAAGACGATCCCATTCATGAACCACAGCATGAAAATCGCCAAGACCGCGACATTCGATCCGCTGATCAAATCCCAAAGGTTGGAAATGTTGAACCACAACAATGCGCCCACAAAGATGGCAGACAGACCAAAACCAGTACACACATTCGTAATATAGAGGCGGATCAGCTTGGGCATGAGTATTTTCCTTTTATCTTTTCGTATTTTAGCGCAGATTTGATCGATAGACACTGCGGCCAGTTGTGCACTCAATACCGCAGCCCAACAGACCGGAGACCGAATGAAGCCCATCAGCGAATTTGCTCTTGAGTTGCTGGACGAGTTGTCGCAGCTATTTTCCGATCAGGAGCGTTGGGATTTCGTCGTTTCAAGCCTGCAAAATATGGGCTTCAATGCGATGAACATGGGCTGTTTCTCACCTACTACTGGCGTCCTGAAGTGGTCGCGCAGTTCCATGACAGCGGAATGGCTAGAAGAGTACTCGTTGGGAAATTACGCCGACGAAGACCCACTTCTGGCCCAAGTTGCAAACGGCATCGACTCGATCTACGTCAAAACCGAAGAACGGGCAGTTACAGCCAACAGCGAGAAGTCCATAGGACTTTACAACGGTCTCAGAGCGTCAGGATATGTGCATCTGTTTAGCCTGGTGGTCCCCTGCCCTGGAGATGAAGCCAAGATCGTTGTGCTCAGCTCGGATCGACCTGATGCCGAACAGATCATGACCGATCAGGCGCGCGAGATGCGCATTCTTGCAACGGTAATTGCCACCAACCTTGGCCCCGAGACTAAGGAAGATGAGGGCAGTGTGGTAGATCTTGGCCCGATTCTGGCGAGCACACGTCCGCTAAGCAAACGCGAGCAGCAGGTGATGGCTCTGCTTAGTGAAGGTTTGCGAAACGACCAGATCAGCGACCTGTTGGGGATCAAGGAAATCACGGTCCGCACGCATATCAAATCCGCACGCGACAAGCTGGGAGCGCCAACGCGAGAGGCTGCGTTGGTCCGCGCCGTGCAAATGGGTCTCATTGCACCGGAACACTATCGGAAACGATAGGTTTTTCTCCTGATCCTACAGAGATACTGTTGTTATGCACTTGAGAATCCCGTGAGTGAGTGGTGGGTCCTTGTAGTGCTTCATTTTAGTCAACGGTTCTGATGCAGGTGCCGCGATTCCCAGGCACCTGCGTCAATTTCTTGGATTTTCAGCAGAAAATCAGAACGCTTCCGGCTTGGCTTCGCGCGCCATATGGTCCAGCACGGCGTTGACGAAATTCGCCTCACGCCCTTCGGGGAAAAAGGCCTGCGCAATATCGACAAACTCGACAATTACCACTTTGGGTGGCGTGTCACCTTGGGTCAGTTCGGAACCAGCGGCCCGGAACAACCCTCGCAGGGTCGGGTCAATGCGGGCGATCGGCCATTTCGCCACCAGCGCGCGGTCGGTCATCTGGTCAATCAGGGCCTGATTGTTCACCGCATCATGTACCAGCTTGCGAAAAAGTGCGCTGTCGCCTTCTTGCATCTCGACATCTTCGTAGACGGCCCCAAAACGGTGATCCAGAAATTCGACCACGATCTGCTCGGTGGTTTGTCCGGTCTGCTCCATCTGATAGAGCGCCTGCACTGCATAGAGCCGGGCGGCGGACTTCATCTTGCGTTTCTGGTTGCCCGAAAGGGGCGCGCCTGCGTTTGTCATGCGGTCGTGGATCCGTTGCTATCGCCAGCCATAAGGATGGACTCAGAGGGCGGCTTGAACCCGACGCCCTCTTTCGAGGCGCCCCACTTACGGCGCAGCGCGATAAGATGCAAGGCCGCAGCGGCTGCCCCGCCCCCTTTGTTCTGGTCCGCCGGATCAGCGCGCACTTCGGCTTGCGGGCGATTCTCAACAGTCAGGATGCCGTTGCCGATGCACAGCCCCTGTAGCCCCAACAGCTGAATCGCACGACTCGAGTCATTACACACGGTATCGTAATGCGTAGTCTCTCCGCGGATGACGCAACCAAGAGCGACGTATCCGTCAAAGTTGCTCTGACGATCGGCGATACCAATGGCAGTGGGGATCTCCAATGCTCCGGGCACCTGAACGACCTCATGCGTGCCGCCAGCGGCCTCAATCTCGGCCACGGCGCCGGCGACCATATTATCGGCTATGTCCTTGTAATAAGGCGAAACGACGATCAGAATCTTGACAGGTTTGTCAAATTCAGCGCGGGGCATGACATAGTGCTGCTCGTGACCAGCCATCGGCGATTATTCCTTGTCCAACCGGCTTGTGCCGGTGATTTCCAGTCCATATGCATCCAGTCCCACAACATTGGGCGCGGGTGAATTGGTCATCAGTTCCAGGTTGCTCAACCCCAGAGACGACAAGATTTGCGCGCCCAAACCATACTGCCGCAATACCTTTGTCGATACTTCTTGCCCGACGCCGCCTTCGGTTTTGACAGCATGGTCAACATCTCGGAGCAACACAACGACACCACGACCCTCTTCGGCAATGCGGTTCATGGCTGATCCCAGTTTACTGGCGCGCTTAGCACCACCAATGGCCAGCACATCGCGCATGGCGTTCAGCACATGCATTCGCACCAGAACAGGTTTCTCGCCTGAAATATCGCCCTTGATCATGGCGATATGTTCGTCCCCGTGGGTTTCGTCCCGGTAAATACGCATGGTCCAGTCGCCGCCAAATTCGCTGTTCACGACCTCTTCGTCGATGACGCGAACCAAATTGTCGTTGCGGCGGCGGTAAGCGATCAGGTCGCTAATGGTGCCGATCTTCAACCCGTGTTTCTGCGCAAAAGCCACCAACTCGGGCAAGCGCGACATGGTCCCATCTTCGTTCATGATTTCACATATCACGCCCGAGGGGTTCAGACCTGCCAAGCGGCTGACGTCCACGGCTGCCTCGGTATGCCCTGCACGCACCAAAACACCACCATCACGAGCCCGCAGAGGGAAGACGTGACCCGGCGTCGCAATATCGGCACCCGTTTTGCCCGCGTCGATGGCCACAGCCACGGTGCGGGCGCGATCATGTGCCGAGATACCAGTGCTCACGCCTTCGCGAGCTTCGATCGAAATGGTAAAGGCGGTTTCATGACGTGACGAATTGTTGGTCGACATCAGTTCCAGCCCAAGCGCGTCAATGCGCTCTTCGGTCAGGGTCAGGCAGATCAGCCCACGCCCATGAGTGGCCATGAAATTGACGGCTTCGGGCGTCGCCATCTGCGCGGGAATGACAAGATCGCCCTCGTTTTCACGGTCTTCATGGTCAATCAGAATAAACATCCGGCCGTTGCGGGCTTCGTTGATGATCTCGTCAATCGGCGAGATAGCGTCGCTCCAGGTGGTTTCGACGGGTCCGGGTGTTTCAAAGCTCATTTCACGGCCTTTCGAGGAGAACTGTTTGACTGGCCAGATACCGCAACAAAAAGGAAATTGCGAGTCGATAGCGATCATGACGGCCCTGATACAACGCATCGTCACAACGTTAGCCTACAAACAAATATTACAGCCAGGAACCGGAGTATACCTGAACTCTCTGTTCTACGGCTTCCCCGAAAAAGCCAGATTTGGGTCAAAGCCTAGCCAAACTCAGCCCGCAGTGTGCTGCGAAAGGGCAGAAATTCCAAAGGGCACAGGTGTATCCATGAGCATGCAGGTCGAAGTCTCTTCGCGGCGGTCGGTACTTGAATTGGCAATCTGGCGAAACCGGCTAATCCTGACCATCGTCACCCTGCATCTGCTGGGTGCGCTTGCCGTCAGCACCTATGCCGGGGTGTCGTTTTGGTCTGAAACGACGACAATCCTGGTAAATGTATTGATCAAATTGGTTGTGCTGGTTGCTGCCAACATTCTTATTTGGCGGTTTGCTTACGCCATCTTCTACGCAAGGCCGAAAAAGCCGATCCAATGGCTCGTATCTGACTTACGGTCTTTTGTTCTGTCTGCCGACAAAATGACCGACAGTCTGGTTTGTTTTCTGGCGGTGGCTGTCATGGCGACGTCCTTCAGTTTCCTCAAAGACATGATCCCGGTTATCAACCCATTCTCTTGGGACATCCAATTTGCCCAATTGGATCGGGTCATTCACGGTGGAACAGACCCTGGCGCTTGCTTTGGCCGGTCTTTGGAACGCCCTACGCAACGATGGTCATGAGCCTTGCCTACAGCCTGTGGTTCTTTTTGATCTACGCCTGCGTCTTTGTCGCCGCCTTTGACCGTAGAACGCCCGAGCGTGGGATGGTGTATCTTGTCGCCTTTGCGCTGACCTGGATCATTGGCGGCAACGTACTCGCGACCTTGCTGTCTTCCGTCGGCCCCGTCTATTACGAGGCTTTTGGATTTGGAACCGAGTTTGCCGAGCAAATGCAACGGCTACATGAGCTTGACCAAATCGTGCCGATTTCAGCGTTGGAATGGCAGCACCTGTTGCTTCAAAATTACCACCATGCCGAAGGCGTGCGCGGGATTTCAGCCATGCCCAGCATGCATGTTGGGACAACGATGGTGATGATGCTGTTCGCGTTCAGCTATGCCCGCTGGCTTGGGTGGATCATGGCGGCCTATTTGCTTGTGATCCTGGTCAGTTCCGTGCATCTGGGCTGGCACTACGCTGTCGACGGGTATTTTGCCATCGGCCTCGCCCTGCTGATGTGGCAGGTGGCAAAGAAGCTTACGCAGCGGTTTTCACCCGCAGACGATGACGTAGAGATTTTTGATCGGACTCCCTAGCATCAGTTCCCGATAAGGTTTTGCGTTCGGCAGCCAAAACTGCGGCATTCACTCTGGACGCAGGTGCAACTCCCCGGCTAGCCTTCGTTGTCCAAAGGGGAAACAGATGCGCCTTTCTCGTCTTGTCACTGCCGTCGAAGCCCATGCCGAAGGTGAACCAGGGCGGGTTATCACGGGCGGCATCCCGCATATCCCTGGTAACACCGTATTTGAGAAAATGCAGTGGATGCAGGAGCAGGCAGACGACATTCGCCTGATGATGCTGCGCGAACCGCGTGGGCACCCGGCGCTTTGCTGCAACGTTTTGGTACCACCTTGTGACCCGCGCGCCGATGCCGGTTTCATTATCATGGAGCAGACCGAATATCCGCCCATGTCCGGATCGAACACGATCTGCGTCGTTACGGTATTGCTGGAAACCGGCATTCTGCCGATGGTCGAGCCTGTGACCGAGCTGACGTTGGAATCCCCTGCGGGTCTACTGCAGGTCAAAGCAACTTGTCAGGACGGCAAGGTGACACGGGTCGAATTCCGCAATGTCCCCGCCTTTGCCGTGCATCTGGACACAACAATCGAAGTTCCCGGTTTGGGCCAAGTCGTGGTCGATGTGGCATGGGGTGGGATGTTCTTTGTCTTAGCCCAAGCTGGTCAGTTCGACCTGGAACTAAAACCCGAAAACGGTGCCCGCATTGTGAAGCTGTCCGAGGCGGTGCGAACCGCTTGTGCGGAACAACTTCCAGTGGTCCACCCGGAAAATTCTGCGATCACCGGGCCGACAATCACCAATCTCTATGCAGATCCGGTTGATCCAGCAACAGACGGGTTGGGGGCGATCACCGTCTCGACTGGCAATTTCAACCCTGACAAGCCAGAAGCATTGACCGGCATCCTGGATCGTTCACCCTGTGGCACGGGCACATGTGCGAAAATGGCAGTGCTGCACGCCAAAGGGCTGCTGGATGTGGGACAAGCCTATGTTAATGCAGGCCCGATGGGGACAACTTTCACAGGCCGGATTGTGGATACCACAACCGTCGGGAGCTACTCGGCAATTGTCCCGACATTGTCGGGACAAGGTTGGATTTATGGCACGGCCAACTGGGTCCGCGATCCGTCTGATCCCTTTCAAAACGGCTATACAATCGGTGATATCTGGGGCTGAGACGAGCCCGTCCGGGGATGCTCCCGCGCCCAAGCAGACCCGACTGCGTCAGTTCCACTATCGGCCTTGGACCGGGCCTCGCTCCGCTAGGCGGTTTCAGCTGCCGCGATTGCTTCGGCTAATTCGCGACTTCGATCCAAGCTCAGGTCGGCCTGACCCCACCGCCCGCCGCAGCGCGCAGCGCGGCGGCCCGGCCCAACGGGAGGAATTTTTCGTCAGAAAAATTGACGACGGGCGGGAGCCCTCCTGCCACCTTCTGGCGTCAATTTATTACGACATCTCGTTCAACCGCGCCACGTAGCGCGCCAGCGTATCGATCTCGAGATTGATGCGATCTCCGACGGACACGTCACCCCAGGTCGTCACCTCTTTGGTGTGAGGGATGAAGTTGATACCAAAATCACAACCATCTACTTCATTCACCGTCAGAGACGTTCCGTTCAAGGCAACAGACCCTTTGGGAGCAATAAACCGCGCCAGGGTCTCTGGTGCGCGCAGGGTCACGCGGGTGCTGTCGCCCTCGTCCACCATCGCCACCACCTCCGCCACACCGTCCACATGACCGGACACGATGTGGCCACCCAACTCGTCCCCTACCTTTAGGGCACGCTCCAGGTTCACTCGACGTCCTACGGCCCAGACATCCAGGTTGGTCTTGTCCACCGTCTCGGCGCTCACCTGCACGTCATACCAGTCATCACCAAGCGCAATGACGGTCAGGCAAACACCGTCGCTTGCAATCGAGGCGCCAATGTCGATGCCATTTGTGTCAAAGCTCGTGCGAATGCGGGCTCGCAAATCGCCTTGCTGTTCCAGTTCGGTCACGGTTCCAACGTCTGTGATGATCCCGGTAAACATTTCATTTGCCCCTGCATGCCTAATTCAGAACCTGACGTAACGGTCTGTTTCGTCTCCGACAAGCCCTCGCTCCTTGCCCTGACGCAACGCAAAAGTCATAGTTTTGCCCGAAATATGGGCTACAGAGTAGTAAAGGCCCTCCCGACCCAAAGGACGACAGATGCCGGAAGCGGAAAAAACTCAACGCGTGTTCCTGTTTCTGCAGGGTCCCCATGGACCCTTCTTTAACGCGCTTGGGCGGATGCTTCGCGCTGCCGGGGGTGAAGTCTGGCGCGTGGGTTTCAACGCAGGCGACCGTGCCTTCTGGTTCCACCCGGACAGCTACATTCCTTTTCGGGGCACGCAGGAAGAATGGCCGGACACTTTCACACACCTATTGGAAACACGCGGCGTAACCGACATTGTTTTGTATGGTGACACGCGCCCCATCCATTCTGCGGCTGTGAAAATTGCAAAGACACGCGGACTGACGGTGCATGTCTTTGAAGAAGGCTACATGCGCCCCTATTGGGTGACCTACGAACGCGGTGGTTCCAATGGAAACTCGCGCCTGATGGACATGTCGATATCCGAGATGCAGACGGCGCTGGAGTTGTCAGACATGGAAGCCCCCTACCCCCGTCTCATTGGGGGGATACCCGACATCACGTCTTCTATGGTGCGCTCTATCACTGGTTCGTGATGTTCCGAAACGGCGACTATCGCAATTTCAAACCTCATCGCGATTTGACGGTAACCAAAGAATTCCGCCTCTACCTGAAACGTCTCCTCTTGATGCCTGCTCATTGGGCAGAACGCGGACTTGCCACGCTGCGGGTACGCAATGGCGGCTTTCCCTATCATTTGGCTCTTTTGCAACTGGAACACGACAGCTCATTCCAGATGCATTCGCCATTTTCCACCATGACAGAATTTCTGACGGAAATGTTCGAAGGTTTCGCCGCAGGTGCGCCAAGGCATCACCACTTGGTCGTAAAAGCCCATCCGCTGGAGGATGGCCGCGTTCCAATCAAGCGCGAGGTACGACGTTTGGCCAAACAACACGGGCTGGTGGGCCGCGTCCACTATGTGCGCGGCGGTAAATTGGCCCGCCTGCTGAATGACGCACGCACAGCCGTAACAGTGAATTCAACCGCTGTAGCCAGCAAGTGCTCTGGCGCGGAATTCCGCTCAAGGTTTTTGGCCGCGCGGTCTATGCCAAGCCTGAATTCGTCTCGGATCAGCCATTGCACGAGTTCTTTGCCGCTGCCAGTCGCCCGGATAATCGGGCCTACAAAGACTATCGGCGTTACCTTCTTGAATCCAGCCAGGTTCCGGGCGGGTATTATTCTCTGAAAGGACGTCGCCAGTTGCTGCGTCAGGTTGTCGACATGATGCTGTCAGACGATGACCCCTATGATGCGCTCAAATCAGGGACAGCGGCACCAAGGCAACAGTTGCGCCTGGTGAACTGATCGGCGCGAGACCTGGCACTGGATTTTTATGCTGGATTCCGATAGGTTGAGAAAAAACCTGAGGCAGAATAAAATAGGTCGAGGAGACCGAGCAGTGAAATCCATGTCCGTCCGTTGGGCGAAGCCCGTTGCCGTGTTGGCCGCGATTGGAATCGTGGCCTCATGTTCGTTGCCCAAAGTGGGCCCGAACAAACGTGAAATTTATGCCGGGTCAGTCCAGCAGGAAGGTGACGCCTTTGTAGTCTCGGTCAACGATCGTGTGACCCGCGCGACAGCAGTTGTTCCCGCACTTGGATTCTCCAGCGGTTTCCAGAACGCTTCACAACTGACGTCGGACACCATCCGCCCCGGAGACGTTCTGGGCCTGACCGTTTGGGAAAACGTCGATGATGGCCTGTTGGCTGGCGAAGCGACGAACTCGACTGTTCTGGAAGAGGTTCAGGTCGACAGCGCCGGTTTTATCTTTGTTCCCTATGCAGGCCGCATTCGTGCCTCGGGTAATACACCCGAGCAACTGCGCGAAATGATCACGACAAAACTTGAAGATCAGACACCAGACCCTCAAGTTCAGGTGCGCCGACTTGCCGACGATGGCTCGACCGTATCACTGGCCGGTGCAGTTGGGGCACAGGGTGTCTATCCCATTGAGCGTCCGACGCGCACATTGGCCACGATGCTGTCCCAGGCTGGTGGCGTGACAATCACCCCGGAAATCGCTCAGGTAACGGTTATTCGAGGCAATCAAAAAGGTCAGATCTGGTTCCAAGATCTGTTCGACAACCCGCAACTCGATATTGCCCTCCGCGGAGGTGACCGTATCTTAGTCGAAGAAGACACCCGCACGTTTACTGCTTTGGGTGCCACAAACTCGCAGGCGCGGGTTCCCTTTGAAACACAAGACCTTTCCGCGCTGGAGGCAATCGCCCAGGTCGGAGGTTTGATTTCGCTGACATCTGATCCAACGGGCGTATTCGTGTTCCGTAACGAACCGTCTGAAATTGCAGGCCAGGTGCTTGGGCGCGAGGATCTCGAAGGGGCGCAACGTATGGTTTACGTGCTGAATTTAACCCAGCCCAATGGACTGTTTATTGCCCGCGATTTCGTGATCCGTGACGAGGACACGTTGTATGTGACCGAAGCACCCTATGCTCAATGGACCAAAACGATCTCGCTCATTGCAGGTGGTTTGACGCCGCTGGCAAACGTGGCCACGATCACCGGCGGCTAACCTTATGATCCCAGATCACCCTGAAACAGCCGAGAGCCCTCGCTCTCGGCTGTTTGTTTACAACGGGGGTTTTCTGACGCAAAAACGGCTGCGGCGTATCTTGACGCTTGCAGGATACGACATCAGCCTTGGACTTCCTGGACCGGATGATCTTGTTGGGTTGTGGGGCGACAGCCCGACGGCACACAGGGGACGCACAGTTTCTGAAAAACGGGATGCGCCTATTCTGCGGGTCGAGGATGCATTCCTACGCTCGCTCTTCCCCGGTAGAAGCGGCGAACCGCCCCTTGGTCTGATGCTAGACCGCTCAGGGCTGCATTTCGACCCGACCACCCCATCGGACCTGGAGCAGATCCTGACAACGCATCCGTTGGACGACACGGCCCTTCTGAACCGCGCACGGGATGCGATCGAACGGCTAAAGGAAAGCCATTTAAGCAAGTATTCGGCGTTTCATCCTGACGCAGCAGTCCCGGATCCGGGGTACGTTCTGGTGGTTGACCAGACACGCGATGATGCCTCGGTTCGGGCCAGTAACGGCTCTGACGCTCTTTTCCGCGAGATGCTGGTGTTTGCGCAAGAAGAACACCCCGGCGCCCGTGTGATAATCAAGGCCCACCCCGAAACAACCGCCGGACATCGCCCCGGCTACTACTCTTCCGCCGATGCCACAAACCGCGTCAGCCTGCTTAGTGATCCGGTTAGTCCGTGGACCCTGCTCGAAGGCGCGGTCGGCGTCTATACCCTGTCCTCGCAACTGGGGTTCGAAGCAATCCTGGCCGGGCACAAACCCCGCGTTTTTGGGCAACCGTTCTATGCGGGTTGGGGCCTGACGGCGGACGAGTTCCCAGTACCACGGCGCACTCGAAAACTAACGCGTGCGCAACTGTTTACAGCAGCGATGATCCTGGCACCTACATGGTATGACCCTTACCAGGACCGGCTGTGCGACCTCGAAGATGTACTTGCCACACTAGAATCCAAAACCCGTGCGTGGCGGCAGGACAGTCAGGGTTGGGTTGCGAGCGGGATGCGACTTTGGAAACGCAAACCTTTGCAGAAGTTCTTTGGTCAGCAGAAGCAAATGCGCTTTGACGATGCACCTGACGACCTGTCGGAACGGCGCCACATGGTCTGGGCCGGAACAGCGACCAAAACTCACGAGAGTGCCGTTAGAATAGAAGACGGGTTTCTACGCTCTCGTGGATTGGGTGCTGAACTGGTTCCCGCCCTGTCGCTGGTAACCGATGATCTTGGAATTTACTATGACCCGACCCGACCTTCTCGGCTGGAGGCACTGATTGCATCTCGTGGCAATCTACGGCTGGATCAGACAATTCGCGTGGATCGGTTGATCAACGAACTGAACGGCAAAGGGTTGAGCAAGTACAACCTTGGTGGTGCTATCCCTGCCCTTCCAAAAGGACATCGCATTCTGGTGCCCGGCCAGGTTGAAGATGACGCCTCGATCCGCACCGGTGCGGGCGCTGTGAAAACCAACCTTGCTCTACTGCAGCAAACGCGCAAAGCGAACCCGGATGCCGTGATCATCTATAAGCCTCATCCCGATGTCGAAGCAGGATTGCGAACCGGTCAGATCGATCCCATGGAGTATGCAAATGTGGTCGCCGTAGATGCTGACCCAACCGCCTTGCTGGAACATGTAGACGAAGTTTGGACGATGACGTCGCTATTGGGATTCGAGGCGCTGTTACGAGGCGTAAAAGTTACCGCATTGGGTGCACCGTTTTACGCGGGATGGGGGCTGACCCGCGATCTAGGCCCTGTTCCTGCCCGTCGCGCAGCCCAACCATCCCTGCAAGGGCTGGTGCACGCAGCGTTGATCGACTACCCGCGCTATTATGACCCCGTCACCAATCAACCTTGCCCTGTCGAGGTGATTGTCGACCGGCTCACGTCAGGAACTGTTCCGCATCCCGGACTGGCCAATCGCTTGCTCTCGAAATTGCAGGGCGTCTTTGCCACCTATGCGCATGTCTGGCGGTAGGACTTAATCCGCCTTTTCATAAGTCAACTGCCCGCCCATGATCGTGTAAGTGACCGCGACATCGGAAATTCGCTCTGGTTCAACTTCATAGAGGTCCTGCTCCAACACAACGATGTCCGCTTTCTTGCCCACTTCCAAACTACCGACTTGATCTTGCATACCCATGCTCCGCGCGGCGTTGATGGTATGAGCTTCCAACGCAAGCTGAAGCGGCAACTTGGCTTCTTCGCCACCCAATGGCGCCACGTCCCGACGCGCGCGCAGTTGCCGCGTTGCCCCGGTTTCAATTGCAACCAACGGGCGATACTCCGAGACATACCCTGAGACCGGCCAATCCGAACCGAAAGAGAATACTCCGCCTGCGTCGGCAACCCGGTTGACCGGGAACATCGCTTGCACTCGCTCTGCGCCCAGGCGACTGGTGGAAACGGTCTGCAAAAGAGGGTCAAAGCTCATCCAAGCGCCGGAACTGTCATATATTACTCCCAGCTCGGCAAAGCGTGCGTAGTCGTCGGGATGGATCAACGTTCCATGGGTGATCTTGTGGGCCCGCTCACGTTGCGGGTTGGCAGCAATGGCGGCTTCGATCGCATCCAACAGTGTTCGCACTGCGAGATCACCGAAACAGTGGCAGGTAACGTTTATTCCGGCCGCATCCGCGCGGATCACCGCATCTTTGACGATATCAACCGGAATGATCGGATCAGGAACAAGATCGGGCTTGTCGGTATAGGGATCTACATAAAGCGCGTTCCACTTGTCGTCCCCACCGTCCATGTTAATCTTGAGGTATTGCGCCTGTACCAGTTCAGAGTTGAACTGCTCTTGCAGCTCGATGGTTCCGGGAAGCGGATCGATGCTGCCGTCGTTCCAATAATACGAACCGATGAAGCGTACAGGCAATTCACCTTTTGCCTCAAAATCGGCCATCATCTGAAAGCCTTCTTGCTGGCTCATTCCCTGAATGCCGTGATCATGGACCGAAGTGATACCTGCGGCCGCAAAGCGCTGTAACCATTGGCCAACCCCCTCGGACAAAAACTCTGGCGTCACATCGATGAGCGACGTTAGAACTTGCATCTGCGCCGGGATCTCTACGATCCACCCGGTGGGGTTGCCATCAGCATCACGTTCAAAAAAGAAAACCCCGGCACCGTTTCGGGCGTATCTTTGTCAATGCCTGCAAGCTCCAGAGCCTTTGAGTTGACCCAAGCCGCATGCCCGTCAATGGCCCACAGATAGACCGGCCGTTCGCTTTCGATCTCGTCCAGCATGGCGGCTGTCGGATTGCCATCGGTCCAAGGGTTAAAGCGGATGCCGTAACCGAGGATGATGTCGTCCTTGTTACTCTCGACTTCACTACGTATGCGGGCGAACAACTCGTCCTTGTCATCGGTTTGCAGATCGACGCCTAGCATGATCAAGCCACCCGCAGCCGCATGAATGTGACCATCGACAAAGCCGGGCAGTACCATGCGCCCTTCAAGATCGATCACTTCCGTGCCAATCCCAATCACATTCTTCAAACCATCCGCTTCGCCCACATAGACAATCTTGTCCCCTTCGATGCCAACGGCGCTGACGATCCTGTTTTCGCTGTCCATCGTATGCACACGGCCGTTGATCAGCGCGTAGTCAGCCGTTGGGTTAAGCCTGTTGGATTGTGCGTAAGATGTGATCGGTAGCGCGGCCAGAACCACAGCCGCCACAATGGATCGTTTCATGAATACCCTCCCCGAATTTCCTAAGGGATCGTATTCGAATACTCAGATTTTCCTAGCTTATTCTATCGCTCTAACGCAACGCGCGTGTCCAACGGTGCAGGATGTCCGGGCCAATGGCCCGCGTTTCGGCCAGTTGAAACCGTGGCGCTTGAGCCAGCCGGTCCAATCCCATGGCCCCCAGTGATGGCAGCCCTTCGGCCCCGATGGCCAGCCCAGCAGAAAAACCAATCAACTCGTCCACCAAATCATCCGCCAACAGCGACGCAGCCAGAGCCGAGCCGCCTTCACAGAACACACGCGTCAAACCTTCGCTGCCCAGTTGTTGCAACAGATCTCTGGCGTCGATCTGTACCCCATGGAGCGCGCAGGGGATCAGCTTTGCACCCAATCCTTCCCACGCCTTGATCCGTTCGATGTCGGCTCCCGGACCGTGGCACAGCCAGACCGGCACCTCTTTAGCGGTACGGGCCAGTTGGCTCATCAAGGGCAGGTCCAGATGGCGCGAGACGACAACGCGCACGGGCTGGTGCTCGACGCCCATGTCCCGCACAGTCAACGAAGGATCATCTGTTCGCGCCGTACCGGCACCCACCAGAACCGCGTCGTGTCGGGCGCGCATCGCATGTACCGCGCGCCGCGCATGAGGTCCGGTGATCCATTTGCTCTCGCCGGTAGCAGTGGCGATGCGGCCATCAAAACTGCTGGCCAGTTTCAACGTCACCAATGGTCGCCCCTGTTCAGTCCGCAGCAGGAACCCCGCGTGATCGCGTGTCGCGTCGTTGCTGAGAACACCGGTCGTCACCTCGATCCCCGCCGCTCGCAGCATATCGAACCCCTGCCCCGACACACGTGGGTCGCTGTCCTGCAAAGCACAAACAACACGAGCCACACCGGCGTCGATCAGCGCTTGTGAACAGGGTGGCGTCTTACCGTGGTGCGAACACGGTTCCAAGGAAACATAGGCCGTGGCACCGCGCGCGGCCTCGCCCGCCTGCGCAAGTGCTATGGGCTCCGCATGGGGCCGCCCGCCAGGTTGCGTCCAGCCGCGACCAACGATGCGCCCATCCTTGACGATGACACATCCCACAGCCGGATTGGGCCAGCACGAACCCTGACCGCGCCGCCCCAGTGATAGGGCGAGCGCCATGTACCTATTGTCCAACGGATTTACTCTTCGCTAGGGGGAACCGGCGGGCGTAGTTCATGAACAAACTCCTCGAAATCATCCGCCGCCTGGAAGTTTTTGTATACACTTGCAAATCGCACGTATGCGACCGTGTCGATGCGGGCCAGAGCTTCCATGACAATTTCACCGATCTGTTTCGATGGAATGTCAGTTTCCCCCATGCTCTCGAGCCGCCGTACGATACCGGAAATCATCTGATCAATGCGCTCAGGCTCGATCGGTCGTTTCTGCATCGAAATGCGGATGGACCTTTCCAGCTTATCCCGGTCAAAATCTTCGCGCTTGCCGTTGGTCTTGATCACCACCAGATCGCGCAGCTGAACCCGCTCGTAGGTTGTGAACCGTCCACCACAGGCCGGACAAAACCGACGTCGCCGGATCGAAACGTGATCCTCGGCTGGGCGTGAGTCCTTGACCTGTGTATCTATATTTCCGCAAAACGGGCAGCGCATCCGCCTTCTCCCTCGTTCGTTTCCGCCTCTGATTGTGAGCGCTTCGGCCCACTTATCCACAACTATAGGGCAGCCTCTACAGTTTGGGTAGAGGGGATTTTAAACCGCTAGATGGTGGGGCAATTTCAGCTCAGATGTGCAGCGATTTTACGGGAATGCGGCGCGTTTCGGTGTTCGAACAAATAAATCCCCTGCCACGTGCCCAGAACGGGCACCCCATTCGATACCGGGATCGATAAAGAGACAGGCATTATGGCCGCCTTGATATGGGCAGGCATATCATCGGGCCCTTCATACGTATGCTGGAGGTATGACATCGCTGGATCGGTGGTCGGCGGAACCAATCGATGGAAAAACGCTGCCAAGTCAGTCTGCACCTCAGGATCCGCGTTTTCCTGAATGAGTAAAGAACAAGAAGTATGGCGCACAAAGAGTGTCAGCAATCCATCCTGCTTGCTGCGCCGCGTCCATTCCAAAACGAGGGGGTGATCTCATAAAGCCCCTGCCCTTGCGTTGATATCATGAACTCTGTCTGCATGAGGCGACTGTGACGAAGCACAGGCGCCTCTGCAAGTCGTCAGAAACGAATTGGCACCGGTTCACAAAAGCCGTTTGCCTGAGACACGGACATGCTGTCGCCAACCGAAAAACCTGTTGTGAAAAAACCACCCTCGATCGGTGTTACTCCTGCAGCCTGCGGATCCAGCGTGAACTGTACAGCGGTACGTCGGCCTGTGGTTTCGCTGGGCCCACGTCCACGCACGACATAAATTCGACTTTTCCAACTTGCGCCCACCCCACGCTGCGCATAGTCGGCCGCGGCACACCAGATGTCGTTGGTTCGGCCCGCAGTGCGAGGAACGACTTCGAATACCGCAGAGTTAAGGGGCAATACCCGCGCACCGTTGCGCGAAGAGAAGAACGAATTGGCCGAACTGGGCAGCGCCAGAGCAAAGGTTGCAACGATGGCCGATACTGTAACTACGTGTTTCATGGGTCTGATTTCCATAAGTTCTATTTCTACTCCACAGTCTAGTGCGTCTAAGCACAGTCGGACAGCGCATGTCACGGCGTTGTCATGGCTTGTGCACCTTCGACTGGCAAGTCCAGACGGGCAGCTCAATTCCAGCTTTGCGTTTCGTGAGAGTAGACCTGACCCGCCCGTTCCTTGGCTTCAAACAGTGGCAGACCATAGCCTGACGTATTGACCGACCCGGGATCGCAACTCAGATATGCCAGTTCGCGGTCGCCCTGCATCACAGTAATTCCGCCACTCACCTCACCGTCAGGAGTGCGTTCAATCCCATAATGAACGACATATCCAATGTCTTGATTTCGAAAAGTGAATGATTCCCAGATGGTTGACCCAACTCCGGGCCAAGGCTGCATGTCGACGCTACCCACGGGATGCACCAGCGACAACTCAGGCGAACGCCCTACAGAACCATAGGCGTAACTGGCCCTGTCATCCAGCAAACACGTCGTCAATTGTTTGGTTCCACCCTTTACAGTGCACGATACCAGAGTTTGGGCACCGTCAGGGCATTGCGCCATCGCCGTGTTGCCCAGAAAGATCAAAAGTACTGCTAACCGAAACATCCAACAAAAACTCCAAAACGGAAAAGAGCGCCCTCCGGGGCGCTCTTGGGCTTAACACATTTTTCCGGCAATAGCGCGTTACTGATCCAGGAACGACCGCAGTTTTCGCGAGCGGCTGGGGTGCTTGAGCTTACGCAGCGCCTTGGCCTCGATCTGACGGATCCGTTCACGGGTCACGCTGAACTGCTGGCCAACCTCTTCCAGCGTATGGTCGGTGTTCATGCCGATGCCAAAGCGCATCCGCAAAACCCGTTCCTCACGCGGGGTGAGCGAGGCCAGAACCCGGGTCGTAGTTTCCTTGAGGTTTTCCTGAATGGCACTGTCCAAAGGCAGCACAGCATTCTTGTCCTCGATGAAATCGCCCAGTTGGCTGTCTTCTTCGTCGCCGATCGGTGTTTCCAGAGAGATCGGCTCTTTGGCGATCTTCATCACCTTGCGAACCTTCTCCAGCGGCATCTGTAGCTTTTCGGCCAGCTCTTCCGGCGTCGGCTCGCGACCGATCTCGTGCAGCATTTGGCGACCGGTTCGAACCAGCTTGTTGATCGTCTCGATCATGTGGACCGGAATACGGATGGTGCGCGCCTGATCCGCGATCGAGCGTGTGATCGCCTGACGGATCCACCACGTCGCATAGGTCGAGAACTTGTACCCGCGGCGATATTCAAATTTATCGACCGCCTTCATCAGGCCGATGTTACCTTCCTGAATAAGATCAAGGAATTGCAGGCCGCGGTTGGTGTATTTTTTGGCGATCGAAATAACCAGGCGCAAGTTGGCCTCGACCATTTCTTTCTTGGCTTGACGGGCCTCTTTTTCACCCTTCTGGACCTGCTGCACGATGCGGCGGAATTCACTGATGTCCAGACCAACATATTGACCGACCTGAGCCATATCGTTGCGCAGTTCTTCGACCTTGGAGGTCGAGCGTTCGATGAACATCTGCCAGCCGCGACCCGGCTTTTCGGCCATGTCTGACAGCCAGTTCGGATCCAGTTCACGACCGCGATATGCCTCGATGAACTCGCGACGGTTGATGCGAGCCTGATCAGCCAGTTTCACCATCGAGCTGTCCAGCGACATGATCCGGCGGTTGATGCCATACAACTGGTCAATCAGCGCTTCGATACGGTTGTTGTGCAGGTGCAGGCCGTTCACCAGCTCCACGATCTCGGATCGCAGCGCCTGATAGACGTCCTCGTCCTTGGAGCTGAACGAGCCATCTTCGTTCAACGTCGCCGAAATCCGGCTGTCCTGCATTTCCGAAAGTTGCGCATAGTCAGACGAGATGCGTTCCAGCGTGGTCAGCACCTGATCCTTGAGCGCGGCCTCCATCGCGGCAAGCGACATGTTGGCCTGTTCGTCTTCGTCGTCGTCGTCGTCCTTGGCAATCGGATTGCCGTCTGCGTCCAACTCGGGACCTTCGTCTTTGGCTGGCTTGGCCGCCTGAACGGCCGAGGTATCAACGACGGGCTCTTCTTCGTCGTCATCCATCTGACCCGAGAACGTGGTCTCCAGATCGATGACGTCGCGCAGAAGAATATCTTCGCTCAGAAGTTCGTCGTGCCAGATTGTAATCGCCTGAAAGGTCAGCGGGCTCTCACACAGCCCCGCGATCATCGTATTGCGACCAGCCTCGATCCGCTTGGCGATAGCGATCTCGCCTTCGCGGCTCAGCAGTTCAACGCTGCCCATCTCGCGCAGGTACATGCGAACCGGGTCGTCGGTGCGGTCCAGCTTTTCCGCCGTACCGGTCGACAGGGTAACTTCGCGGTTGCTGTCCGTCGTCACCAGCTCGGTCGCGCCCTTTTGCTCTTCGTCTTCGGCTTCTTCATCTTCGATGATGTTAATGCCCATTTCGGACAGCATCGACATCACATCCTCGATCTGTTCCGAGCTCACCTGATCGGGCGGCAGAACCTGATTGAGCTGATCGTATGTGATGTATCCCTTCTCGCGGGCCTCGGCGATCATCTTCTTGACCGCGGCCTGGCTCATGTCGAGCGAGATTTCCTGTTCCTGGTCGTCGGGCTTGCGGTCGTCGTTGGTGTCTTTGGCGGCCATTAAGTGCTCCTGCAGGGGCTGGGTGATTCGGATAGATCGAATCATTAGCGCGATGAAATGATTCGGCCACCCGTTTACCTGTTTTTTTCTACCTATTCTTTACCAAAACGCACTACCTGCGCTTCTTCTCGAAATTGATTCCCGCCGTGATTGCGGCAAAGGCGTCACGCTCTTCCCGATTGATTCGCGCTCCGTTGTCCCCAACGTCATAGATCGCCTTGTCCTCATTCTCGCTTCGGGTCGCCTTGTTACGGGCTTCGGCAGCCTGGCCCAGACGCCAGGTGATCGCCTCATCCGTCTGCCCGGCCATCTCTTCTTCGGCCTCGGCAATTTCGGCGCTCAGCCCCCGGTATGCGGTCAATTTTGCGAGTTCTTCGTTGAGCGTCAGCTCAGCCAGTTCGACATCGCCGGGATTGCGGACACAGGGGCTGATTGCGACATGGCGAAGGGAGCGCAGGTTTTCAAGGGCATCGGGCCCCAAAGCGTCAAAAATCCGGTCCGTCAGTTGGTCGGGCGCGTCGATGGCATAGCGCAGGATCACATCACGCAAGATGGCATAATCGGGATCGCGGCATTCCATGTCCTCGATCTGAACCTCAAACTGCACGACCACCTCAGGAGTTGCTATGGCCGTGGCCAAGATGACGGCCTCGCGCATATGTACCTGAGCGTTGTCCCCCCCGAAGCCAATAGGGATTGGCGCGTACCCGGCAAGGCTGACAGGCGCTCGGGCTTCCATTTTCCACGCGGTTGCCAGCTGCTCTTGCCGCCTTGCTTGCGGTTCGGGCGGAACAGATCCCAACGCAGGTCCTTAATCTCTTGTCCATAGTGCGAGCGAATCGAGGGGTCGCGGATCTGTTTGATCTTTTCACGCAAGGTCTTGTCCAGCGCAGCTTTACGCTCGGGGCTGTCGAACACCTTACCTTCGGTCTCGCGCTGCCACAGCAGCCGCACCATAGGGATCGCAGCATCCAGCACAGCCTGTACCGCGGCGGGGCCTTCGGCCTTGATCAGGTCGTCCGGGTCCTTGCCTTCGGGCATCAGCGCAAAACGAACCGATTTCCCCGCCTCTAACAGCGGCAGGGCCAGATCAATCACCCGCATCGCGGCACGAAGACCGGCTTTGTCGCCATCCAGAGCAATAATCGGCTCGTCCGAGATGCGCCACAAAAGTTGTAGCTGGTTTTCCGTAATTGCCGTGCCCAGAGGCGCGACCGAAGCACCAAAACCGCCCTCGGCCAGGGCAATGACGTCCATATACCCTTCGGCCACGATCAGCGGTTGCCCCTGCCCCGCCGCCTGCCGGGCAGGTCCGTGGTTGTAGAGGTTGCGGCCCTTGTCAAAGAGCTCGGTCTCGGGAGAGTTCAGGTATTTGGCATTGTCATTTGGGTCCATCGCGCGGCCACCAAAGGCCACACAGCGCCCGCGCGCATCGCGGATCGGGAACATGATACGGTTGCGGAAGGTGTCATAGGGTTTCTTGCCTTTGTTCGACGGCTTGGCCAATCCCGCGCCAAGAATCAAATCTTCGGCCACGCTTTTGCCGCGCAGGTGATCCCACAAGCCCTGCCAACCATCAGGGGCAAAACCGATCTCCCACCGTTCCAGCGCCGGACCATTCAGGCCACGCCGCGTGATGTAGTCGCGCGCCGCCGCTCCGCCACCAGTGTTGAGTTGCAAGCGAAAGAACTGCACAGCCTGTTCCATCACCTCGGCCAGTTGGCTCCGGCGATCCTGCTTTTCTTGTGCTTTGGGATCGCGGGCGGGTAATGTCATCCCGACCTCGCGCGCCAGGATCTCGACCGCCTCAATAAAGGAAACATTTTCGGTTTCCTGCACGAACTTGATCGCGTCACCCTTGGCGTGACAGCCAAAGCAGTAATAGAACCCCTTACGATCATCTACATGAAAAGACGCCGTTTTTTCATGATGGAAGGGGCACGGGGACCACATGTCACCCTTACCCTGGTTGGACTTACGCGGATCCCACGTCACCTTGCGCCCAACCACTTGGGTCAGGCTGACGCGAGAGCGCAGCTCATCCATGAATCCGGGAGTCAGTGACATATCGGTACTGTGTCAGAGATGGGCCCCGCCGCCAAGAGCGGCACAGCCATCAGTCTTCAGTTTACTGTTTCAGGCAGAGTTCCAGCCACGCCTCGCCCAGGTTTTCCTTGCGCAGAACCGATTTTTTCTGCTCGTAAACCCAAGGTGCGATCAAAGGGATCGCGGCATTGTAATTCTCGGGCCATGTAGGGTTGGTGGCAGCGACCACCTTGGCCACATCCCGTTCCTTGACCCGGTCCAAACGCGCATTCTGAATGGCCGCGACCACTTGTGCCTGATAAGTGCAGCTTTGCTCTTTAGTGTCAGCAGCAACAACGGGTGTCGCCAACAGGGCGGCAGCCAAAGAAGCAGCGGTTGCAAGACGGATCATCAATGGTCTCTCCCGGAATCAGTTCTGTTACCGTGCAGGTTAACCCCGCGCGGCCACAGCTTCCATGGCCGTTTTCAGATCGTGTACCAGAGTGTGCGCCATCGAACGGAACGCCATGATCTGAAACGTCCCCTCATCCAAGCGTGCCAGCGAAACCGTCAGGTGCATCAGTTGCGTGCGAACCGCAGTGCCAGCCGGGAAATGCGCCAAGCGCACATCCAATGGCACAAGTCGCGCCAAAACATCTTCGGCCGTATCGCCCGATAGGGTGACAACTGCCCAAGCGTCGGACTGATCCGTCAAAGCCGCGTGTTTAGCCAACCCCGCATCCACCGCGGGGCCAACCAGCATCGCCTGTGCATGCCCGAACCAAACGGCTTGCGTATCGCCATCCCGGATCAGGCCATTGGCCTGCGGGTATTCGACCCCATGCGCTGCCTTCATCGCCTTGGACAGCTTGTTCAACTGTCCATTGTAAGGCGCGACAGAGGTCAGATGCCCTGGTTCAAGCTCGACTACTTTCGCGGTGCCAATCGTCAGCGGCAATAGACCCGCACAGGGCGAAAGAGCTGTAAGATTATCCACGGACCCGTTCCCCCTGTTGGTCAAAAAACACCGGATCGACCACCTCGCAGAGCGTTTCGACTCCGCGCAACCCATCGACCATCTTCACAACCTCTCCATGACGCTCGCGCCCATCGGCCAGGAACCCAAGCGCCAGCATGTGACCCATCGTGGGTGAATGACATACGGATGTCAGATAGCCCTGGTCATTGGTTCGGATCGGTTCGTCGCCCTTTTTGTACAGATGCGCGCCCGCCAGAACCTGCCCGTCTTTCTCGACCGGCTTCAAACCCACCAGAACCTCACGCCCCGGCTCTTCAAGCCCCGGTCGCTGTGTCATCGTCTTGCCGATGCAGTCCTTCTTGGCTGAAACCATCCGCCCCATGCCAATGTCATAGGCCGTGGTCCGTCCGTGGATTTCCGAGTGGGTGATGAACCCCTTTTCAATTCGCAGCACGTTGAGCGCCTCCATCCCGTAGACGCCACCGCCCACCTCTTCTGCTTTTTTGGCCAGCAGGCGGAACAGGCTGTCGCCATAACGGGCCGGTACAGCAACCTCATAGGCGTGTTCACCCGAAAACGAGATGCGGAACAGACGCGCATCAATGCCTAAAACCTTGACCGGACCACAGGCCATGAAGGGCCAGTCTTCGTCCGTCAGCGGTTTGTCCAGCAGCGTATCCAGCAACGCGCGCGACTTTGGCCCTGCAACCGCAAACTGCGCCCATTGTTCCGTGACAGAGGTGAACTGTACATCCAAATCGCGGGCCAGCGCCTGATTGACGAACTCCAGGTGCTTCATCACTTCACCTGCACCTGCGGTGGTGGTGGTCATCACATAGTGGTTCTCCCCCAGCCGCGCGGTGGTGCCATCATCCATGACAAACCCATCCTCGCGCAGCATCAGACCATAGCGCGTGCGCCCGACCTTCAGCGTCGAGAACATGTTGGTGTAGACGAAGTCCAGGAACTGACCGGCATCCTTGCCCTGAACGTCGATCTTGCCCAAGGTCGAGACGTCAGCAATCCCAACCGCGTTGCGGACATAACCAACCTCACGGTTACAGCTTTCAAGCCAAGTGGGTTCGCCCGCCTTGGGGAAATAGCTGGGACGGTACCACAGCCCCGCCTCGATCAGCGGTGCGCCCCGTTCGACGGTCGCCTTGTGCGAGGTGGTAAAGCGTTCGGCAGCAAAGCTCTTGCCGGTGCCCCCTGCCCCAAAGGCCGCAATGGCCACCGGCGAATACGGTGGGCGGAACGTCGTCGTGCCGGTCTCAGGGATCCCACGGCCGGTGGCATCGGCCAGAATGGCCAGTGCCGCCACGTTCGAGTTCTTGCCCTGATCGGTCGCCATCCCTTGCGTGGTGTAGCGTTTCATATGCTCGACCGAGCGGAAGTTCTCAACCGCGGCCTGTTTCACATCCTTGACCGTGACGTCGTTCTGGAAATCGAGCCAGGCGCGGCCTTTGCCCGGAACCGCCCACAATGGCGCGATCTCATACGCTTCATCCTCGGCCTGCGGCTGTGCCACGTCCGGCGCTTGGTATCCCAGATCGGCCAGCGCACGGGCGGCGACCTCAGCCCCTTCACGCAAACACGCCGCGGTGGAAAAGGCCCCATTGCAAGCGCCCGCCGCTTCCAGCCCCGGGATCGCGCCAGGCGTCGGCACAAAGCTCTCGATCTCGCGTTTCCAGGTCGGGCGCCCGTTCATGTGGCAGGTCATATGCACGGTCGGGTTCCAGCCGCCAGTCATCGCCAGACAGTCGGCGTGCAGGTTCTGCTCGCCACTGGCGCTGCGGATGGTGATCGATTCCAGCGCCTTGCGCCCAGCGCTGTTTGAAACCTGCGCGCCGCGATAAACAGGGTAGTCATCGGACGTCGGCCCATCATGACGACTGTCGATAACACCGGCCACATGAACGCCTGCATTCAGCAGGTCACGTGCCGTGCGGTGGATGTCATTGGTGTTGCCAAAAACGGCCACTCGCTGCCCCGGAGCTACGCCCCAACGGTTCAGATAAGCCCGCACCGCGCCTGCGGTCATGATGCCGGGACGGTCATTGTTGCGGAACGCCACGGGACGCTCCAGAGCGCCTGCGGCCAGAACCGCGCGTTTCGACGCAATCCGCCAGAACGTCTCGATCGGCGCGCCTGCCGGGCGGCTGCCCAGATGGTGGCGCACACGTTCCAACGCGCCAAATGTGCCGCCGTCATAGGCCCCGGTCACGGTCGTACGCGTCATCAGGCGCACGTTGTCCATCGCGCCCAGCTCGGCCAAAACCTCGTCAGCCCAGACATGGCCGGGTTTACCGTCGATCTCATGCGTCTCGGCCAGCAGACGCCCGCCCATGCGGCTGTCTTCTTCGGCCAGGATCACATCAGCCCCGGCGCGACCAGCCACCAAGGCGGCCATCAAGCCAGCAGGACCGGACCCGATCACCAGCAGGTCGCAGAAGGCATAGGCCTTGTCATAGACATCTGCGTTGTCTTCACCCGACAGCGCGCCCAGACCGGCAGCGCGACGAATGATCGGCTCATAAAGCTTTTCCCAGAACGCGCGCGGCCACATGAAGGTCTTGTAATAGAAGCCCGCACCCAGGAACGGCGCCGCCAGATCGGTGATCGCCATCGGATCAAACTGCAGTGACAGCCCACGGTTCTGACTGCGCGCCTGCAGGCCGTCGTAAAGCTCCTGCATCGTGGCGCGCACATTGGGGTCTTGCCGCCCATCCTGCCCGACGGTCACCAGCGCATTTGGTTCTTCACTGCCCGCCGTCAAGATGCCGCGCGGGCGGTGATATTTGAACGAACGACCCACTAGCCGAACCTCATTGGCGAGCAGCGCCGAGGCGAGTGTATCACCCTCCAGCCCAGTGTAGTTCACCCCGTCGAACGAAAATGTCACCGGCTTGCTGTGATCCAGCAGACCCCTGTTTGCGACCCTCATGACTTCACCTCCGACACCAATCGCGTCGCGATGATTTCGTGGGTCACCGTGTTGCGCGTCACTTCGATCCAGGCACCGCAGCCGCCCTCGTGCTGCCACAAGTCGCGGGTTTCACCGGCCGGATTCTCACGCAGGTAAACGTAATTGTCCCAGGCCTCTTCGCCCGCATCCGGCGCTGGCCGGTCGAGCGCCAATGCGTGCCCCTTGTAGTAGAATTCGCGACGATCCCGCTCGCCGCAGATCGGACAGGTGATCCTCATACCTTAACCCCCTGCTTCTTCTCGTTACAAATACGGAAATCCGACATCTGCCTCATCCCCTAGTGCAGGTTGTGTTGAGAGCCGCGGCCCTCTTCGTCGATGATGCCCCGCCCGGTGCGGAAACGATCCAGCTGATAGCCTGTGGCGTTCTCATGATAGCGATCTGTCGCGATCAGATGGGCAAAGACGTTGCCCGAGCCCGGTACTGCCTTGAACCCGCCGTAGTTCCAGCCGCAGTTCAGGTAGAGCCCGTCGATATGGGTCCGGTCGATGATGGGTGATCCGTCTGGGGACATATCCATGATCCCGCCCCAACTGCGCAGCATCTTGGCCTTGCCGATCATCGGCATCAGAGCCATGCCCGCCTCCATCACGTGTTCCGCTGTCGGCAAGTTGCCCCGCGCCGCATATGAGGCGTAGTAATCCAGATCGCCGCCAAAGACCAAACCGCCCTTGTCCGATTGGCTGATATAGAAATGCCCCATGCCAAAGGTGACCACGTTGTCGATCACCGGCTTCAATCCTTCGGTCACAAAGGCTTGCAGGATGTGGCTTTCGATCGGCAGGTTCATACCCGCCATCGCTGCTACCTGACTGGAGCGGCCCGCAACCACCATCGCCACCTTCTTGGCCCGGATAGGCCCGCGCGAGGTTTGTACGCCTTTGACCTTGCCGCCATCAATGTCGATTCCGGTCACTTCGCAGTTCTGCAGCAGATCCACACCGCGCTGATCCGCCCCACGGGCAAAGCCCCAGGCCACAGCATCGTGGCGCGCCGTGCCACCGCGCGGGTGATACAGTCCGCCATAGATCGGAAAACGACCATTGTCGAAATCCAGGTAAGGCAACATCTTGCGTAACTCGTCCCGACCCAGAAGGATCGCATCGTCGCCCTGGCTGAGCATCATGTTGCCCTGCCGCGCCCGCGCATCGCGCTGCCCATCGGAATGGAACAAATTGATGATCCCGCGCTGCGAATGCATCACGTTGTAGTTCAGGTCTTCTTCCAACCCTTCCCACAGTTTCAGCGAATGGGAATAAAACTCGGAATTGCCCTGCAGGAAGTAGTTGGCCCGCACGATGGTCGTGTTCCGACCAATGTTGCCGCCACCGATATAGCCTTTTTCCAGCACCGCGATGTTGGTCAACCCATGTTCCTTGGCCAGGTAAAAGGCCGTCGCCAGACCGTGACCGCCGCCACCGATGATGACGATGTCATATTCCGCCTTGGGTTCGGGATCGCGCCAATGGGGTTTCCAGCCCTTGTTGCCGGTCAACCCTTCCTTGAGAACGCGAAGGCCTGAAAAACGCATGATCTGCTTCCTCCTGTCGGGCCGGAATGCGCCCGTCGGAACAGATGTAGCAACCCGCCCCTAGATCACCATATCGCTTTTCGACAAAAACATGTCAGACTCCGACCGGATTTGTCGCAAAGACGTCCAGCTATGGTCGGTTCAGAACCGGATGCGTGCAGCAAATCCCACAATCGGTGCGGTGTCGTAGTCTTGACGGCTGATCTCGGTACCTGCGGCGGAATCCAGCGTAAGACGGCCATCGAACTCTGCTCCGACAAAGGCACTCACCCGAACACCCGGGTTCGGCTCGTAATCCACGGATACCGCCACGGGAATGCTGCGATCCTCGCCCACACCACCGGGGGCAAGGCCTGTGTTGTCCAACCGAAACCGCACGCGTTCAGACCGTGCTCCAAGAGAGAAGCTCAGGGCATCCGAATATTGATAGCTCAAGATCACACCCGGCCCTTGCGTCGCGCCCAACCCCGTTCCGGTACTCACGTTCCAGCGTGGTGCGATGTCCCAATCGACCAGAAGTGCTGGAAAGACCTCGGTCCCGTCGGTACCCAACTCCGAGAAGGCGCCAAATGCAGGTCCGATCCGCAGGTTCGGGTTTACTTGCCATGTGATGCCCGCAAAGACACCATACGTGCGCCCATCGGACGACGCTGCGCCGTCCTCGTAGTCCCAGCGAACCTGAGGTGAGAAGAAAACTGTTGCATTTTGCCCTACGGAAAACCGCACAGGCGCCGAGATCCGCACATCGCGTATACGGTTCCAGGGCTGATTACCGGCCAAGCTGAAGTCATAGGAAAACTGACCGTAGCTCAAGAAAAGGCCCGCTGATGCACCGCTTTCGAAACGATAAAGCGCGCCTGTACGCAGGAACGCCCGCTCCGAGCTGAATTCGCCGCCGCCGCTTAGGCCTGCGTTGCCCTGATAAACCGCCAGCCCATCAAATTGTGCTGCCCATCCCGTGCGTTGTTGGGCTCCTGCTTCGGCCCCAGTCAGCAGAATGGCACTGCCAAATACGGCGAGAGAACACATTTTCGGGGTCATACGGTGCTCCTTTGATTGTCTCACATGGGGACAATAGAGCACTCCCGCCATTCTCCCACCCTCACGGGCTCAATTCGTTGAAAAACTGTGTTTTTTTAACGCGGGTCGTAAAAGGGCGGCGCGCAAATTCGCGCGCCGCCCAATTTCTTATCAAAGAGCCTACAGGCCCTTTGCGCGATAGCTGGCCGCAACCTTGTTGATCGACACCAGATAGGCCGCGGTCCGCAGATCCTCGACATCGGCGCGATCGTGCCAGATCTCACGCATCGACTGATAGGCAATCCGCATGGTGTCATCCAAGCCCGAGCGGACAAGCTCCAGTTCATCAGCGCCGCGCAGATACTTTTGCTTGAACTCAGGTGTCATTGACCAGGCATCCCCAAGATAGCGATCCAAGCGCTCCAGCTCATCAATCACCAACTGGTGGCGTGCCTCTTCCTGACGACGCTGCATCCGCCCAAACCGGATGTGGCTGAGGTTCTTGACCCACTCGAAGTAGGACACCGTCACACCGCCAGCGTTGGCATACATATCGGGAATAATCACGGTGCCCCTCTTACGCAGGATCTCATCCGCTCCGGCCGTCACCGGGCCATTCGCGGCTTCGATAATCAAGGGTGCCTTGATGTTGGCCGCGTTGCCCAGGTTGATAACGCCTTCAAGCGCCGCCGGAATCAGGATGTCACAGTCCTCTTCCAGTACTGCGCCACCGTCAGCTGTATGGGTCGCGTCAGGGTAGCCCGTCACACCACCATGTTTGACGATCCAGTTGCGTACACCTTCGACGTCCAGGCCATCGACGTTGTACAGCGCCCCGTCCCGTTCGATGATGCCGACGACCTTGGAGCCGTCCTCTTCCTGCAGGAACTTCGCAGCATGATAACCCACATTACCAAGGCCCTGAACGATCACGCGCTTGCCATCAAGCGAACCGCTGAGCCCGGCCTTGGCCACGTCGCGCGGATCACGGAAGAACTCGCGCAGCGCATATTGGACACCCCGGCCCGTCGCTTCGACCCGCCCCGAGATACCGCCCGCGTTCAACGGCTTACCGGTGACACAGGCGCGCGCGTTGATGTCGGTGGTGTTCATGCGCGCGTATTGGTCCGCAATCCAGGCCATCTCACGCTCGCCGGTGCCCATGTCTGGGGCGGGAACGTTCTGAGACGGGTGGATCAGGTCACGCTTGGCCAACTCATAGGCAAAGCGGCGGGTGATCTGCTCCAGCTCATGTTCGTCGTATTGACGCGGGTCGATGCACAGACCGCCCTTAGAGCCACCAAAAGGTGCTTCGACCAAGGCACATTTGTAGGTCATTAGCGCGGCCAGTGCTTCGACCTCGTCCTGATTGACGGACGGAGCATAGCGGATACCACCCTTTACCGGTTCCATATGTTCCGAGTGCACTGAGCGATAGCCGACAAAGGTCTGGATCTGTCCGCGCAATCGTACACCAAACCTGACCGTATAGGTCGCGTTGCACACCCGGATTTTTTCTTCCAATCCCGGCGGCAAGTCCATCAGGGCAACCGCTCTGTTGAACATCAGGTCTACGCTCTCACGAAAACTGGGCTCATTTGTACGGGTCATACTCACAATACTTCCTCCATGACCTTTTGCGACTCGCTCTGGGATGAGTTGTCGCAGCGACAGTATGACCGTTCAATTAAGAAGTGCGACATTTTTAATCACTTGCAAAACAAGCCCGTGCGGTTAAGGGACGAATCATACCTGAGTAGCTGTAAATGCCGAATTGTCCTCGCCTCAGAAACAACCCCAGCTCAAACGAGTACAGTGTCTCCAATTCCTACGCAATTTCCATTGTTTAGAGCGTATTGCGCCACATTTTGACCATCATCTCACGGCAAAACCCCTGTGTGGAAGTTTGTCTTCAGGGTGCAGTCAAACGCTGAAGGAAGAGGTGAGTCATGTTTCAAAACGCCAAATTCAGGATCAGTTCAAATCGAGCATCGCGGCGGTTTGTGACACATCGACTCAAGCGCTTTGCATCTGACGAAAGCGGTGTGATGACGATCTTCGTACTGTTTCTGTTCTTTATCATGCTCGCTATTGGCGGCATGGGCGTTGACCTGATGCGCTACGAAAGAGACCGGGCAAATCTGCAATATACAATGGACCGCGCAGTTTTGGCTGCGGCCGACCTTGACCAGACACTCGATCCCGAAACCGTCGTGAGGGAATACCTGCAGAAAGCGGACTTGCTGCAATACCTGACCAACGTAAACGTCACCGAAGGATTGGGTTTTAGAACTGTTGAGGCAACAGCCAACTCAGAGTTTCCCACTCAGTTCATGCACTTGTCGGGTGTCGACACGCTAAACGCTCCGGCTGCCAGTACCGCGGAAGAGAGCATCGGTGGGGTGGAGATTTCTTTGGTTCTGGACGTCTCGGGATCGATGAATTCAAACAGCAGGCTTCCTAACCTGAAAGTCGCCGCGCATGATTTTGTGGATCAGATGGTAGACAACACCGAAGACGGTAAACTTTCGATCTCGATCATCCCGTACGCAACTCAGGTGTCTGTTTCAGACAATATGATGGATGAATTCCAGGTTGTGGGTGAAAACGCACAGTCGAACTGCATCAATTTCCCGGCTAGCGACTTTTCGACCACGCAGCTGGACCCGTCCACGTCGCGCCCTCGAACACTGCACTTTGATACCTTCACAAGCGCAAGTTCGTCCCGCAGTGATGGACGCCCATATGGTGACCTAGTCAAGTTTCCAGTCTGCGAAGCGGACAATGGACGAGAGATTCTGCCCCTTCAGAAAGACCGCACCGTACTGAAGAATTTCATTACCGCGTTGTCTGCTCGCGGGAACACTTCGATCGATGTTGGGATGAAATGGGGCACCGCCTTGCTGGACAGCAGCATGAATGGCGTTGTGACTGAACTTATCGATGCCGGTGATATTCCTACAGACTTCTCGGCGCGCCCCCACAACTTCTCGGATGGTGAAACCTTGAAAGTCATCGTTTTGATGACGGATGGTCAGAACACAAGTCAATATTACCTCAACGACCAGTATCGCCAGGGAGATTCAAACATCTGGTGGAATGCTGAGGAGGAAGAGTATTCCGTCTATCGCCCCGCGACAAACCGCTATTTCTGGCCACATGACGGAACATGGCAAGACCATCCATATGGAAATGGTACAACAGTCGAGACAACCTGCACTGGCACGATCTATTATGGCAACTGCTACTACGGCAGCTGGCAGAACGAGACCGTTGAAGAACCTGGATCGTCCGAACGCCTTACCTATCCCGAACTGTGGGAGCAGACATCCCTGCAATACAACCTGAGTAAACATTACTATCCTTGGATGAACGACGATCAAGCCCGCAGCGAATGGTACTATGGCGTGCGGAATTACGTTGGTTCCAGCACGAAGGATACCCGCACTCAGGCAGTTTGTGACGCTGCAAAGGATCAAAACGTGATTGTCTATACAATCGGGTTCGAAGCCCCAAGCCGTGGTTTGGCAGTACTCAAGGAATGTGCCAGCTCGGACAGTCATTTCTATGATGTCGATGGGTTGGAAATTACGGATGCATTTGCGTCGATTGCATCCTCGATCCGCAAACTGAGGCTGACACAATGATTGGTCAAATCTTTAAAAGATGCCGTCGGTTCAAGGATGACGAAAAGGGCAACGCAACCATCGAGTTTGCATTGCTCTTTCCCCTCCTCATGGTGGCGCTTCTATCTGGCGTAGAACTGGCGTTTGTCACGCTCAAACACGCGATGCTCGAACGGGCGGTCGACTTGACGGTGCGTGACATCCGACTGGGAACAGGCGTCAACTTTCAGCATGACGATCTCAAGGAGATTATTTGCGAACGTTCCACATTCATCACCGATTGCGGCACGAATATGCGCCTCGAGATGGTTCAGGTGGACCCGCGTGACAGCATCAATATTGATGGCGAACCGGATTGCACTGACCGAACCGAGGATGTCAGACCTGTCCGCACATTCGTGAATGGTGCAAGCAACGAACTGATGGTTCTGCGCGCCTGCGCCAAGATCGAACCTTTGTTTCCCACTTCAGGGTTGGGCAAAAAGCTGGGCGACAATGCAGAAGGCCAATACGCGCTGGTTGCAACAACCGTATTCGTGCAGGAGCCACAGTGAGCCATGACCAGTAAATTTCTTAAAAACTTCTTAGAGCGTTTTTCCCGCGACGAAAAAGGCGCTGTTTCCGTCGAATTCGTATTGATGTTTCCCATGTTGTTCTGGGTCATCATGGCTTGCTACACCTTCTTTGACGGCTACCGTCAGAGCTCGGCCAACCTGAAAGCAGCCTTTACGATCAGCGATTTAGTCTCGCGTGAGACGGCTGGAATTGATGAAACATACATAGATTCAATGCAGCGATTGCTGGATATCATGACGCGGAACAGAACTGAAACACGTGTTCGAATTTCGGTCATTCGTTTCGACGAGGAAGACGACCGTTATTATGTCGACTGGTCCAGGGTGCGCGGCTTCAATTCCGAGCTGACCAACGCCACTGTCGGCAGCATCGCGGAACGTTTGCCGACCATGCCGGACGAAGAGCGCGTGATCCTGATCGAGACCAGCAATACTTATGTCCCGCCATTCAGGGTCGGTATCGACGATATCGAGATGAACAACTTTGTATTTACCCGACCGCGCTTTACCAACCAGGTGGCTTGGGCGTCCTGACGCGAGCCACTACGAGGGGCGTGGGAGCTGTTTACTCACCGTTCTTTGATCGGCCTTCTCGAAGTTGAATTGACGGCCTCGCCACTGGCGGGGCTAGAACCATGCCGCTTTTTCGCTCAGTAACGAAAACAGAGGCACATGGTCTCAAGGATTTATTCGCCACAAGTTCTCTGCTGAAATTGAAGGTAAACAAGTGGAATCGTTCAAATACCGAACTCTGCTTCGCCAACCTTGGCGGTTTATTACTGATCTACTTGTTCCAGATGACGACTGGAGACTAGTCGTTCGACTTGGCATCTTAGGTCAACATTTTTTCAACAAGGGTGAACAGAGCCGAACGATGGCAAAGGCGCTCGCCAATTAGCCTAGCGAGATCAACAAAGGCAACTAATTTGCGTAAATGCGGCCATATATGGAAGTTTAGGGCTTCTAGGAAAACCGCCGTGCACTTTACTGCAGCATACCGATAGATTGGGCAGGCACTCTGCCGACATGCAGCTCCGCCACAAACGCCTTGCTTGTGGCACTAGGGTCCGTTCTTGGCACAAAGACCAAAATCGTCTGACGTTCCACAAGGATCGGTTACCCCATTTGGCACAACACCTATATCCCCGGCTGTATCAGACGAGTTAGCCCCGTTGCGCGATCATTGCTGAAATCATCTCGGCCATAAACTTGCTCTGCGATCCTGGCGTCACACCGCCAATTCCGATGCGGCGGCCCATGCGCCACCAGAGGCCCGGCTGCCATACGCGCGGCGCGGACTGGCTGGTGCGCAACAAAAAGCCATTGGACGGTTTGAACGCAAAAGTTCCCCGATCAAGGGCTTCGATGTCTTCGACCCGCGCGATCACTTGCCCATCGGTCGAGCGCAGCTCGGTTTCGGTCAATTCGAGACGCTCTTGTGTGGCACGCCACATCTTGAGCGCCAGCCACATGGCCGCCCCCCAACAACAATCAGAAAAGCCTGCCAATGCAGTTCGGGACCACCCAACAGAGCGACATAGAATGACATCAGCGACACAACGGCGAGCATGATCACCCCCATCCATCTGCGCGGGGCCGAGGCCTCGACCACGGCCAATACGTCTTCGTTCATCTGCCCCTCCACTGCTCTGCGGTTGTGGGCATAACGCATTCAACGCCCGGGCAACAGGGCCATTGCCCTACCCACTAACCGCAGATAGCGTCCCACACATGAGCTATCCATCAAACCGGGATACCCCGCAGAAAGCCAATGACGCCGCCGCAGGCATCGATGTGACCGACGATTTCGAGCGGTTCACACAGCGCAACGACGTCTTCACCCGCGCCATGTGGGACGATCGTGTCAAGTCCAAGCACACGGCCAAATTCTTTGCCTCTTACCGAATGGAGGCCACACCCCGGCGCGGTGACGGGTTTTCGCAAAAGGATTTTGCCCTGCGCAACGCCGCTTGGCTGATTTCAGATGTGGTGACCAACCGCTTTGCCGATCAGGGACGACGCGAAGGGTTTCAAGCCCCGATCAGCAACGACACGCCTGTGGCCCCCATGCAAGCCGAAATCGACGATCCCACCAAAATGAGCGCTGAGGTCAAACGTATCGCCAAGTTTTTTGGCGCTGATTTGTGCGGCGTGACCGATCTGGACGAGCGCTGGCTTTATACCTCGCGCGTCGACACCCGCGATCTGACCGAAGCACCGCTGGACCTGCCCGAGGGGCTCAACTCGGTCATCGTGTTGGGGCACGAGATGGACAAGGAGCTGGTCGCCACCTACCCTTCGGCTCTGGCCGGTGCTGCGACAGGGCGCGAATACAGCCACGAGGCGTCGGTGGTAATGCAACTGGCAGCCTATATCCGCAACCTGGGGTTTGAGGCCGTTCCGTCGATGAACGACACCGGTCTGGTCATTCCTTACGCGGTCAAGGCGGGCCTGGGAGAATATGCCCGCAACCAGATGGTAATCACACCCGAGTTCGGGCCGCGCCTGCGGTTCTCCAAGATTTTCACCAACCTGCCGCTGACCCATGACACGCCCGAACCCAAAGGGGTGAAGGCGTTCTGCGACATCTGTACCAAATGCGCCGACGCCTGTCCGGTCAAGGCGCTGCCTTATGGCCCGCCCACGACAGACACGGCCAATGTCTCGGCCATCAAGGGGGTGCGTAAATGGACATCGGATGCAGAAAAGTGCTTTTCCTTCTGGGCCAAGCTTGCGTCCGATTGTGCCATCTGCATGCGCGTCTGCCCTTTCAATCGCGACTATTCCAAACGGCGTCATCGGTTGTGGTTGAAGCTGGCGCTGTCACCGTGGCGCAAACTGGCACTGCGCCTGGCGAAAGATCATGGGCAGCGTTCGAAACCAGCGGAGTGGTGGGGTGCTCACGAGGGGTAAACATCTGGACCAGATCCGGATGTGCTCCCGCCTTCGCAGCATGCCCTGACGGGCTCTTGCTCAGTTGGGCCGGGCGCCTCACCTGCGGCTCGGCGCGGCATCGCAGAACGCAAGCGTCATGTATTGGTTCAGTACAAAGGGCCAACCGCGTAGACATCCTGCGCCGTCTGCAACCCTTTCAGTTTCTGTTGCCCCAAGGAACGCCCCTGAACGCCAGAGTGGTCAACAAAAGCCTCGGACACCAGAAGCGGCTGGTTCAGCGTCCCGCACAGTCCCGCCACGCGGGCCGCCACATTCACATCGCGCCCTATCACCGTGTAATCGAGCCGCATGCCCGAGCCGACGTTGCCGTAAGCGACTTCACCGAAGTGTAAGGCGATACCTACCTCGAAGGCGGGCGTCGTCTGAGCCTCCCCAACCCGAGCCAACCCTTCGCGGGATGCCTTTAGCGCAGCGGTACAGGCGGCCACGCCGTCCTGTTCGGCGCGAAAGATCGCCAGGATGCCGTCGCCCATGAACTTGAGCACTTCGCCGCCCGCCGCTTCGACCGGGGGCACCAGGCAATCGTAGTAGGTGTTCAATAGCCCGGTCGCCGCCTCGGCCGACATGTCGGCGGTCAGTTCGGTAAACCGGCGCATGTCGGCAAACAGGATGGCCGAGCGGATGTGCATGACCTCACCCCGGTGCACATCACCCGACAGAATACGACGATGCGGCTCATCGCCAACATACATGCGCATCACCTCGTGCATGGCGCGGTTCGTGGTCAGGATCTCTTGGCAGGCGGCCAGTGCCGGGAAAACCGCGCGCAGAAAGGTAAAATCCTGTGCCGAGAACCCAGCGGGATCACTGGTCGCAAAGCTGAAGGTGCTGGACATGCCGCTGCGCATGAACACCGGTGCCATGATGTAATGGGTGTGCCCCGCCTCTTTCAGCTCTGGCACGATATCATAGCGATCATCCGGCGTGTCTGGCAGCCACATCACCACCCACTCTCCGCTGTTGTGTGCATCAGCTGCGGGGGATTTCGAATACCCCTCGCCGCTTTCCGCTGAATAGGGAAACAAGTAGCTGCGCGCGCCCGAGCCGCGCTCCCAGAACCGTGCGCTGGCCACGGCCTCGGCATGCAGCAGCGGCACGATGGAACTGGCGCGATCCAGCGGCACACCCGCACGCCGGATGCGGTCGCACATCTCGCACAACACGTCATCGGCATCTGTGGTTTTCAAAGCATCGCCCAGCATGTAATTCATCAGCTCAAGCGCGGCGATCATCATGCCCTGGGGCAAGGTCGCCAATTGGTCGGTGGAGTGGGTCATATCCTGATCCTACGCCTGCGCACCGGACTGCGACAATAGCAAGACTTTCGTTCACAAATGCACAGCGCCCGTGCCTCCTGTCAGATTGAGCCGCCTCGTCGCGCGCCCTACATTTCAAACCACATCGCATTCAAAGGCTGACACATGACCATCAGACCCATCCTTGAAACACGTCCTGCCACTCCGACGATGGAGGGCGCAGGCGTCAAACTGCATCGGGCCTTCGGGTTTCAGGACCCGTCAGAGCTCGACCCGTTTCTGCTTTTTGACGATTTCCGCAACGAGCACCCGCAGGATTACATGCGCGGTTTTCCCTGGCACCCACATCGCGGGATCGAAACGATAACATATGTCTTATCCGGCACCGTTGAACATGCGGACTCACTGGGCAACACCGGCACGCTTGGCGCAGGCGACGTGCAGTGGATGACTGCCGGGTCGGGCATACTGCATCAGGAGATGCCCGAAGGCAATGCATCCGGTCAAATGCACGGGTTCCAGCTTTGGGGCAACCTGCCCGCCAGCCAAAAGATGACCGCGCCGCGATATCAGGATGTCGAGGCCAAGGAGATCCCCGAAGTCATCGACGATGACGGCACCCGCGTGCGAGTAATCGTGGGAGAGTTTTGGGGCAAGGCCTAGCCCTGTGGATGGCATTGCAGCCGATCCGCAGTATCTGGACATTCACGTGCCTGCAGGGATCAAGAAGACGTTTCGGATCGACACCTATCGCCGCGCATTTGCTTATGTGTTCGAAGGGGCCGCTGCATTTGCTGATGCCTCGCAGCCCACAGGCGTACTGCTTGAAAAAGAAGTGGCCGGACAAGAATTGAACATCCGCGACATGTCAGGCGACCGCACCCTGATCCGGTTCGGAACCGGGGACGAGGTGACCGTCCAGGCAGGGGCCGAGGGCGTGCGGTTCCTGCTGATCTCGGGCGCCCCGATAGAAGAACCTGTCGCTTGGCACGGGCCCATCGTGATGAACACTCAGGCCGAGCTCCAGCAGGCCATGCGGGATCTGCGCAACGGCACCTTCATCAAGGCCGCTCATTAATCATGTGCTATGATGGCCTTCTTTGAACGGAGGCCATCATGATCGTTCGAATTTTCCGCGCCGTCATCCACGATGACAGAATTGACCATTTTCGCACATTCATGCTCGACACAGCCATGCCGCCGATGCGCCGTCAGCCGGGAATGGTGTCAATTACCCCCTGCTTGCCGCGCCCGGAAACCCCTAACGAGTTTTGTCTTGTAATGGTGTGGGACTCCGTCGAAGCATTGGCTGCCTTCGCCGGGGATGACTGGCGACAGCCACATGTTCACCCCGATGAGGAGGGGATCGTGAAAGAACGCTTTCTGCATCACTATGAGTTGGCTGAAACTGCCTGATCAGGACGCAACTGCCTTGCGAACCATATCCCAATAGATCTTTTCCACCTCGGGCAACGACAAGCGCCCTCCAGACCGGAACCAGGTGTTGACCCCAGTCAGCATGGCAATCACGGCGAGTGTGGCGATCTTGGGATCGGGTACATCAAAAACCCCGTCCTCAATCCCCTGTCGCAATATCTCTTCGAGCATGTTTTCATACCGCCCTCGCAATTCTTCGATCGCCTCGAAATTCTCGGATGTGAGATTTCGCAACTCCATATAGGCGATAAAGACCGCGTCCGGACGTTCGGAATGAAAGCGGATGTGAAACCGGGTAAAGGCCTCGAGTCGAGCCATCGCCGTAACTGGTTGGGGTTCGACCTCGATCGCATCCAACAGCTCTGTCAGATGACTTTGCATCAGCTGAAACAGCAACGTCTGCTTATCCGGGATGTAGTTGTAGAGCGCACCGGCCTGCACGCCAACTTCTCCCGCGATCTGCCGCATAGATACTGCCGCGTATCCGTGTCGGGAAAACAGTCGCTGCGCCGTGTCCAATATGCGCGGCCCTGTGATATCGGAATGAGAACCTTGTGTGCGTGCCATGCATTACACGCTATATGAACGATCGTTCAGAAAAAACCCCTGCTTGCGCCTTTTCCGCTGAACAGGCATCAAAGGTCAACGATTGTGGGAAACGAAACACATGAACCTGCGCTTTGCTCTTTGCCTGATAGTTACTGCATCCGCATGCACACAGGTGCCGGAACTCAACGAGCGTGTTACGCCACGATTGCGAAATGCCGACTATCCGGCTCTTGTTCCGCTCGAGCCGACGTTGGGGCCTCCGGTCGCACCCGAGGAAGAAGCCGAGAAAGTCACCGAGCAACTGGCTGCCCGCCGCGACAATCTGCAACGGCGGGCCCAGTTGTTGCAAAAACCGGTTGTTACCGAGAATGATCGCGACCGTTTGGACGAATCTATCCCTCGACCCGCATCTGATTGATTGCACCCATGCGCTGAACCCGCTAAGGCACGAACCGACCTCAGGCCGAAATTTTGGCTGGTTTCATAGCATGGAAGGACCCTCACGATGACACGAACACTGCGGCTTGGAATTGCAGGTTTGGGAACCGTGGGCGTGGGGGTCGTCAAGATCATCCGCCGTCAGGCCGCGCTGCTTGAGGCCCGCACCGGTACCAAGATCGAAATCTCGGCCGTTTCAGCCCGCGACGCGGATAAGGACCGGGGTGTGAGCCTGTCTGGTTACGCCTGGGAGTCGGATCCCGTGGCTTTGGCCAAGCGCGATGATGTAGATGTGTTTGTCGAACTGATGGGCGGCTCTGAAGGCGCGGCCAAGGATGCGACCGAAACGGCACTGGCCGCAGGCAAGGATGTCGTGACGGCAAACAAAGCCTTGCTGGCAATCCACGGTCAGGCGCTCGCCGATCAGGCCGAAGCTGCAGACCGCGTAATCCGGTACGAGGCTGCCGTTGCCGGTGGCATCCCGGTGATCAAATCGCTGACCGAAGGGCTGGCGGGGAACGAGGTTACCCGCGTCATGGGCGTCATGAACGGCACCTGCAACTACATCCTGACCAACATGGAGGCCAAGGGCCTGGGCTATAACGCACTCTTTGATGAATGTGCCGAGCTTGGTTACCTTGAGGCCGACCCGAACCTTGACGTGGGCGGCATCGACGCAGCGCACAAACTGGCGATCCTGAGCTCGATCGCATTTGGCACCAAGCCGAACTTTGACGGGATCGAGATTGAAGGCATCCAGCGCATCACGCTGGAGGACATTCACCAGGCCGCCGACATGGGCTATCGCATCAAACTTTTGGGCGTGGCACAGCGCACCGCACGCGGGCTGGAGCAGCGAATGCAACCCTGCCTTGTGCCTGCGACCTCACCCTTGGCCAGCTTGAGGGCGGCACCAACATGGTGGTGATCGAGGGCGACGCAGTTGAACAGATCGTTCTGCGTGGTCCCGGCGCTGGCGAAGGCCCCACTGCCAGCGCAGTGCTGGGCGACATCTGTGACCTGGCGCGCGGACTGCGTATCCCTACATTTGGCCAGCCTGCCGCAATGCTGCAGAACGCCAAGCCCGCGCAAACTGGCCTGCCTGCGCCCTACTACTTGCGTATGGCTCTTTTGGACAAACCGGGGGCCTTGGCCAAGGTCGCGTCGATCCTCGGCGATGCGGGTGTATCTATCGATCGGATGCGCCAATACGGCCATACCGATGCCACAGCACCGATCCTGATCGTGACCCACAAGACCACACGCGCCGCTCTGGACGCGGCATTGATGGCCCTTGGCGCAACAGATGTTGTCGCAATGGAACCGGTCGCACTGCGGATCGAAGAGCTTTGAGCCCTGCCTCTTGCAGGAATTAACATGTCCGGGGTATGCCGGTAAAAATAGTCTGAGATGACCAAAGGATAACAAACATGAGCGCTTCGGCACCCAATATCGCATTTGACGACCGCATGCTTTCGCTGGGCCCGGCCCGCGTCGCGGAACAGGCTGCACTGGCCTCGGCATCGCTGGTTGGACGTGGCGACGAAAAGGCGGCTGATCAAGCTGCCGTCAACGCCATGCGCGAGCAGCTCAACAAGCTGGACATCGCCGGCGTCGTTGTGATCGGCGAAGGCGAGCGCGACGAGGCGCCGATGCTCTACATCGGCGAAGAAGTTGGCACCGGTAACGGCCCCGGCGTCGACATCGCACTGGACCCGCTGGAGGGTACGACGCTTACCGCAAAGGACATGCCGAATGCTCTGACCGTGATCGCCATGGGCCCGCGCGGCTCTATGCTGCACGCGCCCGACACCTATATGGACAAGCTGGCCATCGGTCCGGGCTATGAGGCTGGTGTGGTCACCTTGGACATGAGCCCCCGCGAACGTGTTGAGGCCCTAGCAAAGGCAAAAGGCTGCGCTCCCGCCGACATCACCGTCTGCATCCTGGAGCGCCCACGCCACGAGGCGATGATTGCAGAGGTGCGTGAAACCGGTGCTGCCATCCGCCTAATCACCGACGGTGACGTAGCGGGTGTCATGCACTGCGCCGAAAGCGAAATCACCGGTATCGACATGTACATGGGGTCCGGTGGTGCGCCCGAGGGCGTTCTGGCAGCGGCAGCGCTGAAGTGCATGGGCGGTCAGATCTTTGGCCGCCTGCTGTTCCGCAACGATGACGAGCGCGGCCGCGCCTCCAAGGCCGGCATCACCGATTTTGACCGCATCTATTCTCGCGACGAGATGGTGACAGCCGACGTGATCTTTGCCGCTACCGGCGTGACTGGTGGTTCGCTGCTGCCCCCGATCAAGCGCCAGCCGGGCTGGGTTGAAACCACCACGCTGCTGATGCGGTCAAAAACTGGTTCTGTGCGCCGCATGAGCTATCGCACTCCGCTGTCGTCACACGAGGCATAAGCGGCTTGCGCCGCTGCCTGCGGCACGAGTACTTATGAAAAGATGAAGGGCCGGGTCCGTGAATGGGCCCGGCCTTGCCATATGGGGGATCGGATGAACTATCTGGGTGTTTCTGCGTCACTGACGGGTCGGCAGTGGGTCGGACCGTCGATCGAGGTTGAGCGCGCCGCCGAGATGATGGCGCAGTCGAGCGATCTGCCCGCCTCGGTCTGTCAGGTGCTGGCGCGGCGTGGGGTGCCCGCGATGGAGGCAAAGGGATTTCTGGCCCCCACCCTAAAAGAGCTGCTGCCAGACCCCAGATCCATGAAAGACATGGAGGTCGCCGCCACCCGGTTTCTGACGGCAGTACGCGAGCACCAGAAGATCGCTGTTTTTGCGGATTATGACGTTGATGGCGGCAGCTCGGCTGCGTTGCTCATCGTCTGGTTGCGCGAGATGGGGCTGCAGTCCACGCTTTATGTGCCGGATCGCATCGACGAAGGGTACGGCCCGAATGTCCCTGCCATGCAGTCGCTGGCACGGGATCACGACCTGATCATCTGCGTCGATTGCGGCACTCTCAGTCATGAACCGATTGCAGCAGCCAAGGGCGCGGATGTGATCGTGCTTGATCACCACCTTGGCGGAGAAACGCTGCCGGAGTGCGTGGCTGTCGTGAACCCCAACCGGCAGGACGAAAGCGGCGATCTGGGCTATTTCTGTGCCGCAGGTGTCGTGTTTCTGATGCTGGTCGAAGCAGGCCGCCAGATGCGCGAAGCCGGTGCCAAAGGCCCAAACCTGATGGCAATGCTTGATCTGGTGGCACTGGCCACGGTGGCCGATGTGGCCCCCCTGATCGAAGCCAACCGGGCACTGGTACGTCAGGGACTGAAGGTTATGGCCCAACGGCAACGACCGGGACTGGTGGCTTTGGCGGACGTCTCGCGCATGGATGCCCAGCCTTCGACCTACCATCTCGGCTTCTTGTTAGGCCCCCGCGTCAACGCAGGCGGTCGCATCGGCAAGGCGGATCTGGGCGCGCGTCTGCTAAGCACAGATCTGATGATCGAGGCTGAGGCGATGGCCGAACGTCTCGACGATTTGAACCGCGAACGCCGCGACATCGAAAATGCGGTGCGTGCGGCTGCGATGGATCAAGCCGAACAGCGTGGGCTGGAGGCACCTTTGGTTTGGGCCGCTGGCGAAGGCTGGCATCCGGGCGTTGTGGGCATCGTCAGCTCGCGCCTGAAAGAAGCCGCGAATAGACCCGCCGTGGTCATCGGGTTCGACGGTGACGAGGGCAAAGGCTCGGGCAGATCGGTGTCGGGCGTGGACCTTGGCGCGTCGATCCAACGGCTGGCGGCCGAGGGGCTGTTGGTCAAAGGGGGCGGCCACAAGATGGCGGCGGGCCTGACCGTAATGCGCGACAAATTGGAACCGGCGATGGAGCGGCTCAGAGAATTGCTGGCAAAACAGGGCGCTGGTGAAGGCGGGCCTGCTGACCTGAAACTAGACGGCATGTTGATGCCGGGCGCGGTAACCGTTGACTTGATCGAGCAAATTGAACAGGCGGGCCCTTTTGGGGCTGGTGCCCCTGCTCCGCGCTATGCTTTGCCCGATCTCAGCATTCGCTTTGCCAAACGTGTGGGCGAGTCACACCTGAAACTGTCGCTGTCAGACGGCCTGTCGGGTGGCATCGACGCGATCGCCTTTGGCGCGTTTGACACGCCTCTTGGGGATCGTTTGTTAAATCACGGTGGTGCGCGTTTTCACTTTGCCGGACGGCTAGAGATCAACACCTGGGGCGGGCGGCAATCCGCACAACTGCGCCTGGATGACGCCGCACCAGCGTGAGACCTGAGGGAAGCCAAAGAATTTTCCACAAACCGCATTTTTGGACTTGCGGACCCCGACAGGGGAAACTAAATACGCGCTCACGCTAAGAGCGTCCCGTTCGTCTATCGGTTAGGACGCCAGGTTTTCAACCTGGAAAGAGGGGTTCGATTCCCCTACGGGATGCCATTTTCTCCCTAGATGGCACCATAGATCGCACAGCAGATTATTTCTTGCTGAGTATTCGTAAACATCCCTAAAACCTTAAAATTAAACCAAAACATAGGGATCTACTGGCCGGGACCGTGGATTGAAAAAATCCACACGTTCATGGAAAAAGGCCCTTGCGCAGCAGCCTCGCCTTAATTAGATACCGCTTCACGCCAAGAGCGTCCCGTTCGTCTATCGGTTAGGACGCCAGGTTTTCAACCTGGAAAGAGGGGTTCGATTCCCCTACGGGATGCCATTTTCCCACCTAGAACCAAGCACTTGCACCCACGGCCAGATGTTTGCCGTCTCTTTGGCCTTAGGCTGCTTGAGTTTTCTCGGGAGCGACCCTGTCCAACCACTCGACCATCGCTGTCAGATCTGCTGGCAGCTTTTCGGCCACGCCTTCTGAAAAGGCAATGAAACGTTCTTCGTTCAAACCGTTCACCCCGACCAGAACAGGCACTTCTCGTGACAGTGCGTCGGCAATAATTGTGCGGAACCCTCGCCCGTCGGCTTCGTGTTTGCCAAATTTGTTGACGATCAACAGCACGGGCTCTTCCTCAAGCGCTGCGCTTACCAAGCCTACCGACTGTTCCAGCGCTGCAGGATCCAATCGGCACCCACGCGAGCCTGCCCCAAGTGATTGGGAAATACGAATGACCTCGCCGTTGCCCGACAATACCCTAAGGTCCATATCGCATTTTTCGTTGTCTGCGCATTCAGTGTTCGTTTGTACAACGCCGGCCAACGAAACACCCTGTGATTCAAGCAGTTCCGCAAACGCGCTCAGCAGGCGATCGGTTTCGCCTCTCTGTGTGGTGGTCACATAAGCCAGATGCATCGTTCGACGTCCTTGGTTCGCAAATCTTGAATTGAAATAGCATGTCGTTGTGCCCACGACCACCACAGATGGTTCACAGACGGCTAGACCGGAAAGGGAGACAGTCCGATGACACCCTCATGGACCAATAGCAAAAACCCATAAAGTCCCACCGCCAACATCCAATCCAGAGGATGGATAGAGGGCAACCTACGCAAATCACACACTCCGGTTTGCGCTGCTGCTTGTTGCCAAGCTTTGCCCATCTCCCGTTTCTTGCGTCGATCAAGAAGTCGCATGCCAAAGATAGCAAAGCCTCCCATCATGCCAAACAGGATGACATGAGCCAGATCACCGTTGACCAATAAGTGCGCGACCGCCCAAAGCGCAGCAGCCAGCAGGATCGGATGGCGCGATACGGCCAACACCCCGGGCTGTTTGGGATCAAACGTTCGTTGCCCCATACCCCCAAATGACAAGGGATTGTTGGCCCGCAAACCTGCTACGGCCAAGGCGCAGACAATTGGCATCACCACAAACGGAACCCATCGCAACATTGGTTCAGGCGGGATGATCCCGACGTGCGGCGCGCGCGCGGCTGCACCAAACAGCCAGACCAGAACAGCGATCGACAGGGCACTATAGCTGATCAAATATCCGCGCAATCCCAGCCCAGAGATCAACCAGGGCCGAACAGGCGGGCGCACAGGAATAGCATGGCTTAGAAAAAACGCCGTCAATGCTGCACCAAACTCGAACCAACCATCCATCTGTGTCTTGTCCGTTTTTCCGCAGACCTAGATTTTCGGCTTAGGCCTGTCCTTGACCCGGATCAATTGGGCGCCGCAGCAGCGACGGCAAAATTTCACTCAGCGCGCCCAGAACGATCAAAGCTGCCCCGGCCACGCGCAAGGGGCCAAAAGGTTCGTCCAGCAAGATGGCACTGGAGATCACGCCCGCAAGGATTTCGGCCGTTAGCAGAAAGGTCAGCGTTGCCGGGCTGAGCACCTGTGCGCTCCATAGGGTCAGCGCCAGAATCGGCACGACATAGAGCAGCCCCAGCCCCAACCCTCCCGCAATCAACGCCCCCTGCCCGCTGGCTGGCCAGTCTCCTTCGATCGTCATGAAAAACAAAGCAATCAAGGCGGCGGTCAATGCCGAAACAGCGCTCAACGGAATGGGCCGAGCGCTGCCAGGATTAATGAAGATCAGCGTTGCGCCCACCGACCAGGCGATACCAGACATCACTGCCAGCCCGTCGCCGACCGTAACGCCAGTGGTCGCGATGTCACCACCCAAAACAAGGAACGCCCCCGACAACGCCGCAACCAGAGCCAGAGTCGACGTCCAGCGCCAAGGCATATTCAAAAACCGCCACTCGATCAGTTTTGACCACGCTCAGCGCCAGATAAAAGAGCAAGATCACCCGAACCACGTCCCCATAATTCAGGGCCACTGAGTAGGTGCCGATGGCGACTCCAACACAGGCAGCACCCAGCACCGCCTTGGGGCCAAGGAAAAACGGCTCGCGCCGGATCACCATCCACAGCAGACAAGCCGCAAAGGCGCCGGTATTCATTGCCGCCCCACCCGTAGCACCGGTTAGGCCCAGTGCATCGAACCAGCGAATGGGAATCCACCACAGGCCCCAAAGAGCGGCGGCAAGGAAAGCCAGGAAAACCGGCCTAAGCCCCGCCGCTGCCATGATCTATAGCCCCAACGCCTTGCGCCGCTCTTCGGCGAAGCCCTGCACCAGACGGTCGGCCACAAGAGCCAGGATCGCCATCGCCGCACCGGCCGAGATCCCAAGACCGATGTCCGCCTTGCCAAGCGCCAGATAGATCGACTGACCCAGGCCGGTGGTCCCGATCAGCGCCGCAATGACCAGCATCGCGAATGCGTAAAGGATCGTCTGGTTCAGCCCCAGCAGGATCGTCGGCGCCGCATAGGGTGCCTTGATGTCGCGCATGATCTGGAACTGTGTTGCCCCACTTGCAATGGCGGCTTCCATCATCTCTTCGGGCGTGTTGACCAGCCCGTGCCGCGTGTAGCGGATCATCGGCACGATGGCATAGGCGCAGATCGCCAGAAAAGCCGAGAATTCGCCAATCTGGAACACCATCAACACTGGAATCAGGAATACAAACAACGGGATCGTCTGCAACATGTCGCAGATCGGACGCACGATTTTCCACGCCAATGGGCTCACCGCGCTTAGCAGGCCAACCAGACCGCCGACGATGGCGCAGGCAAAGACTGCTGCGCCGCTGAGGTACAGCGACAGAAGCGCCCGGTCCCAGAGGCCTGAGATCAGTATCGTCGACAGCAAGCCCGCGGCCATGATCGCCAGACGCGGGCCGCCTGCGACCCAGCCGAGAGCGGCGGCACCGGTCAGGACAAAAGGCCACGGCAAGTTCGAGATGCCAGTTTCCAGCATGCCAAAGCCGATCAGAACCATCAGCCCCCCGTCACATTCCCCCGCCACGCCAGCACCGCACCGATCGCGGCACCAGCCAGGAACAGCCCAAGGCTCATGTTCGTGGTCCAGGCAAACCCCCAGGTGAACGGCAGAACCGCCTGATCCAACCCGATCCGCAGTGGCAGCAACACATAGAACATCGCGTTGTTCTTGAACGCATCCAGTGCCGCACCGTTCGAGCGCGTGAACTCGGTCAAACCATTGTCCAACGCATCAGATACCGGGTCGAGCAATGTCAGGTCAGACGGAACCGGCAGGCGCGTCCAGAAAGCCACGGTGAAGATCACTGCAAAGCCGAGCAGCCCCCACACAACGCGGGTGTCATACCGCTTGCGCTCGGTCGCCAAAGCACCGCTCATCCTGTCGATGACCATGGCAAAGACCACAATCACCATGCCCGCAATCAGCGCCTCGCCGAACTGTGCCTTGCGCATGGTCAACAGTACTTCCCAGCCGATGTCGTTAAAACCGCCGATCACAGCCGCGATGATCACCATCGACAGCGCCGCCATCAAACATTGGTTCACACCCACCATGATCTGGGTCGAGGCTGAGGGGATCTCGACCTGAAACAGCTGCTGCAGACGGGTGCCACCTGCCATCACAGCGGCTTCTTTCACTTCGGATTCCACGCGCTCCAACCCCAGCAGCACATTGCGCGCCATCGGTGGGGCGGCATAGATGGCCGAGGCGATCAGACCCACCACCGGACCAAAGCCAAAGAGCAGCAAGAGCGGTGTGAGGTAGGCAAAGGTCGGTACAGTTTGCATAATATCCAGAACAGCTTGGAGGCCGTTCTTGATTTTAGGGAATTCGTTGGCCAGCACCCCGATCGCGCCGCCCACGATCAACGCCAGCGGCACAGATACGGCGACCAATGCCAGTGTGTTCATGCTCTCGGACCAGTAGCCGGATGCCAAAACAAAACTCAAACCCAGAAACCCGAGCGCAGCCATCGGCAATCCGCCCAGATACCAGCCCACGGCCGTAACAATGCCGATCACCAGCGGCCAGGGTGTACCGTTCAGCACAAAGTTTGCCCAGTCCATCGGATACGCCATCAGCGCAGAAAACCCGCGCGCGACCGGTTTCATCGTGGTCAACACCGCGGTCAGGATCGAGCCCACCCAATCAGTCGCGGGCAAAACCCAAGCCACCGGCCATGTCACAAGCCACGGTGCAACCGGCTCCAACGCCAAGCAAATGACACCCACAAGCAAGGTGATCAGCGCCGCCTGCGAGCCAACGGTCAACCGCGTGCGGGTGACGGGCACATCTGTCAGCGCGGTCATGCCTCTTCTACCTGAAGGGCAGCCGCCAGATCGGCGGGGTTCACCATCCCAACAAGATTGCCCTCTTTGTCACGAACCGGCACGGGCTCATAGAGCTCCATGCAATGCGCAAGGGCGGCGTCCAGTGTCATGTCGGTGCGCAGGCCGGGATCGTCCGGCCCGACACCATCGGTGCCCTGGCTCATAACCGAGGCAACGCGGGCATGCTGGCCCTTGGCCACATCCTTGGAAAACTCGCGTACGTAGTCGTCGACCGGGTTCAACACGATGTCGGTTGGTGTGCCGATCTGCACGATCTTGCCGTCGCGCATAATCGCAATACGATCAGCAAGTTTCAGGGCTTCGTTGATGTCATGAGTGATGAATACGATGGTCGTCTTCAGCTTGGCCTGAATCTCCAGGAACTCGTCCTGCAACTGCCGCCGGATCAGCGGATCAAGGGCCGAGAACGGTTCGTCGAGGAACCAGACCTCACAGTCGGCCACCAGCGAGCGGGCGATGCCGACGCGCTGCCGCTGTCCACCAGACAGCTCACGCGGATAGCGTTCTTCGCGCCCCTCAAGGCCAACCAATTCAATAACTTCGGCAGCTTTCTTAAGCCGCTCCTTGCGGGATACACCCTGCACGCGCAGGGGATAGGCCACATTGTCCAGCACGGTCATATGCGGGAACAGACCGAAATGCTGGAACACCATGCCCAACTTTTTGCGCCGCAACTCGATCAGCCGCTGCTTGCTGGCTGTCATGATGTCTTCGCCGTGGATGCGGATTTGTCCGCCGGTGCCATCCAGCAGCTGCGAGATGCAGCGGATCAGGGTCGACTTGCCCGAGCCCGACAGGCCCATGATGACAAAAAGTTCACCCTCTTTAACGTCGAAATTGGCGTCTTGCACCGCCGGAACATACCCGGCATCGCGCAAAATCTTGGCGGCGGCGTCTGCGTCATTCCCTGACCGAGCCAAAGCGTCGGTCAGGGCCTTTTCAGCGCCCGGGCCAAACACCTGCCAGAGATCCTGGCAGGCGATGGCCGCACGTGTTTGCGTCGGTCACGTGGTGTGGCTCACTTGGTTGCGGCGTCGACAACCGGACGCCAGGTGCCTTCGTTTTCCGCCATCCATGCAGCGACAACATCTTCGACCGAACCGCCATCAACGTCGATGGCACCCATCATCGGCTGCTGGTCAGCAACATCGAGAGTGTAGTTCGACAGGATCTCGAACGCGGCTAAGCCACTTGTCTTCCATACCGGACCAGGACGCCTTGAAGATGCGGGTCGGGGCAAAGTCGCAGTCATTGACGGCATTGGGGTTCGGGCCCCACGACGCGTCGGTAAAGCATGCGTCTTCGCCTGCGGGCAGTTCAACGAACTGCACATCATAGGCCGACATCGCCCAATGCGGCTGCCAGAAGGTGATCAGCAACGGTGACTTGCGCTCGGTCGAGGCGCGCAGTTCTGCGATCAGAGCACCCTCGGACCCAGCCGGAACCGCTTTGAAAGGCAACTCAAGACCAGTCATACGGTCCGCACCTGGTGTGCCCCAATCAGCGGGATAATCAACCAGGCGACCCGCAGGCAGGGTTTCGGCTGTTGCAAAGTTCTGTGCACATTCCTTCAGTGCTTCCCAAGCTAGGCAGGCCGGGGCACATTTCGGCAACGTGCGACGGGTAAGCAATACCCTCTTTCGCATCCAGGCCCAGATCGCCCAATTCGGTCACACCGCCTGCATCAACGTGTTTTGCGTATTCCTCGGACACGTTCGACGACCAGATTTCCAGAGCCGCGTGCAGTTCACCGTCGGTCATGGCCTGATACATGTTCATGTAACCGGCGGTGACATATTCGACGTTGTAGCCAGCTGCTTTGAGCATTTCACCGGCCACATGCGTAGTCACGTGCTGACCTGTCCATTCGTTGACCGCCAGTTTGATTGGCTCGTCCGCGGCGCCCAAGTCTGCTGCATTCACTGTTCCCGCCAAAGCAGTCAGTGCGATCCCAAGACCTACAGATTTCATTCAGATTTCTCCCTGGTTTTGTGTTTTCTACCGTCAGTATCTGGTAAATCCCGAAAGGTGTCACCCGACTATCTGACGGATTTTTATTGATTGATGAGTCAATCAGAAACGATTTTGCCGCGTTTGTCGACCCCTTCGACGCCGGGTCACAGTTATCAGACAGCAGCCAGCACCGCTTGGCACTTTGCGGCAAGCCGAATAGTCTCGTGCTTGGGTGAACATGAAAGGAGGGACAAAAATGACGCGAGCATCATTCAAAACAATGCTGGCAGGGCTTGCTTTGGGGGTTGGCCTGGGGTCTTCGGCATTGAGTGAACCGATAGACTGGAAAACTGTAAGAGGTTGGGACATATCGTTTTATCCCAACAGCGAAGGGTGTCAGGCCTTTGCATTGTTCGAAGAAGATACCGCCTTTTTCATAGGCTTTGACAATACCGAGAACCAGTTGTCTCTGGACGTGACACTGCTTGATCAGAAATGGCAGTCCATCGAAGCGGGCAAGGAATATGCAATCGAAGTCAAGTTCGGAGATGAAAGTCCCTGGACAATGGATATGGACGGATTGCGGACAAATGACTTTCCGGGACTGAGTATCATGATCGACGCCGAGTCGGATCAAGCAAAGCTCTTTATCGAAGAGTTTCAGCGCGAAAGCTCGATGAGATGGACATTCAAATCAAACGTGTTGGGGCGTTATACTTTGCGAGGCTCACGTGCAGCCTTCAACGAGGTGATCACCTGCCAACGTTCGTATCTGAAGGCACAATCGTCGCAATCTGACCCCTTTGCCGGAACACTGTCAGACCCATTTGCAGACTAGAATTCATCCCCATCATTGTTTCAAAGAAAGTGCACCAGCATGACACCCGAGTCCGCCCAAACCATTTTGGACGCCAATTTTGCCGAATGGGTAAAGGCCTTGAACCTTACCATCCAAACCATTGACGAAAACCACGCTTTGGTCCGAATGCCCTTGGCCGAACACCTCGCTCGTGTCGGTGGAATCGTGTCAGGGCAAGCTCTTGCCGCATTGGCGGATACATCTATGGTCTTGTCGGTTGTGGCCCATACGGGTGAGTTCAAACCCTATGCGACCACAGATCTACACACCCAGTTCTTACGTCCCGGTGTAGGCACAGCAATCTTGTGCCACGCAGAGGTTGTGCGGGCTGGTCGGGCGTTAATCTTTGCGCGATGCGATATGACAGAAGAAGACAGCGGCAAGAAAGTCGCCACTGCCACTGCTACTTTTTTGCCCCTTAGGTTGCGCCGAAGAGGGTTTTGATATCATTGCCTTGCAAGCAATGGAACAAACTGGCAACATTCAGGCGCATTGTGAGAGTGAACGACATGCATCATTTCGATGAGATATATGGTCTTGCCGCTGGCCGCCACGGTGGCGACGCAGCGCTTGAGGCCAAATTGAGTAAACCCAAAAGTGTTGCAGAGTTGGCAGACATACCCGAAGACCGTTGGCTTGCCACCATTACCAAATGCGTATTTCAGGCAGGCTTCAACTGGAAAGTCATCGAGTCGAAATGGTCGGGTTTCGAAGACGCTTTCGACGGTTTCGATGTTGGCCGATGTGCTTTTATGGATGACGAAAAGTCTCGATGCTCTTCTGACAGACACACGGATTGTCCGAAACGGCACCAAGATCGCCGCTGTTCGCGACAATGCGGCCTTTCTGCTGGAACTGCGCGATGACGGGGGCGCTGGCAAGGTTTTGGGCGGTTGGCCATCTTCGGATTATGTCGATCTGTTGGATATGCTGAAAAAGCGCGCGTCAAGACTTGGGGGCACCACCGCGCAATTTGCAAGGCGATTTGCGGGACGGGACAGTTTCATTTTGTCACAAGACGTTGTTGCTCGCCTGATCGCCGAGGGCGTTGTCGACAAGCCGCCAACGTCGAAAAAGGCCATGCGCGCGACCCAGGATGCTTTCAACACTTGGATGGATCAATCTGGACGCTCTCTGACTGAGATCGGCCAGGTGCTCGCCATGAGTTTGTAGCGGCGAAACTGTTCAACGCGCGAAAAAATAACGAAATTGTTGCTGTTGCCCACTATCCGAGATGCGTTCACCGGGCTAGGTTTGCGTCATGTTCCTGCGTGCGATCTTGCTCTTTCTGGTGTTGGTGTCTTGCGGGCGTCCCCTTACACAGACTGAAATGTCCTTTGTGACCAAGATCCACGGAAACGACCTGAATCTTGATCGCGTGCGGCTGGTCAAGGGAGCACCGGTTGGCAGCGTCACGTTCAAGCGAAAACCACGCCCCAGACTCACTTGCCGAGAACGTATTCTCCCCCAGTGAAGGAGGAGATCGTGACGACAAAGCCCGCTGCCGTCGCGCTGTTCAACCGAGTCTCATTTCACGAAGAACTGGTATGTCGAAAACTACCTGCCAGCCTACCCCGACCGGCTTTACCTGGTCGAAGCCATGTTGCTGGCCCACGAGCTGACACATGTCTGGCAGTGGCAGAACCGTGCCAGAACCGGATATCACCCCTTAAAGGCTGCTACTGAACATACAAATTCGGAAGATCCCTACTTGTTCGACCTTGACCACTCTCCGGATTTCCTGAGCTACGGGTTCGAACAACAAGGCGCAATCGTCGAGGAGTACGTTTGTTGCCGTGCTCTTGCGCCCAAGGCCGCCCGAACACAGCGGCTACACGAAATGCTAAAAGACGCTTTCCCCGTCTCTGACCTTCCGCAAACTAGAGAGACAGACGTGTACTTGCCGTGGAAAAAGGCAGAAACCAAAGGGATCTGCGACTGATTAACCCGGGACCTGAATGCTCTCTAAAAACACCAGCAGAGCTGCAAGATTTCGTGGGGTTGGGGTTAAAACACCGTCAATTTCAACAGGGACCTCCGCGCCGGACAAGATTGCGCCGAACTCTGGCATTGCTCCGGGGTTTGCATGCCCCTTTTGTCCGTACCCATCGATCTTTGATAATACCTCTGCGCTTGGGAATGTCCCGCTATTGTGCGCAGTCAGTCGAGTCAGATCCGGCGCAATGGCCAATGCCGAAATCTCGCCCCCTTGCGCATTGTAGTCGTGGCACGCAGCACAGTTTTCGATGAATAGCCGCTCCCCCTCTTTTGCCGTGGGCATAGCCCCTGGGCCAGCACACCCAGCCAGCACCCCGACAACGTAGAAAATCGCACAACTGCTCGCTCTCATGCCTGTTTTCCCCTTTGCTTGATCGATTTATGCCGACGTTTGAATCCATGCAGATCAAACCGATTCTACCCGCGTGCTAACTCAATCATCAAACGTCGCATGCGCAACGATTTGTTCAAGCAGAATCCTTGTGCATCGCGGAATCTGTCGCAATGATCCAGATCAATTCAAAACCGATTGGAACGAGGCAAACCGAATGACCCACTATGCCATTATCATGCTAGCTGCCGGCGTGGGTATTCCAGTATTGGCCGCCCTGAATGCCGCACTGGGCCAGTACATTGCGTCCCCGACCACCGCAGGTGTCGTCCTGTTTGCAATCGCTTTTGGGGGATCAGCCATAGTGATGCTTGTCTTTCCGGGAACAGCAGCATTGGCTAAGTTGGGTGAGGCACCAAAGCACCTGTTCCTGGCCGGGCTCCTTGTCGCCTTCTATGTCCTGTCAATCACTCATGTCGCTCCGCATTTTGGTGTGGGCAACGCTGTGTTCTTTGTTCTATTGGGGCAGTTGATCAGTGCCGCCGTCATCGACCACTTCGGCCTCTTCGGAGCACAACTGTCACCGCTTACTTGGGTGCGGGCCTCGGGCATTGCGATCATGGCCCTTGGGGTCTGGGTCACACAACTGGCGTAAGCACACCGTTGTCCAACCTCAGAACACGGTCCATTCGCGCAGCGAGTTCCATGTTATGCGTGGCAATCAAGGCAGAAAGGCCCGTCCCCGACACCAGATCTACCAGGGTTGAAAACACCTGGTCCGAGGTGGCCGGATCCAGGTTTCCCGTAGGCTCATCGGCCAGCAAAACCCGGGGGTTGTTTGCCAAGGCCCGACAAAAGGCCACGCGTTGCTGTTCTCCGCCGGACATGGCTGCCGGACGGTGATCTGCCCGCTCTGCCACACCAACGCGATCCAAAAGCTCGATCCCGCGCGCCGCTGCTTCCTTGTCGGACATACCATTGGCCAATTGCGGCAGAGTAATATTTTCCAACGCTGTGAATTCTGGCAGCAAGTGGTGGAACTGGTAAACAAAACCAACGTCCCTGCGCCGCGTTGCAGTACGGCGGCGGTCGCTTTTGCCGGTCAAATCCTGACCCCCGATTTCAACCGTTCCAGCATCCGGCGTGTCCAGCAAACCGGCGATGTGCAACAAAGTGGATTTGCCTGCGCCCGAAGGTGCAACCAGCGCCACGATCTCGCCCGCCCTAAGTTCCAGATCCGCGCCACGCAAAACCTGTACCTCGCCGGGCGTTCCAGCCAAGTAGGTCTTACGCAGACCAGACAAGCGCAAGGTCAAATCACTCATAACGCAAAGCCTCAACCGGGTTCAGCCGCGCTGCGCGGCGGGCCGGGAAATAGGTTATGAACCAACTCAACCCCATGCTAAGCGCGACTGATGCCAGGACATCCGACGCTGTGATAATGGCTGAAGGGAAAATAAATCCGTTGGCCTCCAGATCTCGTACTCCACTGCCCGACAGCCAATCGACAAAAGTGTAAACGCTGTCAATGTTGAGCGCGAAGACCACCCCCAAAATCACCCCGAACACGGTACCGGCTGTGCCGACAGAGGCACCGCAAATGAAAAACACCCGCAATACTGCTCCTTGTGTCAGGCCAATGGTCCGCAAAATACCAATGTCGCGGCCCTTGTTTTTTACCAACATGATCAGCCCCGACACGATATTCAGCGCAGCAATCAGCACCAGAATCGCCAGCACGATGAAAATGGCGTTGTCCTGCATCTTGAGCGCCCTGATCATACCTCCGGCCCGGTCACGCCACGTGTAGAGATAAGCGCGGTCGCCCGCAGCATCCAGCACAGGAAGGATCAGGGTTTCGGCGCGCAATGGATCGCTGAGGCGCAAATCGATTTGATCAACGGCACCTTCGCGGTTGAAAAAGCTCTGCGCTTCGTCAAGTGGCATGTACAGGCGGCTTTGATCCACGAAGCCCTGACCAGACGTAAAGATGTAAACGACCTCGTAAGCCGAAACGCGAACCGATCGCCCCATAGGCGTGCGTGCACCGTCAGGTGAAACCAGCTTTAGCCGGTCGCCGACGCCAATCCCCAACTGACGCGCCAGCGCCCCGCCGATGGCGACGCCTTCATCGAACCGGTCAAGATCACCCCATCTGTCCTCGGCCTCGGCGATCATCGGATAGTCACGTAGATCGTCCAAGGTAATGCCATAGACATCGACCGGCGTATTGCGACCTTGATAACTGCCCATGACCTGGGCACGGACCAGCGGCGCCACGTCCTCGATCCCGGGCATAGCCGTCAGTCGCATAGACAGATCATCATAGTCGCGGATCAAGTGATCCTTGGGAATCTCAGCCTGCAAATCCCGACGGTAATGCACATCCATATGGGCGTTCGCACCCAGCATCGTCTGCACGATGTCGGAGCGCAGCCCCTCTCGCACCGCAAGTGTCGCCACCAATGCAAAAACCGCAAGCGTGATCCCGATCAGGCTGATCCAGGTCATCACGCTTACGCCTCCTTCGGCGCGACGCGCACGCAGATAACGCCACGCAATCTTCCATTCGAAAGGTGCAAATGGGGCTGGGGTGGTCGCCATTTCGGCTCCTGCTCATGTTGTTGGCGCGGAGAGTGCTGTTTGTGGCCAGCAGGGTCAAGTCAATCCCGTTTCATCCGGCAGGTCTCGGCGAAATTCACGCGCTAACGGCGTTTCCAATCCGGCAACATCGAGGCAATTTCCCCACACATTGACGCCAAATCACCCAAGTTTTTAACCAAAGTTAACAAAAACTACCGGCAAGTTTTGAAACAGTTGAAACGATCTGCCAGCGTTACGTCACCCGGGGGCATCATCAAAAAGGGATGCTCATGGAACAGACTAGAAACGAAGCTTTTAGAAACGTGCATCAATTGCGCGGAACAAATGACGATAAACACATGGCAAACGGACCTGCTAAATTTGACTGCGAAACCGCAAGCCTGCTCAGGGCCATCCTTTTGCCGCTGTTTGCCAGGGCTGATAGCTGGACGGACCTGATCGACCGACTGGAAGCCAAAGGCTATCACCCGATGTTTCGCGACGGTCAACTTTGCCTGACTAAGCAATCCGACGGGGTCCGCATCTGCGGTCTGCGCTTTTTGGGCCTGGAAATGCAAACACTGGTGCAGCGATTTGGGCGTCCGTGTGTTTTGCCTTTTTCAGCGTCGTCTGCTGATGGTGAGATTTTGCGTCACCCGCCTGAGCGGGGAACGCTTCACTGATTTCGCACGCTGAGTTCTCAATCCGACAAGTCGCGGTCTCTCAAGTCCTCGGTTTTATCGAATCCGAGCCGAAAATCAGGCAAGGGCCGAACTGACGCGGTGTGGCGCGTAAATCTCGACCACCTTATTGACCGCCTCTTCCGGAGTCATCTCGACGCTTTCGCCGGTCTTTCGACTGGTCAACTCTACGACACCGTTTTTCAGGCCACGCGGACCTACGGTGATCCGCCACGGCAGACCAATCAGGTCCATGGTCGCAAACTTGCCGCCTGCGCGTTCCTTGCGGTCGTCATAGAGCGGTTCCAGACCCACGGCAGTCAGCGCCGCCTCAATCTGTTCACAGGCCGCATCCGCAGCTTCGTCGCCCTGTTTCAGGTTCACGATACCACAATGGAAAGGCGCAACACCCTCGGGCCAGATAATGCCGTTTTCATCATGGCTCGCCTCAATAATCGCACCCAGCAGGCGTGAAACGCCGATGCCGTGGCTACCCATGTGAACCGGCGTCTGTTTGCCATCTGGTCCCTGCACCACTGCGTTGAGCGGCTCAGAGTATTTGGTACCAAAATAGAAGATCTGCCCCACCTCGATTCCACGCGCCACTCGGCGGCGTTCCTCGGGGATCTGATTGAACAGGGCCTCATCGTGAGTTTCATCCGTGCGAGCATAGCGTGACGTGAATTCTTCGAGAACGGACTGGCATTGCTCAACGCTGTCATAGTCGATCTCGCGATCGCCAAAGGTCAGATCGGTGACGGCGCTGTCATAGAACACCTCGGACTCGCCGGTTTCCGCCAGCACCAGGAATTCGTGGGTATAGTCGCCCCCGATAGGTCCACCATCGGCGCGCATCGGAATCGCCTGCAATCCCATCCGCTCGTAGGTGCGCAGGTAGCTCACCAGATGACGGTTGTAGGCGTGCAGCGCGTCCTCTTTGGTGAGGTCAAAGTTGTAGCCGTCCTTCATGTAGAATTCGCGGCCCCGCATCACGCCAAAGCGCGGGCGGATTTCATCGCGGAATTTCCACTGGATCTGATACATGGTCAGCGGCAGGTCCTTGTAGCTGCTGACATTGGCGCGAAAGATGTCGGTGATCAGCTCTTCGGCAGTTGGCGTGAACAGCATATCGCGGTCGTGCCGGTCCTTGATGCGCAGCATCTCCTCGCCATAGGCGTCATAGCGCCCGCTTTCTCGCCACAAGTCCGCCGATTGCATGGTCGGCATCAGCATCGGGATGTGACCTGCGCGTATCTGCTCTTCGTGGACGATGTTTTCCAGCTTGCGCAGCACCTTGAAGCCCAAGGGCAGCCAGGAATAGATCCCGGCCGCAGATTGCTTGATCATGCCGGCCCGCAGCATCATGCGGTGGCTGACGATCTGGGCCTCGCTCGGGGTTTCCTTGAGCACAGGCAGAAAATAGCGGGACAAGCGCATTGCGGTCTCTCTGATGATTGGCGTTTTCGCTGATCTAAGCTATCGCCGCGTCTGGGGCAATCGGCCATTGTGGTTTTCGCGACTTCCAAGTGTCGGAAATTGAGTTGATCAAGAGCGGTTCAGGGCTGACGCTGTTTTAACCCGCCAGACGGAGCACGATATGCAAAGCATTCCCACGATCGACATTTCCCCACTGAAAAACCCAACCGACCCGGGTCGAAGCAAAGTGATCGCTCAAATCCACGACGCCTGCACCGACATCGGGTTTCTGTCGATCACGGGCACCGGCATTTCGCAACAAACCGTGGACAACGTGCGCGCCTGCGTTCGTGAGGTTTTTGACATCCCCGAAACCCGCAAATGGGAACAGGCGATCACCCGCGAAAACTATCGCGGTTATATTCCATTTGGCTTTTTTACGCCCAATGACGGTTCCGGATCGGCCGACAAATACGAGGGGTTCAAGCTGCATCATGAGGTAAAAGCCGACGACCCAATTGTAGCAGAGTGTCCGCTCTACGGCCCGAACCTCTGGCCTGCCGAAGTGCCATCCGCGCAGCGTGTTCTTTTGGATTACTGGAGGCAACTTGACTCTGTCGCTCTGTTGTTGCTTGGCGCATTGGCCGAAGCCCTGGAGCTTTCGCCAGAGCTTTTTACAACAGCATTTGACACGCCCATGACCAACATGACCCTGTTGCACTATCCGCCCCAAGCGCCTGATGAGCCGGGGTTCGGCATCCATCCGCACAAGGACACGGACGCACTGACCATCATCGCCCCCGATCCGGTCGGCGGGCTCGAGGTACAGACTCGTGATGGCGGTTGGATCACCCCCGACTGCCCGCCGGGCGGTTTTGTCGTCAACATCGGTGATATGCTGGAACTTTGGTCGGGTGGTCGGTGGGTCTCAACGCCGCATCGGGTGGTCAACCACTCCGGCAACGAGCGTTATTCTTTCCCATATTTTGCCGTACCACGCCACGATACGACTGTTGCACCGCTGGTATCCCCCTCTCCGGTTTCGACCGGCCATCTGTACATTGTGGTCACTGGTCCGCCGAGGTCTGGCGAACAAACTGGCCTGATGAGATTGCATCTGACGATACACCCGAACTGGGCACTCTTCACAGCTGACGGCGAATTTCTGACATGTCTCAAGTCAGACAAACGCCAGAAAAACCAACTGAAAAGACAATGGCCTTGGCTTGCTATGCCAAGTTCCTTTTGCGATCTGTGTTTCAATAGCTCAGGGCACGAGTTGGACCACTTACTCAAACTGGACCTAAAGAAACATCATGACACTATGGCCAGATGTTGAGTAAGCTTCGTTTAATACCAACTACTAATAAAACGGAGGCGAAGTGGAACAACTTGCCTTTACCTACGAAATGGGCGTGGTCGCCGCGCTCTTGGCATTTACGGTTTTTCTCTTTGTTTCTGAACTCATACGAATAGATCTGAGTGCTATTTTGGTGCTGGTCATCATTGGGATGCTCAGCTACCTGCCCGGCTTGAGCAATCTGGCAGACGTGAACAACCTTTTCGATGGGTTTGCGTCAAACGCAGTTATTTCTATCATCGCGGTGATGATCGTCGGCGCTGGTTTGGACAAAACCGGTATCATGAACAAGGTCGCCGCCGTAATCTTGAGGTACGGTGGGCGAACAGAGGGGCGCATCGTACCGATTATTTCAGGTACTGTGGGCGTCATATCGTCCTTTATGCAAAACGTCGGCGCCGCTGCACTCTTTCTGCCTGTGGTCAGCCGGATTTCATCGCGTTCTGGTATCCCCCTGTCGCGCCTTTTGATGCCTATGGGGTTTTGCGCCATTTTGGGTGGCACCATGACAATGGTGGGCTCGTCCCCGCTCATTCTGCTTAACGATCTGATCATTACTGCGAATGAAGGCCTTCCCGAGGGACAGAAGATGGAGCCTTTTGGCTTGTTCTCTGTCACACCTATCGGAGCAGTTTTGATCTTCACCGGAATTTTGTATTTCCTGCTTCTGGGTCGTTGGGTTCTGCCCGCCGTCCCCGCTCGCGTCGACGGAACCAGCGCGCAAGGCACCCAAACTTATCTCAAACGGGTTTACGGCTTGAAAGCAGAAGTCTTTGAAGTTGACGTGCCCGCCGATAGCCCGCTGGTCGGGCAGATCCTCGCGGATATCAACCTGGAAAACAATCTGTACATCATCTCGACATTCTATCGCGGCAAGGTGTCGATGGTTCAAATCCTGACCGCCGAGATCGCCGCCCCCTGTCGCTTGGCTATCATTGGGAAATCCAAGGTGGTGCATCGCTTTGCGCGAAAGTATGGGCTGCACATCCGCCCGGAATTGGATGTCTTTTCCGAAGAGTTCGCTCCCACCAATGCCGGCATCGCCGAATTGGTCATACCGCCAGACAGCAAATTGGTTGGAAAATGCCCCCGCGAACTGTTGCTGCGCAAAACATATGGTTTGAGCCTTTTGGCCATCCACCGCGGTGAAGACACGCTCAGTCATGTGGAAACTGAAGATCACGAACCAACTGCCATCGGTCTGGTGGAGTTTCAAACGGGTGACATGCTGGTGTCCCACACCCGGTGGGACAACCTAACCCGGATCAAACAAGATCCAGACTTTATCGTGGTCACGTCCGACTTTCCGCAAGAGGAACTGCGGCCCCAAAAGGTCGGCTGGGCCGTTTTTTCTTTGCCGTTGCCCTGTCATTGATCCTGTTCACCGACATCCGGCTATCGCTGTGCCTTTTGGTGGGTGCCGTTGGCATGATGCTGTCACGCGTGCTGAGCATTGACGAGGCTTACCGTGCGGTTGGCTGGAATACGGTCTTTCTTTTGGCGAGCCTTATACCTTTGGGCCAGGCTGTGCAGAATACCGGAACAGCTGCTTGGATTGCTCAACAGATCATGTTCATTCTGGACGGCTGGCCGATCTGGTCTTTGCAAGCTGGCGTCGCCATCCTTGCGACGGTCTTTTCACTGGTTATGTCAAACGTCGGCGCAACCGTATTGTTGGTGCCACTGGCGGTGTCCATCGCTGTTGCCTCAGGAGCAAACCCGGCCGTTTTTGCATTGACCGTTGCGATCTCGACGTCGAACAGCTTCATTATTCCAACGCATCAGGTAAATGCTTTGATCATGGGCCCCGCCGGATACAAGGTCATGGACTTTGTCCGTTCAGGCGGCATCATGACTTTGTTGTTCCTCGTGGTATCGCTGACAATGCTCAACGTAGTGTTCTGATCCAACGGCGCTCTTGCAACCCGCGTCGCCTTGGGCGATGTACAGTTCAAGGTTCACGGGTTGCGGAGCGGTTATGTCCCTGACAGTCAAAGAGCAACTGAGGTTTTGGGGTGTCGTCACCCTCGTTTTTGTCCTGATCCTGTGGCTTCTCGGCGATGTGTTGCTACCCTTCGTGATTGGGGGGGCAATCGCCTATTTCATCGACCCCATCGCTGACCGTTTGGAAAATATGGGACTGTCGCGGATGGCGGCAACCGGTCTGATAACGGTAGCATCCGTTTTGCTGTTCGTGATCATGACGCTGATGGTGGTGCCTGCGCTGATAACTCAGCTGATTGACCTCATCGAGATCTTGCCGCAGTTGTTTCGTGACCTCAAAGCATTTGTAGACCAAAAATTTCCGTCCCTTCAGGATCGGGAATCGAGCGTGCATCAAGTACTCGCGACCATCGGTGAAACGCTTAAGACCCGCAGTGGCGATTTCCTCCAATCCCTGTTGGGTTCGGTAGGGTCTGCCGTCAACGTCGTTGTGTTGCTGGTAATCGTTCCAGTGGTTGCCGTGTATCTACTGCTGGACTGGGATCGTATGATCGCGCGGATTGACGAGCTGTTGCCACGCGACCACGTCGGCGTCATTCGCGTTCTGGCAACGGACATCGACAAGGTTCTGGCCTCTTTTGTGCGCGGCATGGGAACGGTATGCCTGATTCTGGGAACATATTATGCCGTCGCTCTGATCCTTGTTGGACTACAGTTTGGTCTTGTCGTGGGCTTCATAGCCGGCCTCGTGACGTTCATTCCTTATCTCGGTGCTCTTATCGGCGGAGCCCTGGCAATTGGCCTCGCACTGTTTCAGTTTTGGGGTGATTGGGTTTCTGTGGGAATCGTGGCCGCGATATTCGCCTTTGGCCAGGTGATCGAAGGGAACGTTCTTACGCCAAAGCTGGTAGGAAGCTCGGTTGGTTTGCACCCTGTCTGGTTGTTGCTGGCTCTGTCTGTTTTCGGCGCATTGTTCGGCTTCGTTGGCATGTTGATCGCCGTTCCAGTTGCCGCCGCTCTGGGTGTGGTGGCCCGTTTTGCCACGGCCCAATACATGGACAGCCGCCTGTACCGGGGAGTTTCGGGACAGGACACCGAATAAATGGCCCAACAGCTCAGTTTCGACTTGCCCGCCAAAACGGCCCTGGGGCGAGAAGATTTCTTTGTCTCTCCAGCCAATGCGCTGGCAGTTGCAATGATCTCGGCGTCAAGTTGGCCAGGGAATAAACTGGTGCTTACTGGCCCCGCGGGATCGGGCAAGACACACCTTGCTCATGTGTGGGCTGAGCGAAACGGGTGGCCACATCATCAAGGCAATAGATTTGCGACATGACGACGTGCCCACCTTGGCCCAAGGGCCGGTGGCGGTCGAAAATGTCCCAGAAATTGCCGACGATCCGGACAAGCAGAAAACCTTGTTTCACTTGCACAATCTGGTTCTGGCCGAGGGCCATGCCCTTTTGATGACCGGTCGCTTGGCACCCAAGTTCTGGGAATTACCGCTGGCGGATCTTCAAAGCCGCGTACAGGGCGCCCACCATGTGGCCTTGGATCCACCAGACGATGCGCTGTTGTGTGCCGTTCTGGCCAAATTGTTCATCGACCGGCAGCTCAATCCGAAACCGGATGTGATTTCCTATCTGGTCAAGCACATCGACCGTCAATTCGACACGGCAGCGCAAGTGGTTGAACGTCTGGATCGGGTGGCCCTTTCCGAGCGGCGGGTCATTTCACGGGCGTTTGCCGCCCGGCTCTTGAATGAAAACAACTTCTGAACCCTAGCAGGATCGCCCGATGACAATTGACGCAGACATGCAGATTTCGCACTGTGACATCGACCGATCCGGGGATGAAATGGACCAGATTATCGATGATTCCGCGCCCGAATGGGGTGCTTTTGGGCGACCCTTGTTTGATGACCCAAGTGTGCGTCACTTGTCCCGGGTTGGCGTGGTCGACGTTGGGTCGAACTCTGTCCGCATGGTCGTATTTGATGGTGCTGCTCGATCGCCCGCCTATTTCTACAACGAAAAAATCATGTGTGCCCTTGGCGCAGGGCTGTCCGAAACAGGTCGCTTGAACCCCGAAGGACGCGATCGAGCCTTGGCAGCGTTGCATCGTTTTCAGCACCTCGCCAAAGGATTGGAACTGCCCCCCTTCACGTGGTGGCAACCGCAGCCGTACGCGACGCCAGTGACGGACATGATTTTTGCGAACAGGTGTTAAAGGAAACAGGCCTGCAGATTCGTGTTATCGATGGCGAGGAAGAAGCCCGCCTTTCCGCCCAAGGGGTTCTGTTGGGATGGCCAGGTGCCTATGGTTTGATTTGCGACATCGGTGGCTCTTCGATGGAACTGGCGGAAATTTCCGACAACTCGGTTGGTCGGCGCGTTACCTCTTCATTGGGTCCGCTGAAACTTCGCGATATCAAAGGTGGTCGCAAAGGTCGTCAGGCGCATATCAAAGAAGTCATGGAGAGCCTGCGAGACCAACTTGGCCCGCAGCGGGATCGACTGTTCCTGGTTGGCGGCAGTTGGCGTGCAATTGCACGGATCGACATGCTAAGACGCGGGTACCCTCTGAAGGTTTTGCATGAATACCGCATGACTGCGCATGATGTTCGCGAAACCGTCAAATTTATCGTAGAGGGCAACGCCGACAAAATCCGCAGTGCTGCGGGCGTGTCCGCGTCACGAATGGCGCTGGTTCTATACGCGGCGGACGTCCTGGTCCGGCTTTTGCGTACCTTCAAACCCAAAGACATTGCGATTTCAAGCTACGGCATTCGCGAAGGTCTGCTGTATGAGCAGATGCCCCATCGGCTGCGCAAGCGCGACCCCTTGATCGAAAGCGCCTATTTTGCCGAGTCGAAGGACGCCCGTCTTCCTGGATTTGGCAAGCAATTGTTCAATTTCGTGATGCCTTTGTTCAAATCCGCACCGCAATCACGCGTCCGTTTGGTCAAGGCTTCCTGTCTTCTCCACGACGTCAGTTGGCGAGCCCATCCCGACTATCGCGCCGAGGTATGTTTTGACAACGCAACCCGAGCAAACCTGGGTGGATTGAAACATTCGGAGCGCGTGTTTTTGGGGCTGGCCCTGCAGCACCGTTATCGCAACAAGCGCGAAGGCAACCGGTTCGAACCTCTCTACGAGTTGTTGGACGAAAAGGACCAGAAGCAGGCCGAGATTTTGGGTAAGGCCATGCGGTTCGGTGCAATGCTGTGGATGCAGAAAGATGCCGAATTGGGCAAACTCAGGTGGTATCCCAAGAAAAAGCGACTTGAGTTTCTCCTGCCCCGTTCTTCACGCGCGCTTTATGGCGAAGTCGGCGAAGCCCGTCTCAAATCGCTCGCGCAGTCTTTGGAAGCTGAATTGGTGGTCAAACTCCGCACCTAAAGCGTCCGCCCTTACATTTGAGACACGAATACCCTGCCATGCATCCGATTTTCTCGGGGCGTTCGGAGGCGCTCTTGGTTTCAGACGAAGTCGGGACGCCCGTGCGCGGTAGCCCCCGTTCTAGTCAGATGTCCGTTTGCTCTGGTGTGCTATCCGGATCAGAGGTTTCCGGCTCAAGCTCCTCGGGTAGCTTTTTGCGAATGATGATGTCCCCATTCGGCAGCATTTCTGGCACGTGATAGGCGCTCCAATCCTGAACCTCGTCCACCAGATCGGCCAATGCTGGTCCCATTTGTTCAAGAAAACTCAACATCGAAGGGCCAAACTGTTCTGCCATTTCCAGCATACTCTCAAGCGCTGGTTCCATCTCTTGACGCAGGCCTTTGAAAAACAACTCAGCCCCCTGTTCCATCAGGGATTTGTCATTCCCGATGCCATCCGTATCCTGAGCGGTCACCGGTGCAGCAAGGAGCAATCCAACCGTCGAAAGTGCAATGATCTGTCTCATGACAATTACATAGACACCCAAGGACAGGTTTCAAAGGTTACAAATCAACATCCAAAGACACCGGAAAATGATCCGAGGCAGTACGCAAAGCATTCTGCAGCTCTGGCATGCGTTGGCATTCGGTGCAGTGATCAGGATGCCAGATCCTCCACACGGGGTTCCGATCCCGGATACCTGAACTGACAAGAACATAGTCCAGAAGCGCACTTAGCGAAGTGCCGTTATCAGGGTTTTCAAAATGCGCTGTGACCTTGTTCTGCCCACTCTCTGTTGCATAGGGATGCGGGTCATAAAGGCCTGCGTCTAATAGAATTTCCACCGACGAGCGGCCAAACAGATGTTCGAATTCGTCCAAACCTGGCCCATCATTCAGATCCCCAAGAAGGACCACCTCTTCGCCTTCACCCAGATGTGCCTCAACCCGCTGTCGAAGCCAGATCGCCTGAGCCAATTGTTTACGGCGGTTGGCAATAGACCGGCGTATGATTTCGTCGCGGGTTCTGGCCCCATGAGGAGCTTTGGATTTCAGGTGGACGCCAATCAGACGAAACCGAAACCCGGCCTCTGTCCGCACCAACAATTCAAGTGGCGGTTTTGAAAACCGCACAAGATCCTCGGTTGCGTCGATGTCCAGATCAATGCGAAACGTTCCATCAAACCGCGGGGCATGGCGGCTACCGCTCTTGCCAGTCTCATTCCCCACGGGATCGTGGCGAAGGTCCAGTTTTGTTGGATCATAGAGCACCGCAATCTCTTGCTGCGTGTCGTTGGCAAATCCCATGACTGCCGTGTTGGTTCGCAGATCAAATGTCTTCGCGAACCGATGAAGAGACCGCAATGTGCTTTGGTGGCGCCCTGTATTGGGGGCTTCGACGATCAGAATCAAATCCGCATCAATTGCCGTAAAAACCTTGGCCAGCGCTTCGGTCTGCTGTGCTCGGGTCACGTCATGGCGCCCAGACCAGCCATCATCCGCAATCAGCCGATCTTCCTTGTCGAAAAGATTGGCGAACCATTCCACGTTGTAAGTCGCCAGCCGCATGCTTCAGACCCGCGCGCCGTTGATCTCGTCCCATGCGCGGTTGATATCGATCATGCGTTTTTCCGCCAGTCTGATCGCTTCCTCGGGAACTCCGCGCGCGATCATGGCGTCAGGGTGAGTTTCACGCACAAGCTTTCGCCAGACCTTGCGTATCTCGGTCAGCGGCATGTCCGGCTCGACCCCCAAAACAACATAGGGGTCATTTGGAGCATCCGGCACAAAACGCGCTCTGAGCCCCATGAACTGAGCCTCACTCAGGCCAAAGATCCCGGCCACATCGCCCAGGAACTCATTCTCGTTGGGGTGGTAGAACCCATCCGCCATGGCGATGTGAAACAACCCCTCCATCAGGTCATTCAGGGTCTGACGATCCTCGGCAAACATCGTCTTGATCTGCTGGGCGTAGTCACGATAGCCCGCCACATCCGTGCGCGCCATGTTGAACACGCGCGCCGCGCCCGCCTCGTCATCGCGCGCGATTTGGAAAACCTCGCGGAAAGCTGTGACCTCGTCGCGGGTGACCTGCCCGTCGGCTTTGGCCATCTTGGCCCCAAGCGCGATCACGGCGATGGCAAAGGCCACCGAGCGTTCGGGCGGTGAACGCAGCTTTTCAAACACTTGGCTAAGGCTTTCGCCCTGAGCTAGCGCACTAAGCGCGTCGGTGATGCGGGACCATAAAGACATGGAGTTACCCTATCGTGGAGAAAACCCTTTGTCAGGTGCGTCTTAGTGGCACCTGGATCAAGACCCTAGGTCAGAATTTTCTGCATCAAGATCAAATCAAGATACCTATCCCACTTCCACCCAACCTGCGGCATACGCCCCACCTCGTGAAACCCAATGGCCGTGTGAAAGGCCACACCATTGGGGTTGCTGCTGCTCACCCCTGCGACAAATACATGCACGCCGTCATCCCGCGCCACCTGTTCCAGTGCGGCCATCAAGGCGCGTCCCACGCCTGCCCCCTGGCCCGTGGGGCCAACTGGATCGAATGCTCTTTGGTCTTTGCATATCCCGGTCCGCCCCGAAATGCACCGTAGGTCGCAAAACCCGCAACGTGCCCGTCCATTTCTGCGACCAAGAAGCAAGGCCCGCGCGCCGAAATGGTGTCTGCAATCTCGGCCACATCTTTTTCGATGGTGGTAAAGGTGATCGTGGTGTCGCGGATGATGGCGTTGGTGATCTCGGCGATTGCCCCTGCATCCCCGTCCTGCGCCTGCCGGATGATCATGCCAGAACCCTTGGGCCAGACGGCGTGGTGAACTCGGCCCTCAGGCCAGGTGCTCCGGCCTCGACCACAATCCGCGTGTCACGGATCAGGACCTCGACAAGCTCGCCAAGCTCCCGGGCCTCAGGATGCGACAAGATCAAACGATCCAGAGAGCACCCCGAAGGCGCCATAGAGCCTGCCGGCGGTGTTCCCAACCACTGCAGCACAGCCGGGCACAGGTTGTCGAAGGGCAGAATTCCGTCCCGCGGCACCGTCATGAGCCATTGCAGATCGCCGCGCTGCATCTCGACCACCCGTTGCGCGTGGTCCGGCAGTTGCGCCTGCTCGGCCATCAGGTCATCGGCGCGCAAAATCCAGTTGGTCAGGCGTGCAGGTCCCTCAAACCGGTCAAGATCGAACCACCGTGGTTGGTCCTGAGGGTCAACAGACGGATCAACAGCAATCGCCTCAAGATACAGACCACCCTCCAGCCCGATCAGCCGGTTGTGGGTTCCATATCGCGGATGCTGCCCACCAGGCCCCATCGACACGCCAAGCGCCTTTTCGACATGAGCCACAGCCTCGTCCAACGTTGCGCCCGCAACAGCAAGATGATCCAACTTCATTCTCGGGTCCTCCTACCCGGACTTAGCCATGAAAAAAACAGCGCGCCAAGGCCCGCTGCTTCTTCTTGTTTCAAAATACGGTCGGGGGTGAATGCTCATGCTGAAAGCTTGAGCAGAGGGGGCAGACAGCCCCCTCCCCAACGATTAGCTGCGCGCTTCGCCGATCAGCTTCAGAATGTCCTGTGCTGCTTCGGGGATGTTGGTGCCCGGACCAAAGATTGCCTTGACCCCGTTGTCATAAAGGAACTGGTAGTCCTGCTGCGGGATCACACCGCCACAGATCACGATGATATCCCCGGCGCCCGCCTTCTTCAGTTCTTCGACCAGTTGCGGGGCCAATGTCTTGTGACCTGCCGCCTGAGACGAAATGCCGATGACGTGCACGTCGTTGTCGACCGCATCCTGCGCCGCCTCGGCGGGCGTTTGGAACAGCGGCCCCACATCGACGTCAAAGCCGATGTCGGCAAAGGCCGTCGCAATCACCTTGGCGCCGCGGTCATGCCCGTCCTGGCCCATCTTGACCACCAGCAGACGCGGGCGGCGGCCTTCGGCCTCGGCGAACTCGTCGATGCTTTTCTGGATCGCGGCAAAGCCTTCGTCGCCTTCATAGGCCGCGCCATAGACACCTGCCAGCGTTTTGACTTCGGCGCGGTGACGACCGAATTCTTTTTCCATTGCCATGCTGATCTCTCCCACAGAGGCCCGGTGGCGGGCGGCTTCGACCGCGGCTTCCAAAACGTTGCCGCCCTCTTTGGCGCGGCGGGTCAGTTCGTCCAACGCGCCCTGACAGGCGGCTTCGTCGCGCTCGGCACGCATCTTTTGCAAACGCGCGATCTGGCTGTCGCGCACCGCCATGTTGTCGACGTCCAGAATGTCGATCGGGTCTTCTTTTTCCTTGCGGTATTTGTTGACGCCAACAACCACCTCTTCGCCGCGGTCGATCATCGCTTGACGGCGCGCCGCCGATTCCTCGATCCGCAGTTTGGGCATGCCGGATTCGACGGCCTTGGTCATGCCGCCCATCTCCTCGACCTCTTCCATCAGCGCCCAGGCCTTGTCGACCAGCTCGGCCGTGAGGCTTTCGATGTAGTAAGAGCCCGCCAGCGGATCGACCACATTGGTCACACCGGTTTCTTCCTGCAGCACCAGCTGAGTATTCCGCGCAATACGGGCCGAGAAATCGGTGGGCAGTGCAATCGCCTCATCCAGAGCGTTGGTGTGCAGGGACTGCGTGCCGCCCAGAACTGCCGACATCGCCTCATACGCGGTGCGGATGACGTTGTTGTAGGGGTCTTGTTCCTGCAACGACACGCCCGAGGTCTGGCAATGGGTGCGCAGCATTTTCGAGCGCTCAGACTTGGCGCCAAACTCTGTCATTACACGGTGCCACAGAGTCCGCGCGGCTCGCAGTTTCGCGATCTCCATGAAGAAGTTCATGCCAATGGCAAAGAAGAACGACAGGCGGCCCGCGAACTTGTCCACGTCCATGCCTGCGTTGATCGCTGCGCGCACATATTCGCGGCCATCCGCGATGGTATAGGCCAGCTCTTGTACCAGGTTCGCCCCGGCCTCTTGCATGTGGTAGCCCGAGATCGAAATCGAGTTGAATTTCGGCATCTCGTTCGAGGTGTATTCGATGATGTCCGAGATGATCCGCATCGAGGGTTCAGGCGGATAGATATAGGTGTTGCGGACCATGAACTCTTTCAGAATGTCGTTCTGAATGGTGCCCGCCAGCAGGCTCTTGTCGTGGCCCTGTTCTTCGCCTGCAACGATAAAGCTGGCCAGGATCGGGATCACAGCGCCGTTCATTGTCATCGAAACCGAGACCTTGTCGAGCGGGATGCCGTCAAACAGAACCTTCATGTCCTCAACTGAGTCAATGGCGACACCCGCCTTGCCGACGTCGCCGACCACTCGGGGATGGTCGCTGTCATAGCCACGGTGGGTCGCCAGGTCGAAGGCGACCGAGACGCCCTGCTGACCGGCGGCTAGGTTGCGGCGGTAAAAGGCGTTCGATTCCTCGGCGGTCGAGAAACCCGCGTATTGGCGGATGGTCCAGGGGCGGCCTGCGTACATGGTCGCCTTGACGCCCCGGGTGAACGGACCCACGCCGGGCAAGGTGCCCATATGTGGCAGGTCCGCGGTGTCTTCTTCGGTATAGAGCGGCTTGACGTCGATGCCTTCCAGCGTCGTCCAGGTCAAATCGTCAACCGGGCGGCCGCGCAGCTCTTTTTCAGCCAGCGCCCGCCATTCGTCGGTCTTGGTCATTGCGTCTTCCTCTTGTTCTATTCGTTTTTGGTAGGGTTTGCCCCACCGGTTTTTTGTCAGGGTCATAAACCAGCCAGGCCGTTCCATCGGCCCCAGAGGTCAACCACATCAAATCGTCTGCATAGCCCTCGCGCAGTGCGGCAGTCTGGCGCTCGGTGAATGGCAGCCAGCGGCCACTGCCCTTGGGCAGCTTGCGTGAGATATTGCGCGGCAGGTCGCGCCGCAATTGTGGCAAGCGAGGAGTTGCGTTCAACCTTACATCGCCGCGAGCAGCCGGCACTGCGCAGCCCAGAACCGACCGCAGCTGCGCATCTGGCCGTCCCTGGAAGCTTTCAAACGGCAGCACCCACAAGCGCGCACCGGGCACAGCGCAACTGACGTCCGTGATCACATCCCGCCATGTGCGCAGCCCATAGGCCATCCGGTCCAGCGCTTCGGCATCCGGGACGCCGCGCCCACGGGTCAGCCCGTAACCAAGCGCCGACGCCCAATAGAGATCAAGCCCGCGAATGTTGAGCATAATATCAGTGATCCGCCCATCGAAGGCTTCAGCATAGCGGGCCATTCGTTCACCCGCGCCCAAATACAGCGCCTTGTCGCGCAGATTCTGCCGGACGGAGCCCAGCATGTTCTCCTCGCTAACCACCAGACGCTTGGCCCCGCGGGCCGCACAGCTGTCGAGGTTGATCTGCACTCGGCCACCCCCACGTTTCTGACGGTTCTTGCGCAGAGACGGCATCTTGTCCGGTACAATGCCGTTGAAAAGCCCGTTGCGCGTCCGATACGGCCCCCAGAATACGGTCCCCTCCTGCCGAAGGCGTTCGGCGTTTTCGCGTAGATAGGCCTGAAAGGTGGTGGTCGCGCAACGATGTGCGCCGATGTGTAGAATAACGTCCATAAGCTCGCCTTTGTCCAAAGCCGCGCGCGGCGACCGGTTCCGGGGTATTCAATGACAGTCATGCCCAACCCCTGACGAAGCGATTAACGTTAAACTTTTTGGTGATACCATGCAGATCAGTGGTCGCAATCATCCCACAAGGGTTTATATTCAACCCAACAGGAGACCCAATGACCCGCACATTAGCCCTTGTTTTATCGATGTTATTTCCGGTCACATCGCTGGCCGCAGACGCCACACAACCTGGCGAGCCCATCTTTGTGCAGCCAGCAGGTGACAGCGATTTAAGTGAATTTTTATGGACAAACCGGCCCATTGTCGTCTTTGCCGACACCGACGCGGACCCAAGGTTCCAGCAACAGATCGACATCCTGATGAAGGGCGAAGCCGAGATGCTGGAGCGCGATGTCGTGGTCCTGACCGACACCGACCCGGGCGCACGTTCGGCGCTGCGGACCAAACTGCGGCCTCGTGGTTTCCAGCTGGTGCTTATTGGCAAGGACGGCGGTGTCAAACTGCGCAAGCCCTTCCCGTGGAGCGTGCGCGAACTGAGCCGGTCAATCGACAAATTCCCGCTGCGCGAGCGGGAAATCCGCGAGCGGCGTGGGTTGAATTGATTGATTGTTAAGCTTCGCGCCCCTATATTGGAGGTCGAAGGTACGATATGATCACCCTCGTACCGCATCAGGAGAGGACGCTGATTATGACTTATCAGCCCAAACAGCCCGAAAAGACACCCGGCGGCCCTGGTGGCGGCGGGGATTTTTGATCCTGCCATCATAGTACCAAATCCTGATTGAACCCCGATCTAGGAAGTTCTTCTGGATTCTCGACACCAATCCGCAGATTGATCGCAGCCAAGGCCCGCAGCCCCCAATATAGGGTCGCGCGGCGTTGTTGCGTCAATTCGCGATGCAGGTTGACCCGACGTCGCGCGTTCAGCTTGCCGTAGCTGTCGCGATGGGTGTCTTCAACAATAGCGGTCAATTCAGAATAAGCCGCATAGAACCGCAAGACAGGTTCCAGCGCCTCTGCCGCGATAACATGAAGCTGCCCGGAAACGGCATCATACACCGTTGCCGGACTTTCCGTCGCTGAGAACGGAAAATAGGCAGATGCGGCGTCATCGCCGCCCAGAACGATCTTTTGCTGAACAGACACCGCATTTTGTGAGATCGGGTGTTTGTCGAGCTTTTCGACAACCGTGAAAATCTCGCTCCGCAACGCAAGCAAAAGGTCCAGCTCTTGCCCCTTGCGGTCGCGTTGCTTGCGTTCTTCGTGAAAAATGAAACTTGCCAGCCAACCGCCCGCGATCATCAATCCGGCGAACCCGGCCTGACGCAAACGCACATCCAAACTGTCGCTGAACAAAAGCAGGGAAATTGGCAGGAGCATAACCAGCAGAATGGGCAACAGCACCACACCACCGCGCTTGAGCATATCAAGCAGCTCATGCTCCTGACGGCGTTTATAGAACAACACAACTACGACCAAAGCCAAAGATACGACACAGATCACCGCCAAAGGATCAAGCTTGGTTGCGGAACCCGCAACCAAGCTTAACCCCAGCCAGACGGCCAGAAACGTGCTTATCCAGGCAATCGCAGCCATCGCAGTGTTTATTCGAACTCCATGATCACATCATCAACCGCGAGGCTATCGCCCGCGCTTGCGTTGATCTTGGACACGACACCCTTCTTCTCGGCGCGCAGGATGTTTTCCATCTTCATCGCCTCGACGGTGCAAAGCGCCTGACCTTCTTGCACTTCGTCGCCCACCTCGACGTCGACCTTTACGATCAAGCCAGGCATCGGGCAGAGCAGCAGTTTCGATGTATCTGGTGCCACCTTTTCCGGCATCAGCGCGGCCAGTTCCGCCTGGCGCGGAGTGCGCACGTGTACGGTCATATCCGCCCCGCGCGAGCGCAAGCGGAAGCCACCCGAGACTTTGCCAACCTTCAACACCAGCGGGCTGCCATCGACATCCAGCTTTGCCAGCTGATCGCCCGGCGTCCAGTCCGAGGCGACGCGGTGCGAACTGCCATCCGCAAACCTCACGGTGGAGCCCTGCTGATCCGCAGCGATGCTTACCTCAAATCTTTCGCCTTGCAGCGAAACGTCCCACTCGGTGCCCACCTTGCGCTCGTGGTTGTCCATCCGGCCCGACACGCGGGTGCGGCGGATTTCGGCAACACGGTGCATGGCCGCCGCCGAAGCCGCGATGCGGCGCAGGTCTGCCTCGGGCAGTTCAACGCCCTGGAACCCTTCGGGGTACTGCTCTTCGATAAAGGCTGTGGTCATGTTGCCGTCTATGAAGATCTGGTGGTCCATCACCGCCGAGACAAACGGCAGGTTGTGGCCGATGCCTTCGACTTCAAAGCTGTCCAGAGCCACGCGCATCGCCTCGATTGCGGAAGCACGATCCGGGCCCCAGGTGCAAAGCTTAGCGATCATAGGGTCGTAATACATGCTGATCTCGCCGCCTTCATAGACGCCGGTATCGTTCCGTACGGCCGTTTCACCCTCAGGCGCATCGCCATGCCAGGTACCATTGGCAGCCATCGGACCGGCGGCAACCTCGGACGGGGGACGATAGCGGGTCAGACGACCAATCGACGGCAGGAAGCCGCGATAGGGGTCTTCGGCATAAAGACGGTTTTCGATAGCCCAACCAGTCAGGGTCACGTCTTCCTGCTTGATGCTCAGTTCCTCGCCACCGGCGACGCGGATCATCTGTTCGACCAGATCGACACCAGTGATCAGCTCGGTCACGGGGTGTTCCACCTGCAGGCGGGTGTTCATTTCCAGGAAGTAGAAATTCTTGTCGCCATCGACGATGAATTCCACTGTCCCGGCAGAGGCATAGCCTACCGCCTTGGCCAATGCGACCGACTGTTCGCCCATGGCCTTGCGGGTGGCCTCGTCCAGGAACGGCGAAGGCGCTTCTTCCACAACCTTCTGGTTCCGGCGCTGGATCGAACACTCACGCTCACCCAGATAGATGCCGTTTCCGTGGCTGTCGCACAGAACCTGAATTTCAATGTGACGCGGCTGCGTCACGAACTTTTCGATAAAGATCCGGTCGTCGCCAAACGAATTCGCGGCCTCGTTCTTGGACGATTGAAAGCCCTCGCGCGCCTCATCATCGTTCCAGGCGATCCGCATGCCTTTGCCGCCGCCGCCAGCCGAGGCCTTGATCATCACCGGATAGCCGATCTCGTTCGAGATCTTGACCGCCTCATCGGCATCCTCGATCAGCCCCATGTAACCCGGAACGGTCGAAACGCCTGCCTCTTGGGCGATCTTCTTCGAGGTGATCTTGTCACCCATCTTTTCAATCGCACCCTTGGGGGGGCCGACAAAAGCAACACCAGCATCTGCTAGGGCTTCGGCAAAGTTCGCGTTTTCCGACAGGAAGCCATAGCCGGGATGAACCGCCTGTGCGCCACTCTGTTTGATCGCGTCCATCACTTTGTCGATGACAATATAGGACTGGTTCGCGGGCGGAGGGCCGATGTGGATGGCCTCGTCCGCCATTTCCACATGCAGCGCCTGCTTGTCCGCATCCGAATAGATGGCGACGGTGGAAATGCCCATCTTGCGCGCGGTCTTGATGACGCGGCAGGCAATCTCACCCCGGTTGGCGATCAGGATTTTGTTGAACATGCGATGTCCTTTGTCTTGGGTGTTTGAGAACGCAAAACGCCGCCCCGGACCGAATGGCCCAAAGCGGCGTTTCGCGCGTGTTTGATCAGACCGCAGGCGATCTGGATGTGACGTGCAGCTGAGGTGTCAGTTGCAGGTGTTTTGTGTTTTGCAATAAATGACGTTGGTTGCGGCGCCAGCTGCCGCTCCGATGACCGGGTTGCCGTCGACCGCAAGGGCGCCCAGGAACCCTGCCCCACCGCCATAGAGCGCCTGTTCCGTCGGGTTGTCCCCACAGGCCGCCAAACCGGCGCACAGTGCCATGGCCATACAAATCTTTTTTGCTCGCATCCTGCCCATCCTTCTTTTTGTAGAGGTGTTTGCGCGCCCAGATGAGGGGCATTGCCCCCTGCCCGCAAGACCGCAAACCGATCAGTCGGAACATGCGCAAAACCCTGCCGAACAAGGGGTTTGAGATAGGCAGAAAAAGGGGCGGGCAGATACGAATGCTCGCAACTGACCCGCCCTTGAGAAGGGGTACGGAATAGATGGTGTGTAGATGGCGCAGGCATTGAAGTGCCACCCACAAGCGCCACGCTGCCCCAATGGCCGGGACACGCCAAGCCTATTGCTGGACATACGGTCTGATGGGCCGCTTTCTGCCGAATTCGGACAGAGCCTTGCAGAATCATGCCGATGCCAATGGAACGCTCACCTGCGGAGTAACCAGGGTCGAGCACTACCCACGTCGGTCGGTCCTCCCCCCATTTGTAACAACTCGGTGACCAGTATTTGCGGCCTCCGGCGCCTTCGGAATCGGAAAGCGTACAGATCGGTACACCCAACACGAAAACGTATGGAGCAAATTCAAGGACATGCTGACCAGCAAAACATTTCCGTGATCCGCAGTGCGCGAATTCTCAAATTTCGCTGAAAAAATAACAGCTTCTGCTCTCTTCGATGTCATTTCACCCCTTCCAATCTGCGTGAAAGGGGTTGTCTGCACCACTCGCAATGGAGGAGAAACCCAATGCAACAATCTCACGCGCATCGACTGGGCTTGGCTGCCGTCGTCGGCCTGGTCACAACCGGGCTTGCACAGGCAGACGATGCCAGGACCAAAGCACAAATCGAGGCATTGAACGCCCGTGTTCAAGCACTGGAGAGTGAAAAAGCCTTCCTCACCGGCGGTGACTTCCGTCTGGGCGGTACCACCGTTGATCTTTATGGCTATGTCAAAGCTGACGCTTACTACGACTTTGACTTTGTTCAGGGTGATACGGCGTTCGTAAACAATATTGGCGAACCCGCAAACGCAACGGATGGTGACTTCGGGGCAACCGTGAGGCAATCCCGACTGGGTTTTCGTACAACGACCCAATCCGATTTCGGTGCCATCGGTGGGCAGTTGGAATTTGATCTGTTCGGCTCGAATGGTACCGCGGAATTGCGTGTTCGACATGCCAATGTGACACTGGGCGACAACTGGTTGATCGGTCAGTATTGGACCAACTTCATGCCGTTGAACCAATACCCGACGACGGTTGAATTCAACGGGCCTGTCGGTATTGCCTTTGCCCGGGTTCCGCAGCTGCGGTACTCCAAGGCCTTTGGTCAGACGACGTTCAGCGCATCGATCGAAGAAAATGTTGCTGCTTCGAATGACCCGGTTGTTACCGCCGCCCTGTCGCATGACACGGACCTGTTCAGCGCCAGGATTGCTGGCCTCTATGGATCGGTTCAGGCCGGTGGCATTGATGTCGACCAGACAGGTATCACCCTGTCGGGATCTGTCCGGCCCTGGGCTGGCGGCCTGTTCCAAGCCACTTACGTGCAGGGCGAGGCCCTTGGCCCGCTTCTCGTTGGTGTTGGCAGCGCCGTTTCCGGCGGGCAAGCCAACGACGTTGAAGGATACACCTTGGAGTTTCGGCAATCGGTTGGTGAAAAGTGGAACTTTGGCATCGCCTACGGGCGCGAGGATTATGACCTTCCGACCTCGACCGGCACTCTGTCCTTTACCGAGCTTGAAACCATTCACGTCAACGCATTCTACAACGCCACTGACAATCTGACCTTCAGTGGCGAATACATCTTTGGTGAGCGCAACAACGCGGCCAACGGAGCGACCTTTGACGGCGACCGCGTTCAACTGGCTGTTCAGTTGAATTTCTGACGACGATCCACGGTCTCGCCCTAAAACCGGCGGGACCGTGATGACATTCGGCCAAAGTGTATGTCGCACGCTTGACCCCATCAGCTCTTCCCGAAAGCATCCGGAAAAGACACGCGGGCTACGTCTTCGTCGATCACCAACAGCGCATCATAACTTTCGGGATCGAACGGATCTTCGGCCGGGATGACCTCGCGGCCGAACAACCAGCTCAGACGACCCGCATCCAAATTGCCCCGCTCAAACGGCTGACCCCCAAATTGCTCCCACAGCGCTTGCATGAACCCGGCGTCCGCGCGGCGGTCAGCAGGCTTGCGATCGCGAAACCGCTCACGGTGCGTAATCGCGGTGACGCCCTTGGGGTTGGGACGGCGAATGGTGAACTGAAAGTCGGTGCCCGGAAGGCGGCACTGGGAATCCGCGATGTTTCAGCATGGCGCTACTCCCGGGATGGAACGCGCCTGCAGAGTGGGGACCGGCCCAAGGGCCGATCCCTCGACCAGCTTACTTGAGCTTGCCGGTGTAGGTCGGCTCGGTCGAGATGGGCTCGACGATGACGAACTCTTCTTCTTGCGAAGTGTCACATGCCGCGACTGCGCCAACAAAGGCGACCATTGCAAGGAATTTGATGCTTTTGGACATCCTGCTCTCCTGGTTAGGTTTTCGAAACCAGCAAAGGACTTCTCCTCTACCTGCCTCAGTTCCGAGGTTACAGTCCCCGAATGGGAACCGCGCCCGACCATAGTAGAAAACATGTCGGAAATACATCCGAACCACGGCAAGTCTGTGTGATGTGACTCCAAAGCCTCAAATCCTCTCATGAGTGAAGTTCGCCCCGCAACATGTTGTGGTTTCATCAGAACTCCTCCCAAATGCAGCGTGCGTTTTCCAGGCGATATGCCTCGAAAAACTGCGTTACACCAGGTGTACTTTCGCCAAACGCCACAGCCTGATCCGACATAGAGATGACGACACGAGCCGGAGCCAAATCGCGCTGTGTCACATACGGGACGGCAAGCATTTCGCACAGATGATCCATGTCGATGGCCGACACGTCATAACCGACCTGCCCGACGGTCTGGCCGATCTTGGGGGCAACAAAGCGAAACCGCAGCCACAGCTCGCCGGGGTTTTCGTCTAGCAGAACATTATCCAGATAAACCGGCTGGCCCGACGGGACGGGCAGCGAGGCTTCGGCAACAACATGGGTGGACACCAGAGACAGAACCGCAAATGCGCAGCCCCAGCCTCGCCAAGGGCGAGCTCCTCCTGCCGGGGCTGCGTGCGCACAGCAATCCGCGTGCGCGGTTCTATTTCTGCGTGCGCGGATCATGGAGCAGATTCGTCCTTGGTGTCAAACTGAGATGGTGACGTGATCTCAATTAGTTCCATGTCGTCGGAATGACGGACCTCGCGATGCTTGATGCCGGGGGGTTGCAGGACACACGACCCCTCGCGCAGCACCTGCTCACCCTGCCCTTCGTACTCAAAAACAACCCAGCCCTTGGTTACATAGACCATCTGAAAGTCCAGCTCGTGACTGTGCCACGCGCCGGGGCTTTCCATGCCCGGCACGGCCCGAATGACATGCGCGCCGAACTTGCCTTGCGTCGCCGCGTCGATGCCCAGATCACGGTACTCGAAAAACGCACGCAGCCCCTGCCCCACGAACTTACCGTCATCGGCGTGGCAGATGGTGAAGGCTTGGTTTTTCCAAAGTCGGGTCATGAGGCCCACCTTTTGTTGCGTCTGGAATGAGCGACCCACCGGCTTCGATGGTTCGGGTCTTCTAAAAGTTGCTCGATCTTGTCTTTCGTGTCAGGGGGCGAATTTTGAAGCAGCCGCCCACCAGCTTCTATTCTCAGAGCGTTGTCGGTTCGGCTCACACGAACCACCGGAGAGAACCCGCGAAGAGACCGAAGACAACGCCACATGTCCTGCCGCACTTGGTGCGCGATGCGCAGGGGGTCTCCGTCGGGCAAAAGCGTGCTGGCACAGACATCAAACCTTGGCGGCAAGCCCCGACTAAGGGTCAACTCGTCACCAGATCGCAGAATGTGCCAGCGCGCCGTCATCACTTACAACGGAATGTTGTCGTGCTTCTTCCACGGGTTCTTCAGCTGCTTGTTGCGCAGGCTGGCGAACGCACGCGACACGCGGCGGCGGGTCGAATGGGGCATGATCACCTCGTCGATGAAGCCGCGTTCTGCCGCCACAAACGGGTTGGCAAAGCGGGCCTCGTAATCCGCAGCATGCGCCGCGATCTTGTCGGCATCGCCCAGATCAGCGCGGTGGATGATCTCGGTCGCGCCCTTGGCACCCATCACGGCGATCTCAGCCGTGGGCCAGGCATAGTTGAAATCGCCACGCAGATGCTTGGACGCCATCACGTCATAGGCACCGCCGTATGCTTTGCGGGTGATCACAGTCACTTTTGGAACAGTTGCTTCGCCATAGGCAAACAGCAGCTTGGCACCGTGCTTGATAACGCCGCCGTATTCCTGAGAGGTGCCCGGCAAGAAGCCCGGAACATCGACCAGCGTCATGATCGGGATCTCGAAACAATCACAGAAACGCACGAACCGTGCGGCCTTGCGCGAGCTGTCGATGTCCAGGCAGCCCGCCAGAACCATCGGCTGGTTCGCAACGACACCCACGGTCTGACCTTCCAGACGGATGAAACCGGTGATGATGTTTTTGGCGTAATCTTCCTGGATCTCGTAGAAATCACCCTCGTCCGCCACTTTGGTGATGAGTTCTTTCATGTCGTAAGGCGTGTTCGGATTCTCGGGCACGATTGTGTCCAGCGAGTTCTCGATCCGGCCCGGCTCGTCAAAGAAGGGGCGAACTGGTGGCTTTTCGCGGTTGTTGAGCGGCAGGAAGTCGACGAGGCGACGCACCTCGGCCAGAGCCTCGACATCGTTTTCGAGACGCGCCATCAGCCACGGAGGATTTCTTGGTGTGGGTCGATGCACCACCCAGTTCTTCGGCAGTGACGACCTCATTGGTGACGGTTTTCACAACGTCAGGACCAGTCACGAACATGTAGGACGTGTCTTTGACCATGAAAATGAAATCGGTCATCGCTGGCGAATAGACTGCTCCACCGGCGCAGGGCCCCATGATCACGCTGATCTGCGGCACCACGCCACTGGCCATGATGTTGCGCTGGAACACTTCGGCGTAGCCTGCAAGCGAATCCACACCTTCCTGAATGCGCGCCCCGCCAGAGTCATTCAGGCCGATGATCGGCGCGCCATTCTGGATCGCCATGTCCTGAATTTTGCAAATCTTCTGTGCGTGGGTTTCCGACAGCGAGCCGCCAAAGACGGTGAAGTCCTGGCTGAACACATAGACCATACGACCGTTGATCGTGCCCCAACCGGTGATAACGCCATCACCCGCATGCTTTTGGTTTTCCATGCCAAACTCGACACAGCGATGTGCGACGAACATGTCGAACTCTTCAAAGCTGTCCTCATCCAGAAGCAGCTCGATCCGCTCGCGTGCGGTCAGTTTACCCCGCGCATGCTGTGCATCAATGCGTCGTTGTCCGCCACCCAGACGCGCCTCAACGCGGCGATCTTCGAGTTCGGTCAGGATATCTTTCATGGCGGTTGTCCTCGCGATGGTCCTATGTGCAATTTTGCGGGACCATATAGAGAGCGACGGGTGAACCAAAGGATAAATCCGCAAATTTGCAAATATCGCGAAATCAAAGTTGTGCTAAATGCAAATTTGTTAATTGCCATGTCAACGCGACGTCCCCCGTGGACCTTTGTGCCCGACGGGCATAAACGCGAAGTATGCAACCCACGTCTCAAGCCAAGACTCCGTCGAGTTCGGGGCGCACACCGCCCACCATCACCACGCTGATCCTGCTCTCAGGACTGTCGGCGCTTGGCATGAACATTTTCCTGCCCAGCCTGCCCAACATGACAGAGCACTTTCAGACGGATTACCGTCTGATGCAGCTATCAGTGGCTTTGTATCTGGCGGTCAATGCGGCGCTTCAGATTGTGATTGGCCCCATCGCGGACAAGGCCGGACGACGACCTGTCATCCTTTGGGGACTTGCGCTGTTTCTACTGGCAACGCTCGGCACGATCTTTGCGCCCACGGCCGAGATTTTCCTATTCTTCCGCATGTGCCAGGCCGTGGTGGCCGTGGGCATCGTGCTCAGCCGCGCCGCAGTGCGGGACATGTACGAACAGGACAAAGCTGCATCCATGCTGGGTTACGTCACCATGGGTATGGCCGTCGTTCCCATGATTGGCCCAGCGATTGGTGGCTTGCTGGATGAAAGCTTTGGCTGGCAGGCAAATTTCTGGCTGTTGTTCCTGTTGGGCGCACTGTGCATCGTCCTGATCTATGTGGATTTTGGCGAGACGGCCCTGAAAAGCGGCAAGACGCTGGTCGCACAGTTCCGTGAATACCCCGAGCTGCTCACCTCGCCACGCTTTTGGGGTTACTCGCTGGCCTCAGGCTTCTGCTCAGGCGCCTTCTTTGCTTACCTAGGCGGCGCTCCTTTTGTAGGCACCGAAGTGTTCGGAATGAACCCAGCCGAAATGGGTTTATACTTTGGCGCACCTGCGATTGGTTATTTCTTCGGCAACTTCATCAGCGGTCGATATTCCATGCGTTTCGGGGTGAATCGGATGGTGATGTGGGGCTGTTGGCTGAACGCCTTGGGCGTAGCGTTGTCTTTGATGGTGATGATGAGTGGGCTTGGTTCAGCGCTGACCTTTTTTGGCTTCATGACCTTTGTTGGATTAGGCAACGGCATGGCCATCCCAAACGCCACAGCAGGCGCGCTCTCCGTGCGCGTGCATTTGGCTGGAACGGCCTCGGGCCTGAACGGCGCCATCATGCTGGGCGGTGGCGCTGCATTGAGCGCTCTCGCCGGGTTCCTGCTAACACCAGAAACCGGGGCCCTGCCCCTGTTGTGGCTGATGCTGATTACCAGCGTTTTGGGCGTTCTCGCGATCCAGGTCGTGATCTGGCGGGAACGTCAGCTGGGACTATGAACTGAGACCATCAAAAACGTGTTCCAGCCAAGCAACCACAAGGCGCACACGCTCCAGATCCCTCAGCTCTTTTCGGACCATCAGCCAGACTTCGCGTTTTGGCAACGCGCCATGTTCAAATGGCACTTCGACCAACCTCTGGTCGCTCCGCCCCACGATCCGCGGCAGCAGCGATCTGCCGGAGCCCGCACAAACCATCTGAAACAACGTTTCGGCATCATTGACGGACACCGGACACGCGCCTTCAGCAGCAGCCGCTTTTTCGATGGACTGCGCGTGTGAGAGGTAATGCATACGCGGCTCATATCCGATCCAATCGCAGTCTGAGGCTGCGCCCCTTGCAGCGTAGGCTGCGTAATCCAGCTGCCCCAACCTGCGGACCAGAACGCTTTGCCCGCCCTCGGTAGGTCTGGCCAACCGTAGCGCTACGTCCGCCTCGCCACGCAGCAGGCTTAAGTCACGCGCCTCCGAGATCAGCTCCAACTGCAAGCCCTGTGATGTTGCCTTCAAATCGGGCAACGCTGGCAACAACATGTGATTGACCACCATTGGTACGGACGTCAGCCGCACGGTCCCCAGTGGTACACCAGGGCCACCTTGGGTCAGGGCATTCACTGCCTGCATTTCGTCGCGCATAACCTCGGCATGCCGATGCAGCGAGCGGGCGAATTCAGTCAAGATCAACCCTGCCCCGCTGGTTTCAACGACGGCCCGCCCCAGACCCTGCTCCATCGCGCGCAACCGCCGCGTCACTGTTGTCTTGTCCACACCCAGCTGACGGGCTGCTCCCTTTAGACTACCGGCCTGCGCCACAGCCAATAGGTATCGCATGTCATCCCAATTCATGACTGCAACTTTGCATCATAGTGATGCACTTTTCCACCCTATCCAGCAGATTTGCAGCAGTTCATTCTATCCCGACCCAATCAGAAAGGACACGAAATGCTCTATTGCGTTACCTTCCAGGACAATCTCGGCCAAGAACACCTGCGTCAGAAATATATGGCCGATCACCTTGCCTTCCTGACCACGCTTGGCCCCAAGATGATTGGCGCCGGGCCGCTGTTTAACGGACCAGACGGCCGTGGTGGCATGTGGTTGGTCGAGGCTGAGAGTGCGGCAGATGTCCAAGGCCTGGTCGAACAGGATCCGTTTTGGCCCACCGGCCTGCGTAAGAGCGTCGAGATCCTGGAATGGCGTCAGGTGTTCCGCAATGGACAGCGCGTCTAGGGTTGCTCGCCCCGCTTTGCAAATGTAGCTTGGCGATTGAGTAAACTTGCAAATATGCGGGCATCCGACCATGGCCACCCTAAAACTTTACGCTGGCGCCAAGCTGCGCGAGATACGCACGCGCCTGACCCTGACGCAAAAGGATTTTGCAGCCAAGCTAGGGGTTTCGCTGCCTTATCTCAACCAGATGGAAAACAACAATCGACCGGTCTCGACCACCGTTGTTCTGGCGCTGGCACAAGAATTCGGGCTGGACGTGACCGAGCTTAGCACCGGCGACAGCGAGCGTCTGGTCAGCGACATGCGCGAAGCGTTGGCCGACCCGATCTTCGCCGACACCATGCCACCTCTGGCCGACCTGCGTCTGACCGCATCCAACGCTCCGGCGCTGGCGCGGGCTTTCATCGAGTTGCACAAAAGCTATCGCCAGACTCATGAGCGGCTTGCCTCGCTGGACGAGGCTTTGGGCCGCGAAGACGCCCGCATTCAGGCCAGTCCATGGGAAGAGGTGCGCGATTTCTTCCACTATTGCGACAATTACATCGACGCGGTGGATCACGCCGCCGAACGGTTCTCGTCCCAAGCCAACGACGCAAGCGACGTGCGCACCGCCGCCCTGGGCAGCCTGTCGGCACGCGGCATTCAGGTAAAATTCACAGACATCGAAGCTTTGCGCAGCTTCGACGCCAAAGCCCGCGTCTTGCATCTGTCGTCGCGCTCTTCGCCACAAACTCAGGTCTTTCAGATGCTCCTCCAGGTGGCTTTGGTCAGCCAGGACAAGCTGTTAGAGGCGACGCTGGATTTCGCCCGCTTTCACAGCGAAGAGGCGCGCTCCATCGCCAAAATCGGCCTGGCCAACTATTTCGCGGGCGCCGCGCTGATGCCTTACGGCACTTTTCTAGCCGCCGCGCGGGACTGCCGCCACGATCTCGAACTGCTCAGCGCGCGGTTCGGAGCATCCATCGAACAGGTGGCACACAGGCTGTCGACGATGCAACGCCCCGGCGCCAAGGGCATCCCGTTCTTCTTTGTCCGCGTCGATCAGGCCGGGACAATCACCAAACGCCACTCGGCCACGCGCTTGCAGTTTGCCCGCTTCGGCGGTGCCTGCCCTTTGTGGAATGTACACCGTGCCTTTGAAACACCCGGGCACTTCCTGCGCCAGCTGGCTGAAACGCCAGACGGGGTACGCTATATCTCGCTAGCGCGAGATGTGTCGAAACCTGGCGGTTCTTTTGGTGCGCCCGTGCGCCGCTATGCCATCGCGCTCGGCTGCGAGGTGCGCCACGCCGACGCGCTGGTTTATGCTGACAACATGGATGTCTCGAACGCCAGCGCCTATGAACCCATCGGCATCTCATGCCGCATCTGCGAGCGGCAAAATTGCCACCAACGCTCAGTCCCGCCACTTGAGCGTCGCCTGACGATCAACGCCAACGAGCGCGGCACCTTGCCTTATGAAGTGAACTGACCCCTTTCTCGTGCCAGAAATTTCACGGGGAGTCGCCAAAGACGACGGGGCAGCGCCCCAAATCCTTTCAGAATTGATGAATTTCGCAGCGAAACACCCTGTTCACCTCAAGTTACCTTTGCGAAACCCGCACAATTCTATAAGAGCGAACAAACGACTCAGAATAAGCAGGCGAATGTTCGATATATCCTCTTCGCGGCCGCAGCCCGAAATCCGAGCCGCAAGAGACTGGATCAAGGTCCTCTCGCAGTATCGCACCCCCAACGCAGGTCGCAGCTGGTTCGAGCTGGCGGTGACAGCCGGTCCATTCCTATTGTTGTGGGCGCTTGCCTGGTGGGCGCTGTCGGTCAGCTATCTATTGGCCTTTGTCATCTCGCTGGTCAGCGCAGCTTTTCTGTTGCGGCTGTTTACCATTCAGCACGATTGCGGCCATGGCGCGTTCTTTGAAAATCGCACGCTCAACGATTGGCTTGGACGCATTCTGGGTGTCCTGACACTGACCCCATACGACGTCTGGAAACGATCACATTCGATTCATCACAGTGGTGCTCGGCAATCTGGCGCGGCGCGGGATCGGCGACATCCATACCGCTACAGTGACCGAATATCGCGAGATGAGTCCTATGAGTCAGTTGATGTACCGGCTCTATCGCAACCCCATCGTGCTCTTTGGCTTCGGTCCCGGCTACCTTTTCTTTCTGCAAAATAGACTGCCACTGGGCTTCACCCATCAGGCCAAATACTGGGTAAGCGCCATGTGCACCAATGTGGCCATCATCGCGGCTCTGGCTGTGATCTGGTATTTTGGCGGGTGGGCACCCATCCTGCTTATCTTTGTCCCCAGCACCCTGCTAGCTGCAACTGCGGGCATGTGGCTGTTCTATGTGCAGCACCAGTTCGAAACTGCCCATTGGGACGCAGATGAAGACTGGCAACTGCATGATGCAGCCTTGCACGGCAGCTCTCACTACATCCTGCCGCCAGTACTGCAGTGGCTGAGCGCCAACATCGGCATCCACCACGTGCACCACCTTTACAGCCGCATCCCCTTCTATCGCCTTCCCGAGGTGCTGCGCGACCACAGCGTTCTGGCCGAAAGCAACCGCATGACCATCCGCGAGAGCCTGAAAAGCGCGCGCCTGCATCTGTGGGACGAACATTCCCGTCGCTTACTGTCATTTGCGCAGTATCGCGCGTTGACCGACTGACGTGGGGAGGGGCGCTTAAACGCCCTTTTTTGTTCACGAGCTTACTTCACCCAGTGGTGAGGCTGGTTCCGACCATTTCATTGAGTACCGCAGGCTTCTTGCGCGGACCCACCTCAATCAGTTTGCCGACGAGGCGAAACATCTGTTTGCTTCTTTCCCTAGCTTGAACAGGATCAAGCGCGGCGCAAGAAAACACATCGGATATCGCGTCGTTTTGCCTATGCTTGCAGTCGGAAGGCGAAAAACCCCGAGGTGTTGCATGGCCATTGAACCGTTTTTGAATTGCCGGAACTTGGCCGCGTCGGTTGATTTCTATACCAAGACCCTTGATTTCGAATTGGTCGTCGCTCCAAACCCTGATCCATCGAGTTTCGAATCTCGCTATGCGGCCCTTTCGAGAGACGGAGATATCCTCCACCTAAGCAGCCACGCCCGCGAGGATGGGGTCTTTGGCGCTGAAGTCTATGTCAGAGTGGATAATATCGATGAGCTCTGTGAAAGGTTCGTTGCCAATGGGGTCAAGCTTACCGTGCCGACCGGTGGCAGTCATCCAGTCGATCAGACCTGGGGAATGCGTGAAATCGGATTTCGAGACCCGGATGGGAACAAGATAACGTTCGGGCAACCATTGGCTCTCTGAAGTCCAAATGTTTTACGCCTGCCACCAAAGTGGCAGGCGTATGGCTTTGCAAATCATGAGGAGAGCGACTTGAGCACTCCATTGCGTTCTTCGCTCAGGCTTCACGCCTTGGACAACATGCCCCAGATTTCGTCCTTGAGAGCAGCGCGTTTCTTGCGCAAGTCTACCTCGGCCAGCTCTTCGAGTGGCTCGACATTGGTCTCGGCACGATGCACGGCACGGTTAATCTCGTGATACTCATCCGCAAGCCGGGCAAAATGCGCATCCGACTGCTTCAGCGCGCTCATGGCGTCTATCTTGTCGGGGAATTCCTCGGCCAGTTCATGCGGGGTGTGAGACATCTGTTCGCTCCTTTTCTTAGGTTCGAACAAAGCCTAGATCGCCCTGACGCCCCCCGCTTTGACCCGGATCAAATGAGCGAGGAAAACCCATCTTTTAGTCACTAGTTTTTGGCTGCCCGCCAGCCTGCGCGCCGTGCCTCATCAACGGTACAAAACCACCGTTCCCCCTTGGCTGGGCTGATCCGTGTCCGGTTGTAATGCGATTGACCGGGGCGGTGGAAAATACGCTCACCCTTGGCCGAGATATTGCCCTTTATTGCGCAGCTTGCCGGGAGCTCTTCTGTCCGCTTTGTAGCGCGATGATCCCAGGGCAGCATGACCCCAGTGGCATGCAATCCCGTCGCCTCTGACTTGGCGCGGTTTTCAGCGCCGACATAGGCCGTCGAATATTTGCGAAAAGCAAAGGCCAACCCTCGCGACACCAGTGTTTGTCCGACATCACGACCCTGAACCTTGCAGCGCGCAACTGTGCGGCCATAGCGATCCTGAGTGACGCGCGCGCACTGGGCCGCTCGCCCATCATAGAGGCTGCGCACTTTTTGCGTGGCCCAAGCTCCGCATGCCCAGCCCTGCCCCGAAGCACGGGTGCAGGTTTGATCCAATTCGGGCGCGTCGATACCGTGCAACCGCACGCGGGTGCCGCCAACATCCCAAGTGTCGGCGTCGATCACTCGCACCGGGCCAGACAGATCAGCAAAGCCGACCGCTGGCAGAGCGGCCAGAACAAAGGCGAAACAAATTCTTAACATGCCTCTGATATGCGCCCCCGATAGGGCGCATTCAACACGTGTTGTTAAGAAAGGTTAACGGCCCGTTGTCACCTTTGTGCCGTTTCCCAGTTTGGATTGATCCAAGGCACATCATTGGCCCGCGCCAATGCATCACGCCCCAACAGGTGATCGGACATCTTCTCACCCACCATGATCGACGGCGCGTTGAGGTTGCCGTTGGTGATGCGCGGAAAGATCGAGCTGTCGGCGACACGCAGACCATCGACGCCAATCACGCGACCTTCGGGATCGACCACGGCGTTTGGATCATCCGCTTGCCCCATCCGGCAAGTGCCGCAGGGGTGATAGGCGCTTTCAACATGCTCTTTGATGAACTCGTTCAGGTCCTCGTCGCTTTGCAGAGTATCGCCGGGCTGGATCTCGTGACCGGCAAAGGGCGCAAACGCCTCTTGCCCGAAAATCTCCCGCGTCAGGCGAATGCAGGCGCGGAAATCCCGCCAATCGTCTTCGTGGCTCATGTAATTGAACAGAATCTTGGGCGCATCCTCGGCGCGGTTCGACCGCAGGGTGACGGCTCCACGCGACTTGGACCGCATCGGGCCGACGTGCGCCTGGAACCCGTGCCCCTCGGCCGCTGCCTGCCCGTCATAGCGTACCGCCATCGGCAGGAAGTGATACTGGATGTCAGGATATTGCACGCCTGCTTGCGAGCGGATGAAGGCCGCGCTTTCGAACTGGTTCGATGCCCCCAAACCGGTCTTGGTGAACAACCACTGCGCCCCAATCGCCCCTTTGGAGATCAGGTTCCAGTGTTTGTAGAGCGTGATCGGCTGGGTCGCGGCCTGCTGGATGTAAAGTTCCAAGTGATCTTGCAGGTTCGCGCCAACACCGGGGCGGTCTGCTACGACATCGATGCCATGTTCGGCCAGATGTGCACCCGCGCCGATGCCCGACAGCATGAGCAGCTTGGGCGAGTTGATAGACGAGGCCGCCAAAACCACCTCGCGCCGGGCGCGGATAATCTGTTTTTTGCCGCCCTTGATGATCTCGACGCCGGTGGCGCGCCCCTCTTCCATCACAACGCGCGACGCCAGCCCATTGACCAGATCACAGTTCGGGCGTTTCAAAGCGGGTCGCAGATAAGCATTGGCGGCGGACCAGCGACGGCCTTTGTAAACCGTCTGCTCCATCGGGCCAAAGCCCTCTTGTTTCTCACCGTTGTAATCGCCGGTGACCTCATATCCGGCCTGCTGACCCGCATCGACAAAGGCCTTGAACAGCGGGTTTGAACGAGGTCCACGTGTCACATGCAGCGGGCCATCCGTGCCGCGCCAGGTGGGGTCACCACCATGACCGCCATCGTGCCAGGTCTCCATCCTTTTGTAGTAGGGAAGCACATCCGCATAGGACCAGCCATCTGCGCCCATCTCGGACCAATGGTCGAAATCCATCGCATGGCCGCGCACATAGACCATGCCGTTGATCGAGGACGAGCCACCAATCACCTTGCCGCGCGGACAGGCAAGACGGCGACCATCCAGATGCGGCTCTGGCTCGGACTGATAGCCCCAGTCATACCGCGACATGTTCATCGGATAGCTGAGGGCCGCAGGCATCTGGATGAACGGCCCCGCGTCGGTGCCGCCATGCTCGATGACCAAAACCGAAGCCCCCGCTTCGCTCAGGCGATAGGCCATAGCGCAGCCAGCATGGATCCGGCCCCTACGATGACAAAATCTGCTTCCATTTTTCAGGCTCCTGCCAAACCCGCCGGGGTCGCCTGCGATGCAGGCGTCAAAATTTCATGCCTCCGGCGGGAGTATTTTCAAAAAGATGAAGGGGTTATTCGCCACGCGGGAAGCGTTGGCTGTCCTCCAGATTGTCCAGGTTCATGTGGTTGCGCATGTAGCGTTCCGAGGCCTTTTGCAGCGGCTGATAGTCCCACGGGTAGTACCCGCCCTGCCGCAACGCCTCGTAGACCACCCAGCGGCGGGCCTGGCTGGCGCGCACATCAGCATCAAAGCGGTCCAGGTCCCAGCGGGCCTCTGACTTGGCTTTGATGGTGGCCAGCGTGCCCGCGTGAGCCGGGTCGTCCGCCAGGTTGGTCAGCTCGTGCGGGTCGGTGTCGAGATTGAACAGCTGATCGGGGTCCAGCGCGCAGCGGTTGTATTTCCATGGACCGTAGCGCAACGACACCAGCGGCGCATAAGACGCCTCGGCCGCGTATTCGATTGCCACAGGCTCTGTCCGCTCGGTCCCCTGCGCCAGTGGCACAAGGTTGGTACCATCGGTCCAGGGTGCGATTTCGGCCATATCCACACCGGCCAACGCGCCCAGTGTTGGCGTCACGTCGATGGTCGACACAGGCGTATCGATTTTGCCCGCAGGCATGTCGGGCGCCGAAATCATCAGCGGCACGCGGGACGAGCCTTCGTAGAAGCTCATCTTGAACCACAGGCCGCGCTCACCCAGCATGTCGCCATGATCCGAGACGAACATGATGATCGCCTCTTGCCGGGTGGTTTCCAGCACGTTCAGGATTTCGCCGATCTTATCATCCAAGTACGAGATATTGGCGAAATAGGCTTGGCGCGAACGTTTGATGTTCTCTTCTGTGATGTCAAAGCTGCGCCAGTCGTTGGCGTCAAAGATCCGCTTGGCGTGAGCGTCGTGATCCTCATAATCCATCGCCGGGACCTCGGGTAGCAGATGCTCGCAATCCTCGTAGAGGTCCCAGTACTTCTTGCGCGCCACGTAAGGGTCATGCGGATGGGTAAAGCTGACGGTCACGCACCAGGGGCGGTCATCATTGCCGCGCGCCAGATCATAGAGCTTGGCGGTCGCGTTGTAGGCGACCTCGTCGTCATATTCCATCTGGTTCGAGATCTCGGCGACCCCTGCCCCAGTGACCGAGCCCATGTTGTGATACCACCAGTCGATCCGCTCGCCCGGCTTGCGATAGTCCGGCGTCCAGCCGAAATCGGCCGGGTAGATGTCAGTGGTCAGGCGGTCTTCGAAGCCGTGTAGTTGATCCGGGCCCACAAAGTGCATCTTGCCCGACAGGCAAGTGTAATAGCCCGCACGACGCAGGTGGTGAGCATAGGTGGGGATGTCCGAACGGAATTCAGCCGCGTTGTCATAGACGCCAGTGCGCGAAGGCAACTGCCCCGACATGAAAGATGCCCGGCCCGGCGCACACAAAGGCGAGGCCGTATAGGCATTGGCAAAGCGGGTCGAGCGCTCTGCCAGCTTTTTCAGGTTCGGCGCATGCAGCCAGTCAGCGGGGCCATCAGGAAAGAGGGTACCGTTGAGCTGATCCACCATCAGGATCAGAATGTTGGGGTTTGTCATTTTCCGCTCTCGATCAGGGTATTCAGAACGCGCAGGGCGTGGTTGACGGCCAGTTGCGGCTCTTCCGGGGCGCTGAGTGCAGCGTGAATGTAAAGCCCGTCAATCAGGGCAATCATGTTTCCGGCACCTTCCACCGGGTCCGCCAGCAGCGGGCGCAGCGCATCGACCAGGTTCGAGCGCATGCGCGCCTGATAGATCTGCCACAGGCGCAACGCATCGTCGTTGGTCTGGGCCAGCACATAGAATGTCATCCATGCCGCGATTACATCCGGCGTGAAACAGGACGGAGCAAAGCAGGCGCGGATGATGGCCTGCGCCCGCTCGTGACGTGGGGCCGCTTTCAGCTCGCTGCGTGCTTCGGCGCCAAAATCCGTCAGGATGCGTCGCATAGCGGCCAGAAATATCTGATCCTTGCCGCCAAAGTAGTGGTGCGCCAAAGCGCTGGACATGCCCGCACGTTTGGCAATTTGACTTACGGTGACATCCAAAGATTTGGAGGCGCCAAGCTCGGCGATCGTGGCGCGCACGATGGCGTCACGGCGGATGGGTTCCATTCCAACTTTAGGCATTCACGCGTCTCCGGCAAGGTACAGAGAAAACGCTATGCGCTTTTTATTGACTCGTCAATCAAGAACCGGACGTTCAGTTCCTTCGTTGAAACCTAAGGATATTTCCGCGCGGCAGATGGATCATTTCAAGCGATGGCCCTTCGACCTGCACCTGTCCATAACAAGTTGCTTCCGACTCGCCATCAGAATGCATGATCAGGTAAGGCCCGCCGTCCGAAAAATCGTTGCATGTGTCGGCGATACGGATCGCGGCCTGTTCAACCACGTCATCGCCATAGGTAAATTTCATCAGCGACCCGAAGAGGTCTAAACCAGAGGCGTCATCGTCGTAAGACTGCCACCGACCTTGCATGTCCGCGAGTAGATCATCGGAATCTTCCCACCCGCGCGCAAAGAGCTTGTAGGGAACTATGTCAGCTGAGCGGTCGTAAACGGTTTCGAGGTCCCCGTGCACGATGACCGGGCTGCCAGAGCGAAATCGATCCACAAAATCAAAAGCATCCTTTCCCTCGCGTCCGTCTTGACGAAAAAATATCTGGTACCCTTCAGCGAACAGGCTGCACACTTTCTGCCCCACCTCCCCCGAACAGGACTGAAAGTTCCCTGCGGCGCTGTAAGGTTCGCCGTGCACACCCGGAGGCACAAAAGCTGGCTCTGAAGCGGGCGCCGGTCTAGAGACATTGGCAAGATACGCGACGTGGTCCTTGGACGTCTTACCGGTGTCCAGTTCCATGAATTGACCTTCGCTGTAGCCTCGCCCGCTGCAATCCGCGTCTCCGTTGATGTCAAACGCATCAGATAGAATGCAAAACCTGATCCCTTCGTGGTCGAATTCCCATCCGTCAGCCTTTGCCATCAGGTAATAGAAACGGTTTACCAGATCTCCACCTACCACCGTGGCACATTGGTCCGGCTCGATGTTCCACCACCCTTGGGACAACCATCCGTCCCCTGATTTGTACCCAACAGCGACGGAATGGAGGGCGGTTGTATCATTGCACACCGCCAATCCGGCAACAGCCGGTCCGGCAGCCAGCAGTCCCAAACCCAATGTGATTGCACGCAAAGACATGCCTCCACCCTAGGGGCAGGTAGCCAACCCTGACAAGCATTAGAGCTTGGGGGTATTGGGGTTCGGTGTGATCTGCCTGCGCTTCAGCACCGCCTCGCGCCATGTGATAAAGCTGATAGCACCCAGGATGAGGGTGCCGCCCAGAACAACCCAGATGTCCACACCCTCGTCAAAGATCAGGGCCCCGAGCAGAGTTGCCCAGATCAATTGCAGAAACGTCACTGGCTGCGTCACCGCAACCGGCGCTGCCTGCATTGCCAAAGTCATGAAGTAATGCCCACCGGTGGCAAAACAGGCGATCGCAAAAAGGATGCCCAGTTGCGGCCACGTGGGAGTTACCCAAACAGCCCACGCAAAAGGCGCTATTCCAATGGTCACAAAAATCGACATCATTGCGACAACAACAACGGGGCTGATCTCTTCGACCAGCATTTTGACCATCAAGTACGAGATCCCCATGCAAAGCGTCGTTCCCAGCATCGCCAGATGACCCGGGCTGATCTCGCGAAAACCAGGGCGCAGAATTATCATTGCACCAACCAGGGCGACGATGATCGCCGTAATTCTGCGCGCCGCCATGGTCTCGCCCAGAAACAGCGCGGCCCCGATCGTCACATAGACCGGCGTCAGATAATTCATCGCTGTCACCTCGGCCAAGGGGATCTGTGTCATGGCAAAGAACCACAGCATGACCGCAGCGCTATGGATCACGCCCCGCAGAGTGAACAGCCCCCACTGGCGCCCGGTCAGTCGCGTCCGCATCAGCGTTCCAAGCGCAGGTACAAAGAATACCAGACCCAGAAAATAGCGCAGAAACGCCGACTGTGTGGGATGCATGGTAGAGCCCATGGATTTCACAAGTGCCGTCATCACCACAAAGGACAATCCCGCGGCCAGCATCCAAAGGATACCGGCGACAGGGCGTTGAGTGGCTGTCACGCTGGCTTGGCTCATGCGCCCCTTGAACACCCATTCACGGGCAGGGGCAACCCTTCACATCGCAACAAGTTTTAGGGCAATTCCCCACATTACGACGCCGATACACGCGTCCAGAACTTGCCACGCCCGAGGTCGGGCAAACAGCGGCCCCAAGGCCCGCGCGCCATAGCCAAGCGAAAAGAAGAACACAAAGCTGGCCAACATCGCTCCAAGAGCAAAACTCACCCGGTCGTCATATTGCGCCGAGATCGAGCCCACCAGCACAACAGTGTCCAGGTAGACGTGTGGGTTGAGCCAGGTGAACGCCAACACCGTGGCCAAGGTTGCGGCCAACCCGCTGATCCGATCGCCGCTCATGTCCATGCTGGCCCCACCCTTCCAGGCCGAGCGAAAGCTCATCGCGCCGTAGAACAGCAAAAACAGCGCTCCACCATATCGCATCGCGGGCTCGAACCAAGGAACGGCCTGCGCCAAGGATCCCATGCCGTAGACCCCCGCCGCAATCAAAACCGCGTCCGACACCGCACAAGTCAGGCACACCACAAAGACATGCTCGCGCCGCAAGCCTTGACGTAGAACAAAGGCATTCTGCGCACCAATCGCTAAGATCAGGCTGAAACCAAGGGCAAAACCGGCAAAAAACGAGGGTGACATAGGGCTTCCTGGAGTTGAACGTCCGATTTGACTAAGCCGAAGTTTGCCAGTAATCCAGTTAAAGTTACTCATGGCAGGTAAGTTTCACTAATGCAATTCGACCCTCAACATCTGTCCGCGTTGTCCGCCATCCTGAGCCTCGGCAGTTTCGAGGCCGCTGCGGCAGATCTTGCTGTAACCCCATCGGCCATATCCCAACGGATCAAGGCGCTCGAAGACCGTCTTGGCACTTCCCTGATCAACCGTGGAACACCGTGCACTGGCACGGCGGCAGGCATTCGTCTTGCAAAACATGCCGAAGATGTCGGTCTGCTCGAGGCGCAGGTGAGCCGGGAGCTTTCACTGGACACAACACCCGGAACTGCACGATTGCGGATTGCCGTGAACGCCGACAGCCTTGCGACCTGGTTCGTGAGTGCCATGGCGGCGGTTCCGGACGTCCTGTTTGATCTGGTTCTGGATGATCAGGATCATTCGGCTGACTGGCTGCGCCGAGGTGAGGTTAGCGCGGCCATAACTGTCACAACTAAACCCGTTACTGGATGTGACACGATCCCCCTCGGTGCGATGCGTTACATAGCAACCGCCAGCCCGCAATTTGTGGAAAGGTGGTTTCCGGAAGGCGTAACCGCCAAGGCTCTGGCCGATGCGCCTTGCCTGACGTTCAATGCAAAGGACGGTCTGCAACGCACGTGGCTTCAAGAGAACTTCGACACGCGCATTTCGCCCCCCACTCATTTTCTGCCGTCCACGCAAGCATTTGTGGACGCGGCGCGCAATGGCATGGGGTGGGGCATGAACCCAGTCAACCTGGTACGTGGACCAATCCGAAATGGGCGATTGACGCCGTTAATTCCGCATACGCCTCTTGACGTTCCGCTCAGCTGGCAGGTCAGCCGCGTTATGGCTCCGGCCTTGGCTCCCGTCACAAAGGCCGTCAAACACGCGTCAAGCAAAGGGTTGATTCCAGCCTAAGCCCAACCAAAAATCAGGCGCCATACGAAGGACCCGCAATGTTTGCCCGCGAAGACCTGACTTATACCACCATGCCGCTACCTGACCGTTCAGACATGGACGACGACGAAATGCGAGCGGCCGCACTGGCGTTCTTTGAGGTCATGCGAAAACGCCATACGGTGCGCGACTATTCCGACCGTGCTGTATCCCAGACTGTTATTCAGGACTGCATTCGAACAGCAGGAACAGCCCCTTCGGGCGCCAATCATCAGCCGTGGCATTTTGCTGCCATCTCAAACCCTGCACTCAAGCAACGCATTCGCGAGGAAGCCGAAGAAGAAGAACGCCGGTTTTATGCGGGCGGTGCGGGCGACGAATGGATCAAGGCGCTGGAACCCATTGGAACGGACGCGGTCAAGGAACACCTGACTGTAGCACCGTGGCTGATCGTGGTCTTTGCTCAACGCTGGGGCCAGTTCGACGATGGCACACGTTTCAAAAACTACTACGTCCCCGAAAGCGTCAACATCGCCACCGGCTTTCTGCTGGCCGCCTTGCATCACGCAGGCTTGTGTACTCTTACCCATACGCCCAACCCTATGCGGTTCTTGAACGAAGTACTAAACCGCCCGGCCTCAGAAAAGCCCACGATGATCATCGCTGTGGGGCACCCGGCCCAAGATGCGACCGTGCCCGAAGTGGCCAAGATGAAAAAACCCTTGGATCAGATCTTGACCATCCACGATTGATCAGCAAGCGGTTCCCGCGCATGGTTAACCCCATGCGCTTCGTTCCGGCCTCTGCCTCTTTGCCTTACGTCTTCTGGCTGTGGATCGCCTTGCCGCGTGCGCTTATCTTAGGTGCCTTGACCGGACTCGGATCATCCCTGACGGTGCCCGCGCTAGCCCTCTACCCGCTTTTGGCGATGGATATCGCGGTTTTTGTCTGGCAGGTCATCTGGTTTCAACGCAGCGCCGACACCCACGTGGTCGCCCACGGCGGCCTGGCTGCAGTCTGGGGTGGTCAACTGGCGCTGCTGGTGATCGCCGGTTTGGGGGCTGCAATGTGGTGGGGGCTGGCGCTCGACACGCATGCGCCGCCAGAATTGGAGCTATTCACTGAGCGGATGGATCGCGAACATGCCTCAACCTACCGGTTGGAGTTATCGCAGGACGGCACCACGCTGATGTTTCAAGGGGCGATCACCTTTGGCCTGACCCGCCGGGCCACTGCCATTGCCGATGCAGCACCGCAGTTGGCAAAAGTCACCCTCCACAGTCCCGGTGGTCACATCTACGAGGCGCGAGGGTTCGCCAATCTGATCCTCGAACGCAACCTGAATACCCAAGCCGTCGGCGATTGCACTTCTGCTTGCACCCTTCCCTTTGTGGCCGGTCACAAGCGCTCCTTGGCAAAGGGTGCTCAGCTGGGATTTCACCAATACGCGCTGAACTTCGACACCGCTCTGCCACAGATCGATCTGCAACAGGAACAAGACAAAGACCGAGCCTTGTTTCAGAGCCAAGGAGTGCAGCTGTCCTTTCTGGACGTCATGTTCGACACCCCCAGCATCGGCCTGTGGTATCTGACCGAGGCAGAGGCGCGCGATGCGGGCCTCATCACCCCCTAACATTATGCCAAGCCTCACACATCAGCGTTCTGCGGTGCCGCGCCTCGCTGCAGGCGAGGCGCCCGGCCCAACGGAGCGAGGGCCCGTCAGGGCATGACGCGAAGGCGGGAGAGCCCCCTACCCATGTTTCGCCGCCAAATGCGGAAAGCTGTCGACAAATCGCCCGAACTTGTGGCGGCCGCATGTCACCGCTTCGTACCGCGCAGGATTATTCGCCGAGACACAGCCCGGTATCGGCGCGAACTCCGCCTCATAATCCGCATCGATGAAAAACGGGATCGAATAGCGCTCACGTCCGCTGGTGTTCACAACCCGGTGTAGGTTGGCCAAGTACACGTCATTGGTCAGACGCTGCACCAGATCGCCGATGTTGATCACAAAGGTTCCGGGGATCGGCGGCCCTTCTACCCAATCACCGTCGCGGTTCATCACCTGCAACCCGCCCACGTCATCTTGCGCCAGGATGGTCAGGTTGCCGTAATCCGTATGTGCGCCAATCCCCATCACGCTTTCGTCGACCTTGCCTGTCTGCGGCGGATAGTGCAGCAGTCGCTGAATGCTGATGGGGTCGCGCATCTTGGCCTCGAAGAAATCTGGCATCAAATCCAGGCTCTGCGCGATGCCCCGCAACAAGATGGCTGACAGCCGCTTCATCTCTTCATGATAACCATAGACCGCATCCCGGAACACCGGTAGCGCGTCAGGCCACTGATTGGCACCAAAAAACGGCACATCGACACCTGGCGTTTCCGGCCCAAGGTCGAAACACTCTTTCAAATCCCTGGTTTTAGTCGGGTCCGTGTTTTCGCCAAACACTTCGATATATCCCCGCATCGCCACGCCCGAGTTACCGATGTGCAGCTTCATCTTCTCCTCCAGAGGCAGGTCAAAGAACGCACGGGTCTGGGCAAAGGCGACCTCAACCGTCTCGGCTTCAACGCCGTGGTTCTTGACATACATGAACCCCACATTGGACAGCGCCCACCGGATATCTTTCGCGACCCTTGCCGGGTCGCTTCCATCCACCAAAGCGGCAACGTCGATCACCGGAATGCGGTCAAAGGATTGGCGCTCAGCACGCAGGCTGTCGTCGAGTTGGGCCAGGGCGGCATCGGACATGGGGTTCCTCCATTCATGTGCCACCAGAAACACGAGGTCGCGCCAGTTTGACAATTGCGAAAATTCTCACCATGGCTTACTTGTAGTAAGTCATTATCGAGCAAAAATGCACGAAACAGCCCTGCGGGAAAGCACACAAATGCCAAAACGTCCCTATGATCTGCCCCCGCTGAGCACGCTCTCCAGCTTTGAGGCAGCCGCCCGCCACGAGAGCTTTAAATCCGCCGCACAAGAGTTGAACGTGACACCGGCCGCCATCAGTCATCAGGTCAAGGCGCTTGAGGTAGAACTGGGCCAGCGGCTGTTCCAACGTCATCAACGCGGGGTGAAACTCTCCGAGACCGGGCAGATGTTGCAACTGGCCGTTCAGCGTGGATTTGACCAGATATCAGTAATTGTGACGCAGCTTCGGCAAGACAGTCAAACGCGAGCCGTGACCATCGGCGCCACAACGGCGGTCTCGTCCCTCTGGCTGACACCCCGGCTGGCCCGGTTCTGGAAACGGCATGGCAACATCGCAGTCACGCAAAACATCTCGGACACGGATCATGCACAGACCGGGTGCAATCTGAGCATCCACTACGGTGACATGACCCGCGACAGTGGCGATTGCCGCCCATTGTTTCGCGACCGGATCGCCGCGCTCGCCAGCCCTGAATTCGCCGCCGAGAACCCCACGGTTGCATTAGCAAATCTAGCCCACCTCCCCCTGATCCACCTGAATGCCCCGGACGAGCGGTGGACGGACTGGCGCACATGGTGCGCGGCGCTGGACTATGACGGCCCTATCGGCGAAGGGCTGCGGGTCAACAACTACACCATCGCCTTGCAGGCGGCTCAGGATGACATGGGCGTAGTACTGGGGTGGAATGCGCTGACTGCGCCGCTTGTGCAATCGGGCGCGCTGGTGCCGCTGCTGCCACAGGACATCGCCGCGCCCTTGGATTTCTACATCAAGACTCACGCAACGGCCCCAGACCGCGCCCACCTGCTGCGCGACTGGCTGCTAAGTGATCAGGTCTGAGCTCGGTTCGCTGGGACCTGATCGGCTAATCCTTTCAAGTTCCCATCGATGATCCTGCCTATCATCATCTTCATCTAGGTCTGCCGCACTATCCATCCCAAAGGACCGAATTTGACACAGTAGTCAAATTTCCATGTCACACACGCCTGCCCCCAACGGGGGTGATGCGAATATCGGCTGAGGCCACGCGCAACGGCTTAGGAACCTTGTCCGACAACTTGACGGTATAACCCTGTCCAGACGCCCATTCGTGAACTCCTTAACCAGCGAGTTGCCGTTCTTGAAATGGTTCCGGCGTCTCGAGCCCACGCCGATCTGTCTCATTGGCTGCTGATCGACCGACACAAATTCGCGAGTAAAGATGTCGATTTACATGAAACGCCCCAAGATTATCCAGATCCTGCGATCAACACGGACACCGATCACGGGACGAGAATTGGCCGATGAGATGGAATTGTCCCTCAGCTCTCTTTATCGCGACATGGCCGAGCTGAATGCGCAGAGCATTCCAATCACGAGTAAAGCGGGCGTGGGCTACGTATCGGGCGATGGCTACGTCATACCACCACTGACGAATTGTAGGCCGCTGCCCTTGGCGCAACATGGGTCGCCTCCGAGGCGGACCCGTTCCTGCCCCTGGGCAACCCGCGATTTGGTGGCTAACTGCCCCAAGCCATCCCCAGGGAACTGCGCCCTTTTGTACTGGACGCCAGTTCAAAACCGATCCGGACTCGCTTCAAGGCTGAACCGCGCTTTGATAGTGCGCTGCTGTCACGCCAGTCGCGAGCGGTATCGCCTGCAACTAATCTAGACTGAGCGGGTGCAGGAGCCGAAAGTCTTGGCCGACAAGTACCCGGGGCGGCAGGCCGTTCTGATGAAGCGATGGGCCGTAGTGTCACTCGAAAATGAAAACGCCTATCGCGATCAAGTCGCGATAGGCGCAAGATCAGCATCTGTAGAAAGACTTACAGCTGCTCCATCACCTCGTCCGAGGCTTCAAAGTTGGCGGTGACACGCTGAATGTCATCGTCGTCCTCCAAAGCATCAATCAGCCTCATCAGCTTTTGCATGCCTTCCAGGTCCAGCTCTGTGGTGGTGGTGGGTTTCCACACCAGTTTGGTCGAGTCCGACTCGCCCAGCGCAGCTTCCAACGCGTTGGACACGTCATTCAGATCGGTGTCGGCGCAATAGATGATGTGGCCATCTTCCGAGCTTTCGCAGTCTTCGGCACCTGCTTCAATCGCGGCCTCAAACACGGTGTCCGCATCACCCGCGTCGGCATTGTAAACAACCTCACCCTTGCGGTCGAACATGAAGCCAACGGAGCCGGTCTCGCCGAGATTGCCGCCGTTCTTCGAGAACGTCGAGCGCACGGTCGATGCGGTGCGGTTGCGGTTGTCGGTCATCGCCTCGACAATGACGGCCACGCCGCTCGGACCATAGCCTTCATAACGGATTTCTTCGTATTCGTCGCCCTCGCCCGCCTGGGATTTCTTGATCGCGCGGTCGATCACATCCTTGGGCACCGACTGCGATTTGGCCTCTTTCACGGCCAGACGCAAACGCGGGTTTTTCTCGGGGTCCGGATCGCCCATTTTGGCGGCCACGGTGATCTCTTTGGACAGTTTGGAAAACAGCTTGGACCTCAAAGCGTCCTGACGGCCTTTGCGGTGCTGAATATTTGCCCATTTTGAGTGGCTTAGCCATGTGGTGCTCCTGCAAGAATATGGTTTCGCAGGCTTCTATAAAACAAGCTGGGTGCCGGGTTCAAGCATCCGACACCCCGTTTGGTGCTCTGATCAGCTGTCCGGGCTTATATGTTTGGCAATTGCCTGCAAGGCCGACACCATCTGCATCTCGGTTTCGGGCTTTTCGTTGTACTCGGGATAGGCCGAATTCATCGCAATCACCACGCCCCTGCCCGGGTTGATGTAGAGGAACTGACCATAGATGCCGATGGCCGTGAAATCGCCACCATCGCGATCAACGGGAATCCACCACTGGTTCTTGTAGCCTAGTGGAAAGTCCGAGGCGGCATGGTCCCCCGGCTTTGATTGTGGCGTGTCCGTGGTTATGGATTGTTGCAACCAAGCCTCGGACACCACCCGCTCGCCGGTCATCGACACCCCACCGTTCAAAACCATCTGTCCCACTCGCGCCAGATCACGCAGGCGCAGGTTGGCCCCGCCAAACGCCACTGGCTCTCCCATCTGGTCTACCAGCATCTGTGCGTCCGCTTCGGCCCCGATCTTGGCCCACAACTTGTTGTGGAAAAATTCTGCGTATTCCTGTCCAGTCGCTCGGCGCAGCACCCAGGCCAGCACTTGGGTTTCGATACTGGCGTATTGGTTGAACGTTCCTGGCTCGCGCTGACGCACCATGGTGGTCGAAAACTCATCCAGCGAGCCGCGTAGGGTCGCAACCACTGTCTGCACGATGTCCGAGTTCAGATCGTCGTAATCTTCGACGTACCGAATGCCTGAAGTCATATCGAGAACCTGTTGCACGGTCACGCCATCATATCCGGTGTCCGTCAGTTCAGGGATATAGCTGGTCACCTGCGCAGTCACATCCAGCTCACCCGCATCATGCGCCACCCCCACAAGGATCGAGGTCAGCGACTTTGTCACCGACATTTCGATGTGATTGGTCTCGGCGCTGTTGCCTCGGGCATAAGCCTCGTGGATCAGCTTGCCGTCCTTGAGCACTGCCAGACCGGTCCAATGGAAGGCATCGAACAGCTCTTGGGTGGATAGGTCCTGCCCGTCATAAGTGAATGTCGTAGGCAGAACATCGGCCTGCTCCGCAACTTCGAACTCGGCCATGGGACCACCCCGTTCGATGGTGATCGAGGGGTAGGCTTCATAGAGCGTGCGGAAATTCTGGTCGATGTTCTCTGGTTCAAAAACCGCCGAATAGGCCATCAGGGCGCGCACGTCCTGTATCTTGCCCCAAAACACAGCTCCGCCGATCAGGGTCAGCGCCACTATGGCAACTGCCCCGCGTTTGATCCATTTCATGTGGGTCTCCTCCGTTTTTTCAGTCGGGTCCGTCCGACATCAACAGCTGATGCGCGGCCTTGCGGACCGCTTGGGGGTCGGACGGCATAAAGCCGATATCGGCAAAAAACGTGGCGCCAAAGCCCATGGACACGATGCCATATGCGCGACGTTCACGGTCCAGGTCGCTGCGGCCGATGCCGTCTTGCGCCATAACGGTGGACAGTTCTTGGCACAGGCGTTGATAGAGCCCGCGCAACCGCTCCTGAATGCGATCGTCCAGCGCGGCATAGGGCCAAAGCTCATCCACCATCAGACTCAGATCCTCGTCGCCCAGCAATTCACCTAGCACAAGATCAACCAATTGTGGGGCGCTCAGACTCCCCTGCTTGACCTGTTCCAGTTCTTCCAGTTTGGCCTCGCCTCGTTCGATCATCCGGTCAAAAAGCAGCAGCACGAGGTCGATCTTGTTGCCCGCAAAATACCGCAGCAGCGAGCGCGGCAAACCCGCCTCTTCGGCCACTTTGGCCAATGTCAACTTGGCCAAACCATCGCGCAGCACGATCCGTTCCAACGCATCCAAAATTTGCGCCTTGCGTTCGATTTCCATCTTGGGACGTGCCATGGTGGTCGCCTTTTTTGTTTCTTGTCGATTAGACAATTTACGAAATAATGTGATTCTTGTCACTTTGACAACTTTAATCTCTCGCGACCCCGCGTCACGATTTCCTGACCCGGTGTGGCGCGAATTCCCCGTCGCACCTTTGGGTTGAACCGGCTAGGGTGCGGGCATGACGACTGATCAGATAATATTGTTTTCACTCTTTGGCTTGGTGTTCGCGTTTCTTCTGTGGGGGCGGTTCCGATACGATCTGGTTGCCTTCACAGCCCTGATGCTGGGCGTGGTATTGGGCGTGGTTCCCGTAGCGGACGCCTTTTCCGGCTTTGGTCACCCCGCCACAATCGTTGTGGCGCTGGTGCTCGTCGTCTCAGCCGGTTTGGTCCGGTCCGGCGCGGTTTTCCTGATCACCCGCACGTTGGTTGATGCTTCCCGAGGGCTTGGCTCGCACATCGCGCTGATGGGCGGGATCGGTGCGGTTTTGTCGGCTTTCATGAACAACGTAGCCGCCTTAGCCTTGCTAATGCCCGTCGACATCCAAACCGCGCGCAAAGCGGGTCGAGCACCGGGGCTCAGCCTGATGCCACTGAGTTTTGCCACCATTCTGGGCGGCATGGCTACGCTGATCGGCACCCCTCCCAACATCATCATCGCCTCGATCCGGCAAGAAGCTGTCGGCGAACCCTTTGCCATGTTCGACTTTGCCCCCGTGGGCGGGATTGCGGCCATTGCGGGCCTGATCTTTGTCGCCCTGATCGGCTGGCGCCTGATCCCGACACGCGGCGACGATCAGGAACACACCGAAGCGCTGGCGCAATACATCGCCGAACTAACCGTCCCGGAAGACAGCCCCCACATCGGCAAACGTCTGGCCGAGTTGGACGAGGCTGCTGAAAAAACCGATGTCGCCATTCTGGGCCTGATCCGTGACGGAAAACGCCGCTATGGCCGCGCTGCAAATGCAATCCTGCGCTCAGGCGATGCGCTGGTGCTGGAGGCTGCGCCAGAAGCGCTCGATGAATTTCGTACCGCCCTAAACCTGGACTTTTCCGACAGCCGCCGACAGGAGGTGCTGAAGGCAGCTGGTGACGGTCTTGAAGTGATCGAGGTGGTCGCGACCGAGCACAGCCGGATCACCGGCAAGACTTCGCAATCCATCGGGCTGGCGTGGCGGCAAAGCACCGTCCTGATGGGCATCTCGCGTCAGGGCAAGCGGATCACCAAACAGGTTCGCAAGACAGAAGTTGAAGCGGGTGACATTCTGCTGTTGATGGTCCCCCGTGACCGCGGCCCGGATGTTACCGACTGGCTGAACTGTCTGCCTTTGGCCGAACGCGGCCTGAACGTGACAGCCAACGAAAAGGTCTGGCTCGCCATCGGGCTCTTTGCCGCTGCCGTATTGGCGGCCTCTGTCGGCCTTCTTTACCTGCCAATTGCCCTGGGGTTGGTGGTCGTGGGCTATGTCCTGACCAAGATCCTGCCCATTTCCGAGATCTATGATCACATCGAATGGCCCGTCGTCGTTCTGCTGGGGTCGATGATCCCGTTGGGCGCCGCACTGGAAAGCTCAGGCGGGACCGAGTTGATTGCGGGCAGCCTGATCTCTCTGACCAATGGCTTGCCTGCCTGGGCGATTTTGACAGTGTTGATGGTTGTGACAATGACCCTGTCGGATGTGCTCAACAACACTGCCACCACCATCGTGGCCGCGCCGGTCGGCATCCAGATGGCCAACACGCTTGACGTCTCCCCCGATCCGTTTCTGATGGCGGTCGCGGTGGCGGCCTCGGCCGCCTTCCTCACCCCTATCGGACACAAGAACAACACGCTGATCCCGGGCCCCGGCGGATACCAGTTTGGCGACTATTGGCGCATGGGCCTGCCGCTTGAGGTGTTGATTGTCGCCGTCTCCATCCCGTCCATTCTGGTCTTCTGGCCGATGTAACCCCCGGAAAGGAACCCCATGAGCCACGACGGTTACCTGCTGACCGCCCAAGCCATCGCCGCGATGGAAGGCACTGCCAAGACCCATTTCCTGAACCCCAACGCCCAACGGATCAACAAATCCCCGGGCGACGCCACTGGCCTGACCGGTATCGGCGTACACGTCATCGAGGTCGAACCGGGTCGAGACACCACCGAGTACCACGTGCATCATTTCGAGGATGAATGCGTCTATATTCTGTCAGGTCAGGCGGTCTCGATCATAGACGGTCAAGAGCAGACTGTAAGCGCGGGCGACTTCATCGGCTACCGCAAGGGCGGGCATGCGCACGGGCTGCGCAACGATGGGCCAGACCTGCTGCGCGTGTTGGTGATCGGGCAGCGGCTGGCGCATGACGTGGGCGACTACCCCAATAAGGGCAAGCGCATCTATCGAAACGAGGGGCTGGAATGGGACTATGTCGATCATTCAGCGATCAAGAACCCTTAGCGCGGCAATGGGGCCGCTTGCCCCTGCCCCACGGCACGGGTAATCCGGCCCCATGAAACCGTTCCTGATCCTGCAGCTTCGCCCTGAAATCGATGCCTCGGATGCCGAGTTCAACTCGATCCTCAAACAGACGGGCCTGACACCTGACCGCGCCGTCCGCGTTCGGCTGGATTGCGAAGACCTGCCAGCGGACCTGAACGTCACCGACTATGCCGGTGTCATCGTCGGTGGCGGTCCCGGCTGCGTCAGCGATGACCCGGCCACCAAATCCGAACTGGACGCACGGGTCGAGGCCGCGGCTCTGTCGCTGATGCCGCAGATCACCGCGCTGGATCATCCGTTCATGGGCTGTTGCTACGGGCTGGGCATCTTGGCGACCCACCTGAACGGCGATGTGTCCAAGGCGCAATATGGCGAACCGGTTGGCCCGTCGCTCTGTTCCCTGACGCCCGAAGGTGAGGCCGATCCCCTAACCGCTGGCCTCAAGCCGGTGTTCGACGCCTATGTCGGCCACAAGGAAGCGGTACAGAGCCTGCCCGAGGGGTGCGCGCACCTGGTGGCCTCAGCCCCCTGCCCGATTCAAATGGTCCGCTGGGGTCAGAACGTCTATGCCACTCAGTTCCATCCCGAAGCAGACGCGGCTGACTTTGAGCAGCGCATCAACATCTACCGCAACCACGGCTATTTCCCGCCTGAGGACGCCGATTCCCTGATCGTCGCCTGCCACAGCGCGGACGTGACAGAGCCGGGCAAGATCCTGAAACGGTTTGTTGCACGCTATGGCTAGGTACGTAACCTAACGGCACACCCCATTGCCCAAACTATCTTCCCCCGCATAGGCTGGCCAAAACGACCTTGGGAGGGGTGGTATTGGATTTTCTCATCAACGTGGGTCTGCCGCTGTCATTGGCGGTCATCATGCTGTCGCTGGGCATCGGGCTCGAGGTGGCTGATTTCAAACGTGTACTGACGCGTCGGTTTCCTTTTGCCATTGGCGCGCTCAGTCAGGTGGTGCTGCTACCCATCGTTACCTTTGCCCTGGTCACCACCTTTGCCTTTCCACCCGAGATCGCCGTGGGTTTCATGCTGCTCAGCTTCTGTCCCGGCGGCGTGACCAGCAACATCCTGTCGAAACTGGCCAACGGCGATGTGGCGCTGTCCGTTACACTGACGGCCGTGATTAGCCTGTTGTCTATGCTGACTGTGCCAGTGCTCGCGGCTTGGTCGGTCACCCATTTCATGGGCGAGGCCGCGCCTGAGGTGTCAATCACCGGACTGGCCATCGCCATGTTCCTGATCACCACTTTGCCCGTGGCGATCGGCGTGACCCTGCGCCATTTCGCCCGCAACACGGCCCTGGCAATCGACGGGCCGCTGTCAAAAATCGCAACAGTGCTGTTTGTTTTGATTGTGATCGCAGCGCTGGCCGGAAACTGGCAGCTCTTCATCGACAATCTGGGCATCATGGGGGCGGGTCTGATATCGCTCAACGTGATCCTTCTGCTGATGGGACTGGGACTGTCCCGCATCGCGGGCCTCAGCTGGACCGAAACCAAAACCATTGCCATCGAAACCGGCGTCCAGAATTCCGCGCTCGGGATCACGCTCGCCGCGTTGATCACCGCAACCACCACAGGGCTCAGCCCATTGGCCCTGCCCGCCGCAGTCTATGGGATCACGATGTATTTCGTCTCCCTTCCATTCATCCTCTGGTTTCGTAACCGCTAAAGGAGCCTGATCCATGACCACCAACACCGCAGATGCCATCATCGTGGGCGGGGGGCTGGCCGGGTTGGCCGCCGCCGCAGAGCTGGGAGATCGGGGCAAAAAGGTCATCCTGCTGGATCAAGAACCTGAGCGGTTCCTCGGCGGACAGGCCTTCTGGTCTCTGGGTGGCCTTTTCATGGTCGATACGCCCGAACAACGCCGCATGGGCATCCGCGACAACGCCGACCTAGCCTTGCGCGATTGGATGGGCAGCGCGCAGTTCGACCGGGCCGAGGATGAATGGCCCCGCAAATGGGCCGAGGCTTATGTGGAATTCGCCGCCGGAGAGATGCGCCCCTGGCTGCATGAGATGGGCCTGCGCTGGTTCCCGGTTGTTGGGTGGGCAGAGCGTGGGGGGTCTTATGCCAATGGCCACGGCAATTCGGTCCCTCGTTTTCACCTCACATGGGGCACCGGACCCGGTGTGATTGAACAATTTGAACGGCGTGTGCGCGAACATGCACGCGCCGGGCTGATCGACTTGCGCTTTCGCCATCAGGCCAGCCACATCATCATGCAAAACGGTGCGGCCAGTGGTGTTTCCGGTGAGGTTCTGTCGGATGACGGTGCCGAGCGTGGTCAGAAAACCAACCGCGATGAGGTGGGCGAGTTCGAGGTCTACGCCCCCTCGGTCATCGTCACATCCGGCGGCATCGGTGGCAATTTCGAATTGGTCCGCAAATCCTGGCCACGTGATCGGCTGGGCGAGCCGCCAAATGAGATGGTCGCGGGCGTGCCGTTTCACGTCGATGGCCGCATGATCGCGATCAGCGAAAAGGCCGACGGTCATGTGATCAACGGTGACCGCATGTGGCATTACACCGAAGGTGTCAAAAACTGGGATCCGATCTGGCCCAGCCATGGTATCCGCATCCTGCCGGGTCCCAGCTCGATGTGGTTCGACGCCACTGGAAACCGGCTGGAGCCGCCCTGCTTGCCCGGTTTTGACACGCTGACCACCCTCAAAGAGATCCTGAAAACGGGCTATGAATACAGCTGGTTCGTGCTGACCCAGAAGGTGATCAAAAAGGAATTCGCTCTGTCGGGCTCCGAGCAAAACCCTGATTTCACCTCGGCCAAATGGTCCGAGGTCATCCGCCAGCGCATCCTGTCAGGTAAAAGAGCCACCGACCCGGTCGAGGCGTTCAAGGAAAAGGGCGAGGATTTCGTGGTCGCCAATACTTTGGGCGATCTGGTGCGTGGCATGAACCAATTGGGGGGTGATCTGATCAACGAGGATCACCTGCGTTCTCAGATCGAGGCCCGCGATGCGCAGATGGACAACCCATTTAGCAAAGACGCGCAGGTCATGGCCATTCATGCTGCCCGCAACTATCGCGGCGACAAGCTGATCCGCACCGCCAAGCCACACAAGTTCCTTGACCCCAACAATGGCCCCTTGATTGCAGTCAAGCTGCACATCCTGACCCGCAAGACGCTTGGTGGTCTTCAGACCAACCTGGACAGCCAGATGCTGGGGGCTGACGGCCAAGTCGTTCCAGGCCTCTTCGCCGCTGGTGAAGTCGCTGGCTTTGGTGGTGGAGGTTACCACGGCTACAACGCTTTGGAAGGCACGTTCCTGGGTGGCTGCATCTTCTCGGGGAGAAACGCAGGCCGCTCCCGCGCCATCGCGTAGGCTTACCAGCTCCCTCCGGCGCCACCGCCGGAGGAGGACCCGCCGCCAAAACTTGACCGGCTTGAACCGCCAGAGCTGGAACTGTCGGACAGTTTCGGGATGGTGCGGATTTCGCTGTCGTGGTGGCCACAGTGCTTGCAATCATAGTCCACCCGCTTACGGCCGGTGCTGGACTTGGTTGCAGCACTCAGCACTGTGCTGGTGGTGGACAGCGTGCGATAGTTGCACTGTGGACAGGCGCCATAGCCCGAGAACCAGCTGCGATAGCGGTTGATGTCCATGTGCCCGCAAGACCGGCAGTGCCACACGTCGTAGTCGACGGATTTCAGATATTCTTCAAGCTGTTGACCGCCGTCCAGATGCGCGTCCTCTGCCTCTTCGCCTGCGCGCTCCATCAACGTCTTGCATTGTTCGCACGGACGTGGGCGATTGCGCAGGTATTTCCGAAGCCACCAGACAAAGCCGCCCAGTGGAACCAGCACCAACGCCAAGAGCCCATGGCCAATCGCTTGGATCTTGCGCCATAGCCATGTGATCCCCTGCTGAAACGAACCGGCGTCCCACTGCCCGGGATAGACGCCGGACACTTCGCGCACAGTCTCATCCGTGCCCTTTTCCAGGCCCGCCTCATATTGATCGGCCCGGAACCACGGCAAAAAGCCCTGATCCACGACGCTCTGCATCCGCGCGTCCCAGCTGCTGTCATAACCATCGCCCAAAGCGATCCACATCTCGCGGTCATAGCGCGAGATCAGGATCAAAACCCCATCGTTGCGGGTGGCATTGCCCACGCCCCATTCATTGAACGTCGTTGTGGCAAATGACCGAATGTCGCCAGAATGCCCATAAAACGCCATGTCCTGAATGGTCAGCAGAGTCATCTCGACCCCGGTACGATCATACAACTCTTCGAATTTAGCTTGGATGCGCTGCTCGGCTTCATCCGAGAGCAGATCCACGTAGTCATTGACATAGAGATCACTGTAGCCGGGTAACTGCACCCCATCGGCTGTGGTGATCTTGGTCGGGCGTTTGCGATGCTCGGCCTTTAACGGTTGCGTCGGAGGTACTGGTTCCACCACGGTGGTCGGCTTGGTCAACACACCGATGCCGTAGCCAATCGCCCAGCCGACAAATACAACGGCTGCCACGATCATTATCGCAGTGCGAAAGTCCCGACCCGTCATGCATCCCCCTTTTGAGCCCCCGGTCGAGGCTATCCCGATTTACCGTTTTTGGAAAAGGCTTTACGACCCCAGATTAAAGCGCATGACTGTGACACCCGAGTCGTTGGTCAAAGCCAATAAATCGCCGTTTCGAACAAACCCGGAAACCTCGGCCAAGGCGCTCAGGAATTCCTTCTCAAGCTTGTCGTATGGCGGCGGGCAGGCCATCAGGGTTCCGGCCATATTATCAGGGAAATCGATGTCATTGCCCGAAATGTCAGCCTTGCCGGTAAAGTTGTTGCACCCCCTTGGCCCCAAATGAGCCCGCTTCAGCAAACTGAATGCCGGGGCGTTTTTCGGTTGTCAGCACCTTGCCACGCAATTCAGTCAACCGCCATTGAGTGTTCTCCAATCCGGTTTCAACATCCTTGCTCACTTTGATCATCACGACCTCTGCCGAATTGCCTGCACCACGTGTCAGAACCGGATGAACGGTATCGTTGGTGAACAACAACTTGCCATCCAGAAAAACCGACGCCTGAACGGCATAGCTCATGGCTTCGTTGATCAGCGCATCGTCATATTCGAGCGAAAAGGATGTTGGTACTCCGGTCATGGCATAGCGCTTGCTGGATAGAACCGTCGCTTCCACGTCCTGACGCGAGATGTCCACCAATTGAACATTCAGCACCGCGCCCGGAGGCAGGGCAATACGTTCGCGATAGCTGGCTGTGCCGTTGAGTGTCCCGGCCACGGCACCTGTACCAATAGCAGCACACAGCGCCGCGCTTGCAAATATCTTACCTACCATCATCTCATTCCATCCGAATTCATTCATGAATACTCAGATCGGAGCGCAATTTGACGTTTCAAGTCAAGCCTTGGCAGATGCGCGGAAACAGACCGTTCCCCGCAGGCCTTACAACGGCCAGATTAGCGGGATTAGGGCCGAGGCCAGCAAACCCACGGTCAGGTTCAGAGGAATGCCTACTTTCATGAAGTCCGTAAAACGGTATCCACCCGGACCATAAACCAGCATGTTTGTTTGGTATCCGATGGGGGTTGCAAACGACGCCGAAGCCGCAACCATGACCGCCACAACCAAGGGTCTGGGATCAATTCCCATTGCCTGAGCCAAGCCAATAGCAATAGGCGTCACAACGACGGCAACCGCGTTATTCGAAACCAACTCGGTCAAAACCGACGTCAGGAGATAGATTGCCCACACAATCAGGAACGGGGGAACCTGCTCCAGGTAAGGGGCAAGCGCATCAACGATTAGGCTGACCGCACCTGAACTTTGCAAAGCGGCCCCGATTGCCAGCATCGAAAAGATGAGCGCCAGCAAGCGTCCGTCGACGAAAGAGAAGGCTTCGTCCGCGTCGATGCAGCGCGTGACCAGCACAAGGGCGACCGCCATTATCGAAAGCATCAGGATCGGTGCAACGCCCAGCGCAGCCAACGCGACGATCCCGACCAGAGAGGCAACGGCAATCGGTGCGTGGCTTCGCCTGTACGCACGATCCGAAGGTTGGGATACGTCGACCATATCCATGTCCACCGCCAACCTTTGGATATCTGCAGGCGCCCCCTCGAGCAGAAGGGTGTCGCCTACGCGTACCACCAGATCATCCAGCTGTCGGCCAATGTTCTGGTTGCGGCGATGCACAGCCAGAACATAGACACCATACCGGCGCCGCAGTCGCAAATTGCCCAGCGATCGTCCAACCATCTTGCAGCCCGGCGTGATCAACACCTCAACGGTCGAAGTTTCCACTGCAGATACCTGATCTACCCGCTTGAGTTCCTTGTTGCTTTGCAGACTTAGGAGTTCCGTCATCCGTGTGCGCAGAACAACCCGGTCGCCCAACTGCAACTCGACCCCTTTGAGGTTCCGACGCAGCGAGGTATCTCCGCGAACCACGTCAATCAAACGCACCCCGGGACGTTTGAACAGTTGCACGCCCGTCACTTCGCGTCCGATCAAGTTGCTGTCGGGTGGGATAACGGCCTCGGTAAAGAACTTCATCTTGGACTTGTCAGAAAGAAGCGTCGCCATACTGTCCCGCTCGGGCAGCAATTTCGGTGCAATGAACCGCAAATAGAGCATTCCGTAGACAACGACCGCCAATCCCAGGGGGTTACTTCGAAGATCGAAAAAGCCTCCATTCCCTGTGCCCGTGCCACACCGTCGACCAAAAGGTTGGTCGATGTTCCGATCAAGGTCAGCGTTCCGCCCATGATCGCGGCATAGCTCAACGGAATCAGTAACTTCGAGGCAGGCATATCGAGCGTGCGCGCGATCTGCACAAAGACAGGGATCATCACCACCACCACCGGAGTGTTGGACACAAAGGCAGAAGCGATCACAACAAACGCCATCAGCAACCCGATGGCGAACCCGGGGTTCACTTCGGTCTGTTTGCGGGCAATCGACGTGAATGCATCCAGCGCACCTGTGCGCACCAAAGCACCCATGATGATGAACATCGCAGCAATGGTCCATGGTGCGGGGTTTGCCAGCACTGGCAAGGCCGCATCGTATGGCAACACCCCTGTCACCAGCATCAGTGAAACCCCTGCAATGGCAACAACTTCTGTCGGAAAAGACTCTCGCAGGAACATCACAAACATGATGCCCACGATGATCAACGACAAGATTGCGGATCCGGTGTCGGAAAGCTGGATTAGCTGCATGTTTCCCTTGGTGCCTAGCGGGCATCATTGACAAAAAGACCGAAGGCCACTGTCCCTGATTGCCACGGTTCGGGCAAGCCTGCGTTTGCGCCTTTCCGTCAATTACGAACCAATTCAGAACGTTTGCCCCAAATTCAGGCGACACGCGGGGGTTCCGACAGGATTACAGAGTAGGAATTGCGGTCTGCAGTCGACCGCCCACACGGACCATGCTTATCGACTTGGCAGCCCCAGAGCGATCGTCAGTTTCGACAAAGACGCCAGACAGCGTTGCCTCTTCGGTCGCAGGTGTGAAGCGCGCTTTGGGCATGCCCGTAATAAATCGGCGCAACGGTTCCATCTTGTCCATGCCGATGACGGAATTGTAGTCTCCACACATGCCGGCATCGCTCAGGTAACCAGTTCCCCCAGGCAACACCATGGCATCCGCAGTAGGCACGTGAGTGTGCGTTCCGACAACAAGGCTGGCCCGACCATCGCAATAGTGGCCCATTGCCATTTTTTCGGACGTCGCCTCGCAATGAACATCCACGATGATCGCATTGGCAAGTCCGCCCCGCGGGTGCGATTTTAGAACGGCTTCAACTGCCGAGAAAGGATCGTCAAAGGGCCGCTTCATGAAGACTTGACCAAGAACTTGCAGCACCAGGACCTTGCGACCGCCCGGTGCATTGAACAGCCGGTACCCCTTGCCGGGGGCGCCCTTGGCAAAATTCAACGGACGAATGAGCCGTGGTTCCTTTTCGATGAACTGCAACATGTCCTTTTGGTCGAACGCGTGGTCGCCCAGCGTCACGCAATCGGCCCCTGCATCAAGCAGCAGTTTCGCGTGATCTCCTGACAGCCCCATACCGTTTGACGCGTTCTCACCATTGACCACGACAAAGTCCAACCGCCAGTCCTCGCGCAGACGCGGCAGGTTGTCCCGAACAGCCGCACGTCCGGCGCGACCCATTACATCACCAAGAAACAAACATCTCATGGCGCTGTCCTAGGCTGCTCGGCATTCAGGAACAAGGTCAAACAGATCAATAGCCTATCAAACGGCGGAATTCCCCCGCGTAGCCTGTGGTTGAAAACTGGAACAAGTGATGCAACCTTTGTTCCCAGCTCAACTGCTAAACAAAACCCAAAGCAAACCGAGGTAATGCAATGAAACCTATATTGACAACGTTGTTTGTGTTTGCGGCTCTGCCTTCCGCCCCCTTTTGGCCGCAGATACAAAAACGTCCCTGGCCAATCCTGCCGCAACATTTTGCGTTGAAAACGGTGGCACATATCAATTGAGCAAAGATGAAAGCGGCAATTCCGTTGGGATCTGCATTTTGTCCGATGGGTCAAAAGTCGATGCCTGGGACTACATCCGATCGCATTTCAAAGATTGATACCGAAAACCAAGTTCCAAACCACTTCCACAGTTGGAACATCCTCAGGCTGCGAGAGGCTTCAGCTGGTCGAAAAAATCCAGCTTCAGCGCGCTAAAACACCCTGAAACCTGGGGCGCTATTGTGCAGGTCGCTAGAACGTCAGGACCCGGCTTTCCGTGACCAGCATATTGAGCGGCTGGTCCGTCGGTTCCAGAGGCAGGTCCTCGGCCTCCTGCGCGTCAAAGGCAAACCCTATGGCCAGTGTCGGACGCTTGGCGCGCAACCCCTCAAGCGTGCGATCATAAAAACCACCGCCATATCCCAGCCGCCCGCCGTTTGCGTCAAAGGCCACCAGCGGCACAATCAGGATTTCAGGTTCGAAATAGTCGTCCACCTCGGGCACTTGCGCCCCAAACGGACCAGCGCGCAGCGCGCCTTCGGGCGTCCAGCGCGAGAATTTCAGCGCTTGCCCTTCACCCTGGATCACCGGCACGCCCACGGAACCATAGGCCGAGGCCTCGGCCATGGCTGCCAGCGGGTCAATCTCGGTCCGGATCGGCATGTAACCTGATAGCGAAACACCCCGGTGGTAAGCCAAAACCTCGGACAGACGCCCTGCTGCTCCAGGAATGCGCGCATCAAACGCCGCCTTACGCCGGGCAAAGCCAGCTTTTCGTGCTTCTGCCTTGATCGCAACCAGATCGCTCATAACAGCACCACCGTCGCCAGTCCCAAAAAGATGAAGAACCCCATGACGTCCGTTGTGGTCGTCACAAAGGTTCCCGATGCCAGCGCCGGGTCCACGCCCAGCTTGTCCAGCACGATGGGTACTACCGTACCTGCAAAGCCCGCGATGATCATGTTCACGACCAAAGCCGAGCCAATCACGACCCCAAGCATCGGAGAGCCAAACCACATGAGCCCGATCGTCCCCAACACAAGCGCAAAACACAGACCATTGAGCACGCCCACCATCACTTCGCGACGTATCACCCGCCACATGTTGGATGAAGTCAGGTCACGTGTGGCCAGCGCCCGCACAGCAACTGTCAGCGATTGTGTGCCCGCGTTGCCTCCCATCGACGCAACGATGGGCATCAGAATGGCCAACGACACCAGCTGCGAAATCGAGATCTTCGAATTGCGAAATCACCAGCGAGGCGCAAATGGCGGTAAACATGTTCACCCCAAGCCACGGCAGACGCCGCTTGCTGGTGTCGGCCACACTGTCCGACAACGAGCTTTCTTCGGCCACACCGGCAAGACGCAGAATGTCTTCTTCGTGCTCTTCATCCAGAACGGCCATGGCGTCATCAATGGTGATGACCCCCACCAGCCGGTCGTCATCATCAACAACCGGGGCCGAAATCAGGTGATACTGGTTGAACGCATAGGCCACATCCTCTTCGTCCTGGTCGACGGGGATGGTTTGGAATTCCTCTTCTGCAATCTCGGTCAGCAGTACCTCGCGTTTGGTCCCCATCAGCTTGCCAAGGGTCACGTAGCCAATGGGATGCAGGCGCGGGTCGACAAGGATCAGATGATAAAATTGCTCCGGCAGATCGTCGCTGTCGCGCATAAAGTCGATGGCTTGGCCGACTGTCCAATGCTCGGGCGCCATGACGACCTCGCGTTGCATCAGACGGCCAGCGGAATTCTCTGGATAGGCCAGTGCCTGTTCAACTGCGATCCGGTCGGCGTCTTCAAGCGCGTCCAGAATGGCCTCTTGCTGCGGCTCTTCCAGGTCCTCGACCAGGTCGACCACATCATCGCTTTCCAGCTCGCGCACAGCCTCGGCCAGCACGTCGGGCTTCAGGACCGCGATGACTTCTTCGCGCACAGATTCGTCGAGTTCGGACAGGATCTCGCCGTCAAACTCGCGGTCGTACAGGCGGATCAGACGTGAACGATCATAGGGATTGATCTGTTCCAACAGGTCAGCGATGTCGGCCGCATGCAGCGGCTCCATCAGTTCAGTCAGCTTTTCACGGTCTTCGACATCAACTGCATAGAGGATCGCCGCAACCTGCTTGCGGTCCAGCTCATAGGCGTCGTCGTCCGAGGTGATATCAAGATCGATGGGAGTGTTGCCTGTGGTCATGTTCTGCTCCCTTCTGGATTGGCCGCAAAATAGAAGAAGCTGCTACCAGAAAACAATGACAATAGCGCAATTTACCGAAATCAACGGGGCCTCTATCCTGTGTGATGGAAATTGACTGCGCATTGACGGCACGAGGAGCACCACAAAATGGCCAGCCAGACCATCCTGCAGGGACGTGTTCTGTCCTTTACCGGCACCCCGTTTGAGGGCGAACCCGGCGATGCCGTGCAGGTACATGAGGCGGTTGTTGTGTCCGGGCAGCATATCGCGGCTTTGGGAAGTCTGGACCAATTGAAGGCCGACTACCCCGAGGCCGACGTTGTTCATCACGGCGACAAGGTGATCATGGCAGGCTTTGTCGACGCCCACGTGCACTATCCTCAAACCGCGATGATTGCGAGCTGGGGCAAACGGCTGATCGATTGGCTGAATACCTATACCTTCCCTGAGGAGATGAAGTTCGCCGACCGCGCCTATGCAGACAACATCGCTGGCCGTTATCTGGACCTGACCGCCGACCATGGCACCACAACCATGTGTAGCTTTGCCACCATCCACCCTGAAAGCGTCGATGCGTTCTTCGCGGCGGCTCAGGCACGTGGTCAGCGCGTGGTCACCGGCAAGACCTGCATGGACCGCAACGCACCCGAGGGGCTGCGGGACACGGCGCAAACGGCCTATGACCAGTCCAAGGTCTTGCTGGAGCGCTGGCAGGGTGTCGACCGGCTGGAATACGCGATCACGCCGCGGTTCTCACCCACTTCGACGCCCGAACAGCTCGAAGCCATGGGCGCGCTTTGGGCGGAACACCCCGACTGCCTGATGCAGACGCATCTGAGCGAGCAGACGGATGAGATCGAATGGGTGCGCAACCTGTTCCCCGAGGCCCGCGACTATCTGGATACCTACGAGGCATTTGGCCTGCTGGGCGGGCGCGGCCTCTATGGCCATGCGATCCACCCGGAGCCGCGCGAACGGGATCAACTGCGCGAACATGGTGCGGCGCTGGTGCACTGCCCAACGTCCAACACCTTCATCGGTTCAGGCCTCTTTGACATGGCAGGCCTGATGGCCGAGGGACAGCGGGTTGGTCTGGCCACCGACACCGGTGGCGGGTCGAGCTTTTCGATGCTTCGCACCATGGCGGCGGCCTATGAGATCGGCCAGCTGCGCGGCGTGCCGCTCCATGCGGCTCAATTGCTGTGGCTCGCGACCATTGGATCAGCCCGCAGCCTGCGGATGGACGACAAGATCGGTAACCTGGCCCCGGGGATGGAGGCGGACCTGATCGTCCTTGATCTCGCCTCGACCCCAGCAATTTCGCAACGCTCTGCCGTGGCGGATGACCTGTGGGAGGCGGTGTTCCCCACCATCATGATGGGCGACGACCGCGCCATCGCCGAGGTCTGGATCAACGGCCAGCGGCGCTGATCGCACCCCTTGAGGGGTGCGAGCCTCCGGCGGGTGTATTTTTGAAAGGGTGAAGCCCAGGGTTTACGCCTGAAGCGCACGGGCCAACTGGTTCTGGCGTTCGATCACCCGTGGCAGGTCGATGCTTGTGACATGGCCATCACGGACAATCTGGCGACCCTCGACAAAGAGGTGTTTCACCTTCGTGGGGCCCGCCAACAGCAAGGCGGCTGGGTCCCAGCTGCCTGCGCTTTCCACGCCCGTCACATCCCAGATCGCAATGTCGGCCCGCTTGCCTGGCGCAAGTCGCCCGCAGTCCGGGCGGTTCAGCACGTCCGCGCCACCACGCGTTGCGATCTCAAGCGCTTCGCGCGCCGACATGGCATCGGCACCGTTGTTTACCCGTTGGAGCAACATGGACTGGCGCGCCTCGGCGATCAGATTGCCGCTGTCGTTGCTGGCTGAGCCATCGACACCCAAGCCGACGTTTACGCCTGCGTCCCGCATAGCGCGCACCGGTGCTATACCGCTGCCCAGTCGACAGTTGGAACAGGGGCAATGGGCTACGCCGGTCCTGGATCGTGCAAATAAATCAATCTCTTGCCCGTCCAGCTTCACGCAATGGGCATGCCAGACGTCATCCCCTGTCCAGCCCAGATCCTCGGCATATTGCCCAGGGCGGCAGCCAAAGTTTGCAAGGCTGTAAGCAATATCTTCGTCATTTTCTGCCAGATGGGTGTGGAGCATCACTCCCTTGTCCCGTGCCAAATTGGCTGCATCTCGCATCAGATCGCGGCTGACCGAGAATGGTGAACACGGTGCCAACCCAACGCGGACCATCGCCCCCTCGCCGGAATTGTGGAAGGCGTCGATTACGCGAATGGAATCCTCAAGAATGGCGGCTTCTTTTTCGACCAGACTGTCTGGCGGCAGGCCCCCGTCGCTCTCGCCGATGCTCATCGCGCCGCGCGTAGGGTGAAACCGCATCCCGATCTCGGCGGCCGCCGCAATGGTGTCGTCCAGACGCGATCCATTGGGATAGAGATAGAGGTGATCCGAGCTGAGTGTGCAGCCCGACAACGCCAGCTCAGCCAAACCCACTTGCGCCGAGACAAACATCTCTTCGGGCCCAAAGCGCGACCAGATCGGATAGAGCGTCTGCAGCCAGCCAAACAGCAACGCGTCCTGCCCGCCGGGCACCGCGCGGGTCAATGATTGATAAAGATGGTGATGGGTGTTCACCAGGCCCGGCGTCACCACGCAGCCCTTGGCCATTACTGTCTCGCCGCTGGTTTCCAGCGCTTGCCCGATCTGGGCAACTACCCCGTCGCGTATCAGGATATCGGCAGCCGACAACTCTTGCCGCTGATCATCCATCGTCAAGATGACATCAGCGCTCTTGATCAGAACTTCATGCATATCGCACACTCCACCTGTTTGCCCACCTCAGGTCGAAGTGTGAAATGCACCGATGGAAAGTGGGCTGAAGAACCGGTGCGGGAGAAATCCTAGCGCTAAAATGGCAATCTCTCAAGGCGAGACTATTTAGACTTTAGAATATTCAGTGCTGCCGCATGAATGTTAGAATTGGCCGCGGCCAGCACGCGCCCGCCATTGTGAGCCGGGCCACCCTGCCAATCGGTGACGATACCGCCAGCCGCCTCGATCACACCTATGGGGCCTTGGATATCATAGGCGTTCAACCCTGCTTCGATCACCAAATCGACCTGCCCAGCCGCCAACAAGGCATAGGCATAACAGTCCATCCCATAGCGGGTCAGCCGCACCTGGCTTGCCACGGCTTCGAATCCGGCGCGTTCCTCCGGTGTTCCAACCTCAGGAAACGTGGTGAACAACACTGCATCCTCCAGAGACTGCGTATCTCTGGTTTTCAGCTCTGCCACACCTTGCGGACCGGTCATTTCCGCCCCGCCTGTCGAGCCTACAAACCGTTCACCGATATAAGGCTGATCCACGATACCCAGGATTGGCCCCGTTTCGGTCGACAGCGCAATCAAAACACCCCAAGTCGGGGTTCCGCTGATAAACCCACGCGTTCCGTCGATAGGATCCAGAACCCATTGCCGACCAGATTGTCCTACGCTCTGGCCGAATTCCTCGCCCCAGATCCCGTCATCAGGCCGATGTCGTCTCAGAACTTCGCGCATGGCCTGTTCGCCTGCGCGATCTGCGGCTGTGACCGGGTCAAAGCCATCGGTCAGCTTGTTTTCGGCAGTCAGGTCGGCACGACGAAAAAATGGCAGAATCGCTGCTCGTGCAGCGTCTGCCATTTCATGTGCCACTTGCAGGTCAGTAATCGCGTCAGAAGTCATGTGTCACGAGTGACATTCGCGTACTTCAATTGCAAGTCTAAGTTGTCAGCCCTGTTTCACGCAACGTCGCTTAGAACGCGGGCAAGTTCGAACAAGCGACGGCGCTGGTTCTCAGGGATTGCATAGTAAGACCGCACCAGGTCCAAAGCTTCCTTGTCTCCCATCAGATCAGCAGGGACATTCGGCTTTTCCGGCGTGCTTTTATGTGCGTCATCCAGCCCTTCAAAGAAGAAGCTGACAGGTACATCCAGAGCATCCGCGATGTCCCACAAACGCGAGGCGCTGATCCGGTTCGCACCTGTTTCATACTTTTGAATTTGTTGGAATTTGATGCCGACTTGCTCGGCCAGCTGTTGCTGCGTCATACCGATCAACCAACGACGGTGCCGTACGCGTTTGCCCACATGGACATCAACGGGATGGGTCATTAGGGTATCTCCTCTGTTTCACTGACAACCGTCCGGGTTTCGACAACAGGGCGCGGCGCTCGTCCCACAATTGAGGCTTGCCGTTTAACATATCCCTAATTTCACCAATGCGACCCGAACCGCACCACAGGGAAAATATTACGAACTTTTCGATTGAATTCAACCCGGTTGATTCCGATAGCCCCAACACAAGTTTAAGGATGTGGCTCAAATTAAATTGAATGATGCTACGCAAATTGGCGGAACGCCATGCATCAAAGGGTTGCAGACGCATCCGTTTGTTCGCATTACCAAGCCCGACATTCGGATCAACAGCTGCGGTTCACCTGCAAGAAAACAAGGAAACCAGGATGCTTGCTTATCAAATACAATCCCAGGGTGAGTCCGCTTCCCTAGTTGAGATTCCCTGTCCGACCCCCGGCCTAGGGCAGATCTCGGATCTGTATCCGGGCCACCGGGCTGAATTTTGCCGATCTGCTGATGCAGAAAGGGACATATCAGGACATTCCCCCTGCCCCTTTCACGCTTGGACTTGAGGTTGCGGGTGAAATCGACGCCGTTGGACCGAACGTAAGCGGCTTGAAAACAGGCGACCGAATCGCGGTGTATTCCGGTCATGGCGGGTTGGCAGAGTACGGGGTCTTTGATGCCGATCGCGCCGTCAAACTGCCTGACACGATGAGCTTTGAAGACGCGGCCGCTATTCAGATCGCCTATGGAACGAGCCACCTTGCGCTGGATCACCGCGCGCAATTGCAACCGGGTGAAACACTTTTGGTGACCGGTGCAGCAGGCGGCGTTGGATTGACTGCCGTGGAAATAGGCAAGCTCATGGGCGCACGAGTGATTGCCCATGCGCGGGGCGCTGACAAGCTCGAAGTTGCCAGAAAGGCTGGAGCCGACATTGTGATCGACGATGCCGAAGATCTTCGCACTCGCGTTAAGGAACTTGGCGGTGCTGACGTGGTGTATGACGCGATAGGTGGCGAAGTGTTCAAGGCCGCGTTTCGCGCCACCAACCCCGAAGGTCGCCTGCTGCCCATCGGATTTGCCGGTGGCGAAGTCCCGCAGATCCCGGCAAACCACCTGTTGGTCAAAAACCTGACAGTCATCGGATTCTACATCGGCGGCTATCTGAAGTTCCGCCCTGACGTGGTTCAGAACAGTTTCTCCACCCTATTTGACTGGCACACCCAAGGGCGAGATCAAACCACATATCAGCCACACCTTACCTTTGGGCCGGGTCGCAGAAGGCATGCAATTGCTCAAAGATCGTAAATCTACAGGCAAAGTGATCATCACCGCCTAATGGCGATGAACTCGCTGGTGCTCCCCCCAGTCCTAGTTCCACTGGTATTGGGCTAGAGTTGATGCAGCCAGGTTTCGTAGTTTTCGGCCGTGTTTCGCCGGGTCACATCAACCCGGCGTAGGGTTTTGGCTCTTTCTCGATACGCGCGCGGAGATTGATCGTACCGGGCGCGAAACGCGCGGGCAAAGGCTGACGCGTTGTCGAACCCGCAAGACCATGCCACGTCATAAATCGGACGGTGGGCCTGTGCTGGATCCGCCAGATGCCGCGCAACAGCACGAAGTCGACGAGAACGGATGTATCTAACGACACCGCCATAAGATTCGAAAATCCGATACAGCTTGCTTCGGGATACCCCGGCGTGGCGCGCAACATCTTCCGGTGACAGGCAAGAATTGGCGAGATGCTCCTCGATGAATTTCTTCACGATTGCAATTGTCGCCAAGGGGACGTCCGACCCCGTGATGGGCGATCCATTGACTGTGCCGTTCAGACAAGCCGAAACCAATCCTGCGACATGAGGTACAACTTCGACGGCCTGCGCATGAGTCATTTCAGGCGCGATGCTGCGCAATGTTTGGATCTGATTGTGCAACAGCCGCACCAAAGGTTGCTCAGACGGAAGATAGCGCAAATGCTGATCGTCAGGTTCGTGCAAAAATGGAGCCACCATTTCGCGCGGCAAGATCAGGGAAACATTGGTAAAATCGTTTGTTACCGACTTTGCTTTGCGTGCAAGATCAAAGACCACAAGCCCGCCTTTGGGCGCCACGTCGTTGGCTATTCCCTGATCCGTCGCCATGTTGCCATGCGAAAACAGCTGGATCATGTAGTGATCCATTCCATCGGCAGCAATGCGTTGTGATGTACGCGACCATTTCTGTTGCCGCGAACTGGTTTCTGCAAGCATGACGCCATCCAGCAGATGGCCATCCACACTTGCGCTGAAGTCGCTTTGCCGGACGTCTGCTGCCGCCTCAACTTCAAAAATACAAGAAATACTCTCGCGCCACTCTTCGAATCGACGACGAGACGGCAGATCCCGTACAGAAAAATGACTGTGCGCCAATCGCGCGGAAGAGGCATCGTTATGCGCCTCTTCTAAATCAGGCATGTAGCCCCCCTCGCCATACACACCCATTCTTGCCGCGGGCAGTTTACTGTTAACTCTGATAGTCTATACGACTTCGCAATCTCGGCAAGTCAGCTCTTTGCAAAACCAGCTCAAATTGACTCCATGTCCTGAATTCTGTGCACTGCGTCCACCCGAGTTGAAAGTCATTGTCACGTGGATTTACCCTCCGCTACCCCTAGGTGCAGCTGCGCTGGATCGGCACGGGCTTTTGAGGCAAGTGAGCAGTGAGTGGGTTGACTTGTGAAGAGGCCTCTTCACGCGTCTGTCCGGCAAAAGCTGTCCCAGGGAACCCAAAGCTGCACAGAGTCTGCTGAGCGTTTTGACCAGTTTTTTAGGACGTAACAATTTTTGTGTGACGTCTCTGGCTCTCTGTCAGTCTTGGGTTCCCCCAAATCACCTGCAAATATCAACCTACGGCTTTCAGATGGGTTCCACCAAGATTGACAAAACTCTGTCGGACCAGTGACACCAGTTCGTCGACCACTGGGCCTTTGCTACCAGTCGCGCCATACAGGTTGATTTTGTGAACAGGCAGGTTCGGCAGGCCCCCTCCGCTATCGATTTGCACCAAATATCTGGGTTCGGTCCCTTCCAACATGGCATGGACGGCAAGATCAGCACTGACCGTGGCTTCGATAGTGCGGTCATTGTCGGTTTCCACCGCCAAATCCCAGGGCACATCTGCTTCATCCAACGCTGCTAAAACCTTGGGCCGGAATAGGCAACGGCGTCCCATGGCAACACGCAACGGTCGCTGACGCCATGCGGACCCGTCCGGGGCCCCAACCCATCGCAAAGGCAGTTCAGCGATTGTTTCACAATCTGGGCCTGCGTCCACTTCGGTGGTCAGGATGACATCGCATTCACCTTTTTCAAATTTCTCTTTCAGCAGCAGAGAGTGAGAGGACAATAGTTGTACCTTCATCCGCGGGTATGCGGCGTTGAACTGCTTTAGGACGCGCGGAATTGCCGGATAGACGATGTCATGTGGCACACCAAGCACGACTTCGCCTTCGAAAGCCTGATCCGTCAGGCGCCCAATCACTTCGTCGTTCAACGCCACCATGCGTCTCGCATAGGCCAGCAGCTGTTCGCCGGATGCGGTCAATGCGATCCCGCGCCCGGAGCGGTCCAACAGTTCCAGCCCCAGCAACTCTTCCAGTCGCTTTAACTGCATAGACACCGCGGATTGCGTCAAGTTCAGAAATCCAGCGGCCTTTGTGACACCTCCGCTGTCCGCAACCGCCACAAAGGAACGAAGGGTGGTGATGTCCAAGTTTCTCATTATCACAATCCTTGATGAATTATATCAAAAACATTCGTTTTCATAATCAAACACAAGATGCCATATACATCAAGGAAATTGATCAAATGAGCCGAAATCATCAACACCGGAAAGGACACCGAACCATGACCCTCATCAACACCTCGATTGCCCCTTGCCGCCCGCGCGCTTCGCTTCTGCAGACCATTTCGCGTTTGTTTGCAGTGAGTAGCCAACGCCGCTCCCTGTCGCAGATGGACGACGCAATGTTGGATGATATTGGCGTTTCACGTGCCGAGGCAGAACGCGAAGCCCGACGCCCAATTTGGGACGCTCCGGAAACATGGCGTTGCTAAGCCATGAACAATAAGACACAGATCGGCAGCCCCTAAATGCAAACACTGCCGATTTGACCCATTTTCGGTACAGATCAGGTACCGGAAATACTTGAATTTTCGCCCAACCTCTCCGATATTCTGTATGAAAGCTGCCGGTTTCTCCGTGCGGCCCCAAAATGTTAAATGGAGACCATTGATGGCACAATTCGACACGGTCCGGACGGCCGCAGGCGCGCGCACTGCCGAGATCGACGAGGGCCTGCGCGCCCACATGAACAAAGTCTACGGCACCATGTCCGTTGGCATGCTCATCACTTTTGCTGCTGCTTGGGCGATCTCCGGCCTGGCCGTGACTGCCGACCCAACGGCGGCCGTTGCTCAGCTGAGCGCAGACAAATACCTGACATCGTTTGGTTACACGATCTACGGCTCGGCTCTTAAATACGTGATCATGTTTGCCCCGCTGTTGTTCATCTTTGGCTTCAGTGCAGGCATCAACCGCCTGTCAGCATCCGCTGCACAGCTGGTGTTCTATGTCTTTGCAGCGGTGATGGGCTTGTCGATCAGCTCGATCTTCCTGGTTTTCACCGGCCAATCGATCATTCAGGTCTTCCTGATCACTGCGATCGCCTTTGCCGGTCTGTCGTTGGTGGGCTACACCACCAAAAAAGACCTCTCGGCCATGGGCACCTTCCTGATCATGGGCGTCATCGGCTTGATCGTGGCCTCGATCGTCAACATCTTCCTGGGTTCGCCAGCGGTTGCCTTTGCAATCTCGGCCATCGGTGTTCTGATCTTTGCCGGTCTGACCGCCTATGACACTCAGCAGATCAAGAACACATACCTGCAGATGGCCCACGCGGGCGACCAGGAATGGCTGGGCAAGGCTGCCATCATGGGCGCGCTGAGCCTCTACCTGGACTTCATCAATATGTTCATGTTCCTGCTCCAGCTGTTTGGAAACCGCGAGTAAGCGCACCCCAACACACCACATTCTGAAAGGGCGGGTTCACATCGAACCCGCCCTTTTTCTATGTCTTATGGGATATTCTTATGATCATCCGCCCCCTTGCTCATGATCATGCGCATCGGATTTTACCGCTGCTCCACCTAGTTCACGCATTGCATGTGGAACATCAGCCAGAACGCTACCCGCCAATAACCGACGATTTTCAGACGTTGGAGTGGCTGACGGGCTGGATGCAAAACGACAACATGCATTGTCTGGTTGCCAAGGGCGACGATGCGCTTTGTGGCTATGTAATCTATGAGATCGAGCACCGCCCTGCCACGCCTGTCCGTCGCGCCGAGACACGGGCCATGCTGCACCACATCTCGGTAGATGCACGTCATCGGCGCAAGGGCATCGGGAGCGCGTTGATCGACGCTATGAAAACCCACCTGGCTGAAACGGGGGTCGACATCATTGCCACGACATACGCCAGCTTCAACGAGGCATCGGCACGGCTGATGGCCGATGCAGGGCTAAGCCCCAAAATGATTTACGCGGAATGGCGTGCCTAGTCTTAGCTACAGTTCAACGCAACGGCATAGGCAGTGGTGCGTCGTGCATTTTTGCCGTTCTGATAAGCCGGACCCGTTGCCAGACAGCCGGTGAGACGCGGCACCGAGTTCACGAACTCTGCCCCTGCCCCTTCTTGCATCCGGCTGGAGTCTCCTTCGGCTGTGCGCAACACGGCAAAGAGCACGCGGTTCACTTCGACCATGCTCAAAAACAGGGTACGGCCAGAACCACCAACCTCAACCGCATTTGACGGCGTCCGACCACCTGCATCAATGGCGGCTCCTGCCATTGCACTGACGTCTGCGCTTTCAGCCTGCAAACGAACCGGCGGGATCGCTGCCAATCGCGCCGGGACAGATGCCCCACGAGAGACATAATCCGCCGAACCCTTGGCCTCGCTCAACGTCCTGGGTTCTCCGTCGATACCCGTAAATCCAACCCCCTCACGTGGAAAAAGCTCCACACAAGCGGACAAAGTCAGGGCGGAAAGACAGGCAGGCAGCAGGATTTTTTTCATGACAATCGAAGGTTAGTGGCAGACACCGCTAGGCTAGCGGCAGCCGCCCCCACATAGCAAGCGCTGTTTCATTCGAATGGTCGCGAAGGTCATTTTGGGTTGCAAAGGTACCTCAATTACTCCCAGATACTTGACTAGATCTGCTGGAATTGAGGAAAATTATCCAACGTTCCGTGTCGCGTTTCCCCTCTTGGCGACCTTTTTTCCAAACCATATGCCTATGCACGGCCTGTCGGACTGTGTTGGCTTCGGCGCCAACATGACAGATACATCGTCATTTTCCTGACGCAGCGATCAGAGATGCTAGTCAAATGTGAACGAAACCCTGGCCGTGGCAAAGAAAAAGGGTCACGCGTAGACGTGACCCTTTTTCAGGATTAATCCAGATCAGTAAGACTTACTTGATCTTACCTTCCTTGTACTCGACGTGCTTGCGCGCGACCGGGTCGTACTTACGCACAACCATCTTTTCGGTCATGGTGCGGGCATTTTTCTTGGTCACGTAGAAGTGGCCAGTGCCAGCGGTCGAGTTCAGACGGATCTTGATGGTCGTCGGCTTCGCCATGAGTTCTCTCCTGAGCCCAAAAGGCGCGGGCCTTTCGGTTGAATTCCTATGAGCGTGCGCTTTTACCTGTCCCGGCCCGCGAGTCAACACCAGAATCGAAGTCTTGGCACCGCAAATTGCATTTCCTGCCAACGTCTGCCCCGCACCGATCCTGGCTGAATTAGACTAGATCACGGATCTGTGATACGATCCGTCCAAGACCCAATACATCAAGTCGAACCGAAAAACGGCACGAGGCCGCGCTTCAGGCAACGAAAGTGCGAGCAGTAGCGGCGATTGTGCCGCGCTCTATTGGGGGAATATACTATGACGAATTGGATGATCAGTGGCGAAGAAATGGCCAACTGTAACTGCAATTTTGGGTGTCCGTGTCAATTTAGCGTCCTGCCGACTGACGGAACCTGCGAAGCTGCTGTGGTCTACGATATTGAAAGCGGACATCACGGTGATGTCGACCTGAGCGGGGTTAAGGCGGCATCGGTCTACAAATGGCCCGGCCCTATTCACGAAGGCAACGGCGAGATGCAGCTGATCATCGACGCCACCGCGAGTGCTGCGCAAAAGGCGGCCCTGGAGACGATCATGACAGGGGGTGACACCCAGGAAATGGCGACCATGTGGTTTGTGTTCGGTGCCATGTGCCCAACCAAGCATGAAACCCTGACAGCAACGATTTCGGTTGAACTCGACAGGGAAAACCGAGTCGGAAAGGCCACCGTTGATGGTGTTTTCGAAGTTGAAGGACAGCCACTGGCCAATGTTGTCTCGGGGGAACCTCACCGGGTACGCTTTGATTTGCCAAATGGATTTGAGTTTGCTCAGGCTGAGGCCGCACAGGGCCGAACCAGAACCATGGGCGGAGCTCTGTCTTTGCTGAAGAACACCGGCACCCACGCTCATTTTGCCCGGCTGCATCTGAGTGGAGACGGCGTCGTACGCGCCTGACGGGACCCGATCATGACACGAAACACTGGCGCTGCCGCGTCTGAGCGCGTTGAGCAATTGCTCAGGCGCGACAGGGCAATCGTTCTGATCAGCCTCACGCTGGTTGTTGTTCTGGCGGCCACATACACCGTGTTCGGGGTCGGCATGAACATGTCGGCTGTTGAGATGACGCGCATGGCTCGCCAGGTCGGAGAGCCCATGCAAATGGGTTCTGCCGCGCCGTGGACTGCGCTTCATGCGGTGCTCATATTCCTGATGTGGTGGGTCATGATGATCGCCATGATGACCCCAAGCGCTGCACCCACCGTGTTGTTGTTTGCTGCCATCAAGAAAATGGGGCCCGACGCACCCAGGTCGGGCGCCTTCACCGCTCTGTTCCTGGTTGGGTATCTTGTGACCTGGGGGATCTTCAGCCTGGGCGCGACCGGGGCGCAATGGGGTCTTGAGGCCGCCGGACTATCGGATGGCCCAATGATGACGCTCAAATCCAAGGGCGCCGCCGGAGTGCTGCTGCTGGCTGCTGGTCTCTACCAACTCTCGGCCTTCAAGGATGCGTGCCTGCGTCACTGCCGCTCTCCTGCCCATTTTCTGGCCGAGCATCATCGCCCCGGCCTTTTGGGGGCCTTTGCCACTGGCGGGGATCACGGGCTGTATTGCCTGGGCTGTTGCTGGGCCCTGATGGCCCTGCTCTTTGTTGGCGGGATTATGAATCTCTACTGGATTGCGGGAATCGCGATCTACGTGGCCCTTGAAAAGATCGCCCCGAAGGGTCGCTGGCTGTCATTTGTCACCGGGGGCGCACTTGTCTGCAGCGGCCTCTACCTGAGCGCAACTGCCGTGACTTCAGCGATGTGACGGTCGCCCGATTCGACAGAAAACGTTTCAAAAACCACCAATCCCAAAGGAGGGAACCATGCCACTATTTATCACCTATGCGTCGTACTCGACATCTGGTCTGCAAGGCCTGCTGTCAAAACCCGAAGATCGCGGGGTCGCCATTCAGGCACTTATGGACAAAGTCGGGGCAAAGGTCGTCGCGCTTTACTTCACGACCGGATCCAATGACGTTGTCATGATCAGCGAAGCCGCCGATGGCACCGACACCGTTGCCTTGGGCATGGCGGTTGCCGCCTCAGGTGCTGTTCAGGACGTCGAAACGGTTCGGGCCTGGACCAGCGCCGAATTTGGCGACATCGCCAGCAAGGCCGCGTCGTTGACCTCGGGCTATACCCCGCCGGGTGGGTAAGTCCCTGTCGAGTGAGCGCGCGGAGGGCCTGTAAGCCGGATTCTGTTCAGGGGTTGCCCCCTTTGATGACCATTCATCTAGGCCACGCATTGCTGCGCGGCTCGAGCTGCCAACCCGACCCCTCTCGGCTGAAGCGCGCCTAGCGGCGGTATCGACCAAGGCCGACACAGGCCCGCGCGGGGGTCCTATTTGGCATTGCTCCGGTGGGGCTTGCCGTGCCACCCCTGTTGCCAGGGGCGCGGTGGGCTCTTACCCCACCGTTTCATCCTTACCGCGACAGGCGCGGCGGTATCATTTCTGTGGCGCTCTCCGTCGGGTTTCCCCGCCCGGGCGTTACCCGGCACCGTTGCTTCATGGAGTCCGGACTTTCCTCGCGTGGGGTCGCCCCCACCCGCGGCCATCCGGCCCTCCGCGCAAGCGGCTGCGTATGCGGTGACAGAGAAGGCGTCAAGAGGAGAAGGCAAGTCTTCTTAAGACAGGGGTACTCCCGCGCCCGAGCAGACCTGACTGCGTCAGCCCTGCGAACGGACTTGGGCCGTGCGCCTCGCCTTTGGCTCGGCGCGGTCTCGTCTGTCGTCGGTGTTTCGCTACAATCGAACCGTTGCTGCAAAGCGCCAACCGCCGCGCGAAGCGCGGCCCGGCCCAACGGGAGGAGATGTTTCGCCAAAAACATCGACAACAGGCGGGAGTGCACCCGAAATCCCCAGCCATCATCTGCGGTTCAGGTACACTCAGGTAATTCTTACAAACGCTGTGAGTGATCAGGTCCACAAGGCTGTGTGACCCAGCGGAGAAAAATCTTCTGGCTCCAGCGGGCCGTGAGCCCAGGGACGATAGCGCAAGCGAACCGCAGCCAGAAGAGTTTCGTCATCTACATCAGCCGTGAAGCCGCAATCGCGGGCAAGTTCCCGAAATAAACTCATCGAAGCTTTTTGCGGCCCGGTGTCATGCCCCCGCTCTGCAGCCCACTTCTGCCGTTCCAACCGCTGCCAGTCGAACCGCAAACCCGGGTCAAACTTGCGCCCTGGCGCCATGTCGGAATGTCCGATTACGCCCGATGGTGGGATTTGCCAGCGATGTAAAACTTGCGGCAGCAAGCGCTCCAGCGCCGCGATCTGGGGCTCCGAGAAGGGATGATCGCCCCGATTGTCGAGCTCTATTCCAACCGAACGCGAATTGATATCATTCTGACCGTGCCACTCTCCGGCCCCGGCATGCCAGGCGCGATCTGCCTCTCGCACCATCTGCCATAATGTCCCATCCATTCCGACCAGGTAATGGGCCGAAACCTCGGCCGTGGGATCGCACAGTCGTCTCAGGGCGGCCTTGGCACTGGTCATCGCCGTATAGTGCAGCACCACAAGCGTCGGTGTCAGCCCGTTCCGCCTGGCACCAAAGTTCGGCGACGGATGCCAGAGCGCGCCCCTCGCATCTACCTGTGGGTCAATTCTGGACGGCACGACGGAACGGCGCAGGATCCCAGTTGCAAGCGTAGCCGTCCCCGTCTGGATCCAGGGATTTGCGGTCACGTTCCGGCCCACCTTGGCTCAAAAATTCTATCTGCGCCTGATCCGCCGACGCATAAGCTGCGCAGTTGCGCTTCGACTTAGCCTCAAGGTTGAAACCCGCGCGGCTATAAAGCTTGGTGCCACGGGGATTGTTGGTATTGAGAGCGTAGCTGACGATATTCGGTTGAGCTGTTCCGGCCCGCTGCGGAACAGCAGTAGCTGTAACCACTTGATATTGTTCACGGTTGCGTGCAATCCGCTCGGCATCACTTTCGATGGACTGACGGCTGGAAACTGCGGAAAAATCCTGTTCATCAGAAATCGAAGGATTATCCAGCACTTGCGGCGGAGGGTTGGACGGGCTGGCCTGAACTGGAGCAACACCAGAATTTTGTGCTGCTGCTGCAAGCGCCGCTTCGGTTTCATTCGCGATGTCCTGGGCCGTCAGGGTACTGCCGGTCGCAAGAGAGGCCGATGGAATTGCGGTCTGTGGATCGGTGGGCGTCGAAGGGGTAGCATCAGCAAACAAGCCCGGCGCCTGAGCAGGTTGTAAAGTTTGCGTTCCACCAGACGGCAGGGCCTCGGACGATACAGCCGCAGCTGGGATCAACGGATCACCATTGATCGTCTGTCCAGCCAAGGCGGCTTCGCGTTCGGCCTGCTCCGGTGATGGACCGAACCCGACCCCGGCTGCGGAATCGGGAACCTTTGGATCACAAGCTGCAAGAACCCCGATGACGGGGATCAAAAGATATGGGCGCATGGCTGCTATCCTGCCGTTTTTTGCTCTTACTTGAGCAGCAGCATTACCACCATTTTGCTGGTTTGGCTACAAAGCCCGCAGCCTCTTCGAGCGCGTAAGCGGTATTGAGCAAATCACCCTCTTCCCACGGGCGCCCGATCAGTTGCAGGCCCAGGGGCAGACCCTGTTTGTCCACGCCTGCGGGCACCGCGATACCGGGCAGACCCGCCAGGTTCACGGTGACTGTAAAGACGTCATTCAGGTACATCTGAACCGGATCCGCATCTGTCATCTCACCCAACCCAAAGGCCGCTGAGGGGGTGGCAGGCGTCAGGATCGCGTCGATGCCAGCGGCAAAGACATCCTCAAAGTCTTTCTTGATCAGGGTGCGAACACGGCGCGCGCGGTTGTAATAAGCGTCATAGAAACCTGCCGACAGCACATAGGTGCCGATCATAACACGGCGCTGCACCTCAGGGCCAAATCCTTGCGCGCGGGTCTTTTCGTACATCTCGGTGATGCCGTCACCCGCCTCTAGCGTCGCACGCTGGCCGTAACGCACACCGTCATATCGCGCCAGGTTCGACGACGCCTCAGCCGGAGCGATCACATAATACGCAGGCAGCGCATACTTGGTGTGCGGCAGCGAGATATCGACGATGTCGGCACCAGCGGCCTTGAGCATCTCTGCGCCTTCGGACCACAGCTTTTCGATCTCGGCAGGCATACCGTCCATACGGTACTCCTTGGGGATACCGATCTTCTTGCCCTTAATGTCGCCGGTCAGCATCGCCTCGAAATTCGGCACCGCCAGATCAGCGCTGGTGCTATCCTTCGGGTCGTGGCTGCACATCGCCTCGAGCATGATAGCGGCGTCGCGCACGTTCTTGGTCATCGGTCCGGCCTGATCCAGCGAGCTGGCAAAAGCCACCACGCCCCACCGTGAGCAGCGGCCATAGGTAGGCTTAATACCGGTGATGCCGGTAAAGGCCGCAGGCTGGCGGATCGAGCCGCCAGTGTCGGTGCCGGTTGCGGCCAGGCACAGGTCCGCGGCCACAGCCGAAGCCGAGCCGCCCGACGAGCCGCCCGGTGTCAATTCAGCGGTGTCGCCTTCGCGCCGCCAGGGGCTGACCACATTGCCATAAACAGAGGTTTCGTTCGACGAGCCCATCGCGAACTCGTCCATGTTCAACTTGCCCAACATGACAGCACCTGCGTCAATCAGGTTCTGGCTGACGGTGGATTCGTATTCGGGTTTGAACCCTTCCAGAATGCCGCTAGCAGCCTGGCTGTCGACACCTTTGGTGCAGAACAGATCCTTCATGCCGATCGGCAGGCCGCACATCGCAGGCGCATCACCCTTTGCAATGCGCGCATCCGCAGCCTTGGCACGCTCCAGCGCGATCTCGGGCGTCTTGTGCACAAACGCGTTCAACGCATCAGCGGCATCAATGGCGCTCAGGCAACTTTCGGTCAGCTCCACGCTGGTGGTCTCACCCTTGCGCAGCAGGTCACGGGCCTGGGCCAGGCCCAGTTTGTTCAGATCGCTCATGTCTTACTCCACCACTTTCGGCACAGCGAAAAAGCCCTCGCGGGCGTCGGGGGCGTTAGCCAGCACTTTGTCCTGCTGGCTGCCATCATTCACCACATCTTCACGGCGCTTCAGGCGCTGTGGCGTCACCGAGGTCATCGGTTCGACCCCTTCCACATCCACTTCGTTCAGCTGCTCGATGAATCCCAGGATCGTGTTGAACTCCGAGGCCAGCGCCAGCAGCGCGTCATCCTCGACCTTGATCCGGGCCAGTTTGGCCACCTTGGCGGCGGTGCTTTGGTCAATCGACATGGGAACCCTCAATATCGCGTCAGTGAGGCATTTACCCCCCTTTTCCAAGGCCGCAAGGTCGCATGTCACCGCGCTGCGCCGTTCAAAGTTTTACGCAACCTCAAAAGACGTGCCGCCTGTTTCAAGGCAATTGATCTTTCACATCAGACAAAACCCCGGAACCCAAGGTTCTCTGAAATCCAATCGGCGCTGCGTGGGTGAGGTCGAACCGACCGTGGCACGCAGGTTTTCAATGTTGGATAGAGTGGCGGGGAGACGGGGATTCGAACCCCGGGGACGCTCTCACGCCCAACGGTTTTCAAGACGGCAGGGGGCCTTTTGGCCCCTTGTTTTTATTGGCTTTTTGACGTGCTCCGTCGTGTTTTAACGTATGCGACCCATGCGACACATGCCTACGTTACATTTGGATGTTACACGGCGTGGGGGTGAGCGGCCTCAGTCTGACTGCCCAACCCTGAACAGCAGAAAGTTTGCGAAAACCACGAGGGGGAACCAGAGCGGTCGCCAGTCCCCCTCGAAAAAGTACAAGGTGACGATGGTCGGGGCGACCCACCCAAGCAGGATGACAGCGATCAACTTCATGCCGTGCTCCCTTCGCAAAAGTCAGCTTGTTCGAAAGCTTTGAACGCTTGTCAGTTGCAGTTGATACTGCCAACCACACCCATTGTCATTCCGTTGGAAGAGATCGTGCAATGCGTTGATTTGTTTGCAGCAGACATGGCCGCAACCATAGCACCGTAATCAAACTGCTGACCGCGGAACGCGAAGGTTGGTGTAATGCCACCGTCGCCACCGCAAGCATAGGCGATGCCGTACCAACTAAAAGGACCGGGCATAATGTCGGCGACCAGCCCTCCGGCATTCGACCAGCTGTCGATGATCGAGAAGTTACCACCACAGACCTTCTGGGCTTTCTTGTAAACTTTTGCAGGATTATGCGCTGCCTTCGCCATGTGAATTTCGCTTGCGCTGACGCTTGTTGCTGCAACGACGAGGGCGATGGCGGTTGTGATAGTCTTAAGCATGATTTGTCTCCCAAAAATGTCTGTATTACGGCTTTGTGCCGCCATGTCCCTAATTTGGGGACAGAACGAACCTGCGACTTGTGAGAACATGCCATTTGCTTGTGATTTGGGGGCACTCGAATATCAATTTGACTACCCGTGACGTTGGTTCGAACTTCGCCTGACTGAAATCTCGATGGCGGTTGGGCGTCACACCGGGCCTGCATTCGCGCAGGCATGGTGGTATCACTGCTTTGCTGGAGGCCGGTGTTCCGCTGGAGGCCGTGTCCTAGCATGCCGGTCACGCAACAACCGATATAACCGCAACGACTTTTGGCCGGGTGACGGACGATCTAGAGAAAAAGCAGGTTGCCCAAGTTGTCGGCGGTCTGTCGTCGAAGCCCAAGGAGGCTCCGGCAGCGCCCTTGTCGGACGACGTGATGAAAATGGCGCTGGAATACGCCACGTCATCGGGCCAGCAGCTTGAGCAGGTTCTGGCCGTTTTGCGCGTTGAAACCCAAAACAAGGCAGCGGAATGATGCTCTTGTCGCGTGGGGATGTATGTGCCGCAAATACCTCTTTAATACACAGCGGTGTCACATGCCCGCGTGACCCGAAGGCCGGATAGGCCATTCAACCAACCAGCATCAGACCCGTTTATCGTGTTGTTTTGGCTATAAAAAAATAAGGGTTCTGGTGGCGGGGAGACGGGGATTCGAACCCCGGGGACGCTCTCACGCCCAACGGTTTTCAAGACCGCCGCATTCGACCACTCTGCCACCTCCCCGCGTGCGATGTGATTTAGGCTGTCGTTCTGTACAGCGCAAGCCGAAAAAAGGGGGAATTTTTGCCGACCCCGAAGCAGCGGACTTTCATTGGCAAGCCATGCGCGTTATGGTCGCGGCGAACGGGCCTGAGGCTCGAACATGAGCGAATGACCGGACAACCGGCACCCAGGGCGTGAAACACGTCCAAAGCAGGCAAGGAATACGACATGATCCAACGGACAAAAACACGCAGGTTGTCGAAAAGGCTGGTTTTGTGTGCGGCAATGCTGGGCGTGTTGGCAGGATGCGAAGAAGGTGCACAGGTGCCGTTTCTGCAACCCAAAGACAAAGACACAGAAACGACTACCGAAGCCACCGGTCAAAGCACCAAACTGATCGAACGAGATGTCGAAGCGCCCGAAGTGTTCGAAGTGACAGAAGCAGGATTGTGGGACGGACGACCCTCGTTGGGGGGCGTCTGGGTGGCTCATTCCGGCGTAACCGAACCCGAGCGGGTCATTATTCGCAACAACTCGAACGGTAAATTCGTGATTGGCGCCTTGTTCCGCCGCGAACGCGATATTCCTGGCCCGCGCATTCAGGCCTCTTCCGATGCAGCGGCGGCTTTGGGCATGTTGGCCGGTTCCCCGGTCGAATTGCACGTAACCGCGTTGCGCCGTGAGGTGGTCGATGAAGCACCCGCAGACGAGCCTGTAGAAGCGGATACGATTGAGACCGAGGCTGAAATCGCCGAAACTCAACTTGATCCGATCGCAGGAGCAGCCGCCGCAATTGCAGCCACGGAAGCAGCGCCCCAAGCTGAACCCGAACAGCCCCCGGCTCCTGCAGCTCCGGCACCGGAACCGAAAACCTCTTCATTGAGCAAACCCTATATCCAGATCGGCATCTTCAGCGTCGAAGAAAACGCCAACCGCACTGCAAATCAGATGCGCAGCGCTGGGGTGGTACCAACTGTCTTTGAGCAGAGCGCGAACGGCAAACCGTTTTGGCGTGTCGTCGTCGGCCCCGCCCAGACGAAATCCGAGCGCTCGGCCTTGCTGAAAAAGGTTAAAGAGACCGGCTTCTCTGACGCCTATGCCGTGACCAACTAAGGAGAGCTGACCTCGTGCTATCGACGTTCCGTTCTACTACTGCAGCGTTACTTATGACATTGGCCGCCGTCCCGGCGCTGGCTTTTGATACGAGCGCTAAGGCTGCATATGTCCTGGACCAGAGTACCGGGACAGTTCTATTGGCCAAAAACGCCGAAGAGCCCCTGCCTCCAGCTTCGATGTCAAAGTTGATGACGCTTTATGTGGCGTTCGAGGCACTCCGCGAAGGGCGACTGACATTGGATGAGAAGCTGCCAGTTTCTCAACATGCAATGAACTACGGCGGTTCGACCATGTTCCTCAATACCCAGGACAAGGTTCGGGTCGAGGACCTTATCCGTGGAATTATCGTGCTCAGCGGAAACGACGCTTGCGCGGTAATTGCCGAGGCACTTAGCCCTGATGGATCCGAGGCAGGCTTTGCTCGCTACATGACTCAACGGGCCAAGCAAATGGGCATGGAAAACTCGACGTTTGCCAACTCAAATGGCTGGCCTGCGGCAGGACATCGGATGTCGGTGCAAGACCTTGCAATACTTGCGAGCCGTCTGATCTCGGACTTCCCTGAATACTATCCTCTTTTTGCGGAAACCGAATTTGCATTTGACGGGCGCGCGCCTTCGAATACCCGCAACCGCAACCCCTTGCTACGACTGGGGATCGGCGCAGATGGCCTGAAAACCGGACATACGCAGGAGGCCGGGTACGGCCTTGTGGGTTCGGCCAAACAGGCGGACCGCCGCGTGATCTTTGTGGTGTCGGGCCTCGACAGCACGGCGCAGCGCGCAGAGGAGGCGGAAGCCATCGTTAACTGGTCGTTTCGCCACTTTAGTCAAAAGACCATCGCCAAAGCCGACACCCCCGTCGCCCAAGCCCAAGTCTGGATGGGAAGTCAACAATCGGTAGGGCTGGTCCCGGCCGAAGATCTGAGCTTGCTGTTACCGGTTCTGGGCGGCAAAGAGGTTCAGGCCGAAGTGGTCTATGACGGGCCACTCAACGCCCCTATCGCCAAGGGTCAGCAACTGGCCGAGCTGGTGATCAAACCCGAAGGTTTGCCCGAAATGCGCCGTCCGTTGGTGGCCGTACAGGACGTGCCTCTTGGTGGTTTCGTGGTGCGGATGAAAACGGCCGCAAGCTTGCTGCTCAAGCAATTCACTGACGGTCCTGCGGGGGCGATGTGACAACACCCAAAGGTCTATTCCTGACGTTCGAGGGCATCGACGGATCAGGAAAATCCACCCAAGCGCGGCGTTTGGCCGATCACCTGCAAGCTCAGGGGCGTGACGTCGTGTTGACCCGCGAGCCCGGCGGCTCGCCCGGGGCCGAAGAAATCCGGCGTCTGGTTTTGGAAGGTGACCCCGACCGCTGGTCGGCCGAGACCGAGATCCTGCTCTTCACCGCCGCACGCCGCGACCATCTGGAACGTACCATCCTGCCTGCGTTGGAGGCGGGCAAAGTTGTGATCTGCGACCGGTTCGCTGACAGCACCCGCATGTATCAGGGCCTGTCACGTGGCGACCTGCGTGCGTTGGTTGACCAGTTGCACGGGCTGATGATTGGACGCGAGCCGGACCTGACGATCCTTGTCGACATGGATCCCGAAACCGGTCTGAGTCGCGCCAAAGGCCGTCAAGGCACCGAAGAGCGGTTCGAAGATTTCGGACCCGAACTGCAACGCAAGATGCGCGCCGGGTTCCTTGCCTTGGCAGATGAATTCTCTGGCCGCTTTCGCGTGATCGACGGCAATCGGGACATGGACGCCGTGGCGCGCGATATTGCAAGCGTCGTCGAACAGGCTCTGGTATAGAGCGGACATGAGCGACGACCTCCCTTCCCCGGATCAGGCGCCCGGCGCCCCCCACCCGCGTGAAACCGCCCAGTTGTTTGGCCAGGATGCGGCGCAGGCGGCGTTTCTGGATGCCTTTACCTCTGATCGTCTGCACCACGGCTGGCTGCTGACCGGGCCGCAGGGTGTCGGCAAAGCAACGCTGGCGTGGCGCATCGCGCGGTTTTTGCTGGCAACGCCCCCGGTGGATGATGGTGGCCTGTTTGGTGCGCCGCCCCCGCCCACCTCGTTGAACATTGATCCGGATCACCCGGTTGTGCATCGCATGTTGGCAGGCGCGGAACCGGGGTTGGCGTCGATCACCCGCTCGGCCAATGATCGCGGCACCATGCGCGGCGAAATTGTGGTGGATGACGTCCGCAAACTGGGTCGTTTCTTTGGCCTGTCATCCACGGACGGTGGACGCCGTGTGGTGATCGTGGACAGCGCCGATGAAATGAACACCAGCGCGGCCAACGCCCTGCTGAAAATGCTCGAAGAGCCGCCCGCACGCACCACGCTGTTGCTGATCTCGCACCAACCCTCACGCCTGTTGCCCACGATCCGCTCGCGTTGTCGCACGCTGCGCTTGTCGCCGCTGGACGCAGACGACATGCAGGCCGCATTGTCCCAAACCGGGACAGAGCCGCCCGCCAACCCCGATCACCTTGCCGCTTTGGCGTCGGGATCGGTTGGCGCGGCGCTGCGGCTGATCAATCTGGGCGGGCTACAGATGTACAGCGAACTCATCGCCATTCTGGGCACCATGCCCCGTCTGGACCGCGCTCGGGCGTTAAAACTGGCCGAAGCCGCCGCACAACGTGGCGCGGCAGAGAAGTTCGAGCTGCTGCTGAACCTCATCGACATTTCCCTGGCCCGCCTTGCACGCACAGGTGCCACCGGTCAGCCCCCCGAACCACAAGCGGCTCCGGGTGAGGGAGAAGTGTTGTTGAAACTGGCATCCGATCCGCATCGCGGCCGCAAATGGGCGGAAATTGCCGCAACGATCACGGCCCGAGCACGCCATGGTCAGGCGGTGAACCTTGACCCCGCTGCACTTGTCCTAGATACGGTTTTCAAGATGCAGGAAACCGCCAGTTGGGGCCAATGAGCGACTACCAGATCACACCGGAAATCACCGATAGCCACTGTCACCTCGATTTTCCCGATTTCGAGGGGCAGCTGGATACGATCATTGCAAACGCGGCTCAGGCTGGCGTCACCCGCATGGTGACAATCTGCACCCGCTTGCGCAACGAACCGTCGGTGCGCGCCATTGCCGAAGCCCACGCGCCGGTATTCTACGCCGCAGGCACCCACCCGATGAGCGCCGCCGAAGAGCCCATGGCCACCGTCGATCAGCTCATCGCAATGTCAGCGCATCCGAAATTTGTGGGCATCGGTGAAACGGGCCTCGACTATCACTACACAGCCGAAAGCGCCGAGGTGCAGAAACAAAGCCTGCGCATCCATATCGAAGCCGCGCAACGCACCGGCCTGCCGCTGATCGTCCACGCCCGCGCCGCCGATGACGACATGGCGCGCATTTTGGCCGAAGAACACCGCAACGCGCCTTATTCCTGTGTAATGCATTGCTTCTCGTCCTCTGCCGAGTTGGGCAAGGCGGCACTTGATCTGGGCTTTTACCTGTCGATGTCGGGCATCGCTGCCTTCCCCAAAAGCCAAGAGCTGCGCGACATCTTTGCCATGGCACCGGTCGACCGCATCCTGGTGGAAACCGACGCGCCTTATCTGGCGCCCCCACCCTATCGCGGCAAGCGAAATGAGCCAGCCTATACCGCCCATACCGCCCGCAAAGGGGCCGAGGTTTTTGGAATGGACTACGCAGATTTCGCGTCTCAAACGCAGGCCAACTTCGACCGGCTGTTCGCCAAAGCCGCCAGCCACAAGGCCGCCGCATGACGGGCGAGCTGCGTTTCACCATTCTGGGCTGCGGCTCGTCCGGCGGTGTCCCGCGTCTTGGCGGTCATTGGGGCGATTGTGACCCCAACAACCCACGCAACGTGCGCCGCCGCTGCTCAATGCTGGTGGAACGTGAAGGGCCCGAGGGCACAACGACCGTGCTGATCGACACCACGCCGGACATGCGTAGCCAGCTTTTGGACTCAGGCACCGGGCGGCTTGATGGCGTGGTCTACACCCATTCGCACGCCGACCATGTGCACGGCATCGATGACCTGCGCATGATCGTCTACAACATGCGCGCCCGGGTGCCGGTCTGGGCTGACGGGGACACGCAGAACGCCCTGCTGTCACGCTTTGGCTATGCCTTCATCCAACCCGAAGGTTCACCCTATCCGCCGATCCTGGACCTAAAGACCATCGACGGTACATTTGAAATCGACGGTCCCGGCGGCCCGATCTCTTTCCGCCCCTTCACCGTTGGCCATGGCTCGATCGACAGTCTGGGCTTCCGCATCGGCGATCTGGCGTATCTGCCGGATGTGGCCGAGATTTATAACGACGCCTGGGCCGAGCTTGAAGGGTTGGATTGCTGGATTCTGGATGCCTTGCGCCGTGCCCCCCATCCCACCCATGTACATCTGGAGCGCGCGCTGGAGTGGATCGACAAGATGGCCCCCAAGCGTGCCGTATTGACCAACATGCACATTGACCTGGACTATGCCGAGGTCGAGGCCGAAACCCCCGACCACATCACCCCGGCCTATGATGGCATGGTGATCCGCTACAGTTTGTAACCCAAGCCGCAAAAGACGTCGCATCCCATGTTCCAAAGCCTGATCGACGTCATTCTGCCGGTTTTCCTGGTCATCGGAGCCGGATACACGGTCACCCGCGCCGGGTTTTTCAACCAAAGCCACATCGATGGGCTGATGCGGTTCACGCAGAGCTTTGCGATCCCCTGCCTGCTGTTTCGCGCCATCGCCTCGCTGGATTTGCAGGCCAGCTTTGATCCACGCCTGTTGGCCAGTTTCTACACTGGGGCTGCGCTCTGTTTCATTGCGGGCATGGCCGGGGCGCGGTTGATCTTCAAACGGGACTGGGAGGACGCGGTTGTCATCGGCTTTTGTTGCCTGTTCTCGAACTCGGTCCTTTTGGGGCTACCAATCACCGAACGCGCTTATGGGTCGGACAACCTGACAGGCAACTACGCAATCATCGCCTTTCATTCACCCTTTTGTTACGGCGTCGGCATCACCGTGATGGAGGTGATCCGCAATCGCGGCAATGGCGGGACAAAGATGGTGCGCTCGGTCCTGTCAGCCATGTTCAAGAACGTGCTGATCCTGGGGATCGCTCTGGGGTTCATCGCCAACCTGACCGGACTGGTGATGCCGCAGGTTGTGGATGATGCGCTCGATCTGGTGATCCGCGCCGCCCTGCCGGGTGCGCTCTTTGCACTTGGCGGTGTGCTGGTGCAATACCGACCCGAAGGCGACATGCGCACCATCCTATATGTCTGCTGCATCTCGCTGATGGTGCACCCAACACTGGTCTGGCTGTTTGGCAAAACGCTGGCGCTGCCGCAGGACCTGTTTCGCTCGGCGGTGCTCAACGCCTCTATGGCCCCGGGGTTCAACGCCTATATCTTTGCCAACATGTACGGCCGCGCCAAGCGTGTGGCCGCCTCCTCGGTTCTGATGGCAACTGGGGCATCGATCCTATCTGTTTGGCTGTGGCTGACGGTGCTGGGTTAGACCAATCTTCTGCGCCTTCGCGTTCCCGCAGCATTCATTGCATGCGTTCTGCATTGCCACCCCCAAGGCAGGGCGCTCGGCCCAACGGGAGGAGATACCCCGCAAGAGGCATCTACGACGGGCGGGAGCACCCCAAAAACAAACCACTACATAGGATCAGAAACCAGCCACCCTCTCCGCCAGCCAATAGGTGGCGATACCGCCAATGGTATAGCCCATCACCAGCGTCCCGTGTGAGGCTGGATCACGCAGAACCGCGGTCACCTTCGGGGCGACCCAGCGGAGAGCGCCAAAGGCCAACAGAACAACAGCCACAAAGGCGAGCTGCCCGGCCTCAACGCCTAAGTTGAATGCCAACAACGCCAGCGGAATATCCCCTTGCGGCAGCCCGATTTCGGCCAGGGCGCCAGCAAACCCAAGACCATGCAAAAGACCAAAACCAAAAGACAAAAGCCACGGGAATCTCTCTGTCAATTGATCGCCGCCTTTCCTGCGACGCAGAATTTCGACCGCAAGTAAGACAATGGACAGCGCAATCACTGCTTCGACGGGAGGTGACGGCACCCGGATCACATCAAGAGTTGCCAAGGCCAAAGTTATCGAGTGCGCGACGGTAAAGGCAGTAACTGCTCCCACCAACCGCCACGGGTCCCGGATCAACACCAGCAGCGCAAAAACAAAGAGAAGATGGTCTAACCCTTCGAGGATATGATCGAACCCCAATGCGACGTAATCGGCAAAAACCGCCCATCCGGTCATGGCAGCTAGGCACGACAAACTGTGTCTGTTCAGCTGTGAGCCGTCTGGTCAGTGATTGATCTTCGATCCCTGAGATGCGGATCAGAACATCTGTTTGTGTAGCTTCCAGACCCTCGATTACGATGGTGTGCCCTGCCAATCCTTCTGGGCATACTGCCACCCACTGCGACACCCAGGCCGCTCCATCAAATTGCGGGTCACCCTCGGCACGCCTTGGAGCGCAGTTGGTCGGCAAATTCGCGTCGATTGCCATCGGCATGCCAGAGACATCCGGCTTGCGCCAAAACACCTGCCATGCGTTCCCCTCCAAGTGTTGTATTTGAAGATACCCCGGATCTAGTGCGTGGGCTTGCGCCATTCCTACCCAGGAGAAGAACAGGAAAAATGCTGCCAGAAGCGGCTTCATTGCGACACCAGTTGGTCTAATTCGTCACCGGAAGGCGTTTGCACTTCATAAACCGACACGAGCGCTTCGTACTGAGCCTTTGACAAAGCATCGGCCTGTTCCCGCCTCCAGTCAAACAGCACCTTGTGTTCGACTGCGGATAATTCGGGTAGCTGCGCAGACTGTCTTTCCGTCACGCGCACAAGATGGAGACCAAATCCTGATTTTACCGGGCCAGCCCATTCCCCAACCGGCAATGCCCGTAAGGCGTCCGAAAACCCGCGCCCGAAACCGCCATCGATCTGGATCGGAACAGAGGCAGGCACAATTGCGGGAAGCAGGGACGCTTTGCCAACCGACAAGGGATCGGCGCCCTCCTGCAATGCAGCCAGCCCTGCTTCAATCTCATCCTGGGTTGGGTTTTCACCAAGCAAAACCTGTTCGAACCCCACAACGCCGGGTTTTTTAAAACGGTCGGAGTTGGCCTCGAGATGCGCTTGGAGCACGGACATCTCCGGTGTCAGTGCTTGCGCCGCACTGTCATTCAGGAACTGCATTTTCTGACGCAATCGATTTCGGATCACGTTGTCATCGTTGTCCAATCCCAGGGCCAAAGCCTCGCGAACCAAAACTTCTTCGCGGATCCTAGATTGAATCAGCCCATCCAACTCCTGACGTGTTGGTTGTCTGCCCCAAGCGCTTTTGTATTGCTCAATCAATAGCGTGACATCAGCCGGAGCGATCCGCACGACGGCATTCTCAGGTTCAATCGGCTCGGACTCAGCCGTTGTTTGAAAGTAGACAAAGAGAACGACCGCCAATAATGCGAAGTGAAAAATAGGTTCGCGTACCACCGAACGCATCAAATACATCTCCCCATACGTGTACCAAAGTCAGTCTTACCTGCGAAACAATGACTCGCAACAACTGCCAAGGTAGTGAGTTGACAACTGTGCCGTGCAAGACATTTATGGCACATCGCAAGGCAGAGACATTGCATTATGCCCAAGACTCCAAACCAGGCCCTGATCGTTGCGCATGGTCAGCCATCCGAACCCGCCCCAGCAGAGGCAGCACTTGCACGGTTCGCGCAAAGGGTCGCGGCTTGTCTACCCGGTTGGGATGTCCGATCGGCGACCTTGGCCATGCCAAAGCGGCTGGAATCGGAACTGTCGACCCTTTCACCAGGTGCAGTCGTCTATCCCATGTTCATGGCCAAGGGATGGTTTGTTTCCCAAGCCCTCCCAAATCGCCTTGGCGATGCACAAGTCACGATCACCGATCCGCTCGGGTTAGAGGCTGACCTTCCCAAAATTGCCCTGGCAGCTCTAATTCATGCGGCAACCGATCTCGGGTGGTCATCTGCAGAGACAACGATCCTTCTTGCGGCTCATGGGTCTGGGCGCAGTCCGAAGCCAGCCCAGATGGCCCGAAAATTTGCCGATGACTTGAGCCTGTTTGCGCATTTCAAAGACATTCATGTCGGCTTTGTGGAAGAAGCGCCTTTCGTCGCAGACACCGCATCCGATTACCCCGATCAAAGCCTCTGCCTTCCCCTGTTTGCATGCTCAGGGTTCCACACGACGAAGGACGTCCCGCAGGCCCTTGAACAAGCAGATTTTTCAGGACACCTGCTGGCTGTTCTGGGCGACGCACCCGGTGTTCCCGAATGCGTGGCCAATACGCTGCAACAGCATCGCCACGCCATGGTTCGGGAATAGGTTCCAGGTTTGAGGTCGTTAGTTTCCAGTCGTCGGGAATACCGGCAATGCCGCCGTTCCGGTTGACGCAGGCGCACCGGTTAACGCAGTCGACAAAACCGCGATGCGATCCGGCGTCTGCCCCAGAACGGTTGCGCCGCTTTGGGCCGCATTCAGAGCCATACGCATCCAGTCACCTGCGACATTCGATTGCCCCTTGGCTACGCCCATCCCTTCACGCAGATGATGGCTTACGATCTCGCCGTATCCGAGTTGTCCCGCAGACGCCAACAACACGCCTGAGGCCATCGCCATTTCCGCATCATCCGTGCGATATCCGACCCCCAAACATACTTTACCTCCGGAAATCAACTGATCCATCGGTCTACCAGAGTTGCGCAAAAACGTCGAAGTGTCGGCAATGATCTGGCTGGGAGATTTGCTGTCTGCCCCGGCCATATGTGGAGCGATTGCCTGTGAGACTCCCTGACATTGCGCCTCGATCTGAGGTCCTGTCATATTTGGTATCGTGGCCTCGATCCGTGTGCTTTCGGCCATGGCTTGAGTGCGCGCGAGGCAGAATTGCTCATTCAGAGCAAACTCCGGATCGCTCAGGTTTCCTGCAGTCGCCAAGCCACCATTCGCCGCCGTCAGAACATTGATCTCGTTACAGTGTTCATTGGCTGAACGCGGAACCTGACCAAAAGTGAAATCGGGTAGTGCCGCGGTATTGGCGCGTGCTGGTACCGTATTCTGGACCGGAGCTACCGCCTGTTTTACCGGCGGTTGTTGTGGTTGTGTCTGCTGCGGCGTCACGATGCCCAGTTGTTCATTGCGATATGTGCGAAGCAAACCCTGTTGTCCCTGGCTGGCCAGGATTTGATTGTAGGGTGCCACGTGCGCACTCCCCAGAGCCCGCTGATGACTACCCAACAGAAAGTTGCGTTCGTGCTCGTCCAGACGCCCGTCGATGTTATAGCCCATGTCGGCCTGATACCGAGAGATACCGGCTCGGCTCTTGCGTCCAAGGGAACCATCCACAGCGCCGACGTTGTATCCAAAGTAGTTCAGCGCCGTCTGTACATTGCGGTTTTGCTGCCGCTGAGCCGATGATATCCCCGAAGATCTGGTTGTTGTACGAGTGCGAGTCTGCTGCTGCTGTTGCTGCTGGCGCTGCCTGGCTTTGTTCTTGTTGACCTCATTGATGATAATCCCGCCTAGGATTGCCCCTCCGATCAGCGCCGCGGCTTCATCAGCCTGCGCCTTTTCAACAGGGGCCAAGACCAGACTTGCAGCAACAACGCTGGCACAAACGTATTTGGAAAACATAATAATAACCTCGCAAATCCTGGGAAAACTCAACAGTTGGTATTTCTCAACAGGATCTTTGCCAATGGACTTTGAACCTTGATTGCTCAAGCCCAACAAACGTCTTGAGATTTGTCAAGCTTACGCGCCCCCAAATCCCGGTTTCCGCCGCTATTGTGAACACAGGCGCTAGTGGACAGCAAGAACGTCAAGATACAGTAAGCTGCGTTTTGCCATTTGCTCGGCAAACTTGCGCTGAGATCACCACTGTTACTGTCACGGCGAGGAAACCAGTTCCAAAAGATCAGCGGCATCCATGTCGGGACGAGCAGAAAAGGCTAACAAATCTGCAGCAAAACGGTCCAACCCCTCTCGTAAGCGGGTTTGTTCGGACAAGGAAAGCTCCTCTCTCAGCACGCCCAAGACCGACGAACGCATTTCGGGATCAGTGTCAGATGTCAAAGTCTCCAATGCAGCCCGATAGGACAACAGATAAACATCCTGTTGACGACGCATCTCTGCGATCTCTTTGACATGTTTTTGCACCTGGCGGTCGAACAATTCGCTTTGTTGTCCGGTCCGTTGCAACGAGACCAACATTCGGATGTTGGCTGCCTTTGCTTCGATTGCCGCAGCGTTGTTGATCAAGGCCTCGACAAACACCGAGCCCGCCAAAAAGGTTGAGCGGGCCGATTGCTGCAACGCAGTTTGCACCCTATCCCGATTGCGACGCAGGTCTAGTTGCAGATCTGCCAACGCCGTTTTGCGTCGCGGGTCCGGTTCAGCCTCGATCAAACCAGACAGCAACCGGGCCGGGTCGGTTGCTGTGTCTTCAGAGACGTCAGACATTTCGATCCAACGGTCTCGGATTTGGGCCAATCTCGCTTCTGATGTCGCCACATGCGTTGCGATTACAAACCGCACACCAAATGTGTCTCCGCGCAAAGGCCGCCCGGTTCGGACATCGTGCGGCGGATATTCCGTACGTTGCGCCGAATAAATCTGTTCGCTGTTCGACAAAGCCGATCCACCGCGCGTCACGATGCCCCCGACCTGCCCATGTACACGACCCAGAGCATTCAGCCGATAAGCTTCCAGCATCAGTTCTTCTGCATTGCCGTACACATCATAAAGCCCTAGCGGATTGGGTTGCCGCAAACCAATGGGGTTCAGCTTTCCGCGTCCTCCTCCGGCCCCAAGATGGATGGCATAATCCCGCATCTCGCCTTCTGCGAAAAATACAAGTCCCGAAAACCTGTTACTGTCGATCCGCGCACCGCCTCGGGTCGCATATTCCCATTCGGTTTCGGTTGGCAACCGAACGTATGCTTTTGCACCATCTGACAACGGCAGAGCGTCAGGTGCGCTCGAGTACAGCCACGCGGTGTAGTTTTGTGCCAGGGTAACACCGTCAAACCAACTCAATCCCCCACGTGCAATTCGATCCTGTCGCGCCAATGGCCTGCAATCGCCTTGCAAGGCGCGAAACTGGCCTTGTGTCAGCTCATAGCGCGCAATGAAGAAAAAGGTCGCGTCCAAACCTTGCTCTGTGAAGGACCCGCGCAGGTGGCTTTGTCGCAAGAAGTCCGAATAGCCCGTCTGCTCCAGGCTTTGCCCCAAGCGTACACGTCGGTCAGCAAGCGGGTCAGAGGCATCCATCGGCACCAAAACCTTCTGAAACGCCATCTTGCCACCACAGGGCATGGGCAGGATCATGTCCGCAGGTGCGGTTTCACTGGCCGGGTCAAATTGTTCGGCAGGCCAATTGGGCGTTTCTTCGGCTTTGGTCAGACCGGGTGTAACCAGAAGAGCAAGAGTGAGAGCAAGTGCACGCATCACACCGCCTCACGTAGTATGGTCGCAGGGTCAATCCGTTGTGCAGACCACCCCGCAGCAACTGTTACGATCAATAGAAGCCCCAAAACTGCGCATCCGATCATGAGAGCCTGCCCCATAGTAATCAATGTCAGCGGGGCACCACCGGGTAGTCCTGTATCAAAAAGGGATTGCGCGGCACGCACGGCAACCTGATAGCCCAAATAGGACGCAGCAAGTCCGACAACTGCGGTGATCATTGCCTGACAAAGCGGAAACAGCACAAGAGTCCGACCCGGAATGCCCAATAGAGCGATTGATGCAAGGACGGTTCTTTTTCTCGAAACGTTGCTCCAGAACGCCACACCCAACGCCGCTCCCAGACCGACTGCCGCCAAAGCCACGGTCAACCCAAGCGCAAGGTTCAAATTTCGCCCCAGGTTTAGCAAAGCCTCGACCTCACCGGTTCGTGCCGTGGTCGCAACGCCAAGATGCGCTTCAATCCGTGCCTGAAGTGCGGACAAGTTTTCCAGACGATCTACATAGACACGAACACCGGCATAACTGGATACGCGATCAGTAAGCTGTTTGCCCCCCTCGATGCCATGTGCTGGCAAGGCATAGGAATCATAAAATGCTTCGATCAGATCCAACACCTCGAACGGAGCCAAAATGGCGCGTCCGGGAACATCCTCATCCGACAGAACCGCCGCGACATGTGCCTCGAGCACAAGTTGTCGTGGCCGGTCCTCGGCCTGAGTGATCAATTGAATTGCATCGCCTTCGTTCAGGCCCAGTTGCCGCGACAAGGCCGCGCTGATGGCAAGAGCATCCGGAGCAAGATCAAGTCCTTCGGGCAAGGTCGGATCCCCTGCCCCGGACGGGATCATCAGGGCGGCTTCGATCCGACGACCATCCTTTGCACGCACATTCACGAAATCAAATTGCCCCCGCACCTTCGGCGTCACGAATGCAACATCAGGCCAATCCCTGATCGCCTCAAATTCTTCTGAAGAAAACGAGGCGTTGCCCGCCGTGTCGATTTGCCGACTGGCAGGATCCGCAAGCATCTCGCCCAAGAGCGCGGCATAAACACCGTTCTTGACCCCAAAAAGCAAAAGCAATGGCACCAAAACCCCGACCAATATCGCGGTGTTGCAGATTAGAAAAACACGATCGCGCAACAAATCCCGCACAGCCAACCAGACAACCAACATCACGCGTTCTCCAGCCGACTGACAACCGGATCGCCCGCTTGAACCGCAAGCGCCCGTCTGATGATGCCGTGCCGATCCAGACGCTCCAGATCATGCGAGGACAGTATCACGCCGGTCTCTTGCTCGTCCGCAAGATCCAAAAACAAGGTCAGCACCTGATCTGCCGTCTCGGGGTCCAACGCTGATGTTGGTTCGTCGGCGATCACGAACTTCGGCCTGTGCGCCAGTGCTCGCGCGATGGCTGTGCGCTGCCGTTGCCCGATCGACAAGGCTTCAGGGAGCAGTGCAGCCTGATCCGCCAATCCCAATCTGTCCAAGAGTTCCGAGCACCAAGCAGGTTCGTCAACCCTGTTGACCTTTTGCGACAAGTGCACGTTCTCGGCCACCGTCAGAAATGGCAACAAGCCACCTGTTTGAGGAACAAACCCGAACAAGCGACCGCGCCATTTAGCCAGGTCCACGTTGCGCGGTCCCTTGTCCCACAAGCGCACGAGGTCAACATCACCTGCATGATATTCCGTGTGGCTGTCAGGCGCACGCAGCAGCCCCATCACTTCGAGGATCAGGGTCTTGCCCGATCCGCTGGCCCCGGTTATCGCAACCGCCTGACCGGCATTCAGTCCGAAATTCGGGATTTCAACGCAAAATCTGCGATCTCTGTCGGACAGGCTGATGCGCCCACCAGTCATGTTTAGGCCCGCACTCATCCGGTCACGGCAATACGTCAAACGGCATTGCGAACACGTATTCCCCATCTGGTGCGCCATCATAGAGCGCAGTCCACACCGTCGGATCGTGCAACCACTTGCGATACTGCACAAGTTTCTGCCGCATCCCGTCCAGAATGCTGCGTCGGTTCATTGCACTTTGTTGCCACCTTTGTTCAGTGGTCAGCATCAACTGACTCTCGTAGGGCAGATCTTCGAGAAATTCGAGTGCTCCACCAAGTGTGTCTGCATCCGTGGAAATCAACCGATCAGGGTTCTTAGCCATCCGTGCCACTACATTGCGCACTTGAGCAAAAAAGTTCGCCGCATCCCCGGGATTGCGACTCTGCTCGCCCAATGTCAGCAGCTCCGACAGCAAATCGGCCATGGTGGCCATTTCGTTCTTGGTCACCAGAAGACGGGGTTCTATGGCTAGTCGTGCTGGATCTTCGACCGCTTTTTCCGACACCCACCCCCGGATCACATCAGGCGCCTGTGTGTCCTTGAGCCGCCCCAGATAGGCCAGCTGCATCGCGAGCCCCAAGTTCACCACCTTGCCCGCTTCAGCCGGGTCCAGCACCGGCTGTTCGTCACGTGCCACCCGGATCACATCCGTCAGCGCCGTCACCAGACGCGTAACTGTCGACTTAAACGCTTCAGGCGAGCCGTTTTCGATGCCGTAATAATAGGTCTCGTCGTTGAACCGCGACAGCGCCTTGTATTGCTGTGCGGCCCAAGCGTGCTGCCCCTGCCCGCCTGCCGGCGTCTGCAGGTGCAGGGTCATCACTGCGATGCCCTTGTCCTGTGCCGCACGCTGCAACTCGGCCGGGCCGATGTCTGATCGCGCATTCGGGTCTCGCGGGTCCTTGGGACCTGCGTCGGTGATCAGGATCACGATGCGCGCATCAAAGGGATCATTCCCTGTGGGCGACCAGTCAGTCAATTCGATCGCATCCTCGACACCGGCCAGGCTGTCCTCGTTGAAACCCGGAGAGTTCACCTGGGCCACATCCGTCGCCGCCCGGATTGTGGCCACCACTTGTGACTGATCGCGACGGCGTTCCAGTGGCAACAGCGTCTTGGTTCGATAGCCAAGCCCCGGCGCGACCGTGTCGTTGTCGCGAAAGCCCACGACGCCGAACTGCACCCGCGTCCCCACCTCGGTTCCACGAATGCCATCGATAATTTGTTCCACCGCCTCTTGTGTGCGTTCGATGTAGGGATCCATCGACTGCGTGGTGTCAAAAACAAAGACGATGCCCGCATCAAAATTGTCTGCAATGGCCCCCGCCTGTACCCCGCCCTCTTGCAAGGGGACCGAGGCCACCTGCATCAGCAGGTTGTCCTCGTAGTTCAACGGATGCAGGTCCTGAGCAAACTCAAGGATTGGCATCAGGTAGAGACGTTCGACAATGTTGACGTATTCCTCTGGCTCCACCGCCACAACACCGCTGTCAGCAGGCAGGTTGTCACCAGCGGCCTGCTCCAGCAGCTTGGCTTGCTGAGCGCGCAGGGCTTCATGCTCCATCAATGCACGCAGCTGTTCCTCGGTTTCGAACAAGATTTGCCGCTCGCGGCCGGCGGCGTTGGTAAAGGCGGCAACGATGTTCTGTTTCCAGACCACCACCTGATCCGATTTGACCCATCCCTGCGGACCTGCTGACAGGGACGGACCGACCTGTTCCCAGTTCCCTTGGCGGGCATACACATACAGTGGCTGAAAGGCGGGATACTGGCGCAGCACGTCACCATCCGGAGCCGAAAACATCAGGGCACCGGGACGAGTCAGTACTCGCTGATAGACTGTTTCCCGGCCCTCAACCAAAAGGGGACGGTCATTGGCCACGACCGGCGCTGCGGTGAACGTCAACAGGGCCAAGCCTGCAATGGACAGCATCGCCCTAACGGCAAAAATCATCATAAGCCCCCTTTTCCAACGTCTGCGACGAACCTTTTAGTCGCTCGCAAGTGGCCGTGACACGTGACATGGCCTGGGTGTCCCCAGCTGTGACCGCACGGGCATAATATTCGACGGCACGGGCTGGATCATCGGCAAAACTGAGCCCTATGAGGTTTTCGATGCGCGGGTCCAACTGGTCGCCGTCATAGAGCGTACCGAATACGCGCAGAGCCAGCGGATCCTCGGCATTGGCCGCATCTTCGATCAGCTTCAGGGCCGTGTCCGGGTTAACGTCACGGCCACAGTTACGCAGCGCTTCCAGCTGCGTGGCAAACCCGTTCAACGCTCTGAGAGCGGGCAAACCGCAGCTTTCATTATTGGACACCGGTGTGGTGTTGATCGGCAAGCTCACACCTTCTTCGCGGGTCCAGAACCATGCGGCGGCTCCAGCGGCGACGAGCAACAGCAAAACGATCCACAGCCATAACAGACTACGCTTCTTGGGCTCGGCAACCAATTCCGGTTTCGGCGCCAAATCAGGTTCGGGGTCAGGCGGGCGCTTCACCTCGGGCTCTGGTGCGGGGGCTGGTTTGGGCTGCGCGGTTTGCAACCCACCCAAACTTGCCAACCCGGCGCGTGGTGGGATGGTATCGGGCCAGGTCACGCTGAAGGCGCGGCCGTCCACTTCGATCACCAGGGGCGTGTATTCTTCAAGCTTGTTGACGATGTCTGGCCCGATCCGCACCCAATCGGCCCCATCGTGGCGCAGCACATCATAGGGTCCGAAACTGGATTTTTGCGGCTGCCAATTGGGGTTTCCGACCTCGACACGCGCCTCGGCAACCGGTGTCAGCCAGCGTTCGGAATAGGCATCGCGCACCGCAACCGTGACCACATCCGGCAGGCTGCTGCCGGGCAGTTCGATAAACCCGTAACCGCCCATGGGCTGTTGCGGGTCAGGATGTAGCACAAGGCTCATGAATGCGCCTGCCCAACCAGATCAGACAGGATGCGACCCAGACGCAGATTCTGATCGACGTTGATCTGACCACCCAAACCGTCCTTGGCATTGGCCACAAACAGCGCCTCGATCGCAAAGACCCAATCGGTCCATATCTCTTCGGCTATCGCGCGCGGCTGTGCAGGTAGATCATCCACTGTGTCCGACGGGGCCTGCGGTGCGAAAATTGCACGGTTCTTGCCATCCGCCGTCTGCACCTGAGGACGTTTGCTTTCCGGCAAATCAGTCATGCCCAAGGTAGCCACAAAGCGGTTGATGGTCTCTGCCCCCAAGATTGAGGCAGGTTGCGCCTGTTTCTCGACTGTCAGACCAAAATTGACCTCTTCCAATTGCGCCGCCGTCTGCGCGCTCAGCCCTGTCCGGCGGGCGGCGTGGATCAGTTCGGTGACCAGGTTGCCGGATGTGTCCTGACTTAACCCATATGCCTCGCGCCGGGTGACATCGTCGCGAAATGCCTTCATCGCATCGATCCAGATTTCCAGCGCCGTATCCGCCTGAAACTGCTCCAGCGTCATGGTGCGCACGTCTGTCTGCGCGTCTTCGGTCGCCGGGCGCCCCGGACGCTGCCTGCCGGGACGTTGCCGGGTCGGTGTCTGTGTTTCGGCCGCAGCGGAACTGACGGCGCTGGTGATGCGAACAGAACTGGGCACCCGGGAAATCCGGCCTTCGATCTCTTCTTGATCGACCATCAAAGCCGCCATCAACGCGCCAAAGCGGTGCCGGTTAAGCGCTTGTTCCAGATCGTCGATGACCAGGTTGGCGGCCTCTTGTTTTTCGGTTACGCGCTTTTCCACGTCGTCTGAAACATGGAATGGCGTCATCGCGCGTGCCAGATCACCTCGCAACGCGTAAAGTTGCGCCGCGATCTGACGCAACTTGCTGTCCGGTTTGCAAACCGCTTGCAGCGCCTGCGTCAGATAACTGACCCCACCGTCATTCAGCGACAGAGCTGCATCCCAGGCCTGTTCCGGATTGTGGAAATGTCGCTGCACTGAGGGCGCTTGCAAGCATCCCTCGCGCAGCTCCGCCACGCGGCCTGCCTTTTGTGGGCGGATCTGCAGCTCTTGCTTGGCGTCTCCGTAGTCGATCAAACCGTCGACGTAGTAGTTGGGATTGCGCAACCAATAGCAGTTATCAAAGGGCTTTCCGGGCCGCCACTCAGCCACCCAAGGATCGCTGCCCTTGCCGAATTTCTCCAGCAAAGACGCCTGCATTCGCCGTTCAAACCGCGTTTCATCCCCACCTTCGGCTGCACTGTCACCCAGATGCTTATCGAATTTGGTCAGCACCATGAACAGAACGCATTCGCTTCCGTCGCGCTGCTCGGCAGTGGCCCCATGGGTGGCCGCAATCCAATTTTGTACCAGCCCCGGCAGGTCAACCGTTTCCATGTTGCTGTCTGGAATGCACAGCAGCATCGAGGTGATTTCCTGGTTCTGCACATAGCGGTCAAAGAGATAGGCCACCTTACCGCGCAACAGCAACTCTGGCAGGATTTTCTCTGGATCCGCAAAGGCTTGACTTAGGTCTTGCTCAAACCGATTGCGCGCACCAGGGAAATCCAACAGATCGGTTTCGGCAAACATCTGCGACGGCAGATCGCGCATCGGCAGCACCAGCTCCGCCGCCAACCCACAAACCACGGACCGGGGCAGCGTGACCTTGCGCCCATCAGTGGTGGTCAGGCTCAGTGGCGCACCGTCGGACACTCCAGACAACGTTTTGACGTCGATGATCGAGGTTTCACGCGGCACCAAAGCATCCAGGCTAAGCAAAAGCTTCTTCGGCGTGGCCCAATTGCGCCAAGGCTCCGGCGAGGCGGACAAAAAGGTCGGAAAACGGCTGATGCCCGCCCCAGATTAAGGCAAAGAACGCCGCCCGGTCCGCCTGTGACAGGCCTGGCGCGATCACGGCCGCCTCCTCCCATAGCGGTTTCAGCGCAGCGGCATAGGCTTCGCGCCCAAACGCCGCCTCGATATACTCACCGATCTCGTGAACCTCATCATAGCTGAGCCCCGGCTGCTCCCCTCCCGAGCGCGCTTTATAGGCATCCAGATGCGCGGCAATCTCGGCTGGTTCTGGCACCGGCTCGGATCGGTCACCGTCCATGAAAAACGAATTGGCGATTGTGCGGATGATGTCCGCCTCGGACAAGAGCGTCAGCTTGACTGGTGCGCCAGCGGGCGTGTCGGCCTTTTCCATCGTGAACCGGGTGACAAGGCCGGTGCTTTCGCCTTCGCCTTCCGGATTGATCTCGCGGATGTAGTCGAGTTGACCACCAGCCCCTTCGAAATTGGCGACCAAAGGCCCCGTATCTGGACGCGCCAAAACCGAGACCAGAAAGCTTTTGCCCGCCTGGCTTGGCCCAAAGACGCTGACCGACATGCGGGTTTGTGCCGCGCGACTTAGCTTGCGCGCACGACGAGCCGATTTGCGCATCATCTGCACCAGAGAGCGCGCCTCGGCCCCTACCAGATCTGCGTTTTCAGGGTCTTCAACCCAAGCCAAAGCCTCGCCCGTCAGCTCCGCGATTTGCGTGCAGGCTTGCGCCAGTTGGTCTTGTTCTTGACTACTCATGCCCAACCTCACAACCGGAACAGCCCGGTGTCGATCCAATATTCATCTTCAAACCCCAGCGTATGCAACCGCAGCTGCACCTCTGCCGGTTTCATGGCGTCGCCTTCAGCATCTTCGACCTCGGTCACGGAAAACGCCTCGCGCATGGCTTCGCGTCGCAGAACGGTTTCCGAGGTTTCGATCTCGGGGTCTTCGTCAAATTCGGTCCGTTCGAAAGTGACCCGCAAAGGCGCGCGTGACTGCGCCGATTGTGACGCGAAATCAAGCCGGTAGAGCGGCGTTGTTGTCCACCGTTCCAGCGGCAGTTGCCGCGCACCCAGATAGACGGGTGTGTACATCGTGATCTCGGCCTCTAGGTCCTGAGCTGACTTACGCGCGTCCAGATCGACATTCGAAAACAGGATGCGATCCGACATGATCTGGCCAGAACTGTCCATCTCGCCAATGTAACGTGCGGTGGATTGCATGCGAAACGCCTGCGTCGTGACCTTGAAGTTAGGGATGCGCGCCTCGCTGAGTGCGATCAGCATGCCCCCCACGGCAACAGTGGATTTCGGGTCGCCAATGCGTTGTGTGACCGGATCGCGGAATGGATACCAGCGCCCGGTCTTGTAGCTGTGCATGGGGATCAGCCGATGTGGTGGCACTACCATCATTTCTTGCAAGATAGCCCGCACCGCAGGCAAGCGCGAGGGGCGTCCGGTCAGCAGCACTACATCGACGCCAAGATGCGCGATCACCTCGGCCAGATTGCTGAGCACCTTCTGGAACACCTCGCGCGCAATGGCATCCACATCCTCGCGGCTGAAGGACAGTGTAACTTCGGCCAAATTGAATTCTTCTGCGCCCAGACTAGCGGCCGCCTCCTCAAGATAGGCGGTCAATGCTTCCGGCACCGCATGATCGGCAAAAGGTAGCACGTCTGAGAGGGCAATCGAGAGCCCCTCGAACTCATCCGCCGTTTCGCATGCTTCGAGGATGGCGACGGCCACGGGCATCAGCACGCGCAGAGCAAATTGCCGACGTTTCTGAATGCTCTGCTGATCCAGCCCACCGGTATCTCCGGTGAACAGCTCGCGGATCTTCTCTTCGGCATAGCGTCCGCCAGCATCCTCGATCGCGCGGCGTAGCCCCGGCAGGATCACCGTGGCGATCACCCGTTGCAGCAACTCGTCGCCCGCCACCCGAAACCCTTCGCGGAAAGTTTGTTGCGGATGCAGAACGCGCCCAGCCTCTCCCCAATAGGTCGTGACCATCAGATCCGTCGTGCCGCCACCGATGTCGATGCAGGCCAGCCGCAGGGACGGTTCCGGCTCAGCCCCCGGCGAGGGCGGGCGGGCAGTGCCCTTGAGGTTCAGGAAGCGATCAATGCGGCCGTCGAACTTCTGCGTCAGTTCCGAATACAGGTAGACCAACTGGGAACAGCTCGCCTCGTCCCAATCCACGATCAGTTCGGGCGGGCGTGAAATTGCACTTTCACCTGCGTTCAACCCCATGAGTGACCAAACCAGATCCAGCGCGCCTTTGGCCTTGGACCGGATGATTGCCTGTTCCTGCGCGGTGGTGGCCGTGGGCAGGGTCAGAATAATGCGATCCAACCGGCGCGGCAGTTCCGATTGTTGTCGCCGCGCGCGGGATGCAGGTGCGTTCACCTGAGCCAGTGCATGGGCAATGATCTCGGCCAGCATGAAACCAAAGAGCGAGGCACGGGAGAACCGGGGGCGGATCGCTTGCGCCTTGTTTGTCTTACCACGCGGGCGCAGTTTCGCGCGTTCATCCGCTTCGATCTGCGTCAGCACGTCGCCGGTTTCATTGAGGAACCGCATCCCTGCCCGCAGGGACTTGGGCAGGTTGTTCGGGTCGGAATGGTGATGGAACCGCCAGTCCTGTTGCAATGGGCTGTCATCCCATAGGTAGCGTTTGGGACTGCTGAGACCAGACGCCGTCTCGGTCCCCTCTTCCCCCGCCACAAGGCGCAGCGCCTCGGGGCCTGTGCGTACAAAGCTGGGCCAAATGAACGCGTTGCGCCGACCAGATCGGCTGGCAAAGCGGTCATTGCCCATGCGGAATTCGGAAAACTCCACGCGACTGTCAAACAGGCCGGAATACATCCTCTCGGGCTGACTGAGATCGCGAATTTCCAGTGGGAAAGACCGTGCCAGATCAAGCCGCGTTTCACCCGGAAACCGCTCGATCAAAATACCACAGGTACGCGAGTTGCCGACGTCCAGCACCAACTCGACCTCGACCGGCGTTAGCCCCTCGCGCTTGGATACGGTGTTGGTCAGTCGCAAACGCGGGATGCTGATCGCGGCGTCTACCAGCCGCAGAAAGGCCAGATACCGCGCCCAATGTTCGAACTTGTGTGGCAAGGTGTCATGGATAATCCGGCGACCGGGGCGCTCTGCACGTTTGTAGGACATGAACAGGTCATCCAGCCAGTCAGACACCCATTTTTGCAAATCAAGCAAAGTGCCGTCCGCGTCCGGCTCCAACCGCCGCAGGAACCAATCCATTCGCGCAGGATCAGATACAAATTTGAAATCCCTGGATTTTTCCGCATCCACCCGTTCGGGTGCCAGATATTGCATCCCCTGCTCTGCATCTGCCAGCGCGGTGTCCAGTGACAGCTGCACCCGGTGGGTGTGACCAGTATCGCGATCAGGCTCGTCCAGCTCAACCACCCGCATCCTTGCCCAAGTCGACGGGCCGGGATCAAACCGCTCTTCGCCACCCGCGCCCCGGTCGGATTTGATCCGCAGCACCGGAACGGGTACCCATTTCGACAAGAAAGGCTCGAGCGCAGCCACGGAACGCACGGAATAGGCGTCATCATCGGCCTGTTCTTCACCCATCAACGTCAGATCGCGCTCCTCATCCCCGCTTAGCGGTAAAAGCGCCCATTCCTCTTGCGCGTCGTCGCCACCCACGACCCGTTCGACAAAACGCGCACTTTTGAGTTCCAACGAGTCCAGCTGAAAGCCGAAATCAAGAATTTGCACCCCGGAATAGGGCACCAGGGTGATCTCATCCCGCCAATCCACCAACCGGGCCAGATGTTCAGAGCTTTGCATGCGTATCCCTTAATTCGCTGATGAGAATGGGTTTAACCGAGTGTAGAGCGCCTGCGCCCGTCCTGCCAAGCGCCTGAGCGTCTCATTCGGAGATGGGGGCAAGGCGCCTTTCTGCGTGGGTTTGGGTTTGGTTTCTGGGGCTGGCGTTGCTAAGCAACACCGGGACCACGGCGCGGCAGGCCCGATCGGTCAAGGCTATCTCATGCTCGAGGCGTGCAACACGTTCCTGTACCACCTGTTGTTCCGAATATGCTGCCGAGAGCGCCGCCGCCTCTTTCTTGCAATGATCCGGCCCCCACGGCGCCAGCGCACAGGGAGCCAGCACCAGCCATAGGATTAGTGTCAGGATCGCTGCCAACAGAAGCCATCCCAGCACGATCAACCACCACCAGATTAAACGGAACCGGCCTTGCCTGTCGGCCCCCTGCTGTGTCAACGGTACGGAACGGGGCACCATGGCGGTCAGGATGCCGCGCACACCGTGCTGCTCATCGCGAACCCAGGCCCAATGCACCAGAACCGGCTGTAACCCGGCCTCGCCCTCAACCACATGGATCATACTGTCGGCTGGGATTTCAACCGCGTTGGCCCAGGCCTCTCCTAACCGTTGGTCATCGGGTTGATCGCTGTTTCGCAGGGCCTCAGCCAAGGCCATTATTTCTCCAACAAGCCGCCCAAGGGTTGCCTTGACCACCGCTTGTTCAGGCGGTGGCAAGTCGGTCAAACGCTGCGACTGCCCCGGGAGACGCGCATACCAGTCAATCTGATCTCCGTGATCGGTCACCATTGGCTCGGCAAAAAGGGCGGCGTGCTCAGCACCCAGCCGCTGCCGGATCGTGGTTGCTACCAATTCGTACGATCTCTGCGCGGCCGAACCCAAGGGCTGCAACCCTTGGGTCGAGGTGGTGACAAGAAGCGCGCCGGTCATTTCTGGATCACTCCTTGGCCGGTTCGCTGGCTGCTGCAGTAAAAGGGTGCACTACGGGCTGGCAAGGGGTTTCGACCACTTGTGGGGCGGCCGCCGTACCAGCCAGGAAAGACAACAGATCATTGATCGCCAAAGCATAACCACGGTTCTGCAACGGCCCCTTGCGTACAAAGCTATTTACACCCACTACGCGCCCGCACATATCCACCAGCGGTCCGCCGGAGTTACCACTGCTGAGCGCTGCTGAATGCATCAGTACGTTGGTGTCCGGTCCAATCTTTTGTTCTGTATTGACGATACCGTCCGTCACAGTCAGCCCCGGAACGGCCCCGACCTCGCCCGATTGAAGAGCTGCAAAGTCGCCATCGATCTCAAGCACATCGCCAGGGTATCCGGCGGCAATCACATTGTTGAGCTTCAGCGATCCTGTTCCACCAAACAGGTCGAAGGCAGGTGCCTCGAGATCTGGAACCTCAAGCAAGGCAAAGTCCTGCCCCGTGTCCGCCAATGGCCCTGCCGACTTGACAACACTTGCGGTCATGGGTTTTCCGGCGGCCTGTCCAGCAACGGCCAATCGCCCAGGTGCGGCACCTTCGATCACATGATGATTTGTCACGACCAATCCAGGCCCAACCACAAAGCCTGACCCGGCCGTCAATCCATTCGCCGTTCCCGCAAGAACTAAAACCGTACGCGCTTCGATCATGTGCAGCAGCGACTGCGGAGATTCCGGGTTTTCCGGGTCTTGAACCACAATGCGATCCGTCGCATTGGGCAGGAACGCATCTGGAGCCGCCTCGGTGGTTTGTGGGAAAGCCTCTCCCTGTTTGGGCGGCACCAACCCTTCGGGCGTTTGCCCGTTTGGCAAAACCAACACCCCGTCAGCGCGGCACACTGCACCATCCAATGCCTCGCGCAACGTACCTGCCCGGTCCCGTAACGCGTCGTTGTGGGCAAGCTGTGCCTGAAGAGTAGACTTTTCGGTCACAACCAGGTCGTTCTTCGGAAACAGGCGTGTCCCCGGCTGTAGCAACCACACCAGAATTCCGCTTGCGAGCAGCAGCAGAATTAACAACGGAACCCATGCAAGGTAGGACAAGCGCCGTTCGGGACGCGAGGGTTCGACAGGGGCGGGCGTCGGCTGCGCAGTAAAGTCCGGGGCCGTCACGGGCGTCATCGCAGGTGTCTCGGATGGCGGGCGCGCGGGTGCCTGAAGGTAGCGCCCCAATGTGGCGTCGAAATGTGCCATCCGCGTCGACACATTCGCACCATTGCCGCCTGGCAATAGCCCCCAATTTGTGATCACCGGACGCCCGTCTGCGACCATCACGTCTTTGGCGCCAAGTGTAGACAAAGCGCCCCATACCAGATCTGCATGAGCAGGTTCTTCGGCCAAAGCCCGTAAGGGTCGCAGATGATCTGACAAATACGCGGCGATCTGGGATTGTTCGGCAGACGACAACTTTGACATCGGCAAAGCCTCTTCCGAGGCCTCTGCGTACCAAGAAATGCTTGGCGCTGCGGCATCGTTGCCCCTGCTCAAAAGCGGGTCAGCAAAAAGATTTGCCACCTCAGGCCCCGCACGATCGGTCAATAGGGCGTGCAATTCGCCGTATCGTTCCAGTACCGGTCGACCGCCCGCATCCACCAGATCACCTGTAGTAACCTTGGTTTTGGAGAGAAACTGTTCGGCCATGGCGTTATCTCCTTGCCCTGCGCAACGTCGCATTACTGCGCCCGTTGGTTTCTGGCTGATAGGTATCGCAATTCGCGTTGCCTTGATTGTCTAAGCGGCATGTGATGTCGCGACGGAAGATAGAGGAATTGTTGTCACATTGCAGGTTACCAGGTTCGCGCATGGTCAACCGTCCATTGCCAGGCATCCGCCCCGTCAACCTCCCCTCGCACCGAACGCCATTTGTTGAACGCATGACTTCCGTTCCATTGCCGTTCTCGTCAAAACAAATTCGCCAATAACGAAAGCGGGTGATGGCGCCTGTGTTGATTTCGCGCACAGCATAGTTTGACGACAGTTGCCAACACCCTTCCATTACAGAAATATCGTCGTTGTCAAAGGCATCCGGAGCAAGCCCACTCGGGCTTTTGGGTTTCGGTGGTGGCGGCGGAGGTGGTGGAGGCGGCGGCGTAGCCTTGCATTGCATCAGGGCAAGTTTCCGCTCCAACCCAAGAATATCAGCCGTCAGGCTGGCTGTCAGACGATCCGCCTCTTTCAACTTTTGTCGATCAGCCAGAACCTCTTTGTCGGTGCAAAATGAAATGGTGCGGTCGCTGAACGGCATCCGCACGCCGCAAGAACGCAACAACAAATGGGCGCTTACCCCAATCACCCCGACAAGTAGGACGGCCATCGCCGCTACGACAATTCGCATTCAATTCTCGGTTTCGACCCGCTTCACAGTGTACAGCCCCGCCGCATCAGGCCTCTGGTTCTTGCATTGTAATTGCAGTCAAGCTTAGGCGGTGAGTGCAGAAACCTGCAAGCACTTGTTTCGCAGGCGTTTTCCCAGTGCGGGTTTTCGCCGCTGGTCATACCAGTCTCTGGATTTAGAATTGAGAAGACCAAACCGGCTTGGCCCAGCGCCGATAGTCAACCCTGACAACCCGACACGGCCTTAACGAGCCAAATTTTCAGATGTGGCAACATCCCTTTGTCGTCACCTGACACGTCTACCATCGTCTCGTGAGGTGCTCCTGTGCTCTCCCGAGGTTCTAAGGCTGAGATGATCCCATCATGTCCTGCATCTTAGGTTCATATAGGCGGTGACACGCGCGCCCGGCTCTTTTCGCCGAATAAAGAGCGAGATCTGCAGCATGCAGCATACCCGCGGGATCAGGTCTCAAAAACTGCGAAGACTGAACGATGCCAATACTGGCAGAGATCTTGCAGATCTCTGACTGAAACGGAATGGGTTCCTCCAGGCGTGTGATCAGTCGATGCGCTATGCTACTTAGTCGATTTTCATCTTGCAGGCCGTTGAAAATCAACACGAACTCATCACCTCCAACACGTGCTACGGTGTCGTCTCCGCGAGTTTCTTCAACCATGACCCGAGCAACCTGTTGCAAGACATGATCTCCGGCGGCGTGTCCTAAAGTATCATTCACGGCCTTGAAGAAATCCAGGTCGAGATGCATCAGCGCAAAGCTTGATAATGACGCGGTCAACCGATCCAGAATATGATCCGTAGCGCGCCGGTTCTTGAGCCCTGTCAGCGTATCCGTGAAAGCCTGTTCCTCAGCAGCAATCATTGCGCCCTGCAGGCGAAGGTTCAAGGTGCGCGAGGCTTCCATCGCGGCGGATTTTGCTTCGACCAGATACAACAGTTCGATGGCCAGATCAGTACCCGAGAAATCTGCACTGGTCAGGGCATAGTCTCTCACTGCATCCAGGATCGAAATACCGAAGGACAAGTTTACAACTGCACCTTCGTCACCCGGAAGCGGTACAATAACGCCCTTCAAAGCAGTTCTTGGATCATCGCGAAATTGCAAATGCAGTTTTGCACCAGATACCGCCAGCAGTGCGGGCATGGTCGAAATGGACCGCGGACGCATCAATTCAAACAATTCGAGAAACCGTTGACCCTGCATCGGTTGATTTGGCCGCAACTTCTGCAGCGTTGGTCCAACTTGTTGCACCCGCCCGTATTGGTCCAGCAATACAAACATTGGACAAAGCCGCTCAAGCAGCACTGCCAATTCCATGCGATCAATCATATGGAAGGCGCTCCCAACTCGAAACTGCGCCCTTCGGCAAAAGCACTTTCGATCAATGTGATCGAAATCACTTCGGCTTTGCCCCTCGATCCACTGTGCTCCAACATCGCCAATGCGCCATAGTCGTCGGCCATAGCTCGCAAAACACCAATCATCACATGTTCAAACCCTGGCAGTCCTGGGTGGCAGGTTAGCGTGAACTCGTTCTGAGCGTGCTCGTCAAGCTCAAGAGGCGGTAGATCCAGGTCCGACACTGCGAGCCTCGCCCGATCTGGAAGATCATCCAGGGAATGCAGAAAATCGACATAGTTTACCCCCCGAACCGTAGCAACCTTCGCAACGCTTCGGTGTTCGGGTTTGAAACCAGATAAGTTCCCAGATCCTCCAATACTTCTCGCTGCGGGCGTCCCAATTCCGCACACATGGCATCCAGCACCTGCGCAGTCAATTTGGCATCATAAGTCAGCATGGCCTCAAACTCGACCAATCCCAGGTTGGCCAACTCCGTCATGCGAATCCATCGAGATTGCCCGTATGTGTTACAGACAAAGGATTGTATTGCCCTGTTGATCAGCCCATGCATGCAAGGGTCCCCGAGTTCTTTGCCTTGCTACTTTCACACGGGATTACTTAATAAAGCGCCAACAGACGCACAGTTCGCCCAGAAACCTAGGCCCCTTGAAAATATCTGCGATTTCAACCAGTAGCGTGCGCCAAATCAGAAATCTGTTGGCGCGCCGCCTTCGGATTTGCGCCGCGCGACAAACTCGGCCAATTCCTCTCGGATCGAAGCATCCATTGGTGGTTCTTCAAAGTTGGCGATGATTTCCTTGAACAAATGGTGGGCGCGTTCTGGTGTCCAAATACCACCGGCTGCCTCCCAGCCTTCGTAATTCTTCCAATCGCTCAGAAACGGTTGGTAGAAGGCCGTGGTATAGCGATCCTGAGTATGTTGGATGCCAAAGAAATGCCCGTCATTGCCAACCGCCTTGATCGCGTCCAGAGCGATGTCATCTGGTGTCGTAGCGAAGGTCTCGGGTTCGAAATACCGTTGGATTTGCTGCAAGATTTCGCAATCCATGATAAATTTTTCTGGGCTGGCTATCAGGCCCCCTTCGAGCCAACCTGCAGCGTGATAGACCATGTTGGTTCCCGATTGGACGGATGCCCAGAGGGAATTCGACGTCTCCCACATCGCTTGCCCATCTGGCACATTCGCCGCACAGACCCCGGACGACCGCATCGGCAGGTCATAAAACCGCGCCATTTGCCCTGTCATCTGTGTGGCACGCATGTATTCAGGCGTACCAAAGGCGGGCGCCCCTGATTTCATGTCCACGTTAGAAGTGAACGTGCCGATGACGCAGGGGATGCCGGGCCGCACATATTGGAACAGCGCTATGGCGCAGAGCGCCTCGGCCAGCGACTGCGCCACAGCCCCCGCCATCGTTACCGGTGCCATTGCCCCGGCCAAGGTAAAGGGTGTCACAACAATCGCCTGCCCCCGCCGCGCCAGACGCAGGCAACCATCGATCATCGGGTGATCATGTTTCAATGGCGAAGTCGAGTTGATGTTGGTGTACATCCGCGGCTTGGCCTGGAACTCTTCTTCCGTCAGGCCACCCGCTATGCGTACCATTTCCATCACGTCCTCGACCCGCTCCTTGCCAAGCGAGTAGGCATGCATGGCCTTGTCGGTGATGGTCAGTTTGTCATAAAGAACATCCAAGTGACGGACGCTGGCATGAATATCGACGGGTTCGACCGGATATCCGCCTGCGAAATGGATACAGTTGAAATACTGTGTCAGCTTGAGAAGGTTGCCACACATCTCGCGATTGCCGGGAACCTTCTTGCCGATCTCCATATCCCAATAGTTTGGCGGGGACGAAACATTGCCGAACAACATGACATTGCCGCCGACAGTCAGTTCACGGTCTGGATTGCGCGGCGTGATGGTGAAAGTGCTGGGTGCCTTGGCAATCATCTCCATGATCCAGTGGCGATCAAAGCGAACAATGTCGCCGTCGATTTTGCACCCCGCTTGACGCAAGATACCCAAGGCCTCTTCGTTCAAAAAGGCCACACCAATATCTTCGAGGATGCGCATGGCGCCTTCGTGAATGGCTTCAACGCCTTCTGGGCCAAGGGGCTCTGTCGGCCGATCCACGTTGACCGGCAAGCGCCACGGCATTTGATCAATCACTGCTCCACCACGTCTGGCAGCCGCCCCTGCCCGGCCACCGCTGCGTCGTTTTCGTCCTGACGTCTCTGCCATGGGTCCTCTCCTCTGTGCCCTAAAGAATAGAAGGCCCCAGTCACACAAAGGAACGCCGCTCTATCCGCGACAATTCTTGTCGTATTTCAAACAAGAACAGGCGCTTTGGACCTTTGGCTGGATTGTCAGGTTTTTTTGCAGGGCTCCCGCACCCGAGCCATTCCGGCATTGTCGGTACCGCTAGCGACTTTGGGCCAGGCTCATGTGGGCTCTGCCCACATGAGCCTGGCCCAACGGGAGGAGGTGTTTCGCTAGAAACATCGACGACGGGCGGGAGAATTTGGCTGTTTCCTGGTCAGGTATTCGGCCTGACCGATTGTTAGGGCAGCCCGATCAGCGAGCCAGCCAGTCGGCGATATGGCCAATGTTTGGCAATACCACATCGGCATGTGGCGTCAGGTCATTTTCAGACGCCATACCTGTCAAAACGCCGATCGTAGTCATGCCCGCAGCCCGCCCCGCCATCAGGTCGTGGGTGCTGTCGCCAACCATGGCGATCCGCCCGGGTTCAACGCCAACGTGCGCGGCAAATGCCAACAACTGCCCTGGTGCTGGCTTGGCGCCATGACCGCTGTCAAACCCTGCGATGAAGTCAAACTTGTCCTGAACACCGGCTGCAGACAGATGTGCGCGTGCCGGACTTTCTGCATCGTTGGTGGCAACGCCCAGCTTCAACCCTTTTGAGCGCATTTGATCCAGGAATGCGGCCAGTGGAACGGCTTCGGCCTGCGGTGCATGCGCGGCCTCTTCGTTGATCATATCCACCAAATCAACATGAGACGTATCTGGAAAAAAGACCTGAATGGCCTCGGCCACTTCGCCTGGCGTGCCCGCAATCACTATGCTGTCGGACGCATATGTGTTGGTTTCCACATCAAACCCGATGGCTTGACCAATCTCTTTGGCGCGTTCCCCATCACCACCTGAAATCCGCAACAAAAAGGACGTGGCAAAGGCTTCCCATGTGGCGGCAAACTCAAAAAGTGTGCCGTCCTTGTCAAACAATAGCGCGTCTACAGGCATCAAAAGTCTCCGGCCATTAAGGGTGATCGCTGTCCATTGGATCAGGTCCAATGCATATCTGAGGGTCCGGCCAACGCGGCGCGGGCCTGCATCGGATGGTCATAAGGGATGGTATTGGCATCGCAAAACGACACCACCCAAGCATCATCCATCATAAGGAAATCCAGTACCGAGCCCAGGAATTCGGGGTTGGCGACCTGCTCTTTGACGTCCGCCTCAGAAGCGCCTGTGGAGCCTAGGAAAACCGGCAGCAATTCATCGTTCCCGATCAGCCAACTCAGAGCCTTCAGAGCCAGGGTTTCGGCGGCATCGGCGGAAAGTCGCATGGGTGCTCCGTCAAATTCAGGGCGGAAAGGGTTTGTTAACCAGTCTCATAAACACTTTAGCAAGAATTGAAAGCAACTGTCGAAAGGTTGGACCTGTGCAAGGGACAATTTTGATACTGGATGGCGTCTCGACCAATCGCATCATGCTCAAGGTGCAGCTGTCGGCTGCCTGGTATCACGTCGTGCAGGGCGATCGGCTCATGGGGCTGGAAACACTGGTTCGACGTGCGCAGCCGGATCTGATCCTGACTGCTATGGCACTTCCGGATGGAAATGCCTTGGACGTGCGGAACTTATTGCAAAAGGATGAAGCAACTGCAGGCATCCCGATCGTTGCGATCGCCGCCGAGAACGATCAGGCCGCGCGCCTGACGGCTCTGGGCGCGGGTATAGATGACGTGCTGAACCAGCCTTACGACGACGTCATTTTGTTGGCGCGCATTCGCAGTCTGATTCGCGCCCATACCGGATCCGAGGAATTGCGTATGCAAAGTGGGTCACAGGCTCTGGGTTTGGCAGAGACCGCACCTGCCTTTCATGGTCCCCTTCCAGCCAGCAATATCGCTCTTGTCACACAGACCCCTGGCACAGGCGCTGTGTGGCGGGCCCGTTTACAAGGGCGCACGCGTCATCGTCTGGATCTGCACAAGATCGACGACATGCAGAACCTGCTCAGTGAGCGGGAGCCTGACGCAATCGTGGTCGAGCTGTGTGACAGTCAGACGGGCTTGCGTTTGTTGGCCGATTTGAGGGCACGAAGCGTTACCCGTAACTCGGCCGTGATTGCCGTTCCCAACCCCGCCAATGCCCATCTTGCTGCGGACGCGCTTGATCGTGGCGCGGATGACGTAATGCCATCAGGGTTTTGCGTAGAGGAACTGACGTTGCGCCTGGATACGCAATTGCGTCGCAAAGCGCGCGTAGATCGGTTCCGCAGTTCCGTGCGTGACGGCTTACAGGCTGCCCTTCTTGATCCGATGACCGGGCTGCACAACCGCCGGTTTGCGATCCCTGAGTTGTCACGTATCGCTCGGAATTCCACCTCATCTGGTCAGAGCTTTGCTCTGATGATGGCAGATCTGGATCATTTCAAACAGATCAATGACAGCTACGGCCACCCGTCCGGAGACGCCGTCTTGATAGAAACCGCGCGACGCTTGCGATCTCAACTACGACCAGGCGATGTACTGGCACGTGTTGGTGGAGAAGAATTCATGATGGTATTGCCGGACACGAACCGGGCTCAGGCACTCGAGATTGCAGACAGGTTGTGTCAGCGCATCAACCGAGAACTGTTTAGGGTTCCCGGCCGAAATACTCCGATCCCGGTCACTACCTCGATTGGTCTTTTTGTCAGTGACTTACCTTGTCTGAAGTCGTCACCGCAGGCACAGGACGTTCCCAGCTTGATCGAACAGGTCGATCGGGCCCTGTATGAAGCCAAAGGCGCGGGCCGCAATCAGGTATCACTGATCGCGACCGCCGCCTAAGACACCCTGTTTTAGTCCCTTTTTTTGTGTTTTGACTTTCGATGACGCACGACTTCTTCAAGCCTGTCAGCGTAGGCCGTGCGCTCAGCGTCGGTCATTGTAGAAATGCGCTGGAACCAGGTGTCCTGCACGGAACGGTGAAACTTCTCTCGGTCTTCAAGCTGCCGGTTCATCAGATCGCGCAACCTGTCGCCATCAAAGGGCACTGCACGCATGGCATTTACAATTGCATCCACATCGCGAAACCCGTCACGCCGCCGCGCTTCGTGCCCGGAGCGGCTGTGCTCGCGCATCTCCTTGCGCACGTCATCTGGCAGGGCTCGGTACAAGGCCGACCCAAGGCTGCGCGGCGGATGTCGTATGCTATCGGGCCCGCCGAAACGCAGTGCCGCACCAATCATCAAACCAATCACCAGAAGGTTCAGAGCTAGTGAGACTATCAACAGAATACGCAGCCAGTTCCTTTTTGATCCACTATTGTCCGTCATCTACCCGTCCTCCGTCAGAATCCCGGTGTCATCGACACCGAAAAGGAGATCCACTTCGATCTGTTGTTGAAAGATCAACCCGACTGGATCGGGAAGAAAGTCCGGCGGCGCCAACCCGATCCACACCCCTGCGGCACAAGTGGTTGCAAGGCCGCCTAGGCCAGTCCACCCTCCCAACGTTTCGTTGATCTGCCGTAAAATGCCACGACGGTGCACCGGTGTGTCCTCGGTTGCACTCAGTGCCGTTTGAACTGCCCTCGCCTCGGCCAGAATTTTGGATTTCAGATGGTCGGGCAGCAAGTCTCGCTGATTGCGCGCTGTCGCAAACATCCGTTCAAGTTCGCTATCGTTCTCAGTCATCGCCATACCCCAGTTCTGGTCGCCGCGCCGCCAAGGTTGCGGCCAATGTACGTTTGCCCCGGGCAGTCAGACTTTCTACCGCCTCGACGCTAATATCCATGATCCCCGCAATTTCGGGGTTGCTCAGTTCCTCGATGTGGCGAAGCACCACAGCTTGCCTTTGTCTTTCGGGAAGTTGCATCAGAGCCTCTTGCAGCGCATCCATCCGGTCACCATCCAGCATCTTTTCGGCAGCACTGGGGGCGTCATCTTCAGGCTCGGGAACTGCGTCCAGATCAACCGAGCGACGCTTTCTTTTGATATCCAGACACAGGTTCAGAGTCACTCGGTATAGCCAAGTCGAAACTTTGGCTCGACCCTGTTCCCACTTTGGTGCAATCCGCCACAATCGCATCATTGCATCTTGTGACACATCCTCGGCCTCTGCCCGATTGCCAAGCACACGCAGCGCTACAGAATAGGTCCGAGGACCCAATCGCGCGGTCAAGTCCTTCGCCGCCTGCCCGTCACCATTGGCAAAAAGCACCAGCAACGCATCGTCGCTAATGTCGGTCATGGCGGTGCACCCGCCATGACCGGTTTCAGGTATGAAGGCAAAGTCTTCCACCCCCGATCAGTCTTGATCCTTGTGACCACGTTTCTTGCGGTGCTCCTTCATGCGTTCGCGAGCCTGGGCAAATTCTTCGGCCGAAACCCCGCCACTGCCATCTGCATCCATACGGTCAAAGAACTTGCCTGCGCGCCGTGGTTTCGGCAATTCGTCGGCTTCCAGAAAACCGTCCTTGTTGGCATCGTGCCGTTCGAACATCTTTTCTGCCCGTTTTCCTGCACGTTCCTGTGCCATTGCCGTCGCTTCTTCAATGCTCAGCTTACCGTCGCCATCGGTGTCAGCTTTGGTGAAGCGTGCTGTACGATACGCGTCCATCTCCGCCTTGGTGATTTCTCCATTCCCATCGGTATCAAGTTCTTGAAACGTAGCGTGCGAGCCTTTGGCCAACACGACTGTCCCCGTCATCCCAACAGCGGCAACCACAATCGCAGCGATAAATCCTGTATGTTTCATTGCGGATCTTCCTTTGCTTTTCAGACGGCCCTGCGCCGCCCTCCATAAAGTTCAAACGAAGTACATCTCAATTTCCGTCGCCGTCGTCGTACCTTTTTTGTACACCTCTTCATATGGTCCTATATGTTTGTAGCAGGGAACAGAGTTTGCGACATCCAGCCGCAAGGACACAAAGACCTCTTCCTGAAGTTCGCGAACAGGCGCACAAGGTCGAATGAACATTGCATGAGTAAAGATGAAATGACCGATCAAACTGTTGACCCTTCGACCGACCGCCCGACTTGGCCAGCGGTTTTCAACGGATTTCGTTGCAAATGCCCCAGCTGCGGCAAAGGCAAATTGCTGCACAGTTACCTGAAGGTAAACGATACCTGTACTGAATGCGGGCAAGAATTGTTTCACCATCGTGCCGACGACGGCCCCGCATACCTGACGATTCTGATTGTCGGGCATCTGTTGGCGCCAACCCTTCACGTGGCTTATGTTCAGTTCCGACCCGACCCGATGACGCTGTTTACAATCTTTGCTCTTGGTTGTGTGGGACTGTCGCTCTACCTTCTCCCCAGATTGAAGGGAGTGGTTGTCGCCTATCAATGGGCGCGACGCATGCACGGATTTGGAAAACCCGGCTGACCCTTCGAATTCGCGAGGGGCCATGAGCACAACTGAAAGCATCGATAAAACCGCAATCCGCAATGCGGCCACCGTCATCGTTTTGCGCGACCGCATGGGCGATCCATCCATTCTGATGGGGCAGCGCGGCGCCAAGGCCGCATTCATGCCGAACAAGTTTGTTTTTCCCGGGGGTGCAGTGGATGCAGCAGACGCGCGTGTACCACTGGCCACTCCTTTGCCTGAAGTATGCAATAATCGCCTACGTGACGATTCTCCCGAGGGGCTTCAACACCCACTGGCAGTAGCGGCGATTCGCGAACTTTGGGAAGAAACCGGCCTGGTTCTGGGCAAGCCCGGATCGTGGGACGGCGATGTGCCTGCGGATTGGACGACATTTGCGGAAACGGGCCATTTGCCGTCAGCGCAAAGCTTGCAATTCGTTTTCCGTGCACTGACCCCGCCGGGTCGCCCCCGCCGGTTCGATGCGCGGTTCTTTCTAGTCGATGCCAATGACATTCAGGGGGATCTGGATGACTTTACTCATGCCTCGGACGAGCTGTCACATCTGCAATGGATCAAATTGACCGAGGCCCGCCAGTTCGACTTACCGTTCATTACCGAGGTGGTTCTGGCCGAAGTCGCCGGTCGTGTCCAGGATCACAACCCGCCAGAATCGGTACCCTATTTCCACAACAACGACGAGGCTAGTTTGTTCTTGCGTCTGCGCGGTTATCCAATGCCGGACCATCCCTGACCGGGGCGTCCGCGCAACTTAGGCAAACGCCGCTTTTGGGGGAAAGGGAACACTCCCGCCCGTCGTCAGTTTTTCTGACGAAAAACCTCCTCCCGTTGGGCCGGGCCTCGCTGCGCTCGGCGGTTGTTTCTTCATAATTGATCTAAGCACTCCATCGGAAACGGACTTGACCGCGCCGGGCACCGCCCGGCGCTATGCCCAAGTCCGTTAGCGGAGCTGACGCAGTCAGGTCTGCTCGGACGCGGGAGTTCCCCGTCCTTCAGATAGCCATCACCAGAGCTAGGATGGACACTCCAAGAAGGGCAATACCCGCAATCTCGCGTCCCGTAATCTTCTCTCGGAAAAACAGAACCGAGGCCATAAGGCTGAAGATCAGCTCTACTTGCCCCAACGCTTTGACATAGGCCGCGTTTTGCAGCGTGAACGCCAGGAACCAGCAAAACGACCCACCCATGCTGGTCAGACCAACAAACAGGCCTGTGTTCCGTGTCTCCCAAACCGCGCGCAATTCAGCCCGGTCGCGCCATGCAAGCCAGGCCGCCATAGCGATCATCTGAAAGCTGGTCACAGCTGCCAAAGTGATCCCCGCCCGGAACGCCGGTTCCAGATCGCTCAATTGCAGCGAAGCGCCACGATAGCTAACGGCGGAAAAGGCGAAGAGAACGCCGGAACCCAGTCCCAACACCGACGCTCGATTTGTCAGGTGGCTCCACCATTTGCCATCCCCACCCGGCGTCTTGGACAGCAAGAGCACTGCCATCAAACCGATAAGGATGGCGACGAAACCCCAGATCGACACGCCTTCGCCCAGAACAATCAGACCTACCAGAGCAGTCTGGATCACCTCGGTTTTTTTGAACGTGATCCCGACCGCAAAGTTGCGCTGCTTGAACAGTGCCACCACGCAAATGGTGGCCAGAATCTGCGCCGTCCCCCCGACAACGGCAAAGCTCCAGAACGTCAGGTCAAGCGTCGGTAGGCTGCGCCCGCTGATCAGCAGATAGGCCAGCAATCCGGCAACAACCAGCGGCGCAGAATAGGCAAAGCGTGCAAACGTCGCGCCAGCCGCTGAAAGCTTCACGGTGCTGAGCGACTTTTGCAGCATGAACCGCACCGTCTGAAAGGCCGCGGCGGCAAGGGTGACAGGTATCCATAAACTCATGCGCCCCGTATGACCGGGATTTACGCGTCAGGCCAGAGCGGATGCGGCACCGGATCTTTAGGCTTCAGGAAATAGAGGCGAAAAACCTCTGCATATGAGCGATAGACATAGCCCTCGTTGCAGCCCAGATAGCGATCCTTGTCGGCGCGATAAAGTGCTGGCAGCCGATACCAGGGGGCCTGCGGGTTCATGTGGTGCACCACGTGCAAGTTGTTGTTGAGGAACAGAAACGCCAGCAGGCCACGTTCTTCTATCACCACGGTCCGGGCACGAGATTTCTCATGCGAGCGATGTTCAAGAAAGGTGCGGATCTTAACCAGACCAAGCCCGATGTAGGCCGAAAAAACCCAGGCCCAGACCGGCATTGCCGATTGCATCACGATCCACAGAACAATAGCAACGCCGGGCAGATGCAAGCCCCAGGCCAACCAAATCGCCCGGTCCCCGCGCGCCGCACCGCGAATCTCTTCCAAGGTAAAGCAGATCTGCCCGATCAACGGGCCCAAAACAATCCGGCCCAGCATCGTATTGTTGACGGTATAGAGTACGCGTTTCCATCCCGGCATGGCGTTCCATACCACGGGGTCCTGAAAATTCGATTCCGGGTCATCATAGGGATCGGTCAGGTTCGCGTCCTGATGATGCGCCAAGTGCTGATCGCGAAAGCGATTGTAAGGAATGAACAGCGTCAGCGGCAAGGCCATCAGCGCCTCGTTCAGCCATTTGGTGCGGAACGGATGCCCATGCAGTGCCTCATGCGTCAGCGACGAATGCATTGCGGCGATCACGCCGCCAACAAGAACCGCGGCCAAGATCGACCATTGCGCAAACCAGAAAATGACAATGGCCCACGCGGCGTAGCAGGCAAGGATCAGAGCAAATGTGCCCCACTCGGGGGTCTTGGCGGGTTTACGAAGATTTTCAGACATTGCGGCCCCAACGGATACCTGCCCAAACGCGTTCATAGATCAGATACATCGTCAGGCCGATGGCCGTGTTGACGAGTGCCAAAGTGCCGCCAATGGCAGCCGAGCCGGTGGCGATGAGCCCCACCAGGGTCATCATGCCCAACCCCATCAAGTTCCAGATCACCGCCTTGACCAGGGACCTTTGCCGCGTTTCCATTCTGCCTCCGTTTGTGCCGTCTTTTTGGTATTCACAGATTTGTTACCCGCACGAGAGGCCGTTGAGAATTCCGAATATGATTAACAAAACTCAGCAGATGTGATAATTATCAGCATATGATTGAAAAGATCGACAAACGCATCCGCGCGGCCCAGTTCCGCCTGCGCATGGCCAAAGCGATGGAGGACGGCAAAGTCAGCCAAAGCGCTCTGGCGCGCCAGGTTGGCGTAGACCGCTCGACCATTTCTCAGCTGCTGACCGATGATGGCGCACGGCTCCCCAACGCCCATGTTGTGGGCGCCTGTGCCAGCGCCTTAGGGGTCTCGGCGGACTGGCTGCTCAGCCTGTCGAACCGACCGGAAAGCGCCGCCGAACTGCTGGCCGGGTCGCTTAGTCTGACCGAAGCGCCGCGTGCTCTGGTGGATGAACGTATCTTTGATTGGCACCAAGAGGCAGCAGGTTACAAGATCCGTTATGTCCCGGCGACCCTGCCCGACATGCTCAAGACACGCGCGCTGCTGGAATGGGAATATGCCCCGCATCTGGGACGTACGGCGGATCAGGCCATCGGCGCGTCTGAGGATCGCTTGACCTGGATGCGCAGTGCGCAGTCGGACTATGAGATCGCAATGCCGCTCTATGAGATCCATTGCTTTGCTCATGCGTCAGGATACTACCATGGGCTGCCATTGGACGTGCGGTTGGGACAGATCGATCATTTCCTGACGCTCGCAGAACAGCTCTACCCCAGGCTTCGTATCTATCTCTTTGACGCCAAGCGGCTCTATTCAGCGCCGGTCACGATCTTTGGCCCCTTGATGTGCGTATTTTATGCGGGCGGTCATTACTTGGCGTTCCGAGACAAGGACCGGATCGAGACATTCACGCGCCATTTCGACACCCTCGTGCGCGAGGCTGATCTGACCGCCCGCGACTTTCCCAGGCATCTGCTTCAACTGCGTGATGAAATCACAACATGACCCATCCACTCACGGGACCACGTTTTTAAAAAAATCGTGGTCCAAAGTTTTTCTAAAACTTTGCGTGCCCCTCATACCTTAGGGTCAGGGTTCACCGTGTGCCCGTCGACGGCAATCACCTGCCCCGACACCAGCCGCGCGCCATCCGAGGCCAGGAACACCGCCATCGCCCCGATGTCGCGCCCTTCGATGAAGGACCCCATCGACGTGCCCGAAGCATAGCCCGCATAGACCTGATCGCGGGTCATGCCTTTGGCCGCGGCCTCACGCACCATTACGCCTTCGATCCTCGGACCTTCGACTGATCCCGGACAGATCACGTTGCACCGTACGCCATGCGGCCCAAGTTCCATCGCCAGCGTCTTGCCCAGACCAACCATCCCCCATTTGGCCGCCGCATACGGCGCGCGGTTGGGGTAGCCGTATTGCCCGGCCGTGGATGACGTGATCAGCACACACCCGCTGCCCTGCCGTTTCAGCATCGGTGCCGCGTATTTCGAACACAGGAACGCACCTTCGAGGTTGACCGCAAGACAGGCCCGCCAAGCGTCTAGTTCCACATCCTCGATCAGTGCTGTTGGCCCCGCGATGCCAGCGTTGGCACACAGCACATCCAATCCACCCCAGGCGGCTTCGACCTCGGCAAACCACGCCGCAACCGAGGCTTCGTTGGCGACGTTCACCTCGCTACGCTTCCAGCCCTCAGGACATGTGGCCAACGCGGCGGTATCTACATCCGCGACCCAGACCTGAGCACCGGTCTCGGCAAAAGCCTCGGCCACGGCGCGCCCAACCCCGGACGCACCAGCCGTAATCAATACCCTCTGTGTCATGCAGGTTTGCGGATCGCGTTGCCCGCCCCTTCGGGATAGGGCAATCCGCCCTGCCCCTCGGCAATCCGCGCCATCGCCGCTTCAATCGCCTCGGACGGCGCACAGGGGCGCCGCGTTTCTAGATCTACATGTAGCAAAAAGCTTTCACCCGTCGCCAGCAGCTTGTCCCCCTCATACATCGAATGGAACAGATGCAGCTTTTTACCTGCCCCCAACAGCATCTGCGTTCGCACTTCGATCTTTCGGCCCGCATGGGTTTCATCAATGTGACGGATGTGCGTCTCGGCAGTGAAATAGCTGCCTCCGCTCGCGATGTAGTCCGCATCACAACCAATGATTTCCATGAACCGGTCGGTGGAGTTGGCAAAGGCCTCCAAGTATTTGGACTCGGTCATATGCCCGTTGTAGTCGGTCCAATCCAGCGGCACGGCGCGCGCCAATGTCAGGATCGGCTGGCTCAGGTCCGCCTGATCCAGGGACGGCAAAGCCCCCGGTTTCAATACCGCATCATGAGCGTTCAGCACCGCACCGGCACCCCAGTTCTGCGCCTTGAGCGCGCGCATCATTCCAACCAGGTTGTTGTCCCGAATACGTTCCAGCTCGCGGATCGAATGCATCCCCGATTGCGCGTCCGACTGACCGGCGATCAGATCGACCAGCTCATCTGTAAACTCGGGCACGTCCATTAGTTTGGTCCAGGGCCATTCCAGTGCGGGGCCAAACTGCGCCATGAAGTGCTTCATACCAGCCTCGCCACCCGCGACGCGGTAGGTTTCGAACAGACCCATTTGCGCCCAACGAATGCCAAACCCCATGCGGATGGCTTCGTCGATCTCTTCGGTGGTGGCGACACCATCCTTGACCAACCACAACGCCTCGCGCCAGACGGCCTCAAGGAAGCGATCCGCAATATGCGCGTCGATCTCTTTCTTGACGTGCAGCGGGAAGAACCCCACCGATTTCAGCAGGTCCTGCGTATGTGCCACAAATTCCGCGCTGTTGGCGGCGGTCGGCACCACCTCGATCAGCGGCAGCAGGTAGACCGGGTTGAACGGATGCGTCACCATGATCTGCTCGGGCCGCAACGCGCCTGTCTGCAGCTCGGACGGTTTGAACCCACTGGTCGAGGAACCGATAACCGCACCGGGATCACACGCCTCTTGCAAGCCTTTGTAAACCTTCAGCTTCAGGTCCAGCCGCTCTGGCACGCTTTCCTGAATCCATTCCGCCCCCTGCACCGCATCAGCCATTTCAGCGTGAAAGGTCAAAGCCCCTTCTTCGGGCAGCGGCACATCGCTCAACCCCGGCAGCGAACGACGCGCGTTGTCCAGAACTTCACCAATCTTGCGCTCGGCCTCAGGGTCCGGGTCAAACACCCGCACGTTCCAGCCATTGAGTAGGAACCGCGCGGCCCATCCGCCGCCGATCACACCACCGCCGATGATTGCTGCCGTTTTTGTCATGTTAGTCCTCTAGTCGATGCAGATCACCAATTCGCGTCCGGTTTCGTCCAAATGGGGAATGCAACCGTATTGCGGGGTGACCGCGCTACATTGTTTGGTTTCCGACAGACAGAACCCTTCGCAGTCCGTCGCAGTTTCACAAGTCTTGCCTGCATCCGAGAGCGGGAGAACGCACGTCCGCCGTTGCGCCTTGCCAACGATCTCAACGGTTCCACCTTGCGCCGTGCAGGCCTGATCTTCGGGCTTGTTGGCGATTTCAACTGGATCCGAAGGCAAACACGCCCCCAGCAGAGTCGTGGCGGCAAATGCGAAACAAACAGACATCATGCGCATGTTGATACTCCTTCACATGATGCCTGCTGTATTTCCTTTTCGCTTCATCGCCCACAAGGGGAACTTCAGCCCTTGGGAGCCCGTTTCACCAGACCCAGCTTCTCGCGGACTTCCTGCGGCCCGATGACCCGCGCGCCCATGTTCTCGATGATCGAGCCCGCCCGTTCCACCAACTGCCAGTTCTCGGCCAACACGCCTTTCTCCAGCCACAGGTTATCTTCCAGACCGACACGCACGTTGCCACCCGCCAGAACGGCTGCTGCAACATAAGCCATCTCGTTGCGACCCAGCGAGAACGCCGAGAAGGTCCACTCGTCTGGCACGTTGTTGACCATCGCCATGAACGTGTTCAGATCGTCGGGTGCGCCCCACGGCACCCCCATGCACAGTTGCACCAGCGCGTTGGGTTCCAGAACCCCCTCTTTCACCAGCTGTTTGGCAAACCAAAGGTGCCCAGTATCAAAGGCTTCGATCTCGGGCTTAACGCCCAGATCGGTCATCATCTGCCCCATGGCGCGCAACGCGCCGGGGGTGTTTGTCATGACATAATCGGCTTCGGCAAAGTTCATCGTGCCGCAATCCAGCGTGCAAATCTCGGGCAGGCATTCGGCCACATGGGCCACCCGCTCGGACGCGCCAACCAGGTCAGTTCCTGCCTCGGCCAATGGCAACGGGTTCTCGATCCCGCCGAATACCATATCGCCGCCCATGCCAGCAGTGAGGTTCAGTACCATGTCCACTTCCGCGTCGCGAATACGGTCCGTCACTTCACGGAACATGCCCAGATCGCGGGAGGGGGCGCCGGTTTCAGGGTCGCGCACGTGGCAGTGCACAACTGCCGCACCTGCCTTGGCCGCCGCAATCGCACTGTCGGCGATCTGCTTGGGCGAACGGGGCACATGGGGGCTGCGATCTTGCGTCCCGCCCGAGCCGGTCACGGCGCAGGTGATGAAGACTTCGCGGTTCATTTCCAAAGGCATTTGCGTTTTCCCTTCGATTTACCGTCTTTTGCCTGTGCTTATCCCCAGGCTTGTCCACGGATTCCAATTTGCGTTCATCCCCGACTCTGGCGCAGCTTTGTCACGAGAACTTCACATGATGCGAATCGAACTTGATGAAATCCGCAAAAAACATACTTCAGCCCGAGCACCGCGCCCTGAAAACGGCCGTTTTGGTGCTGGATGATTGCAACACGCTCAGCTTCGCGGCGGCCGTTGATCCGATGCGCGCAGCCAATCGGCTGGCCGACCGCCCGGCGTTTGACTGGGACTATGTCACCGCAACGGACGCGCCCGCGCATCTGACCAGCGGCCTGGCCGTACCCGGCATCCCGCTGGCTCGGTTGGAGGGCTGTGATCTGTTGATCGTCATCGCCGGTTTTCAATTGGCGCGCCACGCCACCCCCAGCTTGCTGGCCGGTCTGCGCCGCATCGCGGCCAGTGGAGCCACAATTGCTGGCATTGACGGTGGCCCCTGGCTCATGGCCGAGGCTGGTTTGCTGGATGGTCACTCTGCCACCACCCATTGGGAAGACTTGGACAACTTCGCTAACCGCTTCCCCGAGATCGAGGTTCTGCGCGACCGCTTCACCCTATCCGAAGGCCGCCTCACATCCGGCGGTGCCATGCCCGCAATCGAGATGATGTTGCACATAATCGCCGCCCGCCATGGGTCCGGCTTTGCCTCACGCGTTTCGGGCCTATTCCTGTATGATGGCGCGCCCGCACCAACAAAACCGCAAAGCCGCACCGGGTTGCCCTATCGCCACAACGCGCTGACCGCCAAGGCCAACGCCCTGATGGAGGCCGCGCTGGATGAGCCGATGCCACTGACCGACATTGCCTCCACCCTGGGCACCAGCCCTCGCACGCTTCAGCAACAATTCCGCCTGCGCCTGAACACCACGCCGCAGGATCACTATCTGCACTTGCGCCTGGCCGAAGCTCGCCGTCTTGTCACCGACACGGAAATGCCGCTGATGGATGTGGCCATGGCGACCGGCTTCACATCGCAATCCAGCTTTGCCCGCGCTTTTCGTACGGCGCACGGCCTAACGGCCCGCGACCTAAGGCAGGACCACGGGCAACCCACACACCACTAGATTTCTTCTCGGTGAAAATACGGCGGGGAGAGCCGCAGGTGGGGGGCAGCGCCCCCTTCCCGTCCGCATCAATAGGGCATCGGATGCGCTCGATGCGCGGCGTTGATTTCATCCAGCACCTCTGCAGACAAAACAACATCCACCGAGCCCAAGATGTGCTCCAACTGCTCCATCCGCGTTGCCCCAAAGATGGCCGAGGCCATGAACGGACGGGTCCGGCACCACGCCAAGGCCATATGCACCGGATCCAGCCCGTGCTTTTGAGCAATTGTTAGATAGACATCCACCGCATCGTAGACACGCTCGGAATGACGCCCTCCAAGTTCAGGGCTGATTGCCTTGCGAGACCCGTCCGGCACCGCCCCGCCTTGATACTTACCTGTCAGCAACCCTGTGCCCAAAGGTGAAAAGGCCATCAGCCCCACATCTTCGTTCACGCTCAATTCGGCCAGATCGGTGTCATACATCCGGCACAGCAGCGAATATTCGTTCTGGATTGTCGCCACACGCGGCCCATGTCCGGCCTCGGCCAATCGCAACCACTGCGCCGTGCCCCAGGCGCTTTCGTTCGACAGCCCAAAGGCCCGGATATTGCCCTTGTCGACCTGAGCCTGCAGCGCCTCCAGGCACTCGACCATATTCTCCAACACCTCAGCAGGGTTCTGCCCCGAGGGATCAAAGGTCCAGTTCTGCCGGAACATGTAGCTGCCGCGATTGGGCCAGTGGAATTGGTAGAGGTCGATGTAATCCGTCTGCAACCGCTTCAACGAGCCCTCAATCGCCTCTGGAATGGTCGCCGCCGAAATCGGCGCGCCGTCACGGGCGTGGGCAAAACCCGCGCCCGAGTGTTTCGTGGCCAGAATGTAATCGCCCCGCAGGCTTGCGTGGGCCGCATTCCAAGTGCCAATGATCTCTTCAGTCCGCCCCACGGTTTCCGCCGAGATCGGGTTCACCGGATACATTTCGGCCGCATCAACAAAATTGATGCCCGAGGCCAGCGCCAAATCCAACTGCGCATGGGCCTCGGCCTCTCCAGTCTGAGTACCAAAGGTCATCGTGCCCAGGCACAGTTCGGACACCTGCAGGCCGGTGCGGCCCAACGGGTTCATCTTCATGGGAAATCCTCTCACTGCTTGGGCGCAGACCCTAGCGGGCAATCGGGCAGAGGCAACCCCTTGTCGGCCGCCCTAATTTCAGACAGCCTGCATAGTGACAAAGGGGAGAGAGCAATGCCGCAAACCATTACCAAAGGGATCAAGACGCTTCTGGCCGAGGCCAACGAACAGGTCGAAACCATGCCCGTTGCCGAGGCCAAGACGCTTTACGACAATGACGACTATGTCTTTGTCGACCTGCGCGACATCCGCGAGCTTCAACGCGCAGGCATGATCCCCGGCGCCTTCTCCTGTCCGCGCGGGATGCTCGAATTCTGGATCGATCCCGACAGCCCCTATCACAAGGACGTCTTCAACCAGGACAAAACCTATGTCTTCTACTGCGCCAGCGCCTGGCGCTCCGCACTCAGCGCCAAGATTGCCCAAGAGATGGGCCTCTCCCCTGTGCTGCACCTTGAGGGTGGGTTCACCGAATGGCTGAAACAGGACGGAGCCGTGCAGGAAAAGTCCTAAAGAAGCGTTGCCTCTCTTCGCACCCCAATTGAGAACAAAGAGGGAACATGATACAGTGTGATCATGTCGACTCACCTGCTCAAACGCCACACCAATCGCCGTACCGGGCCAGCGCTGCCCCTGCACCCCGAGGTCTCCTTGCAATTGGCCCGCGTGCACGAAGCCTGCGGCCCGGCGCGGCGCAGCTTTGCCCTGTGGCTGGCCGGGAAAATGCAAGGCCCCATCCTGTGGATCGCACCCGCGTGGGAGGCGGACCGACTGAACCCCGACGGGATGCTGGATTTTGCCGATCCGGCGCGGTTCATCTTTGTCCACCCCCGCCGGACCGAGGATCTGCTGTGGAGCATGGAGGAAGCCTTGCGGGCCGGCGCCGTGCCGCTGGTAATTGGGGATCTACCCGCAGCCCCTGCCCTGACACCCGTGCGGCGGATGCATCTGGCGGCAGAAACCGGCGGCACCCTGGGCAAGGCACCGCTTGGGTTGCTTCTGACCCTGGTGATGGTGGCTCGCAAGGGATTGAGAGCCGCTGGCACATGGCCCCCACTCACAGTGGTACGAAACGACGCTGGCAGCTGGAGCGCCGCCGCGCCCGCGCCCTGCCCCCAATGACCTGGATCGCCACACAAACCCGGCCCCGCGCCGGATTGACCCTTGCACGGCATTCCGACGAACCGTGTTCTGGGATCACACCCGGCTGACAATACGGTGAAAACCGCAGACTTTTGCACATGCGCAGGCCATTTCATGTCAGGCTAGTCCCACAAGGATGCCCAATGAAGCCTATTCCAAGACCAGACCAGCCTCGACAGCCCACTAGTTGCGGATTGAACTCAAAACCACAGTTGAGCCGCCGCGCGATGGTTCTGTCACTGGCCAGCCTTCCGTTTGCCAGAGCAGCCTATGCGAGGCCCACGCGCTATGAGTTGGACAAGCAAAATTCGTCTGTCGGCTTTTCATTCAAACTCTCAGGGGCGGCACAACATGGCACGATGCCGGTCAAAAGCGCCGACATCATGATTGACCCGCAAGACCTGGCTGCTAGCTCTGTCGACGTGACTGTAGATGTGACACGCGCCAAAACAGGGCTGTTTTTTGTCACACAGGCCATGACCGGCGCCGAAGTACTTTACGCCGAGCGATATCCGGTCATTCGCTTCACCTCGACCCGCGTCCAGCTGGGGGCCAGGGGGCGCATATCCGACGGCGCACAAATACATGGCAAACTGAAAGTGCGTGACGTTGTTCAGCCAGTTGTTTTAACAGCAGAAATCTACCGGCAACGTGGCAGCGCTACTGGAGACCTCAGTCAACTCAACGTCCGGCTGGGCGGGCAGATCAGCCGCGACACATTCGGCGCTTCTGGCTACAAGGATCTTGTTGCCGACACGGTCGCATTGGACATAAGGGCGACTGTCAAACAGGTAGAATGACAGCCGTGAAACGAGGTGGCCATGGCAATGAATACCTGGCCTGCATAAGTCCCCTCACTTGATGCGGGCGACATAGCGCTCCTTGTTCTGATTGACTAAAACGAGTTTGCCGCCGTTTACCACGTAAAGATCGAACCGCGGGTTGCTATATCCGATGCAACGCATTCCGCTGTCGTAGAACTGGTATGTATTTGCGGCCCACTTCTGCGAACCAGAATGGTAAGAGTATGAGCCATTCTCCCAATATTGCTCGTATTCGCCACTGGGAAAAATGACCTTTCGTCCTGACAGGTTCTTTTTCAGCCAAGCGGCATTCACACGCTGATCTCCGCTTTGCAAGAAACTCTTTGCAACTGCAGGAGACGATTTCGGACAGGCAGCCAGAGCAACCGTTCCAATGCAAACGAACACCAACGACAAGATCAATCGACCCATAAAAATTCTCCGAAATAAGTTCTGTTCAATCCAGCGTTGCGAAACCAAGAGATGCTCCGCCCGCCCAAGAACACCATAATCACAAGCGATCCACATCACGAAAGAAAAAACGGGGACCGGAAACCATCCAACAAATATTGAAAATCGACCAAAATCGACCTGCACAGGTCGATTAATCGCGTGCATCCCACGACAAAGCACGTAAGGCTGCACAATTATGCGCCTGATCGTTTCATTTGCCGCCCTATTCTTGTCCGTCGTCTTGTTGCAACTTTCGACCGGAGGTGTCGGCCCGCTCGATGCCATCTCGGGGCTGACATTGGATTTCAGCAAAGAGCACATCGGTTTGCTGGGGTCGGCGCATTTTGTCGGCTTTTTCATAGGTTGTTGGTGGGCGCCACGCCTTATGGGAAGCATTGGCCATTCGCGGGCTTTTGCCGTGTGCACGGCATTGGGTGCCATGGGATTGATCGGCCATACTTTGACCGAAAACCCATATATCTGGGCCGCTCTTAGGATTGCGTCAGGCACATGCGTTGCCGGTTGTTATACCGTGATCGAAGCTTGGCTGAATTCCAAAGTCACCAACGAGAACCGGGGCCGCGCAACTGGTACCTATCGTATCGTGGATATGAGCGCCTCGCTGGGAGCGCAGCTGATCATCGCCATTCTTCCGCCTGCGTCATACGTCTCGTACAATCTCCTGGCCATTCTTTGCTGCGCTGCTCTACTGCCTCTCACCCTGACGAAAGCCAGTCAGCCCGAAACACCTAAGGCGCCGCGTTTGCGACCTAAATTGGCCTGGCGTTGTTCTCCGCTTGCAGTTGCTGGCGTGATCGTGGCGGCGCTTAGTTCGGCCTCGTTCCGAATGGTTGGCCCCGTATACGGGCAGGAAGTAGGCTTGGAGATCGATCAGATCGCCTTTTTCCTGGCCTCATTCGTTCTGGGCGGCGCACTGGCACAATATCCAATGGGCTGGTTGGCAGACAAATTCGACCGCCGCTGGGTCTTGATCTGGCTATCTGCAGTGGCGGTCGTCAGCTGCGGCATTACAATGGCAGCCAGCGGCACAGGTACTCTGGGTGTGATGTTGGCCGCAGGGTTCTTTGGTTTCACCACCTTCCCGATCTTTTCGGTTTCTGCCGCGCACGCCAATGACTTTGCCACATCCGAACAACGGGTTGAGCTGTCGGCCGCGCTCATGTTCTTTTTTGCACTAGGCGCAATAGCATCGCCTTATGTGTCATCCTCGTTGATCGACGCCTATGGGCCAGGGGCGCTATTTGCCTTTGTCGCATCAGGCCACGTTGTACTGATCGTCTTCGGCCTGACCCGTATGCGAGCTCGTCCAACACCCGATGAGCGCACCAACTATGTCTACGCGCCACGCACGTCGTTCACCATCGGGCGACTTCTGCGCAAGCAGCGCGAGGGAAAATAGGAACACGAGACAACGAAGAAGGTCATCACCGAAGAAAACCGACGGGATCCTGTGGGCTGCTTTGTTGGTAATGCGCTGATTGTGCTTCGAGAGGCAAATTGTAAACTGGGGCGATGAAAAAGTGGTTCAGGAAAACAGTCTTTGTAGTTTGCACGGGTTTTTCAGCAATTTTCCTCTTTGCGTACTATCAGTCCAACTTCAAAAAGAGGGACTGTTTCAACGAGTTGGGCAGATGCTTTGAGAGCGATGCAATGGTTGTTCATTTGGAACAGTCAGGTGCAGCATGGCTGCCCTTGGCCATGCTCGCATCCGGTGTTGCGCTCTATCAACTCTGGTGTTTGACCCGTTGACCCATGGCACTTTAGCCTCTCAGTGAACAATTGACTAAGTTGCTGGACATTTGCCGACCGAAGCCGGAAGGCCAATGGCTTGCGTCATGTGCCCATTTGTTCCGGCTTCTACGGAACAAATGGGCCGGAAGAACCGGCCCATTTAGCTTGCTAATCGTTGGTTAATGGGTCGTGGATTCAACGTCCGCAGCTTCGATGTTTTGAGCAACCTCCTCGGTCACCGGCCCCAACACGCCATTTGCCACGCCGCTCACGCCGTTTTCCATCGACAAGCCCAACTCTTCGCCCAGCTTCTTGAGCGCGGGCATCTGCACGGCCATGCCCATGATCGAATCCAGTGCCTGGTTCACCACTGGCTTGTCGCCGCCTGCACCGCCGCCGGTCGCTGGCATGCCGACACCGCCCACTTGGTGGATCTTGATCGAGTCGATCTTTTCGGCCGGTTTGACCATCTCGGCCACGATCCCCGGCATCGCCTCGATCCGTGCCAAATCGACCTTCATGTCGATCAGCTCGGGCGACAACACATTCTCGGCCTCGACAATCGCGCGCTTACCTTCAGCTTCGGCCAGCATGTCGTTTTTCTTGGCCTCGGCCCGGATGTTGAGCGCATCGGCCTCGGCCTGCGCCTCTTCACGGCGTGCTTCGGCGCGGTCTGCTGCAGCTTCTTTCTCGGCTTGCGCCGCCAATCGGATCGCGGTCGCCTGACGCTCGGCCTCACGAGTCGCTTCGATCAAAACGATCTGCTTCTGACGCTCGGCCTCGGCCACTTCGCGCGCGGTTGCCACGGCTTCGGTCGCTTTGGTTGCTTCGGCCCGGGCCAGGTCGGCAGACGCACGGGCGCGGCTTTCCTCTTCAGACTTCTGCGCGATGATGATCTGGCGTTCCTGTTCGGCAACCTCCAGTTCGCGCTCTTTCGAGATTTCAGCATCGCGGATCTTCCGCTCGCGCTCAATCTCGGCGGCGCGGATGGCCTCTTCCCGCGCAATCCGGGCGCGTTCGGTTTCACGCACCGAATCCTCCATCCGAGCCGCAATCTCGGCCTCTTGTGCAGCTTTCATGGTTTCGACCTGCTGCGCCTGCTCGATGCGGGCTTGCTCTTCGTCTTGCTCGATCAGCATCCGCTGACGCGCGGCTTCCATCGCAGCACGGCGCACTTCGACCTCGGCATCCGCATCAATCTGCGCGCGCTCTTTCTTGGACGTCGCGATGACTTCGGCCAATTTGCGCATACCAACGGCGTTAAAGGCGTTGTTCTCGTCCAAAGCTTCAAATGGGGTCTGGTCCAGAGCCGTCAGCGAGACGGACTCCAGCGACAGGCCGTTTTTCAACAGATCCTCGGACACCGCATTCTGCACCTCTTGTACAAAATCAGCGCGGTTTTCATGCAGACCGTCCATGGTCATCTGGGCCGCCACAGCGCGCAGGCCGTCGATCAGCTTACCTTCGATCATCTCGCGCAGTTGCTCGACATCGAATGTCCGGCTGCCAAGTGTTTGCGCAGCCCGCGCGATCCCCTCCTCAGAAGCCTGTACGGAGACGTAAAATTCAACGCCCACGTCCACACGCATACGGTCTTGGGTGATCAGAGCAGCCTCGCCGTTGCGCTGCACTTCAAGGCGCAGGGTTTTCATGTTCACCGGGCTCACCTCGTGCAGCAGCGGCACGACAATGGTACCCCCGTCCATGATCACCCGCTTGCCACCTGCCCCTGTCTTCACAAGGCTGATCTCGCGGGTAGACCGGCGATACAATCGGCCCAGAACAAGGCCAATCAAAAGCAAAACAACAATGACTGAGGCGACAACAATCGCCAGGAATTCAAATTCCATGCTTAATCCTCCACTTTGGAATTTTTTGATAGTTTTCGACCTAGGTAGGTCGGGCCTGTCGCGTCACTCGGACAGGCCGATCAGAACAAATGCACCGTTTCGGCGATTGCGTAACACCAGCACTTCGGTGCCTTGACCCAGTGTCTCACCGTCTTGCAGGGGTTCGGCCCGCAGGTAGTGGGAGTTTCCGTAGCGGTCGGTTACACGTACCTCGGCCGGGCGACCGCGCGCGGCAGTGCCTTGGGTGATCACCCCACGGCTGCGCGCCAACATGCGCTCAGACACGGCTTCGGTCTCGGTCTTGGGTAAAAGGCGGGCAAAGACCGCGCCAAAGCCACGTGCAAACCACAGACCGAAGGCCCCCGCCGGGATCGCAGCCCAGATCGCAGGCAGGTCAGCCCCGATCAGATTGCGCAAGGCGATCTGCAGGCCCATGCCGCTCAGGCCAAAGCCCATCAGCAAAACCGCAAGCCAGATCATAAAGGGCATGCGCCCCAGACCTAGCCAGCTTGCCGGACCCGGAGCGGCCATTTCAGGCGCAACATCCGGTTCTACGTCAGCGATTTCAAAGGCATCCGCATCCACGTCGATGTCCAGATCCAGATCACCAAGTTCCGGCGCAACATCGACATCCATGTCGAGTTCCCCGTCACCGGCCATCAGGCTTCCACCCAAGAGCAGCGCAACCAATTCCAGCCCCAGCAAACCGACAAGCAATGCCAGTGCCAAAGTGAACGGTGCAAAAGCTGCATCAAGTAGAAATTCGAACATCAAAACCCCTTCGGTATACATTTGTATGCAATCAAAATGGGAAGCCCGCCACAACTTTTCAAGACATTACAACCACAAAAGACAACCAAAGGTAATGTCAACATGAAGCCAAAGCGACCTTTCGCGCCTGTTTCATGTCAAAGCGGTGACAGGAAAATCGCGCCAAACAAAGGCCGCCCTTTTGCTGGCCCGCGACATGGGTTAGACGGGCCACAGACATCAGACGGAAGCGGATATGGCACGGATTCTCATCACCTCGGCGATTCCCTACATCAACGGGATCAAGCACCTCGGCAATCTGATTGGCTCGCAGCTGCCTGCGGACCTGTATGCGCGGTACAACCGCGGCCGGGGCAACGAGGTCATGTTCCTGTGCGCCACCGATGAACACGGCACCCCGGCCGAACTGGCCGCCGCCAAGGCGGGCAAACCGGTGGCGGAATACTGCGCCGAAATGCACGGTGTGCAGTCGGATATTGCAGACCGGTTCGGGTTGAGCTTTGACCACTTTGGCCGCTCATCCAGCCCGCAAAACCACAGGCTGACCCAGCATTTTGCGGGCAAACTGGCGGACGCCGGGTTGATCCGTGAAGTGAGCGAAAAGCAGGTCTATTCCAACGCCGACGGTCGGTTCCTGCCAGATCGCTATATTGAGGGCACCTGCCCCAACTGCGGCTATGACAAGGCGCGCGGCGACCAGTGTGAGAACTGCACCAAGCAGTTGGACCCCACCGATTTGATCGAGCCACGTTCGGCTGTCAGCGGCTCGACCGATCTGGAGGTGCGCGAAACCAAGCACCTCTATCTGTGTCAGTCGCAGCTCAAGGATCAGCTGGACGCCTGGATCGACGGCAAAGCGGATTGGCCGGTGCTGACCACGTCAATTGCCAAGAAATGGCTGCATGACGGTGACGGCCTACAGGACCGTGGCATCACCCGTGATCTGGATTGGGGCATTCCGGTCAAAAAGGGCGACGCCGACTGGCCCGGCATGGAAGGCAAGGTGTTCTACGTCTGGTTCGACGCGCCGATTGAATACATCGCCTGCGCTGGCGAATGGGCCGAGGCGAACGGCAAGGCGGACGCGGACTGGGAACGCTGGTGGCGTACCGACAAAGGCGCGGGGGATGTGAAATACGTCCAATTCATGGGCAAAGATAACGTGCCATTCCATACACTGTCGTTTCCGGCGACCATTCTGGGCTCGGGCGAGCCATGGAAAATGGTCGACCACCTGAAATCGTTCAACTACCTGAATTATGACGGCGGTCAGTTCTCGACCAGCCAGGGGCGCGGCGTGTTCATGGATCAGGCGCTGGACATTTTGCCCGCGGATTACTGGCGCTGGTGGCTGTTGAGCCACGCGCCAGAGAACAGCGATAGCGAGTTCACTTGGGAAAACTTCCAAACCTCGGTGAACAAGGATCTGGCCGACGTGCTTGGCAATTTTGTCAGCCGCATCACCAAATTCTGTCGGTCCAAATTCTCGGAAGCTGTGCCAGAGGGCGAATACGGCGAGGCAGAGCAGACGCTGATTGCCGATCTGACCACCCGCGTACGCGCCTATGAGAAGTACATGGAGGCGATGGAAGTTCGTAAATCCGCTCAAGAGCTGCGCGCGATCTGGGTTGCAGGCAATGAGTATTTGCAAAACACCGCACCATGGACCGCGTTCAAGACTGATCCTGCCAAAGCTGCGGGACAGGTGCGCATGGGTTTGAACCTGATCCGCTTCTACGCGGTGCTGAGCGCGCCGTTTATCCCTACAGCCTCAGCCAAGATGCTAAGTGCGATGAACACGCTCGACACCAGCTGGCCCGACGACGTCGAGGCGGCGCTGAACGCCCTGCCCGCCGGGCATGAGTTCACCGTGCCAGAGGTGCTGTTTGCCAAAATCACCGACGAGCAGCGCGAAGAATGGCAAGAGCGGTTCTCGGGCATTCGCGACTGATCAACACATCCGCGGACACGACTAGCCACCTGCTGTTCTCAAGACGGCAGGTGTTCCTACGTTTGCGGGACTCTTAGTCGACGATCGGTTGCGACAGCACGAATTCCTTTTGTTGCTGTTCGGCTGTGGTACCGCCTTCAGCCTCACGTACGCTGTGCCCTATGTCGGAGCAGACCTGGAAATTGCCGCTGCAGCACAGGCGGACTTTTGGGACTGTAACCCCTCGGGCAGGCTTTTGACCGGATTGCTACAGCCAGACAGAACCAATGGCACTGCCGCCAAAACAATAAGTTTCTTCATTAGACATTCCCCCAAAATTTTTTCCATTTTGCGCGAAAATTCAGAAAACGCCAAAGATTCCTTGCAGCCCCTTGTTTATTAAATGAAAGTCTCGGCTCGAACTGTTTCCGAAATTATAACAATCCCGGGCAATTTCCCTCATTGTCTACCCAACTGCAGTTTCGATCGCCTCCGCCAGGCGTGTCGCTATCAATTGCGGATCGGTGTCGGACATAATGAATGGAGGCGCGAGCAGGACATGATCCCCAGATCGGCCATCACGGGTGCCCGGCATAGGATAACATATCAATCCGTTCGCGACCGCTGCCTTCTTTATTTTCCCGGCCAACCCAAGCGCCGCGTCAAAGGGTGACTTTGTATCCCGGTTTTCCACCAGTTCGACCCCCCAGAACAGACCGCGCCCCCGAATATCCCCGACGTACGGGTGTTGCCCCAGCGTGTTGTTCAAGGCGGTTTCCAACACCCCACCCAGCTCGCGCACCCGTGGCATCATGCCAGGATCCGTCAATTCACGAACCACAGCCAGACCAGCCGCCGTCGCTGTCGGGTGACCGATATATGTGTGACCATGTTGAAAGAACCCCGATCCCTCTGAAATGGCGTTATAAATCGCCCCAGAGCACAGCATCGCGCCAATTGGCTGATAACCTGCCCCCAACCCTTTGGCGATGGTAACGATGTCAGGTCGCACATCCTCGCCGTTACATGCGAACAGATGACCCGTACGCCCCATCCCGCACATGACCTCATCCAAGATCAGCAAGACGCCGTATGCGTCACAAATTTCACGGATGCGCGTGTAGTAGCCTTCAACCGCCGGAACAGCTCCCAACGTGGCACCGACAACTGGTTCAGCCACAAAGGCCATAACCGTTTCTGGTCCAAGGCGTAAAATCTCTTCTTCCAATTCATTCGCAACGCGCTGGCCATACTCATAAAGGCTCTCACCCGTGTCGCGTTCGGCATATTCATAGCAAGGCGCAATATGGCTTACCCCGATCAGTAACGGGTCAAATTGCTGACGACGCCAGGCGTTCCCACCCGCCGCTAGCGCACCAAGCGTGTTGCCGTGATAGCTTTGTCGACGCGCAATCAAGTTACGGCGTTCGGGCTGCCCGATTTCCAAAAATACTGCCGAGCCAATTTGATCGCCGCCTCAACCGCTTCGGAGCCACCGGATACGAAATACACGCGCTCGATCCCGGCGGGGGCATTGGCAATCAGCAAGTCAGCCAGTTGTTCAGCAGGTTCCGAGGTAAAAAAGCCGGTATGTGCAAAGGCCAAAGTGTCAATTTGGTTTTTGATCGCCTCTCGTATGCGTTCGTTTGTATGCCCCAAGCACGACACCGCCGCCCCGCCAGAGGCATCAAAGTACCGTTTTCCATCGCTGTCGATCAAATAGCATCCATCTCCGGCAACCGCGGTAGGCAGGGATGAATGGCAATGACGCGGAAATACATGACTCATGCGGCGTTCCTTTCAAAACAGGCTTTCAAAGATGATACCGCATCGGCATTGCTACGCCAAAGCGCTCCGTCTGGAGCGGTCAGATTATTCTCGAATCCAACTCGCAGGATTTCTGCACCTGACGCTGCAGCCCGGTTCAGGCAGGTTTGTTCGCTTGCTCCAAACGCGCAAACTGAAAACCGCAGATCGCGCATGGCAGCGACAAATTTAAACAATTCGTCCTGTGTCCCGGCGCGAGGCGGTTCATAGGTCCCCAGTACACAGATGACCTCGTCCTGTTCCGGGTGCACGACGCCTTCTCTTCTCCAACGATGCAGCAAGGCAATATCCGTGGCGTCATAGGCAATATGCTGCACACGTGTGCCTTGGTCGGCGCATAGATGGTAGAGTCCGCGTGCAACTTCTGGGTCGCGGTTGATTTCACGAACAGAAACGCTGGCCCAATCCGGTGAGACTTTGGCCAGGCAGTCGAATTGGTCCTGTGGGCCATAAAGGCCCGCGGATTCAGTCGTAAGTTGAACCTGCATCTCGGGTACTGCTCCGCCCAGCGCAGCAATCGCTTCATTGTATCGCCCAGCGTCCAAAGAGTGTCGCCCTTGCTCATCGCGCACATGCAGATGCAATGCTCTCGCTCCCGCGATAAAACAGCTCTTCGCGGTGGCAACGATCTCGTCCAGATCGACTGGCAGGTTCGGATGATCCTCTTGAGTTTTTCGAGCACCGTTCGGAGCAACCATGATCAATGGGATAGGCATATGACGCTGTCCTTGCTTCAACTGCCACTGAACTAGTCCGCAATTTCAATTAAGAACTTCGAATTTTCGACATGTCAGCGCGGATTTTCCGACATCCCTTTTTCTCGCCCCATGCGATCATCCGAGGGCAACACGCCAAAAAACTTTTGATAGTTGCGCGAAAAGGTGGCCGCTGAATACCCGTAGTCCATCGCAATTTCGAGAAGGCTTCTGCGCCCGGCCATTACATCCAGACGCGCGTCTTCCAGTCGCAACTCTTTATAAACATTTGAAGGGGTTCGACCAAACTCCTGCAAAAAAAGCCGCTCAAGCTGGCGTTGTGAAAGTCCTTGCGCCGCAGCTATGTCCGTAAGCGGTAGCGGGTCAAACAAATTTGCCCTCATCGCACCCAGCGCCGCATAGACACGCTGATTGGCCGTTTCAAATCGCATGTCAGAAACACGTCGCTGCGTGGTCCGCCCGTCTCTTACTGCGTCAATAATCAAGCGAGAGGCAATATCATCGGACAAGTCTGCGCCAAACTCACGACGCACCATCCACAACATCAAATCTGTGGCCGCCCCGCCTCCAGCGCAGGTTGCAAAAGAACCATCGACGACAAACAACGAAGCGCTCACCTGAACCAGCGGATGTGACTGACGCAAGTATTGCACGTCTTCCCAGTGAGCAGCGACCCGTCGCCCATCCAACAGCCCGGATTGTGCAAGACGAACCACCCCGGATGAAATTCCCCAGACCGGGTGACCAAGCCTGGCCCAGTCCCGCAACTGTGCTACATAGTTTGAGGCCCTAGTCCGATTGGCACTGGCACCTGCCACGGCGACAATCACGGTGCGTGGCGCAATGTCATCCAATTTGGCGTCCGGAATCAGCTGCAACCCATTGGAGGCCGCAACTGGTGCGTTGGTCATAGACACGGCGCGGTATTCTATGCCTGAGTTGGTTTTCAACTGACCAATCAACCTAAGAACTTCTACTGCAGACGAGAATGCTTGCATCGTAAAGCCTTCGTCTAGAAGAAAGGCAAAGCTCCTTAGATTCTGATTGTGCATCCTATGGTCCTCGGAACCCGCAATTCCAACTGGGTCGACTGAGAGTCGTTAATGATAGCTACCCTGATCGCAAATCAAAAAATCAGTGTGTGATCAATGTTAAGCCTACCACTGTCAAAAAAACCATTGGTTGAGATAATCCCGGAATACGGCCATCCTATGGACAAATACACGCCGACTCGCGTCCGAGGCCGAACCTTTACAGGTGTTTGGCTCATTGTGCGCCAAATACAAAATCCGAGGGGCTCTTCGAATGATCGACAGATCCGATTACTTACGTCCAGACAATAAATACACTCTGCGTCACGGTCTGATTGGCCTCGTCGCTTCGTTCAGCATTTTTTCGACACCCGCTTTGGCGCAGGATGAAGCCGCCGAAAACACGCCTGCCCCGAAAGTCAGCGTTGCCGCGGCATACACCCAGGACATCACCGACGAGGCCGTTTTCATCGGTCGAGGCGAGGCCATCGACAAAGTCGAAATTGTTGCACGCGTCAGCGGCTTTTTGCAAAGCAAGAAGGTCGAAGACGGTAGCTCGGTGGATGAAGGCACACTTTTGTTTGAGATTGAGCCCGATCTCTATGAGGCGACCCTGGAAGCCCGCAAAGCGGACCTGGACCGGGCCGAAGCCGAACTGGAATTGGCAACTGTAGAGTTGGAACGAAAGGAAGAACTGCTGCGGCGAGACGCGGTTCCCGTTTCTGAACGCGATATCGCGCGCGCCAATGAACTGGTAGCCGAAGCTTCGGTCAAATCGGCGCACGCCGCAATTCAACAGGCCGAGCTGGATTTAAGCTACACCAATATCCATGCACCGTTTGCGGGGCGTATTGGCCGCACTGAAACCTCGATTGGTGACATCGTCGGCCCCTCAAACGCGCCGCTGGTTACCATTGTTCGCGAAAGCCCGATCTATGTGGAATTCTCGCTGAATGAAAAGCAGTTGATCACTGTTCTAGAGCAGTTGAATCAGTCAACCGCATCCCTCGTAGAAAGCGGACAAAGCCCCGACGTGTTCCTGGAACTTCCCAATGGCACACCGTTGGACGAATCTGGTGAGATCGTGTTTGTCGACAACCGGATTGACCCATTGACTGGTTCGATTTCATTGCGGGCCGAGTTCAAGAACGAAAGCCGCTTGATCGTGGACGGAGCCTTTTTGCATGTTCGCATTCAGGCGCTGGAGCCCACACCGCGGGTTCTGATACCACAAGCTGCTTTGCAGCGTGATCAGCGCGGGGATTTTGTTCTTGTCGTGAACAATCAGCAAATGGCCGAACAGCGCTATATCACCACCGGAGAGGTAGTTAACACGGCAATCATTGTGCTGGATGGGCTACAGGCCGGAGAAAGTGTGATCGTCGAAGGATTGCAACGAGTTCGACCGGGGGTTGCTGTGGATGCCGTAACTGCGGCTGAAAGCGTCGGGGACTGATCGATGTTCTCAGCCATTTTCATTAGCCGTCCGAAGACGGCGCTTGTCATTTCGCTGGTGCTGACAATCTTGGGCGGCATCGGTTATTTCGCCCTGCCCGTCGCACAATTCCCTGACATTACGCCGCCTGTGGTGAGTGTTTCTGCCAACTACACCGGAGCCAACGCAGAAACCGTCGAAAACGCGGTGGCCGCCCCGATCGAGGCGCAGGTCAACGGCGTGGACGATATGATCTATATGACGTCCACGTCAGCCGACAGCGGATCGTACTCGCTTAATGTGACGTTTGAAGTTGGTACCGATCCAGACATCGCTTCGGTCAACGTTCAAAACCGTGTTGCACAAGCGCTGGCCTCTTTGCCGACCGAGGTTACTTCGTCCGGCGTGGTTACGCAGAAGTCCTCGACCAACATGCTGATGGTGATCACGCTGACGTCACCGGACGGCACCTACGACGACGTGTTCTTGTCGAACTATGCATCGATCAATCTCAAGGATGCGCTGGCAAGGGTCGCAGGCGTTGGCAAGGCCGATGTTCTGACGGACCTGAGTTATGCCATGCGCATATGGATGGATCCCGACAAGATGGCAGGCCTCAGCATCACGCCCGGCGATGTCATCAATGCAGTGCGTGAACAAAACACTGAAGTGTCAGCAGGCGCCATCGGTGCGCCGCCTGTACCGGGCAACCAGACGTTCCAATACACGATCAAAACCAAAGGCAGGCTGACATCCGCGCAGGAGTTCGAGGACATTGTCGTTCGCACAGGCGACGCGGGATCGGTCGTACGTATCAGGGACATTGCCAAGGTTGAATTGGGTGCTCAATTCTATTCCGCTTCTGGTTTCTACGAAGGCCAGCCCGCCACTGTTTTGGGAATTTATCAAGCGCCCGGCGCAAATGCTCTGGCCGTTTCTGAACGTGTAACTGCTGAATTGGAACGTCTGTCCCGCACCTTCCCGGACGATGTTGAATACGAGATCCCGTTCAACTCCACTGACTTTGTGGAGCAATCGTTGAATGACGTGGTTTCAACCCTCATGCTCACCTTTGCACTGGTGATCTCTGTGGTGTTCGTTTTCCTCGGCTCACTGCGCGCGACGTTGATCCCGGCGGTGGCGATCCCGGTTTCCCTCATTGGTACATTTGCCTTCCTGTTGGCATTTGGCATGTCGCTGAACACCATCTCGCTCTTTGCTCTGGTTCTGGCCATCGGGATTGTTGTGGATGACGCCATCGTCGTGGTGGAAAACGTCGAACGGATCATCGCCGAAGAGGGTCTGCCCCCAGTAGAGGCAACGCGCAAGGCCATGGGACAGATCACTGGACCGGTTATTGCGACCACGCTGGTTCTGCTCGCTGTTTTCGTACCTGTAACCTTTATGCCCGGGATCACGGGGCAACTGTATTCGCAGTTCGCGGTAACGATCTCGACCGCCGTTGTCATTTCCTCGATCAACGCGCTGACGTTGTCACCTGCCATGTGTGCGCTTGTGCTCAAGGCGCGTTCCGGCCCTCCCAAGGGATTGCTGGCCGTGTTCGAAGGGTTCATTGGCGGCATGCGCAACGGCTATGTCGGTATCGTCAGGCGATTGTTGCGGGTACCAATGATCGGTCTGGCGATCATCGCAGCTTTTGGTGTCGGTACTGGGGTGCTTTTCACAAATACTTCCAAAGGATTTATTCCACTCGAAGACAACGGCTACCTCTTTGTCGATGTTCAGTTGCCCGACGCGGCGACGCTGAACCGCACCGAAGAAGTTACCGCGCGCGTCAACGAACAATTGCGCGAGATCCCGTGGGTTGCAAATACAGTCCTTGTGAATGGATTTTCACTGCTCAATGGGCTGATCACCAACGGCGCGATGATCATCGTCAATCTGGATAATTGGGACGAACGCCAAACGGATGAACTGAGTGCCAATGGCATTCTAGATCAGGTTCTTGCAGTTGCTTATGGAGAAGCTGCGGCCTCGATCGTGGCGTTCAACCCACCGCCCATTCAGGGTCTGGGCATGTCGGCAGGTGTAGAAATGGAGGTGCAGCAGACAGCAGGCGGATCAGCACAGGAACTTTCTGCTGCTGTGGGTTCATTTGTCTACGCCGCCAACCAGAGCGACGAGATCGCGCAAGCCTATACCACCTTCCGCGCCAATGTTCCGCAGCTCTTTGTGGATCTGGATCGCGAAAAGGCCAAGACGCTACAGGTGTCCGTGGCAGAAGTGTTCCAGACCATGCAGGCGCACTTGGGATCGTACTATGTCAACGACTTCAATCTGTTCGGTCGCGTCTATCGCGTTATGATACAGGCTGACGGTTCCTACCGGAACAAGGTCGAAAGCATCGGCAATCTTTATGTGCGCTCGACCCAAGGTAAAATGGTGCCACTTGGAACGTTGATTGACGTCGAGAACGTGCTGGGCCCGGTATTGCTCAAACGGCACAACCTGTTCCGCTCGGCCACTGTGACTGCTGTTCCGGCCCCAGGCCTGTCGACCGGGGACGCGATCCGGGTGATGGCCGAGACTTCAGAAACCGCTCTGCCGCCTGGATATGCGTATGAATGGACGGGCACCGCACAGCAACAGCTGGACTCTGCTGGCCTTGTGCAAGTGATCCTGATGCTGGCGGTTCTCTTTGGCTATCTGTTCCTTGTCGGGCAATACGAAAGCTGGACCATGCCAGTGTCGATCCTATTGTCAGTGATTGTCGCCATGTTCGGTGCCGTCGCTGCAGTTGCCATTGTTGGCAGCGACATCAATCTCTATACGCAAATCGGGATGATCATGCTGATCGGGATGGCCGCGAAGAATGGTATTTTGATCGTTGAGTTCGCGATGGAACAAAGGGCCGCGGGCAAGACCATCCGAGAAGCAGCAGCTGAGGCCGCCCATCAGCGTTTCCGCGCTGTCATGATGACGGCCTTGTCATTCCTTCTGGGTGTTGTACCGCTGCTTGCCGCAAGTGGTGCAGGTGCGGCAAGCCAGAAGGCCATCGGTGTGGCCGTGTTTGGCGGCATGTTGGCTGCCACGGTTGTTGGGGTTGTTGTTGTCCCAGTACTCTATGCTGTGATGCAGGGAGCTCGAGAGTGGATTAAGGGAGAAAGCCGCAAGGGCGATGATCCCGAGCCGCCCGACGGAACAACCACCCCTGCTGAATAGTCAAACCCAAAGCCCCGCCAATCCGGCGGGGCTTTGTCGATTTGGCCTTCTGGACGGAGTTATTTCTCGTCTGGAGCATCTCTGGTTTCTACGCGTGAACCCATCCAGGTTGCCAATATTGACCCATCCCCCCGGGGGGATACAAACTCAAGATGAACGATCCTCATCTCCATAAATCCCATCCCAGAATTTCAGCAAGATTGAAACGTGCCAGAGGACATTTGGACAGCGTAGTCGCCATGATCGACGAAGGTCGTCCTTGCACTGATATCGCCCAACAGCTGCATGCGGTTGAAAAGGCCATCACAAGTGCAAAGCGGGCGCTAATTCATGAACATATTGACCACTGTCTCGACGCGACCATGAACAGTGCAGATACTGACAGCACGGCCGACTTTAAAGAAATCACAAGGTATTTGTGACCAATGCTGAACGTTCTGCGGCACCGGGCTTATCGCCACATGTTTCTGGCACAGCTGATTGCCTTGCTTGGTACAGGGTTGGCCACAGTTGCCCTGGGGCTTCTCGCGTTTGACCTGGCCGGTGATCAGGCCGGTCTCGTTCTTGGCACCGCTCTGACCATAAAAATGGTGGCTTATGTGACATTGGCGCCTGTGGCCGCAGCCTTTGCAGAACAATTGGACCGGCGTAGGCTTCTGGTCGTACTTGATATCGTTCGGGCCAGTGTCGCCTTGTGTCTGCCTTTTGTTACCGAAATCTGGCAGGTCTACACGCTGATATTCGTCTTACAAGCAGCATCGGCAGGATTTTCCCCCACATTTCAGGCGACAATACCTGACCTGCTTCCAGACGAGGAGGAATACACCAACGCCCTGTCTTTGTCCCGGCTGGCATACGATATGGAAAACCTGCTCAGCCCCATGCTCGCTGCTGCCTTGCTGACACTTGTGGCCTTTGATGCGTTGTTTGTCGGGACCTCTATTGGCTTCATTGCGTCTGCCTTATTGATCGTAACTGTCGCGCTCCCATCACCCAAACCCAGCAAGCGGCGCGGCGTTTGGGACCGGACCACGCGCGGCCTGCGCATATATCTGGCGACCCCCCGTTTGAAGGGTCTGCTGGCCTTGTGCATGACGCTTTCCAGCGTTGGCGGAATGGTATTGGTCAACACTGTGGTTCTAGTCCGGTCAGATCTTCAACTGGGGGAAACAGCCGTGGCGCTGGCCCTTGGCTGCTTTGGAGCCGGGTCCATGATGGCGGCTGTTCTGTTACCCAACTTGTTGCGCACCCTTTCAGACCGCCCTGTGATGATTGCAGGGGCAACACTGATGTGTGTCACCTCTCTGACACTTGCCATTTGGGTCGCTCTGCTGGGTTTGTCCCTATCGGCACTTATGTCGAGCTGGTTCCTGATCGGCTTGGGGTATTCCGCAATCCTTACCCCCTCCGGTCGGCTTTTGCGACGATCGTCACAAGCAGAAGATCGCCCTGCCCTCTTCGCGGCGCAATTCACCCTAAGCCACGCGTGCTGGTTGATTGGTTACCCGCTTTCCGGTTGGTTGATGTCCAACTATGGAACCTCTCCAACCCTTGTCATTTTGGGGGCTACGGGTGCGGCAACGCTGGTGTTGGCAATTTGGCTGTGGCCAGCACGTGATCCCGATATCGTACCACATGAACACACCAACCTGCCTGCGGACCACCCGCATTTGCATGACGGCCACGAACACGGTTTCGTAATTGACGACTTGCACAAGCGCTGGCCGGGACACAACCAGACCCGCCGATGAACCTCGCAAGAACGACCGTTAAAAACTCACCGAGAACGAGTGTTGCGGCACTTTGTACTGAAATATGACGACGTCTCGACGGTCAAACTTCTGAGAAAAGCAGGCATGCAAAGGTCATTGTCACTATCGGGGCGGTTTGCCGAGGGATTGACGCGAGACAATATGTGTCTCGATGCATGTCGAGACACCCGGCGAGCGCCCTTCGACCATGGCAATCAATTCCAAGGCAGCCTTGCGCCCCATTTCCCGATGCGGCACGTGAACCGTGGTCAGAGATGGAATGACAATATCCGCCAGCTCTATGTCGTCAAAACCGGTAATCGACACATCGCCTGGAACCGAAAGACCCATGCGCTGCGCCTCACGCAACGCGCCTACTGCCAGGACATCGTTTCCGCACATGACTGCAGTCGGAGGATCTTGTGCATTCATCAGTTGACCAAAGGCTAATGCTCCCTTGTCAATTTCATAAGGTGTTTCAATCAACTGTATCGCGTCCGGGTCCACACCACTGGCTGTCAGAGCGTCCTTGATTCCGCGCACACGATTGAGAGCCCTATCATTCCCTGTTGTAATACCCGAAATCACACCGATCCGGCGGTGCCCAGAAGAGATCACGCATTGTGCCAATTCGAACATCGCACCAGAGTTGCTGAACCCAACTGACGGCCGCCGCGCATCGGGCAGAAATGACCATGCAACCAGTGCTGGCACCTGATGCTGGTCCAAATAGCCATAAATCTCTTCCGCTCGTTCATGGCCAATAAGCAAAATTCCGTCGACGCCTCTCGCCACCAAGGTTCGGATCTGCTCGCTTTCGACTTCGGGCCTATAGGCTGAACTGGAAACAAGTAATGAATATCCCTGTTCATGAAGCTGATCCTGAAACGCCTGCAACCCTCGCGCAAAGATCGCATTATCCATCGTCGGGATGATTGCTCCAATACTATAGCTGCGATTGGCTGCCATGATGCGTGCCGCGATGTTCGGCGTATAGCCTAGTTTCTCAACGGCTTGCAGAACCCGGGTTCGGGTTTCCGCGACGACACGACCAGAAGAATTCAGGCACCGGGAAACAGTAGCCGTCGAAACGCCTGCCTCTTTGGCCACGTCGTTAAGTGTTGGTACAGTACGGCTTTTTCCCATTTCCGCTTCTATCGAGTTGTCTGACCTTCTGTCTATCACAAATTTCACAATCCGCCACCAGTTGATGTAAGCGCTTGCATTTCAAATGTAAGCGCTTACAACTTACGTTGAACCGACTCACACTGGGAGTGCTACATGTTTCTTGCTGCCGCGATCGCAATCTTTGTCTTCTTCTTTACAAATGTTGCTTTGGGGGCTTTTGCTTAAGCAGCGCATTTCTCGGTGACGTGGGAGAAATGTTGGTTCTATTTGCGGCATCGATCATGTTCGTCGTCGCAATTCTGAAAAGAGAAGCTGACGAAACAAACAAAAACAACGGCAGCTGAAACAATCCATTGGGAGGAATACAATGAAAAATGAGACGGATTCACTAAAGTCTGCCGAGCGACGGAACTTTTTGAAGCTCAGTGCTGGTGGAAGTTTCACCGCCGCAATGGTTGCAGGTGCCGGGGGTGTATTGTGGTCATCCGAAGCTGCTGCTCAGACCGCCAGGGAAGAAAAAGAGCGCGAATCCGCAGCGGCCCACATCATGACCGTCGCTACCGCATATGTATTGGGTGCGTCACGCAGCTATCCGATCATGCAGTTGGATCTGAAAGAGAACATTCAGAATGCCACCAACGGCAAAGTTTACGTCAAGCTTGCTCCAGGTGGACAGTTGGGCGCCGGTGGCGCACTGGTGCAAAAAGTTCAAGGTGGCACGATCCAGGCCGCGCAGCATTCGCTGTCAAATTTCGCCCCCTTCGCATCGACCGTTGACTTGATTAACATGCCTTACCTGTGCGGCTCGAACCAACGCTTTACTAATCTGGTAAACTCGGACTTTTGGAAGGCCGAGGTAGAACCCAAGGTCGAATCCAATGGTTTCAAGGCACTGTTCTATGTGAACATCGACCCCCGCGTCGTCGCGGTCCGGAAGGGTGGAAATAAGGTGATGAGCCCGGGCGACATGTCCGGTGTCAAATTCCGCGTTCCGGGTTCCAAGATGCTACAACAATATTACCGCATGGTCGGTGCCAACCCAACACCCGTTGCTTGGGGAGAGACCCCCTCCGCGATCAAACAGGGTGTCGCCGACGCGCTAGATCCCTCGGTCGGTGCACTTTACGTGTTTGGTTTCAAAGACATCCTGAGCCATGTGACATTTACCCAAGCCGTGCCAGACAGTCAGGTTTATTCCTGCAATCTGGAATGGTTCAACTCTCTGCCCGCCGATGTGCAAGAGGGCGTGATGTGGGGTGCGGAAATGACCGGACACCAGAACCTGTCCAAGGTTCCGTCCGCGCGCGCCTACGCCATGTCGGAACTCGCCAAAGCTGGCGTCGAATTCCACTCGCTCAGCGATGATCAACTGGGTGAATGGAAGGAGGCAGGCGGCTATCAGCGTTCGGAATGGGATGAGTTCAAGAAAGAACTCGCCGGGTCCATGGATAACTTTGCCAAAATGGAAGAGGCGGCCAGCACGCAAGGCAAGTACTTCGTGCACGACGCCTGATTTCTCATGACACAGGCGCTCTTGTCGGGCGCCTGTTTTCCCTTTTGATGGCATGAACTGTGAGCGTCTTGACGGGGCGCTTCTCAAGGCGTGTCGAACGTTTAGGATTGACGATGAATATCCTGCGAACAATCGACAAAAATGCGGAGCGTTGGCTGCTCTTGACGTTTTACGTGATGCTGGTGGCCACGATGGCAATCGAAGTCATCCGGCGCGAACTCTTTGCCTATTCCTCGATCTGGGGTGAAGAGATCGTGCGTTATTCCTTTATCTACCTGGCCTGGATCGGGGCTGCAGCAGCAGTCAAGGACCGAGCCCACATCCGAATTGACGTGATCCTGCATTACTTCGGGCCGCGGATGAAGGCTGCGTTCTACATCTTTGGCGATCTCGTGATGCTCATCGTTGCCCTCGTGGCGCTCTACTGGTCGTACGAGACCGTACATGTCTCGGCGAAGTTCGGCTCGGTCAGCCATGGACTGCGCATCTCTATGGTGTGGTTCCTTATGGCGGTCCCCCTTGGCTTTGCCCTGATGACATGGCGCCTGCTGCAGTCTTTGTGGCGCGATATCAACGACTTTCGAACCGGACGCCCCGTGTTCGAAGGCGAAAAAATGTTTGATTGAGGGAACGCAACATGCTTTGGCAACAAGTCAATCAAACCGTTGAATTGGGTTGGGATTTCTATCTGCCCGTTCTGATGTTCGTGGGTCTCATCGCCATGGCCGTGCCTGTCTGGGCCGCCATCGGTGCCGCTGCGATCACCATGCTTATCATGTCCGGCGATCTGCCGCTAAGTGCCGTTGGTGAAAGCCTGTTCACTGGGATCGACGCCTTTGCCCTGACGGCTGTTCCGCTGTTCATCCTGACCGGAGACGTTCTGGTACGCACTGGCCTTAGTCGCAAATTTCTGGACGTGGCCGAAGCGCTGACCTGCTGGACCAAGGGCGGCTTTGGCTCGGCCACGGTTCTGGTCTGCGGTATGTTCGCAGCCATATCGGGCTCGGACGCGGCAGGCGCGGCGGCGGTCGGTCGGATGACCATCAACCGTCTGGTCGAAAGCGGCTATCCCCGTCCCTATGCCTGTGCGCTGGTGGCCGCCGGTGCCTGTACCGGTATCCTGATCCCGCCCTCGATTGCCTATATCATTATCGGCCTTGTACTGGGTATTTCTGCCTCGACCCTGTTCCTGGCAGCCCTTATCCCTGGCCTGGCAATCCTGGTGTCGATCCTTGTCACCAACATCATCATGAACCGCCTCTACAGTTATGAAACCGGTGGCAACATGAGCGTTAGCGAATGGTCTGCCAATCTGCTGCAGTCGCTGAAATCCGGTTGGTATGCCTTTATCGTACCTGGCATCATCTTTTATGGCATCTTCTCAGGTCGTCTGACTCCGACCGAGGCCGGTGCCACCGCTGTGGTCGTGACCATCATCATGGGTTTCATCCTGAAAACTTTGAAACTGTCCGACTTCCCGGCCATGTTGGTAAGTTCAGCCAAGGTCAACGGTGTTATCCTGCCCATCATCGCATTCTCGGCCCCCTGGCTGAAGCACTGGCGATCATGGGTGTTCCACAGGGGTTCGTCACCGCCGTGACCGGTCTGACCGATGATCCGGCCATGTTGATCCTGCTGATGATCGGGATCCTGATCGCCGCCGGTTGCGTCATGGAAACGACACCAAACATTGTGATCCTTGCACCGATCCTGAAGCCGCTGGCCGACAACATCGGCATGAACGAGATTCAGTTCTGCATCATGATGATCACCGCGCTAGGTGTGGGTTTCATCACACCACCCCTTGGTCTGAACCTCTTTGTGGTTTCGGGCATTACCGGCGAATCGATCCTGAAAATCGCTGCACGCGCTGTGCCCTTTGTTCTGACCATGCTGATTGTGGTACTTCTGATCGCATATGTTCCCGCGATTTCCACAACCCTTCTTCCTGATATCTACAAATAGGACCTCCCTGCAATGACACGCGAATACCTCAAGCAGGCAACGCTAACTCCCAAATCAAACGCCGCCGAGACGCACCTGATCGTCAAGGAAATCCTGGACGAGATCGAAGCGGGCGGTGATGCGGTTGCGATGAAATACGCCGCCAAGTTCGACCAGTACGAAGGCAACGTTTTGCTAACTGCAGAAGAGATCCAGGCCGCCTGCGACCTGGTGCCTGAAAAACTCAAGGCCGACATCCGCTTTGCCCATGACAACGTGCGCCGCTTTGCTGAACTGCAGAAAAGCACGGTGTGTGATGTGGAAACCGAGATCGCGCCGGGCTTTGTCACGGGGCAAAAAGCAATCCCCGTGGATGCAGCAGGCTGTTACGTCCCCGGTGGCCGCTACAGCCACATCGCCAGCGCAATCATGACCGTGACCACGGCCAAAGTGGCGGGCTGCAAACACATCACCGCATGTTCCCCCCTCGCCCCGGCGTTGGCGTGGCCCCCGCGATCGTTTACGCCGCCCACATCTGCGGCGCGGACAAGATCATGGCCATGGGCGGCGTGCAGGGTGTCGCTGCGATGACCTTTGGTCTGTTTGGCCTACCCAAAGCCAACATCCTTGTTGGTCCCGGAAACCAGTTCGTGGCCGAAGCCAAGCGCATCCTTTTTGGTCGTGTCGGCATCGACATGATTGCAGGCCCCACCGACAGCCTGATCCTGGCAGATTCAACGGCGGACGCCCATATCGTCGCCACCGATTTGGTGAGCCAGGCCGAACACGGCTATAACTCGCCCGTCTGGCTGGTCACCGACAATCGCCCCCTGGCCGAAGAGGTCATGGCATTGGTCCCCGACCTTATCGCCGATCTGCCCGACACCAATCGCGAAAACGCCACCGCAGCCTGGCGCGACTATGCCGAGGTAATCCTGTGTTCCGACCGCGAGGCGATGGCCGCCTGTTCCGATGAATACGCGCCCGAACACCTGACCGTGCAGGCCGAGGATCTGGATTGGTGGCTACAGCGGCTCACCTGCTATGGCTCTCTGTTTTTGGGTGAGGAAACCACGGTGTCTTACGGCGACAAGGCGACCGGCACCAACCACGTGCTGCCCACCTCTCGTGCAGCCAGCTACACCGGCGGTCTTTCGGTACACAAGTACATGAAGATTGTTACCTGGCAGCGCGCCACACGCGAAGGTTCAAAGGCTGTTGCCGAGGCCACGGCTCGCATTTCGCGTCTGGAAGGAATGGAGGGCCACGCTCGCGCGGCCGATGTACGTCTTGCCAAATACTTCCCGAATGAAACCTTCGATCTGACTGCAAATGGCTGAATCAGGAAACCTGTTTGACCTGACCGGAAAGGTCGCCTGCATCACGGGTGCAAGCTCAGGGTTGGGGCGTCAGGCGGCCCTCACCCTGGCTTCTGCAGGCGCGCGCGTTGTGCTGGTGGCGCGCCGCGAAGACGCATTGCGCAAGGCATGCCAGGACATTGGAGCAGGAGCAGCCCATGTAAGGGCAGACATAGCCGACAGGTTTCAGATAGACGATTTGTGCTCGGCAATTTCGTCCCCATTTGGTGCGCCTGACATCCTGGTTCACGCCGCAGGTGTCAACACGCGTGAGGCCGCGGATGACGTAACCTTGCAAGGTTGGGACGCCACTTTGGCGTTGAACTTGTCGGCTCCCTTTTTCCTTAGTCAGGCATTGGTTCCGGCAATGAAGAAGAAAAACTGGGGGCGGATCGTGAACTTTGCGTCGTTACAGACAACTCGCGCCTTTCCAGGTGGCATCGCTTACGGCGCCACCAAAGGCGGGATCGCACAGCTGACCCGCGCTATGGCCGAAGCTTGGTCTCCGTTTGGTATCACTGCCAATGCCATTGGACCTGGTTTTTTTCCAACCGAGTTGACGCAGGCAGTCTTCGAAGATGATGAGCGCGCTGCGCGCAATGCGGCTCAGACCTGTATCGGTCGCAATGGCAGGCTTTCCGATATGGACGGTCCAATCCTGTTTCTGTGCTCTGAAGCATCCGCTTATGTGACCGGCCAGGTTCTGATGGTTGACGGAGGGTTCACCGCAAAATGAAAGCACTGGTCTACGAAGGGGTAGAGACCCTTGTTTGCAGAGACATACCTGAACCGGTCTCGAACGTCGGAGAACATCTCGTTCGAGTTTCAGCCGTCGGCATCTGCGGCTCCGATATGCATGCCTACCTGGGCCATGATGCGCGTCGCCCTGCCCCGCTTATCCTAGGACACGAAGCTGCGGGCCTGATCGAAGGCGGACCACAAAGCGGGCGTCGCGTCACAATCAATCCTCTGGTCAATTGTGGTAATTGCTTGGCGTGCACGTCCGGCCGTGAAAACCTTTGCCCCGAGAGGCAGATCATCTCCATGCCACCGCGCGAGGGAGCCTTTGCACAATATGTCTCAATGCCAGACGCCAATTTGGTGACAGTTCCCGATAGCGTTTCCCTGACCAAGGCTGCTCTGGCTGAGCCTCTGGCAGTCAGTTGGCACGCTGCGCGGTTGGCTCTAGAGGCCCTGCACCCTGCCATGGATCGGCGCGCCGTCGTGATCGGCGGAGGTGCCATTGGGCTTGCTGCTGCTTTGGCCCTTAGGGCAATGGGAGTCGAAGATGTGGTGATCGTTGAACCAAACGAAAGCCGACGACGTTTTTTGAACGAACGCTGCGGTCAAATAACTGCGACGTCGATAAGCCATACTGCTCCATTGGTGGTCGATGCCGTAGGCTATGCCAAAACCCGCGAAATTGCTTCAACATATGTACAGGCAGGTGGTGTAATCGTTCATGTGGGCCTTGGCGAAGACACCGGTGGCCTCGACATCCGGCGGATGACACTGCAGGAAGTTACCTTTATCGGCACCTATACCTATACGGCTCAGGATTTTCGCGATACGGCCCAAGCCATTTTTGATGGCAAGCTAGGTTCCCTGGATTGGATTGAAGAACGCCCACTATCAATGGGTGCCAAAGCCTTTAAGGATCTGAGGCAAGGGATTGTCGCCGCCCCGAAGATCGTGCTTGATCCTTGGAATTGACGCCCGAAAGGAGACCCCTAATGTACGACAAGATACTGGTTCCTATGGCCCTGGACCACGGCCTGTCCCCAGATACGCTTCAGGTGGCCCAATCCCTCAGGGCCCCAGGCGGCCAGATCATGGCGCTACACGTTCACGAAGCCCCGCAAGGGTCAGTTGCCGCTTTTTTGGACAAGGATGCTGTGCGTGAGGGGTATGAACGGGCCGTACAAGTACTCAAGGAAAAAACCGAGGGTTTGGACGGTGTCGAGACGGCAATCGTCAAAGGTCACACATACCGGTCAATCATTGACTATGCCACCACCCATAACATCGGGTGCATCGTCATTGGATCGCACCGTCCGGGGTTCAGCGATTTCCTCCTCGGATCGACTGCTGCCCGTGTGGTCCGCCATGCGCCCTGTGCAGTCCACGTTTACAGAAGCACCTGAAACATTAAGTTCACACAGAAGGCATACTGCCCATGACCATAGACGCCCGGATAACGGATGATCTGATCTCGAACGGGATCGAATTCGTCACCACCGTACCCTGCAAACAATTGGCCGGGGTGATCGAGGAAATCGACGCCCGCCCTGAAATCCACCATGTCCCCTCGAACAAGGAAGACGAAGGGATGGGCCTGTGTGCTCGGCGCCTGGATGGGTGGCAAACGCCCCGCCATCATCATGCAAAACACCGCCATCGGGGTGACCATCAACACCCTGGCGACGCTGATTCAGTACTATCGCATGCCACTGCCGATGCTGATTTCATACCGTGGAGAGTTGCGCGAACCGGTCGCCTGCCAGGTCGAAATGGCCGTTCACACCAAGGCGCTTCTGGCGCAGCTGAACATCCCAACCTACCATTTTCATTGGCAAAAAGACGTCGAAGAGCTGGATAACATCCTGAAATATACCTTCATGTGCAACAAGCCCGTGGCGATCCTGACCGACGCCAACTTCTGGGGAGGCTATGGCGACCAATGATCCGTTCAGAAATTCTTAAAGAAATCGCCCCTATCCTGCGCGAGCAGCTTGTGGTGTGTAACATCGGCATCCCCAGCCAGGAGCTGCACGCCATCGATGATCAGCCCAGCAATTTCTACATGCTGGGGACGATGGGACTTGCGTCCTCGATTGGCCTGGGCTTGGCTTTGGCCCAACCCAAACCGGTGGTGGTGATTGACGGCGATGGCTCGATCCTGACCAATCTGGGGACCTTGCCGACGATCGCCAACAACGTGGCGGACAACTATGTGCTGCTGATCATCGACAACGGGTCATATGGCTCGACCGGGGATCAGCCGACCTATGCGGGGATGAAAACCTCGCTGACGGCGATGGCGCGCGCGGCAGGGTGCGAGAATGTGGTCGAATGCCAAGCGGAAGAGACTGGCGCGGCACTACAAGCGGCGCTGGACAGCGGCAAGATGACCATCATCGTCAGTAAATGCGAAAGCGGCAACGCAAAGATGCCTGTCATCACCATGGACCCTGTCGTCATCAAAGACAGGTTCATGAAAGCCGTCATAAGCTAATGAGCGCCACATCCATCCATTCAGCGGAAGACGCCCGGCGTCTGGCCAAGCGGCGTCTGCCCTGGATGATTTTTGACTATATTGACGGCGCAGCCGGGTTAGAGACTGGCGCTGTCCGCAATCGAGCTGCATTGGACGACATCGTTTTACGCCCCCGCATTCTGCGGGACGTGAGCCGAAGATCGCTGGCGACCGAAGTATTTGGTGTCCCGACTGATCGCCCTTTTGGCATAGCCCCGATGGGCATGTGCAATCTGTCAGCTCCAGGCGCCGATCTGATGCTTGCGAGGCTGGCTGCCAAATACAGTGTTCCACACGGCGTATCCACGGTTGCCTCAACACCATTGGAACAAATCATTGAAACTGCAGAGGGTCACGCCTGGTTTCAGTTGTATTTCAGCGGGGATGGAAGCGGCACGTTCAAACTCTTGGACAGGGCTGTGACGGCGGGCTACGAAACCTTGGTGCTGACGGTCGATGTTCCCGAAGTTGGCCGCCGCCCGCGGGAGTTGCGTCATGGGTTTACCATGCCATTTCGAATTGGCCTCAGCCAGTTCATCGACTTTGCGCTGCACCCCCGCTGGTCTTTGACCACCTTGCTCAAGGGCAAACCGACCATGGCGAACTTCGACATGCCCGGGTATGATTTTGATCGCACAGAAAGCCGGGCCCGAGCGACCTGGGACACACTGGCCCAGCTCAGGGAAAGGTGGCCTGGAAAACTGGTAGTAAAGGGCGTTCTGGATGTAGAAGACGCTCTGCGCCTCAAACAAGTAGGTGTCGACGCCATACAAGTGTCCAGTCATGGCGCAAGACAACTTGAGGCCGCGCCGAACCCGGTCGAGATGCTCTCCGCGATCCGCGGCAAATTGGGAGCGGACTTTCCGGTGTTCTATGATTCCGGGATACGGTCGGGAGAAGATGTTCTAAAAGTACTTTCCTCGGGCGCAGATTTTGTATTTATCGGACAGAATCCTGCAGTTCGCCATCGCTGCAGCGGGTGAAGCTGGTCTGCATGCGCTTTGGGATGTCCTCAGCAGCGAACTAAGCATAGCTATGGCACAGACAGGTACGACATCGCTGAAACGCGCTTAGAACTGATTGAACAGAACCTGCGCTAAGCCTTTCGCAGAATCAGCGCGTTGCGATATCAACCCGAGCAACGGCCACAGCCTTGATCACGGCATGTACGTCTACGCCGGGTGTTAGCTTCAACGCTTCCGCCGACCGACGTGTAATCCGCACAAGCAAATGATCCTCGCCGGATTTGATCCGAACCAGCATTCCCGGCCCACTTCCAGGCCGCATCTCGGTTACCTGCCCTTTGAGAATGTTGAGAGCGGAAATATCCTTGGGGCGATTGCGCGCAATCATGATGTCGTGCGCGAGAATGCGAACTCGCGTTGAGGTGCCTTCTTCCTGATCCATTTTGGGAAGGAACAATCGCCCTCCAGACACGTCCAGTTCGGTCAGGCCGTCGACGTGGTGTCGATAAACCGTAGCGGGCAAGACCGACCCTGTTTCGCGCAGTCCCAGTTGCTGGACCGACGCCGGATCGGAAAAGACTTCACCCGCTGTTCCCGATCGAGAAACCCGACCATTTTCTAACATGACTACGGATGTTGCCAACCGGGCAACTTCGGCTACCGAATGGCTGACGTATAGGACAGGAATATCTGTTTTTTCGTGCAGTTTTTCCAGAAACGGCAGGATCTCTTCTTTGCGTGCATTGTCCAGCGCCGCCAGGGGTTCATCCATTAGCAACATGCGTGGCCGCGACAACAGCGCCCGACCTATGGCCACACGTTGTTTTTCCCCGCCGGACAAAGACCCCGGTCGCCGATCCAGCAAAGCACCAATGCCCAACAGGTCAACCACCTCGTCCTGCTTTGGACCGACCGCTTCGGGTGGAACAAAACGGGTGCCATAAAGCAGATTTTGTAGAACACTCATATGCGGAAACAGGCGACCGTCCTGAAAAACATACCCCAGACGCCTTTTGTGAGGTGGAATATCAACGTTTAGAGCAGTGTCGAAAATCGGTTCTCCATCCAGAATGATGCGTCCGCTGTCTGGGCGCAAAAGCCCGCTTACTGCGTTGATAACACTCGTCTTACCAGCCCCGGATGCGCCAAACAGCGCGGTGATGCCACGAGGCGCTTCAAAACTCACATCCAATGAGAACTCTGGCAGACCGTGTTTTATTGCCAAACTCAGACTCATGAACCAGACACCCGGTTTCTGGCCCGTCTTGCGAGCAATTCCGACGCCACCAAAGCCCCAAGTGCAAGGACAACCGACAAGGTGACCAGACGCAAAGCCGGTCCCTCACCCCCGGGGATTTGGAGGAACGTATAAATCGCGGAAGGCACAGTTTGAGTTTGTCCGGGAATATTGGACACAAAAGTAATCGTTGCCCCAAACTCTCCCATTGCTTTGGCAAACGCCAAAACCATGCCAGTGATGACACCCGGTAAAACCAATGGCAGCGTCACTGTCATAAAAACCGAAACACGTGACGCCCCAAGTGTGGAAGCCGCCTGTTCCAGCCTGGGGTCAACCGCTTCGATCGCAAGGCGGATGGCCCGAACCATAAGAGGAAAGGCCATAATGGCCGCTGCCAGAACCGCGCCAGTCCACCTGAACGCCAAAACCAGACCAAAGGTGTCTTCGAGCCATCCTCCGATCAGGCCGCGCCGCCCAAACACCAACAGCAACATATATCCTGTCACAACTGGCGGAAGGATAAGGGGCAGATGTACCAACCCATTCAAAACCTGATGCCCCCGGAACCGCCAGCGGGCAAGCGCATAGGCGACGAATACTCCGAAAGGCAGACTGAGAAAAACAGCCCAGAATGACACCTTCAGAGACAGCATAACGGCTTGCCATTCTTCGGGTCCAAACCAGCCCATCATTCAGGCTCCTGCGTCGTGCTGAATCCGTGTTTGGCAAATATCTCGATCGCAGGCTTAGAACTCAGGTATTCCAAAAATGCGCGGGCATTTGGTGTGTCTTCGTGGCTGACAATTGCAGCAGGGTAAATAATTGGATCGTGGGTCTCTTTGGCGAAAACTCCAAGCGTTCGAACCTCGTCACTTGAACCGGCATCGGTTGAATAAACGACACCCAACGGCGCTTCACCAATGGCAACCAGTCGCAAAGCCGCCGCGACATTGTCCGTCTGGACCAACTTGTCCTGCACCTGCTCCCAAAAGCCCATGGCCGTCAGCGCCTGTTTCCCGTAGATCCCTGACGGCACAGCCTGAACAAGTGCAATCGCCAGTTTTTCGTCACCCAAGGCCTCATCCATCCGCGCACCAGACACAGGCTCAAAATCTGTTTCAAAGTCCGATGAGGCAATCAAAACAAGGCGATTGGTCAACAGATCACGCCGCGTATCCTCAACGAGCAGGCCCTCTGCCTCCAACAGATCCATCCACGCCGTGTTTGCAGAGATGAAAACCTGCGCTGGTGCCCCATGCTGAATTTGACGAGCCAAAGTGGAGCTGCCCCCATACGAACGATGCACGACAACTTCAGTTTCCATTTCATAGCCACGGACAATCTCGTCCAGCGCGGGTTTCAAACTTGCAGCAGCAAAAACAGTTACGGGGTTTGCCCAGCCCGGCACAGACGTCGCGAGTAGAGCAACAAAAAAGGCTGCCAGAAACCCCCAATTTCCTATTCGTTCAAGCATGTCAGGCCCAGTCGTATCGTCGGTGGCCATATCCCAGTTTCACAAACGCGCAACGTTCAAGGTGGAACGCTGAACCAGAGTTGGGTAGACGACGCGTCATGGGGCTATGAAGGTAACGCCAGGAATGCGCTGGATTGCCAGAACATCCTCGTCGTAGATCTCTGTTACCTCTTCCACCATTTCTTCCGTCCACCCCTCGAGGTCAAGTTCTTCCTCGACCTGATCTTCGATGGCATACTTGTCCAGAAAGGCAGAAATCACGCGTCGGCGCTGCATCTCGGTCATACCTTGGTGTTGATGCAGATAACCCCGGAATCGTTTCATGCCTTCGGTACTCATGATCTCAGACAATAGTGAAAACCCACCCGTCATTCGGGCACCGTGTTCCAGCCCTGCAAAGTCTCGCATGATTTGCCCCCATAACAGAGGCGTATCCTCATTGCACCAGATGGTCAGGGGTACATCGGGCGCAGCATCCCGAATGCGTTGGATCATTTCTGACCAGCGCAGGTTCAGGGGATTCGTGCTTAGAAGGACCTCATTGATGCGCGCTTGGGACGCGTTGGCCAAAATGGCAGGAATAAAGAAAGCCGGGTTGCAGATGGCCATGAAGATTTCGATCTGATCATAAGGGAACAGCTGACTCAATTGCCGAACTCGAATGTCAGCCAAAGGATAGAAGATGTCCCCTTCCACCGAAAAACGCTGAGATCCAAAAAAATGCGGATTGGACAACAACATGCGATCCGCCACCTCGTCGTCCAGAATCGCATCTATAAGCACATCGCGTGCGCCATCCGAAGGCTCTGCCTGCTCCATAGCTTCAAAAGCATCCTTGAGCAGCGTTCGATATTTCCCCGGCCCCGGAACAGCGATCCCTCGTTTGCTAAAGGCTTCCTTGTTGTACAACATGCATTTCAGCAGACGTTCGTCATCCGTGCCGTGTGCTCCGGTATGAAAGATGATCTGCATCTTTGCGCCTTTTGCCTTTGAAAAATAACAATCATCTTCTGAGTTATCGCGTTGTCAGAACCCAGTCAAACGCGTTCGCTGAACGGCCATGGAGGTGGAAGGTAAAACAATCTGCGTGTAGCGTTTTTTTTCGTCTTGCAGAACCTGTACTTTGTCTTTAATTCGAGCGCCACGGCCCCTATAGCTCAGCTGGTAGAGCAACTGATTTGTAATCAGTAGGTCCGCGGTTCGAGTCCGTGTGGGGGCACCATTTTTCAAAGACTTAGCAGGAACTGCCCATCGTGGTATGCTCAGAAGGGCAGCGAACAGGCGTTTTGCGTCGCTGATTTCGTTTGCCCTTTTCGTGAGCTATTGTCTCCAGTTCGAGGCCGACTCTTTCAAGGCGAAGAGTGCTGAAATCAAAACGGCTTGGATAAGAAATCCGATCATAATAAGGGCCTGCTCGTTTTGTTCGTGCAGGTCCTAGCAAGCCAAACCTGTATCCGCCTTAGCGTGGGATTAAATTCAGGCGAGCGTTAACCCTTTCTTAATTCTTCGCCCTCTCCTCATCTCGGTGGCAATGCCAGAGATCAGCACGGGCTCTGGCATGACACCATCGATCAATTTGAGTTTCTCCTCCCCCGTTATCCAGTCTGTAAAAGCCAGCTGCTTAACCAGACCACCCAGCGGTGTCTGGTCGTCAACTTCGATCGGTGTATGTTTCAACCCTATATGATCGATCGCGCCCTACCATATCGTGTATGTGATGGATCTGGGATTGACCCCCTATACACGCGCAGCTTGGGCCCCGCCAATGTAACGAATGACACTTAACTGGCTCCAAAACCGGCCCTGTAAACAGGGTCCGCTACAAGTACTGCTGCATTTCGTGAGGCGTGTCGGCCGTCCAGCACGATCCTGATCTTCTCTTCCGCTGAATACTGCTTGCGGGTGGCTCTTAAGTGTTCCGGGTTTCTGTCTCATCTCCACTCCTTGGTGGTTACGATGTGCCAGAAACCCTCTCTTATCAAATCACCCTAAACTGTCCCATTGGTGCTGACGTCAGACAATTCAGCCGGAAAATTAGGTCAACACTATACCTGAAAAAGTGACTTGGAAGTTGGCCAAAGCACCGCAGCATAGGTGGATAACCACGTCTCTTGAACTACACGGGCCTTTCCCCGCACGTAGCGAAACGGCGCAAAACCGCTAGCAATTCAAAAAAATCAGACCAAAGGTTACATCGCATCACTCTCCGAAATTTGGATTGGAAACTTCCTGACGCAGGCTTGGTTGGTCTGCCGCGCGGCTTCCGCGCAAAGGGCCAATTCAAACATCGCAGGGAGGAAAACATGCGATTGAAGTACCTGACTACTATATCCGCCGCCGCGCTGATTTCGGCTGGCGTGGTACAGGCGGAACCGCTCAAGGTAGGTTTCCTGGCCACGCTTGAGGGCACCTATACTGTGCTGGGCGAAGATGGCCTTCGCGGCTTCAAGGTCGCGTTGGATGAACTTAACAACATGGCAGGTGGCCGCGAAATCGAAGTGATTATCGCAGCAACCGACGCCAGCCCCGACAGCGCCGTGCGCGCCGCCCGCAAGGTCGTTGAGCAGGATAAGGTCGACGTCGTGATCGGCCCGCTTTCCGGCTCGGAAGGGATCGCGTTGCGCGACTACTCCAAGACGCAGCCGCAAGTGACCTTTATCAACGGCATTTCGGGCGCGCAGGAAACCACCTGGGTTGATCCTTCGGAAAACTTCTTCCGGTTCAATATGGACGGCGCGCAGTGGTCGGCAGGCCTCGGCTCGTATGTCTACAATGAAAAGGGTTATGAGACCGTCGCCACGATTGGCGAGGACTATTCCTTTATCTACACGCAGGTCTTTGGTTTTGCGCTGGAATATTGCCAGGCGGGTGGCGAGATCACCGACCGTTTCTGGGTCCCGCTGGGCACCAAGGATTTTGGCTCGATCATCGCGGCCCTGCCGGATGACGTCGACGCGATCTATCTGGGTCTTGGCGGCGGCGACGCGGTCAACTTCCTGAACCAGTACCAGCAGGCCGGTGGCGACGCCAACCTGATCGGCGGCACCATCATGGTGGATGGCACGGTTCTGAACTCGAAAGGCTCGGCCAAAGAAGCGCTGATCGGCGTGCCCTCTTCGGGTCCGCAAGCGGATGACTGGGACAACGCGAACTGGAAGAAGTTCGTGAAAGCCTATCAGGACCTGTTTGCCCCGGAAGATCGTTTCCCGAGCCCGGCGCTGATGGCCACAGGCTATTATAATGCGACCACCGCCATGGCGCGTTGCATGGATGCGGTGAACGGTGATCTGTCCGACGGTCATGCAGGGTTCCGCGGTTGCCTGTCCACCCTCGTGCTGGAAGACGCCCCCAACGGCCCGATCAGCCTTGACGGAAATCGTCAGGCCATTGGCACCAACTTCCTGACCGAAGTGGTTGAAAATGCCGATGGGACGCTGTCAAACCAGCTGATCCAGGTGATCGAAGGTGTGAACCAGACTATGGGGATCGACGAAGCAGCCTTCCGCGCGATTGGCTTACCGAGCCGCGAAGTGCCCGAGTGTAAAACCTCGTACTAACCCGGCACCAATGCCCCTCGGGCCAACGGGCCCGGGGTGTTTTATGCAAATCTCATTTTAACTTTGGCACCCGGAAGGGGAGGAGACGTCAGTGACCCTGATAGACTACCTGAACCGAGTGCATTTTGCCGAAAGCATCCTAGAAGAAGCGCTCTGGGGGGAACTGGATCAAAGGCGCGACGCCAAGTTCCTTATCCTGACCACGTCTGAAGATTTGGAAGGCGAACTGGGCGAGAGGATGAAAAGCGGCCTGCCAAGCCAGTTGGATACCGTCACCTGCGAAGTGAGCGGCGGCGTTCCGACCGAGGCCGAAGCCAAAAAGCAGCCGCAGTGTTTCGTGAAACCCAATGTGATGCAATCCTCGCAGGTGGTCGGGGTTACGTTGTCAATCTTGCCAAGGCGGTGCGCCTGCTGGTTGGGCACGATGCCTCGCTTTCACGGTTTTCTGAATCGCAGGGCGGCGCCGTCCATGTACCCCGAACCTTGCCGGACCTGATTGCGGTGCCGCGGTTGCAGGGGTTTGTCGCCGGGTTCAACGGGCTAATCTCTATCATTCTGGAAGACGGGAGGATGATCGACATCGCCAGCCGCGGCATCGTCCCCACCGTGACAATCGGTGATCCGACCGTGGCAACGACTGAACCCGCGTCTGTTCAGGCAAGCGCCTGTATCGATGCCGTGACGCTATGCGCCGAGGCATTGCTGTCGCCAAACTACAATCCCCCTGCAAGCGGGCTGGCGATGGATGGGTTCAGAAGAGGAATGCAGACACTGGGATCGATTCCACATCACGCCAAACCTGAAACCATCCGCGAAATCATGGCAGCAGGCATTAATGCCGCACTGGTCCAGCAAAAAGGTCTGGGGTTGGCCCATGCGATCACCAGCAGCCTGTGCGCGACCGTTCTCGGATCCTTGGACAAGGGCGCGATCAAACGGCTGCTCTTGCCCGAAGTCATTGATTTTTATCATGACAACTCCGTTCTGTCCCGATCCGCCCTGATGACCGCGATGGAGATGACCAATCCACTTGATGTCGCCAAGACCCTCCGCCGGGCAATGCGCGACATGCCGCTGGAAAACTCTTTGGGCGCGATGGGAATTGAAGAAGACCACATTTCACTAGCCTGCGCCCGGGCCGCCGGGCACCGCGCCATGTCGAACACACCGCGCCACGCAAGCGCGGCGGATATCCGAAAAATACTGACATCTCTACTCTGAGGAATACAGGTTATGAAACCACTGCTGATCAACGGCGAAACGATCGTGACGACCGCCGCCATCGAAAACATCAACCCCTCTGACACAACGGAAGTGATTGATCGCTTTGCGGTCGCAGGCAAAAGCGAGACGCAAGCGGCAATTGACGCAGCACGTGCGGCGTTTCCTGCGTGGTCGCAATCGGGGCTTCAGCAACGGCACGACATCCTAAAAACCGTTTCGGACGAGATCATGGCCCGACGCAGTGAACTGGGCGAGTTACTGGCCCGCGAAGAAGGCAAAACGCTGCCCGAGGCCATTGGTGAAACCATCCGCGCAGCCCAGATCTTTGATTTCTTTGCAGGGGAAGCCCTGCGCCTGGCGGGCGAGGTTGTGCCATCGGTCAGGCCAGGCGTCGGTGTCGAAATCACGCGCGAGCCGGTGGGCGTCGTTGGCATTATCGCGCCGTGGAATTTTCCGATCGCCATACCAGCGTGGAAGATCGCCCCTGCCCTTTGCTACGGTAACACGGTGGTTTTCAAACCTGCCGAGCTTGTTCCGGGTTGCGCATGGGCGCTGGTCGACATTATCCAGCGCGCAGGCGCTCCGGCGGGTGTCATCAACCTCGTGACCGGACCGGGGAGAATTGTCGGGCAGACCATGCTGGACAGCCCCGATATTGACGCGATCAGTTTCACCGGGTCGGTGGCGACGGGCCAGATCGTGGCCCACGCCTGCACGGTGCAGATGCGCAAGTTCCAGCTTGAGATGGGCGGCAAGAATCCGTTGGTCATTCTGGACGACGCGGACATGGAGATTGCTCTTGATTGCGCGGTCAACGGCGCATTCTTTTCCACGGGGCAACGCTGCACGGCGTCTTCGCGGCTTATTGTGACCGAGGGCATTCACAACCGGTTCGTGGAAGAACTCGCCGAACGGGTGCGGTCGCTGCATGTCGGCCACGCACTGCACGAGACAACACAAATCGGACCGGTCGTTGACGAGACACAATTGAAACAGGACCTGGATTATCTGGATATCGGGGTTTCCCAGGGCGGCAACCTGCGGGCCGGGGGCGATCTGGTTGAGCGTGAGACCAAGGGGCATTTCCTGCAGCCTGCCCTGATCACCGACACGTCCAATGACATGCGCATCAACCGCGAAGAGGTGTTTGGTCCGGTGGCCTCTGTCATTCGGGTCAAGGACTATGACGAAGCGTTGGACGTGGCGAATGACACCGAATTCGGGCTGTCCTCTGGCGTTTGTACGACCTCATTGAAACACGCGACCCATTTCAAACGGAACGCACAGGCAGGCATGGTCATGGTCAACCTGCCAACGGCGGGTGTTGACTATCACGTGCCGTTCGGAGGCACCAAGGGATCGAGTTATGGCGCCCGCGAACAGGGTCGCTATGCCGCCGAGTTCTTCACCACGGTCAAAACCGCATACACCCTGCCCTAAGCATGAAATCCGGCGTCTCTCAAAGAATGCATACATTACCCACAGTCTCTTTCTTGGCGCGGGAGTCTTGCTTTTTGTCGCTGGACCCCGCGATAATTTGGGTGCGGAACTAAACGCCAAATCAAAAGAGCGTTGGTCCGCACAAAGGGAGGAACAGCCATGAGTGAAGCCGTTGCGGTTCACCATGGTGCGTTTGGGAGGACGGCTCTTTATGAGCTGGACAAGTCATTCGTGACACATGCGCACCGTGAGGGGCATCTGATATTCTATGTGAACGGAGGCCCCGCCGGCGTCGATGTCGGCAACACGCCGATAGACCTGAGCGAGACACGCGCTGCCGCTGTCAGTCCGTGGGAGCCCCACAATTTCCTCAAACCCGAAGGCGACCCGACCCTGTGTCTGGTCATGTACATCAAGCCGATGTGGTTTCTCGAAAACAGCCAGTCCGCCGAGGGGGTGCTGGATTTCGGGCGTCCCGAGATCCAGGTGACCACTGAAATCCGGCGCTGGATCCTGCGCCTGACATCCTTGCTCTTGGAGCCTCAGGACGATGCGGCCATGGATGGCTACATGTTTGAAATGACGCGCATTTGCTATGACCAGAGCTGGAAGCGTTGCAAGGAACGCTCACCGCTGGGGCGTCTGAAATCACGGTTTAGCGATTTTCGTGTGCGGCGCAGTCTGCGCCTGATGCAAGAGAACTATTCGGAAGAAATCCAGATGGACGATCTGGCCCGCCAGGTTGGTCTGTCACGTCCACATTTCTTCAAGCTGTTCAAGAAACAGATGGGCATTACGCCGAACCTCTATCTGAACACCCTGCGCGCGGAACATGCGATTACCGAGCTCATGACCACCGGAAAGTCGGTCACCGACATCGGACATGATCTGGGGTTTTCCTCGCAGGCGAGTTTCACCCGGTTTTTCGCGTCGAACGTCGGAATCCCACCCAGCGAATACCGCCGTGTCGCGCATGAGACCTGATGCTTTTCCCGATGCGGGGTGAAGCGAGAAGACTGACGGGTATGCCGATTCTGCAACGACCTCTTCTAGCCTTTCCTCAGGACCAAACGGGCATCACGACCCGCGGTCTTCAGGGAGGAAGAACTCATGAATCGATACCGTTTCGATAACGGTAACGCGCAGCTATCTGCGAGGATAGCATGAGGCGATTGGTCGACAAACATCCTGTCTGGTCCGTTATCCTGTTTGTGCTGGCGGCAATCCTGTTGTGGATGATATTTGCGATCTGGCCAGATTGGCTGAAAGACCTGATTGGCCGTAAGAAGGTGTTCCTGAACGCGCTATTCAACGGCATCACGTTGGGCGGATTGTACTTTCTTGTCGCCAGTGGATTTACCCTAATTTTCGGCCTGATGCGCAATGTGAATCTCGCGCATGGCTCGCTGTATTTGCTGGGCGGTTATGTCGGTTACATCACAGCGGAGGCTACCGGTTGGTGGCTACTGGCTTTTCCGGTGGCCTTTATTGTCGTGGGGGCCTTTGGCGTACTTCTGCAAATCTTTGTGTTCCGCCGCATGGAAGGTGAGGACCTGCGCCAGACGCTGGTGACTATCGGAATCTCGATCGTCATGGCCGACCTGATGCTTTGGGCCTGGGGCGGTGATTTCTACAATATCTCACCGCCGGAATGGCTGAGCGGGCCAATGCAGACGTTCTTTGTCACCACTGTCAAACGCTCGGGAGATCTGGTTTACATGAAGTACCCGCTGGTGCGGATCGTGATCTTTGCCGCCTCTATTGTCGTGGGCGTGGGTATGTGGCTGCTGTTGAACCGCACTCGCATTGGCATGCTGATCCGCGCAGGCGTGGATGACCGCGACATGCTGTCGGCCACGGGCGCTCGGATCCAACTGGTCTTTGTTGCCGTCTTTGCCTTTGGCGCGGGACTGGCAGGCGTCGCCGGAGTCGTCGGGGGAACCTTCCAATCCGTAGCCCCCGGTGAAGATGTCCGGTTCCTGCTGGCGTCTCTTGTCGTGGTGATTGTCGGCGGTATGGGGTCGATCCCCGGCGCGGCGCTCGGGGCACTTTTGATCGGGTTGGCCGAGCAATTCGGCTCAGTCTATTTCCCGACCTACGCCGTGGTCCTGACCTTCCTGATCATGGTTGTCGTGCTGGCCTTCCGGCCGCAAGGCCTGATGGGGAGGGGCTAAGCCATGGCCGTGATCGAAGATAAGATCGCCTCTACCGACATCGAGCGCAAAAGTTGGCTCGAGCGTATTCCGGCAGCCTATTGGCTGGTTGGCTTTGTCCTCTTGGTGATGCCGACCTTCGCGTCCAATTTTGTGCTGTTCCAGATTTTCGGTTGGACCTTTATTCTTGGCATCATTGCCCTGAGCCTGATGTTTCTCGGCGGATATGGCGGCATGGTCAGCCTGGCCCAGATGAGCATAGCGGGGTGCGCTGGCTACATGGTGGCCATCTTTGGGACCAGTGCCATCAGCGACATTTCGATGAACTGGCCGTGGTACATCGCAATCCCAATAGCCTTGGCGATCGCGGTATTGTTCGGCACGCTGATCGGCTGGCTGGCGGTGCGCACCGAGGGCATTTATACGATCATGATCACGCTGGCTATTGCCGCTGCATTCTTTTATTTTGCACGGCAAAACTATACTATTTTCAACGGTTTTTCCGGCTTCAACGGGGTTCTGCCGCCTGCATTGTTCGGTGTCGATTGGCGGGGATCCACAGCATTCTACTACCTGACCCTGTTCTGGGCTGCTTTGGCATATTTCGCGGTGCTTTACGTCTCGCGATCGCCTTTTGGGCTAGCGCTGCAGGGGGTTCGTGACAACCAGCGCCGCATGTCAGCACTGGGCTATAACGCGAATGCGCACAAGGTTGCGGCCTTTGCCTTTGCCGCGTTTCTGGCGGGCATTGGCGGCATCCTGCTAACCTGGCAGTCGGCACAAATCTCACCCGGCACGGCAGGGATTTCCCCAGCAATCGACGTCCTTGTCATCACCGTGATCGGTGGCATGCGCCATCCGGTCGGCGCCTTTATCGGTGCCTTTATCTACGTCATCCTCAAGACCTTTGCGCTGGATGCGCTGGTGGCGTTGGGGCTGAGCGGAGAACGGTTTCAACTGTTGATTGGTATGGGGTTCCTGATCATCGTGTTCTGGTCACCGGACGGCATTCTGGGTCTTTGGGACCGCTGGAAAGAAAACCGCAACAAGGACCCGCTCTTGGATCGCGGAGGTGACGCGCCATGAACGCTCCTGCCAATGTCGCGGAACGGCTGAGTGCAACGGGCACCTCCAATGCGCTGGAAATGCGCAATGTGTCGAAGTATTTCGGTGCGCTGGCGGCGCTTGAAGACATCAATATCACGGTGCGCCCCGGCGAGCGGCGTGCCGTGCTGGGATCGAATGGGGCGGGCAAAACCACGCTGTTCAACTGTGTCACTGGTGACTTCAAGGCGACCACGGGCAATATCCGTTTCTTTGGCGAGGATATCTCTGAATTTCCGCCGCATGAACGCATCCGGCGCGGACTGCGGCGGACGTATCAGATTTCGCTGTTGTTCACGGGCCTCAGCGTACGTGACAACATCTACCTGTCCTGTGTGGGCGTCTCGCGCAGCCGGTTTTCGTTCCTGCGGGCGCGGCGGGATGATGCGCTAATGGCGGCGGCGGACAACCTGGTGGACATGGTGCATCTGAGCGATGATCGGGACACCATCGTGTCAAACCTCAGTTATGGTCAGCAGCGCCAGCTTGAGATCGCCATGGCGTTGGCGGGCGCACCACGTTTCATCCTGTTTGACGAACCGGCCGCGGGGCTCTCGCCCACCGAACGGCGCGAACTGGTGGAAATCCTGAACGGGCTGCCCGGCCACATGGGTTACATCATTATTGAGCACGACATGGACGTTGCCCTGCGCGTCGCCGAGAGCGTCACAATGATGCATAACGGGCGCATTTTTAAAGAGGGAAAACCTGCCGAGATCGAAGAAGATCCCGAAGTGCAGGCGCTGTACCTGGGAGGCGACGATGAGTGATCGCAACGGCCCCCCTGCCCTCGAGGTGCGCGATCTGAATGTCTATTACGGACACAGCCATGCCTTGCAAGGGGTGGATCTGCGGTTGGACCACGGCGTCCTCTCTGTTGTGGGCCGCAACGGCATGGGAAAAACCACTCTCTGCAAGGCGATCATGGGGCTGGTGCCGGTGGCGTCGGGGGATATTTCCTTTGGCGGGCAATCACTGGTCGGCAAGACCCCGGCAGAGATCGCGCGGATGGGTGTTGGCTATGTGCCTCAAGGTCGCCGTCTCTGGCCGTCTCTGACGGTGGATGAACACCTGAAACTGGTGGCCAAGCGCGGTGGTGCGTGGAATGTCGAGCGGATCTATTCGACCTTTCCGCGACTGGCCGAGCGCAAGTCAAACGGCGGCGCACAGCTGTCAGGAGGCGAGCAGCAGATGCTGGCGATTGCCCGGGCCTTGCTGTTGAACCCCAAGCTGTTGGTCATGGACGAGCCGACCGAAGGTCTGGCCCCGGTGATCGTGCAGCAAGTCGAAGACATGCTGGTCAGGCTGGGCCAGGAAGGCGGCATCGAAGTCCTTGTGATTGAACAAAATATCGGCGTTGCCTGTGCGGTGGCCGAAAGCGTTGGCATCATGGTCAACGGCCGGATCAACCGGATCATGGACAGTGGGGTTCTGTCCGCCGACCGCGACTTGCAACAGACGATGCTGGGGGTCGGACGTCACGCACATGACGAAACACCCGAGACCGCGCCAAGCGAACAGGTGCCAGAGGAAAGCCATCACAGCACGATCAAGAAGGTTTACCTGTCAAATCCGTCGACCCCGACACGCTGGTCGCGTGCCGTACCAGTGCGTGTGATCGAAGGAACGGCTCGCACCGTAACACCGGATCGGCGCGACGCCGAAACGCCTACAGCTATGGTGCAACGTCCGCGCGGTGCCGGAGCGTTGCTTGTCTGTGGAACGCTGGACACCAAGGGGCCGGAACTGCGCTTCATGCGTGACATCCTCAAGGATCAAGGGCTAGCCGTGCGTCTGGTGGATCTGTCGACCTCGGGCAAGCCCTCGGGGGCCGAGGTGCCGCCGCATGCCGTGGCAGGGTTCCACCCGCGCGGATCAAGCGGCGTCTTTACCGGAGATCGCGGCACCGCTGTGTCAGGAATGACGCTGGCCTTTGAACGCTGGATGCAGCTGCAGACGGACGTGGCTGGCGTTGTTGCTGCCGGCGGTTCTGGTGGGACGGCGCTAGTGGCCCCCGCCTTCCGTAGTCTGCCGGTGGGCGTCCCGAAAATGATCATCTCGACTGTAGCTAGTGGTCAGACCGAGCAATATGTCGGCCCGTCGGACATCACCATGATGTATTCTGTGGCCGATGTGCAGGGCATCAACTCGATCACCCGCGAGGTGCTGGGCAACGGCGCGCATGCTCTGGCGGGAATGGTCAAGGGACGCCGCGCGGCGCAACCGCAACAAAACGACAAACCCGCCATCGGGTTGACGATGTTCGGGGTCACGACACCCTGTGTGCAGATGGTCACGGCGGAGTTGGAAGAGGATTTCGACTGTCTTGTCTTCCACGCCACCGGCACCGGCGGGCGTTCAATGGAAAAACTGATGGACAGCGGCATGTTATCGGCCGTTGTTGACCTGACGACCACCGAGGTCTGTGACATGGTCGCGGGCGGCGTGTTCGCCGCCAACGAGGACCGGTTCGGGGCCTCGATCCGCTCTGGCCTGCCCTTTATCGGCTCTTGCGGCGCACTCGACATGGTGAACTTTAACGCGCCCGACACGGTACCCGAGCACTACCGCGGCCGGAACCTGTACGAGCACAATCCGCAGATCACACTGATGCGGACCACTGTCGAAGAAAACATCAAGATGGGCCACTGGATTGGCGAGCGGCTGAACGAAATGACAGGGCCGGTCCGGTTCTTCCTGCCCGAAGGTGGTGTCTCGCTGCTCGATGCGCCGGGAAACCAGTTCTGGGACCCCGAAGCCAATGCCGCCCTGTTCAAGGCGCTGGAAGAGACCGTGCGCCAGAACACCAATAGGCAATTGGTGCGCGTGCCCAACAACATCAATGACCCGGAGTTTGCACAAATCATCGTGCAGACCTTTCGCAGTTTCCATTCCGCCGAACGGCGCAATTCCGCAGGAGAGTAATCCATGTTCGACCGTATCGAGTTGATGACCAAGTTCCGCGCCATGCGCGATGCAGGCGAGCCGATCATCGGCGGCGGTGCAGGCACCGGCCTGTCCGCAAAATGCGAGGAAGCGGGCGGCATCGACCTGATCGTGATTTACAACTCGGGCCGCTACCGCATGGCCGGGCGCGGCTCGCTCGCCGGGCTGATGCCCTATGGCGATGCCAACGGCGTGGTGATGGAGATGGCGGGCGAAGTGCTGCCCGTGGTCAAGAATACGCCAGTTCTGGCAGGGGTCTGTGCCACCGATCCGTTCCGATTGATGGACAAGTTCCTTGATGACGTGAAGACCACCGGCTTTTCCGGGGTGCAAAATTTCCCGACCGTGGGTCTGATTGACGGCAGTTTCCGGGCCAATCTGGAAGAGACAGGCATGGGTTACCAGCACGAGGTCGACATGATCGCGAAAGCGCATGAGCGCGGCTTGCTGACCACCCCTTATGTGTTCTCGGAAGAAGACGCTGCCGCGATGGCCAAGGCGGGGGCCGACATCATCGTCGTGCATCTGGGCCTGACCACGGGTGGCAGCATCGGGGCCGAAACCGGCGTCACGCTGGAGCAGGCGCCTGCCCTCACTGACGCCTGGGCCGCTGCAGCGCTTGCGGTCAATCCGGACACTATTGTTCTGGTGCATGGCGGCCCCGTCGCCACACCACAAGACGCTGATTTTGTTCTGAAAAACACCAAGAATTGTCATGGGTTCTATGGCGCGTCGTCCATGGAACGTTTGCCGACCGAAGTCGCGCTGACCGCCATGACGGCTGAGTTCAAGAAGATCGGCCGCTAAGGCCGGGAAGATTTGGTCGCACCAGCGACTAAAGGGAGGAAAGAAAGATGACAGGGCAACTCATCGGACAACTGATCCTTTGGCTAATCACGGCTGTGATCGCCATATTCATCCTCTACTGGGTGATGCACTGGCTTTACCGCCGTTCCACGAAAGAGGTCGCCTTTGTCCGGACCGGTTTCCTGGGCGAAAAGGTGGTGATCGACGGCGGCGCATTTGTCTGGCCAATCATCCACGACATCACGCCGGTGAACATGAACTCGATGCCGCTGGCGGTGACACGCGAGCGCGATGACGCGCTGATCACCAAGGATCGAATGCGGGTCGACGTGGATGCCGAATTCTACGTGCGTGTCGCCCAGTCGAAGGATGCCGTGAGCCTGGCCGCGGCCACACTGGGCCGTCGCGCGTTGGAGCCTGAGCGCCTGCATGCCTTGCTGGAAGGTAAGTTCATCAGCGCCCTGCGCACTGTTGCCAGTGAAATGACCATGGAAGAACTGCACGAAAACCGGAACGCCTATGTTGCCCGCGTTCTGGAAGCCGCGCAGGACGGTCTGAACAAGAACGGTCTGGAGCTGGAAAGCGTTGCGGTCACGGACATTGACCAGACCGACATTGAGTACTTCAACCCGTCCAACACCTTTGACGCCGTGGGTCTGACCAAAGTCATCGAATCGATCGAAGAGCGGCGCAAGCTGCGCAACGACATCGAACAGGACACCATGATCCGCATCCGTGCGCGCAATCTGGAAGCCGAGAAAGAGGCGCTGAACATCGACCGCGCCAGCGAAGAGGCACGATTGGATCAGGAACGCGATGTGGAATTCCGCCGGGCCCAACAGCGCGCGGAACTGGCGCGCGAACGGTCCGAGCGCGAGAAAGAAGCCGAACAGGCCACCCTTTCGTCGCGCGAAGCCATTGAGACCGCGCGTATTTCCAATGAGCATCAGATCGCAGAGGCGCGGATCGCCTCGGAACGCGATATTCGCCAGCAAGAGATTGAGCGCCAAAAGGTTGTCGATCAGGCCGAAATCTCGACCCGCGAGACCATCGATAAGGCACGGATTAAAACACAAAAGGAAACTGACGCGGCCGAGATCGCCGCCAAGGAAGCCATCGAAAAGGCGCGTCTGGCGCAGGAAAAGGCCATAACCGAAGCACGGATCGACAAGGACCGCGAGACGCAAAGTCAGGAAATTGATCGTCAGCGCGTTGTTGATGAGGCCGACATTTCCGCCCGCGAAGTGGTGGAACGCGCCCGCATTGCGCAGGAAAAGATCATCACCGAGGAGCGGATTGCCTTGGAGCAATCCACCAAGGAACACGAGATCGCCCGCAATCTTGCCGTGCAAAAGGCAGAGATCGCCAGCCGTGAAGCTGCCGAAAAGCTGCGGATCGTGCAGGAGAAGACGGTAAATGCCGAGCGCATCACCTCGGATCGTGAAACCCGCGCGCTGGAAATTGAGCGTCAGAAGGTTCTGGAAGAGGCCGAGATCGCCTCGCAACAGGCCACGGAAGCGGCCCGCATTGCCCGTGAAAAGGCCCTGAGCGCGGAACGTATTTCTGCCGAGCAAGACACGCGCAGCCGCGAGATCGAACGACAAAAGATCCTCGACGAAGCCCAGATCGCGGCGGCCGAAGAGACCTCGAAGTCGCGGATCGCGCAGGAAGAGCGTGTGCGCTCGCTCGAGATCGCCCGCAACCAGGCGGTGGACGAAGCTGAAATCGCCAGCCGTGAAGCTGTCGAAAAGGCCCGCATCGCGCAGGACAAGCAGGTGGCCTTTGACCGGATTGCTGCTGACGAGGAAACCGAGGAACGCGCCGTGCTGAAGGCTGCTGCGCTGGAATCGGCTCAGATTGCGGCCAAGGAAGCGACCGAGGCCAAGCGCATCGCGCAAGAGAAAGCGACGACCGCCGACCGGATCGCCTACGAGAAAGAGACACGCGAGTTGGAAATCGCCCGCAATCAGGCCGTGCAGGAAGCCGAAGTTGCGGCAGGTGAAGCGGTGGATGCCTCGCGCATCGCCAAGGATGCCAAGCTTGCCGTCAAGCGGATCGAAAGCGAAGAACGCACCCGCGAACGCGACGTGGCCAAGGCCCAAGCGGTTGAAACGGCAGAGATCGCCAAGACCGAAGCGACCGAGGCGGCACGGATTGCAAAAGAGAAAAAACTCGCCGCCGAGCGCATCGCCTATGAGCAAGACATGCGCGAACGCGAGATCGCCCGCAACCGTGTGGTGGATGCTGCCCAGATCGCGGCCGAAGAAGCCATCGAGGCCGCCCGCGTGGCCAAGGAAAAGACAGTGGATGCCGAAAAGATCCTGGCAGAACAGGAGTTGGACGCGAAGAAACTCGGCCGCAAGAAGGCGCTGGAGCAATTGGAAATCTCTCGCGTACAAGCCCTGCGCGAGGCCGAGATTGCCAGCCAGGAAGAGGTGGAGCGCGCCCAGATCGCCAGCGAGCGTGGACTGGACGAGGCGCGCATCGGTCATCAGACCGAGCGTCGCCAGCGCGAGATCGCGCGCGAGCAGACCGTGGAAGAAGCGGCGATGGAAAAGGCCATCGCGCTCTATCAGAAGTCGCTTGAGGAAAGCGCGGCAGCTGCCGAGGCGGACATTGCCCGCGCCCGCGCTGTTGAAGCGGCTGAAAAGGTTGCCACAACCAAGGAAACCGAAGAGGCCGCGCGCCGCAAATCGGTCGATGTGGTTATGGCCGAGAAACTGGCCGAGGAAAAACGCATCGCTGCCGAAGCCGAAAAGGTGCGTGCAGCCGTCGAAGCCGAGGCTCAGAAGCTTATCAACGAAGCCGAAAACGTGCTTACCGACGAAGCCCGTCATTCGCTGTTCAAGCGCAAGATGCTGGAGCATGTCGAGGGCATCGTCGCCGCGAGCGTCAAGCCGCTCGAGAAGATCGACGAGATCAAGATCATGCAACTTGGCGGCAATGGCGCCGGTGGTCTTGGTATGGGCGGCGGCGGTTCCGCTGGCGGCGGTGGCGGTGGCGGCGACGGCAACAGCCCCACCGACGAGGTGATCAACTCTGCACTGCGCTACCGCGTTCAGGCGCCAATGATCGACAGCCTGCTGAGCGACATTGGTGTCGATGGGTCCAACCTCGCCAAATCCAGTGTGCTGCGTGACGCCAGCGACCTTGGGCGCGCGGGCAACGAAGCCAAGCGCCTGATGGGTGATGGCGGCTCAAAATCCGGGGAGAAAAAGTAAATGGCCCGCGTTTATACCTCAACCGTCATCGGGGCGAGTGCCGACCGCGTATGGGAGCGCGTGCGCGGCTTCAACGACCTGCCCCGCTGGCACCCCCGCATCCGCGATAGCCGCATCGAAGATGCGCTGCCCGCGGACAAGGTTGGCTGCATCCGCAACTTTAACCTGCAGAACGGCGACAACATCCGCGAACAACTGCTGGGTCTCAGCGATTACGACATGTTCTGCACCTATTCGATTCTCGAAAGCCCCATGCCGCTGACCGAATACGTTGCAACGATCCGGTTGACCCCGATCACCGACGGCGAGCGGTGCTTTGCCGAATGGTCGGCTGAGTTTTCGTGCGACCCGGATGTCGAGGACGATCTGGTGAATGGCATAGGCAACGATGTCTTTCAGGGCGGGTTCGACGCGCTGAAACGGCATTTCGGGGTTGAGATGGTCAAGGTGATCCGCAGCACGATCCTTAACGCGCCGATTGATGCGGTGTGGGACGTGATCCGCGATTTCAATGGCCATGACCAGTGGCACCCGGCGGTCGCGACCAGCCAGATCGAGCGCGGCAACCCCTCGGACCTGGTGGGGTGCGTGCGGCGGTTCAAGCTTGAGGACGGCTCGGAGTTGCGTGAGCAGCTGCTGACGCTGTCGGATATCGAACAGAGCTTTTCCTACTGCCTGCTCGACACCCCGATCCCGCTTTTCAACTACGTCGCCCATTGCCGCCTGTTTCCGGTGACCGATAGCGATGTGACCTTTTGGGAATGGGAAAGCCGGTTCGACACCCCCGGGGACAGGAACAGGAGCTGGCCGAAATGGTCGGCGACAAAATCTACAGCGCAGGCTTTGAAGCGGTCCGCGCGCATATGGGACTGGAGGCGGCATGAGCATTTCCGTTGAAACCTATTCCACCGTCGCCGAGGCGGCTTCGGCCATGCGGGACGGCAGCGAATTTCTGGGCGGTGGCACGATGGTGGTGCGCGGGCTGAACTTTGCCACGCCGACCTATACACGCGTAGTGCGCAGTACGGATGCGTCCCTGCAAGAGGTACGTCCCGAAGCGGCCGGTTTGCGCATTGGGGCCGGGGCGACCATGACTCAGTTGATGCGGGCAAGCGGTGCAGAGTTCCTTGAGCCCGTGGCGCGCTCGATTGGCGGCCCTGCGGTACGCAACATGGCAACCGTAGGGGGCAACCTATTCGTGCGGTCTCCGTTCGGAGATCTGGGTGTGGCCCTGCTGGCGCTGGACGCGCGCGTCGAGATGTCAGACGGACAATCTCTGGCAATCGAAGACTTCTATGCGCAACGCGACCGTTTGCGGGAGCTGGTGGCCGCCGTGATCGTCCCACGCCCCGCGCATGGCGCCTTTCGCTACCGGAAAGTCACCCGTACCAAACCCAAGGGCGCTGCAGTGATGACAATCGCAGTACAGGTTCCAGGCGGCGGGCGCGTCAGCGGCGCGCGGATCGCCTTTGGGGCCATGGGCGCAACACCCCTGCGTGCAAAGGACGCCGAAGCCGCGCTGGATGGCGCAAGCCTGGATGCCAATGGTGTGCAGCGCGCCTGCGAAACGTGCTGCAACGGTCTGGACCCGCAAGACGATTCACTCGCGTCTGCCTGGTACCGCCGCGAGGTTGCCCCGGTGCATCTGCGCCGCCTGTTGCTGGGTGAGGAGACCTGACATGACCAAAACCCCGATCCAATTCAACCTGAACGGCGCAGACATTGGTGTCTTTGCCGAAGGTGGTGCAAACCTCTTGGACGTGCTGCGCCGCGACGCCGGGGACCTGACCCCGAAACAGGGCTGTGCCCAAGGTGGATGTGGCGCCTGCAGCGTGCTTATTGATGGAGAGTTGCATCTTGCCTGCCTGACTCTGGCCGAAACCGCAATTGGCAAGCGGATCGAGACGACCGCAAGCCTGTCCACCGGTCCGGATATGCATCCGCTGCAAAAAGCGTTTGCCGAAGGGTTTGCAGCGCAATGCGGGTTCTGTAGCCCCGGCATGGTGATGGCGGCCAAGGCGCTGCTGCGGGACAATCCCAATCCGACACGCGACCAGGTGGCTTAGCGCCATCGCAGGCAATATCTGCCGCTGCACAGGTTACGAGCCGATCATCAATGCGATTCTGACTGCCGCGACTGAAATGCGCGGGAGGGGGCAGCATGAGCAGCGTAGAGTTCCGCAAAGACCTGTTTGCAGACGAGCGGCAGGATGATCTGAGAGAAATCGGCAAACCGATCGTGCGTCAGGACATCATTGGCCACGTCACGGGGCGGTCAAAGTTCTACGATGACCACCTGTTTGACGGGCTCTTGCACATGCGCTGCGTGCGCTCACCGCACCACCATGCACGCATCCGCAACGTCGATGTGTCTGCCGCCGACCGCATGCCCGGCGTGCGCCGGATTATCTGGCCGCATGATGTGCCATATAACATCAACACACTGTTATCGCTTATTAATTTCGGACGCGATGATGAGCAGCTTCTGAGCGACAAGAAGGTGTCTTACCAGGGCGAGCCGATCCTCGCCATCATCGCCGACACCGAGCGTCAGGCACGCGAAGCGGTGGCAGCGGTGCGGGTGGACTGGGAAGAGCTGCCGCATGTGCTGGATGTTGAAGAAGCCATCAAGCCCGGCGCGCCTGTGGTGAATGAAGAGTATCCCAACAACACGTTCGACTATCACGACCTCTACGATCACCAGAAACTGCGCTTTGGCGACGTGGAAACGGCGCTGCAACAGGCCGATCACGTGATCGAGGGTGAGTATCAAATGTCCCCCATCGAGCAGGCTCCGGTCGAGACCTGCGGTGCCATCGCCGCGCCCGAAGAAAACGGGCGCTTTGTCTGCCACACGGCCACGCAGGCACTCTTTTTCTCGCTCGGAGTGACGGCCAAGCTGTTGGATATGCCCTCGTCCAAGTTGCACTTTATCGGCGGCACGGTGGGCGGCGGATTTGGCGGCAAGGTCGACAGCCTGCACGAGCCTCTGGCCGTTCTTGGCGCGCATCTGACGGGCCGCCCCGTCAAATCCATGTGGGACCGCACCGAAGAAATGCGCGTGGGCGCGCCCCGAGGCGCCGAACGCTGGCGCATTCGCGACGGGGTGATGAATGACGGGCGCATCATAGCTCGTGAGTTCACAGGCTTCTTTGACAGCGGAGCCTTCACGCGCCTCAGTTCCTACGCGATCATCAAGGGCACCGGCCACTTGCCTGGCCCTTATACGATCCCCAATGTCTCGTCGAACGTCTATTGCGTTTACACCAACCGCACGCCAGCCACTGCAATGCGCGGATTTGGGATCACAGGGGTAGATTTCGCCATCGAGTGTCATATGGACAAGGTGGCCGAGGCCGTCGGCATGAACCCGGTCGAACTGCGTATTCTGAACGCCTATCGCGACGGCGACGTCAAGGCGCATCGTCGCTTTGCCAAGAACACCGCACTGATCGAGTGCTGTCAGGTGGCCGCACAAAAGGCGGGGATGCGGCTATCACCCGAGACCGAACGGGCCTCGAGCAAAGAGGGGGCGGCGTAGGCTGGCGCGCCGAGGTGCCGGAAACGCTGACCGATGACATGGGACGTATCGGAGACCGCAGACAGCGCGAGATCCCGCCCCAGCCTATGGGCGGCGCAACGAACAAGGGGCGGGTTCCTGCTGGGACGATGGGCGAAGCTGTTGTGGCTGCCGAGGTGCAGGACGCGGATATGGAGATTGACCCCACGCGGATCGGGCATTCGGTGTCCAAGGCTTTTGAAGCACAGCCCCAGGCTCCGCAACCGGCAATGACAAACGCGGGCATCCCTGCTCCACAGCAGACGCCACCGCCTGCTGCTCCACCAGTGTCAACGCCCCAACCCAGCCCGGCACCTGCGCCCTCAGCTTTTGCCGAACCTTCGGCGCCACCACCGGCGCCAACCGCCGCCTATAAGCCCGACCAACCGTTTCAGCGTGGCATCAAACGCCCCGGCGTCTCGCGCTTTATTTCCGGCACAAGGAGACGTTGAGATGAGCATTCACAAGGGGCGCGGATTTGCCTGTATCAACTACCCCATTGGCATGAATTTGGGCGGTGATCCCGCCCAGGCGCTGGTGCACTCGACCCCGGATGGCAAATTCAAGGTCACCATGTCGGCCATCGATCTGGGACAGGGCATGAAATCCGTCACCCGCCAGATCGCTGCCGAGGCACTGGGCGTGCCCATTGCGGATGTCCATGTCGACACCGCCGACAGCGACACCGGCCCGCATGACATGGGCTCGTTTGCCTCACGCGGGACACACCGTATGGGCAACGCCGTGATCCGCGCCGCAACCGAGGCAAGGACAGCGCTTCTGGAAGCCGCAGCCGAGGAACTGGAAGTCAACGCCAGCGATCTGGAAACCGACGGACGCGGCAATATCCAGGTCAAGGGCGCGCCGGGGCGGTCGATCACTGTCGAAGAAACCGCAGAAGCCGCCCAATTCAAACAAGGGCGTACGCTGTCGGGCCGTGGCATTTTCCTGATCCCCCCTTCGGATGCGGACCCTGACACCGGCGAAATGTCACCGGTGACAACCTTCGCCCACGCAGCCCTTGTGGTGGATCTCGAGGTGGATGACGAAACCGGCGAAGTCACCGTGAACCAAATCAACTCGGCCTACGAGGTAGGCCGCGCCCTAAACGCCAAACTGGTGGAACAGCAATTGATTGGTGGCGCGTGGATGGGTGTCAGCCACGCGCTCTACGAGACAACCGAACCCTATTATCCGGTCCGAGACCACATGCCCGGCGACTTTGTCGAATACCTGCAACCTGGGCCGGGCGAGGTCGTGGACCACAACATCGCAATTCTGGAACGCCCCGCCGAGGATGGGCCGTTTGGCGGTAAGGGGCCGGGCGAAATGTGTGCGAACCCCGTACTGCCCGCGATTGCCAATGCGGTTTACAACGCCGTGGGCGTGCGCTGTGACAGCCTGCCGATCACGCCGGAAAAGATCCTGCGCGGGCTTCAGGCAAACGGTGGCGCGCGGCCACAGGGGGCGCTCTGATCCATGGCCGTGCGCGCGTCCATATCCGGCATATCCAGCCCTGCCGACCTGCAACGCACCTTGCGGGACGCGCAGTATTTGGCGGATGAGGGGTTGGCAACGGCAGCCTATCTGGCGCTGGCTTTGGGCAAGCCGCTGTTGTTGGAGGGCGCGCCGGGGTTGGAAAAACCGAAGCGGCCAAAGCGATTGGCGCCGTTTTGTCACGGCAGGTCAGCCGCTTGCAGTGTTTTGAAGGCATCGATGCCGCGGCGGCGATCTATGAATGGAATTATCCCCGCCAGATGCTGGCGATCCGGCAGGCCGGGGATGCCTATGTCAACATCTACGGAGATGAGTTCCTGCTGGAGCGCCCCTTGCTCGGAGCATTGCGGACACCCGCCGATACGCTGTTGCTGATCGACGAGATCGACCGATCGGACCATGAATTCGAAGCCTTCCTGTTAGAGTTCCTGTCGGATTTCACCATCTCGATCCCCGAAACCGGAACAGTCCGTGCCACCCAGCATCCGGTCGTGGTGCTAACATCGAACCGGACCCGCGATTTGCACGAAGCCTTGCGTCGACGTTGTGTTTATCACTGGATCGACTATCCCGACCCCGCGCTCGAGGCCGAGATTGTGATGGCGCGCGCGTCCAGCGTCGCCCAAGGCACAGCGGATGCGGTTGTGGCAGCAGTCGGCCGGCTGCGACACGAGCCGCTGGCCAAGCCCCCCGGTGTTGCCGAGACCATCGAATGGGCCGAAGCGGCAACATTGCTACATTCGCAAGGCAATCCGTGGCCTGACGCCTTCCTGCGCTCAATCGGCGTGGCGCTCAAGGACCACGACGACCTGACCTATATGCAGCCCAATCTGGGCAGCGTGATACCGGGCATGGCCGCATGAGGTTGCCGCAGGCCGCATATCCTTTTGTCGAATTTCCGGCGATCCTGCGCAGTCATGGCTTTGCCATCGCGCCGGACCAGACCATGGGGTTCATCGAGGCCATTGGCCTGCTCGGGCCGCAAGACATGAGTGATATCCATGCCGCAGGGCTGGCCATGCTGGCCATTCCGCATGAACGGCAGGCCGAATATGACGCCCTGTTCCGCGCATATTTCATGGGGCAGGCCGTTGCCGCCCCCGCCGGAGGGGAAGACGACGACGAGGTTCAGGTGCATGAACCCAGCGGTGAGACACAGGAAACTGTGGTCGATGAAGACGAAAGCGAAGTCGGCGCCGAGGCGGTGCGTGGCGAGCGTCTGGCCCATCGCGACTTTGCCGGGATTGAGGAAGACCTCGCCCTGAGAGAGTTCCGCCGTCTGGCCCCTGCCCGCCTGCCCCGCCGCCTGTCCTATCGCCGCGCGGCGTCGCGCCATGGCGACCGGTTGAACATGCGGCAGGCGCTGCGGGAAGCCGTCCGGCGCGACGGTGAAGTATTCACCCTGCCCCAAACGCGGCGCAAGAAGCGCCAGCGGCGCATCGTGTTGCTGGTCGATGTTTCCGGCTCGATGAAAGACCGCACGGACAGCACGCTGCGTTTCGCCCACGCTTTGGCGCAATCCGCCGACCGGTTCGAAGCCTTTACGCTGGGCACCCGGCTGACCCGGATCACCTCTGCCCTGAAGATCACCCATCAGGCCGAGGCGCTGTCTCGCACCGGCGCACTGGTTGCAGATTTTGACGGCGGTACGAGGATCGGTGACGCTCTGGACGCGTATCTAAACGTGCCGCGCTTTGCTGGATTTGCCCGTGGCGCGGCCGTCATCGTCTTGTCAGACGGGTTGGAGCGTGGCGATCCGGCCGCGATGATCGCCGCTGTCCAACGCCTTTCACGTTTGGCATGGCGGCTGGACTGGCTCACGCCTCTGGCAGGAGGCGAGGGCTACGCCCCGCGCACAGAGGCCCTGCAAGCAGTCCTGCCCTGGCTCGACAGCCTGTCAGACGGAAGCCGGACAAGTGCCATCGCGTCTCATGTCTTGAACCTTGCGAGGGCGGCATGATCGACGCGCATCACCACATCTGGCGGCAAGCGGACCTGCCGTGGCTTCTCGGCCCTGAACAACCGCGAATTTTTGGCCCCTATGCACCGATCATGCGGGACTATTCTATCGAAGAGTACCTTGCCGACATCAAAGACTCTGGCATCACCAAATCTGTCTATGTCCAGGCCAATTGGTCACCGGACCGGTACGAGGACGAAGTGGCCTGGGTGCAGTCGGTCGCGGATCAACACGGCTGGCCCCACGGGATCGTGGGCTATGCCGATTTCACAGTTGATGATGTGCGCCCACAATTGGAAAAGCTGAAGGACTATACCTTGATGCGCGGCATCCGCCAGCAATTCCATTGGCACGAGAACCCGCTTTACCAGTTTGCTCAGCGCGCTGACCTGCCAGCCGACCCCACCGTACAAAAGAACATCGCCAGACTCGCCGACTATGGCTGGTCCTTTGATTTGCAGGTGTTCACCAGCCAGATGGCTGACGCCGCGAAACTGGCTCGTGCCTGCCCTGACGTGACCTTTGTCCTGCAACACGCAGGCATGCTGGAAGACACGTCGGACAAGGGATGGGCGGCATGGCGCGACGGGATACGCCGCCTTGCGGAATGCGCGAATGTTGTCACCAAGCTTTCTGCCTTTGGTACCTTTATCCACCGCAACGACGCCAGTTTCATTCTCGAGATGATCACCGAGACCGAAAAGATCTTTGGCGCGGAGCGCTGCATGTTCGGCTCGAACTATCCGATCGAAAAGCTCTGGACCAGCTATGACGCGCTGTTCACTGCCTTTCAGCAGGGCGCATCGGCACTTTCGAACAAAGCGCAATTCGCAATCTTCAATGACACCGCCGAGCGGGTCTACCGACTTTGACCAATAAGGGGCAACAGCCCCGTGACGACAGGGAGAATACAATATGGCCTTAGCAATCCACGTACTCGATTACGGCGATATCGAACTGGAAACTTCGTTCCTTGTGCTGGGGCATGAATGCGGCCGTGTGCGCCGCGTGCCGGTATATGGCTTTCTCATTCTTGGCGGTGAATACCCCGTGCTGGTCGATACCGGCTATCGCGACAACGCGATCATGGAAACGCTGGGGATGCGCGGGTTGCAATTCCACGACAACATGATCGAGAACCAGCTGGCCAAGCACGGCCTCAAACTGGGCGATATCCGCTATATCCTGCACACCCACCTGCATATCGACCACGCGGGCAAAGATGACCTCTTTCCGATGAATACAACCGTGGTTCTGAACCGCCGCGAGATGGAGTTTTCGGTCTCGGGTATCATGTACCCACAATACCCCAAGCCCGACATCAAGCACCTTGTCGACCGTATCTACGAGGACGGCGCGATGCGGTTTCTAGATTTGGAAATCACCCAAGCCGAAGAGATCATTCCCGGCGTCTGGTGCGAGGCGGCAGGTGCCCATACCGAAGGCTCGATGAACGTGATTGTCGAGACCGCCGAAGGGCTCGCCTGTATCTGCGGCGATGTAATCTATGACTTCAACGATCAGATCGTGAATCAGGTGCGCGTGAACAACTTCATGGAACCGCAAGTGACGGGCAACCACTCCGGCTCAAAACGCGGGGAGAAGGCGGCGATTAAGCGACTCTTGAACAACTATACATTCCTGCTGCCCGTGCATGACAAACCCGCCAAGATCGAGAACCAACAGGTTGTCGGACGGCTTGGCATGTCGGTGCCCGGCCCGATGACCGAGACGCTGCCCGCACGGCAGTGGTTCCCCGTCTGAGCCTTTTGAACGACCAACCCGAGGACGCCGAAAATGCCCCATAAAGCCACAGATGCCCGTTTCAGCTCCCTGATCGACGCCGATGCGCCGGTGAAACAACTCGGGTCAGGGTTTACCTTTACCGAAGGCCCCCTCTGGCATCCGGTGGAAAAGCATCTCCTGTTCTCGGACATGCCCGCCGATGTGCGTCGCCGCTGGACACCGGATGGGCAGGTGAGTGAAGTCATGCGCCCCTCGAACAAGGGCAACGGCATGACCTATGACGTTGGCCTGAACCTTCTGGTTTGTGAACATGCCACCAGTTCGGTGGCCCGTTTTCGCCCCGATGGCACACGCGAGGTGATGGCCAGCCACTTTGAAGGCCGCGAGCTGAACTCGCCCAACGACATCTGCGTGCGCTCGGACGGGGCAATCTACTTCACCGATCCCACCTATGGCCGGATGCCGGGCTTCGGCGTGGAACGCCCCCTGCAAATGGGGTTTCAGGGCGTCTATATGCTGCCCCCCGGCCACAAACCCGGGGACGAGGCCGTTCTGGTCAGCGACCGCTACATGTTCACGCAACCGAATGGCCTGTGCTTCTCCCCATGCGAACGCTGGATGTGGGTGAATGACACCGAACAGGCCAATATCCGCATGTTTGACGTAGCCCCTGACGGAAGCCTCTCGAATTCGCGCATCTTTGCCAGCGGCATCAAGGACGCCCTTCGCGCGGGTGTGCCCGACGGGATGAAGGCCGACAAAGATGGAAATGTCTATGTCACCGCGCCGGGCGGCGTCTGGGTCTATTCCTTTGAGGGTGTGAAACTGGGCGAGATCGAAGTCCCCGAGATGGTCGCCAACATGCATTGGGGCGGCGACAAATGGGACACATTATTCATGTGCGCCTGTACCGGGCTTTATGCGGTGCAGATGAAAACGCGAGGCCGGGAAGAGGCTTTCATGAAGGCCGGAGGCACTCCGGCCGAAGAAGGCTCCGGTCTTCGGCTCAACCCGCGCAAAACCGCGCTGATCATTCAGGACATGCAAAATGACGTCATCATGGACGGTGGCGCCTTTGCCGAGAGCGGCGCGCCGGATCACGCGCGCGAACAGAACGTGGTGGCCAACTCGCGCCGTCTGGCCGAGGCCTGCCGCAACGCCGGTGTCACCGTGCTGCATGTCTGGTTTGTCTGCGAGCCGGGCCATCCGGGGATGCCGGACAATTGCGGTCTCTACAGGGGCGCGGTCGAGGCTAATGCGCTGGTGCGCGGCACATGGGGAGCGCAACCGACTGCGGGTCTCGAACCCCAGGGCAATGACATGATCGTCGAAAAGATGAGCATGTCCGCCTGGGCGTCGTCACGGCTGGAAACCATTCTGGCGGCAAATGGTATCGATACCATCATCAGTACCGGCGCCTGGACCAACATGAGCGTCGAACACACCGCGCGCACGGCTGCCGACAAGGGCTATCACGTGCTCGTGCCGGAAGATGCCTGTTCCACCATGAATGCCGACTGGCACAACGCCTCGGTCAACTACGCCATGCAGAACGTCGCTACCGTCACTGACGTAGACACAGTGATCGCCGCGCTATCTTGAACGCAGCCGGTCGTTTTGGCCCAAAATATCCCGGGGAGTCGTCGCAGGCGGCGAGGGCAGCGCCCCCTTCCCGCTCAATAGGTGGCGCGCCCGCCAGAGAGATCAAACACCGCGCCAGTCGAAAACGAGTTCTCAGGTCCTGCCAGCCAGACGATCATCGCTGCGGCCTCGGCCACCTCAAGGAAGCGCCCCCGTGGAATTTTGGAGAGCATGTAATCGATATGCTCCTGGCTCATCTGGTCAAAGATCGGCGTGCGCGCCGCTGCCGGTGTGACGCAGTTCACGGCGATGTCGAAATCCGCCAGTTCCTTGCCCAGCGACTTGGTAAACCCGATCACCCCCGCCTTGGACGCGGAATAGGCGCAGGCGTTGGGATTGCCTTCCTTCCCGGCAATGCTGGCGATATTCACGATGCGCCCGTAATTGCGGTCTTTCATCCCCGCAATGACGACCTTGTTGACGTGATAGGTGCCGGTTAGATTTATATCGATAATCTGTTTCCACGCGTCGTTGTCATAGTCTTCAACGGTTGTGTTTGGCCCAGCGACGCCTGCGCTGTTTACCACGCTATCAATGTGGCCAAACGCGCGGGTTGTCTTTTGCGCAGCCTCTTGAACGTTGCGCCAATCGGTGATGTCACAATCGACAACCAACACCCCCTTGCGAGCGGGGTCTTCGTCGATAGCGCGACGAGCCTGATGGATGTTGGCATCCCAAATCGCCACCTGCGCGCCCTTAGACAAAAACGCATCTACCACCGCCAAGCCGATACCCTGGGCACCCCCGTTACCACTGCGCATGTCCCTGAAAATGTCACTCTGATCCCTCTCTTCCATTCTGCGACCGCTGTCGGCCGCCCTTGTTTCCTACCTACCGGATTAAGAGGCTCAACACGTAACCGAGGCTCTTATTTTTTGGGCGTTTCCCGACTTACGCCTCCCCGCTTTGGTACGCCATGGCTATGGTGACGGGCAGGACAAAACGCAGGAGCATGGACATGGGTGTATTTCTGAACGAAAGCGAAATGCACGGGATCTTTTTGGGGCGCGTCTGGAACCCGAAGGCAAGCGGGCCATCGGTTGTCACTTTGCGAGCAGGTAAAGTGATCGACATTACATCCTTCGATGCACCAACGGTCCGCGACATTTGTGAAATGGAGGACCCCGCAAACTATGTGCGTAATGCTGAAGGGCACGAGCTTGGGGGTCTCGGAGAGATCGCCAAAGCCACCGTGGGCGATACTGAAGCGGTTCATTTCCTCGCTCCGTGTGACCTGCAGGCCGTCAAGGCCTGTGGGGTGACCTTTGCGCAATCCATGGTCGAACGGGTAATCGAAGAACGTGCGGCAGGCGATCCGCAGGCCGCCGAAGCGATCCGTGCCCGCGTTGGCGATCTGATCGGAGACAGTTTGCGCAATATCCGTGCAGGCTCTGCCGAAGCTGTCACCGTCAAAGACGCCCTGATCGACGAGGGTTTATGGTCACAATATCTCGAGGTAGGTATTGGCCCTGATGCCGAGGTGTTCTCCAAAGCCCAAACGCTGTCTTCTGTCGGCCCAAATGCCGATGTGGGTCTGCACCCCATCTCGAAATGGAACAACCCCGAGCCCGAAATCGTTCTGACAGTCTCCTCCGCCGGGCGCATTGTCGGCGCAACCCTTGGCAATGATGTGAACCTACGTGATGTCGAGGGGCGCTCGGCGCTTTTGCTGTCCAAGGCCAAGGACAACAACGCCTCTTGCGCCATTGGTCCGATGATCAGGCTGTTTGATGACGGATTCACACTGGACGATGTGCGCAGTGCCGAGCTGGACCTGATCGTGCTGGGAGAAGACGGATACGAGTTACGCGGCCATTCCTCGATGAAGCAGATCAGCCGTGATCCCGAGGATTTGGTTGGCCAGACCATCGGGCGCCATCACCAGTATCCGGACGGTTTTATGCTGTTCCTCGGCACCTTGTTTGCCCCTACCGAGGATCGTGACGTGCCCGGCGAAGGGTTTACCCACAAGATCGGAGACATTGTCACCATATCATCTCCGGGGCTGGGTGCGCTGAGCAACAGGGTGCGCCTGTCGACGGAATGTGCCCCGTGGACCTTTGGGGTCAGCCACCTGATGCGCAACCTCGCGGCGCGCCAAGCTTATCTAAAAGAAAGAAACTGTGGGGTATGCCGGTGGCTTCCCGACCCTGCCCCTTCCGCTAAGATCAACAAAACAGGTTTCACGAGGGACGAACATGGCTGGCGAGTTCGAAAAGACGGTGCATCACGGAATTGCGGCATCACGCTGGCTGCTTGCGCCTATGTACTTGGGTCTGGCCCTGATGCTGATCGTGTTGCTGGTGCAGTTTGTCAGGGACTTTTTCAACAAGCTTCCGGAAGTGTTCCAGATGGGCGCGCTCGAGGCACTTGGCCCGATCCTGACATTGGGGCTGGTGATGATCGCGGCGCATGCCGTGCTGCTCTTGCTGCAAACCGGGTATCAGGTGTTCCGCCCCGGCCTTGCCCCCGAAGTCGAACCGGATGACGGACAGGGGCGGCTGGATTTCACGCCTTTGCGCAACCGGCTGTTGGGCCTTTCGGTTGTCTTCACGCTGGTTCTGTTGTTGCAGCAGTTGATTGGAATGGCTGGTGCGGATCCGGCATCCGGCTGGCAAAAACTCCAGCCTCTTGCCGGAGTGTTGGGGCTGTTGCTGGTCGCTGCATTGGTTCTGGCGGTTGCAGATTGGTTCAAGGCTCTGGTGAAACGCCGGTCAGCCGATTGATCCCTGTACGTTAGATGGAGATGCCGCCGTCAGGGTGGATGGTCTGTCCTGTAAACAGCGCTGCTTCATCAGACGCCAGAAACGCAACAACCGAGGCCACTTCGTCTGCCGTGCCCAAACGACCCATGGGTTGGCGGCTGATAAAGAACTCCCACGCCTTGTCGTAACTGCCGAACTCGGCCTCAAGTTCGGCCAAGCGGTCGCGCATGCTGGGGGTGTCGATGGTTCCGGGGCAAACCGCGTTGCACCGAATACCGCCCGCCACATAGTCGGCGGCCAGCGCCTTGGTCAGCCCGATGACACCTGCCTTGGTGGCACAATAGGCCGCGCGTTTGGGGAGGCCTTTGATTGCGCCCGCGACCGAGGCAATCGTGACGATGCTTCCGCCATGTTGCTTCATTTTGGACACCGCCGCCGACAAAACGTTGTAGGCGCTGTCCAAGGTGATCGACCGCGACCTGTGCCAGTCCTCGGGGCTACATTCCTCGATGGTGCCCTGATGCACGTAACCCACGGCGTGAACCATGACGTCGATCCTGTCAAAACCGGAAAAATAAGCCTGCACGGCATCGTAGTCAGTGGCATCCAAAGCCGCCGTTTCCATACCCTGTGCGTCGCTCAGAAAGGCGCCGTTGAGATCCGAGGCAAAGACTTGCGCCCCCTCGGCCCGCAGCCGTTCTGCACATGCGCGGCCAATTCCCTGTCCGGCCGCAGTGACCACCGCCACTTTCCCATCAAGTCGCTTCGACATGTCCAGAGCCATGATGTTTCCCCTTGGCAATATGCTGAGTATTACAACGGTGTAACCGTCTGCTCCTGCTCACCGAGCCCTTCGATGCCCAGCCGCACCACGTCGCCCACCTTGAGCCAGACTTGCGGGTCCATACCCATGCCAACGCCAGGGGGTTCCCGTGCAGATCAAGTCACCCGGTTCGAGCCGGATGAACTCGCTCAGGTGGCTGACGATTGTCGCACAATCGAAAATCATCGTATCGGTATTGCCGGTCTGCATCCGCTGATCATTTACGTCCAGCCACATGGGTAGGCCCCTAGCCTCGCCCAACTCGTCCGTGGTGACAATCCACGGGCCGGTGGGGCAGAAATGCGGAAAGCTCTTGCCCTTGGCCCATTGGCCCGAACGCTCGAGCTGCCAGGCGCGCTCGGACACGTCGTTGACCAGCGTATAGCCCAGGATGTGGTCCAGCGCCTCGTCACGCGAAATGTTCAAAGCGGTCTTGCCGATGACAATCCCCAACTCGACCTCCCAGTCCAGCTTGGACATTTTCGGGCTGTAAAGGATGGGATCATTCGGCCCGCAAAAGGTGCTGGCCGATTTGTTGAACAGGATGGGTTCTTCGGGGATCGGCTGCCCGGCCTCTGCGGCGTGATCAGAATAGTTGAGGCCAATGCAATAGATATTGCGCGGTTGCGACATGGGGGTGGAAATGCGCGCGTCCGTCAAATCGACAACGGGCAATTCATCCAGCTTCTCTGCCGCCAGTTTGGCCGAAAGGCCCCAGATTGTGTCGGGGCCGAAGTCATCAACGACTGACGACAAATCCCTGACTAAACCATCTTTGTCCAGAACACATGGCTTCTCTCTCCCGGGGGAACCTATACGCAACAGCTTCATTGTTCATCCTCACTCAAAGTGGCGTACAGCGTGAAACTCGCAAACGCCCATGTAAAGCCCCTGAATTGGCGTGAGATACCAATCGGTCTTTTTCTCATTCAAGGACAAAACTATTTTCGGACAACAGATCACGAATTCAGAATGTCTGACGTCAGCGCCAAATGGGACAGTTTAGGGTGATTTGATAAGAGAGGGTTTCTGCCACATCGTAACCACCAAGGAGTGGAGATGAGGCAGAAACCCGGAACACTTAAGAGCCACGGCGAGAAGGTCGTCAAAGACATCCGCCGAGCCACCCGCAAGCAGTATCAGCGGAAGAGAAGATCAGGATCGTGCTGGGCGGTCTGAAGGGCGAAGACAGGAGGCAAGACTATCCCCTGCGCAGCAGGACGCCTTTAGGATTTCTGCGCCTGCCCCATGTCGCGTTTAATGCGACCTGCACCTGTGCCAGGACCAAACGCTTTTTCTGTATCCTTGTCATACAACGCAATTAGGCGTTTGAATTTGTACCGCCCAAACGGTTCTTCAACGACCACACTGTAATTTGCATCGCGTCCCATCCAATCGCGAAGTTTTTCATGCGTGACCGGATCATGTATGTGCCCCGGCGTAGGTTTTGGCACATCGCCCCATTCATAAGGAACCGAAACAATGACCAGCTCACCCAATTCCAGCAGTCGACGCGCGAAACGCTTTGCATCCGGAACGTGTTCCAAAACCTGAAAACAGGAGCAAATATCAAAAGTCTTATCGAATTCGAGCTCAAAAATATCGCCCTGAATTCCCTTCACGCCTGGCGATCTCGTAGGGCACCCGAATGTCGACAGACGTCCGTTCCGGAATCCAATCCCACCAATCAAGGTACTGGCAATTTCCGGAACCTACATCGATCAGACTGTCCGCCTTGGCACCAACGCTTCGCATAATGTGATCAAGGTACTTGTAGTACATCATATCGCTGCGCTGGCGCCAATACTTACCAGAAGAATAGCCTTTAAAGGCGCCGTCTGTCTTACTAGGTTTCTCGGTCATTTCGCTACGCCTTGCGTTACATTCGTTTTGTTAGACGGCCAGTTTTTGTTTCAAACCGAACCACCCGAACTTAGGCTTCGGAGTTAGACTGTCAATTGCAGAAACAGCTTCCATGGCGCTGGTAAATGATCTTGGAGATTCTGCGCGACCATGTCCACCGGGGTCAGAAAACAAAATCGAACACATCGTTTCAGAATGAAACTGTGCGGGGCAGTCTTCTTTAGCTTTCATAAGAGGAGTGGCCCCCAAAGACGAGCAAAACGGGAAGTAATGATTAATGTAGTGGTGTTCGTCCAAAATGTTTTGAAGCAAAACCAGCTTTCGACCCTTGAACCGGTCCGGTTGACCAATAAGGCTTACTCGCTCTGGTAGATCGCTCAACGCTTCTGCGCGGGTTCGCTTATCCAGACAAAGCTCCAAATAGCGTTCTACGTTTTTCCGCTCATATGCGGCGATGTTCGTTTGGGGATTTACTGCGACCGCGCCAGCCTTAGGAAGAAAATCCAACATACGGATTGCGGCAAAACCGCCGCCACTCGAACCATATGTCCACACTCTATCAGCCTCGACTCCAATCTTAGACGTCAGGCCATCTACAATTTCGGCAACAACTGGCAAAGGATCGAATTTTGTCGTTCCCGTGTACCATGCAAGACCAAGTTTACTTGCCAAATAGAGCGAAGGGTCGGAAACAAACAGGCAGTGTCCAGGGAAGTATGATGCCCGGGTCCACCTTTGGAACAAAGGCGGGTCAAACTTGCTCCTCATGGCATCACCGGAAAAGAGTACGAAAAGCTTGTCGGATCCAGCTTTTGGCTGCCACAAGAAATCGAACCGAAAGCCTTCTCGCTCCAAATGCAGGACTCTGGGTGAATCTCCAAAATCCTCACTTGAGGTAAATTCGCGTCTTTCGATCGAATTCAATTGTTCCAAGCTTGTCTTGCCCGATGTTCTTGGAACATTCAGCAGTTTATCGTTGGTCACTTCTTTTCTACTCCTGCATTTCTGAGCCGCTCAATATGCATCTTGTAGCTGAAATGGGAAGACACGTAGCGACGCGCGCGCTCGACTTGGTCATCATAGGCAACTGGATCAGCATGTAGCTTGCGAGCGATTTCGACAGCCGTTTGAGGTGTCGCATAGATTGCTGCGTCAGCAAACAGCGGCCGATAGATCTCTGGCAAGATTACCGGAACCCCTACCGCCATCGCTTCAATAATTGTCCTACCAAAACTCTCAACCCATTCTGGGTGAGAGAAATAAATCCAGACGTCCAATTCAGCTATGAAGTCTCGCGGGTGAATCGACCCAAATGGATATACGGTCCAATTCGACGGGACATTTCCGATGAGCGACGCTGGTGTTTCAGCTCCACCAAGTATGTGTACCTCTACGTCGTCTGTGTTTGGGTACGCGGCAAGAGTATCCACGCGTGTATCTAGCCACTTGTGTACGCTATCACGCGAGTGACGACCTATTCGCAGGCGATCCGACGACGTGCGTTTTCTCGCCCCGCGATCCCATCCCTCAATATCGATGATATTGTGCCAATCTTCATCCGACAGATGAATATGGCCAAGTTCATCAGAATGATGTTCAGTTAATGCATCACGAACCAGGGGACCGATTGGGTGCCATGTCGCATCCTTGCCAAAGTAGCGGCGGATGTTCTCGGCGCAGTCCGCCAGCTTGTACCGCAGAATCCGATCGTCTGAATAGTCACTGAACGGAGGTTGATTTATGACCACCTTGATGTTTTTGGCATCAATTTTCGGCATGAACCGGCTATGACGATACAAGGCAGGAGGGTAACGCACGATCAGCAGGTCACAACTTGCGTGTTCCCCATAGCTCAGGACATCGACAGAACGACCATCCACCTGGTTCCACACTTCGTTTTGTATGGGACGGTCGATATTCGCGTTCACGTCGTATCGGTAAATGGGAACGATCGCAGACCGCAGTCCGGCTTGTTTCTGGCAAATCAAGTCCTGCGCGTTGGAATGAGAGTTGCCCCCAAAAGCCTAAACTCAGACGCCAGGATAACATCGTAATGGTTCGATTTCGGGAACTTGCCTTTGCCGGTCCTCATGATGAGTGGGACTGGAAAGGGTCGGTTTTCTGCGTCATTTGAATACCGAAGCGCTTCTGGCCTGTCGTGAATTGCCTTTTGCGCCTGCAGATATTGACGCCGTACGCCAAAGGGCAAACCATTAATGCCAAGCGCGTCGTCTGCAACAATCGAAGTCTCGGAATCGCGTTGAAACGAAAGCGGTCCAGACTGGATGTGCTGAACTGCATCTTTGCCCCAAATCGTCTGGATACGGCGGATCAACTCGTTGTCGGCGGCAAAACGGACCGTATCCCAATACCCCAGCCGTTCCCTCATTGGTTCCCGACGGAACATGAAAGAAGACGTGTTGGTGATCAGGAATATGCCTTGCCCTGTCCATCGAGTGAAGGAAAGATCCGAAAAAATACGCGCCTGTTGAGTGGTGCATCCAATCACGGCCTCGTTTTCCATCAGGAATCGGGCCTGCCTTTCCAGCTTTTCCGGATGGGACCAGTCATCAGCGTCATGGATTGTCACATATTCACCACTCGCCACATCCAGACCGTGGTTTCGCGCTACATAAGCGCCGCCATTCACCGGCATGCGGATAACCCGAATCCTTGGGTCGTCTTTTTCAAAACTTTCCGCAACCAGTGTTGTATCCATGCTCGGCGAGCAATCGTCGAGTACGATGATTTCCAGGTTTTTCCAGGTTTGCTCTTGCAATGACCTAAGTGTAGTTGGAAGCGTGTCGCCGGCTTCGTATGCCGCAATTAGCACGGAAATCTTTGGCCCGTCGTTGACCGAAGCAAGTGCACTTGCCGAAGTCAATCTGTCGTAGGGGGTTGGGCCATTGTCCTGTAAACTCAGAGGAGAGATGTCGTACCTCTCCAAAACTTCATTTATGGCATTCAAGCGTGCTTCAGGTGTCGTCTGAAAATTGACCGCAGCCAACAAATTGTCGGGAGATAGTCTGCCAGTCGTCTCAGCGGCTCGCAGAGCGGCAAGACCTTTGTCAGTTTCTTTCAGAAAATAGTGACACAACAATTCAACAGTCAGCAGCCTGTCACGCATTTCAGCCGACTTGAATTCGGTCCGGGCACGCTCGACAAAAAAGAGCGCTTTGCGCCACCCGTCCGGGGATCTTTGACGCATGTACCACAGCGCCAGTTCACGCGCGGCTTTACTGCGTTCCTCCGCGTTCTTGCTCGTTTTGAGTATCTCATGCAGATCTTCGAGCGGCTGGTCGGTGAATCCGAGACAAAGCAGCTTTTTTCGAATGGTTGTGATCAGCTTCGAGGAAGCTTTGTTGAATTTGCCTTCAATTTCTCGACGCAGGCGACCTTCGGCCTTACCAAACTTCAGATAATGAACGAGCGGGTTTATCCCACTTCTTGAAACGTCGGGGTAATTCTCAAGGTAAAATCGAGTGTCAAAGTGCTTTCCGGGGTTTCGCCCAAGCGCTGCGCCATAGCGCAAGTAATGAAGCGATGGCTCCATTCCCAGCTTGGCCACGTCTGGATAGGTTCTAAGGTACCATTTGCTATGGAAATCCTTCGACCTACGTAGAAGTCGAACCAGCTCAGCTTCATCTTTTTGGTCAATCGAGTCATTGGGGCGTGAATGATTCTTGCCGCTAACCATGATATCTCTCAGAAAAAAATAATTTCGTGCGTTGACTAGACCACTTACCTGCCTTGATCAACCTAGGATCGATCCAGAATTGCCCTTCCCTCGCGCTACTTTCAAGGGGCGAATTGTCATGACCTGAGCCTACACGAGCCAAGGCTCTGAACCAAGGCTCGCAATAGCGAAAAACACTTGTGCTTCCCTTAGTCGAAGGCGAAAGATTATACTTTAAGCAGTTGTTTATGAACACTTTCACACAAACAGGCAAAAAGTCGCCTGACATTCTCCGAGATCGGCCCCTCAGTTGTATCAACCACCCATGTTGGAGTGTGAAAAAGCTGATTCAATGTTGGGAATCGGTCACTGAGTTCGGTGCTTTCACCACTTAATCTGTCCTCAATGACATAACTTGCAGCGCACGGATAAGTACGCACAGAGACTCGCCCATGAGTAGATTTAGAATCGGTGAAATCGCCTTAAATCTGTCGTTTGTCGACTTCGCTTCACCTTGCTCTTTCACAGGTGTGATCCAACCAAGGACGCAAAGGGCGTCACACGAAATCAAACAGCACGCCATTCCACAAAATAGTAAAATGTGACAGCCCAAGCGACGCAACAAACCTCTGCGACGCATCAGACCAGTTGCCGATGCTCAAAGCCGACCAATCGTTTCTGATATCCAAAGCCTGGGCCTCAAACGAAGCTTCACGGCCCGCTACACATGCAGGTCCGGTTTTTTATCGTCCAAACCTTCTGCGATTTGGGCAATGCAATGCAGAAGCACTTTGAGGCGATGTTAGGTCATCCCAAGCGCTTCTTTGTACATCTCGAGTACGGCTTCTTCTTCGGCGATGTCGTCTTTGTCCCGCTTTCTCAGGGCAATGACCTTACGCATGACTTTGGTGTCGTAACCCCGAGCCTTCGCTTCGGCCATCACCTCTTTCTGCTGATCGGCGATGTCTTTTTTCTCGGCCTCAAGCCGTTCGACCCGCTCGATGAATTGACGTAGTTCGCCCGCAGTCACACGGTAGTTTGCTTCGGCCTGAGACTCTTCCACGATCAGTTCTCCGTCAGTGTCGGTTTTGAGGTGAGATGCGGAATACATCGCCCCTGAACCTGCTGCAAGCATCCATTGCCGATTGCAGTCATCGTCTTGCGCCATACGCGTCAATCCGCTAACCGCTACGCCATCATTCACAGGGGCAAGTGCATCATGTTCGAATTTATTGTCTGGGGAGGTGCTGCGCTGTCGCTTGCCGGGCTAGTCGGTCTAATCTGGTGTATTCTGCGGGTGAACAAAGCCCGCAAAGCAGGGTTGAGCGACGACGAATTACGAGCTGCCGTTCAGGCCGTTCTGCCATGGAATCTGGGGTCGCTGTTCTTGTCGGTACTGGGCCTTATGATGGTCATTATCGGCATATCCTTGGGCTAAGCCCAAGGCCCGATCAGACCGGCATATTGTCAAATCGCGCTTCGATTGCTTCGTCGCAAAGAGTTGCATCCAGCCGCACTAGCCGCGTCGGGATTTTCGTTCCGCTCATACGTAGCTTGGCAATAACATGGCTTAACGCAGGTTGTAGCTCCAAGCGCAGGGCCTGATTTGCTCCATCCAGGCGTTCTTCGAGTATCTTGGCTTGCTGCAGAAGTTCATGATCGGACATGTGTTTCCTCCCCTATAAGTTGAACTTAGCCGGATTCGTGTAACAATTGTGCAAAACCGCATTGCGCAGGTGCGAACTCTGACCAAAGCACAAAAGAGTGGCGAAAATCTGTGATTTGGCTCGATTTCCAAGCAATGCTAACATCGGCTGAAGGCAACTTCCTTGACCCATCTCAAAGTCCCACTTGCCGGTCATCACTAAACCTGTTGCAACATATTCTGCTTTTTATATATAAACTCATGAAACATCGCGGAGAGAGAAACCTATGACACCTTTTGTGAAAGCCTTCTTTGACGAGGCAACCTTCACCGTGTCCTACCTTGTGCGAGAACCCGAGGGGCGAGCCTGTGCAATTATCGACAGCGTGCTGGACTATGATCAAGCGGCAGGTCGAACAGATACGTCATCGGCTGATGAAATCATCCGTTATGTGAAAGAAAACGATCTCAAGGTCGAATGGCTGCTGGAAAGCCATGTTCACGCTGATCACTTGTCTGCCGCACCTTATTTGCAGGAAAAGCTTGGGGGCAAAATTGGTATCGGGCACAATATTACCATGGTTCAGGACACGTTTGGTAAGGTGTTCAATGAAGGAACCGAATTCCAACGCGATGGAAGCCAGTTCGACGCGCTCTTTACTGAAGGTGACAGCCTGCACATCGGGCAGATGCGTGGCGATGTACTGGAAACACCGGGGCACACTCCGGCTTGTCTGACTTTTGTCATCGAAGACGCGGCCTTTGTTGGTGATACGCTTTTCATGCCGGATTTCGGAACAGCACGTTGTGATTTTCCAGGCGGCTCATCCGAGACCCTTTACCAATCCATTCAAAAGATCCTCTCACTCCCCGACAGTACGCGTATTTTTGTGGGTCACGACTACAAGGCCCCTGGTCGAGACGAGTTTGCCTGGGAAACCACGGTGGGGGAACAGAAAGCCCTCAACATTCACATCGGTAAAGGCCGCCCCGTCGAAGAGTTCGTCGCGATGCGCGATGCCAGGGATGCCACTCTTTCGATGCCACGGCTGATTTTGCCATCGTTGCAGGTCAACATGCGCGGCGGTCGAATGCCCGAGCCCGACGCGCAGGGCGATGTCTTTCTGAAAGTGCCGATCAACAAGCTTTGAAGCGGCCAGGAACCTCATACAAGGGAAACTGAAGATGCCAATCGATTGGATATGGGGCCTGTTTGGCGGTGTAATCATCGGCCTTGGCGGGGCCGTACTGCTTCTGGGAAATGGTCGCATCATGGGTGCGAGCGGTATTCTCGGGGGGCTTGTTGACCGTTCAGGCTGGGGGACCGCGGCGGAAAGATGCGCTTTTGTTGTCGGCGTCATCGTGGCCCCATTGATCGTAAATCAGGTTTTCGGCCTTGGGGCCGAGACCCATCTCACGAGCAATTGGGGTCTTGTCGTTCTTGCTGGGCTTCTTGTCGGTGCAGGAACCCGGATCGCCAACGGATGCACATCGGGTCACGGGGTTTGCGGGATTTCAAGGTTCTCGCTGCGTGGAATTGTTGCCACCGTTTTCTACATCCTTGCAGGCGGCCTCACCCTCGTCTTCTTTCGTCACCTACTGGGAGTGATCTGATGCGCGTTCTGATTGCCCTTTTGTCTGGCTCTCTTTTTGGGACTGGGTTGCTTTTGTCAGGCATGACCGACACGACAAAGGTTCAAGGATGGCTGGACGTGTTTGGCAACTGGGATCCGACATTGGCCTTTGTCATGGGAGGGGCCATTCTTCCGATGCTGCTGGCCTGGAGGTTGACCCACAACAGACAGCCGCTTTCAGGAGGCAGTTTTCCAACCCCTCCCCGCCCAGAACTGGATCGTCGACTGATTACCGGATCAGTGCTGTTTGGCATGGGTTGGGGACTGGTAGGCTTGTGCCCCGGGCCCGCCGTGGCCTCCTTGACCTTTGGCGGTACCGGCGGCCTGATTTTCGTGGTCGCAATGTTGGCAGGTATGAGTTTTGCACCAAAACTGGGCTCGCAACTGGACAGACTCTGCTGCTGCCGCCTAAGGAACTGGTATGGATATTCGACCGATCACCGACCGCTATTCAGTCTCGCCGCAAATCTCGGTTGAAGACGTCCCCGCAATTGCCGAAGCCGGCTATACCAAGGTCATCTGCAACCGGCCCAATTCAGAGGTTCCGCCCAGCCATCAGGCAGACGCAATCGAACAGGCTGTACGTCAAGCAGGCATGGAATTCGAGGTATTGGAACTGACCCACCAGACCATGACCCCTGAAAACGTGTCGTTGCAACGGCAAATGGCAGAGTGTGGAGACGGCAAGGTTCTTGCATATTGCGCATCCGGAACCAGATGCTCAGTCGTTTGGGCACTTGGTCAGTGTGGAGAATTGAAGCCAGAAGAAATCTTGTCCAAGACTTCGGCCGCCGGGTATCAATTGGATGGTCTTCGTCCGACGCTTGAACAACTCAGTCAATCCTGAAACAGCGTTCTTTTTGCGATACAAACTCTGCAGCTAGTAAGGGTGGCGGTTGTTACAGCACCGTCATCAGACGGCTCGTTTTTGGACCGTTTGTAGTGGAAACAAACTGTGCACCACGCATTCCTGTTGGTTAACCGGTTGCTGACTTCCAATCCAAGAACTTGAAACATCCCAAGTTCTGAATGCGCCAACCCAGACTACCGACGCCAACAACAGTCATAGTCCATCATTTGAAAACAAGGTTCTTGCTTCAAGATCGCTCGCACTCACGTCGAACCGCTATGGGGTAAGATTCTTCTCAAGAGTGGGCAATCCAGCCAACTCTGAGATTTCTGCAGCGGCCTGCTCTGGGCTCAGCTGCGGTAGAGTCTGTTCCGAATCTGACCTGGAATTGCTATTTTCAACCACGTTGGACTTATCAGTATCCACTGTCTCGGCCGCTGTTTCGACAGTCGGAGTATGTTCGATGATGTCTGGGCCAACAACGGTCAGCGCCGTGGCCTCGGTCACTCTGTGCTCTGAAAACCCGCTGTCCGGGCTTGGTGCTTCCAGTTTGGGTACGTTTTCGTTCAGACGTAACGCGCGCATGCCACGACATTGGCCAAGCCGGGCCAAGGTTACCTTCTGCCCTTCGATTGTCAGCACCTCAGTTTTGTCCAACTTGTCCCCAATCAGCGGCAGGACATCCCCAGGTCTCATTTCCGCAAACGCTGACAAAGGAAGTTGAACGCGGGAAATGACGGCCATCAACTCTGCGCGCATGACACCAAATGATTGTTCCATCCCCGCAGCGTCAATTGCTTCACCCGCTGTGTCATTTGCATCCTGAGGTTCAGGTTGATCGGGCAAAATCACTGTCAAGTTTCCCTGAGACACGCCGCCGCCTATCTCGACAGTCAGATCAAACAGACGAAAACTCTCATATTCCAGCGCCAGTAGGAAACTTCGTCGGTCCTCTGCGCGACCCGCGAACTGAAACCCGTCCAAGCACACCCTATCCACGGTCGCCTCGACCAAATCTCGTGCTCTTGGTAGAAACGCGTCAACCAAGGGCGCAACCATGGCCGCATCGGTGTCAGTAAACGCGCGGTTCCCTACTGGCGCGGAAAACACGGTTCCCATTGTTTGTTGTTGAATGATCGTTGTTACACAGACCCGGTCGACGCAAATCCCCCCAAGTACTCCGCCAGGTCCTGACAGAAAAATAAAAAGTCGATCTTCGGGAAGTACGCTTTCCAAATCGTCCTGTGATCTGCGTGCCTGCGTCGCACCGATGACCGTCATGGCCATATCGATCGTCTCAACAGCTGCGCGGGCCAACCCCAGGCGCATGGCACGCAAAATGGAACGCCTGATAGAACGCCCCTCGTCTTGAGCTGCAGCGAGCTTGCGTTGAAGTACCGAGTGTGTATCCACCTCTGATGGCATTTGCCCTGACCTGCCTTGTCGGCCCTGTTCGTCCCATCTCTGATCTAACAGTCCGATGGTTACGAATGTGTTTACAGCCAGCTATTGCGCTGCCAGTTCGTAACCTGTGGGCACACTGACACGAAAAGCCGCGCCTTGATGCCCGTTCAGATAGGATATGTCACCGCCCAATCGTTGCATGATCTCGCGACAAATGGCCAAGCCCAGCCCAGCCCCTCCGGCACGGTCTGCGCTGACACGGGCAAATTTCTCAAAAACCAATTTGCGGGATTCCTTTGGAATTCCGCTGCCATTGTCGATCAGGTCGATTACGATTTTGCCGCTGATTTCATGAACTTGGATTGTCAACTCGGGGTCCGCCGCGTCGCAGTACTTGCGGGCATTGGCGATCAGGTTGATGAAAACTTGGGTCAACCTATCCAGATCCGAATGCACAGGAACACGCTCGTCCGCCTTGGTCCGAACGATCTTCATTTTCCGAGGCGCACCGGTCATAGCGGTGGACACAGCCCGATCCAGAACACCCATCAGCGTTCCGTCATCAAGGTTCAGATTGACCTGCCCCCGTTCCAACACGCTTAGATCAAGCAGATCATCCAATAGACGCGTCAATCGCAAGGCCTCGTCGTGAATGATCGTTGCATATCGGGTCTGTTCTTCGGGTTTCAATTCATCGGTGTCACGCAGAATCTCGGAAAATGCACGTATGGATGTCATCGGTGTGCGCAACTCATGACTGACCTGACTCAAGAACGCGTCTTTTTGCAGCGAGATCTGTGTCAGCTTTTCATTTGCCTCGCGCAACTGATGGGCAGTACGACTGAGTTCCGCCGATTTGGCCTCGAGTTGGCTGGAATATTCCAGCAATTGTGCAGATTCGTCCGCTACGGCCAGCAGGTCCTCGACCGAAACCGAAGAGCCACCAACGATTTGTCCGATCATCGCATGTGCAGTTGCTGCACCTACAGAACCGGATAGCTCGCGTTCCAGTCGATCCAGAAACATCGGTGTCGGTTCGGGCAAATGGCCACGTCCGCCCTGTCTCTGGACCTCGGCGTGAAAAAAGGTTTGTGCTTCATGCCCACCCAGGATGCGCTGCGACATGATCATCAAATCTTCGCTCTGCGCCACCGAGCCAACCCAGCCTCGCGGACCTGCAGAATGCTCGAATACATTGACAAACTGCGCTGCCTGCAACCGCTCGATCGGGCTGGGAATACCAAAAAGTGATACGACACAGAATCCCACGGCATTCAGAGACAGGCTCCACATGACCGAATGCACCATCGGATCAATACCATCGATCCCGAACAAAGCCTGAGGACGGAGCCAGGACAACCCAAAAGGCCCATTGCTCATGACACTTGCGGGCATGACATTGCCCCCGATTCCGGGGAGCAGCAAAGTGTACAGCCAAAGAACAAAACCGATGGTCAGCCCGGCGAGAGCACCTGAGCGGGTGGCGCCGCGCCAGAACAGCCCACCGACAAGCGCCGGTAAGATCTGCGCTATGCCCGCAAAGGCAATCAGCCCGATCGCGGCAAGGGCTGCGCCCCCGCCTGAAAGCCGATAGTAGAAGTAACCGAGCGCCATGATCACCGCAATCGACACCCTTCGCGACAACAGCACGATAGAACGCACATCGCCCGACACTGACGCTCCGGACCCTTGGGAACTGAGCCAAACCGGCATCACGATGTGGTTCGACACCATTGTGGAAAGGGCCATAGCAGCCACAATGACCATCGACGTGGCCGAGGAAAACCCCCAAGGAACGACAGCATCGCAAGCCCCTGCTGCCCTTGCGAAAGTGGTACGGTGAGAACAAACAGGTCAGGGTTTGCCCCTTCGGGCATCAGATCCAGCCCGACGACTGCTATGGGCACGACAAACAGGCTCATCAGCAACAGATAAAGTGGAAAGGCCCAAGCAGCCGTGCGCAGGTGACGCTCGTCGTCGTTCTCGACCACCATCACTTGAAACATACGTGGCAGACAGACAAAGGCCGCAGCTGCAAGAAAAGTGATCGTAGCCCACCTTCCCCGATCCACCTGCCACTGGCCAATCTCGGAAGCATCAATACGAGCCATCGTATCACTGATCCCGCCGGCGATCCCCCAGACCACAAAGATCCCTACTGCCAGCAGCGCCAACAGTTTGACGACGGCTTCGATAGCAACGGCTGTGACGACGCCGTGGTGGCGCTCGTTGGCATCCAGATTTCGCGTTCCGAACAGGATTGCAAAGATTGCCAACCCCGCGGCAACCCAAAACACACTGGCAATTTCATTATAGGAATTGTCAGGGTCGGCCTCGGCAAAGATTGAAAAAGACAACGTAATAGACTGAAGTTGCAGCGCAATGTATGGCGTCACTCCGATGACTGCGAGAATTGTCACACAGATCGCCAACAGGTTCGACTTGCCGTACCGGGACGAAATCAGGTCAGCGATCGAAGTCACGCGCTGACTGCGTCCGACGCGAACAAGCTTTCGCAGGCCCCACCACCAGCCAATCATCACCAGAGTGGGGCCCAGGTAAATAGTCACAAACTCCAGCCCCGAACGGGCAGCGTACCCAACCGCTCCGTAAAACGTCCACGCGGTGCAATAGATCGACAGTGATAGCGTATAGACCAAAGGAGACCGGAGCCACGTGCTGCGTCCCGTAGCAGCCAGCCGATCAGCGGCGAAGGCAACCAAGAAAAGTAATGCGACGTAACCCAGACACACCAGCACCAATACATTGAGCGATGCCATCAGCTTTGCTCCGTTTGCGCCACATCGCTCGGTCGGTTCAATCGACTAACCCCCAAACCGAAAACAGCCGCTACAACGATCAAACCTGCCCAGATGCCAAAAACATAGACAATCGCGGACGACATGCTGAACGGTTCTTGCGCTTCACCCGGTCCTGGCCACAGCAATGGAACAGCAAACAACCCTGCACCGATCAGCGGCAAAAGGCGAGCGGCGTCCATCAAGCGACGCCGACGATAGCCTTGGCGCTCCAGGAAAACCGGTGGATAGGAAACCTGGCCGGGTTCAGTTTCCGGCTCGCGACTCATGTCTGTGTGGCCTGGGCGTACAAATCTCGCACGGCAGTCAACACTTCAGTATTTGAAAAGGGCTTGGTCATGAAACGGCTGACACCCGCCTTTTCTGCCATGTCGCGATCTCTTGACTGCCCTCGGGCAGTCAACATCAGTACAGGCAACCCTTTCAGATCTTCACGCGCACGCAAATCTGTCAGAATCTCCATTCCGCTCTTGCCCGGCAACATAACATCAAGAATGACCAGATCCGGGCTTGCCGCGCTGATCACCTCGACAGCGTCCGCACCATCCGCATGAGTATCAACATGCCATCCATCCCGAACCAATAAAAACCGGATCGCTTCAGCAATGTTCGGTTCGTCCTCGACCAACATGACACGTCGGCTCATCTCTGCCCTTCCTCCCCAAAAAAGGCACGGAGTTCTCACTCCGCCAATGCGGTTCGATCCAGCTTAGCGTCGCTGTCACGGAACTGTCAAAACCCTTCTGACAGAATAGAAGGCTCGCGACGCGCACCACACTCTTGCCGAGGACACACCCGGCAACTGCTGCCAACCGGCTGTGCATCTTCTGCCCCGGTTTGCGCCGCCGGAACCGGCAGGATCAGCATGATGGACCGATAAACAGGATCACGATCAAAGCCCGGCATCTCCTGAGGCCAGGAAACCGCCAAGCAGTCGAACTCGCCAACGGTTCGCCCAAGTTGTGATACACGACGACGAATTGGCACCAAAGGGCGGTTGAGCGCAGTAAATAGTGGCCACAACGGGCAACTTTCACCGTATCTTGGCAAGGCAAACCCGGTAATTGATTTGCGAAACAGGATACTACCACTGGCGTCACAGATTACTAAGCCAACCTCTTGTGGCAATGCCCCCTGTGGCAGGCTCGCCAATCGCCGAAACACCGCTGGCATGTCCACATGAAACTCTCGCGACAGAGACAGAGGATCGATTCCATAACGCCCGACAGCATCCAAGAATTCAGATAGTGGCATCGCCCGCGCATCTGCCGCGTAAACGTCAAGAAGCTGTCGCGCAATCTTCTGCGCAGCTCCGGACGAAAGCCCCTGCAATTGCTGTTCCCTAACGGCAGCGCCAGTTTCGATCTCTGGAAAATGATGCCCCTGACCCGCGATGAAGGCCTCAACCTCTTCCAGAGGAATTCCGCGCCTGTCTTCACTGCTTTCACTTTCATCCAGATACGTCACCAGAGCCTTTGAACTTTCGGCAAGGCGTTCTGCATCCTGGTTGATGTTTTGGTGAAAGCGGTCACGCCACTCGGCCTCAAGCTCCCTGGTTTCCGCCAGAATTGAGGCCGTTGAGCGAATTGCAGCCGCTGTCGACAGCACCTCATGCAATGAGGCGGCCAGATATGGATCGTGGGTCAGCCGGTCGGACAATGTCTCAACCGTACGTTCCAGAGCCGAAGTTCTTCGATACTCCTGAGCCAGCACCTCTGCCCACCCGGGAAACCTACCCGCAAACTCCTCCGAGCGATCGGTCTCGGCAGCTATTGCGCCAGCGTCCGCTGCGGCTTCCTTCAAAGTTGCAATCAATGCGGCTTCTGCACCTTCGGTCAACATCGAGGGCTCGACGGCCAGAACACCCGCGATATCAACAAGAAGCTTGCCGCCGATTCTACGGCGATTGTGCTCGATCAGGTTGAGATACGACGCTGAAATTCCCACCTGCCGTGCAAGATCTGCCTGACGCAGCCCGGCGATCATGCGCCTTTCGCGAATACGGCTTCCAGTTAAGGTATCACGCGCCATGTCGACCTTTTGAATATCTCGTGCCTTATCAAAGGCTTTCTGCGCTGCAATGTAACTTAATTTACATCAAACCCATAATGCCTGTGTACTTATTTACAGAATTATTACGTTAAATAAAGGGTTTATTGCAGGATTTTCCATACGCGCCCCATAATCGCTTTGCACGAATAGTGCCTGCGCCATGCGGAAGAGGAGCCGCCCGGTGCAAATCACGAAATGGGAGGAATGAATGACCAAATCTGATGTCACACGCCGTGGTGTGCTAAAAACCGGTGCCGTTGCAGGGGCCGGTGTTGCATTGCCGACGATCTTTACCGCCTCGTCCGCGGCGGCTTACACCAACGAACCCACAGGCGGTTCGGTCACCTTGGGCTTTAACGTGCCCCAGACTGGCCCCTATGCGGACGAAGGCAACGATGAGTTGCTGGCCCAGCAGCTGGCGGTTGAGCACCTGAATGGTGAGGGCGACGGCGGCTGCATGAACACCTTCACGTCCAAAGCGCTGAAGGGCAACGGCATCCTGGGCAAGAAGGTCGAGTTCGTCACTGGCGACACCCAGACCAAATCGGACGCAGCCCGCGCATCGGCCAAGTCGATGATCGAAAAAGACGGCGCAATCATGATCAACGGCGGCTCGTCCTCGGGCGTGGCTGTTGCGGTTCAGGGTCTGTGCCAAGAGGCTGGCGTCATCTTCATGGCGGGTCTGACCCACGCCAACGACACCACCGGCAAGGACAAGAAGGCCAATGGCTTCCGTCACTTCTTTAACGCCTACATGTCGGGTGCCGCTCTGGCTCCGGTGCTGGCCGCCGAGATGGGCAAGGAACGTCGCGCCTATCACCTGACGGCTGACTACAACTGGGGCTGGACCCGGGAAGAGTCGATCGTGGCCTCGACCGAAGCCATGGGCTGGGAAACCGTCAACACGGTGAAAACCCCGCTCGCATCGACCGACTTCTCGTCCTACATCGCACCGGTTCTGAACTCGGGCGCGGATGTGCTGGTTCTGAACCACTATGGCGGCAACATGGTCAACTCGCTGACCAACGCGATCCAGTTCGGCCTGCTCGACAAGGTCGTGAACAACAAAGACTTCAAGATCGTTGTTCCGCTCTATTCGGAACTGATGGCCGCAGGTGCGGGTGAAAACATCAAAGGCGTTCTGGGCTCGATGAACTGGAACTGGCAGCTGCAGGACGAAGGCACCAAAGCGTTCGTTAAGTCGTTCGGCGAGAAGTACGGCAAGCCGCCGTCAAACTCGGCTCAGACATGCTATGCACAGGTTCTGCTTTATGCGGACGCATGTGAGCGTGCGGGCACCTTCAACCCCTGTGGTGTTGCCGAAGCTCTCGAAGGCTTTGAGTTCGATGGTCTGGGCAACGGCAAGACGCTGTATCGTGCCGACGACCACCAGTGCTTCAAGGATGTGCTGGTTGTGCGCGGAGCGCTGAACCCGACCAACGCCTATGACACGCTGGAAATCGTCGAAGTAACGCCGGTTGAGCAGGTCACCTATGCGCCTGATCACCCGATGTTCGCCGGTGGCGATTTGGGCAAGTGTAATCCGGGCGCATAAGGTTCGCATGTGCGCCTGACGGTTGAACCACGCCCAGCGCGTGGTTCTGCCACCCCCGGACCGAGGAAGGGGAGAGCCCCGGTCCGGGGGAAACCAAAATAAGCCAAAAAACCGGCCAACCCAAAGGTGGGGACAATGGACGCCATCCTGCTTCAAATTCTAAACGGGCTCGACAAGGGCTCGGCCTATGCGCTGATTGCGCTCGGGCTGACACTCATCTTCGGCACGCTTGGCGTGGTGAACTTTGCCCACGGGGCGCTGTTTATGGTCGGCGCTTTTTGCGCCGTCACACTTCAACGTGTCCTGACGCTATCGTTCGAAACCATCGACGAGACACAAAAGGACTTTCTGGGCAATCCGCTGAAGGTCAAAACGCCTTACGTCGAGGCATGGTTCGGGCCCGAGGCCGGGGCCTGGATTATCGACTGGGCCGTTCCGCTTGCGGTGCTCATTGCCATTCCGATCATGCTGCTCGTCGGCTATGTGATGGAACGCGGTCTGATCAAACACTTCTACAAGCGTCCCCATGCCGACCAGATCCTTGTGACCTTTGGCCTGGCCATCGTCATGCAGGAAATCGTCAAGTATTTCTTCGGCGCCAATCCGATCCAGACACCGCCGCCGGACGCACTGAATGGCGTTGCCAACCTTGGCGCCATCATCGGGATGGACATTGTCTATCCAGTCTGGCGCATCGTCTACTTCTGCTTTGCAACATTGATCATCGGCGGCATCTTTGCCTTCCTGCAGTTCACCACCTTCGGGATGGTTGTTCGGGCAGGCATGGCAGACCGCGAAACCGTGGGCCTTTTGGGCATCAACATCGACCGTCGGTTTACGATCATGTTTGGCATCGCAGCCGCTGTCGCGGGATTGGCCGGTGTTATGTACGGGCCGATCAATCCGCCAAACTATCACATGGGCATGGACTTTCTGGTGCTCAGTTTCGTTGTGGTTGTTGTCGGCGGCATGGGGTCTCTGCCCGGTGCTGTGCTCGCGGGGTTCCTGCTGGGCATTCTGGAGAGCTTTGCTTCAACCACCTGGGCAACCACCACAATCCCTGGCATCAACCAGATCATAATCTATCTCGTCGCTATCGTCGTCCTGCTCACCCGTCCACGCGGGTTGATGGGTCGCAAAGGTGTGATGGAGGAGTAAGGCCATGTTTGGTTTAGACAAAAAAGACACATCCCTTCTGATCGTCGTGGCGCTTTTGACTTTGCTGGCGCCCTTCATCCTCAACCCTTTTCCCACCGACAGCGCCATGGCGCAGTTCAATGCGGGATATCCTGACCTGATGCAGCGGTTCGTGATCTTCGGGATCTTCGCCGTAGGCTTTAACATCCTGTTTGGTCTGACCGGCTACCTGTCCTTTGGACACGCCGCATTCCTAGGCGTGGGTTCCTACTCTGCCGTGTGGATGTTCAAGCTGCTCAGCTACAACATCATTCCCGCTATCGTTCTGGCCGTGATCATTGCGGGTCTCTTCTCGCTGCTGATCGGATACGTCAGCCTGCGCCGCTCGGGCATCTACTTCTCGATCCTGACACTGGCCTTTGCCCAGATGTCGTTCGCGCTGGCCTATTCGGTGCTGTCGAACCCCAAGTTCAACCTGACCAACGGGGAAACCGGCCTGCAGGTTTATGCTGATGACCCACAGATATTCCACGGCGCAAACGCTCCTGATTTGCCGCATCTGTTTGGCCTGTCGATGCGATCGACCTACACGATGGACGTGGGACCTTGGGCGTTTGACTTCAACGCCGGCTACTATGTCTGCGCGGTGATCATGATGGCAGCCTTCTATCTGGCGATCCGCATCTTCCGCTCGCCGTTCGGCATGATGCTCCGTGCCGTCAAGTCGAACCAACAGCGGATGAACTACACCGGGCTGAACACCCGCCCCTACACGCTGGCGGCTTTTGTGATCTCGGGCATGTACGCCGGTCTGGCCGGTGGCCTGATGGCTGCGATGGACCCGCTGGCAGGCGCCGAGCGTATGCAGTGGACTGCATCGGGCGAAGTTGTCCTGATGACCATTCTGGGTGGTGCCGGCACTTTGATCGGTCCGGTTTTGGGTGCTGGTTTCATCAAGTACTTCGAGAACATCTTTTCGAAGATCAACGACAACGTTCTGCACGGCTGGTTCGCCTTTCTGCCGGATGGGGTTGAGGATTTCGTCGTGGCCATCATCCATCCCTTTGTGGGTAAGGGCTGGCACCTGACGTTGGGCCTGATGTTCATGATGGTTGTGATCTTCCTGCCTGGTGGCCTGGTCGAAGGTGGTCAACGTCTTGCAGCCTGGGTGCGCAGCAAGCGCAACAAAGGCAAAGACGAAACCACCGGCAAAACCGAACCTGCGGAATAAGGAGACGCATCATGGGCATTCTTGAAGTCAAAGGCGTCAACAAGCGGTTCGGTGGCCTGCAAGCATTGGGTGACGTGAACCTGAGCGTGGCCGAAAACACCGTTCACGCCATCATCGGCCCCAACGGGGCGGGCAAGTCCACCCTACTCAACTGCCTGGTGGGCAAGCTGATCCCCGACACCGGCTCGGTCATGTTCGACGGGCAGTCGGTGTTGGGCCGCGCGCCGTATGAGATCAACCAGATGGGCATTTCCCGCGTGTTCCAGACGCCCGAGATCTTTGGCGATCTGACGGTGATGGAAAACATGATGATCCCCTGCTTTGCCAAACGGGACGGGGCGTTCGAACTGAACGCTATGCCCTCGGTCGGTAGTCAGAAGGACATCATCGAACGCGCCGAAAGCGTGCTTGAAGACATGAACATGGCCGATAAGCGGCACATGCATTCTGCCTCGCTATCACGCGGCGATAAACGGCGACTTGAGATCGGTATGTGCCTGTCTCAGGAACCTCGCCTGTTGCTGTTGGATGAACCTACCGCGGGCATGGCGCGAGCCGACACAAACAACACTATCGATCTGCTCAAACAGATCAAAGAAGAGCGCGACATTACCATCGCCATCATCGAGCATGACATGCATGTGGTGTTCTCCCTGGCCGAGCGCATCACCGTTCTGGCCCAAGGTACACCACTGGTGGAAGACACACCGGAGAACATCAAGGGCCATCCGAAAGTGCGCGAAGCGTACCTCGGTGAGTCGGCGTAAGGGAGAAGATCAATGAACGTCAAACCGGACTTTTCCAAAAACGCCAATCAGGCCACGACTGCTCCGGCCTTTCTGTCGGTTTGGGACATGCACTCGTACTATGGCGAAAGCTACATCGTGCAGGGCATTTCCTTTAACGTGCACGAAGGTGAGATCCTGGCCCTGCTGGGGCGCAATGGGGCTAAGCAAAACCTCGACCCTGCGATCCATCGCACGGCTTGGTGACCCCGAAGTGCGCCATGGCGAGATCTGGTTGGATCACAAACCGCTGCATAAAATGGCCAGCCACGAGGCCGCATCGGTTGGGCTTGGCCTTGTGCCCGAAGACCGCCGCATCATCCCCGGCCTGACGGTCGAGGAGAACCTGCAACTGGCCCAGATTGCGCCGCCCGTCGGCTGGTCGCTGGATCGCCTTTACGACCTGTTCCCTCGTTTAGGCGAACGTCGCAAGCAAGAAGGTGTGACCCTGTCAGGTGGTGAACAGCAGATGCTGGCCATCGCGCGGGCGCTGGCGCGTGACATCAAGGTACTCCTCTTGGATGAACCCTACGAAGGGCTCGCTCCGGTAATCGTGGACGAGATCGAAAAGACCCTTATCCACATCAAGGAACAGGGCATGACCACCATCATCGTCGAGCAAAACGCGGTGCGCGCGCTGGAACTGGCTGACCGCGCCGTGATCCTCGACACCGGCGGCATCGTCTTTGACGGCTTGGCTGCCGAAGTTCTGGAGAACGAAGAACTACGCGCCGAATACTTGGCGATCTAGTACAACCACCTTGCAGGCAAGGGAGAACACCTTGTCGGCACATCAAATGCAATACTTAGCCTCCCCACCACTCGTGGGGAGGGTTTTTTTTGAGCGCCTCATTCCAGACGGTGTTAGTCTAAATTTAGAACCTGCTTTTTTGCGGCTGGACAATGAGCTGTTTCTAAACGGCACATTTTTGCGTTAAATAGCGTCATGAGGATTTGCGCACTCACGATGGTGTATCGGGACTATTGGGCACTATCGCAATGGTATGCGCACTACGGCAAGTATCTGGGATATGAGAACCTGTTTGTGGTTGCGCATGGCGCGGACCCCAAAATTGGACAACTTTGCCCACAAGCCAGCATAATCACGATCCCACGAGAACAACTTGCGCATTTCGATATGGCCAGAAACACCATGTTGAACGGGTTTCAGCAGGGTTTGGCCGAGGTCTACGATTGGGTAATACGAACCGACGCAGACGAGTTGATCTGTCTTTCTCCGGATCGTTACTCGGGTTTTGGCGAACTATTTTCCTTACATGACGGCAACGCAGTTTTTGCCCTTGGATTGAATGTCGGTGAAGAACCTGACGACCTTGAGTTGGAAGGAAACGAACCCGCCCTGTCCAAAAGGAGGAGCGCAGTGTTCTCCGGCCACTACAGCAAGGCCTGGGCAGTACGCAAACGAGTTGGATTGATGCGTCACGGGATCAAGGTGCGTCCCCGTTTCGCTGCCCAATACCCATTTGTAATGCCCCGCGGCGTGTATCTTGTTCATTTGAAATTCGCCAACACTCGTGCCCTGTCCACTGCAAACTCTATCCGTCGCGACATAGCCAATTCCCAGGCCGCAGGTTTGCCGGGACGCGCATGGCAGAACCCTGGCGCTGAAAACAGGAAATTCTTTGACATGATGTCCACCCTGCCCCTTGAAGAGTGGGATAAAGCCGAGGCCAGTTCGTATGATTTACTCAGCCAAAATCCAGTTCGCGATATCGACAAAGGTCTGATCCGCGCGCGCAACATCAGGGGAAAAGTTAAAACAATTCTGCCTGAGTGGTTTGCGACGGCTTGAAGCTCAGACGAGATTGTCCCTTTGCCATATTGCCGATTCAGGACAACCTGAACGGGATACTGTAGATCACATACGAAACAGTGCCGGTGTCAGCCATCCCACTCCCCCAAAAACGCCTGTGGCGCCATTGGCAAAGCTTCCGGTTGAAACGCCAGACGAACGCATTCAAAACGCGCTTCTTACCTTACATTTAGGCCAACTCTCAGGCCTTTATGCCCTCAAGCACCGAGGCATAGTTCGCCACGCCAGAACCGCCCATGTTGAACACCAATCCTAATCCGGCTCCAGGATGTTGCATTGCGTCAGCTTGACCGATCACCTGTCGGGCAATCAGTGTGTGCATGGACACACCAGTTGCCCCCACCGGATGCCCCTTGGCCTTGAGTCCGCCAGACAGGTTCACTGGCAGCTTACCACCAGCATGCACCATGCCGCCCTCAAGAACATCTGCTGCATGACCGTGAGCAGCCAGCCCCATTGCCTCGTAGATCAACAATTCCGCGATAGTGAAACAGTCATGCACCTCTGCCACATCAAGGTCATTGACTGTGATCCCTGCCCGGTCATAGGCCTGATGCATTGCCCGACGTGGCCCTTCGAACGCAATCACGTCGCGTTGTGACATGGGCATGATATCATTGACCTGTGCAACAGAACGCATTCGCACAGCCTTGCCCACGTCCCCCAACAGATCATCTGAAACTAAAACCAGTGCCGCTGCCCCGTCTGATACCAGCGAGCAATCCGTCTTTTTCAAAGGCGCTGCGATTATCGGGTTACGATCTGATACATTTGCGCAAAACGCCTCATCCATTGGCTTTTGCAGCTGCGCCAACGGATTGTTGACCGAATTGCCGTGGTTCTTGGCTGCGATCTTGGCCAAGGCGTGGGTGTGATCGCCATACTTGTCGAAATAGGCCTGCGCAAACTGCGCGAAGACACCTGGAAAGGACAATCCAGCCTCTTCTCTCTGGTAAGCCGCGTGCCCCAATGCCGCCGCGACTTTTGACGTTGGTAGATGGGTCATTTTCTCGACACCGATGACAAGAGCCGCCTTGCATTCACCGGACAAAATTGCCTGACGCGCGGCAAACACCGCAGCCGACCCAGAAGCGCAGGCGTTTTCCAGCCGTGTCGCAGGCTTGTACCTAAGCCCCGGATCAATCGACATGGCCAGCGAGGACGGAAACCCGTCAGAAACCAGGCCTGCATTGAAATGACCAACCCAAATTCCGTCGATAGCATCCGCGCCAAGACCCGCATCCAGCATCGCTTCGCGTCCGGCAGCCGCTATCAGATCCTCAACAGACATATCCGTCAGTTTACCGAATTTGGTGTGTCCCCAGCCGACGATGTTTACCATGGTTTCTCTCCCCTTCTCTTCTCGCAACCTACAAGTGACAAAACAGCCAACTCAATTCGTAGTAATACGTGGGCAGGCAAATTGGGGGCGGGCTTGGCCTGGGTCCTACCGGAGGCCGAACTCAAACAAGTTCATCCAAAATAGCTCATGTTTTGCTTGTGATCGCCATGTCAGAATTGTATACAGATACGTATCCAGGGCGCGATGCAAACTGTTCCCCCATGGTCCAGGTGCATCCAAAGCCAAAGTGTCAAACACCAAGGGAGCAACCCCGGATGAGTACAAGCGTCGATCTGGTGTATGATCAGGTTCGCCAAATGGCGGCAAATTTCGAGTTCAAGCCAGCGGAACGGATCAACGAAAGCGAGCTGTCAAAGAGATTGGGCGCCAGTCGAACGCCATTGCGAGAAGCTATGAACCGGCTGACAGCCGAAGGGCTCCTTGTTTTTGAGGCGGGGCGAGGCTTCTTTTGCCAACCTCTCAATCCACAATTGGTGGTACATCTTTACGAAGTTCGCGAAGCTCTCGAAACTGCAGCCATACGTTTGGCAGCTGAACATGCAACCGACGAAGGCATTGCAAGCATCAAGCACTTTCTGTCGGAAACGGCGGATCGCTATGCAGATGGAACGCCAACCCGCGAAATCGTGCACTTGGACGAAGAATTTCACCTCATGATTGCCAGATTGTCGGATAACCCGGAAATGGTGAACATGATCCAGCTAACGTATGAACGCATTCGCTATGTGCGATGGATCGCCATGCGGGAAAAAATCGACATCACGCACGCGGCGCACCTGCAGATCTTCGAGGCTCTGGCCGAAAGAAATGCCGACCTCGCGGTTGAGAGAATGCGCACACACATCAAAACACACAACACCGAAGCGACCGAGATCGTAAGGAAGGCCTACAGCCATCTTTACGTTCCCCAAATTTAGGCGCCCCAAAGAAAAGGGATCAATGCTATGGCAACCGAGTACGGTGGAAAACCGGTCTATGGCGCGGTTTTGGGCATCTTGATGCTCGAAGCACGTTTCCCACGGATCTATGGCGATATCGGAAATGCAACCACTTGGCCGTTCCCAGTTCAATACCGCGTGGTCAAAGGAGCCAGCCCCGACCAGATCGTACGCAAGGATCCGATGCGACTGGTGGATGACTTTATTGCAGCCGCGCAAGACCTGGTTGCATCGGGATGTGACGGCATAACCACCAACTGCGGATTTCTGGCCCTGACCCAAGAGCGCATCTCGCACGCTGTTCCTGTTCCCGTAGCAACTTCGTCATTGATGCAGATCCCGATGGTCCAGTCCCTGATGCGTCCTGACAAGAAGGTGGCAGTTCTCACGATCTCCAAGTCTACCCTGACCCCTGCGCACCTTCTGGCGGCAGGCGTCACCAATCTGGATGAGGTTCCCGTGTACGGAACTGACGGTGGCCGCGCGTTCACGCGCTGCATTCTGGACGACCACGAAGAGATTGATTTCGAAGCCTGTCGACAGGACATGATCGACGCAGCGCGGGACATTGTGGAAACTGACCGGGACATCGGCGCGATCGTTTTAGAGTGTACCAACATGGTTCCCTATGCGCGCGATGTTCGCAAGGTCACCGGCCTGCCAGTCTACTCAATTTATTCGTTCGTGAACTGGTTTCACCAAGGACTTTTGCCTAGACGGTTCCCTCTGGAATTGGATGACCCGCGCGCAGGCTTGTTTTGAACAGCCCCTAAAAGACTGAGCCAACAAGGAAATGATCGCAGCGGCCACGCCGGGGAAGCGAAGTTCGCTTTCCCGGAGTGGCCGCTGCTTTGCTTATGCTATTCGAAATACGGCAGATTCTTTGCCTTGGCCGCCCGCACCCAATTGGGCACAAACGGAATGATCTTGTCCTGTGTCGGCACCATTATTTCAATAAAACTGGCCCCGTCGTGATCAATTGCATCCTGCAGGACTGTTTCAATTTGGTCTTCGTTGGTGATCTTTGCCGTTTTGAAACCGAATGCCTCTGCCAGCTTGACGTAATCCACAGCTCCGAAGTCCGTCGACCAGGGCTCATCCACATCATCAAGCAATATCGCCTCCCCCGAATCCAACCGAACGTGTCATTGCGCGTCAAAATCACCGTAACGTTCTTACCCGAGCGGCGAATGGTTTCCATATCCCCCATCACGAACCCGAATGAGCCGTCCCCAGTAAAAGAAATGACCGGTCCGTCCGAGGCATAAGACACCCCCAGAGCCGCAGGAACGGAGTATCCCAAAGCCCCCATGGAGTAGTTGGTGATATAACGGCGTCCCGGTTCTTTGATTGTCAGCAAGGCAGATGGATAGATCGCACTCACCCCGGGTTCCGACGTGACGATTGCTTCGGCTGGCAAAATCTTGTCCAGCGCCTGGCTCAATTTAACCGGGGAAACCGTCCCTTTCGGCATTGGAATATTGGAATTGAATACCTTGTCCAGCGCCGTTTTCTTGATCGGATTCAGGTCGACCGGGTCACGCTGTAAATCCGGATGTTCGGCTTTTATGATCTCTACCATGTATTCAAGACTGGCACGGGCGTCTCCGACCAACCCGACCTTAACCGGGAACATGTTGCCGACATGAGCTTCGGCAATATCCAGGTGCAGAAATGTCTTGGTTTTCGGGTTTCCGTACAACCGCCAATGATCCGTGGCTGCGCTGTCGGTATTGCTGCCAACAAAAAATATGGTGTCAGCGTCGCGAACATAGGCATTGGAGTATTCCATGCCACCTCGCCCCCGATCACACGCAGAGCCAATGGGTGATTTTCGGGTATCGTCCCCTTACCAGGCGTCGTCGTTCCAACCGGTATCTGCAATAACTCTGCCAGCGCCAACACGGCATCCGTCGCCTTCGAGATCAGCGCACCTTGTCCGCACACAATGGCTGGCTTCTCGGCCGTCAAAAGCACGTCAATCGCAGCCCGGATCCGGTCATGGTTTGCAACTGGCCGGTGCGCGGGAAAAGACCCATATGCCTCATCGGCATAGAGGTCATCGACCTCGGCCACCTCATCGAACACATTGATGGGAACACGGATATGAACCGGCGCCGGACGACCTGACGTCGCCACACGGAACGCCCTGCGCAACAGGAACGGAATTTCGCGCGCGTTTGTCACGACGAAACTTTCCTTGCAGATGCTGTCATACAAGGCGGTTTGATCGACACCAGTCAGGCCGTGTTTCTTGTCCTGATTGATTGGAATATCCGAACTGAAATAGATGACCGGAATTGAGCTTAGAAAAGCCTCGGTGATGCCGGGCGTGCAATGTGTTACCCCCGGACTCGGCGCTTCCAGAACACAGGGACGCCCCGTGACCTTAGCATAAGCTTCTGCCGCGTAGGCCGCAGTACGTTCATCCCGCGTCAGGACGTATTCGATATCCGAGCTCTCGCGCCAGTGTTTGTACCATCCAATGGTTGTTTCCCCCGGAAGTCCAAAGACGTGTTTGACGCCATGAAGTTCCAACATCTTCAAGATGATCTGTGCACCTGTCATGGCGCCATCTGCGCAATCCATCAATTTTCTCCGCTCAAATCGTCAGGTTTCCAAATTGTATACAGATCTATATACATTTTCAAATACTGATTTGCGCACGGCGTCTAACCACGTGTCGACCGGCAAGAAAAACTGGTTCAATTTCACGATAGGAAACCGGCCACGATGCCACCATCGTCGTGAATGGACCCCCTGTTCGCTTACTGTGTGTTGAAGCATCCAAGTTGAGCTCTGTCGCGAAACGCGATGTTCGGGTGAGGACGATCAATCATCATTCTCAGGGGGCCGATTTGAACTGAAAACCGACAGGAGAGAGAACACCAACTTAGGATTTTGATTTTGTCGAATTTGCATTTGCGTGCCAAGGCCGACTGGATGACAGCAATCCAAAGTGGAAACAAAAAGCAAATGCTCAGCCAATAGCCATGGGCATGTAAATTCAGGAGAACTAGTTGGTGCGGTCGAGACGCATATACCTTACCGCACACCGCACCATACAATCCAACGTATAGCCTTTATTATATAAGAAATATGGACTACTCATCCCACAGTGCCCCACACTGATTCGTATCTGAGTGTGGGGCAAGTGTGGGGCAGAATGTGGGGCATACGGATGCTAACAGCGCAACAAATCAAGTCACTCGGCGACGGGAAACACACGGACGCCAACGGTCTATATCTACACGTTCGCGGCAACAGCCGCGTCTGGATGTATCGCTATCAACTCGGCGGCAAACGACGGGACATGCAGATCGGGAAATACCCGGCAATGAGCCTCAAAGAAGCCAGGATGGCCCGTGCGGATGCCTATGCCCTGAAGGAACGCGGGATCGATCCGGTGGATGCCCGCAACCACACGGCCACCACAGATACCGTCACCGACGCCATCAACCAGACGTTCGAAGCCATCAAAGGCGATCTGAAACGGGACGGTCAGGCCGGTCGCTGGATGTCTCCCCTGACCACCCACATCATCCCTGCCCTGGGTAACCGGGATGTCACCACGATCACCGCCAACGATATTCACGCCACTCTTGCCCCGATATGGAAGACAAAGACATCGGCGTCAGAAAAGGCATTGCAGCGCCTGGGGATCACGTTGCGCCACGCAGCGGCCAAGTATGTCGGTCAGGTGGATGTCGCAGCGATAGACAATGCCCGCATCCTGCTGGGCAGTCAGGGCCATCGCGTGACACATATCCCAGCCATGCCCTGGCAGGACGTTCCGGCCTTCTATGCCACCCTGGGGGTGTCGTCAGTCGAGTTGGCGCTACGGTTGGTCATACTCACCGCCTGCCGGTCCGCGCCGGTCAGACTGGCCACGGTCGATCAGTTCGACGGGGACACCTGGACCATACCGGGCGAGAACATGAAATCCGGCGAGTCATTTCGGGTGCCACTCAGCCAGGCGGCGCAGGATACGATCACAGCCGCCCTGCCCCTTGCCCGCGATGGGTATCTATTTGTGGGGCACCGGGGCAAGCCGATCAGCGACATGGCGATGACGGCATATATGCGCCGGGCTGGTCTGTCCTACCGTCCGCACGGGTTCAGGTCGTCATTCCGTGACTGGGCTGCTGATGGTGGTCAGGATTGGACGCTGGCTGAAGTGGCGCTGGATCATCGGGTCGGTGGAAAGGTTCAACGGTCCTACCAGCGCAGCGACCTGCTGGATCGCAGACGCCCGCTGATGGATGAATGGTCGGAGTGGGTCACTTAGCCCGGCCCATACGGGTCAGTTGGTGAAACATTTCCCCGCAGCGGCCATATCACCCATCGACACCACATCACCCGTGCTGACCATCATCTGCCATGCGGCTTGCGTGAAGTCACCCAGTCGCCACGATTTCAGTTCACCCAATGCCACCAGATTGGCCGTAGTAGCTTCAGGGTCGGCCACGTCCATTTGAGCGACAACAGCATCCACGCAAGCTGTCACGTCCTGTTCAGCCACAGCAGCCGTGGCGGTCAGTGCGGCCAGGGTGGCCGCTGCGATTAGTTTCATCATGCCGATCACCCGAACAAAGATGCCCAGAACCCGCGCTTAGGTGCAGGTGTAGGTGTTGGTTTCACGACCTTGATTTGACCATATGTCCCGTCGCGCAACGGGACGTGTTCGGTTTCAATGATACGTGCCACCGCTGCCCGCATTTCAGCATACGTTCCGTGCGGAACGCGGTTGGCGTAAAGGTCCACAAATTTGTGGTAATCCACCTTTTCGTAATAGGGGTGCCGGTCGTGGTTCATGATGATGTCGGCACAGGACATCACTGCGGTTTCGTGTTCGTTCATGTTCAGTTCCATGCTTTCGGTTTAAGGTTGGCATCATTCCAGATACGGAACGCTTCGTTTGCCTTGTCGTCTGACAGGTTCGCGTCAGGATGCAGTGCCTTTTTCAGCAGTTTCAGTTCCGACTCCTTAAAGACTCCATCTGTGGATACGACCCTTTCGAACATATCAGATTGACGCGCGACTGCCCTATCAACCTTCTTGTTGAATTCGCGGGTCAGCTTGGCCTTGTGGGACGATAGCGCCTTTTTGAATTCAGGGTGTTCCGTAACATCCACCTGTAACGGTTCATACCGGCCCTTTTCCAATTCCTTCATCTTGGCATTGTACTCGCGATCCAGTGCAGCCTTGCGATCCCGCAGGGCCACTGACAGCTTGGCATCGTACTGGGCTTGCAGGGTGGCCCTGATCGCCGCTTCATCGACCGTATCAGTCGCAGGAGTTACGCGCTTCTTTCCTTCAGCGGTCAACCCAGCGGCACGACGCCTGTCGCGCATTGCCTGGACGCGACACTTCGCGTCACAATATTTCCGTGCGGTGTCCAGCGACTTCCCACACGCTTCACAGGTATTCATTATTCTATCCGTAACAGTTCATCTGTTACGCCTATATAGTAACAGTCGGATGTTACGCAACAGATGACGTAACGTAACAGGTGGGTGTTACGCAAACCACCACTGGTCCAAACATTCCAGTAACTGTAAGGTTGGGGCACCACCTGATCCGACTTGACCGCGAAGACGGTGGTATGGCCCACGACGCAGCTTCAGGGCGTCGTGGGTCGCTTCCCAAACCAAATTTCGTTAAGGTCGTGCCGTTACACCACAGACAGGGACGGACGGGATGCAGGAACGCGGGTTATCCATTGGTCGAGACTTTGCGACGTGGCTCCGCAAAGCCGGAACAACCGCAGAATGTCAGCCTGGTGATCCGCAAGTATGGCACCCACCAAATCATGTGCAGAATGTGGATACGCCGCAGGCACGACCTGATCGATCACCTGAAACGAGTCGACCCAGGCCATCACCATTATCTGATCTGCATCGATCCAGGCACACCACACACTAGTCCGGACGCCGCGTTCCTCGAACGGTGCCAGGGCTTCTTCGATGCAATCTTTAAGATATGCGGCAATGCAGTCGAATCCGTCCATCAGAGTTTCCGTCGCCCCAGGGTGTAGCCAGCTTCCATGGATCGGGCATAAATGCCCTGACCTGACATCATGGATTGGGAAAACTCATTGCGGACGGCATTGACTGCAATTTGAACGATTTCCCCATCGCGGCTGACTGACACGTCAGCGCCAGTGTTGTTGATCACCTGGACGTTTACAGGCGCAGCAGACACACCCAGATTACCGCTGGCATCGCGTGACAGGGGCATGATCGCTTCAGGACCAGCTTCCCCCATCAGGCCAACGCCGGATGACATCGGGAACATCGTGGGACCACCGACGACACCGCCTTTGGCAAAGGGCGTCACGTCACCGTGCTGGAACACGTTGCCCTTCGCATTTGGTAAGATCAGGTTGGAGGCCCAACCAATCAGACCAGTGCCACCATTGGCCGTGCCACCGATCAGGCGTTGCAGGACCAGAATGCGGAACAGTTCATTGACCACGGAACGTGCCATTTCCTTCATCGCGTTTTCGAAGGACTCGGCACCCGTAATCATGTCCATGAAACCGTCTTCAATGCCGCTGCTCACGACATCCCACGCATCCTGATGCCGGGCCAGTTCGTCACGCTGTTCACGCAACTGGCGGGTTGCTTCGGTCGCGGCGTCGATGGCCGCTTGGCTGTACTTTTCCCAATCCTCACCCAATGCGTTGATGACCACCTGTTCATCTTCCAGCAATGTCAGGGCTTCGCGCTGCGCCTCAATGCGCCGCAGATACTGTTGCAGGGCATCTTCCTGTGATCCGCCACCGCCAGCACTGCCACCGCTGCTGCTGGGCTGACGTGGCGGTTTAAACGTGGTTGGAACATTGTAGTAAGGATCACCCTCACCACCGAACGCATCAAGCTGGTCCTGACGCACACGACCCGCAATGCCCAACATCGTGGCATAGAACTGTTGTGCCTTGCTTAACGCGCTGTCAGCCGAACTGACGGCATCGTCCCACACCTGGCTGATGTCCACGCCTGCGATCTTTTCTAGGGTGGCCAGTGTTTCGCTACTGGTCACTTTGGTATCATCAGCCGCTCTGGCCTGTTCTTTCCGCAGACGGACCACTTCCGCTTCTGCTTGTCGGATGCGGTTCAGGATTTCGATGCGTTCGGACCGCAGACGAATAGTGTTGCGGGTGGTTATCTCTGTCGCTTCGTTGATCTTTAGCAGTTCGCGCTGCGTCCGCAGTTCATCACGTAGTTGCTGCATCAACTGAGACTGACCGGACTCGCGTCGGTCGTTGGCCTTTTCCAGTTCATCGATGCTGTCAGTGATGCTCTTGATGTTTTCCGCCCATGCCTCGGCCTGCTCATTGACCTGTTTAAGCTGGGACAGCATTGGAAGCAGGACGGCTGAAGCGGTGCCGATGGCAACACCCCATAGGCCAAACCCAGACGCAAGCTGGGGAAGCTGTTGTGACAGCGCCCTGACGGCTCCCTGACCGCTGGCTATCTGGACTGCAATATCTTGTATTTGATAACCGGCATTCTGCATTTGGTTGGCAAATGCCCGGCTACTTTGAGTCGCTTGTCGCGATGTAGCGCGGGCCTGACCCATCACCGTGTTGAACCGCTTCGCATCAGCGATGGCGCGATTTGCCTGGACTTCAAATTGAACAAGGACGCGTTGGTCGGTCATGTCAGAATCTCCTTCTCAACAGGAACGCCCAGACGCCCTGATAAAATACCGGCCTGCCGGATAGCTTGCTGGGTCGGTTGCCTCGTTGCTTGATCCCCGCCCCTGGTGGCAGGTCGCGCCCACGGGTGTGGGTAAAGCTGTGAACGGCCTTAACATCCATACCTTGACGCCGGGCCGATCTGCGCATTGCACCGCTGGCCAATCCCACCTGGCCGGTTTTACGGACCCGGTATTTGCCACCCGTGTGCAGATTGTACTTCGACAGGATGTTGTAAAAGGTAATGTCGTTGCGCGGGACCAAATAGAGCCTGTCGCCCCGCTGAAGGGTCACAGGACCACCGGACGCGACAGCAGCCCGTAATGGGGCTTCATTCTCCGGTTCACGGGTCCAGACGCCCCAGAACCAGGACACGCCGGGGAAACGCTTTGACGCTTCAGCTTCCATTGCGGTCATCGTGGCGCGGACATTCTTGCCACCCTGGAACACAGCGGTCAGCCGGGTCGTCATCCGCATCGGATGTTTGGTCGGCTGGCCATCAGTCAGGATTTCTTCGACCGGGTTGCGCAACTGCGCCTGCTGTTCCACAGCGCGGTCCACCGTCTTGATGGCCAGGCGTCGGATCGTATGGGTCGACCACCCGTCCTTCGGAGGCGGCTGGTTGGATGTGATCTTTCCGTCCTTGATTGTGGTCAGCACTGCCATGATTGCTGTTCCCCGATCCACGCCAGCAGTTCATCCACCATCGGGTCAGCGCCAGGTGGGCATTCATGCAGGCGGTCCAGCAGGTCGTCTTCCTGCGACAGCGTGAGCGGTCCAATACCGTACATTTCACACACCTCGGCACAAAACGACCGGACAGCCTGACCAGACGTGTCAGACGGGTCTATGGCCAGCACACGGGCTGTCAGGGCTGCGGCCAGGTCGGTGGTGGTTATGGCGGCTGTGGGGGTCATACCGGGTCGCGATCCCCCGTCAGATAATCGGTCTGGCCGTTGTATTCGGTCACGCGATTCCAGATCCGGACATACTCCGACCACGACAATGGCCGACCGATTTCGGTCTGGACGTGCAGTGCCACCGCATCGCGGTCAACTTGGGGTCGCTCTGGTGTCGGGTCAGGCGTCATGTCGAACGGCATTACTTCGCTCCAGGTTACGGGCGGCTGTGTGGAATCCTGCGGCCCGTAGTTCAACGACCCGGCGCTGTAACTCGGCAACTGACAGGCCGGTGCGGACCGGTTTGCCTTTAGTGGTCTGTGCGGTCTGCACGATATCGCGTTCGGATTTCATGCCGGTGTGAATGCCCATGTTTGCCAATCGGTGGTGTCCGTATCCTTGGCCAGCCAGAAGGTCGGCAAGATTCGGTAATTGGCGGTCTCGTGGTTCGAACTGGTGAAGGCGGCGGGGACGGATAGCGTGACCTGCATCCAACCACCCACTGCATGATAGACAGGGTGCGGTCCAACGCTGCTGATCATGTCCATCCTGATCCACTTTTTCAGGCGCGGTTGGAACGTGTCGGAGGTATTGTAAATCTCCACATCGTTCTTCATCGATCCGGAATAAATCGGTATCCAGGGTGCGGTCGATGGTGTGCGTTGCAGCCGCACATCGATCAGGGGTTTGCCGTCCCATCCTAGCGCCTCGGTCATTTCTTCCCCCGTTTCTTCTGTGGTGGGGCGAGACACAGATATGTTTGCGCCATCACCCGATCTGTTTTGCCACGCTCATTCATGACGTTGACGCGCTGATCTGGTCGGATGCCAGCATCACGCAGGACGGTGCCGATCTGAGCAGCGGTGTCCGCGTGCCGGATCGTACCGTCGATGTAGACGCTAGTTGGGGCGTTCGCGTGGGCTGTAATGCTGACCTGTCTCATGCCGATCACCACCCCACCGCAGTCAGCAGAGCCGTGCGTCCGCTGCGCATCATCCCATAGGTCATGGGCTGGATAACGCGCAGGGCAGTGCTGTAGCTTTGGAACGTGGACCGCACCTGCGTCGCTGGTGTGGTAAACCGCGCATCGCTGATATGGATTGATCCACCATCATCGTTCACCGCACCCGTATCGGTCATTTGCGGATCGCCAGGAATGTCATTTGCCATTGCCAGCGTGGCGGTCTGGCTCACGTCAATTTCAGGCACCGTCATCCAGCTTGCAAAATCGTTGGCGTCGATCAGGTAAACACGATCTGTCGGGCAGTTGGCACTGGCGATGTAGGGGACACCCACAATGCGACCCTGTTCCATTTCAGAGCGGAACACCCAACCAAACGTATCCCGCATCAGCCACAGCCGCAGTTCGCGATCCTTGGACATCACGATCACCGGATCGTTGGGCCGGTCGATCTGGTCGAGTAACCACGCAAAGTCGGCAAGGATCGCGGTCAGGTCCGTACCACCGCTGTTCTGCGACGGTGCGTTCAACCAGGGCGATCCAGGGCGGATGCCAGCAATGGGACCAAGCGTCTGGTTGGTGATCACGGTATCCAGAAACAGGCTGGTGTCGTCTTCAATCATTTCCAGCAGGGTCGTGCGCAGATCGGCCACGGCCACTTTGGCCAGTTCATTGCTGACCAGACTGATCACGGCACCTTTGACGCGGGAAAAGTGACGACCGGCCACCTCGCCTTGCTTGACGGGGATCGTGGCACCCTCACCAACAAACGACATCGCCATCGATCCTTCGTCACTTATGGACCGTTCGGCGTAGGTGATCGTTTGATTGTTGCCCATCGGCAGGGATCGACCACGGGCGGCAAGGGTCGCAAAGATCGACTTGCGTTCGAGGCTGGCAATCCACCCCATGTGATCCGAATTGACCAGATCAGCGCCCCAACCAGCCCATGTGGTGGTTGCAGGATCGGTCGCGCCCTTTTGCATCAGTTCACGCGCAGCTTTACGGCGCAAACGGTCGTCGTCGTTGGGGTAGAATTCACGCAGGGTGTTGGCGGGATCGCGTTGGGACGTGAACCGCAGGAATTCGGCCACCGCAGCCGCTGAGAAGGCGTCCACGGGGTCGATCCGCTTCACCGTCCCTTTGGGCTTGGCTGGTTGCTTCAGGGTCGCTTCCAGCTTCTGTGGTCGCGCCAGGGCACGTTCCAGGGCGTCGATGCGGGCGGTCAGTTGCGGCGCGATCTTGCGAACCTCGAAGGCGTCTTGGACTTCGGCTTCCATCTGGTCCCAAGCTTTCGCGGCCATCGCCGTTTGTCGACCATCATCGATGATCTTCTGGTTCTTGGGGGACAGTTTGAATTCGTCTTTAGGCATCAGATCAGCCCTTCCTTTTTCAGCACGTAACGCGCCGCAGGGGCGCAACGTGGGTTTTCGGTTTCCAGATCGGCCAACCACCGCTTGTAAACACGCCGCATGGCGCGTTCTGTGCGGTCGCGGGCTTCGTCCACGGTTTCGCCTGCCACTGCACCTTCGGCATTCATCAAGGCACGCTGTCGACGCAACTTGCCGGGCAGATCGTGCTGGATCGTTTCAGGAGTCATCGCTGTTCCCCGTGCCGTGCTGGGCCATTTTCTGGCGGTGTTTCTTGTGCGCTTCGTCCAGATCGGGTTCGTCTTCACCCAGGAAACCGACGGTTGCGGCGCGGATCGCATCGGACACCTTGGTCCGTTCCACATCCAGGGCGGTTTCCAGTGTCTTGATCCGGTCGGTCAGCGGCTTCAGTTGGTCGGCCAGTTCCTTGCCAACGATTTCCATCAGATCGATGTGCTGTTTCTGAACCTTGTCCAGAATGCGCTTTTCGATGTTGACCACGGGTTGGGTCTTGGTGGTGGTGGGGGCTGAAAACGGGTTTGTCATGATTTGGCTGCTTCCTTGTGAGCATTCATCAGCGCCTTCAGGCGTCGGGTCTTGCTGGTATCCTTGAAACCTGCTTCACGCTGCGCCAGCGACAGATCGGCCATCACTTCAGCGGATCGGATGTCGTCCCGGGAATCGTCCAGCCGGGATCGGGCTTTCTCAGCCGCTTCTGTGGCGCGGGTTGCAACCGTAGCGGTCAGATCGGCCAATAAGGAGAGATCACAGCCAAGCCTGACAGCCACGGTTGCTAGGTCCGACAGCGGTCCGTTTGCGGGCAGATCACTGCCGGATTTCAGAATGAGGGATGCCCGATCCAGATCGTCGGCGATTTCTTCGGCCTGGTCGGTCACATCGATTGCATCCTGAACGTTGTGACGTAGGCGGTGGATGATTTCGTCGACTTCCCGATCTGCACCGGCCACGCCATCGCATTCCTTTTTGGATGCTTGCCACAGCTTGCGGCGGACGAATCCCAGATCGCGGATCAGTTTACGGGCACGTTTCGGAGCGGTTCGGATGTTTGTCATGTCGGTTCCATCGATGGAGTTTTCCCAGGATGGATCAGGTCAGACAGTCGAGTCCATATTTCTGGTACGACATAAACGAAATAAATTCAGTAGGTTACGGCACGACTCTTTCAATCTGACCGCATCCACCGACTCCAACGTTTCAGGGCATCGTGACATTCCTGGCTGCACACCAGATCGCCAGACCCTGGAACGTGCCACAGCCGATCAGGTCGGCGCGGTTGGCCGCAGGCATCACAGGTCGCCAGGGCGCGGCGATCCACGCCGATACTGTCCTTGATGCGGGGTGCCTCAGATGCAGGTACTGCACCCACGCCGGGCGGCGGATTGTCCCGCATTTTCGTCCGTCGTCGGACAACTTGCGCGTCGATCATCATGTCTTCCAGCAGGTTCATGGCCACCCCTTCCGGCGCAGGGGTTCGGTCAGCCGACGCTTGGCGCAGGATCGGCATCGACATAACAGGTCATCAGGATCGAAGGGCTGGCTGGGATCGCCCAAATATGACACGCGGGGATCGCTGGTGTACTTGCCGCAGATTTCACAGTGACCACCGACCAGTTCAGCCAGATTGTGTTTCTCGGAATTGAATGCGGCTTGGGTCAGATCAGCGGGACAGTTCATATCAGCGACCGGCGATGGTTGGACTGGTTCTGGATCGCTTCACGTACCTGGCGTTCTTGCTGGCCGCGCTTGGCGCGGGATCGATGATCGTTCTGGGATGTGTGGGTCAGACCCAGACGCCGGGACAAAGTATTGATGCTGGAATTCAGATCGTGGACCACTCGTTGGCGCGGGTTCTGCACTGGCGTCATCCCGGTTCGTCCCCCGAACACGATCTGGCCTTCGTTCCTGAGTTTGTCGTGTTCGGCCACCAGATCGGATTGCAACTTGGCCAGGTTTGCCAGGCTGACCAGATCGGATGGTGTCCAGTCATCATGCGCCCGCTGTTGCTGCAACTTGGCATACATGGCCCAATCTGGGCCGGAACACTCACCCGCTTCAGCGGGCCATTCGTGCTGTTTGTCAGCGTTCTGGGCTGCTTTGACCTGTTGCGATGTAGAACTGACTTTATTGGGCATAATTCGGCCTTTTCAGTGGGCGTCGGGGCGCGAGTCTTACCAATAATAGTCAAACGTTCCAGTTACTGGAAGGTTTGTGTTGTTGCGATCCCAGTCGTTGATCTGAATTTGCAGGAAAGGGCGCGGTCGCAACTAGATCGGTTTTGGTTTGCCGACGCCCCCGCCTGGCTGATGGATCGGGCCATCATCAATCGACATCGGGAAATCCGGATCGTGATCATCATCAACGAACCGATGCTGGATCAGAACCAGATCGATCACCAACCACATGGACCAGCCAGGGATATATCGGATCGACTATACCCCTCTTGACCTTGGGTTGGCTGGGCGGACCACTGCCGTGCTGGTGCTGGATGTCGTTGGCTTGGCTGTATCGATGGTGATCAGGGACTAGGCGGATTGGCTATAGGTTCTGACCTGGCCGGGGATGGATACCTGACCCTGATTGCAGAACGCAGAACGTAATTCCCTATACTAGCCATATACTCCAATCCACTACCTTCAGAACACTTTTCGTTCTGCACACTATAGCTATTTAACTATACTGATAAGTTATTGATAATAAAGGTAAAGTGGTAGAGAGTCCTAAACAATAGAAAATGGGGGTGATCTGCACTCTTTCGTTATGTATAGCGAAGGCGATATATGGTGCAGAACGGGGGTGTTCTGCACTACTGTTCTGCACACTTTTCTACCCTGGAACATAGCGGGCGCAGCCTCTGTAAAGCCCGCTCATTTGCTTATCCACGACCCATCCCAGATCGCGGATGGCTTTACCGACCTGTTGTTCCAATCGTGTATTTCGCACACCGTTGTGGCGCTGAAGACCCAACAGGTCCATCACCTGTCGCACGCAAGTTTCCTGCATCGGTGCCAGCACATGTGGCAGTTCCTGCCGCCATTCATCCAGCGGCACACGCGATTTCTGGATCGTGCGGGCATGGGTTTCGGTCTGTTTATCCAGCCACCACTTTTCACCGGCCTTGTACGCCTGGTACGCTTCGGCCCATATCTGATCGCGGTCTTGCTCCATCCCTTCGATGTTGATTTGTCCACGGCACTGCACGATCCAAAACCGGCGTTCGCCTTCCACATCCTTCAGGTAATCGTCGCGGTTGGTGGTGCCAGCGAATACACAGCGCCGTGGACGGTCCACTGTGCGCCGCACATACTTCGGACTGTAGTTTTCCACGCGTCTGGTCAGGAACCGGCGCATGTCTTCCACTTCGCCTTTATGGACCTGAGTCAGTTCGGACATTTCAATGATCCATTTCCCGTTCAGGTATTCCGCAGCATCGATGGTCTTGTGAAAATCTGGCAGGCTGTCACCGAACCAGTCGGGGTTAGGACACAGCGCCCGCAGGACGGTTGATTTGCCCAGACCCTGACCACCTTCCATGATCAGAGCGTGATCAGCCTGGCACCCTGGCTGCATCGCCCTGGCGACAGCCGATATAAGCCACTTGCGGGCCACCTGGCCGATGTAATGCAGGCTGGTTGGGTCCAGGCCACCGGGCAGGACGCCAGCGTATGTGAACAGCCAGGAATCGATCCGTGGCACGCCATCCCAGATCAGGTTTTCCAGATACTGCTGCACCGGTTCGAACGTGTTATCCATGACACGTCCCTGGATTGCGTCCCGCACATCCCCCTTGCTGATCTTCGGGAAGATTTGCAGTTGGAACCATCGATGGATGGCCAGTTCATCTTCATCGGTCAGGGGACGCCCCAGACGCTGGTCTGGTGATCCCGGTATGTGGCCCGTCACAATCGCCCGGTCGGCAAACTTGTCATAGGCCAGAGTCTGACTCCATGCGTCGTCATTATGCAGATAGGCGTAAACGTTGGCCGAATTCATGACCGGCACACCGTCGTCATTCGTCGCGTAATCGATAAACTGCCGACCTTCCTGGACCACAGCAGGCGTCAAAGCCACGCCAGCAAGCATCCCCGCCTGAGACGCACCTTGCGCAGCCACTCCGAACGATACGCGTGACGCGATGTGGGATGGCAGAAAACCGCCCTGATCCCGCCTGGCCAGAAAGACCAGTGTTCCGAACCCGGTCGATCCGTCGGGCTTCAAACCCTTCCAAATCCGCTGTGTCATCTTCGGTTCGTCTTTCGACGCTTTGGCCGACCAGGCGGCAAACGCACCCCACCCGACATCACCCAGACATGCCTTGATCGCGTACCCCACCCGAACCCAATCGTCATATTCCAGATCATCATTACCGATCAGATCGATCACCGGCTGCACCAGCGCCTGATCGAATGGTTGGGCACCCAGGGCACTAGTTCCGTCAGACGGACCTGTTCTGGTGGCCCTGCCACGCGTCCAACCACGGGACTCGGCGACTTCCAACAGAGCGTTGACCATCGCATCCATTTGTTCCTGGGTGCAGGCGGGGAACATGTCGGCATATATGGCCTGGTCCCAGCGATACAGATCACCGCAGGGATGGGTGCCAGCGATCACGACCTGGGTCGGTGTTCCTTTGTTGCTAACGCCTTTGACTTCGATCAGTTGCTTACCTTCGACGCCTTCCTGCTTCATCGGATATTGCCGGGACAGGATCGGTTCACCCTGCATCTTGAACAACATCATGAATTTCGGTGCCTTGCCGACCCTGATCGGCCAAACCCCACCCCTGAAGCGGCATAAGCCATCAACCAGTCGTACATGGCCCGTGCCAGGGTTTCGTCGGTCACGTCCACATCCAGCGCCACCCAGGACACGCCCATTTTCAAACCAACATTGGCACCCAGGCTGTCCCACTTGGCACACAGGGCTTCTGTCATTTCGTAGGTGGGCCATCTTCCAAGCCCGTCCCAGGCACCCCCAAAGAAATCGCCCGGCACCTTCCCACGGGCATCGGGATCGACCAAGCTGTGTTCATGCAACAGGGCACCGGGTGGAATGACTGGGATCAGATCACGAAATCCGGCCTGCCATGCGGTCTGATGGTGCAGGATGGTTGATGGAGTCTCGGGGTTGGTGGTATTCTGCGCCATAGACAGAGCCTTTCTTGGCGGATGGGTTCATATCGCCCCGGCGCAGCGGCTCGGCTGCACCGGGGCTTCTTCGTTCCAACCTTGCGGCTCTGATACTGGAACGAATACGGTTTGGTTTCAGTTAGGCTGCATGTGCGGCGCGATGTTGTTCAGGCGTCAGTATTTGCCAAACAGCATGTTGCCTGTGAAAATCGTGCCATCCAACCGCTAGTTTCCTGTCGATCAGGCGACGTGTACCCGTTCGTTCTTCGAAGGTTTCGTGAATGTCGTTGCCAAAGTAGTGGTCGGCGATTTGCTTGAACGTCAGACCAGCGTGATGCGCTTCATATCCGGCAGGAATGAACGGCTTTTGATCTTCGATTTCGTGCCGAATTGCGCGAATGAAATACTCACGTTGCCAATTGAGATTCACACCCCGACGATAAGACCAACCACCCCAGATATGCCCGTTCGGCCATGTCGCATACCAGCCGTATTTCTGGGGTTCATCCGCATGAACACGAACATTGAAGAACCACGGCCAACCTGGTGGGTGTTCGTCACGATGTGGGTGTAGTTCCATGCAGGTATTAACAGCGTGGTAGGGTCCGCAAAGACAGTAGATCGCACCCCGACCCTTCCATTGCTTCGGCGCGGCGGCTTTCAACAATGTCGTTTTGTTTCGGAAACCGTGCAGGTCAGTCACAGCGGGCACCCAACACGGCTTCGATCTGCTTGTAGGCCGCGACGAAAGAATCGCCATCCAACGACTCCCACACATCTTCTACAACTCTGCACACGTCAGCGGGGCAATTCATATACCAACCAGTTTTGTGAAGTTTGTGGTAGATCGTGGAAATCATCGCCTTGGCGAAATCGTTAAATCCCAGACCCAGGGCATCACGTACCAGACTCAAATCCCACAGGATCGAACTGGCTTCCGCGTTCATTCTGGACTGGTCAACGACAGCTTGCGCCCTGGTGGTCATGAAGTCGGGCAGATTTGCCGACAGTGACTCAACCCGACGATAAATGGATTCCCCTTTCGCAACGAAGTCGGGGTCTTTCAGTCCCTGGTGACGATGGACTGAAAAGAACGTACCCGGCGGGTTTTCTGGTTTGTTCATGCCACATTCCCCAGTTCCGGTTCAGGGTAGTACCTGACCGTCCCTTCGTACTCGATGTAGGCTGGACCTTTTCCGTCCCGACGCCAGCGGCGCAGGGTTTCGGATGATACGTTCAATTCCGTCGCTTTTTCCGTAATGGTCAGCAACGGCATGATTTCAGTTTTGGCGGGCATGGGATTCAATCCACGAAGCACACGATTCCGTCCCTGATCGTGCTGGTTACTGTGTGACTTCGTTTCTGATGCTCTTTACATGCCCACAGATTTTTTGACACGTCAACGAATTATCGCGCAACTGTGGGGCAGACTGTGGGGCATAATCACCCGTCACGCCCCAATTATGGAGTAATATCAATATGTTAAGGGGGTGATCTGGTGCGGTCGAGAAGACTCGAACTTCCACGGGTGTTACCCCACAGCGACCTCAACGCTGCGCGTCTACCAATTCCGCCACGACCGCACTGCCAAGGCTTGGTGGGCCGGGGTCTATAGTGAAGCGCGGGCGTTGTGAAGAGGTAATTCGCAAAAATTTGCACTCTACCCGCCCTTTGGAACGTCACGCTCTCTCGCAGAGTCGATTGAGCGATCTCTAAAGGTGCAATGCCTTGTGTCCTCTTGATTTCCCGGGCGCAGAACTCACCTAATGAAGCAAGCCTGATAAGGAACAGAACATGCCAAGCTCCGATACCCGCCCAATCGTTCAAATCGATATCGTGTCGGACGTGGTATGCCCATGGTGCATCGTGGGATTTCTACAGTTGGACCAGGCGTTGACCCGTACCGGCTATCTGGCGAATCTTCGGTGGCACCCGTTCGAACTGAACCCCACGATGTCTCCAGAGGGACAAAACCTGCGCGAGCACATCATGGAGAAGTACGGCTCAACAAAACAGCAAAGTCAGCAGGCGCGCGATCAATTGACCGCATTGGGCAACGATCTTGGGTTTGAGTTCAATTTTTCGGATGACAGTCGCATGGTGAACACCTTCAAGGCGCATCAGCTGCTCGATTGGGCCGAGGAACAGCAGTTGCAGCACCCTCTCAAATTGGCCTTGTTCTCTGCCTATTTCACGGGCGGGCAGGATGTTTCAGACACCGAATCCTTGGTTGAGATCGCACATTCCGTAGGGTTGGATGCCGCAGCCGCAAGGGATGTCCTGAACAGCGGAGCCCGTGTTCAGGACGTTCGCGGCAAGCAACAGTTTTGGACAAGTCGCGGTATCTCTGGTGTTCCTTCGATGGTATTTTCTGGAAAGTATCTGGTCACCGGGGCACAGGGTGTCGATACATATGAACAACTTCTTCTGCGGTGTGTATCTGAAGCTGCCTGACCACTCTTTCCCTTCTCGCTCCATGCACATATAGAACGCACCATGGAATGGATCACGTCAGACGAATTGGTCGGCTATGAACAGGCCGTAGGCTTCATGGAGAACCGTGTCGCCGAAATCGCGGCTGGTACGGCTGACGAATGTATCTGGCTGGTCGAGCATCCACCGATTTATACAGCCGGCACGTCTGCCAAACCCGAGGATCTGACAGACCCGAACCGCTTCGAAGTGCATGCCAGCAAACGCGGAGGGCAATACACCTATCATGGCCCTGGTCAAAGAGTTGTCTATGTCATGCTGGATGTGGGTAAGCGGGGACGCGACGTCCGTAAGTTCGTCCACCAGCTAGAGACATGGGTGATAGCTGCTTTGGCAGAGTTCAATGTTCGTGGTGAAATCCGCCAAGGCCGTGTTGGGGTCTGGGTCGAACGGGATGACAAGCCACTGACAGCATCAGGGGCGAAAGCCGAGGACAAAATTGCAGCCATCGGCATACGGCTTAGAAAATGGGTCAGCTTTCACGGGATATCAATCAATGTGGAACCCGATCTGGACCATTTTTCGGGCATTGTCCCTTGTGGTATTTCCGAGCACGGTGTGACCTCGCTCGTAGACCTTGGGCTGCCGGTCACCATGGCAGACGTCGACATCGCCCTCAAACGCAGCTTTGAGAAGATCTTCTCGGAATAACCTTCGAAGACAAAGAGTTAGAGTGGTTCGAAACGGCAGGTGACATCTGTCGCCCCGATATCTGACTAGGAACCCGACCCTACGGGTGGTCGGTCGAGGCCAGCTTCGCAAGAGCCGCCAAAACAGCATCGGGTCGTTCATAAATCAAAAACTGACCCGCATCCGAAAAGGCCTGAAAGGAAATATTGTCGTGTTGCGCTGCAAACAGTTCTGTCGCGCAGCAAGGGATCACTGGATCCAGTTCTCCGTGAAGATGAATAACCGGAGTGTTCGACCCTTCAACATTGGGCACCCAATTCCGCACCATTAGGTGCCCGTCAGAGGTAAATCCTGCCGCACCGGTCTGCGCTGCAAAACGATAGCCAGCGAACATGAGCTCTGACAGGTTCAGTCGATCTACTACCTGCCGCTCGTGGCTTCCCGGTTTGTACAATGTGTCCATAAACTTGGACACTTCATCACTATCCACAAGAGCAATTCCTGCACGAACAAAAAAGGGCAGCAAAGCGGGCGCAAAACGGGCAGTGTATGCCATGACACGTTGGCGCGGAGCCATTTTGGAAATCTGCTTCATACGAAGGACCGGTCCGCCACCAGCGACGGCAACCATTCCCTGCACTTTTCCCTTCAATCTGGCACATGCAACATGCCCATGCAGGGCGCCAGCCATGTGACCTAAAACAAGTGGCCGCTCTAGACCCATGGTTGCAATCAACTCGTTGATATGGGCAGTTCCGATGTCCAATGCCTCCTCGGGGCTGCCAACAGCATGTGATGCACCGTATCCTGGTCGTACGGGTGCTATGACCCGATATCCGCGCAAGGCTCCGATCGCCTGCATGTGCTGGAGTGGCGCCATACCATCCAGCATTCCGTGCAAAAATATGACCGGGCGACCCTTGGGATCACCACACTGAAACAGTTGCATTTGTAGACCGGTGTTCATCAGGCGCACTTCTCTGTGTAGCCCAATCGACCCGACCTGACGGTCGTGCGTACGACCTTCATTGCCAACGAGAAACGCAACCAACCGGATCAAATCAACCTGGCCCGGAGCACCGGTCTTAGCCAAAACTGACTTGGTTTGATTGCGCACCGTATGCTCTGACCGCCCAGATTGCTCAGCGATGTCACGTAGACTATGACCCGACATCAAGTTGCGCACAATTTGCACTTCGGCGCGCGACAATCCAAAAGAAGTTACAAGCAAGTGCTCAGCTTCAGCCGTCCACTGATAATCGAGCCCCTCAATCATCAACTGCGGCACGCCATCATCTCGCACAATGCGAGCAATCAGATGACGAGGTTGCAGAATCCGTTGTGAGAACAACAGCTTCGGCCCCTGTACCGTCGCTTTGAGCAGCTCGGCGCAACTCCTCCAGCAGGTTTACCGAACTTGCATTCAGTCGATCACTCAATTCACTCAGGCTGTCTAGGGTCGGCACAAAACGGTGGGTCCCGGAACCGGTTGCCAGCACCCGACCATCAGGCGATGCCAGAACAGAAACTCCGGACGCAGCCGCAACCCGGTCGCGCAGATCTTTTTGCGGAACTTTGCGTCCGATCTGATCCAGGATGTCATGTGCCCGCGCAAAATGTGCCTGAAGCTCTGGATCAATCTCCATGCCTCCTTGGACATCCCGGCCATCAAGGTGCGACGCTAACTTGGGTTCGTTCAGTATAGCAGTGATATGCTCTTCCCAGGCTTGCATGAAATGCTCATACAGTTCCGGACGCAGTACCGTTTCATAGATCGCTGCGATAACTTGATCGCGCGTAATCTCGCCTGCTCGCTTCGCCATTATACCGTGTTGACCCGTGGTCTTCTTCTTTGCGCCTAAAATAAGTGAGTACGCAAACAATGCCAGCCCAATTTATTAACCAATAATCGCCACTTTGAACCATTTGGGTCATGTCGCGAGTCAGCGTCTACTTCACATAGAATGTGCCGTTCTGTGAGTGAGTGGTGTTTTTTTCAAGTTGTGGAGGCGAACTTTTGTCCGTTTCCCTTATTTTCATAGTAAATGCCGCCCCGATCCCATCTCGGGGCGGTAATTTTTTGTAGTTCTGCATCAAGCCCGAACCGCCAAATCAAAGCGGCCGGATGATCACGACTTTGTGAACACCCTTCACGCACTCCTCTTGGTTCATCTGAACCTCAAGCTATTGCTGCCCGAATTTTGTCCGCGTGCTGTGCAATGAGATCAAAGTCCCCCATCTTACCCGGAGCACGTACCGATACGCCCTCGTGGCGCGGCAGAACATGGAAATGCAGGTGAAAGACTTCTTGCCCGTGCGGCGGCTTCGTTGAACTGCTGAATGGTGACACCGTCAGCATCAAACGCCTTCATGACCGCGTTGCCCATTTTCTGCACGGTAGTGATGACCGCGCTGAGTTGCTCGGGGCTTGCATCCAGGACGTTGCGGCACGGTGTTTTCGGAATAACCAGCAGGTGCCCGTCCGCGCGCGGCATGATATCCATGAACGCAATAGTCTGGTCGTCTTCATAAACTCGGTTCGACGGAATTTCGTCGCGCAGAATTTTGGCAAAGATATTGTCTGGATCATACGCCATTGGGCACCTTCCTGTCTGTCTCTGCCCTGTTCTTGCGGTCTGGGCAGTCAACGTCAAGCAAACAGGGAAAACCGGTTGATTTTGAAACCCGAAAATTCACAATCAACGGGACAAGTCCCGCGTAACCGGCCACCCTACTCAGATTTGAACCAGACGGAGACGAAATGCTCGATCTGATCCTTCGCGGCGCGACCATTGGAATTATACTTACCACAGCAGCATCATTGGTGTTGTCACGGCGCGGGTCTGCCGACTATTCGGTTGCCGTTTTCGGGGCGATGATCGCATGTTACTTGATCGTGTCTGCCCCCGCATCAACCGGCCTGGCTCCTTCAATCAGGGTTGCTCTAACAATTGGAGCATTGGTGGCCCCCCTCGCCTTGTGCTGGATGGCGCTTGAATTACTCACCGACACGCCATCGTCCCATTGGCCAGTATTACTGCTTGGTGGGGTGACCGTACTTGCGGGGGCGACCGCTTTGTTGTGGCCGCAAACGGGATTGGTCCGCACGGCACTGGCGGTCGTCCTTTATGGCAGTTTGATTTGGTTGGCGGTCAGCACCGATCGGGATGATTTGGTAGCCAAGCGCCGTAAGTTTCGTCGAGGCTTTCTGATTGTGCTGGGGCTTGTCGGCGTTCTGGTCACGGGAATTGAGGCATTGAACATGGACACCGAACTGCCGCGCGCGGCCTTTCTTGCGCAATCAGGTGGTTTTCTTTGTCTGGCGCTTGTCTTTGCCCTTTGGGCTCTACGCCCCCATGAAGACCCCACGCACCCGCAATCACTGTTACCTGAGCAAGTCAGGCATCCGGATGTAGTCGCCCGGCTGACGGAAGCTATGGCCAATGGAGCATGGCAGCGCGAAGGTCTGACAATCGGAGAATTGGCTGCTGATCTAAACGTTCCCCAACACCTGCTGCGCAGCACGATCAATGGCGATCTTGGCTTCCGCAATTTTTCTACCTTCGTCAACGGCCATCGCATTGAGGCTGCCAAACGCATGCTTGACGATCCCGCCAACCGCCGAACGACAATTCTTGAGATTGCGCACGACGTCGGATTTGGTTCTCTCGGCCCCTTTAACAAAGCGTTTCGCGCCCAAGCAGGCCAAACCCCACGTGCATATCGAAACAGGTTGAAAACAAAAGAAGCTGGTTGATTTCGCAAAACACCCTTCGATTTCAGTATCGGCAGGAATCTGCGACTCAGCCCTGGCAACCTCTGTGTCATTCCAATCATGACAGGAGGTCCCAATGACCCAAGACCATTTTGTTGCAATCGTTTTTGAAACGCTCACGCACGACATTTTGCGCTATGTCCTCGGAGCAGGTGGTGTCTATCTGATCGTCAACGTGCTGCTCAGGCGACGCCTTGCTCATCGTAGGATCAGGCCCGGCTGTGCGGATGCCCCGCAAATCCGACGAGAATTGCTGGCCAGCGCCCGAACAACCCTAATTTTTGCCGCCACTGGCATCACAATCGCTGTTACCCATTCGCTGGGATGGATGCCGATCTACACGGACATCAACACCCACGGCTGGGGTTATCTGCTGACTTCGTTCGCAATGATCGTGGTTGCACACGATGCATGGTTCTATTGGTCCCATCGCCTTATGCACCATCGCGGCCTGTTTCGCCTCATGCACAGATTGCACCATCGTTCACACAACCCGACGCCTTTCACCTCGTATTCGTTTGATACTTCAGAAGCTGCCGTCAACGCGTTGTTTTTGCCTCTCTTTGTAGCGATCATTCCAATGCATCCTGCGGCCCTTTTTGCTTTTGTCGTGCATATGATGCTTCGCAATGCCATTGGGCACTGCGGATACGAGATCTTTCCGGCTCGCAAAAACGGACGCCCTCTGTTTGGTTGGCTTACAACGGTTACGCACCATGATCTGCACCATGCTGACGGGCGTTATAACATGGGGCTCTATTTTACGTGGTGGGACCGGTTGATGGGAACCGAACACCCACACTACCTCAGGGAATTTGCGCGCTCGACCAACGACGTAAAGTGGAAACCCAACCAGATCGCAGGGATAAGCCTTGCAGCCCTTCTGGCACTGACAGCCTTCAAATCCGAAGCGCAGCCCCTATCTGGCACCTATGCCGCACCCGGTTTGTCATTGGTGGTGCGGTTCGAGCCCTGCCCGGATCAAAACAAGGTTTGCGGTCGTTTGTTGTGGGGATGGAACATGGAGCGCTGGAAGGCTGCGCAGGCCGGGGATCTGATAGTTACCGGGCTTGAACCAGCCGCAGACACCTGGACCAACGGCCGTCTGGTCGACCCGGAAACCGGCATGCAGTACACAGGCACCATTCGCCGCAGCACTGGAGGCGGGCTGAACCTAAAAGGCTGCGCTGGCTTATTGTGTCGAACACAGCACTGGCGACCGCTCGGCCCCATTAGGACATCACTTTCAAGCCTTAAATGAGCTCTAGAGGGCCGCGTTCATTCAAGGGGGTGCGGCCATTTATCTTGATCCATATCAAACTCCACCATTGAAGGCGGTCCCGCTGCACTCTAAAACCAGCGGGAATCCGCGCCGCATGGAGAGGTCCGGCTGCGCGCGCAGTTGCAACAGGAGGCACCTAAATGGCAGACGCAGCCATTCATGGTCACGAGCATGAAGACGATCGCGGTTTCTTTACCCGCTGGTTCATGTCGACCAACCACAAGGACATCGGGATTCTATACCTGATCGTCTCGGCCCTTGCGGGTCTGATCTCGGTCACATTGACCGTCTACATGCGACTGGAGCTCATGGAGCCCGGCGTCCAATACATGTGTCTCGAAGGCGCCCGTTGGTTTGCAAGCGACGAAGTTTGCACCCCCAATGGCCACCTGTGGAACGTGATGATCACCTATCACGGCGTCCTGATGATGTTCTTCGTTGTCATCCCTGCCCTATTTGGTGGTTTCGGCAACTACTTCATGCCGCTGCAGATCGGTGCGCCGGATATGGCGTTCCCGCGGATGAACAACCTGTCGTTCTGGCTCTATGTTGCTGGTACGTCGCTGGGTGTGGCGTCGATGCTGACACCGGGTGGTAACGACCAGCTTGGGTCGGGCGTTGGTTGGGTTCTGTACCCGCCGCTGTCGACCACAGAGGGCGGCATGTCCATGGACCTTGCGATCTTCGCGGTACACGTATCGGGCGCCTCCTCGATCCTGGGCGCGATCAACATGATCACCACCTTCCTGAACATGCGTGCCCCCGGCATGACCCTGTTCAAGGTGCCGCTGTTTTCTTGGTCGATCTTTGTCACCTCGTGGCTGATCCTGCTGTCCCTGCCGGTTCTGGCGGGCGCGATCACCATGCTGCTGATGGACCGCAACTTTGGCTTTGCGTTCTTTGATCCAGCCGGTGGCGGTGACCCGATCCTGTACCAGCACATCCTTTGGTTCTTTGGTCACCCCGAAGTTTACATCGTGATCCTGCCCGGTTTCGGCATCATCTCTCACGTGATCGCAACCTTCTCGCGCAAGCCGGTCTTCGGCTATTTGCCGATGGTTTGGGCGATCATCGCGATTGGTGTTCTGGGCTTCGTCGTTTGGGCGCACCACATGTACACCGTTGGCATGTCGCTGAACCAGCAAGCCTACTTCATGCTGGCCACCATGGTCATCGCGGTGCCTACAGGGGTTAAGGTCTTCTCGTGGATCGCAACCATGTGGGGCGGCTCGATCGAGTTCAAGACGCCGATGCTGTTCGCCTTTGGCTTCCTGTTCCTGTTCACCGTTGGTGGTGTGACCGGTGTGGTTCTGTCGCAGGCCGGTGTGGACCGTGCGTATCACGACACATACTACGTTGTGGCACACTTCCACTACGTGATGTCGCTTGGTGCGGTGTTTGCGATCTTTGCCGGTATGTACTTCTACTTCGGCAAAATGTCGGGCCGTCAGTATTCCGAGTTCTGGGGCAAAATCCACTTCTGGATGTTCTTCATCGGTGCAAACCTGACCTTCTTCCCGCAGCACTTCTTGGGTCGTCAGGGCATGCCACGTCGTTACATCGACTACCCTGAGGCATTTGCGTATTGGAACAAGATCTCGTCCTATGGCGCGTTCATCTCGTTCGCTTCGTTCCTGCTGTTCTTCGGTATCATGTTCTACGCGCTGTTCCGTGGTGCTCGCATCACTCAGAACAACTATTGGAACGAATATGCTGACACGCTGGAGTGGACGCTTCCGTCGCCTCCGCCAGAGCACACGTTCGAAATCCTGCCCAAGCAGGAAGACTGGGACAAAGGCCCCGCGCACTGATCCCATCAGACAGACAACGACAAAGCCCCGGCATCGCGCCGGGGCTTTTTCTTTGCGTCGGTGGACAAATTGTCACGAAGCCAAAGCAGTAACTTGAAAGGTTTTGACCCGATATCAGTGCCACCCTAGGTAACACTCCATGCCCTATGACTGGACAGAAAAGACAGATCACTCGCAGACGCTACGCCTGTGGCCACACAACTCTCTGCCGCAGCGAGGCGCTGCGGCCTGGGTATTGATGGTATTTGGTTTCGCGACAATCCCGTTGGTTGCAGTACTCGGAACAGTGTTGCTATGGGGATTGTTGCCCTTTGTTCTGCTGGCAGTTGGGGGCATGTGGCTTGCGATCGAAATGAATTATCGCCAACGCCGCACCCTTGAAGTTCTGACTTTGTCGGACACCCAGGCGCATCTGATCAGACACAACCCCAATGGCGCCCCTCAAGAATGGGCCTGCGATCGTTATTGGGCTCGTATTGAGATACACCCCGAAGGGGGGCCAGTACCGAACTATGTCACGCTGAAAGGATCGGGGCGCCAAGTCGAAATAGGCGCATTCCTGTCCGAAGACGAACGCATCGCACTTTATGATGAATTGTCGGTCAAGCTACGACACTAGGCCTCAGCACTGACCGCCAGAGGCCGCGCACAGTTGGTCCTTGACCATCGGGCCGACTTTTCCAAAATCCATCTGACCGGTGTAACGGCCTTTGAGTTCGCCCATCACTTTACCCATGTCGCGGATCGAATCTGCGCCCGTAGTTGTGATCGCATCCAAGATGGCCTTGCTGACTTCATCATCATCAAGTGCCTTGGGTAGAAATTCTGAGATAATCTCGACCTCCTGCTGCTCTCGTTCAGCAAGGTCCAGTCGTCCACCCTCTTCATAGGCACGCGCGCTTTCTTGGCGCTGCTTGGTCATTTTCCCAAGAATGGCAAGAACTTCGGCATCGCTGATACAGCTCGCTTCTTCGCCGCCCGCTGTGCGTGCAGCAATGTCCTTGTCCTTGATCGCAGCATTAATTAGGCGCAGAGTCGACAACCGTTGGGCCGCCTTGTCCTTCATCGCCTGTTTCAACGCTGCGTTGACGCGAGATCTCAGGTCCATTTTTTGATCCATCCCCATGGAAACACAAGACCCCGACCATACCGAAAGAAAAACCACGAGACAACCAGAAGGGTATCCGCGTAAGTCATTGAAAAACAACGATAGCCTAAAAATTGATCACCAACGCCTGACCCTTGACCTGACGGCCCAACCCTCTTAGGTATGCGCCGGTTTACCCTGCAGGAGAGTCGCGCCATGGCACCGTCCACCCCGTCCAAGCCCACCGCATGTCTGGCTTTGGCTGATGGAACCATTTTCTATGGGATCGGGTTCGGAGCACAGGGACAGACAACTGCTGAGCTCTGCTTCAACACCGCGATGACTGGCTATCAGGAAATCATGACAGATCCGTCCTACGCCGGGCAGATCGTGACCTTTACCTTTCCCCACGTAGGTAACGTTGGCGTCACCCCCGAGGATGACGAGACCGCTGATCCTGTCGCCGCCGGTATGGTGGTGAAATGGGACCCAACGCTGGCCTCGAACTGGCGTGCGACCGAAGAGCTCAAGGCCTGGCTGGAGCGCCGGGGTCGGATCGCCATCGGCGGCATCGACACTCGCCGTCTGACCCGCGCGATCCGTCAACAAGGCGCGCCGCATGTGGCATTGGCGCACGATCCCGAAGGCAACTTTGACATCGAAGCTTTGGTTGCCGCTGCGCGTGGTTTTGCTGGTCTGGAAGGCATGGACTTGGCCAAGGATGTCACCTGTGCCCAAAGCTATCGCTGGGACGAGATGCGGTGGGCTTGGCCAGATGGCTTCCCCAAGCAAGACGCTCCCCGTCACAAGGTAGTCGCGCTGGACTACGGCGCAAAGCGCAACATCCTGCGCTGCTTGGCAAGCGCAGGCTGCGACGTGACTGTCTTGCCCGCAACCGCGACTGCTGCCGAAGTTCTGGCCCACAACCCTGATGGCGTGTTCCTGTCGAATGGCCCCGGCGACCCGGCCGCAACCGGCGAATACGCCGTACCTATGATCAAGGAAATCTTGGACACCACAGAACTGCCGGTATTCGGTATCTGCCTTGGTCACCAAATGCTGGCATTGGCGCTTGGCGGTCAGACCGTCAAGATGAACCACGGCCACCACGGTGCCAACCATCCGGTCAAGGATCTGGATACCGGTAAGGTGGAGATCACTTCGATGAACCACGGTTTTGCGGTTGATGCGCAAACCTTGCCCGAAGGCGTGGTGGAAACCCACAAATCTCTGTTTGATGGCTCCAATTGCGGTATCCGCATGACCGATCGTCCGGTGTATTCGGTACAATACCACCCCGAAGCCTCGCCCGGCCCGCAAGATAGCTTTTACCTGTTCGAGCGCTTTTCGGCTGCGATGGATGAGCAAAAAACCAACGCTTGAGTTGATTTTCTTAACGATCCGTTAACCTTATGATTGCAAACCTGACCCGATGCTGGACATCGGGCGGGCTGCATGAGCGAGCAACTGATACGACTTTCCGCCGCCACACCGGCGGCCCACGAGCTGCAGCCCAATCTGCCGCTGGGCCGTTACCTTGTGCGAAGTGGAGTGATCACACAGGAGCAACTGGTTCACGCCCTGCAGATGCAACTCCTGCTCGACGCACCTATTGGTGAAATTCTGGTGGCCGAAGGTTGGGCTGAACAGCAGGACATTTTGTCGGCGCTGGCCCTTCAGAACGGCATACAGGTCGCCGATTTGGCAATCAGCCCTCCGGATTCTGAACTGTGCGATTTGCAGACCAGTCAGTTCTGGTTGCAACATAATGCCATTCCCTGGATGCAGCTGGGACCGATGGTAATGATCGCCACCTCGCGTCCAGATCAGTTCGACGCCATCAGGGATGCTTTTGTTGGGACGGGCGTTATGGTTCTACCTGCGCTGGCGAGCGAAGAGCAGATCGATGCGGCTCTCGCCAAGCAGTTCTCTCGCAGCTTGGCCGTCGCGGCTGAAACACGGGTCAAACCATTCTACAGCTGTCGAAACTGGCGGATCACTAAACGACTTCCTGCGATCCTTGCCACACTCAGCACGATCTCTCTGGCACTCGCTGCTCCAACCTGGGCCCTTACGGCGTTGTTTCTGACAGCGATCGTGACGCTGGCAATGTTTGCCACACTAAAAGCGATGGCATTTGTCACCCATCTTTTGGATCACTCCCATCTGACCGCTCCTCGGCCCAAGCCAACACCAGAAACCGCGGGTTTCAGATATCCGAAAGTGTCCGTCCTTGTGCCGCTTTATAAGGAACGCGAGATTGCCTCGGCCCTAGTCCGCAGGCTTAGTCGATTGACCTATCCCAAATCTCTTCTGGATGTGGTCCTTGTTCTCGAAGAAGAAGATGACGTTACCCGCCAGACCGTCGCCCAGACCGACCTGCCTGCCTGGATTCGCGTCATCGAAGTGCCCGCGCATGCAGGACTAACCACGAAACCTCGGGCAATGAACTATGCGTTGGATTTCTGTCGTGGCGACATCATCGGGGTCTGGGATGCTGAAGATGCACCAATGGCAGACCAGATTGAGCACGTGGTTAGCCGCTTTGCGCAGACAGCAGACGATGTTGTCTGCCTGCAAGGGATCTTGGATTACTATAACCCCCGCAGCAGCTGGCGCGCGCGATGTTTCACCATCGAATACTCAAGCTGGTTCCGCATCATCCTGCCCGGGATCGCGCGCATGGGACTGGTTGTACCCTTGGGCGGCACAACCCTATTTTTCAAACGCGAGGCGCTTGAGAAGCTAGGCGGCTGGGACGCGCATAACGTTACCGAAGACGCCGACCTGGGCGTGCGCCTGTGCCGCGCTGGTTACCGAACCGAGCTGATTGACACTGTCACATATGAAGAGGCTAATTTCCGCGCCTGGCCATGGGTCAAACAGCGTTCGCGCTGGCTCAAAGGGTTCATGGTCACCTATCTGGTGCACATGCGCTCGCCCCGGCAATTGTGGCGCGATCTGGGGACGCGGCGGTTCCTGGGGGTACAGGCCTTTTTCCTGGGCACCTTTGGGCAGTTCCTGCTGGCTCCCGTCCTTTGGTCCTTCTGGCTGATCCTGTTGGGGTTCTACCATCCGGTCCAATCGGTTCTGCCGTTTTGGATCGTTCACCTTAGCGTTGGCCTTTTCGTTGCGACAGAACTTTTGGCGCTGGCCGTTGGGCTGACATCGGTCTCACGCCGCGAGCGGCGGTTCCTGATGCCTTGGGTCCCGACAATGATCCTGTATTTCCCCTTGGGCGTTGTCGCCGCTTACAAAGCGCTCTACGAACTGGCCGTGGCGCCTTTCTTTTGGGACAAAACCCAACATGGCCATGCCGACGAAGAACAGGCGCCAAACCAGCCCTAGCTGCGCTCGCGAATATCCGCATCTCGCTTGAGCCGCGTCATGAAAGCCACCGAAATATGATCCTTGAGCGCGGCTTCGGCCGCATCCTCATCGCGCGCCGCGATGGCCTCGACAATGCCCTTGTGCTCGCTCTGCGCAATCTCTCCCCGCCCTTCGACGGCCAGTGACGTCGTCGCCATCAGAGCCATAGTGCGATGCACCAAATCCAGTTGCTGCACCAGATAGCGGTTGTGCGAGGCCAAGTGTATCTGAACGTGAAACCGGCGGTTGGCCCGGCTGAGCGCCTGCGGGTCCCCCACAAGCGCATCATCTGCCTCAACCATATCACGCAGCACCTTGATCTCTTCTTCGGTCGCATGACGCGCCGCCAGACGGGCCGCCAGGCCTTCCAGCTCGCGCCGCACCTGATAAAGCTCGGACATCTGGTTGTGATCGAGCGAGGCCACGATCAGCGATCGTCCATCACGTTCGAGCAGCGATTGCGTCTCAAGCCGCTGCAACGCCTCGCGGATCGGGGTACGCGACACGCCAAAGCGCTCGGCCAGGTCGCTTTCCACCAGCCTGTCACCGGGTTTGTAAACCCCGACGTCAATCGCCTCGAGGATCAGGTGATAGGCGTCTTTCTGCGAATGCCTGCTTTGGCTCATATGACCTCTTGGCCTCCCTTGTGTCGGACCTGTCTATCCCTCTGCCCCCTCAGCAATCAAGTCTGGGCGTTGATTGCTGATCTTACCTGCCCTAGATAGCGGGTCATGGTCAAAGACGCGTTTACAGAAGTTTCCCAATGGGTGTTCGATCTGGACAACACCCTATACCCACCGCAGATGGGGTTGTTCGATCAAATCGAAGTAAAGATGACGGAATACGTCATGACGGAACTTGGCGTCAGCAGACCCGAAGCGGATCGGCTGCGATCAAAATACTGGCGCGAGCATGGCACCACGCTGGCTGGCCTGATGCGCGAACATGACATCGACCCCGATCCCTATCTGGTGGCCGTCCACGATGTGGACATGACCCACATGACCGCGACCCAGGCCTGGCAGAGCGCATAGGCACTCTGCCCGGCCGCCGCATCGTCTATACCAACGGCTCGGCGCCTTATGCCGAGCGTGTTTTAGCAGCGCGGGGATTGAGCGGACTGTTTGATGCGATCTATGGGGTCGAACACGCGGGGTTTCGCCCTAAACCGGAACGGGCCGCGTTTGAGCAAGTATTCGAACAGGACGGCATAATGCCCACGCGGGCGGCAATGTTCGAGGATGATCCCCGAAATTTGGCTGCCCCACATGCCATGGGCATGCGTACGATCCTGGTTGCGCCCGGTCGCCATGACGGCGACCATATTCATCACCAAACTGTTGATCTGAAAGCATTTCTAGATCTTCTGCACTAACGCCGAAACTGCGACGAAAACGCACCTAAAAGATGCATGATTGACTCCATATATGCCGATCATATCCTCATCACTCAGGAGCGTTTTCCATGGCCGCAATCGACATGCCCCCCGCCTTCCATTCTGGCAGCGCGCGGTGTTTTCTGTTCCGGTCTTTGGCCGAATGGCGCGCGAAGTGGCCTATGGCGACGACGAAAACCTGTTCTATGCCGCCATCGCATTCATCTGCGGTTGGGGCTGTTCGATCATGCTCTTTGGTCTGCCCGGTCTCTACCTACCCGCCTTGGCGCTGGTGCCTTTGATGTTTCTGGTTCTAATCGTCATCTCGCGGGGCTGACAAAAGACAGGATGTCGCTTGGCCTTCCCCCGGTATCGGCACTAAGTTGCGTCCAAGAACAAGAGGCGCATCATGACTGACACTTGCGACATCCTGATTTCCGGCGGCGGCATTGCAGGTTTGACCGCGGCGGCCACCTTTGGCCACGCGGGGTTCAACGTTGTCTGCGTCGATCCTGCCCCGCCAATCACCGAGCGTGACGTTGACGGCTCGGACATGCGCACGACCGCCTTTCTGCAACCGGCGCAAACTCTGCTGGACACCTGCGGCCTGTGGGCGCGCCTGTCGGATCATGCCGCGCCTTTGCAAATCATGCGCATCGTGGATGCGGGCGGGGAACTGCCCGAACCGCGTATCGTGCGGGATTTCAACGCTGCCGACATCTCGGACATGCCATTTGGCTGGAACCTGCCCAACTGGCTGTTGCGCCGCGAGATGGTGGCCCGCTTGGCCGAGCTGCCCAATGTCGACTTTCGTCCTGGCACGGGCACGTCCGGCCTATTCACCCGCACGGGCGAGGCCCGAGTGACCCTGACCGACGGCTCCCGCGTGCGCTGCAAACTGGTACTGGCCGCCGACGGACGCAATTCCCCTATGCGCGAAGCTGCAGGGATTGGCGTCAAAACCATCCGCTATGGTCAAAAGGCGCTGGCCTTTGCCGTCACCCACCCGATCTCACACCAGAACGTCTCGACCGAGATCCATCGCTCGGGCGGCCCGTTCACGCTGGTCCCCCTGCCCGACTGGCAGGGCTCGCCGTCGTCTGCAATCGTCTGGATGGAACGCGGTGCAACCGCGCAAGAGCTGCTGGCGATGGAGCCCGAGGCGTTCGAGGCGGCCATGACCGAACGGTCCTGTGGCCTCTTTGGTCCGCTCAAACTCGCCTCACGCCGCACCATCTGGCCCATCATCAGCCAATCGGCCGAGCGGTTGAACGGTGAACGCGTGGCGCTGATGGCCGAAGCCGCCCATGTGGTGCCCCCCATCGGCGCGCAGGGGCTGAACATGTCGCTGGGTGATCTGGGGACCCTGTTGGAGCTGGCACAGGCCCGCCCCGAGGGATTAGGCGATGCACAGATGCTCAATGCTTATCACAAAGCCCGTCACAACGAGATTGCGTTGCGCGTCAAGGGCATCGACCTTCTGAACCGCGCCTCAATGGTGGAAACCCGTGCGCTGCGCGACGTACGCGCCGCTGGGCTGAATGCCCTTTATTCGCTGGCGCCTGTGCGCAAAACCCTGATGCAGATGGGTCTGGGCGTCCGGTGAACCGCCTGATGGCCCTTCTGCGCGGCCATTGGCAGTTGATTGCCCTGACCGCGCTGCTGTTCGCCCTTTGGCAAACTCCGATGGTGGCACCACTCAAAATCCTGATCGTCTACCTGCACGAGCTTTCGCATGTCATCGCGATCCTGACGACGGGTGGTTCAGTTGAAAGCCTGACCGTCAACGCCAACGAAGGCGGGCTGGTCATCTCGCGCGGCGGCAACCGTTTCCTGAGCCTCAGCGCAGGTTATCTGGGCTCACTCGTCATCGGCGCATTGCTATTTGTGGCCGCTGTCCGCACCCACGCGGATCGCGCTGTTTTGGCCCTTCTCGGCGGGATCATACTGCTGACAACCGTGCTTTACAGTCGAGAGCTGTTTGCCGTGGGGTTCGGCCTGATCACGGGCTTTGCCATGCTCGCCATCGCACGCTTTTTACCGCGCGATTACAGCGATCTGATTCTACGTGTGGTCGGCTTGGCGAGCATGATCTACGTGCCCTTTGACATTTTCAGCGATACGATCCAACGCTCGTATCTCAGGTCCGACGCCCGTATGCTGGCAGAAGAGTTTGGCGGCGCCACGATGATGTGGGGCGGACTGTGGATTGTGATCAGCCTGGGCGTGCTGGCGCTTTGCCTGCGCTATGGTTTGGGGGCGGAAAGCAACATCCGCCCCGCATCCAAGTCGGGTTACAAAACCTGATCAAGCGCGATTTTCAGCCGCCCGATGGTGCCATCGACGTCATAGAGTTTGTCCAGACCAAAGAGGCCAAGGCGGAAGGTGCTGAAGTCCGCAGGCTCGTCACATTGCAGCGGCACACCAGCTGCGATCTGCATGCCCAGGGCAGCAAATTTCTTGCCATTCTGAACCTCGGGGTCGCTGGTATAGCTCACCACCACCCCCGGTGCACCAAAGCCGTCGGCGGCAACCGAAACGATTCCCTTTTCAGCCAGCATCGCACGGACACCATTTCCAAGCGCCCACTGAGCTTCGCGCAGCTTGTCAAAGCCATAATCACGCGTTTCCACCATCGTGTCCCGGAATGCGCGCAGCGCATCTGTCGGCATGGTCGCGTGATAGGCATGGCCGCCGTTTTCATAGGCCTGCATGATCTGACGCCATTTCTTTAGATCAATCGCAAAGCTGTCCGAAGTTGTCTCTTCCAGCCGCTGCTCGGCACGTTCCGAGAGCATCACCAGGCTAGGCGCAAGGCGACGCGCTCCAACCTTTTTGCGGGGCCGAGATCAGGACGTCCACGCCAGTTGCCTTCATATCGATCCAGGCGCAGCCGCTGGCGATGCAGTCCAGCACCATCAGCGCTCCCACCTCATGCGCGGCAGCCGCCATCGCGGTTACATAGTCATCCGGCAGGATCACACCCGCGGCGGTTTCCACATGTGGGGCAAAGACGATATCCGGTTTCTGCTCGCGGATCGCGGCCACAACCTCATCAATCGGGGCGGGTGCAAAGGGCGACGGGCTGGAATTTCCGGTCTGGCGAGCTTTCATCACCTGAGTGCTGGCAGTCAGATCGCCAGTCTCAAAAATCTGACTCCAACGGTAGGAAAACCACCCGTTGCGCACAACAAGCACATTGGCACCGCGTGCAAACTGACGCGCAACCGCCTCCATCCCATAGGTCCCACCACCGGGGATCACAGCCACGCCATCAGCACCATAGACGTCTTTCAACATGTCCGAGATGTCGCGCATCACACCCTGAAAGGCGGCGGACATGTGGTTCAGGGACCGGTCGGTGAAAACCACCGAAAACTCTTCGAGCCCGTTGGGGTCGACAGTATCAAGCAAGGCAGGCATAGGAGGTGTCCTTTTGTTCACGTCGGATAAACCTTGCCGCCCTGCCTTAAAGAGGTAAAGCGGCAAACCGACACAGAACAGATTAGAATCCGACACCACTGCTTCACTTGGCCGAAATACGGCAGGAGTTTTGGGGGCAATGCCCCCCATCCCGCGCTTACAAAATGCCAGGCAGGTTCAGATCATGCTCGCGCGCGCAATCCTTGGCGATGTCATAGCCTGCATCTGCATGCCGCATCACGCCCGTAGCCGGATCGTTCCACAGCACATTGGCGATCCGACGGTCCGCATCTTCACTCCCGTCACAGCAGATCACCATGCCCGAATGCTGACTGAACCCCATGCCCACACCTCCGCCATGGTGCAGCGACACCCAAGTCGCACCGCTCGCCGTGTTCAGCAGCGCATTGAGCAACGGCCAGTCCGACACGGCGTCCGAGCCATCCATCATCGCCTCGGTCTCGCGGTTGGGCGAGGCCACCGAGCCGCTGTCGAGGTGATCGCGACCGATGACGACCGGCGCTTTCAGTTCACCATTGCGCACCATCTCATTGAACGCCAGACCCGCCTTGTGACGGTCGCCCAGGCCGATCCAGCAGATGCGTGCAGGCAAGCCACTGGAACGCGATCCGCTCTTGCGCCATGTCCAGCCAGCGATGCAAATGCTCGTTCTCGGGGAAGAGCTCCTTCATCTTGGCGTCGGTCTTGTAGATATCCTCGGGGTCACCAGACAGCGCGCACCAGCGGAACGGGCCGATGCCCTTGCAGAACAGCGGGCGGATGTAGGCGGGCACAAATCCGGGAAAATCGAACGCGTTCTCGAACCCCTCGTCCAGTGCCACCTGACGGATGTTGTTGCCATAATCCAGCGTCGGCACTCCGGCGTTCCAGAAATCAACCATGGCCTCGACATGCACCTTCATGGACGCCCGCGCTGCCGCCTCGACCGCCTTGGGATCGCTTTCGCGCTTGGCGCGCCATTCGCCCATGGTCCAGCCCTGCGGCAGGTAGCCGTTGATCGGGTCATGTGCACTGGTCTGGTCGGTCACGATGTCAGGGCGCGCGCCCCCATCTTTCATCCGGCGCACCAGTTCGGGGAAGACATCCGCCGCATTGCCCAGCAGTCCAACGGACTTGGCTTCGCCTGCTGCCGTCCAGCGCTCGATCATCTCAAGCGCCTCATCCAGCGTCTCAGCTCTTTCATCCAAATACTTGGTTCGAATGCGAAAATCGATCGAATCCGGGTTGCATTCCACGGCCAAACAGCAGGCACCTGCGAACACTGCGGCCAACGGTTGTGCGCCGCCCATGCCGCCAAGACCACCGGTCAGAATCCACTTACCGGTCAGGTCACCATCAAAGTGCTGGCGCCCGGCCTCAGCAAAAGTTTCATAGGTGCCTTGAACGATGCCCTGCGTACCGATGTAAATCCACGATCCGGCCGTCATCTGGCCATACATCGCCAGACCCTTCTTATCGAGCTCGTTGAAGTGATCCCAATTGGCCCAATGCGGCACCAGGTTCGAGTTGGCGATCAGTACGCGCGGCGCGTCTGAATGGGTACGAAACACCCCCACAGGTTTGCCGGATTGCACCAGAAGCGTCTGGTCTTCCTCAAGATCTTTCAAGTTCGCAACGATCTTGTCGAAGTCTTCCCATGTCCGCGCCGCGCGTCCAATACCGCCATAGACCACCAGCTCATGCGGGTTCTCGGCCACATCCGGATGCAGGTTGTTCATCAGCATTCGCATCGGCGCTTCGGTCATCCAGGATTTGGCGGTGATCTCAGGGCCAGTGGGTGGAAAAACGTCGCGGGTGTTCTTGCGGGGATCCGTCATGCGGGGCTCCATTGTTTGAGCGTGATCAGAATGTCGGTGAGATGGGCACGCAGGACATTGGCCTTTTCGGGCAGATAGTCCCAAGGTGCGGCCTCGGTCATGTAGGTGGATTGCGCCAGTTCCATCTGGATCGCGTGCAGGTTTTCGGACGGCCTGCCGTAATGGCGCGTGGTCCAACCGCCCTTGAAGCGACCGTTCAGAATGTGCGTGTAACCCTCTGCTTTTTTGCAAATTTCATAGGTTTCGCTTTCAATCTTTGATGAGCAAGTTTCACCTAGATTGGTACCAATGTTAAAGTCGGGCAGCACGTCGGCAAAAAGGAACGGGATGTGCGAGCGGATTGAATGGCAATCATAGAGCACAGCAAATCCGTGGGTGTTTTTTACCCGCTGCAACTCTGCCTCAAGCGCCGCGTGATACGGCGTGTGAAAGGTATCGCGGCGTCGCGCAATCTCGCTCTCATCCGGTTCCATGCCTTCGCGATAAATCGGCAAACCGTCAAAATCTGTTGTTGGACACAGCGTTGTTGTGTTCTGCCCCGGATAAAGGCTTACCCCGCTCGGGTCGCGGTTCACGTCGATCACATAGCGATGCACCGGCGTGCGGACGGTGGTGATGTCATCCACCAACCCGGCGTAGAGATCGTGGATATGCCAATCCGTGTCGGCGAGCGCCTGTCCGGTCTCGTTGAAAGTCTCCCAGATCTCAGGCGGCACATCTGTCCCGGTGTGCGGCAAGCCCAAAACGAGTGGGCTGTTGCCACGGGTCACGTCGATCATGCGGGCACCTCCAATCCGGCAACATGGGCCAACTCGCCCGAGCGGACCATGGCGGCGGCGGCCTCAATGTCGGGGGCCAGATAGCGGTCTTCAGCCAGGGTCGGGACAGTGCTGCGCAGATGCGCAATCACGGCCTGCAACCCGGTGGACGTCGCCAGCGGCGCGCGGGCCTCAACGCCTTGAGCTGCACACAACAGCTCGACGCCCAGAATGACCGACAGGTTGTCGTTCATTCGGCGCAGACGCAGCGCACCGTGTGCGGCCATGGACACGTGGTCCTCTTGGTTGGCTGAGGTGGGTGTGGAATCTGTCACACACGGATTAGCTAAGTGTTTATTTTCACTCATCAAAGCCGCTGTCGTAACCTCGGCAATCATGAAACCTGAGTTGAGACCTGGATCAGGCGTCAAGAACGGCGGCAGATCGTAACTGAGCGTGGGATCCACCATCAACGCCACGCGGCGTTGTGCAATGGCGCCGATCTCGGCCACGGCAAGCGCGATCTGATCTGCGGCAAAGCCCACGTATTCAGCGTGGAAGTTGCCACCCGAGACGATCCGCCCTTCATTCACCAGAACAAGCGGGTTGTCGGTAACAGCGTTGGCCTCGATCTCCAGCGTTTTAGCCGCCATCCGTAGAACGTCCAGCGCGGCACCAACGACCTGTGGCTGGCAGCGAATGCAATATGGGTCCTGCACACGGGTATCGTCCTCGCGGTGGCTTTCACGAATTTCCGATCCGTCCATAAGCGTCCGCATACCTTGCGCCACGTCGACCTGCCCGGCATGACCGCGCAGCGTGTGGATGTCAGCAAGCAACGGTGCGGTGGAGCCCATAATCGCATCCGTCGACAATGAGGCAATCGTCATAGAGGCTTCGACCATGCGCCAGGCATCGAACAGGCCCGCGAGCGCATTGGCGGTGGAAAATTGCGTGCCGTTGATCAGGCCCAGCCCCTCTTTCGGGCCAAGCACAACCGGGATCAGGCCAGCTTTGGCCAAGGCCTTTGCCGCAGGCATTCGCTCGCCTTGATAAGTCGCCTCACCAGCGCCGATCATGGCAGCGGCCATATGTGCCAGTGGGGCAAGGTCACCGGATGCTCCGACCGAACCCTGTTCGGGGATCACAGGCGTCACGCCCGCCTCCAACATCGCCTCAATCAACGCGATCACATCCCACCGCACGCCAGACGCGCCGCGCCCCAGCGACAGCAGCTTGAGCACCATCATCAGACGCGTGCGATCCTCGGCCAGCGGTTGGCCCACACCGCAGCAGTGCGACAGGATCAGGTTGCGTTGCAGGGTGGCAGTATCCTCGGGCGCGATCTTCTTGCTGGCCAGTTTGCCAAAGCCCGTGTTGATACCATAGACCGCCGCCTCGCCAGCGGCAGCATCGGCCACCATCTGTGCTGCCACCTCGACAGCGGGACGTGCCGAAGCATCCAGTTTGGCGGGTGCCATGTTACGGTAAATCTCGCGCAGCGTGGCCAGAGTGACGGCCCCGGGGGTGAGAGAAATCATGCGGAATCTCCGTTAAGACGTTCGTGGAGAGGGTTGAAACCAATGCGATAAGACAGCTCCGCTGGCGTTCGGACATCCCAGATCGCCAGATCGGCTATGTACCCCTCGCGCAACTGACCGCGATCTGTCAGGCCAAGCGCCTTGGCCGCGTTGCGGGTCACACCTGTCAGCGCCTCAAGCGGGGTCATGCGAAAGAGCGTGCAGGCCATGTTCATCGTCAACAGCAGTGAGGTCAGCGGCGAGGAACCGGGGTTGCAATCGGTCGCCAAGGCCATCGGCACGCCATGGGCGCGGAAGTGATCAATGGGAGGAGCTTGCGTCTCGCGGATCGTGTAGAATGCGCCTGGCAGAATCACTGCAACCGACCCGCTGGAGGCCATTGCCCGCGCGTCATCCTCAGTTGCGTATTCCACGTGATCTACCGATAGCGCATCGTAGCGCGCCGCCAGTTTCGTGCCGCCCAAATGGCTCAGCTGTTCGGCGTGCAGCTTGACCGGCAGGCCCAAATCCTGCGCCACCTTGAACACCCGTTCGATTTGCGCAGGTTGGAACGCGATCCCTTCGCAGAACCCATCGACCGCATCGACCAGCCCCTCGGCATGGGCCGCGCGGAGGGCGGGAATGCAAACGTCATCGATATAGGCGTCGTCCTGTCCTGCATATTCGGCAGGCGTGGCATGGGCGCCCAGAAAGGTCGTCTTGATCAGCACCGGGCGCAGCTCTTGCAGCTGCCGCGCGGCGCGCAACATGTTCAGCTCAGTATCGAGATCCAGACCATAGCCGGACTTGACCTCTACCACGCTCACGCCCTCGGCCATCAGCGCATCCAGGCGCGGCAGGGCCAGCCGGACCAGGTCGTCGACACTCGCCGTGCGGGTCGCCTTGACGGTCGATACGATGCCGCCCCCGGCCCGCGCGACCTCTTCATAGCTGGCGCCATTCAGGCGCATTTCGAATTCCATCGCCCGGTCGCCACCGAACACGATATGCGTGTGGCAGTCGATGAAGGATGGCGTCACAAGCCGCCCTCCGGCGTCCCGGCGCGGTAGATCGGCAAAGTCGGCGGGCAAGTCATTTCCAAACCACGCGATTCGACCGTCTCGGACCGCCACCGCGCCCTCACCCAAACCGTAACCGTCTGAGTTTTCATCCATTGTCGCCAGCCGGGCGTTTAACAGAACATAATTGAACTTGTCGCTCATCAGCGTCCACTTCCCTCTTGATGCGGCGAAACGTATGAGATTATAAATCTTATGTCTATACATATGAGGAAGCGATGCAGAGAATTTTCGCGAACCGCGCCCGCACCCCGGAAGGTTGGCTTCAGGACGTTATTGTGACTGTCGAAGACGGTCGGATCGCTTTAATCGAGGCAGGACAATCCCCGCTAGCGCAGGACACGCGGGTGGATACCCTCCTGCCGTCGCCAGGAAATTTGCATTCCCATTCCTTCCAGCGCGCAATGGCAGGCATGACCGAAGTGCGGGCCGCTGGCAAAGACAGCTTCTGGACCTGGCGTACTTTGATGTACCGCTTCATGGAACACATCACACCTGAACAGTATGAGGCCATCGCGGCGTTGGTCTTTATGGAAATGCTCGAGGCAGGCTACGCCTGTGTCGGAGAATTCCACTACGTCCACCACCAGCCTGGCGGCGTGCGGTTTGACACAGTGACCGAGCTTAGCGACCGGGTCTTTTCTGCAACCCAAGCAACCGGTATCGGCCTGACCCATCTGCCCGTCCTCTACACCTATGGCGGCGCCAAAGAACAGCCGCTCAGTGGAGGGCAAACACGCTTTGGTAACACAGTCGATGAATTTGCCGAACTGGTGACACTGGCGCGCGCGCATGCCGCCCGCACTCTGTCGAGCCGATGCACGCGTCGGCATTGCACCTCACTCACTAAGAGCGACATCCCCTCGGGATTTGACCGAAGCGCTGTACCTCAAGGAACAGAACCCGGTACATATCCACATCGCCGAACAGCCAAAGGAAGTGGCCGACATTCGAAATTGGCTTGGTGCGCGACCGGTAGAATGGCTGCTGGACAATTCCGACATCAACGAAGCATGGTGCTTGATCCACGCAACCCACATGACAGAAGACGAAACCACCCGGATGGCCCAATCAGGTGCCGTCGCAGGGCTATGCCCGATCACCGAGGCGAACCTCGGTGATGGGCCCTTCAATGGCCCCTCTTATCTGTCGGCAGGTGGAAGTTTTGGAATCGGTTCTGATTCGAACGTGCGTATTTCGCTGACTGAGGAACTGCGCACGCTGGAGTATTCTCAACGCCTGCGGGATTTGCAGCGCAATGTCATGATTGCAGACGAAGGCTCTGTCGGAGCGGCTATGTACCTGTCTGCAGCCAAAGGTGGAGCACAGGCGCTTGGACGGCACAGCGGGCAAATCTCTATCGGCCACCTGGCTGACCTGACTGCCATAAACAGTGACGACATTTCACTTTGCACACTCAAAGACGACCAAATTTTGGATGGCCTCGTGTTCGCCGCCCACGACAATGTGGTTTCAGATGTCTGGTCAGCAGGGCGGCACGCGGTAAAAGCAGGCCGCCATTTTGCGCGCGAACAGATTGTTTCATCTTACGTGTCTGCCATTCGATCGCTACTGGCATCAATTTGATGCTAATTCGAGTCAGCCTCTCTTTACTCTTTTAGTTGAATCGGGGCAGATACTCGCATTGACCGCCGCAAAGGGGCTTAGCCAGACGTGCAGACGCCGAAACGAAACACATTTCAAGCCGTCAGGGACGAGGTCAAACGCCGCATCGAAGCCCGTATTTGGCCGCAAGGGTCGCTACTACCAACAGAAACTGAACTGGCCGAAGAATTTGGCTGCGCCCGGGCCACTGTCAATCGCGCACTGCGGGAATTGGCTGATCAGGGATTTGTCGAACGACGCCGCAAGAGTGGAACCCGTGTAAAAACAGCCCCTGTCAAACACGCAAAAATTGAAATCGCGGTCGTGCGGCAGACGGTAGAAGAACAGAACGCTGTGTATCGCTATGCACTCGTTGAACGTTCGGTGTCTGACGCGCCAGCATGGCTGTCATCGCAACTCGGGCTTGCGGCAGGTACTCGTGTGCTTCACTTGCTGTGCATGCATTATGCGGACAATCGCCCATTCCAGTTCGAAGAGCGCTGGATCAACATCTCAACGGTTCCGGATATCGAATATGCCGACCTCACCACAGTTGGGCCGAATGAATGGTTGCTCAATGCGGTGCCCTTTACCGACGCTGAAATCACGTTCTCGGCAGTGGCCACAGATTCCAAGCTGTCCGATTTCCTGGCCACAGCGATTGGCACCCCGGTGATTCAATTGGAACGCACAACATGGTTGCAGGGTGAACCCGTCACCTATGTCCGCATGACGCATCACCCGGGTTATCGGTTCCGCACCCAATACTAGGGTCCCAATCGCGGCCGCTCCCGCCCGTCGACGATACCCGGGGCGGACCTCACCAAGAGTAGACCGACAGACTGCACAGGTCGGCAACGCATCTACCCTATCGGACCTGGCAACCTCTCTTCACTCAAAAGCACGTTCGCCTCGACATCCCCAGCCCCCGGCAAAGTCATGATCCGCCTGCGTAACACTCGTTCGAAATCTGGAAGGTCCCGCGCAACGACCCGCAGGCGATAGTCATAGAGTCCCAACACATGCTCGACCGTCTGGACTTCGGGGATGGCGCTGACCGCGCGCTCAAAATCCTCAAGGCTCACCTGCCCCTTGCGAGCCAGTTTTACGCCCAAAAACACAGTCACGCCAAAGCCAAGCGCTTCGGCGTTGAGCCTGAGCCGCCTGCCTTTGATGGCACCCGACTGCTCCAGCCGTCTGATCCGTCGCCAAGTGGCGGGCTGCGACAGGCCCAATCGCCGCCCAAGAGCACCCGCACTTTGGCTGGCATCCTGCACCAAGGCCCGCAACAGGGCACGGTCGATCTCGTCCAGCTCGATCATAGCGGCAGCCCTTCGCTGCTTTTGACCCGCGCGATATGCATCAGCGCCTCGATATCCGCGATATGCGGCAGGGTCAGAATTCGGTCGCGGTAAAGCTGCTGATAATGGGCCATGTCCCGCGCGATCACCGACAAGCGCACATCCACTCGACCCAAAAAAGTCTGGATCTCGATCACTTCGGCCACTTCACGCGCGGCAACCGTGAACTCATCAAATGCTCGCGCCTGCGTCTTGTCCAACGTCACGCGCAGCGACACCTCAACCGCATAGCCAAGTGCGCCCCAGTCGATCACCGCCTCTTGCCCCTGAATCACCCCCGCAGCCTGCATCTTTTCGATCCGTCGCCAACACACGCCCGAGGTCACCCGGCAGAGCTCGGCTAGATCGCCCATGCTCAGGCTTGGGTCGGCCTGATAGTGGCGCAGGATACGGCGGTCGATGTCATCGAGCATGATTTTTTCACTTTTTCTTCATTTAGAGAATTATCCTTCTCGATTTTCATAAATACTCAACCCCAAACCCCTCGCCAATCCCCAAACGCCCAGATAGAACAGCCCCAGTTCAATTCTGCAAAGGACCGCTGACATGCGCGTTTACTATGATCGCGATTGCGACATTAACCTGATCAAAGACAAAAAAGTGGCCATCCTTGGCTATGGCTCGCAAGGTCACGCCCACGCGCTGAACCTGCGCGACTCGGGTGCCAAGAACCTGGTCGTCGCCCTGCGCGAAGGCTCGCCCTCGGCCAAGAAAGCCGAAGGTGAAGGCCTGCAAGTCATGGGTATCGCCGAAGCCGCAGCCTGGTGTGACGTGATCATGTTCACCATGCCCGACGAACTGCAGGCGGAAACCTACAAAAAATACGTCCACGACAACATCAAGCCGGGTGCCGCCATCGCGTTTGCCCACGGCCTGAACGTGCACTTTGGCCTGATCGAGCCCAAAGAAGGCGTCGACGTCATCATGATGGCCCCCAAAGGCCCCGGCCACACTGTACGCGGCGAATACACCAAAGGCGGCGGCGTGCCCTGCCTGGTGGCGGTTGATCGCGACGCTTCCGGCAAGGCGCTGGAAATCGGCCTGTCCTACTGCTCGGCCATCGGTGGCGGCCGCTCGGGCATCATCGAGACCAACTTCCGCGAAGAATGCGAAACCGACCTGTTCGGCGAGCAAGCGGTTCTGTGCGGCGGTCTGGTCGAACTGATCCGCTGCGGCTTCGAAACTCTGGTCGAAGCCGGTTACGCACCGGAAATGGCCTATTTCGAATGTCTGCACGAAGTAAAGCTGATCGTTGACCTGATCTATGAAGGCGGCATTGCCAACATGGATTACTCGATCTCGAACACAGCTGAATACGGCCAGTACGTCACCGGTCCGCGTATCCTGAAATACGACGAGACCAAAGCGCGTATGAAGGAGGTTCTGGACGACATCCAGCAGGGTAAATTCGTTCGCGACTTCATGCTGGAAAATGCTGTTGGTCAGCCCACCATCAAAGCAGCCCGTCGCCACAACGACGAGCACATGATCGAAGAAACCGGTGCCAAGCTGCGCGGCATGATGCCGTGGATTTCGGCTGGCAAGATGGTCGACAAAGAAAAGAACTGATCTCTCAGATCTTTGCCAAATTCGGGGGCGGAGCAGAAATGCTTCGCCCTTTTTCATTTTACCGAACTGATCGCGCCCTCTGTGCAGTGCGTTCAGGGCATGTCATGCTGGCACACAGAACTTTGCCCCAATGACAAAAGGTCGATCGCCCCATGACTTTCCTTCGCGCGCTGAGTGTCACAGGTCTGATCCTTCTTGCTGCGGGATGTGAGCCGCCGCAAAATGTCTCTCAAGAGCAATTGGAGTATCACAAGGGAAACCGGGCCGCGTACATGTATCAAGGGCGCTGACATATACTTGCTCATAGGTTTGCTCGGCAGGGGTATGTAAAATAGTTGGGCAAGCCCTTTAAATTGTCCTTTGCGACAGCTAACTATTGGCCAGCAAGAAAAGGATCTCCCATGCCAGCGCAGATTTTGCCCAAAGAGGCTTATTATTCGCCCGAGTGGTTCCAGCGGGAACAAGAAACCCTGTTCACCAAAACCTGGCAGCTCGTGGCCTATGAAAGCGATTTCAAGGACACCGGCGATTATGTCACCGCTCGCATTGGCGTTCAGCCGATTGCCGTGGTGCAGGACGCCGAGGGAAATCTGAACGCCTTCAAGAATATATGCCGCCACCGGGGGACAGAGTTGCTTGAAGGGCGTGGGAATGCCGGCAAGACGCTGGTCTGCCCCTATCACCGCTGGACCTTTGGGCTGGATGGGCGGTTGCGCGGCGTGCCGGACCGAGCCGAGTGTTTCCCCGATCTGGACCGAAAATCGTTGAACCTGCACGATGCCTCGATCGGGCGCTGGAAGGGGATGATCTTTGTAAACCCCGACCCGAATGCAAGCTTTGCGGATTGGATCGCGCCGCTGGATGCGGCCCCCTTCCCGCATGACATCACGGACCCCAAGCTGCAAGCCAGCGAAGAGTTCGTCTATAAGCTCAAATGCAATTGGAAGGTGTTCTTTGAGAATGCCATCGACGGGTATCACCTGGCCTATTTGCACGAAAACACTCTGGGGGGCCCCAAAGTTGGTGTAAATGTCTGGGACCAGCACGGCGAGCACATGGTCTGGTATTCGACCGAACGCGATGGGATCAAGAACCGCATCCCGGTGTTTGTCGAACAGCAGACCCGAGGGGCTGGCATGACCAAGATCAACGGCGCTGGCGATCCGGGATATGGCGGCGTCTACATGACCTTCCCGACGACGATGATTGTCCCCTCACCGTGGTCTTTCACTTTTTCGACGCTGGAGCCCATCGACGGAGACACCACGATCCTGCGCTCGCGCACTTGGTCACCCAAAAGCTGGTGGAGCTACAAGGAGCCGCTCAAAGGGACGCCTGGCTATGATCCGGAAACGGGGTTGATTGAATCCAAAAACTGGACAAAACACCCGCTGGAGACCGGCGATTTCCAGACCGAAGATGTTTGGGTCTGCGAAAAGATGCAGCGCTCGCTGCGCTCGCCGGACTATTCCGTCTCTGCCTTGGCCGAGGGGTTGGGGGTGAGGTCATGCTAGCCGAATTCCAAAAAATGGTCCGCGACGCCTGCACCTAATGGACAACTACAGCCCTGGATGTGCTCCCGCGTCCGGGCGATCCTGACTGCGTCAGCCCCACCAACGGACTTGGGCCGGGCGCCTCGCCTTCGGCTCGGCGCAGTCCCACCTGTGACCGCTGCCGCGCACCCAGAGCTGGCATACATTCGACCGTTGGGTGCCTTTCTGCTAAGGGCACAACTGGGTGCAAGCCGCCGAACGCAGTGAGGCCCGGCCCAACGGGAGGCGGCGTCCCGTAAGGGGCGCCTCCGACGGGCGGGAGCGCGCCCTGCTCTTTCTGATACCCTCGTAGTTCTAGCGCTTGACCCTACCGACGGTTCGGGGTCAGGTCGCGGGATGACCAATTCTCCAGAAATTTCTCGCCGCGACTGGCTCATGGTTTTGGCCTTGGGCCTCATCTGGGGCTCGACCTTTCTGGTGATCGAAATCGCTCTGCGCGGCATCACCCCGTTTTGGCTTGCCTCAGCCCGCATCGTTTTTGCATCAGTCCTTGTCGGAGTGTTCTGGTTTTGGCGAGGTTTACGCTTGTTCAGAGGACCAGTAGTGGCACGAGTATGGGTGTTACTGGCCATCATAGGCGCCCTGTCTACGGCGGTTCCCTTCTTGCTCATTAGCTGGGGGCAACAATTTGTCACCAGTGGTTTCACAGGGGTCTCGATGGCCTCCGTTGCGCTCATGGTCCTGCCCCTGGCCCATTTCATGGTGCCCGGTGAGCAGTTGAGTTGGCGTAAACTGCTAGGATTCGGGATCGGCTTTGCCGGAGTGGTTGTTCTGATCGGGGGGCAAGCCTTTGAAAGCAGTGGTAGCGAAAATGAAATATGGGGACGGCTTGCCTGCTTGGCTGCGGCAGGATGCTATGCGGTCAGCAGCGTCATGTTGCGCAGGCTTCCACCTGCAGACCCTGTCGGCTTGACGGCCGTCACGCTTCTAATCGGCCTCGTACCGGTTCTGGCTATTGCCTTCGCGGTTGAAGGCTCACCTCCAGCAGTAGACGCGCCTACGTTTGCAGCTTTGGCCGTTCTGGGGCTGATCCCTACGGCAGGCGCTTTTTTGCTTCGTATCATGGTTGTCCTGAGCGCCGGTCCAACCTTCATGAGCTTAACCAACTATCAAGTCCCCATCTGGTCCGTCCTGATGGGGTGGCTGGTCCTCAGTGAGCCCTTGCCGTCTTCGCTGTTGTGGGCCTTGCTGCTGATACTGGCAGGAGTTGGTTTCAGCCAATATGGCGCTCTCAAACGGTTGTTTACACAAAGCCCGTAAGCCCGCAGATGCACACCCGCCACTCTGGCTGATCTCTGCAGAGGTCAGACATCGGTTATTGGAAAACAGCTATTGAATTCAAACCGCAGTGTCCGCCGTGGACACTGCCTCGGCTACCGCACCTACGACCGTGTCAACTGCACGTTCCAGAACTTGTGGGTCTTCGCTTTCGGCCATCACCCGGATTAGAGGCTCGGTCCCCGACTTGCGGATCAGCAACCGACCGTTCCCGGACAAAGCTTCTTCGGCCGCAAGTATAGCCCGTTTGACCGTTTCGCTCTGCAATGGCGCCTGCCCGTCTTCGTACCGCACATTTTGCAGCAATTGCGGGATCGGTTCAAACTGCCGGGCCAAGGTCGACGCAGGTTCGCCGGTGCGGATCATCTCGGCAAGAAAATGCAAACCAGCCATCAGCCCGTCGCCTGTTGTGGCGTAATCGGACATGACGATGTGACCAGACTGTTCTCCACCCAGGTTGAATCCTTTTTCACGCATGCGTTCGACCACATACCGATCGCCAACCGAGGTGCGCTCCAATGTAAGACCCAGCCCCGAGAGATACCGTTCCAGGCCAAGGTTGGACATCACAGTCGCTACCAGCGTGTTGTGATTGAGTCGTTCTTCCTTTGCCCAGGCATTTGCCAGGAGCCCCATCAACTGGTCACCATCAGCAACGGAACCGGCTTCATCGACAACGGCGACGCGGTCGGCATCCCCGTCCAGACAAATGCCTACATGTGCACCATGTGCCACCACCGTTTCTGACGCCAGCATCGGCTGCGTTGACCCGCAGCCACGGTTGATATTGGTCCCGTCCGGCGATACGCCCACAGGGATCACATCAGCGCCCAATTCCCATAGAATCTCAGGTGCAGCGCGGTGAGCCGCGCCATTCGCGCAATCAATAACAACCTTGAGCCCGTCCAAGCGCAGATCTCGCGGCAGGGATGATTTGACCCGTTCTCCATAACGGAAACGCGCATCGTCTACCCGCCTGGCTCTGCCAATGTTGATTGCCTGGGCAGGCTGCACGCCCTGATCAATCAACTCTTCGATTTCCAGCTCTGCATCGTCCGACAGCTTGTACCCATCAGGACCGAAGAATTTGATGCCGTTGTCCTCTGCCGGGTTGTGACTGGCTGAGATCATGACACCCAAATCCGCGCGCATGGATCGCGTAACCAACCCGACAGCTGGGGTTGGGACAGGTCCCAGAAGCAGCACATTCATCCCAGTAGAGGTCAAACCAGCAGTCAGCGCGTTTTCGAACATATACCCAGATAATCGAGTGTCTTTTCCGATAACGACACGGTGCACTCCGCCAGAGCTACGTCGAAAATAACGCCCGACCGCCGCCCCAATCCGCAAGGCCATTTCTGCTGTCATGGGATGCGTATTGGCCGTTCCCCTGACGCCGTCAGTTCCAAAAAGCTTCCTCATTGCGCTCTTATCCTCGGTTGGCCGCGAATTGCGGATCGGGCTGTTATCGAATGGCGTGCCACAGGCGGAGCGCCTGCGCTGTTTCAGCCACATCATGTACCCGTAGAATTTGCACACCTTGGGACACCGCTGCAAGCGCGACCGCAATTGACCCGGGCGCGCGCGCTTCTGCCCGCGGTTCTTTGCCAATCGTGCCAATGAAACGCTTACGCGACGCCCCCAACAGGATCGGACAGCCGATCCCGTGAAACACGGACAGGTTTTTTAGCAGCGCCAAATTATGTGCCTGAGTTTTACCAAAGCCAATGCCAGGATCCACAATGATCTGCGATCGCGTAACCCCCAGTGTTTCAAGCCAGTTAACCTGACCTTCAAGAAAGTCATAGACGTCCAACACGACATCGTCGTACTGCGGGTCATCCTGCATTGTTGCCGGATCCCCCTGAGCATGCATGATGCAAACCGGTACGGATTGCGCAGCGCAGAGTGGCGCAAGCCCAGAGTCAAAGGTGAACCCCGAAACGTCATTGACGATGGACGCACCAGCAGTCAGAGCCGCCTGTGCCACCTGTGTCTTGCGCGTATCAATTGAAATCGTGATGTTAGACTCTGATCGAATAGCCTCGATCACAGGAGTAGTGCGCGCGATTTCTTCGTCCGAAGATATGAGATCGGCTCCGGGTCGGGTCGACTCGCCACCGACATCCAATATCGTGGCGCCGGTACCAACCATGGATCGCGCGCCCTGCAATGCCGCGTCAGTCCCGGCATGTAAGCCGCCGTCGGAAAAGCTGTCTGGGGTTACGTTGAGAATGCCCATGACATTCACAACATTCATATCCAGACCTGCGAGTGTGGACCGCGCCGCAGTCAACGTCGTCGCAACTGAAGTCGGAAGGTCCCTAGCTTCGACAACAACCGGCCCCCGTCCCCGTTCCAGAACCTCGACATGGGAGAACCAAAGATCCGTACCCGCCAGGCTCAACACGTTGTCTGGACGTACATCACCTGATTGCAGCAAAGGTCGGTAACGCGGTGTCACAGTTCCTTTTGCTCCACCGATACTGCGCGCAGCGGAACATCGGCCGAGCCGGGCAGATCCGCACCGATTGCCAACATTTCACCGGCTTCGAAAGTTGCAGCAAACCATGCTGCCAAAGCAACGGAATCCGATGGCGCAGCCGAAGGTCCATCCACTGCGTCCAAGACGACCTTGGACGGTGCCCAGACACAGATTTGCCCGTTTTTCATGCCCCAATCCAACTCGGTTCGGGTGGACACCACCACACAACGCGCATCCCGCGCAGCCAGGCTCCAGGCATTCTGTTCGATCGCTAAAAGGTCAATCCGACGCTGAGTCATCGCGTGCCCGGTCTGCGGCGCCTGCTGCTCTGGGGCCCCAACGCATATGATCAGCGGGCGTTCTCGATTCTCAAGCTGGTCGATCCAGCCCGAAAGATTGTTCGATGCAATCGCGCTGTTCGACAGGTACACAAGTCGCGGATGGGGACGCTCTTCTTCCAGAACATCGTGATGGACGCCATCCTTTCCGCGGACAATCTCGACACCCAATGCGCCCGGTCCACGATCCAGTTTTTCGATCCGGACAAAGGCCCGCACGGCCTGTGGTTCAAGCAAAATTCGCTCTGCCACCCGCTCTGCCAGAGTTTCAAGCAAGTTCAGGCGTTCTTCTGACAGCTCATGCGCAATTGCTTCTGTCACCCGGTCGTACGATAGGATCCTGTCAACGTCATCATCGATTGGCCCGGTCAAAGGTTGGACTTCGACCACGACATTGAAACAGATCCGCTGCGTCGTACCTCGCTCGGCCTGAAAGGCGCCGATCTCAACTTCGACGATATGGTCGCGCAAAGATATGCGGTCCAATGGACCGTGAGGAGCAGTGGCTTCGGCACGTTCAGAAGGGTGCGCAAATGCAAGACGGATTTCATGGCTCATCGGGGTGCCTTCCACGGGCAGGGACAAAGAGGTATCAGCATAGGCCGCGTGGCCGCCCATAACAAAACCGCAAACGCCATACCAGTGGCCGAATGCGGCGCAAAGCACGATATCCGCATCTGAAAAGCCATCCCATGCCGACCAATGCGTCGCTCAACCCTGGTCAATTCCTCGAATCGAGCGCTTGGCGTCAGTTGCTGGATGCTGTGCGATAGTTGTGGCGATAAAAAATGTGCACACCGATTTTGGCGGTTTTCTTGTACACCCGAGACCAGCTTGGGCGCACTGCAGTCGTATGATAGTGCGTCGCCCCATTTGTCAGGCTCTCGGCGACGCCATCAATCGTAGCCCGTGCAACCTTGGACACGCGCTCGAATGCTTGCTTTTCCGAGATGACCTCTTTCCGGCCATCACAGGTATAGGTGAACTGACACTGGTATTTTCGGCCGGTGCCCTGGCGGATCACCCCGCACAGCGTGTTGGGGAACCGGCTACTTTTGACCCGGTTCATGATGACCTCGGCGACAGCAAACTGGCCCTTGACGGTTTCGCCACGTGCCTCAAAATACAATGCTTCGGACAAGCAACGAAAATTCTCGTCACCTTCTGGGGCCGGTTGCTGATCAACCCACGCACGGCTGTAGGTAACCTTTGCTGGCTTCGGTTTGGGCCGAAACGCCTTGAGGTATTGGCGGAACCGCGAACCAGATTGCGCGTTCAGGGAGGCCTGTTCGCGTTCGACTTGTGTATTCAGACCGGTGTCAGCGTAGACCGTATTCGATCCAATAGCCGCCACGAGCATAGCAGCCGCAACAAAAAAACGTTTCATTTCAAAACCCCAAAAGGCACTCTCGCGCCAGACCCTCCCCCGGTGAGCGCAGGGAGGCATTTAGCGCAGAGTCCGCCAAAGGTCCAGTTTCTCTCAAAATGCAACCAAAAACCTGAAATATTTCGCCGACGAAGAAGTCGCGAAATTTCAGTTTTCTACAAGATATAGTAGTCTATTTTTACTCTTCGCCTAGCTTATGAGCGATCGCCAATTGAGCAGCCGCCAGCCGCGCAACAGGCACACGGAAGGGAGAACACGACACGTAATCGAACCCAGCGGCCCTGCAAAACGCTATTGATTCGGGGTTACCGCCATGTTCACCGCAAATAGATAGCGTCAGATCGGATTGAGCTTTCCTGGCCCGCTCTGCCCCAAGCTTAAGCAACTCGCCCACACCATCCGTATCCAGCACATGGAACGGATCCTCGTTGAATACGCCTTGGCGCACATAAGCTGACATGAATCTGCCAGCGTCGTCGCGTGACAGGCCGTAGGTCATCTGCGTCAGGTCGTTGGTCCCAAAGCTCAGGAATGCTGTGTTGGGGGCGATTTCGTCAGCACGCAGACAGGCGCGTGGCGTTTCAACCATAACACCCAGACGATAGTCGAACTCTTGGCCTTGCTCTGCTGCAACCGCAGCAGCGACCGCGTCGATCCGCACCTTGACCAATTCAACCTCTCGCTTGGCGCTGACCAGCGGGATCATGATTTCGGGAACAACTGGCGCCCCTTCGCGGCTGGCCGCAACCGTCGCCTCAAAGATAGCTCGGGCCTGCATGTCATAGATTTCGGGAACCGTGACGCCTAGCCGCACGCCCCTCAGGCCCAGCATCGGGTTGTATTCACTCATCGCCTCGACGCGACGGGTAACATCGCTGACAGGAATATCCAATGCCTCGGCCAGTTCACGTTGTCCGGTGCGACTGGTGGGCAGAAACTCGTGCAAAGGCGGGTCGAACAGCCGGATGCAAACCGGTTGGCCATGCATGATACGGAACAACTGCGTGAAATCATCCCTCTGCATCGGCAACAATCGCTCAAGCGCCGCTGCACGCCCTGATGGCTCGTCCGCAAAGATCATCTCGCGCATCACCGTCAAACGGCCGGGGTCAAAGAACATGTGCTCGGTTCGGCACAGACCAATACCCTGTGCGTCAAAGTTCCGCGCAGTCTGAGCATCCGCAGGTGTGTCCGCATTGGCCCGGATACCGATGTCGCGTGATTCATCTGCCCACCGCATCAAGGTTTGGAAACAATCGTCCAATGCGGCTTCGAGCATCGCGGGTTGACCTGCCAGAACTTGCCCGGAACTGCCGTCAATTGTCAGAGTGTCGCCCGTCTTAAATACCCGCCCGTCCGGAGCTGTCAGCAGCTTTTTCTTGGTCTGGAATGCCATATCTGACGCCCCGACGATACACGGCAACCCCATCCCGCGCCCAATCACGGCCGCGTGGCTGGTCATGCCACCTTTTTCGGTAAGCACTGCCACGGCGGCATGCATTCCTCGAACATCCTCGGGCGAGGTTTCTCGCCGTACCAGAATGCAAGGTTCCGATCGCGCCGCGCTTGCCTGCGCTTCGGTGGCAGTAAAGACGATCTTACCTGTGGCGGCACCGGGGCTGGCTGCGATGCCGGTGGTCAAAACATCGCGCTCTGCTTCGGGATCGACCTGACGGTGCAACAGCTCGTTCAAAGAATGCGGGTCTACCCGCATGACGGCCTCCTCCCGCGGAATGATGCCATCCTCGGCTAGCCGCACGGCAATCCGAACAGAAGCCCGAGCGCTGCGCGGTACACGTACGCCGTCCAGAATATGCGCATGGCCACTTTCGATCACGAACTCGACCTGCATTTCCTCGCGCAGCTTGGCTCGCATCAATGCGGCGTGGGTTTTGAGCTCCTCAAATGCCTCGGGCGCTAAATCTTCCAGCGAGGGACCACGCGGGTCCTTTTCCAGATAAAGCGCACCCGATCCGGCCCCGAGCGCATCTCGACCTTGGCTCTGACTTAGATAGCGGCCCGTGATCTGCGGCTGTCCGGTGACCGTATTGACCAATTGCAATACACCTGATCCACACTCGCCCTGCCCCACACCCGGGATCATTTGCTGCACCACCAACCCAAGACCGGCATCGGTCAGCGCTCCCTTGGCCTGACGCAGCAAACGCGCAGTTGTGCCCTCCCAGGCACGGGCCATTGATTTCAGCACCGCGTCCAGTTGCTCGGCCGGGTCTTGCGGAAAGTGCTCATCGGTTTCGGCCTCATAGGCATGCAGAACCTCGCTCAGCCCCTGCGGCCCGTCATCAACCACATCCTCGAATACATCGGGGTCTAACCTCGCAACGTGCACAGCATAGTTCTGGACAAATCGCAGATAAAGCGCCGCCGCGGCCTCGGCTCCCATGCTGTCGCTCAGATCGACATAACGGGCATCGTTCATTCCGATGTTCAGGATCGCACCCGGTCCACCCCAATCGGGATCTTCCGAACTGGGCCTGACACACAGCAAGTCGGTTGGTTCGAACTGCTCTAGAATGGCCGGGATGTCGGGCATTTCCCCTTCGGCAATACCATGCACCGCGCTGAACGAAAGCGCCACTGTACGCGGCACCGGCAAGTCCAGCCGGACCAGGCGTTGCAAGCATTTCGCCCGCCCACCATGGGTTTTTGCCGCCACCGGAGCGTCGACTGAGATCAGCGTGGTATGTGGATTATTCTGCACTGCGGCACCTTTTGGTTTCATCGCAGCATAAGAGGCTTTTGGCGTGGCGCAAGGGCCTCACCCGCCAAAACCGGCGGCGAGGTCCTTGCGTACGCGTCAGCCTTCAACCTTGGTCAGGTCGGCCACGCTGGAACAGATAGTGCGGATCTGGCTGAGCAGGTTCAGACGGTTGCGGCGCACCACCTCGTTGTCGGTGTTGACCTGTGCCTCTTCGAAAAACGCATCAATCGGCCCACGCAAGGCCGCCATGGCGGACATTGCGGTCGGGAAATCTTCGGCCTCCAGCGCCGGGGCGATCAGCTTCTCTGCCTTTGCCAAGGCATCGAACAGCGCCTTCTCACTGTCCGTCTCGGCAAATTTCAGGTCAGCACCGTAAGAGTATTCGACGCCATCCTTCTCCTCGGCCTGAGTCAGGATGTTATTGGCACGCTTAAAGCCCTGCACCAGATTTTCGCCATCCTCGGTCGCAATGACGGCATTTAGCGCACGGGCGCGTTTGACCAACAGGTTGAGGTCATCATTACCCTCCATCGCGATGCAGGCATCAATCACGTCGTGACGAATACCCTCGTCGCGCAAAAAGACCTTGAGGCGGTCGTGGATGAACGAAAGCAAGTCGTCGGACAAGTCTGGCAGAGCCTCGCCAACGGCATGCAGCAGGGCATTTTCACCATCTGTGTACTTCTCACGCACGGCGCGTAAAGCCGCGCCAAAAACGCCATGATCTGCGATTTCGTCCAGCAAATCAGCCAGCGCTTCAACCTCTTTGCTTTCAGCGTGTCCATTTTGATGGATCTTGTGCTTGAGCAGCTGGCTGCCAATCGACTTGTTCAGCGGCATCCGCAGATCGTTGGCAAGCACCAAACGGATGACACCCAAGGCCGCACGACGCAGGGCAAAGGGGTCTTTTGAGCCCGTGGGTTTTTCGTCAATCGCCCAGAACCCGGTCAGTGTGTCCAGTTTGTCTGCCAGTGCCACGGTCGCGGACAATGGCGCGGTTGGCACATCGTCGGACGGGCCCAGCGGCGAGTAATGCTCTTCGGCCACGGCAGCCACGGCCGTGTCCTCGCCAGCAGCTTCGATATAGTATCGGCCCATCAACCCCTGCAGTTCGGGGAATTCATAGACCATTTCCGAGCTCAGATCGGTTTTTGCCAGTTTTGCGGCCTTTTCGGCCTGATCCACATCGGCGCCGGTTACAGCTGCCAAGGCGCGCGCCAGAGCAGCGATGCGGCGGATGCGGTCGCCCTGGCTGCCCAGCTTGTTGTGGAAGGTCACGTTCTCCAGTGACCGGGCCCAGGTGTTCATGTCCAGCTTGGCGGTGCGCAGGTCATTTTCCCAGAAGAATTTGGCATCAGCCAGACGCGCCGACAGCACCTTTTGGTTACCCGCCAGAATGGTCGCGCCGTTGTCGGCGGTTTCGCGGTTGGCGACGGTAATGAATCGCTCGATGCGGCCCGTTTTGGGGTTCTTCACCGAAAAGAACTTCTGATGCTCTTTCATCGAGGTTTGCAGAACCTCGGGCGGCAGCTCCAGAAAATCATCGTCTATCTTGCCCATCAGCACCACGGGCCATTCAACCAGACCGGCGACCTCGGCCAAAAGGCCCTTATCGTCGACCACTTCGAGCCCGGCGGCAAAAGCCTGATTTGTGGCGTCGTTCCAAATATGCTCGGCGCGCTCAGCCGGGTTCAGCACCACAAAGGCGCGTTTCAGCTTGGCCTCGTAATCCTCGAACGAATTCACCGCAAAGCGACCCGGTGCCATGAAACGGTGCCCCTCGGTGGTATCGCCGGATGTGATGCCTTCTACGGTCAGTGGCACAACTTCGGTGCCAGCCTCGTCACTCAGAATGCACAGGATCGAATGCAGCGGGCGCACCCATTTCATCGCGCCACTGCCCCACCGCATGGATTTAGGCCATGGGAAGTTGCGGATTGTGCTGTCCAGCACCTCGGCAATGATCTCGGCGGCAGGACGACCGGCTTTCTCGATGGTAGCAAAATAGACCGCGCCTTTGGGCGTGTCGCGCTCCTCAAGCTGGTCGCGGGTGATACCGGCACCACGCAGGAACCCCTCGATCGCTTTATCAGGCGCGTCGACCTTGGGGCCCTTGCGCTCTTCGCGTACCGTGGGGCTTTCTGCCAGCAGGCCCTGAACCGTCAGCGTCAGACGGCGGGGCGTGGTCAGGACAGCGGCCCCGGCGTAGGTCAACCCACCTTCAACCAAACCATCGGTGATGCGCTTTTTCAGATCCTCACCGGCGCGGGTTTGCATGCGCGCGGGGATTTCCTCGGAAAACAGTTCGATCAGCAGGTCGGGCATGGTCGGTCCTTAGAAGTTTACAATCGTCTGGATGACGATGGCATTGGCGATATCCACGAAGAAAGCGGATACAAGGGGGAGCACGATAAAGGCAATAGGCGACGGGCCATATCGCTTGGTCACGGCGGTCATATTTGCGATTGCGGTGGGGGTGGCGCCTAAAGCAAAGCCCCCGAAGCCCGCGGCCAGCACTGCAGCGCGGTAACCGCTGCCCATCACGGGGAAGAGGACAAAGATCACAAAGGCCACGGTGAATGTCGTCTGCGCGAACATGACTACCGCGATCACCGCGCCAAGTTCGGCGATCGTCCACAGCTGCAGCGTCATCAGTGAGATCGCCAGAAACGCACCAAGCGCGAATTCGGAAATCATCGCAAGCGCAGGGGTGCGCGAGATCGGTTTGGCATTGGGCCTGAACGCGCTGCGCAGATTGGCGATAACGATGGCCATGATCAGGCAAGGTACAAACAGCGGCAGCTTCAGCCCTGCCGCTTCGATCACTTCGGACAGGGCATAACCCAGAATGATCGCGATGTTCAGAAACAGCAGAACCCGCATGACCGAAACGTGGTCGATTTTGCTTTGGCTCTGGCTTTCGCCATCAGGGATACCGATCGTATGCCCTTCATCCGGGCGACTGGGGGTCAGTTTGTGCGTCTCGACCAGATATTTGGCGACGGGTCCGCCGACCAATGCGGCCAAAACAAGACCCAGAGTGGCCACAGCCACCCCCAACTCGGTCGCGCCGGACAGACCTGTGGCGTTTGCCACTTCGGGGGCCCAGGCGATGGCGGTGCCGTGCCCACCGATCAGGGATGCCGATCCAAACAGGACGCCGGATTGCCAGGGATAACCGAACAAGCCCGCCCCAACCGCGCCGATGACGTTCTGGATCAGAATAGTCGCCACCGTCAGGATCAACAGCAAGAGCAGCGGCTTGCCTCCGGCGATCAGATCAGACAGGCGTGCATTCAGACCGATGCCTGCAAAGAACAGTACCAGCAAGAAGTCTCGTGTCGCCATTTCGAATGCGAACTCAAGATCGAAGCCAAGATACAGTCCCAGTACGACGAGCGACGCCAACAGGCCCCCGGTTACCGGCTCCGGGATGTTGAACTGCCTGAGTACCGCTACCCGTCCGTTAATCTCGGCCCCAAGCAGATAGACCGCAAAGCCAAGCGTTGCAGTTATGAAATCCGGTATCACATATGCTTCTGCCACAGCGGCCTCTTGATTTTAGATCAGTTGGTAGGCCGTTCCGGGCAGGTCTCGCCAACCACGGTGCCATCGTATGCTTTCTCGCCGCAGTCATTGAATTCATGCCAGACATAGCCCTTGCCTTCGTCTGTCACTGCCACAACCCGGTCGACGCCAAAATGGATATTCTTGGCCGCCAGATAGGTGCGCGCACGACCTTCGCTGATGGCTGTTCCAATGGTCGGCGCATCAAAACAGTCGAACCAATCCGGCGCAACCCTCGGCTCGGTCTTGTCGGATTCGACATAGGTCGCGGACAAGTCAGCCAGCGACAGATCGGTCGTGAAGCAGGCACGGTAGCGAATGGGAGAGCTGTCGGCGTCGATCGCTTCGAACCCGGTGTAGGCAATCGGTTGCGGCGCGTTTGTGTCTTGGGCCATCAGCTGCACATCCTGCCCCGGCTGCGCTTCGACGGTGTAATAAAACCCATAAATCTGGAGATAATAGATCGCCGCACCCGCGATTGCAGTGGACAGCAACAAAGCGATTACCAGCAGTTTACCCGCCATTTGTTAAATCTCCTTCATAAAGGGATACGACCCTTTCATACGTCTGTGGAATGCGACAGGGTATCCGCAAGCCGCATAAACAGGATACGCTCCCGCATGGATACCGGATTTGCCATCACATTCTTTGGCGCCCTTTTCGCAATCATGAACCCGATCAGCAACCTGCCGATCTTTTTGAGCGTTACCGCAGAAGCCTCGGTCGCGGATCAACGCAAGATCGCGATCAAGACCGCGCTTTATTGCTTGATCCTGGGTGGGTGTTTTGCCGTGGCTGGCAGTCAGGTGCTGCATCTGTTCGGCATCAGCGTCGATGACTTCCGCGTGGCTGGTGGCCTCGTGGTTTTGCTTTTGGCGCTCAACATGCTCAGCGGCAAGGAAAGCAGCGCGCACCATGGGACCGACGCGGAAAAGGCCGACTACCCGGCCCCCGAAACGGTGGCCTTCTACCCGTTGACCTTTCCCATTCTGGTTGGACCCGGCACCATCACTACACTGATCGTCTATTCGCATCAGGTGACGGATACAGCGCATGCCATCGCCTATGCTCGGCGTTTTTTCGGGCATGGTGGCGTTGTTGGCGCTGACCTTTTGGAACGCGCCAACCTTGGCCAAACACCTGTCTGGCACCGCCCGAGTGATCATGAGCCGCCTGATGGGCATGATCCTGGCCGCTATCGCCATCGGCATGATTGCCGAAGGATTGAAAGCAGTGTTGCCCGGTTTGGCTGGATAAATGCACAACGCGGCCCATCAGGCCGCGTAACCCCCGCCTCGGTCTGCACAAATGCATCGGCACATTGCTTGGCCAAGGCCCGAACCCGACCGATGTAGGCTTGGCGCTCAGTAACCGAAATCACGCCGCGCGCATCCAGCAGGTTGAAGATGTGGCTGGCCTTGATGCACTGATCATACGCCGGGTGCGCCATGATGATGCGCTTGCCGGTTTTTGGATCATCATGTTCCTGACTCAAGATGGCGGCGCATTCGGCCTCGGCCTCCTCAAAGTGACGCAACAACACTTCGGTGTTGGCCACGTCAAAGTTCCAACGGGCGTATTCCTCTTCGGTCTGTTTGAAGATGTCCCCGTACTTCAGCGGGCTGGGGGACTGCGGATCGTTGAACGGCATGTCCATCACATGGTCGATACCTAAAACGTACATCGCCAGGCGCTCCAGACCATAGGTCAGTTCGCCGGATACAGGCGTGCAGTCGTGGCCGCCCACCTGTTGGAAATAGGTGAATTGGCTGACTTCCATGCCATCACACCAGACTTCCCAACCCAGACCCCAAGCGCCCAACGTGGGGCTTTCCCAGTCGTCCTCGACAAAGCGGATGTCGTGCAGGTCCATGTCGATCCCGATCGCCTGAAGCGAACCCAGATAAAGTTCCTGCAGGTCCGGCGGGCTGGGTTTGATCAACACTTGATACTGATAGTAGTGCTGCAACCGGTTGGGGTTTTCACCATAGCGCCCATCGGTGGGACGGCGCGACGGCTGCACGTAAGCTGCCGCCCAGGCCTTGGAGCCAAGAGCACGCAGTGTCGTTGCAGGGTGGAACGTGCCAGCACCAACTTCCATGTCGTAGGGCTGCAAAATGGCGCACCCCTTTGAGGCCCAATATGTCTGGAGCCGCAGGATGATTTCTTGGAACGAACGCGGGGCGTTGGTCTGATCGGTCATGGCATTCCCTTCCTGCGCGCGTGCATGCGCTTGGGGTTTTACGTCGGCCCTTTCCTATGCCGCTCACCCCAAAGGGTCAACGGCGCATACGCAGGCCCTGTCGTGTTATCGACACACCTTGATCAACAACCCTTGTCGGGCATGGCATTTGATGAGGTTTCCTGATTATGGTGCCAATCAAATGCCTATTTCCAAGACAAGAGACCTCACGATGATAAGAGTCTTCGCCGCGACCATTTTCGCGATAATTTTTTCCCTGACGACAGCGAGTGCGCAGCAGAACAATAACGATGTTGTCTGGGTTCAGATCGAGGCCCACCCAAGCCTGCGAGTGGCGCAGCAACGTGCCCAGATCTATGCAGGAGCCTTGCCGGATGTGAACGGCTTCTCTCTGGGTGGAAATTGGTATGGAATCGTCTTGGGGCCTTATGCCCGCCAAGATGCCGAGCGTGTTCTGCGCGTCTATCGCAGCGAGCGTCAAATCCCGCGTGACAGTTTCATCGCGCTATCCAGTGCTCTTGGACAGCAATACTGGCCTGTCGGCGCAAATGTACTGAACAGAGGTGTCGTCGCGGCGCCAGCCTTGGAAGACGACCAGGAACAAACCACTCAGACGCAACCTGCCGTGCAGCCGCCCCCTGCGGACGAAACCCCCAGCGAGGCCCGCCGCAGCGAACGCCTGCTGTCGGCACAAGAACGCAAGGACTTGCAGATCGCCTTGCAAGCGGCTGGGTTCTACAACGCCGCAATCGATGGTGCCTATGGGCCAGGGACTCGGCGCTCGATGTCGGACTGGCAGCTAAGCAACGGTTTCGAGCAAACAGGTATCCTGACAACCGCTCAGCGGAAAACTCTGATGGACCAGTACAATGAACCGCTGATCAGCGCCGGGATGCGATCATATTATGACAACACCGCCGGGATCGAGATGGATCTGCCGCAGGATGTTGTGACGTTCTCTCGATATGAACCGCCCTTTGCTCATTTTGACAGTGCAACGGATCTTGGCGCCCGAGTTCTTCTGATCAGTCAGCCCGGTGATCAGGCAACACTCTTTGGGCTCTATGACATCATGCAGACGCTGGAAATCGTTCCCCTTGAAGGCCCACGAGAAAGGGGCAAGGACCGTTTCACGTTGGAGGGACGCGGCAACGGGATCGTGTCATACACCCAGGCTGCTTTGCAGAACGGAGAAATCAAGGGTTTCACACTTGTTTGGCCTGAGGGTGACGAAGCGCGACGCGCGCGGGTTCTGGCGGCAATGAAAGCCAGTTTCGAACGCACTTCAGGTGTTCTGGATCCTGCTGCTGGTGCAGACGCGGTACAGAACATTGACCTGGTGTCAGGTTTAGAGATCAGGCGCCCGCGTGTGTCCAGATCCGGTTTTTTTGTCGATGGCAAAGGGACGGTCGTTACGGTTGCGGAAGCCATTGAAACCTGCACACGGATTACACTGGACAATGAATATACAGCAGAACTCGTGAGTTCTGACGCTGGACTGGGCGTTGCGGTGCTAAGACCTGAACAAGCTCTGGCCCCGATGGAAGTAGCGCAATTGAGCGTTTCATCGCCGCGGCTTCAATCTCAAGTCACGGTCGCAGGCTACTCCTTCGAAGGCGTTTTGGGTGCCCCAACGCTAACTTTCGGAACGCTGTCAGACGTCAAGGGATTGCGCGGTGAAACCGAGCTTTCACGTCTGGCATTGTCAGCACAGTCCGGCGATGCCGACGGACCCGTGATTGATGAAACCGGAGCCGTCGTGGGTATGCTGCTACCCGCTTCCCAATCTGGGCAGCAGTTGCCACGCGGTGTGAGCTTTGCAGCCGACGCTCAGGCCCTGCGCGATGTTCTACAAGCCGCAGGGATGCGAGCATCAGATGCAGGCGCGGCTCAGGATGTGTCGCCAAACGAGTTGTCCAGACGCGCCAGTGGGATGACAGTTCTCGTCAGTTGCTGGAACTAGAGCACGAATAGGCGGCAGCACTCCCGCCAATCGTCTATGATCCTGGCGGATCATCTCCTCTTGTTGGGCGTGGCACCGGGGGCGGCTTTGCCGCCCCCGGTGCCACGCTTCCCCGCCGTCCGCAGGACGCAAGGCCGAAAGGCCGCGCAGGTGGCTAGAGAATGTCCGGTGTCAGATAAATGAGCGTAGGCCCTTCGGCACTGAATGCCGATTGAACTGCCGCCTGCATCTCGGTCAAATCCGTTGGGGCGACAGCAGCAGCCCCGAACGCCTCTGCCAATTTACAAAAGTCCGGGTTCTGCGCGATCACCGCGTTTGGCGCGATTTGCGCCCGTGTCATACTGTCTTCGATTTCCTTGAGCTTTCCGTTGTCCCAAAGGATGATCGGCAAAGAAAGGCCCAGTTCAACGGCGACCCCCAGTTCGGGCAGCGTATAGTGCAATCCGTAGTCACCGATAATCACGGCCGTAGGTTTGCTTTGGCGTGCAACCGCACCCCCAATGCCTGCAGGCAAGGCATACCCCAGAGTCCCAAACCCGTAAGGGTGATGCCAATGATAGGGTCGGTGCATATCCCACACTTCTTTGGCGACATAGGCGAATTGCGTCATGTCCGAGAAGATCATTGTGTCCGTCGGCATCGCCTCCCTCAAGGCGTCAACCACTGGCACGATACCCGGGCGTTCGGCGTCGGTTTCCGATCGCCAGCGCGCGCGCGTGTTAGCCACGTCTTGCTCGCTCCAGCCGGTTTTGGGCGTTGCCGCTTCGGTCGCCTCCCATAGAGCACGAGCAAAGCTATCACTATCTGTCTGAAGCTTCACTGCTGCCCGTTGGGAATCGGCCAGGACCGCCGGATCTATGTCTACCCTGATCAAGGTTGCGGTATGGCCCAACTCACTGCGCCACAGATCTACCTCGGCAAGTTCCGTCCCAACGGCAATCACCAAATCTGCTGATGCAATGATGTCCGCGCTCTCAGGACGTGCAAGACCTGCGCCAAAGTCCAATGAATATCCTGCGCCCACCATGCCGCGTCCGGCATAGGTTGTCAGGCTGGCAGCCCCGATCTGTGACAAAATCTGGCGCCAGAGGTTTGACTGCGCGCCTCCGCCCAGAATGAACAGAGGTTTTTGTGAAATGTTCAAAAAAGACAAGACCGCACCGATATCCGGTACCTTCGCTTGCAGCTGCAATGCGGGCTGGTTCGGGAATGGCGCCGGTTCTACCGCCGCCTCAAGTTGCGCGATTGGCACCTGAATATGCTTGGGTCGCGGTCGTTGCGTTTCAAACTCTTCAAAAGCACGCTCGATCAAACCATAGGCGGCCTGCGCATTATGAGCGGTGTGCGACCAATCACAAACTGTGGCAGCCGCCCCTTCCTGATCCTTCATTTGGTGTAACTGCCCTTTGCGCGAAGCCGTTTCGTCCAGGCAAGACGACAGAACCAACATGGAAACGGAATCGGAATACGCCTGCCCCATAGGAGTCATGATGTTGCAAAGGCCCGGTCCCGTGATGACATAGGCCACCCCCGGCTTGCCGCTCGCGCGCGCATATCCGTCAGCCATAAACCCAGCCCCCTGCTCGTGCCGAGCCAGAACATGGGTGATCCCCGCCTCCTCAATGCCACGATACATTTCCTGATTATGCACCCCGGGAATCCCAAAGATCACGTCGACGCCGCGGTCTCTGAGCATGTGGGAAATCTGCGCCCCCAAAGGTCGTTTCATCAAGCTCTCCAGAATTGAATGGTAAGAATGGCGTAGACCGCCAGTAGCTCCAGTCGACCGATCAGCATCGCGACGACCAGTATCCATTTTGATGTATCATTAAGACCGCCAAAGTTACCGGCAGGACCGATCTGATCTCCTAGCCCCGGACCAATGTTTGCCAGCGCTGCGGCTGCACCTGAGACCGACGTTGTCAGGTCAAGACCGGTCAATCCGAGCCCCCATGCCACAACTCCCATGGTCACGATGAAGAACACAAAGAAGCTCATGACAGAACTCAAGATATCCGGTCCCACGGGACGCCCCGCATACCGCGGTGTGAACACACCATGTGGCGAACGAATGCGCTGAAGTTGCGCCTTGATCGATGCAAACAGCAATTGATAGCGAAATATCTTTATCGAACAAGCGGTAGAGCCAGCGCAGCCGCCAATCAAGCCGACAAAGAAGAGCAACGTCACCGGAAAACCGCCCCATGTCATGTAGTCTTCGCTGGCATAACCGGTGCCAGTCATGAGCGACACTGTATTGAACAGGGTTTTGCGGACTGCAGGTTCGCCCGTGGCACCCGTCTGAGCCAGGTTCCACACCGTCAAAATCAAAACAAGTACAACCGCCGTACCCAGGAATGTTCTGATTTGCGTGTCTTCGAACAGGGGTCGAGTGTGGCCGGACGTCATCTGAACAAATCGAACAAATGGCAAAGCGGCCAACAACATGAACACCACTGCCACGTATTCCGCCCCGCCCGAGAAGGCTCCGAACGACGCGTCGTAGTTTGCGAAACCGCCGGTGGCAACGGTTGTCATCGCATGGATTGAGGCGTCAAAAGCACTCATTCCGACGGCCGCATAGCTTAGCGCGCACGTCATCGTAAGAGTGACATAAATGACTGAAATACGGGACGAAATTTCGGTAGCCCGTGGCAAAATCTTACCGAAGGTGTCGAACCCTTCAGACCGGAAGATCTGCATCCCACCAACCCGCAATTCGGGCAGAAAGACCATCGCGACAACAATGATACCAATCCCGCCCAGCCACTGCAGCAGGCCCCGCCACAACAGCAAGCCCCGAGGCAATTGATCCAGCCCGGAAATCACAGTCGAGCCGGTTGTTGTCAATCCGGACATGGATTCAAAGAACGCGTCGACAAAGCGCAATTCCGTTTCACCGAACATGAAAGGGATCGCCCCAAAGATCGGCAACGCAAGCCACACACCCGTGGTCAACAAGAAGGTCTGTTGAATGGTGAGCCCCTGACGTACACCGTTCGAGCAACTGAGGGCAATCATGCCGCCGATCAGAACTGTAATCAGGCTACTTTGCAGAAAAACATGCCATTCTCCCCGGCCTTCGACAAGGTCGGCGAACATCGGTAAAACCATCGTCAAACCAAGTATGGTGACGAGCAATCCGATCACATATCCTACGGGGCGCAAATCCAACATGAGGCGCAGGGTTGGCTTGCGCGCCCGTTACTGTCAAGCCGAAGGCAGCAGCTCAGGTGTCGGATTTTGCCTTTGCACTCGGCATACTGGGTGGAGTTGACGGTAAACGACGGGCTCGTTTCACTTCTACCTTCGCTGCCTGACTGTCGTTGGGCGTTGTTTGACCGGAAAGTTTCGTTGGCTTGTTACTGACAGCCTGTGATGTCGCGGACTGCGATGCGACAGCCTTCGACGTATTCTCTGTTTTGGAAACGTGAGTTCGCGGTGTTGTCTTTAGCGTCGCAGGTTTGCGCTTTGTTACCGCCGACTTGACAGGCGTCTTCGGAGCACGGGAGGGCGCCGCTTTCCGCCCAGGGCTAGTCCGACCAGGCGACTTGGCCTTTGGTTTTGTCCTCGACGCAGCCGGTTCAGGCGAAACTGGTGACAGCGTTGCCAACCGAGACATAGCCTGAAGCAGTTCAATCTGTTTTGTCAGAGTATAGCCTGCCATTCGAATAGCCGCCGTTTGGGCTTGGATCGGATAGAAGAAAGGGGTCATGTTCTAAGGTCCAATGTCATTGAGGAAAGATCAAAGAAAGCAGCCGCATCCGGTGCGGACCTGTCCGCCGAAGGGTTCAAAGGTGCCCTGTCCGAGTCTCGCATGACAATCCAGTTCATCCGGTCACTACAGCATGTGCCGCACGCAGGTGGCGCTTTCAGTCTCAATATAATAGCTCACCTCGCATTTGCAGCATACAATATGCCGCACATGCGAGATGACGGCACTTTTCTGCCTGTGCCCCAACGCTGCCAATAGATGTGCCTATTTCTATAGCGTTTCCTGAAAACACTCAGTGCCGTACCGGTTCAGTTCAGTGGCCGGAGGTCTTATGAGTTCGTGGTTCCCTAGCGACAAACGCCACCGCGCCGCGCGAAAGCGCGGCGCCCGGCCCAACGGGAGGAGATGTTTCGTAAGAAACATCAACGAAGGGCGGGAGAGCTCCCCGTTGACAAGAAACTTTAAACACCGGCTTTAGTTCAACCCACGTGGAAAAGTGTATTGAACAACTTTGGGTCCAAGCTGGCGGCCGCAAACGTTGGACCCTCGGTCAGAACCGAAACGGCGTCATGGCTATGCAAGCTTTCCTGGTGGCTCGCGATGATCCTAAAGTCACCGACATGATGATCCGCCAGCAGCTCGGCACAGAACGAGCGCGCCGCATCTTCGACAAAGATCGGATTGGCCGCGTTCAACTCGGCAAAGGCCTGCTCGTCTTCGCGCTTGACCATTACCTGCGTCTCAGTCGGCACCGCCCGACGGCAGAGCGCGATCAGATCCTCGAACCACAAACAATCGGCATCACAATCTACGACGACCGAAATCCGCGCCACCGAGCGTTGTGAATGCGGCGTCGCCAACTGCCCGCGGCTCATCCGGGCATGCTCGCTCAGCTCCAGCGAACAGGGGCACGTCGAGGAATAGACATAGTCCAGGTGCATGATTTTCTGACGCACGCCGTTCTGTTCAACCAGCTCCAGCGCGATGTCGTAGTATTGATACCCTGACAGGCCCGAACGCAGGCTTTCAATTTTGACCGGGAAGGAGAACCGCATCTGAATGCGGGCATCAAAACTTTCCAGGTCGCTTTTATAGTCATCCAGCGCCGCCTCGATCACCTCGAACGAAAAGGTTCGTTCGGCGTGCTTATAGAATGAGCGCATGATGCGGGACATGTTAATGCCCTTCTTCTCTGCCTCCAGGCTCACGGTCCCGGTGACCGAGGTTTCTAGCGTCAGATCTTCGCCTTCCTTACGGTGAAACCGGATCGGAAGTCGGAAGTTCGAAATTCCCACATGCTGGATCTGTTGCTTGGCACCACGGATCAAGCTCGACGGGCCGTTCTGCAGGTCAGGCAGCGAGGCCTTGTATGCGTCATCGACTTTGAAATCCTCAGGATACTCGCGCGACAGCGAAGGATAGTTCACCGGAACCCGCCCCGGAACCAAACGCGCTATGCTGGGATCGAGCTGCGATATCTCGTCCTCGGTCACAGTTTTCGCCCATGCTCGCAACACGTCCAACGCCGCAGCGGCGTCGTCGCGATCCGGGGTCTCGTTCAAGTCACGAGTATGAAAGTTCATCTGCGCGGTTCCTTTGCATGGTCCCACCCATCTAAGGGCGGTCACGGGCCATTTGAACATCTAGCCCATTTCGGCGTCATTTAGCAGTCCAAACAAAAAAGTAACGTGGAAATTTCGTCGTTTTTCATCAGAAAGCGTCAGTACAGGGACAAATAGGTGTTGTTTCGAGAATTTTAATGATCGTTCACTAATTTTTTTCATTTAACGCCCCGTCACCCCTGCCAAGGCCTTTTGAAAATCCAACAGCCTTCGCGACTTTGCTTTGTAGTGTGCATGGATCATTACGTACGGGCGCGGCATTTGGATCGTTCGCGGATCACATTTTCTGACACGCCCAGATCCGAGAGCCTCTGCCACGACGGTTTCTGGTAACAGGGCGACCCCGATCCCAGAGACACAAAGCGCCAGGGCATCTGGTACTGACGCCGCTGTCAGGGGAGCAACGTTCGATGGAGAGGTGTCATAATGCTCACTCCATTGACGCCACCCGGGCACCGACAGAATTCGGCTGCCCCAGTTCACATCAATGCGTCGAAAACTCTCCAACCTGCCCTCGCCTGCAACAACCGGCACCAACTGGTCCGCGAACAATTCATAGCTGGCATAGTCCGGCAGTTCGCCTCCGTAACTCATTCGCACATCAATGCCGTGACGTTCCAAATCCAGATCTTCCGCCTCGGACCGCAACTCAATGGGAACATCCGGTCGCAGCCGCGAAAATACGGCCAACCTTTGCGGTAGCCAAAGCTGCGCCAACGCAGGCGTTGCACTTATCACATAAGGACGCTGCTGATCACCTTGGGTTAGGGCATCAGTAAAGCGTGCGATCTCAGCCAGCGCCGAGGCCGCGTTCTGATAATAGTCGCGTCCCGCATCCGTGATCCGCAGCTGGTTGGCCTTGCGCACAAAAAGCTGCAGGTTCAGCCAGTCTTCCAGATTGCGTACCTGCAGGCTGACGGCTGCAGCGGTCACGCCCAGTTCGGCCCCCGCAGCAGAAAAACTGCCCGTACGAGCGGCACATTCAAAGGCGCGTAAAGCGTTTAGCGGTGGAAGGTTCATTTTGCCCTCAAGTTTTCCTTATGCTCACCAAGATTTTTCGTAGTGGTCAAGGCTTGCGTAAAAAAGGCAGGTTTCTGTTAACCCCCAGCCAAAGAGGTTTCCCATGCGCGACATTCTCGACCTTGACCGCTTTCCCCTCGACCGCCCCCACACACCCGAATGGCAAGCTCTCGTTAACCGCTGCAAGGCCGACCTCGATGCCGAAGGCATGTTCAACCTGGACGCGCTGATGCTGCCAGAGGTTGCGGCCCAAGCGGTTGAGGCGATGTCCGCCCCCTTTGCCACGGACGCGTTCCTGCACGAGCGGATGCACAACATCTATTTCAAACCGATCGGAGGGTTGCCTGATAACCACCCTGCCCTGCGGCAATTCCAAACCTCGAACCGGACGCTGTGCGCCGATCAGATCGCAGGCTCGCCTTTGCTGCGCCTTTACGAATGGCTCGAATTTGCGACTTTTCTAGCCGCCACGATGGAAATGCCCGAACTGCACGTGATGGAGGACCCGCTGGCCCGGGTAAATGTCATGTCGTATCAGGAAGGTCAGGCATTGAACTGGCATTTTGACCGGTCCGAGTTTACCACAACACTGCTGTTGCAAGCGCCTGAACAGGGCGGCGGGTTCGAATACCGCACCGATCTGCGCAGCGAGGATGATCCAAACTATGACGGCGTGGCCAGGTTATTGAATGGCGAGGACCCGGAATCAAAAGTCATCACGCTTAGCCCCGGAACGCTCAATGTCTTTAAGGGTAAGAACACCGCCCATCGGGTGACCCCCGTCTCTGGCAACAAGGAGCGCGTGATTTCGGTCTTTTCCTTCTACGAACGACCCGGCGTGCAATTCTCTGACGCAGAGCGCATCGGTTTTTATGGGCGCGCATCATGAACGCACCGTTCAAGGATGATCGCAAACTGGCCTATCTGAATTCAGAGGGCGCCGACAAGCCGCTCAAGAGCCCGGTATCGCTTGACGTGCTGGAGCGCGCCCGAGCATATCGCCTGTCGCGGTTTCGCGCACTGATGGATCAACATGATGTGGCCGGGCTGCTCCTCTACGATCCGGTCAACATCCGCTATGCGTTCGACAGTTCCAACATGGGCGTCTGGACCAGCCACAACCCGATCCGCTACGTGATGATCCTGAATGGCGGGCCCGGGATCATGTTCGAATTCAAAGGTTGCGAACATCTGAACGACGGCTTGCCCGGCATTGACCAACTGCGCAACTCAATCGGCTGGATGTTCATGAATGCCGGTGATCGCGCCGACGAGCGCCTGAATGCCTGGGCGGATGAGATCGCCGCCGAGCTACGCACCCACGGCGGCGGCAACATGCGGCTGGCCGTGGACCGGATGGAGCCCGAAGGCGTCGCCGCGCTCACCACGCGCGGCGTGCAGATCGTCGAGGGTGGCCAGATCACCGAAATCGCCCGCTCGATCAAATCCGCAGACGAGATCGAGCTGATGCGCTGGACGATCCGTGTGTGCGAGGCCGGCATGGCCCGCATCTATCAGCACTCAGACCCCGGCGTGACCGAGCGCGAGTTGTGGGCGCATCTGCATTTCGAAAATGCCCGCTCGGGCGGTGAATGGCTGGAAACAAAACTGCTCACCTGCGGACCGAACACAAACCCCTGGTACAAGGAATGCTCGGACAGGGAATGCCAGCTGGGCGAGTTGATCAGTTTCGACACCGACATGATCGGCCCGTATGGCTATTGCGCCGACCTGAGCCGGTCGTGGACCTGCGGCGATGCCGAGATGAATGACACGCAAAAGCGGCTGTATTCGGCCGCACGTTCCCAGATCGAGCACAATATGGCGCTGATGCAACCGGGGCTGAGTTTTGCCGAGTTCAACGCCAAAAGCTGGCAGATCCCGGACGCCTATCAACCCTACCGCTATTCGCTGGCCGCACATGGCGTGGGCATGGCCGACGAATGGCCCGTCGTCTTGCTGCATCCCGATTTCGAGGCCAGCCATGGCGGGCAATTCGAGGTGGGTCAGATCATCTGCGTCGAAAGCCTGATTGCCGAAGCGGGTTCAGAAAGCGTCAAGCTGGAGACACAGGTGCTGATCACTGACGATGGGCCGGAGCGGTTGGACAGTTTCCCGTGGGAAATGTGAGGCCGACAACAACGGATGACAGCAGAAGTTGCAGCATTGTTTGGAGGAACCGGAGTGCATTAGCGTCACTGGCTGGAAAGACCGATTTTCGCGGAAAGCGGGCTTTGCAAATTCGCTGAGAAAGCTGCCAGGCTTACGACGCAAGGAGCCCATGAAAGCCACCTTGCGACGCTCTCGTTTCGACATCAAAGCACTAGATCTTTCGACGGTATCAACCTGGGTATCGAGTTCAATACTCAGGTTAGAAAATTGGAAAGCACCTTTGCATCAGCTATGAAACACGTATGTTTGGTGTACTAGCGTCGTACCATAGCTCAGCCACAGTATGCTCTGGAGCGTACCTCGGCTAACAACCTCTCGGCACACACCACAAGCTTCTGTTCCCCGCAGCCCAAGCTTGAGCAACCACAGGAATTACACATGTACTTCAAATACCCAATCGGTCTTACTTCGGCGATTGTGATTATTCTGACATTCGTTCTTTTTTTGGTGGCCCTGTTCGTCAAGGGCTGGACGCAAGATCTACTCCTTGAGGCCGGTGTATTTCTGGTATCTGTCAAACTGATCATCATGGGGTACAAGAATACAGTCACGTCCAGAGAGATCGAAAAGAAGTTGGACAAAATTTTGAGCGAAGAACGCGTGCTCCGTCAGGAAATCGAAACGTTTCGCTAAGTTGATGGTGGAGCCGATGCTGATCTGATCTGATCTGAGCAGGCAAGTGCAAGCGATAAAGATGCGCATGACATACAGCTTTTCTATGGGATCGAATCGGGCTACGGGCCGCGATCTGATCCTTTTTGACAATATTCAACTCTGGGTTCATGATCTTCTAATTGCGAGCATACAAAGGAAAACAATCCATGGATTCCAGCTTACCTGTAGATTTATTTCATTGGTCCCTTGCGATCTTTCCCATGATCCTGCTGCTGGTTCTCCTGGTGTTCTATCGTTGGAAAGCCGCCGAAGCGGGCGCGCTTGGGGTGCTATGCACCCTGCTGACGGCCGCGTTGGCCTTTAAGACCCCGGTCAACGATATCGCTGTTGCCAGCGCCAAGGGGGCATGGGATTCCATCTATATCCTGTATGTCATTTGGCCTGCTATGATATTGTACTTACTTGGGAAAATGTCAGGCGCGTTTGACGCGCTTGGCAAAGAGATCGTCCATTTCAGCAAGAACGAGATGTTTCTGGTTCTGGGCTTTGGCTGGGTGTTTGCGTCCTTTTTCCAAGGCATTTCGGGCTTTGGTACACCTGTTGCTGTGGCCGCCCCTATCCTGGTCGCAATCGGTGTAAGACCCGTCTATGCGGTGGCAATGACTCTGATCGGACACGCCTGGGCGAACATGTTCGGAACCCTGGGCGTAAGTTGGATTGCAACCAGTCAGGTGGTGGACATTCAAGACCCGCTGACGACGGCTCTGCAAACCGCGTTTCTTCTTGGAGTTGTGAACGTCGCTGGTGGCTTGATGCTGGCCTGGCTCTATGGTCGGGGCGCTGCGATCCGGCACGGGTTGCCCATGATCGTGATCATTGCTGTCATTCACGGCGGTGGGCAGATGCTATTGAGTGGCGTTAATCCGGTCCTGAGCAACTTTGTTCCCGGCACTATCGCTCTGCTTGCACTTTACCCCCTTTCGAAATGGAAACGGTATCAGGATCCCATCCCTGCCGATATTGATGTGCGTCCGGCGATGGATGACAGCAGCGATATCTTCAGCGCGTCGACCCGCGACGAGGATCGTCCGGTCATGAGCCTGACCATGGCACTGTTTCCCTACGTCCTGCTGGCCGCGATCGCCATTCCGATGCTGACCATCACGCCGCTGACGAACATGATCTCCGCGTTCAGCTTTGGCCTGCCGTTCCCGCAGATCGAAACCGGGTACGGAGTTGTTCGGGCTGCTGAAGAGGCTTATTCGCCGGTGCGCCCATTCAACCACCCGGGGTTCTTCCTGCTGATCACCGCGTTGGTGACGTGGCTGGTGTTCCGGTCGAAAGGGTATTTCGCGACCTGGGCCAAGCGCGCCGAGGTACCAAGCTTTGGTCCCGCACTTGTTTCGGCGGCGGTTCCGACGTCGATGGCGGTTGTGAGCTATCTGATCATGAGCCGGGTGCTGGATCACAGCGGCCAGACTTCAGTCCTGGCCTTTGGTATCCAGACGTTTACCCCGCCGCTGGTTTTTGCCTTTTTTGCCAACGGCATCGGTATCTTCGGCGCGTTCATGACGTCAAGCAACACGGCTTCGAATGTGCTGTTCTCGCCGCTGCAAAGCACCATTGCTGGTCTTGAGAACCTGCCGCAATCTTCGGTTATTGCCGCGCAAAGCGCCGGTGGTGCCATCGGGAATGCAATCGCACCGGCCAATGCGGTTCTGGGGACGAGCACCACGGGTATTGTTGGCAAGGAAGGTGACATCCTGCGTCTGACATTGCCCTGGACCTTGGCCATCGCGGCCCTGACCGGCGCGCTGACGGTTGTTCTTGTTAGCATCGCTTGAGGAGTAAGCCTATGACCTGGTTACCCAACCTGCCTCTGTTTTTGTATCTGGTGTCCATTCCGCTGGTCAGCGCGGGCACCACTTCGGGTCCATCGGCCCTGACGTGGATTGGTCTGCTGTGCATTCTAGGTGCCAGTTTGATCACTCCGGTGCTGCGCTTCCGTCAGAGTTCCTGAAACCGGTCGTGATACATGGGCGGCACTGCCTGCCCATCCTGAAGGAGAATGAAATGAGCCATCCCAACGGACCCAGAACCGGCCGCCCTCCGACCTATGGCACGCGCGGCATGGTTGCCACGTCGCATGTCCTGGCCTCGGCTGCGGGTGAACGAATGCTGCGCCAGGGCGGCAGCGCGGTGGATGCTGTGATTGCCGCAAACGCCGTATTGTGCGTTGTCTACCCCCACATGGCAGGGCTGGGCGGCGACAGCTTCATGCTGATCCACGACCCGGCAAAGGGCGGCGTTCAGGCGTTGAACGCCAGCGGCCCCTCGGCCAAGCTGGCAACGCGCGACTACTACCGGGAACGCGGCCACACTGATGTCATCCCCTCGCGTGGTCCCCTGGCCGCCCTGACGGTTCCGGGGGCTGTGGACGGTTGGCGCGAAGCCCACGAACGCCACGGCAAACTGCCCTGGGCCGAGCTGTTCGAAGACGCTATCCACTATGCCCGCAACGGGTTCCCGGTCAGCCGGTCCCTGTCGGACTGGGCACATACGGATGTGCCGGTGCTGACCCAATACCCGCTGTCGGCTGAGACTTTTCTGACTGATGGTGAGGCGCCAAAAGACGGTGACCGCATGGTGCTGCCGCATCTGGCCGACAGCTTTGAGCGTCTGGCCCGTGATGGGGCGCGCAAGGGGTTCTACGAGGGGGAAACCGCTCAGGTGATGTGCGACGCGCTGGCGGCGGCGGATTCACCTTTGCGGGCCGAAGACCTGGCCAATTATCGCGCCGAATGGGTGTCGCCCATTTCGGTCGATTACCGCGGACACACGGTCTATGAATTCCCTCCGAACACTCAGGGATTTGCCGCGCTTCAGCTTTTGAACATCATCGAAGGCTATGACGTCAAATCCTGGGGCGACAACACCGCTGACTATTATCATTTCATGGCCGAGGCGACCAAACTGGCGCTGGCGGACCGGAATGAGTGGCTGAGCGATCCCAAGTATGTCGATATCCCGCTAGAAACGTTGCTGAGCAAGGACTACGCCGCCGAGCGCCGCAAGATGATCGACCCCAAGAAAGCCGCCGTCATGGGTGAGGTTCCTCCGGGGCTGAAACATGATGCGGCCGCACCTGTCGAGGGGGCCGCCGGTGATACCTGCTATTTCTGTGCGGTGGACAGCGACGGACTGGCAGTTTCGATCATTGAATCGATCTATCACGACTTTGGTAGCGGCTTTGTCGCAGGCGACACCGGTATCATCATGCAGAACCGTGGGTCGTTCTTTGCGCTGGATGATACCAGCGTCAACCGGCTGGAGCCGGGGAAAAAGACCTTCCACACACTGATCCCGGCCATGCTGTTTAAGGATGGCGCGCCATATCTGGTGTACGGATCCATGGGCGGAGAGGGCCAGCCTCAAACACATGCGGCCATCGTCAGCAGAATTGTAGATTTTGGTTATGATGTTCAACAGGCAATCGAATCGCCGCGTTGGTTGATGGGGCGCACATGGGGTACTTCAGTCAGCGATCTATCTATCGAAGCCCGCGTCGGGGCACAGGTTGCTCGCGAACTCCTTCACAGAGGTCAGCCCGTTAAAGTCCAATATGATTTCAACGACAATCTTGGCCATGCGCAAGCAATAAGAATAAACCGCGAAACCGGCTTCTTAGAAGGTGGTGCTGATCCCCGAGGAGATGGTGCTGCCATAGGTAGCTAAACTACAATGGAAACACCGTTGAAACGGCTTCCGCAATCTAGACATAAGTAGTTCATTTTGCATCATATTCCCGAGGGAAAGAACTAGGCTTTCGCAAAAGCGCTGTAATTGATCCCCAATTGCAGGGCTTGCCTTAACCATTCTCGAAATTGCCAGGCTACACGCCCCGAAATGTGACAACCAAGCCTACTACTTTGACCTCCTTATGGTTCGGCACAACCAAACTCATTGGGTGCACCTCAGCTTCTACAGATCGGTCATTGGCTGCATCACACAGAGCTTCCAGAACTGCAAAACTCTAGCATGAAATGTACTGCCGAGCGCAAATTTGTCAGGCTTCGGGTGTTCTCTGTCATTGCCGTTGAAGCGAAAACCAGTTTCACACCTGAGTTAGCACGATGAGTGCCTGCTTTGGGCTGATTGCTGCCATCGCTGACTTTTCCACGTCTGATCTGTGCAAGCCGTGCTATACTAAAGCCGAGGTCGATCAAGCAGGAGATGTGCCAATGTTGTCACATTCACGTCGTCTCGCCATTGCAGCAATGATCCTGATCCCGATGGCGGGTGTTCTTTCAACGCAAGCGTTTGCGCAAAGTTCGGAGATTCCTGAGCTGGCTGCGCAAACACATGGGCACAGGCGAGGGGCAGATCGCCCCCGTGGTTCTGAGCCGTGCGCGGGTGCTCTATTACGAAAAGCGTCGGCGGGGAGAGATAAGCAACCCTTGCTATCTGGCCAAGGACGCCACCCGTCCCAGCACGGTAAGCGGTCGGCCCGGACGGCGGTTCTATGTGATCTGCGAGGGCAATCGGACGTTCCAGGCGGTGTCGTCTGGCTATGGCAATGGGCGCAAGTTGCAAAAAGCTAATTTTTCCAACGGGCGGCAATGCGCCAGGAATTTCAGCAACGCCGAAGGTTCCAAGCTGACGATGGGCGGGGCCTATGTGACGGCGGAAACCCGAACCTCGTTCAAAGGGTATTACACTCAGTCCGGACAGCGGAAACCGTTCTATCGCACATTCCTGCTGTTTGATGGCGAGGGAGAGACTTCAAATGCCCGCGAACGCGCCATCGGAGGGCATCCAGCGGTGTTTCTCAAGTGGCAGTGCCGGTTCAAGAACCCACAAAGCCCTCATGCAGACAAAGAAGGCTATGTTCCCTATGGCAGGCTAGTGAACTACACCGGTGGGCGCAGCAACGGGTGTACGACCTGGTCGCCAGCGGAATCGCGTGACATCCTGGCCCTGACCGAAGGCAACCCAACGACGCTGTATATTTATCCCGAAGGGAAGGACATCAACGCCGTCGCCAAAGCTGTGAAAAAGGGCAGATCGGTGTCCGGTGCGGGGCTCTATTGGAACGCAGCCTGCCTGAAATCCATCGGCGCACCTAGGTTCTGGCCCAAACGCACCTTGCAGCCGGTGATCAATCAGTGGCGTCAGTCCCTGCCCAAACACCCACCGTTGGAATTACCGATCTGCAAATAGGCACCGTGGCGCGTAAATTCGGGAGGCTCCCGCCCATCGTACGTGCATCAAAGATGCACTCCTCCCGTTGAGCCGGGCCTCGCTTCGCTCGGCAGTCAGTGCCGAGTTCACTGGATAAGTCGTTCCATAACGCTGTGCGAGTTGAAACATTTCGTCCGAACGAAACCGCGCCGAGCCGAAGGCGAGGCGCCCGGCCCAAGGCCGTTAGCGGGGCTGACGTAGTCAGGTCTGCACGGGCGCGGGAGCCTCTCGAGTTCTGACTTGTCAGCCCAACCGGGCATCATGCCCGCAGGCTATCCAATGCTTGACGCACATCTGCCAGCAAGTCATCCGCATCTTCCAAACCGACCGAGAACCGGATCAGGCCCGGAGTGATGCCCAGCTCATCGCGCTGATCTTCGCTCAGGCGTTGGTGCGTGGTCGTGGCCGGGTGGGTCACGATGGACTTGGCGTCACCGAGATTATTGGAAATCACCGGGATTTTTAGCGCATTCAGAAACGCAAACGCACCTTCCTTGCCGCCGTTGATGTCCAGCGACAAGACCGTGCCACCCTTGCCACCCAGCTGGCGCTGCACCAGATCGTTCTGCGCATGGGTCGCCAAACCCGGATACAAGGTACGCTCCAGCGCCGCGTGTCCTTCGAGCGCCTCTGCGATCTTCTGCGCTGTAGCCGCCTGGGCGTTCACGCGCAGCGCCATGGTTTCAATACCCTTGAGCATGACCCAGGCGTTGAACGGGCTGAGCGCCCCGCCGGTGTGCTTGAGATAGGGTTCGACCGTGCCGCGGATGAACTCCTTGGTGCCAATAATCACCCCGCCCAGCGCACGGCCCTGGCCGTCGATGTGCTTTGTCGCCGAATATACCACCACGTCGGCGCCTTGCTCGATCGCTCGTGAAAACACCGGCGTCGAGAAGACGTTGTCGACGATTACGGTCGCACCAACCGCATGGGCAAGCTTTGCCACCGCTTCGATGTCAATCACCTCGAGCGTGGGATTTGACATAGATTCGAAGAACACCGCCTTGGTGTCAGGACGGATCGCCGCCTCCCACTCTGTCAGGTTGGTGCCGTCGACAAAAGTCACCTCGACACCATAGCGGGCCAGGATGTTCTCCAGGATGTAGAGGCACGAGCCAAACAATGCCTTGGCCGAAACCACGTGATCGCCAGCCTTCAGCATCGAGGTCAGCGCGCCGTTGACGGCGGCCATGCCAGAGGCAGTGGCAAAGGCATCCTCGCCGCCCTCAAGCGCCGCAATGCGTTGTTCAAACATCGACACGGTGGGGTTGCCATAACGGGCATAGATGAACTCATCCTCACCGCATTCGATGAACCGCGCCTCGGCGGCTTCCGCGTTTTCATAGACGAACCCCTGGGTCAGAAAGATAGCCTCGCTGACTTCGTTGTATTGGCTGCGGCGCACACCGCCATGGACGGCCTGGGTGCGCTTGTTCCAGCTCTCGCTCATGTCATCGTTCCTTTCCATGCTTTCCGGCGGAAAGCTCAAAATAAAAAACCCCTAACGCGGTCAAGCGAAAGGGGGCTTTCATCCTGACCTTTTAGCGGTGTTGTTTAGCGTGGCCCGCAATCCGGTAACAAATCGCCACGTAGCTCGTGCCCTGCGTTTACGCCTGACATCCCTCTGCGTCAAGCCTGCTACAGCTGCATTCAAAGAGCCTCGGCAACACCGACCGTCACGGAGCTGTAACTGCGGCTTCATCGAATGGTCATAGCGTCATGCGAAGGAGACCGTGCACATCTGGATCGAGGCAACTGGATGACGATACTTCGGATCGACGCAAACAGAGCGCAACCAACATTGCATGACAGCCCACAACCGGTGGATTGCGCTTTAAGGCAGACGCGAAATATTCCCGGGCCAGTGGTCATCATGACCCATGGGTTTACCTATCGGCCACACGCTCGGAACGATTGCCCTCATCAACTGGTTTTTTCGTCAAATCCCAGAAACATGCATAAACGGGTTGTCAGCTGGCCAAACGCCCTCGGCGTTGATCAATCAAATCGTTTGGCTATCGCGTTTGGTTGGAATGCGACGGGAACTTTATGGACCGCTCGCAGCCGAGCCCTAGAGGCTGGTCGGGCTATGGCCAAAGTGATCCTCGGTCTCAAGCGTGAAAACCCGAACCGCCATATCCATTTCATCGGGCATTCTCTTGGTATCGAGCTTGCGCTAGAGGCTCTTTTTCATTTGGAGCCAGGCGACTTGAACCGTGTGATTTCAATGACCGGCGCCGCTTATCAAGCAAGGGTTCGGCATGCCTTGTCGAGCAAAGCCGGGCAAGCAACAGAATTCATTAACGTTGCCACTCGCGAAAACGACTTGTTCGATTTCCTCTTTGAAAGGCTGATTCCGCCGCAGGCCCGAAATGACAGAGCGATCGGACTTGGGATTGAGGCACCGAACGCTGTGACCCTGCAACTGGATTGCAATGATTGCCTGCGCGCGTTGGCGGGATTGGGCATCTCGATCGCCCCTTCCAAACGCCGCATTTGCCATTGGTCCAGCTACATTCGACCCGGTGTTTTTAACCTTTATGAAAGGCTGCTTTATGACGATGAGCAATTGTCACAGGCAGCTTTGCGTGAAGCTCTGCCAGACCACACAGCTGCCCGTTGGTCGCGATTGTTCGCAATGCCCCGCTATTATCCCCCTTTGCCGATTGCCCAGAATACCTCATGATCCATCTCTGAACGCTGCCCCAATGAGGCAACGCAAGGACCTGAGGGAAAAACATGCCGGAACCGATTGACCTTTTTTATTGGCCAACACCTAACGGGTGGAAGGTGTCTATCGCGCTCGAAGAGATGGGGTTGCCCTACAATCTGCACTTGATCAACATCGGCAAAGGCGATCAGTTCAAACCCGAATTCCTTGAAATCGCCCCCAACAACCGGATGCCCGCCATCATCGACCCAGATGGCCCTGAAGGAGAGCCGGTCTCGCTTTTTGAAAGCGGGGCGATCCTGATGTACTTGGCGCGCAAAACCGGGCGGTTCTATGGTGAAACCGAGCGGGACCGCCTTGCTGTCGAACAATGGCTCATGTGGCAGATGGGCGGCGTTGGTCCGATGGCGGGGCAAGCGCATCACTTTCTGAAGTACGCGCCCAATATGGACCCACCACAGGACCTGCCCTATCCCAAGGACCGCTATCGCGCCGAGGTTGCTCGGCTTTATGGCGTGTTGGATCGACGTCTGGCCGACAACGAATACGTTGGCGGTGATTTCTATTCTATTGCGGATATGGCGATCTGGCCTTGGGCATGTTTGTGGGAAGGTCAGCAACAGACACTGGACGACAAACCGCATTTCGCGCGCTGGCTGGAGCAGATCGGAGACCGCCCCGGCGTGCAGGCGGGTCAATCCCTGAAAATCGAGTTACGCGGTGATCATCGCAGCAAACAGGCGCAGGACACCCTGTTCAATCGAAAATAATACTGTGAGGGTCATCCCTTGCAGATTCAGATATCGTCCTGCTGGACTTTGTCCGGTTCCAAGTCTGACTCGACGCCATCAAGCTCAATGGCAACCAACCCCAGTTTGCGAGCAGCAGCCAGACTTAGGATGCCCGAATCCAAACCCTCGGGCTTTTGATAGCGGCGCACTGCGGCGCGCGTGCGGGCGTCCATCTCGCCATTGATTGGGCCGCGATAGAGATAGCGCGCAGCCAAGGCGCGTTGAACCGACGAGACAAATTCAGGCGTCATTTCGTCCGCGCAGGGTGTCTGAAACCAGGTTTCCTGCCGGGGGCGAACGATCTGTTGCTGGGTTTCGGTTTTGAACATCGCGGGTTGCTGGACTGTACCGTCTGCAAGCACTTCGGCTTAGCTGCAGCATGACCTGATTGGTAACGGTTTCGATGACGGCAGGCATTACATCCTTACCCCAACAAGTGTCCGGGGCCGCACCCGGTGGGGCTTGAGCATTGAAGCGTGTAACCTCGGGTTCACTCAGCGCCGCCAGATCCGGCACAGCAGAAGAACAAGCCCAAAGGCCTGTAAGCGCAAGTGCGCCTAGGATAGTTCGAAACTGGCTCATGCTCGTGCCTCTGTGGGCTTTTGCGGAAATCTTATCGCAAAAGTGTTCTCCACGCAAAGGGAGACATCATGGCATGTCAGAAAGATGCCTGTTGGGCCAGCAACTGATCCAGCATGGGCGAGATGTCCTCAATCTCCTCGGCGATCACATGGGTGACAGAATGAGCCCGCTGCATCCGGCCCGTCACCCGCAAGAGCCGCCCAGCAATGACAGCTCGGCGGAATCGTTCGTAGATCTTGCGCCAGACCACGATATTGACCACACCAGTTTCATCTTCGAGCGTGAGAAAGATCACCCCCTTGGCGGTTCCGGGTCTTTGTCGCAGGATCACCAGCCCCGCCACCGTGATCCGCGCGCCCTCGGGCGGCTCCTCCAACCGGGTTGCCACCAGGCAGGCAGGTGGGCGTGGCCAGTTGCCTGCTGTGTTGCTTTGATGAATCGGCGTCACGAACATCACGGCCCTGCCTTGTTTTTTGGATCACAATTCGGAACAAAGATAGAACATACGCTACGAAAGTCCAGACGCGCCATGCTGGGTCGCAAATGACACTGGCATCACCCATGTCCCTTGTCTAAGGAGTTCGCGGAACATCGCAAAGGAAGACGTGAGCAATGGCAAAGATCACTTACATCGAGCACGGTGGCAAAGAGCATACCGTCAACGTCGCCAACGGCCTGACCGTGATGGAAGGCGCACGGGACAACAACATTCCCGGCATCGAGGCAGATTGCGGCGGCGCCTGTGCCTGCTCGACCTGCCACGTCTATGTCCACCCCGACTGGGTCGAGAAGCTGCCCGCCAAGGATGACATGGAAGAGGACATGCTGGACTTTGCTTTCGAGCCCGACGCCGCCCGCTCGCGCCTGACCTGCCAGGTCAAAGTGACCGATGCGCTGGACGGCCTGATCGTTCAAATGCCCGAGAAACAGATCTGATGCTGCGAGGGGCGCCGCGCCACCCGTCGCGCCCCTGGCCCGCGCCCATCCGCGGCGCGGTTTTGGCTTTGTGTCTGTGGCCACTGTCGCAAGCGGCTACGTCACAAACCACACAACCAGCAGTCACTGCCGAATATGACGAGCCGACCCGGCGTTATCCTCATGGTGTGTTGGGAGACGACGTGGAGTACGGCGCATTGGTGATCCGGTCAGCCGGTCAGACCGTGACTGTGCGCCTCCCCCAGGACCGCGTGTTTGAGGACCTTGCTCCCCGGCTTGCCGATCTGGACGGCGACGAGGTGCCCGAAATCGTCACCATCGAAAGCCAGGCCCAAACCGGCGCGCAACTGGCTGTTTATGATCTGACCGGCCAAAAGATCGCCTCCACTCCCCATATCGGCACCCGCAACCGTTGGCTGGCCCCGGCAGGGATCAGTGATCTGGATGGCGATGGCCATGTCGAAATCGCCTATGTCGACCGCCCCCATCTGGCCAAAACACTGCGCATCTGGCGGTACAGGGACGGCACACTGACCGAGGTTGCCACCCTCCCCGGCTTGACCAACCACCGAATTGGCCAAGATTTCATCTCAGGCGGCTTGCGCGAGTGCGGTGGGACACCAGAACTTATCCTTGCGTCAGGCGACTGGCGCCGCATCATCTCGGTCCGCCATAGCGCTCAAGGTTGGCAACAAAGCGACCTAGGAGCTTTCACCGGACGCCAAAGCCTGGAAACCGCTCGCAATTGTTGACCCAAGGCGCAACCGCGCCGTGCGACAGCGCGGCGCGCGGCCCAACCAGAGGCGACGCCGTCCAGGCGTCAACGAAGGGCGGGAGCGCCACCGCAGCTATTCCTCTGTTCTTCAACCAAAATTCGCTGAGCGGGCGATGCTGCCGTTGCAAGGGGTCGCTGCTACCATCAACAGCCTCTCACGAGCATCGGTTGATCCACTCATCAGCCACGTCGCCCATGGTCTTTGGATCGCCATTCTTAATCCAAAACATAAATGACCGATCAAATTTGAAATTGTCACCGCATTGCGATCTCATGAAACGTCGAACGTTCTGAGTTGACTTATAATTCTGAGTGACGGGAGTTTCCCGATCAATATCGCCAGAATGCCAATCAAACTCGGTCATCATGGATCTCCGCAACGTGTTCGTCTGAACATAACAGCCAGTGGTTTTCTGACACTCTTTGCAGAGACCATGAACCCGATCAGGTCAAGTGAGTAGAATGAATGGGTTGGTTTGGGTTCAAAACACACTTCCTGAGTTATGTTTAACCGCTCCAATGTGCCTAATACGCTGGACTACTGCCTGAAAGAAAGCCCCATTCTAAGGGGCTTTCTTCGGTCTTGGTTCATCAGCGACGTAGCTTACAGCGCACGCCAGCCAATGTCGCGGCGGTAGAACCCGCCGGGCCAGTCGATGGCCTCGACCATCTCATAAGCCCGGTCCCGTGCCTCTTGCAGCGAGCCCCCCGCGCCGTCACGTTCAGAACGCGCCCGCCCGTCGCCAGTACCGCACCGCCTTCGGCTTTGGTACCCGCGTGGAACACCATGTTCGAGCTGTCTTCGGGCAGCGCGTCCAGTCCCTTGATCTCGGTCCCCTTCTCGTAGGACCCCGGATAGCCGTTGGCCGCCATGACAACCGTGATCGCGTGATCATCCCCCCAGTTCACCTGCGCTTGCCCCAGACGCCCCTGCGCAGCGGCATGCATCAGATCCATCACCTGCGCGCCCAAGCGCATCATCAGCACCTGACATTCCGGGTCGCCAAAGCGCACGTTGTATTCCACCAGTCGAGGTTGGCCGTCCTTGATCATCAACCCGACATAGAGCACGCCCTGAAATGGCATGCCGCGCTTGGCCATTTCGGCCATGGTCGGGCGCACGATCTGGTCCATCGCCAGCGCCTCGATCTCGGTGCTCAGCACCGGTGCCGGGGAATAGGCCCCCATGCCACCGGTGTTCAGTCCGGTGTCGCCTTCGCCCACGCGCTTGTGGTCCTGAGCGGTGCCGACGGACAGGATGTCCTCGCCGTCACAGAGCACGAACAGCGAGGCCTCTTCCCCATCCATGAATTCTTCGATCACGACCTCGGCCCCAGCCCCACCAAAAGCACCGCCGAACATGTCGTCGATGGCGTCCAGCGCGGTTTGCTCGTCCATCGCCACGATCACACCCTTGCCTGCGGCCAGACCGTCGGCTTTGACCACAATCGGCGCGCCCTGCTCGCGGATGTAGGCTTTGGCAGCCTCAGCATCGGTGAAGTGACCGTAGCCTGCGGTCGGCGCATTGGCTGCAGCGCAGATTTCCTTGGTGAAACTTTTGGATGCTTCGAGCTGCGCGGCTGCCGCCGAGGGGCCAAACACCAGAATACCCGCCTCGCGCAAGCGATCCGCCACACCAGCCGCCAAAGGCGCCTCGGGCCCGACGATGACGAAATCAATCGCGTTCTCTTCGGCAAAGCTGACTACCGCGCCACCACTTTCGATGTCGATGGATGCGCAATCAGCGATCTGCGCGATGCCTGCGTTGCCCGGCGCCACGATCAGCTTGTCGCATTTGGGGTTCTGCAGCACGGCCCACGCCAAGCTGTGTTCCCGCCCGCCGCTGCCGAGGATAAGGATATTCATGAAACGCGCTCCGATCTGCTTGGCCTTGCTTGCCGCGCGTTCTAAGCTGGCCCGACCGTTCACACAAGGTGCCGAAATGTCCGACCTCCTCGACGACCCTGTTCCGGGTCAAAACACGCCTGAATATTCAGTGTCCGAGCTGTCGGGCGAGGTCAAGCGCACGCTTGAGGGCACGTTTGGACAGATCCGTGTGCGTGGCGAAGTGGGCCGCGTATTCAAGGCGCGTTCGGGTCACTTGTATTACGACGTCAAGGATGACCGCAACGTGCTCGCCTGTACCACCTGGAAAGGTCAGGTCAGTAGCCTGTCTGTGGTTCCCGAAGAAGGGCTCGAGGTCGTGGTGACCGGGCGACTCACAGCCTTTGGCGCGCAGTCGAAATATAACATGAACGTGGACGAGGTTGCGGTTGCCGGTCAGGGCGCGCTGATGGCGCTGCTGGAGAAACGTAAGAAACAACTCGAAGCCGAGGGGCTGTTTGCACCAGAGCGCAAGAAACCCCTGCCTTATCTGCCGCAGATCATCGGTGTTGTGACCTCGCCTTCGGGTGCTGTGATCCGTGACATCCTGCATCGGTTGCGGGATCGCTTTCCACGCAAGGTGCTGATCTGGCCTGTGGCCGTGCAAGGCGCCAACTGTGCGCCCGAAGTGGCCCGCGCCATCGACGGGTTCAACCAATTGACACCCGGCGGCGCCCTGCCCCGGCCCGATCTTCTGATTGTGGCGCGCGGTGGCGGCTCGGTCGAAGACCTCTGGGGCTTCAACGAAGAGGTCGTCGCGCGCGCAGCCGCCGCCAGTGACATTCCCCTGATTTCTGCCGTTGGACATGAAACCGACACCACTTTGATCGACTTTGTCTCGGACCACCGTGCACCGACGCCCACGGCGGCAGCGGAATTGGCGGTGCCTGTGCGACTGGAACTCACCACATGGATCGAAGAGCAAGGCGCGCGGCTGTCGCGCGCAACCACGGACGGCGTGCAACGCCGGTCGCAACGTCTGCGTGATCTGGCCCGGGCGCTGCCGCGCGCAGAAACACTGCTCGACACCCCACGCCAACGGTTGGACATGGCAGCCGACAAATTGCCCAACGCCCTGAAACAAGGCGTGCAGCGGCGGCGGTTGTCCCTGTCCGAGATCGCCGCCCCTCTGCGCGCCTCGACCCTGCAACGCCGTATTCAAACCGATCGCCAGAACCTGACGCGGCTGAGCGAGCGCACAGCCCCCGCCTTGTCCCGCGCGATTACTGCGCGGCGCGAGCGGTTCCAAAGCCAAGCCAGAGGTCTCAACCCGGATCGACTGGCGCAGGATGTGTTGCGCAAACGATCTGACTTTTCCACCCTGACACAACGCTTGTCCGCTGTCGGCAAGACACAGATGGAACGGCTTGCTGCGCAGTTGGAGCACAACGAAAGAATGCTCATGTCGCTGGGCTATGAGGCGACGCTGGAGCGTGGTTTTGCTGTTGTGCGGTCTGGCAAAGAGTTGGTCACATCGAAGGCGCAGGCCGAACAGGCGGCAACGCTGGAAATCCAATTCCACGATGGGCGCGTGACGACAGGGTCCGGCGATGCTCAACCCTCCACCAAGCCCACGCCTAAAAAGGCCAAGCCAACGCCGCCCAACCAAGGGTCCTTGTTCTGAGATGCTGACGATCTGGGGCCGCAAGACTTCGTCGAATGTGCAGGCCCTTTTGTGGTGCGTCGGAGAACTGGGTCTGCGCTACACTCGCCACGACGCAGGCCACGTCCACGGGGGTCTGGATACAGATGCCTTTGGTGCGCTCAATCCCAACCGCACGGTTCCCGTGCTACGGGACGGGGACGGCGCGCCAATCTGGGAAACCGGCGCGATCGTGCGATACCTGGCGGCGACCTATGGCGACGACAGCTTTTGGCCGGTAGATCTGGTCACACGTGCGCAGGTCGACAAATGGGCCGAATGGGCCAAGATCAATATTGCGATGGAGTTCACTGTTCCAGTGTTTTGGCGCGTGGTGAGAACCGCACCGCAAGATCAGGACGTCAACGCAGTTCGGACAGCAGTTCGATTGCTTGAGCAAAAGCTGAGGATTGCAGACAGGCAACTGGCACAGACACCTTTTTTGACAGGTCCAGATCTTACACTGGCCGACATTCAGCTGGGCCATGTCCTCTATCGCTACTACGATATAGATATTGAGCGCGCTGACTTTACGAATCTGCACCGGTATTACAGCGACCTGTGCCAACGTCCGGCTTACCAAGAACACGTCATAGTGTCATACGACCCGCTGCGCGTCAGTTAGAATACAAAGAGCGGGGACACTCCCGCCCGTCGTCGATGCCCCTTGCGGGACACCTCCTCCCGTTGGGCCGAGCCGCGCTGCGCACGGCGGGTGACATCTGAGATTGAGCAACTGCCACACGCTGGACCACACCGAGCCGAAGGCAGGGCCCCCGGTCCAAAGCCGTTATCGAGGCTGACGCAGTCAAGATCGATCGGGTGCAGGAGCGCCTCGGGGCACGCATCCAAAACACAGAAACACACACTGGCATTGACCTAGACCTGCCAGCTGTTCGGTTCAAAGGTTAAACCCCCACCTCCGGGCCGTAGCAGATCATCTCCTCGCCGATGTCTTTGGCCTCATAGAGTTCAGTGCTGCTAGGATCATCCTCGAACCGAGCAACCAGACCGCTCGGAGTTTTCAAAAAGCTCCAACACTGTGGATCCAACCTGTCCTCGTAAATGAAACAGATTTGCCCGTCGCGCTCATACCAATGGCCCTCTTTGCACTTGCCATCCAGGAATGACCAGATCACACGCCGATTGGCCATGTAGCGTTCGACACCGTAAATTTCGCCATTGGATCCGTAGAAAAGGGTTTTTCCTTGCGAATACGTATCGAATTCATCAGCGGACAGTGGGCTTTGAGCCCACGCGGGCATCCCTAAAAGGGTGACTAGAATCATCAATCGGACAAACATGAAGCCAGTTTTGCAGATTGTATCAATCGTCGCCACATCTGGCGGAATAGACACCTGCGTGCTGAATCATGGCACCAGGCAACGGCTCCGCGTTCCTTTCAAAACCGCCAAGTGAAACAAAGTCGGTCAACACCAACCAAGCGCGCGATAACTTCGCGTCAGTCAATTGGAATTGTCGATCACCGGGACTTGTACCCTGCAACGTTTCCGGGCTTTCTTGCCAAAAGAAAGAAATCGAGACGCCTATGCTCTTTGCCCTGTTCTTGTTTGCCGCGGCAAATGCCATTGCATATCTTTTTCTGACCACCCGCTCAGTTGGCACGATACGCACGTTGACCAAAACACTGTCGGTCGCAGCTCTTGCGGTGATTGCTGGTGCGGCCGACAATTGGCTCCTCTCTTTGGCATTGGCTTTGTGCGCAACCGGTGACGCGCTTTTGTCGCGTGATACAGACCAAACGTTCATGGCAGGTATCGGGGCCTTCGCCGCCGGTCATCTTGCCTATGTTGCGTTGTTTCTGACACATCCTAGCAGCGATTGGGCGTTGATTGGTTCGAACCCTGGCCCTCTGTTCGTATTGATAGGATTGGGCGTCGCAGTGTCCGTCCTACTACCGCCTCGAGCCGGGGCTCTGCGCATCCCGGTTCTGGCCTATATCCCGATCATTCTCGGCATGGGAATTTCCGCTCTGGCTTTGCCTCAGGCCGGATATCTGATCTGGGTCTTCCCTGCGGCAGCGGCCTTTGTCGCATCGGACCTTATCCTTGCAACCGAGAAGTTTCTTCTGCGCTCTGACCATCCCGCGCTCCACCTGACGCCCTATGCGATTTGGGTACTCTACTGGGGCGCGCAGGCCGGGTTCGTCTTTGCCTTCGTGTGACCCTTTGCAACTGGCCTGAATACGCATTAGGTGAGTACAGCACTGCGCGGAGATCACGATGGCGTTTTTTTCAAAGCTCAAAGACCGTTTGTTCAAATCCTCTTCCAAGCTCGAACAGGGTTTGGATGCAATTATCGAGGACGGCGGTGAAGAAGAAACCCTGAACACCGAGCCGCAGCAAGACAGCTCGCAGCCCGTTCCTACCATTGAAGAGCCCGCCGCAGACCCTGAGCCCGCGACTTCGCAACCACCGGTCGCCGAAGAACTGCCAGAACCTGTAGTCGAGCCGATTCCAACGCCTGCAGCGCCGCTAGATCCACAACCTCAGCCTGCCTCCACTCCGCAATCAAAAGGGCTGCTGGGCCGACTGTTCACACGTGACGAGACGCGCACTGTCACCCGCCGCGTTCTTGACGATGACATGATTGAACAGCTTGAGGAATTGCTGATCGCCTCGGACATGGGCGTCGACACTGCTCTGCGAGTGACTTCGAACATGGCCGAGGGGCGCTTTGGCAAAAAGCTCTCGACAGACGAAATCAAACAAATGCTGGCGGATGAAGTCACGCGGGTGATGGAGCCCGTAGCCAAACCCTTGCCGCTTTATTCCAAACGCCCACAAGTGGTTCTGGTCGTAGGCGTCAACGGCTCGGGCAAAACTACAACGATCGGCAAACTGGCAAGCCAGTTTAAATCCGCTGGCAAAAAGGTGGTAATCGCCGCTGGTGACACGTTCCGCGCCGCGGCCGTGGAGCAATTGCAGGTTTGGGGCGAGCGTGCGGGTGTGCCCGTTCTAACCGCGCCCGAGGGATCCGATCCTGCCAGCCTTGCTTTTGACGCCATGACCCGCGCGCAAGAGGACGGCGCCGACCTGCTGATGATCGATACTGCAGGGCGTCTGCAAAACCGCGCAGACCTGATGGAAGAACTTGCCAAGATCGTGCGCGTGATCCGCAAGAAAGACGAAACCGCACCCCATAACACCCTGTTGGTACTGGACGCCACCACCGGCCAGAACGCGCTCAACCAGGTCGAGGTGTTCCGCAACATCTCGGATGTTTCGGGGCTGGTGATGACCAAGCTCGACGGCACTGCAAAGGGTGGCGTGCTGGTGGCGCTGGCAGACAAATTTGGTCTGCCGATCCACGCCATCGGAGTGGGCGAACAGATCGATGATCTTGCCCCCTTTGATCCACAAGATTTCGCCAAGGCCTTGACCGGACTCGGCAGCGATTGAACCCACATCCTTTTGGCTGAAATTCTCTCGGGGGTTCGGGTGCAGACGCCCCCCTGCCTCTCAACCGGGAAAGACCCATCAAATTGAGCGACTGGCTGATTTCTCTGGAAGGCACCGAAGCCGGTCATCAGATGGCTCTGGCACTGGCGTTGCTTGCCGCCTTTCTGCACGCAGTATTCGGCGCATTACAGAAGGGCCGACACGACCCGTGGCTGACGCGCGGGGCCATCGACTTTTCTTATTGTCTGATGGCCATGCCATTTGCGCTTTTTGTCGTGCCCTGGCCAGAACCGCATATGTGGGTGATCTTTGGCACGGCCTGGGCCATCCATGTTGCTTACAAGGTCCTGCAGGCCATGGCCTATACCCGCGGGGCCTATACCGTTGTCTACCCCGTTGTGCGCGGTACCGGACCGTTGTTCACTGTAGTTGGGGCGTATTTGCTGTTTGGCGAAGCCTTCACGGTCTCACAGTGGCTGGGGGTCGCAGTTCTGTTGTCCGGAATTTTTGGCCTTGCACTCTACAATTTGCGCAATCTGGAAACCAACCGGGACACTCTGAACGTCGCATTGGGTCTTGCCTTCTGTACCGGGCTATTTGTGGCGCTTTATACAACCTATGACGCCTATGGCATTCGCGCGACAGCAGATCCGTTTACCTTCCTCGCGTGGTTTTTCATGATTGACGGAGCGACCCTGCCATTTGTGGCCTTCCTTCGGTGGCGCGGGATGCCTGACCGCCCGGCACCAGGCCCACTCATGTTACGTGGTGTGATCGGCGGTTTCATTGCCTTCTTTTCCTTTGGTTCCGTGATGCTGGCCACTCGTCTGGACAAGGTAGGAGAGGCTGCAGTACTGCGCGAAACATCCACGGTCTTCGCGGCTCTGATCGGTTGGTTGGTTCTGAAAGAAACCGTCGGACCACGCCGTATTGCACTTATGGCGTTGATTGCGCTCGGTGCCGTGATAGTTGAGATGGGCGGATAGAGAACGGATTACCTGGCATGGCCGAAAAAATCGAAATCAACCCAATACTGAAACAGGTGCTGGAGCTTGGGCCTACTGTGGCCTTCTTTCTGATCTACCTTCGTATACGGGACAATAGCTACACGCTTGGTGGTGTCGACTATTCCGGCTTTATCGTTGCCACGATTGTGTTTGTTCCCATCCTTCTCGCAGCCATGGGAGTGCTGTGGTATCTGACTGGCAAGCTCAGCAGGATGCAGATTTTCACCGCTTTCATGGTCATCTTTTTCGGTGGTCTTACTGCCTGGTTCAATGATGAGCGGTTCTTCAAGATGAAGACAACGCTGGTCTATGGCTGTTTCTGCGTGATCCTCGGCATCGGCCTTTTACAAGGGCGCAGCTACCTGGCATTTATCCTGAATGAGATGCTGCCCATGCGTGATGAAGGATGGATGATCCTGACACGCCGTTTATGTGCAGCCTTTGCCATTCTGGCTATCGCGAATGAATTTGTGTGGCGCACCATGTCGACTGACCTTTGGGTCAAGATCGAAACCTTTGGGTTTCCCATTGCGCTTATGGCATTTCTAATGATGCAATTCAGTTTGTTGCAGCAGTATCTGATCGAACCAGACAAAGACGAAGAAGCCTGACCAGGAACGTTGCCGACAGGCACCGGGCATGCGTGAGAGCATAGATTTGTTGCTGTTCGGAAATCTGCCAGATGCAGGGAGCGCAGTCACCGGTCCTTGCAGCTATACCAAATGTGAATGCAATATCATTGCATTACCGCGCCACTCCTCCTAGACCTTGAGCATAGGAGGCCTGCATGACGTCATTACCGGAAACCGGTTTTCTGGTCGAAGTATCAGATCGCCTAAAGGCCATGCTGTCATCGCAGGCCACCGAAGTCAGCCTCGGCCGTGGCGACATCCTGTTCGAGCAGGGTACGACCGGGGATGCGCTCTATGCGATAGTTGATGGAACCCTCGAGTTTTCGATCCTGTCTTTGAATGGTCGCAAGTTGTCTCTGGACCTGATGGGGCCTGGTGCGATTTTCGGCGAGATTGCCTTGTTCGATCCCGGTCCACGGACCGCAACCGTGACTGCGGCTGAACCATCTCGAGTTTTGAGTATTCGCAGCGCTGACGTTCTTGAACAAGTTCAACAGCACCCTGAATTGGCGGGTGACCTGATCAGGCTTGCGGGAAAACGTATGCGGTGGATGGGCCAGCAACTCAATGAGCAAGTCTTTCTTGCCGTCCCGACCAGACTGGCGCGCAAGTTGCTCCATCTGGCAACGGTTGGTGGGAATTGTGACTCGACGATCAATCTTTCCCAGGCAGAGCTTGCAGAGTACGTCGGCGCGACACGAGAAGCGATTTCCAAGACCATATCAGGGTGGAAACGGCTGGGTGTTCTGGATGCAACTCGTGGCGCATTGATCATACGCGATTTTGAGACTCTTAGAGACCTCGCAGACCCGGATCAGATATAAAATTCACATGGCTCTGCACGCTTGTGACATGGATCACAGACACAAACATCGAACTATGAAATTCTGGCCTTGGTAACAGTCGGGGGGCCAACGAACCTTACCAAAGTTCAGTCCCAAGTTGTCTCCGCACCACACCACAGCCATGCACCCAGGTGCATGGCTTTTTCTTTCGGCGTGGCGGCTCTTTGCCATATCCAGACATCACGGTTCTGCGCAAACTTTTTGTCCGGTCCGCTCATCCGCTTCCGCCCAACGAAATGGCCGCGGTACATACCCCGCGGCCATCCGAACAGTTCCTGGCCCACCACTTGCGGGTCAGGTATTTTGCAGAACTGGCTTACTCCTCCAGCGTCAGGGCCACGAACCGAGGCTCCCCGGCCCGGCGCACCAGCAGAAGCAGAGACTTACGACCCGCTTCGGTCGCTTCATCTATGCGATCGTCCAAATCGGACAGAGCTTCGACTTTTTGCTGGCCCGCTTCGGTGATCAGATCCCCGGAGCGAAGTCCCTTTTCAAAGGCCTCAGACGTTTCATCAATGTCCATGATAACCAACCCGGTTGCGTCATCATCCAAACCCAATTCGCTGCGCAGATCCGACGTCAACGCACCCAACGTCAATCCCAGTATGTCCTTTTGTGAGGTGTCAGGTTCATCCTGATCCTCTGGACTTCCATTCTCGGCCCGTTCGGCATCTTCCCGGCGGCCCAGTGTCACCAGCACCGTCTGGGTGCTTCCTTCGCGGTGAACCACAACGCGCACAGCCTTGCCGACAGTGGTTTCCCCGACCTGACGCACCAAGGCTCGGGTGTCCTTCACGTCGACACCGTCAAAGGTCAAAATCACGTCTCCGGCAAGCAATCCCGCGTCTTTTGCAGGGCCGTCCGGCACATCCGTAATCAAAGCACCTGCTGCCTTGCTAAGTCCCATGGCCTCGGCCACATCTTCGGTTACGTCCTGAATACGCACACCCAGCCATCCACGGCGGGTTTCGCCGAATTCCTTGAGTTGGTCCACAACCTTTGTCACCACATTGGATGCCATCGAAAAACCAATCCCGATCGATCCGCCGTTGGGTGACAGGATAGCGGTGTTCACGCCAATCACCTGACCATCCATGTTGAACAGCGGTCCGCCAGAATTACCCCGGTTGATTGCCGCGTCGGTCTGGATGTAGTCGTCATAGGAGCCACTTAGCGCCCGGTTACGCGCCGAAACGATACCGGCGCTGACCGAAAAGCCCTGTCCCAACGGATTGCCCATGGCGATCACCCAATCACCCACACGGGCTGTGTCGCTGTCGCCAAATTTGACAAATTTAAGTGGGCCATCGGCCTCGACCTTCAACAGCGCGATATCCGTCTTTTCGTCAGTACCAATCACCTTGGCTACGAGTTCCTTGGCTGGTTGGCCATCACCCGGAAAGAACTCAATCAGAATTTCATCTGCTTCGGCAATCACGTGGTTGTTGGTGACGATGAACCCATCTTCGGAGATCACGAACCCCGACCCCAAGGCAGAACTGCGGCGCGGGCGATTGCCGTCGCCATTGTTGTTGCGATCCTGGAATTCGCGAAAGAAATCCTCGAAGGGAGAGCCTTCGGGTACGATCCCTTGCGGCCCGGTCCGCCCTTCGACAAGTGTCGAAGTGGTGATATTCACCACTGCAGTACTAATTCGGCCTGCCAGCGGTGCGAGGCTCTCGGGACGGGCTTGGGCCACAAGGACCTGCGCCAGCACGAACAGCGTCGACAGGGCCACTAGCCACATCAGGCGCGCCTGCGACATCCATGTGTCACGGTCCTTTGTGATAGAAATTGCACGTGCTTTTGACTGCACTGGAAGCCTCCTTGGAACAAAACCATTCGGGCGCCCGCTTGGCCGGACGCCTGCATTCGCATCTAATGTAGTCAGAAAGTGCGCCCCCGCAACGTCAGATCGCGCTCAATTCAACCGCTCGTGACCTTAGACGCCAAATTGATGCGCCAGCCAGACCAGAATAAGCCCGCTGACCAGCGCCAGCAAACCCACCTGCCGTCGCGCGGCCTCGGGGATTTGGCGCAGCGTTTCCAACATGCGTTCAATAAGCGAAGGGGCCAGCGCATACGCCAGCCCCTCGACAATCAGTACCAGCCCGAGAGCCAGAAGGATCGTTGCCATCATTCAGACGCCGCCGCGCCGTCGGACGACTTAAGATAGTTGAAGAACTCGGAATCCGGGCTCATCACCATCGAGCTGTTGCTGCCCTTCAGCGAGCGTGCGTAAGCCGTCAGTGAGCGGTAGAATTCAAAGAACTCTGCGTCCTGACCATATGCTTCAGCAAAGATCGCGTTCCGCTGCGCGTCTGCTTCACCGCGGGTGACTTCGGCTTCACGCTTAGCCTCGGACACCAGCTCAACAACGGTCCGGTCGGCTTGTGCGCGCACACGCTGCGCCGCCTCGTTACCACGGGCCCGCTCGTCCGTTGCTTCACGTTCCCGTTCAGCGCGCATCCTGTCGAATGTCGCTTCAAGGTTCTGGCTAGGCAGATCGGTGGCTTTCAAACGCACGTCGATTACTTCCAAGCCTAGGGCCATAGCCTCGGCAATTGCCGCATTACGAATGCGCAGCATCAACGCGGCACGGTCCGAGCTCAGGATGTCCTTGGAGCTGACCGAGCCCAACACTTCGCGGGTTTCAGCCCGCAAAATGCTGTCCAGACGATCCTCGGCAGTGGCCAAGCCACCAACACCAACGGCCTGACGGAACTGTTTGACGTCTCTGATCCGGTAGCGGGCAAAGGCATCAACCACCAAACGACGATCATCCAGCGGCGTCACTTCGAGCGGTTGTACGTCGATGGACAGAATGCGGCTGTCATAGCGCACGACCTCTTGGATCAGCGGGATCTTGAACGCCAGACCCGGTTCTTCCTTGACGTCGATTACACGACCAAATTGCAGAACCAGCGCTTTTTCACGCTCGTCCACGATGAAAAGCGCCGACAGGGCCACAACAACGGCGACCACGATCACGGGCAGAACAAAAGTTGTTTTCCGCATCAGTTCGACCCCTCGTTGGATTTGCGCTGCAGTTCATTGAGCGGCAGATAGGGCACAACGCCCTGGCCTTCGCCACCGGTGCTGGGGTCAAGGATGATTTTGTTCACGTCACCCAGAACCTCTTCCATGGTTTCCAGATACAGACGCTTGCGTGTCACTTCAGGAGCCTTGGAGTATTCCTCAAGAACGGCCGAGAAACGGCTGGCTTCACCTTCGGCCTCGTTGACCACACGAGCACGATACCCTTCGGCTTCTTCCAGCAGCTGCGCGGCTTCACCGCGTGCCTCGGCGAGAACCCGGTTGGCATAGGCATCCGCCACGTTTTGCAGACGGTCACGCTCCTGCGCGGCGGCCTGAACGTCGCGGAAAGCGTCGATCACGGTTGGAGGCGGGTCGGCCTTGTCAAAGTTAACGCGGATGATGTTCACACCAGAATCGTAGCTGTCCAGGGTCGACTGGATCAGGTCCTGCAGACGATCACCAATGACACCACGGTCCCTGTTCAGGATCGGTGCCAGATCAGACTGAGCGATAATTTCACGCATCGCTGATTCCGACACCGCGCGGATGGTCGGACGCGGGTCGCGCAGGTTGAACAGATACTTAGCCGGATCGTTGATGTTCCAAACGACCTGATAGTCGATGTCGACGACGTTTTCGTCCCCGGTCAGCATCAGGCCATCGTTGCCACCACGTGCACCGCCCATGTCTTCGGTCTGTTCGCGGGTAACCGGGATAACCTCGGCTGTAACCAGCGGCCAGGGCGCAAAGTTCAGACCCGGCTCGCCAATGGCCGAGAACTTGCCCAGAAACAGTTCAACGGATTGTTCTTCGGGCTTGACGGTGTAGATGCTGGCAAAGCCCCACAGAACCGCAGCCGCAACAAGACCCAAGCCTATGGTACCACGGGTGAACAGCGGACCGCCGCCCCCACCTTGTCCAGAACCGCCGCCGCCGCCGCGGTTGTCGCCACGACCACCCATCAGCACGCGCAGCTGTTCCTGACCCTTTTTCATCAGGTCATCGATTTCGGGGATCTGGGGTTTGTCACCCTCGGGCGGGCGCTGCCCGTTCCCGTTGTTGCCCCGGTTACCGCCACCACCAGAAGAGCCTCCGCCCCCCGGGGGCCACCGTTATTGCCCGCCATATGTTGTTATCCCTTCGTCAGACCGCAGTATGCGGCGTCAACCTAAACCTGTGTGTTCCGGCTTGCAAATCAAGCGCTGCGCACAGGCTGCTTCATTGTGACCAGTTCTTCGGACATGGTCGGATGCACCGCCACGGTCCGGTCGAAATCTTCTTTGGTCGCGCCCATTTTGACCGCGATGCCGGCCAGCTGGATCATCTCGCCTGCGCCGGGTGCCACGATGTGACAACCCAACACCTTGCGGGTGGCCTTGGACACGATCAACTTCATCAGAACCCGCGCCGAACGACCCGCAAAGCTCTGCTGCATCGGCTTGAACGAGGTCGCATAGACCTCGATCGGCTCCTGTTCGGCCGCTTCTTCTTCGCTCAATCCCACCGTGCCCATTTCGGGTTGTGTAAAGATCGCCGTCGGGATCAGGTCGTGATCGGGCGAAGTCGGGTTGCCTTTGAACACCGTTTCTACAAAGGCCATGCCTTCGCGGATCGCAACCGGTGTCAGGTTCACCCGATCGGTGACATCGCCGATGGCAAAGATCGACGGAACCGCTGTTTGGCTGTACTGGTCCACCTTGACCTCGCCCTTGCGGCCCAGTTCGACGCCCAGCGCCTCAAGGCCCAGACCGGTGGAGTTCGGGTTGCGGCCGGTGGCGTACATCACTTGATCGAACAGGTTTTCGTCGCCATTGGTCGCCTTGACCCGGATCTGCTCGCCCTCTTTGCTCATCTCGAGCACGTTGGTGCCCAGATGCAGGTTGATGCCGTTCTGGCACATCTCTTCACTGACCAGACCGCGTGCTTCGTCATCAAAGCCGCGCAGGATCTGCGCCCCGCGATAGTATTGCGTCACCTCAACGCCCAGACCGTTCATGATGCCCGCGAATTCGCATGCGATATAGCCGCCTCCGACGATCAGCATCTTCTTGGGCAACTCATCCAGATGGAAAATCTCGTTCGAAGTGATCGCCAACTCGGAACCCGGGAACTCGGGCACCGTCGGCCAGCCGCCGGTTGCAACCAGGATATGCTTGGCGGTTTTGCGAGTGCCGTCGGCCAGTTCAACCGTATGCGGATCAACCACGGTGGCGCGCAGATCAAAGCTTTCGACGCCGTTGTTCTTCAGAATGTTGCGATAGATGCCTTCGAGGCGGTCCAGCTCGGCATGCAGCTTGCCCTTGAACGCGTCCCAGTTGAAGGCGCCCGGCTGAATGTTCCAGCCATAGCTTTGTGCATCCTCGACCATGCCGGAGTATTCGCTGGCAAAAACCATCAGTTTCTTTGGCACACAGCCCCGGATCACGCAGGTGCCGCCATAGCGGTCCTCTTCGGCCAGCGCCACTTTGGCACCGGTGTCACCCGCGGCCACGCGCGCAGCACGTACACCGCCCGAACCGCCGCCAATCACGAAGAGATCATAGTCAAAGCTCATGAGTTTCTGCCTCATCTGTCTGCCTGTACCGCGTGCGCGGCTCAGAAGGGGTGTACCTTATCGAGGGCTGCTGTCCAGCCCGTAGCGCCTGATTGTCGCTTAAACAGCGCACCGATCAGATATGTTGCCGTGGTTGGAATGTAAGGGGCGTCCTTGGAGATCAATCCGCCAGATCCGTGAAAAGGTTATCGCTTTCGACAAAGTCCAAACGATCGTGTTCCACCGTACCCTGATTGATGTCGCGCAGCTCGACCCGTCCATCGCCATAGCCGATGACTACCGTGTCGCAAATGTCGATGAACAGCCCGTTTTCCACCACGCCCGGCATCTGGTTTATCACCAGCGCCAATTGCCGCGCATTACCGATCCGGTTGAGGTGCAAGTCCAGGATATGGTTGCCTTCGTCGGTGATAAAAGGCGTGTCTCCGTTCATCCGCAAGGTCGCAGACCGGCCTAGCACATCCATCGAGATCAGTGTTTCCTCGATCAGCGCCTGCGTCGTCTGCCAGCCAAAGGGGATCACTTCGACTGGCAGCGGAAAGTTACCAAGGGTTTCCACCTCTTTGCCAATGTCTGCAATCACGACCATTTGATCCGAAGCGGTCGCCACAATCTTCTCTTGCAACAGGGCGCCGCCACCGCCCTTGATCAGATTCAGGTCGCCGTCAAACTCATCCGCGCCATCAATCGTGATGTCGAGCCAGCGCGCCTCGTCCAGACTGATGACGTCTATCCCCACATCGCGGGCTAGTTCCGCGGTGCGGGTCGAGGTGGGCACGCCCTTGATCTTGAGCCCCTCGTCGCGAACCATCTCACCCAGACAGCGTACCAACCAGGCGGCGGTCGAGCCGGTTCCCAAACCAACGCGCATCCCGTCCTCGACAAAATCGGCCGCCCGTTTGGCAGCCACGAATTTGGCCTTGTCGATGGGCGACAATTCTCCGGTCATGGCAGCTCTTCCCCCTTGTGTTCCGCACCCGGTTATAGGTCAGAACCACGGGCCGCGCGAGGCTCTTTTGCAGACAAGTTTCGCCTCTCGCCGACGAAACGGTTGATTTGCGGGCACGTGAACTCAGGTCTGGCGCGATCTTCTGCTATGATCGCTGTGAGTTGAGAAACTAATCTTTTGATGAATGGTGAATTGGGATGTTGAAATTTGATGAAGAAACCACCCTGGTTCTGGACAACGCATACCGAGGCCGGGATATCACAATCAGACGGCTGGAAAATCTTGCATCGCTGGCCCCAGGCCCTGGAGAGCGGATCCTCGACATTGGATGCGGCAACGGGTTGATGACCTCTGAACTGTCGCGGTCCGTCGGGCCTGATGGCCGTGTTACCGGCATCGACCCAAGTGGCAGCATGTTGAACTCGGCCAAGGCACATTGCGACACGCAATCAAATGTCTCGTTCGTTGAAACCACAGCGCACAACATGCCGTTCGAGGAACAAAGCTTTGATGGGGCCGTCTCGGTTCAAGTCTTCGAATACGTTGACGACATCTCAGCGGCCCTTGCCGAAATTTATCGCGTACTCAAACCTGGCGGACGTTTGGTCATCGGGGGAACACATTGGGATACGTTGGCGTGGTACAGTCGTGACCGGGATCGAATGCAAAAGATCCTATCGATCTGGGACGATCACTTGGTCGACCGCGAAACGCCCGCCAAGCTTCCGCACATGATGCGAACGGCAGGGTTCGCTTTTGATCACACGCGCCAGATCTCCTTTTGTGACACGCAGCTCAGATCGGATGGCATCGCCATGATGGGGCTGAAACTGATCCAGGCCTATGCGTTGCAATCCGGCGCGGTGAGTGAAAGCGAAGCTGGGGACTGGGCACAAGAGCAATATGATCTGGCTAAGCGACGGTCAGTTCTTTTTCAGCCTCAGTCACTTTATCTGCGTCGCTCAGAAACCTTAATCTCTGGGGCAACATTGCGCGTTTCCGATTGGAAACGTCGCAATCGAACCCACCTAGGGGCTTGCCGATCTGTAGGACGATAGCATGACACAGGACCTGCGCCTTCACTATGCCCCCGACAACGCCTCGCTGGTTATCCGGCTGTCGTTGCTTGAGATGGACGTGCCGTTTGAAACGGTACTGGTGGATCGTGGGATGCGCGAACAAGACAGCGCCGCCTATCGCGCGCTTAACCCGAATGGGTTGATCCCGGTGCTTGAGACGCCGCAGGGGCCGCTTTTTGAAACCGCTGCAATACTGTTGTGGCTGGTCGAGACATATGACCAGCTTGGGCCCGAAGATGCTGAGCGCGGCGCCTTTCTCAAGTGGCTGTTTTTTGCCTCGAACACGCTGCATGCGGATCTGCGCATTCTGTTCTACGCCGAAAAATACATCGCCGCGTCCGAGGCCGAGACCCTGCGGACAGGCATTCGCCCGCGTCTGCGACAGCACCTTGGTCTGCTGGATGCCCTCGCCAAGGAAGCACCGTCCTGGTTCAGCGCTGACACTCCATCGGTGATGACTTACTATGCCGCCTGCATGATGCGCTGGATGGCACTCTATCCGGCGGGCAGCGATCGCAGTTGGTACAACATCAGCGACACGCCCTATTTGCAACGGATCCTGCAAACACTGGAAACCCGCCCCGCCACCCGCACCGCCGTTCAGGCCGAGGGATTGGGCGCAACACCGTTCACCTCACCCACCTATGCCAATCCTCCAGAAGGCTCAGCTCTCTAACGATGTTTCTCTCTGTCTTCGATATGTTCAAAGTGGGCGTCGGCCCGTCTTCGTCTCACACCATGGGTCCGATGGTCGCCGCTGCGCGGTTTCTGGACCTGATGCGCGCCTCGCCGTTCGAGTTTCATGGTCTCAAGGGTTCGCTTCATGGTTCATTGGCCTTCACTGGCGTAGGTCACGCGACTGATCGTGCAACCATCCTAGGCCTCGCAGGTTTCCTCCCCGACACCTATGACAACGACAAGGCCGAGGCCACGCTGGCTGCGATTGCCAAGACACACACCGTGTCCCCTGAAGGCCTGCCCGAACTGAAGTTTGACCCCAAGGCCGATCTGATCTTTGACTACGACCAGAACCTGCCCGGCCACGCCAATGGCATGGTCCTGATGGCCACGGATGCCCAAGGCGACGTGATCCTGCGGCAGGTTTACTACTCGATCGGTGGCGGCTTTGTCCTGACCGAAGAGGAATTGGCCGAGGGCAAGGCCACGGACGAGGGCGACCCGGTCCCCTACCCGTTCAAATCTGCCGCCGAGATGCTCGAGATGGCCAATGCCAGCGGCAAGTCGATTGCCGAGATGAAACGCGAGAACGAGATATCCCGCGGTTGTGCCGTGAGCTTTGCCAACGGCACGGCCCGCATCTGGGAAGTGATGAACGGCTGCATCGAGCGTGGTCTGGTCACTGATGGCATCCTGCCCGGCGGCCTGAACGTGCGCCGCCGCGCCAAGGGCATCCACGATGCGCTGCAAGCCGAGCGGGGCATGAACCTGAACGCGCCGCACACCATCAATGACTGGATGAGCGTCTATGCGATGGCAGTAAACGAGGAAAACGCCGCCGGTGGTCAGGTCGTTACCGCCCCCACCAATGGCGCGGCGGGAACACTGCCCGCTGTGATCCGCTATTACCTTGACCACGTGCACTGGCGCATCCGAGACCCACATCGAAGACTTTCTTCTGACCGCGGCCGCCATCGGAGGGCTGGTCAAGTTCAACGCCTCGATCTCGGGCGCCGAAGCTGGCTGTCAGGCCGAGGTGGGCAGCGCAGCCGCCATGGCCGCAGCCGGTCTGTGCGCAGTGATGGGTGGCACCCCCCAGCAAGTGGAGAACGCAGCCGAGATCGCGCTGGAGCATCATCTGGGCATGACCTGCGATCCAGTCAAAGGGCTGGTGCAAGTGCCTTGTATCGAGCGCAACGGGTTGGCTGCGATCAAGGCGGTCTCAGCGGCATCGCTGGCGTTGCGAGGCGACGGGCAGCATTTCGTACCCCTGGACGCCTGCATCGAAACCATGCGTCAGACAGGTCATGACATGCACGAGAAGTACAAGGAAACCTCGCTCGGCGGGTTGGCGGTCAACATCCCCAACTGCTAGCCTCGGGCGCTAACCCTGGGTCAAGTCTGGAATGGGTTGATCACTGTCTTGCCATTCCATAGCGTTGCCGCATGTCACAAGACCGGCCTGTTCTGGGTATTCTCTTGATGCTTGGCTTTTGTGTTGTTGCTCCTATGGGCGACGCGGTCGCCAAACTGTTGAGCGGCGCCATACCGTTGGGAGAGCTGCTGCTGGTTCGTTTCGCGGTGCAGGCTACGGTGCTGATCCCGCTCGTCGCCTTAACCGGACGCCCTTGGCGTATTCGCGGGCGGCTGTTGCGACTGACGGCTTTGCGTACCGTGCTACATATCATTGGCATTGGCGCGATGTTCACCGCGTTACAGTATCTGCCGCTTGCCGATGCTGTAGCGATTGCTTTTGTCATGCCATTCATCATGCTTTTGCTTGGCAAATATGTTTTGGACGAAGAGGTTGGCACTCGCCGCTTGGGCGCCTGTATTGTTGGCTTTGTCGGTACACTTCTGGTCATTCAGCCAAGTTTTGTGGAGGTTGGGTGGCCTGCTCTTCTGCCGCTGGTGGTCGCGGTTGTTTTCTCACTCTTCATGTTGGTCACGCGTCAATTGGCCAAGGACACTGACCCCGTGGGCCTGCAAGCCGTGTCTGGCGTCATGGCCTCGGTTGTATTGCTGCCTGCCCTTCTGATTGGTCACCAAATGGGGGTTGAACCACTGACCCTGACCATGCCCGACGTCACGACCAGTTGGCTGATGCTGGCCATTGGTCTGCTGGGCACGCTTGCGCATCTGTTGATGACCTGGTCGTTGCGCTATGCACCCTCGGCCACTTTGGCGCCCATGCAGTACCTGGAAATTCCCGTGGCCACCCTGATCGGCTGGTTGATCTTCAGCGACCTGCCCAATGGGCTGGCCAGCGTAGGAATTTGCATAACAATCGCCGTCGGCCTCTACATTATCCTTCGCGAGCGGGCCACAGCGCGCGCTCAGTTGACCGAAACGCCTGCGTAACCAGATCAAAGGCGCTTCGTGGCACCATGACCAACAACCCGGGTTGATCGACCTCCAGCGTCACAGTTCCTGTACTGAGATTTGATGTTCCGATTTGTCCCGAGGGGTCAAACGTGAGGTGATCAATTGGCCATTCCAATCCTGTAGATCGGCCCGATACGCGCGCGAATGGAAACAATGACACCACGCTTCCCGGCTCCAATCCCAACTCGATCCGCGGTGGTGCATGGAACAGAACTTCATGCCTACCCAGCAACACACACGACATCGCAGCCTTGCGTACCAAGGTGTTGAAGACGGCCAACTGGTGATCCACTCTCCCACCAAGGAACCCGACCCCAACGACAAACGGCGCCCGAAGGTGACGCAGCGCCTTGTCGAAATCGGTGGTGTCTTGTTCTTGCACTGGAAACAGCCGTTCGGAAGGAACCTGATGCCTTACGTCATCCGAAATCGAGTCAAAATCGCCAATGACCGCATGCGGCATATGCCCTCTCGCAAGAGCCTGATCGGCTCCGCCATCTGCTGCCACAAGCGTCTGAGCCACCGAAAGAGCCAGCTCGAGGTCGTTTTCACCCACCTCTCCGCCACCAATCAGCGTTATTGGTTCCGATTGATCAACAATAAGGGGTTTCATTTGTCGATTTGGCCTTATTTTGGAAACGGGCCACAATCTGGTCACAAAATGATACGCTCATTTGCACAGATTCGGGCCGAAATTGACGCCTCGGGGATGGTAAACGGGTTGCCATAAGTATGTAGAGGACGAGCATCCCATGGTACAGAACAACAAGGTATTGACCGTCTCATACGGGACATTTTCCTGCACGTTGGAGGGTTTCGAGGACTCTTTCGACACCATGAAAGCCATTGCCGAGTATTTCAGGGATTTGGCCGCTGACGATCGTTACTTCGGTGCCGAACCACCGCAACCCGACGCCGACATGCTGGCACGGATTGCTCAACGCGAAATTTCCCGCCAGGTCGAAGCCCGCACCGATTCCAAAGGTATTGTCCTGCGTGCTGCAGAAGCAGCGCCAGTTGTCACCCCTGCTGCCGATGAAGCTGTCGAGGCACAGCCCGAACCTGCACCTGCACCAGTTGCCGACCCCGAGCCAACACCGGTTGAGGAAACCCCTGTTGTGGAGGCTCAGTACGAAGAGGCCGCGACCATCGCGGATGAAAATCCAGATGACGTGCTGGCAAAAGACGCCAACGAAGAAACCTCTGTCGAAGAGGCCGCAGACGAGTCCGTAGTCGAAGCGTCGTCGGTTGAAGAGCCAGTTGCCGCCCCCACATCGGAAAACGCTACGACAGAAGTAGCAGCTGATCCGGCCGTCGATGTAGACGTCGAGCAATTCGAAGAACAGATCGACGAAGAGTCAATCACGGATGTCCCGTCCGAAGCGGATGATCTGCAGAACGAAGCGGAAGCCGAAGTTGCTGCCGAAACAGTAATTGAAGTTGATGCACCTGCCATCGACACACCGACAATCGCAAAGGCAGAGGACGCACCCGAGTTCGAGACCGAGGACACAGCAGATGACGCTGATGAGGCTTTCGAAGTCGACACCAGCGCCGAAGAGATCGAAGAAGACGCGGCCTTGGCAGCCATCGCCGCGCGCGTAGCCGATCCCGAAGACGCAGCGCCTATCCTCGATGCCGAGCCCGTCAAAAAGGAAGACACAGTTCCTGCGTCTGATAGCATTGCAGCCAAGCTGCAACGCATCCGCGCCGTCGTGTCCCGCAACGAACAGGCGTCACAGGCTGAAACCTATGCCGAAGACGAACACGCCGAAGACCTGACAAGCCCGGCCGCGACGGCCATGGCAGCGGCCATGCAGATGGACGATGATCAGGAATACGAAGAAGACGTATCGGATGCAGATGATGCTCCACTGGTTCTGGCGTCCACGGACGAAGTCACCGATTATGACGATGACTTCGAGGACGATCAGGACGTTGCAGTAGATGACTCGGACAAAGTTCTCTTTTCTGACTTGGACGCAGAAGATGAAGACGAGGCTATGGACGACCTGGACAACATTCTGGGTACAGAAAAAGCCCCGGCAAAGCTTTCGCAGCCGGTAAGCCGCGTACTGAAGGTCAAGCGGAGTGACTTGGAGCACGTGCTTGCGGCAGGTGACCAGAACGAAGATGAGGCAACCGAGGAAACTGGCGGGTCAGAGGACTCGGACAGCAAAAGCAACAGTTCACTTCGGCCGGAAGATGAAGAAGATCTAATGCGAGAGCTGGCGGCAGTCGAGGCTGAGCTCAACCCGCAGGTCGAAGTTTCTGCCGAAATCCAGGACGCTGATGATCACGAAGTGGATCAGGATGCAGAAGATCACGAAGCGGCATCCAAGGTAGAACCAGAAGACATCGAATCTGATGAAGACGCTGAGTTCAGTGAAGATGCCCTGTCGACCGAAACGAACGACGATGATTTGTCGCGCCTGATGGCAACCGCGGAAGAAAAACTTGACGATCCCGACACTTCGTCCAACCGCGAAGCGTACACCCATCTGCGTGCAGCGGTCGCAGCGGCTCAGGCAGAACGCTCTGCCGGAGGCACTGTGGGCACCCACGCCAGTGATGACGAGTATCGCGAAGATCTTGCCAACGTTGTGCGCCCGCGTCGACCGGAAGCCAAAGTTTCCAGCCCACGCCCTCGTTCGGCAACACAACGCCCCGCTCCGCTCAAACTTGTGGCAGAACAGCGTGTTGATGTGCCATCGGAAACATCTCAGCGCGGGCCTGTCCGCCCACGTCGCGTAGCTTCTGTTGTAGCTGAGGAACCAGCCGTAGCTTCCGAATCTGGGTTTGCTGAATTCGCAGCCGAAAACGGTGCCTCAACCCTGCCGGATCTGCTTGAAGCAGCGGCGGCCTACCTGTCGTTCGTAGAAGGACGTGAGCAGTTTTCCCGCCCACAACTGATGAACAAAGTCCGTCAACTCGACAATCAATCGTTCAACCGCGAAGACGGTCTGCGCTCATTTGGGCAACTGCTGCGTGACGGCAAAATCGAAAAGGCAGGCGGTGGACGCTTTGTTGCTTCCGGAGATATCGGGTTCCACCCAAACAAACGCGCTGCCGGTTAATCAGAAGACCCTAAATTGCAAAGCACGCTGCTGGTTTCAGTAGCGTGCTTTGCGTTTTCGCGACATCGCGTCGACCGGTCAGACCGAATGGTTTTGCTGGTTGAATGTGCGTTCACGTGATTGAACTCATGCAATCACGCAAAGGCATCTATTCTTCCGGCTCGTTAAGGGAGTCTGGGTCGGCCTGACCAACACCGCGGAATATTGCCTTGAAAGGCAAAATCCAGGCAATCCCAAGCCCGATGTACACAAGCAACTCCACCCAAATTGGCGGGCGGTTCAGCAGGCTTAGAACAAACACCACCAAGATGATGTAAATCGGCATCCCTAGCAAAAGGATGACCAAGGCCCACCGACGGCGGGCTTTGTAGCTCAAACCGGGTTTCTTTTCGTCAGCCATCAGTCTGCAAACGGGTCAGTGACAAGAATGGTGTCCTCACGCTCGGGTGAGGTGGACAGTAGCGCGACCGGGCAGTCGATCAACTCTTCAACGCGGCGCACGTATTTGATCGCGTTTGCAGGCAATTCCGCCCAACTGCGGGCGCCTTCAGTGGATTCGCTCCAACCCGGCAGCTCTTCATAGATCGGCTTGCAGCGCGCCTGTTGATCGGCAGCCGTTGGCAGGTAATCCAGACGCTCCCCATCCAGATCATAGCCTACGCAAACTTTTAGCGTGTCAAACCCGTCAAGCACATCCAGCTTGGTCAGGGCGATCCCGCTGACACCGCTGGTGGCACAGGTTTGGCGCAGCAAAGCCGCATCAAACCAGCCGCATCGACGCTTACGACCCGTTGTGGTGCCGAACTCATGTCCGCGCTCGCCCAAACGCTGGCCGTCGTCATCATGCAACTCGGTCGGAAACGGCCCCTCGCCTACACGGGTTGTATAGGCCTTAACGATGCCAAGCACAAAGTCGATCGAGTTCGGACCGATACCTACGCCAGTTGCCGATTGACCCGCGATCACGTTTGAGGACGTAACAAATGGGTATGTGCCAAAGTCGATATCCAAGAGCGCTCCCTGAGCCCCTTCGAACAGGATACGCTTGCCTGCTTTGCGCTTTTCATTCAGCACCTTCCACACCGGGGCAGCAAAAGGCAGAATTTTGGACGCGATCTCTTTCAACTGCGCAACCAAGGCATCGCGGTCTACGGGCTCGATTCCCAGTCCCTTTCGCAACGGATCGTGGTGCTGCAAGGCCCGGTCCACGCGCGCCTCGAGCGTCGCGTCATCTGCCAAGTCCGCTACACGAATGGCCCGACGACCTACTTTGTCTTCATAGCAAGGACCGATACCGCGTCCGGTGGTCCCGATCTTGGTCCCTTTGCTGGCCGCTTCCTCACGGGCGCGGTCCAGCTCGCCGTGGATTGGCAGAATCAGCGGCGTGTTTTCCGCGATCATCAGCGTCTCGGGCGTAATCTCGACACCCTGCGCCTGCACAGTCTCGATCTCTTTCATCAAATGCCAGGGATCCAAAACCACACCGTTACCGATGACGCTCAGCTTACCCCCGCGTACAACGCCGGATGGCAATGCATGCAGCTTGTAGACTTTACCGTCGATCACAAGGGTATGCCCGGCGTTGTGACCGCCCTGGAACCGTGCAATCACGTCAGCGCGCTCGCTGAGCCAATCCACGATTTTGCCTTTACCCTCGTCGCCCCATTGAGCGCCGACTACTACGACATTGGCCATATCCGGTCCTTTGCTGCGAAGTATCAAACCCGCGTTCATATACAGAGGCGCATGCAACAGTGAAACCGCAAATTCGCCGCAGGCTGCCCGAAAAACTGACAAAGAGAGATGACCCGGGCAAATCTGCGCGTCAGAGGAAGGTTCATAATTGCAGCTTGGCTTATCAAGATCACCGAACAGTGTGCCCCAGTCGGGAATCTTGTCCCTGTCCCTGATCAAGGAATTCAGATAAAACTGACAGGAGTGTTCGGCTTCAGCTTACCGGACGGCTTCATGTGGAAGATGAGGATGGACAAACCTGACAATAGTTTTGAGCGGTTCTACTATACCAAGGTAGGCTTGGGTGAAGGATGCGGGTGCGCCGAAAAGATCATTGATGTGCATGAATTCAATCGGCTGGCTGGCAAGCCTCGGCTTAGCGCGCCGCGGTTCTCACTGCCCACTCGCACCAGTTTGCGAAGATTTTTGCAAAAAGCGGGCCTGACGTCACGCCCGCGTTCACGCAGCCAATAGTTTATTCCAATGCAGCAGGTTGTCAGGGCCGTCGACCTTGTAGCTACTCCGTGGAAAAACGGTGGCGGCCTGACCCGTGAGATCCTTACACAAAAAGAAGGCGATCGGTTGACCTGGCGACTGAGCATTGCAGACGTGGACAAGGACGGTCCGTTTTCGACCTTTTCTGGCTTTGTCCGCATCTTGACGGTGATCGAAGGCAGCGGGATGGATTTGATCTCTCCGGACGGTATTTTGCGCGCGAGACCGCTGCGCCCATTGACCTTTGCTGGGGATTTACCTGTGAATGGTCGACTTCGCGGTGGTGCGGTGCAAAATTTCAACCTCATCTTTGACCCAAAGCGCATTACACCGTCAGTGTGCCACTACGTTGGCACGCAAGAGTTTACCCTGTCGCAGTGCCAGCACGCCATTCATTGCCTGTGTGGAACAACAAGTCTGAACGGAATACAATTGTCGGCTGGAGACACTGGATTGACCTTTGGTGGCCGGGTTCAACTTGCAGCTGGCGCCCAAATCCTCACTGTCACATTGTAATCGGCCCTGCGCGACTTGCCCGTCTTTGAGGCAGACAATGCGCGGTCACCCGTCCAATTTGACTGCTGCTCCGTGTGGCGTGCTCAGAAAAGCCCGCTCCCAGGCGTCTTTGATCGGTGAAACCTCACCTTTCAAGGCTGCGCCGTCTTCGTCCAGCAATGCCTCTAACGTTTCCAACCAGGCATGAAAATAATCATCCCCGCCATCCAATTCACGCGACAACCCGTGCCGTTTCAGGGTTGCCGAAAACCTTTCGGCCCACTCGGGCCAGGCCAATCGCCCGCTTTCGTTCAGATGTACCGTCAGGGCAAAGACCTGAGCGTGCCAAGGCTCCGCAAAGACCGGCTCGCGAGCGCTTTGTGTCACACAATCACTCATGTCGGCTCCAGATAACTTTGCCACAAGTCCAGAACGACTTCATCGTCCGGGCTTTCCGCGTCGGCCCACAATTCAGACGCCGGAAATACCACCGCGTAGAGCGGCTCGGGGGCCTCGCCCAACCCATGTGCGTTACTGTCAGGCAAAACGTGGGTGCCATGCGCCAACAAAATCCGGCCCCTTGCACCTTGCGCATACGAGGGGAGCCGTGTGTGCCCGCCATCTACAAATCGGTTCGCCGACGGTCGCACCGTCCGCACTGTCTGCCCAACGACATAGATGGGTTCTACTTCCGATGGTCGATCTGCAGGACCACCTTTGGCCAAGACACCTGGCACAGCCGCCGCGGTCATCGCCTTGTGAGCCAAAGGATGCGACGTGTCTTCGCCTTTGTCTGTCAGATCCTCCAATGTCAGTACACCGGTCTGCACCAGCAGATCCGCAAGCGCCGAGATCCACTTCTCGTAATAGCTGAACCGTGTGTAATCCTTGGGTGACAACCGCTCTCGCGCATGGCGTGACACGTCGATGTTCCACTTGCCCAACGCGCCCGAGGCCAACGTCACCGCCAACGCCCGTGCATGCCAGTCTTTCTCGAACACCGGATCATCCTCGGCATCCGGCACCACTGGCCCATCGCCAAACCGTCCGCCCATATCGTGCACGCGAGTCATGACGGCACCTTTGGAAGGTCAGTGCCGATCATGCTGTCACGGGTCACCAGATCGGCCAACTCATCTTCGGACAAGCCTTCAGTCCCTTCTGGTCGCATTGGCAGAACCAGGTAGCGTACCTCGGCGGTCAGAATCCCAGACCCGCACAGAGGTTCCCTCGGGCAGGCTCACCCCAAAATCGGCCAGCACTTTGCGTGGCTCACGCACCGCACGGGCGCGGTAGGCATCAGATTTGTACCACCCCGGAGGTATGCCCAGCAAAGGCCACGGGTAGCAACTGCACAAGGTGCAAACCACCATGTTGTGCTGCTGAGGCGTATTCTCGACCACCACCATGTGCTCGCCCTGGCGGCCATAATAACCCAAGTCTGCCACCACTGGCGTGGCATCTGCCAGCAGCGCGGCCTTGAATTCCGGATCCGTCCACGCCCGCGCAACAACTCGTGCGCCGTTCTTGGGACCAATGCGATTTTCATAAGTATCGATCAACTCATCCAAAGCAGCCGGGTCAATCAGCCCTTTGCGCGTGAGAATCGTTTCCAGTGCCTTGACCCGCAGGGCGGGCTCGGGTGGCAACAGGGCGTGCGGGTGGTCGTGATCATCATGTGGCATGGGCCGCATGATTGAACCGCAATGGCGCCAAGTCCAGTGTCAAATCCGTGATAGAGGCAATCACGTGGTGTGATGGCAAACTCCTCCCTTGCCCCTGACCGCAAACTTGCCTACATACCGCGCGGTACATACCACGCTCTGCAGGGTCTCCATGGAAAACGTCGTCCTCATCATTCACCTTCTCCTGGCTCTTGGCCTGATCGTTGTCGTTCTGATGCAGCGGTCCGAGGGTGGAGGTCTGGGCATGGGCGGTGGCGGCGGCGGTGCCGTATCGGGCCGTGCGGCGGCAACGGCGCTTGGCAAGCTGACCTGGATCCTGGCGGCGGCATTCATCGTGACATCGATCACGCTGACCATTCTGGCCGCGCAAAAATCCGCGGGCTCTTCGGTCATCGACCGCCTTGGTGTTCCAGCGCCTGCATCCGAGCAGAGTACGCCTGACGTTCCAGCGGGTTCTGACCTGTTGCCGCCGACCCAAGGCGACAATGCTCCGCTGATTCCAAAGGCCGACTGAACCACTATACCTTGAATTCCGGATGAGAACCGCAACAGCATCTTGCGGTTCTCTTGCGTTTAGTGCGCGAATCCTTTATACGTGAAGTCCCGTGATGCTGTGGTTTTTGGGCGTGCGTTCGAAGCCACCGGGCACCTGAATTTTGACCACTCACGGGGGCAGCCGAACACTCATGGCGCGTTTTATCTTTATCACTGGCGGTGTTGTATCTTCGCTCGGCAAAGGTCTGGCATCCGCCGCCTTGGGATCGCTGTTGCAAGCGCGCGGCTACTCGGTGCGCCTGCGCAAGTTGGACCCGTATCTGAACGTCGATCCCGGCACCATGTCACCTTTTGAACATGGCGAAGTGTTTGTCACCGACGATGGAGCGGAAACCGACCTGGACCTGGGCCACTATGAACGCTTCACCGGTGTGCCAGCGCGCAAGACCGACTCTGTGTCTTCGGGCCGGATCTATTCCAACGTGCTGGAAAAAGAGCGCCGCGGCGATTACTTGGGCAAAACCATTCAGGTGGTGCCCCACGTCACCAACGAGATCAAGGACTTCATCTCGATCGGCGAGGATGAGGTTGATTTCATGCTGTGCGAAATCGGCGGCACCGTGGGCGATATCGAAGGTCTGCCGTTTTTCGAAGCCATCCGTCAGTTCAGCCACGACAAACCGCGTGGCCAATGCATTTTCATGCATCTGACGCTTCTGCCCTATTTGGCTGCTTCGGGTGAATTGAAGACAAAACCAACCCAGCACTCGGTCAAGGAACTGCAATCCATCGGGATCGCGCCAGACATTCTGGTCTGTCGTTCAGAGCACCCGATTCCGGAAAAGGAACGCGAGAAAATCGCGCTGTTCTGTAACGTCCGGAAAGAGGCTGTTGTGGCGGCCTATGACCTGAACTCGATCTACGAGGCGCCGCTGGCCTATCACGAGCAGGGTCTGGATCAAGCCGTGCTCGACGCCTTCAACATCTCGCCCGCGCCCAAACCCGACCTCGCCGTTTGGAACGACGTCAAAGACCGCATTCGCAACACCGACGGTGAAGTGAACGTGGCTATCGTGGGCAAATACACGCAGCTTGAAGACGCCTATAAGTCGATCAAGGAGGCCCTAACCCACGGCGGCATGGCCAATCGGGTCAAGGTGAACGTGTCCTGGGTCGATGCCGAGGTCTTTGATCGGGGCGACGCTGCCCCGCATCTGGAAGGGTTCCACGCAATCCTGGTACCCGGTGGCTTTGGCGAACGTGGCACCGAAGGCAAGATCAAGGCAGCTGAATTCGCCCGCTCGCGCAAGATCCCCTATCTGGGGATTTGCCTGGGCATGCAAATGGCGGTGATCGAAGCCGCACGGAATGTCGCGGGTATCGAGGCAGCAGGCTCCGAAGAGTTTGACCACGAAGCCGGTGCAAAGCGGTTCGAACCGGTGGTCTATCACCTAAAAGAATGGGTGCAGGGCAACCATACCGTTCAACGCAAAGCCGATGACGACAAAGGCGGCACCATGCGCCTGGGGGCCTATGATGCGGCGCTTGCCGAAGGGTCGAAAGTGGCCGAGGTATATGGCTCGACCGGTATCGAAGAACGTCACCGCCACCGCTATGAAGTGGACATCAAGTATCGCAAACAGCTGGAAGACTGCGGCCTGTCCTTCTCTGGCATGTCGCCGGACGGTCGTCTGCCTGAGATCGTGGAATGGAAAGACCACCCTTGGTTCATTGGGGTTCAGTTCCACCCCGAACTGAAGTCCAAGCCCTTTGCACCGCACCCTTTGTTTGCGGATTTCGTGCGAGCAGCCAAAGACACCTCACGCCTGGTGTGATCAGTTGATGGGGGCTTTTCCCCCGTCGCTTTGCTCCTCCCCGGGATATTTTGAGCATGAGGAAGATGGGCGATTGCGTTCTTCGCAGTCGCGCCGCACTCTGCGTCTGATGGCAAGAGGGAGAGGATGATGGCCAAAGGATATTGGGTGGCGCATGTCGACGTAGACGACATGGAGACCTACAAGAACTACATTGCGGCAAACGCAGCGCCGTTTGCGGAGTTTGGCGCGAAGTTTCTGGTACGTGGCGGAGAGCAGCAGGTGCGCGAAGGGCAAGCTCGGGCGCGCACCGTGGTGCTGGAATTTGAAAGCTACGAACAGGCACTGGTTTGCTACGAAAGCATCGGTTATCAGGCAGCAAAGGATATCCGTGATCCAGTTTCAACCGGGGATCTTGTTATCGTCGAAGGCTATACCGGGTAGTTCACGCTTGGCGAAACGCAAAATATGGGGTAATTTTGGACCATGTTGAAGAAATTGTTCCAGGCGTTTCGCCCAACTAGTCCTGCCCCGTTACCCGACCCGGATGCCGAGTTGGCCCTGGGGGCGCTGCTTGTACGCGTCGCGCAATCCGACCGCGAATACCAGTTGGAAGAGATCAGCTTGATCGACCGCATTCTAGCTCGCCTTTATCAGCACAACGCGATCGAGGCCGCCAAAGTGCGCGCCACTTGTGAAAAGCTGCATGCGGCCGCTCCGGAAACAGATACGTTTGGCCGCTTGATCCGTGAAACCACGGGCCTCGAAGAAAGAATGGCAGCCCTCGATGCCCTTTGGGAAGTTGTCCTGGCCGACGGAGAACAGAAGGAAGGCGAGATCAAGATTGTCGAAGAGGCCCGAGTGGCAATGGGCCTGAGCTTCAAAGACAGCGAGGCTGCACGCCAACGTGCGATGGAAAAACTCTAAGGCTCTTGGCGCATCCTTGATCGCATCCTATACCTTGGCGCATGTTTCGTGATTTCCTGACACGGCTGACTCAGCCCGAACCCGCCCAACTGCCTGACGAAGATGCCCGCCTTGCGCTGACAGCGCTGTTGGTACGCATTGCCAAGTCGGACAATGACTATGCCCCCGAAGAGATGGCGCGCATCGACCGTATCACGGCGGCACGCTACGGCCTGTCCCCGTTCGAGGCAGCCAGCCTGCGGTCGCAGGCCGAAGTGCTGGAAGCCGAGGCGCCTGATACTGTCCGCTTTACCCGCGCCATAAAAGACGCAGTGGCCTATGAAGACCGCCGCGCCGTGGTCGAATCTCTGTGGTCAGTGGTTCTGGCTGATGGCGAACGGGCCGAGGAGGAGAACGCGTTACTGCGTCTGGTTGCAAATCTGTTGGGCGTCAATGATCGCGATTCGGCTCTTGCAAGACAAAAGGCAGCCCGTTCATGACGGCAATGCTTGGAATGTACGACTTACCTGCCTTGCGCGCCGCCAACGATATCTTTTGGGCCGCACTGCGCGAGCATTTGCGAGAAGGACCCGAAACCCTGGATCGAGAGCGGGACTTCTGGGATATCTGGTGCGACCCCCAAATGATTTTTTCACAGACCTGCGGGATGCCATTTAGAACCAAGTTGCATGGCAAAGTAACATTGGTCGGAACGCCGGACTATGGCCTACCCGATTGTCCCCCGGGTTACTATTATTCGACGTTTGTCGCGCGGGCAGACGACGTTCGCCTGCTCGAAGAATTGGCTAGTGGAACGTTTGCGTACAACGAACCACTATCGCAATCCGGCTGGGCCGCCCCCACCACGCATCTGCAATCTATGGGATTGGAGTTGGGGCCCCTATTGCAATCGGGCGGTCATGCGCTGTCGGCGCGGGCAGTGGCCGAGGGGCGCGCAGATCTTGCCTCTCTGGATGCGCTAACCTGGGTCTTGTTGACCGAGCATGACCCGGAACTCGCGCAAAAGCTGCGCGTCGTGGCGCGCACCGAACCAACGCCAACCTTGCCTTACATCACCGCCCAGTCCCGCGATCCCGCTCCAATTGCGGCAGCGATCCGGGCAGCTATAGACGGGCTGGATGAAGAAACCCGACAATTGCTACACATCCGGGGGCTGATCGATATTCCCGCAGAGGTGTACCTAGCTGTGCCAACACCGCCTTCGCCCGCCGAAAAAGACGGTTCCGTATAGTCAATTCGGCGCATTCAGGGGCGAAACATTCGTTTTGCAAGTTGCATTGCGACAAAAATTCAGCCCTATTAGCCCACCAAAACCGGTACAAACCTTCGGATTCCACGTGTCAGACACACCTCCTGTCATCCAGATCAATAACCTGCACAAAAGCTTTGGCCAGCTAGAGGTGCTCAAAGGCGTCGACATCACAGCCCATCGGGGCGACGTTGTTTCGCTGATCGGATCCTCAGGATCGGGAAAGTCAACTCTGTTGCGGTGCTGTAACTTACTCGAAGACAGCCAACAGGGCGAAATTCTGTTCAAGGGTGAGCCGGTCGCATGGAAAGGTGAACACCACGGTCGCAGTCCTGCCGACCCCAAACAGGTGCTGCGCATTCGCACAAACCTGTCGATGGTGTTCCAGCAGTTCAACCTGTGGGCCCATATGACCATTCTGCAAAATGTGATGGAAGCCCCGGTGACCGTCCTGGGCCGAGACAAAGCCGAGGTCGAAGAAAGCGCCCGCAAGTATTTGCAGCAGGTGGGCATTGGCGACAAATGCGATGTCTATCCGGCGCAGCTGTCAGGTGGCCAACAACAGCGTGCCGCCATTGCGCGTGGTCTGTGCATGGAGCCTGAAGCGCTCTTGTTTGACGAGCCCACATCGGCGCTGGACCCTGAGCTGGAACAGGAAGTGATCAAGGTGATCAAGGACCTGGCCGCCGAGGGTCGCACCATGATCATCGTGACCCATGACATGAAAATGGCCGCTGACATTTCCAGCCACGTGGTGTTCCTGCACCAGGGGCTGATCGAAGAAGAGGGCTCGCCGGATCAACTGTTCGGCGCACCCAAATCCGAACGTCTGCAGGGCTTTTTGTCCGCCACGCAGGCTACTTAACCAGAAACGAAACCAAAAATAGGGGAGTGAAAACATGAAAAAACTGATCCTGACAACGGCCGCACTGGCACTGAGCGCCGGTATGGCAATGGCCGAAACCGTGCGCATGGGCACCGAGGGCGCCTACCCTCCGTACAACTTCATCAATGATGCCGGCGAAATCGACGGCTTCGAACGCGAAGTGGGCGACGAACTGTGCAAACGCGCTGGCCTGACCTGCGAGTGGGTCAAAAACGACTGGGACTCGATCATTCCGAACCTGGTTTCAGGCAACTACGACACCATCATCGCTGGCATGTCGATCACAGCCGAACGGGATGAGGTCATTGACTTCACACAAGACTACTATCCTCCGACTGCATCGGCTTATGTCGCAGCCGCCGAAGGCGCTGACGTAACCGGTGGTGTAGTTGCTGCCCAAACCGCGACCATCCAAGCGGGTCACGTGGCCGAATCGGGTGCAACGCTGGTCGAATTCGCGACACCGGAAGAAACCATCGCAGCAGTCCGCAACGGCGAAGCAGACGCCGTTCTGGCCGACCGCGACTATCTTGTTCCGCTGGTCGAAGAATCGAACGGCGAACTGATTTTCATTGGCGACCCGGTTCCCCTGGGTGGTGGCGTCGGCATGGGTCTGCGTGAATCTGATGGTGAACTGCGTGGCAAGTTCGACAACGCCATCACCTCGATGAAAGAGGACGGCACACTGAACGACCTGCTGAAAAAGTGGTTCGGCGAAGACACCCAAACGTACTGATCCCTAAGTATTGCGATCCCGCATGGAACATGTGCGGGATCGTTCCTTTGGCAGATCTCGATAGACTGCCGAACCTGCCCCGCCCAAGGCTGACTTGATGTTTTCCTACTGCGCCGATCCTGACACGCTTGGCACCTTTCGTTGGTTCTCCTGCTATCTGACCAACGGCGTGCACATGTCGTTCTACCTGTCCTTCATCAAGGTTCTGGCCTTGCTGGCCGTCACCGCGCCCGTGGCGCTGGCCTTTGGCTTTGCGGGTGCCATGTCGGCCCGGTCGCATATCGCCCCCCTAAGCTGGTTGGGCAAAGGCTATATCGCCATCGTGCGCGGCGTGCCCGATATCGCGTTTTTCCTGTTTTTTGTCATCGCGCTGGATCAGGCGTTCGAATGGACAAGGCATCAGATTCTCTGCCCTGATTGGACTGATCCGATCCGGCAGGGCAATGATTTTCTGGTCTGCGCGCAGGCTAAACTACCCCTGGGCACATCGCCCGAGTGGGTGCATCAGACATACGGCTTTTTCTTGGCCGTAATCACTTTTGCCATCGTCTTTGGCGCATTTGCGGGCAATGTTCTATTCGGCGGCATGCGCGCTGTGCCCCACGCACAACTAGAAACGGCCGAAGCCTATGGCATGAGCCGTCGCCAGACGTTCTGGCGCATTCTGGTCCCACAGATGTGGGTTTACGCCCTGCCCGGCCTTTCGAACCTTTGGATGGTTTTAATCAAGGCCACTCCGCTCTTGTTCCTGCTAGGGGTCGAGGACATCGTGTATTGGGCACGCGAACTCGGCGGAACCAAGACCTCCAAGTTCACAGCCTATCCGCATGGTGATTGGCGCATGTGGTATTTCCTGTTCCTGCTGGTGTTCTACCTTGCTTTCACCCGCGTGTCCGAAATCGCGCTGGAGCGGCTGATGCAACGTCTTAGCCACGGCCAAGCCACCACCGGCGGCGAAGCACAGCGTAAGGAGGCTGCGGCATGAGCTGTCTTCAAACCATCCAGGACTATGGCCTACGCTCTCTGGGCTATGGCGAACGCCTGCTGCCCAAAACCGATTTTACCTTGTGCGAACAGTTCACACTGATCGGCTCCGGGATGATCTGGAACATTTATTTCGGCCTAATGGCGCTGGTGACCGGGTTCTTTCTGGCAACAGCGCTGGCTCTTGGAAAGGCTTCCAGCAACATCTGGCTACGCAAACCATCGGAATGGTTCATCTTCATCTTCCGGGGCTCACCGCTTTTCATCCAGTTCTTCTTTGCCTACTTCTTCTTCCTGTCGCTGAAGAAAGCCTATCCGATGTTCGACGCCTTCACGTCAGCTTGGTTGGGGGCGTTGATCGTATTGTTCTTCAACACGGCCGCTTATTCGGGCGAGATCTTTTACGGCGCGCTACGCTCAATCCCCAAGGGTGACGTCGAAGCCGCTGACGCCTACGGCATGTCCGGCTGGTCGCGCTTTCGCCGCATCATCTGGCCCACCATGCTGCGGCTGGCTTGGCCCGCCTACACGAACGAGGCGATCTTTCTGTTCCACGCCACGACGCTTGTGTTCTTTTCGGCCTTCCCAGCCTGGCGGCAAAAGGGCGATGCGCTGTATTACGCCAGCTATTTTGCGGACAAGACGTTCAACCCATTTGTCCCTTATCCAATTCTGGCCTTCTATTTCATCCTGCTGACACTGATAGTTGTGGGCATCTTCGGACTGATCAACGCGCATCTGAACCGACACCTTCCGAAAGCCAAAAAGGCCAAAATACGCTTTCGCCCCAATCTTGCACGCTGAAAGCGGCTCCACGGGCCAGCCGGTCGCGACGATGCAATTTTGGTACGTTGCAACGATCAAAAGCACACGCGACGAAATCAAAATGCTGCTCAAAGTCGGCAGCAAGTAGCGGTTGATGATCCTGACTTCCCTCCAAGAAAATTTGATCAAATCTAGTGACAAGGCCCCACAGGCTCGGCTATCTCTCTGAAAACGGCTTCGGAGCGTCCCATGGATCTTGCACTATTCGATACTTTCCGCGTTGCGGCCTGCGACCTGAATGGGCAATTGCGAGGCAAGCGTGTTCCGTCATCGTATTCCGGAAAATTGGACAAAGGCGCCGTGCGCATCCCCTTTTCCGCGCTGAATGTCGATCTCTGGGGAGCAGACATCGAAAACAGCCCATTGGTTTTCGAAAGCGGTGATGCAGACGGAATGTTGAAGCCGACTGGCAGGAGTCCTGTACCAATGCCCTGGCTGGCGCAGCCATCGGCGCTGGTGTTGATGGAGCTCTATCATGACGATGGCAACCGGTTTGATGGTGATCCCCGCCATGCTCTGGCTGCGGTGCTGGACCGGTATGCATCCCGTGGATGGTCCGTCATAGCCGCAACCGAATTGGAATTTACCTTACTCGACGACAGCGGGGATACCCCTTGCCCGCCGCGCAATCCAATCACCGGGCGTCTTCTCTCTGACACGGCGGTTCTTTCCGTCACCGAGCTGGACGCATTTGACGCGTTTTTTCTGATTTGTATCAAGCTTGTTCTGACATGGAGGTGCCAGCACAAACATCAATATCAGAGGCTGGAATTGGCCAGTTCGAGGTCAATTTGAACCATCAAGACGCGATGAGATGCGCTGACGACACCCTACTGTTCAAGACATTGGTCCGCGGATTGGCGCGTAAACATGGCTATGCGGCGACCTTCATGGCCAAACCTTACCCTGACGACGCCTAGCAACGGGATGCATGTGCATTTTTCTGTCGTTGATGAAAAAGGTAAGAATGTATTCGACAATGGCGGTCCAGACGGCACAGACATTCTTCGCCAGGCCGTTGCCGGATGCGTTGCCGCAATGCCCGACTGCACGCTGATCTTTGCTCCTCATGGAAATTCCTACACCCGCCTTGTTCCTGGTGCTCATGCCCCAACAGGCGCATGCTGGGCCTATGAAAACCGTACTGCGGCCATCCGAATTCCCGGCGGGGCTCCAGTGGCTCGGCGCATCGAACACCGGGTCGCAGGCGGCGACACCAACCCGTATCTGATGCTAACGGCCGTCCTGGGCGCGGCTTTGATCGGGATCGAAGACGCCATGTCTCCACCGCCCCCAATTTCGGGGAATGCCTATGAACTTGATGACATACCTCAACTGGCTTCAGATTGGACTGCGGCGGTGGACCGCTTTGAGGCGAGCGCAGTAGCGGCCCGCATTTTTTCGCCTGCGATGATCCAAAACCTAGTGATGACCAAGCGTCAAGAGATCGCCCTGTTCGCCGAAAAAGCACCTGAAACGCATTGGCTCAGCTATCTGGAAGCAGTCTGATGTCTTGCGGCACGTCGCAGGCTGCGGTAGGCTTGAATTTGATCAAATTTGGTGACTCATGAAAATCGGCATACTGATAACGGGCCATGCACCGGACGCCCTGATTGGGAAAACGGGCGACTATGATAAAATTTTTGCGCGCCTTCTAAGCGGCCACGGGCACGAATTTGATTTTGCCGCCTATGCCGTGGTCGACAATGAGTTTCCCAAAGTGCCGATGATTGCGATGGTTGGCTTTTGACGGGATCAAAGCACGGGGCGTACGAAGACCACGACTGGATTCCCCCACTGGAGCAGTTGATCCGCGACATCCACGCCCGTGGATTGCCAATGATCGGTGTTTGTTTCGGACACCAGATCATCGCCCAGGCACTTGGTGGCAAGGTCGAGAAATTCAGCCGCGGATGGGCCATCGGCCCGACCGAGTATGACTATGGCGACCGCCAGATGGTAATGAACGCCTGGCATCAGGATCAGGTGACCGAACTGCCCAAAGGGGCAACGGTGCTTGCAAGCAACGACTTCTGCAAGAACGCGGTGCTTGCCTACGGCAACGCCATCTGGACCGTGCAGCCGCATCCCGAGTTCGACAATGAGTTTGTCGATGGGCTGATCAAGGCGCGTGGGCGCGGGCTGGTTCCTGACACCATTCTTGACGCCGCCGAAACCCGACTGACTGATACCATCGACAGCCCGCAGATCGCGCGCGAGATGGCCAATTTTTTGCAGAAGCAGGTGCAGCATGACCGATTGGAAAGACAATCTCCCCGAAGCCGCGAAAACCTATCTTGAAGGCAGACGCCTGGATGAAGTCGAGTGTGTGATCTCGGACCTGCCTGGCATCGCGCGCGGCAAGGCCGTGCCTGCTAGCAAGTTCGCCAAGCAGGACTATTTCCACCTGCCCGACAGCATCTTTTACCAGACCATCACCGGCGACTGGGGTGAAGCTGCTGGCGATGACGGCTTCATTGAAAAGGACATGATCCTGAAGCCCGATATGACCACTGCAACTGCCGCCCCGTGGACCGGCGACTGGACGTTGCAAGTGATACACGATGCCTATGATCGTGATGGTGAGGCGATCCCATATTCGCCGAGAAACGTTCTCAAACGTGTGGTGCAGCTCTACCGTGACCAAGGATGGGACCCGATCGTGGCCCCAGAGATGGAGTTCTTTCTGGTCGCCCGCAACGTCGACCCGGCCAAGGCCATCGAACCTATGATGGGCCGTTCGGGTCGCCCTGCCGCCGCGCGACAGGCCTATTCGATGACCGCTGTGGATGAGTTTGGCCCGGTGATCGACGACATCTATGATTTCGCCGAGCATCAAGGGTTCGAGATCGACGGCATCACACAGGAAGGCGGCGCAGGTCAGCTCGAGATCAACTTGCTGCACGGCGACCCAGTCAAGCTGGCGGACGAGGTGTTCTATTTCAAGCGCCTGATCCGCGAGGCAGCGCTGCGTCACGATTGTTTCGCCACGTTTATGGCCAAACCGATCGAGGACGAACCCGGAAGTGCCATGCACATTCACCATTCGATCGTGGACGTCGAAACGGGCCAGAACATCTTTGTTGGGCCGCAAGGCGGCGAGACAGACGCCTTTTATCACTTTATCGCCGGCCTGCAGAACCACCTGCCATCGGGCCTTGCGGTCATGGCGCCTTATGTGAACTCTTACCGACGATATGTGAAAGACCATGCGGCACCTATCAACCTGGAATGGGCGCGCGACAATCGCACCACTGGCATTCGCGTGCCGTTGTCCGGCCCCGCAGCACGTCGGGTTGAAAACCGGATCGCCGGAATGGACTGCAACCCTTATCTGGGTATCGCAGTCTCGTTGGCGTGCGGCTATCTGGGCCTGACCGAGCAACAGCGCCCCCGCCGCCAGTTCTATGGCGATGCCTACGAAGGCGAAGGCGACATCCCTCAAGTCTTGGGTCAAGCGCTGGATATGTTTGACGGTGCCAAAGCTCTGCACGACGTACTGGGCCCCGAATTCGCACGGGTCTATTCCATCGTCAAACGCGCTGAGTACGAAGAGTTTTTGCAAGTGATCTCGCCATGGGAGCGGGAACATCTGCTACTAAACGTCTAATCCTGATCAGGCCCTGGAATCTTCTCTGGCCGCAGGAATTAAGCTGACCCGCCCCGGATCACTCCGGTGGCGGGTTTCTTTTTGTCGTGTCACAGATCTTTAGCTTGGCAGGCGGAGGGCTTTGTTTTAGATTTATCAAAGGGACCCTGTAGGAATTTGAAATATGAAGACTCCCCCAAACGTCCATGCGGCTGAACCCATTCCGGCCGCAGCCCGCGAAGCCATCGATACATTACTGACCTCTGGCGACCTGTTTCGCTACACCGCGCCCCAAGACGCGCCAGTTGCCCTGTTGGAACGTGAGTTTGCCGAGCTACTGGGCTCAAAATACGCACTTGCGGTGTCCTCCTGTTCGGCCGCACTGTTCCTGTCCCTCAAGGCGCTGGACCTGCCGCGTGATGCGCGTGTCCTGATCCCCGGTTTCACCTTTGCCGCCGTGCCATCATCGGTCGTGCATGCCGATTGCGTGCCGGTCCTATGCGAAGTGGGCGACAACTATCGCATTGATCTTGCAGACTTCGAGGCCAAGCTTGGCAGCGTTCACGCGGTGATAATAAGCCACATGCGCGGCCACACCTCGGACATGGACGCGATCATGTCGCTGTGCGACGCGCGTGATATCCCGGTGATCGAGGATGCCGCGCATTCTCTGGGAACCACGTGGAACGGACGTAATATTGGCTCCATAGGCAAAATCGGCTGTTTCAGCTTTCAGTCCTATAAGATGATCAATGCAGGCGAAGGTGGCATCCTGATCACTGACGACGCCGATCTTGTGGCGCGCGCGATCATCATGTCGGGCGCTTACGAGCACAATTGGAAGAAACATCCCGTACTCCAAGACAGCTTTGCCAAGTGGCAGAACCAGCTACCGCTCTATAACCTGCGAATGAGCAACCTGAGCGCCGCTGTCATTCGCCCTCAATTGCCTGAACTGGCTTAGCCGTGTGACAGATGGGCTTGCAAATCACGACTACGTCGCCGCGCGGCTCAACACCTCTGCCTACATCGACGTTCCCACGCCCCTGCCCGCAGAACGCCGCGCACCGGATTCAATCCAATTCAATTTGAACGGGCTGGACGAAGCCGAGATCCGGCAATTTGCCCACGCCGCCGAGGCGCGTGGGGTCAAAGTGCAGGTGTTCGGGCTGAGTGAGGACAACGCCCGCGCCTTCTGGAACTGGCAATTCATCCACGACTTGCCGGAACTTCCCAAAACCCGCGCCATGCTGATGCACGCCTGTGATGTGCGTCTGCCTGTTGCCTTGACCCGCAAGGACTTGGACGCAGTCGCCGACATCCTGCTTGAGGCGATGGCCGAAGCCGCTGGCCCCGTGCGCAGCTACGGCACGTGATAGCGGACAAACGGCGGTGCCGCGCCGGGCACAGCCCGGCGCCCGGCCCAACGGGAGGTGGAGTTTCGTAAGAAACTTTGCCGACGAGCGGGAGCCATCCGGAACAAAAAAGCCGCGCCCGTTGCCGGGGGCGGCTTAAACTCAACAGATCTGATCCTGTCAGCTTAGCTTGGACAGCTTGTTCTGCAATTCCGCCAGTTGCTTCTTGATCTCGTCCAGATCTTCGCCGCTCTCGTCGGATTTGGCGTTCTCAGACGCATCCGGGGCTGACCAGTTGGTCGACAACCCACCGGTCATTGCCTTAAGAAACGCCTCTTGCTGGGCTTGCATCGCCTCGAACCCCGGTATCTGGGCCATTGGGTTCATCGCGTTCATGTTTTCCATCATCTTCGACTGGCTCTCGCGCAGCATCTCGAACGAGGATTGCAGGAACTGAGGCATCATACCACCACCGGGCACCATGTAACTGCGGACCAGGTCGTTGAGCACATTAACAGGCAGGACGTTCTCGCCACGGCTTTCGTGTTCAGCAATGATCTGCAGCAGATATTGGCGGGTCAGGTCATCACCGGACTTCAGATCAACAATCTGTACCTCACGTCCATCCCGGATGAACCCCGCAATATCCTCGAGCGTTACATAGTCGCTGGTTTCGGTGTTGTAGAGCCGTCGGCTGGCATAGCGCTTGATCAGCAGTGGTTTTTCTTGTTCTGCCACCGAGTATCCTCCCCAGGAATGATGCATTGCAGCAAGAGCCTATGCGAGCGCAGAACAAAAGAAAAGAGGTCAGGCATTGACTTAAGTGTCAGCAGACCAAACCCGAACAAAAAAGAAAGGGCAGGTCAATTGACCTGCCCTACGCGGGATGCACCAAAAAAGTGGGAGGAGAGGGATCGGTGCAGACCCGCTCTGTCGCTTACTTAGCAGCTGCTTTTTTGGCTGCGGCGGTCACATCGTTGGTGGCCTTTTTCACAGCGGCAGTTGCGTCTTCGGTGATGTCTTTGCCCGCAGCCATGAACAGCTCAACAGTGTCCATCTGGACTTTTTTGGCGATCTCAGCAAAAGCAGCCATGTTTTCAGCAGCAACTTCGGCCGAAGCGGATGCGAAATCGGTTGCGGCTTTGGCATAGTCGGCCGGGTCGGTTTTTGCTTTCAGAAACTTCGGTCAGTTTGGCCAGGGTGTCCTTGGTCCATTTGTTCGAAATCTCGGCCGATTTCTCGGCTGCTTCCAGAGCAACGTTCGACAGTTTTTCGTTCAGGGTCGCGGTCGATTTGAACGCGTCTTCCATCGCCGATGTGTCAACCGGGAACGAGCCCATTACGTCTTTCATGATCGCGGTAAAGTCTTGGGTCTTTGCCATTGTCTTAATCCTCTTTGCTGTCCGGGCCCACCCCGGTGTTCGTCAGCTTGAGAGGAATATGCTTTCTGCATCGCAGCATTTCAAGTTTTTTCTTGCTGCGCTGCAGAATAATTTTCATTTATCAATTATTTCAATAACTTGCCTTTACGGCAACATAGGTTCCGGGTGCCGGCGACAAGGGCGGGTGCTTCGAGATCGCCTGGTTCACGTGCAGGTATTTGCTTTCCAGACCGCTTCTTGAGCCACGCCTCCCACATCGGCCACCAGGATCCTTCGTGATAGTCAGCCTCTTTCATCCAAGTGTCTGCATCCCGGGTCAGGTCAGGGTTTGTGTAATGACCGTATTTCTTTTTGCTCGGCGGGTTCACAATGCCAGCGATATGCCCTGACTCGGAAACCACGAAGGATTTCGATCGAGACCCCATCTGCTGCACCCCACGGTAGCAATCTTTCCATGCTGCAATGTGATCAGTTTCACATGTTATGGCCATGAGCGGAACATCGACATCGCTGATGTGAAGCTTGTGGCCCATCAACTCGACGCCGTCTGTCACGAATTCATTTCGCTGACACAGACCGCGCAAGTACTGCATGGCCATCTTTGCGGGCAAGTTTGCGCCATCTCCGTTCCAGTACAGCAAGTCAAAGGCAGGGGGTGTTTCACCCAGCATGTAGCTTCGGATCGCAGGTGAATAAATCAAGTCGTTTGACCGCAGATAGGACATCGTCCGTCCAATCACCCAGGATCGCAAGACGCCGTCCCTGCTTACTTGCTCCTCAATCCCATCAATGAAATCGTTCTGCAGAAACGGTGTAAACTCACCCTGCTCCGAAAAATCCGTCAAAGTGGTGAAGAATGTCGCGGATTTGATGGACTTGTCACCACGTTGCTTCAACAACGACAAGGTCAGGTTAAGTGTCGTTCCGGCGATACAATACCCCACCGCGTTCACCTGCTTAACCTTGCAGATATCCTTGACCGTTTCGATCGCCGTCAAGAACCCGTCTTGAACATAGTCTTCCATGCCAATGTCGGCATAAGACTGGTCAGGGTTCACCCAACTAACGACAAAGAGAGTGTACCCCTGCTCGACAACCCATTTTATCAGACTGTTCTGCGCCTTGAGATCAAGAATGTAGAACTTGTTGATCCACGGTGGAAACAAAACAATCGGGGTCTCACAGACCGTATCTGTGACCGGGCTGTACTGGATCAGCTCGATCATTTTGTTGCGATAGACCACCTCACCAGGAGTTGTGGCAATATTACCACCCAGTTCAAAGGCACTTTCGTCCGCAAGGCGGACTACCATCTCACCATCGTTGGCCTCAAGATCAGCCACCAGATTCTCAAGCCCTTTGACCAGTGACTGCCCTTCAGTTTCAACCGCCTTTTCCAAGGCATCCGGATTGGTCGCAAGAAAATTGGTCGGCGCCATCAGATCGATGATCTGCTGCGAAAAATAGTTCAGGCGTCGCCGGTCCTTTTCTTCCAGATCATCCTGCACCGCTTCCACAGCCTGCGAGATGGCCTGAGCGTTGGTCTGATATTGTTGCTTGATAAAGTGAAAATATGGGTTGTTGTCCCACATCGGGTTGGCAAAGCGGCGATCTTTGGATTTTTCTCCGTCGGTTTCAATTCCGCCACTGGCAAGTGCCTTCTGGGCATCGGCAAAATTCAGAACCGATTTCCCCCAGAACTCTATTTGCTGCTCCCAAAGCTTGGCCGGGTTTTGTATTGCCTCGCTCCAATAAGCAGTTGCTGCTCGTGCGAAAAGCTCTTGATTCGGGCCGTCCAAAGCAGGCGTGTGAGGCTTTTTGCTGGCCATAACTTCGACCAGCCGTTTTGACAGAGTTTCGACTTTGGCCATATTTTCCTTAAGTCGATCAAGGTGTTCACCGGTCAATTCCGGTGCGGTGTCTTGGCTAGTTGTCATTTTAAGGAAACCCTCTTACTCTCGCTGCTATGCAGAATAACGTCGTGGGTTTGTGGGAACAAAGCGACGAATGGTCCGAACTGTTCGGTGCTATCAATTAGGAGACCCATTTATGCGCTATATGATGACCTACGACTTCATGGAAACCATGCGCAACACCAATCAATGGTTGGGCGCATCGGCAAATTCTCTCGCATCGTACCCTGTCTTTTCGATGATGCCAAACCCTGCGTTGAGCTGGATGGCGGCTTGGGGCGAGGTGACAGAACGCACATACCAGCGCATGGTCGTCAAGCCAGATTGGGGCATCCGAACCTTTACCTGCGAAGACGGCAAAGACCACCTGGTCGATATCGCGACAGTTGTTGAGCGCCCGTTTGGCGACTTGGTGCATTTCAAGGTCAATGGGCGCGAAGAACAGCCTCGCAAGGTTCTATTGGTGGCGCCGATGTCCGGACACTACGCCACCTTGTTGCGTTCGACCGTTAAGAGCCTGATCGTTAACTGCGAAGTTTATGTCACCGACTGGCACAACGCACGCGACATCCCGGTTTCCGCAGGCAAATTCGATGTCGAAGACTACACACAATACCTGGTTGATTTTATGCGCGAAATGGGCCCCGATACCCATGTAATCGCCGTCTGCCAGCCCGCTCCTTTGACATTGGCTGCCACTGCCTATTTAGCCGAACAGGACCCGGATGCACAGCCCTTGTCTCTGACTCTGATCGGCGGTCCTGTTGACCCGGATGCAACTCCGACTGAAGTCACCGATTTCGGCCGCCGTGTGACTATGGGTCAGCTCGAAGAAACGATGATCCAGCGTGTGGGCTTTAAGTACAAAGGTGTGGGCCGCATGGTCTATCCTGGTCTACTACAGCTGACCTCGTTCATGTCGATGAACGGTGAGCGTCACTCCAAGGCCTTCTCCGACCAGATCCAGCGCGTAATGCGCGGCGAGGCGTCGGACCATGACGCACACAACAGATTCTATGACGAGTATCTGGCTGTCATGGATATGCCAGCCGAGTTCTACCTTTCGACGGTAGAACGGGTCTTCAAGAAGCGTGAAATCGCCAAGAATGAATTCGTTGTGAACGGGCACAAGGTGGACATGAGCAAGATCACCAGCGTTGCTGTTAAAACTGTCGAAGGCGCCAACGACGATATTTCGGCGCCGGGGCAGTGTATTGCAGCATTGGACCTGTGTACCGGACTGCCCGACAGCAAGAAAGCGAGCCACGTTGAACCCGGTGCGGGTCACTATGGCATCTTCGCGGGCCGCAGCTGGCGCGACAACATCCGCCCTCTGGTCATCGACTTCATGAACGCAAACGCCGAACGCAAGTCACCTAGCAAGCCTGCGCGCAAGTCACCTCGCAAGGCAGCCAACAAAAACACGGCAGCCTGACCTTGGCTGCTCGGGGGAAAGACGGGCCCCTCGGTTTTGCGTGTTCTTGCGGCGCGCTCAAAGGGCACGTCACCGCCGAGGGCGTGAAATCCGGTACCCATGTCGTCTGTTATTGTTCCGATTGCCGAGCGGGGGAGTTGTATTTTCAGCAACCTGACCCGGCTCCGGATCCCGTCGATATCTTTCAACTCAGCCCCGACACCTTAGTCATCGAGCAAGGAGCCGAGCATCTGGCTGTGATAAGGCTAAGTCCCAGGGGCATATTTCGGTGGTATGCCAAATGTTGCAGCACACCGATATGCACGACACTGAAATCGGCTAAAACCCCTTCGCCGGAATGAATGTAAATCGGTTTGACGATCCTGAACGCCTGGGACCCGTGGTCTCGAAAGCGTTTGTTCCTGCCGCCGACGGCAGCCGAAAGCATGAAACTGCGGCTCGCGCGGCGTGGCCTCTGGTCAAACGAATGGCAGTGGCGCGACTAACCGGGCGGTGGCGACATACGCCGTTTTTTGATGCGGCCTCTGGAGCACCTGTTGTAGAACCCCGTGTCATCGACAAATCGGAACGAGACGCTCTTTATTCCTGAGGTTCGGCTTTTTTAGCCCTGTCTTGGGTGTTGTCCCCAAAGTCTTACAAGTGTTTCAGGAGGACAACTGGTCTAGTGGAGGTTTTTGCAGCCACCGGGTCAATGCCTGAGTAACGATATCTGGCGTTTCAAGGGTAGGAAGATGACCTGCGTTTTCAATGACCTGCAATTCCGCTCCTGGTATCAGATCTGCCATGAAACTGTGCCGTTTCACCGGGGTCAGCCCATCATGAGCTCCGCACAACACCAACGTGGGCACTTTGATCTTGCGCAACGTCCCCTGTTGATCCGGGCGCCGCTGCAAGGCACGTGATTGTCGTACAAACGCCTCTTCTCCCATGTCGCGGGCCATTGCATAAACCTGCTCCAACACTTGCATGCGATTGGGATTGGGTGCCAAAAATTCGGGTTTCACCGCTTCGCGCATCACCTCATCCAAACGACCAGTTTTGGCGCCAACGATCAGCGGTTCTCGCGCGGCGGCGATCTGAGGGGTTTCTGCCTGCACGTCCGTATCCATGAGGCACAGTCGTGTAACGCGATCGGGCGCCCGACGAACGAGCTCCATCGCGACGATGCCCCCCATACTCAGCCCAGCCAGGGCAAATCGTTGCGGCAACTGATCAAGCAATGCCGAAGCGATTTTTTCTACCCTCTCTTCCATGTGAATAGGGGCCACCATGACCACGCGTTCGCGGCCAAGCGTCAAGAGTTGATGTGCATACAATCGGGCATCACTCATCATGCCCGGCAACAAAACAAGCGGCTCAACCATATTTGGATACCGCCAGCCAAGAACGGATCATAACACTGTCCCATGCATTTGATTTTTCCGCAGAATGCGAAACTTGCGGCCCACAGGCAAGAGTCACTTCACGGATATTGAATTCCTCGAAAGGCAGGGAAATCCTTATAGCGCCTGCATCGTTGCTCCTGGGTTTCATCAGGGGCCTCCCCGGCTTTCAGCAACCGCCCGCGCGGAGCGATGTAACTGTCGATCCGGCGCAGGGGTTCAGGGCGCCAGACAAGGTTAAATGCACATAGTTTGGGAAAGAACCAGATCTCTGAAAAATCAAGATGGTCATGCATCCACCATGCTAGATCGCGCCAGTCCCGACCCCGTTCGTATTGGTCGGCAAACCACGGGATCACCACTGATGCACCTGCAATTCGATCCGTTCCTTCCCCACGGTCCCATATATGACATTCAAGTGGGTGCGTGTTACGGGCGCAATTTAGTTTTCTGTCGTTGCCAAACTGGTTGAGTGATGGCGAACGATAACCGGATCGAACGGCGACCCGACCAAAGGTCTCTTCCAAAGGGTCCATCAGCGTTTCACAGAACGCACGCCCCGTTTCGATCGCCAGATCAGGATTGTCCGGAATATTTTGTTTTTGATGAAAATTCCCGATCTCGGAATAAAGAAAGTCCCGCATGAAGAAGTGCCGCGACAGCCGTACCCGACCAAGTGTTTCAAGGCTCCACATACTGCCGGGTTTGCGCATCAGTTCAGTTCCTCAATTATCGCTTTGGCCATCTGATTGGCGAGGCGGTCGTGAAACAGCGGCAAAAGCTTTGCTCCCGCGGGGTCCCAGCCAAGCGATAGACGCCATCGGGCATAGAACAGTAGCTCCACTGCATGGGTTTGCAGTCTTGGCCATGCTTCTCTTAGGTGACGTCGCAGATTGTCGACCTCTGGCCTTTTGGGATCCTGTCCGCGCTTGCGTACCTCTGCGGCCCAATTCTCACACAGTGCCAAATGTGCGTCAGTACGCTCTTCAATCCAACGTTCAGTCGCAGGCCGCGAGATTGCCCCAATGGCCTCTTTCACATCCCTCGGCATCGTGCGCAAACACGTCTGGAAAGCAACTTGAAAGATCTCTTCCTCCGGGACAGTCATGCCCCAAGCCGACGGTTGTTCGCGCAACAGCAATGTATGTGCCTGCTCGGTCCAGGTGCCCTCGTGAATCACTCCCAACAGTTCCAAAACTCTGTGCACCTCGGTACTGATCCACGCGGGTCCAAACCCACCGCTCGCGGCGACGTTGGGGGGCAGAACCTTGGGCGGTTCGGCCGCTACGTTAGTCCACGTTGCCCCAGCGGTACGAATTGGCCGACGTTGAACCGGCGCCCCGTCCATTTGCCGCCAACTGATTTCGTTGCATTGACCGGCAACGGCCAAAACGGCGACGGCGACATCTTCCACTATAGGTAACTGATCAGGCACCCGGGGTGCTGACAATTCAGCTGCGCCCCATGGCCGTGCTTCGGCATAACCACAAGCCTCAAGAAGCATACAGCCGAATTGCCAAGCCGTCGTGGCGTGATCGTTGAACCCGCCATGCTCGTCTTTCGGCAGGCGTTGCACAACATTATCGCAAACAGCCTCAACCCAGCTCATGCCTAGTACCCGTTCCAACGGAACGCGCCATCCTCGCGCAGGGACGAAAACGGATTGTGAGCGACTTCCCAAATGGTGCCATCCGGTGCACGAAAATACCCGTGATGTCCGCCCCAGAAAACATCCTGAGCAGGTTTGAGAATATCGGCACCGGCCTCTTGTGCTGCGTCCAAAACATTGGCCACTTCGCCCTTGGTTCGACAGTTGTAACTGAGCGTGATGGCCCCCTGCCCCAAAGCTTCGGCAGCAACACCGATTTCGTCGGCAAGCGCATTAATCGGGTAAAGTCCCAACACCTGTCCAACCAGGTCAAACGCAATCACTCCATCAGGAGTATCCACCCTTTGCCATCCCATCGCCTCATAGAACTCTGCCGCCGTTGTCGGGTCATAAACACCAAGAGTGATTAGGCTGACCCGCTGCTCCATCATTCTATTTCCAACGACTTGAGCCACGCCAAAACGTCTTGCACCGTAGGATCGGTTTGCCCCGGAGACATGATGTCACCGGCAATCACGTGAGAGGACGGATCATCGCCCGGCCCCATGGTCACAGGCTGCAACTCAACTGGTCCACCCCATTGCGCCGCAATCTCGCGCGCGATGTCGGCCCGCACGACCCGATCGTTGTCCGAGAACCGGAACAACGCAGGTATTTTTGCCTTGGAAAAATTCAAATCCACAACGGCTTGAACGATAACTGTCAAGGGAACGATCGCTTCCCAGGAATAATCGGTGCTCCAATATGTGTCCTTGTCAGTCTCGCCAGACGGTGGGTTTCGGGTTCCCCCCATCAGCGGTGGCAGCCAGATGCGTGCTCCTGGCAGAGAGGGTATCCAAGTGGCAGGTGCGTTTATGCCGAAATTGGGAGAGATGAATACCATCGCAGCAACATCTTTCGACAACTCTGGGTTCAGTGCAGCTGCCGCGATCAGGGTACCACCTGTTGAAGTGCTGAGAACCACGACCTTGTCGCCGACCGCCCGTGCCGCGGCGAGAGCTTCGGCGGTATCCCTCATCCAACCCGACGCGGTCCCTTCGGCCATTGCAGCGCCCCCACGACCATGGCCTTGCAGCCGCGTGTAGACCAGATTGGCGCCCAATGCGTTAGCAACCTTGTCCGGGACTGGCCTGATTTCCTCGGACGAAGCTGAAAATCCGTGAATGTAGAGTATGGAGTAAGGGGTTCGCTGCTCTTTCGCCCCTGGTTGCCAGATCACGCGCTTTTCTGTGCCCGGTACAATGTCGTCAAAACCGGATTCTATGCTTTCAAAATAGACCTGCACGCCCTCACCAAATTTGCGAGCTTCAAAATCCGGGTCCAGATCGACTTCTTCGCGCGGGCCAAAGACCAAAACTGAAGCTACCAGAACCAACAGACCAAGCAGCAATCGCCCCAGAAATTTTCCGAAGGACCTCATCTAACGGTCTCGATGACGTCCAGAACCGCCTGTTCCATCAGTCCCAGACAAGGGCCGTCCGAAAACCGGTGGTCCGCGTCCTTGACCAGCAACAATCGCATGTCGTCGCAGTTTGCATGCTCCAGCAATTTGAGCGCCGTTTCCGTCGAAACGGCCGTGTCCGCCGTTCCTTGCAGGCAGCGTACCGGAAACGGCAGTTTAAGCGCAGACCGCAACACCAACCGGTTGCGCCCATCCTCAATCATCCGCTTGGTGACGATGTAGGGTTCCATATAATCCGACGGCAAGGCAACTTGTCCCTCGGCTTCGAGCATTCGGCGCTGCGCATCATCGAACCCGGCCCACCAGCCGTCTTCGGTGAAGTCGGGCGCCGCAGCAATGGTAACCATCCCTACTATCCGTTCTGGCCGTTCGCGGGCCAAAAGCAGCGCCTGCCATCCGCCCATAGACGATCCCGCGATGATCAGCGAACCGTCCGTGAGTGCATCAATTGCCTCTAGCGTGTCTTCGTGCCAGTCACCTATGCAGCCCTCGTCGAAGATGCCCGAACTTTCGCCGTGCCCCGAATAATCGAACCGCAGAAATTTCTGCCCCCGTTCACGGCACCAAGCCTCAAGATGGACAGCTTTGGTGCCTTCCATGTCCGACTTCAGCCCGCCCAGAAACACTACGGTCGGCCCCTGCCCTTCGGTCTTGTGATAGGCCAAGGATCGGCCTTGCGCGGTCTTCAGAAAATCTGTTGCTGGCACGTCGGTCTCCTTCACGTTTACCCGATCATGCAAATCCACGGCAGCGGCTGCAATCAGCTTTTATAGGTGACCATCTTGTCACGTGACTATCTAATCACGTATAACTGATTCCATGGACATGATCTTCAAGGCTCTTGCTGATCCGACCAGGCGTGAATTGCTGGATCGGTTGCGCGCCCAGGATGGACAAAGCCTGCAACAATTGCAGGACGATCTGGACATGACCCGGTTCGGGGTCATGAAGCATCTGGGTGTTTTGGAAGAGGCCGGACTGATCGTGACCCGCAAGCAGGGACGGTTCAAACATCATTACCTGAACGCTGTGCCCCTGCAGGAAGCCATAGACCGGTGGATCGAACCCTTGATCGTCAAATCGGCAGCGCGAGCAGTGATCGACTTGAAAGCGAAACTGGAAGGACACGGCCCAATGGCAAAACCCGATTTCATGATGCAAACCTTTATTGAAACAACCCAAGACCAGCTGTGGGACGCGCTGACGAAAGGCGAGCTTGCAGCGCAGTATCACTTCGCCTGCCAAAACGTTGACGGCGACCTGGCCCCGGGCGGCGGGCAAAAGTACATTCTGCCAGATGGCAACCCGATGCTGGAACTGGATGTGCTCGACATCTCTCCCAAAGATCGGATCGAAATGACCTTTACCCCGCACTTCTTTGGTCCCGATGCTCCGACTTCGCGGTGCGTGTATCTGTTGGAACCTTCAGGAAGCGCAATGAAACTGACCATAGAACACTACGATGTCCCAGTCGGTCACGAAGGGGTCGGCGAAGGATGGGCACGACTGGCATCAGCGCTCAAATCCTTTCTCGAGGTTGGTCCGTCCGACACCAAGCGCTTTGGCTTTGCTTAAGGAGGTCACGTCATGAGCACCGAACTTGGTATTCTTACCTGCCTGATGATCCTCGCCGCCTCGATGTGGATTCCCTATGTCGTCGGCATCAGTTCCGATCCGTCCGAAGAAGACGCCTTTGATAGCCCTGCGGACATCAAGCGCCTGCGGCCTTGGGTTCAACGGGCGCATCGCGCGCATCTGAACCTGTTGGAGCAAGCCATCCCTTTTGCCATCCTCGTTCTGATCATCGACCGGGTTGGCGGATACAGCAGCCTGACATATTGGGCCACTATCGCATTTTTCTGGATTCGGGTTGCCCATGCTCTGGGCATGATCAGCGGTTACGCGAAGATGCCGCTGCGCCCAATCCTGTTCACTGCAGGATGGATCTGCACCTTGCTGATGGCCTACGCCGCATTCAGTGCAGCATGATCCGTAAAAAGCTTCGCTGAGGTTCAGTAGAACGCGCGAGGGGGCGGTTCCCCCTCGCCAGACACTTGACACTGCACGCACTCCTTGCGATGTGAGCCCTACACCATAACCCGCAACCGGGCGTTCTGTGGGCGCCAAACCGACGAGGAGAGCCAAATCATGGCCTTGGATTCAAAATCCGTCTCTCTCACCTTTCCCGATGGCAATGCACGTTCCTATGACGCAGGCGTAACCCCTGTGCAGGTGGCTGCCGATATCTCGACCTCTCTGGCGAAAAAGGCCATCTCGGCCACTGTCGACGGTCAGCATTGGGACCTGCAATGGCCCATCAATGCCGACGCGCAAGTCGCCATTCACACCATGAAGGACGAGGATCAAGCCAACGAGCTGATCCGCCACGATCTGGCGCACATCATGGCGCGTGCGGTGCAGGAAATCTGGCCCGACACCAAGGTCACCATCGGCCCGGTGATCGATAACGGCTGGTATTACGACTTTGACCGCGCCGAGCCGTTCACCCCCGAGGACCTGGGTGCTATCGAAAAAAAGATGAAGGAAATCATCAATAAGCGCGACGCTGTGACCACAGAGGTCTGGGATCGTCAGCGCGCGATCGATTTCTACACCGAAAACAACGAGCCCTATAAGGTCGAGCTGATCGACGCCATTCCGGGTGACGAACCGCTGCGCATGTACTGGCACGGCGACTGGCAAGACCTGTGCCGCGGCCCGCACCTGCAGCACACCGGCCAGGTCCCGGGTGACGCCTTCAAGCTGATGAGCATTGCGGGCGCCTATTGGCGTGGCGACAGCGACCGCGCGATGCTGCAGCGCATCTATGGCGTGGCCTTCACCGGCAAGGAAAAGCTGAAAGCGCACCTGCACATGCTGGAAGAGGCCGCCAAGCGCGACCACCGCAAGCTGGGCCGCGAAATGAACCTGTATCACATGCAGGAAGAGGCCCCCGGTCAGGTGTTCTGGCATCCCAACGGCTGGAAAATTTACACCACCCTGCAGGATTACATGCGCCGGATGCAGGAGCGTGACGGCTATGTCGAGGTGAACACGCCTCAAGTAGTTGACCGCAAACTGTGGGAGGCCTCGGGCCACTGGGACAAGTACCAGGAAAACATGTTCATCGTCGAAGTGGACGAAGAGCATGCCCGCGAAAAGGCGATCAATGCGCTGAAGCCAATGAACTGCCCCTGCCACGTGCAGGTGTTCAATCAGGGCCTGAAATCCTATCGCGACCTGCCACTGCGCATGGCCGAGTTCGGGTCCTGCGCGCGGTATGAACCCTCAGGCGCTCTGCACGGGATCATGCGGGTGCGTGGGTTCACTCAGGACGATGGCCACATCTTCTGTGCCGAGGATCAGATCGAGCCGGAAACCGCCAAGTTCATTGCCTTCCTGTCCAAGGTCTATGCCGATCTGGGCTTCCACGACTGGACCATCAAGCTGTCCACCCGCCCTGAAAAGCGGATCGGGTCGGATGAGAGCTGGGACTTCTTGGAGAAAGCACTGGGTGAGGCTTGCAAGGCCGCCGGCTATGAGTATGAGATCCTCGAGGGCGAAGGCGCATTCTATGGACCGAAGCTGGAATTCACCCTAACCGACGCCATCGGCCGGACCTGGCAGTGTGGCACCCTTCAGGTGGACTCCAACTTGCCCGAACGGCTGGACGCAACATTCATCGGTGCGGATGGATCGAAACATCGCCCCTATATGCTGCACCGTGCCTGCCTGGGATCGTTCGAGCGCTTCATCGGCATTCTGATCGAAGAGCACGCCGGGAAGCTGCCGTTCTGGCTGGCACCGCGTCAAGTGGTTGTCGCCTCGATCACATCCGAGGCAGATGACTACGTTAACGAGGTGGTTGAGACCCTGCGCGCTGCTGGTGTCCGGGCCGAGGCCGACATCCGCAACGAAAAGATCAACTACAAGGTCCGCGAGCATTCGGTCGGCAAAGTGCCCGTGATTTTGGCCGTGGGTCATCGCGAAGTTGAAGAGCGCACCGTGTCGGTTCGCCGCTTGGGTGATAAGCGCACCAGTGTCGAAAGCCTGATCGATGTAACAAATGCCCTGTCGACCGAGGCAACACCACCGGATCTTCTGTAACATTCGGCGAAAAAACACCTGCAATCCGGCCCCGATTTAAGGGCCGGATTGTAACATTTCAAAAAATCCCCTATAAAAACAAAATATTAACAAGTGCTCTGCCATGACATGGGCTGACGCGCGCGTGAGACACGGGCTCGTGAATTCAAACCCGGCTGACGAGGGGCTACCTTGTCAGTGTCAACAACAGACACACCGAAATCACCAAGAGGATTTACCGAGATGTCGAACACAGTCAAAACCCTTGCCGTTGCAGGCGCAGTTGCAGCAGCTCTGGCTGCCACCACCACCACCGTGAGCGCGCAGGCCAAAGAGAAATGCTATGGCGTTTCGCTGGCTGGCGAAAATGACTGCGCAGCAGGCCCCGGCACCACATGCGCGGGCACCTCGACTGTCGATTATCAGGGCAACGCATGGACCCTGGTTGATGCAGGCACCTGCGAAACCATGGAACTGCCTGCTCAGGCAGACGGCTCCGCACGCCAAGGTTCGTTGGAAGCGCAAGAGCGCGACCTGCTAGGCATAAGCCGCACTGCTTATCAAGACGAATTCTGGGGGCGGGTGGCGCAAATCGCCCGCCCCTTTACCAATCTTTTCAAGCATTTCCCTGAGGTCCTGACATGCTGGACGATACCCGCAAATCGAACCACCTGCCCGCGACGGCTGGGGTCGGGTACAAACCGCAGCATTTCTCGGACATTCTTGAAAACCCAGGCCCCGTGGGTTGGCTGGAAATTCACGCGGAAAACTACATGGGGGACGGCGGCCGCCCACTGGCGCAACTGCGCCATATGGCAGAACGTTTTCCCATTTCGGTCCACGGTGTGGGCCTGTCCATCGGCGGAGAAGGGCCGCTGGATGCCGACCATCTGGGTCGGCTCAAGCAACTGATCGGCTGGTTGAACCCGGCAAGTTTCTCAGAACACCTGGCTTGGTCCACTCACGGAGCAGAGTTTCTGAACGATCTGTTGCCCCTTCCTTATACTGACGCCTCGCTGGCCCGGATCTGTGACCACATTGATCAGGTGCAGGAACACGTGGGCCGCAAGATGCTGCTCGAAAACCCGTCGAGTTATCTGGCCTTTGCTGAAAGCACCTGGTCTGAGCCCGATTTCCTGCGCGAGGTGGCGCGGCGGACCGGCTGTGGCCTGCTGCTCGATGTGAACAACGTCTTTGTCTCGGCCACCAATCTGGAATTCTCTCCCCAAGGCTACATCGACGCCTACCCGCTTGACCTGGTTGGGGAAATCCATCTGGGTGGCCACGACGAGGATGAAGACGACCACGGCAAACCACTGCTGATCGACAGTCACGGGCGCGAGGTAGTCGATCCGGTTTGGTCCCTACTTGATTACGTGCTGGAACGCTCGGGCCCAAAACCCTTGCTCATCGAATGGGACACCGATGTTCCCGACTGGCCGATCCTTCGGGCCGAGGCCGAGCGAGGCCAGGCTGCGCTGGAGCGGGTACCGGCATGAACGTCACCCAGGATCAGTTTCGTGCCGCGCTTCTGGATTCAGCGAAACCCGTCCCGGATGGGTTGCTGGACGCCAAAGACGGCCCGGCCGGTCGTCGGTTCAACGTCTACCGCAACAACGTCGCAGTCTCGCTGACTGAGGCGATGCATCAGGCTTTTCCAGTGATTACCAAGCTGCTCGGTGCGCAGAACATGGACGGGTTGGCAGGGATATTCCTGCGCCAACATCCGCCTTCATCGCCGCTGATGATGCACTATGGTGAAGCTTTCCCCGAGTTTCTGGCCGGTATGCAGCAGTTGTCTCATCTTGGCTACCTGCCGGATGTGGCCCGGTTGGAGCTGGCCCTGCGCCGGTCATACCACGCCGCCGACAGCACACCGATTTCGCCCGAAGAATTGGCCATCGACCCCGAAGTTCTGATGGCGGCCACTGTGGAATTCGCTCCTGCGATGGGCCTTATCCGCTCGCAATGGCCCATTGCCAGCATCTGGACATTTAACACCGTAGAAGGCAGCCCAAAACCACAAGCGGCGGCCGAAGATGTACTGATTACCCGGGTCGAGTTTGACCCCGAGCCCCATGTCCTCTCCCCGGCGGTGCCGATTGGATAGACGCGCTGATGGCTGGTAAATCCATCGGCGAAGCTCATGAAATTGCTGAAGGTCTCTTTCCCGGTTTTGACCTCGGCGCAACGCTAGCCCTGTTGTTGCAAGGCGGCGCAATCATCACACTCACGACCAAAGGATAAGGCCATGCACGCACTTGTCTCGCGCTATACAACGGCGCTCAACTCATTGGACCGTATGTCGGACTTCATGGTCCCGACCCTGGCCCGCCTGACATTTGTCGCCGTCTTGCTGTTTTACTATTGGAACTCGGCAATGCTCAAAATCGATGGCTCGATTTTCTCTGCTTCAGCTGGTGCATTTGGCCAGATCTTCCCCAAGGCCGCCGAAGAGGTCTTGTGGGACGTGAGTCAGATGAACATCTTTCAGCGTCTGGTGATTTTCTTTGGCACCGTGGCTGAATTTGTCCTGCCTGCCCTGATCCTCGTCGGGTTGCTCACCCGCATAGCCGCATTGGGCATGATCGGTTTCATCTGGGTGCAAACCATCGTCGACATCACCGGTCATGGTGTAAAACTGGGCAGTTTGTTCGACAACACACTGACGCTGGTCGATCAGCGTGTGATGTGGACCTTCCTGATGCTGGTGCTGGTCTTCAAAGGTGCCGGAGCACTGTCCGTCGATGCCCTGTTTCGGAAACGCGGTGAACCGGCAGTCGCCTGATTTGCCCAGAACATTTTGGTAATGAGTGTCATGCACCGCCCTTAGGGGCGGTGTATTTGTTTAGAAATGTGCCTGGGGCTCATCCGGTTTGCCCGCTGAAATAGCAAGCAAGCCGCCAACTGCCGCAAAGGCAACCGGAAACATGGTGAACACGTTGAACCCAAAGGCATAATACATACCACCAGCTGAAATCAGCAGCAGCACCCCACCCCACAAGGCCCGCGAGCGGGCCATAGCACCACCGGCGATGGCCAGCATAGGTGCAAGGATGGACATCAGCTGAATCAGATCCGAGTTTTCAACCTGTTCAAAGAATCCATCCACCTCTCCAAAGTGCTGGACCGCTTCGACATAGCCGAAACTGAAAAAACCGACGATCATCCCGATCAACCCGGCAATGACCCCCAAAACAAGAGCGGCATTACGCATCATGTTCTCCTTATTATTCAGTGCCTACCAAGCAGTCGTCAGGCCAAACCTAGGGCAGATCGGGTTTGGGTAGTCCAACCAAGATAAAGTTGTCCATCTGCTTCAATCAACGGGCGCTTCATCAATGTCGGATGTGCTGCAAGAAGGTCCTTCTTGGGTCGCAAACGCTCTGAGTCGTCCAGCCCACGCCAGGTTGTAGACCTTGTATTCAGCAGACTGTCGCCAAACTGCGTCAGCGCGGCATCTCGGACGTCATTCGGCAACCCGTCAACCCTCACATCGACAAATTCCATTTCTTCTATTTCTTTCAAAGCCTTACGGCAGGTGTCACAGGTTTTGATCCCGTAGAGTTTCATATTTTCTCCATTCTAGGATGCTGAAATATCTATCAAACAACAGAATTTCACCCCCTTTCGCTTGATTTTTGAACGCACCATGCGATCTTGTCGTCGGTGTAACACACCATCAGACTTCCGCCTTGACGTGTATGAGCCGGTCGCCTGAACGGTCGGTTATGCTGTTCGCACCCCCGAGAAATTAGGGGAAACGTGGAAAGTAGAAGGAGACACGGGACATGCCTACCGGCACCGTGAAATGGTTTAATACGACTAAAGGGTACGGCTTTATCGCACCTGACGAAGGCGGAAAGGACGTTTTTGTCCACATTTCTGCTGTGGAACGTTCGGGCCTGACGGGCTTGGCTGACAATCAAAAAGTTGCCTACGAACTTCAGGATGGACGCGACGGTCGCCAGATGGCATCCGATCTGAAGCCATTGTGAGTTTCTAACAAGACGCGCCTTCCCAGCTTCAGTGGGGCGGCGCATTAATCGGCGGCTGAGGTGAGCAGCCGCCGATATACTTTACCCCACGCACATGATCTTACGAAAATTCTGTATAGACCCGACATCCGCGCAGTCGGCATATTTGCGGTGTGGTCCATCGTGAATTGGGACACAACGTATGCGCTCCGCTTCCTCGATTGTGCAGCGCAAATGAATCCTATCGAGTTCAATTGCCCTGGACGACATCTTCAAATTCGCGCCATTCGCGAGCTGACATGCCCGAATTTTCCTGAACGACCTGCTCTCCCTTGAGCATTCGGCGCATGCAATCAACCATTTGCGCCGACATTGTCACAGAACCCAAGCGATAGTCTTCGAACGCCTTGTAAGCAAAGGGTACCCAGTCCGCAACGATCTCGCATATTGCATCAGCGTACACCCGGATTTCGTATTGTGCATGGGAATCCGCCCGCAGACGCAAGAAGTGGAACAGGTTGTGCAGATCCACTTTCCAATACCATTGCGTATAGATGTTGGCGGGCAAATTCATGCGCGCTAGTTCTCGTGCCAAGCCTTGCTGGCCTTCTTGGCTGATCATCTCTTCATAATGATCATAAGCCCGCATCGAATCCCCCTTCAGGATATCCAGAACACGCGCGGCCTCCTCGCCCTGCAGTGCCTCGCCGCGGCCCTGGTTGTTGATCACGGATTGCGCGGCCATCTGATCCGGCGCAGGGATGTAAAACTCCCGATCCAAAATGGAATACCGGGCGGAATACTCGTTGACGTTCGCCGTACGGTGGCGAATCCACTGACGCGCGACAAAGACCGGCAGCTTTACATGCAACTTCAGCTCACACATCTCGAATGGAGTTGAATGCCAGTGGCGCATCAAATATCGGATCAGCCCTTCGTCATTCTGAACGGACTTTGTACCCTTGCCATAGGACACACGTGCCGCTTGGCAAATCGCGGCGTCGTCTCCCATGTAGTCGATCACCCGTACAAATCCGTGGTCGAGCACCTGCTTTGCAGAATAAAGGTGCGTTTCCATGCCCGGCGATACTGTCCGAAGTGTCGTCTGCGAATGCGTACGTTGCTCTTCGATTTCGGCAAGTTGCTCGGGCGACAATGGCATAGGCGGGGCTCCTTGGTGTTCTCAGAGAATCTCTCTTTTTCAAACTATATATGGGCAAGGCAGCGGGGTGAACCGCAATATCAAGGTCACACTTAGGTCACGGTCTACAGGCAAGACGCGTAAGCGCATTGACTTTTTCAAGCAAGTCACCCAGCGTGCGTAAAAAAACCTATAAACAGAGGTTGAGGCAGATGAAGCGGTTTTGGCTTGGTATCGCAGCGGTGGCTGCGATGTCGGCATGTGGCAGCAGTGATGTTTTCAATACAGAGGAAACGGACCCTGATCCCGTCCCGACAACGCCTGAAGTGCCCGAAGCAATTGCGGGCAATGTAACCAGCGTCAGCTATGATGCGGCCAATCAAACCCTTACTGTGGTCGGTAGCCAGCTTGACGAAACACCGTTCGAAGCGGTCTACACACGTAAGCCTAGCTTGGATGTTCCAGGTTATGAAGCCTACACTGCCCAGGACAGCTCGTTGGATCGTCACTTCACCGCGTTCGTTCGGGAACGCGACGGAGTGCATGCGGCGGTTGTTGGGTCAGGTCCGCAGTTTAACTCGGTCATCCTTGGTGCAAACTTTGGTCGCGATGGCGCCTATGACCCACCCGCAACTACGCCGTCCGGTGGACTTGTCAGCTATGCCGGTAATTATGTTGGCGTGCTCAACGCAGCAGGGGATGGCGGGGATCTTTTGCCGGTCACACCAGGAACGGATGCTGATGTGAGACCCACTCAGGTCGCCGAGGTAACAGGACTAATCTTCTTGAACGCGGACTTTGCAGACAACAGCGTCAACGGCATCGTCTACGACCGGAATTGGGTCGATGGTGTTGGTGAAATCGACAATCTGTCCCTGTTCCCCGGAGACATTGATGAAACCGGACATTTCAATGGCGAAGTCCGTGTCGGATCGACCGATAGTGTCGGAACCTACGCCGGGGTGTTTGGTGGAGAAGATGCTTCGGCCGTCGCAGGTGCTTTGGAAGCGACCAATCACATCGATAATGTTTCGGGCACTGCAATCGAGCACGGTGTTTTTGTTCTGGCTCAATGTGGCACAGCTAATGCCGACCCGATCTGTAATCAACCGACACCGTAGTCCCTTGCGAGCAGCCCTTTTTGCGGCTGCTCTTTTGCTTGCTGCACCCGTTGCAGCTTATGCCGAGGAACAAACCCATACGCTGACGTTGGACCAGGCTTTCGCAACCGCCGTCAAAGCGCTGCGCATTGGTCAACCAGAGGTGACCTTAACAATGACGCACGGCCTGCTGCAGGCCAAACCCAAAGACCCCCTGCTGCACTACTTGCAAGCAACGGCATATGCGCGACTGAATGACCCCGAGGCTGGTCGCAAATCTGCCGCCCTTGCCTATCGCAACTCCCGGGATCAAGCGTCCTTGTTCCAGTCAGCGCAATTGGCGGCACGCCTTTCGGTGCAAGCTGGTCGTCCCACAGCAGCCCAATTTTGGCTTCGCCGTACGGCCGTTCACGCACCGGATGAAAAAGCTGAACAAGCCATCGCTGCCGACTATAAAAAACTTCGGCGGATCAACCCTTGGGCCTTTCGTATCCGGGGAGAGATCAAGCCGTCGAGCAATATCAACAACGGGGCCGATACAGCCCTACAGATCATCGACGGCGTGCCAGTGGTTGGACGCCTGAGTGGCGCCGCACGTGCTTTGTCTGGAGTCATCGGCATCGTTGATGTGACCAGTTCCTATCGGCTCCAACAATCAGACCAAAACCTGACAACATTGGCGGGTCGATTGTATGTTCAGCGTGTCTCGTTTTCGTCTGATGCAAAAGCCATCGCGCCGACAGTGACGGCATCTCAGTATGCCTCGACCTTTGGCGAAGTTAACCTGCGCCATGCCTTTGTTGCAGGCCCGGCTGAAAAACTCGGCTCGGCGGCGGTAGATTTCGCTTTAGGCACGTCATGGTATGGCGGAGAGCGCAGCTACAACTTTGCACGTCTGGGCGGGGAAAGAACGTGGCGCATGGCTGACGGTGCATATCTGCGTCTCAATGCGCTTGCTGAAACCAGGTTTGCTGAACGGTTCGGAACAAATGATGCAGACATCATCGGCTTTGGTGCGCTCTATCGTCGACCGGTCGGAAAGGGCAATCATCTGTCGGTGAGTATGGCGTACAGGGACACACGAGCCCGTTGGTTCACCGGGACTTTCAGAGCCGCATCAGTTCGAGTTGCTTATGACCTTGGACGTGCCGTCGGCCCAGCCAAGCTGAGTGCAGGTTTGGTTTTGGGATACACTGACTATCCCAGCTATGCGGTCGGTTTCCTGCTGGCTCCGGGTGGGCGTCAAGACACGTCAATTTATGGCGATGTCAGCTTGTTTTTTGATCGATACGATTATGCCGGGTTTGCTCCGATGCTGCGAATTAGGACAGGTAAAAAGAACTCGAACATCAGCCGATTTGATATTCGAGAGTTTTCTGTTTCACTGGGAATTGAATCCAAATTCTGATTTTTTGACGCCACCCTCTGGCGCGTCCGCAACATCCCACTAGAGTCGCGTCTGAACGAAGCGGAGAAAAACATGAGCCTTAAATATTTGCACGTAATGGTGCGCGTCAAAGATCTGGAAAAATCCATGGCGTTCTATGAACTTCTCGGCCTGCGGGAAATTCGTCGCTACGACAGCGAACAAGGGCGTTTCACATTGGTCTATCTTGCCGCCCCCGGCCAGGACGAAACCCCGCTAGAGCTGACCTACAATTGGGATGGAGACGATGAGCTGCCGAGCGACAGCCGCCACTTTGGCCACTTGGCCTATGGCGTCGATGACATCTACGGAATGTGCCAATTGCTGCAGGACAACGGTGTAACCATCAATCGCCCACCTCGCGACGGAAGGATGGCCTTTATTCGTTCGCCCGACAACATCTCCATCGAGCTGTTGCAGAACGGGGAAGCGTTGGCTCCCGCAGAGCCTTGGGCTAGCATGGAAAGCGTCGGCCACTGGTGATCCGACTACCTGGCGTTGCGCTGTCTATCAGCGCAACGCTCCTTGCCGCGCATCTGTATGCCCAGTCGGCACGGCCGTCAGATCCGCAATACGATTTGGTGCTTTGCAACTGGATCGAGTGACCAAGTGTGGGAAAAAATATGTTGGGCATTTCGGGAGACGGGACATAAATTCCACCCCCAAGCCATCTAAGAAACACTAGAACCCAAAGTTCGAACGATAAACACACTTACGATCGGTACCGATGTTCAAAACGGCACCGATACGCGGCAAGTGCGGGTCGGACAGCTCGTCGTCTATTTTCAGCGACAGGCGTTGTTGGGATTGGACGCATTTGTGGAAATCGCTGTGATTTCACACGCATCGGCCCTATCCGAAAAAACGCCTACTCCGGATCAATAGATGTACCGGATCTGATCCGTCCAATACCTTTCTACCCGCTTCAACGAACGCGTAATGTCCTCAATCCCAGAGGCGTCAATCACGGCTCGTTGTTCCAGTCCCTCGGCGTGACGCGAAAACAGTTCCGAAACCACATCGCGAACATCGCGCCCCTTTGTCGTTAACCGAACCCGGACCGAACGGCGGTCAATTTCGCACCTTTGATGGTGCATATACCCCATTTCGACCAACTTCTTCAGGTTGTAGCTGACATTGCTCCCCTGATAATAGCCACGGCTTTTCAATTCGCCCGCCGTCACTTCGTTGTCCCCGATATTGAACAACAACAGCGCCTGAACCGCGTTGATTTCCAAAACGCCGACCCGTTCGAATTCATCCTTGATCACATCCAGCAACAGGCGGTGTAGTCTTTCGACCAATGCCAGCGTTTCTAGATAGCTGGTCATGAACCCCTTGTTGCCGGTCGGGGCAATCTGCATCTCCATACTCATCCGTTTCTCCGACTCGCTCTGCTTTCATCAGAAAATGAGCGCAAAAGCCAAAGAATCAGTTAAGCTGAAAACTGTGTTATTTTTGAAACGTTTGGGCGACGTCCGCGATCAGTTCACCAAATGGCTCGGGAGCAACAACCTGTCCCGTGACCCATTGGTAGAGGTCCTGATCGTTTTCTTGCAGCATCGCCTCGTACAAATCCAGTTGTCCTGGATCCATCTCTTGAAGACGCAGATCACAATAGGCCGACAAGATGATGTCCATCTCTTTGATACCTCGGCGCATCGACCTCATCTTCAGTCGTTTGAGCCGATGTTCCAGCAGTTCGGCCATCAGGGTTGCCCCAGCATCTGCCGCAGACGTTTTTCCAATCGCGCGGCGCGTTCTGCATTTGCACGCATCTCGGCTCGGATCGCCCGAAGCTCCATTACCACGTCAGACAACCCTTCTATGGGGGTAACCTCTCCGGCAGGTTCTTCCATGCCCTCGCCTTCGCCGGTCAAAAGCCACATGATTGAAACATTGAGCAGCCCTGCCATCATCGACAGTTTGTTGGCCCGGGGCTCGGACAGGTCCTGCTCCCAACCTGAGATCGTAGCCTTTTTCACCCCGAGTCTGCGGGCAAGTTGAGCCTGCGTCATCCCGGCCGCTTCGCGGGCGCCAGCTACACGATCCCCAAAGGTTGCTGAATCCGGTCCGAACCAATCATTGTCAGTGCTCATCTGGGCTCTCCTGCCGCTCTAACTGTATATCACTTGATCGTCATTCGGGCGCACCCTATGACAGGTTTGATCAACATACAAACCGAGGCCGCCCATGAGTTTCCTGTCTGCGACATTGTCCCGCGTCAAACCTTCGCCCACAATCGCAATGACAGCCAAGGCCGCCGAGTTGAAGGCCGCCGGACGCGACGTTGTTGGCCTGAGCGCGGGCGAGCCGGATTTTGACACGCCCCAGAACATCAAGGACGCCGCCGTCGCCGCGATTGCCGCGGGTAAGACGAAGTACACCGCGCCCGACGGCATCCCTGAACTGAAGCAAGCTGTCTGTGCCAAGATGAAGCGCGATCACGGGCTGGACTACACGCCAGCACAGGTGTCAGTCGGAACGGGCGGCAAACAAACGCTTTACAACGCGCTGATGGCAACGCTGAACGAAGGCGACGAGGTGGTCATCCCGGCCCCCTATTGGGTCAGCTACCCGGATATGGTGCTGCTGTCTGGTGGCACGCCGGTGATTGCCGAAACCTCGATCCAGACCAATTTCAAACTGACCGCAGATCAGCTTGAGGCCGCGATCACGCCCAAGACAAAATGGTTCATTTTCAACTCGCCGTCGAACCCGACCGGTGCAGGGTACAGCCGTGAGGAGTTGAAAGAGCTTACAGACGTGCTGCTGCGTCACCCCCATGTCTGGGTAATGACTGATGATATGTACGAGCATCTGGCATATGACGGGTTCGAATTCTGCACGCCTGCCCAAGTCGAGCCGCAGCTGTATGAGCGCACGTTGACCTGCAATGGCGTGTCCAAGGCCTATGCCATGACGGGCTGGCGTATTGGCTATGCCGCGGGGCCAGTGGAACTGATCGCCGCCATGCGCAAGGTGCAGTCTCAGTCCACCTCGAACCCCTGCTCGGTCAGCCAATGGGCGGCGGTTGAGGCGCTAAATGGTACGCAAGAGATTTTGGCCCCCAACAACGAACTGTTCGTGCGTCGTCGCGATCTCGTGGTGAAAATGCTGAACGCCATCGATGGGATTTCATGCCCCACACCCGAAGGCGCGTTTTATGTCTATCCCTCAATCGCTGGTCTGATTGGCAAGACCACGCCCAAAGGTACCCTTATCGACAGTGATGAGACTTTTGCCATCGCCCTGCTCGAAGAGGCGGATGTTGCAGTGGTCTTTGGTGCGGCCTTCGGGCTTTCACCAAACTTCCGGGTAAGCTACGCTACATCGGACGAGGCCCTGAAAGAGGCCTGCACGCGCATCCAGCGGTTCTGCGCGTCGCTGACGTAAAACAAAGGAACAGGCATGGCCCCCGAGTTGCCCGAATACTATTTTCGCGTCCGCGACAACGGCGCCTTTGTCTTTCGCGTCGACACCGAGAACCGGCAGCGCCGGATCGAGATGGAGCAAATCGCCGTCGTCAACATCCGCAACGGCGAGATCAAACCGCATGGCGGGCGTAAGCTGACCAAAGCGGACATGCATGAAATCAACGCCTGGATGAAAAATCGTGTCGCGCTCTTGACCGAGCGCGATATCGACGACATCTTTCGCGCCGTCGACTACCTCAATCAGGTGACCCATTGGGCGCAATCCAAAGCCAAGGACAAACAGTTGGAAGAAGTGACCGACGACTTGTTGTTGGCAATGCACGACCTACGGTCGGTGCTGGTGCGCAAAAAGGCAGATCGACTGCTCAAAAAGTAAATCCAATCGGGAACACCGCCCAATGAAGCTGGAATTTCACCACATCAATTTTGTGTCCGAGGACGTAGACCGGCTGCATGATTTCTACACCAATGTTCTGGGGCTCGACGACATCCCCCAGGACAACTTCCCCCGGACCGAAGCCACCAAAGAACTAGGATTTGATGGCAAGATCCGCTTTGCCACGGATGGAGGTATGCAGATGCATCTGGCCGAGCGGGCTTTTGACGTGGCCTTCAAGAACGGTCAGGTGATCAACCCGGTGGAACGTGGCCATATCGCATTTCGCACCGATGACTTGCCTGCGTTCCTGCGCAAGCTTGAAGAAAACGGCATCCCTTATTCCGACTACGGGACAACGTTTGCCAAGGAATGGCATCAAGTGTTTTTCATGGATCCCGAAGGCAACGTGATCGAAGTTCACCAACAGGTCGCCTGAGCTGACCTGGGACAGTTCAGATCACTCGGCCGGGGCCGCGTTGCCAACCTGTTTGATCGAACGCTTCCAGAACCGAGCCATTAGCAGCACCGCAGCACAGGCCAGCCCCAGAACAAGGCCCAACCAGACGCCGATGCCCTCCATTCCCAGAACAAAGCCGAAGACATAAGATGCAGGGATCCCTACGGCCCAATAGCTGAGCGCCGCCATCACCATCGGTACTGCTGTATCCTGTACGCCACGCAACACTCCAAGAGCAATGGCTTGCACTCCGTCCACCAGCTGGAACAGCGCTGCCATACCCAGCAGGCCAGTACCGATCGCCAGGATCTGCGCCAGGTTCGGTTCATCGCTTTCGACAAACAGCTGGATGAGCGGCTCTGCACAGGTCAGGAACACCACCATCGAAATGGCGGATACCGCAAGCGACATCACTGTCACAACCACGGCCCCTTTGGCCATATGCGGCCGATCTTGACGACCAAACGCATTGCCCGCCCGGATCGTCGCGGCGCTACTGAGCCCCAGATGCACCATGAAAGTGGCCGAGGCGAGTTGCACGGCAATTCCGTGGGCTGCAAGTGGTACGGTGCCCAGCCACCCCATCATCATTGCAGAGGCACCAAACATCGATACCTCAGACAGATTGGTCAGACCGATGGGAACTCCGATCTTGAACACCTTGCCAAACATCTCCCAATCCGGGCGCCAAAAGCGTTGAAACAGAGCATGCTGCGGCAGTACCTTGAGCGCATAGATAATTACGGCCACCAGCGAGACCAGCTGCGTCAGAACCGAAGCGATACCTGCGCCGATGATCCCCAACTCAGGCGCCCCCCAATTGCCGAAGATTAAAGCATAGTTTCCGAGGGCGTTCACGACGGCCGCGAGAACGGTGATCCAGAGCACGATCTGCGTACGCTCCAGCCCGGCTAGGTACGATTTGAGCACCATGACCCATAACGCCGGAAAGATGCCCCAGCCCGCAACTCGCAGGTATTCGGCCGCCAGCCCCGCCACATCCGGTTTCTGCCCCAAAAGCAACAGGATCGGTTCTGACCACCACAGCATGCCCATGGCCAACACGCCGAACATCGCCGTCTGCCACAGCCCCATACGCGTTACACGGCGGATTGACGTGTCATCACCCTGCGCGTCCGAGGCGGCAACCAGCGGCATGATCGCCATGGCCAAACCGCCGCCAACCATGAAAAGGATAAAGAAGTAGCTGCTTGCCAGCGTGACGGCTGCCAGTTCCTCGACCCCGTACCAGCCCAGCATGACGGTATCCGTCAGGCCAATGGCAAACTGCGCCAGATGCCCGCCGATAAGTGGCAGGCCCAGGATCGCGATCGCGCGGGCATGCCCGCTATATGTCATCATTTTGCTCACCAGACAGGCTTAGGGTTCGGGCATTGCACACGCAAGAGGCAGACTGCACCTTCCCCTAAAATATCGTTGTGATACCTTGTTCGCGACAGCAGGAGGTCGCTTATGCCTGATCCGTTTTCCCAGCTTATCCCCGAGGCTCGGAGTTTTTTGTCAGACCTGTCGCACAATAACACCCGCGAGTGGTTCACCGAACACAAGCCCCGATACGAGGCGCAGCTGAAGACCCCGGCATTGCATCTGCTGGACCAGATCGCGACGCAAATTGGCGACGGCGTCACCACCAAGCTTTTCCGACCACAGCGAGACGTTCGGTTTTCCAAGGACAAGACACCCTACAACACCCACCTGCACATGCTGTGGATGATGCCGGGAAGCGGCACCCGGCCTGCGCTATTCTTCGGGATCGGGCTTGACTATGTCAGTGTCGGAGGCGGGATCATGGGGTTCGACAAGGCGGCTCTGAGCGACTGGCGCTCAGGCGTTGATGGGCCCATGGGATCTAAGTTGGCGGATGTCACCAATGCGTTGATCGCAGAAGGGTTTCGCTTATCCGAACCTGAGTTGAAGCGCATTCCGGCCCCTTATGACAAGGAACACCCTCTGGGTGATCTGTTGCGGCGAAAGTCACTGACCTTATGGAATGATCTACCTGACAGCCGACTCCATGCCCCGACCGCGTCGATTACCGAAACCCTGAGCAGCCTACGCCCTCTGTTCGACGCTTTGAGCCGCGCGTTTTAACCAAACAGGCGACCAAGGCCGCCTGTTTCGAATGACGTCTCACTTCTGGCGTTGATCCGGATGCAAGGCCGTGCCCAGGATGTGGTCCGAACGGTGGATGACATGATGGGCCTGCCCCACGATCAGCGGATCTGGTTGGCCAACAATGTCCAGATCCTTGTCCGGGTAATCCAGCGTCGACAAGAAATGGCGCATGCAGTTCAAGCGGGCGCGTTTCTTGTCGTTCGACTTGATGATGGTCCACGGCGCATCGGCGGTGTCGGTGTAAAAGAACATCGCTTCTTTCGCCTCGGTGTAGTCGTCCCATTTGTCCAGCGACGCTTTGTCGATAGGGCTGAGCTTCCAGCGTTTGAGCGGGTCCGTCGCGCGAGAATCGAACCGGCGTTTCTGTTCGGGCTGCGTGACCGAGAACCAGTATTTGTAGAACCGAATACCTGACCGCACGAGCATCCGTTCAAGTTCGGGCGCTTGGCGCATGAACTCCAGGTATTCGGTCGGCTCGCAGAAGCCCATCACACGCTCAACACCTGCGCGGTTGTACCAAGAGCGGTCATAAAACACCATTTCACCGGTTGTCGGCAGCTCCTGCACATAGCGCTGGAAATACCATTGCCCCTTTTCCTCCCATGTAGGTTTGTTCAGGGCAACGACCCGGGCATGGCGTGGGTTCAAATGCTCCATGAACCGCTTGATGGTGCCGCCCTTGCCTGCAGCGTCGCGACCTTCGAACAACAAAACAAAACGTTCCCCGGTTTCCTGAGCCCAATGCTGTACCTTGAGCAGCTCCGCCTGCAACTTGGCTTTTTCCGCCTCATAAGCGCGACGTTGCATTTTGCGGGCATAGGGGTAATGACCGCTTTCAAACGCTCTGCGGATCTTTTCCGCCTCGGTCTCGCCCGGTTTATTTTGTGAGGCCTTCCCGGTCTCTGGCACTTTGGCATTGACGGGTTCACGGGGCGGATTTGTTGTTTCGATCGAAGTCACTGTCGCCATTTCTTGGTCCTTTGTTTTTGTCGTCCATCGCCTAGCAAATCGCCCTCGTTTCTGCCTTGATCGGTGTCAAAGCTGGATCAATTTCTCATATTTTCTCGACATGTATGTCTAGTATCCGGACTGATGTGCACGCTGACTGACGAAGGGTCATTGCAAAGTATCGTTCCAAAGCTGCGCCAAGCCTGTTTCACTGAAACAGGAACACCTGAGGGGAGGCACCAATGCGCAGCAAGTTCGTGGACCTGAACGGACAGGCATTCTTTGTCCGCAGCTGGGGCGACCCGTCTTTGCCCACACTGCTGATGCTGCATGGCTTTCCCGAATATGGCGGGGCTTGGGGCGATCTGGCCCCGCACCTGTCGCAGCACTTTCACTGTGTTGCCCCGGATCAGCGCGGCTATGGCCAAAGCTGGGCGCCCGATGGGGTCGAAAACTATGTGACTTCGGCCCTTGTCAGCGACATGGTTGCCCTGATCGAACATCTTGGTTCTCCCGTAACGGTCATGGGTCATGACTGGGGCGCGGCGGTGGCTTATGGTTTGGCGATGTTCAAGCCCAAACTGGTCGACCGTCTGATCATCGCCAACGGTGTCCACCCGGTCCCCTTCCAGCGCGAGATGGCGGCCGGTGGCGCGCAATCAGAAGCCTCGCAATACATCAACATGCTGCGTTCTCCGGATGCTGCCGAGAAGATGAGCACCAATGGTTACGCCGGAATCGAGAAATTCTTTCGCCGACATCTGGGCAAGGACTGGCTGGACGATATGACTCTGGCCAAATACAGGATCGAATGGGCGCGCCCTGGTCGGTTGAACGCCATGTTGAACTGGTACCGCGCCTCGCCCCTGCAAGTGGCCGCCCCGGGACAGCCGATCATCGACCTGCCCGCCCTCCCCCTGGACCGTCTGCGTGTACACTGCCCTCATCTGCTGATTTGGGGACCGGACGACAAGGCGCTTTTGCCGCAATCGACCGAAGGCCTGGAAGATTTTGCCGCAGAGCTGACACGGGTTACCATCCCCAACACCGACCATTGGCTGATCCACCAGGATCCGCGAGCTGTGGCACAGGCCATTCTGGACTGGATGCCCAACACAGGAGCACCATCATGATCAAGGTTCACCACCTCAACCGCTCGCGCTCGCTGCGCATTCTGTGGCTGCTCGAAGAACTGGGGGTTGATTATGATGTCATCCGCTACGAGCGGGACGCCAAGACCAACCTGGCCCCACCGGAGTTGCTGACCGTACATCCTCTGGGCAAGTCTCCGGTGATCGAGATCGACGGCCAGATGGTATCGGAATCGGCAGCCATCGTAGAAGTGCTCTGTGCGCTTTATGGCCCCCATCTGGTGCCGCACGCGGGTACACCAGAGCATTGGCACCATCTGGAGCTGATGCATTTCGCCGAAGGGTCAGTGATGACACCCATCCTGTTGAACCTGTACGTCGGGATGCTGGGGGACGCGGGCGCACCGCTTCACCCACGCATCCAGAACGAGTTGACTAACCACTTCGATTATCTAGAGAGCGTCCTGCGGCCCTCGGGCCACTTTGTTCTGGATGACCTGTCGGCGGCCGACATTATGCTGAGCTTTCCTGTCAGTATCATTGGTCGCCTGGGCCGCAGCAGCGAATACCCCGGATTGACGGCCTTTACCGAGACTATCGAAGCCCGACCAGCCTATGTTCGCGCATTGGAAACTGGCGGCGGATCCTGAGTCGAAGCACTCCCGCCCCCGCGGCGTGCCCTGACGGGCCCTTGCGGCGTTGGGCCCAGCGCCAGGCCAAGGGCCTGGCGCTGCCCCGCCCAACGGGAGGAGGTGCATCTTTGATGCATTGACGACGGGCGGGAGCTCGCCTTACCCGGGCCCAAATCACTGGCGTCCCGTTCTTATCCGCTGTGCTTTAGTTAAAAGATCCGATGGCGTTCAACTCAGCAACCGCCACATTGTCGGCCTTACCAAGTTTTTCAACGTAAACCTGTTCTTGTCCAACCGGCACCACAAACAGGGCGATACGCAGTTCGTCATCGTCAAACAGCATTGACTCAAAATGGATGGACTTGTCCCGCTCCAAACTCCTTATCGTTTCCCGGGCCATTCCAGCATCCGCGAATTGAACGATAACCATTCCGGGTATAAACTCGACCTGTGCAGATTGGTGTTCAACTTGTTCAGACAGTTTTTGTGGTTCCACATAGGGCGCACTGTCAATTGCCGTTGAGAATATCACTGCTGCAGCCATCAGAAAAAAATTCATCGGATTCAGGTCTCGGCTTTCATAGTTTGTAAGTTCGAAACCCAACTATGCCTTCACCTTTCGACTTCAATACTGTCAGGCACGACATTTTACCGGACTCAATTGTGCCCCCAGTCATCTGGGTCGGTCGAATTGTTGGGGGATAAGCCCAAAACATCACCCTTGGTCGAACACCCAAGTCCCAGAACCGTCCGATTGGCGTATGAGAAATATGAACTCACCTGATTGATCTCTAGAATGCAACCATCGTCCCATCCCACAGCACGCAGTGCGATCACATCAGCCTCGACCATTTCGGCCGGAGCCTCGGTCAATTTGCGAGCGTATAGCATGGCCGCCACCTGAGCCTCGTCCAAAGGCACATCCGTCAGATCACGCGCTTCTATCCCGGCGCGGACCGCCAGGCCACGCTGTTCATCCCCCAGCAGGCGTTGCAAGCCCTGGAAATGATGCTCGACGCAGTAGGCACAGCCATTCAGCGAACTGACCCAGACGCCCAACGTTTCCAGAAACCATTTCGGGATCTTGTTGCCCGTATGGTGCAAAACGTTCTTGTAGAGCACCATGTGCCCTTCCATGGAATGCGGCCGCAGGGAATGGGACATCATGATGTTGTCCACATTGTTGTCCGGGCCCGTCACACGTTGATACAGCTTCTTGAGCTTGCCTGTTGCCTGTTCAAACGGAATGGTATCAATCCAGCTCATGGGGGATGGTCCTTTGTCTAGGTGTTTCAAACAGAGCTTAGTGACGATCTATTCCAACTTCGAGGCAGAAACGACCGCCAACTTGCAAGGTCTCTGAGCAGTACAGGCGGGCGTTCCAGATCCGCTTAGGCCACTTGTTCCCTGGGCTGCGCAAACAACTCGCGCAGCAATTCATATTTGATCCGGTTGGCACTGACCTGACGGTAGAACGCGATCAAGAAAGCAGTCGGAGCCTGAATGCGCCCCAACCCGATTGTCGCGGCAACCACCGTGCCGATGTCCGTCTGCCCATAGATCACCATCCATCCCCCAAGAAGCAGAACGGCCACTGTTCCTGTTCCATTGATGGTGCTGAGCAGAAACTTGGTCGACAATTTCCAGATAAACATGTGACGCCGCGCTTCAAATATCTCGTCAAAATGAGCTTTAACCTCAGCTTCGGCCTCTCGCACGGCGTTGGCCGTCAACTGGTCTGTCGCCTTACGCAACACCCGCACTCGTTCGGCGACATATTGATTCACCTTGCGCTGTGTTCCCAAAACAATGACCACCTGCGGCAGGATCATCAGAAGTGCGATGGTCCCAAGACCGGGTTGCGAAGTTGCAATAAAGCCGATCACACTGATCAATGTGCCGATTTGCACCACCGGTTCCGAAATGGCCGCGCCTGCAAACTTGCCCAGCTCTTCGGCCTCGGCGGATACAGCCGTCGACAGGGTCCCCTTGCGCAGGCCGCTGCCCTGAGTTTCAGCGGTGATCGCCCCCTCGACCAAGCGAGTGCGGATCAGGCGGATGATGTCCTCGCCAAGCAACCCCGACCGATAGCCCATCAGCCATTTCAGGCCCAGGCTCAGCAGGATCGCCAGCATCATGAACATGCAATACCAGAGCAGATCCTCGTCGTTGATCTCGTTCTCGGTCAGCAAGTTGACGATGTCTTTTTGAAATTCCAACGGTACAGCTGCCAGAAAGGCAATCGCGAGCGACAGGATAATCAGGACGATCTGACGCCCCGAACTGACCCGCCAGATGGCTGCATAAAGCTGAAACATGCGATGTGTCCTTAAGACCCCTATCCTGACGACACTCTGCCGGTCTTTTACTTGGATTTCAAACTGTTGAGTTACTCGAGGTGAACAGTGGCCTCTCCGGCTTGCATATCCCCCTTGGCACGGTCAAAGCGCAGATAAGCGATCCCCTTGCCACCCGATTGGGTAAAAAGCGTGCCCACCGATTTGCCATTGGCCGAGATTTCCGTACCCGTGGGGGCCGCCCCGTCTATCAGCACCTGCCGCAATCCTTTGCGCAGTTCGGTCTTGTGCTTCATGCGTGCCGTGACCTCTTGGCCAACATAGCAGCCCTTTTTGAAATCGACGCCCTGCAACACCTCAAATCCGCATTCCAGAACATAGCTGTCCGGCGTCAGTTCGATCCCGGTTTCGGGGATGCAATGCTCGACTCGGATCGCGTCCCAATCACTGCCATCATCGCTGGTCGGTGCCGTCGTATAAGCGCGCCAGCCCATCGCCTCATGCCTCGGATCGGGCAGCGCATCTTCGGGCGCATCGCCGGTGCCGCGTTGCAGGTTCATTCCGCTGTCGGCAATCTGAACATCGGCGCGCAACTTGTACATGCTCAGCCGTTTGACCAGCCCATCGGCCAGCTCCTCGGCCACGTCCAGCAGAACATCACCGCCATCGCGCACCAGAAAGAAATCGGCCAGATACTTGCCCTGCGGCGTCAGGATCGCGGCATAGACCAGTCCCTGATCCAGCTTGTCCACGTCATTGGTCACCAGCCCTTGCAGGAAGGTGACAGTGTCCGCGCCGCTCAGGCGCAGGATACGGCGGGCGGTCATGGCGGTCCCTCGTTTCAAATCCACGCGCCAGTGATATAGGAGAACGCAAGCCAGTGACCAGAGGGGACATACATGCCCGCCAAAATCAGTATCGTGATCCCCACTCTGAATGCCGAGACCACGCTGGCCCGCACGCTAGAGGCGTTGATGGAAGGGCTCGGACAAGGCTTGATCCGCGAACTGATCATCACAGATGGCGGATCGACCGACGCAACGCTCAAGATTGCAGAGGAAGCGGGGGCCGAGATCGTGACAGGTGCGTCCTCGCGCGGCGGGCAACTCCGCCGTGGATGCGCGGGGGCCAAGGGCGATTGGCTGTTGATCCTGCACGCCGACACCGTGTTGGAGGCGGGCTGGGCCGAGGTCGTTGCCGAGCATATTCAACACAACCGACAGCCTGCATGGTTCCAGCTGAAGTTCCGCGCGCGAGGGATTATGCCTGCTTGGGTCGCGGGTTGGGCCAACTTGCGGTCGCGCCTCTTTGGGTTGCCCTATGGCGATCAGGGGCTGTTGGTGCGCCACTCTGACTATGACAAGGCGGGCGGTTATCCTGATCAACCGTTGATGGAAGATGTGGCACTGGTCCGCGCCTTGCCACGTAAGACAGGACTGCCCGTGCGTGCGATCACCAGCGCCGAGCGATATCAGCGCGCAGGCTGGCTCAAGCGGGGCACCCGAAACCTTTGGACGCTGATGCGCTACTTCGCCGGAACCTCACCCGAGACGCTGGCTGACGGCTATCGCCGCTGATCCAGCAGTTCGACCACGGATTTGCCCAGCCGGAAGGGTGCCGCGAAGCTGACCAGACACAGCGCGATCACCTGCAGGATCAGGATATGGGCGTTGTCCTGCAGATACTCCCACTCGTCTTTCAACTTGCCGACCTGCTCAACCAGATCGTCATAGGCCATCGCCAGGATCAGGTAATCGCCCGCGATCGTCGGCACCTTGCGGCGCATGTTGTCTACGGCGGTTTTGGTGGGCTCATCGAGCGTTGTGAAGACAAGGAACTGATCAGGATCGAATGCGTTGGCCTGTTCAACCATCTCATCCATTTCGTCCGTGTCATCGCCGCCCCAGCCGAACAGCAAGCTCAGCCCCGCCAAAGGTGCGACCTCATTCGTGACGGCGATGAACAGCGGCAGTTCGGCGTTGGACGCGGTGGAGGCTGAAAGGAACTCGACCTTGTCACACAGCACCGCAATGTCGCTGTCATACGCGGGGTCACAGAACCGCAGCCGGAACCGCGCGGCGTCGCGGTCGAAGGCTGATGTGGCGGCATAGGCGATGTCGATCTGGCGATCCAGGCGCGAGCTGTCGGCTTTGTAGAGCCCCGCCAGCACCGCCACCAAGGCCCCGATGCCGCCCAGTACGACCCAGACCAGATCCGCCAGCTTCCACGCCCGGTGGCCAGCGGGTTTGCGGAACAGAAACCCGGTGCCGATGCAGCCTGTCAGGAAAAAGGCAATGAGCAGGGGGAGTTGGTTGTCAGCGATGAAATTCATGGGGGAGTTTAGGCGGCTGGATGGGTGACGCAACAGCCCTCACGCATTTGTAGGGTTTGTGTCGCCCTCTCGGTCACCCCCAAGCAAAATGCCCGGCATTTTGCCGCGCCTGACCTTCCCCCCGGGAAGGCGCTTCACGCCTCCCCAAGGTCAGGCGCGCGACTTTTCCCTTCTCAGAAGGGTCGTCTAAATCAATTCAGGAAAGATTGGACAAATCTAAGAACGTGGCAAATTTTTCAACGGCCTGTCTTTGCTGTGCTTTCGCTTGATCTACGCAGCCTTGTTCCTTCTCTCTCTCTTCTCTTTCAAACAAAAGTTGAAATCACGGCCAAGATCGTCTGCGTTCGACAATAGCGCTTCGATCTCTGTTCCGAAGAGAATCCTAGCGTGATGTTTCTGATACTGAAGTTCTCTGAAGTACTCGTCAGAGACTTTATTGCGCCAAATTATTTCATCCAAAAAACGAGTGTAGGTTTCGTAGACCTTGAAGCGTTTATCATACAGTGAAGCCGCAACAGCTGCTTTAGAGGCGCGAAATTGGCGATAGGCAAAGACGACGATGGCGAGGGCGAGGCCCATTTCGGCAATGGCGAGCCAAGGTTCGCCTATAATAACCTTAAGAAGTTCGCTGAATTCCCGCAGGTTTTCCCTCGCAGTAACAGTCGTGCAACTCAAACATCCAACTCCTCCACAAACCGCGCGTTCTCCTGAATGTACTGGAACCGCAGTTCGGGTTTTTTGCCCATCAGGCGTTCGACCAGGTCTCCGGTTTCGCCCGGTTCGTCCTCGTCAATCGTCACCCGGATCAAGGTGCGCGAGTTCGGGTCCATCGTGGTCTCTTTCAGGTCCTTGGCGTCCATTTCGCCAAGACCCTTGAAGCGCGACACGTCGATCTTGCCCTTGCCGCCCAGACCCTTTTCCAGCCACGCGTCCCGTTCCGGCTCGTCTACGCAATAGACGCGCTTGGCGCCTTGGGTCAGGCGGAACAGCGGCGGGCAAGCCAGATACAGGTGGCCCGCGTCAATCATGGGGCGCATCTGGGTGAAGAAGAACGTCATCAACAGCGCCGCAATGTGTGCGCCATCCACGTCCGCGTCGGTCATGATGATGACCTTGTCATAGCGCAGGTCATCAACGTTGAATTTTGTCCCCAAGCCAACGCCAAGCGCCTGCGTTAGGTCGCTGATCTCGGCGTTCGAGCTGAGTTTCGAACTGGCCGCGCCCAAAACGTTCAGGATTTTACCACGCAGGGGCAGCAGGGCCTGGGTCTTGCGGTTGCGTGCCATCTTGGCCGAGCCACCCGCCGAGTCGCCCTCGACAATGAACAGCTCGGTGCCGTCGCGGTTGTTTTGCGAACAATCCGTCAGCTTGCCGGGCAGGCGCAGTTTCTTGGTGGCCGATTTGCGCGCGGTTTCTTTTTCCTGACGCCGCTTCAGCCGCTCTTCGGCGCGCAGGATCAGGAAGTCGAGGATCGCACCGGCAGATTTCGTATCCGCCGCCAGCCAGTTGTCGAAATGGTCGCGGACCGAGTTTTCCACCAGCCGCTGCGCCTCGACCGTGGCAAGGCGGTCTTTGGTCTGACCCACAAACTCTGGCTCGCGTATGAAGCAGCTGACCAGCGCACAGCCGCCCGTGATCAGGTCCTCGCGGGTGATCTGCGCGGCTTTCTTGTTGTTGACCAACTCGCCATAGGCCTTGATCCCCTTGAGGATCGCCGCCCAGAACCCGGCCACATGGGTGCCGCCTTCGGGTGTGGGAACGGTGTTACAATAGGACTGGATGAAGCCATCGCGCGACGGCGTCCAGTTGATTGCCCATTCCACCTTGCCCGGTGTGCCAAACTTTTCCTTGAAATCGACCGTGCCACCAAATGGCACTTCGGCGTAGGTCGATGCGCTTCCCAAGGTCTCGGTCAGGTAATCCGACAGACCTCCGGGGAAGTGGAAGGTGGCGCTGGTTGGGGTTTCGCCATCGTCGATTTCCGATTTCCAGCGGATTTCCACGCCCGAAAACAGATAAGCCTTGGAGCGGATAGATTTGAACAGCCGCGCGGGTTTGAACCGGTGATGGCCAAAGATCTCTTCATCTGCGTGGAAGGTGACCGTTGTGCCACGCCGATTGGGGGCCGAGCCGACCTTTTCGACGCCACCCAAAGGAATGCCGCGCGAGAACCGTTGTTCAAACAGCTCTTTGTTGCGCGCAACCTGAACCACCATGGAATCAGACAGCGCGTTGACGACGGATGCGCCTACGCCGTGCAGGCCGCCCGAGGTCTCATAGGCGTCGCCCGAGAACTTGCCGCCCGCGTGCAGGGTGCACAGGATCACCTCGAGCGCGGATTTGTCGGGGAACTTGGGGTGCGGATCAATCGGGATGCCGCGGCCGTTGTCGCGAATGGTGATCGCGTAATCTGCGTGCAGCTCAACCTCGATCCGGTTGGCGTGGCCTGCAACGGCTTCGTCCATCGAGTTGTCGAGTACCTCAGCCACCAGATGGTGCAGCGCGCGCTCATCGGTGCCGCCGATGTACATACCGGGGCGTTTGCGGACCGGTTCCAGCCCTTCGAGCACCTCGATCGAGGAGGCGTCATAGGTTGCGGAGGGGGCTCCGCTTAACAGATCTTCAGGCATGTCGCTGCTCATGTTCTTGGGCTCTTGTTTGGCAGTCATTATGGCAGGTGATGTGGTTGGGGAAAAGGGGGCGCAGGGTGTTGTGTACAACTTGGCGCGTCGGCGGTGCCAGCGAACTGCCTATTTGCCCGTGTTTTGTATTAAATGCCAAGGCTGTCGGGCGATGACCTGGAGCTTTCACGTGGCTGCTCTGTTGCGCGCGCCGTCCTTGCCCGCGTGATCAGAATCACGCAAGCTCTGGCTCATGTCACAACCCAATCACGACTTTGCCGCGAACCCAGTCAATGAGGCTGACGCCATCCGCGAGTTGAGCGTCGAGAAGTCCGTGGAAACGGTGCGCAACATTCCAGCCACGGTCTTTTCCAATTTGGCCATCTGTTGCCTGACCTTCATGGTCAGCCCGACTTGGGTCATCGCCTCTGGGGCGATCTACGCTTACGCGTTGATCGTGTTTCACAACGCTCTGTTGATGCGCCTCTATCTGTATTTGAGGCGCAAGCCACGACCCAAGCAGGTTCGGCAAAGGACACATCGGCTGTCCGCGCTTATCTCGTTGTTGGGCGGCTGTGGCTGGGCGATTTTCATCCTGCTGGTTCTGGCGTCGTCCCCAACTGACGTTGCCCTGCTCATTTCCATTTTTGTTGTGGCCACATCCATTGGGGCGCTTGTCATCTCGCCGAGCTCTCCGGCGGTCAGCTTGGCTTTTGGGTTGCCGATCCTGTCTGCCTTTTCATTTGGCGCAGGCATGTTCGGTCATTTTAGCCCGGTGTTGGCGGCCATGGTTTGGGTCACGGCTATGGTGGGTGTGCCTGGTTTTGCCTTGACCAATGCGCGCAACGCCTGGGATCGTGCGTGTCTGCATGTTCAGATTGCCGAAGAGCGAGCAGAACGATTGGCCATGATGGAGCAACTGTCCGAACGGCTTGGCAAATACATCTCTCCGCAGCTGTATCAATCGATTTTCGCCGGAACGCAAAAGGTCGAGGTGGCCTCGCAGCGCAAGAAGCTGACGGTGCTGTTTTCGGACATCGTGGAGTTCACCACCATGACCGAGCGGTTGGAAAGCGAGGAACTGACTTCGCTGCTCAATCAGTATCTTACCGAGATGTCCGATATTGTGTTGCGGTATGGCGGAACACTAGACAAGTTCATCGGCGACGCGGTGGTCGTCTATTTTGGGGATGCCGCAGACGGGGCAAGCGCGCAAGAAAACGCAATCAGTTGTGTTCAGATGGCACTGGCGATGCGAGCGCGGATGTCGAAGTTGCGGGAGTCGTGGCGAGAGCAAGGGTTGGACGCATCCATCGATCTACGCATCGGAATTAACACGGGGTTTTGCACAGTAGGCAATTTCGGTTCCGATCAGCGCATGGATTATACGATCATTGGGAGCGAGGTGAACTTGGCCGCGAGGATGGAAGCATCCGCTGACGCCGGGGAATCCTTTTGGCTCATGAAACAAATGCCTTGGTCAAAGGCGCGATTTTGACCGAACCTGCCGGAGCTGTGACGGTAAAAGGGTTCGCCCGCCCTATCGAAACATACAACGTTCTTGGCACAAGAGAGGCCCATGTCCCTTCAGAGCACAGCGCGGCCGTCACGTTCGTAAAAGATCCCTCGCGAATGACATCTTTGGAAAAGGAACGCGCACGCAACGAGCTGCAACAGGCGATGCAGCGTTTGAGCGATTGAAGGGCCTGTTTATTTCGAAAGCTGAAGCCGAACTTCACTTTTGAGGTCTGCGGATGCGTCGATGTCCCAAGCATGGGCTGCGTCAAAACCTGGTGGCGACCCGGCACGTGTAAGTAATGAAAGGTTTGTGCGCACGTCAGCGCAGCGTGATAAACGGACAAGCCATCTCGCTGATCGCATGCCCGGTGTTGATCGCGTGATAGATCGGATGCGGCGGCCTGCCGGCGCCATCCACGGTTCGGCTGATCCAGTCATGGTCTTCAAGTATTTGCAATGATTGCGACAGGGCGCGATCCGTGATCGTCCCGAGCTGATGTTTGACGCTGGTAAAGCGGCTGGGTCGGTTCAAGGTCGTCAAAATCGGCAGGGTCCACGATCTTCGCAGCAATGCCTTGTGATCGCCAGAAACGGTATGAATACGATGCGCCAATCCAGCTGCAATCTGCCCGTTCGGGGTCAATCGAAACTCTGGACGCAACGGATGACCATGCCCTGGGTTGCGTTCCAGAAGCCCGATGTCGATCAGATGGGCCAGGCTTTGCGCAAATGCCGTCCTGCTGGCGCCAGTTGCAGACAATAGTGGCGCCTGGCGTCCCGGAACTCCGGAATGAAGGTGCGCTAGGATCGGCAGCGCCCAAGCCCGTGAGGTGATGTTGACAAGTAGCTTTATGTCCATAAAGTATAGCTAGTATATTTTATGTCGAAGGGAAAGTTGATGTCGCTCGTTTCATTGGAAAACACCATTACGCTCGCCATGTCGGTCAAAGATCGCCACAAAAGCGCGCTTTGGTTTCATGACATGTTGGGATTTGATCTTGTCTACCACGCCGATGATGCTGGATGGTCCGAGGTTCAGACCAAAACAGCGGGCGTTACCATCGGTCTGGGTGAGCAAACCGAACCAATCCCCGGAAATTGCGTGCCCGTGTTCGGAATTGGCGATCTTGACGCTGCTCGCAGGGACCTCGAAGCCGCAGGTGTTGCCTTCGATGGCGCAACTGAAGTGGTCGAAGGCATGGTTAAAACCGCAACCTTCTACGATCCTGACGGCAACGCAATGATGTTGGCACAAGATTTGACGAGCGGCAGTTGAATTTCAAAACCATAGTTGTAGGTGACTGAACTCGGGCCAAATCTGACCGACGCAGGGCAAAACGGTTTGGATCTGAATCGTGCAATTGGACATGCTACCAAATGAAAAGCGCCGCCCAATTTGGGCGGCGCAGTATGTCTATTGCTCTTTGGTCACAAGTACGATTGTCAGGCGCGTTCCGAATATTCCATCGTCTCGGTGTTCACCACGATCATTTCATCCTGACCAACAAATGGCGGGACCATGACTTTGACGCCGTTATCCAGGATCGCCGGCTTGAACGAGTTCGCCGCTGTTTGACCTTTGACAACCGGCTCAGTCTCGACAATCTGGCAGGTCACTTTCTGCGGCACGGTGGCGTTCAGCGCCTCAGCTTCATAAAATTCGACAACAATTGTCATACCATCTTGCAAAAACGGGCGACGATCGCCCAGCAACTCGGCTAAGCAGTTCGATCTGCTCATAAGTCTCGGTATCCATAAATACGAGCATACCGTCGCTTTCGTACAGGAACTGTTGGTCTTTCTGCTCAAGACGCACACGTTCCACCTTGTCGGCAGACCGGAATCTTTCGTTAAGTTTCGATCCGTTGCGCAGGTTACGCAGTTCAACCTGGGCAAAGGCACCACCCTTCCCCGGCTTCACATGATCGACCTTGACCGCGGCCCACAGACCATCGTTGTGTTCCAGAACATTGCCTGGGCGGATTTCGTTCCCGTTGATCTTGGACATGACATATTTCCTTCACACATGCTTGATGCACAGTTTCGCGATCCTATATCTGGCGGGACGCGACCTGGCAAGACAACGATACCTTGTGCTGCACACGCAGAAAGCCATGCAAATGACGCAACGGCGCTATGCAAAAACAGGGTACCCGAATCGGAACCGATCGGTCATAAGGAACGCCACGCCGGAAATTGCAAGAGCAAGAACAACAAGGAAGACGAGATGAAAGATTTCGTTGACGGCACTGCCTTTAATAATGAGCAAGGCAATCGTGCACGTAAACTTTTCGCAGCCGTTGTGTTGGCTGCGCTGGATGACGCCATCGCCGACGACAAGAAGTATGGCAATGGTCCTGAGCAGATCGCTCGTTGGGCACGGTCACGCGATGGCCGCGAAGTGCTGAGCTGTGCTGGAATCGACCCGAACGAGCGTGTCGTATCCGGCCTGATGGAATTCGTAGGCCGTGGTGTGCGCACCTCGGTTGCTCTGTCACGCGAAGAAAGCGAGCGTCGCAACGCTGCGCAACAGGCAGAAGCCGCCTGAATACATTCTGCTGCTGAATGAAAAAGCGTGCTCCTGGGGAGCGCGCTTTTCCTTTTTTAAAAGTGCACAAGCCATTGGCTGGCCACCCATAGTTCAGCCGCTAGCAGGCTGCCAAACCCAACCCTGCCCCATTCGTTAATCCCTCGGTGCCACAAGTGAAGGTAAGCCAGCACACAAGTCGACACTGCGATCGGAACAATCCAATGCGCGTGATGGCCGCGGTCCCAATAACTTAGGGGGCTATGAAACACCCAAGTGCTAAAGGGCCAGAAATGCGCACGACCGTCGCCGGCATGCAGTAGAAAATCAGTTCCCAAGTGTAAAAGCCCTGCACTGGCGAAGGCAGTCATCGGACGCCATTCCAACCTCAAAGCAGCGAACAACAGCGCTCCCCAGACGAAAAAAGAATTGTCGACGGCAAATACCGTTTGCCAGGCATTCGAGAAGTAGAGCTCGCCAAACACCACATGCTCGGGGATACCCAAGACAAACAGGGACACTCCGGCCAGCAAGTATAGCGAAACATCGGGCGTCACTGCGCCAAGCAACGCGCTCCCCATAATGCGGCGGTGACCGGGTACGCCAAATGCAGCGGCACCGATCAGAAGATGAGCGGGTGTATTCATTTGTCGTGTGCCCCGCTTCGCAGACAGCATCGCGCACCCAAAAACACGTTCGGTCGACGGCGAGAGCAGCTTTTTTCGTTTTCGAACAAACGGGATACACACATGGTCGCTTCCGGGCTTTCCCTTTTAGCTCAAATCAGGTCATCTGCCCCCAACATAGGAGGCACGCATGGTTCGGACCATCATGATTCAAGGCACCGGCAGCAATGTCGGCAAATCGATGTTGGTTGCGGGACTCGCACGTGCTTTTACACGCAGGGGACTGCGTGTCGCGCCGTTCAAGCCGCAGAACATGTCCAACAATGCCGCTGTTGCCGAAGGGGAGAGATCGGGCGCGCCCAAGCATTGCAGGCCCGCGCGGCACGACGTGCGCCACACACCGATATGAATCCGATCCTGATAAAACCCGAAACCGACACTGGGGCACAGGTCATCGTACAAGGCCAGCGACATGGCACCATGCGCGCCGGGGATTACCGTAAAGGCAAGGCTCAGTTGCTTCAGTCGGCGCTTGAGAGCTTTCACCGGCTTTGTTCCACTGCTGACCTCGTGTTGATAGAAGGCGCAGGTAGCCCGGCCGAAACGAACCTGCGTGAAGGCGACATTGCCAACATGGGCTTTGCCTGCGCAGCGGGGGTGCCGGTTATCCTTGTCGGCGACATTCATCGTGGCGGCGTCATCGCGCAAATCGTCGGCACGCAGGCCGTCCTGGAAGATACCGATCTGGCACAGATCAAAGGTTTTGCCGTGAACCGGTTCAAAGGCGATATTTCCCTGTTTGACGAAGGGCGGGATGACATTGCTGAGCGCACTGGCTGGCCGTGTTTGGGGGTTGTGCCGTGGTTTCACGACGCCTGGAAACTTCCAGCCGAAGACATGATGGACATCCGGTCTCACAAGGGTGGCAGTTGCAAGGTCGTGGTCCCACAGTTGGAGCGCATGGCAAACTTCGACGATCTGGATCCGCTATCCGGAGAACCCGGTGTGTCGGTCGAGATTGTTCCCGCAGGCCGCCCCCTACCCGGAGATGCTGATTTGGTCCTTCTGCCCGGCAGCAAGTCGACGATTGGCGATCTGGCCTATTTTCGAGCGCAAGGTTGGGACATTGACTTACACGCTCACGTCCGGCGTGGCGGGCATGTTGTCGGGCTCTGCGGTGGCTATCAGATGCTGGGCAAAACAATTGACGATCCAGATGGAATCGAAGGATTCACCGGTCAAGTTGAGGGATTGGGACTGCTAGACGTTCACACCGTTATGGTGGGACAGAAAAAAGTCACGCAAACCGAGGCGACCGACGTTCACACCGATTTGCCGCTTTATGGGTACGAGATTCATATCGGCCGCACTGAGGGTCTTGATTGTGATCGTCCCTGGTTGCGTGTCGGCGAGCGCCCTGAAGGTGCAGTTTCAAAATCAGGGCGAGTTCGCGGGAGTTACCTGCACGGTCTGTTTTCTTCTGACGCCTATCGCGCCAAATTTTTGCAGAACCTTGGCCACTCTTCGGATCTCGCCTATGAGGACAGTGTCGAGGAAACCCTGGATTCCTTAGCCGACCATATCGAGCGTCATATGGATCTCGACCTACTGTGGACCTTGGCTCACAAACCAAAGGCCGGTTCTCATCTTTCCAGTTCGTGAGCCGTCAACGCCCGGTGAATTTCCCGCCGCACCAGCTTGCGAACGTTTCGGGTGATCCGTTCACCCAAAGCACCCTGCAATTCTTCGCGCACGATGTCGGCCACCAATTCCCGCAGGCTTTCCTCATCAAGAAACGCCTCATCTGACGGGAATGCGGAAGCATCTTCGCCCTGATACTCAGTGGTTTCTTCAGGCGAAACATATGCTTTTGCGCGGGCGTGCACTGCCTCGGCTACTTCGTCAACTGCCTCTTCAACCACGGCATCCGACGCTATGTGGTCTTCCCACTCCATGGCAGCGATCCGCGTTCCGGCATAAGCATCCTGCCCCTCGTCATCGGGTTCCCACTGCTCTTGGGTCTGCGCAATGGCTGTTTCCAAGGCTTCGATCTTTGTCGTAAGCCGTTCCACATCTGGATCGGCTTCCCAATCCACCTCGTCCACTTGAAGGTCCGAATCCTCTGACATCGAGTCGGCTGTGCCGAAATCCATGCCGTAAACGCCGCCTTCACTTTCGTCAGATGCCTCAACGTCTTCGTCTTCGGCTTCGGCTTCGGCTTCGGCTTCGGCTTCGGCTTCGGCTTCGGCTTCGGCTTCGGCTTCGGCTTCGGCTTCGGCTTCGGCTTCGGCGACTATGTCCGATTCCGGTTCCGAAACAACTTCAAATTCTGAATCCAGAACAATCGGTGCGGATTGATCGACATCCTCGACTTCGTCATCGGAATCGACATCGGACGCATCAATATTTTCGCCTGCGTCCTGGGCCGCTTCGAACAAAGTCGCATTTGGATTGTTCCAAGGTGCGGCAAGGTCTCGCATCTCCACTTCGGCTGCTTCATCTGGCGTGTCTTTATCTGACACACCCAGATCAGCCTCCGTGGGCTCTTCCTCGATAGGGTCAGCGACCCGCAGCGCAGGCGTCAACACCAACCTATCTACGCTTGGTGTCGGCTTTTCTACCTTTTGCCGCGTCTCTGTACGACTATCTTCGCTTACCAGACGTCTGATCGAAGACAGAACATCTTCGATCTGAACATTGGTGACTGGATCAGACATGTGTTGCTACCACTCTTAACCTCAGGTCGTAAGTGTAGCGGTAGTCAGGGATTCTCACAACAGATAGAGAGAATTCTCATTTCTTCCCTAGTGCTTCCAAGACACGGTCCAAGTCCTTGCTGCGTTTTGAAACAGCGGCAGGAGCATCCTTGACGAGATTGTAATACAGGGTCGGGTCGTAAATTTGCACCGCAAGCCCAAGACGCTCGGCTGTCAACAACCCTTGAGCGGACAGCAATTGATAGGCTGCCAGCGAACGCTCAACACGCGCCCGGATTTGAGATGTCTGTGCGTCCAAAAGTTCTTGTTCCGAGGTCAAAACATCCAGCGTCGTCCGCGCACCCAGCGTCGCTTCTTCCCGAACTCCATCAAAAGCCACCTGTGCTGCACGAACCCGCTCGTTGGTTGCAGTCAGGTTGGCTCCGGCGGTTTCAAACCGCACATAAGCCTCGTTCACCGCCTGAATGACGTCTTTCTGAATGTTCAACAGGTTCGCCTTGATCGAGATCGCGTGTCGCCATTCCACGACGCACCGTGGCCGCGATGCGACCACCTGCGTAGATCGGTTGCCGCAGCTCGATCGCAGCACTTGCCGTGTTGTTGTAGTCCGAAAGACCGAAGTTGTCGGTTAGACCGATGTTCGCGCGAAATTGAGCAGTCGGCCCGAGTGAGGCTCTGATCTGATCTACCGTCAAGTCAGCTGCCTTGACCTGATGTTGCGCCGACAGAATGCTGGGATGGTTACGCACCGCTATCGATACGGCGTCGTTGATCGACGCAGGATGATTAGGCAATCTCGGCTGCCCTGCCGTCCGTCCCGGATCCCGCCCAACAGCAGTCACATATTCAGCTCTCGATGCAACCAATGCACCTTGGGCGTCTGCCAGGTTGGCGCGTGCAGCCGCAAGTCGCGATTCGGACAAGGCAACGTCGGTACGGGTCACTTCACCGACTTCGAACCGATCCTGCGAAGCCCGAAGCTCTTCGCCCAGAACCCGCACGTTGTTTTGACGTAGCACAACGTTCTCTTCCTGAAGCAGAACGTTCAGATAGGCCGAGACAGCCCGGAACAAAATGCTTTGCTCGACCTGTAACAAGGTCTGTCGCGTGGCCAACACCGTTTCCTGTGCCGCTTGCTTGGCCAGAACGCTGGCCCCACCGTTGTACAGGAGTTGCGTGAACTCTAGACCAGTGAAACCGGTCGAATTTCGCGTTTCTGTTACCAAGTTGCCTGTCTGGTTCCGAACCAGCGCTCTCTGGATCCGAATGGTCCAGTCAATTACAGGTCGCAGCGCTGATACTGCGATAGCCACATCTTCGTCTGCAACCCGCAGCAAAGCGCGGTTCTGCTCCAGAAGCCCGCTCGTGTTGTATGCTCCAATCAGCGCATCAGCGAGGTTGTCCGCATGCCCAGCCTTGGGCACGAACCCGATCATCAAGGCACCCGCCGAAACTGCGAGGGCCTTTGCAAGTTTTTTTACTACTGCTCTGTGCATTGCCAGCCTCTCTACCGCTGTACAAATTTTTGTTCAGATTGCGCCCAAACGGGCAAACAGGCAAGGTCACGACCAAACCGAGCCTGCAAAAATGTCACAACACGAACTTTCGCGCCCGTTCAAACCCGGGAAGAACAGGTGCTGTGGCATTAAATTGAAACTTCCAAACAACACGCTCTTTGGATTTGTAGCCGATCTTGGCGCTCCCCAAGTCACCTTCCATAAAAATACACCCGATGCGTCCGCCTTCCTTGACCTGATCCAACAGAGTTTGCGGCACGTCTTCTACACCGCCCTGAATCAAAACAACGTCATACGGCCCGTGTTCAACTGCCCCTTCGGCCAAAGGTCCAACATGCACGACTGCGTTGTCGGCGCCTGTTTCCATCAAAACGTCCTGCGCTTCGCTGGCAAAAGTTTCGTCTTCTTCAACGGCCACTACCAATTGCGCCATTCGCGCAACGACGGCAGTTGAATACCCATGGGCCGAACCGACATCCAGAACAGATTCATCGATCCCGATGTTCAGCCCGTCCAACAGTTTGGCCAGTGTTCGAGGCTCCAGAAGGCAACGCCCCCTCCTAAATCAAGTAGATCCTCTGCATAGGCAGCCTCGCGCAGGGTATCGGGCACAAAATTCTCACGCGGAACGCTCAACATTGCTTCGATGATGGGGAATTTGGTCACATCAGAGGGCCTTACCTGAGTGTCGACCATCATGCGCCGACGCGCAGAGAAATCTGTCATAGCGAGCTCATCATTCTAACTGTTGCTGGGCTTTTGCCATATCCCGACACGCCCGGCAACGCCCATGAAAAAATATCATGTTCCAGTTCAGCGAAACCATCCGCTTTCGCACCTTTAAGTACCGGGTATGATTTGCCGCAAAAGCAGGGCAACGATGGCGATTGCCGCAACTGACATTATCCAGATCGCAACAAACCAAATAATGCGCTTCATCAACCCGCGTTCCATCAATGGTACCCGGCATCGGCATCAATTTTCCCTCGAAACACCCAATAAGCATAGGCCGTATAGGCAAGGATCATCGGCACCAGAATAACCGTTCCCACCAAAGCAAAGGCCAGACTTTCATCCGGCGCTGCGGCTTGATGAATTGTAACCGAGGGCGGCACCATGTCGGGATAGAAACTGATTCCGATGCCAATGAAACTGATCACAAAGACGGCTTGGCTGGCCAGAAACGGCATCACGTCCCGCCCGGACGTCAGCCCACGGTACAGCATGTACCCGGCAAACGCCAAAAGCACTGGGACGATCCCCGAATACAGGATCGCCGGGAAGGTGAACCACCGCTGGAAGTAGGCCGGATCCTGGAACGGGGTCCACAGGCTCACCGCGCCGATCAGGGCAAAGGTGGCAACACCCAATGGCAAGGCCCGTGCGCGCATGGCCGATTGTAGCTCGCCTTCGGTTTTCATCACCAACCAGGTCGCCCCCAATAGCGCGTAGCCCACGACCAACGCACATCCGGTGAGGATCGAAAACGGCGAGAGCCAATCCCACCATCCGCCCGCATAGGCGCGATCCATGACCTCGATCCCTTGCACCAGCCCACCAAGGGCCACGCCCTGACAAAAGGCCGCGACGGTTGACCCGCCGATAAAGGCTGCATCCCAAACGCCGCGCCAGCGTTCGGTCCGCCAGCGGTATTCAAACGCCACTCCGCGAAACACCAGTGCCAACAGCATGACGATGATCGGCATGTATAGCGCGGGCATGACGATGGCATAGGCCACCGGAAAGACGGCAAAAAGCCCTCCGCCCCCCATCACCAACCAGGTCTCGTTCCCGTCCCAGACCGGCGCGACAGAGTTCATCATGACGTCGCGATCCTTCTTTTCCTTGGCAAAGGGAAACAGGATACCAATGCCAAGGTCGAAACCGTCCAGCACCACATAGGTCATGACCGCAAAGGCGATGATCCCTGCCCAGATTGTCGGTAGATCCAGCATGCCCGTCCTCCTTACTCGCCCGGCGTTTGTGATGTGTCGTATTGCGCAGGCGGTACGATCCCGGCTGTTCGCAACGGTCCTGCGCGCGTTGGGTCATCCGTGCGCTCTCCGGGTGCCTTGTGCATCAGACGAAGGATATAAAACGTGCCTGCACCAAAGACGAAGAAATAGACCACGATGAACATCAGAAGCGATGTCGCCACGGCTAGGCGCCTCGACCGGAGACAGCGAGTCGGACGTGCGAAGTAGTCCGTAGACCGTGTAAGGCTGCCGTCCGACCTCGGTCGTGATCCAGCCTGCCAACACGGCGACAAATCCGGTTGGCCCCATCAACACGGCGGCGCGGTGCAGCCAGGTTGAGGTGTAGAGCCGCCCCCGCATCCGTTGCAGCAAGCTCCAAAGCCCGACGCCCAGCATGGCAAAGCCAATCCCTACCATGACACGGAACGACCAGAACACGATGGCTACAGGCGGTTCCTCGTCATCGGGCACCGTGTCCAAACCATCCAGCGGCGCGTTCAGGTCGTGTTTCAGGATCAGCGACGACAGCTTGGGGATCTCGATGGCATAATCGACGCGCTTTTCCTTCTGGTTCGGGAACCCGAACAGGATCAGTGGCGCGCCATCGGGGTGGCTGTCGAAATGCCCCTCCATCGCCATGACTTTCACCGGTTGATGCTCTAGCGTGTTCAGCCCGTGGGAATCGCCCGCAAATATCTGGATCGGTGTGACGATGGCGGCCATCCACATGGCCATGGAAAACATCTTGCGCGTGCCATCTGTCGCCCGGCCGCGCAAAAGCTGCCAAGCCGCGACACCTGCCACCACAAAAGCGGTCGTGAGATAAGCAGCCAGAACCATATGGGCCAAGCGGTGTGTGAACGACGGGTTGAACACAATGGCCCACCAATCAACGGGAATGAACTGCCCCAATTCGTTGATGTCGTACCCTGCAGGTGTTTGCATCCAGCTGTTGACGCTCAAGATCCAAGTGGCTGATGTCAACGTTCCAACCGCCACAAGTCCCGTGGCCATCATGTGCAGCCTCTCGCCCACCTTGTCGCGTCCAAAGAGCATGATGCCCAGAAACCCAGCTTCAAGGAAGAACGCTGTCAGCACCTCGTAGGCCATCAAAGGCCCGATCACTGGTCCGGCTTTTTCGGAGAACACCGCCCAATTGGTGCCGAACTGGTACGACATGACGATGCCCGACACGACGCCCATGCCAAAGGCGACGGCGAAGATCTTTTTCCAGTAGTTGAACAGCGTCAGATAAACCTGATCCCGGGTCCGCAGCCACTGCGCGTTGAGCACTGCCAGATAACTGGCAAGCCCAATCGAGAAGGCCGGAAAGATGATGTGAAAGGACACTGTAAAGGCAAATTGCATCCGCGCCAGCATCTCGGCTGAAAAACCATCAAACATTCAGACCCCTTTCTGGAACATAATCCCGGGTTGAGTACTTGGCCTTGAGGAGACTGGTCTGAGCCTATTGCTTTGTCATTCTTTTTCAATGGTTACGGATGACGCATGGTAGAAATGCCGTGGCGCTTTGCGCAGCTGTCTTGATCGCTGGTGTCATGCCAAAAATGCGTTAGGGTCAAACAATCATCGCAAAAGGAGCGGACCAGTATGATTGCATATGTGACGGTCGGGGCCGACGATATGACGCGCGCCGAACGCTTCTATTCTGCTTTTCTACCGGCCCTGGGATATAAGCTGGACTGGTATCATGGCGACCTGAGTTACGCGCTGCCGGTCGCACCGGGTGAACGGCCGGTTTCGCCGGATTTTTACGTCAAAGCGCCCTTTGACGGTGCAGCCGCAACACCCGGAAATGGCGTCATGGTTGCGTTTGAAGCGCAAAATCAGGCACAGGTGCGCGACCTTCACGCCGCCGCACTTGTCGCAGGTGGTCATGACGAAGGGCAGCCGGGGTTTCGCCCGGATTACGGTCCCCGCTTCTATGTCAGCTATTTGCGCGATCCACAGGGCAACAAGATCGCGCTGTTTTCCAGCAACCCGGACGACCCCGCCCGGGATGAATAGTAAAGTGCCGCACTTTGCGGTGCGGCACTCTTTGGTTCACAGATAAGATCTATTCCGCCGCTTGCTGCCCTTTGCCCTGCGGGATCACCTCATATCCGGGCTCTTCCGGCTCATCATCGCACATTTCGGGCGGAAAGCCGGGGGCCAGAATGTCCAGACCGGTCGCTTCTTCCAGACGCTTGATGATGTTGGGCGACAGCTCACGCTCGCCAAAACGCGCGATGCCATCGTCAAAGATGTCTACCAGCATTGGTGCGATTTCGAGTGGAACATTGTTGCGTTTTGCCACCTCATGGAACAGACCTGCGTCCTTTTTCACGAGATCCATGGTGAAAGAGATGTCGCGCGAGCCGTTCAGGATCACCTGACTTTCGGTTTCATGCACAAAGGACGTGCCCGAGCTGATTTTCATCGCCTCATAGGTGGTGTTCAAATCCATGCCCGCCGCCTTGGCCGTCACCAACGCCTCGCAGCAAGTGACCAAGTTTGCCGTCGCCAGATAGTTGGTCACAACCTTCAGAATCGAGGCCGACCCCAACTCCCCCGTGTGCAAAACGCGGCGGCCCATCGTGGTCAGGAACGGCAAGATGCGCTCGAACGTGTCGCGATCACAGCCCGCGAAGATCGAGATGTTGCCAGTGTCCGCACGGTGGCACCCGCCAGATACCGGGCAATCCACGGCTGCCCCTCCACGTTCGATCACCATTGCGCCCAGACGTTTGGCTTCGGCCTCGTCCGTCGTGGACATCTCCATCCAGATCTTGCCTTCGGTGACTTCGGGCAGCATCTCCTGCATCACCGCGTCGGATGCCGCGGGCGACGGCAGGCAGGTGATTACCGCGTCGCAATCGCGCATCAACTGCGCCGGGCTGTCCCCCCGTGCCGCACCGCGCGCCACGAAGTCATCGACCAGCGCCGCGTTCAGATCATGCACCGTTAAATCGATGCCATTGCGCAAAAGCGAGCCCGAGAGCTTGCCGCCCACATTGCCCAAACCGATGAAGCCAACTTTCATGATGTATCCTCCCAAGCGGGCTGCTTGCCCGCATATACGATTCTTGGGCGAAGTATTCCGCGTGACATGCGCCAAGAGAAACGAATAATAATGCAGTAAATGACTAAAATATTTTGGTGATAAATGAACCGCCTTCCCAATCCTATCTGGCTGCGCACGTTCGAGGCCGCCGCCCGGCACTTGAACTTTACCGAGACGGGGCGCGAACTGGGACTGACCCAAACCGCCGTATCGCTTCACATCCGCTCGCTTGAGGGCAATCTGGGAGCCAAGCTGTTTACCCGCGCAGCACGTCGGTTGGATTTGACTGAATTGGGGCAGTCTTATGCCCTGACCGTACGCCGGGCGCTATCGGACATCTCACTCAGCACCAATGCGCTGTTTGGGGGGACAGCCACCAAACCCTGACAATACGCGCCGCCATTTCGACAGCAACCTATTGGATCGCAGCAGAGTTGCCCGCCTTCAATGCCCTCTACCCCGACATTCCTGTGCGTCTGGTGTCGAACATCTGGGTCGACAGCACCAAGGTGGATGACGTCGATGTCGAAATCCGTCTGGGCTATGGCGATTGGCCGGGTTTGCGTGCCGAAAAGCTGTGTGATGAAACCATTGTCCCGGTCTGTCGCGCTGATACCCCGAAGCCAAACCTCGACTCGCTCCAATCGGGGTCACTGATCCACATCTTGGGCTATGAAGACAACTGGGCCCGATACTTCGAGGCGCAGGGCCTGCCCCCGGCCAAGCAACCGCCCCGACATTCGGTGGATACAACGGTCGCCGCCCTGCAACTGGTCATGGGTGGCGCGGGTTATGCCACGATTCTCGGCCGGTTTGCCCAAAACGCCATCGATCAAGGCGCTCCATTACAAATCGCAGGGCCTGCGATTCCTTTGCACAGTCGCACTATCTGATTCATGCCGACGAGCCAGTGACGCAATCCGCCTCATCCCAGCTATTCACCGCATGGCTGCGCGACAGGATCGACGGTCATGCCGCTGGCTGACCACATCCGGTCGCTTTTCTCTGACAGGCTCGCCGCACATCCGTCGCAAGCTTGACAAGGCCCGCCCGCATGGCCCATGTCGCTTGCGTTGGTGTCTGTGAAAACAGATGAAAAGGGAATGTGTCAGTCAGGTCCAACTTGATCAAACACAGCCGCCCCCGCGACCGTGACCGGAGAGGGTGCCCAAGCCACTGGCCTATCAGGCCGGGAAGGCGGGTCACCCAACAGAGAATCCTCTCTGATATCCGCAAGCCGGGAGACCTGCCAACACATGAAAGACCAGACCGGACGGGGTGTTCCGGTGACGGCCCATGCGTCTGACCATGGCCCGCGCATACCCCGTCCCCCGAAACCCAAGGGGGATGAGAGAGATGAGTGATTTTGCACCAGTTGAGCTGCTGGTCTGCACCACGTGCCGACGTGGGCTGCCGATCGAAGATGACGCACAACGACCCGGCACATTGCTGCACAAGGCACTGGAACAGGCAGAGCTGCCCGAAGGCGTAGCGCTAAAGGCCGTCGAATGCCTGTCCAACTGCGATCAGGGCTGCTCGGTCGTGCTACGCGGCGGTCCGTCGCGCTGGACCTTTGTTTATGAAAACCTGAACGAATCCGACGACGTCGACGTGATCGTTGAAGGTGCCACCAAATACCACGCCACCGCTGACGGGATTGTCCCCTGGCGCGAGCGTCCCGTCCATTTCCGCAAAAACTGCGCCGCGCGCATCCCCCTCTTGGAGTGTGAATATGTCCTCTCTCGAAAAACTCCCCGTTACTGTGATCACCGGCTTCCTCGGCTCGGGCAAAACCACGCTGGTGCGTCACCTGATGCAGAACCCGCAAGGCAAGCGTCTGGCGGTCATCGTCAATGAATTTGGCGATGTGGGTGTCGATGGCGAGATCCTGAAATCCTGCGCCATCCCCGATTGCCCGGCAGAAAACATCATGGAGCTGGCAAACGGCTGCATCTGCTGCACCGTGGCTGATGATTTCATCCCCACGATCGAGGCGCTGATGGCGCTGGAGCCGCGCCCAGAACACATCCTGATCGAAACCTCTGGTCTGGCGCTGCCCAAACCGCTGCTGAAAGCCTTTGACTGGCCCGATATCCGCTCAAAAATCACTGTCGATGGTGTGATCGCTCTGGCCGATGCAGAAGCCGTCGCCGCTGGTCGTTTCGCGCCCAATGTCGAGGCCGTGGACGCACAGCGTCTGGCTGATGACAGCCTTGATCACGAAACACCCCTATCCGAAGTGTTTGAAGATCAGATTTCCTGCGCCGATATCATCCTTCTGACCAAACCCGACTTGGCTGGCCCCGAGGGCATCGCCAAGGCGAAAGAAGTTATCGCCGCCGAAGCACCCCGCCCCCTTCCGGTGGTTGAGGTTGCCGAAGGTGTCGTTGACGTCCGTGTTGTTCTGGGGCTGGAAGCAGCCGCCGAGGATGACATGGACGCCCGCCCCAGCCATCACGACGGCCACCACGATCACGAGCATGACGACTTTGAGAGCATCGTTGTCGAACTACCTGAGCTGACAGACCCAGCAGAGTTGGTCACCCGGATCGAACGTCTGGCCAACGAGCTGAACATCCTGCGTGTCAAAGGTTATGCGGCTGTCGCGGGAAAACCGATGCGCCTGCTGGTTCAGGCCGTTGGTGCCCGCGTGCGTCATCAGTTCGACCGCCCGTGGAAGGCGGAGGAGAACCGTTTGGGTCGCGTCGTGGTCATCGCCGAGCATGACGACATCCAAGAGGCGCGCATCCGCGACATCCTCGCCGGTCAAACCGAACCGGCAGAATAAGGACCAAGACCGCCAATGCACGTCGTCTTTCGCGAAAGCCACGGCCTGGATGAGGCCGATACACCGATGGACCTGGGCCAAACGCCCGGGGATCTGGTTGTGCTGTCATTCTCGGACAGTGACCTGGGGGCTTTTGCGGCAGGCTGGCATCGCGGCGGCGGTCCCGAGGGGCGCATGCCCTCGCTGCGGCTGGCAAACCTGGCCGCGCTGAAACATCCCCTGTCTGTAGATACCTACGTCGAACAGACGCTTGAGGGAGCCAAGGGCATCCTGATCCGCCTGATCGGCGGGGTGCCTTACTGGGCCTACGGCTTGCAGCAGGTGCTGGCCTTGGCGCAGGCCAAGGGGTTGGCGCTGGCTGTTTTGCCTGCTGATGGGCGCGAGGATACGCGGCTGGACGACTATTCCACCCTGCCCGTCTCGACCCTTCGGCGGCTGGCGCATTTATGCGATACCGGTGGCGAAGTGGCTGCCCAGGCGGCCTTAGCACAGATGGCGCTGGCAACCGGGCTTTATGCCGGACCGGTCATGGGGTCCAAATCCCTGCCCGAGTTTGGTGCCTGGTGTCCTGATCACGGTGTTATTGCACCCGATGTTTCATTAGAAGGCGACAAACCCCGCGTATTGGTCACCTTTTACCGCGCCTATCTGACGGCTGCGGACACTGCTCCCGTCGCGGCCCTGATCACGTCACTTCGCAACCGTGGCTATGATGCGGTCGGCCTGTTTGCGCCATCGCTGAAAGCCCCAAGAGCCGCCGACTGGCTGCGCGAGCAGATGCAGGTGCTGTCCCCGGCGGCGATCATCAATGCGACGTCCTTTTCGGGACGCGGCGCGTCGGGCACCTCTCCGCTTGATGCCGCAGAGGTTCCGGTGTTTCAGGTCGCCCTGTCGACCTCGCGGCGCAAGGCCTGGGCTGAAGCCGAACGCGGCCTGTCGCCTGCGGACCTTGCCATGCATGTGGTGCTGCCCGAGGTGGACGGGCGCATCAACACCAGCGTTGTGTCGTTCAAGGAACCGGGCAAAAAGGACGTGGACCTTGAATACTCCCGCTTCACCCATCGGCCAGACGCGGACCGGATCGAAGCTGTTGTTAACCGCGTCAGCGGCTGGCTGAACCTGACGGCCAAACCCAAGGCGGACCAAGTGCCGATCTTGGTGCTATCGACCTATCCCGGCAAGGACTGGCAGATGGCCCACGCCGTGGGTCTGGACGCTTTGGCCTCGGCCGAGGCGATGTTGGTGGATTTGCAATCTCAAGGCTATGCAACTGAAAGCAGCGCACCAATTGCTGAGGAATTGCAAAATGCGGCTATTTCGTGGCCGGTTGAAGAATACTGCCAAGCCCTCGCCACAGTCTCGCCTGAGTTACGCCAAAATTTGCAAGACACATGGGGTGAACCCGAAAGCGATACGGCATTTTCGCAAGGAGCATTCCACTTCACAGCTCTGAAACGCGGCAAGGCGATCATCGCCCTGCAACCCGAACGCGGCACGCCAGACGTGCGCGAAGACGACTATCACGACCTTGGCCGCACCCCGCGCCATTCCTATGTCGCCTTCTACCTTTGGCTGCGCCACGCGCTGAACGCCGACGCTCTCATCCACATCGGTGCGCATGGCACGTTAGAATGGTTGCACTGGCAAATCCGTGGCTCTGTCACACGACTGCTGGCCCGAGGCGCTGGTGGGCGAACTGCCCGTCATCTACCCCTTTATTGTCAACGACCCCGGCGAGGCCGCGCAGGCCAAGCGCCGCATCGGTGCCGTCACCCTTGGCCACATCCCGCCCGCGATGCGCGAAAGCGGCACACCTGATCGGATGGTGCGGCTCGAAGCATTGCTGGATGAGTTTTCTAACGCCGACGGGCTTGACCCCAAACGCCGCGACCGGTTGCAATCGGACATCCGGGACGAGGCGCAGGCGATCGGGCTGGAAAACGATCTGGGTCTTGACCGCGCCACCAGCACCGCCGAGGCAATCACCCGCATCGACCGCTTTGTCTGCGACATCAAAGAAAGCCAATTCGGCGACGGGCTGCATATCTATGGCCGCGTGCCAGAGGTGACAGGCAACTTCGACCCCACCGCCTCGGCACATTCGGAACGGCAGGGCCTTTTGGACGCGCTGGCGGGCAAACGGATCGAATCTGGTCCCTCCGGCTCGCCCTATCGCGGGCGGACAGATGTGCTGCCCACAGGCCGCAATCTTTACACCACCGACCCGCGTTCGGTACCGACACGCGCAGCCTATGCCCAAGGGGTAAACCTGGCCGAAGAGCTGGTCCGGCGGCATCTGCAAGAGGAAGGCGACTACCCTCGGGGCCTGATCGTCGACCTCTGGGGCTCGGCCACCATGCGCACTGCAGGTGAGGAATTCGCCATGGCACTGCACCTGCTGGGCGTAAAGCCCATCTGGGATGCGGGCAGCGAGCGCGTTTCGGGGATCGAGGTTCTGCCAATCACCGATCTGGACCGCCCCCGTTTGGACGTCACCCTCCGTGTATCCGGCCTGTTTCGCGATGTTTTCCCAACGTTGTCAGCACTATTCGGCCAAGCCATTCGCGCGTTGTGCGCCCGCGACGAAGCACCCGACTGGAACCCCTACGCCGGTCAGAAACCCGCCGCGCGTGTCTATGGCCCCGCGCCCGGCAGCTATGGTCTGGGCATGGGGGAACACAGTGAGGCCTATACGGATGAGGCGCGCGAGGCCGCCGGAAACGCTTGGCTCAACGCCAGTTCCTTTGCGCTGGAAGGCGAGCATGTCGCGCAGGACCTCGACGGGATCACCGATCGCGTGGCCAAAGCCGACAGCTTTGTCCACCTGCAGGACCTGACCGAAACCGACCTGCTGCTGGCCAATGACTATGCCACGCACGAGGCGGGGTTCGCGGCAGCCAAGAAGGTAACCGGCGGCACCGCGCAGCTTTATCATCTGGACAACACCAACCCCGAAAACCCGCGCGCGCGCACCCTGCCCGAGGAAATCAGCCGCGTCGTGCACGCCCGCGCCGCCAATCCCGGCTGGATCGCAGGTATGCAGCGGCATGGGTTCCGTGGTGCTGCCGAGATCGCTGCAACCCTTGATCACATGGCCAGCTTTGCGCATCTCTCGGGCAGCGTCGCGCCGCATCTATTTGATCTCTATCACGACGCCACCTTGGGCGACGCGCAAGTCGATGCCTTCCTGCAAGAGGCCAACCCCCAGTGCGCATCAGGCGATGCTCGACAAGTTCCGCGCGCTTTATGAGGCCGGGCTGTGGGACACCCGCCGCAACTCGCTGCGGGCCGAAATGGAGGGGCTGCTGTGACAGACCCACTGGTCCGAGGCTGGTGCCCAAGCGCCCATCGTCCGATGATGTCGGGCGACGGCCTTGTGGTGCGCGTCCGGCCCCGGATGGCCCGGCTGACCGCGAAGCAGGTGATTGGCCTGTGTGATGTGGCCGAGCGTTACGGCAACGGTACCATCGACCTGACCAACCGCGCCAACCTGCAAGTGCGCGGCGTGGCTGAGCGGGACCACGCGCCATTGCTGGATGACCTGGCCGCGTTGGATTTGCTGGATGCAGCGCCGGGGATCGAACGCAAGCGCAACATCCTTGTCAGCCCGCTTTACAGCGAGGGTGACCTGACCACACGCCTGGCCCAAGAGCTGACAGACCGTCTGGCTGAACTGCCTGATTTACCTGCCAAGTTTGGCTTTGCGGTCGACACTGGCAATGCCCCGGTTCTGTCTCAGAATTCCGCCGACATTCGGCTGGAATGCAGCAACGATGGTTTGATCGTGCGCGCCGATGGTCGACCAACCGGGCGGCAAGTGACCGAAGAAAAGGCCATCGACCAAGTCATCGAACTGGCACACTGGTTCGCCGACAATCACACCGACGCGCTGCGACGGATGGCAACGCTGACCGAGCATGTGGACCTCCCCAGCACCTGGCAGGACACCGCACCAAATCCGGTCGGCACACCCTTGCAGCCCGCACAAACCCCGATCGGCCCTGCTTATGGCGCACCTTTTGGTGCTCTGCCCGCTGTTGCGCTACGCACCTTGATCAACACAGCAAAGGCCAACGCATTGCGGGTCACGCCGTGGCGGCTCTTCCTCCTCGAAGGTCGCGCACCGACCGAGGCATCGGATTTTGTGACCGCAACAAACGACCCGCTTCTGATAACCGACGCCTGCCCCGGCGCGCCGCTCTGCCCGCAAGCCGAAGTTGAGACCCGCGACATCGCCCGAGCGCTCGCCCCAAAGGTGGGTGTCAGCCTGCATGTTTCGGGCTGTGCCAAAGGGTGCGCCCGCCAATTGCCTGCCGATGTGACCCTGATTGGCCGCGACGGACATTTTGATCTTGTAAAACATGGCCGCGCGGGGGATGTGCCCAGTCAGCGCGGGCTGACACCCGAAACACTGATGAGCATGGATCTGACCTGATGCCTTATGAATACGAAACCAACGGCGCGGCCATCTACAAGCAGTCTTTTGCGACGATCCGGGCCGAGGCCGATCTGGCCCGCTTTGACGCCGAGGAAGAACAAGTCGCCGTGCGCATGATCCACGCCGCTGGCATGGTTGGGCTGGAGGAGTTTGTTCACTTCTCGCCCAATTTTGTGAAGGCTGCCCGCGACGCCATGGAGGTCGGCGCACCAATCTTTTGCGATGCGCGCATGGTCTCCGAAGGCGTCACCCGCTTTCGCCTGCCCGCCGACAACGAGGTGATCTGCACCTTGCACGACGAGCGCGTGCGCCCCTTGGCCGAAAAGATGAGCAACACCCGCTCGGCAGCTGCTCTTGAACTGTGGCGCGACAAGCTCGAAGGTTCGGTCGTGGCCATCGGCAATGCGCCAACCGCGCTCTTTCACCTGCTGAACATGCTCGAAGACCCCGACTGCCCCCGCCCCGCCGCCATCATCGGTTGCCCGGTGGGCTTTGTCGGCGCGGTGGAATCCAAAGACGCTCTGTGGGAGGCGCAACCCGTGCCGTCCTGCATCGTCAAGGGCCGTTTGGGCGGCAGCGCTATCACCGTGGCCGCCATTAACGCCATCGCGAGCCGCGCAGAATGAGCAAAGGCGTCATATACGGCACTGGGCCTCGGCCCCGGGAACCCGGACCTGATGAGCGTCCGCTCGGACCGCTTGCTACGGAATGCGCGCCATGTGGCGTACTTTCGCAAGGCCGGCAAATCCGGTCAGGCGCGCGGCATCGTCAACGGCATGCTGCCCGAGAGCGTGATCGAGTTTCCTATGGAATACCCGGTTACAACCGAAATCCCGCTGAGTGATCCGCGCTATAATGAAATACTTGCAAGCTTCTACGAAGACTGCACCGCGCACCTCAAAGAACTGTCGGATCAGGGCGAGGATGTAGTGGTTCTGTGCGAAGGCGACCCGTTCTTTTACGGCTCGTTTATGCACCTCTATTCCCGCTTGCGCGATCAGGCCGCGGTTGAGGTCGTGCCCGCCATCACCGGCATGTCAGGCGCCTGGACCGCAACTGGCGATCCGATCACTTGGGGCGACGATGTACTGACCGTGCTCGTTGGCACCCTGCCCGAGGATGAATTGACCCGCCGCATGTCGGACACCGACGCGCTGGTGGTGATGAAAATCGGACGCAACATCGACAAAGTGACACGCGCTCTGAAGGCATCCGGCCTCTATGACCGCGCCTGGATCGTGGAATTTGCGCAGATGCCCAACCAGCGTGTTTGCAAGCTGAGCGAGAACTGCGAGGGGCTGACACCCTATTTCTCGATCATCATCGTGCACGGACAGGGCCGCAGACCATGACAGGCTGGGTCAAGATCGCAGGCCTTGGACCGGGGAACGAGGCACTGGTGACACCTGAAGTCACAGCTGCACTGGCCGACGCCACAGACATCGTAGGCTATATCCCTTACGTCGCGCGCATAGCCGAACGCCCCGGCTTGACCCTGCACCCCAGCGACAACCGGGTCGAGATCGACCGCTCGCAACACGCGCTGGAAATGGCCCGCGAGGGCAAGCGCGTGGTCGTCGTCTCGTCGGGTGATCCCGGCGTCTTTGCCATGGCGTCCGCGGTGTATGAGGCCGTGGACAACGGCCCGGCAGACTGGCGCAACCTGGACATTCAGGTATTGCCCGGCATCACCGCGATGCTGGCGGCTGCGGCCCGTGTGGGCGCGCCCCTGGGACATGATTTCTGCACCATCAACCTCAGCGACAATCTGAAACCGTGGGATGTGATCGAGAACCGCCTGCGGCTGGCAGCACAGGCCGATTTCGCGATGGCGTTCTACAACCCTCGCGCCAAATCCCGGCCTGGCAAGTTCGAACGCACGCTCGAAATCCTGCGCGAGGAATGTGAACCCGAACGGCTGATCATCTTTGCGCGCGCGGTGTCGCGGGCAGATGAGGCGATCCGGGTTTCTACATTGGGTGAAGCCACCCCCGAGATGGCGGATATGCAGACCATGGTGATCGTCGGTTCTTCGCTGACACGCACTATTGATCGAGACGGTGATCCAATCGTCTATACCCCGCGCTTCATCGCAAAGGCCGAGGGTTAGAACCCGTTATGCGCCAGCCAGTCCAAAATCTGCGTCGTGGTCCCCAGTTCCGTTCTTTCCGGAACCTTGGGCCGATCGATCATAAGGACGGGCAGACCCAAGGCGCGCGCCGCATCCAGCTTGGCCCGCGCGCCACTGCCGCCCGCATTCTTGGACACAACCAACTGCGTGCTATGGCGGCGCATCAGCGCGACATCGCCCTCAACGGTGAACGGCCCGCGCGAGACCTCTACTTCGGCGTTGGGCATCGGCACACTGCCCGGTTCGTCCACCAGGCGCAGCAGGTAGTGGTGCTGGGGCTGGGCCGCGAAGTCCGCCAGATGCATGCGACCCACAGCCAGGAACACGCGCTGAGCAGGACCGCTCAAAGCCTCGACAGCAGTGTCGATATTCGCGACATGGATCCAATTATCTGCCTCTCCTTCCACCCACGCAGGGCGCGTCAATGCAGCCAGCGGCGTGTCAGTCTGGGCGCATGCCTGCGCGGCATTCCCGCTCATCTGCGCGGCAAAGGGGTGCGTGGCGTCGATCACATGGGTCACGCCATGGTCGCGGATGTAACGCGCCAAACCTTCGGCCCCACCAAAGCCGCCAACGCGGGTTGGCAGCGGCTGAGGGCGCGGATTATCGACGCGCCCCGCATAAGAATAGGTCGCGTTGAGCCCCTGTTCTGCCGCAGCTTTGGCCAAGGCATTGGCTTCGGTTGTGCCGCCAAGAATAAGGAGGTTGGACATGTCTGACATTCCGTTCGAAAAACCGTGGCTCACCGTGATCGGGCTGGGCGAAGATGGACTGGATGGCCTGTCGCCCGCAACCCGTCAAGTGCTGGATCAGGCCGAGGTCATCATGGCCCCACCCCGGCATCTGTCATTGGTTGCGCACGGGCACCAAGAACGGGTCGAATGGCCGGTGCCATATGCGGACGGATTTGCCAAATTGCTGGACCTGCGCGGACGGCAGGTGGTGGTTCTGGCCTCGGGCGATCCATTCTGGTTCGGTGCAGGTTCGGTCATCGCGCGCAATATCGCTTCGGGTGAATGGACAGCGCTACCCGGCCCATCAACATTTTCGCTGGCCGCCGCGACGCTTGCCTGGCCGCTTGAAAAAACCCTGACTATGGGCCTGCACGCCGCACCGCTGACCCGGTTGCGTCCACATCTGGCGCCCGGTCTGCGCGCCATTGTGCTGCTGCGCGACGGGGACGCCGTGCTGGCGCTGGCGGATTGGCTGACCGCACTTGGGTTCGGCGAAAGCAAACTGAACGTCATGGAGGCGCTTGGCGGACCCCACCAACGCCTGCGCTCGTCCAAGGCCTGCGACCTGGAATTCGATGACATTCAGCACCCGGTCTGCGTGGGCATTGATGCGGCGGGCGGTGGCCTGACCATTCCCAAAGCCAGCGGCAAACCCGACGCGATCTTTGAAACTGACGGGCAGATTACCAAGCGCCCTGTACGTGCGCTGACCTTGTCGGCCCTGGCCCCGCAACGCGGTGAGCACCTGTGGGACATTGGCGGCGGCACCGGGTCCATCGGGATCGAATGGCTGATGTGCGACCCGAGCCTCACCGCCACCACGGTGGAGCCGCGCGCCGACCGGGCCGAGCGCATTCGGCGCAACGCCGACGCCTTGGGACAGGATCGGTTGGAGGTGGTGCATGGCAAGGCACCAGCCGTTCTGGACGGCCTCGAAGCACCGGATGTGGTGTTTATCGGCGGTGGCTTGAGCGACGATCTGCTGGCCTGGCTCGAGGAAAACCTGGACACGGGAAGCCGCCTTGTCGCCAATGCGGTAACCTTGGGAAGCGAGGCCGTTCTGGCGCAGTGGCACGAGAAACTGGGCGGCGATCTACTGCGGATCGAACTGGCACACTCAGCGCCTTTGGGACCGCGCCGCGGCTGGAAGTCGACCTATCCGGTGGTCCAATGGAGTGTTACGCTATGATCGTTGCAGGCCTTGGGTTTTCGTCGCAGGCGACGGCGGACAGCCTGCGCACGGCCTATGCTCTCGCCAGCGTCGGGCATGACGTGATGGCAATTGCGACCGTTGCCGACAAGGAAGGTCACCCGGCCTTGACCGAATTCGCAGACAGCTTGAACCTACCGCTGCACCTGTTGCCCGCTGCCGATCTGGCAGGCCAGCGGACGCTCACCTGTTCTCCCCGCAGCCGTGCCACTTATGGGACCGGCAGTGTAGCCGAGGCCGCGGCCTTGGCCGCCGCCGACCATGGCTCCCGACTGCTGGCACCTCGACATATCTCGACCGACCGTCTTGCCACTTGCGCGGTCGCAATTGGAGTATCCTCATGACCGTTCATTTCATCGGCGCCGGACCGGGCGCTGCCGACCTGCTGACCTTGCGAGGCCGCGATATCATCGCCTCTTGCCCGGTGTGCCTCTATGCCGGATCGCTGGTGCCAGAGGAAATTCTGAGCCACTGCCCAGACGACGCCAAAGTGATCAACACGGCGGCAATGGATTTGGATGCAATCATCGCCGAAATTAAAGTCGCTTATGATGCGGGCCAAGATGTAGCACGACTTCACTCCGGCGACTTGTCCGTGTGGTCTGCCATGGGCGAGCAGATCCGCTGCGGCTGAAGGCAGAGGGCATCCCCGTAAGCGTCACGCCCGGTGTGCCGTCATTTGCCGCTGCTGCCGCCGCCCTGGGCACCGAACTGACTCTGCCCGGTTTGGGGCAATCGGTGGTGCTGACCAGAACACCAGGGCGCGCGTCGTCCATGCCCGAAGGTGAAAGCCTTGAGAACTTTGCCCGAACCGGCACGACGTTGGCGATCCACCTGTCGATCGGCAATCTGGACAAGGTGATCGCGGACCTGACTCCGCACTATGGCGCGGATTGCCCCGTCGCAGTGGTTTATCGCGCCAGCTGGCCCGATGAGCAGATCATCCGTGCCACGCTGGAGACGCTGAAGGATACGCTGGACGAGAAGATCTCGCGGACCGCGCTGATCCTCGTGGGGCCGGTCTTGAAGGGCGAAGGGTTCGACGAGAGCTGCCTCTATTCCACCGACTACGATCGCCGCTATCGCCCGCAAAGCGCCGATAGCCCTTGGTCAAGCTGGAGCCATGGGGATGACTGAAGCGATGACAAACCCTCCGGGCGTCCTGATTTCGGCCCCCTCCTCGGGGACCGGCAAAACAACCGTCATGCTGGGTCTTTTGAGGGCCTTGGCCGAGGACGGCCTGACCGTGCAGCCGTTCAAAAGCGGGCCGGACTACATCGATCCGGCCTTTCATCTGGCCGCCGCCAAACGCCCCTCGTTCAACATGGACAGCTGGGCGATGGGAGAGGAACTACTGGGCGCAATTGCCCGCGAGGCCGAGGGCGCCGACATCGTTGTGGCCGAAGGATCAATGGGCCTCTTTGACGGGGTCGCCAAACCGGGCGCGGTTGGGCATGGTACAAGTGCCGAGACCGCTTTGCGCATGGGGTGGCCCGTTGTGCTGGTGCTGGATGTGGGCGGACAGGCGCAGTCGGCTGCAGCCACCGCGTTGGGCTTTCGGATGTACAACCCGGACCTGCCCTTCGCTGGCGTCATCCTGAATCGTTGCGCCAGCCCGCGTCACGAGCGGTTGACTCGTTTGGGCATGGAGCGTGCGGGCCTACCTGTTCTAGGTGTCCTGCCCCGCCGCGGTGACTTGACCTTGCCCGAGCGCCATCTGGGCCTGATCCAGGCCGTAGAGCATCCCGATCTTGAAGCTGCTATCACCGGCTATGCCGCGTTCCTGCGCGAACATGTTGATCTGGATGCGATCCGGGCGGCGGCCTCCTCTAGCCCCACGGGGCCATCATCGGCCGCACTGCCGCGTCCCCCGGCGCAACGGATCGCCCTGGCCCGCGATGCTGCGTTTTCTTTTACCTACCCGCATCTGTTGAAAGGCTGGCGTGAGGCTGGAGCTGAGATTCTACCATTTTCGCCCTTGTCGGATGAAGCCCCCGCACAAGATGCAGATTTGGTTTGGCTGCCCGGTGGCTATCCCGAACTGCACGCGGGTACGTTAGCAGCGGCAGAAACCTTCCGCACGGGCCTGCGTAAACACGCCGAAACCAAACCGGTTCACGGAGAATGCGGTGGTTACATGGCTTTAGGCGAGGCGCTGGTCGACAAAGAAGGCACACGCCACCAAATGGCCGGGTTGCTTGGCCTTGTGACTTCCTACGAAAAACGCAAGTTCAACCTGGGCTATCGCAAGGCTCAACTGGTCGCTCCAATGCCCGGTTTTGCTACCGGCACGGGGCTGCGCGGGCATGAGTTCCACTATTCCTCAATCCTGGAACAGCCCGATGCACCACTTGCACGCGTGTTTGATGCCGAAGGGGCGGAAGGGCCACAGACCGGCTCGGTTCGCGGTCATGTCACCGGCACTTTCTTTCACCTCATTGCAGAAGACAGCAAATGACAGGCTTTGTTTCCTTTATTGGTTCTGGCCCGGGTGATCCGGAACTGCTGACGCTCAAGGCCGTGAATCGGATGGGCGATGCCGATGCAGTGCTGTTTGACGATCTGAGCAGCGGTCCGATCCTGACCCACGCTCGCGATGACGCAGACCTTGTGGGCGTTGGCAAGCGCGCAGGACGCCCTTCGCCCAAGCAAGATCATGTGAGTCGCCTGCTGGTGGATTATGCCCTGACCGGGGCCAAGGTGGTGCGCCTGAAATCCGGCGATGGTGGAATGTTCGGACGGCTAGAGGAAGAATTGGTTGCCTTGCGCGAGGCCGGGATCGAATACGAGATCATTCCCGGCATCCCTTCGGCCGTGGCCGCCGCCGCTGCTGCGGGCATTCCCCTGACCCGCCGCCTGACCGCACGCCGCGTACAGTTCGTGACCGGCCACGATGTCAGTGGCAAGCTGCCCGATGACCTGAACCTGCCCGCATTGGCCGACAATCAGGCAACAACCGTGGTTTTCATGGGCAAACGCACCTTTCCATTGCTGGTTGAAGCATTGCACGAACACGGCTTGCCGCTCGACACACCCGCTCTGCTGGCCGAGGCGGTTTCGACCCCGGATCAGGCTTTGCATCGCTCAACCATGGGCGAGCTGGCCCAGCGCCTGAGCACCGAGATCGGCACGGCACCCGCGCTTATCCTTTACGGTCCGCTGGCGGAGTTCGACGATGTATGAGCTGAACCTGATTGGCATCGGCACCGGAAACCCAGATCACGTGACCTTTCAAGGCGCGCGGGCCATCCGCGAGGCCGACCTGATCCTGATACCGCGAAAAGGCGAGAACAAAGCCGATCTGGCGGGGCTGCGCGAAGAGATCATCGCGCAGGTTACGGAAACGCCCTCCGAGATTGCGTATTTTGACATCCCCAAACGCCGCGCCGAGGATGGCTATTTGCGCGGTGTCGACGAATGGCACGACGCCATCGCCCTGCGATGGCAAGAGGCTATTGCGGCGCACCCGCACGCCAAACAGGTGGCGCTGTTGATTTGGGGCGATCCATCGCTTTATGACAGTTCACTCAGAATTGCGTCGCGACTGGAACCTTACCCGACGACGCGTGTGATTCCGGGCATCACGGCCCTGCAAGCACTGACGGCGGCTCATGCAATCCCGATCAACGATATCGGCGCGCCTTATGTGGTTACAACCGGGCGTCGCATTCGCGACGATGGTTGGCCCGAGGGTATGCACAAAGTTGCTGTGATGCTAGATGGCGAATGCTCGTTCCAGAGCCTAGAGATGGACGAATATCACATTTGGTGGGGCGCTTACGTGGGGATGAAGGAACAGATTCTCATCTCTGGTCAACTCGACTCGGTCGCAGATGAGATTCTCGCAACACGGGCCAGAGCACGAGCCGATCACGGCTGGATCATGGATATTTATTTACTCCAAAAGCGTCAAAACGGCGCGGAAGCGTCGTAAATCGCAATTGCACCATCCCCCTATTCGCGGTTACATGAAGGGGCTTGGTCCTGCCGGAGCAATCCGGATGCTAAGAGGGAATTTGGTGCGGTCATGCAAGTGATCAAGGCCAAAGCCGCCCCCGCGACTGTAAGCGGTGAGCCTTTGCTCAAACAGCCACTCTTGGGGATTGCCCCTTGGGGAAGGCGAGCACAAGGCGCTGACCCGCGAGCCAGGAGACCTGCCAGGCACGGAACTTTAACACCTGCCGTCGGGTGCGACGGCTTAGGAGGACGACACATGACGACCAAAACCATCAAGGCATCCGCCGCCGGTTCAAGCATTCTGCCTGCTCTGTTTGCAGTGGTACTGGGCCTGGGGATCATCACCGTAACCGGTCACGTTCAGGCATCGGGCCTGCATGATGCCGCGCACGATGTACGCCACGCAACTGGCTTCCCCTGCCACTAAGGCCATGATCAGTCGTATTCTGACCAGCGCGTTGTTCGCTGGCGCTGCAGCCGGGTTGATTACAGCCCTGCTGCAGTTGGTATTTGTGCAACCCGTGTTGCTGCACGCCGAACTCTACGAGGGCGGTGAATTGGTGCATTTCGGCGCCGAAGCCGTCAGCGCGCATCCCGACCTGCCAGGCATGTTCGCCGATCCGGTGCGCGACGGGTTGAGCATCATCTTCACCATGCTGACCTACACGGGCTATGCACTGGTGATGGTGGCCCTGATGTCTGTGGCCCAGGGCCAGGGGCACGAGATCAATGCCCGCACCGGGCTGCTGTGGGGTCTGGCAGGCTTTGTGGCATTCCACTTTGCTCCTGGCCTGTCGCTGGCACCTGAGGTGCCTGGCGTGGCGGCTGCCGAAGTCGGCGCACGTCAGATCTGGTGGACTGCGACGGTCGCTGCTGCTGGCATCGCAATGTGGCTGATCGCCTTTGGTGGCAATATCGTCAGCTATGTAGTCGCAGCGTTGCTGCTGATGGCGCCGCATCTGATTGGTGCGCCGGAACCGTCCGTGTTCAGTGGCCCGGTCCCGACCGAAATCGGTGCGCTCTTTGCCGCCCGCGCTTTTGGCGTCGGCATGGCGGCCTGGGCTTTGCTGGGAACATTCGCCGGATACTTCTGGCAATCAGAGAGTGCCCGCGCCGAAGCCACGGCCTGATCTTAATGTCATAAGACCCTGCCGAGCGTCTCTCGGCAGGGTTTTTCTTTGTCTTTTCCTGAGGATGGTACATGTCCCGATCCCTCGCTCTTTTTGCCATCGGCCTGGTGTTTGGTGGCGGTGCAGGCTTTGTCGTCGCCGCAAGCAATGGCGTGACTTTTGATGGTCACGATCACGGCGATCCGGCTCATCACGGTGTGGCTGCCACCGAATCCATGGCGCACGACCACTCGACGCCGGTGAACATCGCGGCAGGCAGCGACGCGCCATCCGTGAGCGTCGAGGCCTTCAAGGACCCGATGTCTGGCTGGAATCTGAAAGTCACGCCTGTGAACTTCGCCTTTTCACCCGAAAACGCGTCACGTGCAGACGTACCCGGCGAAGGCCACGCCCATGTCTACGCCAACGGTGATAAGCTGGGGCGTCTCTATGGCAACTGGTATCATCTGACGAACCTTCCCAAGGGTGAGGTCGAGATCAAGGTGTCTCTGAACGCCAACAGTCACAGCCCGTTGATGGTGGACTCGGTCCCGGTCGAAGCAACGACAGTCATCCAGGTCGATTGATTGCGACCACTGTGGCGAGGGCCCTCCCGCCCGTCGTCGATGTTTCTGACGAAACACCTCCTCCCGTTGGGCCAGGCATTGCGCTTCGCGCAATGCCTGGCCCAAAGCCGCTAGCGGTGCCGACGCAGTCGGGATCGCTCGGGTGCGGGAGTTTCCCCTGTTTGATTTCAATAGATGGAAATTGGAAACCTAAAGAATCAAAGGGCGGGTATCCGCGCCCTCAGACAATGCCGCAGTCGCCCGCAGGGACGAGCGTCTTCTATCCAGCCGCCTGGACTGTCCAGATAGGTTTGACAGGTGGCGGCTACGTCCGCTGCATCTTCAATCAGGGACAGCCCTGCAAAGACATAGCTCGCCCTCCCCTTACCTTGCAGGCTGATAGACACTGGCTGCGCGCAAGCGCTAAAGCATTCGTGCTCGGTCAGCGTCACGAGATCCAGCAACCCTGCCTGTTGCAAAGCCTGCGATAGTGCAGCCCTCTCGCCTGCGCGATCGCGCTCTCCGCTGCACGTTGTGCACAAATGCAAAGTCATCAGTTGCACTGAAACTGCTTCGCTCACATCGACACCTCGATGAAGCGTGGTCCCGCGACGGCAAAGGCATCCTCCAATGCATCCGAAAACGCCTCGGCACTTTCAACCCTCACACCATCAACTCCCATGGCGCGGGCCTGTGCGATCCAGTCGATCCGAGGGCGGTCCAGTGTCAGCATATCGATGGCACGCGGTCCGGGGTTTTGGACGCCCACATTGGTCAGCTCGCCGCGCAGGATTTGATAGGAATGGTTGGCCCAGATCACCACAGTGATGTCCAGCTGCTCACGCGCCATGGTCCAGAGCGCTTGCGGCATATAAAGCGCTGATCCGTCACCGGTCAGCGTCAACACCTTGTGATCCGGGCAGGCAATCGCGGCGCCGATGGCACAGGACAGTGAATAGCCGATGGAACCGCCGCAGTTGTTGAGCCAGGTATGAGGAGCCGCCCCTTTGGTCACGGGGTGAAAAGCGCGGCCCGTGGTGATGGATTCGTCCACAACGATGGCGCCTTCGGGAATTTTCTGCCCAAGCACCTGAGCGATACTGTCCGGGTTTAGGGGCCCGGTCACCGAAAACTCAGGGTTGCGCGTTGCCAGATCAGGCTTGGCTTCCTCTGCCCTTGCTGCCCGACAGAGTCCCTCCAATGTGCCGTGCAGATCGGCGCTCCAATCCGCCAATTCAATGATCTCGGCCCCGTCCGCTGTCAAAACCGCAGGCTTGCCGGGATAGGCAAAAAATCCGATCGGAGCCCGCGCGCCAACCAACACGATGCGTTTGAAGGGCGCCAGAACCTCGACTGCCAGATCAATCGGATAGGGCACGCGCGCAACCGGCACCCGGCCTGCCCCGCGCTCCATCCGGGCGTTGGACCATTCCGACAGCAGGGCGCAGCCCGTCTGCGCCGCGATCTTGCCGGCCAGTTCCAAGGCCTCGGCCGTCAATGCGTCACCGCCCAAAAGCAACAAGCTCTCGGGTCCGTCCAAGGCTGCGGCGGCCTCTGCGATGTCAGCCTCCGTCGGCGCTATGCGGATCGGGGCCGCCAAGGGCGCGGCCACTTGGCCGCCATTTGTCCAAGCCGTGTCAGACGGCAAGATCAACGTCGCGACCTGTCCCGGCGCCGTGTTTGCGGCCTGCACCGAGCGCGCCGCATCCGCCCCAACATCCGCAGCCGATTTGGCGCTATGCACCCAATGAGACACCGGGGCCGCCAGCCCTTCGATATCCGCCGTCAGCGGCGCGTCGAGCTCCAGATGAGAGGCCGCGTGTTCGCCCACGATGTTGACGACACCCGACCCGGCTTTTTTGGCGTTGTGCAAGTTCGAGATGCCATTCGCCAAACCCGGGCCAAGGTGCAGAAGGGTCGAGGCCGGTTTGCCCGCCATCCGATAATACCCGTCTGCGGCTCCGGTCGCGACGCCTTCGAACAAGGTCAAAACCGAACGCATGCCGGGGATGTGGTCCAACGCAGCAACGAAATGCATCTCGGACGTGCCGGGGTTGGTGAAGCAGACCTCGACTCCGCTATCCAAAAGCGTGTGCACCAGGCTCTCTGCCCCGTTCATCTCCGTCATCTCTGCCTCACTCACTGATGTTCTCGGCGACCTTAGGGCGACAATCTGGGCCACGCAATCGTGACCACACCCGCGCGGTGTTTGATGGCACAAGGATGTGGTCGCAAAAAGGAGAGGTCATGTTTCGGATCGTCGCTGTATTGGGTGCTTTGATGCTTGCCCTGCCCGCATGGGCGTACGACCTGTACCCGCGCGAAGGGTGGGCCGTCCATTCCACGACACAGACCTTTGAGGGTTTGATCAAGGCCGTGAAAGACGCCGTCAAATCCAATGGGTTGATTGTGGTAACACAAGCGGGCCCCACCAAGGCGGCTGCCAATCGCGGTATTACGATCCCCGGAAACCGGGTGATTGGCGTCTTTAACAATGACTTCGCCGTGCGTGTGCTGGAAACCTCGACAGCGGCGATGATCGAAGCGCCAATCCGTATGTATGTGACAGAAAACCCCGACGGAACCGCGACGCTGTCTTACAAACTGCCCTCGCATGTTTTGGCCCCCTACGCCGACGAGGGTGGCGCTGCGTTAACAAGCATTGCCAAGGAATTGGACGACAAGTTTCAGGCCATCACCGAGGACGCAACAAAACAGTAACACTGACGTGATCGGCCTTGCGCCTGCCTGCGCTCTCCGCAATCTCGCATTTTGAAACAGTTCGGAGTGACTCGTATGTCCAACCCATCCCCTCGCGCCGCCGATCTACTGGCGCGTCGCCTTTTTGAAGCCGGATGCCGACACGCGTTCGGGATGCCGGGGGAGAAGTGTTGACGCTGGTAGATGCGCTCGAACAGGCAGGAATTGCCTTTCATTTGGCCAAGCATGAGAACGCTGCCGGCTTCATGGCCGAAGGCGTGCATCACGCCGACGGTGCGCCTGCCATTCTGGTCGGCACGCTTGGACCGGGGGCAATGAACGGGATCAATGTGGTCGCCAATGCACTGCAAGACCGGGTGCCGATGATCGTGCTGTCGGGCTGCGTGGACGAGGATGAGGCGCTGACCTACACCCACCAGGTGATGGATCATCAGGCCGTTTTCCGCCCCATCACCAAAGGCAGCTTTCGCCTGACCGCCAAGGGCGCCGACATTATTGCCGACAAGGCGGTGTCGCTGGCGATGCAACCCCGCCCCGGACCGGTTCACATCGACGTCCCAATCTCGGTCGCTGACACCCGGGTGACAGGCGTGCCCTTGCGCCGTCTGGCCCCGGCGGCCCCCGTCGTGCCACAAGGCGCAAAGCTGGCGCAGGCGCGGGATTGGCTGTCGCGCAGTGAACGTCCGATTGCGATTGTAGGTCTGGACGTGCTGACCGAAACATCGGCCTGCGTGTTGCGCGCTTTTCTTGAGCATTACCAGATCCCGTTTGTCACCACATACAAAGCCAAGGGCATCCTGCCCGAAGATCACCCCCTGTGTCTGGGCGGCGCGGGCCTGTCGCCACTAGCCGACAAGCATCTGTTGCCACTGGTTGAACAGGCGGATTTGATCCTGTGTCTGGGCTATGACCCCATCGAAATGCGCCCGGGTTGGCGCGAAGCCTGGGATCCGAACACTCAACGCGTGATCGACGTCGCCACCGTGCCCAACGACCACTACATGCATCAGGCCAGCCTGAACTTTGTCGCCCATGTCGGTGAAACGCTTGAGGTTCTGGCCAAGGGCAACGCGGCCCGCGCGGTCTGGACCGGCGGGGAACCGCAAGCAACCAAAGCAGAACTGGCCAAGGCCTTTCCACAGGATGACGATTGGGGGCCTGCTGCTGTGATCGCCGAAACCCGCGCCGTGATGCCATCTGATACGTTGGCCACAGCCGATAGTGGCGCGCATCGCATTCTGCTCAGCCAGATGTGGGGCTGTTCCGAACCACGCGGCCTGATCCAGAGCTCGGCGCTTTGCACCATGGGCTGCGCCGTGCCAATGGCGATTGGACGCAAGCTGGCACAACCGGATCGCCCTGTTGTAAGCTTCTCGGGGGATGCGGGCCTGTTGATGGTTGCCGGGGAATTGGCAACCGCCGCCGAACTGGGCACCAACGCGATCTTTGTGGTCTTTGTCGATGCCAGTCTTGCCTTGATCGAGCTGAAACAACGCCAACGTCAGATGCCCAACCGAGGCGTCGATTTCGGTCACCACGATTTTGCCGCCATGGGGCGGGCCTTTGGTGGCGCGGGTCATACCGTCCGCAACCGCGCCGAATTGCGCTCAGCTTTGGAACAGGCAATGCAGGCCGACACCTTCACCGTGATCGCCGCTGAAATTAAGCGGGAGGGATACGATGGCCGTATCTGAGGGCGCGCTTGCCGGCGTCAAGGTTCTGGACCTCAGTCGCATTCTGGCCGGTCCCACATGCACGCAATTGCTGGGGGATCTTGGGGCCAGCGTCCTGAAGATCGAAAACCCGGTCACCGGCGGTGATGATACGCGGCAATGGGGTCCGCCCTATGTCACTGATGCGGATGGAAACAAAAGCGACCTGAGCGCCTACTTCATGTCCGCCAACCGCAACAAGAAATCCGTAGCAGTGGACATCACAACCTCAGAAGGTCAGGCCACAATCCGACGATTGGCGGCCGAAGCGGACATTCTGATCGAAAATTTCAAACCCGGTGGGTTGGCGAAATACGGATTGGACTACGCGAGCATTTCAAAAGAGTTGCCCGGCCTCGTCTATTGTTCGATCTCAGGCTATGGCCAAACCGGCCCCAATTCATCGAAACCCGGCTACGACCTGATGGCGCAAGGGTACGGCGGGATCATGTCGCTGACCGGGGAACCGACAGGCGCACCGATGAAAGTGGGCGTTGGCATCGCGGATGTGATGTGCGGCATGTACGCGACCGTGGGCATTCTGGCCGCGTTGCGCCATGCCGAGCGCACGGGCGAAGGCCAACAGATCGACATCGCGTTGGTTGATGCGCAGGTGTCCTGGCTGATCAACGAAGGCGTGAACTATCTGACCAGCGGCACCCCGCCCCAGCGACGCGGCAACGGGCATCCCAATATCGTGCCCTATGACGTCTACGAGACGTCGGACGGACACGTAATCCTGGCTGTTGGCAACGACGCTCAATTCGGACGCTTCTGTGGGTTCCTCGGGTTGATCGACTTGCCCGGCGACGCCCGCTTTGCCACAAACCCGGCGAGGCTGGAACATCGCGACGCGCTGAACGACATCCTGCGTCCGGCCCTGCTAAACCACGACACACAAACAGTGATTCGTGAATTGGAGGCACTTAAAGTGCCAGTTGGTCCGGTTCAGACGCTGGATCAGTTGTTTGACAGCGATCAGGTTGCTGCACGTGAGATGCAGATCGACATGGATGCCGCCCCCGGCGCCGTGCGTTTGATCGGCAACCCGCTGAATTTCAGCCGCACGCCTGTAACATATCGCCATGCCCCACCGACCTTCGGGGCGGACACCGAAACAGTCCTTAACGCCAAAAAACCCTTCGAAGACTGAAACACATTGGCGGTTTGCGCGGGGTTTTGCTGAAACAAGGTGTTGAATCGGCGAGAATTCCCACTTTTCCTGCACACGTCTTTTCACCAATTCGCGAGCGGCGTCGATACTGTTACTGGCCTCCCATACAGTTTGCTAAGGCATGATAAGCCAGCACTTACAAAGGAACGGACCTTGGCATGAAACAAGACATTTTCGGACAGATGAACACCCTGACCCGCGACGACAGTGTCGAGGCGTGGAATGGTGTGCTGCTCGGGTTCATGGCGCACGCCGCCGTCACACCACAACATCTGGGTGCTGTGCTGGCCTCCGAGCCTGACTTTGCCCTTGGGCATGCGGTGAAGGGTATCTTTACCATCTTGCTGGGTCGGCGCGAATTGTATTCGGTAGCGGAACAGGCACTGAAAGACGCGCAGGCTGCAATGCTGGCTCGCCCGGTCAGCCCCCGCGAGCGGCTCTTTGTCGAAGCGCTGCAAGTTTGGCTGGCTGGCAGCCCGACAGCCGCCGTGCAAAAGTTCGAAGAGGTGCTGCGCGCCCATCCCGAAGATTCGCTGGCCATGAAGCTCAGCCACGCGGCCCGTTTTGTGCTGGGCGACGCCGCTGGCATGCGACGCTCGATCGAACGCGTCATGCCTGCCTATGCGCCTGATCATGCCGGGCGCGGATATCTGCTGGGCTGTCACGCCTTTGCGTTGGAAGAGACCGGCGCTTATGAAAAAGCTGAAATCGCAGGCCGTCAGGCCCTGTGGATGGTGTCGGATGATGCCTGGGGCCTGCACGCGGTCGCGCATGTTCACGACATGACCGGCAATGCCACCCAAGGTCTGGAATGGCTGGCCGGGCGCGAAGATGCGTTCACCCATTGCAACAACTTCCGCTATCACGTCTGGTGGCACAAGGCGCTGATGCACCTGGACCTGGGTCAGATTGATCAGGTCATGGCGCTCTATGATGCCGAGATCCGCGCTGACAAAACCGACGATTACCGCGACATCTCGAACGCGACATCGCTGCTGTCTCGTCTGGAGCTTGAGGGCGTGAATGTCGGCAGCCGCTGGGAAGAGCTGGCTGAATTCAGCGCCGCCCGCACCGAAGACGGCTGTCTGATATTTGCGGACCTGCATTATCTGCTGGCCCTGACCGGCGACAAGCGCGAGGACGCCGCCACCGCGATGCTGCGCCGGATCACGCGGGATGCCAAGGAAAACAACTGCGACACCACCCGCCGCATGGCACAGCCGGGCATGGACGCTGCCCTTGGCCTGCACGCCTTTGGCGACGGCGATTATGGGTTGGCGTTCGATCATCTAGCCAATGCGCGCGGCTCGATGCAACTGGCCGGGGGAAGCCACGCCCAACGCGACGTGTTCGAACGCTTGACCATCGATGCGGGCCTGCGTGCAGGCCGCTTGGACGCGGTCGAAAGCATTCTGGATGACCGCAAGGCCCAGCGCGCCGGTGGTGAAGACAATTATGCCCTGGCCCGCCGCGAGCTGATAGCGGCTGGACGCGGCACCGAGAACGCGCAAAGCGTCCCCGCAGAATAAGAACTAATAGGACAGTACCCGATATGGCGACCGTTTCGCCCTCAACTGATTTTGCCCCCGTCGCGGCCTCGACCGCGACGCCAGCGGTGCGCGTGCGTGATCCGCGTTTGGATTTCTATCGCGGCATCGCGATGTTCATCATCCTGATTGCGCATATCCCGGGTGACCCCTGGGCCCGTTGGATTCCCGCCCGTTTCGGGTTCTCGGACGCGACCGAGATCTTTGTGTTCTGCTCGGGCATGGCCTCGGCCATCGCTTTTGGCGGGGCATTTGTGCGCAAGGGCTGGTGGATGGGAACCGCCCGTGTGGCGTTCCGCATCTGGCAGGTCTATTGGGCGCATATCGGGCTGTTTTTCTTTGTGGCCATGTCAATGGCAGCGCTGGATCAGTCGGGACTGTTCGAAAAAAGCTACATCAACTCATTGAACCTCCAGCATTTCTTCAAGGATCCAGCCGCGCAGATGGTTGGCCTCTTTACACTGACCTACGTGCCTAACTACTTTGACATCCTGCCAATGTACCTTGTGGTGCTCGCGCTGATGCCTGTTTTTGTCGGCCTGCAACAGAAGCTCGGGTTCTGGGCTGCTGCTTTGGCCTCGGTCGCGCTGTGGGCAGTGGCGCAAACCGGTGTCCTTGCGCTTCCGGCCGAGCCGTGGTCGGCGCGTGAATGGTTCTTCAACCCCTTCGGATGGCAGCTTTTGTTCTTTACCGGCTTTGCATTCATGCGTGGCTGGCTTCCTGCCCCGCCAGTGTCCAAGACCCTGATCTGGGTCAGCGCATTGTTCCTTGTGTTGTCCGCACCCTTTGGTTCGTGGAAAGTTTTCCTGTGGGTGGATGCCTGGAACAGTGACATCGCCGATCAGATCCGGAAAGTCTGGCCACTGACCAAGGAACTCCGCGACAAGACCGAATTTGGCCTGTTCCGTTACATGCACTTCCTTGCGCTGGCTTATCTGGGCTGGGTTGTCGCCGGTGACAAAGGCGCACGTCTGATCGCCACCGGAACCGGAGCCGCGGCGCAGGTTTGGCAAGTCGTCCTGACCCTGATCACCAAAGTGGGACAACAGTCCTTGGCCGTCTTTGTCTTTTCCATGGCAGCCGCGCGTATTCTGGGTGTCTTGCTGGATCAGACCGGACGCGAGTTTTTCGCCGTTCTCTTTGCCAACCTGCTTGGTTTTGCGCTGATCATCGGCGTGGCCTATCTGGCGGGCTGGTTCAAATCGCACCCCTGGAAGGCCAAGAAATGAAGCTCTCCCGTCGTCACTTCCTTGCCTCTGCTTCGGCCCTGGCTCTGGCACCTGCCGTAGGAGCCACCGGCGCAGGCGTGCTCTTTGACCGCGAGACGGTTGTGGCCGAGGCCCGCGATCTGGCCAGCCGTCCCTATGCCCCACGCGAAAAGGTACCAGAAGCCTGGCAAACCCTCAGCTATGAACAATATCGCGAGATCCGGTTCCGTTTGGATAAAGCGCTTTGGTACGGGACCGACACACCCTACAACGTCGATTTCTTCACGCCCGGCCTCTACTTTCCGCAGGCAGTCAAAGTCTTCTCGGTCGAGGATGGCCTGTCCACGCCGGTGCCTTTTGACCTTGGGATGTTCAAGAAGTCTGACAAAGTACCCGAGCTTCCAGTGGATGCCGACACGCTTGGCTTCTCGGGTCTGCGACTACGTACCGAGCTGCACCGCCCCGGCAAAACCGATGAGTTTTGTGTGTTCCAGGGTGCCAGCTATTTCCGCGCCATTGGCCTGGGCGAGGCCTATGGCCTGTCGGCCCGAGGTCTGGCGCTGAAAACCGGCGACCCTGAAGGCGAGGAGTTTCCCGATTTCATACGCTTTTGGCTGGAACGTCCCAAAGTCGGCCAACGCAACATGGTGGTTCACGCCCTCATGGACAGCCCCAGCGTCACTGGTGCTTATCGGTTCGACGTGACCCCGGGTGAGGATTGCGTGATGGAGGTCGAGGCGACACTTTTTGCCCGGACCGAGATGGAGCATGTGGGCCTTGGCCCGTTGACGTCAATGTTCCTGTTTGACGAGACCAACCCGACCCGTTTCGACGATTTCCGCCCGGCTGTCCACGACAGTGACGGGCTACTGATCCACAACGGCGCGGGTGAAGTACTGTGGCGCCCCCTGGCCAACCCCAAGCACCTGCAGGTGTCGTCCTTCGTCGATACCAACCCGCGCGGTTTTGGCCTGATGCAGCGTTCGCGGGAGTTCTCGGACTTTGCTGACCTGGAGGCGCACTATCATCGCCGTCCAGGCCTGTGGGTCGAACCCAAGGGCGAGTGGGGCAAGGGCACCGTGCGCCTGGTCGAGATCCCGGCGGATCAGGAAATCTATGATAACATCGTCGCTTATTGGCGCCCGGCAGAACCTTATGCCGCCTACCAACAGGTCGACATCGCCTATCGCCTGACGTGGGGCGAGCACCCATATCGCACGCCCCTGCCTGCAGTCATCAACACGGCCATGGGCAAGCGTCACTTTGCCGAAGGTCGCGTGGCAGTGATCGATTTCGAGGCGTCAGAGCTGTTCGATGATCTGGACACCATCGACATCTTCACCCAATCGCCGCATGTCGAGGTGTCCAAGGGCGTGCTGCAGCGCAACCCTGATACCGGCGGTGCACGTCTGGCGTTCTCATTTGATCCTGGCGAGCGCGATCATGTCGAGCTTCGCGCACAACTGCGCAAAGACGGCGCAGCGGCGTCCGAGGTCTGGCTCTATCGGTGGACCGCTTGAACCACGATCTGCACATAATGCCCCCCGAGGCACCACTGGCCATGCCCGAGCAGGACTTTGGCGCGGCATTTCGGGATGCCGACGCCCCGGAAGCGCGCCACGCAACCGGTGTGGGTGGTTGGAGGTTTCTGGCTTTTGTACCTGCAATGGTCGCCACTCTTGGATTGCTGTGGCTCATGCAAGACTGGTTCTCGGACGAAGGGATCAGCGTGATCGAAGGCGCCCTACTCGCGCTGATCTCGTTCAACTTTTTCTGGATCGCCTTCACCGTCTCGACCGTGTCGATCGGGTTGATTTCCCTCGCCCGTCAAGCACCGACCGCCCGCCCGACAAAACCTGAACCGTTGAACGTGGCACTGGTGATGCCGGTCTACAACGAAGTGCCTTGGTTTGTGTTGGGCAACGCTCGTTCGATGCTGGAAGAACTTCGTGCGCGCGGGGGGTACATCGTTATGCGATGTTCATCCTGTCCGACACCCGTGATGACGAGATTGCCGCCCAGGAGCAAGCCAGTGTCGAGGCCCTGCGTGCCTCGTTGATGCCGGGGACCGAACTTTACTATCGCCGCCGCCCGCTGAATACAGACCGCAAAGTGGGCAACATTGCCGATTGGGTCAGCCGCTGGGGCCGAGATTATCAGGCGATGCTGGTGCTGGATGCCGACAGTCTGATGACGGGGCGAGCCATTGCGCGCCTGACCGATGCGTTGGCCCGTGATCCCGGTGCTGGCCTGATTCAAAGCTTTCCCCAGCTTACCGGGGCGCAGTCGGTTTTTGCCCGGATGCAGCAGTTCGCCAATGGCGTCTACGGTGCGGCACTGGCCGAAGGCGTGGCGCGCTGGTGCGGGCAAGAGGGCAATTATTGGGGTCACAACGCGATCATCCGCACGGCAGCGTTCGCCAATTGCGCCGGCCTGCCGCGCCTGCGCAATCTGCGCGGGAAGGAACAGCTGATAATGAGCCACGACTTTGTCGAGGCAGGTCTTTTGCGCCGCGCCGGTTGGTCGGTTCGCTTCCTGCCCCGCATTCGCGGCTCGTATGAAGAAACGCCCCCCACTTTGATTGATCACGTGCTGCGAGACCGCCGCTGGTGTCAGGGCAATTTGCAGCACCTGAATCTGCTTGGTGCGCGTGGTTTCCGCTCGATTTCCCGGTTTCACTTGTTTCATGGGGCCATCGGATACCTGATGTCGCCGATCTGGTTTGCGTTGCTGGTGATGTGGGCGCTGATTGGCCAGGGAGAGGACGCCAGTGTTCTGCACTACTTCCGGCCCGACAATCCGCTGTTCCCCCAATGGCCGGAAATGACCGAAGGGCGTCACGTACTGATCATCGTGCTGATGTACGCCATGCTGCTGGTCCCCAAATTGATGGGTGCAGCTGCCCTGCCGTTGACGGGCACGCGTTACACAGAGTTTGGCGGCGGGTGGCGGTTTACACTGTCGTTTGTTTCCGAAGTGATCCTGTCGGTGATCTATGCACCCATCCTGATGGTTCAGCAAATGATTGCCGTGTTCCGCACAATGCTGGGGCTACAAAAAGGCTGGTCACCCCAAGCTCGTGACGGCGGAACATATGGTCTGAAGACACTGGTCCTGTGTCATACCTTGGAAACCATCAGCGGATTGGTTCTGACGGCTGGGATTGTCTCAGGATTGGTGTCGATTTGGTTGACCCCGATTGCCCTGAGCCTCGCCTTGGCCATCCCGCTTTCGGCGTTGAGTGGCGTCACGGCTAAGACCGCCCGCAACCTACTGGGCTTGCGCGAAGATTTCAGCGAGCCCGCCATTGCACAGGCCGCCCGACACTATCGGACGGAACTGAAGTTACTCTTGGACAACAAATCTTCGGTCACTCCAGCAGAGTGACTTTCAGACAGTTTGGGCATGCCAACAGAGCTCGGAGCACTCCCGCCCGTCGATCAGGCATCAAAGATGCCCTCCTCCCGTTGGGCCGGGCCTCGCTGCGCTCGGCGGTTGATGCCTGATTGCAACGGGTTTGGATCAAGAGATCACCTGCGAATTGAACGTGACGCTCGCCACCGACGGGACAGCGCCGAGCCAGTGGCGAGGCGCCCGGCCCAAGGCCGTTAGCGGGGTTGACGCAGTCAGGTTTGCTCGGGTGCGGGAGCCCCCTAGTCGGCAGACGCGCGCTAGCTCCTAGGTAGCCCTTCGTACCAGTCCACCATCAGGCCTGCCCATCCACTGGGCACCTGGTGTCCACCGGGAAACAGCACAAATTCAAGGGCGCTATTGGTTCCGCAGCTCCAGCGGCGGTGCATGAAATCTCCGTCGCGGCTGAACCCGGCAGGTTTGTGGTCGGAGCAGCCGTTTGCCGCGCGCCAGATCTCGAGACCCGCAAAAACATCACCCTGTACAAACCGCCCGCCCCCAAGCACGCGCCCCTCCAGCGGTACGACGTTGTCGGTCCAACCATGGGTGTGCAGCATCCGGACCGGGCCTTTGCACTCAGTTGGATGGGGGCGCCAAAACCCGCCTGACACCGGCACATAGGCGGAGAATGTCTCGGGTGCCGCGCAGGCCAGGTAATTCACCATGAAGCCACCAGCAGAGAACCCGCCCAACACCACCCGGTCCTCGTCCACACTGAAACGATACGCTGCATCCGACACGACCGCTTTCAAAAATGCGGTTTCATCGCGCCCTTCCCATCCCGGGTAAAAATTCCAACTCAATCCTCTGTTTGATCCGATCCTCTGCGAGCCGTTCGGAGCCATCACCGCGTAGCCGCGTGCCAGAAGACCCTCAACCATCGAGCGGTTGCGCATCGTGGCCGCGCCGTTGCCTCCATACCCGTGCAGGAACACCACGAGCGGTGGGTTAACTGCATTTGGCATTTCAATGTGGTAGCTGCCGCTTTCGATTTCGCAGGCATCTTCTGCCCCGCCACAGGCCGCCTGTGCGCTTTGTCCTGCAGCAATCAAAACCAAGCCAATCAGGAAACGTCGGATCATCCCGATCCCTCCTCAACTTGCTTAACCGGCAGGCCGGACTTCAACCAGCCTGGCCCCGCACCTGAGCCTAACATTCCCTCTGGGACGTCTACGATGTTGGAATAGCCCGCCGCAGTCAGAGCCCGGCTCAGGCGTGCAGAGCGAACTCCTCGTGCACAGATCACCGCGATAGGTCGGGTCTTGTCTGTGCCAGCCACCTGCTCAAGCGCTGTCAGGAAATCATCCTGGCGCATGTCGATTGGATAGCCTCCTTCCGGAACGCCGGTATCGGACCACTCGCGCGGTGTGCGGATATCCAGCAGCACGACATCGCCTTTCGCCGCTGCCTCATGCGCTTGCGCCACCGTCATCTTCGACCCTGCGTAGTGGGGCGGAGTTGCACGCCACCAATACACTCCGCCCGCAGCCAGAGCTGAGGTGCCACCCAAAAGAACCCACCGTCGGGTAGTAAGATGTATCTTCTGCGTCATGTTAGCGCGCTTGCGCCTCTTTCCAGGGCAATCAAAACAACTGGACTTATCTAGGACACGAACCGACAGAAAATCCACTCAAGTTCCTGTCAGAAGCCCCGAAACCCAACCAGAATCGGTAACGGACCAAAACGTCGAATATTTCAAGGACTGGACAGGCCGCGAAATATCCTTACTCAAAATATAGGTTTACGTCCAAACCAGGCAAATAGCGGAGGATTGCTTGTGTCCCTATTCCTGATAGCAGCTTTGCCGTTTCTTGGAGCGGTGTTTCCAGCCCTGCTGATCCGAGCTGGACGCAATGCCTCGTCTGCCTCTGCTGGAGCCACGACGTTTCTGGCGCTGCTGGGATTGCTGGTCAACGCCCCCGCCGTGTTTCGCGGAGAGGTCGTCACCGCACGTTTTGACTGGCTGCCCGGATTGGGGTTGAACGCGAACTTCTACCTCGACGGTCTGGGCTTTCTTTTTGCCGGGATGATCCTGGGCATTGGCCTGTTGATCATCCTCTACGCGCGGTTCTACCTGTCACGCGAAGACCCGATGGGTCAGTTTTATACCTATCTTCTGCTCTTTCAGGGTGCGATGGTGGGCATCGTTCTGTCCGATAACATCCTGCTATTGTTAATTTTCTGGGAACTCACCTCGCTCAGTTCGTTCCTGTTGATCGGCTATTGGAAGCACCTACCCGCCGGGCGACAGGGCGCCCGCATGGCGCTGGCCGTGACAGGTTCAGGCGGATTGGCGATGATCGCGGGCATGCTGATCCTGGGCAATATCGTCGGAAGCTATGACCTGACCGTGATCTTGCAGAACAAAGCGCTGATCCAGGCCTCGCCGTATTACATGCCCGCGCTGATCCTGATCCTGATCGGGGCCTTCACCAAGTCGGCGCAGTTCCCGTTTCACTTCTGGCTGCCGCACGCGATGGCCGCGCCGACACCGGTTTCGGCCTATCTGCACTCGGCCACGATGGTGAAGGCGGGCCTGTTCTTGATGGCGCGGATGTGGCCGGTTTTGGCGGGCACCGACGTCTGGTTCTACATTGTGGCCACAACTGGTCTTATCACCATGCTTCTGGGTGCGGTGATCGCCCTGTTCAAGGATGACCTAAAAGCGCTTTTGGCCTTTTCAACGGTCTCTCACCTTGGCCTGATTACCATGCTCTTGGGCTTTGGCACCAAGTTCGCGGCGGTGGTTGCCGTGTTCCACATCATCAATCACGCGACCTTCAAGGCAGCCCTCTTTATGTCAGCAGGTATCGTTGACCACGAGACTCACACCCGCGACATCAAACGTCTGGGCGGGTTGCGCCACCTGATGCCCGTGACCTTCATCATCGCCACGGTGGCGTCGCTGTCGATGGCGGGCATTCCACCACTCAACGGCTTTTTGTCGAAAGAGATGATGCTGGATGCAGCGGTCCACACCACATGGCTGAACTCGCCTTATCTGGTGCCAGGCGTGGTGCTGATTGCAGCTCTGTTCTCGGCCGCCTATTCCTTCCGCTACATCGCGCATGTTTTCCTCGGCCCTGTCCGCGACGACTATCCGGCCAAACCGCATGATCCAGGCGTTGGCATGTGGCTGGCCCCTGCCTTCCTGGTGACGCTCGTGGTCCTGATCGGTCTGTTTTCCAACGCCATCGTCGGGCCGTTGGTCGCTGTTGCCTCGGGCGCAGTGATTGGTGGAGAGAAGCTGCCCTACTACTCGCTCAAGATCTGGCATGGGTTCAATGCAGCGCTTTATATGTCCATCGTGGCCACCATTGGCGCCGTCATCCTACTGGCGATGCACGGTCGTCTCGAACGCATCTGGAACGCCTTGCCCCGCCCCGAAGCCAAGGTGATCTTTGACGCGGTCATCGGCGGCCTGACGGCCACCAGCCGCAAGATCACCGAGGGGCTGCACAACCGATCAATGGCGCGGTATTCGGCGATCTTTGTGGTCTTTGTCGTCTCGCTGGCGGGCTATGCCTATTACACAGGAACCGACTCTGTCCCCACGCGGATCGGGATTGAGGCAGGCATTATGCCGATCATTGGCTGGATCTGCCTGATGGGTGCAACCATCTGTCTGGTGGTCTTCCACCACAACCGCTTTGTTTCGCTAATTTTGGTGGGTGTTGTGGGTCTGATCATCTCGATCGGGTTCAACTATCTGTCCGCGCCAGATCTGGCCCTGACCCAGATCTCGGTCGAGGTGGTGACGATCATCCTGCTGTTGCTGGCGCTGAACTTCATGCCTAAGGAAACCCCGTGGGAGACCACAAACGAACGCCGGTTCCGCGATGTCATCATCGCCGGTATTTCGGGCTTGGGTGTTGGTGGTCTGATATATGCGCTGATGATGCGCGATTTTGCGTTCCCGACGATTTCCGAATTCCATCTGGCTAATTCCTACAAGGGCGGCGGCGGCACCAATGTGGTCAACGTGATCTTGGTGGACTTCCGTGGCTTTGATACCTTTGGCGAGATCATCGTTCTGGGGATCGCTGCGCTGGTGATTTATGCCCTGACCGAAGCGGTACTAGGCACCCGCGTGCGGGCCTATCTGCTCAACCGCAAGCCGGACATGCCGCAATCAGGTGATGCACACCCTCTGATGATGGTGGTTGTGACCCGCGTGATGATGCCGATTGCCCTGATGGTGGCGGCCTATATCTTCTTCCGCGGCCACAATCTGCCGGGCGGCGGTTTCATCGCAGGGCTGATCGCGGCCATCGCCTTTATCATGCAATACATGGCCAGCGGGTTCAGCTGGGCGGCAGAGCGGCAGAAGGTGTTCTATCACGGCATCATCGGATCGGGTGTGTTGATCGCCGCAGTGACCGGCATGGGCGCGTGGCTGAACGGCAAGCCCTTCCTGACCAGCGATTTCGGCTACATCCACTGGCCGCCACTGGAAGAGTTCGAATGGGCCACCGCCATGGGTTTTGACCTGGGCGTGTTCCTGGCCGTGGTTGGTGCGGTGATGCTGGCGCTGGAAAGCCTGTCGCGCTTTGCCTGGCAACCGGGGATCGCATCGGAACACGCGATGGACATCAACCCCGCACGCGACGACGACGAAACCGAAGAAAAGAAGGAGGTCTGAGATGGAAATCCTTCTGGCCAGTGCTGTTGGCATGCTCACCGCTGCAGGCGTTTACCTGCTGCTTAGACGGCGCACATTCCCGGTTATCGTGGGTATTTCGCTGCTGTCGTATGCGGTTAACGTGTTTCTTTTCGCAACGGGGCGGCTGGCGCTGAATGCGCCGCCGGTTCTGAATAAATACGCTGATGTTCCTTATACCGACCCGTTGCCACAGGCGCTGGTACTGACGGCCATCGTGATTTCATTCGGGATGACCGCAGTGGTCGTGATGATCGCGCTCAGCGCCTATCTGTCATCGCAGGATGACCGCATCGACATGTCCGAGAATACGGGGGACGACGTATGAGCCACCTGATTGTCGCCCCCATTGTGCTGCCAGCGGTGCTGGCGCCGTTCATCATCATGGTCCTGCGCCATCACCTAAGCCTTCAGCGGATCTTTTCCGTAGCCGGCACCGTCATTCTGTTGGCCGTCTCCCTGGCCCTGCTTGGAATGACGCTGGATGGGCAAGTTCACGTCTATGAGCTGGGTGATTGGCCCGCACCTTTTGGAATTGTCATGGTTCTGGACCGCCTCTCGGCTTTAATGGTGCTGCTGACAGCGGTGCTGGCAATGGCGGTAGTTCTTTATTCTATCGGATCTGGCTGGGACAACAGGGGGCGGCATTTCCATGCGCTTATGCAGTTCCAGCTGATGGGGGTTTGTGGTGCGTTCCTGACCGGCGACGCCTTCAACCTCTTTGTCTTCTTCGAAGTCCTGCTCATTGCGTCCTACGGGTTGATGATCCACGGCGGCGGACCACGTCGCCTGCGGGCCGGTGTGCAGTATGTTGTTTACAACCTCTTGGGCTCGACCCTGTTCCTGTTTGCGCTTGGTACGCTTTATGCCGTGACCGGCACGCTGAACATGGCCGATCTGGCGGTGCGTGTGGGTGAAATGCCCGCCGATGATACCGCCCTGTTGCGGGTTGGAGCTGTGCTTTTGCTGCTAGTATTCTGCGTCAAGGCCGCGGTGCTGCCACTGCATTTCTGGCTACCGTCCAGCTATGCCAACGCGCCGCTGCCTGTTTCGGCCCTTTTTGCGATCATGACCAAGGTTGGCGCCTATTCGATCTTGCGCGTTTACACGCTGGTCTTCGGCCCGGAGGTCGAAGCAACCGCCGGTCTGGCAGGGGCCTGGCTGTTGCTTAGCCGCGATGCTGACGCTGATAGTGGGATCACTCGGTATTCTGGGCACCCGGATCGTCAACCGTATGATCGCCTTTGGGGCCATCGCCTCAATGGGGACTTTGCTGATTTCCATCGCCCTCTTCTCCCCCGTCGGAACCAGCGCAGCACTCTACTATACGATCCATTCGACCATCGCGACGGCACTGCTGTTTCTGGTGGCGGATCAAGTACGTGAGAGGCGCGGTATCCGCATCCGCTCGCATAGCCCGATGCCTCAAGCCGGTCTTCTGGCAAGCCTCTTCTTTGTAGGTGCCATAGCCATGGCGGGTATGCCACCGCTGTCAGGCTTTATCGGCAAGCTGCTGGTCATGGATGCGGCGCGTCAAAGCACCGATTTCGGGATGATCTGGGCCGTGATCCTGATCAGTTCATTCGTCATCATCGTCGGTTTTGCCCGCTCAGGGTCGATCATCTTCTGGCGCAGCCACGACCCCGATTTCATCGACGCACCCGAACCCGAGGTCGAAGTCGAAGGAACCGAGGATAAGCACGCCAAAGAGCCCGCACCGGAACCCCATCCCGGTCTCGCTTTCACGGCTGTCTTTGGGTTGGTCGCGCTTTTGGTTTTGCTGACTATCTTCGCTGGCCCCGTGCTAGAGTTTACGGGCGAGACGGCCGCACAACTTTATGATCCGTCAAGCTACATCGACGCCGTTTTGCAGGGGGGACAGAAATGAAAATTCTACGCCGGATTTTTCCCCACCCGCATCTGACCCTACTGCTCACGCTGGTCTGGATGCTGTTGGCCAATTCGCTCTCGTTGAACTCGCTGGTGTTCGGCCTGTTTCTGGGCGTCGTGATCCCCTTTGTCACGCAACCCTATTGGCCGGATCAGCCCAAGCTGCGCAACTGGTTGATGATCATCGAATACATCTTTGTGGTGCTCTATGACATCGTGGTTGCCAACCTGGTCGTGGCCCGCATCATCCTGTTCACACGCGATCAGGACCGCAGCCCCACATGGGTTTGCGTGCCGCTTGAACTGCGTACACCCGAGGCGATCACCGTCCTGGCTGGCACCATCACCATGACGCCGGGCACTGTAACCGCAGATTTGTCATCAGAAGGGCACAACTTGTTGGTTCACTGTCTGGATGCCCCGGATCCGGATACCGTTCGGGACGAGATAAAACAGCGTTACGAACGCAGACTGAAGGAGATTTTCGAATGATCACCTACGCAATCTACTTCACATTCGCCTGTTTTGGTGCGGCGCTGCTCATGAACCTTTACAAAATCGCCACCGCCGAAGGCGTCGGTGACAAGGTCCTGGCACTGGACACGATGGTCATCAACGCCATCGCCCTGATGATTTTGTATGGCCTTGCTTTGGGCACCGAGGTGTTCTTCGAGGCTGCAATGATCATCGCCATGCTCGGGTTTGTTTCAACCGTGGCCTACGCGCGTTTTTTGCTGCGCGGCAACATCATCGAATAAGGAAGGGGGTCACATGGAAACCGCATTCGAAGCACTCATCGCTTTCTTCCTGATCATCTCAGGCATCTTCGGTTTTGTCGGCTCATACGGGTTGTTGAAACTCAAGGACGCAATGTCGCGCCTGCATGCCCCCACCAAGGCCACGACCCTTGGGGTGGGCGGCGTGCTTTGGCGTCGATCTTTCATTCCGTCGCGATTGAACATCACCTGTCGCTGCATGAGCTTCTGATCACGCTCTTCCTGTTTCTCACCGCGCCTGTGACAGCGCATTTCATTGCTAAGGCTCATATCCACATGAGCGAGACGCCGGAAAGCTTGCCGAAGGCGGAACAAGACGGCATATGGGCCACCCATGATGTCGAGGTGGAAGAAGACGAGGATACCGCCACCTGACTACAGTCAAGGCAAGCAAAGGCTGACAAATGCACATCCCGCCCCTGCCCCTGACCCGCGACATTGTGTTGATCGGAGGGGGCATACTCACGCGCTGGTTCTGCGCAAATGGGGTATGTCGCCCTTGCCGGGCGCCCGTTTGACACTGATCAACCCAGGTTCCACCGCGCCTTATTCTGGAATGCTGCCGGGTTTTGTTGCAGGGCACTACGCTCGCGACGATCTTGACATTGATCTGGTTCGCCTTGCGCGCTTTGCCGGAGCACGGTTGGTTCAGGGGGCTGTGACAGGCCTGGATGCTGCCCGCAAGACGGTGACAGTCGAAGGGCGACCGCCCATAGCCTTTGATGTGGCCTCGATTAATGTCGGCATAACATCTGAAATGCCCGAGGTCCCCGGATTTGCCGAGCATGCTGTCCCTGCCAAGCCGCTTGGCCCCTTTGCTGAACAATGGGAAGCCTTTGCTCAGGGAACAGGCAACGCGGGTGTAGCTGTCATCGGCGGTGGTGTGGTAGGCGCAGAACTGGCCATGGCCATGGCGCATGCGCTGAAAACACGCGGACGAAATGCCGACGTCACCCTGTTAGACCAGGCCCGAGCTCTGAACGCTGTCGGCGCACGTGCATCCGACATAATCCGGCGCGCCATGGCGGACCTTGGCGTAACATTGATCGAGAATGCAGGTGTGGCGCAAGTTCAGCATGGCAAACTACTTCTAACAAGCGGACAGATCATCGAAGCCAACTTCGTCACCGGTGCCGCCGGAGCCCGACCTTATGAATGGTTCGCCGACAGTGGGCTGGAGTTGCATCAGGGGTATGTTGCTGTAGACGCCACCCTTCGCTCCAGTAATCCATCCGTGTTTGCCGCAGGAGACTGCGCCCATCTTTCCCACGATCCTCGCCCAAAAGCGGGCGTTTATGCCGTGCGCGAGGCGCCGATCCTCTACAACAATTTGCGCGCCGCTATCGGGGTGGGCCGAACGATTTCGTACAAACCACAGCGCGATTATCTCAAACTCATCTCGTTGGGTGAAAAGTCTGCTCTGGCCGAACGGCTGGGTACAGCATGGCGGGGCCGTTTGATGTGGAAGTGGAAGGATCACATCGATCAGACCTTCATGAACCGCTTTCGCCAGTTGCCTGCAATGCGACCCGCCAAGTTACCAAGGGCTCACGCTGACGGGATGGTCGAAGCGCTTGGTTCCAAGCCGATGTGCGGCGGATGCGGCGCCAAAGTCGGACGCACGTCCTTGCGGCAGGCGCTGACGCACGTGACCTCGGAACGGAACGATGTAACACCCCTGCCCGGGGACGATGCTGCCCTGCTGAGGACAGGCGGTGCGCAGCAAGTCATGACCACGGACCATCTACGCAGCCTGACCGAGGACCCCGTGATGATGACCCGAATTGCAGCCGTGCACGCCCTTGGCGATATCTGGGCAATGGGAGCTGAACCTCAAGCTGCCACTGTAACGTTAATCCTACCTCGAATGGCGCCTTCGTTGCAGCAGCGGACCCTGAACGAAGTCATGGAGACTGCAAGATTGGAGATTGCCAAATCTGGCGCCGACATCGTGGGTGGACATACCTCTGTCGGAGACGAATTGACGATCGGGTTCACCCTTACGGGCCTGTGCATCCGCCCCCCGATTACCTTAAGCGGAGGTCGTCCGGGCGACGCGTTGATATTATCCAAGCCAATTGGAAGTGGGGTTATCATGGCGGCCGAAATGGCAAGCCTTGCCCGTGGCGAATGGGTGGCAACGGCGCTGGAACACATGGCTTGCCCACAAGGCGGCGCATCTCGAATTCTGGCACGCGCGCGCGCAATGACCGACGTGACCGGTTTTGGCCTGGCAGGACATGTCCAAGGGCTGGCCGAAGCATCCGGGTGCGGCGCACGCATTGATATGGCCGCCATCCCTTTGATGCCCGGTGCATTGGAGCTGGCGACCCAAGGGGTGCAATCAACCCTCTTTGCTGAGAACCGCAGCTTGGCCTTGCACTTGCCAACCGGCGGTCGGACAGATCTGCTGTTCGATCCTCAAACCGCCGGTGGTCTGTGCGCTGCCGTACCTGCTGAAATTACCGAAGAGCTGTTACGAGACCTTCAGGCCGCTGGCTATCCCGCTGCGAGAATCGGGGTTCTGACAGAAGGCTCGGGTGTGAGCCTGAAGACCTGAACCCGCATTTTCAACTCACGGCCGCCTGACTGACCAATGAAGAAATAGCGCAACTCAAAAGACGCTAATCAAACTAGGGTTAGCGTGTCTCGTAGACCTCAGATGTTGGGCCCAGCGAAATTTGTGATCTTTTCGATTTGTGCAGCAGCTGCCTTTAGCCCGGACTGGTTCAGCCCCTCTACTTGAACCTGCCCGATTGACCGGCTCCCGTGCCCCTTGCGAGATTTAAGGTAGGCAGGATCATAGTGCTGCTCCATCAGAGCCCGTGTTACTCCTGCCTTGTCCCCGGCCTGGATCAACTCAAACCAGCCATCAACGACATCATTCCCACGGTGTTGACGCAAGAAATCGAGCTTTTCGCGCAATCCGTCGGTATCCGAAAGCACATCATCGTAAGCCTGCACCAAGTATTCCGTGCGTGCTTCGAGAGACGCCAGAATTTCGATTCTCGGTGCGGCCTTAAGTGCGCTCCACATCGAAGGTGGCAGAATGCGTTCGCCAATTTTACTGCTCTCGGCCTCAACCACCACCGGGCGATTGGGGTCCAGTCTGGACAACGCGGAGGCTAAAGCGGATTCAAAGGCTTTCTGGCTGGGTTGCCCACCTGGCCTGGCACCAAGCATCGACCCCCGGTGATTGGCCAGCCCCTCAAGATCAAGTACCTGAACACCACGTTCACCCAACACCGCAAGCAAATCGGTCTTGGCCGTTCCTGTATAGCCGTCCAAAGCAATGATACGGTGCGGCAGGAGGTCCTCATACAAGTATCGATTAACCAAACGCCTGTAAGTTCGATAACCTCCCTCGATCACCTCGGCCCGCCACCCGATCTGTTGCAGCATCCATGTGAAAGACCCCGACCGTTGGCCTCCACGCCAGCAATAAACCAATGGGCGCCATCTGCCTTCGTGATGGCTCAGACTCTGCTCGATGGCGTTAGCGGCATTTCGAAACACCAAGGCCGCTCCAAGTTTGCGCGCCAGAAATGGGCTTTCCTGCACGTAAATTGTCCCTACCCGCGCGCGTTCTTCATTGTTTAACACCGGCAGATTGATGGCACCTGGCAAGTGATCTTCAGCATGTTCAGCGGGGCTGCGCACGTCAATCACAGTGTCAAATCCATGAACATAAAGGTCCGGCAGAGAGGAAAACGAGATAGCCATACGATCGATGTACCCCGGTCTTAGGTCAGTGAAAAGCCCGGCGTCGGCAAGACCATGCCACTACGAATTACCATACCTTGTCATTTTCGATTGAAATGCTCAGGATCATGAGCCAAGACCGAATTCGAGAAGCTTTCAAATGACAATATACGCCATGCCCGGACACTTGATACGGCGGCTCAATCAAATCTCTGTTGCTCTGTTCATGGATCGCATGACTCAAGTCGGGCTGAGGTTAACACCAGTGCAGTTCGGGGCATTGAGCATGATTTCGGCGCAACCCGGCCTGGATCAGGCTACGCTGGCCGGAATGATTGCCTATGACCGTGCAACGCTCGGCAAGGTGATCGACCGCTTGGATGAGCGCGGACTAGTTCGACGATCCATATCGAAACAGGATAGGCGCGCGAAATGCCTCCATATTTCGATGGCGGGACAAGAACTTCTGGATCAGGCACGCCCTCACATTGAAGCGATTCAACCTGAGATGCTGGCAGGGCTGAACGACGCGGAACAGGCTCAATTCATGTCACTTCTGAAAAAGATAACCATCGCTGGAAACGCATTGAGTCGTGCGCCGCTGACAGAGGTTGCAGACGGTAACTGAACCTCTGTTCAATCTTCAAAAGGCTCGATCAGGGCGGGTCCGCTAGCCCGATTCGAATTGACCTTTGTGTCGACCCGGTGAAAGTTCAGCACCCCTTCATGGCCCGGTCGCATTAGCCGGGCGGCACCTTTGCCCTGTTCGCCCAACCACAAGGCCCAATCACCGGGTTCAAGGACCAAGGGCATCCGGTGGTGTATTTCGGACATATGCGTGTTTGCCTCTGTCGTCACGATAGCGCAGGTCGATTGCCGCGACTCTGCGGGTCCCCAATCTTGCCAGACAGCCGGCAAATGCGATCGGGGTGCCGTCCCGTCGATGGATGTACCATGGCAGCCGTGTATCCTGCGGTGACTTGGTCCATTCATAAAACCCGGTCGCGACCAAAAGACAGCGACGCTCGCGACATGCGGCGCGAAAAGCAGGTTTTTCCGCCAATGTTTCGGCCCGCGCATTGATCAACAACGGCCCGGCATTTTCTGCCTTGTACCAATGAGGCAAGAACCCCCATCGCATCGGCAACAATTGCCTGCCCATTTCGCTGCTACGCACCACATGCACCTGATTTGTAGGGCAGACGTTGTAGTTGGGCACCGCAGGCAAGTTGTTCGATGGTTGTGCCGCAAAAAGCTGCGCCATCGCATCGTTGGGCAAAGTAATCGCAAAACGTCCGCACATCGTGGCAAGCTACAACAGGTTGCTCAAGAAATGAAATACCATGGTATTGGCTGCCGACAGGAATTGCAGTGACCTTTTTCACTTGCGGGGCCGCTCCATACACGCGAAGAACGTAACATGAACGAGCTGCAGTTTTCATTTCGAGAAACACCTCTGGTGGCGTTGGCAAGTGGCGGGTTGTGGTGGCCCGAACAAGAACTGCTGTCTGTTTCAGACCTGCATCTTGGAAAGTCTGAGCGTTTTGCCCGGTTGGGACGTGGGATTTTGCCCCCTACGACGTCCAGGATACGTTGACCCGGTTGTCCTCTGATCTGAAAAGAACCCAGGCAAAAACTGTCGTTTGTCTGGGCGACAGTTTCGATGATACCGACGCAGCCGGGTCCTTGACCGAAGAAGTTCGACTATGGGTCGCGAAGCTGCAGTCTGGGCGAACCTGGTTTTGGATCGAAGGTAACCACGATCCAGGCCCTGTTGGACTAGGTGGAAGTCACGTCGCAATACTGAAACTCGGCCCGATGACGTTCCGCCACATCGCCGAACGGAATTGCGTTGGCGAAATTTCCGGACACTACCACCCGAAAGCACGACTCAGCCTTAGAGGCAGAACGATTACCCGCCCGGCTTTTCTTGTAGACGACGATCGGATCATTCAACCGGCGTATGGTACCTATACCGGCGGGCTACGCAGTGACGAAGGCCCATTGCAGGACATAATGGGGCCCTCGGCAAAGGCAATTCTAATTGGGCCGAGCCCTTGCATCATACCAATGCCCCGTTGATTCAAACGATGCCTGCTTCTTCGAGATTAGGCTTATATTTACGGCTAACCGGAACACGGTCACCATTAATCAACCGTATGTGTATGCGCCCGCCCGAGCGTTCCACGCTTTCAATGGCTTCTCGTGTGATCCAATGAGATCTATGCGTGCAATACCCGACGATCGGCTCCATTTCGTCAATTGCATCGGCGAACCTTGATCTGATCGTGATCGTTTCGCTTAACGTCACTACGTCAACACTGTGATCGCGCACCGTCAATCGAAGAACCGGACCTTCGAATGCCTCGGGCAAACGGCGATACAAGCGTGGAATGGGGGGCAACATTCCTTCGAGGCTTTGTTCGGCCTCTACCCCGGGGAAGCATCGTCTCAGCACAAGAAGCCCGCTGGAAAAGATCAATCCGTACTGCGCCAGTGTCGCCAACCTGGGAACATCTTGCATCGATGGCAGAGCCAAAAGCCAAGTCATCACCCAAAGAACTGGGGTAAAAAGTACAGTCACCAGCGTAACAGTCATCACATCCTGGAAAAGTTGCCGACGATCTTGAAAGCATTTTTGAATCCATCCTGCGCTGGAATACGCAATAAGTGCCCCCGTACCCATGAGTGCAGACCAGAACAGAAAACGAACGATAAACGTTACACCTTCAACCCCAAATGGATTGGCCTGAGCGGCAAGAACTGTCAGAAAAACCAACAACGGCAACGAAACCAAAAGGTTATTTTCCGCTAGTAGTTTTTTAATCTTGGAAAACATGAACAATAAGAACTTAAGTAAGTGGTATGTAGCGTTTTTTATTCGAGACGTGGAACTTCCACAAATCCCCAAAGCATCGGTAACAGGAATTTCAGAGTAATATTTGTACTGGACGCCGAAAGACAACACCAGAGGTTGAGTTGAACAAATATGAAGACGCGAGTTTCTGATAGCTTTTCCAAACAAGGCATGATGACCACCCTCGGAGCGCAGCTTGAAACGATTGAAAAAGGCCGGGTTGTGGTTTCTGCCCCGATTGCGCCCGAATTTACGCAACAACAAGGCCATGCCCACGCAGCTCTCAGTTTTGCTCTAGGAGATACCGCGGCCGGATACGCCGCTTTGACCTGCGCACCCCCGGATCACGAAGTTGTGACCGCCGAGATTAAGATCAACCTGCTGGCTCCGGGCCAGGGTGATCGACTGAAAGCAATCGGCCGGGTGTTGAAACCCGGCCGACGATTGATTGTTGTGGCGGCTGACGTCTATGCCGTCAGCGAAGGGGCGGAAACACATGTGGCAGCCTTGCAGGGCACCATCGTTCCTGTCCCTGTCTAGTCAGGCGGTCAGGCCTTCGGGCTCGGACAGGCCATTTGCGCGGCAGCAAGCTGTTAGTGTGTTGGCCAGCAGGCAGGCGATGGTCATGGGGCCTACACCGCCGGGAACCGGGGTGATGGCGCCGGCGCGGGCTGCGGCGCTTTCGTAATGGACGTCGCCCACGAGGCGGGTTTTGCCTTCACCTTTTTCCGGCGCGTCGATGCGGTTGATGCCCACATCGATGACGGTGGCGCCTTCCTTGATCCAATCGCCCGGTACCATTTCGGGGCGGCCAACAGCGGCGACCACAATGTCGGCGCGGCGGACTACATCCGGCAAGTCCTTGGTGCGGCTATGCGCGATGGTCACGGTGCAGCTGTCTCCCAGCAAAAGTTGCGCCATCGGTTTGCCCACGATGTTGGAACGGCCAATCACAACCGCGTCCATGCCCGACAGGCTCCCATGGTGATCGCGCAGCATCATCAGGCAGCCAAGCGGCGTGCAGGGAACCATCGATTTCTGACCGGTGCTCAACAGGCCCACGTTCGAGATATGGAAGCCGTCGACATCCTTGGCCGGGTCGATCGAGTTGATCACCAGATCCTCGTTCAGGTGCTTGGGCAGCGGCAGCTGCACCAGGATGCCGTGCACCGCCGGATCGGTGTTCAGCTGATCGATCAGCGCCAGCAGATCCGCCTCGGAGGTGTCCACATCGAGCTTGTGTTCGTAAGAGTTCATGCCGACCTCGACGGTCTGCTTGCCCTTGGAGCGGACATAGACCTGGCTGGCCGGATCTTCGCCCACCAGCACCACCGCCAGACCGGGGGTGATGTCGTTTTCCTCTTTCAGTTTGGCCACGTGTTCGGCCACCCGGCCCCGCACATTGGCTGCAAACGCCTTGCCGTCGATAACCTGCGCTACCATGTCTCTTGATCCCTTCGCTAATATACCACGAGCCCTGCTACCGGCCCGTCAGCCTATGCTGTCATTCCACGCCGATCACACGTTCCTCTCGCGCGATCGACCAGTCAATCAGAATGCGCCAAAGCTGTTCCGCGAGATCGGGGTCCATCCCCTTGTCCCGGGCGGTGGCGCGGACATTCTGAACCACTTCTTCGACACGGGCCGGAATGCGGGCGGGCAAGGCTTCGCCCGGTTTCAGCTGGGCAGCGCGGTCGATGTAGCTTGAACGGGTGACCAACAGGTCGATCAGGTGGCGGTCCAGCTTGTCGATCTCGACGCGCAGCGCCTGCATTGATGCGCAATCGCTTGGCGGTGTCAAAGAGGGCATTTAAGAACTCCTGCGGCCCGGAGGTTACCGGGCCGCAGAAACCGTATTTTGGAGCTTAGAACAAGCCCTCGATCTCACCTGCGTCATTGAGGCAGATGCTTTCCGCCGCCGGTTTGCGCGGCAGACCGGGCATGGTCATGATCTCGCCGCAGACGGCCACGATAAAGCCCGCACCGGCGCTCAGGCGTACTTCGCGCACCGGAACCGAATGGCCCACAGGTGCCCCGCGCAAGCTCGGGTCGGTCGAGAAGGAATACTGCGTTTTCGCCATGCAGACCGGCAGGTTGCCGTATCCGGCAGCTTCCCATTCCTTCAGCTGGTTGCGGATCTTGTTGTCGGCCAGAACCTCATCGGCGCGGTAGATGCGCTTGGCGATGGTGTCGATTTTGTCAAACAGCGACATGTCATCGGGGTAGATCGGCGCAAAGTTGGCAGTACCGCTTTCGACCATTTCCACGACCTTTTCGGCCAACGGAGCGGACCCTTCCGAACCCAGTTCCCAGTGACGCGACAGAACCGCCTCGACGCCGTGCGTCGCGGCATAGTCCATGACCGCCTGAACTTCGGCGTCGGTGTCGGTGACAAAGTGGTTGATCGCAACCACAACCGGCACACCAAAGGATTTGAGGTTCTCGATGTGGCGGCCCAGGTTGGCGCAGCCATTGTTCACCGCGTCAACGTTTTCCGCGCCCAGATCAGCCTTGGCCACGCCGCCGTTCATCTTCATGGCGCGCACGGTGGCAACCAGAACGACTGCGGAGGGTGCGATGCCTGCCTTGCGGCATTTGATGTTCATGAACTTTTCAGCACCCAGGTCGGCGCCAAAGCCCGCCTCGGTCACCACATAATCGGCCACTTTCAGCGCAGTCTTGGTCGCGATGACCGAGTTACAGCCGTGCGCGATGTTGGCAAACGGACCGCCGTGCACAAAGGCCGGGTTGTTTTCCAGCGTCTGCACCAGGTTCGGCTGCATCGCGTCCTTGAGCAGAACGGTCATTGCACCTTCGGCCTTGATGTCGCGGCAGTAGACCGGGGTCTTGTCGCGGCGGTAGGCCACGATGATGTCGCCCAGACGCTTTTCCAGGTCCTTCAGGTCGTTCGCCAGGCAGAGGATCGCCATAACCTCGGAGGCCACGGTGATGTCAAAACCAGCTTCGCGCGGGAAACCGTTGGAGACGCCGCCCAGAGACGCGGTGATGGTGCGCAGAGCCCGGTCGTTCATGTCGACCACACGACGCCATGCAACGCGGCGGGTGTCGATTTCCTGCTCGTTGCCCCAGTAGATGTGGTTGTCGATCATCGCCGACAGCAGCGAATGCGCGCTGGTGATCGCGTGGAAGTCGCCGGTGAAGTGGAGGTTCATCTCCTCCATCGGCACCACTTGCGCGTAACCACCCCCCGCAGCGCCGCCCTTCATGCCGAAGTTCGGACCAAGCGAGGCCTCGCGGATACAGATCATCGCGTTCTTGCCGATGCGGTTCAGACCATCGCCCAGACCCACGGTGGTGGTGGTCTTGCCCTCGCCCGCAGGCGTCGGGTTGATCGCCGTCACCAGGATCAGCTTGCCATCGTCCTTGGACTGAACCGAGTTGATAAACTCCTGGCTCACCTTGGCCTTGTCGTGGCCGTAGGGCAGCAGATCATCCGAAGACATGCCAAGCTTGGCACCAATCTCCTGAATGGGTTTCTTGTTCGCCTCGCGGGCGATCTCAATGTCGGATTTGTAGCTCATCAGCAAGATCCTTGAAGCATGTCGGCCAATGCCGAAGGGGAGCCCCTTCGGCGCTGTTCAACCCATAACCGGGGGTCTTGTGAAATAGGGTATAGATTCCGACATTTTCATGCTTTGAAACGGCGTTGGAGGCCGTAAGACGTTTCAAATCGGAAACGCGGTATCCCTTGGGATACTTTCAGGGCGCCCAGGCACGTTGATCGGGGATGAAAAGCTGCAACCGATCACCAAGCGCCAGTCCGCCCGGGCGTTCGACCCAGGCTGTGATACCACGGCGATTCTTTGCGGCCGGTTTGAACGAGGCACCGTAGCCGGGTGATGCCGCCTCGATCTCACGCCCGGGCAGCACGCAAGGGCGGTTTTCCATATCCACGGTCAGCGTGGCGCCAGACGGTCCTTGAAGGCGGCTGGACGGCGGGACAAAGGTGAAGTCAGGAATACCCTTGATCACGACCGTTGCCCCCAACAGACCGGGATCAAGCACGTCGAGCCCCATGTCGCTCGCAATTACGTCCAGTTCCTCTTGCGACAGGATTGTAAGCTGCCGAACATTGCGGATGTCCGTACCCTCGGCATAGAGATTGCGCACTCGCACGCAAGAGGCTCGATTTGTCCCTTCGTGGCGTTCTCCGGGTACACCGGAAAATCCCAAGGTCAAATGATCAGTGGCCTGCGCTTTAAGCGTGCGCCCGGATGGCACATGCCCCAACCAGACGATTTCCCCTGCATATTGTGTCTCCTTGAGCACCGGCATCCCGCGCCTCCTCAGCCTGTATCGGACGTTTTGAGTGATTTGGGGACACCATACGGCAAATCCCAATAGGTTCCAGAAAAACAAGGCGCTCCCGCCGGTCGGTCGTGCATCAAAGATGCCCCCTCCCGTTGGGCCCAGCCTCGCTACGCTCGGCGGTCGATCTCCCATTACTTATGCAGCGATCAATGGCGATCCGATGGCACGACAGACAAGCGCGTTGATACGGCCTCAATGAACTCACGAAGAGGAAGGACGGGACCCAGCCGGATATCTACCGTGTTCTCTATCTGCCCTGGTTCTACATGGGCCCGAAAATCGGAGCGAGCGTCGAGAGGTTCCGGAGAGCAGTGTCGCCCAAGAAAAGAGTTGTCTGAACAAAAAAACTTTGCGTCTTGGCCACCCGGCCCCATCCCCCTCTTCGCAGCGAAACAATTGATGCGTCTCAAAACACCAAGCAGTCTATCCCGCCATTCCCTCCGATGGTGAATTGGAGTGTCTCCACTGCCTGGGAGATTGCCCATACACACGTTTGAACTCCCGACTGAATTGCGAGGAACTCACATAGCCCACATCCATCGCGGCTTCGGTTACGGTCTTTCCACCGGCGATCTGCATCGCGGCGTTGTTCAACCGCATCGACTTCACGAATTGGATTGGTGACATCGTCGTTGCTTCCTTGAACCGGCGATGGAACACGGCGCGGCTCATGCCAACCTGCGAGGCCATGTCGTCGATTGTGACCGACTCGTTCAGACGGGTGGACAGGTAGTCGATCGTGCGCGCAATTTCGTTGCCAACGCTGAAGGCTCGCATGGCTGCGTCCCCGGCCTCGCCTTTAAGCACAGCGTAACAAAGTTCCCGCAGCCGCCCCTGCCCAAGCACTGCCGCATCCATCGGGCTTTCGAGCAGCTCCAGCAGCCGGAGCAGTGCTTGCGTGAAGCCCGCGTCCCATCTCGCCAGCGCCAGTCCCTGCAGGGCTGCACCGTCGGGCTTGCGGCGGGCAACGGCTGCAGTCTCGATCTCAAGAGAAAGTTCCCGCATCACTCTCGGATCCAAAGAGATCACTGCGCCCAAAAGCGGATTCTCTGGCGAAGCCTGAGGCGTGCCCGCCTCCACCGGCATGGTCATCGGGCAAAGCATGTATCGGTTGCTGTCATAGGTGTGCCGATTGCCATCGAGGATGGCTTCCTTCACCCCGCTGACGATTGCCACGACAGTGGGCTCATAGACTGCGGGCACGCAGGGCATTGCTTCGGTCACCCGGAAGAGCTGCACGCCCTTTAACGCCGTTTCCACCAGGCCAGCCTCGGGGAGGTGGCGTTCGATTAGCTGTTTGATCTGCTCTCTGCTCATGGTGCGAAGATGGTGTGAGAAGTGGCACACTGCAATGAGGCTGAGACAATCAGGCATGTATTCAAGATGATTTCGCCTATTTCTAGCCAGCAACGATAGTTATCTACCATTTCGAGACAAGCAAAGATCACACACAAGTTGCCAGCCAGTACTGACAGGAGAAGAGAAATGGCAGACACGACTTTCGGATCGCAAGGCTGGACCCCCGAGCGCCTCGGCTCGCTCAAAGGCAAGACTTACCTGATCACTGGTGCCAACGCTGGCGCAGGATTTCAGGCTGCGCGGACCCTTCTGACCAAGGGCGCCAAGGTGGTGATGTTGAACCGCTCGGTCGAGAAATCACAAGCCGCCATTACGGACCTAAAAAAGGAACTTGGGATCGGCGCCGAAGTGAGCTTCGTCCGCATGGACCTCGCTTCACTTGCCAGCGTGCGCGAAGCCGCGGCGGAGGTCCTAAAAACCGTTCCCCGGATTGACGCCCTCATCTGCAACGCCGCCATCGCGCAGGTTCCGACCCAGAAACTCACCGTCGACGGGTTTGAAAGCATGTTGGGCACCAACCACTATGGCCACTTCCTACTGTGCGGTCTGCTCTTCGAACGGATCGAGAAATCGATAGGCCGGATCGTGGTTGTTAGCAGCCTTGGTTACAACATGGGGATCAAGACCATCCAGTTCGACGACATGAACTGGGACAAGAATTACCACCAGAACAAAACTTATTCACAAAGCAAGCTGGCACAAATGATGTTTGCCTACGAGCTGCAGGACAAGCTGACCGCAGCAGGAAAAACCGATGTCGAGATTTATGTCTGCCATCCTGGTTCGTCGCGGACATCTCTCATCACGACCAGCGGTAACCTGGCGACGCGGATCATGTTCTGGGTCATGACAAAACTACCCATAACACAGTCGGCCGAACGGGGCTCCTGGCCCGAGGTAATGTGCGCAACCGAAGATGGGTTGGAGCAACGCGCGCTTTACGGCCCCACAGGTCGCATGGAGTTCGTCGGGCCAGTCGGCAAGGGCACGCTGCACCCGCATGCCCATGATAAATCGGTCATGGAGCAGCTCTGGGCGCTTTCTGAAAAAGAAGTCGGGTTCGAGTGGAGCGTATGATCAGCAGGTCGCTACGAAATCCGAAAAACATGAATTTCGGGTAGACTTACCGCCTTAGTGTCAATCCGGATCAACACGGTGGGCAACAGAACCATTGGGTTCGATCTTACGTCATGAGCAACGTCTCAAGCCGCTGATCACAAAAAATGGCCGCAACTCATCGAGTCGCGGCCATTCGTTTTTTGGCTCTCCGGATGGATGAGCGGAAAGTCTGTTCCCCGTCGCGCGGTATGCGTCTGAGGTGTCACCAGGGCTTTTTGCAATCTCGTCGGCTTACGCCGTCGGTTCCGGTTCCATCCCGCCGTCGCCTGACGGTTTCTTGGGTTTGGTCTTGGGGATGGCGGTCACGCTTGGTGCGCTGCCTTCATCCGGGCTGTCGCCATCGTCATCACCCGCGCTCGGCGGCTCGCCGTTCATGACGCGCTTGATCTCTTCCCCCGTCAGGGTTTCGTATTCCAGCAATCCTTGCGCCAGACGATCCCACTCGGCTTTCTTCTCGGTCAGGATTTGGTACGCGCGTTCATAGCCTTCTTGGATGAAGCGTTTCACCTCTTCCTCGATCAGCTCTTTGGTGTTGGCCGAAACCGAGAAGCCTGCGGTGTTGCCACTGTAACCTTCATGCGCTTCGGCGTAGTCGATGTTGCCGATCTTGTCTGACATGCCCCACCGCAGAACCATCGCACGGGCCAATTGGCTGGCTTGCTGGATGTCACCGGCCGGACCGTTGGACACGTGATCTGCACCATACTTGATGATTTCCGCAGCTTTACCAGCCATCGTCATCGCCAGCTTTTGCTCGCATTCCGACTTGTGCCAGTTCAGGCGATCAATCTCAGGCAAGGACACAACCATACCCAAAGCACCACCGCGCGGAATGATCGTCGCCTTGTAGACCGGGTCGCATTCCGGCAGCGACAGACCAACAACCGCGTGACCCGCTTCGTGATAGGCGGTCTTTTCTTTTTGATCCTGGGTCAGCACCATCGAGCGGCGCTCGGCCCCCATCATCACCTTGTCTTTGGCGTTCTCGAAGTCTTCCATAGTGACAAAGCGACGGCCCACACGGGCAGCCATTAGTGCGGCTTCGTTCACCAGGTTGGCCAGATCAGCACCCGAGAAGCCCGGCGATCCCCGCGCGATGATGCGCAGATCAACGTCAGGACCCAGAGGTGTCTTGCGCGCATGAACGCCCAAGATCTTCTCGCGGCCTTTGATGTCGGGGTTGCCAACAGTCACGTTGCGGTCAAAGCGGCCTGGACGCAGCAGAGCGGGGTCCAGAACGTCCTTGCGGTTTGTCGCCGCCAGGATGATCACGCCTTCGTTGGCCTCAAACCCGTCCATCTCGACCAGCAGCTGGTTAAGGGTCTGTTCGCGTTCATCGTTACCGCCGCCGTAACCTGCGCCACGATGGCGACCCACGGCGTCGATCTCGTCGATAAACACAATACACGGCGCGTTCTTCTTGGCTTGCTCGAACATGTCACGGACACGGCTTGCACCAACGCCTACAAACATCTCGACGAAGTCAGACCCTGAAATTGTAAAGAAAGGCACGCCCGCCTCACCCGCAATGGCGCGGGCCAGCAACGTTTTACCGGTACCGGGAGGACCAACCAGCAATGCGCCTTTGGGGATTTTGCCGCCAAGACGCGAGAACTTCTGCGGGTTGCGCAGGAATTCAACGATCTCTTCCAGCTCTTCCTTGGCCTCGTCAATGCCGGCGACATCGTCAAAGGTCACGCGACCATGCTTTTCAGTCAGCATCTTGGCCTTGGACTTACCAAAGCCCATGGCACCACCCTTACCTCCACCTTGCATCCGGTTCATGAAATAGACCCAGACACCGATCAACAGCAGGAACGGCAGCAGCGTGATAAGGAATGATTGGAACCCGGATTGCTGTTGTTTCTCGGCCCGCACGGGCACATTCTGTTCAATCAGCAAAGTTGTAACTTCTGCGTCACCGGGTTTGATGGCGACGTAGTCTTTGCCATCCGACATGCGGTAGCGAACCTGTTCACCATCCAACGTGACTTGGCTGACATCGCTAGCTTCAACCGAACTCACAAAGTCCGAATATGTCCGTTCCTGGCTCTGCAGCGTCCCACCCGAGCCGCTAAACAAGTTGAACAGAGCAAGAATCAGCAGAAACAGTACAACCCAGAAGGCGATATTGCGTGCATTGCCCAAGGAAACTCTCCTAAATCTTTCGGCTTTTGGGGAATAGCCGATCAGACCACTAAAATAGAGAGGATTGTGGCAGGTTCAATGCGATAAAAGCGTTGCAAGGAACTCTTCTGTGCTTGTTGGACCTTTGGCCGACCATCCGTTCGCCAATCCCGCCATCGGGGCCGCGATCAATTCCGAACCGTCCCACACTGCAGGTGAGGCCAGCAGCGCGGCATGTGGTCTGCCTGTTTCGCGCCAGTTCAGGCATTGCCTCAGGCCGCTTTCACCCAGTGCAGAAATCGTGAAACCTTCCGCTGTCGGCCCCTGCATTGTCCAGCGATTGTCCCATCGCCGCATTACTGACACCCGCAAATCTGCAACTGCATTCCACTCTCGACAGACCCGCATGTCGTTGCGTTGCCTTACAATACGGCACCCACCCAACTGAGTTGGTGTGCTGTTTTGAAGGGCTTGCAAAGCAGCGTCCATCGGTCGATGTCTAGGACGGTCCGCGCCACCATTGACCCACATCAACGCCCCCAAAAGAAGACGACGCGCTGTTTCTTGTGGCAATGCCAGATATTGTTCCATGTTTAAGACGATGTCACCGGCATCGACAGTACAAACCGCGCGTGCTGCGCGCTGTACGTGATACGAAAGTGCGCTGCGTGTTTGAGCCATATTTTGCGCAATCCGCACCAGCGCCTGAGTTGTAATTCCCAATTCAGCCAATGCGTCACGTGCTTGCCGTACTTGAATACGCTCAAACCGAGTGTCCTGATTCGTTGGATCGTCGATCCAACTTATGCCCAGATCCATCAAATACGCCCGAAGCTCATGTCGCGTGTTTCCCAGAAGAGGACGCAAAACTGGGATGCCGTTCAAAACGCGGTGTGCAGGCATGGCCGACAGCCCATCCACACCAGATGCACGCCGCAATCCCATAAGGACAGTTTCCGCCTGATCATCCGCAGTGTGGCCTAACAGAATCGCCTTGATCCCATTGTCTTTGGCCCAACCCGTCAACAATCGGTACCGAGCTTTTCTCGCCTGTTCTTGCAGATTACCTTCGACAGGTTGGTCTTGCCATTTCAGAATCGTGTGAGAAAGGCCCAGTTCCGCTGCCTTGTGTTGAACGATTGCGGCTTCGTCCGCGGCCTCAACTCGTAATCCATGGTCCACAGTCACAACATGAATGTTGATATCTCGGTCCTGCGCATACGTGTGCAGCAGGTGCATCAATGCCACGGAATCCCCACCACCAGATACGGCAACGGCGACATCTCTATATGGATGCCTGCCAAAACAAGCATCCAAGGCTACCAGAAGACCCCGGTATCGCTCGCTCAAGAACATCCCAAGCTGGTCATTTCGCTTCGTGCCTCGGCAACAGCGTCGGCCACAGGGAAACGTACCGCTACCTCTGCAAGTGTCACACAGGCCTGATCGACTTGTCCCAGCCGACCCAGAGCGGCGCCGAGCTCGTACAACGCCTCGGCCGCAACCGGGCCTGTGGAATCATTGGTAAAGCTTGCCAGAAAAGCGCGTGCGGCTTCTCGTGTATCGCCCAGACCCTCTAATGCCTTGCCGCGGTTAAGATGCGCTTGCGGTCCCAGAGGGCTGCCGGGGTAGGAAGCGTCGAAATTTGCCAAGAGATCCGCTGCCTTTTTATGATCCCCTGCATCCAAGGCTGCCTTGGCTGCGTCGAACTCTGCCTTTTCGCCCACGGCCAGTTCGGTGTCATTGGAATTGTCAAGTTCGGCAGTGGGTGTTTCAGAGATGACGGCTGTATCCCCACCCAAAGTGGTGGTTTCACCCAAGGCGGAAACATCCCCCCTCAAGCTCGACCAGTCGGAACTCCAGATCGCCAATGCGGTTGGTACCATCAGCGACGACGCGGTCGATCCGTTGACTCATCCGCTCGGTCTGACTTGTCAGGCGTTGCAACTCGGCTTCTATCGTGTCGACTCGCTCTAAAACAGAGCCACCTGACAGGTTCGGTGCTGGCTGCCCCGGTTGTCGAAAGCTCGCGCTTGAGGCGCTGAACTTCGACGTGCAGAACGGTCAGTTCCTGACGAATATCAGCCAATGTCTGCGCGTCTTGCGCGTGTGCCACACCTGACGACAGCGCAATTGTCGTCGCAAATATCAACCCCCGAATGCCCATGTCTTACCCCGTCAAGCCACCGGCCAGTACCGTAACCGCCCGTCGGTTGTTGGCATAACAGGCCTCTTCGCTGCAAATCTCGATCGGGCGTTCCTTGCCATAACTCACGACCTTAAGGCGGCTTCCCGCCACTCCGCGCGAAATCAGAAACTCACGAGCCGCATTTGCCCTGCGCGCGCCAAGCGCCAGGTTGTACTCCCGGGTTCCCTGCTCATCTGCGTGGCCTTCGATCGTTGCCGAGAAATCCGTATTCTCCAGCAACCAATTCGCCTGGGCCAACAGTGTCGCGCGTGCCGCGTCATTGAGCGTCGATTGGTCCACCTCGAACAGAACCCGATCTCCCACAGCCTGTTGGAAATAGGCCGGAGAACTGGGGTCCGCAGCCGACCCTGCATTGGCACCAGTGCTATTGAGGTCGACAGCGCCGTCCCCACCGTCAAGCGCCGATGTGTTGCTGCATGCCGCGACAGCCAACAACGTCGCCGCAACTGCAAACTTGCTCAATATTTTCATCTCAAATGCCTCGCGCGTTTCGCCTGTTGTTGTTCTTTTCGTATCACAGCCCTCGCGCCATGTGAACGCAAGGGGAACTGTGGTAAAGAGCTTGTCATTTCTGAAGTGGTGACCACGAGGGATCACTGCCACCATCCGGAGTACGGACCGGACGCAAATTGCGCCCCGATATGTCCACAGTGTAAAGTGCGGACCGGCCATTTTCTCCGCGGGTTTCCCGAGTGAACATGATCACACGACCATTCGGTGCCCAAGTTGGTCCTTCATCGAGGAAAGATGCCGTCAAAAGGCGCTCTTCGCTACCGTCTGTGCGCATCACGCCGATGTGAAACCGCCCCTTGTTTTGTTTGGTAAACGCAATCAGGTCACCGCGTGGCGACCAAACCGGGGTACCATATCGCCCCTGCCCGAAGCTTATTCGCTTTGCGTCTCCCCGCTGGCGGGCATGACATAGAGCTGCGGCGTGCCTGACCTGTCGCTTTCAAAGACAATCTGCCGACCGTCCGGAGAATAGCTGGGAGCGGTTTCGATGGATGGCGTGCTGGTCAACCGCTGCGCCCGACCGGAAGCAATATCCATGGTATAGAGGTCGGTGTTGCCACCCTGGCTAAGCGAATAGACCACCGTCTTTCCATCCGGAGAGAATCTGGGTGCAAAACTCATGGTGCCTTCGGCACTTTCCAGCACCCTCCGTTGAACCTGTCCAACATCCAGAACATAAATACGGGGAAAACCGCTTTCGTAGCTGGTGTACAGAACCCGGTCGCCGGTTGGGGAAAACCGAGGCGCCAACACAATGGCAGCGCTGTCAGTAAGGTACTGAACGTTGTACCCGTCATAATCCATAATGGCCAACCGCTTGCGCCGCTGATTCTTTGGGCCATTTTCCGAAACATAGACGACACGGCTGTCAAAATATCCACCTTCGCCAGTGATACGGCTGTATACGGCATCTGCCACTTTGTGCGCCATGCGACGCCAACCATCCCGCGTACCCGAAAACTGCATGCCGGGCTCAATCTCTTTGTCCGAGAACACATCCCACACCCGGAAGCGAACCGTGACGCGATCGCCTGAAACGTTGACTGCACCAGTAACCAGTGCCTGCGCATTGATCGCTTTCCAATCCGCAAATTTGACCGGAGCCTCAAAACTGTCGACTTGACTGATATAGGCACTGGCAGGCACCTCACGGAACAGACCGGTACCGGAAAGATCAGCTGCAACCACGCGGGCGAGTTGGCTGGACAACTCGGATGCGGCCCCGGTGTCGGGAACAAAATTTGGCACGGCAAATGGCAAGGGTTCAATCACCCCTTCGGTGATCTCAATCCGCAAGGGCTGGTTTTGTGCAATGGCCTGTGACGCCAGCAACGCGAGCCCCAGAAACAGGCTTACCAAGAACTTCATCATTTGATCCGCATCCTCTCGGGATTGAATGTCACTTCGATGTCTCGCCACTGGCCGTATTTCTCGGCGGGCAAATCATAGCCTTTTGCGCCACATCGGATAATAGCACGTCTTGCCGCCTGATACGCCTGTTGCGCCGAGGACGCAGAGCCACCCGAACTGTCTAACATGCGGATCGAGCCCGTTTCAGGCTTGCCATCCCTTTGCATCGAAAAGGCGACAGTCACTGTCGTTTGCAGAGCCTCGGATGACAGCGCGCCTACGTTCCAGCATCGTGACATGGCCAGGCGCAGCCCTTCCTTTTCCCCTCCGGTCAAAGGCGGTCCAAGTGGAACATCTTCCTGAGCGCCTGCAAGCGCCTCGGCCAGGGCGCTTTCGACCCCGGTTTGTGCCACCGGCTTTGCCGCCTCGGTTTCGGCAGTCTGAGTTGTGGTCGGTCGCGTAGGGCGCCGTGCCGGAGGTCGCGGAGAGCGCAATGGTGCTAGTTCGTCACTCTCTTCCGCCTCTGTCACAATTTGATCGGTGGCTTCTTCTGGTGCGGACTGCTCCTGTTCGGGTTGCGGCGTCTCCGCACCCTCTTCGGCGACAACAGGCGGGGTTTCCACATCGTCAGGCGTCGCGTCAGGTGGCGGTGCTGCGACTGGCTGCGGAGCCACCCGCTCAACAGGGCGTGGCTTGGGTCGCTTTCCTGGTGGGTTGAGGTCAATCGTTGGATCTGGATCAGGCTGCACCAGGACAGCCGTGTCTTCGCTTACTTGAGGGTCCGGTGCCTCGACAACTGGATCGGGCAAAGGTTCTGGCTCTGGCTCGGCGACAGGGTCGGGTTGTTGCTGTTCCGGTTCGGGCTGCGGTGCCTCAGGCACAGCGACTTCTGACGTTGGCGTCTCGGGCTGCTGCAGGGCGTCGGGTTGCTGCGCCAGCTCGGGCGTCTGCACCGGCGCACTGAGGGCCGCGAACTCCTCGGCGGAAATCACCGAAACATCCTGCACGTCAAACGGCAAGGGCTCGGACCGGAAGGCTCCGCCGAGAAACGCCCATCCGACTAGGGTCACATGGACAACTGCCGAGATCTTGGTGCCGGTCTGCAAACCGCTGCCTCACTCTCCGCCTTCGTCAAAAGTGGGTCCGCCGGTGTCGGTCACAAGACCCACATTGGTAAACCCGCCCGCATTCAACGCCCCCATGACCTGCATCACCAGCGCGTAAGGCACCGCCCCATCCGCACGCAGGAACACCCTATCGCTGGAGCGTTCAGCCGCGATGGCGCGTAGCTTGGGCACCAGTTCGTTGCGGGCCACACCTGTCGTCTGAATTTCAACAGCACCCTCAGCGGTGATTGTCACCGTTAACGGCTCTTCGCTTTCGGACGGCAAAGCACCCGCAGCTGTCTTGGGTAGTTCAACCGGCACACCAACCGTCAAAAGGGGTGCGGCCACCATGAAGATGATCAGCAGCACCAGCATCACGTCGACAAAAGGCGTCACGTTGATTTCGGCCATGGGGCGCGCGCGACCACGTCTGCGCCCACGTCGCCGCCCGCTGTCTTCGGCCGGTTGCTGTACACCCGCGCCCATCGTTCAGCTGTCCAGCTGGCGCGACAGGATGGTGGCGAACTCGTCGGCGAAGGCCTCGTACCCTGCCACGATGCGATCGCTGTCTGCGCTCAACTTGTTGTAGAAAATCACTGCCGGGATCGCAGCCAACAGGCCCAGACCTGTCGCGAGTAGCGCCTCGGCAATGCCCGGCGCGACGACTGCCAGATTGGTGTTTTGCTGCTCGGCAATCTCGATGAACGCATTCATGATGCCCCAAACGGTGCCGAAAAGGCCAATGAACGGCGCGGTCGAGCCCACGGTGGCCAGAACCGGCAGGCCCTTTTGCAGGGCTTCAGATTCTTTGTTGATCGCCACATCCATTGATCGATCGATACGGGCCTGTGCGCCTGCGATCAGCCCGCCATCGGTGCGATGCGAGCGGCGCCATTCGATCATGCCCGCGGCAAAGATCTTTTGCGAGCTGCCCTTGGGTTCCGCCCCGATCTGTTCAAAGAGACCATCCAGCGGCTCTCCCGACCAGAACGATTGATCGAAAACATCCGCCTCGCGCCTGGCCGCGCGATACATGATCAGCTTTTGAATGATGATGGACCACGCCCAAAACGATGCCACCATAAGGATCACCATCACCAGTTTGACGGTAAGCGTCGCGCGCGCAAACAATCCCCAAAACGAGAAATCGATCTCCTGCGCCAGCGCCAGAGTTTCTGCTTCCATGAACCTGCTCGTTCTTTGCCTTGCGACCGGTTTTGTCGGCCTTGTTTGGGCAGACGCTACCTCAGATCGGGGTGAAATGCCAACATAACCACCCCCAGCACACGATTTATTGCATCAATGCGCGAATCTCTGCCGGAAGGCGCGTGGGGCGGCCTTCGGTTGTCATGCAGACAGCAGTAACCGAGGCGCGGAAAATTTCGGTGTCACCGCGCGTGATCAGCTGGTTCATGGTCAGTCGAACACCCGACAGATTGGCCACCTCGGTTTCTATTTCCAGTTCGTCATCGAACTTGGCTGTATTGAGGTATTCGGCCTCGATCTTGCGCACAACCCAGACCAGACCAGCATCCTTCATCGCGTTCTGGTCATTGCCTAGATTGCGAACCCAGTCCGAGCGTGCCCGCTCGATGTAACGCAGGTAATTGGCATGGTAGACGATCCCGCCCATATCGGTGTCTTCGTAATAGACGCGAACCTGGAATCTATGCATTTGTTTCTGCAAGATTTTTCACCCTATGCTGTCATCATTTTGCGTAACCAGAGGTTTTGAGCAACCTAGGCATCGAAGCAACACCCATGCACATATAAGATCACCTACGCATAAATGAAAACGCGCAACTTCGAACGGAAAAGAAAAACACAGGCGGGCCCCAAATCGGAACGCGCCAAAATCAGTGACTGCGTTTTTTTCAAACTTTTCTCTGGCCGCGACCTCACGGTTATCACGGCGAAGCGGACATCACTTTCACGATTGGGAAATTTCGAGTGTGTCGGTCGGAATCGTACTTACGAAAGCGAGAAGCAGCCCCTAAGCCCAGCTGGCAACACAAGCAAAGCTCCCTTCTGATACAGTCGGCGTGCAAAATCTGTTTCGTCGGATGCCAATGTCACAGTGAACGGCGTGGCAGACAACACTGCCGTATCTTCGGGCATTTGTTCTAAGAAATCTTGGCTTGGAAACATCACCAACGCGGCAGGTGCGTCATCGGTAAACAGGGTTATCCCTGCAAGAATGGCGACCCATCCAAACACAAACAGCGAAACTGCTAGAACGATGCCTTTAATAGTCATGGATATGTTCCAATACCCCGGTGCCATCATCCAAGGCGCGTATATCTGAGGCGATATCGGCAACGTCAGTCAAGATGAGGTGGCGGTAATCTTCAAAACCCTGTCTGGCATCACTGTAGATCGATTTGGGGTGCTCGGCATTGTCAGAAACAATAGTGAACATGATGTTGTCGTTTCCGGCGATTTCGACAAACTCAACACCAGCGTTTGCCATTTCCTGCATCAAATGCGTCAAGGCGCGGTAACGTACCGTTTCGATTTCGATCCCCGAATTTGTTTCATCGATAACAGTCACGCCATTCAGCCTTTCCAGAACCTCGCGATTTGCCCCATCGACAAGCATTCGCAAGGTCAGAGCATCGACGCCGACTTCCGATACCGCTGTGGCGATGACCTCGGCATAGGACGCTTTCGCACGATACTCGAGTCCCAACGCGACCCCACGCTCGCGATCTCTAAGGACTTGCGTACTGCCATCCGCGAGGGCCTGCGCATCGGCAAGGAAGTCCCATTTGTACCATGGGGTCTGTTGAAGGAACTCAGCGTAATCCTTTGCTTGTTGTGCGGACAGATCGTCCAGAGGGGCTCTGGCAGAGCCACGTAGCACTGTGAAAAGGCGGCCAAATGTTTCCTCATAGACCGCCTTGGCCAACAATTCCGCGGTAAAGCTGACACCGATCACGTAGACCAATTGCTTGGTTGCGCCGTCTATTGCCCCAAGCTCACCCGAGGCCTTGGAGAGGGCACAAACCGATCCCCAAAAACCAGAAATTCCTTTGAGAAACCTGTATTGATGCGGGTCACCCTTTTCGAGGACGCGCGCGTAATCCTCGTAGGCGTGGACAATATGCCATTCCGGATAGGTCATAAGGGTTCGGGCTTCCGGACGATGGTACGCGGGTTTCAGGATCGCCTCATAAGCTCCAGTGCTCGCCTGTCGGGCGACACATGATCTCTGAATAGGCAACCGGAGATAAGAGGCCCAACACAACCACGACAACAACTACGATCAATCGCTTGAGCCACCTCCAGAGCAATCTCATGCCGGACGTCCGACGTTCCTTAGCCCAGCCCAAACAGCCAGCCCACCCAGCGCCAAGTGGGGTACATTCGCAAGCACCCTGCCCAATGAAAAATCCAAACCGGCGGAGGCATTCGTAAATATGCCTAGGTCGAGGTATCCGTAGCCGGTGAAGAAGCCAAACACTCCGTCACCGAGATACGCAAGGCCAAACAAGATCATGAACATGCGGGCAGCCCGGTGGGACAACAAGCCTGCTATCAATGCCCATACCGCAGAGGCGACATGCAGAGCATCATCATAGATATCGAGCGCAAAAATTCCGAACGCGAGCCCATCCTCGTCCGTCAGTCCCGGGATATAATTAAGTGACGCTGCGATCATCAAAACCACGAAATAGGCGAAGCAGAGTTTTTGCATGGTTGTCATAGGTGCACCAAGTAGTTGTCCCAAAGGTTGTTGCGCAGGACCAATTGCGGATCCAACTCACGCTTTCTAGCCGAAAACCCGGCTGCGCCCGAATAAACTCGGGCCAATTGATCAACGCGTGCATGGGGGCGATAAGGCAGGTAATATGCACCGCCGTCTTCGGCAATTCGGTCAATCAATTCCTCGGTCATCCGCTTCATATCGGCTTCGGCACGTTCAGTCATCTCTTGGCTAAAGGACATGACCGCAGCGATACGCGGGGTTGTGGCAAATGACAGATCACTTTGATCGTCCTGCGCCACAAAGCGAAGGGTCACGTTCAGAAACTCTTGGTAAGAGGCAGGGATCACGTCTCGACAGGTGGCAAGAAACGCGTCAAACGCCTCGAAACTGACAAAATACTCGTGAAGAATATCGGTACGGTTGGGGTTGCGGTCATCAAGCGTCACGACCGGCTCGTTGATCAACGAATTGCGGGTCACTTCCCCACCGCCGAGTGCAGGTCCAAGGGTCGTCTCATTCCACCAGCGAAACGACTTCATCGTCTCATTGCCGAGCTGCGCGCGATAGAGTCGACTTGCTACATGCGACATCCAGCCAGACCCGGATGCAGGCGGCAGGTCGGATTGATTGTCGGTTTGGCGGTAGGCGACAAGCAATGCCCGTTCAAAAAAGGAATCTCGTTCGACATTCAGGCGACCGTAAGCCATCGTGATAGAAGGGTCGTCAAGGGCGGTCTGAAAAGCTGCAGGGAAGGCACTGGCGGTCATGGTTTCAAAGGTCGGAACCAGACGGGTATTAGCCACCATGTCGACCTCTAGATCCAGGATCACCCCAACCAGCCCATACCCGCCCATGGCCAAATTGAAGAGATCAGTGTTTTGAGTGGGCGAGCATGTAACCAAGTCACCAGATGGCAGGATCATGCGGAGTGACCGAACCGTTGCCCCCATGGGGCCATAGGGCACTGGCCAGCCGTGCGCATTGACAGAAAACGTCGCAGCCAAGCCAAAGTCATTATTGGATTGCATGACGGCGGGCGACCAGCCGCTGGGGTCCAGCGCTGCGATAACTTGTGACCAACGGGCCCCCGCATGTGCCCGATAGCGGCCATTGGCGCTGTCGATTTCCACCGTACCATTGTCGAATGTTACGGCTGTTCCATCCCGTGGGATGGCCTGCCCGCCCATCGAATGACGGGCCGCGCCTACATTGAAAGGCCGGTTCGCGGCGCTTGCCTCAGAAAGTTCACGGCGAATGGCCGCGATCAGCGCGTCATCCGCATTCTCTGAAAAGACCAAATGCTTGTGGATCGGTGTAGAAGACAGCCCGCTTGCGTCATTCATCACGGTCCCGGTCGGCGCCTGATCCAATCGCTGAGTGCCGTCTAAAACTGGAAGATCGTTGTCAAATGCACGGGCAGCGACCCATCCCGCCGCTGCACCACTAAGAACGAGAGCTGATCGCCGGGTGAAAGACTTCATTTCTGTTCTCGCTCCTGTTTGTGGAGGTGTGTCATCGATTGCAACGCATTGATAAGTGCCACGGCAAACTCTGAAGGGGCCTCCAAGTGTGGAATGTGGCCGACATCTTCGAGAACCGTCAAGGTTGAGTTCGGGACAAGCGAGGCAAGCTCCTTGCCCTGAGATACAGGGGTGACGTCATCTTGTGCCCCCCATATCAAAGCGAAAGGCAGGTCAATCGCTGCCCATTTAGCGGGATCCAGACTCAACGCATGAATCGGAGTTGTAAACAGCTCAGGAACCCAGTTTGAGACAACACTAGTATAGCCTGCTCGGATCATTGGCTCTTGCAACATCGCGACCACTTCTGGTGTTGCCGCCTCCCGTCGATGCATGAAGTCACGCAGAAATTTACGGGTCAGCAGCGGGTTCGTCGCTGTTGCAGCCGTCAGATATTTCCGGATGCTGGAATTGCGCAAAACAATTGGCGGCTGTTTTGGGTTGTTCCGATCACCCAACCCAATCGCCCCGGCAACAATCACATAGCCTGACACCAACTCCGGCCGCGTCAGTACAGCCTCGGATACCGGTCCGGCTCCAACTGAATGAGCCACAACGATGGGACGGTCGCCCAAAGATTCCAGCAAGGCAATGACGCGGTTAGCCTGAGCTGACCTACTATAGTCTGCGATCTCCGGATGCTCGGACCAGCCAAAGGGCGGCATATCGAATGCGGTCGAGAGATAGTTGGCCTTTGACACCTCATTCATGGTTTCACGCCAAATCTCGGACCATGCCGCAGTCCCATGAGCAAAAAGAACACGGGGCGTTTCTGCTTTTCCTGATTCGAGAATGAAAAACGAACCTTCAGGTGTCTCAATAAACTTCCCACCTGTCGGCATTCCAACTGCAAATGGTACAATCTCGCGATGATGCGCTGTCCACCGGAACGTCAGGATCGCTACAACACACACTGCCAAGAAGACGGCAACAATCCGACAAAACCAATTGATCATAAAATCTGTTACTCAACTTACGTTCAAATCCACAATTGCATCACCTGAATCAAAGACAAGTCAGGAATCCCTTAGGTTGCACATGAGATTGAGTAAAAGTTCAAAAGAACTGTATCGATAGGTACAACACGAAAGAACGGTCAATCGCTCGTCGCCTCATCCGCCAAGCACTCAGAGGTCGGGAGTTGTTTTTTCCCGATCTGATCAGTGCAAAGGGTGGTGCGGTGGCATCTTCGGTTATTAAAACAAACACTGCATGGCTTGTTGCTCTGGTTCAATGACCGCCGAAATAGGCTTCTAGCAAGCGTTTGTCGTTTCTTAGTTCGGCTTCGGTTCCCGATGTCTGCATCCGGCCCGACTCCAGTACATAGATTCTGCTTGCGAGAGACAAAGCAAAATTGGCGTTTTGTTCGGTTATCACGACGGTCAGGCCGTATTCCGAATTCAGCTGGCGGATAACCTCGGCGATTTCGAGACAGATCTTGGGGGCCAGGCCGATTGTTGGCTCGTCGATCAACAGCAATTCCGGGCTGGTCATCAAGGCACGCCCAAACGAGACCATCTGCCGTTCTCCTCCGGACTGGGTGGATGTTTCCTGCCCTTCACGCTCTTTCAGTCGTGGAAAAAGCTTGTGAACGATATCCAGATTGCTCTGGATATCTTCGCGTGCGGTAAAGGCGCCGACCATAAGGTTGTCGCGCACGGACATGTAGGGGAACAGATTGAACCGTTCCGGCGCGTACCCTACCCCACTGCGCACAATCTCTGACGAGCTGCGGCCAACCAGACTGTGGCCGCGCAAGCGAATGTCGCCTTCGGTCTTGACCAAACCCATGATGCTGTCCAGCAATGTCGACTTGCTTAGCCCCGTTTGGACCAACCACCGCAACAATTTCACCTGGTTGAACTGCTATCGAGATATCGGTGAGCGCTTGCGCCTTGCCGTAGAAGGCTGACAGCTTATCGATTTCAAGAAAAGACATCAGGCGCTCCCCAGGTATGACGCCTGCACGGCCTTGTCGTCCATCACGTCGCCGAACGTACCCTCGGCAATCATGGTGCCGCGTTCTATGGCGATGGCCCGGTCGATCAACGGTTCAAGCGCAGGCAAATCGTGGCTCACAATAAGGAAAGTCATGCCGTCCTTGCGCATGGATTGAATGAGATCAGAAATCTGTGCAATTTCCCCCACCGTCAGACCGGCAAACACCTCATCCAATAGCATCACACGCGGCGCGGTGGCCATCGTGCGCGCCATTTCAAGCTTCCGCAGATCACCCATGGCCAACTCGGACGGGAGCCGTTCAAGATCGGCCTCGGCAAAACCCACACTCAGCGCCAGTTCGCGTTCCCGTTCGGTATCAGGGGGCGAGACGATCATTCGCCAGATGTTGTCGGGCATCAGACCCACGCGGATGTTCTCGGCCACGTTCATGTCTCCAAAGGGCCGCGGGATCTGATAGGTCCGGCTGACACCGGCGCGGATGCGCTGCGGTGTGGATTGTGCGGAAATTTCTTGTCCGAACAATTTGATCGTGCCGCTGTTCTGACGCAGCTCGCCCATGATCTGGCTGAACACAGTGGTCTTTCCGGCACCGTTGGGACCAATCAGTCCCAGCGACTCGCCCTCTTTGAGGGAAAAGGACAGATCATTTGTGGCCACCAGCCCGCCAAACCGTTTGACCAGGCCAGAAACTTCAAGCGCCACAGTCATGCCACACCCCTTTTCGCAGTCTGAGAACGCCGGTTCTGACCAGTTCGACTAGGCCCTTGGGTTGATACATGTATAGGAGCAGTGCAATCGCGCCGTAGACAAAGTATCGCTCGGCCCCCGGCAGGACCGGGCGCAGATATTCCAGAAGAAACGTCATGAAGAAGGCCCCGATCATTGGACCAACTATGGTCGACGTACCGCCCAACAGGGCCGCAACGATGATGGTGAACAGGAAATTGATGTCGAACAGTGCCCGTGGAGCCAGAGAGCCAAGGTAATGAACATAGAACGCACCACCCAACCCGGCGATGAACGCACTGGTCAGAAAGGCAAACGCCTTGAGCCGCGTGCTGCTCAGGCCCGAGCCGCGCACGCTTTCCTCGTTCATACCGATGGCGGCCAATGCGGTTCCAAGCCGGGTTTTCATCAGCAGCCACATACTGACAGCAACACTGAGCATCAGCGCCGTTGACAGGTAATACCCATTTGCCGCCCCCCGGGTCAGGGTCTGGATACCGGACATTCCACGCGTGCCGCCGGTCAGATCGGGTCGGATGACCTGCACCAGTTGATAGAGCAACTCCATGAAAGCCAGCGTGACCAACGCGAAATAGCTGCCGCGAATGCGCAGCGCAGGCAACAGCACCAAAAGACCCGCAATCATGGTGCACACCACTGCGATCGGGATCGAGATTTCGACCGGCACATCGAACCGTTTGGTCAGGATCGCCGTTGTGTATGCGCCGATGCCGATCAGAAACGGATGCCCAAAGCTGACATACCCCGTGCGACCAGACAAAACGTCCCAGCTGATGGCAAAGATGGCCAGATAGTTGGCGAAGATCATCGTGCGCATGGTGCCGTTGGACACCACTTGAGGCAGCAGGAACATACCCGCGATCAGACCGCCCCAGAGAACATAGTGAAACCAGCGCAGGCCCATATTATAACTCCTCGCGGCCAAAGAGGCCTTGGGGTCGTGTCACCAGCACGCCGATGATCAGAAGCATGGTAAAGACCCCCCGCAATTCCGGGGCCAGCGTTGCAACCACGATCACCTCAAGAAAACCGATGATATGAGCGACCACCAGCGTTCCTATGATCGATCCGATCCCACCCACGATCACCACGGCAACCGAGATGATCAAAGGGGCCACCCACATGGATGGGGACAGCTGCGTGTAGCTGGCAAAAAACACGCCCCCGAGCGCCCCCAAGGCCCCCGAGATACCCCAGGTGATCAGGTTGATCCGATCCGGGTCGATTCCGGAGATTGCCGCCCCTTTGGCGTCCATCGACACTGCCTGCATGGCCCGCCCGGTGTGCGTCAGCCGCACAAAGGCATAGAGACCTAGCAAGATGGCCCAGCTGATCATGGTGGCAATTAGGATGTTGTACGTCACCGATGCCCCGGCAACGTTGATCACCCCCGGCACAATCGGCAAAAGAATTTTGCTGCTGTCGCCAAAAACCAGAACAATGCCTGCCTGGATGACAACCGCCAGGATCAGTGTCGAAATCTCGACCGCCACGTGATCGTCCTTGAGCGTTTTGACGATCAGGCGGTATTTTAGCACGCCCATCACCACGCCCAAAGCGGCGGCCACGACAACCCCCATCAGCTTGGGCATCCCCAGCGTTTGCGACACCCAGAAGTAGATGTAACCGCCGACCATAAGGTAAGCGCCGTAGGCAAGGTTCAAGACACGCCCGATGCTGAAGATCAGCGTAAAGCCCATTGCGATGAGCGCATAAAGACCGCTGAGCAAAAGCCCCTGAATCAAGATCTGCAACATGATGGGATTCCTTGTTGCGGGCGCGCGTCACAGCGCGCCCGGTTCAAGCTATTGATGCGACTGGATTACTTCTTGACCCAGCTGGGTACCGTGAACTCACCTGTCGCGTATTTCTCGGGATAGACCACGGCGGCGGTACCATCCTCGTACCATTGGACCACAACCATGGACGGGGCCGCGTCATCAAACGGTTCGGACAGGTCAAAGCGGATGTTGTGCGGATAGGTCCGGCCTGTGACGGGCTCAACTTCGTCATCACCCCAGAAGGCGTAGCGCAGCCACAGCTGACCATCCAACTCCAGAACCAGGTCCTGCTTTTTCATCGCATCGGCCCAACCTTCGACATTGTCAAAGCCACCGGCCTCTTCAGCTGCGGCCATGGCCTGTTTCAGGCCGTGATAGGCGTTGAAGCCGTTGAAGTGGGGCAGCAACGGACGGCTGTCATATTTGGCTTGATAGGTGTCGACAAAGGTCTGACTGGCCGGATCCAGACGGAAGCCAACCGAGGGGACAGGCGACAAGGTCGAGATACCCCCACCGGCACCGCCGGTGTCTTCCCAATATTCCATGCCAAGCGCGGATACGTTCACGCCCGTCATCGCCATTGGCACTTGCAGCTTCACATATTGCGACGAAACCACCTGCGAGTTCACCGACGAGACCTGGTAGATGAAATCGGCCCCTGTGTCCTGCGCTCGGCTGAAGATCGGTGCGAAATCAACGGTCGCCACGTCGTATGTGATGATTTCCTTGACTTCGATACCGGCAACAGGTGCCAAGGCCTCGGTCACCAGCCCGGTGATCGCTTCACCAAAGGCGGTGTCTTCGGCCAGAATGACCACGGAATCCCAGCCCATTTTGCCCTTTAGAACGTCCGCGCCAAAGTTGATGTAGAGCGTGGCCAACGCCTCGTCCGAGGCGATGTTCATGAAATAGGGCGCCATGCTTTCGGGATCTTCGATCACCATATCGATGATGCCGATGTAAGACGTCCAGGTATCCAGTGTCGGAATCTGGTATTCCTGCATTCGGGGCAGCCAGCCCAACGACACATCGTCAATCGAGCCTGAGATGATGAAATCCACCTCTTCGGTTTCGGCCAGATATTCATAGGCGCGTACGCCTTCGGTCGGGTCCTGTCCGGTGTCGGCTGAAACCAGCGTAATCTGTTCACCCATCACGCCGCCATTGGCGTTGAGTTCCTCGATCGCGATTTCTGCCCCGCGCAGGGTCGACAGGCCGGTATCCGAAGATAGCGATCCAATAAATCCAACCTTTATGTCTGCTGCGGCCGCCGAGGCCATGAGCGCGAGGCATGTCCCGCTGAGTAGCGTTGTCTTGATCATCACATTAGCTCCCTGTGTCTCATTATGCCTTTCTTGTATTCTGTATACAGTACACAAGAAGGTGGTTCGATCAAATCCTTTCTTGAAAACTCATGTTCAGAAACCGCTGATTTTGCCGTTTTGGTCGTGGATTACTGCGTCCACATCGATTTCGACCACCAATCCCGGCTGGGTCAGGCCCGCTTGAACTGCGGTCAGGACGGGATCGATCCCTTTGAACACCTCACCATGCGCCTGCGCAAAAGCGCCCGCCTGGGACAGGTCAGTCAGATAGGCGCGCACGCGGCCCACGTGGCGCATTTCTGCGCCGACCTCACCCAGTGCTTCCTTGATGCGAGATAGGATGTAGCGGGTCTGTGCCCCAACATCCCCCGGCGCGTGGATCCGGCCAGAGGGTTCGATTGCGGTGGTTCCGGCAATCCAAACAAAGGGGCCGATGCGTTTGGCGCGAGAGTATGAGGCAACTTCCTCAAAACGCCCGCCAGACTTCCATTTGCGCAGGGTCACAGGCCCAGCCTTTCGTGGATCGCCTCGGCCGCGGCTTGCAAGGCCACCTGCTCTGTTTCGGTCAACCGCAGCTCTTCAACCTCGACCAGGCCGCCCGCCCCCAGATGGGCTGGCACACCCAGAACAACACCATCGATCCCGTATTCACCCTGCAACATGACCGACACCGGAACCGGGCCGGTGCGGGCACCCCGGATGTGATCGATCAACTCGATCGAGGCATGGGCCGGGGCGATGGTTGCCGAACCGGATTTCTTGAGCGCAACGACCTGACCGCCGCCAGTGATCGCGTCTTTGACGCAGGCCTCGATCTGATCCGATGACAGGAACACGTCCAGCGGTCGTCCCTTGATCCGCGCACGGCTGGGGATCGGGGCCATCTCATCACCATGGCTCCCAAGAGTGAACGCCTCGACATCTGCAGGCGTGACGCCTGCGGCCATGGCAAGCGCATTGCGGAACCGGCTGCTGTCGAGCGTTCCGGCCATACCCAGAACCTGCTCACGAGGAAATCCAGTCGCCCGCAGCATCTCGACCGTCATCTCATCCAACGGATTGGTCACGACGATCACGATGGCATTTGGCGCAGCAGACCGGATCGCTTCGGCAGCTTGCCGAATGACACGCGCGTTGACGTCGATCAGATCCGCGCGGGTCATTCCCGGTCTTCGAGCCCGTCCGGCAGTGACGACAACCACCTCGGCTCCGGCCACCAACTCCATCGTCTCGCCCCCGACACATCGCGCGCGCGCGCCGGTGATCCCGGACGTGTGGTTGAGGTCCAATGCGGTCGCAGCGGCCAGACCCGGAGTGATATCGATCAATGCAATTTCATCAGCGATATCTGCCATCGCCGCCAGATGCGCGACATTGCCGCCAACACCTCCTGCGCCGACCAACGCCAACTTGCCCAACCTGCGCGCCTTGCGCGGCGCGCGTGATGGCGCGACCCATTTAGGCGATCGGCGATACAACACCCGACGCATCGAAACCGCGCCGTCCGTACGGGGTGCCTGCGGGCGTTCCAGCGGGCCGTCGACCAGAGCGATGCCAACCCGTTCCGCCGTTTCGCGGGCAAGCGCGGTCACGATGTCGCCGGGCAGGACCTCGAACACGATCCTGCCGCGACGGCGGGCATCCTCGACCGCGTCCGAGCCTATGACACGCGGCGCAACCATCAGGCGGCTTGCCCATCCACAGCCTCGATGGCCTGGGTTGCAGCCTCGACAGCGGTTTTGACAGAATTTTCTGATCCTGAAATGAACAGGCGACCAAACCGTCCTACGGCGCGCACTTCGACGATGTCGATCTCGGCGGCTTTCTCGGCCTCATTTGCGGCAATCGAAATATAGGCCGCGGGCGCACACTCGACGATGCCAAGCGTCTGTCCCGGCACGATCAGCGCGCCCTTGCGCCATTTGTTCAACAGCTGCGCCTGATAGGGTTCGACGCTGGTGATGATCTGGGTAGAGGTGATGGCCGGCTTCAGACGATCCGACATTGACGCGCCCAGTTCGGCAAGCATCGCATCCCGCGCGGCAGACACCTCGGCGTTTGATGGCGATCGCAGGATGAAAAACCCGAACTCGCGTTCCACCATCTGTGTTGTCGCCTCGACCGAAGACGCCTTGAGCGCCCGGTCAATCAGTGAAAACACCCCGTTGCCCGGCGCAAACTCTCCGATCAGCACGGTATCGCCCGACAAGGGAACTGATCCCTGCACCGTCGCGCCATTGTAGGCCGCGAATTTGGGTTGCAGGTTGTCGATCTGCATCAGCGCCCGGATGGTAATCTCGCTCATGCGCCATACTCCTCGTAAATGTCGCGCCAGGGTCTGCTTTCATAGGCGACCCGTTTGATGTTGATGAGATGCAGGGCCGTCACGTTGTCCGAGGTGATCGACCCCGACCAGGTGCCGGTGCCCAGCATGAAGGACGGCTCCAGATCAGTTGAGTAACCCATGCCACCCATGATCCCCGGTGTGTTCACCAGCACCCTGCCGGTGGGCACTGTGGCAAACCGAGCCACGATTTCGGGATCGTCGGAATGAATGACCGATGAATGACCCCAACCCTCGAACTTGGCGATGGATTGCGCCAATTCGATGCCGTGATCGGTGGACTTCGCCTCATAGAAAGCCAAGACCGGGTTCAGCTTTTCCGCCGACAGCGGGCGGTGCCAGCCCACTTCGGTTTCCTCCGACACCAGACAACGGGTGCGCGGTGGGATTGAAAATCCGGCGGCGTCGGCCAGAGCCTGCGGGCTTTGCCCGACCCGCTCGGGATCCATCGCTTGTGCGCCCTTGAAGATGACGCCAGCAAGCCGATCTGCCTCGGCCGGGGTGCAGAAATATGCCCCTTTGAGCTTCAACTCATGCCGCAGGTCGCGCGCAATCTCGGGATCGGCCACTACTGCCTGTTCACTGACACAGGCAGTGCCGTAGTCAAAACTTTTCGAGGTCACGATCATCTCGGCCACTTCGGCCAGATCGCGGGCTTTGGATTTGTGCACATAGCAAGGCACGTTCCCTGCCCCCACCGCAAGCGTCGGCTTGCCGCTGGAATAGGCAGCCTTGACCATTGCGGGCCCACCTGTGGCCATCACGACCGAGGTCCGCCGGTGCCGCATCAGTTCGGCCGTACCTTGAATGGTCACCGCGTCCAGGCATTGGATCAGCCCCTTGGGGGCACCCATCTGTTCGGCCACGCGCGCCATGATGCGCACAGTTTCGATGCCGCAGCTCACGCCGCGCGGATGTGGGGCACAGACAATGGCGTTGCCCGCCTTAACGGCAGACAGAACCTTGAAGATGATTGTCGAGGTTGGGTTGGTGACCGGTACCAGCGCGGCGACCACGCCCATAGGTTCGCCAAAAGCCGCGATCTTTGTGGCGTCGTCCCGCCACAGCATGCCCAGGGTCGTCACATCCCGCAGGTAATCCGCGACCGACAGGGCATTGAACAGGTTCTTGACCCGTTTGTCTGGCACATTGCCATAGCCGGTTTCCTCAACCGCCAACTGACCCAGCCGTTCCGCTTCGGGTTCGATGGCACGGGCCATGGCGTCAACGATGGCATCCACTTGCGCCGGGTCTGTTCCAAGGAAAGCGCGGTAGGCCTCGAATGCTGTTTCAGCAGCGCGCCGTGCGGCGGCGATGGATTTCAGATCAGCGTCCATCACATGTCTCCGGTGGCGATCGTGTCAAAGATACGGCGTGCCTGTTCGACATCGCCTGCGGATATTCCGATGGTGTCCAACCTGCGCCCCGCCGCGGCAACATCTGCGCCAAGGATACGGTCGGTCATCGCAATGAGGCTTTCCGTCAAAGGTGCCGAAATGCCTGCGAGCTGTGCGGCCGAGACGAGCGGTACCAGCGATCCCAACACACCATCGCGCATCAGTTGGCGCGCGGCATGGCTGTCCGGGACAGGACGCGCGCCAGATCCCCGTTCAGTTCCGGCAAAGGTAGCAATCCAATCATCGGTGTCAGGCAGGGTCCGAATGCCAAAGGCCGATGCAACCTGTCGTCGCTCGTCAGCCAATCCACAGATGACCTCGCGCTGATCGGGCCCGATGAGCGCGGCGAAAGTCTGGTTTTCCTTCAGCGGCACACCACCCATCGGGATGGCCGGGCCGCCGGAGCCCAAGCCAGCGCCTCCAAGGATCAGGGTCGGGATCTCAACCGCGGCCGAAAGGTCGGCGAACCCCGAAGCCAGAACCGACTCTGTCGGCTGGATGTTGGATAGATACGGGGACAAGGCTGCGAGAACGTCCTCTCGCCCACGCGGAAGAGTTGCGGCAGCCATGGGTGCTACCTGTGTCAGGGTCAGCCCGGCCCCTTCGGCTTGATACCAGTACGGCAGGCCCTGCACCTCGACGAGCGTGACATCAGCCGAACACCCGCCAATGCGCAGCATCCAGGCGGCCTCAACCGCGCCCAAGGACCGACCGGGTGCCATTACCAGGACCTGCCCATCACTCAGATGATCGGCCAGAACCATGGCATAAGTCCGCTGTTTATGGATCGGCCCAGTCAGAAAGATCGCCTGCGCGTCACGCACTGCCGCATCCAATTCCGCCGTAGTACGGATCGAAGGCCCGTCACGGTCGACCTGATATGTGCCGACCGGTCCTTCGCCCCGAATGCCGATGCCCGAGGATTGGGTCAGAAGCGTCAGCTCTGCCCCATAGGCCGAGAACAACGTGACCTCGGCCCCTTCGGCCAGACACAGCGCGGCCAGCAGACGAGCATCCGGCCCGCCGCCCAACACCGTTATGCGGTCAAACCTTTGGCTGACGGGTGCATCCCGTGTCGCGCTGCGTGTCACCGCGCGCGTGAAATCCTCGAAACCGGCTGACATGGTATCTCCTCAAAGGGTCGGATCAGGCAGAAGACCCGGCACCCAGCTCGTCGATGATTGCCTCAAGCTCGTCATGCGGCCGTGCGATCACATGGACCGAAACCACCTCGCCAACCTTGTTGGCAGCCGTTGCGCCCGCATCTGTCGCGGCTTTGACCGCGCCAACTTCACCCCGCACAAGGGTGGTCACCAATCCGCCGCCTGCTTTCGTCTGGCCGACGATGACAACGCTGGCCGCCTTGACCATCGCATCCGCTGCCTCGATCGCGCCGACAAGGCCACGCGTTTCGATCATGCCCAGAGCCATTTGCCCTGCCACTGGTTTCGCCATTTTCTGTTCCTCCGAAGATAAATGTTTTGTGTATGTCGTGTTTCAGGACGTCGAGACGTGGTCGACAATCGCAATAATGGCCAAGTCGACGGGCGCCGTGGACAACCCCGCGGCCATCCGCGCCGCTGACCCGCTAGCAACCAGCACCATGTCTCCGACCCCTGCGCCGCAGGTATCCACCGCGACCCGAGCGGGATCGATCACTTTGCCCTTGCTATCGACCATGTCGGTCACCATGAGTTTTGTGCCAACCAGCTTTGCGTCCTTGGCGGTCGCAGTAACTGTTCCGGCAACTTTACCCAGCTGCATCAGAATGCCCTCAGATATCGGTCAAGCTCGACTTGTGTGACCTGCTGATTGAAGAACTCCAGTTCCCGTTCAGCCTGTTGCAAAACCAGTTCCCACAACAACTCGCCCATCACGTCCTTCAGCCAATCCGACCCGCGCGCCAGTTCAATCGCTGTCGGCAAATCAGTAGGAATCGGATCACCAATGCCTTCTTCATAGGCGTTCCCCAACGTTGGTTCGGACGGGCTCAACCCTTGTTCTATCCCATCAAGCCCGGCTGCGATTTCGGCAGCCAACAGCAAATATGGGTTGGCGTCGGCCCCGGCGTCCCGCTTTTCGGCACGCACCGCGCTGTCGGAACCTTCGATCACGCGAATCCCCACCGTTCTGTTGTCATACCCCCAACTCGTATTGGTCGGGCAGAACGTATAGGGCTGGCGACGGCGATACCCATTTACTGTTCCGCTGCCACAGATTGCCGTTTCGCACATACGTTTTTGCAAGCCAGCCACAAAGGCACGCCCAACATCATTGATCTCCCCGTTCTCGGCAAAGGCGTTCTTTCCGTCTTTCCACAGCGAATAATGCGTATGGAAGCCGCTACCGGATTGATCGAAAAACGGCTTCGGCATGAAGGTCGTCAAATAGTCATTTGCAATGCCCAGTTGACGGATGAGCGACTTGAACAAAACAACCCGGTCTGCTGCCTGCAGCGCCTCGCCGTACTTGATGTTGACCTCAACCTGGCCTGCCGCATACTCCGGGTTCGATTGCTCAATCGGAATGCCGCATTCGTTGATCTGCTGTCGGATTGGCCCAACGATATGTTCCATCCTGGCAGCGCGCCCAAGACCGTAAACCTGAATACCGTTATCGCGGGGCAACCCGGTTTCGGGATCCAGCAAATAGAATTCCAGTTCGGTGCCGACATTGATCTCGAACCCCATGTCGCGGGCCCGTTCCACTTGTCGTATCAAAGCCTGACGCGGATCAATGGGTACGGGCTTGTGATCCATGCCCTCGGCACGACCAAAGCAAACCGCCACACCCGGCTCCCACGGAACGGCAACGGGCTGGGTCATCGGAAAGAGATGCATGTCAGGATAGCCATTGTCGAAATTGACGTACGGCGTGTCCCAGACATCGCAGGTCATATCGATCGCCATAAGCGCAATCGACAGTGCATTGCCGCTCTTGCAGACATGATCCCAATGGCTGGCTGGAATGCGTTTGCCGCGCATGATGCCGTTGAGGTCCCCAACACCAAGTATGACGGTATGTGTGCCCTCGGGCAGATCAAACCCCGAACTCATTTGCGTGCGCTCCCTGTTTTTGGCTTTATATTTGCTGTATTCTGTATACAGTATTCACAAAGACAGACAGGAAACAAGGAAAATCTGCGCCATGTCCAAAAGCTCGGTTATCGTTGTCGGAGGTGGCATAGTTGGCGTCATGACGGCGCTTACACTGCAACGGCGCGGCGAGCCCGTGACGCTGATCGACAGGTGGGAACCAGGACATTCCCGTGCATCTTCAACGGATTACAACCGGGTGATCCGCGCGATTTCCGGACGTGACGAGTTCTATACACGGTGGGCGCGCGAAAGCCGCCTGCGCTGGCTCGAGCTGCAGGCCGAAAGTGGGCAGAACCTGATGTATGAATGCGGCGCGTTGATTCTGGCCGCGGGCGGCCACAGCGACTGGGAAGACGCCACCGCCGAGACTTTTGATCGCGTTGGCGTGCCCTACTACAAGTTTGATCAACAAGACATCGAATCGCGGTTTCCCCAGTTTCGCGTACCCGACATCGAATACGCCCTGTTTGAACCCGAGGCTGGAATGTTGATGGCACATCGATGTGTTTTGACCGGGTTGAGCTTGTTCCGGCAAGCAGGCGGCAAGGTACAACGAGGCCGCGTCACTACCGACGGGTCAGAGCGCCCAATGCTGGACGGCAACCCGCTAGAGGCGGATTTGATCGTTATCGCAACCGGCCCTTGGATGGCCGACATGTTCCCCAGAACGATCAAGCCAATCTCGACCGTTGTGGGAGTCAATGTCCTCTATACCTCGACACCCGACGGGTCCGAAGAGTTCGACATGACCCGCATGCCCTGCTGGATTGATCACGGACAGGGGTCGTTTGGTCTGCCATCGTCCGAAGGGTCGGGCGTCAAGGCGGCCGTTGTGATCCCCGACAAGATCGATCTGGACAATGACGAACGGCTGATCCGCCAAGAGACACTGGGCCGCACCCGCAGCTATATCCGGCACCGCCTTCCGGGGCTTGAAGGGCAGCGCGTTGTGGATTCCAAGTTCAACCAGATCATCCTGACCCCCGACACGCATTTCATTGTCGACTGGCACCCAGAGCATGAAAACGTGCTGTTTGCAGGCGGATGCTCAGGCCATCTTTTCAAACACGCACCTGTGTTTGCGGAATTTGCGGCAGGCGTCGGGCTCAAGGACTTTGGCACCGCTGATCGGTTCAAAATCTCTGGCCGCAGAAAGTTGAGCCCCAAAGAAAGCCCCAGCGGTCGCTAGAGGTCTGAAAGTGCGCGATATACTTCGGCATTGGGGCACTTGCTCTGCGGAAGGGACACACCGGCACGAATGGCATCGCGGCAGGTTTCGGCCTGCAGACAATGTCCGCATTTCTCTGCCAGCTCCAAACCCAACTCCGATTGTGCGTTCAGATCCGCTTCGGTAAGTCCGAATTGTTCGGCCATCGCAACGATGCGCTCGCGGGCCTGGGGTGCACCAGATCGAAGCATCGCCAGATCCGCGCGCGAGAGCCCAAGATCCGAAAGCTCTCGACCACTCAGGTGCTCATCACGGGGTGCACTGATGACGCGCGCCATTTTCTGAAAGAAATCTGCATATCCCGACATCTCGCGGCCTCCTCCTCCACGCTATGTATTCAGTATACATATCGCACCAAAGCCGGGTTTGATCAGGATCAAACAGGGGTTCAGGATTTCATTTTTGGGTGAAAGTACCGCGAAATAGCTCCACGGCTTGCGCGGCAGCCAGGTCCTGCGGCACGCGGGAGCTTTCAAGTGAGGCCTGCCCATCGTCTGCCTGCTGCGCCGTAAGGAAAATGTCGCGTCCCCGCGCGAAGAGGTCGCGCAAATGGTGCGCCTGATATTCAGGATGAAACTGCACCGACCGTGCCGGGAAGGCATAGTCCAGCGCCCCAACGGGACAGTGGTCGGCAGCACCTGTGACACGGGCAGAGGGCGGAACGGATGTGACCTGATCCTGATGCCAGACATAGCCATCCACACGGGTTCCGTCATAGTCGAACCCACGGGCGCCGACAATGTTGCCCACCTCGGCCTTCTCGGCCTTGCCGCCATAGACATCAGCCATGATCTGATGACCAAAGCAGATGCCGAAAACAGGCTTGGCCTGCGCGCGACATCCTTCCAGAAAATCACGGAGGGGCTGCATCCACTCTGTGTTGTCGTAGACCCCGAATTCGGACCCTCCGACCACGACCCCGTCAAACTCCGAGAACGCGGGCAACGGCGCGCCGTCCACAACATCGACCGAAGTAAATTCAGCTTCGGGCAAATGCGGTGCCAGCCAGTCGCGGATCTGCCGCGATGTGCGCGGCAGCCCCTCGAGCAGCGGTAGCGGATGCCCCGTCAATTCGAGAACCGCAATCCTCACCAGTCATAGGCCCTGTCGATGCCCGCCATCTTGACGCCGGTAAAGGCCGACGCCTGAAAGCTGAGCGCACGGAGATCTTCGGTTTCCAAGTTGTGGACCGAGGATTTACCGCAGGCCTTTGCCAGTGCCGTAATCTCCATCGTCATTGCAGTCAGATACCGGGCAACACGTTCCGCGCCTGCATGCGGGTTCATTCTTGCTTCAAGCTCGGGATCTTGGGTGGCGACCCCAACCGGACAACGACCCGTGTGGCAGTGGTGGCAAGCGCCTGGCGAGGTGCCCAACGCCTGATAGTCTTCCAGATACCGCGGGCTGTTGCATCCCAACGCAACCATCGCCGCGTTGCCGATCATCACCGCGTCCGCCCCAAGCGCCAGGCACTTGGCGGCATCCACGCCCGAGCGGATACCGCCCGCCGCGACAAGAGACACCTTGCCGCTCATCCCGCATTCATCCAACGCCTCACGCGCTGCGCGAATGGCGCTCATGGTCGGAATGCCCGTGTGGTTCAGAAGCAGTTCCGGCGAAGCTCCGGTTCCGCCCTCAGCCCCATCTACAACAACTACGTCCGCGCCCGCCTTTGCGGCGACTGCCACGTCGAACCGCGGGCGGGTTGCGCCCATTTTGATGAAGATCGGCACCTGGTAGTTCGTCGCAATCCTCAGTTCCTCGATCTTGACCGCCAGATCATCCGCGCCCAGGAAATCTGGGTGCCGGATGGTCGAACGTTGATCGACCCCCTCGGGCAACGTCCGCATTTCACTGACGCGCGGGCTCACCTTCATGCCAAGCAGCAGGCCGCCCGTGCCGGGTTTGGCCCCCTGCCCCACCACGATCTCCAACGCGTCAGCGCGGCGCAGGTGGTCCAGGTCGACACCATAACGGGCGGGCGACATCTGATAGAGCAGCCGTTGGGAGGCTTCACGCTCCTCTTCCAGCATGCCGCCTTCGCCCGTGCAGGTCATGGTGCCCACTTTCGAGGCGCCATAGCCCAGTGACGCTTTTGCCGAAGCCGATAGCGCGCCAAATGACATCGATGCGATGTAGATCGGGATTTTCAATTCCAGTGGACGCTCGACCAATCCGCGTCCGCCACCCAGAACGGTGGTTGTATCGCAGCTTTCCCGATACCCCTCCAGCGGCAGACGGGTCATCGTCGCCGGAACAAACGTCAGATCATCAAAGGTAGGCATCTGCTTGTTGAACGTGTTGTAACCGCGAACCTGGTACCGCCCAAGCTGCGCCAACGCATGCACTTCCGAGATCGCCTCGGGTGTCCACCTGGTCGACCCGCCTTCATCATACGAGGACGGCACACCGGCTGGGCGGCCTTCGATCGCGCCTGCGTCGCGGAACCGGATCTCTTCCTCGGGCGCGACATCGAACGGATAGTCATAGGGTTTACTCAGATCATGAGCCATGCGCTTGCGTCCCTGCTTTCAAAATACCAAAGGCGCTGGCCAGACACCAGTTTGCGCCAGTTACGAGAGCTGTCGACCAGCCCCAGAGGATCAAGGATTGCATCGACCTCGGCCACCTCTTTTGCCGTGGGTTCGATCACGTCGACATCCACACCAAGGCTGTCGATTTCGCCTGCGACCCAGACCTCGCCTTGCCACAAGGCGTCGGCACAGGATTCACCGGCCCCGCCAAGCGCAATGATCCGTCCGGCATGCGCCATGAAGCCGGATTGATAGCCGATCTTGCCTTCGACCACGATGTTGCCGCCCTTCATGGCGACGCCTACGCGCGGCCCTGCATCGCCTTTGACGTGGATTGTTCCACCGATCATCGCGGCCCCGCAGGACATACCCGCATAACCTCCAACGGTGATGTGGCCCTTGGCCATTCCCTCGCCCACAGCCCACCCGCAATTGCGTTCAATGGTGATTTGAGCGCCGGTGTTCAGCCCGCCGCAGTAATATCCGACCGAGCCCTCAAAGGTGATGTCCACATTGTCAGGCAGCCCCACACCCAGATTGTGCCGTGACAATGTGTTCACGACGCGTATCGGCTGCCCCGAGGCACAGGCCGCCATAATATCGCGGTTCACCTCGCGGATATGGCGCTGGCCAACTTCGATGACAATTTCACCTGTCTGTCTTGCCGCTTCGCTCATGCTGCCAGACTCCTGTTGCCGACGCCCCAGATGCCAGTCAGCGAAGGGCCGTCATAGTTGATCACGTCACACTCTTCGGTCATCACGCGGCGCACCGCCTGTTCTTCGGTTGCCGCAGCCAGGTCGCCGTTGCGATTGACCACAACCAGTGGCTTCATGGCGAACCGATCCTTGGCAAACCCAATCCCACCTGGCGTTGCGATCATGTAGGTGAACACCCCGTCGATAGAGGTGATCGACTTCTTCAGCGCCTGCTCCATCGTCAGGCCTGCTTTCATTTGATCGCTGACCCAAACGGCGATCAACTCGCTGTCGTTTTCAGTCAAAAAGCGATAGCCCATCCGGATCAGCTTATCGCGCCAGGTGAAGTAGTCGGTGATCTGGCCATTGTGCACGATCGCCACGTCAGAAAAGGGCCTTGCCCAGAACGGGTGGGACGCATTTGGCAGAACCGAGCTTTCGGTCGCCAATCTTGCGTGACCCAACCCATGCGTGCCGACCATGTCGCGAACGCCGTGTTTCTCGGATACGGCTTCGGCACCGCCAATGTCCTTGATAATCTCGAGGCTGCGGCCGCAGGATTGAATCTCGATCCGGTCCGTCAACTCGTCCGCATCCCGGACCCAGGCTTGCAAATCAGCCGGATCCGAGATTTCCATCCGAAAGCAATAATGCTTGCTCTCGTCCGTCAGGATTTGCGGATCAGACAGGAAGCTTGTGCCATGTTCCTTCAGCACCGCTTCAAAGGCATCCAGATCAGCGTCTTGCCGGGATTTGTCAAATCCCATGCCCCTCAGGACGTATCCTTTTTCTCGCGGCAAGCCATATATTGCAAACCCGGTGCTGTCCGCGCCTCGATGTTCCTGTGCATCCATCAGGTCCACCAAGTCGGCCCCAACGCGCCCGGGCGCTGCCAGAATCCGTCCAGCGATTCCACACATGAAGAGCTCCCTTTCCAATCACATCTGTATACTGTATACAGTACACGGCCAATAGCAAGCCCATTCGCCTTGGCACCCGATGCTTTTTTGAATACAGAATTCACAAAACACCGAAAGAGAGGCTCCGAGTGGCTCTGAAACAGATCAAAACACAACGCAGACGGCTGGCCGACGAAGTCTATGACCAGCTGGTCGAAGCGATCATGAGTCGCGACATCTCGACCGAGGATCGCCTGGTACAGGAAAAACTGGCCGCTGAATTGAACATCAGCCGAACGCCTGTGCGCGAAGCCCTGATGCGGTTGGAAACCGAAGGCGTTCTTGAAGTAGCCGCAAGCGGTGGTTTTCGATTGGCACGCATGGACCAGGCCGAGGTGCGTCAGCTGTACCAGGCCCGCGCTGCAATTGAAGGGCAAGCCGCCCGCATTCTTGCAGTTCACGCCGAGCCCGAAGTGCTTGATCGCCTGCGAGACCTCATTCGCCAGGAAGAGGATCTCAGCAACCCCACCACCCGTGACTACTTTGTCGCGAACCGACGTATTCACCGCGCTTTCATGGTCGAAGCAGGTAATAAATTTCTGCTCGACATGTTCGACATGATCTGGGGCAAGGCCATGGCATTTCACCTATTCTCGGCCATTGAAAATGTAGACATCTCAATGTCACTCGGTGACCACTTGACGCTTGTCGATGCCATCGGGACCGGCGACGTCACGGAAGCGCTTGAAACTTTCACTGCCCACATCCAAGCCGGATTTGATCTACAAATCGAAGGGTTGAAGGAAGTGGAGCGCGACTAGGAAACGATCCGCCAAGCTTGGGGATGGCCTGGCGATTGCGTTTCCACTGAACTCACAGAGCTTAGGCCGTCTCTCCGGCGGCCTATTGCCGTCATCCACTAACGGGTCGGCACACTGTGAAAGAACATTTTTGTACATTCACCCGTGCGGCAAGGTCCTCACGTTTCGGGCAGGACCGGACGGCGGGCGTGTGATGTTCAGTCGTCCTCAGCAAGCTGCATGAAAATCTGGAAAGGGCACTTGGGGTGAAAAATGGGGCACCTTCAAAAGTACCTTTGAAAATGACCTGCCGCCCCTTGAAGCACTGCTTCGCGCAGCACAGGAAACCTGGTCATCTTAATCGTGCGTTGAAAAACATTGCCATGCTTGGCCTACGCGTCTCGCAGGTTTCCCCCGTGAAAAAACCAGCTTCCGGAAATTACCCACTCCTTGGGCCAGTTCATTGAAATGCAGCATATTCCGCGTTGCGAACGGCGAAGAAGAAAGAGGTGCGTTACTGCGTCACCCGGGCAAAAATCCGCAAGGCGAGTGACGCATCCTGCGCCGACGTTGGCAACACCGGATCGTATGCTGCCCGGATCACATCGGCCACATCCGGCCGCAGGATCGTGGTCTCACCCGCCAACGCTAGGGGTGAGCGTTCTCGGAACGCCAGATCGGACCAGAGCAGCATGATCTGCACCACCTGACTGAGCGCCAGGGTTTCAGCCGGAACCTTAGACATCTCAGCATCCATCCGCAGGAACACAAAGGCCGCCTTGATCGCGCCGTCATCTTCGAACCGGAAGGTGCGGTACTGGTTCGCGCCCATTTCAGTCAAGCGTTCAACCAGTGTGGCAAGCTCGGGCACCAGACGGTCCAAATCAGGAACCTCCAGCAATTCCGACCAGTTTCGGAAGAAGAAGACCATGCAATTGGCGCCCAATTCAGGGTCAGTTTCAGCCATCTTGTGATTGGCCAGCGTCACTACTGCCTCAAACGCGCCTTTGACTGTTTCCAACGTCTGATCTTCCACGCCAAAGACGATCGGCACGATCGGACGAGACCATCGGGCAAAGACAAAGTCACCATCTTCACGGGTGAACAGTGCCTCAATCTCTTGCGGTGTCATGCCTCTTGGGCCTCCAAATAGCTGCCCCATTTGCGCTGCAGGGCCATACCGGGATCTATGCCTTGCCAATCGGCAAACAGCAACACAAAGCCCAACAGATCGGCGACCTCATCCTCTAAATCCGCGCGCGATCCTGCACCACGTCCCTGCCCCGCCAGTTTGAGATAAGCCGAGGTCACCTCGCCCAGTTCCTCAGTCATCTTAGCCAGATACCAGGTGGCATCGCGTTCCACATCGAAACGCTCGGCGTAGATGTCGGAAATCTTCCGCGCCAAAGCGCTCAGGTCTGAAAGTCGCTCGTCCATAATTTCTTCTTGTTCCAAATACGGCCGCCGAAGGCGTCCCTCATCCAAACAAATCACTCTGACTTTTGGGCATGGGCAATCCCAGATGCGCCCAAGCCTTTTGCGCCAGCATTCGCCCACGCGGCGTGCGCTGGATCAGGCCCTGTTGCAGCAGGTAGGGCTCGATCACCTCTTCCAGCGCATCCCGGCTTTCCGACAGGGCCGCCGAAAGCGTTTCTATCCCGACCGGACCGCCGCCATAATTCTCGGCGATTAGCTTCAGATAGCGGCGATCCGCGCCATCCAAACCCAATTGGTCAACGCCGAGGCGGGTCAAAGCCCCGTCGGCCAACTCGCGGGTGATCCGCCCGTCGCCTTCGACCACGGCAAAATCCACCACACGCCGCAGCAACCGCCCGGCGATCCGGGGCGTGCCTCGTGCGCGCCTGGCGATCTCTCGTGCGCCTTGATCATCGGCGGGTGCGCCCAGTTTGCGAGCGTTGCGGGTGACGATCTCGTGCAGCTCGTCGACGGTGTAGAATTGCAATCGGGTGGGGATGCCAAACCGGTCGCGCAGGGGCGTCGTCAGCAACCCCATACGTGTTGTCGCACCGACCAGCGTGAAGGGCTGTAGCTCGATCCGCACCGTGCGTGCGGCAGGTCCTTCGCCAATCACAAGGTCCAGCTCAAAATCCTCCATCGCCGGATAGAGCACCTCTTCAACCGCTGGATTCAGACGGTGGATTTCGTCGATGAACAAAACATCGCGGCTTTCAAGATTGGTCAGGATCGCGGCCAGATCACCCGCCTTGGCCAGTACGGGCCCAGAGGTCATTCGAAAGTTCACGCCCAATTCACGCGCCACGATCTGCGCCAGCGTGGTCTTACCCAAACCAGGGGGGCCATGAAACAACGTGTGATCCATAGCCTCGCCACGCTGTTTGGCGGATTGGATAAAGACGCGCAGGTTGGCGCGGGCCTCGGCTTGGCCGATGAATTCACCCAAGCCTTGCGGACGCAGGGCCCGATCATGGTCTTCGGGCAACGGTTCAGGGCGCAATGTTGGGTCGGCATCGATCATCCGTCACTCAGCCTTTCGGAGCCAGCAGCTTCAGCGCCGCGCGGATCAGGTCCGCCTCGCCAGCATCAGGGTTTGACGCCGCTGCTTCGGCCACGGCCGAGGTCGCGTCTGATGGGCCATATCCAAGGTTCGATAGGGCCGACAAAGCCCCCGCCGAGGCCGCAGCCGCGCCTGATGGGCCTGCCGGCTTCTTGCGTGGTTTGGGCTTGGGCGCAGTGTCTGCGTCGTCAATGACGTCCAGGTCGGGGCCATCCAATGCCTCGGTCACCGTGCCACCCAGGGCCATCACACCCGGCGCCTTGTCCTTGAGGTCCAGCACCACGCGCTGTGCAGTCTTGGGGCCAACGCCCTTGGCCGCCTTGACCGAGGCCCAATCGCCCAACGCAATCGCGCGGCTCACGCCATCCGGCCCCAACGTGCCGAGAATAGCCAAGGAAACCTTGGCGCCGATGCCTTGCACCGAACACAGCAAGCGATGCCATTCTTTTTCGATCAGCGAGGTAAAGCCGTAGAGCTGCATCAGATCCTCACGCACCACCATGTCGGTATAAAGCGACACCGCCTCGCCTACTCCGGGCAAAGACGCGAGCGTACGATCCGAGCAATAGACAATGTAGCCGACACCGCGCACATCGATCAGGATGTGATCAGCAGCCCGGTAATCCAACCGCCCTGTCAGTTTGCCAATCATGCTCTTACCTCGCGCAGCCGGACGTCGTTCTTGCCCCCATAATGCGCATGGCACATGGCAATGGCCAGAGCGTCGGCCGCATCCGAGCCTGCCGGTTCACAACCGGGCAATTGCAGTTTGACCATGTAGAGAATTTGTTGCTTGTCTGCGTGGCCCGCTCCGACGATGGTTTTCTTGACTTTGTTCGGCGCGTATTCACCGATCGGCACTCCTGCTTGGGCCAGGGTCAGAAGGGCCACGCCCCGTGCCTGACCCAGCTTCAGCGTACCGGCGCCGTCCTTGTTCACAAACGTCTGTTCGATCGCGGCCTCATCCGGCGCAAAACGGGCCACAACATCGGTGAGTTGCTCGTGAAGGGACAGCAAACGCTCTGCCAACTCTCCGGTGCCCGACGTGCAATGACCATTGGCAATGTGACTCAACCGGCTGCCGTTTGATTCGATTACGCCCCATCCCATGGTCCGCAATCCGGGGTCGATGCCCAGAATTCGCATAAATCTGCCCACGCCCTGCTCGTTTTTGTAACGTTTCTCACGGACTAGCACGAAAGGGGAACATTTTCCAAGCGCTTTGCGATCACAGAAAAAAACGACACCCCCTGTTCTGCACACGACTTTCGGTCCGAAAACGACATGCTGCAATGCAGAAAACGACACTTTTTCGACGCCTGATCACCCTTTATTTCATGACTGTTTCAGTCATTTTGACCCTTGCAGAAATTGCATAGGACACATGCAATTTTGATCTCTTGTGCCGGTGATTTGGTCGACATAAGTGCGGCTCAGAACAAACACAGTGACTACTCACACAAACCAGAAGGAACATTGATATGGCTGCACTGGACACCACCCGCACCTATGGCTCGACCGGCCTCGTTGGCCGTATCGGCGCAACATTCGCATCCGCAGTGAACGCAATCGCTCTGTGGAACGACGCTCGCGTCACCCGCAACGCTCTGTCGGAACTGTCCGACCGCGAACTGGAAGACATCGGTTTAATCCGCGGCGACATCGACGGCGTTGCAGAAGGGTCGCTCCGTTTCTAAGACATTTCCCACGTCTCCCTTGGGAAACAAAAAAACGCCGCGTGAATAAATCACGCGGCGTTTTTTGTGCTGCTTGGTTGAGAAGAAAAAATTCGCCGTCCTTGAAACTCGTTAAATCGAGAGCTGGCCTATCAGCGAAGAACAGGACCGATATTGGACGCGATGAACTCTGTAACTGGGTCAACCGCCATCAAAACGGCGCCCCCTTGTTCGACAACTGTACCCTGGCTCAATATTGCCAGCCGATCCGAATAGGCCGCTGGACCGAGGTTTGCCAGCAAGAAGCCCTTGAAGACCAAGAAGCCGAATACAAAAATTATTAGTGCACGTAGCGAAACACCCGGTCGTGTTCGGCGGGGTTTCATGACAATCAGCCCGTCCGAACGCATACTGTGCGTATACCCTCGCGACATGGCCTTGTGTTTGCGCGTCAGATTTTGAACGCGACGATCAAATTGGAGTTGTTCCTCAACCATGGCAGCCTCCGTATCACCGGCCCCCACCAGCGATTAAAAGAAGCTACGGCCAAAATGTGGCCAAACCAAGACCTACACCTAAAATGCCCGTAAAACTGGTCTAAATTGCGGCATTTCTTTGAATTGTGAGGGTTGTCCATTCACCAATTTCATCGCGATGGACCAGATTGTTTCCAATTTGCGCGTAAACCTCGACAACTTCGTCGGCCTGTTCGTTCAAAATGCCGGAAAGAATCGCATAACCGCCAGGGCGCAGATGGGATGTCACATCCGGTGACAGGGCCACCAGAGGACCTTTGAGGATATTGGCGAAGACCAGATCATAGGGCGCATGGGCTGCTAGATCCGGATGATCGAACCCCGCCGCTTCCAGGCATTTGACTGTTCCTTCCATGCCGTTGGCCTTCAGGTTGGCTTCGGCTACGTCGACTGCCACCTCGTCAATGTCACTGGCCAGGATGTCTCCGTTCCAGACCCGTGCAGCCGCCATTGCCAAAACGGCAGTACCGCATCCAATGTCAGCCACCTTGGTGCCTTCGAACCCGTCCGAGATCAGACGGTCTAGCGCGCGCAGGCACCCCAGCGTGGTGCCGTGGTGGCCGGTTCCAAACGCCATCGCCGCCTCGATCAGCAACGGGATGCTGCCTGCGGGCACCTTTTCAGCGTCGTGACTGCCGTAGACAAAGAACCGACCCGCTTCGACCGGGGCCAATTCACGGCGCACATGGGCGACCCAATCGGTTTCTGGCAGTTCCGAAATCACGAATGGCTTGGCTTCGAACGTCACCGCCAGCAAGGCCAGGCCCGCCTCGTCGGGCGTTTCGGTGAAATAGCCGCCGACCTCCCACAGGCCCGAGCCATCTTCGACCTCGAACACACCAATGCCGGTTGGTTCAGGGGTCAGGCGCTCCATCGCCTCGCCCAGGGCTTCGGCGGGGGCTTTGCCCATCAACGTGGTCAGTGCGGTAAAGGTCGGCATCAGCGTCTCCTGAATCTATCCGCATGCGCGTAGGGCCGTGGCGGCTCGAGGTCAAGCTTTGATGCCATGGTTCGGCCCAGGGATTGCACATAGAGCCAACCCCACCAGGCCGCCCCTGCCCCAACGAGGATGGTAACCAGCGCTTGCGCATAGATCACGCCCGGTGCGCCGAACCAACCTGCAAAAACCCAGGCAAAGGGCAGCGTCAGGATGCCATCCCGGATCCAGGACACCAGAGTGGCCCAGCCGGGCTTCGCCAAGGCATTGAACGCGGCCGAGGCCACATACAGCGCTGACGCAAAGACGAAGCCACCCGCGCCGAGATAGACAAAGCTCAGGACAACCTCGACACCAGTTCCAGTCACAGCAAAGGCCTGTACGATCCAGGGGCCAAGCAGCGCCAATAGCGACCACGTTACTGTAGTGTAGATCAGCCCAAAGATCAGCGCATCTCGATAGGTGCGGCAAAGACGGTCATGCCTTTGCGCACCGAAATTCTGGCCAAAGATGCCACCGATGGCACCCGACAGCGAAAAGATCCCACCAAACGCCACGACGGTCAGGCGGCCCACGACAGCCCAGCCTACCATCGCCTCGTCCCCAAAACCTGCCATGACGGTCGTTAGCAAGTAGTTGCCCACAGGTGTCGCCATCTGCGCTGCAATCGCAGGTAGGGCGATGGCAAAATACGGCCGCACAGTTTCACGCAAGCCGGTCAGGCAAGGCCGCGCAAGCAGGTCATGCGTGCCGATGGCAAACCGCAACGCCACCACTAACATCACCACGCGCGAGATGTTGAGCCCCATGGCGGCGCCATCCAGGCCCCACCCAAAGCCCACGATCATGATCGGGTCGATCACCATGGCCACTACGCCCGAAGTCAGCGTGACCATCATCGACCGCATCCCGTCGCCCTCGGCACGCAACGTACCGTTGGCAATCATCGACACCGCCATGATGCCAAGGCTGGGCACCGACATAGCCAGATAACGCGCGGCCAGCGCAGCCGTCTCTCCGGTCGCGCCCGACAGAGCAATGATATCATGTCGGAAGATAAAAATCGTCGCGGCAACCGAGCTTTGGATTGCAAATGCAATCATCGCTGCGCTTGTGGCATTGCGGCGTGCCAGCGGGCGGTTGTCTTCGCCAATACGGCGCGACACCAGTGCAGTCGAGGCGATCATCAACCCAATGCCCGCCGAAACCGAGAAGTACTGGATCGCAAAGGCGAACCCGATGGCGGCCATCAGCTTGGGGTCGCCCAGTTGCGAGATCCAGAACAGGTTGGCCGCGTCCACTAGAAAGACAAAGGTGATCCCCATGGCGCCGGTCATGGTCATGCGCACCACATGCCCCATGGTGGAGCCGGTCAGGAACCGTCCCTTTTCAGCCATGTGCGCTCATTCCGCCGGGGCCGGTTGTGGGCGGGCAAAAATCGTCTCGTGCCCAGGTTCCGGATGACGCGGGATCAACAGCGACAGCCCCAGCGACACCATCGCCATACAGGACGCCATCACAAAGACCGCCGCCGGTGAGACCACCCACAACAGGCCCAGCAGAACCGGCAAGAAGACCGCTGCGATATGGTTGATGGTAAAGGCTACCGCCGCCGTAGGGGCAATGTCCCCGGGATCGGCGATCTTCTGGAAATAGGTTTTCAGGGCCATCGCCAGACCAAACAGGATGTGGTCGATCACGTAAAGAAACGCTGCCAGCATGAAGCCCCAACCAAACCAGTAGAGACCTCCGTATGCCCCGAACACGAGCGCCAGCCCGATGTATTCGAACATCAGCGTCCGGCGCTCGCCGAACTTGGCAACTGCCTTGCCCAGGAACGGCGCGGCAAACATGTTGATCACAAGGTTGATCAGATAGAGGCCGGTAAGTTCGTGCACCTCGAACCCGAAGCGTTCAACCATCATGAACCCGGCGAAGACCATGAAAATCTGCCGCCGTGCTCCCGACATGAATTGGAGCGCGTAGTATAGCCAGTACCGTTTCCGCAGCACCATCTTCTTGACCTGCGGCGTTGGTGCCTCGAACTGCGGATAAGCAACCAGACAGAACAACGCGATAGCCGCAGTCACCCCGCCTGAGAGCATGAAGACGATGTTGTAGGTCAGGTTGAGCGTATCCCACATCATCACGATCAGCACAAAAACCACTGTCGTCGTGGCAGACCCGGCCGCCATCAACCAACCCAGCATCTGCGGCGCGCGCTCTTTCGGCAGCCATTGCAGTTGCAGAGATTGGTTCACCGTCTCGTAATAATGAAATCCGATCGAGCTGAGCAGTGTCAAAAAAGCAGGCCCTGCAAGCTGGGAAACCATGCTGTAAAGGCCGTGGCGACCCCAAGCATAAAAAGTGAGATCAGCCCAAGAACCTGTTCTCGCACAAAAATAATTATGGCGATGACCCCAACGGCCAGAAACCCCGGGATCTCGCGCACGGTGTGCAATAGGCCGATGTCGGCCCCATCAAAATCTGCGACCTCGATGACGAAGTTATTCAACAGAGCATACCAGGAGTAAAAGGCAATCGGCATCGCCATCGCCGTGACAAACAGCAAGGTAAACGGGCGTCGCCAGAACGGCAGGCTGTGTGCCTCGGCAAGGGGGATCGGTTTCATCATGAGAGTTCTCTACGCCTATTAAGTAGGCTTGGCGAGACCCCACACGCCAACGCACAGTCAGCCTGCGTCAACGCGCAGACCAGTGTTTGCCACTTCAACTCAGGGCCATGTGCATAGCGTCTTACGTTGACCAACAAAACTAAGAGGGCCGGTTGACCCTAAGGGCTTGCCAAAGCGAGTGGTGGATTCTTCAATTTGGCCACCACCTTCGGCGCGATGTTACACCATAAACACTTCACCCTTATTTGCGTATGGTCAGGATAAATTGATTTTCGAAGAACTTGATGCTTCACGGGTCGAAGAACGGCGAAGAACAGACCGTGATGATCGATACCACCTATATAAAAGGTACTTTGCACCGTGACCTGCATGGTCAAAAAAATGAGATGTTATCAATTAAGGCCAATCTTGCGGTTCCGTTTGGCCCAAGAAGGAACCTCAGAACGCTTGTGAAACACACTTTGCAGAAAGTGAAAGCGTCTAAAGTTCGAGCGGCGGTCGACATTCCCCCTGAGTTCGGCAATTGATTTGCCGCCCCATCAACAGAGTGAACGAACCGCAACAAAAAAGGAGCGCGAGATTAACCCGCGCCCCTTGTGAAACCTTGGTATGATCTGACCTTACTTCTGCTGGATACGGCCATCCACATAGGGTTGATATGGCGCGTTGGCAGCCAGATACTCGGCTGTCACATCCGCCAAGTCCGGGCCGAAATCATAGGCGTTTTTGTCTTCGCCTGCGAACATCTTGTAGCCATCGCCACCGTTACGAACATAGTTGTTGGTGACCACCATATACGTAGCTGCCGGATCAATTGGCACAAAACCATCTTCGCTGGCCACCATGACGTCGCTTACACGCCCTTCGTTAGGGGCAACAGCAGGATCCCAGCTGAATGTAAGCCCGGCGACTTGTGGAAACCGACCTTTGACTTCTTCAACTTGGCTAACACCATTTTCCAACGCATCGATCACGCCCTGACCATTGATTTCAAAAGTCGAGAGCGTGTTCTGGAAGGGCAATACAGTCAGCACCTCACCCATGGTCACGTCACCAGCATCCACACTGGCACGAAGGCCGCCCGAGTTGGCAATGGCGATGGTTACACCCTGATCCGCAACGCGTTCCAGCATGGCATCTGCGACCAGGTTGCCCATCGCGCATTCCTGAATGCGGCATACCGCCCGGTCCCCTTCGATTGGCGAGGCAGCACTTGCCACCACCTTGTTGCGGATCTCATCCAGCGGTTTGGCCAGTTCGGCGATACGGGCCACAGCGGCCTCATCCTCAGCCACGGCGCCGTCCATAACCAGCGGTTCGCCCTTAGCCTCGACCACGTTGCCGTCATCGTCAAAGACGACATTCAACTCGCCCAGGAACTTGCCATAGGCATAGGCCTGCACGATCTGCACGTTGTTCACCACTGTCGGGTACGGGCCAGCCGCACGATCTGACACATTGCTAAGGTATGTATTGGAGTGCCCGCCAACGATCACGTCGACACCGGTTGTTTCGGCGGCAACGCGCTGGTCAACGGCGTAGCCCGAATGGCTCAGCACGATAATCTTGTTCACACCCTCGGACGTCAGCTTGTCGACCTCGCCCTGAACAGCCGCAACAGGATCACTGAAGGTCACGTTCGGACCGGGGCTAGCCAGCTCATCGGTGTCCTGTGGGGTCAGACCGATCAAGCCGATCTTTTCGCCGCCCTTTTCGATCACAGTTGATTTCATCAGCGTATCGGCCAGCAGCTCTTCTTTCGAGACGTCGGCGTTTGACATCAGAACCGGAAACTCGACCGCATCCATAAAGCCGCGCAGCACCTCTGGTCCGTCGTCGAACTCGTGGTTGCCGACGGTCATGCCATCATAGCCCAGCTTGTTCATGAACTCGGCTGCAACCTTGCCCTTGTAATAGGTGTAAAACAACGACCCTTGGAACTGATCCCCACCGTCTACCAGGACCGAACTTCCTGCGCGTTCACGTGCTTCTGCGATAGCGGTCACCAGACGCGCAGAACCACCAAAACATTTGCCCTCAGCGTTATCACCTTCGCTGCAGCCGCTGTCGTACTTGCTGATCGGCTCGAACCGGGAATGGAAATCGTTCGTGTGCAAAATGGTCAGCTTGTATTCCGCCGCCGCCATCCCGGCCGTCAGGCCAAGTGCCGCAGCAGACATCAGAAATCGGTCCAACATGACTGAACTCCCTTATTGTTGGTTTTGGACAGATCGTGCCCCTGTTTGGCCCCCAGAGTCAAAGACAGAAATGGGCGACGTAAGGAAAGGTCGCCCTGCATTGGTTCTTGATTCCCGCGCTTGCCCAAGGCATCACCCAACCCATGCTGATCTATAAAATCTTCCGCGCGGACGAATGGGCCGCATTGCAGGCCGCAGGCGAAACCGACGGCGCGCCGATTGATGTAAGCGACGGGTTCGTCCACTTCTCGACCGCCGAACAAGCGGCCGAGACGGCGGCCAAGCACTTTGCCGGGGTCGAAGGGCTGCTTTTGTTGGCCTGCAAAGCCGACGCCATGGGCGATGCGTTGAAATGGGAAGTGTCTCGCGGCGATGCACTGTTCCCGCACCTCTATCGCAGGCTGCACATGACCGACGTGCTTTGGGCCAAGCCCCTGCCCCTGTTACACGGCACGCATCAGTTCCCGGAAGGAATGGAATGAGCCAATACATTGACCCGGAACGTGAACAGTTCGAAGCCTTCAAAGCGCTTGATCGGGATCAGCCGATCGAGATGCTGAACTTGGTGAAATTCCGCGACAGAGCGACCTACCCCGCTGATCACCCCTTATCCTCGGCCAAGCCTGACCGGAGCCGAAGCCTATGAAAATTATGGCATCGATACTGCACCGATCATCGCGCGGCTTGGCGCCTCGATTGTCTGGCGCGGCTCAATGCAATCAGTTTTGATCGGCCCCAGTGATGAGCATTGGGACGAGGTCTTTGTCGCCCGATACCCAACCGCGCATGCGTTTCTGGACATGGTGACCGACCCTGACTATCAGCGCGCAGTCATTCACCGGCAAGCAGCCGTCGAAACCTCGCGGTTGATCCGCTGCGCGCCCACAGCTAGTGGAAAGGCATTCGGATGAAGCTGACCGAGAAATTGGGCCTCGCCGCGCTGCACCGGATGGATCCCGAAGCGGCGCATGGCATGTCGATCAAGGCGCTCAAGATGGGTTTGACGCCCACGACTGGGCCGGTCACGTCATCACGTTTGCGTACACATATCGCCGGTCTTGATCTACCCAACCCGGTCGGCCTTGCTGCTGGGTTCGACAAAAACGCCGAGGCACTGGCGCCGCTCTCGCAATCGGGGTTTGGCTTTATCGAGGTGGGCGCCGCCACGCCGCGCCCGCAGCCCGGCAACCCGAAACCGCGCCTCTTTCGCCTGACCAAAGACAAGGCCGCAATCAACCGCTTCGGCTTCAACAACGAAGGGATGGAAACCATTGGCGCGCGTTTGGCCAATCGTCCAAAGGATGCGGTAATCGGGCTGAACCTGGGCGCCAACAAGGACAGCACCGACCGACCTGCCGACTTTGCTCGTGTGCTGTCGCATTGTGCTGCACATCTGGATTTCGCAACGGTCAATGTGTCTTCACCCAACACCGAAAAGCTGCGCGACTTGCAGGGAAAAGAGGCTCTGACCGCGCTTTTGGCGGGCGTGATCGAGACCCGCAACAGGCTGGAGCGCCGGGTGCCCGTTTTCCTAAAGATCGCGCCGGATCTGACCGAAACCGAGATCGATGACATCGCTGCCGTCGCCTACGACACAGGCGTCGACGCGGTGATTGCAACTAACACCACTCTCTCGCGCGACGGGTTGACCAGTGCACACAAAGACGAGGCCGGTGGCCTGTCCGGAGCGCCGCTGTTTGAAAAATCCACCCGCGTTCTGGCACGGCTGTCTGCCCTTACCGAAGGGCGTACGCCGCTGATCGGCGTTGGCGGCATCAGCACCGCTGAACAGGCCTATGCCAAAATCTGCGCTGGCGCCTCGGCCGTGCAGTTTTACACGGCCATGGTTTTTGGTGGTTTGTCGTTGGCAGGCGATATCGCACGAGGATTGGATGCGCTCTTGCAGCGCGATGGATTTGCCTCGGTCGCGGATGCAGTTGGCAGCAAACGAGAGGACTGGCTGTGATTGAATATTGGCACAACCCACGCTGTTCCAAGTCCCGCCAGGGGTTGGCGTTGCTCGAGGAGAAGGGCGCAGAACTCTCTGTGCGCAAATACCTGGAAGATGCGCCCACATTGGATGAGCTTCGCACAACTCAAGCTGCGCTTTGTGTTGCCGCGATTGAGATGATGCGGACCGGGGAAAAAACGTTCAAGGAGTTGGGGCTGAGCACGGATGCCAGCGATGCGACCCTGTTGCAAGCGATGGCAGATCACCCGATCCTGATCGAACGCCCCTTGGGTAAAACAGGCGAAAGGGCCGTGATCGGGCGCCCGCCCGAAAACCTTCTCGCCCTGCTCTAAAACCTGCGCGGCCTGTCGGCCTTGCGTCCTGCGGACGGCGGGGGCCAGGCTCAGGTGGGCTTTGCCCACCTGAGCCTGGCCCAACGGGAGGAGGTGTTTCGCAAGAAACATCGATGACGGGCGGGAGTTCCCTTAGGCCGCAACTTGCGCCTCGAGGCGGGGATAGCGCACCCACATGGTCAAGCCACGGGCCACATTCAGCACCATCAGGGCGGCCCATAGCCCGTGGTTCCCATAAGCTGGGACAAGCATCACCAGAGCCACCACATAGGCCGCCACGGATTGGATCATCGCGATCCGCATATCTCGGGTCCAGGTGCCACCAATATAGATCCCGTCAAACATCCAACTCGCCACACCCAGAACCGGAGCCAGCGCTGCCCAGAATAGGTAGTCACGTCCGACGTCGCGGACATCCGGTGAGGTCGCCATAAGGTCGATGATTGCGGGACCAGCCAGCCAGAATATTAATCCCAGCCCTATCGCGCCACCTACCCCCCATTGCGACGCAATTACAGCCGCACGTCGTACCTGTGCGCGATCCCCGGCACCAACAGCGCCGCCCACAAGCGCCTCAGCCGAGAAGGCAAAACCATCAAGCGCAAAAGCCGTCACCTCCAGAAATTGCAGCAGGATCTGGTTTGCGGCCAGATTCACGTCGCCTAGATCCGAACCAATGAATAGGAAGGTGGTGAATGACCCCGTCAGCAGAACTGACCGCACCATGATATCCGCGTTCACCGCCATCATCCGGCGCAGGCGTGCAGGGTCGAAGATCCGCGTCCAGTTGCGCCACTGTTGCCCTGCAAAAGCATCCCGGCACAGCCACAGGCCAAGCGCCAGCCCGGTCCATTCGGCAATCAGTGTGGCAACAGCCACGCCTTCGACACCCCAACCCAGCCCCAGCACGAACCAAAGGTCCAGCACGATGTTGAGCCCGTTCATCCACAACTGCAGGACAAAGACACCTCGTGTCCGCTCGACCGCAATCAGCCAGCCAGTAACGGCATAGAGCGCGATAGTCGCAGGCGCCCCCCAGATACGGATCGTGAGGTAATCAAGCGCCAACCGCTCGACTTCGGCGCTGGCCGGGGCAAGCCAGAATGCGCCAGCAAATAGCAAGGCCTGCCCAAAAATGAACAGCAGCCCACCGGCAAACCCCAACAGCAGACCCCGCATAAGCAGAGCACCGGTTTCGGCCACGTCCCCTGCCCCGCGCGCCTGCGCCGCCAATCCGGTGGTGCCCATCCGCAGAAAGCCGAAAATCCAGTAGAGTGCGGACAGGATCACGGCCCCGATCCCCACAGCTCCGATGGGTGCCGCTGCCCCCATCTGGCCTACAACACCCGTGTCAACCGCGCCCAGTATGGGCACAGTTGCATTTGAAATAACGATCGGTATGGCGATGTTCAGAACCCGCCGGTGGGTGATCTGATCGCTCACCAGATCACTCGGCCTTGAGCTGCGGCATCAGGAAGTGACCGCTGGCCTGCGCGAAAAGCTTGTCGTGATTGTCCTGCCACGCCTCAACCCGAACCGAGGCATAGCGCCGCCCGGCCCGGCTGATATAGGCCCGAGCATAAGCGTCGCGCGGCAGGCCCGAGCGCAGATAGTCCACCGTCAGATCGATGGTCTTGGGAAACGGAGGCATATTGCCGGCCTCGATGTCCTCGGGCGACAGCTCGCCGCTTTCGATCAGCGGCCACAGGTGCGACCAGCTGAGCGAAATCACGGCCGTCACCTCGAGAAACGCGGCTGTCACGCCGCCATGGATCGCGGGCAGAAACGGGTTGCCGATCAGCTTGTCGTCAAAATTCAGCACCCCTGTCAGTTCATCTCCGCGTCGGTCAAAGGTGATGTCGAGGAACTGAACAAAAGGCACGCCATTGACGAGCGCATTCAACGTGGCATCGCGGCGCTGCTTGACCACTTGCATTGGTTCAGGCTTGGATCGAGTCATCAGCGTTTCTCCACCGTGAATGCGCCCGAGGCCGTGGCCACGGGGCGATCCGTGTCTTCGTCTGTCGCGGTCGCCCGTACAAAGGCCACGTTGCGAGTGATGTGATAGCACTCGGCCTTGGTGGTGATGGCCTGCCCCGGCGTTGCTGCCCGCATGTAGTCGATCCTGAGGTCGATGGTCGCGGTCCCGCCAGGCGCGGCGGGGTGACTCATCACGGCAGCCCCCGCGCAGGTGTCCATCATCGCAGACACCGCCCCGCCGTGGATCACGCCGGTCTTGGGATCGCCGATCAACGCCTCGTTATAGGGCATGGTTATTTCAGCCTCGCCGTTGCCGATGTAGGTCAGCTGAAGTCCAAGGGCCTTGGCGTGAGGAATGGCCTGAATAAACTGAGCCGCGATTTTTGTCTTGTCTGTCATTGCTTGCACTTTATGCATGGGCTTTGTCTCTTTATGAGCCTGCGTGCGCCAAAAGGGCAAGCCCACCTGTTGCGCTTGTCGCAACGACACCATAGGTTGCGGCCAAGGAGATTTAGAATGTCTGACACCCGACTGTCATTCAAGGAGATGTGCGCCGAGTTCGACGTCACCCCGCGCACGCTTCGGTACTATGAATACATCGAGCTTTTGCAGCCCGACCGCGAAGGCCGCTCGCGCTATTATGGTGCACGCGAACGCGCCCGGATGAAGCTGATCATGCGCGGTCGCCGTTTCGGCTTTCCCTTGGAAGAGATCCGGCAGTGGCTACTGATATATGAACACGAAGGCAATCGTGCGCAAATGGAAGCATTCGTGCGCAACGCCGGTGTACAACTCAAAGAGCTTGAATCGCAAAAACAGCAACTCGAAGAAGCCATGTCCGAACTAATCCAATTGCGCGAAGAAACCGCCAAGGACCTGCAGGACGGCAAGATCGAGTAGAATTTGAAGCGTTTGCCCCACTCTCAAAAACACGTGAAATGCTCGGGGCGGCGTTGATCTAACAGATTGACAACTACATTCTTGTCATTGGTGCATCGCGACCAGTGACCAGGGGTCACTTCGGTGCTGCACCTATTCTGGTGAGAGGTGCCCAATGAAACTTCCCTTTCTGATCGTAATCTCATGCTTTGCTCTTACCGCTTGCGACGTCGGTCCAAACGGTTATGGAACCGCGCCTGCCGCGCGTGTCCCAAGCCAATTGGGATGCCCAGGTTTCCGCAAATCGATCAGCGCGGCGACAGCATTATGCAGGTCCACGTGGTGGTGCTTCGGGCCGGTGATTCACCTGAACACCGGCTTACTACACCGCAAACCCATTGTGACGCGGCGGCAAATTATTGCCGGAGTACCGCGAAACTTCGTTTGATCTTACGTCAGAAATTTCGTGACGCAGCGTTCAACTTACGTAAACGTCAAGCGGATGTTGTAAACAGCGGCAACACTGATCACCTCAGGGTCACAACACTTGTAATGAGAGTTTGACATTATGACTGACAACACACTGACCATTCGCGAGATGTGCGACACGTATGATGTTACGCCCCGCACCTTGCGGTTCTATGAGTCAAAAGAATTGTTGTTCCCTATCCGCGAGGGACAAAAGCGCCTGTTCACCAAACGTGACCGCGCGCGCCTGAAACTGATCCTGCGTGGTAAACGTTTTGGCTTCAGCCTGGAACAAATTCGCCAACTTCTCGACCTTTATGACGTAGGTGATCAGCAACAGGTTCAGCTGGAACGGACCTATGAGCTGGCGCGCGAACGTCTGGCTGACATGGAACTGCAGCGCGATGAGCTGAACCAGGCCATTGATGACCTCAAGGAACAACTCAAATGGGGTGAAAAGATCATCACCTCGAGCAATCAAGACAAGAAGGCCGCCGAGTAACTTCTTCGGTCCTCCGATCTCAACAATATCCATCTACCCAGGGAGCTCCTCATGCCCATCTACAACGCCCCAACCAAGGACACTCAGTTCGTTCTGCATGACGTCCTCAAGGTCTCGCAATCCGACATTCCCGGTTATGATGAGCTGGAAAGCGAGTTCACCGGTGCCGTTCTGGAAGAAGCCGGCAAACTGGCCACCAACGTGCTGCACCCGCTGAATGTTGTCGGCGACACCGAAGGGTGCCGTCTGGAAAACGGCGTTGTGCGCACCCCCACCGGGTTTAAGGAAGCTTTTGAAGAGGTCAAAGCAGGCGGTTGGACCGGATTGGACATGCCAGAGCAGTACGGCGGTCAGAACATGCCTTACGTGATGGGAACCGCAGTGGGCGAGATGTTCTCGGCCTCCAACAGCGCATTTACAATGTATCAGGGCCTGACCCACGGTGCAGCCTCGGCGATCCTGGCACACGGCACCGAAGAGCAGAAAAACACCTATCTGCCCAAAATGGTCAGCTGTGACTGGACCGGCACCATGAACCTGACCGAACCGCACTGCGGCACCGATCTGGGCCTGATGCGCACCAAGGCGGAACCGCAGGCTGATGGGTCGTACAAAATCACCGGGCAGAAGATTTTCATCTCGTCGGGCGATCACGACATGGCCGACAACATCATTCACCTGGTCCTGGCCAAGATCGTTGGCGGCCCCGAAGGCATCAAGGGCGTATCGCTGTTCATCGTGCCCAAATACATGGTCAACGAAGACGGCTCGCTGGGTGATCGCAACCCTGCCACTGTGGGTAAGATCGAAGAAAAGATGGGCATCCACGGCAATTCGACCTGTGTGATGAACTATGACGGCGCAACCGGCTTCCTGATTGGCGAAGAGCACAAGGGCATGCGCGCCATGTTCACCATGATGAACGAAGCTCGTCTGGGCGTCGGCATGCAGGGCCTGTGTCAGGCGGATGCGGCGTATCAGAACGCTGTGGAATACGCCAAGGACCGCCTGCAAGGCCGCGACGTGACCGGTGCCAAGAACCCCGAAGGCCCTGCCGATCCGCTGATCGTGCACCCTGACATCCGCCGCAACTTGATGGATCAGAAGAGCTTTGTCGAAGGCGCGCGCGCGTTCATCCTGTGGGGCGCCTCGATGATCGATGCGGCACACCGTAAGGGTGACAAGGACGCCGATGGCCTGATCTCGCTGCTGACCCCCGTCATCAAGGGCTTTCTGACCGACGAAGGCTACGACATGACCGTTCAGGCACAACAAGTCTATGGCGGCCATGGCTACATCGAAGAATGGGGCATGTCGCAATACACACGCGACGCCCGTATCGCCATGATCTATGAGGGCGCCAACGGCGTTCAGGCGCTGGATCTCGTGGGCCGCAAGCTGGCCGCAGATGGTGGCAAGCACGTGATGGCTTTCTTTGAGCTGGTGAAATCGTACATCAAGGACAACGCAGGTCAGGACGAAGCGTTTGATCGCCACTTCTTGGAGCCTCTGAAAGCAGCGTCCAAGGACCTGCAGGCTGCTGGCATGTACTTCATGCAGAACGCGACCAACCCCAACAATGCGTTGTCGGGCTCGTATGACTTCATGCACATGTTCGGCCACGTCTGCCTCGGCCTGATGTGGGCGCGTATGGGCAAGGCTTCGCTGGAGGCACTGGCCGCTGGTACCGAGGACAAAGAGTTCTATGAGACCAAGTTGACCACCGGCCGTTTCTACATGGCACGCCGCCTGCCCGCGACCGGAATGCACCTGACCCGCATCCAGAGCGGTGGCGACACCATTATGACACTGGACGCCGCGAACTTCTAAGCGGAACATCGGCTTCGGGCGGCCCACGCCCGAAGCCAACTATTCCAAAGGACGCCCATGCCCAAACGCTTCAAACTGACCCGTCGTTTTCCCTGCGCCATGACCGAGGATGCGTACCGCAAGCTCAAGAATTTCGCGCGCGAAGCCGGGTTGGACGAAGGCGAGGCTTTGTCCTTCTTGTTCGAGAATTTCAACAGCGTAATCAACGAGGAGAACCTGACCCACAGACTGCGTCTGTTCAATGCAGAGCTTGAGGACCGCAAGCGATAGGTCCTCGCGGAATTCACCAAGTATCTCCGTCGAGTGCCTCCGGCGGGAGTATTTTTGAAAAGATGAAATGGGAATGCGTCCCTGCCACGGGGCTCACTCGCCATCAGGACAGGGACGACTTCACCTTTTGCGGCCATCGGCTCTCCAGCCTGTACCGCGTCTCTAACCAAGCACATCAGGGTTAACGAAGTGTCACCAATGCCTCTTCATCTTTTCACAAATACTCAAATTCCACGGCCAGCCACGGGAGGGGCCTTGCCATGACAATGAAACTTTACTGCTTCGGAGAAAGCGGCAATTCTTACAAGGCGGCCCTGGCCCTGCAATTGAGCGGGCTGCAGTGGGAGCCGGTTTTTGTCGACTTTTTCAAAGGCGAGACCCGCACGCCGGAATACCGCGCCAATGTCAACGAGTTGGGCGAGGCCCCCGTGCTGGTGGACGGTGAATTCAAAACCGGACAATCTGGCGCGATCCAGGCCTATGTGACCGAGAAGTCCGGCAAGTTCGGCGGCAAGACCCACGAAGAGAACTATGAGATCTTTCGCTGGGTGCTGTGGGACAACCACAAGCTCAGCTCGATGGCTGGTGTCACCCGCTTTCTGATGAATTTCCTGCCCGAGGACAAACGCCCGGCCGAGGTGATTGCTTTCAACCAGGGCCGCCTGCGTGGCGCCTATGAGTTGTTGAACAACCATCTGGAAGGCCGCAACTGGATTGTCGGTGACGGGGTCACCAACGCCGACCTTAGCTGCTGTGGCTATCTCTACTACCCCGAACCCTTCGGCTTTGACCGTGCCGAATGGCCCCACATCAACGCCTGGCTGGACCGCATCAGCGCCCTGCCCGGTTGGAAACACCCCTATGACCTGATGCCCGGCAATCCGTCGGACCGCGCTTGAGGAGACTAAACCAATGACCGAAGCCTATATCTATGACGCCCTGCGCACCCCGCGCGGCAAGGGCCGCAAGGATGGCAGCCTGCACGAGGTGACCAGCCTGCGCCTGTCCGCGTTGACCATGAACGCCATCAAAGAGCGTAACAACCTCGAAGGCCATGCCGTCGAGGACGTGATCTGGGGCAACGTCACCCAAGTCATGGAACAGGGCGGCTGTCTGGCGCGCTCGGCCGTTCTGGCCTCGGACCTGGACGAGTCGATCCCCGGTCTGTCGATCAACCGCTTCTGCGCATCCGGCATGGAAGCCGTAAACCTGGCTGCAAACCAGGTGCGCGGTGGTGCTGGCGACGGCTACATTGCCGGTGGTGTCGAGATGATGGGCCGCGTGGCCATGGGCAGCGACGGCGCGGCAATTGCTGTTGATCCGTCGATTGCGATTGATGGCTACTTTGTTCCGCAGGGTATCTCGGCGGACATCATTGCCACAGAGTATGGCTTTAGCCGTGATCAAGCGGACGCGTTGGCTATGGAATCGCAGCGCCGTGCGGCGCAGGCCTGGGAAGAGGGCCGCTTTGACAAGTCGGTCATCTCGGTCAAGGACCAGAACGGCCTGACTATTCTGGATCGCGACGAATACATGCGTCCCGGCACCGACATGCAGTCCTTGGGCAGCCTGAACCCTGCGTTCCAGATGATGGGCGAGCAGATGCCGGGCTTTGATAAGATCGCCATGCTGAAGTACCCGCACCTGGAAAAGATCAACCACATCCACCACGCGGGCAACTCTTCCGGCATCGTGGATGGTGCAGCGGCTGTTCTGATCGGCAACAAGGAGTTTGGTGAGAAGCACGGCTTGAAACCCCGCGCCCGCATCAAAGCCACCGCCAAAATCGGCCTGGACCCGACCATCATGCTGACCGGCCCGGTGCCGGTGACGCAAAAGATCATGGCCGACAATGGCATGGCAATTTCCGACTTCGACCTGTTCGAAGTGAACGAAGCTTTCGCCTCGGTCGTAATGCGTTTCCAGCAGGCGTTTGATGTCGATCCTGAACTGGTCAACGTCAACGGCGGTTCTATCGCCATGGGCCACCCACTGGGTGCAACCGGCGCGATCATCATCGGTACCCTGTTGGACGAGCTGGAGCGTCAGGACAAGGAAACCGGTTTGGCAACCCTGTGTATCGCATCCGGCATGGGTGCAGCGACCATCATCGAGCGCGTGTAAGAACGGCGTCTGGAGAATAAGAAAATGGCTGAATTTACACTGACGAAAGACGCAGACGGCGTCGCAACCATCACCTGGGATGTACCGGGCAAAACCATGAACGTGATGTCGTTCGACGGTCTGGCCCAACTGGACGCCTGCATCGACGACGCATTGGCCGATGACGCAGTCAAAGGCATCGTGGTCACCTCGGGCAAAGAGGGCTCGTTTGCGGGCGGCATGGACCTGAACCTGCTGGCCGTGATGAAGGAACAAGCGGGCGACGACCCGGCCAAGGGCCTGTTCGAAGGCACCATGCAGATGCATGCCCTTCTGCGCAAAATCGAACGTGCCGGTATGGACAAGAAGACCAACAAGGGCGGCAAGCCGATTGCCTCGGCCCTGCCCGGCACCGCTGCTGGCATCGGTCTGGAACTGCCGCTGGCCACGCACCGCATCTTTGTCAGCGAGAACCCCAAGGCGAAATATGGCCTGCCGGAGATTCTGGTTGGCATCTTCCCCGGAGCTGGTGGCACTACTCGTCTGGCCAAAAAGCTGGGCGCGATGGCGGCCTCTCCGCTGCTGCTCGAAGGTAAGATGTTGGACGCCCAAAAGGCCAAAGGGGCCGGTCTGGTGGATGAGGTTGTTGCCGATCCGGTAGCTGCAGCGCGCGAATGGGTGCTGAATGCCAAGGACGCCGACATCGTCAAGCCGTGGGACGCCAAAGGTTACAAGATGCCCGGTGGTGCGCCCTATCACCCCGCAGGGTTCATGACCTTTGTGGGTGCTTCGGCCATGGTTCACGGTAAAACCCAAGGCGCGTTCCCGGCGGCCAAGGCGCTTTTGAGCGCTGTTTACGAAGGTGCTCTGGTTGACTTTGACAACGCGCTGAAGATCGAAGCGCGCTGGTTCACATCGGTGCTGATGAACCCCTCGTCTGGTGCCATGATCCGCTCGCTGTTCCTGAACAAGGAAGCGCTGGAAAAAGGCGCCGTGCGTCCCAAGGATGTCGCCGATCAGCGCGTCAAGAAGCTGGGCGTTCTGGGTGCAGGCATGATGGGTGCTGGCATCACGCTGGTGTCCGCTCAAGCCGGAATGGAGGTCATTCTGATCGACCGAGATCAGGCTGCTGCTGACAAGGGCAAAGCCTATACCGAGGCCTACCTCGACAAGGGGATGAAGCGCGGCAAGGTCACGCAGGAAAAGAAAGACGCCATGCTGGGCCGCATCACCGCGACCCCGGATCTGGAACAGCTCAAAGGCTGTGACCTGATCATCGAGGCCGTGTTCGAAGATCCTGCCGTGAAAGCCGACATGACCAAGAAGGTCGAGGCGATTATCCCCGAGGATTGCATCTTTGCCTCGAACACCTCGACCCTGCCGATCACCGATCTGGCCAAGGCGAGCGTTCGTCCTGATCAGTTCATCGGCATCCACTTCTTCTCGCCCGTCGAGAAGATGCTTCTGGTCGAGATCATCAAAGGCAAGGAAACCGGGGACCGTGCGGTCGCCAAGGCGCTGGATTACGTGCGTCAGATCCGCAAGACCCCGATCGTGGTCAACGATGCGCGCTTCTTCTACTGCAACCGCTGCATCATCCCTTATGGCAACGAAGCAACCCGCATGATCACCGAGGGCGTCGCGCCCGTGTTGATCGACAATGCGGCGCGCCAGTTGGGCTTCCCGGTTGGTCCTGTGCAATTGGGTGACGAGACCTCAATCGATCTGGGTGTGCGCATCATGAAGGCAACCAAAGCCGCCATGGGCAATGCCTATCCGGCGTCCGAAGCCGATGATCTGATCGTTTGGATGGAAGAAGAAGGTCGTCTGGGTCGTAAGGCCAACGCGGGCTACTTTGACTATGACGAAAAGGGCAAGCGCACCGGGTACTGGAAAGGTATCCACGACAAATACCCGCTGGCAGACGAGCAGCCCGATCTGATCGAAGTGCAGGAACGTCTGATGTTCGCACAGGTTCTGGAAGCCGTGCGCGCGCTGGAAGAAGGCGTGGTCGAGGACATCCGCGAAGCGGACGTTGGCGCGATCCTGGCCTGGGGTTTTGCACCCTGGTCCGGTGGTCCGCTCAGCTGGCTGGACATTATCGGTGCGCCTTATGCGGCCGAACGGTGTGATCAGCTGTCTGCAAAATACGGCGATCGCTTTGCCTGCCCGCCGCTGCTGCGCGAGATGGCTGAAAAGGGTCAGACCTTCTATGGTCGTTTCAACCCCGACGCCAAGGCAGCCTGAGCTTTAAGCCAATGAGAAACAAAGAAACCGGCGTCCCAAGGGGCGCCGGTTTCCTGTTGGAGACCGAGGGTATCGACGCTCCAAAGCTCCGAACCGCTCGGAGTTTAAACTAATATTTCAGGTCTGCTGGGGCGCACTGGGCGATCGCAAAATTCACCCGGCAGTAGATCTGGACGTGTGGCGACTGCCGAAGCATCATCGTCATCAATTATGCAGTTGACCAAAAATTGAGCTGCGGGACCGCTGAGCACGTCATAAAGACCCACCTTTGGGTGTTCATTTTCCCAAAAGACAGGCTGTGGATGCGGGCAATGTGCCAACATCCCACCTTCGACATAAACCACCTCATCGTGTGAAAACCCGATGGTTGTCACCTCGATCTCTTCGCCCGGCACCCCCAGAGTAATGCCCCGCAAGCCATTCAGCATGCGCGCGGGCACGACAGCAAAGGGATCGCCCATGGCATCTTGTGCGGCTTCGCATTCGACAAGGATACCTTGATCCGGCATCAACCAAAGCTCTCTGCGATTGAACAGCGCATCTCGAGGGACCAGTACCGGCCTTCGGCTTCCGATCACACTCCCTTCGGGTTGAATCAGAGTTTCGCGCTGGATGTCCACGATGGGCTGCATCGCATGGTCAAAGGTCAAAACCTTGTCCCCTACGGACAATGTTTCAACAGCACGCCAGCCCAGGTTCGAGGCCACATGCGTGCCCTTCAGAAACCCGGCTTGACCGGTAATCAACAGGCCATCCAGCGCAGCGCTGGCTTCGGCCATACGAGGGGTCCCGCGACCCCCTTTTTCTTTCCATCCGAACACAGGCCCATTCCTTGGTTGTGGCAGCAGCAGTCATAAGCACGCCGGATTAACTATGATGTATTTGATAGCAGGCCCGATTCGAGTGCCCCTGTAACGTCAGAACAAGGGCAAGAATGTGGCATTACTTCGACTTTTGGTGACAGTGAGCGTCCATATCGGGAATTGACCCCAAACTCTGAACAAACGCAGGCTAATTTTCGAACGTGTATCCAAACCGATCAATGTCTTTGCGGCACATTTCCCCTAAATGCCGGGCCGTTTCCGCGTCATAGTAGGTACGGTAGTCACGCTCGCGATCTGAACGGTTTACGTGCGGGATATCCAGTGAAAACCCAAGATGACTTTCCAGTGGCGCCATGTCTTCTTCTAAATGCTCCACCCTAATGAAAGCCTGACAGTGTTCTTGTCCATTCGCATCGCAGACATAACTCGACGCAGGTGACTGTTGGAACGACGCCTGAGTGTGAGGATGCAGAACGAATTCCCTGAACCCAACGGCTCTGGCCAGCCTGACAGCAGGGTGATCAAACCTCTGAGCTTGCAGCCAATGGTAATAGCTGACGACCCTGTCCCAGGGGTTCCGCACCAAGGTAAAAACAAACATGCCTTGTCGTGTTTCAGGCGCAATCAACCCTTCGATGTCGGCCAGGGTTGAATGCTTCCAAAGCCTGCCACGCGCAAGATCTGCAAGCCGTTTTGTCCGCCCGCGCCGTCGCACTGCCTTTGGCGTATCCCCCACAATGATATCATCCTTCATGGCGCGCGCTTCCAGCGCCAGCGCCATCGAGGTACCTCCGGTCTTTGGGATGTGAACAAAGATGTATTTGCGTCCGGTCGAAATAATCATGCAACAGGCATAGCACGTCGCCGGGCAGGGAAAACCCTCAGGCCTTTGATCGAACGGCGATAATGCTGCCTGCCAATGCAATCAGGGCAATCCCAGCGATTTGCCAAATCCCCAACCCCTGCCCCAGCACGGCCCATGCAAAAACCGGCCCAAAGATCATCACTGAATACTCGAACACGGCAACATAAGAAGCCTCGCCCAGCTGATACGCCTTGATCAGCATAAAAACAGCGGTCACAGATCCCACGGCCTGAACCACGACCCATAAGATAGCATTTCCCATTGGCCAGACCCAACCGCGCGTAACAAACCCCGCAGGACCATCAACACTGTCCAAAGGAAAGAAATGCAGCACCGTGACACCCGCAATCCCCATAAGGCCAAGCGCGATGGTCATGCCCCCCAGAAGGGCAACGGTGCTTTCACCGCCACACAGGCTGCGGGTCGCAATGGCGGCAAGGGCATAGAAGAGGCCACCAATCACAGGAATCAAAATCTTCCAATCAAAATCCTGCGGATCAGGCTGCAAAACAAACAAGATGCCCGCAAAACCGATTGCTACTGCCAGAATACGCCAAGGGCCAATTTTCTGTCCCATGCCTAATCCCGTGATCAACAGGATAAAGATTGGTGACGTAAAAAGACCAGCCAGCGCCTGTGCGATCGGCATTAGGGCCAAAGCACTGAAATAAAACAGCATCGCAGTTGCGATCAAAAGGCTTCGCACCACGACAGCCCATGTTCGCTGAGCGCCGAATTGTCCCAAACCCACGACTGACATGAGCCAGACGATGGGTAACATCATCGACGAACGCACCACATGAAATTGCCAAAGGCCAATGTTCTCAGCCAGCCGCACAATAAAGTTGTCGATAACCCCGATCATGGCCATTGCAGCAACCATGAAGCACGCGGCTGCGATGGGGGAATTCTTGATACTTACCTGCATGTTAACCCGCTACCGTGAATACGCCTTCGTGACTGGTCTGCACGCGACGCTGACGGCTGTTTCCGACAGGCTTCGTCCTGAACACCCCAGTTGATCGTATTTTTCTTAAGCCAGTACCGCCTACAACACGCAAGCTGTTTGCCGCCGAGGTTGCGAACATGTTAGGTTGGTCACAACAAGAAACGAGCAGACCGCACGAGAATGACCGCTCTCAAGCAATATGAACGGATCGAAGCCACCGGTCTTTGGCGGCCTACGGCCGAGCAGCAACGCCGCGAGGTTGTTGTATCGATTGGTGATGCCACCTTGACGATTTCCGACTTCAATGACAGCGCACTGACCCATTGGTCGCTGGCTGCTCTTGTGCGCTTGAACCCCGGTGCATTTCCCGCAATCTATCACCCCGATGGCGACCCCGATGAGACATTGGAACTCGCTGAATCCGAAACGACCATGATCGAAGCTATCGAACGATTGCAACGGGCGATAGAACGCGCGCGGCCCCATCCCGGGCGTCTGCGCCTGGCCACTGTGCTGAGCATCGTATCCTTGCTTCTCGTTGTGCTTGTTTTCTGGTTGCCCGGTGCAATGAAACGGCACACCATCAGCGTGGTACCAGAGATCAAGCGGCAAGCCATAGGGCGCGCATTACTGGATCGCATTGAACGTGTCGGCGGTCCGGCTTGCCATCAACCTGACGCCGATCCAGTTCTGGAGCGGCTCGCGGACCGCACTGGTGTTGGCAAGTTGGCGGTGCTGCCTGATGGAATAGCCGACAGTCTCCACCTTCCCGGCGGCATTGTCCTGCTCAACCGGACTCTTATCGAAGATCACGAAGACCCGGCTGTTGCGGCTGGTTATGTCTTGGCCGAAAGGGCCCGCGCCGAACAGCAGGATCCCTTGGACGAGCTGTTGGATTTTGCTGGTGTCTGGCCGTCGTTTCGCTTGCTCACAACTGGTGAAATCGCGCCGAACGTCTTGGACAGCTACGCTGAACATGCTTTGGCCGTTTCCAGACCAGTTTTGGACGAAGACACTGTTTTGTCAGTTTTTGCGCAGGCAGCTATCCCGTCCACACCTTATGCCTATGCACGAGATGTCACCGGTGAAACCGTTTTGGGCTTGATCGAGGCAGACCCAATGGCAGGACGAACTCTGGAACCGGTACTACCTGATCGCGACTGGGTTTTGCTGCAAAGTATTTGCGGCGAATGAGCTCATGGAAAATGACCCATCGAATTGCTGGGTTGTTTTTAGGTACTACAAACTTTGCTTACTTCGTCAGTCGTGCCTTTGAGTAACCGGCACTTCGGATTCGATTGAGTGCCGAATTGGCTTGAGACTGGGAATTGAATGGTCCGACCAAAACGACCTTGTAAGTCCCGGAACCCTTTCGAACCGTTCCAACATTCAGCGGCAAGCCTGTACCTGACAGCGACTGCGCAGCTTGGCGCGCTGCTGCATCGCTCTGGTAAGCGGCGACTCTCACGTAGCGCGCATTGTTCGGAGCAGTTGGACCCGAACGAGTGGAATACGTTAACCGGGAAGGTCTAGAGGCCAGGTTCGTGTATGCGTCTTCACTGTTTTCAATCTGAATCACACGAGGGTTGGTGTCCACGGGCCTAAGTGTGCGCGGGACAGTTCGTTGCCAAATCAAATCGCTCTGAGCGTCGCCCTGAGCCGTCCGCATTGCACGGTTCGGATTTAAGCGATCGTCCTCTCGCTCAACAGCACGAAAGCCTGTTGGGGGTTCAAAGCTGCTGTAGGCAATCGCCGGACGCAAAGTCCGTTCGGCTCGATGCGGGTTCAGGCGATCATCTTTCCAAACAGGACGGTACCCTTTTGGAACAGATACATTGGTGGTGTTCTGCCGATTGTCATGTACATGACGAGGCAGAATCCGCGTGTCGAGAGAAACAGTGACGTTCGATTGATCTGGCGGTGTGGTCAAGCTGGAAGACTTGCGGCTTTTGCCTGATCCATAGGTGATCGGAGATTCCGTCTGTGGTCCGCAGCGGACACCCTTTTTGTTGATAAATTGCTGGCTGAACGTTGACGCATTGGAACATCCGCCACCCGTAGCCGCCGGAGCAGTACGTCTCGGAGCGACAACGGGCGCTGCAGTCGTTGTTGACGTAGTAGCCGGGCGTACCCGTGTCGTGGTCGTTTGAACCGGCTGTGTCGTTGCAGGACGAACTGTCGTTGTACGCGTCGTCGTCCGAACGGTCGGAGCCGCGGGTTTGGCGGCAGGTGTTGGCTTTGGCGACGAAAACAACGTTGGTTCCGGGCCTGGGCTTGGCTTGGCTCGTGTCGCCTTCCGCGTCTTGGTTTGGGTTTGTGTCGGCGCTTTGGCTGTTGTCTGGACTTTGGCCGTAGTTTGGGCTTGTGGTTTTGCTTTGGGCTTGGCTGGCGCAGTCGGCTTCGCTGTCGCTGCCGCAACAGGCGCCGCCGAAGGTTCAATTGTGATCAACTTGGGAGCAGCTGCCTGTTTTGGAGACGCTGTGCTGCTGGCCACCGCCGTGGGCTTGTAGCCGCAAACCTGCTGTCGGTTTCTCGAAACCCGCGGCACCCAGGTTACATTTCCGTCAATTCCAGCCCGGATGTAGATACACCCACGACTGTCGACGTATTGCTTGCCTTTATAGGACGCAGGTGGAAATTCCGCCGGAGGAGACGATTTTCGCAAGGTTTGAGCGTTCAAATTTGTCAAACCCACTGTTGCGACCATTATGGCGACTGCAATAACTCTTGTAATTCTCATGACTGCCCCCACAAGATGTGGAGGTAGGATGCCGTAAATAGGCTCTTGAGTAAAGCGTACAGTTGCCTCTGATTCGCCTTATTTTGTCCCGAACATCCGGTCGCCCGCGTCGCCAAGTCCCGGCATGATATAGCCTTTTTCGTTCAGTTCACGATCAAGCGAGGCTGTCACGATAGGAACATCGGGGTGCGCCTCTTTCATCCGGGCGACGCCTTCGGGCGCGGCCAGCAAGCACAGGAAGCGGATGTCGGTGGCGCCTGCGTTCTTGAGCAAATCAATCGCCGCGGCTGAACTGTTTCCGGTGGCCAGCATCGGATCAACCGCAATGACAAGGCGGTCTTTAAGGCTCTCTGGGGCTTTGAAGTAGTACTGAACCGGTTTGAGTGTCTCTTCGTCCCGATAAAGACCAACAAAGCCCACGCGAGCCGACGGGACAAGTTCCAGCACGCCGTCCAGCATACCGTTGCCTGCCCGCAGGATAGAAACCAGCGCCATCTTCTTGCCTGCCAGAATGGGGGCATCCATGGCCTCCATCGGAGTTTCGATGGACCGCGTGGTCATCGGGATTTCGCGTGTGATTTCATAGGCCAGAAGCTGCGTGATCTCGCGCAGAAGTTGCCGGAACACGGCGGTCGACGTACCCTTGTCTCGCATCAGCGTAAGTTTGTGCTGCACCAGCGGGTGGTCGACAACGGTCAGGTGGTCGCTCATGTCATCTCCAATCGTTTCTTAACCCGCGCGCGGGTATCTTCATCGCAGAATGCCGCCTCAAGCGCAGTGGCGTTGAGGGCGGAAAAATCCTGTTCTTTCCAGTCAAAGGCCTGCGCCAGCATCTCATATTCGCGGCGCATCGTCGTGTGAAAAAAGGGCGGATCGTCGGTAGAGACGGTCACTTTGACGCCTGCGTCGCGCAGCCGCGCAATCGGATGGGCCGCGAAATCTGGATAAAGACCCAGAACAACGTTTGAGCCCGGGCAAACCTCCAGCACCGTGCCGCGATCCTTGAGCTCGTGCACCAGGTCGGCATCTTCGATGGCACGCACGCCGTGGCCGACACGTTCAACCTTCAGGTCTCGCACCGCATCCCGCACGCTTTCTGGTCCGCCGAACTCACCTGCATGGGTGGTCAGCCGCAGCCCGGCCTCGCGGGCGCAATCAAAGCTCCAGCCGAAATCACCCTGACGGCCCACACCTTCGTTGCCGCCCATGCCAAAACCCACGATCCAGTCGCCCGCCGTTTCGGCCGCGCAGATGGCCGAGGCCTTGGCCTGCTCTGGCCCAAAGTGGCGCACACAAGTGACGACGCCGCGCAGTGTTATGCCCAGCTTGGTTTCCGCTTCATCCGCCGCATTCTGAATGGCGGCCAGATAGTCGCGCCATGCAGCCACGTCGCCGCCGCCGCAGAAATCGGGACTTAGAAAGGTCTCTGAATAGACCACACCGTTTGCGGCGCTTTCTTCCAGAATGGCCAGTGTCAGGCGGCGGAATTCCTCGGGTCCGGTCAGCACCTCGCTGGCGGCCTCATAGACGCTCAGGAAATGGGCGAAATCGCGAAAGTCGTACCCGCCATCGGGCTTGAAGATGCCGCTCAGGTCCATTTTCTTTTCATGTGCAAGCTGTCGGATAAAGGCCAGCGGCGCGGCCCCTTCGTGGTGCAGATGCAATTCTATTTTTGGCAAGTCAGCGACGTTCATAAGAAACTCCGCCCCGGTTCTTGCGCCGGGATGTTGAGGTGATGGGCGATACTGGCAGCAACGTCGGCAAAATCGACCTGACCAATCTTACCGCTGCCTAGGCCTGCGATCAGAACCGGCACCTGCTCGCGCGTGTGGTCGGTACCGATCCAGCTGGGGTCATTGCCGTGATCGGCAGTCAGGATCATGATATCACCGTCGCGCAGGTTTGGCAGGATGGCCCCGATCTGTCTGTCGAACCATTCCAAAGCGCGGGCATAGCCGCTGATGTCGCGACGGTGGCCGTAGAGGCTGTCGAATTCAACGAAATTTGCGAAGGTCAGGCTGCCATCTTCGGCGGTTTGGACCTTGTCAGACAGAGCCTGCATCAACTCGGCATCCGACCCTTTGGTCAGCGTGTCGATGCCCTGCATGGAAAAGATATCCCCGATCTTGCCGATGGCATGCACCGCGCGGCCTGCATCCTGTACCCAATTGGTCAGGATCGGCGCGGGCGGTGTAATGGCAAAATCCTTGCGATTGGTGGTTCGGGCAAATCCCCGCTCCGGAGAACCTGTGAAAGGCCGCGCGATAACGCGGCCCACTTTCATCTTGTGCAGCAACGGCGCCACGTCAGCACAAAGCAGCAGCAGGCGGTCGAGGCCAAATGTTTCCTCATGAGCTGCGATCTGAAACACGCTATCGGCCGAGGTATAGCAGATCGGCCAACCGCTGCGCATGTGATCGGCCCCGTGTTGGTCGATGATCACTGTGCCGCTGGCGTGGCAGTCACCCAAGATGCCATCGGTTCCCGCAGCCTGTGCCACGGCGCGGGCCAGGTCGACAGGAAACGCAGGCTGCGTGTCGGGGAAATAGTGCCAATCCCACGGCACTGGCAAACCCGCAAGCTCCCAATGGCCCGAGGGCGTGTCTTTGCCCAGGCTATGCTCGCGAGCGCACCCCCATTTGCCGGTGGTGGCTGCTCCCAGAACTCGTTCACCTGATGCGGCCTCGACTGCGTCGCCAAGGCCAAGCGCAACCAGATTTGGCAGTTTCAACGACCCGCTGCGCCCTTCTTCGGCCTGCCCTGCGGCGCAGGCCTGCGCGATATGCGCCAGTGTATTTGCGCCCGTGTCCGGCACATCGCCGTTAAAAAACTGGTCCGCATCCGGCGCGCCGCCAATGCCCACCGAATCCATCACCACAAGAAAGGCCCGTGTCATGCACCGATCCTTTCATGGATCAGGGGTGGCACGTCGGGCGCAGAGGCACTGAAGGTGATGGCCTTACGCAATGCGACCTCGGCCTGACGAGCTGCATCTTCGCGGCTGGCATGGATTACGGCCAGAGGTTCACCCTTGCTGATCTTGCCCCCCAAACGCACGACGTCGGACAGACCGACAGCCGGATCAATCTCGTCACTTTCTACCTGACGCCCGCCGCCCAAAGCTACAACCGCCAGCCCCAACGCCTCGCCATTGATGGCCGCGACATAGCCGCTCTCGCGGGCGGTCACCTCCTGGATCACATTGGCCTCTGGCAGGAAACGCGCCCAGTTATCGACGAACTGGACCGGGCCGCCGACGCTTGCGATCATGCGACCGAACCTTTCGGCCGCGCGGCCGTCGCGGATGATTTCGGCGATCTTTGCCGTGCCCTCTTCGATCGAGGCAGCCAGTCCGGCGTCCTTCAACAGAACGCCCCCCAGAGCCGACGAAAGCTCGGACAGCAGGCTCGCCTGTCCGCTGGTCAGCGCACGCATGATTTCGGCCACCTCCAACGCGTTGCCGAGCGAGCTTGCCAGCGGTTGGTTCATGTCAGTGATCACCGCCGAGGTACGGCATCCGGCGGCATTGGCGGTGTCGGCCAGTGCCGTGGCCAATGCCCGAGCCTCGTCCGGTGTCTTCATGAATGCGCCGCTGCCCACCTTGACGTCCAGCACCAGCGCATCGGGGCCGGCGGCGAGTTTTTTGGACAGGATCGAGGCGGTGATCAGATCGAGGCTCTCGACCGTCGCGGTTACATCGCGTATGGCATAGAGACGCTTGTCGGCAGGCGCAATCTGCGCCGTGGCACCAACAATAGCCGCGCCAACCTCGCCCACTATGTCAGCCAAACGCTCCTGGCCGACCTGGGTGGTCACACCGGGGATCGCTTCCATCTTGTCCAGCGTGCCACCGGTATGACCCAAACCACGGCCCGAAATCATCGGCACATAGGCCCCGCATTCGGCCAGTGCCGGGGCCAGCATCAGCGAGACGCAATCGCCCACGCCGCCAGTCGAATGCTTGTCGATCACCGGCCCGTCCAAATCCCAACCAAGTACATCGCCGCTGTCGCGCATGGCCAGCGTCAGCGCCGCGCGTCCCTCGGCCCCAAGCGCACCCATACAGACAGCCATGGCAAAGGCACCTGCCTGCGCATCGCTAACACCGCCATCGGCCAAACCTTGGGCAAACCAGCGAAGTTCGTCCGCGTCAGGCACATCATGGCGGCGCAGTTTTGCAATGATCGAGCGGGCATCCATGTATCAGTTGCCCTCCATGTGCTCGGAGCCAAAGGCACCGGGCAAAAGTTCTCCGATCGTCATGGATTTTTCGATACCGTCCTGAGAAGCCATGGTCACCACAACATCGGGCGACCCGAACTCGGAAAGCTTTTGACGACATCCACCACAGGGCGGCACTGGGAATGGACTGTCGGCCACCACATAGACCTCAGTCAGGCGGGTTTCGCCTGCGGCCACCATGGCGGCAATTGCTCCAGCCTCGGCACAGGTGCCTTCGGGGTAGGCTACGTTTTCGACGTTGCAGCCCGAATAAATGTTTCCATTTTGACCCAAAACAGCGGCGCCAACCTTGAAGTTTGAATAGGGCGCATAGGCCTTTTCGCGAACCTTGTTTGCGGCGTCTTTCAAGCTCATGGCGATTCCCCGAATTTTGATCATTTGGTCAGAGTACGACACCATAATCCGAATTGAAGGCAGAGGTGAAGGGGGCTCTGCCCCTGTCCCCGCGAGCCCTCGAGCGGGACATTTACGGTAAGAGGAAAAGGTCAGGCCAATGTCGTGTTGAACGTCCCGGGCAGCGTCACTTCGAGCAGTTCGACGTCTACACTTGGTTCGGACAGGCGGGTCTTCATTCCGGGCGGAATGACAAAGGCGTCGCCCTGCTCCAGGGCAAATGGCTCGCGGCCCTCCCCCTCCAGCGTGAGGGTGCCGTTCATCACAAAGGTAAAGTGGATATCGGTGTCATGGCTGGCCCAATGCGGCGCGCCCTCGCCCCGGCGGACGACCTGCACACCGGCAACGCCTTTGGTATTTTCGGCAATCGTCGTGTCGCGGCAGACATAGCCCGGCAATCGGAACGGAACCCATTCGGCCCCTGCTGCACAGTTATAGACAAAACGCTGACCGTCCCATTCCCGATCCGGGCGGTAGTGCGGCGTGGGCAGTTGCATGTCGTGATCAATCTCGGTTACATGCTCGGCCGGGACGCCGATTTCGATAACCTGGACGTTGTCGCTCGCTTCAAGCACGCGGTGGCGGATTTCGGGGGTTGGATGAAACAATCACCCGCTGTCAGCCGCATCTTGTCGCCTTGATCCTCGTAGACGACATCAACCCAACCATGGATGCAAAAGATCAGCTGAAAACCCACTTTGTGAAAATGCACCATGTCCGGCACCGGCCCGCCATCGGGAATGCGTATGTGACTGGCGATGATCGAGCCACCCAGACGGTCGGGCACCAGATCGCGGTAATGCATGCCTGCTCGACCAATGATCCAGGGCGCTTGATCCTTGAGGCGGCGGACAACAAACGAATGCACCGTTTCGGGCATCACCATCGGTGGATTGCGCTCTTCGATCTCGATCACTGTGCCGTTTGGGGCGATCAAACGGCGGTCGCCGCCTGCAAACTCGTCCGGTGCGTCGGTCAGGATTCGGATCGTTCCAGTGCGCTTCGGCGGCGTCTTTTTCCACCCGCAGCCGCAACCCATGCCCAGAGAAAACAGCCGTGCGCGGATCGTCGGCGGGATATATGGAATCCATCCGCATCCCAAGCGTCTTGGTAAAAAACGGGATGTCATCGCGCAACTCTTTGGTTGGCAAGCGCATTTCAGCTATGGTGTCAGACATTGGCTCTCTCTCCTCTGGCGCGGACAGTGCCGCTGCGTTGGCAGATTTGCAAGAAGTCGCCTGCGACAGGATTTCCCTGTCGTTGGATGCCTGACGGGGTTTCCCCAACGTCAAAAATAGTTTAACGCTAAACTAAATTTCCGGAGGAGTGTTTCATATGTCCGACAACCAGAGCCAGCGGCAGGCCGCATTGGACTATCACGAGTTTCCCAAACCCGGAAAACTAGAAATCAAGGCGACGAAACCGATGGCCAATGGTCGTGATTTGGCACGCGCCTATTCACCCGGCGTAGCCGAGGCCTGTATCGAGATCAAGGAAGACCCGGCAACAGCGTCCCGCTATACCGCGCGTGGAAATCTGGTTGCGGTCGTATCGAATGGAACGGCAGTTCTGGGCTTGGGCAACATTGGGGCTCTGGCTTCGAAGCCGGTCATGGAGGGCAAGGCCGTCCTGTTCAAGAAGTTCGCCAACATCGATTGCTTTGACATCGAGGTGGACGAAAGCGATCCGGAAAAGCTGGCCGATATCGTCTGCGCCCTTGGGCCGACCTTTGGAGCGATTAATCTCGAGGACATCAAGGCGCCTGATTGCTTCATCGTGGAAAAGCTCTGTCGCGAGCGAATGAACATTCCGGTCTTTCATGATGACCAGCACGGCACTGCGATTGTTGTTGGCGCGGCCGCCAAGAACGCGCTGCACGTGGCGGGCAAACGGTTCGAGGATATCAAGATCGTCTCGACCGGTGGTGGCGCGGCGGGCATCGCCTGCCTGAACATGCTGCTGAAGCTAGGTGTGAAGCGCGAAAATGTGTGGCTTTGCGACATTCACGGGCTGGTCTACGAGGGCCGGACCGAAGACATGAACCCGCATAAGGCGGCGTTTGCCCAAGCCTCGGACTTGCGGACGCTGGATGACGTGATTGACGGTGCCGACCTGTTCCTTGGGCTGTCCGGCCCCAATGTGCTCAAGCCCGAAATGGTGCAGAAGATGGCCGATCGTCCGATCATCTTTGCCCTCGCTAACCCGACGCCGGAAATCTTGCCCGAAGACGCCCGCAAAGTAGCCCCCGACGCCATCATTGCCACGGGTCGCAGCGATTTTCCCAATCAGGTCAATAACGTCCTCTGCTTCCCCTTCATCTTCCGTGGCGCGCTGGACGTGGGCGCTACCGAGATCAACGACGAAATGCAGATCGCCTGTGTCGACGGCATCGCCGAGCTGGCCCGCGCCACCACCAGCGCCGAAGCTGCCGCCGCCTACAAGGGCGAACAACTGACCTTCGGCGCAGATTATCTGATCCCCAAACCATTTGACCCACGTCTGGTGGGCGTCGTGTCATCTTCGGTCGCCAAGGCAGCGATGGAAAGCGGCGTCGCAAAATGGCCCATCGAGGACCTGGAAGCATATAAAGAACAACTAAACCAAACAGTGTTCAAATCAGCCCTGCTTATGAGGCCGGTGTTCGAAGCTGCGGCGGCAGCCTCGCGCCGGATTGTCTTTGCTGAGGGCGAAGATGAACGCGTGCTGCGCGCGGCCCAAGCGATCCTTGAAGAGACCACAGAAACACCGATCCTGATCGGTCGTCCCGAGGTTATCGAAGCTCGCTGTGAACGCCTTGGCCTGTCCGTCCGACCCGGGCAGGACTTCCAGATCGTAAACCCGGAGAATGACCCACGCTACTATGAATACTGGAATTCGTACCACGAGCTAATGCAGCGGCGTGGCGTTTCGCCTGACCTGGCCAAGGCGATCATGCGCACCAATTCCACCGCCATTGGAGCGATCATGGTGCACCGAGGCGATGCCGACAGCCTGATCTGCGGCACCTTTGGCGAATATCGCTGGCATCTGAACTATGTCGAACAGGTTTTGGGCAATGGCAACCTGCATCCGCATGGGGCGCTGTCTCTGATGATCCTTGAAGATGGGCCACTGTTCATAGCCGACACCCATGTGCGCCAATTGCCCACGCCCGAAGAACTGGCCGAGATCACCATTGGTGCTGCCCGTCACGCCCGCCGCTTTGGCGTCGAACCCAAGATCGCCTTTTGCTCGCAATCCCAGTTCGGCAATCAGGCCGAGGGGTCAGGTAAGCGCCTACGCGAGGCCATCGCTCTGCTGGACGCGGAAGCACGGGATTTCATGTATGAGGGCGAGATGAACCTGGATGCCGCGCTGGATCCCGAGTTGCGCCAGCGGATTTTTCCAAACTCGCGTCTGCAAGGTGAAGCGAATGTGCTGATTTTTGCCCATGCGGATGCGGCCAGTGGCGTGCGCAACGTGCTCAAAATGAAAGCCGACGGTATCGAGGTCGGCCCAATCCTGATGGGGATGGGCAACAAGGCCCATATCGTTTCCCCGTCTATCACCGCGCGCGGGCTGCTCAATATGGCCGCCATCGCTGAGCACACCAGTGAACCAATACGGGTAAGACAATCGGGCGCTCTGACCGAGGTAAGGGAACTCAGAGCGCCCGACCTGATCAGCCGATGACGCGGTGCCCACGGCCCTGCATGCAGTTGATCAAGACCTGACGGCGCGCTTCGTCTTCCTGATAGCTTCCTTCGGCAGCTCCAAGTAGCCCGCCGATCGCGGCCCCGGCAAGGGCCCCTTCCGTGCTTTCGCCGCTGGCTGAAGTCAGTCCACCAATCACGGCACCAGACACTGCGCCGCCCCCAATGGCACCCGCCTGTTGCTGCGGGTTATAGTTCGCGGCCAAGGCACGACATTCGATTTCGTCTTGCCCGAAGTTGGCATTCCGGGTGCCATCCACAGCCAATGGCCGAGATGTGGGGTAACCGCCACATGCCGCCAACCCCAACAGCGCGGCAAACACAATCTTACGCATATTTCTGGTCTTTCTTTGTGGGCGCCGTCCGCTTTGATAGCGATCAGGCCCATGTCCTTGGAAACAGGGACTTCCCTGTCGCCCCCCACATATGCGCTCCACTTTTACAATCAATAACGACAATAAATAATTCTCGGATAGCCCCGGCACTCTGGCAAGTATCCGCCAAGGGGCCTCGAGATCTTCTCGGGCCCTAACAGATTCAATGCAGTCAATTGGCCGCGCAATTTTATGACTTTGCAAAATTAGCAAAGCCTGCATGAAATGCTTAGCGAAATGAGGGATTTGCAAAAATTTGCAGTATTTTTTCGAACTATCTGCAAATTTGTTGCGGTAATCTGACGCTGCGTTCCTCTATTTTCTTGCTCCTCTGCCCGCGCCAAGCGTAACACATTCGCCAAGCCTAAAGTGAGGAGGACGCCGTGGCCTATCAGGACGTATACGACAGCTGGAAACAGGACCCCGAAGCTTTTTGGCTTGAGGCTGCCAAGGGCATCGATTGGGTCGAGGCCCCGACACAGGCGCTCAACGATACCAATGCTCCACTCTATGAATGGTTCACCGATGCCAAGGTCAACACCTGCTGGAACGCAGTTGACCGCCACGTTGAGGCCGGTCGCGGTGAGCAGACGGCCATCATCTACGACAGCCCGATTACCCACACCAAGCGCGAGATTTCTTACGTCGAGCTGCGCAATCGTGTGGCGACTCTTGCCGGTGCCCTGCGCGCCAAGGGTATCGAAAAAGGCGATCGGGTCATCATCTACATGCCGATGATCCCCGAAGCCCTTGAGGCAATGCTGGCCTGTGCCCGTCTAGGTGCTGTGCATTCGGTGGTGTTTGGTGGCTTTGCCAGCAACGAACTGGCCGTACGCATCGACGACGCCAAACCAAAGGCGATCATCGCCGCCTCTTGCGGAATGGAGCCGGGCCGAGTGGTCCACTACAAACCGCTCCTTGACGGCGCCATCGAGCTTGCCGACCACAAGCCCGACTTCTGTGTGATCTTTCAACGTGAACAAGAGGTGGCCCAACTGATCGAAGGCCGCGACTACAACTGGCACGGCTTCCAGTACGGTGTAGAACCCGCCGAATGCGTCCCGGTTGAAGGCAACCACCCTGCCTATATCCTCTACACATCGGGCACCACCGGTGCGCCAAAGGGTGTATTGCGTCCAACCGCCGGTCATCTGGTGGCGCTGAACTGGACGATGAAGAACATCTACAACGTCGATCCCGGCGATGTGTTCTGGGCCGCCTCAGACGTGGGCTGGGTCGTGGGGCATTCCTACATCTGCTACGGCCCGCTGATCCACGGCAACACCACGATCGTGTTCGAAGGCAAACCCGTGGGCACACCCGATGCCGGCACCTTCTGGCGAGTGATTTCCGAGCATAAGGTCAAGAGCTTCTTCACCGCGCCAACGGCCATTCGCGCTGTTAAGCGCGAGGATCCCAAGGGTGAATTGATCGGCGATTACGACATCTCGTGTCTCAAGGCGCTGTATCTGGCGGGAGAGCGCGCTGACCCCGATACAATCGTCTGGGCACAAAACGCGCTTAAAGTGCCAGTGATCGACCACTGGTGGCAAACTGAAACAGGATGGACGATCGCTGGTAACCCATTGGGGATCGAAGAACTGCCGACCAAACTAGGCTCGCCCGCGAAACCGATGCCCGGCTATGACGTACAGATCCTGGACGAAGGCGGTCACCAGATGAAGGCCGGAGAGCTTGGCGCAATTGCAGTCAAACTGCCCCTGCCCCCGGGCACCTTGCCGGGTCTTTGGAATGCCGAAGAGCGGTTCAAGAAATCCTACTTGCAGCAGTTCCCCGGCTACTATGAAACGGGTGATGCGGGCATGATCGACGAGGACGGGTATCTCTACATCATGGCGCGCACCGATGACGTTATCAACGTCGCGGGCCACCGCCTGTCGACGGGCGGCATGGAAGAGGTTCTGGCAGGCCACCCAGACGTCGCAGAATGCGCTGTGATCGGCGTGACGGATCAGCTCAAGGGCCAGATGCCGGTTGGCTTTCTCTGCCTCAACGCAGGCGCAGGCCGCGACCACGGCGAGGTGGTGACCGAGGTGGTCAAGCTGGTGCGCGAGAAAATCGGACCGGTCGCGGCCTTCAAGCTGGCGGTTGTTGTGGACCGGCTGCCCAAGACCCGCTCGGGCAAGATCCTGCGCGGCACGATGGTGTCGATTGCCGATGGCAAGGACTACAAGATGCCCGCCACCATCGACGATCCGGCGATCCTGGACGAGATCAAGATGGCGTTGCAAACCATCGGCTACGCTGCCTAACCGGCGGAGCCGCGCCGGGCCGCAGGCCCGGCGCCCGGCCCAACGCTTCTGGGGGCGCATCTTTGATGCGTACCCAAGGGGCGGGAGTGCTCCCATCCCGACACCACATTTCCTGAATCGCGATCCTCCGAAAAATGACGCTGCGGCGCCCATGGTTTCACTTGCCTTCTCCTGACCTGCGCCTAACCTGCGGTCGGGAGATTTTTCATGACCGAAACCGACACTTGGCGCCTCAGCGCCTCTGAAACCGTTGCCCGTACCACGACTGGCGATCTGAGCGCCGAGGCAGCCATCGACGCCGCCCTGACCCGCATGGATGCGGTCAACCCGAACCTAAACGCGGTGGTGGTGTCCTGCGCCGACGATGCCCGTGCGCGCGCTCTTGACCTTGATAAGGCTCGTGCCGCGGGTAACCCCACTGGCCCGCTGCACGGTGTGCCCGTCACCATCAAGATCAACGTCGACCAGACTGGCTATGCCAGCAGCAACGGCGTGCCCGCGCTCAAAGACTTGATCGCTCCCGACGACGCGCCCTTGGTGCGCCATTTGCAGGACGCAGGCGCTGTCATCATCGGTCGAACAAATACGCCCGAGTTCAGCTTTCGCGCCGACACCGACAACCCGCTGCACGGTCGGACCCACAACCCCTGGGGTAAACACGTCTCTCCCGGCGGCTCATCAGGCGGTGCGGGGTCGTCCCTTATGGCCGGCATAGGCGCGCTGGCCCATGGCAACGACATCGGCGGCTCGCTGCGCTTTCCCGCAGCCGCCAATGGTGCCGTCACTGTCAAACCCGGTCTGGGTCGCGTCCCCGCCTGGAACCCCAGCCAAACAGCCGAACGAGGTATGCTGGCCCAATCCATGTCCGTACAGGGCCTTATCTGCCGCACGGCAGAGGACCTGCATCTGGCCATGCCTACAATGATCCAATCCGACGCCCGCGACCCCTTTCACGTACCTCTGCCCTGGCGTGGAGAGGCCTTTGAGGGCCCAATCAAGGTCGGCTTTACCAAAGAAACCTATGAATTCGACCTGCACCCCGAAGTGTCCCGTGCTCTCGACATGGCCCGCGATGCGCTCACAGACGCAGGTTACCAGGTGGTCGAGATCGACCCGCCCCACCTGCGCGACTGCGGCATGGACGGCTATCGCACTTTGATGGGTGAGGTACTGGCCCTGATGGGGCCAGACATCGAAAAACACGGCTCGCCCACCATTCGCGCGATTTTTGACGAGTATTTCAACCAGTTCACCCCCTACAAGGATACTGACATCCTGCGGATGATGGCCAAGCGAACCTTCTACGCGCGCGAATGGTCTCTGTTTCAGGAAGAGTACCCGCTGGTACTCTGCCCGTTCTTGCCGCAGCCCTTTTTTGCGCCCGACCGCGACACTCAAGGTGCCGAAGGCGTGCGCGAGGTTCTGGGCTCGGCGCTCTGGTCCTATTCCATGAATTACATGGGTCTGCCCGCGGCCTGCGTGCCGACCCACGTGGCCGAACTGCCGCAAGGACCACAGCCCATGAGCGTGCAGATCGTCGCCCGCCGATGGCGCGAAGACCTGGCCGTGGACGCCAGCGCCGCCATTGAGGCTCGCGTGGGCCGCATGTGCGACCTGCTCTGGCAACGCATGAGCTGATCAAGACTAGTTAAGGGAGGAAAGACATGCAGATCACATCCGTGCTGCGCCGCGCCGTACAGGTGAACCCAAAGGGCACTGCTACCGTTTTCAAAAACCGCTCGCAAAGCTGGTCGGAACTGCTGGATCGGGTTCAGCGACTGGCCGGGGCCTTGCAAAACTTGGGCATGAAACCCGGCGATCGTGTCGCGCTCTTGTCTCTGAATTCGGACCGCTTCATCGAATACTTCTTTGCTACCGTCTGGGGTGGCGGTGCGATGATGCCGATGAACATCCGATGGGCGCCTGCGGAGTGCGCTTATGCTTTGAATGACGCAGGCGCCGAGATCCTTCTTGTCGACGATGCCTTTGCCGCTGCCGCCCCGACTATTCAGGCGCAAGTTCCTGGCCTCAAGACGCTCGTATTCTGCGGCGATGGCGACACGCCCGAAGGCATGGTGAATTACGAAGATATCATTGCCGCCGCCGCACCCGTCGCGGACGCTGATCGCAGCCACGATGATCTGGCGGGCATCTTCTATACCGGCGGCACGACAGGTTTTCCCAAAGGTGTGATGCTGTCGCAGACCAATTTCTACGTCAGCGGCATCTCGAACGCGCAAGAGCTCAAGGTGGTGGATGGCACGGTTTATCTGCATGCCGCGCCAATGTTCCACATCGCCGACCTTCTGTGGTTCATGGCCGTCACCTTTGTCGCCGGCACCCATGTTGTGATCCCAATGTTCACGCCGGATGACACGCTTGAGGCAATCGAGACACACCGCCCCACGCATACGTTGCTGGTGCCGGTGATGCTGCAAATGATGCTCGCCTCGCCGACGCTGGCAGAGACCGACATCTCATCTCTCGAACTTATCGGTTATGGCGCGTCGCCCATCACCGAGGCCACTCTAGCGGATGCCTTCAAGGCCTTCCCAAATGTCGCGTTCATGCAAGCCTTTGGCCAGACCGAACTCAGCCCGGTTGCCACAGTTCTCGACAGTAAATACCACACACTGGATGGGCCTTTTGCGGGCAAGCTGCGCTCGGCCGGGCGCGCGACGTGTGTGTGTGAGATAAAGATCGTAGGCAAAGACGGGCAGGCCTTGCCCACTGGAGACATCGGTCAAATCGCGGTGAAAGGTCCGATTACCATGTTGGGCTATTGGAACAAACCTGATGTGACGGCTGAGACCATCCGCGACGGGTGGGTCATGACCGGGGACGCCGGATACATGGATGACGAGGGATTCGTCTTTCTGATGGACCGCGTAAAAGACATGATCGTCTCCGGCGGTGAAAACGTCTATTCGGCCGAGGTTGAAAATGCACTCGCTCAGCATCCAGCTGTTGCCACCAGTGCGGTGATTGGCATCCCGTCAGAACAATGGGGCGAAGGTGTGCATGCCATTGTGATCCTCCACCCAGAGGCGCAGGCAACCTCCGAGGAATTGATGGCCCATTGTCACGGCTTGATCGCGGGGTACAAATGCCCTCGCAGCATCGATTTCAGAACGGAACCTTTCCCGCTTTCTGGGGCAAACAAAGTGCTGAAGACAGAGCTGCGCAAACCTTATTGGGAAGGGCGCGACAGGCAGATCTCGTAGTAGCGACGTAGATTTACCTCATCTGATCGATTCAGACATCGTCAGCCACACTCAGCGGAAGGAAATGTTTCGTCGAAACGTTGACGACAGGCTGGAACACCCTGGGTCTGCCACAAGAGACTTAGACTGCCCCGACAACACAGATCGCCAAGTATCGAGCTGCTGAACCAGAAGTTGTCGAATGTCGGGAAGTTGTACCCGGAAATTGCCCTGCCGCCGATGTTGGCGACAGGGCGGATAATACTGAAACATGCTGGTAGGGCATGGTGTGCGAACGCGACAGGTGTCGCGTTCGCGTTTTGCGTACCAATGCAAACTCTTGAAAACATGGTACAACAATTCGCACCACTCGATGTGCGTGTCGCTACACCCAACCTGACTTCAAGGTACTCGGGCGTGCCCCGCATGACTGTGAGTTTGTTCACAGAAACACAAACAAATCGCTAAAACATGCCGTTTAGGCTTAAAAAACTGTGCGTAAGCAATGTGTCGATAGTGCGCAAATCTGCCAAGCTGATTTGCGCACTATGGGTCGACCTCGCACTTAAACGGGTGTGACGAACTCACCATCAGGTGAATTGCTCGGAGATCAACCGCTCTTCCAGCCCGTGCCCCGGGTCAAACAAGAGGCGGTGCCCGATTGACGGCTCCGAGCGGATTTCGACCCAGTCAATATCGCTGATCGAAATAGAATCCGCATCTGCCATCACGGGTCGCTTGTCCGGGTCCACTACATCAAAACGAACTTTGGCGGTTTTGGGCAATAGTGCGCCGCGCCAGCGTCGTGGGCGAAAGGCTGCAATCGCTGTCAGCGCCAAAACGTCAGCGCCAATGGGCAGGATCGGCCCGTGAGCGGAATAATTATAGGCCGTCGATCCCGCTGGAGTTGCCACCAACGCGCCATCACAGACCAGTTCGGCCAATCGCACGCGATCATCAATAGATATCTTGAGCCGAGCTGCCTGTGGACCTGCGCGGAGCAACGAAACTTCGTTGATCGCCAGCGCCTCGTGCATCTGTCCCGCTTGGTCCATGGCCCGCATGGACAATGGGTTAACGATTTCAAGCGCGGCTTCATCCAGCCGTTCCAGAAGGTCCGCCTCGTTGTATTCATTCATCAGAAAGCCAATGGTACCCCGATTCATACCATAGACCGGAGCAGGCAAGTGCTGCGTGTTGTGCAGCGTGCGCAGCATGAACCCATCGCCGCCCAAGGCAACAATCACGTCAGAATCACGTGGTGCCGCGTTGCCGTACCGACCAATCAGGGCGGCCCGTGCAGTTTGCGCCACCGGGGCGTCGCTGGCCAAAAAGGCGATTCTCTTGGTCATGATTTCAGGTTTCCGGTGTTGCGCATTCGGTTCCGAAACAATCATACCTTTCCCCCAGAGACCAGCCTTGACGCCGCAGCGGGCCAATTCGTCGCTTTACGGCCTTTCTTGCCCCCATGGTTTCCGATAGGAAATCCGCCAACAGACACCCCCTGCTGATTGGAGCCACAATGACTTCTGAAATTCGTGACCCTGGGTTTTTCACTGAATCGCTCGCCACTCGTGACCCCGAACTCTTTGGTTCGATCACATCCGAGCTGGGTCGCCAGCGCGACGAGATCGAGCTGATCGCGTCCGAAAACATCGTCTCGGCTGCCGTGATGGAAGCGCAAGGTTCGGTTCTGACCAACAAATATGCCGAAGGTTATCCCGGTCGCCGCTACTATGGCGGCTGCCAGTATGTGGACGTGGCCGAAAATCTGGCAATTGACCGCGCCAAGGAACTCTTTGGCTGCGGTTTTGCCAACGTTCAGCCGAACTCGGGCAGCCAAGCCAACCAGGGTGTGTTCCAGGCGCTGATCAAACCCGGTGACACCATTCTGGGCATGGACCTGTCCGCGGGTGGTCACCTGACTCACGGTGCCAAGCCGAACCAGTCGGGCAAGTGGTTCAACGCCGTGCATTATGGCGTGCGCCAGCAGGACAACCTGATCGACTACGATCAGATCCAGGAGCTGGCTACCGAGCACAAGCCTGCTCTGATCATCGCCGGTGGGTCTGCCATCCCGCGCCAGATCGACTTTGCCAAGTTCCGCGAGATCGCCGACAGTGTTGGCGCCTATTTGCTGGTCGATATGGCCCACATCGCAGGTCTGGTTGCGGCTGGCGAGCACCCTTCGCCCTTCCCGCACGCCCATGTTGCCACCACCACTACACACAAGACCCTGCGCGGTCCGCGTGGCGGCATGATCCTGACCAACGACGAGGCAATCGCCAAGAAAGTGAACTCGGCGATCTTCCCCGGCATCCAGGGCGGTCCTCTGATGCACGTGATCGCAGGCAAGGCGGCCGCCTTTGGCGAGGCGCTGCGTCCTGAATTCAAGACCTACCAGAAGCAGGTGCGTGCAAACGCTGTCGCTCTGGCGGACCAACTGGTCAAAGGCGGTCTCGACATCGTCACCGGAGGCACTGACACCCATGTTCTGCTGGTTGACCTGCGTCCCAAGAAGGTGACCGGTAACATCGTGGACGCGGCCCTGGGTCGTGCCCATATCACCACCAACAAGAACGGCATCCCGTTCGACCCGGAAAAGCCCACCGTAACCTCGGGCATCCGCCTGGGCACCCCAGCGGGCACCACCCGTGGCTTTGGTGAAGCAGAGTTCCGCGAAATTGCCGACCTGATTATCGAGGTCGTCGACGGTCTGGCCGCCAACGGTGCGGACAACAATGCAGAAGTCGAGGCATCCGTGCGCGGTAAAGTGGCCGCACTCTGCGCCCGCTTCCCACTCTACCCGAACCTCTGATCTTTCGCGATCATGACATGGAAAACGGCGCCCGATCCGAGCGCCGTTTTTCGTTTCCGGGTACCCTCCCGCCCCTTTTTCCTACATCAAAGATGCCGTCAAAAGCGTTGGGCCGCGCGCCGGGCGTGCGCTGCTCTCTGGGAAAGGCCGTCACGCCCGGATGTCAAAGTCTCCTTGGCGCGGTGCAGCGGGTTCTTCGTCTGCTCTTAAAGGACTTCTGGTTGGCGCTGCTCGACCCACCGCTGTTGGATCGGGCTCGTTGAATGAAGCCACTCCCGTCAGCCCCATCGCCAGAAACGTGAGCCAAATACCGCCATGACAATGGGTTGGGAACCGAGAACGCGCGTAAGTACCATCAACCGCCCCCACATCCTTGGTCAGATCGCGCGTACGCAAAACTTCCTTAACGTGGCGTTCGATCTGTCACTTGGCAGAGTGGGCAAGCTTCTCCCGCACGGTAGCCTTGCGCTGTTCTGACTTGATCGACATTGCCTCCCCGTCTCGTGAACCGCGATCAGGAAGTTCGCAGGTGCTACCTAGCAAGAAATACCTAGGTCAGGCTCAGATGAGACCCTGCCACATCATGAACCCCAGCAGGAGCGCACCAAACAGCAGGATATTGAAGGCCAGCGCCCCAAGCGCTCCCAGCCACCAGCCTTTGCGCCGGTCAGCCACATCAATGCCGCGCAGATGTTCCTGTACCTCACGCGCTGCCTTGGCCAAAACGGGTGTGTCCAGCGTCAAGCGCAGCTTGGGGTGACCTGCCATCGCTTCGACCTGCGCCAGTTTGGTAGCCTGGCGGTAGATCCGGCGGGGCAAGCGATGTCGTGCCTTGCGCAGGGCCTTAGTCAGATCCTTGCCACTCACGCCCAATTGTGCCCTGAGCAGAGCGACAGTTTCAGCGATCTGATCCTGAACAGCGATGGGTTCTGACATAATGGCCTCCGGTCGGCACCCTAACCTGCTTGAATGGCGGTCTCAATGGGGGTGGTCGCGGACGCGCTCCGCAGGTATCACCGAAGCATGTTGAACTGGATCACCCACGGCACCCCGACCGACCGCCCGCCCCTTGTCATCGCCCATGGTTTATATGGCTCGGGCCGCAACTGGGGTGTCATTGCCAAACGTTTGTCGGATGAGCGGCAGGTTATCGCTGTCGACATGCGAAATCATGGCAGTAGCCCACGTAACCCAGTCCATGACTACTCGGCACTGGCTGGTGATCTGGCCGAGGTGATTGGTGAATTTGGTGGTACCGCAGATGTCATTGGGCATTCAATGGGCGGCAAGGCGGCAATGACGCTGGCGCTGACGCACCCTAAGTCCGTGAACAAACTGGTTGTAGCCGACATCGCTCCGGTGGCCTACACGCACACGCAAATCCAATTCATCGAGGCCATGCGCGCCGTAGACATGGATCGGGTTGAACGTCGCTCGGACGCCGAGGCGCAGTTGGCGGAGCTGGGTGTCGAAAAAGCGCTCCAGAGCTTTTTCACCCAGTCGCTGGATATTCCAAACAAGGGCTGGAAGCTGAACCTGGATGCTCTGGCCGACCAGATGCCAAACATCATGGGCTTTCCGGATGTATCCATGTCATGGCCTGGCCCGACACTTTTTTGTCAGGCGCAGCTTCGGACTATGTGCTGCCCGAACACCGCGACCGGGTAAAGGCCTTGTTCCCACAGGCCCGGTTTGCCAAAATCCCAAACGCCGGCCACTGGCTGCACGCGGAAAGGCCGCGCGAGTTCGAAGCAGCCGCGCGGTTGTTCCTGAACGCGTGACTGCAGTTCATCAATACTGAAAAAGCCGCTTGGCGATCACCCATGACACCGGCGCAGCGACAACAAAGCCTGCAATCGCGGCGCCAAGGATGGCAGGCGCGGTGACGACACCCGATGCCAAAACAGCAATAACTGCGGTTCCCGCAATCGCTGCGGAGATCAGAGTGTAAAGTATGGACGCAAGTCGGAACATGAGTGGAATCTCCTGATCAACAGTTTTGATCGCTCAATATTCCCAAGAAGAACCCGGCGCCTTGATCTCGATCACATACCCTGATCCGTAGGCTCGACCATCGCGCCTCCAGAGTTTTGCCAATCGGACAGGCCTCCAACGTTGTAAACCGACTTATACCCCATGTCTTTTAACAGCTTACCGGCCAAAGCAGCGCGCCCTCCGCTGGCACAGTGAATGACGATGACCCGATCTTTTTGCAGTTCAGGATCGTGAAATTGTGTCGTGTCATCTGCCCGAAACTCCAACATTCCACGCGAAACATGGTGGGCTCCTTGAGCGCGGCCAGCCTTTTCCAACTCAGGTGCATCACGCACATCCAATAGAAGCGCTCCTTCTGCAACCAGCTCTTGTGCTCTGGCCCCGTCAATTCTTTCGACGTCACGGTTTGCCGCTGCCATCAAGTCTTTAACTGTTACCACCATGTCTACTCCGTTTGATGAGATGCTTCTGCCAAGATGGGAAGCCATCTGCATCCGAATGTCAAAAGCAATTCCATCCGGCAATTTCTCTACAGCTACCTTGCTAACCCATGGCTAATCAACGACACGTGCCAAGGCGTCTGAACGTTGCTAATTTTGCTGGCTCAGGTTTTTCGTGATTGACGTTGGCGGCTCATAAGTTAGACAAGGCACCCGTTACCGACTCTGATATGTTCAGGGTAAGGTGACGGAAGGATGCCGCTGTAGCTCAGCTGGTAGAGCACGTCATTCGTAATGATGGGGTCGTAGGTTCGAGTCCTATCAGCGGCACCACCCTTCTTCAAAAATCTAATTCATTACTCCCAAGTCCTCATACTCAGCCCCTTTGATGACCCCGTCCGACTGTTGAGATTGATATCCACTACTGGACACTACACGCCTTCCTATGAAACGCAGGCTTAGGAAAACGCCGCGGGAAACCTGTGCAATAGATACCAGTTCCTATCACCCATCACTCCTGGAAAATTTCCCATATGGATGCTTGAAGCCAGCATCATGACGTAAATACTTCTTGTGGAATTGGCTAAATTCTAACCCGTCCACAGCATTTTCAGGCTCCGACCTGCCTAGACTACTGCCCGCAAATGCAGCAAAACAATCCCAATCTCTATTTAAGCGACGCTCCCCCATGCCGACACCTCTTAGACGCGTCTTGATCCTCTTTGTGATTGCCATGGCGATCTATGTGGCCTCACAAAGACTCCTTGGCTCGCATAATCAAACCACTGATTTTTCCACGCCCGCGATAACACCTCTTAACGACAATCTTAAGTTGGACCTAATCTCTCATGCAGGTGCCGGCTTGTCGGAAGGTCGGTACTCCAACAGTCTTGAAGCATTGCAGCGTGGATATTCAGACGGGCTTCGGTTGTTCGAGGTGGATGTTCATGTCTCGACAGATGGTCACCCCATTTTGCTGCATGGCTGGGATCAAGATCTAAGACAGTGGTTTGCACTTCCCTTCAGCACATGGCTTCGTTCCTTCGTATCGTCTGGTAAGCCGATAATGACAAAGACCGAGTTCCTCGGCGCCCGTATGAAGTATGACTTGACTCAGGTGACACTTGACACATTGGCCGATTGGATCCGGGACCACCCTGATGTCACCGTTGAGCTGAATGTCAAATCTAACGTCAAAGAAATATTTGGCGCATTCGCCCGGAAATATCCTGAGCTGCTCGGTCAGATTGTTGCCGAAATCTATGACCCGGCAGACTATGCCATCATCCGGTCGTTTGAATATCAGAACATCGTCTGGGTTGCGGACCATTACGACGAGCAGACTTTGCTGGAGATGGCCAAAGGAATGGATCTATTTGCAATCGCGTTGCGGGCAGACCACCCATCAATTTCGCTTGCAAAGGAATTGAATACTATGGGGATTCCGCTTTGGGCTTATACAGTGAACTCCATTCAAGTCGCGTCGCGACTGTCGAACTTGGGAGTATCTGGGATCTACACTGACAGTTTGATCCCCCACCGCGACTGAGTTTTGGCAGCTTACTTTCGTAAACACGTGTACATCGACGAGATGTTTCAACTCACTACCTTTCGCTCCAAATGCACCTTAGACAGGTGCAAATCTGGGGGAGTTGGCATTTTCACTCTAAAAAGAAAGCAAACCGATCACTCCCCTTGGCCTTTGGGGCAGTAGAACTAGATTTTTGGTGTTTGCTCTCGAGGCACACCATACTTTTTCAAATCGGTGACAGATCGGCTTGCGCCCAAGGTTTGCTTCAGAAGATCGGCAACCAAAAAATATTTTCTGAGTGATCCAACTTTCCCAAGTGCCCGTATCATGTTTATGGTGACAGTAAATTTGGACAGACCACCGCGCAGCAAAACACAGCGCAGGGTATCCCCAAGGGGCACAGCAGCATTGTCAAATGACAAAGCCTTCTCGCAGCTGACCATATGGCTGCTTGCAGTCCGCGATCAGCGGGACCGAATGGCGTTTGGTGAACTGTTTGATCACATGGCACCGCGCCTGAAAGGGTTTGTCATGCGTTCCGGTACGAATTCAGCTCTGGCTGAGGAAATTGTGCAGGATGTCATGCTCACCATCTGGCGGAAGGCGGCACAATTCGATCCACAAAAAGCACAGGCTTCGGCCTGGATCTATCAGATCGCTCGCAACCGTCATATTGATTTTGTCCGCAAGGAAAGCCGCCCAATTCCCGATGAATTGGCTGAAGACCCCGGCCTGGAACCAGACGCCAGTCAAATCATAGGACTGGAACAGGAAGCCGAGGAATTGAAGACCGCGCTCCAGCAGCTGCATCCTGACCAAAGGGAAATGATCGAAAAGGCCTATATCGGCGACCTGACCCATCAGGAGATCAGCAACATGACAGGCTTGCCACTGGGCACCGTGAAATCGCGTATCCGCCTCGGATTGGGACGGCTGCGCAAAGAACTCAAAGGATTGCGCTGAATGTCGGCGATCACTCATCATATCCCCGAAGCCATGATTGCTGCCTATGTGGCTGGCAACCTGCCTCATGCCTTTGCCGTCGTTGTCGCCAGCCACTTGTCTTATTGCCGCGACTGCCAAGAGATACTCGGCGCGCATCAAATTGCGGGTGGCGCAGTTTTAGAAACCACGGACAAAGAAACGCTTACACCAGATCTGAAGAAAAACGTATTGGCTCTACTGGATGAACCAGTGATGCCCGAGCCGGTGTATGACGCAAAAGGTATCTACCCTGGCCCGATCGTTCAGGCGCTGAAAGGTAGAGAACCGCGTTGGCGAACATTGGGCATGGGTGTCAAACAGAGCATCCTGTCCGAAGGCGAAGGCGGCTCGGCCCGGTTGATCTATATCCCCGCAGGACAAGCGGTGCCAGATCACAGTCACAATGGGTTGGAATTGACCTTGGTACTTCAGGGCAGCTTTACCGACGAGACCGGGCGCTTTGGCGTTGGTGATGTCGAGATCGGTGATGAAGATCTGGAGCACACACCCATCGCGGATGCCGGCGACCCGTGCATTTGCCTTGCGGCCACCGATGCGCCCCTGCGTTTCAACGCGTTCATGCCACGCCTGTTGCAACCACTGTTCAAGATCTAGGTGCGGTTACCCGTGTAAGCGAACCTCACTTCCCACGGTACACCATCCAGTCGGGCAGCAAGTGCAATGCTTTGAGCACCCATGAAAAAGGCCGTGGAAAATCGGTTCGGAAAGTGGGGGATTGAAGAGCGCTCAGAACATGCCTTGCCGCTTTCTTTGGGGACATCACCTGTGGCATAGCGAATGTGTTTTTGCGTGTCAGACGCGTGTCGATAAATCCTGGATTGATAATGCGGACGATTATGTTGGTGCCTTTCAGGTCATGCCGCATGGTTTCCGCCAGGCTGATCAACGCGGCTTTGCTGGCGCCATAGCCTACTGCGCTTGGCAATCCGCGGTACCCAGCCAATGAACCAATCAAATTGATTTCACCACGTCCGGCTTTGACAAATTGAGGCAGCACTTGCCCAATAACGCGCAATGCACCATTGAAATTCACCTCGGTCATCTGCAACGCCGCATGCGTGTCCCAATCTTGGGTGCGCATGGGTTCATAGACACCAACGTTATATATGACTGCATCGACTTTTCCGACTTGCAGTGCCGCCGCCTCGACCGAGCGAAGATCCCTCACATCCAGAGGCACCGATTGTGCCAGAGACAGCTCTTCTTCCAGCTTTTTCAGCTCGTCCACGGACCGAGCCGACATGATCACTCTCGCCCCATTCCGATCCAATTGCCGGGCAATTTCGCGGCCCAATCCAAAACTTGCGCCCACCAACCAGATGGTCTTACCCTGAAAACTGTTCATGCCTCGCGGCCCGTATAGGTCGTGCTGTCGGATACCAGAGGCTCGGGCGGCGCAGGTTTCTTCAGGAACGGCGCCCTCTTGACCCATAACTTCAGCGCCTGCCAATAAATCAATGTGATCACCCGGACCGCACCAAACGGCCGACGCAACGCGGCGCTTGCCAAGGAATACGTAGTGGCCGGACGACGTAGGCCATTCAGCGTCGCCAGTACGCCCTGATCTCCATTTTTGTAGGAGATGCGGATATTGAAGGCGAGGTCCGTCATCTCAAAATGGAATTGATAACTTCCGGCAACTTGTTGGAATGGGGACACATGCATCAGTTTTTCGGCGTTTATCACTTCGTCTCGCTGGATCGGCCGGAAATCCGAATGCGCCGCAAAATAGCAGTGGCGGTGGCCAAAGGTGTTGTTGACCTCTGCGATAAAGGCCCGAGGGGTGCCATCTATTACTGCGATCCAGAAGCTGACTGGATTGAAGTGGAACCACAGGAAACTCGGCTGTGTCAGCAGTAGCAATTGCGCGTCTTCCAATGGAAATCCGCGCTGCTGTAACTGTTCGCGGAACCAAGCCACACCCTTCCCCTGCCCCCGCAGGCCTCCGTGATGACGGTCATGAATAGAAAACAAATTGAACCGGTTTCGGGACATTAAAGGCGGTCCACCTTCTGTCATGTCGGTCAGGAAATAATCGACACCATATCGAAAGGCGTTCTTCAAACTACCTCGACGGGCGTGATAGGTCTGGGCTGCTACGTGTTCCATCATATGTTTCTTACGCGCGGACAGATCATCCGGATCATCCTAGGTGTATCTTTTTTAATCAAGAATGTGATCCGTCACTGGTTTCATGTCGTAGCACTTTCAAACAAATGGAAGGAAAGCTGCCCATGCTGGATCAGACGCAGGGACCACGCCGCGAGATAGCGATCATCGGAGGCGGCATTTCTGGCCTGTCCGCAGCCTATTATTTATCGGGCAATCACAACGTTACCCTGTTCGAGGCCGCTCCTCGACTTGGGGGTCACGCCCGTACGGTCCTTGCTGGCCGAAACGGTGACCAACCCGTCGATACGGGCTTTATCGTGTTCAACTACGCAACTTACCCCTATCTGACCCGGCTGTTCCGCGAACTGGACGTCCCTGTGATAAAAAGTGAGATGAGTTTTTGCGCCAGTATCAATGATGGGCAACTGGAATACGGCCTTAACAACTTGCGCATGCTTACTGCCCAAAAGAGCAACCTGGTACGGCCTCAGTTTCTCCGGATGATTGCTGATATTGTGAAGTTCGGGCGACAGGCCGAGGCAGCAGCTGTTGATGACGAAAAAACGATTGGCGAACTGGTAGATGAGTTGGGACTGGGTAGCTGGTTCCGAAACAACTACTTGCTGCCAATGTGCGGGGCAATCTGGTCGACGCCTGTCAACGACGTGGATAGGTTTCCCGCAAAGTCACTGGTGCAGTTCTTTCGCAACCACGCCCTTTTGGCGGGTACCGGCAAACATCAGTGGTGGACCGTAAAAGGCGGTAGCATCGAATACGTTCGGCGGTTGGAAGCAGCGCTCATAGCCCGTGGTTGCAGAATAAAGATCGGCACACCAGTTCAACATATCGCGCGCGACCCCGGCGGAGTTACGCTTCAAGCTGAAGGGCAGGAAGCGAACAGGTTTGATGACGTGATTTTTGCCTGCCACTCAGATCAGGCATTGGCCATTCTCGGTGCAAACGCGACCCGTGACGAGGCCGAAGCGCTCAGCGCCATACGCTATCAGCCAAACACAGCGGTGCTGCATTGTGATGAAGGACAGATGCCCCGGAGACGCAACTGCTGGTCCAGTTGGGCGTACCGCAGCCAGAACGGCAGTGTTGGGGTGACCTACTGGATGAACCGTCTACAAAGTATCCCCGAAGACGATCCATTGTTCGTGACGCTCAATCCATCGCGCCCCATTCCCGATGATCGGATCTACGACACGGTCGAGTTTGCCCACCCTGTTTTCGATCGGGCTGCACTCAAGGCACAGCGTCAGATCCTGGACATGCAGGGACAAAACAGAACCTGGTTCGCCGGTGCCTACAATAGACACGGTTTTCACGAAGATGGCATCGCCAGCGCTATGCGGGTCGTTCGCATGATAGATTCACAAGACTTTTATCTGGCCAAAGGAGCAGAACATGAAACTTACGGACAAGGCTCTACAGTCGGAATTCCTGTCAACTTGCGCGCGTCTGCGTGACGGGCAGTTGACGCTGCGCACGCCGGACGGCGCGCGATACAAGTTCGGCGATCGCGGCCCCGAAGCCGAAATGCAGATCCACGACTGGGCGGCTGTTTCTGCCATGGCCGCACACGGGCAGGTTGGATTGGGTGAAGCTTACGTGCAAGGGCTGTGGGACACACCTTCGGTAGAAGGTCTGATGAAACTGGCCATGCAGAACCGTACCCAGCTTAGCACCTATGATCAGGCCAGCCCCTTCAATCAGGCAAAGTTCCGCATCGTGGACACTTTGCTGCGGTCCAATTCCAGTGCGCGGTGCCCGCAAGAATATCCGAGCCCATTACGACGTGGGCAACGAATTCTACCAACTTTGGTTGGACGACGGCATGACTTACTCCTCAGGCTTGTTTGAGTGTGATGGCGATGACCTCGGCCAAGCGCAATCTCGCAAGAACGCCCGTATTTTGTCACGGCTAGGTAATAGCGAGCAGGTACTTGAAATCGGATGTGGCTGGGGTGGGTTTGCCGAACAAGCCAGTAATGACGGCCGCAATGTAACCGGTGTTACCATCTCTCGGAACCAACACAGCTATGCCGAAAGTCGCCTGGATGGTCGTGCGGACATTCAGCTACGCGATTACCGCGACATCGAAGGAAAATTCGAAAGTATCGTCTCGATTGAGATGATCGAAGCGGTGGGTGAGCGCTATTGGCCCAGCTATTTTGCCAAGCTCAAGAGCAATCTGGCCGAAGGTGGTCGCGTGGTTTTGCAAGCCATCACCGTGCAAGACGATTATTTCCAGACCTACCGCACCACGTCGGACTATATCCGTCAATACGTCTTTCCTGGCGGCATGCTGCTGTCCGATCAGGTGATTGCGCAACAATCCCAGTTGGCCGGGCTGCAGGTGCGCGAGAACTTTGCCTTTGGTCAAGACTACGGAAAAACCTGCCGCATTTGGGCGAAACGTCTCCAAGATCAGAAACGCCGCATCACTGAGTTGGGCTACGGGGAGGCCTTTTTCCGCAATTGGCAGTACTATCTCGAAATCTGCGCTGCCTCGTTTGCCATAGGTCATACAAACGTCGTGCAAGTGGAGTTGGCACATGCTTAGGCTTGCTGCATTTCTTGTCCTCTTAGCCACGCCTGCAGCCGCCAACCAGCTGCAAGATCTACTACCCGGAGCAGAACAACGCGGAGCAGCTACGTTCCGCATTCTGGGCTTGCCAATCTATCAGGCCAAACTCTTTACAAAAGGCGCGAAACCGTTGGATTGGTCACAAGATTTTGGGATCGAACTCACTTACAAGCGCAAGCTAAGTCAGTCCGACCTAACCGACGCAACCTTGCGTGAAATGCAACGAATGGGAAATCCCACTCCGCCCGCTAACAAGCTGAGCACCTGTTTCCAAGATGTATCTCCGGGTGATCGTTACCTTGCGGTCAGCCTCGGGCCGGATCAAGTTGACTTTAGGCGCAATGGTCAGAAGACCTGCAGCTTGCGTCACCCGAAAATCAAATTGCACTTCATGTCGATCTTTCTGGGTGAAAACTCTCGCTCTGCAAGTTTCACGCGCGGCTTGCTGAGATGACATTGCTATACCCTCGTGTCAGCATCTACGCGATGATGCTGGCCTCGGCAGGTATTCCACTTTACATCCACCTGCCGCAATTTGCCTCGACTGAATTGGGCATCGGCCTGGGCACGCTCGGTGCCATAATGTTGCTCATCCGCGCAGTTGACTTGTTTCAAGACCCGCTGATCGGGTGGATGACCGATCGCTGGCCCAGGGCTCAACTCGGTTTTGCCATGCTTGCTTCTGGCGGCCTGGCAATTGGGTTTCCATTACTGTTTTCCTTGGAACCTGGGCCGCAAGTTGTGCCTCGGCTAGTTGTGATCCTGATCGGACTTTTCACGGCCTACAGCCTTGGCATGATCCTTCTGTACGGTCGCAGTGCCACGCTTGCCAAAAACCCTGTGCCAAGCGAGCTGTTGACGCTTGCAGCTTTTCGCGAGGCCGGATTGCTGGTTGGCGTCATCTTTGCCGCCGTTGCGCCTGCCGTGTTGGTCTCTCTCGGGGCAGCAGGCCAGGGTTATTTTGCCTATGGCGCAGTTCTCGGGGCTTTAGCGCTGCTCGCCGCGTTCCTGACCAAGCCTATCTGGACCCGACCGGTGTTGACCGGACGGCGATTGTCGGTGCGATTACTTGCCAGTTCCGGTGCCATCAGGCTGCTAATTTTGGCTGTGCTAAACAGCTTGCCTGTTGCACTGACCTCCACCTTGTTTTTGTTTTTTGCCGGAGACCGACTGAACCTTGCGGGATACGCCGGTGGTTTCCTTGTGCTGTTTTTTCTAAGTGCCGGTCTCAGCGTGCCAATGTGGACACGTCTCAGCCAACGGAGCAGCCCCAAACGAGTTTTGTTGATCGCTATGCCTCTGGCGATTGCCAGCTTTGTTGGCGCAGCCTTTCTCACCTCCGGCGACATCATTGGATTTGCGGTTATTTGCGTTGCCTCGGGTGCAGCACTAGGGGCGGACATGGTGCTACTACCAGCGATGTTCAGCATCGCCCTGACCAAGGCGGGGCTGAATGCTGCTGCTGCGTTTGGCATCTGGTCCTTTGCGGGCAAATTGGCCTTGGCTTTGGCCGCAGCTCTGGCCCTGCCGTTTCTGGAGCAGCAAGGCTTTCGCCCAGGCGGACACAATACACCCCAGGCGCTTTTTGCCCTCACACTGGCATATGCAGTGCTGCCTTGTGTACTGAAAGCCGTTGCGTTTGCTTTTACATTCACACTGCCAACTGAGGTATCTGCGTCATGAAACTGATCTCTTTTCTGTTGTTGATCGCGCTTGTGGCCGTGGTCGCCAAAACTTGGCTTTTTAGCTTCAGATTCCAATCCCCAAAGAACTATGCCGATACGTCACCCGAGTTTGATCTCACCAAACATCTGTCTGGCGAGATTCAGTCCGAAGGGTTGATTTTTGGCCCAAACGGCAAGATGACCAACAGTTTCACCGCAAAGATGGTTGGTGAATGGCAAGGAGCAAATGGCACCTTGTCCGAGGAATTCACCTATTCCAACGGTGTGACGCAAAACCGAAAATGGTACCTAACACTTGGTGCAAACAACACTTTCACCGGGACGGCCGATGATCTGATTGGAACAGCGCACGGTGTGGTGTCTGGTGCAACGGTACAGCTCAGCTATACGATCCAACTGCCCGAAAGCGCTGGTGGTCACGTGCTGAAGGTCACGGATTGGATGTACCTTACTGAAAGTGGGGTTATCATCAACAAGTCCGAGATGCGAAAATTCGGCCTGAAAGTCGCCGAGCTTGTTACCACTATGAGACCACAGCATTGAGGTAGCCCTCAAGGCTAAGACATTTCGAATTCAACGTGTGACCCCTTTTGGCCAAACTGCCAATATTTCCAGCTCGAAATGACTGGTGAGTGGGACAAAGCACACAGATGACAAACCAGTCATTTCGCCCCATCCAGCTCTTGAGTATGGCGAATGCAGCACCACCTGTGTACGGATGTGTCTAGACCCAACCAAGGATTTTGGGAGTCCAAGAATGTTGTTTCGCCAAATCGCATTTGCCACGTCTCTGGCGGCAACTGCACCTTTGATCGCTCACGCCCAAACCACACAGGCTACGTCGGCTGACTTGCATCTTGAACTGAATGCAATCGAAGACGTGCAAGGTGCGTGTCGACTGACCTTTCTCGCCAGAAATGAGACCGGCCAGGAAATTGAAAAAGTTGTATTCGAGACGGTCATTTTCGACGAATCTGGCAGCGTTATGAGTTTGAAACTATTCGACTTTCGCGATCTTCCGACAAACCGACCAAGAGTTCGACAGTTCGACCTTCCAGGTACGACCTGCGTTTCAGTGGGACAAGCCTTGATCAACGGCGCCAGCACATGCCTTGTAGGCGGAGCGGAAAGCGCGGTTTGTCAAAACGCGCTTTCCTTGAATAGCCGAGTCGACACGGAGTTGTTGGGATGAACCTGCTAATCGCTCTACAAGAAATTGTTGCCCTTGGTGGACCTGTCGTTGCCATTCTGATTGTGGTCTCTATCGTGACCCTTGCTGTAGTACTTTATAAAATATGGCAGTTTTCTACTTGCGGCGTAGGCAGGCACAAAGTTCTTTCTGAAGCCTTGGACATCTGGGAAGCAGGAAACCGCCATGAAGCGCGCGTGCGCCTTGCTCAAAGCCGCAGCTATTTGGCCCCCTTGGTGGACGTGGCTATGTCGCAGCCCGATGCCTTGAGATTGGACACGCGTCTGGATGCCGAAGCTGGGTTGGCGCTTGCCAAACTGGAACGGGGCTTTCGCCTGCTAGACACCGTGGCTCAGGTCGCTCCTCTGCTGGGTTTGTTCGGTACAGTTCTTGGGATGATTGAAGCGTTTCAAAGTCTGCAAACAGCTGGAAGTTCGGTTGACCCCTCTATTCTAGCCGGAGGGATTTGGGTGGCGCTTGTAACCACAGCAGCCGGGCTGGCCGTTGCAATGCCGACCTCGATGGTCTTGAGCTGGTTTGAAAGCCGCACGGCCCAAGAACGGGTATTTGCCGACAAAGCCCTTCGAACTGTCCTGATTCCGCAGCCAATTCCTTTGGGGCAAACCACTGCGGACCAACCTTCGACGATGACTGGACATGCGTAACCCCGCACCTTTTGTTCGACGAAAGCTGTCGATGACGCCTCTGATCGACATCATTTTTCTGCTCTTGCTGTTCTTCATGCTAACGTCGACATTTTCCGAATTCTCCGAGCTGGAACTGAGCAGCGCAACAACCGGGCAGGCGTCTTCAGCCGAACCGGCCAATCGCGCATTTGTTCAGCTTGGCGCAGATCGTTTGTTGCTGAACGGTGCACCTGTTGAGCTGGAAGAACTGATCGCGCAACTCTCGGAAGGGCAAGTCTTGATCAGTCTTGACGACAGTGTCACTGCCCAACACGTGGTGGATCTGTTGGTCCGCTTGCGTAAACGCGACGACCTGAACGTCACAGTGTTGGAATAGACCGGTGATCCGCGCGCCCCGCCCTCGTCACAGACGCGACTCGACCATTGCACTGATCAATGTCGTGTTCCTGATGCTGGTCTTCTTTCTAATCGCGGGGACGGTGGCGCCGCCCCTCGACCCAGATTTGCAACTGGTGGATACAACAGAACTGGAAGGGCGCGAACCACCGGATGCTCTTGTGTTGCACAAGGATGGTTCCCTTACCTTTCGTGGCACCGCAACAGATCCCGGTGCGCATATGTTGACGCTTGGTTCAACATCTGTGCGCATTGTTCCCGATCGCGAGGTATCTGGCTCAAACCTGTTTCAGATCACCGCAGAGCTACGACGTCATGGTGCAACCTCTGTGTTTCTTGTCACACAAAAGACGCTAGAATGATCCGCAAATCCCTCATCGTGGCATTGATAGCAGCGCTGGTGTCTTTGCTGACGCATTTTCTGGGCATTTGGTTGATGTTTCATCGGGCGCCCCCTTTGCCAGTTGCGGAAGGCGAGACCGATACAATTGAACTTGGCAACAGCTTTGAGGATTTCTCCGAGCCTGTTTCCGAGCCTGTCAAACCCGAAGAATTACCGACGCCAGAACCGCCAGAAGAGCCTGCCCCAATTCCTGCACAGCCGGATATTCCAACCAGTGAAGCAAAGGTGGCATCGGACAATCCACAAGACGGGGTCTCCCCAGACACCGGAACCTCCGTAGACAATCCACCCACTGTTTCTGAGCCGGTTCGCCCAGATCAAGCCGCGTCCGGCGCCGACATCGAGCAAAACACAACACCACCCGTCACACCAAGTAACGAGCTGCAAACACCTTTGGGGGCTCCAGAGGCTGCCACGCCTTCGGAACCAGTGGAAACCGAAACGGTCATACCAAGCGCTGAACAACAGGCGGTTGCAGTGCAACCTCCTGCCCAGACGCCACCTGTGAACGACGGGTCAATTCCAATTGCTCCATTGGAACCGGAAGCGGTCGACCCAAATGAGGTTGTCGCGGTCGAGCCATCTCTTTCAAATGACCAGGAAATTGACCAAAACATAGAAAGCGATGAGGGAACAGCTCTTGCAGTGACGTCCTCACCCCGCCCGCGCACGCCAACACGTCGGTCGCAGCCACAACCGGATGGTCTGTTCGACGGCACAACGGCTTTTGACGCCTTGCGCTATCCCGAACAAGCAATTGAATCGCCGCTGGATGCGTATCGGCGCAAGGGGGTCGATATTTTCGCCTCGTCGAATGTGTCTGGCCAGACATCGTTGCGTGGCAACGGGAATTCCGACACGACAAACTATGCAGGCAAGGTACTGGTTCACCTCAATCGGGCACCCATCACCTATGTGCCAGGGTCGGGATTTGCGCAGGTGTTTTTTGAAATCAATCCAGACGGTTCGCTCGCCTGGGTCGAAATTATTGACAGCTCGGGCTCCCCTGCGATTGAGCGTGCCGCCAAGGCACAGGTGCGCGTCGCGGCTCCGTTCCCCAGCCCCCCCGGTGGGAAAAGTCGTAAGATGTCCTTTTATTACCGAATAAAGTAAGAAACTGTGCACCGACCGCGTTTGCGGGTTCTGATAACACTGTTGGTCTGGCTTTTCGAAAGACAGGTCTTAAAAGCCATGCTAGAGCTCTCACACTGCTGAACTTGACCGGATGTTTTGCGATGTCGCGTTTCATACTTTTTTCAGTTTCACACCTTGTTACCCTTGGGGTGGGTTTTGCGCTTGGGGTGTATTTCCTCCCGATCCTGACGGCCCCGCCGTCACCTGATGCAGCGATGTTGGACAAAAGTGCCGAAAACGCGGTCTATTCAGCCACTTTCACTCGCGATCTGCGCGGCAGTGATTTTCTGCACTGGGGAGAAGGCACAATCAGCATCACGGACAGCAAAATCGTTCATCGGGGCAGCTTGGCTCCTGGACCAGACTACATGCTTTATCTGGTGCCCGAATTTGTCGAGCACGAGGACGAATTTCTGCCAATCAAGGACAGTGCCAAGCGCGTGGGTCCAGTAAAAAGTTTTGACGGCGCGGTGCTGAACATCCCCGAAGGCGTCGATGTATCGGCCTATTCGACTGTGCTGATCTGGTGCGAAGCTTTCGGTGAATTCATTACCGCAGGCAAATACCGATAGCTCTATTTTCGAGTTGGAAAGTGCCGTTCGATCTCTTGATCCAATTCAGAATGAATTTGCACCGCATAGGGTCAAGCCAAGAACTCCGCAGTCCAATTCCGCGCTGTTTGGAGCAGGTCTTTACCCGGCGTGCGCCCCTAAGACGGCCGGTCGGGGAGTTGCCAAATTACTCATACCGAGTGAGCCAGCCATGTCGCGCGACACACCTGTAATATGACCCATAACTTGCTCATTTAGCCCCATGTAATGCATTGTTTTTATTTCGATTAACATCTAAAAACCACTCTTTGACGACCATAAAATACAGATAGCATGTAGATTCAGCGCAAGTATGGTTTCCTATTGCAAGTTGAGCCTTAGGCTTGCGCTGATGGTTATTTTGACGCTTCTCGGCCCACGAAAGCGCCCTCTCGCATTATTGAAAATCAAAAGCCAATTGCTGCGAGGTATTCAGCATCCTGATTTTTCGCCCCATGGATGCTTCTGCTTTAAGAACAACCTCCGCCGCAGCACGCGCGTCCTCACCAGCGTCGTGGTGTCGAAAGCGAAGCCCTAGCACTTTCTTGAGATTGGCCAAGCCATGCCCACCGTTGCCCCGCAACTCAGGCCAGGCTTTCCGAGCGATCGAAACACTGTCTGACCACACCGACCTCAAAACTTGAAGTTCTGCGAGTCGACACGCTGCATCAAAGGCTTTCTCATCGTAACGGCTATGTTGAACAAGCGGATATGTTTCAAGAAGCTGACGCAGATCCGGTAGCACTGCTTCAAAATATGGGGCATTTCTAACCGTGGCGGCATCAATCCCATGCAACCGCGTATTGCCTGCGGCGAAAGTCGTGCAGGGATCGATATAAGTGCTGTAGGTCGCAATTGAGTTGTCAAACCCAACAAAAGCCAAGCCGATTTGACAGATGCTCGCGATATCATATCCGGCAGTCTCGACGTCTACAGCTATGAACCTGATGTTGTCGCTCAGTGGTTCGGCCTGATTGAAACAGGTTGGTAAAGACAAAGATGTTGCATTGGCCATGACAACGACTTTCACACGTTCACTGACTGATGCAAAGACCCACCAATAGCGCAGCAAAGCGGCCGGGTTTCTTTTTCAGACCATGCAGAACACGATAGCAGTCATTGGTACGAATTGTAACGAACGACGAAAGGTAGCCTGCTCCCTAAATTCGATTTTTGCGCTGCGCACGCCCGCAGCACGAAATACGCCACACCCTCATTGTGGATCGTTCCAATTTGCGGCGAAAGGCGATCCGGATCTACCGAAATTACCGTCTGTTTCGACCATTCCGGAATGCAGGCTCCTCGCCACCCGCCCAGCGCGGCGAGAGCGACAAACTTTGAATAAGAACAACTCCGCTACTATAGCCCACGGCACAGTGTTTAACACGTTGCGATATCGACTGAATTAATCCGGAAACTGGCCATCGCCCTGATCCTTGTAGTACATCGGTCCGCCCCGGTATCGAGGAAACCCATAGCCGTTGACGAACACAACGTCGATATCGCTGGGTTTAGCCGCGATACCTTCTTTCAAGATTTCGTCACCCTCTTGCTGTAGCGCCTTGATACATCGATGCGCGATTTCGTCAGCATTTAGATCGCGCATAGTTATCCCTGCATCCTCGGCCACCTCTCGGATCATATCCCGAACAACCCCGTCAATTGAAGGATTCCCATCGTTGTAACCATAAAAACCAGCCTTGGTTTTGCGGCCTTTGCGCCCCATTTCCACAAGCCGGTCATGGACCTGAAATGCGTAAGGATGTACCGCTCCGACCGGCAGTGATTTGCGCATCAGATAACCGATATCGATGCCCGACAGATCCAGGACCTGAAACGGTCCCATCGCCATTCCGTACTTGTGAAGCGCGGCGTCCACCGGCTCAGGAGATCCACATTCCAACATCAACAACCCGGCCTCGCGCTGATAGGCTTGGTACATCCGGTTGCCGATGAACCCGTGACAGACACCGGCAATCACACCAGTTTTTCCAAGCTTTTTCATTGTTGCAGCCAGCGTCGCTGTTACCGCCGGGTCCGTCTGGTCGGTGCGAACAATCTCGACCAGCTTCATGATCTGGGCAGGACTGAAGAAATGAAGGCCAGCAACGCGCTCGGGACGGTCGGTCGCGTTTGCGATCTCTCCGATATCAAGATACGAAGTATTCGTCGCCAAAATGGCATCTGGGTGACAGATTTTGTCCAGCCGTTTAAATATTTTCTTTTTTATGACAATGTCTTCGACCGCTGCTTCGATCACAAGATCGGTAAAAGCCATGTCGTCATAATCGGTAGTGGGTGAAATCAGCTTCAAGATGGTTTCGGCACGGGCTGCGCTCATCTTGCCGCGCTGCACCCCCTGTTCCAAATTACCCCGGATTCGGTCGATACCGGCCTGCGCGGCCTCGCCCGAGACTTCGACCAGCGTGACGGCAATGCCCTTTGTGGCAAAGACCTGTGCAATTCCTGCACCCATGGTCCCTGCCCCGATGACCGCGACGCTGCCAATCTCGCTGGCTTGCGACAGATCGAGGCCGTCGATTTTGTAAGTTTCGCGTTCGGCGAAAAAGATATGCCGCAAAGCGCCAGATTGCTCGCTTTGGCGCAGTGTCAGAAACAAGTTGCGCTCTTTGTCTAGACCAGCCTGAAAATCCGGGCCTGTGGCGGCTTCGATCGCTTCGATAACTGCCAAGGGCGCATCAAAGCCGCGCTTTCGCTTGGCGCATAAGGCTCGCCATTGATCAAACAGGGCAGGATCAAAGCTGTCAGCAGGTATCGGCCGATTGAGCTTACGAGGGGTCGTATCGATCCCGGTCAAAGCAGTTGCGTAAGCCACCGCTTCAGGTTCAAGATCGTCCACTATCTTGTCAATCAGGCCAATTTCAACAGCTACTTTGGCAGAGATCGGCTTACCTTCCACCGCCAAGTTTAACGCTTGTTCCACGCCTATCAGTCGCGGTAACCGCTGTGTGCCACCCGCGCCCGGTACGATACCCAGTGTTACCTCGGGCAACCCAAGACGCGCATTTTCTGTCGCGACTCGATGGGAACAGGCCAACGCAACTTCCAATCCGCCACCAAGCGCCTGACCGTGAATTGCCGCAACAACAGGCTTAGAGCAGATTTCGATGAAAAACACTAAATCGTTAAGATGTGGCGGCATTGGCTGTTTGCCAAATTCCCTGACATCCGCCCCGGCCATGAAGGTCCGTCCAGAGCATATCAGCACCGCGACAGCGATCCGCGGGTCGCTTGTGACCTCGTCGAACGCGTCCCATAAACCCTGCCTCACTGGTTGGGAAATGGCGTTCACTAGGGGGGCATCAACCCGGATGACGCCAACATGATCTGTGCGCGTTAAAGTAACCGCATTCATGATTTTTCCCTTCGATCAGCTTTTAAATTGCCTTGCTATCTAGCTGAACTGGGGGAGTCGTGGAAAATACTATGGAGTGATCACGGCCATAGATAAATATTATGCAAGGGTAGCAGAAAGGCCGGATGTCACAGCGCCGCCATGCTATATGATTTTGTTATTCATGACAGCTATAAATAGTATTTTCCTGCCGGACTTTCGCCCTCTACCCTTCCTGTAAATCTTGCTGCGCCTCCACATTTCGAGGCCTGGATCGGACTTTGCGAGGAAATGCACATGAACCTGGGAAATCTTGTAACACGCGCCGCCCTGTTCTGGGCTGACCGGATTGCCGTAAAGGATGAGCGCGTATCACTATCCTACGCAATGCTGGAAGAGCGCACAAACCGGCTTGCGAACGCTTTGTCAGCTGCGGGGTTGGTCAAAGGTGATCGTGTGGCGGTTCTGGCTTGGAACCGGTCCGAAATCGTCGAGGCCGAAGTTGCCCTGCTAAAAGGCGGTTTCACCCGAGTGCCGATCAATGCGCGCCTGTCCGCAGATGAAGTTGTTCACGTCTGCAAGGACAGTGAAGTCAAAATTCTGCTGACAGACGAGGCGCACCTGGCTGCGGCACAGCAGGCGCTCAACGAAACCGACAACTTGCAGCTTCTGGTGATGGGTGACGGCGGCAGCTATGAGGATGCGCTGGAGCAGGCCGAGTCAGCCACCGTTTGTGCCGATGTCTCACCTGATGACATCATGGTGCATCACTATACCTCTGGTTCGTCGGGTGTGCTCAAGGCCGCCATGCATTCGCTGCGCAATCGTCGGGCGATCCTGCGAAAGATCACCTTCCGCTCGCGGCTGTATCCTGATCAACATGAAACGTACTTGCACGTGGGACCAATAACCCATGTATCCGGGATGGCGATCATGCCCTTGCTTTCGCAAGGCCATACCAACGTCATCCTATCGCGGTTCGACGTGGACACGTATCTTTCGACCCTAGCGGCCGAGAAAGTTACGCAGACCTATCTGGTCCCGACCATGATCAACCGCATCCTGGCCGCACCGAACCGAGGCGATTACGATCTCTCCTCACTTAAGTTGCTTCGGTACGGTGCGGCCCCCATTTCCCCGGCACGTCTGCGCGAAGCGGTCGAATTCTTTGGTCCGATCCTGAACCAGGGTTACGGCGCGGGCGAAGTTTGCTCTTCGGTAACGTTGCTGACCGAGGCTGACCACGCCTTGGCCGCAAGCGAGCGACCTGAGCTGTTTAGCTCGTGTGGTCGTGCCCTGTTCGAAACTGAGGTCAAAGTTGTTGATGACGAGGGCACCGAATTGCCCATCGGCCAAGCGGGTGAACTGGTTGTCCGGGGAGAGGATGTCATGCAGGGCTATCACAACGCGCCCGAACTGACCGCGCCGGTATTGAAGAACGGCTACTATCACACAGGCGACGTCGCTTACATTGATGAGACGGGTTACATTTTCATCATCGACCGTAAGAAGGACATGATCGTTACTGGGGGGTTCAACGTGTACCCCAATGAAGTTGAGCACGCACTTTTTGAACGCCCCGAAGTATTCGAAGCCTGCGTCGTGGGTGTTCCCGATGCCGACCTTGGCGAGGCGGTCAAAGCGGTGGTTGTCGCGCGTGATGGTGTCGAAATTGACGAAGACGCTCTGATTACGCATTGCGTTGAAAAACTTGGAAAATTCAAGAAACCGCATTCGGTCGATATTGTCGCCGAACTGCCCAAGAATGACGCCGAGCAAGATCCTGCGTCGTCAGGTGCGCGACGGATATTGGGCTGGTTCGGATCGGAAGGTGTGATCATGTCTCAGAGTTTGAACCGAGCAACATCTGGTCTGGAGGTCGGCAAGTTTGTCGAGCTGCGGAGCAAGGTCAACGATCTGCTCTACAATGAAATGCTCCCGTTCGAGAAAGAGAACGGGCTGACCCACGAAACCCGGTTCGAGCGTGAACAGCTCGAAGAGTGGTGGAAACGCTCGCGCGAGTTGGGCATCTATGGTTGCAACCTGCCCGAAGAGTTCGGCGGTCTAGGCTTATCGATTGACCAGCTTTGCACACTGAAAGAGGACGCAACGCGTTCAAACGCGGCGCTTTATGGCTGTGTTCTGGGTGAAAACGGTGGCCCAATGCGGATCGGGTATATCATCACCCAAGCCACCGAGGGGCAGAACGAAGAGTTCTTTTATCCAGCAGCGCGCGGCGAACGAGCGGGGTGTTTTGCGCTGAGCGAACCCAATGCCGGATCCGATGCAGCGCGTATTCAGACCAGCGCGGTCAAGGACGGAGATGATTACATCATCAATGGCCACAAGCGGTTCATCACAGCCTCGCGCACCGCGGATTTCGCCATCGTCATGTGTGTGACGGACCCCGACGCGGGTACCAACGGCGTGACCGCTTTTCTGGTAGATGCTAAGTCACCCGGATACCGGATCGAAGGGCACTACCTGCCCATGTCCGGCCAACACATCGACAACGACATCATTTTGGAAAACGTCCGCGTACCTGCGCGCAACATACTGGGACATCTGGGTGGTGGTTTCAAATTGGGGATGGAGCGGATCAACATCAATCGCCTGCTGCAATGCCCGACAATGTTGGGGCACGCCCAGTTCGCGCTGGAACAGGCGGTGGATTACGCCAACCGCCGGGTGCAATTCAAACAGCCCATCGCCAATTTTCAGGCGATCCAGCACATGATGGCCGACATGAAGACCGCCAACTTTGCCGCCCACAGCATGATCCACGCCGCCGCGGCCAAGGCCGACCGGGGCGAAAACATCCGCACCGAGGCGTCGATGTGTAAGGTTTTCGTCGCCGAAAACGCCTTTCAGGTGGCCGACAAAGCCATCCAGATTCACGGCGCCACCGGCATGACCAAGAACCACCCCGTTGAATGGGTGTTCCGCCGCCTTCGCATGTTCCGTGTGCTCACCGGCAGTTCGGAGATTCAGCGCAACACGATCGGCAAAGGGATCCAGAAAGAGTGGAAAACCGCAAACCCGGAGGCCGCACAATGACGAACGACTGGTCGTTTCTGAACGGCATGCGCATCATAGACTTGTCGCGCTTGCTACCCGGTCCTTTCGCGACCCAGACGCTGGCCGATCTAGGGGCCGAGGTCATCAAGATCGAGGAACCCAAACACGGTGATCCAGGACGGTTCCTTGGCAAGGATATGTTTGCCCGCCTGAACCGCAACAAAAAGTCACTGACGCTGGATCTGAAGTCCGACGAAGGCAAAGCAGTGCTGACCAAACTGCTCAAAGACGCCGATGCCGTCATCGAAAGCTTTCGCCCCGGCGTGATGGAGCGTCTGGGTTTTGGGTATGAGGCCGTGAAGGCACTGAACCCCGCCATCGTCTATTGCTCACTCTCGGGGTTTGGTCAGACCGGACCCTATCGTCAACGCGCAGGTCACGACATCGATTTTCTGGCGCTGTCGGGCTATTTCGCGGTCCCCTCTCAGGTCAACGACAAGCTCGCGCGCCCCAAGGTGCGCCTGTCGGACTATGCTCGGCGCTATGTACGGCGCGCTGTCGCTGGCGGTTGCCATGGGCTCGGCCAAGATGAGCGGCAAGGGGCAGTATCTGGACGTTTCGATCACCGATGCGATGGTCAACTGGTCCTCGCCGCTGGTGCGTATTGCGCATGAGCTGTGTGACGGCGACCCGGATCGGATGTCCTTTGTGATGCCCGACAATGACATCTTTGAAACCAAGGATGGCAAGCACATCGCCATTGGCCTGTTTGAGAACAAGTTCTGGCTGGTCCTGGCAGACATGATGGGGGAGGAGTTTCCCGACCTGCGGCGCGAGGACTACAAGACCAACAAGCTGCGCAACATGCAAAAACAGACGGTGCATGGGTTGATGTCGGACATGTTTGCCTCGAAAACGCTGGCCGAGTGGGAGGTGATCTTTGGTCCCACTGATCTGCCATGGGCCGTGGTGTATGAAGATATGCGCCTGTTCGAGGACCCCCATCTGATCGAACGCGGCATGTTTGGCGAGTTGGGCGAAGGCGAAGACAAGACATTTCAGGCTGGATACCCAACCAAGTTCTCGGCTGGTCTGAACGAATTCCGTTCAGCTCCGCCCCAGAAGGGGCAGGATACCGATGAGATCTTGCGTCGGCTAGGCCATGACCAAGCCGCCATACAGGCAATGCGCGACGCGGGGGTGATCTGATGACCGAAGCTTTCATTTGCGACGCCATCCGCACACCGATCGGGCGCTATGGTGGCGGGCTGTCCTCTGTTCGGGCCGACGATTTGGGTGCAGTGCCGTTGAAGGCGCTGATGGAGCGCAACCCGACTGTCGATTGGGCCGCTGTGGACGATGTGCTATACGGCTGCGCCAACCAGGCAGGCGAAGACAACCGCAATGTGGCGCGTATGTCGTCACTGTTGGCAGGGCTGCCACAAAACGTTTCGGGCACCACGTTGAACCGCTTGTGTGGTTCGGGGCTGGACGCCGTGGCCTATGGCGCGCGCGCGATCAAATCGGGCGATGCCGATTTGATCATTGCAGGCGGCGTCGAAAGCATGAGCCGCGCGCCGTTCGTGATGCCCAAAGCCACCAGTGCCTTTAGCCGTGCCAACGAGGTGCATGACACCACCATCGGCTGGCGGTTCGTCAACAAGTTGATGAAGACGCAGTACGGCGTCGATTCTATGCCCGAGACGGCGGAAAACGTGGCCGAAGACTTCGGGATCAGTCGCGCGGATCAGGACGCATTCGCCTTGCGCTCGCAACAGCGGACTGCATCTGCTCAAGAAGCAGGGGTCTTTGCTGAAGAGATCACACCTGTCACCATCCCACAGCGCAAAGGGGATCCCAACGTCATCGACACAGACGAACACCCGCGTGCCGAAACCACCGCAGAAGGGTTGGCAAAGTTGCGCCCCCCGTTCCGCGAAGGCGGATCGGTGACGGCTAAGCAACGCATCCGGTGTAAACGACGGAGCGGCCGCTTTGATCATCGCCAGCGAGGCCGCAGCCAAACGGCACGGCCTGACACCACGGGCACGGATTGTGGCAGGTGCTGCGGCGGGCGTTGCGCCGCGCATCATGGGCTATGGCCCTGCGCCTTCTACACAAAAGCTGTTGAGCCGAGTAGGCATGAGCATCGACCAGATCGACGTGATCGAGCTGAACGAGGCCTTTGCCGCTCAGGCGCTGGCCGTCACCCGCGCCCTTGGGCTGCCCGATGACGCGACACATGTGAATCCAAATGGCGGCGCCATCGCCCTTGGTCACCCCTTGGGTATGTCGGGCGCGCGTTTGGCTCTAACCGCCACAAATCAGCTCTGTCGGAGCGGGTCTTCACTGGCGTTGTGCACGATGTGCATTGGCGTCGGTCAAGGGATTTCCCTTCTATTGGAGCGTGTTTAACCGGGTATCTGAAAAGGTGATGGGTGAGATACGCTTATAGTATTTCAGTGATCGTCAAGCCCTGACTAAGCTCAATGCAATGCAGAATCTATTGACCTCATAAGGTCGGAACTAATGTTTGGGAGGAAACAAACGTGTTCACACTTTCAAAATTCAAAACAGCCCTCACCGGCACCGTTCTGGCGGTTGCCGCATCAATGGCACAAGCCGCGGACTTCCCCGAGCGCCCCATCGACCTGATCGTCGGCTTCAAGGCTGGCGGGGGCACAGACACCTATGCACGTGCTCTGGCAGCGGCAGCTGATGCGCATCTGGGCGGTCAGCCGGTTGTTGTCGTCAACAAGCCCGGCGGCGGCGGCCTGGTTGGTGGCCGTTTCGTGGCAGACCAGCCACCCACCGGCTACACCCTGTATCTGGCTTCGGCCGGTTCCATGGTTTTGAAAAACCTGATCAAACCCCAGGTTGTTGCCGACAAAGACTTCAAGATGGTTGGCACCATCGGTGAACTGACCGCCGGTATCTTTGTGCCCGCGTCGTCGTCGATCCAGACATTGGACGACCTGATCGCGACCGCCAAATCCTCGGACACCAAACTGCGTTGGGGCCATACCGGTCGCGGTAACGTTTGGCACATGGCGGGTCTGGGTGTTCTGAACCCCAACGACGTCAAAGCCAAGGACGTGCCTTTCAAAGGTGGCTCGGGCGTGCGTGCCGCGCTGACAAGTGCCGACGTTGATTTCGGTGTCATGGGCGCTCACCTGGGTCGCGGTTTCGAAGACGACGTGCGCCTTCTGGCCGTCCTTTCGAACGACCGTCACCCCGCGGCCCCGGATGCACCTTCGGCGAAAGAGCTGGGCGTGAACTTCATTCCGGTTTCGACCCCGATGATCGTCATGGCACCTGCACGAACTTCGGACGAAGTCGTCGCCCAACTGTCCGACGCCATGGTCGCGATCACGCAGGAAGCGTCCTATGTCGATACCCTGTCCAAAGCTGGCCTGCCCACATCGAGTGTGAGCGGTCCTGACACCGCAACAGCCATCGAAAACTCGAAGGTCGAGTGGGGCAAACTGCTGGAAACCATGGAATGACCGAGGGTGTTCAAACTGACGTGGCGCGCAAAACTGCGCGCCACAACATCTTTGCCGGAATGGCCCTGATCGCGCTCGCCGCTTTCTTTTTCTGGAAATCCTTCAACATCTCGCTGGATTTCGTTGATGAAGAAGGCATCGGGCCCCGGTTTTTTCCGCAAGCCATCTGTGTTGTTTTGGGGTTGATCGGTGCGGTCATGATCGTCTTTGGCCTGCGTGAGCAAGTTGCCCCTGCAGACAAGTCGAGCTTTGAGGCGAAACGCTTCTTCGCGGATGCGGTGCCGCTCTTTTTGCTGGGGCTACTCTTTGTCTGGATGTTCGGTGCCTTCGGCTATGTCGTCGCCTGCTTTGTGCTGCTGCTGATTGCGGCCATGGTTTTCGGCGTGCGTGGTCCGGCGCTGTTCCTGCTACCAGCCTGTACAACCGTCGTGCTCTATCTGTTGTTCTTCAAGCTGATGACCGTGTTCGAACCTTCGGCAACCATCCTGAACCCCCTGACCCTAATCGGGCTGAAGTGAGGCGCATGACATGGAACTTTTGAACGGTTTCTATACCATCTTCACCACGCCCGAGACGATGATGTTCGTCATATTGGGTGCGGTTCTGGGCGTCATCGTGGGTGCGGTTCCGGGCCTGACGGCCTCGGCCGCGATCGCGATGCTAGTGCCCATCACGTATTACATCGACCCGCTGTCAGCCTTGGCCTTTCTGTACGTCATCGGCAAAGCTGGTCGGTTTGGGGGATCGATATCCGCGATCCTGTTCAATACGCCCGGAACGACGGCTGCGGCGGCAACGGTGATCGACGGGCACGCCCTGACCAAGAAAGGTCAGGCGGGCAAGGCGCTAAAAACCGCAACTGTGGCGTCTGTCATTGGTGACTTTGTGGGTGAGTTCATCCTCATCTTCGGCGCATTGACCATTGCACAGCTGACCCGTGAACTGGGCCCGCCGGATTACTTTGCGATCTATGTCTGCGCCTTCCTGATCATCGGTTCTGTCATTTCGGATTCCGTGCTCAAAGGCATCGCATCGACGCTCTTTGGCGCGACGCTGGCGATGATCGGTCTGGATCCAATCACATCGGAGCCTCGGTTCGATTTTGGAATGGTCGAGCTGTACAACGGCTTCTCGCTGGTGCCGCTGCTTATCGGTCTGTTCGTGATCTCCGAGGTCTTCTCGCAAGTCTTCCCGGCCCGCCAAGGTCAGGAACATCATGACGAGATCAAAGCGAAGAACCCCGACGACGACCGCCTGAGCTGGGCCGAGATCAAACGCTGCTTGCCGTTCATCGGGCGTGGTTCGGCCATCGGTTCGATGGTGGGGTTGATCCCCGGTGTTGGCTCTGCGGTTGCCTGTTTCGTAGCCTATGGCTCGTCCAAGGCCAAAGCGCCCAACAAAGACGAATGGGGCAAAGGCGCGATCGAGGGCGTCGCGGCACCCGAGGCGGCCAACAACGCAGTCTCTGGTCCGTCGATGATCCCGCTTCTGGCGCTTGGTGTTCCAGGCTCGACCATCGCAGCGATGCTCATGGGTGTGTTCCTGATCCACGGCATCCAGGTTGGACCCAAGATCTTTGAGACGTCGGGCGACATCGTTTATGGATTGTTTGCAGCCGGCCTGATCGGGATCGCGTTGTACGGTCTCATCGGCTGGTTTGGTGGTCCTTTGATCGGTCGTATCATCGACAAGGTTCCACAGCGCTTGATCTATCCAACCATTCTGGCAGTGGCATTGATTTCGGCCTACACCGCCCGCTCATCGATGTTCGACGTGATGGTGGCCTGCCTCTTTGGTCTGATCGGCTACTTCATGCGAACGCTGAACTTCAGCCCCGCGGCAACGATCATCGCCTTTGTTCTGGCCCCCGGTGCTGAACAGGCATTGCGTCAGTCGGTGCTGCTGACAGACGATGGCTTTGGCATCTTCCTCCACCGTCCGGTTGCGTTGGTGTTCTTTGCCATTCCTCTTCTGGCCATTGGTATCCGTGTCATCGCACGCATGAAGGCGTCGAAACAAGCACCCGCACCACAAACCTGAAGCCTTAGGTCCGGGCGCATCTGCGCCCGGACCAACCTTGCAGGATCGCACATATGCTGGATTATCCCCCGAAACCTTGTCTCGGTACCTCGACGCACTGCGCATTGGGGGATTTTCTGGTGATATCGAAGACGATCAGGGCGCCCGTCTTGTCGCCTCCACAGATAACAGCATCTATCACATCACCCCCGACGCGATCCTGTTCCCCAAGTCCGCCAAGGACATCGAAACACTGGCCCAACTGTCGCAAGAGCATAACATTTCTTTGACTGCGCGCGGTGGAGGCACGGGAACTAACGGGCAATCTCTGAACGTGGGTGTGATCGTGGATATGTCACGCCACATGCGGGACATCCTGGCATTCGACGTGCAGGCAGGAACTGTCACGGTGCAGCCCGGCGTGGTACTGGATCAGCTGAACACCTACCTCAAACCTCATGGATTTTTCTTTGCGCCGACGGTGTCGACTTCGTCGCGGGCGACGGTGGGCGGCATGTTCGCCACCGATGCCAGCGGCAAGGGCAGCCGGGTTTATGGGCGTATGTCAGATCACGTCGTTGCAGCGGATGTGGTTTTGGCAAACGGGCGGCCTGCCTCTGTCACCACTCACGACACCTCGGACGCAGAGCTTCGCCAGATGGGTCAAGCGTTGCGCGACGAGCTGGACACAAAGGCCGCCGAGATCGCCCGACGTTTTCCAACGCTGAACCGGAGTCTGACCGGCTATAACCTGGATCAGGCGCAGGCGGCGTCGGGTGGTTTGGATTTCATCAAGCTGCTGGCGGGGTCCGAAGGCACACTGGCTTTGACCACGCAGCTGACACTGCGTTTGACACCGATCCCGAAACAGAGCGCGCTAACAGTGCTGGCTTATGACGACTGCGCCCGCGCGCTCAGCCACGTGCCGCATCTGGTCGAAGCAGATCCAAGCGCCATTGAGTTTTTGGATGACAAGATTCTGGCCCTTGCCGCCACCTCACCCATGTGGAGCGAACTGGAAGGCGTGCTCGGGCAAATTGGCGACGCGGGCGGGTTCCTGTTTGTCGAGTTTAGCGGCAAGACCTTGGAAGAAATCGCCGCCGGGCAGGAACGGCTGGCGGCGATCATTGCCGAGAACGTTGTTCCCGTCGCTGCGCAGGTGACCACGACCGAGCCAGCCGACATGTCAGCCCTGTGGGAAATGCGCAAACGTTCGGTAGGTTTGCTGGCCGCAGTTGAGACCAAGCGGATCGGCCTGCCATTTGTCGAGGACGCGGCGGTCCCGCCCGAAAACCTGTCGCAGTTTGTGGCCGAGTTTGGCGCGCTGCTCGATGGTTTCGACCTGTCTTACGGCATGTTCGGCCATGCCGATGTGGGCTGCGTCCACGTGCGCCCGATGCTGAACATGCGCGACGCGCACGACCGGGCAATGATCCGCAAGGTGTCGGACGCAGTATCGAAGCTCTGTCAGAAACACGGTGGCCTGATTTGGGGTGAGCATGGCAAGGGCGTGCGTGGCGAATACGTTGAACGCTATGTGGGTCCCGAGCTTTATGCGGTGATGCGCAAAATCAAGGCTTGGTTTGATCCCGACAATCGCCTTAACCCCGGCAAGTTGGTGACAGCCGCCGAAAGCGATCTGACCGTGATGAAGATCGACGCCGTACCCATGCGCGGTTCCCGCGACGCCGAAATCGACGAACAGACGTTTGGCGCATTCGAGCGCGCGATTGCGTGCAATGGCAACGGAGCGTGTCACAACTGGGCTCCAGACGATCCGATGTGCCCGTCCTTTAAGGCAACACGTGACAAGACGCAGGCCCCAAAAGGTCGCGCCAGCTTGTTCCGGGAATGGGCACGCCTGCGTTCGACTGGTGGGGATTTCAGTTCGATAGAAGCCTCGCTAAAGGACAGTCTGGACACTTGTTTGTCCTGCAAATCCTGCACGGGTCAATGTCCGGTACGTGTGGACATCCCGGCGATGAAATCCGCCTTTCTGCATCAGTATTTCCAAACCCACGCGCGCCCTGCTCGCGATCACCTGCTGCGCCACATGGAGGGACTTTCACTGGCCCTGCGCAAGCTACCGCGTCTGGCCAATCTTCTGTTGGGAAACGGTTTGACACGGGCGGTGTTGAACCGTGGGTTTGGCCTGATCGATATCCCGCGCTATGCGCCTTTGACTGCAGAACAAGCAGTTCAAAACGCCGGGGGACGCATGGTTTATCCCGGCGCGGCTCCGTCGAATTGGGGGAAAGAACCGGTTTTGCTGGTCCTGGACAGTTTCACCGGTGCCTTCGACACGAACGTGATCGCACAATCGACAGCTCTGCTGGACAAGCTGGGGTTCACTGTCTGGGCCATACCACCGGTGGCCAACGGCAAGGCACGACAGGTGCGTGGCATGATGGATGCCTTTGAAACGCAACGCGATCAAACCGTCGCGTTCTTGTCAAAGATTGGAGCGGATGATCTGCCCCTGATCAGCCTTGAACCCGCCGTAACGGATCTGCTGAACAAGGACTACGATCTGGGCACCCTCAAAACCTTGTCGTTGGATCGGTTCCTGTCCGACAATCTGCACAGAATTTCCCAGCTGCCCGTCGACGACACGTGGCACTACACCTTGTTCTCACACTGCACCGAGAAAACAGCCGACCCCGCCGCTTCCCGGCGTTGGCAAGCCGTGTTCAGACATTTCGGCTTGACGCTCGACATTGCCAACACCGGGTGTTGTGGCATGGCCGGGTTGTTTGGACACGAAGCCGAACACCGCGACATGTCCAGCAAGCTCTTCGACATGTCTTGGCGCGACCCACTGAGCGTTGCAGGTTCTGGCGCTTTGGCGACCGGATTTTCCTGCCGCTCCCAGGCGAGACGTTTTGGCAATAGCAAACCCGCACATCCCTGCTCCGCACTTCTGGCGCGGATTGAAGCACAAGCACAATAAGGAACTCCCATGACCGCCCCAAACATGATTGTCCTGATGTCCGATGAGCATGCGTCCAACATCATGGGGTGCGCCGGACACCCATTCATCAAAACACCCAATCTTGACCGGCTGGCTGCGCGGGGCACTCTATTCGAAAACGCCTATACCAATGCGCCTATCTGCGTGCCTGCACGCGCCAGCTTTGCGACCGGCAAATATGGCCACCAGACAGGCCATTGGGACAATGCAACGCCTTACACGGGAGAGCCGAAATCGTGGGGTCACTATCTGCAGCAAAATGGCAACCCTGTAGGTTCTATCGGCAAACTGCATTACCGCAACGCATCCGACCCTGTGGGGTTGGATTTCCAACAGATCCCGATGCATCTGGTCAATGGTGTCGGCGATGTGCTGGGGTGCGTGCGCGAACCGATGCCACGGCGATGGAAAGCCCGCGATCTGGCCGACAGCGCAGGCGCAGGTGAGACATCATACACCACCTATGATCGCAACATCACCGATGCCGCTTGCGAGTGGATTGCCGAACGCGGGCAAGAACCTGCGGGTGACAAACCGTGGACCGTGTTCATCTCAATGGTCGCACCGCATTTCCCGCTGACAGCGCCAAAGGAGTTCTATGACCTGTACAAGGACATGGACCTCAAGCCTTCGAAACCCGCGCGCGAAAGTGACCACACCTGGCTCAAAGCGCTGCGCCGTTGTTTCGTCTACGACAATTTCAACGAGGAACGTACGCAAGCCGCGCTAACCGGCTATTTCGGGTTGGTCAGCTTCATGGACCACAATGTGGGCCGCATTCTGGACGCGCTTGAAACAGCCGGGCTAAACGACAACACAAACGTCATCTATGTCAGCGACCATGGCGACAACATGGGCGAGCGTGGCATGTGGGGTAAGTCCAACATGTACGAAGAGGCCGCCGCCATTCCGATGATCATGGCCGGGCCAAACCTGCCCGGTGGCAAGGTTTGCAAGACACCAGTGTCACTGGCGGATGTTTTTCCCACCGTCCTGGATTGCGCCGGACTTAAGGCCGATGACCCTGAACTGCCCGGCCGCTCACTGTTCCAGATTGCGACTGAGGAAGATTGCCCGGACCGCGCCGTATTCTCGGAATATCACGCCGCTCGGCGCCATGTCGGGCGCGTTCATGATCCGCAAAGGTCCATGGAAATACATCTACTATACCGGGTTAGAACCGCAGCTTTTCAATCTGAAAGATGACTCTGCGGAAGTTAACGATCTGGGCACTTCGCCAGACCACGACGCCATCCGGGCCGATCTGCATGCCGAATTGCTCAAAGTCTGCGATCCCGATGCGGTCGACCGTCAAGCCAGGGCTGATCAAGCCGCGATCATCGAGCAACATGGTGGCGTCGAGGCGGTGTTGGAACGCGGTGGGTTCGGTGCGACCCCTGCACCGGGCGTCAATGCTAACTTTGTCGCTTCGAATGGCGCCTCGACATGACCGAGGCCAACACTGAAATCCCCAACTGCGCGGCACCGGATAGGGCACCGCGCGTACCGCAATTTGAGTTACCTCCGCTGGCTTGCGATTGCCATTCCCACGTGTTCGGCCCTCCAGAGCAATACCCGATGGTACCCCACAGATTGTACACTCCGCCGGAAGCGTCATTGGCATCATATGAACACTTGCTGAAAACGTTAGGGTTTCAGCGCGCCGTTGTCGTGCAGCCCAGCATTTACGGCACCGACAATCGCGCGACGCTTGAGGCCACGGCCACCAACCCTGAACGTTACCGTGCTGTGGTCGTGGTCGATGCTTCGGTCAGCGAGGATGAATTGCAGCTCATGCATGATCAGGGTGCGCGTGGGGTCCGGGCCAATCTGTTGTTCAGTGGCGATAAGGCGATGACCGATGTTCGCACCATCGCCGACAAAATCGCACCGATGGGTTGGCATCTTCAAGTGCTGCTGGACATCAGCACCTTCCCTGACCCCTACGCTTTTTTCTCGGCCCTGCCTGTTCAAACCGTTTTCGACCATATGGGGCACTTTTCAGTGGCCAAGGGCATCGAGACCGAAGGGTTTCAGGCCCTGCTGAACCTGATGAGAGCGGGAAAGGCGTGGAGCAAACTATCAGGTGCTTACCGCGTCACCAGTCAAGCTGCGCCGCCTTACGATGATGTCACGGATGTCGCGAGGGCCTTGATCTCGGCGAACCCGGATCAGGTCGTCTTTGGCACAGATTGGCCGCACCCACATATCCCGGTGGCTATGCCCAATGACGGGGATTTGTTAGATGAATTGGTGACTTGGGCCCCATCGGTAGAAACCCGGAACGCTATCCTGTCGGACAATCCGGCGCGCCTTTACGATTTTTGATCTTCGGGTTGAACATGCCTAAATGTGCCGCGGATTATGCCGCTATCAAACAGTTCGTGGCAGATATCCAGCAACTCTTGCCGAACCGCCCGCGATCCCGCGTTCAGCGGCTGATTGCGTGGCCAGGTCAAATACACTTCGCGGATCAAATCTGGCTTGACCAAACGTTTTGCAGAAATTTCCCCGCGGCGCCAGAGCGCATCAATTGACGGCCACGGCAACACGCCTGACGTTACACCGCTGCGGATGTAGCTAAGCCTCAGCCGGGCAGATTCCGTTGTGACACGCAAGTTCAGCGCCCGACCCATCTTTTCAGCCACATCTTCGACAATTTCGCGAACAGCATGAGACTGCTGGCTCAAGACCAATGGCGTAGAGAACAAGGCTTTGACCTCTTCGGTCTCATCCCCGGAACAGGGTTTGTCGCCCGCTTTGCGTCGGGTCACCAGGTACAAGGGTTCAGTATAGAGATGTAGATACTCGGCCTTGGAAGCTTGTTCGCGGGTCGCCAAAATACCCAGATCCACGCGGCTGTTTTCAATCATCTCTTTCACGTTCAGCGCCAACTCCTCCAGAATTCGAAGCTCAACCTCGGGATATTTTTCGGCCACCCTTTCCAACAACAACGGCGCGACATGAACACCCAACATCGGTGGTACAACAATCGAAACTTCGCCACGGGGGGTATCCGCCTCTTTCCTGACGTCATCGGTGGCCTGTTTAATCTGCGCCACGATCTTGCGGGCATGTTGATACAGAACTTTACCAGCCTGTGTCGGTTTGACCCCGCGCGAAGAGCGAATAAGCAATTCAGTGGTAAGTTCTTCTTCCAGATTTGCAATGTGCTGGCTCAACGCGGGTTGGGCAATATGCAGCACCCTCGCGGCACTGGACACACTGCCCTGATCAACGATTGAAATGAAATAGCGAAGCTGACGAATGTTCATATCAAACTCTAGCAAGTTAAGCAGTCTAAACCACTATAGCCACGCCAGAGAAAGAAGAAAATCTGATATCAGTTCAACGCAGATCTTGCGCAAACGATGACCGCATCTGCGCCGCCCAAATACCATCAATCCGTGTAACCACCCAAAGCGAAAGAAAGGACACCAGCGGCTGTCCTTCTTTGTCGAACCGGTTCACCATCACGTCCAAATGCACTTTGCTTTCGCTGGATTGCAGCACGTTCAGATGCCCCCATTCGGTATGGCCCCAATCGTCCCCTGCCCTCGTCTTGAAATCGCGGAAATAGCTGTCTGGGGTTTCCCAGATCTTCACCACCTCGCCGGACAGTCGATAATGTGGAAAGTGGAGCGTCTTTGATATGCCTGCGCCATCACGCGCATTCAGTGCCTGCACATGGCGATGCATGACCTCTTTGGCGGCTGCAATTGCATCATTGTTCATTTGTGCCTCACTTTCGAACCGACAGGTCCATTCAGAGAACCCAGATTTGGTAAAACAGTATCAACGCGGTATTCGGTTCAAAAATATCTTTTTGATATGAATGTTAGAGGAAATTCGGATCACGAGTTGATGGTCACGCTCGTGCACAAATCGTATTATTCTGACAAGTTGGTTCCAAAAACGCACAAAATTGATACCAGACCAGGGTAGAAGAAATGTCCGCGAGAATGCCCAAAATTCCTTCACTCAGGCTGTTTGTTGAGGTCATGCAGGCAGGGACAATTGCAAGCGTCGCTGAGAAGATGCATTTGACGCCATCTGCGGCCAGCAGAATGTTATCGGCGTTGGAGTGTGATCTGGAACTGAAACTGTTTCGCAGGGAACGACAGCGCCTGATCCCGACGGAGGCAGCTGAAACCTTTCTGCCCGAAGCAATTCGTGCCCTCAGCGTCTTTGATGAACTGCCACGAATTTCCGATGCCATTCGCGATGGCGCGACCAAGGAACAGACAATTCGGATACTCGGGTTTCCACGGATGGCTGAACAAATTCTACCCAGCGCCGTTCGCCGCTATTACCGTGAGACCAAGTCCAGCACTCGCGTCAGCATCAGTGTTGAGGCCCGGCATAGTATCAAACGTTGGGCTGCATCGCGTATGTTCGATATTGCCCTGACAACGGTTCCTGTTGTTCATGCCGGCGTTCGCGGAGAGCCAATCATCGACTTTCCCCTATGCGTAACGTTGCCTCGGACACATGCCTTGTCTGACCAACGTGAAATTCCTGTTCAGGCTTTGGCCAATGAACCGCTGTCGTTGATAGAAAGCGGTTCGATCATGCGTCAACGCATTGCTCGGCTGTTCGACAGTGCTGGTTTGATCCCAAATGTTCGACAAGAAAGCGGAACGGTTGATGTCGCGATCAATATCGGACTGGCAGTCGGCAGTTTGACAATAACAGATGGCATTTTCCCCAAGACCCTGCTTGGGGAAAACTATGTGCTCCGCCGAATGAAAACAGAGCTTTCTATCCCTGTTGGGTTCGTGGTCCCCGTCGATCGCGACGTCGATGGTGCAGCTTCCCTCATGAAAGAGGCGATCCGACGTGAGGTTCTGGCGTATCGGCAAGAATTGGACAGGAAACTGGAAGCTGACTAAACGGCAGGCTCAGATCTTCTCCAGATTGACTTTCTTGCCGGGAATGGGCGAAGCCGCAATGGAGCCAGAGTTTCTTACCGCGTCATAGCCGCCCAACGCCTCGATCCGGGCCAACTGGTCGGCCTTGCTCTGCGCATTTAGCTCTTCGGGATTGACCATCTCGCGCAATAGCGCCACAAGCTCCACCTCTTTTGGATGGGTGTTCCCACCAGCCAGCAAATCGATTGCTTCATCAGGGTCAATCGCCAGATCAAAGAGCTGGTTGGGCATATCGACGTGATAGATCAGTTTCCAATCACCCTGCCGGATCAGGAAACTGGAATTTACACTTCCCATCGCGTGATATTCAGAAAAACCCGGCCGCTGCGGCTGCTCGCCGTTGATCACCTGCAAAAGCGAGCAACCTGGCAGGCCCCCGTCCATTGCGGTCGGCACGTCGAAAAGGTCCAAAATTGTTGGGAAAAGGTCCACATGACTGACGCAATCTGAAACTGTCCTGCCCTCCGACAATCCTGGACCAGCCATAATTAGTGGAACGCCGAGCGGAATGCTCATAAAGATTGGCCTTGCCCAGAATGCCATGGGCCCCGATGGCCTCGCCGTGATCGGATGTGTAAGCCATCCGTGTGGTGTCGGCCAAACCCAGTTCCTCTGCCATATCAATCACCTTGCCGATTTCTGCATCAGTCTGGGTGATCAGCGCACAGTATCCTGCATATGCATTTCGCAAGAATGTTTCGTCCATGCCTTGGGGCAGCTGATTCATCCACGCAAGATATGCCATGGCCGGATGCTCATACCGATCAGGCGCATTCCATGTGGACGGCAGGGGCATGTCTTCGGGCGGGTACAGATCCCAAAACTCCTGTTTCGCCCGGAACGCGGGATGCGGGCTGGGATAAGACACGATCAGGGCCCATGGTTCAGCGTTGTCGGCATTGGCGCGCAACCAGTCGATTGCGCGTTCGGTGATCTGGCGGTCATAAATCTGGTAGTCTGTCGCTCCTGGCCCAGAATTCCCATAGATTGTCTTGTGACCTGCGCGGCTTGGTACCCCTTGTTCGGTTGCACGTAACAACGTGAGCGGAGATCCAATGCCATCAACCACATGCATCGTGTGAATTTCTTGGGCAAAACCATTGTCGTCCTGCTCTGACCGGTAGTGCAACTTCCCAATTGCAGTGACAGGCACGTTGGCGTCACGCAGCCGATGGTGCCAGGTCTTGACCGATCCGTCATACATTGTTGCATTATCCCAGAACCCCGTTTGATGAGGATACCGGCCCGTGGCGATCGCTGCGCGAGCCGGACAACACAACGTCGTTGTGGCGTAAGCGTTTTCAAAACGAACCCCGCGCCCTGCAAGTTTGTCGAGGTTCGGGGTCCGCACAGTTGAATGCCCCGCTGCGCCAAGAAAGCTCTTGGCGTGATTGTCTGTCACGAAAAAGATAAAATTGCCGGGTGGTGCCATTGGGAGGAGTCCTCAGATCAAATCCACTTACGCCATGTACATAACGGCACCTGCTGCACAGGTTCGTGCAAAATTGGAAATATCTAGTTCGAAATTGGCCAGCGCAAATCGATGAACTCAGACAGATCTTCTGACTTATGACTTTAGGATCTATCTGAATTCTAAAAATAGTCGCGCAATGGCTTGTCCATCGTCAGAGAATTTGGGGCAGATGGCCGTCTGGACGCGCAGTTTCAACTCATCACAGACGAGCTCCATAGTGGAGATGAGTAAAAATTTGAGCAAGCGCTTCGTATCGTTTGCGACGCGAGTGATACCCTTCATTGCGGAATTCTCGACATGGTAAGAGACGCTGATTGAAGCGGGCCGCCGCATACATCAAATAACATCTATATTCTCGTCAACCAAAGTGGATTCAGAAACTGTTCGACGACCTCACGACGATAGATATTCCGACCATTCTCGTTGGAGCAGTCAAGCGGCTCAATCAACGCCTGTTTCAACATGGATTTGGCGCAACCGGCGCAGACGTTGGCCGATCTGGCACGCCTTGTTCGCCCCTCGGTTTGGATCGATGTTTGATAAACTCTGAAGCAACGCTTCAACTATCTGAGTTTAGACGAGCTTTGCGAGGCGACGAATACTTGATGTGCAGCCCCTCAACTCATCACAACACATCCCAAAAAATAGAGAGCCACCGCCCCTTTGAGGGCGGTGGCATACTTTTAGTGGTCAAAATTGCAATTTAAACTGACCAAACTGCAAACTGATGCGAGCTTTCACACCACAGACGCTTACGTCAGACAGTATCGATTAACCACATTTGGAGTGGCCACAGCTGCGGCATGTCATGCAACCTTCGATCATGACAAGGTCGTACTGTCCGCAACTCGGGCAGGCTTTGCCCCGGTTGGTGTCTGTGTTGACCACCTGTGCCTGAGGATCGGACTTCAGGCCCATGCCCTCACCTTCCAGGAACCCAATCGCAACCATGTGCTGCTCGATGACGCCACCGATGGCGGCCAGGATCGAAGGGATATATTTTCCCTGCACCCAAGCTCCGCCACGCGGATCAAAAACGGCCTTCAGTTCTTCGACCACAAAGGAAACATCGCCGCCACGACGGAACACGGCCGAAATCATCCGGGTCAGCGCCAGTGTCCAGGCATAGTGTTCCATGTTCTTGGAGTTGATGAACACCTCGAACGGACGACGACGGCCGCCGATTATGATGTCGTTGATGGTCAGATAGATCGCATGCTCACTATCGGGCCACTTGAGCTTATACGTCGAACCTTCCAGCGATTGCGGACGATCCAGAGGTTCGGACATGTAGATCACGTCGCCACCCTCTACCTCATGTGGCGCATCGGCGCTTTCGCCCGGTGCCTTCTCCGAGTTTTCAGAGACGGTCAGAACCGAGCCCGTGACGTCATTCGGACGGTAAGTCGTGCACCCCTTGCAGCCCTGATCCCAGGCCTGCATGTAGACATCCTTGAACGCATCGAACGAGATATCTTCGGGGCAGTTGATGGTTTTCGAGATCGAACTGTCGATCCATTTCTGTGCCGCTGCCTGCATCTTGACGTGATCGGTCGGGGCCAGTGGTCTGCGCGTTGACGAAAAAGTCAGGCAACTCCTTGTCTCCAAACTTGTCTCGCCACAGCTGCACAGCATAGTCCACGACCTCTTCTTCCGTGCGCGAGCCGTCCTTTTGCAGTACCTTGCGGGTATAGGCATAGGCAAACACAGGCTCGATGCCCGAGCTGACGTTGCCTGCGTACAAAGAGATGGTTCCGGTCGGTGCGATCGACGTCAGCAAAGCGTTGCGAATACCATGCTCACGGATGGCTTCGCGCACGTCGTCGTCCATCGCCAGCATGGTGCCGCTGGCAAGGTATTTCTCGGCATCGAAAAGCGGGAATGCCCCTTTTTCCTTCGCCAAATCCACCGACGCCAGATACGCGGCGCGGGCGATCGCGTGCAACCAGCGTTCGGTCTGACGCGCCGCCTCGTCCGAGCCATAACGCAACCCAAGCATCAACAGCGCATCGGCAAGGCCCGTGACGCCCAGACCGATCCGGCGCTTGGCTTGTGCTTCGGCTGCCTGTTCGGGTAGCGGGAACTTGGACGCATCCACCACGTTGTCCATCATGCGCACAGCGGTGGCGACCAGTTCCTGCATCGCTTCAGGGTCAAGCTCGGCGTCTTTTTCGAACGGGTTCTTGACCAGACGCGCCATGTTGATCGAACCCAGCAGGCAGGCACCATAGGGTGGCAAAGGCTGCTCACCGCATGGGTTGGTCGCCGCGATGGTTTCCACATAATTAAGGTTGTTCGCCGAATTGATCCGGTCGATGAAGATCACGCCCGGCTCGGCATAATCATAGGTCGCCTGCATGATCTTATTCCACAGATCACGCGCCTGAACCGTGTGATAGACCTTGTCGCCGAACACAAGTTCCCATGGGCCGTCTGCCTTGACTGCTTCCATGAAGGGATCTGTGACCAGAACCGACATGTTGAACATACGCAGCCGCGCCGGATCAGACTTGGCAGTGATAAACTGCTCGATGTCCGGGTGATCGCAGCGCATGGTGGCCATCATCGCACCCCGGCGCGAACCTGCCGACATGATGGTGCGGCACATCGCGTCCCAAACATCCATGAACGACAGCGGACCAGATGCGTCAGCCGCCACGCCATGCACATCCGCACCGCGCGGGCGGATAGTAGAGAAATCATAGCCGATCCCGCCACCCTGTTGCATGGTGAGCGCGGCCTCTTTCAGCATGTCAAAGATGCCACCCATGCTATCTGGCACGGTGCCCATCACAAAGCAGTTGAACAGGGTGACCTGACGCGCAGTGCCAGCACCGGCGGTGATGCGGCCAGCAGGTAGGTATTTGAAATCTTCCAACGCCTCGAAGAACCGTTCTTCCCAATGCGCCGGGTCTTTTTCCACGCGCGCAAGATCGCGGGCAATCCGCCGCCAACTGTCCTCGACCGTCACGTCGATCGGCGTTCCGTCCGCCTGCTTGAAGCGGTATTTCATGTCCCAGATCTGCTCGGCGATAGGGGCGGCAAAGCGGCTCATTGGCTGATTCCCTGAGTTGGAAGAGGCGTACAGGTTAAACCAATTGTGATGAAATCCACAACACCTTGATGAGTCCGGTTATGGAGCTACAATATGAAGTTGAATCTTGGGACGACTCTGTGGGCAAGTTGTGAATAAGTATGTAAATCTCATCAAACTGTCGGTCGGGACGGAATCGCCCGCAACGCTCGACGTCTGGCAACAAGGCCGCGCCGCCCAGACAGATGACGGATTACCCAGGCACGTCACCCGCATGTGGCCCAAGCGTGAGGCCGAAATTCTGAATGGCGGATCAATCTATTGGGTCATCAAAGGTGTGATCCAGTGCCGCCAGAAAGTGCTGCGCCTGGACGAGGTCATTGGCTCGGACGGTATCCGCCGCTGTGCCATCGTATTGGATCCGACACTTCACCTGACACAGGCTGCAATCAAACGCCCATTTCAAGGCTGGCGTTACCTCAAACCCGAAGACACGCCCCCTGATTTGCCAAAAGGCAGAACACAAGATGACCCGATCCCAGACGAATTGAACCGGGCACTCGCCGAAATTGGCGTTCTCTAGAGCGAAATCAGCCTAGTCTGCATCATTGGCTTTCACCCAACGCGTTGAAATCTTCGGTTTCGGGCAGCGTAGGGTGATTGAGCTTTGTCAATTTCTGCTTTCAAGGCTTGGAACATTCGACATCGCCCAATCGCGAAATGCACGAATTGGTGGATCGTCCCATCTGTCTCGTGCTCCGATCAAAGCATAGTTGCCGTAGGGCGTCTCGCAGGACATCTCAGGAAACGGGCGAACCAATATGCCCTGTTCCAGTTCTTCTGCACAGAGCAAGGGATCGATGATTGCCACACCTGCCCCCATCACGGCGGCCTTGGCCGTCATATCGACATTTGGAAAAGCCTCCCCCTTTGTCCCGTCCACCCCCTCAACGCTAAAAGCGTCCAACCAAGTCCCCCAATCCTCACGTCCGGGACCTTCATGCAACAAAAGATGTCCACGCAAATCCGACGGTTTCTTCAGGGGTGGTCCGCACTTTAACAACGATGGTGAACATGCCGGGACAAGCGTCATTGGAAACAAACGTTGCACAACCAGATCTGGTGACCTCCCCGGCCAGCGTTCAAGGGTTACCCCGATATCGTGTTCAGCCGGATCAAAACCCCGATCACTGTAGAAGTCAGTCGTCAGCCGAACTCCCAATTCCTGGTGTTGGTCCCGAAAGCTCTGAAGGCGCGGAAACAACCAGCGGATAGACAACCCCGGCGGACAAATGATCCGCACTTCAGATGCGCTAACCGACACACGATCAGTTGCTTGTTTGATCCGGGAAAACGCCGCCGTCAATTCCGGCAACAATGTCCTACCCGCCTCCGTCAATTCCACTCCTCGGTGATTGCGACGAAACAAGGTGACGCCCAGATGATCTTCCAAAAGTTTGACGTGCCTGCTGACCGCGCCCCGCGTAACACACAACTCCTCGGCAGCATCTATGTAACCACCGTGGCGTGCCGCTGCTTCAAACGCACGCAGTGCATTGAGATGATGCAACATGGCATTCTCCTGGATTACTTTTTCTGATCCTATTTGCAAAAAAGCCTGATTTGAAGACGGTCACGCATTGATTGTATCATTGATGAAGAGAAGGGCAATATAATGATTTATGTTACCAAAAAGCGACCGTCTCCTCCGTCTGTGTTTGCCAAAACCTTGCGAGCCACTCTACCCCATTGGATTAGGAAAAGTCTCCTCAAAACGCCTATTGAACCATCTATTCAAGACACGCGGCAGGAAATACTGCGCTTAGCCAAAACCTCTCCGCATTTGTTGGAAGACATTGGGTTCCAAAAAGAAAACCCTCGACATTCCATCGCAGCGAGTGCCGAGGTTCGATGCACCGCAGAGTTTTGCGTTCATATTCACCAACCGGTCTGTCCGACATGTGATCTGCACAATCGGTGTGCATCCGCGCAGGGGTTTCGGTCCTGACAATATCCACTCGGGCGTTATCATTGTTCCCTGCCACAGCCGCTCGGAATGATCTCTATGACCCCTGTATACGCGCCTTACGCAACTGCCGAATGTCTCGATTTCCCTGGCGCGATCACGCTGCGCATTCTGTTAACCGGCGATCAGACTGGCGGTACAATGGAAGTGTTCGAAGATGTCGTCCAGCCTGACATTGGCCCCGGGCGGCATATCCATCATCACCAAGACGAAACGTTCTTCTTCCTCGAAGGTGCGTTTGATGTCGAAATCGACGGAAAGCTACATCACATGACACCGGGAGACGTGGCCTTTGTTCCACGTGGTACGGTGCATGCTTTCAAAAATGTGGGCAAAGTCCCGGGACGGCTGCGCTATGCCTTCTCCCCTGCCCTTCATGCCGAGGTCATGTTCCGCGCCTTTCACGCGGCTTTGTCCGCCGACAGTTTGACGCAAGCGGAAATGACCCGGATTGCCCAGGCGCACGGGCAGGAGTTTGTCGGGCCGCCGCTTTAGCAGCGACCAACTAAAGCTCTTCAGTTGACCGTGTCGAACATGTCAAGAAGCGTTTCCAACGTGGCCTTTTCATCTTTCGAATATCGCGCCTCGCGGCTGCGCCATAGCGTCGCCTGAGACCGCAAGATCAAACCATCCGACAGGATCTTGAGGTGATTGGCCCGCAACGTTTCCCCGGTCGAGGTGATATCGGCGATGCCCTCGGCCGTTTCGTTGGCAACGGTCCCTTCGGTTGCGCCTTGGCTGTCGACCAGTGCAAAATCAGCGACACCGCTGTCGATCAAAAACTCTCGCACAAGCCGGTGGTATTTGGTCGCGATCCGCATTCGGTGGCCGTGCACTTCACGAAACGCCGACGCAGCCGCATCCAGATCATCGAGCGTATCCACATCGACCCAACAACTGGGCACAGCAATGATTAGATCGGCCTGACCAAAACCAAGCGGCGCTATTTCTTCGACCTGCTGCTCCCAGCGGGGCAGCTTTTCGTGCACCAGATCGGTACCCGTGACGCCCAGATGAATGCGTCCAGCGGCCAATTCACGTGGGATTTCGCCCGCCGACAGCAGCACTAGTTGGACATTTTCAATCCCTTCGACCTTGCCCGCATATTCGCGATCAGACCCGGTGCGCGACAGGTTGACGCCGCGCTTTTCAAACCAGGCAAAGGTTTTTTCCATCAGCCGCCCCTTGGACGGCACACCGAGTTTCAGGCTCATTGAACACCCTCCTCGATTTCAAGCATCAGGTCAGGACGCAGCACCCCTCCCACAGCCGGGATTTCGGCACCATTGCCCAACTGCCGCGTCAGTGCGTCATAGCGACCGCCAGTGGCGATAGGGGGAAGATCAGGGCGACGCTCAGCATAAAAGCCAAAGACAAACCCGTCGTAGTACTCCATCGAGGTACGGCCATAGGCAGCCTCGAAATCTAGGTCGTGTACATTGACGCCTCGTGCTGCCAACGCCGCGATACGCGCCTCAAGCCGATCCAGCGCAGGTGAAATCTGAGGCAAGTCCACTGCCACATCACGTAACTGTTCCAGCGCAAAGGGCATCGTCTCGCGTACGGCGAGCAAGCTGTCGAGGCCGACCATTTCGGTGTCCGAGATCGGGCCCGTTGCCGCGTCCTCACGCAGCGCTTCGATCCGCGCTTCGATTTCCGCGGCTTTGCGTTTGCCTATCATCGGCGCGTCGAATCCCATGGGGTTTTCAGCGGCCAGCAACGCGGCACGGCTGGCAGGCACCGGGGTGCGCCCGGCAAAGCGATCCAACAGCGCCCGGAACCGGCGCGGCTGCCACAGATGGCGCATCAGCGCAGCCTTGCGCCTTTCGTTGGTCTTCAGGCCCTGCACGGCTGCGATCAAAATGCCGATATCACCTGTTGCCGCCCGTAACGACAACCCGCGCAGTTGCAGCGCAAAGAGCGAAAAGACCTCGGCATCTGCTGCCGCCGGATCGTTGCGGTCAAACACCTCATACCCGACCTGCACGTATTCGTTAGGCCGGTCCATATCGTGCTCTTGCCGCCGAAAGACCTCTCCTGAATAGGTGTAACGTGCAGGTTCTGCCCCGTCGCGCATATGCATCTGCACCACGGGAACGGTGAAATCCGGGCGCATCATCTGCTCGCCACGCAGAGCATCCGAAGTCACATAGGCGCGGCCTCGAATGTCTTCGCCATAGAGGTCAAGAAGGGTGCCAGCGGGCTGTAACAGGGGCGGATCGACCACCTGGCCGCCCGCCGCTTCGAACCGCACCCGCATCATCGCGGCGCGGGCCTGAATGTCGGAACGTTTAGGCATGGATCAGTCCTGTCCGTCCAGAATTTCGCGCACCTTGGCGACCAAATCGCCGCGTGGCACTTCAAACTGGCTGGGGCGTTCTTTCCATTCCTCCAGCGTTGCGCTTTCGGCGATCTTGGCACCCAGGATCAAGTCCTTGATCTGGATAACGCCCGCCTCTTTCTCGCTGCCGCCTTCGATGACCGCGATCGGGGAGTTGCGTTTGTCCGCATATTTCAGCTGGTTGCCAAAGTTCTTGGGGTTGCCCAGGTAAACCTCAGCCCGGATGCCTGCGTTGCGCAGCTCGGCGACCATCGCTTGATAGTCTACCATCCGGTCGCGATCCATAACGGTCACTACTACGGGGCCCGTTTCCTGCGCCTGAATTCGGCCCTTTTCGCGTAGTGCGGCCAGCAGGCGGTCAACACCGATGGAAACGCCCGTTGCCGGAACCTCTTGGCCGGTGAACCGCTTGACCAGATCGTCATAACGCCCGCCGCCAGAGACCGAACCAAACTGCCGCTTGCGGCCTTTCTCATCAAAAATCTCAAACGTCAGCTCAGCCTCATAGACAGGGCCGGTGTAATACCCCAGACCACGCACGACCGATGGGTCGATCTCGATCCGGTCCGAGCCATAACCGCCAGCGGCCAGCAACTCGCCGATCTGTTCCAGTTCGTTGATGCCGTCAGCGCCCACCTTGGACGCACCAACAGCCGCGCGCAGGTTGGCCAGAGTTCCAGCCGCATCCGCCGCTTTCGAGGTCAGGAATGCAATCACCGGCTCGGCCTGATCGTCGCTCAGGCCCACACCGTCGATAAAGGCGCCCGAGGCATCAAGACGGCCCTTGGTCAGCAGTTCACGCACTCCGGCCTCGCCTACTTTGTCGAACTTGTCGATGGTGCGCAGGACGTTGTCGCGGGCAGCCTGATCGTCGCCAAGGCCCATAACCTCAAGCACGCCATTCATGACCTTGCGGTTGTTCACGCGCACCAGATAGTCGCCGCGCGGGATGCCGACGGTTTCCAGCGTGTCGCTGAGCATCGCACAAATCTCGGCATCCGCCGCCATGGAGGCCGTGCCGACCGTGTCTGCATCACACTGATAGAACTGGCGATACCGCCCCGGCCCGGGCTTCTCGTTCCGCCAGACCGGCCCCATCGCATAGCGACGATAAGGCGTCGGCAGGTCGTTGCGGTGCTGCGCATAGACGCGCGCCAAGGGCGCGGTCAGGTCGTAGCGCAGCGCCATCCAGTCGCCGTTCCCACCTTCGTCGAACTCCTGCCAGGCGAACACGCCCTCGTTCGGGCGGTCAACATCGGGCAGGAATTTGCCCAAAGCCTCGACCGTCTCAACAGCGCTGCTTTCCAGCGCGTCAAAGCCGTACTGATGATACACATGGGCAATCTGCTGCAGCATCTGGGTGCGCTGCGTGACCTCGGAGCCGAAATAGTCGCGGAAGCCTTTCGGCGTTGCGGCCTTGGGGCGGGGCTGTTTCTTGGTCTTTGCCATTGAAGTATCCTCAGGGGGCATAACTGTCGCGCGGGGTCTAGCCGATGGCCCGCCTAGGGGCAAGGTAAAGGGGCATGCTCTGCGTGCGTCCTGTTGCCCAAACCTGCCTCTGCGCAGCAGATCAGATGTCGCCAAAATCCCCAGATCGCCCCTTGCCGGACGCAAAACGCGCAGCACCCGCCTGCCCCTCGGCGGCAAAGGCGGTAAAGGAGCGCCATTCGCGCCGCAGTGCGTTGGCCAGTTCGGCAGGCGGCATACGCGCCGACAGATGATCGGCCAGCATGCAGGCCTGCGGGAAGCGGATCAGATCGGCGGCAATCTCGCGCGCGACCTCTAGTGCCTTGCCGCGCGGGCAGATTCGGTTGGCAAACCCCAACGTCAATGCCTCTTTCGCCTCGACCCCGCGACCCGTGAGGATCAGATCGTTTGCCCGCCCCTGCCCCAAAATCTTAGGCAAGCGGATTGTGCCCCCATCGATCAACGGCACGCCCCAACGTCGACAGAACACGCCGGTGACCGCACCTTGCGCCATCACGCGCATGTCGCACCAGGCCGCCAATTCCATGCCACCGGCTACGGCCGGTCCTTCGATGGCTGCGATCACAGGTTTCGTCAGCATCAGACGCGATGGCCCCATGGGCCCGGGGAGCGGGTCCGCCATCGGATCCGACCAATCTTCAGGGATCTGAACCTCGGCCATCCACCCTGAAGCGTCACCGGCCCCTGCGGCCTTTAAGTCAAAGCCTGCGCAAAAAAACCCGCCGTTCCCGGTCAAGATCGCAACGCGCTGTACCGGATCGGCCTCGAATTCGACAAAGGCGTCGTACAGAAATCGGGCAGTTTCCGGGTTCACAGCGTTGCGGGCGTCCGGCCGATTTATGGCGATAACGGTGATTTCATCCGATTTATCGAAGGTGATGGTCATAGCGTTCTCTCCCTTGTCTCAGCCTCGGCCCCTTCATATCGGGCTGGCAAGCGTGACGTTGCGCCTGTATGACAGGGCAGCACGTCAAAGGACCCACACCCCATGCAAAAGCTCGAGGAACAGATCGCCCACCTGACCCGCACGGTCGAGGAGTTGAGCGACGTGGTGGCCCGGCAAGAGACCGAGATCGCCCTCTTGACCCGCCGCGTGCAGATGCTGATGGAGCGGGAAGCTGAGCGCGAACAGGCAGTGGCTGGAGGCATCGTTCTTGGTGACGAACGTCCGCCGCACTACTGATCGGCGAAATCAACCAAAAGCTGACTGTTGACAACTATCTGTTTTGAAACAGATACTGATCCCATATATTCAGTTGAATACGTGAATGCCCAAGCAAAACGGCTGGCCGCTGCCATTGGCGCGTGGTCCATAATTTCTGTTCAGGGAGATCAGTATGAAGACCCAAAGACGTTCCACCACGTTCCTGTCCTCTGTGGTCATGACCGCCGCATTGCTGTGGCCGGTCACAGGGCAAGCCCAAATCAAAACCACCGAAGAAGCCGCCGCCAGTGCGTTCCCGCCCGAGGCTTTTTCGCCCTACGCCAATCGTTCCATTCCGATCCAACCGTTGTGGGGGAAACCCACCTGCACACCAGCCTGTCGCTGGACGCTGGCGCCTTTGGCAACATCCTAGGTCCGGACGATGCTTGGGCCTTTGCCAAGGGAGAGCAGGTTACGTCATCAACCGGTCTGCCAGTGAAGCTTAGCCGTCCGCTGGATTGGATGGTGCTCACTGATCATACCGACCTGATGGGCTTTGCACCCGATCTGCAGGCAGGCAAGCCCGGCGTTCTGGCCGACCCCAAGGGTCGCGAATGGTACGAAGGTTATACCAAGGGTGGCGAGGCCGCCGGTAAATCCGCCTTTGACCTGATCACCAACTTCTCGCAAGGCACCCTGCCCGAACTGTTGCTGGAATCTTACAGCCCCGGCGCGGATGCGTTTGCCTTTGTTTGGGAAAAGATTGTTCAAGCGGCCGAGGATGCCAACGAGCCGGGCGAATTTACCGCCTTTATCGGCTTTGAGTGGACGTCGGTTCCCAAGGGCTTCAACCTGCACCGCAACGTGATGCTGCGCGATGGCCCGACCCGCGCTTTGCAGGTGGTGCCGCCAGTCACGCAACCGCCTTATGGCGATACCGATCCGAACTACCTGTATGAGTGGCTCGAAGCGTATCAAGAGAAAACCGGTGGTCGCGCAGTAGCCTTTTCTCACAATGGCAACCTGTCGAACGGCTGGATGTTCCCGACCAAGGACACCTATCACGGCGGCGTCGTGGATGAGGATTACGTCAAACAGCGCGCCAAATGGGAGCCGCACTATGAGATCACCCAGATCAAGGGCGATGGCGAAGCGCACCCCTTCCTGAGCCCCGACGACGAGTTCGCAGACTACGAGAACTGGGACGTCGGCAACCTGGACCTGACCGAAATCAAAACAGATGAGATGCTCAAGGGCGAATACGCCCGTGAAGCTCTCAAACAAGGTCTGGCGCTTGAAGCAAAGCTGGGCACCAACCCCTATAAGTTCGGCCTTGGTGGGGCGACGGACAGCCATACCTCGCTGGCGACGGCGGAAGAAGACAACTTCTTTGGCAAGTCCACCAGCGTCGAGCCTTCACCTACGCGGATCGAGCACCCATTCATTGCAAGCGACCTGGGTCGGATCGAAGGGTATCAGCTGGTCGCGTCAGGCTATACAGCGGTTTGGGCAGAAGAAAACACGCGCAGCGCTATCTTTGACGCGTTCAAGCGGCGCGAAACCTACGCCACCACCGGGCCCAGAATTGGCCTGCGGTTCTTTGGCGGGTGGGAATTCACCGACGATGATCTGAAATCGCGTTCGCCCGCCTTGATTGGCTACAATAAAGGCGTGCCCATGGGCGGTGACATGCGCCCGACAGAAGGCGGCGACACGCCAAGCTTCCTGATCTTTGCTCTGCGCGATCCGATTGGTGCCAATCTGGACCGTGTTCAGGTGGTCAAGGGCTGGATGGACGCCGAAGGTGAATTGCACGAAAAGGTCTATGACGTGGTCTGGTCCGACGACCGCGAGATGGACGGTGACGGCAACCTGCCCGAGGTTGGCAACACCGTCGACCCGGAAACTGCCAGCTGGACCAACACCATCGGCGCGGCCGAGTTGGCCACGGTCTGGACTGATCCCGACTTCGACGCCGGTGAGCGTGCATTCTACTATGTGCGCGTGCTGGAAATCCCGACACCGCGGTGGGTGGTTTACGACAAACTCCGCTTTGGCATCGAACTGCCCGAAGAGGCACAGTTGATCCATCAGGAGCGCGCCTATTCCTCGCCGATCTGGTACACGCCAGCCGAAGGGTAATCAGAGATCAGAGCATGACAAACGCCGCCCAATCGGGCGGCGTTTTAGATTAGAGCTCCTCTACAGCCATCACACCATCCAGCGACTTGAGCGCGCCCTTGATCTGTGGGCTTATCGGGAAATCACGCCCTAGGTCCATCTCGACGTCACCGGGCAGACCCGCGGCGATCAAGCAGACCTGGATCGGCCCGCGCGACGCGCCTTTGGCTGCCTCTGCCGCGTCGGCCAATACTTTTGCCACCGTCGGCACAGCCTCGGGCGCTTCAAGGAACACTCTCAGACCGCTGGTTCCGGTCGAGGAAGAAATGGCGGCATCAATTGGCCCGACGGATCGACCAAGCAGCTTTAACTGATCGGCCTCCATCGTCGCTTCGGCCTGCACCACCACATGGGCGCCGGTTTCCAGATGCTCGCGGCATTTCTCCAAAGCCTCAGAGAACAGCGTGACCTCATAAGCCCCCGTCGGGTCTGAAAGCTGTGCAAAGGCAAATCGATTGCCTCGCGCCGATTTACGCTCCTGCCGCCCGGCAACAACACCTGCGATCTTGGCAATCAACGGGCTGGAACGGGCCTTTTCCATCACCTCGTCCAGCGTCAGAACGCCCTTGCGTTTAAGCGCCGGCATGTAATCATCCAACGGGTGACCAGACAGGTAAAAGCCGATGGCCTTGAACTCTTCGCTCAACCGCTCGGCCGCCAGCCAATCGGGCGAGTTCGACAGGCGCGGTTCGGGCAGGTCATCGCCTGCTTCACCAAACAGCGAGACTTGATTCGAGTTCTTCTGCTCCTGAATGGCCGCCGAATAATTCACCAGCGGCTCCAAGCTTTCGAACACGCGGCGGCGGTTTGGATCGAGCTGATCGAACGCGCCCGCACGCGCCATCATCTCCAGCGGACGCTTGCCAACCCGCTTCAAATCCACCCGGCGGGCGAAGTCGAAGAGGTTCACAAAGGGCTTGTCGCCCCGTCCTTGCACCACCAGGTTCATCGCCTCGACGCCCACGTTCTTGAGCGCGCCCAGCGCATAGACCAGCTCACCATTCACCACATCAAAGGTGGCCAGTGAGCGGTTCACACAAGGCGGCACATAGGGCAGCTTCAACCCCTTGCGGACTTCCTCGAAATAGATCGCCAGCTTGTCGGTCAGATGGATGTCGCAGTTCATTACGCCGCCCATGAACTCTACTGGGTGGTTCGCCTTGAGCCAGCCGGTTTGGTACGACACCACCGCATAAGCCGCCGCGTGGGATTTGTTGAAACCGTAGTTGGCGAATTTTTCCAGAAGGTCGAAAACCTCGGACGCCTTTTTCTTGTCGACCCCGTTTTCGCCCGCGCCTTTTTCAAATTTCGGGCGTTCGGCGTCCATCGCCTCTTTGATCTTTTTACCCATCGCGCGGCGCAGCAAGTCGGCCCCGCCAAGTGAGTAGCCTGCCATGACCTGCGCGATCTGCATCACCTGTTCCTGGTAAACGATGATGCCCTGCGTTTCCGCCAGAATGTGGTCAATCAAGGGGTGAACCGATTCAATTTCCTTAAGCCCGTTCTTGACCTCGCAATAGGTCGGGATGTTTTCCATCGGACCAGGACGATACAGCGCCACAAGAGCAACAATGTCCTCGATACAGGTCGGTTTCATGCGCTTGAGCGCGTCCATCATGCCGGTGGATTCCACCTGGAACACCGCCACCGTTTTGGCCGCAGAATAAAGCTTGTAAGTCGGTTCATCATCCAGCGGGATGGCGTTGATCTCGTTCGCCGCGCCCTCGGCGGGTTCATAAAGCTGCGTGCCATCGGCAGCGACATGCAAATCGCGCCCCGATTTAAAGATCAGGTCCATCGCGTTCTGAATAACGGTCAGCGTTTTCAGACCCAGAAAGTCGAACTTGACCAACCCGGCCTGTTCCACCCATTTCATGTTGAACTGGGTCGCAGGCATATCCGAGCGAGGATCCTGATAGAGCGGCACAAGCGCATCGAGCGGCCTGTCGCCAATCACCACACCGGCGGCGTGGGTCGAGGCGTTCCTGAGCAACCCTTCGACCTGCTGGCCATAGGTGAGCAGCCGGTCCACAACCTCTTCGTTGCGGGCCTCTTCGGCCAGACGAGGCTCATCCTGCAGGGCTTTTTCGATGCTGACGGGTTTCACGCCCTCAACAGGGATCATCTTGGACAGGCGGTCGACCTGGCCATAGGGCATCTGCAACACCCGGCCCACGTCACGCACGGCGGCCTTGGACAGAAGCGCACCAAAGGTGATGATCTGGCCCACCTTGTCGCGACCGTATTTCTCTTGCACGTAGCGGATCACCTCTTCGCGGCGGTCCATGCAAAAGTCGATATCGAAGTCGGGCATCGAAACCCGTTCGGGATTGAGGAAGCGTTCGAACAGCAGCGAATAGCGCAGCGGATCAAGGTCGGTGATGGTGAGCGCATAGGCCACCAGCGAACCCGCACCCGACCCTCGACCGGGCCCCACCGGGATGTCATGATCCTTGGACCATTGGATAAAGTCGGCAACGATCAGGAAATAGCCAGGGAACCCCATCCCTTCGATGATGCCCAGTTCAAAATCCAACCGCTCCTGGTATTCTTCGACCGAAACCGCATGTGGGATCACGGCCAGACGTTTTTGCAGGCCGTCATTGGCGATGCGGCGCAATTCCGCGACCTCGTCATCGGCAAACTTGGGCAGGATCGGATCACGGCGATAAGCCATAAAGGCGCAGCGCTTGGCGATCTCGACCGTGTTTTCAATCGCCTCGGGCAAATCGGCAAAAAGTGTCACCATTTCCTGCTGCGACTTGAAATAATGCTGCGCTGTCAGACGCCGCCGCCCCTCTTGCTGGTCGACATAGGCCCCTTCCGAGATACAGATCAGCGCATCATGCGCCTCGTACATCTTGGTGGTCGGGAAATAAGCGTCGTTGGTGGCCACCAACGGCAGGTTCTTGGCATAGGCCATTTCCACATGACCACGCTCGGTCAGGCGCTCAGACTCGGGTTGACCATCCTCGCCCGGATGGCGCTGCAACTCGACATAGAGGCGATCAGGGTAGATCGCAGCCAGTCGGTTCATCAGCTCCTCGGCCGCCGGACGCTGACCCGCCTGCAAGAGCCGCCCAACCGGCCCCTCGGGACCACCGGACAGACAAATCAAACCGTCGGAGTATGTCTCAAGCTCGTCCAACGTGACCTGTGGCAGTTGTCCACCCTTGTCGACGTACAGACAAGAGTTCAGCTTCATCAGGTTCTCGTACCCGCGCTCGGTCTGCGCCAGCAGCACGACGCCTGCCGGGTCCTTTGGTTTTTCCCCCGGTTGCGGGGTCAGATAGGCCAGATCGACCTGACAGCCGATGATGGGCTGTACCCCTGCCCCAGCCGCGCCCACCGAAAACTCGAGCGCGGAAAACAGGTTGTTGGTGTCGGTGACAGCCACTGCGGGCATGTCCATCTGAACACAAAGCCCAGGCAGCTTTTTCAGCCGCATAGCCCCTTCAAGAAGAGAGTATTCAGTGTGGACGCGGAGGTGAATGAATCGGGGATCGCTGCTCATCCGCTCAAGCTAGCGCAGGGCGCGAAGGGGGAAAGACGCAAGCGACCTCTCTTCGGAATGTCGAAATAATAGGCATTACTTTTCGGGGATTCTTGAAGGTGTTTCAACCCTCGCACTTGCCGCAATACAGGTAAGGCAGTGCGTTTTCAGCACCTTAAGCCAGAAACTCGCCCCCAAACACCTCGCAATTTGATGCAAAATGTTGCATCGCAGAATGACTTTTTCTTGCCAGAACTTGCGCCCTCTTTCTAATCTGGGAGGCAATTATATGCCTGCGCTCTTTTTACGTCGCATCGAAGGGGCGCGCTGACAGGCACAACGGGGTAACGCGACGGGTTTTCGAATATGGACATCACGTTTCTTCTGAACGGAGAGACTGTGGAGCTGCAGGGCGTGTCCCCTACGGCCACCCTGCTGGATTGGCTGCGCGAGGAACGACACCTGCGCGGCACCAAAGAGGGTTGCAACGAGGGCGACTGCGGCGCTTGCACAGTCATGGTCAGCGACGCGGACGGCGCCAAGGCGCTGAACTCCTGCATCCTGTTTCTGCCACAGCTGCACGGCAAAGCGATCCGTACAGTTGAAGGTGTTGGCGAGGCCGATGGCACACTGCACCCTGTGCAGGATGCAATGATCGAGCATCACGGATCACAGTGCGGGTTCTGCACACCGGGTTTCGTGATGTCGATGACGGCAGCTCATGCCAACGGAGCCACCGATCACGACACACAACTGGCAGGCAACCTGTGCCGCTGCACCGGATACGCCCCGATCATCCGAGCGGCTGAAGCTTGCGAAGAAAAACCTGTCCCCTCTTGGGTGAACAACGACCGCGCATTTGTCTTGCCTCAGGCAACTGAGGAAAACGACGAAGGCCCGGCCCATGCGCCCACATCCTCTGACGAATTGGCCGCAGTTTATGCGGCCAACTCAGACGCCACGATCATCGTCGGCGCAACGGATGTGGGTCTCTGGGTCACCAAACAGCTGCGCGACCTGAACTCGGTTATTTTCCTGAACCGTTGCGACGATCTGAAAACCGTTGAAGTAACAGAAACCCATGTCCGCTTTGGCGCCATGGTCGACATGAACACCGTCGGTGAAACACTGGCCGACTTGCATCCCTCTTATGCCGAGATGGTGCGTCGATACGCTTCTGTTCAGGTGCGCCACGCCGCCACCATCGGCGGTAACATCGCCAATGGCTCGCCTATTGGTGACAATCCGCCTGCGCTGATCGCGCTTGGTGCAACCTTGCATTTGCGCAAGGGGGATAGCCGTCGCGATTTGCTGCTTGAGGATTTCTTTATCGACTACGGCAAGCAAGACCGCCAGGCCGGAGAATTTGTCGAGGCCGTGAGCTTCCCTCGCCAACGCGACACGCTGAAATGCTACAAGCTGAGCAAGCGGTTCGATCAGGACATCTCGGCCGTGTGCGGCTGTTTCAACATCACCGTGGATGGCGATACCGTCACTGATGCCCGTATCGCCTTTGGCGGCATGGCCGGTATCCCGAAACGCGCGACCACTGTCGAAGGTGCTTTGATCGGTCAGCCCTGGACGGCCACGACCATCACTACAGCCAAAGCCAAGTTCGACGCAGACTTCACACCACTCACGGATATGCGCGCCTCGGCCGAATATCGGCTCGAAACAGCCCGCACCTTACTCGCGCGTTACTTTGCAGAAAGCCAGGGCCAGACCACTAACGTGTTGGAGGTGTCGGCATGAGCGTGACCAAACCTCTCCCGCACGACGCGGCGCGCCTGCACGTGACCGGTACGGCCCGCTACGTGGATGACATCCCGACGCCAGTTGGTAGCCTGCATCTGGCCTTTGGTCAGTCCCCGATTGCCAAGGGTCGCATCACCGCGATGAACCTGGACGCAGTCAAAGCCGCCCCCGGCGTCGTGGCTGTGATGGTCGCGGAGGACCTTCCCTTCGCCAATGACGTTTCTCCCTCGATCCACGACGAACCGCTGTTGTCGGATGGTACGGTGAACTATGTGGGCCAGCCTGTGTTTCTGGTGATCGCCGAAAGCCATTTGGCCGCGCGCAAAGCCGCACGGCTGGGTCAGATCGACTATGCCGAGGAAACGCCTTTGTTGACGGTCGACGAGGCTCTGGCTGCTGACAGCCGGTCTCGAAGAAGGCCCGCGCATCTACGAAAAGGGTGATGCCGAGGCCGCCATTGATGCCGCCCCCCGCCAGATCGAGGCGACGTTTGAAATTGGCGGGCAAGAGCATTTTTACCTCGAAGGTCAGGCCGCCATGGCCGTGCCGAACGAGGGCGGCGACATGCTGGTTCATTCCTCGACCCAGCACCCTACCGAAATCCAGCACAAGGTGGCCGAGGCGCTTGGCGTACCGATGCACGGCGTGCGGGTAGAAACCCGGCGCATGGGCGGCGGTTTTGGCGGCAAGGAGAGCCAGGGCAACGCTTTGGCGGTCTCCTGTGCCGTGGCCGCGCGCCTGACCGGTCGCGCTTGCAAGATGCGCTATGACCGCGACGATGACATGGTGATCACCGGCAAGCGGCACGAGTTCCGCATCAGCTATCGCGTCGGCTTTGACGACGATGGTCGTGTGCACGGCGTCTCGTTCAAGCACTACACCCGCTGTGGCTGGGCACAGGATCTGTCCCTGCCTGTCGCGGACCGCGCGATGCTGCATTCGGACAATGCCTATCTGCTGCCGAATGCGCGGATCGAAAGTCATCGCCTGAAGACCAACACCCAATCCGCCACCGCCTATCGCGGCTTTGGTGGACCGCAGGGGATGGTCGGGATCGAACGTGTGATGGATCACGTCGCCCACGATCTGGGCCTAGATCCGGTCGAGGTGCGCAAACGGAACTACTATGTCGCTAAATCCGATACGTCCGAGCAGGGCGACAACACCACCCCCTACGGACAACAGGTCGAAGATTTCGAACTGCACGGGATGACTGAACAGCTGCTCAAAACCAGCGACTATGCTGCCCGCAAAGCGGCGATTGAAAAGTGGAACGCTGAAAACCCGATCGTGAAAAAGGGCATCGCCTTTGCGCCGGTCAAGTTCGGGATCTCCTTCACGCTGACCCACCTCAATCAGGCCGGTGCGCTGGTGCATGTCTATCAGGACGGCTCGGTTCACCTGAACCACGGTGGCACCGAGATGGGACAAGGTCTGTTCCAGAAGGTGGCCCAAGTGGCAGCCAGCCGCTTTGGCATCCCGCTGGAGCTGGTCAAAATCACCGCAACCGACACGGCCAAGGTGCCCAATACCTCGGCCACAGCGGCCTCGTCCGGGTCGGACCTGAACGGTATGGCGGTCAAGGCCGCCTGCGACACCATCCGCGACCGAATGGCGAATTTCCTGGCTGAACGTCATCAGGCCGAGGTCAGTGATGTCACCTTCAGCGACGGTCATGTCGATATCGGCGAGGCGCGCTATACGTTCCAAGAGGTCGCGGCGATGGCCTATCAGGGCCGGATCAGCCTGTCGGCCACCGGGTTCTATAAGACCCCCAAGATCGAATGGGACCGGATCAAGGGACAAGGGCGGCCGTTCTTCTACTTCGCCTACGGCGCGTCGATCACCGAGGTGGCAATCGACACTCTGACCGGCGAGAACCGCATCCTGCGCACCGACGTCCTGCATGATGCAGGCGCCTCGCTGAACCCGACGCTGGACATTGGTCAGGTCGAAGGCGGCTATGTGCAGGGCGCAGGTTGGTTGACGACCGAAGAGCTGGTCTGGGACGATCAGGGCCGTCTGCGCACCCATGCGCCGTCAACTTACAAGATCCCGGCCTGTTCTGACCGCCCTGATGTGTTCAACGTCGCCTTATGGGAGGTCGATAACCGCGAAGATACGATCTATCGCTCCAAAGCGGTGGGTGAGCCGCCCTTCATGTTGGGCATTTCAGCCTGGTTGGCACTGTCGAACGCGGTTGCCGCCTGTGGCGACGCCTATCCGGCCATTGATGCCCCGGCCACAGCCGAAGAGGTCTGGGCTTGGCTGTCAGGAGGGTTCGCGATGGGATTTGATCTGGAGGCTTTGAGGGAGGCTGTCAAATCCCACGGGAGCGTCACCCGCGTCGTGATCGCCGCGATCAAGGGGTCATCCCCGCGAGAGGTCGGCGCATCCATGCTGGTTTGGCCCGGTGGCCAGTCCGGCACCATCGGCGGCGGAACGCTTGAGTTCGAAGCAGCCGAAACTGCACGACGTCAAACCGCGGACCGTGTTCTTAGCCACCACGCCCTTGGCCCCGACATGGGCCAATGCTGTGGTGGGGCGGTCTCACTCCTCAGTGAGGTGTATGACGCCAAAACGGTGAACACGCTGGACACTGAAATCATCTGCCGCGCGACTGATGACCGCACCATTCCGCTGACAGTCAAGCGCGTGTTAAACGAGGCACGCGGACAAGGCACCCGGCCAGAGGCGCAGCTGATCGACGGCTGGATGATCGAACCGGTGCACAAACCTGCCCGCCAGCTTTGGATCTGGGGTGCGGGTCATGTTGGCCGCGCCTTGGTCGATGTGCTGTCACCCCTGCCCGATCTGGCGATCACTTGGGTGGACACGGGTCCGGAACGGTTCCCTGACGTCATTCCCGCGGGCGTGACGAACTTGCCAGCGGCCAAACCGACTGAACTGGTGCGCTATGCGCCCAGAGACGCCGAGCATCTGGTGCTGACATATTCGCACACTCTTGATCTGGAACTGTGCAACCGTCTGTTAAATCACGATTTCGCCTTTGCCGGACTGATTGGCTCGGCTACCAAGTGGGCGCGGTTCCGTTCCCGGCTGGGCAAATTGGGGCATCCCCCTGACCGCATCAGCCGGATCACCTGCCCGATCGGTGATCCATCCTTGGGTAAACACCCGCAAATGATCGCCGTGGGCGTCGCAGCTGACATGCTGCGCCCGGCCCTGACAGAGACACTAAAAAAGGACCTGAGCGCGTGACAACTCCACTTCTGAGCCTTCAAGGGCTGACCAAGGCATACCCAGGCGTAGTGGCCAACGACACCGTCTCGTTCGATATCGGACAGGGCGAGGTTCATGCACTGCTTGGGGAAAACGGCGCGGGAAAATCCACGCTGGTGAAAATGATCTACGGGCTGGTGAAGCCCGACAGCGGCACCATGGTGCTAAACGGCCAGACCTTTGCTCCGGCTGAACCGCGGGCTGCACGGGCTGACGGGATCGCGATGGTGTTTCAACACTTCTCGCTCTTTGATGCGCTAAACGTTGCCGAGAACATCGCATTGGGCATGGAAAACCCGCCCAAGATGGGTGATCTGGCTGCCCGTATCCGCGAGGTATCGGAAACATATGGCCTGCCCTTGGACCCCTATCGCACAGTTGGCGATCTGTCCGCAGGTGAACGCCAGCGGGTCGAGATCATTCGCTGCCTTCTGCAAGATCCCAAGCTGCTGATCATGGACGAACCGACATCGGTTTTGACCCCGCAAGAGGTCGATATCCTGTTCGAAACACTGCAAAAACTGCGCTCCGAGGGCACCTCGATCCTTTATATCTCGCACAAGCTGGAGGAAATCCGGACACTGTGCGACCACGCGACGATCCTGCGGTTGGGCAAGAACGTGGGGGAATGCATTCCATCCGAAACGTCTGCTCGCGACATGGCCGAGATGATGGTGGGTTCGACCCTGCAAACGCCCGAACGTGGGGGACGTGATTTTGGCGAGGTGGCATTGGACATTTCGGGCCTTTCGGTCCCGTCACCGTCAGAGTTTGGCACTGCACTGCGCAATATGCATCTGACCGTGCGTCGAGGTGAGATCCTGGGTGTTGGTGGTGTCGCTCGACAACGGTCAGGACGAACTACTGGGCGTGTTGTCGGGTGAAATCACCACCGCGCCCGACGCCGTCAAGATGAACGGCGAGCCCATCGGCAAACTCGGCCCGACCGCGCGGCGCAAGCTGGGCTTGCTGTCCGCACCCGAGGAGCGGCTTGGCCACGCAGCAGCACCAGACATGAGCCTGACAGAGAACGCCCTGCTCACCGGATCAGTGCGCGAGGGGTTGGAAAGCAACGGATTCCTGAAATGGGGCGAAACACAAAGCTTTGCCGAGCGCATCATCGAAGAGTTCGACGTTCGCACCCCCGGCCCTGACAATGCGGCGCGGTCGCTGTCGGGTGGGAACCTGCAAAAGTTCGTCATTGGTCGCGAGGTTCTGCAAAACCCCGACGTGCTGGTGGTGAACCAGCCGACCTGGGGCGTGGACGCTGCTGCGGCTGCGTCGATCCGGCAGGCAATCCTCGATCTGGCGGCTAAAGGCACCGCCGTGGTCTGCATCAGCCAGGATCTGGACGAACTGATGGAAATCTCGGACAGCTTTGCGGCCCTGAACGAGGGCCGCCTGAGCGCCCCGCGCGAGACCACCGGCCTGACGGTCGACGAGATCGGCCTGATGATGGGCGGCGCACATGGGATGGAGGTGGCGCATGTCTAAGCCAGCCACACTCGCCACAACACTTGCCAGCACGGCAGCCAACAACAAAAAATCAGGGGGACAGAGCAAATGATCGTGCTGGAGAAACGACCACAGCCATCACAGACCTGGTCCATGGCCACGCCTGTCGTGGCGGTACTTGCAACCATGTTCTTTGGCGGGGTGCTCTTTGCAGCGCTCGGCAAAAACCCGATCGAAGCGATCATGACCATCTTCTGGGAACCGCTCTTTGGCGAGTTTTCATTCTACTACCGCCCCCAACTGCTAATCAAAGGCGCGCCTTTGGTGCTGATCGCGATTGGCCTATCCTTGGGCTTTCGCGCAGGCATCTGGAATATTGGGGCCGAGGGGCAATACATCATGGGTGCCATCGTGGGTGCCGGTGTGGGCCTGGCCTTCTACCCGCTGGAGGCATGGTACATCTTTCCGCTGATGGTGATCGGTGGTGCCTTTGGCGGTTGGATCTGGGCGATGATCCCGGCCATCCTCAAGGTGCGGTTCGGCACCAACGAGATCCTTGTGTCACTGATGCTGGTCTATGTGGCCGAGCAGATGCTGGCCTCCGTCTCTCTGGGTCTTCTCAAGAACCCCGAAGGCTATGGCTTTCCCGGCTCGCGCAACCTGCAATCCTGGGACAGCGCGCATAACGCCGAGCTGTTCGCAGGCTCGGGCATGCACTGGGGTGTGGTGACCGCACTGATCGCGGTGATCTTTGCTTATGTTCTGCTCAACCGTCATATGCTGGGCTTTCACATCCGCCTGACAGGTGAAGCGCCCCGCGCAGCCAAATTTGCTTAGCGTGAACCCGGCGCGGCTGATCCTGTTCTGTCTGGGTGCTTCGGGCGTTCTGGCAGGCCTTGCCGGTCTGTTTGAGGTGGCGGGCCCCGCAGGTCAGATCACTATCGACTTTAACGTGGGCTATGGCTTTACCGCGATCATCGTGGCCTTTCTGGGCCGATTACACCCCGTCGGCATCGTTCTGGCAGGTGGCGTCATGGCGCTGACCTATATCGGCGGCGATATCGCCCAGTCGAACTTGGGTCTGCCTTCGGCCGCCATTCAGGTCTTTCAGGGGATGCTTCTGTTCTTCCTGTTGGCGCTGGACCTGCTCACCAACTATCGCATTCGATTTGCCCGCAAAGAGGTGGCGTGAACCATGGATCTTTCTGCAATCAATCCCGTCCTGCTGATCGCCTCACTTATGGTGGCAGCAACCCCGATCCTACTGGCCGCCATTGGTGAACTGGTGGCCGAAAAAGCCGGTGTTCTTAATCTGGGCGTCGAAGGCATGATGATCGTTGGTGCGATCTCGGGCTTTGCGATCACGGTCGAAAGTGGCTCGCCCTGGTTGGGTTTTCTCGCCTCGGCCATTGGTGGCGCGCTCTTGTCGCTGCTGTTTGTGGTGCTGACGCAAGTGGCACTGGCCAATCAAGTCGCCTCGGGCCTGGCGCTGACACTGTTTGGCTTGGGTCTCAGCTCGCTCATGGGGCAAAGCTATGTGGGGATCAAGCCGCCGCAGATGGCCAAGTTAGACATCCCGGTTCTGACCGATCTGCCTGTTATCGGCCCAATTCTGTTTGGACACGACCCGATCCTATATCTTGGCATCGCCTTGACGGCCGCCGTCTGGGCGCTGCTGAAATATACCCGCGTTGGTCTTGTGCTGCGCGCGGTCGGTGAAAACCACGACGCCGCCCATGCGCTTGGCTACAAGGTTGTGCGCATCCGCATCATGGCGATCATGTTTGGTGGGGCCTGTGCCGGATTGGGTGGCGCTTACATCAGCCTGATCCGCGTGCCGCAATGGACCGAGGGCATGACCGCCGGTGTTGGCTGGATCGCGCTTGCGCTGGTGGTGTTTGCCAGCTGGAAACCATGGCGTGCGCTTCTGGGTGCCTATCTTTTTGGCGGTGTTACGGTTGTGCAGCTGAATCTGCAGGCCGCAGGCGTTGCCATCCCGGTCGAGTATCTGGCAATGTCGCCCTATCTGATCACGATCATCGTTCTGGTGTTCCTGTCACGCGACAAAAGCGGCGCGCCTGCATCGCTGGGTCGCATCTTCCATGCCACGCATTGATGTGGCAAAACCAAACCAAAGCCCTGATAAAAGGGCAAAACATACCAACCTGGGGAGTAACCTAATGAAACTCACTTCACTTCTTGCCACTGCGGCGCTTGGCCTTGGCACTGGCCACTGCAGCAGTCGCCCAAGACAAAACCAAAGTCGGCTTTGTCTATGTCGGTCCCGTGGGTGACGGCGGCTGGACTTATGAGCACGATCAGGGCCGCAAGGCTGTCGTCGAAGAGTTCGGCGACAAGGTCGAAACCGTGTACGTTGAAAACGTGGCTGAAGGGCCCGACAGCGAGCGTGTGATGACCCAGATGGCATTGGACGGTGCTGATCTGATCTTTACCACCTCGTTTGGTTACATGGACCCGACCATCAACGTGGCTAAGAAGTTCCCGAATGTTAAGTTCGAGCACGCGACCGGCTACAAGCGCGCAGACAACGTGTCGACCTATTCGGCCCGCTTCTACGAAGGCCGCGCCGTTCAGGGCACCATCGCTGGTCACATGACCAAATCGAACATCGTGGGCTACATCGGCTCGTTCCCGATCCCCGAAGTTATTCGCGGCATCAACTCGGCGTTTGTTCACGCCCGCAAAGTGAACCCCGACGTCCAGTTCAAGATCGTTTGGGCCTTCACTTGGTTTGATCCCGCAAAAGAGGCCGACGCGGCAAAGGTTCTGATCGAACAGGGTGCTGACGTGATCCTGCAGCACACCGACTCCACCGCGCCGCAAGCCGCCGCTCAGACCGCGGGCAACGTGATCACCTTTGGTCAGGCATCCGACATGAGCGAGTATGGCCCGCTGCCGCGCGTCAGCTCGATCATTGACGACTGGGCGCCCTACTACATCGCGCGCACCAAAGCCGTGATGGACGGCACCTGGGAGAGCACGGACACCTGGGACGGCATCGGTGCCGGCATGGTTGGCATTGGTGAGATTTCGGAGGCAGTTCCGGCCGACGTGAAAGAAGCCGCCCTGGCGATCAAAGCATCGCTTGCAGACGGCTCATACCACGCCTTCACCGGCCCGATCAAAAAGCAGGATGGCAGCGACTGGCTGGCAGAAGGTGAAACTGCTGATGACGGCACGCTGGCTGGCATGAACTTCTATGTCGAGGGCATCGAAGGCGACATCCCGCAGTAAACTAAAACTCAAAACTGCAACAGTGACAGGCCCGCCAAATCGGCGGGCCTTTTTTATCCTCTGGCTCGCACAACCAACACAAAAGATCAGGGTATCTCGAGGACGGAATTGAATGGCTGGCCGGTGGTTTGGCAATCAATGCCAGAAATCGGCATGTGTTCGAAAATGGCTAGTCGACCGCCAGGGACTATGGAAGGTAGCGATCCAGGACAGCATCCACGAGACCCAATTGCAGTCTGTTACCAGTCGCATAATCAACGCGTAATATGTCATCCAATACAATGTGCTGCTCAATTCCTGTGAGCATAGAAAGACGCAACGAAAGCGTTTCTATTTCAGCGTCGCCCATTTGGTCCCGCACAGGCTCCAACGCTTCAGCAAATGCCGCAACCCGCCGTGCTCCGCGCAGCTCGACTTCGGAATCCTTTTGCCAAACTTCCATTGTCTTGGCCAGGAACTGACGAAAAAAGCGTTCATTTTCGCGAGACAGATCAAGATAGAAGCGGGCAACGGTGTGAACACGTTTTCGCGGATCCGATAAACCCTGCAATAGTTCTGATGTCGGCTTCACTTGAAAGTCGAGCGTCGCCTCCGCTGCAAGCGGGCCCGGATCCGAGAAATAACGGTATACTGTGGCACGGCTGATGCCAGACTCTTCGGCAACCCGCGCCAGTGTCAGTTCCTCTCCGTCTGCCATCAAACGACGAGCCGAAGAAAGCAGAGCGGCGCGGGTTCGGTTTTTTTGGGCCAATCGAGATGCCAATGCACCCTCCATGATACACTTGTCTTATAATGACTTTTCTGTATCATAATGAGATATTAGTCTAAGTAAAGGGATTCGAACGATGTCTAAATCACGGCCACGCATCTATCACCTGCTTGGTAACCTTCTTACTTTCCACGCTTTTCCAGCTGAAACAGGAGACAAGTACACACTTGTCGAGATCCAGACAGCGCCAGGCGCAGGGGCACCGCCAAATCATCACGCCGGTGAAGACGAGAGCTTCTTTGTGCTCGAAGGTCAGTTTGACTTTCACGTTGATGGGCAACAAATAAGGGCTGTCGCCGGTGACTTTGTCAAAATTCCGGATGGCGCCGTTCACGCCTTTACCTGCACCGGCCAAAGCGCAGGTCGGCTGATCTGCATCAACGCCCCGGGACAAATGCATGACACATTCTTTACGCAGGCGGGGGACGCGATGCCCGATGGTACAACCCAAGTGCCCGCACCGGACGGCCCGCCCGACATCCCCACGATTATGGCCGTCGCTGAAAAGGCTGGCATGACCATCTTGACACCGGAAGGCGCGTCATCCGGGGCTTGATCCGGTATTGGCGGACAACCGATCAAGGCTCAAGAAAACTTGGATCGGTCATTGAGCAGATCTGGCCGAGTGAAAGCGGCGCCGCAGACGACAACATTTTTTGATGGCATGAACTTCTATGTCGAAGGTATCGAAGGCGGTCTCCCGCAGTAGGGGCCTCATCCATAGCAACAAAATTGGGCTCGCCGTTTGGTGGGCCTTTTTTTCGTTGTTTGGGCGATTTCGGCGGCAAGCCGCCAACAATCGCCAGTCACTGTGCTCGCCCTTAAGATGTACCTTGTTTTGTGGTACACTGAACTTGTCCCATTCATATTTTTAGGGACCTATTTTTCAGAAAAGGAGACTACTATGGCACGTTTTGTTGTCGATACCGGCGATCTTGATATGGATCGAAATTCGGAACTTGAACTCCAAAGTGACATACAGAAGTTGGTGTTAGGCCACATTGCTCGGACCGGGTTCGAAAAGCCCTGGATCACCAAATTCCCTCATGAATGGTACGGGATCATTTTGCACCCCGAACTAGAGCCATTGCTGAACCGTGAAAAGGAACTGGGCGGTTTTCTAGCTCGGATGGGCTAATATGACCTCCGCCGACCGAAGTTGCCCGAGCGCGCGATGCACGCCCGGCAACCAACTGTTGGGGGTCAAAGGTCCTGATGGTCATGTTCGGCATATGCGTACGTCCATGACCATCGACGAGGATTTTGTTGAAGCTGCCTCGGCAGTGGGTACACCCGAAGCGCGAATGCGGTTCAGCTCTCCCTGCGCGACGTCCGGCTGCGCACAATGGACCGGGTCACGTTGCGGTGTAATCGACAAGGTTCTGGAACATCTGGAACGCAAGCAAGTGCCGTTGGCACAGGCTTTGCCCCCTGCCCGATCCGATCCACATGCCGGTGGTACGATCAATCCGGCGAGACCGCATGTCGGGCCTGCAGTATGGTGATCACGGATCAATCCGCGATAGCCGCGGAATAACGAAAGGGGCCGGAAACGGCCCCTTTTTCAGCCGACACTATTGTTACCCCAAGAACCATGACATCTGAAACGATATCGCGATCACCCAAGAAACACGGCAATGCCCCGTTCACCTTCCCATGGGCCTTGGACGTGTCCACGTTCTATTGAACCAGCGACCAATTGCCAAATCCCTTACCCCTGCTTGCTGTTAAACCGTTGGTTCCTACAACACCGACTGAACAACGATTATGCAGCCCGAGGTTACCAGCAAAAGCAAAACAGCCTGCTGAAACCTCTTTTCGGAAATTGACAAAAACATGTTCGCCCCGACGACCGCGCCAAGCAGGCTGAACGGGATAGCCACGGCTGCATAGGTCAACAATTCAGCATCGACCTTGCCGACGACAACCATGGCAACGGCTGACAATAACAGAATGAACAAATTGAACGGTTGATACCGCGCCCGTTGGTCCGCCGACGAAAGCTGTTTGAGCTGCAACCAGACAAGTGGGAGCACACCTGACAAACCGGCAAAGCCACCAAGCGCCCCTCCAACAAAGCCAATACAGCGGTCGGCAAACCCGTCTTTGGGCGCAACGGTCATGACCGCAGGCAAACCTTTGAGTTGAAACAGGGCATAGGCGATCAGGAACCAGCCGATGGTCGTCTTTACGACGTTGGGTGCCAAGACATTCAGCAGCAACACGCCCAGAGGCACCCCCAGAATGCCCCCCGAAATCAGGTAGATGGACTTACGAAAATCCATCTTTCCCGACAGTTTCCACAAGCCTACGACCTGACCCGCCAAGGCCGCCAATATGATCAGCGGCGGCACCAAATGCGCGGGAAGCACCAAGAACCAAAAGCCAGATGCTACCAGCGCAGTGCCAAACCCAGCGAACCCGTTGATGAATCCCGCGGCCAGGGCCCCCACCACAAGCAATCCAGCCGTGATCCAATCCATCGATCTCTCCCAAAAGAACGACCTGCCTCAGTGGGGCACTCCAAGAATAACTGGGATCGGTTGGCTCAGTGTCCGCCTGAGAACACCAGTGTCTGCACTGGCATCAGGATCATCCGCAGGCGCAGGCCAGCCGCGTGAACAACGCCGATGGTGTCTACGACATGCAGAAATAACCGCTCTCCCGTAGACAAGTTCTCTTCATGCTCCAGACGATCGTGATTGTTTGTATAGAGGTTCGCCAAACAGTTGCTGCCAGGAGGCAAATCCGGCGCGTTATCCGAGTAAAGAGGCTCAAGAATAACCATGATACTGCCCGGTACCTGATTGTTTTGCGGGTCAAATATCTTATCGGATGGCCGAATTTGGCCTGACGGGATCACGTCCTGCACTGCGACCACTACCATCGGAAAAACGGTGAAAGGCTGTGTCATGCACCCAATCTCGGCCACCATACCGGGCTTGGCAACCTGCGCTGCCATCTGATTGAAACCAGCTTGGAACCTCTTATGGCCAGTGCTGTCGGGTACCAAAATACCCGCCGGTCGCAATACAGGGCTGACATAATCGCCCACCTGCAGACTGAGCTGTTCGATGGTTCCATCTACGCCAGCCACGATCAGGGTTTTGTCAAGTTCCGCCTGGGCTTGGGCCAGCTGCGCCTCGGCACTGTCGCGCTGCGCCGGAATGACCACTTTGATACGCTCCTCAACCGCCGCCAGCTGCGCCTCGGCAGCGTCGACCAACGCCACGCGTTCGTCGACCAGATTTTGCAGCCGCTCAATCTCGGTCAACTTTACTGCGCTTGATCCCTGTTCAAGCAAGGTCTGGTTGCGCGCGAGGTCCTCGTTGGACTGGGTCAGGGCCGCATTGGCTTGCACAATACCTGCTTTGGCGGCCGCAAGGTCTGTCTGCGCGACAGACACCGACGCATCGACTTCGGCGATTGCGGCCTTGGCGGCCTGAACTGCGGCCTCTTGCGAAACAGCATCCAGACGGAATATCCGTTCTCCAGCTTTGATCTTTTGGTTGTTCTCGACATAGACCTCGGACACGCGCCCACCAAATTGGGGCAGGATCGTTAGCGTCCGGTAGTACGACGCAACCGACGCAGTGGCTGGATGATAGTAGAACAACACAGTGATGACCGATATTGCGGCAATGGCGCAGCCGGTTAGACCGATGCGAAGTTCGTACCACATTGAAAACAAAGTAATCTCATGCCCAATGCGCTTGCCCTGCACATAGCGGCGATACAGATAATCCGGCAGAATAGTGAAAAGGGCGCAAATCAGCGTTTCAAGCATGTCTTACTCCTCCGACTTCGGAGGGGTTGCCACCTGTTCAACAGGCCCGGTTTCTAAAACCGGCTCGGGTTCTGAATCGTTCTCGGTCGGTTTGATCCCGGCCATGCGGGCCAAAGACTGCGCGATGGACTCGACTGGTGTCAAATAGTCAGGGAACCGGAACCCGGCGACCACGACAGCCAACACCCAAAAAACATTGTTGTGCGTAAACAAGGCAATAAGGGCCAGAATACCCACGACCTGAAATTGTGAGTGGTTCGACTCATGTGCCATGCGTTCGGGCAACGAATGCAACGTAAAGTACCCAATCCCGATCAACAGGATCAGCCCCAAGGTAAAAAAGACCATGAAGGTGAAAAGATAATCGCTGCCGTCGGCTGCAACAACGTAATCCGGAATATGCCCGGTTGCCATGGGATGAAGTGCCCCGTGTTCCACAGCAAAATCCTTTGAAAAATCTCCAACTTCCATGTGCATTGCACGCATATGGAATCTGTGCAACGTCAAATGCACGGCACATACCGCCAAGTTCTTGAGAAACATTCAGCAGGAATCCCCAGATGCCTCGTCCCCTGACAACCCGTAGCGGATCAGCTGCCAGTCGTTTTGTGTTTGGCACCATGCAATTTGGGGGGCGAGCCGACAAAATGCAGTCGGCTGCCATGTTTGAGGCGTGTCGCGCCGCTGGTGTCACTCACTTTGACACTGCCTATCTCTACACCGATGGAGCCTCGGAAACGCTGCTTGGCGAGTTGATTTCAACCGAGGCCGAAAAGCTGCTGATTGCCACCAAGGTCGGATACTCAGGTGGCATAGGTGCGGACAACATTCGGGCGCAATTCGACATTTCGCGCCAACGGCTGGGGCAGGACACCGTCGACTTACTCTATCTGCATCGCTTTGACGCACAGGCAGACCTCGACGAGACAATGGCATGTCTCGCCCAACTGAAACTTGAAGGCAAAATACGATACCTGGGTCTCTCCAATGCAGCGGCTTGGCAAGTGATGAAAGCCGTGGCAGTTGCAGCCAAGTTCGATCTGACAATCGATGTTCTGCAACCTATGTATAGTCTCGTAAAGCGTCAGGCCGAGGTTGAGATCCTGCCCATGTGCGCAGATCAAGGCATCACCGTCGCACCTTATTCCCCGTTGGGCAGTGGCATTCTGACAGGCAAATACAGCCAAGGCGGCACCGGGCGGCTGAGCGAGGATGCGCGCTATGCCAAACGATATAGCCAAAGCTGGATTCCCGAAACTGTCACAGGATTGACCGCTATTGCACAGGAACTGGGAACATCACCCGCAACGCTTGCAGTCGCCTGGGTTGCAGCTCATCCAACCGCTGTTTGTCCGATCATCTCAGGGCGCAACGCCGATCAGCTGATGCCGTCGATTGAGGCCATGTCCTATGACATGTCACCCGAGCTTTATGCCCGAATAGCTGAACTCAGCCCGACACCCCCTTCAGCCACCGACCGTAGTGAAGAGGTTACATGATCGACTTTCTGGTTATCGGCGGCGGCATTGCTGGGTTGAGCGCAGGCGCTCGCCTTTCTGAATACGGCAAAGTCTGCGTACTTGAAGCCGAAGACGCGCTTGGTCATCACAGTTCGGGCCGCTCGGCCGCCCTGTATGAGCCAAGTTATGGTATCGGTGGCACCCTCACCCTCAGCCAGGCAAGTGGGGCGTTCTTCCACGCATCTGACCGAAGCTACCTAAAACCCCGGGGGCTTCTTCTGCTGGGCAGTTCCTCACAGCGACGTACGTTCGAACAAGAATGCCAAGATTTGTCTATGGCCCCTCTGACGCCGGATGACGCAAGTGACATGGTACCAATCTTGAACCCCGAGACTGTCGAATTTGCGGCATACCACGCCGCCGCTTGGGATATCGATACCGACTTGCTGATGCAGGATTTCGCCAAACAAATCCGATCAAACGGCGGGCAGATCCAGACACGTCAACCTGTTCACAGGATCAATCGCCACTCGTCGATTTGGGAGGTCCACGCCAATGACGTTTTCGAGGCGCCTACCGTGATCAACGCAGCGGGTGCGTGGGTCGATGAGATCGCGCGAATGGCCGGAATTTCACCGATTGGAATTATCCCTTACCGACGCTCTATGGCTCGTATACCTGCACCCGGAGGACATGACCTGCGTCGGTGGCCGATGATGTTTGGTGTGGGGGAAAGCTGGTACGCCAAACCCGACGCCGGTGCCTTGATAGTTTCTCCGTCCGAGGCTGATCCGGTAACACCACACGATGCCTTTGCGGACGACATGGTGTTGGCCGAAGGGCTCGCCCGGTACGAAGCGATGGTCACGGAGCCAGTGACTCGCATGATCAGCAACTGGGCGGGTTTACGCAGCTTTGTTCGCGACAAGAATCTGGTGTTGGGTCCGGACCCGCTTGAACCATCGTTTGTGTGGGCCGCCGCACAAGGTGGATACGGATTTCAAACCGCCCCTGCTGCATCGCAATTGGTCGCGGATCTGGTCTGCGGTCACAAATCGGATCTCGATGTGCAAACGATTGCAGCTCTTAGCCCTGAAAGGTTGCCAAGATGAGTAAGCGCACCCTGCCCCCGACCGCCAGCGTCGTCACCTCCACCGAAGGCGCCCGCCTTGTTGCTCCGTCGGCAAGCCGAAACGCCGACGCCATTGGCGATCTACTGGCACGGGTGGCGCCACATTCCGGAACAGCGCTAGAAATCGCAAGCGGAACAGGCCAGCATGTTGCGGCTTTCGCACAAAGATTTCCGGATATGCAATGGCAGCCCACGGATGTTGAACCCGATCGCATTGCCAGCATCAACAGCTATGTGGAAACGTTGGACAACGTCGCCCAAGCTCAAGTCCTGGATGCAACGTGTCCCGGTTGGTCGGCCTGGTTTCCCAATAATTCATTGGTTTATTTGGTTAACCTTCTACATCTGATTAGCATGCCCGAAGTAGAGGTTTTGATTTCAGAGGCAGCCAAGGCTCTCGGCCCAAAGGGACGATTGGTCCTCTACGGTCCGTTCAAACGTGATGGCAAGTTAACGAGCCCGGGCGACGCGCGGTTTCATCAGTCGCTGACAGAACAAGACCCCGCGATCGGCTACAAAGAATACACAGATATCCTGGAAATGATCCAACGGTCCGGCCTGCAACAATTAGAACTTGTCGAGATGCCTGCGAATAACCTGGCGATTGTCGCCAAGCGTCCGTAATTTCGGTTTCCATAGGAATTGGGACTGCAGCAAGGCCGTCGATTTTACAATGTGAGCGTTCGGGCCCTAGAGCATTCGATTTGATTTACGTCGGGCCAGTAAGCGTAAAAAGCGCTATCGGCTCGCTCAACCCGCGTACCGGGTGAAACCCGCAAGGGGCAAACATTTCTGGAACGACCTCTGAAACGCTGGATGATGCCAAAACTCGATGGCCTAAGGACTTCGTCATCCCTTCTATGCGGCTTGCCAAATTCACGGCACCGCCCAGAACGGTGAAGTCCAATCGTCCCGGACTGCCGATGTTGCCGAAGCCGACTTTGCCAGCATCAATACCAATGCCAAGATCGATCGGTGGTTTCCGCGCCTCCACACGCGTTAGATTGAGTGCTTCCAAACCAACCAGCACACGTCTCGCCGCCAAGGCAGCATTGCGACACGCTTCACTCGAGCAATTGCCCGCAGGAATGGAGAACACGGACAAAATGCCATCTCCCATGAACTTCAAGACATCGCCCCCGTTGTCTTCAACGGACTGAACGACAAGATCAAAGTACCCATTCAGCGTATCTAGAAGCTCCTCTTCCTTCGATTGCTCTGATAGAGCCGTAAACCCCCTCAAATCCGTAAACATGACTACGGCCTCAACAGTTCTACGCTCGCCCCGTTTGATTGTGCCGTTCCAAACAGCTTCGGACGGTCCATCGCCCAAATAGGTGCGAAGCAAACTTCTTGATGATTTGCGCATCGTCACTGGCTCAAGCGCGCAAGACAAGGCCGGCAACGCGGCTTCGATCATTTGCAGGTGTTGAGGCGCAAACCCTTTTGGGTCTTGAGTTACAAAGGTGCAACCGTGCAGCGATCCGTCGCCGTAGTACAACAAGGTCGCGTAGTAGTCGGTTCCCCCTTGTCCGGCGAACTCGTGATATGAAATGTGGTCGGATTCCGGATCCAGATCACGCAGGCTTTTGTGCAAGGGGCGTCTGTTCCGAATGACGTATTCGAAAGAACTCCCAACATAGCCATCGGTCAAGAGACGTTCATGCGTGACATCATAGACCTCGGTGCCCTCGGGCGTCCAGACAACGCCCCAAGCTATCAACAATGGATTTGCAAAGCGCTGACCAATGTTGACCCTCCAAAGTGGCACTCCCGCTTCGATCAAAGTGCTGCAGAAACGCGAAACCACCATCACTGGGTCATTCGAACAACGCCCTTCGGTTATCATCCAATTCGTCAGAGACCCAATTCTGTCCATGACAAAATGGTACTCTTCCCCTGATCGCGTGAACAGGTCTTGAAATGGCATTACGAAAAGGACCGCGACTTATTGGTCGCGGTCCTTTGTTTCAGTGAAAGTTCTCGCTCAACCGTCCTTGCGGATGGTCTCGTTTTTGGGGTCATACGGGCTATCGCAGGTGACGACACCGTCCCAAAGTTTGTCCTGCATCTTGACCTTCACCTTGGTGCCTTCGACCGCCAGCTCGGGCGGCAGATAACCCATGCCGATCGATTTCTCGAACGCGACCGAATAGCCGCCCGAGGTCAGACGGCCCAGACGGGTCACGCCATCTTCGGCATAGATCGCCTCGCGGCCCCAGGGGTCAGCGTCCGCCGGGCCGTCGATCAGCACGGTGCAGCATTTGAAACGCACGCCGGTTTCAACCATCTTGTCCTTGCCGTGGAAGTCTTTGGACAGGTCGATAAAGCGCGGCAGGTCAGCCTCGGCCGGGGTCGCGTCGCGGCCCAGTTCGGTGCCGAAGGCGCGATAGGACTTCTCTTGACGCAGCCAGTTCTGGGCGCGGGCGCCAACCAGCTTCATACCGTGCTTCTCGCCCGCCTTTTCCAGCAAGTCGAACAAGTAGTTCTGCATTTCCATCGGGTGGTGCAGTTCCCATCCCAGCTCACCGGTATAGGCCACGCGGATCGCGTTGACCGGGCACATGCCCAGTTCGATCTGACGGGCCGACAGCCAAGGGAAGCGCTTGTTGGACAATGCGGTCGACGGGTCTGCGTCGTTGATCACCTCTTTCAGAACATCACGCGACTTGGGTCCGGCGATGGCGAAGACGCCCCATTGCGTGGTGACATCCTGGATCTCGATGTAACCGAACTCTTCCATCTTGTCCTCGGCCGCCTTGCGCAAGAAGTCGGCGTCGTACTCGGTCCAGGCACCCGCAGAAACGAGGTAATAGTTGTTCTCGCCGTTGCGCACGATGGTGTATTCGGTGCGGGTAGTGCCGAATGCGGTCAGTGCATAAGTCAGGTTGATGCGACCAACCTTGGGCAGCTTGTTACAAGTGAACCAATCCAGGAATTGGGTCGCGCCGGGGCCTTTGACGACATGCTTGGTAAAGGCGGTGGCGTCGATCAGGCCAACACCTTCGCGGATCGCCTTGGCCTCGTCCACAGCGTGCTGCCACCAGCCGCCACGGCGGAACGAGCGCGCGTCGTGGTCGTAGCTCTGCGGTGCATCCAGCGGGCCGAAATAGTTCGGGCGTTCCCAGCCGTTGACCCAACCGAATTGGGCGCCACGCGCCTTCTGACGATCATAGGCAGGCGCGGTACGCAGCGGGCGGCAGGCTGCACGTTCTTCGTCGGGATGGTGCAGGATGTAGACGTGCTCATAGCACTCTTCGTTCTTGCGCGCTGCAAACTCGGTGGTCATCCAGTTGCTGCTGTAACGCTTGGGGTCAAGCGACGCCATGTCGATCTCGGCCTCACCATCGACCATCATCTGCGCCAGATAATAGCCGGTGCCGCCCGCGGCAGTGATACCGAACGAGAACCCTTCGGCCAGCCACATGTTGCGCAGGCCCGGTGCCGGACCAACCAGCGGGTTACCGTCTGGTGTGTAGCAAATCGGGCCGTTGAAATCGTCTTTCAGACCGCTTTCGGCACAGGACGGCACACGTTCAGCCATCGCCATGTACTGATCCGCGATACGGTCCAGATCCAGCGGGAACAGGTCCGCGCGGAAGCTGTCGGGCACACCGTGCTCGAACTGCGCAGGTGCACCGTGCTCATAGATACCCAGGATCCAGCCGCCGCGCTCTTCCCGCGCGTAGCTCTCGTTGTCGGCGTCGCGCACAACGGGGTGCTCGGGGTTGCCAGCTTCGCGCCATTTGACCAGCTCAGGGTCTTTGTCCATGACAATGAATGTGTGCTCGACCGGGATAGCGGGCATCTTGATGCCCAGCATCTTGGCGGTGCGCTGTGCGTGGTTGCCGGACGCGGTCACAACGTGCTCGGCGGTGATCACCACCTGCTCGTCTGATGGGATCAGGTTGCCGCCCTTTTCGACCATCTTGGTGCAGGTGACTTCCCAGTGGGTGCCGGTCCAGTGGAAGGCATCGGCCTGCATCTTGCGTACGATGTCGACACCGCGCTGGCGCGCCCCCTTGGCCATCGCTTGGGTCACGTCGGCGGGGTTAATGTAACCGTCTTCGGTGTGATAAATTGCGCCTTTCAGATCGCCGGTCTCGATCAGCGGCCAGCGTTCCTTGATTTGGTCGGGCGTCAACCATTCGTAAGCCACGTCACAGGTTTCAGCGGTGGACGCATAGAGCATGTATTCATCCATACGCTCTTGCGTCTGTGCCATGCGCAGGTTGCCGACCACGGCGAAACCGGCGTTCAGGCCAGTCTCTTCTTCCAGCTGCTTGTAGAAGTCGACCGAGTACTTGTGGATGTGCGTGGTGGCATAGCTCATGTTGAAGAGCGGCAGCAGGCCAGCGGCATGCCAGGTCGAGCCGGACGTCAGTTCGTCCCGCTCGATCAGCATGACGTCGTCCCAGCCCGCTTTGGCCAGGTGATAGGCAATCGAGGTCCCCACGGCACCACCGCCGACGACCAATGCTTTGACTTGGGTTTTCATATGCCCGCTCTCCGGAATGAGTCTGTTTGCGGCTGTTTATGCCCAACCGGGACGCGCAGCGCCAAGTCCAGCCGACGCAAAAGAGGACAAAACCGACGTTCCGAATGTTGAGCATCCCGGAATCGTCGGTTTTGAGTATTTGTGAGGGGGAAATCCCCTCTTCACCCCTTTTTGGATACTCAAAGGCTCTGACAATACCGCAGCGCAGGTGCTGATTACAGAATCTTTCCGGGGTTCATGATGTTGTCGGGATCAAAGGCTTTTTTGATGGCTGACATATAGGTCGTGGCCTCGCCCAACTCTTTAACCAGATAGGGACGTTTGCCCTGTCCGATGCCATGTTCCCCGGTACAGGTCCCATCCATCGAAATCGCCATGTCGTTCAGCCAGCTCACGAACGCTTCGGCCTTGGCGACCTCATCGGCGTTTTCCATGTCGATCAGCAACAAAGTGTGAAAATTGCCGTCGCCCACGTGGCCCACCGTTGGGGCCAGCAGCCCCAGGTCAGCCGCCTTTTCCTGTGCACGTGTCACGCATTCGGCCAAACGAGAAATCGGCACGCAAACGTCCGTGGAAATACCGCTGGCACCGGGGCGCAACTGCAGGGACGCCCAATACATGTCGTGCCGCGCCTGCCACAGCTTGCTGCGCTCTTCGGTTGAAGTGGTCGAGGCGAAATCGCTGCCACCGAACTCTTCGGCGATCTGACCAAAGGTTTCGGCTTGCTCGACCACGCCCGCCTCGGAGCCGTGGAATTCCAACAACAAGAGCGGCGTTTCAGGCAAGGTCAGCTTGGAATAGTCATTCGCCGCCTTGACCGAGAGCGCATCCAGCAGCTCGATCCGGGCTACAGGGATGCCGTATTGAATGGTCATCATCACCGCCTGACAGGCGGCATCGACCGTTGGGAATGAACAGCGGGCCGAACTGATCGCTTCGGGGATGCCTTGCAAGCGCAGGGTGATCTCGGTGATCAGGCCAAGCGTGCCCTCAGACCCCACCAACAGGCGGGTCAGGTCATAACCTGCCGACGATTTTTTGGCCCGTTGCGCGGTACGGATCACCTGCCCATCAGGCATCACCGCCTCTAGTGCGATGACGTTGTCCTTCATCGTGCCATAACGTACCGCGTTGGTGCCTGACGCTCGGGTTGCCGTCATCCCGCCAAGCGAGGCGTTGGCGCCGGGATCAATCGGAAAGAACAGCCCCTGATCGCGCAGATGCGTGTTCAGATCCTCGCGGGTGACGCCAGGCTGCACGACACAATCCAGATCCGCACTATTGACGGCCAGGATTTTGTTCATCTGGCTGACGTCCACAGAAATCCCGCCTGCAGGCGCGTTTACGTGCCCTTCCAAAGAAGTACCAGTTCCAAACGGGATCACCGGCACCTTGTGATGGGCGCAGGTCTTGATGATCTGCGCCACCTCATCGGTGGACTGCGGAAACACTACAGCGTCAGGAGATTGGTTTTCAATCCAGGTTGTGGTGTGCCCGTGCTGTTCGCAGACTGAAGCTCCGGTTTGCAAACGATCACCGAACTGCTGTTTGAGAATTCCAACAACAGTTTCGATCCCGGTTTCATTGCGCGGCAATGCCGTGGCTTGAACCATGTCTCACTCCATCCCATCGTGTTGTCATGACAATACGTAATGTGGTTGTCGAGTCAACTAAGTTGTAGGTCACTCCCCCAAAGCGATCCCCTCGCGCCGTGGATCCGCTCCTCCCATGAGAGTTTCGCCGATTTCGATCGCATGCAAGCCCGATGTTAAATCGCGCAAGTTGACCTTGTAACCCATTTCTTCCAGCGGGGCTTGCAGCGTCTCGGCCTCACTTCCCTGTTCGATGTCATAGGTCCCAAAACGATTGACCAGATGCGGAGCTGACAGGGCCTGCTGCACATCCATCCCCCAATCGGCCCAGCCGATGATGGCAGTGGCAACATAGCCGATGATCCGGCTGCCGCCGGGTGATCCGATGGCCAGCACCGGCGCACCATCCTGCATCACGATTGTTGGGCTCATGGACGAGCGCGGGCGCTTGCCAGGCTCTAACCGATTGGCAATCGGCACACCATCATTGTGACTGCGGAAGGAAAAATCAGTGAGTTCGTTGTTCAGCAGGAACCCGTTGGTCATCAGGCGCGAGCCAAAGGCGTTTTCGATGGTGGTCGTCATCGACAGCACGTTACCATATTGGTCAACGATCGAGATGTGCGAGGTCGAGGGCAGTTCGATTGCCTCGTCATCAGCCCAGTTCAGTGCATGGTCGAATTCAGGGTTGCCGGGGGCCACCTCGGGCAAGGCGTCGTCGCCTGCCAATAGCTTGGCCCGCTCCGCCAGATAGTCTTTGTTAACCAACCCGGCGGTTGGCATCGGGACATAGTCACTGTCAGCCATGTAGCGGCCCCGATCGGCAAAGGCCAAGCGTGAGGCATCGCCGATCAATCGCCAGCTTTCAGGGCTATCCGCTCCCAGAGCCGCCAGATCATAGCTGTTCAGCATGCCAAGGATCTGTCCCACAGTAAGCGCACCGGACGAAGGCGGCCCCATGCCGCAAACGTCATACGCACGATAGGCGGCACAAACGGCATCGCGTTCCTTGACTTGATACAGCGCCAGATCGATTTGCGACAACACACCGGGATTCCCCTCGGCACCGCGCACCGTCGACACGATATCTGCCGCGATCGGACCAGTATAAAAGCCGTCTGCTCCCTTGGCCGCCAAGACATGCAGCGTCTGCGCATACGCCGAATTGGTCAATACATCACCAACCCGCAGCGGTGAGTCTCCGGGCAGGAAATACTCGGCGGTTGCCGGGAACCGCGCCAATCGTTCGGCGTCCCGTTCAATCAGACCTGCAAGGCGAGGCGACACTTCGAACCCCTGCTCTGCCAATTTGATTCCGGCGTCAAACAAGCTGGGCCAGGATGCACGACCCCACCGGCGGTGCGCTTCCTCCAACAAGGCAGGCGTGCCGGGCGTGCCAACCGAACGTCCGCCTACAACCGCATCAAAGAACTTCAGAGGCTCTCCGGCTTCGTTCTGGAACAGACGCGGAGTTGCAGCCAAGGGCGCGGTTTCACGGGCGTCCAGCGTCGTCAAGCTCTGTGATGCACCATCATACCAGACCAAGAACGCCCCTCCGCCGAGGCCCGAGGACTGTGGTTCAACAAGCCCTAAAACCGTTTGCACAGCCACCATCGCATCTGCGGCAGTCCCTCCGTTTCGAAGAACCTCGGCACCGGCTTCGACAGCATGTGGGTTCGCGGCGGCGACCATCCAGTTTTGCGCCTCCACTACTTTGCTAGGCACCCTTGGCCGCCACAGCCGCCTGCGCCTCCTCTGACAGGGCCTGAACTTGACCGGAAGTGGCCGCTTCGGGGGCTACGCTATCTGCTGTCTCTTGTGCCCAAAGGGCGGACGCCGTCATCATCATAGAGACACAGAGCCCTGATCTAACCATTTTATTCATCCCAAATCCTCCGGTTTCAAAAGTTCTTGATTTCAACCCTAGGGCATTTTGCATCGCCGCCAAGAACACTCTTGCGCCATGGTCACAGATCGGCTGAAGTTCTCTCAAAGGCAGTATTTCCGAGGTATCATGTACGCGTTTCTTAGTTTTGTTGTTGCCTTCACAGTCATTGCCACAAGCACATTTGCCAAGTCGCCACGGGTGCAGGTGCCATCCAATGCCCCTCCTATCATTTCGGATTACCAAAGCCGGATTGGGGCCAATAATCTCCCCCGCCCAAGTCGACATCAGGGAATGGATGTTGGCGGACCAAATGGCCTGGCAATTCTGGCTGCAGCAGATGGTGTCGTAAAAGAGGTCGATGTTGGTACCTGTTGGGGACCAACCGTCGTCATTGATCATGGGCTGGGACCGGACAAGAAACCCCTTATTGCCGCTTACGGACATCTTGGCCCCGTTTCGGTGAAAGCTGGTCAACGCGTGAAACGAGGACAAGTGATCGCAATACTAGGAAACAACCACAAAGAGTATCGATGCATCGTCGGAGTTCGGCATCTCCATTTTCAACTGGGTCGAAAGTGGCGCTCAGGACCAAAGGGCACATATTGGGGGCATGTCAGATTCTTGGTCGACGGAAAGAAAGGCGTCAATCCACATCTCTATTGGGCAGACGGGCCAGGAATTGTGACCTGTTTTCAAAAGGGAAAGAGCTATCCGCAAGGTACCCTGACGTATCCGGCGCCCTGCAGATAATGCGCGCTTGGGTCACAGCATCGCCGGAACCACCTGATCAGGCGGGCGATGTCCGTCTTCAAAGGTCTTGATGTTGATGATGACTTTTTCGCCCATCTCGATCTCGACCTTCGATCGTAGCCGACCCCATATGCGGCAGCAGTACCACGTTGGGCAGCTCACGCAATCGCGGGTTCACATCGGTTCCGTGCTCATAAACATCCAGTCCCGCTCCTGCGATCTCGTTGCTGCGTATCATGCGGGTCAAGGCATTTTCGTCGATGACCTCACCACGAGAAGTATTCACGATCACTCCGGTCGGCTTCATCAGCTTTAAGCGGCGCGCGTTCATTAGGTGGAACGTACTGGGCGTAGAGGGGCAATGGATCGACAGAATGTCCATACGGGCAACCATCTGGTCCAAGCTTTCCCAATACGTCGCCTCTAGTTTTTGTTCGGTTTCAGGACGCAACCGGCGGCGATTATGGTAATGAACTTGCATCCCAAAGGCTGCTGCCCTGCGGGCAACAGCTTGGCCAATGCGCCCCATTCCCAGGATACCCAATCGGCGGCCACCAAGGCGTCCCCCAAGAACGCGGTTGGGGCCCAGCCAGACCAATCACCCGTTTGCATGATGCTCATGCCCTCGGACAGGCGTCTTGTCACCGAAAGGATCAGAGCCATGGTCATGTCGGCCGTATCATCCGTCAGGACACCCGGTGTGTTCGACACCAGAATACCACGCCGACGCGCGGTTTCGACGTCGATATGGTCCACACCAGCACCATAGTTCGCGATCAGTTTCAAACGCTCGCCTGCCTGTCCGATCAATCCGGCGTCGATCGCATCCGTGACCGTCGGCACGAGAATATCCGCGTCCTGAATCGCTTCGACCAATTCGGCCCGCGTCATCGGCGTGTCGTCGTCGCGCAGGCGCACATTGAACAACTCGCTGAGTCGGGTTTCCACCGCTTCGGGCAACCGTCGCGTAACAACAACACTCAGACGTTCTCTTGACACTTCCGCTCTCCCACGCTTTTCAAACAGCTCCGCGTCATGCCATCGTGGCGCAGGAACAGGCGGGGCACAAGAACCCCATGCGCAAATGACGCAGCCTTTTTTGGTGATTGGCAGTCGAGCATTCAGGCAGGCAGGCAGTGAAGAATTCAAGTTTTATTCATCGTCGCATTTTGGCGGCAGTCTCAGCTATCTCGCTTGTAGCCGCGAACTTTGCCGCCGCGGCTGAAGAGAAGCGTGGTCCAGTGACCAATCTGCCCCTGCCCCGATATGTTTCGATGAAGGCAAACAAAGGCAACGTGCGGCGAGGCCCATCGTTGACCCACCGCATCGATTGGGTGTTCAAACGCCGCGACATGCCGCTACAAATTACGGCCGAACACGGCCACTGGCGCAAAGTCCAGGACCGCGATGGCGCAGGCGGCTGGGTGCACTATGCTCTGCTGTCAGGCGTTCGCACCGTACTGATCGAAAAGGACATGATGCCAATATACTCGCGTGCAGATGCTCGGCGCTCCGGTAACAGCTCACTTCGAAGTCGGCGTGGTCGCACGTCTGGGAAGTTGTTCAACTGAGTGGTGCCGAGTTTCCGCAGGCGGCTACCGAGGGTGGGCTTCGAAAGAGAACCTATGGGGTGTGACACCTGAGGAGGTGCGGGACTGACCAGCAGCCCGCAACAGTTTCAGGACGTGCGCGAGATAAACTCGTTTGTTATTCGTGCCAATTCAGGCCCGACATCTTCCTGTAGAAAGTGTCCGGCATCCGGCAGGATCGTATGCGGTTGTCCTTCGGCTCCGGGGCAGAGTTTCTGAAAAACTTTGTCAACACCGGCCATGATCTTGTCGTCTGCGCCAAAAGCCGTCAGCACCGGGGTGTTCAAACCGCGGATCACAGCCCAGGCATCACGGTTTGCCTGTGACGACGGATTGTCGGGGCTGTCAGGGACCAACACAGGAAACTGGCGTGCGCCCTCCTTGTAGCTCTCGTCAGGATACGGCGCGTCATACGCTGCGACTTCGGCGTCTGTCAGTTTGGACGTAGTTCCGCCGTAGACTATTCGCCCAGCGGGAAACTCCGGCACGTCCTGGCTGAATGCACGCCAAGCCTTGAACGCTTCGCCCATCGGCTGATCCCCGGTCGGCAACGCAGTGTTTGCAACCACAATACGCGCGAACCGGAACGGCATTTCGGCCCAGAGACGCAACCCGATCAACCCGCCCCAGTCCTGGCAAACCAAAGTGATGTTTTGCAGATCGAGCTGACGCAGAACCGATCCCATCCATCCAACGTGCCTCTCATAGGTGTAGTCACTACGTTGACTGGGTTTGTCCGAGCGGCCGAAACCCACGAGGTCAGGCGCGATGACCCGATGACCGGCGCCTGTAAATACGGGAATCATATGCCGATAGAGGTAAGACCAGGTCGGCTCACCGTGCATTACAAGAACAGGGTCAGATCCGGCCGCCCCCTCGTCCAGATAATGCACCCTCAAGCTGCCGCCTTCAGTGTCGTCGACCTCAAGATAGTTTGGCTGATACGGAAAGTCCTTCAACCCATCAAACCGTTCGTCCGGCGTTCGCAGTGCTTTCATGGCAACTCCTCCTCGTGTTGCGATCAAGCCTAGCATTCGCCTGCCATGCGGCTAGGGTGAACGTCACGACAGTTTTCCAAAGGACATGCAGATGAAAGCCATCACCTACAGCCAATTCGGTTCGGCCCAAGAGGTTCTGACCGTCTCGAACGTGGACTGCCCGGCACCGGGACCAGGTGAGGTCACCGTGGATATCACGGTATCTGGCGTGAATCCGTCGGATGTGAAATCGCGCGCGGGTCGCCCAGGCCTCGACAAACCGGTTTTTGCGCAGATCATACCCCACAGCGATGGTTCAGGGGTGATTTCGGCAGTTGGCGAGGGCGTCGCGACGGATCGGATTGGTCAGCGGGTCTGGCTTTGGAACGGTCAATGGAAACGGCCATTTGGAACAGCCGCCGAAAAGATTACCCTACCGGCCGATCAGGCTGTACCACTACCTGATAGTGTCAGCGATGAGGTCGGGGCGACACTTGGCATTCCTGGATTGACTGCCACGCATGCCGTTCTCAACGGAGGGGACGTCCGTGGCAAAACAATACTCATCCACGGTGGCGCAGGAACAGTTGGATATCTAGCCGTTCAAATTGCCAAATGGGCGGGAGCTCGTGTTATCACAACCGCTCGGGGAGCAGGACTTGAAAGAGCCCGTTCTGCCGGAGCGGACGTGGCATTGGACTACAGCGCACCAGATCTGGCCAGCCAAATTCTGACTGCCAGTGGCGGTGCCCCCATCGACAAGATCATCGATGTGGAATTCGGCGCCAATATTGAGCTAAACGCGGAAGTCATCGCAGAAAACGGACGCATTAACGCTTATGGCTCAGCCAAGGACATGACCCCGACGTTTCCGGTGTTTCCTTTCTTGTTCAAAGCCGCAACGATTGAAGTCGTGCTTGTTTACCTGCTGACCCAGGAAGAGCGCACAGCAGCTATTGGTGCTCTGAACAGGGCATTGTCTGCCGGAGCGCTACACAGTCCGATCGAAAAAGTGTTTTCTTTTGGCGATGCTGCGCGCGCGCATGAGGCTGTAGAAGAAGGTGGCCGCGCAGGTGCGATCCTGCTTTCGACCGGGTAATTGGCCACGTCAAAATTTTTCCGGATCGGAGCGATTTTTTTGCTCCGGCCCTCTTGAACCCCAAGATCACTCGGCGTAGATAGCCGCTCACCGATGGGGTGTGGCCAAGTGGTAAGGCAACAGTTTTTGGTACTGAAGATCGTAGGTTCGAATCCTACCACCCCAGCCATCTTCTTCCAGATGATCAGAGCAAGTAGTCGCCGCCCTCAGGGGTGACTAGAATGCCCCTGTTTATGCCCCAGTCGATTGTCGTCGTCTGATGCAGGAAGCCATGGACCCGATCGTGATTCCGAGGGGGACTTGAGCGAGGTCGCCTTTTGAGATCTAGGTTGGGACCCTTAAGGTCCCTCTCTCCTTACAGGGCCCATTAATGAGGATGGGGGATAACACCCTCCCTTAAGGAGGTTCACCACTTCTTACTTATCTCTTCTAGTGACATAGTAACTGATGTTACTCTTTCATCAGAGGTATCTAGGCTAGATATCCTTCCCTACCGGCTTCAGCCCTAGGGGTGTTCGGCAGAGATGTCAGGCGAAAGGCCAGTCATTGCCTGGAACACCTCCCGCATGTCTGACTCTAGGCGCATGATCTTCATGCCGATACCTGCATTGAAGTAAGGAAACATTTCAGGGTGACGCTGGCTCACCGCCACCAAGACTTCGCCTACAGATATCCCCTTAGGGAAAGACTTCCTGGCTCCCTTGGGCATCCGACTCAGAGGCTTCTTGCTGTTGATTACTGCTTGGATGACCTTCTTAATTCCAGAGCGGCTGGATGCGGGCACACCGTAAGCCGCGAGGTCATACAGATCTCCTTCTGGGGGGCTCGCCTTAGCCAAGCCATACAGCAACATCAGCCCCATTTGCCCGTAGTCCAATTCAACAACACTATCGTCGTCTATGATGATGCTACTAAGTCGATCACTCGACCCCATCTTCTGCCAGAAACCGCCGTACAATCGGCCTCCCTGCCGAAAGTCGCCATTGTTAAAAGTGCGCTTCTGGAAGCAACCCCAAAGCCTGCTATGCGCAGTAAAGCGACCTCTGCAAAGTCGCGATGACCGCAGCTTAGGACACGACGCAAACGGCCTATTCCTGCCGCTCACCTTTACTTCCATCGCGGCAACGCGGCTTCACCGAACCGGCCATTCATAGGCTGCGCAGCATATTCAAATGCCGAGTGACTGCTTAGCGGACAAAGCTGTTCATCGCATCAAACTTCTGTGCTCATACCCAGCACTCTGCCGTTGAGGTTCAGAACCTAACAACTATCGAAGCTCTCGCGAAATCCGAGCGTTTCAACGTGAATTCGTCGCCTCTGAGTGCGCCAATCTAACCTGTCCGGAAAATCTACAAAAAAATACATGACTCAGTTTGGAATATTTTTGTCGGCTCATCCGTCTCTCTCATGCAACCCCCGTATTCAACGGTATGCGGGATCAAAGTCATGGGAGGTCAAGAATGGTAGATAACAAGGAAACGATGGACGTTCACGGGTTCTTTTCGGAAGATCCGGCGAAGGCGGACAAGGAATTCTTCGGCCGGGTCGCAAACCCGGATCGTCGCGGGTTCCTCAAGCGGACCGGGCTGGCCACGATGGCGGCGATGGTCGGCACCTCGATCCCGTTCCACCGCGACATGCCCATCGGGTTTGTTCCGGCGGCCATGGCTTCCGAAGACGTTCTTGTCGGCAAGGACGGCCTGACGCTGCTGAACGACCGACCCGTCAATGCCGAAACGCCGCCTGAACTGGTGGATGACGCGATCACGCCCACCGCGCGGCATTTCGTGCGCAACAACGGTATCCCGCCGGAAAATACCAGCCCCGATGGCTGGACGCTGACCATCGACGGCTTCGTCGACGACCCGGTGGAACTGTCCATCGACGACCTGAAATCGCAGTTCGAAGTGGTCACCATGGCGCTGACGGGCTTTGTTGCACAAATTGGCTTTGGGCCGCATTTCTCCTTACCCCGGAAGAACTTATCCTACGGTCTCTGTGACCGGTATGCCAAGCGCGGTGTAGCCATTTAGGACGGCAGCGCGGATCTGGATTTCGGCAACTTGTCGGTCGGAGTCCCGTGCCATGAAGCTTGTCCACAACAGCTTCACACAATGCATTTTGGTCTCGACGCGGCTCCTGCGGTGGTATCCGCTCCATCGCCGCTATAGTGCCCGTCCGAGATACTTAGAGGAGCGAACCGCTTCGTTCCCGGCTATTGCACCAGCCGACGTTGGCTTCCAGAGCTTGGCATTCTTGCGAGGTGGGATGATGGCATTGGCACTGCGACTAGCAATAGCATCGTGGCAATTGCGCAAGCTGTAGCCTCGGTTCGGGAAATCGAGGCAGCAATCTCCGCGTCGCTCGAAGCGCGAAAGGGGATCGCCATTGCCATGCCGCGTGAGCCGCTACCCGAGCAGCGCGGCGACTTTCTTGAGGGGCCAATCCGTCGCAATTTCCATCCACAAGGATCAGGAGACATCTACGTTGCCCAGACGCCTTACTCTTTCCTGTTCGATCCCCAGCGGCGCCTCGGGTGCACCGCTTACTGAGATTCTCCGTTAATTGACTTGTGCAGGATTTTCAAAAGCAAGCTGATGGAAAGCCAGATCAAAACGCCGTTGAATCTCACCAATTGCAGCGAAAACTACGCTCAGGTCGTGTGGCAGATGACCGAACGATCTTTCACAGGATTCAGAAAGCTTGTTTCGAGTGCAAAACAGCCACAATATGCATGAATACGAATAAAACAGGGGAAGTGTTGGTCAAATGGGCAAATGGGGCTGCCCAAGGGCCTCAAAGCTACCTCTAAAGAAAAGGCAAAGTACATGATTGGAAGCATACTCTTTTACATCGGGTTCTTGACCTCATTGGGTATAGGCTTTTTGTATTTCCGTGACCTCGGTGACGTCAGCCAGATGCTGTTGAAAGTCAAACGAGAGAATACGATCCGGTTTATTCGACATGAGTATAAAATTGTTGCTGTTGGGCTATGTGCAGCGGCCGTCATGGTCATTGGCTACGTCATGGGTGGCGGACCAACCTGGCTATTTTGGATTTCGCTTCCGGTGATCGCGTTTCTCTATGTGTTTCCATGGGTTTGGGTGCACGTCGGACTACGCAATCAAAAGGATAAGGCACAGTATTACCCCATCGCAGAAGCCCGTGATTACATCAATCCTTCGGCTTCGGTCATGGTCCTGGTGAACAATGACCATGCTCGCGCACACTCCGATGGCGAAATGATGCGCCCGCATCTGGCCGACGATGAAAAAGGATTGGACGGGGAAGATGTGGTGCTGACTTACTGTGCCATGGCGAACCTGGGCATTGGATACACGCCCCAAATCGAAGGAAAACGCCTGAACCTCGAGGTACTTGCACAACATGGCAACAACCTGATCCTTCGAGACAATAACACCGGCGAGCCAATTCAACACATCTATGGCTTCCGCGAGTCTGATACTGCGCCAGATACGGATGGGCCGGTTTGTCCCCTAAGGCCAGAGCTTGCGATGAAACCCTGGCCCACCTTTCGCATGTCCTTTCGCGGCTTTCAAAAAGCCTATCCCAACGGCGAGGTCTTTTTGAACAAACCGTCGTCAAATCCTCTGTTACGCCTGTTTGATATGGCGGCTGGCATCGCGTTTGGCTGGGGTATCGAACGCCAGCACCAAGAGGCCGCTCCGGTAATGGACAACATGACCCATTTCGATAACCGCCTTCCAAACAAAACCTACGTTTGGGGCGTGACCATCGGGAATGATGCCGTGTGCTGGACCGATGATTTTATTGTCGAAAACAACTGGCTGATCAATACAACAGTTGGCGGGCGGGATCTGGTGGTTAATCTGGATCCAAAATTTGAAAGCGTTGGCGTCTGGTACAATGACAGCGGGAAGCCGGTCACTCGCTGCGATTTCTGGGGCGACTCTGATCAGGGCAAATTACAGCGGGTCGAAACACTGCGGTCCGGGATGTTTTGGTTGGTCTGGGTCGAGTTCTTTCCTCACACAGACATTAACCGTGTCGGAGACCCGGCAAGCGTGGAAGCTGAAACGTGATCTGACAAGTGGGCCCAAACCCTGGGGACGCAACATGAAAACAATCACAATGGGGAGAAACAAGATTTGAAACGCTCAATTTCATGGACTTTGGCAACGGTGGTGGTGTTCATACCGTTTTTAGCTCAGGCCGAAGATGCTCCAATCGTTCACGATGCCGAATACTACATCCTAGAAGCGCAAAACGCCGAGCAATGGGCTGAGGATAACAAAGCCGTCGATAAGAAATTGGCAGCATTTCAAGAAACCAACGGTGGCAAGCCTCCAAACATCATAAACATCCTGATCGATGACATTGGGTTTGGCGACCTGGGCATTCCTGAACTGAACGCCGTCCGAGGATATTCTACGCCCAACATCAATCAGTTTTCGGACGAAGCCATGCGCATGGTGCGCATGTATACTGAGCCGTCCTGCACTCCGACGCGGGTGGCAATGATGACAGGGCGTTTGCCAGTCAGAATGGGCATGGGCGACACCACTGTAGACATCTCCGGGTTTGGCTTGCCAGACGGTGAGGTCACACTGGCCGAAGTTTTGTCAGAAGCCGGATATGCGACCGCGCACGTTGGCAAATGGCATATGGGCGACATTCCCGAAGCTTGGCCGCACAATCAGGGCTTTGATACGGCTGCCTTTCCCATTCATCAGCAAGGGCAGTTGACGATCTACAATGACGACGCGATTTACGAACAGGTCTCGGTCGGGATCAGTGACTTTGATGAACGTTTCATCAAAGACGGCTTCTTTCGCCCGGATTCAGCAGCGATGGTCACTGGCCTGGAGGCTGTAAAAGGCGGGTTGGCACGCGAGGTTGACTTGAAACCGGGGGAACGTTGGACGGCTGAAAAGTACGATGCAATGAACCAGCGGTATCAGAATCAAACCTTGGACAAGCTGCGCGAATTTGCTGGTCAGGAATCGCCGTTTTTCCTGCAATACTGGCCATTGATCCCACTGGACAACACACGCGCCGGGCGCGACGGACCGAAATCACCCAATGGTGGGTTGTACGTCGACAAAATGCAGCAACTTGACGCCTGGCTGGGCGAAATTTTTGACGAAATGGACAAGCTGGGCGTGGCAGAAAACACCATTGTCGTGGTCATGGGTGACAACGGGCACTTCACCAAGTATTCGCCCCAGTCTGGGTTCACTCCGATGGTATTCCGCGGCGGCAAGGCGGACACGACCGAAGGCGGTATTCGCGTTGACAGCTTTATTCGCTGGCCAGGAATGATCGAGGCGGATGGCATCGTCGGCGACATCGTGCATGTCTCGGACCTGTACACAACACTGTCTCGTTTCGCCGGTGCGGATGACTACATTCCACGCGACCGATTGGTCGACGGCGTAGACCAGTCCGCTTTGTTGTTGGAGGGTGAAACCAAGGGCCGTCGCGACCATTTGATCGTATACTCGATCAATACTCCCAAAGAGGTCATCAAGGATCAGCTCAAGCTGCACCTGCCAGGACCGGGTGAGAGCCCAATCGTTGCTCAGTTCTATGACGTCTACCGCGACACCCACGAAAAATACCCGGTTTCGACCGAAGTTGGGGCATGGGGCGGACAAGAGTTCGTGCGTATTCTTGGGCGACACTTGAAGCGCAAAGAAAAGTACCCGGACACGCCTCCGGCTTTTGGTCGCCCATATGAGGGCATCGAGAATTTGCGACCCGAAAGCAAGGCTGCTGTAGAGGCCTTTTTGTTGAAACAGTCGGCTGTCGTTAAGTAACAAACTGGCGCGGCTCTTTGTAGGGCCGCGCCGCTTTTCTTCATATTTGTGCTGTTTTGGCAGGGTCATGATTTTCAGGTTGGAAACGTGAAATGCAAGGCAAACTGGCTTCCCTTCGCGCGCTATTCCTGTCCATGGGTTCTGTCCATCTGGCATCTGCTGCGCTTGGGACTTTTGTGGCCTTGCGCATTGCCGAAACCAACGGGTCTCAGCAATTGGCGTCGTTGGTCGCGGCCAGCTATTCCATGGGGTTTCTTGTTGGGTGTTTCTATACGTATCGCCCGCTGTCCAAAGTTGGCTATGTACGTGCATTTTCAGCCGCGGCGGCCCTGTGCTCGACCTTTTCACTGGCACTGTTCTGGTCTGACAATGGCGCCACGATGATGGTCGCCCGATTTGTGATCGGACTGGCGACGGCAAGTCTGTATGCGGTTGGGGATGCATGGGCCACAGACTCGGCTCCAAAGGAATCGCGTGGCAGCATTTTAGCAATTTACGCGACAGTGCTGGGTGTGGCTTCGGTTCTTAGTCAGGGTGTTGTTGCGTTGTCGTCAGATGATCTTTCAAATGGTTTTGTCGTGATTGCTGGTGTCTATAGTTTTGCGATCGTTGTTCTGGCAATGACCAGACTTGACCAACCAAAAGACAAGTCATCGGCGTCAGTTCAAATGATGCCCGTACTGAGGGCCTCTCCGACAGCTTTTGTAGGTGTATTTGTAAGCGGAGTCGTTCTGACGATTTTTCTCGCAATTCTGCCCTATCAGGCATCAACGGTTGGGATCAACGCGGCAACGATCACTACCTCTATTGCGATGGCCTATTTCGGTCGCATTTTGTTCCAGTTTCCTCTCGGGCGGATGTCCGATCGAATGGACCGGCGGATAGTAATCTTGGGCATCTCAGTTGTGGCCTCTGCTGTGCTTTTTTTGGTCTCTCTTGTGGTGCAGGGCGAAGGATCGGCAATTAGCGGAGAACCGTCTTTAGGCATCCGTATTCTGGCTGTGGGGATCTCAATTACTTTGGGTGGTACGTTGCTGCCGCTCTACTCACTGTTGACGGCGCACGCGATGGACCGAACACAACCGAATTTGGTTGCGTCGACGGCTGTGACGTTACTTTTTGTGTTTACACTTGGCGGGGTCACCGGCCCTGTTCTAGGAGCGATTTTGGCAAGTGTGTTCGGAGGGCGACCGATGGCGTGGGCTGCTTTCCTAATAATGCTAGCGTTCTGTGCGTTTACGACATGGCGACTGATCAGACGCCCGGGAGCAGGCGAGAAGTCTCATAGGCCAATGACTGTTTCTCCGGCAACCAGCGTTCGAATGGCGCTAGACACCAAACCCCTATAGGCGAGTTAATGAACGTCGGATCAACGTTTCGGTTTCGCTGTTTTGACCTGATTTCGCAGTGTTGTGATGCTTTCCGCGGAACTTTTGGCGGTTTGTCTGCTGTGACCGGCACCAGTCACGCTTATCCGCTCGCCGCGATGCCTAGGGTCAGGATTCGTAACCAGAACATGACTATGGCGACCAATCCCAGATAAAACCCGCTTGTCATCCACTTGTGGCTTGCCGTGCGATTTGGGGAAGAAGGGCGCGAGCTTGGTCATCTGCTCGTCTTTCAGCCAGAAAAGAGCACTCATGTCACCGCTCCATTTTTCAGAACCGTGAATCACGCCGCGAAATGTAAATCAATGCATCCTGACCCTGACAGAGGGGCTGATCTGGTCCATTTGACGCCTACAAACGGACCAAGATTCTATCAATCTGACCTTTAAGTTCGAAGCCCACCTTCAAACTGTGTTTCAAACGCCAAAGCCAGGAAAATTGGGGGCCAGAAAGCTTGTTTGGCGCGCGAAACAACGACAATATGCATGAAACGGAATTTAATTGAGTAATGCCCGGAGAGGGGACAGATGAATGAAAAGTAAATCAAAGCTACGGGAAATTTTGGCCAAGAACTGGTCCCTGGTTCTTGAAGCGAGAGCGGCAAAAACGGCCCTTGCTGCGCTATTGTTTGCCTCGGTGGCTTCGTCATCTCAGGCACAATCACTTCCAGCACCCGGACAAGACGAAGAAGGCTGGCGTCATGGCCTGGCCGTGTACTTGTTCACCCCTCTCAGCACTAAAGGGACCTCCACTGTAAACGGGAATTCCGCGAACATTGATTTGGATCTGGGCGACGTTCTTGAAGTGCTCGATTTCGCGGCGGCTGGTCGGTACGAGGCTTGGAATGGCGATTGGGGTGTTATTCTGGATGCCAATTACGTTGGCATCGAAGCCAATGAAAACCTGCCTGGCCCGCTGGGTTCCGGTGTCCGCGTCAACGTGCGACAAAAATGGTTGGGAGCAATGGCCGCCTATCGGGTCGCTAACGGCACGTATGGAGCCAAGAACCAACGCTACACCTTCGACATCCAAGGGGGCGTGCGATACAATTCCATTCGTCAAACGATTGACATCACGACACCGGGCCCTGGCGTTCCTCCAACCTTGGGTGAAGATCAAGGCTGGGTTGAACCCGTCATCGGAGCTCGGGGAATGTGGCGCCTCAATGACAAATGGACCACGATTGCATCAATCGATCTAGGTGGGTTTGGCGCAGGCGGGAACAAACTTCAGGTCGGGGCGAACATCGGCTTTGACTATCAGCCTTGGCAAAACACATCGCTCACATTCGGTTATAGATACTTTAGCATTGATTACAGCGAAAATTTGTCGACGGGGGTTTTCGCATATGATGTTGCCCAACATGGACCCTACATTGGGTTAAAGTACTTTTTCCAATGAACGTTATCCCCAATCTATCCCCTCACAAGTGCAGCGAACGCAATAGATCGTTTGAACAACTACCGTTCTCACTAAAAGCAACGATGGCGATTGCCCGTTCAGCGCGGCGGTTGTCAACACGTACCAAGGCATCAGCTATCAATCACTGACAAAGCTGGAAACATGAGAGCATCGACGAACGCAAAACACCCTGGTTGCTTCGCGTTCGTTTATTGCCTTGTGGGCTGCCTTATGGACCAGGCCAATGTACCCGGAAGATCCTGCAATGGTCATTCACCTATGAAACAAGCTCTTCTCGCAGCCCCGATCCTAATCGCGTTTGTATTGGCGGCTTCACCATTACATGCAGAGAGCACGAACAGGTTCACTGGCGAAGTTGAAACGGCACCAGGCGTTTTGCCTCAACTTGGGGTTTTGCTACGTTTGCCGGACAATTTACAATTGCGTGACCCAGACGAACCAAAGGCGCCAGAGAAGTCGCCCCCCTATAACCGGTTGCTGCCGTTTGGCGCCCAAAAGGTGATAGATCGCGGGTATTCTTTGCCGCTGCCGCTCGGCATCACGATTATCGGTGTGGACAACACCCAACGACAGGGAATCTCGGAGCTCGAGGTGGCATTGGGAAAAGGAACAGCGCCACCTCCTGGTACTGATTTGCGCCCCTTGCCCAACGTTGCCATCGAAAATGTTGTTAGCCGAACCAGAACGAAACAGGTCAAGATCGATGCCTGGCTTCTACCCTTTGTTAATGTTTTCGCCGCAGTTGGAAAGGTGGATGGAACAGTCAACCTAGATGTTATCGCGGATCTGGATGCTGCTCTTCCGCCGCCCGTTTGCACACCGATCGACCCCTGTGGAAGCGTGTCAGCAAATTTTGATGCCGGTGTCGATGCGGTGACCGCCACACTCGGGGCATCGGCTGTTTACAGTTTTGGGCACTGGTGGACCACTGCAACTGCTTCTGCCACCCTCACAGTCGGCTCGAGCTCGGACACCAATATCAAATCCTATACCGGTGGGCTGCGTGCTGGTCGGCGTTTTGCATTTGGGAACGGTCACATCGTCTCGCCATATTTTGGCGTGAGCTACCTAGACGTCGATTCAGTTGTCGAGGGGGTCACAAGCTTGCGAAACGCGTTTCCAGATGGCGACGACCTGCACGTACGCTACAGAATTCATCAGGAAAATCTAGACAAGTGGTCCGCCGTCATAGGTTTGAACATGGGCTTTAGAAACGGCACATCCGTTCAGGCAGAATACAACCGAAACGGTGGTGGGGGGGATCGCATTGTATTGACCACCAGTATTCGGTTTTGATTGACGGGTAGCAATTCGGTCAAGTGTTTTGGGGCTATGTTGTATAGGCGATTGAGGGGGTTCATGGTGTGAACCCAACGCGATAGACATTTGAAATGAAACCCTGATCCACCTTATCAAGGCTTCAAATTGGTCGAAAAACCAGGACCACCTCTGGTTCTGTCTTGGCGGATTTCTCATCTTGTTCAAAACTGATCAACGGTCACCGTGTAATTGGCTGCAGGAGGATGACAAAACGAATGTCTCCTTGGGCCGATTAACAGTCACCTCACAACCTCAGATTGCAGAAAGGGTTTCAGTACAATCAGCTCTTTGCTCCGATCCAAGCAAACGACCCCAGGATGCGGCTGTTGGTTTTGGCTTTGGAAAAATCAACGCTTCGATTGTAAGCGAAACGCTCTATGAAAAAACTGAGCTTCCCGAGCCTGAGACGGGAACTCCAATACCACGGCTTTGAACCGGCCTAATTCTTCAATCGGTCTATCAAGCTTGCGATTTCATTGCGTCTTGCACACAACATATAGTTGTTGAGGTGTCGAATTACGATAGTTCCTGTATGATCCATCGCTTCAAATTAGGTTAAGTTTTCCATTCGGTTCACGGCGCATAGGGAGATCGACCCATTGAAATTGATTGAACTGCTCCGTTGGGACGTCAACTTGGATGGCTGCTTTGACTGTCGCAGCAGATGCAGGCTGCTACTGCGGAGAAGGTCCGAAATCCGCCCAAAGTGCAAATGCTGCGTTTTACACGAATGGCTGCGAAGCGCAGGAAACGGATTTTGCAAAATATGACAATCGGCGGTTAGCTCACCTTTGTAGGCGGCACAGCGAATGGCGATTACATGGCGCAAGTAGACCGTAATGTGGCCCTCTGGTATTGACTGGTCTTCGAGAAGGCCCAAAACGCGGCCAACATTGATTGAAAATCATTGTTTCCCGCCAACACAATAAAGGAAGCTCTGACTTGATTTTTCGAACCGCCTTATTTGCATCCATTGTTGCTGCCACATCAGTCGCGGCCCAGGAAACTCCCATCGTCCATGATGGAGAATTCAATTTTCTTCGCGCTCAATACGGCGAGCAATGGGATGCCCAGGACATTGAGATCGATAAGAAACTAGCGGAAGTTCGAGAGAGAAATGATGGTAAGCCCCCTAATATTCTCTACGTTCTCATCGATGACGTGAGTTTTGGCCTCATGGGCAATCCTGCGATGAACTTTGTCACCGGATTCGACACACCAAACATCAACGATTTTGCCGCAGAAGGCCTTTCTTTGATGCGGATGTATACTGAGCCTTCCTGCACACCTACCCGCACTGCATTCCTGACCGGAGGGCACCCAATTCGCGCGGGTGTCAAGGAAGTGAAAGTTGCCCTTGTTGGTGAAGGGTTGTCCAAGGACGAAGTTACCATCGCCGAAATTCTCAATCTATCCGGCTATAACACAGCACATGTTGGGAAATGGCACCAAGGTGATATTGAGGAGTCATTCGCTCACAATCAGGGGTTTGATGTCGCGTATTTTCCAGTCCATCAGCAAGTACAACTGAGCCTGATGACACCAGAGGCTGCGAATGCAGGTAACCTCAACGGCTGGCATCCATCTACTCAATCCGGGAAATACGGAATGGATGAACGGTTCAAACCCTATGGGCTTGTGACGGGCCTTGAAGCCAAGGCCGGAGAGGATGCTCGGGAAGTTGGCATAGAAGCTGGTGAGGAATGGACACAGGCGCACTATGAACGCATGAACGAGACTTATCAGGCTCAGGTCCTGGAGCAACTTGACCGTTTGGCAGGAAAAGACGAACCATTCTTTCTCCAGTACTGGCCGCTTTACCCAATCAATTTCACTTACGGCGAGCAGCAGCGGTCCCGCAACGGCGGCTTTATGGCTGATAAAATGGAGCAACTTGACGATTGGATCGGTGATTTGATGGCCAAAGTTGATGAACTTGGAATTGCGGATAACACGCTTGTGGTGATCATGGCGGACAACGGCATCTTTAAGCAGTATTCGCCCACTTCAGGCATGATCGAATTGATCTACCGGGGCGGCAAAGCGGAACACCTCGAAGGTGGGGTCCGTGTTGATGCGTTCGTTCGCTGGCTTACCGCAATCGAAGGAGGCAAACACGCAGGGGACATCGTTCACGTTTCCGATCTATTCACAACGTTCGCCCGTATCGCAGGCGGAACTAAATTCATCCCGCGTGACCGGATCATCGACGGTGTGGACCAGACCGCATTGTTTCTTGAGGGGGATGGCAACTCGCGGAGAGACTATGTCTATATCTACGAAGGGCCGGTTTTGCGTTCGATTGTGAAACAGGAATTCAAGATGCACATGCCCGCACCTGGTGTCCCAGTGCGCCGCCGCGCCGGTGTTCAATATCCTTCGCGATCCGCGCGAGATGTATTCTGACATCGGCCAATCGCTTTGGTCCGGGGCGTCCTTTCAGGATATGGCCAAACGGCATCAAAAAATGATTGCAAAATACCCACATCGCGAGATTGGGACTGATGAACCCTATGGAGGCATTGAAAATCTGCGACCAGAAAGTGAACTGGCCCGCAAGACTTTTGCAAGTTGGCAATAACCAAAACGCCGCTTCACGGACAAGATTTGTGTAGTCCCTGAAGCGGCATCTTTGATTGGTGTTCACCCTTAAGAGTGGATTTTTACCTTATCTTCTTGAGCAGCCCCGGGGGTTGTGAAAGATTGGGATCCTAATTTTACCTAATCTGTGCATGCTTGGGCCGGGATGTCACCGCAGGCTTTTCGTTCCGAAAAAGTAGAGCAACTCGACCTTCATGTACCGGTTGCTGAAAAAATTCCTGTAAATCAGGCCAAGGTAGTTGCCAGCGCCTATGCCTGCTCGCCTCCCTGCTTGCGGATCGACCAAGCCCGCATTGGGCTGCGGCCAGCCATTCGCGCAAACCGCTGAGAACAGCAGTTCTGAACCCTTATTGGCCGATGCTGCGGCTTGCATATTTTGGTAATGAGGGCGGATTGCGGTCATTCTCTGCGAGAGCAAGTTAAACATTTTTGGAATTCGTGAGCAGACATTCAGAACGGCTAAAAAACAAGCATCCCGCGGCAGGATGGCAAGGCAGCTTCGAGCGCAAAGCGAGAGTTTATTCGCCTAAATTGAAACAAGTGTTTCTGGTGAGTTCAATTTAGCCTAAACCCAAATTGGCATGGATAAGAACCCCAATGCCAAAACGAAGTTGCCACCCAGCTCGCTTGTGCGCTGGATGGCAGCCTAACACTAATTTTGCCAGTTCCGGGCTGGAGGGTCGGTCCTACTGCGTTTGGATGCTATCATAGCATGCTGACCAACCAGATTTCTTGGGCAGTGTTTGTCCTTTTTGCTTTACAGGCGATCAAGCCTTAGCCGTTCCGATCTTTGCGGTCTTCTTTGACGTTGTCGCGACGCTCTTGGGCTTCGTCCTGCGCGTCTTCGAAATTGTCTTTTTGGATCGCCCCTCCTACGGCTCCGACCGCAGCACCAGCGACTGCGCCGCCCACGACACTTTCGCCAGCGATGCCGGCGACAGTAGCGCCGACAACTGCACCCTTAATCGCTTTGTCGGTGACGTAGTCAGCATGAGCCGTTGATGCCATGGTGAACAAAAGCGCGCCTGAGATCGGAGCGACAAACAGTTTCTTTACAGTCTTCATAGGTTTCATCCTTGTTCTGTGTCAGCAACCACCGCGGCTGCCGTGTGCCATTGAACTAGGTGACTCAAAAGCCTGCTTTCTTTTGGAGACTGGACGAGGTTTTGTGGGTGTTGGACATCTTCCGCCTTCCCCACCCAAGGGGGAGAAAGGGCTTCTAACGGCCAGTTTTACGGAACCTGGCGGGCGTTTCACCTGTCCATCGTTTGAACGCTACTGAAAAGGCGGCCTGATCCGCGAATCCAAGCATGAAGGCAACCCGGGCAACACCTTCACCACTCCGAAGCATCCGTTTGGCCAGGTCACACAGCACCCCTTGCAAGAGTGCTTTGAAACTTGTTCCCTCGGCCGATAGGTGCCGGGTCATCGTGCGCCGCGTCAATCCAAGCTCTCCGGCTATGGCGTCGCCATTTGGGATTGGTCCGGGAAGACGCGCGCCAAGCATGTCCACGATACGGTCGGACAGGCCGCGGACTGCATCAGGCCGAGCCTTCAATTGCTCTTCTCCATGCCGACGTAAATGCCCCAACAAAGTTGGATCTGCTGTTGGTATGCGAAAGCTCATGCCGTTTGCTGGCAGAGCCAAGGCGTATCCGGGCTTGGAGCCTGAGACTTGACACCCCGCCAAATCGGCCAGCAACCGGCAGTGTTCGGCATCGTCTGTTTCCAACTCGATAGAGATAGGGGCAAGTCCGCCAGAGGTGATTTGTTGAACGCGCTTGTAAAGACCGAATATCAGCATCTCGCGATGGCGAGGATACTGATGCGCCGGGATAACACTGCTCTCAAGTATGACTTTCGGTTTGCCAGGTGCGCCCTCAACGTCCAGACGTAGGTCGGGATCTTGCATTGCGTAAAAGCGCTGCGTCATGGCCAGTGCGTCTTCGATCGTTTCAGCAGCTCGCACGATGTAAGCCAGAAGCGTTCCAGGGCCTTGCGCCGACAGCCCGACACGCGCGGCAAAGGTTTTGTCTGCCAAAACCCGACACGCGGTTTCGACTGCGCCCGCCTCATGTAGCAGTTCGACAGTGGCGTCGGGACTGTCGCCGATATCAATGGGTGTCCCTGCCATTTCCAGAACTTCCGGAAACGGAATGCGCGCTCCGGGTTCCTGCGCATAACGCAGCCCAACATTTTGCAGTCTGTAAGCGCTGATGCGTGGCACTCTTCGATCCTCCCCTAGCTTGCACGCAACTCTCTGCAGTCACTGCAATTGTCCAAAAGCCAATAGCAAATGTCCAGAAGCCTCAGGATTGCAGGCGCGATGGCAAATAGGTCCGGGCCATCAGAAAGGAAACTACCATGATCTACTTTGCAAGGTATTACCGCGTGCTGAAGGCAATCCAAAACTGCGCCCACAAAGAATGGGCCGGGGGGAGCGTGCAGGGCCTGCGCACTTCGCCACTTGGCGAAAAAACACCGAACGGTCGTCGTTGGGATCCCCCTACGCCCCGCAGGGGCAACCCTCAGAACCCGCACAGCAACCGACCGAAGACTGACGTTCTCCAGAAACAAAAAATCTACACGCGCTGCTCGGCTGCGTAACAAAAGGACCTGAAACATGAAACCACCCGCGTTCCTGATGATGCCTATACTTGGCCTCATCTCAACTCCTGCTTTCGCTGCTGGCAGCGATCCCAGATGGTGGGTCGCACCCAATCAAACCGACACCTATGCATGGGTTGGATTGGTCGTACTCGCCCTTGCGATCCTGCTGGTTGTGCATCTCTATGCTCGCTTTGAACGCTACACCGAACACAAATCAATTGGTACGCCCCTGCGCACAACAATTCCGACGATGCTGACCGTGGCCTTGGCGTATGAGCTGATGCCAGCCCTTAGCCATTTCAGCAGCCTGCTGCCGGGCGCCCTAATTCTGACCGCAATCGCGCGCGACTTCATGTTGTGGTGGCGTCCATCGCATGAGGAGTTGGTAAAGTGATTGAGATTGTTGTCACATCTTTCCCGTTTGTCCTGCGCGTGATCTATCTGAAATGGCGCGGGCTACCGGTCACCCTCTACAACGTTCACCGAGCGCTCTTTACGTGGTTCGTCTTGGCTCTGATCGTTTTCTTTGCCGTGTTCTACTACTACCCCAAATCCTACACTGGTCTTGTGCCATTCAGAACTGTTCCGGTCGTTGCCGAGAACGGTGGAACAGTCACAGATATCTACGTAAAGGGTGGTGATCGTGTAAAACCGGGAGATCCGCTGTTTGCCGTCGAGAATGCCTCTGAAGTAGCCGCTGTCGATCTCGCGACGCGTAAAGTTGAAGAGATTGAAAGCGCTAAACTGGCTGCTGAGTTGCAAGTCCGGACCGCACAGGCCGTTCTGGATGCCGCGATCACCGCGAGAGAGCAGGCCGAATTGGTACTTATGGATCATGAGGCACTTCAGGCAAAAGGCTCCGCCGCATTTCAAGTGAGCCAGTTGGAGCGTGCCCGGGCCACTTTGAGTACCCGCGAAGCAGAGGTCGAGGCTGCTGAAACGCAACTTGGCGTGGCACAAGTCCAGGCGTCGGCGGTTCTGCCAGCCCAACTTGCATCGGCGCGTGCGTCGTTGAAGCAAGCTCAGGTGGAGTTGTCAAAGACGCTTACGCTCAGCGCGGTCGACGGCGTCGTTGAGCAAGTCACCCTAAATGTCGGATCGCGCGCGGCCCAAGCTGCAATGAGCCCTGCCATGCTGATCGTACCGGACCGGAAAGATGCCGAGAAAGGCCGCATCATTGCAGGGTTTTCACAGGTTTCGCGCACCGAATTGTACGAGGGTATGGCAGCAGAGGTAGCTTGCGAAAGCAACTTCAACATCTCGATGCGCAATACCATTCTCCCTGCAAGGATCGTACGCATTCAGGAGCAGATTTCTTCCGGTCAGCTAGCGCCTAGCGGTCGGTTGATCGAGCCCAGTGAAAAGGCCAAGCGGGGTCAGATCGTCGTACATCTTGACCTGGTGCACACGGAGCACCGCGATCTTCTGGTTCCAGGAAGTGGTTGCATCGTCCAATCCTATACCACCAATTTTGAAGGCGAAATGGAAGGAACCCTTGTCGCCCACGGGATTCAGGCAATGGGTATCATCAAGGCGGTCGGCATACGAGTTAAAGCTTGGTTCGGACTGACTTCGGGTATCGGGTTGATCGGTGGTGGACACGCCTGAGTTTCCCAAAACAATCCCATTCAACGAACACGGCTCCTGGGAACGCCGGGAGCCGTTTCTTCTGTACTTTGGATAGATCACATGCCGCGAAGTGAGTTTTGACACCACTTTCTGTCACCCGGCGAACGGTTGGCAGTTCCGCTTACGCAGTCGTTTCAAAACAATAACGACCAAATACAATGTCCCGGAATGTCAGCTTTCATCCACAAGACAGACCTTCAACATGCCGTTGGCTTCACAACTGCAGCGAACGGCCGGTTCAGTGAAACTGCGCTGCAGCGCCTGACACGGTGGTAAATGTCAGGAAAGGGCCGTTTGCATCGAGTACCTGGCGGTTGTCACAGGAACTTTGCAAAGGTTGCTATCTGCGCATTGCTGCTGCTGACAGGGAGAGCAGCGAAAGTCCGCTTTCCACCCTTCCAGCATGGTGGGTTTTCCAAGCTCCCGAGGGTTGTTCATGTCCGCTTTGGGCTGTCAGCAGCCATCTAGGCATGACCCAGCGAACGTCGGCCAGAAGCCCTTCGTTGCCATATGATGCGCCGGGCTCGAAAGACCGTTAAGAGACGTTTGGCAACGACAAGCGCATTTCAGACTGAACGATGAAGCGATGAGCTCCAAGCTCCTGCAAAAGGGAACACAACGCGCTGCAATCGGAATCTACATTGACCAATGTCAGCGAGCCGACCGTGGCTGCCGCAGCGAGGAGGTCTTCCAAAGCCGAAGGTTCACTGGCAGCAATCTGATGCACGAGGCCACCTGCGCCGATGATCGCTCCACCCTTCTCATGCAGGAAGGACGTCAGCTGTGAGCCGGAAATGGTTTCCGTGGCGTTTTGCCAAGTTGGCTCCCAGGTCGAATACCTCTGAATGACATTCGCAACGGTGTCAAAATCCGACAGTTTGCATGAGGACCGATCAGGAGATGGATGGTTAAACCGATAGCAGTCGAGCTTTCTGGTCACATCAAATCCCATCTTCCGATAGAGACGTTCAGCGCCTGTGTTTCCCTCGATGACCTCGAGCCAAAAGCTCTCGATTCCGACATTATCTGCCGCACTTATCGCCGCCATACCCAAACGGGACGCCAATCCCCGGCCTCTGTGGCCAATCCGAGTTCCGCTACTGATCAGATACCGTTTGGTGCTCCGCGTCGCGACGTTCCAAAACCCAACGACTTCATCATCGTCGATGGCGATAAAGGACGCCTCGGGGTCAAAACCTCTCGCACTCAGCGCCGCTTTGAACGTGTCTGCATCTGGTTGCAATGGAACGATATAATCAGCAAACGCGGCAAGCATGGCGCCATGCAGAGCTCCCAGGTCAAAGCCTGATCCGGCAAACGAAGCAATTCGCGTCATTTTGTGCTTTCATGTCTCCGGGATGCGCAAAAACGCGGTTACTGATGGCGTTCGATGACACGGCCGCTGGTCTGGAAGGACAATCCTTGCGTACCGGTGCCTCCGACCATGAGGGCATTTGCAACCGGCTCGACGACCTGAGACGAAGCTTTCCATTTCACGACAAAATTCGCGCCGGTACCACCGGAGTTTTCGCGTATGCCGATCACATAGTCACTTGATTGAAAGCTGAAGAGTGTGATGGGGTCGTCCAGTAAGTCACGCAAAAGCTCTCCCTCACTTCCATGGTATTGGATGTCGGTCAGCACGATTTGATCCTCTGAATCGACGTTGTGAACGACCAAAGTGGCCGCCAGAGGTTGCTGATCAGAGGCGCTGATATGGACTTGGGAAAAGGCCGGAACATAGATTGTGCCGCCTTTCGACTGAACAAGAAGGTTTTCGGCCTGGGTCGTGGCTGGGCTGGTGACAAGGGCGATCAGGGCAATCAGAAACCAGAGCGGTCCGCGTTCTCGAATTCTTGTCATTGTGCAGTCCATTGGTTCCATCAGTTGACGCATAATGGCATGTAAAACAGGAGTGGAAAAGCGCTGGTTCGGGCGGTTCAAATCAGCCAATGCACTCAAGCCGGAAAGGCCGCGCAGAAGGTCATTGCCGACCATCGGGTGCCGTTGACACGCGGTTCGGGCTCTACGCAAATGAATGTCCGGCGGCCTTGGAGAGATCATCGAAAACTCAGACAAGCAGCCGGTTTGCATCAACGAGGTTTAACGGCTGTTTGTCGACTGTTTCCTGCGATCATGGCAATCCTTCGATGCCGCTGAAAGTGAGGCGGGGTCTAGTTGGAGAGCGTTGGCTTGCGTTCCCGGCTTTGCGCGGCCACTCTCAGCCCACTGGAATTGGAGGGAACGGAACATGCGATTGACGCAACCTATGGCCATCGCGATCAGTGCTGCCCTTGCCAGCGCCATGTTGGCTTCAGTATCTGCCGCTGGTGAATGCAAGGTAGGCGCCATTCCGCATGTGGCCGACGTCAGGATTCTGACTGCAGAACCCGTTTCCGTCCCGGCGGACCATTGCCGCGTGGTCGGGGAGATCGGCACCGAAACCGGTTTTGAACTGCTGCTTCCCGACGACTGGAACGGGAAATTCGTTATGGGCGGCGGTGGAGGGTTCTCTGGTGACTTCAACAACGCCGCCTTGAGATCGGGGAACGTCCTTGAGAACGGGTGGGCGACCGTCACGACGGACACAGGCCACAAAGGGAACAATATTGTTGCCAGCTGGGCGCTGAACAACCTTGAGCGGCAGGTCAATTTTGGGTTTCTGGCGGTGCACCGGACTGCCGTCACGTCCAAGAAAATCATTGCCGAGTATTACGGGGCGGAGATCCAGCGCAATCTCTTCGTTGGCTGCTCCCGCGGCGGTGGGCAGGCAATGATGGTGGCACAGCGGTCTCCGGACCTGTTCGAAGGGATCTATGCGGGGGCACCGGCCTATTCCTGGACAAGGGAAATGGCTGGCCGATGGACATATGACGCCATGAACATGTTCCCCGATCCAAACCAGATTTCGACGCCGGTGATCAATACGGACGCGCAGGCCCTTATCGGAACCGCGATCATGGAGCAGTGCGACACAATTGACGGGCTGAAGGATGGAATCCTGAATGACCCCCGACAGTGCGATTTTGCGGTTTCGAGCCTGAAATGTGGGGAAAGTGACTCCAATCAGTGCCTAAGCGCCGATCAGGTCCGGGTGGCCGAAGACCTCTACCGTGAGGTCGAATTCGGCGGCACATCCTGGCCCGGAATGCCAATGGGCGTTGAGATGCCGGGCAGCCCGCTGGGTTGGTCATTGTGGAACACCGGCGGTTATGTAGAAGGTACCGAGCTCGACTTTCACCCAGGCGATGGCGACGATGAGCAGTATGAAATGCCACCGATCCCGAATGCCACCTGGGGCTTCTCAACGCAGTTGATGAAGAACTTCTTCTACAGCGATCCTGACTGGACCTATGAAGGATATGATTATTCAGGTTTTGCGCATCACGCCGCGCGCGTCGGCCCTACGCTTGATGCTGACGATCCCGACCTCTCGGCGTTCCGGGCCAAGGGCGGCAAGTTGATCCTCGACAACGGCTGGATGGATGGGTCTTTGTCTGCTTTTGGAACCATAGACTACTATGAAAAGGTGCTGGAGTTCGATCCAACCGCGCGGAACGACGTGCGTTTGTTCGTCCGTCCCGGCGTGGCGCACTGTGCAAATGGTCCCGGACCCGACGGCACCAACTACATCGTGGCATTGGAAGACTGGCTGGATTCAGGTGTGGCCCCTGATCAGCTTGACGCGCCCTTCATAAATCCTGCTACCCGGCAGCCCACCGGCGAAGGTCGCATCATCTGCGCGCATCCGGCCGTTGTGACCTATGACGGCAATGGAGATCCAAACGCGCCCGGCAGCTTCACCTGCAAGACGCCGGAGTGACTCTTTGTTCAATTCATGCAAAGCCAAAGTGTTGTTGAGGCCCCACGACGGGGCCGTTGGATAAAGAGCGTTTTATGGACCCTTTCAGAGGAAGGCTTCTGACCTTAAGGTCTCTTTTCGTCGCGATGGCTTCGGTTCAGCTCGTGACCGCAGCCTCCGCGACGCTAGTCGCGCTCTATTTTGCCGAAACCGGCGCTTCGCAAGAGGCGGCCGCGCTTGCGCCCGCTTTTTATTCCTTCGGGTTCCTCCTGGGCTGCTTCTATATCGCTGGATGGCTGAGCACGATCGGCCACGTCAGAGCGTTTGCGGCGGGGGCCGCGATCTGCATCGCATCAACACTTGCCTTTTCCGTGAGCGAAGCGGTGCCCTTTCTTCTCCTGGTTAGGTTTACGACAGGTGTCGCAACCGCCGGTTTGTTCGCCATCGGAGACGCCTGGATCAGCGAATCCGCAGACAGGGAGAGCCGGGGCAGATTGCTGGCAATCTATGCGATCATCCTCGGCACAATGTCGGTTGCCAGCCAGCTTCTGATCCAAATTCTGCCCGATGATCTGGACGAGGCTTTCGTTCTAATTTCCATGCTATACTGCATTGCGATCGTGTTCCTGACGGCGGCCCGAACCGATCCGCCACCGCTCAAGGCAGTCGCCAATGTCCGCATCAAAGAGCTGTTCAGGGACTCTCCCACCGCCTGGGTCGGTGCTTTTTGTGTTGGCATGGTCGCCACAACGCTGCTGAGTGTTGTGCCCTACCGTGCCGCGGTCTTGGGCGTTGAGACCACCGATATCGGGTTTGCAATCGGGATACTCTATCTTGGCCGAATCCTGTTCATGTACCCGCTGGGCAAGGCGTCAGATCTTCTCGATCGCCGCCTGATAATCTTGATAAGCAGCATAATTGCGTCGGTCCTGCTCGCGGGCATCGCCATTCTTGGCTCGGGTGACGAGACCGCCTATATTCTGGCCGCCGGACCCGGGTGGCAGGTAATTCAGCTTGGCGCGTTCCTGTTGCTGGGCGGGTCGCTGCTGACGATGTACTCGCTGCTTGCCGCACACGCTATGGACCGCTCCCCACCGGTTTTTGTGGCGTCGGCCTCTGTGACGATGCTGTTTGTGAACACCGTCGGTGCGGCGTCGGGTCCGCTGCTGGCCAGTGCAGTCTCGGGCATAGTCGGCGACATCGCACTGTTCTGGTTTCTTGTCGCAATGATGGCTGGCTTCGCTGTCTTTGCCGGTCTGAGAATGATCAGCCAAGACGCGGCCGCAATTGCCGAAAAAACAAACCACGAAGTCGCGACGACAACCAGCGTCGAACTGACGCCGCAAGCAAAGAGATAAGAAGAAAAACAGCGCTGCTTGGTGGACCCACGGTGCAGGTGGAATGGACGGCCACTTCCTTGGGGTAGTTGCGCCTGTAGAACCAAGTCTGACCCTTGGGATATGGTCAGTCGAAGGTCGTAGCGCCTCCGCAGACCCCAAGCCAAGGCCAGCCGGAAGCGGTCGTTCGCTGCGCTTGGCAACGTTATCAGAGAAGTGCAGACAGCGGATTCTCAAAATGTCCGGTATTGGTCAGCGGTTAATGCTGAAGAGCGCTCAGAAGTGTTGAGTATCCGGTGCTAAATACAAATGCGGAAAGCGTTCCTGTCACCATCGCCGGAATGCCTTGTCTCCAGGTGTCAAACACGAGGTGGCAGAAAATCGCGCCAACCGAAGTGCACAGCAGGGCCAGTGCCCCAAGCGGACCGATCCAGGATGACTGGAACCAGATGGCGATGGCCCCGAACAGTTCGGTGCACCCGACGAGGAACATGATTTGGCGGTTGAGGCCATAGCTCTCGAACATGTCCAGCTGGATCTCAAACACCTTCTTTTGCCAGCCAAAGATCTTGATAGATGACGCGAAAAGGAAAAAGGCCGACAGTAGACCGATGACAATGTTCAGGACCATTATTAGTTCTCGCTGTTTGATCTCTTGAAGGCTGCAGGTGACATCCCGGTCCATTTGCGAAACGCCCGAGAGAAAGCTGTGGGATCGCCGTAACCAAGCCTTTGTGCCGTTTCACCGACTGATTTTCGGCCCTTTGACAGCAGGGTTTTGGCTTCGTCCTGTTTGACCCGTGCAATCACCTGGGATGCCGTTTGACCATAAGGCTCTAGCCGATTGTTCAATGTATCTGGGTGAAATCCGCAAAGGCGAGCAAGTTCATCTACACCAAATTTTGGTTCAGAAATATGAACCCTAATCAGCCCCTCCAATCCTGCCAGAAAGTCCTGCGGCGCGGCCAGATCTTTGTCCATGATCCCGTAGTCTGGTGCGTTTTCCAGTGCCTCTGGTAGCAATCTGTAGCTTAACCAACCGGAAGGAAACCGGATCGAAAACCCTTGAGGACCGCACTTGATTGCCTTGACGCCGTGAAATTGAGCTGGAAGGGCATCCGGGTCACAGACACGAAGAATGACCTGATTGGGATCCCATCGAAAATCCAGAACCCGATGCAGAAGGGAAATCCAGATGCTGGTCTGAAAGGCATCGGTTTGGCTCGGGGAGACCGCGACCCTGAAATTTCGTTTCGCGTTGAAATAGGCGTGCTCGCCTTCGACAAAGAGAGATTGCGTAACGGCATTGGATTCCTTTGAAACCGCTTGCGTGAACCGGGTGAAGAAGTCCCCCAATGTCAGGGCTTCGGCCAGCATGTCGCCAAGCGGGAGGAATTGGACAAGGTCGACAGATTGACCAACCCGAGCGCAGAAATCCGGTGCGGTGGATTCGGCCACGGCCTGATAGATCTGATAAACCGTATCGTGGCGCAGGAAATTTTTGGGATCCATGACGAGCGCCTCATTCAACCCGAGCGGGTCAAGAACCGTCGCGGGTTCGATGCCAACGTTGCGCAGTGCCGCAACAACGGGACCGGCCACCGATGCCCTGACCAGGGGAGAGACTGATCTGTGGTATTGCCTGATGTCGTTGTCATGTTGCCTCCAACTCAGCGAAATATGACTGCAGATCGGGGAATTCTACAAAATACTTTCAAAACCTTGCAGTTCGCGGAATCCTTTTTTAAGCGCCCCGACAAAGTGTCAGGCATCAAGTTATTCGCATTCTATAATAACTCTTCAATACACCTTTTCTGATTCTCTTCTATGGGAGCTTCGATGATCAATCTTCTGAAGCGTGCAATGGCAGCCACCGCTATCGTGGTCAGCCTTGGGCTCCCATCCCTTGCTCTCTCGCAGGACGAAAAATTTACGATCCTGTTTACCAACGTCAACGTATTTGACGGGGTGAACGAGGCTCTGATTGAAAACGCCAATGTTCTGGTTGTCGACAACCTGATCTCCGAAGTGTCGAGCGAGCCTCTGGCGGCTGCAAATGCCCAGATCATCGACGGTGGTGGCCGTACTCTGATGCCGGGATTGATTGACGCCCATGTGCACATGGCGATCACGGAGCCGGTTGCGGACCTCAGGGACAATTTTGATTGGATGTATTGGGGGGCAGTATCCACGATCGAAGCAGAAAAAATGCTGTTGCGCGGCTTCACCTCTGTTCGTGATGCGGGTGGACCGGCGATTGGGCTTCAAAAGGCCATCGATCGAGGCAAAGCTGTCGGCCCCCGTATTTACCCGTCCGGGCCAGTGATCTCGCAGACGTCCGGGCATGGTGAACATCGGCACTACACGGAACCGCACCCAAACTTCGAAGGGGCCTCACCCTCATTCTTTAACCAACACGTCGAGTTTCTTGCTGACGGTGTTCCCGAAGTTCTGCGGGCTACGCGGGAAGCGTTGCGTCTGGGCGCATCGCAGATCAAGGTCATGGCTGACGGAGGTGTGTCTTCCAGCGTAGACCCATTGCACACCGTTCAATTCTTACCGGAAGAACTGGAAGCGGCCGTTAAGGCTGCTGCAGACTGGGATACTTACGTTCTTGTGCACGTCTACAATGACGAGAGCATTCTGCGATCCATCGAAGCAGGTGTGCAGAGCATCGATCATGCACAATTGATGACCGAAGTGTCGGCGCAGGCGATCAAGGACGCGGATGTCTGGGTTGTGCCATTCTTCTCGCTGCTGGGACTGGATGCCGAAACAGTCACCAAGGCGCTTGGTCCGTTGGCAGCGCCCAAGTTCCTCGAGGTTCAGGGCGGGGCGAGAAACCAGATGCGGTTGCTGAAAGAATTCGGGATCGAAAAGGTCGCCTTTTCAACCGACATTATTGGGGATCCTGTGGCGCTCACCAAACAGAACGATGAGTTCAAGTACCGTCTCGAACAATGGTCATCCTACGAGGTTCTAATGCAGGCAACCTCAAAGGCCGGTGAGTTGTTGGCCCTGTCAGGCAAACTCAACCCCTATCCCGAAGGCCCGCTCGGTGTGATTGCAGAAGGGGCCTATGCCGACATTCTGTTGGTCGACGGCAACCCGGTCGAAGATGCCATGATCATGACCGACTACGAGAACAACTTCGATCTGATCATGAAAGACGGCGTGATCTACAAGAATACACTCGACTGAGTGTCGCGCGGGGTGAACCTTACCTCGGCACCCCGCGCACCAAGCATTTTTTGTTTAAGGGAGAGTAAAATATGAATGCCTCAAAACGGTTGCTAGCAGCCGCAAGCGTGGTTGCTTTGTCGGCGTCCGCTTCTTTCGCGCAGGATGCTCCTGCCCAAACACTGTTCACCAATGTGCATATCTTTGATGGGATCAGCGAAGATCGCATCGAAAATGCCAGCGTCCTGGTCGAAGGCAACCTGATCAAGGAGGTTTCGACCGATGCCATCGACGCGCCGGATGCCACGGTGATCGACGGCGGCGGGCGCACCCTGATGCCGGGGTTGATCGACAGCCACGTTCACCTGAACCTGACCGGGCTTTTCACAAGCTTTGGCGGTGCTGAATACGCCAATTGGGATGGCGTCGGCGCGATGGCGGTCGCAAACGCGCGCGACTATCTGATGGATGGCTACACGACGGTTCGGGATGCCTGTGGTCAAGGCGACGAGATGAAGAAACTTATCGATCAGGGAATCTTGGCCGGGCCGCGAATTTATCCGAGTGGTGCGTGCATCGGTCCACAATCCGGTCACACGGACTGGCGCAGCCCCCGTGCCCGGGCTGAAGGCGGCCCGGTCGCACAGGTGGAGCAACTCAATCTTGCAGTCGTTGCAGATGGAGTGGACGAAATCAGGACAGCCGCACGCCGGAACCTCAGCTATGGGGCGACGCAGATCAAACTCACGGTCGGCGGTGGCGTCTCTTCGGAATTGGACCCGCTTTGGTCTGTAGGGTACGGCGTGGAAGAAATTAGGGCGGCCGTCGAGGTCGCGGCCTTTTATGATACCTATGCCTTCACACACGCCTATACGGACGAGACTGTCCAAATGGCATTGGATGCAGGCGTCAAGGTCATCGAACACGGCCAGATGGTTACTGAAGAAACAGTAAAGCGCATGGCCGACGAAGGAGTCTTCTGGTCGCTGAACACCGCCGGGTTCTCACCAATTCTTTTCGAGCACCCTAACTTTGCAAAGGGCACCCCTGCAGGAGACAAACTGACAATTGCGCAGGACCAGAGCAAGGATCTCATCGAACTGGTCAAAAAGTACAAGCCCAAGGTCGTCCACAACGTTGATACAGTGCTCTCAACGCTCGATCAGGGCCGTGCCCATCGTGATTTTGAAAAGTATCAGTTTGCCGACTGGTTCGGCAATCATGCCATGCTGGTCTCGGCCACGTCCACGGCGGGCGAGTTGGCCCAGTTGACCGGCCAACGCAATCCTTATCCTGAGCAACTCGGCGTGATCAAAGCGGGAGCCTATGCCGATATCCTGATCGTCGACGGCAACCCATTGGAAGACCTATCTGTCCTGGGCGCCCAGTCAAAGTGGTTTGACGCAGAACCCCGAGAAGAAGGTTTCGACACCATCCGTGTGATTATGAAAGACGGTACATTCTACAAAAACACGCTGGATTGAAACCGCTATTGGGCAGGGGCATAGGCCTCTGCCCAACATCAATTTCTTGGAGATTGAAAAATGAAAACGCGCTTAATTGCCCTTCTGGCCGGAGTGACGGCATTTGCCACGTCTGCCTTGGCTCAGAACCCCAGCGATGAAGAAATTGCGGCGCGTATCGAGAAGCTGGTCGAAATGGCTGACCCACGCGGGGACGACGCGCGCGTCGGTGATCTGCCGTATCGCGAACGTTATGCTGATGCGTTCATGATCGATGCCCTTGCTGTCGGCTCACCGGGATTTGAAAGCATCAATTTCCTGTTGAAAGACTGGGAAAACCTTGCAGGACACTACGAAGAATACGGTTTTGCGGCATTCAGCACGACCATCTCAAACGGGTCCGAAGGTGCGCTTGCCGTTCTTGAACGCATCGACGTGATGCAGAAATGGATAGAGGATAACGCTGGTCGCTTCACGCTTGCGACAACGGTCCAGCATCTGCGCGAGGCTAAGGACGCTGGCAAAGTTGCCATCATGATGAATTCCCAGAGCATGGATATGCTGGATGAAAATCTTGCCTATGTTCAGAAGTACTGGGATCTCGGCATCCGGCAGATGAACTTCAGCTACAACCAAACCGGAGCATATTCAGCTGGAATGGTAGCCAATGATCCTCTGGTCATAGATCCCGGCATGACGGAACTGGGCTACAAGGTTGTCGCCGAAATGAACCGTGTGGGTATGATTGTCGACTGCTCGCACTCTTCCTGGCAGACCTGCATTGATGCTGCCGAAATCACCACGAAACCCATGATGATCTCGCACAGCAATTCAGCTGAGCTTTATGACAATTACCGCAACGTATCCAGTGAAGCCATTCGCGCAGTCGCGGCCACAGGCGGTGTCATTTGCGTGAACTTTCTTGGTGGCTTCTTGAACCCTCAAGGGTCTGCAACGCCAAAATCCATTGCCAAGCACATCGACTTCATCGGCCAGATGGTTGGAAAACAGGCGACATGCTTCGGGGTGGATTACGTCGAGAACTATGGTGTGGCGCTCGATCCGATCATCAGGAACCCGGAAAAATACCCACCAGCGCAAGGTTATGGTCTGCCGACACATATGGCACCCCCGGCGGATGTTTGGGCCGTGGCCCGGATTCTAGAAGAAGAACACGGCTGGAGCGAGGGCGACGTTCGTGGCGTGATGGGGGCAAACCTGATGCGGCTTTACAAAGCGAACTGGGGTGAATGAACCCAAATAATCAATGAGGTGACCACATGAAAAAACTTCTGTTCCCAATGTTGCTTTGCGGTTCCATGGCTGCTGCGGAAGATGTCCCGGACATGCGCACCTTTCTGTTCATAGGCACGCCAAACAGTGCGGCGTGGGAAGTGCAGATTGCGAACCCGGGCGACCGTGCCGCCGCGGTCAAGGGCGGCATCGAGGCGCTTGGCGGTGAGCTTCTCAGCTACTATTGGGGATTTGGGAACGGTAAGAACTACATCACCGTATCCCTTCCCGATGACCCCACCTTTATCCAAGCGTTCTATCTCACGCGTCTGGGAGACGGGGTGTTGGATGATTACCAAATGATCGAATTGATGAGCAGCGCGGATATGGGCACGGCGCTGGAACGTGTTTCCGAAGTCAAAACAGCGGATGACATGAAATGAAGTCTCGAGTGGGAAGGGTTCTGGTCGTGACTGGATTGGACTATGCCGCATTGGGTATGCTGGCATTTATGGGCGCGCTGGCAATTGGAGTGATTGTGTTCATTGGAGGGTGGCCCGGGCGGGTCGCGGCAAAACGCAATCATCCTTACCGCAGTGCGGTAACTGTCGGCGGCTGGATTACGCTGATTGCCGGCGGAGTTTTCTTCCCCCTGGTGCTGATCTGGGCCTATGCGGGAACCCCTGACGCCGGAATCAATACGTCGGAGGGCTCAGCATGATCACCCTTATCATTGCGATCTGGATGGGGTTTCTCTGGCTGTTGGTAAAGGTTGGTATCCTCAAGAAATGGCACCTCTGGATGAAGATTTCTCCGGTTGTCGTCTGGGCAGCCGCGCAGGCGATCATCTTTCTTCCACTAAGCTGGACCGCTCCAGTCGGGCCGGTATCAGTTGTCGTCTCTTCGGTTCAGGTGCGGCCGTCTGTTACCGGCCCGGTGATTGAAGTGCCCGTGGCTTCTTGGACGCCGCTTAAGACCGGTGACGTATTGTTCCAGGTCGATCCAGAGCCCTATGCTGCGAATGTTCGACAAGCTGAGGCGCGCTTGAAACTAGCCGAGGAGCAACTCACGCGAAAACGCCAACTGTTCGCACGTCAAGCCGTTGCAGAGGCCGAAACCGAAGCCGCCGAAGCCGAAGTCGAAATGGCCCGCGCACAGATGAACCTCGCCAAAATCAACCTGGAAAACACCACCGTGCGAGCGCCAATGGACGGTATCGTTCCATCTGTCGTGCTGTTGCCCGGCAATCGGGTGGCCGCGGGTCAGGACGTGATGGCAGTTCTGGATGTCGATAGGCCCATTGTCGCGATGATCGTCAAACAGAACGCGATCCGTCATGTTCGGCCTGGTCAGCCTGCAGAAGTCGTGTTCCGCAGCCTTCCCGGGCAAACTTTTGCCGCGTCAGTCAGCAAGCTGTACCAATCCGCACCGCATGCCGAATTTAACACCAGCGGCAAGACCCCGGATGTCCCTGAGATCCGCGATACCACCTATGCCATCGAGCTGAGTGTCGATCTGCAGGGTAAAGCCCTGACACCCGGAGTATCCGGGCAAGCCGCTATCATGACCGATAAGGTCGGATCACTTAGGGTTATCCGGCAAATCACCCTTCGCATGACAACCTGGATGAATTTTCTATGAATGCACTGTCATCTCACCTCACGCGCTTGGTTGGTGCAAGCTGTCTGTTCGTTTCCGCTATGTCTGCCTCTGCGCAAGACGTCAAAAAGCTCGAAGCGGCAGCGCAAGCGTCATTGGGTGGTCCGGGATCCGCCAGCGCGCAACAGGAACAGGACCGGTTGCGTCGGCTGGAAGAGTCGCGTTGGCCGGGTCTGGACCGGGCCCTTGATCCGATAGAGAAGTCATTGGGTCGTTTCCGGGAAAACACAGGCTTGGCACTCAGCTTTGATTATCAAGCTCTGTATCAGCGCAGTTCACATGATCTGACTGGCCAAGACGAGTCCGCCTCGGGGCAACTCAGGATGATCGGCACATGGGAATTGGCAAACCGAGGCGGCGCAAACCCCGGTAGCTTTGTCTTTATTCTGGAAAACCGGCATCGGCTGGGTCAGCCCATTGCGCCGTCGGCATTAGCCGGTCAGATCGGTTATCAAGGCGCCACTGGTGTTACTTTTGGAGACACGGATACAACTCTGTCGGTCGCTTACTGGCAGCAGGGATTTGGAAATGGGCGCGGTGGTATTGTCGCAGGCCGTATTGACCCCGGCGACTATTCCGACATTCTTGGATACGTGAACCCACGAACAACATTTTCGAACTTTTCGATCATGTTCAGCCCGGTCTTACCGATTCCCGATCCAGGGTTCGGTCTAGTGGCGGGCGGATATCTGACCGACCAGATCTACGCCTTGGGGATGGTCAGTGATGCAAATGGGTCTTTGACCGATATAGAATGGTTCCCCGGCGGAAGTGAATTCTACAAATATGCAGAAATCGGTTGGACGCCTGAACGTTCGAAGCGGTTTCTGACAAATGTTCATCTGGGGATGTTCCACGTTGACGAGCGCCAAGATGCAGGTGTGCCGGAAACATATGGCGTGACTCTGGCTGCCAACCACACATTTGAGAATGATCTGATGGTCTTTGGACGACTGGGTTGGTCCAACGGTGGAGGAGCAATAGCGGAGAAGGCTGTAAACAGCCGGCTTGTTGTGGCGACCGGGTACTTATGACGATCTGTTTGGCTTGGCTGTCACGGTAGCTGATTTGACAACACCGGGACTTCCAAATCAAACAACTGTTGAGGCATTCTACCGGTTGGATCTGGCAGACAATCTAGCGCTGACCGCAGATGTTCAGTACCTCAACAACCCTGGATCAAATCCAAACGACCCGCTGGTGTTCGGGTTGAGGTTGAGGGTAAATCTTTAACAGGTAGTTTGCTCATTGTTGCGTCATTCCGTCCGGTGCCCGGTATGGCACTGAGCAGCTGGCGTGGCGGATGAGTGGGCCACTCTATTTTGCGTCCATAGGCAGCCCGATCGTCTGCGCGAGCGCCGTCAGTCCAAAGTAGCTGAAGACGAGTGATTATTGCAAAAGCAGGCGGTAATGAAACTAGTTACAATGGCTGCAAAGCCCGGTTATCAGAAATTGCAAAATCAATCATTGAATGTCGGCTTCGGGCTGCTCGCGAAACTTTGCAAAATTCACTGTCTGCGCATAGCAGGCTTTGGTGTTGCCTCCAGAAGGAGATCTGTATGACCTCTCGGTTTATGGTGTGCCCGCATCCAACCGCTCTGGAATTAAGAAGGTCATCCAAGCAGCAATCAACAGCAAGAAGCCTCTGAGTAGGATGCCGAAGGGAGCCAGGAAGTCTTTCTCTATGGGGATATCTGTAGCCGATGTCTTGGCGGCGCTGAGCCAGCGTCAAGCCCCAGTCAACCAAACAGCATGTGCAATAGCGAACTGTTTTGGTCAAACGTGAGTGAACCCTATTCCGCTGGCCCACCACACATCTCAGTGGTCCGGACAAACCACGAGCTCAGAATAGGAATTCCAGAAATGTCACGCTTGGTGTCGGCTGAATCCTGCGATCGGCACGAAACAGAGAACAGTCATGTTCGACCAATTTCCCGACGGTTTTGCGAACCTACAGAATTTCCTTCTGACACATTCCGAAGGCCTACAAATGTTGCATTGCTCCTTGGTGGTAAGCCGGAACTGAAGGCCACCGTTGACATGATCGACGATGTTTGCACCACACCTTCTCTTACACCAGACTGTTTCGAAGTCTTTGTGCAAACAGCTCCGCAAACTGTTTTGTCGCTGCCGATCGGAACTGCGTGGGCGGGTAAACGGCAAAGATACCTCCAGTTGGAAGCGTCCAGTCCGGAACAAGCCGGATCAATGTGCCGTTTTCAATTTCTCTCTTCGCGAAAAAATCAGGCAGAATGGAGATCCCGGCCCCTTCGACTACCATTGCTTTGATCGCTGGTGTTACGTCTGCTCGTAGCGCAAGGCTCATTTGAACGTCGCAGGTTTCACCGCTCGCTTTGGTAAATTGCCAGTTCAGCGGGTTAGGCAGAGACCTATGTTCAACAAAAGGAAACGCCGCCAATCCTTCCGGATGGTCTGGTCGCCCCAATTGCTCAATCAAGTTAGGCGACGCCACTACGATCTGCTGAAAATTTGCCAACTTGCGGGCGATGTTGGCAGAATCGGCAAGCCAGCCAACCCGATAGGCAATGTCAAATCGTGCCTCAACCGGATCAAACCGTGTATCGCTCAACGTCAAATCGACAGTGACAGCCGGAAACGCGATACGAAACTCGGCAACGACCGGCGAAACGTATGTAACGCCCATATCGAGAGGCGCAGTGATGCGCAGGTTCCCAGTCGGTTCAGTCCGCCCCTGTCGAACCACTTCAAAAGCCTCTTCCGCTTGCGCCACCGACGCGCGCGCGGCTTCGTAAAAGGAATGTCCGGTTTCAGTGAGATTCAGATGGCGAGAGTTGCGTACTACAAGTGTTGCGCCAAGCTCTTCTTCCAGCAGCTGAAGCTGCTTGCTGACCACCGCCTTACTGATGCGCATCCGCTCGGCCGCGGCTGTGATTGTGCCCGCTTCGGCAATGGCAACAAAATACTCAAGACGGTTTAAGTTCGACTTTTTCACAGATCGTCACCTTTTAGCTGACATTGTGTCTTGATTGCGCGCCTTTAGTCAACAATGACGGCACCCTACTTGTGGTTCACCAAAACGGAGACCGCAATGACGCGCTTCATCTACATCTACGATACCTACTGCGGCTGGTGCTACGGCGCGGCACCGGTGATCAACGCGCTGATCGACAGCGGCGCTGATGTCACCGTTCTGCACCGGCACATGTTCCAAGGCGCAAACGCCCACCGTATGGGGGACGGCTTTGGAAGGATGGCGTTGCAATATGACCGGCGCATCGGGCAGCTGACCGGCCAAGAGTTCAGCGAGGCTTATGTCCAGAACGTTCTGGGCACCCCCGGCGAAGTGCTGGACTCCACCCTGACCGCATATGCCGCGGCTCTGGTCCATGATCAGGGTTCCAAGGCCGAGATGACGCTGGCCCATGCCCTGCAACGGGCGCGCTATGTTGGCGGCGTATCAGCCAGTGACAGCAAAGCCGTCCAGAATGCGCTGACAGAATTCGCCATCGACCGCCCGTTGGACGCGGGCAGAAACCAAGCCAAGCAGATCAGTTCGGAAGCCGCCAACTTGCAGGCCCGGTTTGGCACTCAAGGTGTCCCTACCCTGCTGATGCAGACCGACGGCGGAATAACCCAGATCGATATCTCAGCCTACTACACCCTTCCCGAGGAAATCGCGGCCCTGGCCGCATAAATGCAAGGAGCATCCCTATGAAGACGATCCTCACCTCTGCAGCAGCCCTGCTGCTGTCCACCGCAGCCTTTGCCGCGGATCTGACAATCACCGCATTCACCCCCAACGAAGGCAGCCTGTTCCCGGTTTCGTCAAACCTGATCGAAGGCCCGAGCGAGATGATCCTGGTCGACGCACAGTTCGAAAAGGACGATGCGCAGCAACTGGTCGACATGATTAAGGCAACCGGCAAATCCCTGACAACCGTCTTTATCAGCCACAAAGACCCCGATTTCTACTTCGGCCTGGACACCATCCGTGCCGCCTATCCTGACGTCAAAATCGTCGCCACGCCCGAGACCGTCAAAGGCATCGAAAAGACCATCCAGCTCAAGTACGACTTCTGGGGTCCGATCCTGAAAGAAAACGCACCGACGGACCTGATTGTTCCCGACGTTCTTGAGGGGAACAGCCTGACGGTCGATGGCGAAACCGTAAATGTGGTTGGCCTTGATGGCCACGACCCCGTTCACACCTTCCTGTGGGTGCCGTCGGAAAAAACCGTATTGGGCGGTGTTGTTCTGTATGAAAACGTGCACGTCTGGATGGCCGACACCCAAACACCCGAAAGCCGCGACAGCTGGCGTGCGACGCTGGATCAGCTGCTGGCATTGAACCCCGAGCGGATCATCCCCGGCCACGTGATGGGCGAAAGCGCCGAGGACGCCAGCATCGTTGCCTTCACCAAGGAATACGTCGCCGCTTTTGAGGCCGCCGCAGAAAAAGCAAACGGCTCGGTAGAGCTGATCGCAGCAATGCAGGCTGCCTATCCAAGCTTTGAAAACGTGGGCGACCTGAAACTTGGCGCGCAGGTCATCGAAGGCGAACGTTCCTGGCCATAAACGCCCTACCAGCGCCGGAACCAGCCCGGCGCATAACATAAAAGGGCGGGAACAATGTCCCGCCCTTCAGACCCCATATCGCAGTCATCCCGTCAGACCATGAGGCATTTCATGATCTTTGAATCCAACACCTCAAAGCATGTGAAGCGCAGCATGATTGGCGCGACACTGTTGGCCCTCGTTTCTACATCACCGCTTGCCGTCAATGCGCAGGATTCCAAAATGACACCATTGGACATCGTCAAAAGCATTTATGAAGGTGAAACATCCGAAGAAAACGGCCGCAACCTCCAGGCGCACCTGGCACCCGATGTCAAATGGACCGAGGCGGCTGGCTTTTCCTACGCAGGGACCTACACGGAGTTCGGCGAAATCGCAGAAAAGGTGTTTGCGCGTTTGGGATCGGAATGGACCAACTACAAGTTCGTGCCTGAAAACTATGTGGCCGATGACACCCGCTTTGTCGAATTTGGGACCTACTATGGTACGTTCAATGCAACCGGCAAGGAGTTCTCGGCACGGGTTGCGCATGTCTGGCAGGTCCAGGACGGCAAGATCGTAAAGTTTGAACAGTTCATCGACAGCCTGCCAGTTGTCGCAGCGATGGAATAGCCGAGGAACAGGAAGATGTCCCACAAGAGATCGCGCCGAACACTTCTGGCCGGAGCTACAACCGCCGTTGGCAGTCTGCTCTTGCCCCGGACTGTACTGGCAGCCGAACTGACACCGCGCGTGGCTGAGGGGCCGTTTTACCCGACCAGATCCATGCGGGTTCAAGACACCGACAACGACCTGGTCAAGGTCGCCGGGCTGGTGCGCGAGGCGGGTGGGGATATCATCACCCTTAAAGGCCAGATCACCGATCGCAAGGGGGTACCCATGGCCGGTGCGCGCATCGAAATCTGGCAATGCGACGTGAACGGAAAGTATCTGCATCCCGGCGATGATCGGTCGGTGCCCTACGATCAGGGGTTCCAGGGGTTTGGTTACGACATCACCGATGACGCCGGCAACTATACCTTCCGGACAATCAAACCAACCAGATACCCGGGGCGCACGCCGCATATCCACGTGAAAGTCTTTGTCGGACGCCGCGAGGTGCTGACCACTCAATTCTATGTCGATGAAGAGCCCAGTAACTCCAAAGACGGGCTTTACCGCAGGATGTCCAAGGCAGAAGCCAACGCCGTCTCCATGTCATTCACCAAGGGGCCGAATGGCCCGGAAACGATCATCAACGTTGTTGTCTGACGGACTGCGTCAGATCACGAAAAGGAACAGACCATGAAATTCGCTTTGATTGCAGGGGCCATGGCGCTCCTGACCCCAGTGGTTGCCTTGGGGCAATCCGCTGATGCCTTCACCCATGTCGCGGGCAACGTCTATTATTTCCAGAACGGCAGCTACAACTCGCTTGTTGTCGCAACGGACGAGGGGACCGTTGTTGTCGACCCAAACGGCCGCACCGCGAAAAAGCTGCAAGATAACCTGACTGCGCTGACCGACCAGCCCGTGACACATCTGATTTTCTCGCATTCGCACGGCGATCATGCCTCCGGCGGTGATGTCTACGGCGACGATATTCAGGCCATCGCGCATTCGAATGCTCCGGCAACATTGGGAGGCGTTAGTCTCGACGTCCAGTTCGATCATGAGCATAACTTTCAGCTGGGCGAGAACACGATCGAACTGACCTATCTCGGCCCCGGAGACGAGAAGGACATGATCGCAACGGTCGTGCGACCTGAAAACGTTGTCTTTCTTGTCGATATCGCCGCGCCAGAACGTATGTTCTACACCAGCTTGGGCGGTGACAATGTTGAGGGTTGGTATCAGCAGATACTCACCGCTGAAGCGCTCGAATTCGATATCTTCGTGCCGGGCCACGGTCGTATAGGCGACCACAACGACCTGACAAACGTTAGGCTCTATATGGAAGAACTGCGGGCAGATGTTTTGACAGGGCTGCAAGCCGGTAAATCCACGAACCAACTGGTCAAAGAACTTACCTACACCGAACGAAGCCATTGGCAGCAATACGAAGCCTGGCGGCCGAGCAATGTGCGCGGCATGGCTCAGCATCTGATCAACAGCGGAGCAGTTGAGCAATGAAATTCCTGACGGTTTTGAGTTTGTACTTTCGATGATCATTGGGCAAGCCAAACCTGTCTGAGGTGGGACTTGTCAGAGGAATTTCAGAAGATCGGCTGGGACCACAAACTTAGATACAACCCAGCGAAGCTCTCCGCCAGACGGAGGATCACCAAAACCTAGGATGGCCTACAGGAAGCAGCTTCCCATAGTTAAGCTTCGACACGATATCTTCGGGCCTTTCTCGGGTCCCTGCCATCTCTGATCCTCCAATTTCATGGGGCAGTCTATGCCAGCTGGTGGACCACCTTCAGGGACTAATCGAACAACAACATCTCGTCAAAAACAGGTTCGCAACCACTCGCAGAACGTCGCAGACTCTTGTGAGCCTGCGAGACTGGTTTTGTGGTGCATGACATAGTGAGCCTGCCCAGTATCGACGGGCGCGCCGACTATGCGAACCGGGCGTCCCGATGCAATCGCTTGCCGCGCGAAGCGTTCAATCATGATCGTGCAGCCGTTCTCGGCAGCAACCAATTCACATGCAGCAACCGACGTATCGACGACAAGACGAGGAGATATGCCCGCATAGGAAAGACCATGCGCAGACAGATAGCGTGACCAATGATCATCAAACCCCAGCACATGGATGGCCTCGCAAGCCATAAGATCTTTGGATGACTTGATTTTTGCGGCGGTGCGTAGACCACAGACCGGAACGATCGTTTCATCGGCCAGCTTCGCCATTCGGGCATCCGATTGTTTCTGCGGCGCCAGCATAATGTCGACATTCACGGGATGACATTCGTGGTCGTTTTGCCACAAAGACGTGACAAGTTTGATCCCGATGCCGGGAAACGAAGCTTGAAAAGCGGAAAGCCTGGGAGACAACCATACGATCATTGCCGCCGAGGCGCGCAGAACAATTGTGGCGCCGAGCGCGGGGCCAAACAGCCCGTTCGTAGAAAAGGCGATGTGCTCCAGAGAGTCGCGAACCGAAATTAGATAAGCCTGTCCGATCTCCGTCAGTTGCAAACTTTTGGCGCGGCGGATGAACAATTTCTGCCCCAGCTTCCCTTCCAGCGCTTTGATATGCTGGCTAACAGCCGTCTGCGTCAGTCCAAGTTCGCGGCTGGCTGCCGTAAAGTTCAGATGGCGCGCGGCAGCTTCAAACGTGCGAAGCCAGTTGAGGTTGAGATTGCTCGTCATAGGACATCCATAAGTATTTTATGGTCATGAAGGCAAATTCTTTAATTTTTGCTCTAACTCTATGACTCCTACACATGGACTCAGAACCAGTGCGAACCACCCCACAGGCGCAAGGAGTTAGATATGTCACAGATCAGCCCAGACGCAGAGATAGACATTGTTCAAAAGCTTGTGGACCTGTCGCGCTACCCCATTGCGGACTTGGAGAGCCCGGAAGGTGCTGCGTTTCTGAAAAAATGTCAGGATCATATGAAAGTACATGGCTGGTGCAATCTGGATGGGTTCATTCGCGCCAACGCGCTTGCAGAATTAGCCAACGAATCCAACGCCCTGTTACCAAGCGCAGACGTCCTGACCATCAAACGCAATATCTATCAGGGCGCAATCGATCCGACATTGCCGACCAATGATCCGCGACGTCAGGAGTATGTGCATATAGCTACACAATTGGCTGATGATCAGATCCCGCATGACACCCTCATTCAGCGCCTTTACCAATCAGAAATCCTAACGAACTTTGTGCGTCGCGTTCAAAAAAAGCAGGTGCTGTTTCGTTGCGCCGATGAATTCCAGGCTTTGAACGTTGTCGCATTGCATCCTGGCAGCTGGCACGCTTGGCATTACGACACCACCGAATGCACCGTGACACTACTTTTGCAAGCCGCCGAAAACGGGGGAAAATTCACCTTTTTGCCAAACTCTCGCACCGATGAAACAGAAGATCGGGAAGCAGTCGACCGCCTGCTTTCTGGCGACATGTCCCACGCGCAGACATTCGATCGCGGAGCCGGCACGTTTACCCTGTTTCGAGGTGGGTATTCGTTGCACGGTGTGACAGAGGTCGAGGGATCAATCCCCCGCGTCACTGCAATCATGACGTATGATGAGCAAGAAGGACGCGTGATCAGCGATGACATCAACGTTCGCATCTATGGAAAGCGTGTCAAAAAAATACTTGCGGACCGGACAGCGTCCCAAATTCAAAGTTAACGGAAAAATCAATGAAAACAGCTCTTCTTGTAATTGATGTACAAATGGCGCTAGCCCATGACGATGCGGCTGGGGCAGTCCGATCTTGTCCCGAAGCGGCCAACAACATCGAACGACTACTGAACAAATTTCGCGCAAATAGCGATGCAGTCATACATGTCCATCACCATGGGCATGACCCCGATGATCCGTTCCATGCGGATGCGCCCGGAGCGGCGGTTCAGCCATTTGCCGCCCCGGTTGGAGAAGAGCAGGTCATAATCAAACATGTCTCAAGCGCCTTTGCTGGTACGTCGCTCGAGACGGATCTACGCAATGCGGGCATAGACCGGGTGGTGATCTGCGGCGCCACGGCCAACCACTGCGCGGAATCAGCCGCGCGCTCGGCCAGCAGCCTGGGGTTTGACATGATTTATGCGTCTGACGCCGTATGGGCCTATGAGGCAACAGGCCCGGATGGGATCACGCATAGTGCTGATCAGATTCATTCAGTCACACTGGCCAATTTGCATGGTGAATTTGGCGCGGTGCGATGCACTGACGACATCCTAAACTCGCAAGGGTGACGCTCAAAGGACGTGATTGGACTTCGAAATACGCCGTTAAAACGCCTTGGGATGTCACAAGAAACTTTGGGGATCGATATCGACACTAAGTCGCAAATCTCCCTTAAGCCGGATTGGTGCAATCCATCGCGCAATAGCGTCCTGAATAGGGGCCCCCTTATCCGCCTTGACCAAAAGCCGCACCCGGTGACGCCCTCGAATGCGGGCAATCGGTGCTGGTGCAGGACCAAACACCTGCGCTCCGATCTGGCGTAGAGGACCATCGTCACGGGCAAGAGCGTTGCCCAAGTCAAAGACCGCAGCTACATCCGGACCAGACAAAACGATCCCGGCCATCCGCCCATAAGGCGGAACGCCTGCAGCTTGCCGCTCGGCTGCCTCTGCCGACCAGAACCCGTTTTCATCCCCCGACAGGATGGCACGAATAACCGGGTGCTCGGGCTGGAAGGTTTGCAACAGTGCCTGCCCTGGCTTTTCGGCCCGGCCTGCGCGCCCCGCGACCTGCCGCATCAGTTGGAACGTGCGCTCTGCTGCCCTCAGGTCCGAGCCTTGAAGGCCCAGATCAGCATCGATAACGCCGACTAGGGTCAGGTTCGGGAAGTTGTGCCCTTTGGCCACCAACTGTGTGCCGATGATGATATCGGCGTCGCCTTCGGCGATCTCTTCGATCTTGGCCTTGAGCGCACGGGCCGAACCGAACATGTCCGAACTCAGCGTGACAATATTGGCATCGGGAAAGGCCTCCAATGCCTCTTCGGCCAGACGCTCGATTCCCGGTCCGACTGGCGCCAGCTTGCCTTCGACCCCACACGAAGGGCATTCCTCGGGCATCGGTTTGGTCTCACCGCACTGGTGACACATCAGCCGCTTGAGAAACCGATGCTCGACCATGCGGGCGTCGCAGTGATCGCAACCGATCTGCTGACCGCAGGCGCGGCAGAGCGTGACCGGCGCATAGCCGCGCCGGTTGATGAACAGGAGCGATTGTTCCCCTTTGGCCCGACGATCTTCGACCGCTTGCCGCAGAGTGGGAGAGATCCATGTGCTGGCAGGCATGCTCTCGGCCCGCATGTCTATCGCGCGCATGTCCGGCATGACAGAGGCCCCAAAGCGCGAGGTCAGTTCGATCTTGTCGTATTTCCCGGCATCCGCATTGGCCCAGCTTTCCAGCGATGGCGTGGCACTGGCCAACACGACGCGGGCCCCACAGATCGCCGAGCGCAGCACCGCCATGTCGCGGGCATTGTAGGTCACGCCATCCTCTTGTTTGTACGAGGTGTCGTGTTCTTCATCCACGATGATCAAGCCAAGGTGGCGAAACGGCAAAAACAGCGACGAGCGCGCACCGACCACAACCTGCGCGTCCCCCTGCCCCACCATGCGCCAGACCCGTCGACGTTCTGTCATCGTAACGCCCGAGTGCCATTCGGCAGGCCGAGCGCCGAAGCGCGCCTCGACCCGCGTCAGGAACTCAGCGGTCAGTGCGATCTCGGGCAACAACACCAGGGCCTGTTTGCCCATGCGCAAACATTCAGCGACAGCCTCAAGATAAACCTCTGTCTTGCCCGAGCCAGTCACGCCCTTGAGCAGCGTCGTGCCGTATTTCTGCGACTTCAACCCAGCGCGCAGGGTTTCGGCGGCGGCGGCCTGATCAATGCTCAGCTCTTTGCTGGGCAAGTCCGGGTCCAGATGCGGGTAGGGCAGATCGCGGGGGCTGTCTTCTTCGCGGACAATGCCTTGCTTGACCAGCCCTTTGACCACCGTTGGGGTCACGCCTGCCATGTCGGCCAGTTCCTTGAGGGTGAACGAAAGCCCACCGTATTCGCGCAGCACCTCGAGCACACGGCGTCGCGCGTCTGTCTGGCGATCTGGCTCTCCCTCGCCCAGCCGATAGACCTTGCGCATGGATTGCGGATCGCCCAGTGCCCGGCGCGCGGGTGGCCAGCCGCAGCATCATCGACATGGGCGTCAGCGTGTAATCTGCAGCCCGGCCCAAAAACGTTCGCATCTCGTCGCGCATCGGGGCCACATCCAGCACCCGGATGACCGGGCGAATCCCGGATCGGTCGAAATCTCCCTGTCCCGGCCCCCAGACAACGCCCATGACTTTGCGCGGGCCCAGCGGCACCTCGACAAAGGCTCCGCGAAAGCATCCGCCTTCGGGTGCTTTGTAATCCAGAAGCCGATCAAGGGGTTGCGAGGTCAGGACGGCAACCAAATCACCTTGATCAAAGAATTCCGGATCGTGCACGCATCACCTTTGGCAGCTGGGGGTTTCAGTGAGACACCTCATGAGGTAAAGGCATCCGGGACAGAGGCCAACCCATCAAAGGACTGCCCCCATGAAATTCTTCGTTGATACCGCCGAGATCGACGCCATTGCCGAGCTGAACGACCTGGGCATGGTGGACGGTGTGACCACCAACCCTTCGCTGATCAAGAAATCCGGTCGTGACATTATCGAGGTGACCAAAGAGATCTGTGATCTCGTCGACGGCCCCGTGTCGGCCGAAGTCACCGCAACAGACGCCGAGACAATGATCGCCGAAGGCCGCAAGCTGGTCGAGATCGCAGAAAACATCGCCGTCAAAGTGCCGTTGACCTGGGACGGCCTGAAGGCTTGTAAGACGCTGACCGACGATGGTCACATGGTCAACGTGACGCTGTGCTTTTCGGCCAACCAGGCGCTGCTGGCGGCAAAAGCAGGCGCAAGCTTCATCTCGCCTTTCATCGGTCGTCTGGATGACATCAACCTCGACGGCATGGAAATCATCGAAGACATCCGCACCATCTATGACAATTTCGGGTTTGAGACCGAAATCCTGGCCGCGTCGATCCGTTCGGTGAACCACATCCTGGACAGCGCCCGTATCGGTGCTGACGTGATCACCGCGCCGCCTGCCGTGATCAAGGCGATGGTCAACCACCCGCTGACCGACAAGGGTCTGGACGCCTTCCTGGCGGACATCAAAGCGGCCGACATCAAAATCCTCTGATCTGTCTGGGCGGGGCACTCCCGCCCTTTGTTGCCCGATCAAAGATCGAGCACCTCCGGTTGGGCCGGGCAGCGCGCCTGCGGCGCGCTGCGGTTGCGTCCAGTCGACATCGTTTCGATCAAAACACCAACCACGCCGCGCCCAGCGCGGCGCTGGGCCCAACGGGAGGGGCCAGATCTGTGATCTGGTGCCGACGGGCGGGAGCACCCCCTCCGCACCGGTGGTAAACCGCGCACATGTCTCGACAAATTGCCTGACCTGTTGATTTTTCCATCCGAAACCCGCATTCCCATGCTATAAACCAGCCCAACACAAAAACGAGGCTAGAATGAGCAGCAGCCCGAAACTGGAAAACGCTCTGCGCGAGGCGATCATCGCCAAGCCGGACACGGTGCTTGACGACAAGGACCTGATGCATGCCCTTGTCGCCGCCAATGAGCGGGCCATGGGGGGCAATATCGTCGACCTGCGTGGCATCGCTATGGAGCGGCTCGAAGCGCGTCTGGATCGACTGGAAGATACCCATCGCTCGGTCATCGCCGCCGCATACGAAAACCTCGCTGGTACCAATCAGGTGCACCGAGCCATTCTGCGCATGATGGACCCCACCGACTTTGAAACATTCCTTCGTGATCTCGGCGGCGAAGTGGCCGAGGTTCTGCGCGTTGACGCCATTACCCTTGTGCTTGAATCCGTGCAAAACGACGATGACCCCAGCATTCAGCGCATGGGCGATGTTCTGAGCATCGCCGAACCGGGGTTCATTGCATCTTACCTTGCGAACGGGCGCCATTCCGGACCACGTCAGGTCACCCTAAGACAATTGCACCAGGCATCTTCACAGATCTATGGCACGCGCGCGGATTGGATCCGGTCAGAGGCCTGCCTCAGACTTGATTTCGGCAACGGCCGCCTGCCCGGCATGCTGGCAATGGGCGCCGAAGATCCCCATCAATTTACTCCACAGCAAGGCACAGATCTGCTGTCATTCTTTGCAGGGGTATTTGAGCGTTCCATGCGACACTGGCTTTCATGAACCTGATTTCGCCCGCTTGCCGGGATGCATTGCAGTCCTGGCTGGATGTGCAGCATTCCCTATTGGGTCGTTCAGAAAATACGATTACGGCTTACCAAGGTGATCTTGTTGATTTCATGTCTTTCATGACCCTGCACAAAGGACAAACACAGGGATTGGCTGCACTCAAAAGCATTTCTGTCTCTGATATGCGATCCTGGATGGCACAGACACGGTCATCTGGTGTCGGAGCGCGGTCTCTGGCGCGCAAATTGTCTGCTGTAAAAAGTTTCTACAAATGGCTAGCCGAGCGTGAAGGGTTTGAACCAACCGCTGTTTTGTCCACCCGCGCACCAAAGTTCCAACGCAAGCTTCCCCGACCCTTGGCCGAAGACGCAGCGAAAGCAATGATTGAAACGGTCGAAGTGCAGTCATTGTCGGATTGGGTCGCTGCACGGGACGTGGCCGTCGTCACTCTTCTTTACGGATGTGGTCTGCGCATTTCCGAAGCCTTGTCTCTGCAAGGCAAGGATGCCCCGCTCCCTCAAACCCTTCGCATCACGGGCAAAGGCAACAAGGAACGTGTCGTGCCAGTTATCAATCAGGCCAGGACTGCCGTTGAGACCTATCTCCGCCTCTGTCCGCACCCACGCGAAGCTGACGGCCCGTTGTTTCGCGGTGTCCGTGGGAAAGCCCTGGCACCCCGAGCGATTCAAGCCGTCATGGCCAAAGCGCGTATGCAACTAGGGCTGCCCGCAACTGCCACTCCGCATGCCATGCGTCACAGCTTTGCCACCCATCTTTTGGCCGCCGGAGGAGATCTGCGCGCGATCCAAGAATTGTTGGGGCACGCATCGTTGTCGACGACGCAGGCCTATACCGCAGTGGACACCGCGCATTTAATGGACGTTTACAACCGAGCCCACCCCAAGGCCTAAAGACATAGGTTACGGGGCGATCTATCAAAGAACCCGAGCCAGTGAAGGAACTTTGCCTTACCTTCAATTCCCACTATCAACCGTTTGCAGTTCGATGCGTTTTCAGTCATGACGTGCCTATGACCCCTCAGTTTCGTGCCCTCTCCGTTCACCTGTTCACTGCCACCGGCGCCGTATTTGCCATGCTGTCCATGCTGGCAGCGGTTGATGCCAAATGGGACCTGATGTTTCTTTGGCTTGTGGTTGCTTTTTTTGTTGACGGGATCGACGGGCCTTTGGCGCGAAAATTTGACGTCAAAACCAATGCACCGGAATTTGACGGGGTTCTTCTAGATCTGATCATCGACTATCTGACGTATGTCTTCATCCCGGCGTTTGCCTTGTTCAAATCCGGTCTCATGGACGGTTGGACTGGATGGTTTGCGATCATCATCATCACCTTTGCCAGTGCCATGTATTTTGCCGATACGCGCATGAAAACAAAGGATAACTCCTTTTCCGGCTTTCCTGGGTGCTGGAACATGCTGGTTTTGGTGATTTTCGCGCTTGAGCCGAATTTCTGGGTCAGCCTGGCTATGGTCACTGCCCTGGCTGTGGCCATGTTCCTGCCCTTGAAATTCGTCCACCCGGTTCGAACAGAACGGTGGAGGCCTTTGAGTTTGTCGATGGCATTGGCCTGGACATTCTTTGCTGGGTGGGCCGCCTGGGTCGATTTTCATCCCGAAAGTTGGGCGCACTGGGGTCTGATCGTCACCAGCGTGTACCTTGTATCTGCCGGGATTGCCCAACAGTTGATCCCTGCCAAAAAACCCTAGAACGGATATCGGTCTATCTGAATCGAGCAAAGCGGCCTGAAATCCAAATTCAACCTGTTGCGCGATGTCTTCTGACGCTCAAATAGACCATTTTCGCTTTAGAATACGTCATCAACAACAAAGCTGCGGCCGTTGTGATCAAAACTGTCACCGACTTTGGCGCCGACCATGGCCTTGTAGATCGGGCTTTGCGGAGAGATGCCCATATAAGTTATCCCTTCGACATCGAAACGGGTCGTTGATACAGCGACCACGAAGTTGCGGCGGTTGAATGAAACCACGGCGCCTGGTTGAACTGTGTCGGTCACAGAGAAGTCCAGGTTTTCTATGACATCGATCTTGGCGTGGTGGGCTTGAACCGGCGTATCAAAAGCGGCCGCCAAATCCGCATTCTCACGCGATGCTGCTAGGTCGTCCTTGTCGTGAGTTTCCCGATCATCAAGCTGCGAGTCATGCAAAAACGCTTCGTAATGGGCGATCGCTGTTGCCAGTTCCGCTTCTTCCATGGAAAGCAATTTGTCACGAACAGCTTCCTTTAGTGCCGCGCGGTCTGTGTTCATAATGGCCTCCTTGGACGTTTTTGCGATCACTTACATGCCGTGATCTGGATCCATCTTGCCTTGATCCAAATCAGATGAGCAAGCCCGCCGCCCCTTCGTGACGCAGCAAGGCCACCTTCATTTCCACGCCGCCTTTGCCAGAGAACCCCGTCAGTCCTTTGGCTCCCATAACTCGGTGACACGGAATGATGACGGGGATCGGGTTGCCGCCGCAGCCTTGCCCCACCGATTGGGCCGAATACCCCAAGTCCTTTGCCAATTCGCCATAAGTGCGCGTATACCCGAATGGAATGGCAAGCATGGCGTCGCAGACATCACGCTGCATTTGAGACCCTTCTACGCGCATCGGCAAATCAAAGTTTTCCAGCTGACCCGCGTCGTATGCAGCCAATTGCGCCGCCGCTTCATTCAACAAAGGTGTGGGCGTTCCCTGGTTCTCCCCATCCCAAACCAGCTTGGTGATGGCGCCATCGTCTTCGACGATCCCAAGGCGTCCGAATTGTGTATCAACTGCAATCATGGTCATAGGCACAGGGTTCCAGAAGCCCGGGGCCAAGACAAGTTACTTTTGCTGCAAACGCAACGCATTCACTGTTTTGGGGCAACCTTTGAGCGCGTCATAGCCCGTCATGTCTTCGGCCATCAGCAGAGCGTTCAGGATCGCTTCCTCTGCCGCCTCGATGACGGCCTCGAACAGAGGCGAGCACGCGTCGTTGGCAAGCGGCTCGCTCTTATTGATAGAAAAGGCCAAAGCGTAGTCGCCCGAGCCGTTTGACAGCGCCGAACCTATGCGGGCAAGACCGGCAAAACTTCGAGTCGCCAAACGGGTCAAATTCCGCGGGCACAGAGGCGCGTCTGTCGCAACAATCAATACGATCGAGCCATCTGCATCCGCTTGCGATGTTTCGGAGATATCGCAACCATCTATTCGGAGGGTGCCGCCAAAGTTTGACTGCACCAGCACCCCCACGAGATGATCACCGACAACGCGCGATGACGTGCCTATCCCACCTTTGAGGCCAAAAGAAACTGTACCGGTCCCTGCCCCAACGCAGCCTTCGGTCACGAGGCCACTGGATGCAGCGTCGAGCGCTTGGCGCATTTCGGCAACGGTCGGGCGGGCGGCGCGGATATCGTTGAGGCGACCATCGTTGGTTTCGCCAACAACCGCGTTGATGGACGTCACGAATTCGTTGCCTAGCTGTGCCAGCGTATGTTGAATCAGAGCCTCGATCCCGCGCCCGACAGCCAGGGTGTTGGTCAGCAGGATGGGTGTTTCCAGTTCACCCAATTCCTGCACCTGCGTCACGCCGGCAAACTTGCCGAACCCGTTCAGAACCGACAGCCCAGCACAGGGGCGGTCGGTGAACAGATTGCCGGGATGCGGCAGAATGGCGGTCGCACCGGTGCGGGTGCGCGCGCCTTCGTTCAGGGTGACGTGGCCGACGGCCACCTGCCCCACATCCGTGATCGCGTTCAGCGGACCGGGCGGGAACCGCCCGATCGCAAGCCCCAGATCACGGGCGCGCGGCATCTCAGCTCAGCGCCTCGTCACAGCGACCGCAGACACCTGTGTGGCTATGGCCACCCACGTCTGGCAAGATCTTCCAGCAGCGCTGACATTTGGCGCCATCGGCCTTTTCAAACACCACCGACACGCCGTTGATTTCCGGCACACGGAAGGCCTCGGCCGGGGATGGGTCGCCGGTGATGGTCAGGCCCGAGGTGATGCACAGATCGTTCGCATCGAAGGTTGCCAGAAGATCGCGGGTTTCCTTATCCTCGACATGCACCACCGGCGCGGCCTCAAGGCTGGAGCCGATCACCTTATCGCGCCGCTGAAGTTCCAGCGAAGCGGTCACGGCACGACGCACGCGGCGCACTTTGGCCATGGCCTCTTCCAACTCAACATGGCGCCAGTCGGCAGGCGTTTCGGGGAAATCCACCAGGTGGACCGAACTGTCATCGCCCGGGAACCGCTCAAGCCAGACCTCTTCCATGGTGAAGACCAGAACCGGCGCGAGCCAGGTGGTCAGGCGGTGGAACAGGATGTCCAGAACCGTGCGGGCCGCGCGGCGGCGCAGGGTGTCGCCATCGCAGTATAGCGCGTCCTTGCGGATGTCGAAGTAGAAAGCCGAAAGGTCCACAGTGGCAAAGTTGAAGACTGCGCTAAAGACGCCCTGGAAGTCGAACTTGGCATAGCCCTCGCGCACTTGCGCATCCAGCTCGGTCAAACGGCTCAGCACCCAACGTTCCAGACGCGGCATGTCCGCAGGTTCCACCCGGTCAGCTTCGGTGAAGTCGGCCAGCGAACCCAGCATGTACCGCATGGTGTTGCGCAGGCGGCGATAGCTGTCGGCGGTGCCCTTCAGGATTTCCGGCCCGATCCGCTGGTCAGCGGTATAGTCGGTCTGGGCCACCCACAGGCGCAGGATGTCGGCGCCATATTGCTTGATAACCGCCTCCGGCACGATGGTATTGCCGAGCGATTTGGACATCTTCATGCCCTTCTCGTCCAGCGTGAAGCCATGCGTCACCACGTTGCGGTAAGGCGCGCGGCCCTTGGTGCCACAAGCCTGCAGCAGGGACGAATGGAACCACCCGCGGTGCTGGTCGGTGCCTTCCATATAAACATCGGCGATGCCGTCCTCGGTCCCGTCTTCACGGTCGCGCAGCACGAATGCGTGGGTCGAACCGGAGTCGAACCAAACATCGAGCACGTCGAACACCTGATCATAGGCGTCCGGGTCCGCGATGCCGTCGAGCACCTTGGCCTTGAACCCATCTTCATACCAGACATCGGCGCCGTGCTCCTTGAACTCGGCCTTGATGCGGGCGTTCAGATCGGCGTTGCGCAGCAGGTAGTCGGCATCCGTAGGAAGCGCGCCCTTCTTGGTGAAACAGGTGAGCGGCACACCCCGGGCGCGTTGACGCGACAGAACCCAATCCGGGCGATCCTCGATCATCGAGAACAGGCGGTTGCGGCCCCGCTGTGGGGTCCATTTCACCAGTTCGTCGATGGAGCGCAGGGCCCGTTCGCGGATGCTGTCGCCCATCTCGCCCATGCCGTCGTCAAGCTTGCGATCTACGGATGCAAACCACTGCGGCGTGTTGCGATAGATGATCGGTGCTTTCGACCGCCACGAGTGCGGATAGCTGTGTTTGATCTTGCCACGCGCCATAAGGCCGCCAACCTCGACCAGCTTGTCGATGACGGTCTTGTTGGCGTCACCCTCACCACCCTTGCGGGACAGGATAAACTTGCCACCAAAGAACGGCAGATCAGCGCGGAAAGAGCCATCGTCCATCACGTTGTAGGTGATGACCTGCTCGAGCATGCCCAGATCACGATACAGCTCAAATTCTTCCATACCGTGGGACGGGGCGCAGTGGACAAAGCCGGTGCCTTCGGTGTCGGTCACAAAGTCAGCGGCGCGGAAGTCGCGGATGTCGTCCCATTCGCCATTGCCACCCTCGGCGCCGTGCAGGGGATGCGCCAGGCCGACGCCTTCCAGATCAGCGGTGGGCACATCTGCCACACGGGTCCACTGGTCGTCTTCAAGGCGCGCGCGGCGGAATACATCGGCCGCCAGATTGTCGGCTAACAGGTACTTGTCACCAACACTGACCCAGCATTCTTCGGGCGTGCCGGTCACTTCGTACAGGCCATAGGCGATGTCCTGACCATAGACGACCGCCTTGTTGGACGGGATGGTCCAAGGTGTGGTGGTCCAGATCACGACATTTGCGCCAGCCAACTTGTGATCGGCAGGTTCAGCAACCTTGAACTTCACCCAGATGGTGAAGCTTTCCTTGTCGTGGTATTCCACCTCGGCCTCGGCCAGGGCAGTCTTTTCGATGGGCGACCACATGACGGGCTTCGAGCCCTGATACAAGGTCCCGTTCATCAGGAACTTCATGAACTCATCCGCGATCACCGCCTCGGCGTCATAGGCCATGGTCAGATAGGGATCGGCCCAATTGCCGGTGATGCCGATGCGCTTGAACTCTTCGCGCTGGATGCCCACCCATTCGTCGGCAAAGGCGCGGCATTCGCGGCGGAAGTCCACCACGTTCACCTCGTCCTTGTTCTTGCCCTTCTTGCGGTACTGCTCTTCGATTTTCCATTCGATCGGCAGGCCGTGACAATCCCAACCCGGCACATAGCGCGCGTCATGGCCCATCATCTGGTGCGAGCGCACGATCATGTCCTTGATGGTCTTGTTCAGGGCGTGACCGATGTGCAGGTGACCGTTCGCATAGGGGGGCCATCGTGCAGGATGAAGGGTTTGCGCCCTTCCTTTTCCCGCAGACGGTCATAAACGCCGATCTTTTCCCAGCGTTCCAGCCATGCGGGCTCGCGCTTGGGCAGGCCTGCGCGCATGGGGAAATCGGTCTTGGGCAGATTCAGCGTGTCTTTGTATTCAGGCGTATCGGTTGTCTTGTCGGAGCACATGTGTGGCGTCCTTTGGATATCATCGTGGTGTATGGATCGAAGCGGTCAGTGCGAAGTCTCAAGCACCTTTGCCCGGCGTCTCAAGGGTCAGAGCGCCGGGGATATAATTCGAATAATGATGAGGCTCAGATGGCTCATGCGGGCCTTATAGGGCGCAGCGCGTGGCGGGTAAAGCGCCGAGGAATGTTTGAAATGCCTCAGACCACGATTTCTATCGCATTACCCTTCGGTTTTCGAAAACAACCCACTCAAAGCACCTTTTACGATCCCACGCACTGACGGGCGGTGTCGTTTGGAAAAGGGCAGCGGGCGACAGACCTCCATCGCGGCGACACCAACACGGGCGCTCAGCGCCCCGTTGACCAGCCCCTCGCCAAAACGGCGCGACAGTTTGCTGAGGATTGATCCACCCAAAATTGGTTCCAGCAGGTCGTCACCAACGGCGACGGCCCCGGTGGCCACTAGATGCGAGAACACCGCACGCGTCAGCCGCCAGCTGCCAAAGAACCCCGCCTGCCCGCCATAGATCTCTGCCACGCGGCGGATCATTCGCAAGGAAGCAGCCAAGGCCGTCAACACATCTGCCAGCGCCATGGGGACAAGCGCCGTGACAGTGGCAACTTGCCGGGCAGCTGCCTCGACTTCGCGTTTGGCGGCGGCGTCCAGGGGGGCGAGCATCTCGTCCTCGACCAAACCCAGCAGCGTTGAGGCGTCGAATTGTTCGTCCATCCGCTCGGCCACGCGGTCGCGCCCCCACTGCACGTCATCGCGGCCACGGTAAAAGGCCAGCAGACGTTTCGACACATCCTTGGCCTGGCTCAATTCGCCACTGGCCAGCGCGTCATCTGCCGCGCGACGCAGCCCATCCACGCGAGAGAGGCGCCCAATGGCGGCCAGTTCCTTGATGGCAATCACCACGGTGACCAAGACCAACGCGCCCATCAAGCCGGTCACAGCCCAGCCCAGAAGAGGCACGCGGGTGATCAAGGACGTCACAAAATCCCAGGCCGCGACCGAGATCACCGCGCCCAAAACCGACAAAGCCAACGCCCAGAACCATTTCGCCAAACGCGAAGGTTTGCGCGCCGCAACCCGCGCCGCCATCTGCATCGCCTGCCCTGTTGGGGCGGCAATGTCGGGTACCGGCGGCGCGTCAGCCACCGATGCAGCAGGTTCTTGTTCAAGGTCGATGACGACCGGGCCCTTGGTCATGGGTTTGGCTCTTTCTTGTCTGCCTTTGTCCATAGGTAGGTAACATCGGGCAGGTTTTCATCATTGTCGGCCCCGTCGCCGCAAGCCGTTTCGACAAACCCTTCGCGCCGATAGAACCGTTGCGCGCCCTTGTTGTCCTCGAATGTTTTCAGCACCAGCCGGTCGCAGGCGGATTTGGCAGTATCCAGAAGCTGTGGCCCGATTCCACGACGACGCCCCCGGCGCGACATGTAGAGCGAGCAGATTTCCTCGCCATCGCGCGCGATGAACCCTTCGACCCTGCCGTTCACCTCGGCCACGGTGACCCAGCCCCGGTCGATCATGGTGCCACAAAAGCTGATGGTTTCGGCCAGCGTGTGCAATTCGGGCATCCAGTCGTTGTCCTGAGAAAACTGGTGCAGGATCTCGCCAGTCGTTCCGGCGTCTGTTGATCTGGCGGGTCGGATCGTTGCCATCACAAACGGTCCCCGATCAGGAACTGCACCGCGCGATCAAGACGGATGTGCGGCGGCCCATCACCGGGTTTGAGTGTCAGGGGCGCGGGCGCAAAACTCATCGCCTGGTAATCGCCATCAAGCCAGCCCTCAGCCCCGTCGCGCGCCGGCTGCAACAAATGGGCCGGATCATCAGGCAGGGCACCAGGATAAAGCGCAGCCTGTTTGCCGGTGTCCAGCAGCGTGCCCCGCACACATGGCAGCTCTTGCCCGTTGTGGGGGTGCATTTCCTCGGTCGTTGCGCGCAGCGAGGCAAGCGAGAGCGCTGCCGTATCCGCGCCGGCAAACTGCGCCCGGTCGCGGGCATCGCGGGTCAATGCCTCCATGATCGCGGTCAGTTGCGGGTGTTGCAGGTGGTGCAGATGGTCGGCCTTTGTGGCTGCAAACAGAATTTTCTCAACCCGCTTGCCCATCAGCAGGCTGGTGAGCCAGGCGTTGCGACCGGGGCGAAAGCTGGTGAGGATGTCGGCCAGCGCATGGCGCATATCCTCGACTGCCTTGGGGCCTTTGCTGATCGCACCCAACGCATCAACCAGCACGATCTGCCGGTCGATGCGCGAGAAATGATCGCGAAAGAAGGGTTTGACAACTTGGGCCTTATACGCCTCGAACCGACGTTCCATTTCGCGGTGCAGACTGCGGCGGGTAGACGAGCCCTCCACCGGCAGCGGCGCAAAGGTCAGAACAGGCGATCCAGCCAGATCGCCAGGCAATAAAAAACGCCCCGGCGTGCAGTCATAATACCCAGTGTCCCGTGCGTTGTTCAGGTAAGCAGCAAAGTTTTGCGCCAGAGTTTGCGCCAGTGGTTCGTCATGCGTGGCCTCTGGGTCCACGTTCGACAAAGCAGCCATGTAGTCAGCGGCGCAGCGTCGATCTGCGATCCGATCCAGCGTCTCTCGCGACCAATCGTCAAAGCTGCGCTCCAGCAGCGCCAGATCCAGCAGCCATTCGCCGGGATAATCAACAATATCCAGATGAATGGTGCGCGGTCCCTGTAGGCCGGACAATAACCCGTTGGGTTGCACCCGCAGCGACAGGCGTAGCTCGGAAATGGCGCGGGTGCTGTCGGGCCAATGGGGCGTCGGGCCGGTCAGGGCACCCAGATGCGCCTCGTAGTCGAAACGCGGCACTGTGTCGTCAGGTTGTGGTTGCAGATATGCGGCCTCGATCCGGCCCTCTTGCGCGGCCACAAGCCCAGACATGCGGCCCCGGTCCAGCAAGTTAGCAACCAGCGAGGTGATGAACACCGTCTTGCCTGATCGCGCCAGACCGGTGACACCCAGCCGTATGACCGGTTCAAACAGCGCCTCGGACACCGTGTCGCCGACACTTTCGACACTACGCACCACGCGATCCGCCAGAGATGAGATGACCAAACTTATGTCCTGCCCAAATTGCTTTGCCCCAAGATAGGGGGCCGTCCCTGCCCTGACTAGACTTGTATCGCGCGTCAGGGTACTGCCCGACGCCATGTCACGTTACGCATTGAAAGTCGAATATCAGGGCGCGCCCTTCGCCGGGTGGCAGCGGCAAAAGGAACACCCTTCGGTCCAGGGCGCGATCGAGGCTGCCTTGGCGCGGCTGGAACCCGGCCCCCACACCATCGCCGCCGCCGGGCGCACCGATGCAGGCGTGCATGGGTTGGGGCAAGTGGCCCATTGCGACATGACCAGAGATTGGGACCCCTTCCGCCTGTCTGAGGCGCTGAATTATCATCTGAAACCCCAGCCCGTTGCCATTGTCGCTGCCGCCCGTGTGGACGATGACTGGCATGCCCGGTTTTCGGCCCTTGAGCGGCAGTATCTGTTCCGCATCCTGCAACGACGCGCACCTGAAACCCACAACAAGGGTCAGGTTTGGCGCGTCAATCAGCAGCTGGATGTGGACGCCATGCGCGAAGGGGCTGCGCATCTGATTGGAAAGCATGATTTCACGACGTTCCGCTCGACCATATGTCAGGCCACCAGCCCGGTGAAGACTTTGGACGAATTGAGCATCGAAAAAGTGAACGGCTTCTCCGGCCCAGAAATCCATTTCCACGTCCGTGCCCGGTCGTTCCTGCACAATCAGGTTCGTAGTTTTGTGGGCACGCTAGAACGCGTTGGCGCAGGAAGCTGGTCGCCGGAGGATGTAAAAACCGCTTTGGAAGCCTGTGATCGCGCAGCCTGCGGCCCGGTCTGCCCGCCGCAGGGTCTTTATCTGGCGCGGGTTGGTTACCCGCACGATCCGTTCATTTGATTGGATGCAGCACCAGGGTTTGTAACGCCACGCCCACCGGCCCCTTGGTGTCATAGAGGGTGGAATGGGACATGCCGATGCCGTTGTCGTGCCAATGCGACACCGCCTCTGACGCCAGCCAGTCGCTTTCCGGCTCGCGGTGGATTTGCAGGGTTAAATCGGTGTTCATAAAACCGATCCGTTTGGGCATTTCGTTCATCGACAGCCCGTTGCCACAATCCGCCAAAGCACAAATGGACTGAATCGGCGACTGCTCCTCTCCCTCTATCAGGTTCGGCACGCGCGCCCAGACGGTTTTGGGACCGGGGTCGCGGGACTGGCCTTTGGGAAACACCATCTCGGTAAAATTGCCAAACATCGGCTTGTCGTGGATGCCCGCAATCAGGATCGGCTCACCCTTCTCGGTATCTTCGATCCGGGGGCGTGGAACCTGCGCTGTTGGCACGTCTGAGAGCTCTTTGCGCACCAGATGCATGGTCGTGGCACTGGCGCAAACTGTGCCATCCTCGGCTACCACTTCGATCCGCGTGGTGGTCAGCGTGCGCGAGTCGCGCAGCACGTCGGTGTTGATCTGCAAACCCTGCAACGGCACCGGGCGCAGCACATCGATGGTCAAACGTGTGAGCATTTTCGCATGCCCCGCCGCCGCTTCGGCCGCGCGGGCCACCAAACCCGTGACCGGGCCTGCGTGACAATGATCAGGGGACCAAGGGCCGCGGGCGGGGTCGTTTCCATGAAACACCCCGCCCTCGGTCATCTTGAAATAGGAAAGCTCACGCATCAGGCGTCAGACTTTCTCCTGCGTGTATTTGCGCAGCTCGGTCCGGGCCACCTGACGGCGGTGCACCGCATCGGGACCATCGGCCAGACGCAGGGTCCGCACGTGGGTCCAGGCAATCGCCAGCGGGGTGTCCTGGCTAACGCCTTGACCGCCGAACATCTGCACGGCCTCGTCGATCACCTTGAGCGCGACGCGAGGCGCCACAACCTTGATCTGGCTGATCCATGGCGCGGCGGCGCGTGCGTCACCCTGATCCATGTACCACGCTGCCTTCAGGCACAGCAGGCGGGCCATTTCGATCTCCATCCGGCATTCGGCAATGATGTCATAGTTGGCCCCCAGCTGGGCCAGCTTCTTACCAAACGCCTCACGCTGCAGCGAGCGTTTGCACATACGCTCCAGCGCGATCTCGGCCTGACCGATGGCGCGCATACAGTGGTGGATGCGGCCGGGCCCAAGGCGACCTTGGGCAATCTCGAACCCGCGCCCTTCGCCCAGCAGGATGCTGTCGGCAGGCACGCGCACGTTGGTGAACCGGATGTGCATGTGGCCATGGGGCGCATCGTCGTGGCCATAAACCTCCATCGGGCGCAAGATTTCGATACCGGGCGTGTCGGCGGGCACAACGATCATCGACTGGCGCTTGTGCTTTGGCAGCTCTTCGCCACCCGTCTTGACCATCACGATATAAACCTTGCAGCGCGGATCACCCGCACCCGAGGACCACCATTTCTCGCCATTCAGGACATAGTCGTCGCCATCGCGTACGCAAGCCATCGACACGTTGGTCGCGTCCGAGCTGGCCACATCCGGTTCGGTCATCAGATAGGCCGAGCGAATCTGCCCATCGAGCAGCGGCTTGAGCCACTGTTCTTTCATCGCCTCTGTGCCGTAGCGCTCGAACACTTCCATATTGCCGGTGTCGGGCGCGGAGCAGTTGAACACTTCGGCCCCCAAGGGCGTCTTACCCATCTGTTCGGCGAAATAGGCATATTCGACGGTCGACAGGCCAAAGCCCTTGTCGCTGTCCGTCAGCCAGAAGTTCCAAAGCCCCTCGGACTTGGCTTTGGCCTTGAGCCCTTCGAGGATCTCGGTCTGGCGCGCAGTGTATTTCCAGCGGTCTTCCTTGGCGATCTCATCGTGGTATTCCTGCTCCAGCGGCATGATCTCGTCCTGGATCATTGCCGTGACACGATCCAGCAGTGCGCGGTTCTCGTCCCGCATCGAAAAACTCATATCCATTGAAATCCTCCCTGGCGCCCTCGGGTCGATCACCTGATCGAGACCTGCGCTGAAACTCTAGTCTTTACGTTCAGTCAAAGTGTGGCTTAGCTGCGGCGGGTAAGTCCAGCGGTGTGACGGCACGTCATCGGAAAGTTTGTCGGAAAGGGAATGAAATGGCCTTGTTGATTGATATCGGCATCAGCGGATGGATGACAGAAGAGGAGTTGGCCGAGCAGGTCCGCGCCGCCATGCCCACAGCGGATGTTCGCACAAGCGCCGATGTCGGCAATCCCCAGGACGTCACCATGATGGCCGTGGTCAGCCTGAACGGCGATCGCCCGACCGAGTTTCCGAACCTGCAACTGGTGCAAAAGCTGGGCGCGGGCGTCGAAACCATCGTTAAACACCCCGGCCTGCCCGATCATGTGCGCGTTACGCGTTTGAAGCCCGACGCCCCGGCGCGTGAGATCGCGGAATGGTTCCTCGCCTACATACTGCGAGCGCAGCGCAACATGGACAAACACGACTCGGATCAGGCAATCAGCGTCTGGGGCCCGATTGAGCCCCGGTACACCCCTGATACCGTCGTTGGTGTTCTGGGTCTGGGGCACATCGGCAGCCGATCGGCGGGCATGCTGCGCGACGTCGGCTTTCAGGTCAAAGGCTGGAGCCGTTCCCCGAAGGACATTAGGGGCGTGGATTGTTATCATGGTTACGACGCTTTGCCCGACCTTTTGGGTGAATGCGATTTTGTCTGCTGTATCCTTCCGTCGACGGCGGAAACCGTTGGCCTGTTCGACGCCGAGTTGCTAGCGGCGCTGAAGCCTGGCGCGCAACTGCTCAATGCGGGTCGCGGAGACCTAATTGACGAAGCCGCTTTGATGGCCGCTTTGGATGCAGATCAGTTCGACCGAGCCATCTTGGATGTGGTCAGCGAAGAGCCGCTGCCGTCAGACAACCCACTGTGGAATCACCCAAAAGTAGTGATCACGCCCCATGTTTCGGGTTGGCATCTGGGCGATGCGCTCAAGGATGTGGCCGAGAACTATCGCCGCCTGACAGAGGGCAACGAATTGTTGCACGAAGTCGACCGCGACCGCGGCTATTGAATTGACTGATCGAGAGGTTGGAACTTACCCGACCTCTTCGATGCGACACTTCAGTTCCGTATCACCGGGCGGCATGAAGAGCGCCTCGTCCCCCTTGGTGAAAAGGGAGGACGCTCCGCCCAAGAAGGCGTCACTTGCGTATTTCGCACCAGAGCCAGAGGGAACGGAAGGTAGGGCAACGGCCTTGTCCCGCCATTTCAACACCGCCATTGGTGCGCTGGAATTGACGAACACAACACCAATGGCTGCGTCAAACCCATCACAGGCCAGAACTTGTGGTCCAATGCTGATCCCGGCGGAATCTTCGCTCCGCGCGTTGGCATAGCCGGTTCTTAAGTCCATGATACGAAAGACATATTCGTTAGCAACGCAAGAGTTCAAGCCCAACGAAGACTTCCAGCACTCATCACGGCCCTTAATCCATCCGCGTTGCATCGCCTTCAATTCATTCAGCCGCGCGCCTGAAACATCCGCCACAGCCAATTGATAAAGACGCGTCACTTCGACATCGAGCTCGGCCAATGCATCGGATTTGCATACAGCTTGTTCCGCATCGCTTTGCGCCTTGGCGCAGTCAAAGGACGGATCAGCCGCCAACACCCAAGTGCCAAGGAACACAGATGCCGCAGCCAGATACCAAGGTTTCATGTCGGCCCTCCTATGGATTCGACAGTCGAAGCCTAGGCCAAAGCCCTCGCAAATCAATCCTATCGTCACGGTGAAACCGTTCTGCACGCGCGGCAATCTGGAGACTTGGTGCAACCGCAGCGCCGCAAGGCGCTGCGCGGCCCAACGGGAGGTCGGCCCGTCAGGGCAGAGCCGACGGACGGGAGTTAACCGAAATTTGGGGTCAACTGATGAAATCTTTGTACCCGGCTTCGTCCATGTAATCGTCCATGGGCGACAAGTCCGAAGGTTTCATCTTAAAGAACCATGCCTCGCCCATCGGGTCTTCGTTGACCCGGCCCGGCGCATCAACAAGCGCCTCGTTGACCTCGACAATCTCGCCATCTAGAGGGGCTAGGATGTCCGAGGCTGCCTTGACGCTTTCGATAACGACGATCTCGTCATCCTTGGAAACTTCGGTGCCTTCTTCGGGCAGTTCGATGAACACCACATCACCCAATTGCTCTGCCGCATGCGCCGTGATGCCCACCACGATCAGATCGCCCTCTGGCAACAGCCATTCATGTTCTTCGGTGTACTTCATTTCTTTCGTCTTCCCTGTTGGTCTCTGGCTGGAGATCTCACCTCCAAGATGCCACGTAGCACACGCAGCCCCTACTGCCCCCTCTGTCCTTGCGCCTGAGATCGTTATCCCTTCGGCGGACGCATCCCGGCGCCTCTCTCCAGAGTTTTTTCCAGCAAACGGTCCCTTGGGCCTGAGAGATTCCGGGGCGGTTGCTCCTTCGGCACTGATATCGCATCAGTTCTCCCGCATGCTTTGACATATCGTACTAACGGCAAATCGCACCGACAAGACCTTACTGTCCCACCTCGAAACGCTCCCGCCCGTCGTTCAAAGGATGCAAGGGCGATAGACCGCACCGCTGAATGGTCGAATTAGGTGAGCAAGCGCATCACGGCGTCAGCAACCAAGTGCCATTGGCATCCTCGCACCACCGGGTCCGGATCTCTCGCGATTTTGGCGCCCCGTTCGGAAGAACAAAGTGCTGCATATACACGCAGTTTCCCTGCTTCGCTCGAAGTTTCACCGTTCCTTTCGATCCCGTCTCCGGGTTGCTCCATGACAGCTGCCGACCAACACTTGGGATGCCGTTGACGAATAACTGATCCACAGTCGCCTGCATCACCTTGTAATCATCTGGCGTCAGCCCAATCTCGCTGATGATCCGCGACAAGGGCTTAGCCTGCGCATTATGCGCGGCAAACCCCAGCAACGCTGACAAAAAAACGATCGAAATCAAGTGTTTCATTGCTGCCTCAAATACTTCTGATGGTTCGATCACGCCGCAGGTGCGCATCGAACACAGTCCTTGACCACATCGTTACACTGCCCATGTCGGCTTGTCCAAACCCCCAAATGCAAATCTTCAAAATTTCCAAAAGAAAGCTATCCGATTAACCCGCCTTTCCAGCCAATCGCCATTCCTCGCATAGTGCCCGCAACTCACAGATACGAGGCATCCATGGCAAACCCTACTTACTACGCCCCGACTGGCGGGCACCCCAGTCAAGAGCAGCTTTTGACTGACCGCGCCATGTTCACTACCGCTTATGCCGTCATCCCCAAAGGCACGATGCGCGATATCGTTACCAGCTTTCTGCCCTTTTGGGACAAGACCCGTGTTTGGGTTCTGGCCCGTCCGATGAGCGGCTTTGCTGAAACTTTTTCGCACTACATCATGGAAGTTCAGCCTGGTGGTGGCAGCGAGCGCCCTGAAACCGACCCAAATGCTCAAGGGGTTCTGTTTGTTGTCGAAGGCGCTGTGACGCTGACCATCGGCCAGACCGATCACGTACTGGAGGCAGGCGGTTATGCCTATCTGCCCGCAAGCTGTGCGTGGCGTTTGAAGAACCACGCCGGTCCGGCGGCGCGGTTTCACTGGATCCGCAAAGCCTACCAAGCAGTAGAAGGCATTGATCCACCAGAGCCCTTTGTCACCCGCGAGCAGGACGTCGCCCCGAACGAGATGCCAGGGACCGAAGGGCGTTGGTCTACCACCCGCTTTGTGGAACCCGAAGACCTGCGCCACGACATGCATGTGAACATCGTCAACTTCCTGCCCGGTGGCGTCATTCCCTTTGCGGAAACCCATGTGATGGAACACGGGCTGTACGTGCTCGAAGGCAAGGCTGTTTATCGCTTGAATCAGGACTGGGTCGAAGTCGAGGCTGGCGATTACATGTGGCTACGCGCCTTTTGCCCGCAGGCCTGCTATGCGGGGGGCCGGGACCCTTCCGCTATCTGTTGTACAAAGACGTCAATCGCCACATGCCGTTGAGCCCAACGCGTTAAAGCATGCGTTGGGGGTTCACAGTGGCTCCGAAATTTGGTCAAACGGAAGCAGTACCTTCAAAGGACGGAGTTTGGTCAATGAAAATCCGCACAATAATTCCCGCTCTGCTGGCAGCTTTTACTGTGGCAGGCTGTGAATCAACGACACTGACCAAACCAGAATATCCTACGAGATCCGTTTCGGTCTTGAGCCGAACTTGGGAAGTGGTTCAGGTCGCAGACACACCTGTCGCCTACAAGGCCACCCGCGACTGGAACAATCTCAACCCCTTCGGCCCACCAGCACGTCGCCGCAGTGTTCAAGCTGCTACCGCCATACAGCAGGCCACCGGGTGCAAGGTAATCTGGTCGAGCATGTATGAAAACATCTCGGGCCAGTTCTATTCGCAGGTCAGCTGCCCGCCGAGCGTTGCCTCGGGCAGCTAAACAGACGCCCCCATTGCAATCGACAGGGTTCGCGCGGCGGTTTTGACCGCTTGCGCCAAGCCCTCGATGTCACTGTCTGTGACACGAACGGTGGGACCAGACACCGATATACCCGCAACGGGTTCGCCAAAAGCGTCGAAAACCGGGGCGGCGATGCAGCGCATGCCGTCGGTTTTCTCATCCGCGTCAAAGGCATAACCGCGCTCTCGACTGATCCGCAGGTCTTTGATCAGAGCATCTGGCTGGGTTAGTGTCTGCGCTGTGTATGTCGTCAACGGTTGCGCGGACAGAATGGCGTCGCGCCGGTCCTCAGCCATGAAAGCCAACAACGCCTTGCCAATGCCCGAGGCATGCATTTCCGACACCGTACCGGGGGAAAGAATGCGCGGATGTTCGAATGAGTTTCGACCTGGCTGACGAAAAGCACCTCTCCATTGCGTTCGATGCCAAGGTTTGCGGTCTCTCCGGTCTCTTGCATCAAGGCGCGCAGGATCGGTCGCGCCCGCTCAACAAGACTGGTGCGGCGCAAGAACGTCGCGCCGATCAGGAATGCGCCCGGTCCAACACTCCACAGTTGCGCCCGGTCGTCGAAATCGACGAGCTCGCGGTTCTGGAACGTCACCAACACGCGATAGACAGTAGCCGGGGATTGGCCAAGATCTGATGCCAGATCCGTCAGAGTGACAGCGCCTAGCTCGCCCAATCGCTGCAGCACGACGATGGCGCGATCCAACGATTTGATCGTATTCTGCTCGGTCTTGTCATGCCAATCGCGCGGACGCCCGCGCGAGCGTTTGTCAGTCGATTCTACAGGGTCATTCATCGCGCCACCTCAAGAACGAAAATCGATTTCATAATGTGAAAAAATTAACCATATGACAAGAAACAATTTTCTTACATCTTGCGTTTTTGAAATATTTTTTCAAAAAATTGATGACGAATGCCCCCTCTCCTACGCTGGTTCCCAAGCAATCAAGGAGACGGCCATGAGCCATCAAAATCCTCTGTTCATTCCAGTGCCCCACCAACATCCCCGAAGTGGTGCGCAAAGCCTGTGACATGCCCAGCATCGACCACCGCTCGTCGCTGTTTGGCGAGATCCTGCACCCGGCCCGCGAGGGTGTGCGTCAGGTGCTCAAAAGCACATCGGCCGAGGTGTTCATCTTCCCCGCCTCGGGCACCGGCGGCTGGGAGACGGCGATCTGTAATACGCTGTCTCCCGGTGACGCGGTTCTGGTGGCACGCAATGGCATGTTCTCGCACCGCTGGATCGACATGTGTCAGCGTCACGGGCTGGACGTTCAGATCGTGGAAACCCGTTGGGGCGACGGTATCGACGCCGCCCGGTACGAGGAAATCCTGACTGCCGACACCTCGCATCGGATCAAGGCTGTTCTTGCCACTCACAATGAAACGGCGACCGGCGTGCGGTCGGACATCGCTGCCATCCGCCGCGCAATGGATGCCGCGGGCCATCCGGCCCTGTTCTTTGTCGATGGCGTCAGCTCCATCGGTTCGATGGATTTCCGGTTTGACGACTGGGGCGTGGATGTGGCCGTGACCGGCTCGCAAAAGGGCTTCATGCTGCCCGCAGGTCTGGCGATCACCGGCTTCAGCGCCAAGGCACTGGCCGCAACCGAGACTGCCAAGCTGCCCCGCACCTTCTTTGACGTGCGCGACATGGCTGCAGGTTATGCCAACAACGCCTATCCCTACACGCCCGCTGTGGGGCTGATGAACGGGCTGAAGCTGACGACGCAGATGCTGCTGGATGAGGGGCTGGAGAACGTCTTTGCCCGTCACCACCGCATCGCCGAAGGCGTGCGTAAAGCGGTGCGCGCCTGGGGGCTGGAGCTGTGTGCCGCCTCGCCCGATGTTGCATCAGACACCGTGAGCGCGATTTTGACACCCGGCATCAACGGCACCGACATCGTTGCCCATGCGGCGGAAACCTATGGCACCGCGTATGGCGTGGGACTGGGAGAGGTCGCGGGTAAATTGTTCCGCATCGGGCACCTTGGGTCGATGACTGACGTCATGGCGCTTTCGGGGATCGCCACGGCCGAGATGTGCATGGCTGATCTGGGGATGAACATCCAGCTCGGGTCCGGCGTGGCCGCTGCGCAGGAATTCTATCGCCAGTCGCATGCCCACCCGCAACAGGACGCGGCGTGATGAAGGATCTGACCATGACCTTACCCACTTACAAGGATGTGATCGCAGCGCATGAGCGCATCGCGCCCCACATCCACCGGACGCCTGTTCTGACGTCCAGCTACTTTGATGATCTGACCGGCGCGCAACTGTTTTTCAAATGCGAGAACCTGCAAAAAGCGGGCGCGTTCAAAGTGCGCGGTGCGTCGAACGCTGTGTTTGGTCTGGATGACGAGGCCGCCAAGCGCGGCGTCGCCACCCACAGTTCGGGCAATCACGCGCTGTCGCTGTCGTATGCGGCCGGTCGACGGGGTATTCCCTGCCACGTCGTCATGCCCCGCACCGCACCCGACGCCAAAAAGGCCGCCGTGCGTGGTTATGGCGGCGTGATCACCGAATGCGAACCTTCGACCAGCAGCCGCGAAGAGGTGTTTGCCCGCGTCCATGCCGAAACCGGTGCCGATTTCGTTCACCCCTACAACGACCCGCGCGTGATCGCCGGGCAAGGCACGTGCTCGCGCGAGTTGATGGAACAGACTGACGGATTGGACGCCGTGATCGCTCCGATCGGTGGCGGCGGCATGGTCTCGGGCACCTGCCTGTGGATGAGCCACGCCGCGCCGGAAGTGGCGATTTATGCCGCTGAGCCGGAACAGGCCGACGACGCCTATCGCAGCTTCAAGGCCGGGCACATCATCGCGGATGACGCGCCGCAGACGGTGGCCGATGGGCTGAAAGTGCCTTTGAAAGAGAACACCTGGCATTTCGTCCAGAACCACGTGAGCGACATCCTGACCGCAAGCGAGGACGAGATCGTGGCGGCCATGAAACTCGCCTGGCAGCGGATGAAGATCGTGCTGGAACCCTCTAGCGCCGTTCCGCTGGCCACCATCCTGAAAAACCCCGGCGTTTTTGCCGGCAAACGCGTGGGCGTGATCATCACCGGCGGCAACGTCGACATGGACCGCCTGCCCTGGACGCAATAAGGATTGAAACAATGAACGCACCTGCAAAATTCGACGGCCTTGAGGTCGGCTTTGACATCCCCGCCCTGCCCGGCATGGACGAGGCAGACATTCAAACCCCCGCCCTTGTGCTGGATCTGGATGCGCTGGAACGCAACATCACCAAAATGGGTGATCTGGCCGCGCAGATGGGCGTGCGCCACCGGGTTCACGGCAAGATGCACAAGTCGGTTGATGTGGCCCTGTTACAAGAGAAGCTTGGCAACTCCTGCGGTGTTTGCTGCCAAAAGGTCAGCGAGGCCGAGGTGTTCGCCCGTGGCGGCATCAAGGACGTGCTGGTGTCAAACCAGGTTCGCGACCCGGCCAAGATCGACCGACTGGCACGTCTACCCAAGCTGGGTGCGCGCACATTGGTCTGCGTTGATGATCTGGCCAATGTTGCCGACTTGAGCGCGGCTGCGACCCGTCACGGCACCGAGATCGAATGCCTCGTAGAAATCGACTGTGGCGCAGGTCGCTGCGGTGTGACGACCACGCCGCAGGTGGTCGAAATTGCACAGGCCATCGCCAACGCACCGGGGCTGAAATTTTCCGGCATCCAAGCCTATCAGGGCGCGATGCAGCACATGGACAGCTATGAGGACCGCCGGGAAAAGATCGACATTGCCGTGGCCATGGTTCGCGACGCGGTGGACACGCTGAAGTCGCTTGGGCTGGAGTGTGACATCGTCGGCGGCGGCGGCACCGGCAGCTACTATTTCGAAGGCGCATCGGGCGTCTACAACGAGCTTCAGTGCGGCTCTTACGCCTTTATGGACGCAGATTATGGTCGCATTCTGGATCAGGACGGCAAGCGGATTGATCAGGGCGAGTGGGAGAACGCGCTGTTCATCCTGACCTCAGTCATGAGCCACGCCAAAACCGATCTGGCGGTGGTAGATGCGGGCCTCAAGGCGCAGTCTGTGGACAGCGGGTTGCCAGTGGTGTTTGGCCGCGATGACGTGACCTACGCGAAATGTTCGGACGAACATGGGGTAATCTCCGACCCCGATGGCGTGTTGAGCGTCAACGACAAGCTGCGCCTGGTGCCCGGTCACTGTGATCCGACCTGCAACGTGCATGATTGGTACGTGGGCGTGCGTGGCGGCAAGGTCGAAGTTGTCTGGCCGATTTCTGCGCGCGGCAAAGCGTTCTGATCCTCTCCAACCAAACCTGTAAACAAAGGGGCGCGGCATCCACCGCCGCCCCACATACATAAGGAGCGACCCATGTGGATCGTACCTGAGGCAGCGATTGCCGATCTGATGACCGAAGAGGCAAGCTTTGACGCCGTCGAGTCGGTCTTTGCCGCCATGTCGCGCGGCGACGCAGTGAATTTCCCGGTCATCCGCGAAGCCATTGGCCATGCGGACGCGCTCTATGGTTTCAAATCCGGGTTTGATCGGGCAGGCCTGAACCTGGGCCTGAAATCCGGCGGCTATTGGCCGGGCAACATGGACAAAGGGCTAACCAACCACCAATCATCGGTCTTTCTGTTCGATGCCGATACCGGTCAGTGCCGTGCCGTGGTGGGAGGCAACCTGCTGACCGCCCTGCGTACAGCGGCAGCCAGTGCCGTTTCGATCCGCCATCTGGCGCGCTCTGATGCCAAAGTTCTGGGCATGATCGGAGCTTAGCCATCAGTCGGCGTTTCAGATGCGGGCGGCGGTGAAACAGCGGGAATTCGAAAAAGTGATCGGCTGGAACCTGCACCCTGAAATGCTCTCGCGCCTTGCAGATACGGCCACCGAGTTGGGCCTGCCGTTTGAAGCAGTTGATCTCGACCAACTGGGCGCAGAGGCCGATGTGATCATCTCGATCACCTCAAGCTTTGATCCGATCCTGATGGACGCACAGGTGCGCCCCGGCACCCACATCGCCTGCATGGGCACCGACACCATCGGCAAACAAGAGGTCGAGGCGACGCTTTTGACGCGCGCACAAGTCTTTACCGATGAGATTGCACAATCGGTGACGTTGGGCGAGGCGCAGCACGCTGTCAAAGACGGGCTGATCACAGCCGAGGACATCTCGGAATTGGGCGCTGTTATCAACGGCACCCATCCGGGCCGCGCCTCGGCAGACGACATCACGCTATTTGATGGCACTGGCGTCGGATTACAGGACCTCGCCGTGGCCTCTGCCGCCCTGGAACTTGCGATCCAGCGTGGAACAGCCATTGAGGTCGATTTCTAGCCCTGCCATATCTTCGCCCATGAAACTGGCGATCAACGGATTCGGCCGCATCGGCCGCACGATCCTGCGACAGGTGCTTGCCCTGCCGCGGGATTCCGACGTCGAGGTGGTACAGATCAATGACATCGCCCCGCTCGACACTTGCGCATACCTGTTCAAATACGACAGCACTTTCGGCCCCTACCCCGGCGCGGTCCTGGCCGGGGACGAGGCACTGGTGGTCGATGGTCTGGCCATCCCGATCACCCACAGCCCCGACCTGACCCGCGTGGATCTGAGCGGCGCAGACGTGCTGCTGGATTGTACCGGGATCGCCCGCACATCGGATGTAGCGGCACGTGGTCTGACGGCAGGTGCGGGCAAAGTGCTGATTTCCGGCCCCTCTCCGGCAGCCGAGGTAACAATCGTTCTGGGCGCCAACGAAGGTGAGCTGGGCAATGCCCGGATCGTGTCGAACGCGTCCTGCACGACCAATGGCCTGGCGCCACTGGTCAAGGTAATCGACGACATCGCCGGGATCGAGACTGCGCATATGACAACGATCCACTGCTACACCAACAGCCAGCCACTGGTGGACGCTCCGCGGGGCGATCTGGCCCGGTCGCGGGCCGCCGCCCTGTCGATGGTGCCCACAACCTCGTCGGCTACGCACCTGATCGACACCGTCCTGCCGCATCTGGCGGGCAAGATCAGCGGCGCAGCGGTGCGGGTGCCAACCGCAAGTGTTTCGGCGGTGGATCTGGTGGTGCAACTGTCAACGGATATGGACGAGACAACGTTCAGAGATCACCTGCACCAGCAAGTTTTGGCGTCACCCGTTCTGGGGTGGACCGACATGCCGCTGGTCTCGTCAGACCTGCGCAATCGGCCTGAATCGTTGATCATCGCCGAGCCCGAAACCCGGATGACTGGCACGCGACAAGTGCGCGTCTTCGGTTGGTATGACAATGAATGGGGCTTTTCCGCACGCATGCTGGATGTGGCGATGCGGATGGCCACCTAACTTTCAGTATCTCGAAACAGCAGCGCGCCGAGCTTCAGCTCGGCGCGCTGCCCAGCCCAACTGGTCGGTGGGCGCATCAATGATGCGTCCCGACCAGGCGGGAGCACTCCCTTACTCGCCGGGCAAACTGCCCGAGCCGTGACCGGACATGCCACCTGACACTTCCTCGGTGGCCTCATCTGCCAGCTCTTCGGGCAAGATCAGGTTCAGCACGATGGCGATCAAAGCCGCCGGCAAGATGCCTGATGCCGCCAAGATGCGCAGCGTGTCCGGCAGGTATTGCAGCGCGTTGGGTGAGCCCGGCGCAAGGTTCATCACCTCCAGCTGCAACCCAAAACCAATCGACAGTGCAATCGCAAAGATCACCATGTTGCGGCGGTTCCAGTTCACGTCCGACAGCATCGAAACACCAGCCGACACAACCATCCCGAACATCACGATCACGCCGCCGCCCAGAACCTCGATGGGAATGGTGCGGATCAGCGCGCCCACCTTGGGGATCAGACCGCAGACGATCAGGAAGATCGCGCCGATGGTCACCACATGGCGGCTCATCACACCTGTCATCGCGATCAGACCCACGTTCTGGCTGAACGAGGTATTTGGGAAGCCGCCAAACAGGCCTGCAATCGCCGAACCGATACCATCAGCAAAGGTCGCGCCCTGGATCTCCTTGTCGGTCGCTTCACGACCTGCACCACCCTTGGTGATACCGCTCACGTCGCCCACGGTCTCAACCGCGCTGACGAATGACATCAGGCAGAAGCCAATGATCGCCGCCAGGCTGAAATCGATCCCGTATTTGAACGGTATCGGCAGACCGAACGCAGCAGCACGGCTCCAGCTCTGGCCGATCCCGTCCAGGCTCACCAGACCAAAGAACATGGAATAGATGTAGCCCGCGACGATCCCGATCAGCACCGCCGACACAGACAACATCCCACGCGCAAAGAACTTCATCCCCAGCGTGACAAAGATCACCACCAGCGCCACGGACCAGTTCAGCAAGCTTCCGTATTCCGGGTTATTGAACGCCTTGGCAGGTACACCACCGGCCGCGTATTCAATACCCACGCGCACCAGATAAAGACCGATCATCGTCACGACGAGACCTGTCACCAAAGGTGGCAGAGCAAATCGGATGCGGCCTATCACGGTTCCAAGCAGCGTATGGAACAGTCCACCAATCAGAACGCCGCCAAAGAGCGCAGGCAGCGCTTCGACGCCTTTGCCCGCCACCAGGGGGATCATGATCGGGATAAACGCGAAACTTGTGCCCTGCACGATGGGCAGACGCGCGCCCACTGGGCCCATGCCGATGGTCTGAAACAGGGTCGCAACACCCGCAAAGAGCATCGACATCTGGATCAGATAGGTCATATCGGGGAACCCTTGCGCCCCCGCGTCCGAGCCAAAGCCGAAACCGGCCGCACCCGAGATGATGATGGCTAGGCGTGATGTTGGAAACAAACATCGCCAGCACATGCTGAATGCCAAGAGGCACCGCCTTGTGTAGTGACGGTGTGTAGTTGGGGTCGCGGAGTTGCTCCGCTGTCCCGATTGAAGTGTCAGCCATGATCTCACTGTCCTCCCTTGTGGGTCTCATGGGGGTCTTGCCGCTTCTTTGTATGGCGGCTTCTGATTTGATGGCCGCCCTTATTCGGGTCGTACCACCACGAATGGGGTGTCGAACCAATGTTCCTCCAGATTGGTCCCCTCCCCGATGCGGTCCACGACCGCAAACAGTCCCGGTGCATGCAGCGGGGTTAGAACCCCGTGCCACGTGCCCCGGTGAAAATTGATTGCCTGCCCCGGCTTTGTTTCAAATGCCAGCGGTCGTCCCGGTTTGCCGTCTTCATCAGGCGCAACAATAACCAGAAACGAATGCTCGCTCATCGGAATGAACAGCTGGCTGCCCTCAGGGTGCCGTTCGACCAGATCGAGCGTGTAAGGCAAGGATCGCGGGTTGGCGTTGAACAGGCTTACCCCAGCCCGGCCTTGGGCGAAATCCAAAGATGCCCGGTCGTGATACCGCCCGCATTGCCCTTGGTTGATGATCTTGTCGGGCTCTCCTGCAACCTCGATCACCTCGCCAAAAGGCGCAAAGGTCAGGGACGAGATAGGCTGAATGACAATCTGCTGGCTCATGACGGCAGGAGGTCCCGCAGGCGGAATTCAGCAATGCGTTCGACCTGTCGGCAGGCCGCGGCAAATTCCGTGTCGCGATCATGGTCGATCCGGCGATGAAATGCCTCCATGATCGACGCCTTATCGTGGTCACGCACCGCGATGATGAAGGGAAAACCGAACTTATCCACGTAAGCTTGATTAAGCTCTGTGAATGAAGCGCGTTCCTCATCCGTCAGCGCATCGAGGCCCGCCGAAGCCTGCTCGGAAGTGCTTTCGGCCGTCAGTCGTTTGGCCTGAGCCAATTTCCCCGCCAGATCCGGGTGTGCCGTCAGAACACCAAGGCGCTCCTCGTCACTGGCAGACCGGAACATCCGCGCAAGCGCGTTGTGCAACCCCCTGCCGTGTCATGTGCCGGTCCCAGTTCCAGGTCATGGGCCCGCTCAGCGATCCAGGCCGAATGTTCAAAAATGCCGCCGTAGGTTTCGACAAACTCCGCACGCTTCATCTGCGACGGGCGCGGGTGTTTCACCGGCGGGTGTGTTGCGACCCAATGCTGAGCAATCTGCAGGCGAGTGGCGAACCACACGTCCTGATGCCCCTGCGCGTAGTCCAGGAACCGTTTCAGCGCCATGACCCGACCGGGGCGTCCGATCAAACGGCAATGCAGGCCGATCGACATCATCTTTGGTGCCCCCTCTTCGCCCTCGGCATAGAGTGCATCAAAGCTGTCCTTGAGATAGGCAAAGAACTGATCGCCAGAGTTGAACCCTTGCGGCGTGGCAAAGCGCATATCGTTGCAATCAAGCGTATAAGGAATGATCAACTGATCGCGCCCGTCGATCTCGGTCCAATATGGCAGATCATCGTCATAGGTGTCCGAGATGTAATCCACCCCCGCTTCCGCCGCCAAGCGCACCGTGTTCATCGAGCAGCGCCCTGTGTACCAGCCGCGTGGCGGCTCCCCCACCACTTCGGTGTGCAGGCGGACGGCTTCGGCGATCTGCGCCCGCTCGTCCTCCTCGGGCATATCCTTGTGCTCGACCCATTTCATGCCATGGCTGGCGATTTCCCAACCCGCCGACGTCATCGCTGCAACCTGGTCAGGTGAACGCGCCAAAGCTGACGCCACGCCGTAAACAGTGACAGGCAGGTCCTTCATCAGCCGGTGCAGACGCCAGAACCCGGCCCGCGCGCCGTATTCATAGATGGATTCCATGTTCCAATGCCGCTGCCCTGGCCATTGGCTAGCGCCTACGATCTCGGACAGGAACGCTTCAGATGCTTCGTCCCCATGCAGGAGGCAGTTCTCGCCGCCCTCTTCATAGTTCAGAACGATTTGAACGGCGATCTTAGCCCCGCCCGGCCACTGAGCTTTAGGGGGCGTTGCGCCATAGCCGATCATGTTGCGGGGATAGCGTGGGGCAGGCATTTGGGAATTCCGGTGTTGTTTCTGTAGCGCTAATCCTTGAATAGCGCAGAATTGCCACATCGTTTATCAAATGCTGATTGATAGTGTTTCAGTATTTTCACCGCACACAGAACAGTCCGCGGAATGGTTTTCCCGGTTAACCTTCAAAAAGAACGGAAAACACTGTCACGCGGGCGACGTTTGCAATGCCGGACCGACTGCGGCACACCCAATGGCAAATGAATGGAGACAAAGCTATGAGCGGCTATCTGACAACACATGTCCTGGACACGGCCAAGGGCTGCCCCGCGGCCGGATTGAAGATTACCCTATTCCGTATAGACGGGGACACACGGAAAGAACTTGTCGAGATGGTAACCAACGATGACGGCCGCACAGACAGCCCGATCCTTCCCTCAGAGACGTTTGAGACCGGGGTTTATGAACTGATCTTTCATGCAGGCGACTACCTGCGCGCCAGCGGCCAAGCGACAGAAGAACCCTTGTTCTTGGACCAAGTTCCGATCCGCTTTGGCATGTCAGACGAAGATGCGCACTATCACGTGCCTCTGTTGCTTTCGCCGTTCGGGTTCTCGACCTACCGCGGCAGCTGATGCCCAAAGCAGGGTGCGCTCCCGCCCGTCGTCAATTTTTCTGGCGAAAAACCTCCTCCCGTCGGGCCGGGCCTCGCTGCGCTCGGTGGGTGGTGACTGTGATTAAAACGATGCCCCCACCGTGACCGCGCCGAGCCGCAGGCGAGGCGCCCGGCCCAACGGAGCAAGGGCCCGTCAGGGCATGATGCGAGGGCGGGAGTGCCCGCGATCGCTTAACCCACTTTGGCCTCTGCGGATCGCACGGCTTTGCCAACACGTTCGGTCATGAAGTCCATGAACAGGCGCGTCTTGGGGTCTTGGTGGCGGCGGTGCGTGTAAAGGCAGGCCATCTGCACCGGAGTAGGCGGCGTGTCCTCTCCAACGCGGATCAGACGGCCCGACACGAGGTGATCGGCCACTTCGAACACCGGCTTCATCGCAATCCCCTCGCTCGCCAAAGCCCAATCGGTCAACACGTCTCCGTCATCACATTCGTATCGCCCCGACACCGCAAACCGCTTGGGTCCCTCGGACGTTTCCAGCAGCCACTGGAATTCAGTGGCCCCCGGAAACCGAAGGTTCAGACACTCATGCCCGTCCGACAACAGGTCCTCGCCCGACGTCGGATGACCACGCCGCTTTACATAATCAGGCGAAGCAACCAGAACCCTTTGGCAATCAGCAATCTTGCGGATGCGCAGGTTGCTGTCCTCAGGTTGGCCCAGGAAGAAGGCCAGATCCAGCCCTTCGGTCGTCAAGTCCACCGTTCGGTCGGTCAAGCGCAAGCGCACATCGATCTCAGGATATCCTTGCAGAAACTCGGGAACTTCGGGCGCCAACAGCCTTCGTCCCACTCCCAAAGGCGCGGCCACAAACAGCGAACCGCGCGGATTGTCGGTCAGGTTCATCACTGTCGCCTCTGCGGCTTCGACGCTGTCAAGCACCGTCACAGCCCCCGAATAGAATGCCTTGCCATGTTCTGTCGGGGTCAAATTGCGGGTGGTGCGCTGGAACAGCCGGACATTCAGATGATCTTCCAATTGCGAGATGCGCGCGGATGTCACCGCAGGCGAAATGCGCAGGTCGCGCCCTGCGGCAGACATGCTGCCCAGTTCATAGACCCGGACGAACGTGCGAATGTTGTCGAGATAGGACATTTTCTCAGATTTTTTGATACAGCTTGATACTATATGGGAATACCGAACAAACGCCGCTTTGCCTAGTCTGCTTGAAAAAGACCGGAGTGACCCTTCATGTATGATTTTGCCGCCTTCTGGGATTGGGCCGCCTTTGCCGTGCGATGGCTGCACGTAATCACCGCAATGGCCTGGATTGGATCGTCGTTTTACTTCATCGCGCTTGATCTGGGCCTTCGCAAGGCACCTGACTTGCCACCCGGAGCCCACGGCGAAGAATGGCAGGTGCATGGCGGTGGTTTTTACCACATCCGCAAATACCTCGTAGCACCGGCCGAGATGCCCGACCACCTGACGTGGTTTAAATGGGAAAGCTATACGACTTGGCTCAGCGGCGCAGCGCTGTTGATGATCGTCTATTGGGTTGGCGGTGAGCTGTATCTGATCGACACCAACAAGGCTGATTTGGCCCTGTGGCAAGGCATCGCGATCTCGGCGGCCTCGTTGACCATCGGGTGGTTGATCTATGATTTCCTTTGCAAATCTGGCCTAGGCGAACGCCCCACCCTGCTTATGGTACTGCTGTTCGGACTACTGGTGGTCATGGGTTGGGGATATAACCAGATCTTCACCGGCCGCGCGATGATGCTGCACCTGGGAGCCTTCACGGCGACCATAATGACCGCCAACGTGTTCTTCATCATCATGCCGAACCAGCGCATCGTGGTGGACGACTTGAAAAATGGCCGTACGCCAGACCCGAAATACGGCAAGATTGCCAAGCTGCGTTCGACCCACAACAACTATCTGACGCTGCCCGTCGTGTTCCTGATGCTCAGCAACCACTACCCGCTGGCCTTCGCGACCGAATACAATTGGATCATCGCAAGCTTGGTGTTCCTGATGGGAGTTACGATTCGTCACTATTTCAACTCGCACCACGCCCGAACCGGTAATCCGACATGGACCTGGATGGTCACGGCGCTGCTGTTTCTCGCCATCATCTGGCTGTCCACGGCGCCGATGCACGAACCTGTGGAAGAGGCCGAAGCCAAACCCCTGACCCGGCACGAAGAAAAATTCGTTTCCGCCGATGGGTTTGAGGATGCCCATGATATTGTTCTGGGCCGGTGTTCCATGTGTCACGCACGCGAACCTGTTTGGGAGGGTATTTTGTGGGCACCGAAGGGAGTTTTGCTGGAAACTCAGGCGGATATCGCCCGCAACGCTCAGGCGATATACCTTCAGGCCGGGATCACGCATGCAATGCCGCTTAGCCAACATCACATTCATGGAAGACGACGACCGCCGTACGATTGTCGAATGGTTCCGTAGCGTCAACTAATTTTCTGTTTCTGCCGACATAGGTGGCTATTACACAAAACCACAACCTATAGAGGCTACAAAGACTAAAAACCCCCTCCAAACCCAGCATCTTGTGTGTTATTCGGTTCTTTGAAGGCAAATCGCATCGAGCTACGGTTTGCCGGTGCGAGTTCGGGCAGTCTGGAGCCATGGGGATGAAAACAACGGGCCGTTTTGGCGCCGCGTTGCGCGGAGTGACACTTGCTTGGGCGCTAAGCCTGCCTACGGCTTCGTTAGCCTTGGGAACGTCGCTTTCCGCGCCTGGAACGTCCGAAGATTTGCAAGAACGGCTGACAATGAGTTCGCTCGCCCTGTCGGCTGAAAAACACGGGCTTACCGAACCTCTAGAGATTCTGTCTGCCGCATTGTCGGATTATAGAACCCTGGTGCAGGTTCTCTATGACGAGGGTTATTTCAGCCCGGTTGTCAGCATCAAGCTGGATGGGCGCGAAGCGGGTAACATCGATCCCCTTCGCATTCCCAGTCAGATCAACAACGTTCAGATCACAGTTCAGGCTGGACAGAAGTTCAAATTCGGCAAGGCGGCTATTTCACCGACAACAGCGGAAACAGAGTTGCCCGACGGCTATGCCCCCGGACAGACTGCGACAACCGGTGCGATCCGTGATGCTGCCTCTGCAGGTATCGTGGGCTGGCGTGATGCGGGGCACGCCAAGGCCAAGGTAGGTGATCAGAGAATTACTGCTCGTCACCGCGATGCGCAGCTCGATTCCGACATTGAATTGTTGCCCGGACCTAAATTGCGATTTGGCAAGATGAGCGTTTCCGGCCCAACGGACGTGCGCACCGAAGCCATTCGACGGATCGCCGGATTTCCCAGCGGCGAAGTCTACAGCCCCGCTAACGTGCAGAAAGTTGGAACACGACTGCGTCGGACTGGAACGTTCAATTCCGTGACGATAAGGGAACGGGAACAGCCGAATCCTGATGGCACATTGGATTTTGACGCGACATTCGAGGATTTGCCCAAACGTCGCCTGACGTTCGGTGTCGAAGTGTCCTCCAGCAACGGGCTTGATCTGACCGGCACCTGGATGCACCGAAACGTGTTCAACAACGCCAACCGGTTCCGGTTCGAAGCCAACATTCGAAACATAGGTGGCACCGAGGACATAGACGGGCGTATCGGCTTTCGCTTGGACCAGCCGGACAAGCTGGGCCCTGACGATAGCGTATTCTACATCGGCAATCTGGAGCGCCGGAACCGGACCCACTACAATGTCACCAGTGCTCAATTGGGTGTGGGTGCAAGGCGCACTTTCTCAGACGAGCTTTATGCCGAGGCCTGGCTTGGCTTCAACTATGCCTCCTCCGACGATGCTTTTGGCAACGATCGCAGGTTCCGCTACCTTATCGTGCCGATACGCTCGGAGTGGGACAAGCGTGATAACAAGGTCAGCGCGACAAAAGGATTCTACCTGGATACGCGACTTACCCCCTATGTCGGCTTGAGCGGAACTGAAACTGGCGCACGTTTGTTTATCGATAGCCGTGGATATTGGGACGTAACCTCGGACGGCGGCATCGTTCTGGCAGGCCGTTTGCAACTTGGCTCGGTCGTCGGATCATCACAGGCTGGAACGTCGCCAGAATTGCTTTTCTTCTCGGGTGGTGCAGGTACAGTTCGTGGTCAACCCTATGAATCTTTGGGTATTCCGGTTGGTACTGGTATTGCTGGTGGTCGGTCGTTCCTTGGCTTTTCGGCAGAAATCCGTGGACGGGTCACCGAGAGTTCTATCCTTGGTCGGCTTTTATGACATTGGTCTAATTGATGCCTCGTCTTTTGTAACATCTTCGTCAGCACGCCACGCTGGTGCTGGATTGGGCGTACGATATGATCTGGGTGGATTTGGCCCTCTTCGTGTCGACCTCGCTCTTCCAGTCGAAGGTCCAACGGGTGATGGGCTACAGTTTTACATCGGTATCGGGCAGGCATTCTGATGACGCGTTTTTCTACAGGACTTATTGCCGCCACGACATGTATTGCTCTGACCTGCTCTGGTCCCGCTTGGACGCAAGAGGACGACGAAGAAGGCGGCATCCTGGTCGATTTTCTTGAAGACACCCTGTCCGGCGAAGGCCGCCAAATAAAGGTCCGAGGTATCGAAGGCGCGCTGAGCGCCAAGGCCACCATTGAGCAGATCATCGTTTCGGATGACACAGGCCCCTGGTTAACGATCAATGACGCAGTGTTGGACTGGAACCGTCTTGCCTTGATCCGTGGACGGTTTTCTGTAAACGAGTTGACGGCCCGCGAAATCCTTATTGATCGCGCGCCTGAGCCAACGACGCAGGCTGAGCCGCTTCCGGATGCTGGCACGCAACCCTTTCAACTCCCCGAATTGCCTGTCTCAATCGAGGTCGGCGAAATCCGGATCGATACCTTGGGTCTGGGGGAGCCACTGATCGGGTTGGCCGCCGAACTCAAGGTTCAGGGTGCCTTGTCTCTCGCCGACGGCACATTGGCCTCCGACTTGGCCATCACACGTTTGGACCGACCGGGTGACGCCATCAAACTCGAGGCCGGATTCCAAAACGAGACCAGTCAAATCTCTTTGGATCTGCAGGTCATCGAAGACGCAGGCGGGTTGATTTCCACAGCTTTGCAAATGCCCGGGCAGCCGCCATTGTTGCTGACCGCCCAAGGCGAAGGTCCGTTGACCGATTTCACCGCCGACATTTCGCTGGCGAGTGAAGATACCGAACGTGTTGCCGGTCAAGTTCGACTGCGCGGCGTTCCCTTTCAAAGTGACGAAACTCAAAACAGCATTGCTTTCACGGCCGATCTGGGCGGTGACATCACGCCATTCCTGGAAGAGGAATTTGATGCGTTCTTTGGGCTGGATACCCGTCTGAAAGTTGACGGCATCAGTGATCCCGACGGGCATCTCGCCATTTCTCAGCTCGAAGTTACCTCGGACGCTCTGAACCTCAAAGGCGAACTGGATATGGCTTCGGGGGGCGTTGACCAAAGTTGCGCTGCAAGGCCGTGTTTCGCCACCCAATGGTGACAGGGTTGTGCTGCCTGTCGCTGACCCGCGCATCACGTTGGAAGCTGCGCAGTTTTCGGTGCTGTTGGACAAGGCATTGGGCAACCACTGGGACCTGAGCCTGACCATAGACGAACTAGAAACAGCCGATATCCGCGTCGATACGGCAGATCTCACCGGTCAGGGCACCCTCGATCAGGGGGAAACGCTGTCGCTTGAAGGGGACGTTCAGGCGTTGCTGGACGGGCTGGCATTTTCAGACCCGGCCCTGAACGAAGCAGTGGGAAGCAGGATAACGCTGGACGGACTGTTTGACCTGATCGACGCAGGGAACCTGAATCTGACTGATGTTGTCATCAAAGGATCCGACTATTCCGCCAAGGCCAACGCCGAAATCAGCGGCTTGCAAAGTGGCTTTGAAGTTGACGGAACCGTCAGTGTTGAGGCATCGGATCTCTCTCGTTTCTCGGGCCTCGCCCAACAGGACTTAACCGGGACGGTCAAGGCTGATTTGACCGGGACGGGCGCGCCTTTGGGCGGCAGTTTCGATTTCAAGCTTGACGTAGTTGGCGATGGCCTCAGCACCGGCATGTCCGAGATCGACCCTATCATCGCCGGGCGCACAAACATTTTCCTGGACGCAGTTCGCGACCAAAAGGGACTGGAAGTGCGCAAAGTGACCGTGAACGGTCAAACCTTGAATGCCGAGGCCGCCGCGACACTGACCGGATCACAAGGAACCTTTGCCGTAGATGGCAATGCCACGTTTTCTGCCAGCGATCTGTCGGTGTTTTCAGGTCTTGCGGGACGGCAATTGGCGGGCTCGATGCAGGCCAATGTTGTCGGCAAAGGCGACATGAAAAACCAACATTTTGATGTGAAACTGGATGCCTCAGCGCAGGATCTGAAAAGCGGGATGCCCGAAATTGATCCGCTGATCACGGGCCGCACGACCATTTTGGTTGATGCGAAACATGACGATCAGGGCCTCGATTTGCGTCAGTTCTCGTTAGACGGAAAAGCCCTGACCGCCAAAGCCGTGGCTAAACTGACCGGAATTGACGAGGGCAACTATGCCGTGGATGGGAATGCCACAGTTAACGCCCCTGACCTGTCCCTCTTTTCCGCCCTCGCGGGCCAAGACCTGACCGGACGGTTGCAGGCAAAGGTTGCTGGTAACGGTGACCTTGCAAGCCGTCACTTCGACATCCAGCTGGACGCGGATGCAAGCGGCGTGACCAGCGGCATTCCGCAAGTCGATGCTCTGATTGAAGGGCGCACGGTGCTCAAACTGGACGCCGCCAATGCGGCTGAAGGTTTAAACATCAGGACATTTAACCTCAATGGCGCCGCGCTCAACGCAAACGCCAGCGGCAACTTGCAAGAACCTAGCGGCTCGATCACGTTCGACGCAGCCCTGGATGAACTTAAGCGGGTAATACCCTCTTTGTCCGGACCTCTGACAATGGCAGGGGATGTGAAACCAACCGGAAACGGCCTTAAAGGCAAGGTCGAGGTCAAGGGACCCCAATCATCCACTGTGGCTCTGGATGGCGAGGTTGAAACTGACGGAAACGCCGACCTGAACTTTGACGCTAACCTGGCTCAGCTGGAGAGAGATCGTGCCTGAATTGGTTGGCGCGCTGACCGCCAAAGGCAACGCCAAACGCAACAATGGCGTCTGGCAGATTGACGCCGATGCCAAGGGTCCGGCCGGATTGACCAGTGCTATCGCGGGCAGCTTTGACGAGGCATCCGGCGAGGCAGATGTCACGGCCAAGGGTACGATTGGCCTGAGTATTGCCAATCTTTTCATCACCCCTAATTCGATCGACGGCAGCGCAACCTATGATCTAGCCCTGAAGGGCACCCCAAGCGTCGAGGCGGTCAGCGGTACGATCACGGCTTCTGGCACGACTGTTGCCATACCCACTGCAGGACAAACCCTTACCGACATCGGTGGGCGTGTGACCTTGTCAAACGGTAGCGCGAATATAGGCATCACAGGTGGCATGCGCGCTGGTGGATCTTTCCAGGTTAGCGGACCCGTTGAACTGGCGCCTCCTTTCAACGGGCGCATCGCTTTGAATCTGAATGAGTTGGTGCTTACGGATAACGTGTTCTTTGAAACCTCGGCCAACGGGCAGATCGTCATGTCCGGCCCCTTGGCGGGCAACAGTGCCATCGCAGGTCAAATCGTTTTTGGCGAAACCAATATCAATCTGTCTGCCGCATCCGGTGCTGTCGGAGCCGCGCCGATACCTGAAATTCGACACGTCGGCGAATCCGGGGCACAATTCACAACTCGCAAACGAGCCCAATTAGTTAAAGCAGACAGCAAAAGCGCCGGGCCGGTCATATCTCTGGATGTCAGCCTGCTGGCACCCAACAAGGTCTTTGCGCGCGGGCGTGGTCTGCAAGCCGAGCTTGGAGGCCGCATTCACGTTGGCGGAACTACTGCCGCAATTGCCCCGTCGGGACAAATAGAACTGATCCGCGGGAATTTCGATATTCTGGGGCGTCGTCTGAAGCTCACCAAGGGCATCGTCACATTACAAGGTAATCTGACCCCTTACCTCGAATTTGCCTCGACTGCCACAACGTCCGACGGAACAGCTACATTGGAAATCTCTGGCCCTCTTGACGGCCCCGAGATCAAGGTCACTTCGGACCCTGAACGCCCCAGCGAAGAGGCTTTGGCCATGCTTCTCTTTGGCAATCAATTCTCGGAGCTTTCCCCGTTCGTAATTGCCCAGATGGCTGCCTCTCTGGCCCAACTTAGCGGCGCTGGCGGCGACTCTACCAAGGGTGTGCGTGATGCAACCGGCGTGGACACCGTTGATATCGGAGCTGACGAGGGAGGTGCAGGCGAAGTTGGTGTGGGTACCTATTTGACGGATGGTCTGTACACGGACTTTACCGTCAACACCAAAGGCGAGACCGAATTGAACCTGAACCTCGATGTCACTGAAAGCTTTACAGTGAAAGGCACTGTGGACAACCAAGGCGAAACCTCTGTCGGCGTCTTTTTTGAGCGTGATTACTGAGGCGTGAATGACACGCGGTTGACGGCAGCTGTATGACATGCAGTGATCCCGACCTGACCAGTTGGGAGGCCGCCTCATGACATTCACCACTCGCCCCGAGATTGCCGGAACATTTGGCGTTGCCACTTCAACCCATTGGATCGCGTCAGCCGTTGGTATGCGGTTGTTGGAACGCGGCGGGAATGCATTCGATGCGGCGGCGGGGATGGGGTTTGTCCTGCATGTGGTTGAACCTCACCTGAACGGCCCTTTGGGTGACATGCCGATGCTAATCAAACCGACGGGCCACGCCGAGCCGACCATGGTCTGCGGTCAGGGGGTTGCTCCCGCTGGTGCGACGATCGCCCACTATAAGGATCAGGGGCTGGAATTGATCCCGGGTTCTGGATTGCTGGCAACAGTTGTTCCGGGTGCCTTTGACGCATGGATGATCACGCTGCGTGACCATGGCTCCCTCCCCCTACGCGACATCTTGGAGCTTAGCCATTCATTACGCGCGGTCAGGTCACCCGCTATTGCCTCGCGTAGCGAACACGATTGCTAGTTTGGCAGAGTTTTTTGCGCAGGAATGGCCAACATCTTTTCAAACTTGGGTCCCCGGTGGTGCCGTTCCAAATGCAGGCGAATTGTTCTGCAACCCGCAGCTGTCCGACACCTGGGAGCGACTGCTTTCCGAGGCCGAAGTTGTATCCGGCCGCGAAGCACAGATCGAGACCGCACGCCGTGCCTTTTCGACAGGGTTTATTGCCGAGGCCATTGACGAATATTTGCAGGATGCCTGCGTCATGGATGCCAGTGGCAGACGGAACAAGGGCGTTCTCACCGGACAGGATATGGCCGATTGGCAAGCAAGCTATGAGACGCCGCTGCAAGTGAATTACCACGGCTGGACTGTTTGGAAAGGTGGTCCTTGGACCCAAGGTCCGACCCTGCTTCAATCACTCAAGATCCTTGAGGAGGCGCCACTTGCCGGAATGGATCTGAATGGGTCTGAGTTTGTCCATCTGGTGACCGAAACCATGAAACTCTCTTTTGCTGACCGCGAAACGTACTTTGGTGATCCCGATTTCACGGAGATCCCAATGGCTCAGCTTTTATCCGAAAGCTACACCGCTGAACGCCGAGGATTGTTATCGCCATCCGCGTCGACAGAGCAGCGTCCAGGTCGTCTTCCGGGGCATACTGCCTGGGTTGAAGCTGCCCTCTCGCATGCCGGATTGTCATACGAACCCGGTCATGCCATCGGTGCGGGTGAACCGACGATGTCCCATCTGACTGAAAAACGCGGGGACACGGTACATCTGGATGTCATCGATCGTTGGGGAAATATGGTGTCGGCAACGCCGTCCGGTGGATGGCTGCAGTCATCGCCAGTGGTTCCGGGACTTGGGATGCCGCTGAATTCACGGGCGCAGATGTTCTGGCTTGAGGATGGTTTGCCGACCTCGATTGCACCGGGGCGACGACCACGTACGACACTGTCTCCGTCGATGGCACGTGCACCTGACGGAACAGAACTGGCATTTGGTACCCCGGGTGGCGATCAACAGGACCAATGGCAACTGATTTATCTGTTGCGGTTGGTACATGGGAGCATGAACCTGCAAGAGGCAATCGACGCCCCCCTGTTCCACACCGCCCATTTCCAAAGCTCGTTCTACCCACGCGAAGTGCGTCCGGGGCACTTGATGGTGGAACCCTCATTTTCTTCCAACGTAATTTCTGACTTGCGCGCCAAAGGACACATGATCGAAGTGGCAGATCCCTGGACTGTTGGACGATTGACCGCCGCCAGCCGATCAAACAGCGGCTTGTTACGGGCCGCGGCCACACCTCGCCTGATGCAAGCTTACGCGGTCGGGAGATGAAATCGAAATTGCGGCGCAGCCCGTCATGCATGGTCCAACGGGATGAGATGTTCCGCCGGGAAAACTGACGGCGGGCGGGAGCATCCCGCTACCCTTCTCGCAATTTTTATTAAGTGGTGCGCTGCTGCTTGTTCGCCTTGGCGCTGGCATAAATTTGATCAATTATCTCTTGTACCTGTCGCGACAATGTAAGCGGTACAACGTTCTTATTGTCAGATTGGCAAGCCTTCGCAAAAGCATCGACCTGCAACTCGTACTGCCGGGCTGAGGTAAATCGAAACGTTTCTTGTCTGGAATTTGTCTCATCATATAGCACCACTTCGGCAGCGCCGTATTCACCTGCATTGAACGGAGCCCTTACGTCGATCCAACCTGACTCACCCATGAACCGCATGGATTGATGCAGCGCCATCTGCGTGGACACGTGAAAGTTCAGGTTGAACTCCTCGAACGCCACAACAGCCTGAGCGTATATGTCCGTTTCAAACTCTGGTGAATATTCGACCTGGGCCTGCACTCCAATCGGCTTTGCCCCTGTAGTCATCAAGGTCGTGACAATTGGGTAGACACCGATGTCAGGCAGCGCCCCGCCGCCCGCGGCAAGCTGATTACGGGTGTTGGTCGGGTCCGTACTGTAAAAGGAAAACCCGCCGGTTACGTGCCGCAGCTTTCCAATTTTACCGTCCCAGATAAGGTCACGTACCTTGTGCCATTGAGGATGATACCAGACCATAAAGGCTTCAGAGACCAATACGTTGTTATCCCGGGATGCCGCTTCTATCCGATCGATATCGTCTGCTTTCATCGCCATCGGTTTTTCGCAAAGCACGTGCTTGCCCGCTTTGGCCGCCCGTATTGCCCACTCGGTGTGATGAGACGTAGGCAACGGAATATAAACCCCATCGACTTCTGGATCGTTCAGGACCGCCTCATAGGAATCATACCAACGCAGTGCTCCAAACCGTTGCGCAAGGATTTGCGCCAACCCGGAATCACGGCTTGAAACAGCCTGTAGAATCGAAGTCTCGGAGCGCACGATCGCAGGCAAAACATGCTCGCGCGCAATTTTGGCAGAAGACAGAACTCCCCAACGAAACAGACGTTGCATGGCTCATTCTTCCTTATAAAAATGTGCGGCTCCGGTCAGCGCAGCCAGATCATCGGTAATAACGTGGATTGGAACTTGCGACAGATGATCCGAGAAGTACCCTTCGGATTGAAATGCCGCCTTGAACTCCAAAATCGCTCCAGAGTTCAACAAACCCCGCGCAGCACTGCCTGCAAAATGGATACCCCCGAAGGGCAAATACTGAAATACAAGTTCACGGGCAAACAACCCCAATGCCCGGGCCAACGCCGCCACGGACATCTCAACGCCTTCGCACACGCCGCTGTCATAAGCCGAAATCAGTTCCGCAGGGGACATGTTCTGACCGGTCAACGCCTTGTGAAAGCGGGTCATGCCTCGGCCAGAGAACAACGCCTCGTTGGACGAGAATTCAGTTGGCTCGCGCCCAAAATCCTCGCGCAAGGAGGAAACGACACTCGCAGGCAGACTGGCATGTCCCAGTTCCGCTTCGAAAACGACCCCGCCCCGCAGCATGCACACGTTGAAGCCGGTTCCCATACCAGCAACCAGACTCTGCGCGTTGAAGGGTCCAGATACTCCGGGCAAAATCGTTTTCTGTTGCTCCGATGTCAGTCGAGGCAGTGCATAGCCGAGTGCCACTAGGTCATTTGTCAGTTTGACTTTCGGTTTACCCGGCAACGCTGCGCTGATCCTGTCGCAATCAAAAAGCCAATCGCGATTGGTCAACCTTGCCTGGTTGGACGTAACAGGACCAGCGACAGCTATGCAGCACCCCTCCAGATCCAAACTGGTTTTATCGGCAACATACAGGTCCAAAATTGCATCGAATGAAGCGTGTGCATCGTTTTCGAAACGGTTGAGCTGTGAAACCGCCCCGCCTTCGAACAAGCCGATGCGAGAGTTGGTCCCACCGATATCCGCGACAAGTAGCGTCATCATTCGTTCCTTACGCGGCTTCGCCTGATCCCGGCTGTTTGCCCAAGATGATCATACCCAGCAAGTCATCATCAGTGACGTCATCCACATCAACGGTTCCGACCAGCTTGCCATTTTTCATCACGCTCGCCCGGTCGCAAAGTTCCATCACGTCGTGGATGTCGTGGCTGATAAGGAAAATTCCGATGCCTTCAGCCTTTAACTGCTGAATCAACTCGGACACCATTTGCGTTTCATGCGGTCCAAGTGCGGCCGTCGGCTCGTCCATGATCAGGATGCGGGCATCGAAATAAACGGCTCGGGCAATCGCCACCGACTGACGTTGCCCACCCGACAGGGCCGAAACGGGCTCTGCGAACTTTTTGAAGTTCGGGTTGAGCCGCCCCATGATCTTGCGGCACTCGGATTCCATCGCATCGTCATCGACCAAGCCAAACCCAGTTACCAATTCCCGTCCCAGGAACAGGTTACTGGCCGCATCCAGATTGTCGGCCAACGCCAGCGTCTGATAGATCGTCTCGATCTTGTGCGAGCGCGCGTCGCGGGGGTTGTTGATCTCGACTTTCTGGCCGTTGATCAGGATCTCGCCACTATCGCCTTGGTACGCGCCGGACAGGATTTTGATCAGGGTCGACTTGCCTGCGCCATTGTGGCCCAAAAGGCCCACAACCTCACCCGGATACAGATCGACGCTGACATGATCGACGGCGTGAACGCCCCCAAAAGAGATACAGATATCGCGCATTTCGACCAGCGGGGTCTGGTCGCGGTTGATGTCGGATTTGGCCATCAGCTCTCTCCCGTCTTTTTGCGATAGATGATGTCGATCAGGACCGCCAGCACCAGAACTGCGCCCACGACGATGTTCTGCAGCGGCGCATCAACGCCCACCATGGCCATGCCCGATTGTAGTGACTGCATGATCAGAGCGCCCAAGATGGCCCCGTGAATCGTCCCCAATCCACCTGCTAAGGCCGTGCCGCCGATAACTGCCGCAGCGATCACGCGCAGCTCATCCAGCGTACCAATATCATTGGAGTGGTTGGTCAGACGAGCCGAAGCCACCACAGCCGAAATCGCACAAAGCGCCCCCATCAAGGCAAAAATCTTGACGGTCAGCCAGCGGGTATTGATCCCAGAAAGCTCTGCCGCATCCGGGTTACCGCCAGTGGCAAAGATGTAACGGCCCAATCGGGTGCGTTTGGCTAGGATCGTCATCGCCACCGCAATGAAAATCAGCAGCAGTACCGAGATCGGGATGCCATAGGATTGCGTGAACCCTTCGGGCATGACTTCGCCACGGGCTTCGAACATGCGCTGTAGTTTGCGGGTCGGCACCTCATAAGCATTCAGCACCGCGACAAATCCAAGGATGGCAGCTGCGATGATGCCTGCAAGCACACCTTCGGCCCACATCGGTTTGACTGTGAAGCCGTGTTTAACCTTGTTGCGACGGCTCATCCACAGTCCATAAAGCGCCCCGGCCACGGCCAGCAGCCCAAGGATCCAGGATCCGGTTGCGCCGAGCGTTCCATTGATACCACCAAACTTTTGAAACGTCGGGTCCAGCGGGCCAATGGTTTTGCCACTGGTCAAATACCACCCCACATTGCGCCAGACCAAAAGTCCACCAAGGGTCACAATGAACGCAGGAATGGTCAGGTAGCCCACCATCCAGCCTTGAAAAGCTCCGATCAGCGTGCCGATCAACAGACCGACACCAATCGTTATCCACGGTGTCAACGGGTGACCCAGACCGAGCCCCAGTGCGTTGGGCAACAACTGCGTCTGCGTCATAGCCATCACCGCCGAACAAGTCGCCAGCAGGGCACCCACACTCAGATCGATGTGGCGGGTGACGATAACAAACACCATTCCGGTTGCCATGATTGCAACAGATACGGTCTGGATCGTTAGGTTGAAGATGTTTCGCGGTGTCAGGAACCGCCCGCCGGTGACCAAGTCAAACCCAATGCACAGCACAGCAAATGCGCCAATCATACCCAAGAGCCGCAAATCCAGCTCGAGCGTTTGCACGATGTTTTTCTTGGGGGTGCCGGGGACAGATCCGCCTCAGAATGGGTCATTGGATGTCCTGCAGATTTTGGTGCCTCCCCCGGATTTGAAACCGGGGCAAGGCTGTTTCTATTGTCGTCGGCTTAGTTACATGGCGTTGGACCAGCGGTCACACCTTGGCACAGTGCTTCTTGAGTGATCCACTGGGCGTCAACAACGTCAGACAGGTTCTCTTTGGTTACTGGCAGCGGGCTCAGGAACATGGCGCTCATCTTGGTGCCACCGGGCGAGGTCCAGTCATCTGCACCACCAATGGCATTCATCTTCACACCATCCGCCAGCGAAACAGCGATGCTTGCCGCAGCCTTGCCCAGATCACGGGCGTCTTTCCAGACGGATACAGTCTGTGTGCCCTTGGCCACGCGGTTCAGCGCAGCATGGTCGCCATCCTGACCGGAGACAGGGATACCTTCCATGCCTTGTGCGGTCAAAGCAGCCACAACACCGCCAGCGGTGCCATCATTCGAGGCCACAACCGCATCCACACCATTGTCCTGCGCAGTCAGGATCTGTTCCATATTGCGCTGCGCGTTGGCAGGCAGCCAGCCATCTGTATAGGCTTCGGCGACGATGGTGATGTCACCGTTGTCGATGGCATCCTGCAGCACCTCTTGCTGACCACCGCGCAGGAAGTCCGCGTTCGGATCGGTGGGCGAGCCTTTGATCATGACATAGCGGCCCTTGGGCATTGCTTCGAGCACAGCACGCGCCTGCATGCGGCCCACTTCGACATTGTCAAAGGTCAGATAAAACGCGCGAGGGTCTTCGATCAGCCGATCGTAACCGACTACGGGAATACCTTCATCAGCGGCGGCCTGTACAGCAGGACCAATGGCCTGAGCGTCCTGAGCAAGGATGATCAGTGCATCAGCACCCTGCGCAATCAGGCTTTCAACGTCAGAAAGTTGTTTGGCCGACGAACTTTGCGCGTCTGCCGAAATATATTTTGCGCCTTTGGCTTCCAGTTCCGCCTTGATCGCTCCCTCGTCTGTCTTCCAACGCTCTTCCTGGAAATTCGACCAGCTCACACCAATGACGATTTCATCGGCCCAAGCTGCTGTACTGAGAAATGCGCCGACGATTACGGCCGTCGCAGATGCGAAGAATTTCATGATGTCCTCCCAAACAAATTCGGCCTTGCGCTGTTTAGATCGTCAAGCACGGCCTCTCAGAACATCGTGATGCATTTTAATTTGAAAATCAAATTAATTCGAATACTCTGGGCAAAATCTTGTTCAACTGGCAGGCTCAAAGTCAGGAAATCGACAATGCAATATTTATGACATTGTCCGCAAACACCGGAAAGCGGCAATTAAATGGCTGTTTTACAAAGAGAATATGGTCGACGGAGACTGATGGCCGAAATACGGAAATCAGGTCGCATCCCACGGATTGAACTGGCCGAAAAGACGGGCATTAGCCGGGCGACCGTGACCACGATCACTGCTGAATTGCTTCAACATGGCCTGATTGAAGAGGCTGTACGCCACGAGGACGGCCCAGATTCTCGACGTGGTCGCCCTAGGGTCGACCTTAAGATTCGCGGATCAGCACGGCTGATTGTCGGTGTCAAAGTCTCTCATCTGAAACTGTCATTGGTATTGCTGGATTTTGAAGGCACGCAACTGGAGTGCTTCGAACAGGATCTTGATCAAAGCGTACACGCACCTGATCTGCTGGCGCAGAAAGTGAAACAGGCGGTGGGTGAACTTGCACGGAAATCCGGGCACAAATTGGATGACATATCCGGTGTCGGTGTCGGTATTGCAGGTGTCGTCGAAGCACTTAACGGATTTGTCTATTGGTCTCCTTCGCTGGATGAACGGAACGTAGAGTTTGGCAAACTGCTCAGCGATCAATTGGGGGTGCCGACATTCGTGGACAATGACGCCAACCTGGTCGCCTTTGCCGAGCACGTTTTTGGCCTGGCCCGCGCGAAGTCGGATTTTCTGGTTGTGACCATCGAAAGTGGCGTAGGGCTCGGGCTTATGATCGACGGAGAACTGTATCGAGGAACGCGAGGGTGCGGGGCTGAATTCGGCCATACCAAAGTTCATCTCAACGGCGCATTGTGCCGATGTGGCCAGCGCGGTTGTTTAGAAGCCTATGTTGCAGACTATGCGCTTTTACGCGACGCCACTCTGACCACCCAGGCCGACACCAGTGGAGATCCCGTGCAAAGGTTGGAAGCCCTGTTGGCTGCGGCTCGCACGGGGGACCCCACCGCCCGCAGCGTGGTTGATCGGGCCGGTCAGTATTTCGCAATGGGATTGGCAAACTTGGCCAATATTTTCGATCCTGAGCTCATTATTTTGGCCGGTGAACAGATGCAGTTCGACCACCTTTATGCAGACGCGGTTATTGACGCGATGCAACAATCCATCGTCCGGGTGGACCGTAAGCCCCCCGAGGTTGTCGTGCATAAATGGGGCGACCTGATGTGGGCCAAAGGTGGTGCCGCCTATGCGCTGGATCGTGTGTCTGATTTAGCGCTTGAGGATTTGAACGAAAATGCGGATTGAGGCACTTGCACTTGGCTTGTTAGCAGTTCCAGCATCAGCCGAAGTAGAATTCGCGCCCATCGAAATTCCGGAGCACGTCTATTCTGGTGGCTGGGAGCATTTCGTCGGCGGCGGATTGGCCAGTTTCGACTGTGACGGAGATACCCTGCCCGAGCTCTATGCGGCTGGTGGAGAAGCAGACGCCCAGTTGCTGCGAAATACCTCGACTGTTGGTGGTGACGTAAATTTCTCGGTCGACACTCCTGACAGTCTGGCTTTGACGGGCGTTATCGGAGCTTACCCGCTGGATATAGATGCGGATGGGCACATGGATCTTGTCATCTTGCGGGTTGGTGAAAACAAGATCCTGAAGGGCGGGCCGAATTGCGCGTTTTCACCCTTTGAAACCCTAGGATTTGCAAGCGACGATCGATGGACAACTGCTTTTTCGGCCACATGGGAGGTTGGGCAGGTACTGCCAACGCTTGCATTTGGCAACTACGTTGACCGGAACGATCCCGACGGTCCTTTTCGTGCTTGTGATACAAACCAGCTCTATCGGGCACACGGAACCTCCTATGCCGAGCCCATTGAATTGAAGCCTGGATACTGTCCCCTTTCGATGCTGTTCAGTGATTGGAGCAGAAACGGCAAACAAGACCTTCGCATCAGCAACGATCGCCACTACTACGTTGACGGTGGCGCTGAGCAGTTGTGGGAGCTGACACCGGATCTCCGATTGTTTGATAGCGGCGACGGCTGGCAGGATCACAAGTTGTGGGGGATGGGTATCGCCGCACGCGATCTGGACCGAGATGGGCAGCAAGAAGTATTTCTGACCTCAATGGGCGACCAAAGGTTACAGCGGCTTATCGGTCCCGGCCCCCGGTTTGACGATGTGCCTTATAACCTAGGCACCACGGCGCACCGCCCCTATAGCGGCGGCGATGGACGCCCTTCTACCGGATGGCATGTCGCATTTGGCGACGTCCAGAACGACGGGTTGGATGACATTTTCATCTCCAAAGGCAACGTTGAACAAATGCCCGACAGCGCTTTGGACGACCCCAATAACCTTTTGTTGCAGTCCGTGGATGGCAGCTTTTCAGAGGCCGGATTGCAGGCAGGGTTAGCCAGCTTGCATCGTGGCCGAGGCGCAGTTCTGACGGATTTCAACCTGGACGGAAAATTGGACGTCGCAGTTGTGAACCGCCGTGCTCCTCTGGAAGTTTGGCAAAATGTAACGGGTTCAACCGGAAACTGGATCGCATTGACCCTTGAACAAACTGGCCCGAACCGGAATGCGGTTGGCGGCTGGATCGAGGTTTCGACCCGGAATGACGGCGACGAATGGATATTGCGCGAGATCACGCGCGGTGGCGGCCATGCAGGCGACAGTGTCGGATATCATCATTTTGGGCTTAGTGACGCGCAGGACGTATTTGTGCGCGTGACTTGGCCAGATGGATTTGTATCCGAGATGACAAAAGTGCCGTCCAACCAGTATCTAAAACTTGTTCGACGCCCCAAAGGACTGCATGTATCGACGTCTCACTAATGCTCCACCTCAAGCCCACTGGGTACACGAGCAGGAATGCCCAGACGGCCCGCCAAGGCTGTTTCGTCGGTCAATGCACCAAGAAACGCTAAAAGGTCGTCAATCTGCTGATCTGTAAGCTCGGAAGTGTTCAAGCGGTTGGCTGATGCGATGACCTGAACTTCATCTGTGTTTCCCATCAACACGAAGTCGGTCTCGAAAGAACCGCCTGGCAAAACGGTCTGCTCCGCAACAAAGGTTCTCAGGCTTTCGATGGGGCTCAGGTGGTGGCGCACAACGTCTCTAAGCGAAGCGTATGCTCCAGAGTGGCCATAGGGGGCCGTAAACTCGACGTTGCGTAAGGAAGGCGTTCGAAACGCAAAGGCGTCTGCTGTTTCCCCTGTCACTCTCATCCGGCCAACGTCGCGGTTATGTCGTTCAAATCGTGCGGCCTTGCCCGGACCGACCTGAGGCATGGCAATGGCGTGGAACCCATGATCGGTTTGAAAACGACCCGAGTGGCAGGTTGAGCATCCTGCTTCACCATAGAAAAGGTCCATACCGCGAGATTGAGCCGCAGACAAAGTAGACGTGCCGCGAAGAAAACGGTCGAACGGGCTGTCATCTGCTCGCCATTCAAAAGCTATGAACGCGGCGATCATGTTTGAAATGTCAGTGAAAGCGATTGAGCGAGTTCCGATCACGTTGTCGAACCTGGCACGGTACTCCGGAATTGCTTCGATCCGCATGGACAAGATGTCCCAAGCACCACCGGGACCAGTTATGAAGCCTTGCCGCACGGCCTGTGCCACATCGTTCTCAGAATAGTGGCCAGCCATTTCATCGCCTGACAGAACCGGGAACATGGTCTGTGCGCTCAATACTGAAGCAAAGCCCATTTCCATCTCGGCACCCAGCGGCGTTCGGATGCCAGAGGGGCGCATCGTGTCCACTTCTAGCCGTCCGTCGTGAAAAAAGGAGGTGAACTCACTTGCCCCCAGATTGAACAAAGCCGACGAATTGCGTGGTATCCGCTGTTCAGGAAGATTGTCCGGGTCTGGTCGCCGTTCGGGGCCAAGCCCGATGCCTCCGTCACCGATGCCTAAGGACACACCATCTGACGTGGCGAAACGTGGATGATGGCAAGTTGCGCAAGACACGGACCGATTGCCGCTGAGCACTGGGTCAAAAAACAGTAGATGCCCCAGCTCTACTTCGTCCATGTTGACCGGTGGGAAAGTCGGTTCAGCACGTGGCAGTTCCTCAGCAAATGCGGCTGAGCCCACACACAGAGCGAGGAAGAAACGGAAAATCATATTTCATCCTCACGGATCGTAACGCTCAACCGTTGCCGATATGGGCGTTCGGGCGTCGCGATGGTTGTGGGGAAAGCCTGCGTATTAACCGCATTGGGATAGCCCTGTGGTTCAAGACAATAACCGGAAAACGGAATATGAGACTGTCCCTCAAGCGGCGTGTTGAAACGCTCGAGGAATTGACCAGTATAAAGCTGCAGGCAGGGTTGGTCAGTTTCCAACTCCAACGTCAACTGCCCACTCCTAGCAACGACCTGCGTTCCATCCAGTACGAAGTTCATGTCCAAACCGCCGGTCTCCTGAATAGCTTTTGAAAGCCACCGGGGCTTGGAAAAGTCAAACACCTTGCCGTGCACTGTAGCAATGTGGCCCAATGGTATCATCCTGTCGTCAACAGGCGTAATCCCCCGAGCCGGAATGTGCAGGGTGCTGTCCCCTTGCCCCAGTGCATAATAAGAATGCTGCGCCAGATTGACAGGTGTTGGCCGATCGCTGATCGCCTGCATGTCGTAGGTCAAACAGTGTCCCGACAATGAGACCGTAACCGTCAATTCCAATCGCCCCGGATAACCTTGGTCCCCGTGCTTGGACGTTAGGCGAAGTTGAACCGCACGATTGCCGTCCGCTTCCATCGTCCAGTTTTGACTATGCAGCCCTTCGCTCCCACCATGCAGGTGGTTGGGTGCTTCGTTTGCTGGCAGTTCGTATCGTGTGCCATCCCATTCGAACCCTGTGCCCGAAACCCGGTTCGCCAGTCGCCCGACGATCGCGCCCAGAAAACACGGGTTGTGCAGGTATTCCTGCGGATGTTCATACCCCAGTACCACGGGGACCCGGGTTCCATTCACGGGGACGCGCCAATCCTGGGTTATGCAGCCAAGCGACAGAATGGCGACAGATACGTCGCCGTCACTCAGAACATGCCGCCGGATCTCCACGCGTCAGACGAACCGGTTTACATAGTTTTCAAGAATTTCCTGTCGCCCCGATCTCGGTTGTGGGTTGATCGAACCATTCACGACATCCGCAAAGATGCTGTCAAAATCGCTGTTCAGCATCGTCTGCGCCTCATTGCTGTCCCAGCCCGCGTATCGATCCTTAAGAGCTGCATCCAATCCGCCATCTTCCAGCATCGCTGCCGCAGCCATTAGTCCCCTTGCACAGATATCCATCGCGCCGACATGTGCCGCAATCAGATCCACTGCATCCAATGACTGACGTCGCAGTTTGGCATCAAAGTTGGTGCCCCCGGTTCCCAGGCCACCGGCTCGCAGGATGTAGTAGTATGTCAAAGCAACCTCGGGGACGTTATTGGGAAATTGATCCGTGTCCCAACCGGATTGGTAGTCATTGCGGTTCATGTCAATCGACCCCAACATCCCTTCAGCCGCAGCCACCGCGACCTCATGCTCGAACGAGTGCCCGGCCAAAATCGCGTGCCCCTGCTCCAGGTTCAGTTTTACCTCATTCTCCAGCCCGTACTTTCGCAAAAATCCGATACAAGTTGCCGCGTCAAAATCATACTGGTGTTTGGAGGGTTCTTGCGGCTTGGGTTCAACCAGAATTGTGCCCTTGAAGCCGATTTTGTGTTTGTAATCGACAACCATGTTCAAGAAGCGGCCCATGTGGTCCAGCTCTCGTGAAAGATCCGTGTTGAGCAACGTTTCATACCCTTCACGCCCTCCCCACAAGACATAGTTCTCGCCACCCATCTTGTGGGTGGCGTCCATGCAGGTCTTCACGGTTGCAGCCGAATAAGCAAAGACATCCGGGTCTGGGTTGGTCGAGGCACCAGACATCCAACGACGATGGCTGAACATGTTCGCCGTTCCCCACAGCAGACGTGTTTTGCGGGTTTCCATTTTTGCCAGAAAATAGTCGATGATCTCTTCAAAATTGCGCAAGGATTCTGCAAAATCTGCCCCTTCCGGCCGAATGTCAGCGTCATGCCAGCAAAAAAACGGTTGCCCCAGAATGTCGAACATTTCAAACGCAGCATCTGCTTTGATCTTGGCTCGCCCCATTTCATCCTGCGGGTGCCATGGGCGTTCAAAGGTTTGACCTCCAAACGGATCCCCACCTTCCCACGCGAAGGAATGCCAGTAGGCAACGGCAAACCGCAGGTGATCCTCCATCCGCTTGCCCAAGACGACTTGGTCCGGGTTGTAATGACGGAACGCCATCGGGTCAGAGCTGTCAGGGCCTTGGTAGGTGATCGGAGCGATTTCGGGGAAAAACTGTGTCATGGCATGGCTTTCAAGGCGGGATAGGACGAAGAGAAGACTGCGTAGGCGTCCTCGAACGCGGGTTGGAGAGTTTGGTTGGGGTCAACGGTTTCAGCAATCAAGGGTTTGGTCATGATCTCTGACGGCGCAGCACCAGTTACACCACATATCGCCAAGCGGGCCGCCCCAAGGGCGGCTCCGAGTTCGCCTTGCTTGGGGAGTTGCAAAGGAATTCCCAAAACGGTGGCCAACAGCTCCACCCAATAGCGCGATTGCGTGCCTCCACCGATTGCCAGCAGACTGGGCAGGTTCGCTCCGGTCTTCCGCAAGGCCTCAAGACCGTCACGCAGTGCAAAGCTGACACCTTCCAGAACGGCCTGGGTCAACTCGGCACGATCCGTCGCAATGTCCAACCCCACGAAAGCCCCCGTACTGCGCTGTCGTTATGCGGTGTGCGCTCTCCTGACAGATACGGCAGAAACTTCACCTTTGACGGAGTGCGAACGTCACGAAGCTCACTAGTCAATTCGGCTGGCGTGGCGCCCGCGATCTTTGACAGCCAGTTCAGACAATCGGTAGCCGCAAGAATGACGCCCATCTGATACCAGGTATCAGGCACAGCATGACAAAACGTGTGAACGGCGCTTTCCGGTTTTGGCTGGAAACCATCGCGGGCCGCCAGCAACACCCCTGACGTTCCAAGCGAGACGAAACCGTCACCTTCGTTTAGCGCGCCAACGCCGCAAGCGGCCGCGGCATTGTCCCCGCCGCCTGCAACAACTTGTACGTTTTCAGACAACCCTAGGTCACGTGCCAGCTCTGGCCGGATCATTCCGACGACATCCGTTCCCTCAACTAGGTCGGGCATCTGGTCCAGCCGCATCCGGCTTGCTGCCAACAAGTGTCCAGACCATTGGCGAGCACCTACGTCCAGCCAACTTGTTCCTGCGCTGTCCGACATGTCCGAGACGAATCGACCTGTTAGCCAGTAACTCAAGTAATCCTTAGGCAGAAGAACTTTTCCAACCGCCGCAAACAGATCAGCTTCGTGTTCTGCCACCCACAACAATTTGGGAGCGGTAAATCCGGGAAATACGATGTTACCCGACAAGGCTCGCACCTGCGCTAGCTGATCAAGACGAGCCGCCTGCGCATGACTGCGCGTATCATTCCAAAGTATGCAAGGCCGCAAAACGGAACCCTCTGCATCCAAAAGCGTCGCACCGTGCATTTGACCGGACAGCCCGATCCCTTCTACCCGCTTCATTGCTTCGGGACGTTCCGAAGTCAGCTTGGCAATGGCTGCCTGACATGCAGCAACCCAATCCTGTGGGTTCTGCTCGCTCCAGCCGATTTTGGGATAAGACACGGCAAGTGACTGGTCCGCACTGGCCTGCGGTGTGCCATCCACGTCGACAAGCAGCGCCCGCACCCCAGAGGTTCCCAAGTCCAGTCCGATAAACATCCAGTCTCCCCAAGCGTGATTTGCACGCGCTGTAACAATCATGCTTTATTTAATTTTTATGTCAAATTAAAATTCAGCAAGCGCGTTGATCCTTGATTTTGCAATGACTTTTGTCGAAAACAGACCACAATTCTTCCGCAATTACCGCCTGATCAAAGTCGTAGGCAGGTCAGAACCAAAAACCGAACCACCCCTGCCGGTATTGGTGTTAGAAACGTTTCGGTAGAAGAGCGGCAAAGGAGTTCGCATTGAGGATTACCTTTCTCAGTCCACGGTCCAACCTGTCAGGCGGGACTCGTGTGATCGCCACGTATGCCAGAATGCTGCATGACCGTGGGCACCAGGTCACGATCGTGACCCCTTGCGAACGGATCGAAAGCCGCAGGGAATGGCTCCGTTCACTGCTGCCAGGCGGAAAACCTGAATACGCAGATGAAATCGGGCACTATCACAAGATTCCTGAATTGGTTCACGAAGCCGCAACCAGTGACTTTCAATTCTCGGAAACCGATATACCGGACGCAGATGTAATCATCGCAACTTGGTGGGAAACGGCATTTGCAGCCGCTGCCATGCCAGCAAGCAAAGGGCACAAATGTTATCTCATTCAGGGGCATGAGGTGTTTTCACCGCTCCCCGGGCAGATATCGCGTGCGACCTACTATCTGCCCCTTCAGCCGCTTGTAGTGGCAGGATGGCTCGATGATGTCTTGCGTCAAGAATACGATCGCAACGATGCTATCGTGATGCCAAATGGCGCAGACCTGTCGCAATTCCACGCACCTGTACGGGGCAAATCTACGCAACCAACAATCGGATTTCTCTATTCGTCGAACCCAATCAAGGGGACAAGAACCGCGCTCAATGTCATCAACCGGGTCCATAAGAAATTTCCATCACTTCGCGTCGTCGCTTTTGGCACCGAAACCCTGCCGCCAGAAATATCCCTGCCCTCTGGAAGCTCTTACTACAGACGTCCGGAACAGGACGAAATTCGGAAAATCTATGCTCAATGCGATGTTTTTCTGGGCACCAGCACGTCAGAGGGGTTTTACTTACCCCTGCTCGAAGCAATGGCATGCCGCACTCCGTTTGTGTGCACTCGTGTGGGGGCCGCGCCTGACCTGATTGTCGATGGCGAAACCGGCTTTGTTGTGGATGTCGAGGACGAAGACGCGCTTTCAGAAAAAGCCATTCAGATACTCGCGTTGCCCGAGGCAGAATGGAGACACATGTCTGATGCCTGTTTTTCAGTTGCACAAAAGAATGGGTGGGAACAGGCCTGCGACAGAATGGAAGAAACTCTGACAGCTCTGTTGAACGGGCAAACACCATGAGCGTTGATCTGGTTTTGATCGGGCGAAACGAGGGGGAGCGCCTAGTGCGCGCCCTAAATGCCGCAGTGGGACAAGCCGAGCGCATTGTTTATGTGGATTCCGGTTCGACAGATGGCAGTGTCGCGGCAGCACGTGACGCGGGCGCACAAGTTGTCGAGTTGGACATGTCCATGCCATTCAGCGCTGCTCGGGCGCGAAACGCGGGTTACGAACACTTAGCTTCCGGCTCCCCGCCAGTGTACGTCCAGTTCATCGATGGCGACTGCGCCTTGGAACCTGATTGGATAAAAGAAGCAAGCCAAGCGCTTGACCGCGACCCCAACCTCGGGGTCGTTACTGGCTGGCGCTCGGAGGTCAATCGAAATACCAGTGTTTACAACCAGATGTGCGATTTTGAATGGCATCGCCCAGCAGGTCCGATTGAAGGTTGCGGCGGCGACATGTGCGTTAGAGCCGAGGCATTTTCTGCAGTCGGAGGCTTTGCCCCCCAGGCGATCGCAGGCGAAGATGAAGAATTCTGTTTACGTATTGCCAAGGCCGGATGGAAACTGGAGCGTCTCCCGCTTGCGATGACGCGACACGATGCAAATATCACTCGATTTTCGCAATGGTGGCGCCGTGCGGTGCGAGCTGGACATGCCTATACCCATGTCGCGGACCTGCACCCAGGGCACTACCGTCGTGAACGCCTTAGAATACTCGCCTATGGGCTAGTCTTGCCGATGATCGCCCTTGTCGGGAGTTTCGTCTCCTTTTGGCTGCCCGCTGGTGTGCTGGCGCTGTACGGGCTGTCGTATTGCAAAACGGCGCGTGATTTGCGGTCCAATGGCCTTCCTGACGATGAATGCTATCGTCATGCTGGGTTCTTAACGATATCCAAATTCCCAAACCTCTTGGGAATGCTCAAGTATTGGCGAACACGCCGCTCCGGAGACCTCCACCAGATTATTGAATACAAATAGCCACGTGCTCTGACTGTTTGGATTGTGGAGCTGCAACCCCAGTCCGGCGTCTTGCTATTTTTGTTCCCTGCGAAGTCGTAATGCCTGCTGCACCTGACGCGGCAGTATCGCAAGGCAAAGCATATACCTAGGGACCAGTCGCACCGGATTCGAAAGAGCTCGCCACACCCATTCAAGGGCCAGAGCACGTACCCACCGTGGGGCTCGAACCTGATGCCCGCCAAGAAAATCCAAGCCTGCACCTATCGAAGCAAAACCCACGCGAGGGCATATCTGGCGCCCCAGTACCGCCAGGCTTTCTTGCTTGGGTGCTCCCAACGCAAGAAAACACAAACCGACTTCTGCCTCATTCAGTTTTTTCAAGATAGTCGCAGCCAACTCTCCATCTGTCACAAACCCAAATGGTGGCGCCTCGCAGTAGACTATTTTGATACCGGGAGTGTCCGCTTCCAAAGACGCCTTTGCGTCCTCCAGAGCCTGCGCTGTACTCCCTACCAAAGCAACGGGCACACCTTCGGCAGCAGCTACCTGGGCCAGCGGGCCTACCAGATCAGATCCGGGCAAGAGTTCGACCGGTTGCTTTGCCAACCTGGACAGCCAAACAATTGGCCGCCCATCTGCGACAACAAAATCTTGCGCGGCGTAAACCTTTGCGAACTTGTCATCTTTACCCAGCTTAACCAGGTGGTCCAAATTGATCGTCGCCAGCGCAAACCCCTGACCGGATCGAAACCTTTCGCCAACTTTTGACAACAAGGTTTCCCGATCAGGGATATTAACCTGAATGGTCGTGCCGGAAAAAGAAAACTGCACGCTGTGCTCCTGCCCTTTGTTCTTTGCTTATAGATGTAAAAACCAAAGCGCCAGAGTGGTGTGCCGTTCCCGCAAGACGATGCAAAACCGCTTGATTGTCGCCACTTCAATGCCCCATTGCCACGCTATACCGCGACACGTCAGCCCGAGGCTGCTACTGTGCACACAACAACCTGACCAGAAGAAACTGGACCCGATGCCTAACGCGTTCGCATATCTGATGCTGTTGATTTGGCCCATTGTCTGCGTGATCCTGTTCCGCAAAATCCCACTCGAACGTGCGATTATCTGGAGCATTCTGGGCGGTTATCTAATCCTTCCTCCGGTTGCCGAATTTGACCTGCCATTGGTACCGTCCATGAACAAGGATTCCATATCTTCGATCGGAGCTTTCATCGGTTGCACTCTCGTTGCTGATCGGTGGATGTCGATGTGGCCGCGGTCGGTGCCGTCCAGGATATTGGTCGCTTTGTTCTTTTTGTGTGTCATCCCCACGGTTCTGACCAATCAGGAACCCATGGTTTTTCAGGTCCTCGCGGGCAGTGAGCCCATTCGGTTCATAACAAACCACGTCCCAGGCTTGGGGTTGCGGGATCTGCTCTCTGTGATGATCAACCAAGCCGTTGTTCTACTTCCATTTTTTCTTGGCATGACGTTTGTGTCAACAGATACAGGTTTGCGTGAGCTTCTGATCGGATTGGCGGTTGCCGGGCTGGTTTATTCGATACCTGCGATTGCGGAAATTCTGCTCAGCCCATTGATAAACATCTACGTCTACGGGTTCTTTCAGCACGATTTCCAGCAGATGATCCGCGAAGGCGGGTTCCGACCCATCGTGTTCCTGCCCCATGGCTTGTGGCTGGCATTCTTCATGGTCACTGCACTAGCGTCTGCAGCTGCTTTGACTCGCATGTCGCGAGGCAGAACGCGACTATACTGGGGCGCCGCGACTGCCTATTTGCTTTTGGTTCTCAATGCCTGCAAAAGCCTTGCGTCTTTGGGCTATGGCTTATTGCTGACGCCGGTAATGTTGTTCTTTGGCGAGAGACAAAAAATCTTACTCGCTCTGGTTCTTGCTTTCTTTGCAGCAGGTTATCCGATGCTGCGAAATGTGGGCGTCGTTCCGTTGGACGAGATCGTTGCCCAGGCACAAGAAATCAATCCAGCGCGGGCGCAATCACTGGAGTACCGTTTCGACAACGAAGAAGCACTACTTGAAAGAGCCCACGAGAAACCCTGGTTCGGGTGGGGTGGTTGGGGCCGAAATCTTGTTCGGCATCAGGAAACTGCCGATATCCTGACGATTCCTGACGGCATGTGGATCATTATCTTCGGCACCTTCGGCTGGGTTGGTTATGTTGGGCAGATGGGATTGCTTACCTTGCCAATTCTCTTGTTGTTCATCTACAGCCGAAAGATCCCGGCTTCCGAATTATCCCCTTATGTGGCGCCAATTACGATAATCCTGGCTGCAACCATGATGGACATGCTCTTGAATGCGACCCTAACGCCATTTACGTGGTTATGTGCGGGAGCAGTATTGGGTTACGCGGAACGGTTGAGGTTCCCGGTCAAGGAGCAACGCCGCCCTACATTGTTTGGCGAAGGGCCGGTCATGCGGGCCCGATCACAGCCAAAGGGCAGCCGCAGTATTCTGTGATCATTTTCCCCTTAACTTGATGTCTTCTTTGATCACATATTGTTCGCATTGTTGCCGCAATGATCGGGGATCAAGGGGATTGTCGCGGTACCATGAGGGGGAACCGAAATGACGGAAATGCTTTATAGCACGAAATCAGTGCGTTAGGGTCATCTTGGTAAGATAGATAAAATTGAATGCTTTCGGCCCGGTTTAGCGTCCGGTACATTCGGTACGGGTGTGTGGGCTGATATGAACGAACTGGGGATCGTTTGGTCAGACTATGGTAGCAGGTAAAAAACAATATACTGGTGACATTGCCATTGTTGGCATGTCCGTTTGCGTCCCAGGCGCCTCTTCAACTTCGGAATTTTGGCGCAACTTGCGGAACGGAGTTGAATCTATCCGTTCACTGGACGAAGAGACTTTGCTGGCTGCTGGCGAAGACCCAAACCTGCTATCCGATCCGAACTATGTACCAGCTGCTGCTCTGCTGGACGGGTTTGCCGACTTTGACGCCGATTTCTTCGGGTTTAGTCCAAAGGAAGCTGCAATCCTTGACCCACAACACCGCAAGTTTCTTGAAGTCGCTTGGGAAGCAATGGAGGATGCCGGGCATCCCCCCGAAACTATTGACGGCCCTGTCGGCGTCTACGCGGGCTGCGGAATGGGCAGCTATTTCTATTTTAACATCTGCTCCAATCCTGGCCTTGTGGATGAGACGGGCATGTTTTTGTTGCGTCATACTGGCAACGACAAGGATTTCCTGTCGACACGGGTGAGCCATGTCTTTGACCTCAAAGGGCCGTCAATCAACATTCAAACAGCGTGTTCCACGTCTTTGGTCGCTATCCACTATGCCTGCAAAGCCCTGAGAGAGGGCGAGATTGACATGGCTCTCGCAGGTGGCGTCACCATCGAACTGCCGCAGGGTCGTGGGTATCTCTACAAGGAGAATGAGATCCTTAGTCCGGACGGTCATTGCCACGCCTTTGACCATCGCGCGCAGGGAACTGTGTTCGGCTCGGGTTCGGGCGCAGTTGCGCTGCGTCGACTGGATGAGGCGATGGCGGATGGTGATCATATCTGGGCCGTGATCAAAGGCTCGGCTGTGAACAATGACGGCGCAGCCAAGGCCGGATACCTGGCGCCAAGCGTCGATGGGCAAGCCACAGCAGTGGGCGCGGCGCTGGCCGAAGCTGATGTCGCCGCTGACACCATCGACTATGTCGAATGTCACGGCACTGGAACGTACCTGGGTGACCCAATCGAAATCTCTGCCTTGACCGAGGCTTACCGAAAACAAACCGACGACGTTGCCTATTGCCGCGTTGGATCAGTCAAGACCAACATCGGGCATCTGGACACGGCAGCGGGAATCGCAGGTTTGGTAAAAACCACGCTTGGCCTGCATCATAAGAAAATTCCGCCCTCTTTGGGCTATGAAGCCCCGAACCCAGCCATCGACTTTGAAACCAGCCCCTTCAAGGTCAATGACCGACTGAGTGACTGGACATCACACAAGGGACCGCGTCGTGCAGCTGTGAACGCGCTCGGTGTCGGCGGCACAAATGCTCATGCAATTCTTGAGCAAGCACCTGATCGCGGCGCCTCGGACGAAAGCGACTTTCCGTTCCACGTGCTGTGTCTTTCTGCCCGTTCAAAATCGGGACTGGATGCAAATGCCAGAAGCCTGGCAGATCATTTGCGATCCAATCCTGACCTGGATCTCGCCGACGTAGCCTATACCTTGAAAGAAGGCCGCCGTGCTTTCGAAAAGCGCCGCGTGTTGGTCGCGGAAACACCCGAACACGCCGTTGAACTTTTGGAAACTGCCGATCCTCGGATGGTGTTTTCGCATGACGCGATCGAAGGTTCGCCAGACACAGTGTTCATGTTCCCGGGCGGCGGTGCGCAATACGCGGGTATGGCACGCGATCTTTATGAAACCGAACCAGTGTTTGCCGAATGGATGGATCGTGGGTTGGAACACCTGCAAAAACAACTCGACTACGACATTCGCGCTATCTGGTTGCCTGAAAATGGCTCGGCTGAAGCAGAGGCAAAACTGACCCAGCCGTCGGTTCAACTGCCTTTGATCATGATTGTTGAATACGCTCTGGCTCAACTCTGGATGGATTGGGGGGTAAATCCTGCAGCTCTCGTTGGTCATTCGATGGGTGAAAACACGGCCGCATGTCTGGCGGGTATCATGTCATTCGAGGATTGTATTGATCTTGTGCTGCTACGCGGGCGTCTGTTTGATACCGTTCCGGCCGGAGGAATGCTGTCGATTTCGCTCCCCTTGCCAGAAGTACAAGCCATGATAGGTGACGATCTGGACATCGCATCGGTCAATGCCCCACGACTGACAGCAGTGAGCGGGCCGCAGAATGCTCTGGATAAGCTGGCGCAGGAGCTGGTTCGTCAAGATATCGATCATCAGCGCATCGCGATCGACATCGCGGCACACTCGCGGATGCTGAAACCAATTCTGGATAGCTATCGTTCATTTTTACAAAGTATTAGCCTTTCGCCGCCTCAGATGCCGGTGTTGTCAAACCGCACGGGGCTGCCACTGACGAATGAGCAGGCCACCGATCCGGAATATTGGGTGGGTCAGTTGCGCAATACCGTGCATTTTGCCGATTGCATCAACACGCTGGCAACTGAACCATCCCGCGTCTATTTGGAAGTTGGACCTGGCAAGGCTTTAAGCTCGCTGGCACAGATGGCTGACAGGGTTTCGCCCGGGCAGGTTCTGAGCTCGCTGCGGCACCCGGATCAAGATATCCCCGATGACGCATTTTTCCTGCAAGTAATCGGGCGTCTATGGGCGTGTGGAGTTGAGGCCGATTGGCCGCAGATATGGGGTGAAGCCAAACGTCATCGTCTACCGCTGCCGACCTATGCATTTCAGCGAAGCCGCTATTTCATCGAACCCGGCACGCAAAGCACACAAGTCAGCACCCCTTCCCTGAAACGCTCGGATGACCTTGGAGACTGGGGCTGGCGCCCAGCATGGCGCCCTCGGTTGGCAGAATGTGACGTAGACGTTGAAACCGAGTTGGAAGAGACCGAGCCACTAAACTGGCTGATCTTTGAGGACGATGCAGGTGTCGCGGCCCCTGCAATAGAGCGCTTATCCGCAGCCTAGCCATGTCGTTACCCGGATACGAGCAGGCGACACATATGCCAAACTGGGAGATGATTTGTATCAGGTCCCACCTGAACAGGGGCGACATGGTCACGACAACCTGTTTCACCACTTGACCGAAGCAGACCGACTGCCCGATCGGATAGGTCACTTCTGGCTGGTTACACGCTCCGAAACCTTCCGTCCTGGTCATAGCTTCTATGACCGCAACATGGAGCATGGCTTCTTGAGCTTGACGTCACTGGCGCAGGCCATGACCAGCGTCGAACTGCCCGGAGCACTGCATATTGCTGTCTTCACCACGGGCGCTGCGCAGGTTCGTGGAGAAGCACTACCCTATCCTGAAAAGGCCACCATCGCAGGGCCCGCGGGCGTCATCCCGCACGAGATGTCCGGCGTCACCTGTGCCACGATCGACATCGACTTGCCCGAGGTCGAGGCCGTTAATTTTTGGTCGCGTGGCCGCACAAAATCACCCCTTGGGGATGATACACTTACAACTCGCATCCTGGAGGAATTGCTGGCCGAGCCTGGCAACACGATTGCGGCTTTGCGCGGCACCCAACGATTTGGACAGAGCTACAAGCACCTTCAGTTGAAGTCTCCCGAAGCAGCCGTCTTCTCTGAGGGAGGGACGTACCTGATAACCGGTGGCTTTGGCGGTATCGGCCTGACATTGGCAGCCGATCTGATGCGCAACAACAATGCCAACGTCGTGTTGCTCTCACGTGATGTCCTGCCTCCGCAAGAGCAGTGGGACAGTTATCAAAGCACTCACAGTCCCAACGATCGACTGGTTCGACGAATTACTGCCATGCGCGAACTACAGGCTATCGAGACCGGCCGCGTCATGGCTGTGTCTGCAGATGTTTGCAACATCGACCAAATGCGTGCTGCTGTTCGACTGGCTGAAGACACCTTTGGCGCCCTGAATGGCGTGATACATGCTGCGGGGCACATCGCCGATGGACTAATTGCCACCAAGAACGAAGCCGAGATTCAGCAGGTTCTGGCCCCCAAGATTAACGGCCTACAGGTTTTGAACACCTTGTTCCCAGATGGAATGTTGGAATTGATGGTACTCTTTTCCTCGTCCAGTGCCGCAACGCGCCCTGCTGGTCAGGTCGATTATGTCGCTGCAAACGAGTACCTGAATGCTTGGGCAAGGTCTCGCCGAAACGCCGCAACTCGTGTTGTGGCCGTAAATTGGGGTGTTTGGTCGGACGTAGGTATGGCCGCGGAAGCCATGTCAGCGCGCACGGATGGAGCCCAGCCAACCGAGCGTGAAGCCACCGACTTGCCGCTGTTAGACGAGATGGGGTTCGGTGCCGACGGCAACCGAATCTTTGTATCGCACATGCGCCTGGACGAGCACTGGGTGTTCAACGAACACCGCACACGCGATGGAACCGCGCTCATGCCCGGCACTGGTTACATTGAACTGGCGGCTCAGGCTCTCAAGGCGCATGGGATCGACGTTCCCTACGAGATCCGGGATCTGTTTTTCTTCCGACCACTGGACGTGAAGCCCGACCAATCCCGCGAGGTTGTGGTCCGGCTCGAACACAAGGCGGACGAAGTGACATTTACTGTCCACAGCAATGGTGCTGACGGGTATGTTCTGAACGCACAGGCGACCCTGAATTTGCTCGATGACGCGCGTCCAACTCCATTGAACCTGAGTAATATTGCAACGCGCTGCCCAAAGTCCGAAACAGCACCGTTGGATGGTCGGTTACGTTCGCCGCAAGAACGCCATTTGAACTTCGGATCGCGTTGGCATGTGCTACGCAACACGGCCTTCGGTGACAGCGAAGGATTGGCGCGGCTGGCGCTGCCTGACGTCCATCACAGTGACCTTTTACAAGGCTATCAAATTCACCCGGGTCTGATGGATCTTGCTACGGGTTGGGCCATCTCGTTGGCGGAAACCTATGACGACGAAGCGCTTTGGGTGCCCGTTTCATATCGCAGTCTTCGGGTCTATGATGCCCTGCCCGCAGACGTCCGTAGTTGGGTGCGCATGTCAGAGGGCGCCACTCCAATCAGTGGATTTACGTCTTTCGACATCACCTTGTGCGACGCGCAAGGCAACATCTGTGTCGATATTTCCGGCTTCCAGATGAAGCGGTTGACCGAAGAGTTGGCGATAGAGATCTCGGGTCCTGCCGATGCCTCAGCCGTGGATCTGGGGCTAGCAGCCCCTGGCATCGATGCTCCACTCTCACCCGAAGAACTCAGACTGCACCGACAGATCGCGCAAGGTATTCGAGCCGACGAAGGTCCCGCGGCTCTGCGCCGCGCAATTGCGGCGGACCGACCTCAGGTGATCCTCAGCCCGTTAAATCTGCCTGCTTTGCTACAACAGGCTGATGCCGTATCCGAACAAGTAAGCGACAACGCGCAGAGTTTCGAACGACCTGATCTTGATACCGAATATGTTGCACCGGAAACCGAAATCGAAAAGACGCTGGCTGGGTTCTTTGAAACTTTGCTGGGTGTTAGTCAGGTTGGCACTCAGGACAGTTTCTTTGACCTCGGTGGGCACTCGTTGATTGCGGTTCGCTTGTTCGCCCAAATCAACCGTATGTACAAGATCGAGTTCCCGATCTCAGTCCTGTTCGAAGCCCCCAGTGTGGCAAGGATCGCAGAAAGGATCGCTGCACGAGTGGGGGACATATCATCGTCCGTCGAAGACAATACGCGCCCAACAGACACTGAGTATAAGCATCTCGTGCCGCTGCATCAGGCTGAAAACTCAAGTGCCACACCATTCTTCCTTGTCGCAGGTATGGGCGGCAACGTGTTAAACCTGCGCCATCTTGCCCTGATGTTGGGCAATGATCGTCCGGTCTTTGGCCTTCAAGCTAAAGGTTTGGTCGGAACCGACGAGCCGCATAGGCGCCTGGACGACGCTGCCCGGGCCTATGTGGCCGAGCTTCGTATGATCCAACCAAGCGGTCCCTATATGTTGGGCGGTTTTTCCGGCGGTGGTATTACGGCCTATGAAATGGCGCAGCAGCTCACGGCTGCCGGTGAGGAGGTTGCCGTTCTGGCTCTGCTGGATTCCCCGTTGCCCATTCGCCCTTCATTGACCCGCAAAGACAAAGCACTGATCAAACTCCAGCAGTTCAAGTCAAAAGGGCCTGCGTACTTGCGCGAGTGGGTTCGCAATCGCTGGCAATGGGAATTGGAAAAACGCAAAGCCCCGCGACCCGAAGAAAACGTTGCAACTGCCTTTAACAACGTCAAGGTTGAGCTCGCGTTTCTCGAAGCCATCCAGGCATACCAAGTGCAACCGTGGAGCGGCCCAATGACCCTTTTTCGGCCCCCAATGGACAAGCACTGGAAAGTCAGCGGCGGCAATTGGGTGAGTGAGCAACGCGAGTACGTATTCAATGACAACGATTGGGGCAAATGGGCCCCCGAGGTTGAAGTCGTCGAAGTTCCGGGTGATCACGACAGCATGGTCTTGGTACCTAATGTCTCGGTATTGGCTGAAAAGCTGAGAACCTATCTTGACCAAGCAGACGGAGACAACAAAACCGACAGTGCGACCTGGGCAAGCGCAACGGCTGCCGAGTAGATTACATGTCAGATCAGTCGATTCTCACGGTTATCCTGAACTATCGCACACCTGAACTTACGCTCAGAGCCTGCGAGGCGGCGGTGCGCAGCATCGAAGGAACGAATGGCGAGATTGTTGTGGTCGACAACGCTTCAGAAGATGGCTCTTTCGAACTGCTTCAGAACACCGCAGAACAAAACGGATGGAGCCACAACAACCGGGTGCGGGTTCTGCAAAGCGGCCGAAATGGAGGGTTTGGTGCGGGCATGAACTTTGGCATGCGTGCAAACCTGTCATCGGGCGCACAACCGGACTTTTACTATGTTTTGAATTCAGACGCGTGGCCCGAGCCGAATTCAATCAAACTCTTGCGTGATTTTCTACACGCCACCCCCACGGCGGGTTTGGTTGGCAGCTACATTCAAGGTGAGGATAACGTACCGCACCAAACGGCATTTCGTTTCCCGTCCATCACCGGGGAATTCGAGGCCGCTGCGCGAACCGGGCTTGTCAGCCGGGTATTAAAAAACTCCATCATCACACTGCCGATCTCAAAGCATGAAATGCGTGTTGACTGGACCGCAGGGGTGAGCCTGATGATCCGACGAGAAGTGATTGAAGCAACCGATGGCTTTGACGAGAATTTCTTTCTGTATTTCGAAGAAACTGATTTGTGCCGCCGGGCTGCCGCAATGGGATTTACCACGCACTACTTGCCACAAAGCAAAGTTGTTCATCTTGGATCCGCAAGCACAGGCATGAAAACCTGGGATCGGACTCCACCCTATTGGTTTGACTCGCGTTTGCGGTATTTAGTCAAGAACCATGGTGTCATCTACGCAACCATCTCAACATTCAGCCTTGTTTTAGCCGGATCGCTTTGGCGCATTCGCAAGTTCATTCAGCGAAAACCACAGGCAGATCCAAACTGGTTTCTATGCGACCTGGTCACCCACGCCATCGCATCAATATTTCGCGGCCCGGCTTACAAGATTCCACCTTCCCCCGGTTCCCATTGTGAAGGATCCTAGATGACTGGTTTTTCCTGCGTCGTAATTGGCAATGAATCTCTATTAATTGGCTGCGCCGATGCGGTCATGGATCAGGGACACCAGATCAGGGCTGTCATTTCGTCAGATCCTGCAATCCAGTCCTGGGCTGCGTCAAAAGGCCTGCCGCATGGGGACAAGGTCTCGACCCTGACAGAATTGTTCCAACCGGGTGACATTGATTGGTTGCTCTCGATTGCCAATCTTCAGGTGTTGGGGGACGATATCCTGTCTTTACCGGCAAAGGGTTCGGTGAATTTTCACGACGGTCCCCTTCCCCATTATGCTGGTCTGAACACCCCTGTATGGGCCTTGCTGAATGACGAAACAAGCTATGGCGTAACCTGGCACCTGATCGAGAAAGGTATCGATACAGGTGACATCCTGGCTCAGCCCACGTTTGACGTTGGATCAGATGAAACCGCCTTGTCGCTGAACTCGAAATGCTATGCAGCGGCTCTCGACAGTTTTTCAGATGTATTGGAGCAACTGGAAAACGGCTTGAGGCCGACTGAGCAGAATTTGACGGATCGCCGTTATTTTGCACGCGATGATCGACCTGATGCGGGTGGCTCTCTGGATCTGACCCAGTCCGCTGACCGCTTGGCGACTGTTGTCCGATCGCTGCACTTTGGAGAATATTGGAACCCGTTGGTGTGCCCCAAGATCGAAACGGACAATGGGCTCATTGCCATCGGGTCTGCAAGCCCAACAGGGGACAACAGCGGCAAAGAACCGGGAACCGTTCTACAGTTTGATACCTCGGGTTTGGTGGTCGCGACAGGACAGGGCGACATTCGCTTCGAACAGCTTACCACACTTCACGGAAGCGCCTTGTCGCTTTCGGATTGGGTCAAAGTTGGACAGGTTCTTCAAAGCCCAACGGTTGATCAGGCCAAGCAGCGGTCCGATGCCATCTCTTCAGTGCTGGCGGGTGAGCGTCATTGGCGCCCGGTTTTGCACAGGGGCAAACCTGTCGCCATGCCACTGGCCACAGGCGCCACAAACGGGGAATGTGACACGGTTCAAATTGCGGTACCTCAAGGCGTTTCCGTCGAACAATTAGCGCTGGCCGCGGCGGTTTGGGCGCAACACGGTGACGGGTCAGAAGAAATCGTGATTGCTCTTACCTCTGCACCTTTGCAGACAAAGGCCAATCTGGCGCCTGGATTTGTCGAACCTTGGGTTCCCCTCCCCGTATTCGGAAACGAGACTTTATCTGCAATCGCTAACCGACTTACCACCACTACAGATCAAGCTGCGTCGCTCGGAGGATTTCCGTCCGATCTGCCAGTCCGAGACCCTGCAATCACGGGTTTCCAAATCCCGCAGATCGCCATTTCGCTAGACGCGGCAGGTCCAATAACCGGAAGCTGCGTCACTGTTTCGCTGCAACCCGAACAGGCTGTTTTGCACGTAGATCGAGCATCGTTTGACGCGGCCACGATCGCGCTTTTGGCACGACGCTTGGAAACGGCAATAGAGCAAGTTCAAGACGCCAATAAAGATAGCTCTATCAGTAACCTATCAATCCTGTCGGCTTCGGAACGGGCACGTATTCTGACCAATTGGAACAGCAGTGCCAAAAGCTATGATCGCAACGAAACCGTACATCACGCCTTTGAGACACAAGCGGAAAGATCTCCAGATGCTGTTGCGCTTGTCATCGATGACAAGGCCCTTAGCTATAGCGAACTGAATAGACGCGCCAACAGTGTTGCCGAACGTTTGCGCGCCATGGGCGTTGGCCCTGGCGCTAACGTAGGCCTATACACCGATCGCTCACTGGACATGGTTATAGGTGCAATGGCAATCCTCAAGGCGGGAGGGGCCTATGTGCCGCTTGATCCCGCCTATCCATCCGATCGCATCGCGCACTATGTCAAAGACAGCCAGGCAAGCGTTCTGATCTCACAACGCGACATGATCACGAACCTACCATCCTCGGATGCAGACATCCTGTGCATCGAAGACGTCGAGACCGACCCTGAAGCCCGTAACGTTGACGGCGGAGCAACCGCCGACGATTTGGCTTATCTGATCTACACTTCTGGTTCGACAGGCACCCCAAAGGGCGTGATGGTCGAGCATCGGAACGTCGCCAACTTCTTTGCCGGGATGGACGACCGCATCGAGCACGAAGACGGCGCTGTCTGGCTGGCAGTCACCAGCCTCAACTTCGATATCTCTGTACTAGAATTGTTTTGGACGCTTGCACGCGGCTTCAAAGTGGTTCTGACAGGCAACGAAAACCGTGCCGTTGTTTCGAACGGTCCAATCACACAGATTGATCGCCCTATTGATTTCAACCTGATGTATTGGGGCAACGATGACGGTCCGGGGCCGAAAAAGTACCAATTGTTGCTTGAAGGGGCTAAATTTGCAGACGCGAACGGGTTCAACGCTGTCTGGACACCTGAGCGACATTTCCACGCGTTTGGCGGTCCTTATCCAAATCCGTCCGTGACAGGGGCTGCAGTTGCAGCTGTTACCAAAAACCTGTCCGTGCGAGCAGGTAGCTGTGTGGCACCCCTGCACCATCCAGCGCGAATTGCTGAGGAGTGGGCCGTCATCGACAACCTGACGGGCGGGCGGGCCGCAATCGGTTTTGCGTCTGGCTGGCAACCCGACGATTTTATCCTGAGGCCTGAGAACACGCCTCCGCAGAATAAACCAGCAATGTTTGAAAGCATTGAAACCGTTCGCAAACTTTGGCGCGGAGAGTCGGTAGAGTTTGTAAAAGCAGATGGTTCCACGCACGCAGTCGTAACCCAACCGCGACCTGTGTCAAAAAACCTGCCAGTTTGGGTGACAACAGCGGGTAATCCTGAAACCTGGATCGAAGCTGGACGAATAGGTGCAAATGTTTTGACCCACCTGTTGGGGCAAAGCATCGATGAAGTGGCCGAAAAGATCCAACTATACCACCGAGCCTTGCGCGAGGCAGGACATGCCCCGGAAGATCATCGCGTGACATTGATGCTGCACAGCTATCTGGCTGATACCCGCGAGGAGGCTGCCCAGATCGCTCGCGAGCCGATGAAAGACTACCTGCGTTCAGCTGCGGCACTGATCAAACAATATGCCTGGGCATTCCCGGCCTTCAAGAAGCCCAAAGGAGTTTCCAACCCTTTCGAAATGGATTTGGGGTCACTCAGCACAGATGAGCTTGAAGCCATCCTGGATTTTGCCTTTGAGAGATACTTCGAGGATTCAGGTCTATTTGGCACCGTGCAAGATGCCGTGGCCCGCGTCGAAAGCCTCAAACGGATAGGTGTGGATGAGATCGCCTGCCTGATTGACTATGGAATTGACCCGGAAGTTGTTTTGGAAGGGCTCAAACCCTTGGCCGAGGTGCTCCGGCTTGCCAACGCCCCTAGTACACTGGCCAACGATGACTTTTCTCTGGCGGCGCAAATCATTCGCCACGGTGTAACCCACATGCAGTGTACGCCGTCGATGGCGCGCATCATCTCGATGAATGACGAGGCTCGAATAGCATTGGGTCAGGTTGAACATCTCTTACTTGGTGGAGAAGCCTTACCAGCCGAATTGGTCAACGACCTGCGCCGTTGCACCAAAGCCAAGATCCTAAACATGTACGGCCCCACCGAGACCACAATCTGGTCGACTTGCCGGGAGGTACCGAACGAGCCCCAAGGTGTCGTCGACATTGGCACACCGATCGCAAATACGGCTGTCTACGTTCTGGACGACACAGGCGCACTTTGCCCGCTTGGCGTTCCAGGTGAACTTTTCATCGGCGGCGAAGGTGTCACTCGCGGGTATTGGCACCGCCGCGAACTGACTGAAGAACGGTTCGAGATCGATCGGTTTGCCACTGAGGCCGGGCTGACGGTTACGGCTGCTCCACTGATGTATCGCACCGGGGATCTGGTGCGATGGCGGGCAGATGGCAGCCTCGATTTTCTGGGGCGTGCGGATCATCAGATCAAAATACGTGGACAACGGATCGAGCTTGGCGAAATCGAAAACGCACTATCCGGTTTTTCCGGTGTTCGAGCATCGGTTGTCATTTCAAGAGAACAGGCAGGAAATGTTCAGTTGATCGGCTACATCACGACAGATACACCCGTTTCGGACGCCGCGCTGCGAAGCCATCTGGCCAGCTGTCTACCCGAGGTCATGGTGCCTACTCATATAGTGACGCTCGATCACTTTCCTTTGACGCCAAACAAGAAGATCGACCGCAAGGCCCTGCCGGACCCAACCCCTCAGAGCACTGCAAAACCGGTTCAAAGCGATCAGCCAACCGATGGTGTACAAGCCAAAATTGCGGCCATTTGGTCACGCACGCTCGGCGTGAGCGATATTCAACCGAACGACAATTTCTTTACTCTGGGCGGTCATTCTCTGCTGGCAGTTCAGGTGCACCGGGAACTTCGTCAGGTGCTCGACCAACCAAGCCTTTCGATCACCGACATATTCCGGTTTCCAACCCTGGGTGGGTTAAGCGCGCATCTGAACCAGGACTCAGTAGACGAACACCAGCCCGTCACCGACACTGCCGCCCGATCTGAAACAATGTCCAAACGCCGCGCCATGCGCGCAGGACGCCGGATGCGGACCCAATGAATGAAGCTGTTTCCTCTGCATTGATGCTGGCATCATCCATTGTCGACCCGGTGGTTGCTCTGGCCGCGGCCGACCCCCAGGGCAATAATTCCGCGTACCCTGAAGAGTTGCTGGCTGTTAAGGGCGCCGTCCCAAAACGGCGACGTGAGTTTGCGGCTGGCAGAATGGCCGCCCGAAAAGCCATGGCCGAACTTGGCGCGCCCGCTATGGCAATTCCAATGGGACAAGATCGAGCTCCAATCTGGCCAGCGCCCTTGATTGGAAGCATAACCCACTGTGACCGCGCTTGCCTTGCCGCTGTCGCCTGGGTTGGTGACGTTCACATGCTTGGACTGGATATTGAGGACTTCACACCTCTTTCAAAAGACCTGCTCGAAACGGTCTGCACACCATCAGAGCAAAGTTGGTTAAGTCGTCAGGAAAATCCGTTACTCGATGCCAAGCTGGTGTTCTCGGTTAAGGAGTGCGTCTACAAGGCACAATATCCCCTCAGCAATCAGCTGTTTGATTTCCAGACCCTAGAGATGAGTTTCACAAATTCCCGTGATCGGTTTTCTGCTCAGTTCACGCAATCCGTTGCCCCCTTTGCACAAGGTGATCAGATTTCGGGGAAAATCGCGCAGGGCCATGGGTTGATTGTCTCGGCGGTCACAGTTCGTGCGTGAAAGCCGATTGCAGTCACGCTACAAATGTTTCTGACACAACCCAACCTGCGATCCTGTGAAACAAGTTAGGCCGACAATGCGTATTCTCTTATTGCTTCTGCCAGTTCTGATGGTCTTTTGTGCCGGGGTATATTGGTTTTGGTTGAAACCCCGTGTTCCTTCCGCAGCAGTGGTAAATGCTACCTATGCAACTCCGTTGCCAGCTCCAAAGGGACCTATGAATGTCTTTTTTCTGGGGCACAGCTTAGTCAACCAAGACATGCCCGCCATGCTGGCGCAACTGGCCGGAGATGGGCACAGATACAACAGCCAACTTGGTTGGGGCACCCAACTGAGAGCGCATTGGGAGCCGGATATCGAGATTTTGGGCTTTGACGAAAGCAACACGCGACCCGACGTGTTCCGTCCGGCCTCAGAGGCCGTTGGATCGGGAAATTATGACGCGGTTGTTGTGACCGAAATGGTCGAGTTGAAGGATGCGATCAAATACCATGAGAGCGTGAAGTATCTGGGACTGTGGGCTGATCTTGCACATGATGCCAACCCCGACGGCCGAATTTTTCTCTATGAAACGTGGCACTGGCTCAACGACCCGAAGGGGTGGGAGCTGCGGCTGGAAGAAGATCTTGAAAATCTGTGGGAAAACCGCCTTTTGTTGGTTGACCTGGCCCGACATCCTGATCGACCGGTTCATGTAATTCCAGCTGGACAGGTTCTGTTGCAATTCACGAAAGCTGTCAATGCAGCGGGCGGGGTTGATGGAATTTCAGGTCCCGAGGATCTGTTTGGTACTGACCCCGATGGCAAGCTCGATCCGATTCACATGGGTGATCTTGGGAACTACCTGGTTGCTTTGACACATTATGCCGTCTTGTACCAACAATCTCCGGTTGGTTTGCCCCATGAGCTTTTAAAGGCAGATGGCACCCCCGCCAAAGCACCCTCACCAGAAGCGGCCCTGTTGATGCAGGAGATCGTTTGGACAACTGTCACCTCTTATCCAAAAACCGGAGTTCCGCAATGAGTTGGCTGTCCACACTGGTCGGCGTTTTTTTTGTCGGGCACAGCCTGTTTGGTCCTACCAATCCGCAGATGATGGCAGAGGTTCTTGATCGGGCCGCTCCAAACGTTCAGGTGGACTATCAGATCATCAATGGCGCGCCCTTGTCCTATAACTGGACCGAACCCGACCGTGGCGAAGGCCTGAACGCCAGACGCGCATTGGCAGGCGGGGACTACAATGTCGTCGTACTAACCGAGGCCATTCCACTCGCCAATCATGCCGGGTATGGCGACAGTGTCGAATACGCGCAAAAATACTATGATCTCGCCGTTGGAGCAAACGCAGAAACCCGTGTTTTCTTGCAGGAAACCTGGCACGATTTGCGGTCCGGCAGCGGGATCGACATTGAATATGACGATGGCGACGACACGCCTTGGCTACAGCGTATTGAGCAAGACCTCTCTGTTTGGCAAGGGATTGTTGATGCGGTGAACACCAAACGCGATCCGGATGCCCCGCCGATGCAATTGATCCCTGCGGGACAAGCCATGTCGCGCCTAACTTCAGAAATTGCCGCAGGTTCTGTACCCGGTGTCGGAGGGATCGAAGATTTCTTTTCCGACAACATCCACCCCAACGACCTGGGCTTCTACTTTTTGACAATGGTCCAATATGCGGTGATTTCCGGGGAAAGTCCGGTCGGTCTGCCGCGACGACTACGGGACAAATGGGGCGGTTCATATCGTGCCCCAAGTCCGGCGCTAGCGCAGAGACTGCAACAGATCGCAAATGATGCGGCGGTTGCATATGACACCATCCGACCAACACCCCCTCCTCCGGAGCCCGTTACAAGCGACGCGTCAGACGAAGCCGATGTAGACCCCGAAGAAGCACAAGCCACCGTTGAACCAGCCGAACCCGTCGCCTTGCCAGAGGGGTTTCCGACACCGCCAGAGCCCGACGGTCCTGTACCCTTGGCGATTGGGCTTGCGGGCGTGAATGACTGGTCTGTGCAGCAACCGTTTCTGGACGTAATGAAAACCGCCCGCCCCTGGATCGGCCATTTGCCCCGGCAATTTGGTGGGTCAAGCCACGAAGATCTGCAAAAGGCCGGATATCTTGATGAATATGGTTGGCCCGAAGCAATTCCCCCGGAACTCAGCTCGATCGGAACTCTGATCCTGACCGATATTCCAGCTGAAGCGACCTCGACTAAGGGTCGATACCTTCTGCGGTATGAGGGCAAGGGCGTCGTCGAAGTTTCAGGGCGAGCCAAGAACGTTAAATATGGCAAGAACCGGGTCGAGTTTGATTTTGAGCCTGGCCCGGGTTTAGTCGACATTCGCATCCAGCGAACGCATTTGGGCGGGGATTATGTCCGAAACATATCGGTTGTTAAACTCGAACATCAAAATGCCTACGACGCAGGCGCCATCTTCAACCCGCTTTGGTTAGATCATCTGCAAGGGTTCGAAGTTTTACGCTTCATGGACTGGATGGAGACCAACAATTCAACCCAATCCGAATGGATCAATCGCCCAAGACCCACTGATTACACATATGCCCGTCTCGGTGTCCCACTTGAGGTTATGGTCGAACTGCTGAATAGAACCGGCGCAGACGGATGGTTCAACATGCCCCATCTGGCGACAGATGAATACATGCAGACCTTTGCTCAATACGTGGAAAAGACACTTTGGGTTGAGCAAAAAGCATATGTGGAATTCTCTAACGAGGTGTGGAACTGGCAATTTCAACAAGCGCATTGGGCCGACGAACAAGCTCTGGCTGCATGGGGGAAAAAGGACCATTGGGTTGCCTACTATGGCGGGCGTGCCGCCGAGATGGCACAAATCTGGAACAAGGTTTATGGCGATCAGGCACAGGATCGATTGGTGCGTGTAATCGCAACCCAAACCGGTTGGATCGGCCTGGAAGACTTGATCCTGGAAGCCCCTGATTGGGTGGCAGACAACAACAACAGAACTCGTCCCGCTGACTATTTTGATGCCTACGCGGTTACCGGCTATTTTGGCGGCCTGCTGGGGTTAGAAAACAGGCGAGAGATGGTTCAGAGTTGGTTGTCTGAAAGCCGGACCCTGGCCGAGAAACAGGGTCGGGAAAAAGGTCTTACGGGCTCTGGGTTGACGTCATTTGTTGAAAAGCACCGTTTTGACGCGGCTTCGGCTCAAGCATGGGCCGAACTGCGTGACGGTCTCGTCAGCGGTGAGTGGGAGGATACCCTGGCTCATAACCTGACCGAGCGTTTGCCCTATCAAGCCGAAGTTGCAAAAAAGTATGGCTTGGATCTGATAATGTACGAGGGCGGATCGCATGTCGTTGGAGTGGGGCCGATGGTAGATGATGAAGAACTGACAGCCTTCTTTACGCATTTCAACTACACGCCCGAAATGGGTGCATTGTATACTGAATTGCTTCGGGGCTGGCATGCGCTTGGCGGTCAGTTGTTCAATGCCTATGCAGACATTTACCGACCCAACAAATGGGGCAGTTGGGGTCACCTCAGATACCTGTCCGACGATAATCCCCGCTGGCGGGCACTTTCTGCATTCCGATGACCCAAACCCTAAGCATCATTCTTCCCGCCCACAACGAGGCGAACTTTATTGCGGACTGTGCAAAGTGCCTCTTTGACAGCGATCCGTTGCCCGTAGGATGGGAGGTCGACGTTGTTATCGTTGCCAATGGATGCAGCGACGATACAGCCGAAATTGCGCGTTCCATGGAAGAACAAGCACATTCGCTAGGGTGGACCTGGACTGTGATCGAGTTGGAGCAAGGCAGTAAGATCGGCGCCTTGAACGAAGGTGACGCCACCGCCGTGGGGACGATCTTTGTCTACCTAGATGTCGATGTTCGCGTCTCACCTCAGTTGCTCACACAAATCACCGAACACCTGTCTGATACTCAACCTGGCTATTGCAGCGGCACTCCAGAAATCGACGGAGGGGCGAATTGGGTGACAAGGACCTATGCGCGTTTTTGGTCCAGCTTGCCCTTTGCTCAAGATGGCTGCCCCGGTTTTGGCATCTTTGCAATGAACCAAGCGGGACGTGAACGATTGGGGCAATGGCCGGACATCATTTCGGACGACACATATGCCCGTCTGCATTTTGCGCCATCAGAACGGGTCCGGTTGCAGGCCCGATATGATTGGCCAATGGTTCAAGGGTTCCGCAATCTTGTCCGTGTTCGTAGACGCCAAAACCAAGGTGTGCGCCAAGTCCAACACCTGTTTCCCGAACTTGTGCAAAATGATGATGTAAGATCTCTGGGCTTCACCGAACTACTGAGGCGCCTTATTCGCGATCCACTGGGATTTGCGGTTTACGCAACTGTTGCGCTGTCGGTGAAAACCCCCTTGTTCAAAGATCGCTCAACATGGGCACGTGGTCGCTGAGATTCAGGTCTTGGCGCAGGCTCTCTAGAGCTCAATCCTGAAAAACTCGGCCAGTTTCCTAGCCTGGTCGTCAATATCATGACGCTCAAGTACTCGCGTTCTTGCGGCCTGCCCCATCTCCGCAATGTCGTCGATTGATTTTTCGGCAACCAAGGCAATAACCTCTGCCAGTGCCGAGGCATCGCCAGCAGGAACCAACCACCCGGATCGGCCCTGCTCGACCAATTCCGGTATTCCTGCAATCTGCGTTGCAATGACAGGACGCGCGGCTGCCATGGCTTCCATGACAACCATCGGCAAACCTTCAGCGAAACTGGGCATTACCAAAGCGTGTGCAGCATCGATCTCACGGCGTACACCTTCCTGATCCAACCAGCCCGTAAACCGCACCATCTTTTCCAAACCCGCGTCTATCACGGCACTCTCCAGGTCAGTTCGCATTTCGCCATCACCGACCAATGTGATCCTGACCTGGGGATGAATGCTCTGCAGAAGTGCAAGAGCGTTCACCAAAACCATCTGTCCTTTTTGTTCGACAAACCGTCCTATTGTGACCAAACGCAATGGCCCCTCTGGCATCGGCGCGTACGCCCCGAAGGCCGCGCGCTCAATTCCGCAATGAACGACCTTCAGACGCGGCCACGCATCAAACGGCGCCCAGCGACACAGTTGGCTACGGCCAAACTGGCTTACGCCAACTGCGAACGAAGCCCTCTCCAGCTTTTTTGCAAGGGACAGCCCATGAACAGAGTCGAATTCCTCGGGACCATGTACAGTGAAGGAATATCGACACCCACCCAAGGCGTCCGACAACAAGGCAACCGCTGTGGCGTTTGTGCCAAAATGGGCGTGCACGTGCGTGATACCTTGTGTGTTGCAATGGCGCGCAACATAAGCCGCTTCGGCAAGATAGATAAGATGACGAAATACCCCGGACGGTGACGCCCGGCCCATGTGCCAAGCCAGCGCACAGGCTTTGAACAGACATCGAGGTGACCGAAGGCCCACCAAAAACACATCCGACAACAACCCAAGGCCACCGCGATCCAGAACATATTCCGTCCGAGTTGCCTCTTCCTGATCTCTGACATCAACCAAAGTCGCATCACTGCGACGCATTGCCAGTCGAACAACGTCAAATCCGAGTCGTTCAAGGGCCTGTATTTCGCGGCGAATAAAGCTGTGCGAAGGCTGTGGATAGGTATTCAGGACATATGCGATTTTCACAGCGGCACCGTCAAGGAATGTGTCGTTCAAGTCCTAAACGGTTGCCCACACTCTGAAAAGCTCTGGCCGAAAACAGTTTTTGTTGTGTACCCCAATACCTACAGGCAGTATCGCCCCCATCACAGAGGCCGTAGGAACCCATGAGGCAATCATCGAAATGAACCCGATTGCATCAGCTTTTTCAGGCGCTGGCCTGATGGCCCGGGTGCTGCGAAGCGCGTCCTGGTTGATCGTGGGGTACGGCGGCAGCCAAGCGCTCAGGCTGGCGGCAAACCTGATCCTGGCCCGGATACTATTCCCCGAGGCATTTGGCCTGATGGCTCTTGTCGGAGTGGTCACCGTCGGGCTGAATCTTTTCTCCGACGTCGGCATTGGCCCTTCAATTGCTCAGAACAAGCGGGGGGATGATCCAGATTTTTTAAATACAGCATGGACCATTCAGGTTATCCGAGGCGTGATCCTGTTCGGTGCGGCCTGTGCTCTGGCCAGTCCGGTTGCCGGATTTTATCATGAACCGGAATTGAAACATTACCTTCCGATTGCAGCCATTGCGTTGCTAGTCTCCGGTTTCAACCCCACACGCATCGAAACTGCGAACCGACACCTGTTGGTTGGGCGGCTCACGGCTCTTGATCTGGCAAGCCAATTTATCGGCATCGGGTTTATGGTCGGTTTCGCCCTTGCCACCCAATCGGTGCTGTCCTTGGTCTTGGGAGGCGTCGTACAGGCAGTCGCAAAGCTGGCTTTGACTCATTTCGGCCTTCCCGGCCCGCGCAATCATTTCAGATGGGAGCGTACCTCGGTTCTGCAAATCGTGCACTTTGGCAAATGGATTTTCCTGAGCACTGGGTTGGCCTTTTTGATCAGCCAGGGAGACCGCGCAATACTCGGGCGTTTTTTGTCATTGGAAGCGCTTGGGCTTTACAACATCGCCTATTTCCTTGGCAGTTTCCCATCCATGTTGGGCCATGCGGTTTCACCAAAAATCATGATCCCTGTCTATCGGGACCGGCCCGCCCACAAAAGCCACCAAAGCCGACGAAAACTGCGGCTGTTGCGCACTTCTATTACCAGTGGCATCGTCGGACTGTTGCTGGTTACAGCTCTCGCAGGTCCTTGGCTGGTCGGTTTTCTCTATGATGACCGCTACCTGACATCTGGTCCGATAGTCACGTTGATTGCCTGTGCCATGATCCCGCAGTCCATTATTTTGACTTACGACGCCGCTGCTCTGGCCGCAGGCGACTCCAAGTCCTTTTTTGTTTTGAGCTTGGTAAAGGCCGGATCACAGACCCTGTGCATCATTTACGGGGTAATGAACTTTGGCTTGGTGGGCGCCATAACTGGATTAGGAATATCTATGGCATTCAGTTATCCCGTGCTGGTCTGGCTCTCAGTCAAGCACCGTGTCTGGGACCCGCTCCACGACGTAGTTGCCTTTGTGTTTTCACTTTCCTGCGTGTATTTGATTTTGATGTATCACGCAGAGGGCATTCAATCCCTATTGGTCAGCGGCTAAACTGCCTTGTCCTTTTTGGAAGTTCCGCCAAACAGCGAAAACAAGCGTGACCAGACGGATCGGGGCTTGTCCTGGGTATCCAGAAACGGAACCGTAACCACAGGTGCAAAACCCAATTCGCGTTCCATTTGCCCCGCTGATCGCATAACCGGATTTTTAAGCTCGAGCAAATAGGCGAGAACAAAGGCCGCAACAACGCTGGCAGCACCGCCCAAAATAGCCTTTTTCTTGCGGCTTTCGGATATGGGAAAATCTGGCAATGCTGCTTCTTCGATAACGGTCAAACGCTCTGCTTGGCGCTCGGCCTCCAGGCGAAAGCCCAGTTCAGCGTCCGTGCGGCGCGTAGCAATATTGGAAAGCTCGTCGCGCAGTTGTTCTACTTGACGTTCATATGCACCCAGCTTTCGCTGCACTTCAGGAGAGGTTTCAATCAACTCTTCCAGTTCGATTTTTCGTGCCATCAGCAGGTTGTGCTGCGCATCCAACGTTTCCAGTTGCTCCAAGTAGTCCGCGCGCAGCCGTTCGGCCGTAGCTGGTCGTTGGCTTTTTCAGCCAGCTCCATCGATCGTTCGACTTCGATCCTGTCGCGAGCAATGTCCAACAACCCGTCGTTGATGGTCGAAATCTCTTCCCGCCGAAACTCCAGACTTCCTGGCAAAGACAGATCGTTGGTATTTCTGTACTCTGTGATTTCATTTTCAAGGTCCGAAATTTCCTTGGAAATCGCTGCCTCTTGAGCATCAAAAAAGGCAAGCGTCTCGCTTGCTTGTTCGATACGGTTCTCTTTGCTCAATTCAATCGTGCGTTGGCCAAAGTCATGAGCAATCTGTTGCGCCAATTCCGGTGTCGGCATCCGGGCCGAAATCGTCAGGACAGAAATTGTTCCGTCATCCGAATACCCTTCGCGCGCCGCAGCAACCCCTTCAATTTGGACCGCACGCCGCAACATGTCGACCTTTTCGCTGTCCTTAAGGCCGGGCAGATCAGAATACAGTTGGAACTTGTCAATGACCTCAAGAACACTGCCCCTGGCCATCAAGCGTTGTTGAATAAGTTGAAGTCTCCTCGCCGACGATCCTTCTACCGTTGATTTCGCAAGATCATCTGCGATGACTGGCTGAACAATTTGGAGAACTTCGGTGGCCTGATATTCGTGCGCCTGGCGCAGCGCCAACATGACCGACGCGCTACAACCCAAGACGATAACCGTCAGGATCAGCAACGCCCTGCGACGGACCATGTCCGCGAGTTCACCCAAAGAAAAGATCGGCCCCATAGCCTGTGTCCAACCTGCAATTTGATTTGTTCATGCCTGCTCGTCCCGCAATCGAGGCGGTCAGCCATCTTACACCATAGTAAGCTGGCGAAACTATGGCAGTTGCAAGGTTAAGCTGGTGTCACGACGCGTAGGCTTCAAGTACGGAACTGCGGCCACGGTTCAAAACAACTCCCAACAGGGGGATATGACCACCGAAGATCTTTTCGCAAGCCTTGATCTGATCGGCCGTTGTCTGTTCCCCATCCGAGACCAGCAGAACACCGTCAACTTGCGGCATGAACGCTGTAAAGTCATCGTATGCCAGCACAGGTGGTAGATCATACAGGACCACATCCGGCTGCATGTCTTCGATCATCGTTTCCAAAACTTCAATGCAAATCGGCGATTGCAGCAATTCCGCAGCAGTGTTGCTGGGTTTGTCAACGAGACCCAAGGCCAAGGTGTCGCTGCACTTTACCAGATGATCCCGTGCGCTGATTTGGCCGTCCAAAAACTTTTGTTGACGCCCGGCGGCAGCAACATCCAGCACGTTCTTGACGCCAGGATCGCGCATATTCAAATCCATAAGAACCATGCGGCAGTCCGGGACCCGCGCAAGGCTCAATGCCAGATTCGTCGCCGTAAAAGTTGCGCCGCATCCCGCAGTTGGGGCTGTTACCGCGACGCGTTTCCAGCCTTTATGCTTCAAAGTCTGCAATAACCGTGTCCGCAATACATCGAATGCTCGCGCCGTCGAGGTATCTCGAAAGTAATTGACCAAGGGGGCACGGGACAAAAAGTGGTCTCGCACACCCAAAGGCACGTGACGCAAAAGTTCCCAGGTTTCGGGTACCAGGGCAGGAAGCGTTTCGACCCTGCTGTCTTCTGTCAAATCAAGAGGGTCATCATGGCTTGGAAGATCGCGCAGCGCCGCCTTACGTCGAAACGGTTTGTAAACGCCCTCTCCACGATGAGCGTTGCCCTGATATGCGCCATCCGTTTGAACGGCGTGTAGGTCTTTTTCAGAATTCGACACCATGGTGTTATCATAGTAACTCATGTCGCAGCTCCCAAACCACTTTTTCCCGATCCCCCGGCTTGCCGTTCAACCAGCCGTCAGTACCCGGTTCGTTTGACCACAACGCCAAAGGTCTTGATCAACAGCACCACGTCCTGCCAAAACCCAAGGCTTCTGGCGTAAACAGCATCAACTCGAGATCTGACGCTAAACGTATTTTCATTGCGCGCCGAAACCTGCCACAACCCAGTAATTCCTGGTCGAAGCGAAAAGTAGGACCTGCTTGGACCATACAGCGGCAATTGCTCAGGAAGCATGGGACGCGGGCCAACAAGGCTCATTTCACCGATCAGAACATTCCACAGTTGTGGCAACTCATCCAAGGACGTCTTACGCAGGAAATGACCTATCGGAGTAATACGCGGATCATTCTTTAATTTCTGCGTCGTTTCCCATTCCTGTCGCAATTCCGGATCCGACCGCATCAGATGCTCAAATTGCTTGTCTGCATCCACCACCATGGTCCGCAATTTCAAGATCCGAAATTTCTGACCGTTACGCCCCAGACGCCATTGGCGATAGAATGGTTGTCCACCTTCCATCATCAATGCCAAGGCACAAACAAAAATTACGAATATGGAAATCGGCGCGCTCAGAACAATCAAACTGACGTCCAAAGCCCGTTTCCCAAAACTTTTGTAGACTGAATAGCCGCGCTGATCATTTTCTGACTTGTGTACCGCGTCCAATTTTGCCGGGCTGACGACCATTGCAGCCATCCCCCCACCGGCATTCCCGGATCTGATCGATACTCGCGCAGAAGAGTCCAAGGCCGCTTCTTGGATATAGTCCTTCATTGCTTCCCCCACATGGGACTTCACGATACGGCTAGGACGGCCGCATCGCTTGCTACACACTTCTTTAAATTGCTAGGCCCGCAATGCCCCTCATGCAGCGGATCGGCTCCCTTATTACCTAAGTCGCGTCAGCCCCCAACGCGACCGTCTTCATGGCCAGATACCGGCCAAATTTTGCCTTGGTTCTGCCACGATTGACCGTAACACCCACCTGGTCAATTTTCAGAAAATCTGCGTAAACAGATTGTTTCCCCCCATAACCATGCAGAAAACAGTAATTATTCGATTCTCGGTCGAACCAATACCCCCAAATCGGGTCACATTGTTCACGTATTCTCAATTACCCTTCAACAGAATCGTAAATGGAGTGCCTCTGCCCGGCCTTTAAGGGGAATTTTGGGAATTGCGGCGCAAACATGGCAAACAATCTCGGTAATGCTGTCATGTTATGCAGACTGTCATGATTTGGCGCTAACACTTGTGCAAGTACATTGCTTGACGAGCTTACAGCGCGTTTTCAAAGTTCTGACAATTCAACGAACAGGCTCATGCGCCCCTGTACTGGCCTGGTGTATTTCCGGTCCATCGTTTGAACGCATCGTTGAAACTGCTGAGCCCTGAATACCCGAGCAAATAGGATATCTCTGCCAGAGACAGATTGCTGTCCTTCAAATAATTGACCGCCAATGCAGTACGTAGTTCTTCAAGGGTCTTGAAGAATGTTGTGTTCTGTTCTGCCAGACGACGTGACAAGGTGCGCGCACTCATGCCAAGCGTACGCGCCACAATCTCCTGGCTCGCATCACCAGATGCCAGCTTGTCAGCAATAGCTCTTTCGACCTCGACAACGATGGGCGGCAGGTTTCTGGATTTATCCTTCAAAACGCGTTCACATAGGTCGGTCAAAACCTTGTAAAGCTCGTTATCGGCCGTCATCAATGGCAATTCCAGGTCGGTCGCCTTGAAGTGGTAGGCATTGGCGTTCTGGCCGAACTTCACCGGGCAGCCAAAGAAACGCTCAAATGCTTCGATGTTGGTGTTACGCGAATGGTGGAACGTCACAAGCTCAGGGCAGAAGTTCCGATTGGTTGCTTGTCGCATGGCAAAAACCAGACCTGACGCGCCAAATTCAACGTATTGCCTGCGTTTGACATTGGTCGGGACAGCAAAATACCAGCGCAGCACGCCGTCCTGTTCCAATCGGTCTATGTTGATTTCCACCGCATCGCTAAATACTCGGCGATAACGGGCCACGTTGCGAATGAAATCTTTTACCGTCGGTGAGGACAGTCCCACGTAGCTTATAAGCCCGGTTCGACGCATTTCTCGTTTTCCACCGCGAACGAACCCAAGTAGATCGTCACCGGTCAATTCGGATGCGCGCTCAAAAAACGCCGCTATCTGATCAAAGGGTAGGAATGGCTTTTCCTGATTCAGCAAATCTGGCGTGATGCCAGAGCCGCCAAAGATCTGATGTCCATCAAAGCCCTGCGCAAGTAAGTCCCTTGCGAGGGTCTGCACAAATACGGCGCCATGAAGAGGGGTCGGTTGAACCATCTGCGACTACCCCTCAATCCCGCAAATCAGCTTGCCCGAAGTCTTAATCAAACCGGTCTAGACCCTTGTTGTTTCAACTGAGTTTTCTGAAACATAGCATCCGGATTTAAAAAATCTTCTGCAAAATGTCCGAGTCACCGAACGATTTGTCCAATATCCCAAAGGATGATCTGTACCACCTCCCCACATGTGGGATGACATTATCGGCACGATCCAAAGACCAAGCGAGATTGAACTGCAACACTTCAGTCGACCTGTCCGCGTGCTTTTGACTTAGGGATACTTGGAGGGCCACAATGAGCCGCCTGACTGAAATGGAAGCCTTTGCCACCGTCGTCGAAGAAGGTGGCTTTACCGATGCCGCGCGCAAGATGGGAATATCAAAGTCAGCAGTGTCCAAACATATATCGGCATTAGAATCCCGCTTGGGTGCCCGCTTGCTCAGCCGGACAACCCGCAGGGTCAATCCAACGGAAATCGGCCTTGCCTACTATGACAGGGCAAGTCGCATTCTGAATGATGCCGGTGAAGCTGACGCTTTGGTTGCCGCCTTGCACGCACAGCCGTCGGGATTGTTGCAGGTCTCGGCCGCGTCCGATTTTGGCATTCATGAACTTTCGCCGTTGCTGAGTGTTTTCCTGCAAGAATTCCCCGACATCACCGTCAACCTCGAACTCAGCGATCACACCATGGACCTGATCGCTGAAGGGTTCGACTTGGCAATTCGTGTGGGCGAAATGCGTGACAGCAGCTTGAGAGCACGAAAGTTGATGGAATTCCCGATGCGTCTGGTTGCCAGCCCGGAATACCTTGAAAGCACTGGTTGGCCCGAGAAACCCGCTGATCTTGAAGGGCACAAGTTACTTAGCGGGACGACCCGCCCGGGATCCAATATTTGGCGCCTTACAGACCAGACCGGTGCCTTGCGTCAGATACCGGTTGCCGGAGGATTGAGCGTCAATGACGGGCAAACACTGCTAAATGCGGCAGTGGCAGGATTGGGGATCGCCTATTTGCCCGAGTTCATTTTCCGCGAAGCGGTGGATCTCGACCTACTGCGTGATGCAATGCCTGACTTGCCTGATCAGATGCAACCTGTTTATGCAGTCTATCCACCAGGTCGGTTTACGCAGCCCAAGGTCCGGGCTTTCATTGACTTTTTGGTCCAACAGCTAGGCCATTCTCACAAAAGCCCACTTTGACCGCGCGCGTGGTTTGATGCCTTATGCTGTGGTAACTTCATCCATATCAGGAGGGCCTGGAATGCCAGTATCCTTACAAGTGATTTATCCCGTCTCTGAAGGGTCAACATTCGATTATGGCTATTACGCCGATACGCACATGCAATTGGTTGCTGATCATATGGGGCCGCATATTCAATCGACGCTGGTGACAAAAGGCGTCGCAGGTGGCCCCGAGACGCCAGCTGGTTTTCACGCAGTTGCCACGATTGTCTTTGCGGACAACGACGCACTCGGCGCAGCGATGGGTGTTGCCGGACCTGTAATGGCGGACCTGCCGAACTTTACAAATGTTCAACCACAAATGTTGATCGGGGAAGTTATCGGCTAGACGGTCCCCCAACCACATCTGAGTGACGCAGTTGCCGCAGCAACTGGCGCGTACCCGTTGCCGCGTTTTCTGCGTCACCGCTTTCAATGAATGCCAGAACCCGGGCGAGCGCCTCTTTGTGACAAAGTGGATCAAAATGCGATCCTGACTTGCTCAACTGCAATGGCCGGATTGAAAAGTAGTTGGCCCTTACATCCTTGGCACCGTAGCCGTATTTGTAGCTCTCGTTGCCGTGACAAAAATCATAGACCTTATAGCCATTCTCGATCGCCCATCGAATGCTTTGGGAATGTAACAGTGGTCCGATGTGATGCCCCTCGGCAGCGATATCTCGCCCCGATACGATGAAGTGAACACGCTTGTGTTCTGGGTCCAAAACATGCCCCAGGGCTCCCAATGTACGCGCACCCTGACGTAAAACTGCAAGATATAAGAGGCCCAGTTCGTGCGCCGCAGTTAGGACCTGCCGATAGTTCTCGGAAACGGTTGTAGCCGTTCGTGATCCTTTGACCGGCGACCATTTGATCCGCCACAGCCGACAAAGCGTATTCAGATCCCGATCAAACCCTGCAGCCGAGGATCGTTCAAACTGCAGTTGACTGGTTTCAAGATACTTCCGTTCAAACCGTCGGATTTTCTGGCGAGAATTACGGCTGACGTTCTGCTGAAGGTACGCATCAAAACTGGTGGGCAGCTGGACTTGTGGGCAAGAAAGGTTGTCGGTTTGCCCCTTGTTAATGAGATAAGGCTTAGTTCGAACGCGATACTCATCTTGCGAAAATGACGCCTTGAACAAGGCTGTGCGTCGATCAGACAGCACATATCGCAAAGACAATCGTATCCATGGCCAATTCTGCAGACGCGTGGCCAAGGCTGCAATCGCCTCGGCTTCAAATTTTGGATCGCACAGAAACCCTGTGTATTCGCTCCAAATCAAACGTCCGCCTGCCTCGATTTCGGTCTGGAATTCTAACCGAGTAGTACTCCAGTGAACCCGATATTTCAGCGGCAGTACGCAAACCAGGTCCGGCCCAGCCCACACTGCCAAAACCCGCCAACGCCCTTCGGTCGAGGCAAAAGCTTTATGCAGCCACGCCCAAGACAGAAAAACTGTCCCTTCAGGGTCTTTGCCCTCCAGCACCTCCCAAGCGTGTCGCAACTCCATAAAGCCGTCCATCGTATCCACGGCCTCTACCCGAAAATTGCCGATTATTGGCAAAGCCCCGAGTGAATTTGGAACGACGCGGTTCATACTGACTATGCGCTCTTCAGCGAGCCACCTTCCCTGAGAATATCGAGGAAACTGTCCCGGGCACCTTCAAAATTCCGGGTCAAAGGCGCAGTAACTCGTGCCTGAGCTGAGAAGTACGCGCCGACCTGACAGATTTGAGCTGCAAACTCTGGGTGCACTCCGGCGTCGTCGTACTTTCGAACACGCTCTTTGGACAACCAGCCACGCTTCTTCGCTTCTTTCACGATCAGCTTGAAGCGCTGTACACAATGGAACGTCAGATAGGTTGAAAGGTATTCCAGATAGGATGCTAAGTCGTGTCCACATTCAGGATCAAAGCAATCGATCATGACGTCAACCATTTGGTCTGGCGCAACGGGCCACGCTTCATCGCCGATCAACCAGGCAAAATCTTCCGCCCCATGACGCAAGCCAGAATATTCGAAGTCAAACCATCGAAGCACATCGTCTTTGCCAATCGCGGCATTGCCCGAACGGCAATCCCACTTAACAAATTGACGCCCAGGACTGGAAACCGCCTCGCTTGCCGCGATCTGGTCGAAGTCGTCGGCAATCCCTGAGGAAAAGGGTTGAAGTGCATCGACCGCGCCGACAAAGTTCTCGATCCAATTTTTGTTAGCCCCCAAATGCGGCATCATGCCATGCAGATCCGATTTTCGTGCCGCACTTTGATATCGAAAGATCGAGGCCACAGCTTGGGCTGCGAGATCCAGTTGCCCCGTTTGATCATGACGGATGATCTCCTGGTTCAAACGACGTCTGCCCACATCGCTCTGGAACATGATCTCGCCGTCAACGCCAAGACATTCAGGCGTGTCATCGCAATAGGTGCGGAGTTGCTCCAGAACATGTGCTTCAAGATGGGTTCGGCGAAAATTAGGCCTAAGCGTTGCAATAACATCCATATCATCAAAGTGCAGACGGAAACTTGACCGCCCCTCGCCACCGGGGGCCGTCACTTTCAACACAGCTCGACCGAACCGTTCTTCGGCAGTGGAAACGATTAATTTCAACCGATTGTCGCTGTCTTTGCTGACCACAATAGCACCTCGCCTAACCTTGCTCCTCGGCTACATGCCGATGTCCTGAACGTCCGCTCCAGGCCTTGGATAACCTTGAAATCTGTCGATTCTGAGGAAGCTTTACGGTCGAAATTCATATCATATCACCTCGATTCGGGGTCGCCTCTACTTCCCATCTCAATGAGATTGACGGGATAGTGTAGTCAATTGACCGGATTATGGCCTGATTGTTTCCCAGCACCCCTTATTTTCGCTCCAGATTTGTCGGAAAGTTGACACAAATTTGCCCCAGTTGACCTCGGGTCATATCCTGAGGGGCATCGGTGGGTATTGGTGCCTAATACGCGGTGTAAGAGCTGGGTGCGTTTGGTTGCCAGAGATTGCGCACACGTCCTGAGGGGGAGTAACACGCATGAGTTTTCGGTATTGGAATTGGTACGGATACGGCGGCAGCAAATCCTACCACAATGGCGGCGTTGAAGGCGGTCATTTCACATCCTGGTATGACACTTATTTGTCCAAGCATTTTTCTGGGCACTCCGACGGTTATGGTTCGGACGGCACCAAAGGGTCCGGATCCGACGGCACCAAAGGATCTGGATCAAGTGGAACCAAGGGATCTGGATCGAGTGGAACCAAGGGATCGGGATCAGGCGGAACCAAGGGATCAGGATCAGGCGGAACCAAGGGATCGGGATCAGGCGGAACCAAAGGATCGGGATCAGGCGGAACCAAGGGATCTGGATCGGGTGGAACCAAAGGATCGGGATCAGGCGGAACCAAGGGATCAGGATCAGGCGGAACCAAGGGATCGGGATCAGGCGGAACCAAAGGATCTGGATCGGGTGGAACCAAGGGATCGGGATCGGGTGGAACCAAGGGATCGGGATCGGGTGGAACCAAGGGATCGGGATCGGGTGGAACCAAGGGATCCGGGTCCAATGGCAGTGAGCCAACTGATCCTCCGAAAACCAACACCAAGTTTGAAGTGGGTACAGATCCGAGCGTCACAGTCGAAGTGACTGCCTTGGAAGGTGGCGAACTCTTCATTCGCCTCTCACCCACGGACTTCAGCGGAAAGGTAGCTGATCTGGATGGCTTCTTCTTCAACCTCGCGGATGATAGCGAAGTTGAGGGACTGAACTTCTTCCCATCAGAGGGGGAACGCGGTGTCATTGGTCACCAGGCCAACGCAAACAACGTAACGACCCTGTCAAACGGATTCACGGTGCCAGGGCCCGCGTTTGATGCGGCCTTTGAATTTGGTGACACACCGGAAAATCCAGGGGATCTTCCGTTCGATGACGAAATAATCGATATCAACTTCACGCTCTTTTCGGACAATGGCCCGCTAACTTTGGATGATATTGATCTCGACAGCATAGGTGTCGCCGTCGATACAAACTCACCGGACGCACAGTTGCTAACTCCATCTGACACCGAAGATGGCTCACCCTCATATCACAATGGTGGCGTTGAAGGTGACGAACTGGCGGTTTGGTACGACGAACATCTTGGTGGGCAATATGATGATCCCAAAGGGTCCGGCTCCGCGGGAACCAAGGGGTCTGGCTCTGCAGGAACCAAAGGGTCCGGCTCTGCTGGAACCAAAGGGTCCGGATCTGCTGGAACCAAAGGATCCGGCTCTGCTGGAACCAAAGGGTCCGGATCTGCAGGAACCAAAGGATCCGGCTCTGCTGGAACCAAAGGGTCCGGCTCTGGAGGAACCAAAGGGTCCGGATCTGCAGGAACCAAAGGGTCCGGCTCTGCTGGAACCAAAGGGTCCGGCTCTGCTGGAACCAAAGGATCCGGCTCTGCTGGAACCAAAGGGTCCGGATCTGCAGGAACCAAAGGATCCGGCTCTGCAGGAACCAAAGGGTCCGGCTCTGCTGGAACCAAAGGATCCGGCTCTGCTGGAACCAAAGGGTCCGGCTCTGCAGGAACCAAAGGGTCCGGCTCTGCTGGAACCAAAGGATCCGGTTCTGCTGGAACCAAAGGGTCCGGCTCTGCTGGAACCAAAGGATCCGGCTCTGCAGGAACCAAAGGGTCCGGCTCTGCTGGAACCAAGGGGTCCGGCTCTGCAGGAACCAAAGGGTCCGGCTCTGCTGGAACCAAGGGGTCTTGGGATGGTCTGCCCAAATTCACTGGAGATCCGAAAAGTGAAGACACGGCAGATGATGAGACCGTCATTTATGCCTCAGGCGGAACATCCGGTGGGAAACATCCAACACCAGATGACTTCATGGCTCTGATGAACAGAGGCACCGAAGACATCGATGCAGCCCATGCCGACGACAGGTGGGAAGAAGAAGACCCAGAGGACGTTGGATAATTTTCTGCCCTGAAGAACTTGGAAGGACCGGCATTTGCCGGTCTTTCTTACTTACGAATACCCAACTTCGCACCCACTTGAGGTGCCTCAGGTAGGTTTTTATGGTCTTCACACATGCGGGCCAGCCGCCTTTGCGCCCATTCCGGATACTCTGCACTTCGCCCGGTTGCTTGACTGACGTTGATAATCATCCCTTCTTGGGTGGCGCATAACACGTCGTCTTTTTCTGAGAACATCTGCCCGAAGTAATGCAGGCGCTTGCGGTCATGATCGATCAGTCGAAAATGGAAATAGAAACCCTCTCCCTCGAGAAGTTCGCGCAGAAACTGGACGTGAGATTGTATCATGTAAGGCCCCGCTCCAGCCGTTCTTACATAGTCCTCACCAATTCCGAGATAATCACCCACCATTTGCTCCAACGCGAGATCAAAGGCGACGCCATAGTATCCGACGTTCATGTGCTTGTTGTAGTCGATCCACTCAGGCTTGACCGTCATGCCCTTCACAACGATTGGTGCGGGGTAAGGACCGTTGTGACCACTTTCGGGACTATCCGACATGGTTGCTCCTGTCATTTGCACTCCAACAATTACTCCAAACGATCTTTATTATTCAACCACCTAGACAACACCTCTAGGACCCCATCGGCCTATGGGCCTCAAGCCCCCGCAGAATCCAAGTTCGGGTGTCTGCCGGGTCAATCACTGCATCGATTTCATTGTAGGAAGCGACATTGATCGCTCCACCTTCGGAGTAGGCCCGAGCCACCAGTTTCTCGAACAGCGCATCCCTTGATCCAGGGTCCGGTTGCGCATCCAATTCCTTGCGATAGCCAAGTCGCACTCCCCCTTCCAATCCCATTGCACCGAACTCACCCGAGGGCCACGAGATGGTAAAGACCGGATTGGCAAAGCTGCCGCCCGCCATGGCCTGCGCCCCGATGCCGTACCCTTTGCGAATTGCCACAAAGAGTAGCGGCACCTGCAACTCTGCACCTGCACCGATGAATTCGCAGGCGGCCGCTACACCACCGGCGCGCTCGCTTTCGGGGCCGACCATGAATCCCGGCGTGTCACAAAGCGCCAGGACCGGCAGACCGAAGCGGTTGCAAAGACGCAAGAATCGCGCGCCCTTGGACGAGGCCGCCGCATCCAACGCTCCGCCCAGATGGTGCGGATTGTTGACCATCACGCCAACCGGACGACCGTGTACGCGCATAAAGCCAGTGATCAACCCAGAACCAAAAAAACTGCCAAGTTCCAAAAAGCTGTCTGTATCAGCGAGCGTCTCAACGACCTTACGTGGATCATAGATGCGTTTACGGTCTTCAGGGATAAGATGGCGCAGCATCCGTTCATCCGCTGCTTCCCAATCTTTAGTCTCGCCTTGAAAATAGGACAAAACCTGACGTGCGGCCTCGACGGCCTGAACGTCCGTGTCCACCAGAACATCAACCAGCCCGATTTCGGCCTGCATCGAGGCTGGACCAACTTCTTTTGGATCAAATTTTCCAAGACCTCCGGCCTCGATCATTGCCGGACCTCCCAGTCCGATCCAGCTGTTGCGTGTGGCGATGCGAATGTCGCCAGCCCCGAACAGTGCAGCGTTTCCAGCGAAGCAGAACCCTGAATTTACGGTTATCTTTGGCCCCCACCCTCTCAGGCCTGCAAAAGCCGAAAAGGTTTTTACATCCAGCGCACAATGCATTGTCCCCGCGAAGTCGTCATCATTTGGTCGCCCGCCTCCGCCTTCGGTTAGAAAAATGCAGGCGAGATTCATTTCAGCAGCTTTTTCCAGCAGGCGATCGGTTTTCCGATGCCCGAACACACCTTGCGTTCCAGCCATGACGGTCGAGTCGTATGCCAGGATCGCGACTTGTCCCCGATCCTCATGGAAATGGTCAGCGTTGACGGTCCCCAGCCCCGTGACAATACCATCGGCGGGCGCGTTTTCGATCAATGCATCGACACCCAGTTTTCGACGCTGCGCCGCAATGACAAGTTGACCATACTCGTGAAAATTGCCCCCACGACACAGCTGCTCGACATTCTCGCGCGTCGTCGCCTGCCCGCGTGAACGACGCCTCTCAACAGCCTTTGGTCGCGCATCGTCAAGTGTCTTTGACAGTCGCGCGTTCAACTTATCCAAATCCTGTCGCGGTGCATTCACATCCAGTTTTTCCGCAACAAGGCGTTGCTCGTCGCTTGTGTCATCCGGACATAGCGCGGCCAGAACATGCCCCTTAACGACCGTCTGCCCTTTTTGAACGCGTACTTCGGTCATTTGTCCGGCACGTGGAGCAACAACGGGGTGCTGCATCTTCATCGCCTCGATGACCGCCACTTCCTGCCCTGCATGAACGTGCTCTCCCGGCTGAACCAACACATCACTTACCAACGCCTGTATCGGAGAACACACGCCAACATGACCTTCAGGCAAAGTGTTGGCCTCGACATCGCGTGTGCGCTCAACTTCCAGCATTGGCTCGAATACCCGCGTCGACTTTTTTGAGTCTGCAACAAAGCCGTCCAACAAACTTGTATGAACGTCCCAGTTTCGAATTTCTGGTGCTGCCAACAAAGAGCGCAACACAGGTAGGTTCGTGTCCAACCCGGAAATTTCAGCCTCGGAAAGGGCATGTTCCGCGCGGCGAAGTAAACCCGGCAGGTCTTGTCGGCCATGGTGTAAGATGATTTTCACCAACATCGGATCGAAGTTGGGGTTTGAGGCATAACCAGCATAACCGTGCGTCTCGATACGAACACCTTGTCCACCCGGCATCTGGAATCGTTCGATAGTTCCACTGGCCGGAAGAACCCGCCCATCAGCCTGAAGAACTTCGGTATTGACCCGCAACTGCAGAGCATAGCCACGGGGATGAGCTGGCGACAAAAGAGCCGGGTCGATTTCCCCAAGGCTTTGACCTGCCGCCAAGCGCAATTGCAGTTCGACGAGGTCCTGTCCGGTGACCGCCTCGGTTACTGTATGTTCAACTTGAATTCGCGGGTTTGTTTCAATGAACCAAAACGCAGCCTTAGCGACATCAACAAGAAACTCGACCGTCGCCAAGCCGCGTAGTCCGCATGCTCGGCCAACGTCCAATGCTGCTTTGACAAGTCGCGCCCGCAAATCATCGGGAACATTCGGAGACGGCGCGATTTCAATGACCTTTTGGTTGCGTCGTTGCAGCGAACAATCCCTGTCCCAAAGGTGTGTGAAATGCGTGCCGTCACCAAGAAGTTGAATTTCAATATGACGCAAACCTGCCAAGTATCGTTCAGCATAAATTTCGGCCACACCAGATCCGGCCAGTGCCTCGGCTTCGGCCTGCTCAAAAACTGAAGCTAACTGTTCGGCTGTCTGCACCTTCCGCATACCTCGCCCCCCACCGCCCTGCACGGCCTTGAGCATGATTGGCCCCGGATAGGCGCTCAGGAATTCCTGCGCCTGTTGCACCGATGTGAATGGCCCGGCTCCTTCAGGCACGGGCACCCCCACTGTCTCAGCCAGAGTACGGGCCTGCACCTTGTCGCCTTGAATTTCCAGGGTATCGGGGTCGGGACCAACAAAAGTAAGACCTGCGAGTGCGCAGGCCCTGGCAAAGTCCGCGTTTTCGCTGAGCAGACCATAGCCAGGATGCACAGCATCACACCCGGTTGATTTCGCTGCATGCAACAAAGCCTCGACGTCCATATAACCAGCGGCGCCCTTGCCAGGCAGCTGGCAGGTTTCGTCGCCATGTTTGACATGCAAGCAACGCGCGTCATCTGCGGTATGGACAACGACAATCGATATTCCCATTTGCGCAGCGGTGCGCGCAATTCGAATTGCTATCTCACCACGGTTGGCGATCAACAGTTTCTTGAACATCAGCGCACCTCATATCTCTGTTCCTATCAAAGGCAGAATGGGCGCATGAATCCAGCGTATTGGAGGGAGCCAACTTACGCTGACGCAAGGTCGCAGAGGAGTACGGCAGAAATCGATGCTCAGGTTTGGAACCTGCCAAACAGTTGTTCCAATCCAGCGGTGATGTCCGTTTCCATCCCCCGATCCAGTAGAAAATCCCTCAGTTCAGCGTTAAACCCACCCGGCGTGCTAAGGGCCAGAACCAGATCATCCAAAGCACCGACATGATCCAAAGGGGCAGCCATCAGGCTTCCTCCGACAAGCAATCGCAAAAACCGCTCCGCTTCAGCAGCATCGCCGGTTCGCTTTTCCAGCCAGTCGCGTGTTACGGCCAGTTGTTTGACCGCTGGCGACAGGATGGCCTGCGCCGCCAAATAGGCTTCAAGATCTGCGACCGAACCGACCGGTATGACGTGATTTCGAGCAGAAAACAGATTGTGCATCAACGGTGTAGCCGGGCAACACAACAGCGGTGAACCACCCTGTGCAATGGCCGGAAAAGGAATTGCTATGGCGTCGAGCGTGGCGGGTTTGACGAGTGGCGCCAAGTCTTCCGGGGACACTTCGGCCATCAGGGAAACCACGGCCTGACCATCGTGAAACCGCAAGTCAGGCAACAGGTCCCAAGCCACATCGGCCATCAGCCCCAACAACACGACGTCGCTCTGGTCTAGTACGTCTTGATTGCTTGCAATTCCTACATTGTCGAACTCGCTGGCGAGGGCCTGCGCGTTTGACTTGGACCTCTCGGACACAACGATCTGGTGTCCGTCTCCACTTATCCCTCGGACAACCGCCGTCGAAATTGTACCTGTACCCAGTACTCCTATTTTCATCAGATATCCTTCATCAAGCGAAGCGCGTCATAGATCGCCGCGTGAGTGTTTCTCGCCGAAACAGCATCGCCAATTCGGTACAGATCGAAGACACCCTCCGGATTGCGAACAACGGACTGCGGCTGTCCGGCAATCAACGCATCATAATCAACAGCCCCACCGTTTCGCGAAGCGGGGCGCAGATCAAAATACAGATCTGCGTTCGGCACAGTTCCATAGTTGACGACGATCATATCATAGGGCTGTCTTTCAATCAGATCACTATAGTCCGTTCCAACTTCCGCGTTCAGGCGGTTACCTATGCGCTCTATTCCCTTAAGCCGCTTCGTTACGGTAAACGTTACACCCTTGGCCTGTAGGTCTCTCATATAGGGCACCAGGTTCATCGCCATGATATCCGGGGCAAACGTGCGATCGGGTGTCATCACTTCGACATCGGCTCCGCCCCCGGCAGCAGCCATCGCCGCCTGCAACGCTGGATGATCACCGCTTTCATCATAGATCAGAACCCGCCCGGCTGGTTTCACCTCTCCTGAAATGACATCCCAGCTGCTTGTGGCCAAAGGTTGTTCATTGTCTTCTTCGAACAAGGTCGTGTTTGGCACCCCACCAGTTGCCACAATAACCACGTCCGGAGACAGCTCTAAAACAGTCTCTGCTTCGGCCCAGGTGCTAAAGTTAAACTGCACGTCACGTGCCGCGCATTGCGCCATGCGCCAGTCTATGATGCCAATCATCTCGCGGCGGTGCGGGGTTTGTGCTGTCAAACGAACCTGACCGCCAGGATCGGGCGCGACTTCGAATACGGTGACCGCATGTCCGCGCTCTGCCGCAACACGAGCCGCTTCGAGCCCGCCGGGCCCAGCACCCACAACCACCACACGACGGCGCACCGTCGCTGGCAAAATCACATGTGGCATGGTCAGCTCTCGCCCCGTCGCTGCGTTGTGCATGCACAGCGCCTCGCCAGCCTGATAGATGCGGTCCAGACAATAGGTGGCCCCAACGCAAGGACGAATGTCTTCTTCGCGTCCTTCGGCAATCTTTTGAACCACATGAGGGTCCGCCATGTGCGCACGCGTCATTCCCACCATATCCAGCAGCCCCTCGGATACTGCATGACGGGCAGTCGCTACATCCGGAATACGAGATGCGTGGAACGTCGGCATGCCTGTTTCCACCCGTATGCGACCGGCGAAATCCAGATGAGGCGCGCTACGCATTCCTTGAACCGGAATGACATCCGTCATTGCCGGATCAGTGTGAATGCGCCCCCGGATCACGTTCAAAAAGTCCACCTGACCGCTGGACCGCATGACACGCGCCATCTCAAGACCGACATCGGGCGTAATACCACCTTGCTCGGTTTCATCCGCTGTATAACGCACCCCGATCAGAAACTTTGTCCCTACGCGCTCTCGAATAGCCGCAATCACATCCATACCGAACTGCATGCGGTTCTGCAGGCCATCGGCCCCATAACGACCATCGAGATGATTGGTCAGCGGTGACCAGAACTGGTCAATCAGATGACCGTAGGCCTCAAGTTCGATTCCATCCATGCCGCCTGCCTGCATCCGTTCGGCGGCATCTGCGTAGTCCTGAATGATGCGCTCGATGTCCCAATCTTCGACCAGTTTGGGAAAGCTGCGGTGCGCAGGTTCGCGATGCGGCGTTGATGACACAGACGGCAACCAGTCACCCTTGTTCCACCCCGTCCGGCGCCCCAGATGCGTGAGTTGGATCATCACGGCGCACCCATGCTCGTGACACGCGTCGGTCAGCTTGCGAACCCACGGCACGACCTCGTCTTTGTAGGCCAGAATATTGTTAAACACCGGCGGAGAGTCCTTGCTGACCGCCGCCGATCCTGCCGTCATGGTCAAGGCAACACCCGCTTTTGCCCGCTCTTCATGATAGGCGCGATACCGGTCTTTTGGCATTCCCTGTTCGGGGTAGGCCGGTTCATGGGCTGTCGTCATTATGCGGTTTTTCAACGTCAAATGTTTGAGTTGATAGGGCTGCAACAATGGATCTTTGGACATCACGTTTGGTGGCTTTCAATCAAACCTTCTCGACACTACTGTCGAGAACTCATGCAAGAGTGTCAACACAGTTGTGAGACAGGCGGCTCAATGCTAAGCCTGCGCCATGAACGACCAATCCCCTCCCCGCCAGCGCGGTTCGGAAACCTTGTGGCTGGATGCCGCCGAGAAACTGTTGTGTGAAGCTGGTATCGACGCTGTCAAAGTGATGCCACTGGCCAAGTCTTTGGGTTTGTCCCGTACAGGGTTCTATTGGCATTTTCGGGATCGCGACGCACTGCTCGAAGCGCTGGTTCAAAGGTGGGAGGCCAAGAATACCGGCAATCTTGTCGCCCGAACCGAGGCTTTTGCAGAAAACATCTGCGAAGCGATGTTTAACCTTTGTGATTGCTGGTTGGACGACACCCTGTTCGATTCCCGGCTGGATCTGGCAATCCGAAACTGGGCCCGCACCGATCCGACGTTGCAGCACCGGTTGGATCGCGCTGACCAGCAACGGGTCGAGGCCATCCAGGCCATGTTCGCTCATCACGGTTATTCCGACGCCGAAGCCGAGATCCGCACCATGACCGTGCTCTATACGCAGATCGGGTATCTTTCGATGCAGGTGCAGGAAAGCCACTGGAAACGCATCGCCCACGTACCCGACTACGTCGAGGTCTTCACGGGTCAGCGTCCAAGTGAAAGCGATGTGGGACGTTTCATGTCCCGGCATCTGACCGAATAACGTCAGTCTTGAAATATGGCCACTGCCCGAATGAACCCGGCAGAAGCGCCCTTAATCTTGTACGGAAAGCACGAGATTTCGAACCCATTGGGTGGCAGATCCTCTAGGTTTGACAGCTTTTCCATGTGGCAATAGCCGATGTCCATAGACGCCCGGTGTCCTTCCCAGATGATCGAGGCATCACCCGATTGGGCATAGGCTTGCGCGGTCAGCGGAAACGGCGCGTCCCAGCTCCAGGCGTCTGTGCCAGTCACACGCACCCCACGCTCGGTCAGGTAAAGCGTCGCCTCGCGTCCCATGCCGCAGCCTTTCATCAGATAATCCGGCTGCCCATAGTGCGCACCCGCTGATGTATTGACGACAACAATGTCCAACGGCTTCAACTCATGCCCGATCCGCGCCAGTTCTGCTTCGACATCGGCGGCGGTTACCACATAGCCATCGTCGAAATGGCGAAAGTCCAGTTTCACGCCAGGGTTCATGCACCATTCAAGCGGCACCTCGTCGATGGTGATCGCTCTCTCGCCGTTGTTCATCGTGGAATGGTGGTGATAGGGCGCGTCCAGATGGGTGCCGTTGTGTGTGGCGATCTGTAAACGCTCTATCGCCCAGCCCTCGCCGCCCGGCAGATCGTGACGCGTCAGACCCGGAAAAAACGACATCACCTGCCCGGCAGTCTGATCGTGGCTCAGGTACTCGATCTCGGGCAACATGATCGGCGGGTCCGAGACGATGCCCATTTCCAGCGGAACAGACAGGTCGACAAATCGGCGTGGCATGCGGAGGCTCCTGATCAGGTTGTAAGACACCGTAACATGATCGCCCCGTTTGTCTTTAACCGTGTTAGGCTGCCCCGGAATGATTGGAGAAATTTGAATGGCACGATTCAAGCACAGGCTAAAAAACACGTCCGATTGCATGACGATGCACATCGCCACAATCCCATCTGCAGTGGTCACACAGGCGATGGCCGCAGCAGGATCAGATGGGGTGATCATCGACATGGAGCATGGGGCCATTGACCATGCCACCGCACACGCGATGATCGCAGCCACCCAAGGCACCGATTGCGCGCCGCTTGTTCGCCTGCCCGAGATCAATACGGCACAGGCGAAACGCGTGCTGGATTTAGGGGCCGAAGGGTTGGTTTTCCCGCTTGTGCGCACGGTCGAAGATGCCGAACGCGCAGTCGCCGCGATGCGCTATCCCCCCAACGGCAATCGGGGATTTGGCCCCTTCATTGCTCATTCCCGCTGGCAGGTCGCCCTGCCCGAGTATCCATCAAAGATGGAGGATCAATTGGTCTGCTGCCTGTTGGTCGAAACACGGGATGCGATCGAAAACATCGAGGGCATTTGTGCTGTGCCGGGTATCGACCTGTTGGTCCCTGCGCTGTTCGACCTGTCGACCGACCTGGGCCACATGGGCCAATTCGATCACCCCGAGGTGGTCGAGGCCCTAGCCCGTGTCGAAGCTGCTGCCAATGCGGCAGGCATCCCCCTTGGCAATGCCGCATTGAACGAAGAGCAGGCCAGGGGGCTGAAAGCGCGCGGGTATCGGGTTCTCGCGGGCTTTGATGTTTTGTGGCTCAAAGAGAAAGTCGCGCAGACCCAAAGCTGGGTGACCTAGAGGCGGCCTATTTCGACTTTTTCGCCGCCATCCGCCTGCGGGCAGTCATGGCGCGTCCGTCCCGGATGCTCAGCCCCATCAGGAACAGATTGGTCGCGCCCGCGATCAATTCGATGACCTGCACCACATAGAACCCGGTGTCAAAAGCCCCAGCACTGGCCTTGTTGCTTAGGTAAACAGCCGCCGGAACCAGAACCAACAACCCATTGGCCGCAATGATCGGCATCCGCTTTTTCTTGGCCAAGGCGGGCGCATCTTTGCGGCGGCGCCCCATTGCCATCCCACTGGCACCAACGACGGCCATGGCGGGGATGAGGATAAACAGGCCGCGTAAGACCATGCCTTTGACGGCGACGATCATTTCGGGCGTGCCAAGTAGTTCACTGTAAAGTGTTGAGGTCCAAAAGGTCAGGATCGTCAAAAACCCAATGACGCTTAGCGATGGGATGGATTGCTTTCAACATGGGGCTGCTCCCGGCTGTGCGTCAGGCGACGCAGTGGTTTTCGATGGTCAATTTGCGCGCCAGATGCGGGCGCGCCACGGCGCTTGGGGGATAATCAGCAATGCGCCGCTGGAATTCCGGATTGCAGAACGCGTCCCGAAAGCTTTTGACGTCCTGCCACACGGCGTAATTCATGAACGTCGAGCTGCCAGCAATGCCCTGATGCAACTGGGTCGAGATGTAGCCCGGCTGGGCTTTCATGAAATCCGCATCGTATGCCCAGGCCTTGAGCAAAGCCTCTTCTTCGGTTGGGTCGACAGTGAACAGGTTGATCAGGACAATTGGCCCCTCATCCGTTTCCATCTGATCCGCGAGGCTCACAACTTTATCCAACTCTTCAAAACGGGACATGGCGCTTCCTTTCATTTTACATAGCAAGCTATATACTATTGCATAGCATGCTATTCAAGGGGTAATTTCCGGCATGGATTTCAAGAAAGAAGACTCAGCTGGCTATCTGATCAATCACATGGCCCGCCTGTTCGCCAAGGAACTGCAATCGCGGATCGTGCCGTTGGGCATCGTGGTCGGGCAGTTTCCGATCCTGCTGGAGCTGTGGCAAAAGGACGGTGTGTCCCAGAAAAAACTTTTGGAAAACATTGATGTAGAGCAGGCCACACTGGCCAACACGCTCAACCGGATGGAGCGGGACGGGCTGATCAAACGCACCAAAAGCCCAACGGACGCGCGGGTTCAGTTGATCTGGCTGACGGAAAAATCGGCGGGCCTGAAAGAGCAGGCCTACGCTGCTGCATTCGAGGTCAACACCAAGGCCTTGCAAGACCTGAGCTCTCAGGAGCGGGATATGTTCATGGACGTCATGAAAAGGATCATTGACGGTCTGCGTGCCAAATAGACCGGATCAATCTGCAATCGTTCAATTTGTAAAACTCGGCCAACGTCAAGAAAAAACTAAGGCATTTACCGGCAACAGGATCGCCTGCGCTCGCAGGACAATGGCATTGGCGATGCCCATACCATCTACGATGCGCGCGATGAAAGCTGAAAAACCCGTGATCTCTCCGGCCTCGATCTCTTTAGCGCGACTCGTGTATGCGACACCTACACAGGCGCTGCCGGGTGGGAGGATTTCCAGATGTTTGGGAAAGATCGGCGCAAGAAATACGGTCACGGTACCGGGGCGGCGGCGATCCTGTTGGTCCAACAACGCGTCCCCCGGTCGGAACTGACCGGCAGCAATGGCGTTTTGCACGTCGTCCACAATCATCGGGATGATCGTCAGAGGTTTCGAAGCACAGGTGATCTCAACCAACATGCCCGGTTTTATGACGCTGGCCGAGATCTGGCCAAAGGCCGCGACAAACCGACCCTGCCCTGTCACATCCGGCACCAGAACACCTGCCGGGCGCAAGATCGGATTCACAATGTCACCAGGTTTCAACAGGAATTGTTTCACGGTTCCGTCTACCTCGGCAATGACGGTGGATTTCGCGATTTCAGCTTGGGCCTCTTGCAACAAAGCCCGCGCGGTTTCACGTTGCGCTGGCAACAGGGTCGACTGACGCAATTTGGCACCATCCAACGCAGCGATGGCCGCTGTTTGCTGGCTTTCAGCGCGAGCAAGGGCCGTCTCAAGTCTCTCCAAATCCTGCTCGCTGACAGTCGCATTGTTGCGGTCTGCCAACGACTGACGGCGGTTCAAGTCATCGCGCGCCTGGTTCAGGTCGGCAATTGCGGCCTCTAACCTCGCCTCGGCGGCAGCAATGTCTGTTGTAACAACGCCAAGTGCGGCATCCACCTCGGCAATCCTACGACTGGCAGTTTCAACCGCCGCCTCTTGACGAATGGTATCCAGACGAAAGATCGGATCGCCAGCCTTCAGCCGGTCATTATTTTGCACATAGACCTCGGCCACGCGACCTGCTCGGTCCGACAATACAGTGACCGTACGAAACGCAGCCGAGACATTGCGGGTCGAGGGATGAAAATAGAAAATGATCGTCAGCAATGTCACCGCTAGAATGGAACAAGAGGTCAAACCCCATCTCAGTTCGTACCAAACGTTAAACAGCGTGATCTCATGTCCCCAACGCTTGCCCTGTTTGTAGTGGCGATACAGGTAGTCGGGCACAATTGTGATCAGAGCGGAAAAGATAAGCTCAAGCATTGTCATCCTCCGCCTTGGGGCGATGGATGTATGTCGGGAAAACCTCGTGCAGCGGGACAGCCGCGATCAGGATGGCCGCGATCCAAAAGGCGTTGTTCAGGGTGAAAAGCGAGATCAACCCCAGAACACCAACAAGCTGCATCTGAACCTTATGCGCACCCGCCGCCATACGGTCGGGAATCGCCTGTATCGTGAAATAGAACGCACCAAACCCAAGCAGGATGGCCACAAGAAGCACCCCGACGACGATCAGAAATCCGTCGGCTTCTCCTGGCGGGGTCACCCAAAAGGGAAGCCGCGCCAGAGCCTCGTCAGAAAGGGCACTGTTCATCCAAGCCTCCAGTTTCATAACGATACCAGAGAACTATAGACAGGATGCGGCTTTCAGATCAACGAAACCGCATATGTACCGACACAAGCGAAACAGGCGACCCTTTCGGATCACCTGCCTTTTGGATCATTCCGCCGCGATGGCGTCTTCGATCTTTTCAACCCGGATCGCCGAGAACTTGAACTCGGGGATCTTGCCGTAGGGGTCGATGGCCGGGTTGGTCAGGATGTTCGCCGCCGCCTCGACATAGGCAAACGGGATGAACACCATGTCCTCGGCAATCGCCCGGTCGGCACGCACCATGATGTCGATGGAACCGCGACGTGTCGTCAGACGCACCATCTCACCCGGCTCAATACCCATCAGTTTAAGCGTGCGCGGGTTCATCGAGCAGTTGGCCTCAGGCTCCACCGCATCCAGAACCAGTGACCGGCGAGTCATCGACCCCGTGTGCCAGTGCTCCAGCTGACGGCCTGTGGTGGCGATCATCGGGTATTCTTCATCCGGTGCTTCATCCGGCGGGATGACGCTGGCGGGCGTGAACTTGGCACGACCTTCGGGCCGCGGGAATCCATCACCGAACACAATCGCCTGACCGGGATCGGTCTCGTGCAGCGATGGATAGGTGATCGTCTCGGTTTCCAGACGCTCCCATGTGATGTTGTCGAGTGACCCCATGGTCTGCTTCATCTCGTTGAACACCTGAGACACATCCGGGTAATCCCAGTTCAGCCCGATGCGCTGTCCCAGTTCGACAGTAATGGCCCAATCCTCTCGCGCCTCACCCGGAGGGGTCACGGCGGGACGCACACGCTGCACCTGACGGTTGGTGTTCGACACGGTGCCGTTCTTTTCATAGAGCGCGGATGCGGGAAGGATGATGTCGGCATAGTTCGCCGTTTCGGTCAGGAAGATATCCTGAACGATCATCAACTCCAGCTTGGCAAGCGCTTCGCGTGCGTGGCCCGCGTCGGGGTCGGACATCGCTGGGTTTTCACCCTGGATGTACATCCCCTTGATGTTGCCCGCATATGCCTGGTCGATGATCTCGGTCACGGTCAGGCCCTTCTCATTCGAGAAGTCGCGTTCATCTTTCCAGACGCTGTTGAACTTAGCCCGGATGTCATCGTCCATAACCGACTGATAGTCCGGTAGGAACATCGGGATCAGGCCCGCATCAGATGCACCCTGAACGTTGTTCTGACCACGCAGCGGGTGCAGACCTGCGCCTGGTTTGCCGACATTGCCGGTCATCAGGGCCAGCGAAATCAGGCAACGCGAATTGTCGGTGCCGTGGATGTGCTGGCTGATGCCCATCCCCCAGAAGATCAGGCCAGCCTCAGCCCCCGCAAAGATACGCGCAACGCGGCGCAGCTGATCGGGTTCGATGCCGCAGATCGGGGCCATCGCCTCGGGCGTGAAGGCCCGCAGGTGTTCTTTTTCGGCCTCCCAGTTTTCAGTCCAACGGTGGATGTACTGGCTGTCATAGAGCTCTTCCTCGACGATCACGTTCATGATCGCGTTGAGCATCGAGACATCCGCGCCGGGGCGGAATTGCAGCATTTCGTCCGCGAACTTGCGCATGCCAACGCCGCGCGGGTCCATGACGATCAGCTTGCCGCCGCGCTTGGCGAACTGTTTGAAATAGGTCGCGGCAACAGGGTGATTTTCGATCGGGTTCGAGCCGATGATGATCGCCACATCCGCATTCACGATCTCGTTGAAGGTCGCGGTCACAGCGCCCGATCCCACGTTTTCGATCAGAGCCGCAACGGATGAAGCGTGGCACAGACGAGTACAGTGGTCGACGTTGTTGTGACGGAAGCCCTGGCGGATGAACTTCTGGAAGAGATAGGCCTCTTCGTTGGTGCATTTAGCCGAGCCAAAGCCCGCAACCGAACGCGGGTCTTCTTCGCGCAGTGCTTTGAGCTTGGTCGCCGCCAGATCCATCGCCTCTTCCCACGAGGCTTCGCGGAAATGGGTCGACAGATCACCGGGGTCGACGTTCAGCCCCTTGGCAGGCGCATCCTCGCGACGGATCAGTGGCTTGGTCAGGCGGTGGGGGTGGTGGATGTAGTCAAAGCCGAATCGGCCTTTGACACACAGGCGACCCTCGTTTGCCGGGCCGTTGATGCCCTCGACATATTTGACTTTGCCGTCTTTGACCTTGAGCGAGACCTTGCAGCCAACGCCGCAGAACGGGCAGACGCTTTCGGTCTCAGAGTCGTAATCCTTGCTGTCACCCTGCTGGTTATCGTCCAGCACGGTGGCAGGCATCAGCGCACCGGTCGGGCAGGCCTGAACGCATTCGCCGCAAGCCACACAGCTGGATGCGCCCATGGGGTCGTTCTGGTCGAACACGATTTCAGCGGTGTGACCACGACCGGCCATGCCGATCACGTCGTTCACCTGCACTTCGCGGCAGGCACGGACGCAGAGGTTGCAGTTGATGCAAGCGTCCAGATTGACACGCATCGCCACGTGGCTGTCATCCAACAGCGGGATCTTGTCTGCCTCTTTGGCAGGGAAGCGGCTGTCGCTGACATCGTTCAGCTTCGCCATGTCCCAGAAGTGGCTCGAGGTGTCGTGTGCTTCTTCGGGCTGATCCGCAACGAGCAGCTCCATGACCATGGCGCGTGATTTTTCGGCGCGGTCGCTGTCGCTCTTGACCACCATCCCCTCGGCCACCGGGCGAATGCACGAGGCAACCAGCGTGCGCTCGCCTTCGACCTCAACCATACAGGCGCGGCAGTTGCCGTCCGGGCGATAGCCCGGCTGCGGCTTGTGGCACAGGTGCGGAATGGTGAAGCCTTGGCCCTTGGCGGCTTCCCAGATGGTCCAGCCCTCGGGCACGGTGACATCTTCGCCGTTCAGGTTGAAGGTGACGGTCTTGGTTGGGCTTGCGTCTAGCATGGCTCTGTCTCCCTCAGATTTCGTCAGCGAAGTGTTTCATGACCAGGCGGATCGGGTTCGGTGCCGCCTGTCCCAGACCACAGATCGAGGCATCGCCCATGACCTGACACAGGTCCTCGAGCAAGTCCTGATCCCATTTGTCGGCCTGCATCAGCTTGACTGCCTTTTCGCATCCGGCCCGGCAAGGCGTACACTGACCACAGCTTTCATCCTCGAAAAACCGCAGCATGTTCAGCGCCGCATCACGGGCGGTGTCCTGATCGGACAGAACCACAACCGCGGCCGACCCGATAAAGGTGCCAAGCGGTTGCAGGGTGTCAAAGTCGAGCGGGACATCGTCGATGCTAGAGGGGAGAAGGCCCGACGACGGCCCGCCCGGTTGATACGCCTTGAATGCATGGCCATCAGCCATACCCCCCGCCGCATCAATCACGTCAAGAATGGTCGATCCTGCGGGCAGCAGGTAGACGCCCGGCTGGGCAACGCGGCCAGAGACCGAGTAGCTTCGCAGGCCCTTGCGGCCATTCTTTTCAACAGAATTCAGGATCTGCGGCCCCTCGCGGCAGATCTTGGAAACCCAATAGAGCGTCTCAACGTTGTGAACGAGGGTCGGACGGTTGAAAACGCCCACCTGCGCCACAAATGGCGGACGGTGGCGCGGCAGGCCCTTTTTGCCCTCGATGGATTCGATCATCGCGGATTCTTCACCGCAGATGTAGGCACCGGCGCCCCTGCGCAGGTCGATGTAACCCGGCTCGACGATGCCAGCTTCTTCCAGCGCGGCAATCTCGGTCGCGAGAATTTTCAATACCGCGGGGTATTCGTCGCGCATGTAGATAAAGCAGGTTTCCGCTTCGACTGCCCAAGCGGCGATCAACATGCCCTCAAGGAAGACATGCGGCGTGCGCTCCAGATAGTAGCGATCTTTGAAAGTCCCCGGCTCACCCTCGTCGCCATTAACGGCGAGATAGCGCGAGCCTTCGTTCATGCGAACAAAGCCCCATTTCTTGCCCGACGGGAATCCTGCACCACCCAGACCACGCAGGCCCGAGGACAGGACATCCTCTTGCACCGCTTCCCAGTCACCGCTTTCGCGCAGCTCTTTCAGCTTGGCATAGCCGCCTTCGGCCACGTAGGCGTCGTAGGTTTCGTAATCGGGGACATGTGCATGAGTGTCATCTGCCGCAATCGCCGCCTGTACCTTTTCCGGTGTGGCATTGTCGATGTGGTTGTGACCGATCTCAAGCACCGGGGCGGTGTCGCAGCGGCCCATGCAGGGCGCGCGGAGGACGCGGACCTGAGTGGGATCAAGGCCATCTTCGAGCGCCTTTTGCAGCTGCGCGGCACCCGCCATTTCACATGACAGCGAGTCGCAGACGCGGATGGTCAGCGCAGGCGGAGGCGTCTCGTCTTCTTTCACCACATCGAAATGAGCGTAGAAGGTCGCAGTTTCATAGATCTCGGCCTGCCCCAAACGCATCTCAACTGCGAGCGCGGCGATGTGGTCGGCGCTGATATGGCCATGGGCATCCTGGATCAGATGCAGAAACTCGATCAACAGATCCCGGCGACGCGGGCGATCACCCAAAAGGCGCGTGATCTCGGCCTGCGCCTCGTCCGTGAACTGACGGCCTTTGGGCGTGTGCCGCCCTTTGCCCTTACCTGACTTCCAAACGCCCCTGGGTGCGTTTGATGGCTTGGTATCTAATGGTGCCATGATGCCCTCCGATTGACGTTCCGTCTCTCATCAGAGGAGCATATCGTCAAATCGCAAAATGCAATCGCACGATAACGACACCTTATCACCGCAAAGACGTCACCACGCGCTTCAACGCAGCAACCGTAGGCAATTCTGGATCGCGTGTCAGCGTGGCCAGACAGATAGGTTTGCTGACTTCGGGCGCAATCAACGGCAGGGCGCGCGTCCCGGTCAGGTTCCCCAATGCGCGCACCAGCACACGTGGCACCACAGTTGCGGCCAACCCTTCGCGCGCCATGACCATCGCAGCGGTAAAGCCGCTGCTTTCCGCAACCACTTGGGGATGCAGGCCAAGTTCGGCAAAGATGCGGTCCAGAATGCGCCGGTTCTGCATCTGCGGTTCCAGCATCGACAAAGGAAACTCGGCCACACGCGCCCAAGGGATCGGGCCTGTTTCGCTGGTCATGTGATCGGGCACCAACAGAACATAGGTTTCTTCGTACAATGACTGCACCGACCTCAGATCGGTGCCGATGCTATCCCCATATGTGACGCCTGCATCAATCGTGCCCTCGTCCAACCGCTTCTGGATTGTGGCAGATGACATGGAATCGATGCGTGGCACGATTTTTGGGTGCGCTTGATGAAGACGACGCACCAAGCGCCCGGTAAAGGCCAAGGCCGTCGGAATCACGCCAAGAACAAGCGTTCCGCTGATCTCGCCTTTGACGGCAAGTACCTCCTGCTCCAGCGCTTTGGTGTCGAGCAGGATCCGGCGGGCCCGGCGAACAATCATCTCGCCCTCTTCCGTCAGGCCCTGAAATCGGTTGGCCCGTTTGACGATGGAAACCCCCAACCGTTCTTCCAGGTTGCGGATGCGCATGGAAAAGGCGGGCTGCGAGATTCCGCAATCCTCGGCCGCCTTGGCAAAGTGGCGATGCCGCGCCAAGGCGCTGAGTAATTCCAAGTCTCGCAGTTCAATCACAGGTGCGGTCTCCGGGGCGGATCTGCCCCTTTTGCGGATCATAGCGACATTCAGGCCAACGAAAAGTGTTGCATTGCATGGGCCTATGCGCTTGGCGCGGGCTGTCTCAAAAAAGAAATTGACAAAAGTGATGGTCCGCATGGATGCTATAGCGAACGTTCACTAACTTGCCGTTTGGTGAGATATCAGGATTGCACTTACATGCTGACACTTGGCGAATTGATCAATCGGAACGCCCGCAACTTTGGTGATCGCGAGGCGTATGTCGAGATTGACCGCCGCCGTACCTGGCGGGAATTGGACCAGCGCACTGACGCTCTCGCTCGCGTCCTGCGTGGCTGGGGCGTGCGACCGGGAGACCGCATCGGTGTGATCCTGAAGGACTGCATCGAAGTGGTCGAAACCATTGGGGCCTGCGCCAAGGCGGGTGCGGTTCGCGTTGGGTTGAATTATCGTCTTGCTCCACCAGAACTTGGTGCCCTGATTGATGACGCGGGCGTTGATCAGATCTTTGTTCAAGCCGATCTGATCGCTGGAGCCAAAGAGGCCCTGACCCATTCAGATCGGCAACCCCGCTTGATCGGCATAGGCACAGGTCATGACTTGCCTGACGACTACGAGGCACTGATTGCTGAAGGCACAGCAGAAGAACCGCTGAGCCTGTCGCAGCATGAACGGCTGATGATCTGCTACACCACCGGCTCAACCGGATTGCCCAAGGGCGCGATCTATCCACATCGCCAGATGGTCGAATCCATGGCTGCCATCGCCCTGTCCGAAGGGGCCACACCCGACGACGTCTGGCTACACGCGATGCCTGCATCGGGCGTGCCAATCATGCACCTGCTGCGCAACATCTTTCACGGCAACAAATGCGCCATCATCGGCGAATGGGACGCTGAGCGCGCGCTCCAACTGATCGAACGCGAAAAGTGCTCGATTTGCGTGTTGGTTCCAACGATGCTCAACAGCTTGCTGAGTTCCGGTCGGATCGAAGAGCACGACGTCTCATCCATGCGCCAGCTTGGCTATGGCTCGGCCCCGATCCCGCCCGCAACCGTGCGCGAAGCGGTGCAGGCGTTCGGTTGCTCGTTCCTGCAGATGTATGGCACGACCGAGTTGATGGGCATGTCGATGATGCTGACAGCGACGGACCACGACTTGGCGCTTAATCAGGATCACAACTGCCTCGCCAGTGCTGGTCGCCCGCTCTATTTCGTCGAAACCCGGATCATTGACGACGAGGGCAACGACCTGCCACAGGGCGAGGCCGGAGAGCTGCTGATCCGTACGCCTTACGTGATCCCTGGCTATTGGAACCAGGACGTCAAATACACAGAAACAGTGCGCGACGGCTGGCTCTATACTGGTGACATCGCCTCGCAAGATGCCGAGGGGTACGTCTATTTGATGGACCGGGCTAAATTCCGCATTAAATCAGGCGGCTACAACATCTTTCCGGTCGAGATCGAAAATTGCCTGGCCGAACATGAGGCGGTGAACGAAGTCAGCGTCTTTGGTCTGCCCGATCCCAAATGGGGCGACCGCATTCATGCGACGGTCACCCTGGTGGACGGCCATAACATCACCGGAGATGAGTTGCGCGACTTCTGCCGGGGTAAGATCGCCAACTTCAAGATCCCCAAAGAGATCGAAGTTTGGGACAGCCTGCCCAAAGGCCCCACCGGCAAGATACAAAAGCGTGAGATAATCGAGATCTGCATGCAGCGCGAGAAGGAACACGCCACTCTGTGATATCTCGCGAAGGCACGCTGGTTTCTCCCAACCATCGCGCCGCTAGAACCCCGAAACTTGCGCCCGCCCTTGGGCGCATTTTTTTGTTCCGATGAAACCAGGCCGGATCAGTGACGATCCGGCCTGTTCTTTTTCAAAATTCACTCTTCCGGCACATAGTTGCGCACGCACTGCTGGAAATAGGTCAACGGCGCTTCAGCACCCGGTCCTTGCGACAATTGGCCAACGCTATATTTTGGCGATTGAAGCGACCGCTGCATCTTTTCGACAACGTAAATGTCTTCGGTTTGGAAATCCCCGGTTTCGAGCGGAGGTTTCTTCCAGTGCGAGGATTTGATCATGCCCGACACTTTGTCATAACCAGGCAAGTCCTTGACTGATCCTCGGTATTTAAATCGCGATTTGGCCATCCAACTGCGTGCATGCAGATAGGTGGTATTCGCGTCGATGGGTTCCATCCAGGACACCGTGAAACTGTATGGCGAGGACGTGACAATCGTGGTTGGGAACAACATGTAAACCCCACCATATCCCCCCTCGGCGGCATGTGAAATCTTTTTAGCCCCGTGTTTTTCCAACTGCTCGTTCAGGAACGCGGGAATGCGACTGCGGTGTTCGTTGTTTTCGGTCGAATACCAGACCTGATGATCTCCATGAGCATCCCAGATGTTGGCCTCAGGACGCGGACCACCCAGCGTATGTTCGTGCAGATAGACCAAGTGGTACCCGTCGATGGCGTTTTCAAAGAAAACCTTCCAGTTGCACTTCATCTCATATGTAACGACCTGATCAAAAGCGACCAGCTCCGGGCTGTTAATGTCATGTGGCCAAACCACGTCCGGTACGGTTGCCAACCAGTCTTCGATATTTTGATCTGGCTCGGGGCAAACAAAGATTAAGTCCTTGAAAACTCCAACAGAAGCTTCATGCAGCCCGTTGGCTTTTTTGTCGAAATCAGGGAACAATTCCCGCTGGTCCGGGACGCCGCGCAGAGCGCCATCCAGCCCAAAAGTCCACCGGTGATACGGACAAACGATGGTCTTCCCGGTGTTGCCACAGCCAGGATCAATAAGCTCGGTTCCACGATGTCGGCAAATGTTGTGGAACGCCCGCAACTCACCATCACTGCCGCGAATCACCACTAGGGTGAAAGTTCCTGCTTTGACTGTTTTGTAGTCGCCCGGATTGGGAACATCGCTGAGTACACCCGCGAGATCCCCAGGTTTTGGAAAACAGCTCTTTCATTTCACGGGCCAGCCACTCCTGTGAGGTATAGGCCTCGGGTGGCAATATCTGGGTCGCGTATTCTGGCATAGAGCAATCTAAAGTCACGAGAATCTCCTCTTTCTTCTCAGCTGGCGCGCGTCTTTATTCATTAATTTTCATTAATGACAAACTATCACCTTTGACAAGTAATTCAACCTGTGTCTAAATTCAAGGCATCATGAACGTTCACTAACTCTCAAATAACCACGATGAAAAAATTCAAGTGAACGGGACCAGGGAGGAAAAAATGACAACCCAGACTGCCGGTGCGCCCGGTAAGATGCAGCTCTTTTACGGGCTGGGCGGTGTCGCCAACGGCGTGTTTTCGAACGGATTGAGCTTCTTTTTGCTCATCTACTACAACCTTGTCATTGGTCTCCCGGCCGAAGTTGTGGGGTTTGCTCTGTCTATCGCACTGATTTTTGACGCGATTTCTGATCCGCTTGTTGGTTATCTGTCCGATAATTGGAAATCACGGATGGGCAAACGGCATCCATTCATCTTTCTGTCGATCGTACCGACCGCTTTCCTTTTCTGGCTGATCTGGAACCCACCCGCGTCGCTGACCACTGACGGGCAACTGTTCTGGTTCCTACTGCTGACCACCATCGGCCTGCGCCTGTCCATGACGCTGTATGATGTGCCGCACAACGCAATGCTGCCTGAATTGACCAGCGACTATAACACGCGCACTTTGCTTTCCGGACACAAGGTTTCGGTGACATGGATATCAGGTCAGATCATCGTGATCGCGATGTATACAATCTGGCTGGTGCCGACTGATTTCATGCCCTATGGCATCCTCAACCAGGCGGGCTATCAAGAAGCAGGTTTGGTCAGCGCCTTTCTCATCGCAGGTGCCATTCTGATTTCAGCCTTGGGCCTGCTGTCCTACAAGGATCGGATGACCGAAATTGCGCATGAACCCACCAAAAGCGCCGGTGGCTTCTTCCGTCAGTTCGCGTCAGCTGCGGGCCTGCCTGCTCTGCGCGCGATTTTCCTGTCGTCGGCTGTCTACGCCATCGGTGCAGGCGTTGGTGCCGCTCTTTGGACCTATCTGATGAGCTTTTACTGGGAGCTCAGCAACGATCAGATCTCGTTGATCCTGCTGGCCAACCTGGCCGGAGCGCTGATCGCAGGCTTCCTGATCAAAGTTGTGTCGAACCGCGACAACAAAAAGGCCACCGCGATCAACCTGTCGATCCTGTCGACCATCATCGGAGCAGGCCCATATCTGTTACGCTGGATGGACCTGTTTCCGGCCAATGGTACCGACGCTCTGATCTATGTTCTGTTTGTTCACGGCATCATTCAGGTAGGCGTGATCGTCTGGACCTCGTCCGTGCTGACGTCGATGACCGCAGATGTGGTCGAGGTCGGCCTTCACAAATCCGGGTTCCAGAACGAAGGGATCATCACCGCTTCGATCACTTTCATCCTCAAGGCGGGTACAGCCGGTGGGCTGGCCGTTTCAGGTGTGTTCCTGGCATTCGTGGGCTTTCCGACTGCGCCGGATCAGACCAACCTGACGCCGGAAATCATCAGCAGCCTTGGCATCAACTATGCCCTGCTCACCATCGCAATCTACGTAGCGTCCATCATCTTCCTTTTGTTTTACAATCTTGACAAAAAACAATTCGAAGAGATGGTTGGCAACAAAGCTGCATAGAAAACTAACGATTTTCTGCAGGCGGATTCGGCAAACGCCGGAACCGCCTGCAGAACCCCCAAAGGGAGACTTAAATGACCAAGCACGACCCAAATCTGGACGCGGACATGCTAAGCCAGCTTGAGGCGCAGCGTTCGCATTTCCTGAGCACCGGCGCCCCCTCGCAAGAGCAGCGTATCGACCGTATCAATCGTCTGATCGACCTGATTGCCGACAATCAGGACGCCCTGGCGGATGCTGTATCGGCAGACTTTGGCAACCGCGCCAAGGCTGAAACATTGATCGCAGACATCGGCGGTACGCTGACCGAGCTTAAGCATGCCAAATCGCATCTGGCTCAGTGGATGAAGCCTACCAAAGCCAAGGTTGATTTCCCCCTGAACATGTTTGGCGGCAAAGCACGCATCGAATACCAGCCGCTTGGCGTGATTGGCATCGTTTCGCCGTGGAACTTCCCCATCTATCTTGCCATCGGCCCGATGGGAGAGGCCTTTGCCGTCGGCAACTCGGTCATGTTGAAGCCATCGGAATTCACCCCGGCGACGTCTGCACTGATGAAACAGTTGATCGAAGAGAAATTCTCGCCCAATGAGGCTGTCGTGATCACCGGCGGTGTCGAAACCGGCGTGAACTTCACCAAACTGCCGTTTGACCACATGCTGTTCACCGGCGCGACCTCGATCGGCAAGCACATCCTGCACGCGGCTGCCGACAACCTTGTGCCCGTGACGCTGGAACTGGGTGGCAAATCACCTGCCATCGTGACCGACAATGCCGATATGGAGGTTGCAACCTCGCGCATTGCAACTGGTAAGCTGTTCAATGCCGGTCAGGTCTGCCTTGCACCCGACTATGCCATGGTGCCGCGCGCCAAAGTTGGAGAGTTTGTCGATCAGGTCAAAACCAAGATGGCCGCCGCCTATCCTACCTTGCAGGGCAACCCGGACTACACGCACATCGTGACCGACCGTCAGCACGACCGCCTTAAGGCGTTGGTACAACAAGCCCGCGACAGCGGTGCCGAGGTGATCGAAGTGAACCCTGCAAGTGAGAGCTTTGATGGTTCCAATGAAAAGGTCATGCCCCCCACCATCATCGTCGATCCCTCGCCCGAACTGGACGTGATGACCGACGAGATCTTTGGCCCGATCCTTCCGGTTGTTCCTTATGACACCGTTGAGCAGGCCATAACATTCGTGAACGCCCGCCCACGTCCCCTGGCGCTTTATGTCTTCTCGAAAGACGCTGGAGAGCAGGAAAAGGTTCTGGGCAACACCACCTCGGGCGGTGCCTGCATTAACGACACCATCATGCATTCGACCCAGCAAAGCCTGCCCTTTGGCGGCGTTGGACCGTCGGGCATGGGGGCCTATCACGGGCACCACGGTTTCAAGCTCTTTAGCCACGAAAAGGCCGTTTACAAGCAAATCAACATGGACGGGCCGTTCAAACCTTTGCGCGCTCCCTTCGGTAACAAGTTCAAAAAGGCCGTCGCGCCATTGTTAAAGAAGTAAGGGAATTCAATGAAATACCTAACCAACCACCCGGTCACATGGCTGACCGTTGTCGCCCTGATTCTGGCGACGCTTTTCGGCCACTTCTGGGTCTGGGGGTCGCTGTTTCTGTGGTGGGCGTACACCTCGTTCCTCGCAGGAGAGGCGTTTATCGGGGAAATCGTGAACGTCCGGGAAAACCCGCCGCTGTTCTGGACCGTCACCGTAATGTGGTTCTTTCTTGGGGCCTATTACGTGGTTCAGGACCTCGCGTGGAGGCTGTTCGGCATCTACTTCGACATCTCTCAATTGGTTGGCGTCAATCCATACGGGTTCTGATCCCTGGCCCGTTCATTTTTACTAGTGAGGAAAAGACTATGAAACTGACATCTATCCTGAGCACCGCCCTCGTCGCTTCGGCCCTGTCAACGACAGGCGCTTTGGCAGACATGGAAATCACCATCGATGGCGTAGACGCTTCCGGTGGTGCGATCCACGTTCTGGCGTTCAACGACCAGCGTGCATTTGAAAACAACATGTTCGCGAAAATGGTAAGCTATGTAAAAATTCCCGCAGCCGAAGGGACTGTCACTGGCACCCTCCCGGGTCTGGAAGCTGGCACTTATGCGATCATGCTGCACCACGATGCCAACGACAACGGCCAGATGGAAATGAAAGGTCCTGTTCCGGAAGAGGGCTGGGGCTATTCCAACAACGCAGGCGCTACAGGCGTTCCGACCTTTGCCGAAGCATCATTCGAATACACAGGCGACAACAACCCAACGATGAAAATGAACTACGCTCCAAAGTAATCACTTTAGGCAAAAAACCGCACAAAGGCCCTGCTTAGGTGGGGCCTTTTTCTTTGCTACGACTTGCTTTGCGCGTTCGGCACATTATTTTGTCATATGTGACAGAAAATTGGAGGCACTGCGGTACAACTGCATTGCTCCGCACAGTCGAGGCAAAGCCATCAAATGAAGAACACATTGGAAGACAGCAGCCGGTTTCTGATGCAAGCCACACTTGGGGCCAATCAGAAACTTCTGGAAACCGTTCGCACACAAGGGATCAACTCTTGGCTCGCGGGTCAGTTAAATCACAAACCCAGTTCAAGCGATGTGTTCGAAAAGTCGACCCGCGCGATCTGGAAGGATTTTCGCAAGCGACTTGTAAAAGCGCACGGCCAAGGGGCGATTGATGGCGATGGCAACAACCCCGCCCTGCCCTACAAATGGTACTTCCACATGGCCTGGTGGGATCACACACTCAGCAGTAAGGACGACCTGCTGCGTCAGCGCATGGCGCAGGCACTGGGAGAGGTTCTGGTGATCTCGGATCAATCATCACTGGAACTCGATTCCATTGGCTTTGCCAGCTACTATGACCTGCTCTACAAACACGCCTTCGGCTCTTACGTTGACTTGCTCTATGACGTGTCGATGCATCCGATGATGGGCATTTACCTGTCCCATATGCTCAACCAGAAGGCCAACAAACGCAAAAATATCCACCCCGACGAAAACTATGCCCGCGAGATCATGCAGCTGTTTTCTGTCGGCCTGTTCGAACTGAACCAGGATGGCTCGGAAAAGCTGGATGCGGCTGGAAAGCCGATCCCGACGTATGACAACCGCGATATCAAGGAATTGGCCCGTGTATTCACCGGCCTGCTACCCGCGGCTTATGAATACGAATGGAACAACAGTTTCTGGGAAAGCTCGTTTAACGGCTATCCCGTTGGCTTTGATGACGACGTCGAAAAGGCATATAAGACCGTGCCCTTCATCGACGCCACTAAGCCAATGGTGGTCGATGAGAATTACCACGATCGCGGCGCCAAGAAACTGCTGGGTGGTAAACTGACCCTACCTGGAAGGCAAAAAGGCCCATCCGAAATTCGCTCGGCTGTGGAACAGTTGGTGGCGCACCCGTCAACCGCGCCGTTCATTGCGCGCAACCTGATCAACCGGCTTGTAACGTCCAACCCCTCGCCTGCCTACATCCGCACCGTTGCCAAGGCGTTTGGTCCCAAGGGTGATTTGAGTGCCACGCTTGAGGCGATCCTGACCTACCCGCTGACCAACGAGGTGTCGGACAAGCGTCTGCCGACAGCCCGCAAGGCTGGCGGCAAAATGGTGCAGTCGCAAAAACTGAAATCGCCGCTGCATCGCGTGACCCAGCTTTTGCTGGCGTTCAATGCACACAACACCAGTGGCAAGCTCTGGCTTTTGGGCGATGATCTGCAGGAAGAGCTGCAAATGCATCCAATGTCCGCCCCCACCGTATTCAACTTCTATAAGCCCGACTTTGCACCACATGGTGCTCTGCAAAACGCAGGCATGGTCGCCCCCGAGTTTGAGTTGCACACCTCGGCCACCTCGGTCGCTTACGTCAACCAGATGTATTACTGGTTCTTTGGTGGGTTCCTGCCGCTGGTGTCCACCCAGATCGGATCCGGGGCCGAGCAGAAGATGGTGATGGAGATGTATCCAGATACCCTCTGGGCGCAAAAGAAAGACGCTCTGCGCTTTGATCTGTCCTCGGAAATCGCGTCGGCCAAATCTGCGGCCAAACGGGATGCGCTGATTGATGAAATGTCGATCCTACTGACCGGTCGCGCATCATCCAAAGCCAAGGCGCGCATCAAAGAGGCCTTTGCCCAATTTGCAGACAACCCCGAATGGGTGGTGCAAACCATCGCCTTCATGATTGCCATTTCCCCCGAATTCAACGTGCAGGAGGCCTAAGCCATGTTCCATCCCGAATTCACACGTCGCGGTTTCCTGCAATCCACCGGCCTTGCCATGGCTGGCACCGCCGCCATGACCATGGGTCTACCCGGTCTGGCGCGCGCCTCTGGCGGTATGATCACGCCACAGCGCAAGGCGCTGGTGTTCATCATGCTGGATGGCGGCAACGACAGCTATAACATGCTGGTGCCCACCGACCGCACCCACCACAAGCAATACAGCCGCACGCGTGGCAACCTAGCCATCGGGCGCGGCAAGTTACTGGGCCTGGATGGTCCCGATGACGCAGCAGGCCGCAGCTTTGGCCTGCACGCGTCGATGCCCGAAGTGCAAAAGCTGTATAACCGCAAGAAACTGGCCTTTGTCGCCAATGTCGGCCCGCTCGTCGAACGGCTGCGCAAGGAGCAGTTTTATGACGGCTCGGCCCAACTGCCGCTTGGCCTGCTCAGCCATGCGGATCAGTTCAAACACTGGCAGACCTCGCGCCCCGATGTACGCGAAAATCAAGGCTGGTTCGGTCACTTTGCCGACCAATTGCAGCCTAGCCTGTCCGCGCATGAGATCCCGATGAACATCTCTCTGGCGGGACACAACATTCAGCAGAACGGCGCGCACAACCTGCCCTATTCGATAAAATCGGAAGGGTCGGTAGGCCTGTACGTCAAAGAAGAGAAGAACCAGCTGAACGAGGTCCTTCTGGACAGTTTCACCAAGCTGATGAACGAAGATTACGCCGGTGATCCGTTCATGGAAACCTATCTGGGTCTCACCCGCGACGCGCAAGCCAAGCATGAGGTGTTCCGCGACGCCACCAAGGGGATCAACGCGCCGGGTTCGTTCTCGGGTAGTGATCTAAGCCAACAGTTGCGCATGGTGGCCCGTACGATCAAGGCTGCTGATCGGTTAGGGCTGCAACAGCAAACCTTCTTCCTGCGCTACATCGGTTGGGATCACCACGACGAGTTGCTGAACAATCAGGGCTACATGTTGGGTGTGCTGTCGCGGGCTTTAGGAGAGTTCCAGAACTCGCTCGAGGAAATGGGCATCGACGAGCGTGTCGTGACCTTCACCGGGTCCGACTTTGGCCGCACGCTGACCTCGAACGGCAATGGCACCGATCACGGCTGGGGCGGCAACACCATCGTCATGGGGACACCCGTTCAGGGCGGGCGTGTCTTTGGCGAATACCCAAGTCTGGGACTTGGCAATGACAACACCCAAGACGTGGGCGACGGAGTGTTGATCCCGACCACCTCAACCGATCAGCTCTATGCCGATCTGTCGCTGTGGTTCGGCGTTCAAGACAGCGCGCTCAACACGCTCTTCCCCAATCTGCACCGGTTCACTGACACCGCAAACGGGGGTCGTCTGGGTTTGTTTGCCTGAGAGGGCGGTCTTGCCTTGACGGGCAGGGCCAGCTTCCCCTCCTCCACTCCTCTCGGGCGTTTTCCGAGTAGCACCAGATGACCATCGGACCGGGGTCGGGCAAATGCCTGGCCCCGGTTTCTTTACGTGCCGCGGATCAATACCCGCGTTGGCGATCCACTTAGACCAGTAAGTTTCAATGGGGCCGTTATGATCTCCCCCTTGTCGGGTATGGGGCCTGCGTCATCCGCGTTCAGATCTTCGACCAGGAACTTTCCCGCCTCAGCGAGGCGTTGATGAAACCACAACCCGTCTGGGTTATCGACCCGCACGCCGCCCGCCATGACCCAGACCGGCACCGGCAAGGTCAACAGAGCCTTGATGTCGCCCATCGACATCAAATGATCTGCCCGCGCGTCCAGAAAAAGATGGGTGATACCCTCCCAAACGTCCTGAGTCATATCGGTTTTAGGCTGCGCCGCATCCACCCGTCGAAATTGTCCAAAACAATGCTTCGAGTTAAAAGCATCCATCGAGGCCGCACCGGGTACGAAATGACACGGAGCATCTATATGCGTGCCCATCTGGGTACCCATGGACAACGCCCATACCTCGAATCGACTGGCTTCTGGATCGGTCCACTTCATCGCGCCAAAAGGCGGGTCCGAGTAGTTTTCTGCTGAATAGATCCACATGTCGGGGTTCAGATCAAAACTCAGGTCGATCCAATCGGTCATGGTGCATCCTCTATGACTTGCATGTCAGATTTATGCCTTAATGCCTAGCTACACAACCTGCGTTGCATTGATTGTCGGCCAGTAATTCAAACCTCAAGGAACAACTGGCGCCGATTTCAGAATTAGACCAAGCTAAAAATACCACTGGCAACTTTAGCCGCAGACAAATTGACCAAGGGCAATGTTCCCGATTTGAAAATGGAGACACCCTGGTGTTCAAATCTCTGACGGACGTTTAAATGCATCGCATTCACAGATATGCCTCCATTGGGCTGGACGGGCGTCCTGACAAAGAGAAGTCCAAGAGGTATGCATTTAACATTCTGATGTTGATTGGATGTATTACCGCAATCGGATACGCAACCTTTTACGCCATCTACGATTTTGAAGGGTTGCGCATCGCCTGGGCTGCCTCTCTCGTGTGTTCAAGTGTGATATTCGTTCCCTTCGTTGCGGTCTTTAGCCTGCGACTGGCGCTTTATCTGGGTGTCAGCCTCGTCGTCGTTGTCTTCACCTACCTCAGCTATCATCTGGGCACTGGTACGGGTTTGCATCTGTTCATGAACCTCATACTCGTAGGCTTATTCATTGCCTACGGTGTGGACAGGCCAGCCGAGACTTTTGCCATTTGGCTGGTCATCACCCTTGCCATGGTCGCAACCGTTGTCCTTTTCGAAGTTCCATCCGGGAAAGCTGCTATGGATCCGCAACTCAAACAGATCATACACATTGGTGTCGTGATCGGTGTTTCGGCCATGATGGGTGCGAGCCTTTTGGTTCTGTCGCTCAGGGTTGCGCAGGTTGAGGATCAACTAGCAGCCGAACACGTGCGATCCGAAACACTGCTCGACAGTCTGTTGCCCAAAGAAATCGCTTCCCGATTGAAGGCGTCACCGGGATCGACAATAGCCGACGATTTGCCGGACGTGACCGTCTTGTTCGCCGACATTGTCGATTTCACCCCACGCGCAGCTGCGATGGATGCCGAAGAGGTCGTATCGTTCCTCAACATCGTATTCACAGCGTTCGACCGATTGACCGCGCAGTTCGGCCTGGAAAAAGTAAAAACGATCGGCGACGCGTACATGGTGGCGGCCGGAATGCCGACCCCACGTCCAGACCATGCCGAGGTCATGGCAGAAATGGCATTGGCCATGCAGGCCGAAGCAAGCCGCCTGTCCACCGAATTCGAACGCCCACTGCAGGTTCGCATCGGCCTGCATTCTGGCCCTGCCGTCGCTGGAGTGATCGGAACGCAAAAGGTGTTCTATGATGTCTGGGGGGAAACCGTTAACACCGCAAGCCGATTGGAAAGCCACGGCATCAAGGGGCGCATTCAGGTCACGCAGCCCACGCGAGATCGGTTGGCGACCGAGTATGATTTTGAGGCCCGCGACGTGATCGACATCAAGGGGATGGGACCAACGCAAACCTATTGGTTGGTGGGTCAAGCCTAGGATCAGAAAAGAGAACGGGCACGGTCTGAAAGATACCGTGCCCGACTACGATGTTTACAGCAAAACAGTTCGACCCGCTATCATTTACGCGGCATTACACGCAGCGATCCGCACGGCAGATCATGCCGGGCTCACCCGCCTGCATGATCATCTCATGGCTCAATGCGCGCGGCAGGGCCCGCACCAACAGCGCACGTGCGCAATCCAGACGGTCGGCATAGTAATCCGCCGATTGCGCACCTGTACCCGCGTGGGCAGCTTTGGCGATACGCGCCGACATCCAGGCCGAGAAGCTGAGCGCAACCACCTCAAGGTAGTCACAGGCGCCCGACAGCACGTCGCCTTGCACGGTCGACAGCACCCAGTCGGTGCAGCGGCCCAACCGAGCGGCAGCGTCGCGCAATGCAGTCTGTACGTCGGCCAGTTCGGCAGGCAGATCATCGGCCTCGGCCAGCATGTCAGCGACAAAGCCCTTCATCACCGCACCGCTGTCACCGCGCACCTTGCGGGTCACCAGATCACGCGCCTGCACCGCGCTGGTGCCCTCGTAGATTTCAGTGATACGCACGTCACGGACCAGTTGCTCGACGCCATAGTCCTTGATGAAGCCATGACCGCCGTGCATCTGCACCGCCTCATTGGCCATGCGCGAACCCATCTCGGAGAGGTAGGATTTCAGCACCGGCGTCAGAACCGACAGCTTGGCATCGGCTGCTTTGCGGGCCTCAGGTGTGGCGGCGCGATGCGCTTCGTCCAGCAGGCTGGCTCCGAAATAGGCAAACGCACGACCCGCGTCCATTTCACCCTGAGCCGTCAACAGGCGGCGACGCACATCAGCATGCGCGATCAGCGGATCGGCAGGGCCTTCGGGGTTCCAAGGATCGCCATCAGCGCGCCCTTGCAGACGTTCGTGCGCATAGGTAGTCGCGGTCTGAATGGCCGCCTCGGCAATGCCCAGGCCTTGCTGGCCAACAGACAGGCGCGCGGCGTTCATCATTACGAACATCGCAGCCAGGCCCTTGCCCTCTTCGCCGACGATCCACGCCTTTGTGTCCTCAAACGAGATGGCGCAGGTGGGTGATCCGTGGATGCCCATCTTGTTCTCGATCCCTGCGATGGTGATCGTGTTCTGGGTGTCCGTGGTGTTGCCATCGGCATCCAGCATGTACTTGGGTGCCAGGAACAGCGACAGGCCACGCGGACCGGGCTGTGCGCCCTCGACGCGGGCCAGGATCAGGTGGGCCACGTTTTCCGACATGTCGTGGTCGCCCCAGGTGATGAAGATCTTGTTGCCGGTGATGGCATAAGACCCGTCATCGTTCGCAACAGCCTTGGTGCGGATCAGGCCCAAATCGGTGCCGCAATGCGGTTCCGTCAGGTTCATGGTCCCGGCCCAGTTGCCGCTGGTCAGCTGCGGCACATAAACCGCCTTCTGATCGTCCGAGCCATAGGCCATCAGCGCCTCGACCACGCCAAAGTTCAGCTCGTGAATCAGGGCAAACGCCAGGTTGGTGCCTGCCATGCCTTCGCGCAGCGCGGCATGGAGGACGAAGGGCAATTGCTGCCCACCGTATTCTTCCTCAAGCGCCAAAGCGTTCCAACCGTCTTCGCAGAACACCTTGTAGGCGTCGCCAAAACCGGGCGCGGCATAAACCTGACCGTCGACCAGTTTGGCCCCGGGGCTGTCGCCCGCCTCGTTGCAGGTCGCCAGGTTGTCGCGCACAAAGCCGTTGATGGCGTCGACCACGGCAAAGAACGTGTCCTTGTCGCAGTGTTCGTACCCCGGCAGCGCCAGCGTTTTGTCGAGGTTCAGAACCTCATCAAGCAGGAACGTGATGTCCCGTTGGGGGAGTTGATAGTCCATCTTATTCCTCCGTCAGTTCTTCAGCGGTTTGCCGGTGGTCATGGTGTGGCGCATACGCTCGATGGTCTTATCCTGAGCGATCAGACGCATCATGCCGTCGGTCTCCAGCTTGTGCAGCGCTTCCTCGTCCAGCTGGCCACCAGTGCCACCGGCCAAAACGTGAGCCGTTTCACGGGCGATATCGACCGTGTAGGGCGCGTCGGGCAGAGCGTCAGTCAGGGCGGTCAGCTTGACCGCCAGCGCCGCATTGATCGCGTTCGCATCCAGCTCGATCTCGGCTTTGGCTGGGGCTGCGTAGCCATCGACCAGAGCCAGCGCTGCCGCTTTGGCATCTGCCAGCAGACGGTCGCGGTTCATAACCACGCCATCCGTCGCGCGCAGGTAACCCGCGTGCTGCGCCATTGGGGCAGAGCCCACCATCAGCGCGGCAGAGATCACGTCAAACGCAGCCTCGGCGCCCTTGATCGGATCACCCAGTTCTGCGGTCTTGCTCAGCAACAGGGCTGTTGTGCCACCCCACGCAGGCAGCAGACCCACGTTGGCCTCAACCAGACCGATGTTGCTTTCGAGATAGGCCATGACACGATCCGAATGCATCAAGATCTCGCATCCGCCACCAAGGGCCAAACCGCAAGCGGCTGACACAACCGGGAAAGGCGCGTACTTGATCTTGCGCATCGTCGCCTGACCGATGGCCAGTTGGTCCGCGACCAGAGCCAGCTCGCCCGCATCTGCACGATCCAGCGCCTTTTTCAGGTTGGCCCCGACCGAAAAATGGTTGCCATCCGATCCGATGACCATCGCCTTGAAATCACGTTCGACCACATCCAATGCGTCCGACACACCGCTCATGACCAGATCGTCCAGCGCAGCGTTGGGTGCAGTGATCGTCAGCAGGGCAACACCGTCGCCCATGTCGCGCAGGACAACTGCCTCGGTTGCAAACACTGGCGCGTCGGTCAGGTCAGAGGCAAAGATCACACCCGGCCCACGTGGCACATCCGCCTGCTCGCCCGAGGGCAGCAACACCTTGCGGTCCAGACCTTTGCCGGAATAGATGCCACCGCGTTCAGCGGCCAAGACCAGCAGCGGCGGGACATCTTGATCTTCGGCTTTGAGGCGCGCGACGATTTTGTCCGCACCGATCTTATCTATCAGCTTGAACGGACCCATGCGCCAGTTATAGCCAAGCTCCATCGCCACATCGATGTCGGCAGGGTTGGCCGTGATTTCCGGCACGCAATAAGCGGCATAAGACAGGGTCGGACCCATCACAGCCCACGCGTAATCGGCAAGACGGTCACCCGCTTGGTCGATGAAATCCACGCCAAAGGTTTTGGCCAGTTCCGGCCCCTTGGCTTGCGCGCGATAGTCCAGCGTGGCCAGATCGACGGCTTCGATCAAGGTCTTGCCCGCCTCGTTCTTGGACCGTTTATAGAAGCCAGCGCCCGCCTTACGGCCAGCCAGACCTTTGGCGGCCATCTGATCGAACAGCTCCAACCCCTCGGTGTGGGTCTGTTGCGGGTCATTGCTTTCAAGCAGGTTGCGCATCGACAGGCGGGACTTGCCCATCAGGTCAACGCCGATCAGGTCCATCAGAGCAAAAACACCTGTGCCCGGCACACCAAAGGGACGCGCCAGAACAGTGTCGGCTTCCTCAACAGTGATACCACGAGCCACAGCCTCGCGCGCGGCGGCATTCATCCACAGCCCACCCAAGCGGTTCGCGATAAAGCCAGGCCGGTCGTTACAGGGCACCACGGTCTTGCCGAGGCGCTCGTCACTGAACGTACGCGCGCGCTCAGCAGCCGCCGGGTCGGTGTCCGGGCCAGTGACCAGCTCGATTAGGCGCATATAGCGTGGCGGGTTGAAGAAATGGACAATGACAAACCGCTGGCGCAGGCTCTCATCCATTTCAGACACCAGATCCGCCAGCGGGATGGTTGATGTGTTCGAGCTAAGCAGCGCATCGTCGCGCAGATAGGGCGCGATCTTGCCATAAAGCGCGTGCTTGATGGCGAGATCTTCGAGGACGACCTCAACCACCCAGTCGCAATCGCGCAGCTGATCCAGATCGTCGTCCAGATTGCCAGCTGTCAGACGGCTGACATAGGCCGGATCGGCCAATTGCGGCGCGCGGCCTTTGGTCATGCGGCCAACAGCACCCTTGGCAAGGACAGAACGATCCTCGGCGTCTTTTGGCACGATGTCGAGCAGAACCACCTGCGCCCCGGCGTTGGCGAAATGGGCGGCAATGCCTGCGCCCATCACGCCCGAGCCGATAACGGCTACTTTGTTGATTGCAGACATTACAGAACCTCGAACAGGCCAGCTGCGCCCATGCCGCCGCCAATGCACATTGTGGCGACGATGTATTTCGCGCCGCGTTTCTTGCCTTCGATCAGCGCGTGGCCGACCATGCGGGTGCCCGACATGCCATAGGGGTGACCGACCGAGATCGCGCCGCCATCGACGTTCAGTATCTCGTTCGGGATGCCCAGTTTCTGCGCGCAGTACAGCGCCTGCGAAGCAAAGGCTTCGTTCAGTTCCCACAGACCGATGTCGTCCATTTTCAGGCCATTGCGCTCCAGCAGCTTCGGCACGGCAAAGACCGGACCAATGCCCATTTCATCGGGTTCACAACCAGCAACCACATAACCGACATAACGACCCAGCGGCTCCAGGCCACGCTGTTCGGCCAACTTCTCTTCCATCACGACCTGCGCCGAACCACCATCGCTCAGCTGAGAGGCGTTACCGGCAGTGATCCATTTGCCTTCGCCCATGACCGGGTTCAGACCCTGCAGGCTTTCAAGAGTGGTCGATGGGCGGTTGCATTCGTCCTGCGTCAGCGTGACCTCTTCATAGGTGATCTCGCCGGTTTCTTTGTTCTTGTTGGCCTTGGTGACGGTGATCGGTACGATCTCATCATCAAACTTGCCTGCGGCTTGAGCCGTCGCCGTGCGCTGCTGCGATTGCAGGGCAAACGCGTCCTGTTCTTCGCGGCTGATGTTGTACCGCTCGGCCACGGTGTCGGCGGTCTGGATCATCGGGTTGTAAAAACCGCGGACGTTGTTTTCGATCCAGTCCTCTTTCAGGCGGAAGGTGTTGTCACGCCCCATCACCAGCGAGATGCTTTCGGCACCACCCCCAACAACCACATCACATCCATCAACCATAACGCGCGAGCAGGCACGAGTCAGCGCTTCCAGACCCGACGAGCAAAAGCGGTTGACGGTCACACCAGAGGCCGTCACGGGCAGGCCCGCGCGCATAGCGATCTGACGACCCAGGTTGCCGCCATTTGCGCCCTCGGGCACGGCATTGCCGATGATCACGTCTTCGATTTCCGACGGATCAACGCCCGCGCGCTTGACCGCTTCGGCCACGGCATGGCCGCCATAAACGGCCGGGTGAGTGTCGTTGAAGGCACCTTTGAAGGCTTTGCCAATGGCGGTACGGGCGGTGGAGACGATAACAGCGGAACGCATAAGAAATTCCTTTCGGAGGAGGAGAAAGAAGGGAAAAAGGGGGCGTCTCGCGCCCCCGACAAGTTAGTTATCAGTGGGCAGCTTGTAGTCTGCGTATTGCTCGCGCAGGTGCAGTTTGGAGACTTTACCGGTCGCGGTGTGGGGCAGCTCGGCCTGGAACACCACGTCATCGGGCGTCCACCATTTGGCGATCTGGCCATCATAAAGCGCCAGCACGTCTTCGCGAGTAACATCCGAGCCGTCGCGTTTGACCGCAACGATCAGCGGACGCTCGTCCCACTTGCGATGCTTGGCCGCAATGCAGGCAGCTTCGAGCACGTCCGCGTGGCTCATGGCAATGTTTTCCAGGTCGATCGAAGAAATCCACTCGCCGCCCGATTTGATAACGTCCTTGGTGCGGTCGGTCAGGCGCAGATAGCCTTTTTCGTCGATGGCGGCGACATCACCGGTCGAAAACCAGCCGTCTTCGGTGAACGCGTCGGCACCTGCCCCGCCCCAATAGCTGGACGCGACCCAGTGACCACGTACCTGCAACATACCCGAGGCCTGACCATCATGCGGCAGACGCTCGCCCGCGTCGTTGACGATGCGCATTTCGACACCATAGAGGGCGCGGCCCTGTTTGGTCTTGATCTGCAGGCGTTCGTCGATGGGCAGCTTGTCTTCGCCGCGCTTCAGCACGGCGAGCGAGCCCACCGGCGACAGTTCGGTCATACCCCAGCCGTGGACAACCTCGGTCCCGTGATCCTTTTCGATCTTTTCGATCAAGGACAGCGGTGCAGCCGAACCGCCCATCATGGCGCGCTTGACGGTCTTGAGCTTTTCGCCGCGCTGATCGAGGTATTCGTAAAGACCCAGCCAAACGGTCGGCACGCCCGAGATCATGGTGACCTCTTCGCCGTCCATAAGCTCTTGCAGAGGTGCGGGGTCCATACCCGGCCCGGGCAGAACCAGTTTGGAACCATTCATCAGCGCCGCATAGGGAATGCCCCAAGCGCAGGCGTGGAACATCGGCACAACCGGCAGCGTCGCGTCGCGCGAGCTGAGCGCCAGCCAGTCGCCACCCGACACACCCATGGCGTGCAGTACGGTGCCACGGTGGGAATAAAGAACGCCCTTGGGGTTGCCGGTGGTGCCCGACGTGTAGCAGAGCGCCATGGCGGCGTTTTCGTCAATCTCGGGCCAGTCAAAAACGTCAGGCTTGCCAGCGATCAGGCTCTCATAGTCGCTCACTGGCGTCTTCATCTCTGGCACGCGATCCGGGCCGGTCAGGCTGTACCAACCCTGGACGGTGGGGCAGCGGCTGGACACCGCGTCGATCAGCGGTGCGAAAGTGGTGTCAAAGAACAGGTGCGTGTCTTCGGCGTCGTTTACGATGAAGGCAATCTGGTCGGGGTGCAGACGCGGGTTGATGGTGTGGCAGATCGCACCAATGCAAGCCAGAGCATAATACAGCTCTAGGTGCTGCGCGTTGTTCCACGCCAGCGTTGCGACACGGTCACCTGCGCCAACACCCATTTCGGTCAGCGCGTGTGCCAGCTGCTGCGTGCGACGGCCCATGCCGGCAAAGGTGTGGCGATCGACGGACATGTCGGAATTGCGCCAAACGATCTCGGCCTCGGGGTGGGCGCGCATGGCGTGACGAAAGATGCTCGTCACGGTCAGTGGCATGGTCATGATCTGGCCGGGGATTGATTGTTTGGTCATGGGGTATCCTCCCGTATTGAACTGCCGGAGGGTCTCCCCACCCGGCAGATGGATGTTCAGGTTGTGATAGGGTTCAGAGTTGTGGGGGTGTCAGGCGTCCGACGGCTTGTTCCAGAATATGGCTCAAGCCAAGAACACCCACGTCGTCAAAACGTTGACCGATGATCTGAACGCCGATGGGCAGGCCATTTCGGTCCAATCCCATGGGGACGTTCGATCCGGGTTGTTCGGTGAGGTTGAACAGGAATGTATTGGCCCAGCTTTCAAAGATGCGGGTGGGGTCCGAACCTGGAAGATCAGCGTCAAAAGCAGTGTCGGGGGTCGAAGGCAGGATCAGGAAATCATAGCCTTCGATCAGTTTCAGTGTCCGCTCACGCAAACGCTGTGTAGCGACAAAATTTGCGTGGTGATCTAACGCTGTCAGTTCAAGCGCCCGGCGCGTCCAATCGTAGATCACCGGCGTTTTACGTTGTTCGACGTCGGGGTGCTGACTCAACTCGCTCAGCGTACGAACCATATAAAACTGTTCTGCTGGTTCCCATTCGCCCCTTTCAAAAGGAATGGTGTCGAGGCGATCCACGTGAACCCCCTGCCCCCGCAGCGTCTCACCCGCGCGCACGATGGCATTGGCGACGTCCTCGGCCACCGGCTCACCGATGCCAAGCTCGGTGATCACCAGCGCGCGCTTGCTAGGCCGGGTCAAAGCGGTCGAGTTCCGCGACATAGTCCATACCGTCGCGCGGCAGGGCCGAGAAGTCGCGCCCATCCGCACCGGTCAGCACATTCATGTGCAGCGCCACGTCAGTGATTGAGCGCGCCAGAGGGCCAGCAACCAAGACGGGGCTGCCCTGAAAGTAATATGGAACACGACCATAAGACGGTTTGTGCCCTGCCAGACCGCAATATGAGGCCGAGCAGACGGATGGAACCGACGATATCGGTGCCAATCGACACCGGCTCGATCCCCGCACAGACACTCGCCGACGCGCCCGAAGACGAGGCGCCGGTGGTCTTACTCAGATCCCGGGGATTTCGGGTGACACCGTGGTACGAGCTGACACCAGCGGCCAGAATTCCATAGTCGCACATGGTGTTCTTGCCAACGATGACAGCACCGCTGTCACGCATTCTTGCGACAGTGGGGTGATCGGAGGAGTGGACCACCCCGCTGCCGACGGCCGACCCACGATGGGTTGGCAGACCGTTGGTTTCCAGCGCGTCCTTGATCGTGGTTGGCACCCCATCGAGCCAACCCAAGGGCGCGCCATCACGCCAACGGCGTTCAGATGCCTTTGCCTGCGCCAATGCCCCATCGTGATGGACGTGATAGATCGCGTTGATCTTGGGATTGACCTCTTCTATCCGGGCCAACGTCGCTGTCAGGGCCTCAACCGGTGACAGCTCGCGGCGGCGGAACAGATCGGTCATTTCGACCGCAGAAAGATGGGACACGGACACGGTCATAATCGTCTCGAACAGGCTAAGGGATTGTTACTCTTCGTACTTCTTCACGTAGTAGGCCTTGGAGGCGATCTTCCATTCGCCGTTGGTCTTGATCAGCGACAGGTAGTCGATGAAGTATTTAGGCTGCACCGCGCAGTCGATTTTCACGAATGCGGTGTTGGGACCAGATTGGTCGATGTGCACGACGTGGCCATAAACCGGATAGCCCAGTTCCTTGGGGCTTTTGCGACCCGCGACCAGGTCTTTGTACTGTTGCAGCGTCATGTGGATGTAGCTGCCATCGTCATTGGCGCAGCACAGGTCACATTCCGGCAGGAACTGCTTGTCGATTGCAGCGACATCACCTTCATGCAAGCCGATCATGTAGTCCTGCATCATGGTTTCGATTGTTGCGATATCCGCCATCTTTTCCTCCAACGGGGTTACGCCGCCACCGGCGCGAGTTTGTAAAAGCCGCGCTGCGCATAGATCAGCGCCGACGCCTCGGGGTTCAGGTGAACAGCATCCACCAAGCCAAAGAAGACACGGTGCGTGTGCGCATCCGTCCACTCGCTGACGGTGCATTCAAAAGACGCGACCGCCTCTTTCAGGATCGGCAGGCCACTGGCCGAACGTTCCCATGTACCGGCCATCTGGAACTGCTTTTCCTTGTCCTCTTTCGAAGAAAACGCACCCACAACATCCGTAAGGCTGTCGGGCACAACGTTCACGGCGAACTTGTTCGATCCCATGATGTAATCGAACGTCCGCGCCGTGCGGTTTGTGCAGATCAGCAGCGACGGCGGATCAGCGGCCAGCGATGTAACAGCCGTAGCCGCCATCCCGGCGCGAGCGCCTTCATGCTCGGACGTGATGATGGTGGTCGAGGCCGCCAGCAGTTGCATGCCCTGCTTGAACAGCTCTTGCGTATTGTCTTGGGTCATGGCGACCTCCTCTTGTCGTAAGTGGTGTCGGGCCTGTAGCGACCCGACAATGCGATCAGCCGTTGACCTGCTTGATGACACCTTCGGAGAACTCGATCAGAGCTTCTTGCTCGATGTCGTCACCGAAATAATTTACGTGGTGCCAGACGAAGAACTCGTCGATCTGATAACGCTCTGCCAGTTCGCAGATCTGGTCCACAACCTGTTGACGCGAACCGTCCCAGACACGGCCAAGCGGCACGTGATAGGGCGGCGCGTCATAGGCCTGCTTCCACAGGGTGTCGAACATGCCGCGATACTGCTTGGTCTTTTCTGGGGTCTTACCCATCAGCAGGTGACCACCCAATGCCAGAACGTCGTTGTTGGTTGTCTCTTTCAGGCCATTTTCATGCGCGGCCTGCAGACACTGCTCCAGGATGACCGGCATGAACTCTTCTTTGTCGGCGGTCACAAACGACACCATCTTGGCACCCTCGGACGCCCAGAAACGTGCGGTCTCCATCGAGTAGGAGAACGGCGCGTAGACCTTGGGGTGAGGTTTCTGCAGCGGTCGCGGAACGATGCCCGACTTGCGCAGAATCTTGTTTTCATCAACCGGATTGTCACCGCCCCAAAGTTTCGTCGGGTTGAATTCCCATTCCACATTCGACGGGAAGTTCCAGAACTCGCCCTGATGCTCGGTCAGGTCATCGGTCCAGAGCGATTTGATCAGACGCCAGTTTTCATACATGGCGCGACGGTTGCGCTGGTCCGCTTCGGATTTGTCGGATTCGGCCGAAGTGATGTCCAGGTGCTGCCCCATGGTCGCGGTCCAGCGTGGGGTGTTGCCGCGAGAGAAGCCCGCGAACACACGACCACCGGTCATGTGGTCGAGCATCGCGATGTTTTCCGCCGTGGTGATCGGGTTCATCGCGGTCAGGTTCATACCCAGCTGACCAACTTTGAAGTTTTTGGTGTGCTGCGCGATGTACATGTTCCAGAACAGAGGGTTGGTGGTGCACTCCACCCCTTCGACCTGCATGTGATGCTCGGTCAGGCAAAAACCCTCATAGCCCAGCTCTTCGGCCAGAACCATCTGGTCGCGCAGCGTGTGCATCATCTTGTTGAACCGACCCGGATCGCGACCGGCAAGTTGGGCGTCTTCGCCATGTTGCCGAGCGAACGGGATGGCAAGAATTTTGAACTTCATGGCGTGCTTCCCTGAAAATAATGAACGTTCACTAACCTTCACCTGAAAACGCGATATCGTCAAACAATTTTTGTTGATATGTTACAGAGGTTTAGAAAAATCCCTACGTCAAGAAATTTAGTGAACGATCACTTCTTTCTGAGTTATGCTACTTAAACACGCTGGACAACCGGTACTGTCCCAAGCATCGTACGTTTGACCATCAGAGGACAGAGATCGACACATGTTTTCGTATTCCGCAGCTCAGATAACGGAATTTATTTCTAAAAACCAAAATGATAGCGCATTTGCATCGCTTGCCTTGGAGGCCGCGCGTCACGAGCTAGAGCGGGATTGTGATGGTCGGTTGGTCTTGGTCAGCAGCACTGTATCCGCTCTGGCACCAATTTCGAAGGAATCACTTGTTGCAAAACCAACGAGATTGTCCGCAAAAGGTGCTCCCCAACAAGTGTGCCGCGTGGTGTTATCCCAACTATCGAATGGCGCATCAAAAAAGCGCAGCGTCGCAGAAGCGTTGTGTATTTTCCAGCTTCACGAAGCGGATGCCGACGAGGCACCGACGTCGACTTCTGCAACGCAACCACTAGCCCCAAAATCTCGCGAAAACCTGTCCAGCACGGCAGAAACGCGTCGTCTTCAGATATTTGAGGGCGCTTGCAAGGTCATTGCCCGGCACGGTTTCGGCAATGCCACAATGCGCGAAATCGCACGAGAAGCCGGATTGTCGGTGCCCTTGATGTATAAGTATATCAAAGACAAAGATGACATTTTGTATTTGATTATGTCGGTGAACATGCAAGGCATGTTCAACTTCTTTGACAATCAGGAATTTAGCGCCTAAGCACGCCCAAAGAGAACCTGATCGGTGCAGTCGACAAGTATATCGACTACATCGGGGAAAATCGGAAGTATATCAACTTAGTGTATTCGGAAACACGGTCGCTGAGCGCTGAAAACAGGTTGAAGGTATTTGACACCGAGCGTGATTTTATGCGGCGGTGGCAGGCCATCATTGATGACGGTATCGACAAGGGGCATTTTCGACCCGTCAACACAGAGCTTTTATCAAACTTCATCTACTTTCTATGTACGGTCTGGGCTCTGCGACATTGGAGCATCGGCCACTTCCCGGTAGACGAGGTGAAGGTTGCGCTACACGACTTTGTCTTGACAGGCCTGTTGAAAGAGGAAAGTTAAAGTCGATCCAAATCTATAGAATACTTTTTTGTCTTATTTGACAATAAACTAACTTACTGATACAGTCCGATCAACCTAGTGAAAGGCAGTTTCGAATTATGGGGCGTCCCTCGGTTCAAAAACAACGCAAAGCGGAAGTTCTCGATGCTTTTCTGACTTGCGCCGCAAAATATGGAATCGAAGGTGCAACACTCGAGCGGATCGCGGCTGAAGCCGGATTGAAACGCCCTTTGATCAGGCATCACTTGGGAAACCGGGATGATATGGTCAAAGCACTGTCCGAATACGTTCTCGTTCAAATATCCCAATTGGTTGATGAAATGCGTGAAGCGCTTGAGGGGTATCCAACTGCCAAGAATTTCATCGACGCACTTTATACGCCTGAAAGTGAAACAGACCCGCGTCTGAATATCGTCTTTCAATCCTTGATGCAGACGTCCGAGGGATATCCGGGGCTACGCGAGGAACTCATCAGTGTGATGCAGTCGTTCTTTGACTTGGCGAGCGGAGTGATGTCCAGAAACTATCCTCACGCCCCTCAAGCCGAGTGTGATATTGTAGGCCAGGGGATCGTTGGTCTGTATTTGACAATGGATTCTTTTTCTCCCCTCAACCCTCCTTCAGAATGGTCGTACTCGTCATACTTTTCGGCATTGCGTCTAGCCAATTCGCTTACTCAAAAGAACTGATACCGCTTTCTGCCTGGATTGCCGAACAAAGCTTAAGGCATAGATCTGGACGTTCCCATCCAGAGTTGCAGTGATGACGCGCTACATATTATTTCTCGAAACCCTCACCGTAGTCTTTTCTCAAGGGAATGGGCTTTTCCAAATAAAAAAGGACCGGCAGCTATGCTGCAGGTCCTTCGCAGGTCAACACCTGGAACAGGTTAGACTTCCAGCCATTCTTTACGAACTTCGGCGTTATTCTTGAGATCGTCTGGCGTTCCTTCGAACACCATGTGGCCATGGCCCATGACATAAACTCGGTTGGTGACCCGCATGGCGATGGTCAACTTTTGCTCCACCAACAGGATCGAAACCCCACGCTCAGCAATTTGCACCAGCAGATCCCCAACCTGTTCCACAATCTTGGGCGCCAAACCTTCGGTTGGCTCGTCGATCATGATGAAATCCGGGTCTCCCATCAGGGCCCGGCACACGGTCAGCATCTGCTTTTCACCGCCTGACATCACCGACGCATCGACATCAGCACGGGTACGCAAGTTGGGGAACATGTCGAACATGTCCTCCATGCTCCATCGTCCGTCACCATCTTTTTGTCCGGGCTTGAGGCCCAGCATCAGGTTCTGGCGTGTCGTCAGGCCCGGAAAGATATCGCGGTTTTCGGGGACATAGCCAATGCCTTTCTTAGCGATCTCATAGCTTTTTCGCCCTGCAATCTCTTCCCCGCGGAACTGGACCGAACCCTTGGGTTCGACCTCGCCCATGATGGCTTTACAGGTGGTTGAACGGCCTACACCGTTGCGTCCCAACAGCGAGACGATCTCGCCTTCGCCGACCTCAAGGTTGACGCCCTGCAGGATGTGGCTTTTGCCGTAATATGCGTGAAGATCATTTACCTTGAGCATCTTACGCGTCCTCTTCTTCAAGCGTTGTACCCAGATAGGCCTCTTTCACCTTGGCCGAGGCACGCACGGCGTCCGGCACGTCTGACTCAATGATTTCGCCGTATACGAGAACCGAAATCTTGTCGGCCAGGTCAAAGATCACACCCATGTCGTGCTCAACGATCATCAGCGTCTTGTCCTCGGTCACCTTACGGATCAGGTCCACGATCAGGTCGGTTTCCGAATGGCTCATACCCGCACAAGGCTCATCCAACAGGATGATGTCGGCGCCCCCCGCGATGGTGATCCCAATCTCCAACGCGCGCTGCTCGGCATAGGCCAGCGTACCGGCCAGCAGATCGCGACGCGCGGTCAGGTTGATCTCTTCCAGGATCTGCTCGGCCTTTTCGGTCACATCGCGCTGACCATTGATCATGTGCCAGAACGAATACTTGTAACCCATCGTCCACAGCAGACCGCAGCGAATGTTTTCGAAAACGGTCATGTTAGGGAAGATGTTGGTGATCTGGAACGACCGGCTCAGGCCGCGGCGGTTGATCTCGAACGGCTGCATGCCGCTGACATCTTCACCGTGCAGGTAAACCCCACCCGAAGTCGGCGCAAACCGACCGGTGATCAGGTTGAACAGGGTGGACTTACCCGCCCCGTTCGGGCCGATCACCGCATGACGCTCACCCTTTTCGATCTTGAGATTGACGCCCTGGATAATCTTGGCCAGGCCAAAGCTTTTTTCCAGATTGCGCAGTTCGATTGCGGGAACTGTCATTGGGCGTCTCCTGCGTGGTTGGCTTCGTCCCAGGCTGCCTTGATCGACGGCAGGATGCGCGAGACCAAGAACAACGAGATGGCGGCGATCACGATACAGAACCCAAGGGCCTGAAAGCCGTGGCTGTCGAAGGTGATCCCATAGAGCGACATGGTGTGGTCATCACCAAACGAATGCCGTTTGTGGAAACTGATTTCCAGGATCGCTGCCAGCGACAAAACACTGGTGATCGCCGGAATGGCCGCCTTGAGATAAGGACCAACCAACAGGTTGAGTTTACCAAGCGCCAGCGGGCGGCGGTGCATCGCGATGATCCCGGCAAAACCGCCTGGGAAGAACATCACGCAGGCCACGAACAGGATGCCCAGGTAGAGCGACCAGATCTCGGTATAAAGACCCAGAACCGTCTGCAGCAGGGTGAACACGATCGCTCCGATGATCGGGCCTACAAAGAAGCCCACGCCACCCAGGAAGGTGATCAACAGGATCGAGCCTGAGGTTGCGAGGTTCAGGTTCTCTTCGGTCAGGATCTCAAAGTTGATGGCGAACAGCGAGCCTGCCACACCGGCAAAGAAACCCGATGCAATGAACGACATCCAGCGCACCCGACGTTGAGAGTAGCCCAGGAATTCAGCCCGTTCTTCATTGTCACGCACGGCATTGGCGATCCGGCCAATCGGTGTGCGCGAAAACAGATACATCAGCACGGTCGCAACCAAGAGCCAGATTATGGTCAGATAGTAGACCTCGGACTGTGCTGCGAAATCGTACCCCAGAACTTCGGGCCCCATGGTCCGGTCGCCCGAGATGCCCTCTTCGCCACCAAAGAACACGACGATGATGATAGAGCAGGCGGCGATCAACTCGCCCACACCCAGTGAGATCATGGCAAACACGGTGCCCGCACGGCGGGTCGAGAAACTGCCGATGATAAAGGCAAAGGCCATACCGAACATACCGCCCACAACGGGCAGCAGCGGCAGGGGCAGCCAGAGCCCTTCATATTCCACCATGTTCATGACGTGCATGGCAAAGAAGCCACCAAGACCCATGTACACAGCATGACCAAAAGACAGCATCCCGCCCTGCCCCAGCAACATGTTGTAGCTGAGAGCAAAGACGATGGTGATTGCCATCTGGTTCATGATGGTCAGCGCCGAGCTGGACTGAAAGATCAGTGGCAGGCACAGCAGGAACAGCGCGGCAAAGGCCCATGGCAGAAGATTGGACAGCGAGATAAGTCGCCGATTGGGATTGGACACAACTTGCGTTTTAGATGCGGTATTCATGTCTCACGTTTCCCCATCAGGCCCTGCGGACGCAGCACAAGGACAAAGACCATCAACAGATAAGGCAGGATCGGCCCGATCTGAGGCAAGGTCAGGGTCCACAAATCCTGCAGCGGGTGGTCCCAGATGTTTTCAGGTTTGGTAAATCCGATGAAGGTCAGGATGTCCTCCATCGCGACGTTGTAGGCCGCGGCGAAGGTTTGCAGCCAGCCGATGATCAGCGAGGCTACCAAAGCGCCCCAGAGCGAGCCAAGACCGCCGATCACGATGGTCACAAACACGATCGAGCCCAGCTGAACCGCCATGCCAGGGAATGTCCCCAGAACCGGCCCTGCAATCACGCCGACCAGACCGGCCATCGCAGTACCCACACCGAACACGCCCATGAACACCAGCGGCACGTTGTGGCCCAGGTTCTGCACGGTTTCGGGATAGCTGAGCGCGGCCTGAATGGTCATGCCGATGCGCGTTTTGGTAAGGATATAGAGCAGCGTCAGGAACAGCCCCATCGCAACAAAGATCATGAAGACCTTGTAGGCGGGGAAAGAGTTTCCGGCGATTGCAAAAGCAGCAAAGTTCAGCGCTTCGGGCTCGGAATAAGCCATTTGGCTTTTGCCCCAGAAGAACTGGACCACTTCTTCGATCAGCAGCGCCAGACCAAAGGTAAAGATCAATTCGGGCACGTGCCCGTATTTATGTACGCGCCTCAGACCGTATCGCTCGATAAGCGCCCCAAAGACGCCGACTATGACTGGAGCGACCAGAAGGCCCAACCAGAATCCGGTTATTGTGCTGATCTGGTAGGCGAAATACGCCCCCAACATGTAGAAACTGGCGTGGGCAAAGTTCAGAACACCCATCATCGAAAAGATGAGTGTAAGGCCACTGCACAGCATGAACAGCAGCAACCCCGTAACCAGGCCATCCAAAATATTAACGAGGAACAATGCCATCGTTGTCGGCTCCCTGATGAGATTTTCGGTTTTTCTTGGTCTTGTCCCGTCAGGAAACCCCTGACGGGACAGTCTGGCAACCTTTAATGCAATGACGAAGCGTTACGGGCGCTTCATCTTGCAAGTGGTTGGCGCATCTGCCGAGGCCAGCTCGACGACGGTCTCGGCAATCATGCCGTGGCCCGAGTTGTCATAATCAAAGGTCAAACCATCTTTGGCCTGGCCCTGAACGGTCACAGTCTGGATTGCCTGGTGATCGCTTTCACGCATCACTGTCTTACCCGTCAGAATGCCGTCATGCTCCATACCTTCCAGAGCGTAGGCGATCGCTTTGACGTCTTCGGCATTGCCAACTTCGTTGATGGCTGCAGCCAGCATCGGAGCGACGTTCGCCATCTGAGGCTGACCCAGATCCAATTCCGGGAACTTCTCGTAGTACGACGCGGTGAACGCTTCGGCGTCTGCCGACAGCGGCGGGTTGATCTGACCGGCACCAGCCAGTTTCACAATGCCGTCGCCCTGATCACCAAAGTTCGCGGTGATACCCGAGGTGGCACCATAGTAGGTGTAGATCGGCTTGGTGAAGCCAGCACCCATGACAGCCTTGCCCAGGCCAACCATGTCACCGCCCCAGTTGCCTGTGATCACCGCATCCGCTTCGCTCGAAATGACTTTGCGTGCGTACGGAGTGAAGTCCTTGACCTTGCCAATCGGGTGCAGTTCGTTGCCGACGATTTCGATGTCGGGGCGCTTTTCGCCCAGGAACTTGACCGCTGCGGCAGCAACAGCCTTACCGAACGAATAGTCCTGACCAATAATGTAGACTTTTTTGATGTCTTCGTTTCCGGCGATATCGTCGGTCAGCGCGTCCATCTTGATGTCTGCGTTGGCATCGAAACGGAAGTGCCAGAAGTTACATTTGTCGTTGGTTAGCGCAGGGTCAACCGCCGAGTGGTTCAGGAAGATGACCTGATTGTCAGGGTTACGCTTGTTGTGCTTCTTGATCGCATCGGTCAGCGCGTTGGCAACGCCGGACGATGCGCCCTGAGCGATGAAACGAATGCCCTGGTCGATGGCGACTTGCAATTGAATCAGGGATTCTTTCGCGCTGATCTTGTTGTCGAACGGCACGATCTCGAACTCGGCCGCGCCATTCAGCAGGGCACCTTTCTTGTTGACCAGTTCGTCAACTGCGTGACGATAGATCGACAGGCCCTGGTTGCCCGTCGACGCAAACGGCCCCGACAGCGGGTCAATAAAGGCGATTCGGATCTTTTCCTGCGCCATGGCCGAGGTTGCAGCCAATCCGGCGACAACGGCACCGACCAGCAACGACTTGAACTTATTCATTTGTTCCCTCCCTAAGGGTTTGGATTTGCTCGTGGGTAGATAAACACCCATTTGCTTGATCGTGCCAACTTTTGGTTAGTGATCGTTCACCACTGTTGAAAATAATCGTTTGTGTGTCAATGATCTTTTTTGACAGCTTATCGATCAGATTTGCGACTTGGCAACCTTCAACTTTGCGGCGAGGAAAATCCGATCGAGTCGCTGAGCAACTCACCATCAATCGCACCAGAAACCCTGCAAGAACAGAGGAGGGTTAAACGGGGCTGACCTGGGGCACCTCTAATGCGAGTGACTTTTATCAAGCAAATACAACATGATGGCAACTGAAAACTTTACGTTGACAAATTTCCGAATCCAGCAATATCATTAGCATACAAACAACAATGGCACGCTTCCAACCGGGAACCCGCACCTTGGACTACTTTTCGCCCACAACCCTGGACGATGCATTTGACCGCCTCAGCGCGCGCAATGTCGACATCGTAGCAGGGGGGACCGACTTCTACCCCGCACGTCCGCAAGGACCGCTCAAATCTGACCTTCTTGACGTGACCCGCATCGCAGGCTTGTCAGGCATCACGCGCATTCAAGACGGTTGGCGCATCGGCGCTGCGACGCGTTGGAGCGAGATTTTTCGCACCGACCTGCCCGCCGCTTTTGCGGGCCTTCAGGCCGCTGCTCGCGAAGTGGGCAGTTTGCAGATCCAGAACGCTGGAACAGTCGCAGGCAATCTCTGCAACGCCTCTCCGGCGGCGGATGGGGTCCCGCCGCTGCTGACGTTGGACGCACAGGTCGAAATCGGGTCAGCACGCGGCACTCGCACCGTCGCCCTGTCTGATTTCATCACAGGTGTGCGCAAGACGGACCTACACAGTGATGAGCTCGTCACGGCTTTGCTGCTTCCCGAGCCCCCGCACACGCCCAAGGCGCGTTTGAAAAGCTGGGCTCGCGCCGGTATCTGGTGATTTCGATCACCATGACCGCTGCGGTCATTGGTCTGGACGCCGAAGATCGCATTGACCATGCGCGCATTGCTGTGGGGGCCTGCTCACCCGTGGCACAACGCCTGATCGCGCTGGAAAGCGACCTTCTGGGTAAGTCCTTGGATCAGATCGAGGTAACAGAGGCACATCTTGCTCCGCTCTCTCCCATCGACGATGTGCGTGGCAGTGGAGAATACCGTCTGGATGCCGTTGCTGAACAATGCCTGCGGGCCATCAAACAGGCCGGAGGCAAAAATGGATAAGCGCGTGAGCGAAACCGTGACCGATTTCATCTTGAACGGCGATCACGTCAGTGCCACGCCCGTTGCTGGTGAACGCCTGTCCGAAACCCTGCGCGAACGCCTTGGTGCGCGTGACGTCAAGATCGGGTGTAACGCTGGCGATTGCGGAGCGTGTACTGTTCTGGTGGACGGCGATCCTGTTTGCGCCTGCCTGATGCCTGCGCAACAGGCCGCTGGTCGTACCGTGGAAACCCTAGGCGGTCTGGCCCGTGAAGACGAGATCACGCAGCGTTTGACCGAGAGCTTTCAAAACTTTGGCGCGGCACAATGCGGGATCTGTACGCCCGGCATGATGACCGCTGCAGTTGCCCTATTGCGCGACACTGACACCCCAAACGAAGAGCAGGTGCAGGACGCGCTTGGTGGTGTCCTGTGCCGTTGCACCGGATACCGCAAGATCATCGACGCGGTGGTTGCCGCCGGTCAGGCCAAAATCCCCTCCCAGGCCGATGGGCACGCTGGCGAAGGCATTCGCCGTCTCGATGGTCTGGGCAAGGTTCAAGGAACTGAGGCCTTTGGCGACGATGTGGCCCCTGCTGGCACGCTCGAACTGGTGGTGATCCGTTCCCCCTTCCCACGGGCGGGTTTCTCTTTCGGTGATCTGGATGCATTTGCTGAAGTCACAGGCGTGGAAGCTGTTTTGACTGCCGCTGACGTTCCGGGCCGCAACGTGTTTGGCGTTATCCCGGCCTTCATGGATCAACCCGTTTTTGCCGAAGAAGAGGCGCGCTTCCGGGGCGAAGCCGTGGCTGCCGTCGTTGCCACCCCTGAATTTGCCTGTGACTTTGACCCAAATACGTTCCCAGTCGAATGGGACGAGCGCCCTGCCGCTCAGGACGTACATGCGGCAATGGCGCCAGAGGCGGCGCAACTCCACAAAGGCCGTGACGGCAATGTCATGTGCGGGGGCTTTGTCCAGTGCGGCGACGCCAAGGCGGCAATTGCCGAGGCCGACCTCACCGTCGAAGGCAGCTTCCGCAGCGGATTTGTCGAGCACGGCTACATCGAGCCGGAAGCAGGCTTTGCCGAGGTGGTGAATGGCCGAGTCGAAATCCACGCCTGTACCCAGGCTCCGGTCATGGATCTCGATTCGATGGAGATCATACTGGGCATGCCTCGCGATCAGATCCGCATCATTCCGACCGGTGTTGGCGGCGGGTTCGGGTCCAAACTCGATATCTCGGTGCAGCCCTACCTGGCGCTTGGCGCGCTCAAGACGGGCAAGCCCGTGCGCATCTGTTATTCGCGCACCGAGTCGATGCAGTCGACCACCAAGCGGCACCCGTCCGAGATCACGCTCAAGATCGGCGCCACGAAGGATGGCAAGATCAAAGGCTTCGACTTCTTCGGCTACTTTAACACCGGCGCTTATGCCAGCTGGGGACCGACCGTTGCGAACCGGGTTCCGGTCCACGCTTCCGGCCCCTATCAGATCACCGATTACCGGGCCGAATCCAAAGGCATCCACACCAACTGCCCGCCTGCGGGCGCGTTCCGTGGCTTTGGCGTTCCCCAATCTGCCATTGCGCAGGAAAGCCTGTTTGACGAGTTGGCCGACAAGCTGGGGATCGACCGGCTGGATTTCCGCGTCCAAAACTCGTTGGAAAACAACATGCCCACGGTCTGCGGGCAGGTATTTGAACAGGGTGTTGGGATCAAACCGTGTTTTGAAGCTCTGCGTCCCGCGTGGAACGTTGAACGCGCGGCGGTGGCGGAGTTCAACGCCAGCAACGACACACTGAAACGCGGTGTGGGTGTGGCCGGTGGCTGGTATGGGTGTGGCAACACCTCTCTGCCGAACCCATCGACCATCAAATCCGGCGTTCGTGCGGATGGCACAGTGGTACTGCACCAAGGAGCGATGGACATCGGCCAAGGCGCAAACACCGTCATCAGCCAGATTTTTGCCACTGCACTCGGCATTCCCGTCGCGCAGCTCGAAATCATCGGGGCCGATACAGATGTCACGCCGGATGCAGGCAAAACCTCGGCCTCGCGCCAGACCTATGTGTCGGGCAGTGCATCGCGCCTATCGGGCGAGGCGATGCGGTCGCAAATTCTGGCCCGTGTGAACGCGAGCGAAGAGGCGGCGCTGACCGTCGGCAATGGTCAAATCAAGGTCACGGATCAGGGCAGTGAGCATGTCATCAATCTGAGCACGCTGACACCTGACGACGAGGGCTATGTCCTGCGGGCCGAAGAAACCTATGACCCGCCAACCAAACCTCTGGACGAAAATGGTCAGGGCATCCCTTATGCGCAGTTCGGTTATGCCGCGCATCTGGTTGTGGTCGAGGTCGATACCAAGCTGGGCACCGTCAAACCGCTGAAGTTTGTGGCGGCCCACGACGTCGGCAAGGCCATTAATCCGATGCTGGTCGAAGGTCAGGTTCAAGGCGGCATCGCCCAAGGTTTGGGCATGGCCTTGATGGAGGAATACCTGCCGGGCCGGACCGAGAACCTGCACGATTATCTGATCCCGACCATTGGCGACATGCCTCCGGTTGAGACGCACATCATCGAAGAACCGGACGCGCATGGACCTTACGGAGCTAAAGGGCTGGGTGAGCATGTGCTGATCCCCACCGCTCCGGCCATTCTGAACGCAATCAAAGACGCCACTGGCGTGCGATTGAGCCAGGTGCCAGCCACCCCGTCGCGCGTCCGTGCCGCAATCAAGGACAACGCCAATGGCAACTGACCGCGCCAAACCCGAAAAAATCCGCTGCGACGCGTGCCCGGTGATGTGTTTCATTGCCGACGGCAAGGCGGGCGCCTGTGACCGCTATGCCAACCACGGCGGCGATCTGGTGCGTCTGGATGCGCTGACCATCATCGAAAACACCGATGAGGCCAAGCTGGTCCCGTTCATGAAAGACGGCAAAGGCCCGGAAGATTGGGACGGCAATATCGTTAACGGCAACCGCCCGTTTGTAACGGCGGTTGGGGCCGGCACGACATACCCCGACTACAAACCCGCGCCTTTCATCGTCAGCCAAGAGGTCTCCGGCGTCGACATGGTCACCGTCGTGACCGAAGGCATCTTCTCGTACTGCGGGGTCAAGGTGAAGATCGACACCGACCGTCACATCGGCCACGAGCGCGATGTGGTCTATGTCGACGGCGAACCGATTGGTCACGTGATGACGTCGGAGTATGGCTCGAAAATGCTGTCGCTTGGCGGTGTTGAGCACCTGACCGGCGGGTCCAAGAAAGAAGGCCGCATCACCTGTGACGCGCTGCTGAAACTCTGCAACCGCGAAGCCGTGGAAATGGTGATCGGCGAAGAGGGTCACCAGACAACCGTGGTTGTTGAGGCAGGCAAAGCCCCGATTATCAACGGCGTCGAAGAGAAACTGATGCGCGTGGGCTGTGGCTCGGCCACCATCGGCATGTTTGCTAAGCAATGGGTCGATCACGTGGACGACGTGGTCGTCGTGGATGACCACATCACCGGCGTTCTGAGCGAACACCAGGCGGGCAAACTCTTGGATGTCGAGGCCACTGGCATCAAGATCAACGGCCGCCGCTCGACCCCCGGTCGCTATTTCCGGGTCGCTGAACCCGGTACTGGTTGGGGTGGAACGGACATCGAAGACCCGCTCAAGATCCTAGGCGACTTCAATGCCAAATTCGCCAAAGAGGGCATGAAGCTGCTGATGGTGTCGACCACTGGCGAGCAATATGCTTATTTCGAGCTTGATGCGGACTTGAAGCCGCAACCCGTCGACATCCCCGCGCCTCTCAAAGCCTCTGCGGAATTGATCGCCGAAAACTGCGAACCGTCGGTCTGCTCGGTCCTGTTCATGGGTGGCGCGGGTGGCAGCTTGCGGGCTGGCGTCACCGAAAACCCCGTGCGCCTGACCAAGTCGGTCAAAGACTCGCTGACCTTTGTGTCCTGCGGCGGGGCCGAGGCCTATGTCTGGCCCGGCGGTGGTATCACGGTGATGGTGGACGTGCTCGACATGCCCACGGGCTCGTTTGGCTACGTCCCAACGCCTGCTCTGGTTGCGCCCATCGAATTCACCATGCGGGTTAGCGATTATGACACCCTTGGCGGGCACATGGAGGAGATCAAACCGGTTGCCGACGTAGTCTCGGATGAGGCCCGCAAGGTTTCGCAGTTCGAAAACCAGCCTGATCCCAACGCGGCCACCAACTATCGGTGGGCAAAGGGGATCAGCGCCAAGTGAACCCTGCCGCCGCCATACTGCCCTGTGGCACCCGGTTGCATTTGCAGCATGGGCCGATTGATTTGATCATCGGGGCAGATGGTGCACGGCAAAACGCGTTTCAGGCCGCCGAAGCACGGTTTCAGACTGTCTTGCAGGAATTGGTTGGTGAACTGACAGAGCTGCGCCAACCCATGACCTTGGACCGCGCGCCTTTTGAAGGGCGCATTGCCCGTCGTATGGCGCGAGCTGTTCGCCCGCATTGCCTGACGTTCGTTACACCGATGGCTGCGGTCGCTGGGTCGGTCGCTGATGAAGTGCTGAACGCCATGCGCCAGGCCACCCCCTGCGCCGGGCCTATGTGAACAACGGCGGTGACATCGCATTGCATCTGGCACCGGGTGAGACGTTCACCTCTGCCATGGCCTCGGTTGAGGGTCATGATCTTGGTCGTATCGAGATCTCCTCGCGCGACCGGATCGGTGGCATTGCCACGTCTGGTCGCGGGGGGCGCAGCCTTTCGATGGGGGTTGCCGACAGCGTGACCGTTCTTGCCCGCAACGCGGCACTGGCCGATGTGGCCGCAACCCTGATCGCAAACGCCGTCGACCTGCCCGATCACCCCGCGGTCACCCGCTGCCCCGCCAGCGACCTGCATGACGACAGCGATCTGGGTGATCGGCTCGTCACAACCCACTGCGCACCTCTTTCGCGCCCCGATATTCACCATGCGCTGCAAAACGGTCTGATCGTCGCTAAAAAAATGCGCGATGCCGGATTGATCCGCGCTGCATCCCTTCACCTGCAAGGCGAATCCCGTCATGCAGGATCTTCCGGTTTGACCGGACAACAAACCAAACGGACACTGCTAAATGCCTGACGTCATTCTAAGAAAAACAATCGCGTCTTACGAAGAGATCTTTCACGAGGGCGGCCCCGTGCCCGAAACGCCGCAGCGCCGCGCCGCTGTGCTGGCGATCATCAAGAACCCCTTTGCTGGCCGGTATGAGGCCGACATTCAGGGCTTTATGGAAGATTTGAAACCTTTGGGCCTGCAAATGGCGCAGAAACTGCTCGACATCCTGGGCGGCCCTGAAAACATCGAAGGGTACGGCAAAGGCTCTCTGGTCGGTGAAGGTGGCGAGCTGGAGCACGGCGCGCTGTGGCACGCACCGGGCGGCTATGCCATGCGGCAGCTTTTGGGTAATGCAAACGCCATCGTGCCCTCATCCAAGAAGGTTGGCGGCGTTGGCGCGCGGCTGGACGTGCCGATCACTCATATCAACGCATCCTATGTGCGTTCGCATTTCGACAGCATGGAAGTGGGCTGCAACGATGCGCCGCGCGCGGACGAGCTGGCCTTTGCGCTGGTGATGAGCACGGGTCCACGCATTCATTCACGTTCGGGCGGTCTGGAAGCCTGGGACATCAAGGGAGAGGATGGTCTGAGATGAGCATGAACATTCGCAAAATCGCCGTAAACGTCGAAGAAACCCATATCGAAGCTGGCCGCTACATCGCCCCCGCCACCCGCAAAGCGGTGGCTGTGGCCGTGATCGCTAATCCCTATGCTGGCACCTATGAAGAGGATCTGACGCCTCTGATGGATATGGGCGCCGAACTGGGCACAATTCTGGGCAAGAAATGCGTCGAAGCTTTGGGCATCACACCCGAGCAGGCCGAAAGCTATGGCAAATCGGCCATGGTCGGCGAAAACGGCGAGCTGGAACATGCCGCCGCCCTGCTGCACCCGAAACTGGGTGCGCCGCTGCGCAAAGAGGTCGAAAAAGGGGCTGCTCTGGTGCCGTCGTCCAAAAAGATGGGCAGCCCGGGTCAGGTTTTGGATGTACCTCTTGGCCACAAGGACGCCGCTTATGTGCGCAGCCACTTTGATGGCATCGAGGTCCGTCTGAACGACGCGCCGCGTGCCAACGAAATCATGGTGGCTGTGGCCGTCACCGACAGCGGCCGCCCCCTGCCCCGCGTCGGCGGCCTGACCCATGGCGATGCCGAAGGCAAAGACGGCCTGCGTTAACACAACAATTGCGACAAAGGTGACCTAAGGTCACCTTTGTTCTGACAACAAACCAGAAGCCGGGCATAACTGGCCACGTGATAAGGAAAAACTGAACCAACCGGAGGAACAGAAATGACCATGATCAGACGTACCGTTCTGGGTGCGCTTGCGGCCCTACCCCTGATGGGATTTGGCCCGCAGGTCGCACTGGCCGCGGACACGATCGTTATTGGCGAAGTGAACAGCTATACCCGTCTGCCCGCCTTTACCGAGCCCTACAAAAAGGGGTGGCAACTGGCGATTGATGAGATCAACGCAGCTGGCGGGATCGATGGTAAACAGCTTGAGGTGATCAGCCGCGATGACACCGGCGATCCAGCCACTGCCATCCGCATTGCCGAAGAGCTTGTGACCAAAGAGGGCGCCGTTCTGATCTTTGGCACATTCCTGTCAAACATCGGTCTGGCTGTCGCGGATTTCGCCAAGCAAAAAGAGGTTTTGTTCCTTGCATCGGAACCCCTTTCAGACGCCATCGTCTGGTCCAAGGGCAACAAGTACACCTATCGTCTTCGCCCCTCGACACACATGCAGGCCGCGATGCTGGCCGAACAGGCCGCCAAGCTGGACGCGGTGAAATGGGCCACCGTTGCCCCGAACTATGCTTATGGTCAGGACGCGGTGAAGGCGTTCAAATCCGAACTCACCAAATTGCGCCCCGACGTAGAGTTCGTCGAAGAGCAGTGGCCGCCGGTGTTCAAGATCGACGCAGGCTCAACCGTGCGCGCGCTCGAAGCATCCAAGCCGGATGCGATCTTTAACGTGACCTTTGGTGGGGATTTGGCCAAGTTCGTCCGCGAAGGTTCGCTGCGGTTCCTGTTCGAGGATCGCGCTGTCGCCTCGCTGCTGACGGGTGAGCCCGAGTATCTGCAGCCCCTGGGCAATGAAACACCAGACGGATGGATCGTCACTGGTTACCCGCCTGCGGACATCGACACCGACAGCCACAACACCTTTGCCAAGGCATACACCGACAAGTTCGGCGAAGCTCCTAAGACCGGCTCGATCGTGGGCTACAACTCGGTCTTGGCGATTGCAGCGGCTCTGACCAAAGCAGGTTCAACCGACACCGAGGCCCTGCTGGCGGCGATGGAAGGCCTGGAAGTGGCTGACAGCCCCACCGGCCCGTTCAAGTTCCGCGCAGCGGACCACCAGTCTACCATGGGCGCCTATGTGGGCAAGACCGCCCTCGTAGATGGCGAACCCAAGATGGTTGATTGGACCTATGCCGACGGTGCCGCCTATCTTCCATCCGAAGAAGAGGCCGCCAAGCTGCGTCCTGCTGATTAAGACCGCCACTCACGCAGTCTGAGGCGGGGCGCGCAAATACGTGCGCCCTGCCCACCCCCGAATTTCACTCGAATAGGGATGGTAGGCCGACATGGGCTTCTATTTTGCACAACTGTTGACCGGGCTGGCCAATGCCTCGTCGTTGTTTCTGATTGCATCTGGTTTGTCGATTATCTTTGGCGTCACGCGCATCGTGAACTTTGCCCATGGCTCGTTCTACATGGTGGGCGCCTATCTGGCCTACACCATCGTCACCGCACTGAATGGCGGAATCTTTGGGTTCTGGTTCTCTGTCATCGCAGCCGCAGCCATTGTGGGCGTGATCGGCCTATTGATCGAGATGACCATCCTCCGTCGCATTTACAGCGCGCCCGAGCTGTTCCAGCTGGTTGCCACCTTTGGAGTGGTGCTGATCTTTCAGGACGCTACACTGGCGATCTGGGGGGCTGAGGACCTGCTGGGTCCGCGCGCACCCGGTCTAGACCGTGCTGTCCGCATCATGGGAGAGCCGATCCCCGAATACGATCTAGCCTTGATCGCCATCGGTCCCGCCGTTTTGGCAGGCATCTGGCTGCTGTTTCACAAGACCCGCTGGGGTGTGCTGGTCCGCGCTGCGACCGAAGACCGGGAAATGGTCGGGGCACTTGGCGTCAATCAGGCTTGGCTCTTTTCGGCTGCCTTCGTACTAGGTGCCTTTCTGGCAGGTCTGGGTGGTGCGCTGCAAATCCCGCGCGAGGCGGTGAGCCTGCAAATGGACCTGTCAATCATCGGCGAGGCCTTTGTGGTGGTCGTCATCGGCGGCATGGGGAGTGTGAGCGGGGCCTTTGTGGCGGCTGTTCTGATCTCGGTCCTCAACGCCTTTGCTATCCTGATCTTCCCGCAAATCTCGATCGTGCTGCCATTTGTTGTTATGGCCGTGGTGCTGATCCTGCGCCCATATGGCCTGTTCGGCAAACCGGGCAGCGAGCATGTGGGCACTGAAGAACCCGAGCAGCCACTGAAACTGATGAGCAATAAGGCTACCATGGTTTTGCTGGCCGCTGTGATGGTGCTAGGTTTCAGCCCGGCAGTGACGGCTGACTTTACCTCGATCCTTCTGGTTGACGTTATGGTTGCCACGCTCTTTGCCGTGTCGCTGCATTTCATGATGGGAATCGGCGGCATGGTCAGCTTTGGCCATGCGGCATACTTCGGCGTCGGAGCCTATGCGGCGGCGATGGCCACCAAGTATTTTGACTTTGGCATGTTGCTTAGCCATGGCGTTTGGTCCCCTGGCCGCAGCTGCGGCTGCACTGTTCTTTGGCTGGTTCTGCGTGCGTCTATCCGGCGTCTATCTCGCCATGCTGACCATGGCAGCGGCGCAAATCCTGTGGGGGGTCACCTTCCAATGGCAGGACTTTACCGGCGGCGATGATGGCATTCTGGGTGTCTGGCCTGCCCAGTGGGCAAGCTCGGACAAGGTCTATTTCTACATCGCCTTTGTACTGTGCCTCGGCGGGATCTGGTTCCTACGGCGCGTGGCCCATTCGCCCTTCGGCTATACTCTACGCGGCATCCGCGACAGTCAGACCCGGGCCGAGGCCATTGGCGTGGACACCAAGTTCCATCAATGGATGGGCTTTGTGGTGGCCGGTTCCCTTGCCGGTCTGGCAGGTGTTGTCTTTGCCTTTTCCAAGGGCTCGGTCTTTCCCGACACACTTGGCATTGCGCAAAGCATCGACGGGCTGATCATGGTTCTGCTCGGCGGCATCCATGCTCTTGCTGGACCGATCTTTGGCGCCGTGGCCTTTGTCATGATCGAAGACTGGGTCACCCGCCTTGATTACTGGCGCTTCATATTTGGCGGCATCATCCTTGTCGTGGTCCTGCTGGCACCTGATGGCATCGCAGGCGGGGTCAACCGCCTGATACGGGCCATCCTGCCCAACCAGAAAGGAGGTGCGGCATGAACCCGGTTCTGTCCGTCCGCAACCTGTCCAAGAACTTTGGGGGCATCAAGGCAGTGCAAGACGTCAACTTTGACGTGGCCAAGGGCGAGTTTCTGGCCCTGATCGGCCCCAACGGCGCAGGCAAGACCACCTGTTTCAACATGCTCAACGGCTATCTGCCGCCCAACGGCGGGTCGGTGAAGCTGAACGGCAAGGAGTTGCTGGGGACCCCACCACGCAAAATCTGGCGCATGGGTGTGGGGCGCACGTTTCAGATCACCGAGACTTTCCTGTCGATGACCGTGTTGGAAAACATCCAAATGGCGCTGATCTCGCACCATCGCCGGGTGTTTGACATGTTCTCGCGCGCGACGCGTCTTTACGTTGACGAGGCGATGGCGCTGCTTGATCTGGTGTCGATGACCGAGTATGCGGCGCGAGCCTGCTCCGAGTTGGCCTATGGTGACCTGAAACGGTTGGAACTGGCAATTGCATTGGCGCATGAACCCGCCCTGTTGCTGATGGACGAACCCACAGCAGGCATGGCCCCGTCCGAGCGGATAGCGCTGATGGCGCTCACCGCCGACATCGTGCAGCGTGAGGGGGTCAGCGTGGTCTTTACCGAACACGACATGGATGTGGTCTTTGCCCACTCGCACCGCATTCTGGTTCTGAACCGGGGGGAATTGATCGCCGAAGGCACCGGAGATGAAATCCGCGCCAACCCAACCGTGCAAGAGGTCTATCTGGGCGGTGGCACCCTATTTGAAGGCAAGAAGGAGGCCGCCAATGCTTGAGGTTGCAGACCTGGACGCCCGCTATGGCCGGGCGCAGATCCTGAATGGGGTGTCGCTATCCTTGGGTCAGAACGAGGTGGTCGCAGTGTTGGGTCGCAACGGTGCGGGCAAGTCCACGACGATGAAATCCATCATGGGTATGGTCCGGCAGAAAACCGGTCAGATCACCTATGAAGGGCAGAGCATTCTAGGCAAACCCAGCCATGCCATCTGTCGCGCAGGGGTTGGTTACGTGCCCGAGGAACGGCGTATCTTTGGAGAGCTGACGGTCGAGGAAAACCTGGAAGTGGGCCGCCGCGACAAGCGCGAAGATGCCCCCGAATGGACGCTGGAGCACCTGTTTGAATTGTTCCCGAATCTCAAAGAACGGCGCAAGAATCTGGGCAAGCAGCTTTCGGGTGGCGAGCAACAGATGCTGACCATCGCGCGGACCCTTATGGGCAACCCCAAGATGGTGCTGCTGGACGAGCCGTCCGAGGGGATCGCGCCAGTGATTGTCGAGCAGATGGCCAATGTGATTGCCGAGTTGAAACGCGAGGGGTTGTCGGTGTTGATCAGCGAACAGAACCTGCATTTCGCGCGTCTTGTGTCCGACCGGGCCTATATCATCGAAAAGGGTTCGGTCTGTTACGACGGGACTTTTGCCCACCTCGACGAGAACCCTGAAATCTCGAACAAATACTTGGCGGTTTGATGTCTGTCCGGGCGGTCTGCCGCCCGGATTTACCGTTGTGGGCATGCACGTTTTTGTTATACTGCTAATGTTTTTTGCAATTGGCGGATGAGTGGATGACCGAAGCGGCAGACCAAGCAGATACAGACTATCGACTGGATGATCAGGTCGGGTATCTCCTCCGATTGGCGAGCCAACGCCATGCCACAATCTTTCAATCGAAAACCATCAACGGGCTGACCCCCACACAGTTCTCAGCCTTGATCCGAATTTCCGAAGAAGGCACCTGTTCCCAGAACCACCTGGGCCGTCTGGCCGCGATGGACGTGGCAACAATCAAAGGTGTGGTTGACCGGTTGCGTCAAAAGGGTCTGACAGTTACCGCTCCAGACCCCAACGACAAGCGCCGCACGATGATTTCTCTCTCGCCCCAGGGCGAAGAGATGGTTGCACAGATGAAAGAGGTCGGGCGCGAAATTACGGCGGAGTCACTGAAACCCCTTACCGCTGCCGAACAACGCAATCTGGTCAAGATTCTGCGCAAACTCTCATGATCTGACTGGCCGCTTGGGGGATGCCTTGTCCAACTGCAACTCGGACCGCGAAAAGCGGATCGGGGTACGCAGCCCCTGCACCCCCTCGGGCGCGATCTGCATTTCGCGGTGCTGTACTTGCGGGTCATTTAGTGCCTCGGCAACCGAGTTGATTGGCCCCCCGGCACACCGCCTTTTTCCAAGGCAGCCAAGAGGTCCCATTTGCCCCATTTCATGCAGGCGGAGGTCAGCAACTGTGTTAGTTCACTCCTGTTCGCCACGCGGTCGGGATTTGTGGCAAATCGCACGTCTTCAATCAATCCCGGCGCATCCAGAATGGTGCACAGCGTGGCATATTGCCGGTCATTGCCACAGGCGATGATGATGTGCCCGTCCGCGACCGGAAACACCTGATAGGGTACGATGTTTGGGTGTGCATTGCCCAGACGAGTGGGACAGTTGCCCGACGCCAGAAAGTTCATCGCCTGATTGGCCAGAACACCGGTCATGCAATCCAAAAGGCTCAAGTCTACGTGCTGACCCAAGCCTGACGTTTCGCGCTCGGTCAGAGCCGCCTGAATCCCGATAACACCGTAAAGACCCGTAAAAATGTCGGCAAAAGCCACACCAATCTTTTGCGGCTCGCCTGCGGGGTCGCCAGTCAGGTCCATGATGCCGCTCATACCTTGGATCAGGAAATCATAACCCGCACGATGGGCATATGGCCCGTCTTGGCCAAAGCCCGTAACCGAGGCATAGACCAAACGCGGGTTGACCGCCTTGACGCTTTCATAATCCAGACCGAATTTCTTCAGCCCTCCGACCTTGAAGTTCTCAACAAGCACATCTGCATCGCGGATCAGATTCAGCAATTTCGCCCGGTCCTGCGCATCCCCGAAATCCAATGCAATACTGTCCTTACCCCGATTGGCGCTATGGAAATATGCTGCCGTCTTGTCCCCGTCCCGCTCAATAAACGGGGGGCCCCATTTGCGGGTATCGTCGCCCTCCGGGCTTTCAACTTTGAGCACTTCAGCCCCCAGATCGGCCAACGTTTGCCCGATCCACGGTCCCGCCAAAATGCGGGCCAGTTCCACAACTTTCAAACCTTGCAGCGGTGCGCTCATCTTGGGTGCCTTTCAAAAAAATCCCTCGGAGGCAAAGCCTTCCGAGGGGCAGTTCGGGGAGTGTTGTGTCTTAACCAACGACCTGCGACAGGCGTTGCACTGTTCGTAAATCGGTTTTGAGCTTGGAGCCCAATTGGAGGCTGAAAGCATTCGCGTGAATGCCACAGGGACTGCTCATTCGTTCTGTTTCTGGTGTGTCTTTGCCCCACAGAAACAGGCCGGTTTTCTTGGCGGCAGGCTTTGCAGGCATCGATCACTCCAATCAACTCTGACTCAGTATTATCTTCGTTTGTATACTAACGTAAAATGAACTTCCGTCAAGTGATCCGCTGTCGATTTGATTGAACGTACACAAACGTATTGACAGGCCCGCAATGAGTCGATTATTCATTAGCATACAAACGAAAGGACGAGTGCCGATGACCTATGTGGTTACTGACAACTGCATCAACTGCAAATTCACTGATTGCGTAGAAGTCTGCCCCGTGGACTGCTTTTATGAAGGTGAAAACACCTTGGTCATCCACCCTGAAGAGTGCATTGACTGTGGCGTTTGCGAACCCGAATGCCCTGCCGACGCCATCCGCCCGGATACCGATGACGACGCAGAGTCTTGGGTCGAAATGAACCGCAAGTATGCCGAACAGTGGCCGGTCATTACCGAAAAGAAAGACCCGATGCCCCATGCCGATGATTGGAACGGCAAAGAGGGCAAACTTGATCTGTTGTCCGAAACCCCTGCAGCCGCCTGACCGGTACGGAGTAACTCATGTCGCTTGACGAGACCCCCAAAACTCAATTCCCGATACCGGCTAAGCGTTTTTGCTCAGACCGTGACTTCGGTCGAACACTATACAGACCGTTTGTTCAAATTCCGTATAACACGCCCATCAACCTTCCGTTTTCGGTCGGGTGAATTCGTGATGATCGGATTGCCGAATGCCGAAAAGCCTGTGTTCCGCGCCTATTCTATCGCATCGCCAAGTTGGGACGAAGAGATTGAATTCTACTCGATCAAAGTCCCTGACGGGCCGCTGACCGAGCACCTACAGAAAATAGAAGTGGGCGATACCGTTCTGATGCGCAAAAAGCCCACTGGCACATTGGTCAATGATGCTCTGTTGCCGGGCAAACGTCTGTGGATGTTCTCGACCGGTACAGGCATTGCCCCCTTTGCCTCACTCATCCGAGACCCGGAAACCTATGAAAAGTTTGACGAAGTCATCCTCACGCATACCTGTCGAGACGTAGATGAATTGGAATACGGCAAGCAGCTGGTCAAAGAACTGAAGGAGGACCCTCTGGTAGGCGAAATGGCACAGAACTTGCGCCATTACTGCACCGTGACCCGCGAAGATTATCCGTTCAAAGGCCGTATCACCGACCTGATGGCGAGCGGAAAAGTCTTTGAAGATCTGGGCGTTCCGCCAATCTCACCCGAGGTGGATCGTGGCATGATCTGCGGATCGATGGCCATGCTTAATGACACCAAGGCCACGCTCGAAGGGTTTGGCCTCGAAGAAGGCGCTAACAACAAGCCCGCGACATTTGTGGTCGAGCGCGCCTTTGTAGATTGACTATTCGGGGGTTTCGGCCCCCGATCCGAACACCGGGGCCTACCCTCTCGCTCTCACATCAGGCTCCGGTGTTCCGAAATTGAATCGTGATCGGCTTCTCCCTTTGCTCCGATCGCGTTCAGGGGAAAGCACTCTCTCCTCCTCGCTTTCCCCACTTTTCCCCTCAATCCAATCAGCGCAATTGCCCGGACGCGGGCAGGGATTAACCTTCTGCTGTTTGGCGTTTCTTACCGGAGCACAACGCGTGCACCAAGCGTGCACCAAGCGTGCACCGCCTGACACAAGACTTTACGAGCGATGAAAGGTTAGCAGAGCGGGCGATGTTGCAATGATCTGATCATGAATGCGATCGCGAGACAGCCCGGCCCGAGGCCCACCCCATGCCGCAGGTGTTGACGGAAAGGGCACGACAGGACGCGGGGGTCGAAATCTTGGAGGAAGATCGGCCAGCGCTGGCAGTTTCGTCGTGTTTCGCAATGGGCCGTTTCCGGCGGTGCCACTTACTGATCTGCGGGAACCCAATCAGGTAGAGGTGTTCCACCGGTATAATGGTTCTCGGCAGGGTTTTCACGAAAGAGAACATAAAGGTCGATCGGGTCTGAATTCAGCTCTTGCTGCAGGATTGCGGCGATAGCGTCAGACAGGGCTTTTTTGCGATCGGCATCCCGGCCGGGGCGCAGGTCGACGGTCACAAGCGGCAGACCATCGCCAAGGATGCCGAATGCCTCGCGCACCGCGACATAGTCGTATTTGATTTCCTTTGGAGCGAGCGTGTCCAGCACAGCTTGTTTTACGCCTTCGCGGATGCGGATCTTGGTGTCGTGGTCCGTGCCTTCAGGGACTTCAACGCGAATAACGGGCATGGCGTTCTCCTTTTGGGGGGATTGAATTCCGAGCGTATCGTGTGACAGCGGTTTCGGCCATCTGATCCTTTTCGGGGCGGGTGCACGAGGCAAGCCATCGTGCACCCCGAAGAGTTCAAACCTCGAGCGGGGTATTGCCGCGCTGCCATTTCAGCGGGTGGAACACTTCGTCAACGGGGGTCTCGGCCACATGGTTGATGTAGTTCGACATCGTCTTCTGGGCCAGGCCGAGGATAACGTCGAGAACCGCGCGATGGCCATAACCTGCGTCAAAAAACGCCTGCATCTGGGCTTTGGACACGTTACCGCGTTCCCGCACCATCTGAACGGTAAAGGTGCGCAAGGCCTCGAGTTTTGCCGTGGGCAGCGGTGTTTCATTGCGCAGGGCTTGGGTGATCTCGTCCGAAACCTTCATCATCTTTGCGATTCCGGTATGCGCAGGAACGCAGTAATGGCAGGCGTGCTCGACGTTGATCGATTGCCAGACGACGGTCAGTTCATCCGCGTCGAAATCCGTTTCGGTGAACAGTTTGTGCAGCAGCTGGTAGCCCTCGTAGGCCTGTGGGCTTTCCGCAAGAACCTTGTGCAATCCGGGAAGGCGGCCAAAGGCTTTTTGCGAGTTTTCCAGCAGGGGCTTGGAGGCTTCGGGGGCAGTTTCGAGGTCGTGGGACGGGAAGTTCATGTTTCAGATTCCATACATTGAACAGGATATTTGTCATTTAGTCTTTCTTGAGTGATCACTCAAGTATATTATTGAGCAATCGTTCAAGAACGGAACCTCTGATGCCTCGCAAACCGAATTTCGATCGCAATGACTTGATTGAGCGCGCCCGAGATTTGTTCTGGAAGCGCGGATGGTCCGGCACTTCGCTGAAAGACCTTGAAGCCGAGCTGCAGATGAAACCTGGCAGCTTTTATGCGGCTTTCGGATCAAAGGATGCCCTGTTCGGGCTAGCCATGCAAAAATATGTCAATGACGGGTTAGAACACCTTCGGGAATTGGCGGACAAATGTGGTCCGATCAATGCCCTCAAGCAATGGCCTGCGAAGGCCATCGAAAGCGACAATGCCCCGGCCAAAGCCTGTATGCTCTCCAAGACGTTGCTGGAACTGAACGCGCACAATCATCCTTTGGCCGAGCAAGCCAGCCTTCATCTTCTGAAAATGGAAGAGCAGTTTGCCGACTTGTTTCAGCAGGCTCAGTCAGCTGGGGAAATTGACAAAACACATGACCCGCTGGTCCTTGCCCGTAAATACCAGTCGGACCTTTTGGGGTTGCGGGTGTCGGCAGAGCGTGACGGAATCAACGCCCAAGCCATTGCCCAGGAGATCGCAGACGGCATTTCCAGGCTTTAGCGGCATCACCGTCGCGAATGTCAGGTTCCGGAGACGCTTCCGGGTTGGTTGACGCGGGCGCGAAGGTCAGAAACAGGCCGTGAAGCGCTGGTCTGGTGTCGATGACCGAACGGCAGCCTTGTCCGCCTAGAGGACGTTCACTGAGGCTCTGTCAATGTCTGCATTTGGAATAAGAATAACCCCTCGAAAAATCTTCGAGGGGTTCAACTCGCAAAGGCTCACCAAATCTGCGAGGGGCCGGTGATTTGCAACGTTCACGGTATCGGTTAAGGCCCAAGTTGGTTCAGCCCGGGCCGTATCAGGCCTTTGTCCGGTTACTGATTGTCGCGTTTGCCGGTCTTGGCCAGGAACGCCTCCATCCCTGCGCGCGCCTCGGGCGAGGATTGGGCGATGGCAGCGGCCAAGCTTTCGGTGAACAAACCATCGCTGGCAGACATGTCGTTGATGCGGGTGATAGCCTGCATCATCATGTAGTTCGACAGGGGCGCATTCTCGGTCACGCGACGGGCCAGTTCCATCGCCTTGTCAAAGGCGGTGCCGTTGGGCTCGACGTAGTGTGCCAGGCCCAGATCCATCCCCGGCTGCGCCAGATAGCGGCGACCGGTCAGCATCATCTCCATCATGCGGCTGGCACCGATGATGCGGCCCACACGGACCGTGGCCCCGCCGCCGACAAAGATGGCGCGACGACCCTCGGGGAGTTCATAGAACGTGTCCTCTTGGCTGACGCGTATGTGGGCGGTCATGGCCAGTTCCATCCCGCCGCCCAAGACGCCGCCGTTCATCGCGGCCACGACCGGCACGCGGCCGTATTCGATCTTGTCGAAAATCCGGTGCCAGAGGCGGCATTCGTGCATCGCGCCTGCGGCATCGCGCATCGAGTGTTCCAGCAGGTCGAGACCGGCACAGAAATGCTGGCCTGAGGAACGGATCACCACTGCGCCGATCTCATCGGGCAAGGTGTCGAAATAATTCTCGATCTCATGCAGCAGCCCGTGGTTGATGGCGTTGAACTTGGCCGGGCGGTCGAGCGTCAGGATACCGATATTGCCGTCGGTCTCGCTGGTGATATGGGTATATTCCATTGCGGGCGTCCTTATTTCGGCTCAAGACGGATGGCACCGTCCAGGCGCACGCATTCCCCGTTGAGCATGGTGTTCTCGATCATATGGGCCGCAAGCTGCGCGAATTCGCCCGGTTTGCCAAGGCGCGAGGGGAACGGAACCTTGGCACCGAGGCTGTCCTGAATGTCCTGCGGCAGCAGATCCATCATCGGGGTCGAGAAGATGCCCGGTGCGATCGCCAACACCCTCACACCCATGCGCGCGAACTCACGTGCTGCTGGCAAGGTCAGGCTGGCAACGCCGCCCTTGGACGCAGCATAGGCCGCTTGTCCGATTTGGCCTTCGAAGGCAGCGGCGGACGACGTGTTGATGATCACGCCCCGTTCGTTGTCGTCGAGCGGGTCGTTCTGACCCATCTTTTCTGCCACCAGACGCATGACATTGAATGTGCCGATCAGGTTGATCTGTACCGTGCGGGCAAACCCGTCAAGCGAAGCCGCCCCGTTGCGACCGACGATGCGTTCGCCATGGGTGACACCCGCACAGTTAACCGCCACACGCGGCAGGCCGTTGGCGGTGATGGCGGTTTCCAATGCGGCGGCGACCCCTTCGGGGCTGGTGACATCGCAAGACGCGGCTACGGCGCCCAGTTCTTTGGCCGACGCCTCAAGCTTGTCGCCCGGCAAGTCAAAGAGGGCCACCTTTGCCCCCTTTTCGGTTAACGCTTTGGCTGTGGCAAAGCCCAGCCCCGAAGCCCCGCCTGTTACGATCGCGGATGCGTTTTCGATTTTCATTTCGAACTCCTCATATCCCGGCCCAAGGTACGCAACGGCACATCTGCCATCGGCTTGCGCTGTCCCTTTGGGCGAATTATCTCGATTTACGAACCTAAGTGAACGCTCAATAATACATTTGCATACTAACAATCTCTTGGGTAGTCTAATTCTGACAAAACCGGCGTCACGGGCGTGATTCCGGCAGAAGACGCCAGGGAGTGAGACGAAATGACCACAGATGGTCGCGAGACGATGACATCGGCCTACCCAGCCACCAAGTTTGCCCCAGCCGAGGTGGTGCGCACCGAGTTGGGGGATGGCGCGTTTACCTTGAGAAGCCCGCAGCCTTTTGAGATTGCAGTGCAGAACCTGTCAGAGAAGCTGGATCATTGGGCGGTTGAGGCACCGGACCGAGAGTTCCTGATGGAGCGCGACACCGGCGATGTCTGGAGCGGCGTGAGCTACGGCGAGGCGCATGCGCAGGTGCGGGCCTTGGCGGCGTTTCTTCTGAAACAGGGGTTAGGGCCGGAAAAGCCACTATTGATCCTGTCGGCCAACTCGGTGCGTCACGGGGTTTTGGCACTGGCGGCGATGCATGTGGGCATTCCGGTTGTGCCGGTCTCTGTCCCCTACTCGCTGCATGACAAGACGCTGGCCAAGCTACGCCACATCGTATCGGTGACTGCGCCGGGCATGGCTTATGCAGCGGATCAGCAGATTTTTTCAAATGCGTTTGACTATCTGGGTGGTGAGGGCATTGCCCTGCTGTCGGACAATGGTGACCTGAGCTATGGCGCAGCGCTGGCCACGCCGGTGAGTGATGCGGTGGTTGAGGCGGCGGCCAAAGTGGGCCCCAAGACGGTTGCCAAGATCCTCTTTACCTCTGGTTCGACCGGCATGCCCAAGGGCGTGATCGTCAATCAGGAAATGATGATGGCCAGCCAGCAGGCGCTGGTGCAGATCTGGCCGTTTCTTGAGACCGAGCCGCCGGTGATCGTGGATTGGCTGCCGTGGAACCACACCTTTGGTGGCAACTTCAACTTCAACCAGATCCTGTGGAACGGCGGCACGTTTTATATCGACGACGGCAAGCCGGTGCCCGGTGAGATTGAAAAGACCATGCGCAATATCCGCGATGTGTCGCCGACGCTCTATTTTAATGTGCCCAAGGGCTTTGACATGATGCTGCCGGTGATGCGCGAGGATGCGGCCCTGCGTAAGGCGTTTTTTGAACGGCTGCAGTTGATTTTCTTCTCGGGCGCGGGTCTGCCGGATCACCTGTGGGAAGGGCTGGAAGAGCTGGGTGTGGCCGAGCGGGGCGAAAAGATTCCCTTTGTCAGCGCCTGGGGCGCGACCGAGGCGATGTTGATCACCTGTGTTCATTTCCCGGTGCCAAGTGCGGACGTGATCGGCCTGCCGACACCAGGGTATGAGCTGAAATTCCTGCCCAACGGCAGCAAGCTGGAAATGCGTGTGCGCGGGCCGCATGTGACGCCCGGATACCTGAACAACGCCGAAAAGACGGCCGAGGCCTTTGACGAGGACGGGTTTTACCTGACCGGGGACGCGGGGCGTCTGGTGGATGAGGGTGACCTGAGCAAGGGCATCTACTTCGACGGGCGCACGTCCGAGAACTTCAAGCTGATGACCGGGACATGGGTGGCCGTGGGCAACCTGCGGATTGCACTGCTGGATGCGCTGAAACCCATCGTGTCGGACGCCGTGATCACCGGCCACAACCGCAACGACATCGGAGCGCTGTTGTTCTTGAACGCGGATGAATGCAAGTCGTTGGCCGGTCGCGTCGACGATCTGGCGGGCTATGCCAGTGACCCGGCGGTGCGCGCGTTCATCGAGGAACGGTTGAGCGCCTATAACGCGGGCCAGACCGGAAGCGCGACGCGCGTGAGACGGGTTTTGGTCCAGACGGACGCGCCGTCGGTCGAGAAAAATGAAATCACCGACAAGGGCTATATCAACCAGCGTCTGGCGCTGGAACTGCGCGACGCGGCGGTGAGCGAACTTTATGAAGGGTCCGAGCGCATCATCGCCTCGGTCAAGGTGCACGCATGATCGATTACACCGCATCCGAGGCCGAGATCGCCTTTGTTCTGAAACACATCGGTCGGCCCGAGCGGCTGGACGATTGGAGCGACGATCTGGCCGAGGATCTGATTCCGGCCCTGGCGAAATTCATCAACGCCGAGATCGCGCCACTGGACCTGATCGGGGATGAGGTTGGCGCCAAGCTGGAAAATGGCCGGGTGCGGATGCCCCCGGAGATGGTCACCGCCTACAAACGTTATGCCGAGGCTGGATGGCCCGGCCTGTGCTCGCCGGAAGAGTTCGGTGGCATGAACCTGCCCCACGTCTTTGGCGCGGTGCTGGCGGATATGCTGGCAGGCGCCTGTATTTCCTACGAAATGGTGCTGAGCCTGGCGCAGGGTTGCATTCGCACGATCAAAGCATCCGGGTCAGACGACCAAAAGGCGCGGTTGCTGCCGCAGCTGGTGTCCGGTGAATGGATGGCGTCGATGTGCCTGACCGAGCCGGATGCAGGCTCGGACCTGGGCCGGATCAAGACGATGGCAACGCCGGATGGCGACGGTTACGCGATCAGCGGGGCCAAGATTTTTATCTCCGGCGGTGATCACGACTACACCGACAACGTGATGCATCTGGTGCTGGCCCGAACGCCGGATGCCGCCCCGGGTGTGCGGGGGCTGAGCCTGTTTGCCTGCCCTGCCGTGCTGCCCGATGGCACGCGCAACACGGTCCAGACCGTGCGGCTCGAGGATAAGATGGGCATGCATGGCTCGCCCACTTGCCAGATGGCCTTTGACGGTGCCCGCGGTGAGTTGCTGGGCGAAGAAGGCAAAGGCCTAACCGCCATGTTCACCATGATGAACGCCGAGCGTCTGGACGTTTCGTTGCAGGCCGTGGGCCAGATGGATGTGGCCTTCCAACGCGCCCGCGCTCATGCTGCCGGTCGCCGTCAAGGGACGACTGCCGAGGGCACTGCGCTGATCACAGAACATGGCGACGTGCAACGGATGCTTTTGGACATCTACGCGCACACCATGGGCTGTCGCGCGATGGTTTACAAAACCTTCGTGGACATGGATCTGGGCGCAGATCAGGGGCTGCTCGACATCTTGACGCCCACCTGCAAAGCCTTTGCCACCGATGCTGTGAATTCCACCAGCAGCCTCGCGGTGCAGATCCACGGCGGATACGGCTTCTGCAAGGAATACCGGGTCGAACAGATCATGCGCGATGCGCGGATCATGGCGATTTACGAGGGCACCAATGGCGTTCTCGCCACGGGTGTGGCCCGCCGGGCGATCCGGGCCAAGGATGGCGCGGCTGCGGCTGCGTTTGCCGATCTGGTGTCAATCGGCGAGACGTCGATGGAGCTGGCCGATGCGATCGAGGACTGGCGTCAGGCCACCACCGCGATGCAGACCCGCGGCGACATCGGGCCATCGGTCAACGACTACATGCGCCTGACTGGCCTCGTGTATTTCGGTCGGGTCTGGGCGGACATGGAAGCCGCTGCAGATCAGGCCCCCGAACCCGCCCTTATGCGGGCCGCTGCCGCCCATGTTCGCAGCCGCCTGTTGCCGGAATCTGCGCTGCTGCGGCGGCGCATTCTGAACCCCGAACCCACACATGACGCGGCGCTTTTTGCCGCTTAACCCAAGGAAGCAACATGACTGACTTTGCACTCCCCGAAGCCAGCCCACAGGCCGACGCGACGTTCCGCGAAGGCTTGGCTGCTGGCAAGTTCCTGATCCAGCGGTCCACCACGACCGGCGCATACAACTTTTACCCCCGCGCGCTGTCGCCCACCACGGGTGCCGACGATCTGGAGTGGGTCGAGGCGTCGGGCAAAGGCACCGTTTACGCCAGCACCATCATCCGTCGCCCGACCAAATATGGCGGCGACATCAACAACGTTCTGGTCGATCTGGAAGAAGGCCCGCGCCTGTTCACCCGCCTCGTTGACGTCGACAACGAGGCGATCGAGATCGGTATGAAGGTTCAGGCTGTTGTCATGACCCCCGACTTCGGCCCCAACGCCAAATCCGGCGAACCCGCCGTATTCTTCAAGCCCGCGTAAGGAGTTAGACACATGACACACGCACTGCGCGGCAAATCCGCAATTGTTGGCAAGGGCTATTGGGGTCTGGGCAAGACGCCCAACACCTCGCCCATGGAACTGATCGCCAAGGCGACCAAGAATGCTCTGGATGACGCGGGCATGGACCTGTCGGAAATCGACGGCATCTGTGGCGGGACCTTTTATCACTTCTTCCCCACGCTTTCGATCGCCGAGTATCTGGGCATCAAACCCACATGGGCAAACTCTGACATGGTGGGCGGGTCGTCCTTCATGTCGTATCTGGTCGAGGCGACCATGGCGATCCAGGCGGGCCTGTGTAAGAACGTGCTGATCTGCTATGGCTCGAACGCGAAATCCGCGCGCGACCTGAACGGGTTGATCGAAACGCCCCAGTGGGAGCGTGCATACGAGCCGATGGTTCCTGTTCCGGGCTATGCGTTCACAGCTCAGCGCTACATGCATGAGTTCAATGTGCCCAAGGAGCACTTTGGCCATGTCGCGATTTCGGCGCGCAAATGGGCGCAGCTGAACCCCGATGCGACCATGCAGGCCGATCTGACGATGGAAGAATACCTGGCCTCGCCCAGTGTGGCCGACCCGCTGACGGTTCTGGACTGCTGCCTGATGTCGGATGGTGGCGCTGCGATCATCGTGACCTCGGCTGATCGCGCCAAGGATTATCAGGAAAAGCCTGCGTACTTCCTGGGCGGTGGCAATGCGATTTCGCACCGCGAGATCGCACAGGCCGCAAACCTGACCACCACCTGCGCCGCTGAAAGCTCGAAACGCGCGTTCGACATGGCCGGGATCACCACCAAAGACGTGGATGTGGTCGAGCTGTACGACGCATTCACCATCAACACGCTCTTGTTCCTTGAGGACATGGGCTTTGTGAAAAAGGGTGAGGCTGGTGCATTTGTGGCCGATGGCAACATCGCGCCGGGTGGTACGCTGCCGGTTAACACCAATGGCGGTGGTCTGAGCTGCGTGCACCCCGGCATGTACGGTCTGTTCTGCCTGATCGAAGCGGCAACGCAGATCCGTGGGGATGGCGGCAAGCGTCAGATTGATGACGTGAACATCGCCATCGCACACGGCAACGGCGGCACCTTCTCGAACGAGTACACCGCCGTTCTGGGCAGCGAAGCCGCGCTCTGAACACATTAGGCACGGAATCAAGGCCGTAGGCCGCCGTGCCAGCGCCGTCCCGCCCCTCGGGACGGCGCTGCCCCAGCTACCGTTGGCTATATCTCAGCCAGCTACTTCCAACTCTTGCTGGCGGGCTGCGTCCTCTCCCTTGATCTTCTTGTGCTCGTCCTCGGCCACGCCTGCCTTCCAATAACTGGAGAGATAGATCTTGGTCCGGTCCACCCCGCGTTCGTTTCGGAAATAGGTCCGCAAATGTTGCATGGATTTGAACTCACACGCCGCCCAGACCGACACGGTGCCGTCGCGCCATTTGAGCGACCGAATATGCTCGACAAAGCCCGTCGAGGTGCCGTCAGGGTGCGGATTGAGGATCAGATGCAGGGTCATACCATCCGGCAGGGAGATCTCTGGCGCGTCCTCGGGGCTGGTGAGCTCCATCACCACCTCGCCCTTGGCGCCTGCGGGCAGAGCTTCGAGGTTGCACAAAAGCGCAGGCAGCGCGGTCATGTCGCCAGCCATCAGCAGCCAATCGGATGAGGTGTCGATCCATTTGATTTTGCCCGGACCCGCGATCAGAATGTCATCGCCCGCCTTGGCGTTTCGGGCCCAGACAGAAGCGGGCCCGCTTGCGGTCCCGTCAGTGTCATCGTGCAGGGCAAAGTCAACGGTTAGGCGGTTGTGAACCGCATCAAAGGCGCGCACCGTAAAGGTTCGCATCGCCGGACGGTCAGGACGCGGGCGTGGTGCGTCTGGGAAGATCAGCTTGATGTAGCCGCTTTCACTGCCGTCGGGAAACCCGTGCAGGTCATCGCCACCCAGAACGATGCGGCGCATGTTTGGTGTCAGGTTCCACGCGTCCAGAACCTGTAACTTGCGACCTTCTGCTTGCGCCATCGCCTCACTCCTACATCCATCGTTGCCATCATTACCTGAGTGATTTAGTCATATTTAAGATTTACGCAAGCAAAACATGAACAACGCCCGCGCACGAGGGCTGTGCGCGGGCGCAGATCATTCATCAAGCAAGGCTTAGGAAAAGGCTTTGATGACCTTGGAATAGTTCTCGAGCATCTCAAGCTCTTCTTCCTGCTCGAAGTATCCGACGTGATGCCAGACCACGAATTCCTCGGTCCCGTATTTCTCTTTCAACACGCCGACCTGATCGATGACTTGATTGACGGTGCCCTTCCAGACGCGGCCCATGGGCACGTGATAGGGTGGTGCGTTGTAGGCAAAGTTGAACAGCTCTTCGAAGTCCCGATAATGCTGTTCGGCCTGGGCCTCGGTCGAGCCGATGGTCAGGTGACCACCCAAAACCAGCGTGTTGCCCACGTTCAGCTCGGTGTGGCCGTGGTGGTGTGCCTCTTCGAGGTAGATCGGCATGGTCATGTCCATAAATTCGTCTTTGTTGACGAAAGACACCAACTTGGCGCCCTCTTTGGCCCAGAACTTGGCGGTTTCCATCGACCACGAGAATGGCACGTAGAGCGGCGGGAAATCACGCCCGTCGGTGCGTTTGCGCGGACGTGGCACGATGCCCATCTTGCGCAGGGTGCCGTTGTCATCGACCGCGCCCTTACCGCCGTATTCGGCGGTCGGCGGGAAGGGCCACGTGATATCGTCAGCCGGGATATTCCAGAACTCGCCATGGTGGCTGAATGTCTCGTTTGTCCAGGCCTTTTTGACTACGGCCCAGCTTTCCTCCATCAGGCGGCGGTTGCGCGCGTCTTCTTTGGAGCGATCCGATTGCGTGGTGGTGATGTCCAGATGCTGCGCCAGCGTGTTCAGCCAACGCGGCGTGTTGCCCCGCACGAACCCGCAGAACAGACGCCCACCGGACATATGGTCGATCATCGCCATGTCCTCGGCCAGACGCATGGGGTGATGCGCCGTCAGCGCCATGCCCACCTGCCCCACCATCAGGTTCTTGGTGTTGGCGGCGATGTGCATGTTCCACAAGAGCGGGTTGGTCGTGGTTTCGATCCCTTCGACCTGAAAGTGGTGCTCGGTCATGCAAAAACCGGCATAGCCGTTCTCATCGGCAAACTTCATCTGCTCGGTGGTGCGGTCCAGCAAGGTCGCATAACGATCCGGGTCCGAACCCGGCAAAACCACATCCTCTCCCTTGCTGCGCATGTACGGCTGCACCAAAACGTGGACTTTCATCGCGTCACTCCAATATTAGTTATCGTTCACTAAATTTGATGACATGGCATGACGGGCGCGTATTTGACCTGAATCAAATCCCGCCCCTCACGCAGCAGTGAATGCCGTTGATTTGCCGAAAGCGCCCCCGAGGCGCAGGTTCAATACACAGACGTTCGTCAAAACCAACAGCATTAAACCGGCCCAACGGCCTGTATCGGAGGTTCAATAAATGACACGACTGACAACCATCCTGGCGGTTGCCGCCCTAACTTTGCCCTCAATTGCGGTGGCAAAAGGAGACGCGCAAACGGAAACCAAAGCGCATAAGAGCGTACCGGACAACGACCCACGCTGGTCGAATTGGCCGCATGCGCCTGAAACACAGGCGGGACGATCCTATTCCAAACTGGTGCGGATTGAATATGGCGGACCTGTTGAGAGGAATTTTGAATCCGGGCGGCGCTAAGGATCAGCTTCGCCTAGGATAGAGAATGGGTCGCGTGTTTTCTCCGGTCCCCCCGGTACTGCGCGGCCCATTCTTCATTCAGACCATCAGCCAGTTTACGTACACCCGGAACCACTCGGTCTGCGGTCACTGAAGGCAAACCCAGATGAGATAAAACGCGCCGCACTTCTTGCCTTGGGTTGTCCGCGAGATCGGAGTACCGAACCTTGAGCGGAGAAATATCAATCTGCTCGAACCAATTTATCCAAGCTGCCTCGCGCGCTTCGAATTCCGCGACCTTAAGATCGATTAGGGCATAATCGTAGGATGGCGGTTGCAGCGGCCCCTTTTGTTCAACCCTGGTGCCATCGGGAGCCACATGCCAGGTGCCGGTCTGTTCCGCTCGCACGTAGGAGATGGCCTGATCCACCTTGTCCTCGCGGATCAGATGAACAAAACCCGTTCGCCCGAAAACTGCTTTGATCCGCGTCATGTCATCCTCAAGCTTGGGGTGCAGCTGCGTGGTCATAGTGAGCAGATCGGGCAGGCTTTCATGCATCAGACGACAGCCGAAAAGGTCTCCCCCTCCCCGCCCCTCGGTTTGGGCAGCAGACAGGAAGGATGCGCAAAAGGCGGGTTTGGTCAGATCAACCGCCTCGGGCACCTGTAGGTGATCAGCCCACCACTGTCGGGACGGGCCGCGAAAGAAGGAATCCGGTTTTCCGGCCACACCGGTTTGCGCCAACAACCCACAGAGCAGGGTGCTGCCCGACCGAGGATTGGTACAGATAATGTAGCTGTCGTGCGTCATGTCCCCTCTCCCGATCTGGATCTGGATCTGGGGACAGTGGTATCAGGTGTTGAACAGGAAGTGCATTACATCGCCGTCCTTGACGACGTAGCCCTTGCCCTCGGCCCGCATCTTGCCCGCCTCTTTGGCACCGCTTTCGCCGTTGCAGGCGATATAGTCATCGTAGGCGATGGTTTCGGCACGGATAAAGCCCTTTTCGAAATCGCCGTGAATGACGCCCGCCGCCTGTGGCGCTGCGGTGCCCTGACGGATGGTCCAGGCGCGCGCTTCTTTCGGGCCGACGGTGAAATAAGTTTCCAGGTGCAGCAGCTCGTAACCCGCCTTGATCAGACGGTCGAGGTCGGCCTCTTCGAGCCCCATTTCGGACAGGAACATCTCGGCTTCATCGTCTTCCAGCTGGCTGATCTCTTCTTCGATCTGGGCCGAAATGATGACGTGGCTATTGCCCTGCGCCGCGGCCATTTCGGCCACCTTGGTGGAGTGTTCGTTGCCTTCTGCGGCCTCGGCTTCGCCAACGTTGCAAACGTAGAGAACGGGCTTGGTGCTCAGCAGTTGCAGCATCTTCCAGGCTTTGAGGTCTTCGGCGTCGACCTCGACCAGACGGGCTGGCTTGCCATCTTCGAGCATGGCTTGAGCTTCGGCCAGCAGGCGGTCTTGCTGTTGGGCCTCTTTATCGTTGCCTTTGAGCTTGCGCACCAGATTGGCGCGGCGCTTTTCGATGCTTTCCAGATCGGCCAGCATCAGTTCGGTTTCGATGGTTTCGGCGTCGGCCACCGGATCAACACGGCCATCTACGTGGGTCACGTCGCCGTCTTCAAAGCAGCGCAACACATGGGCGATGGCGTCGGTTTCGCGGATGTTGGCCAGGAATTGGTTGCCCAGACCCTCGCCCTTGGACGCACCTTTGACCAGACCGGCGATGTCGACGAATGTCATGCGGGTCGGGATGATCTGTTTGGAGCTTGCAATCGCGGCCAACTTGTCCAAGCGCGCATCCGGCACCCCCACTTCGCCCACGTTGGGTTCAATGGTGCAGAACGGAAAATTCGCTGCCTGCGCCGCTGCTGTTTTGGTCAGCGCGTTGAACAGGGTCGATTTGCCCACGTTCGGCAGACCCACGATACCCATTTTAAAGCCCATGACCGTCTCCTGATGTCATTCCAAAGGGGCTTCTAGGGGTGCAGGCCCAAATTGGCAAGCCGCCCCGGTTTCGTGCGGGTCAGATCACAATCGCGCAACGGTTTTGTGATCCTTGGATCATTGCAAGTGTACCGATCGGTAAACACCTAGATCAGCACCACAAGATCACCGGAAGGCCACAATGAAACACCTCGCAGTCGCACTCTCCATTACCGTGGCTACGGCCGCGCCGCTACACGCACAATCCCTGATCCTGGGTCTGGGGTACGCGGATTTCGAATTCTCGGGTTCCTCGGATCAGGCGCTTGCTTCTATTGAATACCAACATTCGCCCTTTCACGAACGCGAGCGGTTCAGCGCGGCCTTTGCCGGGGCAGCCTCGATCCATGCCAATGGTGACGTACATCTGGGCGTCGGGATCGCGGCGGAATACAAGTTGAACCAGAATTGGTTTGTCGAGGCCAGCGTTCTGCCCGGTGTATTCATCGAGGCCGACAGCACCAACGATCTGGGCAGCAAGTTCGAAGTGCGCAGCCTGTTGGGCCTTGGCTATCGGTTCGAACGCGGCGACGCCCTGTCGCTGGCCATCACGCATAAATCCAACGCCTCGGTGTCGACTTTCAATCCGGGGGTAAATGCGGTCTTGCTGCGCTATCATGTCTCTTTTTGAGCGGTCTTTCTGGGCAACCTGCCCAAGCGGGATTGATTTTCCGGCCAAGTTTCTGCACATCGGGCGTAACCCACAGTTTCAAGGACGCCCGATGACCCGTATCGACGCCAAGTTCGCCGCGCTCAAAGCCCAAGGCAAGAAAGCCTTTGTTTCTTATGTCATGGCGGGCGACCCCGATTTCGACACCTCGTTGGAACTGGTCAAGGGCCTGCCGGGGGCGGGCGTGGACGTGATCGAACTGGGCCTGCCCTTTACCGATCCGATGGCCGATGGTCCGACCATCCAGCTGGCTGGTCAGCGCGCGCTTGAGGCGGGGATGACGCTGGACCGCACGCTGGAGCTGGCGACCGAGTTCCGCAAGGAAGACGACACAACGCCGATCGTATTGATGGGGTACTACAACCCGATTTACAGCCGCGGGGTCGAGACGTTCCTGAGTCAGGCCAAGGCTGCTGGCATAGACGGGCTGATCGTGGTGGACCTGCCGCCTGAAGAAGATGACGAGCTGTGCATTCCGGCGCAAGAGGCTGGTCTGAACTTCATCCGCCTTGCGACACCAACCACCGACGACAAGCGACTGCCGCGCGTTCTGCAGAACACATCGGGCTTCGTTTACTACGTCTCGATCACCGGCATCACCGGCGCCGCCGAGGCGGAAGCCACCGACGTTGGACCCGAAGTGGCGCGGATCAAATCGGCCACCGACCTGCCGGTCATCGTGGGCTTCGGCATCAACACGCCCGCAAAGTCGCAGGCCATCGCCAGTGTCGCGGATGGCGCTGTGGTGGGATCGGCCATCGTTAGCCAGATTGGCGCAGGCAAACCAGTGGGCGAAGTGCTGGAGTTTGTGAAAACTTTGTCCGACGGGGCTCACGCAGCCTAAATAACTGTTTTTACATATCTTTAACGCAAGGCGCAGGAGGTCACTCCGGCGCCTTGTTGCGTTCTGGACCACCAAACTTAGCCCACTTGCGCAACAAATCAGGAATTGGTAAAAACTTCTAACCAATTTTGGATCGGAGTCTGTCATGCCCGTCATTACCAACATCGACGACCTAAAACGTCTGTATCAGCGGCGTGTCCCGCGGATGTTCTATGACTATGCCGAAAGCGGCAGCTGGACCGAGCAGACGTTCCGCGAGAACACCTCTGACTTCGACCAGATCCGCCTACGTCAGCGGGTGGCCGTGGACATGACAGGACGCAGCACTGCAACCCAGATGATTGGCGAGGACGTCGCCATGCCGGTGGCGCTGGCCCCTGTGGGGCTTACCGGCATGCAACACGCCGATGGCGAGATGAAAGCGGCCAAGGCGGCCGAGGACTTTGGCGTGCCCTTTACGCTGTCGACCATGTCGATCAACTCGATCGAGGATGTGGCGAGCGCCACGACCAAACCGTTCTGGTTCCAGCTCTACACCATGAAGGACACGGACTATGTCAGCCGCCTGATCCAGCGGGCCAAGGACGCAAAGTGCTCGGCGCTGGTGATCACGCTGGACCTGCAGATCCTGGGTCAGCGGCACAAGGACTTGAAGAACGGGTTGTCGGCCCCACCAAAGCTGACGCCCTCTACCCTGTTGAATTTGGCTACGAAATGGGGCTGGCTGGCCGGAATGGCCCGTGCGCACCGACGCGAGTTCGGCAATATCGTAGGCCACGTCGAGGGGATCTCTGATGCCTCGTCGCTGGGAGCCTGGACGGCGGAACAATTCGACCCGAGCCTCGATTGGGGCAAGATCGAAAAGCTGATGAATGAATGGGGCGGCAAGGTGATCCTCAAGGGCATTCTTGATGCCGAAGATGCCAAGATGGCTGCCAAACTGGGCGCCGATGCCATTGTGGTGTCGAACCACGGTGGGCGTCAGCTGGACGGCGCGCTGAGTTCGATCCGCATGCTGCCCGAGATCCTGGATGCGGTTGGGGACGACGTCGAGGTGCACCTTGATAGCGGCATCCGATCGGGTCAGGACGTGCTCAAAGCGATGGCGATGGGCGCCAAGGGAACCTATGTCGGACGCGCGTTTGTGTATGGTCTGGGGGCCATGGGGCAAGCTGGCGTGACAAAAGCGCTGGAGGTCATTCATACGGAACTCGACACGACAATGGCGCTGTGCGGCGAACGCGAGATTGCGGGGTTGAGCCGAGATAACCTGTTGGTTCCCGAGAGGTTCGGCGGACGTTGGGCTTAGGCGGGAATATGGTCAAATCGGTTTTCCGCTCACCCCGTTAAGGAAACAGCGCAAAGCCTAACAGCGCCGAATTTCGGTGTGTGATATGCGTGCACCAAGCGTGCACCATACATGCACTGGCATGTACACCGTTTCACCACCGCTCAATGGTTAACGTTGGCCATGGTTCGGGTCCGCGGCATGGCGCCCGCGACGGATTTGAGCGTATTTCGTACCAAACAAGATGCGGTCCGGTTTGCGTCGAAAAGGCCACAACGTCGATTGAAATGCGATTTATTGAATGACAATGCCGCCGAAATTGTGCGGTTGATCCATACTGCTTCTACCGCCCCCACCGAATTCTATATCTCAGCTTAGGAACCATCATGCAAAGAATGTTGTCTTATTTCATGGCTCTGACAACTTTGTTTCTGAGCTCTTCCCTAAGTGCTGATGACGCAAATTGCGACGCTGCATGTCAGGCTGCTCGGAAGGCTGCGAACCCTTTGGCGGATATCCGGGCCATCATGACCGACAATACAATCGCCTTCCGGACTGGCACGAACAACGAAGACAGCTACAGCTTTCAAATTCAGCCGGTATATGCGGTGCCCCTTGATGGTGCCAATCTGGTCCTTCGCGGCATCATTCCGATCCAGGGGGTGCAGCCGGGCGCGGTTCTGCCGCCGGGTATCGCAAACCCCACTCAAAACACGAGCTTGGACTGGGGCATCGGGGATTCGACCGTTCAGGCGTTCTATGCCCCCACGCCACGTGGGAACATCTCTTATGGTTTTGGCGTTCAGGTTTCGCTGCCGACACATTCCAAAACTTCTCTGAAAGGCCCCGGCTGGGGGCCGGACCTGCAGCCGTCATATTCGGACAAACCGGTGACTTGTCGTGGGGCGGGGTTCTGGCCCAGATGTGGGGCGAGAACGACTTTAACACAACGATCCTTCAACCAATCCTGATCTACGGCCTGGGAGGAGGATGGTACTTTGGCTACAACAACACGATCTCTTATAATTGGAACAGCCCCAACAACGATGAGGCCTGGACCGTGCCGTTGGGCTTGATGGCCGGTAAAACCATTGTCACAAACGAAGAAACTGGAACGTCTGTTGACCTCAACGTTGGGTATTACACGTTGAATAGATCACCGACCGGCGGCCCTGACAGGCAGTTGAAATTCGGGGTCTCTTTCTTTTTCTGACCAGCGGCGTACCGGAACCTTGTGAGCCTGCGGTTTCTTGCGTGAAGTCATTCTGTCAGTTCGATAGGGTCGGTGTCGGAAACAGACAATCGCGTCTGCACAAACTTCGTAAGCTGATCCCTGGAACAATTGGGGTGAGGACCTTGCGATGAGCCAGTACACCGACCGGATGGCCCAATTTCGTCAAAGACTGGCAGAGGCTGGCATCGACGTGGCGCTGGTGACTGATGATGACAATGTTTATTATCTGACAGGCTACTACGACTATCTGCACATGGAATTCGGGCGGCCCACCATTCTGGTCGTTCCGCGCGACGGCGACAGCCTACTGATCACCCCCACCATCGATCTGAACGCCGCTACGGCCGCGGCGCGAGTGGATCGAATTGCGGCCTGGAATGACGGGATGGGCGCGGAATGGCGGGCGGAACTGCCCGAGGCACTTGGCGCAGCGGCCCGTGTTGGGATCGAGCCGGATCACATGCCCCCACTGGTGCGGGCCTATGTGGATGAATTGGTGCTGGCCGAGCGTATCGCCTCGACCTCTCCGCTTCTGGCGGACATGCGCATGATCAAATCCGCGCAAGAGCTGCAACTGGCGCGTCACGCAGGTCGAGTTGCGGGTGCAATGATGGCGGCGGGCCGCGCGGCGATTGGCGATGGTGTGCCCGAGTTTGAGGTGGCGATTGCCACCTCGCAGGCCGGGACCCGCAAGGCGGCCGAGTTGTTGGCGGCGCATTATGATGATGCCGACATGTCGCCCAACACGCATTTTCTTCAGATCATGGCCTCGGGTGCCGAGATCACCAAGACGCATCACCGCGCCTCGACCCGGATCATGCGACGCGGCGAGCCGGTGTTTTTGTGCTTCTGCGGCATGACCAATTTTCACCGCTTCAAGCTGGGGTTCGACCGCACATTCTGGATTGGTGAGATCGGCGATCCGACCCAGGAGCGTATCTATGAGGTGGCGGTCGAAAGTCAGGCGGCGGCCTTGCGTGCCTTGCGGCCGGGTGTGACGGCGGAAAGCGTGCATGCGGAATATGCCGAGGTGATCCAGGGCGCAGGGTACGAATACCCCTTCCGCTGTGGCCGGGCGACCGGGTTCAGCTATCTGGAGCACCCGCAGTTGGTCACGGGTGATACGACCGTGTTGCAGCCAGGGATGGTCTTTGCCGTTGATGGCTCGGTCACGACCGAAACCTTTCGGGCGCAGGTCGGCGACAGCTTCATCATCACCGAAGATGGCTATGAACAGATCACCGACCATCCAAAAGCTGCGGCGGACATGATATTGTGACGCTTAGAGGGGTAGCAGACTGACGAGACCCCGATTCAGCCCTTTTCAACCCGCCCAAAGTGGTCTATGAGCGCGGCTTCACGCGGGGATACAGCCTTGGAGGATTCCCGCCCTAACTTATGGAGAATTCATATGGCTGGTCAGATTCCTGATCTTGAGTGCCAGGAACGTGCGGGGACAGGCAAGGGCGCCGCTCGCGCAGCGCGTCGCGCTGGCATGGTTCCGGGTGTTGTTTTTGGCGGTGACGTAGATCCGCTGGCGATCCAGATCCCGTTCAACGTTCTGTTGAAAAAGCTGAAAGCAGGCCGCTTTAAGGCGACCCTGTTCAACCTGAAAGTCGAAGGCCAGGAAGACGTCCGCGTCATCTGCCGCGATGTTCAGCGTGACGTGGTCAAAGACCTGCCGACACACTTCGACCTGATGCGCCTGCGCCGCAACACCCGCATCAACCTGTTCGTGCCGGTTGAGTTCGTCAACGAAGAAGAAGCACCCGGCATCAAGCGCGGCGGCGTTCTGACTGTTGTGCGTCCCGAAGTTGAACTGATGGTCACCGCAGGCGACATCCCCGAGAAGATCACAGTTGATCTGAGCGGCATGGCCATTGGTGACGTGGCGACAATCTCGTCAGTTGATATGCCGAGCGGTTCCAGACCGATCATCGACCGTGATTTCGTGATCGCGAACATCTCGGCCCCGACGGGTCTGGCATCCGCGGATGACGAAGATGGCGAAGGTGAAGGCGAAGGCGAAGAGGCCGAAGTCGAAGCAACTGCAGAAGAATAAGAACTGCTTTGCTTGCCCCATTTGCGGGCAAGGCTGATTTTTGCACCCCCTGACCCATGGTCGGGGGGTGTTTTCGTTTTGGGGCCGCGCATTTGGAACGCCCATGGGTTGGCTGCTACACTTTCCTTGATTCGAATATTTTCATGAATCAAACGGCGGCCTTGCTGCCTTTGTGGGAGAGTTATTATGACAGGTATTTTGACGCGCGCCTGCGCCACGTCAGTGGCCGCGCTGATCACGATGAGCACATGCGGTTTTGCCCAGGTCCAGGACTTGCTGCCGGACAAGGACGATGTGTCCCAGAAATTCGTGGCCGATCATTTTTCCCCCTATGCAGGGCGGACGTTTCCGACGCAGCTTCTGTGGGGCGACACCCATCTGCACACCGAGGTGTCTGTGGACGCGGGCACCATGACCACCGTCAGTCAGGAGGACGCGTTCCGCTTTGCCCGCGGTGAAGAGATCACCACTACCCATGGTCTGCGCGCCAAACTGGGGCGCCCGTTGGATTGGCTGGTCGTCGCAGATCATGCCGAGATGTATGGGTTGATGCCGCAGCTTCTGGCGGGGGACCCCGCTGTTCTGTCGACGAAACAAGGTAAGCTTTGGTACGACGAACTGACCACCGGCGACCATGACAGGATCTTTGCGGCAGCGATGGAGATCGTCGCCTCGCTGTCAGGAGACACGCCGCCCATCGACAACCCAAAGGCCACCAAGAAAGCCTGGCAAAGCTATACGGCGCTTGCGGATCGCTACAACGACCCGGGACGGTTCACTGCACTGATCGGGTATGAGTGGACGTCTGAGGGTGGTGACAACATCCACCGCAACGTGATTTTCCGCGACGATGCGCCCATGGCCAATACAGTGGTGCCGTTTTCGCAATTTGACAGCAAGAACCCCGAGGACCTGTGGAGGCATCTGTCCGACTATGAAGACCGCACCGGGGGCGACGTGCTTGCCATCCCGCACAATGGTAACCTGTCGAACGGGCGGCTGTTTTCGGTGTCGAACTTCGACGAAACACCGCTAACCGAGGAAAATGCGCGCTTGCGCGCCCGGTTCGAACCGGTGATCGAGACCACGCAGATCAAGGGCGACAGCGAGGCCCACCCGTTCCTGAGCCCTGACGACGAGTTTGCCGATTTCGACACATGGGATGCGTCGAACCTGAACGGGACCGAGGCCAAGACTGAAGACATGCTGCAATACGAATATTCGCGCGAAGCTTATAAGACCGGGCTGTTGCTGGAAGAGCAATTGGGCATCAACCCCTACAAGGTGGGTCAGATCGGCTCGACCGATGCGCATACCGGCATGGCGGCAGTGGAAGAGGACAACTTCTTTGGCAAGCATTCCGGAGTCGAGCCCGAGCCCAACCGCTGGGAGCATCTGGTCATCGAGGCACCGGATCCTGAATTTTCGATTTATGGCTGGAAGCAGGCCTCGGGCGGGTATGCCGCTGTCTGGGCCACGGAAAACACCCGCGCCGCCATATTTGACGCGCTGGAACGGCGCGAGGTGTATGGCACCACCGGGTCGCGGATCATGGTGCGGTTCTTTGGCGGCTGGGATTTCGCCGCAGCGGACGCAATGTCCCGCCTGCCCGCCGATCTGGGATACGCCAAGGGCGTGCCGATGGGCGCCGACCTGCCCGTGCGCAAAGGGGAAGGCGCGCCGAATTTCCTGATCGCCGCGCTCAAGGACCCATTCAGCGGCAACCTGGACCGGGTGCAGGTGATCAAAGGCTGGCTGAACGCGGACGGCACGCGCGGCGAGAAGATCTATGACGTGGCCTGGAGCGGCGAACGTGCGCCGGGTGCGGATGGCAAGCTGCCGCCCGTAGGTAATACGGTCGATGTGGCCAATGCCACCTGGACCAATACCATTGGGGCACCCGAGTTGATCACCTATTGGCAGGATCCAGAGTTCGACCCTGCCCTGCGCGCGTTCTACTATGTACGTGTGATCGAGATCCCCACGCCGCGCTGGACGGCGTATGAGGCGAAACGGTTCGGTGTCACGATGGACGACACCGTGCCCATGACTACCACGGAACGGGCCTATACCTCTCCGATCTGGTACACACCGGAAGGGTGAGGCATCAGCGAGAATAGCCCATAGGGGGTGTCTCCCGCCCGTCGTCAATGTTTCTGGCGAAACATTTCCTCTCGTTGGGCCGAGCGCCGCGCTGCGCGCGGCGCGCCACGGCAGAACGCAAACCGTGTGTGTCGAGGCATCGAATTGTGCCAAGCGATCCGAAGCCTGCGACGTTTTCTGGCTTGTCGTGCTGGATTTCGCATGGGTTTCGGTGCATTTAGGCGCCGAACCCGCAACAGACTTTTTTGAGAGGCGCCATGAAACTTTTTGTCGGATTGGGTAATCCGGGCGGCAAATACGCCGGTAACCGACACAACATCGGATTTATGGCGCTGGACGAGATTGCGCGCGATCATGGGTTCGGGCCGTGGAAGGGCAAGTTTCAGGGACAGATCGCTGAGGGTCGGCTGGGCCGTGTGAAGGTGCTCTTGCTGAAGCCGGAGACTTTCATGAACCGGTCCGGCCAATCGGTGGGTGAAGCGATGCGGTTCTACAAGCTCGACAGTACCGATGTGACGGTTCTCCACGACGAGCTGGACCTGGTTCCCGGCAAGGTACGGGTCAAGGCGGGCGGCGGTCATGCGGGACACAATGGGTTGCGGTCGATTCATGATCACATCGGGTCTGCCTACGACCGGGTGCGCCTGGGAATCGGTCATCCGGGCCGCAAGGAGATGGTCTCCGGTTATGTTCTGCACGACTTTGCCAAGGCGGACGAGGACTGGCTGGAAAATGTACTGCGTGGTGTGTCGGACGGGGCCGTTCATCTGGCGCAGGGTGACGGTGGCAAATTCATGAACGCGGTGGCCCTGCGGACTGCGCCGCCACGCTCGTCAAAATCGCCCTCTGCCAAACCCGAGGCAGCGGCAAAACCCAGTGTAGCTGAAGCACAGCCCGCCAAGGACAGTCGTTCCCCCATGCAGAAGCTGTTGGATCGCTTCAGTTGACCTGATGGGCTGGGCGCCTGACGCGTCCTCGGTTGACCAACTCCAAACGATCGCCGCAGGCATCACAGTCGCAGGCCTAGCCTGCGACTGCCCGGCCCAACGGGAGGAGGTGTCCCGCAAGGGGCATTGACGACGGGCGGGAGTGCCTCCGAGTTCATTGCACCTTTGGACCCTCGCTTCCCCCACGTTTCCGTTGCGCTTGATTGTTGCCGCCCTCAGGATGCCGACAACACGGGGAGATTTCAAAACATGCGCACTTTTGGGAAATGGCTGGGTCGGGTTCTGCTGGCACTTATCCTTGCGGCAGTTGTCGTAGGCGTCTGGAAACGAGAAGAGATCATGCGCCTGCTGGCCGTGAACTCTTTGTTTTCAGAAGAAAAGATCGTGCAAAACTTCTCGAACATGGACGCAGCCTTCCTGACCACCACCTTGCCGCGCGGAGATGGCCCAACGTCCGAATTGACCTACGGAGCGGAATACGACCTGCCCGCTGGAGCGGATCAGTGGATCGAAGAGCGGGCAGTGACCTCTTTGCTGGTCATGCAGAACGGCCAAATCCGCTTTGAACAGTATTTCCTGGGCACGGGTGCCGATGACCTCCGCATCTCGTGGTCCATCGCCAAAAGCTATCTCTCGGCGCTCTTTGGGGTGCTGGTTGCCGAGGGCGAGATCGCCTCGCTGGACGACAAGGTCACCAAATATGCACCCAAGCTGCAGGGCAGCGCTTATGAGCATGCCACCATCCGCAATGTGCTGAACATGGCCAGCGGGGTGGTGTTTGACGAGGATTATCTGGATCCCAATTCCGACATCAACCGAATGGGCCGCGTCGTTGCGTTGGGGGGCGAGCTTGACGATTTTGCCGCCTCACTCAAGGACAGTTTCACTGCCCCGGGCGACACCTGGCAGTATGTCTCGATTGACACGCATGTGATCGGCATGGTGATCCGGGGGGCCACGGGGCGTTCAATTTCCGACCTCTTGAGCGAAAAGATCCTGGCGCCGCTGGGGTTAGAGCGGGATGGCTATTATGTCACCGACGGAGCGGGCGTGGCTTTTGTGCTGGGCGGGTTGAATTTCACCACACGGGATTTTGCGCGCTTTGGACAGATGATCCTGCAGGACGGTGAATATGGCGGTCAGCAGGTTGTGCCAGCCGATTGGATCGCGGATTCCACCGTTGCCTCGGCCCCGACTGCGCCGGGCAAAATCGGCTATGGGTACCAATGGTGGATTCCCAAAGGCGCGCATGAGGGCGAGTTCATGGGGCGTGGCGTTTATGGCCAGTACCTGTATTTCGACCAGTCTCGGGGCGTTTTGATCACCACCACGGGCGCAGATCGCAAGTTTCGCGAAGACGGCGTCAGTGATCAGAACATAGAAATGTTCCGCAAGATCGCGCAGAGCCTGTAAGCTGCTCTTATGGAACGCGATGAGAGTGTGAATGTATTGGGTGGCGCACTGCTGGCCTGCTCGACGGATCCGGTGACCGGGTTCTTTCGGGACGGGCATTGCAACACATGCGCCGCCGATCAGGGCAGCCATACGGTTTGCGCCGTGATGACGGCCGAGTTTCTGGCCTATTCCAAATACGTCGGCAACGACCTGAGCACACCTCGGCCCGAATTCAACTTTGCAGGCCTCAAACCCGGCGACAGCTGGTGCCTGTGCGCCGCGCGTTTCATGCAGGCCCACGACGAGGGCTGCGCGCCCAAGGTATCGCTCGAGGCCACGCATCAGCGCGCGCTGGAGATTGTGCCGTTGAGTGTGTTGCAAGAGTGTGCGGGATAACGTGGGGTACTTTGGTTCGAATGTTTCAAGTAGAAAGACTCTGCTTCTAAAGACTTCTGAGCGCAGATAGCGACCTTTGCAAGGCCTGACCAACTTCGCCAGAACCGCCATTCTGGCGGTCTCGTGAGTTGATCGCTTTGAACCCAAAGCCGCCCATGTTGCAATGCGAATGAAGAGCCGCGTCAAATCCGGGTGCAAACATCAAGGTTGCGAGGAGCGGTACGTTTTGACCACGCCACATGCGGATGTCACGCAGCGCCCGCCGCTCTACCGCTACCTGGGAAACCAGTACTTTTCTCGGCCTTTTTTGTTTGCAAGTTCAGGCGATGGTCAACGCCCTGAATTGCTTTTCGCGATGTTGCAAAGTAGATCAACATGCCGATCCAACCAATCTGCGTCCAGCACGTCGTGGCGTATGAGTTTGCGGAAATAGGGTGCAGCGATAGCCAGCTCTATCAGCTGTTCAACCGGAACTTCGTCGTTGATCTCACCGCGGTCAATTGCAGCTAAAAAGACAGTTTCAACACTTGCGAACCTGTCTTTCATGAATTCCGTGATCACCAGTCGTGCTTCTTCATCGGTGGACGCAGCTGCGACCACCTGAGGCGCGATTTGGCCCCATGGCGTGTCATTCAACGCGCCCATCAGAACACCAAGCAACCAGCGCAAGTCAGAGCGAAGCGGGCCATCCGTTTTGGGAGGAATGTTCGGTGGGGTCGCGATGCGCCTGAACGCGGCGTCTCGCAAACTTCGGGCATCGGGCCAGTGCCTGTAGAGCGTGCTGCGCGAAATGCCTGTCGCTTTTGAAACTGCGTTGTGCGTCACGTGCAACACGCCTTCATCCACCAAGATTTTTTGCGCCGCATCAAGTGCAGTCTGCCGTGTAGCGATCAGTCTTGGATCTTCCTTCAAGCGCCCCTCCTATAGAACACATTGTTGCACTACAGAACATTCTGTTCTATAAGTACGAACGGGCACAAGAGCTAATGCCCAAACCATTCTACCAACACATCTTATCTGAATTGGGAGGGTATCAATGTTTAGAACAGCGGCAACCGGACTGGCGGTTTTTTTGTCGATGGGCGCCTCTGCGGCATTGGCTGACAGTGGCACCTACGAACTGGACCCTGGACATAGCCAGGTGATGTTTAGCTATAATCACATCGGGTTTTCAGAGACATTTGGTATGTTCTCGGGCTTTAACGGAGAGGTTGAGTTCAACGAAGATGACCCCTCGGCGTCGTCAGTCACAGTTTCAATGCCGGTCAAATCCATGATCACGGGCTGGGACGCTCGCATGCAACATTTTATGTCCGACGACTTTTTTGGCGCGAACGACGGTGATGTGGTCACATTTGCCTCAACAAGCATCGAAGTGACCGGGACCAATACTGCAAAAATTTCCGGCGACCTGACCATGAATGACATCACCAAGCCTGTCATTTTGGAAACGACACTCAACAAATCAGCACCATACCCGTTTGGCCCCAAGGAGGGCACGCCCACTTTGGGGCTTTCAGCCAAGGCGACCATCGTGCGCTCAGACTTCGGGCTTGGGGCCTTTGCACCCGCCGTGAGCGACGAAATCAAGCTGTTGATCAATATCGAAGCTTTGAAGGTTGATTGACGCATTGCGAGGGCGGCGGCGCAGCGCCGTGCGCCCTTTCCCAATTTCTGACAGGCTGCCAACGAAATGAATTCTTCCTTTAAAACATTGGCGATCGCTGCGGTGGCAGCACTGATGTGCACTTTGGCTTTTGCCCAAGAGCACAGCTTGCCGGAACGCAAATCTCCTCGTCCCGAAACAACAACCGGAGTGCCCCATATCCAGATAGGCGTAGAAATTGACGCTCATTTGGCCGACTTGTTGCTGGAGCGTGTTGCACAATTCCCTGGGGTCAAGCTTGGCCCGACGCGCGTATCACTGCCTGGCGCGATTGGCTTTCAGCTTGACCGTGACATGGCGTTGTCTCAACCGGGATCAGTTGTCGGTGGCTTTGAGTTTGCGCATATGCATCCCGATGGCAGCCTGCATGCTTCGCTGGACCCTACTTTGGCGCAAAAGGCGATTGAGGCCGGATGGGCCGTGGCACATCCTTGGGCCAATCAGCGTCCCGGGTGGAGTGGCTTTGTCATGATCTATACACCGACCACACCAGAAGAACTGAATGTCGTAATCAATCTGATCGAAAGTTCGTACATTTTCATAACCGGCAACACCTTGGGCTAAACGCGTGCTTCTACGAAAGCGCAGGGTGATGCCTGTTTCCTGTCAGAGGGCTGTTTCAGCCACTTTGTTTTTGCGCGGTCAATTTCTTTCGTACATTCTTGCCGTTGCAAAGCGCTCGGAGTGTGCGTGCAAACCGTTAGCAGCAATTGTAGTTCCCGCCCCGCGCAATTTAATCTGCAAAACGTTGTGGTGAATATCCGGTTCAGGCTGCAAGCTGACCTCGTCACTTGCACCTATCCGCAACTTTCGCTCTGATGCGCCTCAGCCAGCGGTCAGGGGCATAGGCCCGCCGTGCGCCAATCCTCTTGCACGTCTAGAAGAAAGCACAGCCGATGAGCTTTATTGCCATGAACCGTTTCAAGATCCGTCCGGGTTCGGAAGGAGATTTCGAAACCATCTGGAAATCGCGGGAAAGCCGCCTGAAAGAGCTCAAGGGCTTTCGCGAGTTTCGCCTGCTCAAAGGGCCGTCGAGCGACGAGCACACGCTCTTTTCCAGCCATGTGATCTGGGACAGCCGCGCCGATTTCGAGGCCTGGACCAAATCCCAGCAGTTCCGCGATGCGCATAAGAACGCAGGCAAGCGCGAAGGCGAAAGCCCTATCCTGGGGCACCCGCAGTTCGAAGGGTTCGAAACGGTTCTACACGAGGCGTGAGCGTCCGCCGGGATGCCGGTTCTGGCGGACCCAAAACAAAAAGCCCCGGCAGATCATTGTCTGCCGGGGCTTGTTTCATCCAGTCAATCTGGCTTGCGCTTAGTCGGCAGTACGACCTTCGGTGTCGGACATGTCGAACCCAAGGTAATTGGCGACCGTCTGCACATCCTTGTCGCCGCGGCCACACATGTTCATGCAGATCAGGTGATCGGCGGGCAGCTCGGGCGCGATTTTCATGACGTGGGCCAACGCGTGCGAGGGTTCGAGCGCAGGAATGATGCCTTCAGTCGAGCAGCAAAGCTGGAACGCCTCTAACGCCTCCATATCCGTGATCGAGACATATTGCGCGCGGCCGATGTCATTGAGCCAAGCGTGTTCAGGGCCGATGCCGGGATAGTCGAGGCCTGCCGAGATCGAATACCCTTCTAGGATCTGACCGTCGTCGTCCTGCAGCAGGTAGGTGCGGTTGCCATGCAGCACGCCGGGGCGGCCGCCGGTGAGCGAGGCGCAATGCTCCATCTTTTCGTTGACGCCCTTACCGCCTGCTTCGACCCCGATGATGTTGACGTCTTTGTCGTCCAGGAAGGGGTAGAACAGGCCCATGGCGTTTGAACCACCGCCGATGGCAGCAATCAGCGTGTCGGGCAGACGGCCTTCGGCCTTGTGCATCTGCTCCTTGGCCTCTTTGCCGATGATCGACTGGAAGTCACGGACCATCGCCGGATAGGGATGGGGCCCAGCCACAGTGCCGATGCAATAGAAAGTGTCGCGCACGTTGGTGACCCAATCGCGCAGGGCGTCGTTCATCGCGTCCTTGAGCGTGCCACGGCCTGAGGTGACCGGGATCACTTCGGCGCCCAGCAGGCGCATGCGGAAGACGTTGGGGGCCTGACGTTGTACATCGTGCGCGCCCATGTAGACCACGCATTTCAGGCCGAACTTGGCGCAGACAGTGGCGGTGGCAACGCCGTGCTGCCCCGCCCCGGTTTCGGCGATGATGCGGGTCTTGCCCATGCGGCGTGCCAGGATGATCTGACCCAGCACGTTGTTGATCTTATGCGCGCCGGTGTGGTTCAGCTCATCCCGCTTGAGATAGATTTTTGCCCCGCCCAGATGTTCGGTCAGGCGTTCAGCGTAATACAGTGGGGACGGGCGGCCCACGTAGTTGGCCCAAAGATCGTCCATCTCGGCCCAGAAGGTCGGGTCGTCCTTGGCCTTTTCGTATTCCTCTTCCAGCGACAGGATCAGCGGCATCAGGGTTTCACTGACGAACCGTCCACCAAAGATACCGAAGCGCCCGCTTTCGTCGGGGCCGGACATGAAGGAGTTGAAAAGGTCGTTGGCCATGAGAGTCTCCGTCGTCGTACCAGATGTTCATAGGAGGTGCGGACCGGATTTGCCATGCAAAAAAGGCATCAGGCTGCGGATTGCCCTTGCTGTCGCCACAGCTGCCACGCGACATCGGGATTCGGAATCTCGGTGCAGGGGAAGTGGTGGAAGTAGAGCACATGTGCGAGACGTGGCGTGACCTTGAGCAGACGCGCGTGGGGACCGCTGTGCGCATAGGCAATCATCTCCTCTGGACTGTCCCATACACTGAGTGAAAAATAGATGTCACCCCTGGGGAAAACGATTGCGTGGCTGCATCCGGGGCTGTCCTTGGCCTGCTGCAGAGACCGCCGTGCACGCCAGAAGAACTCGGGGGCTGTAAGCCAGCTTTTCAACCTAACTCCGCCAATTGCCGCCATCATCACCCTGCCCTCCTGTCATAATAAGTACGATGCGGCGAGTGTGGCGGATCACATGTAGCGACCTGTTTCGAAATAGAAAAACACCCAAGCGGTTCGCTTGGGTGTTTGGCGGTTCATCGGGCGAAAACTTAGGGTAGCAGAACTTTGTCGATCACGTGGATCACACCGTTGGATGCCTCGATGTCGGCGGCAACAACCTTGGCCCCATCAACCTTGACGCCATTGCGTGCATTCACATCCAAGCGGTCCCCCTGAACTGTAAGAACCTTGGCCTTCTTGCCTGCAATGTCACCTGCCATCACCTTGGCCGGGACAACATGATAGGTCAGAATGGCAACCAGCTGGTCCTTGTTTTCGGGCAACAGCAGGCTTTCAACCGTGCCTTCGGGCAAGGCCGCAAATGCCTCGTCCGTGGGCGCGAAAACGGTGAACGGGCCGTGCCCTTTCAGTGTCGGAACCAGCCCTGCGGCCTGCACAGCGGCGACCAGCGTGCCAAAGGTGCCTGCACCCACGGCAGTGTCCACGATATCCTGACCGGCAGCAGTTGCGGGGCTCATCACCGAGGCCGCGATCGCGGCGCCTGCGGTCATGCTCAAAAACATACGACGAAACATTCCATGTCCTCCATGTTGGAATAACAGGAATACGCGAACACCCAGATATTGGATCACTTGATCGCGCACGGCCACCTTACTGCGACGTGCGAAGCCAATGATTTATCTTTTTGAATCAGATCTTTGCCGATTTTACAAAGCTGGCAATACGTTCTGCATCCTTGACGCCCGGAGCGCTCTCGACGCCCGAAGAAACGTCCACCTGACGAGCACCCGTCATACGGATCGCCTCGGCCACGTTGTCAGGGGTTAAACCGCCAGCCAGCATCCAGGGCTTCTGCCAGTATTTGCGACCCGCCAGCAGGCGCCAGTCGAACGCCAGCCCGTTGCCACCAGGAAGATCAGCGTTCTTGGGCGGTTTGGCGTCGATCAAGAGCTGGTCGGCCACGTCCGAATACAGGTCAATCTGCGGCAGGTCCTCAGCATCGGCGATGCCAATTGCCTTCATCACCGGCAGGCCATAGCGCGCCTTGACTTCAGCCACGCGCTCGGGGCTTTCCTTACCGTGGAGCTGCAACATATCGAGCGGCGCAGCAGCGGTGATCTGATCCAGTTCGTCGTCAGTGGCATTCACCGTCAGAGCAACTTTGGCTACTCCAATCGGCACTTCGGCTGCAAGGGCCGCAGCCTGTTCTACCGTCAGGCATCGAGGCGATTTCGGGAAGAATACAAAGCCCACATAGCGCGCACCAGCCTGGGCCGCGGTCGCCACATCGGTGGGGGTCTTCACCCCACAAATCTTTACACTGACAGTCTGAGACATGGGGCTAAATCAGCTGGCCTCATCGAGGATGGCCAGCACCTCGTCCTTGCCTTCGTTGCTCTTGTCCTTGAGCTTGGTCACTTCGCGCTCCAGCTTGCGAACTTCGCGCTTTTTGACTGTCGCATCTTTACGATGCTTGTGCTCTCGCAACCATTCCCACACGAAGCCAATGATGATCCCAGCGGCAATCCCGCCCAGAACCACCACAAACAGCGGCAGCGAAATGGCGAAGTTGAACCCCAGAACACCCGCCAGATCATCGGGTACCAGTTTAAGGGTCACAAATTCCCGGTTTGCCAGCGACACGGACACCAGAAGAATGCCCAAGGTCCCCAGAAACGCGTAGCGAATGTAGCGCATGTTGTTACTTTCCGTTCAATCGATCCCGAAGCAGCTTGCCGGTTTTGAAGAACGGCACGTGCTTTTCTTCGACATGCACTGTTTCGCCGGTTCTTGGATTGCGACCAATCCGCGCGTCGCGCTGTTTCACCGAAAATGCACCGAACCCACGCAACTCGACGCGGTCACCCCGGGCCATCGCCCCCGTCACCTCTTCGAACACGGTATTTACGATCCGTTCCACATCCCGTTGATATAGATGCGGGTTCTCATCGGCGATTTTCTGGATCAGTTCCGAACGGATCATGGTCAGTTCCCCTCCCAAGGCAACATGTTGGCGCAAAGCTATTTTTGTGATCGTACAGGAAAACTAGAGCCATGGGGAACGTTAAGTCAAAGAGTTGACGGGAAAAATCGGGATTGACGCCCTGATTTTCGCCCGGGTTTCACGAGTTTTTCAACTGACAGACGTGCTGCATCGCCGCAAAAGGCCCCGTACTGCGGTATTCAGGTCAGATGATTCGGGGCTGTTGTGTCACGACGTTGGATGCTCAACCTTGCCAATGTGTAGTCGGCAAGAATTCCGTTCAACGGTTCGTTTCGTGGCATTCGGTGCCTTTGATCTCTGGCAGCCAAGGCGCGCGCCGTATGGTCCAGAGCTCATAAGCGGGTGCAAACTGATGGGGATCGTTCAGAGCCCCCAGATGCAGCTCGATCTCGCCTTCCGAACGAGAAAACACCGATGAGCCGCAGCGCGGGCAGAAATGTCGTCCCTGATAGTGTTGCGTCTGCCCCGTCACCGTGACCTCCCCCTCGGGATAGATCGCCGAGGCATGAAACAGCGCCCCGTGATGCTTGCGACAGTCCCTGCAGTGACAGAGCCCGACCCGGAGAGGCGGGCCCTGAGCAAAAAACCTCACCGCATCGCACAGGCATCCGCCGGTCACTTTGGTCATGTGCATTCTCCCTCTACTCGCCCCTATCAATAGCATGTCGATGGAACTCTGATAAAATGCCCGAGGCTCGTTCCTTTTTGCCACGGCCGCGTCACACGGTGGCGCGCCGTGCGCAGCGCGGCGCCTGGCCCAACGGGAGGAAGATTTTCGTCAGAAAATTGACAACGGGCGGGAGCGCTCCGAGTTTAAAGGCAAACTCTGACGGAAAATCAGCTGTGGCGGTTTCGGAGCGTGCCTCTGCGATAGCTCTCCTTTCAGACAAGAGAGCACAGGAACGATTTCGTTCCGTTGGCCCACAGTTCCCAATTCATAAAACTCGGTCATCGGTTCGGCCTCTTAATTGATTTGTTCATGGTCGGGTCTGCGGACTTAGCCGCCGTTTGCTCAGATTGTCCTAATGTCTGCTCTCTCCAAATCGCACGGCATGAGGTTGCGTTTCCGTGGCTTGAACTACCGTCACGATTTCAGCCATTGCTGATACTGGAATGGACGATGTGTTCCGCAACAACCGTACCAAACCAATTGACCCCTGCAATCAAGCTAGGCTCTCCTCAAGGATGCTCGGTTGGTGAAAAGGGGCTTGTAGCTGGTCGAGGAGCAAGCCCCGCCTCCTCTGAAATGATGCCTGACGCGTGCTCTACCTAGATGAGACTGCTATGAGGTTGCGTCTTCATTGACCACATCAGCGAAAGATTTGAAGAATTTGGCCGCAAGTTTCTTGGCAGTGCTTTGGATCAGTCGACTGCCCAGTTGGGCCAGCTTTCCGCCGATATCGGCCTTCGCCTGGTAACGCAGGATCGTCGTGTTGGGCCCATCGGCTGTTAGCGTGACATCTGCGCCGCCCTTTGCGTGCCCGGCGGGTCCGCCATTGCCCTGCCCGGTCAGCGAAAAGGCATCCGGCGCGCCTGCGGTGTCGAGTTGGACGTCACCGCTGAACCGTGCCTTCACCGGCCCGACCTTGAGGACAACCTTTGCCTCCAGTTCAGTGTCCGAGTGCTTGATCAACTCTTCACAGCCGGGAATGCACAGCTTGAGAACCTCGGGGTCGTTCAGCGCTGAGTAGACTTGCTCTTTTGATGCGTTGATGACGATTTCGTCTGCCAGTTCCATGGGATGTCCTTTTAGCAACAGGGAAACTTGATGGTGGCCATATGGTCGGCCTGTTCGGGCGTAAGCGCGAGCTTGTGGCGCAGATGGGCTGCGACGTATCGAATGATCTTCACGTGATGTCCTCCAGCAAGTCTGCCCTGAGAGCGGCGTACGCCTCGGGTGTGTCCACGTCCGTGTAAAACCCGGGAGAGGCCATTGGGTGAAACTGGACATGTTCAGGATGGGTTCGGGTGAACTCTTTGCACCCCGGAGACCTCGGGTCCGCCAGGAGCCGTGCGCGCAAGGCTGCGGGAACCACGATCGGGTTGCCGCGGCGTTGATCCACCGCCGGAATGGAGATGCGCGCGCTGTCAGCCGCCGCATGCGCCGCCAGCAATGACTGAATATCGCCAGCGGTCAGAAGCGGCTGATCCCCCAAACCGATCAGCACAGGGGTTGCCTCATCCACCTCTTGCAGCCCGCAGGCCACCGACGTGGGCTGACCCTGCTCAAAATTAGCGTTGAAAACGGTTTCGGCACCGCTGCCCGAAAGGGCGTTGCCGATCTGTTCGGCCTGATGCCCGGTCACCACCAACACATGTCCGCACGTCGCCGTACGATAGACATTGACCATGTGCCGGATCATCGGGACCCCGGCAACAGGCAAAAGCAGCTTGTTGCGCGCACCCATCCGGCGTGACAGTCCGGCCGCCAGTATGATTGTCGTCACTTCAGCCATCGGTCGGCCTCATTGCAGCACGCCGGTCCTGGACCAGTTGCGCCAGGATCGACAATGCGATTTCTTCGGGCGTCACCGCGCCCAAATCCAAACCTGCCGGAGCTTTCACGCGGTCAATGGCGGATTGTTCAATGCCAGCCGCGGCTAGCTTTTGGGCTAGAAACGCGTATTTCTTGCTGCTTCCGACGAAGGCCACATACGTCGCTTGTGCGTTCAACGCTGCCTTTAGCGCGTCAAGGTCACCTTGTCCCTGGGTCGCGATCACGACGAAGGACCGCTGATGCGGTTGGCCGCGTTCCAGGGTCGAAGACACGGACCAGTGAAACTGTGGGGCGAGATTGCTTATCACCTGCGCCACGGGCGATGCGCCCATGACCACGAGTTGCGGTGACGGCAGGCAGGGTTCGATGAAGATGTCGATCGTGCCGCGCGAGGGACACCCGTTGCCGGCAAATCGCGTGCCGTCCACCTCATCGCCAGCGGCCACGCCTTTTTCGGCCAGAAGGTCTTCTGGTGCGACGGATACAAGCTGTGGCGTCCCATCCTGCAGGGCCTGCAGCGCGGCGCGTTTGACGGCGCCACGGGTGCAGCCGCCGCCAAGCCAGCCTTGGAGGATCGTCCCATCCGCGCTGAGTAGCGCCTTCGCCCCCGGCTTGGCCGCGGTGGACCCGGCCGTGCGCACGATTGTGGCGAAGGCAAAAGGTTCGTCCTTGTCCCGCAGTTCCTGCGCAGCCTGGGCTAGGTCTGTCGAAAGGATTTCAGCCGGGGTCATAGGCGTGCCAACTCCTGTTCCAGCGCGGCCAGATCCCCCAGCGTGTTGGCCGCCTTGAAAGCGTCGAGGTAAGGCAGGGCCGCCGCCATCCCTTCGGCCACCGGTGCGTAATCAGCCCAGCCTTTCAAGGGATTAAGCCAGACCACCTTGCAACCGCGTTTGCGCAGTTTCTCCAGGGCGGCGGCAATGATATCTGGTGCTTCGGTGTCGTACCCGTCGGACAAGATCAGCACGACGCTGCGTCCATCGACGAAGCGTTTGGCATAGGTGTCGGCAAAGCGCATCAGCGACGGACCGATTTTGGACCCCCCGCCGTACCCATCGGCCATCAATGACATCCGTCCAATCGCGCGCATCGCGTCCTTGTCACGCAGAGCTTCGGTGATCCGCACAAGGCGAGTGTGAAAGAGATAGGCGTCAGCGGCCGTGTCGGCCCGCATCAGGCCGACGAGAAACGCCAGAAATATCTGCGAGTAGACGGACATGGAGCCGGAAACATCGCAAAGTGCGACGATCTTGCGCGTGCGGTCCGGGCGCCTCTTGCGCAACAGTTTCAGCGGCTCGCCGCCGGAGGCCAGACTGTGGCGAATAATCTTGCGAAAATGCAACCGGTCCCCTTTGCGCGCGGCAATTCGACGGCGGGATCGCGTGTCGCGCAGGGCGGCCCCGAGGCGGCGCGCGACGGCTTCGGCCTCTGTGATTTCTTCCGGTCGGACAAGATCGCGCAGGTCACGCCGGTTGAGATTGCGTTGTTCGGTGGCGATCAACTTGCCGGTCCCGTCGCTGTCCGCAGCTCCGCCCGTGTCGTCAGGGGCAGTAGAGGTTCCGGATGCGCCAGCGTCTTCACCCTTGGCATCCCGTGAGGAATGAACATCGTCGCTTACAGTGGATGACGGGGTAGGAACGACCTTCTGTCTCACACGACCCATGTCCATCCAGTAGCTGTCGAACAGATCGTCGAACCTCTCATACTCTTCCTTGCAGCCTGTGCAGACCGCACGTAAGGCACGGCGGCTGTCGCCCGGACGAATGGCGTCCACCTCGGCCAGGGCCGTCATGGCAAGGTCTGCTTCTGCAACGCCAAGCCGCAAGCCGTTGTCGCGCAGGTGGGCGATGAAGCCCGCGACCCGGGCGGCCGGACCAGGGTCGCGGCCTGCGAATTTTGTCACCCGGCTCATGCGGCCTTGCCCGCAATGCGCCCTGCCACCTCAGGCGTGATCTGGGCCTGATCGCTTTGGGTTTTCAGCAAGGTCGTCAGTGTCGATTGCAGGACCGCGGGGTTGTCGGTCAGATCGGCGATACCGAGGCCCATCAACGCCGAGGCGAAATCCAGCATTTCGGCGATCCCGGGGGTTTTCTCCAGCTCTTCCTGACGCAGCTTTTGAACGAAGCCGACTATCTGTTCGCCCAGCCGTGCCTCGACCTCCGGGCAGCGGGCCTTGAGGATCGCTAATTCGGTCTCGCGGTCGGGGTATTCCACGTAGGTATATAGGCAGCGACGGCGCAGGGCGTCTGAAAGGTCGCGGGTACCATTCGAGGTCAGGATCACGACAGGGCGGCTTTTCGCGGTGATCGTACCAAGCTCGGGAATCGACACCTGATAGTCAGAGAGGACTTCCAGCAGGTAGGCTTCGAACTCTTCATCCGCCCGGTCGATTTCGTCGATCAAGAGGACCGGGGGCGTGTCTTGGGTAATGGCCGCCAGCAACGGGCGCTCCAGCAGAAAGTCGCTGGAGAAGATCTCGATCTTCGACCGCCTTGCCGGTTTCGCCAGCCTCGGAGGCTGCCCGTATGGTAAGCAGCTGTCGCTGGTAGTTCCATTCGTAAATGGCCTGCGCCGCGTCCAGGCCCTCGTAGCATTGCAGCCGGATAAGGCGCGTGTCCATCACCGCAGACAGCGTGCGGGCGATCTCGGTCTTGCCGACACCTGCCGCACCTTCCAGCAACAGCGGGCGACACAGCGACAGAGCCAGTTGCAACGCAACGGCCAGATCGTCCGAGGCCACATAGCCTTCGATGGCCAGCGAGGCTTTCAAGTCAGTCCAGGTCATGCGTGTCTCCGTAGGGCGGGCATCACCCCGCCCTACCAAAAGGGTCAGTCGTGCAGGCCAAGCTCGTTGGCCGTGCGCCAAATCCGCCAGTGATCATGCGGCATGTTGGTGTGCCGGTTGCCGAAGGGGCGGAACGCGTCCTGCACTGCGTTCGAGAAACAGGGCACGCCGCCAACATGCGGGCTTTCACCTACGCCTTTGGCGCCGATGGGATGGTGCGGGCTAGGTGTGACGGTGTAGTCGGTTTCGTAATTTGGCACTTCCCAAGCTGTTGGCAGGAAGAAGTCCATCAGCGTGCCCGTCTTCACATTGCCCATGTCATCATAAGCAATCTCTTGCCCCAGAGCGACGGCGAGTGCTTCTGTCAATCCACCATGCACCTGGCCTTCGATGATCATCGGGTTGATCCGCGTGCCGCAGTCGTCCAGCGCATAGAAGCGGCGGATTTCCGGAACACCCGTGTCGACGTCGATGTCCATTACACAGACATATGCGCCGAACGGATAGGTCATGTTCGGCGGATCGTAGTAGCTGACAGCCTCAAGCCCCGGCTCAATCCCCGGAATGGCTTGGTTGTAGGCTGCAAAGGCGATTTCTTTCATTGTCTTGAACTTTTCAGGCGCGCCTTTCACGACAAACCGGTCGACATCGAATTCCACGTCATTGTCGTGGACCTCGAGCAAATAGGCCGCGATCATCTGCGCCTTGGCGCGGATCTTGCGGCTCGGCCATGGCCGTGGCGGCGCCTGCCACCGGGGTAGAGCGTGACCCGTATGTGCCAAGGCCATAGGGTGCTGTATCGGTGTCGCCTTCCTCAATGGTGATGCTGTCGGCAGGCAAGCCGATCTCAGAGGCGAGGATTTGCGCGAAGGTTGTCGCGTGACCTTGCCCCTGACTGATCGTTCCCAGACGTGCGATCGCTGAGCCGGTCGGGTGGATGCGGATTTCGCAGCTGTCGAACATGCCAAGCCCAAGAATGTCGCAGTTCTTGACTGGGCCAGCGCCGACAATCTCGGTAAAGAAACTTAGGCCAATGCCCATCAGCTTGCGCGTCTTGCCAGCTTTGAAGTCCTCGACCCGCTGGGCCTGTTCGGCCCGCAGCCCGTCGTAGTCGACGGTCTTGAGCGCCTTGTCCCAAGCGGTGTGATAGTCACCGCTGTCGTATTCCCAGCCAAGGGCAGCAGTGTAGGGGAACTGCTCTTTCTTGATGAAGTTGATCCGGCGCAGCTCAGCTGCGTCCATGTTCAACTCGATGGCCAGGACCTCGATCATCCGTTCGATGAAGTAGACTGCCTCGGTCACCCGGAATGAGCATCGATAGCTGACGCCGCCCGGGGCCTTGTTGGTGTAGACGCCGTCGACCTCCAGATAGGCCGTCGGGATGTCGTAGGAGCCGGTGCAGATGTTCATGAAGCCCGCCGGGAACTTGGTGGGATCGGCGCAGGCATCAAAGCCGCCGTGGTCAGCTGTCACATGGCAATGCAGCCCGGTTATCTTGCCGTCCTTGGTGGCAGAGATCTTGCCGGTCATGTGATAGTCGCGGGCAAAGGCGGTGGTCATCAGATTGTCCATCCGGTCTTCGATCCACTTCACGGGCTTGCCCGTGACGATCGACGCCACGACCGAGCAGACATAGCCCGGATAGGCACCAACCTTGTTGCCAAAGCCGCCACCGATATCTGGGCTGATCACGCGGATGTTGTGCTCTTCAATGCCCGAGATCAAAGACACGACCGTCCGGATCGCGTGCGGCGCCTGGAACGTGCCCCACAGGGTCAGCTTGCCGTTGACCTTGTCCATCGACGCCACACAGCCGCAGGTTTCCAACGGGCACGGGTGGGTGCGGTGGTAGTACATGCTTTCGGTCGCGACGACCTCGGCGTCAGCGATGACCTCTTCCGTTGTGCCTTTGTCGCCTGCGTCCCAGGTAAATATGTGGTTGGGGTGCTTGCGCGGTCCGTGCGCGCCATCGGGAATGGAACCGTCTTCGCCAACAAGGTCCTCGCGCAGAACCACATCGGACTTCAATGCCTCGAACGGGTTCACGATGACGGGCAGTTCTTCGTACTCGACCTCGACCGCCTCGATCCCATCTGCGGCGGCATAGCGATCTTCGGCGACGACATACGCGACCTCTTGCCCCTGAAACAGCACCTTGCCATCGGCCAGCACCATCTGCTTGTCGCCAGCAAGCGTCGGCATCCAGTGCAGGCCCAGCGGCTCCAGATCAGCCGCGGTCAGGACAGCCAGCACACCGGGCACTTCCAGCGCAGCGGCGGTATCAATGCTCTTGATGCGCGCATGGGCGTAGGGAGAGCGGACAAAGTCGCCAAACAACATGCCGTCCAGCTTGATGTCATCGACATAGTTGCCCTTGCCTTGGGTAAAGCGCGCATCCTCGACCCGCTTACGCGAGCAGCCCATGCCTTTGAGATTGTCGACACGTTCTTCGCGGGAAATATCGTCCTTCATTCTGCGGCCTCCTTGGCTGCATTCATTTCGGCTGCGGCGGCCTGAATGGATTTCACAATGTTCTGATAACCCGTGCAGCGGCAGATGTTACCGGCCATGCCAAAGCGGATTTCTTCTTCGGTCGGGTTGGGGTTTTCTTCCAGCAGCTTGGTCGCCCTGGTGATCATACCCGGCGTGCAGTAACCGCACTGCAACCCGTGGTGTTCCTTGAACGCCTCTTGCAGCGGATGCAGGTCGTCCGGCCCGCCGATGCCTTCGATAGTGGTCACCTCGGCGCCATCGGCCTGTGCAACGAACATGGTGCAGGATTTCACCGACTTGCCGTTGATGGTGACGGTGCAGGCCCCGCAATGGGACGTTTCGCAGCCGATATGCGGCCCGGTGATGTTCAGCCGTTCGCGCAGGGTGTAGATAAGCAGTTCACGTGGTTCGGCCAGGAATTCTTCGTCTTTACCGTTTACGTTCAGCTTGATGTGCATTTTCTTTGACATGATGTGTTCCTCCTACGCCCGCGACCAGGCGCGCTCGATGGCACGGCGCAATATGACGCCCGCCACGTGGTTCTTGAACGCGACGGGCCCGCGGTTGTCCTCGGTCGGGTCGATATCGTCCAGCATCGCAGCCACTGCCGCGCCGAGGGCAGCGGCATCGACAGATGTTCCCACCAGCGCGGCGCCTGCGTTTTCGGAATAAACCGGCGTGTCGCTGAGGTTCGTCATCGCGATGGAGGCGCTGACGCAATTGCTGCCGTCCCTGACGATCTGCACCGCGGCGGCGGCTGTCGCGTAGTCGCCAATCTTGCGTTTTTGCTTTTCGTAGGCGTAGCCACCTTTGGGCGCGGGGATAGTTACGGCGGTCAGTACTTCTTCATCCTCGCGTGCGGTCATGTAGGCGGCCTCGTAAAACTCCCGCGCGGGGATATCACGCTCGCCATCCGGGCCGACCACGGTGAATACCGCATTCAGGCATTGCATCAGCCCCGGCATGTCATTGCCCGGGTCGCCGTTTGCGACGTTGCCACCGACGGTGCCCATGTAGCGGACCTGGGGATCAGCAATCTGCAAGGCAGCCTCGCGCAGGATCGGAGCTGCATCCGCAAGCTCGCCATGGTCGATGATATCTGCCTGTGTGACCATCGCGCCGATCACAATGCTGTCAGCCCCGACGTCGATATCCGACATGCCGCCGACATCCTGGAGGTCGATCAGGTGCGGGACTTCGGCCATCCGAAGTTTCATCATCGGGATCAAACTGTGCCCACCCGCCATGACGCGCGCATCGTCTCCGTGTTCTTCAAGAACGGCCAGCACGCCTACCATGTCCTGAGGACGGTGATATTCAAATGCCGCTGGAATCATCGGCTCTCCTCCCTAAAGCGAATGTTCAGTGTGGGAGCGAGGTTGCATGCGGCCGCATGCCACATCACCGGAAAATCAATAAAATACAGGTCTTTTGCACGAAATGCGCCTGCTCACGCACCAATTGCGCCGCCTTGCGCCGCAAGCACGTCTTGAACGGCCTTCAGTTTGGAACGGCTGACGGGTGCGGGCGGCAGATCGTCCCCGTCGAAAAGGCAGCGTCCCTTATCCTTGGTTTTTTCGAAGCGCGAGACACGCGCCGGGTTGACCAGGTAGCTGCGATGGGTCTGCAGGAACCCCAACGGCAAGAGCCGTTTGGAGGCCATAGTGATCGGCCAGACACAGAACAGCCGTTCGGTCTCGGTATAGATCTGTGTATAATGCCCATCGGCGCGCACGAACACCAAGTCCCTGGCCCTGACAAAGACCTTGTTGCCATCCGCTTCACAGGGGATCTGGAGATCGGCCTTCAGTTCCGGCGCGGGTTCCGCTTGCTGACCGTCCTCTTCAGATCCGGGTGTGACCAGATATGTCACGCTCACCCAGAGGCACGCCCCGAAGATCACGAAACTGACGAAGATCACACCAAGCGCCAGCGTTTCATTGCTCATGCTAGGACCAAACTCAGCTGCGGTGGACGTCTGCACAAAATTGGTTTCCGCAATCGCCAGAAAATGTGCCGAGCAAACGGCAAACGCAAAGCAGATCGTCCCAACCACGATGTTGCGGTTTGTGCGCTTGCCATAGGCGATCCAGAAAGCAAGAATACACAGCCCGATGGCCACGATGGAAGAAAAGACGACGCCCGATGTCGTATAGACCGCGCGGCACAGTTCCAGACCGGCCATGCCGATATAGTGCATGACCAGGATGCCAGTCCCGACAATGCAACCCGACAACGAAATGATGAATGGTGTGCGGCTGACGAAATGCAACAGGATCAGGGCCGATCCAACAAGCAGGATCGCCGACAGAGCCGACACCAGCGTGATGGCTGCATCATAATAGAACAGGATCGGCAGCTTCAAACCAAGCATGGCTACGAAATGCATTGCCCAGATACCGCCGCCCAAGGCGATGGACGCAAGCGCGATCGACGCTTTTTTCTGGAACATCGGCTTTTCTGCCAAGTCGCGGGTGAGCGAAAGACCAGTGAACCCTGCGACAAGTGCCACGACGCAGGACATTGCGATCAGAAAACTGCTATGGTCGACGGTCATAAACTCCATGCCGAAAAGGATGACCAAGACTCGAGCGATTTGCAATCAGTGCCGTTCGCATGGCCTTCTTTTCTTGCTGTGGAGCGCGATCATCGACAGCCGCAATTCGGAATGACAGATTTTTTTGCGGCTGACACGGCAGGGCTGGAGAAATCTAAATGCAATTTTCCGATAGAAGACATTCGTGCACTATACAGCCTTCCCCATTTTGGGCTCGTTTCTGCCGTTCACCGATTGGGGTAATTCCCGTTGCCCACCCAAACAAAAAAGGGCCCCGCAACTTGCGTTGCGAGGCCCCGTAACATCCAAGCGGATGGATCAGTCGTCGCCCGTTTTCAGAGCTGCGCCCAGGATGTCGCCCAGCGATGCGCCGGAATCCGAGGAGCCATACTGTTCCACTGCTTCTTTTTCTTCCGCGATCTCGCGTGCCTTGATCGACAGGCCCAGACGGCGGGTCTTGCTGTCGACGTTGGTGACGCGAACGTCGATCTTGTCGCTGACCGAGAAACGCTCGGGGCGCTGCTCGGCACGGTCACGCGACAGGTCCGAACGGCGGATGAAGGATTTCATGCCTTCGTATTCCACCTCGATGCCGCCATCTTCGATTGCGGTCACTTCGACAGTCACGATCGAGCCGCGCTTCACGCCGCCAACCGCTTCAGCGAACTTGTCACCGCCCAGGTTTTTGATCGACAGCGAGATACGCTCTTTGTCGACATCAACCTCGGAGACAACCGCCTGAACCACGTCGTTCTTGTGGTAGCTCTGGATCGCATCTTCGCCACGCTCGTCCCACGACAGGTCGGACAGGTGAACCATGCCATCGATGTCGCCGTCGAGGCCGATGAACAGACCAAACTCGGTGATGTTCTTGACTTCGCCTTCGACCTGAGTGCCCTCGGGGTGTGTTTCTGCAAACACTTCCCATGGGTTGCGCATGGTCTGCTTGAGGCCCAGGGAAACGCGACGCTTGGCGCCGTCGATTTCCAGAACCATGACGTCGACTTCCTGGCTGGTCGAAACGATCTTGCCGGGGTGGACGTTTTTCTTGGTCCAGGACATCTCGGACACGTGAACCAGACCTTCAACGCCCGGCTCCAGCTCAACAAATGCACCGTAATCGGTGATGTTGGTGACGCGGCCCTTGTGTACCGATTCCAGCGGGTACTTGGCAGCAACCAGATCCCACGGATCTTCTTGCAGCTGCTTCATACCCAAGGAGATGCGGTGGGTCTCTTTGTTGATCTTGATGACCTGAACCTTGACGGTTTCGCCGATCGTCAGAATCTCGGACGGGTGGTTCACACGGCGCCATGCCATGTCGGTGACGTGCAACAGACCGTCTACGCCGCCCAGATCAACAAACGCACCGTATTCGGTGATGTTCTTGACCACGCCGTCGACTGCCTGACCTTCGGACAGGTTGCCAATGACTTCGGCGCGCTGTTCGGCACGCGATTCTTCCAGGATTGCGCGACGGGACACAACGATGTTGCCACGGCGGCGGTCCATTTTCAGGATCTGGAAGGGCTGCTTGAGACCCATCAGAGGGCCAGCATCGCGCACGGGGCGAACGTCAACCTGCGAACCGGGCAGGAACGCAACTGCGCCACCCAGATCGACGGTGAAGCCACCTTTGACACGACCAAAGATCGCACCTTCGACACGCTGGTCGTCTGCGTATGCTTTTTCCAGGCGATCCCATGCTTCTTCACGGCGGGCCATCTCACGCGAGATAACGGCTTCGCCGCGGGCGTTTTCAGCCGCGCGCAGGTAAACCTCAACTTCGTCGCCGACAGCGATTTCAGGGGCTTCACCGGGGTTTGCGAATTCTTTCAGTTCGACGCGGCCTTCCATTTTGTAGCCGACGTCGATGATGGCTTGGCCTGCTTCGATAGCGATGACCTTGCCTTTGACAACCGAACCCTCTTCGGGGGTGTCCATTTCGAAGCTTTCTTGCAGGAGGGCTTCGAATTCCTCCATGGATGTATCAGCCATGTGGCGTGTGTGTCCTTTACAACGGTTTTTTTCTGGCCGTGCGGTTGTCTCCGCCGGTCTTGGTTAAGCCTGTCCAGAACGTGGACCGGAACACATCTGATCAAACAAACACAAAGGGCCGAGGTGTACCCCAGCCCTGCTCAGACATGTCATCCGGACGTTGACCGCCCTGTTCAGACATCGCGCGTATAGGCAGATTCCCCGTTGTGTGCAAGGGAAAGCTGCGGGAACAGGGCAGAGAACGTCATATTCACAGCCCGTGTGAGGGTTTGTGTAGCTGCTCGTCCGGCAAACTTAGCAGATCGTCCGGATCGCTTGAAACCGTCAGGACAACCCATAAGCTGACGGGATGGATCCGATCAGCGATATTCTTTCGCATCTCGATTTTGCCGGGATGCTGTATTTCTCGACCGAGTTTTCGGGGGATTGGGGCGTGCATGTGCCAGCCTATGAAAACGTGGTGCGCTTTCACCTGGTACTTAGAGGTGAATGTCATGTGCGGGTCGAGGGGGCGGATGCCCCCTGCCATATCCGGCAAGGGGATTTTCTGATGATCCCGCACGGCGCACAGCATGATTTGTTAGCCCATCCTGACGCGCGGGCGCCCGAGTTGGAAACTGTGCTGAGTGATGCGGGGTATGATGGCAAGGGACAGTTGATTTACAAGCTGCGTGATGATGGGGCGCAGACGCGGCTGTTGTGTGGACACTTCTCATTCTCGCCACAGGCGCGGCGCAATCATTTCCTGCAGACCCTGCCGCCTTTGATATTGGCGCGGGAACTACCGCATGAAGCTGCGGCCTGGCTGGCGGCGACCTTGAACCTGCTTGCGACCGAGGCAGATGCCCCTGCCCCCGGCAACGGCATCATCGTGCACCGGATGACCGAAGTATTGTTCGTGCAAGCCCTGCGCCTGTGGATGCAACAGGAAAACCTGCCACAAGGGGTGCTCAAGGCGATGGGGGATCCGATGATTGCGCGGGCGTTGCGCGCCCTGCATGACGATCCCGCCTCACCCTGGACGGTCGAGAGTATCGCACGCAATGCGGGGATGTCGCGCACGGTATTTGCCGACCGATTCCATAACCTGACAGGAACAACGCCGCTTAAATACCTGACCGGCTGGCGGTTGGAAAAGGCGCGCAAGCTGCTGCAATCGGGCGAGCAGTCAGTCGAAGGAGCAGCGTTGAGCGTGGGGTATCAGTCCACGCCCGCCTTTAGTCGTGCGTTCAGCAAATTTTATGGATTTGGCCCTGGGCAGGCTCGTAAACAAGGCGACATAGACGCCCGGACGATTGGATAAGTTTCCCGGACCACCTGAAATTGTTCGTCCCAAGATCCGCGCCCATTCTCAGGTCATCGCAAGACAAACCTGCGACCAACCTGAGAAAGGAAACACTCATGAAAGCTCTTTTGATCGCCGCCCTCGCCGTCACGCCCATGCTGGTCGCCCCGGCCTTTGCCGCCGATGAGGTCAACGTGGCCCCCGGCATCACCGCAGCAGGTGCGCCGTTGGCTTTGCGCGGCAATGACCCTGTTGACCTGGTCAACGGCGGTAAGGTGGTGAAAGGAACGGCGGATTATGCCGCCACCCATGATGGTGCGGCCTATTACTTTGCCAGCGAAGCCAACATGAAGGCGTTTCAAGCAGATCCGGCAAAGTTCGCGCCCGAGCACGGCGGGTTCTGCTCGTATGGCGTCTCGGTCGGTAAGAAATTCGACGGCGATCCGAACCAGTTTCTGGTTCAGAACGGGCGCCTCTTCGTGTTCCTGAACGCGGCCACCCGCGCGGCGTTTCTGGAGGATGCGCAAGCCACCGAAGCCACCGCAGACCAGCAGTGGGATAAGATCGAGCATACAGCCGTCAGCGATCTGTGACCTGGCTCATCCGGCGGCGGGTCTTGTCTCGTCGCCGGGTTCCGGCAAGGTCAGGCCGATCTGGTGGCATCTATCCAGCAATGCGCGGCGACGATCGAGAGAACCGGTGGATCCGCAGAGCAGCTCCATCCGGCGCGGGGACCAGCCAAAATAGCCGAACGTCCCTTTGGTCCACATTGTATCGAGTGCCGATCCATAGCCCTCTTGTTCGATCTCATCCGAACGCGCGCCAGCAGGGATCAACAGGACGCCGGTGCGGGGCTTTTGCAGGGACAATTCGGGATCGTCGAGCTGATCATAAGCCCACCCCCAGCTCCAGACACGATCCACCCAGCCCTTGGTCATCGACGGCATCCCCCACCAGAACAGCGGAAACACCAGACAAATGGCATCGGCCCGGGCAATGCGGTCTTGTTCGGCCCGGACATCTTTTGATATTTCCCCTTCGGCGTCTTGCATGCTCCAAAGCGGGTTGAACCCTTCGGCATGTAAATCGGCCAGCTCGGCTGTGTGCCCGGCATCCTGCGCCCCCTCCATGAACCGCGCGGCGGTGGCGGCGCTGAAGGATTTGGGGTTTGGATGATCAAGAACGGTGAGTACGTGCATTGCGGCCCTCGGGTTGGTGTCTAAAGCGCACTGTGCAAGCTCAACCCACCTTGAGGGCAAGAGAAATATCAGATTTCTACTACGATGCTTTCATAAACCCTGCCCCCCACAAGCGTTCCCGGGATTGCAGCTCAGGTTCACTGTCGCAGTTTTGACTAAGGAATATGGATGTCTTCTTTGAACCCATTCTAACTGATGCTGCGCGAGGCACAAACGGCCCAGACCGAACCTCCGGTGCCGTCCAAGTTTACCCTAGCAGCTTCCCAAAAACCGACATTGCTCGATGGCGCAGCATTTTGGGTTCGCAAGTGACTGCGTTGCGGACGAAGCGGACTTTTGCAGGTGCGGCCATTGCTAGCGCAGCATTTCTTCGCAAGTGCAGCGGCAAGCATATTACGATGTTGCTCATTTCAGGAGAGCGGCCATCGGGAAGGTCAAAATTCTGTACTCCCTGACCACCCTCTTTCTGCGCGCCGGTCAAACAATCAGATCGCAGAATTTACCGCTATCAATACGTGAGATGCAAAGGGCCGCCTTGGTGCGCCAGCCGTCCTTACATTGAGCGAGAGCGTTACTTGCTCGTTTTCTCGTCATAGGCCTCCCGCGCTCCGTCAATCTTGGCGAGGTTATCTAAAGCCCAATTGCCCAATACGTTTACGGGCTCACGAAAAGACTCGCCCATATCGGTGAGATTGTATTCAACCTTTGGCGGGATCGTTGGATGATATGTTCGGTTCACAAGACCGTCGCGCTCCAGCTCTTTCAGCGTCTTGCTGAGCATGCGTTGCGAGATACCGAGGTTGCGTTTGAGTTCATTGAACCGCAGCGTTCCGTATTCCGCCAAAGAGATCACGACAAGCACACTCCACCGATCTCCGATACGGGATAGGACCTCGTTTATGCGCTGGCAATCAGGGCAACGGTCGTCGTCCAGCATGGAGGTTCCCTTTGTGTGACCGAGGGTCAGAAATGTGCCTTCTTGCGGCGTGCTATGGTGTCGAATAGATCGTCAGTTACGAATGTATACCGCGCAAAAAAGGCGCTGACAATAGGACCAGACACATGACAACCAAGCCGCTTAACGACCTTTTGCAATGGCGCTATGCCACCAAGAAGATGGACCCGTCAAAGGCCGTCCCGCAGGAAAAGGTCGATGCGATCATCGAGGCAGTCCGGATGGCCCCGACATCCAGTGGCACGCAGCCGTTTGAGCTAACTGTTGTGACCAATCCGGATGTTCGCAGCAGAATTGCTAAGGCTGCCGGTAGACAGGCACAGATCACAGACGGGTCTCACCTGTTGGTTTTTGCGGCGTGGGACAACTACACAGAAGATCGCATCGACGAAGTTGTTGATCTGAACGTGCAAGCGCGTGGCGATCTGCCGTTGATACATGCTTATTATGACAATCTGAAATCCAACTACGTGCCTCGTGACGCCGAAACGAACTACGCCCACGCCGCGCGCCAAGCCTATATCGCGCTTGGCATCGCGCTGGTCGCCGCGGCCGAGCAAGAAGTCGACAGCACACCAATGGAAGGTTTTGACCCCGATGCGGTGGATACAATTCTAGGCTTGAAAGAGCGCGGCCTGCGGTCAGTTGTTTTGATGCCTTTGGGCTATCGCGATCCGGCTGGCGATTGGTTGCTGCCAATGGATAAAGTCCGCAAATCCCACGACGCCATCGTCACGGAGGTCAACTGATATGGGCATTCTTCGCAAACTTTTCCGCGCGCAACCGCAACCCACAGCCGACGGCGCGTTCAGCCCGTCACCCCTCGCGATCAAGCTGGGCACATCATCCACGACCGATTACGACGGCGGGGCCTACGCGAAACGGTATGAAGGCACCCGCAACCGCGTACTGATGGTTTGCACCGAAGAACGCAACATGACGATGGCCAATGGCAAGAAATTCTCGACCGGAAACCACCCTGTCGAAATGGGCCTACCGATGCTGCATCTGATGAATGCGGGTTTCGAGATTGACGTGGTCACGCCAACGGGCGCGCCAGTCGCAATCGAGGAATGGGCGATGCCAGCGGATGACGCGGATATCCAAAAACTGTACCGCGACTTTGCCGACACCTTTCAGAACCCCGGTAGCCTTGCCGATTTCGCCGCAAACTCCATGACAGACGATGCGCCCTATGCCGCCGTGTTTATTCCCGGTGGTCATGGTGCGATGCTGGGATTGCCCGACAATGCCGACCTCGGGAAAGTCCTTCATTGGGCGCATAATACGGGCCTTCATACCCTCGCGCTGTGTCACGGTCCTGCTGCGTTGTTAGCTGCCAAAAACGACGCAGATTTTTTGTATGACGGCTACAAGATCGCTGTGTTCCCGGACGCAGTGGACAAGCAAACGCCAATGATCGGTTATTTGCCTGGACCGATGCCGTGGTGGGTTTGCCAAAAACTGACAGCACTTGGCGTCGAAATCATCAACAAAAAGGCCGACAATTCGGTCCATGTCGATCGCCGCCTTGTAACCGGCGCAAGCCCACAAGCTGCAAATGGTTTTGGAAGACTGGCGGCGACAACTTTGCTGAAGCGCGCTCAAGCCAACACTTAGGGCGACGCGGCACTTTTATACAGAAAAAGGCGCACATCACGGTTGAGGTGGAGACACTTTCTGTAGTGATTTCCTCTCGGACGTGATGTGTCTTAGTGCAATAGCCTCCAAGCATCCACGCCCACTCGAATTGAAAACGCAGCTCTAAGCGAGCCGGCTTTTCAAGAGGTCACCAGACTTAAGCAAGATGGGGTGGCCTACCATCGAGAACGCCGTGTTGATTTGCTTTAGCGCTCGAAGTGTTTCCTGATGGATGTTGCTCGTCTCGATACTCTCAGACAGCCCCTCGCGCAGGCGGCCGATGTGGTTGCGTTGCAGTTTTTGTTCGACTTTTCGCACTTTCTCCTTGGCTGCGACTAATTCGCGAGCTTCGGCAGGGTTTTGGTTCATCATAACATTCAGGGCGAGCTGCACATTACTTTGAACTCGGTCCGTAAAATCACGGATTTCTTCGCGGCCTTGGGGCGAGAATTGAACGTTTTGCAGATCCAGACGCTTGGCGAGTTCCAGCATGATCCGCGCGATGGCATCAGATGCAGAATCGAGACTGGATGATATCGAGGCAAGTTCCATCGACCGGCTGCTCAGGTCTTCATCCATGCCCTTTTGCCCAAGGCGCGCGAGATAGAGTTTGATCTCCAGATGCGTCTGTTTGACGGCCTTGTCCTGATCCAGAATCAAGCTGGCGGTGGCGGCGTTCCACTGGTCGTAAAGGGGTTCGACCGTGATCAGCATCTGTTCAATCTTTTGGCCCATCCCCAGCAGTTCGCGCGCCGCACAGTCAATGGCACGCCGAGGGCGGACCAGCAGTGCGGGATCAAGGGCGCTGGTGACCTCCAGCCCTCCGAGCCTGTCGGGTCTTTCAGTGATAAAATATGAAACCACAGCAATAATCGGCCCCACAAACGGAAGCGCCACGAGCGCTAGGCCTACGTTAAACGCAAGGTGCAAATTAATAGCTTGCCGAGCGGGCGTCGTACCGAGCCCGGTCAACAGTTCTGGCATCGCAACGATCAGGAGGAGGACCAGTGCAGCACCGCCACCTCGTAGGATCAGATTGGCCATAACCATCCGTCGCGACGCGATCGGTGCAGAATAAGTAAGAACGAATGCGATAAACCCGCCGCCGAGGTTGGCCCCAAGGATCATGGCGGCGGCAGCAGGGGTTGGAAGGATGGATTGCCCTGCCAATGTGACAAACAGCAATACTGCCGCGACGCTCGAATGGACGAACCATGCAAACACAGCGCCAATGATGAAAGCGGTTAGCAGATCGCTGCCCAGATAGGCCATGATGGCCTGCGTGCTGGAGTTGGATATCATCGGTTCGGTGGCATTCCGGATCATATCCAGCGATACAAAGATCAAGGCAAGCCCAATCAAAATTCGGCCAATCTGCCGTGTGTTGCTGCCGTCGCCGCGCAGAAAAACGGTGACCCCGATCACCAGCAGCAAAGGGATCAGAAGGGGCTGACGCACCATCAAAAGCTGCGTCACCACAGCTGATCCGACATCGGCCCCCAATAGGATCGCCAGCCCTGTCGCTGTCGCCAGCCCGCCCTTTGAGACAAAATTGGACACCAGAACGGCAACCGCAGTCGCGCTTTGCAGCAGCACCGCAGCACCCATCCCAGTCCCGGCCGCCAGCAATCGGTTCTTGGCGGAATGACGCAACCAGCTGCGCATGGGGGCGGCAAACCCACGCTCGACGCCGGTGCGCACAAGGCGTACGGCCCAAATCAACAGGGCCGCGGCGCCTGCGATTTGTATCACGATTTGAAGGGCGTGCGGTTCACTCACCGGTCATGCTCTCCTGCTCTTCAGTCAATCTTGAAGGGAAAAGGACCGGCACCGTCATTTGGGCCGATGCGGATCGACTGAAAGCCCCCATCCCATCGGTGCAGCAGACATCCGTCCTCCTGAGTGTGAAACCCAACCGGCGCATCGGGGCGCCTGTCATAGGCAAAGGTGCTGTTGGGCGATGGTGCGGATACTCCGACATGGCCTGCAACGGTCTGGATCATCATGGCATGGATATGTCCGCAGACAATCCGAAGCTCACCTGCATAGCCGCCGACGGCATCTGTGAAATCCTGTTGATTGGTCAAGCCGATGTCATCCATGAACCTGATCCCAGATGGAAAAGGTGGGTGATGCAACGCCAGCAAAACCGGTGCACCATTTGCGTGGACCAATGCGGCACGCAGAAAAGTCAGGGTCGCAGGGGTCAGGGTTCCGTGCTTTTGCCCCTCGACCAATGTGTCCAGACCGATAAGATAAATCTCTCCGATCCTGTGGCCCCAGTTGATGGGGCCCGCGTTGGGGATGTGGTCAGCAAAAGCTGCACGCATCGGCGCGCGTGCATCGTGGTTGCCGGGGATGACATGCAGCGGCACTTCAAGAGGGGCGATCAGTTTTTTGAAGTGGTCATAGCTTTGCGCGCTGCCATCATCGCTGAGATCACCGCTAACAAGGACTGCATCCAGCACCCCGATCTGATGACGGATTGAACCGATCCGGGCGACCAGGCGATCCAGTGCATCTGCAGTGTCAAGCCGACCCGCGACAAGCCCACCAGGTGCCACGATATGCGTGTCGGAGATTTGTAGGATTGTTGTCATTTGATCCCTGCGCGGAGGAAGGCTTGGACGAATTGACGTTGGAAGATCAGAAAAGCGATCAGCAATGGCGCGACAGACATCAGTGTAGCGGCCGAAATGACGCTGATATCAACGCCGTTTTCTGGCGCGCCAAAGATTGACAGACCAACCGTCAGGGGGCGTGTTTCAGGCGAATTGGTGACGATCAATGGCCACAGAAAATTGTTCCAATGGGTTGAAACGGACACCAGCGCGTAGGCCAGATATGTTGGTTTTGCCAAGGGCACATAGACTCGCCAAAGAATGCCCAGCAATCCACAGCCTTCAATCCGCGCGGCCTCGTGCAGCTCAATCGGGACCCCTTTGAAGGCCTGGCGCATAAGGAATATCCCAAACGCGCTGGCCATGTAGGGCATGCCGACGCCAAGGATCGTATCGAACAGCCCAAGCCGCGAGATCATCGCATAGTTTTCCACGATCAGGACTTCGGGCAGGATGAAAAGCTGCATCAGCACCAAAATGAAGACGAAGTCCTTTCCGGGGAACTGCAACTGCGCAAAGGCAAAGCCTGCCAGTGTGGTCAGAAAGAACTGTCCAATCAGGATCACGGTCACCAACATGAAGGTGTTGATAAAATATTTCAGCCATGGCGCTCCCGCCCAAGCGACGCGAAAGTTATCCAAGGTCCAAGGCGAGAACACGTTCAGATTGACCGCATCTGACGTGGAATGTGTCGCGGCCCAAAAGGCGAACAGCAGGGGGAAATCCAGATGATTGCCAAAAGGATCGCGCCAAAGCTGTCCATGAATTTGGTCAAGCTCTTCATTGGTAATGCGTCCTTTTGTCAAGGTAGAGAAACTGCACAGCCGCGACGATCCCCAGCACACCGATGACCATCATCGTCATGGCCGCCGCACTTGGCGCATCAAAGAAGGCAAAGGCCATCTCGTAAATGTAATAGAGGATGAGTTTGGAGGCATCTGACGGCCCCCTTTGGTCAGGATGAACAGATGGTCGATCAGCTTGACCGAGTTGATCATGGCGTTCACAGCAATGAACAGCGTCGTCGGCATCAACAGAGGCAACACGATGCGGCGCGTATAGGTCCAGCGGCTGGCCCCTTCGATATCAGCGGCTTCCTTAAGGTCTGCCGGGATCGTCTGCAGCGCGGCCAGGTAAAAGATCATGAAAAACCCCGCCTCTTTCCAGATGGTCACAATGATGATGGCCCAAAGCGCCGTTTCCGGCTGGCCCAGCCAGTTCACGGACGGCAAGCCGAACAGGCTGCCGATCTGGTCCAGCACCCCAAGGCCGGGGGTATAGAAGAAAAGCCATAGATTTGCAGCAGCGATCATCGGCAGAACGGTTGGCGTGAAATAGGCAGTGCGCACAAAGCCACGGGCGCGGATTTTCCCATTGGCCCAAAGCGCCATCGACAGCGCGATAAAGATCGACACCGGGATTGTGATGCCTGCATAAAGCAGGTTGTTCTTGACCACGATCCAGAAAGTCGGATCGGCAAATAGCTCGGCGTAGTTTTCGGTGCCTACGAATTCGGTGGGTTTGCGGCGGGTGCCGCGGGAAAACAGGCTCGACCAAAGGGTCGCGACCGACGGATAGAACGCAAACAGCGTCAGCAGAACAGCGGCAGGCGACAGCAAGAGCCAGCCATAAATGGCCTGTCTGCGGCGTTCAAGATTGGCGTGGGCTGACATGGCGCGTCTCCGCTGCGTGACAAAAGATGGGCTAAGCACAAAAAGCGCGCCGACCCTAATGGTATCGTTACTGGTAGTCTTTGAGCAGGCGCACAGCGGCGGCTTGTGCCTCGGCCAGCGCTTCAGCTGGTTCTTTCGCTCCGGTCAAAGCTGATTGGATCGCATTGTTCAGACCATCACGCACGCGGGCTGTCTCGAAGGTCGAGAATTCAGCCACAGCGTTTTCCAGCTGGTTGCGCGCCACCAAGGCAGGCGGGAATTCAGCCGTGTAGGCCTTCAATGCATCTGTCTCGTAGGCAGCGGATGACACGCCCATGTAGCCTGTGCCGATGGACCATGCAGCGGCCTGTTCAGGCGACGTCATGAATTGCATCAGCTTGAGTGCTGCGGCGCGTTCTTCGTCTGTTGTGTCTTTGAACAGGTAAAAGTTGCCGCCACCCGTTGGGGAGCCTTTGCGCACATTTGCAGGCAATTCCGCCACACCGAAATCAAAGCTTGCGCCTTTTTTTACCGCAGTCAGGTTGCCGGTTGAATGCCACATCATCGCGGTTTGGCCTTCTAGGAACGCCTGACGTAGTGTGCCCCATTCAACGGTGCCTGTTGGCATGATGCCATGTTCAGCCGAAAGCGATTTCCAGAACTCCAGTGTTTCCACAACAGTTGGGTCGTCGAAATAGGTGGTCAGGCCATCGTTGGACATGACCTCTTTGCCATTCTGGATCGCAAGAGCCTGGAACATCCAATAAGGATATCCGGTGGAGGGGATCATCAGGCCGTAAGTGTCGCCCTGGGTCAGGGTTTTGCCCATCGAGATCATTTCGTCCCAAGTCGTGGGCGGTGCTTCCGGGTCCAGACCTGCGGCGCGGAACAAGTCCTTGTTGTAATAGGCCACGATAGTTGAGCGCTGGAACGGGATGCCCCATGTCTGGCCTTCGATCTTACCATTGGCCATGAGCGCGGGATAGAATCCGTCCAGCCATTCTTTGTCCGCGTCCGTTGTTGCGACCTCCTCGAACGGGATAACCAATTCCTGTTCGATCAGGTCATAGGCATCGATGGAAAACATCACCGCCAATTGGGCAGGCTCTCCAGAGGCAAGTGCGGACAAGGCACGCACGCGCGTGTCATCGTAGTTGCCCGAATAGATCGCGTTCACCTTGATGTCAGGGTTTGCGGCTTCAAAGTCGGCAACTATGCTGTCCACCACTTCGGTCAATGCACCCCCGACAGCAATCGGGTAATACATCGTCAGTTCTGTTTCAGCGCTTGCTGGCGCGGCAAGACCAACGGCCATAGCCGTCGCCAGACCCAATCCTGTTGTCGAAAATAGTTTCATCTCTCTCTCCCATTGTTTTCGTTCATTGTCGTGTCGGCCAGTGGTTTTCACCCCGCCAGTCGTTGGCCCGCAGCGTCGAAGACGTGCAGATTTTCGTCGTGAAAGGTAATGTCGATCACGTTGCCTTCGGCCATCATCGAAAGACCCGGCTTAAGCACGCAGAGCCCCGCAGCGCCCGCGTGATCCAGACCAATCAGTGTCTCCGCGCCCAGAAATTCACTTTCATTGACAGTGCAGCGCATCCGTCCTTCGCCCTTTGGCACAATCTGGATATTCTCGGCTCTGATCCCGATTGTCTTGTCGTCGCCAAACCCGTCTAAAACGGACGACTGCAGCAATGCCATCGGCGGCGCGCCGACAAATTCGGCGACAAAGGTGTTGTTGGGCCTGCTGTACAAGTCCTCGGGCGAACCAACCTGCTGGATATGCCCGTCCTTCATCAGCACAACCGTGTCGGCCATGCTCATCGCTTCTGTCTGGTCGTGGGTCACATAGACGACCGTGATGCCCAGATCTCGTTGCAATTTCTTGATGTCCTTGCGTACGGCGTTGCGCAGCTTGGCATCAAGATTGGACAGCGGTTCATCCATCAGGCACAGGCGTTGCCCCGCCACGATGGCGCGGGCCAGGGCGACACGCTGGCGCTGACCACCCGACAATTCGCCGGGCTTGCGATCTTCAAGACCGAGCAAGCCGGTGATTTCCAAAGCACGGTGCAGCTTTTCCAGCCGCTCTTTCTTTGGAACGCGCCGGACCTTGAGGCCAAACATGACATTTTCGGCAACCGACAGATGCGGAAAAAGCGCGTAGGACTGGAACACCATCGACAGGTTTCGGTCCGATGCAGCACTTGTCGTCACGTCCTTGCCGTCGATCAGAATCTTACCCTCGTCGGGCAATTCCAGCCCCGCCAACAGGCGCAGCGTGGTAGACTTCCCGCACCCGGACGGGCCCAGAAGTGCGGTGAAGCTGCCCTCGGGAATATCCAGCTTGATGCCTTCAACGCCCAATTGGCCGTTCCAGCGCTTTGCCACGCCGTCGAGCTTCACAAACGGTGTTGTTGTCATGTTGCATGTCCTTCAGCCACAAGCAGGCGATCTTTGATATTGTCCAGCAAAGGCGCAAACTGCGCCCCCGGCCGTCGGTCGATGATGATCCGGTCCATGTCCGCAATATTGCCGCCCAATGCAGGGGCTTGCCGCCCGAATTTTGACCCGTCGATGACCAGAAGAGATTGTTTGGCATTCTCACAAATCTTTTGTGTCGCGCTTACTTCGGTTGTGTGAAATTCCAGCAACCCGCCGTCTTCCGCGATCCCGGCAGCACCAAACACAGCAAAATCCGCTCGGAAACGCCCAAAAAAGTCCAGGACTTCATTGCCCAGAATGTCACGATCCGGCAAACGCACCTCACCACCGGGCAGGATGATCCGGTTCGAGACTTCCTCGCTCAGCGCCATCGCGGCACTCAGGTTGTTCGTGATGACGGTCAGTCCCTTCCGGCGTCGTAATGCCTGCGCAACGCTCAGCGGCGTCGAGCCGATGGAAACGAACAAGGTGGAACCGTCAGGGATCAGCTCTGCAGTGGCCTCGCCGATAGCGCGCTTACCCATCAGGTTCGTGCCAGCACGTTGATCGAAGGGTGTATTGAGAAATTCTTCGCTCAGTTCGATGCGGCCATGGACGCGGTGCAGCATGTCGCCCTCACATAGGGTATCCACATCGCGCCGGATCGTCTGCATGGAAACATCAAACCGGTCAGCAAGTGAACCAACGGTCACAGCACCCTGTTCAAGAACCAAAGCCGAGATCGCCTCGCGCCGTCTTTGTTTTTTTGATGACATCCCACCCCCACGGCCTTGCGTCTCTCGCAACGTTAATCCGCAAAAAGCAACAAAACAACATTTTATTCCACGATTCGGCCTACGCACTCGAATATGTTGGCCGAAAAATTATGAAAATAGGGGTTCATGCTGTCAGTAGCTCTCAAATAAATGTTGTTTTGTTGTTTTGCCTTTCGCTTATGGAATTTTTCTTTAAGGTAATCCCCAAGTGGGCGATCAGAAGACGAAATGGGGAAGCATGCTGACAACGCAGTCGATTTTTGATCGTTACGAGGAAGTGCGGGCACGGTTTCCGAACGTCATCGCCCGCGAAGCCTCGCTTGGGATCACGTCATTGCTGGACATTGCCGATCAGGTCGATGCCTTTGTTTTTGACGCGTTTGGCGTATTGAACGTGGGCGAAACGATGATCCCCGGTGCAGATATGCGGCTGGATCAGCTGCGGGCAAGGGGCTGCGCCATCCGCATCCTTACCAATGCCGCCAGCTACGACCGAGAGGGTGCAATCGCCAAATTCAAACGTCTGGGATTGCGTGTCGAGGACGACGAAATCATCACAAGCCGGGAAGCCGCCCTTCAAAACCTGGGCGAAGGTCACTGGGGTGTTATCGCCGCCGACACGGATCAGCTGAACGACCTGCCCGGCAACGTGACGCGCCTGAAAGACAACGCCGACGACTATGACACAGTCAAACAATTCCTGTTTCTGTCGACAGCTGACTGGACCACCTCGCGTCAAGATTTGTTGGTGTCAGCGATGCAGCAGCGCCCGCGAAAAGTATTGATCGCAAACGCAGATCTGGCGGCGCCTCGCGACAACGGATTTTCCATTGAACCAGGGCACTATGGCCACCAAATCGCCGACCAATTCCCAGGTTATGTACATTTCTTCGGAAAGCCTTTCCCAGAAGTTTATGATCTGATCGAGGCGTCACTGGCATCGCTGACCCCTGAGCGGATTGCCATGTGCGGCGATACTCTACATACGGATATTCTGGGTGCCGCGGCGCGTGGGTGGCGCACTGTACTGGTCACGCAAGATGGCTTGTTCGCGGGCTACGATACGCAGCCATTTTCAAAGCAAGCGCACCTTTTTGCAGATTGGCGCCTCAGCCGAATCTGATCGAGTGGAGTTCAAGATATTTGTGAGTTGAAGATTGGGTTTGTTGATGAGTTCTCGCCTCTCCAGACGGGCAATGGCAGCAGAGAGATTCATCATGGTCAATTTCAAACCGTCTTCTGCCAAAGTCGCAAAACGAAAATTAACCTCTGGCGTAACTAAGCAGAGGTTGGTTTGGTCCGCATATTCGCCTTGAGTGTATTGTTCTTACTGCGGCTCGCATGAATGACTGGTTTTTCTGCCGCTCCGCGGCGTAGAAATTTGCGGATTTGCAGCAATATTCGTGCTGCGAGCACATGCGACGGGAATACCGAAATCACACAATGGGCTCTCTGCGGATCTCGGAGGCAGCGCGGCGTAGGCTAGTCGCTAGGGCGCCGAGTTCGCCACGGACGGCCCGAACCAGGCATTCGTGCAAGTAGAGTGCCATGTCAGCGTCGAGCCCATTGCCGACATTGGCCATCAAAGTCCCATGTGGTCTGGCTCTACCAAGACCCTCATATTTGGCCTTATAGTCATTTCTGGATCGACGTGCGCAATTAGCTCTGGCTCAGAGTTCTGCGTTTACACGACGATGATAACTCGACAACAAACCCCACATACATTGTTGAAGTTCACTCTTTTGCCATTACTGATCTAGCGCTTCCAAAATTCTCTCATCGCGCCCATAGATATCCTCTCTAAAGTGCACGATGCCTTCTTCCACCCAAGCCGTCCAATAGGTGAGCAGAACAGGCATTGGTTTAGGCAGGTCAATCCGAACCGTTTTTCCGCTGTCCAAGATAGATTGCATGCGCTCTGTGCTCCAATCTGGATCTCCCTCCATCAACAGCCCGGCAAGTTCGAACGGGTATTCTAACCTAACGCAGCCCGAACTGAGGTTGCGTTCGTTTCGGTCAAACAAGGACCGGTCGTTCGTGTCATGCAGATAGACGGCATACTTATTGGGAAACATGAACTTCACCAACCCAAGAGCATTGTCTGGGCCTGGTTTCTGAACCAACGTAACTGCCGGATTGTCGGCCCCCCAATTTACAGAACTGGCAGGGATAACATCACCATTTCGATTGCGAACGATATAGTTGTTTCGCCCCAGATACCCGGGATCCTTACGAATGCGGGTTAGCTTGTCTTTGCGGAAAATCGAGGTTGGCACAGTCCATGTTGGATTGAACTCCATATACTGTATTTCATCCCGAAACACCGGCGTTTTTCGGTATTGAGACCCGGTGATGGATCTGGTCGTCCATACCGATCCATCCTCTTTGGCGAGATAGGTTCTTGCCCCTGCAATATTGACCAGAACATATTCCGACTCTTCATCCCGGAACAACCAGCGAGCCCTCTCAAGACTGAGGCGGATCTGGTCTACACGTTCTTCAACCGTGCGGTTTAGAGACACGTAGGTTCTGGGCCCAATGACCCCATCGGCCTCTAGGCCGTGACGCGCCTGAAAGGCTTTGACATCGTTCACCAACCGGTCGTCATAGAGTTCTGCTGGATCGCTGCCGCCCTCGACCGATGGCGGGATCTGACCTTCATTCAGAGCGGCTTCTGCTGCCAGACGATTTCTTAGAATGGACACCGCAGGGTCCGACATCCCAGGCTTCAGTACTGTTGCACTTGGCACTTGAGGCCAGCCCCCATTCGATGCAAATGTGCGATACGTGGCCAATGCATCAACCAGGCTCTGAAACTGCGGGTTTTCTAGGTCGATCAGCGCCATAAGGGCTGCAAAGCCCTCTCCATCCAGATACCGAGCGATGATCTGAACCGGGTCTCCTTGAAGGGTGGGTCGCGCAAAGTTCCAGTCTTTGTCAAGTTCGCCTGGATTGACCTTCCCAAAGACTGAATAGTCGAGCAGCTTGAGAGCAGCATCTGTGGCCAGAACATCGAAGGTTGCCTTCTCCGAAGCACCGCCAGACTGTGCTCTTTCAAATTGCTCCAGCAATTCCGGCAAGCGGAAATCCGACGGTGAAAACCCATGGGCGACGCCCTGGTCTATCTGACGAAGCAGTTCGTTGACTGAGGAATCTTGCTTCCAGATTGCCCGGTAATCCCGCGTATCGTAGAGCTTCGGCAGATGTTCAGCGGAGGCAAGGCTGCTGTCTTGTGAAGGGCTTTCTTCTTTCACTGGGCCAACGATGTCTCGAATGTGATCTGTGACATCGTCGGCTTGACCCACAGAGGGAACGGTTATCATCCCAAGTATAAACAGTGTCAATCTCACCTTAGTCATGAGCAGAGAGGGTTGGCTGGCTTTCACTTTTTGCATGCTTACGTCGAGCTCCGGTTTCCACGCTCATAATTCATAGCTCGAAATGGCAAAAAGCGTAACGACTCTGTCGAATTAAACAGCAGAGCAGTTCTTGGCCGATTTGACGAAGGTTGTTCCGGCCCATTGCGGTCACTCGTCGGCGGTCTTGATTGCTGCGGTGCGGCCCGCCGAACTTGCCATTCGCCACGGCTGCAAATTCGAGCAGGCGACGAACTGGAAGTCTGCGGACATTGTTAACTTTCGCTGCTGTACGCGCCAACATCTGCTTCCAATTCGGCAACACGAATTACTCGATTTCTACAATCTTAGTCACGGAATTCCCTTATGCTCCAAATTTTTTCAACGTGGGTTACATCGACGGGAAACGCTTCGCTGCACAGGCGATTCAACCTATGCAGCGGTCCAGTTAGCTCGCAGAGGCAAGCGATTTCCTGGGGTCGTAGAACGGGATCGACACGACAGTGCACATACGCGTTTCACTCAACTTATCTACCTGTAGGGCCGTGCCTGATGCTGCGTGGTCGATGCTTATCATTGCAAGTGCGATGTTCTTTTCCAGTCTCGGGGAATAGATCGCCGACGTGACCGTGCCGACCTTCACGACCTCTTTCAGGACGGGCCAGAAGAAGTCATTGGACCCGACAAAGGGATCGCCATCAATTTCCAGACCGACAAGCTGTTGCGACACGCCCTGTTCCTTGATCATGGTTAAGGCCGCCTTGCTGACAAAGTCAGACTCCATGTCCAGATCGACAAGACGCCCCATACCCAGCTCAAAGGGGTTGTTCGCAAGGGTCATATCCGCGTGGTAGGACAACATGCCCGCCTCGATCCGGCGAATGCTTGATGTGTGGCCGGGCTTGAGACCCAAAGGCCCACCTACGGCCATCAGATGTTCCCAAAGCCTGTCACCTTGTGAGCCGTCGCGCAGGAAAATCTCGTAACCAAGTTCGCTTGACCATCCGGTGCGTGAAATAATCAATGGCACGCCGTCCCAGTCAAATTCCATGAACCGGTAGTATTTGAGTTCTGTCGGAGCATCGCCAAAGGCTGCGCGTAGGACGTCGCGGGATTTGGGGCCTTGCAGCTGCAACGGTGACACGTCGGGTTCGGAAATGTCCACATCCATACCGGAATTCACCGCAATGCCGCGCGCCCAAAGCAGCACATCACTGTCCGCAATGGACAACCAAAAATGATCCTCGGCCAGTTTCAAAAGGATCGGATCGTTGATGATCCCGCCGTCCTGATCCGTGATCAGCACATATTTGCATTGTCCAACCTGGCATTTGGACAGGTCACGGCAGCTAAGAAACTGGGTGAATTTCGCCGCATCCGGGCCCTTTATCTCGACCTGACGCTCGACAGAGACGTCGCACAGGATCGCTTCATTGACCAGGTTCCAGAAATTCTGCCCCGGATCGCCAAAATCGCGGGGGATATACATGTGGTTGTAGACGGAGAATCCCTTGGCCCCCCACCGCAGGGCGGCCTCGGAATAGGGGGATTTTCGCACCTGCGTGCCAAAGCTGAATTGGGCAAAGTTAAGTTCGTGGGACATGACGTGTATCCAGTTTCATGTGATGGGGCGTCAGCTTTTCGGGCGGATCAGATCGCGGAGTTCGTTTTTGCGAATTTTCCCGGTGGTGGTCTTTGGCAGTTCGCCGAAGATCACTTTCTTGGGGCGTTGGTATCCGGCAAGGCGGGTCTTGGCGTGCGCCAGAAGCTCATCCTCGGTGGCCTCGCCGGAAAGCTCGACAAAGGCGCAAGGCACTTCGCCCCATTTCTCATCCGGCATCGCCACGACCGCACACAGGCTGACGGCAGGATGCGAATACAGCGCCTTTTCCACCTCGATGGAGGAAATGTTTTCCCCACCTGAAATGATGATGTCCTTGGACCGGTCGCGGATCTCGATATAGCCATCGGTGTGCTGCACCGCTATGTCACCTGACCAGAACCAGCCATCCTTGAAGGTTTTGGCAGTCTCTTCGGGCGCTTTCAGATAGCCCTTCATGACGATGTTGCCGCGAAACACAATCTCGCCCAGCGTTTCGCCATCCCATGGAACTGGCTCGCCGGTGTCAGGGTTCAGAACCAGCACGTCTTCCTGCAATTCATACGCAACGCCTTGGCGGGCCTTCAGGTTTGCCTGTTCTTCCGTTGGCAATGCTGCCCAACTCGGTTTTTCCGCGCATACCACTGCGGGGCCATAGACCTCAGTCAGGCCATAGACATGGGTGATGGAGATGCCCATGGCCTCCATTCCGGCAATCACGCTGGCTGGGGGTGGCGCTGCCGCGGTCATCATCTTGATCTTTTGCGGAAAGTCGCGTTTTTCCTCTGCCCCCGAGATCATCGACATGATGATCGGCGCACCGCAAAGATGGGTAACGCCATGATCCGCGAAGGCGTCATAGATCGCATCGGTTCGCGGCGCGCGCAGGAACACATGGGTTCCGGCAAGCATGGTGATCGTCCAGGGAAAGCACCAGCCGTTGCAGTGGAACAGCGGCAGCGTCCACAGGTAAACCGGATGATGCGGCATTTCCCAGGTGACGACGTTGTTGACCGCATTGGTCCAGGCACCGCGATGAGAATAGACAACGCCCTTGGGCCGCCCTGTGGTGCCTGACGTATAGTTCAGGGCAAGCGCGTCCCACTCATCCTCCGGCAGGGTGTAGGCGAAATCCGGGTCGCCTTCCGCCAGCAGCGCGTCATAGGTGAGCGCGCCGATTTTCTCGCCACCTGGGCCTTCGCTATCCTCGATATCGATGACCAACAGGTCACGGCCCGATTGGGCGATGGCCTCAGCCGCCAGATCGGAAAATTCGGTATCGACCAACAAAACTCTAGCTTCGCCGTGATCCAGAATATAAGCGATCGTACCCGCGTCCAGCCGTGTGTTGTTCGCGTTCAGAACCGCGCCCAGCATGGGCACAGCCAGCGCGCATTCCAGTGCCTCGGGGATATTCGGTGCGATCAGAGCGACGGTATCACCCTTGCCGATACCGCGTTGAGCCAGGGCAGAGGCCAGACGTTTGCACCTTTCCGCGACCTCTCCCCAGTTGCGCCGGATGCGGCCATGGATTTGCGCCGGTAGCTCTGGATGCACGCGCTCGACACGCTTGAGAATTGAAACCGGTGACAGGGCCGTGTGGTTCGCTGCATTACGGGCAAGCTCCGGGCCCTCGTAAATCATTCCCCAGTCCAATCTGGCATTGGTTCTTTGCGGGTGAAGGCTCCAATACCGGCCTCGGCATCCTTGGCCATCATGTTTTCCGCCATTGTGCGACCGGCAAAGGCATAGGCTTCCTCCAACGGCATCTCAGACTGCTCATAGAAGGCCCGTTTGCCGATCTTGACGGCCGAAGGGGATTTTTCGGCAATGATACGGGCCATCTCCATGGACGCTGTTTCCAGCTCTGACACAGGAACCACGCGGTTGACCAACCCCATTTCGGCGACGCGAGCTGCGGGCAGGAATTCCCCCAACAGCAGCATCTCCATCGCCAGTTTGCGCGGCACATTGCGGGACAGCGCCACCATAGGGGTTGAGCAAAAGAGCCCGATATTCACACCCGACGTGGCAAAGGTCGCATCATCGGCGGCCACGGCCAGATCACAGGACGCCACAAGCTGGCAGCCCGCCGCTGTGGCGATGCCCTTGACCTCGGCGATTACAGGTTGCGGCAAACGCACCACCCGAAACATCATCGCAGAGCATGTGGCAAACAGGTCTTGGAAATACTGAAATCCACCGTCGGCATCCGCTCGGCGCGCCGACATTTCTTTGAGGTTATGACCGGCACAAAAGTGGTTCCCGCCGCTACGCAGGATTACCGCTTTGACACTGCGATCTTCTGCGATTTGGTCAAATGTGTCTGACAGAGCGCGTAGCATCGCCTCGGACAAGGCATTAATCGACTTGGGCGCGTTCAGAGTCAGAACGGCAACGCCATCGGTGTCGGCCCGAAGGATCAGATCATCATTTTGCATTTCGCCCTCATAAGCCATTGAGTGGAACCTTCAGCATGGGTGCGCCGTTGTCGTCACACGGAATTTCACCCGCTCGCATGTTCACTTGCAGGGACGGAATAATCAGTTTCGGCATGGCCAGTTGCGCGTCGCGTTCGGTGCGGAACTTGATGAATTCTTCGCGCGATTTACCGGCACCCACATGGATGTTGTCGGCACGTTGCTGGCCAATAGTGGTTTCCCACGCGATGGCGCGCCCACCAGGGCCATAGTCGTGGCAGATGAACAGGCGCATCTCGTCCGGCAGGCTCAGCACGGTTTGGATAGAATCGTAAAGCTGCCCTGCATCACCACCCGGAAAGTCTGCGCGGGCTGAGCCGCCGTCAGGCATAAAGAGCGTGTCACCGGCAAAGGCGGCGTCGCCAATCACATGCACCATGCAGGCGGGTGTGTGGCCCGGCGTGGCAATCACAAAGGCCGTCATTTCGCCAATGGTGTAGGTGTCGCCGTCTTCAAACAGAGCATCAAACTGCGACCCGTCGCGCTGAAATTCCGTGCCTTCGTTGAATATTTTGCCAAAGGTGTCCTGAATTTCGATGATGCCTGCACCAACGCCAATTTTTCCACCCAGCTTGTCCTGAAGATAGGGCGCGGCAGACAGGTGATCAGCGTGGACATGGGTTTCGATGATCCATTCCAGCGAAAGGCCTTGCGTCCGGATGGCGTCAATCAAACGATGGGCACTGTCGTAAGTGATCCGCCCGGCGGCGTAATCCATATCCAGAACGCTGTCGATGATCGCACAGGCGTTTGATGCGGGGTCTTTCACGACATAGGAAATCGTATTGCTGGCAGGGTCAAAGAACCCTTCGACTTCAGGCTTTGCTGCCATATTGAGATTTGGGAAATTTGTTGAAGGGTCCATAATTTACTCCAGCTCGCCGCCGACCTTTTTCCAGGCGCCAACGCCTCCGGTCAGGTTCACAACGGGCGACAGCCCCATATCCATGGCCACCACCGCCGCCATTGCAGAACGCCCACCCGATGCGCAATAGAACACGTAAGTTTTATCTTGATTGAACTCCGGCTTGTGTGCCGGGCTTTCCGGGTCGATGTGGAATTCCATCATGCCGCGCGACGATGCGACCGCACCCTCAATGACTCCGGTTTTGGCCTGTTCCGTTCCGTCGCGCAGATCGACAAAAACGTGATCGGGCGAGCCTACCAAGGCCAATGCCTCTTCGGCGCTGATCGCAGGCACGGCTGTCATGGCCGCCTTTACGATGTCTTTCGCACTTTTGGTAATCGTCTGAGCCATGTTGAGTTTCCTTTTCCGATTGGTCTGAAACCAGTCCAGTATTGCGGTGAGCAGCCAGTCCAGGGGCCCGCTACACCCGCAAGCACAGGCAGAGGCCACATGAAATTCTTTGCCACTCTCAGTCAAATTGCGAGATCAAGACGGGGTTTCCAGAACGGGCGGAACAGCTCGATCTTGGGGCAGCGGTTCATCACCACTTTCAGGCCTGCTTCTTCGGCAAGCGCGGCCGCGCGGTCATCATAAACGCCGATTTGGCCCCAAAGCACCTTGGCGCCGATTGCTATGGCCTTCTCGGTGATCGCGTATAGCTCCTCTTTCGGGCGGAATACCTCGACCATATCCACGGGCCGGTCGATCTCTTCCAGCGAATGAACGACAGGTATGCCGCGAATTTCGGTCAGCTTTGGGTTTGGGTTAACAGGAATCATGTCATACCCGGTTTCATGCAGCACACGCAGCACGCCATAGCTGAACTTGGTCTTGTCGCCACTGGCGCCCACCATCGCAATGGTTTTGACCGAACGCAGGATGTCCGCCAGATATTCGGGCGCGTAATCATACAGGTGATCGATGTCAGCTTCGGGCATTTAAGCCTCCTTAGGGGTCGCGATATCCGCCTTCAGCTCATGCGGCTCTAGCGGATCAAGGAAGGGGTTGCGATAAAGTTTGTCGTGGCTTTCGACGCCAATTTCCAATGTGCAATCGCTCACCGCGCGGGCCACACACAACAGAACATAGCCATTGTTGATCTGGCGATTGTTCAACGCCACTTGCCTGCGTTGATCCACCTCACCAGCGGTCAGTTTGGCCGCACAAGTGATGCAGCCGCCGTATTTACAGCCATAGGGCAGATCGACACCCTGTTCGCGCAGAGCGTCCAGCAACGGACGGCGGGCGTCGACCTGATAGGTCGCATCATCGCGGTTGGCGATTGTGATGGTGCGCGTCTCGCTCACAGCCAGATGTCGCTTGTACAATCGCCACCGGGATAGCGGGTTTCATGGCAACGGCTGGGGCCGTTTGGCTCTTTACCAAAATCAACAACGAAATCTTCGTTGATTTTCATACCGCCGTTTTCGACATCGCAGTCGATCATCAGCATGACGCCACCCTGCGTGCGTATCTCTGGATAGAATTGGTTGTCCCAGGTCGAGAACAGCGAGGTCGTGACATACAGGCGTTTGCCATCAAGCGAGAGCTGATACATTTGCGGCCCGCCTGCCACTTTGACGCCATTGACCTCGGGCGCTTTGCCCAAAAGCCCGCCCATCCAAACCTGCCCGGTCAAAACAGGATTATGCGGGTCAGAGATGTCGTACTGGCGCATATCGCCGTGCAACCAGTTATTGAGGTAGAGGTATTTATCGTCCATCGACACAAGGATGGCCGACATCACACCGGGCACGGGAATGGGCCATTCGGGATGCGGTTCATTCTCCACATCAATGATCTTTTCCCATTCCCATTTCCCAGCTTCGGACTTCCAGAAATGGATGACATTGGCGCTGAGCGCGGCACCGCAGAACCCATGCGTGCTGTCAGGATCATGCAGAAACTTTACTTCCAACGGGATCAAGCCGTCTTCGCCGAGATACATTGTCTCGACCGGCACCTTTTTCTCAAAATCCCAGATGTGCAGGCGGCGACCGTATTTCAGGTGGCCCACTTCCTCCAGATCAAACCCTGGCATAAAAGTGTTGGGTGCGGCCCATTCGGAACTGACCATCACGTTATGGCGCGGCTGGTACCAGAAGTCATAACCAAACGGGATATCGCCCATTGAGTTTTCCCAACGACCAACGATCTCGAAGTCTTTGTTGAGGTGCAGATAACCACCGGGCGCTTCGCCCTGTGCGTCACCCAGGAAGGAAATGATGATCTCAGAGCCCAGACAATGTACGGTGTGTGGGCCGCTCAAGTTAGTTTTTGACTTGATCTCGGCCCCGTCAATCACCTTGTGCAGGCGCGGCGCAAACGGGTCCGTCGCGGTGTCGATCACATGGATATTGTTGGACCGCACGCCCGGCACCAGCAAGTACTTACGGCTCATACCTGCGTCGTCGTGACACGAGGAACACGCGTTCCAACCCATGTGATGCAATTCATCCCCGATGCCGGGCATCTCTAAGCGATGGATGACTTGTGAATAGGTCGGGCTCTCCGGGTCGGCGTCTACGGTGGCTAGGTAGTCCGGCTTCTGAATGCCCGTCCCTGTATAGATGGCAATTGTGTACAAGAGTTTTTCACGCGGCGCTTTGATCGCCTCGGCCGGGCTTGCATACCCCGGGCCACAACATGCTCCGTCCATCGTAATATTCCTCCCTTGCGCTCACCTAATAATTCTCGTAAATCGATAAAGAGATTCTCGCAAGGTAAAAATATGCATCTGGAACGCCTGACTTTCATCCTCGAAGTTGTTGGACAAAAGGGCGAGGCAACAGTGGCCGAGATTTGCGCTCACTCGGATCTCCCCAAACCCTCTGCCTACCGGTTGGTGCAGGACCTCGTCGGCGTGGGTCTTCTGGAACCTGTTGCCCGTGGTACATTCACAATCGGCTCTCGCCTGAAGCGGATCACGAAAAGCGACCACTCTGACCGTGCACTGTTAGAGGTGATTGCGCCTGCGTTAAAGCAAGCCGCTAAACAATATGGCACAGCATTCTTCCTGTCCCGCCTGCGCGGAAAATCCGTGGAAATTATTCACGTTGAAACACCTGACACTGGGGTCTCCTATCTCCATCCCGGTTTGGGGAAACGACCCTTGCATGCCTGTTCCTGCTCTAAGGCCGTTGCTGCATTCTCACCCGACTTGTTTTTAACCAGCGAAATGGAAGGCCGACTGCGCGCCTATACCGAATTCACCCTGACAAACGTGCAGGACTTGGAAGCCGAGTTTGACACCATTCGCAAGCGCGGCTTCGCAGAATGCGTGGAAGAGATTGAGCGCGGCATGTGTTCGGTGGCAGCTCCCCTTGCGCCAAGCGGGCCAGGTTCCACGATGTCCATCGGTGCAACCGGATCGGTACGGGTCTTTACGCCAGCGTTCCGCGAGAAACTCGGACCTCAGATCACCCTAATTGCGCGCGATGTATCGACAAACTTGGGCTGGGACGCGGCAACGGACACCAAACTGTCAGGTTAATTTTAAGGTAAACTTCAAACTTGGGCCTCTTCTAAATCTGATCTGAATTGACCTCCACTACACACAAACAAAAGTGCAACGACGGACGTTCGAACGTCTCGCAGCATCGGTCGCAATAGGCTCCCACCCGACTTTGTCCGCAGATGCACATGAGTTTGTTATCTTGAGTTGCCAACGTTTGGTTGGCGCTGTGGTGGAACGTGGTGGATGGGAGGAACCATCATGACCATTGCAAACTTACCTGCCATTTGAGCCTGCCACCCTGCTTGGAATAAAGGTCGCGTCGTCGGGCAAAAACGCCCTCTGATGCCGTAACATGTCTGGGCCATCCGCGTGCGGCTGGAAATCGCCGAGAACCATCGTGATCTGGCTTTGTTCAACCTTGCCATCGACAGCAAGCTTCGCGGTTGCGATTTGGTAGAACTGAAGGTCGCGGACATCTACGCATCGGGTCAGGTCAAGGAACGGGCTTCGATCATCCAAAGCATGACGCAAGGACCCGTGCGGTTCGAGATCACCGAGGGCACGCGCACTTCAATTCTGCGATGGATGGAGGAGCCACTAATGGTTGGATCCGAACACTTGTGGCCTGGTCGGTTTCACGAACGGCTGCACATTTCGACACGCCAATATGCGCGGCTTGTCCGTGAATGGGTCAAATCCATCGGTCTCGATCCCACATCGTTCGGAACCCATTCAATGAGACGAACCAAGGTTGCACACATTTATCGCAAAACTGGCAACCTGCGTGCGGTGCAACTGTTACTCGGCCATACAAAGATGGATAGCACCGTTCGATACCTTGGCGTCGAACTCGAAGATGCGCTAGCGATTTCAGAAGCCATTGAGATTTAGAAACGTGGGCCGTCTTCGCGGACGGCCCAATGCTGACCTAGGCGGTTCTTGCAGCGAATGGGTGGGTTGAGCCCAAAGTACCAAATACAACGCTTGCTCTCGTCAGAGACTTCCCACTACGAGTTTTCTCTGCGGTCCAACCTGAATACTTCGATGGGTTCGCGTATGCCCTTGAGCGTGAACTCGCCAGAAGAGATCGAAGGACAGTCGTCCTCCACGGCAACGGCAGCTCGTGCACTCAGGAGGATTTCGCCGTCCTCAGCCAGTTCGCAAAGGCGCGAAGCGACGTTGATCGCTGTGCCTGATGCAGTGTACTCGGACCGCCCTTCGTAACCCACCATGCCAACAGTGGCATAGCCCAGCGACACGCCGACCCCAAAACCCAGTCGGAATCCCATGCGCTTCCAGTGTTTTGCCAACTCGTCCATGCGAGAGCGCATCGCGACAGCAAGGCGGACAGCATCTCCGGCTGGATCCGGGCAAGGGATCGGATCGTTGAACAGCACCATGATTCCATCACCCATGCGATGATCTACACCCGCGCCATGGGCGTTGATCAACTTGCCCATTTCCTCGTGATAGGTTTGCAACACCTCGATGGTTTCTTCCGGTTCGGCGATCTCGCAGAAAGCTGTGAACCCACGGATGTCACAGAACAGGACCCCTAGTAGTGCGCGGTGGCTCGCCAGCATCTTTTCCGAGCCGGATGAGATTACGGTGTCCGCGACGGCGGCAGGCAGAAAACGCTTGAGCTTGCCCATGCGTTCGATCTCGCCTACCTGGTCTTTAACCCTGTCCTCAAGCTCGGAGTTGAGTGTTTCCAATGCACGGAATTGGCGAACGTTTTCTATCGCGATGACCGCCTGCGCCGCAAAGGTTTCGACCATTCGAATTTCATCCGCCGTGAAAGGGCGGACCTCTCGGCGGCTTAGATTCAGGCATCCAAATGCAATTGCGTTCTTCACCAGCGGTATAGTCAAAAAAGTGCGAATCCCGACCTCATCAACGAGCTTGCGCCGCACTGGATCGCCTTCAAAGTACAGTGGATCATTTGCCATATCGGGCGTGTGAATCGTGCGGGACTCTCGAACCGTGACCGCAATCTGCAATGGTCCAGTCAGGTCAAACTCCGTACCCTTGGGGAAGTGATCCGACATCGGGCCGAATGCCGCTGCATACGCCAAATGGGTGCCTTGTGAATTGACCAAGCTGATCCCGGCGAGATGGGCGTCGGTGAGGTGTCCGGCGTTTGACACGATAGCATCCAGAACCGGCTGCTCATTGTCCCTAGACTGGCTAATGATCTTAAGAATTTCTGCCGAAGCCTGCTCGCGTTCCAGCCGAGTTCTTACTTCCCGAAACTGGCGCCCATTCTCAATGGCAATGACAGCCTGAGCTGCAAAGCTCTCGACCAAATGGATTTCGGTCTCGATGAACGGTCTAACTTCTTTGCGGCTAAGTGCTATCGCACCAATCGCTTGCGGTCCGGAAAGTAATGGCACCACTAGCCAAGAGCGCACTCCTTCAACATCGACTACATGGCTGATGATGGGGTCATTTTTGCGATAAAAATCGGTGTCGCTCAGATCGGCAATGTTGACGGTCAGACCAGATCGGATAGCTTCCGGAATCGGCCTGCCGCTGTCCAAGGGCGCGGATCCCCCGACACTGAAGGCCGTTTCCTCAAACCCCCAGTAAGCGGCAATTTCGAACTGTGTGCGTTCAATGTTGGCGAGTTGCAGAGAGGCTTGGCTTGCCTCGCATAACACCGCCGCCTGTGTGAGGATGGCTTCGAACACAGGTCCTTCGTCATCGCGAGACTTTTGAATGACTTGGAGGATGGACCGGGTCGCTTCTTCGCGTCTAAGACCACGGTGCAGTTCGGTCAGAAGACTTTCCCGTGTTGTGTCATTCTCCATGCCGGGTACAACCTACCTTGAGGTTCATTTGGTCACTTACGGTAAGCTATACGTGTCAGCCGGAACTTGCCAGACTGTAAAGCCTTGATCGTAATTCGAAGGTCGGCCTTGTCCGCATGCTGGACATTTCCCTTAGAACCAGCCCGTGAAGGCTTTCGACCAATATGCGAACATCACACCGTTGCTCTCTGACGAACGTCGTGCCGATTGGGCTGCACCACAAATGCGATGCAGCCCTGCTTTCGTTCCAAAAAGAAACATTATCCAGTCAATTCCCGCCGCAAAGTTCAAGCTGAACCAGCGACCAGGGCAACGCCGTCAGTCGAGCTTGAGCAGCATGTCCTTTTCATAGGCCGCCAGGTCGGCAAACTTGCCTGCCTGCACCTGGTTGGCCCAATCGGGGTTGGCGATCAGGGCGCGGCCGATGGCGACCATGTCGAACTCGTTCCGGTCCATCCGGTCCACCAGATTGTCGAGGCTGGCGGGTTCTGCGGCCTTGAAGTCAGCGGTACCGTCTTCGGGCAAGAAATCGGCGTTCAGGCCCACCGATCCCACGGTGATGCAGGGTTTGCCTGTCAGTTTACGGGTCCAGCCAGCCAGATTCAGGTCCGAGCCTTCAAACTCTGGCTCCCAGAAGCGGCGGGTGGAGCAGTGGAAGATGTCGACACCGGCCTCGGCCAGCGGCTGTAGGAAAGCGCCCAGTTCTTCGGGTGTTTCACACAAACGGGCGGCGTAGTTCTGTTGCTTCCACTGCGAGAAGCGGAAGATCACGGGAAAATCGGGGCTGACGGCGGCGCGGACGGCCTTGACCACCTCTAGCGCAAACCGCGAGCGCGCGGCCAGATCGCCGCCATATGCGTCGTCGCGCTGGTTGGTGCCGTCCCAGAAGAACTGGTCGATCAGGTAACCATGAGCCCCATGGATTTCGACGGCATCAAATCCGATCGCTTCTGCGTCTTTGGCGGCCTTGGCAAAGGCGGCCACAACATCGTTGATGTCGTCCTGTGTCATGGCGTGCCCCCGGACCTTGCCCGGAACGGCCATTCCGCTGGGGCTATAGCCCGGTGTGTCGCCGCCTGGGTTGATGCCGGGTCTACGGATCGCGCCCACGTGCCAGATCTGCGGGGCGATCTTGCCGCCAGCCTTGTGCACGGCCTCGACCACGCGTTTCCACCCGGCCAGTGCCTTGTCCCCATAAAATGCAGGCACATTCGGATACGCGATGGCAGCGGGGTGATCGACAAAGGTGCCCTCAGTAATGATCAGGCCCACGCCCCCCTCGGCCCGACGGCGATAGTAATCCACCACCGCGTCATTCGGAACGTTGCCCGGCGACATGGTGCGCGTCATGGGGGCCATGACGACGCGGTTTTTCAACGTCAGTTTTTCAGTATCCAGCGGGCGGAACAGGGCGTCAGCCTGAGTCATGTTTCTTGGTCCTGCAATCTATGTCTGACAAAAAAGGGGGCGGCCCGTTGAGCCGCCCCCGCGCGATGCTATATCACGCAATCTCGGTCACGAAGGTTTCTTTCGACTTGCGGACCTTTTTCATCGGCAGCAGCCAGTCGGCGTCTTCCTGACGATAGCCCAGCGGCAAAAGCACGACCGAGCGCAGGCCCTTTTCGCTCAGGCCCAGGATCTCATCGACCTTGGCAGGATCAAAACCTTCCATCGGGGTACTGTCGACGTCCAGCTCGGCAGCCGCGGCCAGGGCAAAGCCCAGCGCGATATAGGCCTGACGGGCAGCGTGGTCGTGGTTCACCTGCGCGTCACGCGGCAGGTAGTTGGCTTTGAGGTTCTCGTAATACTGGTTCAGCATCGGGATCTCGCCGCGCTCGTTTGTCATCTGCTGGGTCACCGCGTCGATGCGGTCGGCCGAATAGTTGTCCCAGGCCGCAAACACCAGCAGGTGCGACCCTTCGGTGATCTGGGCCTGATCCCAGGCGTGGGGGCGGATCTGGGCGCGGATGTCGGGGTTGGTCACGACAAACAGTTCAAACGGCTGGGTGCCACTGGATGTGGGGGCCATACGCACAGCCTCGACGATCTGGTCGACCTTGTCTTGCTCAACCGGTTTGGCGGGGTCCATCTTCTTGGTTGCGTAGCGCCAGTTCAGCTTGTCGATCAGGGTGCTTTTGGTCATGTCTTGCGTCCTTTGATGGGCATCTGCCCAGGGGTGGTATAATTTTGTAACCGGCTATATATGTGACACCAGATAGCCCCACAAGAAGGCACATGTCTGAGCCCCGGTCACATAGAGGGAACCACCGCCATGAACAAAGCCAATCAATGCCCTGAATGTGGACGCATAAACGAGGTTCTGGGCCGCGTCGGTGACCGGTGGAGCGTGCTGATCGTGATCTCTCTGGCACGCTACGGTACGCTGCGGTTCAACGAGCTCAAGCGTCATCTGGGCATTTCCCAGCGCATGCTAAGCCTGACCTTGCGTGCTTTGGAGCGCGACGGGTTGGTCAACCGAACCTATCACCCGACAATCCCGCCCAAGGTGGAATATTCGCTGACCCCGCTGGGGCAGTCGTTTCGCAAGCCGGTTGAGGTTATGGGCCTGTGGGCGCTGGAGAACCTGAACGCCATTGATCAGGCGCGCGAAGCCTATGACGCGCAGGCCGCAATGGAAGACGCGTAACGTCTCAAAGAATAGTCTTTTGGATTGTGGGCCGCTCCTCCTAGAGTGGTGGCAATCAAAGGAAAAATTCAGGGGGATTTACGCGTGGGTATTATTACCAGCACATTTCCGGACGTTACCTTGTCCGATCAGACCATCACACAGCGGGTGTTTGAGGGGATCGACCCCGAGATGACCATTCTGATCGATGGGCCATCAGGGCGCAGCTACACCGGGGCGCAGTTCATCGGTGCGGTCAAATCGTTGGCTGGCGGATTGGACGCGCGTGACATGGGAGCAGGCAAATGCGTGGCCTTGATGCTGCCCAACATCCCGGAATATTGCATCGCCTTTCACGGTGTCGCCTGGGCCGGGGGCACGGTCACCACGATCAACCCGACCTATACAGCGCATGAGGTGAACCATCAGCTGATGGACGCGTCCGCCGACGTTCTTGTCACCATCGAAATGTTTTTGGACACCGCACGCGAGGCCGCCAAGGGCACGGGTGTTACCGAAATCGTGGTGATCGGAGATGCGCCCGAAGGCACGCTGGCTTTTACCGATTTGATGGGCGCGCCGATGGCCGAACAGGCCCCGGTTGATGTGGCTGGTCACGTGGTGGCGCTTCCTTACTCGTCGGGTACGACGGGCCTGCCCAAGGGGGTGATGCTGACCCACCAGAACCTGGTGGTGAACACCGATCAGACGCTAGTGCCGTCGGACCTGACCAATGGCGAGCGGACGGTGGTTTTCCTGCCGTTCTTTCACATCTACGGCCTGCAGGTGATGATGAACATCTATCTGGCTGCAGGTGGTGCGCTGGTCACCATGCCCCGGTTCGATCTGGAGCAATATCTGGACCTGATCAGCGAACACAAAACACCTCGGCTATGGATCGTGCCGCCAGTGGCGCTGGCGCTGGCGATGCACCCGCTCATTGACAAATATGACCTGTCGTTTGCCGACCAGATCTTCTGCGCCGCCGCGCCCTTGGGGGCAGATGTGGGCGATGCTTTGGCCGGGCGGTTAGATGCACGGGTCAATCAGGGCTATGGCATGACCGAGCTAAGCCCGGTCAGCCATATCTCTCCCAATGGGGTGGGCAAATCCGGAGCCTCGGGCGTCACCATCCCCAGCACCGAATGCCGGATCGTGAACATCGAAACGATGGAGGATGCCGCGGACGGCGAGGACGGCGAGCTGTGGATCCGCGGACCGCAGGTGATGAAGGGCTATCTGAACAACCCCACCGCCACGGCCGAGACCATTGTTGACGGCGGTTGGCTGCGTACCGGTGACATCGCGCATTTCGATGACGAGGGGTTCGTTTATATCACCGACCGCCTGAAGGAACTGATCAAGTACAAGGGCTTCCAGGTGGCCCCGGCGGAGCTCGAAGCAGAGCTTCTCACCCATCCCGATATCGTGGACGCCGCCGTTATCGGCAAACCCGATGACGAGGCGGGCGAGTTGCCCATGGCCTTTATCGTCGCCGCACCTGGCAAAGAAGCTCCGGATTTAAAGTCGTTGCAAGGATATCTGGGCGACCGTCTGGCGCATTACAAACAGGTTCGCGTGCTCGAGGTAATCGACGAAGTGCCAAAATCGCCCTCGGGCAAGATTTTGCGTCGTTTTTTGAAAGACCGCATCGCTGGCTGACGTGCTAGGGCTTGGATGAAGGGATCAGGCGGGTGCTTTCGGCATCCGCCTTTTTCGTCCGGCACGACACGAAAGGCAGCACCATGAGCACCCCCACCAATTTCCTGGTCATCATCTCGGACGAACATCGCAAAGATGCTATGGGCTGCGCAGGCCATCCGATCGTGAAGACGCCAAATCTGGATGCCTTGGCGGCACGCGGCACGATGTATGACGCCGCCTATACCCCTCACCCATGTGCGTGCCCACTCGGGCGGCACTGGCCACAGGCGATTGGGTGCACAAGACAGGCAATTGGGACAGCGCCACGCCCTATACAGGGCATCCCCGCAGCTGGATGGGCCATCTGCGGGACGCGGGGCGCGAGGTGGTAAGCATTGGCAAACTGCATTTCCGCTCGGGCGAGGATGACAACGGGTTCAGCCAAGAGATACTGCCGATGCATGTGGTGGGCGGCGTAGGCTGGGCCGTGGGTCTTCTCAGGGAGAACCCGCCGCCTTATGATTCTGCCGCTGAACTGGCGGGCGATGTGGGCGTCGGCCCTTCGACCTATACCGACTATGACCGCGCCATTACTGATGCGACCGAGGCTTGGCTGGCTAACCCAGCGCGGCAGGACCAACCCTGGGCCGCCTTTGTGTCCCTGGTCAGCCCGCACTACCCCCTTACTTGTCCCGAGGAATGGGCGGCCATGTATGATCCGGCTGATATGGATCTGCCGGTAGGTTACGGCGAGGGCATCCCCGACCACCCAGAGCTGCGCAACATCAAGGCATTCTTCCACTACGACGACTATTTTGACGAGCAGAAGATGCGCGAGGCCAAGGCAGCTTATTACGGTCTGACCTCTTTCATGGATGACTGCGTGGGACGGGTCCTCAAAGCATTGGAAGAGAGCGGGCAGTTAGAGAATACCGTGGTCGTCTATGTCTCGGACCATGGCGATATGATGGGGGACCAGGGCTTCTGGACCAAACAGGTGATGTATGAGGCCAGCGCCGGCGTGCCGATGATCGCCGCCGGTCCCGGCGTGCCTGCCGGACACCGGGTGGCGACATGTACGAACCTGATCGATATCGCGGCTACGGCGCGGGATATCTGCGGCGTCAGCGGTGATGATACAAGCGCGGCTCTGCCAGGTGTCTCACTGCGCGCCATCGCTAACGCGCCGGATGATCTGGAACGGACAGGGTTCAGCGAGTACCACGACGGTGGCTCCAAGACCGGCACATTCATGGTGCGGTGGGGGCAGTGGAAGTACGTGCATTACGTGGGTCATTCCCCGCAACTCTTTGATCTGGGCAAGGACCCGCATGAGCAGGTGAACCGCGCTGTAGACGGCGTGAACGACCCTGAGGTTCAGGCGGCCCTGGTAGAAGGTGAACGGCGCCTGCGCGACATTTGCAATCCCGAAGAAGTGAATGCCCGCGCCTTTGCCGATCAGCGCCTCAAGATCGCAGAACTTGGTGGAGAAGAGGCTTGTCGCACGGCGTTTGTGTTCAACCACACTCCAACGCCGGTGGAACAAGCCGAACTGGACAGGCAAAAGGGCACGCATTGACGTAAGGTCATGAGTAAAAAACCGCCAACTTGGGCAATTTGACTGCGGTTTTGGCCCTTTGGACTATGGAATACCTTAATTGAACCCTTCGTTCCGGGGACATAGGTACGTCCGGCAGATTGCCACCCCGGTCCGATTCCCAACGACGTTCCGACGGCGGCACGGTCTTTGCACTGCAAGGATCAGTTACACCCGCCGTGGACTACAACGTCCTGCCATCACTCACGAACGGCGGGTTGGGCCGGAGCGCCGAAAGGCTGCTCCGGCCTCCTCTATTTTTGACGAGAACATCACGCTCGGAGCAGGCCGCGTTGGTTGCCAGCACTTTCGTTTGAGAGGCAAGCACTAAGCTACAGCCTGCTTTCCAGACAGCCACCAGGTCTCCACCTCACCGATGCCTTTGACGTCGACCTGCCCGCGTCGAACAAATTGGTACCCCGGTTCCAGCTCTGCCTTTACCTCTGCAGTGACTTGAATGCGGCCCGGTTCCCCGAGGCTTTCCATTCTAGAGGCTGTATTCACCGTCTCGCCCCAAACGTCGTAGAACAGCTTTCGGTTCCCGATAACGCCAGCCACGGCCGGACCTGCGTGAAGCCCGATGCGAACCTCTAGGCCTTCGGGAAACTCGCAAGACATCTCGATCACGACCCGTTGCATGTCCAGGGCCATTTCTGCCACGCGATGCACCGGGTCCCCGACCGGGGACGGCATCCCGGCGGCAACCATATAGGCGTCGCCGATGGTTTTTATCTTTTCCAGCCCATGTATTTCGGCAAGCTCATCAAAGGCGCTGAAAATCTTGTTCAGAAAGTCCACAACGTCCTCGGGCGGCAATGAAACGGCCCTGGGCGTGAAATCCACGATGTCGGCAAACAGGATCGCCACCCTGGGGAGGCTATCGGCGATTGTCCTGTCCGGTTCGAGCTTCAGGCGGGCTGCTATGTCGGCAGGCAGCAGGTTGTACAAAAGCGCCTCAGACTTGGCATGCTCTTTTGCCAACTCTGCGCGCTGGCTTTCGACTTCTTGGTAGAGGTCGCCAAGCTGCTCACTCGTGGCGTTGACATTGTGAGCCAACTCGCCGAGCTCATCCCGATTTGGAACAGAGACACGGGCGTCGAAGCCCCCTTGGCAACTGTATCCAGCGTTTGTCCGATCCGATGAACCGGCCAAACCAGAGAGGACGAGATGGCATAGCCCAGCAAGAGCGATATGCCCACGGCGACCAGTGCCCAAGTGACCACCAATTGGCGTGAGGCCTGATAGGCCACAGCCGTCGACCTGGCCTTGGCGGCCATGTCTCTTTCGATGCCTTGGACGACAGTATAAACATCGCGCTGAATGCTGCGCAGCGGTTCAAACAGTTTTTCCATGGCATAAGGGGCTGCCACCGGCTTGCCTTCTTCGCGACGCAGGCGTTGCACCTCGATGGCATGTGGCCGGAGAATAGCCAATTCAGACCGAAGGCGCGCGACAAGGTCCGCGTCCGGCATGTCAGGTTGCCCGAAGTGTCGAACGCCCTTGCCAACGAACAATTGAAGGTCGCCAACACGAGCATCAACGGGGGCGCCAAAGAATCCCCTGACCCCGAATTGTTGAGCCCATAGGGTGTGTATTGTCCGACAGTCATCGCGATAAGATCGCCGACATATGCGTGGATTTGGGTGAAATACTCGATGCGCTCCTGATCTCGGATCAGTGCCTGGGTACGGGCGTGAGACTGCTGCAAAGAGTAGAGCCCAAAAAGCGACAAGACGACAAGAAGACCGGTGATGCCCATGAATGCGATCAGCAGTTTGGAGCGGATCGATAACCCAATCGCTGCAACGCATCGGGTCAGAATATTGGGTTGTTGCGCCAACATGGGAAAACCCTAGGAGAAAATCTAGAAAACAAGGTGCGTCCAAGTATGCCCTGTTAATCCGGGTTTCGCAAAATGCGTTCATTTTCGGAGCCATGGCCCGCGCCCGAGAAATCGAAGGTTTAGTGCAAACAGCGCTGTCGCGACAGCATGTTTCGCTTTGCAATCTTGCAACGTTGGCTCCGATCGCCGCCAACCCGCTTGCACCGGCTTAGATTTCTTCGCCCTTCTTGAGCAGCTCCTCGATCAGCGCGCGTTGCAGATTGCCGCTGTCGCCGCCACCATATTGAGCTGCCCCCGGAATAGAGCGTGCCATAAGTTTTGGCGATGTTGACGGTTTGCGCGAGACCGGAAATGAACTGATCCTTCTCCAGCGGCGACAGCGGGTGGATGAAGGCAGCCCAGAGCGTTCCGTTGGCAATGGCATAACGCGCGTCGAGCGCGGTGTCGAAATTGGCCTGCATCATCCGCTGCATGTCCTCGCTCGTCAGTTCGTCCGCCCGACGGATCGGAACCATGGCGCGCATGCGGTCTGCGATTGCATCCGTCACTACAATAATCGGCACACCTGCAACTGTCAGTTCAAATCCCGGACCGCGTGGCCGTGCATCCGGATCAAGGACAAAGATGATTTTGCCAAGACGCTCATAGGTCATGCGCTCTTCGGCCTCGGACGCTTTGGGCGTGTCTTCAGTTTCCTGCGCCAAAGCCACTGTGCCAGTGGACAACATCAACAACAGTAGAACGCGACGGATCATGGCGGGCCTCCGGGGTTGGGATGCCCCGAGCCTAAGCAGGCGTGCCCGGATGAGCGATACACAGGTTGGTGATCGGTTCAGCCGACTTGTGGCAGCCTGCCCTGCACGATGGCGATTGCTGCGTCCAACGCGTCGTCGACCGACAGATCGCTGGTGTCCACCAAGACCGCGTCCTTAGCCGGGATGAGCGGTGCCTGCGCACGCTCCATGTCGCGGGCGTCGCGTTCCTTGACGTCAGCCAGAACCTGAGCGCGGCTGATGTCGGAACCTTTGCCCAAAAGTTCCAGATATCGGCGTTCAGCGCGTACTTCGGGCGTGGCGGTGACATAGATCTTCACTTCGGCCTCGGGACAAATCACAGTACCGATGTCACGCCCGTCCAGCACCGCGCCCCCGTCGCGGCGGGCAAAGCTACGTTGAAAGTCGACCAATGCGGCGCGAACTTCGGGGATGACGGCGACCTTGCTGGCGGCACTGGGCCACATGCGCGCTGCGCAGGTCTTCATGGGTCAGGTCCTCGGGCGTCAGTTCCAGCGCGGCGGCCTCGGCCCCCACACCATCCAATGTGCGACGACCAACGGCACGATAGAGCAGCCCGGTGTCCAAATGTGCAAAGCCGAAATGGGCAGATACACCTTTGGAGATCGTACCTTTGCCGAGCTGCTGCCGGTCCGTCGATGGCGATGGTGAAACGCATGGGAGCTCCGCAAATATGGTTCAGCTCACCTTATTTGATCTGGGCACACCTTTGGCAATCCCCGGCACAAAGATTTCCATACCGGGGACAGCGCTTAGTTGCCTGTCAGAGCCTCATAAACCGCGTTACGCAAAACCGGGCGGTAGTATTCGCGTTGATCCGGGTTCTGGATCATGAAGACAACAGCCATGTCCTGTGCCGGGTCGATCCAGAAATAGGTTCCGGCAAAGCCACCCCACCACATATCCCCGATCGAGCCCTTGCCGGTGCCTGCCTCAGACTGGCGAATGGCAAAACCCAGACCAAAGGTGTTTTCGTCCCCTAGCAGGTCGTAGTTACCGGGACGCACACCTTGCAGATGATCCATGCCCATGTCTGCAACGGTTTCGGGCTTCAGGATACGAACACCGCCCAGCTCTCCGCCGTTCAGTAGCATCCCGACGAATTGCAGATAATCCGGCGTAGTGGACATCAGTCCGCTGCCGCCCGACTGATAGGCAGGTTCGATCATGGGATCGAACATGAACCCGTGGACGCCCGGCAAGGCGACACGATCGACCTTGTCCTGCGAAACAAAAAAGGCAGTGTCTTTCATGTCCAGGGGATCGAGGATCTCGGCCTTCAAGAACTGGTCGAGGCGCTGGCCCGAGACAACTTCAACCACATGGCCCAGAACGTCGGTTGATCGGCCATATTCCCAGGCCGCGCCAGGTTCATGTTCCAGGGGCAACGAGGCAATCAGACGGGCGTGATCGCCCGTGCTGACGGTCGTATCCAACAGATTGTGTTTCTTGTATTCATCGCGGGCAAAAGTATCGCCAAAGAAGCCATAGACGATGCCGGACGTATGACGCAGCAAGTCGCGCACAGTGATTTCGCGCTCGGGCTCATACAGGCCGCTGGCTTCGATCAGCTTGGTGTCGGCATATTCGGGGATATACTGGCTGAGCGGCGCGTCAAGCTCCAGCTGCCCGCGCTCGACCAGCATCATGGCCGCGACCGAAACGATGGGTTTGGTCATCGAAAAAATGCGAAAAATATCATCAATCTCTTGCGCCACTCCATCCGCCGCACGCAAACCCGCCGCGTGATGCAGTGCCAGCCTATCGTTGCGCAGGATCGAAACGGTCCCGCCCAGAATGCGCCCCTCGGCCACGTCATTGTCCAGCATCTGCGCGATAGCGGCCACCTTGCCCGGATCAAAACCAATCTCGGCCGGATCGACCAGATCAAAGGCGGCGCCCCATGTGGGCAAAAGTGCAAACCCGGTCACGGTCAAAGCTTGGAAAATGGATTTTTTGAACATCTATCTCTCCCTGATTGCGCCTGTCCAAAACGGCGCCATCAAAGTGTAGCATGAAAATTGAGTTACCGTTCACTTATTTCCCCGTAGATCACCCAATTGCGGGACTTATATGGAGCCTGTAAAAGAACGTACACTCACTCATACACAAGAGACGAACATGGATATCTGGTTTTACGTCGGCATCGGCCTAATCCTTTGGGCGATCAAGGATCTGTTCATGGGCTACACATACCTGTGGGCCCCCATCGCAAGCGATGAGGATCCGTGGACCTATTGGACCGTCCTGCTAGTGTGGTTCGCCCTCGGCATTGGCACCGTGGTTTGGTCGCTCGGCTACATCTAAGCGACAGCGCGGGGATTAACCCCGTGCGACGTTTGCCCCAAGACCGGCCATCAGCGGCTCGAAGATCGGGAACGAGGTGGCAATCGGGCCACCGTCATCAACCGAGACCGGTGCCTGCGCGCCCATACCCATCACCATGAACGACATGGCGATGCGGTGATCCAGAAAGCTCTCGCAGGTGCCGCCGCCGGGCACGTTGCCGATGCCCAGACCTGTGACCGCCCACCAATCCTCACCTTCGTCCACGGTGACACCATTGGCGCGCAGCCCACGGGCCATCGCATCAATCCGGTCACTTTCCTTGACGCGCAGCTCTTTAACGCCCGCCATCATTGTGGTGCCAGTGGCATTGGCGGCAACAACAGACAGCACCGGGTATTCATCGATCATAGATGCCGCACGTTCGGGTGGGACCTCGATCCCTTGCATGTTAGGTGAATAGCGCGCACGTAGGTCCGCGACCGGCTCGCCGCCTTCTTCACGCTCATTTTCATAGGTCAGATCGGCGCCCATCTCACGCAGCGTAGTAAAAAGCCCTGCGCGCGTTGGGTTCAGCCCGATCCCCGGCACCAGCACATCCGATCCCGGCGTCAGCAGCGCGGCACAAACCGGGAAGGCTGCCGAAGAGGGATCACGCGGCACCGCAATCACCTGCGGTTTCAGCTCAGGCCGCCCGGTCAGGGTGATCACCCGGCCCTCGTCGGTGTCCTCGACCGTGATTTCAGCACCAAATCCCGCCAGCATCCGTTCGGAGTGGTCGCGAGTGGCTTCTTTCTCGATTACTACGGTCTGGCCCGGCGCATTCAGCCCTGCCAGCAACACGGCGGATTTCACCTGTGCCGAGGGAACCGGCACCTCATAGCGGACCGGCACCGGATCAGCGGCCCCCACAATGGTCATGGGCAGGCGCCCGCCTTTGCGACCAACAGTCTGGGTCCCAAAGAGCGCCAGCGGATCCGTCACCCGTGCCATGGGGCGGCCGTTCAAGCTGGCATCGCCAGTAAAGGTCGCGGTGATCGGAGAAGACGCCATCGCCCCCATAATCAAACGCACCCCGGTGCCAGAATTGCCGCAGTCGATCACGTTTTCAGGCTCGGCAAACCCGCCAACACCCACACCATGCACCGACCAGCTGCCATCGTCATGTTTGGTCACCTCGGCCCCGAATGCGCGCATGGCCTTGGCCGTATCCAGCACGTCCTCGCCCTCCAGCAGGCCGGTAATCCGGGTTTCCCCAACAGCCATCGCACCCAGGATCAGCGAGCGATGCGAGATTGACTTGTCGCCAGGCACCTCGGCCACACCGCTCAGCGGACCACAGGGGGTCGAGGTCATCGGGATGGGCGTACCGTGTCCGGACATGTGGTGGTTCCTTTTGCGCTATCAGTCCCAAACCGATTACCCAATTGCCCCATCAGCGTCCAGCAGCAAAGGTGACTGCAAGACAATCAGACACCTTTGATCTAACCAGTAAGGCCTTGCCCGATGGGTAAATGGTCCGAAACTGGCAGAACGCAGATAAAAACAGTGTCAGGATCGAGCCCAATCCAATCGCCATTCTCGCTGAGTTTGGCTCAGCCTCGTGCAGCAGCCATACGTCCTAAATTGGAATTGGCTTGATCACTCAATACCCATTCCAACATCGAACGATACGGGCTGTGCGCCAGCGTTGACGACTTCCACGACATGGTCGCCGGACTGCCATAACTGTCCTCGATACGGTGTGTCAGAGGAAATCAGATCGAGCAACAGAGAGCCGTCCGGATTAAATATCTTGTAGTCGAGAGCTCCGCCATGCGAACCGACATCGACATTCAGAAATTGTCCATCGTTCGCGCCCAAAACATAACGCACAGATGTACCGGGTTGGAGGGTTCCGCTCATTACGGTACCGCTGGTGCCCGCGTCAAATCTGACCGTCTGTTCACCGGATACTGTTTGCGAGGCGACACCTGCACCCGCCGATGCGCCTACCCCGTCATTCGCTACATCGCCGTCGCCATTGACGGGACGCAGATCTGCGACCTCAGGTCCGGACCAAACGATGCATTCGTATTCGACACCGTTACCATCGCGGAGACGTACCATGATTGCTGCTTCACTAAATTCCTGCCCTAAAACTTCCCCACCAACGTTGCCGTAGCGGGACATCAGTTCATCGATACAGGCATTCGCTTCGTCCGATATATCGGCCAGCGCCGAAACGGGAAACAAAAGTAGGGGAAGCATTTTCTTTAGCATAGTAAGGCTCCAATCATCGAAGGGTATGAATTGCTCGGCGTGACGTAATGCAAAAGGCTGGTGTCTCAACCAAGTATTGCTTGAACTGATTTTCAGTCAAGGAAGGCTGCGCCCGCGCAGTCGGCTCTGCCCGGAAACTCCTGAGAGCTCAGTCATACGTAAGTGACACCGCTTTAGTCTGAAGCAATGGTGTAATTCATGATGTAGAAGCTCGCTAAGCACAAAATCCGTGTTGAAGCCTGCATTTCGTATGCCTTCTCACAAACACTATGAAGAACATAGCAATTGGTGTCGGTACTATGAATCGCCCAACCAGCGCGACGGGTTCTCTTCGGCGATCTGGCGGAACACTTCCTCTCCCAGAGCATTGCGCAGACGGAAACACACCGCCTTCTCGGATAGTTTCTCTTGACGGGTCATGTAGAAATCGGACCCGAAGAGGACTCTGCTGCGCAGCCGCTCATGCTCCGGCTCATCCCCCAACAAGAAAAGGCGCAGGAACGGCACGTAGTCCTCGAAATGAAACAGCGTGTAGGAAATGTCGGTCCACAGCCCCGGATAATCGCCACTGCAGATCATCTCGCGGATGCGGACTTGCCAGTTGTTGCGGTATTCATCGGCAAAGGGGTTGCGTTGGTCGGGGTTCACATAGGCCGCCCAATCCCGTTGCCCGCCAAAATGCGCCAAGCAGATGCGCAGTTTCGGGTGCGCTTTCATGATCGGGATATAGGCATCGGGTTCTGTGTAGCGGTCGGCCCAATGGTCGGACAACTCGCGACCCTGCACCCCGCCGCGCGAGCAATGGGTCATGAGCGGTAGTCCCAGTTCCTCCATCCTTGGGTAGAGGTGCTTCATCAGTCTCGGGTCATTTGGGGCAAAACCCAAGCGAGGATAAATCTTGACCCCGCGAAACCGCAGTTGGTCGATGGCCCGCCAAACTTCGGTGGCTTGCGGATCGGCGCGCGGGTCGAGCGTGGCAAAGGGGATAACAGAAGAGCCCACCTCTGGGTCATGGGTCAGCTCGGCCAGTTCGTCATGCTGTGCCGTCAACGGCACCTCGGGCGCGCCATAGCCAAACGCCGAAAGCTCCATGGGCAGTACAACAAAACGGGTGTTCGACGGATAGTGCTGACGTACATTGTCCAGGATGGCACGCTGGCTGCCAGCTTGGGTTTCCTGCTGGAACCGGTAGAGACGGCTGAGCTTTTCAGCAATTGGGTGCTGACCGATCAGGGACATACCAAATTCCAGCCCCTGATCAGCCAAGGCATGTCCTTGAAAGGTTTGAGTGCCCAATATGGGTAGTCTTCGGGTACGTGATCAGCGTGGAACAGATGCACGTGGCAGTTCGTGATGCGAAGGTCGGACATGGCAAAATTCCAAAAATAGAATGAATGCCTTCAGTCTACCACTCCTCTCAGCCCTGTCGACGGAAAGTCAGATAATGTGGCACCCTGCCCTCGCGCAGCGCCTTTTGCTCGTAACGAGTGGATATCCAATCCTCCCACGACACGCGCCAATCGTCAGGGCGTTCGGCCAACCAGTCAAAGCCCGCCTTTGGCACCTCTTCCAAGGTCTGGCGGACATAGTCGGGGATGTCAGTGGCAACCCGTAGGATCGCGCCGGGTTTCAGCACCCGCGCCAGCGGCTCCAGGTGCTCTTGCGTTACAAAACGACGGCGGTGGTGACGGGTCTTGGGCCAGGGGTCGGGGTAGAGCAGGAATGCTTTTGAGATGCTTTGATCGGGCAGCACGTCAAACAGATCGCGTGCGTCACCGGGATGCACGGCGAGATTTTCGACGCCGGCCTTGCGGATCTTGCCCAAGAGCATGGCAACGCCGTTGATATAGGGCTCGGCCCCGATGATGCCCACGTCGGGGTTACTGGCGGCCTGATGCACCAGATGCTCACCTCCGCCAAAGCCGATTTCCAGCCAGACGGGTTTGCCGCCAAAGAGTCCGTCAAGGTCGAGGTTCTGCCGCGTGGGGTTTTCATCCCAGCTGACAGCGCCCGGCGCTAGGGCGGCCAGGTCCTCATCCAGATAGGTCTTTTGACTTTGCTTCAGGCTCTTGCCTTTGAAGCGGCCATAAAAGTTCCGGCGGGGGCGTTTGGGGTGATCGGTGCTCATGCTCCGGCCCATACTGGCTTGGGCCGAGCGTTGCAAGATGGGGTGTAGGGTCAGATCTGTTGCAGGAATTGGCGCACCTCGGCCCGCGAGCGCAGAATATGGGTATTACGCGCATCCGACCAGCGATCGACAAAGGCCAAGGCTCGCAAACGGCCGTTGGTTTGATAGTTCCAAGAAAAGGACAGGAATTCACGATCAAAGCGCTCGGGACAATTGGGGCCCATGTCAGGGCGGGTCCGCCCATAGTGACGCGCCGACCGCCACAGGATACGCCAGGTCCGCAAGGCGCGCGGCATGTCCAGAAAGACGATCGTGTCTGCCCGCTCGGCGCGATAATCCATACTGCGCGAATGGTTGCCGTCAAAAACCCAGGCCGACGCGTCAGCAGCAGCCTTGGCCATTTGCATCACGGTTGCTTTGTCCCGCTCGATCCAATCGCCCTGCCAATAGATCGGGTCCATGTGGACGACAGGCAGGGACAAACGGGCCCCAAGAGCACGCGCCAAAGTGGATTTGCCAGACCCTGGGCCGCCGATGATCATTATCCGTCGCATCGTTACCCAACCCTCACACAAACGAGCTGTCCGATCTACCAATCTGGAAAGGGAACCGAAACCCAAATATTCGTAGCGCTCCCGCACCCGAGCGATCCTGGCGGCGCCAGCCCCGCTAGCGGCCTTGGGCCGGGCGCCTCGCCTGCGGCTCGGCGCGGTCGCACCAAAGGCGACTGCTTCGCCAAAAGCGCCAACCGCCGAGCGTAGCGAGGCTGGGCCCAACGGGAGGAGGGCATCTTTGATGCACGTACGACGGGCGGGAGCACACCCCAGCCATGAGTCTCAAGACCGCCCACGAAAAAGAGCGACCCGATTGGACCGCTCTTTTAGAAACCTCAAAGCTTGGCCTCAGACTGCGCCTTTCAGCGCCTCTACCAGATCCGTGCGTTCCCAGCTGAAGCCGCCGTCATCCGACGGTGTGCGGCCAAAGTGGCCATAGGCCGCTGTGCGCTGATAGATCGGTTTGTTCAGACCCAGGTGCGAGCGGATGCCGCGTGGGGTCAAGTCCATAACCTGGTCAATCGCCTTTTCGATCGCTGCGGGTGCAACCTCACCCGTGCCGTGGGTGTCGGCGTAGATCGACAGCGGCTTGCTGACGCCGATGGCATAGCTCAGCTGGATAGTGCATTTTTCCGCCATGCCAGCAGCCACAACGTTCTTGGCCAGGTAACGCGCGGCGTAAGCCGCCGAGCGATCCACCTTGGTCGGATCTTTCCCCGAGAACGCGCCGCCACCGTGCGGGGCAGCGCCGCCGTAGGTATCGACGATGATCTTGCGCCCGGTCAGGCCTGCGTCGCCATCAGGGCCGCCGATCACGAATTTGCCGGTCGGGTTCACATGCCATTCGGTTGCTGCGGTCAACCAGCCTTCCGGCAGGGTTTCGCGGATGTAGGGCTCAACAATGGCGCGGATGTCGTCGCTGGTCAGCGCCTCGTCCAGGTGCTGGGTCGACAGCACGACCGAGCTGACACCGACGGGCTTGCCGTCTTCATAGATCACCGACAGCTGCGATTTGGCGTCAGGACCAAGCGCGGGCTCGGTGCCGTTCTTGCGCACTTCGGCCAGACGACGCAGGATCGCGTGGCTGTACTGGATCGGGGCAGGCATGAGTGCCTCGGTCTCGGTCGTCGCGTAACCGAACATGATACCCTGGTCGCCAGCGCCCTCGTCCTTGTTGTCCGCCGCGTCCACACCTTGGGCGATATGCGCAGATTGCTCATGCAACAGGTTGGTGATCTCGACTGTCTCGTGGTGGAACTTGTCCTGCTCATAGCCGATGTCTTTGATGCAGGCGCGGGCGATGTCTTCGATACGGCCCATGTAATCGCGCAACTTATCCTGATCTGAGAGGCCAACCTCGCCGCCAATAACAACGCGATTGGTGGTAGCAAAGGTTTCAGCGGCAACGCGCGCCTCGGGTTCTTCGCTCAGAAATGCGTCAAGAACGGCGTCTGAAATCCGGTCGCAGACTTTATCTGGGTGACCCTCGGACACGGATTCCGAAGTAAAAGTGTAGTTTTTCCGGGACATCAATAGTGCTCCATTAAGGTTCTACAGCCACGCCAGGAAGCCGTTGTGGCAGTTTCTCGAGGGATACGCGGCACCAAAGGGGTGGTCAACGCCTAAATGTCAGATGCGTCGCGGCGTGTGAAAACGACCACGCCAAGAACGATGGCAATCAGCAGCAACAATGGAGGCGCATCACCGAATCTAGAATATGCTGTCGGTTTCAACGCTGTGGTCAGAGGAGCATCAAGATATCCCGCCTGTCCAAGCGGCAAACTATCCGTGACCACCCCAAGCGGATCAATCATTGCTGAAATGCCCGTGTTTGCTGCGCGGACCATTGGCAGGCCCTGCTCGATCGCGCGCATGCGGGCTTGAGCCAGATGCTGATATGGACCGGAATGGGCTCCGAACCAGGCGTCGTTCGTAACCTGCAACAGAAATTCTGGGCGCTCAGCGACCCCATTAATATCTTGTGGAAAGACTGCCTCGTAGCAGATCAAAGGCAATGCACGCCCAAGTTGCCCCATGAGAACGGTTTCCGGACCAGGACCGGCGCTAAACCCCTGTCCGCTGTTGGCTGCAAACCCATGAACACCAAAACGAGACATCAGGTTCCCGAACGGGACGTATTCACCAAACGGCACAAGGTGGTGCTTGTCATAGATACCAGCGATTTGGCCTTGCCCATCCAGATAGACCATCGAGTTATAGATCCGCGCGCCCTCTGACCGGCGAATACCCAAGGCCAATGGTACCCCGCGTGCTTCACGCGATATCCGTGACAGCGCCGGTTGGGCGTTTTCAAGCCAGACAGGAACCGCTGTTTCAGGCCAGACAATCAGATCCGGGTCAGGTTGTCCGAAATTCGGAAGGGCAGCCGTAAATTCAAGCTGCCTTTCAAAGAATTTAGGGACATGGGCGGGATCCCATTTCTGATGTTGCGGGGCATTGGGCTGGATCAGCCGGATGACATGCCCGCTCGGCTCAACATTCGGCGCCGAGGTTTGCGCGGCCCAGGTAGCAGCGGCAAAGAAGGACCCGGGAAGAAGCGCGAAAATGTGTGACGCCCCCGGCGAAAGAAGCAATGTTCCCAGCCCAAAGGACGTCACCAATGTCAGGATTGCCAGGCCATGAGGTCCAACCCAAGCCAGAAGCAGTGACGCAGGCGCGTCAAGCCATACCTGCGCCAATGCCGCCCAGGGAAATCCCGTCAGCACATAAGCCCGGGCATACTCGGCGAGCGACAGGCCGCAGGTCAGCAAAATGACCCGCGCAATTGGCCCCCGGATCGGCGCGTGAAACAGCGCAACTCCCGCGCCCCAAAACAATGCCAGCCCCGCCGCCAAAAAAAGCAGGGCAAAGGGTGCCATCCACGCGTGACGCTCTGGGTCAACCATGAAGGGTTCTACAATCCACATCAGGCTATGCGTGAAATAACCGACACCCAACGCCCAACCAAGGCCGAACGCCTGAGTGCGAGTCTGAACCCGCGCCAGCAGATAGGGCACACCCGCAAGGGCAACCAGTGTTGCCCACCAATATCCGAAAGGGGCCAACCCAAAAGCGGCAACGCCCCCGACCGCAATAGCACAGGCCATTCGCAGCCAGAACCGCACCAGCACCTGCTGCGTCACTCGATGAGATCGGGCAACATGACCCGAAGCCGCTTGATCCGCCGGGGATCGGCGTCGATGACTTCGAATTCGGGCCCGTCAGGATGACACACGACTTCTCCTCTGGCAGGCACCCGACCAGAAAGCATGAAGACCAGTCCGCCCAATGTGTCGATTTCTTCCTCGTCAACATCTTCATGACTGGTCAAAGAACGACCTATCTCGGTCTCGAACTCGTCAAGCGGTGTGCGCGCTTGCGCAATGTAGCAACCTGGCTTGTCCTTGATCCAAGTCTGATCCTCGTCTGTGTCGTGTTCGTCCTCGATCTCACCGACGACCTGTTCGATCAAGTCCTCGATGGTCAACAATCCGTCGACCCCACCATATTCATCGATGACAAGTGCCATGTGACAGCGTTCTGTCTGCATCTTGGTCAACAAAACACCAATCTGCATCGAGGGCGGCACGAATAGCAGGGGACGCAGCATCCCTTGGAGGTCGAATTTCGTCGAGTTGCCGTTGAAACCGTGGATCAGTGCAAAATCCTTGAGATGTGCAAAACCCAATGGCGTATCCAGCGTTCCCTCGTAGACTGGGATCCGGGTCAAACCGCTTTCCCGGAACACCTGAACCAGTTCCTCCCGGGTGATTGAACTTGGAACCGACACGATTTCAGCGGTTGGTATCGCGACGTCCTGAACGCGCATTCGCCTCAGGTTGATCATGCCGTGGGGTTGGGCCGCTACAATGGCTTGGCCGTTTTGCTCGGTCTCATCCAGCTCCTCGGCTGGGGAAAACGCATCCATAATGCGTGAAAAAACCCGCTCCGGTCGTCGGTGGTGGTATCTAATTCGTTCTGTGGCTGCGCGCGATGCGCTGCGTTAGAACTGCCGTCTGTATCGCCCATTTTTCCTGTTCCAAAACCAAGGCCCAAAGGCCCACTTACTCTATATATGGGTTATCGATGCCCATTTTGCCAAGTATGTCGACTTCCAAAGCCTCCATCACAGTGGCATCCGCGTCACGAATATGATCATAGCCCAACAAGTGCAAAACGCCGTGCACGATCAAATGGGTGACGTGCTCTGCCATTGGCTTGCCTGCTGTTTCCGCCTCTCGTGCGCAAGTATCGAATGAGATTGCAATGTCACCGAGCGCCAGTTCGCCCGTGAAATCGGGTTCTGGCTGCGCAGGATCAGCCCCTCTTCGTCCGGGGCTAGCTCCTGTGCGGGCCAGCTCAGCACGTTGGTCGGCGACGGCTTGTCGCGAAACTCGGCGTTCAGTACAGATATGCGTTCGTCGCCACACGCCAGCAAAGAAATTTCGCAGTCGTCAGGTTCCAACCCTTGATGCCTAAGCGTCGTTGCAGTGGCGCGTTCCGCCAACGCCTCCAGACCGGCATCCCGCCAGCGATCGTCTTCTATCGCGATATCCAGCATAGCAGCCTTTGCCCTTTGCCCAACTCGACCTCAGGTCAGCTGCGGCCAGAATCAGCCTCATAAGCTTCAATGATGGCAGCCACAAGCGGATGGCGCACGACGTCTTTGGAGGTGAAGTAGTTGAAGCTGATCTTGGGAATCGAATTGAGCAGGCGTTCGGCGTCCTGCAGGCCCGATTGCACGCCGCGCGGCAGATCAACCTGGCTGCGGTCGCCGGTGATGACCATGCGCGAGCCCTCGCCCAGTCGGGTCAGAAACATCTTCATCTGCATGGTGGTGGCGTTCTGCGCCTCGTCGAGCACAACAAAAGCATTGGCCAGTGTGCGGCCCCGCATAAAGGCCAAAGGCGCGATTTCGATCCGCTTCTCCTCGATCAGCTTGGCTAGTTGTTTGCCCGGCAAGAAGTCGTTCAGTGCGTCATACAGCGGCTGCATGTATGGATCGACCTTGTCCTTCATGTCACCGGGTAGATAGCCCAGCTTTTCGCCTGCCTCGACGGCTGGTCGACTAAGAATGATGCGATCGACATGGCCGCCGATGAACATAGACACGCCCACGGCCACCGCCAGATAGGTCTTGCCGGTCCCCGCAGGCCCAATGCCAAAGGCCAGCTCGTTTTCGAACAACGACTGAACATAAGCCCTTTGCGCGTCAGTGCGCGGCTCAACCAGCTTTTTGCGGGTCTTGATCTCGACTTTGCCGCCCTTGAACATCTCCAGCTGATCGCCATCGCGCGTGCTGGTTTCTTCAGTCGCGCTGCCCATTCGGAGCTCACGATCAATGTCGCCGGGTTCCACTGTGCGACCTGCCTGTAGACGATCATAGAGCGCCTGTAGCACCTCTAATCCGCGCTTCTGCGCATCCTCGCCGCCCATGATCACCAGCTGATTGCCACGTCGCGCGATCTGCACGTCGAGCGCCTTTTCGATGATGGCCAGGTTGCGGTCGTATTCGCCGCACAGGTCGATCAATAGTCGATTGTCTGAAAATTCGATCTGCGCCTCGCGCGGGGCGCTTTCGGTTTGCGGTGGGGTCAGGGCACCGATGGCCAATCTGCTCTCCTATTTTGGCAGTCTGTCCCAAGCGTAGCCACGATCACGGCTCGCACGCAAGTCGGAGAAGCAACTTTTCATCCATCTGAAACAAAAAAGGCCGCCCAATCGGACGGCCCTGTCGTTTTTGTTTGCTCTGCTCAAATTGAGTCCGGAACAGTCGACCCTTCCTTGAAAGGTCCAGTTGCTACACCCGGAGGTGCCGCGCCGGAACACACAGGTTTGCCGTTACGATCCAAACGCTGCGACAAATACCCCTCGAGACCATCGTCAATGATCCAGTGGTCACACCCTTGTGGGTCGACCCAGATACCCGCCTTGAGGTTCGACAGGTCTTTGGCGTCGATCCCCCGGTCCACTGTCTTGTCGATTGCCGCAGTACAAGCGGCCAAGCCACCCAGAGCTGCAAAAAGCACAATGCCTTTGATCAGTTTCATGATGGCTCTCCTCAGTTCACGCAGACGATTTCGACACGGCGGTTCGTTGCCATATTGGATGCGTTGGAATTCGGCACCCGAGGGTCACGCTCGCCATAACCGCGCACATCCACGATGCGTGCGCCCGTGCTACGACCGACCCGAGCTACAGAATTTGCACGATTCAACGAAAGGCGCAGGTTGTAGGCATCCGAAGCCCGACTGTCGGTGTGGCCGGTTATGATGTACCCGTTTGCTTTCGTTGTCTGAAAGAACTCGCGCAGCCGCGCTTGGCCGAGCTGAACTGATGCGGAAACTGTCAGTCGCAAAAAACTGATCCGAAGGCAGCGTTCCACAAAGGTTGCCGCGTCGGCAGACCGGAATACCCTGCCGGGTAACATGTGGTGTCATGTACCCTTCGGCCCCGTCATCCATAACCCAATGCTCACATCCATCTGGATCGACCCAGATCGTGGGAACGTACCGCTCACCAATCACTGTGCGCTGGTTCTGCGCGGCTGCGGGGGTGGCTACGGCCCCGGCAATCGCGACAATGGCTGTCAGCGCCGCTACAACGCCTTTGATTTTAAAACTAAACACCGCAGATATCCCTCACCGTAGTTCCCCAGAAATTGGCGCCGCCAAAATGCATTTGGCCTGCACCCTTACCCCAACTGACCTAAGGTTAGGAAAATAAGAGATAACTGTGAAGCAAAATCCACCATATATTGTGGCAGAAGCCTGAACACTCACCAGAAATTCACCAAATTGTCGCCATTTTGGCAATACCGGCGTTCAAACGAAATTGATTGAGTCGCTGCGACTCAACCCCAGCCTGATCACTTAATCACCTGCCCAGCCAGAGAATTCGGACCCGAAGACACGATTCTGACGCGCGCGATGTCGCCAATCGACGCCCCAGACCCGGTCACATGCACCGCGTGAAGGTATTCGGATTTGCCGACCATTTGATCGTCGAACCGGCCTTCCTTCTCAAACAGAACGCTGACCTCGCGTCCAACCATACCGTCCTGAATCTCACGCTGATGGCGGGTGATCATTGCCTGCAGACGTTGAAGGCGGTTGTCGGCCTCAACCGGGTCGACCTGGGGCCGTTCCGCCGCCGGAGTGCCCGGTCGGGTCGAGTATTTGAACGAATAGGCGTAGCCGTATTTGACTTGCTCGACCAAATCGAGCGTGGCCTGAAAATCTTCTTCGGTCTCTTCAGGGAAACCGACGATGAAATCGCCTGACATGACGATATCGGGTCGCGCCGCGCGGATGCGCTCGATCAACTTTAGATAGCTTTCGGCGGTGTGGCTGCGGTTCATCCGTTTCAGGATCTTGTCCGATCCGGCCTGCACCGGCAGGTGCAGGTAGGGCATCAGTTTCGAGCAAGTGCCGTGCGCCTCAATCAGATCATCCATCATGTCGTTGGGGTGACTGGTGGTGAAGCGGATACGCTCCAGTCCATCGACCTTGTCCAACTCCCAGATCAGTTGCGCCAGTGTCATGTCGCCGTTGGGGCCAGCACCGTGATAGGCGTTGACATTCTGTCCGAGCAGCGTGATTTCGCGCACGCCGCGTTCCACCAACTCATTGGCCTCTCGGATGATGCGATCAGCCGGGCGGCTGACCTCGGCTCCTCGTGTGTAAGGCACCACGCAGAAAGCACAGAATTTGTCGCAGCCTTCTTGAACCGTCAGAAACGCAGTCGGACCACGCTTCGCCTTGGGGCGGCTCTTCAGCTTTTCGAACTTGTCTTCTTCGGGGAAATCCGTATCGAGCGCCTTTTCGCCCAGCTGGGTCTTGGCCTCCATTTCAGGCAGGCGGTGATAGCTTTGTGGCCCCACGACCAGATCGACCAGCGGCTGGCGCCGCATGATTTCCTGCCCCTCAGCCTGAGCGACACATCCTGCCACACCAATCTTGAGGTCCGGCTTCTCGGCCTTCAGACCCTTGAACCGCCCCAGTTCAGAATAAACCTTTTCAGCGGCTTTTTCCCGGATGTGGCAAGTGTTCAGCAGGATCATGTCCGCGTCATCGGGCGATTTGGCCTCGACATAGCCCTTGCCGCCCAATGCCTCTGCCATTCGCTCACTGTCGTAAACGTTCATCTGGCAGCCATAGGTTTTGATATACAGCTTCTTGGGCTGAGACGTTTTGGACTCGGGCATGTCAGTCGCCTTTGCGTTCGCGGGATCAGCGGCGGGCTTTATACCCTTCGAGCACCGCTTGCAATGCACGTGCAATTAACCGATTTTGGTGTTTGATGCCAGCACGGCAAATCAGGGGCGCCCCGATGGAATACAACTCACTCAGTCATCTCTTGAGGGCAGGTAAGGAAACACTGTCCAAGGGTCCTGTTGCGCTGATCTTTGTCGAGGACGACGTCGAGTTGGCCACGACGATGCGCCATCATCTGCAATGCGGCTTCAAATCTGTAGTGGCCTTCATGCCTGACGCCTTTCCCTTGCCCAAGGACGTCGAAGCCCGCGTGCATCGTGTCCCATTCGATTGTGGCCCACGCCTGGCCGTGGTCGAGGCGATTAACAAGATCATCGAAGCTGCGCCCGGTATTTGGATGTATTACTGTTTCAACGCCGAATACCTGTTCTACCCCTTCTGTGAAACTCGCAGCATAGGCGAGATGCTGGCGTTTCATGGCGAAGAACGTCGCGATTCGATGCTAGCCTATGTCATTGATCTCTATGCAGACGATCTGCACGCCTACCCCGACGGGGTATCGCTTGACCGGGCCAACCTCGACAAGTCCGGGTATTATGCACAATCACGCAAGGATCCGGAAACCGGCCATCCGCGCGAACGGCAATTGGATTTCTTTGGCGGTGTCCGCTGGCGTTACGAGGAGCATATCCCAAAGGAGAGCCGCAAGATCGACCGGATCGCCCTATTCAAATCGGCGCCCGGGCTCAAACTGTTGCCAAACCACACGTTCGAGGATCAGGAATACAACACCTATGCCTGCCCCTGGCACCACAACCTGACGGCAGCAATCTGTTCGTTTCGTACTGCCAAGGCGCTCAAGCGCAACCCTGGCTCGACATTTGAGATCGACAGCTTTCGCTGGCACAACTCCACCCCCTTTGAATGGCACTCGCGCCAATTGCTTGATCTGGGGCTGATGGAACCGGGGCAATGGTTCTAAAGCTGGCGCTGCCTATCACTGGCGCCCTTCGATCCAACACTTCTTGGCAGCGCCCTTTCGGCTACAGGCCAGGGGCGATTTCCGCAGTTTTGCAGGCTTGCCATTATGGCATAACGAAAGCAATCAACGCGACTCTGTAATCAAACCGACCCCTTTGCCACGTTTGCCATGACACAGACCATTTGAACGCCTCGAAGACGATCACGCGCGCCAATTGCTGGACTCGGCGGCCAACGGGTCTGGCCAAGCCCACTCTTCCACTTGCTCAAAATTTCCCGGGAGAGCCGCGCATCGGCAGGGGCAGAGCGCCCTACCCGATCAGCATCGGGAACCAATCTTCGCGCAGGCGCTGACCGGGCTGCATATCGTGCCCCGGAAACGGCGGCGAGGTGCGGCCCGGACGCTCGACATAGCGCGCATCGTCGCCCACCAGCCGCAATGAAAACGCACGGCGGCGGCTGTCAGATGTATTGCCCCGCGCGCCGTGCAGGATTTTGTAGTTGAACGCCACCGCGTCACCTGGCTGCATTTCGAACTCGGCGACCTTCATGCCCTCGGCATCCGGGTCGGGGATCGGCATGTACTGACCCTCGTCGGCAAAGAACCCCTCTTCTGACACCCAGCGGGTTGGCAAAACTTCTTTTTCCCACAGGTGCGAGCCCGCGACGCAGCGCAACGTCGCCTCTTTCACCGGATCAAGCGGTGACCAAAAGCTGACGGTCTGCTGCCCCTCGACAAAGTAGTACGGTCCGTCCTGATGCCAGGGCGTCGCCATAGACGTACCCGGCTCTTTTACCAGAACATGATCGTGGAACATTTGCACTGTGTCCGATTTCATCAAGGCAGCAGCCACTTGTGCTGCTGGCGATGCCTGAATGACATCGCGGAACTGGGGAATGCGGGTCCAGTTGCAATAGTCATCAAAGAACAGACCGGTCTGACCCTCTTTTTTGTTGTCCGAGGCATAGGGTCCCGGCTCGGCCATATTGACCTCGATCCCGTCGCGCAGGGCGTCGACATGATCAGCAAAAAGGCCGGGAACAAGGACAACGCCGTCGCGCTGATAGGTTTCGATCATCTCGGGTGTCACAATCGGGCGCATCACAAAGGTCCTCCATCCATGCTGTTGAGAGAGTTCTGCCCCGGCAAAAACAACATTTCAAATCATATCTGGAAATGACATATTTAACTTCATGTTATACCTGACACTCCGCCACTATGAATATGCCTGTGCCATCGCAGCCGAAGGGAGCTTGTCGGCGGCCGCTGCGCGACTGAACGTGTCGCAGCCTGCATTGTCCAACGCGCTCGACCGGATTGATGCACAGCTGGGGTATCCGCTGTTCATCCGCAAACGGGGCGCCGCGCTGGCCGTCACACCGCAGGGGCGTCGGTTTGTGGACCGGGCCGAGGCGCTCTTGGCCCGCGCCGCCAGCCTGGAAACCGGGTGGGACACGCAACCTGCCACAACCCGACTGACGCTTGGGTGTTTTTCAGACCTTGCTCCGTTTCTGCTCGCGCCCGCCTTGCAGACTTTGCGGCAGGCCTATCCGCAAGTGACAGTCAGTTATCGCGCCGCGGCGTTTGAACCGCTGATTGGTGCATTGCTGAACGGGACCATCGACATCGCCGTGACCTATGACCTGGGATTGGACGCAGGTTTCACCCGCACCACGCTGTTTCATCAAGGACCCATGGCAGTGCTGTCGTCGGATCACGAATTGATAGAGCACCGGAACATGTCGCTCAAGGATCTGTCGGCGTACCCGCTGATCCTGTCGGATGAGGGGCTGTCGGCTCAACATATACTGGGGTTATTCCGCCGCCATGGGCTGTCGCCGGTGGTGGCTCATCGCACACAATCACTTGAGATCATGCGCAGTCTTGCCGCCCATGGCGAAGGGGTCGGCATCAGCTATGCCGCGCCCTACGCCAGCCACAGTTATGACGGTCAGCCTTTGGTGATGGTTCCGATCCAAGACCAAGATGCTCGCGAGCCCGTAATCCTGACGCGGCACGGGATCGGCCCCAGCGATCCAGTGATCGATAACGCTATGGAAATTCTGACAGAAGCTTTGAAAGGACCGCCGCCCTGATCACACCTTGCGCAGGCGGATCACCACATCAACCGACGCAATTTCGACACCCTCAGGCGCCTCGGGCAGGCGCTGGATGACCAGCTGATCGGACGGGGCATCCGACAGGCGGGCCTCGTCCTCCCAATAGAAATGGGGATGGTCGTGGGTGTTGGTGTCAAAGTAGCTTTTTGACCCATCAACGGTGATTTCCTGCAATACGCCTGCATCACAAAAGGCGCGCAGGGTATTGTAAACCGTGGCCAAAGACACCGAAGCCCCTTTGGTCTTCGAGGCCTCGAAAAGGCTTTCCGCAGTGACATGGCGGTGACGGCCATCGCCCACCAGAAGTTCGGCCAGCGTTACGCGCTGACGGGTCGGACGCAAACCCGCGTCGACCAACCAATCGGTGGCAATCTGATTGCTATCTGGTGTCATCACGTCAAGACTCGCTAATGGCTGACTGTATATATAGGGCGGTCCCCCGGGTAAATTCAAATGAAATTCATTCGCAACTGCGCGGACCCAACGTCGCAATCCGCCCGTCCGGCTCTTGCGGGATAGCTAGGCGCGATGTTAGAGGGTCGAAAGCGAAATTTGACACCCCAGGCAGGAGAAGCGGCAGCATGTCCCAATTCCCGAGCAGTTTTGACAAAGATGACCTGCTGAAATGCGCCCGTGGCGAGCTTTTTGGCCCCGGCAATGCACAGCTTCCGGCCCCGCCGATGCTGATGATGGACCGGATCACCGAGATTTCGGGCGATGGCGGCGCGCATGGCAAAGGTCACGTGTTGGCGGAATTCGACATCAATCCGGACCTGTGGTTCTTTGACTGTCACTTTCCCGGCAACCCGATCATGCCCGGCTGTCTTGGTTTGGACGGCCTGTGGCAACTGACCGGTTTCAATCTGGGCTGGCGCGGCTGGCAGGGGCGCGGTTATGCTCTGGGAGTGGGTGAAGTCAAACTGACCGGCATGGTCCGCCCGGACCGTAAGATGCTGACCTACAAGATCGACTTCACCAAAGCGATCCAGACCCGCCGCCTGACAATGGGTGTTGCCGATGGCATCGTCGAGGCAGACGGCGAAGTGATCTATCAGGTCAAAGATATGAAAGTGGCCCTTTCCGAAAGCTGAGGCCGCGCTAGAACCGAAACCGAAAGAGAGGCTCACGGGCCTCTTTTTGCACCTGCAACAGAGAGGACCACGTCGTGTCGATCACTCATAAAGATCTATCTGAAGCCCGCACAGCATGGGGTCAGGGTAAGATTGCCATCTCAAAAGCCTTTGAAGAGGATGGAATTGACGCGGCGCGTCAGGTCGCAGATGCCCATCTGGATGCGATTTATGGCTACAACATGGGACCGGTTTTGTTCAAACCGACCATGGCCAGCGGCCCACAGACCTTTCGGCCTACAAAAGAGGGCGCTTTGGCTTATTTTTGCGGCCACTCCGAGGAATATCCGAAGGACAACGGCTTTGCGATCCAGGGCTGGCGTGCCATGGATAGCGTGACATCGGCCGAATACATCGACGGCGACGTCGCGATGTGGATGGGCTGGGTCATGCTGACAGACAAGGATGGCAACGTGACACAGGTGGACAAATCGTTCGGCTACAAGAAGGACGAAACCGGAAAGCTGCGCATTGTGCTGCACCATTCGTCTTTGCCGTATCAGCCGTAATCCCAGGCAATCTAAAGCCGATCAAACGGCAACAGACAGATTCGTGAAAGGGCCTTCGGGCCCTTTTTTCCTTTTGTAAGATGCAATTCATATCCAAACTGAAGGCAAGACAACACCCATCCGAACAGAAAGAAAGATAGTGCATCGTGAAGTCGTCACGGATAATTTTCCACGACAGTTTTCATGAAACACCCATCAGCAGATGGGTGGGTGCGCGCTGGATCGGGTGGCTCACACAAACCAGCGAGAGCGGCCAGCCAAAGCGGCCAAAGATGATCACGCATCCCTTTCTGGAACAGCGAAAACAATGGTGCACACTGAACGTCCATTTTGACGAAGTTGATCTTTGGTTCGCAATGCCCGAAGAGCTCGATCAGTTTCTGGATGTCTTGTCGAAGAACCCCTCCCATCAGGACAATCGCTGGTTCCGGGGATGAACGTAGGTCGACCGAACACGCATTGGCTCTCGCGTTTGCCATCGAAAGCCAAGTCTCAAAAGTTCCGAAAGCGGCTGTGTGCCTACCTGGTTGAAAACGATGACGTCGAGCGGTTCCGGAAATATTATTTGAGCAATCCAGTTCAATTCGACTTTCCCGATGTCTACGATGTCTATTCAGATGCTCATCACGCATCTTTTGGCGGTCCACACAACTGACCGATCTTGTTTCGAGTTTCAGACTGGAACCATGGGCCATAGATTTGAGAGCCGCGATAAACGACGGCACCGAGGCAATACCGCAACCCACCTTGCACCCCTGCCCGGCAATGCATACTAAGACATAAGCTAACAAGGGAGTGCACGTATGCGTCGTGTCGTCGTCACCGGTCTGGGCATTGTCTCGTCGATCGGCAACAATGCCCAAGAGGTTGTAGCCTCGCTTAAGGCAGGCAAATCCGGAATCGTCGCCAGCGACGAGATGGTCGAACACGGCTTTCGCAGCCAGATCGCCGGAACGCTGAAGCTTGACATCAAGGAGCACGTGGACAAACGCACGCTGCGCTTCATGGGCCCCGGTGCGGCCTATGCCCATATCGCCATGAGCCAGGCCATCGCCGACGCGGGACTGACCGAGGACGACGTTGTGAACGTGCGCACTGGTCTGGTTGCCGGATCAGGTGGACCATCGACCAGCGCCATGCTGGCAGCCCATCAGGTGGTTGCCAAAACCGGCGCGACCAAGCGTATTGGCCCCTTTGCGGTGCCCAAATGCATGAGCTCGACCATTTCCGCCAACCTGGCGACGGCGTTCAAGATCAAGGGGATCAACTATTCGATCACTTCGGCCTGTTCGACCTCGCTGCACTGTATCGGCAATGCGGCGGAGCAGATCATGCTCGGCAAGCAAGACGTGATGTTTGCGGGCGGCGGCGAAGAGCTGGACTGGACCCTGTCGTGCCTGTTCGACGCCATGGGCGCAATGAGCTCGAAATACAACGACACACCCGACAAAGCCTCACGCGCGTTTGATGAGAACCGCGATGGGTTCGTAATCTCGGGCGGCGGCGGCATTGTCGTGCTCGAAGATCTTGATCACGCCCTGGCGCGTGGCGCCAAGATTTATGCCGAAGTGACAGGCTATGCTGCCACGTCGGACGGCCACGACATGGTGGCCCCCTCGGGCGAAGGCGGCGAACGCGCCATGCGTCTGGCCGTTTCCACCCTGCCCGAAGATCGCAAGGTCAGCTATATCAACGCGCATGGCACCTCGACCCCAGTGGGCGACGTCGGCGAAGTTCAGGCCGTGCGCCGCGTCTTTGGTGAAGGCAACGTGCCCCCCATCAGTTCGACCAAGTCGATGACCGGTCACGCACAGGGTGCCATGCGGCGCGCTTGAGGCGATCTTTTGCCTGCTGATGCTAGACAATGATTTCATCACCCCTTCGATCAACGTCGAAACCTTGGCCGAAGGGATCAACCCCGGCGAAGTGGCAACCGAGTTGGTCGAGAATGCAGGGCTTGATTCCGTGATGACCAATAGCTTTGGCTTTGGTGGCACCAATGGCTCGATGATCCTGAGCAAATACAAAGGATAAAACAAATGACCGGAGTATTGCAGGGCAAACGCGGGTTGATCATGGGTGTCGCCAATGATCGTTCGATCGCATGGGGCATCGCTAAAGCCATGGCCGAGGCCGGGGCCGAGCTGGCATTCACCTATCAGGGTGAGGCTTTTGGCAAGCGCCTGGAACCGCTAGCGCAAAGCGTCGGGTCTGATTTCATGGTGGACGTGGATGTCACGGATGACGCGTCGTTGGACACCGCGTTCGCACAGCTGGGTGAGCGCTGGCCAACTATTGATTTTCTTGTGCATGCCATCGCCTATTCGGACAAGACCGAACTGACAGGTCGGTTCCTCGATACAAGCCGGGCGAATTTCAAGAACTCGATGGATATCTCGGCCTATTCCTTCATCGAGGTGGCCCGCCGCGCACATCCGCTGATGAAAGACAATGGCGGTACCCTATTGACCCTGACCTATGCCGGGTCGAACCGGGTTGTGCCAAACTACAACGTCATGGGCGTAGCCAAGGCGGCGCTGGAATCGGCGACCCGTTACCTGGCCAACGATCTGGGTCCCGAAGGCATCCGCGTGAATGCAATCTCGCCTGGTCCGATGAAAACGCTGGCCGGTGCGGCTATCGGCGGTGCGCGGAAGACGTTCAAGTTTGCAGACAACAATGCGCCCATGCGCTCGAACGCGACGCTTGAAGCGGTTGGCGGCACGGCCGTTTATCTATCCTCGGATGCGGGCGCCTTCACCACGGGTGAAATCATTCGCGTTGACGGCGGGTTCCACGTTTTGGGCATGCCGCAGCCCGAATCCATGTAAGTCTGAGGATGAGTACCGTGCAGGACCAATAGGTCTTGCTCCGAAATCGTCACAACTCTGCCCTTGGAAGGTCATGGTTAATGGTCATTGTTCGCAAATGACCGTTAACCTTGATAGGCCAGCTTTGCATGACGGAGCATCCAGACGTAGGTCAAAACCATTGCGTCTGATGAGGATGACACTTATTGTGTTCTCTGGCCTAATGATGATGGTCGTTCTCGCATCATCACCGAAAGTCCAAAACGCCTTTTCCGGCGGTTCGCAGGCGGCGATCTCGAGCCGCGAGAATAGCTCAGAGGCGCGCATCAAGGTTCAGGTTGAAGCACGTCAAGCGACATCTCCAGGTTTCGTCAGCCCGTCTTCGGAGAAAGCCCCCACAGGCACCGCGTGGTACGGAACCACAAAGATCACAATGCAAGATGCAGCATCGTTGTTCACGGAAGAATCAGAAACCTCAGGCCTGGCTGTGTCATCCATGCCGCGCAACAGGATACCTGTACGCAAAGGTGGGTTTCGCGTTTTTGAGTAGACCAGATATCTCAGCTCTACGCTGGACCGCCTGACGAGGTATTCATGCCTCAAAGCCATCCTCGAACGCCACAGCGCCGCGCAACGCGCGGCGCTCGGCCCAAAGGGAGAAGGGCATCTAGATGCCTGTACTCCCCGGCGGGAACACCCCGTCTACACTCCGTACTTCAGTTGATTGAAACAACCTCGAAGTCAAACACCAGGTCCTGACCCGCCAGCGGGTGGTTGGCGTCCAGTGTCACGGTGACCTCGTCCACTTCGACCACAGTTACCGGCAACGCCTGACCGTCCGGTGTCTGCATTTGCAACTGGGTGCCTATCTCAAGCGGGATATCGTCAGGGATGCCTTCACGCGGGATCGACTGGCGGGCGGCGGGATTGATTGGGCCATAAGCCTCTTTGCAATCGATGTTTACTTTTTTCTTCTCGCCCACTTCCATGTCAGGCAGCGCTTTGTCCAAACCGGGGATGATCTGCCCCGAGCCCACCACGAACTCCAACGGATCACGCCCTTCAGAACTGTCAAAGGTGCTGCCGTCCAGCAGGGTTCCGGTGTAGTGGATGCGCACTGTGTCGCCTGATTTGACCTTGGTCATTGGGTCTCCGATCGCATGGGAGTTAAAAGATGGCGCACCCTGACGGAGCCTCACGCCAATGTAAAGGTCAGGGCCTTTCCCCTCTGCCCCGCCTGTGCAACCCTGCGCCCCGGAGTTGAGGGAGAAGACAACATGGCAATCACAACCTGCGTATTCGACGCTTATGGCACCCTGTTCGATGTGGCAGCCGCCGCGCGACAGGCCGCCGCCGAGCCCGCGCATGCCGCGCTCAAGGACAAGTGGATGGAAGTCGCTAATCACTGGCGTCTGAAACAGCTGCAATACACCTGGCTGCGCGCCATCACCGATGCGCATACCGATTTCTGGGATGTGACACAGGATGGACTGGACTGGGCTTTGGAGGCCAGCGGGTTAGATGGCGACGCGGCCCTGCGCCAACGTTTGCTTGATCTCTATTGGGAGCTGCAGGCCTACTCGGAAGTCCCTCAAATGCTGCGCGCCCTCAAGGGTGCAGGGCTGCAAACCGCGATCCTGTCGAACGGCTCGCCTGCGATGCTGGATGGTGCAGTTCAATCGGCAGGCGTAGGTGATGTTCTGGATGATGTGCTGTCGGTGGAAAGCGTCGGCATCTTCAAACCAGACAGCCGTGTCTATGACCTTGTAGGCCAGCGGTTCGGTTGCGCTCGCGACGAGGTTCTGTTCGTAAGCTCAAACGGCTGGGACGCAGCCGGAGCCAGCGGCTATGGTTTCACCACCGCTTGGGTCAACCGTGCAGGCGAGCCGATGGACCGCTTGCCATGGCAGCCCGCGCATGTACTCTCCGACCTGACGAGCATTCCACAACTGGCAGGGGTTTGATGGCCGATTTCACCACCTCGGACGGCAAACGCATTCACTTCACCGATACCGGCAACGGCCAGCCGCTGTTGTGTCTGGCCGGGTTGACCCGCTGCGAGCGGGATTTTTCCCATCTCGCCCCGCATGTCAGAGATCTACGCATGATCACAATGGATTATCGCGGGCGCGGGCAATCAGAGTATGACCCCGACTACATGAACTACAACGTGATGCGCGAAGGTCAGGATGCCATCGAGCTGTTGGATCATCTCGGCCTGGACTGCGTCACCATTCTGGGCACCTCACGCGGCGGGTTGATCGCCATGGCCCTTGCCGCGACGCAGCCGCAGCGTTTGGCAGGTGTGATCCTGAATGATGTAGGCCCGGTGGTCAGCCCCGAAGGCATCTCGCGGATCATGGAATATGTGGGCAAAGCGCCCGTATCCAAAACCTATGGTGAGGCGGCCAAGGCGATGCACGCCGCGCTTGCACCGCAATTTCCTGATGTCCCGGTCGAGGTCTGGCAACAACAGGTCGAGACCCAATATGACGAGACACCGGACGGATTGGCCCTGCGCTATGACGCGAAACTGCGCGATGCGTTGATCGAGCAAGCCGCGGCTGGCCCTGTGCCGAACCTCTGGCCGCTGTTCGAGGCCCTCAAGGGGCTACCCACCGGCGTCATCCGTGGCGAAAACTCAGATATTCTGGAACCAGGCACCTTGGCCGAGATGCAAACCCGGCACCCCGAGATGTTGACGGCGGTCATCCCCAATCGGGGCCATGTGCCGTTTTTGGACGAGCCTCAATCCCTTTCCCTCATCCGCAGTATTCTGGAGCGCGCCTTATGAGCTCGATTGACATGATCCACGCCGCCGCCGAACGCCTGAAGGGGCATGCGCGGCGCACACCACTGCTGAACTCTCCGTTTCTGGATGAGCTTGCCGGGCGGCGGCTGTTCGTGAAACCTGAGTGCCTGCAACACACCGGCAGCTTCAAATTTCGGGGCGCTTGGTCGGCGGTATCTGCACTGGATGAGGATACCCGCAAGCGCGGCATTCTGGCGTTTTCATCCGGCAACCATGCCCAGGGCATAGCCATGGCCGCCACCAAGCATGGCGCGCCATCGGTGATCATCATGCCGTCTGATGCACCCAAAATGAAAATCGACAACACCCGCGCGCTTGGGGCCGAGGTGGTCCTTTATGATCGCGGCAGCGAAAGTCGCGAACAGATTGGCGAGCGGCTGCGGCAGGAACGCGGGCTGACGCTGATCAAGCCCTATGACGAACCGCAAGTGATTGCGGGCCAAGGCACGACAGGGTTGGAGATCGCGGAACAAGCCGCCGAGCACGACGTCACCCAGGGCGACGTTCTGGTCTGCTGTGGCGGTGGCGGGTTGACCTCGGGCATTGCGCTGGCGCTGGAAGAACACGCGCCAGATCTACGCCCCCGGCCGTGCGAGCCGCAGGGGTTCGATGACGTGAAACGCTCGCTTGCCTCGGGCCAGATCGAACAGAACCCAGCGACCTCAGGTAACATTTGCGATGCAATTCTGACCCCGTCACCGGGCGAGATCACCTTTCCGATCATGTTTGAACGCTGTGGCCCGGGCCTGACTGTCACCGAAGACGAGGCGCTGCACGCCATGGCGTTAGCGTTTTCACGTCTTAAGATCGTGCTGGAGCCGGGCGGGGCCGTGGCTCTGGCCGCAGCGCTGTTCCGCAAGGATCAGATCGAAGGTGAGGCGGTGATCGCCGTCGCCTCGGGCGGCAACGTGGACGCCGATATCTTCAGAACGGCCCTGGAGCGTTTCGCATGACCCGATTCACCATCGCCTCCTTCAACGTCAAAAACCTGATCGGCGCGGACAAGGAGTACTACACGTTTCAGAAGTACACCCCCGAAGAGTACGCCTGGAAACAGGATTGGATGGCGGATCAGCTGCTGACCATGGACGCCGACATCGTTGGTTTTCAAGAGATCTTCGAAGAAGAGGCGTTGCGCGATGTGATTGCTGAGACCAATCGGCGTGGCGCGCAGGCCAACGAGGCCAACCTGCCGGATGCCTCGAAACGCTATCACAAGAAGGCAATCTTTCGGAAACTGGCCTTTGGTGGCTACAAGGATGCTGCTCTGGCCTTCGCCGCCAACGCATCAGATGGCGGCCCGGGCGAGCGACGCCCCGGGTTGGCGGTGCTATCCCGGTTTGGCTTTGCCGAGAAACCCAAGATCATCCAAGAACTGCCCGAGCCTCTGCGCATCCCCATGTCTGCTTTGGGCGGTGACGAAGGGGCTGGTCAATACACATTGACCCGCATCTCACGTCCGATCCTGAAGGTTCGTGTGCCGGTTGGGGGCAAGGTCATCACAGTATTCAACTGCCACCTGAAATCCAAGCTGGGTGAATTCATTCGTCCCGAAGGCGCCGAGTTTGCCCCTGAGGCCGTTTTGACCGTGTATGATCCAGTCGGCCGCGCCATGGGTGCGCTGCGCTCGGCTTTGCGTCGCATGGCCGAGGCCTGGGTGTTACGGCGCGAGATCGTGGCCGAACTGGACAAGGGCCACCCGGTGATGGTTCTGGGCGATTTCAACGATGGTGAACATGCAGTGAGTTCCGAGATCATCTCGGGCGAGCATCCGTTCAAGAATTACTCGTGGATGCTGCGACATGACGCCAAGGCCCCCAATGATCGTTATTCACGCGAAGAGAATGAGCAGATCACCGAAGCCGTCGATCGGGTGCGCCTGCGGTCGGCAGAAAAGATGTTCGTGCGCAAATCCCTGCGCGATATGGTCTATACGGCGGCCTTTGGTGGCGTCTATGAGAGCATCGACCAGATCTACATGTCACGTCATTTCGACAGCGCTTGGGATAAATCCATGGGCGAGATGGAATATTACAGCGTCTTCAACGACCACCTGACGGACGGCTCACACCCCGAAGCGCCCTACAACAAGCTCGCCTCGGACCACGGTCAAATTATGGCACATATCCGGCTCACATAACGAAACAAAGAAAGAGGTGCACTCCCGCACCCCAACAGTCCTGGCTTTGCGAGCACCGCTAACGGCTTTGGGCCGAGCGCCTCGCCTTTGGCTGGGCGTGGCTGCGTCCAGTCAATCCATTTCTCGTCTTTATCACCCATCTGCAGCAACGCGCCAACCGCCGAGCACAGCGAGGCCCAGCCCAAAGGGAGAAGGGTATCTTTGATGCACGAACGACGGGCGGGAGCCCCCTCTTTCTTGTGCAACAGCTGGCAACCTTATCGCGAGTGGAATTGATTACGGAACTCTTGCCGAAGACGCAGGCGCTCGGGGTATTCCTGCAGAAACTGTTCGGATGGTTTGCCTTCCCATACCTGCGCATAGACACGCATCTTGTTGCCGCCGTAAATCTTGGCTAGATCCTCGTTAGAATACCCTCGCGCCCAAAGATCATCTGTCACCGCCGCCAGGATTTTAGCCATTTCACCGTTGCCAGTTGCTCCACGATTGAAGGCTTCAATCATGTAGCCTCCGTCGTCGTAAACGTCGGGATTCGCCTTGGCGAAGTCCACCACAAGCTCGGTCGAGAACATGTCGTCCGAGGCGATGCCTACATGATCAACCCCCACCAGTTTTACGTAATAGTCGATCATATCCGCCGCCTGTTTCGGCGAGATGTCCTCGGGCCAGATGCCATCCATCATCCATTCTGTAAACGTGGGTGATACATATCCCCCAGAATTGGCAGCCCTTAAGACCTCTTCGTCCGTGACATTCCTATAGCACCCCTGCGGCGAGGCCTCCGGTTCATCCTTGTAAAGGCCAATCGGCAGCGAATGGCTGTAGATGTAAGGAACCCCAGGATAGTTTTCGTCCATATAGTCCATGGCATCATTGGCCGTATTCACGCCCGTATGGCTGAGGTCCAACAGAATGCCAAATCGCACCATCTCGTCGATTACTGATTTTCCCCAAGGCGTCAGACCGTGATCTTTCCCCTTTTGGGCCGCCAATCCCCCCGCACCAGTTCGAAACGTATCGTTATAGGCGAGGATCATCGACTTAATGCCCATGTCCTTGAACAGCGCCATTTTCTTGAGGTCGCCACTCAAGATGGTCGCCGTCTGGCTGTTCCAGATTACGGCCGTCTTGCCCTGGGCATGGGCGGCTTCAATATCTCGGGTCTGGTTCACGATCACAAAGCTCTGAGGTTTCTCGGCCATCGCAGCGCTAAAATGATAGTGCTGTTCCAGCAGGTCCTCAAACGTCATACCAGCTGCTGTCAGTGTCATTTCATGCCCGGTGATCCCATTATCCCGCGCCCGTTGGAAATAGTCATGCAGTTGCGAATACTCGGTCCAGCCAGTCCCATAGGGGCTGGCCAGCATGCCCAGAACAATGGTGTCCTGCACAAATTGCTTTGCCTTGTCGGATGCCTCCCACGTTTTGCTTTCCTCGCTGGCTTGCCCTGCGGTGGCAAGACCCAGCAGAACGGCCCCGAGTACGATCATTCGCTTCACGTTGATTTCTCCCCTGTCGCGTCACACAACAATATCCGCAAACATTCATATGTCATGCCATTGTTTGCTGCGCCAACCAGAAACACCCTTCAGATGCCATATGGCACGCCCCCGGTCACAGGCAGGTTGATGCCCGTAACATAGCGCCCAGCAGGCCCGGCAAGATAGGCAACCGCCTCGGCCACATCTTCGGGGGTACCAGCCTCGCGCAGTGCCACATCGCCGTAGCGACGACGCTTCATCTCATCCAACGGCACGCTCTGTTCTTGCGCCAAACGCGCGTTGGCGGCCAAGTGCATATCCGTGGCGATGTACCCCGGGCAGACTGTATTGCACAGGATACCATCGGGGCCAAACTCGGCTGCAAGCGTTTTGCTCAACCCCACCAGCCCGTGCTTCATCGCCGTATAGGCACCGAACCCCGGTTCGGCCCCCAAAGACCCGGTCGAGCCGATGTTGATGATGCGCCCGCCCCCCTTGGCCTGCATCGCGGGGATCACGGCCTGCGCCAGCTGCATGGGCCCCAGCAGGTTGACCGCAAAGCTGGCCTGCCACTGCGCGGGCGTGGTGTTTAGGAAATTGTCCGACCCCGCCAGCGAGCCTGCGTTGTTGACCAGAATATCAACAGGTCCAAACGCGTTGTGAACTGTTTCAATGCACCCCGCGATCTGATCGGGTTTGGTGACATCCAACGTCAACGCCAGCCCGCCAACCTGCACCGCCAACTGGTCCAACAAGTCGGTGCGCTGATGGCTCCGGCCCTCGAACTCGATCGAGCCGACTGTATCGGTGACGACAACGCGCGCACCGTCCCGCGCCAGACGCACTGCAATTGCCCGGCCAATTCCGCGCGGAGCCGAGGCCCCGGTGATCAGTGCAACCTGCCCTGCAAGTGATGTCATGGTGTGTCCCTCATGCTTTTGCTGCTCCACGGAAAATCACCCCATTGGTTTGCAGAGGCGCACTGCCTAAGCTAGGCAGAAATCAGGCAGAGGAGAAGACAGATGCAGATCGCAGATTTGGGTGATGTTCGGCTACACTATCGAATTGATGGCGACCCGGACGGCGCGCCGGTGGTGTTTTCCAACTCGCTCGGCACAGACATGAGGCTGTGGGATCCGATCCTGCCCCTGCTTCCCAAGGGGCTAAAGCTCATTCGCTATGACAAACGCGGCCATGGATTGTCGTCCACACCCGATGGCCCCTACACGATGGGTGCGCTGGTGCGCGATGTCGAACGACTGATGGACATGCTGGAAATCAAGGACAGCCTCTTTGTAGGTCTCTCAATCGGTGGCATGACTGCTCAGGGGTTGGCGGTGAAACGGCTGGATCTGATGCGCGCGATGGTGCTGTCCAACACCGGCGCCAAGATCGGCACGCCCGCGATCTGGGACGAGCGTATCGCTGCCGTCAAAAAGGACGGGATCGAGGCCCTGGCCGATGGTGTGATGGAGCGGTGGTTTTCCAAAGCCTTCCGTGAAACGACCGAACTGGAACTGTGGCGCAACATGCTGGTGCGCACCCCGGCCGAAGGGTACTGGGGTTGTTCCGCCGCCATCTCGGGCACCGATTTCTACACGCCCACCAGCGGCCTGCGCCTGCCCACATTGGGTATCGCCGGGTCCGAAGATGGCTCGACGCCGCCTGACCTGATGCGGGAAACGATCGACCTGATCCCCGGCTCGCAGTTTCACCTGATCCGCAAAGCCTAGCCATCTTCCTTGTGTCGAACAGCCCGAGGAATACGCCCGCGTCCTGACACAGTTCATCCGCGACACCGGGCATCTCTGAGCATGGCTGATTTCCTGTTGGTCCACGGCTCGTGCCACGGGGCCTGGTGCTGGCGTGACCTGATACCGGCGCTAACGTCACAAGGCCACGCTGTCCGCGCCATTGATCTGCCTGGCATGGGTGCGGATCAAACCCCTTTGACCGGGATCACCCTGGACGACTGCCGCGATGCCGTGCTTGCTGCCTCAACACCCGAAACGTTGCTAGTAGGACACTCTTGGGGCGGCTATCCCATTAGCGCGGCGGCCGAGGCGGCCCCGGACAAGATGCGCGGGTTGATCTATCTCTGCGCATACTTCCCAACCGATAGCCTGTCGATGGTAGACAGGCGCAAACGCAGCCCGCGTCAAACGCTTGCCGATGCAGTGATAAAATCCGAGAACGGATTGTCTTATACCGTCGAACCTGAGCGTATCCCTGACCTGTTCTATCACGACTGCCCGCCCGAGGCGGTGGCTTACGCCATGCAGCATTTGCGCCCGCAACCCATCGCACCGCAAGATACGCCGCTGCCAACAGGTGTGGCGTTCGACAGTGTTCCAAAATCCTACATCCGCTGCGCGAACGACCGGACCATCCCGCCCGAGTACCAATCCGAGATGACCCGCGACTGGCCAGTGGACCGTGTCCACGTTATGGAGACCTCGCATTCGCCGTTCTTCTCTGACCCGGTTGGGTTGGCGGCGCTTCTGACCCGGATCGAAAGGCATTTCTGATGGCGGCCTCTGTCTTTGATAGCGCGCTCTATTCCCGGCTGTTTCCCACTGGCGAAGTGGGGCGGCTGTTCACCGACACCGCCGAATTGCGTGCAATGTTGCTGGTCGAGGGGATGCTGGCCAAGGCACAGGGTGAACAGGGGATCATCCCCGACGAAAGTGCCGCTGCCATCAATCGGGCAACGATGGAAATCCTGATCGACCCCGGCGCGTTGGCGCAAGCCACGGGTCAGAACGGCGTCAGCGTTCCGGCACTCGTCGCCGAGTTTCGCAACGAAATGCAGGCCCCTGAACATGCGCAATACGTGCATTGGGGGGCGACCTCGCAGGATATTATCGACACCGGGCTGATGTTGCGCTTGCGGCAGGCTCTGGGTCTGATCGAGAAAGATCTGTGTGCGCTGTTGGACCGGCTGGCGCAAATCGCAGATGAACATGCCGAAACGCCCATGGCCGCGCGCACCTATGGCCAGCACGCAACGCCTACGTCTTTCGGGGCTGTCGTCGCGTCTTGGGGGGAACCCCTGTTGGGCCTATTAGGGGAACTGCCCGAATTGCGTCGCTCTTGTTTGCTGGTGTCTTTGTCGGGTGCGGCCGGAACATCCTCGGCGCTTGGGGCCCAAGCCGTCGAGACACGAGAAAAGTTGGCACAACTGCTGAACCTGACCGACCCCGGGCGTAGCTGGCACACCGACCGCACGCCAGTTCTTCGGATTGCCGAATGGTGCAGTCGTGTGTGCCTTACTTTTGGTAAACTGGGTGAGGATGTCACCGAGTTGGTGCAAAGCGGCATTTCCGAAATCACCCTGGGCGGCGGTGGCTCGTCCTCGACAATGCCACAAAAGCAGAACCCTGTGGTGCCGTCTGTTCTGGTGGCGTTGTCACGACAAACCAGCGGGTTGATACCTGTGCTACAAGGCGCGGCGATGCACCGCCACCAGCGTGACGGAGCGGCCTGGTTCACCGAATGGATGTGCCTGCCGCAAATCATTCTGGGTGCAGCTTCGGCCGCACAGGCAGGCGTAGCGCTCTGCAAGGGGCTTGCCCCCAACACTACGCAGATGCGCGTCGCCCTCGACGGCTCACTAGATCTGATCCACGCCGAAGCCCTGAGTTTTACTCTGACCGAACATCTTTCGCGCCCGGACGCACAGGCCGCGACCAAGGCCTTGTGCAAAGAAGCCATCACGGCAGACGTCCCTCTGCGCACACTGGTCGCCCGCGATTGGCCGCAACTGGACACCAACAAGTTGTTCGATCCCGCGCACCAAATGGGGCAGGCCCCAACGGCGGCCCGAACCTTTGCCATTCGAGCACGTGCCGCAGCGAAAACTTGAAGCTGCCCTTTTACTTGTACCGTGGCGGACATAGGTTGCGCTGAAGTCACGACCACCCGGAGCGATCTTTTGCGTCTGCCTGTCCTGTTCATCCTGCTCACAGTCATGATCGACGCCATGGGCATCGGCCTGATCATGCCCATAATGCCTGATCTGATCGTCGAGGTTCAGGGGGGCACACTGGCCGAAGCGGCCCTGTGGGGCGGGGTTTTGAGCACGGTTTTTGCCGTGATGCAGTTCCTGTTCAGCCCTGTGATCGGCAACCTGTCAGACAGCGTCGGGCGACGTCCCGTCTTGCTGGTCTCGTTGTTTGTTATGGCGTTGGATTATCTGGTGATGGCTGTGGCCGGGACCATTTGGCTCTTGCTGATTGGGCGTGTCGTGGGCGGGATCACCGCCGCGACACATGCCACCGCTGGCGCCTATATCGCCGACATATCCGAGCCGCACAAAAAGGCTGCCAACTTTGGCCTGTTGGGCGCGGCTTTTGGCATGGGATTTGTCCTTGGCCCCCTGATCGGTGGCCTGTTGGGTGAACTTGGCACCCGCGCGCCATTCTATGCCGCCGCCATTCTGGCCGGTATGAACTTTGTCCTGGGCTGGTTTGTGATGAACGAAACGGTCACAGACAAAACACGCCGTGCATTCAATTGGCGCCGGGCCAACCCCTTTGGCGCATTCAAGGCAATGGCCGAGATCCCCGGCATCGCCCGGCTGTTGCTAGTCTATTTCCTCTATTCCGTTGCCATCTACGTCTATCCGGCGATCTGGTCCTATTACACGCAAGCCCGGTTCGATTGGGGCCCGCAGATGATCGGCCTGTCGCTAGGGATTTTTGGCATCATGATGGCCATCGTCCAGGGCGGGTTGATCCGGGTCGCGCTCAAATACCTGGGCGAGCGGCGCACGGTTGTTGCGGGCAAGCTTTTGGATCTTGTCAGCTTTGGTTTCCTGGCCTTCATCACCAGCGGAACCTTGGCTCTGTTCCTGACCCCTATTTCAGCATTGGGTGCCGTCGTCTCACCCGCGTTGCAGGGGATCATGTCGAAGTCGGTAGGCGATGATCAACAAGGCGAACTGCAGGGTGTCATGACCGCCGTTCACGCGCTGTCGATGATCGTGTCGCCGTTGATGATGGCTGGCGTCTTTGCCCATTACACCCGCGAAGGAACAAGCATGTATTTGCCCGGTGCGCCCTTCCTGGTGGCGATGGTGCTTTTGTTATTGGGATTGATCGTGTTCCTGCGCACACGCATCACAGTGACGTAATCCCGACACCGCAATGCCGGTTTCCGGCTTGCAGGACCGATGCCCGCACGCCACGGTTGACCCAAGCAAGGGAGAGGACGACATGCCAGCCACCCGAGCCGCGGCCTGCCGCGAATTCAAAGCCTCTCTGGAGCGGACCCAATGCTGAGTTTCCTGACCAATCTGTTCAAACCGCAGGCCGCCAAGGCGCCGCCGATCACGTCCGAAACCTCGATGAATTTCGACACGGACAGCGTCGAGCCATTTCTGATCGGCCTGCTGAACAACCCGCGCTTTGGCCTTCCGACCGAGCTACCCGCGACCATTGCTGAGGCACTGACCGGCATCCCCGTCGATGGCAAACAGCGCTGGCAAATCGATGGCGATTTCGACGGGGCAAAGGTACAGATCAACATCGAAGTCTTCATGGACGACATCGACGCGCCGGATCTGTATTTTTTCTCGACCCAACCCGTGATCGCAGAGATCGATCGGGAACTGACCGCCTTTGGCAACCTGATGGAGTAACGCCTCATGAAGCTGCAAGACCTAGACATCATTGTCACCGCTCCACCTGCGCCTGGTTGGGGCGGGCGCTATTGGATCCTGGTTAAGCTTACCACCGACACGGGTATCACGGGGTGGGGCGAATGTTATGCCTCGTCTGTGGGACCAGAGGCGATGAAGCCGGTGATCCGCGATGTGTTCGACCGGCACATGGCTGGCGAGAACCCCGAAAACATCGAGCTGATGTTCCGCCGCGCGTATTCCAGCGGTTTCACCCAACGTCCCGATTTGACGGTCATGGGTGCATTTTCCGGGCTCGAGATTGCCTGCTGGGACATCCTGGGCAAGGACCGAGACCGCCCTGTACACGCCCTGCTTGGTGGGCGGATGAACGACCGCATTCGAGCTTATACCTACCTCTACCCGTTGCCTCATCACGATCTGAACGAGTTCTGGACCTCGCCTGAACTGGCCGGAGAGAGTGCCGCTGAAATGGTGCGCCGGGGCTATACAGCGATCAAATTCGATCCGGTAAGCCCTTACACGATGCGTGGCGGGCATATGCCTGCGATGACCGATATCTCTTTGTCTGTGGCGTTCTGCAAGGCGATCCGCGAGGCAATCGGCGACAAGGCCGATCTTCTATTTGGCACCCATGGTCAATTCAACACCGCCGGTGCCATTCGTCTGGGGCAAGCACTGGAACCTTATTCGCCGCTCTGGTTTGAAGAACCCACACCGCCCGACAATATCGAAGACATGGCCCGCGTCGCCCGCAACGTGCGCATCCCCGTGGCCACTGGCGAACGAATGACCACAAAGACCGAGTTTGCAGCCGTCCTTCGCACCGGCGCGGCCGAAATCCTGCAACCCGCGCTTGGCCGGGCCGGCGGCATCTGGGAGATGAAAAAGGTCGCCGCGATCGCCGAAGTATTCAACGCTCAAATGGCCCCGCATCTTTACGCAGGTCCTGTGGAATGGGCTGCCAATATCCAACTTGCGGCGTCAATCCCCAACATCCTGCTGGCCGAAAGCATCGAGACACCGTTCCATGACGCCTTGATCAAAGGTTCGATCCGGGTAGAGGGCGGATTTATTGCCCCCCGGACACGCCGGGCTTGGGCATCGACGTGGACGAAGATCTGGCCCGCGCACATCCCTATACAGACGACGGTCTGCACCTACAGATGCAAGAGGAGCCCTGCGACTACAAAGGTGGCAACGCGTTTCAAGGGGGGCACCTGCCAAAGAAGGGTAATTTGGTCCCAGCGGCAGGGGTGTTGTGCAGCTACAATCCTTGCACGCCCCTGTGACCGCCACACTTCAATCCAACGACGGATGATTGATGGGAGTTTTCATTGGGTTTGCTCCCAGAGGTATTCGTTTGTCCGCACCTCAGAGCAGAAGAATACCGCATGATGCGCCGTCAATTGGAGACATAGCCCGCCACGACCTGCAATAGCTTGAAGGCCGTCGCCGCATCGTTCTCAACCACAGCCAGGAATTCCTCTTCTCCGATCCGAAGACAGGTGATGTCCGTTTCGGCCACCATCGACAGCGCGCGCGGCACCTTGCGGATCAGGCCCAACTCACCCACCAGCGTTCCGGCTCCCACTTTGGCGATCAGCTGATCCTCGACTTCGTCCTGCGGCAGATAGAGCCCCGCCTCACCATCGATCATCATATAGGCACCATCCGTGGGCTCATCGTCTTTCAGGAAAACGACCTCGCCCGCCTTGGCATCATACCAGCGCGCACCAAAGGCCAGCAGCCGCAGCTGTCGCCGATCGAGACCCGAAAAGAGTGGTGTTTGCTCTAATGCCCGAAGTTTGCGCGCCAAATCTGCCGAGGCGACACTGTCCTCTTCGACCTCTGTCTGGGCCTCTTCGCTGACGATGCGACCCTGTTGAATTTCCAGGAAAACGTCGAATACACCCGGCGACTGGAATTGATCGTTCAGATAGATCACGGTGGTGTCTGGCAACAGCGCCCGCAGATTTCTGTAGACCGCCACCTGCGTGTCCATGTCGTAGCTGTCCAAGGCCTTGTCCAGGATCAGCACATCGGGTTTCTTGATCGTCGCACGGGTAAAAGCAAGTGGCTCGGCAAAGACAGCCGGCAGGTTGCTGCCACCCAAGGCAACGGGTACATCATAGATCAACTCGATCACCTGCGCCTGCGCACCGTGTTCGGCCAAAGTATCTGTAATCAACTTGCGCAGTTCGTCCGCTTTCGCACCGCCCACTTCGCTGACTTTACCAAACAACGCGTTTTCAAGAACCGTTAGGCCTGGCGCATAGCTGTCAGGCGAAAGTGGAGTGAATACCCCGTCCAGCGATTGCAGCAGCTCCGCCGAATGCCCACGCCGGATTTCCAGAATGCGCGCCTTGAGCTCGTCCGAGAACGCAGGCCCGATCTGATCGGCCGAGATGCGGAAAGGCACGGCCAGCAAGTTTGCAAGCTCGGTGTCATCCAGCGCCGCCGCCCCGTCCGTGCGGGTTTTTTCGACCAGCTCAACAGCAGTTTCATAAGTCTTGACCTCAAGCCCCAGCTTGCGGAACAGCGGGTGGTCGGTGCCATCCAGCCCAAAGATCTGACGCAGCATGTCAATCACGTCCTGGGTCAGGCTGACCAAGGTCTCGTCTACATGCAAGGATCGCAGCAATGCCAGGAACTGGGTCTGTGAGGCGATCATGTCCTGCGAAAAGGCCACCGTTGGCGTGGCAAAGAGCAGGTTTTCCGCCACCGGTAGCGCGGGGTTATAGGCGTCAGGATCAAAAAGATAAGCCTGTGCTTGCAAACCGGCGTCCCGCATCGCTTGCTGCACTACGGGACGCAGTTCAATCAGACGAGCAGCCAGTTCTGGGTGGTCTGCGGCATCGAACTTCTGCTCAGCGCCGCGCCGAAACAAAGCGGCCCCCGAGCCCATCCCCTCGATCAAGCGCAACCACCACGCGCGCAGGGCAGTCTCGTCTTCCAACCCTGCAAGCTGTGGATCCAGCCAATTCGCATCAAAGGGATCATCACTGTTGCCTGCCCGAACAGCCTCGCGGTGCGCCTTGCCGTCAACGCTGTCACCTTGCGGCTGGGGCCGCATTGGCATCATGACATTGTCGCCGATGCTCCCTTGAAACATAACGGGGCGCGAGGTGGCATGACCAATCCGAGCCGCTATCAACGCCTGATGCAGCTCGGATAGACTGTGGTTCGCGATCCGCACCGTGCCTGCCGCTTGCGGCATAATCTCGCGTGTGAGCAGTTCGGCCAAGGCACGGCGGTCTTCTTCGCTGGGTGCTGCAATACCAATGATGCCACCACCGGGCAGCGTTGCGGTCAAATCGTCCAGCACAAGGTTACCGTCCGCATCCCTGACCGAGACATGATCCAGTTCGATGTCTCCGTCCAGTTTGGGGCGGCTCTCTGGTTCGCCTTCAAACAGTGCCTCATCCACCATGCCGGGCGGAGCAAAGCGGTCCAGGATCACCTCCCAGCGGATCGACATGTCCTGGGTCTGATTGTAGTAGGTCAGCAGTTCCTTCCACGGGCTGCTGAGGTCCTTGTAGGCCGCCAAAGCCGCAACCAGGGCGCCCAGAGACACCGCGCCTTGCAGCACCAGATAGCCACCGATGGAAAAGAAAAAGAATGGTGTCAGCTGCGAAATGAAGTTGTTGAGAAACTTCATGAAGAATTTCTTCTGGTAGATCTCGAAGCGGATATCGAAAAGCCGCCCCAGTTGATCCGTGATCGCTGCCCGGCGATATCGCCAGCCGCCATTTGCCCTGAGCGTCGAGGCACCAGCGGCGCTTTCCCCGATCTGGGCCGCCAGCACGCGCACTTCTTGGATGCGGGCCTTGTTGAGCAAATTGATCTGCTTTTGCAGCTTGGGGATCAGCCAGGCTTGCAAGGGGATCAGAGCGATGGCGGCGAGCCCGAACCAGAAGCTCTGCAGGAACAGAAACGACAGGATAGTGATCATCTGGCCAGCCTGCAGCACCGGTTGGCTAATGGCGTCACCCATCAGTCCACCCATCGGCTCGCTTTCTGCGGTGACCATGGACACCATCTCACCTTGGCTGACCCGTTCAAAATAGGGCTGGGGAAAGCGCATGATCCGCGCGATCAACTGATATCGGAACCGGCGCAGCATACGCTCGCTGAGCACGCCTTTCATCGTGTTGATGCGCATCTTCATCAGGCCGTGGGCCAGAACTGACAGTAAGAATGCAATACACAGGATGCCTAGAAACGTGACCTGATCAACAGTGTAACCCCACACGTTAATCGTAGAGCTGGCCGCACCAATGGCGTCGTTGATAATCCGCTTGGGCAGTTCCAGTGTCAGGTAGAGCAACGGGAAAAGAGTTGTCGTCACCGCCAACAGTATCAGCTGGTCGCGCTTGGAATACTTCCAAATAAATTTAAAAATCGAACGTTCTATGAGACTATTCCTGAATTACAGCGCAGCCGAAACACACGACGGAGTACAATCGTCAAAACCAAAGCGTTTCGGGAGAAACCTGGAAAACTTGCCCCACTGTTACCCCTGGCAACAGGCGCAGCCAGGGTACATGCGATTCAAGCTTCATGTTAAACGCTCGCTTCAAACTTACTCCGCCTCGCCGTTTTCAGGCAAATGGATTTACACATCCGAAAATTCTCCTGTCTGTGAACCAGTTCATTTGCAGCCGGTCGGATATGCGCATAAGCTGTATCTCGGCAAGAGTTTGGAGGATAGCTTTGCCCGAACCGATCAGCTCTGTGCTGTTTTTGTTTGGCTTGTTCATGATCAAGCATATGTTTGCGGACTTCTATCTGCAGACACCTAAGATGCTGTCCGGACGGTGCCAATACTGGCATTTGGGGCGGGCAATGCACGCAGGTGTGCATGTTCTGGGATCAATCCTTGTTTTTTTGATAATCGGTTCACCCCTTCTGTTTATTGCCATCGTCGTCGCACTTGAGTGGATTGTTCATTTCAACATCGACTTCGGTAAAGCCAGCTATTCCGAGCGAAAGAACCTCAACCCTGCACAAGCGGCTTTTTGGCAGGCGGTAGGACTGGATCAGTGCCTGCATAACTTGACCTACGTGGCGATGACCTGGGCCTGGGTGGTCTATGCGGCCTGACATCGCATTCAACAAAACAGATTTGTTTCGAAATCCCTGATACTCCCGCCGATCGTCGATGTCCCTGACTAAAGATCCCGTCTTGGTGGAATCGCGCCTGGCTTGACCCAGCGCAACGCCCAAGGCTGTTTGAGGTGGCGCCGCAGATGTGACCACTTGGGCGTGGGAGCACCGCCGGTTTTCAGGACCATTAGTGGCGAGCAGCAGAATATGCGGGGACCGGTTCGGCGTACCCCTTGAGAGGGATTGGATCGAGCGCATCAAAAACTACGCCGTTTCGATCTAGCGCTGCATTGCGCGTGGCTTGATCGACCAACACCTGATCGGGTTCAGCTTTGGAACACAGCCGTGCTGACAGGTTCACGGTTGAGCCCAGAACGGTGAAATCCATTCGATCCTGCGCGCCCATAGCCCCCATGACCACCTCTCCCGAAGCGACACCAATTCCAACATGCAAATTGTGCTCGGGGTGCTCTTCCAACAACCGCGCCATGGCCTGTGTAATGTTCACCGAACACTCAACAGCACGCAGTTCCATATCCGGCCCTTCGAATACAGCAACCAGAGCATCACCGATAAATTTGTCCACGTCCCCCCCGAACTCGTTCACTATGTCAGCCTGAACGTCAAAATACTGATTGAGCACTTCGATCACGACTTCGGGCGACACACGTTCGGAGAATTCGGTATAACCCCGGATATCGGTGAAAATGACCGAGATACGACGCCGCTCTCCGCCTCGTTCCATACCTTCTGTCTCGGCCTTTTGAATGGCTGACATGGTGCCGTGCGAGACAAACTTCATCAATTCCATCCGTTCGCCCAGATGCGTGATCATCTGATTTATCCGCCGGGCCAGATCGCCAATTTCATCACGGGCTCGCACGTCTTCTACCCGGGCAGCAAAATCACCTTCGCCCACTTTCTCGGCCACTGCACCGATGGCCAGGATCGGGCGCGTGAGTTGTCGGGCAAAGATTAGAGCCCCTACAGCCGCGATGGCGAAACCGATCAGACCTACGATCAAGATCTGCCGGGTGATCGCGTTCACAACCGCATAGGCGCTGTCTTCGCTCAATTCAGTAATTACCGCCCATTGAAACCAGTCGGGGAAGGCATACGCCCCCAGAACGGCAGTCCCGTCAGGTCGCACATAGGGCTCTAGCGCGTCCGCCCGTGCGCCTAGCCACAATGAGCGGCATGGTAGAGGCAACGATCTGTCGTTGGATCAACATCTCGGGTTCTTTACCCAAGACACTCCGCCCTGCTTGGTCGACAATCGTGATTTCGCCACGTTGCGCAAAGGGATGACGGCGCACCATGTCACCCAGGATAGACAATTCAATCTTGGCCGCCATCGTGACCTGACGCCCGGCAATTTGTGTCGACAGCGGTAAAGCCAGCGTAGCCAGCCAGTCGCCCGTTTCAGAAACTCGGCTGACAACCGGACGCCCGAATTGGCCGGTGCCTTCAAACGCTTTGATCAGTTCCGGCGGTGTTGCAAGCGTAGAGATTGGATCCAGCCCCGCCTTCACAAGTTTTTCGGCGAACCCCTCATTCGTCACAAGAATGGGCAGATCCGACCCCTCGACGGATAACTGCAAAGCCACAACCTGCGGCAGCTCTTCCAGACCAAGAGTCAGAAGTGAGACTTTTTGCGGAACGCCCAGAACATCGCTGTCGACACCGTTTCGGATGACCATCAAAGGCGTCAGCCATCGGCCCTGAAAGGTGTTATCGAACGCGGTTCTCAGCTGAGCGGCAACCGTAGTCAGGTCTTCGTTTGCTGCACTTTTTAACTCGTCCCGCGAGAGACGCGTCAGATTTTGCCCGACAAGCGCCAAAGGGCCAACAGCAAGCAGTACAGCAAAAACAAAGAACTTGAGGCGCAACGGGAATCTCATTGGCGCCAATCCTAGATCACTTTGCTTGAATCGTCTTGATAATATCGTGTCCTCAATCCCGCGGCACCGCAGTTATCGTGGCAGTGTCTCGCCCAATTCCGCAGACCAAGCCGGTGCTGTCTTGCGCTCGCACAGTAACAGTGTAGCTGCCAGCAGTGGTGTAGCGATGACGCACGACAGACCCTGTCGCCTCGGTCCCATCACCAAAGGCCCAGGTCACCTGTGTTCCCTGCCCGTCTGGGTCTTTTGCATCCAATTCTGCAAACCTCACAACGTCATGTGCAGCGCCAACCGGCACTGTACGGTCCGGGCCTAGCGTCGACAACCGGGGCAGCATTGACCAAAACCCTGGCCGCATCAGTTCCAACATCACATCCAATCGCATCGCTATCATCACGCACACGAAGCCGAACGAGCAGATCCGCCGGGCTTTCAAAGACCCTCTCAACCCGTTCCCCTTCCAAAATTACACCATCACTGAATTCCCAACTCCAATCGGTGATCTGACCATCCAGATCACTTGAGGCACCAGCATCGAATACAACTGCATCCCCCGGACACACGACGCGGTCGGGCCCTGCCAGAGCACTCGGTGCAGAGTTCACCCGCACGTATGTCTCTTCGCTGCGTCGACTGCTTAACAGGCCGCGCCCATCATCCATGCTGACCCGCACGGGGAACAAGCCGGGGGAGACAAAGTTATGCTCGACCGAAGCGCCCGCAATTTCTGCACCACCTCCGAATTGCCAGCTGACTTGCGTTCCATCTTCTACGGTCACGCTCCAGGGAGTATCTACACCCGGACATACAGCACCATCAGCAGCCAGCCCCGCGAGTGGCGCCGGTGTGACCCGAATAATCTGTTCGACATTTCGTTCAGAATTTCCAACGCCCGCGTCATCCCAAACTGTCAGAACAACGGTTTTGTCGCCCGGTTCGGTGAAACGGTGCGAGGCCAACACGGTGTCCGCCGAGCCTCCATCTCCAAAATTCCAGCGAAAACCGACAATCGCGCCGTCCGGGTCTACAGAACCTCCTGCATCGAACCGAACGGATTCGCCTACCGCCACCTCGGCAACGACGTCCATGACAGGTTTAGGCGCAGCGTTCACGATTACCTTGCGAATAATTTCCAGATCGGTACAGCCCTCGGTTCCGCCGGACAGGTTGGTGCGAAGCGTTACAAAATACGCGCCCGGGCTCTCAAAGATATGAGATACCTCCTTACCTGTGGATGTTGACCCGTCCGAGAACTCCCACTCAAACCCCAAAGCCTGTGCTTCACCCAATTGTTCAAGCTCGGCTGAAAACTTCGCTGGCATGCCCGCTGCGGCCCGATCCGAGCCGATGATTTTCAATGTCGGTGCCTCGACCACAGTAATGTTGGCAACATCGCTGTCGAGTGGGCTACATGCACCACGCGCCTCGCCCGTAATCGTAAGAGTCACTGCATAGGTTCCAGCCCGCTTGAAGATGTGAACCGGTGTTTCACCGCTGCCGGAATTGCCGTCACCATAAGTCCAAGCAAATGCATTCACGGCCCCATCCGCGTCCGTTGATCCCGAACCGTCAAAGCGAACTTGTTGGTTTGAACACACAGTGCGGTCCCCACCTGCATCTGCAATTGGGCCCTCACGCACGAGCGCCGCAATGCGATCGATGTCTGTTCCATACTGGGTGCCGGTTTCATTCCGCACAGTTAGCGTCACGGGATACACTCCCGGTTGCTCATAGGTCTTGGTCGGGTTGATCAGATCTGAGGCACTGCCGTCCCCAAAGTCCCATTCGTATGCCAGCAACCCACCATCTGGATCGGCGCTATCCGAGGCATCAAACAGGATGGGTTCACCAGAACACACATCCCGGTTTCCCCGGCATCTGCCAGTGGGCGCGCGCGGATCGTTACCTTTGTGGCATCCACGGAACGCGCGTTTGCAAGCCCCGTGCCATCGTCTACCCGCAGTGTAACCGGGAACACACCCGAGCGCGGATAGATATGCGTGACCTGCTCACCATAAACTGGCGACGACCCATCGCCAAAGTCCCAGTGATACATCAACGCATCCCCGTCGGCGTCCTTGGATTGCGAAGCATCAAAAGAAACATATAGCTTGTCAGTATCAATATCCGGCCCGGCCTCGGCCACTGGCGGGTGGTTCACACGGATCGTCATATCATCACTGGCCGTGCTGTTGAGAACGCCGCTGTCGTCCGTTACGACCAACTGTGCTGACCAGACACCTGGAATGGGATAGTGCCGTTCCACTGTACGCGCTTCAAGCGGCGCGCCCAAGTCATCAAACTCCCACCGATAACTGGTTACTCGACCATCGCTATCAAAACTCTGACCCGCATCAAACTGCAGGGTCTCACCTGGAGCGATCAAACGGTCCGTTCCGGCAACCGCCACAGGGGCGGCGTTCACTGTGATGAATACTTCATCCTCGTCCTCTGCCGCGCCGCCTTGGAAATTGTCGCGCACCAACAGACCAATCCGATATAACCCCGGTTCATCGATCGTGTGCGCAGCTCGAACACCAGACACTGTTTGTCCGTCGGGGAAAGTCCAGATGTGTTCAGAAACCTGCCCATCCGGGTCAATCGATGCTCTGCCTGAAACCACGAACTCCTCTCCCGGAGCCACAGTCTGTGACGGTCCAGCATCGGCAATGGGCGTGGCATTGACAGTTACCTGCAACGTGTCGCGGTCCGTATTCAGCGGCGCGCCGCTGTCATCACGGACGGTCACGGCAACCTCGTACTCACCGGGCCGTAAGAATGCATGACTTACCGTCTGACCGGTTGCGGTACGTCCGTCGCCAAAATCCCAGACCCATTCCGTAATGGTCCCGTCCGGGTCGACAGATCCCCCTCCGTTGAACTCCACTTCGCTTGCGGTCACAAATTGATCCGGACCGGCATCAGCCACCGGTGCGGCATCGACACGCACGGTTCGGGTGACCGATTGCAAGGCCGAGGCAGTCCCACTGTCGTCTTCAACGGTCAACGTAACCGTGAATTGGCCGGGTTGCGTCCATGCATAGTCAACAATTGGGCCTTCTCCAACCGCGCCATCCCCAAAATCCCAGATGTAGGAAAGCACTTCGCCATCGGCATCAATGGTGGCCGATCCGTCGAGCAGAGCAACCTCGGACACCGAGACCGGTCGCTCCGGGATCGTGAAGGTTGGCTCGGGCGGAGAGTTGACCTCAACCCGCATCCCGTCTGTCGCGAGATTATTGACCACACCGCTGTCGTCGATGACGGTCAGTAACACCTGGTAGGATCCACTTTCGGCATATTCATGACTGACGGTTTGACCTTCCAGAACCGTGCCGTCGCCCATGCTCCAGCGATAGGTGTCGATCAAACCGTCCACGTCGTAGCTGGCTCCTCCCGAGACAGTTACGGTTTGCCCCACGATGGCACTCTGGTCTGTGCCAGCCTCGGCAACAGGTGGGAAATTGACCACAACCCTCCGGGTCGCAAGCCCGACGTTGCAGGGGTGTTCGCTGTCATCCTTGACCCGCAGAACGGCGCGATACTGACCCGGCACTTTGTAAACGTGGTTGGTTTTGGCTCCTTCAGCGCGGCCACCGTCGCCAAACGTCCAGCTATGACCCGTAATTGGACTATCCGATTCCTGGGAACCAGAGCCATCAAAGTCCACCGTTTGCCCCGGCGCGACCACGATATCCGCACCAGGCACGGCGACCGGTGCATTGCGCACATGAACTGGCAACATAATTTCATCGCCTCGCCCAGGCCGAGTGCCGGGGTCCAGAACCCGCAACCGAGCAGTATAACGGCCTGGTTCCGCGTAGCGATGTGCCACCACAGGCTTTTCCGAGCGGTTTCCATCGCCAAAGTCCCATTCATGCCCCAAAGGGGTCAGTCCGATAGATCTGCTGGCGTCAAAGGCCACTGAACGGCAATCGGCCAACGGGCGGACACTGCCAATGGCTGTCGGACGAGATGGCGTTGGCGCGTGTTTTGGGGGCATTTTCAGTGGAACAGGATCACCTGCCGCGTCAAAAACGGCCAAAGTGACATCATTGGGCGTCTCAAACCCACCGATCAGGCTGATGGCCAGATTGGTTTCATCGGTATCCACTGTGTCCGAAGTCCAGAAATCCTGCCCTGAAATTCGCAACCCCAAATCGCCGTAGTCTGTCACCAGCGCCAATTCCCCTTTGGCGCCATCGAAGCTCTGGACCTTCAACGGGCCGTTGGTGGTACGGGTGAACCAGACTTGCGTCGCCGTATCGCTGCAGCTGACCAACGCACGGTTGGACGATAGGCAAACATTTCCAAACTTTGAGGCGCGCGGGCACGATCACGAGACAGACTTACGTCCAGAGAATACCCATTGCCATCGTTGCCCTTGCTGCCCTGTACATCGATACGGAAATAAGCGCGACCGCCAACAACTTCGCCCTGACTGGCCCTGACAGCGGTCAGATTGACCCAACGGCCGTCAGTATCACGATCAGATCCCCACGCTTTTTCGACCAGAATCTTACCCGGTTGTGTCACTGGATCATATGGGATCAATCGCGGTTCACGTGCTCCATCTTCGACCGGGGTTGGACGGTCTGCTTCGGTATATGCGCCAGCCCCCCAAACACACGAAACGTAGTTTCAGAGTCGGCCGCCCCGCCATACGTAAAGTCGCGCTTGCCAGATGTCTCGGGGTCGAAGATTCGGACAAAAACGCGATCTTTCAGATCAGCTGGAACGCTGAAAAAACCTGCTCACGCCGATCGACGTCCCCTTCGCGCGAGGGGGCACGGGGACCGTATACAACAAGCAACCCATCAGCCGGGGCCAATTGCTGCGCTACACCGCACTCGGATGACAGGATCACAGCCAACGCGGCAGCTGCGCAGCCTTTTATCCATCTCATTTCCGTTCCCCTTCACCGTTCCTTTTTTGACCACCCCGGTGCCCCCACCCCGGCTGGTCGTTATTGTTCAAAAGCGGCATTCCCCGCGTAGTCTTCGATGATCAATTCAACCAATTCCAACTTTCCCAACTCGGGCGGTAGCACTGCCCGGCACAGGCCGCTGGAATTGTCGCACCGCAAAAAGCCTTCGATTTCGGTGCCCCCCGCGCTAATGACAAACGGTGCCGCCTGACGCAGCCCAGACGCGTCACGGGCCAGCACTTCAATTTCAATTGGTCCGCTATCGCCTTCGGGGCGCCCGAGCTTTGCGCTCAGAACCTCGGGCGGATCAACATCCAGCAATGTATTCAGACGTGTGACACTTACATTTCCAACCGCATCCGTAGCCACAAGCTCAAACTCGTTGGGTCCGGGCACAAGCGATACGGACAGATCAAACCGTCCGTCTAACATAGGCAGTTCTGTTCCATTCAATGTCAGGGCCACCGCGTCACCTGCAGCACCGGTCACTGACAAACGTTCGTCGGACGTGGCCCGAGGTGGTGGTACATCCAGCGTAATCTGCGGCGGGGTTTGATCCTGAATTGCCATAAAACCCAATTCGCCTTCGACGGCTCCTCCCGGAGCCAAAACTTCGATCAAGAAGTTTTGCACCAACTCGTCCACCGGAACGGTGAAACCCAATGTGCCGTCAGTTGCCACCTGCGTACGTAGCAAAACACCTCCACCCCCTGACCTGACAACGACTGCCGCGCCAGGATCGGCCGTGGTTTTAGCAGATACAGAGAGCTGCCCGGTGCGAGACGCCAACGCATCGTTTACCGTGGCAATCCCGTCCGAAAATACGATGTCGACCAAAGCTGCGGGCCGATAGACAACTGTCTGGCCGCGGCGACTCACATTGCCAGCCAGATCAATTGCAACGACCTCAATCGCGTTTTGCCCCGGCAAAAGGGTCAGGTCGGTTACGAAACTGCCATCCCCGTCAACCTTGAGCGGCTTACCGTTGAGCGTCAGCGTCGCCTCTAGTTCAGTCGCTCCCCAAACTTCAATCTGCGGAGTTGTGGCGATGGTATCGGCACCTGGAGACATCAGCGTCAGAAACGGCGGCGTATCATCAACCCGCAACGTGAAATCGCGGGCCGTGCTCCATTCTCCCGGCAGGCCCAGCTTGTCCAGCGCCGCCACCCGCCAGTGATAGCGCTTCGGCTTCAGACCCGTTGCCGCAAAAGCCGTGTCCCGGATACCCCATTCAGAAATTTGCATCTGGTTGAAGCCCGGGTCGCTTGCAACTTCGAGCCAATACGCCTCTGCGCCCTCAAATACGTCCCAGCTCAGGTTTGCGGCTTCTGAATAAAGGATTTGTCCGACCGATGGCAGATTAAGGAGCGGGCTGGTCAGAACTTCTGCCCGCTGTGCCCCCGATCCAGCAATGACAACGCCCTCGTTTTCACCCAAGGCAAAGATCTGCCCTCCGCGCTCGATCTCAAGCTCAGGTGTGTCATAATTTACAAACCGCGCACCGCTTTGATCGTTCTTGATCCAAAAATCCGCCGAGTTTGTCGTGGTTTCAATTCCAGGGACATCAATCTCAAACGTTGTTTTCTCCGATAGCTGATTCAACAGGGCATAAAAATCACCCTCAGCCAGCGATACCTTGGTCACTTCACCTCCCGTCAACGGGTCTGAACGCATCCGCTGGATCGTGGCATTCGAATTCGGGTTGAGCCTCAACCGGCTGAGGTCGCGAAATGTGATCTGCGTTGTGCTCGCAGAAAGCGTACGGACACGCTCGAACTCGACCAGAACATCGTTGCGGGCACGATCCGACCACTTCGGCTCGACCGGCGCACGACCTTCAACGTTGCCCTGTACATCGGACACTACGGCCTCGGCTGAACGATCCCGTTGCGCGATCGAAATATCCAGCGCTTCTCGGGCGAAATCGCTGGCGACACCGGCATAATTGACCACTTCGCGCCATTGGCCAGACTCACGTTGAGTGACGGCAGTGTCGCGGTTTTCTATCGCCCGTCCTATTTCGACAGGCGCAAAAATGCGCGCACCCTCTGCATTTGCCTTTTGAATAGCCTGCAACGATGTCAGCAGGGCTTGGTCCGCTGCCGCGACTTGCCTGACAGGCAACCGCAACTCTGTGCCCGGGCGCAGGTCCGCAGGTGAAGCAATGTCGTTGAGCGCCAGAACAGCAGGCCACAGGTCGGGATCGCTAAGGTGCCTGCCAACGACGCCACGGATCGTGTCTGTTTCGCCAAAGCGCACGACTTCCAGTGGAGCTGACCAAGGATCAGTCTCGGCCTGGGCAATGGGGGAAATTATCAGAATAATGCATGAAACAATCCCGGCCTTCGCCCGTGGCAAAGACAAATTTCGATCAATCAAATTCTTCTTCAACATCATACCGCCAGTCCCAAATGACCGATTTGTCGAAGCAAAACGTCTGCTTAGTATAGTCTCAAAGGTGTTTGCTGCCCCCGGAATGCAGCAAACACCAAAAGTAAGCTCACAAATTAACTCAAGGTTATGCCAAAATTCTAGATTCACCAAATTTGTTTCAAAATTCGAAACAACACGGCGCCAAGCAATGCGATTCGTCAGGACAAATTTGCCACCGGTTTGTTTTGCTTCAGAGTACGTAAAACAACATTTGTTTGTGCGCTCGCGACTGCAGGCAGACGGAACAGAAACCCGTCAAGAAACCGGTTGTATTGTTCTAGATCCGCGCACAAAACACGCAAATGGTAGTCCGATTGCCCGGTGGTGGCAAAGCACTCCTGCACTTCGGGGCTGGTTTCAACTGCGCGAATGAAATCCACGATCTTTTCTGGATCATGGCGTGTCAATTGAACATGAACGATAGCCTGGAACCCCAATCCCATCGCTTTGGGGTTCACCACCACTCCATAGCGTTCGATAACACCCGTATCCTCAAGCATACGTACGCGCCGCCACAGGGCCGAAGTGGACATTCCAACTGCCTCAGCCAGGTTTGAATTTGAGATCTCGACTGTCTTGCTGCAACATCTTCAGGATCTGGAAGTCCCGATCATCCAAGTTCAAATTTTGGTTCATGCATCCACTATTCTGTCAATTTCCGGGTCATCACACCAAGAATAAGCAATCAATTGCAAGATTTGGAACAAAAAACCAGCAGCCAAGGGTTAAGTTGAGACTAGCCGGAACCCAAAAGTGACCCCAGCCATGACACTACACAAATCAAACTTGCGCCCCTATCAACTCTCGGATCGCTACACCAACACGACAGGGCGCGTGTTTTTGACCGGAACTCAGGCCCTTGCCCGGATCATGATGGATCAGGCTCGGCGTGACCGTGAATCCGGGTTGAACACGGCCGGTTTTGTTTCCGGTTATCGCGGCTCGCCACTTGGCGGGCTGGACCTTGAGCTTTGGCGAGCACGCGATCGGCTGGCCGAGGACAAGATTAAATTCATGCCCGCCGTGAACGAAGATCTGGGTGCCACGGCTGTCCTGGGTGCACAACAGGCGACGCTTGATCCCCATTGCGAGGTCGAGGGCGTGTTTTCCATGTGGTACGGTAAAGGCCCTGGCGTCGACCGCTCTGGCGATGCGCTGAAACACGGCAATGCCTATGGATCGGCTCCCAAGGGTGGCGTGCTGGTCGTGGCGGGCGATGATCATGGCTGTGTCTCAAGCTCGATGCCACACCAATCCGATGTGGCCTTCATGACCTGGTTCATGCCAACGCTGAACCCGGCATCCGTCGACGAATATCTGGAATACGGCGAATACGGACTAGCGCTGTCGCGGTTTTCTGGAACCTGGGTTGGGTTCAAGGCGATCAGCGAGACGGTTGAAAGTGCCCGTTCGGTAGAATTACACCCCGACCGCGCGTTTGAATTGCCGCACATCGACGTGCCCGCTGGTGGGCTGCATGTGCGAGCGGCCGATCTCCCCTCGCCCGAGATCGAGACCCGCATTCAACACAAGCTGCGCGCCGTACGCGCCTTTGCCGAGACCAACCCGATTGATCGCCGTGTGTATGACATCGAGAAGGCCAAGTTCGGCTTTGTCACCACCGGCAAGGGCCATCTGGACCTTATGGAGGCGTTGCGCCTGCTTGGCCTGAACGAGGGCAAGTGCCGCGAATTGGGCATCGACATCTATAAGGTTGGCATGGTCTGGCCACTCGCCCGCCGCAACGCCCTGCGCTTTGTGAAAGGCAAGGCCGAGGTGCTGGTGGTCGAGGAAAAGCGCGGCATCATCGAGAGCCAGTTCAAAGAGTATTTCTATGACTGGCCCGGTGACAAACCGCACAAGATGGTTGGTAAATACGACAGCCACGGTGAGCCGCTGATCCCCTGGACCGGAGAGCTGAGCCCACTGATGCTGGCCCCCATCGTCGCCGCGCGGCTGGACGCGTTTTTTCCCGAGGAGGACCTGCCTGCGAAAGCCAAGGCGCTGACCGACACGCCACCGCAGTTGATCAACGTACCAGGCGCAACCCGTACGCCGTATTTCTGCTCTGGCTGCCCGCATAACAGCTCGACCAAAGTGCCCGAAGGCTCCACTGCGGCCAGTGGCATTGGTTGTCATGTCATGGCCAGCTGGATGGACCGCCAGACGGTGGGTTATGCGCAGATGGGCGGTGAAGGGGTGCCGCATGTGGTGGCCAGTAAATTCAACGGTGGCAAGCATATTTTCCAGAACCTTGGCGAAGGTACCTGGTATCATTCCGGCTCACTCGCAATCCGTCAGGCGGTCGCAGCGGGCACCAACATCACCTACAAGATTCTCTATAACGACGCAGTTGCAATGACGGGCGGTCAGCCTGTGGACGGTCCTGTCAGCGTATCCGGGATCGCTCAGACGTGCCGTGCTGAAGGGGTCGATCGGATCGCCTTGGTGTCGGACAACATCGAAAAATTCTCGCGTGCCAACTTCCCTGCCAACACCTCATTCCACAACCGCAAGGAAATGGATCAGGTCCAGCGCGAATTGCGCGAGATCCCGGGCGTCACAGTGCTGATCTATGAGCAGACCTGTGCCACCGAAAAACGCCGTCGCCGCAAGCGGGGTACGATGGATGACCCCAAACGGTTTGCATGGATCAACGATTTGGTCTGCGAAGGCTGCGGTGATTGTTCGGTCGCGTCCAACTGCCTGAGCGTCGAGCCGCGCGAAACGCCTCTGGGCCGTAAGCGTAAGATCAACCTCAGTTCCTGCAACAAGGATTTCTCGTGCCTCGAAGGGTTCTGCCCCAGCTTTGTCACCGTCGAAGGCGCCACCCGGCGCAAACGCGCGGTGACACTGGACCTGGAGACCATCGAGGCCGGGTTGCCCACTCCCGAGCTGCCACCACTCGACGTTCCCTTTGACCTTCTGGTCACGGGGGTGGGCGGCACCGGCGTTGTAACCGTCGGCGCGCTGATCACCATGGCCGCGCATCTTGAAGGCAAAGGCAGTTCAGTGCTCGACTTCACCGGTTTTGCTCAGAAATTTGGCACCGTGCTCAGTTACATCCGTCTGGGTGCTGCGCCCGAAGCGCTGAACCAGGTGCGGATCGACCAGGGCACGGCGGATGCGGTGATCGGTTGTGATGTGGTGGTCAGTTCGGCCCCCAAGGCCTCGGCCCACTATAGCTCGGGCACTCGAGTTGTCTTGAACCGGGCGGAAATGCCGACCGGCGATTTGGTTCTACGCCGCGATGCGCAGTTGAACGTCGACACCCGCGAGGTCGAGATTTCAAAGGTTGTGGGAGCCGACAACGTGGCCGGGTTCGATGCCAACGCGTTGGCCGAACAAGTGCTGGGAGATGCGGTCTTTGCCAATGTGATGATGCTGGGCTTTGCTTGGCAACAAGGTCTGGTTCCGGTCGAACAGATGTCGCTGTCTCAAGCGATCCTGCTGAACGGCGTGGCCGTTGAAAAGAACAAGCTAGCTTTTGCTGTTGGACGCGCGATGGCTGCGGACTCAGCCCGCCTGAAAGATATGATCACGCCCGAGGAACAGCCGGAAACGCTGGATCAGATGATCGCGCGCCGCGCGGCGTTCCTGACCGACTATCAAGACAAGGCTTACGCCCAGCGCTTCACCAACCGGATTGAGCAACTCCGCGCCCGAACATCGGACGAAGTGGCCGAAATCGCCGCGCGCAACCTGTTCAAGCTGATGGCCTATAAAGACGAGTTCGAAGTGGCCCGCCTGATGACCGGGCAAGCCTTTGCTGATGAGTTGGCCGAGAATTTTGAAGGCGATTTCAAGCTCAACTATCACATGGCCCCGCCCATCCTGAACTTTGGCAAGGACGGTCGCGGGCGCCCTGCAAAGCGCGCATTTGGGCCATGGATGCAGTCGGTTCTGGGTCTGCTGGCCAAGGGTAAAGGCTTGCGCAATTCGCCCCTGAACCCGTTCGGCTATCATTCCGAGGCCAAAATGCATCGCGACACACTGGCGTGGTACGAGGGGCTGTTGGATCAAGCAAAGGATACCGAGGCTTGGCAGGCGATCCTGTCCGTAGCAGATGAGATCCGTGGATACGGGCCAGTGCGCGAACAGGCTGTCAAAGTCGCCAAAGCCAAATTCACAGATCTAAAGAGTGCCTTATAGAATTAGGCGGCCTTAACATCCTGCTGCTGTATGTTGCCGAGCCACAGCCGGTCAATCCGATCCAATTCTGCCGGGTCGAACCGGGCCGCGACCTTCCAATAGCGGCCAGAGGGAACATAGTAACCCAGCGCGCGTTCTTGTGCCTCGACACTGGCGAGGCGCGAGGTATCGGTTAGCGGCGTTTTACTCATCCGCTCCGGAGCAGACCGGGGGCACACCAAGCGGCTCTCTCCTTGGGACAGGCGCACCATACGGCACCCTTGGCGGGCAGCGTATTGCATCAAACGCGCGGATTTGGCCTCAAGCGAGCGCAGCGTGATGTCCTGCCGCAACGGATCCGCCTGCCCGGTTCCATAGAAATGCGTGTTGCCTCGCGCAGGATAGACCATGTCGCAGCCGAAATAGGCGATCACGTCTGGCTTCAACGCGTGTAGCGCCCAATACCCCGCTGTAAAAGCCATCGTGCCGCCTGCGTAGACAAAGCCACCATAAGCGTTTTGCGCGGGGACATATTCCCGGGCGGTGATGATCTTCTGGTTGGGCGCCAGTTTGGCAGGTTGGTTTGCTTCGGGAAAATCCTCGGGGTGGATCAGGAAATCCCAATCGGGCCGAACGCGCCAGGCGTTGTTGATGGCCAAGATGTGGGTAAAGGGTTCGCGCGACCAATCTGCCGCCTCTTGCGCGCAGGGCGCAGAGCCCAGAATCAGAACTTTTGGTCCCGTCTGTGTCATAATCGGATCGGCCTCCTGCCTCGCATCTCAATGCGCCAAAATAGGCCGATCCGATTGGCAGTCCAGATGTCAGCCCAAAACCGAGAAGCTGCTTTCCTCGTTGATCGGACGTTTGCGCGAATAGAAACCAACGTCGATCATGTGCCCGGTATAGGGCAATTTGAACTGCAACGGCGCATTGTCGTGATCGCCGCCGCCTTCACAGTAATCGACCAAGGCAGCCATCATCTTGCCCGCAATTGGGGCATTCTTGTATTGGTTCCCGCTGGTGCCGCAGGCCATATAGAACCCCGGTAAACTGGATTTGTCATAGATCGGGATCCAGTCGGTGGATGCATCATAAAGATCCACCACCCCGCGCGTTTTCGACGGGATACCAAGCGATGGCACACGCTGCGCATAGCGCATGGCCTGCGTGGTCCATTGGTCGGTGAATTCTCGATTGTAGTCCTTGTCATCCTCGCACCACTGGTGGGGATCGCATTCAGGGTCTTCGGATCCGATCAGAATATGATTGCCGTGCTCGGGCCGAACATAGAGCGAGATATCGCTGTCCGAGACGATTGTGCCCTGTTCTTCGAAATTAAACCCCTCTGGGCTGGGGACATGCACCACCTCTTGCCGCAGCGGTCGGGTTTGGATGGTCATGTCATCCAAAACGCCCGCCATAGTGTTGACGATGGCCGAACCGGGCCCTGCCACATTGATCACCACAGGGGCATGGATTTCCTCTCCGTCCGCCAGTTTGACACCGCTGACACGACCATCTGATTGTAGGATCTCTATCACTTCGGCGCCGGTGCGCACCTCGGCGCCATGCTGACGGGCGGCATTCATCAGGTTCTGCGCGCTCAGCGCCGGGTCTGTGACATAACCTGCTTGCGGCCAGAACACCGCACCACCCATCTTGCGTCCGTTGGGTTGGCCGAATTCCGGATCATCCATCCGTTTGGCCGGGGCAAAACTGTCGAGCGTGTAGACCGGCATCTTTTCGACGACCTGCTCTGGCGACCATTCTTCGAACGGGCAGTCCAGCTCGGCGCTGTATTTCATGTGCTTCTCAAGCTGACCGTTGGCGTCCGTTTTCATCACCAGACACCCAGTCTGCTTGAATTGAGCCAGGTTCGCACTCTCAGGTAGGCCAAGGTAATCAGCCCAATCGCGCCAATAGTGATACCCTTCCCACGCAAAGGCGGTGCCGTCGAAGGTGGAATAATGCATCCGAATAATGGCACAGGACCCGGCGGTCGAGCCGTGGCCCACCTGTGCGTTACGATCCAGCGAGAGGGTCTTGCGCCCTGCCTTGGCCATCTCAAAAGCGATAGCTGCACCGATGACGCCGGTGCCGATGATGATTGCGTCTGGGTTGCTCATGTCTTGTCTCTCAACTCTCCGGCGGCGCGCCGCCCTCTTGGGTGCGGCGTGCGATAAACTCTTGCAGCGCCCCCACCCGGTCAGGGTCGTGCTTGGGCGGCTCGAATGTGTTCACAATGTTCTGCCAAATACCGGTCGCTCGGTGGTTGGCATCGACCGAACCCCGCTCGGACCAGGTGCCAAAATTCGACCAGTCGCCCACCACCGGTTCATAGAACTGGGTCTGATAGCGTTCCATCGTGTGGGTCGCGCCAAAGAAGTGACCCGAGGGCTGCACCTCGCGCAGTGCACTTAGCGCGATGTCGGCATCCGTCGCCGGGGTACCTGCACAAAGCTCGGCAACCATCTGCAGAACTTCCAGATCGGTGATGATCTTTTCGTAAGAAACCGTCAGCCCACCTTCCAGCCAACCGGCCGAATGGATCACCACCGTGGCCCCTGCCATCAGGCAACCCCAAAGGCCAAACTGGCTTTCATTCGCAGCCTGCGCATCGTTGATGTTGGCTGCTGATCCGCCCGCACAACGCCACGGCAGACCCAACCGGCGCGCCAATTGACCCGCAACCAGCGATGCGGTGAAATGTTCGGGCGTGCCAAAGGCGGGCGCGCCGGATTTCATATCAACGTTGCTGGTGAAGGTGCCATAACACACCGGCGCGCCCGCGCGAGTCAGCTGCGTAAGTGTGATCGCCGCCAGCGCCTCGGCATGGGACAGTGTCATGGCGCCTGCCACAGTGATCGGCGCCATAGCCCCCATCAGGGTGAACGGCGTGACGATGGACACCTGGCCTGCGCGGGCAAAGTCGATCAGACCCTGTGCCATCGGCATGTCGATCACACGGGGCGAGTTGGTGTTGATGATGGTGTAACACCATGGGGTCGCATGGAATTCATCATCCGAGATGCCGCGGAAATCGCGGATCATCTCGAACCCGTCCATCACCTGCGGCGTACCACGGGAATAGAGAAACGGCACCTTGTCCGATTGGGTCAGGATAGTTTCCGTCATTGCATAGTGGCGCAGATGCATCGGGATATCCTGCGCCTCGACCAAGGGTGGGATCATCTGCAGCACATCGAAATGCTGCGTCAGCTGCACCATTTCGCGAAAATCCGACAGTGATCCGGGGCGACGCCCGCGTTCCAAATCGGTGGCATGGGGTGCTCCGGCACCCGGTTGAAACACCAATGATCCCAGTTCCAGCGTGATGTCGCGTTCTCGCACCGCGCCCCTGATCGGGACGGATTTCGGGGCGCTGGCGATTGCAGCATCAACTATATCGCGGCCGATAAAGACCATCTCGTCGTCGATCCGCGCGCCACCTTGCTGGAACAGCTCTCGCGCCTCAGGCAGCAGCACCTTGATGCCGATGTCTTCGAGCACTTCGAGCGAAGCCTCATGCAGCGCCTCGATCCGGTCATCGGTAAAGGCGCGCATCGGAGGGAATGGGTTGCGCAGGTTGTGATAGTCGACCTTGCGCTGTTCTGCGGGGGCCTCGACCCGCGCGCGCCTGCCACGCCTGGTCATGCCCGCATCGCCTTACCCTGGGGGTCATAAGGTGAGATTTCGATGACCTTTGCCTGTCGTTCGACACCCACGATATGCACGCTCAAGTCAGTGCCAACCGCGGCCTGTTCCCGGTCCACCAGCGCCATCGCCAAAGACTTGCCGGTGTGGTGCCCGTAAGCACCGGATGTAACAAAGCCCACGCGGTTACCATCTAACCAGATCGGTTCATACCCGCTGGCGTCGGCACCCTCGGCTTCGATCTCCAGCGTGACCTGCACCTGTCCCGGGCCGTTGCCGTCGCGCTCGGCCATAGCTGCCTCGCGCCCGACGAAATCCTTCTCCCAGTCGATCCAGCGATCCATGCCGGTCATGCCCGGCGTGTAGCCTTGGGTGAATTCCGCCGACCAGATGCCAAAGCTCTTTTCGATGCGTGTCGACAACATTGCATTGAACCCGACCTCGCGGATGCCCTGTTCAGCGCCTGCCTCTAGCAGCATCCGGCGCAGAGCGATGTGATCGCCGTAGCGGCAGTTGAGCTCATAGCCTTTCTCGCCCGTCACCGACATGCGCGCCACCTGACAGCGTACCAAGCCAATGTCGAACTGAGCGCATCCCATGAATTTCAGTTCGCCAATATCCTGTTCTCCCAGCTTCTCAACCACCTCTTGCGATTTCGGCCCTATCACGGCAAAGCCGCAAACCTCTTCGCCAAGATCGCGTAGGGTGACGCCATCGTCCATGTGGTCGTTGAACCAACGCATATGCCAGGCCCGGAGATAATAGCTACCCATGATCCAGTAGCGGCCATCGCCCCAATTCAGAACCGTCAGATCGCCTTTGAGCTTGCCTGTCTCGCTGAGCATCGGGGCCAGCTTGGCACGCCCCGGAGCAGGCAGTTTTGACGCCATGATCCGGTCGAGCCAGATGGTGGCATTCGGCCCTGACACCTCAAACCGCGAGAACCCAGTGATGTCGAGCAGCGCCACGCCCTCGCGGATCGCTTTGCACTCCTCGGCAACGATGTCGTGGGCGTTTGAACGCTTCAGGGTCGGTGTCTCTTCGAACCCTTCGGGTGCGAAATACAGCGGAACCTCAAGATCCCAGCTGACGCCCCATTTGCAGCCCGCCGCCGTCATCGCGTCATGTGCTGGGGACATTTTCAGCGGACGTCCCGCTGGAAGCTGCTCGTTGGGATAGGTCATCACGAAGCGGCGGGAATAGAACTGCCCCGTGGTTTCGCGGATGTATCGTTTGTTCTGCGCAAAATCGCCATAGCGGGCAACGTCCATGCCGTAGACATCCGCCTCAGGCTCGCCGTGGATGATCCATTCGGCCAGCGACTTGCCCACGCCACCGCCTTGCAGGAATCCAGCCATGACCGCGCAAGCCGTCCAGTAACCGCGCTTACCCGGAACCGGCCCCACCAACGGATTGCCATCGGGAGAGAAGGTGAACGCCCCGTTCACCCAGGTTTTGATACCGGCATTGTTGAGGCAGGGGTAGCGCTGAAACCCAAGGGTCAGCTCATTCTCGATCCGACCCAGATCTTCTTGCTGTAGCTCGAATCCATACTCCCAGGGCGCGCCGTCTTCCATCCAGTGGTCATGGTCGATCTCATAGATACCGACCAGCATCCCCTTTTGGTCCTGCCGCATGTAGGTGAAACCTTCGAGGTCGACGGTCATCGGCAGCTCGTGATCCAGCGCTGCGACCTCGGGGATGGCATCGGTGATCAGATAGTGATGGTTGAGCGGTGAAACCGGCAGCTCAACGCTCGCCATGCGCCCAACCTGCTTTGCCCAGAGGCCTGCGGCGTTGACCACATGTTCGCATTGGATGGTGCCTTGTTCGGTCACGACCTCCCACCCTTCGGCGGTTTGGTTCAGCTCTAGCACACGGTTGTTTTCGACCACTGTCGCGCCGCGTTTCTTGGCCGCGCCCGCATAGGCCTGAACGGTTCCGGTGGTGTCGATGTATCCCTCGCGATCGGCCCACATACCGCCCAACAGCCCATCGGTGGACATCACCGGGTTCAGCTCTTGTGCTTCTTCGGGCGTGACAAGGCGGCAATCCTCGATACCGATGGATTGGAACACGCGGTAGGCCGATTGCAACCACTCCCAACGGTCAGGCGTCCCGGCCATCGTCAAGCCGCCGGTCATATGCAGTCCGATGTTCTGACCGCTTTCCTTCTCGATCTCGGGCAGCAGGTCGATGGTATAGGCCTGCAACGCGGCAATGTTCGGATCGGCGTTCAGAGCATGAATGCCCCCGGCTGCGTGCCAGCTGGACCCGGCGGTCAGAACCTTTCGTTCGATCAGGCAAACATCAGACCAGCCGAACTTGGCCAGATGATACAGAACCGAGGCGCCAACAACGCCACCCCCAATGACAACCACGCGGTAATTCGACTTCATCCGACCCTCCACTGCCTGACGTCAAAGGGACGCTATTTCGATTGTTCAAACCTGTCTAGACATTTCTGTACAATACTCAGGAAGCAAACCAAACTGGGAAACGACCAACCAAACGGAGACTTAAACAAAAACTTGATGGAGCCTTATCGAGCAGGCGGCCGATCCTGCGAATACAAGGCAACAATGACTTCCAGGGGTTTTTGGGTTAGCTTGAAATTCAGTTCATCAATCTTTTTTGAAACAAATTGCATAGTGAGCGACCCAATCGAGTCCGCCAGCACCACTTTGACTGACCGCGCGAAATGTCTGTTCGAACTATATGCGTTCGGGCGGTCTCGCGGAGTGAAGGAAGAGAACCGCGACGCAGCAGTTTTCTTGGCCGTGGTGATGCCCATCGCCAACCTGTCCCTTCTGGGATGGATGACCTTCTATCTTGTGTATGACGCAGCCTCGCTCTGGCCAGCCGCAGCAATTTGTGCGGGTCATCAGATCACCCTTTTTCGCCTTGGATCGCGCGACGCAACAGATTCGCCGCCGAAGTCTTTGTAAGCGCCATGATCGGCGCACTATTCACCGCGTTAATGTGGTTTTTTGGCAAAGATTCAGGGCTGACTTACGGACTCCTGATCGCAGTCCTTCTTCTTATCATGGAGATTGGAACTCGGCGCCCATCTGTGATGATCGTTTGTACCGTACCGTTGGTCGTCTTGTTTTGGGTGCTGCCGATATGGTTTCCAGAACCGCAGCCGTTTTCCAATGCAACGCCGTGGTTGCTGCAAACGATTCAGTTCAACAACATTGTCAACGTCATCATGATCTCTTTCCTGATGGTCTTGATTATTCTGCGGCGGGCGGAAAACGCAGAAATAGCCCTTTCAAGGGAATACGAAAGGTCAGAAACCCTTGTTGAAAATCTGGTTCCTGCGCAAATCGCCGCGCGGCTAAAGGAACGGCCGGGCGAAGTCATCGCGGATGAAAACGCGGCGGTCACAATTCTATTTGCGGACCTGGTCGACTTCACTCAGATGGCGACCCGCATGCCACCTGAAGAGTTGGTATCGTACCTGAATCGGGTCTTCTCGGCTTTCGATGCGCTGACAGAGCGCCATGGCTTGGAGAAGATAAAGACTATTGGCGATGCCTACATGGTGGCGGCCGGTTTGCCTGTTGCGCGCCCTGACCATGCCAGCGCAGCCGCGCAAATGGCGTTAGATATGCTCGAAACTTCGGATCGGTTGAGCGCTGAGATAGGTCAAAAAGTCGAAGTTCGGATCGGGCTTCATACCGGACCAGCAATCGGCGGGGTAATCGGAACCACCAAAATGTTTTACGACGTATGGGGCAACACGGTAAACACTGCCGCACGTATGGAAAGTCATGGCGAAGCCGGGCGTATTCAACTGACGGCTGAGGTGCGCCGGGCACTAGGCAGCAGATTTACATTCACGCAGCGCGGGCTTGTCAAAATCAAGGGGAAAGGTCTGGTTGAGACGTTCTGGCTAACGGGACGAAGCGCGCCGGGATGACTTGCCTGTCGTGGAGTGTCGACGGTTTTAACTTCAAGCAGACCCTCGGCCAACGTGTGAAGATTCGCAAAACGAACTCCACGTTTGCCGTTCACCGCAACAAATTCGCGGGCACCAAAAAACCACTGCTTGCCCAGAGTACAAGCCACCTTTGCCTTGAAGGTTCAGTGATCAAATTTGTGCGCTTGGACGCGCCTTGATTGCTTCGTACCAATCCATTGTAGCCGTATGGCTTTCGGGAATACGTTTTTTCACCACACGCGCGAAGTCGACAAAAACAAAGGTTGAGATGTCGGCCAGCGTAAAGTGATCGCACGCAATGTAGCGACTGTCCTGCAAGCGCTCTTCAAGGACGTCAAAGAACTGATCAATCCGTGCCAACCCACGTTCTGCCAATTCAGGGATCTGCGCATGATTTGAAGGCCCGGGAATCGCTCGGTCCTTGAATGCCGGATGAGTGTTGCGCAGCGCCTCAGCCACCGACATGCCACCCTGCTGCTCGGCAATCGAGTTCCACATCAGAACCAGACCCTTTTCATCTGCCGTTCGCCCCATCAGCGGCGGCTCGGGCGTGTGCGCTTCCAAATATGCCGCGATGCCCAGGTTTTCGGTCAGTACCGTGCCTTCGTCCGTGACCAGCACCGGGATCGTTGCTCGCGGATTCACGGCCTTGAAGTCCGCGCTTAGCTGTTCGCCCTTGGCGATCGAGATGTCACGGGTTTCAATCGTCAGCCCCTTTTCGGCGATGAACATACGCGCGCGGCGGGGGTTGGGGGCAGTGGAGCAATCATAAAACAGCATCGGGCAGCCTTTCCTGTCGGGTTCCTGCCCAACGATGACGATGGCAAGCCGCCCCGCCTAGCCCCCGCAGAATGTGACCTTACGACATTACGTGGTTTGACACGGCTCGTGCGATCACACGCTCTTCGTCTGTAGGGATGACCAGCACCGGCACATCGCCATCCGATATCACTTGATCGTTCGCCTCATTGGCGGTTGGGTCCAGGGACAGCCCCATGAACTCCAGCCCCTCCAAGACGCGTGCGCGGATTTCGGGAGAGTTTTCGCCAATGCCACCACAAAAAACCACGGCGTTGAGCCCACCCATGAGTGCAACCATCGCGCCCAGCTCGCGCTTGATGCGAAAGACATAATAATCAATTGCCTCGGCCGCGCGTGGATCTTCACTTGCCAGCAGGGTGCGCATATCGTGGCTGATCTCGCTTAGCCCCAGAAGACCGCTCTTTTTGTAAAGGATATGCGTGATCGCCTCGGCGCTGTGACCCTGCTCCATCAGATAGAGCAGCACACCCGGGTCGAGTTGACCGCACCGCGTGCCCATCGGTAGGCCGTCTAGCGCGGAAAACCCCATGGTCGAACCGATGCTTTGACCGTTTTTGACGGCGCACATCGAGGCACCATTGCCCAGATGGGCCACAATCACTCGACCGCGCGCCAGAATGGCATGATCGCGCTGCAACGTGTCGGTGATATAGTCGTAGGACAAGCCATGGAACCCATAGCGCCGCACGCCCTTTTCATAGAACCGGCGCGGGATGGCAAAAGCGTCGTTCACAAAAGGATGCCCGTGATGGAACGATGTGTCGAAACAGCCGATCTGCACGGCATCCGGGAAAGCCGCTTGGGCCGCGCGGACGGCGGCCAGGTTGTGCGGTTGATGCAAAGGCGCCAACGGAACCAGTGTTTCCAGCTGTGCCATCACATGATCGGTCAACTCGACTGGTCCGGTAAAGGTCTTGCCGCCATGCACGATGCGATGGCCCACACCAGTAACCACATGCCCATGCAACATCGGTTCAATAACTTCGAGAATCGCCTGCACGGCAGTGTTGTGATCCGCCGGCCCAATCTCGATGGTCTTCTTCTCGGGGTAGCTGACCAGCAACTGCGCAACCGGGCCAAGGTTTTCAACCTGCCCCAACATTAGCAATTCAGGCTCGGCCGCATTCAGATAAACCCCGAACTTGATCGAGGAACTGCCCGCATTCAGCGTCAGAAGACCGCTCATGTCCGCCTCCTTAGCGGCGGTAGACGAAACAGCGTCCTTCAACCGCATCAGGCGGCAGCGGCAATTCGGTCAGAGTGTCAAAATACATTCGGTCGCTCGACACCATCAACCCACCGGGTGCCAAAAGCGGCTCGATCAACGGAGAGACAAGCCGGGCAAACACATCGTTCTTTTCGCGGTTGTGACCGCCCAGATCGGCATGGATCAGGCTGGCTGCGGCACCAAAGCGCTCGACCGAGGCAGGTAAAGTCTCACGCACATCGCCCAGGATCAGCATCTCGTCCGGCGGCGTCGAATCCGGGTGCGATGCCACGGCACGCTCAAACACATAGGTGTCGCGCCCTTTGATGTGGGTTTTCATGTGGTGATAGGTGCGCCCGTTGCCTAGGCCCAACTCGAAAACCGGGCCGCTCAAATCGGCTGTCTCGGAGATCGCAAAATCCAGGCAGGCCCGTTGCGAGACCATTCGGTCGATGAACAGATCAAGGCGGCTTACATCGTCACTCACGCGGGTCACTCCTCTGGTACAGTCGGCCCCATTGACCGCAACCTTTGCCCGTCATGCCAAATCCAGAGAGCATTGTGTAGGCACAGTTGACGAAATTCTCCCTTTTTCGTGACGTTTAGTCACAATTTCGGGTTTGACTAGAGGGGGTGCGCGCGCGAAAGTGACACAGAATGACCAGGGGGATCGAGAGACTTATGTTGCGTATCGGCCAGGCGGGTGGACAGCCTGAATGACCCCTTTGTTATCTGTCGAAAATCTGAGCATTGGCTTTGGCGATGGTGAAGCTGTTGTCAAAGATGTGAATTTTGAGGTCCAGCCAGGAGAAACACTGGCTTTGGTTGGCGAATCTGGTTCGGGGAAAACCGTAACCTGCCGTGCAGTTCTGCGCATTTTGCCCCGTGCGGCCCAGATCCGAACGGGCCGCATCACTCTGAATACCGAAAAAGGCCCGTTGACACTGTCAGAATTGGGCGAACGCAGAATGCGTGACGTCCGTGGTGATCAAGTGTCGATGATTTTTCAGGAGCCGATGCGTTCGCTATCGCCCTTGCACCGGATCGGCAATCAGGTGAGCGAGGTTCTGTGGCTGCATCGTGGCGCTTCCGAAAAGGAGGCCAAACGCCAGGTTCTTCAAACATTTGAACGGGTTGGATTTCCTGACCCCGAACGCGCTTACCGCTCTTACCCGTTTGAAATGTCGGGTGGGATGCGGCAACGAGCCATGATCGCAATGGCCATGGTAGCAAAGCCGGACTTGCTCATTGCAGACGAGCCTACGACCGCCTTGGACGTGACCACGCAGGCTCAGGTGTTGGGGCTGATCAAGGAATTGCAGCAAGAAACCGGCATGGCGCTGATCTTGGTCACACATGACTTGGGCGTGGTGGCAAACATGGCAGAAAAAGTCGTGGTCATGCACAAGGGCCGCGTTATGGAAGCTGGCGACGCAGAACCAATACTCAAGGCACCTGCGCATCCTTATACCCAGCAGTTGTTTGATGCCGCACCCGCCATTCCGGCCGAAGCTTCTCTGGCGCCTCCCCTGCCGGACGACGATTTGATCCTGGAAATGAATCAGGTGTCAAAGACCTTCACTATGCGCTCTGGGTCCGCCTGGAAACCGGATGTAATGGTGCACGCCTGCCGTGGAGTTGATCTGAAACTCCCACGCGGTAAAACACTTGCGATTGTCGGTGAAAGCGGCTCTGGCAAAACCACCGCAGCGCGTATCGCTCTGGGAGCCGAGATCCCTGACGAAGGCAGCGAAGTGCTGTTCCGCGCCTCGCAAGGCGCCAAACCGATTACCGTGCATAAGATGTCGCGCGAAGTTCGAACTGCCTTTCAGCGTAATGCGCAGATGGTCTTTCAGGATCCCTACAGTTCGCTCAGCCCACGCATGCGGGTGCAGGACGCGATGACCGAGCCGCTGGAGATTCACAACATCGGCACAAAATCCGAGCAGCGCGACAAGGCGGCGCAAATGCTGCAACGTGTCGGGCTGAATGCCGACATGCTGAAACGCTATCCACACGCCTTCTCGGGCGGTCAACGGCAACGATTGTCAGTCGCCCGCGCGATGATGCTGGACCCCTCGCTGATTGTCTGCGACGAGCCGACTTCAGCACTGGATGTCTCGGTCCAAGAACAAATTTTGACCCTTTTGGAAGAGCTGCAAGAGGGTCTGAACCTCAGCTATTTGTTCATTTCGCACGATCTTGCTGTCGTGGCCCGGATCGCTGATGAAGTCGCCGTGATGCGCCAGGGATTGGTCGTTGAACAGGCCCCGCCCGATACGCTTTTTTATAACCCACAACATCCTTACACCAAGGCTTTGATCGCGGCTCAGCCTGAGCCAGACATCGAGCGCCCAATTGACCTGAAACTGGTTGCTCAGGGTGCCGGATCGCCTGAAAAATGGGCCGAAGCCTTTCGTTTTACCGACTCCATGATACCCTCGTTGGTGGAACTGGAACCCGGCCACAAGGTACGCTGTCATGTTTAAACCCTCTCGCCGCTCTCTGTTTCTCGCTGCGTCGCTCGTTGTTGCCAGCCTGATGCCCGCAGGCGCAAACCCGATCCCGCCGTTACAAGAAAGCACATTCTGGCAGGCCGAAGTTGACGCCGGCGATCTACCGCCGGTGAACGAACGCATCCCGGACCAGCCGATCATTGTTGATATGGAGGCCAAGGGCCGCGAGTTTGGGCAGCAGGGCGGTACGCTGTCGACCATGGTGACCCGGTCCAAGGATATCCGGCAGATGGTGGTTTATGGCTATGCCCGTCTGGTCGGTTATGACGAGAATTATGAACTGGTGCCGGATCTGCTGGCGTCCTACGAGAATGAAAACAACCGCAAGTTCACCTTACGTCTGCGACCCGGCCACAAATGGTCAGATGGTGCGCCGTTCACCTCGGACGATTTCAGGTACTGGTGGGAAGACGTCGCCAACAACCCGTTGCTCAGCCCCGCCGGTCCGCTTGATTTCCTGCGCATCGAGGGTGAGTTGCCCAAAGTCTCGTTCCCTGATGAACTGACCGTTGTGTATGAGTGGGAACATCCGAACCCGAACTTCCTGCAATCGCTCGCGCAAGCACGCCCGCCGTTCATCTATCGCCCGGCGCATTTTCTGAAAGATTATCACGGCGACTTTGCCGATGAAGCTGGGTTGGCAGAAAAAGTCGAAGACGCCCGTGTCAAAAGCTGGGCTGCGCTGCACAACAAGCGCGACAACATGTACAAATTCGACAATTCCGAACTGCCTACATTGCAGCCATGGATCAATGCCAGCGCAGGAAAGAAGATCCGCCACAACTTTGTTCGCAACCCCTATTACCACCGGATCGACAGCAACGGCTTACAGCTGCCCTATATCGACATCGTCGAGATGGAGATCGTGGCCCCCGGTCTGGTCGCTGCCAAATCCAACGCCGGTGAGGTTGACCTACAAGGACGCGGGCTGGACTTCCGCGACACATCGATCCTAAAAAAGGGTGAAGCAGACGGGAACTACAAAACCAACCTGTGGCAGACAGGCGTGGCCTCGCAGATCGCGATCTATCCCAACCTGAATTATGCTGATCCGGTCTGGCGCGAAATCATGCGCGATGTGCGCGTCCGTCGTGCGCTGTCGCTTGGAATCGACCGCAAAACCATCAATCAGGCACTCTATTTCAAACTGGCCAAGCCCGGATCGATGACCGTACTTCCTGCCTCGCCATTTTTTAAGCAAGAGCTCCGAGACGCCTGGGCCGCCTTTGACACAGAAACTGCCAATGCTCTACTGGACGAGGCCGGGTTGGACCAACGCGACGGTAACGGCATCCGCATTTTGCCCGATGGCCGCCCGATGGAGATCGTCATCGAGACAGCAGGTGAGCGGCAAGAAGTTGAAAACGCGCTGCAAATCGTGACCGATACCTGGCGCGAGATTGGTGTCAAACTGGTCATGCGCCCGCTGGATCGCGATATCCTTCGCAACCGGGTTTATCGCCGGCAACACAATGGCTTCAGTCTGGTTTGGCTGGGACAATGGCATCCCGCAAACCTACACCTCGCCCGATTATCTGGCCCCGCGTCATCAGGAATTCCTCGCCTGGCCCAAATGGGGGCAGCATTACCAAACCAACGGTGACGTTGGCGAAGCGCCCGACCTGCCAGAAGCACAGCGTCTGATGGAACTTGCGCTGGAATGGGACCGCGCGGACACTGACGAACAACGGGCAGCCGCATGGAACGAAATGCTGGATATTCACTCTGAGCAACTCTATGGCATTGGCATTCTGGCCGAGGCCCCACAGCCCATCGTTGTGTCCAATCGGATGCGCAACGTACCCAAGAAGGGCCTCTGGGCCTGGGACCCGGGTGCGCATTTCGGTGTTCATCGTCCCGATGAATTTTTCATGGCCGAGTGACGGAACAAGCTGAATGAGCATCCTGCGCTACTCGATCTATCGCTTTTTCACCATGCTGCTGACCCTGCTGGTGGTGTCGGTGCTGGTGTTCGTGATCATCAACCTGCCCCCAGGCGATTATCTGTCGAACCAGATCGCCGAACTGAAGGCGTCCGGGCAATCTGCCGGTGTGGCCAAGGCCGAATTCCTGCGCAAGGAATACGCGCTGGATCGGGCGTTGTGGGAGCAATACATGATCTGGATGGGCTTCATGCCTGGCCCTCATGGCTTCTCTGGCCTTATCCAAGGTAACTTTGGCTGGTCCTTTGAGTTCGACCGCCCCGTGCGCGAAATCGTGGGAGACAGCCTGTGGTTGACGGTTCTGGTCAACATGGCCGCGATCGTTTTCGTCTATGCTCTGGCCTTGCCCTTGGGTGTGATCGCCGCCGCCAAATCGCGCACCTGGATCGACTATACCTCGGCCTTTGTGGGGTATCTGGGTTTGGCCACGCCAAACTTCTTGTTAGCGCTGATCCTCTATTATTATGGTCGTAAGTACCTGAATATTCCTATCGGTGGTCTGATGGACCCCTCGTTCGAGGGACAGCCGCTGAATTGGGAAAAGATCAAGTCTATCATGGTCCATCTGATCGTGCCGACCGTCGTGATCGGCACCGCAGGCGCCTCTGCGATGATGCAACGCCTGCGCGCCAACATGCTCGACGAGTTGGGCAAGCCTTACGTGGAAACCGCCATCGCCAAGGGCATGGCCCCCAGCCGTATGCTGACCAAATATCCGCTGCGTGTCGCCTTCAACCCCTTTGTGGCCGACATCGGCAACCTGCTGCCCTCGATGGTGTCGGGCTCGGTTCTGGTCTCGGTGGTGATGGGCCTACAGACTATCGGCCCGGCTTTGCTGACGGCGCTCAAGACGCAGGATCAGTTCCTGTCTGCCTTCATCCTGATGTTTGTGGCTTTGCTGACTCTGATCGGCACCATGATTTCGGACATTTTGCTGGTCATGCTTGACCCGCGCATCAGATATGAAGGGCGCGATTCATGACCAAACTTCCCGACGGGCGCTTTGTCGATGACGCGCCATACGACCCACAAGTTTCAATCCAACAGCTGGAACGCCGCGATCTGGACGCGCCCAATTGGGTGCTTATCTGGCGCAAGTTCAAGACCCACAAGCTAGGTTTGATTTCGGGCATCTTCCTGCTTTTCTGCTATCTGATGCTGCCTTTTGCGGGCTTCATTGCGCCCTATGGTGCAAACGAACGGAACTCAGATCACCTCTATGCTCCGCCACAGGCTGTGCATTGGGTGCATGAGGGCGAATTCCTGGGTCCCTTTGTCTATCCAATCACGGCCGAGGCAGATCTGGAAACATTCCAGTGGGTGTTCAAACCAGACACAACGACGCCGGTCCCGCTCGAGTTCTTTTGCGAAGGCGCCGAGTACAGCTTGGCCGGTTTCATCCCCAGCGACACCCATCTGTTCTGCGCCCCTGACGGGGCCACGCTGTTCTTATGGGGATCCGACCGTTTGGGCCGCGATGTGTTCAGCCGCATCCTTTATGGCGCGCAACTCTCGCTCACCGTCGGCCTGATCGGCATTTCTGTGTCGTTCTTTCTGGGCATCTTGCTTGGGTCGATTGCAGGTTACTTTGGCGGCCGCATCGACTGGGTCATCAACCGCGTAATCGAGATCCTGCGCTCGCTGCCCGAACTGCCGCTTTGGCTGGCCTTGTCGGCGGCGGTGCCGTCAAACTGGGGGCCGGTGGCCGTCTTCTTCATCATCTCAATCATCCTTGGCATCCTGGATTGGCCAGGCCTTGCACGAGCAGTGCGCGCCAAGTTTCTAAGCTTGCGTGAAGAGGAATACGTGCGCGCGGCCGAAATGATGGGTGCAAGCTCGGGGCGGGTTATCCGCAAGCATCTGCTGCCCAACTTCATGAGCCACCTGATCGCCAGTGCGACTCTGTCGATCCCGGCCATGATCCTGGGTGAAACAGCGCTCAGCTTCCTCGGTCTGGGCCTGCGGGCGCCAGCGGTAAGCTGGGGCGTGATGCTGAACGATGCGCAGAACCTGGCCTCGATCGAGATCTATCCCTGGACGGCGATCCCGATGATCCCGATCATCATCGTGGTGCTGGCTTTCAATTTCCTTGGCGATGGGCTGCGAGACAGCCTCGACCCCTATCAGCAATAAGGCAGACTGGCGGGGGCTCTGCCCTCGTCGTCTTCAGAGCCTCCCGCGGAGTTTTTAGCAAAAGATGAAGAAAGGCGCCAAGGGGGCGGGAGCACCCCTCCCTGACCCTTAATCGCGATCACCGTCACCCGGTCCGATTTCGTCGAGGTAGTCCTCGTCGATCGCCGCTTGAACGGCGCCGGTCACCGCTTCGCGCTGTTTGGGGGTCAGATCCCCAGCTTCTTTCTCGTCTGCCAGACGAACCGTGACCTCACGGTGTGCAAACTTGACGCCTTCTCGGGCGAACAGTTCGCGGATGTCTTGATACACTCGTTTGCGCACCAGCCATTGATCGCCCGGTTTGGTCATGAACTTGACCCGAATAATCATCGCTGAATCCTGCATCTCGATCACGCCCTGCGATTTGAGCGGTTGGATGAAGTTGTCGCCGATCACCGGATCAGTCAGCAGCTCTTTCCCGAGGTTCTTGATCAGTTTGCGAACCTTTTCCACGTCGGTGTCATACGTCACCCTAAGAGGCAATTTCATGATCACCCAGTCACGAGAATAATTCGTCAAAACCTTGATTTCGCCAAAGGGAATGGTGTTCAGAGCACCCAAGTGGTGCCGCAACTGAAAAGAGCGAACCGAGATTTTCTCGACCGTCCCCTTCACATCGCCGATGTCGATGTACTCGCCTTTACGAAAGGCATCATCCAGCAAAAAGAATGCCCCGGAGAATATGTCCCGAACCAGTGTTTGCGATCCGAATCCGACGGCCAAACCAACCACACCGGCACCGGCAAACAAGGGGCTGACGTTGATGCCGATCTCCAACAGCGTGATCAGCACGATCGACACCACCACGACGGCCAGAATTGCGCCCCGAAACAAAGGCAACAATGTCGCGAGACGGCTAGCAGACGAGCCCCCCTTCATCACCCAACTCGGCCTCTTCCATGTCACCGCCTTCTTCAGCGATCTTGCTATCGATCCAGATACGGAAAAAATGGAACACGATGTACCCGATAAATAGGATAACCATGACATCAAGGAACCGCTCCATGGGCAGATCTTCGGTCCATGCCGCATCGGGGTTCCAAATGACCAACAGTGCATAAGCACCAACGACAAATGCCAGGATTCCGGCAACGCGCCGAGCCAGACCCTCAAATGTCGAAATCGAATGTGCGATCTCTGCGACGGGAAGAGGCCGTGGCTCCTCACTAGCCTCTGCCTCGTCTGCCTCTGCATTGATCTCCTGCACTTTGCGAGACCGGTCGAAATACCTCTCCAGTAGGTAGTTCATAGCCCCATACGCAACCACCACGGACATGAAGATCCCGTAGGTCCCCGCAATCAGCGGGATCGGCACTGGATTTTCAAGAACCAGATCCAGCGCAAGTGAGAACCAGCCAAACGCAATGTAGATAATCAACACTGGCGCCCAAGCAATGGAAGTAGCCCAGAGCATCCATGAGACCTGCTCCTTGCTCCGCCCCGCTCGAATGGCCTCCGTTATGGCTCTCGCATTGAAAAGGATCATCAGGACATTGCCGATAGCCCCTACCCCAGTCAGACCCCCGTAGACCATTGCATAGACGTTATAATTCAACCCGAAGTCAGCGACCCATGTCGAAAAAAGGACTGTCGAGATGTCATAGGTCGCGAGGACGGATGCCCAGATATAAAGCCGTTTGGCGTCCTTGTCGGAAAAGGGAGGCAGTCGATATTGGCTAAGGAACGGCGACAGTACCATGCGCCACAGATCGGACACGGTGCGAGACAGGAAATAGGCCGTAAAGATCGCCGTTATCGTAAACTGAACTGAAATGTCTTCGGATTCTCCAAAGGCAATCAGACCAATAATAGTCGCAAAGAGCATCGCAAACAGCGTGCCGCCGATACCCATAACAAAACGAAAAACCAAAAACGGCATCTTGTCCCGGTAACCCACCGGGTTTTCCTTGATGCGCGAAACAACATATTTCTTGGCAACCCTTTTGCCGTAGATCTCTACCGACACCCATCGCCCGATCAGAAGCAGACCGATGTTGATCGCCAATACCCAAAGATAGGTGCTGATATTCCCGTCAGGGCTTGTTTGCCGCAGAATATACTGAACCTCAAAAATCGAATACGGCAACGCCGCAAGTCGCGATTCAAGGGCCTTTCTAAATTCGGCCCATCGTGACTGCGCTTGCATCAACTGGGACGCCTCCCCCATAGGGTCGGCCTTAGCTCCATTTTCACCCGACGCGGCATTGCTCCCGGCCGTTGCCAGGTTCCCGCTGCTGTCAATGACGATGACACTCGCACCAGCGTCCGTTGCTTCTCGGATGGCATTCGCCAGGTCGGCATCCGCAGTGCTTTCGCTGCTGTCAGACCCGGTCACTCCTGAGTACAGCGATAACTGGGCCTGCGCCGTTGTCGTCGAAACGGCCAAACTCAGCGCGAGCATCGCCAATAGGCGGAGCAAAATGGTCAGCATGGAGGTCTTTCTTTGGTTAACTGAACCTGGCTGGGACCCTATCGGAGCAATCCTTTTTATTCAAATGACTAACTTGAATGTTCTGTTGACTGGTTGAAACCTTCCAGCCCGGGCGACACGTCAAAGCGAATTCCCAATAAAATCGTGTTTCCAATCCATCCCCGATTTATTAGTAGGACGGGGTGGGTTTGTCGTTTCCATGAACGGGTGTTACTTGCGACGATTTCAACGTCGCTGATAATGTTCTTGTTTTGCGTCAAATCACTGACAAAGAGACAGGACTTCGGGGATGATCAGACACGCCTCTGCAGAAAAGATCGCCGTGTTGGGCTTGGGTTATGTCGGGCTTCCGCTTGCCTTGGGGTTGGCGCGCGCTGGTTTCCAGACTTTGGGTTTCGACACCGACACCGGGCACGTCGAGGCGCTCGGTAAAGGTGTGGACAAAAATGGCGAAGTGGCCGAGCAATCCCTGCGTGACACTCCGGCAAAGTTCTCTCACGATGCAGCGGATTTGAAGGACTGCACTGTTTACATCATTGGGGTGCCGACACCCATTACTCCGGCAAAAACACCTGATCTAACGCCGCTGAAATCAGCCTGTCATCTGATCGCACCACATTTGCGGGCTGGCGACTTGATCGTGCTGGAATCCACAGTTTATCCAGGCGCAACCGAAGAGGTCTGTGGCCCCGAGTTGGAGCGTCTAAGCGGTCTGCGCATGTACGACGATTTCAAACTTGGCTATTCGCCCGAGCGTGTCAATCCCGGGGACGCCGAGCACTCGATGGATAACGTCGTCAAGATCATATCAGCACAAGACGCCGAGACACTGGACCGGGTCGAAGCTATCTATGCGCCTGTTATCAAGGCTGGCGTCCATCGTGCCAGCTCTATTCGAACTGCCGAAGCTGCCAAGGTCATCGAAAACACTCAACGCGACCTGAACATCGCGTTGGTCAACGAGTTTTCACTGATTTTTTCCCGCATGGGTCTGGATACGCTTGAAGTTCTCGAAGCCGCAGGAACCAAGTGGAATTTTCTGCCGTTCAAGCCCGGCCTCGTTGGCGGTCACTGTATCGGCGTTGATCCCTACTACCTAACGTATAAGGCCGAACAGACCGGATATCACCCCGAAGTCATCCTGGCTGGCCGCCGGATCAATGACAACATGGGGCGGCATGTCACACAGGAATTGATCAAGGCTATGATCGGTAGGGGCATCAACCCAAGTTCGGCCAGGGTTCTGATCCTGGGCTTCACATTCAAGGAAAACTGCGCCGATATTCGCAATACCCGCGTGGCAGATATTGTGTTTGAACTGGCCGACTATTCTGTAAAGACCGAGATTTATGACCCATGGGTGGATGCCCGAGCCTTGCAGTCGGAGTACGGTTTGACCTGCATCAAGGCACCGGAACGCCAAGCCTATGATGCAGTAATCGTTGCAGTTGCACACTCTGAATTCGTCGAAATGGGCAATGCATCCATTCGGGGCTTGGGAAAAGAGGGTGCCATTCTATACGATATCAAAGGGATTTTTGATAAATCCGGATCTGATCTGAGGTTGTAAGCCGTGAACATGGGTGGGAACGTGACAAACGCAGAAACCCCGGGGGCCGAGCGCGCGCCCCGGATCATGCTGTACAGCCATGACACTTTCGGGCTGGGGCACCTGCGCCGCTCTCGCGCACTGGCAGGCGCAATCACCCGCGCCGACCCACAGGCATCGGCCCTCATATTGACCGGCTCTCCTGTAGCGGGTCGTTTCACGTTCCCTCGACGCGTCGACCACGTACGCCTTCCGGGTGTCACAAAACGCAGTGACGGATCCTATGCGTCGCAAACAATCGGTATGGGCATCGAAGAGGTGACTGACCTGCGGTCCAGCCTGATCTGCGCAACCGCCAGTCAATATGAACCGGATGTCCTGATCGTTGACAAGGAACCGACCGGCTTTCGTGGCGAACTGCTGCCAACGCTGAAAACTCTTCTGGAACAAGGCAAGACCAAGCTAGTTCTGGGGTTACGTGATGTTCTGGACGAGCCTGAAGTGCTAGCTGCAGAATGGGAGCGTAAAGACGCCGTTGCCGCAACAGAGCGGTTCTATCATGAAATCTGGGTCTACGGGCTTCGCTCGATCTATGATCCGACCGGCGGTTTGCCACTGTCTGCCGAAGCTCAATCCCGTACACATTGGACAGGTTACCTACGGCGCGAGGTGGGCTCTTCCGATGAACCACCTGAACAGCCCTATGTACTGATCACTCCGGGCGGCGGCGGTGACGGCAAGGCAATGGTTAACCTGGTTCTTAGCGCCTATGAACAGGATCCCAGCCTTTCACCCCGCGCTTTGCTGGTTTATGGCCCTTTCCTGTCAGGTGACCTCAGAGCTGAATTTGAAACGCGGGTTGCCGCCCTAAACGGGCGCGTTACGGCCGTTGGATTTGAATCCCAAATCGAAACGCTGTTCGCTGGTGCTCAAGGCGTCGTTTGTATGGGTGGATACAACACGTTTTGCGAAGTGCTGTCTTTTGACAAACCCGCGGTCATCGTACCCCGAACAACACCAAGGCTGGAGCAATGGCTTCGCGCCTCACGCGCCGAGGAACTTGGCCTAGTCCGAATGCTGGATGAAAACCGCGATGGTTTGACCCCACAGGCGATGATCCAGGCCATCAAGAACCTGTCTGAACAACCTCTACCCTCACAAGCGATCAAATCAGGTCTGCTGGATGGGTTGGACTACGTAACAAGGCGCGTGGATGCCCTTTTGAGCCATAAGACGGAACAGGCCGCTCAATGACATTAAACAATCCGAAGCTGGCGATCGTGGTCAAAGGCTGGCCGCGCCTGTCCGAGACATTCATCGCACAAGAACTGGCGGCTCTCGAAGACTGCGGGCATGAGTTCGATATCTGGTCTCTGCGCTATCCAACAGACAAAAAACGGCACCCTCTACACGACCGTATCAAGGCGCGCATCCGTTACTTGCCGGAATACCTTTACGAGGACCCCGAACGGGTGTGGGCTGCGCGTTCAGCGGCCCAAAATCTTCCCGGCTACGGCGAGGCATACCGCGTGTGGCGAGCAGATCTTGCTCGCGATCTGACCCACAACCGGATTCGTCGCTTTGGTCAAGCTTGTGTGCTTGCCACCGAACTGCCTGCTGAAACCCGAGCATTCTACGCCCACTTCTTGCACACGCCGTCCTCGGTTGCGCGCTATGCCGCAATCATGCGCGGCCTACCATGGAGTTTTTCGGCCCACGCCAAGGACATCTGGACGTCCGACGAGTGGGAAAAGCGTGAAAAGCTGAGTGCCGAGACACACGGCGCCGCATTTGGGGCCACGTGTACCGCGTTCGGCGCAAAACACCTGCGCGATATGGCCGATGATCCGGCGCGTGTCGATCTTGTGTATCATGGCCTTGATCTGACCCGTTTCCCCCCTCCTGATCGCAACCTGCGGGATGCATCAGGCCCGTTCCATATGATTTCGGTTGGACGTTTGGTTGAAAAAAGGGCTTTGACCGCCTGATCTCCGCTTTTGCCCAACTGCCTTCGGATCTGGAATGGCACTGGACTCATATCGGCGGCGGCGAACTGAACGACACGTTGCAAGCGCAAGCCAAAGAGGCGGGTATCTCAAGTCGCATCACCTGGCGCGGCGCCTGCGATCAACCCGAGGTGATCGAGGCCATGCGTGCGGCAGATCTGTTCGTGCTTCCCAGCCGGATCGCCGAAGACGGTGATCGCGATGGGCTTCCCAACGTGCTGATGGAAGCGGCCTCGCAAATGCTGCCTATCCTGTCCACGCCCGTGTCCGCGATACCTGAATTCATCGACAGTGGCACCCATGGCCTGCTCGTCGAGGATGATCCAAGCAAACTGGCTGCCGCAATCTGCAATTTGGCAGGTGATCCTGAACAAACTCACCGCTTTGCCGCCGCTGCGCGCGAGCGACTAGTCGGAGAGTTTGGTATGGCCCCGGGCATAGCTCGGTTGTCCGCGCGCCTGAACCAGTTGATGTCGGGCGGCTAACCCGATGACGCACGTTGCCTTTTACGCTCCCATGAAATCGCCCCATAGTGCGGTGCCTTCTGGGGATCGTGAAATGGCACGCAATCTGATCCGGGCCATTGGACAGCGTGACGGTACCGCGGTGGACTTGGTGTCCGAACTCAGGCTTTTTGACAAGGCTGGCAACCCCGAAGTTCAAGCGGGTTTGAGCCAACAGGCCAAGCATGAAGTAGAACGGCTAATTCGGGACTTGGACAAGAACACGCAAATCTGGGTGACCTACCACAACTATTACAAAGCTCCTGATTTGATTGGCCCCAATGTCTGCGCAGCCCGGAACATCCCATACGTTCAGATCGAAAGCACCCGCGCCTACAGCCGTCTGTCTGGCCCTTGGGCAGGTTTTGCCCAAGCGGCACACGATGCATGCGATGCCGCCAGCGTAATCTTCTACCTCACAGCCAACGACCTGATCACATTGGAACGTGAACGGACCAATGAACAGCATCTGGTTCATTTCCCACCGTTTTTGCCTACTCAAACGCTTTCGGATGCCAGTGACCTGTCTGGTCCCATGCTAACCGTGGGCATGATGCGTGAAGGGGACAAGTTAAAGTCCTATCGCATTATAGCCGAGACCCTTTCGCATTTGCGTGGCGATTGGCACCTGAACATCGCTGGTGATGGTCCGGCTCGCGGAACCGTCGAACACTTGATGGCACCCTTTGGCGATAAGGTTACGTTTCGCGGTCAACTAGACCGTGCCGCTTTGGACAAAATGTACCGATCTGCATCCTTGTTTTTGTGGCCCGGCGTCAACGAAGCCTTTGGAATGGTGTATCTGGAAGCCCAGGCTCATGGTCTCCCGGTTGTGGCACAAGATCGTCCCGGCGTCCGAGATGTGCTGCTGGATGGGACTTACCCAGCTCCCGAGGTAGGTGCTGAGGCGTTGGCGCAATTGGTCGACGAATTGCTTCACAATCCGCAAACAAGATCACGCCGCGGCTCATTGGCCCGCAAGATGATTTCCAAACACCATCTGTTGCCCTCTGCAACTGATCGGTTCTGGTCGGCTGTCACCCCGCTTTTGAAAGGTACCCCATGACCCGTCTTGCCCTTCTCCGTCATGGACACACAGAATGGAACCGCGCCGGGCGCATTCAGGGTCGAAGCGACATTCCTCTGGATGACGAAGCCCGCAAAGATCTTGCGGATTACAGCTTACCGCCCGGCTGGCAACTCGCGGAGGTATGGGCCAGCCCGTTGTCCCGCGCGGTTGAAACCGCCGAAATCGTGGCTGGGCGCAGCCCGATGACCGCACCCGAGTTGACCGAAATGGACTGGGGCGACTGGGAAGGAAAGCGTGGCGTCGATCTTTTGGCACAACCCGAAAGCGGCTTTCGTCATATCGAAGATTGGGGATGGGATTACCGCGCGCCAGGCGGGGAAAGCCCGCGCGAACTGTGGGAGCGGCTGGAACCCTGGGTCCGATCAAGGCAAACCGATACGATCGCTGTCTGCCACATCGGGATCATGCGGGTAATCCTGGCCAAAGCCCACAGTTGGGACTTTGACGGTGAGGCCCCATTTCGGATCAAGCGCAATCGCTTGTTTGTTGTGGATCTCGACAGCTTGATCCCGGAAAAGGAACCCGAACGACTGATACGCAAGGCCAGTTCCGCATGAAGGTTCTGATTGCCGTTACACATCTGTTGGGTACTGGACACCTAAGCCGGGCCTTGACGCTTGGGCGGGCGTTTTCTGACGCGGGTCATGGTGTCACCCTCGTCTCAGGTGGTTTCCCTGCGCCACAATTGAATGCAACTGACCTTGATCTCCGTCAGCTTTCCCCATTGCGTTCCGACGGGACGAATTTCACGCGATTGTTGACTTCTGATGATCGCGAAGCAGACATAATCTATCTTGCAGAGCGGTCGAAGCAGCTGACCGACATTCTGTTCGAAGTTCAGCCAGATGTGCTGATCACGGAACTGTTTCCATTTGGTCGTCGTATACTCAGGCAAGAATTTCTGGCCTTGTTGACTGCAGCGCAAGGCATGACCCCTCGACCCCTTACACTTTGCTCGATCAGAGATATTCTGGCTCCGCCATCGCGACCGGAAAAGGTAACAAAAGCGGATGCCGTAATCTTGGAACATTACGATGCCGTGCTGGTTCATTCCGACCCACGCACCACCCCACTGGAAGCAAGCTGGCCCGTCTCTGACATGCTGTCCGAGAAGCTCAGATACACCGGATATGTTGTACCTGGGATTGCTGCCCCGCATGCGGAAAATGCCGGACGCAACGAAATCCTGGTCAGTGCCGGCATGGTGGAACAGTTGGCACACCGATCTTTCGCGCAGCCATCGAGGCTGCCCGAAAGATCACCAACAGGCACTGGCGCCTGTTGGTTGGTGGTTCGAATTCAAACGAACGGATCCTGAAGCTACGCCAAGCCGATTTGCCCGAAAATGTCACAATCGAACCCACCCGTCCCGACTTTCGACAAATGCTGCATCATGCTGACGCATCCGTCAGCATGTGTGGATACAATACGGCCCTTGACGTGCTCCAATCCGGGACACCTACTGTCTTTGTTCCATTTGATGACGGGCAAGAAGTCGAACAGACGCTGCGCGCCGAAAGCCTGGCCGATCTTGCGGCGATCCAGATCGTGCCCAGCGCGAGCCTTTCCGCGGACAGTTTGGCCAAGGCGGTTTCGAAAGTCATAGCAGAAGGACCCAGAACAGGATTTTCTGCTCAATTTGATGGAAGCCGCGAAAGTGTTCGGATTGTCGAAGCCATGTCCATGGAGCGAGCATGATGGTCGATTGGTCCGCCTTGGATGAGGAATTGGCCGCATGGAGCGCTGAAGGCCTGAAGCTGCCACTTTGGTGGCGCGACGATGATGCCGTAGAACCTACGCCGGAATTGGAGCGTTTGTCTGACCTCTCAGAAAATCTCGGAATTCCGATCCACCTGGCTGTCGTTCCTGCACATGCGACGTTGGCCTTGTCGCGGTTTCTGCAGTCTCGCCCCCATGTCATACCAGTTGTACATGGGTGGGCCCATTGCAACCATGCTCCTGCCGATGAAAAAAAGCCGAGTTTCGGTTGCACCGCCCCTTGGAGGACCTCGTTTCCGACGTCACCAACGGGCACGAGCGGTTGATCGAGCTTTTTGGTGAAATGGTAATGCCGATGTTTGTGCCACCCTGGAACCGCATCGACGGCGACGTTGTGCGGTATCTGCCAGTGGCAGGGTTCAAGGTTTTGTCCACGGCTACCCCCAGAAAGTCGGTATATGCAGCTCCGGGATTGCTGCAAATCAACGCACACCTTGACCCGATTGACTGGCACGGTACTCGAAGTCTTGCGTCACCAGATCAACTGATAGAGCAACTGGTACAGCAACTTCGAGATCGCAGAATGGGCGTGACAGACAACACTGAGCCTTATGGGATGTTGACCCACCATCTGGTTCATGATGAAGACATATGGTCCTTTACCGAGGACGTATTGTTCCGGCTTCTGGACGGGCCTGGCCGGTGCTGGACAATGGCTGAAACCTCAAAAAGGACCCCGCCCCATGAGCCGACTTGATCTCGATGCTGCGCCGCTTTTCTGCCCAAAGGGATGGCTTAAATTGGGCGGCTCAGGCTGTTGCCCATCTGGACGGCGACGTGCTGGACATGGGGCTGGGCAATGGCCGTACCTATGATCATCTGCGTGAAATCCTGCCTGACCGCCGCATCTGGGTGATGGACAGAGTATTGCAGTGCCACCCGTCCTGTGTGCCCCCTGAAAAGGATTTCCTGCAGGGAGAGGCCGAGCCGATGTTGAACAAACTGGCCGAATTTGGGCGGAGCATTGCTCTGGCACACTACGACTTCGGTATGGGAATCAAGGAAGAAGATGTGGCTGAATCGGCACGTCTAAGCCCGATGATCGCGGCGGTGATGAAGCCCGGTGCGTTGTTGGTGTCAGGCCAACCGCTGGTGGGGTTCGAACAGATTAAAGGCCCCGAAACGATCGCACCGGATCGCTACCTTTTCTACCGTGCGTAAGGGGGCTCAATTTCCGAAAACGCTCCCGCCTATCGTCGGTGCCCTGGCGGGGCACCTCCTTTGGTTGGGCCCGGCTCATGCGGGCAAGCCCACATGAGCCTCGCAAGACGCGTCCCGCGCCCGCTTTCCTCAACATTGTGACACGACGAGATCGCAGAAAGTCACGCCACCTGCATCCCCTGCGACCAAACTGCGTGCAATGCCGGAACACCGGCGCGCATACGGAACCGCAAAAGATCAGCTCGGGCCCCAATACGTAGAGCCCCGCGATCCTCAAGACCTACAGCTTTCGCAGGCGCTTGAGTCGCCGTCTTGATGCCACGTGCCATATCGCCCCAGATTTCGCCAAGCTTCACCGCCGAGAGCAGCAACGCAGACGGCACATAGTCTGACGAGACGATGTCCAGCAGGTCCAGCTCGGCCAGCTCTCGCGCCGCCACGTTGCCCGAATGCGAGCCGCCCCGGATTAGGTTGGGGGCACCCATCATCACCTGGATACCGTGATCGTGGCAGGCGCGAGCGGCCTCAACCGTAGTGGGGAACTCGGCCAGTCGGATGCCGTGGCCTGCCGACACTGCCACTTGTTCGGCCGTGGTATCATCGTGGCTGGCCAACACCGCACCAAAATGAACTGCCTGCTTCACCGTCTCGACCTCGTGCATCTCGCCGTATTGATCCCGTAGTCCTTTCAAATGTGCGATATGTTGCAGGAACTCGTCGTCGTTCATCGCATGCTTGCCTTTCATATAGGCCTCGAGCTTGGTCATGTCGCGGAACTGCCGTTGTCCCGGTGTGTGATCCATGAGTGATAAGATGCCGACCCGATCCTCTTTGCCGAACTCGCGCAACTCATCCACCAACGTTTGCGAGCAAACTTCGGCCCGCAAGTGCAGGAAGTGACTGATTTTCAGCGCATCTGCTGCTCGCAGCTCCAGCAGTTCACTCGCCAGATCGCGGGCGTATTTCTTGTAGCGCGCTTTCCCCGATGGGATCGAGCCAACGCGCATGGCATCGAACACGGTGGTGATGCCGGTGCCTGCCAATTCTGCGTCGTGGGCAATGATGGCTGCGGCATGTGGCCAATCAACTTTTGGCCGAGGTTGGATGTGCCGTTCCAGGTTGTCGGTGTGTAGTTCGATTAGGCCAGGGCAGACAAAATCGCCTTCGCAGTCTACGGCTCCGGCAGGAACGGTCGTGCCGCTGTCGATGGCTTCGATGTGCTGGCCCACCACCTTGAGAGACCCCTTGCGGGTCTCTGAAGGGAAAATCAGCGTTGCATTGGCAAGGATCAATTCTTCTGTCATCTGAACTTCACAAGGTTTGAGCTATTGGGAAGGCCACGACATAGGAGGCCAATGTGACATTCTCGCGATACGCGATCTATTTTACGCCGCCCGCCGATGCGGAGTGGACCCGGTTTGGGGCCAGCTGGTTGGGCTGGGACATGGAAACTGGTAAAGCGGTTTCTCATCCAAAGCTTGTTGGCTTGGACGTGGAACGGATCACCGCAACTCCTCACAAATACGGGCTGCATGGGACCATCAAACCGCCGTTCCGACTGGCCGAGGGGCAGACGCTCAATGCGTTGGAACAAGCCTGTACGGATCTCGCCGCAACGCTTGCTCCCGTGTGGCTGGACGGGTTGGAACTGGCGCGGTTGGGTCGGTTTCTGGCGCTGCGCCCGATGGGCGACACCAGTGAATTGGGGGAACTGGCAGCTCAAGCCGTGCGCGGTTTGGACAGCTTTCGCGCCCCTGCCCCGCCTGACGAGCTGGAACGGCGCCGCGCGGCAGGATTGAAGCCCGCGCAAGAGGCGAACCTGCTGCAATGGGGATACCCTTACGTGATGGACGAATTCCGGTTTCACATCACCCTGACCGGCAAGCTGCCCAAGCGTGACCTGCCCGACGTGCAAGGCGCGCTGGAACAGGTCCTGAACCCAATGTTGCCAAAACCCTTTGTGATCAGCGATCTGGCCCTTGTGGGTGAGCGCAGTGATGGACGGTTCCAGATGATCCATCGTTACGCACTCTCAAGCTGAAGCTGCGTCAAGATCGTTTGTACCGTCTGATCCAACGCGCCAGAGTTGTCGACCTCGATCACCCGACGCAGCCCTTCGGGTAATTTCAGGCGTGCGCGATCCAGTCGGCGTTGGCGGTCCTCGACACTCTCGCGGGCGCGAGTGTCGAGCCGAGCCGCCAGAACCTCGGGGGACGCCGTGAGGGATACCACCACAAAATCGCCAAAGAGTTCTTGCGCGTCCAATAGCACCGAGCGCGAGAGGTTTACCAACAAGCCACGCGCCTGACGTCGTTGATCGTGAGTTGCCGCTGGAATGCCATAGCGCAAGCCATGTGCATTCCAATGCAGCAGGAAATCACCCGCAGCCAGGCCAGCGTCGAATTCGGCCTCGGTGGCGCGTGCGAAAACCTCGCCATCCTCGCCCGCTGGCCGGGTAATGACACGGCGCACCAGTTGCAGATCATCCCCACGCGCGGCCAATGCCTCCATCACGCTGTCCTTGCCCACGCCAGACGGCCCGACGACGGCTATGACTGTTGCCAGTGTCATGCGGCCTCCGGCGTAAAGTGCGAGACGTTGACCTCGCGGTCGCAAACCCGCTGACGCGCCTCGACATCGTGAAAAATGCCGACGATGGCAGTGCCGCGCTCCTTGGCCTCTTCGATCAGGGACAGCACGGTCTCGCGGTTGGTGACATCAAGGCTGGCAGTGGGTTCATCCAGCAGCATCGCCGGATACTCATGCGCGAAACCGCGGGCGATATTCACCCGCTGCTGTTCACCACCCGAAAAGGTGGTGGGGCTGAGGGCCCAAAGGCGTTCGGGGATGTTCAGACGCGCCAACAGACCAGCGGCCTTGTCCAGAGCTTTTGCTTTATCGACGCCTACGGCCAGCAGCGGCTCGGCCACCACCTCGAGCGTTGGCACACGCGGCACCACACGCAGGAACTGGCTAACATAGCCCAAGGTCTCGCGGCGCAGCGTCAGGATCTCACGCGGCTCGGCCTGCGCCACGTCCAAGCCCCCCACCATGACACGGCCCGAGGCCGCCAGGTAGTTGCCATAGATCACCCGCATCAGGGTGGATTTGCCCGCACCCGAGGCGCCGGTCAGGGCCACGCATTCGCCTGGGTTCACTTTCAGGTTGGCGCGTTCCATCACTGGGATGACGGCGCTGCCCTGATTGTGCAGGGTAAATCTCTTGCTTACGTTTTCGAGTTCAATCATTTCTCTCGCCCCTCACACTTGCAGCACGCTGGAGACCAGCAGCTGCGTGTAGGCATGTTGTGGGTCATCCAGCACCTGATCGGTCAGACCAGCCTCGACCACATGTCCGTCTTTCATCACCATCAGCCGATCCGCCAACAGGCGCACCACGGCAAGATCGTGGGTCACGATGATGGCGCTCAGCCCCATCTCGCGCACCAGACCACGCAGCAGATCAAGCAGACGCGCCTGCACAGAAACATCCAGGCCCCCTGTGGGTTCGTCCATGAACACCAACCGTGGTCCTGTCACCAGGTTGCGGGCGATTTGCAGACGCTGCTGCATCCCGCCCGAAAAGGCGGTCGGACGGTCATCGACACGGCTTTCGGCAATTTCGACTCGGCCCAGCCAGTCGATCGCCTTGTCTCGGATGTCGCCATAGTGACGATCACCCACGGCCATCAGCCGCTCGCCAATGTTGCCACCGGCGCTGACCGACATGCGCAGACCATCGCGGGCGTGCTGATGGACAAAGGCCCAATCGGTGCGGCCCAACATCCGGCGCTCGGGCTCGGACATTTGCAGCGTGTCCACCGGCCCGTCGGCACGGGTGTCAAAGATGACCTGCCCTGCGTCCGAATCCAGATGGCCTGCCAGACAGTTGAGCAATGTCGACTTGCCCGACCCGCTTTCGCCCACGATCCCCATCACCTCGCCGGGGTAGAGGTCAAAGCTCACATCCTTGCATCCGATCCGCGCGCCATAGTGTTTTTCGATGCCTTTGACTTGCAACAGGGGGGTCATGCTGCGTCCTCCGTTCCCAATCTGCCGACATGACCCGCTGCACGGCGAGAACGGCAATAATCCGTATCCGAGCAGACAAACATCCGGTTGCCTGCATCGTCCAAAATCACCTCATCCAGATAACTGTTCTCGGCCCCGCACAAGTCACAGGCGTGATCTGCCTTGGTGGCCTCAAACGGGTAATCCTCGAAATCCAGGCTCACCACCTTGGTGTGCGGCGGCACCGCATAGATCCGCTGTTCGCGACCGGCGCCAAAGAGCTGGATCGCCGACATCTCAAGCTTGGGATTATCGAACTTGGGAATGGGGGATGGGTCCATCACATAACGGTCTTGCACCATCACCGGATAAGCGTATGAAGTCGCGATGTCGCCATGCTGGCTGATGTCCTCATAAAGCTTCACGTGCATCAGCCCGTATTCCTCAAGGCTGTGCATCTTGCGCGTTTCTGTCTCGCGTGGTTCCAGAAAGCGCAGCGGCTCCGGGATCGGCACCTGATAGACGAGGATCTGATCCTCAGTCAGTTCAGCCTCGGGGATGCGGTGGCGGGTTTGGATGACGGTGGCCTTTTCCGTTTCTTCGGTCACGGCCACGCCTGCGGTGTTCTCAAAGAACTTGCGGATCGAGACGGCGTTGGTGGTGTCGTCCGCCCCCTGATCGATCACCTTGAACGTGTCATCCGGCGTCAGCGTTGCAGCCGACACCTGCACCCCGCCCGTGCCCCAGCCATAGGGCATCGGCATTTCGCGGCTGGCAAAGGGCACCTGATAGCCCGGCACGGCCAGGCCTTTGAGGATGGCGCGGCGGATCATCCGCTTGGTTTGTTCATCCAGATAAGCAAAATTGTATTCGCTCATAGCAAATCTCTTTCATTCAAGGCCGTCTCAAAAGCCTGAGGCGTGGTGAAATGAATGGCGTCCATGCCGACGGTGCGCGCGCCCTCGACGTTTTTCAGCGTGTCATCGACAAAGATGCAGTCTTGTGGCGTCAGTCCCGCGCGTTCGCACAGCCGGTGGAAAATCTCTGGCTGCGGTTTCAGCAGCTTCTCTTGTCCAGAAACCACCGTGACATCAAAGACCTCGCCCAATTCCGGGTGCGCACTGACACCAACAGGCCAGGTTTCGGCTGACCAGTTGGTGATTGCATGCACCTGCCTGCCCTGTTCCCTGAGCCGGTAGAGCAATTGCCAGGTGCCCTCGATCTTGTCGGGCAAAGTTTCAGCATAACGTTCGACATAGGCGCTCAGTCGGCGCTGATCTTCGGCGTTATCCAGCTCGGCCGCCAGGTCGGCAAAGGTTTCGCCCCCGTCTGCCCGAAGGTTCCGATCAAAGAACGCAACCCGCGTCAAAAACTCGGTCACCGCGCTACGGCTACCCAAGTCATCGAGCCAGGCCAGATAGGGGTCCCACCGGATCAGCACGTTGCCGATATCGAAGACGACGGCCTTCATTCCGCGGCCTCTTGATATCCGGCGGTGCGCTCTTCCGCCTCGCGACGCAGTTTGCGCACCAGCTCCAGCTCGGACTGGAAATCGACGTAATGCGGCAGTTTGATGTGTTCGAGGAACCCGGTCGCCTGGATGTTGTCTGAGTGGCTGAGCACGAACTCTTCGTCCTGCGCTGCTGCACCCAGATTGTCCTCGCCTAGCTCCTTCCACCGCAGCGCGCGGTCGACCAGCGCCATAGCGATGGATTTGCGTTCAGATTGACCAAAGACCAGACCATAGCCGCGCGTAAACTGGGGCGGCTCTGTCTTGGAGCCCTGGAACTGGTTCACCGTTTCGCATTCGGTCAGCTCCAGCTCTCCGATCTCGATGGCAAACCCCAGTTCAGGGATCTCCATCTCAACCGCGACCTTGCCGATCCGCAATTCGCCCACAAAGGCATGGTTGCGGGCGTAGCCGCGTTGAGTTGAGTAGGCCATGCCCAAGATGAACCCCTCGTCCCCGCGTGTTAACGACTGCAATCGCAGGGCGCGATTGGCAGGAAATTCCATCGGCTCACGGGTCAGGTCGCCCGGCACCGCATCGCTGGCCGGTTCGCGTTGGATGATGTCCTCATCCTGCAGGAATTCGGTGATGTGCGGCGTTGCTTCTTCGCGCGGCGTTGCCTCGACCGCCGGAGCAACCTCTCCCTCGGCCGCCAGTTTGAAATCCAGCAGGCGATGCGTGTAGTCAAACGTTGGGCCCAAAACTTGCCCCCCGGCGCATCCTTGAACGTCGCTGATATACGCCGGTCGCAAGCCATGCCGCCGGTTTCAACGGGCTGACTGACCCCGAACCGCGGCAGGGTCGTGCGGTAGGCTCGGATCAGAAAGATCGCCTCGATCAGGTCGCCCCGAGATTGCTTGATCGCTAATGCGGCCAGGTCAGGGTCGAACAGCGAGCCTTCGGCCATGACGCGGTTGACCGCAAGACTCAGTTGCTCGCGGATTTGCGCGATGGACAGCTCCTTCACCGATGTCTCGCCGCGCCGCTCCTCGGCCAGCCAGGCGTGAGCGTTTTCAATGGCGCGTTCACCACCTTTGACAGCTACATACATGCCTTAGCCCTTTGCGATTTGCGTGCTGCGCGGCAAGGCCGCGACTTGGGTGCCGCTGGTGAAAAAGAAATCCAACCCCAGAGGGTAGAGCGTGGAATTGGCCTGAAACTCCGGGATATTCGGCAAGTTCAGATGCGCGGTGTCATTGATACCGGGGCCAGAGAGCATTGCGCCGTTTTGCGTCAGCTCGGCGCACTCAACGATCAGGGTCGCCGAGCGATCAGGGTATTCTGAAGTGCCGATCCGATAGGTATTGATCGGCTGAAGATCCGTCCAGGCGCCCACTGCAAAATCCGCTTGAGTGGCATCGACCAAAGGCGCACCTGTGTGAAAGATCAGCCATTGACGCACGTCAGGCGTGTCCGCCCCGCCCGCCAGGTAAACGCCTGTTTCCGGATCACAAAGTGTAAGCAACAGGGTCGCAGCTGCCTCGGACAGAGGAGCTGGCGCCTGCGCCCCGGTCAGGGTGCGAATTTCACCAGGTCGAGCCATGACGGTCATGGCAGCACGAAAGGCATGGGCTGAGTCGATTGGCGCATCCAAAAACCCGCCCGCAAATTGCGTTGCTTGCGTTTGCATCAGTCTTCTCCTCGCACCATGGTGAAAAACTCGACCTTGGTCGCGGCGGCCTTTGCTGCGCGTTTCGTCTTGGCCTGTGCCACCTGATCGGCCAAAGGGGTCAGGATATCGCGCTGCACCCGGTCTGCGGCCTCTGTCTGCATCAGGGCATCAATCAAAGCGGCAGCTTCGGCTTTGGGTTTGGACCGCCCCTGGACATAGCCATGGCCAACGGTGCCGTCTTTCAGAACAAGCGAACAGCGGGTCACCGTCATCTCGCCAACGTTGAAGGGTGCACCGGTACCGCCCATGCGGCCCCGCACCATGACGCCGCCCACTTCGGGGACGCGCAGCCAGTCAAAGGTAGGGCGATCGTCGACTTCGCCCCACAGTGCCATCATCGCTCCCTCGGGCGCGGACGCCATCAGACTCATCCACGCTTTGCGCGCTGAATTGCCGGTATTCATCTCATTTGCCATATTAGCCTCTTGGCGAAGTTGTCTACAACAACTATACAACTAGACAAATCATACGAATTAGAGAGCCATCCCGCAATCCCGCATCTTGTGAAGTTTTGATGACATGAGCCGAACACCAATCTGGAAGACCATTGCCGCCAGTCTCACCTCGGACATTTCCGAGGGGCGATATCGCAATGGTGACCGCCTGCCGACCGAGGCCCAATTGTCCGCAACGCACGGCGTGAACCGCCACACCGTGCGGCGGGCGCTGGCCGAGCTGTCAGAGCAAGGGCTGGTGCATGCGCGGCGAGGCGCAGGCGTGTTCGTTTCGGCGCGGCCCACCGAATATCCCATCGGCAAACGGGTGCGGTACCACCAGAACATTTCGGCCAGCGGCAAGATCCCCGGCAAGCAGATCCTTGCGCTGACGACTCGCGCCGCAGACACGCAAGAGGCCGAGGCCCTGGGTCTGGCAAGTGGCGATCCAGTGCACGTCTATGACGGCTTGTCCCTGGCGGATGGGTTACCGATCGCGGTATTCCAAAGCGTGTTTCCGGCTGGCCGCTTTCCCAACATGCTGACAGCACTTGAGGACACGCAATCCGTCACCCGCGCACTGCAAGGGCTCGGGATCACGGATTACACCCGCAAATGGACCCGCCTGACCGCGCGCCGTGCCAGTGCAACGCAGGCCTTGCACCTGCGAGTGCCAGAAGGCGCGCCCGTGATGCACTCGGTGGGGGTCAATGTCGACCCTAATGGGGACCCGGTGGAGTTCGGGCGAACCTGGTTTGCCTAGCGATCACGTCACGCTAACCTTGGGTGAAACATAAGCGGAGCTCTCCCGCCCGTCGATCAGGCATCTAAGATGCCCTCCTCCCGTTGGGCCGGGCCTCGCTTCGCTAGGCGGTTGGCGACTGGACGCACCCACGCCGAGCCGAAGGCGAGGCGCCCGGCCCAAGGCCGCCAGCGATTTCGGCAAAGCCGGGATCAGCGCGGGCACGGGAGCGCCCCCGAATGGCTCAGGTGTACTTCTCCAAAAACGCCTCGGCCTTTAGGGTGCGAAAATCAGCAAGACGTTCGCGCAGGACGTCATGGCTCCAATCCCACCAGGCCAGTTCCATCATGCACTCCGCCACTTGCTCGGAAAACCGACGGCGCACTTCGGTTGCTGCCACGCCCGCTACAATCGTGTAGGGTGCCACGTCTTTGGTCACCACCGCGCCGGACGCGACCACCGCACCATGGCCGATTGTGACCTCGGGCTTGATGATCGCTGCGTGACCAATCCAGGTATCGTGACCAATTTTCGCCATACGACTGGCGCGATAGGCGAACCAGTCTGCATCATGCTGCGCATCCGCCCAATAGTCCGCCGCGCGATAGTGGAAATGATGCAGCGACGCCTTTTCCATCGGGTGATCCGTCGCCCCGATCCGAGTGAAGCTGGCGATGTTAGAGAACTTTCCGATCCGGGCATTGGCTACGTCGCAGGTCCGGTCGCAGTACGAATAGTCTCCCCACACTGTATTGTTCAGGCGGGTCCTTGCGCCGATCTCAACATACGCCCCAAACTTGCTGTCGTGGATCTGGCAATCAGAGTGGATGAATGGCGTATCGGACTTCAGGCGGGGTTCGGTCATCTTTTGGTCTTTCTCAAACGAAAAAGCACCGCTGGTGGATCAAATCCTTCAGCAGCGCTTTGATTTCCTACTTCAGGGCAGAACGAAGGGCTTGGCCGTGGTGTCCGCTTTACGTTTGCGCGATGTCTTCGCATCGCCCGCGATCAACTTGCGGCGCAACCAGCCCGAGAACCAGTCCATGAACATCACCATCAGGATGATCAGGACGATGTAATACGCAACCTCTTCCCAATCCTTCTGGGTGATGATCGCCTGCGTCAGCAGCAGGCCAATGCCACCTCCAGTGATCGCGCCAATGATGGTCGCGCTGCGGGTGTTGGATTCCAGAAAGTACAGCAACTGGCTTATCAGAACCGGTGTGATCTGCGGGATCACCCCGAACCGATACCGCTGCGGTGCATTGGCCCCGGTCGACTGCACACCTTCGATCTGCTTCTTGTCGACGTTTTCCAAGGCTTCCGAGAATATCTTACCGAAGGTGCCCGTATCCGTCACCAAGATCGCCAGCGCGCCAGTCAGTGGCCCCGGCCCGAAGGCCCTGCTCAAAACCACCGTCCAGATCAGCGCGTCGACGCCGCGGACAAAGTCGAACACCCGGCGCACACCAAAGCGTAGCGGCCCTAGCGGATTGAAGTTGCGGGCTGCCATAAAGGCCAGCGGCAGCGCCACGATACCCGCACCAAGCGTGCCCAGAAAGGCCATCAGGATCGTTTCGAAAATCGCCCAGGCCACATCCTGATGCCGCCACATCTTGTTGGTCCAGAAATCATTCCAGATCGCGCCCGCCTCACCGGCAAAAGCAAGCCCCATCAACTCCCCCGGTCCCTTCCCGTAGTAAGGGCTGTCGAGGGTGAACCAGAAGAGCTCCCAACCGTTGAAGTAGCGGAACACTTCAGACCGGTTGCGGGTCACGGTCAGGCGGCCTGCGTCGGTGGTTACAGCCAGGCGGTTCTTGGACAGGTTGATCCACTCTGGCACCTCACCTGCGGGCAGTTCTGCCTGTACGCCCTTGCGGCGGTCCGGGGTTGCACGGATCAGACCGTAGCCCGGCACGTCAAATTCGATGCTTTCGGGTCCAAACCTCACGATATAGCCGTCTTCCAGGTCGATTACCGTGGTTTCGCCTATCTCGACCCACTCAGGCGACATGCCGTCGGGGTATGCCCCCTTGCGCTCGCCTTCGATGGCGACGGACACGTCGCCGCTGCGGTTGTCGCGGGTGACATGGGTTTTGTAGCTGTAACTGTCAGCCACCAGCGTATTGCCGTTTTTCCAACTGGCTTTCTCATACAACCCCGGTACATCGAATGCGAAGAACACATAAGCCAGGTACAGCAGCACCAAGATCGGCAGGCCAAAGTTCATGATCCGCTTACGGGCAAAGATCTTGTCGGCCTCGGCCTTGAGCGCCGTGATAGGAAGGTTGGTGGCGAATGTACTCATGACGCGGCTCCGTGGGTCAGACGATTGCGCAGGACGCCAGACAGTTGGTCGACCAGAACGATTGTGACGAACAGCAGGATGAATATGGCGGCGGCCTCGTCATAGCGCCCCTGCCCCCAGGACATCGAGTTTCGCAACTCATACCCAATGCCACCGGCACCCACGAAGCCCAGGATGGCCGAGGCACGGATGTTGATCTCGAACCGCAGCAGTGCGTAGCTGACATAGTTCGGCCCCACCTGCGGGATCACGCCCAGATACATCCGCTGCGCCCAGGATGCCCCGACCGATTGGAGCCCCTCGACAGGCTTGAGCAAGGCGTTTTCGTTCACCTCCGAGAACAACTTGCCCAGGGCACCGGCCGTGTGAATGGCAATGGCGATCATCGCCGGAACCGGCCCGCCACCCAGAACAAAAATCAACACCAGCGCGATCACGATTTCCGGGACGGCACGGCAGATGTCGCTGATCCGACGAAAGACGGGGATCAACGCTGGCCAAGGCGCCATGCCGCGCGTGGCCAGCAGTGACAGGAACGTGCCCAACACAGCACCAATCAGGGTCGAGGCGGCTGCGATATTCAGCGTCTCGATCAGGGCTGGCATGAAATGCGCTAGATGTCCGGGCAGCAGAGCGACCTTTTCCCAGGCCTCGCTCAGCACCTCGGTCGGGTAGTCAAGAACTCGGCGCCAACCATCCGTGAAGGAACCTGCGTTGCGCGCATCTGCGGTGCGGAACCCGGCCGCCATCAAGCTGATGAAAAGGATCAGGAGAATACCACCATAGACCCGTTTGCGCTGAACCAGCGCGGAGTAATCGTCGCGAATATCCGCGACTGTTGGGGACCCTGCACTCAGGTCTGTCATTGGAATGCTCCCGTCAAAAACAGGGCCCGGCGTGTAAGTGCCAGGCCCCGCACATTTGGTTCTGAAATCAGTTGGACTTCAGTTTGCGCGCTTCGATGATGACCTCATAGGCGTCATGGCCAATCGGCATCACGCCTTTGGCCTCACCCGAGAGAACGCCATAGGCGCAATCGGGGTCCATCGCGGGCATCGAGGCCATCAGAGCAGTGAACTTGACCTTGACATCTTCGGGCAGAGCCTTGCGCAGAACGAAGGGGCCTTCGGGGATCGGCTTGGATTGCCAGATTTTGACCAGATCGTTCATGTCAACCAGACCCGCATCAACCGCGCGGCGCAAAGCGCCCGAGTTGAAACCGTCTTCCCATTCGCCCAGGCCGTCAGCCCAGCTCACGCCCGCGTCGATGTCGCCGTTGTTCACGGCAACGATGGTCTGCTCGTGACCGCCGGTGAACTTCACTTCACCAAAGTAATCACCCGAGGTCATGGTCGCACCGGTCACTTCGGGAATTTCGATCGAGGGGATCAGGAAGCCAGAGGTCGAGTTCGGGTCGCCAAAACCAAAGGTCTTGTCCTTCAGGTCTTCGATCGAGGTGATGCCGCTGTCCTTGCGGGCAAAACCGATCGAGTAGTAGCCGTAGCCGCCGTCGTTGTTGACCTTGACCAGGATCGGCTCAACCGCTTCGGGGTCCGACAGATAGGTCTTGGCATAACCGCTGGCGCCCAGCCATGCCATGTCGATGGTTCCGCCCAGCAGGCCCTGGATCACGCCGTTGTAGTCGGCGGGGGCAAACAGCTTGGTTGGAACGCCTAACAGTTCCTCGGTCTTGGCGCGCAGGCATTCGTTGTTGTTCAGACGGTCCTGAGCATTTTCACCACCCAGCAGGCCGATGCGGAATTCTTTGATTTCTTCTGCCATGGCCGGTGCGGCCAAGGCTGTGGTTGCCACAAGGGCTGCGATCAGTTTTTTCATCTTTGGGTTCTCCGGTTAAGTTTCCCCGACCCCCATCGGGTTCGGGTGATGAAAGGGATTGAAGCGGGTCAGACCGCTTCTTTGACGGAATTTGCCGTTGCAGCGGCTTCTAGCGTTTCGATCTCGGTCGACGTCGCGGCCTCGGAAAAATCGGCGCCTGCGCCATAGATTTCGCGGGCGACACCGGTGGTCAGCTGCTCCGGCAGGCCATCAAACACGATGCGCCCGTCGCGCATGCCAACAACGCGATCGCAATAGCGGCGCGCGGTGTCGAGCGTGTGCAGGTTGGCGATGACAGTTCGGCCGTCTTCTTCGTGGATGCGGCGCAGGGCCTGCATCACGACCTGTGCGTTCATCGGATCGAGCGAAGCAATCGGTTCGTCCGCCAGAATGATCTTGGGGTCCTGCATCAGAGCACGGGCAATAGCGACCCTCTGCTGCTGACCACCCGACAAGGCCTCGGCCCGTTTTGGGGCGTGTTCGGCGATGCCCAGACGGTCAAGAATGTCGATGGCCTTGTGAATGTCGGCCATGGGAAAGAGGTTGAACATGGTCGAAAAAGTCGAACGACGATTGAGCGTTCCGTGCAATACGTTCGACACCACATCCAGACGCGGCACCAGGTTGAACTGTTGAAAGATCATGGCGCATTCGGCTTGCCAGGCACGTTTGTCTTTGCCCTTCAGCGCGGTGACGTCGTGCCCTTCAAAGGTGATTGCACCTTTGGTGGCATCCTCAAGCCGGTTCAGCATTCGCAGCAAGGTCGACTTGCCCGCACCAGACCGACCGATGATCCCAATCATGCACGGCTTGTCCACGTCTAGCGTGGCCGCATCAACAGCCGTGTTTGCGCCAAAGCGTTTGGTAAGTTTGTTGATCCGCAGCACGAGCCACCCCCATTAGTTGATGTCAGGTGGCTAATGGGCAAAGACAAAAGGTATGTGTCGACCCGGTGAAGGTTTTGTAACGGGCGTCATTACTGAAATTTACGACGAAGGAGAGTGTTAGAAACTTCAGGACGGGCCGAAATCCTGCCCTTCCCCTGTTCGCGCGCAGCATTTGGCCCTATATGAGCGGTCGACTCGCTCTGATCCAATCACTTGCAGGTGCCACTCATGACTTTTGACCGTTCAATCAAGATCGCCCCATCGATCTTGTCCGCTGATTTTGCCAACTTCGGCCAAGAGATCCGGGCCATTGAAGCCCAGGGTGCGGATTGGGTTCATGTGGATGTGATGGATGGGCACTTTGTCCCGAACCTGACGTTTGGTCCGATGGCGGTCAAAGCGTTCCGTCCCCACGTCAAGACGGTGATGGATGTGCATCTGATGATTGCGCCGGTCGATCCCTACATTGACGCCTATGCCGACGCAGGCGCCGATGTGCTGACCGCCCATGTCGAAGCGGGCCCACACACCCACCGTACGCTACAAGCGATACGCGCGGCGGGAATGAAGGCAGGTGTAGCTTTGAACCCCGGAACGCCTGCTGAAGCGGTTGAGCATCTGCTGGACCTGACAGATCTAGTCTGCGTAATGACCGTGAATCCCGGTTTTGGCGGGCAGAAGTTCATCGACATGACCAGCAAGGTCCGTCGCCTGCGCGATATGATTGGCGATCGGCCCGTTCACATCGAAATCGATGGCGGCGTTGATTCGAAAACCGCACCGCTGGTGGCGCAGGCCGGAGCCGATGTGCTGGTCGCAGGTTCGGCCGTCTTCCGCGGCGGTTCTGTTTCGAACCCCGATGTCTACGGCGAGAACATCCGCGCCGTCCGCGCCGCAGCCGAAGGCGTTTACGTCTAAAGTCGCGCCAAAGAGGCCAGGCTCTCCCGCCCGTCGTCAATGCCCCTTGCGGGACACCTCCTCCCGTTGGGCCGGGCCGCCGCGCTGCGCGCGGCGGCTGGCGCTTGCAGCTCCCTTTTGTGATCAAAAAAGCTCTTGTCGGGACGGTACCGCGCCGAGCCAAAGGCGAGGCGCTCGGCCCAAGCCCGTTAGCGGTGCTGACGCAGTCAGGATCGCTCGGGCGCGGGAGCACCCCGAATTGCTTAGCCCAGACGGTGGGCAAAGTGATCAAGCAGCCGGTGCTTCAAGATCTTTCCGGTGGGTGCAGCGGGCAGTTCGGTTGCCACCACAATTCGGGATGGACGTTTGTAACCCGTCAGACGCGTGGCCACAAAGCGGGTCAGTTCTTCAACATCCGGCAAATCCCCGACCGCGGCCTGCACAAAGGCATAGACAAGCTCGTCCCCGTTTACCGTGCATCCGATCACTGCAGATTGAATAACCTGCGGGTGATCGTTCAGCGCGGCCTCGACCTCGGGCGGGTAAACGTTGAAACCACCGTGGATGATCAGCTCTTTTGACCGCCCTGCGATGTGTAGTCGCCCCTGATCGTCAAAATAGCCCAAGTCACCTGTGCGCAGCCAGCCTTCTTGCAGTGCAGCTGCAGTGGCTTCTGGGTTACGATAGTAGCCCTTCATCACATGTGGACCCGCTGTCAGCACCTCGCCCACGCCATCCCCTCCGCCCTCAACCCTATCGTCGACCCTGACCTCGACCCCGGGCAACGCTTTGCCCACAGAAATATCTGGATCCCCCAGATCATTGCTCGACGCGCTCACCCCGGCCGTACTTTCAGTCAGCCCATATCCGTTCTGGATCGGGACGCCATAGAAGGCTTCGGCCTTGCGTTTCCAAGTGGGGTCCAACGGTGCCGCGCCGGATGATGTATAGCGCAACGCGCAATCCTGCACCCCCTCCACCCCCTGTTCTTTGGCGTATTGCATCAGCAGGGCATGCATTTGCGGCACCGCTGAAAACAGGGTCACACCATCTTGCAACTGCTCGTAAAGCCGAGCTGCCGAAAATCGAGCCTCTAACCTGACCTGAGCACCGGCACAGCTTGCTGCCGTAACAACCGAGCAAAGTCCGAAGACATGGGTGATCGGCAATACGCCATAAACTACATCCTCTGGCGTCATCCCCCGCAAATTGGCCGAGGTCATGCCCCCGAACCGCACGTTGTCATGGGTCAGCATAACCCCCTTGGGCGTCCCGGTTGTTCCGGTGGTAAAAAGCATCACAGCCACGTCATGCAAATCCGTATCCGGATCGCTGGTAAAGGGGGCCGCCATGTGGAGCGCGCCAAACGCACCATCTAGCGCTTCGGCTCCCATTGCCTCTGCATGTTTCACCGCGTCCGGCGAAGCTGCTGTCGTCAACAGAACCAAAGTCGGCCGCGCGTGTTCAACGATCCGTGACAATTCACCTGCTGTCTGGCGTGCATTCACCGGCACCGCACAGGCCCCGATCCGCGAGCACGCATAGAGCGCGGCAATGGCAGCACAGCAATTCTCGGACACGATCATGATGCGGTCGCAGGCCCGAGCACCACGCGCCGACAACCCCATTGCCAGAGCGTCGACGGCGCGGCCAAACTCGGCAAAACTCCACGTTGTCCCACCATTGTCGGTCAAAGCAAGAGCATCAGGACGCACCTTGATCTGATCATCCAGAAAATCATGCCATTTGCTCATGCGACCCTCCCCTGTCGTCCAAGCGATGCGCTAGAACCGTGGTTTGCGCTTTTCCAGAAAGGCCGAGATCCCCTCGCCTGCCTCATCTCCTGCCACGGCCCGTGCCATGGCGTCGCGTTCTGCATCAAGCTGTGCTGCCTCGAGCTGCTCATAGGCTTGCCCCACAAGCCCACGGATCATCCTCTGCGCCTCGCGCGGCCCTTGGGCCAAAGCATCCGCCAACTCGTGCGCCGTTGCCAGGGTTTCACCCGGTTCAACGAGATCTGTGACAACTCCAAGGGCAGCCATGCGCGCCGCCTCAACCGGGCAGGCGAGCAGGCACATCTCGGTCGCCAAAGGGCGCGGCAACATCCGCGCCAGCGCCGATGTCAGACCGCCATCCGGGACCAACCCGGCCTTTACGTAGGCGGCGGTGAACTTGGCCCCCTTTGCTGCCACGATGAGATCGCAGGCCAAGGCCAATGACAACCCCGCACCTGCGGCACCCCTTCGACGGCGGCGATCACCGGCACAGGGCTGCCCCGCACTGCGCGGATCACGTCATGCAGCATGTCCACCCGCGCGCGTCGCTCATCCTCTGACAGCGCGCGTCGTTCGATCAATACGTTCAGATCGCCCCCGGCACAAAAGAATTGCCCCGCGCTTGTCAGCACGATGGCGCGAATACGACTGTCGCGCGCCTGGTCAGCAGCTGCCCTTATGGCATCATAGAGCTCTGGCGTCAGCGCCCCACGCTTTTCAGTATTACCGTTGACCACGACCAGGCGGTCATCCTGGTCTTCGACCCAGGCCAGGCTCATGGCTCAGCCCTTTTACTGCCGCGCTTGAATGTGCCCTGCGCCATGGCCAGCAACGCACCATCCTCGTTGCGAAGCTCGCCGGACACATAGGCGATCGAACGCCCGTTGCCTGCGGGTTGACCCACGGCAGTCACCCTTCCGCCGCGACCAGCCGAAACAAACTGCACGTTCAGCGCAACGGTCACCACTGGCTCTGGATCTTCAGGGCAAAACATGGCCGAAGCCGTCTGGCCGCACGCGACATCCAATAACATCGACACCATCCCGCCGTGCAGGATGCCGTGGTAATTCAAATGCTCGGGCCCGATATCCAAGTAGCAGGCCCGGCTGATCCCTGTCCGGCTGTGGTCGATCTCGTATCCGGTCATCGACTGACAGCCAGATTTCTGACGTGTCCACGATGCCCGCGAAGCTTTCTCTGGGCTAGGCCGCGCTGAGTCCAATGAACCGCTCCATGTGATAATCTGCGTCGCCAAATCGATGGTCGGTCAAGACGATCCGCTTGGCAATATGGGCCAACTCATACTCTTGCGTCATGGCAATGCCACCATGCATCTGGATCGCCTCTTCGGCCACCAGCCGACCGGTGCGGGCCATCAAATTGCGCGCGGCCGCGATCTGACGGTCCCGGTCGTCGCTGTCCAGGTGACCAGCGGCATTGGTGACAGCGGACCGCGCCTGTTCCAGTTCGATCAAAAGATCTGAGAAGCGATGCGCCAAAGCCTGAAACGTCCCGATAGGGCGGCCGAACTGCTTGCGCGTCATAAGATATTCACGGGTCAGTTCCGTGGCGCTTTCCATGGCACCCATAACTTCGGCCGCCAGAGCGACATTGGCACGCGCGACAACATCCGAAAGTGCTTCGAACCCTGCCCCCTCGGCGCCTAGCCGAGCAGAGTCTGGCACGCGCACATTGTCCAGTGTCACCTCAGCTGCGCGGCCTCCGCTCATCATCGGATAACCCTGCATTGTCAAACCAGCGGTATCCGCAGGCACCAGGAACAACGAGATCCCATCCAGGCTGAACGGCCCGCCACCTTCACGCGCGGAGACGATCAGATACCCGGCGGCTTCAGCGTTGATCACAACCGCCTTGCGCCCTTCGATCACTATGTCATCACCGTCGGCCCTGGCCGTGGTTTCCACTCGGCTCAGATCGTAGCGGCTGGCTGGTTCACCATGCGCCAACGCCAGATGCAGGCCACCGCCGATCACTTCTTCGACCAGGCCCTGCTGCGCGTCATTGCCAAGCGCGGCAAGCAGCCCGCCGCCCAGAATAGCGGTATCCAGAAAAGGTTCGACTACACCAGCGCGGCCCAATTCCTCGAACACGGTCGAGATGTCAAAGCCCGCGCCGCCAAAACCACCCTGCTCTTCGGTGAACAGCGCACCTATAACGCCCAGCTCGGCCAATTCACCCCAGATATCGGCGCTCAAACCCACGTCACTGTCAATGATCGCGTTGCGCTCGTTGGTGGTATACTTCTCGGACAGATAGCGCCGCAAAGTGTCCTGCAGCATCTGCCGCTCTTCGGTCAGATTGAAATCCATTTTCCTCAGCCCCCATCTTGACCTTGGCGATGATCCCACGCTGGATCTCGTTCGAGCCGCCAAAGATCGACAGTTTGCGATTGTTAAAATATTGCGCCGACACCGGCCCTGCGTAATCCGGCCCGATGGGGTCATTGTCCCCCTCGACCGCCTCAGAGGCGAATGGCATCGCGTAGGGACCAACCGCGCGACGTGCCAGATCGTTGATCTCTTGGCGAATGATTGTGCCCTTGACCTTGAGCATCGAACTTTCGACGCCCGGAGCTTGTCCGGCAGCGGCTTGACTGATGATGCGCAGGTTGGTGGTGGACATGGCCATCAGGTCAATCTCAATCTGCGCCAGACGTGCCGCGAAATGCGGGTTCTCGATCAGCGGTCGGCCATTGGCGCTTTCCTGACGGGCCACACGTTTGACCGCATCCAGACCCGCGCGACTGAACCCGACACCGGCGATCCCGGTGCGCTCATGGGTCAGCAGATATTTAGCGTAGGTCCAACCCTTGTTCTCTTCACCCACAAGGTTTTCGACCGGCACACGAACGTTGTCAAAGAACACCTCGTTCACTTCGGGCGTGCCATCCAGCAGAACGATGGGGCGGACTTCGATCCCGGGCGTGTTCATATCGATCAGCAGGAACGAGATACCTTCTTGCTGCTTGGCGTCCGGATCAGTGCGCACAAGGCAGAATATCCAGTCGGCATATTGCCCCAAAGTGGTCCAGGTCTTTTGCCCGTTGACCACATAGTGATCCCCATCGCGAACGGCACGGGTTTTGAGAGAGGCCAGATCGGAACCTGCACCCGGTTCGGAATAACCCTGACACCACCAGTCGGTGCCATCCAAAATGCGGGGCAGGTAATGATCCTGTTGCTCTTTCGATCCGAACTTTTGCAGCACCGGCGCCAACATCGACAAACCAAAGGGTACGATGCGCGGAGCATAGGCAGCTGCGCATTCATCCTCGAAAATATGGCGCTGCACAGCGTTCCATTCGGCACCACCAAATTCCTTGGGCCAGCCATAAGACAGCCAGCCCTTTTCGTTCAGGATCGAATGCCACAGCTCGTGGCCTTCCTTGCCGATATGTTCACCACGCCGGATCTTGTCCGACATGTCCTTGGGCAGCTTTTCCTCCAGAAACGTCCGCACTTCATCGCGGAACGCCAGCTCCTCATCTGTGTAACTCAGATCCATTCCTGATCCTTCTCTCTCAACATCTGCGGCAAAGCGTACCGCCCGGCACCCCGTGCCGGGTCGCCTTTGTCCGGGCCTCGATGGCCCGGGCAATGGCCCTCGCCGATCAGTAAATTTCGAACAGGCCAGCTGCGCCCATGCCGCCGCCGATGCACATGGTCACGACACCCAGCTTGGCACCGCGACGCTTGCCTTCCAGCATCAGATGCCCGGTCATCCGCGCGCCGGTCATGCCAAACGGGTGTCCAATCGCGATAGAGCCGCCGTTCACGTTGTATTTCTCGGGGTCGATGCCCAGACGGTCACGGGAATAAAGGCACTGGCTGGCAAAGGCCTCGTTCAGCTCCCACAGATCAATGTCATCAACTTTCAGCCCATGGCGTTCCAACAGGCGTGGCACTGCAAAGACGGGGCCAATGCCCATTTCATCGGGCTCACAACCCGCAACCGCGAACCCTTTGAACGCGCCCAGGGGGTCAACCCCCGCTTTTCAGCCTCGGACGCTTCCATCAGCACCACAGCAGCTGCACCATCGCTGAGTTGCGAGGCATTGCTTAGCCGTAATCGCTTTGTCAGGTCCACGGATCGGGTCCAAGCCTGACAGCCCTTCCATTGTGGTTGTCGGACGGTTGCACTCGTCACGATCCACGACGACCTCTTTCTGAGAAATCTCGCCAGTTTCGCGATCCTTGACTGCCATTGTCGTCGTCATTGGTACGATCTCATCGGCGAACTTGCCCGCTTCCTGTGCAGCGGCGATCCGCTGTTGGCTGCGCAGTGAGTATTCGTCCTGATACTCGCGGCTCAAACCATAGCGCTCGGCCACAATGTCCGCCGTTTCGATCATCGTCATGTAGACGTCGGGCTTATGCTCCAAAATCCACGGATCGGGCGCACCGCGCATTTTGGACTGCACCAGCGAGATGCTCTCAACCCCGCCTGCCACCATCGGACCGGCGCCCTCTTGTGTGATCGCGTTGGCTGCCTGTGCGATAGCCTGCAAGCCCGACGAGCAAAAGCGGTTCACGGTCATGCCCGACGCCGTTACCGGCAGGCCCGCGCGGATGGCGATCTGGCGACCGATATTGCCGCCGGTTTCACCCTCGGGTAGCCCGCAGCCGATCACGCAATCCTCGATGTCCGAGCCTTGCAGCCCCGCCCGTTCGACTGCGGCCTGCACGGCATGCCCGCCCATCGTAGCCCCGTGGGTCATGTTGAACGATCCGCGGAACGATTTCGCCAGCCCGGTCCGAGCGGTGGATACAATTACGGCCTGTTTCATCATGCAGTTTCCTTGTTCAGATCATCAAATGTGCGGCCCTCAGCCACGAGTTGTTCAAGAAGGGGCGCGGGCTGCCAGAAATAGTCGTCTTCCTTGGCCCATTCTTTCATGTCAGCCAGCAATTCGCCTAGTCCAACCATATCGGCCCATTTCAGCGGCCCCCCGCGATAGCGTGGAAATCCGTAGCCATAGAGCAGCGTCACATCCACATCGAGCGGGCGCCGGGCGATCCCTTCGCCCACCACTTTGGCCGCCTCGTTGACCATCGCGGCCATGTAGCGGCGCACGATGTCCTCATCGGTGAATTCACGCGTGGTAAGACCTTGCTCTGCCCGTTCAGCCTCAATCAACGGCATCACATCGGGGTTTGGCACGCCCGCGCGCTTGCCCGCCTCGTAGACATAATATCCTTTACCGGTTTTCTGACCAAAGTGCCCGTCTTCGCAGAGTTTATCCGCATAAGAGCTGTCGCGTGCGCGTGGATCCAGCCCTTCGGCCCGCTTGCGTTTGCGCACAGACCATCCAATGTCGAGGCCCGCAAGATCCGCCACCGCAAACGGCCCCATAGCAAAGCCAAAGTCGGTCAGCGCCTTGTCGATCTGATAGGGAGAAGCCCCATCCAGGATCATGTGGTCGGCGCAGGTGCGATAGGTCGACAAAATCCGGTTGCCGATGAACCCGTCGCATACACCTGCCCGCACAGAGGTTTTCTTGAGCTGATTGCCAAGCGCAAATCCGGTTGCAACCACATCAGCGGCGGTTTTATCGGCTACAACAATTTCCAACAGCTTCATGACGTGGGCTGGAGAAAAGAAGTGCAACCCGATGACGTCATCGGGACGACCGGTGCAGGCGGCAATCTCGTTGATGTCGAGGTAGGAGGTATTCGAGGCCAAAATCGCGCCCGGCTTGCAGACTGCGTCGAGCTTGGTGAATACTTGCTTCTTGACGTCCATGTCCTCGAACACAGCCTCAATCACCAGATCCACGTCGCTCAGCGCGCCATAGTCCGTGGCCAGCGTCAACGCCTTGGTTGTCAATTCCTCGAACTGGACCTGGCTGAGTTTGCCGCGTTTCAGGGCACCACCAAGGTTGCCCTCGATCCGTCCCTTTGCTGCCTCGGCGGCTTCGGGCGTCATTTCCAGCATCACCACCGACAAGCCCGACAACAGAGCCGCGGTTGCGATGCCCGCCCCCATGGTGCCGCCGCCGATGACACCGATTGCGTTCAATTCGCGCGGTTCCACACCCTTGAGTTCCGGCAACTTCCCAACTGCACGTTCGGAAAAGAAGGCATGGATCATGCCCTGCCGTTGATCGGACGACATGAGCTCCATGAACAACTGTCGCTCGCGTTTCATGCCGTTGGCAAAAGGCAACTCGCAACACGCCTGAATTCCCCGCACGGCCACCGCAGGCGCGATCTGACCTCGGCTTTTCTTGAGCACAACGTCGTAGAGCGCATCAAAGTCCACCGGAGCGGGCGCATCCATTTCGCTGATGGCGCGACGTGGGGCGCCGCTGTCAAGCAGCTCTTGCGTATAAGCCAACCCGATGTCGCGCGGAGAGCCTTCGGCCACTCGGTCAAGAATGCCCAATTCCAGCGCCTCTTTCGCACCGACCTGCCGACCCGAAGTGATGATATCGACTGAAGCATCAACCCCGATCAAACGCGGCAGACGTTGCGATCCCCCGGCTCCGGGCATAACGCCGATCAGAACTTCGGGCAGACCGACGCGCGCCGATGGCACAGCGATCCGATAGTGTGAGCCCAAAGCAATCTCTAGACCACCACCCAAGGCCGTACCATGCAACGCAGAGACCACAATCAAGGGAGAGGATTCTGATGCGGGTGCAGACGTCAGGCAAAAAGGGTTCGGTTGGAGGTTTGCCGAACTCACGAATGTCAGCGCCAGCAAAATACGTGCGACCTTCGCCGTAGATCAAAACAGCCTTGGCGCCATCTGCTTCAGCCCGCGCCATCCCATCGACCAAGCCGTTTCGCACTGCGTGACCCAAGGCGTTCACAGGCGGATTGTTCGCGGACAGAACCGCAATATCTCCGACCAATTCATACCCAATTGCCTCTGACATCGGCATTCACTCCCCTTTGACGGAACGCGCGTCCGAAAAGTCTGCGCGCCTGCTCCTGTGGGCCGAACATGTGCCCCCCTTGACTGGTCCAGCCATTGTAGGGCTCGCTCCTCGTGACACGTTCGGCGGTCATTTCACGTTGCGAAACGTTGTTCCGCCACGTGAAAGTGATCCGCCCTGACCCCAAGATCAAGGAGAATTCACCGAAGCGACGTAAGGTTGGATTTGGGTTCGGGAGCCGTTTCCTGCTGCGTTCGGCGTCAGTCCTAGGGGCGCACGCAGGTCCACACAGTACGGGTCGATTTGTCGTCAACGCGCTCAAACCCGGCCTTGGTCAGGATCGTTTTGCATTCACGCATGCCCTCAATGCCATATGCCTCGGGGTGGAATTCCAGCACAACGGCGCGGAAGCAATTCAGGTCAGCGTGCCGCAACAACTCGAGTTCTCCCCCTTCGATATCCATCACTAAGACAGTGGGCGCTAGTTGTTCGCAAACCTGCGAAAACGAGGCCGTGGGCACATCCACCACATTGGTAGGCCGGTTCCCGGGGTTGAGCAGCGAAGATCCCAAGTAGCTGTTTCGAACATGAAACGGCATGGTCTCTGGGCGATCACTGGCACTAATGAGCACTTGGTTGGTAACTGAAATCCGATCCTGCAGCCCATTCAATTCATAGAGTTCGTTGATTGCTTCCAACAGATCGGGGTTTGCTTCGAAAGAATGAATGGCTTTGGGTTTGGCATTATGGGCAATCACCGCACCCACTAGGCCGATGCCTGCCCCAATTTCCAGGACCGTATCGTCGGGCGTCACCACATGCAGTGACCCTTCGATCTCCTGCCCCTCATAACGGGCACTCTTAATCCGCTCTATGCGTTTTTCGTGTAGAAACCGTGTCATTGGCACTTTGACGCCCAGGCATTCTGCGGCAACGGTTTGAGTATCAGTCACTGCTCAGGTCCTTATGCCCCGTTTCATTGCGCCGCATCCTGCGGAGATGGGAGGTAAAACGCAAGAGACGGCGATAATATTTCGTAGGGCAAGGCACCGGGTTGACCGTTACGACAGTCGTACCGTGGCACCCCTGGTGCCGCGCAAGTCATTGCGTTTGGCGCGGCCGCAACTTTTGGTCGAATTTCACCCTCATACATGCACGAAAAATACACCGTTGCAGGCGTTGCAATTCGGCTATTCCAAGGTTGCCCCTACTCAATGCTGCAAGTGCAGCATAACTTTCAATCAACCGAAACCCGTATTGGGAGATTCAAAAATGGCTGTTACCGCCGCGCGTTCGCACACCGTCCCCTCGATCCTGGGAGCCGTCGGTGATGTTTTTGTGGGCATCTGGAGTGCCTTGGTTCACATCGGCGAGGCGAACTCGAAAGTGCGCCGCATCCAAATGCTGTCCAACTTGAGCGACCCCGAGTTGGAAGCGCGGGGTATCAAACGCGAGAACATCATCCGCCACGTGATGGCTGACGTTCTGTAAGGGTTGGGACCCAATAGGGTCCCTCTTGCTTCCTAGACCAATGATGCTGCAGCGATTTCATATGCCTGCTGTGTCAGCTCAAAGTCAGCCTCGGTCAAAGCCAGAGACGGATAGGTTTTGCCGGGCGCTTTGAAAATACCCTCTTGCATCAACACCGCGTTGAACCTGGTTGCTTTGACCGTGTCAGCGTTGAATACATCGCGGTAGTCGCGAGGCTGCGTGTCGGCGAAGACAATCTCGAACAAGGTTGGATCTCCGACGATTTGATGCGCGATACCGCGCGCGGTCAGGGCCGCTCTTGCCATATCCATGAGACGTTGACCATTAGCACGTAGTCGGTCGTAGGCCCCGTCGCGGCGTAGCACTTCCATCGTCTTGAGGCCCGCAACGGCTGCCACCGGGTTGCCCGACAGCGTGCCCAGCTGCATCAGCCACTTGTCCGCCCCTACCGTTGCCTTGTCGAAATGCGCCATGATGTCGGCGCGACCTGCAATCGCGGCTAAGGGGAAACCACCGCCAATCACCTTGCCCAATGTGGCTACATCCGGCGTCACGCCATAGAGTTCTTGTGCGCCACCGTAGGAGAAACGGAACCCCGTAACGACCTCATCAAAGATTAGGACGATACCGTATTTGTCGGCCTCTTCGCGCAGCAGCTGCAGGAAACCCGGTTTCGGTGGGATGATCCGCTGTAGAGGTTCGACGATGATGGCAGCGACCTGATCACCATGCTCGGCCAGAAGTGAGCGGATGTAGTCAGGGTCGTTGAAAGGCGCAATCAGCATCTCGGCCCGCACACTTTCAGGGATGCTCGGCGCTGTCTGGAACCGCTTGCGGGAAATTGACCATGCGCGAGGGGGCCAACGACATTTGGGCCTCGGCGCTCATGCCGTGATACCCGCCTTCGAACTTGACGACCTTGTCGCGCCCAGTGAAGGCGCGCGCCAGGCGGATTGCATACATATCGGCCTCGCCCCCGGAGGAGACATAACGGATTTGGTCGGCGCACGGTACGGCGCGGCAGATTTCTTCAGCCAGCTCGACCCCGGCCGCGTTGTTCGCAAAGAATGTCATGCCCTTAGGGAGCTGTTCGGCGACCGCCTCCAACACTTCTGGATGGCCATGCCCCAACAACATGGGACCCGACCCAATCAGGAAATCAACGTATTCCTTGCCGTTCTCATCCCAGACCCGGCTGCCTTTGCCATCGCGGATGAACAAGGTCGGATCAAAGTTGCCAAAGCCACCGCCCGGAAGGACAGTCTTGGCGCGCTCGAACCAGTCGGCTTGTGAGAGGATTTTATCCATTTCTGCAGTCCTTTTGCCGGAGGGAATCCCTTGGGTTTTTAAAATTTTGACCAGAAAGTCAAAAATCAGTCAAGGATGAGATCGGGCGGACCGAGCACATCTTTGTCAGGTTGGATGCCAAGCCCGGGCCCGTCTGGTGGTGCAATCCGGCCCTGATCTCGTGTGGGGCCATCCGGGGCAATCCTTGGGGCGACATAACCCGACAGATCGCAGACGTTCATAACACGGGCCGGATCGGTGGAAGCGCCCAAGTGGAGCAGCGCAGCCGTGGTGATATCCGAGCCCCAGGTGTCTTCGATACACATCCGGGGACCCAGATGCAGACACAGATCGCGAGCGCGGCGCGTGGCCGAGAGACCACCAAACTTGGACAGTTTCAACGCGACCGCGTCCATGCAGCCATGGGCATGACCCGCCAACAGGCTGGCTGTGTCATGGGCGTTTTCGTCGAGCTTCATCGGCAGGCCTGTAGCGACGCGAACACGGGCGCAATCTTCGACGGTGGCGCAGGGCTGTTCCAGCATGATGTCGAGATCGGCCACTGCGCGCCCCACGCGAGAGGCCTCTAGTGAGGTGGCACCGCAATTCCAGTCACCATAGACCAGCGGCCCATCCCCTACCGCCTCGCGAACCAGGCGCAGGCGGGCGACATCTGCTTGCCAATCGGCATCGGCGCCGAGCTTGACCTGAAACTGGCGTATCCCTGTCTGATAAGCGGTCTGCGCGATACGGGCCATTTCATCTGGGGCGATGCAGGTGATCGAGTGATAAAGCGGCATTGTCTCGGTTCGGCGCCCGCCAAGCAGCGCATAAAGCGGTAGGTTGGCGGCCTGGCCGGTCAGATCCCAAAGAGCGATGTCCAGTGCGGATTTGGCATAAACGTGACCCTGCAGGTGTTTGTCGAGCTTGGCCATCAGTGCCTCGGGTCCGACAGGGTCAGCGCCAATCAGCACCGGGGCCATCTCTTGAACGGCAGGTGCAACGCCACGTGCGTAGGCCGGCAGGTAGTGGGGGATTGGGCAGACCTCTCCCCATCCAGTCAGGCCGGTGTCGGTTTCAAGAGCGACAACCACCGTTTCGACCGTGTCGCAGGTCTTGCCATCGGCCATGTAATAGGCGGTGTGGCTGGTGAGCGGTATGTGCCACAGAGAGATGCGCGTGAGCTTCATGAGGAGTAGATCGCAACCGGATCGCCTAAGGCGGCTTCGTCCGGATGCACGCCGAGGCCAGGAGTTTCGGGAAGGTGCAGGTGGCCATCAATGTTGCGGGGACCGCGACCATTGGCGATGTCCACCGTGAGCATGTCCTGGCAGGCCCAAACCGCATGGCAGTTGGCGTCGGGAATGGTAGCGGCCAAGTGCAGCGCCTCGGTGTCAGCCAGAACCGAACCACCGGTGGCCATGACAAACATGTCGATGCCGTGTGCCAGCGCGATGTCACGCATGCGGGCGGCTTTGGTCAGGCCGCCGACACGGTTGAGCTTGATGCCGAAGACTTCGGCCAGACCATCGCGGGCGATGCGGGCGGCATCTTGTAGAGTGACGAGGCTTTCATCAACGCTGACCGGCGCGGAATGCAGCGGGCGGATGGCGGCGATGTCGTCCAGGGTTTCGCCCGGCTGTTCGAACATCACGTGCAGGTCTTCGGTCGCGCGCATCACGCGCAGCGCCTGCTGACGAGTCCAGCCGCGGTTGACGTCATAGAGCACGATTTCACCGGGGCGGCGGATGTCTTCCATATCGCGGACGCGTTCGATGTCGCGTTCGACGTCGCCGCCGATCTTGACGGAATGGGCGACATAACCGCGCTGGCGATAACGGTCCACGACGGCACGGGTTTCGGCCGCCGTCTTGGCCCCAACAGAAGACGCAATCGGACGCGGGGTGCGCGAGCCGCCACCCATCAGATCGGCAATCGGCAGGCCAGCCGCCTGCCCCGCGATGTCCCAGCATGCCATGTCGATGGGGGATTTGGCATAAAGATGCCCTGGCAGCGCCAGATCCATCGCGCGTTCCACGTCCAGCACACGGCGCGGGTCGAGGCCGACGATGAAAGGCGCCATGGTTTCGATCCCGGCACGGATGCCGGGGCCATGGGCGGGTACATAGGTGTGCCCCCAAGGCGTGCCCTCGCCCCATCCGACAAGCCCCTCATCCGTTTCAAGCTTGACCAGCGTGGCATCCAATACTTCGAACTTGAGCCGTCCGCCCGAGAGCCAATAGGGATGCTCGAGCGGCAGGTCGACGTGATAGACCGTGATGCGGGTGATCTTCATTTCAGTTCCACTTCGACAAAGCTCATCGGCTGGTCCGAGGCGTTGATAACATTGTGTTCGACGCCTTCGTTGCGCCGATAAGATGTGCCTGCCGTGACGGTGACCTCGTTTGTCGTGCCATCCGGCATCTCAAGCCGCATGTGGCAGTCGGTGACAGCTGTGATGACGTAATCCATCGCGTGCCGGTGCCAGCCGGTTTCTGCACCGGGCGTGAAATCGAACCGGGTGACACGCACGCGCTCATCGTCGATCATCTGCGTGGCTTTGGCTTGGTCTGTCATTGGGTAAACTCCTCTACCGGGTCGCCGAGGCTGTTGAAGTCGGGCGTAACACCAAGCCCGGGAGTATCAGATGCATAGAGCTTGCCATCACGCGCCTCTGGCCCGCCGACCCCAGTCGAACGGGTGTTGTAGTTCATCAGGTCGGTGGTGTTGTGCATGTATTCTGGTGGTGTGGTGGCTGCAAAATGGGCAAGTGCTGCGCTGGTGATCTCGCCACCCCAGGTGTCTTCGGCAACAACAGGGATGCGGTTTTCAACAAGGTAGTCGCGCACACGGCGAGCTTTGGATAGGCCGCCGAGGTTCGAGATCTTGAGGCAAACGAGTTCCGCCGCGTGATCTGCAACGATTTGCTGCGCCACGGCCATGCCGGTCACGCATTCGTCCAGCTTCATCGGCAGATCGGTGCGGGCACGGACCTGCAGGCATTCGGCATAGGTGCGGCAGGGTTGTTCCAGAATGTAATCCAGGTCACTAGTCGCGCGTGCCACGCGGATCGCATTGTCAACGCGCCAACCTTGATTGGCATCCGCCATCGCCTTTTCGCCCGGTTTCAGCAGCGGCACGGTGGACCGGATGCGGTCGATATCGGCGGCCCAATCACCGCCCACCTTGATCTGGAACTGGCGATATCCTTGGGCGCGATACACCTCCATCTCGGCAATGGTCTCTTCGGTGCCTTTCTGCGGCGCCACCCGGTACATGGGCGCACCATCAGTCAGCTTGCCGCCCCACACCGCCCAAAGGGGTGCGTTCAACGACTGCCCTAGAAGATCCCAACAGGCCGCATCAAACGCCGATTTAGCGTAGCCGTGTCCCTGCACCAGATGGTCCATGACCTGCTCGATCCGGGCCACATTACAAGGGTCCTCGCCCAACAAATGCGGCGCGATCAGACGGGCGAGCGCAGGCACCCCTTCGGAGTGTGCAACCATGTAGTTCTCGCCGCAGGGAGTGAACTCACCACATCCCTGCAAGCCCGCATCCGTATCGATCACCACGACAGAGGCGCGCGCAACTTTGATCGCATTGCCCGCGCCCCAGACGTAAGCCCCGCCCACGTAAGGCAGATCTGTCTGGAAAACGCGGATGCGGGTGATTTTCATGCGGCGTCCATCTTTGGCAGATCCGCCATGCCCGCCCCGCGCCAGAGCACGAAAGTCAGGATAGGCTGGTCGTTTGTCACCATGGCGTGGCTTTGCCAGCTGCTGTGGGCACGGGTTTCGCCCGCTGGGACGCTGACCCGATCCTCATCGGCATAGAATGTCGCCTCACCCGCGATGTTGAGATACAACTCCTCGGCCTCGTGGCTGTGCCAGTCATAGCTCAACCCCTCGCCCCAATACCCGATGTAACCGCGCAACTGGGTGGAGTGGAAATGACCCGTGGGGCCGAAGAGTTCGTAGTAGCCATAGCGATTGCGGAAATCGGCGCCGACTTCTTCCTCGGTGTAGGTGCGTTTCCAGCTTGCCAGATCTGTGGCCTTCTTGACCGCCTGTACCAACGCATCCGTTTGCGGGGTTCCCGGCAAAGCTAGGTTCGCGACCAAGTCGGTGGCAGGAACAGCGCGCGGTTGCAAATTAGATGGGGTCAGATCATCCGGCCAGGAGGCAAACTCGTTCAGGTCTGGGTGCGCGGCATGCAATTGCCGGGCGGCTTCAAGGACAGCGTCGAGGGTCATGGGATCACTACGATGTTTCCGGTGTGGGTTTTGTTGATAAAGGCCTGCTGGGCCTCTCGAAGCTGATTAAGGGGGTAGGTCGCGGCCAAAGCTGGCTTGATCTTGCCATCCTCTATGTATTTCACGACATCGGTGAAGTTTTTCGGCCGGTTCACCGTGGAGCCGACGAAGGTCAGATCGCGCAGATAGAATGTTCGCAAGTCGAGCTCGACCATGGGGCCCGCGATAGCCCCCGAGCACGTATAGCGCCCGCCGCGTTCCAGAATGTCGATCAGCTTGGGCCAGTTGTCACCGCCGACTACGTCAGCGACCACGGTGATCTTTTCCCCCTTCAGCGCCTTGCGCAGGTTTTCAGGGTTCCGCGGGAGGATCACGTCCGGCCCCAACTCGGCGACCTCGGCGTGTTTGGCCTCGGACGCCATTGCAATAGTGCGGGCACCGCGCAGTTTGGCAAGTTGGATCAAGGCACCGCCAACGCCGCCGGATGCGCCGGGTATCAAAACGGTGTCGCCCAGCCCCACATTGGCGCGATCCACCATGCCCTCGGCCGTGACATACGAGCAGATGAAGGTGGCAAGTTCAGCGTCGCTGAGGTCACAGTCGATCGGGGCAATGCCACGCACATCGGCTTTGGTGTATTCTGCGTATCCACCGTCGCATTCCGAGCCGAAGTATCCCGCCTTATCGCGGTTCATCGGCTCATCCCAATCCCGCAGCCATCCCGCCACCATGACGCGCTTGCCGATCAGGCCCGGGTCGGCACCTTCGCCGACTTCAACGACCTCGCCGACAGCATCTGCGCCTTGGATGCGGGGAAAGGTCAGCGGCGCGCCGCCCCAGGTGCTGTCTTCGTCGTCGACCTCATCAAAAGCGCCGCCGGTTGTGGCCTCATCCACCGCTTTGGAATACCAACCCGTGCGGGTGTTCACGTCAGTGTTGTTGAGGCCGCAGGCCCCGACCTTGATCACCACCTCCATCGGCCCCGCCTGGGGCGTGGGCCAATCTTCGTGCCATTCGTATTTGTCAAAATCACCGTGTCCGGTCAGCACCATGGCCTTCATAGTTGCGGGAATGGTCATGTCAGTGGTCCTTTCGAGGTCAGAGGAGGGTATTGCCCCCCGCCTTCGGCTCCCCCGGAGTATTTGAAAATGGGTGAAAATGTTGGGTCATTCTGCGGCCACCTTGGAGGCGTCGGTGCGCGGCAACAGGCTTTGCGGATCATAGACGGGTTCGCTCAGGATGCGGCCCTTGCGGGGTTTGCCTGCGACGATGACCTCAACCTCGGTTCCGGGTTGGTTAGCGTGTGGCTTGACATAGGCAAAGGCCAGGATCTTGCCGACCGAATGGCCATAGGCGACGGACGCAGTCGAACCGACCACCTGACCGTTCAGCATCACAGCCTCACCGCCATGGCCATCTTCGACGCCATCGGATTCGATCTCCAGATAGGCGCAGACCCAAGGCAGATCGGTGTTGAGCGTCTTGTCCTTCCCTAAGTACTCTTTGTCCTGCCGGGCAAAGCGCAGCACGTCGGCCTCGGCCAGTGTGACCTCGTTGGTCAATTCACCTGCCCCTTTGAACCCTTTCTCCATCCGCAGTGAGTTCATTGCAAAGGAGCCATAGTCGGTAATGCCATGCGCCTCACCTGCGGCCCAAAGCGCGTCGTAAACGGCAAGGGTGTTTTCGCGGGGGATGTGCAGTTCCCACCCCAGCTCACCCGCATAGGACATGCGGAAAGCCCAGAGCTTGTGGCCTGCGACCTCGATTTCTTGCGCGGTGAGCCATTTGAACCCGGCGTTGGACAGGTCAGCATCAGTACAGGCCCCCATCACGTCGCGGGCGGCGGGGCCGTTGACTGACAAGGCGGCCCAGTCGTTGGACCGCAGGATGATCTCGGCATCCTCACCGTCACGCTGCTGTTCAAGATGATCCAGCAGGCGCTGCTCAAAGAAGGCGGCACAGACGAGGTAGTAGCGGCCCTCATTCAATTTCACGGCCGTTGTTTCCAGCTCGATCCGGCCCCGGCGGTTGAGCATATGGGTCAGCGCGATGCCACCCACCTTTTGCGGCAGGCCGTTGGCTGTCAGCCGGTCGAGCAATGCTTCGGCACCCGGACCCGCAACCTCGACCTTGGTAAAGGCCGAAATGTCCATGATGCCGACGGCCTCGCGCACAGCTTGGCATTCGGTCGCGACCATATCGTGCACTGCGTTGCGCTTGAACGAATAGTGGTCGAGCTGCGCCACACCATCCTTGGCAAACCAACGGGGGCGTTCGTGGCCATAGACCTCTTCATAGACCGCGCCCTTGTCCTTAAGCCGCTCATAGAGCGGCGAGGGTTTCACAGGTCGCCCTGCAAGGCGATTGAAATGCGGGAACGGGATTTCGTGGCGCAGGCAGTAGTCTTCTTTGGCCTTGGTGACCTGCCAATCCTTGGTGGCATAGCTGCCGAAACGACGCGGATCGTATTCGCGCATGGAAATATCGGCAGCGCCATGCACCATCCAGCGCGCCAGCTCACGTGTCAGACCCGGCCCCCAGCCGATACCGATCTGCGTGCCACAGCAGCACCAGTAGTTGCGCACGCCCGGCGCAGGGCCGATCAGCGGGTTGCCATCCGGCGGGTGCGAGATGGCCCCGTGCACGTCGCGGGAAATCCCCAGTTCAGCAAAGATCGGCATGCGGTTCAGGCTTTCCTCGAGCCAGGGCATGACACGGTCATAATCGGCATCGAACAGCCAGTTTTCATAGTCCCATGGGCATTCATCCAGCCAAACCGCATTGGGGTTGGCCTTTTCGTAGATGCCGATCAGCCCGCGTTTCTGCTCCATTCGGATGTAACCCGAGACCTTCTTGTCGTCGCGGATGACCGGGAGCTCCTTGTCCAGCCCTTCGAATTCAGGCACCGGGTCGGTGACGAAATAATGGTGCGTCATCGAAGTCATCGGCAGTTGCAGGCCGGACCATTCGCCCATCTGGCGGGCATAGGTGCCGCCCGCGTTGACCACATGCTCGCAGGTGATGGTGCCCTGCTCGCTTTCAACCACCCATTCGCCAGTGTCAGCTTGGGTGATGTTTGTGGCGCGGCAGCGGCGGACGATCTTAACGCCCAGCGCACGCGCGCCTGCGGCCATGGCCATGGTCACGTTGGTCGGATCGACGTGGCCGTCGTCTGGTGTGTGGAGCGCGCCCAAAACGCCGTCGAGATTGTAGAACGGGTGCAGTTCGGCCACCTTTTCGGGACCAACGAGTTCGATGTTGAAGCCCAGAGATCGCCCGACGGACAGGGTGTGGCGCAACCAGTCCATTTCATCCTCGGTATAGGCGAGCCGGAACGACCCGCAGCCGTGCCATGTCACCGCCTGCCCGGTCTCAGCCTCCAACGCGCCGGAATACAGCCCGATGTTGTAGTCCACGCATTTGCCCAGACCGAACGAGCTGGTGGAATGGGTGATCTGGCTCGGCGGCGTGCCAGGTCGAGCCAGACGTCAGCTCTCCCTTTTCCAGCAGGACAACATCGCTCCAGCCTTCGTGCGCCAGATGATAGGCAAGGCCCACCCCCATGACGCCCCCACCCACGATGACGACACGGGCGTGCGACGGCAGCTTATTCTCGGACATGATTTTTCCACTTCATGCATCACGATTCTTCTCGACAGGCTAATTCCACATTTGTACCATCGTCAATCATGAATGACACAAATGTATCATATACCGTTCTGGACCGCCTGACCGAGGAATGGGACGCCCTGACGCCCGAGGCGCAGAAAGCCGCGCGCTATGTGCTGGAAAACCCCACGGACGTGGGGGTTTCGACCGTGCGCGAGATTGCCGAAGCCGCCAACGTAAAACCCAACACCTTTGTGCGCATGGCGCGCCAAGTGGGCTTTGACGGGTACGAGGATTTCCGCGCGCCATTCCGCGATGCAATCAGGCGCGGGACAGTGTCCTTTCCCGACCGTGCACGCTGGCTGCAAGACATCGGTAAATCGGGGGAGCTTGGCGGGCTTTATGCCGACATGGTCGGCGCAGCGATCCGCAACATTGAAGAGACCTTTGGCGGAATCAGCGAAGACACCCTAAAGGCAGCCGCGACGGACATCTGGAGTTCACGGCAGGTCTATACTTTGGGCGTTGGCGTCAACAATTCGAACGCCCGCAATTTCACCTATCTTGCCTCGACCGGTATGAAGCAGTTTCATGCGATCCCACGGCCGGGGTCCACTGCGATTGACGATCTGGCCTGGGCGGATGAACAGGACGTGTTGATCGCCATCACCTGCCATCCCTATCGAACCGAGGTAATCGAAGCGATCAAGCTGGCGCGCGAGCAAGGGATGACCGTGGTGGGTCTGTCCGACAGCCCGGCCAGCCCGGTGATCCTGAACGCCAACCACGGTTTTGTTGTTGCTGCCGACACGCCGCAATTCTTCCCCTCCTCCGTATCGACTATCGCCTTGCTGGAAACACTGCTGTCCTTTGTCGTGGCCGTCTCCAGTGATGAGATTGTCGAACGGGTCGAGCGGTTTCATCGTCGTCGCCATCAATTGGGCCTATATGCGGAGGAGCCTGAATGAACGCACCCCTTACGCAGTCTCTGGACGCGCGCTATTATACCGACCCTGCGATTTTCGAGCAGGAAATGCAGGGACTTTTGGCCCGCACGTGGCAGTTTGCTGGCCATATCGCGCAGGTGCGCGAAGTCGGGGATTACTTTGCCTTTGAGATCGCCGGTGAGAGCCTCTTTTGCATTCGCGGGCGCGATGGTGAAATCCGCACCTTCTATAACGTTTGCCAACACCGCGCGCATGAAATGGTCACCGGTGCGGGCAATACGCGTGTGGTCGTGTGTCCATACCACTCGTGGACCTATGAACTATCAGGCGAGTTGCGCGCAGGGCCCAACATCAAGTCAGTTCCGGGATTTGACCGCTCGGCCATTTGCCTGACCTCGGTCCAAACCGAAGTGTTCAACGGCTTCATCTTCGTCAATCTTGATGACGATGCGGCACCTATGGACGACTGGTATCCCGGCGTGCGCGAAGAAATCCGCACCTATGTGCCCCACATCGACGCGCTTGAACCGTTGGAATGGGTCGAGGTTCCAGAAAACTGTAACTGGAAAGTCAGCATCGAGAACTATTCGGAGTGCTATCACTGCCCGACCAACCACCCCACCTTTGCCGAAGGTGTGGTCAAACCCGAGACCTATGACATCAAACCCGACGAGGGCGGCGGCTATGTCTTGCGCCACACTACCGAATGTCAGGCCCTCGACAAGATGACCTATCCCATCGACATGTCGGTCCCCCATGCGGGTGACTACCAGTCGTGGTTCCTTTGGCCGATGTTTTCGTTCCAATGCTATCCGGGCAATGTGCTCAACACCTATCACTGGCGCGCCAACGACACCGATCACTGCACCGTTTGGCGCGGCTGGTATACCGATGGTGGGTCGGAAAGCGCCGTCATCCGACAACTTGCTGTTCAAGACCGTGAAACCACTGTCGAGGAAGACATACACCTTGTGGAATCGGTTTATCGCGGCCTTAAATCGCGTGGCTATAGACCCGGACCGCTTGTCCTGGACCCATCCGGCGGGGTGATGTCTGAGCATTCGATTGCTAGGCTGCAACAATGGATGCGCGAGGCGATTGATCCGTAGCAAACGTCAAGGAGAGGTGCGTTGACTGAACGAACAGGACGCTGCGCTTGCGGTGCGACCATATGGCAGACCTCTGGCCCGGTCCTTTGGGCAGGGCATTGCCATTGCGAGAGTTGCCGACGAGCCAGCTCTGCCCCGGTAACAAGTTTTTTTGACGTTCCACGTGACAGTGTGATCTGGACTGGAAAGATCACGGACCGGCAGTCTTCGGTTGGGGTGCATAGGGGGTTTTGCGCAGCTTGCGGCACGCAGCTTTATTATCAAGCGGATATTTGGCCCGACGAAACACATCTGTTCGCAGCCACGCTGGACGATCCCAAACTGTTTGAACCTCAGGCCCATTACCATTGGGCGGAACGGTTGCCATGGATGGCAATCACCGACGAGTTGCCGAAATACAAAGGGTCTGCGGATGGCGACGATCCTTTGTAGCGGAGACATCCCGAACCATCGCAGCTCTAAGTCAAGGCCCCCTCTCGGGCCGTCTGAAAGCTGACCAACAGCCAAGACCGATATGGAGACTTACATGGCCGACTTGTTCAATGAAGATCTGTTCCTCAAGGGCCTGGAACAGCGAAAGGGCACCTTGGGCGCCGAATACGTGGAAAAGAACCTGGCCGCGGCCGACGAGTTCACGCGGCCCTTTCAGGAGGCGATGACCGCATGGTGTTGGGGCTTTGGCTGGGGTGATGACGTAATCGAGCCCAAGACACGCTCAATGATGAACCTCGCCATGATTGGGGCCTTGGGCAAGATGCATGAGTGGGAGATTCACTGCCGCGGCGCGTTGAACAACGGTGTCACCAAAGAGGAAATCCGGGCCATCATCCACGTGATCGGCATCTACTGCGGGGTGCCTCAATCGTTGGAGTGCTTCCGCGTGGCCCGCAAGGTGCTGGAAGAAGCCGGACAGCTTTCAACGTAGAACTCAGGCTGTTGACTTAGGTTCGCATTCAAACGTTAGAATACCTCTAGTTGATCTGGAGGTACTTTCATGAAGATATTTCGCAGTCTCCTGATAGCGGCTAGTCTGACGTTTTCTTCGTCGCTCGGAGCCTCAGCCCAGGAAAAACCCAACATCGTCTTCATCTTTTTGGACAATTTCGGCTGGGGTGAACCCGGGTTTAATGGCGGCGGCATTATCCGCGGAACCGAGACACCCGCAATGGATGCGCTGGCCGCCGAGGGTTTGCGTTTGACCAATTTCAATGTCGAAAGCCAGTGTACCCCGTCGCGCGCCGCTACGATGACGGGCCGATACGGCATCCGTAGCGGTAATCACACAGTCCCTTTGGGTGGCGGCGTCTACGGTCTGGTCCAGTGGGAAATTACGATGGCCGAGATGCTGAAAGAGGCTGGCTATGATACCGCAATGCTTGGCAAGTGGCATCTGGGTTGGACCGAAGGGCGTTTCCCAACAAATCAGGGGTTCGACGAATTTTATGGCGTTGAAACAACCGATGTTACCGTCTGGAGCACACTGAGCGGGTTTGCAGAGGCAGACATGGAAGCCCCTGTCGTCATGCAAGGTGTAGCTGGAGAACCCGCAACAGTAGCTCGAGATTATGACATCGAGTACCGCGCTTTGATCGATGGCGACCTAACCAACAAGGCCATCGACTTCATCGCCCAAAAGGGCCAGACCGACGATCCGTTCTTCCTGTATCTGGCCTATACCAACACACATTATCCAAACATCCCCCATCCAGAGTTTGAAGGTGCAACCGGCAATGGTGTTTGGGCGGACATCTTGTTGCAGACCGACACCTACATCGGGCGAGTGGTACAGGCCTTGGAGGACGCTGGCGTCAGCGACGATACGGTTGTTATTTTCACGGCCGACAACGGCCCCGAGGCCCTGCCAGTGGGCAGTTCGAATGTGTCGCCTTCTCCGGCGGTGCAAGGTACGGCAGGCCCGTTTCGCGGTACACTTTTCACCAGCCTCGAGGGCAGCATGCGCGTTCCCTTCGCGATCAAATGGCCCGGCAACATCCCTGCCGGATCGGCCAGCAACGAGGTGGTGCATTCCATGGACCTGTTCCCAACGCTTGCGGCTTTTGCTGGCGGCGCGGTCCCACAAGACCGGGCCTTTGACGGCATTGATCAGTCCTCGTTTTTCCTGGGAGAGCAGCCGAACTCGAACCGCGATGGCGTGATTGTCTACATGGGAGAGCAGGTCTTTGGCGTGAAATGGCAGGACTGGAAGGTTCTATTCAAGGAAAACGCCACGATTTTCAGCCCGACGGATTCCTTTGACACACCGCGGGTCTATAACCTGCTGAACGATCCGGGCGAACGGGACAATGTTCTTTTTCCGTACACTTGGGTCGCCGAAAAGGCTCTACCACAACTAGGTGAACATTTGGCGACCTTCGAACAATATCCGCCCATCGCGCCTGGGACGCCTGATCCTTACACGCCGCCTGTTGATTGATGCTCCGCCTGTTGGCGTGCGTTTGGACACAGGCACGCCAGAGACGTTACCCAAGAGGGGATAACTGCGTTTTCGAATTTCTATATGTTACCATTTTTCACGATGCTTGCATTTTGTGTTACATTTTACTTGCGGCGAATCATAATCACACCTATTACCCGACCAAGCGGTCACCTTATGGTGCAGCCAAAAACTGGAGACTATTCTGAATGGACGCCTTCATCTGCGACGCACAACGCACCCCAATCGGACGCTACGGCGGAACCCTGTCTGGGGTTCGGACCGACGATCTGGCTGCGCTGCCAATTGCCGCCCTGATGGAACGCAACCCCGATGTGGACTGGTCCACCGTTGACGATGTGATCTTTGGCGATGCCAATCAGGCAGGTGAAAGCAACCGCAACGTGGCGCGGATGGCCGGGTTGCTGGCAGGTCTTCCGATTGATGTTCCGGGCACCACCGTGAACCGTCTGTGCGCCAGTGGCATGGACGCAGTCGGCATGGCCTCTCGCGGGATCAAAGCGGGCGACTATGACATGGTCATTGCAGGCGGTGTTGAGAGCATGAGCCGGGCGCCTTTTGTAATGCCCAAGGCCACCAGCGCTTTCAGCCGGGCAAACAATGTCTACGATACCACCATCGGCTGGCGTTTCGTGAACAAGAAGATGCACGAGATGTATGGCACCGATACCATGCCTCAGACAGCTGACAACGTGGCCGACGATTACGGTGTGAGCCGCGCTGACCAAGATGCTTTTGCCGCGCGCAGCCAGGCCCGTTGGGCGGCGGCGGACGCAGCCGGCGTGTTCAAGGACGAAATCACAACTGTAACCCTGCCTCAGCGCAAGGGCGATCCGATCGTATTCGACACAGACGAGCACCCTCGCCCCGGAACAACCGAGGAAAAGCTCGCAAACCTCAAAGGCATTAACGGTCCGGACAAGACAGTGACGGCCGGTAACGCCTCGGGTGTGAATGACGGCGCGGCCGCGATCCTAATGGCGAATGAAGATGCAGCGGCCAAGAACAACCTCAAACCGATGGCCCGTGTGGTGGGCATGTCGGTGGCCGGTGTTGCGCCGCGCGTTATGGGCATCGGCCCGGTTCCGGCCTGCCGCAAGGTGTTGGCCCGTGCAGGTCTGACCATCGAGCAGATGGATGTGATAGAATTGAACGAAGCTTTTGCCAGCCAGGGTCTTGCCACCCTGCGCGAACTTGGCGTGGCCGATGATGCACCCCATGTTAACCCCAACGGCGGTGCGATCTCGATCGGGCACCCGTTGGGTATGTCGGGCGCACGTCTGGTGCTGACGGCGGCCTATCAATTGCAACGCACGGGCGGGCGCTATGCGCTGTGCACCATGTGTGTTGGTGTGGGACAGGGTGCCGCCCTGATCCTGGAACGAGTTTAAGGAGGGAACTGCCATGTATGCACAGATGGTCAAATCCGAAGCGTCGCAGGAAGATCCTGAAAAGCTGGCAGCCTTTCAGGCCCGCATCGACGCAGGCGAAAAGATCGAGCCCAAGGATTGGATGCCTCAGGGTTATCGCAAAACGCTGATCCGTCAGATCGGTCAGCACGCCCATTCCGAGATCGTCGGCACCCTGCCCGAAGGCAACTGGGTCACCCGAGCGCCCACTCTGGAACGCAAGGCGATCCTGCTGGCCAAGGTCCAGGATGAGGCAGGCCATGGTCTGTACCTCTACTGTGCGGCCGAGACCCTAGGTGTCAGCCGAGATGAAATGACAGAGATGCTGCTCGATGGTCGCATGAAGTATTCGTCGATCTTCAACTACCCCTCGCTGAACTGGGCCGATATCGGCGCCATCGGCTGGCTGGTGGATGGCGCGGCGATCATGAACCAAGTGCCGTTGCAGCGGACCTCATACGGTCCCTATTCCCGCGCGATGATCCGCATCTGCAAGGAAGAGAGCTTTCACCAGCGTCAGGGTTATGACGCTATCCGCGCCTGCGCAGAGGGTACGCCCGCGCAGAAGAAGATGGCTCAGGATGCGCTTAACCGCTACTGGTATCCGTCGCTGATGATGTTCGGCCCGCCTGACGGAGACTCGGTCCATTCAGAACAGTCAATGGCGTGGAAGATCAAGATCAACACAAACGACGAGCTGCGCCAGAAGTTTGTGGACCAGACCGTGCCGCAGGCTGAATTCCTGGGCCTGACCGTTCCGGACGAAAACCTGAAATGGAACGAAGAGCGCGGGCATTATGATTTCAGCCAGCCCGACTGGTCCGAATTCTTTGACGTGATCAAAGGCAACGGCCCCTGCAACGTCGACCGACTGGCTGATCGCAACAAGGCCTGGGACGATGGCGCCTGGGTGCGCGAAGGCATGTTGGCCCACGCCCGCAAAAAAGCAGCCGCAAAAGTCGCGGCAGAGTAACAAACGAAGACACATCCGCTGTGCGAGGGGCCCGGTTTTAACCACCGGTTTCTCCCCTCGTACCCAGCCAGGAGGAGACCCAAGCTATGAACAACGAATGGCCCCTGTGGGAAGTTTTCATCCGCGGCCAGCATGGCATGAGCCACCGTCACGTGGGCAGCCTGCATGCACCCGACGCCGAAATGGCGATCAAGAACGCCCGCGACGTCTATACCCGCCGCAACGAAGGCGTGTCGATCTGGGTGGTCGAGGCCGTGAACATTTCCGCCTCGTCCCCGTCAGACAAAGGCCCGCTTTATGAACCCAGCGAAAGCAAGGTTTATCGTCACCCGACCTTCTTTGACATTCCTGATGAAGTGGGGGCCATGTGATGACCCGCAACGAGGCTCTGTTTGAGTTCCTCCAGCGTATGGGGGACAACACCCTGATCCTGGGACACCGGATCAGTGAATGGTGCGGTATGGCTCCGGTCCTGGAAGAGGACATTGCGCTGTCAAACACCGCACTGGATTTCATTGGCCAGACCCAGTTCTGGCTGGGCTATGCGGGCGAGGTTGAAGGCGAAGGTCGCGATGCGGACCGTCTGGCCTTTCACCGCGATGCCTGGGATTTCCGCAACGTGCTGCTGGTCGAGATGCCGAATGGCGACTTTGGCCAGACCCTCATGCGTCAGTTCCTGTTCGATGCCTGGCATTCGATCTACGTTGCGCGCCTGATCAAAAGCAGCGACACACGTGTCTCTGAGATCGCCGAAAAGGCCAGCAAGGAAATCGCCTATCACCTGGAACGCTCGGCCGACACGGTTGTCGCCCTTGGTGACGGAACCGAAGAAAGCCACGCGCGCATGCAGAAGGCGCTGGATTATCTTTACCCTTACGTGGGTGAGATGTTCCTGACCGACGAAGTCGACGCCGAGATGATTGCGGCCGGCATTGCTCCGGATCCCAGTACCCTGCGCGAAGAATATGACGCGCTGGTGCAAAAGGTGTTGGATGAGGCCACGCTGACCGTGCCCGGCAACCGCTTTGCCCAAAAGGGCGGCAAGAGCGGCACCATGCACACTGAACATCTGGGCCACCTGCTGTGCTCGATGCAGTGGCTGCAGCGGGCCTATCCGGACGGAAACTGGTAAAGCACCATGGAACAGCCAAGCGTCAAACAGGTTTGGGAATGGCTAGATGCTGTTCCCGACCCCGAGATCCCTGTGATCTCGCTCGTGGATCTTGGCATCATCCGGGACGTCGCGTGGCAAGACGACACGCTGACTGTCACGGTGACGCCGACTTACTCGGGGTGCCCCGCCACATCCGTGATCAACATGGATATCGAGACCGCCCTTCGGGACCACGGGATCGAAAAGCTGCAGCTCAAGCAGCAGCTTAGCCCGGCCTGGACCACCGATTGGCTGACCGAGCGCGGCAAGGCACGACTGGAAGATTACGGGATCGCCCCACCGCAACCTGCGGGCGGTCCAGAACGGTGCCCAAACTGCGGCAGCGGGAATGTGCAGAAGGTCAGTCAGTTCGGCTCGACCCCCTGCAAGGCGCATTGGCGCTGCACCGACTGCCTGGAACCGTTCGACTATTTCAAATGCATCTGAGCCCCAGATAAGAGGAGACGCCCCATGGCGCGCTTTCACGATCTGACCGTCACAGACGTTCACAAAACCATCCGCGACGCTGTCGTGGTCACGCTGCAGCCCGTCAACGGCGCAGCCGAAGAATTCGATTTCACTCAAGGCCAATACCTGACCTTCCGCCGCGATTTCGACGGCGAAGAGCTGCGCCGGTCCTATTCGATCTGCGCCGGTAAGGATGATGGTGTCCTGCAGGTCGGCATCAAACGCGTCGACGGCGGAGCCTTTTCGACCTGGGCCAATGAAGAGCTGAAGGTGGGCGACACCATCCAGGCAATGCCACCCATGGGCGGCTTCTTCACCGCGCTCGATGCGGATGCCAACAAGCATTACCTCGGTTTTGCCGGTGGCTCGGGCGTAACCCCGGTTCTGTCGATCCTGAAAACCACTTTGGCGCGTGAACCCAAAGCGCGGTTCACACTGGTCTATGCCAACAAGGGCGTGAACACGATCATGTTTCGTGAGGAACTGGAGGATCTCAAGAACCTCTACATGGGACGCCTGAACGTGATCCACATCCTGGAAAGCGACGCACAGGACATCGACCTGTTCACTGGTCTGGTGACGCAGGAAAAATGCGCCGAGCTGTTCAAACACTGGATCGACGTCAAAACCGTGGACACCGCATTCATCTGCGGACCCGAACCGATGATGCTGGGCATTGCCGCGGCTCTGCGCGATCACGGTCTGGATGATGCCCAGATCAAGTTCGAACTTTTTGCCAGCGCCCAGCCCGGCCGCGCCAAACGCAAGACCACATCGGGTGATGCTGCCAGCAGCGCGAACCAGACCAAGGCGGCTATCACGATGGATGGCTCGACCCAGACGATCACCATGCCCAAGGACATGTCGATCCTGGATGGTGCGCTCGAAAACGCGATGGACGCGCCCTATGCCTGCAAGGCAGGAGTTTGTTCAACATGTCGCTGTAAGGTGCTGGACGGCGAGGTCGAAATGGTCGCGAACCACGCGCTGGAGGACTACGAGGTCGAGAAAGGCTATGTCCTGTCCTGCCAGGCCTTCCCGCTGACGGATTCCGTCACAGTCGATTTTGATCAGTAAGGAGAGCGATCATGGCAGAAGATATGACAATCGAAAGCTACCTGGCCGCCGGCGGGGTACTGACCAATCCCACCAATGTGCCACCACGCTATCGCGCCGAGCTGATGAAACTGATGGCGATCTTTGTGGACAGTGAACTGGCAGGCGCTGCCGGTTTTGCGGATGTGATCAACGCTGGTCCCGGCATCAAGGAACGGATCGCCGCTGCCAAGATCGTGCTGGAAAAGACCGACAACGCCGACCGTGTGCTGCGAGTCATGGCCGAGTTCGGCGTGGATGCGGACCGCTATGCCTCGCACCATCCGTGGACCGCACGCCTTGGTCGTGATGCCGACATAGGGACATCCCGCAGCGATCACGACATGCGCCTGGCGGTGTTCAACTATCCGCTGGATGGCTGGGTTGATTCCGTGGTGATGAACGTACTGATGAGCCGGGCCGTGGTGATCCAACTGACCGAGTTCTCGTTGATCTCGTATCAACCTCTGGCCGAGGCATTCCGCGCTATCCTGCCTGTGGAAACCCGCCACGCAGAACTGGCTGTCGAAGGCGCACTGAAATTGGCGCAAGAAGGCACGACATCGGACATGCAGACATCGGTCGATTACTGGTGGCCTCGTGTGGCCGCAAGCTTTGGTTCAGGTGCGTCGAACAAGGCGGCTGCACTTAAAGACATGGGTTTGCGTCGTACCACGAACGCCGAACTCAAGACACGTTGGGAAGTTGAAGCATCCACCGTGCTCGATACCCTCGGCTTGAAACGCCCCTAATTCCGAGAGGCTCCCGCCCCTCATTGATGGCCCTCGCGGGCCATCTCCTCCAGTTGGGCGAGGTTCACGCGGGCAAAGCCCGCGTGAACCTCGCCCCTGCCGTCCGCAGGACGCAAGGCCGACAGGCCGCGCAGCTCTTTGTACGGCTCAGAAGAAACTCAAACTTTCTAGATTTTACTCAGACCACCAAGCGTCAGGTTGGAGACCACCGCCGCGTAATCTTCGCGCGCGTTGGGTCCCGCACCGGTGTTCCACATGTAGTACCAATTCAACATCCCAAAGACGGACATGGTAGCAGAGCGGAGCTTCTCACCGTCATTTGCGATCTCTAGTGGTGCGTTTTCAGCGATGATGCTGCTGACAAACTCGACCATGTCGCGCTGATAGCGGCGCAGCAACTTTTGCTGCTCTTCAGGCAAGGCGGACATACCGCTGGTCTGCACCCGGTGTTCATCATCCACACCCTGATAGGCCAGCAGGATCTCGGCCACCACTTTGTGCAGCCGTTCCTCACTGGACAGCCCGTCCAACTCGATCCCGCAGATCAGGTCGCGCAGTTCGCGCAGGTAGGTTTCAAGGATGTCATACAAGATGGCATCCTTGCTGTCGTAGTAGTGATAGATATTCGCCTTGGATATCCCACATTCCCGCGCCAATTGAGTCATTGACGCACGGTCGAACCCCTCGCGCGCGAACACGCGCGCGGCGGATTTCAGGATCTGAGCCCGTTTCTGATCATGGTCTTTTGCAATCGTGCGGGCCAAATTCTACTCCTTGCCTCGGTTGTCGACGACGCGCTTGGCTTTGCCTTCGGAGCGCGCCACCTCGCCGGGATCGCCCACGATAATTTCCGTCGAAACGCCCACGATGTCCTTGATCCGCTTGCTCAGCATCCGCGCAGCGGCCGTCTTGCTCAACTCGTCAGCCGCATCTGGGTTGGCTTCGACAAAGACCCGCATAGCATCCATGCGCCCGGATTTGTAGAGTTCGATCTGGAAATGCGGGGCCAGCCCGCCGGTGGCCATCAGCTGTTCCTCGATCTGTGTCGGGAAAACATTGACGCCGCGCAGAATGATCATGTCGTCTGAACGGCCAGTGATCTTCTCCATCCGACGCAGTGACCGTGCGGTTCCCGGCAACAATCGTGTCAGATCGCGTGTACGATAGCGGACCATCGGCAGGCCCTCTTTGGTGAGCGTGGTGAACACCAGCTCGCCCATTTCGCCGTCGGGTAGTACCTCACCAGTTTCCGGATCAATGACCTCGGGATAGAAATGGTCTTCCCAAACATGCAGGCCATCTTTGGTCTCGACGCATTCGTTGGCCACCCCCGGCCCCATGATCTCGGACAGGCCGTAGATGTCGACCGCATGCATGTCGAATGCCTGCTCGACCTCAAGCCGCATGGCGTTGGTCCAGGGTTCGGCGCCGAAGACACCCACCGACAATGAGCTTTCGCGCGGGTCCAGACCCATCTTGTGAAACTGCTCAAGGATGTTGAGCATATAGGACGGCGTCACCATGATGCCGTCGGGTTTGAAATCGTTGATCAACCCGACCTGCTTTTCGGTCTGGCCGCCGCCCATGGGCACCACAGTCGCGCCAAGGCGTTCGATGCCGTAATGCGCGCCCAGGCCACCGGTGAACAGGCCATAGCCATAGGCGTTGTGCACCATGTCGCCCTTGCACAAGCCCGAGGCACGCAGGGAACGGGCCAGTAGATCAGCCCAATTGTTGATGTCGTTGGCGGTATATCCTACCACCGTGGCCTTGCCGGTGGTGCCCGACGAGGCATGCAGGCGGATGATTTGTTCGCGTGGCACGGCAAAAAGACCAAAGGGATAGTTGTCGCGCAAATCGTTCTTGTAGGTGAACGGAAACTTGGCCAGATCGGCCAAGCTTTGCAGATCGTCGGGGTGTACGCCCGCCTCATCGAACCGCTGCTTATACATCGGCACGTTGTCATAGGCGTGGCGCAGCGACCACTTCATCCGTTCCAGCTGTTTGGCGCGGATCTCGTCGATCGAGGCAATCTCGATCGGGTCCAGGTCGGCTTTGTTCGGGGTCAGGTCCTTCATGGCGTCCTCCACACCTTAATCTTCATCAAACAGGGTGCCTTTGATCGCCCGGGAAAAGCCCCGGAATTCGGCGATCTGTTGGCCGTCCTGATTGGTCACGGTTACATCATAAATCCCGCTGCGCCCGGTCAGGCTCAGCTCGGTTGCGGTGGCGATCAGCCGGTCGCCCAATTGTCCGGGCGCGATGAAGCTGATCACATTGTGTTGGGCAACCGTTGATTGGTTGCGACTGTTGCAGGCAAATGCAAAGGCACTGTCGGCCAGCATGAAGGTCACGCCGCCGTGGCATATCCCATGCCCGTTGCAATGATGCGCCTCGACGGTCATCTCAAGCGTCGCGGTCGCCTCATCAACATAGGTGATTTCCATCCCGGCCCATTTCGAGGCCTGATCCCCATCCCACATGGCTTGGGCGGCACGTTCTGCGCGGGTTTTTGGCGTCATTGTCACTTGCCTTGAAACTTGGGGCTTCGTTTTTCCAGAAACGCAGTGACGCCTTCGGCGTAGTCCGCGCTTTCGCCACAGGTTTTCATGGCATCGGCTTCCATTTCAAGGTGTTCGATCAGATCATCGGTCGCGGCCGCCTGAATGCACTGCTTGGTCAGGCCCATGCCCAGTGTCGGGCCATTGGCGAACTGCTCGGCCAGCGCGCGGGCCTCGGACATCAAATCGTCGTCCGGCAGGGCCTTCCAGATCAGCCCCCAATCCTCGGCCTGTTTGGCTGGCAGGGGTTGCGCGGTGAAGGCCAGTCCCTTGGCGCGCGCCTCACCCAGCAGGCGCGGCAAATGCCACGAGCCGCCGGTGTCCGGAATCAAGCCGACCTTGGAAAAGGACTGGATGAACTTGGCGCTTTCGCCTGCCAGCACCATGTCACAGGCCAGCGCAATGTTGGCCCCTGCCCCGGCAGCAACACCGTTGACGGCGCAGATGACGGGGAAGTTCAGCGACCGAATGAGCGTGACCAACGGTGCATAGAAGGTGCGCACAGTTTTGCCCAGATCAGGCGGGCCGTCCATCTTTGATGGGTCGCGGTCGCCCAGATCCTGACCCGCACAAAAACCGCGGCTAAGCCCCGGTCAACAGCACCGCACGAGCGCCAGAATCACGCGCATTTTCAAGCGCAGCACGCAGCGCATAGTGCATTTCGTCGTTGAAGCTGTTCAGGCGATCTGGACGGTTGAGGGTGATTTCCACCCAATTTCCATGGTCTTGCGCAAGAATCGTATCGCTCATGTCAGGCCCGCTTTGCAGATGTTTCTACAAAACAGTTGCATTAACCGAACGGTTGGTCAATAAATTTTTCGAATATGTTGATTCTCCGATTTTGAGGACAAAGCACATGACGGACAGCGCGGTTGTTACGGTCACGCATGAGGGCGACATCGCCTGGGTTGAGATTGACAATCCCCCGGTGAACGCAACTTCGACCGCTGTGCGTGCAGGCCTTGCTGCGGCGGTGCAAAAGGTTCAAGGCGCGCGCGTTGCCATCCTGACCTGCGCCCGTCGCACCTTTGTGGCTGGCGGTGACATGTCCGAGTTTGACCGAGCGCCTGAAGAGCCCCACCTGCCCGACGTGGTGCAGATGATCGAGGACAGCGAAACACCCTTCATCGCGGCGATGCAAGGCAACGTCTTGGGCGGCGGGTTCGAGATCGCCATGGGCTGCGCCTGGCGGATCGCTGCACCCGGCACCAAGTTTGGCCTGCCCGAGGTGAATGTGGGTCTGGTCCCCGGTGCAGGCGGCACGCAACGCGCGCCCCGCCTGATCGGGATGCAGGCGGCAGTCGACATGGCATGCTCGGGTAAAATCCTGCCTGCTGAGAAATTGTTGGAATTGGGTGGAGTGGATCAGATTGCGCAGGGCGAACTGAAAGAGGCCGTCCGCGCGTTTGCTCAGAACTTGCCCGAACGCCCTGTGAAAGTGCGGGACCGCACGGTCGCGGCATTGCCGTTGGATGAATACGCCGCAACAGAAGTTGCGTTGAAAAGGCGGGCAAAAGGCCAGCAGTCTCCGGCCCTGAACCTCGAGGCACTACAGTGGGCTGCTCTGCCGTTTGAGCAAGGTCAACCGGTCGAGCGCACCTTGCACCTGAAGCTGCGACACTCGGTCGAAAGCCGCGCCTTGCGGTATGCGTTTTTTGCTGAACGCGCCGTTAGCAAGCCCAATCTGATCGCCGGGGTAGAGCCGCGCGCTCTGAACCGGATCGCCATCGTTGGCGGCGGCCTGATGGGCGCCGGGATCGCCATGGCCTGCCTGAGCGGTGGTCTTTCGGTAACGCTGATCGAGCGGGATGCTCCTGCTGCTGACGCGGCCAAAACGCGCGTGTCCGGCTTGATCGAAGGCGGTGTGAAACGCGGCAAATTCTCGGCAGACGACCATTCCGATATGCTGGCGCGCTTGGCGACAACCGATAGCTACGCAGATGCCGCAGACGCCGATCTGGCGATCGAGGCAGTGTTCGAGGATCTGGACGTCAAACGTGACGTATTCCGCCAGTTGGCGGCCGTCATGGGACCGGATGCGATCCTGGCGACCAACACCTCATACCTGGACCCGACACTGATCTTTGACGGCATCCCCAACCTGTCGCGCTGTCTCGGTCTGCATTTCTTCAGCCCCGCGCATGTGATGAAACTGCTCGAAATCGTCAAAACCCCTGACACCGATCCGCAGGTCATCGCCACCGGCTTTGCCCTGGGCAAACGCCTGCGCAAAGTCTCGGTCCTATCGGGTATTTGTGACGGGTTCATCGGCAACCGGATGCTGGCCGCTTACAGGCGCGAAGCGGAATACCTGCTGGCTGATGGAGCCTTGCCGCATCAGGTCGACGCGGCCATGCGCGCCGCTGGAATGCCCATGGGGCCGTTTGAACTGCAGGACCTCACCGGGCTTCAGATTGCTTGGGCCAACCGCAAACGTCAGGCCACAACACGTGACCCGAACGAACGGTACGAGCGCATCGCTGACACGCTCTGCGAAATGAATCGCCTGGGCCAGCGTACCGGTAAGGGTTGGTATTGCTACGAAGACGGATCGCGCACGCCGATCCGCGACGCGGAAGTCGAAGAGCTGGTCGTCTCATACTCCAAAAACAACGGTTTGACTCGCCACACTTTCACTGCCGAACAGATCTCGGACCGGCTGTTGGACGTGCTGGCGCGTGAGGGTCAGCAGATCGTAAGTGAGGGAATCGCCGAGCGCGCCGAAGATGTGGATGTGGTGAAACTTTTTGGCTACGGCTTTCCCCGCTGGCGCGGTGGGCCGATGTTCCTGGCCTCATCCAAGCAGGAAAAAGCTGCATGAAATCTGCATCTTAACGAAATCCAGAACACACCATACACACCCCAAATCGAAAAAATGAACCGATCATAAGACTACCCACAATGCGTTGATGGTTACAAAAACAACCATTATCCGCGTTCATCAACACCATTCTGCGAGGGAGGAAACCCAATGGTAAAATTCACGAAACTGAGCACTCTGCTGGCCTCGGCGGCCTTGGCCGTATCGGGCGCGGCAGCGTTTGCAGCCGACTACACCCTGACGATTTCAAGTTGGGCACCGCCAACCCACGGCATCAACGCCAAGATGTGGCCCAAGTTCGTCGAGATGGTTGAGGAGGCCACCGACGGCAAAGTCACAGCCGAGCTGAAACTGGGCATCGCCCTCCCCCTGCACAGATGGATTTGATTCAGGACGGCGCCGCTGATGCCTCGATCATCTTCCACGGCTACCAGCCCGGCCGCTTTGTCACCACCAAGCTGATCGAACTGCCCGGCTACGAAGGCTCGGCCGAGGCTGCATCGGTCGCCTACTGGCGCGCATATGAAAAATATCTTGCCGAGGCGAACGAGCACCGCGGCGTCAAGCTGATCGCTTTGCACACACATGGTCCAGCTCAGTTGCACTCGAACGCAGCCGTCACAGACATGAGCCAGATCGCCGGCCTCAAGGTGCGGATCCCCGGCGGTGTCGGCGGCGACGTTGGAGCCGCCCTAGGCGCCACCGGCATCAAAGTTCCGGCCCCCAAGGTATACGAAACCCTGGCCTCGAACGCAGCCGACGGCGTTGTCATGCCGTTTGAATCCCGCAAGGGCTTCAAGCTGACCGAGGTTGCCAAAAACGTCTATGAAGTTCCCGGCGGCCTGTACCGTGGCTCGTTCGCTTTCATCATGAACGAAGACACCTTTGCCGATCTGCCTGCTGACATCCAAGCGGCGTTGGACGAGAAAGTCTTTGGTGAACCGCTGAGCCGTGAGATCGGTAAGATCTGGGACGAGATCGACGGCATCGGCCGTGAAGCAACCCAATCGACCGATGGCAACGCGATCAACGCGGCTTCGGACGCGGATCTGGAGAAGTTCAACGCCATCGCCGAAGAAGTTCGCGCCAAGGTTCTGGCCGAAGTCACCGATGCTGGCATCGATGCGCAAGCCGCGTATGACCAAATCAAGTCGGACATGGCCGCAAACTAAGCCTGTCCACCGGGGCGGCGGGTCCTGCCGCCCCACCCTTCGGACCCCTGCAAAGGAGCCCACATGTCTCCCCTTCTCAAGCTCGCCCGCAGCGCCAGCATCGTGCCAATTGTGGTCGCCTGCATTGCTCTGTTCATCCTGATGATCATGACTTTTGCCGATGTCATCTTGCGGTCAATGTTCAATTCACCCATTGAGGCCGCAACAGAACTGACCCGCATTCTGATGGCGGTTCTTGTCTTTTCCGTGCTGCCCATCATCTCGGTCCAGAATGGCCACATTGCCGTCGATCTGACTGACGGCTTGTTCAACCGCTTTCGCCTCAGCCGTCTGCGTGACGGGCTGCTCAATGTCTTTTGCGGCGTGATCCTTTATTGGCCGGTTCAGCGTGTCTGGATCCTGGCGGAACGCGCACGCGACTATGGGGATGTGACCGAATATCTGGCGATCCCCGTCTTCTACGTCGGTTGGTTCATCACCCTCACTGTCGCCGTTTCAGCCATCGCGATGATCATCAATGGCCTGATCCTTCTCTTTGCCCCCAACCTTCTCGCGGAGCCGAACCAATGACCGCCGCCCTGATCGGATTTTTCCTTGTTCTGGTTCTCGTTCTGATCCGGATGCCCATCGTTTTTGCCATGGGCCTTGTTGGCACACTTGGCTTTGCCTACGAGCGCGGCGGCTCGATCTTTGACGAACGCGGCCTCAAGGCCGCGATGTCGATGGTTGGCCGCCAAATCACCGATACCGCACAGGACTATGGCCTGTCGGTTGTCCCTCTCTTCATCCTGATGGGCCTTTTCGTGAACAAGGGGGGCATGGCGCGCGAGCTTTATGCCGTGTCCAACGCTTTCTTGGGTCACATGCGCGGCGGGATCGCCATGGCGACCGTTGCCGCCTGTGGTGGGTTCTCGGCCATCTGCGGCTCATCACTGGCCACTGCGGCGACCATGTCCAAAGTCGCGATGCCGGAAATGCGCCGCTATGGTTACTCGGACGAGCTGTCCACTGCCTCCATTGCGGCGGGAGGTACACTCGGTATCCTAATTCCTCCGTCAGTGATCCTGGTGATCTATGGTCTGCTGACCGAAACCTCGATCGGCAAGCTGTTCATGGCCGGCATCATCCCGGGTATCTTGGGCATCCTGTTCTACCTGTTTGCCGTCCGCTGGACCGTCTGGCGCAACCCGAACTCGGGCCCAGCAGGCGAGCGCGCCAGTTGGGGTGAGCGGTTCAAGGCGCTTGGCTCGGTTTGGGCTGTGCTGCTCTTGTTCTTCCTGGTGATCGGCGGGCTGTATGGCGCGTTTGACTTTGAACCGCTGAACCTGACCTTTTCCCCGACTGAGGCGGCCGGTATGGGCGCGGCCGGAGCCTTTCTGATCGCGCTATTTCGGGGTGGTCTGACCATAGGATCGACCTTTGAGGTTCTGAAAGAGACCACTTTTACGGCTGCGGCGCTTTTTGCGGTGCTGATCGGGGCGCAGATCTTTTCGAACTTCATCAACCTTGCGGGTCTGCCCGAAGCGCTGATCGCCATGGTGACGGCTTATGACGTCGCGCCCTTTGTGGTGATCCTAATGATCCTGGGCATCTACATCATCTTGGGTTGCGTGTTTGAATCGCTCTCGATGCTGCTGCTGACCGTACCGATCTTCTTCCCGCTGGTGACGTCGCTGGGGTATGACCCGATCTGGTTCGGCATCGTGGTGGTTGTCGTCACCGAAATCTCGTTGATCACGCCGCCTGTGGGCCTGAACGTTTTCATCCTGAAAGGGGTGGTTGGCGACGTGTCCACCGGTACGATCTTTCGTGGCGTTACACCCTTCTGGATCGCGGACATCTTCCGCCTCGCCCTGATCGTTCTGGTCCCCATCGTGGTGCTTTACTTGCCGCAGCAGATGGGCGCATTGGGCCACTAAATCTCTTTGGCCGGATGCACCTGCATCCGGCCTTTTTCCGCTTCGGCGGGTTTTTTTGACTCAATTAATTGACCGATCATTCGGTTAATCATAACATGAGCAAAACCGGGCGCGACTCTGCCTGATCGACACCAAGGAGACTTCCGATGAGTTTGCAGCAGATTTCCAGCTTTGCCGCCGGTGAATGGATCGCGCCGGGCAGCGGTGCTCGCACCATCGCTTCGGCCATCACGGGTGAAGCGTTTGCCAGCGCAGGCAACAACGCACTCGATGTGCAAGGCATGCTGGACTACGCCCGCAACGTGGGTGGCCCTGCTCTGCGCCAGATGGGATTCCACGACCGCGCCAAAATGCTCAAGGCACTGGCAAATGCACTGGGTGCGCAGAAGCAGGCGCTTTATGACCTGAGCTTTGAAACCGGTGCGACCCAAAGCGACCACTTGATCGACATCGATGGCGGCATCGGCACGATGTTTGTCTTTGCTTCCAAAGGCCGCCGCGAAATGCCCGACGGGCAGGTATATCTGGACGGCGATGTCGAACAGCTTAGCCGCAATGGCACCTTTCTGGGACAACACGTCTGCACCCCGTTGCACGGCGTCGCGGTCCACATCAACGCTTTCAACTTCCCGGTCTGGGGCATGTTGGAAAAACTGGCCCCCACCCTGTTAGCGGGTGTACCTGCGATCGTGAAACCGGCGACCAACAGCTGTTATGTCACGGAACTGGCGGTCAAGATAATGCTCGACAGCGGCATCCTGCCCGCCGGTGCTCTGCAACTGGTCTCGGGCGGTCTGGGTGACATGCTGGACCGGCTGGGCATGCAGGATGTGGTCAGCTTTACTGGCTCTGCCGACACCGCGCTAAAACTGCGCCAGACGCCTGCGATCGTGAACAACGCGGTGCGGTTTGTGTCGGAACAGGACAGCCTCAACGCCTCGATCCTTGGCACTGACGCCGAGCCCGGAACCCCCGAGTTTGATCTGTTTGTCAAAGAGGTCAGCCGCGAGATGACCGCCAAGGCGGGTCAGAAATGCACCGCAATACGCCGCATCATCGCGCCAGAAACTTCGGTGCAGGCCGTGATCGAGGCTCTGTCTGCGCGCCTGTCGAAAACTCTGATCGGCGATCCGCGCCTGGAAACCACACGCATGGGTGCACTGGTGTCGAATGGTCAGAAACAGGACGTGTTGGAAAAGGCAGCGATCATCGGGCAAGAGGCCGAACGCGTCTTTGGCGACCCCGAAAACTTTGCCGTCGAAGGCGCAAACAAGGACAAAGGCGCGTTCCTGCCGCCGATGCTGTTTCACTGCGCCGACCCGGACAACGCCCAGCGCGTGCACGACACCGAGGCCTTTGGCCCCGTCTCGACCATCATGGGCTACCGTGATCTGGATCACGCGATCAATATCGCCAACCGTGGCCAAGGTTCGCTGGTGACTTCCGTCATCACAAATGATGCAACCGTCGCTCGTGACGTCGTGTTTGGCTCGGGTGCCTACAACGGCCGGATCTACATCAACAACCGCACCTCGATGAAGGAATCGACAGGTCACGGCTCTCCGCTGCCCCACATGGTGCATGGTGGCCCCGGCCGCGCGGGCGGTGGTGAAGAAATGGGCGGCGTGCGTGGCGTGAAGCACTATATGCAGCGCACCGCCATCCAAGGCTCACCCGAAATGCTGAGCGCCATCGGCGGCACTTGGGTGCCCGGCGCGCCCGAAGTCAAAGGCCCCGCACACCCCTTCACCCGCAAGTTCGGCGAGTTGTCGATCGGCGAGACGCTGCACACCGCGTCGCGCACTGTCACGATGGACGATATCGAGCTGTTTGCGAACTTCACCGGCGACACGTTCTATGCTCACATGGATGACGACGCCGCCAAACGGAACCCGTTCTTCCCTGGTCGTGTGGCGCATGGCTATTTGCTGCTTAGCTTTGCGGCTGGTTTGTTTGTCGAACCAAACGAAGGTCCGGTTCTGGCGAATACCGGCTTGGATAACCTGCGGTTCATGAAGCCGGTCAGCGCCGGTGACAGCATCAAGGTGCGCCTGAGCGTCAAGAAAAAGACCCGCCGCACGGATGAATACGGCGAGGTGCGCTGGCACGTGACACTGACCAATCAGGATGACGAAATGGTCGCAGAATATGAACTGCTGACCATGAACGCTTACTAAGTCAAATAGCGCGCGGTTTACCTCCGCGCGCCTTTTTCTCAAGCCATGGCCGTGGCCTCGATCTCGAACATGAGGCCCGGCAAAGCCAGCCGCGTGACACCCAGCAGTGTCATCGGAGGCGCAACCTGATGCGGCCCAAACCGCATCCCCATCAGATCAAAATTCTTCAGCGCTTCGTCCACATCCGTGGCATAGATGCCCAGCCGAGTGACGTTGCTCAGGTCCATCCCGCCATCCGACAAAACCGCCTCTAGATTATCAAGAGCCAGGCCGATCTGCGCGCGCATGTCACCCGAATGCTGAGGAATGCCCGTCTCATCCACAGCGGTCTGACCGGCACAGGTCAACTGTCGGGTACCCCCTCAAAGATCTCGGCCTGATTGTAACCTAGCTTGGGTGACCAATCCCATGGGTTCACAGCAGTACGTTTCATTATTCAATGCTCCTGATTTTTTGTTGCTGCGTCCGGGGTAAATCAAAATAGTGACAAATCCTGTCACTGTTAGTGCTAGGGTGGTCACATGAATGTTCGCAACCGCCATGATGCCATCGTGCGAAGCCTGCGCCGCAACGGAACAGCCACGGTTGATGACCTGGCAGGTGAAGTAGGCGTCTCGCGCCGTACAGTGCTGCGCGACATCAGGGCGCTGCGGGATGAAGGTTTTGTCATTCATTCTGATGTCGGGCGTGGCGGCGGACTGCAGCTTGATCCGCAGTCCATCCAGACCAGCGCACGACTGTCCGTGCCCGAAGTCTTTGCCCTCTTGATCAGCGTGGCGGCTATGCGTGCGGCCGGAAACTTGCCATTCTTTGATCTGGCTGACGCCGGGCTGGCAAAAATCGAAAAAGCGCTGCCATCGGACAAGGTCAAAGAGCTGCGCGCTTTTTTGGATCGCCTGTACATCGGGAAACTTTCGCCGCTGCAGGATCTGTCTGACATGGGCCGGTTAGATCCAGACCTGTTGCCTGTGTTCCAAAGCGCATTCCTGGATCGTCGCCTGCTCCGGTTCGACTATCACGATGCCAAAGGCCGCAAGACCCAGCGACAGGTCGAACCTCAGGCCATGCTTATTCTGCCGCCGCTTTGGTATCTGGTAGCCTGGGATCCGCAGCGCGCGGATTTCCGACATTTCCGGATGGACCGGATCAGCACCCCACGAACCGCCGAATACACCACCTTCAGGCACCGGCATGTGCCATTCGAAGACGACGTTTGTCCATTCAGCGAATTGGGCCCATAAAACCGCCTCAGACCCTTTTTGCGTGGTCTTGCTGTAGCTTGCGTCGTAAACTGATCACATGACAGCTCAAGACCAATGGTTCGACAGCGCGATCACGCGTTTGGCCGACCCACAAAACCAGCGCGTGTGGTCGATCATCGTGTCCCTATTCGGTGATCTCGCGCAAGGTCCCGACGACCGGATAAGCGGTGCAGCACTGACCCGCATCATTCAACCGATGCATGTCAAACCAGAAGCCATCCGTGTGGCTCTGCATCGCCTGCGAAAAGACGGCTGGGTGGACAGCGCCCGGTCTGGCCGCTCAAGCGTGCACCACCTGACCGAGTTTGGCCGGATGCAATCTGCCGCTGTCACCCCCCGGATCTATGACCGGGACCCAAAAGTTTCGCAGGATTGGCATCTTTTGATGTCCGAGGGTGGCGGCGCGCTGGATGACCTATTATTGACAGAAAACTACATCAGCATCGGGCGCAGTGCCGCCTTGGGATCGGGTGCGGTTCCTCCGAATTGCGACGACTTGGTAGTGTTCGATGTCACGGCCCGCAGTGTACCGGAGTGGCTCAAATCCCGCCTGTGCCCACCTGATTTGATCGAGGCATGCCGCTCACTATCAGACGCGGTGGCAAATGTTCGCGACACACGGCCCGCCGAGCTGCAGCTGACTGCTGTGCAGGTCGCAACACTACGCACTCTCATCGTGCACCGCTGGCGCCGTGTTGTCCTGCGCAACCCGGATTTGCCGCCAATGTTTTTCCCTGATGATTGGCGCGGGTCAAACTGCCGGTCTTCGGTTTTTGCACTTTTGGACACGTTGCCCAAGCCGGACTTGAACGCGCTGAACGCCCCTGCTTGATCCCTTGTACGAACTGCAACGCACTCTCGGTAAATTAGCTACAAACAATCCCGGGGCTTGCACTGAAACGCCCCCTGCCTGAAAGATGGCGCACGCTTGGAGATTGAGCCAATGTCCCTAATTGCTGCGATCGTTCTGACTCTTCTGATCCTCGCGGTCGGGCTGCCGGTCATATTCTACCTCTGGACCCATAAGCTGGCTCGAATGGGCGAGCAGCTGGTGCCCCAGGCCGGAGAGGTCATCCCGGTGCGCGGCGGCGGTATTCACTATGTCGAGATGGGTAACCCTCGCAAGCAAACACTTGTCATGATTCACGGGTTGTCGGGGCAATTGCAGCATTTCACTTATGCGTTGGCGCAGGATCTGGCGCAGGATCATCATGTCATCGCGCTGGATCGCCCCGGCTGTGGGTACTCCCCCGCGATGACGACGCTTTGGCTGAATTGCCTGAACAGGCGCGCATGATTGGTGAGTTTTTCGACAAGAAAGGAATCAAGGATCCCGTTCTAGTAGGACATTCCTTGGGTGGTGCTGTCTCATTGGCCATTGCCTTGCAACGCCCGCGCGACATTGCAGCGCTAGCCCTGATCTGCCCACTGACACATCCCATGAACAGCGCGGCACCGGCATTCAAACCGCTGGAAATCCGATCACCCCGCGTGCGCCGCTGGATCGGTAACACAATCGCGGTGCCATTGAGCAAACGCACCGCGGCAGAAACCCTGCGCATGGTGTTTGCGCCCGAAAGCTGCCCCGATGATTTCCTGGAAAACGCGGGTGGCGCGCTTGGCCTACGTCCGCAAGCTTTTGTCACCGCATCCGCCGACTTGGTCTGGGCCGAGCAATCCATTCGCGCGCAAGCCGATCAATACCCGCATCTGCGCACCCCGGGCGGCGTCCTGTTTGGTGCCAAGGACCCCATCGTTCCCGCCAAGGATCACGGCCCAACAATGACGCAATACGGGCTGAGCTATCAAACGCTTGAAGGGCGAGGTCACATGATCCCCATCACTGACCCGGATGCCTGCTCCGAGTTCATTCGCGGTATTTCTGTCATGGCGCGTATTCCGGCCACGCTGGTGAAGTAATCAATAAGGGTTCATGGGTCCACGGTCTGATGACAGGCTGTCCTGTCGCCGCTCGACCAGCATCTCAATCGCGTCAGCCAGATGAACGCGGCCAATGTTGTGGTCGCCACGCGCCACACGCAAACGATGCGCTTCGATCAGAACATCCGCGTGACTGCAACCCATTGGCGGCTCGAAAACATAGCTGGCCAGTTCGATTAGCAACCCCATCGGCTCGGTGAAATAGATCGAGTTCATGAACCCGCGATCCTTGACCCCGGAATGAGAGATCCCGCGCTCGTCCAAACGTTCAACGGCTTGCTCAAATGTGGCTTGGCTGACGGCAAACGCCAGATGATGCACGCAGCCGGGGTCAGTCGGCGTTCGATCATGAACGGGCTGGCGCTTTTCATTGGTAAAGACCGTGATCAATCGCCCGTCACCGGGATCGAAATACAGGTGCCCTTCGTCCGGATTGTCCAGATTGGGTTGATCAAAGACAAAAGGCATGCCTAGCACACCTTCCCAAAAATCAAGCGAGATTTGACGACCCGCGCCTGTCAACGTGATGTGATGAACGCCCTGTACCTGTAGTTTGCGCATCGTCGCCTCCGCTTGCACTCTTGAGGGGAAGTATCGCAATTGACGCATCGGACAATGTCAAACACTGTCGATTACTCTGCCGGTGCTTCCCACGGCGTACGCCCAACCATCCGATCGGCTTCAGCCGTCAGATCGTTCATCGCAGCCTCTAGCGATTGTCGCAGCTCTTCGGTTTGCTCTTCAGTTGCCTTACGCGGCACTTCATGCGGCCATTCCCTACACAGAAACACCCCCTCGTTGCCCCAAACACGGGGCAACAGCATCCGATCCCAACTGCTGGCCTCGCGCCCGTGTTTGACCGAGAAAGTCATACAGAAGACCCGTTTTCCGGTTGTCCGGGCCCAGATCAGCGGCACGTTAGACAAAACCCGTTCCGGTCCACGCGGACCATCTGCGGCGATCCCGATGGACACCCCCTGTTTGGTCATACCCAGCACTTCGCGCGACAGGGCCACATGGCGCTTGTGGCTGGACATCGCAATTGTATCCATACCCAACAGATGTTGAACCCGTCCCACCATGCTGCCCGCGCGCGCGGCCGAAGTGATCGTGCAAATACGTCCCTTGTCCAACGGATAGAGAAACGGAGACATGACCAGTCGTTGATGCCACAGCACCACGACCACCGGTTCGCCCGCCTCGGCCAACTGGTCAAGCTCTTCGAACCCGATCCGCTGCCATTTGGTGTAGCGATACACCATCCGGGCATAGCCCGCGATGCGCCGCGCCACCCAGTTGAGTACGGCCTCGCTGTCTGCGATATTCTTCCGCAGGCTCACCATGGATCCTCCCGTCAGGTTCCCATGTTGATACTGCAACCACCCATCAGCGCAACTCGTTTCTGATCACAGAGCAGTTTCATCGATGAAATGAAAAAAGCCTCTTGAGTCCCGCGCGCGGCTGGCATATCTCCATCGCCACGATAGGGGTATAGCTCAGTTGGTAGAGCGACGGTCTCCAAAACCGTAGGTCCCGGGTTCGAGCCCTGGTGCCCCTGCCATCCCACAAAATTTGATGCGACGTGATCCGGATGTTCAGACATTCGTTGCCCGCCCGATTTCGACGCAAAAATTGTCCCCAAAACAATTGCTCCACTCAGCATTTTGGCCGCAAACTTGACTCTCTAATCCTGAAAGAGGCAGGCTGACTAAGTTTTTAGTAGACATTTTGGGAGATAATTATGGCTAAGAAAGCCACAAAAATAGCGTGCCCGTTTTGCAAAGAGAAGATCAAGGCAGCCGCAGTGAAGTGCAAACATTGCCATTCTGCGCTATCAGCAAATCATGAGTCTCATGGCGGGCAATGCCCCCTCTGCAAAGAGAAAATTCATCCTCAAGCCGTGAAATGCAAGCATTGCGCAACCCTGCTAAATAGTGCGCCTTCATCCGGCGGCGGGTGCGGATGCGAGCGCGGATCACTACAGGCGATGGCTGTCCCAACCGGCCCCGGCATCGGCGGACAGGAATGCTTTTGGCGCTGCTATGATGCTGCCCGTGCATGGGGTAAAGAACGAAACAAGGCACATGAAGATTGCGAAAATGATTGCGGTGTATCGATGCCGCCGCAACCGCACGACTTTTATGACGTCATCGCACCCTTGTACTTTCGTATGCGTTGAGTGGCAGCAAACTGTGTTGACACAACTTCGACAGTAACCGCCTTTGCCACGTCGCTGCCCCCTGCGCATTCAATGTGCTCGTTGTTTTCCATTCGAGAGCACATGTGTGAAAATAATCATGGCCAAACAAAAAAGGGCGCCTCGCAGGCGCCCTTTTCCGTCTGATCATTCGCTAGAGCGAATTATTCAGTGATCTTCGACACAACGCCGGCGCCGACGGTGCGGCCGCCTTCGCGGATCGCGAAGCGCAGACCCTGCTCCATCGCGATCGGTGCGATCAGCTCAACGTCGAACTTCAGGTTGTCGCCAGGCATAACCATTTCGGTGCCCTCGGGCAGGTTCACGGTGCCGGTGACGTCAGTCGTACGGAAGTAGAACTGAGGACGGTAGTTCGCGAAGAACGGCGTGTGACGGCCACCCTCTTCCTTGGTCAGGATATAGGCTTCTGCTTCGAACTTGGTGTGCGGGTTCACGGAACCTGGCTTACACAGAACCTGACCACGCTCAACGCCGTCACGGTCGATACCGCGCAGCAGGGCGCCGATGTTGTCGCCAGCTTCACCGCGGTCCAGCAGCTTGCGGAACATTTCCACACCGGTACAGGTGGTTTTCTTGGTGTCGCGGATGCCGACGATTTCAATCTCGTCGCCCACGTTGATCACGCCACGTTCCACACGACCGGTCACAACAGTACCGCGACCCGAGATCGAGAACACGTCTTCGACCGGCATCAGGAACGGCTGGTCAACAGCACGGGCCGGTGTCGGGATGTATTCGTCAACAGCTGCCATCAGCTCTTTGATCTTCTCTTCGCCGATTTCAGGGTTGTTGCCTTCCATCGCCGCCAGAGCCGAACCGGCAATGATCGGGATATCGTCGCCCGGGTATTCGTACGAAGACAGCAGCTCGCGGATTTCCATTTCCACCAGTTCCAGCAGCTCTTCGTCGTCGACCTGGTCAACTTTGTTCATGAAGACGACCATGTACGGGATGCCAACCTGGCGGCCCAGCAGGATGTGCTCGCGGGTCTGAGGCATCGGGCCGTCAGCTGCGTTCACAACCAGGATCGCGCCGTCCATCTGAGCGGCACCGGTGATCATGTTCTTCACATAGTCAGCGTGGCCGGGGCAGTCGACGTGTGCGTAGTGGCGGTTCTCGGTCTCATACTCGACGTGTGCGGTCGAGATGGTGATGCCGCGGGCTTTTTCTTCAGGTGCGCCGTCGATCTGGTCGTAGGCTTTGAAGTCACCGAAATACTTGGTGATTGCTGCGGTCAGCGTGGTCTTGCCGTGGTCAACGTGGCCGATCGTGCCAATGTTGACGTGCGGTTTTGTACGCTCAAACTTTTCCTTTGCCATTCCTCAGGCGCCCTTTTGCGATTTGGGGGACCCTCGGTCCCGGTTTGCATCTGCGCGCGCGGAATATTTGGTTCAGCGGGGAAAATCAAGAGCATCCTGCGTTCGAGATCAACCTTGAGCGGGTTTTTCCGTGTTTGTTGCTGATTGGGTGGCTCCGGTTGGTTCAGGACGCAATTCGAACCAGCCATTTTCCAAATGCTGCTCGGCCATCCACTCTTCGATCTTGTCCACAATGTTCAGAGACAACCCAGAGATTTGTTCTTCTTTGGTCCGGCTGTGACCCGAGCCCAGAACAGCACTTTGTCCCGTTGTGTCTTCAAAAACCTCCATCTGCACTTTGCGTGCCAGATATTCCTTTTGAGCAACATCATAGACAAATACGTTCACCACAGCGACGCTCTTGGGGTTCAGAAGGACCGGAACCCCTGGAGGGGCAAGCATGAAACCTTCGAGGGATACGGCCACGTCATATTCCTGGGTCCCGGTGTACCTGCGCAAACGCGCCTCCATCGCCTGCTCGAGCGGGGCGTTCCACTCGGATGGTTCCGCACTGCGGGACAACGGCCATTGCAACGCCTTGTCCGTGTAGACATGAATGACCCGAGCTCGGAAAGCGCCCATGTCTTCGGGTGCTTCATTCAATTGCGTTTCACCACATGCGACCAAGATTAACGTGCATGCCAGAGAGATCAGAATTCGGATCATGGATTTTGTCTCGATAAGCCCCATTTGACGCGGGTGTACCCCGGTACCGTTGTTGATGCCAGCTGCATCAGATTGATTACATGTAAACGCGACACATGGATCACGAGAACTTGTAAGTTCGCGGGAAGCCGTACGGCGGGCGTTTGCCGACACCGGCCCGTTTGGCCAGCCATTGTGACATGTCCTGCTCATGCCGGGTCTTGTCGCCGCCCATGGGCCAACTGAGGCCCTCTTCCCAATTGAATGTAGTGATATCTGACAAGCCGCCGTCCAGCTCCAGAGCGCCCTGTTTACCCCGAGCCATGTTATACTTCTGCAGCCGCACTCCTTTGCCGCGCCCCATTTCAGGAAGCTCACCTGTCGGGAACACAAGCAATTTGCCATTTTGCGAAACAACGGCCACGTGATCTCCTGCGACCGGTTTGCAGATCATGGCTTTTTCGTCGCCTTTGACGTTCAAAACCTGCTTTCCGGTGCGTGTCTGCGCCACAACGTCGGGCTCGGGGACAACAAAGCCATTGCCTGCACTTGATGCCACCAAAAGTTTGCGCTCTGGGTTGTGAACCAGAATATCGACAATCTCAGCCTCGTTCGGCAAGTCGACCATCAAGCGTAAAGGCTCCCCCATGCCGCGCCCGCCTGGCAGATTCGCGGCGCTCACGGTGTAGAACCGACCATTTGTGCCAAATACCAGCAATCGATCCGTGGTTTCAGCGTGAAAGATAAACCGTGGCCCGTCACCGTCCTTGAACTTCAACTCGCGTGCAAGGTCGATGTGACCAGTCATCGCGCGAATCCATCCCATCTGCGAACACACCACAGTAATCGGTTCTCGATCTATCATCGCCTCCAGCGGGACGTCTTCGATTTCTCCGGCCTCGGCAAAAACCGAACGACGCGCACCGCCTTCGTAATCCTTGCCAAACGTCTTCTTCGTCTCTTTCAACTGTTCGGCAATCTTGGCCCACTGCAAGGCAGGGTCCGCGATCAGATCTTCGAGGTTCGCGCGCTCCATCATCAGGGCGTCGCGTTCGCGTACCAACTCCATCTCTTCCAGACGGCGCAAGCTGCGCAAACGCATGTTCAGGATCGCGTCTACCTGCACCTCGCTGAGCTCTCCCTCGCCTGGCATCGGCGAAACATAGCTCGCCTCATCCATGGCGCGAACGTGTTTGATGCTCCAGTCTTCGCGCATCAACGCGGCTTTGGGATCTTCGTCATAGCGGATGATATCGATAACCCGGTCGAGGTTGAGGAAGGCAACAATAAAGCCTTCCAAGACCTCCAACCGGTGGTCGATCTTGGCCATTCGGTGACGAGAGCGGCGCAGCAGCACGTCCTGCTTGTGATCCAAGAACGCACGCAGCACTTCCTTGAGCGAGCAGACCTTGGGCGTTACGCCGTCGATCAGGACGTTCATGTTCAGGCTGAACCGCACTTCAAGGTCGGAGTTGCGGTAGAGCATGTTCATCAGCACGTCGGGATCTACGTTTTTGGATCGTGGTTCCAAAATTACGCGGATGTCGTCAGCCGATTCGTCGCGAACGTCCGCCAGAATCGGGATCTTCTTGGTCTGGATCAGTTCGGCTATTTTTTCGATCAGCTTGGACTTCTGTACCTGATAAGGAATTTCGGTTACCACAATCTGCCACTGGCCCCGGCCCAGATCCTCGACCTCGTACTTGCACCGCAGACGGAACCCGCCGCGCCCGGTGCGATAGGCCTTGGCGATGTCTTCTTGCGGCTCGACGATAACGCCCCCGGTCGGAAAGTCCGGCCCGGGCACATAGTTGAGCAACGTGTCGTCGCGCACATCCGGCACTTTGATCATGTGCAAGCAGGCGTCGCAGAGCTCGGCAATGTTGTGGGGTGGAATGTTGGTCGCCATGCCAACCGCAATACCGCTGGCGCCATTAGCCAGCAGATTCGGGAATTCAGCAGGCAGCACCACCGGCTCGGTCAGGCGACCATCATAATTGTCGCGGAAATCAACAGCATCCTCGTCAAGGCCCCGCAAGAGCGCCTCGGCCACAAAGGTCATCCGTGCTTCGGTGTATCGACTGGCCGCCGGGTTGTCGCCGTCGATGTTGCCAAAGTTACCCTGACCGTCGACCAGCGGGTAACGCACGTTAAAGTCCTGCGCCAATCGCGCCATCGCGTCATAGATCGCTGCGTCGCCGTGGGGGTGGAAGTCGCCCATCGTGTCGCCCGAGATCTTGGCTGACTTCAGAAACTTGCCGTTCGACGCCAACCGTAACCTGTTCATCGCGTAAAGGATTCGCCGGTGAACCGGCTTCAGGCCATCACGCGCATCCGGCAGGGCCCGGTGCATGATCGTGCTCAAAGCATAGGTCAGATATCGCTCGCCAATGGCGCGGCGCAGCGGTTCGGCTACCTCACCAGCGCCTTCGGGGGACTTCATGTTGGGGTCGTCGATAGTGTCAGTCATACATGATGTGATACGCCGCCAACGGGCGCGGGTAAAGCAAGCATGGTTCATTTTGCTGGGGACAACTCGGTAAATTCGTCAAAAACGGGAAACAGGGGGAGGAACCCGGCCACCTTCCCCAAGCTTTCGACTCTACATCGGCTCTATGGTATGGTGTGTCGGTAAGTCTGCTACCGATTTAAATATCCATTTTGTCTTTGGGGGGCGCGTGCCATGCGCTTTGTGTTGATCTCGTTTGTGTTTATGGGGCTGGCCTTTTACGAGCTCAGCGGCGGCACAGATTTTGAACCTCGTGGATTACGGCCGACAGAGCCCGAACGCGTGGCCTATGTCCCTAAACAGAAGCTTGCTCCAGTTTCGGAACCCGTAACGGCGGTTGCGTTAGTGGCGAAACCCGTACTTACGCTACGGAAAGCCACAACGGTTCAACAGACACCCGATCCCGAACCTGAATTGTCAGCCGAAGAAACCGCAGCACGACTTGCTCAAATCTCAGTTAGCCTGCAATCAGGATTGAACACCTCTGGGCAAGAACTCGGCACCACATTCACGCTGGCGTCACTTGAACAGGGTGCGTCGTCTTTTCAACGCGCGCCAACAGAAGAACCGGTGACGGAACCCCAAGCTGCAGAACTGTCCGAGCCAGAACCCGACATCCGCGAAATACTGGGAACTCGTGTGAACATGCGCGACGGACCTGGCACCATTTATCCAGTCGTTGGTCGGCTGAACATCGGCCACAAGGTCGAAGTGTTGAGCGAATCCGGCACTGGTTGGTTGCGCCTGCGGGTCTTGCCCGAGCAACAGATGGGTTGGATCGCGGCATCGCTTGTCAGCAAAAAATCACCCTGACCCCTACCTTGCATTGATCTCGACCGCCGCAATCGGCATAGCTGCCTGCAAAACGCCACGCAGGGGACGACATGCAAAAAACCATCCTGATCACAGGCTGCTCATCCGGTATCGGTTACGACGCTGCCCTGGGCATGCGCGACCAAGGTTGGCGTGTCTTTGCTTCTTGCCGCAAAATGGCCGACTGCGACCGCCTTCGCACAGAAGGCTTTGACAGCCCACTGATCGACTACACTGATGCTGCGACCATCACCTCTGGCCTGCAAGAGGTTTTGGACACAACTGGCGGCACGCTTGACGCGCTGTTCAACAACGGCGCGCATGGCTTTCCCGGAGCGGTTGAGGACATCCCAACAGACGGGTTGCGACACATTTTTGAGACAAATTTTTTTGGCTGGCACGAACTGACCCGTCAGGTCATCCCTGTAATGCGTAAACAGGGGCACGGCAGGATCGTTCAATGTTCTTCGATTCTTGGCTTTGTCGCCTTTCCTTGGCGCGGCGCCTATGTTGCGACGAAATACGCACTAGAAGGGCTCACCGACACCCTAAGACTGGAGCTGCATGACACTGGTATCGAAGTGTCGTTGATTGAGCCGGGTCCCGTCACATCAAAGCTTCGGGAAAAGGCCATACCGATATTTGAGCGCTACATCGACTGGAAAAACTCGGCCCTACGTGACAAATACGAAAGCTCTGTGCTCAAGCGCCTTTATCACAGCTCAGGCCGCCCGGATACGTTTGAGCTTCCCCCTCTTACGTCACCAAGCGCCTGGTGCATGCAACCACCGCCGCCCGCCCGCGCCCGCGTTACTACGTCACGACGCCCACCTATGTCGGCGGTTTTCTGCGCCGTATCCTATCCACGCGAGCGACAGACCGTATCCTGACACGGCTCTGAGACAAAAAAACCTGTTCGCTTTTGCTAGATCCGCCGCTAGATGAGCGACATCGAACGTTTAACCCTCTACGAGGCCAAACATGGAAAACATAGTTTTTGTCGTCATGCTCGGGGCCATGTTTGCCGTCGTGCTCGTTCTGGCCATCGGCATCGGGGGATTTGGGGCGGGCGGCAAGTTCAACGCCAAATATGCCAACAAGATGATGCGCCTGCGTATTCTGTTTCAGGCCATCGCCGTGATACTGATCGTTCTCTATGTCTACCTGCGCGGACAAGGAGGCCAATAAATGGTCGTTCTCAACAAAATCTATACGCGAACTGGCGACAAGGGTGACACGGCCCTTGGCAACGGTGAACGCGTTGCCAAATATTCCGACCGCGTGACCGCCTATGGCACCACGGACGAGTTGAATTCCTTTGTCGGTGTAGCCCGACTAGCCGCCGAAACAGACATGGATGCCGCGCTGTCGCGCATTCAAAATGACCTGTTTGATCTGGGTGCCGACCTGTGCCGTCCCGACATGGACAAGGACGCCGAGGCCGAATATCCGCCCCTGCGCGCAACCCTGGAACAGGTCGACCGCCTTGAGGCCGAGATCGACGTGATGAACGATGCACTCGACCCGCTGCGCAGCTTTGTCCTGCCCGGCGGCTCTGCCTTGGCCGCACATCTGCACGTCTGTCGCACCGTGGCGCGCCGCGCCGAGCGGCTGACAGTGGAACTGGGTGCGCATGAAACGGTTAACCCTGCCGTGATCAAATATCTCAACCGTCTCAGTGATTGGTTCTTTGTTGCAGCCCGCATTGCCAACAACGGCGGCAAAGACGACGTGCTTTGGATACCCGGTGCAAATCGCTGAAACCTGCATTTCAGTTGCGACAAATTGGCCCTGCCTGCGTGACACCGAGTCGAGCCACAGCCGCGCATGAGCGAAATTTTCTTGCGTTTAGCGCTCACGAAATGACGAAACGCGACGTCCATCGACACTGACGTGACGATTTTGCCCTGTTGCGGCGGGACCCAAAACGCTATCTAGCCCGGGAGAGCATTGGTGGAGTCGCCCTAGCGGCTTGCCGTTTTTGTAAGGAGCAAACGCAAAAATGAAGGTACTTGTGCCTGTCAAGCGCGTGATTGACTACAACGTAAAGGTCCGTGTGAACGCGGATGGTAGCGGTGTCGATCTCGCCAATGTCAAAATGTCGATGAACCCCTTCGACGAGATTGCAGTGGAAGAGGCGATCCGCCTGAAAGAAGCCGGCAAGGCAGACGAGATTGTCGTCGTGTCCATCGGCGTCGCGAAAGCCCAGGAAACCCTGCGCACCGCGCTGGCCATGGGCGCCGACCGCGCCATCCTGGTCGAAGCTGCTGATGATGTTCACACCGACATCGAGCCGCTGGCCGTTGCCAAGATCCTGGCAAAAGTTGTCGAGGAAGAGCAGCCTGGTATCGTCTTGGCTGGTAAACAAGCCATCGACAACGATATGAACGCAACCGGTCAGATGCTGTCGGCCCTGCTAGGCTGGAGCCAAGGTACGTTCGCATCCGAGCTGGACATCGATGGCGACAGCGCCAAGGTGACCCGCGAGGTTGATGGCGGCCTGCAGACCATCAACGTCAAGATGCCTGCCATCATCACCGTTGACCTGCGCCTGAACGAGCCGCGTTATGCCTCGCTGCCCAACATCATGAAGGCCAAGAAAAAGCCGCTGGATACCAAGACTGCCGCCGACTATGGCGTCGACGTCACTCCGCGTCTGGAAATCGTCAAAACCGAAGAGCCGCCCGCGCGTGCCGCAGGCATCGTGGTTGGTTCGGTTGACGAGCTGGTCGAGAAACTCAAAGAAGCGGGGGCTGTGTAATGGCTGTTCTTCTTCTCGCAGAAGTTAACAATGGTGAACTGGCATTCGACGCCACGGCCAAAGCTGTCACCGCAGCAAAATCTCTGGGTGACGTGACCGTTCTGGCCGCTGGTGGTTCTGCTGCCGCAGCTGGCGAAGCTGCTGCCAAGATCGACGGCGTCGCCAAAGTTCTGGTTGCCGAAGACGAATCCCTGGGCCACCGCCTGGCGGAATCGACCGCAGCGCTGATCGTGTCGCTGGCTGGTGACTACGAGCACATCGTTGCCCCGGCCACCACCGACGCCAAGAACGTGATGCCCCGCGTCGCGGCCTTGTTGGACGTGATGGTGATTTCGGACGCGACCGAAGTGGTTGATGGCTCGACATTTGTGCGTCCGATCTATGCTGGCAACGCCATGCAAACCGTCAAATCGAGCGACGCCAAGAAGGTCATCACCTTCCGCACCTCGACCTTTGATGCGGCTGGTGAAGGCGGTTCTGCCTCGGTTGAAACCGTGTCGGCTGCTGCTGATCCGGGTCTGTCGTCGTGGGTTGAAGACAAGGTTGCCGCAAGCGACCGCCCCGAGCTGACCTCGGCTGGCGTTGTTGTATCGGGCGGCCGTGGTGTCGGCTCCGAAGAAGACTTCAAACTGATCGAAGGTCTGGCAGACAAGCTGGGCGCTGCTGTTGGCGCATCGCGCGCTGCGGTCGACTCGGGTTACGCTCCGAACGACTGGCAGGTTGGTCAGACTGGTAAGGTTGTTGCACCTGAGCTTTATGTCGCTGTCGGCATCTCGGGCGCGATCCAGCACTTGGCCGGTATGAAGGACTCGAAAATCATCGTCGCGATCAACAAAGACGAAGAAGCACCGATCTTCCAGGTTGCGGATTTCGGTCTGGTTGCCGACCTGTTCGCCGCTGTGCCTGAGCTGACCGAAAAGCTCGGCTAAGCCAACGGCCCCGAACTGAATTTGAAAGGCCCGCCAGACTTGGCGGGCCTTTTTCATTAATCCAGGTCTCGCAAGGCTTGATACACCCGGTCCGCAATAATCTGGTGGGTGGCGGGGCCGATCATGTGCTCTGCAACGGGCTCCTGCAAGGTGCCAAAGATCATATCCCCTAGTTCATCCGATTCCCCAGCCATCTTGACCGGCAGCTCGATCACGGCGGCAACCTTGCGACGCAATCCGTTTACCATCTTGGACGTTACCAAAAGAGGTTCGGGACCAAGCAGGTTGCCAGAGCTTTCATCCAACGAAGGATCATACCTCAACCAAAGCAGGATCACCTGCCCTTCAAGCCGTTCAACCAGTGTGTGCATCCGGGCTATCCAGGCCTGTTTCAATTCCTCCTGCACCACCTGGAAACGTTCGTCTGAGATGAGAAAAAGTTGCCCCAAGAGATGCTTGTTGAAGTGGAATTCAGTAAAATCCACCTCATCATACAGGGAAGCTAGAAGTTTGGACGCTTCAAGAAAACGGTCATTGCGCCGTGGATGAACACGATACAATCGGTTCGACAGATTTTGCGCTCCGGGCACTTGCAGAACACATGCCTCAGCATCCTGTGCGAGACGCATCAATTCCGCGTCGTTAAGTATGGAATCCAGACCGCTGTTGATACTTCCGAAGTTTACACATGGCCCACCCATTCGCTGCTCGAGCAAAGTAGGAAACGGCTTCGAAACAAAACGACCGTATGTTTCCGTCCCGCCCATGCAAGCCACATAGGGAGCGTCCAACGATCGCTTCGGCCCCCGAAAGCGCAGTTTTGACGTTCCATAACGACAGGACAATTGTTCAGGCGCATCTGCGCCTTGCATCTGATAACTCATTTCACCCACCAATGTGTTTTGTCACCCAAAAACCAGTTTTCGACCACAGGCGTTGCGATTCCCCTAATGTGCGGTTTTGAAGCAAATTGTTGCGACCACGCCCTCTTGCCGCCGCCCCTGTGCTGCGCATAAAGTCGCCTGAGCGCGCTAGGAAAGGCACGAGAAGATGGACATTCAAAAGGTTGGCGTCATTGGAGCAGGTCAAATGGGCAACGGAATTGCCCATGTGATGGCCCTTTCGGGGTATGATGTGCTACTGAGCGACATCAACGAAGACGCGCTGAAAGCCGCCATTGAAACGATCCAGGGTAATCTGACACGACAGGCTTCTCGTGGGAAAATCTCGGACGAGGCTGTTCAAACGGCCATGGGTCGAATTCAAACCACGTTGCAATTGACCGACATCGCGCAGACGGATCTGGTCATCGAAGCGGCGACCGAACGCGAGACCATCAAACAAGCCATTTTTGACGAGTTGCAGCCCCATCTGCAGCCCCACACGATTCTGACATCAAACACGTCTTCGATTTCGATCACACGCCTCGCCAGCAGGACCGACCGCCCCGAGCGTTTCATGGGTTTCCATTTCATGAACCCCGTACCGGTGATGCAGCTTGTCGAATTGATCCGTGGCATTGCGACCGACGAAGAAACTTTTGCAGCCTGCAAGAAGGTTGTTGATCGGCTGGGCAAGACCTCCGCGAGCGCCGAAGATTTCCCGGCCTTCATCGTAAACCGGATTTTGATGCCGATGATCAACGAGGCGGTTTACACGCTCTATGAAGGTGTCGGAAATGTTCAGTCCATAGACCAATCAATGAAATTGGGCGCCAACCACCCCATGGGTCCGCTTGAATTGGCGGATTTCATCGGGTTGGATACATGTTTGGCCATCATGAACGTGTTGCACGACGGGTTGGCCGACACAAAATACCGCCCCTGTCCTTTGCTGACCAAATACGTTGAAGCCGGATGGCTGGGCCGCAAGTCGCAACGTGGTTTCTATGACTATCGCGGCGATGTTCCTGTACCAACCAGATAAACTGGCCAAGGCACAACACACAGTCCGGCCGCGGTCGTGATGTTTTCAGGTGTCTTCTGGGGCTTTACTGCCAAGGCCCATCGTGTGATCCCGCAGCCATGCCATGAACCCGCGCGGGTTTGTTTCCAGAAGCTCCATATCTGCATCGGAAACCGGGGCGCCGACCACTGGCGCTTGTGGCTTGTTGCAAGATCGAACGATCTCGTGCAGCAACAAACCCTGGCGCATGATAGCCGACATGCGATTGGCCATCAGGTACCAGCGTGAATTGCAGCCGGGGAAGTAGATCGGCACCACCTTTGCCCCCGATCGACGGATCATCTTGGCGGTAAAGACGTTCCATTCCCGTTCGATTGCTGGTCCAAACAACGTGTCCGAAGACATGACCACACCAGAAGGAAACAACGCCACCACGCCCCCTCTTTCAAATGGCCCATTGCCTTGGCCCGCATTTCAACCATTTTTGCCTGAGCATCAGGGTCGTGCGGAAACGGCACGGGGATCATGAACGATGTCGCAGCCTCGTCCAGTCCTGTCAAAACCGAACGGGTCAGGATACGATAATCCTGGCGCGCCCGCCCAATCAGATCCGCAAGGATCATCCCATCCACCATGCCGTGAGGGTGATTGGCAACAACCACGACCGGGCCGCTCTTGGGAATATTATCTAACTGGTCTTGAGGCGTAACCAAGTCGATGCCCATGATGTTCAGCGCTCCGCGCCAGAACTTTTGCCCGCGGTAGTTTTCGTTCTGTTTTTCGAACCGGTTGACCATGCGCAAAATCGTAAGCTTGCCCGTCATCCATTCGATCGCCTTAATCGCCGTCGAAGTCCAAGCATCATCAAACGAGTTCGCATAGGTCAGCGTGCGACGATCATAGATCTCGCCTTCGGACGTGTCCGTATCAGACACGACTGCTGATTTATCACTCTGAGTGGTCTCTGCCACGCGCGCGTCTTTCTTTTGTGATGTCACCCAAGAACAGGCGCTCTCAGAACCCTTCGCCGAACTTGTCAGCCACTAGAGCTTCGAGCGCATCTGCCAACGCCTCAGCATCCGGGCCAGACGTCTCAACGTCAATAGTTGTTCCACGTGACGCTGCCAACATCAAAAGACCCATAATACTGTCACCTGATGCAGAGAGGCCATCACGGGACACTTCGGCCGTCGCATCAAACCCCTCTACCACTTCGACCAATTTGGCCGAGGCTCGCGCATGCAGTCCTTTTTCGTTTTCGATTGTCAATGTCCGCTGAATCATTTGAGCCTAAATTCACTACTCTGGCGCAACGTTGCGCATGTTAATGTATTTTCTTCCTGCTTCCATAGCGCCTGCTGTCGCATCTGAGATCGGCAGATGTCTGCTCTTGGCCAGTTTGATCAACATAGGAAGGTTGGCGCCGTAAAGTATTCGGCGATCCGACGGGGCGCAGGCGCGCAAACTCAGGTTGGATGGAGATCCGCCAAACAGATCTGTGACCAGCACAACGCCATCACCTTGATCAACTTCATCCGCGGCCTTACAAATTTCCCGTTGCTTTTCTTCCCGGTCGTGATCTGCATCGATCGAGATGGCGCGCATTCCCGCTTGCTGTCCGACAACATGTTCAATGGCTGCCAGGTATTCCCTCGCCAATCCTCCATGCGCCACGATGACTATTCCGATCAATCCCGCCTCTCAGTCGCCATTTCGGCGTTCAAGTTCGCGATGCCTAATTGACACTTGCACCCCATGATCCGCAAGGGCCTTCGCCATCGTTTCCGTCAACAAAACCGACCGATGCTGCCCTCCGGTGCATCCGAAGCCGATCGACAGATGCGTTTTCCCTTCGGCGTGATACGCCGGAACTAAAAATTGTACCAAGCTGGTCACCCGGTCTAGAAACGGTGCAAATCGCTCATCTGCATGAATGTGCTCGGCAACCAAGGGACTTCGCCCATCCAATGGTCTCAATTCCGGGTTCCAATGGGGGTTGGACAAGAACCTGCAATCGAAAACCATGTCCAACCCTCCGGGCAGGCCCCGCTTGTAGGAAAAGGAGTGCACCGACACCGCCAACTGGCGCCCTCCTTCGGGTGCGAACCAACGTTCCACTTCGTCCCGAAGCTGGTGGATATTCAATTCAGAGGTATCGATCAAACAGTCTGCAACCTCGCGAATAGGGCTAAGTAGGTCCAACTCTCGGCGGATACCCAATTCGGGTTGGCTTTGAGGGGACATCGGATGCCTGCGCCTTGTTTCTGAGAAACGTTGAAGCAAAACCTCGACCTGGCAATCCAGATACAAAACGGCAGGATCTGTGTTCGATACCCGTTTCAACTGCGAGACCAGCTCAACAAAACCCGAAGTTGTGAAATCTCTGTTTCGAGGGTCGATCCCCAAAGCCAAAGTGCATTGGGGTGGAGATCCCTCGACTAGAGGCTTCACCATCGCCATCGGCATGTTGTCGATCGCCTCGAACCCAAGGTCTTCCAGAACGCGGATCGACGTTGAGCGACCGGCGCCCGACGGGCCGGTAACCAAAACGATCTGCTTAACACTCTTTACGTCATCGGACATTCCGGATCATGCAAACCTTCTTTAAGGAATTGAAACAGCGCCGCCGCAAAATGGGCTCCTTCCACCTTTCGAAATAGGTGCAGTTTTTGCCCATTAAAGTAGATTTCTCGCGTGCGCGGCAAACGGTCCGTTTCCACAACATCCATATCTACGACGGCAAGGAGCTTTGCCGGTCCGACAAGCTCTGCATGCAACAACCCTAAACCGCGCGCTTCGACGAGATTGGGCAATCGTTCAGGGGCTTGCGCAATGATCTCTCCTTGGTCAACTTCAAGCGCAACTCTGTCATCTGCCACCAGATCGCACCCGTATGCCATCAGCTGCAAGGCCAACGCCGACTTGCCTCTTCCAGACTGCCCCCGGATCAACAGCCCGCGACCTGCTAAGGAAACGCAACTCGCATGAACTGTTTCTGATGAATTGTGTTGATCAGCCTGAACCGACGGCATTAATCAGACCGGTAATCCCACGACAAAGCGGGCCCCAAGAGGGTCAGATGTTACATCCGCCTCGGTCGGTCGGATATTCTCTGCCCAGATCACTCCACCGTGCGCCTCTACGATTTGCTTTGAAATCGCCAGGCCAAGTCCGGAATTGTTACCAAAATGCTCTTCTGGGCGTTGCGAGTAGAACCGTTTGAAAATTTTGCTCAGCGCCTGATCTGGAATACCGGGCCCAGTGTCTTCGACAACAATCAAAACCCTATTTGATCGTTTCCGTGCCCAGACACGGATTGCATCCCCTTCTTCACAGAAGGAAATCGCATTGGTGATCAGGTTCACAAATACCTGCGCCAGCCGAGCTTCCAGCCCTTGAATGACAACAGGGTCCGGGGGCAAGTCTGTAATGTAGTCAATCCCCTTCCCGCGCGCATCCTCGCCCAAGTATTGGTTCAAGTTGTTCAGCATCTGCAACAGATCAAACGCTTGTTCTTCTTCCTTGACCAACTCGGCATCCAATCGGGACGCGTTAGAGATATCGCTGACCAATCGGTCCAGCCGCCGCACATCGTGTTCGATCACCTCCATCAGCTTCTCACGCTGATCGTCGCGCTTCACCATTCGCAAGGTGCCGACTGCGGACTGCAGGCTGGCCAAAGGATTCTTGATCTCATGGGCAACGTCTGCTGCGAACTGCTCATTGCCATCAATGCGCGAGTAAAGCGCGGACACCATGCCGCGCAAAGCACGACTCAAGCGTCCAATTTCATCAGGACGGGCTGACAGGTCCGGTATTCTGATCCGGCCCGGGTTCATGCGACGCGCGTTTCGATCGCGCCCCAATTCTGCAGCTTCAGCTAGATCCGCCAACGGGTTGGCTATTGTCGAAGCAAGAACCAAGCTGAGACCTATGGAAACCAGAAGCGCCACGATGAACATTTGCAAAACGCGTTCGCGTTCGCGTTTGGCCAGCGTATCAATCTCACCAGATGGGCTGGCCATGGCAACCACGCCGACCGGACTTCCACTTTGAATGATGGGTGTTGCAGTCGCAAACACCCTGCCTCCTGCGGTGTCCTGTAAAACCTCAACTTGGGTGCCATTTGCGATCGCAAGAGGAACCAGTGACTTGAGTTGAGGTTCAAGGTCAGTGGTGACTTCAGGCACCGGAGCGGAGAATAACCCGGAAACGGACTTCCAAAGCCCTGACAGAGTATCGCTAATCAGTGTGGAACTGTCATTCTGATCAGCCTGCACAGACAAAGAACTTGAATTTTCATTGCCCTTTCCCTGTGCGATCAATGTCTGCGCGCTGTCATAAACGAACACCTCGACCCCGGCGCGCAAGCTCAGGCTCTCAAGTGTCTCTGCTGCATCAATTCCGTCACCAGTGGCCAAATTGACTGGGCTGCCCTCAGGCATCTGGGCCTCGAAAACATCGGCAACAAGTCGGGTTTCGCCCACCAATGCCCCGGCGCGCTGTGTGACTAGGCTGTCACGGGAGTCGTTAAGGTAAAGAATACCAGCAACAAGAATGATCAGTGCGATCAAGTTGAAGGTAATGATCTTGCGCGTCAGCGGAGATCCCCTCAACGAAAACAGGCTGCGGCGGGCCCTTTTGACCCGCAACTCCTGAGACACCGTGCTTTGCGGAGCGACCCAATCGTCGCCCAGCACTACGTCACCACTGCCGTCGCCCTGAGATGTGCCAGTATCGCGCACGACATCCCTTTCGAATTGAATTCCGGATCACTCCGTTACTCTTCATTATATCTGTAACCGATCCCGTACAGCGTCTCAATCGCGGCGAAATCTTCGTCTGCGGTGCGCATCTTCTTGCGCAGGCGTTTGATGTGGCTATCGATGGTCCGGTCATCTACGTAAACTTGGTCATCATAGGCTACATCCATCAACTGGTCGCGGCTTTTGACGAACCCCGGGCGCTGCGCCAAAGCCTGCAGCAACAGGAACTCGGTTACAGTCAGCGAAACATCCTTGCCCTTCCAACTGACGGCATGCCGCAAAGGATCCATCCGCAAATGGCCACGTTCCATGACCTTTGCTTCCCCAGTGTTGGTTCCTGCGACATCTCCTGCAACCGTTTCCTGACGACGCAAAAGCGCGCGGATGCGTTCCACCAGAAGACGCTGAGAAAATGGCTTCTTGACGTAGTCGTCGGCGCCCATCCGAAGACCCAGAACTTCGTCAATCTCGTCATCCTTGGACGTCAGAAAGATCACGGGCATTTGGGTTTTCTGCCGCAAACGTTGCAACAAATCCATGCCATCCATACGTGGCATCTTAATGTCTAACACCGCCATATCAGGCAGCTTCTTGTTAAACGCATCAAGCGCTGCTTGACCGTCATTGTAAGTTTCGACTTCAAAGCCTTCGGCCTCTAGAGTCATGGAAACCGACGTCAGGATGTTCCTGTCGTCGTCCACCAAAGCAATCTTTGACATCCGAATGTGCCCCTATGCTGCTCAATTCTGCCTTATTTTTTTCCCATTCATCGCTCTTTTGAGGGGGCGAATCAATCCATAACTGCGATTCGAACGCCTCTTTCCCAAGCATTGAGGCAAAAAACCTTACTCAGGGATGAATAAGTGCCCGTCAAAGCAGCTGAAAATTAATGGTTGCGCTAAACATTGCCTTGGTTGCGCTAACTGCGCCAAAGCGTCCTGTTCATGTCCCAAACCGTCATGTTAAGACCCGCCTCACCGGCGATCAGGCCGGACCAAAAGCCCCAACGGCCACAGATCGGTTTCAAGCGCCGCGCGCCGACACAGGAGAATTAAAACATGACATCTGGACGGGTTAACCCGCAATTCCGCCTCGAAGATCAGGGCATCGAGGGTCTGGGCAATGTCTATTACAACTTCATGGAACCGGCGCTGATCGAAGCAGCCCTCAAGCGCGACGAAGGTACGCTGGGCAAAGGCGGCGCGTTTCTGGTGACCACCGGCAAATTCACCGGCCGCTCGCCCAAGGACAAGCACGTCGTCAAGACCGAGAGCGTCAAGGACACGATCTGGTGGGAAAACAACGCCGCCATGAGCCCCGAAGGGTTCGATGCGCTTTATGCCGACATGCTCGAGCATATGAAGGGCAAGGACTACTTTGTGCAGGATCTGGTTGGCGGGTCTGACCCGGCCTATTCGATCAACGTGCGCATGGTGACCGAGCTGGCCTGGCACAACCTGTTCATCCGCCACCTGCTGCGTCGGCCGTCCCGCGAAGACCTGGATGAGTTCGTGTCGGATTTCACTGTCATCAACTGCCCCAGCTTCAAAGCGGACCCGGCCAAGCACAACTGCAACTCGGAAACCGTGATTGCGCTGAACTTTGACAAGAAGGTCATCCTGATCGGCGGCACCGAATACGCGGGTGAAAACAAAAAATCGGTCTTTACCCTGCTGAACTATATGCTGCCCGAAAAGGGTGTCATGCCGATGCATTGCTCGGCCAACCACGCCATTGGCAACCCGGTCGATGCGGCCGTGTTCTTTGGCCTGTCGGGTACTGGCAAAACCACCCTGTCGGCCGACCCTTCGCGCACTCTGATCGGTGACGACGAACACGGCTGGTCGGATCGCGGCACCTTCAACTTCGAAGGTGGCTGCTATGCCAAGACCATCAACCTGAGCGCCGAGGCCGAACCCGAGATCTATGCGACCACGACCAAGTTCGGCACCGTGATCGAGAACATGATTTTCGACGAAGAGACCAAGGAACTGGACTTCGACGATGACAGCCTGACCGCAAACATGCGCTGCGCCTACCCGCTCGAGTACATTTCGAACGCGTCTGCCTCGGCCATGGGTGGTCATCCTAAGAACATCATCATGCTGACCTGTGACGCCTTTGGTGTTCTACCTCCGATCGCGCGTCTGACACCGGCGCAGGCGATGTATCACTTTCTGTCGGGCTTCACCTCGAAGGTTGCAGGCACAGAGCGTGGCGTAACCGAGCCGCAGCCGACCTTCTCGACCTGCTTTGGCGCCCCCTTCATGCCGCGTCGCCCCGAGGTGTACGGCAACCTGCTGCGTGAAAAGATCGCCCAGCACGGTGCTACCTGCTGGCTGGTCAACACCGGCTGGACCGGTGGCGCCTACGGTGTGGGCTCGCGCATGCCGATCCGCGCCACCCGTGCCCTGCTGACGGCCGCTTTGGACGGGTCGCTGGCCGAAGCCGAGTTCCGCAAGGACTCCAACTTTGGCTTTGACGTTCCGGTCGCCGTTCCTGGCGTCGCCGAAGTGCTGCTGGATCCGCGCCGCACCTGGGATGATCAGGAAGTGTTCGACAAACAAGCCACCAAGCTGGTGCAGATGTTTGCCGACAACTTTGAGCAATATTTGCCGTACATTGACGAGGACGTAAAAGCCGTCGCAATCGGCTGATACAACTTTAGCCATGAATGAAGGCCCCGTCAGATTGGCGGGGCTTTTTCATTAACACATCGTGAACCATTATTGATTGCTTGATCAATCAAACATCGTTAATCTTTCCTGACAGGAAAAAACCCGGCACCTGACGGCACCGGGCATCACAATGAAAGGATCTTATTGGCTGCCACCACTCACAAATAAGCAGCCTAACATCAGATAGGTTACGTTATTGATCTCTTGTGTCAATATGATACTGCTAGAAATCAGTAACTTTTGGATGCGATCATTCGCTATCTGCATGTCTCTAAGATCAATTGGTCACAAAACAGGCTATCGAACAAAATGCGTGAACTTTCAAAACTGGCGGAACTCAGAAAACTCATGCTCAGCATGGAGCGTTCGCTAGGGCTGCAAGATCTTTCGCCGGTTGAACGTGACATTTATTATGCCGCCAATGAGCTGTCAGAAAATGGAAATGGGGTTCGAACAATAGGATTGATCGAACATTCTCTGCTGGAAACCGTTTCTCGCCCAACGTTTTTTCGTGCGCTTAAATCCTTGGTCAACAAAGGGTATTTATCGCACTGCAATACGGTGAACAGAGGGCAATATACGGTTAATGGACCGCAGGACTACTAGAACAGCTGACGCTAGCGGACCCGCACGTGCGATCGCTGGTTAAAGAAACAATCGTAGCATCTGGCCTATACCTCGCTGCCTTTCTGGTGGTCTTCGAGGTAGTCACCCCTTTGCAAAGCATGTTTTTTCCAGAGTTCCCTAGCCGAGCCAGCTTGTTGTTTTTACCTCATGGTATTCGTGTGCTGACAGCATGGTTGCTTGGCTGGCGCGCCATTCCCGCGCTTTTACCGGGTGTGTTTCTGGTTTTTCTATACGTCGGAGGAACTGACGTCTTTCTTCCAAGCAGGCTGGCGGCGATTGCAATAGCAGTAACAGTAGCACCGGCAGTTTTCATGGCCCTGGCCGCTATAAAGCAGGACATCAGACCTCGCCCGGGCAAAACCCCCTGCTGGCCATGCGTCATGGGCGTCGGAATTGTGACCTCGTTCTTGACCGCGCTTTTGACGAATATGGCGTTTGGTAGCGAAACAGTAGAATATGTCGCGTATCTGATCGGCGACGTTTTCGGCCTGTTCTTCCTGATGCTTGGCCTTCTTTATGTCTTTCGGTTCCTGAGAAGCCGCGCCTAGCCAAAGACCCATCACCTCCTGAGATAGCCACATTCGGATTTTTGGAAACTTGATTTGCCGATACCGCAATGGGTAGGCAACGCTTGAGCGATTACCCTTGTCTCGTGTCTAGTTGGTGCGAAACCGAACAGGGTCATAAACATGAGCCAGCCACAGTCAACTCGCTCAAAACGTTCTGGTCGAAAAGAACGCCACGCTCAGCGTGCAAAGCCGCCTGCGGTAAATCCATGCCCTCCTGGGCAAATCGGAGGTCAGTTCAAGCCTTTGACGCAAGCCGATATGGATGCGATTTTCAAGACGGCTCTACGACTGCTTGGTGAGCTTGGCATGGGGGAAACCCCTGACCGCTTGCAAAGCCTGTTAGTTAAAGCAGGTGCACGCAAATCTAAGGATCGTGTCCTGCTGCCCGAGACACTGGTCCGTCAGGCTATCGCCACGGCTCCACAGCAGTTTGCACTTCATGGTCGCGATCCATCACGCACGATCCATGTTGGCGGCAAGAGGGTATATTTTGGCACCGGAGGAGCCGCCGTACAGACTTTGGACATTGAAAACGGGCTGTATCGCGCCTCGACCCTACAAGACCTACGAGATTTCACACGGCTGCAGGATCGGCTTACCAACATAAGCTGGTTTACAAGGTGTTGCATCGCCACAGATGTCGAAGACACCTTCGAACTGGATGTAAATACGGCCTACACACTGTTGAGGCACACGACGAAACCGTCGGCAACTGCCTTTACACTGGCCGAACATGTCGGGCCGATCGTCGATATGCTCGACATTGCGGCAGGTGGAGTGGGTGCTTTTTCAGAACGCCCATTTTTGAAAGCTCATATTTCCCCTGTCATCTCGCCCTTGCGTTATGCCGAGGACGCCGTCGATGTTACTTTTGCCTGCCTCGATCATAACATCCCGGTGTCCTGCATCACGGCGGCACAGGCCGGTGCGACCGCGCCCGCCACGCTTGCCGGGTTCCTTGTGCAATCACTGGCAGAAACACTGGCGAGCCTTGTCATGGTGCAGGTGATCAAACCGGGTCATCCCATGGTGTTTTCAAATTGGCCTTTTGTGATCGACCTTAGAACTGGTGCTTTTTCCGGAGGAGGGGAGAGATCGCCCTGCTTAACGCGGCCTCGGCGCAATTGTCCAACTGGCTTGGCTTGCCCTCTGGCGTTGCGGCTTCGATGACCGACGCCAAGGCCATCGATGCACAGTATGGAGTGGAAAAAGCGATGACATCGCTTGCAGCGGCCTTAGCTGGTGGAAATCTGATCTACGAAAGCTCCGGCATGACGGCATCCTTGCTAGGAGCCAGTTTCGAAGCCTTCGTCCTGGATGACGAAATGCATGCCCATACCTATCGGGCACTGCGAGGCGTCGAGGTGTCACCCGAGAACTTGGGGTTTGACGCGATCTGTTCCGCAGTATTGGGTGACGGTCATTTCTTAGGCGGATCACACACATTGTCGGCGATGGAAAGAGACTATTTCTATCCGCATATCGCGGACCGTGATACGCCAAAAACCTGGGCGGACAAGGGCGCCCCTGATGCTTGGTCTGTCGCGCGCGAAAAGGCCAAATCCATCTTGGCCGAACATCATCCCGACTACCTGACTGCGGAACAAGACAAGGCGATAAGACAGCGACTGCCGATACTGTGAATTTCACCCAAAAAGCGCACGGCGCAACAAGTTCAGAGCAGCAACCAGCAGAACTATGAGCGTAATCTTTCGAAAAGTGCCCTGATCAATACGACCCTGCAGGCGGCCGCCTGCCCACATACCAGCCACCCCAGGCACAACAAGCGTCAAGGAAAAGACAAGAGTTTCAGACCTGAGGATTCCTGACGTCAGATGGGCCACGACCAAAGCGACAGCGCCCAGACCATATATGACGCCCTGAACGCGCATCTGGTCATCCTTTGGTGTATTCAAGGCCGTCAGATAAGCCACGGTCGGTGGCCCCCAAACGCCCGCCATGCCACCTACGAGATCCCGCCACAGCACCTGTTAGGGCTTCGACTTTCATGGAAGGTGCTTTCAGGGTAAAGCGCAACCCGAACAATTGCGCGACCGCAAAACCCGCAACGGGGATCGCAATCATCAGCAAAAACGTGTCGGCATCAACGCGTGTCACCAATTGCGACCCCATCAGCAGGAACACCAGCCCAACCAGCAGAAAAATGCGGAATCGCCGCACCGAGACTACAGCAGCTTGCATCCCTTGACCCAATGCCTGCATTCCGTTTGTCACAAGGGTTGGAATGATCAATCCAGCCAAGGCCCAATCTGGCGGCAAAACCATACTGAGCCCAGCGATGGAAATCATCGGCATGGCAAATCCGACCATGCCCTTGATCAGTCCGGCAACAAACAGAACTGCAAAAGCAAGGGCCCATTCTGTGGGCGACAAGATCGCAAACCAACCTACCATATTCCACCAATATCACTCTTATCGGACGCTGCACTGCAAAAATGATGACGCAATAAATGAACCATACGTGGGGTTTCTGCGTATTTATGTTGCGCTGCACGTGCAAAATGATATGACCAAGCCAAGAACAGAGGAATTGATTCATGGCCCATGACGGACAGGATATGACGACGATGACGAACCCCGTGATTTTGCCCGACCTTCTGACATTGACCGGCGCGGCGATTGCCCCGGTTGATTCCGTGTTCGAGGCTGCCCGGACCTCGGTCCGCGAGTTGGTGAGCGTCGATGGCAAGGTATCGGGCGCGTTGATCGAAGCAAATCAGACCGCCGCCCATGGCTTGGCTTGGCTAGCGACCTATCAGAATTCGCTGCACCAAATGCAGCGTTGGGCTGAAGCGCTGCAAGCCGACGGCAACTTTGGCGAGATGGAGCAGCTGCTCCACCAGATCGCGTTTGGTGAGTATCTGCACCAAATCGCAGGCGGCATCCCGATGAACCAGACCGAGGTCGTGCGCCTGCAGGACATGGGGTTGGGTTGGGACGCGCTGTCGGGTTTCCAATGCGCTGAAGTGCAATCGCTGATGTCCTCTGCCAACAGCCAGGCCGCCCGTTCGCGCCTTGTTGAGCTGATGGAAGAGCAAGCAGGCTCGACCATGTTCGGAGCCTCTGGCCTGGATGAAGAGCTGGAGATGATCCGCGACCAGTTCCGCCGCTACGCTGCCGAAAAAGTCGAGCCACATGCGCATGACTGGCACCTCAAGGACGAGCTGATCCCGATTGAGATCATCAACGAGCTGGCCGAGATGGGCGTCTTTGGCCTGACCATCCCCGAAGAATTCGGCGGCTTCGGCCTGTCCAAGGCGTCGATGTGCGTGGTATCCGAGGAATTGTCGCGCGGTTACATTGGTGTGGGCTCTCTGGGAACACGGTCCGAGATCGCGGCCGAGCTGATCATGGCCGGTGGCACCGACGAGCAGAAAGCCAACTGGCTGCCCAAGATTGCCAGTGCTGAAATCCTGCCAACAGCAGTCTTCACTGAACCCAACACCGGTTCGGATCTGGGGTCGTTGCGCACACGCGCGGTCAAAAATGCCGACGGCGACTATGAGGTCACCGGAAACAAGACCTGGATCACGCACGCCGCCCGTACGCACGTCATGACCCTGTTGGCACGCACCAACTCTGACACGACAGATCACCGAGGCCTGTCGATGTTCCTGGCCGAAAAAACACCAGGCACCGATGAAAACCCGTTCCCGACCCCCGGCATGACCGGCGGCGAGATCGAGGTTCTGGGATATCGCGGTATGAAAGAATACGAGCTGGGTTTTGACGGCTTCAAGGTCAAAGGCGAAAACCTGCTGGGCGGCGAAGAGGGCAAAGGCTTCAAACAGCTGATGCAGACCTTCGAGTCGGCCCGCATTCAGACCGCCGCCCGCGCTATTGGTGTGGCGCAATGCGCGCTGGATATCGCGATGCAGTATGCACAGGACCGCAAGCAGTTCGGTAAATCACTGATCAACTTCCCCCGCGTGTCGGGCAAGCTGGCGATGATGGCTGTCGAAATCATGGTGGCGCGTCAGTTGACCTATTTTTCTGCTTGGGAAAAGGATCACGACCGCCGCTGCGACCTTGAGGCCGGTATGGCCAAACTGCTGGGCGCTCGCGTTGCATGGGCGGCTGCGGACAACGGCCTCCAGATCCACGGCGGCAATGGCTTTGCGCTGGAATACAAAATCTCTCGTGTCCTGTGTGATGCGCGCATCCTGAACATCTTTGAAGGTGCAGCTGAAATTCAAGCTCAGGTCATCGCCCGCCGCCTGCTCGGCTAAGGCGTATCAATAGAAATTTCCCCGACTGGGCCCGGTTTCAAACGCCGGGCCTTTTCTTTTGAGCACCCATGTGCAATCGGGCATAGGCTAACAAAAACTGCGCGGTTTTGGGGGCGGCAGGAGCACACCCACCATTGCAGACAAACGGGCACCTCAGTTACCAACGACTTAACACAATTCGAGAGTTGCCATGAGAACCTTGCTCATTTTGCCCTTCCTCGCCCTGTTGCAATGCGGCTCGGACGAGACAATCGCCGCCTATGGTGCAGCGGGGCTTACGTGGGAATTGCAGAGCATCGACACAGACCGCTTCTCTGGCCCCATTACACTAACCTTCCCCGAGACCGGCCGGATCGCAGGGCAAGCGCCCTGCAACGCCTATCGCGCCGCCCTCAATGTGCCTTACCCCTGGTTTGAGCTCAAAGCCTTTGGCGCAGGCACCTCCGAGTGCCCCCTCCTGGTCGAGGAAGGCACCTATTTTGCAGCCCTTCTGTCGATGACTCAATCCGAGGTGTCCGGGAACACCTTGATCTTGCGCAATGATGCTGGGAACGAAATGGTGTTCACAGCCGCCGAGTAAAGGTTGCCACGAAACGCCCGCGCGCTTCTGGCAAAGGTCGCGAGCCCAAGGCGGGTGCCAATCGGTGTTCCAAAAATACCCGGTCGTGCGCAACGCCCGCACAACCTCTTCGTCTGAGGCCACCCCCTTGCCCAGCATCACCGGTGGCAAGTCCAGCAGCCGATCAGCCCACTCCCCTGCCCCCGCCTGCGAGACGGCGCGACCTGATTTGGGTGAGACATATGCCAGACCCTGATCCGAGCCGGTCACCGCGCAGACCGACAGATCCATCCCAAATCCCAACTCATCCAGCAGAGCCATTTCCCACTGAAGATAGGCCAGAGGCCATATTTCATCTTGTCCCAAAAGGTCCAAAAGCTGCTCTGATCGCCGATACAGATCCGCATGTGGCTCGCGCTCAGGCAAGGCAAAGGCCAACAGGGCTGTCACCGCATTCAGCCCCGACAAAGACAAGCGACCCGACAATGCAATAGCCGCCCGGCTGCGCAGGGGTTCGACCTGATAGCTGCCCAGATGATCCTCAAGCCGCGCACGCCACAGCAGATCCAACTGCGCGCCCGGTTGCAGGATCGGAGCGATCTTGCGACTGGTCCCACCGCGGACAACGCCAGCATGACGCCCGTGCCCTTCGGTGAACACGTCGATGATCGCCGCCGTTTCTCCGTGGCGCCGTACCGTCAGCAAAATTCCATGATCGCGCCAGTCCAAGAAACGGCCCCTAAAAACACTCAATCGCTAACAGAGCGCAACCAACGATGCCCTGCAAGCCCACTTGACTCCTGGCCTGCCGTCACCTTTATTTAACTAAAATGTTAAACTAAGGAGTGGCGCCATGCGCGCAATCACCATTACCTACACCTACAGCGGTGACGAAACGGTCTGGCAAGATGCAATTAACGCCTTTGTTTCAGCTTTGGATGCGGACACAGAGTTGGCTGGCCGCTTCTCTTACCAAGTTGCCGTCGCCGACGACAAGGAAACCCGCGTCCATTGGGGCCGTTGGGACAGCGCCGAAGCTTTGGCGCATGTGCAATCTCAGCCCTACTTCAAGGAGTTCGCAGGAAAAGTAAGAGAGTTCGCAGGTGGCGCACCCAATGCAACCGGCCACGATATCTTCGCCAAAACCGGCAATTGGTGAGCAGGCTATTCCAGCCCCTCGTCCCCAAGCAAATGCCGCCCCTGACGGTCTTCGACCTCGATTACCCACAGATCGGGGTCAAACCCTCGTTGGCGCGAAATGGCCGCGTCAACATCTCCCTCGACGCCCGATGCCAGCTCGGACCAGACCCGCTCGCCGGTCATCAGGTTGTATTCCCGCTGATAGGCCACCGCCTGCCCATCCAGAGTGTTCAGCTTGACCAGAACGGCCCCCGCGTTGTCATCTCCATGAGCCACGACAAAGGCGGGAATTTCCTGAAATCTAAGCCGCGCCAGATAGGCCTGAACCCAAAACTCGGCTGTCAGCCGGGTCATGCGTTTCCGTCTTTGAAGTCAAGACCCATCTCGGAATAGCGCTCGGCCTCGTCCAGCCAGTTAGGCCGCACTTTGACCTGCAGGAACAGATGAATCTTACGATCAAGGAACTCTTCCAACTCGGCCCGTGCTGCTTGGCTGACCGCCTTGATGGTCTCGCCCCGCTTGCCCAGAACGATCCCCTTGTGGCCATCGCGCACGACATAGATGATCTGGTCAATCTTGGCCGAGCCGTCCTTGCGCTCTTCCCAGTTCTCCGTCTCGACCGTCAGCTGATAAGGAAGCTCCTGATGCAGGCGCAGGGTCAGCTTTTCACGCGTCATTTCGGCTGCGATCATCCGCATCGGCAGATCGGCGATCTGATCCTCGGGGTAGAGCCATGGGCTCTCGGGCAGTTTGCCTGCCAACCATTGCCGCAGATCGTCCACACCATGGCCGCGTTCGGCCGAAATCATAAAGGTTTCGGCAAACCCATAGCGCTCGTTCAGATCCTGAGCCAGACCCAACAGAACCTCGGACTGCACCTTATCGATCTTGTTGATCGCCAGCGCCACAGTCCGGCCCTGCCCGATCTCTTGTAGACCGTCCAGAATGCGCTCGACGCCTTCGGTGATGCCCCGATGCGCTTCGATCATCAGAACAATGACATCAGCATCAGCCGCCCCACCCCAAGCCGCTGCAACCATCGCGCGGTCCAACCGACGACGCGGCTGGAACAAGCCCGGCGTATCGACAAACACCAACTGGCTCTCACCTTCCATCGCCACGCCGCGAATGCGGGCGCGGGTGGTCTGCACCTTATGCGTCACGATCGACACTTTCGCGCCGACCATGCGGTTGAGCAACGTGGACTTGCCCGCGTTGGGTTCACCGATCAGAGCGACAAATCCGGCACGTGTGGTCATGTAAAGCCTCGATCCTTACGAAAGCGCGCGTTTTAGCCGAGTTTCCTGCAAAGCGCCAGCACCCGTTTAGCCTTTGCTCACCGCCTCAAGCAACGCTTTGGCAGCGGCCTGTTCAGCCTGCCGCTTTGCACCGGCTGTGGCCTGAGCCTCAGTCCCGTCCTGCAAGCGGGCGACAATCGTAAAGACTGGCGCATGATCTGGACCGCTGCGCGATACCTGTTCATAGCTGGGTGGTTTTTGCCCCCGCGCCTGCGCCCATTCCTGAAGCGAAGTCTTGGCGTCGCGCGCATCGGCTTCGACCGTGGTGACGCGCTTGCCCCACAGCCGCAGGATCATCGCCTGGGCCGCCTCAAAGCCACCATCCTTGTAGACGGCAGCAATGACGGCCTCCATCGCGTCTCCCAGCAAGGCCTGTTTGCGACGGCCACCAGACATCATCTCGGACCGGCCCAGTTTTAACACCGCGCCCAGATCAATCTCGCGCGCGACATCGGCACAGGCCTCTTTGCGCACCAACGCGTTGAACCGCGGCGCCAGTTGACCCTCGGTCGCTTTCTTGTCGTGATCGAGAAGCGCCGTGGCCATCACCAACCCCAGCACCCGATCACCCAGGAACTCCAACCGCTGGTTATCCCCTCGGGTTGGCGACGAGATCGAGCCATGAGTCAACGCACGCACCAGCAACTCGGGTCGGGCGAACTCATGTCCGATCCGCTCCTGGAATGCTCTCATTTCGGCCGAAAGTTTCACTCGATCCCCTTGAAAAAGCGATCACTCCGCCAGGTCCAGAAGAACAGCATTGACCGGCCAGCAGACGAGAACATGATGCGATCCGCCCGTCCGATCAAGTTTTCATAAGGCACGAATCCTACGCCGCCAGCCGACTGCGGCAAACGGCTGTCGCTGGAGTTGTCGCGATTGTCACCCATAAAGAAATAATGCCCTTCGGGAACAACATAAATGCCAGTGTGGTCCGACGCCTGGTTCCCGATATTTAGGATCGCGTGACTTTCACCATTGGGAAGCGTTTCAATCTGCCTGGGTTTTTGACACAAGCCGCCCTCGCCCACGGGGCCATTTTCACACCGCGGACGCAGACGTTGCGGTCCTTGCTCGGCATAGACTTCCTCGAAGATGCCGTCGTCTTCGACTTTTACCGCCTGGCCGTTCAGATACAGCAGTCCGTCCTTGATCTGAACCTTATCACCCGGCAGACCAATCAAACGTTTGATATAATCGCGTCCCGACACCGGGTGACGGAAAACAACGACATCGCCACGATCAGGCTCGCCCCCCAAAAGCGAGTGTTGTCGCCTTTGGCCCAGCCACAGATGTCTTCGGCATCAACGATCAAGCTGGGGCACGAGGCATAAGAATAGCCATAGGCCATTTTGTTCACGAACAGGAAATCACCGATCAGCAGGGTTTCCTTCATGGAACCGGACGGGATCCAGAACGGTTGAAAAAACAACGTGCGAAAGACACCAGCAATCAGCAGGGCATAGACGATGGTTTTGATCGTCTCCCAGATGGCGTTTCCTGATTTGGCTTTGGTGGCCATTCGGTTCTCCGATCCAATCGATCTAACAAAGTGTTTGGGGCTACATGCGGGCGGGGTCAGGGTAAGTCAAGGTATCGACACCGGCATCGGCCACGGGTCGCGCCTCGATCACCACAAAGGCCTGGGCCCAGGGGTGATCATCGGTCAAAGTTACGTGAATAATGGCCTCGTACCCTTCTGGCGTCATCTCTTTCAAACGCTCAGCAGCCCAGCCAGTGACATGCATCACCGGCTGTCCGGTGCGCAGGTTGGTAACCGCCATGTCCTTCCACGCGATTCCCATCCGCAAGCCAGTACCTAGTGCCTTGGAACAGGCTTCTTTCGCGGCCCAGCGTTTTGCATAGGTTCCCGCGGTGTCATGCCGACGCTCTGCTTTGCGTTGCTCTATGTCAGTGAACACACGGTTGCGAAAGCGGTCGCCAAAACGATCCAGCGTGCCCTGAATACGTTCAATGTTTGCGAGGTCTGTACCGATGCCTAGGATCATGACAACCGAACCGTCAGGATCTTGTAACTTGCGAGACCAAAGAACCCGGCAAAGGCAAAGTCAAACCAGCGTCGCGCACGGCGATAGGCGTTGACCATTCGCTCGGACGAGAACAGGAAAGCGTAGCCAATAAAGACAACCAACGACCCCGCGTAGAGCATCCCGAAATAACCCAACAGCATCGCAAGGCTGGCATCGTTTGGCGCCACGATGGCATAGATTGACCCCCAGCTCAGGATCGCTTTGGGATTGGTCAGATGGATCGCGGCACCCTTGGCAAAGATAGAGCCAAGCGTGCCCTTCACGGGATTGCCCAATGCTACCTCGTCTGATCGCAACGCCCGCAACAGTGCCTTGATCGCCAACCACCCCAGATAGGCGACGCCCACGTAACGGATCACCTCGAACACCCAGACATTGGCCAGCATAATTGCGGACAGCCCCAAGGCTGCCGCAATGCCCCACGCGGCAGAGCCTGCACAAATGCCAAGCGCAAAGACCAATCCGGCCCGGCGGCCTTCGGTCATTGCGGTTCCGGCAATCCCCATGGTCGCAGGCCCCGGCGAGCCGCCAGCCAGCAACCAAGCGATCCAGACCGCAACAAACCCCGGCGTGATCATGCGCGCGCCTCGTCCATCAGGCGGCGCATTTCACTGATCGCAGGGGTTATGCCGCGAAAGATCGACTCGCCGATCAAGAAGTGACCGATGTTCAGTTCCATCACCTCGGGAAAGGCAGCAACCGGTTGCACGGTGTCATAGGTCAGGCCATGGCCCGCGTGCACTTCAAGCCCCAACGAGTGAGCAAAGGCCGACATCTCACGCAGCGCTTCCAATTCACGGTCGCGTTCGTCGAAACGACCCTCAGAATGGGCATCGCAATAGGCGCCGGTATGCAACTCGATCACTTCGGCCCCGATCCGGTGAGCCGCCTCGATCTGGCGTTTGTCAGCCGCGATAAAGATCGACACCCGGCAGCCTACGTCGCGCAATGGTGCGATGAAATGGGCCAGCCGGTTTTCCTCGCGCGCGACTTCGAGCCCACCTTCGGTTGTCCGCTCTTCGCGCTTTTCAGGCACAATGCAAACGGCATGGGGTTTGTGGCGCAGAGCGATCTTTTGCATCTCGTCTGTTGCGGCCATTTCGAAATTCAACGGCACCGACAGAACCTCCATCAGCCCATCAATATCCGCGTCCGAGATGTGGCGGCGGTCTTCGCGCAGGTGCGCGGTGATGCCATCAGCCCCGGCCTCTTCCGCCAGCTTGGCCGCGCGCAACGGATCGGGATAGGCCCCGCCCCGCGCATTTCGAACCGTTGCAACATGGTCGATGTTCACACCAAGACGCAGTTTGTCGCCAGACATCGCACGAATCCTTTTGATTAATTTTGCCCGAGACTAGTCCGCTTTGCCCAGAGGGTCAGCCTCAGCTTCGGCTTTTTTACGGATGGCGTCGAACTTGGCTTTGATCTTTTTGCGGCGGCGCTGCTGATAGGCGCGGATCAAAGGCAGGCTGAGCATATGCATGATCGTGGCTGCAATGATCCCCGGCAGGATACCCCCAACCAGATAAGGCAAGAACACCTCATAAAAGAATACCGATAGCCCATGCCAATCCGCCACGTCAGGCGTAAAGATCGCCTTGCAATTGTGCCACAGATCCGCCCCAGCCTGTTTGAATTTCAACCCCAGCGAGGCGTTCTGTTTTTCAAATTCGGTGCCAAGAATGAAATGTCCCGTTCGCAGCGACACAGCAGCAATGAAGATGAAAGACAGCGGATTGCCAAAAAACGTGCTCATCAAAGAGGCCAGAATATTGCCTCTGATAATGTAGGCCAACAACGCGGCCACGAGAAAGTGCAGCCCAAAGAGCGGCGTGAAGCTGGTGAAAACCCCAGCCCAGATGCCGCGCGCAATCCGTTCGGGTGAATCCGGCAATCGGCGCACACGGTGTTTGACATAGTGAAAGGCTCGGGTCCAACCACCGCGCGGGTACACGAATTCCGAGGCGATCTGCACTGGCGTGCGTCGATCTCGGCGTTTGAATACCACCCGCGTGTTCCTTTCCGTGCCGAAACGGCTTTAGCTAATCCCGGATTTTCCCGGGTTTTTCTCGCGATACCGTTCAACAGCGGCTACATCACTTTCCGCCTCAAGCATCAGCATCAAAGAATGCAGTTGTTCTATGTCCCGAAGCTCGGCGTTGACCATCAACCTGTAGAAATCCGGTTTTCTGTCGACAATCTCCAAGTTTGAGATATTGGCCTTTTTCTCTCCGATCAATGTGCAAATGCGCCCTAAGACGCCAGCGTCGTTTCCGATCGTCAAATCCAGCGTTGCCCCATAAACCGCCGGGTGAGTTCCGGCATGCCAGTGCAAATCGACCCAGCGTTCGGTCTGATCCTCAAACTCGCTCAAACGATCGCAGTCGATTGCATGCACCACCACGCCCTTGCCGCGGTAGGTGATCCCCAGAATGCGCTCGCCAGGAAGCGGCTGACAACAAGGCGCGCGCTCAAAGCTCTGCCCCGGTTCCAGACCAATAACAGCCCTGCGCAGCGGGATCGCGTCCCCCTCGTCGGGCGCCAACTCCGGATAAACCGCTTGCACAACGTCATGTGCCGTCAACTCGGCGCTGCCCAGTCGGGCCAGCAACTCGTCCCGGTTTTTCAAGCGCAGGTTTTTGGCCGCTGTGTCCAGTGCCTTGTCCGTAGCTTTTCGTTGCACATGCTCGAACGCAGAGCGTGCAAGCTCCTGTCCCAGTTTGATAAACCGTTCACGGTCCACTTCACGCAATGCACGCCGGATGGCAGTGCGGGCTTTGCCGGTGACCGCGATGTCCAGCCAGGTAACCTGCGGCGTCTGACCTTCGGCCGTAATGATCTCGACCGACTGACCATTCTTGAGACGAGTCCATAACGGCACGCGGATGCCGTCCACCTTGGCACCGACACAGGCATGGCCAATCCGCGTATGGATGGCATAGGCATAGTCCAGCGGTGTCGCCCCGCGCGGCAGTTTGACCACGTCACCCTTGGGTGAGAAGCAAAATACCTGATCCGAATACATCTCAAGCTTGACGGCCTCGAGGAAATCCTCGTGGTCTTCTTCATTGTCAAATTGCTCGGTCAGGTTGGCGATCCATTTTGCCGGATCAACCGCAAAGGGGTTTTCGGTCCGCACGCCGTCCCGGTACGACCAATGCGCCGCCACACCGGTTTCCGCCACATCGTGCATCTGGCGGGTGCGTATCTGCACCTCGACCCGTTTGCCATCGCGCCCCGACACCGTGGTGTGAATCGAGCGATAGCCGTTTGATTTTGGCTGGCTGATGTAATCCTTGAACCGGCCCGGTACCGCCCGCCAACGCTGGTGGATCGCGCCAAGGGTGCGATAGCAGTCTTCCTCGGACAGAGTGATGATGCGGAAACCATAGATGTCGGAAAGGCGAGAAAACCCCTGATCTTTTTCCTGCATCTTACGCCAGATGGAATAGGGTTTCTTGGCCCGGCCAAACACTTCGGCTTGGATCCCCGCCTTTTCCAATTCGAATCTCATGTCGCCGGTGATGCGATGGATCACGTCACCTGTTTCACGCTGCAGCGTAATGAAGCGCCGGATAATCGACTGTCGACCTTCGGGATTGAGAACACGGAACGCCAGGTCTTCAAGCTCTTCGCGCATCCATTGCATACCCATGCGGCCCGCGAGCGGTGCATAGATGTCCATAGTTTCGCGCGCCTTCACCACCTGTTTTTCCGGCCGCATTGCTTTGATCGTGCGCATGTTGTGCAAACGGTCGGCCAGTTTTACCAGAATGACCCGCAAGTCCTTGGACATCGCCATAAACAGCTTGCGAAAGTTTTCGGCTTGCTTGGTTTCGCGGCTGGACAGTTGCAGATTGGTCAGCTTGGTAACACCATCGACCAACATGGCGACCTCGTCACCGAAGCGTTTGGTCACTTCTGAATAGGACGCCTTGGTGTCTTCGATAGTGTCATGCAGCAACGCGGTGATGATGGTGGCATCATCCAACCGCTGCTCGGTCAAAATAGCGGCGACGGCAACAGGATGCGTAAAGTACGGCTCGCCTGAATGGCGAAACTGCCCATCGTGCATTTCCTCGCCAAAGTCATAAGCTTCGGCTAGGCGCTTGGCGTTTGTTTTAGGATTGTAGTTGCGGACCAGCGCAATCAGATCTTCAGCTGCAATCATTTCCGGTCCGCATCCTTTCGCGGTGGGGTCAGCCCTGCCCCTGCGCTTCCATCAAGGCACGCAGCAGTTTTTCTTCGGACATGTCGTCATCGGTCGGCTTGTCGGAGTCTGCTCCCATCAACAGGGCCATCGAATCCTCTTCGGGTTCGTCAACCTCAATCTGGGTCTGGTTGCTTTCGATCAGTCGTTCGCGCAGGTCAGCGGCGCTCTGAGTTTCGTCAGCAATCTCGCGCAGGGACACGACAGGGTTCTTGTCGTTGTCACGATCCACGGTGATCGGCGCACCCGCAGAAATCTCGCGCGCCCGATGGGCGGCAAGCATCACCAGTTCAAACCGGTTTGGAACCTTGTCTACGCAGTCTTCAACCGTCACGCGGGCCATCGGGCAATCTCCAAAGTGAAACCTTGTCCAGAAGAGGTGTATGTAAGGGCGAATCTCCAGCTTGACAAGCAAGAAACGACTTGATCGTCCATGATCAAATCGGCTCGACCTCTGCCACGTCTTTTTCTGGCAAGGCTGCACAAAGTTCCCCGATTGTGCGTCCCAAAACAGGGTGCACCCAATCCGGTGCCACATCATTGGCGGGAACAAGGGCAAATGCCCGGTCCTGAAGTCTTGGATGCGGTAAAATCAGACAATCAGGCGTCGCCCTGACCTGCTCCTCTAACGGCAAACGCATCCAGCTTGCAAAACTGTCTTGATCTGGCAGAACCCGATCTGCGTACATCAGGATATCAAGATCAAGCGTCCGCATGCCCCAACGCTGCTCGCGTGCGCGTCCGAATTCATGTTCGACTTCGTGCAACAACTGCAAAAGAGCTTCGGGTGAAAGCTCTGTTTCGACACGAATCGCAGCGTTGACATAGTCAGGACCAGCTCCTGCCGGGAAACACGGGGTTTTGAAGAATCGGCTCGTTTTTCGAATCACTATGCCGCTGTCCGCAATGCGTTGAATTGCTTGCCGCAGGGTCACTTTGGGGTCAGCCCCGTCAAAAGGTAGGTTTCCACCCAATGCGATAACCACATTTGACCGAATTTGTGTCAACATTGACCCCTAATCATTATCATATCATACTTGCGATACACGTGAATTCTCCTAGATTAATGGCACCATTTCGCCAATTTAAGCACTCACTCACGGATAACAGGGCGAATGGATTATACCGGAAGGACATATTTATGTTTTACAAGGACGAACGGCTAGCGCTGTTCATCGACGGTTCAGATCTTTACGCCGCCGCCAAAGCACTGGGTTTCGATATCGATTACAAGCTGCTGCGCCAAGAGTTCATGCGTCGCGGCAAGATGCTTCGTGCTTTCTACTACACAGCGCTCCTGGAAAATGACGAGTACTCGCCCATCCGGCCCTTGGTGGATTGGTTGCACTACAATGGCTTCACCATGGTGACCAAGCTGACCAAGGAATACACCGACAGCATGGGCCGCCGTAAGGTCAAGGGTAACATGGACATCGAACTGACTGTGGATGCCATGGAACTTGCGCCGCGCGTGGATCACATCGTTCTCTTCTCGGGCGATGGTGACTTCCGCCCGCTTGTGGCCAGTCTGCAACGTCAGGGCGTGCGCGTGTCGGTTGTCTCCACCATTCGCAGCCAACCACCGATGATCTCGGATGAATTGCGCCGTCAAGCCGACAATTTCATCGAACTTGAAGAACTCAAGGATGTCATTGGAAGACCGCCGCGCGAAGTTCCGATGGAACCACGCAGCGTCATGGCCGCAAGCGGGCAATAACTTAATAGGTCTAATCAGCCCGAGCCGGGTCAACCCTGCAGGGTAACTGTGTCAGACACCAAAGACCCCGAGCCCTTCGGCTCGGGGTCTTTCTTTAACAAAACCCGACTTGCCCACCGGGTGAAATTACACCCAAAGAACGCATCGTTTTATGATCTGGTCATTCAATGAGTTCGATATACATTTCCGCCATGTCAGATTCGTGACAAATTCCCGCACTGGACCTGAAGTGAGCAAAGCCTTACCTGTCGCTAAGCAAGGAGATGCCAAAATGACCAAACCGCCTCTGACATTGTATTTGGCAGCCCCCGCGGGTTCTGTGCCGGTGTTGATCGTGCCATCAAGATCGTGGAAATGGCGCTCGAAAAATGGGGCTCGCCCGTCTTTGTGCGCCATGAAATTGTACACAACAAGTTCGTCGTCGATGGCCTGCGCGACAAAGGTGCAATCTTTGTCGAGGAACTGGACGATTGCCCCGACGACCGCCCGGTGATCTTTTCCGCCCATGGCGTGGCCAAATCCGTCCCGGCCGAGGCCTCGCGCCGTAACATGGTTTTTGTCGATGCCACCTGCCCGCTGGTCAGCAAGGTGCATGTCGAGGCACAACGTCATTCCGAGGCCGGCCTGCAAATGATCATGATCGGTCACAAAGGCCACCCCGAAACAATCGGAACGATGGGGCAACTGCCCGAGGGCGAGGTTCTGCTGGTCGAAACCGTCGACGATGTGGCGACCGTTCCAGTACGCAATCCGGACAACATCGCCTATGTCACGCAAACCACGCTGAGCGTCGATGACACCAAGGACATAGTAGCAGCCCTGCAGGCGCGTTTTCCAAAGATCGTTGGCCCGCATAAAGAAGACATCTGCTACGCGACCACCAACCGGCAAGAGGCGGTCAAGGCCATCGCCCCAAAGGTGGACGCAATGCTGGTAGTGGGCGCGCCCAACTCGTCAAACTCACGCCGCCTGGTCGAGGTCGGCTCGAAGGCGGGATGCAACTATGCCCAACTTGTCATGCGCGCGGAAAACATCGATTGGCGCGCGTTGGATGGCGTGACATCTGTGGGCATCACCGCTGGCGCATCCGCCCCCGAGCTGTTGGTGAACGAGGTAATCGATGCCTTTCGAGAGCGATTTGACGTCCACGTAGAAACAGTCGAAACGGCCGTCGAAAACGTCGAATTCAAAGTTCCACGTGTCCTGCGAGTGCCCGCATGAGCGACAAACAGACACTCGACGTCTATGCCGGTGCCGCGAAGCAATACGCGGACGGTTTTGCACGATCCAAAGACATTGATCAGAAATCCGACGTGCGTGGCTTTCTGGAATTGATCCCAGAGGGCGGATGCATCTTGGATCTGGGCTGCGGCCCCGGCCATTGGGCCGCGCGTTTCAAAGCAGAAGGCTTGCAGGTCGATGCAACCGACGCCTCCCCCGAGATGGTGGCCCTGGCCAAGTCCGACTTTGGCGTCGATGCACGTGTCGAAACTTTTGATCAGATGAACGCCGAAGATGTTTACGATGGCATCTGGGCCAACTTTAGCCTCTTGCACGCCCCGCGCGAAGAGTTCCCCGCCCATCTGACCCGCATTCACCGGGCCTTGAAACCCGGTGGCGCCTTTCACATCGGCATGAAACTGGGCAGCGATCAGGGTCGCGACAATCTAGGCCGCTTCTATTCCTATTTCAGCGAGGATGAATTGCGCGAGCATCTGAACACCGCAGGTTTTACTGTAATCCGCTCCAAACGCGGCAACGGCGAAGGTCTGGCCTAGCAACGTCGAAACCTTTGTAACGATGACTGCACATGCCTGAGCTCTTTGCCTATACCGACGGAGCATGCTCCGGCAATCCCGGCCCCGGCGGCTGGGGCGCACTGCTGCGCGCGATGGAAGGTGAGACGGTCGTGAAGGAACGCGAACTCAAGGGTGGCGAAGCCGAGACCACCAACAACCGCATGGAACTGCTGGCTGCGATCAACGCGCTTGAGGCACTGGAGCGCCCCACAAAGATCACGGTCGTCACCGACAGCGCCTATGTGAAGAACGGCGTAACCGGCTGGATCTTTGGCTGGAAGAAAAACGGCTGGAAGACCGCTTCGAAAAAGCCAGTGAAGAACGTCGATCTGTGGCAACGCATCGATGAGGCGCAACAACGCCATGATGTGACCTGGGAATGGGTCAAAGGCCACGCGGGGCACCCTGAAAACGAGCGAGCTGATGAATTGGCGCGCGCGGGCATGGCCCCCTTCAAACCCAAGAAAGCCAAGACGTGAATGCACTTGCCCTATTGGATTATGCCTCGGTCCTGGTCTTTGCCCTGACAGGCGCATTGGTGGCCAGCCGGGCGCAGCTGGATCTGGTAGGGTTTGCCTTTGTGGCGTGCCTCACCGCTGTTGGGGGCGGAACCGTGCGCGATCTGCTGCTGGATCGCCACCCGATTTTCTGGGTGGGCGAGCCGACGTATATCTTGATCGCGGCATCTGCCGCTGTGCTTGTGTTTTTTACCGCGCATCGGATGGAGAGCCGCTACAGCTGGTTGATCTGGTTGGATAGCTTTGCACTGGCAATCGCTGTGGCAGCCGGTACGGGTGTTGCCCTGACACTGGGTCAACCACCTATCATCGTGGTGCTGATGGGCATGACCACCGGGTGTCTGGGCGGATTGATGCGCGACGTCGTGTGCAACGAAATTCCACTGGTTCTGAAACAGGGGGAGCTTTACGTGACCTGCGCCCTTGTCGGATCATGTGTTTCGATTCTTGTTTTCGCGCAAGGCTTGCCGCAGTTGCCCGCTCTGGGGCTAGGTGCGCTCACCTGTTGGGGCCTGCGCGCAGGCTCGTTGATCTTTGGCTGGCGTCTGCCCGTCTACAAAAGCCGACCACCCCGCACGCACAACCGGTAGCGCTCCCGCCCGTCGTCGATGCCCTGGTGGGACATCTCCTCCCGTTGGGCCAGGCTCATGCGGGCGTTGCCCGCATGAGCCTGGCCCCGCCGTCCGCAGGACGCAAGGCCGACAGGCCGCGCAGGTGGCACCTTCAGCGCAATAACCTCGCGCCAATCTCTTTGACGAATTTCGCCGCCACCATCGCCGTCATCCCGTAAGGGTCGCGATGCGGGTTCAACTCAACGATATCCGCACCGACCAAGTCCCCTTGAAACCGCGCGATCAGGTCAATCGCGTCACGTGTGCTGAGGCCCCCCGGTTCGTGATGCGACACGCCCGGTGCAAAGGCCGGATCCAGACCATCAAGATCGAGCGATAGATAGACTGGTCCATCAAACACGGGTGTCAGGTCGGACCGCCAGTTGCGCATGTCCACAACCTCAACCCCGAACCGTTCAGCCTGCTCGCGCTGATGCGTGTTCATCGTCCGAATGCCCACCTGCATCAAACGCTTGACCTTGCCCGTTTCCATCACCCGCGCAAACGGACAGCCATGCCCCAGCGGGCCGATATCCTGTTGATCATAAAGGTCCGGGTGCGCGTCGATGTGCAGTACATTCAATCCATCATAGCGATCCGCGTGGGCGGTGATCAGCGGATAGGCCACCGAGTGATCCCCACCCAAGGACAAAAGCCGCGCGCCTGTGTCGATGCGCGCGCCTGCACCGGCCTCGATCTTGGCGATTGGTTCTGGCCCGCGCTGTTCGAACACATCCAGATCGCCGGTATCCTTGACCCGGTCCGTCGCGCCCAGATCCGTGCCATCCTCGGCCGTCAGGTTTGCCGCCCCAGAATGCAGCGCCTCGCGGATGCGGTTTGGCGCAAACGCGGGGCCTTGCAAAAACGAACTGTGCAAATCGAGCGGCACGCCCATCAGGGCCACATCATCCGCCCCCAGATCCTTGATCGTTGCACTCGTGATCATCGCACCCTCCGCCAGAAATCTCATTTCCAGCAGTTGGCGCCCTCGGGCGATTTACGTCAAGCCCCTGTCAGCGCTTGTGAAAATAGGTCTTCCAGATCCAGATCACCAACAGCGCACCAAGCACCGCGCCAACAAAGCCCGAGAGGATTCCCATCACGCTTGACAGAAAGCGCAGGACAAAACCGCCGACAAGCGCGCCGATGATGCCGATGAACATGGTGGTGGGAATGTCGGCCTCGATCCGCATCAGACGCGTTGCCAGAAACCCGGCCGCCGCCCCGATTACGATAAGCGCCACAACCGTCATGTCAGCGCCTCCAATGGAATGGCACGATAACCAACGCGCCAATGCTCGATACAATCGCATTCATTCCAGGCGAAGAAAAACCAACGCCAAACATGATGCGGATGAAATAGAACAGGAACGCCCCACCGATGCAAATGATCATCGACTGCAAGATGCCATTGCGGGTCCAGCCTGTGCGCTCCGAGGCATAACCCACGATACCGGCAATCACCACGGTTCCCATCAACGTCATGAACATGGCGTCATCCTTTTAAAGCTGCGCACCCTTGGCCACCGGCATACCACGCAGAAACACATCCGTATCCTGCGCGCCTTTCCCGGCCCTTTGCAAGCGCAACAGGGACACCGCCCCTTCGCCACAGGCCACGGTCAACATATCGTCCAACACCGCACCCGGCGCGCCTGTGCCATCTGCAAGGCGCGAGGCCAACAGTTTCACCCGCTGTCCGTCAATCTCGGTCCATGCTCCGGGGAATGGGGACAGGCCACGAATTTGGCGATCCACCTCAACCGCTGGCTTGGTCCAATCAACCCGCGCCTCTGCTTTGTCGATCTTGTGCGCATAATTTACGCCCGCCTCTGATTGCCCCTCGGGCACCAGATCGGGCAATTGCACCAGGGCATCAACAATCGCCTGCGCACCAATCGCAGACAGCCGATCGTGCAGCTGTGCTGTGGTCTCTTCGCCGCCAATCGGCGTGGCCACGCGCGACAAAACCGGTCCGGTGTCCAGACCGGCCTCCATCTGCATGATGCAGACACCAGTCTCAGCGTCGCCTGCCATGATCGCGCGGTGAATAGGCGCGGCCCCGCGCCACCGTGGCAACAGGCTGGCATGAATGTTCAGACATCCCTTGGCGGGCGCATCCAGCACCGCCTGTGGCAGGATCAATCCATAGGCCACAACCACCGCCACGTCGGCTTGCAAATCCGCGAAAGCCGCCTGCTCCTCCACCCCTTTTAGGGAGACGGGATGGCGAACCTCCAACCCCAACTCGACGGCGCGTGCATGCACCGGCGTTGGCCGCTCTTTCTTGCCCCGACCGGCCGGGCGCGGCGGCTGGCAGTAAACGGCCGCGATCTCATGCCCAGCATCAACCAGAGCATCCAGCACCGGCACCGAAAACTCGGGCGTTCCCATGAAGATGATGCGCATCACGTTCCCCTGCTCGGTTTTTGGCCTCAGCCGTTCTGTTTCTTTGCCTTGCGCAGCAGCATGTCGCGTTTGACCTTGCTGAGATGGTCGAAATACATCTTGCCGTTCAGATGGTCGATCTGATGCTGCACACTCGTCGCCTCGATCCCGACAAAGTCACGCCGATCCACCGCGCCGTCTTCGTTCAGGAACCGCACGGTCACCGCACGCGGACGTTTGATCTTGGCCGACATGCCCGGCAAATTCGGGCTCGCCTCATCATGTTCGCGCAGCTCGATCGACGAATGCAGGATCTCAGGGTTGGCCAAACGCACTGCCCGTCCTCGCTCGGTCGAGCCATCAACCACCGCCAACCGCAGCATCACGCCGATCTGGTTACCTGCCAGACCAACGCCCGGCATCGCCTCCATCGTGTCGATCATGTCGGTCCAGATAGCGCGGATCTCATCAGTGATCTCGGTCACCGGTTCGGCCTTGGTGCGCAGTCGTTTGTCGGGCCACGGCAGGCATTTGCGAACTGTCATGTGCTCATTTCCCTGTAATGCGCCTCGGCCGTGCGGCGGGCGACGGCGTCAAGACGGTCAAAGGTTACCATCCCGTTGAGATGATCAAACTCGTGTTGGATGCAGCGCGCCTCGAACCCGTCGAAATCGGCCATGTGAATGTCACCCTCGGGTGCGGTCCATTGCACCGTCACAGCACGCGGGCGAGAGACTGAAACCATAATTCCTGGAATAGACAAGCACCCCTCGGGCCCAATCTCTTCTGCGCGTTCAGCCGCCATGATGAAGGGGTTGATCATTGCCAAGGGCGTCGGCTCGCCCTCTTTCCAGCCGCAATCCATAACAAATACGCGCTTGAGCACACCAATCTGCGGCGCGGCTAAACCTCGGCCATTTGCCGCATACATCGTATCGAACATGTCTGCGATCAGCACGTCCTCGGGTCCCGTCACCGGCGCACATTGCGTCACAAGCCGGTCGTCGGGCCAAGTCAAAATGGCTCGTACCGCCATTCAGGCGCGCGCCCGCTCACGCTTAAGCTTTTGCATCTTGCGCGTGATCATCTGCCGTTTTAGCGGTTTCAGATAGTCGATGAACAATTTCCCATCCAGATGGTCGATCTCATGCTGCACGCATGTGGCCCACAAACCATCGAACACTTCTTTCTGGGCGTTGCCATTCTGGTCCATCCACGCCACCTCAACCTCGCGCGGGCGGGTCACCTCGGCGTATTGATCCGGGATCGACAAACACCCTTCTTCATAGACGTTCAAATCGTCCGAAGACGACAGAACTTCGGGGTTGAACATCACCAACGGGCGGGGTGTCTCGCCCTCTTCCTTGACACAATCCAGCACGATCAACCGGTTCAGCACGCCGATCTGCGGCGCGGCCAGACCGATGCCGGGCGCCTCATACATCGTTTCAAGCATGTCGTCGGCCAGCTTGCGCAAATCGTCCGAAATATCGGCAACAGGATCACACAGCTTTTTCAAGCGCGGGTCGGGATGGATCAGAATGCTACGTTTCATGCCGGTGATTTAGGCCATAGTGCGCGTCACCGCAACGCCCCCTTGCGTCCACCGGATTTCCCGCTAGCCTGCCCGGCGCACATGACAGGAGAGGCTCATGAATTTCGACGACCTGATCGACCGCCGCGGCACCCATTGCGCCAAGTGGGATATGATGGAACCGCTCTATGGCGTTCCCGCGGACACGGGCTTGTCGATGTGGGTGGCCGACACCGATTTCCAGTGCCCCCGAAGTGGTCCGCCGCAAGATCCACAAGGTCGCAGACGGCGTTCTGGGCTACACCAATCTGGATACCGATTACAAAGGCGCGATCCAGTGGTGGATGGACACCCGCCACGGCTGGAGCATCGAGCAGGACGCGATCTTTACCACCACCGGGCTGGTGAATGGCGTCGGCTTGTGCCTGGACACATTCACGGCTCCGGGTGACGGGATTGTCCTTTTCACGCCAGTCTATCACGCCTTTGCCAAAGTGATCCGCGCCGCTGGCCGCACTGTGGTCGAATGCCCACTGGTGAACAACGATGGCCGGTATGAGATGGATTTCACCGCTTATGACGCGATGATGACCGGTTCGGAAAAGATGATCATCCTCTGCTCGCCGCACAATCCGGGTGGCCGGGTCTGGACCCAAGAGGAACTGCAAGGCGTTGCGGATTTCGCCAAGCGCCACGACCTGCTGTTGTTGTCCGACGAGATCCACCATGATCTGGTCTATGCAGGGCACAAACACATTGCCATGCAGATCGCCGACCCGTCGATCACGGATCGGCTGCTGATGCTGACCGCGCCCTCAAAAACCTTTAACATCGCTGGTCTGCACACAGGCCAGGTGATCATCCCCGATCCAGACTTGCGCGCCCGGTTCGCCGCGCGCATGGCCGCGCTTAGCGTGGCGCCGAACTCAGTCGGGCAGTTCGCCACCGCAGCTGCCTATTCGCCCGAAGGGGCCGAGTGGGTCGATGCGCAGGTGGCCTATCTGGATCAGAACCGGCAGATCTTTGATGCCGCCATTGCAGGCATTCCGGGACTGTCTTCGATGAAGTTGGAATCAACCTATCTGGCCTGGGTCGACTTCACCGACACCGGCATGCCACGCGAAGACTTCACCAACCGCGTCGAACAGGACGCCCAGATCGCGGCCAATCATGGCACGACCTTTGGCTTGGGCGGTGAAAGCTTCCTGCGGTTCAATCTAGGCACCCAACGGTCGCGTGTCGAAGAGGCCTGTGCCCGCCTGACCCGTGCCTTTGGTGATCTTCAGTAACCATGTTGTGGCGGTTCTTCTGGACCGTTCTGGCGTTGGTTCTGGTGACCGGCGCCAGTCTAGCGTTGTGGGATCGCTTTGCACCTCGACCTGCCCCTCCACCCTCGGCGCTGGATGTTGATCAAATCGATCACATCCTGATCGAGAAATCGGCACGTCGGTTGACCGCAATGGCAGACGGTCAGGTGGTCATGCAAGTGCCGGTCGCCCTTGGCTTTGCACCGGACGGGGACAAAGTGCAGGAAGGCGACGGCAAAACGCCCTTGGGTGAATTCATCATCGACCGCCGCAACCCCAACAGTGCCTTCCACCTGTCACTTGGCCTGAACTATCCCAGACCACAAGACATCGCTCGCGCCAAGGCGGATGGCGTGGACCCGGGCAGCGACATCTTTATCCACGGCCAGCCCAACGGAATTGTCGGTATTTCCTTGCCAGGAGATTGGACTGCAGGTTGTATCGCCATCAGTAATGCACAGATGGCGCAGCTCTGGTCGGTTACGCCCATCGGCACCACCGTCGAAATCCGCCACTGATTCGAAGAACTCCCGCCCCGCCGTAGATGCCCCTTGCAGGACATCTCCTCTGGTTGGGCCGAGCCGCGCTGCGCGCGGCGGTTGGCGCTCTTTTGGGACCTAAGATGGAAAAACGAAAAGTCGCCCAGTCCACGCCTGCTGCAACGGCATAGACATAACCCCACGCGGTACCGCGCCGCGCTCGGCGCGGCGCCGGGCCCAAGTCCGATGGTGGAGCTGACGCAGTCAGGTCTGCTCGGGCGCGGGAGCACCCCTACCTAACCAGTGAACTGTTCAGCCGTCCTTGCCCAACAGGGCAATCGGCGTATCCGGGTCACGATAGAAATCCAACGGGGCCTTGTCGGCGGCAACGGTATTGCGCTTGAACTCGTAACGCATTTCGCCCGCCTCGTCTTCGGATGCGATGATCAGGCACTGATAAAGGTGGTTGGCTCCATCATACAAATCAACCAACCCCCGCAGGCGCGGCGTCGTCTCGGTCTCCACCGCAAAACCATCTTTCCACAGGCGAAGAACCTTAAAATACTCCTCCCCCATCTCAACGCGCAGGCGGCTTGCCTTTTTCAGGCTGGCTATACGGGCCGCGTTCAACCCGTCACTGATCTCTTTGGACACATAAGTACTCATGTCGCTCCTCCCAGACGAACAAAGCCCAGCCTCTTCGGAGAGGTTTTAAAATCAAGATAAGATTTTGTGAATTATTGAATCCGAACCATGCGTTGCGCAGAAACCTCAGACCAAGTTGTGCGGTAGCGCAGAGAGGTTGCGCGTAACTTGCCATGTGCGGACTGCGAACATCGCCTTAAGTTACCTCCAAACAAAGATTGGAGATCACTCATGGGCTTGCTCATTGACGGCACGTGGCACGACCAATGGTATGACACCAAATCCCACAACGGCGCGTTCAAACGCAGCGCCGCGCAATTCCGCAACTGGATCACCGCCGACGGCGCGCCCGGCTCCTCGGGCCAAGGAGGTTTTCCAGCCGAGAGCGGGCGCTACCATCTTTATGTCAGCTATGCCTGCCCTTGGGCGCACCGCACATTGATCTTTCGCAAACTCAAGGGGTTAAGCGATCACATCACTGTCTCAGCCGCTCATCCCGACATGCTGAATGAAGGGTGGAGCTTTGAAACAGACGATCACGGCGCAAGCGGCGATGATCTCTATAGCCTGTCCCACGTTCATCAGATCTATACCAAGGCCGATCCTGGTTACTCGGGCCGAGTGACAGTACCAATCCTATGGGACAAACAGCGCCAAACCATCGTGTCGAACGAAAGCTCCGAAATCATCCGCATGTTCAATTCTGGCTTTGATGGAGTGACCGACAACACCGAAGACTACTGGCCCGCACCGATGCGCGACGCTATCGAAGAGGTGAATGCTCGCATTTATGATACGCTCAACAATGGTGTCTATAAGTGCGGATTTTCCACGACTCAGGCCGCCTATGACGCCGCTGTAATTCCCCTGTTTGATACGCTGGCTTGGCTCGAAGAACGCTTGTCCAGCAACCGCTATTTGATGGGGGACAAGATAACTGAAGCAGACTGGCGTCTTTTCACGACCCTGATCCGCTTCGATCCGGTCTATCACTTACATTTCAAATGCAACCGTAAAAGGATCATCGACTACCCCAACCTCTGGGGCTACACGCGCGAGCTGTATCAATGGCCGGGTGTGGCCGAGACAGTGAACATGAACCACATCGTGCGCCACTATCACTACAGTCATGAAAGCGTGAACCCGCACCGAATTGTGCCGATCAACCCGGTAACAAACTACCTGGAACCGCACGGGCGCGGTTAACGCCCCGCCGCATAATGCTCGACCATCGCTGCCAGATCTTCTGGTGGCGTACCGCTTTGGACATAAGCACAGGCATTGGGGCTGTGGGCAAAGATCGATCCATCCGAGAAAAAGCTCGTGTTTGTCACAAATATGACTCGCGCCTCGGGGCGCCTATAGCTGGCGAAATCAGCCACGGCCAGGGCGCTACCGCCTTCTAACACCAGATCCAGTACGATTATCTCAAATTCTGTTCCATACAAAGCAAGGATCGCTGCCTCCTGCGTGCGCACAAGGCTGACCCGCGCGCCTTGCCGCTCAAGGTGGCGCTTCCACAGCGTTCCAAGGTCCGGATTACTTTCAACGATCAAAACATTCATGGCAGACGTAGGGCACTTTCTATCTTGATAATCCTGTGCCGCTCCCCTTTTCCCGTGATCTTTCTTTTCCCTTAACAAACTCTTAACACAATAGGATACGATCGGCGGATTGACGGTCACGTCTTGTGCATCAGGCAATTTTCCGCTTGAACCGATTCCGTCTATCATACCGCAAATCCGGGTTCTTGGCATGACCGAAGCTTTTGATATTAACCCGCGTGCCAAACGCGATCACGGAGGCGGCTTGGACGCCGCCCGTCAGCAATTTGGCGGGCGACCGGATGAGTGGATTGATCTGTCCACTGGCATCAACCCGACCCCTTACCCAGTCCAAGGCTTGACTGACAATGACTGGGCAGCTTTGCCGGATCACAACGCCTTTGAAGATCTTGCATGTGCAGCCCGTTCATTCTGGAACGTGCCTTCAACGGCAAGCGTCCTTCCTGCGCCCGGTGCCTCAGCCCTGATCGCACGGCTGCCGATGCTAGCCCCGGCATCTACCGTCGAAATCACCCGCCCCACCTACAACGAGCATGCCGCCGCCTTTTCGTCGCAGGGCTGGCAAGTTCAGGACCACGGACCGGCAGATGCACGGGTTTTGGTGCACCCGAACAACCCGGATGGGCGCCTTTGGCAGCAAAACGATGCTGAACAGGCAGGGTTGGTGGTTATCGACGAGAGCTTTTGCGATGTCACCCCAGATGCCAGCCTGGTTCACCTGGCGGATCGACCGGATACAGTCATTCTCAAGAGCTTTGGCAAGTTCTGGGGCTTGGCGGGCCTTAGACTTGGCTTTGCCATTGCCAGACCTGAACTCATTTCCCGGCTGAACGACATGACTGGCCCCTGGGCCGTGTCCGGCCCCGCCTTGCGGATCGGCACGCAGGCCCTGCGCGATGAAGACTGGGCGGAAAAGACGCGTGCTCAACTGGGCGACGACGCCCAAAGATTGGACAAGCTGATGCTGGGCAAGGGCGCAGAACTGGTTGGCGGAACTTCGCTGTTTCGGCTCTACCGCGTGGACGACGCCAAGGCCTGGCAAACCCGGCTGGCAAAACACCACATCTGGAGCCGCATTTTCCCGTACTCCGACACCTACTTGCGGCTTGGCTTACCAACCAACGACGGGTGGGTCCGATTGGACACTGCGCTATGACCTCTTTTGCCCTCGCTTTCGCTATGCTTCTCGATGCGGCCTTTGGAGAACCCAATTGGCTTTGGTCTCGTGTTCGACACCCGGCCGTCTTGATGGGCGACGCCGTCGGATGGTTAGAAAGACGGCTGAATCACGGCCAGCATCGACAACTCAAGGGGGTGATCGCGGTTTGTATTCTAGTGTTGACTGCATGGGGTCTGGGCTTTTTGTTGTCTCAGTTGGGCGTCATAGCCCAAATCCTCTGCTGTGCAATTTTGCTGGCGCATCGGTCTCTGGTTCAGCATGTGCAGGATGTGGCTGACGCCCTTCGGCTGTCTCTTGCTGAAGCGCGCCAGATGGTTTCCCGTATCGTTAGCCGCGACACTGGTGAGATGACAGCACCGCAGGTGGCACGTTCTGCCATTGAAAGTGCTGCCGAAAACCTCAGTGATGGGGTTGTCGCACCCGCGTTCTGGTTTCTGGTTGCCGGTTTGCCCGGGTTACTGATCTACAAGGTGGTCAACACCGCGGACAGCATGGTTGGCTATCGCAATGAACGGTACCTGCAATACGGGTGGGCTTCGGCGCGGCTGGACGACTTGCTGAACTTGGTTCCTGCGCGTCTTACGGGCATTTTGATTATCCTTCTTTCAAATCAATGGCCTAAAACACGCGAGATCATCGAGGATGCGCAACGCCACATCTCGCCAAATGCAGGCTGGCCCGAGGCTGCCATGTCGCGCGCCCTGAACGTGGCACTGGCGGGCCCGCGCAGCTATCACGGCCAAACCCGCCATCTGGCATGGGTCAACGAAGACGCACGCCAAGACATCGGCGCGCGCGAGGTCGAACGCGCGGTGAACATGCTATGGCAAGTCTGGGCGCTGTGTCTGGGACTGGTGATTGCCTGCCTTGTGGTGATGCTGATAGTCTGATCCAAACAACAATTGGATTTCTCGACTTCATGAAATTTTCCCACCTTTTGGCCGCCCTTTCCCTTCTACCCGGCGCGGCTTTTGCCCAATGCGGCGGTTCTTTCACCTCCTTTGTTTCCGGCCTTAAATCCGAAGCCGTGTCTCAGGGGCACGACGCCGCCGCAGTGGACGGTTTCTTCCAAGGCGTATCTCAGGATCCGAAAGTGCTGCGCGCTGACCGAGCCCAAGGCGTCTTTCAAAAACCCTTCATCGACTTCTCCCGTCGCCTGATCTCGCAAAACCGGATCGACCGGGGACGTGCCATGGCCCAGAAATACGATACCGTCTTTGACCGGATCGAGGCGCAATACGGCATCTCACGCGGGGTGCTTCTGGCGTTTTGGGCATTCGAAACCGACTATGGCTCGTTTCAGGGCGACTTCAACACCCGCAACGCTTTGGTGACACTTGCCCACGACTGTCGCCGCCCCGAGCTGTTCCGTCCGCAGATCTTTGCCGCATTGGAGTTGTACTCGCAGGGCGATTTCGACCCTGCTCGTACCACCGGCGCCTGGCTGAGCGAAATCGGCATGGTGCAGATGCTGCCCCGCGATATCCTGGAAAACGGCGTGGATGCGGACGGCGATGGCACCGTATCGCTGAAAACTTCAGCCCCCGATGCGCTGACTTCAGGCGGAAAGATGTTGTCGCACCTGGGTTGGGTTGCGGGTCAACCTTGGCTACAAGAGGTCACTGTACCCAGCAAAATGGATTGGTCTCTCAGTGGCCCCGGCAAACCGCGTCCTGTCTCCGAGTGGCAGGCCCTGGGTGTGAACGCTCGGGACGGATCACTGGCCAACTTAGACGCCTCATTGATTTTGCCCCAGGGACACAAAGGCCCTGCTTTCCTTGCCTATCCCAATTTCGACGTCTACTTCGAATGGAACCAGAGCTTTGTCTATGTCCTTACGGCCGCCTATTTTGCCACCAGGCTGGAGGGCGCGCAGATCTATGATGCAGGCACCCCGGATCAGGGTCTGGACGGCAATCAGATGAAGCAACTGCAACGCAAACTGCAATCGCGCGGCCACGATGTTGGCAAGATTGACGGCATCCTTGGCGCCGGAACACGAGCGGCGGTTCAAGCCGAACAAGGACGGTTGGGTTTACCCGCCGATGCCTGGCCCACCCCAACGTTGTTGGGACGCCTCTGACTGTTTCGTTCCGCCAAAGTGCAACACCCAACATCCGTGTTTTTAAGCGAATTATCGCGTCGGATCTTGTCTGTCGCCGGACCCCAATCCGTAAGAGAGGCTGATGCAGTCAGGTTAACTCGGACACGAGAGACCCCGGATTGACTAAGCCACCAGCTTCACTGCCCCACATCAGGCCGCACGGGATAGCGTTCGCCCTTTTCGTTGATCAGCACCAATCGACCCTTGTTGTGAACAAACAAGTCACAGCGCCGTAACCCATTGCGAAACGCAGTACAGATACTGCCGTCCTCAGCCACTTCATAGGTACCAAAAGCCGTCCCGCCCCCATTCACGGCCGAATAGGTGTAAGAATAGGCCCCGCCGGTTGAGTATCTGGATTGCCCGTCGTCGTAGAACGTCAATACCCGGCCTTCGAGCGCCTGCAACTCCGCAGTCGTCAACTGTACATCGCCGTGTCGTAGAACCCACTCCGCAGCGGACGCACTTCCACTCAACAAAAGAAACAACAAAACATATCGCATGGCGGGATCATGCCGCCACAATTCTGATTTGGGGAATCACGTTGAGGTGAGTACCGGAGCTACGGCCGTATTCCGAATTCGAAGGTCATCCGCATCCGGCCCGCTTTTCGCTGGCGCACCAGCTTGACCTCATCACTCTTGATCTGGACGTCACAATTGCCCGCTTGCTGGCGCAGATTGACACACAGATGTCCGCGCCAATGCAAACGAACGGCGCCTAGGGATACACCATCCTTGAGTGTTTCAACCAGTTCCGGAACATCCATCTGCTGGTCTTCCCGTTCGTAAGAAACCTGTCGCAAACTTGGCACACTTGTCCCTTGGGCATCGAATTCTGTACCGAACCTTGAAGCTCCGATACGCCACAACGCCAACTCATCCGCGAAGGCCGAACTCGCGAACGTCATAAAAACAAGGGAAATTAATACAACCATCTCAATAGGCTAGCAGACAGAACCCAAATTTTCTACTAATGCGTGATCACGCCACCAAAGATTCTGCTTTTTTCAGATCAACCGAAACCAACTGACTGACACCCTGTTCTTGCATGGTCACGCCAAACAACCGATCCATGCGGGCCATGGTCACAGCGTGGTGCGTGATAATCAGGAACCGCGTCTCAGTCTGGCGACACATTTCATCCAGCAAGTCACAGAACCGGGTCACGTTGGCATCGTCAAGTGGCGCGTCCACCTCGTCGAGTACGCAGATCGGAGCAGGATTGGCCAAGAATACCGCAAAGATCAACGCCATCGCGGTCAGGGTCTGCTCACCGCCCGACAGCAGCGACAGCGTAGACAGCTTCTTGCCCGGAGGTTGACACATGATCTCTAGTCCCGCGTCCAGCGGATCCTCGCTTTCAACCATCACCAGATTGGCCTCGCCACCACCAAAAAGGTGCTTGAACAGCATGGCAAAGTTCGAATTCACCTGTTCGAATGCGGTCAACAGGCGTTCACGTCCCTCGCGATTGAGGCTGGCAATGCCATTGCGCAGGGTCTTGATCGCTTCCTCCAGATCACCCTTCTCAGCCGCAAGCGTGTCGTGCTCCTCCTGCACCTCGCGCGCATCCTCTTCTGCGCGCAGATTCACGGCTCCCATGGCATCCCGCTGGCGTTTGTGCCGGTTGACTTCGGATTCCAGTGTCTCCGCATTGGGCATTCGCTCGGGATCAACATCCAAGTCGTTGAGCAACTGGTTCGGCGTCAATTGCTGATCCTCAGCGATCCGCTCGGCAGCGGCCACAACAGTTTCCCGCGCCGCATCCGCACGCGCTTCGGCTGCTGCTCGCGCCTCGCGCGCTTCTGAGGCCAACCGTTCTGCTTCACGCTCTGCCAGCATGGCTTCTCGGTGGGTGGCCTCGCCAATCGCCAGAGCGTCAGCCGCGCCTTTGCGTCGTGCCTCAGCCGCCTCTGATTGCTCCGCCAGTTCTTCGCGCTGTTCAGCGATCTCGACGGGCACTGACATCGCGTCGGCCAAGTCCTCCTCAGAGGTTGCCTTGCGCTCGACCAACTCTGCAATCCGCTTTTCTGCGGTATCCAACCGATGTCGCCAACCGCTGATGTCCTTGGTCACTTCCTGCGCGCGCTTGGTGCGGGCATCACCTTCGCGCCGCAGTTCATCATGAGATGATCGATGGGTCAGCATGGTGATCCGAGCCGCCTCGACGGTCTGTTTGATGTCTTCGACCTGCTGACGCGCTGTGTCCAAATCACCCAACTCGGACAGGGCTTTTTCGGCCTCGCGCATTTGAACCCGCGCGGCCATTGCATCCTCTTTGTGCCGATCCACGGCCAGTCCCAGTGTTTCAAGCCGCCCCTGCGCCAGATTGCGGTCGGCTTCGGACTTGGACAACGCCCGCGCCGCCTCGGCAACACGCTGGTCGGCAGCCCGGCGCGCTTCACGCGCGCGGCGGTCAGCCTCGGTCACGTCCGCCAACTGCTGCGACAGAGCTTCATGCGCGGCGCGGGCCCCGTCAGCCTGCGCGCTCACCCGCTCCAACTCTTGCTTCAAAGCCTCGAGCCGGTTGAGCTGTTCCAGCCGCATTGCCGCTGCACTTGGCGCATCCTCGGCCCAGGCCCGGAAGCCGTCCCATCGCCACAGGTCACCTTCGCGCGATACGAGCCGCTGCCCAGGCTTCAAAGCCGCTTGCAACCGACTGCCATCATCACCGCGCACAATCCCGATCTGCGCAATCCGGCGGCTCAGCCGATCCGGCCCAGACACATGCAACGCCAGCGGTTCAGCCCCCTCTGGCAATGCCTGATCCGCATCATAACCCGGCACCTGAACCCAGCCTGACGGCCCGTCATCATCGGCCAAGGGCGCACGCAGGTCATCCGACAGCGCGGCCCCCAGGGCCTTCTCATACCCTGGCGCCACACGCAGCAGGTCCATTACCTGTCCGCCCTCTGCCGTATCCCGCGCCACCAGCTTGGCCAGCGCGGTTGTCTCGGCCCGGATCGCGCCAACCTCCCCCTCGGCTTCAGACCGTTGTGCACGAGCCTCAGCCTCACGCGCCTGCGTGTCATTGCGCAGCTCATCCGCCGCCGCCAGCGCCTCTTCGGCAGCCTCTGCTGCCTCGCTGGCTTCTTCCTCGGCGTCCAGCGCCTCGCCGTAAGCGTCCACGGCCTGCTCCAGCGCCACTCCGGCTTCGCTCACCGCATCGCGCGCGCGCACCTCTTCACCTTCGGACCGGTCCAGCGTCTTGCGGCTGTCGTCGACCAGACGCTGCGCTGATTGATGCCGCGCCGCTAGACGTGCGACATCTTCGGTCATTTGGGACAAGTGATCTTCGCGTTCCTGCAAGACCGAGGCCGCCTCGCGCGCCACCTCGGCTGCCTCGGCCAGTTTGTCGGCTTGTCCTTCGCTGGCCTTTGCCAGTTCCCGCGCTTCCCATTCCAACCGTTCAATGGTCTCGCCCGCATCGCGGTTCAACCCGGTTTCTCGCTCGATATCTTGCCCTAGCTGGGCAATCCGGGCAGTCAACGTCTCGATGGCCTGACGGGCTCGGGTTTCCTGATCGTTCAGCGCGTCGCGTTGAACCTGCATCCGTTGCAGAACTGCTGCCGCGATCGCCTCTTCTTCGCGCAGCGGTGGCAATGCTTCGTCGGCCTCGGCACGCGCGCTCGCTGATTTCAGCGCCATCCCTTCTGCCTGCGCAGCCTCGGTTGTGCGACCACGCAAAACCTCTTCTGCGCTCGCCCGCGCTTCCTCTGCCTCTTTCCATCGACGATAGAGCAGCATTCCCTCGGCCTGCCGCAAAAGCGTGCCGATCTCACGATAACGGGCTGCCTGCCGTGCTTGACGGGCCAGTTGCCCCAACTGTGCGGCCAACTGCTCCAACACATCATCAACGCGGGTCAGGTTGGTTTCGGCCCCTTTCAGCTTCAACTCGGCCTCATGCCGCCGCTGATAAAGACCCGAGATCCCCGCCGCCTCTTCCAGGATACGCCGCCGCGCCTTGGGCTTGGCGTTGATCAGTTCCGAAATCTGCCCCTGTCGCACCAACGCCGGAGAATGCGCCCCGGTTGAAGCATCGGCAAAGAGCATCTGCACGTCGCGTGCCCGCACGTCCTTGCCGTTGGTCTTGTACGCGCTGCCAACGTCCCGGGTGATCCGACGGATGATTTCCAACTGATCGCTGTCATTAAACCCCGAAGGGGCCAAGCGCTCGGAGTTGTCCAGCTGCAATGAAACTTCGGCAAAGTTGCGCGCCGGTCGGGTCGCGGCTCCTGCAAAGATCACATCTTCCATCCCACCGCCGCGCATCGCCTTGGGACGGTTTTCACCCATCACCCAACGTAGCGCTTCAAGAAGGTTGGACTTGCCGCAGCCATTTGGCCCTACGACTCCGGTCAGCCCGTCCGCGATGATCAAATCGGTCGGATCGACAAAGCTTTTAAAGCCGGTCAGTCGGAGTTTGGAAAAGCGCAAATGGCGAGCCCTTGGTGATTCCTTATCCCAACCAGCCTGCGCAGCGATCACCCACCTGTCAACGCTGTCGCCACCCTATCTAGACCAACCCCGCAGGTTATCCACAAGATATTGCTACTGCGGATCGCAAGTCATGTCCGTTCGGCCGTCCCCTGATGCTGTGATCCAAGTGACCTGCTCACATTCCAGCGTGGGATACTTCAATTTGGGATCACCACCATAGGGCTCGCAGGTGATATTGGTCCAAATCTCGGACCCGTTCGAGAATGAGGTCGAATTCCACTCGTGGCATTCATACTGCGGTTTGCCCGTGTTTGCGGCTTTGTTCTGAGCCTCGCCCGCCACGATCTTGTCCGCCTCGGCAATGAATGCCCGCGCCTGCGCCATATTGCAGCCTTTGACGCCCCAGGTCACAAACCGACTGACGCGATACACCTTGGCAATGGGACAGCCCGTCAGCTTTCCCATCACCTGTTCCAGCGCCACGTAATAGGCATCTGTATCGTGCAAGTCTGACACCCTGCGCCTGGCTTTTACCACGTCTTCTGTAATCTGAACCTCGACAGCATAGCCACCGACACTCAATTTTTGCACGGGTTGGCCCGCCGTGAACCCCGCCTCAGGCGGAGCACAGGCCACAGCCAATAAAAGGGTGGCAAATGCAAGGAACCGGATCATGCCGCCACCCTCGGCACGAATGGTTAACAAATCCTTATTCAGCGAGCGCCCGTCGCAGAACCGCGCCCAATCGGGACACGCCTTCGCCAATCGCGGCCTCTCCTGAGTTGGAAAAGTTCAACCGGATCGTGTTGACCCCAGATCCATCCGCAAAGAAGGCGCCGCCCGGGACAAACGCCACCCGCTCTTCGCGGATCGCCCGGTCCAACAGCGCGGCCCCATCCATGCCCTTGGGCAGGGTGATCCAAACAAACATGCCGCCCTCAGGTCGGGTCCAATCAACGCCATCAGGCATGTGATCGGCCAACGCCGCGAGCATAGCATCCCGCCGCGCGCTATAAGCCCCACGCAAGGCGTTCACATGCTCTTCAAAACACGCTTCAGCCACACCGTGAATGGCCATCTGGTTGATGGTCGGCGAATGTAGATCCGCGGCCTGTTTCATCAGCACCAACTTAGAGATCACCGGCTTGGCCGCCACAATCCAGCCCACGCGCAACCCCGGCGACAGGGTTTTGGAAAACGACCCGCAATAGATCGTCCGACATGCCTCCAGATTGCCTTTCTGCGCCAGTTCCATCGCCAGGATCGGCGGTATGGCCTCGCCGTCATAGCGCAACGCCTGATAGGCGCCGTCTTCGATGATCGCGCAATCCAGCGCCTCGGCCATGCCCAGCAGGCGCACGCGCCCTGCTGCATCCACCGTCTCGCCAGTCGGGTTCGAGAAGTCAGCCGACAGATAGGCGAACTTGACCCGCCCACCTGCGGCCTCGGCCCGCCAGGCAAAGTCGGATACGTCATGATTGACCCCCAAATCCAGCCGATCAAACCGCGGCTCATAGGCGTTGAACGCCGCCAAAGCACCTAGATATGTTGGCCAGTTCACCAAAGCTGTATCCCCCGGCGACAGCAGCAGTTTGCCCAGATAGTCTAACGCCTGTTGCGACCCCGATGTGATCAGAATGTTGTCAACATCACAGGGTACCCCGATGCCCGCCATGTGGTTAGCCAGCCATTCCCGCAGTGGCAGATATCCCTCGCTCACCGAATACTGCAACGCCTTGGCCTGATGCTGAGAATCCAGCGCCGTGGAATAAGCCGCCTGAAACGCCTCGGTCGGGAACAGCGCCGGATCCGGAATGCCACCCGCAAATGAGATGATGTCGGGCTGGTCCAGCAGTTTCAGCAACTCGCGGATTTCCGAGGCCTTGAGCCGGTCGGCACGGGTTGCAAACATCTCCTCTAGCTTCATCTGTGTTTCTCCTCCAAAGCTGCGGATCAGCCTAGGCAGAGGCTGAGTTAAGTCAAACATGCTGACCTTTGTTACAGCAATTGTGATCAGTCAGCCTCTCTGACATTTCCTCACTTGCAGCTGCAGCCTCACCGTGGTCATATGTTTTGACCAATTTGAAAAAAGGCCCGGTCATGCCCTTTCAGAAAGTCCAGCCCGAGAAACTGTCGACATCGGTAGTGCGCCAGATCGAACTGCTGATCCTGCGCGGCATCCTGCGCCCAGGTGAACGCCTGCCCTCGGAACGGGAACTGGCCGATCGGCTGGGCGTTTCCCGCCCCTCATTGCGCGATGCGATTGCCGAGTTGCAGGAGCAAGGCCTGCTGACCGCCAAGGCGGGCTCTGGCGTATTTGTGGCCGAGGTTCTGGGCAACGCCTTCTCACCCGCACTCACGCGGCTGTTTGGCGCGCATGACGAGGCGATGTTCGACTATCTGTCGTTCCGCAGGGACATCGAAAGTCTGGCCGCCGAACGTGCAGCAAGGCTGGGGTCGGACAGTGACCTCAAGGTCATTCAGACGATCTACGACAAGATGGTTGTGGCCCACGGCTCCCCAGGTTCGGACGAAGAGGCGCGCCTGGACGCCGAGTTTCACATGGCCATACTCGAGGCGAGTCATAACGTGGTCATGCTCCACATGATGCGGTCGATGTTCGACCTGCTGCGAGCGGGCGTCTTCTACAACCGGCGCATCATGTTCCACCAGCAACACACCCGCGCCTCGATCCTGGATCAGCACCGCGCCATCAACAACGCCTTGCAGGCCCGCGATCCCGTCGGCGCCAAGGCCGCGGTTGAGGCACACCTGAGTTTCGTCAAACAATGCCTGTCCGACCAACAGATCGCCGAACGCAACGAGACCATCGCCCGGCAACGGCTGGAACACGAAACCGGTCAGAACTAACAGCGGCCAAAGGTGAATAGGAGAACGGGGTACTCCCGCGCCCGCGCTGATCCCGGCTCCGCCGGAATCGCTGGCGGCCTTGGGCCGGGCGCCTCGCCTTCGGCTCGGCGCCGGTCCCGCTAGGAGCATTTGTTTCGCCTCATGCGCCAACCGCCGAGCGAAGCGAGGCCAGGCCCAACCGGAGGAGGTTTTTCGTCAGAAAAATTGACGACGGGCGGGAGCAGCCCCTTCACCAGTTCTGCACCGACCACAAAAAAACCCGGCCGCTAGGCCGGGTTCTTTCAAATCATTCAGGCGTCAAACGCTCAGTGAAGCTTGGCGTCCACTTCGGCGATGGCCGCGTCGATCAGCTTGTTGCCTTGCGCCGCAGTCATCTGTTTGGCGATCACCTCATTGGCCGCAGAAACGGCAATGGTGACGGCTTGGTCGCGGACCTCTTTGACGGCCGAAGCCTCGGCCGATGCAATCTGGTCCTGCGCAGCGGCCAGACGGCGTGCAATCGATACTTCCAGATCGGCCTTGGCCTGCTCTGCTGCCAGAACAGCGTCGTCTTTAGCAGCTGCCACGATGGCGGCGGCCTGGTCCTGAACCTCTTTCTGCTTGCGCTCGTACGAGGCCAGCAAAGCTTGGGCTTCGTCACGCAGAGCACGGGCTTCATCAAGCTCGGACTGGATGCCCTGAGCGCGATTGTCCAGCGCACCGCCGATCATGCCGGGCACTTTGAAGTAGAACAGCACCCCGATGAATACCAGGAAGCCCAGTGTCACCACAAAGTCGGTGTTGCCCAACGAAAAGAATGGACCGCTTGCAGCAAGCGCGGGGCTTGCAACGCCAGCTGTCAGGATAAGGGCGAGGGTGTTACGCATGGCTCTTATCCTTTCATCCGGGCGTCGATCGCACCAGCGATACCAGCCTCATCTGCCTGACCACCCAGGGCGGTCACAATCTCGCCTGCGGTGTCCTTGGCAACAGCCTGAATGCTGTCCAGGGCACTGGCACGGATTTCGGCAATTGCCGCTTCCGATTCAGCTGCCTTGGCGGCAATCTCGGCGTCCGCCTTGGCAATCGCCACATCCAGATCAGCCTGGATTTCGGCGCGCGCCTCGGCTGCGATGGCCTGTGCTTGCGCACGGGCATCTGCCAGAGCCTTGTTATAGGCTTCTTCCGCTTCAACCGCTTTGGCCTTCAGGTCCTCGGCGGCAGCAATGTCGTTTGTAATGGTGCCCTGACGTTCAGCCAGGATCGCACCGATGCGCGGCAGAGCCACACGCGACAGGATCAGGAAGATCGCAACCAGCGTAATGACGAGCCAGAAGATCTGGTTGCCCATCCACTCTCCGCAGAGCTGGGGCATGCCGACCGCGCTGCCGTACGAGTCGACGCAGGCGCTGACGAAGTCTGTTGTCTCAGTTGCCATGTCGGTCTCCTTGGAAACTTAGCTTACATTGGGCAGCGCGATCGTGTCGAACTGCCCAACCGTAAGGATGTCGGTTCCCGAAGGTCTTAGACGGCGAACATCAGCAGCAGAGCGACCAGGAATGCGAAGATGCCCAGAGCTTCTGCGAACGCGATACCGATGAACAGGGTCGCGGTTTGCGATGCGGCGGCCGAAGGGTTGCGCAGAGCGCTTAGCCAAGAAGTTACCAGCTACGTTACCAACACCGATAGCGGCTGCGCCGGAACCGATTGCTGCCAGGCCTGCGCCGATGTGTGCGAGATCGCCTTCCATGAGAATTCTCCTTACGATTGGAAGTTTCGATTTTAGGGGTTCAGAACCTTAGTGCGACGGATGCAGCGCATCCTTCAGATACACACAGGTCAGAATTGTGAATACGTAAGCCTGGATAAAGGCCACGAGGATTTCCAGGCCATACATGGCCGTGATTGCCAGAACGGATACCGGCGAGATCACTGTGATGGCGGCAAAGCCTGCGAACACCTTGATCACCGCGTGACCGGCCATGACGTTACCAGCAAGACGGATCGAATGGCTGACAGGGCGTACAAAGTACGAGATCAGCTCGATCACGGCCAAGATGGGACGCAACGCCAGCGGCGCGCTCGACACCCAGAACAGGCCCAGGAAACCGGCACCGTTGATGACGAAACCCAGGATGGTCACGGTCAGGAACACGGCCAGCGCCAGCACGGCGGTCACGGCAAAATGCGATGTGGTGGTGAAGGACATCGGCAGCAGGCCAAGGAAGTTGGCGCTGACGATGAACATGAAAAGCGTCATGATGTAGGGGAAGAACTTGATACCGTCCTTGCCGCAGACGTCTTCGACCATCTTGTAGATGAAGCCATAAGTCAGTTCCGCGATCGACTGGCCGCGGCCAGGGACGATGGCGCGCTTGGATGTGGGCAAAACCAGCAGGGCAATCACGGCCACGATGGCCAGAGCCAACCACAGGGTCACGTTGGTGATGGTGAACATGCCAACTGCACCGTCGCCAAACAACGGCTTGACGATGAACTGATCCATCGGGTGGAAAACCAGGCTGCTACCTTCTGCGGCTGTTGTATCGCTTGCCACGATCTAGTCCCTCTCGTTCTTCTCGGCGCCGATGTTTTGCTCGGCGGCCAATGCCTTGTCCTGAACCTCTTTCGCGCTGCGCATCATCGTCTTGATGCCGACGGCAAGGCCCAACAGTGTAAACAGCACCAGGAATATCGGGATGGTCCCGAACAGGTAATCCAACCCGTACCCAATGCCAAAGCCGATCCCGATGCTGACCGTCATTTCGATGACCATCCGCCAGGCAAGCTCGCCATGGGAAAAGCCCCGATCCACACGCTCGGCCTAGCGCTTGCGCCTTTTTCACCGTCGCGATCCGCGCCTCCAGCTGCGACAGGCGCTGCTTTTGGTCGTCTTCGGTCACGGGTAAATCCCTCACGTTGTCTTGGGGTAGGTGCTAAGGGTGTGGAGCTAAGGAGTCAACGACACTTATGCCGCAGCTCATTAGCGCATAAGATTCTGTTTTAACTAAATAAAAACAATAATCCAGAGTCCCCCGACACCAACCCTCGTCCCCGGAACCCCCTGAAATTGCCCACTATCCATATTCAACCAAAAGGTTGATTAATGCGTTTTCGCCAACTTTGGGCCGGTTCCGCACTTTTGGATTACCCCCCGATGCACAGAGCAGCTCGGTAAAGTTCATTTGAACTCGCACTTTGGCATCCCGACAGTTTGCTGCGCAATTTCTCGGTGAACGTATCGCAGCCCCTCGCCCGGATAGCCACGTAAGGTCAGGCAGGGTGTTTCGCACTTGGCAGTTTGTCAGAATTCTGTTCCGCCCATTCATGCATCTGCAAGAGCAACGGCACCAAGCTTTCGCCCAGAGGGGTCAGGCTGTATTCCACATGGGGCGGGATGGTCTGGAAATCTCTTCGAAGGACAAATCCCGACTCCTGCAATTCTGTCAGCTGGCGCGTCAACGTGCGGTGGGTAATGCGACCAAGATTGCGCTGAAGCTGATTGAACCGGCATCCCCCTTGGGCCAACCAATAGATGATCAACAACTTCCACCGGCCAGAGATCGCCGAAATCAGCGCCTCGATCTGGCAATTTTCCTCTGGCTCATGCTGTTTCATAGCAGTATCCTAGATGACCGTACTTGCCCGATTGCGCGTGCCTTCATAACTAGCGCCCAACGCAAAGCGCTGCAATGAGAGATCAAATGAGCAAAAAGAAAATCGTCATCGTTGGTGGAGGCTATGTAGGGTTCGAGGTTGCCAAAGAACTGGACGCCCATGCGGATGTCACTCTCATCGAACAACGTGAAGCCTTTGTACAACCACCCGCAGCGATCCGCGCGCTTGTGCAGCCCGGACTTCTGGATCAGATCATCCTTCCCTACGACACCCTGCTGAAAAACGGGAAGGTCATGCGTGGCCGTGCGGTGTCGATTTCTCAATCGGATGTCACCTTGGACTCCGGGGATGTTGTCCCGGCGGATTACATCGTTGTAGCCACCGGATCCTCTTATGCCGCGCCTTTCAAACCATCGGGCGACAGCATCGCTGATTTTCGCAAAGCCAGCTCAGATGTCAGCACAAAATTGGCCAAGGCAAACTCTGTCGCAATTGTCGGAGCTGGCGCAGTGGGGACAGAACTTGCTGGTGAGATTGCAACGGCGCAGCCCGGAAAATCCATAACGCTGATTTCATCTGGCGAAACTCTTTTTCCGATGTACCCGTCACGGTTGGGCGCGCAACTCAAACGCAAGTTGGAACGCCTGGGCGTGACAGTTGTACTCGGACAACGCGTACAGGATTTGCCTCAGTCGGATCACCCATTTGAGGGTGCGGTTACATTGACGAATGGTACTGTAATTGCGGCAGATCTTGTTTTTCCGGTGATTGGATCCAAGGCGCAAACCGCCCTGATACAAAATCTCCCGGGCGCTGAACTTGGGTCCTTGGGTCGAGTCAAGGCAGACGAATGGCTGCGCCCATCCGACTACCCCAATGTATTTGCAGCCGGAGACATTGCTGATGTCGGAGACAATATGACGATCGTCGCGACAGCCCGGCAAAACCCATGGCTGATCAAGACATTAAAAAAGGTGCTGGCAGGGGAACCTCTGGAGAGCCAAAAGCCCTACACGCCATGGAAGAAGGCCCCAATTCTTGTCCCCTTGGGGCCTGTGATCGGCAACAGCTGGATATTTGCCACACTGGGAGATTGGGTCACACGCACAATGAAAGGAAAGGACCTTTTCATTCCGAAATATCGCAAGGCGTTTGGACAGAAACACGGATGAAGCCTGTGCTGCCCGCCCCATCGGGCGGGTTGAAACACTCTCAAGCCGTCCCGGCAAATGGGACACAAGAAATGGATTATTCGGAACAAGGCCATCCGCGCAGGTCCGCAGTCTCCTCCAACAACCATTCGCGAAACGCCCGGGCGGCTTTGTGGCGTCGGGCGCGCGTGCTTTGCACCAGCCGCATGGCACCATCACGAAATCCCACGTCAAAGCACCGGATCAACCGCCCCGCCGCGACCTCTCCGGCCACGCAATCCCCGGCACCCAGATAGACGCCCAACCCCTGCACTGCCGCCTCGAACGACAATTCGGTTTCAATATGTTTACGCGGATCAGACACTTCGCCCGGCGCCAAGCCTGCCACCTGCCCCCACCGGTCCCAGATGCCAGTGCCGCGATCCTTGAATCGGCGGTACTGCAAAACCTCTCGTGGGTCATTCCATCCCTCACGCCGCAATTCCGGCGCAGCATAGACTTGTAGTGGCGTATCGCTGATCAGGTCCGATGGCGCGTCCAACTCGCCCCGAAAGGCAAACCGTAAAGCAACGTCCGCCTCGTATCGGTCCACATCCGCCAGCGCATTGGTTGCCTCGACATGCACCTCGACGTCTGGAAAAGCCGCGTAAAAGCGTTTCAGCCGCGGCATCAGCACCTTGAGCGCAAAGAGCGGCTCGCTGCTGACGGTAATCCGCCCCTCGGGCGCCTCGCCCAGATCCTCGGTCGCGTCCGAGATCAGATCGAGCGCAACAGTGACCCGCGACAGATAGTTGCGCCCCTCGGCCGTCAACTCCAACCCGCGCGGCAGATCCCGAAACAGGGCCACACCCAAGCGATGCTCCAGCCCACGCACATGGCGGCTGATCGCCGAGTGGCTGACATTCAGTTCTTCAGCTGCACGGCTGAAGTTCTCGTGTCGCCCGGCGGCCTCAAAGGCGCGCAAAGCGTTCAAAGGGGGCAAAGGGCGGGACATGGGCAATATGTGCATTTTTTGCACATAAGCTGTCAAGCAATTGAAATTGTGAAGATGTCTCAGGGGCCCCATATCGTCAACATAGAAAGGAAAAAGGTGAAACATGACTGCAATCGACATGATCCGCCCCGCGAGAACAACCACCAGCTTTTGGCACATTCTATTTTCATGGCTCAAACCCAAGCCAAAGATGCTGACCGGCCCCCTGCCTCAAACAGGCAGATTTGCCCGCGACTCTGGACTGTCCCCGACCCAGAAGGAACTTCTTCAAATGCAATGGCCATCGCAGACAACACGGCACCCAATGCTCTGAACCCTTTCCGGGCGGCGCTAGTCGAGCTATGACCAAGGCATGAGTGACCAACTTGATGCCGTCTTTGCCGCCCTGGCCGATCCCACCCGCCGCGCGATTCTGTCGATGCTGCTCGAAGACGATATGGCCGTGACGGATGTGGCCGAACCATTCGAGATGTCGCTGGCCGCCATTTCGAAGCACCTGACCATCCTGACCCGCGCAGGCCTGATCGCGCAGGAAAAGCGCGGCCGGGTGAAATGGTGCAAGCTGGAGCCGGACGCGATGCGCGCCGCCAGTGTCTGGATGCAGGGCTTTGGCCAGTTCGAACCGGTCAACCTGGACGCCTTCGAGCGGTTCCTGGAAGAAGAGCTGTCAAGCGACTCTACAGCCGAAACCTAGCCAACGCCGCCTTATGACCATGCAGAACGTGAGTCCGCATGTAGCCTCAAACGGATCGAAACGACCCGCTCACATGCTTCTGGGTTCAAGGGCACGCCAGACGTCACTTTGCGGACTGGACAACTTGAAAAGAACCGACCCGCAAATGCGGGTTTTCCACGCCCAACCTCAAAGTCACCAAATGCGCGTCAAAAGCGAAACCATTCTCTCCCAGTCGCAGGATCGACCGCCAACGGCACATTTATCGCGACCAAATCGACATCCCCGTGGTCGACTACGCGCCTGCAGTCATCCCCCCTTTATGCGCGCATCAACAGAAAGCCGCGGTGCAATTGCCCCGCCAGAACACCGCTGGCTTGCATAAAGTGATTTCTAACCGACGCGCTGCCTCGCAACTTATTCAAACCAGCAAAAAGTGGCGGATTACAGCCACACAGAACTCAAGACATCTGATTCAAGATCAGCCCTCAAAGAACTCGCCGCAATCTCGGCCCAACCTCTTCGAACCCTTCGCGTTGATAAAAGCCCAGCGTGCGTGCCCAGTCCGGTTGTGGCGGTGCGCCAACCTCCAGCCGTTTCCACCCACGCTCTCGCGCAAATGTCTGCGCTGCTTCCACAAGCAGGTGCGCAACACCGGCCGACCGCCAACTCCGATCGACATAGAGCTCGGAAATCTCGCCGAAAACGCCTCCCGCATAGATCGCTGCGCATTCGTTGAGAACCAGCACACCCACTGTTTCTTCCCCGGCGACGGCCAGAAACGCGGTCACCGCGGGCAGCGCCAGCACCGTTTCTGCATTTGCCGCCACGACAGACGCATCAACCGAAGCTCCATCCAACTCGGACAAGAGTGCCGCGACCAAACATGCGACAACCGGGGCCTCATCCAGTGCCGCCTCTCGGACCATAGGCACTTCACGCATCATCCATCCCTTTCGCCTCGGTCACCGATTTCGGCTTTCGCACATCAAGCAACATCCACAACGCCACCACCGTCAGCCCCACGCCAACCAGGACAAGCCCCGCTGGGGCGCCGTGGCCCAGCGCGATCTCCCACACAATGACCCAGCTGGGTGTCAGATATGTATAGGCCATGACCTTGGCCGCAGGCAGATGCAGGGTGGCGAACTGCAAGAGCACAAAGGTCGCCGCACTGGCAAAAATCGCAACGTAGAAAATCGTTATCCAAACCAAGGGTCGCAAGCTGGCCCAATTGGTGGCGCGAATGTCAGACCAGCCATAGATCCACAGCAGAACGCCCCCCGCCACCAGCATGCCAAAGGTGAACACCACCGCAGGCTCGCCCCTATTCAGCTTGCGCACCATGGGGGTATAGATCGCATGCGCCGCGCAGCCCCAGAAATAGATGATCTCGCCCTGCCCGATCTCGAACGCGCGCAACGCTGCCAGATCGGCGCGAAAAATCACCCATAGTGCCCCGGCTCCGCCGATGGCCAGCGCCAGCGCCATCCAGGGCGTTGTCACTTGACGCAATAGAACCCACCCCGCCACCGCCGCCATCACTGGCGTCAAGGTAAACACTGCCGCCGCACTCACCGGTGGCGCGGTCTTGAGCCCCTCAAACATCAGCACGAAATAGGTGGCGAACAGCCCGCCCAGCACCAGATACCGCCAAGGCGCCTGCGCTGCAGAGCGTGGCAGTCCGGTTGTGGCCAGCGCGGCAACCCCGATCACCACCGCCGCGATGACAAAACGAACTGCGTTCAGGGCCGTTGGCGCGATGTCATTTGCGACCAAGCCACCCAGCGAGAAACTCCCCGCCACCAAGGCCGAGAAACAAAGCATCGCCAGATGTCCACGCATCACAAATGTCAGATTTCCCAAGACTTGGATCGCTCTTTCAGAAACTTCAGGAAGGCCTGAACCTTGGTGGTGCGATGCAGATCCACATGCGTCACCAACCACAGCTTGCCCGACCATTCCGGCATCGGCTCTGCAACCTGCACAAGGTCGGAATTTTGCGCTGCAACCCAGCGTGACATGAACCCGATCCCCGCGCCTGCTCGAATGGCGGCGTGGCCCGAGAAGATATCCGTGCAGCGAAACGTAATCTGATCTTCGGACACTTTGGTTCTCAGCCAGCGATAAAACGGCGCCCGGCTGTTCTCATCGTCATGGCCCACAAACACGTGCCCCTCTAAATCGTCGATCCCTGCGGGCAACCCGTGACGCTCGACATAGGATGTGCTGGCATAAAGCCCCATGGTATCCGACACAAATGGCTGTACCACATTGTCGGGCTGATCCGGTGCCGCACCGGCGCGTATCGCCACATGTGCCTCGCCGTATTCCAGTCGGAACACCCGGTCGCCTGTCAGATACCGCACCACCAGTTCTGGGTGCATCTTCTGAAACGCCGCCAGTTCCGGAACCAGCAAGGGCCCCACTGCGGCCAGCGATGTGACCACCAGTTCACCCGAAACATCATCCCCTTGCCCCTTGAGCCGCCCGACAAGTTGGTTGAACTGATCCTCGGTCGCCTGCGCCACCCGCAAAAGATCGTCACCGGCCTCGGTCGCGGTATAGCCGCGCGCGTGCCGCTGAAACAGCTTGACCCCCAACCGCGCTTCGATCGAGTCGATGTGGCGAATTACGGTTGCATGGTGCACACCCAAAACCTCGGCTGCGCCACTGACAGTGCCCATTCTGGCCACCTGAAACGCTGTGCGCACTTCATCCCAATTGTCCATGACACCTCTCTTGCACGATTCACTTCTGTGCAAAAACAAACAAAACTTGTTCAATTATGGCAGTTGAGTTCAAATTTGCAACATTTATGTCCAATGGAACAGTTCCAGCAACCGCCTTCAAGGACAATCGCTCATGACCACCACTGTTCTGCACATCGACACATCGGCCCGCCGTCAGGGTTCGGCCACCCGCGAGCTGACCGACCAGATCGTCAAACAGATCGCCCCCGCCCGCATCATTCGCCGCGATCTGGCCACGCCACTGCCATTGATTACCGAGGATTGGGTCAACGCCAACTTCACCCCCGCCGACGCGCGCAACATCGAACAGCAAGAACTTCTGTCTCTCTCCGATCAACTCGTCGCAGAAATCAAGGACGCTGACACGGTTGTCATTGGCATGCCCATGTACAACTTCGGTGCCCCGGCCGGCTTCAAGGTCTGGGTCGACCTGATCGCCCGCGCCGGTCTGACGTTCCAATACACCGCTGAAGGCCCCAAGGGCCTGCTGAGCGGCAAACGCGTTATCGTCGCCGTCGCCACTGGCGGCGTACCCTTGGGCTCCCCTGTTGACCACCTCTCGGGCTACATCCGTCAGATCATGGGCTTCATTGGCCTGACTGACGTTGAGTTCGTCGCGGCCGAAGGCATGTCGACAGATCCGGAAACCGCGCTGAAGGCAGCGCGCGATGCGGTCGCAAAACTCGCCGCGTGACCAAGAAAAGCCAGGCGCGGACAACCGCCGCACCTGGCCTTTTTCGTCGAGCCGGTCGGAATCACGACCCCGTTAAATTGCTTCTATGACCTGAACTGCGGCTCTCGTTTCTCCAAAAACGCGGTCATCCCCTCTTTCTGGGCAGGCAAACCATAGAGCGCATGGTACATCTGGCGTTCGAACCGAACGCCTGCGCCAAGCCCCACCTCTTCGGCTTCGTTCACGCAGGCCCGAGCCATCATCACGATATCCTTTGGATACTCGGCGATCGTGGCCGCGACCTCCTGAGCCGTCTCCTCTAGCGCTTCATCTGCAACAACTCGACTGACCAACCCCATTGTCAGTGCCTCGTCTGCAGCAACCATCCGCCCGGTCAGGATCATGTCCATTGCACGTGCGCGCCCTACCAACCTGGTTAGACGCTGAGTGCCACCAATACCTGGAATGCACCCGATCTTGACCTCTGGCTGACCAAACCGGGCCGATGTCCCCGCAAGAATAACATCACACATCATCGCCACTTCGCAGCCACCGCCCAGCGCATAGCCTGCAACAGCCGCTACTTTTGGCGTGCGCAGGGCCGCAAACTGGTCCCACCCCGAAAAGAACTTTGTTGCGAACATCGAGCTGTAGTCCTGTGCGTTCAACTCAGCGATATCGGCACCGGCTGCAAAAGCGCGCTCATTCCCAGTCAACACAATGCAGCCAACATCCGGGTCGTCGTCATAGGCTCGGGCGCAATGCAGGACCTCCTCCATGACTTGAGTGTTGAGTGCATTCAGCGCCTTGGGCCTGTTGAAACGGATCGTCAGAACACGACCACTTCGCACAACATCTATGGTTTCGTAGGTGTCATAAGAATCACGCATATCAACTATCCCAAATTGCACCAAAAGCAGGAATGCCACGGCGTTCCATGTCGTAAATGACTTGCTGCGTCAGCTTTTGGTTGGAAATCACGATGACTGCCTCAGCCCCGGTTTCACGGACCGCGTCGAGCGCAAGCGCCGACAAGTCCGGCTTGCCGCGCGTATCGGTGTCCCAAATCAACGGATCTTCGGTATTGCCTTCAATCTCATCAACAAGCGCATCCCCATAAGTCTTGCGAGGGCTTCGAGTCGACCAGATCAACTTGTTCGGCACCTCATGCGCAAGCAAATGCGGCAGGATCGGACCAATACCGCTACCGGTTCCAACATAAACGACCTTCTTGAACAGAACTTCGATGCGTGCCACGCCAGATGTGGTGATCCCTTTCACCCAGACGTGCGATGGCGGGTTGTCGATGAACCGCCCGGTCCAGTCACCTGCCCGGCTGATAACGAGGCGGTAACCTTCTTCGCCAGGCGTCGGAATATTGGCAAAGGAATGCCACTCTCTGAGTGGGCTCAGGCTGAGCGCATTGGACGAGCCAGGAAAAGGCGTGTCACCATAGTTGAACCGCACCACAACAGCATGGCTGGATGGCTTTTCGATCTTCACCGGCACTTTCTTCAGTGTCATCCAGGGCGATGCGATCGACAGAGTGATCAGACACAACAGCCAAAAGGACAGGCTCTCGGCCACGGCGCCCTGATCCGTATCCCGTACCATCGACATATTATGTGCCCAAAACAGCGCCAGCAGGGCCCATCCTGCAAACCGATGGACATGTTCGAACCGGTTGTGGAACTTCTGCCGAATGGGACCAATGGCCGTCACAACCATCAAGACCATCAGAGCAACCATCACAGCGGTCAATCCAAGGGTCACCCGCGATGCAGACCCCACGCCGTTGACCTCATTCGCCACCAGCGCGAACAGCAAAAACGCGAACCAGACCGACCCCGCAACCGCACCGCCCGAATGTAGTCCGCCGAAATGGAACACCTTTCCCGCGCCCCAACGCATCCACAGGGGCCAGCTTGTGGGAATGCGCGTGGCCAACCAAAACAACAGGTTCACCACCCGCTGTTGACGGATCAGAATGGCCAAGGTGAAATTCAACAAGGCCAACCGCGCAATCAGAATCCACGGCGAAAACCCCGCCGTGGCTCCATGCCCGCGACATCAACCCGTCGGCAAAAATCCAGACGTTGACCGCTGCAACCAGTGCAGCCAGTCTGCGATACTCAATAACTGACGGATGCCGGGTGAAGTTACGAAGCCTAAATCGCGACGGCGCGTTGATATCTGTCGTTTGAACCGTCATTCCGCCGCCTCCAAACGAGGTTCCGAAAGCACTTGCCTGGCCATTGCCAACAACAAGCGCTTGTCCAACTTACCCCGGACCGTCTTCGGCAGAGTGCCCAACGGCACGATGATCTTTGGCACACAATAATAGGGCAGTGCTTGCTCTACATTGCTTCTCGCCTCGACGGGGCACACGTCTTCAGGGCTGACAAAAGACACCAGTGTTTGGCCGTCATACTTCAGCGTCACTGCTTGGGCGCATTCTGGGGTTGCCTCAAGCGCGCGCGACACTCCATCCAATTCCACCCGAAAGCCCCGGATCTTTACCAGGTCATCAACACGACCAAAGTGCAGAAGCTCTCCAGCTTCCGTCCACGCACCAAGATCACGGGTGTTGAACATCATATGACCAGGGCGGAATGGGTCGGGTTTGTATCGTTCCGCGTTCAGCTCGGGGTTCGCCAGGTAACCGGCGGTAACACAGTCGCCGCCAGCCCACATCACCCCACGACCGCCGAACGGAACCGGCTTGAGATCCTCGTCAAGAATGTAGACCGTGTTGTTCGGCGTCGGTCTGCCAATCGTCAATTCTGTCTTGTCCGGGTGGTGCCGCATGGCAGTGTTGATGATTGTCGTCTCTGTCGGACCACATGAGTTGTAGAAATTGCAAAAACTCGCCCATTTGTCGGCCAACGGACGTGGACAGGGTTCACCTGCCACTGCAGCAGTCTTGATATTCTGACACGCATCCGCATCCAACGATCCCAGAACAGAAGGCGTCGCGATCAGGACATCCACTTTGCTGGCGGTCTCTTGAATATCAGACCCACGAATGACCAGAGTAGCCCCATTCGACAAGGCTCCCAGTGTTTCCCATGCCGCCATGTCAAAAGCGATCGACAGGACCTGCGCCACTTTCAGACCTGGCCGCATTCCCAGATCCCCCGGAGCAGTCTGCAGAATGTTGCACAGGTTCTTGTGCGTGACCTGAACACCATTGGGCACCCCCGTTGTTCCCGAGGTAAAGAGCACCATGCAGATATCTTCTGGGTCCAGAGGGCTGGGCTCGGTATAGCGCGGGGCCGTCTCGGCACACAGCTGATGCTCCAGCACAATCAACCGCTGTCCGGGCACCAACGGCACCTTGTCCGAAAGCTCTTCTAGCGTCAAAACCACACGCGCCTGTGTCGTCCGGGAAATATGCCGCAGAGCTTTGTCCGTTGCGACACCGACATGCTGCGGAACGTAATACGCTCCCACTTTCATACAGGCCAAAATCCCCACCACCATCGGAATGGATCTTTTTAGATAAAGCCCGACCGCATCCCGATGGCCAATACCAGCATCGGTCAAACGGTGCGCCAACCGCGCGGCAGCTGCATCCAGCGCACCGTAAGTGATTACATCGCTCGCCCATTCCACCGCCGGTGCCTCGGGCTGAAGAGCCGCGAAATGCTCAAAGCCTGCAAGAATGGTCTCGAACCGCGGCGTTTCTTGCGGGCCCCAACCAAATCGCTCAAACCAGTTTTCAGGCGCCGGACCTGCTGCTTGCTGTGGTGAGAAGTTTGTAAGGGACGACACGGTGAAACCTCCTATATGAACTTCCTTCACGTTCATGGGAAATTTTCCCACGATCAATACACAGGGTCGTGAAAATGGTTTCGTAAGTATGAACATTGGCATATATTTGCCGAAACGGCATGGCGCTTGAGATGACATCCAGACAGACAGACACGAACACAGAACGCTTGGAGCGAACGCTTGCATCTGTCCTGCGCCCCCTTTCCAAGATAATGATTAAAAACAATTTCTCTGTGCAAATGGGGATAGAAGCACTTAAACGTGCCCTGGTTGGTTCAGCTTTGGACGGGACCGATGCAACCGACAGCCTCGTCAGCCTTAAAACAGGTGTACATCGCAAAGATGTGAAGAGGCTCCGTTCCGACATCGAAGACGGATCGCCCGCAAAATTTCCCATTCATGGACTAGCGATGGTCCTGGCAACCTGGACTCAGCAAAAGCCATTTAGCAACGGAGCAGGTGGCGGTCGCCCCCTGGCGCGCAAGCGAGACGGCGACACGCCCGGCTTTGATGAACTGATCAAGGCCAGCAAAGTCGATCTGGCAGCAGCAACCGTCATGAACGAGCTCCAGGCGCAGGATCTCGTGACTCAGCACCCCGATGGTGCGATCGAATTGCGCACGACAACCTTTGTCGGCAAAACCGGTGACGCGGCTCTGGAAGCCTTTGAAGCCACCATCGCTGATCACGTCAGGATCGCGACTGAAAATGTGCTCACCCCTCCAGGCGAGCCACGCCAGTTTGATCAGGTATTGCGGTACTCCCACCTGTCGGACGCCTCTGTCACTCAACTGGAGGAGACTGCACGGACTATGGCAGCAGACTACCTTGGAACGCTGAACACCCTCGCCCATAAGCTGCAGAGTCAGGACGATGCCTCGGGCAACCTCCTGAACGGCCGTTTCGTCACTGGCGTTTTTGTCGCCCCCACACCTCCGGTCCGCGACGGGCAGCCGGACAAGGTCAAGGACACATGACAGTGAAACACACATACTCTGCAGCCCTGATCCTGTTTTGCTCGCTCCTGCTGCGCGTTCCAGGTGCCATGGCCGAAAACGAACCTCGCGAGGGCGGCTTGACAGGCACCGGAATTGTCGGAGAAATCACGGCACTGGGCAGTATCGTGGTCAACGGCCATCGGATCACGTTCCCAGCATCGCTGCCTGTCACCTCTGAAACCGGAGAAAAAACAGCAAGTGACTTGGTTCCCGGCGACGTCGTAGCCGTCGCCGTTACCGCGGATCAACAGGGTTGGGCGGCTCAGGCTATCCAGCAGATCCATTCTGTGATCGGGCCAGTTTCTGCACTTGATGGCAACGAGCTCACAGTTCTGGGCGTATCTGTGGAATCTCCGGGCACTTTATCAGATTTGAAGGTAAACGATTGGGTTGCCGTGCAAGGTTTCTGGACCCGTTACGGCATCCAGGCAACCCGCATCGAATCCATAGCTCCGCACAAAACCGCAAGCCTGCAGGGCAGTTACGTTAAGCCCGTCACGGATCAAGGCACAACCACCATTGGCACTGCCACACTTGACATCTCTGGCCTGGAACACGCCAGCCCAGGGGATGTTCTGCGCGTCTCAGGCCCCGTCAAAGGCAACCGCCTGCAAGTGACGGACATTCACCTCGGGGTCTTTGCCCACCCGGTCGGTGTTGTTCTGGCCGAAGGTTATTTTTCCGATGTTGCAGCCTCGGGTCACTACACCGTCAATGGAAGCGGTTTGTCTTCATACACTGACAACCTGGCTCAGACCATGCCTACAGGTCGCGTTCAGGTCTGCGGCATCGATGGTGAGCTGCTGCAGTCTGATGATGGCGTGTCGGATGAACCTCGCAAACAACTGGCAACGCTAGGGTGCGACCTTCCCTAAGTGTTTGCCTGCCGAAGCAGCGGTGCGACGATCAAGCCAACACTGTTGGCACTTCCCCTAGTCGGGCCACCCTTGACTGGGCTGGCTCACCTCAAACCCAATTCACCTCACAACCGATCTTCTCAAAGAACGTCATCATGCCCTCTTGCGACATCGCCACAGTGCGGTCGTTGACCAGCGGGTGCATGTTGATCACATCCGCTTTCTGGGCGGCCGCGTCCATGAAAAACGTCACCCCGTTCTCGACCCCGTTGATCATCGCCAACGGGCTGACCGCGCCCGGACGGATGCCAAGGTTCTGCAATAGTCGATCCGCCGATCCAAACGACAGATTGCCCACGCCCAGTTCAGCGCCCAGCGCTTTCAGATCAATCTCGCGGCTCTGCTCCAGCGTCACCAGATAGTTCCTCTTTTTACGGTCCCGCAAGTACAGGTTCTTGACCCGCAGCGTGGCCTCTCCGGCCACCACGAACTGATCTTCGACTGCCATCGCATCTTCGACCGTGCGCAGCGGCACGTGAGAGTGCAACCGATAGCTCAACCCCCAATCGTCCAGACGCTTGAGCAGCGCGTCCGAACTGAGCGGAAGAGTGTCCTGAAAAGCGGATGAAGCGTCCATGGGCTGTGGCTCCCGTATCAAAGGTAATTCCCAACCGCCTACCACGCAGCCTGCAAAAGGCAATGCCTCAATATCATACTGTATGGTATGATTTTCTTGACTCACTCCGGCAAAGCTGAAATCACACCACCCAGTATGAAATTAGACTCGCAACCCACCACCGAAAGACTCCCCATGACGGACAACTCTCAACCCAGCACCTCGCGCACTCTCCGCCTCAAGGGCATTTGCATCGCACTGTTTGGCGCCGCCCTGATGAGCCTTGACCCCGTGTTCATCCGGTTTTCCGGCGTGGACGAGCTGGAAACCTCGTTCCTTTTCGGCCTCTTCACTGCGATTTCAATGGCGACGGTTATTCAACTCAGCGACAAGCGCGGCGTCCTACAGGTTCTGCGCGACAGCGGCTGGCCGCTTCTGATTTCAGGCCTGCTGATGTTGGGCAGCGCAAGCGGATTGGTCTTTGCCATCAAGAACACCTCGATCGCAAATACGTTCCTGATCCTCAGCGCCACACCCGCCATTGCCGCGATCTTCAGCTGGCTGTTCCTGCGTGAAGTCGCCTCGAGACAGACACTGTTGGCCATCGCAGGTGTCATCGTCGGCATTGCCATCGTTGTCTCGGGCTCTACCGGGTCGGGCAATTTGTTCGGCGATCTGCTTGCCGTCTTTGCGGTGTCCTGCCTTGCCCTGATGATGACGCTCTTGCGCAAGTTTCCGGATGTCAGCCGCATGGGTGCCGTAGGGACCGGAGGGTTCCTGCTCGCGGCCACCATGGTCTTTGTTACCGAGCCCTCGCAGTTCGGCGCGCAAACATGGCTGATCATGGCGGCCATGGGCCTGCTCACCGCCCCTTTTGGTCGCGTCCTGTCCATGGTCGCCACGCGTTATGCCACCGCGACCGAGGTTTCGATGACCCTGATGTTGGAAACCGTTCTGGCGCCGATCTGGGCCTATATCTTCTTCACCGAAGTGCCCGCTGTTGCGAGCCTTGCAGGTGGGGCTGTCATCCTGATCACCATCGCGGCCTATACCTTGCACCTGGCCAAAGCTGGCGATTAGAACCCTCAACTGGTTTAGGGAGCGCCCAAATCTGCCAGTACAACGCGGACCGCCATCTCGGCGTGCCGGGCAATCTCATGGTCGTCCGGCCGCCCCCGCCCCAACAAGGCATCATCGCGATGCGCCAAAAGCATCGAGGTTAGGAGGCATATATGCGCCTCGGGCTCGGCCACGCGCAACCTCTGGGTAAAGAACATGGCCAAGGCCGCATTGGTCTGATCCGGCGCGGCCGTAAAAAACGTGCTGACGACCTCGGGCGAGCGTACACTTTCCGCAACCAACAGGCGGAACACACGGAGCGGCTCGTCCTCCAGATGCCAGCGCATGAACCCTTCGGCAAATTGAACCAAGGCCGTCCTGGGCTCAGCACCCTCAAGGTGGTGCAGGAAATCGGCCCCGCTCGATTGGCCGATCAGCTGGAGCGTGGCCTCAAACAAGTCAATTTTGGACGGGAAGTAGCGATAGACCGTCTGCTTGGTGACCTCAGCCGCCGCCGCAATGCGGTCCATGTTCGCGGCCTCAAATCCAACAGACAGAAATTCATCCCGCGCCGCCGCCAAAATGGCACGGCGCTTGGCTTCGCGTTTTGCTTCCATCTTGCCCATGGATCGCCCCCGAATTGATCATCCTATTCAGTATGCTTTTCCCAGGGGCGGTTCAAGGCAGCTTACCGGCACGATTGCTCAGCTGACGTAAGCGCAGAAGTCCTGAACGTAGCGGATGTAGCCATTGGTGAACATCTCAGCCTTCTCGCGCACATCCGATCCTTGATGCATTATGAAGACCTCGGTTTTGCGCTCGATGTAATGTGTTGTTCCGTCTCCACGACCGGACGCGACATACTCGCCCTTAGGAGGTCGTTGGAACGGTTTTTCATGGCTGAAGTCGGTGCCCTCTTTCGCCTTGAAAAACACCATTGCCATCGGCGGCTCCGTTTCGGCATAGACAAAATAGTCTATCTCCGGAGTGGTTGGATTCTCACTTAACCCAACCGTCAGCATCGGAAATTCGAATGACGTCCACAGCACCCATCCTTCGCCTTCGACCTCTTTCCAGCGATAGGTTGTGAGCTGGCAGTCATTGACCTCAACCGCATGCCGCTCGTCTTTGAACTCGTTCTGTCCACCTGCCTCTATCTGCGCAATCAGCGCCGCTCGATCCGACGCGGCGGTAACGGAACTCGCCATCAACATTGCCAAAAGCAAACTCAAAACCCGCATCAAGCCCTCTTCCCTTGCCTCCTCAAGAGCTAGGAAATTCAGTCAATGGCTGCAAGCGCCCCACCCCCACTTCTCCTTATTGAAAATACAACGGGGGCAGCGCCCCCAAACTCCGGCACCACTTGACTCTGCCCCCCATTCCGCATACGTCCCGCGCAAACACCCGGGAGCATTGTGCCTTCCGGTCCCATGAGTCGTTCAGGGATCGCCCCCCACCAGCGTGTTACGCCCGTGGGGGTAAACTTGTATGGCTCGCCCCGATCCGCATTGCGCCACATCGGCACAATTGGAAACGACCCCGCCGCCTCTTAAGTAAGGGGCACCTGCAAGAACCGGCAAAGGAGCCACGACGCGTTATGTTTGAAAATCTATCCGAACGCCTCTCTGGGGTCTTTGATCGCCTGACCAAACAGGGCGCCCTGTCCGAGGAAGACGTCAAAACCGCCCTGCGCGAAGTGCGCGTCGCCCTGCTGGAAGCCGACGTTTCGCTGCCCGTCGCGCGCGAGTTCATCAAGAAGGTGCAGGATCAGGCCACCGGCCAGGCCGTCACCAAATCCATCACCCCCGGTCAGCAGGTCGTCAAGATCGTGCACGACGCATTGGTCGACACCCTGCGCGGCGAAGAAGACCCCGGTGCGCTCAAGATCGACAACCCGCCTGCCCCGATCCTGATGGTCGGTCTGCAGGGCGGCGGTAAGACCACCACCACCGGTAAACTCGCCAAGCGCCTGAAGGATAAAGAGGGCAAAAAGGTCCTCATGGCCTCGCTCGACGTCTACCGTCCTGCGGCTATGGACCAGCTCAAGGTGCTGGGCGCCCAGATCGGCGTCGACACCCTGCCGATCGTACCCGGCCAGAACCCCGTCGACATCGCCAAACGCGCCAAACAGCAGGCCGCGCTTGGGGGCTATGACGTCTATATGCTGGACACCGCCGGTCGCCTCCAGATCGACGAAGTCCTGATGCAAGAGGTCGAAGACGTCCGCGACGCCGTCTCCCCTCGTGAAACCCTGCTGGTGGTCGACGGCCTGACCGGCCAGGTCGCGGTTGAGGTGGCGGAAGAGTTCGACGCCAAGATCGGCATCTCGGGCGTTGTCCTGACCCGGATGGACGGCGACGGCCGTGGCGGTGCGGCCCTGTCGATGCGCGCTGTTACCGGCAAGCCGATCCGCTTTGTGGGTCTCGGCGAGAAAATGGACGCGTTGGAGACCTTCGAGCCTGACCGCATCGCGGGCCGAGATCCTTGGCATGGGCGACATCGTAGCCCTGGTCGAAAAGGCCCAGGAAACCATCGAGGCCGAACAGGCCGAAAAAATGATGAAGCGCATGATGAAGGGTCATTTCAACATGAATGACCTGCGCATGCAGCTGGAACAGATGCTCAAGATGGGCGGCATGGAGGGCATGATGTCGATGATGCCCGGCATGGGCAAAATGGCCAAACAGGTCGAAGAAGCCGGCTTTGACGACAAGATCATCAAACGCCAGATCGCCCTGATCCACTCCATGACCAAAAAAGAGCGCGCCAACCCCGGCCTGCTGCAAGCCTCGCGCAAAAAACGGATCGCCGCAGGCGCCGGGATGGAGGTCTCTGACCTTAACAAACTGCTCAAGATGCACCGGCAGATGTCGGACATGATGAAAAAGATGGGCAAGATGGGCAAAGGCGGCATGCTGAAACAGGCCATGAAAGGCATGCTCGGCAAAGGCGGCGCCAGCCCCGAACAGATGGCGCAGGGCATGGACCCCAAGGCGCTCGAAGCAGCAGCTAAGGCCATGGGCGGCAAAGGCGGAATGCCCGGTGGCCTGCCCGGTCTCGGCGGCGGCATGGGCCTGCCTCCGGGCCTCAGCGGTTTCGGCAAAAAGAAGTAACCGATGCGCATCCCCACCCTCCAGACAGAGCGCCTGACGCTGCGCGCCCCCAAGCTCGAAGACTTCGAGCATTGGGCGGCATTCTTTGCGTCCGCGCGCGCCATCCACGAGCGGGGCATGATGTCCCGGCGTGAGGCATGGCATGTCTGGGCCGGGGATGTCGGCGTCTGGACGCTACGCGGCTACGGCCCGTTTGGCGTCGAAACCACAGATGGCGGCGACTACGTCGGAGAAGTGGGCATTTATCAGCCCGATGGATTCCGGGACCAGAACTGGGTTGGTTCGTAGTCCCCGAGGCCGAAGGCAAAGGCTATGCCGCCGAGGCCGCCCGTGCTGTCATGACGTGGGTTAGAACAACATTTGGCTGGGACAGGCTGATCAACATCATTGATCCTGCCAACACCCGTTCCATCGCATTAGGTCAACGTCTTGGCGGCGTCATCGACCCCACCGCACAAGGCGATGATCCCGACGACATCGTCATCGTGCATGACCTGCGGGAGATGGCATGATCCAGATCCCCACCATATCGACCCCGCGCCTGACGCTGCGCCCGATGGAAGCCCGCGATTTCGCGAGCTTCACGGCGTTCTTTGCGTCCGATCGGTCGAAATTTGTGGGCGGCCCGATGACGGCCGAACAAAGCTGGCGCGCCTTGGCCACCGAACTGGGCCACTGGCAGTTGCGCGGTTTTGGCCGTTGGGCCGTCGAAGAAACCGCAACAGGTGAATTGGCCGGCATCATCGGCCCCTGGTTTCCCCACGGCTGGCCCGAACCCGAATTGGGCTGGGACCTGATGAACGGGTTCGAGGGCAAAGGATACGCGACCGAGGCTGCACTGGCATCGCGCGAATACGCCTATGACACGCTGGGTTGGAAAACCGCCATCAGCCTTGTTGCCCCGGAAAACCACGGCTCGCGCAATGTCGCCAAACGCATGGGCGCAACATACGAGGGCATCTACGAGCACGAGCGTCACGGCGCGTTGGAAATCTGGCGTCACCCGTCTCCGCAAGATCTCGCCGCTGGCGGGATGGAGGCCTACGCATGACCGCACTCGACCTCAACGTCCCCACCATCGAAACTCAGCGCCTGATCCTGCGTGCCCCGCATGCCGACGACCTGCCGCGCATGACCGCGTTCTTTGAAACCGAACGCAGCCACATGGTCGGCGGTCCCAAGACCGCTGCCGAAAGCTGGGAATCGCTGATCAAACGTCTGGGCCACTGGACGCTGAACGGCTTTGGCCTGTGGCACCTGACCGACAAGGCAACGAACGCCTTTGTTGGCTGGACGGGGATGATTTTCGCCCCCGGTTGGGACGAACCCGAACTGGGCTGGACCGTAATGGACGAGGCCGAAGGCAAGGGTTACGCATTCGAAGCCGCTCATGCCGCCCGCGACTTTGCCGCTCGCCATCAAGGCCTTGATGGCGTGATGAGCTACATCGCCCACGCCAACGACCGTTCCATGGCGCTCGCCACGCGTCTTGGTGCTGCTTACGAACGCGAAGGCGAGTTGTTGGGCAAAAAATGCCAGGTCTGGCGCCACCCGAAAGTGGGGGGCGATCAATGACCGTCTCGATCCCCACCTTGGAAACCAAACGCCTGATCCTGCGCGGCCCCGAAGCTGACGACTACCCGGACTTCAAGGCAACCTTCACCAGCTACCGCGCGCGCTTCATGGGCGGGCCGCTGAACGCCTATGAGTCATGGATGCTCTATGCCGCCGAAATCGGCCACTGGCAGATCCGCGGCTATGGCATGTGGATGATCCACGACAAGGCCACGGATGAGACCTATGGCATGGCCGCACGGCTGGAAACCCGCAAAATGGCCCGAGCAGGAACTGGCCTGGGTGATCTGGCCCGATGCAGCAGGTCACGGTTACGCACTCGAAGCGGTTGATGCCGCGCGCCGCTATTTCTACACCCAGCTCAGTTGGGACGGCGCGGTCAGCTACATCGACCCCAAGAACCTCGACTCGATCCGCCTGGCCGAACGCCTGGGCGCGGTCAAGGACAAGAACGCACAGACCATCGATGGCAACGATGCTGTCTATCGCCATCCCTCGCCCGCGCAACTTGATGGTTCGCAGTTGGCGCATGGCATCGAGATGGAGATCGACCACTACGCCGATCCGCTGTTCAAACCGAAAGGATGGGCACTTGATTAACGCACGTCTTTTCTCTCGGTTCGCCGGTTTCGATGGTGTGTCGCGGCGGTGCACGGGTAGTGCACGCTTGGTGCACGCATTGTGCATCCTGTATTTCACCCAATTTGCTGCAACTCAGAGGACCTCATGACTGATCCCGTGACACGCGCAGCCGAGCTGCTGAAAGACCACCGCGACAGCATCGACCGCCTCGATGCGATTCTCGTCTATACTCTGGGCGAGCGGTTCAAGCACACCCAAGCGGTGGGTCGCCTCAAGGCATCTCACGACCTTCCCCCGTCCGATCCAGCCCGCGAAGCGGCGCAGATCGAGCGGCTCGAAGACCTGGCGAAAGAAGCCGATCTGGACCCCGATTTTGCCAAGGCTTTCCTGAACTTCATCATTCAGGAAGTCATCCGACACCACAAGAAACACCAAGAATAACAGGCCCTTGCCTGCTAACGCCATCTAAAGGAGATAAACCCATGGCTATGAAAATTCGTCTCGCCCGCGGCGGCTCGAAAAAGCGTCCCTTCTACCGCATCGTGGCTGCTGACAGCCGCATGCCGCGCGACGGTCGCTTCATCGAAAAGCTGGGCACCTACAACCCGCTGCTGCCCAAAGACAGCGAAGAGCGCGTGAAAATGAACATGGAGCGCATTCAGTACTGGCTGGACCAGGGCGCCCAGCCCACCGACCGTATCGCTCGTATGCTGGAAGCCGCTGGCGTCCGCGAAAAAGCCGACCGCAGCAACCCCAAGAAGGGCACCCCCGGCAAGAAAGCCCAGGAGCGGGCAGAAGAGAAAGCCGCCAAGGCAGCAGAAGCCGCTGAAGCATCTGAATAATGGGGATAATCTGCGTGCAAGATCAGCTTTTCACAGACGATTTTCGCACGCAGCTTGACCTGCTGATGCGGCTCCGGCGCGACGTGCGCCGGTTCCGCTCTGACCCGGTGGACGAGGTGGCGCTAGCGCGCTGCCTCGACGCCTTTTCCATGGCTCCCTCGGTGGGGCTGTCGGAACCCTGGCGCATCCTGCGCATCGACAGCGACACGGCCCGCGCCGCCGCTTTGAACAATTTTCGCACCGCAAACTCCGAAGCTTTGTCCGGCTATTCCGGCGAACAGGCTGAAAACTACAGCAAGCTCAAACTCTCGGGCATGCAAGAGGCCCCGGTGCAACTCGCTATCTACTGCGATGACGCCACATCCAAAGGCCATGGCCTTGGAGCCCACACCATGCCCGAAATGCGCCGCTATTCCGTCGTGGCCGCCACCACCCTCTTCTGGCTACGCCTGCGCGCCGAAGGGTTGGGACTGGGCTGGGTGTCCGTGCTTGACCCCAAACAACTAGCCATCGACCTGAACGCCGACCCCAACTGGCGGCTCATAGGTTATTTTTGCATTGGCTGGCCGGAACAGATATCTGATACACCCGAATTGCAGCGCGAAGGCTGGGAACAGCGTCACGCACAACTGCCCATTGAAACCCGCTGAGGCCCCATGACAGACACCAACGACAACGACCTGGTCTGCGTCGGCGCCATTGCCGGCTCTTACGGGGTACGCGGCGAAGTACGCATCAAATCCTACTGCGCCATCCCCGAAGACATCGAAGCCTATTCACCACTCACGGATGAGACCGGCACCAAGAGCTTCACAATCCTGCTGACCCGCGCAATCAAGAACGGCTTTGCCGCCCACTTGGGTGATGTGGCGACCAAAGAACAAGGCGACGCCCTGCGCGGCACCCGCCTGTTCGCACACCGCGATCAACTCCCCTCGCTGCCTGACGACGAATACTATCACGCCGACCTGATGGGGCTGGCCGTATTTGACACCGGTGGCACCCAACTGGGCCGCGTGAAGTCCGTGCAAAACCACGGCGCCTCGGACCTGCTCGAAATCGAAGGGCCCGGGATCAAGGGCACCACCCTCCTCCCCTTTACCCTGGCGGCGGTCCCAACTGTCGATCTCGCCAGCGGTCGCATCATCGTTGATCCGCCCGAAGGTCTGCTCTGACCCCCTCCACTTTCTGCGAGTATCCCGGAGCGCAAGGCAGAGCCTCGCCCCGCGCCGCAGGCGCAAATCAAGCGTGCGGTCGGTACTCAATTGGATCACCCGGGCTTTTCGAGCGCCCGACCTTCGCCTATGACACTGACATGAACGATACACCAAGCAAATCCCATGGCCGCAAAGCAATCCGCCCGACATTCAAGCCACGCGAGCTGATGACGGCGACACCCGACCTGCACGGCGTGTGGAAAGCCAAGATTCTAACCCTCTTTCCAACCGCCTTTCCTGGTGTCCTGGGCGAGAGCCTGACCGGCAAGGCCCTGCAGGACGGTCTTTGGCAATTGGAGACCATTGACCTGCGCCAGTTCGGTATCGGCAAGCACCGCAACGTCGATGACACGCCGGCAGGTGGCGGCGCCGGCATGGTCCTGCGCGCTGATGTTCTGGGCAATGCCATCGAATACGCGATGGAGGGTGTTCGCGGCAATTGGCCAATCCTCTACCTGTCTCCGCGTGGCAGGCGCATGGATCAACCAATGATGCGCAACCTCGCGCGCGCCGAAGGGGTCACCCTGCTTTGCGGTCGGTTCGAGGGGGTCGATGAGCGGGTGTTGGAGCATTATGGCATCCAAGAAGTCAGCTTGGGTGACTTCATCATGACCGGCGGCGAGATTGCCGCTCAAGCGCTGATCGACGCGACCGTGCGCCTGATCCCCAATGTTCTGGGCAACGCCGCTTCTACAGAAGAAGAAAGCTTCTCTACTGGCCTTCTGGAGCACCCTCAATACACCCGTCCCGCCGAATGGAAAGAACGATCCATTCCCGATGTCCTAATGTCTGGGCACCATGGAAAAATCGCCGAATGGCGGCAGACGCAAAGAGAAAACCTGACCAGATCTCGTCGCCCCGACCTTTGGGAAGTCTACAAAAAACACTCTGACACCTAACCGCGCTTGACACACGCACCCAAGACTGTCGAATTAGCCCCGCGGAATATCCGGGGGAAAATCTGTGTTTTATGGGCGGCTCAAGGGGCAGGATGGGGAACGCTTTCGCGATGCGATGAAAACCCTGCAGGAATTGTGCGGACCGATGTTCGCATCGGACAACCTGATCGGGTTGCAGCGCGCTGCGGGGTTTCGTGAAGACAAGAGGTTTGTCGACGCAATCAAGCGGAACGCCCAAAACAGACAGGAACAATCTCTAGCTTGGCGCTTGCATACACTGTTGTGGGCTGCGCAAAACACGCTGTCCTTAGACGGAGACTTCGTCGAATGTGGGGTTTGGAAAGGCTTTTGTTTTGCCTTCTTGACCGACTATTTAGAGTTTCAGAATATCGACAAGGTACTTTACCTTTATGACACCTTCGAGGGCATCCCGGACCAGATGAATTCCGAGAACCGTTCCAACGAGGTTTACGAACGAGACAATCAAACCGATCCCGACGCTATATTCAACATTGTAAAAAAGCGGTTTGCAAACCTCCCCAACACTCGGATTGTCAGAGGGATGGTGCCAGACAGTTTTTCCCAAGAATGCCCGGACAAGGTTGCCTTGCTACACATTGATATGAACTCGGCCGCCTCCGAAATTGCAGCGCTAGAAGTGCTGTTTGACAAGGTTGTCCCGGGTGGGATGATCGTCTTTGACGACTATGGTTGGACCGGCTACGCTGCACAGCGACGAGCAGAGGATGCATTTATGGCAGCCCGTGGCCACAACGTGCTGGAACTGCCCACTGGTCAGGGGCTGGTGATCAAACATTGATCCCATGAGGGGTTGAACCCCTACCGCAAAAGACGTAAACGACCCCCAGTCTGGAATCGCCTCTGTGCGCTCCGGGCTTTTGGCTGTTTACGCCACAGTACCCTGAATGTCTTCTTCGACCGACGGGACCGGCAATTAACGGTCAATTTCAAGGAACAGACGACCAGACCTCTGGCGGGCTGCGCATGCGGAACCCGATGAAGACCAAGAGCTATCTGGCGGCGCCCAATCTTCGTGGATCAACCACGAGCAATAATAGGAGACCTGCGATGGACCTGATCGCACAACTCGAGGCGGAACAAGTTGCCGCCCTGGGGAAAGATATCCCCGATTTCAAAGCCGGTGACACCATCCGCGTCGGCTATAAAGTGACCGAAGGCTCGCGCTCGCGCGTCCAGAACTACGAAGGCGTCTGCATCAGCCGCAAAAACGGTTCGGGCATTGCCGGTTCGTTCACCGTCCGCAAAATCTCGTTCGGCGAAGGCGTGGAACGTGTGTTCCCGCTGCACTCGACCAACATCGACAGCATCACTGTTGTCCGCCGTGGTCGCGTCCGTCGCGCCAAGCTGTACTACCTGCGTTCGCGCCGTGGTAAATCCGCACGTATCGCAGAAGATTCCAACTACAAGCCCAAGTCGGGCGCTCAGGCGTAAGGATCGGTCTCATGAAAAAAGATACACATCCCGAGTACCACGTCATCAACGTCAAAATGACCGATGGCACCGTCGTTCAGATGAAATCCACCTGGGGCGCCGAAGGCGACCAGCTGGCTCTGGACATCGACCCCTCGGTTCACCCGGCATGGACCGGCGGCAACACCCGCCTGCTGGACGCCGGTGGCCGCGTGTCGAAGTTCAAGAAGAAATACGAAGGTCTGGGCTTCTAAGCTATCTCGACCCTCACTTGACCCCAAAGGCTGCCTTTTGCCTAAGGCAGCCTTTTTTCATTCTCTCCATCCGCGCGGGGTCTGCCCGCGAGAAAGCCGCCACCCGTGAAACAAGTTCTTGCCGATGCGCTCAAAGAGCGCGGTTACGAAACCCTGACCCAAGTGCAGGAGGCCGTGACGCAGCCTGAACTCAACGACCGCGATTTGCTGGTGTCTGCCCAGACCGGCTCGGGCAAAACCGTGGGCTTTGGCCTGGCGCTTGGCCCAACCTTGCTGGGGGATGATGAAGCCTTTGGTCAGGCCGACGCGCCGCTCGCGCTGATTATCGCCCCCACCCGTGAACTGGCCCTGCAGGTAAAACGCGAACTGACATGGCTATACAAGGGTGCTGGCGCATTTCTAGCGTCCTGCGTTGGCGGCATGGACATGCGCGATGAGCGCCGAGCGTTGGCCCGTGGTGCGCATATCGTTGTGGCCACGCCCGGACGTCTACGCGACCACATCATGCGCGGCTCGATCGACCTGAGCCAAGTGCGCGGCGTGGTGTTGGACGAAGCTGACGAGATGCTGGATCTGGGATTTTCCGAAGATCTGGAATTCATTTTGGGCGAATGCCCAGAAGATCGCCGCACTTTGATGTTCTCGGCCACCGTACCGCGTGGCATCGCCAAACTGGCCGAGAACTATCAAAACAACGCCGAACGCGTGACAACCGTTGCCGAAACCAAGCAGCATTCGGACATTGAATACCGGATGATGTCAGTGGCTCCGCAGGACGCCGAAAACGCGATCATCAACGTTCTGCGGTACTACGAAGCCCCTAACGCCATCATTTTTGCCAACACGCGTGCCATGGTCGCCCGCCTGACCGCGCGCCTGTCGAACCGCGGCTTCCCGGTTGTGGCCCTGTCGGGTGAGCTGACCCAATCGGAACGCACCAACGCCTTGCAATCCATGCGCGACGGTCGTGCCCGCGTCTGTGTGGCCACTGACGTCGCCGCGCGCGGCATCGATCTGCCGGGCCTGGATTTGGTAATCCACGCCGAACTGCCCAACAACCACGAAACACTACTACACCGCTCTGGCCGGACCGGCCGTGCCGGGCGCAAAGGCGTAAGTGCGTTGATCGTGCCACCCAAGGCGCGTTCGAAAGCGCAGCGCATTTTGCGGTTCGCCAAACTGACGGCTGAGATGTGCAATGCCCCCTCGGCAGACGAGGTCAAACTGCGCGACGAAGAGCGGATGCTGGCGGATCTCGGCTTGGCAGGATGCTATTACCGAAAACGAGCAGACCCCGGTTCAAAAACTGATGGATCAGTTCAGCCCCGAGCAGATTGCGGCCGCCTATCTGCGCCTCTATCACCAACGCCATTCCGCCCCCGAAGAACTGAACGCTGTCGACGCAGGCAAACCGCAAAAACCGCGCGCGGCCTTCGGCCCAAGTGTCTGGTTTTCGATCTCTGGTGGTCACGATGCAGGTGCAGAACCCCGGACTTACCTGCCGATGATCTGCAAGGCCGGTGATCTTACAAAGGACGACATCGGTGCGATCCGTGTGCAGCAACGCGAGACCTTTGTAGAGTTGAAGCAAGAAGCCGTTGCAGGATTCCTTGCCAATCTGGATGGCAAGACCGAGCTTGAGCCGGGCGCCGTGCTGAAGCAGTTGGACTCGGCTCCTGAAATTTCGAATTCTCCTCGTCCGAAATTCAAAGGAAAACCGCGCCCTGATCGTTCAGATAGTGGCGAGCGTCGTCCGCCACGGGACCGTGATGGTCAATCCGAACGGCCAGCGTGGAAAGACAAGGGCCACAAGGACGAGGGGCGCAAGCCGCGTCATGCTAAAGGTGACAAACCTGCGCGCTCGACACCGCCGGTCGACTGGAACGACGCGCCAGAGCCACGGCGCAAGAAGCCAAAACCAGATGCCGCTCGCAAAGGTGATGGTGGGTTCAAGAAGAAACCAGCACAATCTGAAGGCCACCGCCCTGATGTTGTCGCAGAACCTGCCAAAAAGCGTGGCCCCAAACCCGTCGGCAAACCCAGTGCCAAACCTGGTGCCAAATCAGGTGCAAAACCCTATTCAGGCAAAGCCTCCGGCAAGCCGCGCGGAGACAAACCTAAAGGCCCGCCACCGCCCAAGAGCAAACCAAGCAGCAAAAAAAATAAAGCCCGCGCAATGGACGCCAGCAAACGCTACAACCCCAACAAAGGGGGTGATGCTGCGCCGCGCAAGCCGCGCAAAAGCTAAGCATCTCTCCTGCATGATCCACCCATAGATTGAGCAGGGGACACCCATGAACACTTTTCATGGTGTCCGTCTCAACATATAGTGGCGACAAATCGCGCAAGATGGCTTGGGCGAAACAAAGGACTTGGGGCAGATGGCGCATATCATTGTCGTCGGAAACGAAAAAGGCGGTGCGGGCAAATCCACCGTCTCCATGCATGTGGCCACGGCGCTGGCGCGGATGGGTTTCAAGGTCAACACACTGGATTTGGACCTGCGCCAACGCAGCCTCGGGCGCTATTCGGAAAACCGAGCAAGCTTCCTGAGTAAGGAAGGGCTGGAGCTACCAACTCCGCACACCCATGACCTGCCCGAAATCGACCCGACCTCTTTGAAGCCGGGCGAGAACATCTATGACCACCGGCTGTCGGCGGCGGTGTCCCGACTGGAAGCAGACAGCGATTTCATCCTGATCGACTGCCCTGGTTCGCATACCCGCCTGAGCCAGGTGGCGCATTCGCTAGCCGATACGCTGATCACACCGCTCAACGACAGCTTTGTCGACTTTGACCTTTTGGCGCGGATTGATCCCCAGGGTGAAAGGATCCTTGGCCCTTCGGTCTATTCCGAAATGGTCTGGAACGCGCGGCAGCTTCGAGCCCAAGCGGGTCTGAAACCCATCGATTGGGTCGTTGTTCGCAACCGTGTGGGCACACAGCGTATGGTCAACAAGGAGAAGATGCAGCGCGCAATCGAGATGCTGTCGAACCGCATCGGCTTTCGCATTGCACCCGGCTTCTCCGAGCGCGTGATCTTTCGCGAGCTGTTCCCTCGCGGGCTGACCCTGTTGGATCTCAAAGACATCGGTGTCAAACAGCTCAACATCTCGAACATCGCGGCGCGTCAGGAATTGCGCGACATGATGAAAGCTCTCAACCTACCCGGCGTAGAGATCGACTTCTAACATTTCCGGCGGCACTCCCGCCCGTCGTCAATGTTCCTGACGGAACATCTCCTCCCGTTGGGCCAGGCTCACGCGGGCAAAGCCCGTGTGAGCCTGGCCCTTGCCGTCCGCAGGACGGAAGGCCAATCGGCCGCGCAGAGCCGCGATTCCAGTTAGCCTGCGTAAATTGTATATAGTTCCTGAGGTTCAGACACGCCGCGCAGCATGTAGCGCCCAACGCTGACGAGATCATGATCCGTTTTCCCAGATGCCTGTATGATAGGCTCGGACAAGATCACGCTTTGCCCGACTGATCGATGCATGCCCGATAAGCGTACAGTCAGGTTCACTGCCGGGCCGATCACCGTAAAGTCGAGCCGGTTTTCAGCGCCAATGTTGCCATACAGAATCTCACCTGCGTGCATGGCCAGTGTCACCCCAGTGGTTGTTTCACCGCGGCCCCGACGCTCGGCGTTCTTCTCTTCCATTTTTTTGCGCAACTCGGCCACTGCATCCAAACCTGCTGTTACCGAAACCTGAAGGCTCTGCAAATTGAACATCGCCAGAATGCCGTCCCCCATGAACTTCAGAATGTTGCCGCCATGTCCTTGGATCACTCCAACGGCCAGCCCAAAATAGTCGTTGAGCATCGCAATCAACTCGGGTCCTGGTGTTTGCTCGGTCAAGCTGGTGAAGTCTTTGAGGTCGAAGTAGCACAAAACAGCATCGATCTGTTGCAATGACCCACGACGGATTTCGCCTGACAACACGCGCCGCCCTGCATCTCTACCCAAGTAGACCTGCAACAGATCAGCAGCCACACGCCGGTTGGCCGCTGCTTTCAACGCTAGCGACAGATAAGGCTGCGCTGCTCGAACAATGGAGAGATCGCTGTCGTTAAACCCATCCGAGCCATCGCTGGTCCAAGACAGCAACACTCCTTCAGGCGCATTCCTTGGGTCAAGTGGTTCATCATCGTTGCGGGACTCGAGCACGACGCCTGCCGCAAAATAATCCGTCGCACCCGTTTCCTTGAGCTCGTTCAGGAGTGGGAACCGGCTCGGCTCATTGCTGTCAATCAGCCGTTCGCGATACTCAGTCAGGTCGCGTTCCAACAAATGATAGAGTGGGCTTCGCAACCATTCCGCGCGGGGTGTTTCCGAGTAGGTGTATTCCTCACTGCTCATCCCCTCTTCACGCAGCCACTCAAACCCGATGCCACCATATTGTGGATGAAACGCGCTTTGGGCGACGTGCAGCCGATAAAGAGGAATGCCAAGGTCCACCAACTGCGAGCAATAGCCGTTAAGCACCTCTTCCTGCGTGGCCCCTTCAAGCCCACGCTGCAACAACCAAGTGTTCAATACATCAGCGGATGCATCGATAGGCGCGTGTCGTTGCCCGACATCGGTCATTGGGATCTCCTGTCCGCTTCATTTTCTTCAGGCGATATGAGCATTCACATCGCGCTTGGACAGACCCGGTGGTCAGATTTAGTCCAATCCCGCAAGCCGTCTCAACATCATACGCAGCAAAACCACCTCTCCGGCGGTGAATTGCTTGCCCAGCTGCGTCTCATAGGCCTCGGCCTCTTGACGCAGCTCGCGATAAACCGCGAGACCTGCTGTGGTCAATGCCAATCGCTCGGACCGCCGGTCACTCTCATCACGTGTGCGTGTAAGATATCGCCGCTGGCTCAGCTTCGCCACGGCCCGACTGATCTTGGTCTTATGCATGACCGCACGCTCGCCGATTTCCTTTGCCGTCATCTCGCCGTAGTTGCCCAGATGGAACAGCACCCGCCATTCGGTACGCAGCATCCCATAGCGATTCTTGTAGGTGCGCTGAAACCCCAGGGAACTCTGCTCCGCAGCCAGATTCAGCAGAAAAGGCATGAAATTCCGCAAATCAAAGTCGTCTTTTTCAGTCATTTTCGATCTCCTCGCGCTTGTTAGTTACAAAATCAACTATTATTCCACAACCCAGAACGGAGGAACGCGCGATGAATCGTCCAACCGACCCACATAATTTTGTACAGGCCACATCGGCCACGGGCACGACCGAGGGCTACATGCCCGGTTTTGGAAACGACTTTGAAACCGAGGCCCTGCCAGGCGCTCTGCCCCAGGGCATGAACAGTCCGCAGAAATGTAACTATGGCCTTTATGGCGAACAGCTGAGCGGTACGGCCTTCACCGCGAACCCGCCGGAACGGACCTGGTGCTATCGCATTCGTCCGTCGGTCAAACACTCGCACCGCTACGAAAAGATCGACCTGCCTTATTGGAAATCGGCTCCTTGCGTTGACCCGGACGTCATCAGCCTGGGACAATACCGTTGGGATGCGGTGCCGCATTCGGATGAGGGGCTGACCTGGCTGACGGGCATGCGTACCATGACCACGGCCGACGATGTGAACACTCAGGTCGGCATGGCCACGCATATCTATCTGGTCACCGAGACGATGCAGGACGACTATTTCTTCTCGGCCGACTCCGAGATGCTGGTGGTCCCGCAAGAGGGCCGCCTGCGCTTTGCAACCGAGTTGGGAATCATCGACGTCGAGCCAAAAGAGATCGCCATCCTGCCACGTGGTCTGGTCTACCGCGTTGAGGTGCTTGAAGGCCCGTGTCGTGGGTTTGTCTGCGAAAATTACGGTCAGAAATTCGAGCTGCCCGGTCGTGGCCCCATCGGTGCCAACTGCATGGCGAACCCGCGTGATTTCAAAGCTCCGATTGCGGCGTTTGAGGATCGCGATGCCCCCTCGACCGTCACTGTGAAATGGTGCGGTCAGTTCCACACCACCAAAATCGGGCACTCCCCGCTGGACGTGGTGGCATGGCACGGCAACTATGCGCCCTATAAATACGACCTGCGCACCTATTGCCCGGTTGGCGCAATCCTGTTTGACCACCCCGACCCCTCGATCTTTACCGTGCTGACTGCGCCGTCGGGTCAACCGGGGACGGCCAACATCGACTTTGTGCTGTTCCGCGAGCGTTGGATGGTAGCGGAAAACACCTTCCGCCCGCCGTGGTATCACAAGAACATCATGTCCGAGTTGATGGGCAACATTTACGGTCAGTATGACGCCAAACCACAGGGCTTTGTTCCCGGTGGCATGAGCCTGCACAACATGATGCTGCCTCATGGCCCAGACAAGAATGCTTTTGAAGGCGCTTCGAATTCGAACCTCGGCCCCGAGAAGCTGGACAACACCATGTCCTTCATGTTCGAAACCCGTTTTCCGCAGCATCTGACAGCATTTGCCGCCAATGAAGCGCCGTTGCAGGATGATTACATCGACTGCTGGGAAGACATCGAAAAGAAATTTGACGGTACGCCGGGTATGAAGTGATGGATGGGGGCGCTGCCCCCTCTTGCCCCCGCCGTATTTGAAACAAGAAGAAACATGGGGGACACTCCCCTGCACCGAAAGGACAAGACATTGCCTTTGATGACATCCTGGGTGGCTTCGGCCAACGATACCAACCACCCGTTTCCGCTGAACAACCTGCCTTACGGCGTGTTTTCAACCGAAGCTTCTGATCCCCGCTGCGGCGTGGCGATTGGGGACATGATCCTGGACATCACTGCGGCCGAGGCTGAGGGGTTAATTGCCCTGACAGACGAGCCGCTCTTTGACATGCCGTTCTGGAACATCTTGATGGAAGAAGGGCCCGCCGTCTGGACCGCTTTGCGTGAACGTTTGACCGCTCTGTTAGCCGAAGGATCCGATGAGCAGGCCAAGGTAGAGCCACTGCTAGTGGCCGCCGCAGAGGCCGACTTGCACATGCCTTTCGCCGTCAGCGAATACACCGATTTCTACGCGGGCAAACAACACGCCCAGAACATGGGCGCGATTCTGCGCGGTTCGCCAGATCTGCCCGCCAACTGGCTGCACATTCCCATCGGCTACAACGGTCGTGCTTCGTCGGTTGTTGTTTCGGGGACACCGATCCATCGCCCCAATGGACAGACCAAAGCACCAGATGCTGAGATGCCTTCGTTTGGACCATCCAAGCGTTTGGACATCGAGCTGGAAATGGGCGCTATCGTCGGTACCGGTTCCGATCTTGGTCAGCCGATCACCGTCGACGAGGCCGACGCCATGATCTTTGGCTATGTCCTGCTCAACGACTGGTCTGCCCGCGACATCCAAGGCTGGGAATACCAACCGTTGGGTCCGTTCCAGGGCAAAGCGTTCGGCACATCAATCTCACCTTGGATTGTGACCGCTGCAGCGCTGGAAAGCTTCCGCGCACCGACCCCGGCCCGTGACAAGGAGCTTCTGCCTTATCTGGATGGCACTAAGGACGGCCTCTATGACATCGAGCTTGAGGTGCTGATGCAGCCCGAAGGCGCTGAGACCGCATCCGTGATTGCCAAAACCAACTACAATCGCATGTACTACTCTGCCGCCGAGCAGCTGTGCCACCACGCCATCGGCGGGTGCGAAATGAACAGCGGCGACCTCTTGGGTTCTGGCACCATTTCCGGCCCCGTGCGCGAAGAATACGGCTCGCTGATGGAACTCAGCTGGGCCGGGCGCGAGCCCTTCACGCTCGATACCGGCGAAACGCGCGGTTTCATCGAAGACGGCGACACGCTGACCCTGCGCGGCAATGCGCGCGGTGACGGCTACACAATCGGCTTTGGCGACTGCACCGGGACAATCCTGCCCGCCGTCAACTGGCCCGCAGAATAAGGAACACGACCCATGGCAAAAGCATTCGCGTCCCAAGGGGACATGTCTGAGAAAAAAATCACCTTTGATGAGATCGGCGAGGGGCTTTACGCCTTTACCGCCGAGGGCGACCCGAACTCGGGCGTGATCATCGGTGATGACAGCGTGATGATCGTCGAGGCACAGGCGACCCCGCGCCTGGCCAACAAGGTGATTGAATGCGTGCGCTCGGTGACCGACAAGCCGATCACCCATGTGGTGCTGACCCATTATCACGCGGTGCGCGTGCTGGGGGCGTCTGCCTTCAATGCGCAGCAGATCATCATGTCGAACACCGCCTACAACATGGTGTTGGAGCGCGGACAAGAGGACTGGGACAGCGAATTCCAACGCTTTCCCCGTCTGTTCGAAGGCCACGAAAGCATCCCCGGCCTGACCTACCCCACCACCACCTTCACTGATCAAATGACCGTCTTCCTGGGCAAACGCCGGGTCGACATCAAACAGATCGGCCGTGCCCATACTGCCGGTGACGCGGTGATCCACGTGCCGGATCAGAACGTCATGTTCACAGGCGACATCGTCGAATACCACTCGGCCTGCTACTGCGGCGACGGTCACTTTGCCGATTGGGGTCAAACGCTCGACAACATCAAAGCCTATGAAGTGGACGCGATTGCTCCGGGTCGCGGCGACGCTCTGGTGGGCAAAGAGATGGTGAACGCTGCCATCGAAAACACCCGCGATTTCGTCGAAAGCACCTATCGCCCGGTTCAGCGCATCGCCGCACGTGGTGGCTCGCTGAAGGAGGCATGGGATGCCGTGCGCGCCGAGTGTGACCCGAAGTTTGCAGACTATGCGATCTACGAGCATTGCCTGCCCTTCAACGTCGCCCGCGCCTATGACGAGGCGCGCGGCATCGCACACCCCCGTATCTGGACCGACAAGCGTGATCTGGAAATGTGGGCCGAGCTGCAGGGCTAACGCGCTACTGGGGCGTCTTTGATCCAGATCGTGTCGCCCCGGACCGAAACGACAGAGAATGAACCATCACTCCCGGCGAGCCATCGCCGGGACCCGAGAAACTCGTGCTTATCGCACTGTTTGAGGGGAGAGAGCCCATGAACAAGATTTTCGAAGTTCCACTCTATGCCTATAACCGCAGCCCGGATCAGGACGCACCTGCGCCGGTTCGGCACAAGGTCGCAGTGATTGGTGCAGGACCTGTTGGTCTGGCTGCCGCAATTGACCTGGCCCAGCAGGGGATCGAGGTTGTCGTGCTGGACGACAACGACAAGGTCAGTTTTGGCAGCCGTGCGATCTGTTTCGCCAAACGGCCGCTGGAAATCCTTGATCGCCTGGGTTGCGGTCAACCGATGGTCGACAAAGGCGTTCAATGGAATATGGGCAAGGTGTTCTTTGACGACCGCCAGGTCTATGACTTCAACCTGCTGCCCGAAGAGGGTCACGCACGCCCGGCGTTCATTAATTTGCAGCAGTACTATTTCGAAGAATACCTAGTGAACCGCGTCCAGGAGTTGCAAGCTGCGGGTGCGCCGATCGAGATCCGTGGCCGCAACAAGGTCGAGGCCATCGGCACGCATCCCGACCATGTAAAACTGGAAGTCGAAACGCCCGAAGGGTCCTATACCCTCGAAGCGGATTGGCTGATCGCCTGTGACGGCGCCGGATCGCCCACCCGCCGGATGCTGGGCAAGGATTTTGTTGGTCGTGTGTTCGAGGACAATTTCCTGATCGCCGATGTGATCATGGATGCCGATTTCCCGACCGAACGCTGGTTCTGGTTTGATCCGCCCTTCAACAAGGGGCAATCGGCGCTGCTGCACAAACAACCCGATGGCGTCTGGCGCATCGACCTGCAGCTCGGTTGGGACATCGACAAGGAGCGCGAAAAACGTCCCGAGAATGTGATCCCGCGCCTCAAGGCGATGCTAGGCGAAGACGTGGAGTTTGAGCTGGAATGGGTTAGCATCTACACCTTCCAATGTCGCCGGATGGAACAGTTCCGCCATGGCCGCGTGCTCTTTGCAGGCGATGCGGCACATCAGGTTTCACCCTTTGGCGCGCGCGGCGCAAACTCAGGCCTTCAGGACACCGACAACCTGATCTGGAAGCTCAAGCTGGTGATGGAGGGCAAAGCACCCGAAAGCCTGCTGGACAGCTATGACATGGAGCGTGTCCATGGTGCGGATGAAAACATCCTGAATTCGTCGCGTTCGACCGATTTCATCACGCCTAAATCCGAAATGAGCCGCGTTTTGCGCGACGCCGTGCTGGACCTGAGCGAGCATCACGAATTTGCCCGTCCGCTGGTGAACTCTGGTCGCCTGTCGGTGCCTTGCACCTATGATGGCTCGCCCTTGAATTCGGCCGATGCGCTGGATGGCCCGGCCCGAACCCGGCCTGGTTCGGCTTGCCCTGATGCACCGCTGGGGGATGAGTTCCTGCTGCCCAAGCTGGCGGACAAATTCACCCTGCTCACCATCGACGCGGACGCCCCGGATTTGATCGAAGAGGATGGCGTCGAGGTCACTCGCCTGGCGTTGTCGGTCAAGGATGACGCGACACTGGCGCTCAAGGAACGGTACCTCGGGGACAACGACAGCGGTGTTTACCTGATCCGCCCGGATCAGCACGTGGCCGCCCGCCGACCCAGCTTTGACGAACCGCAAATCCGCGCCGCGATCCGTCGCGCCACAGGCAAGGAGTGACCCAGATGGATGACCTGATCCTGACCCCGAACATCGACGGCGCAGATGATTTCTACGCCGAACTGCTCAGCATTCACGAGGGCCTGGACAAGGCCGACAGCGACGCGTTGAACGCGCGGCTGGTGCTGGTGCTGGCGAACCACATTGGAAACCGCGCGATCCTGACCCAAGCGCTGGCGGCTGCCGCGCTCAAAAAGGAGGTTTGATACATGAAAGTCGAAAAAATCCACCACGTTGCCTATCGCTGCAAGGACGCGAAGGAGACAGTGGAATGGTACGGCAAGATGCTGAACATGGATTTCATCCTGGCGATTGCCGAAGATCACGTGCCGTCCACCCACGAGCCCGATCCCTACATGCACCTGTTTCTGGACGCAGGTGACGGCAATGTTCTGGCGTTCTTTGAACTGCCGACCAAGCCGGAAATGGGGCGTGACCCAAACACCCCAATCTGGGTTCAGCACATCGCGTTCAAGGTCAAGGACCGCGAGACGCTGATCGAGTTCAAGGATCACCTCGAGGCCAATGACGTCGAAGTTCTGGGTGTCACCGATCACTCGATCTTTCACTCGATCTATTTCTTCGATCCCAATGGCCACCGTGTTGAACTGGCCTGCCCGGATCCGGAAGAAGAGGCCATGCTCAAGCGCATGGATGAGGTGAAGTGGGACATGCTCAATGAATGGTCCGTGACCAAGAAAGCCCCCAAACACGCCGATTGGCTGCATGCCAAAGAGCTGAACAAAGCAAGCTGAACTTGCTAAGCTACTCAAATCGACCGGTTCATCGGGGCCGGTCGCTCGCATGTGCATGGAGGCCCTATGAGCGATACGATCCTTTTTGACTACTGGCGGTCCTCAGCCAGCTATCGGCTGCGCATTGCGTTGAACTTGGCAGGGATCGAGTACCAAGCCATTTCTGTCGATCTGGTCAAAGGCGAGCACAAATCTCCCGAGCATCTTGCGCGCAATCCTCAAGGGTTTGTGCCGGTGCTGGAAATTGACGGTCTGCGCCTGACACAGTCGCTGGCGATCCTGGGCTATCTGGATCAGACCCGAGACTTGGGCCTGCTGCCAAAAGATCCCGGTTCCCGGGCGCAAGCACAGGCCCTTGCTCATTCTATTGCGGTCGACATACATCCTGTCTGCAACCTGCAGGTGGCAAAACATGCGACGGCGCTCACCGGCGGGGCTGAGGGTATGCCGGGGGACTGGATGACCCACTTCATCCGACCTGGCCTGCAAGCGTTCGAGGCCCTTCTGAGCGCCTATGACCAAGCCCCGTTCTGTACCGGTGACGCCCCCGGATTGGCTGACATCTGCCTGATGCCGCAGCTCTACAACGCCCGTCGTTGGGGTGCAGATTTTAGCGACATGCCGCGCCTTTCGGGTGTGGAAACAGCTTGCCACACACATCCCGCATTTGCTGCGGCCCATCCGGATCAATGGGCACCTACCGAAAAGTGACGTAGGGGAAATTCTACCTATGCGGTAGTTTTCTACCCCCTCCTCTTTGAGCCACGCAAAGCCGTGTTAGGCTTGGCGCGTTCGGAGTTTTCCCGAACCAATTGGGAGGAAGACCTTTGAAGACATCATTATTCGCAGGATTTGCCTGCGCCATCAGCCTTGCAACCAGCACCTGGGCCGCCGATTGCACCCCATCCAAATGGGGTGAAGGTGACGAGCTGGGGTCCGCCAATCTGGTGAGCCCGGAAAACACCCTCAAAGCAGCTGCGCTGATCAAACAGGGCAAGTCGCAACCGCTTGGCATCGTGATCGATTCCAATACACCCGCGTTCCCACCCCGCTCGCTCAGCCTGCAGGTGGTGCAACCCAACCAGCAGGGCGGTCAGAAACTGGATGCCTTCGGCTATCCCGGCAACTACAACGATGACCTGCTTCAAACCTGGGTTGGCATCGGCAGCCAGATCGACGGGCTGGGTCATTTGGGCGAGGGCGGATTCTATTACAACTGCGCCGACGAGAAAGAGATTTCAGCCATCACTGGCCTCACCAAACTGGGTGTCCACAATATCCCGCCATTGGTTGGCCGCGCCGTCATTCTGGATATGGCAAAACATGCCGGGAAGGATTACCTGACTGCGGGTGAGCATTTCGGCGAAGAAGAGATCAAGGCCGCAGCCGAGGCACAAGGTGTCAGCATTGGCAAAGGTGACATCGTTCTGTTCCACACCGGCTGGACCGAGAACACGCTTGAGTCCGATCCGACCGCCTGGGTATCGGGTGAACCCGGCATCAATGTCAGCGGTTCGCGCTATCTGGCGTCGCTCGATGTGATGGCCGTTGGGGCCGACACCTGGGGCATCGAGCCGGTTCCGCCCGCGCCCGGTGACGGCGCGTTCTATGGCCATGTCGTGCTGCTCAAGGACCACGGCATCTATATCCTTGAAACGATGAACACCGGTCCTGTTCTGGCTGACGGCGTCAACGAGTTCATGTTTGTTCTGGGCCAGGCCCGCATTCGCGGCACTGTTCAGATGATCATTAACCCGGTCGCGCTGTACTGATCGCCCCCCGGAGGCCGCAAATTGCGCGGCCTCCGACGCGTTTTGACGCTTTCGAACTGTCTTTTTCCCAAGTCACGTTGTTAGGTTGGAAAAAACGACAGGGGACAAGATATGGCCAAACACGGATATGATAGCGGACGATTGAATCTGCCTTTTGTGGGCATCTGCACCTTCGGGAAATACCCTTACGTCGAAGATTGGGACCAGATCGACGCTGATGTTGCCGTGATGGGTGCGCCCTTCGATTTCGGCACCCAATGGCGATCCGGCACGCGTATGGGTCCGCGTGCGATCCGCGAAGCATCAACCCTGTTTTCCTTTGGCCACGCCGGAGCGTATGATTTTGAGGACGACGTGACCTATCTGGACCCTGCCAAGGTCACCATCGTCGACATCGGCGACGCCGACATCCTCCACACCGACACTATTCAGAGCCACGCCAACATCGAACACGGCGTTCGCAAGATGCTGCAAGCCGGCGCTCTGCCGGTGGTTCTGGGGGGCGATCATTCGATCAACATCCCGTGCATCAACGCCTTTGACGACCAAGAGCCGATCCATGTGGTGCAGATCGATGCACATCTGGATTTTGTCGATGAACGCCACGGCGTGCGCTATGGTCACGGTAACCCGATGCGTCGCGCCGCCGAAAAACCCTATGTCACCGGGCTCAGCCAGATCGGTATTCGCAATGTCTCGTCCACCGCCAAAGACGGCTACGAAGACGCCCGTTCGATGGGATCGGACATCCAATCCGTTCGCCACGTTCGCAAGATGGGGGTCGAGGCGATGTTGCGGCGCATCCCCGAAGGCGCGCGGTATTACCTGACTGTCGATATCGACGCATTTGACCCGTCGATTGCACCCGGCACCGGCACACCCAGCCACGGTGGTTTCATGTACTACGAAGTGCTGGAGTTGATCGACGGGCTGGCCCAACGGGGTGAAATTGTAGGCATGGATCTGGTCGAAGTCGCCCCTGATTACGATCCAACCGGCAGCACATCGACCCTTGCAGCCCAGCTTTTGATGAATTCCATTGGCAGGATTCTACATCATCGAGACGCGTAGGCAGTTCGGCAAGTTCAGCCTACATGAGATCGTTTTCAAGGTCTTCTGCTGCAAACCCCAGAGCGTCCAGACCATTCTCCAGATGGTCTGACAGATGCGGCGTTCCGATCAGGTAATCAGCACAAGGAGTAGAGGCTTCGGCACGCGCCGTGGCGACGGCCTCTGCAAAGTCATCTGGAAAGAAGCTCTCGCGCCCAATCCACATAATCGCCACAAGCTCAGCCTGTTCATCTTCGCTCATGCGATCAACAAAGGCACGCAACTCACCTTCAGCCCGGTTCAACTCGCGCGCCATCATTGCGACTTGCACCACATTTCTCGGCGAAATTTCCAGCATCGTTCTACCCCTTTGTTCGCGGTTACAAGCCAACTATGCAGGCCTCTCAGAAGCAGAGTCTTTGATCTTGCGCAAACCCCTCGCGGACGCTCGCAACGATCTGTGCAGAAAATGACATCAACGCCCGAAAACCAGCGCCACTATGCCCCTATTTCGCGTTAGTGTTGCGGGCATGAGACTTGATCTGCCTGATGATGACACCCTTTATGATGCCCTGCTGAACCGCGACCCTTTCTGGGATGGACGAGCATATGTTGGCGTCACCAGCACCGGTATCCTTTGCCGCTTGACCTGTCCTGCCCGCAAACCCAAACGCGAGAACTGTGTTTTCTTCGATACAATCGGATGCGGGATCGAGGCCGGGTATCGGCCGTGTAAACGATGCCATCCCATGGAACCGGCAGCGCAGGCGGATCCAATAATCCAGAGGCTGTTGACCGCGCTTGAACAGGAACCGACCCGTCGATGGAGTGAAGGGGATCTGAAGGCTCTGGGGCTTGACCCGTCCACTGTTCGCCGTGCCTTCAAACGACATTTCGGGCTGACTTTCCTTGATATGGCGCGCCAAACCCGATTGCACGCTGGACTGACAACCTTGGCAAAGGATGGACGCGTGATCGATGCACAACTTGACGCGGGCTTTGAATCACCCGGCGCCTTTCGTGCGGCTTTTGCTCGGCACTTGGGCTTGCCCCTAACGCCTTCCGCTCAGACGCGCTGTTGAAAGCAGACTGGCTTCAGACCACACTGGGGCCAATGATAGCCGTCAGTGATGCAACCCACCTGCATTTGTTGGAATTCACCGATCGTAGGGCACTGCCAGCCGAGCTCAAACGGTTACATAAGGCGTCAAAGGGATCTTTGGGCTTTGGGCGACAAACCCCGATTGATCGGATCGAACGACAGTTGAACGACTATTTCCAAGGCCAATCTGCCCGGTTCGACGTTCCATTGGCCTTGCATGGAACGCCATTCACCTGCGCAGTTTGGGACATATTGCAGACCTTGCCTGCTGGCACCGTTCACTCCTACTCTGACATCGCACGCCGGTTGGGTCGCCCGCAGTCAACCCGGGCAGTCGCTCGTGCGAATGGCGCCAATCAGATTGCAATAATCATCCCATGTCATCGCGTCATGGGTGCCGATGGATCCTTGACTGGCTATGGAGGGGGTCTTTGGAGAAAACAGAAACTGATCGAACTTGAACGCCAATATACCCCAACCGAAGGTGTAATTGCATGACCCAATCCGACACAGCCCGTAACTTTGCGAACTTACACCGTCCCGGTCACCCCCTGATCTTGTACAACGCTTGGGATGCAGGAAGCGCCATGGCCATTGCCAAGGCAGGGGCCCCAGCCATTGCAACAGGGAGTTGGTCACTTGCTCATGCTCAGGGGTTTGGGGATGGGCAAGAGATGCCGTTAGAGTTTGCCCTGCATATCCTGGCGCGGATCACGACCTCGGTAGACCTGCCTGTGAGTTTCGACTTTGAGGCGGGATATTCTCAGGACAATGGCGTTCTTGCTACCAATTTGGAGCGTGTCATCGCCGCTGGGGCCATTGGCGTTAATTTTGAAGATAGGGTAATCGGCGGCAAAGGTCTGTTACCCGTGCAGGCACAAGCAGAGAGGATCGCTGTTCTACGTGGCGCAGCCAAGGCAACGGGTGTTACCATCTTCATCAACGCTCGCAGTGACGTTTTCTTTCAGGGCTCTAAGGAGGACGCGCACCCCGATTTGATGGACGATGTCATCGACCGTGCAAAAGCTTATGCTCAAGCAGGGGCTGATGGGCTGTTTGTCCCGGGTTTGACCACTCCGGATCTGATCAGAGACATCTGCACAGCCACGTCTTTGCCAGTGAACATCATGCAGACCGGCAAGGCACCGGGTCACAGAGCATTGGCCGATCTGGGTGTCGCAAGGGTCAGCCATGGCCCTGCGCCGTATCTGGCAGCCATGGCAGGTTTGACCGAGGCGGCAAAAGTTGCGCTGACTGTCTAAACCTGTCTGATCAGCGATTGAAGCCGCTGTGATATTTCGTCTTTCGCTTGCTCAGAAGGGCTCCTGTACCCGAGCGACCCCGATTTTGTCGACATCACTTGAATCTTAGGGCCAGAGCACTGCGGTCATGGGTGACACGTCTGGCCGTTGCAGTTTAAGCCGCTACAGCTTGCTCCAAAGGCGGCTTAAAACGGTGGTGGGTAATCTGCTCTTCGTTGATCTCGATGGCTACTCCGGCAGGAACCTCTATCCATTTTTGCCGTTCGTCATCCAGAGGCTCGGAAGACACGATGAGTCCATGAGCACAGCGGCGGTGAAACAAACTGGGAGCGAGGGCATCTGATGCATAGCGCGCCGCAAAAGGCGTTTCCCATCCGACCAGCAGGCTGCAAATCGCATGTACGGCAACTCACCTTGACGGCGCGAAAGATCCTCAACTCGTCCCACGGCACGAGCCATCGCCTGAATGGGATCGGTTTCCAACCCTTCACCCAAAGCGATCAAAAAGATCGCCTCGCTTTCAGTGGCACCCCAGCGATGCTCATAGCAGTCGGTCGGGATCATCCCGTCCAGCTTCTGCCGGATCTCGTTGATGACCGCCAGCCTGCCCGTTGTGCATGAAGCTCCATCGACCATGGCCGAACGGATGACAGTTGTTGCGTGATGTGGCTGTCCCTGTCGACGCTCGCACATGTGCCAGAAACATTCCCGACCGCGTATGATGGGCCAACTGTCGAAGGTTTGCATCCGACCAGGCCGGATTAGTATCTTTGTAGAAACAAGGACTTTCCCGATCAGAATACCAAGCCAGACCAAAGCCATCCGCATTTATTGGCGTCTTACCAATCATCGCATTACGGCTTTGTTCGACCAGCGATTGTTCTTGGTTGAGGACCAGTTCGTCAAAATAGCGCGGGGCACCTGTCCACGCGAGAAATCGGCACATTTGGGAATTCCGTTCGGGATCTTCTTTGTGCAGAAGATACACTCCAAGAATTGAACTTTTTCACCAAATCCCCCAATCTCAACTGAGTTGTTCGAGAGTTTGACCCAACAATCGCCTATCTGCGGGTTAAATCCTCACTCTCCTGGTTTGGTCAGAGGCACCACCGAGCCGGTGTCTTCGGGGGCCAGTTCTTCGAAATCAAAATTGTCCAATCGCAGCGCCCGGCGCCCCGCCTTGTCGGCGCTGATCTTGATATCCGAAATATCTTTGGCCGCCTGTCCAAAATGACGATCCAGGTTGGCCACCCGGTCACCCAGTCGTTCGACGTCCTTGTGTAGCAACCCCAACTCCTTACGGATTGCCCCGGCTTGTTCGCGCATTCGCGCATCCTTCAAGATCGCGCGCATGGTGTTGAGTGTCGCCATGCAGGTTGTGGGCGAGACGATCCAGACCCGCGCGGTAAAACCTTCGCGCACGATCTCGGGAAAATTCGCATGCAATTCCGCGTAGACTGCTTCCGACGGTAGGAACATCAGCGCACCATCAGCGGTTTCCCCATCGATGATGTATTTTTCAGAGATCGCTTTGATATGAGCCCGCAAGGCCGTTCGCATCATCCGCGCGGCCTCGTTCAACTCGCTTTGGGTCTCAGCCCGACGCAGCGCCTCATAAGCTTCCAGCGGGAATTTGCTGTCGATCACGATGGGGCCCGGTGGGTTGGGCAGATGGATCAAACAGTCCGCCCGCTTGCCGTTAGACAGGGTGTGCTGCAACGCATAGCTGTCCGACGGCAACGCCTTGGACACGATGTCATTCAGCTGAATTTCCCCAAACGCCCCGCGTGTTTGTTTGTTCGACAAGATGTCCTGCAAGCTTAGCACATCACCCGACAGTTTGGTGATGTTGTCCTGCGCCTTGTCGATTGTCTTGAGCCGTTCCTGCAACTGCGTCAGCGAGGTCGCGGTTTGTTTCGACGATCCATGCAAGCTCTCTTTCATCCGCTCTTGCATTTCGGCCAGGGCCCTGGCCGAGCGCATGGCGTTGTCTGCCAGCCGGTCGTTCATGTGCTGCTGCACATCACCCAGCCGCGCCTCCATCGTTTGGATCACCTGCACCTGTGCATTGGCCTGCGTGTCCGACACATGTTGCAACCCACCGCGCAGCTGCTCTTGACCTGCTCCCAACTGCTGGACGTTCTGGCCAAGAATGGCCATCTGCTGCGTCAGAGGTTCCGCCAATCGGGCCGAGCGGTTGGCCGCCCGCAAGCTGAGAAACACCAGCAAAGCAATCAGCAAAAGGACCGCGGCCGCACCAAGAGCCATCAGGACCAAAGGGTCCTCCAGCGAATAGGTCTGTCCTGCAATCTCGATCATCTGCGCCTCGCCTGTGTTCTCTTTTTGTTTCCCAAGTCTCTAGCGAGGGGACCCGGGAAAATCAACTGCGTCCGAACAGCCGTTCGATGTCTGCCAGCTTCAGCTCGACATAGGTGGGCCGTCCGTGGTTGCACTGGCCGGAATGGGGCGTCGCCTCCATCTCGCGCAGCAGCGCGTTCATCTCTTCACCGCGCATCCGGCGACCTGACCGGATCGAGCCATGGCAGGCCACGCGGCTCAGAATCGCCTCTATCCGGGCTTGAACCATCTGGCTTTCGCCCTCGTCAGCCAGTTCGTCCAGGATGTCCAGAATCATTGCCCGCGCATTCACCTCACCCAGAATGGCCGGGGTTTCACGCACAGCCACAGAGCTGCCGCCGAAGGCTTCGATGGTCAGGCCAAACCTGCTCAGATGATCCGCCACTTCGAGCAACCGGGAACAATCGCCCTCAGAAAGCTCGACAATCTCAGGAATCAAGAGGGCCTGGGCGGCCACACCGTTTTCGGCCAACTGGGTTTTGAGCTTTTCGTAAACCAGCCGCTCGTGGGCCGCATGTTGGTCCACGATCACCATGCCATCGGCGGTTTGTGCGATGATGTAGTTTTCATGTACCTGCCCGCGTGCCGCACCAAGAGGCAGCTGTTCCACGGCTGCCACGGGTGTTTGGTCTTCGGCTACCGGAGTGGGCTCGATCACCCGACCGGAGTAGCTTTGCGACAACTCGCCAAACCCGGGGGCTGGCATCGGCTCGGGCGCTTGAGCGTGGTAAGCAGCCGTGCGAGAGACCATCGATGGGCGGTCCATCTGATAGATGCGCGCGGTACCAGCTTGCGGCGCTGGCTCGGGCCGCATTGCCCCCAAGGTGGCATTCGCCACGGTGGTTGACGCTCGATGCCCGGCTTCGGCCAAAGCATGGCGTAGTGTCGAAATAATCAGCCCCCGTGCGATGCCGGGATCGCGGAAACGCACCTCGGACTTGGCAGGGTGGACGTTCACGTCGACCAGTGTCGGATCACAATCCACGAACAAGGCTGCCGCGGGATGGCGATCCCGGCTTAGGAAATCGAAATATGCCGCCCTCAGCGCGCCCGTCAGCATCTTGTCGCGCACTGGCCGTCCATTAACGAACAGGTACTGCGACACCGCCGCACCACGGGAATAGGTCGGAAGGGCGGCATAGCCGTAAAGGCGAATGCCCTCACGCTCGGATTCGATCCGAAGGGCGTTTTCAGCAAACTCGCGACCAATGACCCGGGCCAGGCGCGCGTGCAGAGCATCGAACAAATCGCCGCTTTCGGCGTCGGCTCGGAACACGACCCGACCTTCACCACCGCCAGAGACATCGCGCAGGGTCAGCCCGATTGAGGGCTCTGCCATCGCCAACCGCTTGATCGTATCGGTGATGGCCTGCGCCTCGGCTCGGTCGGTGCGCATGAACTTGAGTCGCGCTGGTGTGGCAAAAAGAGGTCTCGCAACTCAACCACAGTGCCAGACCGCAAGGCCGCCGGCTTGACCGGTTCAACCTGCCCACCCGCAACGCGGATGCTTGCAGCCTCGTCACCCGGAACCCGGCTGGTAATGGTCAATCGCCCCACAGCCCCCAGTGATGGCAACGCCTCGCCCCGAAAACCAAAGGTGTCGATGTCCAACAGGTCCGAGCCGTCGATTTTCGACGTCGCATGGCGGGACAAGGCCAGCGGCAATTGCTGGGGTGAGATCCCGCAGCCGTCATCCGTGACCCGGATCAGCGTCTTGCCGCCGTCCGCGATTTCCACCGTGATCCGAGTGGCCCCTGCATCGATTGCGTTCTCCACCAATTCCTTGACCGCCGAGGCCGGTCTTTCCACCACTTCACCGGCTGCGATCCGGTTGATAGCGGCATCGTCGAGTTGGCGAATAACAGGGCGAAATTCGCCGATATTGGGGTCAGGGTGAGGCATACCGCAAAACCTAGCACAAAGGCAGTCGATTCTGCCACCCGAAAGCGGAGCAAGAAAAGAAACCCGGCACGTCTTTTTGAACTACAGCGGTTGGATAGACCAGCTAGCCACGGACAGCCGGGTTTCTCGTGAGTGGTGGTTATTCAGAGGGCTTGCGCCGCTCTGGCCATGACGTCAACTTGGGCAGTAGAGTGCAGGTTGTTAAGCTGAAAGCTGTCTGAATTTTCCGATTGGCGCGATCAAGTAATTGGATGACCGGATCCCTCAATGCTCATTCTTGAGTTGGGGCTCCAAGGCGCCGACGGCAGGGACCGAAAAACGCCGAAATCCCCAGGATCATCCCGGACATCGTAGCGATCATGCCGGCTGCACTCACCGCGTTCTCCGCGCCCAACCAAAGTGGGCCGTATCCCGCCAACACATAGCCCGATACTGCGGACAGGACGGCAAAAACCACACTCCAGGCAATCTGATGTTCCAGTTGGTTTGTCATCATCCGGGCTGCGGCGGGTGGACATATGAACATCGCAATGACGATGATTGATCCTACAGCGTCAAAGGCAGAAACTGCAGCAATGGCTGCCACGATTACCAGCGCCAATCCTAATAGGTTTGTTCGTATTCCCATGGTCCTAGCGAAACCCTCGTCAAAAGTGGAGAGTTTCAGCGGACGCCAGAAAAGCCAGGTGAACACGGTGACACAAACAAGGGTCAGGGCAATTCGCCACAACTCAACCGGTAGCCCTGACAGAGCTTCTGGATCCCAAAGCGACGACCACCCGACTGCATCCAACCAGATTAGGCTTTCCAGATTGCCATAAAGCGCGTGTTCAACATCTAGATGCACGGACGAGGTATCGGTTTGCTCGAGCAGCAATACACCGCCCGCAAACATCGTGGTAAAAACGACACCCATCGCGGCGCCTGGTTCAATACGGCCCAAACGACGGATCGCTTCGATTAACAGAACGGCCACAAAAGCAGCGCCTACCGCACCCAACATCATAGGCCACGCCGATATCACGCCGGTTAGCAGGAAAGCCACAACGATGCCCGGCAGTACCACGTGGCTGATCGCGTCGCCGATCAACGCCTGTTGACGCAGAACCAGGAAATTTCCCGGCAATGCACATGCCACGGCTGAAAAAATGCCGATCAGCAAGGGAGTTAAGGACAGGGGAACAAATTCTTCACCGCTCATGCCAGAACCCCTTGCGGGCCGCCGATACGGCGGTCGATTTCTGCAATTTGATCTTTTGTCAAAACTGTTTCGATATCGCGCAACCCGTCATAAAGCGCGGCGGCTGCTTCGTGCGATTGATCTGCACGTGCGACTTCCCATCGCTTTTCGTCGCGAAGGGCCTTGGCGGCACGCGCCCGCCCCAATTCGGTTGCGACGCCATCCGCCCTTGCAAATCCCGCCCGGGACAACAATCGCAATGTCAGCCGCTCATAAATGGGCTGTCCTTGAGCCAAGGCCAACAGCCCTTGTCGCAAATGCACCCGTCGTTGGAAACGCAGATGCCCAAGTACCGCAGCCAAGACACCCCGGCCCGGCGCAACAAACAGCGATACCGCAAAGAGCGCGAAACTAACCAACACAATGATCGGCCCAGTCGGCAGGTTGGGCGCCGATGCGGAAATCGCGGTGCCAACATAGCCGGAAAGCCCTCCAAACAGACCACTCAGCAGAACCACACGCTCGGACCGCTCAGTCCAAAAGCGGGCAGCAACAGGCGGAATGATCAATAATGCCACAATCAGGATCAGACCGACGATCTTGAGCCCTACAACGGTCACGGCCATGACCAGACCCATCATCGCAAGGTCGATCCGTGCGATAGGCAGTCCTCGCGCAGCAGCATACTCGGGATCAAACGCAACAAGTGTCAGTGGACGGCGCAGGATCATGATCATCATCAGCGTTAAACAGCCACCAACGGCGATGACCAAGGCGTCAGCCCACAGCATTCCGGCCGTCGACCCTAACAGGAATCCCTCCAATCCTGCTTGCCGCCCCGCACCTATTGATTGGATCACTGTCAACAATACTACACCAAAGCCAAAGAACACCGACAGAACTGCCCCAATGGCTGCATCCTCGGCCAATCGGGTGTGACGGGTCAGCCAGTTGAGGCACAAGAGCCCAACCCAGGCCGACATGGCCGAGCCAAGCAAAAGCCCGATCAGGTTGCGACCGTCCCCGCCAAAGGCAACCATCACCATGAAGGCGATGCAGACGCCCGGCAGGGTCGCATGGCTGATCGCGTCGCTGACGAGGGCGCGCTTTCGCAGGAACAGAAAGGTGCCTGTTACCCCGGCAGAAACGCCCAATAAAGTCGCACCAATGGCAACCAAAGTGGCGTTATAGCCAAGCTGTAACAGCAAAGCATCGCTGAGCATGAGGACTGTGTCCGTCTATCTAGCCGACCACGCGCGACAGCTGGTCGATCTGCGAGGTTGCCAAGCGACCGCCATAGGCGGCCTGAAGCGTTTCGGCGGTAAAGGCCGTGTCCACTGGACCTTCGGCCACCTTGCGGGTGTTGATCAGGAACACATGGTCGAAATAGTCGGTAACCGTGGCCAGATCGTGATGCACCACAACCACAGTCTTGCCCGCGTCCTTGAGCGATTTCAGAACCGCTATGATCGCCTTTTCGGTGGCGGCATCGACACCGGCAAACGGTTCGTCCAGCAGATACAGGTCTGCATCCTGCGCCAGCGACCGGGCCAGAAAAACACGCTGCTGCTGCCCGCCAGACAGCTGCCCGATCTGTCGGTCAGCAAAGTCGCGCATACCCACACGGTTCAGGCAATCCATCGCCTTGGCCTTGTGTCGGCCGCGAAGTCGGCCCAGCAGACCAAGTTCGCGATAAAGCCCCATCAGCACCACGTCGATCACGCGGGTTGGGAAATCCCAATCCACACTTGCACGCTGAGGGACATAGGCTATGCGGGCGCGCTGATCTTCCAGCGGTTTTCCAAAGGCGGTAACCTGCCCCGACAGCGGCTTGACGATGCCAAGCGCAGCCTTGAGCAAGGTTGATTTACCGGCCCCATTCGGGCCGATGATCGCGGTCATCGCCCCGGCCTGCACTGTCATATCAACCGAGAACACAGCTGGTTTTTGACCATAAGAGACTGTCAGCCCCCGGATCGCCAGCGGGCTTTGAACCAAAGCCTCATTGGTGTTTGCAATTCCATTGTTGCTTGCCAGTTCCAGCATTGTTCAGAACCCCGCCGACAGTTTGCCGTCCATGCCGCGCGCAGGCACGTCTGCGCCCAAGGCACCGGCAATCACGGTGATGTTGTGGTCCAGCATGCCGATATAGGTGCCTTCGTAGGTGCCATCTTCGCCCATGGCATCGCTAAAGAGTTCGCCCCCGACATGAACCTTGTGCCCCTTCGCCGCAGCGCCTTCGATCAGGGCGCGAATGGACCGGTCCGAGACCGAGCTTTCGACAAAGACAGCGGTGATCTGACGATCCACCAGCATATCAACCAACTCGCCAATGCGGTTCAAACCGGCCTCGGATTGGGTCGAGATACCTTGGATGCCCAAAACCTCGTAACCATAGCTGCCACCGAAGTAGCCAAAAGCATCATGCGCCGTCAGCAGAACGCGGTTGTTATCGGGCACCTGCACCAGAGTTTCTGCCGCATAGGCCGACAGACGGTCCAGATCAGCCAGGTGCTTTTCAGCGTTGGCCGCAAAAACATCCGCCGCTTCGGGGCGCACATCGGTCAGGGCCTTTTGCACTTCGATCACCACATCGCGCCACAGGTCCGGGGTCATCCAGACGTGGGGGTCGTATTTATCGGCATAATCGTCATGGGCGCGCAGCTTGGATTTATCCAAACCTTCGGCCACGGCGACGACAGTGCGCTTACGTCCAAGATCGTGAAAGAACTCTTCCATCTGTGCCTCAAGATAGAGCCCATGCCACAAGATCAGATCCGCGCGGGTCATGGCAACGATATCGCTGCGTGTCTGGCGGTACGCGTGTGGATCAACGCCGGGACCCATCAGGCCTTTGACTTCGACCTTATCCCCGCCCACCTGACGCGCGGCATCTGCGATCATGCCCGTTGTGGCCACCACCTTGAGCGGTTCCTGCGCCCAGGCCGTGAATGGCAGGGCCAGCAGTACTCCGGCAATCAGTAAAGAACGTCGCAGAATCATCTCAATCCTCGCATTGGTGCGCCCATCTAAATTGAGAATTATTCGCAACTAAGTCAATGCTATTGAGAATTATTCGCAAGAAAAGCTACAATACCCTGTAAAACAAAGGTTTTACTTCATGCCTTCCGCCGTTAGATCGTCTAGAAGAGCAAAAACAAGCCGACGCAGTGACTTGGAAAAGAGCCGATCCTCGGGCCAGGTCAGCCAATATCCGTCCCGCGTGTTCAGCTTGCCGCCTGAGGGCAGTATCAGTTTGCCAGCAGCCAGATCAGCCTGTGCCAGTGGCACAGAACCAAGGACAACGCCCAGCCCTTCGCGGGCGGCGCGTAGACCGTGCACCATGGAATCAACACTTAAAACCGCGCCGCCGGGCACCGTTCCGCCTGTCTCACGGCTCCAATCCTGCCAGCCGGGGCGTTCGCCGCGCACCTCGATCCGGGGAAGGTCCTGCCCCTGTGCGTCTGGCGCGGCCATTGGAACCAAAACCTCTTGCTCGATCAGGCGCGCTTTGCGCCCGGGCCATGTTCCGCGCCCATATCGCAGCTGTAACCAGGTGCGTTCTTCGTCAAACTCCGACCGTTTGGCGACGGAATCCGTGACCAGCCTGACGTTCGGGTATTGGGCCCAGAACGCGCCAACACGTGGCAAGATCAGCGTATCAATGTGTGAACTCAACGCTGCCAGTCGCAGTTCCTTTGGCGCGGTGCCAAACAGATCTTCGGTGTTGCGTTCCAGCGCGGTCAGGCTGTCCTGCACCAACGGCAGATAACTTTCCCCATCCGTCGTAAGGGACACACCCCGCGCCTCGCGGATAAAAAGGCTACGGCCCAGCCACGCCTCTAGATTGCCCATCCGCTGACTGACGGCGGCCTGTGAAATCCCGAACTCGCGCGCAGCGGCAGAAAACCCGCCCAGTCGTCCCGCAGACTCGAACACGCGCAGCCAATCCAGCGGGGGCAGCCCGACTTTTTTCTCACCCATAAGAAATTCCTGCCCTGAGATAGAATAAGGTTTAATTGTCGTAATGGCACGCAGCGGCTATTTCCTCAAGGGAAAGCTCGCGCCACAAGGAGAGACCCCATGCTGCGCTCTGCCACCCATGATCCGTCCGTCGTCACAGTTGAGTTTGACGATGGCACCACCTCCCGTTTCCATGCCATTTGGCTGCGCGACAACGCGCTGGACCCCGAGACCCGCGCGCCGGGGAATGGTCAACGGTTGATCACAATTGGTGACATTCCCACCGACATCGCCATCGACGTCGCAGACGTGTTGAACGGGAACTTGTCAGTAACCTTTTCGCCCGAAGGTAAGACTGTCACATTCCCCGCCGACTGGCTGGCGGATCACTGCTATGACCGCGATCAAGCCAGTGTCATTGGTCGTGTCGCACCAGGCATCACCACTTGGGAGCGCGGCATCGACGCCCCCAGCGGCGATTGGGCTGCGGTCCAGTCGACCCATGCCGCCAAACGCGATTGGTTGGCCGCCGTGGCCGAGTTCGGCTTTGCCAAGCTGACAGGCGGCCCGACCGAGCCGGAATCACTCCTGAAGGTGGCAGATCTGTTCGGTTACGTGCGCGAGACCAACTATGGTCCCTATTTCGAGGTACGCACCGAGGTGAACCCGACCAACCTGGCCTATACCGGCCTTGGTTTGCAGGCCCACACGGACAATCCCTATCGTGATCCGGTTCCGACTCTGCAGATCCTGTATTGTCTGGAGAACTCGGCCGAAGGCGGGGATTCTGATCGTTGTTGACGGGTTCCGTGCCGCCGAAAAGCTGCGCGATGCAAACCCACAGGGCTTCGCCCTGCTGGCGGGTTACCCGGCACGGTTCGAATACAGGGGTTCGGACGGGGTTTGCCTGCGGTCCCGCCGTCCGATGATCGAACTGTCACCTGATGGAGAGCTGGTCGGCATTCGGTTCAACAACCGTTCTTCTGCCCCCATCGTTGATGTCCCCTTCGACAAGATGGAGGCCTACTACGCCGCCTATCGCCAGTTGGGCGAGATCATCGACGACCCGGCCATGGGCGTGTCCTTCAAACTGGAACCGGGTGAAAGCTTCATCGTTGACAACACCCGCGTGCTGCATGCGCGTCTGGGCTATTCAGGTGCCGGGTCACGTTGGTTGCAGGGGTGCTATGCGGACAAGGACGGGTTGCTGTCGACCTTGGCTGCGATGGAGATGACACAGTTGGAGGCTGCGGAATGAAACCCGATTTCACGACATTGGATCGCAGCAATATCGTGGCGTTCTTAGGGGACATCTTTGAGCGCCGTGGCGGTGAAGAATACCTGGGCGAGCCGGTCACCATGGCCGAGCACATGCTGCAAGGCGCCACCATCGCCGAACAGAACGACCAACCCGAAGAGATCATCGTCGGGGCGTTGCTGCACGATATCGGGCATTTCACGTCCGAGTTCGGCACCTATCACCCCGACGACACCGAAGACCGCCATCACGAAGATGCCGGTGCCGAGGTGCTGGAACAGTTCTTCCCATCTGTCATCACCGATTGCTGTCGCTATCACGTGGCAGCCAAGCGGTATCTGTGCGCGACCAAGCCGGACTACTTCAACCGCCTGTCTGCCGCTTCAGTGCACACGCTTGAGCTGCAAGGTGGGCCGATGAGTGCAGATGAGGTTGCCGAATTTGAGGCCAACCCAAACCTCAAGGAGATCATTCAAGTGCGATATCTGGATGAGGCCAGCAAACGGGCGAATATGGACACCCCCGACTTTGCCCACTTCGCCCCCATGGTGCAGCGTATGGTCGACCGTCATTTGGGTACTGCATGAGCGCGCCTGAGTACATATTCGAGGCCAGCTCGAAACCCTCATTGCCCTGGCATGAGGTGCCTTTGATCCGGGCCACGGACGAGACGATCAAAGGTTATGGCTGCCTGGTCGATGACCCGGACACCTTTGAGATCGAGATCGTGCGCTGGCCACAGCAAGGCTGGCGTCCGATTGATGAAGGCACAGGGGATGAGGCCGACTGGGTCGAGGGCACGTTCAAATGCGACTGGCAAGGCGATGTGCTTTACGGCGAGAACGAAGCGGTCAGGGGCCACTATGTTCTGGGCTGGTCGACTGATCCGCAACAGGCCCAGACCGAAGCACAAACCGCACCCCGCGATCAGGTGCTGCTGTGGCACATGAACTATCACCCCGACGGCGGGCAAATGTTCTGGCCGCTGGACAACAAACCCTTCATCGTGCCCGTCGCCTTGCCTGGCGATAACCTGACGCCGGATAAGGTGGTGGCGTTCTGGTGTGATGGTTCACGTGGGCTCTACATCCATCCCGGCATCTGGCACGAGGGGATTTTCCCAGTCGAAGACAACCAGCGGTTCTTGGATCGTCAGGGTAAGGTCCACGCCCGCGTCAGCGCCGACATCGGGAAAGAGTTCGGCGTCTACCTGTCCTGCCCGCTGCGTGCGGATAAAGTGAAAGACCTCTAATCAGAGGGCCATGCGCGCTGTCAGGCGGTGGCGCGCACAAAATGGATCTGGGCGGGCACGCGAACGGCGTCGCCCTCCGCCATCTCTGAAAACCCGGCCACCAACTTCGCCCGAATGGCCTCGCGGTGCGTATCGGTCAGGTTTCCCTTGGCCTTTTCGACCCCCATTCGCATACCTGCCGCCCCCATTATCGTGTGCATTTTGCCCACGTCCTCGGGGCTGCCACGCGGGGTCAGCTGCAAGTCCTGCGTGTCGATTTCAACTGACCATCCGGCGCCGGACAATATCCGGTCGATCTTGTCTGGGTCATTCAAAGACATCGGGCCTGGTGCGTCCGGATCAAACTCCGGGCCCGGGCCAAAAACCTCGGCCGCAATACGGCCCGGCATGCTGAACCAGGGGTTGGCCTTGGGTGGCCCCCAGCAAGCGCATGTCAGCACTGCGCCAGGTTTCAGAGCTGTACGTACATGCGCGAAGGCAAGATCCGGGTCAGCAAAAAACATCACACCCAAAAGCGAGATGGCGGCGTCAAACCCGCCTCCCTCAAACGCATAGCTCGCCGCGTCACCAATCAAAACGTCCACATTATCGGGCGTGCGGTCGATGGCGCGTTCGGCAAATGGCGGTGCGATCTCGATCCCGGTCACATGGCCTGCAGGACCAACAACATCGGCGGCGCGCAACAAGGAAACCCCTCCGCCGGGGCCAATATCCAGAACGGATTGTCCCGGACGCAACCCGGCACGCGCAATCAGCCCATCCAGAATCGGGGCATGGGCTGCATCCGTCTCTGCCTCGACCCGCAGCCAAGGCTCTGCAATCGCTTTCCAGTCCATGATGTACCGCCCCTCGTGCCATGTCGGCTTGAGGTCAGTCTGGCAGTCGCGCGCTGTCATGGCAATCAATCAAGATGACAGCGCCAGATCCACACGTTGAAAAACGTCGAAATGTCGGAGTTCAGAGCCCCAGAACGTCGACCATGTCGTATTCGCCGGGCGCTTTGCCCTGCCCCCAAAGCGCGGCTTTGAGCGCGCCACGGGCAAAGATCGCGCGATCGGTCGCAAGGTGGCGCAGCACGATGCGCTCGCCAGCAGCGGCAAAAAGCACGTCATGCTCGCCCACGATGTCGCCACCGCGCACGGCGTGAAAGCCGATGTCGCCCCGTTTGCGCGCGCCGGTGATGCCGTCGCGGCCCCGGTCCGACACATCGTTCAGATCAACGCCGCGCCCTTCGGCGGCGGCTTCGCCCAGCATCAGGGCTGTGCCCGAAGGCGCGTCGACTTTGTGGTGATGGTGCGCCTCGATCACTTCGATGTCGAAATCTTCGTCCAGCGCGGCGGCGACCTTTTTGGTCAGCTGCACCAGAAGGTTCACACCCAAGCTCATGTTGCCAGCCCGCACGATGACCGCATGGCGCGAGGAAGGTTCAAGCCGCGCAATCTGCTCGTCCGACATGCCGGTGGTGCCAATCACATGCACACAGCGCGCCTGTGCGGCCAAAGCGGCAAACTCAAGCGTTGCTTCGGGCGCGGTAAAGTCGATCACGGCCTGCGCATGGGAAAACGCCTCTAGCGCATCGTCCGTCACGATAACGCCGACAGGTTGACCGCCCATGGCCGCGCCCACGTCACGCCCGACCCAATCGTGTCCCTTGCGTTCAACCGCGCCCACCAGTTTCGCCGCGTTGCTGTTCAGCACGGTTTTCATCAGCATCTGACCCATGCGGCCTGATGCTCCGGTAATGACAATCCCTGGTGTGTGGGTCATGGCACGATTCCCTTTTGTCGGCTCATTGCCTCCTACCCGCTTCGCGCCCGCTTGGCAAAGCCCGGCTTTGCCCTTAGATCGGGGATATGGCCAAGAACAAATTCCATGACGGGCCAGGCCCGTCCCAACGTCAGCTTCGCGTCGGCGAACTTATCCGCCGCACCTTGTCCGAGGTGCTGGCGCGCGGCGACGTGCATGATCCCGATCTCAACCGCATGTCGATCACCGTGGGCGAGGTTCGCACCTCTCCCGACCTCAAGATCGCGACCGCCTATGTGTTGCCGTTGGGCGGCAAGGGCCAGGACGAGGTACTGAAACTGCTTGCCCGCAACAAAGGCGAGCTGCGCCGCGTCATCGGCAAGAAAGTGGGGCTGAAGTTCTCGCCCGACCTGCGGTTTCGCCTGGACGAGACGTTTGACCAGATGGACGACACCCGTCGCATGTTCGATCAGGACGCGGTGCGCCGCGATCTGGACGAGTGATCCGGGCACTGCTGATCGGATTGGCCGCTTTGGTGGCGGCACCGGCGGCGGCGCTGGACTGTAGGGATGTGTCTCATGCTGACAACCGATACTCCATCTGTGAGGTGGATTTGACGACGGACGAGCTGCGCCTGTTCCTGCGGGATGATCAGGGCGAGGTTCTGGGACAGTTTTCCGCGGTCGATTCCGAGCTAGAGGGTGAAGGCAAACAGCTGGCCTTTGCAATGAATGCGGGCATGTATCACTCGGATCGCTCGCCTGTCGGGCACTATGTCGAAGACGGCACTGAAGAGATGCGGGTTGTACCCAATGCTGGCCCCGGAAACTTTGGCCTGCTGCCCAACGGCGTGTTCTGCATCGAACCGGGTAAGGCGCGCGTGTTGGAGACGCTGGCGTTTCAGGCCGCCGAGCCGGATTGCCGCTTTGCAACGCAATCTGGTCCGATGCTGGTGATCGACGGATCTTTGCACCCCCGGTTCCTGCCCGACAGTACCTCGCGTTATCTGCGTAATGGCGTGGGCACCAGCGCAGATGGAAAACGTGCGGTCTTCGCCATATCGAAAAACGCTGTTACCTTTCACGAGTTCGGCTCGCTGTTTCGAGACGTCCTTGGAACACCGAACGCTCTTTATTTCGACGGCAACATATCGCGCCTGTATGCGCCGCAGTTGAACCGGGCAGACGCGGGGTTCTCGATGGGGCCCATCGTGGGCGTTGTCACTCCGCGCGAGTGACATTGCGGCTGACGCAACCCCAAAAAATGCGAGTTTGACAGGGCGCGGCCAATCCGATAGGTCGCGCGCCTCAAACATGTTCGAGGGGCATCATGGCACGCAAACGCAAGGGGCGCGACATTTCCGGTTGGCTGGTGGTGGACAAGCCCGCGGGCATGACATCGACTGCCGTGGTCAACAAAGTCCGTTGGGCGATGGATGCCAAGAAGGCAGGCCATGCAGGCACCCTGGACCCCGAAGCCACCGGCGTGCTGGCCGTGGCTTTGGGCGAAGCGACCAAGACAGTCCCCTACATCACCGACGCTCTCAAAGCCTATATCTTTACCGTTCGGCTGGGTCAGGCCACCAACACTGACGATGCCGAGGGTGAGGTGATCGCGGAAAGCGCCGAACGCCCCACGGACGAGCAGATCAAAGAGGCACTGGCCCCGTTCCTTGGCGACATCATGCAGGTGCCGCCCAAGTTCTCGGCCGTCAAGATCGACGGGCAGCGCGCCTATAAACTGGCCCGCGACGGTGACGAGGATTTCGAGCTTGCTGCGCGCCCACTTTGGGTCGAAGAATTGATCCTGGTGGATCGTCCCGACGCCGATCACGTGACGCTCGAAATGACCTGTGGCAAGGGCGGTTATGTCCGCTCGATCGCGCGAGATCTTGGCGCGGCCTTGGGGTGCTACGGGCATGTGCGCGAACTTCGCCGTATCTGGTCCGGGCCGTTCGAGGCCGAGGATGGGATCACCATCGAACAGATCGACGAGATGGCCAAGACCCCGGTGCTTGACGAATTTCTGCGCCCGCTGGAACAAGGCTTGGCCGAATTGCCCGAGCTGAAATGCACTCCCGAAGGTGCAGCGCGCCTGCGTAATGGCAACCCTGGGATGGTTCTGGCGTCGGATGTTGAATACGGGGATGAAGCCCGGGCTTCGCTCGACGGTCAAGCGGTAGCAGTCGGAACGTACAAAGCAGGCGAATTGCACCCCAGCCGGGTCTTCGTTCAACCAAATTGAAGCCTGTGGCCTGACGGATCGTGACGTGCTAGCCAACAGCCATGATCACGCGCACTCATACCAAGGGCGACGCGCCCTCGACCGCCGTTTACTCGGATTGCGAACGCTATCGCTATAGCTTGACCCGGATCTGGGATCCGTCGGGCGGCAAGGTTCTGTTCGTGATGCTGAACCCTTCGACCGCGACCGAGGTGCAAAACGACCCCACTGTGGAACGCTGCGAACGCCGGGCACGGGCCTTGGGGTTCGGGGCGTTTCAGGTCACCAACATATTTGCCTGGCGTGACACCGATCCGCGCAAGATGCGGGCTGCGGCTGATCCAGTTGGCCCCGATAACGACGCCGCAATCCTCACCGGTGTTAGCTGGGCAGATACGGTCGTTGCAGCTTGGGGCACTCATGGAGAACACCTTGAGCGGGGTGCCGCCGTGGAATGCCTGTTGCGCACATCAAACCGTCCCATACACCACCTTGGCCTGACCAAGGCAGGGCACCCGAAACATCCCCTATACATCTCATACACCCAACAACCGGAGCCTTGGCCCTAACTAATTGTTCGTTAACCATTTCTCCAAACGCTCTTTGACCTGAACACCCGCTTCGTGGCCTACTGTTCAATGGTGGAATTTGCGTGTGGAGAATGAAAATGCTGGCATTGGCGGGGTTGCTTGGCCTCATGGCCGTCGGAGGTGTCTCTCTGATGGCACTGGATTTTTCCACTGAAGCCGAAGCAGACGACGACTCGGTGAACGATGACGAAGCGATCGTAAATCTTGTTGACGACCCTACTCTCGTTCACAATCAGCGACCCGATAGCGTCTTAACTGAAACCCAACTCACGAACGAAACCGCAGACATCGCCAATTCGGACTTTGGTGATGAGCAAAACTCTGTCGAAACAGATCAGGCCGCATCGAACGAAACGCAGGATCAGTGGCGCATCCATTTGGGCGACGATGGAGATGACACGCTCGACGGTACGGATACAAACGACCAGATGAATGGTTTTGGCGGAAATGACATTCTGTCAGGGGGATCCGGCTCGGACATCTTGCATGGTAATACCGGTGAAGACAGCCTGAGCGGTGGTGCAGACAACGATACAGTTCTTGGCGAAGACGGTTCAGATCTGTTGTTCGGCAATGATGGGGACGATGCGCTTTATGGCCACTTTGGCGATGATCAGTTGCAAGGCGGAGCAGGCGACGACACCCTGTATGGCGGGCAGGACGAGGATGTCCTGGCCGGAGGTGATGGCGACGACGCGTTACATGGCGGCTATGGCAATGACACCCTCATAGACGATAACGGGCAGGACACGCTGTTTGGGGGAACCGGAAATGATGTAATATCGGGCTGGAATGAAACCACGGGCAGTGTAGTGGACGCAGATTTTCTAAACGGTGGTCAGGGCAACGATACAATCATCGGCGGATCATCAGACATAATCACTGCGGGATCAGGTGCCGATCAGATCATACTGGGCGATTGGATTGTTGATGGTGACGCCGCGGACGTGATGGATTTTGATCCCGCGCAAGATCGTCTTTTGATCAGCTGGGACCTTTCAGCAGACCCCAATCCGCAAGTAGAAGTTCAATCTCATCCAGAGCATGCAAATTTGAATCGCGTTTTGGTCAACGGTGAAGAAATCGCATTGTTGCGCGGCAGCGGACAAGTTTCAGCAGCAGATGTGATGCTGATCGACCATGATGAGCTGGATGCGATGAACCTTGCCGGCTAATGACCCTTCGCGACAGAGACCGCCTCAAGTAACAAACCCTTTGCCAATCCAAAAGAAAACGCCTATATCCGCGCATCTGTCGGGGATTCGGCCGTTGGGTTGAGTTTGCGACAGACATCTCCATGGGCCTGTGCTGGACGACATCCCGGCCTGAGCCATCCACTCTAACCTTGTAAAGGAGACCCCGATGTCGATCACAGCTGCAGAAAAAGCACGCGTCATGACCGAGTACGCAACCAAAGAAGGCGACACCGGTTCGCCCGAAGTTCAGGTTGCTGTTTTGAGCTCGCGCATTTCGACTCTGACCGAACACTTCAAGACCCACAAAAAAGACAACCACGGCCGCCGTGGTCTGCTCAAGATGGTTGCTCAGCGCCGCAAGCTGCTGGACTACCTGAAAGGTAAGGATGAGGCCCGTTATCAGGACCTGATCAAACGCCTGGGTCTGCGCCGCTAACCGCGGGGCATCGACGAAAACCGGTTTAACCTGGATTTTGTCTGTATTTGGCGCTCGCCACCCGGCGGGCGCCTTTTTTTGTTGAAACCTTCACAACTCCACACATCATAAATTGCGCATAGGTTGGCCTGTGATACAGTCCGTCACATAGATCTTTCGCCGGAGTTTATCGTGTCATCCCTTTTCAAAAAGCTGGCCCTTTTCCTTTTGGGCCTTGTGGTGTTGTGCGTCGTTGGCCTGTGGCTGCTGCTGTCCTCTTCGCTGTTGGCAGGCCCTCGGGGAGCTCTCGTGGCGCGCGTGCTGCAGGACAAATTGGGACAAGACGTTGCAATAAATGGCGGCGTGACGGTCGATCTGGGATCCGTCCTGCATATCACTGCCCAGGACGTGGTGCTTCTCAACGACACCGATCCCGACAGCAATCTGGCGGATCTCCAAAGGCTCGACTTCGATCTGGCAGCCCGGGATCTGATGCAAGGTCGGATCACCCTATCCAATCTGACCGCCACGGGGGCCCGTGTCACAGTTGTCGTAGATGAAAACGGGTACAGTGGTTGGACAAACGCGATATCGGACGCGCCTGCCAACACCGAGGTCACCAACCCGAAAGGCAGCGTTTCCTTCAACCCACTGAGCTTGCTGTCCGGTCAAGGGATTCAGCTGTCTGACAGCAGCGTCCTGTATCAGGATGCGAGAAACGGCTTGGATCTTGAAGTGCAGATGAGCGCCTTTGGCCTGATCCAGGAAACACCCTCAGCACCCTTGATCCTGTCGGGCAACGGTGCATTGAACGGTGAGACTTTTGACTTGGACGGCACATTTGCCAAAGGGGATCCGTTTTCCGCCAATATCCGCTTCAACCAGATGCACATCGACCTGTCTGGGGATCCCACAGACGGTGGATATGTCACCTCGATCAGCGCCGAGATCCAAGAGCTGGAGCAGCTGCTGGACGCGCTGAAGCTGCAAAAGCCGATCTCCGGTAATGGCAAGATTAGCGCCAAGATGCACACCTCGGACGGACCAGCGCGGGTGACGGATGTGAACGTTGCCGTGGCACTGGACACCGGTCAAAGTCTGACGGTGACAGGCGAGTTGGGCGAAATGGGCAACGCTTCCGATGTCTCGCTCGACACGCGCATTCGCCTCTATCCCGACAACGCCTTACCGCCCCCCGCAACACTGCGGCGTGACTTGAAACTGTTGGGTGTCGACATGACCCTCGAGGCGCAGCCAAACGGCATCCCGAAACGGGGTATGGTGATCGCCACCAATGGTTTCGTCCTGGACACAACCGGCGAAGGCCCGCCCCCTGTTGAGGTTTCTGGCATATCACGCACCGCCGACGGGTTGCTGCGCCTCGGCAACGCCGTACTTCGGATCGGCCCGCCAGATGCACCCTTTCTGGTTGTCGAAGGCGCCGTCGAGGATGCGCTGCGACTGGAGGGGATCGACTTTGGCGCCGACCTGTTGATTTCGGCCTCAAGTCTGATTGCGCCCGAGGGATTTGCCGCGGCTGGTGATCTGGGCAAGCTGGTTGGCGGTTTTCGCCTGAAAGGCAATGCCAAGGTTCTGTCGCTCAGCGAGCTTCAGGCCAAATCGCAAGACTCCGACCTGTGGCATCTGGATGTAACCGGCTCGGTGTATAACGCGCTCAAATTCGAGGATGTCGATCTGCATGTTAAGGTTGATGTTCCTTCGGGCGCCAAGCTGCTCGAAACGCTGGAGTTGAAGCCAATCGACACAGGCCTGGTGCAGCTGGCCATCGACTTGACCAGTCAGGACACGGCTTGGGAAACGGTAATGGCCGTGGATGTGGCCGACTCAGAACTGGATCTGGCAATGTCCTTGGACATGGCAGACCCGCACCCAGTGGTGCGCGGCACGGTCGAAAGCGATCTGATCCGGATCAATCACCTGCGCGACATCGCCGCCTCGGCGCTCCAACTGTCAAAACTGAATCCGCAGGCTGAAAGCGCAGAAAAACCCGCCGACACAAATGAGATCCAACCGCTCGTCCTGAGCAAGGAAGAGCCCACAAGTGGGCCCTTGCGAGATGTGACGCTGGAACCACTCGGTCGAACCATACTGCTGTCTGGCATGGACCTGAGCGTGCAGATCGATCTGCGAAAACTCGAAGGCAAAGCAGGCACCACCAGCCTGCAAAGCGCGTTTGAATTCGCCGAAGGCAAAGCCCAGTTGGGGCCGGTCGATTTCAGCTATGGCGGAGGTCATTTCAACATCACAGGACTGATGGACATGAACGAAGATCCCGACACCCTAAGGGTTGAGGGGTCCACTGACGGATGGGACTTTGGCGAGATCATGCAAGCAATCAACTTCAAGAAGCCCGCCAGCGGAGTGGTCAACGGCGAGTTCAAGCTGCAAGGGCACCATAAATCGGTGAGTGATTTCCTGGCTACAATGCAAGGATCTGCCTTTGTTTCGATGCGCAACGGGACCATCGACACACAATTGCTAGACATCGCCGGGCTGGGTGTTTTGCCTTGGTTATTTACCAAAGAGCGCGGCAAAACCGCCCCTATCGTCTGTGCACAAGCTCCACTTTACTTTGCGAATGGGCAGGTTTCGACCAAGCAGATTGTGGTGGAAACCGATCAGGTGCAGGTGGTGGTCTTTGGCAACGTGAATCTGAAAGGCAAGACACTTGACATCACCGGACAGCCACGACGCATCGGCAAGCCGCTGTCGCGCAGCCCCTGGCCGTTTACACTCAAGGGCTCGTTGAATGATCCTAAGGTCAAGGTTAAGGACGGTCCCCGCCGCCTGAAGCGCTCGGATGGGGCCTCTAAAATGCCGGACGACCGCAAGCTCTGCGTGCCCGATATTCTGCAATTGCAATAACGCGCCGCACGCAGAACACAGTGCGCGCTGCCCCTATCCAGCGGTAGCGGCGGATATTCCCCAATAACCCTGATCAGTCCCCTTTCATTTGGGGGAAAACTGATGTAAGGGCGGCTTCATCTGAGACGTGGTGCACGGACCCTGGCACCGTGAAGGAAGATAACAGGGGTCGGCGGCAATGGGGCCGTCATGCAAACGGGAGACGCGGGAGGGCCCGCGAGTGCTCCTATTTAGGATACGCTAGATGTTTAACGTAACAACGAAATCCATGCAGTGGGGCGAAGAGACGCTTACACTGGAAACTGGCAAGGTTGCCCGTCAGGCCGACGGCTCGGTCATCGCCACTTTGGGCGAAACCAGCGTCATGGCCAACGTGACCTTTGCCCGTCAGCAAAAGCCCGGTCAGGACTTTTTCCCGCTGACCGTTCACTACCAAGAGAAATATTATGCCGCCGGTAAAGTTCCGGGTGGCTTCTTCAAGCGCGAGGCGCGCCCGACCGAAAAAGAGACGCTGACCGCGCGTCTAATCGACCGTCCGATCCGCCCGCTGTTTGTTCCTGGCTTCAAAAACGAAGTTCTGGTGATGTGCACCGTGCTGAGCCACGATCTGGTCAATGACCCGGACATGGTTGCAATGATCGCCGCTTCGGCTGCTCTGACCCTGTCGGGTGCTCCGTTCATGGGCCCGATCGCCGGTGCGCGCGTTGGTTTCGAGGACGGTGAATACGTTCTGAACCCGACCGTCGACGACATGCAGGACCTGCGTCTGAACCCTGAACAGCGTCTGGATCTGGTTGTCGCCGGCACCAAAGACGCCGTGATGATGGTTGAATCCGAAGCCTACGAGCTGTCCGAAGCTGAAATGCTGGGCGCAGTTAAGTTCGCGCACGAGCAGATCCAACCGGTCATCGACCTGATCATCGCTCTGGCCGAAGAAGCTGCAAACGAACCGTTCGACTTTACACCCCCGGATTATTCGGAGCTGTACGAAGCCGTCAAAGCTGCTGGCGAAACCGAAATGCGCGCCGCATTTGCGATCAGCGACAAGCAAGAGCGTACCGCCGCTGTTGCTGCAGCTCGTGAAACCATCAAAGGCGCCTTGACCGAAGAGCAGCTGGACGACGCGAACCTGGGTTCGGCGCTGAAGAAGCTCGAAGCAGGCATCCTGCGCGGTGACGTTGTTAAAACCGGCAAGCGTATCGACGGTCGCGCAACCGACGAAATCCGCGACATCGTCTCGGAAACCGGCCTGCTGCCGCGTACACACGGTTCGGCCCTGTTCACCCGTGGCGAGACCCAGGGTCTGGTTGTGACCACACTGGGCACCGGCGACGACGAACAGTTCATCGACGCCCTGCACGGCAACTTCAAATCGAACTTCCTGCTGCACTACAACTTCCCTCCCTATTCGGTTGGTGAAGTGGGTCGTGTGGGCCCTCCGGGTCGTCGTGAAATCGGTCACGGTAAACTGGCATGGCGCGCTCTGCAGGCCGTTCTGCCCGCCGTCACCGATTTCCCGTACACCGTTCGCGTTGTGTCGGAAATCACCGAATCCAACGGCTCCAGCTCGATGGCGTCGGTCTGTGGTGGCTCGCTGTCCATGATGGACGCAGGCGTTCCGCTGAAAGCACCGGTTGCTGGCGTTGCGATGGGTCTGATCCTGGAAGACGACGGTTCGTACGCGATCCTGTCCGACATCCTGGGCGACGAAGACCACCTGGGCGACATGGACTTCAAAGTGGCGGGTACCGAAAACGGCATCACCTCGCTGCAGATGGACATCAAGGTTGCAGGCATCACGCCCGAAATCATGGAAAAAGCCCTGGCACAAGCCAAAGACGGCCGTATCCACATTCTGGGTGAGATGGCCAAAGCCCTGACCGAAGCGTCCGAGTTCTCGGTTCACGCACCGCGCATCGAGACCATGCAGATCCCAACCGACAAGATCCGTGAAGTGATCGGTTCGGGCGGTAAAGTGATCCGCGAGATCGTCGAAGTGTCGGGCGCCAAGGTCGACATCAACGACGAAGGCATCATCAAGATCGCATCGCCCAACGGCGAAGCCATCAAGAAGGCCTACGACATGATCCACTCGATCGTCGCAGAGCCCGAAGAAGGCGCGATCTACACCGGTAAGGTCGTCAAGATCGTCGACTTCGGTGCATTCGTGAACTTCTTTGGCAAGCGCGACGGTCTGGTCCACGTGTCCCAGATCGAAAACCGCCGCCTGAACCACCCTTCGGACGTTCTGAAGGAAGGCCAGGAAGTGAAGGTTAAGCTGCTGGGCTTTGACGATCGCGGCAAGGTTCGCCTGTCGATGAAAATCGTCGATCAGGAAACCGGCGAAGAGATCGCACCTGAAAAGAAAGAAAAGAAAGAAGACTGATCCTTAGTCTTACCTTTCAGAAGGCCCCGACCAAGTGTCGGGGCCTTTTTTCGTTTGCAGCCCAGCGTTACGTGGGGTTTCAGATGAATTGGCGATCGCTGCGCTGCTAGCGTTTAAACATGCAAGCCGATCCTCAAATGCACCCGATCCGCTACACGGCCGCTTGCGCCGATGGCATTGGTATCGCCTGTTATCGTTTTGCCAATCCCGGCGGCGTTCCGGTCATCGTCGTGCATGGCACGTTTTCCAGTCACGAAGGGTGCATCGGCTTAGCCCGGAGGCTGGCCGATGATGGGTTGGACATCTGGGCGATGGATTGGCGTGGCCGAGGTGGCAGTGATCAGCCAAAACACAGCTTCGATTTTGATACCGTTGCAGAATTCGACATCCCATCGGTGATGGATCTGGTCAAAGCAGAAACAGGGCACTCGTCGGCCTACTTTGTCACCCATTCTGGCGGCGGTCTGGTCGTCGCAATGTGGGCGGCCCGCAACCCTGACGAGGCCAATCAAAATATCCGGGGATTGGTCACAATGGCCGCTCAGGCCCATCTTGCAGCAGATCCACCTGAACACCGCAAGAGAATCGACGATATGGCGCAATACCTGGCGAACGTTGACGTCATTCCACGTCGTCACTTTGGTGTCGGATCGGAGCCTGAAAGCGCCCGGTTGATGCGTCAGTGGTGCCGCTGGAACCTGGAGCAGACGTTCGTGGGGTCCGATGGTTTTGACTATGTTCCTGCGCTTGGGCAGGTACAGTTTCCGCTGCTGTCAATGGTCGCCGCGGCGGATACATTCGTCGCCCCCAAGCCGGGTGTGAAGTGTTCGCAAATTGCTTTGGAAGCTCTGACCGGACGATTGTCGTATGCGGACGGGAGCAGGGGTTTCTCGAAGACTATGACCACGGCAGAATTCTGGCCTCCAGTGCGGCCGCTCGGGACGTTTGGCCGTTTGTCGCGAAATGGATTGAGGACAGGTTGAAAACTTAGCACCGATGAAAGACTTCTGAAATCGCAACTTCGTGACACGACAAACCGCGGTTGGATTGATGGAGGCCTCCTCCTCAGATTATTCAATCACCCCGACACGAAATTCTGTGATCAGACGTGACGGCTCGGCCCCTTCCAATCGTCGGCGCAGCACGCAATTGGTTAAGCATCAAACGCCTGAACAAAGGATCACCAGATGCTTTCCCGTCATCTCATAGCCGCTGCCACGCTGACACTGTCCGCCTCGGCGCTGTCTGCTCAATCATTGCCCGAAGGATATTACATTCAGGGTTTTGCTGGCTTCAATCAATTGCAGGACACCAATCTGTCCGGCACGATCGGTGGCGCGCCACAATCCGTCTTTGGCGATTTTGACAGCGGCTACGGCATCGGTGTTGCTGTGGGTCGCGAAATTCCGCAGTGGAGTAGTTCAAACATCGGCACCCGTGTCGAACTGGAACTGTCCTATCGCAACAATGATGTGGATACGCTGAATTTCACCGGCAACGGCCCCGGAAATGAAGCCAATACCAGCGGTGACATTTCTTCGACGTCGCTGTTTGCCAACGTGCTTTTCGATTTCAAGCAACAAGGTGCGTTCACGCCCTTTGTCGGGTTTGGTCTGGGCGCGCAACGCAGCAGCTATGACCTTGTGTATGGGCCGGGCGTCGCTATTCGGGACAGCGATACCACCTTTGCAGCTCAGGCCATTGCCGGTGTTAGCTACGACATCAACAACAGCACGGCGCTGACGCTTGATGCTCGATATTCACGCGCCTTTGATGCTGCTAGCAGTCGGCTCAATCCAGCCGGAATTTCGACCGGTACGGTCGAAGATGATCTCGACAATTTCAGCGTAAACCTCGGTGTAAGGTTCAAGTTCTGAAGTTAAGCGAAACAGCCCCCGCCTTGGTTTCGCTTTCACCGCATGGCCCGGCGCGGTATGCATCGGGCCATGCGATCATTTATTATCCATATGCAGGGCGACACCAAACGCGCTCCTAACGTTGAAAAACTGCTAAAAACACTACCCGATGCACAAGTTATCGACGCTGTGGTCGGCAAAGACATTTTGGCACAACAGAGTTTTGCAACAAGGCCAGGTGACCTACACCAACCTGAGTACCCCTTCCCCCTCAGTCCGGGTGAGGTCGGGTGTTTTCTAAGTCACCGCAAATGCTGGCAACGCATTCTAGACGAAGATTTGAGCCACGCCCTGATCGTCGAAGACGATTTGTCAGTCGATCCTGAACTCTGGGCCGAAGCCATGGATCTGGTCGAAACACACTCCACCCCGGAAACTTTCATCCGATTGCCAGCCAAAAGACGCGAAGTCGCAAAAAGCATCGTGGCCGAACGCGACCGAGCAAAAATGTTTCTACCAAAGGTCATCGGCTTGCAGACCGTATGTCAGGTGGTCGGCCGCAATGCCGCAAAGCATCTGCTTGAGGTGACAGAGGTTCTGGATCGCCCAGTTGACACCTTTTTGCAGATGCATTGGGTTACTGGACAACCGGTACATACGATTTTGCCAAACGGCGTGGCAGAGATCACCGAGGATCTTGGCGGTTCTACAATCCAGAAAAAGAATACCGGTGATAGCAAATTGCAGCGTGAATTCAAACGAGCTGTTTATCGAGCCCGCGTTTCTCTGCGCCCCCAGCCTGCCTAACCGCAAAAAATTCCCGCGGCCAACGACCGCGGGAGCAGTACATTTCAGCAGGCCAATCAGCTCGGCGCTTTAGTTTTGCGCAGATAGGGGAAGATTGTCTCGAACTCGCCAAATTTTTCCTTGGCCTCTTCGTTGCTGACGGCTGGCGGGATGATCACATCTTCTCCCGGCACCCAGTTTGCTGAGCGTGGCAACACCCTTGCCGGACATCTGCAACCCGTCCAGAGCACGCAGAATCTCGGCAAAGTTGCGGCCCACGGTCATCGGGTAGGTCATTGACAGTTTCAGCTGCTTGTCAGGGCCGATGATGAACACCGAACGCACTGTGGCGCTGTCAGCCGGGGTGCGGCCATCTGGCAGATACGCCTCGGCAGGCAGCATGTCGAAGGCTTTTGACACGGCCAGACCATCGTCTGCGATGATCGGGAAACCAGCGGCAGCATTGCCGTATTTCTCAATATCACCTTTCCATTTCTTGTGGTCCTCAACCCCGTCAACGGATACGCCGATTACCTTGGTACCGCGCGCGGCCCATTCATCGGCCAGCTGTGCGACCGCCGAAAACTCGGTGGTGCAAACTGGTGTAAAGTCTTTGGGGTGGGAAAACAGAATCGCCCAGCTGTCGCCGATCCAGTCGTGGAACTGAATGGTGCCCTGATCGGTTTCAGCAGTAAAATTCGGAACAGTATCGTTAATACGCAAACCCATGGCTCATCTCCTTTGGTATGAAAATCCGGGTCGGATCGTCCTGACCCGCTCAACTTAGTGGTTCTGCCGCAAGGTTACAGGGGCAAAGTGACGAAGGGGAAACAATTCCTGCTTGCAAAGACCGGCGCGATGCGCAGCTTTGACAGCGGAGGAGCTTCACCCGGATGATGCGATCAATTCATCCGTTTACCCCTTGCTCGGAACCGGGGGTGGTGACACATTGGCCACAAATTCGACCAATCGGTCGATTTATTGGCAGGATCAGGAGAGCCAGACATGATCGAAAAACGCAACTTCTACATCAACGGCGCATGGGTTGCCCCGGCCGCCGCAAACGATTTTGAAGTCATCAACCCGTCCACCGAAGAACCCTGTGCGGTGATCTCTTTGGGTGATCAAGCTGACACGGATGCAGCTGTCGCTGCCGCCAAGGCCGCCCTACCCGGTTGGATGGCAACCCCTGTCGAAGAACGGATCGCTCTGGTCGAGAAACTGGCCGAAGTTTACCAGTCCCGCACCGAAGATCTGGCGCAAGCCATGTCCGCCGAAATGGGCGCGCCCATTGACATGGCCCGTACACAGCAGGTCGGTGCCGGTGCATGGCATCTGATGAACTTCATCAAAGCCGCCAAGAAGTTCGAGTTTGAAAAGCCGCTTGGCGATCACGCCCCGAACGATCGCATCATTCACGAGGCAGTTGGCGTAGCGGCCCTGATCACCCCGTGGAACTGGCCGATGAACCAGATCACGCTCAAGGTCGGCGCGGCGGCGGTTGCAGGCTGCACCATGGTTCTGAAACCGTCCGAGCAAAGCCCGCTGAACGCGATGGTTTTTGCCGAGATGATGGATGAGGCCGGGTTCCCTGCCGGTGTCTTCAACTTGGTGAATGGCGATGGCGTCGGCGTCGGCTCGCAGCTGTCAGGTCATCCAGACGTCGATATGGTCAGCTTCACTGGCTCGACCCGTGCGGGTACGGCGATTTCCAAGAATGCTGCCGACACGCTCAAAAAGGTACATCTGGAACTGGGTGGCAAGGGCGCCAACGTGGTTTTTGACGACGCCGACGACAAGGCGATCAAACGTGGCGTTCTGCACATGATGAACAACACCGGTCAAAGCTGTAACGCCCCGAGCCGGATGCTGGTGCAGCGTGGCGTTTATGATCAGGCGGTCGAAACCGCAGGTCAGGTCGCACAGATGGTGTCCGTCGGCAACGCTTTGGAAGAAGGTCGCCACATCGGCCCCGTCGTGAACGAGCTGCAATGGAACAAGATCCAGGACCTGATCCAGAAAGGCATCGACGAAGGCGCCAAGCTGGTTGCGGGCGGCACAGGTCGCCCGGACGGCCTGAACAAGGGTTACTATGTGAAACCCACCGTCTTTGCCGACGCCAACAACCAGATGACCATCGCGCGCGAGGAGATCTTTGGACCGGTTCTGACCATGATCCCCTTCGACACCGAAGAGGAAGCCGTCGAGATCGCCAACGACACGCCCTATGGACTGACCAACTATGTTCAGACCCAGGACCCGCAGCGTCTGAACCGCATGGCGCGCACCCTGCGCTCGGGCATGGTCGAAATGAACGGCACCAGCCGTGGTGCTGGCTCGCCTTTTGGTGGCATGAAGCAGTCTGGTAACGGCCGCGAAGGCGGCGTTTGGGGGCTTGAAGACTTCTTGGAAGTCAAAGCCGTCAGCGGTTGGGCAGCTGAGTAAACTCCTCGTGCTTTGAATGAACGCGGGCCGGACAGTTCCAATCTGCCCGGCCCGTTTTCTTTGTCATTCCGGCATCACGATCAGTTGCGGCTGACCATCCGACGTCTTGCGCGTCGAACGCCCATCCCAACCAACCTCGCCGCTTACCCGCTGGCGGAAAGACGAGAAGCTGTCGAAGGTCACAACATCCACGGGCTGATCAAAATGCAGGGTGACACGGCGATGCGACCCGTCCCCAATCGTGGACAGCGCGCGCACCTCTCCTTTGAATGATTGCCCCAGATAGGTTCCGCGAACGCGGTCTCCAACTCGGAGCAGCATTCGGTTCCCCGCCATCGCATGCAGAGTGTTCCAATCCCGCACGCCATGCTGTGTGGCCACCAATTCCAGCGATTCACTGTGGCTGAGTTGCACGCCTGTGCCGCGCAGTTTCTCTCTCAGACGTTTGGCCTGGGCTTTGAGCTCCGACACTGGAGCAATGTTTGGTACAATAGTCATCATTTGCCTCGTTTCTTTCAAACGGACACGCAAGAACTTGGACGGGGCTCGCATTGCCATCCGGGCGCGCCGTGAAAGGGGCGTCAGATGTATCTTTACTGGGTTTCACCAAAGCCAAAGGGCCGCGAGCGGCAGGGAACCCAAACCTGAGCCGGTGAAATAGGAAGCCCAGACCCACATGTCAACGGCATGGCTGGTCTTGCCAGTCAGGAGCGCCTAAACAGACACAGACGCCTTCACTTGGGACAGCCCGCAATGATCATCACTCGCCTGCACGGCCGCCTCGGCAATCAGATGTTCCAATATGCCGCCGCTGCCGGATTGGCGGCACGGATTGGTACACAGGTGGCTCTGGACGCGCGCAGTGCCATTTTGCGCGGCGAAGGGGTTCTGACGCGGGTGTTTGATTTGCCGCTGGTTGATCCCACTTCATTGCCTCCATTAAAGTCCGAAGCGCCGTTGCGCTATGCGCTGTGGAGGAAAATGGGGAGCGCGCCCAAGTTCCGACGCGAACAAAATCTGGGTTACAACACAGGGATTGAGGGGTGGAAAGACGGCAGCTACCTGCATGGCTATTGGCAGAGCGAAAGGTATTTTTCGCATATCGCGAAAGACATTCGGACAGCTTTTACATTCCCCGATTTTTCAAACTCGCAAAACGCCGAAATGGCAGAGTACATTAGCGAGGCGCAGGCCATTTCGCTCCATGTGAGGCGAGGCGATTATGTCAGCCTGAACGCGCATGTACTGTGTGACCAGAGCTATTACGAGACCGCTTTGGCCCGAGTTCTGGAAAGTGTCGAAAGTACGCCGACGGTCTTTGTCTTCTCGGACGATCCGCAGTGGGCCAAGGACAACCTGCCGCTGCCAGTCAAAAAGGTGGTGGTGGATTTCAACGGCCCCGACACCGACTTCGAAGATATGCGTCTGATGAGCCTGTGTCGGCACAACATCATCGGCAACTCATCCTTCAGCTGGTGGGCCGCCTGGCTGAACCGGACACCCGGAAAACAGGTGGCGGGTCCATCCAAATGGTTTGGCGATCCAAACCTGTCCAACCCCGACATCTTGCCCCCAGACTGGCACCGGATCGAGGCGTAGCCCCGAGGTCTTTTGCCAAAATACGGGTACCGCAGGTATGTGCCCGCAGGATGCATTCCAAAACCGGAAGCCCTCCCGCCCGTCGTTCGTGCATCAAAGATGCCCTCCTCCCGTTGGGCCGGGCCTCGCTACGCTCGGCGGTTGCGCTTGTGGCAAAACGAACACCCCAAACTGAACCGCGCCGGGCACTGCCCGGCGCTACGCCCAAGGCCAGTAGAGGTGCTGGCGTAGCCAGGATCGCTCGGGCGCGGGAGCACTCCCGAACTGGTTCAGAACGGTGCCTTGGCACGGAACTTCATCGACATCCCCCTCTGGGTGTTTCAGTCGCAGCTCTTCGGAATGCAACATCAACCGCGGGAACTCGCGTGCAGGGCCTTCGGCATAGAAGGGATCACCCAGGATCGGGTGGCCCAGGGCCAACATGTGCACGCGCAACTGATGCGAGCGCCCGGTCTTCGGGCTAAGCTTCACCCGCGATGACTCACTTTCGTACTTGGCAACGCGCCAATCCGTCACTGCAGGTTTGCCCGTTTCGTGGCACACCATTTGGCGCGGTCGGTTCGGCCAATCCACGATCAGTGGCAGATCGACGGTTCCGGTTTTGGGCTCCAATCGCCCCCAAACCCGGGCCACATAGGTCTTGCGCGTCTGGCGTTTTTCGAACTGCAACCCAAGGTGACGTTGTGCATGTGGGGTCTGGGCAAAGACCATCACGCCGGATGTATCGCGATCCAGACGATGCACCAGCAGAGCCTGAGGAAACGCTGCTTGCACGCGAGTGAGCAGGCAATCAGCCAGATGCACCCCCGTCCAGGCACGGACAAAAGGCCCGAAGGTTTGTCGACCACGATCAACTGCGCGTCCTCGTGCAGCACATTCAGCGGGTCATTTGGCGGGCGGTAGTCATCACTCATGTCGGCGTCCCTACCTGACTGTGCTGCCTCCCGCAACGTCGCCCTTGCAGCCTTGTTCGCGATGACTGACCTTTGCGGAAAGGGAGAGGAGACACCATGCACCCAACAATCATCAAGATGCAGGAGGTCGTGGCCAAAGGCGACGAAAGCCTGATCCACGAGTTGCTTGCCGAAGACGTCAGCTTTATGCCGCCAACCTACTACAAAACCTGGACGGGGCGTGAACCGGTTGCCGCTGTACTGGGTCATGTAGGCCAGGTGTTTTCCGATTTTCGTTATCGGCGCGTGATGGGCGCCTAGCACGGACTGGGCGCTTGAGTTTCAGTGCAAGGTCGGCGATCTGGACGCCGTCGGCGTTGACCTGATCACACTGAATGATGACGGTCTGATCCAGACTTTCGAAGTTGTCATGCGCCCCTACAAAACCATCGGTGCGCTGCGCGACGCAATGAACGCGCGGGTGATGACCGACGCGCGCTTCCTCAAGTTCCGCGAGGCACTGTCCTGATCGCAGTGGATCAAATCCTGCGTGTGCCGCTGATCCCGGTGTTGGCGGCACAGGCAATTTCTGTTCGGCGTAGTGCGCAGTTGCTGGGCGAACCGGCTGGTCCCCGCGCCGGGCGAGATCGGAACCGGACCTACCCTGCGGCTTCTGATCGCCGGAGATAGCTCGGCCGCCGGGGTTGGAGTAGACAAGCAGTCCCAAGCGCTCAGCGGCCAGTTGGTCAGCCTCTTGAGCCAGGCCTTTACAGTTGAATGGCAGCTAGAGGCCACGACCGGCCATATAACACGCGACACGATCCAGCGCCTGTCTCAGCTTGAGGGGCCGTTCGACGTGGTGGTTACTGCGCTTGGGGTAAACGATGTTACCCGTTGCGTGACACGCAAGCAGTTCATCAACCACCAATCCGAACTGATGGACCTGCTCACCAAGCACTTCGACGCCTCACTGGTGCTGGCCACAGGTGTTCCGCAAATGGACCTTTTTCCAGCATTGCCCAATCCGCTGGCCTGGGTGTTGGGCGCGCAGGCCCGGCGGTTGGACACGGGTCTTGCTCATGTCGCGAGCCAGTTCCCGCAGGTGCATCACTTCAAACTGACCATCCCTCCCGAACCGGCCTATGCCGCGCGGGATGGTTATCACCCCAGTGCGCGGGCTTATCGCATTTGGGCACAGATGCTGGCAGACCCCATTTTCGCCAGTTTCGATTAGGCTGTCCGGCGCATGCTGCGGATCATCGACAGCGAATAAATCACCAATCCGGCCCAGATCAGCGGAAAGGCGAACATGCGACCCCGATCGACCTCTTCGCCGAACACGAACACCGCATTGATGAAAATCATCGACGGCGCGATGTATTGCAGGATGCCCACGGTGGACAATCGCAACAGCTTGGCCCCGTTGGCATAAAGGATCAGCGGCACTGCTGTCACCACACCGCACCCCATCAGTAATGCTGTGTCAGAGAGATTACCTCCAAAACTGGAAATGCCCTGTCCGCCGAGATATGCCAGATACCCCAACGCCGGGATGGTCAGGATCAGAACCTCGAGCAGGAAACCTTGGTTGGGTCCAATGGGAAGCGATTTTTTGAAGAAGGCGTAAAACCCCCAGCTAAGCGTCAAGCTGATGGCGACCCACGGCAGTTTGCCGGATTCAAAGATCAACACCAGCACACCCGCGCTTAAGCAAAGGCAATCGCCACCAACTGCGCGCGTGTCAGCCCCTCGCGCAGCAGCAAAGCACCCAGGGCAATGCTGAAGAGCGGATTGATGTAGTAACCAAGCGCCGCGTCCAGGGTGTTGTCATTGGCAATCGCCCAGACATAGATACCCCAGTTCACAGAGATCAGAGCCGCCGTCACACAACCCATGGCCAGCATCCGCGGCGTCCGCAATGCGACTTTCAAGTCCTTGGTCCGCCCCAGCAAGATCAACAGCACACCGGCCAATGGCACCGACCAGATGATCCGGTGCGCTACAACCTCAGCCGCAGGCATATGCGACACAGCCTTCAGATAGAGCGGCAGAAACCCCCACAGCACATAAGCCGAGATCGCAAAGGCCAGGCCCTGCGGCGTGTCAACGTTCTGAGCGGGTTCGACGGGGGTGGACATGAACGGGTCTCCGAATGATACCCAATGTCCTTAGGTCACCCGATCAGGGTTTGGGAATGAAATTCATCGCACTAATCCATCAAGTTTTGTGCGATGCTCATCTCAGAAATCGATGGCGAGGCCCTTTTTCTCCCAATCGCCATAGCGCACAGGTTCGGGCCCGTCGCGGCCACCTAGCTCTTTGGGCATTGCCTTGACCTTGTCTTCGGCGGCCTTGCGGCGTTCTTCGGCCTCGGCCAACGCACGCTGCGCGGCGGGGGGCAGATCTTTGATTTGGTCGGCAGGCATCTCGGTCATGAGCGGGTTCCTTTATCGCACATCCGTGATATACGCGCGCGTCGACCCAAGGCAAGGTGGCCAAAGGTCTCAACACGCAGGAGCCGATCCATGTCAGACCCAGCAACCAGCGCCCGCCGAAGCGCCATCTACCTGCTTGATCAGGTGTTGGGTGAACAGCGTTTGCTGGCCGAATGCCTGTCTGCCGGAGCGTTGGACAAGTTGGCGCCAGAAGATCGCGCACGGGCACAACGGTTGACGGTGGAGACGCTACGCGGCTTGGAACGCGCCGACCGGTTGTTGCAGAAACACCTGCAAAAGAAACCCCCGCTGTCGGTGCACAACGCACTGCGCATTGGCACGGTCGAGCTGTGTCAGGGCGAGGCTGCGCATGGGGTGGTGAACTCGATGGTCGACATCGTGTCCCGCAACCGCCGCTATGGACGGCTCAAGGGTCTGGTGAATGCGGTTTTGCGCAAGATCGCCGCCGAAGGACCCGAAGCATGGCCTGCCCTGCGCGCGCCGCGCCTGCCGAAATGGCTGCGCAGCCCATTGGCGCAGGCCTGGGGCAACGAGACGATGCTGCAAATCGAACTCGCGCATCTGGCCGGGGCGCCGCTGGATCTGACATTGAAACCGGATGCAGATCCGGCCCCGCTGGGAGGTGAGGTTCTGCCTACTGGATCGGTTCGGCTGCGTGATGCGAAGCAGGTCTCGATCCTGCCTGGCTTTGAAGCTGGCGATTGGTGGATTCAGGATGCCGCCGCCGCCCTGCCCGTCAAGGTTCTTAACCCGCAGGAAGGGGAAGAGGCTCTTGATCTCTGCGCCGCGCCGGGCGGCAAGACCATGCAGATGGCAGCCGCTGGAGCCAAGGTCACCGCCCTGGACATAAGCGCAAACCGGATGGAGCGCGTGCAGGAAAACCTGACCCGCACCGGGTTGCAGGCTACTCTGATCACTGGCGATGCGCTCGAGCATCAAGGCAGCTATGACGCGATCCTGCTGGATGCGCCCTGTTCGGCCACCGGCACGATCTCGCCGCCACCCTGATTTGCCGCACGCCAAGGACGGCTCGCAGTTTGGCGAATTGATCGAATTGCAGACGCGGATGCTGGCCCATGCCTGGAGCCTTCTGAAACCCGGTGGGCGGCTGGTGTTCTGCACCTGCTCGCTGCTCCCGGACGAGGGCGAGGTGCAAGTGGAAGAGGCGCTAGAGATGTTCCCGGACATGGAGGTCGACCGTTCCATGCTGGACCGTACCGGCATTGATCCGACTTGGCACACAGAAGAGGGCGGGCTACGCCTGCGCCCCGATTATTGGGCTGACCGTGGCGGCATGGACGGCTTCTATGTGGCCTGTTTGCGCAAGTCTGCCTGAGCCCCATTATTCATCGGTGACTCGAACGGATTGAACCGCTATCCTCTGCCCAAACGCCAAAGAGCGTAAGAGGCAGCATCGATGTTCAGTCCAGATTCCATGGCCAGTCGACGCACGCGGTTTCTGAACCGCCTGTACGCACGTCTGAGCCAACGGCGTAAATCGCTCACCGGTTTTGTCTCGCAGCCAGAGCCCCGTACCGTTGGTTCTTTTGCGCGTGGTCGGCAGTTGGTGGCGGGCAATCTGCTGTTTGCCGGGTACCTGGTGGAATCCAAGGAAAGCGGTTTGTGGGAGGTCAAAGCCCCCAATGCAGCATTCGATGCCGAGCGACACGGGTTTGCATGGCTGGATGACTTGGCCGCTGTTGGAGATTTTGCAGCCCGTGAAAAGGCGCAGAAATGGCTTTGGGGCTGGATCAAAGTACATGGTGATGGACGCGGTCCCGGCTGGACGCCGGAACTGGCCGGTCGACGCTTGATCCGCTGGATCAACCACGCGCTGTTCCTGTTGCGAGGGATGGAGCCTGCGCAGAGCGACGCGTTCTTTCTGTCACTTGCACAACAGACATGGTTCCTGTCGAAACGCTGGCCCGCCGCCACTCCCGGCCTGCCACGGTTCGAGGCGCTGACTGGTTTGATCTATGCCGGCCTTGCCTTGGAAGGCAGCGAAGAACTGGCCGACCCGGCTGTTCGGGCGCTTGCACAGGATTGCCAATCGCAGATCAATGAACAAGGCGGATTGCCCACGCGCAACCCAGAGGAGCTGCTCGAGGTCTTCACGCTTCTCACATGGGCTTCTGCCGCCCTGCACGAAGCCGGACGCGGCTGTCCTCCTGAGCATTCCGCCGCGATCGCGCGCATAACCCCGACACTTCGCACTCTGCGCCATGCCGATGGTGGTCTGGCCCGGTTTCATGGTGGCGGTCGAGGGTTAGAAGGGCGACTGGATCACGCCCTTGCAGCCAGCCCCGTCAAACCGCTGCATTCCGAGGGGCTCGCCATGGGTTATGCTCGCTTGTCCGCGCACCGCACCAGTGTCGTGATTGACGCCAGCCCGCCGCCCTCGGGCGCGGCATCTTTCAATGCGCATGCCTCGACACTGGCGTTTGAGCTGACTTCGGGCCGCCGCCCATTGATCGTCAACTGCGGATCGGGTGAAACCTTTGGCGTGGATTGGCGGCGTGCAGGACGCGCGACCCCATCGCATTCAACACTGTGTTTGGATGGTTATTCCAGCGCTCGCTTGGCCGACCCGCTAAAGGGGACGGCTTACGAGGCGCTGGTGGATGCCCCCAAGCATGTTCCCATTGAAATGTCCGAAGCCCCCGATGGCATTCGGTTCCAGTGGCGGCCACGATGGTTACGCTGCGGTCTTTGGCCTAACCCACGCCCGCACGTTGGAACTAACGCTCGATGGCCGTGGCATGGCGGGTGAGGACATGCTGCTGGCGATGGAGGATGAGGCCAAACGCAAGTTCGACAAGGCAATGGACGCCACCGTGCTGGCCGGCGTGGGATTCGACATCCGCCTGCACCTGCACCCCGAGGTCGATGCGGCGGTGGATTTGGGCGGCGCGGCAGTGTCCATGGCGCTCAAAAGCGGTGAGATCTGGGTTTTCCGCCATGACGGTCAATTTAAATTATCACTGGAACCAAGTGTTTACCTCGAAAAGAACCGTTTGAAGCCACGCGCGACAAAACAGATCGTTCTATCCGGGCGCGCAATGGAGTATGCGACGCGCATCCGGTGGTCGCTGAGCAAGGCGCAGGACACTGCGGTTGCCATTCGCGATCTGAACCGGGACGAACCCGAATTCGACTGATCACGACAAGGATCCAGACACATGACCGACCTTCATCCCGTGCGCCGCGCGCTGCTTTCCGTTTCCGACAAGACCGGATTGATCGAGCTGGGCAAGGCACTGGCCGCACGCGGGGTCGAGCTGCTGTCGACCGGTGGCACCGCCAAAGCGCTGCGCGAGGCTGGTCTGGCGGTCAAGGACGTCAGCGATGTCACCGGCTTCCCCGAGATGATGGACGGTCGCGTCAAGACACTGCACCCGATGGTGCATGGTGGTCTGCTGGCCCTGCGGGACAACGACGCACATGTAGACGCGATGAATGAGCACGGTATCGACGCCATCGACCTGCTGGTCGTGAACCTCTACCCGTTTGAGGCCGCCCTGGCCCGTGGTGCCGATTACGACGAGATGATCGAGAACATCGACATCGGCGGCCCGGCGATGATCCGCGCGGCCTCCAAGAACCACCTGTTCGTGAACGTAGTGACCGACGTTGAGGACTATGACGCGTTGCTGGCCGAACTGGACGCCAACGACGGTCAGACAACTTACACCTTCCGCCAGCGCCTGTCGCAGATTGCCTATGCCCGCACCGCCGCCTATGACGCGGCAGTGTCGACATGGATGGCCGGTGCCATTGGCGAACAGACCCCGCGCCGCCGTGCATTTGCCGGTGAGGTCAAACAGACGCTTCGTTATGGTGAAAACAGCCACCAGCAGGCAGCGTTCTACACCGATGGGTCGAACCGTCCGGGCGTCGCCACCGCCGTGCAATTGCAAGGCAAAGAACTGAGCTACAACAACATCAACGACACCGATGCAGCCTATGAGCTGGTGGCCGAATTTGACCCGACCGAAAGCGCCGCCGTGGCCATCATCAAACACGCCAATCCTTGCGGCGTCGCAAAAGGCGCAACTCTGATCGAGGCCTACCAAAAGGCGTTTGACTGTGACCGCACATCGGCCTTTGGTGGCATCGTCGCACTGAATCAGCCGCTGGATGCTGTCACAGCCGCCAAGATCGTCGAGATTTTCACCGAGGTCGTGATCGCACCGGGCGCATCGGACGAAGCGAAAGAGATCTTTGCAGCCAAGAAAAACCTGCGGCTGCTGCTGACCGATGCTCTGCCGGATCCGCGCGCACCGATCACGACCTACAAGCAAGTCGCCGGTGGCGTTCTGGTTCAAGACAAGGACGTCGGCTATGTCGGCCTGGACGATCTGAAGGTGGTGACCAAAAAGGCGCCAAGCGACGCGCAGCTGCAAGACCTGCTGTTCGCCTGGAAGGTTGCCAAACACGTCAAATCCAACGCCATCGTCTACGTCAAGGACAACGCAACCGTTGGCGTCGGCGCAGGGCAGATGAGCCGTTTGGACAGCGCAAACGTGGCGGCGTCCAAGGCTGCTCGCATGGCGACCGAACTGGGCCTGAGCGAAAGCCTGGCCAAAGGGTCCGCTGTCGCCTCGGACGCGTTCTTTCCCTTTGCCGATGGCCTGCTAGAGGCCGCTGCAGCAGGCGGGACATGCGTTATTCAGCCGGGCGGTTCCATGCGCGATGACGAAGTGATCAAAGCGGCGGATGAGGCCGGTTTGGCGATGGTCTTCACCGGCATGCGCCACTTCCGCCACTGATGCGATACGGACCGCTCATATGGGCCGCATTCTGGGCCTTTCTGCTCGACCAGATCAGCAAGTATCTGGTCGTGCATGTCATGCGGGTGGCCGATCAACCTGGTGGCATCGACGTGCTGCCACCGCTGCTGACTTTCAAATACGGTGAGAATCGCGGCATCAACTTTGGCCTGTTTCAGGGTGACAGCTCGGCCTCAATGTGGATTCTTGTTGCCTTGTCCATTTTGATTTGCCTTGGTGTCATTTTTTGGCTCTCTCGAACCTCCCCCACGCGCTGGATGTTGATGAGCGCAGGGTTGCTCATAGGCGGGGCGTTTGGGAATGTCATAGATCGGCTGCTCTATGGCTATGTGCTGGATTTCTTGAACATGTCTTGCTGTGGCATCAACAATCCGTTTGTGTTCAATGTAGCTGATATCTTCATCTTTGCTGGAGCCATCGGGCTGATCCTGTTGGACGGAAAAGATAAGGCGCAAGGCGCGTCTGATGAAAAGGCCCCGTGACGGCAGTCGACAAATACGGTAGAAGCCTGAGAAACAGGCAGGAGACAACCATGCGCACGCCGCTTGGAATGATTGCATTGATAGCCACTGTTGTTGTTGCAGGATGCAGCAACACAGGTCTCAAAGACATCCGCTCGACCGGCGAAGGCCCGGACGAGTTCGCAATTATGCCTGTAAAACCTCTGACTGCGCCACAGGATTACGCGGTTTTGCCAGCACCTACACCCGGTGGCGCAAATCTGACGGATCCAAACCCTAATGCTGATGCCGTCGCAGCGTTGGGTGGACGTCCTTCAGCGCTTGAAAACACAGGTGTTCCATCGTCGGACAGCGCACTGGTTACCGCGACCAGTCGATATGGCGTCCCTGCCAACACCCGCGCTTCGCTGGCTCAGGAAGACGCAGAGTTCCGCAAGCGACAGGGACGCTGGACACGTATCAAACTGTTCCCGGTGGATCGTTATCAGCAAGCCTACCGCAAGGAATCGCTCGACCCGTATCAGCAGACTGAGCAATTCCGACGCTCTGGGTTCGGCACCCCTCGGCGCCGCCGGTCAGTGAATAAGCGCCCAACATCAGTTCTCGGACGAATGAAGTTTTCTTAATTTTTCGTCAGTGGTTCTTGAACGCCGCGTGTCCTGCCGTAGGTTGACACACAACCGTCACGGAGGACGTTTGATGATCCGAGCAATTGCTTTGGCTGTCGCTATCTGTTCCGCTACGCCCCTGTGGGCCGAGCAAGAGCAACGCGAGGAAGTAACTACATATAAGCTGGATAACGGCATGGACGTCGTTGTGATCGAAGATCACCGCGCACCAGTTGTGCAGCACATGGTCTGGTATCGAGCCGGATCAGCCGATGAACCAGTCGGTTCGTCCGGCGTGGCTCATTTTTTGGAACATCTTCTGTTCAAAGCTACCGACAAGCTGGAATCGGGTGAGTTTTCCGCCACTGTTGCAGCAAACGGCGGACGCGATAATGCGTTTACGTCTTATGACTACACCGCCTATTTCCAACGTGTGGCTGCTGATCGGCTGGAATTGATGATGCAGATGGAAAGTGACCGGATGCGCAACATTCGCTTGACCGAACAAGATATCAAAACAGAACGCGACGTGATCCTGGAAGAGCGCAATCAGCGCACCGACAGCAACCCTCGCGCCCTGTTTGGCGAGCAACTAAATGCGTCTCAATATCTCAATCATCGCTATGGCGTTCCGATAATCGGATGGCGTCACGAGATGGAAGAATTGGACATGGACGATGCCTTGTCCTTTTACCAGACGTACTACTCACCGAACAATGCAATCCTGATCGTATCCGGCGATGTGAAACCTGATGAGGTTAAACAGCTGGCGGACAAATACTATGGCGTCATACCAGCCAACCCGGACCTTCCAGAACGCCTTCGCAGCCAAGAGCCACCTCAGACTGCCGCGCGCCAGCTTGTGTATGAAGACGCACGTGTTGCCCAACCGTATGTTCAACGTTCGTATCTGGCGCCAGAGCGTGACCCGGGCAAACAGGAAGAAGCAGCTACCTTGTTCATGTTGGCCGAGCTGTTAGGTGGTGGAACGACGTCGTACCTGAACGAACGTTTGCAATTTGACACTCAAACCGTTGTGTATGTTGGCGCTTTCTACGGCGGAGTATCGCTCGACGATACGACCTTTGATCTAATTGTCGTCCCCAGCAAGGATGTGTCTCTGCAAGATGCCGAAGACGCGATGGATGCTGCAATTGCAGATTTCATAACCGAAGGCGTCAATCAGGAAGACCTGGACCGGATCAAGATGCAATTGCGCGCATCGCAAATATATGCCCGCGACAACGTGGACGGTATCGCCAATCGGTATGGCCGAGCGTTGACCTCGGGCCTGACAGTCGAGGATGTGCAGGCTTGGCCAGATATCCTTCAAGCTGTTACCGGCGAAGACATCATTGCCGCTGCAAAAAAAGTGTTCCAAGCCGAGACATCGGTAACCGGCTGGTTGATGCGCGAACAGGAGATAACCCAATGAAACTGATCCTGAGCACTATCACCGCCCTGTTTGTAGCACTGCCCGTTTTGGCCGAAGTCAAAATCCAGGAGGTAACATCGGACGCAGGCATAAAAGCCTGGCTGGTCGAAGAACACTCTATTCCATTCACGGCTCTCGAAATCCGCTTTCGTGGAGGCACATCACTGGATGTGCCGGGCAAACGTGGTGCCACCAATTTGATGATGGGATTAATCGAAGAAGGCGCTGGCGATCTCGATGCACGAACCTATGCACGCAAGCTCGAATCTTTGGCCGCATCGTTTTCTTATGACGCATCAGACGATTCCGTTTCCATCTCGGCCCAGTTCCTGACCGAAAATCGGGAGGACGTGATCGACTTGCTGAAAACTACTATCCATGAACCTCGATTTGACCAGGACGCCATTGACCGGGTTCGCGCTCAGGTCATCTCTGGCCTCAAATCAGATGCCGAGGATCCCAACACCGTCGCGGATCATTCGTTTGCGGCCATGGCCTATGGCGATCACCCATACGCCACCGATGGCAAAGGAACAGTCGATAGCATCTCGGCCCTAACGCGTGACGACATCATGCAAGCATACGAAAACGCATTTGCCCTGGACCGTATTTATGTTGGCGCGGTCGGGGATATCTCCGCTGAGGAACTGCAATCCTTGCTGGATGAGTTATTGGCAGAGTTGCCAAAGAAAGGCGCTCCTATTCCGGGCAAAGCCGACGTGGCCATCGAAGGCGGCATCACTGTGGTCGATTTTGATACACCGCAGTCGGTGGCTCTTTTTGGACATTCCGGCATTGATCGCGACGACGACGATTTCTTTGCAGCCTATATCATGAACCACATTCTGGGCGCTGGATCGTTTGAAAGCCGTTTGATGTCCGAGGTCCGCGAAAAACGTGGGTTAACATACGGTGTTTATTCCTACTTGGTGCCCAAGGATCTGGCCTCGATCTACCTGGGTAGTGTTGCCTCAGGCAACAAGCGCATTGCCGAAGCCATTGAAGTGATCAAAAGCGAGTGGTCTCGCATGGCCGAAGATGGCGTGTCCGAGGAAGAACTCGAAAATGCAAAAACCTATCTGACCGGAGCGTATCCTTTGCGGTTTGATGGCAACGGGCAGATCGCAGGAATCATGGTTGGCATGCAGATGCAGGATTTGCCCATCGACTACATCGCCACTCGCAATGACAAGGTGAACGCCGTGACGCTTGAAGACGTAAAACGAGTCGCGGGTGAATTGCTGAAACCCGATGAGCTTCACTTTGTGGTAGTTGGTAAGCCTGAAGGGTTGGAGACAACCAACTGATCGCGGGGCTTCTGGATGCTCGGGGCACTCCCGCACCCGAGCAATCCTGGCTTCGCCTGAACCGTTAGCGGCTTTGGGCCGAGCGCCTCGCCTTCGGCTCGGCGCGTTCACACCCAGACGAGAGCTGTCCTCAGAAATCCCGACGGGTGACAGTCGCGATTTGACGCAACCGCCGAGCGCAGCTAGGCACGGCCCAACCGAAGGAGGGCATCTGTGATGCACGTACGACGGACGGGAGCAATCCCGTTCCGGAAGCTGACTTCAGTTTCTGCCCTTGGACATCGAACGCAGCATTTGCCCAATCATCTGCCCCGGTCGGCCGGACCCTCGCTGATAAAGCGCGCCATCGACAGCCAAAACCGTACCGCTGATATAGCCCGCCAGATCTGAGCCGAGAAACAAACATGCGTTGGCGACGTCCTGCGGTTGCCCCCAGCGGCCCAATGGTACGTCGCGCTTGAACTTCTCTTCTGCGTCCGGCGTAGGCGCCAGACGTTTGGCGCCTTCGGTGCCTTCGATGAACCCTGGCACGACCGAGTTTACGCGAATGCCCTCGAGTCCCCATTCCATCGATAGGGTTCGGGTGATCTGATCCACACCTGCCTTGGCCGCGCAGACGTGGCTTTGACCCTCGTAAGGCAGATATGACTGCGGCGCCGAGATATTGATGATGCTGGCCCCGGGGCGACGCAGAAAGTCATAGGCCCCTTTCATCACGTGGATCGTCCCCATCAGGTCGATGTCGATCACCGTCTTGAACGCGTTGATCGACATGTCTGCAGCCAGTGCTGGGAAGTTGCCTGCTGCCCCTGACACTAATACGTCAAAGTCACCGAATGCGTCGTGGAACCCTTTGAGTCCAGCCGCAACGGCATCGGCATCGCGCACGTCAAACGCCACACCAATCGCGTCTTGTGCACCAGCATCTTTCAGCGCCGCGACTGTATCGTCGACCTTCTCCTGCGACCGGCTGGCGACGGCCAGTTTTGCGCCCGAGGCCGCAAAGGCCTCGGCGATACCACGGTTGATCCCGCTTGTGCCGCCGATGACGACGACAGTTTTGCCTGCAAAATCCATGTAGAGTCTCCCCGTTTGTAACGGGGTGCCCTACTCGCCGTAAGGCACCCAGATGTTCTTGATCTCGGTCGCAGCCTGAAGGAACTTGCGGCTGTGGTCCACGTTCCAGTCGGTTGCCGTGGCGTTATTCACCCAGGTCCGCTTCAGGTTACCCGCTGCTGCATGTTCGATCTGTGCAGACACGTCGCTGGAGGAAAACGACCAGACTGCATCGACATTCAGATGCGAGGCCAAGGGTTTCGCCAGCTCCGCGTGGCTGCCAGTCAGGATATTGACCACGCCTGCAGGCACGTCCGAGGTTTCAAGGATCTGATAAAAGTCGGTCGCGGCCAGCGGATAAGGCTCGCTTGCGGCCAAAACCACCCGGTTGCCCATGGCAATCGCAGGTGCCATGACCGACACAAGCCCCAGCAAAGGCACCTCATCCGCGCACAACGCGCCGATCACACCAGTTGGTTCCTTCATCGCCAGCGCCACGCCCCGGATCGGGACACCGTGCACCTGACCGTCGTATTTGTCGGCCCAAGCCGCCGCGGTGAACAAGCGCTGGATCGAGGTCTCGACCTCTTTTGCGCCAGTTTTCTTGCCGGTCATGGCGTCGATCCGATGGGCAAACTCATCCGCACGAGCCGAGAGGTTCTCACCGATGTAGTAGAGGATCTGCGCCCGAAGATGCCCAGTCGCCTTGGCCCAGCCTTTCGCGCCCGCGGCAGCTTCAACCGCGTTGCGGACGTCCTTACGGTTGGCTAGACCCACGTGGCCCAACAGGCCCGATTTGCCATAGACGGGCTTGGAGTATCCGCTGTCGGGACGCGCTTGCTTGCCGCCAACATACATTTTGGCCGTGCGGTCGATGGGATCAACCGGGGCACCTTCGCCTACCACGGCTTCAACCTTGGCCAATGCCTTGGTTTTGCCCTTGGACTTGGTGTAGGCGCTCAGCCCTTCCCAACCGCCTTCGCGACCAAAGCCGCTTTCACGTATCCCGCCAAACCCGGCTGCTGCATCAAAGAGGTTGGTGGCATTCACCCAGACCACTCCCGCGACCAGCTTGGGCGCGATGTCCAAGGCGAGGTTCACATTCTCTGTCCAGACTGTTGCCGCCAAACCGTAGCGTGTGTTGTTGGCCAGCTCGACCGCCTCGCCCGGCGTACGGAAGGTCGAGGAGACCAGAACCGGGCCAAAGATCTCTTCCTGCATCAGCGGGTCGCTGGTTTCCAACCCGGTGATCAGGGTCGGCGGGAAGTAGCAGCCGTTTTCGGGCATATCGCAAGCGGCTTGATAGAGCTCACCGGCGGTGTTGCTTTCGACCATGCCCTTGATGGTTTGCAGCTGAACCGGGTCCACTACGGCACCGACGTCAATGCATTTGTCCAGGGGGTTGCCGATGCGCAACCCGTCCATGCGGGTGCGCAACTTGGTATGGAAACGATCCGCGATCCCCTCTTGCACCAACAAGCGCGACCCGGCGCAGCAGACTTGGCCCTGATTGAACCAGATGGCATCCACCAGACCTTCGATGGCTGAATCGATATCGGCGTCGTCAAAGACGATGTAGGCGGACTTGCCACCCAACTCGAGCGTCAGTTCCTTACCCGACCCTGCCGTTGCCTCTCGGATGCGACGCCCGACCGAAGTCGAGCCGGTAAAGGCGATCTTATCCACGTCCGAGGCGACGATCATCTCACCGACGGCGCCATCGCCTGTAACGATGTTGACCACGCCCTTGGGTAGGCCCGCCTGAGTGCAGATGTCGGCGAACAGCAGTGCGGTCAGCGAGGTGTACTCGGCGGGTTTCAGAACCACGGTGTTGCCCATCGCCAGCGCGGGCGCGATCTTCCATGACAGCATCAGCAGAGGGAAGTTCCACGGGATGATCTGGCCACAAACGCCAAGCGCCTGCGCATCGGGCAGCTCGCTTTCCATCAGTTGTGCCATACCCGCGTGATAGTAGAAATGCCGCTGTGCCAACGGGATATCGATGTCGCGGCTCTCGCGGATCGGCTTGCCGTTGTCCATCGACTCCAGCACGGCAAACAGGCGCGAATGTTTCTGCAGCAGGCGCGCAATCGCATATAGGTAACGCGCCCGGCCTGCACCGCCCAGACCTTCCCACTTGGGTTGGGCTTTACGGGCGGCATCAACAGCAGCATCCACATCCGACTGGGACGCCTGGCTCAGTGTTGCCAAAACCTCGCCCGTCGCGGGGTTGCGGCTCTCAAATCCGTCGCCGGGCTTGGTGAAGGCCCCGTTGATGAAGTGACCGAACCGGTCGCCCTGATCCACCAGCCAAGCCAATGCCTCGGCGGCGCTTTCAGGGGCGGGGCCATAATCCATGGTCTCAAAGATCTCTTTTACAGACATTCGTTTTTCCTCAACCCATGGAGTGACGGTAACCGGCGGAGTATGCCCCGGTGACATGGTGTTCCAACTGGCGTTCGATGTCGCCCAGCAGCGACGAAGCGCCAAAACGGAACAGGTCAGGTTGCAGCCAACGGTCGCCCAACTCATCCTTGATCAGCGACAGATAAGTAACTGCGTCCTTAGCTTTAGAGATGCCGCCTGCAGGCTTGTACCCGACACGGTATCCGGTGCGATCATAGTAGTCGCGGATGGCACGGATCATCACCAGCGTCACGGGCAAGGTGGCGTTGACGCTTTCCTTGCCGGTCGAGGTCTTGATGAAATCGGCCCCCGCCATCATGCAGACCAGCGAGGCACGCGCGACGTTGCGCAGGCTGCCAAGCTCACCGGTGGCCAGAATGGCTTTAACGTGAGCATCGCCACAGGCCGCGCGAAAGGCCTTCATCTCGTCATAGAGGGCTTGCCAATCGCCCGACAACACGTGGCGACGCGAGATCACGATGTCGATCTCCTCGGCGCCTGCCTTCACGCTCTCTTCAATCTCAGCGACGCGCAGGTGGAAGGGCGAAAGGCCCGCCGGGAAACCGGTGGAAACCGCTGCAACCGGGATGCCAGTGCCTTTCAAAGCGTCCACGGCGGTTTCGATCATGTCGTGATAAACGCAAACCGCGCCGGTGGTGATCGCGGGCATATCCATCGCATCAAGCAGCGCACCCGAAACAGGTTGGCGCGCCTTGGCGCACAGGCGGCGCACGCGGCCGACTGTGTCATCGCCTGACAGCGTCGTCAGGTCGATCATCGTGACCGCCTTGAGCAGCCAGGCCGCTTGATAATCTTTCTTCACCGATCGGCGCCCGGGCAGTGTCGCGGCCCGGCGCTCGATGGCCGATGTATTGGCCTGCACGGCCCGCACCCAATCCAGGTCCAGCTCGGTGCCTGGGTTTCGGGGTTCCGTTACAAGCGGCAGATGCGCGGTGCGCACGGGTGTCTCAGCGCTTTGGGTGCTCTGCGATTCCATCTGATGCATCCTCTGAGGAGTTAGAGGCGCAAAATCGCATGGGTGCGGCATATTGGCAAGCGACGCGCCGGGTTTGACGGCGCGTTTTTTGACCAAATGGCAAAATTTTTTGGATGGGGCGCATGTTTCACCCCATCCATTTGGTTTTCAAACCTGTCAGATCACACTTTGACCCGCTCGGACTTGGGATCATACATCGGCTTGAGCGAGGCTTCGGCTTTGACCCGTGTGCCCATGACGTCGATCTCATAGGTCGAGGCCAGCACTTCGGCGGCGGTTTCACCTTCGCAGGGTACGTATCCCAGACCAACGGCGGCACCCAGGTGGTGACCGTAAGAACCAGAGCTGAGGTAGCCCACAATCTCGCCATCCCGGATCACTGGCTCGTTGTGATAGAGCAGCGGCTCGGCATCGGTCAGTTTGAACTGCAGCAGGCGGTTCTTGAGACCTTCTTCTTTCTTGCGCAGCACCGCATCGCGCCCGATGAAGTCGGGCTTGTCGGTCTTGACCGCAAAGCCCAGACCCGCCTCGAGCACGTGATCCTCGGCGGTGATGTCGTGACCGAAGTGGCGGAAGCCTTTTTCGATCCGGCAGGTGTCCATCATGTGCATGCCGCAGAGTTTCAGGCCAAGGTCCTGACCCGCTTCGTGCAGCACCTCAAAAGCGTGGCCTGCCATGTCGGAGGAGACATAAATCTCCCAACCCAGCTCGCCCACGTAAGTTACGCGGTGCACGCGGGCTAGGCCCATGCCCAGTTCGATCTCTTGCGCAGTACCAAACGGGTTCACCTCGTTCGAGAAGTCGTTGGGCGACACCATCTGCAACAGCTTGCGTGCGTTGGGCCCCATGACCGCCAGAACGCCTTCGCCAGCCGTCACATCGGTGATCACCACGTTGAAGTTGCCCTGATGACGTCGCATCCAGGTTTCATCCGCCAGACGGGTCGCCGCCGGGGTGACCACCAGATAGGCGGTTTCGGACATGCGCGTTACAGTGACGTCCGCCTCGATACCCGCGCGGCTGTTGAGGAACTGGGTGTAGACGATCTTGCCCAAGGGCACGTCGTACTGACCACCGCCGATGTAGTTCATAAAGGCGCAAGCATCGGGGCCTTCGACGCGAATTTTACCAAAGGACGACATGTCGTACATGCCCACATTGGTGCGGATCGCGTTGTGCTCTTCGGCTACGTTGTCAAAGAAGTTCTGGCGCTTCCAGCTGTATTCATACTCGGGCGTCTGGCCCTCGCGTGCGAACCAGTTGGCGCGTTCCCAACCCGCCAGCTCACCAAAGACAGCACCGTTCTCCTTCAGATGGTGATGGAACGGCGTGCGGCGCACACCACGGGCGGTGGCCTTTTGGCGGAACGGGAAGTGGTCGGCATAAAGCAGACCCAGCGTCTCTTTCGAGCGTTCAAAGAGGTACTGTTTGTTGCCCTGGAACGGCTGCATCCGGCTGATGTCCACATCGCCCAGATCAAACGGCTTTTCACCGCTGTCCATCCACTCGGCCAGTGCATGACCCGCGCCACCCGCAGACTGGATGCCGATCGAGTTAAAGCCCGCTGCGACCCAGACGTTGTCCATCTCGGGCGCCAGACCCAGGTGATAGGCGTCGTCGGGGGTAAAGCTCTCGGGACCGTTGAAGAAGGTATGAATGCCCGCCTCCGCCAGCATCGGCATCCGTTCACAGGCGGCTTCGAGGATCGGCTCGAAGTGGTCGAAGTCTTCGGGCAGCTGATCGAATTCAAAGGTATCGGGAACACCGTTCATCGCCCAAGGCTTGGCATTGGGTTCAAAGGCACCAAGCAGCATCTTGCCTGCGTCTTCCTTGTAATAGGCGCATTCATCCGGCACCCGCAGAACCGGCAACTGGCTCAAGCCTTCGATGGCTTCGGTCACGATGTAAAAGTGCTCGCACGCGTGCAGTGGCACGTTGGTGTTGGACATCCGACCAACTTCGTGGCCCCACATGCCCGCACAGTTCACGATCATGTCGCATTCGATGTGGCCGCTTTCCGACCCATCGTCTGATGCCCAATCGACGCCAGTGACCTTGCGGCCTTCGCGCACGATGTTGGTGACCTTGGTACGTTCCTTGACGATCCCGCCACGCTGACGCGCGCCCTTGGCCAGGGCCAGCGCGATGTTGGCGGGGTCGCCCTGACCGTCGAGCGGCAGGTGCACAGCGCCTTTGACATCTTCGACGTTCAGGTGGGGATAGAGTTCGGCCACGCGTTCATTCGAGATCTCGTGCACCTCGACACCAAAGGCGCGGGCCATGGCCGCCTGACGGTAAATCTCTTCCTTGCGCTCTTCGGTCAGGGCCACAGTGATCGAACCGCAGCGTTTGAAGCCTGTGGCAACTCCGGTCTCTTCTTCCAGTGTTCCGTAGAGTTCCTGGCTATACTTCGCCAGTTTGGTCATGTTCGCCGTCGCACGCAGCTGTGCGATCAAGCCTAGCTGCGTGCCAAGTCGTGCCACTGGTCAACTGCTTGCGTTCCAGCAGGACAACGTCGTTCCAGCCCTTTTTGGTTAGGTGATAGGCCACCGAGCAGCCAATGACGCCGCCGCCGATGATGACCACGCGGGCTTTGTTGGGAAGATCGGCCATGTTTTTCTCCGCCTCAGAATTCGATGCGCAAGTGTGCCACATCAAGGCGACAAGAAATCTACAAAAAGCGTCAGGGAATCAGCCAAAATCACCCGTGCATAGATCGACGCTGACGACGCAAAACGAACGGAGTTATGCCATAGAAACTTTTGTAGACTGCTGAAAACCCGTTGGGAAATCCGCATGCCAAGCCGATTTCGCGCACACTCATGGTGGTGTTCAGCAGCAGGTTATTTGCCTTTGCCAGCCGCATCTCCCGATAGAAGGTGTTCGGCGTCGCACCCAGATAGGTCTTGAACTTCCGTTCCAATGAGCGATTCGACAGCCCCAATGCCGCGACGATTTCATTGATCGGTACGGGGTCTTCGACATTGGCCTGCATGATCTTGATGCATTGATCCAACTTGTCGTCACCCGTGGTCGTTGTCTTGACGCCAGAAAATGGCTGCTGTGAACCAAAGTCACGGATTTTCTCGTGAAGCAGGATGTCGGCGACCGTCATCCGCGCCGCACCCGAGATATGCCGACCGATCACTTCCAGCGTCACGTCCACAGTCGCGCCCATTCCTGCGCAGGTAACAACTGGCCCGTTCTCGGTGGCGATCGAGAAGTTAGCGTCAAACGCACCGGTTCGTTCACGCAGAAATGCCGAGTTTTCCCAGTGGGTCGTGTGAGATTCCACCTCGCCATTGTCATGGATGTATCGGCTGGCGGCTTCGGCCAGCAGGAACACCTGCGCACCGCGATAGGTATAGTCCGACACTTTGCGGCCCAGCGCCAAGTCTGGGCAGTCCGGATCGGCGTTACCAATGACAAAGACGTAATCAGCATTCGGTTGGCTAACCATACGCTCGGTCGACACAATCGCACCCGAGCTGCTTTCGATCATCCCGCCAGAGATCGAACGATAGGTCCATGCAAAAGGGGGTGTTGGGCAGACACGGTTGGCCAGGCGGATGACATCAACGACCCCCGCCAGCTCGGTCAGGACAAATCCATTGGCCACAACAATATCGAAGTGCCATTGGCGGTTGGTGTCCGACACCAGATGCAGTTTACTCTTTCCACCCATGTCGCCGCCCCTCCTAGACGATCCGATGCCCTGCGTCTCGCAGTTGGCGCGCCAATTCTGCAATGTGGTCAGGGCCCACTTCGCAACAACCACCGACAATCGATGCCCCTTGCGCGACCCACCCCATTGCGTGGGTCGCATAGGCTCTGGGATCAAGGTCCGTTCGCTGTTCCAACGCATCGACGGTAGGGGCGTCTTTCAGGAAGCCCTCACTGATGCGCGTAAATCCGTTGGCATAAGCTCCGTAAGGCCGGTCAAACTCTTTGATGATGGCTAACGCTGCTGGGATCGCCTCGGGTCGGGAACAATTGATCAACACCGCCTGCGGATCGAACCGCTCGATCAATGGGCCAATGTCAGTCAATGCCTCACCCGAGCGAAGGTGTGTCCCGTCGTCGTCCATGACAGTCAGAGCCAGCCAAACAGGCTTGTCGTGACCTTCAACCCCGCGCAATGCGCCCTCGGCCTCTTGAACAGAAGATACCGTTTCGAGCAGGAACAGGTCTACGCGGTCTTTCATAATGTCCGCCAGTTCGCTGTACTTGACCGCTGCATCTGCCGGGTCGGGGTTCAAGTCCGGTCGATAGGACGCCAACAACGGCCCCAAAGAGGCAGCAATTCGCCCGGTGCCCTCACGAGCACGTTCAGCCTGGGACAGAGCGGTTTCGATCAAGTCGGACAGCTGGTCTTCCATATCGACACGCACCAACCGCGAGCGATGCACCGCGTAGGTGTTGGTCGTGGCAACCGTTGCGCCCGCGTCGAAATAGGACGTGTGAACATCACCCACCAGGTCGGGGTGGTCAATCATGACGCGGGTCGACCAGAGCGGGGTTGCCCGGTCGCCACTGCGCTTGACCAGTTCCTGCCCGATCGAGCCATCCAGAAGAGTAATATCGGCCATTCACAGTCTCCTTAGGGGATCAGCACCAGTTTACCCGGCAGCGTCTTGCTTTCAAAATCTGCCTGGGCCTTCGCGATATCGCGAAGCGGATAAGTTTTCGAGATCAGGGGGCGAATTTTTCCGGCATTCATCAGCCCGACCAACCGTCCAAACACCTCGGGTGATTGATAGGTGCAGCCATGGATCGTGATGTCGCGCAGATAAATCTCGCGCAGATCAGCCTGCACCATCGGCCCAGCGATGGCCCCTGAACACGCATAATGCCCACCGGGTTTGAGGCCCAGAATCAAATCGCCCCAAGCAGACCCGCCCACAACGTCGATGACCACATCATAGGTTTCACCCGGAATGGGCGCTCCGCGAGCAATGGTGGTTGACGCGCCCTGCGCCAAAACAATCTCGGCCTTTGTCGCACTGGTCAGGCCCGTCACCGTCGCCCCGCGCAGCGCCGCCAATTGAACCGCGGCCAGCCCAACACCACCCGATGCGCCGGTGATCAACACGTGGTGCCCAGCCGTGACACCCGCGCGGGTCAACAGATTCTCGGCTGTGCCAAAGGCGCAGGGGATCGCTGCAAGTTCGGGGTCGGACAGCGGGGACGCCGAAACATCATACAAGTCGTCAGCTTCGACCAGACAATACTGCGCAAACGCCCCATCCGTCTCGGACCCCAACGCGATGAAACCCTGCGGATTGCCGGGGCGCGGACGTGGCAGGTTGATGGGGCACGTCACGCGTTGACCCAATTCGAAACCGGTGCCCGTGCCAACAGCCACCACGTGGCCGCACAGATCACCGCCCTGAATGCGAGGGAACGCAAGCGCCCCGCCCCACCCACCTGCATCGACGTCTTGATCCACATCTGACGTGGCACCCGTCACGTCTGAGGAATACCAGCCAACACGCGTATTGATATCAGTGTTGTTCACCCCAGCAGCAGCAACACGAACCAGAACCTGTCTCGGTCCGGGCGTGGGCACGGGGATATCTTCGCGCCATTCCAGAGTCTCCGGCCCACCGTGGCCGGTCAGATACACGCCGTGCATCGTGTCAGGTAAACTCATCCCCTCAACCTCTCTTGCCACTCACATTCGCCAGACAGGATCGTGTCATGCCCAAGGTTCCACCCGATCTCTCGGATGGAACCAGTGTTTTAGCCCGATTTGGGCGTCAGGCGCGCAAACGCTCGTTTGCGGGGTCCCAAAGCGGCTGGTCTTCTTGCACCACCGCACGGCATCTCTCGCCGTAGATTTCAACCTCGAGCTCGGTGCCCGGCTGTGCCAATTCAGAACGAACCATGCCCAGCGCGATGGACTTGCCGATGCGGTAGCCCCAACCACCGCTGGTGGTTTCACCGACAATCTCGTCACCAGACCATATGCAGGACATGTAAGGCGCGTCTGCATCCCCGGCCTCAACCGTCAGCGTAACAAAGGACTTTTTCACACCCTGCTGCTTTTCGTTCTGGATCGCAGCCTTGCCCGGGAAGTCCTGCGGCTTGTCGAGTTTGACGAAACGGCCCAAACCACCCTCAAGCAGCGAATAGTCAGTGCTCAAGTCGCCTTTCCACGCGCGATAGCCTTTTTCCAGACGCAGAGAGTTCAGCGCGTACATGCCAAACGGCTTGGCGCCTGCATCCAGGATGGCGTCATAGATCGCGGGCATGTCCTCGACCAGAGCATGGACTTCCCAGCCCAGCTCACCGGCAAAAGACACGCGCACAAGATGCGCTGGACGGCCTGCGACAGTGGCAGCCTGATGGGTCAGCCAGCCAGTGGACAAATCCGCATCCGACATGCCAGCCAGCAGATCACGCGATTTCGGCCCGGTCACAATCAAGGTGTCACGGGTGGTGGTGACGTCAACGACCGAGACACCGGCGGGCATTGCATTCACCAGGATATCGCGGTCATGCCATTGTGCGGTTGCGGCGGTGATCATCACGAACTCATCCTCGCCCAAACGCATGCAGGACATTTCAGTCAGGATGCGGCCACGGCTGTCCGAGACGTAGACCAGGTTGATCCGGCCAACCTTGGGCAGGCCCCCAGTCACCAGACCGCGCAGCGCCTCGGCTGCGCCTTCGCCACTCAGATAGAACCGCGAAAAACCCGGCAGGTCGAGCACGCCAACGCCATCGCGCACGGCTTCACACTCTTCCTTGATGCGCTGCTCCCACGGGCCCGAACGGCCCCAGGTGTGCGTCGCCTCAAGCGAGGTATCGTCGCCATCCTGCGCAAACCAGTTGGCGCGTTCCCAACCGTTGTAGGCCCCCATGACGCCACCCAGTTCCTTGACCTTGGCGTGGACCGGCGACAGCTTCTTGTCGCGTGCCGCGGGCCATTCGTGGTGCGGGAAGTGCATGGCGTATTCGTTGCCGTAAACCTCCATACCCTTCTGGTTGCAGTAATCCTGATCGGTGTAGTCGGTGTAGCGGCGCGGATCGACCGCCCACATGTCCCATTCGGTGTGACCATCGACGATCCATTCTGCCAAAACCTTGCCTGCGCCGCCGCCCTGAGCGATGCCAAAGGTGAAGGTGTGCGCCTCAAACGCATTCTTGACGCCGGGCATTGGGCCGATCATCGGCAGGCCATCGGGCGCATAAGGGATCGGGCCATTGATGACGCTGGACACACCCGAGGATTCCATAAGCGGTACACGTGCCATTGCATCAACAACGATGTCCTCGATCCGGTCCAGATCTTCCTGCCACAGCTGGAAGCTGAAATCCTCGGGCATCTTGTCGTCGTCGCCGAGCCAGTGGCCTTTGCAGTTCGGCTCGTACGGGCCCAGGTTGTAGCCGTTCTTTTCCTGACGCAGATAATAAGACACATCCACGTCGCGGATCAGAGGCAGCTTGCCGCCGTGTTCCTTGGACCAGGCTTCGACCTCGGGGATTTGCTCGGTCAGCAGGTACTGATGTTCCATCACCATCAACGGAACGGTGCGCCCACCAAAAGGCTTGAACATTTCACCTACGCGCTGCGCGTAATAGCCAGCAGCATTAACCACATAATCACAGGCTATGTCGCCCTTGTCGGTGTGCACGGTCCAGGTGCCATCGTCATGCTGCGTCACCCCGGTTGCCGGGCAGAAGCGGATGATCTTCTGGCCCATGTCGCGCGCGCCTTTTGCCAGCGCCTGCGTGACCTGCGCCGGGTCGATATCACCATCGGACGGATCCCACAGCACGCCTGCCAGATCATGGGTTTCCAGGAACGGATAGCGCTCTTTCGCCTCTTCTGGCGTCCACATCTCCATCTCGATGCCCTGATAGCGGCCCATCGACATGGCGCGTTCGAATTCTTGCATCCGCTCTTTGGTATGCGCCAGACGGATCGAGCCAGACTGGTGATAGTTCATTGGGTAATCAACCTCTTCGGCCAACCCAGAATAGAGCTCGGTCGAATAGCGCTGCATGTTCATGATCGACCACGAGGTCGAGAACGTGGGTACGTTGCCCGCCGCATGCCAGGTGGATCCGGCGGTCAGCTCGTTCTTTTCGAGCAGAACGCAATCGGTCCAGCCCTTTTTGGCCAGATGATACAGCGACGAACAGCCGACTACGCCGCCGCCGATGATGACCACACGGGCCTTGGTTGGGAAATCAGACATGATGCTCCTCATTCAGTCCTTTTGCGGCAAACCGTCCGCAATGTCGTAATAATCGCCTTTGGAGGCGGTGAAGATGTGCTTGGACAGTTTCAGGCCCGTAGGCCCGTCCACTGCGCCAAGCGCAAAGCTTGTTGTGTCTTCGTCGTGGGCCTTCCAGAACAGGAATGACCCGCAGCGCGGGCAACTGCCGCGTTTGGCCAGATCACTGGCGTGATACCAATTGACGTCGCCGGTGATCGTCAGTTCGGCGTCGGGCACATAGGCCGACGACCAGATGCCACCCGATTGCTTGCGGCATTGTCTGCAATGGCACATCGAGGCACCCTGCGGTGTGGCGGCGGTTTCAAAGCGGATGTCTCCGCACAGGCACGATCCTTTGATCATCGGGCTCCCCCTGTTTGCGGCATGCCGCTGGCCCCCAGCAGCACCCCATAGATGATGAAACAGACGGCCATGACGCGGCGCACCGTGGTGTTGAACACGGCCCCCAACGCGGTCCGTCCCATGATCGCGCCGAGCAAGGTGAAGCCTGTGTAACTGAGTGCCGTGAGCGCCAGAGCGGTCGGCATGATCACTGTCATCTGGCCCCAGACCGGCACATCCGGCCGCACGAACTGTGAAAACGCCGCCAGATACCCCGCCACGCTCTTGGGGTTGATCGTCGCCACGGCCAAAGCGTGCAGATAGACCTGCCGTGCCGGGCGCACTTCGGAGGGCGCTGGTTTGCTCGCGTTGCTCCAGCCGCGCACCCCAAGATAGATCAGGAAACCGGCCCCGATCAGCTTGGCCACGAAAAAGCGGTCGGAGAGGTGGCGATCAAGGCAGTGACCCCAAGTGCAGAGAGGACCAGAAACGCACAGGCCTGCGTCAGGACCGCCAGCACTCCGACCATGGCCCGCGCAAAAGGCAGGCTCATCCCGTTGGAAATGCAATTTACCGCGTTTGGTCCTGGCGTGGTGACAAAGACCAGCCAGAACAGCGCGAATATGGTCCACGCCTCAAAGCTCATCAGTACACCGGCGGCGCGATGACCCAGACGGCCACGGCAGGCTCGTCATAGGGGTTGGACCATTGGTAAGGTTCGTGTTTGATCCGAAAGCTGTCGCCCGGACCGACGGTGAAAGTACGGTCGCCGATCATCAGATCCAGACGACCCGAGACCATGTAGCCCACTTCCTGCGTCGGGCGGTTGGCCGGTTTCTGCATCCGGGATCGGGGGCGAAAGGTGGAATGCACCATTTCGAAATCATCTGTCAGATCGGGGGAAAGCAGCTCTTCGACCAGCCCTTCGTCGCCTGCCCCCATCGGTCGACGCGAGCCCGCGCGCACCACATGTCCCTGTTCGCTGGCCGGGGCTGCAGAGTGCGCAAAAAGCATCGACATCGGCACACCCAAGCATTCGGCAATTTGGCGTAGGTCGGAAATCGACGGGTCCGACATGTCACGTTCAACCTGACTAAACCAGCCGACGGACCGCCCCAAATGCCCTGCGATATCACTGAGAGTCAGCCCACGCGCCTTGCGCAGCGCGCGAATGTCGGCGCCCAAAGTGGCGCTTTGTGGGGCCTGGCTGTTCACCAACTGCTCCTCTCTTGATTCGTGAAATTTTCTCCTCGTTTTTCACGATCCTCCGAATCCATGAAATTTCCAAGCGTTTTTTCATGGGTGTTGAAACTTTCTGATTGCTGTTCCATGTGTGCGGACACATGGAACAGAATTCATTCCTCTGGAACGCCATCATTTATGTTTGGGCCATCAATGGCTTGACCCTGGCATTCTTTGCCTGGGACAAGTTGTGTGCGCGCTTGAGATGGCGACGGGTGCCAGAACACTTTTTGCTCTGGCTGGCGGCTTTGGGCGGATCGCTGCAGCTGCCTATCTGTCGCGCTGGCTGTTCCGGCACAAAACGAAAAAGCGGCCATTTTCACGATGGCTGCTCTCGATTCTATTGTTTCAAATCACTGCCGGTGTGATTCTAGCGGGTAAATACCTGTGACAGGATTGAAGACAGGGCATCCGCGTCTTGCTGAGTGAAAGCGTCCGGTTGATCGCTGTCGATGTCAAAGACACCAATCACCTCACCCCTGGCATTGCGCACTGGCAGCACCAATTCGGATCGGGTTGAGCTGGCGCAGGCGATGTGGCCTGGGAACGCCTCGACATCCGGTACCAGTTGCACGTCACCTGTGCGTGCCGCTGCGCCACAGACACCCCGCGCAAAGGGGATGACCAGGCAGCCATGGCCGCCTTGATACGGCCCGATCTTGAGCAGTTCCGGCTCGGTCACGCGGTAAAACCCTGTCCAATCGAAACGGTCGTCCGAATGATGCACCTCGCAGGCCACGGTTGCCATCAGGGCAACCTCATCCGTTTCGCCGTCAGTGAGTGAGGCGATTGTGGCGGTCAAAGTATCGTAGTTCGCGCGCATGTCGTGCTCCGCTAATGAAAGGGGGCGGGGGATGTACCCCCTTACCCCGCCCGTATTTGAAACGACAAGAAGGTTCAAACCCGCTCGATCGCAATGGCCGTGCCTTCGCCACCGCCGATACAGATGGCCGCGATGCCGCGCTTGAGACCGCGCTTTTCCAAGGCGTTCAGAAGAGTGACCATGATCCGTGCTCCCGACGCTCCAATCGGGTGGCCCAACGCGCAAGCCCCACCGTTCACATTTACCTTATCCCGCGAGAGACCCATTTCGCGCATGAACGCCATCGGAACCACGGCAAAGGCTTCATTGACCTCCCAAAGATCAACGTCGTCGGTTGTCCAGCCCAGACGGTCGAGCAACTTTTGCGCTGCTGGAACAGGTGCTGTCGTGAATAGTCCGGGTGCCTGAGCGTGGCTGGCATGCCCCAGCATGCGGGCCCGCACCGTTAGGCCCCGCTCTTTGGCTACATCCTCTGATGCCAGTACCAGAGCGGCCGCGCCATCCGAGATCGACGAGGCATTGGCCGCAGTCACCGTCCCATCCTTGCGGAAGGCCGGTTTCAGCATGGGGATCTTGTCTGGACGCGCGGACTTTGGTTGCTCGTCCGCATCGACGACTACCTCACCTTTGCGTGTCTTCAGCGTCATCGGCGCGATTTCACCGTCGAACGCGCCATTGTCTTGCGCCTCAAGAGCATTCGAAAGAGATTTGAGCGCGTATTCGTCCTGCGCCTCACGGGTGAACTGATAAGTTTCGGCGCAATCCTCGGCAAAGGTGCCCATCAGGCGGCCCTTGTCATAGGCATCTTCGAGCCCGTCGAGGAACATGTGGTCGATGACCTGACCATGGCCAATGCGAGCACCACCGCGCATCTTGGGCAACAGGTAAGGCGCATTTGACATGCTCTCCATCCCACCAGCGATCATCGTGCCGACGTGGCCCAAGGCAATCTGGTCAAAAGCCAACATTGCCGCCTTCATGCCTGAACCGCACATCTTGTTGAGTGTCGTTGCTAGGCACTTCTTCTCCCAGACCTCCGGCAAACCCCGCCTGGCGCGCGGGCGCTTGGCCCTGCCCGGCAGGCAAAACACAACCCATAAGCACTTCGTCGACCGTTTCAGCATCAGCCTCGGCAAGCGCTGCCCGAATGGCGGCGCCACCAAGTTCGGATGCTTCCACGCCGTCAAACACACCTTGGAACCCTCCCATCGGAGTGCGTGCTGCACCCGAAATAATCACCTGCTTCATTGATCCCTCCTCTACGGGTTCAGCCCTAAAAACGGATTGGTAACAAATGTGCTCTAGCTTACGGGCAAATCAAATACCACTAAGGGAATTCGCCATGAGTCTCAGCAGCACCATAACCGATCAGGCGCGGATTATTACCGTGAATGCCGATCAGAATCGATGCCGCAATTGCAATTCAGTTCAAGGAAGACATGCGAACCGAGACCGAAGGAGCACCAGATCGTGTCATTCTGGATCTATCTAAGGTGACCTTCATCGATTCCAGCGGGTTAGGCGCAATCGTCGCTTCCATGAAACAACTCGACGCGAGCCGAAGTTTGGACTTGGCAGGATTGACTCCGGTAGTCGACAAGGTGTTCCGGCTCACTCGAATGGACACAGTGTTCAACCTGTTTCCATCTTTAGACGACGCGTTGTCAGACACTGCAAAGCAATAAGCAATCTGATTGGAGGCGGCGGCGTGAGCGAAATTGAAAAACGGGGCAAGTTCGCCTTGTCGTTCCGCGCAACGGAGTTTGAGGCTCGGAGCGGTATTTGCGCAGTCGCCGAGCAGCTTCGGGTGCATGGTGTCGGTGAAGAAACCGCAGGTGACATAGAAATCGCGTTGGCTGAGGCCATCAACAACATTGTCGAGCACGCCTATTCGGACATCGAACCCGGGCAAATCAGGGTTGTTTGTTCATTTCAGCAGAGCCGATTGGATATCCGCATTTCGGACAAGGGTTTGCCACTTCCATCCGGTGAATTACCTGAGGGAGCTCCGGCACTCATCACCGAAAGCAAGCAGGACTTGCCAGAAGGCGGGTTTGGCTGGTTTCTGATCCGTCAATTGACGAGCGACATTCACTATGACCGGCAAAACGGGCAAAACCGCCTGTCGCTAGGGTTCGATTTAGCAGCTACCACACCGCCACCGCCACATTAACGCCTCAATCACTCCGCACTCGCGCCGCAAACGAGGAGCAAACCATGGGTGTAGCTGCAAATCTGGCTTCCCTCGGTGTCGCGCGTAAAAGCCCCCACCCAGTGCGTGACACCGAGGAATAACTTCAGGCAATTGACCTTCCCCGAGAGCGCTCTAAGCTCGGCCTCGAGAGAAGGGAGATCCAATTCATGCGCGATTTTCAATTGCCGGGCCGGTCCGAGGTTCTGGCGGCGAACGGGATGTGTGCCACCTCCCATCCTCTGGGAGCTCAAGCGGCCATAGACGTTCTCAAGCGCGGTGGAAATGCTATGGATGCTGCGATCGCAGGTGCTATCCTGTTGGGCATCTGCGAGCCGCAAATGACAGGTATTGGCGGCGATTGCTTTGTATTGTATTCCGACCCAAAAAGCGGACGTGTTCACGCCTTAAATGGATCAGGGCATGCTCCGGCAAAGACAAACGCAGAGGAATTGCGTTCTTCGGGCCTAACGAACATTCCGTTAAATAGTGCAGATGCGGTGACGGTTCCGCGTGCGATGGATGCCTTTTGCCACCTTTCCGAAACGGTCGGGGTCATCGGTTTGGATGCGATCCTCCAGCCAGCGATCCACTACGCGGATCATGGCGTTCCGGTCGCGGCGCGGGTTGCATTTGATTGGGCAAGCGATGCGAGCACGTTGCAGGGAACCGCACGGGAAAAATTTCTAAACCAGGGGTCCCCGTATAAAACGGGACAGGTTTTCAAAGCCCCCGGCCAAGCCGAAGTGCTGCGCCGTGTGGCAAAGTCCGGGCGGGACGCCTTTTATCAGGGTGAAGTTGCAGAAGACATGATTGCGACGCTCAGGAAATTTGGCGGCGTTCACACGCTTGAGGATTTCGCGCCTGGATGTGACATGTCATCCGAACCAATCAGCGGAATTTACAAAGGTGTCGACCTGATCGAGCATCCGCCCAATGGCCAAGGTGCAACTGCCATCTTGATGCTGAACATTCTTGATCACTTTGACCTAGGCGATATGGAGGCACTGGGCGCGCAAAGACTCCATATCGAAGCCGAAGCTGCAAAACTGGCCTATGACGCCCGCAACCGTTTCATTGCGGATCCTGATCATACAGCCCGATTGCAGCACATGCTGGATCCAGAAACCGCGCGAAAACTGGCAGAGTTGATTGATCCAACAAAGGCCATGGCGTCCCCTCCAGCGGTAAGTGAAGCGGTCCACAAGGACACCATCTATATAACCGTCGTCGATCGAGACGGGATGGCGGTATCTTTGATCTATTCCATTTTTCATGGTTTCGGGTCAGGCATCGCGTCTGACAAATTCGGAATTTTGCTTCAGAACAGGGGAGCCGGTTTCACCCTTGAACCTGGTCATCCCAACGAACTGGCTGGTGGCAAACGACCAATGCACACGATTATTCCGGGCATGCTGGCCGAAAACGGAAGAGTAACCATGCCTTTTGGTGTAATGGGGGGGCATATCAACCTAATGGACATGCCCGCTTCCTTTGCAACCTCGTAGACTACGACATGGGCCTGCAACAGGCGCTGGATGCACCTCGAGCTTTTGCCGATGCTCGGCAAACTTAAAGTCGAACGGGGATATTCGAACAAGGTGCGACAGGAGTTGGAGGACATGGGGCACACAGTTGTCGTTCCGGACACCGCCATAGGCGGTGCGCAGGCGATCCGTATTCGCGACGATGGAGTACTGGAAGGCGCCAGTGATCATCGCAAGGACGGGTGTGCATTGGGCTACTAAGTGGTTCGACTTCGCCCAAAACAGGGCGAGTTCCCTAGTTCAACTGAAAGTGCAGCGGATATGATCCGTCCTGAAACGGCCCAAACATGTCTGGTATGTCCGGATGATCCACCGGCTCGCCCGAATAATCCGCGACAAGGTTCTGTTCGGATACATAGGCGACATAATAGCTTTGGTCGTTTTCAGCCAAAAGATGATAAAATGGCTGAGCTTTCAGAGGTCGGCTGTCTTCGGGAATCGCCTGATACCATTCCTCGGTATTGGAAAATTCCGGGTCGACATCAAAAATCACTCCGCGAAACGGATGCTTTTTGTGGCGAACCACTTGGCCCAAATGATATTTTGCGCGCGTTTTTAGCATTGCAGTTGCAGCCCCCATATTCTGTTACTACCCGTAACGCGACACATTTGTCCAACAATTGTACGGAAATTTGGGGAAACAGTCTGTGAACCTTACTTTGACAGTCCTCGAAATCGTGGCTCCGGTTTTTATGCTGGCTGCGGTTGGGTTTACTTGGGTCAAGCTCGGATTCGAGTACCGGATTGAGTTCATCACACGTTTCGCCATGACGCTGGCTGTACCCAGCCTGATCTTTGTTGCCCTTATGCAAACCGAGATTTCTGGCGACGAACTTGGAGTGTTCACTGTCGCAACAATTGCAGGGAATTTGCTTCTGTCGGTTGTGTTCTGGACATTTGTTCGACTCACAGGGCTCGATCAACGCACTTATCTGTCGCCGCTTATTTTTGGCAACACAGGCAACCTGGGCCTGCCCTTATGTATTTTTGCATTCGGTGACGCCGGTCTTGGCTATGCAGTGATCTTTTTGTCCGTCACCGCACTTTGGTCTTTTTCCTATGGAATTTATCTGGTTGCTGGTCAGGGGTCCTTTGCAAAGGTTGTACGCGAACCAATGGTATGGGCCACTATTCTGGGCGCGTTGTTCCTGTGGCAAGGATGGGAGACGCCAACCTTTCTAACCAATGGTTTAGGCCTCATGGGCCAGATGGCCGTCCCAATGATGCTGGTCACACTAGGCGTCGCGGTTGCGCGCCTGACACCAAACAATATTGCGCCCGCCATTTTGCTCTCAATTTTCAAACTGGGGGTTTGCGTGATCTTAGGCTGGATCACTGCCGCATATTTCGATCTGGGCAAAGTAGCGACCGGAGTCCTGATGGTTCAATTCGCTACCCCCGTAGCGGTGACGTCCTACCTTTTGGCCGAACGTTTTGGCGCCGATTCTAATGCCGTTGCCGGTATGACCGTTGCTTCGACCATCCTGTCCGTTCTCTCCATGCCGCTCATCCTGGCCTTTGTTCTGTAACCTTTGGGAACCAGTACTCCGGGCTGTTAGGAATGTGATTTGCCCACCCAAAAAAATGGGTTAAAGTACGCAAAAAAGGGCAAGAGGCGGATGAGCAGATCTCTTTGCGCGTTGATGGTCGTGTTGCTAGTAGCAGCTTGTGGTGGTGGGTCCAAATCCCCTCCGCGCAATCTGGATAATGCATGCAGCATCGCCAGCCAACGTCCGGAATACATCAAGGCGTTCAAGAAAACTGAACGTAAATGGGGCGTGCCCGTGCATGTCCAGATGGCTACCATTTACCAGGAAAGCCGGTACAAATCGAACGCGCGTACGCCACACAAATATGTGCTTGGTGTTCTTCCCATGGGCCGCCAAAGCAGCGCATTTGGCTACAGCCAAGCCTTGGATGGCACGTGGGAACAGTACCAAGAAGAAACCCGCCGAGGGCGCGCGCGTCGCGATCGAATGCGGGATGCTTCCGATTTCATCGGTTGGTACATGACGAAGAGCAAAACAAAGAACGGAATTGCGCTTACAGACACGCGCAATCAGTATCTGGCCTACCATGAAGGACACACTGGTTACGCACGTGGGACCTACCGCAATAAGTCCTGGCTGCTTCGCACCGCTGACAGCGTCGCCGCACGCGGTGAAATGTACCGCAAGCAACTCAAGACCTGCGGGCGATTCAAATACTGAGGAATTTGTGCTTCTGCTTTAAGAGGCACAATCCAACCCGCTTGAATCGTCGTTAGTGTGTCTCAGCGGTCTGTTGAGACACCGGGTTCTCCGTCTATGAACAGGTTTTGGTTCAGGCTGTTGCCCTTGGTCAGCGGCCCCAAAATGACGGTCGTCCGTCCACCGCCGTTGTCGTGCACCACCCATTTGCGCAACTCAACCGGATCACCTGTAAACAGCAAGTCGATCCGCCCGTATTCCGGGTGTTCCGGGTCTTGCGCGGCCACGATCGTCGAAGTTCCGTCGAAGTCATGGCCAACTACCATTCCAGCACGTGCCAAATCCACATTGCGGGCCAAAATGATGGACAATGGGGTTCTGCTGAGCGGGTATTGCTCAGGAGGTTGGTTGGACTTCGGGTCGTGAATAATCACAGCCCCACCTTTTGCCAGAACAACGGAACTGTCTGGAGGATCGTATTCGAACCGCATCCTTCCTGGCCGTTGCAGCCACAGTTTCCCTGTGGATAGTGACCCATCATCGTTGATCTGGGTAATCGTGGTCTGAACGGTTTTCAATCCGTTCAGATAGGTCGAAATTTCCGACAAGGGCAATTTTTCGGCCGCCCAGGCCGCCGGAGCGGCAAGGGTCACCGCAATGGCAAAAGCGAACTGTTTCATGATCCCTAGATAGTCACCCCAAGCCGGAATGGAAGCCCGAACTTATTGTTGTTCGGGCACAAGGATTTCACGCTTGCCCACATGGTTCGCAGGCGAGACCAACCCCTCATCCTCCATCTGCTCAACCAGACGCGCGGCTTTGTTGTAGCCTATCGCCAGTTTGCGCTGGATATAGGACGTCGAGCACTTGCGGTCCTTGATCACGATGGCCACAGCCGAGTCGTACAACGCATCTTCACCATTGGTGTTGCCACCTGTGTTCAGGCCCAGAACCGCGTCGATGTTGTCTGCCTTTTCGTCGTCCGGGCCGTCGACCACACCGCTCATGTATTCGGGCGGACCAAAGGCTTTGAGGTGATTGACGATCTCTTCGACTTCTTCGTCGGACACGAACGGGCCGTGGCAGCGGGTAATCTTGGCCCCACCAGCCATATAGAGCATGTCGCCCATACCCAGCAGTTGCTCGGCCCCCATTTCGCCCAGAATGGTGCGGCTGTCGATTTTCGACGTGACCTGAAACGAAATCCGGGTGGGGAAGTTCGCCTTGATCGTACCGGTGATCACGTCCACAGAAGGACGCTGTGTCGCCATGATCAGGTGAATACCCGAAGCCCGCGCCATCTGCGCCAGACGCTGGATGCAGGCCTCGATCTCTTTACCCGCGACCATCATCAGGTCGGCCATCTCGTCGACGATCACGACGATATAGGGCAGCACCTTGGGTTCGAACTCTTCCGTTTCGAACACGGGTTCGCCGGTGTCATCGTCAAATCCGGTCTGAACGGTCCGGCTGAACAGTTCGCCCTTGGCCAGGGCTTCGCGCACGCGACCGTTGTAGCCTTCGATGTTGCGCACGCCCATCTTGGACATCTTGCGATAGCGATCTTCCATCTCGCCCACGGTCCATTTCAGTGCGACAACGGCCTTTTTCGGGTCGGTCACAACCGGCGACAGCAGATGCGGGATGCCGTCATAAACAGACAGTTCCAGCATCTTGGGGTCGATCATGATCAAGCGGCATTCATCCGGCGTCAATTTGTAAAGAAGCGACAGGATCATCGTGTTGATCGCCACCGATTTACCCGAACCGGTAGTCCCTGCGATCAGCAGGTGAGGCATCTTGGCCAGGTTGGCGACAACAGAATCGCCGCCGATGTTCTTGCCCAAGGCCAATGGCAGTCTCATGTTGCTATCGCCAAAATCGCGACTTGCCAGGATCTCGCGCAGAACCACCTTCTCACGGTTTTCGTTAGGCAGTTCGATACCAATGACAGAGCGACCTGGTACGGTCGAGACACGCGCCGAAAGGGCCGACATCGATCGCGCGATATCGTCCGACAAACCAATGACACGACTCGCTTTGAGGCCCGGCGCAGGCTCCAGTTCGTACATGGTGACAACGGGACCAGGGCGGACACTCACGATCTCACCTTTGACACCATAGTCATCAAGCACGTTTTCCAGCATCCGCGCGTTTTCTTCCAAAGCTTCGTCGCTCAGATGATGGCGCTGAATCGTTGTCGGGTTCTCCAACAAGTTTAGCGGTGGCAGCTCGAATTGTACGGCAGGCTCTTCGAACGCAAGCTTCGGCTGAGCCTCGGCTTGAGCACGGCGTGACGGCTGCGGAGCTTTGCGTGCAGGCTGCTCGACCACAGCTTTACGAGGCTGCGCAACAGGGATTGAAGCAGAAACCGGGGTCGTGTTCTGAGTCGCAATAGGTTCGACAACAGGTTCCACTTCGGGCTGTGGCGCGGGAGAAAATTCTTCCGGCTGTGCAATCGGTTCAACTTGCGACGTAAACTCCACATTCTGCAGCGCAGTCGGCTCAATCTCAACATGTTGTTCGACATACTGTGTTGCGGTCAAAGGAGGTTCGGTCGGGAAATTTCCACCTGCGGTCGGATCCAGCAACAACGGATCCGGTCCGCGTCCACGACCCTTAGTCAAGGGGAGTGACGGATCCGGTTGCGGCTGAACAACGCCAGCCGCTTCCTTTCGGCTGCGAACAACCTGCGCGATCTTCGATTTGATCCGGTCATCGCCCGGCATTGCCTGGTCCGCCGCAACAGCTTGAGGTTCAACCAACTCTGGCTCAGGCATTGGTTCTGGACGGCGGATCAGGCTGGGCATGCGAGCCAAAAGGCCAGCTTTTGGTTCGGCAACAGCCGCTGGTTCGGGCACCATCATCGGCTCGGTTTCGATGACGGCCTCGGCTTCGGCAAGCTGTGCGGCAAGTGCGGCCTCTTCTGCAGCGGCCCTGGCCGCTTCCTTGCGCTCGGACCGCAAGGCCTGGCGCTGTCGGGCGACAGCAACGGTCGCGGATGCGCCTTGCCCCACAATCGTCATGAACGCCCCATAGGCCATGATCAATCCGATCAGAAATCGGCGCATGCCCTGACGCACTTCGGCGCGGTTGAACCCAAGAACAAAAACTCCCATCGAAACCATGGCAATCGCAGCAAGGACAGAGATGATCTTGACCAGGAAATGCAATCCCACAGGTAGCAGCAACAGGAACATCCCGAAGAAAAAGTCCCCTCCTGCGCCACCAAGACTATATTGGTGCGCCGCCTGCCATTCATCGCTAGGCGTCAAGGATGCAGCATAGATGGCAACAATAATCAGCCAGAATGGCGACATCACCAAAGGCCAGAAAAAACGGTCTTCGCCAAAGTGCAAAGTTAATCGCAGGCCCCAGGCAATGGTAAACACGGGAATGCCCCAGCTGGCCTTGCCCATAACGAGCATCAAAACGCCAGCGACCCAAGCCCCCATACGACCCATCCAGTTTTGAACAGGCGCGTCGGTCGAGACCATCCAATTTGGATCTTCGGGGGTATAGGATCCAAGCAAGGCTGCAAATGCCAAACCGACCAGAACAAGAAAGATCCCGGCCAATTCCTTGCCGCGCCTTTCAATGGCCGCCTGCATATTGCTGTCCAACAACGGATCGCGACCGCGTGCGTTATATGATGCCATGCCTACCCTCGAACCTTATCCGTAAATGCAGTCGCGAAGCGTTTCCAACCCGCGCTGCAATTCTGTTTTTGGGGCCACCATTGCGACCCGAATATATGTCTCGCCCGGGTTTTGCCCCGGTTCACCTTGTGCCAGATAAGCGCCGGGCAACACCCGAACGCCTGTCTCTTGCCACAGCTTCAATGCCACCTGCTCGCCATCATCGACCGGCAGCCACAGGAAAAAACCTGCTTCGGGCGATTGATAGCCCTGAACACCGGCCATTACCTGATCGGCGATGGCGTATTTCTCTTGATAGAGACGGCGGTTTTCCGCGACGTGCGCCTCATCCGCCCAGACCCGCGCTGCCGCCATCTGCAACGGCATCGGCAGCGGAGCACCCGAATAGGCACGCAGCTGTTTGACCCGGGCGATCGTCTCGGACCCGCCCGCGATCAGCCCGGACCGAAGCCCGGCCAGGTTTGACCGCTTCGACAAAGAATTAAAAAGCGTGATCCGTTCCGGGTCCGCTCCCAACTCTTGCGCGACTGTCAGGACACCTACGGGGGCCTCGTCGCGATAAATTTCTGAATAGCATTCGTCCGCAAAGATGCGGAAGTCGAACCGCTCGGCCAGCTGGATCAGCTCGGCCCAGTAATCTCGACTTGCCACCGCGCCCTGCGGATTGGCAGGTGAACAGATGTAGGCCGCTGTCGTGCGATTGAGTACCTCATCGGGCAAGCCTGCATAGTCGGGCAGATGACCCGTAGCGGCTGCCGCGGGTACAAAAACTGGCTCGGCCGCAACAGAAAGCGCCGCCACCATGTAGACCTGATAAAAGGGGTTCGGACACAGGATGACCGGTTTTTGGCCATTCTTCGTCTCAGGGCACAGTGCCATGGCGGCGTTGTACAACCCCTCACGCGTGCCGTTCAGAGCCATTACCTGCGTGTCCGCATCCATCTGCACGCCATACCGTCGCCCGATCCAACCTGCGATCGCACCGCGCAGCTCGGGCATACCGTTGTTGTCAGGATACCCCCGGAACCCGGCGGCGTTTTCCATGATCACATCCGTGACCCACTGCGGGAAATCATGCTTGGGCTCGCCAATGGTCATATGCACAACATCACCGCCCGGATCATGATGATCGAGCAATGCGCGCAGACGCGGGAATGCATAAGCCGGAAGGTTCGAAAACCGCTCGGGGAAATTCATCTCAACTGCCTCAGTACCGGGATCATTCGCGCCCCGTTTGAGACCAAGTTACAGGTCACACCCCGTTTCGTCCAGACAAAGCATTGCCGTGATTGGCAATTGTGGCATTCAGGTCAAGGCTGCTTCGGCCGCTGCCCCAACGCGCAGCAGGGCCTCTTCACAATCGGGCAGACCCATCAGCATGATGCCGCAGCTTGGGGTGCCGGTGGGCAAGGTCAGGGCACAAAGCCCCATCAGATTGCCAATGCGCGTGTTCCTGAGAGCCAGTAGGTTTTCAGTGACATAATAATCATGATCGCTTTCCAACCGCGCCAGATTCGGCGGCAGGATCGGAGAGGTTGGCGCCAGAACGGCGTCATACCCCGCAACGGCGGCATCCCAATCCGCGCGGCAACCTTCCAAGGCGGCCCACGCCGCCACATAATCAGGGCCCGAAAAATTGCGCCCTGCCTGAAAGCGCTCCCGAATTTCCGAAAACATCGCATCAGGATTGGCCTCGATCACATCGCGCCACAACCCGTAGGCCTCGGCCGTGTAAAGCGCGCCACTCAAGGGCAGGGCTTGCTCTACTTCCGGCACCTCAATTGTCTCGATGGTGGCTCCTGCCGCCTCTAACCGGCGCACGGCATCGTCAAACGCTTGGCCGGGTGCGTCGCGTAAATCATCCAAAGCCACAGTTTTCAAAACCGCAAACCGACGCCCCTTTAATGACGCGCCGCGCAAATCCACAGGCACTCCACCTTCGAGCATGGCCAACATCTGCGCTGCGTCCTCTACCGAGCGGGCAAGCGGGCCAACGGTATCAAAGCGCAGGCAAAGAGGCACAACGCCCTCCAGGCTGAGCTAAGCCCGATGTAGTTTTTAGCCCTACAAGATCGTTCCACGCCGAGGGAATACGCACCGAACCGCCAGTGTCCGAGCCGATCCCACAGGCCGCCAGATTGAACGCAACAGAGGCCCCTGCCCCGGATGACGAACCGCCCGGAACGGCGCTTTCGTCGTGCACACAAGGCGGCGTGGCCGTGATCGGGTTATATCCCAAACCGGAAAACGCCAGTTCAGACATATGCGTCTTGCCCAGGCAAACCGATCCCGCGGCTGTCGCGTTCTGTAACACGACCGCATCCGTGTCCGGAACGCGCCCCTTGAGCAGGGCCGACCCTGCCTCGGTTCCAACACCAGCCGTATCGAACAAGTCCTTCCAACTGATCGGTACCCCATCCAGCAGAGACAGGCGGCGACCGACTCGGGCACGTTCCGCGGCCGCGTTCGCCTCGGACAGCGCGCGATCATGAGTCACACGGGCGTAAATCCGGTCGCGCAGGGGATGGGCGTCGATAGAATCCAGATAGGCTTGGGTCAGCTCAACCGGATCAATCTCTTCCGCGGCAATCCCACGCCCCAGATCGCTTGCGGTCATTTTCAGCCAGTCGCCCATGTCATCCTCCCCAACTGCTTTGGGTGCGACGGTAGCGACAGCGTTCCGCATGGACAATCCCGAAAGGCTGCGCATATTGCACGTTATGGATACGACATCGGACATCGTGATTGTTGGCGGCGGGCTGAATGGCCCCGCGCTGGCATTGGCCCTGACCGCTACCGGGCACAGTGTAACCGTGATCGACGCGTTGCCGGTCAAGACACGCAAGAATGCAGCCTTCGACGGCCGTTCTTATGCTCTGGCCCTGGCCTCGCAACGGCTCTTGCAGGCAATCGGTGTTTGGGAGGCGGTCGAAGATCACGCCCAACCGATGCTGGAGATCAAGGTTACCGACGGGCACGCAGGTGCTGGCCCTTCGCCGTTTTTCATGCATTTCGACCATGCCGAGCTTGAAGAAGGGCCGATGGGCTACATGGTCGAGGACCGTCACCTGCGCCGCGCTTTCATGGATGCGATGGTAGCTGATCCGAAAATCACTCAGATCAATGACAAAATAGTAGTCGCGCAAGAAGCATCGCAGGCAGGTGTTTCGGTAACGCTCGACGATGAGACCACGGTCTCCGGCAAGCTGCTCGTGGGCTGCGATGGTCGCAAAAGCGGTACAGCCGTCCGCGCAGGCATCAAACGCACCGGGTGGGACTATGGGCAAACGGCCCTGGTCTGCGCCATCGAGCATGAACTGTCGCATCATGGGATCGCTCACCAGTTTTTCATGCCACCTGGACCGCTGGCCATCTTGCCACTGACCGGCAACCGCAGTTCAATCGTGTGGAGCGAGCGGACCGAGATGGCGCATCGCATCAATGCGATGGAGCCCGAAGACTATATGCAAGTGCTGCGCCCGCGGTTCGGTGATTTCCTAGGGCAAATCAAACTCGCAGGCGACCGGTTCACCTATCCGCTGAATCTGACAGTGGCAAATTCATTTGTCGGGGATCGGTTGGCATTGGTCGGCGACGCCGCGCATGGGGTGCACCCGATTGCGGGCCAAGGGCTGAACGCAGGTCTGCGGGATGTGGCTGCTCTGGCCGAGGTGCTGACGCTCGCCGGGCGACGAGGTGAGGACATGGCGTCGCAACTGGTTCTGGAGAGGTATCAACAGTGGCGTCGCTTTGACACCGCGACATTGGCGCTGGCGACAGATGCATTCAACCGGCTGTTTTCAAACGACAACCCGCTACTGCGGTTGGGGCGTGACATAGGCATGGGGGTTGTTGGATCACTCCCCGGCTTGAGACGAGGCTTCGTGCGCGAAGCTGCGGGATTGACCGGGGATTTGCCAAAATTGATGCAAGGTCGGTCGATCTGAATGGCCACCTAAGGCAGTTGGCATTCAGAAGCACTCCCGCCCGTCGTACGTGCATCAATGATGCCCTCCTCCCGTTGGGCCGGGCCTCGCTGCGCTCGGCGATTGGCAACTGAGGCGACCCAGTTGCCCCAAGCTGGACCGCGCCGAGCCGAAGGCGAGGCGCCCGGCCCAAGGCCGCCAGCGATTTCGGCGCAGCCGAGATCAGCGCGGGCGCGGGAGCGCCCCGAGCCACCGAACACCTTCAGTCGAGTTCACGCGCCTCGTCCTGCAACATTACCGGGATGCCGTTGCGAATGGGATATGCCAGACCTGCAGATTTCGAGATCAGCTCCTGCCGTTCCGCATCATATTCCAGCGTTGTCTGGCTCATCGGGCAAATCAGCACCTCAAGCATGCGGCGGTCAAACGCCTGATTCTGTTCGGTCACTGTAGTGTTTCCTCGTTCCCATCACCGCCCCGCAGGGCAAATTCAATCAACGTCACCAGCGTCTCCCGCCGGGTCGCAAGACAGGGTGCCTCGAGCAGAGCCTGCTTTTCCTCAGGATCAAAGTCGAGCAGCATAGACAGTGAATTCACCAGTAATTCGTCTTCCGCATCCTTGAGCGTTTCCCAATCGGTCGACAAATCCCGCGCAGAAAAGAACCGATGCAGCAGGTCCAGAAACTCGGGCCGATCGAACCTGTCATCCGCCTCACTACGCCCCAGATCCCGGTCAAACCCGTTCCAACACACCTGACAGCGACGATACGGGGTGAACCCCTCGATCTCGCTTTTGACCCGGAAGCGCGACACGCCACTGAGCGTGATCATGTATCGCCCATCTTCGGTCTCAGAGAACTGTGTCACACGACCGGCGCAACCGATCATGTGCAGCTTGTCCGAACTGGCGGGTGACGGGTTCGGCTGAACCATCCCGATCAGACGTTGGGGTGTCTTCAGCGCATCGTTGAGCATCTGAAGATAGCGCGGCTCAAAGATGTGAAGTGGCAGTCGGGACCGGGGCAACAAGAGCGCCCCAGTGCAAAGGAAACACGGCGATCGTGTCCGGCAAATCGGCGGATTGCATCATGTACCGATACTAGCTCTGATTTTTTTTAGGCAAATATCATCGAACTGAGCTTGCGCCGCCCGTTCAGAACCACCGGATCATTGGGCTTTAGCGAATCAAAGATCGTGAACAACTGCGCCTTGGCTGCACCGTCATTCCACTCCCGATCCCGGCGGAAAAGCTCCAGCAGTTGCGACACGGCCTCTTCGACGTTGTCGTTGGCATGCAAAGCCTGTGCCAGATCGAAACGGGCTTGATGGTTGTCGGGTTCTGCCTCGACCGTTGCGGTCAGCTCGGCCACGGGCCCCGCATTTGCAGCCTGCTTGGCCAGCTCCAGCTGCGCGTGCGCCGCTTCCAACTCAGGGCTGTCCGAGATTTCAGCAGGGGCACCGTTCAGAATGGCTTCGGCCTGTTCCAGATCGTCCAGAGCGATATGAGCGCGCACCAGACCACCGTAGGCGGCCGAATGATTAGGGTCTTCACCCAGAATCGCGGCAAAAGTCTGCGCCGCATCGACGGCCGCGCCGCTGATCAGCATTTCTTCGGCAGCCTCAACCGCTTCGTCCAGTTGACCACCGGGGGCTTCTCCGCCAGCTGCGGTGATCACTCGGTCCACAAACGCCGTGATTTCTGAACCCGGCAGTGCGCCCTGAAACCCGTCAACCGGCTGCCCCTTGAAAAAGGCATAGACCGTAGGGATCGACTGGATTTGCAGCTGGCCTGCGATCATCTGCGCTTCATCGACGTTGATCTTGACCATCTTGACCGCGCCTTTGGCTGCGGTCACCGCATCCTCGAGCATCGGGCCTAGCGTCTTGCAAGGGCCACACCAGGGCGCCCAGAAATCAACGATCACTGGCACCTCTTGCGAGGTTTCGACCACATCGGCCATGAATGTGGCTTCAGAGCCGTCTTTGATCAGATCAGCGGCGGGAGCGCCGCCTGCGCCGTTGAGAATGTCCATGCCGTGCCTCTTTGGGTTCAAGCTTGGCCTTTATATGCCGACAGTCGAGCCGGAAACCAAGTGGGCGCGGGCCTGTTTACTGAAAAAACAGGCCTCATTCCGTTACAGATCGAACGTCGCAAAGACCGGAGCATGGTCGCTTGGTTTTTCCCACCCGCGTGCGCCGCGCAGAACACGGCTGGAATGACCCGCGTTCGAGATATCCCCCGTGGCCCAGATGTGATCCAGCCGTCGCCCCTTATCGGCCGCGTCCCAATCACGTGCACGGTACGACCACCAGGAATAAAGCTGCCCGTCTGGAATATCTTGCCGGGTTACATCCACCCAACCGCCCGCGTCTTGGGTTTCAGCCAAATGCTCGACTTCAATCGGCGTGTGGCTGACCACCTTGAGCAGTTTCTTGTGGTCCCAAACGTCATCTTCGCGCGGCGCAATGTTCAAGTCCCCAACCAGAATCGATTTATTCATCTGCTCGGTTTTAAACCAATCGCGCATGTCGGTGAGGTAATCCAGTTTCTGCCCGAACTTCTCATTCTTCTCGCGGTCCGGCACATCGCCGCCTGCTGGCACATAGAAGTTATGAACCGTGACGCCGTTTTCCAGCGTCCCAGCGATATGGCGTGCATGACCCAATTCCGCGAAATCCTGGCTGCCGGCCTCGACCATCGGGATGCGCGACAAGATGGCGACGCCGTTGTAGCCTTTTTGCCCACGCGCAACCATGTGGGTGTAGCCGAGCGCTGCAAACCCTTCCATCGGGATCTTGTCCACCGGGCTCTTACACTCTTGCAGGCAGAGCACGTCGGGCGCCTCTTCTTCGAGCAGTTTCAGCACGATCGGCTCGCGCAGACGGACCGAGTTGATGTTCCAGGTGGCAAGGGTAAAGGGCATGATCAGGCGTTCCTTGTTCGCGGTCGGCACACCCTAACGTGGCGCATCTTGGTGTGCCATCCCAAACGACAGCCCTAAGCTTGGTCAGTTTTTTCGTTCAGCCCGGGCTTGCCGCATCACACCGCCATTGCCGGTGATGCGCAGGTTTTCACCATTATCCAGCAGCTCAACGTCGGCCTTTTCCAATTCACCTTTCCAGCCGTGCTTAGTGCGTTCGAGCGCCGATGTTTCAGGTCCATCGCTCTGACGATCCCAGACCATTTCGGTACAATCTGCATTGACCGTGAAGTCGCCATAGATGCCATGTTCGCTGAATGCATATTCGCCCGAGGCCCATGGGCAGGCGGAAGCCGCACCCGTGATCAAAAAGCCGCCAACAAATGTTATCGTCGCAAAGAGTTTCATAGGGGAATCCATTACTGTTTAGATCAGATGCCCTGAAAGATAGCGCAGATATTCAATTCGTCACAGCACCCCTCTGAACAAAAAAAGACCGGGCACAAGGCCCGGCCCAGTCCAACAGGGAGGTACATGTCATAACCCGGACATGTGCGGGATAGTGCGACCCTAAAGATGTATCGCAGGTACCGCTTTGATCTGGGTCAAAATTCAGGCCACCAGGCGATAGCCGCCGGATTCAGTCACCAGAAGGCGGGCGTTTGACGGATCAGGCTCGATCTTTTGACGCAGGCGATAGATGTGGGTTTCCAGTGTATGGGTCGTCACACCTGCGTTGTAGCCCCAAACCTCGTGCAGCAGCACATCGCGCGCCACAACACCGTCGGTCGAGCGATAGAGGAACTTGAGGATGTTCGTCTCTTTCTCGGTCAGACGGATTTTGCGATCTTCTTCAGTGATCAACATCTTCATCGCAGGTTTGAACGTATACGGTCCAAGCGTGAACACGGCATCTTCTGATTGTTCATGCTGGCGCAGCTGTGCACGAATACGGGCCAGCAGCACCGGGAACTTGAACGGTTTGGTGACATAGTCGTTGGCGCCTGCGTCCAGACCCAGAATGGTGTCAGCGTCGCCATCGTGACCGGTCAGCATCAGGATCGGGCTTTTGACGCCCTGTTTGCGCATCAGGCGGCACAACTCGCGCCCATCGGTGTCGGGCAACCCAACATCCAGGATCACCAAGTCATACAGCGCCTCTTTGACGCGCTCCATGGCACTCTGGCCGTCGTTTGCTTCGAACACGTCGAAGTCCTCGGTCATCACGAGCTGTTCGCTCAGCGCTTCGCGCAGGTCTTCATCGTCATCCACCAGCAGGATCTTTTTCAACTGAGCCATCGTGGCGTCCTCCTAATTCCGTGTCTCACACTTGAGCGCGATAAACGCATTCGACAAGATTTACTGCAATCGTCTCACGCCCTCGTGTCTATCGCAGGGTAATTGTTTCACATTCCTTACAATTGAGGATAGGAAGAGCCGCAAACGTTATAGGGTAACTTCAATGAGCCTTGTCCCAGACATCACCGAACTTCTGGCCCGCGCGCGATCCGATCTGCGCATGGGTGTTCCGGTGATTCTGACCGACGACGCGGGCCTGAGCGTTTTGGCATGTTCAGCCGAAACCCTGAATGCCGAGCGCCTGCAGGATCTGCGTGATCTGGCAAATGGTCATCTTGTAGTCGCCGTGACTGTTCGCCGTGCCGAAACGTTGAAAGCGCGCGCCTATGACGGGGATCTGGCCCGTATTGAAATCCCCGACTATGCGGATCTGAATTGGATTCAGTCGATTGCCGACCCTTCGGACGATCTGAACACTCCGATGAAGGGCCCAATTTTGACCGAGAGGCAAGGCAGCGCCAGCTTGCACCGGATTGCCATCACCTTGGCAAAATCCGCCCGCCTGTTGCCTGCCGTGGTGGTTGCTCGGATCAAAGATGGCCCGGCCTTTGCAGGATCCCACGGTCTAACGCTGATCGAGCACGCCCTTGCCGCGCCCCATCTGGCGGAACGCAGCCCCCTGCACTCCATCTCGGCCGCCCGACTGCCGATGGAGGTGTCTGAAGCCGGTCGTTTGCATGTCTTCCGCCCAGAAGACGGTGGTGAAGAGCATTACGCCGTCGAAATCGGCCGCCCTAACCGCGACAAACCGGTACTGGCGCGCCTCCATTCGGCTTGTTTCACAGGCGATATAATGGGCAGCCTGAAATGCGACTGCGGTCCGCAGCTACGCGGCGCCTTGGCGCAGATGGGCGACGAAGGTGCCGGGGTTCTTCTCTACCTGAACCAAGAAGGGCGCGGTATTGGCCTGGCCAACAAGATGCGCGCCTACTTCCTTCAAGATCAAGGGTTTGACACGGTCGAGGCCAACCACCGCCTGGGGTTCGAGGACGATGAGCGTGACTTCCGTCTGGGTTCGGACATCCTGAAAGAGTTGGGTTTCAAATCAGTACGCCTGCTGACCAACAACCCCAACAAGATCTCGATGATGGAACGTACCGGCATCGCAGTGACCGAACGCGTCCCCTTGAAGGTGGGTGAGACCGCATTCAACCGCGACTATCTGGCGACCAAAGCAGCCAAATCTGGGCATATGCTGTGACACCTGGCGATCTGGTCCTGACACCTTTGGGTGTTCGGTTTCAAGGTCGCCTCTACCCGTGCTCGATCGGCAAGGGAGGCATTCGCCAAGACAAGCGCGAGGGCGACGGAGCCACTCCGGTCGGCGTACACCGGATCGTAGGCATGCTCTACCGCCCTGATCGGATCGCGCGCCCTGCACCTTGGGCCATGCCAATCGGGCCGTGTGATCTTTGGTCCGATGCATCAGGTGAGCGGGATTACAATCTGCAAGTTCGAGTTCCCTATGCGCACAGCCATGAAAAGCTGCGCCGCGCCGATCCGCTGTATGATCTGGTGCTAGTCACCGACTGGAATTGGCCGAACGCAGAGCCAGGCAAGGGGTCAGCCATATTCATTCATCAGTGGCGCAGGCCGGGCTATCCGACCGAGGGCTGCATTGCCTTTCGCCGCGAGCACCTGCATGAAATTGCACGGGAAATTCACCCCGACACTCGGCTTATTGTACCGGAGCCTTGACCCTCTCGCCAAAGATGGCCGAACCCACGCGCACATGCGTCGCCCCCAAAGCAATCGCGCGCTCAAAATCACTGCTCATGCCCATGGACAACCCATCCAGACCGTTGCGCGCTGCGATCTTGGCAAGCAGTGCAAAATGAAGCGCGGGTTCCTCTTCGACAGGGGGGATACACATCAACCCTTTGACAGGCAGATCCAAGGCGCGGCATTCCGCAACGAAGTCATCAGCTTCTAAGGGCAGGATACCCGCCTTTTGCGGCTCTTCGCCTGTATTGACCTGAACAAACAAATCCGGGCAATGACCAATCTCTTGTGCCAATCGCGCCAGTGCCTTGGCCAGCTTGGGACGGTCAACAGAGTGGATGGCTTGGCACAGCTCTATGGCCTGGCGTGCCTTGTTGGTTTGCAGCGGGCCGATCAGATGCAGATCAATGTCTGAAAACCGCTCCATGAAACCGGGCCATTTTCCTGCGGCCTCTTGCACCCTGTTTTCACCAAAACAACGGTGCCCCTGTTCCAACACGGCCTCAACCCGCTCATTGGGTTGAACTTTGGACACAGCAATCAATTTCACAGAATCTGCAGAGCGTCCGGCGGATTGAGCCGCCTTGGCGATGCGGGCAGAGATGTCTTGCAACGACATGGGATTCCTCGATCAGCGTTTGAGGCCAGAGAAACACCATGTTGCGGCAAAGAAAAGGGCAGGTCCGAAGACCTGCCCAAATTCGATACCGTCAAGCGGTGTACAGCTTAGAAGCTGAAGTACACACCAGCCTGGAAAGTGTCGTTGTCGTTCGAAGCACGGCGGTAGCCGGTTTCGAAGGACGCGCCGCCACCCAGGTCGTACGAGTAGTGGATACCGTAGGAAGTACCTTCGGAACCCAGACCACCATTGTTGGCGTCGGTGTTGTCGGTACGACCGGCTGTTACGTCTGCTGCCGAAACTGCGTCTTCGTCAGTGACCCAGACCAGGATGTTCGACGCTGCGCCGATGTCGTAGTTGCCGTACAGGCCCCACTTGCCGATGCCGTCGTTGTCAGCATAGGCCAGGCGAACGCCCCAGTTACCACCGTCATACGAACCGGTGATAATACCTTTGTCTTCCCACAGGTTGTCGGAATCCTGGTAGGATGCGGCAACCGAGAACTGGTTCCAGCTGTAGGCCAGCATCACAGCGGCACGAGCAGCTGCGTTCGCCGAACCGTTACCAACGCCCGGGTTAACGGTGCTGTTGTTACGCTTCGAGTAGGAAACGTGACCGGTGAAACCGTTGGCCGAGTACAGTGCTTCCACACCGTTCACGCCCGAACCACCCGACGAGTACGAGTCCCAGTTGAAGTATTCGTCGTTGACGTTACCAACGTGCGAAACGAAGCCTGCACCGTCAACACCGGTACCTGCGGTACGGGTCTCGAGGTAGGTGCCAGGTGTGTTTTCAACCGCACCGATGATGTTGCCGACGTTGACGCGGAAACCTTCGTAGGTCACGCCAAAGCGAGCACCGTTTGCCTGGCGGGTCGCGCCGACAACGTTGTCACGGCTTTCAGCCTGGATACGGAAGCGAGCGTCAAAGCCAACACCCGAGTCGGTTTCTGCCGACATGTCGAACTGCAGACGCAGACGGCTGGTGATGGTGGTCTTGGAGATGCCGTTGACGTTGCTGTCGTTGGCGTCATTGTAGTCCAAGCCGAAACGGCCGTAGCCGCTGATGCGAACGTCTGCTGCTGCGACGCTTGCGGTAGCGATCAGCGCAGTCGTTGCGAAGAGAACTTTTTTCATCGTTTTTTCCCTCGGTTTTCTATTCACATGCCCAAACCGGAGAATCCAGCGTGGGTATGGAGAGGGGTTTCGCTCTTTTCGCCCCCTTCTTGCAAGACTTCGACGCCGCTCGTTAGCAAAGTCGTCACGGATGGTGCAGCTTTGCCACAGTCAGATCAACTCAACGATGAGAATTCTGTTCCAATCCTGCTAAGAGACCGACTTCCCATAAGCATACATGCCTATCGCGGGCGCGCGTGACACTTAGACTCTTGCTCCGCTTGGCCAGCAAAGGTAGGACATGCTCTAGTATGAAGTGGTGGGATGACCTGATGGTGCTGCAAAAGACGATAAAAGTGACTTTGCTCCTGACCTTATGTCTGGGCGTGGCAGCGTGCGGCAGCAGACGTTCAGCCACCACAAGCTCAGTTGGGCCTCTCGGGCCGGACGATGCGATTACAACCAACCGTGAATCTGCACCCACAGATTATGAAAGATCCTCGATCTGGGATGTGTTTGGCCCCAACAACAGCGAACAGGCAGCAAACGTTAACCGCTACCTTTGGGCTGCTTCATTGGATGTGCTCAACTTTTTGCCAGTCCAGTCCGTCGATCCCTTTACTGGAATCATTGTCACCGGTTACGGCACTCCGCCGGGCGGAGGCAGATCGTATCGTGCGACTGTCCACATCAAGGATCCGGCGCTAGACGCGCGTTCACTGAATGTGGCGTTGCAGACAAAGGGGGGCCCGTCAGCCCTGGAACGACCCGCGCAGTCGAGGATGCGATTCTTTCGCGTGCACGTCAGCTACGCATTGCGGACGACAAACTCTAGAAACCCGCAGAAATACCATCTATCACAACGCCGGGTTCCTGCCCGGCGTTTTCATTTACCCAAGGACCGCATCTGATGTCGCGCTATTCCGCCAACGAAATCGAAGCCAAATGGCAAGAGGCCTGGGATAAGGCCGGGATATTCACCGCCAAACGCAGCGCGGAAAAACCCAAGTACTATGTGCTTGAGATGTTTCCCTACCCCTCAGGCAAACTGCACATGGGTCACGTGCGTAATTATACCATGGGCGATGTGATCGCACGGCACAAACTGGCCACTGGCCACAGTGTCCTGCACCCAATGGGATTTGACGCCTTTGGCATGCCTGCCGAGAACGCCGCGATGGCCATCGGAGGGCACCCCAAGGACTGGACCTATTCCAACATCGACACGATGGTCGAGCAGATGAAGCCACTGGGCCTGTCACTGGATTGGGCCCGCATGTTTGCCACTTGTGATGTCGATTACTATGGCCAACAGCAGTCTCTGTTTCTAGATTTCCTGGATAAGGGGCTGGTCTACCGCAAAAACGCTGTGGTGAACTGGGATCCGGTCGACATGACCGTTCTTGCCAATGAACAGGTCGAAGGTGGCCGCGGCTGGCGGTCTGGCGCCCTGGTCGAACGGCGCGAGTTGACACAGTGGTTCTTCAAGATCTCTGACTACTCCGAAGAGCTGTTGAGCGCGCTGGACACCCTCGACAATTGGCCCGCTAAGGTGCGCCTGATGCAGGAAAACTGGATCGGCAAATCGCGCGGTCTTCAGTTTGCGTTCGAGCGCACCGACGGCGCCGAGCCGATCACCGTCTATACCACACGCCCCGATACGCTAAACGGCGCATCCTTTGTCGGCATCTCACCTGATCACCCGATCTCGAAAGAGCTGGAAGCGGACAACCCCGAACTGGCCGCGTTCCTTGCCGAATGCCGCAAAGGTGGCACCACCGAAGAGGCCATCGAAACCGCGCCAAAGCTGGGTTACGACACCGGCATCAAGGTCAAACACCCGCTGAACCCGGATTGGGAACTGCCCGTCTGGATCGCCAACTTTATCCTGATGGATTACGGCACCGGCGCAATCTTTGCCTGCCCCGCCCACGATCAGCGCGACCTGGATTTCTGCCGTAAATACGATTTGCCGGTGATTGATACCTTCTTCGCACTCGACAATGACACACCGGTCTCAAAAGACGCCTTTGTTCCGCTCAAGTCAGAAAAGGTTCGCTGGGTCGATCACTTTGCTGGCCTGACCGAGGCCACCGGCGAAGAGGCAATCAACACCACCATCGACTTTGCGGAAAAGGCCGGTTGGGGCGAAGGCGTCACAAAATACCGCCTGCGCGACTGGGGTTTGAGCCGTCAGCGCTATTGGGGTTGCCCGATTCCCGTGGTGCATTGTGATGCCTGCGGCGTGGTTCCCGAAAAGAAAGAAAACCTGCCGATCGAGCTGCCCTATGACGAAGACGGCAAAGCGATTGATTTCTCGGTGCCCGGCAACCCGCTGGATCGTCACCCTACATGGCGTGACTGCACCTGCCCATCGTGTGGCGCGCCTGCGCAGCGTGAAACTGACACGATGGACACTTTCGTCGATTCCTCGTGGTATTTCGCCCGCTTCACCGCACCCAAGGCGGAAACACCCACCGATCTGGCCGAAGCCGAGTATTGGATGAACGTCGATCAATACATTGGCGGCATCGAGCATGCGATTCTGCACCTGCTCTATTCGCGCTTCTTTGCCCGCGCGATGCAAATCACCGGCCACCTGCCCGAAAAGGCGATCGAACCGTTTGACGCTTTGTTCACGCAAGGCATGGTGACACACGAGATCTATCAGACACGGGACGCCAATGGCCGCCCGGTGTATCACCTGCCCGAGGATGTCACCGACGGCAAATTGGCGGACGGGACCGAGGTTGAGATCATCCCCTCGGCCAAAATGTCCAAGTCTAAAAAGAACGTAGTCGATCCGGTTAGCATCATCTCGGCCTTTGGCGCCGACACCGCGCGTTGGTTCGTTCTGTCCGATCTCGCCGCCTGAACGGGACGTGGAGTGGACTGCATCCGGTGCTGAGGCTGCGCACAAACACCTGAGCCGCGTTTATCGCATCACTGCTGAGATCGCGGCTTCTGATGCACCTGCCAATGATCAGGATGACGCATTGCTGCGCGAGACTCACAAGGCGATCCATGATGTGTCCGGCGGGGTTGAGAGCTTTGGCTTCAACGCCTCGATTGCGAAACTTTACGCCTTCACCAACGTGTTGGCCAAATCCAAGGCCGGTGCCGACGCCAAGCGCCAAGCCGCCAAGACGCTCGCACAGCTGATGTCGCCAATGACCCCGCACCTGTCCGAAGAGCTCTGGCAGCTTTTGGGTGGTGAGGGTCTGGTGGCCACTGCACCCTGGCCAGTCGCAAATGAGGCGATGCTGGTCGATGACACCGTTACCCTGCCCATCCAGATCAACGGCAAACGCCGCGCGGAAATCAGCGTGCCTGCCGATATGGACAAGGCAGAGGTTGAAAAAATCGCCATGGCAACCGAAGCTGTGCAAAAGGCGCTGGATGGAGCCGCGCCCAAGAAAGTCATCGTTGTGCCGGGCCGGATCGTGAATGTTGTGGTTTAACCGAAAACTCTTGCTAATGATCCCGCTGGTGCTTGCTGCCTGCGGGTTTCAGCCAGTTTATGGCACGGGCGGTACTGCGTCCGCCCTGCGCGGCAAGGTCGAAGTGTCCGCACCTGACAACGTCGAAAGCTATTGGCTTGTGCAGAACCTCGAAGAGCGCTTGGGGCGTAGTGCCTCTTCGTCCTCGGACTACGACTTGGCCGTCAGCGTCGCCACTACAGAGCAAGGTCAGGCGATCACCGCGTCCAATGAGATCACGCGCTATTCAATTATTGGGACCGCCGATTACACGCTGACCAACAAGGCTTCGGGTCAAGTTGTGGCCTCGGGCAAGGTCGACAACTTCACCGGATATTCTGCCACCGGTTCGACCGTGGAAACACTGGCCAGCGAGCGGGATGCACGGAACCGTCTAATGACCATCCTGGCCGATCAGATCACAACACAACTTTATTCGACCGCGGACCTGCCTTCATGAAGCTGAGCCCGCGCGAGGCAGAGGGATATTTTGCCAAGCCTGACGCGGGCAAAACCGGCCTGCTGATCTATGGTGCCGATGCCATGCGCGTGGCCCTGAAACGACAACAAGTGATCGCAGCCTTGCTTGGCCCCGGTGCCGAAGAAGAAATGCGCCTGACCCGTATGCCGGGTGCGGAGTTGCGCAAGGACCCGGCTCAATTGGTTGATGCGATCAAGGCCGTTGGCTTTTTCCCCGGCCCCCGCGTTGCGTTTGTCGAGGATTGTCCAGAAACGTCCAACCCGGCCATTTTGGCCGCGTTAGAGGATTGGGAGCCGGGTGACGCCCAGATCGTAATCACGGCCGGGCAACTCAAACCCACATCCAAGATCCGCAAGGCATTTGAAGGGCATTCCAACGCCTATGCGGTCGGCATCTATGATGAGCCCCCCTCACGCGCCGAAATCGAGCGCACGTTGGCCGAGGCTGGCATTCGCGGCGTACCTCCCGATTCAATGGCGGCCTTGACCGATTTGGCGAATGACCTGGGACACTGGGGATTTTGCCCAAACCATCGAGAAACTGGCGCTTTATAAGCGTGGCGACAGTGGCGAGTTGAACATCGACGACATCGAAGCCTGCGCGCCTCGCTCAACTGAAGCCGCACTAGATGATGTCCTGAATGTTGTGGCCGAAGGCCGTGCGGGCGAGATCGGCCCGTTGATCCGCCGCCTGCAATCGCAAGGCACCAATGCCGTTAGCCTATGTATCGGGGCGACTCGACATTTCCGCATGCTCTATACCTGCGCCTCGGCTCCAGGTGGCCCGTCCGAGGGCGTTAACCGCCTACGCCCACCAGTTTATGGCAAGCGCCGCGACCGGGTGTTGCGACAGGCGCAGGGCTGGGGCGCTTATAAGCTGGAAACCGCGCTGACAGTGCTGACAGACACCGACCTGGCATTGCGCTCGGCGGGGCAGACCGCCCCCGCCATGGCGCTTGTGGAACGGGCCATGATCCGGCTGGCGATGCTCTCACGCTCACGCTGAGGTGATGTGACGAGGCGTAGGTCTTGATTTGCGTTTGTCCATCCGCACATTTGTACACAAACGGAAAAACAGGGAAATTTCAGCATGTACAAAGTCTATGGTCGCCTTCAAAGCCGCGCCTCGCGGGTTCTGTGGCTGCTCGAAGAGCTGGGGCAAGAGTATGAATTCATCGACGTCGGCCCACATGATCCGCAGGTCAAAGAACTGAATGGGACTGGCAAAATTCCGGTTCTGGTCGACGGTGATCACGTGATTTCGGACAGTTCGGCGATCATGACTTACCTGGCCGACAAACATGGCGAATTCACGTATCCGGCGGGCACACCCGAGCGCGCGCAGCAAGATTCGCTTTTTCATGCGCTGGTCGACGAGTTCGACGCGCTACTTTGGACAGCCACCCGCCACATGGGCATCCTGCCCGAAGACAAGCGCGTTCCAGCGATCTATGAAAGCCTGAAGTGGGAGTTCGAGAACAGCGTGGACCGTCTGAGCAAGCGATTCCAGGGGCCATTCCTGCAAGGCGACAAGATCACGATTGCGGACATCCTGTGCGCCCATTGCATGACCTGGGCCCGCGGGATCGAGTTTCCGGTGAATGCGGACAATCTGCGTTCCTATGGAAAAGAGATGCGTAACCGCGAGGCGGCCCAGCGCATGGGGGCCTTGGCCAAGAAAGCCTGAAGCCGCTGCAACTGAGCACGAAGCACTCTCGATTTCACCGCTGTCGGCAGCGTTCTGCGGTGCCGCGCCGGGCGCAGCCCGGCGCCCGGCCCAACGGGAGGAGGTATCCCGCAAGGGGCACCGACGACGGGCGGGAGCACTACTGGTTCAGGTCATCCACAACGCTGCGCCGCTGCACGACCGGCCCATCGTCCGGTGGCCAGGCACGCAGTCAGCAAGTACCCCCAGTCGGTGCCTCCCAATCCAGCATTTCCCCGGCGCAGAAGACGTCTGGTAACTGCTTCAGCATCAGACCTGCATCCAGCTCCGCTTGCGGCACGCCGCCCGCCGTTGAGATTGCTTCGTCCATTGGGCGCAAACCGGTATGTGTCACCTGCAATGTCTTGATCAATTCGGCCAAGTCCGCGGGATCATTGGGCAAGGGGCGTCCGAATTCCATAAGCAGTGCGGTGCGCACCGGGCCAAGCTTCAATACTTTCCTCAGGTGGTTTGACAAGCTCGCCTTGCCGCGTGGGCGTGACAGGCGTTTGGCCACATCGGTGGCACTCACATCCGGCATCAGATCGATGTGTAATGTTGCGCCTTCGCGCACGGCCTTGCAAATGGAATAGATACCGCCACCTTCCAGACCGCGCGCAGAAATCACCGCCTCGCCCCGGGTCGTCACATCCCCGGCAGACCAAGCCACGCCCTTGATCGGCTGTCCAAACAGGCTCTGCATATGGCTCGACCAGTCCACCAAAAGCCCCGCGTTTGAAGCTTTGAACGGCGCAAGTGACACGCCACGGCCTACCAAGATCTCCGCCCACATCCCGTCCGCCCCCAGCCGCGACCAACTGGCCCCGCCCATGGCCAAAACCGTAACATCGGCGTCCAGCGCAATCTCACCCTGCTCCGTGGCAAACAAAAGCTGCCCCTCTCGCCAACCGGTCCAACGATGGCGGGTTCGGACCTCGACCCCCAACGTGTCCAATCGGTTCAACCATGCCCGCAGCAGCGGTGAGGCTTTCATGACGGTTGGAAACACCCGCCCCGACGAACCAACAAACAGCTCTTGCCCCAATTCCCGCGCCCAATCCTGCACGGCCTTGGCGTCAAACTCGCCAATCATGGGCCGCAGCCAATCGGCCGCCTCATCATAGGCCGTCATAAGTGTCTCGAATGGCTCATCCTTTGTCAGGTTCAACCCGGACTTCCCGGCCATCAGAAACTTGCGTGCCACCGATGGCTTGGCCTCGGCCACGATCACCGAGAAACCCTTCCGTGCCAGTTCCTCGGCCGCCATCAGCCCCGCAGGCCCTGCCCCTATGACAACCGCGCGCTTCACCTCGACCGGGTCTCGATGCTTCCCGAGAGCTCAACCACCCGATGCGGATAGGGGATCGTAATCTCGTGTTCCTTGAGCGCGTTCCAGATCAAGAACAACACGTCGGACGAGAACTTGTTGGCCCCGTCGTCGATCCCCTCAATCCAAAACTCCACGGCAAAATCAACGCCGCTGTCCCCAAACCCACGCAGCTCGCAATCGGGCGGGAATGGTTCGGACAGCACGCGAGGATGCTTGGCCACTGCCGCTTCGATGATGTCAGGAACGGTGTTGATATCGGTGTCATAACTGACTGAAAACGGCGCCTCATACCGGTTAGCTGATCCGCTGTCTGAGAAGTTGACGACGCGCGTGGTGATGAAATCCTCGTTCGGGACAACAATCCAACGCCCGTCGAACGTCTCCAGAATCGCAGCACGTGCGCCCATTTTGACGATGGTTCCGGCCTCGCCCCCGTCTAGTTCGACATAATCGCCAACCGTCGCCTGCCCTTCGAGCAGCAGGATCAGGCCGGAGATAAAGTTCGATGCGATCTTTTGCAGACCAAAGCCCAGACCCACACCGATCGCGCCCCCCAGAACCGCAAGCGAGGTCAGATTGATGCCCATGATGTTCATCACCAGCAGGAAGGCGACACCAAAGATGCCGATTTCAATGGCCTTGGCGGTCAGTTCCCGCATGGCAGGACGCATATCGTCTTGCTTCTTCAAAAACTGCGCCGATTGATCGTTGGACCAACGCCCCATCCAGAAGATCGCGCCGCCTACAACAATGAACCGTAGCGCAAAGAGCAGCGAGAACGACAGATTGCCAAGCGGCACAATCGTCTCATCCAGCTTGGTCATCGCCGGTTCCAGCAGTCCAAGCGCATAAAGCGCAGCCACCGGGATCAGGATGTAACGCCCCAGCAGCTTCATCATCGGATCGGTGATGATCTCGCGCACCAATATGCGCACCGCCAAAAACAGGAACACGCGTTTGCCGAACGCAATCACGGCGCCGGATCCGAACAGAGATCGCGTTACGCTTTCGCCGATGCCGGTAAACGCATATGCCATCAGCGGTAGAAGTAGCGGCACAAGGATCAGGATGAACCGCCGCGCCTTGGCCACCGGGTTGTCGCTGTCTTCGGGCGGGGTCAAAAGCCGCGCCAAGGGCGTACGCAGTTTACGCGCCACGACCAAAGCCAACAGATAGGCCACCACCAACAGCGCAAACTGCGACCAGGCCGCCGGGCTGACCAGCCAGCCAAGGGCGATGTCCCATAGCCTCTGTGCTTGCTCCAAAGCCTGATTTTGCAGATCGGATCCAAATTCCATATGTGCCCCCGGTTGATCCTTTTGCAAAGTGGTGCATCCTCTTACCGATGCCGAACAAGGAAAAAAACCCTGACAGCTTCCCCGCAGATATGCCCGTGTGCCCTTTGTGTGGTCGTCCGATCCCCAAAGACAACGGCAGCCTGCACCATTTGATCCCCAAGCTCAAAGGCGGCAAGGGCGGCCCAACCGTGCTATTGCATCAGATCTGTCACAAAGAAGTCCACGCCACGTTGACCGAGGCGGAGTTGGCACGATCCTATGCTACAGTCGATGCGCTGCGGGCGCATCCGAGGCTGGAGAAGTTTCTAAGGTGGGTGAGCAAACGCCCCCCGACTTTCGATCCAAAGTGCCGGGAAAGCGTCGTGGGCGAAAGTAACCGTTACCGGTACGGATCAGTTTGATCGCCGATCTCGATCCCAAGAACATCAGGTACTGGCACAAAAGCGGCTTCAGCGACATGCTGAAACTCCAACGTGGTATAAGGGCGTTTCCACAGCCACTCGCGATTTTCGACTGCCCACAAATCCGTGTTTGGCGGCTGTTCATCGGTGAAAGCATAAAAATGCAGATCAAAGCCATGAGGCTCGACGTCCTGCACGGACAACAGACGCATGCCCAGATCGCGGCATCGCTGATCCTCGGCCTCAATGTCGCCGGTTCTGAGCGTGATTTGACCGATGCACCCCAGCGCAAACGGGGCTTCGGCGTCGCCAGCTCCGTTAAGTCGGTTGCCTTCAAAATCATGTTGCAGCAACTCGATCACGAACCCTTCGGGGTCGGACAGATGCGCCATGTAGCCGATATCCAGAAACTGGCGCGGGCCCGAAACCTCAACCCCGTTGGCACGCAGATGCTCAACGGCCAGATCGACATTAGGCAAGGTGATCCCGATCTTCCAATACCTGTGCCCCCGGTCATGAGTGTAGCCCCCGCCGCCCGGCACCAGCAGCAAATCGGCGTCTTCGCCATCGTAACCAAGCCGCCACGCGTCCCCTTCGGCGCACGCCTGCATTCCTAAGATATCACGGTAAAACGTCGCCAAACCCTCGGGGTTGGCGACACGCAGGCGCAAAGCGTTCAAACTCATTGGCACAGCTCGGCAATGCCAGTAGCAATTTCAGACTTGGCCGCGACAACATCATCTGTCAAATCGCGCGCTGTCGACATGAGCGCGTCCGGCTCCACCACACGATCAACCAGACCATAGGCATAAGCCTCGTCGGCCGTGATCTTTTGCCCAGCCATTAGGATCATCTTGGTCCGCGCAGGACCGATCAGAGCCTTCATACGTATCGGATCAGAAGCTTGCGGCAGAAAACCCAGTTTCATAACTGGATAAAAGAACTTGGCGCCCGGCACCGCGATCCGCAAATCACAGGCCAATGCCATGCCATTTGCCCCGCCAGCCAGTGTGCCATTCAGGGCTGCTATTGTCAGACAAGGCAGCGCCGCGATTGCGCCTGATAACCGCTCCCACACGTCCGAGGTCGCAAGACCGGCACGTGCCTCATCCAGATCGGCTCCGGCGCTGAACACCTTGCCCCGACCGGTCAGGATCAGCGCCTTGGCCGCAGTCGCGTCCATGGCGATCTGAACCAGCTCTTCGAGCATCGCCTCGGTTAGAGAGTTGGCCTTGTCTGGGCGGTTGATGGTCGCGATCCACAGCCCGCCATCTTTTTCCAGTTCGATCATGTCAGGCCAACCCGTGCCCGGATGCCTTCGTCGCGCAGCGAGATTTCGGTGCCCACGTATTCATCCGCATCCGACGAACACATCCACAACAGCGCGCGAGCTGGCCAATCGGCAGGAACATGAACCTCCCAATCCAACTGACTGACCGGGTTGATGCCGCTGGCTTTGATCTCGCGCTGCATCTGGGTTGCGACGGTACCCGGCGACAGGCCCATTGCGCGAATACCGTTCTCGCGCTCTTCCTTGTCCAGGCAAGCAGTCAGCATCGCGGCTCCTGCCTTGGACGAGCAATAATGGCTCCATGCCTCGACCGGGCCATGCGCAGCGCCCGAACTGATGGTGATGATGGTGCCGCCGCCACCCTTCTTCATGACTTTCAAGGCCGCGTGCATTCCGTAGAAGACGCCCTTGAGATTGATATCGATGGCTTGCCCCCAACCCGATGGGTCGCTGTCTGCCAAACGCGCAATAGGTTCGATCACACCTGCGTTGCCAACCAAAACATCAAGCCCGCCAAAGTGGTCGACTGCTGTTTGAATAGCCCCGCTGACCGCACCGTAGTCGCTGACGTCACACGAAATTGCCAAGGCCTTGTTACCAATTTCCTGAGCCAATGCCGAAATTTGGGCGTTGCTGCGCGCGACAAGGACGACATTGGCCCCAGCGGCGGCAAAAACCCGCCCGGTTTCAGCACCTATTCCCCGACTGGCGCCCGTGATCAAAACCGTTTTGCCCTGCATTTCCACGTTCCTGCCCCTTTTTCTGCCATGTTCGAGCTAAGTCGTACCGAGCGCAGAGGAAAGCGTCTAGCCCTTGCCCTCTTGACGACTGCTACGCAACGACAGACCATGTCGGCAAATTGATACAGAAGGGTTCACTTATGTCTGTTTTCTTTCGCCGCTCGTGCGGCGCGGCTTTCGCTTATGCCGTTGCAACCCAAGGTGCCTGGGCGGATTTGACCGCCCAAGACGTCTGGGCAGATTGGCAAGCCTACATGGGGGGAATGGGCTATTCCATCTCGGGTGATGAAAGCACATCTGGCAATGTCACCACGATATCGGACTTGACCATGTCGATGGCGATCCCCGATGCCGAAACCAGTTTTGTAATGGTTATGCCCACGGTCACCTTTGCAGAAAACGGCGATGGAACGGTTGCCGTCGGAATGCCTGACCAATTTCCTTTGACCCTGAATATCACCTCGGAAGGGGAAGGTCCCGTCAAGGTCGTGCTGGACTACGCCATTTCCAATATGGCGATGGTTGTGTCTGGCTCGGCTGATGACATGACCTACACGTATTCAGCAGACAAAGCAGACTTGACGCTGGCCTCTATTGAAGCCGATGGCGAAAGTATTCCGCAGGATGAATTAGGTGTCAGCCTTGTCATGGAAGCCCTTGCCGGTTCGTCGCAAATGAAAATCGGCGAGATGCGTGACATCACGCAGAATATGACCGCTGGCACCATCACCTATGACGTCAAGTTTGACGACCCCGACTCTGATGACGCAGGCAATTTCGCAGGAAAGGTTGCTGATGTTTCCTATTCTGGTGTCGGCTCGATCCCGTCTCAGATTGATGCGTCGGACTACAGCGCCTTCCTAAACTCCGGGTTCAAGTTCGACGGAGCCTTCACCTATAAATCCGGCAACGGTTCCATGCAGGGGACTGGCGACGGTGAATCCTTTGCAATGAGCAGCAAATCGTCGGGTGGCGATTTCCGGTTTGGCATGAACAGCACCCGCATCCTGTACGATCTGAGCCAAAGTGGCGCTGAGATGTCTATGACAGTGCAGGATTTGCCTTTTCCCATTGACGTGAAAATGGCCAAGTCCGGGTTCAAGCTCGATATGCCCATTCAGGCAGGCGATGCACCGCAACCATTTTCATTTGGACTGAACATGACCGACTTCACCATGTCCGACATGATCTGGGGCATGTTTGATCCCGCTGGCGCCCTGCCACGTGACCCGGCGACAGTCGTTCTTGATGCCACAGGCACGGCTAAGGTTTTGGTCGATTTTCTGGATCCTGTTGTCGCTGAAACACTCGAAAATACCGGCGCTGCTCCAGGTGAGCTGAACACCCTCAAGATCAACGAACTTGTCGTATCGATGGTTGGCGCCAAGCTGGGCGCAACGGGTGACTTTGAATTTGATAACTCCAACCTCGAAGCTTTTGACGGGATGCCCACCCCATCTGGCGTTGCAAATCTCGAATTGAGCGGTGCAAACGCGTTGCTCGACAAACTGATCGCCATGGGGTTTGTTTCGGACAGTGACGCCATGGGCGCGCGCATGATGATGGGTTTGCTGGCGGTTCCCGGCGACACGCCGGACTCGTTGAAATCGACGATCGAATTCAACAAGCAGGGTCACATCATCGCAAATGGTCAACGGATAAAATAATCCGTCCCCAAAACCACGATCAGGGCTGCGATAGCGCAGCCCTTTTCTTTGGCCCGCAGGACTTGCAGCGCACCACGCGCAGGGCTAGGTCCAAAGGGCAGCCAATATCAAAAGAGAAACCGGATGTCCCACACCCCCGAAGAGCTGAGCCACGCCCTGATTGATGCCGCCCGAAAGGCTGGCGCAGACGCGGCAGATGCCATCGTGATCCAGGGCACTTCGGTCTCCGTTGACGTGCGCAACGGCACCCTTGAAACCGCAGAGCGGTCAGAGGGGAGTGATGTGGGACTTCGCGTGTTCCTTGGCCAGCAGCAAGCTATCGTTTCTGGTTCCGACGCCCGCCCCGAAACGATGCAGGCCATGGCCGAGCGCGCAGTGGCAATGGCCAAAGAGGCCCCGGAAGACCCCTATACAGGCTTGGCCGAGCCCGAACAATTGGCGCTAAACTGGAACTATGACGCGCTGGAACTCTTTGATCCGACCCCCGAACCAGCACCCGAAGCTCTGAAAAAGGACGCGCTTGCAGCCGAAGCCGCTGCATTGGCCGTTGACGGTGTTTCGCAGGTATCTGATGCCAGTGCAGGATACGGTGAACATCGGGTCCATCTGGCCGCCACCAATGGCTTTTCCGGTGGGTATACACGCACCGGTCGATCGGTGTCCTGCGTAGCCATCTCAGGCAGCGGTACCGGGATGGAACGTGACTATGACGGTGACAGCCGTTGTTTTCAGGCCGACCTGCGCAGCCCCGACGAAATAGGACGCTCTGCTGGCGAACGAGCCGTGCAACTCATGGGCGCACGCAAGCCGGAAACGGGCACCTATCCCGTTTTGTTCGATGAACGGATTTCATCCTCTCTAATCGGACATTTGATGGCCGCCAGCAACGGCGCAGCCATTGCACGCGGGTCATCCTGGCTGAAGGATTCGATGGGTGAGCAGGTATTACCTGAACATCTGTCCATCATCGAAGACCCCCACCGCGCCCGTGTACCTGGCTCGCGTCCCTTTGATGCCGAAGGTTTGCTCACACGGCGCCGCTCGGTTGTCGAAAATGGGGTACTGACAGGTTGGACTTTGGATCTGGCCAGTGCGCGTAAGTTGAATATGACGTCCACAGCAAACGCGGCGCGCGGTGTGTCCTCTCCACCATCACCCAGCAATTGGAACCTTGCGTTGACCCAAGGAGATTGCAGCCGTGAAGATCTGCTGCGAGACATGGGAACCGGCCTGTTGGTGACGTCGATGATCGGCACGACCATCAACCCCAACACCGGCGACTATTCTCGTGGCGCATCGGGGTTCTGGGTCGAGAACGGCGAGATCACCCACCCCGTCAACGAATGCACCATCGCGGGTAACCTGCGCGACATGCTAATGCGGATCATTCCGGCAAATGACGCGCGTACATATCTTTCGCGCGTCGTGCCGTCACTTCTGATCGAAGGGATGACGCTTGCCGGGAACTGATCTTTCGCTTTTGATCGCTGCCGCTCGAGAAGCCGGCAAGATCGCCACGCGTTTTTCTGGAAAAGAGGCCAAGCGTTGGGAAAAGCCTGATGGCGCCTAGCCCTGTGACTGAAGCGGATTTGGCGGTCAACGAGATGCTCGAGGCAACACTTCCTGCCGCGCGTCCCGATTATGGCTGGTTGTCAGAAGAGACCGAAGACAACCCCGAACGTCTTGATCGATCCCGCGTTTTTGTTATCGACCCGATCGACGGCACGCGCAGTTTTGCTCAAGGCTCACGAACATGGGCGCACTCCCTGGCAGTGTGTCAGGACGGTATTGCGACAGCGGCGGTTGTCTACCTACCACAACGAGACCTGCTGTTTGCTGCCGCAACCGGAAAAGGTGCAACGCTCAACGGTGAGCCAATATCTGTTTCCGACAGCCCAAGTTTAGTGCAGGCCGAAGTTCTGGCGGCCAAACCCAATTTGAACAGCGCACACTGGCGTGACGGTAACGTACCTGACTTTGGTCGCGCCTATCGCCCCTCATTGGCCTATCGAATGGCATTGGTCGCCCAAGGGCGGTTCAACGGCATGCTGACGTTGCGCCCAAGCTGGGAATGGGACATTGCGGTCGGCGATCTGATCATCCGCGAGGCCGGAGGCATCTGTACAGATCGCTTTGGCGCGCCGCTCAAGTTCAACAATCCAAAACCCAAATTGGCCGGAGTCGTCGCGGGTGGGCGGAACCTGCATGATCTGATCAGCGCAGCCCTCGATCCGGCTAGCGATGGCATCCCCGGATCCGTATAGACCTTGGAAGCAGTTGACCTGATGATCGAAACCCGTAGTTTGCGATCCCAACCGACCGTTCAAAAATAAGGACCGGAGCAATGGATCATGGCCCGCGGTGGTGCATCTACGCCCTGACCTTCACCGATGCTGAAAGGACAGCGTGACATATGGCGCGGTCTCTCAGTCTGACTGCTTATCGTGCTTTGTCCTGGCGGGGGCAACAATCGCACGACGCCACGCCACCACCTCGTCCGGACGGTCCCCTCGTTTGGTTTCACGCCACTACACCTGAACGATTGGCGGCGCTTCGTGATCTGGGTCAACGGCTTATTGCCATTCGACCCGAGCTGGGCCTTTTGTTTACCCGACCGCCCAAAAATGAGCTGCGTCGATGGCCTCAACAACAGGCGGAAGCGGTCCCATTGCCTTTGGATCATCCGGGCGCTGCTAGAGAGTTTCTGACCCATTGGCACCCGGATATCTGCATCTGGACCGGAGGCGGACTGCAACCGAACCTGATCAGCCAGGCATCGGAACAAAAAATCCCCATGATCCTACTGGGGGCATCAGAAGCTGAAATGCAATTGCGCAAGCATCGGTGGTTTCCCGACCTGCATAGAACGACATTGGATTGTTTCGAAAGCATTCTGGCCGACAGTGAAGCCTCTGCCCGTTATGTGCGCAGGTCGGGGGTGAGTTCTTCAAAAGTATCGGTTTCGGCAACGTTGCAAGTCAGCCCCAATCCCCGTCCTTGGCCAGAGGATGAATTGACCGAAACAACAACAATCTTGGCAGGGCGCCCGGTTTGGCTGTCAGCGTGGTCGCAGGATGACGAGTTCATTTCAATTTTGATTGCACACAGGCATGCATTGCGGTTCCTCCACCGTCTGCTGCTCGTCCTGCATGTAGCAAATCCTACCGAAGCCGAACCCCTGAAAGCGCGTCTGACAGCAATGGATCTGCGTTGTGCTGACTGGGACGCCGGAGACGACATAGAAGATACAACCCAAGTTGTTCTCAGCACCGAGATCGAAGACCTCGAACTCTGGTACCGTATTGCTCCTTTGACGTTTATGGGTAGCTCGCTGGAGCCAGGAGCCGGGGGCCGAGATCCCCTTACGGCCGTGGCGCTTGGTTCGGCCGTTCTATATGGGGCCAACGTTCACAAACACATCGATACCTACGCACGGCTGGCTTCCGCTGGTGCGGCACGCGCGGTTCGAACAGCCGAAGACCTCGGGAGTGGCATCGTTCAACTCTTGGCGCCGGACCACGCCGCGGCCATGGCCTTGGCAGGATGGCAGGTTGTAACCGAAGGCGCCCATTTAACTGATCAGCTGCTTGATTTGATACAAGACAAGTTGGACGAGCGAGAGACATAATATGAAACCACCCGAGTTCTGGTATACGTCTCCAGCCCAGATAGATTGGCGCGCCCGGCTTTTGCAGCCACTTGGGGCAATTTATGCGAGGGCGACAGCTCGTCGGCTTTCGACGGGTAACTCGTTCACCCCCGGCGTTCCTGTAATTTGTGTAGGCAATTTGAATGCAGGAGGCACGGGCAAGACCCCCACGGTCATCTGGGTTCTCGAACAACTTCGCAATGCAGGCCACGAGCCTCATGTGGTGACCCGTGGGTATGGGGGGTCTTTGGAAGGTCCGGTTCGCGTTGAACCCGGGCTCCACAAGTCGGACGCGGTGGGTGACGAACCTCTGCTGCTTGCCGCATTTGCCGAAGTTTGGGTTGCAAAAGACCGGGCGGAAGGGGCCAAGGCTGCCGCAGACTTTGGGGCAACTGTGATTGTGTTGGATGATGGGTTTCAAAACCCAAGTGTTCACAAGGACCTGTCGATTGTCGTGGTCGATGCAACCCAAGGGTTCGGCAACGGTCTGTGCCTACCCGCCGGACCACTTCGCGAACCTGTTGATGTGGGGCTTTCACGGGCGGATGTGGTGTTGACCCTCGGAAACACCGAGGCACAGGCGGAGTTCACGAGTACATGGGGAAAATCAGTCACGGTGCCGCAAACGACGGGTGAGGTCAGAGCGCTGCAGACAGGAATGGATTGGGATGGAACGCCGGTTCTGGCATTTGCAGGGATCGCCAACCCAAAGAAGTTCTTTCGCACTCTTCGAGATCAAGGCGCCAATCTGCTACGTTCCGAGGCTCTGGACGATCATCAACCACTGACAACAGCGTTGATGTCACGACTTGAAAACGAAGCCAAACTGCTTGGCGCCCAGATGGTAACAACAGAAAAGGATGCGGTGCGCCTACCTCCCTCCTTTCGGAGTAAAGTAATCACGTTACCTGTTCGCTTGCAGGTGAGTGAAAGCGAACGCCTGATTACCTTGATGCTAAAGGCTGCACCGGTTTCCTGACGCAGTCAGTGCAAAAATATCTTTGTCCGAGGCAATCAACGGCTGTGGTGTTCAATTGCGAAACACTTTCACCGGTCGTCGGTACACTCTGCGGGATCACGCTGCGCGCAGCGCGGCGCCCGGCCCAAGGCCGTTCGCAGTGCTGACGCAGTCAGGACCCTTCGGCGCAGGAGCGCTGCCGAACAACAGTTGTTTAATTGTCCTCGCCGAGCTTTGGTGCCGGACGATGCAACGCCAATTCAGCGTCTGAAAATCGAAACGGTGCGCGGACACCCGGCACGCCGTCCAGCTCGATCTGCATACCCCGCGCCACAATCTGCGGATCTGCCATAACCTCGTCCAACGTATTGATTGGCCCGGCTGGTACGCCTTGCGCTTCGCATGCAATCAACAGATCCGCCTTGCTTCGCTGCGCAGTCGCACCGTTCAGGCGCGCAATCATTACACGGCGGTTTGCGATGCGATCCTTATTGCGTAGAAATTCAGGCGCTTCGGCCATTTCGTCAAGATTCAGGATTTTGCACAGCCGTTGATATTGCCGGTCATTTCCTGTGGCGATGATGATGTGTCCATCCGCGCAATCAAACACCTGATAAGGCGTCAGGTTGACGTGGGCGTTGCCCATCCGTTCGGGCGCCTTGCCCGTGGTCAAATAGTTCAGCGCCTGATTGGCCGTTACGGCCACAGCCACATCCAGCAGCGCCATATCCACGTGCTGACCACGTCCAGTCTGTTCACGTTGATGAAGCGCCGCAAGAATTCCCGACACTGCGTAAATACCCGTGAAGATGTCTGTGATGGCGACACCGGATTTCTGTGGCTGACCATCCGGTTCCCCGGTGATCGACATCAACCCGGACATGCCTTGGATGATGAAGTCATAACCTGCACGATGCGCATAAGGACCGTCCTGCCCGAATCCGGTGATCGAGCAGTAAATCAGGCGCGGATTGATCTCTTTGAGGCTGTCATAGTCCAACCCGTATTTTGCCAAGCCGCCAACTTTGAAGTTTTCGATCAAAATATCGGCGTCGCGAACCAATTCGCGCACCTGCGTCTGACCTGCAGGGCTTGAGAAATCTACCGTAACCGAGGCCTTGCCTCGGTTCGTCGAATGAAAATAAGCCGCCGACTCGTCATCGTCTCGAGTGACAAATGGCGGCCCCCAGGCGCGGGTGTCATCGCCCGCCGGGGATTCTACCTTAACAACTTCAGCCCCAAGATCAGACAGCGTTTGACCGGCCCGGTGGCTGCCAAAATACGCGCCAGTTCGATGACCTTCAGGCCCGCCAGCGGTGCTGTCATCAGCTGCCCAGCTCAGCTTCGATCAGGGCTTTAAAATCGGCATAGGACTGGTTCGAGACCTTCTTGCCGTTGACAATGAAGCTGGGCGTGCTTTCGATGCCGTCTTTTTCGGCGTTTTCCTGGTACCAGGTCACCAGTGTCTGGGCCTTGCCCGCGTCCTGCAAGCAGGCCTCAAGCGTGTCATTGTCCAATCCGGCTAAGCGACCGATTTTGCGCAGTTCCTCAACGATTTCCGACGGGCCACCGGCGCGTGCCCAATCGGACTGTCCTGCGTAAATCAGATCGCTGATGCCAAAGAATTTCTCGGGCCCTGCACAGCGTGCGATCATCGAGGCCCACAGACCGTAACGGTCAAAATACACTTCGCGGTAGATGAACTTTACCTTGCCGGTGTCGATGAAATCTTTCTTGAGTTCCTTGTACGGTCCCTCGTGAAACGCGGCACAATGCGGACACGTGTAAGAGGCGTATTCGATGATTTCGACCGGCGCGTCTTCGGCACCCTGAACCATCTCGACGATAGTGGATGTGTCAACCTCCGTCTCTTGCGCATAGGCCGCGCCGACGAGCGGATTACTCGGCAGATTGCTTTGCGGCTGGCTCAGCCAATACCCGCCCGCGGCAATCGCCACGGCAGCACAAAAGAGGGTTCCAAAACGGGTCATACCTCGCCCTTTCTCAGTGTTTTTCTTAGATAGGATGTTGCGGCCCAGACGTTCAAGAGCCGTTCGCAATTCGTCACTTTCCACCCCATCGGCCGCATCGCGCGCGGCGGTCACGACTTCGGGGTTGATCTTGGGTTTTGCTTGTTTCGGTTTGTGCCCGAAACTGGCCTGCCCCTCGGCAAATCCGGTGGGCGCGGTCTGCGTGATGCGAATCCGGCTGATCGCGTTATAGCCATAGGCCGCGTTCACCTTTTCCCGAAGCCGCTCCTTTTGCATTTCCAGCATCGGCGCCTGCGGACCGGTGGTCAGCACCGTCAGCGTCGCGCCGAACCCGTTGCGCCCATAGCCCACGTTTACAGGCCGCGCGATGGCGGCGATGTCCTGTCCGACGATCTCGGCCCAATGGGTCAGCACCCGCGATACGGCAAACCCACGGCTTTCCCCGGCACGCCGGATCTGGTCGCTGAGCACTGTTCCCGTGCGCTTGAACCCGTATGTTGTCGTTCGTCTGGTCTTCATCTGGTTTCCGACTCTGTTGACGCTATTGTAGACAGCACCGGAACAGGTGCCAGTGAAACCCGAAGAGCAGGGGAAAATTGTTTGCAAAAGCATGAACACAAGATTGTGAGCAACGCACTGTTGGCGTGGTACGATGTGCATGCGCGCGAATTGCCGTGGCGGGTCTCTCCGACTGATCGGCGCACTGGCGTTGTTCCTGACCCCTACCGCGTGTGGCTGTCCGAGATCATGCTGCAGCAAACCACCGTAGCTGCGGTCAAAGATTACTTTCATCGCTTCACCTCTCGCTGGTCCACGGTACAGGATTTGGCCGCGGCGCGGGACGAGGATGTGATGGGAGAATGGGCCGGTCTGGGCTATTACGCCCGCGCCCGCAACCTGCTGAAATGCGCTCGCCAAGTGACCAAAGCCCATGACGGCGTCTTCCCCGACACCCATGATGAGCTGCTGACCCTTCCCGGTATTGGCCCCTACACTGCTGCCGCCATCGCCTCAATTGCCTTCGACCGGCCGGAGACCGTACTGGATGGCAATGTCGAACGGGTTATGGCGCGGTTCCACGACATTCACGACCCTCTGCCCGGTTCAAAGTCGGCGCTGCGCGATCTGGCCGAAATGCATACGCCGATGCGACGCCCCGGTGATCACGCCCAGGCGGTGATGGATCTGGGCGCGACGGTATGCACGCCCAAATCCCCTGCCTGTGGGATCTGCCCACTGATGACCAACTGCCAAGGGCGTCTGGCGGGCACCGCCGCTGAGCTGCCAAAGAAAGCCCCTAAGAAGCCCAAACCAACCCGCTTTGGCTATGCTTACGTCGCCCGCGATGGCGACGGTGGTTGGCTGATGGAGCGGCGTCCAGACAAGGGACTGTTGGGCGGCATGCTGGGCTGGCCCGGGTCTGATTGGTCCGAAGATCCTGCACCCAAACCGCCGTTTGAGGCGGATTGGAAGGACATCGGGGCTGAGGTGCGCCATACCTTCACCCATTTCCATTTGCATCTGCGGGTGTTGACTGCGCCAATGCCCGATACAGCCCCACCCACAGGTCTGCGCATTGTCGCCAAACACGACTTCCGCCCTTCGGACCTGCCGACTGTGATGCGCAAAGCATACGATCTGTGGCGTGACCATTAGCCATTTGTGGTCAAAGGTAAGCCCACGTTAGACTGCGTGTAATTCCGATGCGGAGCCCATCATGATCGCACCCGAAACGCTCAGTCGCTGGCAAAATGCCCTACCCTTCTGGATTTCACTGCTGCTGGTTCCACTGGCCTGGTTTGCAGCGATGACGGGCGGATGGAGCCTGATCCTGGTGCCACTGACGACATGGTGGGCGTTTGCGATCCTTGATCAGTTGACCGGGCTCAACACCGAAAATGCAGACCCGCAAACACCCGACGGGCAGTTGAATTGGTACATCCGCCTCACGCAGTTGTGGGCGCCAATACAATTCCTGACCCTCTTTGGTCTGATCTGGTATGCGACGCACAACGCCCATCTGAGCAGCCTGGAGAAAGTCGCCCTGTTCTTTGGTGTTGGCGTCATCACCGGCACCGTCGGCATTAACTACAGCCACGAGCTGATGCATCAGAAAAGCCGCTTCGAGCGAACCTTGGGTGATATCCTGTTGGCCATGGTCCTATACAGCCACTTCCGGTCCGAGCATCTGCTGGTGCATCACCGCTATGTCGGCACCCCTCGCGACCCGGTGACTGCCCGCTACAACGAAGGGTTCCACCGGTTCTACCCCCGCGTCCTGATCCAGTGCTGGCGCAGCGCATTCAAAGCTGAAAAAGACATGCTCGCGCGCAAGGGACTCTCATGGACAAGCCTGAGCAACCCTTTCTTCCGCTATTGGGCACTGCAAGCCGGGATGATCCTGCTGGCCTTTGTGTTGGGTGGCTTCAGCGGCGTGTTGTTGTTCCTTGTGCAAGCTGGGGTCGCAATCTGGCAATTGGAACTGGTCAACTACGTTGAACACTACGGCTTGACCCGCAAGCATCTTGGCGACGGTAAGTATGAGACGGTGCAGCCGCGCCACTCCTGGAACGCTGCACACAAGGCATCAAACTGGCTGCTGATTAACCTGCAGCGCCACTCGGACCACCACTACAAACCCGACCGCCGCTTTCCACTGTTGCAGAACCACACCGAAGAGGACGCACCGCAGCTGCCCTACGGCTATCCCGTGATGACCGTGGCAGCAATGATCCCGCCACTATGGCGCCGCATCATGAACCCCCGCGTGCGCAGTTGGCGGCGACACTACTACCCCGAGATCACAGATTGGCTGGACTACAACAAAGCCCGCCACCCAATGCCCCGCTGACAAGGAAACGCGACCGCAGCGCACCGCAGGTGCGCTGCCTGGCCCAACCAGAGGCGACGCCGCAGGCGTCAACGATGGGCGGGAGTGCCTCCGTCACAAGGTCCAGACGTCCATGCGCCCGTCCACACCCCGCACACCTTGGTCCGAGTGCAACTCCAACCCATCCAGGCACTCCAGCCCTGCGATGTGCTCACGAATGACTTGATCCCGCAGATCGCTGCTAACCACCAGCTTGACGCCAAAGTCGCGGGTCAACCCCTCCAACTTCGCTGCGACATTTACCGCATTGCCGATCACCGCATACTCCAAGCGGTTTGCGCCGATATCGCCCAACAACGCGGGCCCATAGTGCACCCCGATCCCGGCATGAATTTCAGGTTCGCCAGCGCGTTTGCGCTCGCCGTTCCACTTTTCCAACACCTGCACCATCGACCGGGCACAGGCCATCGCGTTGGATGCGTCCCGCTCTCCTGAAATAGGCGTGCCGAACGTCGCCATCAGACCGTCACCCAGGTATTTGTCCAGCGTACCATTGTGGCGGAACACCTCAGCCTCCATCCGGGAATGGAACCCCCGCAGCAATTCGATCACGGAATAGGGATCGCGATCAGCGGCAAACTTGGTAAATCCCACGATGTCGATAAAGAGCACTGCGATATTTTCATTTCGTACCTGCTTTAGCGGCTCGTCGTTCTGGCTAAGCTGGTCCACAACATTGGGCGAGAAGTAGCGCGACAGGTTCGCTCGTTCCCGTTCGAGGCTTGCGTTGCTCATCAACAACCGATTGAAGCGCCGAACCGAGAACGCCAACGTGACGGCCACAATCAGGAAAACGATCGTTTCCTGAATGCGCAGGCTGACCATAATGCTGTTTGGATCCAGGAACTCGGCAACATCCGGGTACCCCTGAAAAGCCGTCGCTGCCTTCTCCGACAGGCCGGGAATGGGCGTCGCGAACCACCACATTGCGATCCAACCCAGCGTCCACATTCCCGCCGTCCATGTCCCAATCGCAATCACTGTACGCCAAGAATAAGCCAATGTACCGCCCGCAAGGATCAGCATGAAATATTGAAAGTTCTCGAACCTGTATTGCATTGCAGCCGGGCGCACATCTTCGCTGAATGGATTGGGTACCAGCATCCCAACCGTCATGATCAACAGGTCCATGAACAACAAAAATAGCTCAAGCCCAGATTGCCCCACGCGCCCTGCACGACGGATCAGCCAACCGTTGGCTGCAATCAACGCAAGGATGAAGTGATAGTACAGAACCTCCCACGCGGGATTAATTAAGACCAGAAAGACCGCAATGATCGCCATCGCAATCCAACGAGCCCGTACGGCCAGTTCCAGCCCTTCCCGTTTATGATTTTCCAGAACAGCCTGTGTGTACTCGTTCAACTCTTCGGGAACGTCCGGCTGGGTAAAGAAAACCTTCCACGGCGCGGTGACGGAGCGGCGGTTTCGATCATGACATATTTCCCTCGTGTCCTGGACAGAGATAGGAAGGCAGGGTACCGCCCAAAACCCCCTGCGACAAAAAGAAAAAACCCCGCCGAGAACGGCGGGGCAAGGTGTAGTGCCATGTGTCAGGCCACAGGCACCGGCGGTATTCTTGATCTATTGTGAGATTAATTACGCATCTCGGATCGGATCTGCTGACGCAGAACATCGATCGGAACCGTCTTTCCGTCGCGTTTGAAGCACCAATAGGTCCAGCCGTTGCAGGACGGCGCGTTTTCCAGATGTGCGCCAACCTGATGGATCGAACCTTTGATGTTGTCGCCAATCAGAGTGCCATCTGCGCGCACCTTGGCCTTATGACGCTGGTTCATGGAATACAGCTCTTCGCCCGGGCGCAGCATGCCGCGCTCGACCAACTGACCGAAAGGTACGCGCGGTTCGGCTCGTTTCGATGCACTAACCTCCAGTGCTTCGCGGTCGAATTTACGGACGTTGGCGATCCGTTTCTTCGCAACCTTGCGGTATGCCTCTTCACGTTCGATGCCAATGAAGTCGCGCCCCAGCATCTTTGCCACTGCGCCGGTGGTGCCGGTGCCGAAGAACGGGTCCAGAACCACATCACCCGGCTTGGTCGAACCAACCAGAATGCGGTGCAACAGCGCCTCGGGTTTTTGCGTCGGATGGGCCTTGTCGCCGTTTTCATCCTTGAGCCGCTCGTGCCCTGTGCAAATCGGCATGACCCAATCAGAACGCATCTGGATACCTTCATTTAGTGCCTTGAGCGCTTCGTAGTTGAAGGTGTATTTCGCGCCTTCCTCTTTCGAGGCCCAGATCATCGTCTCATGCGCGTTGGTGAAGCGTTTGCCACGGAAGTTCGGCATCGGGTTCGACTTGCGCCAGACCACATCGTTCAGGATCCAGTATCCGGCGTCCTGCAGGGCCGATCCGACCCGGAAGATGTTGTGGTACGAACCAATCACCCAGATCGCCCCGTTAGGCTTGAGCAGACGCCGCGCGGCTTTCAGCCAGTCGCGGGTGAATTGATCGTATACAGCAAAACTTGAAAACTGATCCCAATGGTCATCGACCGCGTCCACCTGACTGTTGTCAGGGCGATGCAGCTGACCCTTGAGTTGCAAGTTATAGGGGGGATCAGCGAAAATCAGATCAACGGACGCCTCCGGCAGACTGTTCATCATTTCGATGCAGTCACCGGATAGAATCGTGTTTAGAGGGAGCGCAGCTGCGCTCTTTACTTTGGTTTTCGTCATGTTCTGCCTCAGGTTCCACGGCGCATTTTTGCGCTCATTTGGTTAACCTAAGGATGAGTCAAACCGGATTCCGCGTCAAATTCTTTTTTGAATCAGAGGCTTACGATTTACCCTTGATACAAGATATTGTGTACCGGCTTGAACGAACGCCTATGATGTGGGGTTACACCAAGGTTTAGCAGCGCCTCGCGATGTTTTTTTGACGGATATCCCGCGTTCGTTTCCCAGCCATATCCAGGATGCTGTTGCGCCAAATCCACCATGACACGATCTCGACATATTTTGGCCACAATTGAGGCCGCTGCGATGGAAACGGATCGACCGTCACCCTTGACGACAGCCTCGGACCTGAGCTGTAGGCCTTGGGGAATCAGGTTTCCATCGATCAGCAGATAATCTGGGGGCGGATTGAGCCCTGCCACGGCCCGTTCCATCGCCAAATGCGAAGCTTTGAGGATGTTGATTCGATCAATTTCTTCCACCGTGGCATGGGCGATTGATACCTCGGCCTGGGCATGAATTGCGGCCTCCAATGCTTCGCGTCGCTTGGCGGTCAATTTCTTGGAGTCATTGAGTCCCTCGGGGATGTCTTTCGGATTCAGGATCACCGCGGCCGCCGTCACTGGCCCGGCCAACGGCCCGCGCCCGACCTCATCCACTCCTGCAATCCGCAGATACCCCTGAGCCTGTAGTGCCCGCTCCATCTCAAAATCTGGTAGTGTCATACTCCTTGGGAAATCCTGTCTCCGCCGTAAACGCAAGAGAAAAGGAGAGAGAGGTCACCCTCTCTCCCCAAGGCGCCGTTCTTCGACGCTCTCCCTGCTCGACTTGGGATCACTATCGGTTGTGTACGACCCGATAGCCCTGTTGACGCAAACAGCGGGGCTCAAAGGCCTGTTTGTTGCGCTTGCCATTCCAGAACGACACGCGGCACTGTGACGGAAGATGGTTGGTATACTTGTAGTTCTTGTACAGGCAGCGTGAACTCAGCAAAGGCTTGTTCCGCGAATAGCTCGGCATCTGCCGAAGGCAGTTAGACGGCAGATCATACCGCGAAACGCTCGACGGCAAAGGACGGGGCTTTACTGTTTGATAGTGGTTATGTTGACGGGCAACCGGTTCGTGATTTTTCTTCTTTTCGTAGTGATGGATGGCCGCGCCAAAGAGAGCAATTGCTGCGAGCCCACCAAGAATTCTCTCCGCTTCTCCTGCCCGAGCGGGGGCAGCGGAAAACCCTGTGATCGCAATGGCTGTGGCAACAATAAACGCGATGAATTTACGGTGCATGACCTAAGTTCCTTTCGAGGTCTTGAAGAAGCCCACGAAGTTGGGCGCCTTGGATACCCCGAACTTGGGTCGACGTGGTTCGGACAGGCAATATCGCGACCATGTTATTGAATAACCGCTATCTCAAAGCTCTGCTGTTATTGAATAACCACGCGCAAGCAATCAGGATAAGGATCATGAAACACATCTTGCACATAGCGGCATTGGCCACCCTGATTGCAGCCTCGCCAAGTCAAGCCGCCGCTGAATGTTATGCCGATTACAAGGCCAAACAGGACAGCCCGTTGCGACTGCATTACGGCGTCATCGCGGTAAACAGCTGCACGCCTGGTCAAGCCTCACCCGAAGTATCAGCTCGGCTTCAAGCAGCAGGTTGGACCCTGCTCAACGTCATCTCGGTTTTTGGCCCCGAAGGCCTGCAAGAAAGGAAGGCCGATGCCGGACAATTCTATCTCCGTTTCTGACGCCCGCCGATCCGGAACACGGCTTGTCGGTGTCGGGATTGCTGCAATTGTCGTCTTACTGGCCACTGCGGCCGTATTTTTGATCCTGACATTGCCCGACGCCAACGCCTTTAATGCCAGGGTAGAACAAGTCTTTGTCGACAACGACCTGACAACTCAGGCCGAAATCAAATTACTTGAAATATTAGCACAGTCTGGCACCGCGTTTTCCGACACTCTGACCAGTTATCGCATGGTGATCTTTGTGTTGTTGGTCTTTGCCAGCGCGATGCTGATCGCAGCCCTTATTTTTCTTCTGATGTTGGTTACGATGAACCGTCGTATGGCTCAAATCGAACGAACAGGCATTCAGGTAACTTCACTGCTGATCAGCCGGGAAGAGAATACTGTCTATCTCAACAATATGGATTTCAAACTTACTGCGGCTGCAATCGAAACCCTGTCAGTATTGGCCGAAGCACGGATGGACGACGATGTTCTTTCAGGTGCCCAAATCGAGGCGATGATCTCGGGCAAAGATGCATCGGATTGCGAGGAAGCCGCTCGGCGCGACTAGAATCAAACGGCTACGTGATACGCTTGGAAATCAGATGATAAGCGATCTCTTGGTCAAGAATATCGCCCGGCGTGGTTACATGCTGGCGATAGAAAAGGATGTGATCCAGATGGTGTAGGCCGTAGTGATTGCGCCTTGCCCGCCAGGTCTTGGCTTGGCGAATACCAATCGCGCTTTTGGGCTTCGAAACCATCCCCCTAAGTTCTCGTCTGGATCGAGAAAGCCTAGTGATTGGGTGACGTGCGATTCTTTCCTTGTTTCGTCTGATTGGTCGAGCTTACCGGCGAGTTGCATGTGCACCTCGCCATATTATCATAAACCAGCTCGTCATTAATTGGAGGGCATTGAGCCGCTCCTGCCGGATTGATTGGCTTTCCCTGAAAGGCGCAGGCCGCAACGCAAATGCACTCATCCCGCGTCAGTGGTTTGTTACTCTGCGCGCCTAGGGGTGCGGCACCAAGTGACAACGACAGCAACAATAGGACCCGGATCATTTCAAACTCCTGTCAACTCCATTCACGATGACACAGAACCCGACGCTTTCCAATTCTCGGATTTTCGGGTGCCCCTCTTGGAAATTCACGTGTTCCGCCCCATCCTTATAGGTATCTGCGCAAATCGACGGAGACCCGGGTCTATGAATGTCCACACGTCCCCGCAGGTTCAGGGGTATGCCATTAATATCGAGCGGCTCGGCGGACGGGTCGAAGTGTTCCGAAATGGGATAAAGCTGGCCTCTAGTGAAAACGCCAAGGTGATGTACGAAACGCGCCTGCCACCCACCGTTTACTTTCCACGCGAAGACGTCTGCGTTGATTTGAGCCCAGCGACCGACTTGCAGACTTTCTGCCCGTTCAAGGGAACGGCCACCTACCGCGACATCAACTTAAGCGACGACTCGCTCTCGAACTCGGTCTGGGCCTATGAAAATGCCTTGCCTGAAAGTAGGGAAATCGAAGGCCACATAGGGTTTTCTCAGCAAAGCTATACCCACATTGATCTGGGTCAGAACGCCCTCCGCTCGATCAGCGACGGCAACATCAGCGGACCGCTTATAGATTGGTTGCTGCGCAACGCATGGATGCTGAACACACCCGAAGACTTCACGCATGCACTCGCCGAAAAGATGACCGAACATGGCGTCGCGGTCTCCCGTCTGGGCGTCTTGGTATGGTCCTTGCATCCGCTCATCGCAGGAAAACACTATATTTGGGAAAAAGGCGAAGCCGAGATATCCACCTTTGCCCCAACATATGAAATCCACGATCACCCGGCCTATACCAACAGCCCACTACGCCACGTGTCGAATGGTCTGGGTGGTGTGCGTCAACGTTTGGACGACGACCGGCCTGAGCACAGTTTTCCGATCATGGAAGACCTGCGTGCGAAAGGGGCCACTGACTATGTTGCCATGCCGCTTCCGTTTTCAGATGGGCGAACAAACGTCCTTACTCTGACCAGCGATCACCCTGACGGCTTCACAACTGCCAACCTTGGGTTGATCTTTGAGTGCTCGGCAATCATTGCACGCTTTTATGAAGTCTTCATGCAACGAGAGAACGCTCAATCCCTGCTTGAAACCTATGTCGGAAAACGGTCAGGCGCACGCGTTTTAGGAGGTGAGATCCGCCGAGGTGACGGGGATGAGATTGACGCCGCGATCATGTTCTGCGACCTGCGCGGATCAACAAGACTGGAAGAATTATTGGGGCGCGATCAGTACATCGTCTTGCTTAACGAGTTTTTCGAGCGAATTTCCGACATTGTGCACGAAAACGGAGGCGAAGTTCTCAAATTCATCGGCGACGCGGTTCTGGCGGTGTTCCCAGCCGGAGAAGACGACCAGACCGCGCGGGTCAATGCACTCAACAGCGCCAACGAAATCGTGCGCCGAGTGCCCGAGATTGAATGCCCTTACGAACCTTGCGACTGCTCAATCGGTTTGTCCTTCGGGCGAGTGACCTATGGCAACATCGGATCACGCGAAAGATTGGATTTCACCGTGATCGGACATGCGGCCAACGTCGCTGCACGATTGGGTGACTATGGCAAGACCGTTGGGCGCCGTATCGTGTTTAGCAAGGACATATTGACGGCCTGCGATGACTGCGACCCATTGGGCGATGTTCCACTACACAATGTCTCTCAGCCTGTCACATGCTACGCGGTTCGACCGAAGTAGAACTTTCCTCCATTCAGTCGAGGATTTTCACTATGAGATACCACTCGCTGTCTTCAACAGAAGACGACGTAATTTTGGCGTTCGGCTACGCGGTACTACACAAGCCAACAGCGGAAAGTAGTGTTTATTCTCACGACGCGACCCACCCGCATGAACAATAAGGGCGATTCTCCTGCGGTATTTGCGAGTACAGAATTTCCCAGAGGCCCCTGCTGCGCGACGGGCAACATCGTTTTAAACAGATGCATATCCCGACACACCATCCGGACAAAATTTGGCTGGTGACCGATAGGATCGTACTGGCTAGACAATACGGCCGTTATGGCTACCGCCGGAGGTCGGCTTTGCTCAGAGAGGCAAGTTGGCCCTTCTCGGTAGATTGCTTCGCAACCGCTGCTGGGCGACGGGTCTGCCGCAGGCATGCCGAACGGCTAGGACAGCAAGAGATCGAAAAATCCATAAAAAAAGGGAAGGGTCGGCTCTGACTGAATCCCTTATGTGTTTTGCCTTGCAGACCACTGTCAGGCAGTGGGCAGCACTTGCGCCAGGCCGCGACCAGAGTATCAAACCACGTCTTCCGGTTCTATGAACTTCGTTCATTGCCGCACAGATAATGGAAAGGCCCCCCACACGCTAAGCAATCTGTGTGAACGCCACCGAGTATGTTTAACGGTAAAAGTGAAACGCAAGCTGAAACTGTCAGAGCCTTTGATCGCAATTTCTCTGCACCGAGACCCAAAGAAGTTTTGGGATTCGTAGATGGGAATTGCTTCTCACTTTTTGACCGACACTCGTCTCCTGCGACGATCAAAGTCGTCATCTGGTGGCAGCTCCCTGTCTTCATCCGAAAATTTGACCTGAGCGCAGCAATGCCATTAGCATCATTTTAGACAAATGAGTTCAGCTTTGTAGCAGAGCAAGGGCGATCGAAGAGGACGAGCTGCTTGCATTGAATTCATTGATTTGTGCTCTGGCTAAGTACCGATTGGTCAATTGCTCAATTGCAGCAGAGTCTGAAAATTGTGAAATTTCGGATGAGCCCGTCGCTGCCAGTAATTTGTCCCTGAAAACGCCCAACTGCTTGTCCAAATCAATTTGCCCAAAGCTACTTGGCAAGCCCAAAGCGGTTTCAAACATCTGTCGCAAAGGGGGTAAGCCCATCACCGAGAACCATTTGACATCATCACCAATGGATTCGTTGGCAAGAGCTTGAAGTTCCCTCTCTGCGTATAGGGCAATGCGCATCGTTTCGTTTTGTTCCCCAACCGACTCTTCAAATGCTTCCAGATTGCTCAGCCGAACGACTTCTGCCATGTTCGTCTGCAAGCCTGTTTTGCGCAACTCTCCCGGGCCAAAGCCAAACGCTTTGCTGAACTTCTGATATCGCGCATCAGCAAGTCGGTTTGCGAGCGCATCATCGCTGTTAGTGCCATCCTGAAGAATCTTCTGCACAAAGAACTTGTTACTTATGTCCTCTTGCAAACCGAACGCGTTCAACGCGACCGAAAGCAGCCGGTGATCTGCAACAAGATCCTCCGCAGACGTTACTTTGCCGATGTTTTCGACAAAATACCGATGTTCTCTAACCCGCATCTGCGAGTTTGAAAAACTCTCCAACTGAGATTCATAGGTTCTCTGCAGAAATCTCCACCCAGAAATTCCGGATGTCGGAACTACCGGCGAAAAACTCATGAGGAATGCGTGGCCAAAAGCCGTTCTTCGCGAGGTAACAGACTGCGCAATGCTTTTAGGCAGCGGTAATGGTGATCACTGACCAACGCATCAGTTGCTTCCGCCAAAGACGCTCGACTGTCCGGGTCGGTAAACACCTGACTCAATTCCTCGATACGACGCAACAATGGCATCCGCGCCGAGGCCGGGTCGCTGTCACCGGAAAGCACAAGTTGCGCCGCATAGCATACCCTGCGTACAGGTGTCGTTGCTTCTTCGGGGTGAATTGCATCTCTCAATCGAAGGATATTGGCGTCTGGTGTCACAATCGATAAACGGCCACGCCTGTCTCCGTTTTCAATGACGGCTCCATTGATCAACAGGCGTTCTTTGGGAGCCAATTTCAAAACCAATCCACTCATGTCACTCTGTCCCTCCGCGAAGGCCACGCATGATGGCCTGATTCACCTCCAGCAATGGATCAACAGGCGCTTCACGAGCCAGCACTTGGCTCGTGTAACGGCGCGTGAACTCCGCCAGCGAAAACAGATCCGCCTTCAATTGATCCGGAAGAGGGTTGTCGGAATTTGCTGCCTCAATAGCAAATATTCCCCAAAGCTTACGGTTGGCGTGAAGCGCCTCTACCAAAGCCGGGAAATCCTTCTCTCCCTTGGCTTGAGCAAGCTGCATTTGGCGGGAAATTCTCGCAACCGCTTCGTATTCAACGCTTCGCGTCGTACGAGTTGGTGCCGAAGTCACAGAATATGCTTTTTGGGCAAGAGAAATCGCGTTCACATTTTTTCCTTACGTGGTCAGACCAAAAAAGAACCAGGGCCTCGAAAGGCCCTGGCCAGAGCCGGTTAACGGAACAGGGACATGATGGTCTGCGGTGCAGTATTCGCAATCGAAAGAGCCTGAACACCCAGTTGCTGCTGAGTTTGCAGGGCTTTCAAACGCGCCGACGCAGCCTCCATATCGGTGTCGACCAACGACCCGATGCCAGACGTCATTGCATCCGTGACCTTACTTACGAATTCGTTCTGATCACCGATGCGCTTGGCAGACGCACCTAATGCCGCTGCTCCATTGACCGCCCTTTGGATCAAAAGTTCCATGTCATCGATCGACGCGTCAGCAGCAGCAGCTGAAGACACATCAACTGTGGCTAGATCAAGTTGAGCCTCGAAATCTACAGACGCAACGGTGATGTTTTGCGCGGTAACGGCACCTGCTGCATCGCGGTCCAGCGACGACAATACCGTGATATCGCCGCCAGCGGTGTTCAGCAGATTAGATCCGTTGAACTGCGACGCACCGATGATCGACGTAATCTGTGCCTTCAGCTCGTCAACATCAGCCTCGATCTTGGCGTTATCAACGTTTTCGCCGGTTGCCGCGACGACTTTTTCCTTCATCTCGTTCAGGATATTGGTGATCTGCTCGGCACCGGCTGAAGCGACAGCCACAGTCGATTCACCCAATGACAGGGACTCGGATACGGCCTTGAAACCCGACACATCCGATTCCATGACCTTGGAAATCGCCCAGATGGCCGAGTTATCCTTGGCCATAGCGACCTCTTTACCAGTCGAAATGGCGTTTTGTGTCGACGTCAGATCGTTGTTGATCGATTTGAGGGTCTGAAGCGCAACCATTGCGCCGTTGTTCGTCAGAATACTGGTCATGTTCGTCTTCCTTCAATCATAAGGCGGTTTCCGCCCTGAGTTTTCCCGCCTGCTGGGGCGGCCTAAACGTCTTTCTGACGATTGCGAGATCCGTTTACCTGGTACCGCGCCACCTTAGTCCGAGGTGCGAGGTCACCTTTGACCGCCAGGTCCTAATGGAATGCTAAAGTGGAAAAGTTCGATTTCTCTGATTTTATTCAATCGGTTCTCAAGCCCTTTTTCAAGTTGTTTGCTGGCCTGGGTGTTGTGATGCCTCTTTCGGCACCCTTCGTCATAGGTCTCTAGCCCACGACGCACACGGCGCATTTCCGCCATGCGATTGGCAACCGCTTGAATACCTTCCAGTGCGCCATTGAGCAGATTCTGATTGCGTGAAACCTTTGATCGCACATCGCTCAATTTATACCGTTCCACTGAACCAAGATCATTGATTCTATGTATCAGCTTTTCTTTTTCAGGCAGGAGAGTACCCAAGCGCTCCAGTTCACCTTCGACCAAGGCGGACCGTTCCAGTTCTAGCAGTTCGTCCAACGCTGCAATCAACTCGTCAGCTGTTTCATTCTTCATTTTTCTGCCTCCTTCAGGGCATTAAAAAGCGCCTCGGCCAATCCGATTCCGCCTGAGCTTGAAATGCGCTCTGCCTGTTGTTGAACAAGAAACGATTGGAACTGGTCCTCGCTGAGCCCCGCCATTCATCACTGCCCGTCCTTTTCCCAACCCCGCCGCCGACAGCATTTCGGAGAGAAACGTTGCTTCAAGTTTGACGGCAACTTCGCGCAGCTGTTTGTCACGTTGAGTATCCGGCAGCGAATTCTGCATTGGGGTCGGTTGAATCACAGGGGCCATCGCTTCCTCTCAAATTGCATCGAATTTTCTCAGCCTGACCTGAAAGCAGTTAAAAAAAATGTAACCGGATTGAGAGATTGTTTTTTACATCAAAGAAGGTTCAGACCCGTGATCACAAACAATCTGCTTCCACTCAAAACTGTTGATGGACCCGGCGACACCAATGGAACGCGCTCTACAGAGCGTTCTTCAAAGACCAAGGTGACAGATTTCGCTTCGGTGCTTGAACAGTCAGATTCATCAGAACCGACCCCTTCGGATCCAAACGATGAATCGACACAGGAGACAGATTCGACCGAGGGCGTTCAACAAACAGCTGATCAAGAAGGAACAAACGTCGTGGACGGCCTCGAAGAAGGACATACACAGGTTTGGAACTCGTCAAGTATAGGCCAAATATCCGACCTTTGGTTGAATAAATCTGTATCGCCCGTCACCCAGAATCCCGTCGCGAATGGAGCAATGGAATCCGCTACAAAGCCCGGTTCGGGCCAGCCAGAGGCCAAAGTTTTTGGTCTGCAAAGCACATCGGAAGCGGCCTCACTCACAGGAAAATCGCCAATTCTACCGGACCATTCGGGTATGGGGCGGTATAGTCGAGACGATTTGGACCGTTTGCTCCCCAATCCTGAGTCGGTTGGAACGCCAGACCACAAAAATTCGTTGGAAAAAAATGTCCTGGCTTTTCAGTTCAACTCTGTTGGCGTCAGTCACAAAACCGAAGCGCACGCCCTCAACAACGAAAAAATGCTACACTCGCCGGGTTCTCTGGTCTCGGGTAGGGTCGCAGAGTCGACAGCGCCAGATGCGTCCGCAAGTTTTGCCAATCTGGCTTCTGTACAAGACGAAACAAAAAGCCCTCAATACCTTCTGGACAAGCCCCAATCGGTCTCTACAGATTCTCATTCGAGAACAGTTGTAACGGCAACCCCAGGAATATTGGCCGCGAAACAGGGTGAACAGCAGGGTACGCCTCCATCGACTGGGAACGAGACGCGCAGCTTGGGGCAACAGCAATTTCTCGCTCAGACAATTTCGGTCGCCCAAGAAAGCACCAACGATGGCGTACTTTCGCACCAATTGTATGCGCTAACTGCAACGAACGTGCGGGCTCCTGGTAATGCGGCTCACAGCGAGAACATTTTCGCCATGCAGGCCGAGAGCGGAAGTGAAGTAACCGTACCTGACCCAAGTGGAAATCAGCGCTCTAACTCAGATCAGAGGCGCAATGCCCAGACGATGAGTATGGCCCCAAAACCTGACGCACAGGCAACTTTAGCCCCGTATGTGACACCAGAACTTGTCGCCGATGCTGCACAAACCCCCGAGCTTGATCCGGCATTGCAGATCTCGGACGAACGGCTTTCTGGTAGTGGTCTGGTAGGCCCAAATTTTCAAAGTCCGCAGAACGCGCAGGACCTGGCGCGAGTTGACCTCCTCAGATCTCTGTCCGCTCAAGTCAGCGAGCAGATGGCAAGGCGAAGTGCTGGATCAATGGATATCACCCACCAATCTGAAGAACTTGGTCGGTTAAAGATGACAATGCAGTCAAACGAAACCAGCATGACGGTGACGATCACCGCCGAGCGGCTGGAAACATCGGAGCTCGTTCGACGATACTCTGAACAATTGATCCAAGATCTCCGACGGATGGGTTTTGACCAGGTTGAACTGAATTTTTCTGAAAGGTCCTCCACGTCCGAAAACCCTCAAAGACAAGATCAAAACACAAGTGACGATGAACGTACTCAATCCATCGCCCCTAGCGATATCGATGAAACCAACAGAATTGCCCGTCTGAATGATCAGACCGGCATTGATTTGAGGCTTTGAACATGGACGCATCCCAAGTCGCGCAACCCAGTAACACGGTCACTTCGTCCTCAGCCCCGCAGCAAGGAACGAGCACACAGCAAGCGCTGACTTCAGATTTTGAAACCTTCTTGCGAATGCTGACCACGCAGGCCCAAAACCAAGACCCGCTTGAGCCGCTGGATTCGTCTGAATACGCAGCGCAGCTTGCACAGTTTTCAATGGTTGAACAGCAAACAAAAACCAACAACATGCTGGAATCACTGGTCAACAAGTTGAGCGCCGTCAACATGAATGAGCTGTCCAATTGGATCGGAATGGAAGCCCGAGCCTTTGCCCCCGGCCATTTCAACGGGGCCCCAATCACGGTTTCAGCCGCACCCGTTGCATCGGCGGACGCAGCGTTTCTTATTGTACGCGATCAAAGCGGAAGCCAGGTGGATCGGTTAGCAATTCCAGTTTCGGCGGATTCCGTCATTTGGGATGGGGTCGACAACACGGGTAATCCGGTACCGAGCGGCTCATACAGCTTTGCGGTTCAAAGCCTTAAGGACGGTCAGGTCATTCTTGAAGAGGCCGCGCCCGTTTACAACAAGGTGATCGAAGCGCAGATACAAAACGGTGAGGTCGTCTTGATTCTTGAGGGTGGCGACGCAATTCTTGCTTCGACGGTATCAGCGGTGCGTGCATAAGAAACATGATGCACAAGTTTGACTGACAGAGTATCTATCACTCTCGAATCACACCTTTTGATCGAGCACTCCGCTGACCCTTTCAAACCAAATGCCGCCGTCCACGCTGGTTTCGATGCTAGTTGAACGCGATATTCTGGGCCGTGGCGACCAGTTTGAGAGACTTCTGGGTGGGCGAACAAATAGGGTCTGGAAGGTAGTTGGATCACGCCACAGCACGGTACTCAAACTGTATCGGGTAAATGGCGGAAATCCTTTGTTTCGAAACGACCCAACCCTAGAACGCATTTGTCTGAACACCCTTGCGCATAAAAGTCTTGCGCCCAAATTGCACGAAAGTGGTGTCTGGGATGGCACATACTGGTTGCTCTACGATCACGCGCCCGGCGTGTGCTGGACCTCTGACCCAAAACCGGTCGCTCATATGCTGCATCGATTGCATGCCCATCCAGTTCCAAAAGACGTGCCTGACGGCTGCAACGGCAGTCACGAACTTTGGATACACGCCAATGCGATTTTGGGTGAATGTTCCAAGTCTGCAAGTTCCAGGATATGGGGCCGAGAGCCGAAGCAACACATTGCGCCCTATCCTACCAGAACGCTGATTCATGGCGATCCCGTACCTGGCAATATTCTTGTTCAAAACAACCAAGCCATGCTGATTGACTGGCAATGTCCCGCAGTAGGAGACCCTGCAGAAGATCTGGCGATGTTTCTATCCCCTGCCATGCAACTGCTGTATCGCGGAACCCCGCTATCAGATGCCGAAACCCAAGTATTTTTGGATGCCTATCCAAACAGAGAGGTCACGCAGCGGTATCATGAAGTTTGCCCGTGGTTTCATTGGCGCATGGCTGCCTATTGCCTGTGGCGTCTGGAAAAGGGCGAAACCGATTATGCCAAAGCGCTCGAACTTGAACTTCAAGCACTGGATGCGGCCTGACCAAAGAGTCAGGCGGTACGGTCCGCGGCCTGTTCTTCCTGTTTTTGTCGCACCAACGCCCGTTTGCTGACAAGGGATGCGGTCAACACGCCCACAGTGACGATTGCAATCATGATTGTTGAGAGAGCATTGATCTCTGGTGAAACGCCCAACCGAACAGCCGAGAAGATTTTGATCGGCAATGTCGTGGCCGAAGGTCCAGAGGTAAATGACGCAATCACAAGATCATCAAGGGACAGAGTGAAAGCCAGCAACCAGCCAGATATGACGGCCGGTGCGATGATAGGTAGGGTCACCAATCTGAATGCCTCGGACGCGGAGCACCCCAAATCCAAGGCGGCTTCTTCCAGCGAACGGTCAAAGGTTACCAGCCTCGACGATACAACCACCGACACATAGCACATCGAGAACGTTGTATGCGCAAGAACAATGGTCAATACGCCTCTGTCCAAACCGATCCCAATGAACAGCAACAGCAACGACAGACCGGTAATGACTTCCGGCATAACCAGTGGCGCGTAGATCATTCCCGAAAACAGCGTTCGACCAAAGAAGCGCCCACCACGCACCATGACATAGGCTGCCATGGTTCCCAGAACCGTCGCAAATGTTGATGAGATCACCGCCACTTTCAATGTCACCCAAGCTGCATTGAGAAACGCCTCATTCTGAAGAAGTGCCCCATACCACTTGGTCGAAAACCCGGCCCAAACTGTCACCAGTTTGCTTTCGTTGAAACTAAAGATGATCAGGATCAACATCGGGATATACAGGAAGGCGAACCCGATGGTTAGCGAGACGACGTTGAACCAACTGAGTTTGTTCATTTCTCAATCTCCGCCTGCTGTTGCTGGTTGCGCTGGAAAACAACGATCGGAATGATCAGGATCAGCAGCAGGAGGACAGCCACAGCACTTGCCACCGGCCAATCACGATTCGAGAAAAACTCTTCCCAAAGAACCTTGCCGATCATCAATGTTCCCGATCCACCCAACAAAGATGGGATCACGAATTCACCCAGAACCGGGATGAACACCAAGAAAGAACCGGCAACAATTCCAGGCCGCGACAAGGGGATGGTCACCAACCAAAACGCCCGGAGTCTTGAACACCCAAGGTCTTCGGCGGCTTCGATCAGAGATCCGTCCAACCGATCAAGTGCTGCATAAATCGGAAGAATCATGAAGGGCAAATATGTGTAAACGATCCCGATATAGACGGCGGTATTGGTGTTGAGAATTGTAAGAGGGGTTGAGATCAACCCCGTCCACAACAAGATCTGATTTAGAAACCCCTCGTTGCTCAGAATTCCCATCCACGCATAAACCCTGATCAGGAATGATGTCCAAAATGGCAAGATGACCAACATCATCAACGTAGGTCGCCACTCTTCAGGCGCACGCGCCATTCCATATGCCATCGGATAACCCACAATCAGGGTCAGTATCGTCGCGATCACGGCGATCTTTAGGCTACTAAGGTAAGCTTTCCAGTACAGGTCATCCTCGGTCAACCAGATGAAATTCTCAAAATCCAATTGAGACAAGAATGTCCGAAACCCTTGCCACCCTTCGGACAGATCCAAGGAAGGCACATAGGGCGGGATGGCGATTGCGGTATCGCTCAACGAAATCTTAAGAACGATTCCGAACGGCACCAAAAACAGCGCCAATAGCCAGAAGTACGGAACGGCGATCAGAACGGCGCGGCGCATCAGTTTGCCAACAAGACGCCCGCGGTGGCTGTCCAAGACAACCAAACAGGGTCTTCCCAAGTAAAGCTACGACGAGAAATCCGGCGTGTATTGGCAGCTTGCGCTTTTATGATCGAACCGTTGGGTAATTCAACGTGGTAGGTTGAAAGGTTGCCCAGGTAAGCAATGTCGTGCACGCGTCCTTGAACCACGTTAGAGGCATCTTCCGGGCGGTCGGCGGAGATCGTCACCTTTTCTGGTCGAATTGCCAAATGGCATGTCTGACCATTTTCGAATTGGGTCGAAGAAATGGCGGTTATCGGATTTTGCCCCTCGGACCAATCGATCTTGTAAGCGCCTTCCGCGTCTGCACTGGCGCGGCCTTGGATGATATTCACGTCCCCGATAAAGTCCGCGACATATACGGATTCAGGGTTTTCATAGATCCGATCTGGTGTAGCGACCTGAATCAGACGCCCTTCGTCCATGACAGCGACCCGACTGGCCACGGTCATCGCCTCTTCCTGATCGTGGGTCACAATCACAAAAGTCGTTCCAGTCTTTTCCTGGATATCCATCAATTCGAACTGGGTGTCCTGACGCAGTTTCTTGTCCAAGGCACCGAGCGGTTCATCCAGAAGCAACAACTTGGGAGCTTTGGCCAAAGACCGTGCAAGAGCCACGCGCTGTCTTTGACCGCCTGAAATCTGATGAGGCTTGCGTTTTGCGAACTTCTCCAAGCGGGTCAGTTTCAACATCTCTTCAACCCGCGCCTCAAGTTCCAGCTTGGGCACTTTGTCTCGTTTCAGGCCAAAGGCTATGTTTTCCCAAATGTCGAGGTGCGGAAACAACGCGTAGGATTGGAACATCATGTTCACTGCACGCTTGTTTGGGGGAACGCCTGCAATATCTTGACCGGCAAGCTCGATCGCTCCTTCGGTCGGGTTTTCGAAACCGGCCAGCATGCGCATCAAAGTGGTCTTACCACACCCCGAAGGACCTAGCAGGGCAAAGAACTCTTTTTCAAAGATGTCCAACGTCAGGTCGTTGATGGCCGTGAAAGAGCCAAATCGTTTTGTGACATTTCGAAATCGGATCAGCGGCTCAGCCTGAGGATCGTCCCACGGCGCAAAAACAGTCGAGTTCAAGTTATCCCCCATTTGTCCTGAGTGCGAATTCTATACTGACTAAACGAAGTTGCCGGATAGGTGGCCCTATCCGGTAACTCATTGTTTTGCATCAGGTCCCTGACTTTACCTTGGTCCACAAGCGCGTCACCACCCGTTGGGTTTTGGCCGGGTAGGGCGTCGTGATGTAGAGGTTCTGCATCGTCGCCTCATCCGGATAGATCGCGGGATCATCAATCACATCGGATTCCAACAGCGGCTGCGAAGCCTTGTTGCCATTGGCGTAGTAGACGTAGTTCGACGCCGCCGCCATGTTTTCAGCATCCAGAATGAAGTTCAGGAACTTGTGTGCCGCGTCCGGGTTGGGAGCGTCTACCGGAATGGCCATCTGGTCGAACCACATCAACGAACCCTGCGAAAACGCGTTGTAAGCGATTTCGACGCCATTTTCGGCCTCCGCTGCACGGTCGCGGGCTTGCAGAATGTCACCCGACCATCCGACGGCCACACAAATATCGCCATTGGCCAGCGCGTTGATGTACTCCGAACTATGGAACTTCTGGATATGCGGGCGCACCGCAGCCAGAATCGGCTCGGCTTTGCTGATCACGTCCTTGTCGTGGCTGTCAGGGTCTTCACCCAAATACTGCAGAACCATCGGGATCATTTCGGACGGCGCATCCAGGAAATGCACCCCGCACGAGGCCAGCTTTTCCATGTTCTCGGGTTTCAGAACCAGGTCCATGCTGCTGAGCGGTGCATCCTCACCCAAAACTTCTTTAACTTTCGCGACGTTCACACCCAGTCCAGTTGTGCCCCACATATAGTTGATGGAATAAGCATTGTCTGGGTCGTAGCCAGAAGTCCGATCCTTGATCACATCCCACAGGTTAGTCGCATTGGGCAGCTTGGACATGTCCAGTTTCTGGAACGCCCCCGCCTGAATTTGACGTTGCAGGAAAGTTCCAGAGGGAACAACGACGTCGTACCCCGAGCCTCCGGACAACATCTTTGTTTCAAGAACCTCGTTGCTATCGAAAACGTCGTAGATCAGATCGATCCCGGTTTCCTCTTCGAACTTCGACAGCAGTTCTTCGTCAATGTAGTCGGACCAGTTATAGACGCGGACCTCTTCGGCAAAGGCCGCCGAAGTTGCAAGCGCTAGCACAGCTGTCAGCGTCAAAGATTTGAATTTCATATGGGTGTCTCCCTGCTTGGCAGCGGGTATGCTCCCGCCTGCGTAGATTTGATCAAGTTTTGCCTTCTGCGGCAACAGTGTTTATTATTCCAACCAACACAAACGCAAAACAACGTAACAAAAACTGGGTCAAGCCCCTTGAATATGATCAAAAATAAGGCCCCTGCCGAAAAATCTGAAACCGGCAAGCGCCCCGCACATGAGCAGGTCTACCAGACGCTCAAAGCACAAATTCTGTTCGGCGAGATGGCTCCGGGGCAGGCTGTGACCATCCAGGGTCTGACTGATTCGCTGGGTGTTGGTATGACCCCCGTGCGCGAAGCAATTCGCCGATTGATCTCAGACGGGGCGTTGATTTTCCAGGGGAATCGCCGTGTGAGTGTCCCTGTTTTAACGGCCAATGACGTCGAACAATTGATTTACGTAAGGAAATCAACCGAGTCCGAGCTTGCACGACGGGCCGCGTTACGCATCACACCGGCCCAGGTAGATGCGCTTGAGGCGATCGACGACGCGCTTGATCAGGCCATCGCAGTCGGTGATGTTGCCGGCTATTTGCGTCACAACCATGCGTTTCACGAAACCCTGTATCAGGCTTCGGATGCTCCGATCATGCGCGATCTGGCAGACCGTATGTGGCTGCGGTTTGGTCCCTCTTTGCGCGTTGTATGTGGCCGTTTTGGAACACAAAACCTGCCCGACCGACACAAGGACATGTTGACCGCCCTGCGCGATGGCGATGCTCTGGCCGCTGGTCGCGCCATGGAACAGGACGTTGAACAAGGCATGGAACTAATGGTCGGAATGTTTGCAAACACCCCGTGACTCGGCTTGTCGATTGACTTAGGATAATTTGATCATATTCTGCGCTCAAAGCCCCTTTGCGAGGAGTCCGCACCATGTCGACTATCACAAACCACCTGCCCACGGCCGAGCTTCAAGCTCTGGATGCCGCCCACCACATGCACCCGTTTACCGCCAACGGCGAGTTGGCTAAAAAAGGCGCGCGCGTCATCACGCGGGCCAATGGCGTCTATCTGACCGACAGCGATGGACAGGAGATCCTCGATGCGATGGCGGGCCTGTGGTGCGTCAACATCGGCTATGGCCGGGACGAGCTGGCTGAAGTCGCCGCTCGTCAGATGCGTGAGCTGCCCTACTACAACACTTTTTTCCAGACCACGCATGTACCTGTTATTGCGCTCGCCAAAAAACTGGCGGAACTGGCACCCGGCGATCTGAACCACGTGTTCTTTGCTGCCGGAGGATCCGAGGCGAACGACACCAACATCCGCATGGTTCGCACCTATTGGGCCAACAAAGGCCAACCAGGCAAGAACATCATAATAAGCCGTAAGAACGCCTACCACGGCTCGTCGGTTGGGTCGGGAAGCTTGGGAGGCATGGTGCACATGCATGCTCAGGGCGGAATGCCGATCCCGGACATTCACCACATTGAACAGCCCAACTGGTGGGCCGAAGGTGGCCATATGTCCCCCGAAGATTTTGGTCTGGCCCGCGCGCAAGAGCTGGAAAAAGCCATTCTGGAGTTGGGCGAAGACCGCGTCGCGGCCTTTATCGGTGAACCGATCCAAGGTGCGGGAGGCGTGATCGTTCCACCAGCAACCTACTGGCCCGAGATCCAGCGCATCTGTGACAAATACGATATTCTGTTGATCGCGGACGAGGTGATCTGTGGCTTTGGCCGAACCGGCGACTGGTTTGGCTCGGAAACCGTCGGCATCAAGCCGCACATCATGACAATCGCCAAAGGTCTGAGCTCGGGCTATGCGCCCATCGGCGGCTCGATCGTTTGTGACGAAGTGGCTGAGGTGATCGCCGGTGGAGAGTTTAACCACGGCTATACGTATTCCGGTCACCCTGTTGCCGCTGCCGTTGCGCTGGAAAACCTGCGCATCCTCGAAGAAGAGGGCATCGTTGATCATGTCCGTAATGTGGCTGCTCCATATCTGAAAGAGAAATGGGAAGCCTTGGCCGACCACCCGCTGGTCGGTGAGGCCAAGATTTGCGGCATGATGGCATCGATTGCTCTGACCCCGGACAAGGCCAGCCGCGCCAAGTTTGCATCAGAGCCCGGCACTGTCGGCTATATTTGCCGCGATCGCTGCTTTGCCAACAACCTCGTGATGCGCCATGTCGGTGACCGCATGATCATTTCGCCGCCGCTGATTCTGACTCCGGCTGACATTGACGAGATGATGGCGAGGATTCGCAAGTCGCTGGACGAAGCTCATGCGGAACTGATCGAAAAGGACATGATGAAAGCCGCGTCCTGACTTTCGAATTTTACAGAAATTCGCAGTACTGCTTGATTCTTGAGGCGTCCGGGTTCCCGGTCGCCTCAATTTTTTTGATCGATCAAAAGACGATTTTGAACTGGAAATGGTCGCAAGAGTTTCCCTTGCGTCGTAATTCTGTTGCGTTTGGGCTGTTTGCGCGCTTAAGCTTTGTCCAAAGCAGCATAGACTGTACCAAAAAACAAACTTCGGGGAGCTGGCTTTGTCTGAAACATCCAGCAATGACGCGTTCGTAGAATTCGAGCGTGTGCAAAAAAGCTATGACGGCGAAACTTTGGTCGTCAAAGATCTAAATCTAACAATGCCAAGGGGCGAGTTTCTAACGATGCTTGGCCCGTCAGGTTCCGGCAAAACCACTTGCCTGATGATGTTGGCGGGGTTTGAGACCGCAACACATGGCGACATCCGATTGGGCGGAACGTCCATCAACAACATCCCACCGCACAAACGCGGCATCGGCATGGTGTTCCAGAACTATGCCCTTTTCCCTCACATGACGATTGCCGAGAATCTGAGCTTCCCACTGGAAGTGCGCAAGATCGGCAAGTCCGACCGTGAGGAGAAGGTGAAACGCGCGTTGGACATGGTGGAAATGGGCGCCTTTGGCGGCCGCCGTCCAGCACAGCTTTCTGGTGGTCAGCAGCAACGCATCGCTTTGGCGCGTGCCCTGGTGTTCGAACCTGAACTGGTTTTGATGGACGAACCACTCGGCGCGCTGGACAAACAACTGCGGGAAAAGATGCAGTTCGAGATCACTGATCTGGCGCACCGCCTGGGCATTACCACCGTCTATGTGACGCACGACCAGACCGAGGCGATGACCATGTCGGACCGGGTGGCTGTTTTCGACGACGGTCGCATCCAACAGCTCGCGCCGCCAGATACACTGTATGAAGAGCCCGAAAACAGTTTCGTCGCGCAGTTTATTGGCGAAAACAACACGCTTGAAGGCGTGGTTCAGGAAATCAACGGCGAGGTTGCCCTGGTCAAGCTCGACGATGGCGAGTTGATCGATGCAAAACCGATCAACGTGGGCGTCGGCGACCGCACCCGCGTGTCAATCCGCCCCGAGCGGGTCGAATACAACAAAGACCGCCTGAAAGAAGGCACCCATACGATCAAAGCCGAAGTGCTGGAATTCATCTATATGGGCGACATTTTCCGTACACGCCTGCGCGTTGCTGGAAATGACGAGTTCGTCATCAAGACTAGGAATGCCCCCGATCAGGTTCGTCACGAGCCCGGCTCGATGATCGAAATCGGTTGGCTTCCTGAAGATTGCCGGGCGCTGGACGCCTGATCGCAAACCTTTGCGGACCCCGACGTCAGATCGGGGCCGTTTGAAATACGTTCAACAATGGAGAGAAATATGAAATTCACCAAACTCACAGCTCTTGCAGTGACAACGGCGCTGGTTGCACCCGCTGCTTTTGCGCAAGAGATGACCATCGTGTCCTGGGGTGGCGCGTACACCAAGTCGCAAAAGAATGCGTATCACGACCCCTATTCGGAAAAGACCGGCGTCACCATCATCAACGATGACAGCTCGGCCGAAGCGGTTGCTAAGCTGCGCGCCATGGACGAAGCAGGCAACGTGACTTGGGACGTGGTCGACGTCGTTGCGGCTGATGCAATCCGTCTGTGTGACGAAGGTCTGGCGATGGAAATCGACGCCGACACCATGCTGGCGCCCGCACCTGATGGCACCCCGGCGTCCGAAGACTTTGGCGACCTGCTCGTTTCTGACTGCTTTATCCCGCAGATCGTGTATTCGACCACCTTTGGTTACCGCACTGACCTGGTTGGCGACACTGCACCCACAAGCGTCTGCGCGGTCTTCGACACCGATGCATATCCCGGCAAGCGTTCGCTTGAGAAGCGCCCGATCAACAACATGGAATGGGCTCTGATCTGTGACGGTGTTGCCAAAGACGACGTCTATGACGTTCTGGCCACACCCGAAGGTCAGGATCAGGCTCTGGCAAAACTGGACACCATCAAAGACGACGTGATCTGGTGGTCCGCTGGCGCTGACACTCCTCAGCTGCTGGCTGATGGTGAAATCGTAATGGGTTCGACCTACAACGGTCGTCTGTTCTCGGTCATCGAAGAGCAGAAGCAGCCGGTTGCCATGCTGTGGGACGCGCAGGTGTTCGATCTGGACGGTTGGATCATCCCAGCCGGTCTGAGCGACGAGCGCAAGAAGCAGGCGCTGGACTACATCATGTTCGCGACCGACACTCAGCGTCTGGCGGATCAAGCCAAGTGGATCTCTTACGGTCCGGCACGCGCATCTTCGGCACCGCTGGTTGGCCAGCACGCCGATCTGGGCATCGACATGGCACCGCATATGCCGACCGATCCGGAAAACGCAAAGAACACGTTCCTCTACAACTACGAGTTCTGGGCTGACTACCGCGATGACATCGACGGCAAATTCCAGGCGTGGCTGGCGAAATAATCGCCCTGTCTGAATTCGGAAAGGGCCACGACTAGGCCCTTTCCACCTCCATTCGTTTGGACATTTACCAATAAAAACAAGACCAACGGGGAAGACATGACGGACACCACCTCCGATGGGCCTATGCTTGCCGCAGACGGCACGCCGCTCAAGAAAAGCCTGGCCCGCGCGCTGAGATTGCAAAAGATGAGGGCGCTGATGCTGATTGCGCCGCTGCTCCTCTTTGTGCTGTTTTCTTTCATCATCCCTATCATTTCGATGCTGTCGCGCTCGGTGGAAAACGACATCGTAGCGGATACCCTGCCGTTGACAGTGGTTGAACTTCAGGCTTGGGACGCTGACACCGGCGAATTACCCGATGAACCTGTTTATGCGGCATTTGTGGCGGACATGGTCACAGCCATTGAAGCCAAACAACACACCCGCCTTGGCACCCGGTTGAACTATGAGCAGACCGGCATGTCGTCACTGTTCCGCAAGTCAGGCCGCAAACTCAAGCGGATGGACCCTGAAACCGATGGTCCGTTCAAAGAAGCTTTGATCAAGGCCGACAAGAAATGGGGCGACGTTGAAACCTGGCGCGTGATCAAGACCCACTCACCACGCTACACGAATGGGTATTTCCTGAACGCCGTGGATATGCGCCGTACACCTGAAGGGGCGCAATCTCAGCCAGAAGACAAGCAGATCCTGGTCAAGCTTTTTGGCCGCACGCTGATAATGTCCCTGATAATCACAGGTTCCTGTATCTTGCTGGGGTACCCAGTGGCTTGGATTCTGGCCAACCTGCCGATGCGCACCGCCAACGTTCTGATGATCCTGGTGCTTCTGCCATTTTGGACCTCGCTGCTGGTACGGACATCGGCCTGGAAGGTCATGCTACAGCAACAAGGCGTCATCAACGAGGTTCTGGTCTGGCTTGGTATGGTGGCGGATGACTCACGATTGGTCCTGATCAACAACCAAACCGGCACGATCATCGCGATGACCCACATCCTGCTGCCGTTCATGATCCTGCCGATGTATTCGGTGATGCAGACGATCCAACCCACCTATCTGCGTGCGGCGAAATCCATGGGCGCGACCAACTGGACGGCGTTCTGGCGGGTCTATTTCCCGCTGTCCATTCCGGGCATTGGAGCGGGCTCGATCCTCGTTTTCATCTTGGCGATCGGTTACTACATCACGCCTGAAATCGTCGGCGGCACCAAAGGTGTCTTCATCTCAAACCGAATTGCCTACCACATTTCGAGCTCTCTAAACTGGGGCCTTGCGGCTGCATTGGGCACGATCCTTCTGGTGGTCGTTCTGATCCTCTATTGGGCCTATGACAAGATCGTGGGCATCGACAACGTGAAACTGGGGTAACGGACATGGCTGCACTCACACCGATCTCGCGCAAACCTATGTCTCTTGTCTTGCCGACCGTTGCGGCGGCAGGCGGGTTGCTCGGGCTATTTGTTGGTACCGCAAATGGTTCTGGCTTCCTGGGCATTATTATTGGTGCTGCCATCGTGACAGCGTTGGCGGCGCTCTACATCTTTGCTTTGAAAAACGAGCAATTGACAAAGTGGATTTCGATCGCCGTCTTTGTCGTCCTCGGTTTTTTCTTTGGCGGCATTCCCGGAGCGATCTTGGGTGCCATTGCAGGCTGGTTCTTTCATTGGTTCACCTACTGGATGTACGAAGGCCGCTATCGCCAGCGACTGTTGCCCTACCTGACCCCAGGCCAGGTGTTGTGGCACTATGGCTTCAGGGTGATTTGTGGAGCGATCTTCGTATTCCTGATCACGCCAATCCTTGTGGTCATGCCTCTCAGCTTTAACTCACAGGACTTCTTTACGTTCACACCAGAGATGCTCCGGTTTGAGGCTGAAGGTTACTCGCTCAAACACTATCAAGACTTCTTCACCAACAATGAATGGCAGCGCTCGTTCAAGAACTCGCTGATCATTGCGCCGATTGCGACGGTCATCTCGGTGAGCCTTGGTACGCTGGCCGCCATCGGTCTGAGCCAAAGCCATGTTCCCGGTCGCCGGGCGATCATGGCCGTCATGATCTCGCCGATGATTGTGCCGCTGATCATCTCGGCCACCGGCATGTTCTTTTTCTACTCGAGCATCGGCAACTGGATGGAAGGAACGCTGGGACTTTCCAAAAACTTCGTGGGATACGTCAAAGTCATTCTGGCCCATGCCGTTCTGGGCATTCCGTTCGTGATCATCACAGTGACGGCGACATTGGTTGGGTTTGACCGCTCTCTGACGCGTGCCGCGGCAAACATGGGCGCAAATCCGGTCACGACCTTCTTCCGCATCCAGATGCCGCTGATCCTGCCGGGCGTGATATCGGGCGGCCTCTTTGCCTTCATCACCTCGTTTGACGAAGTTGTCGTGGTGCTCTTTGTCGGTTCGGCCAGCCAGAAGACGCTACCTTGGCAGATGTTCACCGGTCTGCGCGAGCAGATCTCGCCGACCATCCTGGCTGTGGCGACGATCCTCGTGGTGATCTCAATTGCTCTGCTGACCACGGTCGAGCTGCTGCGCCGCCGTTCGGAACGACTGCGGGGCATGTCACCGGGCTAAAGAAAAACACCCTGCCGTTCTTCTCGTGGACAATACGGCGGGGTGAATTGATCCACGGGTTCAAGGAGGGGCAGCGCCCCTCTTTTTCATCTCAGGCTTTGCAGCAGACGGGGTGAAGCATAGCCATCGGGCACCATTCCACTGGCAACCTGGTAGGCCCTGACCGCGTTGATCGTCAGCGGGCCAATCTTTGCGTCGATCTTTTGGGTATCAAACCCCTTCGCTGTCAGCCGTTCCTGTAATTCGATCCGCTCATCATAGGTCAGGGCTCGGTCTTCACGTGGCCAGTCACCCTGCAACTTGCTCTCGCCACGAATGCGGTCGCTAAGGTGTCCCACTCCGATTACATAGGCATCAGCAGTGTTATAGCTCTCAAGCACTTCGAAGTTGTCGAAGATCATGAAGGGCACGCCCTCTGCCCCACCGGGAAGCAAGATTGACGCCGCGCCGTGATTGCGCACCGCCTTGCCATTCACGTCCTTCACGCCAAGCTTGGCCCACTCCTTTGGGGTCTTGGTAATCTCGCGATTTGCCAAAGTGTAATCGAACCCTTTGGGCAACGTGACCTCAACACCCCAGGGCTGTCCGGTGGTCCAGCCATGCCCCGCCAGATAGGCCGCGGTTGAGGCCAAAGCATCCGTCGGATCGTCGGACCAGATGTTGCGTTTACCGTCGCCAGAGTAGTCTACTGCATACTCAAGGAATGAGGTCGGCATGAACTGCGTATGCCCCATCGCCCCTGCCCAACTGCCATTCATGTTGCGACTGGCCACATCACCCGCCTGCAAGATTTGCAAAGCTGCAACCAACTGCTCTTCGAAAAAGTCACTGCGTCGCGCGTCATACGCCAGGGTCGCCAGCGAGCGGATCACGCTCTTCGATCCCCGAAAGGTGCCATAAGCGCTTTCCAGTCCCCAGATCGCCACCACGACCTCTTTCTCGACGCCATACTTAGCCTCGATCCTGTCCAGCAGGGCGTTGCGCTTTTTCAGCGCCGCTTTGCCGTTCTTGACCCGCAGATCCGACGCCGCACTGTCGAGGTAGACCCAAACCGTCTTTGTGAACTCGGATTGGTTACGGTCGCGTTTGATCACCTCGGCGTCATAGCTCACACCGCTTAAGGCGCCCTGCCAGACAGACCGCTTGATGCCTGCAGCTTCGGCCACTGGGACCAAAGCCCACGATCCACTCTTGAAAGCCACCCTCGGACGCAACAGCTGTGGATTTCACCGCATCTACATGTGCAGGGCGCAATTGCGGCCTGAGCGAGGTCAACACCTCCGCCGAGGCCAGTTTGACGGTAGTTTCGGTTTCGGACCCGGTGCTTGCCCCGGGCATCATTACAGCGGTCACTGCCGCGGCACTTAGCAATACACGCATCTTGGTTGTCCCGACTATCTGCTCTGCTCAAAAGGTAGCGTGAAAGCCGCATCCACGAAAGGGATCACTCGGGCGGTGTGCAATCCTCCGCTCGCGCCCGTTCGGCCCGCAGCCCTTCGATAGCTTGCCTTAGCAGGGGCACCCGATTGGGGCGAAAGCTCTGGTCGGTCACGATCAACTCGCGCATCCGATCCAAACGGAACGTTCGAAAATCCTGCCGTAGATGGCACCATGCCACCAACACGCTGGCCCGATCCATGTAGACAAGTGATAGCGGGTTCACCCGGCGATGGGTCTGAGCCCCGTGCACGTCCGAATACCCAAATTCCACCGCCTGTTCATCCCAAGTCGCCTTGCGCAGGCGCGCAACTTCAACCCCTGGTTTGGGGGGCGATCGAACCGTGTGGCCGTCAACACAGCATGGCTGAGACGATGAGATTGGCGTTGCGGCAGGCGCCCTTGCAGTTTGCGCAGGGCTGCGCTGGCGGCTTCGGACAAGGCCGGATCACCGATCAACTCGACCTCGCGCAAACCCAGAACCAGCGCCTCCAACTCGTCATCCAGAAACCCCAGAGGCGGCAGGGTCGCGTCCTCAATCAGAGTAAAGCCAAACCCGGCCTCACCATCGATCACCGCCCCAAGACTGCGCAGGGTATCAATGTCGCGATGCACCGTGCGCGGCGACACCCCCAGATCCTGCCCCAGCTGGATCGAGGTGCGTGGTTGCGGCCCTGAACGCAGGGCTTGCATCAATTGGAACAGGCGGGCGGTGCGTGACATGTCTCCATCCTGCTTATCACTGATGACAGAAACTGTCATCACTCGCCTCTAGGTTCGACTCAATTCAAATCTCGGAGTTCGCTTATGTTGACCCTTCTCATTTATCCTTCGGCCTTTGGCCTCTTCAGCGGCAGTCCCTTCTGTGTCAAAGCCGCCTATCTTCTCGAAGCTTCGGGCCAGCAATGGCAGCGCTCCGACCTGCTCGACCCGCGCAAGATGCCCCATCGCAAACTGCCCGTACTGCGCACACCCGAGCGGCTGATGCCTGACAGCGACGCCATTCGTGGCTGGCTGGAGGCGCGTGGCGCGGACTTTGACCAAGGCCTAAGCGATCTGCAAAAAGGTCAATCACGTGCGCTGATCCGCATGGCGGAGGATCACTTGTATTTTCAATTGGTCATGGACCGCTGGGGCAATGACGAGGTCTGGCCAGCGCTGCGCGAGACGTTCTTTGTTGGCATTCCGCGCCTGATCAGGGGGCCAATCACCAAGTCCGTCCGCAAGTCAGTCCTGCGCGGGTTGGACATGCAGGGCGTATCTCGGTTTTCGCAAGCCGAACGACTGGAGCGAGTCGAGAACGACCTGACCGCGATCTCTGCCTTCCTGTGGCATTCACCGTTCTTGATGGGCAGCACTCCGACTTCTGCCGACTATTCCGTCGCGCCAATGTTGGCCGCAATTGCGGCGACACCAGTTAAAACGCCCCTGCAACAACGGATTGCCAATGACAGGCTGCTGACCGACTATGTCGCAAGAATGGATCAGGCGTTTGATTTGACATGACACCCTATGCCAACGAACAGGTCGCCGCAGCTTATGCGGCGATCCCACCAGAACCCCGTACAGGGCTGCTGCGATTGCGCGAGTTGATTTTTGACGTGGCGCACGACCTGCCGCACAAGCCGCAGATCGAAGAGACGCTGAAATGGGGTCAACCAGCCTATCTGACAGCCAAGGGATCAACCATCCGGTTGGGTGTTCCAAAGGCAGGTGGATTTGCCCTGTTCGTGCATTGCCAAAGCCGCCTGATCCCGGATTACGAATTGGCTTTCCCCCAATCAGACCGGATCGAGGGCACGCGCGCCGTGCTGTTCAACGAGGCCGATCAGATCGACGAGGGACGTCACGGTTGGCTCATCGCCCGCGCGTTGACATACCACCAAAAGAAGTGACCTAGCGCCGCTTGCGTTCCACCTTGCGCTTGATCTTGTCCCGTTTGCGTTTGCCTTTGATCGCCTTGCGGCGTTGGGTTCGCCCTGCGGGGCTAACCGGCTTTGGCATGGCCTTGTCTTCGACCGACAGCAGCTCCAATTCCAACCCGCCTGTCACCGGTGTCGCTGTCGTCAGCCGCACAGTGACACGCTGACCGATGGACAGGATCATACCCGTATCCGATCCCATCAGCGTCCCGGCCTCGCGGTCGAAATGAAAGAATTCACGCCCCAGCGAGCGCACCGGAACCAGTCCGTCAGCCCCGGTTTCGTCCATCTTCACAAAGGCCCCGAACCGGGCCATGCCACTGATCCGGCCGGAAAATTCATTGCCCACCCGTTCGCTGAGGTATGCGGCAAGATAACGATCGGTTGTGTCGCGTTCAGCCATCATCGAGCGGCGCTCGGTGTCCGAGATATGGGTGGCCGTGTCCTCCAGCCGGTCAATCTCATCCGGTTGCAACCCATCATCTCCCCAACCATGCGCTTTGATCAGTGCACGGTGTACGATCAAATCGGCGTAACGCCGGATGGGCGATGTGAAGTGCGCATAGTTGCGCAACGCGAGGCCAAAGTGACCAAAATTCTCAGGCGAATAATACGCCTGCGCCATCGACCGCAAGGTAGATAGATTGATCAGCTCCGCATCGTCCGTGCCCGCTGCGGCTCGTAGCAGCGTGTTCAGGTGACGTGTTTGCAGTACCTGCCCCTTGGCCAAATTGTACCCCGCCGCCTGTGCCGTCTCGCGAAGCGACTCGAGCTTCTCGGGCGCGGGTTCTTCGTGCACGCGGAACAAGAGCGGTGATTTCTTGGCATTGAGTGTTTCGGCTGCTGCCACATTGGCCAGGACCATAAACTCTTCGATCAAGCGGTGCGCATCCAGCCGGTCGCGGAAATTCACCGACTGCACCGTGCCATCGTCATCCAACACGATCTTACGTTCAGGCAGATCCAGATCCAGTGGTTGTCGTTCCTCGCGGGCCTTTTTTAGCGCAGCGTAGGCGGCATAGAGCGGCTTTAGGATCGGGTCCAACAACGGGCCAGTCCGGTCGTTGGGATTGCCGTCGATGGCATCTTGCACTTCGGCGTAGTGCAGCGAGGCGGCTGACCGCATCAAACCTCGCACAAAGCGGTGCGAGAGCTTGTTGCCATCTGCATCCAGTTGCATCCGCACCGCCAAACAGGCGCGCGGCACCCCCTCGTGTAGCGAACACAGGTCACCGGACAGGCGATCCGGCAGCATCGGCACCACGCGGTCAGGGAAATAGCTGGAGTTGCCTCGTTTGCGCGCCTCTCGGTCCAATGCCGAATTGGGGAGCACATAGGCCGCCACATCCGCAATCGCGACCCAAACGACATGCCCGCCGGGGTTTTTAGGGTCGTCATCGGCGTGTGCATAACAGGCGTCGTCATGGTCGCGTGCGTCCGAGGGGTCAATGGTCAGCAAGGGTAGATCACGCAGGTCCTCGCGCCCGCTCAGCCCGACAGGCTTGGCGGCATCAGCCTCGGCGATTACGGGGTCGGGGAAGTCATCGGGGATGCCATGTTGATGGATCGCAATCAGCGACACCGCCTTGGGTGCGGACGGATCGCCGAGGCGTTCCACGATCCGCGCTTTGGGTAGGCCCATGCGGCCCTTGGGTCCGGCCTGCTCGGCCTCGACCAGCTCACCATCCTTGGCCCCCAGCACGGCGGCCTCGGCAACGGTCCATTCTGTGCCTGCGGACTTGTCGATGGGCACGATCCGTCCGCCTTCGCTGCGCTTGCGGAACACACCCAAAATGCGTTTGGGATTTGCGCCAATGCGACGGATCAGGCGCGCCTCGTAATTGTGGTCTTCCTCGTGCACGACAGTCAGACGCGCAAGAATGCGATCCCCTTCACCCAAAGCCGGGTCCGAGGCTCGCGGAATGACCAGTACAACAGGTTCCACCCCTTCGCCGTGCCATTCCATCGGCTTGGCAAAGAGATCCCCGTTCCCATCCGGCGCCTTGACCTGCAGCACGCTGACAGGTGGCAAACGATCCGGATCCGAATAGCTGCGTTTGCGCTTTTCCAGATGGCCCTCGGCCTCAAGTTCTTTGAGCAACCTCTTAAGGTCGATCCGATCCGCGCCTTTGATCCCAAAGGCTTTGGAAATGTCTCGTTTCGAAGTGAGGGTCGGGTTGGATGAAATCCATTCCAGGATTTCTTCCTTCGTGGGAATACGCGTCATACCTCTGGCCTAACACGGCACTGGATCAAGGTCATGGGCAAAACGCTATGTCCGGTCCAAATCCGCCTTTGTGTCCACATCGCGCAGCTCATCCACCAAAACAATACGGCGTCCCGGCAGCGTGCCCATCGTATCAGCCAACGCATGTTCGGTGGACCAGCGCACTCCCTTGAACAGGGTATTTGGCAGGGCCGAGGCGCGCTTGGCCCCCACCAGCCAATACCCACCATCCGGCGCAGGGCCAAACACCGCCTCGTGCGATCCAAGCGCTTTGAAGGCGCGCGCGATATGTGCGGCGGTGATGCCCGGGATATCGGCACCGATCACGCACACTGGGCCAGGCGGCATACCCCGCAGCATCCGCCCCATCCGGTTACCCAGATCACCGTGCCCCTGCGGCGCACGCGGCAGATCGACAGGCCAAACACGGCTTAGCAGCCCTTCACGATCCGGGGCCACTGCCAGCACAATCTGCCATCTCGGATCGCGCAGACGCCGGATCAAACTGCGAGTCTGGTGTCGGAACCACCACGCGGCACCGACCATGCTGATCTCTCGCCCCAATCGGGTTTTGACCCGGCCCGGATGGGGTTCTTTGACCATGATGACCAGCGTTTGCCTCATGACAGGGTCAACACCATGTCACGGTGGTCGATGCCTGCGTCGTCATAAACAGGGCCATAAACCTCAAACCCCAGTTTTTCGTAGAACCCAAGCGCGTGGATCTGAGCACCCAGCTTGACCTGCGTTATGCCGGATTGGCCTTTTGCGACCTCAATCCCTTTGCGGATCAGCGCCGCACCCATGCCGGTACCGCGCCCCTCAGGCAAAACGCAAACCCGCCCAATCTTGGCAGTTTCACCGTCAAACAAGACACGCGCTGTTCCGGTCGGGACACCATCCAACGAGGCCAGCATGTGAGTGGCGATCTCGTCCATGATGTCGATTTCTTCTTCGACGGGAACGCCCTGTTCTTCCACAAACACAGTGTGGCGCAAGGCAAAACAGGTGTCGCGATCTTGCGTCACCTCAATCTTCAATGTCATGCAAAATAGTCCCGCAGAATGCGTGTGTAGATGTCTTTGAGCTGGTGTATCTGCGCCACTTCGACCCGTTCGTCGACCTGATGCATGGTGCGGCCGACCAGACCGAATTCCACAACCGGGCAGTGGTTTTTGACAAAACGCGCGTCCGAAGTGCCGCCCGTGGTCGAGAGTTCCGGTTTGACGCCGGTTTCCGCCTCGACAGATGCGGCGACCAGTTCGGACAACTCACCCGGAAGGGTCAAAAAACTCTCGCCCGAAATCTTGACCTTCATCGCGATCTCGACACCAAAGGCATCAGCCACCTGATCTGCCTCGCTTTGCAACCAATCTGTCAGACCCGCGCCCGTATGCGTGTCATTGAACCGGATGTTTACAGCTGCGGTACACTGCGCCGGGATCACGTTGGTGGCCGGGTTGCCGGTGTCCATGGTCACCACAGCCAGAGTGGACGCATCGAAATGATCTGTCCCCTGATCCAGCTCGTGGCTTGCCAAGCGATCCATCAAACGTGCCAGTGCTGGCAGCGGGTTTTTGGCTCGGTGGGGATAAGCGGAATGCCCCTGCACACCGGTTACAGTGAACCACGCAGTCATAGAGCCGCGCCGACCGATCTTGATCATCTCACCCATGGTATCAGGGCATGTAGGCTCGCCAACCAGGCAGACTGACATCGCCTCCTGTTCGGTGCCCATGTAGTCCAAGAGCGCCGTTGTGCCGTCGATGGCATCACCCTCTTCGTCACCGGTGATGGTCAGGATCACGGCGCCATCGGGTGGCGTTTGGGTGACAAAGTCGATGGCTGCTGCGGCGAACGCTGCAACGCCCGATTTCATGTCGGTCGCGCCGCGCCCATACATGAACCCATCTTTTTCCTCAGCCCCAAAGGGTGGCATGGTCCAGGCGGCCTGGTCCCCCAAAGGAACGACATCCGTGTGTCCATTAAACCCGAAAGTACGCGTGTGGCCCTTGGCGCCCCAACGGGCAAACAGGTTCGACACATCGCCCCGGTCCACGCGGGTGCATTCGAACCCTGCCGCAGCCAGTTTGTCGGTCAGCAAAACCAGCGCCCCACCCTCGTCCGGCGTCACCGAAGGGCAACGGATCAGATCAGCGGTAAGTTGGGCGGCATCAGTCTGGGTCATCGTCTCACTCACTTGGGTCATGGCCATTGTTGGGTCACACTTGTGACGAAAAGGTCGCGTTGCCAACCCCTTTCGGCCCAAATGTGCTTAACAGATGGGCGAAACCCGTGCTAACCCTTTGAGTAATAATATGACCCGAGGCAGGGCAATCAGCAGTACAGTCGCAAAAGACTGACCGAAACACGACCGCGTGCTGTCAAAAGAACAGCCGTGGCCACCCGTTTTGTCTGGACAGGGGAGTACCCCTGCGGCCGGGTGTTCTGCCTCTTCAAGATCGAGGGTTGGGGCAGGACATGGCAACGGGCGCCGAACTAAACTATCAGACAAACGCGTCTGCTATCCAAATGGCGCAGACCATTTTTGGCGATGGCGTAAACGTCGAGAGCGCATCCTATTCGGGATGGGGCCAATCTTCGGCAATTTATTCCAATGGCGACGCTTTGGCGCCGGGTGCCACTCCGGGCGACTCTGGCGTTATCTTGTCAACAGGCCGGGCGTCTAGTTATACGCGGGGCAGTGGAGACCCGAACCGATCCGGCAGCACATCTACCAACACATCCGGCGAGAATAACAACGCAGATTTTAATGCCGCTGCCGGAACAAATACCTACGACGCATCCTATCTGGACATCAGTTTTACCGTTGACGATCCAACTGTCACACAGATGACAATGCAATTTATCTTTGCGTCCGAAGAATACCCAGAGTTTCAAAATTCGGTTTATCAGGATTTTGTTGGCGTCTGGGTCAACGGAACACAGGTGGATATGGGCGTGGGGAACGGCGACGCCGACCCGGGCAACATCAACAGTGCGAACAACGAAAACCTGTTCCTGGACAATACGAACGACGACTATAACACCGAGATGGACGGTCTGACGGTCACCATGACCCTGACCATGAACATCGTACCCGGCGCCTTGAATACGATTCGCATCGGCATCGCGGACGTATCGGACAGCAGTTACGACTCGAACCTGCTGATTGCTGCGGATAGTGTTCAGACTGCTCTTGTGGCCAACGATGATAGCGCCACACTGTTCCCGACGGGATCACAGACCATTGATGTGTTGGCCAATGACGAGAACAACTCGGGCGGGACCCTGTCAATTACGCACCTGAACGGTGTCGCTGTAAACGCTGCAGCGATACGGTGACGTTGAACACCGGCCAGACTTTGCAGCTGAATGCAAACGGCACGATCACAGTTTTTGGCGATGGTGACACCGAAGACTTCAATTTCACCTATGGCGTAACCAATACCACCAACACCGACACCGGCCTTGTAAACGTCAGCTCTGTTCCATGTTTTGTTGCTGGGACTCTCATCATGACGCCCGCAGGAGAAAGGCCTGTTGAACGCTTGGTGCTTGGCGAATTGGTCGACACTCAGGATAACGGGCCTCAGCCGTTGCGTTGGATTGGGCGGCGCACGGTGCGCGCCCAGGGTGACATGGCCCCCATTCGTATCCGCGCAGGAACTTTTGGCGAGCACCGTGACCTTCTGGTGTCGCCACAACATCGTGTTCTGGTTCGCGATAGCCTGGCTGAGTTGTTGTTTGGTGAAGGCGAGGTTCTGATCGCAGCAAAAGACTTGATCAATGACCATTCGGTCACACGCGTCGAAGGCCGCGCCGTAACCTATGTCCACCTCATGTTTGACCAGCATCAGGTCATCTATTCCGAAGGTCTAGCGACAGAAAGCTTCCTGCCCGGACCACAAACCACTGACCTGTTCGAACAACCCATCGTCGACGAAATTTGCGCGATCTTTCCCGAACTGGACCCTGCAACAGGTCAAGGCTACAGCCCGGCTGCCCGGCGCACGCTGCGCAAATTCGAGGCACAAGTGCTGATGTCCGCTCAAAGGGTGGCTTAGCACATGACTTGGATCGCTTTATCCGACACTGACGGCCAGACATTTGCGCCGCAGGGCCTTGACCGGCATCCCGAAGAGCGCGCATTGATCGGCCCGCACGAAGACGACCTTCTGGTGAGAGGATCGCTCGTCATCGAAACCCAACTTCCCACTACCGTTCGACCAAGATCCCTGGTGTTTTTCGAACGCAATGGTGACTGGCCCTTCCACCTTTCACTTCAGGCCATTCCCGGCGGGGGCATGATCCTGATCCTTTATCAGGGCGACTCAGTCCTGCATCAAGCCATCAACCCTTCGGAAATGGGTCGGTTGGACGTCCTGCGATTGACATATTCCTGGGATGCACCTGCCCGGTGGGGACGCCTGGCTATCGAGCGCAACGACAAAGAGAACCTGTTTCTAACTGATGTTCCCAATCCCAGCCCCCTCAGGGCAGGGGATGCGCGCGCGCTGTTCAAACCAGGTGAACACCGCTTTGTTGCACCCGACGTCATCTATCTTGCACTCAGCAACGAGGTCGAACCCGTCGGCCCAATGCCAACACTTCTGCCGTCCACGCCCATTGCTACCCCGGATGGGTACCGCCCGATCAGCAAACTTCAAAGGGGAGACGTTGTTCTGACAGCAGACCACCAGGTCGTGCCGGTCCTTCACAAAATCTCGCGCACAATGCCTACCAGCGGAACGTCGAAGCCATTGCATTTGCGAGCCCCGTATTTTGGTTTGCAGCAAGACATCCAAACCGCTCCGGACCAGAGGCTTTTGTTGTCGGGCAGCGAAGTCGAATATCTGTTTGGCCAAGAGGCGGTCCTGACACCGGTTCGACATTTGACCGGTGGAGCGTCCGTTCTGGAGGCACAATGTAGTTTGACAGTCACCTTTCAACAATTGTTGCTGCCTGAACATGAACCCATGTTGGTCGCGGGAACAATTGCCGAAAGTCTGTATATTGGGAGAATTAGGCGTAAACCGCAGCATCTGGCAGCCAGTCTTCTTGGGCGTCTGGATCGGCACGGACTTCCCGATCACGGTAGGTCGAAGTATCCAGTTCTCAGGGCGTTTGACGCACGCATCCTTGCCGAGCGCCGGGTAGCCTGACCTAAGGTCAGCGAACAAAGGGCGGACTTGCTCGAGCACCTGAATTTGTCTAGGAACGCGCAAACTAAGGACTGTACTTATGCGCGGCCTTCTCCTCGGTTTGTGCCTGACACTCACACTTTGGGCCCAAGCACCCTTTGCTCAGACCCTTACGGTCTCAACGGTTTCCCGTCCGCCGTTCTCGTTTGTCGAGGACGGAGCAGACGCCGGATTCTCGATCGAACTATTGTCCGCTTTGGCAGAGGCGCTGAATTGGGATATCGCAATCCAGCGGTACGATCAGTTTGCCGACATGCTAGCCTCGATGGAAAATGGCGACGCCGACTTGGCAATCGCCAATATCTCGATCACTGCAGCCCGTGAAACCCAAATGGACTTCAGTCAGCCAATTTTTGAGTCCGGGCTGCAACTTATGGTTCCCGAAGGTCAGGCAAGATCTCCTTCATTATTGCGGGCCTTGTTGTCTTTCGACCTGTTTCTGGCAATCGGATTCGCGTTTGTGCTGCTAATGGGCGGCGGCATGTTGATGTGGTATTTCGAACGCCGCTCTCAACCTTACTTTGACCGTTCCGCAGGCGAGGCTTGGTTTCCGTCTTTCTGGTGGGCTTTGAACCTTGTCGTGAACGGCGGCTTTGAAGAACGTGTTCCTCGCACGGCATTTGGGCGCATGTTCGGCGTAGTGCTGGTCATCTCATCGCTGTTCATCGTTTCGGTTTTTACTGCCCGGATCACTTCTGTGATGACCGTTGATGCCATCAGCGGGTCGATCAATTCGGTGAACGACCTCTACGGGCAAAAAGTTGGAACCATCCAAGGTTCGACAGCCGCCGGTTTCCTCGATCGCCGAGAGATCACGTACACGCCGTACGAAGGGCTGAAGCCTATGATAGCGGAGTTCGAAAAGACGAAGCTGGACGCAGTGGTGTTTGATGCCCCTATTCTGTCCTACTATGCTTCACACGAGGGGCGTGAATTCGCGACGATGACAGGCGCCATTTTTCTGCGCGAGAATTACGGCATCGCCTTCCCCACCGGCTCTCCCCTGGTCGAAGAGGTCAATCAAGCCCTGTTGGCCATCCGGGAAAACGGTACATACGACGAGCTTTACCGCAAGTGGTTCGGATCCAGAAACTGATCCGCTAAGCCTCTTGGGTGCCATCATCAAAAAACGGCGTCATCTGAGCAACAATGACGGCGTTTTCCTCTAGCGCGCGGTCCATCAGCGCGCGCTCTTCGTCGCTGATGTCATGCCCTTCAGCTTCACGTTCGGTTAAAGTGCCATATCCCGTCACATCCAGTGGAGCAGTATCAGCCTGTTTCAGGATGGCGACTGCCTCGCGCACGGCTTCTGCCTCGTCCACGCCGCTGGCATAGCACATCAAAGCTGCGCCCGTTGCGCCCTTTGGCAGGCCATCGCCCTCTTTGCGGCCGATCTGAACCAACAGGGTATAGACCTGCTGACGCGATGGTTTCTTTTTCTTTTCCATCCCTGCGCCATAGCCTGCGCCTTGCATGCGGGTCAACCACGCAGAGGTCGATAAAATTCAAGACAATTAGCAATTGGGGGAAAACGAAATCGGAAGATTTGCCCGGTATTTCTGCGTCAAGGATAGACAAACGGAATGCAGGAATGCCCAAAGCTTCGGAACTGCCGGTTGATACATCGGCTTCGGCCATGGATATGGCCAACGCCATGTTCGGCGACGGAATGCAAATCGTCTCGGCGGACTACTCCGGGGCAGATTCTGCATCCGGAATCTACAGTGATGGAGACAGCGTTGCCCCTGGGGTGACCCCTTCGGATACGGGGGTCATCCTTTCCACCGGCCGTGCCACCGACATCACCAACAGCTCGGGCGAAGCAAACGTTAGCGCAGGTACGACGACCAACCACTATCGGGCGGGGGACGATGACCTGACTGAAATGGCCGGGGCGCAAACCTATGATGCCGCTGTCTTTGAGGCTGATTTCATTCCCCAGGGCGACACGGTCACCATGCAGCTGACGTTTGCTTCGGAAGAATACCTTGAGTACGTGGGATCAGGTTTCAACGACGCCGTCGGTATTTTCGTGAACGGAGAGCCCGCGCAATTGATGGTCGGCGATGGTGAAATCACCATCAACAACATTAACGACACCAGCAATTCCAACCTTTATGTCGACAACCCTGCAAATGCCGAAATCGCAAATACAGAAATGGACGGTTTTACCGTTACCCTGACTGTCAAAGCACCAGTCACGGCAGGTGAAATGAACTCGATCAAGATCGCAATCGCGGACGGGGGTGACGGTACCTATGATTCCAACCTGTTGATCGCCGGGGATCTCGCTGCAATCGTCATTGATCGCTGAAAATGACACGATCAATGTCACTGGCGGAAACGCCGAGACCGTCGACGTTCTGGCCAATGACAGTTCGGACGCTGGTGGGCAAATGATCATCACCATGATCAATGGACAACCGGTTTCAGCCGGGGACACGATCACCCTTTCAAGTGGAGAAGAAATAACAGTCAATGCCGATGGCACGCTCACCATCGATTCCGACGGGGATGAGGCGTCGAGTTCTTTTTCGTATCAGGTTCAGGACGGGGCCGGAAACACGGACACCGGTATCGTCACAATCAACACTACCCCTTGTTTTGTAGCAGGGACCCTGATCGATACCGTAAAGGGGAGCATACCCGTCGAAGACCTGAAACCCGGCGATCTCGTTAAAACTCGGGATCACGGTCCACAACCTCTGCGTTGGGTTGGTAAGTCTGAGCGCCTGGCCCGCGGGAACGACGCGCCGATCCTCTTTGCCCGTGGCGCGCTTGGCAACCACGACGCCATCGCCGTTTCCCCCAACCACCGCATTTTGTTGACCACCGCCCTGTCCGAGATGATGTTCGGCGCATCCGAGGTTTTGGTGCAGGCCAAGCACCTGATCAACGACCGCTCAATCCGGCGCTGTGCAGATGGCGAGCCGATCACTTATGTCCATCTCTTGTTCGACCGTCATGAAGTGGTGCGCGGCAATGGCCTGGAAAGTGAAAGCTATCACCCCGGAGACATGACAATAGACGGCTTTGATGCCGACACGCGGAGTGAAATTCTGAACCTCATGCCGGATTTGACCAGAAGCGATTTTGGCTACGGGCCATCCGCCCGCATGTCTCTGCGCGGGTACGAAACCCGCGCATTGATCAGGGGCTAAGGACGACTCAGAAAGTCACGACTGACAGTGCCCCGAAAACATCTGGGGAAAAACGGAAAGCTGTCGGTGGCGAAATAGACGTAACTCCCATCGACCATGGCCCCGTTGCATTCATCCAGATTGCCGCTACCGGCTACATGCTGCCAGTCCTGCTCATAGGTGCCATCGTAGCGGCCATGGGGCGTGGTCGGGCGTTTGCCGGGCTTGAGTTGCCAGGACGGTTTGACAGTGTCGCCCACATAGTGGATCGGGAATCCATCCGCCGCATAGCCGATCAGCGTGCCCTTGAGCGATGTGATCAAAGCTGGTGCCGGGGCGTGATAATGGTAAAGTCCGCGATGGTCGACATGGGCGTTCTGGCGGTCCATTCCTAGCATATCCGCAGCCCCCATCCCTTCGAGCCTCCAACCGCTGGAATTGTCACGTGAAAACCCACGTGGGCTCGAGGCATCATAGAAATCCGCCGTACCCGGCCGGAACGGGATACCAGTCAATGAGATGCCCGAGGTATTGGCCTGATATGTGATCCGGCCCGTGTCGCGCGGCGAGGCATCAACACAATACATCAGCTTTTGCGCCCGAAACCGATGCGGGTTCCCACGGTTCGGGAAAGTGCCAATCATGTGGTTAGGCGTCCCGTTGGAACTGATACAAAGCTGATCGCCCTTGGCGCTGATGTTGACCGAGTTGGCCGCGTGGCCTGGGAAACTCTCTAGAAATACGACCATTGCCATCAACCCGGCCAGAACCAGCAAACGTGTCATCAGGTCTCCTCCACCTTTGTCGGATGCCTGATACAACGCGGCCGCGACGTGTTTCCGTCGCGGCCGCTTGATAGATCTTGAATCGGGTTAGTGATCAGTCGCGCAGTAGCTCGTTAATCCCGGTCTTGGACCGGGTCTTTTCGTCCACGCGCTTGACGATCACAGCACAGTAGAGGTTCACGTTGTTTTTGGACGGCATCGAGCCTGCAACAACCACCGAGTAAGGCGGCACTTCGCCATACATGACTTCGCCGGTTTCGCGGTCAACGATCTTGGTTGATTGGCCGATGAACACGCCCATGCCCAGAACCGAACCTTCACGCACGATGCAGCCTTCGACAACCTCGGACCGGGCACCGATGAAGCAGTTGTCTTCGATGATGGTGGGGCCAGCCTGCATCGGCTCCAGCACGCCGCCAATGCCAACGCCACCCGACAGGTGCACGTTCTTGCCGATCTGCGCGCAGGAGCCAACGGTCGCCCATGTGTCAACCATGGTGCCCTCGTCGACGTGAGCGCCCAGGTTCACGAACGACGGCATCAGGACCACGCCGGGGGCGATGTAGGCGGATTTGCGGACAACGCAGTTTGGCACGGCGCGGAAACCGGCAGCTTTCCACTGATCGTCGCCCCAGCCTTTGAACTTGCTGTCGACCTTGTCCCACCAGCCGCTGCCCTGCGGGCCACCGTCGTGCTGCTCCATGTCCTTGATACGGAAACCCAGCAGAACCGCTTTTTTGGCCCACTGATTCACATGCCAATCACCGCTGTCTTGCTTTTCAGCTACACGCAGCGACCCACTGTCGAGCGCATTCAGTGTGTCTTCGATGGCTTCACGCTGTTCGCCGGTTGTGGCCGGAGTGATTGTGTCGCGCGCCTCCCAGTGCGGCTTCGATGGCGGCTTCGAGTTGTGCGTTCGACATGGGTGGCTCCCTGAGTTTCTCGTGATGTTGACATGGCCTATAAGGGGCAATGGGCCAAGGCGCAATCCGACGCGCCCGCGCCCCTTTGCGGCGTTTTGATCATGTGGCCAAGGGATCAGGCGCGATATTGCCACCGCAAACCAAAACAGCCACTCGTTCACCCGGTTCCGGTACATAGGCCCCAGACATCAAGGCGGCCAGCGCCGTGGCCCCGGCAGGTTCCACCAACTGGCGATGTTCCCGCCACAACGCATGCTGCGCCCGCGTGATTGCTTCATCGCTGACCAGCACTGATTGCATGCCCTTTGCCAGACCAAAACAGATATCCCCGATCCGCCTTGCGCCAAGCGCATTAGCCGCCACACCCGAAACGTTAACATCCACGGGTTCGCCTGCTGCCAGTGCCGCGTTCAACGCGCAAGAGGTCTCGGGCTCAACTGCCACGACCTTGCGGGCGCCTTGAAACCAAGCCAACGCGCCTGCAATCAGGCCGCCACCACCAACGGCGATCAGGACTGTATCAGCTTCAAGCCCCTGCGCGTCCCATTCGGCAAAACAGGTTCCCTGCCCGGCCACCGTCGCAGGCGCGTCATAGGCGTGGATCTGCATCGCGTCTGTTTCGGCTTCATACGCTTGGGCCAAAGCCAACGCATTGGCATATTCGCCCGGCACGACAGTCAGGTCAGCACCAATCCCTTCGATCAGGGCAATCTTGGACGGTCCGGCCATTTCCGGCACGAAAATCTTAGCTGGATACCCCAACGCCCGCGCAGCAAAGGCAGCCGCTGCCCCATGATTGCCGCCAGAGGCCGCGACAACGCCCGCAGCAGGGACATCACAACTGAGCAATGTGTTGAAGGCGCCGCGTGCCTTGAAACTACCCGTGTGCTGGGTGTGTTCCAGCTTCAACTCGACCGGATAGTCCAGTCCAAAGCCATTCACCGTCATCACCGCCGTTTTCTGAACGTGGCCTGCGATGCGCTCGGCTGCTGCTTTTATCTCGGAATTCCCCTGCATGGTCGCGTCCCTGTCACTGGTGTTGCCGCTGCGAACCCTATAGCTGTTGAAAAAACACGCAAGCAGGGAACCCCGTGACATGAAAGAAGACCGCCTGAGCCCCTTCCGCGATGCGGGCACCGACCGCTCAACCGCGCGTGAGGTTCCGGATACTCCGCAAACCCGCTCGTGCGGCCTACAAACTGGCCTTTGCGGACGAGGATTTTCTGTGCCGGGATGAGCTGCGTCCAGTGCGCCTGCAGTTGGAGTTACTCAAGCCTGAGCTGATGATGGGCGAGCGCGAGATCACCTCGACCATTGTGATGTTTGGCGGCGCGCGCATCCCTGAGCCTGCACAGAAACACACCGCACGGACGCAAACACTGGCAGATCTGTCGGAATACTATGACGAGGCGCATGAGTTTGCCCGTCTGATGACCGAGAAATCCAAACAGTCCGGATGCCGTGAGAACGTGATCGTAACCGGAGGCGGCCCCGGCGTGATGGAGGCGGGCAACCGTGGGGCCGAGGATGCAGGAGGTTGTTCTATTGGTCTGAACATCGTGCTCCCTCACGAACAGGCACCAAACGCCTATGTCACACCCGACCTGAGCTTCAACTTTCACTACTTCGCGATCCGCAAAATGCATTTCCTGATGCGCGCGAAAGCGATCACCGTGTTCCCCGGCGGCTTTGGCACAATGGACGAACTGTTCGAGGCGCTGACTCTGATTCAGACCGGGCGCATGGATCGGGTGCCATTCCTGCTCTTTGGACGTGAATTCTGGGAGAAGGTGATCAACTGGGAGGCTTTGGCCGATGCGGGAACGATTTCGGACGAGGATTTGGACCTATTCCGCTTTGTCGACACCGCACAACAGGCGATGGAGTTGATCGAAAACTGGGACGTCGCGCCGCCACGCAGCGACATTCCGGGGCGCTGATCCGGGAATCGGCAAAACTGTGCTAGACTGGGCCCCTCAGCCACATCCTTGGGAGGGGCCAATGGCATATGTAACCGTCTCGACCTGGCGTTATGACGAAACGCTAGACGAAGCAGCCTTGCTCGAAAGCGCCGAGTCAAAACTCAGCCAGCTTAAGGCCATGGGCGCAAGCTCGGGCCATCTGGTCCGCACCAGCCCGACCGAGGGAATGATTGTCCTGATCTACCCGGACGAGGGCACGTGGAACCGAGTCCGCGAAACCGTGATGCACATGCGGGCCGATACCCGTCCTGAAAGGGGAGGCATCAACACCGGTGCGCTGGAAGGGCCAGCGGCGGTTTCGGTATAAGTCGGCTGAGAAAACTCAGCCGAACTGCGCCGGAAGAACGCCCAACTCGGTGCCCTGGGGAAGCTTGGTGACGACTTGTGAGCCGCGCACGTCCTTGATCCCATAACCAAAGCCCGCGATCCGGAATTTCCATTCCCGTGCGCTCAATGCTTTGGTGCGTTCTTCGCGAAGCAAATCCAGAATGCCATCCTCGATCAGCGCGCCGCCAATATCTGCTTGTGCCATTATTCCATCCTCAACGTTTTTTGTTTGTTTACAGATTGGAAACTGACTGTTGATCAGGGCCGAACTTTACCGGAAATGAGGAAAGATTAAGGCAGCCGGTGGGGCTGCCTTTGGGCCAGTTATTTTTTGGCCTTGTTGTCTTGCAGTTCCTTAAACAGGAACATTGGGATCAGAACACCGGCAATCACAGCGCCCAGCCACACCAACAGAGTGGCGGCCAGCAGGTTCGCCACACCGCCGACGGTCAGGCCAGATGCGATCAGGTCGGTGATAAGCAGGCCAACAAAGGTTACGGCAAGAGCAACGCCACCTTTGAGCGCCGGGACGTTCTTTTCACTGATCTTGGTGATCAAAGGATCAGCGATCACCTGAACAACGGTGAAAACCAACACGACAACAATGATGGACAGTGGCGCGATTTTGAAACCAGGCAAAAGTGCGACAGCCAACAAAAGACCAACAGCGTTGCCGATCAACAATGCGACGGCCGACAGGATACGGCGGGACATGGGATCAATACCTCACATTCAATTTCATCAGAACTTGAATGCACCCTACCCATGGTTCAGGCGAAATTCATCAAGAATTTCAAAGCCCGGCTTCGGCCTCGATCTGTTTGCGAGACTTGCGCGCGCGCTCGGTTGCCGATTTCAGCTGACCACAGGCCGCCATGATATCCTCGCCGCGCGGCGTGCGGATCGGTGAGGCATAGCCCGCTTTGTAGATGATGTCCGCGAATGCATGGATCCGATTGCCAGAACTACGCTTGTACGGCGCACCCGGCCATTCGTTGAACGGGATCAGATTGATCTTGGCCGGAATGTTGTATTCCTTGATCAGCGCGATCAGACGGTGTGCATCTTCCTTGGTGTCGTTCACACCTTCAAGCATCACGTATTCAAACGTGATCCGTTCCGAGTTGCTGGCCCGCGGGTAATCCGCCAACGCCTGCAACAGTTCCTTGATCTTCCAACGCTTGTTGATCGGCACCAGAATATCGCGGGTCTCGTCGGTGGTTGCGTGGAACGAGATCGCCAGCAGACATCCGATTTCCTCGGCCGTGCGGGCAATTTCCGGAACAACGCCGGACGTCGACAGGGTGATACGACGACGGGACAGCGAGATACCTTCGGGGTCCATCGCGATCTTCATCGCGTCGCGCACATTGTCAAAGTTGTAAAGCGGCTCGCCCATGCCCATCAGAACGATGTTGGACAACAGGCGGGTTTCGTCCTTGGGTTCACCCGGGACAGGCCATTCTTCCAGATCGTCACGCGCCATCATGATTTGACCCACGATTTCCGCCGACGTCAGATTGCGCACCAATTTCTGCGTGCCTGTGTGGCAGAACGAACATGTCAGGGTGCAGCCGACTTGCGACGACACACACAGCGTACCGCGTCCCTCTTCGGGGATATACACCACCTCGACCTCATGCCCGCCAGCGATCCGCACCAGATACTTGCGAGTACCATCCTCGGACACCTGACGCGAGACAACCTCGGGGATTTCGATCACAAACTTCTCGGCCAGGTCGGCGCGGTACGTTTTGGCCAGATTGGTCATCTCGGCAAAGTCGCGCTTGCCCCACTGATAGATCCACTGCCAGATCTGCCCGACCCGCATCTTGGCCTGCTTTTCCGGCGTGCCGTTTTCGATCAGAACCTCGCGCATTTGCGCGCGGGTCAGACCAACAAGGTTGATCGGCCCCTCGGGCAACTTGCGGGGGATCGTCATGACATCTTGGGTGATCGGCGCTTTGGCAGACATGGCTTTGCTCGGATTCTGTCGCGGGATGCGCCTCTATATAGGATTTCCAGCAAAGATCAAAAGGTTTCGCGGAACAAAGCGACGCGCTTATTGAGTCATGCTCATAAGCTCTTTGATCCGGACCCGTCCTAATTCAATCATACAGGACTGGATGGCGATACCTGTGCCCGAGCCTCCTCCGAAAGAAGCCCCCACAGCTTTGCATTGCGCATCGCGATAGGCCGCCCATGATTCTTGCGCCGCGTTCATCGCAGGCACCGCAACCGCTCGTCCCGTGACCTCATCCAACTCTTGCGCCGACGCCATCGCAATCTCTTGCGCGATAACCATAGCAGCCTCCACGCGTTGCGCCGCTTCCGAGACGCAAGCTCCGATTTCAACTTGCGAGCCCGCATCACTGCATTCCAACGACGGGTCAGCAGCAGCATGCAACGGGTAAAGGCACAGAACGAACAAACATATCTTCTTGATCATGAAGGTGCTCCATATTCGTTTGTTTCGGGCTGAGAGGGGCGGGTCAACCACCAGATCATGAGTACGGCCAACGCAAGTTGCACGAATCCGGCCACAAACAGTCCGGTCAGCCCAAGGGCCGCGGCTGGACCGCGCAGAACATCCGGGTCATCGACACGTGTTTCCATAAAGAAAAAGCCATGATGCCCGAAAACAGGAACAATACGGTCGTCATGGAAACAAACATCGGCAACAAAAGGTACCATCCCGGATACCCACCATCGTGCATACGCCGCCATCCAGCTGCAAGTAGAGGCAGGAAGGTTGCGATCTGAAAGAGGCCGGTCAACAGGCGGCTCTGTTCCAGTGTCTCTGGGTTCACCCCAAACAGCATGCGGTCAACGACCGATAGCACCGCAGATATCAACACGACAAACAGCAGGAACCACCAATACTCTGGTCGGCCTGCCCTGCCTGAGAATGTTACGTACTTTGAAAAACAAGTCTTAACAGCTTCGGAAAAAGTCATTTTGACCCTCATACATTCAAATATCGACATGCTGCCCGATCGTGAGTTGAGTGGTCAAACAAAAACGGTCGACCCGCCATACGACAGGTCGACCGCTACTAGCCAAAGTGGCGAATACTGTTACTCGGCCGCTGCCCGGGGCTGCCATGCAAAGGGCTGGAACATTCCGTCTACTGGCGTTTCAAACAGCGCGTTGGTGTAGTTCGACAAAACCTTTTGCGCAAAGATCACCAGCAGGTCCTGCAGCGCTTTGTCGTCATAGCCCGCAGCCCGGAACGCGGCCAGTTCGTCCGCAGAAGGGCGACCATGGTTGTCGCGCAAGGCTAGGGTAAAGCTTCGCAGGGTTTCCAGCTTGGCGTCCGCCAGTGGCTCTTCATCACGCAGGGCATTGATGATGTCGTTCGACACCTTCTCGCGCTTGGCGATTCCGGTGTGGGCGGGCACACAGTAATGACATTGATTGGAGACATTCATTGTCATCCAGATGACCGTGCGCTCTTCTGGCGAGAACCCAGTGGTCATCGCCAGACGCGACAGCTCTTTGTACGCCCCTAACAACGCAGGGCTGGTCGCCATCACGCCGTGCAGATTGGGGATCGAGCCAAAGGCTTTGACGGACCCTTCGAGTAGGGGTTTGGCAGCGTCGGGGGCAGTTTCGATGGTGTGAATGGTGGTCTCAGTCATGGATTGCGGTCCTTGGTCAGAATTGCTGACACAAGTTAGTTACGCAGCCCCAAAGACGAAACGGCAATCCTGGCACAATCTACTGTGCATAGACGCTCAGAAAATCACGGAATTGTGCTTTGCAGAAACATCATCTGCGCAAAAGTGCGGCGAATTCGGAACTGTTTGCGTAAGGACCTCAGAGCGATCCAGGGTCATCCGCTAAAGTCCGATCACTTGTCGCAGCGCTTTTCCGCGTCTTCGATGGCCGCGGTAAAGCCCAAGAGCGAGAAGGTGTCTTTGGTCTGTGTTCCTCGAGCCGAACGTGCGGTCAGCACAGCCTGCGCCCCGCGTTTCATAGCCGTAATGATCTTGGTGTCATCCGCCGCCGTTGCAGGCCAAGCCCATTCGCCCTCGGTGAACAGCTCAAACTCGGTACCGCTCACGTTCAGGTTCACGGTCGATCCTGGCGCAAAAGGGTAACCGCCTGTGAACGTCACCTGGCCTTTGACGTCAGCCTTGGGGCGGAAGAACACAAAAAGAAGAATGTCACTGCGCCGAACAGCCACAACGCGGCCACCGCGAGTGTTCACGGTTTCCTTAGGGGCTGAGACGCTCCAGCATTCGGTGGGGTCGTCTTCGACAAAGACGCTCCAATCTGTTTTGGCCGCCACTCGGTTCGAGCTTTGCGCCTGAGCATATACGCTGGTTGCGAAGGCGGTCGTCCCCGCCACACACAGGCCCGCGATGATGCGGACAAGTTTCGATCCCATTTGTCCAGCCTCCTAGACCGTCCTTAACCTCAATTCCATGGCACGCCCGCAGGCTTGGCAACCTGTCTGTCTTGCGCAATCCATCATTTGCCGACATAGACACACTAACGCAGGTTTCACCATGGGTGAAAGAGTGATTGGCGAGAATCTGCCAAGAAATTGGGAGGATACGATGACACAACCAGTTCCGATGACCGAAATTTGGCGAGGACCTTTTTGGAAAGCGTCCATTTGGGTCACGCGGTGGTCTGCGACGACACCGGTCAGATCGTGCGCAGTTGGGGCGATCCGAACGCCCGCATCTATCCCCGTTCGTCCGCCAAAATGATTCAGGCGCTCCCCCTGCTCAGCTCAGGTGCTGCCGCGAAATTCGGGCTGAACAGCGAGCACATGGCGCTGGCCTGCGCCTCGCACAATGGGGCCGCGATCCATACGGACAGGGTGTCAGCCTGGTTGGACCACCTCGGGATGGGAGATGATGATTTTCGTTGTGGCCCGCAGGAGCCCGCTGATCTGGATGCACGGAACGGTCTTATCCTTGATCACAAATCTCCCTGCCAGATGCACAACAACTGCTCAGGTAAACACGCGGGATTCCTGACCCTGACCCAACACATGGATGCAGGTGCGGAATACATCGACATCGACCACCCCGTGCAGCAAGCCTGCCTCGCCGCGTTCGAAGAATCCACTGACGAAACCAGCCCCGGTTACGGCATTGATGGCTGCTCGGCACCCAACTTTGCAACCTCGCTGACCGGGCTGGCCCGATCGATGGCGTGGTTTGCCTCAGCCGCTGACCGCTCCGATCGCCAAAGCGCTGCCGCCGAACAGCTGACCGCCGCGATGATCAAGCACCCGGAACTGGTCGCAGGCGAAGGCCGGGCTTGCACCGAACTGATGCGCGCAATGGATGGAAAGGTGGCGATCAAAACCGGGGCCGAAGCAGTGTTCATTGCCATCATCCCGGAAAAACGCATGGGTGTTGCTCTAAAAATCGCAGATGGCACAACCCGTGCCAGCGAATGTGCTATTGCCGCCATTCTGGTTGAGCTTGGGGTGCTGGACGCCGATCATCCGGCGACCAGAAAATTCATGAACGCGCCAATCCTGAACCGGCGCAATGTGGATTGTGGCGTGATCAAACCAGCGGCCGGGTTCATTTAGAGCTCCGGCCTGCAGGCTTACATCTCCATCACTTCGGCAACTTCGACCGAACCGTTGCCATCAACAACCATCGGGCAGCCTTTGGCCATTTTCGTGGCGGCATCCATGTTGTCAGCTTTGACCACAGTGTAACCCGAGATCGGGTTCGCACCGCCGTCATCTGCTACCCCGCTGGCACTGACCGTCTTGGACATACCAACTGGTGCACCGGGAATTTCCAGCGCTTCTCCCATATTCTCAAACCAGGCACCCCAGGCCGCCATGACCCGTTCGCCCTCTTCCTGAGTCTCGGGTTTTGCACCGCCGTGATAGGCAAATACGAACTGTGGCATTTCAATTTCCTCCTGTTGCAATCGTTAATTTAATTGAGCGGACAACTTGCGCAGCGACGAGGTCCAACCGCTTTCGTGATTGGCGCTGATTTCGTCATCGCCAAGCTCGCGATGATCAATCATCAAACGCGCGCCTGATGCGGTTTCAACAATCGTGAACGTCACATGGCTTTCAGGCCCGCGCTTATCATCGTCATCATGCCAGCCCCAAGTGAAACCAACCGATTTTGGAGCGTCCACATGGGTCACCTGACCCGACACCTTGTACTGCTGACCCTCTTCGTTTTGCATCGTGGAATGCCACGGGCCAAGGCGTGTGAAATCCAAGTCATGCACCGGCACATGCAGCCCCTCGGGGCCCCACCATTTCAGCAGTTTTTCGGTGTTCGTTACCCAAGCATACAGCTTTTCAGGGCTCACGGGAAACTCGCGCTCCAGACGCAGGTCGGTCATTGCTCATCATCCTCCAAAATGGCGGCCTCCAGCCGATCCAGGCTGGTTTCCCAAAATTCGCGTTTCGAAATGGTCCAATCCGCAATGGCGCGCAGCCCGTCAGGCTGGATGGAATACAATCGCTGCGGTCCGTTGGCGCGCTGTTTGATCAACCCCGCCTGACGCAGCACCTTCAAATGGCGCGAGATCGCAGCACCGGACATGCCGCGCCCTTCGATCAAGTCACCAGCAGCCAATTCGCCTTGGGACATGAGCTGTTCGACGATTCCCAAGCGCGTGGAATCAGAGAGTGCGGAAAATGCAGTAACGAGATCGGGCATATCACATTATTTAACATTACCGTTAAATATGTAAAGCCCTGTCCTGCCGCGGTGCTTAGCTCAGAACAAACTCACTGCGCGCATAGCCTTGCACATAAAGCAACGCAGTCAGGTCCCCGTGGTTGATCCGCACCTCGCATTCAGCTGCGACTGACGGTTTGGCATGCAACGCCACGCCGGTTCCAGCCCGCTTGAGCATGCCCAGATCGTTTGCCCCATCTCCCACGGCCATTACATCCACCTCAGCAATTCCCAAACGTGCGGTGATCTGCTCCAAGGCTTCGACCTTAGCCTGCTTACCCAGAATGGGGCGCCCCGCCTCTCCGGTCAGTTTGCCCTCTGCGACCAGCAACGTGTTCGCCCGGTTTTCGTCAAAGCCCAACGTCGCTGCCACGGAAGAGGTGAATGCCGTGAACCCGCCCGACACCAACGCAGCATATCCACCGTTGGTCTTCATCGTGGCGAGCAAAGCCTTGCCGCCGGGCATCAACGTGATCCGCTCCTTCAGCACCCGCTGAATGACACCCTCGTCCAGACCTTTGAGCAAGCCAACGCGCTCGGTCAGTGCGCCCTCGAAATCCAGCTCGCCGTTCATCGCCCGCGCCGTGATCTCTTTGACGCGCGGGCCAACGCCTGCGACCTCGGCCAATTCATCGATGCATTCCTGCTGGATCATAGTGCTGTCCATGTCCGCCAGAAGCATTTTCTTGCGCCGCCCCGCGACTGGTTGCACCACCAGATCAACACCCAATTTCTGCAGATCCGCCCAGACCTCCCATTGGTTGTCAGGCTGGCTCGGCAACTCAAACTCCGCTGCCTCATCCGGAGCCAGCCAGATCGCGTCACCGCCCCCCAGGCATTGCGCAGAGAATCGACCAAAGCGGCGTCCAGTGAGGGCTGAGAGGGATTCGTGAGCAACGTGGCAACAAACATCGGCAGAGTCTCCTTTGCTCTTCGCATAGCGCAGCCGCAGAAAATGCGCCAGAGACGGGTAACTTCAACTTGCACGTCCAGTTTCACTGTTGCGGCATGCTCCTAAAACACTGACATACTTCATCTTTTCAAAAATACTCTATTCCGCAACCTGCGACAGACGCACCGGGTAAATATCCCGCAACCCCGGAACAAGAGTTTCCGATAGTGGTCATTTGCGTCGCCTTCACGTGACGAAGCGTCGAAATCAGACCTCTTTTTGTCTTGCACGCCGCGCTGCAGCAGCCTAGCTCTGTCGGTGGGACACCCTTCCCCAACGAAGGGCAGATATCTGTAAGGATACCAGAAATGGCTACTCATCAACCGGCAACGCGCCCGGCCAATCCGCGTTTTTCCTCTGGCCCCTGTGCCAAACCCCCCACATTTGATGTCACCAAACTCGCCGACGCCGCTCTGGGCCGCTCGCACCGTGCCGCCGTTGGCAAGGACAAGCTGAAGGCCGCGATCGAAGGCACGCGCGAGGTTCTGGGCATCCCCGCAGATTACAAGATCGGCATTGTGCCCGCCTCGGACACCGGTGCCGTGGAAATGGCCCTCTGGTCGCTGCTGGGTCAGCGCAAGGTCGAGATGCTGGCTTGGGAAAGCTTTGGCTCGGGCTGGGTCACGGATGTTGTGAAACAGCTGAAGATCGACGCCGAGGTGAAAACCGCCGACTACGGCCAGATCGTTGATCTCGCCTCGGTCGATTGTAACAACGACGTCGTTTTTACCTGGAACGGTACCACAGCAGGTGTCCGTGTCCCGAACGCTGATTGGATCGCTGATGACCGCGAAGGTCTGACCATCTGCGACGCGACCTCGGCCGCCTTTGCGATGGACCTGCCTTGGGACAAGCTGGATGTGACCACGTTCAGCTGGCAAAAGGTGCTGGGTGGCGAGGCGGCGCACGGCATGCTGATCCTCAGCCCCCGCGCCGTTGAGCGTCTCGAAAGCTACACGCCCGCTTGGCCGCTGCCAAAAATCTTCCGCCTGACCAAGGGCGGCAAGCTGATCGACGGTATCTTTACAGGTGCGACGATTAACACGCCCTCGATGCTAGCAGTTGAGGATTACCTCTTCGCTCTTGACTGGGCCCGCTCGGTTGGTGGCCTGCAGGGTTTGATCGCCCGCGCGGATGCCAACGCGCAGGCCGTGTTCGACTTCTGCGCCGCCAACGACTGGATCGCCAACCTGGCCGAGGATGACGCGACGCGTTCGAATACCAGCGTGTGTCTGAAATTCAACGACGCCCGCATTCAGGACGGTGCCGCCTTTGCCAAAGCCGTCGCCAAACGGCTCGAGGCAGAGAACATCGCGCTCGACATCGGTGCTTATCGCGATGCGCCCGCCGGTCTGCGGATCTGGTGTGGTGGTACGGTCGAAACCTCGGACATTCAGGCAATGCTGCCTTGGTTGGCCTGGGCATTCGAGGCCGAAATCGCAGCACAATCCCAAGCCGCCTAACGCAACGGGGACCGTTTTCTTGAGAAGAAAACGATGCGGAAATTTTTGAAAAATTCCGCGCCCCTCCCGCAGACCAATCAAAGGACCACAACCCATGGCCCCCAAAGTACTCGTATCCGACAAGCTTTCCGAAACCGCCGTTCAGATCTTTCGCGATCGCGGCATTGACGTGGATTTCCAGCCCGACCTGGGCAAAGACAAGGACAAGCTGGCCGAGGTGATCGGTCAGTATGATGGCCTTGCCATCCGCTCGGCCACCAAAGTGACCGAAAAGATCCTGGCAAACGCCGACAATCTAAAGGTCATCGCCCGCGCCGGCATCGGCACCGACAACATCGACAAAGATGCGGCGTCGAAAAAAGGTGTGATCGTCATGAACACACCCTTTGGCAACATGATCACCACCGCCGAACACGCCATTGCCATGATGTTCGCCGTGGCCCGCCAGATCCCCGAGGCCAGCGAGAGCACACACGCTGGCAAATGGGAAAAGTCCAAATTCATGGGCACCGAGCTAACCAACAAAACACTTGGCGTCATTGGTGCCGGCAACATCGGCGGTATCGTCTGCGACCGTGCCCGTGGCCTGAAAATGAAGGTCATCGCCTATGACCCCTTCCTGAGCGAAGAGAAAGCCGACAAAATGGGCGTCGAAAAGGTCGAACTCGACGACCTGCTAGCGCGCGCCGATTTCATCACCCTGCACGTGCCGTTCACCGACGCCACCGCCAACATCCTGAGCCGCGAGAACCTTGCCAAGACCAAAAAGGGCGTCCGCATCATCAACTGTGCCCGTGGCGGTCTGGTCGACGAAGAGGCGCTGGCCGAGATGCTGCAATCGGGTCACGTTGCTGGCGCTGCCTTTGACGTTTTTGCCGTCGAACCGGCAAAAGACAACGCGCTCTTCAACCTACCCAATGTGGTCTGCACCCCGCACCTTGGTGCCGCCACAACCGAGGCGCAGGAAAACGTAGCTCTGCAAGTAGCTGAGCAGATGTCGAACTACCTGCTAACCGGTGCCGTTGAAAACGCGCTGAACATGCCGTCGGTCACCGCCGAAGAAGCCAAGGTCATGGGCCCCTGGATCAAGCTGGCCGGACATCTTGGCTCTTTCGTAGGTCAGATGACCGACGAACCCGTGAAAGCGATCAACATCCTTTATGACGGCGTCGCCGCCGAGATGAACCTGGCTGCGCTCAATTGTGCCGCCGTCGCCGGCATCATGAAAAAGTTCAACCCCGAGGTGAACATGGTTTCGGCTCCGGTTGTGGCCAAGGAACGTGGCATCCAGATCTCGACGACCAATCAGGACAAGTCGGGTGCATTTGAAGGTTACATCAAGGTCACCGTGGTCACCGACAAGCGCGAGCGTTCGATCGGTGGAACCGTGTTCAGCGACGGCAAGCCACGCTTCATCCAGATCAAGGGCATCAACATCGACGCCGAGATCGGGCGCCACATGCTCTACACCACAAACGAAGACGTGCCGGGCATCATCGGCGCATTGGGTCAGACCATGGGTGCGAACGGCGTGAACATCGCCAACTTTACGCTTGGCCGTGCCGGAGCGGGTCAGGAAGCCATCGCTCTGCTTTATGTGGACGAACCTGTCCCGGCAGAAGCACGCGCCAAGCTGGCTGAGACCGGCCTGTTCACCCAGATCAAGCCGCTGGAATTTGACGTCGTCTAAAGACCCGAACATCTGTGACGACGCTCAAAACGCCGCCCCTTCACCGGGGCGGCGTCTTTTTGCCCGCTCTTGCCGGTTGCGCTGCACGGCCACATTGCTAGGGTCAGGCCAAGCAGGATCGGGCAGAAAATGACCACACCAATTTACGCCATCGGCGACGTGCACGGGCAGCTAGAGCTGCTTGAGGCAGCACTTGACCGGATTGAAACGGACGGCGGCAAGGATGCACGTGTCGTATTCCTGGGGGATTACACCGACCGTGGACCCGACAGCCGTGGCGTTCTTGACCTGCTGGTTCGCGGCAAGGCGCAGGGACGTGATTGGATCACACTCAAGGGCAATCACGATCGGATGTTTACCATGTTCATGCAGGACTATCCGATGAACGACAACCAACTGCTGGTCGGCTATCACTGGCTACATGAACGGCTGGGCGGCATCGAAACTCTGGCCTCCTATGGCGTCGATGTGCCCGAACGCACCCGCATTCATGAAGTTCACTCTGCTGCGCGCAACGCCATTCCGGCCGAACACGTGACCTTTCTCAACGATCTACCGACAACCTATTTGCAGGACGGTCTGCTGTTCGTTCACGCAGGTGTCCGGCCACGTGTGGCCCTACAGGATCAAGTCGAAGACGATCTGGTGTGGATCAGGCAGACCTTTCTGAACTACGCCGACCCACACCCCTGGTTGGTGGTTCATGGCCACACGCCTGCGAAACAGGCGGAACACAAAGGCAACCGCGTCAATCTGGATTCCGGTGCCGCGTTTGGCGGGCCTCTGTCCGCCGTCGTTTTCGAGAACGGCGACTGCTGGCTGCTGACCGATCAGGGCCGTGTGCGCTTAGCCCCAGAGATCGGTTGAAAGATACTTCAACCCGCTGTCGCAGATCACCACTCCGATCACACCCCCGGCCTCTACCCCTTCCAGCAACCGTAGAGCGGCGGCCACATTTGCCCCGGCAGAAAACCCGGCAAAGATTCCCTCTTCCCGCGCCAGCGCTCGTGTCGTCTGCCGCGCTTCATCGCCTGACACGGTCAGATAACCATCAGCACGGACATCGCGCAGAAAGGCCAAGTCAAACATTGCATAGCCGCCGCCTTGAATAGGGTGTCCGGCTTGGGTGACATCCTGACCGGCCAAGGCAGCCGCGCCTTCGGGCTCGACAAGATAACCGCGAATGTCGGCATTCATCTGGCGCAGCCCTTGCATTGTGCCTGCAAATGTCCCGCCCGATCCCGCAAAATCCGCAAATGCGGTCATCGTGTGATCCGAGTCCGCCCAAAGCTCAGGTGCCGTCGTGTTCATATGAGACTGAGCATTCCCCAAGTGATGAAACTGATCCGCGCGAAAGGCATCGCGTGCGGCAGTGATCTGTTCCGCCTCGGCCTCGACCAACGCCAGATCCTCACCTGAAACTTCACCCGGAAAACTTCCGTGCGCCTGATCCACCAGTACCACCTCGGCCCCAAGCGCCTCCATCATCCGTGCGCGCTCTTCCGAGTTGCCGCGCGACATGACTGCCACAAAGGGATAGCCCTTGATCCCGCAGACAATTGCCAGCCCGGTGCCCATATTACCGCTGGTCAGCTCAACCACGGTCTGCCCGGGCACCAAATTTCCCTCAGCTTCAGCCGCTTCGATGATGCCCTTGGCCGCCCGATCCTTCTTAGAGAAGCCGGGGTTCAGATAATCAAGCTTCGCCAGTATCCGCCCCTGTAGCCCGCGCGCCTGCACCATCCGATCCAACCACACAGACGGCGTGCCACCGATTACATCGACAATCGAGTTGTGCGCCACCATCTTCACCTTTTTCAAATACTCCGGGGAGTCGCGCAGCGACGGGGGCAGCGCCCCCTACCGTCAGCCCCAATCCAGAACAACTTTGCCGCTCTGCCCGGATTTCATCGCCTCAAACCCAGCCTCAAACTCATCCACGCCAAACCGATGCGTAATGACACGGCTCACGTCCAAGCCGTTCTGCAGCATCGCGATCATCTTGTACCAGGTCTCGAACATCTCGCGGCCATAAACACCCTTGATCGTGATCGCCTTGAACACGATCCGGCTCCAATCCACCGGAGATTTTCCCGGCGGAATCCCCAACAACGCGATCTTACCGCCCATGACCAATGCCTCGACCATCTGATCCAGCGCTGCTTGGGAACCCGACATCTCAAGTCCGACATCAAACCCTTGGGTCAGCCCAAGCTCGGCGATCACATCGTTCAGGTCCTCGCTCGACACGTCGACCGCCCGCACCGTCGGCACCACATGTTCGGCCAATTTCAAGCGATCCGCGTTGATATCGGTGATCACCACATTGCGTGCGCCGGCGTGGCGGGCCACCGCTGCCGCCATGATCCCGATGGGACCTGCACCAGTGATCAGAACGTCTTCGCCCAACAGATCAAAACTCAGCGCTGTGTGCACTGCGTTGCCCAGAGGATCGAGAATGGCACCGATCTCGTCAGGTATGTCATCCGGCAAGGGCACCACGTTGAACGCAGGCAGCCGAAGGTATTCGGCAAAAGCCCCCTGTTCGTTCACGCCGATCCCGCGCGTTCCAGGATCCAGGTGAAACTTGCCCGCGCGGCTCTGACGGCTGTCGGTTCCGATAAGGTGGCCTTCGCCCGAGCAGCGCTGCCCAACATTCAAGCCGGTCACATTACGACCCAATTCGACAATCTCACCTGCAAACTCATGCCCCGTGATCATCGGAACCGGCACCGTGTGTGACGCCCATTCGTCCCAGTTCCAGATGTGGATGTCTGTGCCGCATATCCCGGTTTTGTTGATCCGCACCAGAACCTCATCCGGGCCAATTTCGGGTACCGGCGCACGGACCTGCCACAGCCCTTCGCGCGGATGGGACTTCTCCAAAGCCTTCATCGTATTTGGTCGCATCAGATCACTCCCAACTCTTTGCCCACCTTGCCAAAGGCGGCTAGTGCACGGTCCAGATCGTCGCGTGTCAGGGCGGCATTCATCTGCGTTCGAATACGTGCTTTGCCGCGTGGGACCACGGGGAAGAAGAAGCCCGAGACATAGACGCCTTCATCGAAAAGTCGCGATGCCATTTCCTGCGCCAGCGTGGCCTCTCCCAGCATCACCGGAATGATCGGGTGCTCGCCTTCAAGCAGGTCAAACCCCAACTCGGACAATCCGTTGCGCCAATGTGTGGCGTTTTCGAACAGTTGCGCACGCAAGGCGCCTCCCTCTTCGACCAAGCGGATCGCCTCGATCCCGGCAGCGACGATGGCGGGCGGCAGCGAATTTGAGAACAGATAGGGCCGCGCCCGCTGCCGCAGCAGGTCGATCACTGGCTGCGGCCCGGCGATATAACCGCCGATTGCCCCCCCAAGTGCCTTGCCCAAAGTTCCCGTCAGAATGTCCACATCAACGCCAAAGTGATCCGGTGTGCCTGCGCCGTTCGGTCCCATGAAGCCTGTTGCGTGGCAATCGTCGACCATGACCACGGCATCATATTTGTCCGCCAATGCGCGGATGGCAGGCAGATTGGCCAGATACCCGTCCATCGAAAACACGCCGTCCGTCGCGATCATGATGTGCCGCGCGCCGTCCTCGCGGGCCTGTTTCAACCATGCCTCAAGGTCGTTCATATCGTTGTTCAAATAGCGATAGCGTTTGGCCTTGCACAACCGAACCCCGTCGATGATCGAAGCATGGTTCAAACTGTCCGAAATAATTGCATCCTCTGGCCCCAGCAACGGCTCAAACAGCCCGCCGTTGGCATCAAAACAGGCCGCAAACAGGATCGCGTCGTCTTTGTTCAGAAACTTGGCCAGACGCTGTTCAAGCTCGCGGTGAATATCTTGTGTGCCACAGATAAACCGGACCGAAGCCATGCCAAAACCCTTGTCCCCCATTGCTCTCTGAGCGGCCTCGATGAGTGCGGGGTGATCCGCAAGACCAAGGTAATTGTTGGCACACAGGTTGATAACTTCGCGATCACCTACCGTGATCTCACCCCCTGGGGGAGGTGATCATTCGTTCGCGTTTGTACAGACCTTCAGCCTCGATCTCAGCAAGGGTTTGAGAAACACGTGACAAAAAAGCTTCGGACATAACGACCTCCTGATTTCGAGTCAGTGTCTACCATAACGGATGGAATTCCGAAATAGGAGAAGTTCACCATTACGGAAAAATTTCCGCCAATGCGGATTTTCAGTTTTCCTCTGCCTGCTGGTCTTTGTGCCTAGTCGCAGCCTCGGGTCGTGACACATAGGCAAGAACCATGTTTTCAAGGGAGGCGGACAACTCGGTGCGCAGAAGCTGCAGATCGTGCTCGGCTGTTTTGGACTGGCGGGCACGCGCCCTGTCACGCAGCTCCTGGCGCAGGTCTAGATAGGTCAGCGTCAGGTAACCCGCCGCAGGTGCCAAAACAAAAGCCGACCAGAAAACCGTCCAGTTGAACCCTGGCTGCGTTGCGTGGGGGATCAATGACCCCAACATTGCAGCTTGGATCAGCCAACTACCAGGAAACAGCAACAGGCTCGAAAACAATGACCACGTTGCCATCTTGTCCTCGTCCTTGCCATGCGCAAACCATCGCGAGACATGAAACGGGACAAAATTCAGAACCGATCCAATCAGCCACATCGGCATCAAGGCAAACAGGGTCACACGAGGCCATCGTAATGAAAATCCAGCAATCTTCCCCTCGCGAGGCACATCCTCGCCTCGGGCCGCCGTATAGCGCGCCAGCTTCGACAAGGCCTGTTCTACTTGCTCGGGACGGTTACGCTTTGCCCATGCATAGCCACGACAGAACGTATGTTGCATTCTGACCTGATTCTTCATTGCGGCCAAAGTCCGGGCGTCCATACCACTTTCAGCCCAGGTTTCTGTGTGTTGCCAAAGTTCGGTTGCCTGTCGGATAACCTGCGCATCTTCCCAGGAACTGAAGTTCAGCGTCACTTCGGACAACCCCTGCTGGATACGCCCTGTCAGATCTCGCACGACTGCGCGGCGTGTCGCGACATCATTGGTTGCCCTGTAAACTTGGGCTTGTCTGGTGATACCAATTGGCTCTCCCACTTGCAGCAGTACACGTGACCTGAAGGTAGACTTATCTTCGAACGTCAACCCTACGGGCAGGATCTGCACGCCCAAATCCCCACCCTGCGCTTCAGCCTCAAGGGCAATCCGGGCTGCACCACTTTTCAAGGGCAACAAATGTGGCTGATTGTGACTAAGCCCTTCGGGAAACACCGATAGAACGCCCGTGTTTGCCAGAACTTCAGACGATCTGTCAAACAAGGGTCTGTCTTTGGCCATCTTCATTCCGACGTCTTGTTGCCGGTACACCGGCACGACGCCCGCTGCTTTCAGAAGGGGAACCAGCGGTTTGTAGTCCCACAAGATGCTGGCGGCCAGCAAACGCGGCATGCGCGGTAGAAAACAGCTGACAAGAACCCCATCAACCAAACTGTTACCGTGATTGGCAACGATCATCACCGGCCCCTTGAGCGGAAACTTCTCGGCGCCGACGACTTCAATCCGGCTGAAGAAAGAATTCATCAGGATGCGCCCGATGCCACGCAGAAAAACGTTGACCCGAGACATGCGCATTGTGTTCGGCTTCTGCGGATCCACCATCTTCTTTTTATGCCCCTCACGCCCGTGTTTCATCCGATTGGGCGTGGACAATACCTTCATCAATTCCCCGTCATTCAAATCGAACGACCGTTTGCTACAATTGCTGACGGATCCCAGTTTATTATCGGTAAAACCCGTTAAGACCTCTTTTCAGCACCAACTGAGCCTAGCGCGACCTGCCCAGCCCCGCAAACCCAAACTCGGTATCATGTTTGCTTAATCTGACTGGACAATGACGGCATGTGAAGACACCAATGGCACCCGTGCGTCGTTCGACACATGCAGTCCGGCAAGGAGACAATTGATGGATGATAGATCATTGAAACCGGCCACCTTGGCCGCGCAAGCGTTGGGTGCTCTGGACCGTCAAAGCGGTGGCGTCGTGCCGCCAATTCAACCTGCCACGACCTTTGCCCGCGATCGAAACTACGAGCCCTTGAATTCGGACAACGTATACTTGCGGGATCAGAACGAGGGAACACGCCTTGCCGAGCAATTGATTGCCCGATTAGAGGGTGCAGAAGCCTCGCTTTTGTTCCCTTCAGGCATGGCGGCAATTGCTGCCGCGTTTCGAACCATTCCCAACGGTGGCCGCGCGATTGTTCAGGCTGGTATCTATTGGGGTACGACAAAATGGGTTCGAGAATTTTGCGAACGGCGACAGATTGCCCTCGACGAGTTTGATGCCCGCTCGCCCGAAACTCTGTCAACGCTATGCCAGACCAAGGCCAATCTTGTTCTGATTGAGACACCGTCAAACCCCTGGCTGCTTACAGTCGATATCGAGAACGCAGCCAAACAGGTTCATGGCGCGGGCGCAAAACTGTTGGTGGATGCAACAGCTGCAACCCCGGTATTGTGCAATCCGATCGAATGGGGTGCTGATCTGGTAATGCATTCGGTCACCAAGGCGATCAACGGGCATTCAGACGTACTGGGTGGGGTGCTTTCAACCGCGACCGACGATGCCGTCTGGCAAGAAATTACCACAGACAGGCAGGGAGCAGGTGCGGTTATGAGCCCGTTTGACGCCTGGTTGTTGGTACGCGGGATGCGAACATTGCCGTTGCGTGTCGAGCGCATGTGTTCCAACGCACAAAAAGTTGCAGATTTCCTGAACAACCACCCCAACGTGGCCGACGTGTATTATCCCGGGCTTCCCGGTTTTACAGGTCATGAGATTGCCAAGAAACAAATGAGAGGTGGCTTTGGCTGCCTGCTGTCGGTCTTGGTGAAGGGAGGGGCCGCGGATGCCTTGGCAGTTGCGGGTCGACTGAACCTGTTCCACCGGGCGACGTCACTGGGCGGGGTCGAGAGCCTTGTCGAACACCGTCATACCATCGAGCCCCACACCGGCATTCCCGAGAACTTGTTGCGTCTGTCGATCGGCATCGAAGATGTCGAAGACTTAATCGCCGACCTCGATCAAGCCCTGAAGGGGTAATCGGTTACAACCCCAAGGCAACCTCGGTCAGTGCTTCCAGAAAAGCAGCACCAGCTGGCGACAATTGCGCCTTCGCCCGGTACGACACGCCTACGGGCCCGGTTCCAAACGGTAAGGTCAGCGGCAACTGCGCAAGTGTGCCAGCGGCAATGTCCTGTGCCGCAACATGGGCCGAGCATCAGCCCGATGAGCGACTCGTTCTGCAACAATGCGCGATTGGTTAGATAGGATACGGATTCAACAGACATCGAAGGTGAGAAATGATCGTTGCGCACAAAGAACTGGTCCAGTTGTCTGCGCAGCGTGGTTTCAACGGGCGGCAGAATCCACCCAAACGCCGTAAGATCGGAAAATGTCAAACCAGGTTTGTCACACAGCGGATGGCCCGCGCCGACCACAAGCACGATCTTTTCGTCAAACAATGTGCGCTGCTCCAACTCGCTGCGGTAGCGGTGGGTGGGCAGACGTCCGACGACAAGGTCAATTTCGCCGGAATGCAGCGCAGGCATCAGCACCTCGTTGGTGCCCTCGACAACCTTGATCGCCACATTTGGGCGCGCACGGATCACCTGCTGAATTGCCGCTGGTAACAGTTGCGGTGACGCGGCCAGCAAGGTGCCTATCACCACCCGCCCGCTGTTACCTTCGTTCAGATCATCCAGCTCTTGTGCAGCATTCGACACCTGGGCAAAGATCAGTTTCCCATGTCGGATCAACGCATCGCCATAGACCGTCGGAACAACGCCGCGATTGGTCCGTGTGAACAGCTGAACCTCAAAGTCCAGCTCCAGGTCCTTGATCATCTTGGTTGCAGCCGGTTGCGAAACATTCAATTCACGCGCTGCGTTCTGAATGTTGCCATGCTTTCCCACGGCCACCAGGAGGCGCAATTGACGAAGTTTGAGCCGTGTAAGAACCCGTTCGACAATTCGAGAGTGGCTCATGGCTTCCCCTTTAACCCCCAATCGGCTGTCTTGCTTCGACGATGGCAGCAACCACGCTCATGGCCGCCAGAGCGGAACTGCGCGGGTTATCTGGCAGTGTCTTGCCGGAAATCTCGAACCGGAATGATCCAAAGTCACCCTGGGCATGGATCTCGTGCACGTTTGTTTGGGTGTTGGGGTCTGCAACCAGTTCAACTTCTGTCCGCTCGAAACCAACCCCGGCCAAAGCCACCGCCGCCGCGACGTTTGCGTTCTTGGGATACCGCAACGCGGCGTCCCGTGCGGTTCCAATGAAATGCACCTGCGCGTGGTTCAAAGGGACCGACAGGTCGACCACGTCTTCGGCCGGTGACCCCTTCCACCCTTCTGGGGGCTTACGCCCAACATACCGTACCGTCCCCAGATCACCGCATCGGGCCGCGCGCAATGCATCCAGACCGCCAATTGCGCCACTGGCTAGATGCAACCTACTGCCACCAGAGCGGGCCGATTTCTCCAGATCGGACAGCAGATCGGCATCGGCCAAGGCACCGATGGACACCGTGATCACGTCACAGCCACGCGCCAAAGCCTTTGGGCCATGCGCCCGCAAACCTGCATGGCCGGCACAGTCGATGACATGAGTGACACTCTCAGGCAACTCATCGACGGAGGCCACGACCGGCACCCCCTCAGCACCTTGCAGGCCATCGACGCGCTCGCGCCGCATGATCAACGCCAACAGATCTGCATCAATCTCGCGCAGGGCAGACTGTACAAACTGGGAAATGGCGCCATTGCCGATAAGAGCGATTTTCATGAGGTGTCCTTTGCTCCACTTGGTCTTCTCTATACTTTCAACCCAACGTGTTTGCTATCCATTCCAGTTATAGCAATTTCTCTTCTTTGTATTTTTCACAACCTTCTATTCATGATCATCTCCGATTACCCAAGCTTGAAACCGAACGGTGTGCAATGTCACAGACCAAGGCAAAATATGTGGGTCGGTCCGTGCCGACCCGGGTTGCGCCGACACTGCTGCGCGGCCACGGGCGGTACGCTGATGATGTTCCTCTGGACCAACCTCTTTTTGTCGCATTCCATCGTAGCCCAGTTGCATTAGGAAAAATCAGTTCATTGGATTTGGATGATGCACGGGCGCAAGACGGTGTTTTTGACGTCCACTGCGGCAAAGACGTTGCCCACCTTGGCGCACTCGCGGTCAATCAGGTCATTCCTTTGCTGCATTCGCTTCCATATCCGGTTTTGGCCCAATCACTGGTCGAAAGTGTCGGGCAACCAGTCGCCGCCGTTTTGGCAGAAACTCAAAATCTGGCTTTGGACGCAGCAGAGCTGATCTATGCCGATATTGAAGACGGTGAGAATCAACAGCCCGAAAAGACGATTGCCAAAGACACATGGTCCAGCGGCGACACCGCCCACCAATTTGAGGCGGCCGCCCATGTGGTCGAAGTGGAACTCAATCACCCGCGCCTGGCCCCTAATCCGATGGAACCTAGAACTATAACCGTCGAATATCACGCAGAAACAGATACTGCGACGGTCTGGCATTCCACTCAGACTCCCCACCGCTCTCGGTCCGAACTCTGCCGAATCCTAAACATCGACCTCGAACGCATTCGTGTGATTGCCATCCATGTGGGCGGAGCGTTTGGAATGAAAGGGTCAATCTACCCAGAAGAGGTCTTCACCGTCTGGGCTGCATTCAAACACAAGCGCAATACCAAATGGACCTCAACTCGATCCGAAGAGTTCTTGTCTGCTACTCATGGCCGAGGCGTTTACAGCCGGGGAAAGCTCGCCTTGACCGCTGATGGAAAGTTTCTCGCTCTACAAGCGAACATTGAGGCACCAGTTGGCAGCTGGCTTCCCAACAGCGGGCTGATTACTGCTTGGAACGCAGGACGATTGCTGCCGACCGGCTATGATGTTCCTGCGATTGATGTGCAGACGCGCGCTGTGCAGCACCGCATTGGCCCGACCGGCATCTATCGCGGAGCTGGCCGCCCCGAAGCCAACTGCCTGATGGAACGCTTGGTGGACAAGGCCGCAAAGGAACTAGGCCGCGACCCAATTGACCTTAGATTGCAGAACCTGCTCGCCGCAGACCAATTGCCGCGCGAAACGGCCACCGGTAATTTGTTGGATTCTGGTGATTATTCCCGCGCCCTCGGGATTTTGAAAGATCAAGGCCTTTACACCGATCTGTCGGAACAAAGAGAGCGCCGCCGTCGAGATGGAGAATTGGTGGGCCTAGGCGTTTGTTTCTACGTCGAGCCGTCCGGTTCCGGTTGGGAAAGCGCGCGCGTCACCTTGAGCACTGATGGCAGGGCACAGGTAGACAGCGGCAGCTCGTCTCAGGGTCACGAACGCGAGACGGCGTTTGCCCAGATCGCTGCAGATGTTTTGCATCTGTCCCCCGACCAGATCACTGTTCAGTGTGGTGATACCGGCACGTGTCCCGAAGGCATCGGCGCGCTGGCGAGCAGATCGACGGCCATTGGCGGCAGCGCGGTATTGCAGGCATGCCGTGAAACTCGCGAACGTCTGTCGGCTGGTGAAACCGCCCCTCTGACCTCTGAAGTTCGTTATGAAAACAAGGGCCAGGCTTGGGGGTATGGCGCATATCTGGTTTTGCTTTCAATCTGCCCGGACACTGGCACTCTGACATTGGAACATGCCTCATGTGTCGACGACACTGGCTGCATAATCAATCCCGATCTGGTCAAAGGACAGATTCAAGGAGGGTTTGCCCAAGGCGTGGGTGAAGCGTTGATGGAACAGGTGATCTATGACGACGACGGGCAGCTATTGACCGGGTCCTTCATGGATTACGCCATGCCGCGCGCCAATGACGTACCGCGCTTGGCTATGCAGACTTTCGAAACCGCCAGCCCGATGAACAGCCTGGGGGCAAAAGGTGTTGGCGAGGCCGGAACTATTGGTGCGCCGCCCGCCATCCTGAATGCCGCAATCGACGCCCTCAGCCCCTTGGGCATTACCGATTTGAATATGCCACTGACCGCACACACCCTCTGGCAGGCCATGCAAGAGGCCAAGCAAGGACAAAACTCATGAAGTATTCGAAACTCGACGCCAAGGATTACGCCCGCGAAAACATGCGCGGGATTTGGGCAGCTGCTCTCAACCCGTTCAACGCGGACGGGTCCTTCAACGAGGCCGGTCTGCGATCAAACATCCGCCACTGGGTCGACGATCTGGACATTCAGGGCCTGTTCATTGCCGGTAAGCAGGGCGAATTCTTTTCCATGTCGCTGGACGAGCGCAAACGGAATTTCGAAATCGCGGTCGAGGAGTGCGACGGCAAGGCAGGCACCATCATGTCGGCCTCGGATCAGAACTTCGACACGGTGGTCGACCTAGCCAAACACGCACAAGATTGCGGCGCAGACTATGTGGTTGTTCATGCCCCGATCCTGCACTTCGTGACCGATCAGGATGACACCGTGTTCAACTACTACAAGGAACTCTGCGACCGCGTGGACATAGGCATCGCCATGTGGAGCCACCCCGACAGCGGTTACCTGATGAGCCCCGAGCTTTGCGCGCGGGTGGCAGATCTGCCCAACATCGTGGCGATCAAATATTCGGTCCCGCGCGAGATGTATGTAAAGCTAACCCATCTGGTTGGCGACAAGATCCACGTCTCAACAGCGTCCGAGGCCGAATGGCTGGACAACATCGAAGAACTGAACTGGAAGCTCTATCTGTGTTCGTCACCGCCCTATCAGATCCAGACCAAAACCGATCAGCGCATGAATGAATACACCCAATTGGCGTTTGAAGGGAAATTTGCCGAGGCCCGCAAAGTGCGCGACAGCCTTGAGCCGGTACGTGAAGCTATCAAACGCACCAAACCTGGCGGCAAGCCGCAGGCCCATGGCAAATACTGGCAGGAGCTGCTGGGGCAAGTTGGCGGCCCGGTTCGCTCCCCTTGCTGCAATTGACCGACGCTGAAAAGGCGGCCACGCGTGAAGCCTTCGAAAACTGTGGTCTGAAACTCTGAGACATCACAAAGACACCATAAGGCGGGCATCTCACATCATTACCATACTAACAGAATTTTCAGGCCGGGTATTGCCCTCCCCGGTCAGAATCTTCAGCGGCTGCGCCACGCGCCTAAAAGTTGCTCACGTTTCGTTGAGCCCATCCAGTTCGTTCAACAGGTCCAACAGCAGCTCAAACCGTTCCGCGCCCATCTGATCCTGCAGCCTCTGGGTCAGATCCAGACTGGTTTTCAGGTTGTTTTTGATGATGACAGAACCATTTTCGCTAACTTCCACGATCTGTTTTCGCCCATCTTTCGGGTCAGGCCTCCGATGGATCAGTTCCTTTTCTTCAAGTTTCTGAAGAATCCGGGTCAAGCTTGGCAGCAATAGACAGGCTTTCTGCGCGATCTGCGTCGGGTCCTGTGGGCCCTCTTCCTGCAGCACGCGCAAAACACGCCATTGCTGTTCCGTGATATCAACATCAGCCAACATGGCACGGATGGGGCCCATTACCCGCTCACGCGCACGCAATAGAGCAATCGGTAAGGAACGGGACGTGGTAAGGTCTGGTCTCGGCATACCCAACTGTCGCCTATAGTTTGACCCACTTCAACCGACGAGTGACAGACGCATGGTTGACAGAATCAGAAATTTAGTTCACATGTTAATTATAAAGTGAGCGAGAAAACCATGCCCCATCTGACCATTGACTACTCGGCAAACATGGAAGATCGCGTCGACATGGCGGCGTTCTGCGATGCCTTGCGACTTGCCGCCATCGAAACCGGCGTCCTGCCAATGGCGGGTGTTCGAGTTCGAGCAATCAGAGCAGATCACGTTTCGATCGCCGACGGCAATCCGATTCACGCTTACGTGGATATCTCGGTTCGTTTGCGCGGTGGCCGGGACCTGGAAACCCGTAAAGCCGCAACCCAAAAGATTTTCGACGCAGCACAAAGCTTCCTGTCTGAGACCATGGCCATCCATTCCGTCGCACTGTCGTTCGAAATGCGCGACATAGACCCAGAGCTTTCGCCAAAGACCGGAACCATCCGGAACCATTTGTCCGCGTCTGGACAGCCCGACACATAAACCAAACACACCGAGCTTGGCGGGCAATCCCCATGCTCCTGACACATGAGAGGAAGACCCGATGCCCGTCCCAACCGCAAACTTGTACCCACCGTTCAACATCGTGCGTCTCAGCCACGTGGAATACCGGGTCACTGATCTTGCAGCGTCTCGGGCTTTCTATGTCGATACACTGGGTCTGCAGGTGACCCACGAAGACGACAAACAGATTTATCTGCGAGCAATGGAAGAACGAGGCCACCATTGCATTGTCTTGTCCCAGGCAGACTCTGCGAATGTTGGCGTGCTGGGCTTCAAACTGTTTGACGACAGTGATCTCGACAAGGCAGCAACCTATTTTTCAGAGCAGAACCTGCCCGTCGAGTGGGTTGAACGACCATTCATGGGGCGAACCCTGCGCACGCGCGACCCGTGGGGCATTCCGCTTGAGTTTTACGTCAAAATGGACCGGCTTGAGCCGATCCACCAAAAATACAAGCTTTACAACGGCGTCAAACCGCTGCGAATTGACCATTTCAACATGTTCTCGGCAGATGTAGATGGAGCAGTGGCCTTCTACAACGACATCGGCTTTCGCACGACGGAATTCACCGAGGATGACGAAAGTGGTAAGGTTTGGGCAGCTTGGATGCACCGAAAGGGCGGCGTTCACGATGTTGCCTTTACCAATGGTCGTGGCCCGCGCCTGCATCATACCGCATTCTGGGTACCCACCCCTCTGAACATCATCGACCTGCTCGATTTGATGGCCACCACCGGCTATGTAGACAACATCGAACGCGGCCCCGGACGCCACGGGATTTCCAATGCTTTCTTTCTGTACGTTCTCGACCCGGACGGCCATCGCATCGAGATCTATTGTTCAGACTATCAAACGGTCGATCCCGATCTGGAACCTATCAAGTGGGACCTGAAGGATCCGCAACGCCAGACTCTTTGGGGTGCAGCCGCGCCGCGCAGTTGGTTCGAACATGGATCGACTTTTGATGGCGTCACTCCGATCGAAAGCGCTCTGAATGCGCAACCGATCATCGCCCCATAGGTTACATATAGACAGCTCTTCGGTGGTGGTACTAACTTCCACCCGAACCAAGCACCCCAGCCATCCATCATAACCCGAATTAGAGGTCTCTCCATGTCCGCACCACATAACCCTTTCAAGCACGCTCTATTGCGGGGCGATGTCCAAATCGGGTGTTGGATGAGTTTTGCGGAAGGCGCCTGTGCGGAAATCATGGGGACAGCCGGGTTTGACTGGCTGGTCATCGACGGTGAACACGCGCCTAACGACATCCGGTCAATCCGGGATCAACTGGTAGCCCTTGCAAACAGTTCTTCACATCCCGTCGTTCGCGTTCCTGTCGGCGAGACCTGGATGATCAAACAGGTTCTGGATGCTGGCGCCCAGACGGTTCTGGTGCCCATTGTTGAAAGCGCTGACCAAGCACGGGAACTCGTGCGCGCATGTCGCTACCCTCCGACCGGCGTGCGCGGTGTTGGTGCGACGGCCGCACGCGCAACAAAATTTGGGTCGGTGTCCGAGTATATTCAAACAGCCAACCAAGAGGTGTGCTTGATCGTTCAAGTCGAAAACACTGTTGGTATCGCGGCCCTGGACGAGATCTTGGAGGTCGAAGGTGTTGACGGTGTGTTCATCGGCCCAGCGGATTTGTCGACGGATATGGGGTTTCAGGGAAACAGCGCCGCGCCCGAAGTTCGATCAGTCATTTCTGATGCAATCAAGCGCATCAAAGCCGCCGGAAAAGCCCCAGGTATCCTGGGGGTAGCCGACGATGCATCACAGGCTTATCTGGACATGGGTGCACAGTTCCTTGCGGTCGGCATTGACGTATTGATCCTAACCAACCATGCCCGTGCCCTGGCAAAACTGTGGAAAGACCGGACCACCCCCTGATCGCCGAAAAAGTGTCGGCATTACTTGCGGTCTGACGCCTTTATCTGGGCCGCAGCCCGGGCGTACCCGCCAGAGGCTCCGTCAATGAAATGCACATGGTCATCCTGCATTGCCGACGGGACAAAACAGGTCACCATGGCATCTTGTTGAGAAATCAAACCGAACCGGATTTTTTTGCGACGCTCAGCTTCGGTCAATATGTCCTCGATGCGCGCCTTTGTATCGGCATCGCAATCCACCGTCATCTTCAGCCCGTCATCGAACTTGCGATAGTCGGCATTGGCAGTGATCATTTGTTTGTAGTGGACCGGATCAAACGAACCAACGTTCATGTCGGTCTTGAACAACGTCCAACTGAACACAGTCTTGAAGAACAGAATGCTCTTGAACACCCAAACCGGTAAAGAGCCGCGCAAAGAGCGTGCTTCAATTTCCAGGCCCGAAGACGACCACCTTACGCGCGGACCGGGTGCAGGGACTGGGTGACCGTTTCGGTCCAACGTGCCAATTGCCGTGACGACCCGCTGGGCAACATCCGCAAAATCGCGTTCAGAAGCCGAAGCCGACGGTAGAACAACCAATGACAGCATTTCACCATGTACCGAGGTCACATTGCTCCATCGGCACGACAAACCGGTCAAATCCGGTTCAGCCCCGGTCGGGGACATCTCGATCGTATACCTGCCGGTTTTCATCTGCTCGTCGACCCAAGCCAAACCACCTCCTGCAAACATGGCATAATCGACACCTGTCGAGGCCGCGAAGCGCGCTACGCGAACATCCCGGGCCGCCGCATGAATATCTGCAACTGGCACAATCGCTGCACGCAGATTGATTTCGAATTTCTCCATCGCCCATCGCCTGAGATCAGCAAGTGTTCTTTCCGCAATCTTTCGGTCGGATGCCGGTAAGGCAAACGATGCACCGTCCCCACCAAACACATAAGGAAAGGTGTTGTTTCCCAATGCATTTGCCATCGCCGAGATGACTGACGCCCCAACCATGTTGACGATTTTATATCGGCCGCGCTCAATTTCGCCGGTCGAATCCACAATGTCGGCTGTTCCCACAACCCAGTCCTCTGGAACAGGAACATACCTTGATGGCTCGGCAAGCCTGTCAAAGCTCGCCGTTGGGTCTAGCGTCTCATAGAATCGGTCGCCTTCGTCAAACGCGACAATCGTTTGGGGTACAGAACCTTGCATCCCCCGAAACTAACGCGACCAGACCGGTTGTCGCGTGAATGCAACAATTCACACGGGCTTGTGCATGGGTGGTTAAAATGTCACCCATCTGCCCGAGGAGACATTCGGAGGGAAGTCGCATGCAGGCAGGGTTGATCATATTGTGTCTAGCATACGTGCTCAGCCAGTTTTTTCGGGCCTTCCTTGCTGTCCTCAGCGGCGTTTTGAATCAAGACATTGGGGCAACCCCGGATGACCTTGCCTTTGCGTCCGGGCTTTGGTTTCTAACCTTCGCAGCGATGCAGCTGCCCGTCGGGCTGGCCCTTGACAAGATCGGGCCACGGCGCACAGCGGCCGTGCTTTTGCTCGCAGGTGGCAGCGGTGGTGCAGTTCTGTTTGCGTTGGCAACGGCCCCCATTCACGTGAGCTTGTCGATGGTCTTGATCGGGATCGGGTGTTCGCCAGTGCTTATGGCGTCCTATTACATCTTCGCCCGCAACTATGCTCCCGCACGCTTCGCCACCCTGGCCGCGTTGATGCTGGGCGTGGGTTCCAGTGGCAATCTGGTGGCTTCCTACCCGACCGCACTGGCAGTTGAACTGATCGGCTGGCGCAGCACGCTGATGGGACTTGCGGTTATGTCCGCTGTGGTTGCTTTGGGTATCTGGTTGACCGTCCAAGACCCAGAACCCGTTGAAACAAAAGAAAAAGGGTCACTGTTCGATCTGCTCAAACTGCCTGCACTCTGGGCCATTCTGCCGCTGATGTTCGTGGCCTATGCCCCGTCCGGTGCGATCCGGGGTCTGTGGGCCGGACCATATCTGTCGGACGTCTTCGGACTGTCGACCGGGCAGATTGGACAAGCCACGCTGGTCATGGGGGCGGCGATGATTGCGGGCACCTTCGCCTACGGACCGCTTGATCGCATCCTGGGCACGCGCAAATGGGTGATTTTTGGCGGCAATCTGTTGTCTGCCATCGCCTTGGTCGTGCTGTGCTTGTGGATTGACCAGGGTGTTTGGACCTCGGTCATTCTGTTGGCGGTGATCGGTTTCACCGGCGCCACCTTCCCCGTCATCATGGCCCATGGCCGCGCCTTTGTTCCGGCCCACCTGGTCGGGCGCGGCGTGACGCTCTTGAACCTCTTTGGCATCGGCGGCGTTGGTGTGATGCAGATCGTCTCGGGCCGCTTACACGAAGGGGCCGCTGCCACCACTGCGAGCGCGCCATATGTGATCATATTCGGGTTCTTCGCCGCCACGCTAATGATCGGTCTGGTGTTCTACCTCTTCAGCCGCGACAGCGTGGACTGACACACCGCTTTTGACCCCAAGCCTCTTTCCTCCAGACCGCTTTCGCTGTATGGAACCGCCGCCGGTCATAAGACCGGGATATCTGGAGAAAGAAAATGGGTTATCGCATCGTCGTCGTCGGCGCCACTGGCAACGTGGGCCGCGAAATGCTGAACATCCTGGCCGAGCGCCAGTTTCCCGTGGACGAGCTCGCCGTGCTGGCAAGCCGCCGTTCGTTGGGTACCGAGGTAAGCTTTGGCGATAAGACACTCACGACCCAGGATCTGGATACCTTTGATTTCACTGGTTGGGACATGGCGTTGTTTGCCGTGGGTTCCGAAGCAACCAAGGTCTATGCGCCCAAGGCGGCCGCAGCTGGCTGTACCGTGATCGACAACAGCTCGCTCTATCGCTACGACCCGGACATTCCGCTGATCGTGCCCGAGTGCAACCCGCAGGCGATCCACGACTACGCCAAGAAAAACATCATCGCCAACCCCAACTGCTCGACCGCGCAAATGGTTGTCGCGCTGAAACCCCTGCACGACCGCGCCAAGATCAAGCGCGTTGTCGTCTCGACCTATCAGTCGGTGTCGGGTGCCGACAAAGAGGGCATGGACGAGCTGTGGGATCAGACCAAAGCGGTTTACAATCCAACCTCGGACGTACCGCCGAACAAGTTCCAGAAGCAGATCGCCTTCAATGTCATTCCGCAGATCGACGTCTTCATGGAAGACGGCTCGACCAAGGAAGAATGGAAGATGGTTGTCGAGACCAAGAAGATCGTCGATCCGTCGATCAAGGTTACAGCCACCTGCGTGCGCGTTCCTGTCTTTGTCGGCCATTCCGAAGCCGTGAACATCGAATTCGAGGAGTTCCTGGACGAAGACGAGGCCCGCGACATCCTGCGCGAAGCACCCGGCATCATGGTGATCGACAAGCGCGAAGACGGCGGATACGTCTCGCCCATCGAATGCGCGGGCGACTTTGCCACGTTCATCAGCCGCATCCGTCAGGACAGCACAATCGAAAACGGCATCAACCTGTGGTGCGTTTCGGACAACCTGCGGAAGGGCGCTGCACTGAACGCCGTTCAGATCGCAGAACTGCTGGGGCGTGAAGTCTTGAAGAAAGGCTGAAATCAGTCTGACTTAAGAAATAGCTTTTCTAAAACACCCCGCCATTTTTTGGTGGGGTGTTTGTTTTTTCATGCTCACTTGATCGCAAACCAAACGACAAAAAAGTGGACATTACTCAGTCGCCAAACTGGGCAATACTTTCACACGCATCCCGGGGCGTAACTGGAAGTATGGATTGTCGATTTCGGCCCAAATGGTGATGGTTCCGCCGGGAAAATCTACCCGCGAGGAAACATTCTCTGGCTTGGTCGTCTCCGAGTAGACCCAAGTATCTGAAAGCTTTATCCGAAGTATTACTTTTTCCAACAGTTCCTGGGGTCTTCTAAGGTCGTCAATTTCAAGTTGCTCTATCCGTTCAACATATGGAATTGCGTAAGACAATCTCACCGGATCCATTTGATCGATGCGAGCCAACGGCGCGCGCCCCTTTTTGACATAGCCGCCAGCGTTCACTTCAGAACGGCTGATAACCCCGCTGATCGGTGCAAGTATGCTGGTGTTGCTCAATTCAACTTCCGCAGCCGCCAATTCTGCCTTGGCTTGTTCGACCAATGCTTCCCCCAGCGACAAAGCGACTTCAGCCCTGAGCATTTGTACATCGGTTGCCGAACCACGGTTCTTGAGTTTTTGAATACGGTCAAGATCTTGGCGCGCCGAATCCAACGTTGTTTCCGCTTTTACTGCGTTGAATCGGCGCGTTCTAACAGCAAGCTCAAAGGGTTCAGCATGAATGGAAAAAAGAACGTCTCCTTCGTTGACGAATTGACCTGGCTTAAAGTGAACCTTGGTAATGACGCCGTCGATCAAGTTTGACACATCGTAGGTCACCAAGGCTTCAATTCTTCCGGGAAACTCAACCTGAGAAGAGTTGCTCTCATCAGCAAGAACGGGATTGAGAATACCGCTGACGACCAGCGTGGAAAAACAGACAAAGCCAGTGCCTACAAACCCTAGAAACTTCGAGATTGAATTTAGAACCATCTTTGCCCCCACAATCAGAATTTCACATCTATCTCGTACGTCTGAGGATATCAGCAAACCTTCTGCCAAGCCATTTGGGATCGAAATAACAGATAATTGCGCGCTCATAGCTTCATCGGGCGCGTCAATCTTGGAATATGCGTCAGATCTTAGTCAGACTATCGCTTCCGGCTATTGAACAGCATCACAATACGGCACGAATGTCCCAGGTATGTGGGGCACTCGAGCCGCAGGTTCAAAGGTGGAGGCTTCGCCGGTAAAGTCCGGGCCTACAAACTCAACAAGAACAGTGTGATCGACGGAAAGGCCACCAGAATGATCACCCGGATGATGTCCGAGCCGACAAAGAACATCACGGCCTTGTAGGTCTCGACCATCGGTGTTTTGCGGTCCATCGCGTTGATGATGAACAGGTTCATCCCCACGGGCGGGGTGATCAACCCGACCTCGACCACAATCAACACCAGAATGCCGAACCAGATCGCGACATGTTCCGCCTCCATCCGGTTGGCCATGCCTTTGGTTATCCGAATGCCCAGCTCTTTCATCTCGGCACGGGTCAATTCAGTCCCGTTGGCAATCGCCTCTTTGATGGACGCGAGCGTGTCCGCCGCCATCCCCTCGGGTACGCCCACCGCAAGCACTTCACGCGCGGCATCGGCCTGCAAAGCGGCCAGATTAACCAAGTCGAAATCCATGGCCGAGATCACCGGAAAGAAGATCGGGATCGTCAGCAGGATCATCGACAGGCTGTCCATCAGGCAGCCAAAGACCAGATAGAAACATAAGATCAACGCCAGAACCATCCACGGGCTGAACCCCTGACTGACCACATAGTTCGACAGCTCTTGGGGCACCTGCGTCAGCGCCAGAAAACCATTGTAGAACCCAGCCCCCAGCACGATGAAAAAGATCATCGCGGTGGACCGTGCGGTCACCGTAAAGCTCTCAACCAGCGACGAGCGCGTCAGCCCGCCATTGAAAAACGCAATCACCGCCGTGCCGAATGCCCCAACAGCCGCACCTTCGGTCGGCGTGAACCAGCCCAGATAGATACCGCCCACCACCAGACCAAAGACCAGCAGCACCGGCCAGACCTGAATGAGCGCGGCAAACCGCTCGGAATAGGGCACCGCTGGCCGCGTGCCCGCGCTTTCAGGGTAAAGCCGCACATAGACCGAGATCGCGATGACATAGCCCAACGCCGCCATGATGCCGGGAATGAAAGCCGCCAGAAACAGCTTTGCGATGTTCTGTTCGGTCAGGATCGCATAAATCACCAGCACCACAGACGGCGGGATCAGGATGCCCAACGTTCCCCCCGCCGCCAATGTCGCGGTCGAAAAACCGCCTGCATAGCCGTATTGCTTCAACTCGGGCAGCGCCACACGCCCCATCGTCGCCGCCGTGGCCAGCGACGAACCGCAGATCGCGCCAAAGCCCGCACAGGCCCCGATGGACGCCATGGCCACACCGCCCTTGCGGTGGCCCAACCAGCCTTCGGCCGCCTTGAACAAAGCATTCGACATGCCCCCCAAAGTGGCGAAATGCCCCATCAACAGGAACATCGGAACGATGGTCAACGAATAGCTGGAAAAGGTCGTGTAGGTCTCGTTCTTAAGGCGCGCAAAGGCCACCTGCGTGCCATCCGTGACCCAGATCAATCCCACCAGCCCGACGACAAACATCGCTAGCCCAATCGGCACGCGCAAAAATATCAGCACCATCAAGGCGGGGAAGGATGCAATCCCGATCTCAAGCGCGGTCAATGGCTTGCCTCCATCCCGTCATGAATCACGATCTCGACCCGTCAGGAACTCGTAAACCCGAACACCGGCCATGTAGATACCTACAATGGCTGCGGCCAGCGAAGCGACAAAGCTTAGCGCATAAGCCCACCAGATCGGGAATTGCAAAAGGAATGTCGTCTCGCCGTATTCCTTTTTGCTCAGCATCCCATCGCCCAGCTTCCAGGCAATCAGCACCAGCACCCCGGCAAAAGCGACCTCGATCACCATCCGCAGGAACCGGTTCACGCCTTTGGAAAAATTGTTTGCCAGAATGTCGACCGAGGCGTGGCCTGCCGTGATCTGGCACAGCGGCATGAAGCAGAAGATGGCAAAGGCAACGCCGGCCTCGACCAGTTCAAAATCACCATTCACCGGACCAATGCCAATCGCAATCGCCCAGTCGGAAAAACCGGGCGCCAGTCCTTGCATGAAATCACCATGGAAAAAGCCGTTCAAAAGACGGCCCAGGATAGAAGCACAGGTCAACAGGATCAGAGCGCTCAGGACAATCCCGCCGACAATGGCCAGCGTGCGGGCCAATCCCATCATCAGCTTGTGCATCGGTCGTTCGTCTTTCTTGGAATGGCGACCGTGGCGGCGACACCGCCACGGTCAGATGTACTTACTGCGAGTACTTTTCGATCAGCATCTGCGCTTCTTCGATCAGCGCCTTGCCGTCCTTGCCCTTGCTTTCCATGTCAGCGATCCATTCGTCATAGATCGGCATGGCCAGCGCCTGCCATTCGGCGGTCTGGTCAGCATCCAGCGTGATGATGTTGTTGCCCAGATCCTCGGCAATCACACGTGACGGGCCATCGGCATCCGCCATGGTTCCACCCGCAAAGACAGAAAATTCCAGACCCGAGTTGTTGTCGATCACCTTCTTCAAGTCATCGGGAAGGCTTTCATACTTCGGCTTGTTCATCGCCAGAACAAAGGTCAGCGTATAAAGCGCCTTGCCGGTGAACTCGGTGTGGTTCTCCACCAGTTCCGGCACTTTCAGCGCAGCGGTCACTTCCCACGGGATGGTGGTGCCGTCGATCACGCCTTTGCTCAGACCCTCGGGAACTGCAGGGACCGGCATGCCAACCGGTGTCGCGCCCAGCTTGGTCAGCAGCGAGTTGACCGAGCGGGAACCGCCACGGATCTTCATGCCTTGCAGGTCATCGGGGCTTTCCACCGGATCAGCCGTGTGGATCAGGCCCGGACCATGCACCCATGTGCCAAGGATGTGCACATCCTTGAACTCGGTGTCCTTCATGTGCTTTTCGAACATTTCCCAATAGGCGCGGCTCATCGCGCGCGCATCGGTCATCATGAACGGCAGCTCGAACACTTCGGTCGATGGGAAACGGCCCGGAGTGTAGCCCACAACAGTCCAGATGATGTCGGCCACGCCGTCAATCGCCTGATCCATCAACTCTGGCGGCTTACCCCCCAACTGCATCGACGGATAACGCTCGACCTTGATCCGACCACCCGAATCCTTTTCGACATTGTCCGCCCAGACATCCAAAACCAGCTTTGGCACGTTGGCCTGCGCTGGCAGGAACTGGTGCAGTTTCAGTGTAACCTCTTGTGCCAACGCCGAAGTTGCGCCGAAACCGGTGGCCATGGCTGCTACGGCCGCGCCCCCGATCAGACCCATTAGGGTTCTGCGATAAGTCATGATTTCCTCCCTTTGATCCCTCTTTGAAGCAATATAATGCAAATCTGGAACATCAATGCAATATATTGCTACAGTCTTTGGTCACGACGCCGCGCTCTCCAACCCGGTGCCGCCATAGAGCCATTCGATCTCCCCGTACCAATCTGCGGGTGATTTCTCCCGCATGATGGCATTTCTCAATTCCGCATGAGCCCCCGAGGGATGATAAATGTGCTCTCCTATCTCCCGAGACTGCAACTGAACCCGCGCCGTACGCAAGCGCCGTTTCTGCTGATAGGCGCACAAAGCCTGTTCCAGATCACCGTGACAGGCCACCATGTCTGACAAACAAACAGCATCTTCCATCGCCATGCAGGCGCCTTGGGCAAAATATTGCAGCATCGGATGGGCCGCATCACCCAGCAGGGCTACGCGCCCCTCGACCCAGTCCATCACCGGATCACGGTCGCACAGAACCCACAGCTTCCAATCCTGCCCCTGTTCGATCACCTGTTGTGCCAGTGGGTGCACATGCTCAAACCCACGCCGCACCTCTTCGACCGGAACGGGCTTGCCTGCCACCGGTTCGGGCGCGTGGTTGTGATAGGTCACGACCAGGTTGAAATTCTGTCCGCCCGTCAGCGGGTAGTGCACCACATGGCATTTCGGCCCTGCCCACAGCGTCGCCGCATTCCAGCGCAGCGCCTCCGGCATCTGATCCACCGGAATGACCGAGCGATAGGTGGTATGTCCCGAGACCCTCGGCGGCCCATCGTCCAGCATTTGCTTGCGAACTTTGGACCACAACCCATCCGCTCCGATCAACGCCACACCCTCAACACGCGCGCCATCGCTCAGAACCGCATGAACGCGGTCACCATCTTGCTCATAACCCTGAACCGCTGCCTCGGTCCTGAGTTCGATCAAGGGATTCGCCTCACAGGCGCCTAAAAACACCCCATGCATCTCACCCCGATGTACCACGGCATAAGGGTTGCCCATGCGCGCGCGAAACTCATCGCCCAGCGGTATCCGAGTAATCTCTTCCCCGCTCAGCGCATCCATCAGCCGCAGATTGTCGATGTAAACGGCCATCGCCCGCGCGGCATCGCCCACACCCAGATAGTCAAAAGCATGAAACGCATTGGGGCCAAGCTGTATTCCGGCTCCGATCTCGCCAAACTGCGCGGCTTTTTCCAGAACCAACACCCGTCGCCCGCGCTGGGCCAGGCCCAGCGCCGCAGCCAGACCGCCAATCCCACCACCAGCGATCAGGATGCGATCCTGAACCATCGCTTATTCCGCGTCGCTCAACGTCAGGGCAATCGGGTCCAACCCATCAATACCGCCCTCGATCACGTCACCGGCCACAACCGGCCCAACACCTGCAGGCGTCCCGGTCATGATCAGATCACCGGGCCGCAGGTGGTAGAACCCCGACAAATGGCAGATGATTTCGTCAATCTTCCAGATTAGCTCGGACAGCGTTGCATCCTGCTTGACCTCGCCATTGACCGACAGATGAATGCGCTTTTCCTCATTGGGCGACCAATCTGCAACCTTGGTCAGAGGCGCAAAAACAGCGGATTGCTCAACATCCTTGCCCAGATCCCAGTGGTCGCTGCTTGTTCCGCTCGCGGATCTGCAGATCCCGCCGCGTCATGTCCAACGCGCAGCCATAGGCATACACTGCATCCCACGCTTGCCCGCTATCGGCTCGGAACACCGGCTTGCCAATCGCCAAAGCCAATTCCATCTCGTAATGAAAACTCTCGGTGCCCGGAGGGTAAGGTAAGTTCGCCCCCGTCAGCACGGCATTCGGCGCCGACTTGGTGAAATAAAAAGGCGCCTCACGATCCACCTCATGCCCCATCTCGGCGGCATGTGCGGCATAGTTCCGGCCGACGCAGAAAATCCGCCCAATGGGATACGTCGCCGCCTCTCCGTTCACGGGGATGCCGGGGGTTTGGGGCAGGGAAAACAGGCTGTCGCTCATCGCGCGCGCTCCTCATAGTAGCCAAGTTTGTCCTGTAGCGGACGGTCATGAATGCGGATCACAAAGGCCTCGCTCTCCGCCTGATGAGAGATAGCGGCAAACACCGGCGCCGTGAACGTGTCCTTTGGCCCCCACTCGATCACTTGCCCGTCAACCTCGGTTCGGCCCCGCCCCTTGATCACATGAAACGCGCAAGACGACGACCGCAATGGCGGGGTTTGTGACTGCCCCGCGCCAAACATCATCGCCGTGAACCCAAGCGTGGGCAAAATGTCCTCGCCCGTTTCGGGGTTGATGTAATCCAATTCTGCGATCTCATCCCCACCATAAGCCGCCATCTGGCGCAACGCCGCCTCGGTCCCGGTCCAGGGGTAGCGCAACATCGGAAAGCGGCGGGCGCGGTGATCTGGCCTCCGGGTGGGAGCCAGACCCGCCGCCTTGTATTCCACCTCGCTGGCATCTGGTCTGTTACGTTGAGCCTGCAAGTCGCCCTCAATCGCATAAGACCCTTCAAGCTGCACAAACACTGGCAGATCCAAAGCATCCAACCAAACCACCGGCACATCACCCTCATGACCGTGATCATGCCACTCCCCCGAAGGGGTCAGGACAAGATCACCCTCTTTCATTGGCAACCGTTCGCTATCAACAACCGAATAGCCACCGGTCCCCTCGACAATGATCCGTACCGCAGATGGAATATGCTTGTGAGCCGGGGCACTTTCCCCAGTGCAGCAGCAGTTGCATACCTAAATAGATCGACGCCGTTGCCTGCATGGCACCCGGCCCTCGTCCCGGATCGGACAGGACCAGCACACGGCGTTCGGCTCTTTCCACAGGTGTCAGCTCTCCCGCCCGCATTAACAAAGGTCTGATATGTTCGTAACTCCAGTATCCTGCCTGGGTGACCGGCTGCGGTGCCCCGTGCGGAAGGACATTTCGCATCATCGGCCAAAGAGGAGCAACGCCTACCTGTTCCATTTCGTCTCGGTATGCCTGAGGCAGATCCTCAATTCCCGCCAATGGTCCCGACATTTTAGGCTCCCAATCTTCGGCTATAAGGTGTATACTTACCATAAATAGTAACACCTAATCGTAACCTTCGGAACCTATTGTAACACTTCAGGCAGGCCCACCTCTTCATCGTGTATTCGGGCTATTTTTTGCCAACAACCACAGATTGCATAGGCATGAATTCGCTCACTTTCAGCCTCTCCGAGCACCTTGCCTTCTTGGCTCTTGCCTTGCACAGCCCGCAGCGTCCAACTGCAAAATAGAGATAAAAATGAATCACTATGACGAAAGCGATAGCGTCACTGGACTCCAAGGGAGTGGGAAACCGTAGGTCCAAACGACATTTCAGCCCAAGTCAGGGCTCAACCAAAGGAATCAAAATTCATCGGAGCATTGACCTCTTGAACCTTCCCCCAGTTTATAGGTTCAGGAACGTTAGAACAGCATCCCTGCTCCGGCAGGCGCTCCGATGGGCAGGTCAGCACGTTCGAATATTTTTGTTGAACATACTGACCGACGGCCAGGCTTTGCCGCTACACCCAGCCTGGCCTTCCCCGTCAAAGAGAACCCCCTCCTCTTTGGCGGGGACCCTCCAGGGTTCTAGTCTTTAGCAGTTCACTAAAATTTTAGGCCTTGTAGCGGGATCAAGACAGCTGCACGAATGCCCCCAGAATGCCGGAGGCAGGAAAGGGTTTTCGCGTCTCAGGTTTTCCGGGCGGAGACTTTAGTGGCTCAAACAGCGCGGCCTTTTTGCCAAACGCGTTTGATTTCCATTTCCTCAGTCACCAAAAGGACGTCAGCCTGCATACCGGGACTCAGGTGTCCCAACGCAGTTGCTCCGACCAGCTCAGCGGGTGTCCGGCTTGCCATCTCAATCGCTGTTGGCAAAGCAATGTCACACCTTTCCACAAGGTTCCGGATCGCCACCGCCAAGGGCAAATGCGCACCCGCCAACGTGCCATCCTGCAGCGTCAAGCGATTGCCCGCTCTTCGGATTTCCCTCCCGTTCAGCTGAAAACTTTGGACGTCGGATCCCGCCGTCGCCATTGCGTCGCTCACCAGAAAGATTTGCCCGGGGGCAGCTTTGGCGCGCAAAGCATTCACCATGGATGCTGGATGCACATGCACCCCATCAGCAATCAACCCCGCTGAAAGCTCGCCCAAGGCCAGTGCAGCTCCCACAACACCCGGTTCGCGGTTGCCCATCTGGCTTTGCGCATTGAACAGGTGGGTTACGCAGCGTGCGCCTGCATGGGCCGCGCTTTTACAGACGTCAAATCCCGCATCAGTGTGTCCCAGTGAGACCAGCACCCCCGCATCAGACAAAGCCTTAATCTGACCTTCATCCACACTTTCCGGCGCGACGGTTACCTTGAGCACCGGTATCCTGCCAGCTGCCTCAATCAGTTCCCGCAAATCCTGGTCAGTCATCGGTCGGATCAGATCGCCATCATGCGCGCCCTTGCGCGCCTCAGACAGATGAGGTCCCTCAAGGTGCAGCCCGATTATGCCCGGCACCTTTTGCTCTATCGCATCCTCGACAGCCTGAATGGCCCGAGACACCTGTTTGGCTGTATCCGTGATCAACGTCGGTAGGATCGAAGTCGCTCCGATCCCGGCATGGGCCGCCGCAATTGTTCGCAGGGTTTGCACATCTGGCGCATCATTGAACATGACACCGCCGCCTCCGTTGACCTGCAAATCCACGAATCCGGGGATTAACCGACCGCCGCCAAGCGTTTCGACCACCGCGCCCTGCGGAATGCAATTGGCAGGCACAACGTCCCAAATGCTCGGCCCACGCAGGACAAGGGCCCGATCCCCAACAAACCCACCATCAATCAGGATCTCGGCCCCGGTCAGTGCGATCATGGTTGGTGTCATATGGTTTCCGTGACCTTGTTGAGGTGGCGCGGTGCGTCCGGATCAATACCCCGGCTGGCGGCAAATGTCTCGACCATGGAATAGAATGACACAATCAGGCTCAAAGGATCGGTCAACGGGTGCCCGGTTCGCACATGCTCGATACAACAGGCCTGTTTCACCCGGTTTGTGGTCGCGAACACTATTGCACCCTTGGCGCTGATTTGATCGGCAATCTCTGCCAGTGCAGGTTCAGCGGCATCTGCAGCCGCAAAGCCCAACACCGGGAACCCTTCTGCCACGATCGATACCGGCCCGTGCAACACCTCGGCGGAAGAGTAGCTCTCGGCATGCAACTGGCAGGTTTCCTTGAATTTCAAGGCAGCTTCGTTGGACATGGCCAGTGAATGTCCACGGCCAAGCGTGAACAGTGAGGCATGTGTGCCAATGGCATCCCGCACCTCGGGCCAGTCCAGTCTGGTCGCCGCATCCAGTTGTTCGGGCAAATTGGCGATCGCACGCAGCAATTCCTTATCCCCCTCCCACTCTGCCAGCAGCAGCAACCCCGCCAGGGCGGACGTGACAAAGGTCTTGGTCGCGGCAACGCTCAACTCTGGTCCGGCACAGATGTCCAGGGTCTCGGCGCAAACCTGTGCCAGCGGAGAGGTTGCATCATTTGTGATCGCCACCGCCATGGCGCCATCGCGGCTCGGCATTTTGCGCCATGCTGACGATGTCCGGGCTGCGCCCCGATTGAGACACCGCCAGGCATAACGCGTTATCCAGCTTCAGGCGGCGATCATAAATCGAGGCAACCGACGGGCCAACTGAGGCCACCGGCAGTCCTAACAAAAGCTCCGAAGCGTATTGCAAGAACGTACAGGCATGGTCAGATGATCCCCGCGCCACAGTGACTACAAACGATGGATCACGGCGCCGGATCTCAGCGGCCACTCTTGCTATATTGGGCCCGCCTACTCGAACCAGGCGTTCCACCGCTTCGGGTATCTCGCGGATCTCTTGCCGCATCTTGGATGTATGGGTGTCCATTTCGGATCCTATGTGTTGGCCAACCGAAGCTCCGCGACAAAATCGTAGGCATCACCACGATACGTCGATCGGGTGAATTCAACGGCCCTTCGGTTCTCAAGGTACGAGGTTCTGACGATGCGCAGCCCGGCGCTGCCAACCTTGACGTTCAGGACCTCTGCTTCGTCTTCTTGAAGGTTGATGGCAGAGATACGCTGCAAAGCCCGGACCGGTCGGTTTCCATCCTGCTCCAGTCGTGCATAGAGAGACGTCGTGACCGAGTTCGGGTCCGGCAAAATATCTGTCGGCAACGAGGCGCATTCAATGGCCATCGGCCTGTCGTTGGCCCGCCGCAAACGCACGATGCGCGCTACGGATTCCCCTGAGGTAAGAGCCAGGGCCATCACCTCTTCCGGTGAGGGAATGTGAAGCCCACGCTCCAACCACTCACTGTCTGACTCGAAGCCGCGTCGCTGCATGTCTTCTGTGAATGAGGTAAGCCGCGACAGCGATTGCTCCACTTTGGGGGCGCCATCGGAGACAAAACTCCCGGACCCCTGCCGCTGCACAATGATCCCGCGGTCAACCAGATCCTGCATCGCCCGCCGCACAGTCACCCGAGAAAACCCAGTCAGGCTGGCAATCTCACGTTCAGCAGGCAATGGAGCGCTCTTGTCCAGCAGCCCGCTTTCGATGCTTTCCTCAAGCCGCTTACGCAGCCTCACATAACGCGGCCCCGCTGCCTCGTCGATCCAGCGGCCCGCCTTCAGATAGCTTTCAATGGTATCGGTGCTCATACGGCCTCCTGCGCATGCGCCTGTGCAAACTCACGGGCCAGCAATAAGGCCCCGTCCAGCGCGCTCCCTGTCGGATCTGTGAAGTCGGCCTTGATCTCGTCAGAAAGATAAGGCTCATAGCACGCGGCCAGACCGCCCAGCGCACAGATTGCTTCACCCGGTCGGTGTCCAAGGGCACACAGACCATCCGAGATGTAGCGCGCACCGATCAACACCAGCTCACGCCCAACTGGGTCGCCTTGTTTTGCGGCCTCGACGATATCCGGCGCCAGGGAACCATAATCCGCCGGGCTGGCCGAGGCCGAGAACGCAACAATTCGATGGGCTTCCTGCCCAAACCCGCTTAGACACCGCTCAATCAGGGGGCTTGTCGGTGACATACCGTCAAGCACGTGCAGAGCGCGCCGCAGCAAGGCCCTGCCCAACCAGTTGCCTGACGCTTCGTCTCCCAAATCCGCGCCATATCCACCCAGAAACGTAATGCCATCCACCGTCTGGCGCGCCAAGAAAGACCCGGTTCCAATGCCGATCACCGCACCTGTACGTTTGCCCAGCGCACCGACAACCGCGGATCTGCGATCATCCTCTACCAAAAGCACTGAGTTCGGCAGTCGCTGCTCGACCAGCTCGGCAGAAGCACGATCTGTGATACCAGCAAGACCGGCATAAACAGGAATGCGCCAGAATACATCGCGCGCCAATCCGGAACGGTCCGCCAGCTGCTCGAGACCAGACACTAGCGTTGCCAGCGCCTCGTCAAACGCCGAAAACACATTTGCGCTGCCCAGCGTCAGAGCCTCGCGCCCGTCTGGCATATCGAGCACAAATCGGCAGGATGTACCACCGCCATCAATCGCGATCAGGTATGGAAAGCGGGTTTCAGTCATGTAGATACCTTTACAATACCTATTCCCCCAAATAAAGACCTTTACGGTGAAACACCAACGTTTAAAGCAAATCATAGCCGTTTTTCCAACTAACAGCCGTACCATATAGACAAAAGGTATTGCATAGGTATCATGAGTAAGAATCGGGGGATTCTGTATGCCTGCGCTAGACGTGCCACAAACAGAACAATTGAATCAGCACGCCAAAGATCTGGATCTTTGCGGCGACGATGTCATTTTATCCCGCCTGCTTGCCAGCCAACAAGCAGCTCTGAGCGCCATTGAAAGTTGCATCCCGCACATCGCGCGCGCCGCCAATCTGATGGTTGATACACTCAATCAAGGGGGAAGACTGCACTATGCCGCAGCCGGATCTTCCGGTCTTATGGCATTGGCTGACGGCGCCGAGCTGCCAGGCACCTACGGCATAGACCCCAGCCGAATATCAATTCATATGGCCGACGGCATTCCCACCGGAGCAGACATGCCCGGACATACCGAGGACGATGAACGCGCCGGCATCAACGCTGCCGCCGAAGTGTCAGTCACAGACACCGTCATCGCGATTTCGGCCAGCGGCACCACACCCTTTCCCTTGTCGTTTGTCCAACAAGCCAAACTCAAACGTGCTCGGGTTGTGTGCATCGCCAACAATCCCGAGGCCCCACTTTTTGAACAAGCCGATATCGCAATCTGCATTCCGACCCCACCCGAACTCATTGCGGGTTCAACTCGTTTGGGCGCAGCAACCGCTCAAAAAGCCGCGCTTAACATGATGTCGACACTCATGGGCGTGCGAATGGGTCACGTGGTGGATGGCATGATGGTGAATGTCGTCGCCGACAATCGCAAACTACTGGATCGCGCCGAGGGCATCGTCGCCAGGATCACCGGAGCACCGGGTGACGCCGCGCGTGATAATCTAAGCAAATGTAAGGGCAATGTGAAACAGGCCGTTCTGCTGGCAATGGGGGCCCGGTCACCGGATCACGCTCGGCACTTGTTGGCCTCGACCAACGGGCAACTGCGCCCCGCCATGCAGCAACTGAAATAACCCCCGATGGGGATGAAACAAGAAACGACAGGGAGAGAGATTATGACTACAAAAATGGCAACAGCGGCCTTGCTGGCATCAACCGTTCTGGGTGGTGGCGCATTCGCCGAAACGACACTGACAATTGAAAGCTGGCGCAACGATGACCTGACGCTATGGCAGGATAAGATCATCCCCGCATTTGAAGCAGCAAACCCCGACATCAAGATCAAATTCACCCCTTCTGCCCCAGCAGAATACAACGCCGTTCTCAATGCCAAGCTGGATGCCGGTTCGGCAGGCGATCTGATCACATGCCGCCCCTTCGATACGTCACTGGGCCTGTATCAGAACGGCCAATTGGCAGACTTGTCCGATCTCGAGGGCATGGCAAATTTCTCTGACGTGGCAAAGTCGGCATGGCAGACTGACGATGGCTCCGCTACTTTCTGCGTCCCGATGGCCTCGGTCATTCACGGCTTCATCTACAACAAGGACGCGTTTGAAGAGCTGGGTATCGCGGTGCCTGAAACCGAAGCTGACTTTTTTGCCGCTCTGGACAAGATCAAAGAGGACGGCAGCTATATCCCGATGGCGATGGGCACCAATGACCAATGGGAAGCCGCGACCATGGGCTACAACAACATCGGCCCCAACTATTGGAAGGGCGAAGAAGGTCGCGTTGGCCTTATTCAGGGCACCCAAAAGCTGACAGACGAACAATGGGTTGCTCCTTACCGCCAACTGGCCAAATGGGGCGCTTACCTTGGCGATGGATATGAGGCACAGACCTATCCCGACAGCCAAAACCTGTTCACCCTTGGTCGCGCAGCCATCTATCCGGCGGGCAGCTGGGAAATCAGCGGCTTCAACAACCTGGCTGATTTCGAAATGGGGGCCTTCAAGCCGCCGGTACAGAACGCGGGCGACGACTGCTACATTTCGGACCATACCGACATTGCCATCGGCATGAACGCAGCATCGCCAAATCCCGAGGCCGCCCGGACCTTCCTGAACTGGGTTGGCTCTGAAGAGTTCGCCAACATCTATGCCAACGCACTGCCGGGCTTCTTCTCGCTGTCCAGCTTTGATGTCCCAATGGAAGATCCCCTGGCACAAGAGTTCGTCAGCTGGCGCGGCGAATGCGGATCAACCATCCGTTCGACCTATCAGATCCTGTCGCGCGGCACGCCGAACCTTGAAAACGAGACGTGGAATGCCTCGACACAGGTGATCAAAGGTGCCGAAAGCCCCGAGGACGCAGGCAAGCGCCTGCAGGATGGTCTGGCCAGCTGGTACGAACCTCAGAAGTAACCACCACTCACAAGAACGGACCCCGGGCGTTCGCGCCCGGGGTCACCCAAACGCATCCCGGGGTACGCTGGCATGGGTCAGTCCAAATTCAAATGGCACATCGTGGTTTTTCTGGCACCCGCCGTGCTGATCTATACTGCCGTGATGATCTTTCCGCTGTTCAACACGCTGCGCCTTGCGCTCTATACCGAGGTTGATCAGGCGCGCGTTTTTGTCGGTCTTGAGAACTTCAAAACTTTGTTCGGAGATCAAAACTGGTCCGGCCCGTTCTGGAACGCGCTTGGCAACAACTTCTGGTTCTTTTTCATCCACATGCTGGTGCAGAACCCGATCGGCATTGCGCTCGCAGCCATGCTGAGCCATCCAAGCCTGCGGTTCGCGGCCTTCTATCGGTCCGCCATTTTCATTCCCACAATCCTGTCCTTTGTCATCGTGGGCTTTGCATGGAAGCTGATCCTGTCACCGATCTGGGGCATCGCACCCGATATGCTCAAGGCCATTGGCCTCAAATCGCTTTATGCCCCTTGGCTGGGCAAAGAAGAATACTCGCTGACAACACTGGCGCTGATTTCAGTCTGGCAGTTTATCGGCATCCCGATGATGCTGATCTATGCCGCGCTGCTGTCGATCCCCGACGAAATCCTTGAAGCAGCCGAGGTCGAGGGCGTCACCGGGTTCTCCGCCTTCTGGAAAATCAAACTGCCGCTGATCCTGCCCTCGATCGGCATCATCTCGATCCTGACGTTTGTGGGCAATTTCAATGCCTTTGACTTGATCTATGCAGCGCAAGGTGCGCTGGCCGGGCCAAACTTCTCAACCGACATTCTTGGCACATTCATGTACCGCACCTTCTTTGGGTTCCAGCTGCAACTGGGCGATCCGCATATGGGTTCGGCCATTGCCACGGCCATGTTCGGTATCATCCTGCTGGGGGTCTGTATCTATCTGTTCGTGATCCAGACCCGCATCCGCCGGTATCAGTTTTAAGGGGGCCATGATGAACAAAGCCCGCCGCAATCCACTGAACCTGATCGCCATGCACGGCGCGTTGATTGTCTATGTCGTGATCGCTCTGTTCCCCGTCTTTGTGATCCTGATCAACAGCTTCAAGGCCCGCAAGGCGATCTTTCGCGAACCGCTCAGCCTGCCAAACTCTGACACGTTTTCGCTGATCGGCTATCAGACGGTTATGAAGCAGGGGGACTTCTTCCTTTACTTCCAGAACTCGATGATCGTCACGGTGGCATCCCTGTCGATGATCCTGCTGTTTGGAGCCATGGCCGCCTTTGCCCTGTCCGAATACCGGTTCAAAGGCAACACGCTGATGGGGCTGTATCTTGCGCTTGGCATTATGATCCCGATCCGAATTGGCACGGTTGCGATCCTTGAAATGATGGTGGCCACAGGATTGGTGAACACGCTTTGGGCCTTGATCCTTGTGTATACGGCACAGGGGCTGCCCCTAGCCGTCTTCATCCTGTCCGAGTTCATGCGACAAGTCAGTGACGATCTGAAAAACGCAGGCCGCATAGATGGGCTTAGCGAATACACCATCTTCTTCCGCCTCGTCCTGCCGCTGGTTCGCCCCGCAATGGCAACCGTTGCCGTGTTCAACATGATCCCGATCTGGAACGATCTGTGGTTCCCCCTGATCTTGGCCCCGGCCGAGGAAACCAAGACCCTGACACTGGGCAGTCAGGTCTTTATCGGTCAGTTCGTGACCGACTGGAACGCTGTCCTTTCAGCACTCAGCATGGCGATCCTGCCAGCACTGGTGCTGTATCTCATCTTCTCGCGGCAACTGATCCGCGGCATCACGTCGGGAGCCGTCAAATGATCCGTGTTCTGATCGCCGGATTGGGCAACATGGGGCTAAGCCACGCGCTGGCCCACCACAATCACCCCGATGCACAGATCGTAGGGCTGGTGAACCGGTCGGGTCAGGTTGATCACCCCAACCTTGGCAGCTATCCAGCGTATTCCGATTTCCACACCGCTTTGACCGAAACCAAACCCGATCTGGTCGTCATCGCCACCTACTCTGACACGCACGCCGATTACGCCTGCATGGCGATGGACGCAGGCGCGCATGTCTTTGTCGAAAAGCCCCTTGCCACCACCGTTGAAGACGCCCGCCGCGTCGTGGCCAAGGCGCAAGAGACAAAGCGCAAACTGGTCGTCGGCTACATCCTGCGCCATCACCCTTCGTGGATGCGTCTGATCGACGAGGCGCGCGACCTTGGTGGACCATATGTGTTTCGCCTGAACCTGAACCAGCAATCCGACGGCCCCACCTGGGAAACCCACAAGGCCCTGATGCAGACGACATCCCCCATCGTCGATTGCGGCGTGCACTACGTCGACGTCATGTGCCAGATCACGGATGCACTGCCCGAACGGGTCAACGGCATGGGTTTGCGCCTGTCGGACGAAATCGCCCCGGACATGTACAACTACGGCCAGTTTCAGGTTGTGTTCAGCGACGGCTCGGTCGGCTGGTACGAGGCCTAGCTGGGGCCCGATGATGTCCGAAACAGCCTTCTTCGTGAAAGACATCATTTCACCCAACGGGGCGGTATCGATCACCGAGGGCAACAAGGGCGCATCAGACGATGTTGACGGCCACACCAAGGTCGGTGGCATTCTGGTACATCGGCCTACCGGCGACACGCTCATCGAGATGGACGGCGAACCGGGACATCAGGACCTCTGCGATGCCGAACAGGCTTACATGTTGCGCGCCATCGCCAAAGACATCGATCTGACCCGCCATATGTCCGACGCAGTCCAGTCGCTCCGCATCTGTCTGGCCGCCGATGAAAGCATCCGTTCCGGCCACCCCGTCGACCTGAAAGAGACCTGACATGACCGCCCTGAATCTGACAAACGTGTGCAAGTCCTTTGGCTCTGTCGACGTCCTCAAAAACATCAACCTGACCGTCGAGGAAAGCGAATTCGTCGTTTTTGTCGGCCCCTCGGGCTGTGGGAAATCCACCCTGTTGCGCGTGATTGCGGGGTTAGAGGATGCAACCTCGGGCAACGTTGAAATCGACGGCAAAACCGTCAACAACACACCACCAGCCAAACGCGACATTGCGATGGTTTTCCAGTCCTACGCGCTCTACCCTCATCTGTCGGTCGAAGGGAACATGGCCCTTGGCCTGAAGCAGGCCTACCATCCCAAGGACGAAATCAAACGCCGGATCACCGAGGCCAGCCGGATGCTCTCGCTAGAGGATTACCTGGCCCGCCGTCCCGCCGAACTATCGGGTGGCCAGCGTCAGCGCGTCGCCATCGGCCGCGCCATCGTGCGCAAACCGAAACTGTTCCTGTTTGATGAACCTCTGTCGAACCTCGACGCGGCACTGCGCATGAACACTCGAATCGAGATCGCCAATCTCCACCGCCAGCTTTCGGCCTCGATGATCTATGTGACCCACGACCAGATCGAAGCGATGACCCCGGCTGACCGCATCGTCGTTCTGCGCGATGGTCGGGTCGAGCAGGTGGGTACTCCGATGCAGCTCTACAACGAACCTGCCAATCGGTTCGTAGCCGAGTTCATCGGCTCTCCGTCCATGAATTTCCTGCCGGCTGAAATGGTCGGTGGCGCGGCTGGGCACTCGATCGGCATCCGCCCCGAATACCTTGAATTGACACCAACCGGCGCCCTTCAAGGCATCGTGGCCCACGTCGAACGGCTAGGTGGCGACACCAACGTGCTTATTGATATTGGTCAGGACCTGCGTGTCACCGCACGGGTGTTCGGTCAGTTCGAAATCGCGCCCGGCGCACAGACAGCCTTGAGCTTTGACTCGGCCAAGGCGCTGACCTTTGATACCGATGGCCTTCGGGCCTGATGGTCCTCAGGCGTTTTTGACGATTAGAAAGACGCGCGCGGGCTGCTCCCCGGCTTCGATGGCATGTGCGATGTCGGCTGCATACCGGGCGGTGTCCCCGGCGTTCAGTGTGTTGGTGGCGCTGCCCGATGTGATCCGAACCGACCCCTCTAGCACTGTCAGTTGTTCGTTGGCCCCGCGCGTGTGTGGCTGGCTGTTCAGCGACCCGCCCGCCTCGAACCGAATGTCATAGACTTCGTGCCCGTCGGCCTCTTCGGGTGGTGACAGAATCTGGATGCGGCACCCCTGCCCCATGTTGTCGATGCTCGGCACATCCGATGCGCGCAGAACTTCGATTTTGTCAGCTGCGTCGCCGTCTTCCAAGAGGCCCGCAAAATCCACCTGAAGCGCGCGGGTCAAGTTCCACAGTGTCGCGATGGTTGGGCTGCTTTCGCCGCGCTCGATCTGACTGACCATCGAGCGGGAAACGCCCGACAGGTTTGCCACCGCTTCTAGCGACAGGCCCTGTGCGCGCCGGGCCTCTTTCAGCCGCGCAGGCAGGCGTGTCAGGATATCGTCTGCATTCTCCGTCATAACGGAGTCTCTGCCTGTCTTTCATTGCCCTTGTCAACTCCGCTCGCCGCCAGTAAAAGATAGTTACGTAATAACATTACTACTATCATGCGCAGAAACGTCCAATCCTCCCTCCGGCGACGCAAGGCCGCCCCCATGACACGTTTCGACCGGCTGCACCCTGAACTGCGCGGCTGGCTGCAGCGTGCAATGCTCAGCTGGTCGGTTAAGTCGGCCGAACGGATTTGGGCCAAAGCCATGCGCCAACACAGGGGTGACCTGCGGGCCGCCTTGCTCGAACTGGATCGTCTGGAACGCGCCCACATGAACCGCGACATCGAACGCATTTGGGGACCCGACCACCCGGGCCTGACAGGTGGTCGCGAGATGCAAAAGGCAGCGTAAGACCGGTGCACGGGTAGTGCACGGGTTGTGCATAGAGGTTTCCGACAGTTTTGATGACGGCACGTTCCCGCAGACAGGCCCGTGCTGCACATGCATAATGCCGCCAAATCGAGAGGAGACATCTATGACCGACATCGTGATTCTGGACGGTGCCCGCACCGCCATCGGCACCTTTGGCGGGGCCTTGGCCTCGACCGCACCCATCGACCTGGCTACCGTCGCAACCGAGGCCGCTTTGGAGCGCTCGGGCGTCGAAGGCGCGCAAATCGGGCATGTGGTTTTTGGCCATGTGATCAACACCGAACCCCGCGACATGTATCTTAGCCGGGTGGCCGCGATGCAGGCGGGCATTCCCAACGGCACACCCGCGATGAACGTCAACCGCCTGTGCGGATCGGGCGCACAAGCCATTGTTTCTGCTGTGCAATCCCTGATGCTGGGCGATGCCGACTTTGCCTTGGCAGGCGGCGCCGAAAGCATGTCGCGCAGTCCTTTCATCATGCAACAGACCCGGTGGGGCGCCAAGATGGGCGACGTCAAATCACTCGACATGATGCTGGGTGCACTGAACTGCCCGTTCGGCACCGGCCACATGGGCGTCACGGCTGAGAATGTCGCAGACGAGCACCAGATCACCCGCGAGCAGATGGACGAGTTCGCAATAACAAGCCAGACCCGCGCCGCCGCGGCCATTGAAGCAGGTCATTTCAACAGCCAGATCACGCCCGTCCAGGTCAAAGTAAAACGCGATATGGTCGACTTCATGGTCGACGAACACCCCAAGGCCACCACCACCGAGGCCCTCGCCGGTCTGCGTCCCGTCTTCAAGAAGGACGGTCGCGTAACTGCTGGAAATGCAAGCGGAATCAACGATGGTGCAGCAGCGATGGTGTTCGCCACGGCCGACGCGGCAGAGAAGGCTGGGCTGAAACCCAAGGCCCGTGTTCTGGGCTATGCCCACGCCGGTGTCCGCCCCGAGGTGATGGGCATTGGCCCGGTTCCGGCAGTGCAGAACCTGATGGCCAAAACGGGTCTTTCGGCGGGTGACTTCGACGTCATTGAAAGCAACGAAGCCTTCGCTTCTCAGGCTCTGGCGGTGAACAAGGAACTGGGCCTGGATGCGGCCAAGGTGAACCCCAATGGCGGCGCAATTGCCTTGGGTCATCCGGTGGGTGCAACCGGCGCGATCATCACCCTCAAAGCGCTCTATGAACTTGAGCGCACGGGTGGCTCCAAGGCGCTTGTCACCATGTGTATCGGCGGCGGCCAGGGAATCGCAATCGCTCTGGAACGCCTTTAATTCAATAGTGAAATTCACGAAGGACCGCAGTCACTCGGCTGCGGTCCTTTCTCTTTCCGCGCCAGTTTCGCAGCCAGATTCAGCCCCACACCGGGCCGTGACCAAGGACATTGCGCAATGCAAATCGCGCAACCGTGGGTCTGGTTAAAAAATGGCAAGCATTTGTCGAAATCCACGTACCATTTGCGTGTGCCACGCACCATCTGCTTGTCGGGTGACAGCGCCTCGGGCGGACAGGCATCCTCGCAAATCCGGCAGCTCTGACAAAACGCATCAATCCCATGCTCCCGCGCCGGGGTTGGCTCAAACGGCGCATCGGTCAACACCGCTGACAGCCGGAACGAGGCCCCAAGTTCCGGGTTGATGATCGAACCGTGTTTGCCCAATTCCCCAAACCCGCAAACCAAAGCAGGCGGGATCATCGCCAAGGCACCAGTCATTGGTCCAGTTACTGCCTCAGCCTCCCATCCCTGCTCTCTGATCCACCCGGCCACCGTCTTTGCTGCCAAAGCGGCGCGAGCGTATTGGGTCATGACCTCCAATCCAGCGCGAGGCTCAGGGGCTGCGGAAATCTCGGCATAATCATGTTGCACACCCAAAATGATGACCCGAGATTGAGGGATATCATGGCCCTCGAACACCCAGTTGGGCTGCATCTCGGCAACGCCCGTCATTTCGCAAATGTCGTCCTGGACAAAATGATCCAAGCCGCGCGTCCAATCCGCTGGAGACCGAGACACCGCAACCGGCGCCACATCGGGCAAGGCTGCATCCAAGATCTTTTGCCGCGCAGCGCGTTGCACGCTGAACGCAGGTTCCTCAGCAGATCTGGTATAAAAATAGAGCTGCAGGGGACCGTGCGGGATGTCCATGGGGTCAGGCGCCCAATAGACCATCGACGGATTGCGAGGCTCAACCTCGCCCAATCCATTGATGTCATTGCCGCTGATGTCGGGCTGACGGGAGGTTTGATCCGGGTCTGGCTGAAACGGGCGATATGGGCTCGGTTTTGGCATAACCGAACCCTACCATAATTTTAGCTCAGAAAATCGCGTCCGCGAAAATCACCAACAAACCACCCGCAACCGCACCACCCAAAACCATCCACAGACGGCTTTGAAAGGTCATGGGGTTGGGTTTATCTTCGACCGACTGTGCGATCAGCGCCTTTTCGACCAAAGCGGGCAGACGCGGGCCAAAGCGGGCTAGAACCATGGCGGTTTTGGACAGGTCAGACACTATGGCGCGCGGGCCGATGGATTGTTTGATGTAGTCCTCGACAACAGGTCGGGCGACGTCCCAGATGTTGATGTGCGGGCTCAGCGAGCGTGCCACCCCCTCGACCACGACCATGGTGCGCTGCAGCAGGATCAGTTCGGTCCGGGTTTCCATGCCAAAGCGTTCTGTCACCTCGAACAGGTAGTTCAGCAGCCGCCCCATCGAGATCTGTGTGGCGTCCATGCCAAAGATCGGCTCTCCGACGGCGCGCAAGGCGCGGGCAAACTCGTCAACGTCTTGATTTGCGGGGACATATCCGGCCTCAAAATGTACCTCGGCCACACGTTTGTAATCGCGGCGGATGAAGCCAAAAAGGATCTCGGCATAGACCCGGCGGGTGTATTCGTCGATGTGGCCCATGATGCCGAAATCATAGGCGATGATATCCCCATTTGGCGCGACCTTGAGGTTACCTTGGTGCATATCAGCGTGGAAATAGCCATCGCGAAGTGCGTGCATCAGGAACAGTCGCAACACTCGTTCGCCTAAATCGACACGATCATGACCGACGGCATCAATGGCGTCATTGTCGCCCAATGGCACGCCGTCAGCCCAGCCCAATGTCATCACGCGACGCGAGGACAAAGACCAACGCACTGGCGGCAACTGGAACCCGACATCGTCCTTGGTGTTGTCGTTAAACTCGGAAGCGGCAGAGCTTTCCAAACGCAGGTCCAACTCACCTCGAACCACCCCGTCGAAATGTTCGATCACTTCCATCGGGCGCAACCGACGTGCGCCAGGGCAAAGAGATCGACGATGCGGGCAGCGAAATAGAAGGCATCCACATCCTTGCGGAAAGCTTTTTCAATCCCAGGACGCAGAACCTTGACCGCGACCTGATCTCCTGACGTTGCAAGTGTTGCCTTGTGCACCTGTGCGATCGAGGCGGCGGCGATCGGCTCGCTGAATTCGCTGAACATCTCAGGGATAGATTGGCCCAATTCGCGCTCTACCTCGGCCATCGCCTCGGCACGGGAAAAAGGTGGCAGCTTGTCCTGCAGAACGCGCAATTGTTCGGCCAGTTCGTCTCCGACAACGTCTGGTCGGGTTGACAGGATCTGACCGAACTTGATGTAGGCTGGACCGAGCGCCGTCAACGCACGGGTCGCGGGAGGCATTTCAGGGTCACCTTTGTACCCAAGCCATTGAAACGGCTTGCCCAAAGCGTGCGCCACAAAGCGTAAGAGCGGCGGGGCCTCAAACGCGTCGAGCACCACATTCATGGCACCCGTCCGTTCGAGAGTTGCGCCTGTCCGGATCAGACGAATGATGTTGTGAGGTCCGCGCATCGATTAGAGCTTCCAACCTGAATGCAGCGCCGCAATACCCATCGACAGGTTGCGATATTTGGCGTTGCCGAACCCTGCGGTGCGCACCATGCCCAGAAAAGTCTCTTGGTCAGGGAACTTGCGGATCGATTCCACCAGATACTGATAACTGTCGTAGTCCCCGGCAATCGCCTGCCCCATGCGCGGGATCACGTTAAAGCTATAGAGATCATAAAGTTTCTGCAGCCCGTCGTTGGGCAACTGGCTGAACTCGAGCACCATCAGGCGGCCACCGGGACGCAGCACGCGATAGGCTTCGTTCAATGCCTCTTGCGGCCGGGTCACGTTCCGGATGCCGAACGAGATCGTGTAAACGTCAAACGTGTTGTCTTCAAAAGGCAGGGACATGGCGTCGCCCACAACCCAATCAAGGCTCGCGGCCAGATGCGAAGCCTCGGCCCGCTTTCGTCCTTCGACCAGCATCGGCTCGGTCAGGTCCAGCACTGTGGCGTGGCCATGGCCCGCGCGGTCCAGAAAGCGGAACGAGATGTCACCGGTGCCACCTGCCACATCCAACAGCTTTTGTCCCGGACGTGGAGCCAACCAATCCATCATCGCATCTTTCCACACCCGATGGATGCCCATGCTCATGACGTCGTTCATGATATCATATTTGCTGGCGACAGAGTTGAATACGCCCTGAACGCGCCCGGCCTTTTCGCCTTCGGGAACTTCGGAGAAACCAAAGTGGGTGGTCTTTTGACTGTTCTCGGACATGGGCCTTGCCGTTTTCTGATTTCGTCACTGTTATAGGACGTTGGAACACGGGCACAATGCGGCCCTTTGGAATTGGGAGTCCCTTAATGCCTGAACTGCCCGAGGTCGAGACCGTCCGACGGGGTCTGACCCCTGCGATGGAAGGCGTGGTGATTGAACGCGCCGATGTGAACCGCCCCGATCTGCGCTGGCCGTTCCCGGACCGGATGGCCCAGCGTTTGACCGGCGCACGGGTCGAGCGGTTGAGACGGAGATCGAAATACATCCTGGCTGATCTGGATACGGATGAGACATTGCTGATCCACCTGGGCATGTCGGGGCGCATGACGGTGTCTGGTGATCCCTTAGGGCAGTTCGCGCACGAGCACCCAATGCCGGAAAAACACGACCATGTGGTGTTTCACATGGCCAATAGTGCGCGGGTCACCTTCAACGACCCTCGCCGGTTTGGGGCAATGGATCTGCTGCCGACAGCGACGGCGGCGGAGCACAAGCTGTTGTCCGTCTTAGGCCCCGAGCCCTTGGGCAACGATTTTCACGAACAACATTTGGTTGAGTCGTTTCGCGGCAAGAATACTCCGGTCAAATCCGCGCTTCTAGATCAGGGAATCGTTGCAGGTTTGGGCAATATTTACGTTTGCGAGGCGTTGTTTCGCGCCGGAATTTCGCCACGTCGCAAAGCTGGAAAAATTTCCTCAGCCCGCGTTACCGCCTTGGTTCCCATCATTCGCAGGGTGCTGTCGGACGCCATCGACGCGGGTGGATCTTCGCTCAAAGATTTCCGCCAAGCCGATGGAGAACTTGGATATTTCCAGCACAGCTTTGACGTTTATGGACGCGAGGGTGAGCCCTGCCGAACCCCCGGCTGCGGCGGGACCGTGGCCAGAATCACCCAGTCGGGACGCTCATCTTTCTACTGTCCGCAATGCCAAAGATAACTTGAACGATCTTTCCCTCGTGGTAAGGAATCGATCCAGAACGGAACAACCGAAAGCACATCTCCATGGCCTTTGAGACGATCATCGTCGACGTTGAAGACCACGTAGCCCTTATCAAACTGAACCGCCCGGACGCTTTGAACGCTTTGAACACCCAACTGCTGGGTGAGCTATGTACTGCGTTGGACGAAGCCGAAGCCAACGACAAAGTGCGCTGCATTGTCCTGACTGGATCGGAAAAGGCTTTTGCCGCCGGTGCCGACATCAAAGAGATGTCCGAGAAGACATATGTCGAAGTATTCACCGAGAACCTGTTCGGAGACATTGGTGATCGTGTGAGTGCCATCCGCAAGCCGATCATTGCCGCCGTGAGCGGATACGCTTTGGGCGGAGGGTGTGAGCTCGCGATGATGTGCGATTTCATAATTGCATCGGACACCGCAAAGTTTGGTCAGCCTGAAATCAATCTGGGCGTCATCGCTGGCATAGGCGGGACGCAGCGCCTGACGCGATTTGTGGGCAAGTCCAAGTCGATGGACATGAACCTTACGGGCCGTTTCATGAACGCTGAAGAGGCCGAACGTTCGGGGCTGGTGAGCCGCGTGGTACCTGCCAAGAAGCTGATCGACGAAGCAACCGCCGCAGCCCAGAAGATTGCCGAGAAATCGCAACTGACGGCAATGGCCGCAAAAGAAGCGGTAAACCGCAGCTATGAGCTGACTCTGAATGAGGGGCTGCTGTTTGAACGTCGTGTATTCCATTCGATGTTTGCCACCGAAGACCAGAAAGAGGGCATGGCCGCCTTCCTGGAAAAACGCGAGGCACAGTTCCGCGACAAGTGACGTCGCGTAAGGGAATCACATCCACGGATTGGGCGGGGCAACACCCTGCCCTTTTTCGTTTCAGTGAAGCCGTTGCAGAATCGGCTTGGCATTCCGAGCAAACTTGGCTAATTAGCGCCGCAATACATGCGCGTGCGGCCCGCTCTGGCTAGAATCACACCGGTGACCTGATACCCGGCTTGGGCTTGGCATTGCGCTAACTTGAACAAACCGAACCGAGATAAAGGTCAGAATACCATGGCAAATTCGCCCCAGGCAAAAAAGCGCGCCCGTCAGAACGAAAGCCGCTTTGCCGTCAACAAAGCCCGTCGTTCGCGCATCCGCACCTTCCTGCGTAAAGTCGAAGAAGCAATCGAATCCGGCGACAAAGAAGTCGCAACTGCTGCTCTGCGCGCTGCTCAGCCGGAATTGATGCGTGGTGTGACCAAGGGCGTGTTCCACAAAAACACCGCGTCGCGCAAGATGTCGCGCCTGGCTGCACGAGTTAAAGCTCTGGCTTAATTCGCGACTCGCACAAAAATGTTTTCTGAAAAGGCGTTGCCATTGGCAGCGCCTTTTTCTGTGGCTGTTGCACAGATGCCCCTTTGCTGCGGGCGCGAGAGATTCTTTGTCGGGAAAGGCAGAGTCAACATCAGAGTTTCGTTGCCGGTTCGCACCCTGACTTGCTACCACTGTCTCAGCGATTCACTTGCTTGGGGGGACAGGCAGCAAGGAACCCGACCTGACAGGCATCAGGTAGTGGTTTCATGCGATTGCCATGAGCCGGATATCCGGTCTGGTTGGTCTGCTATGGGTTTCATCTGTGAACACCCTAGCCCTGTCAAAAATGAGTGTAACGGGTAACGAAGATTCATAGTCCGTCGGGACAGGCGGTTATTGATCTTTGTGTATCGTTATTTTGTGGGCAGCGTACCACAGAACACCGCGGCGCGAATGTCGGTGCACGAATCCCATGTGCGTGTGAATCCTGCCGAGACTGGTTCGGCATACTGGATGGGTAAAAAGCAGGCCGAATGGCCACAAACGATGGGACGCGTGAGGCGCTGGATGACACAAGAAAAATGGGGACAACTCCGTCAAAAACTGCTCAAGACAGTTGGACAAAACAACTACTCGACGTGGATCGAGCCATTGGAATTCCAAGAACTGCAAGATGGGGTTGCAGTATTCTCGGTTCCGACGAATTTCATGGGGAACTATGTCAGCCAGAATTTCGCTGACCTGATCCTGTATGAATTGAACAATTCCGGAGAAGCAGTTCAGAGAATTGCGTTCCGTGTCGCTGCGAATTCGTCTGTCCGACCGACTGTCGTCGCAAGCGCACTGGAAAAGAACGATCCTTCGGATTCAAATGAAGCGTCGCCAAAAACCGACGTACGGGCGGCGAACAACAGCTTTGATCCCCTTGATACTTTGCAAGCAGCGCCATTGGACTCGCGTTTCACTTTCGACAGCTTTGTTGTCGGGAAACCAAATGAACTGGCGCATGCAGCAGCACGGCGCGTCTCAGAAGGCGGACCAGTGACCTTCAATCCACTGGTTCTTTACGGAGGCGTCGGCCTTGGTAAAACGCACCTGATGCACGCTATCGCATGGGAACTAAAGTCAAAACGCCCTGAGTTGAACGTGTTGTACTTGTCGGCTGAGCAATTCATGTATCGCTTTGTTCAGGCCTTGCGCGAGCGCCGTATGATGGACTTCAAGCATCTCTTCCGATCTGTCGACGTGCTGATGGTCGATGATGTTCAGTTCATTGCCGGTAAGGACTCAACTCAGGAAGAGTTTTTTCACACTTTCAACGCGCTTGTAGATCAGAACAAGCAAATCATCATCTCGGCTGATCGCGCTCCGGGTGAAATCAAGGATCTCGAAGATCGTGTGAAATCTCGTTTGCAATGTGGCCTGGTGGTTGATTTGCATCCGACCGACTACGAGCTGAGACTGGGCATTTTGCAAAACAAGGTGCAGCAGCACAAGGCAACCTACCCTGACCTGTTGATTGCGGATGGCGTGCTCGAGTTTCTTGCTCACCGCATCTCGACCAATGTGCGTGTTCTTGAAGGGGCGCTGACTCGGCTCTTCGCCTTCGCCTCTTTGGTGGGGAGGGAAATCGACATGGAACTGACGCAGGATTGTCTGGCAGATGTTCTGCGCGCATCTGAACGCAAGATCACGGTCGAAGAAATCCAGCGAAAAGTGTCGGACTATTACAACATCCGCCTCAGCGACATCATCGGCCCCAAGCGCCTGCGTTCTTACGCCCGACCACGGCAGATTGCGATGTACCTTTGCAAGCAGTTGACCAGCCGCTCGCTGCCTGAAATCGGTCGCCGGTTTGGCGGGCGCGATCACACAACTGTCATGCACGGTGTAAAACGCATCGAAGAGTTGAAAACGACCGACGGCCAAATTGCCGAAGACGTTGAAATGCTACGCCGCGCACTTGAGGCATAAGCCAAAAACCATCACTCTCACAAGGGCCCCGGACATGCGCCGGGGCCTTTGTGGTTCTGTCGATGTGTGTTGCGGTCAACGTTTTTGCCGGATCTGTGGCCCTTGGGCCACGCGGGTCTTGACGCCCTGTACTTTCCAGCGGACAAATCCATGAAAAAACTTGTACCACAGGCCTGACCCGCTAGGGTGCCTGTCCCGGCCATCACACTGGCCCAAGAAAAGGATGTAGGGATATGAAGATCAGCATCGAACGCGGCACGCTGCTCAAGGCCGTGTCTCAGGCCCAATCCGTTGTGGAACGCCGCAACACTATCCCGATTTTGGCGAATGTTCTGATCGAAGCCGAAGGTGACAGCGTGCAATTCCGCGCCACTGATCTGGATATCGAAGTAGTGGACAAGGCCCCCGCTCAGGTCGAACGCGCAGGTGCCACCACGGTTGCCGCCACCACATTGCATGAGATTGTCCGCAAATTGCCAGACGGGGCGCTGGTGACGCTGACCGCTGACAGCACAACCGGCCGTCTGACGGTTGACGCCGGTCGATCGAATTTCTCGCTGGCGACGCTGCCACGCGAGGATTTCCCGGTCATGGCCTCGTCCGAGTATCAGTCGAACTTTACCGCGCCCGCTGCCGTGCTGCGCCGCCTCTTCGACAAATCGAAATTCGCCATCTCAACCGAAGAAACCCGCTATTACCTGAACGGTGTCTACTTGCACGTCACCGATGCTGATGGCGGCAAGGTGCTGCGTGCCGTGGCCACCGATGGCCATCGTCTGGCCCGCATCGACGCCGAACTGCCCGCAGGATCTGCTGACATGCCGGGCGTGATCGTGCCACGCAAAACCGTGGGTGAGCTGCGCAAGCTGCTGGACGACGACGAGATGGACATCGCCGTGTCGGTCAGTGAAACCAAAGTGCGCTTTGCCACACCCGACATCACCCTGACATCCAAAGTGATCGACGGCACATTCCCCGACTACACGCGCGTGATCCCGCAAGGAAACACCCGCCGGTTGGAGGTGGACGCCTCTGAGTTTGCCCAGGCCGTGGACCGGGTTGCAACCGTTTCGTCCGAGCGTTCGCGCGCGGTGAAATTGCAGCTGGAAGAAGACCGCCTGATCCTGTCCGTCAATGCGCCTGACAGCGGTGCGGCAGAAGAAGAGCTAGCCGTGGCCTATGGCGACGAACGGCTCGAGATCGGGTTCAACGCCAAATACCTGCTGGAAATCGCGTCTCAGGTGGACCGCGAAAATGCAGTGTTCATGTTCAACTCGGCCGACGATCCGACATTGATGCGCGAAGGCAATGACCAGAGCGCCGTCTATGTTGTCATGCCGATGCGTGTTTGATCGCGCATTCTGCGCGATGCCTGCGGCGCGAGTATTTTTGAAAAGATGAAGGGGGCGGTCACGTGTTGGCTCTGACCGAGTTGACCATCTCCCACTTTCGCTCCCACAAGGTGGCGCGGCTGTCATTGGATGGCCGTCCTGTTGCCATTTACGGGGCCAACGGGGCAGGCAAAACCAACATCCTGGAAGCAGTATCTCTGTTTTCTCCGGGGCGCGGCATGCGGCGCGCAAGTGCGGCCGAGATGACCCGGCGGCCCGAGGCCTTGGGCTGGAAGCTGCAGAGCGTGTTGGACGTGCAGGGTCAATCCCATGAGATCGAAACCTGGTCTGACGGCGGCGCGGCCCGACAGGTGCGGATCAATGGCAAGTCAACCAATCAGGTTGCATTGGGGCAGCTGTCTCGTGTCGTATGGCTGGTGCCCTCGATGGATCGGCTGTGGATCGAAGGCGCTGACGGGCGACGGCGGTTTTTAGACCGCATGGCGCTGAGTTTTGATCCCGGCCATGCCGAGGCATCGCTGCTTTATGAAAAGGCCATGCGCGAGCGCAACAAGCTGCTCAAGGAACAAATCCGCGACGATCACTGGTATGTGGCACTGGAACGGCAGATGGCCGAGGCTGGCGCCCGAATCCATCAGGGGCGGCTGTCCGCGCTGGATCTGGTCCGACAGGCTCAGGAGCAGGCTCAGACCGCCTTCCCCTCCGCTGATCTGGAACTGCTACAAACCGAAGGAGCCATGCCAGAAACCGAGGCCGACCTACGCGAGGCGTTGATCGAAAGCCGGTTCCGCGATCTGGCGGCAGGACGAACGTTGGTGGGACCGCATCGCAGTGACCTGTATGGTGTGTTTGCTGCCAAAGGCGTGCCCGCCAAAGATTGCTCGACGGGGAGCAAAAAGCACTGCTGGTCTCGCTGATCCTATCCAACGCCCGCGCATTGGCCGCACAGACAGGCGCACCGCCTATCGTGCTGTTGGATGAGGTCGCCGCACATCTGGATGCAAACCGCCGCGCTGCACTCTATGATGAGATTTGCGCCCTTGGCACGCAGGCCTGGATGACAGGCACGGGACCCGAATTGTTTGGCGAACTGGAAAACCGCGCGCAGTTTCTAGAGGTCACCGAACAAGGCGGCGTGTCCGAGGTTCACGCCCCATGACCGTTAGCGCCTGGGAATTGACCCTATACGCGGGCGCCTTGCTGGTGCTGTTCCTGACTCCCGGTCCGGTTTGGCTGGCGCTGATTGCCCGGTCCCTGAGCGGCGGGTTTCAAGCCGCCTGGCCGTTGGCATTGGGTGTTGCGATCGGCGACATCATTTGGCCGCTGCTGGCCATCATCGGCGTTTCGTGGCTGGTCAACGAGATTGATGGGTTCATGACTGTCCTGCGCTATGTCGCCAGTGGCGTGTTTCTTTGGATGGGGATCAGCGTGCTGCGTCATGCGGGCGACACGATCCGCGAAAACAAGGCGCTGACCAAGCCGGGAAAATGGGCCGGGTTCCTGGCTGGCGTGATCGTAATTCTGGCCAACCCAAAGGCGATCTTGTTTTACATGGGGATGCTGCCTGGCTTCTTTGATTTAAGCCAGATCAACCGCGCGGACATCGTTCCAATCATCGCGCTGTCGTTCACCGTTCCTCTTATAGGCAACCTAGCGTTTGCCCTTTTCATCGACCGGATACGCAATGTTTTGACCTCACCAAAGGCGATGCGACGATCCAATATCGTGGCCGGTTGCCTGTTGGTCTGCGTCGGCCTGATTATTCCCTTTTCGTGACACAAAATATGGTGGGATGGCGTGACATCCCCCCAGAAAACGTATAAGGTGACAAAATAATGAAGGTACTCTCCGCATGTCCGAAGACAATCAGGCACCCGAAGAATATGGCGCTGATTCCATCAAAGTTCTCAAGGGCTTGGAGGCCGTGCGCAAACGCCCTGGCATGTACATCGGGGATACCGACGATGGGTCGGGTCTGCACCACATGGTGTATGAGGTCGTAGACAACGGCATTGACGAGGCTTTGGCTTACCACGCCGACCATGTGACCGTGAAGATTCACGCTGACAGCAGCGTCTCGGTCAGCGACAACGGGCGCGGCATTCCGGTCGGTATCCACGAAGAAGAAGGCGTATCCGCCGCCGAGGTCATCATGACCCAGCTGCACGCGGGCGGCAAATTCGACAGCAACTCGTACAAGGTGTCAGGTGGTTTGCACGGGGTGGGCGTTTCGGTTGTGAATGCCCTGTCGGACTGGCTGGAACTGCGCGTCTGGCGCGACGGCAAGGAACACATAGCGCGCTTTGAACGCGGCGAGACCGCCAAGCACCTGGAGGTTGTGGGCGAATGCGGCGATCAGACAGGCACCGAAGTTCGGTTCCTGGCGTCGACTGATACCTTTTCGAACCTTGAGTATTCGTTTGAGACGCTGGAAAAACGCTTGCGCGAGTTGGCATTCCTGAATTCGGGCGTGCGGATCATCCTGGTTGATGAGCGCCCGGCCGAGCGGCTGGAATCCGAACTGTTTTATGAGGGTGGCGTTAATGAGTTCGTCAAATACCTCGATCGCTCCAAATCCCCGGTCATGGATGCGCCGATCTATATCAAGGGCGAGCGGGACGACATCGGCGTCGAAATCGCCATGTGGTGGAACGACAGCTATCACGAGACAGTCCTGCCTTTTACCAACAACATCCCCCAGCGAGATGGCGGCACCCACATGGCGGGCTTCCGGGGCGCACTGACGCGGACGATCAACAACTATGCACAATCCTCGGGCATCGCGAAGAAGGAAAAGGTGAACTTTACCGGCGACGATGCGCGTGAGGGTTTGACCTGTGTTTTGTCGGTCAAAGTGCCCGACCCCAAGTTCAGCTCGCAGACCAAAGACAAGCTTGTCAGCTCTGAGGTGCGCCCCGCTGTTGAAGGGTTGATGAACGAGCGGCTAGCCGAATGGTTTGAAGAAAACCCAAATATCGCCAAGCAGATCGTCGGCAAAATCGTTGAGGCCGCGTTGGCGCGTGAAGCTGCGCGCAAAGCCCGCGAACTGACCCGGCGCAAGACGGCTATGGACGTGAACTATCTGGCTGGCAAACTTAAGGATTGCTCGGAAAAAGATCCCTCCAAAACCGAAGTTTTCTTGGTCGAGGGTGACTCGGCCGGTGGTTCGGCTCAGACGGGTCGTGACCGTCGAACACAGGCGGTTCTTCCCCTGCGGGGTAAAATTCTAAACGTAGAACGTGCGCGGTTCGACCGGATGTTGTCGAGCCAGGAAATTGGCAACCTTGTGATGGCACTTGGCACGGGTATTGGCCGGGATGAGTTCAACATCGAGAAACTGCGGTACCACAAGATCGTCATCATGACTGACGCGGACGTTGATGGTGCGCACATCCGTACACTGCTGCTGACTTTCTTCTACCGTCAGATGCCCGAGCTGATTGAGGGTGGATACCTCTACATCGCGCAGCCACCCCTCTATAAAGTGGCGCGCGGCAAATCCGAAGTGTACCTGAAGGATCAGGCGGCACTGGATGACTACCTTATCAATCAAGGCATAGAAGGGGCAGTGCTTAAACTGGGCACCGGCGAAGAAATTGTTGGACAGGACTTGGCGCGCGTGGTGGATGAAGCACGGCAGCTCAAGCGCGTGCTGGATGCGTTCCCGACGCATTACCCCCGCCACATCCTGGAACAGGCAGCTGTAGCCGGTGCCTTTGTGCCCGGTGCAGTGGACGCGGACCTGCAAGGCGTAGCCAACAAGGTCGCGGCGCGTCTGGACCAGATAGCGTTGGAATATGAGCGCGGTTGGCAGGGCCGGATTACCCAGGATCACGGCATCCGGTTGGCCCGTATACTGCGCGGTGTCGAAGAGGTTCGCACGCTGGACGGCCCAATGCTGCGCTCGGGCGAGGCGCGCAAGACCGGCAGCTTTACCCAAAGCCTACAAGAAGTCTATTCGACGTCCAGCCAACTGATCCGCCGAGACCGTAGCCAAGTCATCCACGGCCCCCTGGATCTGTTACGTGCTGTCCTTGAAGAGGGTGAAAAGGGTCTTTCGCTGCAACGCTACAAAGGTCTGGGTGAAATGAACCCCGACCAGTTGTGGGAAACCACTTTGGACCCGGACGCGCGCACTCTGTTGCAGGTGCGTGTTGACGACATGGTCGAAGCCGATGATCTGTTTACCAAACTCATGGGCGACGTCGTCGAACCCCGCCGCGAATTCATCCAACAAAATGCCCTAAGCGTCGAAAACCTCGACTTCTGACATATTGTAGGGGTGATCATAATGCTGCATACTCTCCATTGATTTCATTAAGGAAATTCGCGGGGATTCACCCATAATGTTGCACATCGTTTGCGCGTAAGTTTGCACGATTTGCCCATAAGTTGGCATTGTCGCCTGAAGTTGCCACCTCAATAGGCAAGTGGCATCATCGGGATCAACCTTGAGGCGCTTCTCTCTAGTATTGTGTCCATTTTCTGATGCAAGTTACAAGATTTGGGCGAGGTAGGCCCTCGATTTGTGCGTCCTGCTTTCAGGGCCCTGAATGGAAGGACTTGGGGCTCAGCATTCGACAAGATTGGCGGAAAGTGTGTATTCGCTGCAAGCGCGAGATCGCAACTACTGTTCTGTCAAACCAGACGTTCAAAAGCTCCTTGCAATAAGTCACCACATTGAGCGAAGTGCGACTGCAACCCGTTTAAAACCGATTTATCCGGCCAAATCTGCGAGCAATTTTCTTGCTATTGCCTGGTCTTCGGGGCAGTCGCCTTCGGCGATACCTTTGTGGACGGGGGTAAGAATGGCAATGGCTTCGTAGTTCCGGCCTTGTTCTTGCCAAAGGTGGGCTAGGTCAATCGCTGCGCGCAGTTCCCAGAGTTTCCCACCTTGTTGACGGGCAAAATCGAGGCTGCTGACAAGGTATTTCTCGGAGGCTCTTGTGTCGTCAGCAGCTATTGCTGCTTGCAGCCTGTATAGGCTCGATAAGGCGTTGTTCTCGCCCGTCTTTTCGATCATGTCCTGCACCTCACCCGCCAGCTCAACAGCGCAGTTCCGATGGCCTAGCCTTAGAACTGATCGAGCAAAATCAATGTGAAGGTGAGTTATGTTTGCTTTGAACTTTGTGGCCGCAAGATTCTCATGCGCTTTGCGATATCTTTCGATGCTGGTTTCGTCACCATTTCGCGCCGCAACAATTTCGGTCATCACTGGTAAGAAAGCCAGCCAGAGGCCCAGATTATGTTCATGAGCAACCGGCGCTATTTCGTTCAGGCACCGCTCCAAGTCAGAACTGTCCCCAGCAATCAGGCTGTATACGGGCCGCATCATCAGCACATAGCTTATTGTCGGAATGTGACCGGTTGATTTGGCCAGGATTTCCGCGTTGTCGATGTGAGTATTTGCGCGGATCGTTTGTCCTAAGACTAGCAAGTTCACTGCTTTAAAAAAATGGGCCGTTACGCCGATATCTTGCCCAAACTGGCTGGCCAGCCCGGCATGCGCGACGGGGTCATAGTTTGCAAGGGCGATATCCAAATGATGGCCCGACTGCACATAATTTCCCAAGAACCAGCGCGACGCACCCGCAACCCGGTTGGCGACCACCATTTGAGGCGTTTTTGGTGAGTTTTCGGTAAGTTCGACAAGCGCTTCCGCGCTGCGTAACGCATCTGAGTGCTGCCCTCTGGTTCCCGCGCCAACCCACAATCCGTAAAGTATCGAATACCGCATCGGAGTTTCGCCAACCTTGTCCGCGAAACCTAACGCTTTCTCGAACGCTTCCAGTGTTTCGTCGGCTGCGTGGCCCTTGCGGGAAAGAAAGGCCATGCTGAGAGGCACTTGCAGTGCAAGCGCACGTTCAAACGGCGGGGTTTCGCTGTGCTCCAATTGGGGAGTGATCAAAGTAATCGCCCGGCCAAGGTGTGAAATCGCCTCATCAAAGGCCGGTTTTGCGATGGCGGCTTTGCTCGCCGTTTCCCAGAAGTCGATGGCGCGGCCTGTTAGGTTTGCGGCTTCGGCATGAACGGCAAGAAGTTCTGGTGCGCTGTCGGCGTCGGCTTCCAGTGCGTTCAGAATGCTAGTGTGGACGTCACGTCGTCGCGTTTTCAAAAGACTTTCATATGCGGCATCACGAACCAGAGCGTGCTTGAACAGATATGTCGCCTCGGGTGGTATACCTCGCCGGTAGATCAACTCGGCTGCGATAAGGTCGTCCATAGCCTCGGACAATTTTGCGTCTGGAAGAGGTGAGATTTGCGACAGCAGCTCGTGGCTGAATTCCCGCCCAATGCACGCGGCAGTTTGCGCCACTTCTTTGATCGGGGTCAAACGATCCAGGCGCGCCATCAGGCTGTCATGCAGCGTGGCAGGGATGGCGATGGCACTGAGGGGGCCATCTAGCACAAAGCAGCCGCCTTCTTTCTTCAGCGTGCCGGATTCCAAGATGGTTTTGGTCAGTTCCTCGACAAATAGAGGTACACCGTCGGTACGCTGCCCGATGATCTCCATGATCTCATCCGGAAGTGCTTTACCGCCGGTCAGCTTGGAAACGATTGACCCAATCTGATCTGTGCCCAGACGATTCAACGCGAACTTTGTAACGATGGGATGCCCACCAAAACCATGCTCGTACGTTGGACGGGCTGTTGCAAGAATCATGACCGGCTGATCGGTGATCTGGTCCAACAAGATATCCAGCAGTTCTTGCGAAGTTGGGTCGACCCAGTGCAGGTCTTCGAACACGATCAGAACGGGCTGTTCTGCGGCTTGCCTGACCAGCAATTCAGTTAGCGCTTTCATTGTCTGGGCACGCTGCTGCGCTGGCGTCAGGTCCAATGCGCCGTAGCGCGCCTCACTATCGAGCCCCAACAGGGGCACCACCAGCCGAAGCGTATCCTGATCCGCGCCAAGCAGCGCTTCCAGCTTATCCAACCGTACATCAGCGCTGTCCGACGGGGTGAAGCCGGCTGCAAAAGCCATCTGTTGTGTGATCGGATAGAAGGCGGTGTCCGCGTGATAGGGTGAGCACTGGAAGGTGATCCGAGTGTGGTTGTCGTTGGCGACTTCGTCGATGATCGCCCGGGTGATGCGAGATTTGCCGATGCCCGCCTCGCCACTGACGATGACCATCTGTCCTTGACCTGACTTGGCCAATGCCCAACGTTCGGTCATCAGCGCTATCTCCCGCTCACGCCCGACGATGGGTGTCACGGCACCTGCTTGGTGGGCAGCGAAGCGGCTTTGAACAGAAGCTTCACCATTCACAAGAAAGGCGTCGACGGGGCCGCTGATGCCTTTCAGATCTTGCCCACCGAGAGGGGAAAGATCGAAGATCGCGCCCAACAAGCGCTGCGTTTCCTTGGCCACGACCAGTTGGTTCAGGCTTGCCACCCCCTGCAGACGCGCGGCGAGATTTGGGGTTTCACCGACCACCGCCGCCTCTTGCGTGGCGCCGCTGCCGATCAGGTCGCCAACAATGACGACACCAGTTGCGATGCCGACGCGGGTGGACAGGGACGCCCCATCGGGGGCGGTGATTTTCCTGACGTCGTCGATGATCGACAGGCCTGCGCGTACGGCGCGTTCGGCGTCGTCCTCGTTAGCGCGTGGCCAACCGAAGTAGCACAGCACGCCATCACCCATGAACTTGGCGACAAAACCCTCAAAGCGGCTGACGACGCCAGCGACGGTGTTCTGATAGGAGGTGATGACATTTCGCATGTCTTCCGCGTCTACACGTGTCGCCAACTCGGTCGAACCGACAAGGTCGACAAACATTACCGTCAGGTGGCGGCGTTCTGCTTCGGAGGGTGTCCCAGTGTTAACACTCTGTGGATTTGAGGCAGGCATGTCCGGGACGGTTTGGACCGTCTCAGTCATTTGGTTAAGCAATGCCACAGCGCTGAGCATTTTCCGGCGGTGCCCAACCGAAGTGACTCCAATATCTTTCAGATCTTCTGATGTCAGCTCTGCCAGAAGCTCAGTGTCGATGTCATTATCGCGAAATGCGCGTTCGTATTGGCGTAAGCCAAGGTCCGCCAACCATTTCCCGATATCTATCATCAAACGCTCACAGCTTCCACGCTCACACAAATTGGTTGTCTGTTGTAGCGCCGAGAAAACGAATTTGTCGATGTAAAACTCACGGATGCAAAGTTCCGGCTAACGTCTATGTGTTGCGTTGGGATGCTGCACCGAGTTCGAACGGCCGCTTTATGAGTACCGTCTTGGCTGACGTAAAGGTCGGTTGTGGGCCGTCCGCGAGGACGGCCCTTGTGGTTAGATTCAAACGGCTTCCGATATAGCCAACGCGTCTTCCAGTTCGACACCAAGATATCGAACGGTGCTATCCATCTCGTGTGGCCGAGCAAAAGCTGCACCGCTCGCAAGTTTCCAGTCTTGCGATAGATGTGCGCAACCTTGGTTCTCCGCATCGAATGCGTGCCAAATGATGTTGGATCAAGCCCAATGGATTTGACCCAATCGCGAACCAAGCGTGCGTATTGACGGGTCGAAATGTGCAACCGTTCGTGAAAACGTCCGGGCCACAGGTATTCCGAACCAACCATCAGCGGCTCCTCCATCCATCGCAGAATAGATTTGCGCGTGCCCTCGGTGATTTCAAACCGCACAGATCGCTGCGTTTTGCTTTGGATAATCGAAGCCCGTTCCTTGACCTGGCCAGAGGCGTAGATGTCGGCAACCTTCAGCTTTACTAGGTCACACTCGCGAAGCTTGCTGTCGATGGCAAGGTTGAACAAAGCCAGATCACGGTGCTTGTCGGCGATTTCCAGCCGCACGCGGATGGCCCAGACATGTTTCGTGTATCAGAGGGGTTTTTGCCCGACGACGCGACCCTTGTTCCAAGCAGGGTGGCAGGCTCGAATGGCAGGGAAGTTTGCAATGGTCATGATGGTTCCTCCCATCCACCACGTTCCACCACAGCGCCAACCAAACGCTGGCAACTCAAGATAACAAACTCGCGTGCATCTGCGGAGAAGGTCAGGTGAGAGCCCGGAGTCATCGATGCTGCACTCGCGTCGAATGTCTCCTTCCGACCAGTCGATTGCTTTCAGGCTTTGAGTGACCACTACCATGCCGCTTTGTAGATATTCAGCGCATCTGCTTCAGTGAGTTTGCGTGGGTTGTTCACAAGCAAACGGGTTTGGTTCATGGCATCGGAAGCCAGCTTCGGCAAGACATCCTGCGGGATATTCATTTCGCGCAAGGTTTGTTGTAGACCACAGCGTTTTGACAGGGCAGCCATAGCTTCACAGAACGCATTTGCGCGCTCTTGTTCATCCGTGATCTTGGTCAGTTTTGGAAAGGCAAAAGGCGCGATCGCGGCGTAGGGTTCGGGAGCGACCTTGGCGTTGAAGCGCAAAACGTATGGCAGCACCAACGCGTTTGACAGACCGTGTGGCACATGGAAATGCCCGCCAATCGGGTAGGCTAGCGCATGCACCGCTGCGACTGGTGAGTTGGCAAACGCCTGCCCCGCCATCATCGAACCAAGCAGCATATCCGAGCGCGCCTTAATATCATTACCTGAGTGAACCGCAGTCTCCAGAGATGCACCCATCAAGTGCAAGGCTTCAGTTGCAAGGTTGCGCGAGATCGGGTTGTTGTTTGCATTTGTCGAGGCATAAGCCTCGATGGCATGCACCATCGCGTCGATCCCTGTAGCCGCCGTAATATGCGGGGGCAGGCCGAGTGTTAGTTCGGGGTCAAGCAGAGCGATGTCGGGCAAGATCACTGGCGAAACCACACCCATTTTCTCGCTTTTGCCTGTCGTGACAATCGAGATGGGTGTGACTTCTGATCCGGTGCCTGACGTAGTTGGAACAAGAATAAGCGGTAGGCGCGGCCCCTTAGCGTTGCCAACTCCGTAGACATCTTTCAGGCTTTCGTTGCCTGTCGCGAGCAAGGCCGCGAGCTTTGCCACATCAAGTGATGAACCGCCACCAAGTCCAATGACACCTTGCGCTTTGCAATCAAGCGCCATCTGCGCGCAAAGGTTAACAATGCTTTCTGGCGGATCGGCTTTGACATCCATATAGAGGGTGACGTCTACACTTGCGCCTTTCAGCGAGGCTAACGCTTTGTCTACGATACCCGTGGCCAACATTCCCTGATCGGTGACCAACAACACACGCGTTCCGATCTCGTTTGCGACCATATCCCCTAGCTGCGCCAGTAGCCCTGCACCAAAACGTATGCTTGCAGACGTATTGAAATTAAACGGTGTCACGTGGCACTCCTCTTGAAAAAAGAAAACTCAACTGACGACTGTGATGACAACTACGGCACTAACCACAATCCACGGTAGACGCATGAGTTCAAGTTCTTGAATGTCGGTGTCTCGGATCGGGACTTACAATCGGCATTATGCCTCCGCTGAGAACGTCTGCAAGGTCTGAAAAACGCCGCTATTGTCGAAATGTTCGGAGCACAAAAGCTCAACCAATGCACCTTTGTATGATTGTCGCGAACGGATAGAAGCTGACTTTGGTGCGGACAAACTAGACTTTGCCCTCGGAGAAACTAAGGTCTGCTCAGCACTCCTTTCGGACGAAGTCATGTGATTGAAAAGTGGTGTCTTCTCGATTGAAGTTGCTGAAAAATCGGTGCCGTGCATGATCATGAAAACTGATCATGAGATTGAAGATGATAAAAAGCCGGATCACACTCAAGCAGCTCGAAGCCTTCTCATTTGTTGTGGACATGGGAACCTTTAGAGCAGCAGCCGCTGCCCTTGGCACAACTCAACCCAACATCTCATCGCGGATCTCTGCATTAGAAGCTGCCTTAGATGTCACGCTTCTTTATCGCGACGCCGGTTCCGTACGTCTGACCACCAAAGGCAAAGATCTTCTTGAGCGGACGCGGGACGTGCTTCGGGCGGGAGAGGCGTTGCTGGAAGCGGCGGGTCGGCAGGAGCTTATCAAAGAACGTTTACGGCTTGGTGTGACAGAACTGGTCGCCTGTACTTGGCTTCAACCCTTCCTCCGTCAGCTGCGGCGAGAATATCCCAACCTTCGGGTTGAACTTCAGGTCGACTTGTCTCGCCAAATCGAAGAGCGCCTTCGAGAAGGGCAGCTTGACCTTGCCCTTCAGAATGCCCCGTTTGTTTCGCGGACGTCGGGCGAAAGAATGCTTTCCAGCGAAACATATGTCTGGGTGGCGAATGAAGAAGTTGTAGATGGCCTTGCGGAGGGAGCCTCGGTCGGGCGTTTCTTTGACCGCGCTGTCTTGACCCATGCGCGCCACACGGCCGCGGGGAATGCCTTGCATGAATTGGCGAGAGAGCGTGGGTACGATGCTGGCAAGATCGTCCATTCCAGCGCGTTGTCAGCGTGTCTGCCGATGGTCAGTGAGGGGATGGGTGTGGCGCTTCTTCCAAGGTCGCTTGTGCAAGGCGAGTTGGACGCAGGTCGGTTGAAATCGCCCATTTCGGATTGGACTGCGCCGCCTTTGACATTTTTCGCGCGCTTCAACTCAAATCGGGCGCCACGGTTTGTCGAAAAGGCGAGTGACATTGCGGCTACTATTCGGCCGAGTGCAACGGAGGATAAATTAAATCTATAGGGTGTAGAAAATCAATTGATTTGAATTCTAATCTGCCATGGTCCCATATCGACATACTGATCTTGTGCGCATGTGGAGAGACAGATGAAGGCAGAACCTATTCGAGTGGGCGTCGATATTGGCGGCACATTCACAGATGTCGTTCTGGAAAAGGTCGGCGAACAGTATTCGGTGAAAGTCCTGACGACCTATGCGGCTCCCGAAAACGCGATCATCGACGGAATACATCAGGTCTGCGCCAAGGCGGGCGTAGAGCCTTCGCAGATCGAACAGATCATTCATGGGACCACATTGGCCACCAACGCGCTGATTGAGCGACGCGGTGCCAAAACGGCTTTGATCACGACGGAAGGTTTCCGCGATGTGATCGAGATGCGTACCGAAAGCCGGTTTGAGCAGTATGATCTGAACCTCAGCCTTCCTGATCCGCTGTTGCCGCGTCAGATGCGATTCACCGTCCCCGGACGCGTGAATGCCAAAGGAGAAATCCTGGTAGAGCTTGAGCGTGCAGATGTCGAAGCCGTTGTGGATCGCATTGCAGAAGCCGGCTTCGAAAGCGTCGCGGTTGGCTTGATCCACTCTTACCTTAACCCCAAGCATGAGCAGTTGGTGCGTGAGGTTTTGGCAGAGAGGCTGCCCAACGTGTCGGTGTCCATCTCGTCCGAGGTATCGCCGCAGATGCGTGAATACGAACGTTTCAACACTGTCGTGGCCAACGCGTATATCAAACCGCTGATGGCCTCCTACCTTGGACGGCTGGAGGATCGGCTGCGCGGCGAAGGTGTCGCCTGTCGTATTTTCCTGATGCATTCTGGTGGTGGGATAATCTCGATCCAGAATGCGGCCGATTTTCCGGTGCGACTGGTAGAAAGTGGGCTGAGCGGGTGGTGCGGTCTTCGCGGCCCACATAGCGGCCCGTTATGGCCTGGACAAAGTGCTGTCATTCGACATGGGCGGGACCACGGCGAAGATCTGTCTCATCAAAAACCAGACGCCAAAAACCAGTCGTGTCTTTGAGGTCGCGCGCACCTACCGGTTCAAGAAGGGGTCAGGCATGCCGATTTCGATTCCGGTGATCGACATGGTGGAGATTGGCGCGGGCGGCGGCAGCCTCGCCCATTTGGACGGCATGCGGCAAATCCGTGTGGGCCCCGAAAGTGCCGGATCCGAGCCGGGGCCTGCCTGCTACGGGCGCGGAGGTGAACGCCCAGGTGTGACGGATGCAGACCTTGTTCTGGGCAAACTGGACCCGGATAACTTCGCTGGAGGCTCGATCACCCTTCATCCCGATCAATCAAAACAAGCGTTGAGCGCGTACGTCGGAGACACTCTGGACATGGACGCGGTCGAGGCGGCCTTTGGCGTGGCCGAAGTAGTCGATGAAAACATGGCCAATGCGGCGCGTGTCCATGCAGTCGAGAATGGCGAAGACCTGAGCGAGTACACTATGATCGCCTTTGGGGGGGCCGCCCCTTACATGCTGGGCGTCTTTGCGAAAAACTCGGGGTTGAGCGGCTGCTTGTACCGCCCGGCGCGGGTGTCGGCTCTGCCATTGGATTCCTGCGCGCGCCCTTCAGCTTTGAGGCCAATCGTTCAGTCTACATGAAGCTGAGCGATTTCGATGCGGACAAAATTAAGGGCCTCCTGACCGATCTCAAGGCTGAAGCGACAGGCTTCGTGCGCACCTGCGACGAAGTCAGCCCGATCCTTTCAGAATTCAAGGTCTACATGCGCTACACCGGTCAGGGTTGGGAAATCCCGGTTGACCTCACCGAAGAGCAGGTGATGAATCCGGACGCGGTTACATTTGAAGCACGGTTCTGAAGAGGATTACACCAAGCTTTTCGGTCGTCCCGTCGCAGGCATGGATATCGAGATTACCGTCTGGTCGGTGAACGCCACGACACCGCCCGAAGTCGTCGGGCGCATTGAAACGACAGACGGCAGCACGCCTGTCGCTCTAAACGGTACGAGGCAGCTCTTTGATGCGGCGTCCAGCAAATACCTCGATGCCCATGTCATTGACAGAAGTCTCATGGAGGCAGGCCAGCGCGCACATGGACCAGCCGCCGTGACCGAAGCTGAGACGACCATTATCGTGCCCGCCAGTCGGGATGCCATCTGCCAACCGGACGGTTGTATCGACATCGTGGCGAAGGGAGCTGTCCAATGACCCAAGAACACTCGAAAGTCGCCTATCAGGTTATGTGGAACCGCCTGATTTCTGTCGTAGAAGAACAAGCACAGGCGCTGGTGCGCACGGCCTTCTCGACTTCAGTGCGCGAAGCCGGGGACTTGTCGGCAGGCGTTTATGACACCCATGGCAACATGCTGGCGCAGGCGGTCACGGGCACCCCGGGCCATGTCAACGCAATGGCCGATGCGGTTGCGCATTTCATTCGTCGGATTGGGCGACAGAACATGTTTGAGGGCGATGTCTACATCACCAATGATCCGTGGGAAGGCACAGGCCACCTGCATGACATCACGATGGTCACGCCCTCGTTCCACAATGGCACTTTGGTCGGCTGCTTTGCTTGCACGGCGCATATTGTGGATATCGGGGGGCGTGGCTTCGGGGCGGACGCGCAGAGCGTTTATGAGGAAGGGCTCTACATACCGATCATGAAGTTCGCAGATCGTGGTGAGGTCGACGAAACTCTGGTGCGGATCATACGCGGAAACGTGCGCGAACCGGATCAGTTGATCGGTGACATCTATGCTCTTGCCACATCCAACGAGATTGGCCACCGACGCCTGATCGACATGATGGAAGAGTTCGCCCTTGACCATTTGGACGGTATCGCAAATTTCATCCTCGAAAACTCGCGCCGCGCAACAATTGAGGCGATTGCAGCTCTGCCACAGACCTCTGCCACCGGCGAGATGACGATGGACGGCTTTGATGTGCCTATCACGCTGAAGGTGAAGATCAGCGTCGAAGGAGACCGTATCGTCACCGACTTCACTGGAACCTCTGGTCTCGACAAAAAGGGCATCAACTGCCCGCTCGTCTACACCAAGGCCTATGCCTGCTATGCGCTCAAAGTGGCGATCGCGCCAGAAATTCCAAATAACGCTGCCTCGCTCGCACCATTTGAAATCACAGCGCCCATAAACTCCATCGTCAACGCGCTGCACCCCGCGCCGGTCGCTCTGCGTCACATCGTGGGGCATTTTGTGCCGGACGCGGTCTACGACGCCTTTGACAAGATCGTTCCCGGTTTGGTGCCTGCCGAAGGCGCAGGATGTCTTTGCAATTTCCAGGTCAGCCTGCGCCCGCGCAGCGATGCACCGGCACCCGCGGACGCGCGCCGGTCCGAGGTTTTGACCTTCAACTCGGGTGGCTCTGGTGCACGGCCCGAACACGACGGCATGAACGCGACAGCCTTCCCATCGGGCGTGATGACGATGCCCATCGAGGCCACGGAACACGCAGGTCCCGTCATCATCTGGCGCAAGGAATTGCGCCCCGACAGCGGCGGCGCAGGCAAGACGCGCGGCGGTTTGGGGCAGTACATGGAAGTCGGCGCGCAGGAAGGTCACGAGTTTGACATCCAAGCCATGTTTGACCGCAGCCAGCACCCCGCTCGGGGCCGTCGAGGCGGCCAGAACGGCGCACCAACGACCATCGCTCAAGACGATGGATCGGCCATGCGGGTCAAGGGCAAGCAGTTCGTCCCACACGGGCGTAAGGTGGTGATGGCCTTTCCGGGAGGCGCTGGCTACGGCGATCCATTGGGCCGCCCAAAAGAGCTTGTGAAACGCGATCTGGCGCGGGGATATATTTCTGAAGAAACGGCTCGGACAGACTATGGTCTGTTAGAGGAGGACATCGCGGCGGTGCAATTAGCTGTCGCAAGGGGGGAACAGATATGAGCAACCAAAGTCCATCAAAGCAAAGTTATGACGTGATCATCATCGGAGGCGCCATCATGGGCGCTTCGACCGCGTGGTTCTTGTCGGACAACAAAGACTTCAACGGCTCGGTCCTTGTCGTTGAACGGGACATGACCTTTGAAAACTGCTCCACTACGCACACTAACTCCTGCATGCGACAACAATTCTCAGCCGAGTTGAACGTCCGTATCAGCCAGTTCGCTGCCGACTTCGTAAAGAATATCCGCAGCTATATGGGCGGCGATGAACGCATACCGGAACTCAGCATCCGCTCTTTCGGTTACATGTACTTTGCGGACAACGACGGCTTTGCCGACGTGCTGCGTGAAAGTCAGCAGGTGCAACTGGCTGCCGGTGCTGCCACTCAGCTTATGACGCCCGAAGAGATCAAGGCCGCTTATCCCTTTTACAATGTTGATGACATCGTGCTGGGGTCTATCAACCTGGTGGACGAAGGGTATTGGGACGGGGGCGCCGTAAATGACTGGTGGCGACGCCAAAGCCGCGAGCGTGGTGTCGAATGGGTCCAGAACGAAGTAGTGGCGATCACCCGCAACGCCGCCGGAACACAGGTCGAAAGCGTCACTCTTGCCTCAGGCGAGGTGGTCGCCTGCGGTCAGGTCGTCAATGCCTCGGGTCCCCGTGCTGCGCGCACCGCCCAGATGGCGGGCATCGACGTGCCGGTCGAGCCGCGCAAGCGCTATTCTTGGATTTTCAAAGCCGAACAACCACTTGATCAGGACCTGCCGTTGACGATTGACCCGTCAGGTGTGCACGTCCGCGAAAACGGCGGTGGGACATATCAGTGTGGCGGGCATTCCGACTATGACCCGGCTGTGGAATTTGACGACTACGCGATGGATCACTCGATGTGGGAAAGCCACGTTTGGCCCATCCTTGCGACCCGTATCCCGCAATTCGAGGCGATCAAAGTGCAATCCGAATGGGGCGGACACTACGCAATGAACACCTTTGATCACAACGCGATCATGGGACCGCACACAGAGCTTTCGAACTTCATCTTTCTCAATGGTTTCTCCGGTCACGGGCTTCAGCAGTCGCCCGCGATGGGGCGCGGGACTGCCGAATGGCTGACCTATGGCGAATACCGCGCTCTTGATCTGTCACCGTTCCATTTCGAGCGGATCCCGGCAAATAGGTCGATCATCGAGAAAGCCATTATCTGATGAAACTACCAGCCAATTCCTTCACCCGCGCCATTGCGGCGGGAGAGAAACAAGTCGGCCTTTGGATCAGCCTGTGCAGCAACTTCGCCGCAGAGGTGGTATCAACCGCTGGATACGACTGGGCGCTGATCGACATGGAACACAGCGCCAACGATTACTTTAGCGTGCTGGGTCAGCTTCAGGCCTTTGCGGGGTCTCCGACCACGGCCCTTGTGCGTGTGGAATGGAACGACGCAGTCGCCGCCAAGCGGCTGTTGGATCTGGGTGCGCCGGGCCTTTTGTTTCCGATGATCCAATCAGTTCAAGAGGCCGAACAAGCGGTTGCCGCAACACGCTACCCGCCTCGCGGCATTCGCGGAGTGTCTGGTGTGACGCGGGCAACAGCCTTTGGGCGCGTTTCCGACTATGTGGCGCGGGTTGAGGAAGAAACCGCTGTTCTCTTGCAACTGGAAACTCGCGCTGCCGTAGAACAAGCCGAAGCGATTGGCGCGGTTGATGGTGTCAGTGGCATCTTCTTTGGACCCGCAGACATTGCCGCCGATATTGGCAAACTCGGAAAACCGATGGACCCGGATGTTTGGGCCTTGATCAAACCTGCAGCGCAAAAGCTGATTGCCAAAGGTATGCCGGTCGGCACCTTGGTCACGAACCCCGCTTTTGCGGCTGACCTTTTGAACGAAGGCTTCACCTTTGTGGCTATTGCGACAGACACGGGGCTTCTGGCGCGGGCCGCCGATGCGGCCTTGGCGAAAACAAAAGGCGCGTTGCGATGAGCTTTGCCGCGTCGCGATTGGCACCGGTCAAGCCGTCCGCTTCCGCCTGGGTCAGCCAGGCTGCGAAAGAGGCCAAGGCGCGCGGTGAAGATGTGATTGATCTTGGTCTTGGCGAGCCGGATTTCGACACGCCCGACCATATCAAAGAGGCCGCACATCAGGCAGCTCTCAGAGGCGAGACAAAGTATCCGCCCACGAATGGCACGCTCGTGATGCGGCAGGCCGTCGTGGACAAACTCAAACGCGAAAACGCTCTGGACTACGCGTTAAACGAAGTAATCGTGTCGAACGGGGCCAAACAGGTGCTGTTCAATGCCTTCATGGCCACGCTGGAGCCGGGCGACGAAGTGCTGCTCTGCGCGCCCTATTTCGGTCAGTACAAGGACATCGTGGTCATCCTCGGCGGTGTACCGGTGCCGCTGGAATGTCCGGCTGAGGCTGGCTTTCTCCTGACGCCCGACCAATTGCGTGACGCCATCACACCCAAGACCCGTTGGCTGCTCTTGAACCAGCCGTCGAACCCGTCGGGCGCGGTTTATTCAGATGCCCAGATTGCGGCACTAGGCGATGTGTTGGCCGATTATGAACGCGTGCTGGTCCTGTCGGATGAGATCTATGAACACATACTGTTTGATGGGCGCGTGTTCAGATCGTTTGCGGCGCTTTGCCCGGATTTGAAAGACCGCACCTTGACGGTCAACGGCGTGTCCAAAGCTTATGCCATGACGGGTTGGCGCATCGGCTATGGTGCTGGGCACAGAGATCTGATCACGGCGATGACCAAGGTGCAAAGCCAAATCTCGTCAGGAGCGTGCTCCATTGCCCAAGCTGCTGCCGCGGTCGCATTGAACGGGCCGCAAGATGATGTCCGCGCCTTTTGCCAGGCGTTCGAGGCGCGCCGTGATCTTGTGGTCGCGCGTGTGGCGCAGATTCCGGACTTGACGCTCGACGCACCCGGCGGCGCGTTTTACGGCCTGATAGGCTGCGCTGGTCTGATCGGGGCCAAAACCCCTCAGGGCGAGACGCTTGCAAACGATACAGATGTCACAGCATATCTTCTTAAAGCTGCTGGTGTCGCCGCCGTTCCCGGCAACGCCTATGACCTTTCGCCGTTTTTTCGAATTTCAACAGCTGCCTCGGAAGAGGTGTTGGGCACTGCGATGGATCGCATCTCCCGCGCTGTTGCCGACCTAAAAGGACCCAATAAATGAAAAAGCTAGTCCTCACCGGCGCTGCTGGCCGCCTTGGCTCGTACTTGCGGGAACCGTTGTCACAACTTTGCGATGAATTCGTCTCGTCGGACATTGCCGACAACGTTTCCAACCTCGCGCAGAATGAAACCTACGTTAAGGCGGACATCACCGACCTTGATGCCATGACGACGCTTCTGGAAGGGGCGGATATGGTGGTGCATTTCGGGGCTGTGGGCGATGAAGCGCCCATGGACGTGCTATGGGGGCCGAACTTCTACGGAGCCTATACCGTGTGGGAGGCCGCTTATCGCAACAAGCTGCGCCGGGTTGTCTATGCCTCGTCCATCCACGCGGTTGGCATGCACAAGAAAACGGATTTCATTGGCATTGATGCCCCACACAAACCCGACACCTTCTACGGGCTTGCCAAGTGCTTTGCCGAAGACCTCGCCTCTCTCTACTGGGATAAACGTGGGTTGGAATCCGTCTGCATGCGCATCCTGTCTTGCGCGCAGCCGACCAATTCACGCGCTGTGGGGACCTGGCTCAGCTATGACGACCTGATCCACATGGTCGAACGCGCGATCAACACGCCCATCACAGGCTTCAGCGTGGTTTACGGCGTATCAAACAACGACCGAGCGCCAGTCGATAACGCCAAGGCACAGCACCTCGGCTACCGTCCCAAGGACAACGGCGAGCAATTCGCCGCAGAAATCTATTCCACAGATGGCCCGCTCGATCCTCACGATCCCGCCAACACACACCACGGTGGCCCATTTGCTGCCGTTGAGCTCGGCAATAGCGGCATGGCCCATCTAAACCTCGACACGGACGATACCGGAAAGCACTAAGCACATAGAAAAAGTTGCTCTGATCAAAGCAGGTGGCTCCGGCGTGTGTGCAGACAGCGCGCGCGCCTTAGCCGCAGATGGCTTCAAAGCCGGAATTCTGTCGTCTTGACAGACCTGTTTATCCTGCGTGGCGTCCCCGTTTACATAGAGCCAGGGTCACCTTGGGAGAATGGATGCTGCGAAAACTTCAATGCCGGGCTTCGTGATGAACTGCTCAATGGCGAAATCTTCTACAGCTTGCGGGAAACACAAATCCTGATCGAGAAATGGAGGAAACACTACCAAACCAAACGACCCCACAGTGCTCTGGGCTGCCGTCCACCGGCTCCGGAAGCCATCGTCCCGATGGAACCGAGGCCAATCATGCACTAACATTCAAACTGGACCACTCAGGTGGGGCGGATCAGAAACGGGTCATCCACCACTTTCTTCGGTCAGAAAGTCAGAAGTCCATTCGCTGCGCGTCTACTTCCAGGCAAAAGCGGGTTGGTCAAAATGTGAGACCCGGGTTGTCTTGCCTCGCAGCGCAATCTCGCGAAACTGATAGAGAATGGCAGCCGTGGGCGCATACATGTAGTGCCCCAAAGTCGGGAAGAAGGCAGACAAAACCGGATGATCGCCGTTGTCGCTGTCCTGAAGCCTGGGAATGTCGGGGCTGTCCAGCTCGCGCAAAGGCAAGTGGAACACCTGTGCAACCTCTGAAGGATCAGGACATAACTGCACCTTTCCAGGGGCCCACACCACAATCGGAGAAACCCGGAACCCGGATCTGGTCGGAAACTGGTCAAGCTGACCAAGGACGTCATCTGCACCCAAATCTAGCCCCAGTTCTTCGTGCAGTTCCCTGAGGGCGGCATCGACTTCGAGTTCACCTTCGTCCTGGCGACCGCCGGGCAAAGCATACTGACCGCCGTGGCGGTTAAGTTTCGGAGGTCTCAATGTCATCAGCACACAGGCCTCACCGGTTTCCTTGTGCTCGGTTACTACGATTGCAACAGCGGCATCTCGCAATCCAGGCTGTTCTACGGTCATGGCCTTAAAGCCTCCAAGGTTGGCCTGGAACCGAGACAACAGATCAGAGCTGAACACATAGGATTGCAAGAGACGATCCAATCTTCAGGTTTATGGGCCCGATGGCATTTACTCATCGCAATAGAGGACACACAAGGCATGAGCGACGACCAGAAAACCCGCCACAACTCATTCTTGCATCTTGCGACAGCAGATGCACTTAATGCTAGTGAATTGATGTCTGAGGGTTGATCTCGCCGAAGCCTCTCTCCCTATGAGGAGAGGCATTCAGGAGGTAATGCAAACTTATGGGCAAATCGTGCAAATTTATGCGCAATCGCCGCGCAAAATTATGGGCGAGAAGCGTGGTTTTTTTCCTTTAGATTCAATGATCGGTGTGCAGCGTTTTGCGCACACCTATACATATTGAGGGGACTTGCATACTACTTCTCAAAGTACTTGTGTATTCGTTCGATTCTGTGCGGAAGGATTTAGCCCTCCACTACAGGATAGTATGGCTGTCCCCAGTTTTCCTCTGGATGATCCATAATGATGTCGATGAATATCGGCATCAAGAAAGCCAAGATGGCTGCTCCGTCTCGGACTTGCTCGCGGTTCGCCGAACTGTTCCAAGTAGCTCCACCATGCACTAGCTGGTTGCGCAGAACGTAAAGTCGTTCAAACAGCTTTCCTAATACTTGTGCGCTGTCCTGCGCTTGTATTGCATGGGCGAATGCACGCGAAGACTTTACAAATCGCAGCTCCCAATCGTCAAACCCCGGCTTGCCGTTGTGATGGTGCCAGAACGCATTGAAGATGTACTTGTTGCTCATAAGGCTCCGGATGGGTCCAGAAAATTTCATCCATATCGCATCATAGATTAGCCTTTCGTCATCCAGCGACACCAACTTTGCAAAGAAATCAGTGAATGTTGCCCGCTCACTAGATGCGTATTCATCAAAGGCATCTTCTTTAGCATATGCCGCATTGAACGCGATCCAGAGAAAGATAAACTGGGCGTCATCGTCGCCTTCAACCGCTTCAGCTCTCCCCAACCAGCTTAGGGATCGATGGACTCGTAGACCGAGATCTTCCGGAAACTCTTCACGAATTTTGCGCTGTTTTGTCTTCAGCCCCGAATGATCAAGATCGAATGCCATGCTTCCTCCAATGAACTCTAAGGCGCAATGCCAGAACCGCCCAACGTTACGCGTTGCAAGCCCGAGATAGCGGCTGAGGCATAAGTCTGCTTTCGAGTTGGTGTCAGGGATCTGTTTGAATTCGCCAAATCCTGTTGCAGTCACTTTCCGAATGCATCGGCAGGCTCAGTAAATTCTCCAAGGTCGTGGTTGTTCACCCGGCTGAATAACGCTCCGTGGTTCACAAGTCATGCAAAACAGAGTTTTTGATTTTTTGCCAAATGAATTGTAGCAGTGGATGACACATCAGTATGAGGCTACCATGGAAGTTGATGTATCCAGGCTTTTGCATTTGGTTGAAACGCTCGAGCAGTCCGGCGCCAACGGTGAGACCGTCGACAAGGTTTTGAAAAATTCTGGGCTGACACGGAAAGATTTGGCGCCGACCGCGAAAAGCTTTTCGTACAAGAAGGAAGTCCTCTTCGTTCGAGAAGCCAGTGAGGCTCTGCGAGATCTAACATTTGGGGCTCGAGCAGGTCTGAATTGGAAGGTTTCAAATAGTCTTACGGGATACATCAGCAAATACTCCAAGGACCTTAGAGCCGCCATCGAAAACACTGCTAGGTTTCACGAGATCATTGATCCGGCAGTTCAGTACGATCTAAGGATTTCTGGAAACTTCGCAGCATTCGAAGTCAGGTGGAAAGATGCAAGCTATGCCAAGTTCCATCGCCATACCGAATTCCTGATGTTCGCGGTTCTGTCAAGAATGCGTGCTATTTCGCAATCAAGTTTCTATCCGATTGAAATTCGTTTTCAGCATGAAGTCAGAAGGTCAGCTGGCGACTTTCAAAAGCTGGCTGGCTTCCCTGTGATCTTTGGTGCAGAGACTTTGGAAATGATCTTACCTCTGGCGGTTCTGGACCTTCCCATTCCAACCTATGACTTGCGGCTCAGAGAACACCTTACTGAGTATGGAGAGCGGCTGCTTTCTGAACAGGGTAGAGTCAAGCAGACCCTCAGATCAAAAATCGAAGGCTTTCTAACTTCTGCCCTCCCAGCCAGAATGCTCACGTCAGACGAAGTTGCGGCAAGTGTCGGAATGAGTGCCCGCACATTTGCTCGTAGGCTGAATGAAGAAGGCACTAGTTTTAGAGATGTTGTTGACGAGCTGAGATTTGATCTGAGCAAGACGTTTATGAAGGATGACATGAGCTTGTCGGAGATCGCCTTTGCTTTGGGCTACGCAGACCAAGCTGCTTTTTCCACCGCCTTCAAACGTTGGACTGGTGTCTCACCGAGTAGTTTTAGGGCTCAAGACTAAGGTGATCGTTCCCTACCGCCCATTCCAGCTTCAAACTTTGGGCGGTTTCTCAAATACCTTTGGCAGGAAACCAAAAGTCTAGATCCGCGCTCGTCCATAGCTCCAGTCCAGTTACTGGAGATCAATATTGCTCGATTTTAAAGAAAGCACGTTGGCGGTCGTTGATGGCCCTCGATACATTGTCATTGATACCGAAACCACTGGTTTGAGCAATGATGCCCGAGTGGTTCAACTGAGCGCAGTTGACGTAACAATTCCCCTTCAATCCGCGAAGAAGGGAGAAATGATCTACGACGGGAATGTGCGCGCTATTGACATGCTGCTGAATCCAGAATGCGCCATCCCATCAAGGGCCAGCCGCATTCATGGAATTTACGACGAAGACGTGGAAGACAGTCCAACATTCAGCCACCGAGCTCACGAGATCGCTGAGTTCTTCGAAGGAGCCGTTCTGATCGGCCACAATGTCAGCTACGATTTGGCCAGATTGGAGTACGAATTCGAAAGAGCCGGAGTGCCATGGACTCAGCCAGAGTACATCTGCACTCTCGCTTTGGCTCGCCAGTTTTACGACTTCCCCAACAACAAACTAACTACGATTACTGATACTCTTGGTATTCCACACCATCCTCACGAGGCATTGAGCGATGCATTGGCAACGTTTCAGTTCTTGCATGTAATTGTCGCCAGCGGAAAAAACGTTCCTGGAGTAACAGACCGCCCAGATACCTTTGCTTTGGAGCCCGAGCTTAGACCGGGAGAGGAATACTATAAGCCTGACTTCTTGACCGGACATCCATTGGGCCAATTGACCAGAATGGGCGATGATCTATCCGGTGCGCATCTGGAAGAAGGCTGGCAGCAAACAGAAGGGTGGCTGGACGAGGTTCAAGGCAGTAGTCCACACTCACGTCATACGCTTGATCCCGAGCAACCAACTGCCAGAACGATCATTGTTTTGAAGGAGCCTCAGGGCAATGCCAATTCTTGGTTCTGGATGATTTTGGTCTCGTTTCTGATCGGTTTTGTCACCGTGTACGTTTTTACCGTCTAAGGATTTGGGCGTTTGCCAGGCTCGTATCCACAAAACTCTGTGGGTTTGGCAAAAAAACAAAAACCATTGGCAAGCGTTCGTAACAAATCCAGCTCTAGCGGTCATACCTAGCCCAAGATGCTCATTGCAAGTTTGAGCGCATCGCAAAATTTTTCTTGGAAGGCTTCATCAATGTTTGACGAAAATGGCCGCCTAACAGCAGAAGAAGCCAAGGGGCTGCGGACAGCAAAAGAATTGGAAGGCCATCTTGCCTGGCTTGATACGTTTACTCCAGCCGCGCTGGGTGTACTCGCCATCGCATCAGGCATTTACACCTACCTTGGTGTCTCCTCATTGCTGGAAGACAACGGCGCGATTTCGTTCTTTGCAGCTGTCGCCTACTCCATTGCGGTTTCGGTCGGCATTTTCGTTTTCTGGAGTTACATGCTGCGACTGCTGCCCTCCATGCGGTCAGCCGCTGGCTTCATCGGCCTCACCGTCTCCACAATGGTTGGGTCCATTGCAATCATAGCAATGTCGAGCTGGCTGAACGCAGCAGCTCTCGCTGGATCAGCCGCTGTAGAGCAGCATTTGGAAAACACGGTGCGCGACTACCAATCAGCCTTGGAGCAAGCGCACGACATCGCCTTGAGCGGTCAGGCATTGGGCCGCGAGGTGGAGCGCGCACAACAGAGCTTTGAAGAACTCGCGGAACTAGAACGATCTGGTGAGTTGTCTGGTACTGCTGGTCAAGGCGCTGTGTTCCGAGTGCTTACCCAAAAGTCCGAAGAACTCAGAAACCTGGAAGAGCAAATCGCATCTCAACAGCCATTGATCGAAGATGCCTTTCAAGATGGGAACGAAATCCTCGCGCGTATGCGCGAACTGACCGTCGCTCCGGGACCAGTTGATCGTAGATCGGTTCAGTTTTCGGAGGAAAGCGTCAAGCTGGCTGGAGTTCTCTCGCAGCTAAATCAATACAGTGTCGCTGCTCTAGTGGTGCGAGCCGCAGAAGACCTGCCTGCATCCGTTGTACTTCCTGAGCTGGACGGACGGAATTCGACAGTTCGAGATGCTCAATCTGCCACAATCAATTCCGTGCTTGATGCGCTTGATCAGCGAAGCCGAACTTTGAAGAACGCCGCCCAGGAAGTCCTGGAAATGGAACCGCCGGTTGAGACCGCCTACAATCCGATTTCAGCAGCGGATGCCGTCATACGTTATGCACACAATTTTGTTCCGTCCTGGGCCGGAGCAATCGCAATTGATCTGTTGCCTGCGGTCTTGGTCTTCGTGCTCGCCATTACTCAGGCTGCAATCAGAAGTGGTCGAGATGGAATGAGCATCGAGGAGACGCTCACGCTTGCCGACCTCAAGGCTGCCATGAATGCGATGAAGGATGTCGAGATCACGATGGGTGCCGCAGACGCGGCAATCCACGAACGAACGTCTTCATCCAAAAATGACACAGACCAAAACGCATGACGCGCTGGCTCCCAAAATTCGACCCACGGCATGGAATGCGAACAGTCTTGATCGTCCAACTTGGATTGGCCGGGCTGTTGATTGCAAACGAATTGGTCCCTGATCTTCCGAACGTGTTCCGGAAGCCAGTAGAGCTGCCTGTTGGTCCAGTGTCGCCTGGCGATCAAAGACGTGAATATCGAACCGACAGACCAAACCCTGGGCTTCTGACCGTGGACGAGCCGTCGGATATGCCGCTGCCAGACGAGTTTTCGGATCGCCTCAACTTCTCTCAATTGTCCGTCGATGGCATTGGTGAGGTCGTGTTGCTGTCAGGCGGTATCGAAGTCGGCGACGCTGAAAGATTCAAGGATTACTTGGATACCCTGCCGACCATTCCCCAAGTGGTCGCCTTGCACAGCCCAGGTGGAATTGTTGCCGAGGCTCAAGAGATTGGCCGCCTCATCAGAGAGCGGGGCCTTCAAACAGGAGCGTTTTCAAACGCGTTCTGCCTATCCAGCTGTCCATATGTTTTGGCGGCCGGAACGGAGCGTACGGTTTCCCTTCAATCAGTTGTTGGACTGCACCAGCATTACTATGAACAGCCGAAACTGCTGCCCGTGGTGTTTGCCGTAGAAGATATCCAAGTCAGCCAAGGCGAAACCATGGAGTACCTAATCGAGATGGGAGTGGATCCGTCTTTAATGATCTACTCGCTTCGAACTCCGCCGGAGGAGATCTACGCTTTGGTCGAAGACGAATTGATCGCGACACGCATTGCGACACAGATCATCAAGTAGGCTGCACTTTAGCGGCCGTAGGCTGAAAACGGCTCTACTTGCCCATGAACATATGTGTGCTGTCCGACAACAGATCGCTTCTATTTGAATTGGTAGGAGGCGCCGGACTCGAACCGGCTCGTGCACTCTAATCTGGAGCTACAGGGATATAAGCCCCGCCCGCATACCCATGCTGCCTCCCAAATGGGGTGGATGAACATCGACCTCACGATGATATTCGTTGGCACATCGGCGTCAGAGTTATCACCGAAGGCATAAGCGGGCGGTGGCGATAGGTGGTCATGGCGTCTCCGATGCAGACTGTTCCCGCATTTCGCTGGCACCAACCTCTTCCAAGTGTTTGACGAGCCGTTGCAAGCCCTCTTCGAGTTCAGCCCGAACAGCTGATCTGACGGCTTTAAAATCATCGTCTGGAAGATCGATCAGAACATCTTCGACCCGACGGTGTGAAACGCTATCCGGATCGAAGCCCGTCATCGGGAAGATGATGCGCATTGCGGTGCCGGTCCCCAAGAAGCGTCGGCTCTCCATTTCCAGATCGGAGTAAATCCGGCCAGTAGTTAGATCGAACAGGACCGTCTCGACGAGTTCCCTGTTTAAGATGCGGGCTTTGATTTCTTCAACGAGATCGTCGTTTCTGAAGTCTTGGAGTCGGCACGGCGTGTCAGTGTTCGGTGTGATTGTATCTGGCATTCTTACCTCCTTGGCAAAGTAGGAGGCACAGAGCCATGTCGGCTCTTTCAACTATTCCTGAAGTGAGGTGACTTTGACCCGATCACTTACCAGTGCTGCCTCCCACAAGTGGTTATGTGGGCTATCGAACTCAGTCCGATATTCGTTGGCAATGGTTCGTTGCGTGGGTCATAGGCTGAGGCTGCTAGATCGCTGTTGCTTGCGTCAACAAAAGAATTCGGGAATCGCAAATTCACCGCGTGTTCCGGGAACCTTCCCGTTTAGGGTGTGTCGCTGGAGCCAAATCTGCTTGGTTGTCTGTCGCGTAGACAGAAAATCTGGGGAATCTGGCAAGGCGGTTCGGTCACACAGCTTCTCATGAGAAAGCCGCAAAGGGACTTGGCGTTTGGCCCACTTCCGGCCCAAAGCTGTCGTTCGACCAAGGACACCTACGCCGCAATGCCACCCGTCGAAGGAGACCTTCGCTGCGCCTGCAATATAGTTAGGCGGACGGAGGTCGGGATCGCGGACAAACCGGCCTGATGCTAGTGCAGCGAAATTCTCGGCCGCGCGCCCATCAAATACAGGACTACGTCGCAGCAGTGCAGCGCGTTTTATCAGCACTCTGATGCCGTCCGTAAGTTAGCGCAGGCATAAGGCAGGTATCGCCCTGATGTCGATGCATTCCTCAGGTTCAATTTCAAAGCTCATTGGCGTCAAAGCGCAGCTAGCGCAGCCTCGGCCCGCGCCAGCAGAGGCACCGCTCCCTGTGCACGCGCATTCGCAATCGCCTGCTCATAGGCCTGCGCAGCGCCAGCGGGGTCACCTTCCGCTCGCCTTATGTCCCCGAGAACGCGCTGCAGCACTGGCTCCGCCCAATGTTCGCCACAGGTCTCCGCCTCTGCCAGCCCTCGTTTGACCGCTTCAACTGCTCCGAGTGCGTCTCCCGCGCGCAGCCGGGCTTTGGCCTGCTCCGCGATGAAAAGGGTGCCCACAGCCAGCATCCCGCTGCCTGGTACGCCTCCAGCGCAGTGTCGAGTTTTGCCGCTCCGTCTGGGTCGTCGGTCATGCATGCAATTACCGCCTCGTAAATGCTGGCGAAGAGCTTCCATAGCGTCATGTCGTGCTCCATGCCGACCCGACGCATCTCTTCTGTTACTTCGCGCGCGCGGGAGATGTCGCCTTCCCAAACTGCCAGCATGATGTCGTGCAGCGCGGCATAGCAGAATGTGTTGGCGTGGTTTAGCTCGCGCGCCCGCGCCATAGAGCGGTCGGCGACAGCCAGTGCACCTTCACGGTCTCCGCATATCCACATCGCCAGTAGCATGTAGCACCAGATCTGCACGCCCGGGTCCTGCGCGAACTTGCTGGAAAAGTCAGAAATCTCCGCCTTCTGGTACAGCGAATACGCAGTGTTCAGATCCTCCAACGCCTCAGGCGAACGCCCCATCGCGATCAGCGTTGCCGCCCGCATCCGGCGTGAGATCAGCCGCGGGATCGGGTCGGCCTCTCCGGCCATCTCGCCCACCAGCTGGTTAGCAGTCTGGTAGGCGCGGTGAAGCCGGTTGCCGATATAGGGCGCGATCCAAGCGCCGTAGTAGATTGCCACGCGCAACTCGGCGCTCTCGGTTGAGGCCATCCGCTGCATTGCTTTGTCGAACACCTCCGAAGCCTCGGCCGAAGCGTAGCCCTCTTTGGCGATATAAACCTGTGCCAGTTGCACAAGCAACGCCAGTTCGCGCTCGCGCCAGGCCGGGTCGTCCAGAAGGAAAGCCACTTCTTTCAGCGCCATTTTCAGATGATTAACCGCCTCGTCATAAGCGGGCCGCGCCTGCGCCCGCGACCCTGCCTCAGCCCAAAGCTCCACCGCCTTTTCTGCCAGTCCCGCCTCGGTAGCATGGTGTGCGACGAGCTCCGGTGCGGCGCCTTCGGCCTCGAACACCTGCACCAGCCGTCCGTGGATCTCCTGCCGTCGGCGCTTGAGAAGGCTCTCGTAGGCAACGTCTCGCACCAGCGCGTGCTTGAAGACGTAACTGGCATTGGGCGGCGCGCCACGGCGGAAGATAAGCTCACTCTGTTCAAGCTGCACCAACGCGTTGTCTAGCGCCTGCTCATCGACCCTTGCGATCTTTTCGAGGGCCGTACGCTCGAAACGCCGTCCTATGCAAGCCGCCATCTGCGCCACCTCCTTAATCGGCTGTAGCCGGTCAATCCGGGCCATCAGTGAATCGTGCAAGGTCGCCGGGATGGTCACGCGGCTGAGAGGGCCGACCAGCTCATAGGCTGTGTCCGTCTCGCGCAGCTCGCCCGATTCCAGGATGGTCTTGGTCATCTCCTCGATGAACAGCGGCACCCCGTCGGTGCGGGCAATAATCTCGTCGACTAGTTCAGCCGGCAGCGTCTTCCCGTTGGCGATCTTGGCAAGCACGTCCGCCGTCTGGTCTGAGCCGAGCCGGTTCAGCGCCAGCTTACTGACGATTGGATGGCCGCCAAAGCCGTGAGCAAAGCTCGGTCGCGCAGTGATCAGGATCATTGCCCGCTCAGTGGTAATTCGGTCAAGACAGGCCTCGAGCATCGTGAGGGTGGAGGCGTCGATCCAGTGTGCGTCTTCCACCACCATCAGCGAGGGCTTCTCGCGCGCGAGCGCCCTGACTTCCTCGGCAGTATCTTCCATAATTCGATTTCGCACCTGCTGCGGGGTCAGGTCGAGCGGTCCGAGTTCAGCGGTCATGTCGATCTGCATCAGTTCGGCAACGATCCGCGGATCGGCCCTGCGCAAGTTCGTCCGCAACTTGTCAAACCGGTCTGCCGGGCTGTCTCCCTCGGTCAGGCCCATTGCGTGCTCGAGTTGCTGAATCACGGGATAGAAGCTCGAATCCGCGTGGTACGGCGAGCAGTGGTAGCTTATCCGATAGTGCTCGCGCCGCGCGATCTCGTCGATCACAGCCCGGGTCAGGCGTGACTTGCCAATCCCGGCCTCACCAGTGAGTACCACGACCTGCCCTTCGCCCTCCTCGGCTCGGCGCCAACGCTCCATGAGCAGGCCCAGCTCATGGTCACGTCCAACCATCGGCGTCGCCGACGCCTGCGTGTCATCCTCGAACCGGCTTGCGAGGCTGCGCTCTATCTCGACCCGCCAGGCTTTTACTGGCCACTCCACTCCTTTCACCTCGATTTCGCCGAGGCTGGAAACTTCGAAATCTTGCCCCAGCAGTGCCCGGGTCTCATCGGCCACAACGATCTGGCCGGTTTCAGCGACGCTCTGCAGCCGCGCAGCGAGGTTAGGCGTATCACCGACCACTGCCTCTTCCTGCGCTGCACCCTCGCCGATCAGGTCCCCAACCACGACCAGCCCGGTGGCGGCGCCAATCCGTACCGACAGCTCGCGTCCGTCCGGCGCGCGCATGCCCTGCATCGCACGAATGATCTCCAACCCCGAGCGCGCTGCCCGGCTGGCGTCGTCCTCATGCGCACGGGGCCAGCCGAAATAACAGAGCACACCGTCACCCATGTATTTTGCGACCTGCCCCTCGTAGCGCGTGACAATTCCGGCCACCGCATTTTGATATCCGGTGATCACATCGCGCATGTCCTCTGGGTCGAGCGTTCTCGACAACTCCGTTGAGCTAATCAAATCGACGAACATCGTGGTTAAATGCCGCCGCTCCGCCTCTCTGCTCCCGCGTTCCAGGACAGAGGAAGTGGCATCTTCCTGTTCCCTTTCAAGCGCCGCGCGCAGTCGTTTGCGAGCGCCGAACGAGAGGCCCAACTCGCGCATATCCTCGTCGGTGAGGTCAAAGAGAATATCGAGATCGACCTCGTTTTCGGCGAGGATCGTCTCCAGCCCGGCCAAATTGCGGGTCGACAGCCATTGCGACAGATCCGGCATTGTTGCGATACCCCGATATCATTGGTGCAGGTAGTATGTTCCATGGATAACCCGTATGCCGCAAATGAATATTTGGTTGGGTCTGGATGGACATCCGTCGATCTGTCCAGCAGGGTAAGCGGAGCGACAAATTTGATGGGGCTCAAAATGCCGATTGACCAGCACAGATTTGACAATCAGGTCGTCGCTTACTCGGCGGCGTGGAACTTCGGTAACCCTGAGGCAGTGGCCGACCACTATGCACCAGGCAAGGGTATTACCATCAACCGCGGCGAAAACCAGTTCGGCCGCGAGGAGATGGTCGCCATGGCCGCAGGCTTCATGGGCTCATTCCGCGATCTCAAGCTGACCTGCGATTTCACCCGCTTGGCAGGCGACCACGCCGTCTTTGGCTGGACGCTGGAGGGCCACCATGCCGAAACCGGCAATTTCGTCCGTGCCAGCGGCTGGGAGGAATGGGATCTTGATGACGACTGTAGGGTTACCAACTCGCTCGGCTGGTTCGACAGCGTTGACTACGAACGGCAGGTTGCGGGCTGACAACTTTCGAACGACACAAGCTGTCCAGCTGCGGCTGCTCTGGGCTCGTAGCAGACCTCGGAAGCGGAGCAGCATTCTAACAATTAGGCGGCTAGACTTCGGTCACTCGCGGCCCAAAGCAGGCGTTGATGCATCATGCGGCTAAGGTCCGCTTCGAGCCCCAAAGAAGAGTTTGCTTCCAAGATTTGCCCAAAAGGTTGCTTGGACAAAGGTATGAAACAGCTCAAGACCAAATAACTAGATTATTCGGCTGCATGCGGTACGCCTGCGTATTTTGCATCCACTTTTCTGCGAACTATTTCGGCAATCAGGATGCCTGCGGGTGCCGATCCCCAAATGCAGATCTGGATTGCGAGCGCCTCCATGTCGCGAAAGAGCGGATCAATCACAAAGAGAACGATCCGGAACAGCCAGAACGAGCCCCACATCGAGCCGACAAAACGCCACATCCAGATGCGATGCCCAGAGGTGTCCTTCCGACGGATCGCAAGCACCCCCATGACCGCCGTGGCATAAACGAACATCGACATAGAAAAGAAGCCCATAGACGACATCAATCCGCCGTACTCACCGACTGAGCCGTGCTGGGCCGCAAGGATTACCGCGCAGCCAACGCCGAGGGTTAGTACGGCAAAGCTGATACGACCAATGAGCGCATGATTGCGCCCGGTTCCGCCGGGAAAAAACATCTGCACATGCATCAGGACGAAGACGATGGAATTGCAGATGACATGGCCCAATAGCAGCGCCGACCGCATCTCGGGGCCGTTCGCGAAACGGTCGTAAAATGCCACACCCCACGCCGGATGGTTGGTATAGGTGTCGCCCCAGACCGAACAAGAGTTGTCAGGGCAGGTCAAAACGGCATTGGCCGTGGTGGGATCGGTTAAGCCCAAATTGATCAGGACGTCATAGATGCCGACGAAATTGGCAATCGCAGCAGCAGGGCCGTTAACAACATAGCCAAGGTTCAGATAAAGCATCAGGGCGACACCAAAGAGCAGTACCGGCAGGAACTTCCCGCGCATGACCGCGTAAACCGCAAGACAGGCCCAGACCACCAAAGCGGCAAAGACCGACATCACTCCAATTGGCAAAGCCATTTCGTTCTCCCAATCCGAAACGTGCACGCTTCAGGCTCGCACAATGAACGTGTCCAAAGCAATGTTCTTGGTGATCTGCGCCGCGCCTTGCTCAGAGGCAACACCGGCTACGCGACAGTGACACGTGTTTCGAACAGGAAGTCCTGGAGCCTTTCTTCCACGCGAGATGCAGAAGACCCGTCGCCCTCTGACAGCGACACCGTCACGCACAACCCGCGGGGTCCTCCGGCCTCGACTGTCACTTGGGCTTCGGGCAACTGCATCTCGTCATGAAGTAGATTTGAGACAACCATACTGGCGGCATCGCACCGCAGGCTGGGTTTGTAGATCTTGCCCACAGAAGTCAGAGGAATCTCGTCAACAACCTGAATGAACTTTGGCCAGGCCGGTCGTTCATCAATCGTCTGTCGGGCATGCTCCATAAGGTCTTCAAGGTCGACCTGCGCTGATGGGTGAAGCTGGATGAAACACATCGGCAGTTCTCCGGCATAGGGATCTGGCATTCCCACAGCCGCCGCCAAAGCCACAGACGGATGCGTGCTCATGGCATTTTCGATCATCACCGGATCAATGTTGTGACCACTGCGAATGATCAGGTCTTTTGAGCGGCCCGCAACATAAAGACACCCCTGCGCGTCTTTGTATCCCAGATCACCCGAGTTCAGCACACCATCTGCGAAAACCCCGTCATTGTGCTTGGGATCGCTGTATCCCGGAGACACGTGGGGGCCCTGAATTGCGATGACACCGATCTCTCCGGTGTCGCATTGCGCGCCCAAACGCCCGTCACTCTCCAGTTTCCGAACCTCAACGGTGGTGTATGGCAATGCCCAGCCTACGGAACCTGCGGTGCCGGAACCACTAAGGGGATCGATGCTGATAAGGCCGGAAGCTTCTGTCATGCCAAGGATTTCAAAGAGAGTGCAGCCAGTGACCTCGTTGAATTTCTGTGCCACGGCAGGCGGCAACAGGGATGCACCGGTGGCCCCCGCGCGAACACGCGAAATATCGTGATCTTCGACCGGCGTTTGCAGAATTGCGCCAATCGCAGTCGGTACGCCACCAACGATTGTCACGTTGTATTCCGCAACAAGCCGCCAGAAACTTCCAACGACCGCCGGATTTCGCAGGCCCGCTGGTGTCATGACCAGCAATTCAACACCGGCCATAAAGCAACTGAGCCCGCCCACAATCGTGCCCGCGACGTGAAAGAGGGGAAAGGTCGCGGTAAACACATCATCTGGGCGAAAGCCGCACATGACGGCCCCGCCGAATGCCGCGACCAACTGGCTGCGGTGTGTATGTGCCACCAGTTTGGGCACACCGGTTGTGCCTCCGGTGTGAAAATAGGCGGCCAGATCGGCACCGCTGCGCGCCTCTCCAAACGTCAGGTGATCGTCAGGCTGCGCCATCAAGGCTGCGGCAAAATCGACCACGCCAGGTTCGGCTGGCGCACCCGGAGGAGATACACGCACAAGAACGAGATCCGGGATCTGGGCCCGCAGCGCCAGGGCTTTTTCCCAGATGTCCAGTTGCGGATGAGGGCCGAGAGCTACCAGAATCTTGGCTTTGGAAGCTTTCAGAAGTTCAGCAATGCTCTCGGGCTGCAAAAGGAAGTTGATTGGCACGGCATAACCTGCCGTCTCCGCGCCCCAGAGTGTGACATGCGTTTCAGCCAGCGCAGGCAGCATGTACGCAACACCCGGCGCATCCCCTCCGATGTCCGAAAATAGATTTGCCGCGCGCCTGATTTGTCCCAGCAATTGTTGATAGGTTACACGGCGCGGCTCTTCATCCGCGGCCCCAGTCATCAGCATCGTGAGCGCGGTTGCTTCGGGGTCTCGCGCGGCGCTGTTTTCAAAGACCTCCAGAATGCTTTGCTCGGGCAACCGCGCATCAAGCGTCATCTCGGCTTCAAATTCACGCAGGTCACGTTGCGATCTGATCGGCTGGCTTCCCAGAATGGCCATGAAGTGTCCTCGCCCTCGTTAATGGATTTATTAAGCTTTTGTCGTAGTGTCAGGAAATGCAACCCTGATGCACCGCTTCGGGCATGGAAGCAGATCGGTACTACAACGACTTGAAGCCAATCTCAGTCATTTCGAAGTGTCGAATTGACGAAGACCCATTCACACAGCGGCGAAGGTCCACTTGTAGTCAATTTTTTCTGAGGCAGGATCCAGCCCTAAGCAGACATTTGTCCAGCGGGCAGCGAACGACTTCTTCGAGCCCAACCTGTTCATTTGTTGGAGCGCAGCGAACGGCGGCTTTTGCTATGCGCAGCAGGACTTACCTTCCTGTATCGGCGGGCAAGGCACGGTTGCATAAGAGCAATAGACGCAGCAATCCCCTTCGAGCGGTTTCAGCACCGCATGGCAAGACTTGCATTCATAAAACCATTGGCACGCATCTGTTGGCATGGTTTCCACCTGCGAATGTCCACACTCTGGACACGTGATTTTGCTGTTCAGTTCGATTTGTTGATCATCCATGTTCTTCACATCAGAGTTATCAGATAGTCATTGATGCGAGCCTCGTTAAACACGACGACCCACGCGAGGGCAGTTAGAACGGTGCTTCCTGCGAGCCACCATTTGAGGTGAGATAGAGAACCTTTTCGGTAGGCAAAGAGCCATGCCAACAAGAGAACCAGCGTTGAACCCGCCAACACATAAAAGCTAATTGCGGCGATTTTTCCAAAGACGGCAAGCCAACCGCCACCTAATCCGACGAGCATCATCGTCATCGGAAGAACGCAACACGCAGCCACTCCAAGCGCTGATACTGACACCAAGAAACTTGCTTGCACGTAGTTCTTCATTGGCGTGCTTCCCGCCATAGAGCAAACATTTTTCTCGCTGCGTCTTCCTCCCACAGCGGTGAACTGGTTGCGAGAATGAAAGCAAGTGTTGTTAAGCTGAGTAAAACCACAGTTGAGCGCCTTTGGCTTGCGCATTGCCAACGTCGCAAAAGACGAAGCCACCCCCAAACTAGTATCAGCCCTACGACCGCGAGAATTTCGACGCGGTATTCTACAAATGGGCCAAGCATGACAAGCCATGATCCGCCCAAGCCAATTATGGAAAGGCCAATCGGTAGGACGCAGCATGACGCGCTGAGCAAAGCGAGCAATCCAGCACCGCCGATTAGCAGGCGGTTCGGCCCCTTGGTTCCATCAATTAAAGTTTCGGTATTCGACATCATGCCGGACTTATGCATCCTGTAGTGGCTACAGAATCAAGCGGAGTTCGATCACATGATTGCGATTGGAGAAGCATCCCGACAAAGCGGCGTTTCCATTGAGACCATTCGCTATTACGAGCGAGAAGGAATAATATCCAAAGCAGGCCGCACAGCGTCTGGACGACGCACCTATACGGACAAAGAAGTATCCGAGCTCTGCTTCATTAGGCGTTGCCGTGATCTTGGGTTTTCAATCGCGGATGTAGTGGCACTGCGTGATCTGGCCGATGCGCCAAGCGACTCGTGTGGGACGGTTGAGCATCTTGGTCGAAAACACCTTCAGGAAGTTCGAGTGAAGCTAAAGGAGTTGAGACAGCTTGAAAAAGCTCTGGCAGAGTTGGTCTCCAACTGCGCAAATGGCAAAAACGCCTGCCCGATGCTGGACGCGCTAAGGGCAAGAGGACATTGGCCGGACGGCAGGTTAGTCCGCTGAGCCGTCTTCCACCCCCTCAAAATTCTGCACTTAGTATCATCGTCCGCTTCTGGGAGGCTGCGCCGCGGCGATTTAGCACCACTTGAATGGCTGCTTTGGGCCGGAATCTGCTTTGGTCACTGAGTCCTAACCGCCGAGGAAGCTTCCTCCCAGGATCTTTGGAGTTCTCCGAGTAGCCGAGCCCGACTACGAAGGATAGCGCGATATTGCAGGCGACGGCTTCCAGCCAAATGCGGACCCAAGAAGCTTTGCACACTTGTCATCAAGTTGCGCAAATTTGTTGTAAACAGTCCATGTTTCCATACGGGCTTCAGTTCACGGATTTGCTGAGCCACCTATCTATCTGCAACACCGTTTCTTGATAGGTCCTGTCCATCATCAAATTATGGCTAGCACCAGCAATTTCATGGAAGTCAGAACCGTAGAATTCTGCTGAACGTCGGGCGCCCTTCAAACTGACAACGGCATCGTTTTCCGCTGCCAGCCAAAGCATTGGAGAACGTACCGGCTTCTTCGGTGACCAAAACGGTGGGTTGTGCTGGTTGAGAACGAGCGCGGATTCCTGATCAAGCCGAGAGTGCAATTCTTCCGGGGAAAAAGTAGCGCCATCGGTGATCAGCATTGAAGCTGCCCATTCGGCGCTCCGAATAAATGGATTGGTCGAAAGTGTTATTCCAACCAGAAAGGTCCCGACTGGATCACGCATCATATGTCTGAGCATGCAGTCTGCCCAAGTGCTGTGCGAAGTCCATGACGCAACAAGCACCACGGCGGGCAAATCATCTGCCACCTTCTTAAGATATCACTGCGCCAGTGCTCCGCCCATACTATGCCCGATCAGAACCGGTTTTTGCGGCAAGCGTTCAATTTCCTGCTTAAGGATGGACAGGTAAAACCCCATAGTTGCAAACCTGATGTTCTTCTCAATAGGCGAGGCTCCGTGGCCTGGAAGGCTGATTGCGTGGCTTTCCCAACCCTGTTTGGCGAGTATGGCCTGCCAGGGTTCCCAGCACCAAGCGCCGTGCCACATGGCATGTTGAAACAAGATCGGAGTCGCGTGTTTCTTAACCTTTGGCGTATATTTGATCCGTTCAATACCGTCCTTGATTTCACTCGAAATAGAAAGGGAGGCTCGACTGTCATCCGCCATCCGTTCAATGCCTCGTGGTTGAATCTACAAAGGGGAGCCTAGCCACGGCTCCCATCGTTGGCAATTTGAACTCTGATCCGACTTTTGGATCGCCGCGACAGCTATTTTCTATTCTTCAAATTCCAGCGTTCGCTCGAGAACGACTTCTTCTGACGTCAGGACTCTTTCGCCCAGCCCTTAGGCTCGCAGCCGAAAACCAGTCCTTGGCTCTTTGAACACAGACTTTCAACGCCATTCTTGAGGAGCGACACGCCTTGTTGCTCCTCATTTGTTGTACAGAGACTGTCAGTTCCCAACGATCTACTTTCAGACTGACTGTCCCAAAATCACACATTCCCGTCTCAAGGTGAAAAGAGATCCGTGTGAACCCACCCTACTTTCAGTGTTGTAAGGAAAACAAACTAACACACCATAAAGAACTGAAAGGAATACACAATGTTCACCACCTTCACCAAAGCAACCGTCTCTGCCGTCACCGCAATGACATTGGCCACAGCTGCCTTCGCCGATACCGGCAACTCAACGCAAACCTCGCCGCAATTCGAAAGCTATGAACTCGCCCAGACCGTTGGAATGGACCATCGCCAGGACCGCCGCGACGACCGGCAGGACGACCGCCAGGATCGCCGCACCGACCGTCAGGACTGCCGCCAGAGCGAAGGCGCAGTCGGCAACGATAAGCGCAACTGCAAACAGGATGAGCGCGGGGAACGCAACCTGAACGGCTGATGCTCTGATCCTACTTTCCACCGCCACGAACAACACACCCGGTGGAACGTTAGTACGGTCGACAAATGAAATAGCCGACAAACTCAAAACAGATGCGGGGCTTCCTTTCTCCGCATCTTTCCCGGAGGAACGCGCCGGGGGCGGAAGCCGGGTTTGGTGTGTTGATGTGCATCCGGCTTCCGTGCATTCCCTTTCAAACAACCCCCTTCATTCCCAGAGCCCACATCCGGCTCCGTTCCACCATTTCACTCCATCCTTGTCCCAAATGCGAAAGCTCGTAAGGTGGTGGGACTCGGCCGTGGGACAGAAAACGCTTTGAAACCAAAGAAGAATGAACGCTTTTTGTTTGTCTGTGACCAGGCCGAAAAGGAGCTTGGCAGAGAAGCGTTGGCCCGCTTGTTGCGCAGGGTTGGGGTTGACCCAAACCAGCCAGACAAGATCGATATCACGGCACAACAGGAAGCCACGCTGATACGGGAAACCTGCCGCTCGCTTGGCGACATCGCTTTTGCTGCCCGAACAGGACTGGCGTTTCGACAGGCTCATACCCTGACGGCCTATATCGCCAGGAGTTCGGGCACACTGCGCCGGGCAATTGAAAACTCTGTCCGGTTCTATGTTCTGGCTGATCCGGAAACCAGTTTCCGGCTGTTTCAACGGGACGCAAGAGAGGCCATGGAAGTGTCCAGCAGCGATGGTGCCTTGCTGCGTCATCACCGTTTCCAGGAATTCCTGGTCTTTGGCCTGCTGGCCCGCCTGAGAGCGCTTGCAGGCGCGGAATTTCACCCCGAGAAACTCTGCTTTCGCCATGAGGTAGGAGCGGATGTCCGAGCTTTCGAGAAGCTTGCTGGCGGCCCGGTGGAGTTTGGGAGCGACTTCAACGGACTTGTGTTCGGTGAAACAACCCTGGACCTGACGTTTGCACACCACGACCCGGATTTGGTCGACTACCTGTCCGAACTGGGGGCGGCCCAGTTGAAGAAGAGCGGACACGGGGCAGACAGCCTTCGAGCTCGGATAGAGAAGCTCATCCTCGAACACCTCCCCGGTCATATGCCATCAGCCGTTGAACTGGCTGCCGAACTGGGCATGAGCCGACGCACTGTAACCCGTCAACTCGGTAAGGAAAACACGAGCTTTCGCAACGTGGTCGAGGAGTTTCGGTTCGATCTTTCCAAGACCTATCTGAATGATGGCCTCAGCATCTCGGAGATCGCCTTCTACCTTGGCTATGCAGATCATGCGGCCTTCTCAACGGCCTTCCGCAGATGGGCGGGAAAAAGCCCAAGAGAATACCTAAAATCACGCTGAGCCAGCAGACCGCCCAAACCCATGACAACAACCCCGGCCAACAGCAACTCGATCAACGTAAAAAGGAACCGAAATGTTGTGCGGCTTAAGATGAAAAAGACGAACTGTTCCGGTTGTTTTCGTTTCTATCCAACGTGCTTCTCAAACGGAGGCGTCAGGTCTGGTTCAAAGTCGATCTAGCCCATTTAGGTACTTCGTTTGAGAAACTCCGAAATGGTGGGTGAAGGCGCGTGTGAAGTTGCCTGGCTCGTTGTATCCCAGAGCTTCGGAGACAATCTCGACAGAGTTTCCTTGCAGCATCAACAGCTCAACCGCTTGGTCCATGCGGGCTTGGTGCTGACGTCAGACACCGTGATTGGCGCTCTCGTGATGTTGCTGTTTAGAGGAGCTCTTGCGTCCCTGAGGCCTGCGGTGATCACGCAGTCTCTGGATGAACAAGAAGAAGCGATTGTGGTCCGGTATTTAATTGAGCTGAGTGCAGGATCACAGGAATATTTCCTTTGCTGGTTTCGGAAGTTGCATCCAGCTTCCAGCAAGCGCTTCAAGTTTGTCTTTCTAAGGCCAATCCACATCCCAAAAGGTCTGTTGGCTTTTTACGCAGCCTTTCCTGGGCTAAGGTGACCGGGAGCAAATCAGAAAATACGACGAATGGATTTCAACAGGCGAAAATTTCTTACTGGTTCCGTGTCCAGTTTAGCCGTGTCCGCGGCGTGTACTGTTGGAGAAGATTTCGTCCAACCCCAAACAGATGTGCCATCTCAGTTCTTGAGGGCGACTTCGGCTCGCTCTCGGCCGGTTGGCAGCGCTCAATGGTGGCAACTTTACCAAGACCCCAAACTCAACCGCTTGGCCAATCTCGGCCTAAAACAGAACTTAGATGTGCGTCGAGCTGTTGCGCGGATTGAGCAATCTCAAGCCATTCTTGAAGGGGCTGGATATCCACTGTCCGGCCAAGCGCGCATATCAGAGTTTACGGCCGCAGGGGGTGGATCTGAAGGACGAATAGACAGCGGGTTCGTGCGTGTTCAAGCCAGCTGGCAGCTCGACCTCTACGGGCGGCTGAAACGTGAACGAGAAGCCGCGCTCTACAGATTGGAAGCTGCCTATGCAGATGCCAATGTAGCGCGGACCACATTTCTCAGCGAGCTCACAACCGCTTACATTGATGCCCGTTTTTTCCAAGAGCTGATCCGCATCAATCAAAGAGTGGTGCAATCAAGAGAAGAAACGCTGGCGGCAACGGAACAGGCACGCGCCGAAGCAGCCAACTTGATCCCCACCGATCAACAATCCGATCCGAACTCTGTTTCCAAACCAGAAGTTACTGAGTTGGATGTCGCCCAGGCAAGAACGCTCGTCGCAACCGCAAAGGCAGAACTGCCGGAAGTGAAGATCCTATTCTTCAAATCCGTATCAAGAATTGGAACGCTACTAGGGCAAGCTTGGGATCGACCGCGGGAAGGTTTGGACAGAGAAGCGCCACAGCCATTGCCGGTCGTTCAGGGATTGGAAACTGGCATACCAGCAGATCTGGTGCGCAACCGTCCCGATGTCGTTCTTGCGGAAAAGAGGTTAGCTGAAGCTGTCGCTTTGGTTGGCGTAGCTGAAGCTGATTTGTACCCAGAGCTTCGTTTGACCGGTAACATCAATATCAACTACTCCGGAAATGAAGTCCTTCCTTTGGCAGGCTTCGGTCGACTGGGTTTGGATATCCCATTGTTTGAACTGCCTGAGCGACGCTCGCGTGTTCGCTTTCAGGAGGCCCGTGTTGATGAACTCAAGCTAAGTTGGGAAAACGACGTGATCTCCGCAGTTGAGGAAGTGCAGGATGCCCTTGTGAGTTTTAGAAATCACGAAGAGGCTGTATTGTTCACAGGGCAGGCCATAGTTGAATTGACAAACGTGTTGGAGCTTGCACGAGCGTCCTACATTTCGGGGCAAACCAGCTTTCTGCAAGTGCTCGATGCTGAACGAGCCCTTCTTTTAGCTGAGAATGCACTGGCCTTGGATAAACGAAATTTCGCCGTGGATTTTGTCGACCTCAACGTCGCTCTTGGTGGCTTCTTTCAATCCTAAGCTCTGATTTAACCGCTGACTTTAGACAGCGCATCCAACTTGCTATATGAGCGAAGGTCGCGATTTCGCTTCGGCTACTTTGGGCTCCTAGCAGACCTCGGAGGCGGCGCGGCATTATTAAACTTAGGCAGTCAGACCACCGTCACTTACGGCCCAAACCTGCCGTTCGCTCACCGGTCAAGATGCTGCATTTGCAGCTCGCATTCCGGACATTCGCTGTTACAGCGAGATGCGGGCGGCATCTTATGACCGGGTAGCAGACGAACTCGCCGTTCGCTGAACTTGCCACCTGGTCAGATCCGAATCTCTGGAATGTGCAGAAAACCTGTATCTCTCTACAATTTCTTGGCCCAATCAGCCGCTGTCAACCGGCTTAGCTAACTCGGCCACTTGCTCTGGCCTCAAGTACAGCCGCCCCAACGTTTCTTCCGGAATAAAGTCAGGCCAGTTTTCCGCGAGTTCCTGGGCATGGCGCTTAGCTTGTTTCATATTTCCAAGCGCATGGTGAGAAGCTGCAAGATAGGCGAGAGTTGGAGCGGAGAACGGATCGCCGGACGCTGCTGCTGAATTCAAGGAAACGATGGCTTCCCGGTAGTTTCCAAGATGAAAATTCGCCGCCCCGTTAATGCTAAGATTCGCAAACCTGCCAAGGCCGGATGTTCTCGGCCTTTCCATGTCGGATGCGGAACGGGCGGCCTCGAGTTCACCAACAAAGAGCATTAGGATAGCATAGAAATCCAAAACGTTCCCGTCTGACGGCGCAATGTTCAAGGCTATGTCAGCATGTGCCTTGGCCTGTTCGATATCCCCTTCCGCGTAGAACACCCACGAGAGCGCGGATTGGGTCCAGGAGTTAGCTGGAGAGAGCTCTTCAGCGCGATCAACGCTCTGTCGTGCTTCCTCAATTAGTAACGTTCTTTTTGGCCCGTCATGAAGAAAAAGGGCCATCGCGGCTAGACACTGAGCAGATCCTGCGTGCCCCCCAAAGTACCCAGCATCCTTGCGGATCGCCTGTTGGAACATCGCTAGAGACAGCTCCAGCTGTTGTCGTTCGAACATTGGAAAAATAATGTTCCGGGCGTGATCCGATAAAGTAACGGCTTGCAGACTGGACGGTGATTTGGCCAATCTTGCCAGGCGTTCAGCCTCCAATTTTGGGTCGCCGGAGTATTCCGGTTGCGACGGTTGTTCAACCGTGGACTTACCAAATGGGAGTACCAGACCACCTAGGCCAAAGCCTACCACTAGTGCGGCCAAAACTAGTGCGACAAGGGTCGTTTTGCCGTCCTGAACGAACGGCGGGGATCTCGATTGTCTGGTGACGAGCCTCTGCTTCGATTTCGTCAGTTCGCCGAACTTCATATCGCGGCACATACCCGCCCGTATCGATGTGGATGAAGATGGGATCATTCTGTCCGGGTCCGGCATAATACTGGGTCAGTCGACGTCTCAGACGTCCTGCGTCGACCCGAACGATATTGTGGTTGTCAGAGTGTTGATCGGGTGAGCGACCATAGACTTCTTCGGCAATTGTCTTTGCGAGGATTTTCCTGGATGGATCCGAGAGGTTTCGGTTCACCACGTATTCAAGCAGATCCCCGAGCCGACTGGCCCCTTTGAACATCTCACTTGATCTGACCCTTTGCAACTCGCCGAGGATGTCGAGTTCGGTCGGAAAATCAGCGGCTGAGAAGTCCTGTTCGGAACTGTTTGAGGCGTCATTCATTTGGTCAGATTAGTCGCAAGCCTCGAAAATCTAAAGTGTTTCACCCCTTTCACACCGTGTGAAACTGGCGTGACTGCATCTCAAAGGCTCATTGTCGTGCATGATTTTGACGGGATTCCGGAGGTCGTATGGGGGCAATAGAAGAGAGTTTTTCGGAGTTGGCCAGCACTATCCAGAAACAGCGGATTAACGACGTTGCTTTGGACGAAATCTGCAAAGACTTTGAACTTCTGACAGCAGACCTGCGCGAGCTTCCCGAGAAACAGAACGAATACAATTGTCAGATTCAAACCGATCTCCTTAACAGCCTGGACGGGTTGAAACAGGAGATACTGACAAAGGTGCGGAGGTCCTGACGGGCCACCGCTTACTAGCGTGAAGGTATCCGGGTTGCCCTTGGATGACGAGAAGCGGCCGAACCTTTTTGGCAAACAAAAGTTCGAACTTTCAAATTGGCATAGGAGCAAGGAAGCACATGACGCGAACAAGAAACCACTATTTAGGACTGATTTGCGGCTTGGCAGCACTGATCCTACCTTCAATGGCCATGGCTGAGGACGCTCCAATTGTCCGCGACGCCGAGTATCGAATACTGGAACGACAGCATGGGGAACGTTGGGCAGCGGAGGACAAGGATATTGACGCCAAGTTGGCCGAGTTCCGCGAATTGAACGGAGGCAAGCCGCCCAACATCCTTTACATCCTACTGGACGATGTCGGGTTCGGCGAATTCGGGATGCCGGATCTTGATGTCGTCAGAGGGTATTCGACGCCAAACATCTCGGACTTTGCCGAACAAGGCATGTCCATGATGCGGATGTATACCGAACCGTCCTGTACGCCGACGCGGGTTGCCATGATGACAGGGCGTCACCCGGTTCGCACGGGTTTTGATGAGGCTAAAGCCGTGCCCGAGGGCGAAGGACTGGCGGATCGCGAAGTGACTCTGGCCGAAGTTCTAAGTGAAAGTGGCTACACTTCCGTTCATATCGGCAAATGGCACATGGGCGATATCGAGCAGAGCTATGCAATCAACCAGGGCTTCGACTACGCCGAGCATCCGATCCATCAGCAGGCACAACTCGCTCTCATGAACTCGACAGCGTTGAACGAAGGTCATGTTGACGGAGTGGACCTGCGTCTTCGTTCGACTGAGCTCATTCTGGACGATACGTTCCGTATTGATCCCTATGCGATGGTGTACGGCACGGTCGGCGAAAAGGGAGGATCGATCAGGGAAGTTCACATGGAGCCGGGGCAGCAATTCTCTCAGGATGATTACCTTGCAATGGGGCTTCGTTACAAACAAAGCATGCTGAACCAGTTGGAAAAGCTTGCCGCCGAGGACAAGCCGTTCTTCCTGCAATACTGGCCTCTGATTCCGATCAGCTTCACTCGAACCGACATCGAGGAGGCAAGAACGCTGAATGGTGGTCCAGTAGCCGAGGCTATCGTAAAGATCGACGAGTACATTGGGGAAATCCTCACTCGCGTCGAAGAGCTTGGCCTAGCGGACAATACCGTTATCGTGATCATGGGTGACAATGGCCCATTCATGGAATTCGTGGATAAGAGCGGCCAGTCCGACAGGATTTATCGCGGCGGCAAAACCGAGCATCTGGAAGGCGGCGTTCGCGTTAACGCCTATGTCAGATGGCCGGAAATGATCGAAGCAGGCTCGCGGGTCAAAGACATCACGCATGTTTCAGACCTGTTCACCACCTTTGCTCGCCTTGGTGACGGCGAAGCCAGTATTCCACGCGACCGGATCATCGATGGGGTCGACCAAACTCCACTTTGGCTTCTTGGAGAAACACACGGACGTCGGGATTACGTTTTTGTCTATGAGGGGTTCGTGCTCAAGTCGCTTGTCAAACAGCAGTACAAAATGCACCTGCCGCCTCCGGGCGGGAATCCAATTCTCGCGTCCATGTACGACCTGTACAAGAATCCCAGAGAAGACAGACCCCAGGACTCCATCCGCATTGGTGTCGGTTTCGGTGCTAACTTCAGCCTCATGGCACAGCGCCATCTGGGCATGAAAGAGCTTTACCCGGATCAGCCAGCAGGGCACGGCCCACTATACGGGGGCATTGAAAACTTGCGCCCTGAAACACAAGCCCTGATTGACAACATCCTATTCGCTCAGAGCTTGACGAAAAAACCTGAATGATCAGTCGAACTGGTTTTCCTGGCCGGACGTGTTTCGGCCCGGATTTTTCTTCGCCTTCATCCAAGAAATGAGATCTCCACATGCCCCTAAAAACTACTTTCAAAGACTATCTTTGTGTCGCAACGATACTGGGCTCCATCGGAACGGCTCAGGCTGAGCCCCTCGCTTTGAGCTATTCGGACGACTGGCGGTTTGAGCTTACCGGTTATCTGTTCGCTCCTGCCTCTACGACAGGGTCCACAACTGTGGCGGGTCAGACTGTGCCATTGGATCTCAACCTGAAAGATGCGCTGGAGCTGTTGGATTTTGCCATCTCTGGCCGGTTTGAAGCCTGGCGCGGGAACCTGGGCCTCATAGCCGACATGAATTATCTGGCGCTTGAGGCCAATGCGCAGCCCGCTCCGCCGATAACCGCTGACGTGAATGTAAAGCAGGCATGGCTGGGCCTTCTGGCCGCATACCGGGTCGCATCGGGAACCACGGCGAGCGGCAATCCCTATTCCATCGACGTTCAGGCCGGAGCGCGGTACAACAGCCTTGAGCAAACGGTTGCAATTATAGGTGGGCCTGGATCTGGCACCACTTTGGGTGGAACTGAAACCTGGTGGGAACCAGTCATCGGTATCCGTGGATTGTGGAAAATCAACGACCGCTGGAGTGCAGTCGCTGCTGCTGATGCAAGTGGCTTCGGTGCGGGGGAAATGACCTGGCTTGGAGTGCGACCCTAGGGGCTGCCTACAAGACCGGGAAAAACGGTTCCCTCAAGTTCGGACTACGCCACTGTAGCATCGACTATTCAACCGTTCGCTCGGATGGCCCGTTTGCCTACAATGTCAAACAAACCGGCCCGTACATCGGGTATACCTATACCTTCAATTGACGAGTGTTCATTTACAAGGAAACACCTCAAAAATCGGTCAACCAAGGGTTACTTCCGATTTGGTCTCGGTGCGGTCCAATGCGCTTGCGGAATTGAGCCGATCTAACTGCGGCAGCACCGACTCATAGTTGACTTGCGGCAGCGCAGAGATGACCTGAAATTTTGTGCATTTTGGATGTCTGCTTCGGTAGCGCAGGCCTTAACACCTCGTGGTTGCAGCTAAGGTCCGAAGCCCGCCCTCATTACCAAAATATGCAAACCGCAGCATCGGTCAATAAGGGTTCAGAACTGCTGTTCTCAGCGGTTTGCGCGAATGGCTGGCAGCAGCACATAGTGGACATGGCCATTGGGCACCAAGGGCGGCTTCAGGTCATTCGCTGCGTTCTCAACCAATGGCTGCTATGCGCAGTTAGTATACTTTTCAAAGTCTCTGGGACAACCGTTTGCGACCGCTCGAACTCTGTTATCAAATGTCTGCTCCGATATCCGGAGCATTTGCCTCTGTTCGGATTTATTCTTTTCTAGCCAAGGTCTTGCGCGCGTTGGTTCGAGAGCCCCTTTGCGAATGCAGCTGACTTGAATAAGCTCCACTCAAGCATCTGGAGGGTGAGCAATCAGTTATTTGTACTCAATGGCGGCAGCTATGGGCCTGCTTTTAGGGGGAATGCAAATGGTGGTCTGGATGCGACTGAAGTCCGGACCAGAGTTTCTGTTGGCCTCCTTGATGGCGTTCTCCGCGGGGATTGTCGCGATCTGCGAGGCCGGGTTTCTCGGGCAACCGTCTACTGAAGCTATTCAAGCCCGGCTTGAAATACAGAATATCGCAATAGCGGCCATGCTGACCTCGATGGTTTGGTTCGTGCATTTCCGCCTTCAGTCGGGCCGTAAATGGCTGGCATGGGCCATATCCGTGACGTGGGGCGTTTGCGCCGTTGCCAGTGTCATCAGTCCGGGCAACCTCACCTTTTCTTCTGTGGAGCATGTTGAGTATCTCTCTACACCCTGGGGTGAGGCCTACGGTGTGGTGTCTGGGGAATTCCATCCGTTCAAGATTATCGCCGATCTAGCCAGCCTTGCGATCACAGTCTTTGTGGTTGATGCGACCGTGGCAGCTTTCAGGCTTGGCCACAGGCGGCAGGCGCTCCGCACAGGCGGTTCGATCCTGTTCTTCATTGTCATTGCCGGTGTACACACACCTTTGGTGGATGCGGGCATCGTGCAAACGCCTTTCATTGTATCCTTGGTGTTCGTGGCTATTTGTTTCTCGCTGGCACTGGATCTCGCCGATGATGTGGCCCTTTCAGTAAGACTGAACGCCGTCCTCCTGAAAGAGCGGCAGAGATGGAATGCTCTGACGGAAAATGTCGACCTAGCCGTGATCCGGGTCGATGCCAAAGGACACATCGCCTATGTGAATCCTTTCCTGGAAAAGATCAGCGGCAGAAGCCTCGAAAGCCTCGTGGGTATGACAGTCGCAAGCTTGGTTCCTGGCGAGCATAAAACCGAAGTGCAAAGTCTTGCGACATCAACCCAAAACTGGACCACCCGGGCCCGGAAACCGCGCCCATTGAACTCGGCGAAAGGCGAAACCCGCGAGATTGTCTGGTTTAGCGTAGCGCTGACGACAGAAGGCGGGGACCCTGATGGCTTCATTTCGTTCGGGCAGGACGTAACAGACCTGTTGATAGCCGAGGATGAAAGCAGAAAAACACGGCAAGAGATTGAACGGCTCACCCGTGCGGTCGCGCTTGGTGAACTCTCATCCTCTCTGGCCCACGAACTCAGCCAGCCAATCGCGGCCATTCTTAGTAACGCGCAGACCCTGCAAATACTGCGCAACAGAACCGGAATACAGCCCGACGAAACGGATGAGATTCTCGGCGACATTTTCGCGGACTCTCAGCGGGCCAAGGACCTCATGCACCGTGTGCGAGGTTTCATGTTCAATCAGGCGCCGAGTGTCGAAACCTTTGACCTGGGCGAAGCCGCCGCCGAAGTTGTGGACATGGTGTCCGGTGAGGCTCAAAGAAAGGGGATCAGCATCGCATTGCCTAATGCAGACAGCGTTTACCCGGTGGAAGGAGCCAAATTGGAGATCCAGCAGGTGCTGATGAACTTACTGCTCAATGCCATTCAGGCAATCAGTAGTGGTGAAGAGTCTGGAAAGGTCTCAGTGACATGGGAACGAACCGGCGAGCGCGACCTGAAGATCCGGGTAGAGGATACCGGACCCGGCTTGCCCCCTGAACTACAGAACATGGTTTTTGATCCGTTTGTTACGACGAAAGCAACTGGCACAGGTATTGGCTTGGCGGTTTCCAAGCGGATCGTCGAACGTCATGGCGGCACTGTAAACGCCGGAAAAAGCAGGTTGGGTGGTGCAGGGTTTATCGTGGAGTTGCCTAATTTCATAACCGAGGTCAAAAAGTTACGTGCCTGATTTCAAGCCAGAAATCATATTGGTTGATGATGACCCCTCGGTATTGAAAGCCTTGTCCCGACAGGTTGGCCTGATGGGCTACGAGCCTGTGGCATTTGGCGACGCCAGGAAAGCTGCACAGCATATCCGTGCAGGACACGGAGATTGCCTGCTTCTTGATCTGCGGATGCCCGAGGTATCCGGGCTGGATGTGCAGGACATGCTTGCGGGGGTTCCGGTTCCGATTGTTTTCATAAGCGGTCACGCCACAATCACGGCGACTGTTCAGGCCATGCAAAACGGCGCCGTGACCTTTCTGGAAAAGCCTGTTGAATACGCTGATTTGGAGCGGGCGATTAGTACTGCTTTACAAAAGGGAACAGAGTTACGTCTCAAGCATAGTGAACAAGTATCTGCAAAAGAGCTATTCGCGTCTCTAACTGAAAGACAGCGAGACGTCTTCCGAGTTCTGGTCACTGGGGCGACAAACAAGGAGATCGCCCATAGGCTAGGGGTCGGCGAACGAACGGTAAAGGCGCATCGTCACGCTATCATGGAACGCCTCAAAGCGGATAGCATCGCAGATATTTACAGTTTGGCCGCAGAACTTGAGCTAAACTGACCGCGCATTTCGGTCATTGCATCCCAAAAAACCGAGCCGAGATTCCCTTTAGTACAATATCCGGGTGATCGAAACGCTGGCAGAGTAGTGCCAGGAGGATCAATTTGTGTCTCGGTCTCGTGGTCACGTCTTTGTTGTGGATGACGATTCCAGCTTTCTGGCTGCCGTCTGCCGCCTGATTCGCGCTGGCGGGTTCGAGGCAACAGGCGCTGGTCGGTTGAGTGACCTTTATGCACGGCTCCCATTGCCCGCGCGGAGCTGCGTTCTTGTCGACATAATACTGAATGGCGAACGCGGTCTAGAGATCGCTGGTGTTTTTCGGGACCGGGGCGAAACAGCACCCGTCGTCTTTATGTCGGCAACGGATGACACAAGCACACTTCTTGCAGCGGATCAGGCAGGGGCAACACCCTGCCTTAGAAAACCATTTGAAGCGGATGAGCTGTTTGGCTCCATCGAAACCGCACTGTCCGAAGCAATCAGCACAACGGTTAGACAAAAATAAAACTTAGAAGATAGGAGGATCTTATCTATGCGCATTACTTCAGCACTTGGTGCTATTGCATTTTCCCTGACTTGTGGGGCTGCGGCAGCACAGGAGAAACCAAACATACTATTTATCATGTCTGACGACGTCGGGCCGACAAATGTCAGTGCACATGGCGATGGTATTGTCGGGTATGAAACGCCGAACATCGACCGCATCATCAACGGTGGAATGAAGTTCATAGACTACTACGCCGAACAAAGCTGTACGGCGGGACGATCAGCGGCAATAACTGGTCAGTCTCCAATCAGAACCGGACTACTCAAAGTAGGTTTACCTGGCGCAAGCCTTGGGCTTCAGAAGGAAGATCCGACGCTCGCAACTTTATTGAAACCTCATGGATACGCGACGGGCCAATTTGGTAAAAACCACCTTGGAGACCGAAACGAATATTTGCCAACGGTACATGGCTTTGACGAGTTTTATGGAAACCTCTACCACTTGAACGCAGAAGAGGAACCCGAAGAGTATCTCTATCCCAAGGACCCAGCATTCAAAGCTGAGTTTGGTCCACGCGGCGTCTTGGACTGTAAGGCAACGGACGTTGAAGGCTCCGAAGAAGATCCCAGATTTGGGCCTATCGGTCGGCAAGAATGTACCGACACTGGCCCGCTAACCCGAAAACGTATGGAAACAGCGGATCAAGAGTTTGTCGATCGGACCGTCGACTTCATCAAACGCAATGAAGAATCTAACACGCCTTGGTTCGCTTGGGTAAATACATCTCGGATGCATCTGTGGACGCATCTGAGCGAAGACAGCCAAGGTGTGACTGGCAAAGGGCTCTATGCCGATGGCATGGTCGAGCACGATGGCCAAGTCGGGCAACTTTTGGATTTGCTGGATGAGCTGGAAATCGCCAAAGACACAATAGTGGTCTACACCACTGATAATGGTCCACATTTCAATGGTTGGCCAGACGGGGGCAATACGCCGTTTCGAGGTGAGAAGAACACAAACTGGGAAGGTGGCTATCGAGTACCTGCCGGTGTTCGTTGGCCCGGAGTGATACCAGAAGGCCAAAAAACTATCGAGATGGCAGCACATCTTGATTGGGTGCCAACATTGATGGCTGCAGCCGGAGAACCTGACATTAAAGATAAGCTAATGAAGGGGCACGAGGTTAGCGGGATGGAGTACAAGGTCCATCTGGATGGCTTCAATCTGATGCCGCTTCTCACCGGTGAATCTGACAAGTCTGGGCGCGAAGAGTTTTTCTACTGGAACGATGGTGGTCAGTTGGTTGGGTTGCGCCGAAACGACTGGAAGATGGTTTTCATGGAGCAGCGTGCGAAGAAATTCGCTCTTTGGGGTGAACCGTTTGTATCCCTGCGCTTGCCCAAAATCTTCAACTTGCGCATGGACCCCTGGGAACGGGCAGATTTGAATGCAAACGGGTATGACAACTGGCGCATTCGGCAATTGTATACTTTGGTGCCAAGCCAGGTCATCGTGCAGGAGTTCCTTAAGACTCTTGCCGAATTCCCGCCGCGTCAGAAGCCCGCAAAATTCAACGTCGAAGACGCGATAGCAGCGATGTCACAAGGCGCAGCCAACTGAAAATCGCAACTTTTTGGCGGCTGGAAAATCTGGCTGCCTCCTAGACCTCGGAGGCGCTATGCTTCGTAAATCTGTTATAGCACTGGTATGGATCTTTGGGTTTTCTTCGGCGGCGTCCGCCCAATCCGATTTAGGCGCCGCTGTTCAAAACCCAATTAGTTCCCTGATCAGCGTTCCATTCAAATTCACCTTCGACAATGGCGCACCGAACGGCAAGGCCAACTCGATGACCATTCAACCGGTGATCCCGGTTACTGTAGGCGATTGGAACCTCGTTTCGCGGTTCATCATTCCTCTCTACGATGCCCCGGGGGGTAGCTGGGCTTCCTGGAAACCCAGGGATCGGCAACCCGACCCAGCCGGGTCGGGTTACCGGGTTGGGCGACATCAACTACACGCTGTTTTTCAGCCCGGTGAAGCCTGTCAATGGTTGGATCTGGGGCGCGGGGCCATCCATCACTGCGGACAGCGCGACGGACGACAGGCTGGGCAGCGGGAAATGGAGCGCTGGTTTTTCCGCTGTCGCTTTAAACCAGCCTGGCTGGGGTACTTGGGGAGGGCTCGTTCGTCATCTCTGGTCTTTTGCCGGTGATAGCTCAAGACGAGATGTGAACCAAACTTTGATCGAGCCCTTTATCAATTACAATCTCGACAATGGCTGGTATCTGATCAGCGACATGGTGATCACATACGACTGGGAAGCTCCGTCAGGCGACCGATTGCTGCTGCCATTGGGCGGTGGTGTTGGCAAGATCACCAAGTGGGGAAATCAACCAGTCAATCTGCGAGCCGAAGCATATTACAATGTTGAAAGGCCTGCCAGCGCGCCTAAATGGCAAGTCGGTTTCACCGTGCAGCTCCTGTTTCCGAAAGGATAACCATGCTTAAGACAACTGTATTAGGTGGAGTTCTGTTCCTCATCCCATTCGGCATCCTGCTTCTCGTCCTACATGAAGTTCTGCTTCTTTCACTCGTGATTGTTGATCCCATCGCTTCCCTCTTTCCGAAAGATGATTACTGGGGAATTTCCCTCGCGTTGGTTCTTGCGGTCGTACTGATCATTCTTGCCTGCTTCCTGGCCGGACTTGCGGCCCGACACGCAGCGGTTTCCGGGGTTTCTTCAAAGGCGGATCAGTTCCTAGAGCAGCTGATCCCTGGGTACGAAATGCTTCGCTCTCGGATTGCCAGCGTGTTTTCTGAAGAGCCGCATGCATCTTCCAAAAAAGTTGTCTCGGTCATGTCAGGGGGACTAAAGCGATATGCGATCCTTATCGAAGAGAACGCAGAAACCGGAGATGCGGTTGTGTTTCTTCCCGGAGCGCCAAGCGCAGAAACTGGCGTCTTGGGGCGTGTCCAAATCTCTGACTTGGAGTTTGAGGATATTCCGGCTCACAAACTCCACAACGCATTCAAGTTCTATGGGCGAGGCTTGGGTGAAATCGTGCCTCAGTAACCCTCTCTGTCCCATCGGCTATGGATCACTATGAACCGGTCCGACAGAGATTCATTGTCACTGGGGAAGATAACGGCAAATGGCTGCCCTCCCTGCTTGTGCGGCTTTGTTGCACAGACCGGATGATACGCAGACTTGCCCCCCGGGCGGATTGTGACAGGTATGCCAAGCGCAGTATAGCGGTTGAGTATGGCGATGCGGATCGGGATCTCCGCGACCTGCCGGTCAAAGTCACGAGCCATAAGCGATTGGCCCATCAGCTTCATACAATGCATCTTAGTCTCAACGCGGCTTCAGCGGTGGTATCCACTCCACCGTTGCCAGAGCGCGCGGCCCAGGTATCGTGATGTGCTGACCGCTTCGTTTCTGGCGGCAGCTCCAGCACTCGTGGGCTTCCAAGGTTTGGCATTCTTGCGTGGTGGAATGATGGCGTGAGCGCCACGGTTGGCAATCGCATCATGGCATTTGCGGGTATCGTATGCCGCGTCAGCAGTGACTGATCACTGTGCCCTGATGGGGTAGGATTCAAACACTTTCAAGTCACTGGCGCGTTCTCAAGGCACTGGCTCCTTGGAGCTATCACGATTTGATGCCGCTCCTTTGTGGCAAAATACCAAGTCAAAAGAGCAAAATAATCCCGTTTCACGTCCATCGGACCAATCACCCAAAATACCGATGGTTTGACACAGCCAAACCCTAACGGCGGGCAAAATCTGTCATGCGTTTGATGCTGCCTGCTTGAGGATGTACCTGCAATCGCAATAGGGGCATTCCACCCAACCCTGATCCTCGGGGATTTGCAGCCACACCCGGGGATGACCCAAAGCTCCTTCACCGCCGTCACAGGCGACGCGACTGGATTCGACAATTTTGGTTTCCGGCGCTTCGATAGTCATCGCTGGCGATCCTTCTGGAGTTGTAGGCCTCGCGGGCATGGGTTAGCTGCTTTTATGAGCGATCAACCGAGCAGGGGCAAGTGCGGCAGATGACCCAGGATGCAATCCGAATCGAAGGTCTGAAGAAAACCTATCGAGGCGGGCGTGGAGAGCCCGAAAAGCAAGCTCTCAAGGGGATTGACCTGGTTGTGCCACGCGGGTCTGTCTTTGGCCTGCTGGGGCCAAACGGGGCGGGTAAATCGACCCTGATTAACATTCTGGCCGGTCTGGTGGTCAAATCCGCGGGCCAGGTGACGATCTGGGGCTTTGATCAGGATGCCAATCCGCGGCAGTCGCGGGCTTCCATCGGAGTGATGCCACAAGAGCTGAACCTTGATCCCTTCTTTACCCCGCGAGGCGCTTTGGAAGTTCAGGCTGGACTCTACGGAGTACCAAAAGCGCAACGCCGCAGCGATGAGATCCTGGAGATGGTGGGCCTGTCAGACAAGGCTGAGGCCTATGCCCGAACGCTGTCTGGCGGCATGCGTCGAAGGCTCTTATTGGGCAAGGCGTTGGTGCACCACCCGCATGTGCTGGTGTTGGACGAGCCGACCGCAGGTGTGGACATTGAGCTGCGCCAGATGCTCTGGGCGAATGTGAGGAAGCTGAACCAGCAGGGGATGACCATTATCCTGACCACTCATTACCTGGAAGAGGCACAAGAGATGTGCGACCAGATCGCGATTATCAACCGGGGTGAAAAGATCGTACAGGATAGCACCGCCAGTCTATTGGGTCGGCTGGACGCGCGCACCATGGTCATACTCCCGGATGCGCCCGTCCTGCAGCTCCCCAAAGCCCCGGGGATCGAAGCCGCCCTGCGCGACGATGGTGCGGTGGTGATGTCCTATCACAGCCAACAGACCAACGCCGAACAGGTGCTCGAAGCGGTCCGTGGGGCCGGTATCCGCATTCGCGACGTCAAAACCGAAGAGGCCGATCTTGAGGATGTCTTTCTGGCCCTGACGTCGTCTCGTTAAGCGCGGTTAATTCGCGCCTGATAGCAATTGTTGCGCGAAGATCGGACGTGAATGTAAGCCACGTCAGGGCGCACAAAGATGCGGGCAGCAGCGTTTGTTATTTGGTCGGCAGGTTCCACGGCACCGGTGCCATAAACGATCCTGTCGTCTGCACCATACCCTTTGATCAGATAGTCGGGGGAGGTGGTTAGAATTTCTGGCACACCGTCACCTGAGTATCTCTCGCAGGCGTTTGCGCACAAGAATATCGGTCCCGTTTCGGCGTAAGGGTGCACTCCCTCAAAGGGACGATGCGCTAGGATCAGCATCGGCATGCCTTCGGGTATGTTGCACAGACAGTGGCGGCATGGATTGCCCGGCCCAGTAGAAATGGCGCGTTCTGGTGGGTTGCCATAGGCGTCGTGGGCACCGGCTTGATAGGCCCGGACTTCGGTGGTGGGCAAGGCTTCGATTGTGAGCATGGGATGTCTCCTTTTCTGGATCTAACCTGCCCAAGATGCGGGGCCTGAAACGACCCGTTTCCTGCGCAATGCGGTTTCGACTCGAAAAAGAACAAAACGTGAATATAATTGTGAGTCTCATGTTTGCCGAACTATCGATCACGTCGAATTTCACCTTCCTCACCGGGGCCTCCCACCCTGAGGAGTACATGGAGCGTGCGGTGACGCTGGGGCTCGAGCAGATCGCGATTGCGGATGACAATTCGGTGGCCGGAATCGTGCGGGCGCACACCCAGGCGCGCGAGATCGCGCGCAAGGTGCGCGAGCGTCGGACGTGGGAAGAGCTGAACACCCCCATCGGGCCACCCTGCCCCGATCACATCGCGCGGCCTACATCTTATCCGGTCTATGCGGTGCCGCGTCTGATCCCAGCGGCGCGGCTGATCTTTACTGATGCACCTGCGATGACCGTGCTGCCACAAAACCGACAGGGTTGGGGCAACCTGTGCAGGATCTTGTCCACCGGACGGCTCAGGGCGGACAAGGGCGACTGCATTCTCCATCTGTCGGACCTTGAGGATTTTGCCGACGGCCTCCACCTGCTGCTGTGGCCACAAGCGACCACAGATCGACGCGGTGCGGGTGAATGGGGGCCACGGGCGGACCGGTTGACGCGCCGCTTTGAGGGGCGCATGCACATGCTGCTCGCCCCTGCCTACGATGGGGCCGACAGGGATCGCTTCACGCAGATCGAGGCTCAGGCCCGCGCGCTTGGCATCCCCACGATTGCCAGCGCCGCGCCACGTATGCACCACGGCGCCCGCCGCAAACTGGCCGATGTACTCAGCGCCATCCGCCTGCGCTGCAAGGTCGAGGATCTAGGCCGCGCCGCACTTGCCAACGGAGAGCAGCGCCTGCGCTCTGAAACGGAAATGCTCCGCCTCTTCAAAGGCCACGAAGGTGCGGTCGCCCGCGCCGGGGATCTGGCCCAAACCATTACCTTCTCTCTTGATGAGCTGCGTTATGAATACCCTAGCGAGGTGAGCGAGAACGAGACCCCGACCAAACGGCTGCACCGTTTGGCGCATGAGGGGCTGAAATGGCGTTATCCGGCAGGGGCATCCGAAAAGGTGCAAAACATGATGGCCCATGAACTCGCCCTCATAGGCAAGTTGAAATACGAGCCCTATTTCCTGACCGTCCGGGACATCGTGCATTTCGCCCGCTCGCGCGACATCCTGTGTCAGGGGCGCGGGTCAGCGGCCAATTCGGTGGTCTGTTTTTGTCTCGGCATCACCTCGGTCAGTCCCGAAATGGGCACGATGGTGTTTGAACGTTTCGTGTCCGAGGCGCGGGACGAGCCACCCGACATCGACGTTGATTTCGAACATGAACGCCGCGAAGAGGTGATCCAGTGGATCTATGAACGCTATGGCCGCCACCGCGCGGGCCTCTGCGCCACAGTGATCCACTATCGCGGCAAACGCGCCATCCGCGAGGTGGGCCGCGCTATGGGCCTGACCGAGGATACCATCTCGGGCCTCGCCTCACAGCTCTGGGGCTTTTTCTCGGCCGACGGGCTCGAGGCGCAGCGCATGCGCGAGATCGGCCTCGACCCCACCGACCGCCGCCTGCAACAGACCATGGCGCTGGTCTATGAAATCGTGGGTTTCCCCCGACATCTGAGCCAGCACGTCGGCGGCTTTATCGTGACCGAGGGGCGGCTGGACGAGCTTGTCCCCATCGAAAACGCCACGATGGAGGACCGCACGGTCATTTGCTGGGACAAGGACGATATCGACAGCCTTGGTATCCTCAAGGTCGACGTCCTCAGCCTTGGCATGCTCACCTGCATCCGCAAGGCGTTCGATTTGATCGGGCAGCACCACGGCACACAGTACGCGCTGGCTACCTTGCCGCCCGAAGACCCCCGCGTCTATGACATGCTGTGCGATGCCGACAGCATCGGTGTGTTTCAGGTGGAAAGCCGGGCGCAAATGAACTTTCTGCCGCGCATGCGGCCGCGTAATTTCTATGATCTGGTGATCGAGGTCGCCATCATCCGCCCCGGTCCCATCCAGGGCGACATGGTTCACCCCTATATCCGGCGTCGCAATGGCGAAGAAGACGTCAGCTTTCCCTCAGACGCGCTGGGCGAGGTGCTGGGCAAGACGCTGGGCGTGCCACTGTTTCAGGAACAGGCGATGCAGATCGCCATCGTGGGGGCAGGGTTCACCCCCGAACAGGCCGACCGCCTGCGCCGGTCGCTGGCGACGTTCAAGAAACACGGCTCGGTTAGCGAGTTTCGCACGCTGTTCCTGCGCGGGATGAAGCGCAACGGCTATGAACAGGATTTCGCGGAACGCTGTTTTTCCCAGATCGAAGGCTTCGGCTCTTACGGCTTTCCCGAAAGTCACGCCGCCAGTTTTGCTCTGCTGGTCTATGCGAGCGCTTGGATCAAATGCCACCATCCCGGCATCTTTGCCTGTGCCTTGCTGAATTCTCAGCCGATGGGGTTTTATGCGCCCGCTCAGATCGTGCGGGACGCGCGCGAGCATGGCGTGCCGGTGCGCCCGGTCTGCATCAACACCAGCTATTGGGACAACGTGATGGAACCCGATGGGCGCGGCGGGCTGGCGTTGCGGCTGGGGTTCCGTCAGATCAAGGGGCTGAGCGAGGAAGACGCCAGCTGGCTCACAGCGGCGCGGGGCAATGGGTATCAAGCGGTGGACGACGTGTGGCGCCGGGCTGGTTTACCGCCTTCGGTGATCGAGCGGCTGGCCGAGGCAGATGTTTTTGCCGCCTGCGGTCTGAACCGACGCGAGGCGCTGTGGCAGGCCAAGGCAATCAAGACGGCCAAGCCACTGCCGCTCTTTGCCCTGGATATGGAAGGCGAGGCGCTGGATGAACCTACCGCCCATCTGCCCGAGATGACCTTGGGCGAGCAGGTAGTCGAGGATTACGTTGCCATGCGCCTCAGCCTCAAGGCGCACCCGGTGGGGTTGTTGCGGCATCTTTTGACGCCCGGAGCGGCCCAGGTGCGCGAGGTGCAAAAGAGACCGGCAAAACCTGCCGCTGCGTCACATCCAAAGTCTTGACCTGAGCCCTTACCGCAGCTGAAATCGTGAATATCTGCCGTCAGGACACGCGCGAAACCTACAGTTCCCGACAGTTCCCGAAATCGGATACTGGCTTAACCAAAGGATGTTCCCATGATCATGAGAAATCTGATTGCCACAACTGCAAGCGTTGCTTTGCTGGCGGGAGCGGCCGATGCCTGCACCCGGCTGCTCTATGAGACCGGCAAGGGTGATTACATCGTTGGCCGGACACTGGATTGGTTCGAAGACACCTCAACCGATATGTGGGCTTTTCCCAAAGGCATGCAGCGGGATGGCGGCGTGGGGGAGGGTTCCATTGAATGGACGTCGAAATACGGTTCCGTCGTATCCACGATTTATGACATCGCCTCGGTCGACGGCATGAACGAAGCAGGCCTGGTGGGCAATGTGCTCTATCTGGCCGAAGCCGACTACGGTGACGCCCAAGCCAGCGGCAAACCGTTGTTGTCGATCGGCGCGTGGCTGCAATATGCGCTGGACAATTATGCAACCGTGGCCGAGGCCGTCGCCGCGCTTGAGGCTGAACCTTTTGCCGTCATTGCTCCAGAGCTGCCCAACGGAAAACCTGCGGGCGGGCATCTGGCCCTGTCTGACAACACCGGCGACAGCGCCATCTTTGAATACCTGGATGGCAAACTGGTGATCCATCACGGGTCCGAACACACAGTGATGACGAACTCGCCGCCATTTGACGAGCAGATTGCAATCACCACCTATTGGGACAGCGTCGGCGGGTTGGCTTTTCTGCCCGGGACCCATCGGGCATCGGATCGGTTCGCACGGATCAGCTGGAACCTGAACGCAACGCCGAAGTTCGATGATCATCATGATGCTCTGGCAGCCGTGTTCTCGTTGGCGCGCGGAATTTCGGTACCCTACGGCGTCGAAGATCCGGAACGCCCCAACATCGCATCCACAATCTGGCGGACGGTCGCTGATGGGTCCGAAGGCCGCTACTATTATGAAAGCGTCTTTAACCCTGCGTTGTTCTGGGTCGATATCGACAAACTGGATTTGTCCGACGGCGCAGCCTCGCAAAAGCTTGAACTGGGTCTCAAGCCAACACTCGCCGGAGAGGTCTCGGCCAGTTTTGAACCGTCTGAACCATTCAAGTTCCTGAATGAATAAGGCTTAGGTCACGGATCGGTGCGGGGGCGAAACCTCTGCCCGATCCTTTGGTCCGGTGACTGCTTGGCATGTGTTCGACGTGTTTTTGGTCCCTATGGTCACTGATTGCGCTAAAGGCGGTTCACCCCTGCGCACGCAGCGGCTAGAAGGCCCGCAAGAGCAGCAGCCGGAGATCCAACATGACCGCCCCCAAGCCAGTCGTCCTGTGCATCCTTGATGGATGGGGGCTTTCTGAGGACACCGAGGCAAACGCACCCTATCTGGCCAACACCCCGACATTTGATGCGATCATGGCAGATGGTCCACATGCACAACTGATCACGCACGGCCCGGACGCAGGGCTACCGAGCGGGCAGATGGGAAACTCCGAAGTTGGGCACACCAACATTGGCGCAGGCCGTGTCGTGGCGATGGATCTGGGCCAGATTGATCTGGCGATCGAAGACGGTTCCTTTTTCAAAAACGCCGCGCTGCTAGAGTTCATCGCAAAGATGAAGAAAACCGGCGGCACCGCACACATGATGGGGTTGGTGTCGGACGGTGGCGTCCACGGGCATCTGGATCATATCGTGGCAGCCGCGCTGGCAATCACGCGTGCCGGGGTGCCGGTGGCACTGCATGCGATCACCGACGGCCGCGATGTCGCTCCGAAATCGGCCTATACCTATATAGGTGAGTTGGAAGAAAAACTGCCCGAAGGAGCCAAGATCGTTACCGTTTGCGGTCGCTACTTTGCTATGGACCGTGACAACAGGTGGGAGCGCGTGTCCGAAGCATATGGCGCCATGATCCAGGCCGAGGGGCGCGAAACTGCAACCGCCCATGACGCCGTGACACGCGCCTACAACCAGTCTGAGACTGATGAATTCATCGTGCCGACCGTGCTCGATGGTTATGAGGGTGTTCAAGATGGTGATGGCCTATTTTGCCTTAACTTCCGCGCCGACAGAGCCCGTGAGATTCTAGCCGCCATCGGCAAGCCCGATTTCGACGGATTTGACACCGGCAATCGGCCTAAGCTGGCAGCCCTGTTGGGCATGGTCGAATACTCGGACGACCACAACACCTACATGACCACAGCCTATCCCAAGGCTGAAATCGTCAACACTCTGGGCGCTTGGATTGCCAAACAAGGCAAGCGGCAATTTCGCTTGGCTGAGACAGAGAAGTACCCCCATGTCACCTTCTTCTTGAACGGAGGCAAGGAGGTGCCCGAGGAAGGTGAAGACCGTTACATGCCCAAGTCGCCCAAAGTCGCGACATATGATCTTCAGCCCGAAATGTCCTCGGCTGAGGTGACTGGGAAATTCGTCGAGGCGATTGAGGCGGGCTACGACCTGATCGTCACCAACTATGCCAATCCGGATATGGTCGGGCATACCGGTGATCTGGATGCCGCGATAAAAGCGTGTGAAGCGGTGGACCAGGGGCTAGCCCAAGTGATCCAGGCGCTGAACAAGGCAGGCGGGGCGATGATTGTGACCGCTGACCACGGCAACTGCGAGAAGATGTTCGACCCGGTCACTGGCGGGCCACATACGGCTCATACGCTGAACCCGGTTCCTGTGGCCCTTGTCGGCGGGCCGGATGGCGCTAAGCTGCGCGACGGGCGGCTGAGTGATTTGGCCCCGACGGTTCTGGAACTGATGGGGCTGCCGAAGCCGCCCGAGATGACTGGGGAAAGCCTACTGGCATGACATTGCGTGCAACACTATTGGGATTATTGCTCTGGGGGGAACGGCAGGTGCCGAATCCGATCCCGCCGAAGCAGCCCGTAGCGCGTCAAGTCAGTTGGAACAGGCCAGCATTGCCCTTGAAGAAGCCACCGGCGCGCGAGATCGCGTCCGGGCCTTGACCGCAACGGTTCAGGCCTATGAAGCCGGGCTGACCGCGATGCGAGAAGGCCTGAGGCGCGCATCGACCCGCGAAGGCCAATTGGCGGCTCAACTCCGGGCGCGAGAAGGCGAAATTTCGCAACTGCTTGGGGTTTTGCAAACGATCGAGACATCGGAGCCCCCAATGCTTTTGTTGCATCCCGCAGGCCCTATGGGCGCCGCCCGATCCGCGATGATGCTTGCCGAGGTCACGCCCGGCCTGAATGCGCGGGCACAAAGCTTGGCGCGAGATCTGGAAGAAGTTTCCGTACTGCGTGCGCTGCAGCAAGACGCTGCACAAAAACTGGAATTCGGATTGGCCGGGGTGCAAAAAGCACGCTCGGAACTCAGTCAGGCCATCGCAAACCGAACAGATTTACCTCAACGTTTTACCGAAGATCCGGTTAGAACGGCGATCTTGATCTCATCGACTGAGACCTTGGGCGGGTTTGCAAGTGGCCTTTCTAAGATCGCTGACGGGGAAATAGCGGCCTCTGTCGGCAACATCACAGAGAGAAAAGGTGAAATTGATCTTCCCGTGCAGGGGCTGATCTTGCGACGCGCTGGTGAAAAGGACGCTGCCGGGATCAAGCGAGACGGTATCATCATAGCCACGCGTCCGCGCGCTCTGGTCACAACACCAACGTCAGCAACTATTCGCTACTTGGGTCCTTTGCTGGATCTGGGGAACGTCGTCATACTTGAACCTCAGGTGGACACCTTGTTTGTCTTGTCCGGCCTTCAAGAGGTCTATGGAAAGACCGGGCAAGTCCTTCCCGAAGGCGCTCCAGTGGGCTTGATGGGCGGTGCGGCGCCTGAAATTGGAGCAATCTTGTCACTAAGCGGTGATGGCACTGGAACTGACCGCACAGAAACGCTCTATATAGAAGTCAGAGAGGGCGGGAGCCCGGTGGACCCCGATGAGTGGTTCCGAACCGACAAGGATGGATAAACACACATGAAGAAATTCGTGATGGCCGCTCTGGGCGGCACGTTGGCAGGGATTGTCGCGACCACCCAGATCGCAGGCCCGCTTGTGGCGCAAGAAGCCAAAAGTAACGCCAGCGTCTATGAACAGCTCGATCTGTTCGGTGACATTTTCGAACGCATTCGCGCGCAATATGTCGAAGAGGTCGATGAGGGTGAACTGATTGAGGCGGCCATCGATGGCATGCTGACATCACTGGATCCGCATTCCAGTTATCTCTCCCCCGAAGATGCTGCGCAGATGCGCGTACAAACACGTGGAGAGTTTGGCGGGCTGGGGATTGAGGTCACTCAGGAAGAAGGCTTTGTAAAAGTCGTTTCTCCTATCGACGGGACACCGGCGGACGAAGCGGGTGTAGAAGCCGGGGATTTCATCACTCACGTTGACGGGGAAAGCTTGCTGGGGCTGACTTTGGACAAGGCCGTCGAATTGATGCGTGGCCCAGTTGGATCCGAAATCATTATCACAGTCGTGCGTGAAGGCGAGCAGGAACCTTTTGATGTCTCGATCATTCGCGACACCATCAAGCTGACAGCGGTGCGCGCTCGGACCGAAGGTACAAGCGTCGTATTGCGCGTGACCACGTTTAACGATCAGACTTTCCCGAACCTGAAATCCGGGCTGGAAGAGCAGATCGAGGAAGCTGGCGGAATCGATAGTGTCAATGGCATCGTTCTTGACCTGAGAAACAACCCAGGTGGTTTGCTGACCCAGGCGATCAAAGTGTCCGACGCGTTCTTGAATGAAGGGGAAATTGTCTCGACCCGTGGCCGCGACCCGGCTGATGGAGAGCGTTTCAACGCCGAAGACGGCGATCTGGCACAGGGCAAACCAATCGTTGTCCTGATCAACAGTGGCTCGGCTTCCGCGTCAGAAATTGTCGCTGGCGCTCTGCAGGATCACCGCCGCGCCATTGTCGTAGGCACCAAGAGTTTCGGCAAAGGTTCGGTACAGACCGTGATGCCATTGCGCGGTGACGGGGCCATGCGATTGACAACTGCGCGGTATTACACACCGTCAGGGCGATCAATTCAGGCTTTGGGCGTATCTCCGGACATTGTGGTCGAACAACCACGTCGAACTGCATCAAACGATGAAGACGAAGACAATGGTCGCCCGTCACGGTCCGAAGCCGATCTGCGTGGAAGCCTGAATAACGACAGCCTGTCCGAGGATGAGATTCGCCAGATCGAAGAGGATCGAGCTAAAGCCGAGGCAGCCGCTGAGTTGCGCGAGGAAGACTATCAATTGGCGTATGCGATCGACATTCTCAAAGGATTGTCAGCTTTGGTGCCTGAAAAAGAGTAACACGCTTCAAGCTTACTGACACACACGCTTCAAATGGCACCCCGGTTTCAAGACTGGGGTGCCATTTCTGTTTTGCCAGTGTAATTGGATGTGACAATCCAAGGCGTAGTTTTTATCTGGAAACGATTGTTTCGTCGTTTCGCGGACGCAAACGATCCCAGACAAAACCCTGATATTATCCCACCTCTGCCCCGATCTCGCCCAGATTGGTCAGCATAACCGTTCCTTGAAACGACGTATAAGCCGAGGGACCGAGCATGGATCGACTGACAGAAATGGAAGCCTTTGCCAATGTGGTGGATCAGGGCGGCTTCACCGATGCCGCCAAAAAAATGGGCATTTCAAAGTCTGCCGTATCAAAACATGTCTCGAGCCTCGAGGCCCGTTTGGGTGCACGCTTACTTAATCGTACCACACGCCGTGTCTCACCTACCGAAATCGGACTGGCCTACTATGATCGCGCTCGCCGTGTTCTGAATGACGCCGGAGAAGCAGACGCACTTGTGACATCCATGCAATCCGCGCCATCCGGTCTTTTGCGGATCAGCGTCGCAACGGATTTTGGCGTCAATCACCTGTCGCCCGTTCTTTCCGAGTTCCTGTCTGATTTCCCGGACATCACGGTGAACATGGTGCTCAACAACCGCTATGTCGAGTTGATCTCGGAAGGGTTTGACATGGCAGTACGCATCGGTGAGTTGGAAGACAGCACACTGCGCGCCCGAAAGTTGACCGAAACCAACAAGCGCATGATTGCCAGCCCGGAATACTTCGAGAAGTATGGGCGCCCCCAAAAGATCGACGATCTAAATGAACACAAACTGCTGCACTACTCGAACCAATCCAGCGGCAATGTTTGGAAATTGACAGCCCCGTCCGGCGAAAAGCGTCAAGTCCGCACCGCTGGCTGGCTAAGCGTGAATGACGGTCAATCACTGCTCAACGCGGCAATCAGTGGTCTCGGCATCGCCTATCTGCCCAGCTATCTGTATTCAGACGCGATGGAACAGGGCCTGATCGAAGATGCCATGCCATCGCTGCCGATCGAGACACAAGGCATTTATGCCGTTTATCCGCCCGGACGCTTTACCCAACCCAAAGTGCGGGCCTTTATCGACTTTTTGGTTCACGCCTTCTCTGAAAAAGGTCCGCTGGACTGGTAAGTTCTTCTGTTTGCTTCCCTTGGCAAGCCAACTGTGCCCCGAGCGACTTGTGCGCTCGGGGCCTTTTCGTATGAGCATTCGCGTCATTACCGCCAAAAATCTGTCGGTCAGTTGTCAGTACAATGTGTCCCGGTAGCGCTGTTCTGTATAAGACTGCTCTGTCGAAACAACGTCCATTTCTGAGTGATCCCGCACCATTTCATAAAGCGTCGCGACAGGACGTTCAGCCTAGCCATGTATCCGGTTTCCAAAGACCTGAACGCATTGGTGCCTTGCCACAATGCGTGAAAATCTCTTCGGCTTTGACACGAAGTACTGTCTTGGGGCTTCGACCGTTCACCTGGAACTGATCGCAAAGGACAGGGTCTTCAAGGATTTCTGCAACGCCATTTACACGCAGTGTCTCGGACACCGAAGGGATCATGAACAACAAAGCAACCTTGGGATGGGTCAGAATGTTCATAAGCCCATCAATTCGATTGTTTCCGGGACGGTCCGGAATCAAAAGCGTTTTATCAGATTCAACTTTGACAAAGCCCGCCGGGTCACCCTTTGGAGAGACGTCAAGATTTGTTCCATCCGAGGTCGCCAAAATTAAGAAGGACGCGTGTGAAATAAAGTCTCGGCAGTGGTGATCAAAATGAAAAACAACTTTTGCAGCCGCATGCGGAGATGCGTCACCGTATACCTCTCTGAGCCTTTCAGGTGTCAAAAATCTACTCCGTAATTAGGTTTCACAATCTCTCAAATCAATTTGGTGCGTGCATTGGCTATGTGGTCAGGAGTTTCCGATTTAATGCTCTATCGATTTGACAACCACACCGCCTCAACCCGTCGATTTGCTTCACGCCCTTCTGGCGTTTCGTTCGAGGTCAGAGGTGAAAGATATCCGACACCCCCAGTCTCCAACCTGTCTGCGGACACATCAAACTCTTCCACAAGCCTGTTCTTCACCGCATCAGCTCGCCGTTTGCTGAGGGAAACATTTTTTTCCAATTGCCCTATGTTGTCAGTGTGCCCGACCAGCGCCACTCGCCGAGTGTCATCCGTTTTCATCCATGCTGCCAGATCAGCAAGGGACGTATACGGGCCAATGCCCAGTGCATCGGAACCAGTCTCAAACTCAAGATCATTCAGCACGGTATGACCATACTGCTCCAAGATATTGATCGGGTCGGTCTCCGGAACACCTAGACGAGTTGAGTTTTGAGGGGCCAGAGCAGGCCCCACATCGACCGGCACGACTGATATTATCTGCAGATATGCGTCTGGTGGGTTGCGGCTCACCAAAATGCTTAGTGCTTCCTGCCCTCGAACAGCCGACAAAAACCTATAGTCTCTCAGCGACACATACATGTCCGGTGATGGGACCACTTCGGTGCCAAAACGAAAGTCAAAACCGCCACAAGTTTCATCGACGCAGTCCAGCACAATATCGTAGCCATGGTCAGATACCTGATCCCGCAACGATGAAAACACTTGAAGTGTCGTCTTGGAGCCAACTCCAGATCGCCACGTTCTCTTTGTGACGCGCCCCTCGAACTTTTTTGCCGGTACCTCGGAACCGTTCCAAACTGCAATCGGTAATTCGTAACTATCCAAAGGATAATCCCGATCTGTCAACTGACGGGCTTCGGGCGGTAAGTTCAACTCCTGCGCCGCGGCAGGCAATGCCGCGAATGCGGCGCAGAGAGCAAGGGTTCGGATCATCTGAACTGACTGTGATACTCATCGTTGGGCACCATGGCAGTGGCGCTGGCCACGCGATTGGACATGTTGAAGAACCCGATCACATTGGCCAAATCCCAAATATCGCGATCAGAAAGCCCGACATCGCGCAACACCTGGCGGTCGGCCTCTTCTGTTTTGGCGCTTGCGGTGGTGACCTTTTCGGCAAAATCCAACATCGCCCGCTGGCGCGCATCCAGAGGCGCGACACGGTAGTTCATCACCAGCATCTCACCCAGTTTAGGATCGCCCGACAGCTGCCGCACAGCCGCGCCATGAGCAACCAGGCAATAGAAGCACTTGTTGATTGACGAGACCACAACGGCGACCATCTCGCGTTCCAGCTTGCTTAGCCCGCTGGGGGCCAGCATCAGGTCGTTATACATATTGGTAAAGGCGTTCAGCTTGTCGATATCAAAGGCGTTGGCCTTTAGCACGTTGGGCACCATGCCCAGCTTTTCCACACAGATGTCAAAATAGCGCTGCGTCTCTTCGGGCAGCGGGTCGACCATGGGCAGGTCCAAGGCGGTGGGTTGGGTGTCTTTGGTCACGTTTGTCTCTCTCCCCTAGACAAGATGGCGGTAATGATAGGCGCTGACCGGTTGCATTCCCAGCGAACGATAGAGCGCATTGGCCCCTTCATTCGCATCTGTGCACATAACACTCAAAGTGTCAGCGCCGTTTTTCAAAGCCCAGAAGGCCACGCCACGCATCGCCCATTTGCCAAGTCCCTGTTTGCGCTGGAACGGCACGATCTCGACGGCGTGGACCATGGCTACATCGTTATGTATCGCGGCATAGGCAGCCCCACCGGGCTTGTCATTGTAGCGCATCAGGATGCCCGTCTTGGGGCCTTTGGCGCGCTCCATTACTGCAAGCCGCGCTGGTCCGATGCCACCGGCGGCCCAGATCTCGCGCATGATCGCCAGGGGCTCCCAGATGGTGAAGACGGTGACCCGAGGAATCGCCAAATCGGTCAACTGTTCCACCGGACAGGAATAGATCGTGACAGCATCAACAACCTGATATCCGCGCGCGTCCAATTGCGCGTCCAATGCCTCGTCCCCGGGGCGGATCATGAATATCTGTTTTTGCCCAAGGTCGCGCATCGCGGCCTCAACGGTTTCAATCTCAGCTTCGGTGACTGGGCCATCGGCCGTGGCCGCCGAGACGCGACTGCCACCGCCCTGCCCTTCACGCAAGATAAAGGGCCCAACCACGTGACGGGCAGCAGCTGGCCAGGTCTGGTCGATGACGTCAAACCAGTTCACGCTCATAGCTCCAGCTCCCGCGCCAGACGGGTAACGGCGGCGTCTATGAGTGCTCCGTCAGTTCCGCGCACCACGACATTCGCGCCGAACACGCCATCCTTTTGAAACGGATAACAGCCAATCGACAGATCCGCGAAATCCTCGGCCAAAGTCGACAGGGTCGAGGCGATGTCGCCCTCGCCACGATTGACCCGCAGGGTTTGCGACAAAAGCGGTGCTCCACCGGTCAAAGTGGGCAGGATGCTGGCCACCATGGCGCGGAATACGCTCGGAACACCTGCCATTACGTGGACATTCTCCAAGGTAAATCCGGGCGCGGTCGAGACCGGGTTTTCGATCAGAACGGCGTCATCAGGAATACGCGCCATGCGTAGGCGGGCCTCGTTCAATTCCAGCCCCGTCGCCTTATAGTGCGCTTCGAGCAGCGCCCGCGCGTCAGGTCGCACATCGATATGTTTACCAAAGGCCCGCGCGATGCAGTCGGCGGTGATATCGTCATGCGTAGGGCCGATGCCGCCGCTGGTGAACACATGGTCATTGGCTGCCGACAGCGCCCTGACCGCCTGTTCAATGGCAGTTGCATCGTCGCTGACAATGCGGACCTCGCACAGGTCGATACCGTGTTTCGTCAGTTCCCCTGCCAGGTGAAACATGTTGGCATCCCGGGTTCGCCCCGAAAGGATCTCATCCCCGATGACAAGCATGGCAGCCTTTGGGTTCGACATGGGTCGGCCTCCTGTGAAACGCGATTGCAAGATATCTGTCCTGCCCTGCCCCGCAAGGCAGAAAGCGCCCTAAGGCGCAGGTGTCGCAGATATCAGTTCGAAAAGAGCCATATCGTGCCCTTGATAAGATCGAACCAACGCTGACGGATGGGTCGACAGATTCCACCCCATCGGTCGCATCGATCAGGCACAGGATGTGGCCAAAACGGTTGTGCTCCTGCTTCCGGGCCAGGCGACTTGGGTGACCGGAGCAATCTCGAACGTCGACGGGGGTGTCATGGCCGGGGTGGCCTGATCCCTCTTTTCCCACGGGCGGGGCTGCGCTAGGCAGGGGCATGCACTTCCCCACGCCCCTGATCCCCGCCCGCCTAGTCCGACGCTACAAACGTTTTCTCGCCGACTGCACGCTAGACGACGGGCGCGAGGTGACAGCCCATTGCGCCAACCCCGGCTCGATGATGGGATTGGCGGAATCGGGGTCGAAAATTTGGCTGGAACCAAATGATGATCCCAAGAAGAAGCTGAAATTCGGCTGGCGGCTGGTCGATCACGAGAACGGTCATTTCACTGGCGTGGACACATCAATCCCTAACCGTGCCCTGCGCGCTACTTTGGAAGCGCGCGAAATTCCCGACCTCGCCGCTTATGACACCGTCCGGTCCGAGGTGAAGTATGGCGAGAAGAGCCGTATCGATTTTCTGCTGTCAGGCCCGGGGTTGCCGGATGCATATGTGGAGGTCAAAAGCGTCACTCTATCGCGCCAACCGGGGCTGGCGGAATTTCCCGACAGTGTCACTGCACGGGGCACCAAGCACCTGAACGAGCTATCCGCGATGGTCGAACAAGGCCACCGCGCCATCATGTTGTACCTGGTGCAACGCACCGATTGTGACCGCTTTGCCCTGGCTGCAGACATTGATCCAGCCTATGCGGAAGCCTTTGATATGGCAAGGGAAAACGGCGTCGAGCGTCTGATTTACGCGACACAGATTTGCCCTGAAGGGATCACGGTTGATACTTCTAAACCCCTGCAACCGGCTGGGCAGTCATGAATATAGAAATCGTCGATCTGACCCCAGACTTGATCCCGCAAGCGGCCGAGATGTGGCACGCAGGCTGGCATGATGCCCATGCTAGCATTGTGCCAATTGATCTGACCGCGCTGCGCACTTTGACCAGTTTTTCTGAGCGTCTGGAGAAATACGCGCCCACGACCCGCATTGCCGTATGCGAAGGTCGGGTGCTGGGTCTTTGCGTGATCCTGCAGGATGAGATCAACCAGATGTATGTCACGGCCCAGGCGCGCGGCACGGGGTTGGCCGCGGATTTGATCCGGGACGGCGAGCATCACATTCGCGCGGACGGGCACACAACCGCTTGGCTGGCTTGCTCCGTTGGAAACACGCGCGCCGCGCGGTTCTATGAAAAATGTGGCTGGGTGAATGCCTGCACGGAAACCCTGCGTTTTGAAACACAGACCGGTCCATACCCGCTGGAAATCTGGCGGTTCGAAAAGCACTTGGCCTGAACCGCCAGAATCGCGCCCATCAAGGAACGCTCAGAGGTTTAACCAAAAACGTAAAAGCACAGCTTGTTGCCGTCGGGGTCGCGCGCATAAGCACCGTAGAAGCGATCTGGCACACGTTGGCCCGGCTCGCCCTCGCAGGTGGCGCCCAGGCTGATCGCACGATCATAAAGCGCTTTGGCCTCATCCTTGCTGTCGGCGGGAAATGCAATCATGGAGCCATTGCCGCTGTCGCAGTCTCCGCCATCATAAGGCGTGCAAACCGCCAACATCGGTGCCGCGGGGTTTGCCCCGATAAAGGCAATGCGGCCCACGTCGATCATGACCTGAGCACCTTTGTCGGCAAACAGCTCTGTGTAAAAGCTCTTGGCGCGCTCCATATCCGACACGCCGATTGTGACATAACCGATCATCTGATTGTCCTGTTCTGTTGGGGTTCATGGTTGCGCCGAACGCTCGGCCAACCCTTCGACATTATCAAATCACGAAAGCGGCATTGCCACCGCTGCGACCAACGACCTTGCGTTCCATGACGGTATGCCCCTGAAAACCACCCCTTCAACACCCTCTGGCCCTTTCTGCACAAGCAGATTAAATAGAACGCAAGCGTGCAACCAATGGAGCCCCGCGTTGATGAAAGAACATCGTGGCCGCCTGACCAAGGACGGCATCCGCATTTATGAACAAGGTGACTTTGCCTAAGCATGCACGCGGCAGGGGCGCTTGCGGCGCAGATTCTGGATGACATCGCGCAGCATGTGTTCCCGGGCCAGACCACGGGTGCCCTTGACGGCATGATCACCCAGATGGTCGAGGATGCTGGCGCCACATCGGCCACCATCGGCTATAAGGGCTATCAGCACGCCAGCTGCATCAGCGTGAACCACGTTGTGTGTCATGGCATTCCCGGTGACAAGCGGCTCAAAGAAGGTGATATCCTGAACATCGACGTGACTGTCATTGTCGATGGCTGGTTTGGCGACACCTCGCGGATGTATGTGGCAGGCAGGCTGCCGCGCAAGGCTGAGCGTTTGATTCAGGTGACCCATGATGCGCTGTTCAAAGGCATCGAGATGGTCAAACCCGGCAACACGTTCGGCGACATTGGCCACGCCATTCAGGCCTATGTCGAGGCACACCGCATGAGCGTTGTTCGCGATTTCTGCGGTCACGGGTTGGGACAGGTTTTCCACGCCCCGCCCAATGTCCTGCACTATGGCCGCCCCGGCACCGGCGCGGTTCTGGAAGAGGGCATGTTCTTCACGATCGAACCGATGGTGAACCTGGGACGCCCCGAGACCAAAACGCTGGCCGATGACTGGACTGCCGTAACCCGTGACAAGTCACTGTCAGCGCAGTTCGAACATTCCGTAGGTGTAACCTCAGACGGGGTCGAAATCTTTACCCTGTCACCGGGTGACAAGTTCCACCCCACTTACTGATCGGTTTCCTTGTTCTGCTGGCTCTGCCAAAGCGCCAGCAGCAAGGTCGTCTCGCCCACAGGCGTCACCGCATCCTGGATGAATACAGGCGACCGCCGCGGCTTGCGCTGTGGGCCTGTTGTGTCTTTCGTGCGTTCAATCGGCTCCCAAAGGCCGGATGTCATCATGCGGTCCATGGGCGCAATTTAGCACGCCTGCATCAAAGCTCCAAAAGCGTTGGCAATTCGGCCATGTCGTGAAACACCTCTGCGCCATGTGCCGCCAATCGGGCACCGTCATCGTGCTCTGCGTAGCCAAAGCACCGCATCCCCGCGCGCTGTGCTGCCAAAGCTCCGCTTGGGCTGTCTTCGATCACAGCTGGTGATTGGGCACCAAAGTGCTTTGCAGCCGCCAGGAACAAGTCTGGCTCTGGCTTGCCGACCCCCAACTCGTGGGCTGAAAACATGGCCGGTTCGAATCGATCCCACAAGCCATTCTGCCCGAGCGTGATCTTCATCTTCTCTCGACTGCCGTTCGAGGCGACGCAGTACGGAATATTCAGTGCATTGAGGCGGGCCAGCACATCAGGGATGCCCCGAACAAGCGGCACGCCAGCCCTCAGCCCCGCGTAGGTTTCGGCGTAAACCTCATCAATCCAACCTTCGGGCAGGTCGGCCCCCATATCGCGGGCCATGTCCCTGACACCCTGCATGGTTCCACCAACGAAATGCCCCATGCATTCTTTCAGGGTAAGTGTCAGGCCATAGCGAGCCAGATTGTCGACAAGCACCTGGTTCGATACCACTTCGCTGTCGACGAGCACGCCGTCGCAATCAAAAACCACCAGATCAAACATGTCTCTGCCCCAAATCGCGTTTTCCGACAGGAGTATCGGTCAATGTCGGGGGGATCAAATGCAGGCTCGGCGACGCCCCGCCCGCATCATTTCAGTCTGAAACAGAGCGCCACAGAAGCGTCACATGCGTATCGCCATACTTACGCCGGTCGTGCAGTTCGAACCCTTGAGGAACCTCCATCGGCTGGCTTTCTTCCCAGACGATCAAGGCATCGTCTGCGATCCAGCCGCCCTGCACCGTCAAATCCAAAGCCTTTTGCCCCAAGTCCTTGCCGTAAGGCGGATCGAGGAAAACCAGATCATAGGTCGCATCCGGGTTTGGTCCCAGCCGCGTGGCATCGCGGCGGATCAGGGTGGTGCGGTCTTTGGCTCGGGTCAGGTCGATATTCTTGCGGATCAGCCCCTGCGCTACGCGCCCGTCATCGACAAAGCTGACATGCGCGGCGCCACGCGACAACGCCTCAAGCCCAAGAGCGCCAGTTCCGGCAAAAAGATCCAGCACCCGCGCGTCAGGAATGGCCCCGGTGTGCATCAGAACGTTGAACAGGCTTTCACGAACCCGGTCGGTTGTGGGACGCAGATGGGCACCTGCATCCCCCTTGCCAACCGAGGCCAAAGCACGCCCCCGGAACTCTCCGGCGATGATCCTCACGCTTTGAGGAGCGGCTTCAGATCCGCCTCAGGATCACCCACGATCGCTGGATCAGCGGATTTGCCGCCATCAATCAGACGTTTACCCACCATATAGGCACGCGGGTCGTTCATCGCGTCCACGGCCAGCAATTGCTCGCCTTTGTAGTACCAGAACGACGTTGTAAGCCCCTCACCTTTGCGGGTCACAACGCGGTCAAAGCCGGTGTTCAGACCCGCTATCTGCAGCTTGACGTCATACTGATCCGACCAGAACCAAGGCGTCGCGACATAGTCCTTGTCGGCACCCATCATGTTTTGAGCCACAACCTCGGCCTGATCAATGGCGTTGGGAACGCTTTCCAGGCGGATACGCTCGCCTTTGTAGGGGAAAGACGCACAGTCACCGGCCGCCCAGATCGATGGATCAGACGTGCGCCCATGGGCGTCGGTCTTTATGCCATTGTCCAGTTCCACACCGGCCATTTCGGCCAATTGGATCGCGGGGGTGATGCCCACGCCCACTACGGCGAAGTCGATTTCCAGCTCGGCGCCATCAGTCAGCACAGCACCTGTCACCTTGCCATCTGTGCCGACAAGATGGTCCAAACCCACACCTTCGCGGATGTCGGCCCCGTGGCTGCAGTGCAGGTTGCGGAAATAATCACTGGTTTCAGGCGCCGCCACGCGCTGCAGAATACGTTCGGCCATTTCGACCAGCGTCACCTGTACACCGCGCTTGGCACAGACGGCAGCCGCCTCAAGCCCGATGTAACCACCGCCGATGATCAAAGCACGCGCGCCGTCCTTGAACTCCGGTGCCATTGCATCCGCATCGGCCAAATCCCGAACCAGAAATACATTGTCCAGATCACCACCGATCTTGGCAGGCAGGCGGCGCGGATCAGACCCAGTGGTCAAGGCCAGTTGATCATAAGCGATCACCTCATCACCTACAGTCACGGTCTTGGCCGCCGCATCAATCGCCGTCACACGGCTGCCCAGCATTACGGTGATGTTCTGCTCTTCGTAGAAGGACGCAGGCCGCAGGAACAGACGTTCCAACTCCATGTCACCCAGCAGGTATGCTTTGGACAGTGGCGGGCGCTGATACGGCAGAACCGGCTCGGCCCCGATCAAGGTGATCTCGCCCTCGAACCCGTCTTTGCGCAGTTTTGCTACTAGAGACGATCCTGCCTGCCCCGCTCCGATCACGACGATATGGCTCATTTTCTTCCTGCCTCACTAAAAAATGATGGTCACCTGTCGGCCAACAGCTATATGCCGAAGGGCATAGAACCGCAAATCCAACAACGAGGTATCAAGTTATGATTGCAGTTGGCGAACAAATCCCCGACGCCACAGTGACGTTTATGGGCGCTGAAGGCCCCGAACAGACAAACATCGCAGACAAGACCAAAGGCCGCAAAGTTGTGATTTTTGCAGTGCCCGGTGCCTTCACCCCAACCTGCCATTCGGCCCATGTTCCCAGCTTCATCCGCACCAAGGATCAGTTCGCAGCTAAGGGTGTGGACGAGATCATTTGCGTGTCTGTCAACGACCCTTTTGTGATGTCTGCCTGGGGCGAAGCGACAGGTGCTTCCGCAGCCGGTTTGACCATGATTGCTGATGCAGAATGCACTTTCACCGATGCCATCGGTGCACGTTTTGACGCCCCGCCTGCTGGTTTGATTGCCCGTTCGATCCGTTACGCGATGCTGGTTGAAGACGGCAAGGTTACAGCCGTGAACGTCGAAGAAAACCCCGGCATGTGCGAGCTGTCCGCAGGCGAAGGTCTGCTGGACGTTATCTGAGCTTTTTCACCCCGAAGCCGCTGGTTTCGGGGTGTTTTTCTGTCTCAAATATTATTGTCATTTATGACAAGCAAAAATCCGCCGATGGTAAGTGCAAGTTCGTAAATTCACGTCCGTCGGCGGGGCCTTAAACGCAATCGATTCGCCTCACAGCAACGAATCCATCTTGCGTGCCAGTTTGGCGTCCAAAGCCGACAGCCCGTCCACGTCATGGGTGCTCAACACAACTTCGACCGTGCGATAGACGTTGCTCCATTCCGGATGGTGGTTCCATTTCTCGGCCCAGATCGCCACGCGGGTCATCCAGCCAAAAGCCTCGACAAAATTGTCGAAGATGAATGTCTTGGTGATCGCATCCCGACCCTCGACCATGGTCCAGCCATTGTCGAACAGCGGGCTTAATAGCGGGCCGCGTGTGGCATCTGACAGTTTCTCGGTCATTGCTGTTCCTCCACATCCACCTTTTTGAAAGGGCCGTACTCCGTCAACAGCTCGATCTCTTGGTCAATTGCCTCGCGTTCTGCCTCTAAATACCTGGCGATGGCATCGGCAAAGCCGGGGTCTCCAACCCAATGCAGACTGTGGGTTTGTGTGGGCATGTACCCGCGCGCCAGCTTGTGTTCACCTTGAGCACCCGCCTCGACACGCTTCAACCCTTTTGAGATCGCAATGTCGATTGCCTGATAGTAGCACAGTTCAAAGTGCAGACAGGGATGATGTTCGATGCAGCCCCAGTATCGTCCAAAAAGCGTCTCGCGACCGATGAAATTCAACGCCCCTGCCACATAGGCCCCGTTCCTTTCTGCGAGCACCAGTGCCATGTCATCGGGCATCGTTTCATGAGCGATCTCAAAGAATTGCCTCGTCAGATACGGAGAGCCCCATTTGCGGGCTCCGGTGTCCTGATAGAACATCCAAAAGGCATCCCAATGCTCCGGCCTTAACGCATCGCCGGAAAACGTATGGATACGGCCGCCAAATTCATTGGCCTGCCTACGCTCCTTGCGCAGTGTTTTGCGCTTGCGCGAAGACAAGGCTGTAAGGAACCCGTCGAAATTTTCATAACCATCATTCAGCCAATGAAATTGCTGCGTTGTGCGGTGCATCAAACCCATCTCGCGACCAATCCCGGCTTCGTCCTCGGTACAAAATGTGACATGCACGGTCGAAACATTGTTGTCCGCTGCCAGTTGCACCATCCCCTGCACCAACGCCGATTGCCCAATCCCCTCGTATCCTGGACGAACCAGAAATCGTCGGCCTGTCGCCGGGGTAAAGGGCACGGCGACCTGAAGTTTCGGATAATACCGTCCCCCGGCACGCTCATAGGCATGCGCCCAGTTGTGATCGAAAATGTATTCGCCCTGACTGTGCGACTTGGCATACAGCGGCGCGGCACCAATTAGCATACCGTCCAAGTAGGCGGTAAGATACTGAGGCTGCCATCCAGAACCAGGTCCGACCGATCCGCTATCTTCCAGCGCGCTCAAAAACCTATGGGTTGTGAACGGGTCCAAAGGACGACCACCATCCTCCGCCTCGGGGCAGGCGCAGGCATCCCAGTCCCGCGAGGATATCTGCGACAGAGAATTCAGAACCTGAATTTCGATTTGCGCCTGATCCATCCTACCTCCAACCTTGACCCATTATCTGTGGTCCAATGCGCACGGATCAAGCGGGGTGTTGAGCCAAGTACCCCTCAAAAGTCACATTCTCGGCGACCATTCGGGCTCGTTTCTCCTGCTCAGGAGATTTGACAGTCCAACATAGGATACGTGCTCCTGCTTGTTTGAGGTCTGCGACCCGAGGCCGATCCAAATCCTGAACCTCATGGCTGATGAAACACGATTGCGTGCGATCGAAATCCGGTATTCCTCGTAAGTGATCGCATACGGCTTTGGACAGTGGCCATTCCGACGGCTCATAGGCGCTGGTGACAATCCCGCGGGGCACGTCAGGCGCCAACTCCGCCATCATGGCGACGCTGTTGGGATTGAATGACATGAGTGCAACTGGCCCCGCATACCCATCAAGCGCCTGAACCGTTGCCCTTTCAAGTGGCCCGATCGCCGTGCCCATTGCCCCGTCCTGGTCCTTTAATTCGATCAGAAGCGGCACTTGACCTCTGACCAGTGACAAAACCTCTTTCAGCGTCGGAATGCCTTCGCCATCTCCTCCGCTCAGGGCCGTGGCTTGCGCGTCCTTGGCAGATACCAACTGAATCGCACCTTCTCGTCCAGTCAGGCGGCCCATGTCATAGTCATGGAACACCATTGCCTGATCGTCAGAGGTCAACTGCAGATCAATTTCTATCCCGAAACCATTGGCAATTGCCGCACAGATGGCCGCCCTGCTGTTCTCGGGGCGGCCGTCCGTCACATCATGCAAGGCACGATGGGCAAGGGGTGCCTCTAGAAAGGCGCGGGGCAGCTGCGGGATCATTTGATCTGAAAAAAGCCTTCGATCTCGACCGCAACACCCAAGGGCAAGGCTGCTGCACTAACGGCCGAGCGCGAGTGGCGACCGGCGTCGCCCAACGCTTCGACCATAAAATCGGACGCCCCGTTAATAACTTGCGGTTGGGCCGTGAAATCGGCGGTCGAGTTTACGAACCCGGTCAACTTCACGACACGCACCAAACGGTCCAGATCGCCACCACAGGCGGCTTTGACTTGAGCCAACAGATTGATGGCGCAGCGGCGCGCGGCGGCGGCACCTGCTTCGACATCCATATCGTCGCCCAGTTTGCCCAAAATGAGACCGTTTTCGTCATTGGAAATCTGGCCTGATATATAAACCATATCTCCCACCTGCACATAAGGTACATAGTTTGCCGCCGGTGCCGGAGCGTCCGGCAGCGTGATGCCCATGCTTTCAAGTTTTGCTTCGATGCTCATGGCGTGCGCCCTCCCGAAATCAGTTGTCGGGCGGACGCTAGCCGGGATCGTGAGTTACGAAAAGCCTGAAACTCAGGTTTCGCGGAAAGCTTTGGTGAAATAGTCCGCTAGCGGCTTGACCAAGTAGTAGATTGGAGATTGATCCTCTGTGCGGATAAATGCCTCGACCGGCATACCGGGGATCAGAACTGTACGCTCGGGTAGTTTGTCCTGTTCCCCTTCGTCCAATTCGATCTCGGCCCGATAAAACGACAGTTGCGTAGTATCGTCTTCGAACGCATCAGCCGAAATTTGCGTCACCGTTCCGATCAGCTCTGGTGTCTCTCTTTGATCCAATGCCGAGAACCTCAAGGTTACCGGCTGCCCAACATAGATCTGATCAATGTGAATCGGCTCTACCCGCGCTGCGATTACCAATGGGCGATCCTGGGGTACCAGAAACAGAACAGGATCCGCCGGGCGGATCACTGACCGGGGCGTATGAACCTGAAGCCCATAGACGATGCCTCCAACCGGGGCCTTAATCTCAAGACGGGCAAGTTGTTCCAGCAATGAACGGCGTTGTTCGGCCAGTTCCAACTCGCGGTATCGCAAGTCGCGCAGACGAGTGATTGCCTCTTCTCGCTGCGCAGTGCTGAGTTTGAGGATCTCTATGTCGATCTCGGTCACGCGGCCTTGCGCCTGTGCCTCGCTTGCAACCAATTCACCCAAGGTGCCTTCAAGATTGGCCAAGGTGCGTCGTAAACTGAGCACCGTGGCGGCCTGGGCAAGTCCCTTGTCCAATAGTGATTGCTGACTGACCAGTTCCTGCGTGATCAGATCAACCTGAGTACGGGTTGATTTCTGTTGCGCAACTATGCCTTCGATCTGGTTGTCGATCTGAGATCTTCTTTTTCTAGCTGCTCTATTTCGCGCCCAACTGTGGCGCGCCGAGCCCTAAATAGACGCTCTTGTCCTTCAACCAGATCTGCAACTTCCAACCTGACCGAGGCCGCATCCATCAATTCGGGCTCAAAGACGATGTCTTCGGCCTCATCCCGTTCCGCCTCCAAACGGCCGCGCCGAGCCATGAGCTCAAACAATTGCCCTTCGACAATCACCAACTGAGAAGCCAGCAAATTTGAATCCAGCTTGATCAGAGTGGACCCGGCTTCGACGGCGTCCCCCTCGTCAACAAGGATTTCTGCAACGATGCCGCCGTCAAGATGCTGGACAACCTGCCGGTTGCGATCAACTTCGATGCGTCCACTTGCGATGATTGCCCCCGCAATGCTGGACAAGACAGCCCAGGTACCAAAACCGCCGACAAGTATTAACAGGCCGATCATACCGATCATTACAGGCTTGCGTGCAGACCAAGTGTTGTCACTCATCGTACGGCCCCCATTGCAGCTGCCTGTTGGATGTTCTGATGATTGGCTACCCTTTCTTTCAGGACTTGTTCCTTTCCGCCAAAGGCCGCGCGGGTTCCTTGGTCCAACACAAGCAAAGTGTCGCATTCCTGAATAGCAGCTGGTCTATGCGCCATGACCAGAACGGACTTGCCCTGGGATTTCAGCGTCTTGATCGCCCGGTTCAAAGCCAACGATCCGTCACTATCAAGATTGGAGTTCGGTTCGTCCAAGATGACAATCACCGGATCCCCATACAGAGCCCGAGCCAAAGCAACACGTTGCAACTGCCCCCCTGACAATCGCCCCCCACCTGATGAAATGCGCGTATCGTAGCCGTCCGGCAACTGAACAATCATTTCATGAGCTGCGGCCATTTTTGCCGCAGCCACAACCTGATCCGCATCAGGAGCGTTCGACAAGCGCGCAATGTTTTCCGCAATCGTGCCTTCGAACAGTTGCACCCGCTGTGGAAGGTATCCGATGTGACGGCCAAGAATGTCAGGAGCATATTGTTCCAATGCAGCCCCATCCAGCCGGACACTACCACCCGCGGGACGCCAGACACCCGTCAGCGCCCGCGCCAAGGTGGATTTGCCAGACCCTGACGGCCCGATGACCCCCACCGCTTGCCCGGGTTCAACTTCAAATGAAACTGTTTTCAACTGCGCTCGGGTATCACCAGGCGGCACAATCGTTAGCGACTGAACAGACAGCTTAGCCTTTGGCTGGGGCAAACGGGTCTTTTCCTCTTCAGGTGGAACCTTCCCCAAAAGGTCAGCCAGGCTGTGCCAGCCCTTGTTGGCACGCTGCACCATTTGCCACTGGTTGATCACCATTTCGATCGGTGCCAACGCCCGCCCCATCAGGATCGACGCAGCAATCATCGCTCCCGGCGTGATTTCTCCCAACAGCACCAAATACGCGCCCAAGCCAAGCATCGCCGACTGCAAGAACAACCGCAGCGTCTTGGTCAGGGTCGTGAACGTGCCGCCTATGTCGGCAGCCGTGATGGATTCGCTCAACGACACATCTCGGGCTTTCTTCCATCGCTCAAACGCGGCGGTTCGCATGCCCATTGCCTGAATCATCTCCGCTTCCGAGCGGATTTCTTCGGACATCATGGCAGCTCGATTGGTCGAGATGTTCGCTTGCAAAACAGGCTCTCGAGAGAACAGCTGATTGATGAAAGTCAGACAGATCAAAATCGAGCCGCCAACAACGGCCAACAAACCCAGCCACGGATGAAACAGAGTGATGCCTAGCTAAAAAGATCGGGGTCCACGGTGTGTCAAAAAAGGCCGTGAAAACAGGCGACGCCACAAACCTTTGAATCGACTCCAGATCGGACAGACCAGTGCGTGCAGACGGATCATTAGCAATGGCTTCTCTGCGAGATCATCGCGTCGAACACACGTTTGTCCAACCGGCTTTGAAAACGTGCAGCAACGCGGCCCATAATGCGGCCGCGTGTGTAGTCCAGAACACCCATAACGCCGTACAGGAAAACCACCAAAAGAGACAACGCAACAAGGGTCTCTTCGGATCGACTTCCCAGCACCCGGTCGTAGACCTGCAACATATAAAGAGGGCCAGTCAGCATCAGCATGTTGGCAAAAAAACTAAACAAGCCAACGGTCCAGAACAAATGCCTGCTTTGACGGCGCGTTTCGCGCAGTTCTTCGTATCCTGCGTGTAAATTCGTCTTCATATCGTTATCAATTATCCGCCTGCTCAAACTGAGACTGCTTTACGCCACAATCGCAACGAGATAAATGCGATCTTGTTCCAATTGTGTCACACATCCAACATGTATCTTTAGTGTTCCTGCAAAAGGTAAGTGTTACGTGTATACCCGGGCATTGGATTTGAACCGGAACTTGTTGAGCGGACTGAGAACTGAATGAAGATTCCTGCCAGAACCAATTTGCGTCTGTGCATCATGGCTCTGGTCGTTGGTGTGTCTGCCTGTGCGCAAACCACGACCGAGGAAAAAGCCAACGGCGCTGTTCACGACCCCTACGAAAGTACCAACCGCTCAGTCCACAGCTTTAATCGGGGCGTGGATCAGTACTTGTTCCGACCCGCATCCAAAGGGTACGTCAGCGTTATCCCCGAACCGATGGTGACAAGTTTCAACTCCTTTGCGGAAAATCTTTCCCTGCCCGGACAGGCGGTCGACTATCTGCTGCAAGGCAAACCAAAGGAATCGGGCATTGCACTGTTTCGGTTCGCAATCAATACGACGGTTGGTTTCGCAGGTCTGGCCGATCCGGCAACGGACTTTGAAGTGCCACAGGTCGACACAGACTTTGGCGAGACATTGCATGTCTGGGGCGTGGGTGAAGGCGCATATCTTGAATTGCCGCTCTACGGACCATCGACAACCAGGGATGCCGTCGGCGTTGTCGTCAATCTGTTCACGAATCCAATCGATTTTGCACCGACACGACCCGTCGACAACCTTGGACTTTACGCGGAAATTGTCCGACGCATGGGGGACCGGGGCAGATTTTCTGACACCGTCGATTCAATTTTGTATGAAAGCGCGGACAGTTACGCTCAAGCTCGCCTGATTTACCTGCAAAATCGCCGGTTCGAACTGGCAGCCGACGACGAGGACGCCTATCTTGGCCTATACGCAGATCCCTACTCTGACACGTCAGACCCGTACGAGGACCCCTATGCCGAGTAACTTTTTGAACCGTAGAACTCTTGTAGCAGCTTCCGTTGCCGGTCTTGGCCTGGCGATGTTGCCGTTCCCAGCCTTTGCCTTGACCGAAGCCGGTGCACGCAAACTGGTTAATGGCGTCGTGACCGACATCAACAAAGTCATTGATTCAGGCAAATCAGAAGCCGCAATGCTGCGCGATTTTGAAAAAGTGTTTGTTCGCTATGCGGATGTTCCGATCATGGCGCGCTATGCACTTGGTGCGGATGGACGCAGTGCATCCAAGTCCCAGATGCGATCCTTTACCAAGGCTTTTCAGGGCTACATTTCACGCAAATATGGCCGTCGGTTCCGCGAGTTTATTGGTGGCGAGGTTAGCGTTAGGTCAGCCCGCAAGATCAAGAACGGATACGAGATCAGAAGTTCGGTCAAGCTGCAGGGATCAGCCCCGTTCGATGTGACCTTTCTGGTGTCGGACAAATCCGGCAAGGACAAGTTCTACAATATGTTTATCGAAGGTGTGAACCTACTGCTGACAGAACGCACCGAGATCGGCGCCATGCTGGATCGGCGTAAGGGTGACCTCAACAAGTTGATTGCTGACCTGGACAAGGCTGGCTGACCCATATTTTCGAAATAAAAAGCGCTGTAAGCCGCCTCACAGTTGGGCGGCTTTTTCTTTTTCCGGCTCAAGAACTGCCGTTCCGCCGGTTTGCGCAGACCCACGAAATCACCCGACATTACGGATTTCGTGTCGATCTTCACGTCCACTTGCCCCAAAGAAACAGAGAGCTCCCGCCCGTCGTCGATGTTTCTTGCGAAACACCTCCTCCCGTTGGGCCCGGCGCCGCGCTATGCGCGGCGCTACGCCCAAGTCCGCTGGCGGTGCCGACGAAGTCGGGATAGCCCGGGCGCGGGAGCACCCCCGGTTCCGATACAACGGCACACCCGGGTCAGTTCCGACCTCCGAATATATCCTTGAGCAGTTGATCAACAGCTTGCCCCAATCCCCCACCGGGTTTTTCTTGGGCTTCTCGGGCAAACGCGTCGGACGTGTTGGTCCGCGCATGGGCAAAGGCTTGGATTCAAGCCCGTCCTGAACCCGCACCATCGTTTCGTGCCATATCTCCGCGGGCAATCCGCCTCCGGTCACGCCTGATAAAGGAGTGTTGTCGTCATATCCCATCCAAACGCCGGTTACATAATCTGCGGTGAAGCCAATGAACCAGGCATCCCGCGCCGCTTGTGTCGTGCCCGTTTTGCCTGCCACTTGCCATCCGGACAAAGCTGCACGACGACCGGATCCTTCGGATACGACCTTCTCCATCATCCAAATGAGTTGTTCGGCCGCCCCGTTTTGAATGACGCGCTCTCCGATGCCTCCTCCAGATCCCATGAGCGGCGTATCATCCCCCAACAGCTTTAGCTCAACCAAACCGTAAGGTGTCACCGACGAACCGCCATTCAGAATACCCGCATAAGCTCCGGTCATTTCCAGAAGCGTACTTTCAGATGCGCCCAATGCCAAAGCCGGTCCCGCCGCAAGATCACTGTCGATACCAAAGTCACCAGCGACCTTACGCACCAGATCACGCCCGACTGCCTCGGACACCTTGACCGCCGGTATGTTCAAAGAGTCTTTCAAAGCATGTGTCAGCGTGACCTGACCATAGTGCTTGTTTGTATAGTTCTTTGGGCACCACTCTCCTGAACCCGGGATATTCAAGCAGTAGGGAGCATCCACGACCGTATCAAGCGGTGAATACCCAAGCTCCAACGCGGTGGCATAGACAAACGGCTTAAAGGCCGAGCCCGTTTGACGCATGGCCTGGGTTGCACGATTGAAGGCCCCAGTGACTCGCGTCTTGCGCCCGCCAACCATTCCACGTACCGCCCCATCCGCTGACATGACCACAATGGCTGCCTGTGCCTTGGATCCTTTGCGAACCTTTTCCTGAAACACGAAATTCATCGCTTCTTCCGCCGAGGTCTGGATACGCTGATCCAGCGTCGTACGGATAATCACGTCTTCGGTCGTGTTGCGTGTAAAATACTCCGGCCCCGTCGACATCACCCAGTCCGCGAAATACCCTCCGGCCCGTGCCGCTGCCGCCTCGGACAATTGCGCTGGTGTGTTGCGCGCTGTGTTGGCTTGCTGCGCAGTCAGGTATCCCTGATCTTCCATCAATCCTACGATGACCCGCGCCCTGTCCTGAGAACGCTTCAGATTGTTAGTCGGTGCATATCGCGTCGGTGCCACAAGAAGACCAGCAAGCATAGCGGCCTCAGATGGGCTGACCTCTGCGGCCGACTTGCCAAAGTAACGCTGGCTGGCTGCCTCGAAACCACGTGCGCCTGCGCCAAGGAAAGCCCGGTTGAGATAGATAGTGAGAACCTCATCCTTGCTATATTTGACCTCCATCGCCATCGCATAAACAGCTTCTTTGACCTTGCGCCAAAGCGATCCTTGTCGGCAATCGTCTTCGTATGCTTTTTCCGACTCCCATTGGGACTCGTCGTAAGGCACTCCAAGGCACAGCAGCTTGGCTGTCTGCTGCGTAATGGTAGAGCCACCGTGCCCCGACAACGGTCCGCGCCCCTCACTCAGATTGATCCGCACAGCGCTGGCGACACCACGCGGACTAATCCCGAAGTGCCGATAAAACCGCTTGTCTTCTGTCGCAATGACCGCGTTCTTTAGATGTGGAGAAACAGTCTCTGTTGTCACCACACCGCCGAACTGATCACCGCGCCAGGCAAACACTTTGCCGTCCCGGTCCAACAGGGTCACAGACCCACGTGCGCGCCCGTCCAGCAGTGCACTCACATCAGGCAGAGTGGTATAGACCAGCCCAACGGCCAGCGCGAGGAGCAAAGCGACAATCATTCCAACGCGCCAAGTGAACCCCCAGATCAAACTGACAATCCAGCCGATAGCTCTGCGCAACGCTCCCGGGATTCCTCCACCCGAGCCGCCCTTGCGAGCTGACTTGCGTGGCTTGCGAGCAGGTGTTTTTTTCGAAGATGCCTTTTTCCCCGGCGCCGCTTTTGGCTTGGGCTTGGGCTTGGCCGCCTTTGACCGGGCCGCGGACGGGTACCTCTTGTCTGCAACCAATGGCGGTTTGCGCCGCTTTGAATCACTCATACTCAACCCTGCTCGGCTCTGGCTTTTGGGGCACAATACCCCGCCAAGCTCCGAGTGTTGAGGTGTTATTCACATTCATATTCCCTTTTAGATTTGCCTCATTTTTCATCTTGGTGGGGTTTTTGTGCAAAAAATGTGCAAATTCTTGTGATTTTCATCCTATCTCTGCCCAATCACGGTTTCTCTGCAGCGCAGCAACGGTCTTGATTTGCCCATCAAGACACGCAGGCCGCCGCCTGCTCAGCTGAGGGGAATACAGTGAAACTCATCATCGCAACAATCAAGCCGTTCAAGCTGGAGGAGGTCCGCGAAGCGCTGACCGAGGCCGGTATTCGCGGCATGATGGTCACCGAGATCAAGGGCTTTGGCTCGCAATCCGGCCATACAGAAATCTACCGCGGCGCGGAATACGCCGTGAACTTTGTCCCCAAGATCAAACTGGAAATCGTGGTTGCCGCCTCGATGGTCGATCAGATCGTCGAGACCATTTCCAGCACTGCGCGCACCGGCAAAATCGGCGACGGCAAGATCTTTGTCCTGGACGTGGAACAGGCCGTGCGCGTGCGCACCGGGGAAACCAACGACGACGCACTTTGAGCGTCCGCACACTCTTATCCAAGGGAAAATCGAAATGAACCTTCTCAAGACACTTCCTGCTGCGGCCGCGCTAATCGCTCTGCCGACGCTGGCCCTGGCGCAGGATGCTGCCGCGCCGGGCTTTGACGAAATCGGCCCCTACATCATGACCACGTTGCTGTTCTGCATGGCGGGTTTTCTGGTCTTCTTCATGGCTGCAGGCTTTGCCATGCTCGAAGGCGGCCTGGTGCGCTCCAAGAACGTAACCATGCAGATGACCAAGAACATCGCGCTCTATTCGATTGCGGCGATCATGTATTGGTTCGTGGGCTTCAACACCATGTATCCGGGCGATTTTAACGGCTTCTTCGCCATCGGCGGCCCGACCGTTCTGGACGCGGTTGGCGTTTCAGCGGCGGATGCGGCGCTGGATTATGCCTCGGTGGGTTCTGACTTCTTCTTCCAGCTTGTGTTTGTCGCCGCAACCGCTTCGATCGTGTCGGGCGCATTGGCCGAGCGGATCAAGCTTTGGCCCTTCCTGATCTTCGTCGTGGTTCTGACTGGTCTGATGTACCCAATCTCCGGTTCGTGGAAATGGGGCGGTGGCTGGTTGGACGCCATGGGCTTCCAGGACTTCGCCGGTTCAACTGTCGTGCACTCGGTTGGTGGCTGGGCCGCTCTGGCAGGTGCCATCGTGCTGGGTCCGCGGATCGGCAAGTACGGCAAAGACGGCAAGGTCATCCCGATCCCGGGTTCGAACCTGGCGCTGGCTACTCTGGGTACCTTCATCCTGTGGCTGGGTTGGTTCGGCTTCAACGGCGGCTCTCAGCTGGCAATGGGCACCGTGGGTGACGTGTCGGATGTGTCGCGCATCTTTGCCAACACCAACATGGCGGCTGCCGCTGGTGCCGTGACCGCGCTGATCCTGACGCAGGTGATGTTCAAGAAACCCGACCTGACCATGGTGCTGAACGGTGCTCTGGCCGGTCTGGTGTCGATCACCGCTGAACCGCTGGCCCCGACCCTGTTCGGCGCGCTGTGGATCGGTGCCGTTGGCGGCGTGATCGTGGTCTTCACCGTACCCTTCCTTGACAAGCTGAAGATCGACGATGTGGTTGGTGCGATCCCGGTTCACCTGTGCGCCGGTATCTGGGGCACCATCGCGGTGATCTTCTACAACTCGGACGCGACGCTGATGACTCAGCTGACCGGCATCGTGGCCTATGGTGTCTTCACCTTCGCTGTCAGCCTGGTTCTGTGGGTCATCCTGAAAGCGACCCTGGGCATCCGCGTCAGCGAAGAGGATGAAGTCAACGGCCTCGACATGGCCGAGCTGGGAATGGAAGCATATCCCGAATTCTCGCGCGGCTAACCCGTCCGAGATGTGAAACAACGGCCCGAGCCATCCGGCTCGGGCCTTTTTCGTTCGTCTTACTCAAAATCACCCTCTGCCCAATCCTGGATGTCATACAACCAGCCTTCGGACGCACTGCCTGCTGCATGGCCTACGTCGAACAGCGCGTTCATGTAATCCCGATCAAATGGTTCTTCGGGTTTGATCGCAAATTCCCGCGGAATATAGGTGATATTGGCCCCGAGCCCATCCCGCTTGGCCAACGACAGGATACTTTCGATGTTGCCAATGCTCTGTGAGCGGATCAGCATCTCGAACGCACGGTTGGCCACGGCAGTGGCGTTGCCATTCAACGGCTCGAACGACGGCTCAAGTGACTTGTTGTGGATCAGCCAGATGGTGTTTTTCTGCCCACTCAAACCCGCCTTACGTAACATCCGCCCCATGGGCAAGCCGGGGGGATAGACAAATACCTCGCGCGTCAGCCCGCCATCGACATGCAACTCTTCGCGGCGAATATCGCCATCTGTCACTTCGATGGTGATGGGTGGGAACACAACTGGAATCGCGGCCGAGGCCAGAATCACGTCACGGATCAGCGCTCGCGCCTGCGGCGTTTCAATCTGCGCCAACTGACCGATATCCCAAAGCACTGGCCGCTCGGCGTCGATGTTGGTGGTGCCCACCAACAGGCGACGCCCCTTGCGGTGCTCGGCTCCGATCTCAGTAATCAGATCATCTGTCAGCTCACGCTCAATCGCGGCGCGCAGAGGCGTTGTCTTACCCACAAACCCGCGCCCGAAAATCGCACCTGCCACATCCAGCCGTGCTACATCCCGAGTGGTGGTCTGGGTGTAGAAGCGCTTGAGCCGGGCGTCATACTCCGACCCCAAAAAGGCAAAAGGCGCAATCAAGGAACCTGTCGAAATCCCGGTCACAATGTCGAAATCCGGTCGCTGACCCGACGCTGTCCAGCCGTTCAGGACCCCCGCGCCATACGCCCCATGTTGCCCCCCACCGGACAGAGCCAGTATGTTCAGCCCGCGCCCACCTGGCACCTGCGCCAAGGTCGGTTGCAACTGCGAACCAAGGGGCGCGAGGCTGGCCGGGCCCCCATCTTCGAACAGCCGCACCTCGGCCGATGCCGCCGCAGGATAAAACCCCTCATACGTCTCGGCTGTAGGGGTCACATTGGTTCGGTCATAGCTGCCTGCGCAAGCCACCAGAACAAGGCTCAGCAAAAGCGAGAGGGTAAATCGGGCACTGGTCATCGGTCAGCACATCTAAATCAAGGAACGTTGACGTGCCGTTGCCATAGAACCAGCGACAAAAAAAGCCGCCTGTTGCGTCAACAAGCGGCTTTTTCGTCATTTTTGGCAATTTAATGCCGATTTTCACCGAAGATCAAATACCGGCGTCAACGATGGCCTTGGCCAGGATCGGCACGGTCTTTGCGTTCAGGCCCGCGATGTTCATACGGCTGTCACCCACCATATAGATCGCATGCTCCGCGCGCAGCTTTTCTACCAGCTCGGGCGTGGTACCCAGACGCGAGAACATACCGCGGTGCTGCGCGATAAAGCTGAAGCGGTCCGAACCACTCAAACGCTGCAATTCGTCTGCCAGTTGCTGGCGCAGACCCAGCATCGAGACGCGTACATCCTCCAGCTCAGCCATCCAATCGGCGCGCAGAGCGTCGTCGTTCAGGATGGTGGTCACAATGCGGGCCCCGTGATCTGGTGGGAAGGAGTAGTTCTGACGGTTCAGAAACGCCAGTGTCGCTTGATTCAACGCAGTCTGGCTGGCGTCGTTCGAAACAGCCATCAGCAAACCAGTGCGCTCCCGGTAGACACCAAAGTTCTTAGAACAAGACGCCGCGATCAGACATTCCTTGACCGACGAGGCCACCAGACGCACGGCTTGCGCGTCTTCTTCCAGACCGTCGCCAAAGCCCTGATAGGCAATATCGATCATCGCCACCAGGTTTTGGGCATTGATCAGGTCCACGACCTCTTGCCACTGCACCAGATTCAGGTTGGCACCCGTCGGGTTGTGACAGCAGCCATGCAGCAGCACCACATCGCCCGGCTTGGCGGTTTTCAAATCCTCGATCATGCCGTCGAAATCGACGCCACGTGTCTCGCTGTCGAAATAGCGGTAGGGAACTGTTTCGACACCCAGATAGTTCAAGATCGAGATGTGGTTCGGCCAGGTCGGGTTCGACACGAACACGCGCGCCTCGGGCGAGGCCATCTGGATCAACTCAAACGCCTGACGGCAGGCGCCTGTACCACCGGGGGTCGCGGCTGCACCCACGTTCTCGCGTGCCACGGCGTCGCCGAGGATCAGTTTGATCATCGCGTCCGAATAGGCCGGATCGCCAACCAAACCCACGTAGGATTTCGATTCCTGCTCTTCCCAGATCTTCTGCTCGGCCGCCTTGACCGCGCGCATCACCGGTGTAACGCCCTCGGCGTTCTTATAGACCCCTACACCAAGGTCGATCTTGGTGTCGCGCGGGTCTTCGCGATAGGCTTGCATCAGCGCCAGGATCTTGTCTGCTGGCTGCGCTTTGAGGTTTTCGAACATCAGTTCTCTCCGGTTGCGACGGGCAGGGTCGGGAATGCACCCCATTCAGCCCAGGAGCCGTCATAAAGCGAGTAATCGGACTTGCCCAAGCGGTGCAGGGCCAGCGCCAGCACGGCAGCCGTAACACCCGATCCGCAGGTGGTGATCGCAGGTTTCGACAAATCGACCCCGGCGGCCTCGAAAATTTCGCGGCACTGGTCGGGGGACTTCATCGTCCCATTCTTGTTGAGCAACGTGTTGAACGGTACATTTTTTGAGCCGGGGATGTGGCCAGAACGCAGCCCCTCGCGCGGCTCGGCAGCCTCACCCCGGAACCGGGGGCTGAGCGCGCATCGATAATTTCATGATCATCCAATTTGGCGGCGGCCGACACTTGCGTCACGTCGCGGACAAGATGGTTTTGCACGCGCACAGTCATGTGGCGGTCACGGACAACAGGGGGCAGATCCTCAATCTCATGCCCTTCAGCCTGCCACTTGGGTAGACCTCCGTCCAGCACGGCAACGTTTTCCTGCCCCATCAATTTGAACAGCCACCAGACACGCGCCGCCGACATCAAGCCCGCGCCGTCATAAACGACAACCTGATGCCCGTCCCCCACACCCATGGCCCGCATCCGCGACATGAACTTTTCGACCGGTGGCACCATATGAGGCAGGTCCGAGCGGCGGTCGGAAATGTCGTCGATATCAAAGAATCGAGCACCCGGAATATGAGCGGATTGATACTCGGCTTCAGGGTCGCGGTTTTCAGTCGGTAGATACCAAGATGCATCCAGCACCCGCAGGTCCGGATCCTTAAGGTGATCGGCCAGCCAACTGGTGGACACGAGTGTTTTCGGATCGTCGGTCATACATGCCTCCCCTATGCGCTAGATTGTCCGTATACCCGCAGGAATTTTGGTGCAAGTCCAGCACAGAAGTTACGACACCAGAACAGCCCCGAGACCAGAATTTTCTAACGAAAGAGGCTGACGTCACAACCGTGTGGGAATGATCCCGCGGTCCTGAAGCGCGTTGAGAACGTCCAAAATAGTTCCCGTAGACACGTCAACAGAGCCGGACATTTGCGCACCAACCCCACCTTCACCTATTTCCCGTGTTCCCCCTTCGAATTCCCGAGGTGTCAACGAAGACAGCTCAGATGGCAGATTTAGGCAAATTGGATGTGCCTGAAAGAACGCTTCGCTCGCCTGCAACAGCAGTTCCTTTGCCTTGGCAAGATGCGCGTTGTTCTGTGCAACGTCACCCGATCCAGTCGGAAGCACCATTTCCACGTCTCCAAGGCCGAAGGTGAGACAAAGGCCTTTGACATTCAAAGACACCGCAGCAGCCAAACTGACGGCTTCAGAGTACACCATTTCCCCGCGATCGACGGCCCGCAGTGTTTCACGCTCACAGGCGAACAGTTCGACCAGAAGTTGACCTTGAGCCGTCAGAGCCTCCTCATCGGCAACAAAATTGATCGAGGCCTGGGATAACTTACCATTGCAAACATCAACCAATGGCTCGGTAGACACCAACTGCTCAAAACGCTGCTGAAGTTCACGCAGATCCAGCAACACATCGAACCTGACCCGTCTTGGGCTTTCGTCCGAAAGCTCCAGATTAAGCTCAAAGGGAAGTTCTGCGTCGTTTACCTTGACCGTGTCGGTCAGATGGTATGTCACCTGTTCCGCCCGAAGACCACCTGTCAAAACAAGCAAACTGGCAACAACCAAAAGCCGTACGAATAGGGTCGTCCTGATCTCGCGCAAAATCACTTGGTTGCCCCCTGCTGCTTTAGCTGAGCCAAACGAAGCAGCTCAATCAGGGTGGTTGCGCTGGTATCAATCGATCCTGAAAGGGTCGCACCGAGGCCACTCTCTCCAATTTCATGAGTCCCACCCGAATGGAACCGGGGGCAAGTGCCGACAGTTCATCAGGCAATTCTGGGCAGATCGGATTTTCGTCCAGCACCTCGGTACCTTTTTCAAGGATTAGCTCACGCGCGGTATCCGTCAGGTTGAAAAGGTCCGCCAAACCGCCCAAAAACCCCAACGGATCAAGCTGTACATCTTCCAAGTTCAACACGAGGCACTGCCCGCGAACCTTTGCCGAGGCACGCACCTGAAAATTCACGTTTTGCCCCAACAACAACGGACCGCGATAATGAACCTTGGGGTCTTTTTCGTTGCAGAGAAAAACTTTGCCTGCACCTGACCATTTGCCACAATGGCCTCCCCTTCGGCATAGGTATCCTTCATCGCAAGCGCAAATTTTGCTTTGCAGGTTTCCTTCAGGATTCCGGAAAAAAGGCCCGGAACGTTCTTTTGCAAATGCCTGAGATCCAACCGCGTCGAGATACCCATTCGGGTTTCATCCACTTCGCTCAGCCGAACAAACAAAACATAAGGAATCTGAACCCCTTTGGCCTGAATGGATCTTGCAACCGTGACCTTGAAATCATCGGCTGAAACCGAAACCGGAAACAGAATCACTACAAAGCAAGAGATGATCGCAGCAGCAGAACGTTTGGCTTGCGACAGAAAACACAATTTTCTTCGGCTCAATTCCCTAAACAAAAAGTAACGCCCCGCTCAAAATCCCAGACTAAAGCGTAGCAGCGATGAACTCTGTTCGTCACCAACAAACAAGGGAATATGGCCGATAAACGTCTGAGGCCCTATCAGCCGTGATCCTTGAGCAGACGCTGCTTTTGACGCGACCAATCGCGTTTCGCCTGGGTCTCGCGCTTGTCGTGGTTCTTTTTACCCTTGGCGATGCCTATCTTGATCTTGGCCTTGCCACGATGATTGAAATACAGGACCAGCGGCACCAGGGTCATGCCTTTGCGCTGTGTCGCATTCCACAAATCCGATAGCTCCCTGCGCGAGACCAGCAGCTTGCGACGGCGGCGTTCCTCGTGCTTGAACATCTTGGCCTGCTCATATGGCGCGATATATGAATTCACCAACCACAGCTCGCCGTTTTCCACGGCCGCATAGCTTTCAGCGATGTTCGTTCCACCGACTCGCATGGACTTGACCTCGGACCCTTCGAGCATGATGCCGCATTCGAGATCGCTCTCGATGGCATAGTCGAAGCGCGCCCGCCGGTTCTCGGCGACCACCTTGTAGTTCGGATCTGTCTTTTGCTTGGCCATGGACGCCAGATTTAGGCGCGCAAGCGTCCCTGTGCAAGCGGGTCTTGCAATGAAACTCAGCCCACGCGCCGCCCGCGCAGGTTCTGAACAATGCCCACAAGGCTGATGACGATCCAGAACCCCTCCATCAACATCGAGGCGAGGTTAAAATTGTGGCTGAGCGAATAGGTCAGCAACAGTGCGCCCAGCAGGTTCACCACCGGAAACATCAGATCGTCGGAATTCAAGTAGCGCATCTGAGTTGCAAAGTATGCAAGCGCGATGACCAGCGTGCCGGTTGTGCCAATGGCATCAGGCCAACTGAGGCTGGAAAGGAATTCAGACATGGACTGCGAACCTATCAAAATACGTTTCGCACGCGCCCTATCCGGCACAGGGCCAAGTGGCAAGGGATCAACGATTCACGCAGCGTCCTTGGACAGGAAATCAGCCAGCAGATCAAACACCAACCGGATTCGGCGCGAAGTATGCAGCTCGCGATGGGTGGCCAACCAGATTGGAAACCGCACCGGCTCCAACGCGCTGACCACCCGTTCTACGCCGGGACATCGCTGCGCGACTTGATCGGCCATCAGCGACAGGCCCAACCCTTGTTCAACCATCGCCCAAGCCGCACTACCCGAAGTGGACCCCAGGCGAAAGTTTTCAGGCGACAGCCGCACGCCTTGCTCGCCAAAGAACTCTATCATTCGCGAAATATCACCAAATGAGATGAAATCATGCTCGGCCAGGTCCACGATCGATTTTGGTCGCCCGCGCTCGGTCAGGTAACTGGGTGCTGCATAAAGGTGCGCCGTGGTTTCCGTGACAAGCCGCGCAAAAAGTTCGGGCTGTTCTGGGCGAACATGTCGGATAGCGATATCCGCCTCGCGCATTTGCAAGTCACGCAGATCATCGGCCGAGACCAAGTCAACCTCAAGCTTGGGGGCGACCTCGCGCAAGCGCAGCAGTACGTGTGGCATGACATGGGTGCAAAAGACCTCGGACGCCGTGATGCGAACCATGCCGTCGATGGACTGGGACTGACCGCTGGCCACCAGCGATAGGTGCATTGCCGCGTCACGCATGGATCTCGCATAGTTCAACATCTCACGCCCCGCCTCGGTTAAGGCCACGGATCGACCTGACCGCTCAAAGAGTGTCACGCCCAGGGCTTGCTCCAATGCTGCAATCTGACGCCCGATGGTTGGCTGAGTCTGCCGCAATACGCGCGCCGCAGCGGACAGAGACCCCTCCTCCGCCGTCGCCAGAAAAGCCCGCACATGGGACCAGTCAAAAGAGATGCCCTGCCAATTCATGCGTTTTTGTATAGCAGCTGAACAATTTTAGGCAATTCACCAATAGTTTTCGCATGGGTTATCACCCACGCAAAGGAGATCTTAACATGGCCCAATCAGCTGCATTCTGGGATAGCATTGCGGAACGCTATGCCAAATCCCCTGTCAAAGACGTCGAAGCCTATGAATACACGCTCGAGCGCACTCGGTCCTACCTGAGCGCGGAAGACAGTGTTCTGGAACTGGGCGCGGGCACGGGGTCAACCGCATTGTTGTTGGCCCCCAGCGTGGCGCGTTACGTGGCCAGCGACCTGTCCCCGAAAATGACCGAAATCGGCCGTACCAAAGCCAATGATCAAGGAGTGTCCAATGTGGAATTTGTTGCAGCGGGTGTTTCTGACCCGCAGTTGGCGAGCACGACTTATGACGCAGTAGTTGCTTTGAACCTGTTACATCTGCTTCAAGACCTGCCTGAGCAGTTGAAACGCATCCGCGAGTTGGTCACGCCGGGTGGTCTCTTTATCTCAAAGTCGGTTTGCCTGAACGCCAAAGGGTTGCCCTTCAAGTTCAGAGTAATGAAACTGGCTATCCCACTGATGCAGTTGGTCGGCAAAGCGCCGTATGTAAACACCCTGACCATAGAAGAACTGGAGCGGCAGGTGACGGATGCGGGCTTCGACATAATCGAAGCCGGAAACTACCCTGCGGCGCCCCCAAGCCGGTATCTGGTCGCACGCCGCCGCCCCTAGGATCAACCGAGCTTGGCGTGCACCTCGTCCAGATCAATTTCGTCAATTGGCATCTTGTTAGCAGGGTTTTCGAAATCGTATTTGAACAAATCAAAGTCGCGTTTGTAAATCTCATAGACAAGGTGCATCGACAGATCGTCAAAGTAGTCTTCGACTGGGTGTGCACGCTTTGGGCCGTGCCCTTCGGATTCGTTGAAACGCGGGATTGCTGACAAATCGACCGACACCGGGGTTTCGATACTGTTGAGCACCCCGTTCATGCCGTCATTGAACTTCTCGGTCCAGAAGATGTTGTCATACCGCCCGCCGTTGGAAATGAACGTCGAGACATGGCCAGACATGGCGGACCAGTGAATATCGGGATCCATCGGGCGACGCCAACGGATCGTATCGCGTGCAAACAGCAGGAAACGACGAAAACTTTTTATCTGGTCGAATTCCTGTTTTCCGTCGTCCCCGCCAACCTCGATCCCGTATTTGTAGATCAATGTTGGGACCAGATTGCCGCGATAGCGTTTGCCGTTTCGCTGGATGCCGCAGATCTTGTCAAAGAACGAGGACAGGATACGGGTGTAGGGATTGCGAACACAGGTGAAGGCATACGACCTGTGAGCTTGCACATTCCGCGTGATCGGCCCTTGGCTATCTTCCAGCGCCCATTTGTGCAGCCCGCCTTTCGCATCATGGATGTCGCCGTCAAAAAACTCGCCGTGATCCGAATAGAACATAATCTGACCAATGGTCGAACAGGCGCATTTCGGCACCACGCGATAGACCACACTTTCACTTTCCGTCATCCATGTCCCTGGAAAACCCATCTGTCTTGCCTCCGTACCCCGTTTCGCCCTAGCTTGAGCGACAGGCGTCTTTGCCTCAAAAAAACAAAAAAACATTGTTTATTCAATCGGTCTTCACCTTTAACAGAGTAAACAAAGAGCAGAAACAAGGGATCATCGTTTCCAATATGGCAAAAATTGCCTACATATTGCTGTGTCACAAAGATCCTGAGGCCATCATAATGCAGGCCGAGCGGCTGACCGCGGCTGGCGATTACATGGCTATCCACTTTGATGCGCGAGCCAAGTCCGAGCATTTTCGACAAATCCGTACCGCTCTTGCCGACAATCCCAACGTGACCTTTGCACGCAAACGTATCAAATGCGGCTGGGGTGAGTGGTCCCTGGTACAGGCTTCTCTTTTTGCCATCGAGGCTGCGGTTGACGAGTTCCCGCGTGCCACGCATTTCTACATGCTTTCGGGCGACTGCATGGCCATCAAAACAGCCGAATACGCGCATCGCTTTTTGGACCAGAACGACAAGGATTTTGTCGAGAGCTTTGACTACTTTGAAAGCGACTGGATCAAGACGGGCTGGAAAGAAGAGCGGCTGATCTATCGTCACTGGTTCAACGAGCGCACGCAGAAAAGGCGCTTTTATGCCATGTTCAACTTGCAAAAAAGGATAGGTTGGGAACGGGAAATCCCGCACGACATTCAGATCATGATCGGCAGTCAATGGTGGTGTTTGCGGCGCCAGACAGTTGAATGGATTTTGGAGTTCACCCGAGCCCGTCGGGACGTCATGCGGTTTTTCGCAACCACCTGGATTCCAGACGAGACCTTTTTTCAGACTGTTGTGCGCCACCTGATTCCCGAAAACGAAATCGACTCCCGAACGCTCACGTTTTTGATGTTTTCGGACTACGGGATGCCAGTCACATTCTACAATGATCACTATGATCTTCTGCTCAGTCAGGATTTTCTGTTCGCCCGCAAGATCAGCCCCGACGCAAAAGAGCTCAAATCACGGCTAGGACGTCTCTATGCGGCTTACGACGTGCAGTTCCAGATCTCGAACGAAGGTCGTAGCCTATTCAAGTTTCTGACTGGCAGGGGGCGAATCGGGCGCCGGTTCGGCATGCGATTTTGGGAAACTGAAAGCACACTGGGACGCGAACGCGAGCTGATGATCGTGGTCTCCAAGAAATGGCACGTCGCAAAGCGCCTTCTTGAACAGATCGGCCTTGTGACCAACGTGCCGACAATCGAATTTCTATTCAATGAAGAAAGCACGCCACTTCCAGATCTAGGCGGCATTCAATCCTCGTTGGAAAAGCGAACGCGACACAGGCGAGCGCTTATGAGGATGCTGTTTGAATACTATGACACCGATCGTTTGGTTATCTGTATGGATCCATCAAATCTGGATCTAATGCATGACTTTTTCTCGGATCGCTCGGTCACCCGAATGCTCGAGATAGAGTGCAAGTTCACCGACGAGTACCTGATCGGACACGCTCACAGGGTCGGACTGGCTGGCGAGCGCACACCCAAGGCCACACTTGAACGCCTGCTTCCGACAATTCGCAATGACCTGGCTCATGAAGGGGACCGGATTCGCGACGCTGGGTTTGCCCGATACGGCCGCCTTCGCGAAGCGGCTCTGCCCGAGGAAAACGCCGAAAAATTGGCCGAATTCCTGTCAATTTCTTCGGATCAAGGTCTGCGCTTGGCGCAGACCGAGTATCTTTTTGCGGACTGATCCAAACCATCACTTGAAGGTCAACACACCTTTGTAGTCCGAAATCAAAGGGGTTTCGGCGCCTTCTGGGAAGGTGATCACAAACGTATCCGTCTGAAGGTTCTGTCCGTTGTAATCCTTCATTTCATAGTTTTGGATAGCCTGCCCTTTGACCGTTACTGCATCGCCAGTTTCTTCTGCACTCAAGATGGAATAGCTGCGGTCGGTTTCTTTGTAGTCCTTAAAGTACTCCTGATACTCCTCCGGGATCTCGATCTCGGCATAGGCCTGGACCTCTTCGGCGGTGAAATTGAATACATCGTCGGGAATGCCATAACCGAATTTGGTCGTGTATTGAGCTGTCGCGTTCGGCATGAACATGTTGATCATCGGTGGGTAATTTTCGCTAATCAGGTTCGAATAAAAACTATCGACCAGCGCCTTGGCGTCTTCAACTTTGTCGGCCAGAGCAGGCTGTGTTGATAAAGCTGCCACTGCTGTTGCGGCAAACAGGGCGCGGGTGGATTTGGCTAAATTGGCAACGGTCATTATTACTCTCCTAATAATTGTCATATATGACAGCAAAGAGAACATAAGAAACCTGCTCCGCGTTTCAACCATCCTGCTTAAACAAAAAAACGCCGCAGTAGTTTGCGGCGTTTCTTAAGAGGATCAGGACTTCCAACTGTCCAGCCATTTCCGGAACCTACCCCGCTTTTCACCTATGGCATCGCTGAGCGGCATAAAAGCTGTCCTCGACGCTTTCGACCATGGGATCGATCCGCGCCTGACGGAAGCGCCGCCAGCGGACGTAAAGCGCCCAACCGATGGCCGCGAAAAAGATCAGGAAGATGATGTTGAACCACGGGATGATGCGCACATCAGGCCCGTCCACACGCCAGATTTTGACCGCGTTGGGAAAGATCGACATGAATTCATTTCGCCAGCCGTAGTGCCGGATCACGGCCCATTTTGGGTCGGCCTCGGATGATTTCAAATCCGCCGCCTCGGCCTGCAAGTTCGACGATGTCACTTTGAAATAGGGCGGCCAACCCCAGCCGGTGTCTTCGTTGCGATAGACCATGACCTTGCCGTTGGCTTTGCGGGTCTGGATGAAAAACACGTCCCGGTTCGATGTCGTGGTGTCACTGCCCACATCCTGCGCGGCCCAGAACAGGCTGTTCTCGCCCGGATCGATCCGCTTTTCGTAGGTGTCGCTGACACGGACGACATCATGTTGCGGCAGGGTGTAGTGCAGAACAGCCACCACAGTGCCCCAGAACAAGATAATGAACGCCCATTTGATGTAAGCCATGGATCAGGCCCTCACATAAAGTTCGAATAATAAACTAGGAACGCGATGATCCCCAGCGGAACAACATACACGCCCAATATCAGCTTGCGCCGGAACGAGCCGTCGTACTTCTTCAGCCCGCGCTGAACAAACGCTTCGCGATCACCGGACATGCCCTTCTTGTCCCAATGCGCCTCAAGCTTGCCGCGCCTCACGCGCCGGGAATAGATCGACACGATCACGTAGATCACTGTCAGGACAATCAGCAGCGGGATCATCAACCGCAACATAACGATCATTTACGGCCTCCTTACTGCGCCCCAGGGTCCGACGCGCTCGATCAGATCATCCACCCGCGTCTCGCCATCCATATCCGGCTCGTGCCCAAACAGCGCCTCGCGCGCACCTGCCTTGTCCACCTGATACTCCTGCTCAAGGAAATCAGCAACATAGGCCTTCTTCGCCTCAGGCCAGCCCGCATAGGTGCGATAGAACAGTTCCTTGTGGCAGATGAACAGCTGGCGCACGTCCAGTGGGCAAAGCTCAGCCAAAAGCATATTCACCAGATCGCGGTGCGGCGTGTCGGCCGCGCGCAGAGTATAGAAATACGCCGGATGGTCCGAGCTGATGCGCGGCCAACTGCCCCCGGACCTGGCCCAGGACATCAACTGCGACAGCCCGTGATACACCTCGGGCAGCTGATCCACATGCCGCCGCGCCAGCCGCCGCATGTCACCTCGCCCCAGCTCGCTCAAGTCGATGCCAGCATTTGCCGCCGTATCGATGGTGATGAAATCCATCTTCTGCTGCAGGATCGCCGCCGCATCCACACCGCGCGCCTTGACGATGGGTTCGGCCAGATCGTTGTAGTCCAGAAACTTGGCAATCCGGTTCCGGTCACTCAGGTCAAAGACATATTTGACCGGCAGCTCTTCGTCGGGCTTCTCACCACTCACAATCACCGCAGGATGATCCAGATCGGTGAACAGATACATGCCACCAAAATGCGCCGTCCAGAACGCGCCTTGCTCAAACGTCGCTTGGCTCAGATGCACCGGATTGCGGGTCACATCGCCGGTCTGTTTCGCCGCGCCGATCATGTCGGCAATCAGCACATCATCGAACCAGGCATCTTCCTCGGTCTTGAACCGCTCGACCATATTCGCCAGCTGCGTCGCGGTCTTGAGCGTGCCGCCCACGGTGTCCGCCTCAACCTCCACGCGTTTCAGATCAAACAGATCACGCGCCGAGCGGATCTTGAAGACCGAGTTCACCAGCTCACCCGCCACCGCATCCGTGGCCGTCAGGGCAAAAAGCTGGCTTTCGTTATCCTCGATGAATTGCCGCAGAATATCCCGCGAGGTCGAGAATTTCACATTGAGCAGCGGCGCCCGCTTTTGCTCGGTCGTGAGCAGAATGAACTGCCGATTGACCCCATTGGGGTTGAGGTAGAGCGGATCGCCGAGTTCCTCGCCAATCTCCGGCGAAAACCCCGAGATATCGACATGAAAATCACTCAGCTGCGTGGCCTTGCCACTCAGATGCCCGAGCGCACGGTTATAGCGCTCGATCAAGGCCGGGCTGGAGATATGGACCAGATTGCCAAACATCAGGCCTTTTTGGATGAGGCGTTTCATTCGCAAGTAGTCTCCCAAATTGGAGCGTCCAAAGCCTCACTTAAGGCTGCCCTTAGTTCTTCGATTTCCAGTGAATCCAAAAAGTCTTGCTGGTCTACATGAAGATCTTTTCTTAGTAGGGAAATTTCATCCAAATATTGGACAGTCTTCAAAAAAGGCTTTTGACTAGGGCACTCAATTACAGTTTTGTCATGAAAAATGTTGAGAAGATCGTTAAGTCCACTCTGTACGCGCGATCCTTGTCCACGCAAAATTTCCTCAGGCTCTTGGTTTTCAACAATCTTAACTAGGCGATGAACTGGCTTAACCTTCCTACCCAAAATCGGCTTTCTCACTGGATCACCTTCATTGTTATTTCTGAGGTGCCCTGAATCTGAGTAATGCCATTTGAGATGCGAAAGGACTTCCAAACTATCTAGAGTCAGCTTCAGCTTCATTTCGAAAACTTGTTTCGCTGTTGAGCGTTCCTCTCTGCCATCTTGGTTTACTGCAGTTCTCGCCATTATTTTCGTTGCTTTCCGCTGCCTTTTCATCTCCTTGCGCGTTAGTCGCAGTTCCTCTCTCTGCGCCGCCAGTTCTTTGCTTTGCATCATTACCGTTACGATAATCCAGAGAAACGCCAAAGTGCTTGCGATGCCCGCAAGTGCGTCTCCGATTTCGTTCGCCGGTGACAAAAGAAAAGACCAAAACCTCCACGACCAACCATCATCGGTCTTTTGAGGAAGTACAGCAACGACAGCAATCATTGCCAAGAACAGCTTTGTGGTACCGACGCCGACAAACATCGGGTTGCCGCGATTGACGCCTGCTTTGACCAGCCGGACTTGATACTGGACCCAATTAGATACCTTCAGCACACCGTCTTGTAGATTGAATTCTTGTAAGTGTATCACTTCTCCTCCAAATACCGCTTCTTGGCCTCTTCCTGACGGCCAAAGTCGCGGACCATGGCCTCGATCGCGACCTCGTCGCTCTTGTCGGCATAGCGGAATTCGCTGTCGGCGTAGCGGTTGATCTCTTGCAGGACCATGTCGACCGTGATCGGCACGCGCAGCTCGGAAATCATCGCCCTTTTGGTGTCGTAGTCCTTGAACAGGAACAGTTCGGGGTTCTCCATCCATTCGTCTGGCAGCTCAAAGTCCATCGCACGGACTTTCACGGCGTCGGTGATGTTCTTGATCGCGCGGCCCGTGAACCGCTCATCCGCCTGCTGGATGCCCTTGAGGTACGTGCCCAGCTTGGCAATCGTATCCAGCGTGCCGATCTGGTCCGACACCCGGTCGAACACATCCAGCAACCCCTGTTCATGGGGGCGGTTGTGCCCCTCAAAACTCGCAGCCACCGCGCGTTTGATCTCTTGCGCGGCCATCAGATCATGATCGCCCAGTGGGATGTCGTGGTTCTTGCCCATGAGCAGCGACAGGATGTCGATGTAGTCCTCGCGGCTTTGTGGGCCATCGACGAGGAACCGCGCCCCCGCCCGCTGGCGCAGAGCGTCGTCGACATTCTCGGGGTAGTTCGAGAACATGCCAAAGGTGCAATTGCCACGTACGACCGTATTGGCACCCGCAAAGCTCTCCATCAGCACCGCTGTGATTTCCAGCTGCCCGGCGCTGGACTGCCGGTCGCCGCGCTTGCCCGCCAGCTGGTCGATGTCGTCGATGGTGCCGAAACCTATCACCGACGGGTCGATGATCGTGTTGATGAACGCCTTGGCGTTCTGCCCCGATTTGCCCTGATAGCTGTCGATGTTGTCGGTCGACAGGTTCTGATAGCGGAATGGATAGCCCGCGACCTGGCAATAGTCATTCAAGAGCCCCGCCATCATCTGGATTAGCGTCGTCTTGCCCGTCCCCGGCTTGCCATCACCCATGAAGGTAAAGATGAACCCGCCCAGTTCGGCAAAGGGGTTCAGGCGGCGGTCAAAGTCATAGGCCATCAGCATCTTGGATAGCCGCAGCGCCTGATACTTGGCGATATGGTTACCCACCACTTCGGTCGGTTTCTTGAACGTCATGGTCAGCGTGGTGGATTTCGCCTTGGACGCTGGTTCGAATCCCCGCAAGGTCAGATCATCTGCGTCGATCCGCCAGGCACTGCCTGCAAAGCCCACCAGATGCTGCGCCGTCTGCGCACGCTGCGCGGCCTTCTCCATCAGCCCTTCGGCATAGGCGCTGACAGCGGCCACCAGATGCGCATCATCGGGTGCTTTGGTCGCCAGAACCTGATCCAGCTCCCACAACGCGCCATGCAGGGCAAGCTGTCTATTGTCGGTCAACAGCTCCTCAACCTCACCCACATCCACCGTGGTTTCGGTCAGATGCGACGACATCAGATAGGCCAGCGCATTGCCCAAAACATGGGCCGAAATCAGAGCCTCTGCCGTCAGCAACTCGGAAAACTCGGCCTTACGTGCAGGCGGCAGATCGCCTGCCAGATTGGCGCGCTTCAGATCGCCCAGCGCGGTCTGGTCCGAATAGACCTCACCCATCGCCAGAGAAATCGCAACTGCCCGCCGCAACCCATGCTGCACCGTCGCCTGCAAGGGTGAGGTCAGCGCATCCCCATCATCCGCCGCTTCGATCCGGTCGATCAGATGCACCCCATCAGCCCGCACAGTGCGGCGCGTCGCCAGACCCGGCGTAGTCGAGCGAAACCGCCGCCGCGTGCCAACGCCGGGGCTGCGTTCCGGGGTCGCGCTTTCGACAACAGGTTTGGCGATCCGGGGCGCATGATCAAACCCTTCGAGCAGCGCGGTCGCTGCCGGGTAGTGCTTGCGAATATCCTCTTCGCGCAATTCCATCTGGTCAGACGTCAAACTCATCTCAAATCCGCCCTTGCTTCATCTTTTCAAAAATACTCTCGCCGAAGGCCCAAAATCAGTACCTCAACACCTGCCCCGCATTGCTGACGACGAACTTGCGCACATCGCCAAAACCGGGCGGGTTCTGCTCGGCCAGAACCTGAAACGGCCGTTGCGGCAGGATGATCGAGCGTTGTGTATGCGTGGCACCAGTTTCGGCCCCGCGCCCGCCAAACGGATCAAGCGCAAAGACCTCGCGCTCGACTGTGGAAAACCACCCCGAACGCTCCTCAACCACATCCTCGCTTTCCAGCTCTTCGGTGGTCCAGGCCAACGCCCAATCCTGCCCCTCGGGTGCGCCTGCATCTTCCAGCACCTGACGCAATGGCCCCGATTGTTCGGTATATGCCGAGGAATACATCGGCCCCACGTGGAAGCGTTTCAGCCGCTTGGGGTGCAGATCGTCAAAATCCTGATCGAACCCTTTGGCGATGGTCACCAGCTTTAGCCCGCCAAGCGCCTGCGCCATCAGATGGGCCTGCACTTCGGGCCAGCGGCGTTCGTCCTTGGGTAGGGCGATCTTACCGCTGTCTTCGACCTCCATCAGGTAGATCACCGGCAAGTTGATCTGGCTATCATAGACAGCCCAGTGGATCATGAACCTGCGCCGATCACCGGTGGTCCCAATCCAAATGCTTTCAGGATCATTGCGCGCCCAGAACAGCTCTCCCTTCAACAGTTCTTCGTAATAGAGCCGCTGGGACAGTGCGAACTGCAGCCGCGTGGGCACCTGCTGTTCGCTGATGATCTGACGCACCATGTCGTGCTTCAACTGCGCCTCGGACGGCATGTTTTCCAGATGCCGCTGTGCCTGCTGCGCATCATTGGCCATGGTCATCAACTCAGCCGCCACCGGAAACCCGCTGTCGCGCCGATCCATCGCCAATGAACCAAAGAACCGCCCCGTATCGCGACCGACCAGCAGGTATTTCATGCTGAGCGCCCGGAACGTGTAGAGCAGCCCCGACAGATAGCGCGAGACGATCTTGACCTCTTCTTTCGAAATCGCCCCCTCGGCCTGCATATTCGCGGCCACCCGCAGCAGGTGGACAGTGATCACCTCGAACTTGCGGAAATACCGGCGCGAGGCAAAGGTGTCGGTCAGGCCGACATGGTCATGAGCAGGATCAGTCAACAGGTGCGCTCCACAAACGATAGGCGGCATGTACAAGACCAAAAACTACGAAACAGGCCGCCAACCAACCAAACTGGCCAGCAAGTAAGGCGTACATCACAGAGAGCAAAAGCCAGAAACTCCCCAAGACGACCCACCAGAACCAATTCTCAGGCGACACTAGAAAACTGAGCAATTCCAGCAGATCCAAGACTACCCACCATACAAGTTCTTGTCGTGCTTCTCGACAATCGAGGCAAACCGGCGCGCGAACCGCTCATCAGCTTTGGCCTTCTTCTCCAGCACGTCACGGGCAAAGACCATGTGGTCCTCATGCGCTTCCAACATGTCGGCCATTTTCTGATTTGTCGCGGTGCCGATGGCGGCCATGGCGGTCTGCGCCTCTTGGTCGGTCTGCACACCGATCTCGTTGATCCGGTGCGCCACGTCCTGTTGCTGCGCCGTTTTCAGCGATTTGGTCAGGGCATCATAAAGCACCACACGCTGTTGCGTGTCTGTCTGCAGCTTGTTGATCAACACCATCTGCGTCGCGGCCTGGTTCTGCAGCGAGTCGACCCAGGATTTGCCCTTTTCGATGTAACGTTCCAACGTCTGGCTCTTGGCAAGCTTGACCTGCTCGTCCTGCACCAGCGCGTTATATGTCTTGTTCAGATCGGCCAGTTCGGTTTCCAGCTTGGTCCGCGCGGCGGCGTCCTGTTCGACGCTGATCTTGTTTTCCAACTCGATGATCTTGGGATCCATGCCCAGGATCTCGGCCCGGACGTTTTCCAGCTCTTGCACCGTGAATTCGCGGTCATCCAGCGTCGAAGTCAGATTGGTTTCCACCTTCTCGCGCTGCTCTTCGAGCACACCCAACTGCCCTTGCAGCAATTGAACGATCACATCCGATTTCGCGATCAGATCCTGCAATTTGTCGTCGATATTGGCCGTGCGCATCCGCTCCTGCCGCATCGATTCCGACTTGGCGCTGGCAAAGATACCGACAAAGCTTTCCCACCCGGTTTTCGAACGCATCTCGTCAAAATCCTTGGAAAAGGCAGATGTGACATCGTCCAACCCCATGATCAGCTCTGCGATGTTCGAATTCATCACTTCAGTATGGGCATGGACGTCCTCAAGCGTAGCATTCTCGATGTCGATATCCGCCTCGGCGGTGCCGATCTTTGCCCTCGCGGCCTCGATCCGACTGGTCAACCCTTCGATCTGCGACTGGCTTTCGCGCACGCGCTGCTGGGTTTCCTGAATCATCGTTTCAAATTCGCTATTCGCCATACCGCCCTATCCTTTTCGTTTGTATACCATTGTATATAGGGAATGTTACAATGATTTACATCCCCCGCCAGTCTGTCTTTGCTGAAAGTCTCGCAAAGCGCGATCAGAATTGAAAGGGGAATGGGGCATGAAACCATCTTCCCCACGCTTTTCACCAATGCTATATCGCCTTAGGGCTCACAGGCGATGGCGTCGCCAGAGAGACTGCCTCTCGCCCCGCATCCACGCTCCTGTACGCCGGGACTTTCAATCGGGAGATTGAGGGCCCCGCCTGAAGCCTCCCCGAATATGGAGGCACCCATGGCCTGGTCGCCTGAAAAAACGCAAGTCAAAAGCTGGAATGAATGGGACACCCTGCGCCATGTGATCGTGGGCCGTGCCGATGATTGCCACATCCCGCCAGAAGAGCCCGCGCTGGACGCCAAGGTGCCCGAAGACAGCGACATGCGCGGCCAGTGGGGCCGCCGCCCGCAGGAAACGATTGATCGCGCCAACGAACTGCTGGACAACTTTGCCGATCAGCTGCGCAATCGCGGCGTTCGCGTAGACCGCCCCGATTCAATTGATCACTCCCTGCCTGTCACCACCCCGGATTTCCACACCGACAGTCAGTTCGGCTGTATGCCCCCGCGTGACGTGCTGCTGACCGTCGGGCATGAGATGCTAGAGGCAACGATGTCCTATCGCTGCCGCTGGTTCGAATATCTGAACTATCGCCCGCTGCTGAAACAGTACTGGGAAGAAGACCCCAACTTCCGGCACGAGGCCGCGCCCAAACCTCGCTTGACGAACGAGGATTACCACCCCGATTACCTCAGCGACAAAATCGGCGTTGAAAAGCGCCTGCAGTGGGCGGCCGAGAAGTTCTTTGTCACCACCGAGGAAGAACCCTTGTTCGACGCCGCTGACGTGCTGCGGTTCGGCAAGGATCTTGTGGTGCAACATGGGTTCACGACCAACCTCAAAGGCATCGAATGGCTGCGTCGTCACTTTCCTGATCACCGTGTGCACACAGTGAACTTTCCCGGTGATCCCTACCCCATCCACATCGACGCTACGTTCACTCCGCTGCGTCCCGGCCTGATCCTGAACAACCCTCAGCGTCGCCTGCCCGAAGATCAACGCGGCATGTTCGAAAAGAACGGGTGGGAAATCGTGGACGCCGCGCAACCCGCGCACAACACTCCGCCGCCGCTCTGCTATTCTTCGACCTGGCTGTCGATGAACGTTCTGGTTCTGGACCCCAAAACCGTCTGTGTCGAAAAGTCCGAAGTCTATCAGGCCGAGCAGATGGACAAGCTGGGTATGGAAGTGGTCGAAGTCGAATTGCGCGACGCCTATGCCTTTGGCGGCGGCCTGCATTGTTGTACGGCTGACGTCTATCGCGACGGTGAGTGCGAAGATTACTTCCCCAATCAATAATCTACAGAACAAACAAAAAAGCCGCATCCCAGGATGCGGCTTTCTTCGTCTGAGGGGTTATCCGACAACGTTGAATTCCGGCCCGTAAGGATAGCCGGTGATATTTTCGTTGCCATCCTCGGTGATCACCAGGATATCATGCTCACGATATCCACCCGCACCCGGTTCGCCATTTGCAATTGTCAGCATCGGCTCCATCGAAATCACCATGCCCGGCTCAAGCACAGTGTCGATATCCTCACGCAGTTCCAACCCGGCCTCGCGGCCATAGAAATGCGATAGCACGCCGAACGAATGACCGTAGCCAAACGTGCGATGTTGCAGCAGGTCACGTTCCTCAAAGAACTGGTTGATCTTGTGCGTGACGTCCGCACAGCTGACACCCGGTTTCAGCAGTGACATGCCGTATTCATGCGCCGCCACGTTCGCCTCCCAAATCTTGAGCGAGGCTGGATCAACCTCCTTAACAAACATCGTCCGCTCAAGCGCGGTGTAATAGGCGCTGATCATCGGGAATGTGTTCAGTGACAGGATATCGCCCCGTTCCAACACCCGCCCCGTCACCGGGTTATGCGCACCATCGGTGTTGATCCCTGACTGAAACCAGACCCAGCTGTCACGATATTCCGCATCCGGGAACCGCTTGGCGATCTCCAGCTCCATCGCGTCGCGGCCCGCCATGGCCACATCGATCTCGCGCACGCCTGCCTTGACCGCATCGCGGATGGCATAGCCGCCAACGTCGGCCACATTCGCACCGTGACGGATCAACGCGATCTCGGCCGGGGACTTATGCATCCGCTGGCGCATAGTCGTCTCGAACAGGTCGACCATGGTAATGGGTTTCAGAAAATCCTCCATCTTGTCGCGCTGCATCAGCGTCAGATGATCGCCCTCATATCCAATGACCTGCCCCTCGCCCGTCACCGACAGAATCGCCCGCCAGTAATTGTCGCGCTGCCAGTCGGTATAGGTGATGTTGTCGCCATAAGAACGCCGCCAAGGCTGACCCGCATCAATGCCTGCACTGATCGTGACACACTCAGTTTCGGTCACAACCAAAGCGTACGGACGACCAAAGGCGCAGTACAAGAAGCTCGAATAATACGCGATATTGTGCATCGACGTGAACACGGCAGCCGAGGCTCCAGCAGCCTCCATGCGCTCACGAAGCTCCGCAAGACGCGCCTCGTATTCGCTGTCAGCGAATGGCAACGGTGCCTTTACCCCATTGTGATAACGGTAGAAATCCGGACGCGGTGTGGTGATGGTCATTGTGTGACCCTCCTTTTCAGAAAGGTCCTGGCGTTCAGGACAGAACATGGGCGCATGCATGCTGCATGAGGCGACGCCATCGCCAAGGCCCGCGCGCACATTGACCTTAACCCTCTCTTCGTGCAACCCCTTTCACGACACGATCTGACACGGTGATGAGTGAACGTTCACTTTACTCTGGACTGCTCTTCCTCTATGGCTTGGCACTAGACAAACCCACCCGCAGATGCATTGTGTGCACACAAACGACTTTATGAGCCGGAGGCCAACCCATGCTGGACGCAACAACCGACCTGAAATCGCTGCTCAAAGACCCCGAGCTGCTGGCGACCAAAGCCTATATCGGCGGTCAGTGGGTCGATGGCGACAACGGCACATTCGCCGTGACCAACCCCGCCCGTGGCGACGTGATCGCCGAGGTCGCGGACCTTAGCCGCGCGCAGGTGGCTGGTGCCATCGCACAGGCCGAGGCCGCCCAGAAAGAATGGGCCGCAATGACCGGCAAAGAACGCGCCGTGATCCTGCGCCGCTGGTATGACCTCATGATGGAAAACGCCCAGGATCTGGGCACCATCCTGACGGCCGAGCAAGGCAAACCCCTGGCCGAGGCCGTGGGCGAAATCGGTTATGGCGCGTCATTCATCGAATTCTTCGGCGAAGAGGCCAAGCGCATCTATGGCGAGACCATTCCCGGTCACCAACGTGACAAGCGCATCACCGTGCTGAAACAGCCGATCGGCGTTGCCGCTTCGATCACGCCGTGGAACTTCCCCAACGCGATGATCACCCGCAAGGCCGCGCCTGCGCTGGCCGCTGGCTGTTCGTTTGTGGCACGCCCCGCCAAGGAAACCCCACTGTCTGCGATCGTCATGGGTGTTCTGGCCGAGCGTGCCGGCATCCCCGCTGGCGTGTTCAACGTCGTGCCGTCGTCGTCCTCGTCGGAGATCGGCAAGGAATTCTGCGAAAACCCCGGCATCCGCAAGCTGACCTTCACCGGGTCGACCGAAGTCGGCCGCATCCTGATGAAACAGGCCGCCGATCAGGTCATGAAATGCTCGATGGAACTGGGCGGCAACGCACCGTTCATCGTATTTGATGACGCCGATCTGGATGCTGCCGTCGAAGGCGCAATGATGTGCAAATTCCGCAACAACGGCCAGACCTGCGTCTGCGCCAACCGGATCTATGTACAGGCTGGCGTGTATGATGAATTCTCGGCCAAGCTGAAAGCAGCCGTCGAGGCGCTGCAAATCGGCGACGGTCTGGCCGCTGGCACCACAACCGGCCCGCTGATCAACGCCGAAGCAATCGATAAGGTCCAGGAACACATCGAAGATGTTGTATCCAACGGCGGCGCGGTTCTGACCGGCGGTCAGGCGCACGATCTGGGCGGCACCTTCTTCCAGCCCACCGTTGTCACCGGTGTCACCCAAGACATGAAGGTTGCACAAGAAGAGACATTCGGCCCCCTTGCCCCGCTCTTCAAGTTCGAAAACGAAGATGACGTCATCGCCATGGCCAACGACACCATCTTTGGTCTGGCCTCCTACTTCTACGCCAAGGACCTGAGCCGCGTGTACAAGGTCGCCGAGGCGCTGGAATATGGCATCGTTGGTGTGAACACCGGCATCATCTCGACCGAGGTTGCACCGTTCGGCGGCATCAAACAGTCGGGCCTGGGCCGCGAAGGCAGCCACCACGGCATCGAAGACTATCTGGAGATGAAATACATCTGCATGTCGGTCTAACCGGCATCCGCCACAGGGCGCGTGACCATCGTTGACGTCAGCTTAATGATGGCGCGGGTCCAGGCCGCCTCTTCTTCGGGGGTTAACTTCCCCTCCATCACCTCATGCAACGCGGCCTCAAGCGAGTGGGCCGCGTTTGTCATTTGCGCTTCGCTCAATTCAAACCGCGCATGGCTCTTGGCCAGGACATCCGCCAGTTGCGCAAAAGTGCTGTAATCCGACAAACTGCGCACGGTCGAAGCCAGCATAGTCGCGAACATCTCTTTCTGTTTGACAAAATCACCGCGAAACAGCGGCTGAACCTCAGGCATTCGCGCGAAAAGATGCACATAGAACCGTTCCGTCAACTCTGCCTTGCGGGCAAAGATGCGGGCGAAACTGGCTTGAACGAGGGTGATGTCAGAATTGTCCATTGAATTGGGCCTTCTATTGGGCAGAGCCGCATCATCTTACCAACCTATTAAAATTTGGTTTCTGTACCCTGCTTGACGCCCATTTCACGCGCCCGTAAACAAGCCACTTTCCAGATTGAGGCAGGAGGGTGCGGGCATGGCGCAGCATGGCCCCGTATTGGGTATTGATTTCGGAACATCCAACTCGGCTGCGGGCATCCTTCTGGATGGAAAGCCGCATCTGATCGAGATTGAGCCCGGGCAGAAAACCCTGCCCACAACGTTTTTCTTCGACTTCGACACACGGCAAACTCTCATCGGCTCCCCCGCCAACGCCGCCCTGATTGACGGGCTTGAAGGGCGATTCATGCGCGCCCTCAAACGGGTACTGGGCACCACCCTGATGCATGAGAAGCGCCAAGTCCTGAACGAGCGTGTGACCTTCGTCGACATCATTGCCCGCTTTATCTCACGCATCAAAACGCAGGCAGAGGCGCAGACAGGTCTGAGCTTCGAAACCGCCCTTTCCGGCCGCCCCGTCAATTTCCACGGGCCCGGAGACGCGCGCGAAGGACAGGCCGAGGATGACTTGCTGCAGTGCTATTTGGCCGCCGGTTTCAAAGACGTTAGCTTCATGGCTGAACCCGAAGCCGCCGCTATCGCCAGCGGCATCACTGACGGGCGCGGTCTGATCGTGGACATCGGCGGCGGGACCTCGGACTTTTCGCTATTTGAAACCGACGCCGACGGAAAGGTCCGTATCCTGGCCAACCATGGCATTCGCGTCGGTGGAACGGACTTCGATCGCGCCATCAACGTGGACACGGTCATGCCCCTGCTGGGTAAAGGCACACAGTTACGCAAGGACATTGGCGCGGGCCTTCTGACGACTCCAAATGCTATCTTCAATGACCTTGCCACATGGGAAAAGATCCCCTTCCTCTATACCGCGCAAACGCGGCGCATGGCCTCCGACATGCTGAAACTCGCCGAAGAACCTGCCAAACTGCAGCGCCTTCTGACGGTGCTTGAGGATGAACTGGGCCATGACCTGGCCTTTGCCGTGGAACGCGGCAAAATCACTGCCAACGCGCCCGATACCGCTCAGGCCAAGATCACGCTCGACATGATCGAACGAGGCCTCACCGCGCCGCTTGACGCATTGGACATCACGCGCAGCCTGTCGAACTTTGCAATCGAACTGCACACGGGGGCGCGGGACACATTGCAAATGGCGGGTTGCGCCCCGCAATCCGTGCGCCATGTTGTCTATGTCGGCGGTTCCAGCCTGATGTCACTGGTGCCTCAGGCGATGCAGTCCCTCTTCCCCGACGCCAAACACAGCTTCACCGAGGTTTTCACCGCCGTTGCCGACGGTCTCGCCATCGCCGCAAACCGGTCTTGAGGCAAGCCCGTGACAGTGGCGGTGAAACGCAACCACGCCGCGCGTCAGCGCGGCGCCCGGCCCAACCCTGAGGCGCCTTTCGGCAGAAAGGTTCGAAGGGGCGGGAGCACGCCCATCCCCCACGTACACCAAACCCCGCACCAGTCTGGTACGGGGTCGGCACGATAACCGAGGGAGGGACAGATTATCGTCTTGGCCCCCTCGCGCCCGAATTCCGCAATGGACGCGAGAGGTGGGAGGTCTCGTTAGTTGACGGGCTTGGCGTTCACCAGCTCCTGCTCAACCGTCTTTCCGGATGCAATCTCGATCCGGCGCGGCTTCAGGGCTTCGGGCACTTCGCGCTGCAATTCGATGTGCAGCATCCCGTCCGTATGGCTGGCCCCGGTCACGCGCACATGATCTGCCAGGGTGAACCGGCGCTCGAACGCGCGGGTGGCGATGCCACGGTGCAGATAGGTGCGCTCGGTCTCGTCAACGGCCTTCTTGGCCGACACAACCAGAGAATTTTCTTTCATCTCGACCGACAGGTCGGCATCCGAAAACCCGGCCACGGCAATCGAAATGCGATAGGCATCCGCAGCGGTTTTCTCGATGTTGTACGGGGGGTAGCTAGGCTGCGCCACGTCGTTGGTCAGAACCCGATCCATCAGGTCCGCGATCTGATCAAAGCCGATGCTGGCGCGGTGCAGTGGTGCAAAATCAAAAGTACGCATAGGTCGTTATCCTCATCTCTTGAGCGATTTACGTCTGTTGCCCTCCAATTGGACGGGCGTTTTGTTTTTCCGAACCCCTGTATCAGGCGGCCCGGTAAAACTCAGATGGGATGTTAGAATTCAGGTTTCAAGACCCGTTCGCACGATCGGTAGGGCGCACAAATTTTGCCCCCGTCGAATTGCGTGTCGACCCGACCTGCAAACGCCGCACCTTGGCCTTGGCAACATGTGCTTCGGCTCGCATTCGCCGCTTCAGATCCGCGACGATATCTGGAAGTTCCATACCCCAGGCTACTTTGCGCCCCTCGACCTGGGCCATCGCGGACACCACCGACAGAATGCGTCCCCGGTCGCCCACCTGGGTAAAAACAGCCGACCCCGACGAGCCAAAGGTAACGTTGCAATCAAAAGCCATCAATCTGTCTTCTCGGTGAAGAACCTGGCACGAGCGTTGGCGCGAGATTGCGTCTGCACGCCCGCGGCCATAAGACGATACGCTGACCTTGGCGTCCGACAGTCCCCCGCTGTGCAACACAAATGGATTTGCTTGCGCCACACTTATCGGGTCTGCCAACCGCAACAGTGCAACATCAACCCGAACCCGTTCGGGCGAAGGCGGCTGATTGGGGATGAAGTCCGGGTGCGTCGCAATCTGCTTGACCCTTCGGTCTGCAATCGATTGACCGTCCCTAAGCCCAGCGCGAAAAACGATCTGATCCACCGAATAATGCGCGCCGGTCGACTTGTCGAACGCACAATGCGCCGCCGTCAGTACCAGGTCCGGGGCGATCAGCGTACCCGTGCAAAACCCTTTGCCTGCCAAGTCCAGCCGACCAACAGCTTCCCACCCCAATAGATCGTCCCGATCCGTCAGCCGAACCAGCCCTGATGTCTGGGCCAAAGCAGCAGCCCCCAACAACACCCACAGCAAAAGTCCGGCAAGAACTCTCATGGTTTCACGAACTTCGCGCCTGTCTGTCGACGTGTTTGACCAACTTGGATACGATTGGTTGACGGAGGTGGAGATTGATCAAACCCCTGCCCTGACGCCAGTTCGGCCCGCAACAGGACAAGCGACTCTTCAAGCGCAGAGCCCAGCGCCACCCGGTCCCCATGAACTTCGGCTTTGGCAGACACCACCGATACGATCCGGGGCTCGTTGCCGTTAAAGGAAAAGATAGGCGCGCCAGATGACCCAAAGTCCACATCGCAAGACATCACCAGAATGCCCTGCTGTTGTGCCATGACCGAGCACACTTCCTGCAATGATGGAGCCTCGGACCGGTTTTGAGCATAAGAAACAACACCAACGTCTTCGCCACGCGACGGGCGTGATCCGGTTTTGAACGGTTCGACAGTCGTGTTGCGGATCGGTCGCTGCAATTCCAGCAAAGCCACATCGTTTCGTACGCGCTCGGTCGAAACAGCGCCGTCGTAGACATAATCGGGATGCACCACCGCTCGACGCACATAACGATAGGCAGAAGCCCGGCCATTGCGCCACCCGGCCAGAAATTCGATCTGCTCCGCGTCGATACGCTGCTTGGTCGTCTTGTTGTAAAGGCAATGTGCAGCAGTCAGCACCAGATCAGGCGCAATCAAGGCACCGGTGCAAAAGCCCGCGCCGTTGATGTCCAGCCGTCCGACCGCTTGCCAGTCCCGCCCGGAATCAGTTGTATCCAGACGCTGCAGGCGTGCGTCCTCAGCCAGTGCGGAAAACGGCATTGCGGCCAGGATCACAGCTTTCAAAAGGTTTCGCACAAATGCCTCCGCGTTATCTTGTTGTCCCAAACTGGTATTGACGCGGTGGGGCAAAAATAGGGCACGGACGCGGCAACATGCGTCGGTCTTGTGACCTTTATCGCGCAGCGGTGATCGCAGCCTTAACCATTGAATGGGCCTCAGCCAAACTCACCAAACGTGGATTTGTTCCTGCGGCGCTGTCATGCAACGACTTGGCGGCGATCCGCTCTGCGCAGTCAAGCGGAACACCGATCTCGCCCAAAGATCTTGGAATGGACAGATCATCCAATAACACCCCAACAGCGGCAATCACCCCTTCCGGCGTAGCGTCGGTTATTTCCATTGCTTCGGCCAACCGTCTGGATTTCCACTCTAGATCCATAAGGTTAACACGCAAGACAACGGGCAATATGATGGCATTCGTCAACCCGTGCTGGGTGTCATGTTCGGCACCCACCATGTGTGAAATGGCATGCACCATTCCCAGCCCTTTCATGAAAGCGATACCCGCCAAACAAGAGCCAACCAACATGCCACCCCGGGCCGCCATGTTGTCCGGTTCGCGGTAGGCAACCGGCAACCAGCGGGAAATCAGCGACAGGCCCTCAAGCGCCATCCCATCACACAACGGGTGAAACCCGGGAACGCAATACGCCTCGATCGCATGGGTCAGTGCATCCACACCGGTCCAAGCCGTTAAATGTGCGGGCAAGCCCACGGTCAGTTCGGGATCCAGCAGAGCCAGCGAAGGTTTAAGGGTTGGGTGCCAGATACAGAATTTCATGCCCTTTTCGATATGGGTGACCATGGCCGTGCTTTCGGTCTCGGCCCCGGTGCCTGCTGTTGTCGGGATGGTTATCAGCGTCGGAAAGGCATGATCCGATCCCAGATCGGGAACGGGTTGCTCAAATTCGAAGTCCCACAAATCAACGTCGTTGTTGGCGGTAAGGCAGATGGCCTTGCCTCCATCCATGGCACTGCCACCACCAATAGCAATGATCGCATCGTGTGAACCTTCGTGAAAGGCCACCCGACCGGCACCAATCTCATCATCACGCGGGTTGGGTGAAATTTCGGAAAACACCGAAGACTCAAGACCCGACGCAGACAGGTGACCGGCAAGATCGGTCAAGAAAGGCAGGTTTCGGCTGCCCCTGTCCGTCACAATCAACGGATTGGCGACCCCGAGCGCGATACACTTCGCTCCAATCTCGGCAAGGCGCCCCGGACCATAGGCTATGGGAACGGGAAACGTCCAATCTTGTGCCACCAGCAAATCGTTTGGGTCTATGCCTGCCGGGTGATCCATTTGTGCCTCGTTGTGTGTGCTGTCGAATGCGGGTCAGACTATCAAGCATGATGGCTACGGCAAGACGCGTTTTCTGGCCTTACTTCAGTATCGGCACCGCCGACTTCTGTTTGCCACTGGCGGTCAACGCAGCCGGTTGTGGTCCGCCTGTTGCCCAATCCAGCAACTCAACGGTGTGTACAATCGGCACCTCTGTCGCCGACCCGATCTGCATCATGCACCCAATGTTCCCAGCCGCGATCAGGTCTGGCTTCTTAGCCTCCAACGTCCGCACCTTGCGTGCCTTCAGCTGCCCCGAAATCTCGGGCTGCATCAGGTTATAGGTGCCTGCACTGCCGCAACACAGATGAGGGTCCGCAGGCTCCACCACCTTGAACCCGGCGCGTTTGAGCAGCGTCTTGGGATGCGTCTTGATCTGCTGTCCATGCTGCAACGAACAGGCCGCGTGATATGCCACCGTCAGCCCCTTATCCACACCCTCGGGCAAGTCGAGCTGCATCAGCACCTCACTGACATCCATCGCGATCCCAGACACCCGCGCAGCATCAGTCGCTAACGGGTCATTTCGGAACATATGGCCGTAATCCTTGACCGTCGTACCACACCCCGAAGTGTTGATCACAATGGCATCCAGCCCTTTGCCATCCATCTCAGACACCCAGGCGCGGATGTTCTTGGCCGCTGTCTTGTGGCTCTCAGCGGTTTTGCCCATGTGATGGGTCAACGCCCCACAACACCCAGCGCCCTCAGCCACCACAACTTCGCACCCCAGCCGCGTCAGCAACCGGATCGTAGCGTCGTTGATGTCGGTGTTCAGCGCCTTCTGTGCACAACCCGTCATCAAAGCCACCCGCTTCTTGCGCGGCGCCTCAGCTGCAAAACTCTGCGGATCATCATTGCGACTGACCGGCGGGATCGTCTTGGGCGCCATGTCCAGCATCGCCCGCAGCCGTGCATCCGGCATCAAGCCCCGAAACGGCCGCCCGATCTTCGCCCCCACCAGCGCCAACCTGAACCGCATCGGGTATGGCAAAATCTGCGCCAGCACCCAGCGCAGCACCCGGTCCGAAAGCGGCCGTTTATAATTGTCCTCGATATACTCGCGCGCGTGATCCACCAGATGCATGTAGTGCACACCCGAGGGGCACGTGCTCATGCAGGCCAGACAGGACAGGCACCGGTCAACGTGTTTGACCACCTTCTCATCCGGCACGCGGTTGTTTTCCAGCATGTCCTTGATCAGATAAATCCGCCCTCGCGGGCTGTCCAATTCATCGCCCAGCACCTGATAGGTGGGGCAGGTCGCCGTACAGAACCCGCAATGAACACAAGACCGCAAAATCTCGTTCGAGCGCTGGATCGCAGGGTCTTTCAACTGCTCTGGTGTAAATGTCGTCTGCATGTCCTACCCCATCAGTTCCGGGTTAAAGAGCCCGCGTGGATCGAACCGCTGCCGCACCTGCGCAGAGATCAAAGCGACCGGCGCAGGCTCGGGCTGAAACTTCGCCTGCCCCACGCCCCGCACCAGCGTCATGTGTCCAGCCACATCGCCAAGCCTAACCCTCAAATCCGTCCCCTCAGGCACCCGCGCCCAGATCAGCCCGCCGCCCCAGTCAAACAGCAGGGCATCTGCACCCAACCGAACCGCCAAATCCGGTGCATCCGACGGCTTCACCGAAATCCGCCAGACATCGCCCGGCTTTCGATGAAACGCCGCAACATCACGCACGTCACGCCACAGACCGGCACTATCTTCGGCCATAGACACCGCGCCAAAGGCCCCGGCAACACCCCGCAACTGCTCAACTCGATACGCAACCGACGCGACAAACCCTTCGACCCGCAGCAGCACACACCCCGCCACCGGATCAAACGCCGCGCCCGACACCTCAAACGGAGAACCCAGCGCCGCTGACATCACCTCGACCGCCCGCGCGGCCCCGTCGACAGCGACGCACAGCGTCTCTTCCGCTTCGGCCAGGGGCAACACCTTCAACGACACTTCGGTCAAAACGCCCAACGTCCCCCAGGACCCCGCCATCAGTTTGACCAGATCATAGCCGGTGACGTTCTTCATCACCCGCCCGCCGTTCTTGATCACCTGCCCCAAACCATCGACATACCGCACCCCCAACAGGAAATCGCGGCACGCACCCGCCTGAACCCGACGCGGGCCCGACACATTGGCAGCCACAACCCCACCAATCGTCGGCTCACCACCTGTGCCCAGCAACCCCCGATGATCCATCGGCTCAAACGCCAATCGCTGACCCTCGGCGGCCAACGCCGCCTCGATCTCGGCCACCGGCGTGCCCGTCTTGGCCACCAGCGTCAAAGCGCCCGGTTCATAGAGCTCAATTCCACTCAAACCCGCCACGCTCAATTCCGCTCCCGGCCCGCCGACACCACGCGTACCGCCACCGACAATACGCACAGGTTCGCTCAATCCGGCCACGATCTCGGCCAACTGGCCTTCGGTCTCTGGTCTCATTTCATCTTTTCCAAAATACTCTGGGGGTTTGGGGGCAACGCCCCCATCACTCTGCCGCAATGCTCGCCTCGCGCCGTACTTCAGTCACCGACAGCGGGAACACCTTCGCCGGGTTCAACAGCCACGCAGGATCAAACACATCCTTGACCGCCATCTGCGCTTCAAGATCTGCAGCCGTATACTGATGCAGCATCAGATCGCGCTTTTCGACACCGACCCCGTGCTCGCCAGTCAAACAGCCACCCGCATCAACGCAGAGCTTCAGGATCTCGGCTCCGAATTCCTCACACAGCTCCAGATCGCCCGGCTTGTTGGCATCAAACAGGATCAGCGGGTGCATGTTGCCGTCGCCCGCGTGGAACACATTGCCCACCGGCAGGCCGTACTGCTCGCTCAGTTCGCCAATCCGGCGCAGAACCATCGGCAGCGACGACACCGGGATCGTACCATCCAGACACATATAGTCGTTCATCTGCCCCATGGCGCCAAAGGCCGACTTGCGACCCAGCCAGATCTTGGCGCTTTCTTCCTCTGACTGACTCTCGCGCAGCTCTACCGGTTTGTGACGCTTGGCGATCTCGACGATCTTGGACAGCTGATAGTCGATCTCTGCCTCCGATCCCTCGACCTCGACAATCAAAAGAGCATGGCAATCTGGGTAACCCGCCTTGGCAAAATTCTCGCAAGCCTGAATGCACAGCGTATCCATGAACTCGATCGCCACCGGCAGGATGCCCGACTTGATGATGTCGCTGACGCAATGGCCCGCAACCTCATTGTCATCGAAGGCGATCATCACGGGTCTCGCGCCTTCGGGCTTGCGCAGAATGCGCAGGGTCGCTTCGGTCACAACGCCCAACTGCCCCTCGGAACCGCAGATAACCCCAAGCAGGTCCAAACCGCCCGCATCCAGATGCGCGCCGCCAATTTCAACCACGGTGCCATCCATCATCACCATCGTGACACCCAGCAGATTGTTGGTGGTGACACCGTATTTCAAACAATGCGCCCCACCGGAATTCATCGCCACATTGCCGGCAATCGCACAAGCCAGCTGCGACGACGGGTCAGGTGCGTAAAAGAAGTCCTCTTCCTCGACCGCACCTGTGACGCTCAGGTTGGTGCGGCCAGACTGAACCCGGATGACGCGGTTGGCGTAGTCTGTCTCCAGAACATCGTTCATTCGCGCCACGCCAAGGATCACGCAATCGGCCGTGGGCAGCGCCCCACCGGCCAGCGAAGTTCCCGAACCGCGCGGCACCACCGGAACACCCTCTTCATGGCAGATGCGCAAAACGTCCGACACCTCCTGTGTCGAGGCAGGCAAGACCGCCAACATTGGCGGGCATTTATAGGCCGTCAGCGCATCGCACTCGTAGGCGCGCGTCTCGGCCTCGTCATGAATCACGGCATCCTCAGGCAACACACGCAGCAAGCGCTCAACCAACCTTGCCTTGCGCGCCAGAACGGCTGCGTTGGGTGTGGGCATTTCCATGCAAATCCCTCCATTTGGTAAAATAATATTACCAATTATGCGATCTGGCAAGTCCAACTGGTAAATCGTAGGATCAGCCTATGACCTGGATAGACCGCGCCCTGCTGTTTTCGCCGCTGGATTATGTGGCCGTGACCTGCCTGATTGCGGGATGGCTTTGGATCGGGTGGCGGATTGAAAACCCAAATCCCAACAAGCTTTCGGTTTCGGCGCTGATGGACCAGTTTCGCCACGACTGGATGAAGCAGATGGTCACGCGCCAACCGCGCGTTTTCGATGCCCAGCTGGTTGGGAACATGCGTCAAAGCACAACGTTTTTTGCTTCCACTTCGATGATCGCAATCGGGGGTGGCCTGGCCTTGTTCGGCAACACGGAGAGGCTGGCTGGTGTCGCAGAAGACCTTGCCATCGGCAGCGCACCCGCGATGGTTTGGGAGATCAAGATCCTGATCGTAATACTTCTTTTATCAAATGCGTTTCTGAAATTCGTCTGGTCCCACCGCCTGTTTGGCTATTGTGCCGTACTGATGGCCGCCGTACCCAACGACCCCGAAGACCCGCATTGCGCGCCTCGTGCCTCACAATCGGCCGAGATTTCAATTACGGCCGCGCGTAGCTTCAATAAGGCGCTCAGAACAATCTATTTCGCGCTCGCCTCGACCGCATGGATGCTCGGGCCCGTGCCCCTTCTGTTGGCCACCACCGTCACACTCGCGATCCTCTATCGGCGCGAGTTCGCCTCGCATTCGCGCAGGGTTTTGCTGAAGCTCCCTCCGAACACAGAGTCGTGACCTGAACCCTCATAGAATTCGCGATAGGCTCCGCCCATGAGATACCTGATCCCCTTCCTGTTCCTCGCCGCCCCTGCGCTGGCCGACGGCCCGCAGATCGAAAAAGCCACCGCTCGCGCCAGCGGCGATACGTGGCGATTCGATGTCACCATCCGCCATCCGGACACCGGCTGGGATCACTATGCCGATGGCTGGCAGGTGCTGGATATGGACGGGAATGAGTTAGGAATGCGCGTGCTGCACCACCCGCATGTAGACGAACAACCCTTTACCCGCTCGCTCGGTGGCGTTCAGATCCCGGATGGAACCAAACAGGTCCAAATCCGCGCCCGAGATTCCGTGCACGGCTGGAACACGGACACCTACATCATCGAATTACAGTAAATCACACCCGGTGATACGGCCCGCCCGCCAAGATATTGGCGGCCCGATACAGCTGTTCGGCCAGCATCACCCGCACCAGCATGTGTGGCCAGACCATCTTGCCGAAGGATATTGAAAAATCCGCCTCGGCGCGCAGGGACGGATCAATTCCGTCCGCGCCACCAATCACCAGCGCCAGATCTTGCCGCCCGGCATCGCGCCACTTGCCCAACTGACCGGCAAAATCAGGCGACGACAAAACCTTGCCGCGCTCGTCCAGCGTGCAGATCACCGCGCCCTTGGGCAGCGCCTTGCGCAGCAACGCAGCTTCGGCACCCATGCCTGCGTTTTTCTTATCCTCAACCTCAACGACTCGGGCAGGGCCAAGGCCCAGCGCCCGCCCTGTCCGGTCGAACCGGGTCAGATAGTCGTCAATGAGGGTTTTCTCGGGTCCGGCCCGCAAACGGCCGACCACGCAAATGCTGATACGCATGATGTGTCACGTACCCCCGAAAAAGCGGGGGCAAAAGCGCCTCAGTTGGTTGAGGCGCTGCTACCTTGCGGCAGCCACATCTTTTCCAGCTGGTAGAATTCGCGCACCTCTGGGCGGAAGATGTGCACAACCACATCACCCGTATCGATCAGAACCCAATCGCCGGCATCCTTGCCTTCGACCTTCGAGGTAAACCCGAACTCCTGCTTGATGCGATCTGTCAGCTTCTCGGCCATCGACGACACCTGACGCGTCGAACGACCCGATGCGATGATCATGTAATCACCGATCTCGGTCTTGCCGCGCAGATCGATCTGCACAACATCTTCGGCCTTATCGTCGTTGAGAGAAGATAGAATACGCTCAAGCAGCTTTTCGCTGGTGAGTTGAGACTGAGCCATCATTGCGGCCCGTCCGTCGGTGGACTTAGCCACCTCTGCATGCGTTGACAGGACATTGTCCTCCTTTTTACGCGTCGACAGCCCCCCGACGCTGGGGTGCCTTTAAGGTAACAACGCCAAGATGACAATTCAATGAATCGCCTAAGTGATCTCACGCAGCTGTGCCCTTACGGCACTTGGCCCATATCAGGCAGATAACAGCAGACCTTGATAGAACTCACCTCGCCCCTGTATCTGGGGCACATGACACCCGTTTACGCCTCATGCATCTATCTGCAAGACCGCGCTCGCCTGCGCGAGCGGTTCTTTGGGGCTGCCCGCACGGTTCTGGCCCGCCTATAAGCGGCGCCCAGCCACCACATTGCCAGCTATTTCCAAACCACGGGAGAGGACCACATGTCCCCCAAGACACTCTATGACAAAATCTGGGATGCGCACGTCGCGCATGAGGCCGAAGACGGCACGACCCTGCTCTATATCGACCGCCACCTGGTGCACGAAGTAACCAGCCCGCAGGCTTTTGAGGGCCTGCGCATGACCGGCCGCAAGGTGCGCGCACCGGAAAAGACCATCGCTGTTCCAGATCACAACGTGCCCACAACCAAAGGCCGTGAAGATCCGACACAGATGACCGAGGAAAGCCGCATCCAGGTCCAGGCGCTTGACACCAACGCCAAGGAATTCGGCATCCACTATTACCCGATGAACGACGTCCGTCAGGGCATCGTGCACATCGTCGGCCCGGAACAGGGCTGGACCCTGCCCGGTATGACCGTTGTGTGCGGCGACAGCCACACCGCGACCCACGGCGCATTCGGCGCACTGGCGCACGGCATCGGCACATCCGAGGTCGAGCACGTTCTGGCCACACAGACGCTGATCCAAAAGAAATCCAAGAACATGAAGGTGGAAATCACCGGCAAACTGATGCCGGGCGTGACCGCCAAGGACATCACGCTGGCCGTGATTGGTGAAACCGGCACCGGCGGCGGCACCGGCTATGTCATCGAATATTGCGGCGAAGCGATCCGCGATCTGTCGATGGAAGGCCGCATGACCGTCTGCAACATGGCCATCGAAGGCGGCGCACGCGCCGACCTGATCGCGCCGGACCAGACAACATACGACTATGTCCAAGGTCGCCCCCACGCCCCCAAAGGCGCCCAGTGGGAAGCCGCCCTGGACTGGTGGAAAACGCTCTACACCGACGAAGGCGCGCATTTCGACAAGGTTGTCACACTCAAAGGCGAAGACATTCAGCCCGTCGTTACCTGGGGCACCTCGCCCGAAGACGTGCTGCCGATCACCGGTGTTGTCCCCAACCCCGAAGATTTCGAAGGCGGCAAAGTCGAAGCTGCCCGCCGCTCGATTGACTACATGGGTCTGACACCGGGTCAGAAGCTGACCGACATCGAAATCGACACCGTGTTCATCGGCTCGTGCACCAATGGCCGGATCGAAGATTTCCGTGCCGTGGCCGAAGTGGTCAAAGGCAAGAAAATCAAGGACGGTATGCGCGCCATGATCGTTCCGGGATCTGGCCTTGTCCGTCTGCAAGCCGAAGAAGAAGGCCTGGCCGACATCTTTAAAGAGGCCGGCTTTGAATGGCGTCTGGCAGGCTGCTCCATGTGTCTGGCGATGAACCCCGATCAGCTGTCCGAGGGCGAGCGCTGCGCCGCCACTTCGAACCGCAACTTCGAGGGGCGTCAGGGCTATAAAGGCCGTACCCATCTGGTGAGTCCGGCCATGGCTGCCGCAGCGGCACTCACAGGACGGCTGACAGACGTACGCGAACTGGTGTAAGGTCCCTTCAAATATGAATATTTGAGAGGAAATAAACTATGAGTGACTGGCTGAAACTGCTCCTGTTGGGGCTTCTATCCATCGTATTTGGCGTGTTCATCCTGGGCGCGCCGGTCGTGGCCTCGATCGCGGTAACCGCGATCACCGGCATTCTGCTGCTGATAAGTGGCGGCTTGCAACTGGTTGGCGGCTTTACGGTCGAAGGTACGGGCAACAAGATCCTGTCCATTCTAATGGGCGCGATCATGTTGTTCCTGGGCTGGTCATTCCTGGCGCACCCGCTGCAGGGCACCATCTCGCTGGCGATGCTGATCCTGATCCTGTTCATGGCAGGCGGCATTGCTCGGGTCATCCTGTCGTTCCAGATGCGGGGCACGCCCTATTTCTGGCCGACGATCATCTCGGGCGTTCTGTCCATCGTACTGGCCGGTATCATCTGGACCAATGCGGCGGCTGAACCCGCGTGGCTGCTGAACCTCGTTGGTATCCTTCTTGGGATCGAAATGCTGTTCAACGGCTTTGGCCTGCTCTTTGCCGCGCTGTTCATGCGTGGTGCCGAAAAAGAAGCTTAAGCGGCTCTGACACGAGCGGGGCCGCGAAACATGCATCAGCTGTGCACGGGTTGTGCACAGCTGATGCACGCAAATCATACCTCGCCTAGCGGCGGGGATCCTACCAGATGCGGTAGGTCGAAATTAGGAGTCTGGTAATGGACAAATTCGAAAAACTGCACGGCATCGCGGCCCCGATGCCCCTCGTAAACATCGACACTGACATGATCATCCCCAAGGTGTTCCTCAAGTCGATCCAGCGCACCGGCTTTGGTGTGAACCTGTTTGACGAGATGCGCTATAACCGCGACGGCACCGAAATCGCCGATTTCGTGCTGAACAAACCGCAGTACCGCAACGCCGAGATCCTTGTGGCGGGCGACAACTTTGGCTGCGGCTCGTCGCGTGAACATGCGCCGTGGGCAATTGCAGATTTTGGCATCAAATGCGTGATCTCCACCAGCTTTGCCGACATCTTCTTCAACAACTGCTTCAAGAACGGCATCCTGCCCATCGTCCTGCCGCAAGAGCAAGTCGACGTGCTGATGTCGGACGCGGATAAGGGCGAAAACGCCCGGATGACCGTGGATCTGGAAGCGCAAGAGATTACCACCTCGGACGGTCAGGTGATCAGCTTTGAGGTCGACGCCTTCAAAAAGCACTGCCTGCTCGAAGGTCTCGATGACATTGGCCTGACCATGGAAAAGGCCAGCTCGATCGACACATTCGAACAGCAAGCTGCGCAAGCCCGACCTTGGGTGTGATCGAGTCTGAGCTCAGGACAAAGCTAACATTCCCGTGGGCCGCAGATTTCTGCGGCCCATTTTTTGTGATTTGCGGTCCTCGTCACACAATCCACAACATTTAGTGCCTCGTAGGCGCTTCGCCCCATTTCCGCTCCACCAATGATGCAAAGACGCACCAGTCTCGCCATCTTTTCGCCTAAAATCAGGTGTTTCGTAGATCGGTGACTTGAGTGGGTGACCAAATGGCGGCACAAATGAGGCCAAAATGAGGCACGAACCCTACGGGGTTTGATCAAGTTGGAACAAAGGCTCGGCAACGCATCGGCCTGTCCAGTTTGAAGGGATCGGACAGTGATTGCACGCATCACGGGCGCGGCTTTGCGCGGGATATTGGTGGCCTTGATGGTGGTCACGCCTGCGCTGTATTTGCCGGGCTACACAACGAACTCTCCAGAGATCGTGCTTCTGCTCGCGATCCTTGCATTCGTGCTGACTTTTGCCGAATACAATTCAACCTTTCCGAGCTTTATCGAATTCCGAGATGCGCCGCCGTTGAACAGGTTGCGTTTCATTGCTCTGATGACAATGGTCGTGTTACTGACACTGATCTGCAAACACAAATATGCGCCAACAAATGTCACAGCTCTCTTTTCCGGGATGGGAGTGCTGATCGCACACCTTGTGGATTTCCCGTTCTCTCCCGTGCGGCTTGTTGTTTTGATGTTGCCCGGTCATGCAGCCCCTGAAACTGTGAGTTCTGTGCGGATCGCGGCCGGTGTTTCCTATGTCGTCGCCCTAGGAACTGTTGCTGCCTTTTACATAGCCATCCGAGTTCGCGGATGGCCCATAGGCAACGGTGCGTTCAACGTCTGGATCAACTTACCGCTTTTTGACCCGACCACCGGTGGCGACGTGGTCTCGCGCCTCCAACGCGACGGGCGGATCAACGTGATCCTTGGTGTACTCTTGCCCTTTTTCATTCCGGCCGTGGTTAAGGCCACCTCCGATCTGGTCAACCCGATTATGCTGGATAACCCGCAAACCCTGATCTGGACAATGAGCGCATGGGCCTTTCTACCCGCCAGCATGATCATGCGAGGTATGGCGATGCTGCGAATTTCTGACCTGATCGAAGAAAAGCGTCGCCGCGCCTATGCCAACGCCGAGGCCGTGCAAACCGCATGAGATGGCTGCTGCTTGCACTGGCTTTCTTGCCAGGCATGGCCACAGCAGAGCCTCTGCGGATTGCAAGTTTCAACACCGAACTCTCCCGAGATGGACCTGGCCTGCTGCTACGCGATCTGCAGAAGGGTAAGGACAAACAAATTGCCAATGTACTCGAAGTAATTTCTCATATCTCACCCGACATTCTGGCGTTGCAGGGTTTGGATTGGGACCATGACGGTCTGACGTTGAATGCACTTGCCAAGGCGCTGGCCGATGAAGGTGCCCCCTATCCCCACAGCCTGGCGTTGAAACCCAACAGTGGGATGATGACAGGTCTGGATCTGGACGGCGACGGCCGTCTAGGTGGGCCAGGAGATGCCCATGGGTATGGCAAGTTTACCGGTCAGAACGGAATGGCCATCCTGTCCCGCTATCCCATCGACCACACCGACGTACAGGACTTCTCGACCTTTCTGTGGAAAGATCTTCCCGGTGCACGCTTGCCGCAACGCGACGGCGCACCCTTTCCATCTCACGCTGCACAAGACATTCAACGACTGTCATCTGCCGGACATTGGGTCGTGCCGATCGAAACCCCAATGGGCCGCATTCACCTACTGACTTCTCAAGCCGGCCCCCCGGTGTTTGACGGACCCGAGGATCGCAATGGGTTGCGCAATCGCGACGAAAACCGATTTTGGACACTGTTTCTGGGCGGCGCGCTTGCCTCCGCTCCTCAGACGCACTTTGTTCTGTTGGGCGGCACCAACCTGGACCCATGGGACAGCGACGGCTATGGCGAGGTGGTGCAGGCCCTGCTCGACGACCCGCGCCTGCAAGACCCTGCCCCCATCAGCAATGGAGCGACAAACGCTCCCGATCAAGGACACCGCAGCCCCAACGCCACCGACACGGTTGAGTGGGACGGCGTTGGGCGCTTGCGGGTCGATTACGTCCTGCCCTCGCGCGATTGGGTCGTGCAGGCGTCCGGCGTGTATTGGCCCGCCGAAGGAGAGGCAGGCCATGAGGCAGCCCTAGGTGCCAGCCGCCACCGGTTGGTTTGGGTTGACCTGATCGCCGACAAGTGAGGCCAAAATGGTCGAGGCCAGTGCCTGTTCAATCGGCGTCTCCTGAAATTCGGGGAGTAACTCCTGAAACCGTGCTCCATCCAGACTGTGGGCCGTGCGCCACAAATAGCTCATCTCGACCAGGCAACGCGCCATTGGCCACACCGGCTGCATCAGCTTGACCGGCAGCCAGTTCATCCGCTTAATCGCCACATCACGGCCCAGGATCACCCCTAAATGCCGCGCCAGATCCACTCCGCTGGCGGTGTATCCCGGAAACGAAACATCGCAGAACCGAGGCAGATCATGCCGCATCTCGGCCAAATGCACAGCTGCACGGCAAAAGTCGTGCAGATAGGCCCAGCTGTGATCAATACGCGGATCACCCGGATAGATGAACCTCCCCTTGTGCAGCTTCTTGGCCATGATCATGTCAAACCAATTGCCCGAGGCCTGAGTGTCGATGAAATCCCCCGCCCGCAGGATGATCGTGCGCACGCCTGACGCGGCGTAGATGCGCTCCATCTGGACCCGAATGCGTCCCAGCGGATTCTGGGCGCGGTGCGGCGTCGCCTCGGACCATGGTGCGGGTGTCTCGGCACCAAAGACATAGACATTGCCCGGTACTATTACCGTTGCATTGCTCAGCCGCGCCGCCTCAATCACCTGAGCGTGCAGACGTGGGACTTGCTTGGCCCAGTCGGGATAGGTTGGGTTCCAGCCATTCACGATCACATCGACGCCTTGAGCAGCCAGATTCAGACTGTCGCGACTGCGATCAAATGTTTTGACGATCCAACCGGCGGCCCGGAACTGTTCGGCAGCGTTGCGGCCAAATCGGCCTGTTGCGCCCAGGATGAGTGCGGTTCTAGTCATGAAAGTCCTCCTTTGCTTGGCACAAGGTTATCCATTCACATTGACTGTATGAATTGCCCCAAAATGCAGGTCATGTATTCATTGATGAATGGATGATACTTTCACCTCAACCGACTGGACACTGATCCAAAGCTTCGTCGCCGTCGCAGAACACGGCTCTCTCTCCGGTGCGGCCCGTGCGTTGGGTCGCAGCCAACCCACTTTGGGGCGGCAAATTCAGGCGCTTGAGGCGTCTCTTGGCGTATCCCTCTTCGATCGCCACGCTCGCGGTCTAAGCCTGAGTGACACCGGCAGCCGCCTGCTCCCGCTGGCACAACAGATGCACGACGCTATGCAGGCCCTGACGTTAACGGCTGCCGGACAGTCCAAGGACCTGAGCGGCACAGTGCGCCTGACCGCCTCGGTCTTCATGTCTCACCATGTGCTGCCGGATATTCTGGCGCGCATCCGACAAACTGAACCGCAAATCCAACTGGAACTGGTCCCAACAGATGCCACCGAAAACCTGCTTTACCGCGAGGCGGATATCGCCATCCGCATGTATCGCCCCCGACAGCTCGACATCGTGGCGAAACGCGTAGGCAGCATCAAACTCGGCGCCTATGCCGCGCACAGCTATCTTGAACGCAAAGGGCACCCAGCAAAGATTGACGATTTGTTTAACCACGACATTGTCGGTTATGACGCCAACGATTTGATCATCCAGACGATGCAACACATGGGCTATTCGGTGAGCCGCTCGCAATTCCCGGTGCGCTGCGACAACCAAAGCGCCTATTGGCAGCTGGTGCGCGCGGGCTGTGGCATCGGGTTCTGCCAAGCATCCGTAGCCGACGCCGACCCGACAGTCGCAAAGCTCGATCTAAACTTGAGCATTCCCGCGCTCGAGGTTTGGCTTGCCGCGCCTCAGGCCATGCACCAGACCCCGCGCATTCGCAGGGTCTGGGATTTGTTAGCGGCAGAGTTACTGTCCGTTCAGGACGGCAAGTCGCCGGTGTAAGCCCCGCGTGGCGGATAATTGTTCTCCAACGCCCATGTGATGCCACCCAGCATGTCCGCCGTCGACGGACGCGCAAAAGGCGTTGTCTGCTGCCAGCCGAAATATAGCGTCCGATCCGGCGCGATGTAGAAATGTCCCGGCTCGGCAAATAGGTCCGCCTCAGCCGAATCCGGGCGCTTGGACGAAATCCACAACCCCCAATCGTCATGCGCGGCCTGGAGCGACAGTTCATACCCGACACGCAGTTTCGAAGTGCCCGCCTTTTCAACCGTCTGTTCGGCGCGGTCCTTGGTGTCGGTGCTGATCATGATCACCTCCAACCCTTGAGCGGCGAAGTCGTCCAGAGCCGCCTCAACCTCCGTCATCTGGCGGATACAGATGGGACAATGCAGGCCTCGATAGACAATTACGACGGTGCCGTTCTCGCCGTGATTCTTGTCCAGATCAAAGGTCCCCTGACCCAAAGTTTCGATTGTTAGCGCAGGAACCTGTTTTCCTGGTGTCAGCATAGTCAGTTTCCCTTGTTTTTAGCCGGATCGTCACATTGACCCCTCTGGCTGCACACGCTAGGCCCATTGCGACAGAACGCAAGGAGAGCCCCGATGTCCAACCCCTCGCTCCTCATCCTTCCCGGTGATGGAATTGGCCCTGAAGTCATGGCCGAAGTGCGCAAAATCATCACTTGGTTTGGCGACAACCGTGGTCTTCAATTTGACGTGAGCGAAGATCTGGTTGGCGGCGCAGCCTATGACGCACACGGCGCGCCCCTCTCGGACGAAACGATGGCCAAGGCGCAAGAGGCCGACGCCGTCCTGCTGGGTGCCGTGGGTGGCCCCAAATATGACGATCTGGATTTTTCGCTGAAGCCTGAACGTGGCCTGCTGCGCCTGCGCAAGGAAATGGACCTCTATTCGAACCTGCGCCCGGCGCAGTGCTTCGATGCACTGGCCGACTTCTCGTCGTTGAAAAAGGACATCGTCGCCGGTCTGGACATCATGATCGTACGCGAGCTGACCTCGGGCGTCTACTTTGGCGAGCCGCGCGGCATCTTTGAAGAAGGCAACGAGCGCGTGGGCATCAACACCCAGCGTTACACCGAGTCCGAAATCGAACGTGCGGCCCGCTCGGCGTTTGAACTGGCGATGCGTCGGGGCAAAAAGGTCTGCTCGATGGAGAAGGCCAACGTGATGGAATCCGGCATCCTGTGGCGCGAAGTTGTGACCCGCGTGCATGCCGATTATCCCGAAGTGGAACTCAGCCACATGTACGCCGACAACGGTGCCATGCAGCTGGTCCGCGCGCCCAAACAGTTCGACGTCATCCTGACCGACAACCTGTTCGGCGACATCCTGTCCGACTGCGCCGCCATGCTGACCGGCTCGCTGGGGATGCTGCCGTCCGCCTCGCTCGGCGCACCCATGACCAACGGTCGCCCCAAGGCGCTATACGAACCGGTCCACGGCTCAGCCCCCGACATCGCAGGGGAAGGCAAGGCGAACCCGATCGCCTGCATCCTCAGCTTTGCAATGGCGCTGCGCTATTCCTTCGACAATGGCGCTGAAGCGGACCGCCTTGAAGCCGCCATCGAAAAGGTTCTGGCCGATGGCGCCCGCACCGGCGACCTGCTGGGCGAAGAGGGTGTAACCCCACTCTCGACGTCGGAAATGGGCGACACCATCGTGGCAGCCCTGAACGACAGCCTGTAATTCAGCTTCTGCCTGCGCCGGACGTGTCTGGCGCGGGTAACTCCCAGGTCGCGATCAGATGGTGATGCGAGACACGCTCGTCGTGGACGGAGCACTCGCCGCAGTCACCGGCAAGCGCAGGTTGCTTCTTCAATAGATTTCAATGCAGTGGCCATGGGCTCCATACCGACCGGGAACATCTCGATACCGCAGAAAAGAAATCAGAAATTCCCTTTCTATTCACTCTGCAACCTACCCACCAATCGCGCTCAATTGAACAAAGAGCAAGAAGCGCGAAATCTCCAGTAGCCACCACGAATCCTCTTGCGAAAGCCAAACTGCAGGTATAGATCACGCGCCACGGTCGGAGTGTAGCTCAGCCTGGTAGAGCACTGTCTTCGGGAGGCAGGGGTCGGAGGTTCGAATCCTCTCACTCCGACCAATAAATCAAGGCGCCCAAGGGCGCCTTTGTTGTTTTCAAGACAGTGATCCCTGGTTCGTTGAACCTGAGCCTAGTCGAACTCCAACGCGCTAGCGGCCTTGCGGAGGTGTTCCGGGCTGTAACGCGCATAGACGGACGCCGTAATCCGCGAATCCGAATGGCCAAGAAACTGGGCGATCTCCTCCATCGCGATGCCTGCCTCGGCCATGTGGACAGCGGCCGTGTGCCGAAGCACGTGAGGCGAGACATCAAGCAGTCCAGCATCGACTGCGGCCGCCTTGAAGCCCTTCTTGATGGATTTCACAGGTCCACCCGCCCACTCCACGACATAGTCGGACAGTGCGGCCTTCTGCGCCTCCAGAAGCGCGGCACGGAGGCTCTCGGTCATGGGGACGATAGCGCGACCCTTTCTCTGCCCTTCGCCCGTGCGGAGGTTGATCTGACCACGCTCAAAGTCCACCCGATCCCAAGTCAGCTCCAGAACCGCAGTCACCCGGGCAGCCGTAGACAACATCAGCCGGATCGCCAGCTTGGTATGAGGAGCACATTCGACCGCAAGGAGCTGTGCGATCTCCTGGCGCGTAAGATACCTTTCCTTGGGCGCTGGTTTGCTGGGGCGCTCGATGAAGGGTGCCCTGTCGATCAACCCGGTCTTCTCGGCCCAATTCAAACAAGTCCTCAACTTACCGAGCTGTGTCCAAATCGTGCCGTCCTGAATGCCAGCCTGCCGGCGATCCGCGATGTAGGCCTTGCAGTCGTGCGCGCCGATCTGATCCGGGCGAAAGGCACCAAACCAGGGCAGCACGGAACGGCCGGTGTATTCCATGCTTTCATGCACCGGCCGACCCTCGACTGTCGCGCTGTAGGATTTCCAGATCATCTCCACCGTCAGCTCGCCCTTTCCAGCTGCCTGGGCGAGGAGGACGTCACGGGCTTCCGCCTCGGCGCACTCGAGGGTTTCCGCGTCAAGACGATACCGGCGTCTGCGTCCATCTTCCTCATACCAGACAACGACGAAGCGGCCGATGAGCCGACCGATACTATATTCCTGCACTGCTCATATTCCTCTACTCTGTGGGCCGGTATGCGAAACTGACGACGAACTCTGAAATGTTCGAGCTGTCCGGACTTGCAGAGCTGGCGAACAGTTTCAGAACTGCAGCTCCAGCGCTCTGCAAGAGATTTGGGGGTGTAAGGCGGGGACAAAGTGCGCTCCTTCTCTTTGGCAAAATCATTTAGTTTATAGCGATTGAGACGAGGGATGCGCTTAGGAGCTCAAGAAAAACTCTAAATGACTGAAAATAAAAAATATTTACCAAAATCGCAAAAATCGCAGATTACGATCTTCCGTGAGAACACTGAGGAAGCTGCCGCTGGCAATCGCAACAAGAAGTTTGATCTCCATCCACCGTCGCGAGATCCGACTCTTCCCTCGCGATCGTGTTCCGGGAAGTGGTCCAGAAAGCGCAGATTTCGAGTGCCCGAAATAGCGGATGGTCTTTTTCACGGACTTTACTGCGGTTCGAATACGGACAAAGGCAGAGCATTCAGGTCAGCACGAACTTGGCGCCATCTGGGCATGCAGCGATCCAGAACTGCGACAAAGGCTTCGTCGTGTTTCGGCGAAATGAAATGGGCCATCTCGTGGAGGATCACATATTCTAGACAGGCTATCGGCTTCTTTGCGAGATCGATATTCAGCCAGATCAATCCTTTGTTCGGATTGCAACTTCCCCATTTCGTCTTCATTTTCTTGATGCCATATTTCGGTAGCGGAAGATGCAAGTCGTCGGCCCACTTCTGAACACGTGGTCGAGCCTTATCGTTGAGCGTTTTGCGATACCATTCTTGCATCCAGCGTGCTCGTCGTAGGACAGTGCTACCCTTGGGAACGATCATCTTAATCCGCTTGTCCGCTGTCAGTTCAAACTGGTGGCGATTACCTGGAGCCTCGACCAAGATGAGCCGATAAGCGCAGCCGAACACATAGTGGGTCTCGCCCGACACATACGTTCGCTTGGCTTCTCGTTCCTGCGATAAAAAAGACAACTGCTGCTTCTTGATCCAGGGGAAGCGGGTCAACACGGCCATGCGCACGGCTTCGTTGGACAACGCAATCGGGGCAGCCACCCGGACACGACCATCCGGCGGGTAGACCCCAACGTGCAGGTTGGCGATGCGCTTGCGAACCACCTCGACTGACAAGCCTCCGATGTCGATTGTTTCAGTATTCATTCTGGGCCCTGACAATCTCGAAAATGCGATCCAGTTCGTCATCGTCCGTGATCAATTCGGAGAGCTTACGGCGTAGCATTCGCTCCTTCATCTTGCTGCCTCGCCATCCTTGCTGGGCGGTCTGGCGTATCGCTTCGTCGACTGACATCGCGAGGTTCTCGTCGCCGTTCAGGTTATCATACAGAGCCTTTCTTCCCGGTGTAGAAATGGCATCCGGATATTCGACACCGTGACCCTTTTTGACCTGACGAACGAGGTCGGCAATCTTCTCCAAATACTCGGCGTAGGCGACGGCCTCGCCCCGGCGCTGCTTCACAAGATCAGTCAGAAGCTCCGACATCTTCTCATAGAACTTGGGATTGACGGGCGTTTCATCGATGATCAATCGCCTGACATTGTTCTCGATCGCCTCGGCCACGTTTTCCTGCTTCTTCCGCACCGAAGGAGGCAAATCATCGACGCCAGCCGCACCCTTGCTATCAATCAAGTCGATCAAGCTGATGTCATCAAGGTGGGAGATCACCTCCGAGTCGTCTGCCTTGATGTAGTTGTCGATCAGGTGTCGCATTGCCGGTTCGAACAACTTCATATCAACCGCATCACCGCTGTGAAGGCGGACGGCATCCCTGATGCTGATGGCATGTTCGACTTCATTTCGATACTGGCCAAGCTCCAGGTCGTTCAGGCCCGACTCCGCTGGCTCGGCCGCCACGTTGGCAAAGGCCCGGGCATACCGGCCGGCGATCTTGTAGAGCACCTGCCTGCGACGTGCTTTCTCATCGGCATCTGGATCGTTATCGATGCCATGTGGGCTGGAGAAATAAGCATAGACCTCCTCGTCGCCTTTCGGCTGCTCCACGGCATCCATCAGTCCAAACCAAGCATCCCGTGCCGCTTGAAGATCTTCTGAAGCTTTCTCCGCACGGTCGCTGATAAGCCCCTCCACGTCTTCCTTGTCAAAGGTGTCGAAGGCCTCGGACGTATAGTCGTCCACCGCGCTTTCGATGTTCTTGAACAGGTCCTTGTAGTCGACGATGTAGCCGAAATCCTTATCGTCACCGTCGAGGCGGTTCACGCGGCAGATCGCCCGGAACAGCCCGTGATCGCGCATCTGCTTGTCGATGTAGATGTAGGTCGCGGTGGGCGCATCGAAGCCCGTCAACAAGCGGCTCACCACGATCAGGAGCTTCATCCTGGCTGGCTCTTTCTTAAAGGACTTCAGAGACTCCTCCTCGTAGTCCTCTTCGCTCTGATCACCTAGCAGCTGGTCATAGACCTTGTAGACGTATTGCTTCTCCGTCTCGCCCATACCGGCCTCTTCGCCGGTCAGCTCTGAAGCCATGCGCTTGTAGGAGGTGACAATCGCGCACTTGTCGGCAAGTTCAGAACCTGAGTTGCGGAAGATCTCATAGAACTTGCAGGCCTCGGGGATCGAGCCTAGCCACCAGCATGGCGTTCCCTGTCCCGGACTTGAGACGCGACTTCATCTCCATGTCGAGGATGATGTCGTTGGCGATCTGCGTGAGCCGGTCGCGGCTCGACAGGACGCGCTGCAACGTGCCCCAGCGTTGTTTCAGCGTTGCCTTGGCGACCGGCGTCAGGCCCTTGGTTTTGGTCTCGAACCAGTCGTCGATCTTCTTGGGCGAGCTGATACGCTGGTCGATGTCGCGCGCCTCATAACGTAGGTCCAAGACCACCTCGTCCTCAACCGCCTCGTCGAAACGGTAGGGCTTGCCGATGTAGGGGCCGAAGGTCTCTAGAGATGTGGACTTGTCCGACCGCAACAGGGGCGTGCCAGTGAACCCGATGAACATCGCCTCGGGTAGGATCTGACGCATGGCCTTGGCGAGCTTGCCCGACTGCGTTCGGTGTGCCTCGTCGATGAAAACGTAGAAGTCGCCGACCGGTGCACCGATCTTTGCGGCCTGGATGTCCGAGATCAGATCGGCCATCTCTCCTTCCTCGCGTTTGCCGAACTTGTGGACGAGCGAGCTTACCACCCGGTCTTTGGGGTCGGCGAGGGCTGCCATCAGGTCATTGCCGCTCTTAGCGCGGCGCACCTTGTCGCCTGTGTTGGCAAAGACATCCTTTATCTGACCATCTAGCTCCTTGCGGTCTGTGATGATCAGAACGCGCGCGGCTGGCAGATGCTCGCGGATCCAACGCGCCAGCATCACCATGATCAAGCTCTTGCCCGACCCTTGGGTCTGCCAGATGATGCCGCCCTCGTGGCGCTCCACGCGCTCCTGAGCGGCCTTCACGGCGAAATACTGGTTGGGCCGGGCGACCTTCTTGATCCCAGCGTCGAACACGATGAAGTCGTGGATCAGCTCCAGGAACCGATCCGGCGCCATCATCTGCGTCAAGTCGCGGTCCAGACGGCCAAGGATGTCGCTGTCTTCCTTCCAGGCCAGCCAGTAGGGCTGTGGTGTCTGGATGGCAGCATAGCGCAGCCCCTCGCTGTCATTTCCAGCGAAGGTGATCTGCACCGTGGTGAAGAAGTGGCGGATGAACTCGGGGCGCTGGTTGTCGAGCGTCTGGCGTATGCCTTCGCCCACGCCGACGGTGGACCTCTTCAGCTCGACCACGCCGAGCGCGATGCCGTTGACGTAGAGCACCAGATCGGGGCGCTTGTTGTAGGCTTTGGCGTCCTTGCCTTCGACGGCGACCTCCTCGGCGACGCCCAGGTCGTTGGCAGCGGGATCGGCCCAGTCGATGAACTGCACGGTTACAGGCGCCTCACCGGGGCCGGGGGTGACTTGCACGCCAAAGCGCAGCATGTTGTAGAACGCCTTGTTGGCCTCGTAAAGTTTCACACCATCCATGCGTGCCTCACGCTTCAGCTCGGCGATGGCTTTGGTGACGACCTCCGAGTCGTAGCCACGGGAGAGAAGCCAAGGGCGGAGGTAGTCCTCTTCGATATTGGAATTATTCGGGCGCTTCTGCCAGTCGCCCAGGTAACGCCAGCCGAGGCCGCTGGGGCTGTCGGTCTGGTGCGCACTGAGCAGGGCGATGACTCTGTTCTGCGCCTTGCGTTCCGCTTCCCCAATCTTGCTCATGTCACCCTCTCAATCTCTTACCGAAAATTCACACCAGCCTATTCCGTCCGGTCAAAAGGTTTTGCATCATCCCCTGTTTCACCTGCCGAGCCTTTTCGAGGCGGGTTTCGAGGGCGTGTATTTCGGCATCCATGTCAGTCAGAACCGCGGCAATTGCACCTTGCTCGCCTTTCGTGGGTGGGATGGCAAATGCCATCTCTCGCAAGAACTTGAAGTGTCGATTGTAGCCTGTATTTGGAATCTCTTTGCTTTGCAGTGAGAACGACAAGAACTTAGTAAGGTAACCGTCCTTAGCGCCAATCGGCTGCGTTCCATCTGCGCCAAGAGCAAAATCAAAATCCACGAACTTAACAATCCGGGTGTGGTCCCCAAAGATGATCAAACCACCTTCCGGCGGCGAAAACCGTCGAGCCTCGACGTTTGTGTATCCTGCGACGAGGCTCTTGCCCTGGTCGACTATTGGGATGGTGCCGTCCATTGCATATTCAGAGGCCTGCACCTGAAAATTCTTGGCATTGACCCGTTTGAAAGCTGCGCCAAACGATACCTCCCCCACTCCCCGAGAACCTTGGAAGGCGGCGCTTGCCGGTGAGGAGTTCTTGCATCGCGCCCTGCTTAATGAGCCGCTTCTTGGCGATCAGCCGCTCCAGCCCCTCGACCAGCGCATCCGCATCCGAAAGCGCCTCGGCGATGGCTTGTTGTTCGGAACGGCTCTCCGGAAGCGGCAAGAGAAACCGTTCGACATCGCCACAGTTGAGCCCAGGCTGAGCCCCCCCTTTACATAATTTGCTACATTTGTCGCGCCGACCTGGCTTCGCAACATGTGAAAAATGAAGTCAGGGTGGGCTCTTTTTTCGTTGATCGCCACTCTCGCAGTGGTCTGTGTAAGATTGGCACCATTCAGCCAAGCTGGAACTTTCGCCACCTCGCCGGTGCTTGCCCCAACGATTGTGATAATCAAGTCGCCAGGAGCGACACGGGCATTCCTGTAGCGCCGTTCCACGGCGTCAGAGACGCGAAAGAACTCCGAAGAATCTACCCAGCCGCGTGAATAATCCTGGCCTCTAATCAAAAAACGGCCATTCGGATCAAACTTTCCAGGTTGCACGATGCCATATCGAATTCCACGGTCCGGATCGACAAGCGATGCCAAATTTTCGACTTTCCAGTTGCTCGGAATGGATCTGACTCCGCTTTCTTTGAAGCGACTTTTCAATTCAATGCCAGCCATCAGACCTCAAGCCCCATGCTCGCCAGATGCCGCATGACTGTGAGAGACAGTGATTGTGTAGCATCTGCCAAATCGGAAAGAGTGTGACCATACCGCTCCGTCAGCACACGCACCCGGGCGGTCAGTTGTTCGGTCCGCGCCTCGATTTCGGCCTCGATCAACTCGGCGATGTCGGACAGCCACTTGTCATTGACCACCAGCGCCCCGGTCTCTTCCTCGGTCAGCTCGGGATATTTCTTCAGCGTCGCCTCGGTCAGAGCCTCCTCAGCCTCTTTCACGACCTTCTTCGCCGCCGTCTCCGCAGCCATCAGCTTCAGGACCTGCTTGAGCAGCGTCGTCTCCTCCGGCTCGGCCTCACCGGTTTTTTGGCGCACCTTGACCGAGGCCGCGGTCAACTTGCCCGCCTCGGTCAGCGCATCAGCCAGCAGTCCACCCTCGTCACCATGTTCCTCGACCATCTCCTCGATCTCGCGGCCTAATTCACCGACCACGGCCTCCGCGTCGTCCAGCGCCGTCTGCATCTCGGGGAAGAAGCGCGCGACCACGAGCGCCGGCGGGATCACGTCGGCCACCAGCCGCACCTTGTTAACGGTCAGGTCGGCCTCTTCCAGCCACTTGACCTTGCCCTTGTCGTCCGTCTCCTTGCGCGACTCGCGCAGTTCCCCGGCGGCGTCCCAGTCCCCGCCGGAGATGATGAACACATCATCCTGCATGGTCTCGGCCCAGTAGGACATCAGCCGCTGATAGGCCTCATACTTGTCGATCAGCGGCGCGGCCTCGAACCGGGTGAGCATGTCCTCGGCGAGTGCATGGATCAGCACCTTGGGGTGGTCGCCGGGCTGGATACCCCGTAGGGCGTCGATGTTCGCTGTGGTCCAGCCGTTCAAGATGTCATGGACGTGGTCGCGGAACGCCTCGAACTCGGGGTGCTGGCGGATGGTGGTGCGCACCTCCTCGGGCTCGACCAGCGGATCGGAGTATCCGGAACGTGGGTTGGGGCCAAAGAGCGTGGCGCGGACGCCGGGCATGACTTCCCAGAAATCAGCCAGCAGATCAATGTCGCGGTTCGGCACGCCACCCTTCAGGTGCGCCTCGATGTCCTGCAGGTCCTCGGGCTCGGAGCCGTCGATGTAGCGCGGGATGTTGAGGTTGAAGTCGTTGCGCGCGATCTCGTCGAAGGGCACGAGGCGGGAGTAGCCCGGGATCTCCAGGTTGCGCGTGTAGGCATCGATGATCTTGTGGATGTCGCGTTCTCGCAGGCGGTTCTTGTTGCCGTCCTTGATGAAGCCCTTGGAGGCGTCGATCATGAAGACCGGACGCTTGTCGGTCGCTTCGGACTTGTCGAGGATGATGATCGAGGCGGGGATGCCGGTGCCATAGAAGAGGTTGGCCGGGAGGCCGATGATGCCCTTGATGTAGCCACGCTTGAGGATCTTCTCGCGCAGCTCGGCCTCCTTGTTGCCGCGGAAGAGCACGCCGTGGGGCAGGATGATCGCGCCGGAGCCGGTCGCCTTCATCGAGGCGAGGAGGTGCAGCAGGAACGCGAAGTCGCCATTCTTGTCAGGAGGCGTTCCCATGTCGAAACGGCCATAAGGGTTGTCGCCGGTCAGACCGGACGCCCAGGCCTTTTGGGAGAACGGCGGGTTGGCAACGACGAAGTCGAAGGTCTGGAGTTCGTTCGCGCTTGCTTTGAAGTGCGGCTCGCCGATGACATCGCCCTGGGCGATCTCTGCGGTCTCCTTGCCATGCAGGATCATGTTCATGACCGCCAGGCCACGCGTGGTGATGTCGAACTCCTGGCCGTAGATTGTGAGATCTACGTCAGCCGTCTCGGCCGCCTTAAGCAACAGCGAGCCGGAGCCACAGGTCGGGTCGTAGACGGTTTGCTTTGGGCTGTTGGCACGGCTGACGCCAGCCACCGCCGCGACCACGCGCGAGACCTCTGCCGGAGTATAGAACTGGCCCTTGCTCTTGCCCGACTCGGTGGCGAAATTCCGCATCAGATATTCATAGGCATCGCCAAGGATGTCATCGCCATCGGCGCGGTTGCGGCTGAAATTGAGCTCTTCGCGGCTGAAGATGTTGATCAACGCAGTCAGTGTGTTGACCATCTTCTGACTGCGGCCGAACTTCTCCGCGTCATTGAAGAAGGCACGGTCGATCACGCCACCAAGGTCGTTCTCCTCGGCGATCCGGGCGATGATCTTGTCCATCTCCTCGCCAATGTTCTTGGTGCCACGCAACTTCTTCAAGTCGTCGAACGAGCAGCCTTCCGGCACCTCGATCAGCGCATCGGCCTGACCTGCCCGGTCGGAAACATATTTCACAAATAACAGGGTCAGGATGTAGTCCTTGTAGAGTGACGCATCCATGCCGCCGCGGAGCTGGTCGCAGCTTTCCCAGAGAGATCTGTAAATGTCGCTTTTTTTGATCGCCATGTTGAGGTGTTTGCCTTTTTATTCGATTCTGGATAGCTGGGCGGCTTCGAGCGCTTTTCCAACAGTCTTCCTCGTCCACTGCTTGCCTGTAGCAGTTAGCAGACCGCTCTCGTTCGCTTTGTCTGCAACCATTTGTAGAGTAACGGCGTTGTGTGCTTCAAGAAGCTCTTCTCGCAAACGCTGGATCTTTTGGCCGATCGCAATTGAACGTTCCGAACGGGATCTTGTTGAAGCCTGACGGGCTTTACTGGTATCGCGTTCGACGTTTTGTTTGAGTTTGTTTCTTTTTAAGTCAGGAAGCATCAACAGCATTTTGCGTTCATCGCTAGAGAAGTTGACCAATCTTTTTCTGTTGCCGCACGAGAAGATGTGCTCACCATAGTCAGTCAGCTGATCAAGCAACGCAGCACGGTCCGATGTCGAGGTGCGATTGAAATAGCGAGAAAGATCATCGACAAATATGGCGCCCGCGTTAGCCGTCTTCAGCTTTTTCAGGAGGTCCAACATTTCTGGCAGATCTTCGAGGCATCGAATCGATCGCGCGTAGTCGCTGGAAAATTTTGCCTGCTCATTGGGGCGCATTGCTTGAACTTGCTGAAATGCGTCGAGCTGCGGTTTCGCCTCTGGATTATTTCGCAAATAGCCAGTGGGGTTTACTCCATACGTGATCAAGACGTGAAAATAAAACATGGTCGCCCCCGCCCTTGTCACGTTTGTGTTGCGCAACACAAACGTGACATCTCTTTGTGCTTGGGGACTTGCTATATATGTTCGGATCCGGAGGAAACCTCTCCGGAATCACCTCGTGTCCGGAAGCTCCTCTTTCCGTTAGGCTCCCATAACCGTCTCTCTTCTATATAAGAAACCTGTTTTAGTAAGAACATACATATAAAGAAGAGGCAAAGCTCCTCTTTCCGGCCAAGAAGTCTTCATCCGGAAAAGAACAGTGTTGTTGGATCGTGCAGATGCGCGGTAAGCAACTCCGGAAGCGCGACCTTGTTTTGCTATGCGGATCTCGTGATCGGCTGCTGCGCCGACGACGCAACTTCGAACACAACGCAATACGTTTGATGTTCGAAACGTCATCAGGTTGGCTGGAGCACTCACTGGCAGCGTTCAGCGCTGTTTTCGACACATGATAGCACCGAAATTGAGACGCGCACCCTGAGCGCACTCAGCGCATGGATTGTTCGTCCACAGTGTCATCAAAACTATAGGAGGTTTCAATTGTTCGGACGTGGCGGCACCAGAACCCATCCCCTTAGTCATGAGTGGGAAACACTAGGACTTCAATGTTGAAGGGATCCGACGAATAGATCGTAGCGAAACGTCGAGCCATTCCTCGCCCCGCCCCGTTATCAGCGTCGTTCCAAGGCGTTCGGGTCTAAGCATCTACGTCTTTGAGAGAGGCAAGATCAATGAAGGAGATGCTATTCTCGGTCAGCCACGAATGCTGGTCCAGACCAGGCTTGGACCGCATCGCCTGGTGCAACCTGGTATGGTCACCAGTATGAAGAACCAGGAGGTTGTCCGGGATGTTGTTCAGCTTGTCCTCGTCTATGTGATGAACGTGTTCATCTTCATCGAGTTCCCGCTTCAGAAGGCTTTTTGCAATTTCGCGATGCAAATACTCTCTATGCTCCCCACCACCGACAACTACATAATTGTTGCTTAGATGACCGCCTTTCCACCGATTGGCTTCCTTGCGCATTTTCCCAATCTTAGCGGCGGCCATCTTCTTTCTCGTTTCTTCTGTCACGGCCCGACCTGCACCGGCAGATGCCATCGCGGCAATACGATCATCTGTCTCCTTGGAAAGCCCACGGTTCCAAGCTTGACGACCGAACATCGGGTTGCCCTCACCACTCCGTTCCTCGCTCATTCGCCTGTAAACCGTCGACGTCTCAGGAGACAGCCCCTTGTTCCAAGGTTCAGTGAGTCCAAGCCGGACACGGTGACCAGCATCGCGGTGTATGCCATGGGCTTTCAGGAAGCGTTCAAGCTGGCTCTTGCTGACACCGACTTCCTGCACAAGTTCTTCCTTTGTTGCGCCTTCAGCGAGATAGCGCTGCCTGACCCAATTGGGGTTCACATCGCCCATGATCTCGCGACGCCGCATACGTATGATTGCTATCTCTCTGGCTACGGTAGATTTCTTCATGCCCAATTGGCGAGCGATTTTTGTTTGCGCGACGCCTAGATCGTGGAGGCGTTCTATTCTGGAAATGTGAGTCATTCAGAGACAGTCTATGATGTTGCATTTTGGCAACAGTATAGCCTACCGCTGAGAAAGCTCAAATGCTTTCTGCCACGGTAAACGAAGAAGGCTTTGAAGCACTCTGAGCGCAGCAGAAACATCTAAAGTAGCAAACACTGCAGTCTTGTCGAACAACGCCCCGGCCCATTTCTCATCAGCTTCGATGGTCTTCACGCAGCCTTCAACGAATTTGCCACGCTCCTTCGCCATCTCTTCGGGGAGCTTCTTGCCCATGATCTTGCGAAGTTTGTCAGCTTCGGCTCCGGTATACCCGGCGATCACCTGGGCCACCTTCATGACCTGCTCCTGATAGACGATCACGCCATAGGTGCTTTCTAGGATTGGAGCCATTGACGGGTGGTCATACTCTACATCCTCCATACCCTGCTTGCGCTTGTAGAAGCTGTCCATCATGCCGGATTCCATCGGACCTGCCGACACAAAAGATATATGTCGACCCGTTCAAAAGCTGCTTTTGGCCTGAATCTGTCAACTTAGTGTATGCTTAAGGGAAACGTTGAAGCTCGAAAACAACGGAAAGCTCTGTCACTTGACACCCAAAGGTTTCCGACACTTTTTGTCATGTAAAGCTGCGGCAACCCTATGTGAACCTAAGTCGGGACCCGGCGCTTCAGTTTCGTCGAGCCATTCCTTTTCTTGGCTAGGTTGTCGGAGCAAGATAGATGTCTACCTGTTCTGATAGGGGAGTGCTTAGTTGGATATTTGCGAGGCTTGCAAATTCCGAGCTCCAAATCCTAGAATAATTTAAACACAGGGAAACCTAGGTATCCAGAGATCTGGGGAGTTCGACATTGCAAGAAAATGACACCAATCGCCCCGAAAGGACTTCGGAGACTACGACTGATAACCAGTTCAAAATGGATACAAACACCCGAGAACCTGATGACCCTGATAAACAAAGTTCAGTTCATCAAAGCCGAGTCTTAGAGGCTGCCCAAGAAGCGGAAAGACGGTTTAGAGGATCCATGAAAATCTTGGCAAAATGATAAAGCTCAAGGTCTTTCATCAGCGGAAAGACGCCTTTTATTTGAACCCCCCGCAGTGTTTTCCCAGGGTCTCTGTCATTACTCACCTTACGCAGGAAGCGCAGCCAAGAGCGCTCGTTGGAAGTGAGAACCTCTTTTTGATCACGCATAACACTTATACTTCCCGAAGATCGCTTTGATCGCCCCACGTGACCTGTTCGTCAGCCTGGGGTCAGTATTGTTGGAGGCTTCGCGGGTCGCTTGCAGCCAACCGATTTCGTTCGCGGTGATCGGCTCGCCGAACACCTCCACAATTGCCACGGCGGCCGTCCGACCAACCGCCTGCTCCTGGGCAAGCCGCATTACGTAGGTGGGATCCGCTTCCAGTGCCTGCTCCAGCGCAGGAACGCGATCTAAGGGCACTTCAGAGCTCCCATGCTTGATCATCGTGATTATGTTGGCATTGGTGTAACCTGCCTGCGCGGCAATCTGGGCCTGTCTCTTGGTTGGCTCCAGTTCGAGTATCCGGCGTTCAATATTATTCGCCATCCGGGTGTCTTCATGCGGTTTCCTGGTCATTGCCATCCGCTCAGAAGTGACGCAGCACGAGCTGCTTGTCCTCGATATAGCAATGTTTTTGTTGGGGATTTTAGGGAAAATAGCTACAAACTAAAGCAACATAGTCAGACCTATTGGATGTTGGAGATGTATCTTTTAGAACCGGCAATTGGAATACGTCACTCTGGCTTGCCTAAGCTCTTCAGGTGCTTCAACGCAGAGTGAGCAGCATTTACCTCTCGCTCGATATGAAGATTGTCTCGCTGAGGAATTCGTGGTCGCGGCTCGCCTTCATACCACTCCTGAACGACACCGCCTTTTCTACGTTTTCCTTTTCGAAAAATATCTCGATACCTAGTCGGCGCAATACCTTCAAAATGCTCAAAGGACACACTTCCATTTGGCACTCCATCAATCGTAATTGAATCGAAATGTGAGCTCGAAGCTTTACTCTTTGGATAGGGTTCGACGTAGACAACACGATCTACCCCTGAGGCTATTATATGCTTCGCACAATTATGGCATGGGAACGTGGTGACATACATTGTGGCATCTTTGAGAGGGCGGCCTAAGCGCGCGGCGTCACAGATTGCAGTCATCTCCGCATGAGTCATCCGACCATATTCAGTGATGTCAGAGACAAGGGCATTGTCGGCGGCCGCGTTCAGCATTTCTTTCGTTTCTGAAGAATCTAGATCTCTGCCTGTCTTGATAAGGCCAACGCTGACCAATTGCTGTAAGAAATCAACGATGATCCTCTGCCTTTCGACGCTGTTCTGCTCGGTTCGTCGTTCAATATCACGCGCGAGTGGGTCATCCGTAATCCAGTAGTTGCCACCACCCGCTTTAGGGACTTCGTTGCAGCCAACTGCAATAATGTCGCCTTCCTTTGTTGTTAGCGCTGCTCCCACTTGCCGTGACAGGTCAGCCGTGCGGAGAGCAGCTGATGCCGCCATGAAAGCCCCGAATTCATCTCGGTTCGGGGTCTTTGCATTGTCGCCAAAAAAGGCTCGAACAAGGTGCAACAGCTTCGCTGCCAATTTCGTTTTGTCAGAGGCATCGATAAAAAAATCTCCTCGATGGAAGATGTCGCCTATCTGCTGACCGTAGTCATCCTCCTCCTCGTGGTCGTCCACTTCAATTAGGTTTCGCGCCTTCTCTTCACACTGGTGTTGTTTGAGGCCGGGGTGATCACTTGATAGCTTAGCAACAAGGTTTTGAACCCGCGCGTCTTTTTCCAGTGAGACTGAGATCTGGAGAAATTTGTCACCATACAGGCTTCTTAACAGCTTGACCTCTTCTACTCGCTTCAATTGACGAATAATGTAAGCCTGTTTTGGAATTGCTGGGATGGTTTCGCTCCCAATCGCATCGCCTCCACCTGCTTTGCTCTCTCGAACTTTTCGTATCTCCGAAATGGCCAAGCCCGCGAGAGCGGCGCCGTTTTTTGCGGTTCGGCAAAAGAATTAGCGGTCCCGATTTTCTTCTCGTATTCGGTGTCTTGGCCCTCTTCACTTTCAGTTTTTTGAGCCCTTTTTAAAACCTCGGTTATGTGGATTATTTCGGACGAGTAGCCAACTTGGCGAAGCGCTTCGACTAAGCTTGCTTGAACATCGTCCATGTTGACGCCAATTGGTCCCACAAGCCCGAAAACTAGTTCTGGATGGTTAACGTCGTCGAAAAATGAGCTTTCAAGCATTTGATATCTCCAAATCAACCAAGAGGCGTGATGGAGGCACCCCTTACTCCTTAATGAAGATAGTATTGTGCGGCAGGTCAACCGAGAAACCTGCTTACTGCAGTCAACACTGACCGAAGGGTGATCCTCTGATGACCAAGGGCGCGGAAGGTCGGTGCGCCCCATTGACGCTCTCCGCTCGATGGTGGATTAGGCCTTGATCCGATTCAATGTCTGATTCAAAGTGACGAAAAGGGAGATACGAATGCAGGAAACATTGGCTCAGAGCGCACATCCTCACGAAGAACATCGACCTTATGAACCCAACGAAGAGTTCCTTCAAGTCCTTGAAAAACTTGAGCAAGAGGTCAATTCTCAAGACGAATACGTTCGACGCCAACTGCAAGCTGTCTTCGAACAGAAGTAACAACACGCTTCTTCTCTTTGCAGGTTATTGACCAAGCCTGCCGATAAACCACAGTCGCATTTCCTACCTCAAGAGTGAAGACAGTGCTCTTCGGTTCAATGAACCTGTAGAACCCAAACTTGCTTGGTTTCCTAGGCATCACAGCCTGAAGAACAGGGTTCCTTTTACCATAAATCAATAGCTTGGCGCATGACGTCGATCTTCGGGAGGCAGGGGTCGGAGGTTCGAATCCTCTCACTCCGACCAATCACTTCAAATACTTAGCAGAATTTGACCCCTGAAAATGGGGACGGAAGACACATTGTAGCATTGCGGAAGAGGCAAAGCTCGGTTGCATATTGTTGTCACCGTCTTGACCAACTACGAAATACTGATCGCCAGGTGAGATCGAACAATTCGGTGACCTTGTGTCATATGGTTCGTCACACGGCCTCCATTTCTGGCTGATGGGTAAGGTCGTTGCAGATCCAAATGCATCAACGGATAAGTGGCGCTCGTTCAAGCTTCTTTCGTTCCAGTTCGATTTCATCAATTCCTGCGTCTCGGCGAAGCCGTGCGTTCAGATACAGCACGCTACTTCGATGCCCACAACCAAACCGCAGAGCCTTCTGTACCGCGTGCCGAAGCCGTTTGATGAATTCCGAAGCCGGTGAAGCAGAGGTCTTGATAACCTCGAGTTCTTGTTCGACTACGTAGCTCATGTCCGTCTCCTCAGTTGGATCGTGGACAGATTGCCGGAGGATGACAGCCACCTTCAAACGCCGTTCCTTGACATCCATTGTTCCAAAAAGGCACAAAGAGCTATGCCAAGATCTCTGCCCCCGTTGAACGCCCTCCGCGCTTTCGAGGCAGCGGGCCGTCTGGGCAGTTTCACAAAAGCTTCTGTCGAGTTGAACGTTTCGCACTCTGCGATTTCCCGTCATGTGCGCGGTTTGGAAAAACGCCTCAACGTTCATCTCTTTCGCAGCAAGATCACAGGCGTTGCTCTTACCGATCAGGGTCAGGCTTACCTCGCGGAGATCACACCGGCCCTGGACAAGATCGCCGAGGCAACCGAGGCATTAATCATTCCGCCGGAAGGCATGGTGACACTGACGACGGAGAGTACCGTCGCGCAAAAGTGGCTGGTGCCTCGTCTCCCCAGTTTTAAGGCGCGCCATCCGGGAATCGATCTGAAGCTTTCGGTCACAACGCAGGTTATGGACATAGAAGCGCATGATTTTGACATTGGGCTCAGATACCTGCGTAATGATCCACCAACAGGTTACGATCTTCTCTTTCCCTCAACTGTCCGCGCCTACGCCGCCCCAGAATTTGCTCCCTTGTCCTACAGCAAACTGGACCTTCAGGGTCTTTCCAAGGGGCCATTGATTGAAGAGGCAACCTTTCGCCTCTGGCCGGAATGGTTCAGGATTGCAGGCTTGGAAAAAGTCCCCGAACTCGACCTTGCTCATCCGCTTGGGGCACTCCTTGCCATTCAGTCAGCGGTAGCGGGATTGGGTGCCGTATTAATGGACGCACACCTATGTGAACCAGAACTAGAAGCAGGCGCACTGGTGGAACTTGCGCCGTTCCAAATTCGACATGGCGGCTACTATGTCGCTGTCAATAGCAGAGCAGCGCGTCGGAAAGCTGTCCGTGCCGTCCATAGCTGGCTGCTTGAGGCGAGCGGTCAGTCCCAGTGATTAGAACATCATGAACATGGATCTACAGCGGAGGAGAACGCAAAATCCGCATCGATAGCGCAACCTTTCATACGACCTGTAGCGATCTCAACCGACTTCACCCGCCCGGGCCGCAATGTCGCGTATGCCTGTCTGGTGATATCCCTGCTCGAGAATACACATGACTACGGCTTCCAGGATCTGATTGCGCCGCTTGGCCGTTGCCGTCTTTCGAACCGACTCTGCCTTTGCATCATCTGACATTTTTTCATTTTTACATTAAACAAACGATCGTTCATTTCGCATAACATCTTAGGAGCGAGAAAGGTTTCTTCGCACGAGTGATGACTGGCCTAGCAGCCGAGCGCGGTGAATAGAGGATGGTCATGTTGGGCGCCAAATATCTAAAAGACCAATAGCGCGGCATCCAACTTGAGGGATAAATACGGGGGCCTGGCTATGACGCCGACTGGTTTCGAGATGCTTTGAAAGAAAAGGGATATCTGAGGTCCAATTGATTCCGACAAATGATTGGATTGTCATCGAGTTGGTTGGTGAGTTGGCGAGATTACTGTTGTTGGGGGGCCCAAAAACGAACGAAGCCACCCGAGGGTGGCTTAGTCGAGTATTCTGGTTGCGGGAGCACGATACCAACGAAATTTGCGGCGCCTAACTCATTTCAAAGACTTTGCAGGATAATGGCGTCTGGAGGTTGTCAAATCCGGGTAAAGCACGAAAATTCTTTGTCCCTTGTCAGATAAAATCCAAAGCGTTTGGCTTTTTGTGGACCAGGCTAGTCCACTGACATCGAGATCCGAGTCGCTGGCATGGATCGAGGTAAACCCCATCTCTTGAGTCAATGTAACTATCGCCTCAATTTCGTTCAAGGTGGGCAATATGGACAAAAGCAGTCGCGGTTTGCCTTCTATCACTACGAACAATTGATCCGTGTCGGGCAGTACAGTGATCCCTTCTAGGCCCTTGTTCGAAGGGTTGTGCGCCAGTAACGGTAAGAGGCTTGAATACCCTTTCATCTGGTTCAAAGATCGCCTCATGATGAACTTGGGTTCATTCGGGTCGAATTTTAGAATGGCACGGTCCTTTTCCTGTACCAGAAAGAGTGTTCCACCACGCCCGACAGCTACGCCTTCCAGATCGGCGCTATCAGTGTGGGGCAGAGCTAGGCTGCGAATAGCGGATTGCCTTACGACTCAATTCGCGCAAATTTGCATGACGCAACCGGCCGTAGTTTGGTCATGTAGTCGGAAGACATTAGTTTCAGATCCTGCGCCGCGTACTTTGGGGCACGGTTGACTTACGGCACTGGGGCCTTAGCTCAATCTACCGAAGCCGGGCTTTGGGCAAGATAGTTAGCTTTCCGCACCTCAAAGCCAGTTCGGAATCAAATCTAGTTGGCTAAGGTGACGATGGATAGCCAAACTCTGCGTCCAGTATGAACTAAAAAATTCTTTCAGGGCGCCATATAGCGAGGAGTGTCTAGAAAGCGGTTTGGCGACTTGAAGCTGCTGCTGATGCTTTCATAACGGATGTTCCACTCAGTGCTGCCGCTCGTCCCCTACTGCAATCCTAGCCGCTTCATAGCAATCGGCCCCGGCGTCAGGCTTTCTTGCCAAAGTGTCCAGTCACCACCTGCCCCCATGTAGCCAGAGTACAGCTTGGCCACGAGCCGTTGATTGGCTGCTATTTCCGTCCAAGAAGTATCCGCCATCAAAGGATGTTTCTGTTTCAACCATTCGAGGTAAGTTGCTGCTTGCCAATCATTTAGCCCTGGTTGCTCCGAGAAATATGCCAACGCATGGGAAAAATCTTTCGGACTTGTTGCGCCAAGGACAACGAAATGGTGTTCGATTGCCCATGGTAAAATAGCCGCAACAGTCTTTGCTTTAATGCGGTACCGGCCAACAGAATAATTCATTTTGTAAGCGAGGTCCGGTGAGGCGAATACAAGAACATCCTGTGCTTCTTCTGCCAATTGCCGCACGGCCGAACGTTCTTGATAAGATTTTCTTTCCGCTTCTCTGACTGTCGCAAGTACAGAGGACGGTACAGGTGGCGAGTGGAGCTCAAACTCCAGCGACGCCAACCAATGAGCGCGTTCTTTCATTGTGAAAATGGCTGCGCACACGCCCACGAACAAGCCAAGAATGATCCAGGAAATTTTGCTCATCCAGTCTACTAAAACCTAAAACAAATCACGCGTAAACTATTCGTAACCCCACCCGCCGAAAGAGAAGCTTGGAAGGGTGGAAGACCGCAGGGCAATCCAGTGAACGCCTTCAGCGCAACCTTCAAAACGCTCCGAGCCTTTCGCCGCCTTTCAAACTCCGGCTCAGAAGTCGTCCAGCTTGAGCTCTTGGGATAGAGCCTGCGCATCGGCCTCGGTTAGCGGAAGGATGAACCGGTCTCCTTTGATACTTTCGGCGATGCTGACTGATCGCACTAGCCTTCCATTAACCCGGATGTCGAGCGTACGACCTACCGATGCCTCCGTGAACGCGCCCAGGGCAGCCGCAAGACTGGGTTCCAACCTTAGTTCGATAAGCGACTGGCCAGTTTGATCAGTGCGCATTTCGCCCCCGTCAACCCGCTGTGCCGTTATCAAAATTGGCCCGAGCTGAAGGGGCGCCGTTGCTTTTTCAACAACGCATATCGGATGGTCTCCGGGATTCTGGCCGCCACCCAAATCTAGGCAACCGTCAGCATATGACGCCCGCTGTATCCCCATGCCGATCCAGCAACCCAATCCCGCAGCTGCAATGGTAAGAGCAAACAACGAAATTCGCTTGCAAGACATCATGTTCTCTTCCTGTTTGTTCGTTCGCCGAAAGGCTGCGAATGCTAGGCCTTGAGACTTGACTGGCGCAGAGCATTGCTATTCCTTTCAAGAATACCCCCAAAAAAACTGAAACGAAGGACACTCGCTATGGGCTTTGTTCAATCTATTAAGGTTTGCCTTTCGAAATATGTCGGTTTTTCAGGACGGGCGACACGTTCAGAGTACTGGTGGTTCGTGCTTTTCGTCATCTTGTGCAACATCGTTTTTTCGATCCTAGACAGGGCGATTTTCGGCACCAACCCCGCATCCGGCGATAGTGCGAGTGTCTTTAACCCCTTATTTCAAATCGCGGTTTTTCTGCCGATGCTCGCTGCAGGATGGCGCAGAATGCACGACACCGGGCGTCCTGGATGGTACCTTCTCCTACCAATGGCGCTAGGGTTTGCAACCATGATTGCGATTTTGAGCGGTGTTGCGATCTTCTCCGTACTGGAGGGCGGCGTAGACGATCCTGAGGTTCTGCGCGGTCCAGCAGCGTTCCTCGGAGTAACAGGGATGATTGTGGTCTGGGTGCTGCAATTGGTCTTGACGGTCATGATGATCTGGTGGCTGACCCGGCCGTCCGAGGAAGGGGCCAACGCCTACGGACCACCAGCAGCGTAGCTGACTATCCTAATTGACTGTTGCGGTATGAAAGGAAGCAGAATGAAGCGAATGATATCTTTCGGCCTTGTGGTTGCCTGCGCCATCGCCACGCCGGTCCTTGCAGAATGGACTTTCGTTGCCGAACCGACTGCAAATGCGTTCATCCAATCCAACGACTCCACGCTGGAACTACAATGCGACCGCATTCGCTTTGCGCCCGCAGGCTATGAGGACAGCGAGGACATCGTAGCCAAGCAGGGACTGTCGATCCGTTTCATGAGGGATGGAACGACAGAGGCAGGTGCCTTCCAGGTTGGAACGGAAAACGCCAGCACTCAGATCGTTGACAACTTCCCCGTCGAGATCTTGTTCAACGAGGCTCAGGATTATGGCTTCGTTCTGGATCAGTTGGCGGCAAATGCCTTGGTCAATCTTTCCATGATCGATCAGGATGTTACTTACGGGATCTTCGACTTGGCAGGATCGAGCGCGGCCATCAATTCACTCAGGTCTGTCTGCGGCGGCGCTGAACAGCAGACCGCCAGCACTGAGGCTCCAGAGGGCGTGGTCTATTGCGGTGGCGGCGCCGTGAAACGCCAGATCGAATACGCGATCCTGGACTCACCGGATGGCGAATGGGATGCCTTGTTCACAGTGAATGGCGAAGTCTCCCGCGCGATGACGGCCTACAGTTACTTTGGTAATGCAGAAGCCCCGAAGGGGTTCATCGTCGCGCTTGTTGGTGAGGACCGATCAGAAACGCTCGTGTTTAGCGATGGTGGCAAGGACTGGCTGGAATACGGAGACTACCAATATGAGAAGTGCAATTGATGCCTGCGCGTGAGGTGAAACCACAATTGAGTGGACCCAAGGCCTTGAGATTTTTCGGGGTTTTGGTTGCATCCTGGTTTGCCTTGATTACACCGGCCGCGTCCGCCGATTTGCCCGAGCTGCCCGCACAGTTGCAGGAGAAAGTCGAGAACGCTCGGCAGGCTTGCGCCGAATTCGAAGAAGGCGTCTTCCTACTCGAATGGGGAGCCGTTGATCGGGTCAATCTGGATGGGGACCTGAACCAAGACTGGGTTCTGAATGAGAGCAACTTCGCCTGTTCGACGGCTGCATCACTTTACTGCGGAACGGGAGGGTGCATGTCGCATTTCCTCGTGGATGGTGTGCTCCAGTCTATGTTGAATCGGGGATGGGAGCTCGCCAATTTGGGACCCAACAGGGTTCTTCTTGTCGATGTTCATGGTTCGCATTGCGGCGGTATCAACCCAACACCTTGCGCCGTGGCCAGCACATGGGACGGAGATGAAAGAAAATGGCGAACGACGGGTTCCGAATGGGAGTAGACCGCGTTGGAAAAGTGCTCATACGCCCTGACGCATTGAGCACCGCCGCTGTAGGCGTCGAACGGCGCGTTCGGACATGGGCATCTAACATTCATCTCCCTCACGCTATTTGGTCTTGGCCTTTTCTTTCGGCGGGGTAATGGGGTCGTTTATCAACGCAGATGGCATCCTGCACGAACCCTATCATCTGGCGACCCTCGGTCGGCTTCATACTGTCCGGGGGCGTTGTGCTGATGGCCACGCTTATTGCCAGGATCATTAGAAATCAGAGGAACTGCAAATGAAGAACCGCTACACATATCAAGTTTTCTCAGCACTCCGTTTCTCGGGGGCGGTTTTTGAAAGCGCGCGTCTGTGTGCGATCGGCTTAATGCTGGGTATTAGCCTGATCACTGGTTGCAGCGAACCCGCGCCGAGCGGCGGGATCAGTGAACCGGATCCCGAACTGGTTTTCGTTCGTGGTTACCGTTCAGCTGATGACGGCTGCAAACTCACCGGTGAGTCAGCCTTCACCGCTGACTTCTTGGACGACTCTGCAGACCTCGTGACATGCCCGACTGGTAGCGCTGCTGCTGAGAGTTTGGTATCCGAAGCCTCGGCTACGATGGTCACGCAGACCAACAGCTATACCCTCTACTCCGTGCCCCGCCAATGAGTTGTTCACCTTGCCGCCCCTTGCGGCAGTCAAACATCAGCATTTGCATAGATTGGCCGCGGCAGAACAAGCACCCAGCTTCCTGCGCCGTTTCTTCAGCGCATCGTCCTGCAAGACGCTATCAAGGCGCACAAATCCGGCTACCCTTTCGTCCTTCCCCGGCTAGACCGCGACGCGTTCGAGTTACGGTTCACAACCTTAGTGACCATTCCGGTCGGCGAGAACGGCACTTAGTGTCCGTCATAGAATGATATGGAACACGAACGTTTGATTGGTTTTCGATTTGGTTCGCACGAACAGCGTGATTTTCCATCAGCGTTACGTAGTCGTAGAAGGGTTGCTTACGTCCAACCGCTTCGGCATCAATAGGCTCGGTAAGATGCGCGTGCCGGAATCTTGGCAGATGAAAACCCACGCGTCTCTATCTACATGACAGTTGGCGAACATGTGGGTTCAGTTGGTTCAGCCCGAGTGGGTTGATGGATCATCATCTTCTGGCAAGTGCACAATCGGATCATCAACCGGGAGATCAGGTTCTACGTTTTCATCTTGTGCATCGGACTCTGCATTTCCTGAAACCATAGGGCCATCCAACGTTGTCGGGTCGAGAACAGGTGTGTCGCCGGGCGATAACGCGTCAACACCAAGTGCCGACGCATACGGGTTTGCGTGATCAACGCCCGGTGTTTGAGAAGACGCGTCAGGATCTACCCCGCCTCCAATCGCGTCAAGATAGGGGGATGTTGGGGAGTCCTGGCTGGACCCGGCGATCGCCTCGCGCGAATGCTCGGTGGGTTCGTTTTCGGGCGAAGTGCCCTGTGATTGTTCAGCATCGGCAACTTCTGATCGTTGAGCGACAGACGCTTCAACAACGTCGCTCAGGCCGATGATTTCGTCATTGGGATCTTGTGGATCCATGTCCACAGAAACCTCAAATGTAGGCTCATCGTAACTCGGAGCGTCGTGTTGCGAAGGCGTTACTGGCACGATGTCAATACCCAGAAGGGTCGTGTGATCAACGTGGTGACCACTGTGCCCATGCACGCTCTGGACGTTGATATTGACCTGCACCTCTGCATCCGACGTATGCGTTCCATGCTGCAGGATGCGGAACGTGTCGGTGTGGCGCCCGGATGTTGTTCCGCCACCGCCTTGTTTGATCACAGCGGAATCCGCACGATAATTGTATTCGAAATGCCCGTTCTGGGGATTGATGGTCAACGTCCCGTACTGGCCCGGCAAAGAGAGAACTCCGTGGCCTTGACCATTGTCGATCGCCCACCCCCGGAACCGCCGGTCAGAGTGCCCGACAGGTGCGTGGTTCCAGAACCCTGAACCTGCGTTGCCTTGGGAGGTGTTGGCGCCGCAGTTACATCCAAAGTCGCCGTAGTACTGCGAGTTTCATGACCATCCGTTACCGAGATCGTCACTGGGACATCGGTTTGGTTTGCGCCGGATGTGGGGGTGAACACCCAGTTGCCGCCGGTTTGGTGGAAGCTCCCGTATCGCGCGTCGACTTGAATATTTGAAACTGACAGTTGATCACCCTGATCCACGTCGGTCGCGTGAATGGCGGCCAACAGATCTGCAGGCGACCAGGTCTTGTTTGCCCCCGGTTGCGTCGCTCCGAGGTCTCCTGGATGAACAACAGGCCCGTCATTGGTGCCCGTAACGGTAATCACGAGGTTACGCGAGTCGGTATCGGTGCCATCGGTGACGGTTACAGGTATGGTTACCTGTTCGGTCGCGCTTGCCGCCAGGTGCTGGTAAGCTGCATCCTTGGGATCAAAGCTCCAACTACCGTCAGGGTTCAGTGTGAACCCAGCAGGTGCAGCTTGGCCAAGTGAATAGGTTAGCGCATCACCCTTATCCGTGTCCGTTGCCGACATTTGGCCAGACACCGTTGAACCGTCCTCGGTCGCCGAAGCCGTCGCCGCACTCAGAACAGGCGCGTCGTTGGTGCCGTGAATCGTCACGGTCAGCGTATGCTGCGTGCCATCGATGCTGGTGATGGTCAGCGTATCTGTCAGCGGCGGGCTCGAGGTACCCAGCCCCTGAACAGCCGCCTGGCTATTGTCGGCCGTGTAGGTCCAATTCCCGTTCGCATCCAGCGTGAAACTGCCGTAAGTGCCCGCGCCAGCCGTTCCAGCTACAGGGGTAAAGGCAGCTTCGCCCGCATCCGGGTCGGTGATGGTGAGCGTGCCGGACGTGGAGATACGGGCCAGCGAAGTATGGTGGCCGGGGCCGACGTCCTCGGTCACGTGGCCAGTGTCAACACCCGCGATCCGCGCGGAATCGTTCGTTCCAGTAACGGTGATGACAAGGTTGCGGGTATCCGTCGCACCGGCCTTGTCGGCGACCGTAACGGCAATGGTCACATCTCGCGTCTGGCCGTCTGGGATGTTCTGATAGGCTGCACCCGTGGGATCGAAACTCCACGACCCGTCCTGGTTCATCGTGAACCCGTCAACAGGTTGAGCGATCGAGAAGCGCTGCGTGTCGCCGGTATCTACGTCAGTCGCTGACATCCGACCCGTAACGCGCTGGCCATCCTCCGTTGCGTATGCGGTCGAAGCGCTCAGCACTGGGGCATCATTGGTGCCTCGGGCGAAGATCTCGACATGTTGCATTGCCTTCGAACCGTCGGTCGACACCGCTTCAATATCGAAGCCCATTGCATGCCGCTGGCCCGCGCGCATGTTTTGCACCGCGTTGTTATCCAGAGCAAAAGCCCAATGCCCGGATGCGTCTACCGTAAAGGTGCCATAGGCATTCGTTGTCGTCTGCGGCGTGAAGGACACGCTGTCGTGCGTGTCGGTATCATGCGCTTGCAGCTGACCGCTCACTTGCGTCTTGCTGTCCTCGACGACTTCGCCCAGCCAACCGGCAGTCGAGGCAGGCGTATCGATGACCACACCGTCTTCATGGCCTTGAATCGTAACCGAGATTGGAACCCGCGTACCATCCTGAGTAACCAGAACCGCCGTTTCCCCCAGGTTTTCGCCAGCCTTCAAACCCTGGATGGCCGGGTTCCCATTGTCGGCGAAATACATCCACTTATCGTGCCCATCCGTGCCATGGGTTGTATGGAAAGAGCCATATGTACCTTGGATGGTCGAGGCGAAATTCGCAGGAAGCTGGTGCAATACGCCGCCCACTTCGATCGCGACGACCTGTCCTTCGCCCGTGTCGGGGTCCGTGACATCCAAATTGTGCCAGGCGGTTTCAAGTCTACCGGACCTACTGAGCTGGTCTTCGGTTATGCTGCCAGTCGTTGATCCCGAATAGACGGCAGCGTCATTGGTGCCTGTGACGGTAATCACGAGGTTCTGCGTGTCGGTGTCGGTGCCATCTGTGACGGTGACGGGGATGGTGACCTGTTCGGTCGCGCCTGCCGCGAGGTGCTGATAGGCCGCATCGGTCGGGTCAAAGCTCCAGGAGCCATCTGCGTTCAGCGCAAAGCCCGCAGGGGCCGCCTGGCCGAGTGAATAGGCCAGCGTGTCGCCCGTATCAACATCCGTCGCCGACATCTGTCCCGAGACCGCGCTGCCGTCCTCGGTCGCCGAGGCCGTCGCAGCACTCAAAACTGGCGCGTCATTCGTCCCGTGGATCGTAATCTGGATCTGGTGCGTGGTGCCGTCCGCCGAGCGAACACGATACGTGGCATGCCCCTCCTGTCCGGCAGCCAACTGCTGAACGGCAGGGTTGCTGTTGTCCGTGACATAGCTCCAACTGCCACTGGAATCGATATGCAGGTTGCCGCCAAAGGGATCCGAGATCGCGTGCTCCCCGAACTGGCTGTACTGGAAGTGTTCCTGCGAAGGGCCGTCGGGATCGCTCACTGTCAGCAGCCCGCTGATCACGATACGTCCTTTGACATGATCTTCTGTCGCAGAGCCGGTGTCGGTGCCGCCGATGATTGCGGCATCACTGACGGCGGCAAGCGAGGTCGTTGCACCGGTGTGGGTGACGCCGCCATGGGCGTCCTTGACGTCATAAGTAAAGTGGACCGCGCCGTTGTAGTCGCGGGCGGGCGTGAAGGTGAAGGTGCCGTCCGGGTTGGCGCGGACCGAGCCATGATCGACCCGCAGCGCCGCTATGGTGAGTTTGCCTGCATCATTGGCATCCACCTCGACTGTGTTGGCCAACAACTGCGCCTTGGTCAGGTTTTGCGCGGTGTCCTCGGTGCCGCGCGCAAGCGTGACCTCGGACGCACAATATGGGGCATCATTGCTGCCGTGGATCGTGATCGTGATGTCATGCGCTGTGCCGTCCTTGGAATAGACGGTTATCGTGTCCGTCAGGGTCTGGTTTTCGCCAAGCTGGTCGATCGCTGTGCCCCGCGTGGTCGGACGACCTCCGACGACGGCCGTATGACCGGCGTCCGCGTAGTAGATCCATTCGCCATTGGGACGGAGCAGCAGGTCACCATAGGTGCCGTGATACTGATAGGCCGGGCCCTTGGGGTCGAACGCAGCCTCGCCCGCATCCGGGTCGATTATTGTCAGTTGCCCCGACGCTCCAAGGCTGGCCCGCCCCAGCGTTGCAATCCCCGGCGCGTGCTGGTCGGGCGACAAGTCCTGTCCCGCCGTGTTTTCCGTGACATCACCGGTATCGACACCCCCGATGATGGCCGCGTCTCCAACAGCCGTCAATGTCAGGCTGGCGCTCTGCGCGACCGTCCCGCCATGCCCGTCGGTGACCGCGTAGCTGAGGACGACCGGCCCGTTGTAGTTCGGATCCGGCGTGAAGGTGAAGCCATTGGCCGCGTCGCCCGTGATCACTCCGTGGCTGGCGCTCAGCCCGGTGACCGAGAGCTGATCGCCCGTGTCCACATCCGTGGCATGTTCCAGCAGCTGCGTCGCCGTGATCTGAACCGGCTTGTCCTCCGTGCCGCCGGGCAGCGTGACCGGACCGCTGACGGCCGGGCCGTCATTGGTGCCTGTGACGGTAATCACGAGGTTCTGCGTGTCGGTGTCGGTGCCATCTGTGACGGTGACCGGGATGGTGACCTGTTCGGTCGCGCCTGCCGCGAGGTGCTGATAGGCCGCGTCGGTCGGGTCAAAGCGCCAACTGCCATCTGCGTTCAGCGCAAACCCCGCAGGGGCCGCACTGGCCGAGTGAATAGGCCAGCGTGTCGCCCATATCCACATCCGTCGCCGACATCTGTCCCGAGACCGCGCTGCCGTCCTCGGTCGCCGAGGCCGTTGCCGCACTCAGAACAGGTGCGTCATTCGTTCCGTGAATGGTGATTTGAATCTGGTGCGTCGTCCCGTCTGCGGAGCGGATCGTCGTTGTGTCTGTCGCTGTCTGACCTGCACCAAGCTGCTGAACTGCCTGCAGTCGATTATCGATATAATAGATGAAATTGCCGTCTCTCTGCAGCACGACATGCCCACCAAGGTGTGAGTTGTAACCGATCCCCTGATATGTCTGCGAGCCAATATTAGGATCGAAAGACGCTTCGCCCGGGTCGGGATCCGTAATGTCCAGCTTGCCATAGACCTGTAGTTCGTAGTGCGTGTTGATATAACCACGGTCCTCCGTCACCGAAGGTATTTTGACGTCCGTGATGATCGCGGGATCCCCAACGGCTGCGAGCGTCAGGCTTGCGGTTTGCGCCACCGAACCTCCATGTCCATCTGTGACGGTGTAGCTCAGGCTGACTGGACCGTTATAGTTGGCGTTCGGCGTGAAGGTGTAGCCATGTGCCGCGTCGCCCGTGATCGTGCCGTGGCTGGCTGTCAGGCCGGTGACTGAGAGCTGATCGCCCGTGTCCACATCCGTGCCATGTTCCAGCAGCTGCATCGCCGTAATCTGAACCGCTTTGTCTTCGGTCCCGCCGGGCAGCGTGACCGGACCGCTGACGGCAGGCCCGTCATTGGTGCCTGTGACGGTAATCACGAGGTTCTGCGTGTCGGTGTCGGTGCCATCTGTGACGGTGACGGGGATGGTGACCTGTTCGGTCGCGCCTGCGGTCAGGTGCTGATAGGCAGCATCGGTCGGGTCAAAGCTCCACGAGCCATCCGCGTTCAGCCTGAACCCTGCAGGTGCGGCCTGCCCAAGTGAATAGGCCAGCGTGTCGCCCGTATCCACATCTGTCGCTGACATCTGACCCGTAACCGAAGAGCCGTCCTCTGTCGCCGAGGCCGTAGACGCACTCAGAACAGGCGCGTCATTGGTGCCGTGGATGGTGATCTGGATCTGGTGCGTGGTGCCATCCGCCGAGCGAACACGATACGTGGCATGCCCTTCCTGACCGGCTGCCAACTGCTGAACGGCAGGGTTGCTGTTGTCCGTGACATAACTCCAGCTGCCACTGGAATCGATATGGAGGTTGCCGCCAAACGGATCCGAGATCGCGTGCTCTCCGAATTGGCTGTACTGGAAGTGTTCCTGCGAAGGGCCGTCGGGATCGCTCACTGTCAGCAGCCCGCTGATCACGATACGTCCTTTGACATGATCCTCTGTCGCAGAGCCGGTGTCGGTGCCGCCGATGATTGCGGCATCGCTGACGGCGGCAAGCGTGGTCGTGGCACCGGTGTGGGTGACGCCGCCATGGGCGTCCTTGACGTCATAGGTAAAGTGGACCGCGCCATTGTAATCGCGGGCGGGCGTGAACGTATAGGTGCCATCGCCATTGTCCCGGATCGAGCCGTGATCGGCGCGCAGCCCTGCGATGGACAGCTTGCCTGCATCATTGGCGTCCACTTCGACCGTGTTGGCCAACAGCTGTGCCTTGGTCAGGGTTTGCGCGGTGTCCTCGGTGCCGGGGGCAAGCGCGACCTCGGATGCACAATACGGGGCATCGTTGCTGCCGTGGATCGTGATTGTGATGTCATGCGCCGTGCCGTCTTTTGAATAGACGGTGATCGTGTCCGTGAGCGTTTGCCCTTCGCCCAACTGGTCGATCGCACTGCCGCGCGTGGTGGGGCGACCGTCGAAGAAGCGCGCGTTCCCGGCATCGGCAGAATAGAACCATGTGCCATCTGCCCGAAGATTTAAGTCGCCATACGTCCCGTGGTAGGTAAACCCGAGCCCATGCGTATCGAGACGCAGCTTCACCGGCGTCTGGGTCAATAATCGTCAGCTGACCGCTTGCGTTCAGTGTTTCCGTTCCCAGCACTCCGATGCCCGGCTGATGCTGATCAGGAGACTTGTCCACTCCAGCAGTGTTTTCCGTGACATCACCGGTATCCACACCGCCAATGATGGCCTTGTCGTCGGTGCCGTTGATGGTGACGGTGATCTGTTTGGTGGTGCCGTCGACGGTTGAGACGGTGAGGGTGTCGGTGATCTGGTCGCCGGTCTTGAGCGCCTGGACAGCGGGTTGTCCGTTGTCCAGCGTGTAGCTCCAGGTGCCATCGGGCTGCACCGTGAAGGCGCCATGGGCGCCTGCCGCGCCGGTCTGGGGCACAAAGCTCGCCTGGCCCGCATCCGGGTCAGTCACATCGAGCTTGCCGCCGGTCGCGGTGAGCTTGTCCTCTGTCACGGCGCCCACGGCGGTGCCCGAGATAGCGGCCTTGTCGTCGGTGCCGTTGATGGTGACCGTGATCTGTTTGGTGGTGCCGTCGACGGTCGAGACGGTCAGCGTATCGGTCAGCTGCTCGCCGGATTTCAGACCCTGGACAGCGGGTTGTCCGTTGTCGAGCGTGTAGCTCCAGGTGCCATCGGGCTGCACGCTAAAGGCGCCATGGGCGCCCGCCGCGCCGGTCTGCGGCACAAAGCTCGCCTGCCCCGCATCCGAGTCAGTCACATCGAGCTTGCCGCCGGTCGCGGTGAGCTTGTCCTCTGTCACGGCGCCCACGGCGGTGCCCGAGATAGCGGCCTTGTCGTCGGTGCCGTTGATGGTGACCGTGATCTGTTTGGTGGTGCCGTCGACGGTCGAGACGGTCAGCGTATCGGTCAGCTGCTCGCCGGATTTCAGACCCTGAACAGCAGGCTGGCTGTTGTCCAGCGTGTAGCTCCAGGTGCCATCGGGCTGCACCGTGAAGGCGCCATGGGCGCCTGCCGCGCCGGTCTGCGGCACAAAGCTCGCCTGCCCCGCATCCGGGTCAGTCACATCGAGCTTGCCGCCGGTCGCGGTGAGCTTGTCCTCTGTCACGGCGCCCACGGCGGTGCCCGAGATAGCGGCCTTGTCGTCGGTGCCGTTGATGGTGACCGTGATCTGTTTGGTGGTGCCGTCGACGGTCGAGACGGTCAGCGTATCGGTCAGCTGCTCGCCGGATTTCAGACCCTGAACAGCAGGCTGGCTGTTGTCCAGCGTGTAGCTCCAGGTGCCATCGGGCTGCACCGTGAAGGCGCCATGGGCGCCTGCCGCGCCGGTCTGGGGCACAAAGCTCGCCTGGCCCGCATCCGGGTCAGTCACATCGAGCTTGCCGCCGGTCGCGGTGAGCTTGTCCTCTGTCACGGCGCCCACGGCGGTGCCCGAGATAGCGGCCTTGTCGTCGGTGCCGTTGATGGTGACCGTGATCTGTTTGGTGGTGCCGTCGACGGTCGAGACGGTCAGCGTATCGGTCAGCTGCTCGCCGGATTTCAGACCCTGGACAGCGGGTTGTCCGTTGTCGAGCGTGTAGCTCCAGGTGCCATCGGGCTGCACGCTAAAGGCGCCATGGGCGCCCGCCGCGCCGGTCTGCGGCACAAAGCTCGCCTGCCCCGCATCCGAGTCAGTCACATCGAGCTTGCCGCCGGTCGCGGTGAGCTTGTCCTCTGTCACGGCGCCCACGGCGGTGCCCGAGATAGCGGCCTTGTCGTCGGTGCCGTTGATGGTGACCGTGATCTGTTTGGTGGTGCCGTCGACGGTCGAGACGGTCAGCGTATCGGTCAGCTGCTCGCCGGATTTCAGACCCTGAACAGCAGGCTGGCTGTTGTCCAGCGTGTAGCTCCAGGTGCCATCGGGCTGCACCGTGAAGGCGCCATGGGCGCCTGCCGCGCCGGTCTGCGGCACAAAGCTCGCCTGCCCCGCATCCGGGTCAGTCACATCGAGCTTGCCGCCGGTCGCGGTGAGCTTGTCCTCTGTCACGGCGCCCACGGCGGTGCCCGAGATCGCGGCCTTGTCGTCGGTGCCGTTGATGGTGACCGTGATCTGTTTGGTGGTGCCGTCGACGGTCGAGACGGTCAGCGTATCGGTCAGCTGCTCGCCGGATTTCAGACCCTGGACAGCGGGTTGTCCGTTGTCGAGCGTGTAGCTCCAGGTGCCATCGGGCTGCACGCTAAAGGCGCCATGGGCGCCCGCCGCGCCGGTCTGCGGCACAAAGCTCGCCTGCCCCGCATCCGGGTCAGTCACATCGAGCTTGCCGCCGGTCGCGGTCAGCTTGTCTTCGGTCACGGCGCCCACGGCGGTGCCCGAGATCGCGGCCTTGTCGTCGGTGCCGTTGATGGTGACCGTGATCTGTTTGGTGGTGCCGTCGACGGTCGAGACGGTCAGCGTATCGGTCAGCTGCTCGCCGGATTTCAGACCACTGGACAGCGGGTTGTCCGTTGTCGAGCGTGTAGCTCCAGGTGCCATCGGGCTGCACGCTAAAGGCGCCATGGGCGCCCGCCGCGCCGGTCTGCGGCACAAAGCTCGCCTGCCCCGCATCCGGGTCAGTCACATCGAGCTTGCCGCCGGTCGCGGTCAGCTTGTCTTCGGTCACGGCGCCCACGGCGGTGCCCGAGATCGCGGCCTTGTCGTCGGTGCCGTTGATGGTGACGGTGATCTGTTTGGTGGTGCCGTCGACGGTTGAGACGGTGAGGGTGTCGGTGATCTGGTCGCCGGTCTTCAGCGCCTGGACAGCAGGCTGGCTGTTGTCCAGCGTGTAGCTCCAGGTGCCATCGGGCTGCACCGTGAAGGCGCCATGGGCGCCTGCCGCGCCGGTCTGCGGCACAAAGCTCGCCTGCCCCGCATCCGGGTCAGTCACATCGAGCTTGCCGCCGGTCGCGGTGAGCTTGTCCTCTGTCACGGCGCCCACGGCGGTGCCCGAGATCGCGGCCTTGTCGTCGGTGCCGTTGATGGTGACGGTGATCTGTTTGGTGGTGCCGTCGACGGTTGAGACGGTGAGGGTGTCGGTGATCTGGTCGCCGGTCTTCAGCGCCTGAACAGCAGGCTGGCTGTTGTCCAGCGTGTAGCTCCAGGTGCCATCGGGCTGCACCGTGAAGGCGCCATGGGCGCCTGCCGCGCCGGTCTGCGGCACAAAGCTCGCCTGCCCCGCATCCGAGTCAGTCACATCGAGCTTGCCGCCGGTCGCGGTGAGCTTGTCCTCTGTCACGGCGCCCACGGCGGTGCCCGAGATAGCGGCCTTGTCGTCGGTGCCGTTGATGGTGACCGTGATCTGTTTGGTGGTGCCGTCGACGGTCGAGACGGTCAGCGTATCGGTCAGCTGCTCGCCGGATTTCAGACCCTGAACAGCAGGCTGGCTGTTGTCCAGCGTGTAGCTCCAGGTGCCATCGGGCTGCACCGTGAAGGCGCCATGGGCGCCTGCCGCGCCGGTCTGGGGCACAAAGCTCGCCTGGCCCGCATCCGGGTCGGTCACATCCAGCTTGCCACCCGTGCTCTGCGTCTTGTCCTCTGTCACCGCGCCCTGAGAGACTCCAACAATGATCGCTTGATCGTTGGTGCCCATCACGTTGACAACCAGTTGGTGGCTCGTGCCATCCACGCTGTGTATTGTGAAGGTTTCACGCTCTCTCTGTCCAAAAATCAGTGCCTGAACTGAGGCCGAGGCGTTGTTAAGCTTGTAGATCCAATGACCTGACTGATCGATCTGCAGGTGACCGTATATGCCGGTCAACGAAGTGGTATGAAAACGTGACTCTCCTGGGTCCGGGTCGACAATTGTCAGTGTGCCGGACACCGTAACGACAAGATCTTCTGTTGTCGTTACGGTATCTGTTCCCGAGATCTCGCGCGGCATCTGGTTGTGGCAATACATTGTAAGGCAACTGAACCTGTGCCGATTGACCACTCGGATCCACAACGGTTGCTGTGAGGTGCCCTGATCCAAACCAGTCTGTAGGTGGCGTCATCGTCAGGTTCTTCAGGTCGGTGCCGGGGCTGAGAATCCATGTTCCGTTGGGGCTGGCGTGCCCATGGTTCATGATCGTTCCGGGGGCAAACCACCGATTGTAACGGTTGATCCTCCCGGTGTGTTGTTACCGTTCACTACGGAAAGTAGGACCGGTACGGGGTTGCCCTCTTTGCCACTTGGAATGAGCCCGGCGATCGCAGGTCCATTAGGCTGACCACCCGTTACGACATGGTTCGGCGTCTGTCCCGATAAATGACCGCCACCGCCCGTTGGCACAGCGGGAATGATCGCGTGCCCAACATTCGTCCCAGTGCCCAGGCTTGGTAAAGCGTGGGTGAAACCTGAAAGGTCTGAGCCTGTTGTTTGGGTTTGAGCAAGAGGCAACGGCGTCAAACCGGATGTGGCCAACCAGTCAGATACGGATTGCGCACCCGGGCGCCCCGGCTCGGAATGCAATTCAGACAGACCGACGCCCAAATGGCGTGCTAGGGCTGGTGCGGACACCATCAACTGACGGTCGCCTCGGGTGGCGCCTATTTGCTCTAAGTCGTCCAGCGCGGTGTGAGTATCTTCGGCTTCAACATCTGGCAGATCGCTCGTGTCAGTCACAACCCAAGCAAAAATCTCTTCAGACAGTTCGTCCCTAGGATCCGTGGCTGAGCGAGAAGTTTTGGATTTGCTTGGATTCTGATCGGACATAGCGTTCTTCCTCACCGCTCGGTCAATGCAAGATCGAGATTGGTGTAGATGGGCTTCCAGACATATTGAAACACGGTCTTGGCACCGGTCTTGATATCGGCTTCGCCAGTCATTCCCGCGATCAATGTTAGGCCGTCATCGACATCCCGGAAATGGTCGTTTTCCAATTGCACCAAGACTTCATAGAAGGCTGTGCCTCGCTCATCGACTGCTGTTGTTGGTGATACTTCCTCGACCGTCCCGGGCAAAGCGCCAAAGCGGCTGTAATCGAAGCTGTCGATCTTCAATCGAACTGGTTGTCCGACCGACACAAAGCCGACATCGCGCGGCGACAAGCGACCGATGAAACGAAAACCGCCATCGGCAGGGACGACAGTGACAACCATGCCGCCCGGATCGATGACATCGCCAATTGTGTCGTCTGGGATGGACTGGATAACGCCGGCAATCGGCGACCGAATCTCTGTTTCCGCGACACGACTCTTCAGTCCAGCTGCTTCGGCCTGCAGTGCTCGCCGTTGAGCATCCGCCTCTGCAATTCGGCTCCGCGCCTTTGCATACTCATCCAATTCGACTCGTGTCAGCGATGCCTGAAGCTCTGAAATCTCAGCCTCGGCAATGGTTTTGCGTCCGGCAAGTTGTGCAAGGTCAAAACGGTACTGAGCTTCCTGTTCGCGCAGTTCCGCGAGCTTCGCGCGTGCGCTCAGGCCCCGATCCAAAAGGTCCTGTTGCACGGCACGCTCCTCCTGAGCGACAGCTATCTGTTGAATGAGTTGGGGGCGTTCCTCATCGATGGCTGCAATCTCGGCGCGCTTTTCTTCAATTTGAGATCGGATCACTGAGTGTTCGGCACGAATAAACGCACGAGTAGCCGCCAGCGCAGCCGTCTCGCGTTCCACGAGATCATTCCAGTTCTCGGCATGGATCGAGAAATCTGGTTCACGCCCCTCCGCCAACGCTAAAAGCCGCTCGATTTCAAGCGACAGCCCCGCAATACGCGCTTCGGCGGCCAAAAGCGCCGACTTTGCTTCAGTTTGATCCAGAATCGCCACGATCTCGTTCGCCTCAACCATCTGACCGCGCGTGACCCGCAACTCGGCTAACTGACCTCCATGCCGGCTTTCAACTCTCTTAACTTGAGCTAAGGGTTCTATCTCCCCTCGCGCCTTAGAGATCTCGTCAATGGGCGTGTAAACCATCCAGATCACCAGCGCCGTCACCCCTAGCAGTATGACAATTGCGGCCCGACGCATCCAAACAAAAGTCGACGTGTCGTAAAGGTCGAAAGGTTGGTTTTCGCGATCTTCACCCATCGGTATTCTCCTCCGTCGAAGCTTCTGTCTTTGGCTGTTCAGTCTGAACGGGCCCGCAATAGACGACATTGCCAGCGTCAAGAACGATGGCAACATCGGCGCTTGCCGCGAGTTCCATGTCGTGTGTCGCAAGAACGACAGTAGCCTTGCCGCGTGTTTCTTCGATAAAATCCAGGATATTGGACTGTGCATCCTTGCCGGTCGCGGCGAGTGGATCATCGAGAACGAAGAATGTGCTGTCGTATCCGATGATCGCAGACCAAGCTGTATGTTCCAAATTGGCCTCGGCTACAAACCCGACCCCATGTTTTACTCTGTTTTGATCGAGCCAAATACCGTTGTCAGAGCCGAGGTAGGCGCATCGTGCGTCGATTTCGTCTGGATCATACTGAGACATCTGGCGGCCGTTCAGCGTCAAGTGGCCCGATTGCGGTCGGAGATGTCCTGCGATGAGCTGAAGCAAAGTAGATTTGCCGGATCCATTTGGTCCCATGACGACGACGACGCTCCCTGGCGCCACATCGAAACTAACGCCTGTAACTGCGGGTGGTTGACCGGCTTCATAACGGTAGAACAGACCTTGCGCAGCAACGGCAGGCGCTTTCGGTTCGAGTGCGATCTGGAGGTGGGCCTCTTGACCAATCGTAGGCGCACGCAACTGTTTCTCAAGAGAGTGCCAGCCATTGCGGATTGACTTGAGACGCGGAATAGCAAGGAACAGCGATTGTGCAGGGCCAGTTATGCGCCACGTTAACAACATGGTTCCGATCAGAGTTCCGGGAGATAAATCTCCTTTAAGCGCGAGGTCGATACCGACGACCAAAGTCACGAGTGCGGTCCCGGAGCCGAGCGTGGTAGCGACTGCAGACTGGGATCCGATCCTAGTCATGGAGTGGTGCGTTTCGCGCGCACTTGACCGCAAAGTTGCATCGAACCGCCGAATCCACTGTTCTCCAAGTCCGGCACGTTGAATGGCGCCATTCGCATCGAGCAGTTCCCCGATCATTTGCGTGCGTCTCGTGGATTGTCGGACGGCAAACGGATCCTTGCTGCTGGTTCCGGCGTTCATCAAAAGACCCAAACCCAAAAACAGCACGAGATAAATTGCTGGAATGAGCGCCATGCCCCCTCCGACGATCACTAGGGCGACAAATGTCAGCAAGATAAAGGGTGCATCATAGATCGCCGCGATGTTAGGCGAGGCGAACAGATCAGCCGCGCGCTCACCTTGCCGAACCTTCGCTATAATAGTACTGCCAGAATTCCCCACGGCATTTGACGCAGGAGAGCGCAGAGCTTTGCTTAGCAAGCAATGTTGCTATCTGTCCTGAAAGCGAGGCGTATTCTGTGGCGGCAAGCCCAGACCGCACGCGGCGCATCGCCAGCATCGTGCTCAGAACAATCACCGCACCGGACAATAGGGCCGGAAGCGAATTGGCGGCACCTCCCCCAACACCCGATCATACACTGCCATTGTAAAGAAAGGTACAGCAAGGGCGCATAGGTTTATGACCAATGACTGCCACGCTACATGGACGAAAGCGCGACGTGCGCGCAATGAGATATTGGCGTAGGTGACTTTTGTGGCTTCGGATTCGGGAAGCATGCGAAGAAAAAGGATCGGCCCCTTTGGCAAACGCATCTGTCGCGGCCTGTCATTCTCAGGAAATGAGACGAGCTCCTTATCCTTTCGCACCAGCGCGGCCCAGTTTTTGCCGTCCCATGCGATCAATGCACCATCATGTCCGTCGTTCCAGGTTCCAGGAACGCCCTTATGGATCGAAGCGTGAACCCCGATCAGGTTGCAGGCGCGCGCCATGTCGGAAAGAGAAGAGGAAGACCCACCAAACGCGGCGTTTATCACCTCGTCAGAGTGCCGCCCGTCGAGAAAGGTAAGTACGGATTGGAGGAAACCGATGGCGTCAGGCATTATTCGACCCCCTCGATCCAGTTTAGTGGGTCTTCGAGGCGGCGGGCATCTTTCAGGCCATCGCGGAGAACATTCGAGGATGTTTGTATCAGGATCTTGACCTCGTCCGAGAAAGACAGAAGGAATTCAGAAAGTTTCTGCACCGCTTCGACATCCAAAGAGGCCTCAGGGGCCTCAAGAATGACCAGTTCGGGTTTGCCGACAAAGGCTTGAACGATTGCTGCGCGCTTGGCTCCGCCATCCGGAAGTGGTTTACCCGAAGACATCAGTTCCGTGTCGTAGCCGTGAGGAAGTCGACAAACGATGTTGTCCAGTCCAATGTGCCGTGAGAGTATCGACGCCTCCTCCTCAAGATCACTGTCAAGACGGGACAAGCAGCCCATCAGTCGACCAATCAACAGCCGCGGGCGGGCGCCTACGACACGGACAGCATCCGTGTACGCAAGTTTACGCGACAAGTGATTAACGATGACTTCCAACTTTTCAGGGGCTGACTGATGCGGCGACGCTTCAAAAACCCAGATGCCGCCACCGGTCGCGTACAAGAAACCTGCGGTATCGTTTGTCAGCGGTTTCCCGACTTCTCCACTGCGATTAAGGATGGACTTCGATTGCTTTGCGGCGACGGCTGCAGGCTGGGCACGCAGGACTGTTGCAGCAACGCCGACAAGTTGGGAGGCCGCCCTGGAACCCAGCAAAGTGCAGGCTGCGAGGCCACCAGTCGTCATCTGCCCCGTAAGCACCTCTCCGGCTCCCAACCAGACTACACCGACAGTCGTGATCAGCGCGCCACTCTGAAGCATGTCCATCTGAAAGCTGCTGATGTTCTGGATCGTTCTTTTTGCCTTGGACTGTTCTGCGCTCGCGCGAGCCAAACGCGAAAATGTCGCGCCGAGGCTGTTCAAGGTCGTCGTGTTTGAAGACGCATTCGCAAGTGCAGTGATACCGGCCTCAAACTGCGCGCTAGACTGCATTTCTTGTACTAGTGCCGATCGATTGCGCGTTGCAACTATGAGGAATGTGATCACCGAAACAGCGGCGACCATTAGGGGGCGGCTACAACAACCCCACCAAGATATGCAATCAAAGCGAGAAAAACGATTGTAAATGGGGCGTCAAACTTCGCAAGCATTGTTTGACCAACATTCACATCCCGCGCTTTGGGAGGCGTAGAGGCGAGAAGAAGAGCTTCCTCTTGGCTGTGGTTCCCCTGAAGCAATTGCACGACGGTTTGAGACCAGAGCCTATGCTCTTCCAGCGCTGACCATCGGGCTAAAATCCCGGACCTGACGTATCGGAGCAGCCCAGAGAGCAACAACGCCACAACAACAGCCGAGAAAATAACTATGGCCGATCCGGCTGATTGATTTGGTAAGATCCGATCGTAAACTTGAAGGAGAGCTAGCGGAAGTGCCAATGCAAGCGCGTTGATTCCAACGGAAAGAAGGCTCACAAAAAGGCGCGAGCTTGCGGTCATCGTGGGAGCACTAGTGGATTTATTTTCTCGATGTGTCGCGTCGATGCTCATCCATGTCCTTCTCAAAAAATTTTAGATATTCAGCTTTACTAAAGAAAAACTAACACAGCGTGAAAGTGAATCAACTCAAAGGCTCAATTAGATAAAGACGGCTTGAGACAAGGTACGTCAGGAAAGTTTCTTGGAGCGAGCCCTTTCGCGGCTTCTTGTTTGCGGTTCGCCTTTGCATGCGGGCAATCCCTGAACAATTCACTTTCGATGGCAGCCAGATCTTTTGCGCGTGCCATTCCACCGTCACTCGGGACTCGAGGCTTGCTTTAAGTTAGTCTGATGTCATTTCTGATTTCGACTACTTCGAGCCTTTGCCAATGCCGCCCCTATCCGCGATTGAGATTCCCAGTGAGGAAGAGCTGACAGAGATCGCGAAGGGTAGCCTTCAAGTTCCAGCCAAGCACATCCGCTTCTTTGTGCAATCCGTTCAGGTCATCGCGCATACACTTTCGGCTTTTCAGAAGCGCGGCATACCCCTTAACGAAGCGATCAAGAGAACAAAAACCGCTCTGAGCGATACAATTGCAAACTTGCGTGATGCCCGGACCGCGTTTTCGTCCGAAGTGGACCTCATTCGATACTTTTCGGACGAAGATCTTTCGAGCAATTTAGCTATCCTCTTAAGCATTCCCGGCATGGAGATATTGACCGGTCAAAATACTGGTTTCTGGATTGACGAACGGGAGTTGGAGCTCGCAATCAAGCGGTCCCGTGACGGCGGTGCTCAGTGGATTCTCTCGGAGGTTCAGCGGGCCGCAAGGCAAGCCATGGCCGAAAACCCAACTCTACCAATCACAAACTTCTTGGGGCTCCTCATCAAGCACCTGGAAGCGCAAGATGCGCTGATCGGCCCAGTGCCAATAGGCAAACCGCCCAATCAAGCACGGCAATATGCGCTCACTCAACTTTCGCACACCTTTGAAAGAGTTTACGAGGCCAAGCCGACATCAACGTCGGCAGGTATGTTCTGCAATATGTGTGAACTGGTTTTCGAGAGTATTGGCATGAGCACCACTGGTCTGGACACCGCAATTACTCGCCACCTGGCTAATTGATCAATGGTGGGACCGTCCAAACTTCATAGTCATTAGTCGAGCAAATCCTCATCGACTAACGACTACAGAGATCACGGAAGCAGGCACTAAAAAGTGTCCATGACGGACACTTCACGCCACAAGGTTACCAAACCGAACACGGAACGCTCTCAGCCTTCCTTGGAAGCTTTGGTACGCGTTCTTGCAGGTTCTGCGGCAAGACAGTTTGTGTCCGAGTTGGAACGTGGACGGGGCACAGATGGTCTTGAAGGCACACTCTCCGTCAAATCGGAGAACCCAGAATGACAGAAGCACAGTTTGACACAATGTTGACCGTGTCCATGGTTGCAGATCGCATGCGCGTCTCAGAACGCACCGTGTTTCGCTGGATAAAAGTCGGTCGCCTGAAGGCTTTTCAGGTGGGGAGGGTCCTTCGGATTCCCGAGGCTGAACTGATCGATTTCATCGACGAACGCACCAGCTTTTAGGGTCTTGGCTGAAGGTTTCTTCGATCAATTTTTGTGTATATTTTTCAAAATATTGTCACCTATAGTGTAAACTATATCTGCATTGTCTGATTGTTGATTAATGCCTAGTTATCACTATTTTCAACCTGGGACGCTGGGAGACAACCAAATGCAAGATCTGTCAACTTCTGTCACTCCGTTGACCACATTAGAAGATGTGATCAACCGGCTCGACTGCATGGACGAGATTTCGAAAGGCGATGCTCGGGAGATGGCATCTGCGGTCCGCAAGGTTGCGTCCTTCCCAGCACCTGCCCACATCTGCTGTGACAATAGACATCGGGAACCTAAGGCAGGTTTTGGAGACTGTGCAACCGCGCCGTTTCAACATAACGGCTCGCAGGCTCGGCAACATCCGCTCCCTCTTCGTCAGAGCCCTGATGGTGGCAGGCGCACCCGTGGAGCCATTGCGCCTGAGCGCACAACTATCTCCATGTTGGGCCGAATTGGCGCGGCTGCTGACAACCCCGAATGACAAGCAAGCGCTGGCCCGGTTTTCGCAGTGGTGCTCTCTGCGTGGAATTGAACCAGAAGACGTGAGCGACAATACGGTCACGCAGTACCGAGAAGCTTTGCTCAATCGGAGCTTCGTCAAGAATGGCGAGAAGCACGTCCAGAACCTCGTGCGAGCCTGGAACAGATCGGTCGGCGCAATAGAAGAATGGCCAGAGTCTGCTCTGACAGTTGTATCGCGGCGTGAAGTCTTTCTTCTTCCCGAGACAACTTTCCCACGCAGTTTCGTCGCGGATCTCGACAAGTGGTGCGAGCGGCTCGCAGGCGCTGACCTCTTCGAAGAACAGCCGTTCAAAACGCTACGCCCAGTGAGCGTCAAATCGCAGCGGGAACACATTCTACGCTGCGCGTCCGCTTTGGTGCACGAAGGCATCCTCCCTGAACACATCATCGATTTGGCATTTCTGGTCACCCCCGAGAACACAAAAGCTATTCTCAAGTGGTTTCTTGCACGCAACGGCGGAAAGCCCTCTCAGCAAACCCATCACGTCAGTGGAGTCTTGCTGTCCATCGCGCGTCATTGGGTGCAACTTGAAGACGCGGAACTTTCCAAAATCGTGGCAATGTGCAGCAAGTGCCGGGTAAAATCGGAAGGGATGACCAAAAAAACCGGGATACGATCCGACTGTTCGATGATGAGATCCTGGTTCGAGAGTTGCTGTTTCTGCCCGACAGATTGATGAGGCGCGCTTTGAACAAACCCAGCGTTAGCAAGCGTGACGCCTACCTGGCATCGCAGGCTCTGGCTATTGGTCTTTTGCTGAATGCTCCCATCCGGATCGAGAACCTGGCGAACATCAATATTGACCGCCATATCATACGTCTGGGCAAAGGGCGGAATCAGTCGGTGTCGCTTTCCTTTCCCGCTGACGAGGTCAAAAATGGCCTGGAGATTGAGCTGCCGCTGGCACCCGAGACGATTGGGCTTCTTGATGCCTACTTGTCCAAGGCTTGGCCGGTTCTCGCGTCAGCAGGTTGCCGTGACCTCTTTCCGGGTCGACATGGATCGAAGCGTTCAAAAGTCGGGCTCGGCATGGCAATCGCCAAGACGACTGAGCGGGAACTCGGCGTTCGTGTCAGCCCCCACCAGTTCCGCCATATCACTGGTTATCTCTTTCTCAAGCAATGCCCCGGCGATTATGAGACAGTTCGCGTCCTTTTGGGCCACAAGTCGCTGCAGACGACAATCCAGTTTTATGCCGGCATGGAGATTTCTGCCGCTGCCAAGCGGTTTGATGAAGTGGTGCTTTCGCCGGTTCGCAAGGGAAGGAAGGCGTTCCGATGACACGCAAACGTAAACTCCCGCGCTGCGTACCTGTCATGGAATGGCCAGAGAAAGATCGCGAGGCTTGGGCATTTGCCCTTCGACCTGAAGACATCTTCGATGGCAGCGGATCCGCAGCTCACCTACGTGCACCCTCGGTGAAGTCCATTGAGCAAGCCGTTGGCCGTTTCCTCGGATGGCTAGAAGATGTGGAGCTTCGCAAAGCTACCGAAGTCCCACATAGCACCACGATTGGCACCTTGCGTAGTTATGTTGGCTGGCTGAAAGGACGAGTTGCTCCTTTCACGGTCGTGGGCCAAGTCAGGGACCTTCACGAGTATCTTCGCTTTGCCTGGCCAAACGTTGATCGCTCGCACGTCAAACGAGCGGAGCGCTCTCTTTCTTGGAAAGCGAAGCCAACAAAGGATAAGCGCGCGAGGCTGAGGCCCAGCGAAGATCTGGTCCTGTTGGGCGAGGAACTCATGTCACGAGCTACAACCCTAAAAGGAGGAGATCCAAGGTTGCCATTGGCGCAATATCGCGACGGGCTGGCGATCGCATTGCTGGCACTTCGACCTCTCCGCATTCGCGCCTTCGGTTCGATACAGTTGCAGGAACACTTGGTCCAGGTCGGCGAAGAATGGAAGATTGTCATCCCAACCGAGTTGTCGAAGACCCATCGTCCATGGGAGGCCAATGTTCCTACACGGCTGGTTCCAGCATTGATGCACTATCTGGGAAAGATAAGGCCACAACTGCTTGAACTCCAGGGTCGCTGGCATAGCGCACCGGGCCGGGCGCTTTGGATATCAATTGATGGTTCTGCCCTAAAGCCCAGGGCACTCGGCGAAGCCATAACCAAACGCACGGCCCAAGCCTTTGGCCAAGCAATCTCCCCACACTATTTTCGGGACAGCGCCGCAACGACACTTGCCTACGACAGCCCCAAGAACGTGAGACTGGCTACTCCCCTGCTCGGCCACACCAACCCTAAGACGACCGAGAAGCACTACAATCAAGCCAGTCAGGTAGAAGCCGGGCGTAAGTTGAACGGTGCAATGTATTCGCTGCGCAAGCGTCTGGCGTGACACATTCCCATCAAGTTTCAAGGGAGCCTAGCCACAACCGGCTGCAGGAGTTACAGTATGACCCAAACTACCCCACGTGTTGCTCTCTACGCCCGCTACAGTTCCGACAACCAGCGCGACGCTTCCATTGAGGACCAACTGCGTCTGTGCCGTGAACATGCGGATGCTGAGGAATGGGCCGTTGTGGATAGCTATAGTGACCGGTCAAATTCAGGCGCGAGCCTGATCTCGCCCGGGCATTCAATCCCTTCTGGAAGATGCGTTAGCTGGCAAGTTCGAAGTTGTACTAGCGGAATCCCTAGATCGCATTTCTCGTGATCAGGAAGACATCGCCGGAGTTTACAAGCGCCTTTCTTTCGCTGCAGCGTTCAGATCGTAACCCTTTCCGAAGGCGCGATATCGGAGTTGCACATCGGGCTAAAAGGCACGATGAGCGCTCTGTTCCTAAAGGATCTTGCAGACAAAACACGTCGCGGTCTGCGCGGTCGCGTTGAAGCTGGGCGATCAGGAGGCGGAAACAGCTACGGGTATGATGTCGTGCGACGCCTGGAAGCCGACGGCTCACAAGCAACCGGTGAGCGCAAAATCAATTCAGAGCAAGCGACCATAATAACCCGCATCTTTGACGACTATGTGGGAGGGTTCTCACCACGCAAGATAGCCCAAGCGCTCAATAAAGAAGGTGTTCCTGGGCCACGAGGAACAGCGTGGGGCGCTTCCACCATTCATGGCAACATAAGCCGTGGCACCGGTATATTAAATAATGAACTCTACGTTGGACGCTTGGTTTGGAACAGGCTTCGCTACCTCAAGGATCCTAAAACCGGGCGCCGGGTTTCACGACTCAAGCCGCCTGAAGACTGGATTTCAGTGCCAACACCGGAATTGCGCATTATTCCACAGGAACTTTGGGACGCTGCAAAGTCACGCCAAAAAAGAACGGCTCTCCCTAAGCGGACCAACCGGGGGCTCGCACTGGGCCGCGCCCGACGGGCAAAGTACCTGCTATCAGGGCTACTTACCTGCGGGGCCTGTGGCGGCGGCATGTCAGTCATTTCGCAAACCCACATCGGGTGCTCTTCTGCGCGCAACAAAGGCACGTGCAACAATCGCAAGTCCATCGCGAGGATCAAAGTTGAAGACCGGGTTCTCACCGCGCTCTCCGACCAATTGATGGACCCAGACCTGTTCAGTGTCTTTTGCGAAGAGTTCGTCGCAGAGACCAACCGGTTGAGAACCACCTCCCAATCGTCTCGCGCGTCCAAGGAAGCCGAACTCGCGAAGACCAATCACGCGCTGGAACGTTTGGTCCAAGCACTGATAGACGGAGCACCGACGTCGACCGTCAAAGGAAAAATGGCTGAGCTGGAAGAGAGGAAGGTCAAGCTGGAGAGTGACCTGGAGGAGGCACCAGCCCCGCAACCGACGCTGCATCCCAACATGTCAGACGTCTACCACTTAAAAGTCCGCGACCTTGCCAACGCTCTCAATGAAGCCGATGTGCGCAGCGAAGCTGCTGAGGCGCTACGCGCACTCATCGACAAGGTGGTGCTGACACCTTCTGAAGACGGATATGACATGGATCTGCATGGAGATCTTGCCGGTATCTTGGCCTTAGCAGCTGACACAAAAGCAAAAACCGCCCGAGCCGACATGGCTGAGGCGGTTTCGCAAATATCGTTGGTTGCGGGAGCAGGATTTGAACCTGCGACCTTCAGGTTATGAGCCTGACGAGCTACCGGGCTGCTCCATCCCGCGACACTTTTGACCGTCCGCGCTTGCGGTTTGAGGTCTGGTATATTTGACCGTTTTGAGAGAATTGGATTTTACTAGGTTTGGCGGTGAGCTACTCTCCCACGCCTTGAGACGCAGTACCATTGCCGCAGCAGTGCTTAACTTCCGGGTTCGGGATGGGACCGGGTGTTTCACTTGCGCTATGACCACCAAACCGAGAAAAATCCATTTAACTTCGATGAATGGATTTGGCGGCAGGCAGGGTATTTGCGTAGCAAATGCCCGTTGCCGCACCTGAGTTATGTCAGGCTGGCTGTTCCAGTTCATCGAAGAAGATCAATCAACACCGTGGACTTTGTTTTCAAAGTCTCACGTGCTGTCCATGATTTTGTGTTTTGTAGGGTTCGTATGCTTATTGGAACCAGTTTTTCTTTTACTGGATCAAATCAAGCCTATCGGGCAATTAGTACCGGTCAACTGAACATGTTACCATGCTTACATCTCCGGCCTATCGACGTGGTGGTCTACCACGGCCCTCAGGGATACCTTGTTTTGAGGGGGCTTCCCGCTTAGATGCCTTCAGCGGTTATCCTGTCCGAACATAGCTACCCTGCACTGCTGCTGGCGCAACAACAGGTCCACCAGTGGTTCGTTCACCCCGGTCCTCTCGTACTAGGGGCAACTCCTCTCAAGTATCCTACACCCACGGCAGATAGGGACCGAACTGTCTCACGACGTTCTAAACCCAGCTCACGTACCTCTTTAAACGGCGAACAGCCGTACCCTTGGGACCTGCTCCAGCCCCAGGATGAGATGAGCCGACATCGAGGTGCCAAACACTGCCGTCGATATGGACTCTTGGGCAGTATCAGCCTGTTATCCCCGGCGTACCTTTTATCCGTTGAGCGATGGCCCTTCCACTCGGGACCACCGGATCACTATGGCCGTCTTTCGACTCTGCTCGACTTGTCAGTCTTGCAGTCAGGCTGGCTTCTGCCATTGCACTCAACGAGCGATTTCCGACCGCTCTGAGCCAACCTTCGCGCGCCTCCGTTACGCTTTAGGAGGCGACCGCCCCAGTCAAACTACCCGCCACACAGGGTCCCGGATCCGGATAACGGACCGCGGTTAGACATCAAGCAGAACAAGGGTGGTATCTCAAAGGAGGCTCCACAGGAACTGGCGTCCCTGTTTCAAAGCCTACCACCTATTCTGCACATGTTCGGCCTAATGCCAGTGTGAAGCTGTAGTAAAGGTGCACGGGGTCTTTCCGTCTAACCGCGGGAAGCCTGCATCTTGACAGGCAATTCAATTTCGCTGAGTCGATGTTGGAGACAGCGGGGAAGTCGTTACGCCATTCGTGCAGGTCGGAACTTACCCGACAAGGAATTTCGCTACCTTAGGACCGTTATAGTTACGGCCGCCGTTTACCTGGGCTTCAATTCAGAGCTCTCACCCCTCCTTTTAACCTTCAGGCACCGGGCAGGCGTCAGACCCTATACGTCGTCTTGCGACTTCGCAGAGCCCTGTGTTTTTAATAAACAGTCGCCACCCCCTGGTTTGTGCCCCCAGCCCCTAGTTGCCTAGGAACCGGGCCTCCTTCTCGCGAACTTACGGAGGTATTTTGCCGAGTTCCTTCAACATCGTTCTCTCAAGCGCCTTGGTATTCTCTACCAGTCCACCTGTGTCGGTTTAGGGTACGATCTCATGGAAGGGCTATTTCCAGGGACCTCTCAGCAGCCCATTCAATCCGATAAGGATGAACTACCTCCGAGATCCGTCACCTCTTCCTGGCCCAGGAATATTAACCTGGTTCCCATCGACTACGCCTTTCGGCCTCGCCTTAGGGGTCGGCTTACCCTGCTCAGATTAGCTTTAAGCAGGAACCCTTGGACTTTCGGCGAGAGTGTCTCTCACACTCTTTGTCGCTACTCATGTCATCATTCTCACTAGTGATCTCTCCACCGGATCCCTCACAGGCCGGCTTCATCGAAAGCTCCTTGCGTCCAACACCTTCCGAAGAAGGTTAAAGACGCATGGAACTATGTCACACTACGCTCTGCTACCATGCCTTACGGCATCCTAAGCTTCGGCTCATGGCTTGAGCCCCGTTACATCTTCGCCGCAGGACGTCTTAATTAGACCAGTGAGCTGTTACGCTATCTTTAAAGGATGGCTGCTTCTAAGCCAACCTCCTGGTTGTTTTGGACATCCCACCTGCTTTCCCACTTAGCCATGAATTGGGGGCCTTAGCTGTAGGTCAGGGTTGTTTCCCTCTCCACTACGGACGTTAGCATCCGCAGTGTGTCTGCCATCTAGTACTCCCGGGTATTCGGAGTTTGGTTAGGATCAGTAAGCCTGTGGGGCCCCATTACCCATCCAGTGCTCTACCCCCGGGGTATTCGGATGACGCTCTACCTAAATAGATTTCGCAGAGAACCAGCTATCTCCGAGTTTGATTGGCCTTTCACCCCTAGGCACAACTCATCCCGACCTTTTTCAACAGGTGTGGGTTCGGCCCTCCAGTAAGTGTTACCTTACCTTCAGCCTGGTCATGCCTAGATCACTCGGTTTCGGGTCTGATCCCACGAACTCGACGCCCTATTAAGACTCGCTTTCGCTGCGCCTACACCTAACGGCTTAAGCTTGCACGTGAGACCAAGTCGATGACCCATTATACAAAAGGTACGCTGTCAGCCCTCAAGGGGCCTCCAACTGATTGTAGGCGTTCGGTTTCAGGTACTGTTTCACTCCCCTCGTCGGGGTGCTTTTCACCTTTCCCTCACGGTACTGGTTCACTATCGGTCAGTAAGGAGTACTTAGCCTTCGAAGGTGGTCCTCCGATCTTCAGACAGAATTTCACGTGTTCCGCCCTACTTAATACGTCCATCAGAGCTTCCTATACGGGGCTGTCACCCGCTATGGCCATGCTTCCCAACATGTTCTAGTCACTCATCCGGCTCGGCTGGTCCCCGTTCGCTCGCCGCTACTAGGGGAGTATCAATTGATTTCCTTTCCTCCGGGTACTTAGATGTTTCAGTTCCCCGGGTTTGCTCTTAAAACCCTATGTATTCAGGTCTTAAGTACCTGGTTAAGAACATTATAAACAGCCGAAGCTATTATAATGAACTTTCAGGTGGGTTCCCCCATTCAGAGATCCATGGATCAAAGCTTATTCTCAGCTCCCCATGGCTTATCGCAGAGTATCACGTCTTTCATCGCCTCTTACTGCCAAGGCATTCACCAAACGCCCTTCTCGCGCTTGATTTGATCCAGAAAGAGAAAACTGACGTCTTTCGACCGCAGTAGCTGGTAAGTAACTGCAGCTTATCTTCCTGAACCAAAAGCATACTTTCCCGCCCGCTTCATGTCGGTGAAGCGGACATTGAGTGTTCCGTGCGGAACACTCGGGTTAGTGTACTTGACTTGGACAACTCTGTTCGTTTCAGACGGGATACATAAGACGGAGCGAGGAAACACTCGTGTCAAATGCCTTCCACCGAAGTGGAACCGAACTGAGATCCACGCCACACTCGGCGCGATCAAACAGTGTTGATTGATTTCTCTCTAAACGATGTCAATGCTTCCGAAGAAGCGACGTCCGATTGGACGGTTAAAAACCAAAAACGGTGCTTAACGATCAAATCGAAGGGATATGGTGGGTCGAGGAGGACTTGAACCTCCGACCTCACGCTTATCAGGCGTGCGCTCTAACCACCTGAGCTACCGACCCAGCTGATTTTGCGTTGCAAAATCGGCGTTCAGCCCCTCGTGGTTATCCAGGGCCGTATATCTGGTGGAGCCTAGGAGGATCGAACTCCTGACCTCCTGAATGCAAATCAGGCGCTCTCCCAGCTGAGCTAAGGCCCCTTGAAGAACCCTGCATTCAGGGCTCGGTGACTGAAGAGATATGAGGACGGCCTGGTCCTGATGTTTGGTCAGTTTTGTATACTGACCGTTGCTAAGTGTTTCACGATCAAGAGCGAACTCTATGATGACTAGAAACATCCTTAGAAAGGAGGTGATCCAGCCGCAGGTTCCCCTACGGCTACCTTGTTACGACTTCACCCCAGTCGCTGAGCTCACCGTGGTCCGCTGCCCCCTCGAAAGGTTGGCGCACGGCCTTCGGGTAAACCCAACTCCCATGGTGTGACGGGCGGTGTGTACAAGGCCCGGGAACGTATTCACCGCGTCATGCTGTTACGCGATTACTAGCGATTCCGACTTCATGGGGTCGAGTTGCAGACCCCAATCCGAACTGAGACAACTTTTGGGGATTAACCCACTGTAGTTGCCATTGTAGCACGTGTGTAGCCCAACCCGTAAGGGCCATGAGGACTTGACGTCATCCACACCTTCCTCCCGCTTATCACGGGCAGTTTCCCTAGAGTGCCCAGCCGAACTGCTGGCAACTAAGGATGTGGGTTGCGCTCGTTGCCGGACTTAACCGAACATCTCACGACACGAGCTGACGACAGCCATGCAGCACCTGTCACTAGGTCCCGAAGGAAGGCTCCATCTCTGGAGTTGTCCTAGGATGTCAAGGGTTGGTAAGGTTCTGCGCGTTGCTTCGAATTAAACCACATGCTCCACCGCTTGTGCGGGCCCCCGTCAATTCCTTTGAGTTTTAATCTTGCGACCGTACTCCCCAGGCGGAATGCTTAATCCGTTAGGTGTGTCACCAACAAGCATGCTTGCTGACGACTGGCATTCATCGTTTACGGTGTGGACTACCAGGGTATCTAATCCTGTTTGCTCCCCACACTTTCGCACCTCAGCGTCAGTATCGAGCCAGTGAGCCGCCTTCGCCACTGGTGTTCCTCCGAATATCTACGAATTTCACCTCTACACTCGGAATTCCACTCACCTCTCTCGAACTCAAGACCAGGAGTTTAAGAGGCAGTTCCAGGGTTGAGCCCTGGGATTTCACCCCTTACTTTCTGATCCGCCTACGCGCGCTTTACGCCCAGTAATTCCGAACAACGCTAACCCCCTCCGTATTACCGCGGCTGCTGGCACGGAGTTAGCCGGGGTTTCTTTACCAGGTACTGTCATTATCATCCCTGGCGAAAGAGCTTTACGACCCTAAGGCCTTCATCACTCACGCGGCATGGCTGGATCAGGCTTGCGCCCATTGTCCAAGATTCCCCACTGCTGCCTCCCGTAGGAGTCTGGGCCGTGTCTCAGTCCCAGTGTTGCTGATCATCCTCTAAAACCAGCTATAGATCGTAGACTTGGTAGGCCATTACCCCACCAACTATCTAATCTAACGCGGGCTAATCCAAAGGCGATAAATCTTTCCCCCGAAGGGCACATAGGGTATTACTCTCCGTTTCCAGAGGCTATTCCCTACCTTTGGGTATATTCCCACGCGTTACTAACCCGTCCGCCGCTCACCCCGAAGGGCGCGCTCGACTTGCATGTGTTAGGCCTGCCGCCAGCGTTCGTTCTGAGCCAGGATCAAACTCTCAAGTTGAAAAGCACTTGCATGCTTATCCTTGACGTTCGAACCTCTGCACATCACTCATATTGGCATTACTGAAACCAATATAAGTTTTCTCTGTTTGTGTGCTTCAGCTACAAAGTAGCGAAAGCCGTACAAACAGTGAAGCTGACACTCAATCATCGGGCCGAAACCCTAAGAGCGTTGATATACAGACGTTGATCCATCGAAATGAACCAAACCGCCCACATATCTCTTCAGTGTATTCTATTGTCAAACAGCGTCGGAGCCTAAACCCCAGAGACAAAAACCAACACGAAGCGCCAATCTTACCTGGCGCAAACCGCGTCAATCCTACCTCGAATTCTCTCCGAACTTCCCATCCCGAACTCTCCGTCCAGTCCGTTCCGTCCGCACCGTAGCGCCTCAGCGCCGCCGGTGAAGGGGTATTTACGGATGACACCGTGAGTCCGCAACCCCCATTTCGCAAAAACTTCAAAGTTCCTCGATGTTTTTTGTTTATTTATTTATTTACAATAGCTTAGCGATCATCAGCGCAGGACGTAAAGGTTAGTCTTCGGGTCAGGGAGGAACAGCATACATTCAATTTGAGTGATGACACTCTACATATTGTAGCTTTTAGCCATGTCCACACAAGGCATGGATTGAATCTCTGTTTTTTGCGACTCGTTTAACCACACCTTGGCGTTCAATGCGGAAGTACAGACCATTCACAGAGCTGCTGACCTTGACGATAGGCTAGGATTGGACCCAGGGAGTTCATCACAAATTCGCTTTGGCTAGGTCGAAGCAGTGCAACATCTCCCGGTACCATGCTGGGTCGAGCTGTACCGCTCCAGATCTCTTGATTGGTAGATCGTCCAAAAAGCTTCGAATAGCCGTATCTAGCAGGATATACAGGTTGCCCCATAAAATACCCGCCCTGGATCACGACATCAGCAGAACCGTTTCTAAGTGGAGATAAGAACTCCAAGCCTGGCCAGGGATTACCCGGCAAAACCTTGAGAATTGGTGTGGCTATGTAAGCCGCTGGCACAAAACCATGTGATGATGATTGCTCAAAATCCGACGGCAAGACCATCACTGAACCGAAACTAATGTCGTTGATCATATTTTCAGAAACATAGCGTTGGAACGTCAAGCTTCCCCCAGTGTTGAAGCACAAGCCATCGCCAATTGTATTAGCCCACTCCCAAAAAGAACGGTAAGTGCGAAAGAAACGCTTTTCTGCCCCCGAAGCCAGAATCGCAGGAAGTTTTGAAAGATGAGGCTCATACCCCATCAATCCAGCCAGCTTGAGCCCCTCATTCTCGCGCAAGAGAGCATCAACTTTGGGGATATCCGTAACTGCGAATCCCCCCTGTGAAGCCCGACATCGATTTCGAGATTTACGCGCAACCTTACATCGAACTCCTTTGATAGTTCATCATATTGCGACAAGCGTTCGATGCTATCTATCAGCCATTGCACCTGATGAACTGCATTAGGGTGTTGTTTGAGTATACGGCGCACTGAACTAACGAGCATCGGACGCCCCAACAACAGATCGCCATTGGATTCGGATAAGAGCTTTGCCAGCATGGGCTCTGAGAACACCATGAGGTCATCGATCTTCAGAGCCTTTTTCAGGTAATTCAGCAACGGGCCAGACGGGAGAGACTTTGCAACTAAACGCCAGGAAAGGGTCGGGTCAGCGGTCTTTTGTAGCACCTGAATATTGTGATCAAGAGCATCCAAGTCCACGATCACACTCGGCCTGTTCAAACCGCTCTCTCGTAGGACTGCTGACGCTTCCGCTAAATCGGTCACAATCATCTCGTCAGGACCCTTCAACCAGGAGTTTTCGCAAATATCCACTCAGGAATTTACCCGAAGGGTCAAGTTTCTCTCGGAGCTCGCAAAATCGGAGAAAGTCTGGGTAGAGCTTATCGAGATCTGAGAACGTCAAAGAGTGCATCTTCCCCCAATGTGGCCGCGCTCCTGCAGCTTTGAAAATTGGCTCAATATCTGCGAAATACTCCCTGAAATTCTGATGAGCCGCGGTATGGATGGCCACCGAAATTCGCTCTCCGCCCTGAAAAGGAGACAGCCAACCACTGTCGCCAGCGGTTTTTCGAACTTCAATCGGGAAATAGACATTGGGATGATTATTTTCCGTTCTTGCAATGACGTCTTTCAGCACTTCCCGCGCTGCATCTGGTGGTACATGATATTCCATTTCCACAAACCGAACGTCTCGTTGACTGCACAGAACCCGCCAACTCTCATCAACGTAATCTTCTTCTGTTTGCAGCGCAGAAAGAGACGCCAAAGCCTGGCGCCGCAGACTTGGATGCAAACGACCAAGAAAACGCGCAAACCTCAGTCCGTACACAGCAAGGTTGTCCAAATCTGCAGGCGCCTTTCCTCGGGGTTCGGTCGCCAGATCATGTCGCAGGCGAAGTGTTTTTTGAGACCAAGGAATGTAGAAGAACTCAAAGTTTCGGTGAGATGCCCAAAGTTCGTGCATCTGTGCGAGAGTATCCTGCAAGCTCCCCACTTCCACTCGACGCCGAAGGTAGTACTTGGGAACTAGCTCTACCTGAGCTTCAAGTATAACACCCAAAGCCCCAAGCGATACCCGAGCTGCTTCAATCAGATCACCGGTCGGATCATCTTCTGTATTGATGATGTCACCACGTGCCAACATGATCTTTACGTTCCGCAATTCAGCCGACAGACAGGGAAGAGTGGCGCCTGTTCCATGCGTAGCCGTAGACACGGCTCCAGCCAAAGTCTGGACGTTGATGTCACCAAGGTTGCGAAACGCCAGACCTTCATCGGCCAAAAGCGGTGACAGCTCTTTCAGCTGCTTGTTGGCGTCCATCCAGGCCAGATTTTCCGAACTGGCAATACGTGGGGTCTCCCGAAGATCCCGTAGCGAAACGATTCTCGACGCTTCTGCGACCAAAGGCGTAAAGGAATGGCCAGAACCTACGATCCGTGGCGAACTTTCTGTCGAAATGACGTGTCGAAGCTCATCCAAAGACGTCGGATAGATCGCGTGCAAATGGTTCTCTTGATTTCCACCCCAATTTTTCCACATCCGAAATCCTCCTTTTGAAAAGGGTTTCCGCAAATGGAATGGTTCTCAAGCCTGATCCAACGTCAAGTGTATATGTGAGTGG